>NZ_CP080767.1 GCF_019602855.1 Cupriavidus pinatubonensis
ATGCAAGACTTCTGGCAGGCGGCAGCCGCGCAGCTCGAGCGCGAACTGACGCCGCAACAGTTCAAAACCTGGATCAAGCCGTTGGCGCCCGTCGGTTTCGACGAAGAAGCGCTCACGCTGCGCATTGCTGCGCCGAACCGGTTCAAGCTGGATTGGGTCAAGAGCCAGTTTTCGGGGCGTATTACTGCCCTTGCCTGCGAATATTGGGAAGCGCAGGTCAGTGTTCACTTTGTCCTGGATCCTGCTGCGTCGGGCCGTGCGGCCGCTTACGCGCAACCACCGGCCGGCGGCATGGGCGGTCAGCCGGGCATGATGCCGGGCGGCGGTGCCGACGGTCACGCAGCACCGGGTACGGGTATGCAAGGCTATCCCGGCGGTCAGCCGATGGGGCAACCCATGGGCCAGCAGTTCGCCCAACCTGGCATGCAGCCCGGCTATGGCGAGTACCAGTCCGCCCACGGCCAGGCCGGCTATCCGCCGGCGCAGGCGCCCTACCCTGGCCGTCCGCTGCAAGGCGGCATGCGCCAGCAGCCGGCGCCGGGTGCGCAGCATGGCGTTGACATGGGCGAGATCGACGTGGTCCAGATGGATCCGTCCGAAGTGGCTGCCCGCTCCTACCGCATGCAACCGCAGCAACCTCCCATGCAGTCGGGTCCAATGGTGCAGCACCCCGGCCCCGGCGGGCCCGGTGCGCAGCCCGGCCAGCCGAGCCAGGCCAGCGACACCGTGCACGAGCGTTCGCGCCTGAACCCGATCCTGACGTTCGACAACTTCGTCACCGGTAAGGCCAACCAGTTGGCGCGTGCTGCCGCCATCCAGGTCGCCAACAACCCGGGCAAGTCCTACAACCCGCTATATCTCTATGGCGGCGTGGGCCTCGGCAAGACTCACTTGATCCACGCCATCGGCAATTTCATGCTGATGGAGAACCCGCGCGCGCGCATCCGCTACATCCACGCCGAACAGTATGTGTCTGACGTGGTGAAGGCCTACCAGCGCAAGGCGTTCGACGAGTTCAAGCGCTATTACCACTCGCTCGACCTGCTGCTGATCGACGATATTCAATTCTTCTCCGGCAAGAACCGCACGCAGGAAGAATTCTTCTATGCGTTCGAAGCACTGATCGCCAACCGGGCGCAGGTGATCATCACCAGCGATACGTACCCGAAGGAGATCACCGGCATCGACGATCGCCTGATCTCGCGGTTCGACTCCGGCCTGACCGTGGCCATCGAGCCGCCCGAGCTGGAAATGCGCGTGGCGATTCTGATGAAGAAGGCCGCCGCCGAGAACGTGAGCGTGCCCGAGGAAGTCGCGTTCTTCGTCGCCAAGCACCTGCGTTCGAACGTGCGCGAGCTCGAAGGCGCGCTGCGCAAGATCCTGGCGTTCAGCAACTTCCACGGCCGCGACATCACGATCGAAGTCACGCGTGAAGCGCTGAAGGACCTGCTGACGGTACAGAACCGCCAGATCTCGGTCGAGAACATCCAGAAGACCTGCGCGGATTTCTACAACATCAAGGTCGCTGACATGTACTCGAAAAAGCGGCCTGCGAACATTGCAAGGCCGCGCCAGATCGCGATGTACCTGGCGAAGGAACTCACGCAGAAGAGCCTGCCGGAGATCGGCGAACTCTTCGGCGGGCGCGATCACACCACCGTGCTGCACGCGGTGCGCAAGATCGCCGATGAGCGGAGCAAGGACGCGCAGCTCAACCACGAACTGCACGTGCTGGAACAGACGCTCAAGGGTTGATCGGGGCAGCATCCCGACCCGGGAAACCGGGGCGGGCGAGTTTTGGAAGGCCGGCCCCGGGAGGGCTGGCATACTGTAGGTTCGGCGTCACTGGAGGAGTCTCCGGGGCGCCTGTTAAACAACATCGGCCCAGCCGCAGCCGTGTGCAGTGTTAGCCATAGATAAGGCTTTGCGGTGAGTCGGGATGAAATGCGGAAAGTACTTGGCGGGCGCCGTGGCTTTTTGTGCACAGCCCCCACTTCCGGCGGTTTCGCCCCGCTTCACCGCAGCGGCTTATCCTTGGTACAATGGCACATTAACTCCTTGATTTCTAAGTGAATTGGAGTTGCCTGGAGTTTGCGGTCGCCGACGACAAACGACGAAGGATAAATTCAATGCAATTGGTCAAAACCTCGCGAGACAATCTGCTGCGTCCGCTGCAAATCGTGAGCGGCATCGTGGAGCGCCGCCACACCCTCCCGATCCTGGCCAACCTGCTGATTCGCAAGTCCGGCTCGAACGTATCCTTCCTCTCGACCGACATCGAGATCCAGATCACCACGCACGCCGAATGCGGCGTGGGCAATGACAGCGTGGCCACCACCGTGGCCGCACGCAAGCTGCTCGACATCCTGCGCGCCATGCCCGACGGCGACGTCGCCCTGTCGCTCAACGACAAGCGCATGACCGTGCAGTCCGGCAAGAGCCGCTTCGCGCTGCAAACGCTGGCCGCCGAAGAGTTCCCGACCGTAGCCGAAGCGAGCGAATTCAACGCGAGCGTTTCGCTGCCGCAGAAGACCTTCAAGCACCTGCTGGCGATGGTCCACTTCGCCATGGCGCAGCAAGACATCCGTTACTACCTGAACGGCATGCTGCTCGTCGTCGACGGCAAGAAGGTCATGGCAGTCGCCACCGACGGCCACCGCCTGGCCTACTGCGGCGTGGAACTGGAAAACGAAGCCACCGGTGTGGGCTCGCGCCAGGAAGTCATCATCCCGCGCAAGACCATCCTGGAACTGCAACGCCTGCTCGAAGACAACGACGATCCCGTGCAGGTGCAGCTCGCCGCCAACCAGGTCAAGTTCAGCTTCGCCAATATCGAGCTGATCTCCAAGCTGGTGGAAGGCAAGTTCCCCGACTTCCAGCGCGTCATTCCCAAGGGCTACAAGAACGCCTTTGCGATTGACCGCGTGCGCCTGCAGCAAGCGCTGCAACGTACCGCCATCCTGACGACCGACAAGTTCAAGGGCGTGCGCTGCATCCTGGATACCCACATGCTGAAGATCAGCTCCACCAACGCCGATCAGGAAGAGGCGCAGGAAGAGCTGGAACTCGATTACTCGGGCGACGCGCTCGACATCGGCTTCAACGTGACCTACCTGCTCGACGTCCTCGCCAACCTGAAGAGCGAGCAAGTGCAGGTCAGCCTCGGCGACTCGAATTCGAGCGCGCTGATCACCGTGCCGGAAGACGACAACTTCAAGTACGTCGTCATGCCGATGCGCATCTGATGATCCGGTAACAGGACGACAGATACAGAGATACCGGAGCAGCAAACGGCACGCTACGACACCCGCACTATCACGGGACGTCTCTTTGCAGCAGGGGCAGGATCGAAATCGATCCGCCCCTTTTGCCGTTTTTAGTAACCCGCCATGCGGAACGCCAAACGCCCTGCCAAAGTGCCGGCGCGGCCAGGTTTTCGCATCAGCCGTTGAGTAGAAAGACATGACCGAACAGCAGAACCCGCAACAGGAAAATACCTACGGAGCCTCTTCGATCCAGATCCTGGAAGGCCTGGAGGCGGTACGCAAGCGTCCGGGCATGTACATCGGCGACACCTCCGACGGCACCGGCCTGCACCACCTCGTCTTCGAGGTGCTGGACAACTCCATCGACGAAGCGCTGGCCGGCTACTGCACCGAGATCACGGTTACCATCCACAGCGACAACTCGATCTCCATCGTCGACAACGGCCGCGGCATCCCGCCCCTGGTCAAGTTCGACGACAAGCACGAACCCAAGCGCAGCGCGGCGGAAATCGCCATGACCGAGCTGCACGCCGGCGGCAAGTTCAACCAGAACAGCTACAAGGTGTCCGGCGGCCTGCACGGCGTGGGCGTGTCGTGCGTGAACGCGCTGTCCAAGTGGCTGCGCCTGACCGTGCGCCGTGACGGCAAGGTCCACCTGATCGAATTCGCCAAGGGCGACGTGCAGAACCGCATCATCGAGACCGTCAACGGCCCGGACGGCCAGCCGGTCGAAGTGTCCCCGATGAAGATCATCGGCGACACCGACAAGCGTGGCACCGAGGTGCACTTCCTGGCCGACGAGGAAATCTTCACCAACGTCGAGTTCCACTACGAAATCCTCTCCAAGCGGATTCGTGAACTCTCGTTCCTGAACAACGGCGTCCACATCAAGCTGGTCGACCAGCGCACCGGCAAGGAAGAAGACTTCGCCTTCTCCGGCGGCGTGAAGGGTTTTGTCGAGTACATCAACCGCGCCAAGACCGTGTTGCACCCGAACATCTTCTACGCGAACGCCGAGAAAGACGGCATTGCGGTGGAAGTGTCGATGCAGTGGAACGACGGCTACAACGAGCAGGTGCTCTGCTTCACCAATAACATCCCGCAGCGGGATGGCGGCACCCACCTGACCGGCCTGCGCGCCGCGATGACCCGCGTCATCAACAAGTACATCGAAGAAAACGAGATCGCCAAGAAGGCCAAGGTGGAAACCAGCGGCGACGACATGCGCGAAGGCCTGGCCTGCGTGCTGTCCGTCAAGGTGCCCGAGCCCAAGTTCAGCTCGCAGACCAAGGACAAGCTGGTCTCGTCCGAAGTGCGCCTGCCCGTGGAAGAACTCGTCAGCAAGGCGCTGAACGACTTCCTGCTCGAAACGCCCAACGACGCCAAGACCATCTGCAGCAAGATCGTCGACGCCGCCCGCGCGCGCGAAGCCGCCCGCAAGGCCCGCGAAATGACCCGCCGCAAGGGCGTCATGGATGGCATGGGCCTGCCCGGCAAGCTCGCCGACTGCCAGGAAAAAGACCCGGCCCAGTCCGAACTCTTCCTGGTGGAGGGTGACTCCGCAGGCGGCTCCGCCAAGCAGGGCCGTGACCGTAAGTTCCAGGCCATCCTGCCGCTCAAGGGCAAGATCCTGAACGTCGAGCGCGCGCGCTTCGACAAGATGCTCTCCAGCCAGGAAGTGCTCACGCTCATCACCGCGCTGGGCACCGGCATCGGCAAGGACGACTACAACCTCGACAAGCTGCGCTACCACCGCATCATCATCATGACCGACGCGGACGTGGACGGCTCGCACATCCGCACGCTGCTGCTGACGTTCTTCTACCGCCAGATGCCCGACATCATCGAGCGCGGCTACGTGTACATCGCCCAGCCGCCGCTCTACAAGATCAAGCACGGCAAGGAAGAGCGCTACATCAAGGACGACGTCGAACTCAACGCCTACCTGCTCAAGCTGGCCATGGAAAAGGCAGTGCTCGTGCGCCCGGATGGCACGGAGATCAATGGCGATGCGCTGACCGAGCTGGCACGCCAGTACCAGCTCACGGAAGGCGTGATCGGCCGCCTGTCACGCATCGTGGATACGGATGCGCTGCGCGCGATTGCCGATGGCGTAACGCTGGACCTGGACAGCGCGCCGGCGGCCGAGGCATCAGCCGTGGCGCTGAAGACCAAGCTGGCGGAGATGCATGCCAAGACGCTGCTCGGCGCTGCCGTCAACGACGATGGCACGGCGGATGTGTATGCCCAGTTCGACGAAAAGACCGACAAGCATCGCCTGATGATTGCGCGTCGTCACCATGGCAACGTGCGGCTGTCGCACATGGATGCGGACTTTGTCCACGGGGCGGATTACGCAGCGCTGTCCAATGCGGCCAAGACGTTCCAGGGGCTGACGCCTGAGGGGACCAAGGTGCAGCGCGGGGAAGGGGACAAGATGAGGGATCAGACTGTCAATGACTTCCATGGGGCGATGCAGTGGTTGTTGTCTGAAGCCGAACGTGGTGTGTCGCGTCAGCGCTATAAGGGTCTTGGTGAGATGAATCCTGAGCAGCTGTTTGAGACGACGCTCGACGTTACGCAGCGTCGTCTGCTGAAGGTGCAGATTGAGGATGCTATTGCGGCGGATCAGATCTTTACGACGCTGATGGGGGATGAGGTGGAGCCGAGGCGGAACTTCATTGAGTCCAACGCCCTTGTTGCGCGGAATATTGATGTTTGAGCTTTTTTATCATAGGGCGCCAGAGTCGTTGCGATTGGCCATGCAGCTTTGCTACGGTGAACGGTAGTTGGTCCGTCTGGCCTAGACAATCATGCCTTGACGCCAGGAGCAATAGATCGTGCAGGGCCCGACCATTGGCGCGGCGATGATGCGGTGATGTTTCACTTCTCGAAATGTCCTGATTCGCCGTGCTGGGAATATTTTTGACAACAGTGGCGTTCCCTGAAGGCTTCGAAACTCTGAGCCCTATGCTCCGGTTATCGGCGCATGGTCGCGGGTGGTTGGCGGCTACTCGCTGGCGTGGCGATCCTAGGCATCTCTCAAAAAATACCTAGCTCGAGTCCAGCCGTCGCCACTGCTTCCATTTCTTCAGGCATGCCTCCTCGGCCGGGATCCCGACTCAACGCGCCGAGAGTCATGTAATGAGCCGAGCTGTTCGACTTGCTGTTGTACAAGATAGTTGAACGGTGTGGCTTATTGCATGAACCGCTGTTAGGCGCGCCATCTTGCACAGTAACTCGCCTCTCTTCAGTCCAGTCCCTTTCGTACATTTTTCGGCAGTCGGCGGCGGCAGAAATCGCATGCCGCGCGCTGGCCAATTCTCCTAGAGCTCACTGCGGCGCGACGGACATTCAGTGTACCTGTTCCCTTACGAGTACTGTATATTTATACAGTATTCTGCGAGACCTAAAATCGCCTCAGCCCGGCTGTCCGTCCCGGCAAGCTCGCCACCTTGACGTTTGGCAGTGGGGCTAGATCCTGGGCTGAATTGGGGGCATAATGTCCGCTAAAATTCCCATTCCGGCCGCGGCAGAAGATGGGTAAATTGGGAGCAAGACATGGGCGATCCTATAGAGATCGAGGCGATCCTCTCAGAGGCGCGGAAAAACTGGACGCAGAAGGAACTCGCCGACTTACTTGGCGTGGATGCGAAAACTATTTCGCGTTGGGAAACGGGCAAAATTTTGGCTCCCCGGATGGTCGGTTTGGCTATTCGTGAGCTGATGCGCAAGGATATCGACGTTCCGAAGAGCCCTATTCGCCCCTCCGTCGGCGGCGGGGACTTTACCTTTATCGATCTGTTCGCTGGGATTGGTGGCATTCGTCTCGGCTTTCAGCGGCAAGGCGGCAAATGCGTGTTCACGAGCGAATGGAACACCTTTTCGCAGAAAACGTATGTTGCGAATTTCGGTGATGATCATGAGGTCAATGGCGACATTACTAAAATCGAAGCCTCAGAGATTCCTGATCATGACGTGCTGCTCGCTGGCTTTCCTTGTCAGCCTTTCAGTATCGCCGGGGTCTCGAAGAAAAACTCCTTAGGTCGAGCCCACGGGTTCGCATGCGATACGCAAGGGACGCTGTTCTTTGACGTTGCGCGCATTCTAGAAGAAAAACGGCCGAAGGCTTTCTTGCTCGAAAACGTCAAGAACCTGGTCTCACACGACAAAGGTCGGACGTTCAGTGTCATCATGCGCACTCTTCGAGAAGAGCTTGGCTATCACGTCGAGGCGCGCGTCATCGACGCCAAGAGATTCGTTCCTCAGCATCGGGAACGAATCGTTATTGTCGGTTTTAGAGAAGATGTAGGGTTCAGCTTCGACGATCTAGACCTTCCCAATGAAGGTCCGCGGCTCGCCTCAATCCTGCATCCCGAGGATGGGAGCGAGTCGGCGGAGGCACCGTTCACAGCGGGCACCAAGGCTAAGGTCTCTGATAAATATGTTCTGTCGGACAAGCTGTGGGCCTACCTGAAGGCTTACGCTGACAAGCACAAAGCCGCTGGAAATGGTTTTGGCTTCGGCCTTGTTACCTCTGACATGGTCGCGAGGACACTTTCGGCCCGCTACCACAAAGATGGGTCAGAAATCCTTGTGTCGCGTGGAAAAAAGAACCCACGTCGACTTACGCCGCGTGAGTGTGCCCGGCTAATGGGCTTCCCTGACGACTGGAAAATTCCGGTTTCGGATACTCAGGCCTATCGTCAGTTCGGCAATGCCGTTGCCGTACCCGTGTTCGAGGCTGTCGCCGCGCTGATGAAGCCGCGCGTCATGGCCTTGGCTGAGAAAGAGGCGGGCAGGCCTCGCCTGTTCGCAGCCTGACGTGGTAGACGTCGTCCCGCCGGAGATCCGCAGCCGCATGATGTCCGGCATCCGCGGGAAAGACACAAAGCCCGAACTAGCACTGCGCAAAGGACTACACCGCCTCGGGCTTCGTTACTCGCTTCGCCGCGACACATTGCCTGGTAAGCCCGATATTGTCCTTAGGGGGCGACGGACGGTGGTTTTTTTTCACGGTTGTTTCTGGCATGGGCACGTGGACTGTCCGCTTTTCAAAATTCCAAGCACCAGGCCGGAGTTCTGGACAGCCAAGATCGAAGGCAACCGCGCAAGGGACGACCGCGTCGTCTCCGATCTTCTTGCTGCAGGTTGGCGTGTTGCAATCGTCCGCGAATGCGCGATTAGGGGGGGAGGAAAAAGACCCGTCGAAGCCGTCTGCGAAGAGTTGGCTAAATGGATAAGGTCTGGGGATGGGAACTGGGTCGAAATCGGCGCTATGGATCATTTTTCGGTTGGCGCGTAGCATGTCCTCTACACAACGAATAACAAATCAGGACAAATGCCGGAAAAATTGGACATCTTTTCGGAAAAGGAGCCGAGCCTTCCGGTCTCGACTTTTCTCGACAGCTCGGAAGCGATTTTTGTCAAAAAGCTTTCTCTAAATGATCGCGATTGGGCGCGGCTACCTAACAAGCACCAAGCTGGCGTATATGTTCCCCCGGCCGAGCGCGACAACGGCTTCTTTCCGCCACTAGTAGCAAAGCAGCGCGAGAAAGTGGATGCTAACGAGATACGTGAAGCATTCTTCGAGATCGAGTGGGTCGGTATCAGTGGTAAGAAGAAGGCTAGACTCGCTCACTACACAAGCAAGAGAGCTGAGACACATCTGACGGGATTGCCAAAGCCGGCGTTCTCCGATTTGGCTCCTGCATCTTTCTTGGTCATCGGAAGGCGGGGCGACAAATACAGGGCTGTCACCATCGACTCCGAGAGCGAAGATTGCGATTTGCTCGGCGACCTCCTCTCGCTGCCCCCAGACTTTCGTTCAGGCGTTTTCGCACTGGAAGCCTTGCGCTGTAAGCGCGAAGAGAAAGAGATCACGTTCCTCGAGGAGGTAGTAAAGGCGTTCTTCGACGGAACCATCATCGCGCTCGCCGCCAAGTATGCATCCATGCCGACGACCGCCGCACTAGCGGCTACTGCGAGGGCTCGCTTCTTGGCCGACAATGGCCTTGAAAATCTTGACCCCTACGCAATGGCCAAGCCTGGCGACGCACTCCGTACAATAAGTCGGGGGATCGAATATGAGATCTTCAAAGACTTTCAAATGAGAGCACGGGCGATCGAACTGGTGCGCTTGCTTCTAGGTGATGACCCTTCTGCGGTTTCGCCGGAAAAGGCCTTACGCGCGATCGTACTCGAGTACCCGAAAATCGACGCAATTATGCTTTCTGCCGCCCAACAGCGAAAGTCGAGGGCAGGTTACTCGTTTGAGCATCACATCGAGGCAATGCTGAGCGAGGGCAAGATCCCATTTCAGAAGCAAGTCGTAATCGAAGCCAAGAAGCGCCCTGATTTTATCCTGCCCTCACTTGCCCTTTATGACAATAAGATAAGAACTGACAGAGAGGCTCTAGTCCTTAGCGCAAAGACAACGCTACGTGAGCGATGGAAGCAAGTCCATGCAGAGATAAAAAACTGCGATCTTTATATTGCGACTGTGGATGAAAATATCGCTGAGAACGCGATCATAGACATGGCTTCGCAGGGCATCTGCCTTGTTGTACCGGAAAGCCTCAAAAACTCGGACACAACGGAATACAAGCGGCATGCAAGCGTTATTTCGTTCGAGAAATTTTTCTCCACGGAAATAAAGGGGGTGCGCTGGCCCCTGTGGGAAGCCAGAGGCTTGATTAATTGCGGCTGATTTTTAGTTCAAGGTATCGTAGATTCTCGGGCCCGCACTATGCCGCCATCCCGATCGGCTATCGAATGGAATGGCCGCACCGAGGAGCAGTGGGATTCCGGTTGGCTGATTGCTTCAGTCATGTGGGCTGTTAGCCGACCTGCTTTCGATTTGATCTGCAGAAAACGAAAAAAAACCGGACTGCGTAGTGTGCATACCTAACGGACTCGCACCTCCTTCTCGTCCGTCCAAGAAGTCATTATTCGCATTATCAAGCAACGCTACATACCGAAAATAATCCGACCTCGACTGTTGGGGTAGTGCGTCTGCCAGACTTTGAAGTATCTCGGGCACCAGCCATTCATTGCCGGGCTCGACGCGGCCGCACGCGGGAAGCTTGTCGAGATGCATGTCTTCAATGACTAATCCCAAATCTTCTTCCAGCAACCTAGTCAGGCAAGGCAAGACCGCATCGGCATCTTCGTTGAAATCTGCTGTACATGCAGCCTCGATTTCTTCAGGATGAATTCTTCCGGACGACAACCCCTCCAGAATTAGCCTGGACACCATCGGTGCGCTTATGCTGCGCAGAGGTTCCTCCGGCGGTAACTCGAAAGCAATATCGGACCAGTCCCGATCATTGTCTTTCGGCATTTGCGCGCCAATTTGCCGCTGTAATTCCTCCGAACTCAGTCGACAAAGGAAATCATCTTCCGGCGGGAATTCCTCATCGTTCGGTTCCCAACAAGGAGCCTCGTCTACGACGGATGTTGGCGGCTCTAACGAGGCTTGCTGCCCGGCATCGTCCGGAACGCCTGCCGGCATCTCAAGCGGCATCGCATGACCGTGCTCGCGGGCTATTTCGGAGGCGGTGGAGCCAGACGCATCCCGCAATGCCGGATCTGCGCCAGCGAAAAGCAGCAGCCGGCAGATTTCGACGTGCCCGAATTCCGCCGCGATCATCAATGCCGTCCTCCCCATTGAATCTCTGGCGTCCACGTGGGCCAATCTTCGGAGCTCCCGGGTAACAACCTCCCCCAGGCCTGCACGTAATGCAAGTGCCAGTAATGGATCGAGCCTGTCACGACTATCGAGCAGCATGGCAAATTCCGTCCGTGATCCCGTGATCATAATAAGGGGCACCGCGAAGACTTTCCGTGCCATTCCCCACAGATTCGCCCCCACGCTGCCACCTTAGTGCGTTGCGGAAAGGCTGACGCTGAAGTCCGAGTCCGTCACGGACTCCCAGCATTCCCGCCGCTTTGCCCACTCGGAGATCATTTTTCCACCTGCCGTCCGCTGCAGACGATCATTTACCTCGGATGCTAGCACCAGAATCTCCCTCGACAGGTCGGCGGAAATTCCCTGTTTCTGCCAGATCAGGGTTAAATCAATACTATCTTCCCGGAGCTTCGAAAGAACCGCTACGGTATAAGCCGTTACATTGGCCTGGAACGCCGGGAACCTGCCACTGCCGCGGATCACTTTCTCCGCTGTCTTGAACAGAATTACGGAAGCGATCATTCTTTTGTACTCGGCCGCATCCGGAGCCGCTTGCCCGGCTTCCACTTGGGCTTCTATCATTCGCATGAATGCCGCGAAGTTCTTTTGCCCTCCCAGACTGACGAAATCTGGCTTCTGCCGCCACGCGCACAAATACTTTGCCAGATCCGTTTTGGTGATCCTTCGCGCGGGCGGCATTGATTCCTGAAGACGTTTGATACCAGCAGGCGTCTTGCCCTCCCGCTCGAGCATGACTTTGTAGCTGCCGGCCGCACGCTCATAGAACCAGCGGCCGTAACCGTCGGGACAGAACGTCATCATGGCCAGCTTCTCAATTGCCACATGGAATGGCTTGTTTGCGGAGAGGTCGGAGGCGTTTACCTTGTTCTGGGAGTTAGCATACTTCGAGATATCGGCTATTAGCTCTTCCTCTAGTGCTTGATCCAGATCCCGCAGCACGATGACCTTTGCCGGGACACGCACCGGCCCGAGATCGGTCGACGGAAACTTCTTCTTAGTGAAGAACATCGACGCGGTGGTCTGGCCGCCATTGACGATCTGCATGCCTTTCAGCCAGGCGATGCCCGGCCCACCGTTCACTTGGCCCAGCCGCGCTTCATCCGCCACGATGACGATGCCATTATTGAATGCCATGAACCGTGCCGGCGCCTCGCGCAATGTATTGCTGATTCCTTTGTTGACCTCCTTGCTCGTGGTGAGAAACGAGCGCACGTTTGCTTCCAGAATCCGGGTGCCGAATTTTTCATAGAGAAAGCGCAACGCCTCGCCCGGAACAACGGTCATGGCATAGTCATATTCCCCTGCTTCGCCAGGCACCCAGACGCATGGCAACGGCCGCCCGCACACCTCCTCGAAATTGACGACAAGTTCGTCCCGAGGCTTGCCTTCCTGCCAATGGTTGTACAGACGAACGATATCCATCACTTCAAGCTTGACGGTCTTTCCGCCGATTTCCCTGGACTTGAACATCCTGGTTTTCACTTGAGCGTCGGTGAGCACATAGATGCGAATCTGGTCCAGCTCGCGATAAACCTGCTCGACGGTCAGTACCATTGCATACGCGTCACTGGATTCGTCCATCTTCGACGACAGCCTGCCTTCTACACATGCTGTGAGAAAGCGGGCGCAGTGCTCCGCGGCTTTTGTGACTTCTGTGTCGCTGATGGAAGTCAGGTCATGCGTCCCTTGGTACAGGCTGACAAACAAATCAAGCTGATCGCCATCATCCGACAGAGCGAAGCCACTCAGTCGGACATTGGCATTCACGACCTTTGCCGAGTAGTGGCACGCCCGAGGCTCGCCGCAAGTCATACCCACGTCAGCCATGTGCGTGGCGACCACTTCTGTGAAAACCAGCTCTTCAAACGGGATTTCCATCCCCGGCGCGGTTCGGGCAGAAATTTCATCCCGAATCTGCTGCTGCGTCTGATGCAGAAACTCCAGCAGTTCCATCTCATTCCCCCATTAGCGTCGAGAGCACATCGGCCATCGCCGTCCTGCTCCCCTGAATCTGATCAAGATCAATTTCGTAACGTGCGCCCCGCACGCCGGGGGGCACCATACCCGGCGTCAGGCGCGGGAATACATCGTCCACCAGCAGGAACTGGCAATCCACTTCGACGAACCTGCGGTGATAGCGGTCTGCATGCGAATCCAGATAGCGCGCATGAAGCAGCGCCAAATTAAAGTCGCGAGCCGCCGCCCCGCCCCGCTCCAACGTTTCCCTCAATCGTTCAACCCGCTCCGCAAGCGTAAGGCCGTCATCTCCCAGCCGAAATCGGCAGCCGCATACATAGAGCGGCCGTCGCACAGAATCATCGAGTTGATCCAGCGACTGGATCTTCGCCGGAAAGCCGGCAACGGCGAGGGTGCTCTTGACCTCGATCGCCCCGCCGCCCAGTTCGAAGTCCTGCAGGCCGTCGTCGGGCCCCACCCATGCATCCAGCGCGACTTGGGCCGGCAGCCCATTGGCGAGCAACTGCTCCAAGCAGTTCAGTTCCCCTACCAAGCCAAGTTCAGCTTCCGGTCCCAGCGCTTCGTCCCCATTCTTCATGAACGACTGCCACGCCCTGATTCGCCCTAGGAAGAGCTGGAACAGGCTCGCTTCTTCTACCGTGCGGCTCGCGGCGAGCACCGCAGAAATATCCTCGACCATCAGCGTGAACAGCTCCAACGAAGCGGAAGGCTGGCGTACCAGGGCCAACCAGTGTTTCCCGTCTACCCCGACTTCGGCACGCTCGACACGGAATCCATTGCCTTGAGGAAAGGCCGTCGCATGAGTCGCGTAATGTCCTGCAAAGCCGACCAGCAGCGCTTCGGTATTGCCGGGAAAACTGCGCCCCGCCTGCAGGCTCACAGAACCAAACGTCGAGACGGGAATGCAACGCCACCCGAGTTCCCCGCCGACACCCGCCAGAGCCCGCCAGGCGACCGCGATTTCCGCATTATTCTGCGGCGCCATACTCCAGCTCCCAGAGAACGTTATTGACCTTGTATTCCACTTTGGTACCAGCGCTACTGCCTGGAAAGCTAATTCCAAACGCGACAACCGGCTCGGTGCCTTCCAGCGTCGTGACTTCCGACCTCTTGGGATCCAGCAGATAGATCAACAGCAACCCCTTCTCCGGGCAAGCCGCCACACCCTCCGCGCCAAAGCCACGTACGCGCCGCATTGCCGTGCCGCTTGGCACGTCGGGCTCCGCGGTACTCTTCATCCGGCCGGGATCCGCATGCCAGGCGCGTCGCGTTTCGGCCAGCGCGGCGAACCAAGCGACCTCGTTGAGATCCAGCCCCTCGTCGCGGGGCGACAGGAGCCGGCCTATCGCGTAGCGGTCAGCGTGCTGAGGCTTGGCCTTTCGGACCATTCGCGGCACGGAAATGCCGTTCACGTTCTCAAGCATCTCGGACTCCTCCACGCCACCGCCCACAACAGCCACCGTCCAGGCCGTCAGCTCTCCCTCCCTGGCCATCGCCGCAATGAACTCGGAAAGCAGCCTCGAATTTACCTTTAATGCTTCAGGATGAGTTGCGTAATCGTCGAGGAATGCCGTGACGGAATCCCACGGTACACCATGCCACGCCGCGCCCGTCCAGCGCTCATTCGATGTACCGCGCCTTTGCTCCGGGATTGCCGACGCCGGGCCCTGCGATTCCACGAATCGCCGAAAGGCCTTGAAGTTCTTCAAGTTCCGGGCACGATCGCTGAACAACGACACAGTCTCCACGACGCTACCGCTGAATGACAGGTACAGCGAGCGCGCGGCCCGCATCTTCAGCCTCGATGTGACCATCAGCACAGGATGTGACTTGACCTTGAGGCCGAAGTCTCGCGGCGTACCGCCGCTGTTCACCATCTCGTCGAATTCCTCGCGCAACTCTTCGGCCGCGTCGGTGATGTGCTCGAACCACTCTACCAGTTCCGCAGTGGTATAGAGTCGGCAAACGTCCAGGTAGTTCGGGCGATAGCCGAACCAGCGTCCCATCTGCATCAGAGTGTCATACATGCGCGATGCGCGAAGGAAGTAGCTGGTGCACAAGCCCTCCAGTGTCAACCCCCGGGCAAGTTTGTCGCCGCCGATGGCGATGACTTTCAGCCCGGTCGCGCTGTCGGCATAGTCGAGCGCATCCTTTGCAGTCCCGTTGATCATGCGGACACTGACGACGTCGAGCACGCCGGGCAAGGCTTTGGCAATGTCTTCCCAGCTTTCTTGCCCGGCCTGGCCCACGCCCGAATCGGTGGCAACCTCCGCCGTCGACGGCGCAAAATCGTCGCGCCACAGCTCTTGCAATCTGGACAGGAACCTCTCGTGCCCGATCTGCCGCGCCACACGCTGCCGCAATTGCCGCACGTACTCCTCGACACGCTCGTGCACGATTTTCTGAACAGCGTTGAAGCGTGTGACATGCACAAGCATCGAACTATGCTCGTCGCCCTGCCCGCGCACTTCACGGATCGCGCAAGCCAGCAAAAAGGCGTCAATGGCTTCCGTCAGTGATTCGGGGAGATGCGATTCGGTAGCCGGTACATCCGGATGGTGGCCGCTCCTGTGCGACACGGGCATCCAGCCTGACTTCCCGTCTTCGGAACAGTGGTCGCCAACGATCCGGACCAGCGGCAATCCGCCTTCTCGCCCGGCAGGCCCCGCTACGCCGAACACCTTAGCCGGCCCGACATAGTTGGACGGCGCGCCCAGGTTGATGATGAAGCTAGACGGGAAGAGATCCGGTCCCTCGTCCTGCGTCGCGCCGCGTTCGTGAATGAATATGTTGGCGAATGGTGTCGCGGTATATCCGACGTACGCCTTCCGCGTGAACGCGTGAAGGATCTTTCGGATCAGACTGTTGATTGCCGTGGGCTGATGCTCGGGATCCGGCGCGCCATCCTCGCCGAATAGCTGCTCGCCGGTATCGACCGAGGCGTGGTCCGCTTCGTCGTCAATCACGAGAAGCGGAAGATTGGTTACGATGCGCCGGCCGGTCTCCGTATCAGACGCATTGGCCACATGATTCGTGATCCAGTGTAGCAGCCGCTGCAGCACCGACTTGTTCTTCTTGATGACGAAAAGCCAGGGCCGTTGCTCGGGTGTGATGCCGAGGTTCTTTGCGACCTTCGCGCTGAAATCGCCGTTCTCCGAGCGATTGGTCGCATAATTCGGACGGATCGACGGATCGCCGTCGATCTTCCCCACGCCGATGATATTGAGACTGCCTTCCTGAAAGGCACTCGTCGCATAGCCGAGGAAACCTTCATCGAGACGCATCTGCGTCTGGGAGCGAAGATTGTTGTGCATGCCGGCTAGGACCACGATGATCTTGTATCCGGCGTCCGCCGCCTTGCAGATCAACCCAGTATAGTTGCCGGTCTTCCCCGACTGCACGTGGCCAACCACCAGTCCCCGGCGGTCCCAGCTCCCCACTCTGGCAGGATCCTCCAGTAGACCTAGGACGTCGTCGGTCGAGGCATCCAAGCCGTCGATGGCGGACCATGGCAGCTTCGGCTCCTGCCACTCACGGTAGCGTTGCCAGTAGCGCCAGTTCCGTTTGCGGTCGGGGCCAAGCCAAGGTTGATGGCCATCGTTGTCGACCAGCGTCGCGTCTTTCCCGAGCCAGACGCTAAACCGCCGGATCAACTCCTCGATCACCCAGTCGCGGTCAAGGTCGGTTTCCCACCCGCGATTGAGTTGCAGCGCAAGGGAGATCTTCTCCTCGATCAACGCCGGCGTGATGGAAGATTTGTCCTGTTCCCCCTGCAACAACATCTGAACAACTTTCAGTACGTTGAGATTGTTCGATTCATTCACCATTGCTTGCCCTTTGGACTTCCGGAACTATGCCAAGCCCGCAATCAGTTGCGGGTAATTGCAGAACGGCTCGGTATGCAGCAATCGCTCGCGCGCCAATTCCTCCGACATCCCCTTGTGCTCAACCATGGTTCGATACAGCACGCGCAGGACGTCGGCCACTTCTTCCTGAGATGCCCCGTCGAAACCGGTTCTCGGAATTTCCCTGCTTTCCGCTGTATCGAGCCAGATGCGCTGCACCGGGATCGTTTCCTCGAGCACACGAAGCATTGCCTTGATCTGCGGAAGCAACGTGCCGGCATCATCCAGGATACACCGTATGGCGGGATGATCGAGGTCGACCCGGTATCGCATGCCGCCCGCGAAGTGCTCCGAACGCCAAGCCTGTCCCACCGGCTTGTTGTCGAGCGTCCGCGGATTGCGGCCCCTGTGGGCGAACGCCCTACGCGCGCGGCTGCGTGTAGCGTCCGCAAGCTGGATCAGCCATGGGCGAAGGGCGACAGGCGGGCGAGCGGTTGACTTGCGAATGTCAATCTTCCAGTCCGCGTCCGCCGAATTCGGAATGTCAAGCCGGATACGCGCAAGCCGGTGCGCCTCGTCCTTCGTCCACGAGCGCCCTTGGCCGAGTCCGAGCCAGCTTCCTGCAACCAAAAGGCGGCGGTTTCGGTAGACATAAAAGCCCTGCTGCGCCGTCCAGCCATCGGGTCCCTGCGCCGATTCATACTCCTTGGCCGTCAGCCGATCCCTGTGCGGGAGCACATGACACTCGGCCTCGACACCGGAGGCGCGTGGGGGGTACGACGTTGGCGAATGCCAAGGCTTCGCAGGATGCCCCACGAGGAACGGGTCCCAAGGCTGCAGGCGTTTCCCATTGATGGTGAGCCGCAGTACAGGACGCGTGCCTTCGAGGTAGCGATGAAAGACCATCGACAGGTGACTTTCAACTCGATCGATCAGATCGAGAAAATCCTGCTCGGCAAAATCTGCCGTCACAATTCTGTCCAGTTCTTCCCACAGCACCAGCGTCCCGAGTCTGGAGACCCTCGCCGATTCCAGAAAGGCTTCGGAACCCGGGGCTGGGCCTTCCAACAGGTACCAGCCATCTCCTTCTGATGTGGCCAGCACGTCAAGATCCCAACGCAGACAGTGGAATCCGTCCTCACCGGTCGACGCCACAGTGAGGCGCCGACACTGAGAGAATGACGCGGTCTTCAGGCCAAGGCCAAACCTGCCGAGATCGCCTGCTGCCCTTTCCTCCAGGGGATTCCGGTCTCCCAGGCGCATTGCCTTGTCGATAATGGCCGCATTCATCCCGCAGCCGTCATCCTGTACCGACACCCTGCTTTTGCTGCCGTCCCATAGAAACTGAATGGCCACGTTGCTCGCATTGGCGGCGATGCTGTTGTCAACAATATCCGCCAAGGCGGTTGCCGTGCTGTAGCCCAATCCTCGAAGAGCTTCGATCATGGCCGCCGCCTTTGGCGGGGCATGTCGGCTCGAAGGTGGCATATTGGCTTCCAATTTTGTCTCCGCAGCTGGTCAGATGTCTTTATCTTGCTCTGTCGTAGCCAAGCTTCCTTCTAGGAAACTCTTCAGCTTGTCAGAGCGGCTCGGGTGGCGCAGCTTTCTCAGTGCCTTGGCCTCTATCTGGCGGATCCGTTCACGCGTGACGTCGAACTGCTTGCCGACCTCTTCCAGCGTGTGATCGTTACTCACTTGGATCCCGAAGCGCAAGCGTAGTACCTTCGCCTCACGCGGCGTCAGCGAGTCGAGCATGTCCCTGACCACGTCGCGCATCGAGTTGTGCAACATGGCCTCGGCCGGAGCCAGCGTGTTGGTGTCCTCGATGAAGTCGCCCAGATGGGAGTCGTCGTCGTCACCGATCGGCGTTTCCATGGAGATCGGTTCCTTCGCGATCTTCATGATCTTGCGGATCTTGTCTTCTGGCATCTCCATCTTCTCGGCCAACGTTGCCGGATCCGGCTCATTGCCGGTTTCCTGCAGGATCTGGCGCGAGATGCGGTTCATCTTGTTGATCGTCTCGATCATGTGCACCGGGATACGGATGGTGCGCGCCTGGTCGGCGATCGAGCGCGTGATGGCCTGGCGGATCCACCACGTTGCATAGGTCGAGAACTTGTAGCCGCGGCGGTATTCGAACTTGTCCACGGCCTTCATCAGGCCGATGTTGCCTTCCTGGATCAGGTCGAGGAACTGCAGGCCGCGGTTCGTGTATTTCTTGGCGATCGAGATCACGAGGCGCAGGTTGGCTTCGGTCATCTCGCGCTTGGCTTCGCGGGCGCGCTTTTCGCCTTCGGCCATCTTGCGGTTGACGCCCTTGAGCTCCTTGAGCGGCAGCACCACGCGTGCCTGCAGGTCGATCAGCTTCTGCTGCAGTTCACGCACGGCCGGCACGTTGCGCTCGACTATGGAGCTGTACGACTTGCCGTCGGCGATGACCGTGTGGATCCACTCAAGGTTGGTTTCGTTGCCCGGGAAGCGGGCGACGAAATCCGCCCGCGGCATGCCGCACGTGTCCACCAAGTTGTGCAGGATGGCGCGTTCCAGCTTGCGCACTTCGTCCACTTGGCCGCGCAGCGTATCGCACAGGCGCTCGACACTGCGCGTGGTGAAGCGGATGCCCATCAGCTCGGCCTGGATCGCCTCCTGCGCCTTCACGTAAGGCTTGGAGTTGTAGCCTTCCTTCTCGAAGGCGCGGCGCATCTTGTCGAACTGCTCGGCGATGACGCGGAATTTCTCGAGCGCCGCCTGCCTGAGTTCTTCCATTTGGCGAGCAGACATACCGTCGCCAGGCGCGTCGTCATCCTCGATCTCGTCGTCGCAATCCTCGTCACCGAACTGCAGATCAGTTTCCTCGGTCGCGAATATTCCGCCGACGCCCGGATCGGCCAAGCCGTCGACAAATTCGTCGATCCGGATCTCGCCTTTGGCTACGCGTTGGGCGCTGGTAAGGATTTCCGAGATCGTAACCGGGCAGGCCGAGATGGCCATGACCATGTCTTTCAGACCCGCCTCGATGCGCTTCGCGATCTCCACTTCGCGCTCTCGCGTCAGGAGTTCGACCGAGCCCATTTCGCGAAGATATATCGCTGTGGAGCGATCTCCTCCGTATTTCAACTGTCTGTCCAACCGTAGCAGAACTTCCGCGACGAGCGTGGCGTCGACATCGGCATCGGCGGGTTCCACACGTCCGTTCCCCGTCAGCGCATCCGCTGCGTCCACGACAATCGGCAGATCCCGAAGAATCGTTGCGAGCACGGGGACAATTTGGTCGCTGGCATCCCCGAATTGCATTTCACATGCCGCGGCGATTTCGCTGATGGAAAGCCTGCCCACTGCGAGCCCTTCTCTGATGAGATTTGCAATGGCAGCCGTTTCCCCAACTTGCAGGAGAACCGGGTCGAACCGATCGGGAAGATAAAACTCTACCTTACCCCAGTCCGCGTCGTGATCCTCGGGCGTGAACTCGCTGATCGCCGCTTGCTCTTCTTCGGCATTCTCGCGGCAGGTACGATCATCATCAGGAATCGCCGGCTCTTCCTCGGGCGCCCAGCCGCAAAGATCTTCCTCCGGCTCGGCAACTGGCAGCGCGTCCGCCCACGGATCAACACGCTCGTCCTCTCGGAATTCGCGCAGCTTGGTCGAACTCGTTCCGCCACCCCGAACCTCGTCAGCTTCCGGCAGCAAGGCGACAACGCCTTCTTCCGCTCTAGCCACGACAGTCGACGGCACGGCCGCATCCAACCGCTCGAACTGGGCAAGAAATTCGACCACCCGCATGTGCTCGCCAACCAGTGCCTTCGAGAATGCAGTCACCCCGTCGAGATCCTTGAAAGCCGGGTCGGCCCCACTGTCAATAAGAAGCCTGCACACATCCAGATGGCCGTGCATCGCCGCGATCATGAGGGGTGTGTTCCCTTGCGCATCTCGGGCGTTGACCCAATTGGACTTGCGAAGTAGCGTCCGCACTGCGACCGTCACGCCGGACTTTAGTGCAAGTCTCAGCACAGGATCCAGCTTCGTCGGTGATCCGGTGTTCATTGTTACTATCTGTTCCGCAATTTCTGGAGCGTGCGCAAATCCGACGTGCCGCCATCGGGAGCACGTCAAATTTCTCGCAACATTTGTCGAGCTCGTCGGCAAACGAACCAGTGATACCTATCTCAGCAAGGGAATTTCTCGGGTTTGGTGTTTGATTTCTTCCCGTGCGGCGCGGCATTTTCCGGCTCCGGGCCTATTCCGTACCGCTCACAATACTCAGAAAGAGCCGTTTCAAGCATATTGGTCAGGCTGCGCCGCTCGCGCATAGCGGCGGCTTCCAATAGAGTTCTGAACTCCGGGGTCACCCGAAAACTGAGGCCGACAGACTTTCCTGTTTTCATAAATGTGATCTGTATTGCGCCATGCAATACAGATTGCATCACAGGTTACGAATAGTTACAACTGCGTTTCCGCGGTTACACTCTTTCAGCTGATGCAATGATGCGGTGTCCCTGCCGCGGCGTGACCGCCATCCAAACATGACGCCGCGGTCCGGCCGGTAGAGGACTTAGCAAGAGTGCGATTGAGATGAGCCTCATGGTCAAATGCTCGTCAAATTGGGGGCGAGCCCTCGCGACTGAAACTTGAGACTTTGCGCATTGTCAGCGACCCGATGCCCTTGGAGACTAGCGACGTCGCCAAAACAATGGTCGACCAGGTTTGACAGCCTGCCCAATGCGCATCGGACGAGCAGCGAAACGGTATCCTCTCGTCTTCGCCTATGCACGCCTCTACGGGCGAGCCGTGGCGGGGGAGCTTTCGGGCTCGCCGGTTTGTGCATTGCCGGTCTGTCAACCCTGCCACGTGCTCGCCCACCCGGTTGACAGCGGACGGCGAGCCTCCATCACTTGTGAACGGAGGTTTCAATGCCCACCACCCCAACTCCCCAAGACCCCACCCTCGCCCAAAAACAAGCCCAACTAGCCCAAAACCTAGCCAAAGCTGACCGCGCCCTGGCCCGCCGCCTCGCCAGAACCACCCTGCCCCCACCCAGCACCCCCGTCACCCTCGAAGATCACATCCTCGAAACCAGCGATGACCTCCTGCGCGTCAGCGCCGGCCTCCGTTCCGTCCTGACCCTGCTGGACCTGCAGAGCGACGACATCCCCGATTGCACGGGCCTCCACGCCCTGCTCTTGCCGCTCAAGCAGCAGATCGACCAGAACGCCGACCGCCTGCAGGCGCTTGTCTGACGAGGGACAGGCCCGCTCACAGCGGGCCTGAAAGCAAAACGGCGCGAGCCAACTGGTCTCGCGCCGTGCAAGTGTGGCGATGTGAAAAAGCCGCGAGCTAAAGGCTCAAAATTACTACCGCCACCGATCTACTAGTCACTGAAGAATACTCCATAACCACGTGTTAGACCGCAGTAAAGCGGAATGGGCCCCCAAGTCCCCTGCTCGATGCCGCGTCTTGCTGCAACCCCTCGCCCTATTAAGAATTTCAGCCGCCCGCCGATATAGCGATGTCTATAGTATGACGTCCTTTTATATGTTCATAAATTCATACAACCGGTTCGATAAGCGGCAACGCGTTGGACTGCTTATGGTGTGTGTTGGTGCTATCGGGGCACTATATTGCCTTTTCAAGGGGCCGGGTGACCTCAATTTGGTTGGCGATGCGACAAAATGGATATTTGGAACCACGTTATTCGCGGTGCTACTGTTTGCTGGGGGAATGGGCGTTATCCATTATAGGTTGGATGGCTATCATCTGAAGATATTGGATCTGATATGGATCTCGGCATCCACTGTTGCCGTTGTGCTTGCTGCCGTGCAGGCGACGCAATTATCGGCGGGACCATTCCGTGCAGTCATCAAACGTAATATTGAGGTAAGTAAATCCGTTGCGATATTTCGCACCGCAATTGCATATCAAAAGGGGTGTGTTCAAGCTCCTGAACTCACGCGTCAGCAATGTGAAAGTTTGCGGAGGCTAAATATTGCGCTTTCAGTAGGCGGCTATCTATCACCTCAGATAGTCGAGACAATTTGTCCTAAACCAATCAATCTGGATGCACCACCTTCCCACTTTAGTTCAGACTTGATCGAAGGGTGTATTAATGCTGGATATGTCGCCGCAGCCCCCAATGATCCAGTTATGATCGATGAGGCGAATGTAACGACATGGCGGAGCTATGCGTCAATGTGGTCCTATTTCTTGGCTGTGCTGATTGCCCTGAGAGTGGCAAAGAGCATCGGAGAAGTTTGCTGGCGCATAAAGTAGGGAGCATCGCAGCCTCTTCATGTGGTATCCAGCGAGGGTAGACGCACCGCTTAGAGATCGATTTCCTAAGGCAATAGACTCGAGAGGAACATGGTTAAAGCCGATGTCCTGGAAGCCATTCCGTTCCGCGAGCACTATGTTGTGCTGGGGACAGCTCCATGCGTGCTGTGACGACTTGAGGCAGCAGATCGACCACAATCGACCGCCTGCAGTCGCCTGTATGAAGAGGGACAGACTCGCGTAATACGAGCCTGAAAGCAAAACGGCGCGAGCCAACTGGTCTCGCGCCGTTCTGGTTGTTGCACCGGTGTCGTGCTGCAAGCTGAAGCCTCAGTATTCTCTCAAGACCCAGCCGCTGATCGCTGCGACGGACTCACGCAACCGCATGCCCGCGCGTTGTGCCTCCAATCGCATCCAGCTCCGCAAGCACAGCATCCGTCAAGACAATCTCTCCCGCCCTCAAGTTCTCCCTCAAATGCCCCACCGACGAAGTCCCCGGAATCAACAACACATTCGGCGCCCGATGCAGCAACCAGGCCAGCGCCACCTGCATCGCCGTCGCCCCGATCCCTTCCGCCACCTTTGACAACCCCGCCGACTGAATCGGCGTGAACCCGCCAAGCGGAAAGAACGGCACGTACGCAATCCCCTTCTCCGCCAGTTCATCCACCAGCGCATCATCGCCACGCTGCACCAGGTTGTACTGGTTCTGCACACAGACAACCGGCGCAATCTTCCGCGCCTGCGCCACCTGCGCCGACGTCACGTTGCTCAGCCCGATGTGGCGAACCAGCCCTGCCTTTGCAGCTCGGCCAGCGCAGTGACCTCCCTTTCGATCGAGCCTTCCGTCGGCGCATGGATGTCCCCCCTGAGCCGCAGGTTGACGACATCCAGCACCTCCACACCCAGATTGCGCAGGTTGTCATGGACCGCTTGCCGGATGGCCTCCGGCTCAAGCGCCGGCAGCCACGAGGCGTCTTCGCCGCGGCGGGCGCCTACCTTGGTGACGATCACCAGGTCATCCAGTCCAGGATGGAGGGCTTCGCGGATGAGCTGGTTGGTGATGTGCGGGCCGTAGAAATCACTCTGTAGTTGACGCCGGACGCGACGGCTTCGCGCAGCTCGGCGATTGTGGCGTCGCGATCCTGTGGTGGCCCGAACACGTCAGGCCCGGCGAGTTGCATGGTGCCTTGGCTGATGCGGTTCACAGGGGCGCCCGCAAGTTTGTAGGCAGTGGCGGGGCGGCGAACTTAGGACGTGGAGGACATGGCGTCCTCCTTGATTCCGTCTGGCTGAACAGCTTGGCGTGCTCGCGCGAGCGTCAGCGAACGAGGCAGCTCCTGTCGAAGGTCCCATTCTTTCGGAAGCCAAGGCAGTCGAACTCCGACGGAAGGCGCTCACGCTGGTCTCGCCAATTAGGAAATTTCGAGACAGTTTTTCGAATTCGCCCCATATCCGCCGCTAGTCACACTTGCAATCATCTTTGCGCCGGGCGCACAGCGCCCAAACCAGCACGACTCCCTCGGGATCCACCATGGCGCAAGCAATCGATGGCAGCACGAACGCGGTGACAGGACGGCAGGCGTATTTCCTTGAAGTGCCGAGCGCGCGCAGCGCCGCCGGGCTCTCTGTGGTGTCCTTCACGGCGGTGGAGAAGTTGGGCGAGCCCTACTGCGTCAAGGTGGCATTGACGCATCCCACGGAGCTGGCGCGCGCGGACTACCTGCGCAAGGACGCCACGTTCGTCATCGACCCGGGTGAGGCTTCGGAGCGCCGGACGTTCGGCGGCTGCATCATGCGGTTCTCCAAGACCCGGACCACCCGGGACTTCTGCGCCTACGAGATGGAGCTGCGGCCGAAGGTGGCCCTGCTGACGCTGGCAAAGGCCAGCCGCGTCTATCAGCACATGACCGCGCCGCAGATCATCGAAGCCATCCTGCGGCGGCACGGCCTGGAAGGCCATCAGTTCGCATTCAGGATCCGACGGCAGTATCCCCAGCACAAGTTCCGGCTCCAGTACCAGATGTCGGATTGGGACTATATCCGCCTGCTGATGGAACAGGAGGGGCTGTACAGCTACTTCGTGCCCGGCAAGTTCGGGACGCAGTTTGGCGATCTGTTCACGGTGGGCGATGACATCGATCACTACATCTACCAGCCCGAGTTGCGCGTGCCCTATCGGGAGACGGCAGGTCTGGAATCGGGGCTAGAAACTGTGTTCGACCTCCAGACACACGTGGAGACCGTACCGGCCTCGTTCGTCACGGCAGACTACAACCCGGACCAGTCGTACGAGCGCTTCAGGGCCGAGGCCAACATCGCGCGCCAGGACAAGACCACGCACGGACAGGCCTATGTCTACGGCACACACCATCTCGACATGGCAGGTGCCAAATGGGAAGCGCAACTGCGGCACGAGGCCGCGCTGGCCGGGCAAGTCATCTATGAAGGCCAGAGCAATATCCTGGATCTGCGTCCTGCGCGAATTCTACGGATGGATGTGGATCTGCCCGATGCGCCGAACGGGCAGGTCATTACCGAAGTTATCCACAGCGGTGGGCGTGACAAGGCCTACCGCAATACCTACAAGGCCATTCCGTCTGACCGTCGCTATCGGCTGCCGATTGACGAGAACAAATGGCCGCGTATCGCCGGCACGCTGAGCGGGCGGGTCACCTCGCCACAGAACTACAAGTACGCCTACCTGACGCAGCAGGGTCACTACGTGGTTCGCCTGGACCTCGATTTCGACGAGTGGCCGAAGGGCGCCGAGAGTGTCCCGCTGCGGCTGGCTAAGCCTTTCGCAGGGGCGCGACAGACTGGGTTCCACTTTCCGCTGATTGACGGTACTGAAGTGGCCGTCGCGTTTCGGGATGGCGATCCGAACAAGCCCTATATCGCTCACGCGCTGCATCACAGTCAGCATGAAGACCTGATAACGACCAATGATCGCTGGCTGTCGCGCAACGTCATCCGGACGCAGAGCAACAACAAGTTGCGGATGGAGGATTGGGAGGGGCAGGAGAGCATCAAGCTGTCTACGGAGTATGGGGGGAAGACGCAGCTGAACCTGGGCTATCTGGTTGATCGACAGCGCCAGAAGCGGGGGGCTGGTTTTGAGTTGAGGACGTCCGGGTATGGGGCGTTGCGTGGGGGCAAGGGGCTGTTTATCACCGCATACGACCAACGACTTGCATCCGGGCAGCAACTCGATATGCAGGAAACGATCGCAGAACTCGAGCGCGCGTTGAACCTTGCCAGGTCACTTGCCGCCTCGACCCGCCAGACCAGAGCCGAGCCGGCTGATATCGATGCGCAGCAGCAGGCGATTCGTGAGCTGAACAAGCTAGGTGCAGCGGGCTCGTTGATCAGTGCTCCGGCGTCGATTGCCCTTGCATCCGAGCGCAACATTCAACTAGCTGCTGGGAGGAACGTCTCGACCGTGGCTGGCGAGAGCGCTGACATCAGCGCGCTTAAGCGCATCACCATGGCGGCAGGCGATTTGATTTCGCTGTGTGCTCACAGGCTCGGCATCAAGCTCTTCGCGGCCAAGGGCATGGTCGAAATCCAGGCCCAAAACGACGGGCTGAACCTGTATGCAGACAAGCAACTGCATATTGCAAGTGCCAATGCGGATGTGCTGGTCAACGCCAAGCTGAAGGCCGTGCTGGCTGCTGCGGGAGGCAGCGTGACGATGGAGAAAGGCGGAGTGGTGATCAAGTGTCCAGGCGACTTCAGGATCGAGGCGGCGTCCTTCACGTTCGTTGGTCCGGGTGGTCAGACGCTACCCCTGCCTGCGCTTCCAAAAAGCGACCTGAAGATTGACGGCCGGTACCCTTCCTCGCACTGAGGCAGTCAAAAGCATGCAAATGTTGGGGAGATTCTTCCTCTGCTTTGTTACCGCATTGAAATGTCAGTATTCATCGGCTCATGAGAAAAGAGAGTTTAATCCGATCCCCATGGCTAGTGCGATGGTAATGACTAATAACCAGATGCTGGAATTCAAGACTGCCAGCTTTGGGAAGACCAATCATCACGTCGTTCCCCTTGAAATAATAACGAATACATCGACGCACATTAAAGTTGGCGACTATAACTTTGATGGTGCTCTTGACTTTTGCATATCGTATGTCGATGAGGGCAAGAGAACTTACACAATCAATAGAATCTTCATTTTCTCAAAGAGCACTATGACGTTCGAGGAAATCTTTCCGAATTGTGGTGATGAATTCATCAATCTTAAGGTTGACGTGGCACGGCGGCGTTTGATTAGCACCTATTTTTTGGGGAATGTCGCGATGCGATGCTCCACAAAGCCTCGCGTGAAATCCTGACTTTAGGCGGCAATAGCGCGTAATCAAGGACCTCGGTTACAAAAACCCTTTCACTGAACCATGATAATTAGCCCTCCGTTTTTGCCCCAGAGTGGCCTGACATCAGACCGTCCAGACAGGGCCGATCCGATGATGGATGCCGTCGATGAGTTCGAACTGGCCCACCATGGCGTATATCCGATCGCTTTTGATCGCCGCTGGCATTGCGGTATGCACCTCGCACCAAGCGAGCAGACGGAGCCCGTGCGAGCCATTGCTGACGGTGACGTGGTTGCCTACCGCGTGAGCCAAAAAGCCATCTCGGACGGTCAACTCGATCGCAACGGCAATCCTGCACTGAATTCGAATAACGGATTCGTGCTCCTCAAGCATAAAACCGACACCGGTGAGGGAAGGACGATTACGTTCTACTCGTTGTACATGCATCTGCTGGATATTAATGCTCAGCAGATCATTGCTCCGCAGCCCACTACTCCGCCAGTGACCGGCTCGGCGAGTGCCTTGCCTGCGTGGCTGCTGCAACCGACCGATGGCGTAAGAGTGGGTGGCAACAAGAAGGTCTATCGCAAGGACATCCTAGGGTACTGGGGGCAATGCCATGGTCAGCCGCACCTGCACTTTGAAATCTTCATGACCGAAGCGGATTTTAGTGACTACTTCGGGCATACCCAGCTTGGTAACACAACCCCAACGACTCCGCGGAGTACGGATTTCTGGGGGCACAGTTACTTTGTCATCCCTGCGGGCCACGCCTTTGTTAGCGTCCCGCCCGGCCAGACTGGCTCGCCTTACTTTCCGGCGTTGAAAGACGGCACGCTGGATGTCCACAGCAAACTGTACGTGGAGGCCTACTTCCATAAAGGGAAGCGCTACACGAACTCTTGGGTCGAGCAGGCCGGAACCCCCACGCTGCTGACAGCTGAACCAATTCCGGAACCAGAATACGAGTACACACTGTACCAGCGGGCCACGGCACTGTATCCGCAATGCCCTAGCGATGGCTACGACCTTATCCGCTTTGGTCGAATCCTGAGCACTCAACAACCAACTTTGCCAGTTGCGGCGCGAAAAAATTGGTTGGCAGTTACGTATGATGCCAGCGGTGCGCGCGGCTATATCAATGTATCAGAGGACTCGATTCAAAAGCTCTCCGACTCAGATTTCCCATTCTTCATGGGCTGGCGAAGAATCGACGAAGCGAATACACCGTTCAGCCAGGACGGTCTGTGCGACTATGACGAGCTACGCGACATAGTCGAAGGGGTTGAGGCTGCAGAGACCGTCGAGCAGAGAAAAGAGCCGGCGTATAAACAAGAGGATCGGCTAACCGCGTACGTACAAGGCGATGAGAGGGTTCGAAACAGGCTCAAGCGGTTCGTTTGTCACGCCCCCAGCGAATGGGATAAAAACGGGAATGACGCTCGCTACACAAGACTGAACGATCCTGATGGCTTCTTTGGCAAGCGAAAAGACTTCGACCCGCGCGGGTATGAGGAGTTTATCGATTTCCTCGGGAAGTTCCAGTTTTTGGAGCAGACGCCGCTCGGAGGTGGGAGGAAATACTGGTTCTTCCACCCCCTAGCATTTGTTCGTCATTTCAGGAAATGTGGATGGCTAAGCGCGCGTGAACTTGCGCAGTGCATTCCAAGGCGGATTCTCGATCAGACAAGAAGTCAGGCGCAACAAACGGTATATCCCACAGGAAGCGTTGCATGGAACTCTGCACTCAATAGAGCGCAACGCTTGCTCATTCCGCTCAATCAGGCGTTCAGGAAATATCGGATATCAGCCGACGGTATAAGGCTTTCCTATTTTCTTGGCAATGCTATTCAAGAGACCACGTATCTAACGAAGACGGCAGAAACGGGCGGGCCAACTTTACCTTACGCGCCCTGGTACGGCCGCGGCATCATTCAACTCACCCACGAGGAAAACTATAAACGATATGGCGATTATCGTGGCTGGTTTGGAACTACTCCTGCTTCTTACAGAGACTCACTGGAAACTGACCCGGCTCGAGCAGCAGATTCCGCTGGGTTCTATTGGGTATGTTGCGCAAAGCCGAAAGGTAGAGAGCACAATATTCACGTGGAGGCCGATGACCATCCGATAATTACGCAAACGACGGTATCCAATGTTTGTTCGGACTACGATTACCGCACTCGAGTGTGCAAAGTATCCACGACAACGATGGGTTTTCGAGCGTGCCAACAATTCGAGCGGGCAGCGCGTGCGGTGAATACAGGGTCGCCAAATGGGTCCGGAGTTATGTATGGGCTTGTTCCTCGAACAAACGTATTTTTGTCGTCAATGGCAAAGCTCTCCGACGTACTTATAGACTTTGAGGATGCGTATGCTCAAAAGGAAAGCTAACCGATCTAACTTTGCTATTTGGAATACGTCCTTGCTTGGCAGAAGAAAAATCGTGGATGTTATCGCTTTTGCAATGGTCTTGGTCGCTCAGGCAGCTTTTATCCCGAATTACGCATGGTCACGATCCGTACAACCTCAAATCTCTGTAATCGGAGACCAGGTGAAGATCGTAACTCCGAGTGGAGTAAATCAAACAATTACCGTCGATCACGTTGTTCAGCCGACTGATATTAGAATCGAGGATTTGACGTTCGATGGTCAAATGGATCTGAAGATACTGGATACGCGTGGTGCGTCGCAAATATTTTACAAGGTCTATCTCTATTCTAATAGAGACAAAGCCTACATCTACAGTAAGGAATTGAGCGAAATCCCGTGCTTGAAAGTCGATGCGAAGAAGAAGCAACTGGTAGGTACTTGCTTCCACGTGAGTGCTTGCGAGAATTGGGTGGAGCGCTATTCCATAAGCCCCGATGGGAAGCTGTCTTTGCTAGAGCGGACGGGCACATACTGTGAGCCGAATGGCGAGACTTATCAATACTCCGACCATTTTAAAGATGGACGGCGTATCTCCTCCAAAGTAAAGAAAATCGCTCGCTGATTTGAAGGGCCTGCGATGGGGCTTTCAAAAAAATGGGCAAATCATTCCGGTACCATCGGCGGCGAGGTTCCACGTGCACCGTATAGGCCGGAACACTTAGTGAAAATGTGATGCGCCGAATTGACTTCATTGCGTTTCTTCTTCTTTCTCCACCATTGGCAATTGGCCAACCCAGCTCGGAGATCTACTGTTTCAGATCCTTGTCTACGAGCGGTAAATCGGTCAACTGCGAGTTGCACACCTATTATGATCAATTTTCAAAATGGTCGGGTGGATTCGTTAAGTACGAAAAATCAGGGAAGCCGATAACCTTGGCTTTGCGAGATCAGCTTTTCGAGGAGCTAAGTGAGAATGCTCCGCAGCAGATAACCACAACATGGCTTGAGATTCACGAAAATAAGATTAACGGTGAGTACGAAATGATGTCTCAAGGGGCGATGATATATGCGATGACATATACGAATTATCGTAGTCGCAAGAAATCAGCATTTCTATTTGATCCGCATGTTAGTGCAACAAATGAATCGGGCTGCAAGTGGTAGCACCTCGACATAGACTGGAAAAAAAGCAATGCGCTCTCCTGTTCGCATCGGTGACGTCCTAGAGAACGGTGGTGAGGTAACCGGGGGCTCCCCGACTATGGCCTTTATGGGCCGGCCGCTTGCCCGCCTGAGCGATCCCACCATATGTGCCAAACATGGCCCAACCAAGATAGCCGAGGGAGAGAAATGCTATCTGGACCAAGACGGCAAACCTGTCGCGATGCATCTTCATCGCTGCGAATGCGGCTGCCGCCTGATCTCGTCGTTGCACAACGTCCATTTTGAATAGGCATGCCGATCGATCTAACCCCAGCGGGTAGAGCGAGTGCCTATCCAGCGCACGGTCCGCGCGTCTTGCCATGGCTTGGCATCTGGGTAGTTTGCTGCGCCGTCGGCGGAGCCATAGCACTGGTTGCGTGGCCGAAGGGCGCTTCCGAGAGTGGGCCGTGGTTCTGGTTCTGCATTCTCGGCATCCCGAATCTCCTCTTTGCAGTGCTGCTGGGAACCGCTCGAGCGAGTTACGAGGCCATATGGATGCACGCCTGCTACCGCAATTCCGCCCGGCACAAGTGGCTTGTCAGGAAAGTTCGTCAAGCGCAACGCCCACTGCAGGTGCTTGGCGTTGGCTACTGTCTACCTCTTGGTGTGAAGAGCCTCGCCAGTGTGATGATCGATGCCAAGCCGCTCACAAAGGCGCAACCGCCTCGCTGTGGCTCCGGCCTGCCTGTACATAACCGATTTGACGACGAATCCTTCACCCCGCTGCTGGCGGATGGCGAGGATGCCCTTGCATCGGGTAGCGAGACAAAGCCGGCGGACAGGGTTGCCACGATTGTCCTTAAGCTGGAAGAAGCGCTGGCTACACTCGCGGCGAGCCTACATGCCTTGTCGCAGTACGGGCCTGTCTATACTCCTACTGTACGAGTCGTGGCTCGCCCTGAGCACGCCACCCTACGGGCCCAACAGGTCCGTGAGGCATTGAGACGCACTGGCTTGCCGCCGCTCGAATGCTTGGCGACGCCAGTCGAGGACGGCCTGATGGTGGCCGATGCGTGGCTCGATGCCAAAGACCGGCGAGCGGTGCTGGTCGTGGCGGCCGAATGGCACGACAGCAGTCCTCCCGTCGGGAGCACTGAAGGCTGTGTCGCGGTACTGCTCAACCCCGGCTTTTATCAATTGCCCGAGTCGGTTCGGGTGCTCGGCAAGCTGCATCGGCCCGTGACCGGTGAAGCTAATGCGTTGGGCGACCTGCTTCAACTGGCGTTGATCTGGGGCAGCGCGGAATCGTCTTCCGTCCCCTACGCGTGGATAACTGGCCTGGATAGCCGGCAAGACAGCGCGTTGCTCGCCGCTTGGAAGGCTACTTCGCAGGAACAACTCAGCAAGGCAGACGCGGTGCGCCGCCCGGACCACGTCGTCGGCGATGCCGCCCCCCTGAATCCCTGGCTGTCTGTAGTCGCTGCCATCACTGGGGGCATGGAAGGGCCACAACTCATCATGGACCGCACCCAGGCAGCGGTGCTCTACGTCACACCCTCATCGCATGACGAATCCGACCAGTAATCTGAAGGTCATTGCCGCAGAAGGCGCGGAGCATCCTGATTCCAGCACTGCCACTGCATGGGGCGTTCCGATTTTCGCCATTAGTATTGCGGCGCTGGCAGCTGGCGTGGCGTGGTTCAGCGGCGACATGCTCGGCTTGCACGCACAGAGCGCCAAGATATCGGCGCTCGTGTGGATCGCAATAATACTGGCGATCGTGTTGGTCACGCATTTCGCAGCACTCCTATTCGGTGCTTACCCGGTCATCGCAAGGCTGTTCGAGCGTGACGCCGGCGAAAAACCGGAAATAGTGCTGAAGCGCGATGCTCGATTGCAAGGCTTGTGCGACGAGCTGCGCGTCCTGCTGGGATGGCGCTGGCGCTATCGTGTGCCTTGGCTGTTGGTGTGCGGCGATGATGCCCAAGTCGACGCCGTAGCGCCTGGCCTGAAGCAGGTCGGTGTGCTGCACATCGCAGACGCGGTTCTGGTGCATCCGTCGCCGGATGGCATCGAAGCGACAGTGTGGCGCAAGCAACTGCGCCAATTGCGCCGTCGCCGCCCGGTCGATGCCGTAGTGCAACTCGTCGCCGATGACCACAGCGCGACAGGAGCCACTGAGCACTTGCGTGTGCTTTCCAGAATTGAGGCTGACTTAGGCTGGGCCGCCCCGTTGACGTTTTTGCATGTGGTGGAAGTCATGGGAAAGCGCCCCGAGAAATTTGAAGCTGTCGGGGCATTTGCGCCGGTGTCGCGCGGTCGGGTACCTCTGTCGACACCGGACGCCTTTGCTTGCGCCCTGGAAGCGTTGGAGCGGCGCGTGGCCATTGCAGGCATGCAACAGTGCCTGGAGCCCTTTCACATAGCCTACCTTGCTGGGGTCTCGTCCTATGTCAGCGCACAGCGCGAGCGTGTCATGGACTGCTGGGCCGCTGTACATGAGTCGAAGTGGCGGCGCGCAACGCTAGCTGGCGTCATGTTTGCGCCACTTTACTCGTGCCTTGCCACGCCTGTACCGGTGCCGCTTCCCGCAGATGAGCTGGCCGACGCAGATTCATTTGGCGAGCGAGTCGAACCTGTGCATATCGAGGACCTCCCAACCGCGCCACAGGAGCAACCCGCCACACTGGCGCCCGCGTGGCAAGCCATTGGTACCCATACGGCCGAGTACCGAGGGCGCCGGGTCGGGATCCATGCCGGCGCCTTTACCACGGTACTGGTGAGCGCCTCCATCGGTCTTTGTATCGCCGGCATGCTGCTCTCCGGCCTACAGAACAAGCACGACATCCAGGCGGCAAATCAGACTGTGCGTGACATTCAATCGGCCCCCAATGCCATCGCGCGCCTGAAGGCACTCGATACCCTGCAACAGCAAATCCAACGCTACGAATACCGCATCCACCACCACGCGCCCCTTTCAACCCGCTTCGGCCTGAACCGAGACGACGAGGTGCTGGCGGCCCTGTGGAAGCCTTACGCCAAGTCCAGCCGAGACCTCCTCATTGCGCCGGTCACGCAGGATCTCGAAGCTTCATTGACAGACCTTTCACAACTACAGACGACCGGCCTCAATGCCGAAGGCAGCAAGTGGGCACTTGCAGGCCGCGACACGCTCAAGACCTATCTCATGCTCGCCCAGCCAGAGCGCGCGGATGCGGCATTCCTTTCGCAGCAACTGGCACAGCACTGGACCACAGATGCGCGAATCACGCCCGGACAAAAACAGGACCTGGCCGAGCGATTTGCCCGGTTCTACGCCGAACACCTGAAGTCCAAGCCCGAGTGGCGCATCACGCCCCGTGCAGAATTGGTAGCCGGCACGCGGCAGACACTGCTGGCCGTCATCGGTGAGCGCAATGCGCAGGACACCATCTACCAAGGCATCCTCGACGGGGTCGGCCACAAATATCCAGACCTGACATTGGCAAGTCTCACCGCCGGCACGGATGCACGTGGGCTGCTGCGCACAACGGCGGTTGTGCCCGGCGCTTTCACGAGACAGGCCTACGAAGAGCATGTCGCTCCGGCCATTGAGCAAGCCGCCAAGCGCCGTGATGTGGTTAACGATTGGGTGCTCACCGACGGCAGACCATCGGCCAGGTCTGACACCGACAACAGTTCGGGCTTGGACCTTCAAACGGCACTCACCGACCAGTACTTCGCCGACTACGCCGAACACTGGCAACAGTTCATGAACACCCTGCAATGCGAACCCGCGCCAACACTGCCCGGCGTGATCGATCAGCTCAAACTAATGGCCGATGCGCGGCTGTCGCCGGTCATCGCGCTGATGAGGTCGCTCGAATACCAAGGCAGCGCCGGCATCCGCAAGGAGTCGCTGCCAGATGCGCTGGTGAACAAGGCCAAGGACCTGCTGGGCAAGAAGCGCGAAGGCGCCGAGGCAAGCCCCGCTGAGCCTGCAGGGCCACTGACCGCAGGCTTTGGTCCGGTGCTGCGTCTCATCGGCCAATCCGGCCAGGGCAACGCGGGAGAACTGAGTCTGCAACGCTTCCTGGACCGCGCAACGGCACTTCGGCTGCGCTTGCAGCAAGTGTCGAACAGCCCCGATGCTGACGCTCAGGCACGCCAGCTTGCGATGGCGCTGTTCCAGGGCAAGGGCTCGGAGCTGGCCGATACCCAGGCTTACGCCCAGCTCATCGCCGCGAGCCTTGGCAGCCAGTGGGCCGGTATGGGAGACGCCCTGTTCGTGCGGCCAATTGCCCAGGCTACCCAAACCGTCCTGCAGCCTGCGCAGGCAAGCCTGAATGATGACTGGCGGCAGAGCATCGCGTTGCCATGGATGACGGCATTTGCAGGACGCTATCCGTTCACCAACTCGGCGAATGACGCGTCGTTCGCCGAGCTGGGGCGCTACCTGCGTCCGCAAAGCGGGTTGATCCACACCTTCCTCGTCGCGCAACTTGGCGGCGTACTCGAACAGCACGGCGACCAGTGGCTGCCTGCCGCCAACGCCCAAGGGCTGGCATTCGACCCCGCGTTTCTCAAGACCATCGCCACCCTGCAACGGATCGGCGCTCACATGCTGACACAGGGCGATGCGCGATACCGCTTCGAACTCAAGCCGATCCCGACACCCGGCCTGACGGATACGCTGCTCATCATCGACAACCAGAAGCTGCACTACTTCAATCAGCGCGAGACCTGGCAGACCATGACGTGGCCTGTGGACAATCTGCAGACGCCCCGCACCATCCTGCAATGGCAAACGGAAACCGCAGGCACGAGCGCGAACTACGAGTTCGCTGGCCGTTGGGGACTTGTCCGCATGCTCGAACGGGCCCGCATTGTGCCGCTGGACAGCGCTACCTTCCAGCTCACCTGGCAAGCCGTTCCCGATGCCAATGCTGCGCGAGCGGGATGGAACGATAGCGAGCCAGAAGCCAGGGAGCCATTACGCCCCGACAACGCGGCGAGCCTCACGCCTCGCGATGCCAAAGTGCCGGCGCCATCAGGCATGGTCTATCCGATCCGCTATCAGATGCGCGCCGATGTCGGTACGGGCCCGCTGGAGATGCTGGAGCTACGGGACTTGCAGATGCCGGAGCGAATCTTCATGGTTGGCAAGCAAGGAGGCGCCGTCACGAGCCAGACGCGATGAGCTGCCAGCATTGCGCGGTTCAGCAGACAGGAGGGATGATCGTAGTGGCGGGCGGCCAAGGCATCAACGAACCTCTCCCGCCCCAATCCCCACCCGCCGGAACTGCTCAGCCGGCACCGGCCGCGCCAGGAAAAACCCCTGCCCCCGATCACACCCGATCTCACGCAGGAACTGCACTTGCTCCGCCTGTTCCACGCCCTCAGCCACCACCGTCAGCCCAAGCGAATGCGCCATCGCCACCATTGCGCGCAGGATCGTTCCATCCCGGCGGCGTCCATCGATCGCGGCGAGAAACGACCGATCCACCTTCAACATATCCACAGGCAATGTCTGCAGATAAATGAACGAGGAATAGCCCGTACCGAAATCATCGATGGCCAGGCTCACGCCACGCTGCGCCAGTTCGTCCAGCAGCGATTCAGTCACGCCATTGCCGGTCATGGCCATGCTTTCGACCAGTTCGAGCTGCAGCCGCGTCGGCGGCACGCCGGCATCGCTGAGGATGGTGGTCAGGTCGTGCAGGAACTGCGCGTGACGGCATTGCCGGGCGGAGAGGTTGACGGCGATCCGGCCGAATTCGAAGCCCTCATCCATCCAGATGCGCGCCTGCCTGCAGGCTTCGCGCAGGACCCACGCGCCGATCGGCACGATCAGTGCGGATTCCTCGGCCGTGGTGATGAACGCGCCCGGCGCCAGCAGCCCGCGTGTCGGATGCTGCCAGCGCAGCAGCGCTTCCACGCTGACGATGTCCCCGCTGCGCAAATCGAAGACCGGCTGGTAGTGCAGGCGAAATTCCCCTGCAGCCAACGCGTTGCGCAGCTCGCTTTCCAACGTGATCCGCTCCATCGACGACGATGTCATCTGCGTGGCGAAGAAGCGGAAGTTGTTCTTGCCTTCTTCCTTGGCCTCGTACATGGCGCGGTCGGCCTGCATCAGCAGCTGCTTGCGATCGATGCCGTCGTCGGGGTAGATGCTGATGCCGATGCTCGGCGTTACGAATACGGTGCGGCCGTGCGCATCGATCGGTTGACCGACCACGTTCAGCAATGCCTGCGCAATCTGCGCGACGTGCCGGATGTCTTCGACATCTTCGATAATCACCGTGAATTCGTCGCCGCCCAGGCGCGCCACGGTATCGCTTTCGCGAATAGCTTCTTTGAGCCGCCGGGCAATGACTTTGAGCGCCTCGTCGCCGACGCCGTGTCCCATGGTGTCGTTGATCAGCTTGAAGCGGTCCAGGTCGATGAACATCACCGCTACGCGTCGTGCGGCACGCTTGGCGCGGGCGATGGCTTGCTTCAGGCGCTCGCTGAACAGGGTTCGGTTTGGCAGCGACGTCAGGGCGTCGTGCATGGCCAGATGGTTCAAGCGCTCTTCGTCCATCCGGCGCTGCGTGATGTCCGAAAAAATCGCGGCGTAGTGCGTGCAGCGCCCATGCTGGCCGTAGATGCCGGAGATCGACAGGTATTCCAGATAGAGTTCGCCGTTCTTGCGGCGGTTCCAGATTTCGCCCTTCCAGCCGCCGTTTTCGCGCAGCTGTCGCCAGAGCGACTGGTAGAACGCGGCGCTTTGCTTGCCCGAGCTCAGCATCTTCGGCGTGCGGCCGATGGCTTCGGCCTGCGTATAGCCGGTCAGTTGCGTGAAGGCCGGATTTACGCGTTCGATCACCCCATTCAGATCCGTCACCATGACGCCGTCGAGCGTGGCCTGGAACACTCGGTCGGCCAGCTTCAGGTGATAGGCGGATTCGAGCAGTGCCTCATCGCGCTCGCGCAGCGCGATCTGGAGTTCGTGCACGTACTCGTATTCGATATTGCTGAGAATGTCGGCCAGGCTCAGCAGTCCGACCAACTCGCCCCCATCGTCGAGCACGCCGACATGGCGGATGCGGTTTTCAACCAGCACCTGCCGGGCGGCGTAGAGACTTTGGGATCGGGTCAGCGAACGCAGCGGACGTGTCGCATGGGATGCAACGGTGTCGCCTAGCGCATTGGCGGCGGCCAGCCGGACGATATCGCGTTCGGTCAGGATGCCGTACTCATCGCCGACGTAGCGAATGACGATGGCGCTCAGGCTGCCGGCACGCATGGTTTGCATGGCGTCGAATAGCCTGGTCGTCGGCGCGATCATGACGGGCTGAGACAACTTGACCGAGTCGATCGCCTTGGTGCGCAAGAAGAACTCCGCGCCGTGGCTCATGACGAGATCGGTCTGCGTCAGCATGCCGAGCGGGCGCTCAGCGTCGTCGACGACGAGACAATGGCGGATGCCCTGGTTCTTGAAGTGCACGACCGCATCGCCGAGGCGCGTGGACCCGGGCAGCGACAATACGGGGTGGCTCATCAGCGCGCTGATGGGCCTGGTCAGTGCATCGGAAGCTTCGCCGAGCGCCAACGCGTCGCGTTCGGTCCAAATGCCGACCGCCCGCCCTTGGTCCATCACTACGATCGAGCTGCAGCGGCGCTCCGCCATCCGGGCAACGACCTCGCCGACTGGCGTCAGCGGCGCGCACTCCAGCGTCGATGTCGATACCAGACGTTCGATCTCGATATCCAAGGTGTGATGCGGCATGTCGCTCCCTAACCCGTGTGTCCTTGTTGTTGTTCACCTTGCCCGACAGCGCTCGCCAGAATAGTGGCGCCGTCCGTCGCCACTGTTGACGCAGATCAAGGTGCAAATATTGGGGCGTCGGAGGAAGCGGTGGGTGTGGGGCGGATAAAACAGTGCCCGCTGTACCTGTTGTCTCCGGATTGCGGAGCGGTACAGCGGGCGCGCCTGAAAGTGCCGGCATTCTGCCGGCATGGTGCCAGTGGTGGCGAGCGATTATCGGCGTGCGCCGTGGCGCGTGAAGCCAACCTGACCGGGCTTGCGGTTTGCAGCGAATCCGTTCTCGGCCAGCGTCTCATCCGCGCTGTCATAGAACGTGCCGATCTTGTAGATCTCGCGCGCTTCCTTGCCGTTGGCGATGTCGCGGCCAAACTCGCGTGACATGCGCACGAGCTGCTCGATCTGCTCGACGGTGCCCATCTTCCGGTCGCGGCGCTGAGTCCAGATGTTGTCCTCGATGCCGCAGCGCACATGCAGGCCCAGGGAGATCGCCATCATGTTCAGCGGCAGCACGTTGAGCATGGAGGTTTCCAGCGTCAGCACCGAGCCGTTCGGACAGGCACGCACGAAGTTCGCCAGGTTGTAGAGGTTTGGCGCTTCAAAGCCGCCGCCGATGGCCACCCACGTCAGGATCAGCGGCACATTGCAGGTGCCTCTTCGCATCATGCGCTCCACCGTTTCGAGCTGCGCGATGGTGGCGAGCTGGAAGTGCGTCTGAATGCCATTGCTGCTCAGGCGGCGGATGTGTTCCTCCACCCACTCCGGCCCGGCGGGAATGGTCATCTCGCGATACGCGCGATAATTCGCCGGCTCGGCCAGCGAGGTGCCGGCAACGTCCGCCGGGCACATCTGCTCGACCACGTTCATCTGGTTGGTGTTGATGGCAATCGTCACCTGGTCCGGCGTTGGCTTCAGCTCGGCGAGCATGTGGCGTGTATCGTCCGACAGCCACTTGGCAACGTCGCCTTCGCTCTCGGGCGCAAACGAGATCGAGCCGCCAACCTGCAGGATCATGTCGGGCACGCGGGCACGGATGCCGGCCAGCAGTTCATTGAACTTGGACAAGCGCTTGGAGCCCTTGCCGTCCGCTTCACGCACATGCACGTGCAGCACGGTGGCGCCGGCGTTGTAGCAATCCACCGCCTTCTGGATCTGTGCCTCCATCGATACCGGGATATCTTCCGGAAAATCGGCGGGCATCCATTCCGGGCCGTAAGGCGCGGCGGTAATAACTAGCTTCTGCTGGTTCTCGGGGAACAGCGAGCCGTCGATGAAATCCATGTCTGTCTCCTGGGCTAAATGGTTCAGGCCAATGCGGTTTCGGGTGTGCGGGCCTTGATGTCGCGCTCGCCAATGCCAAAGGGCTTGTCGCCGATGATGGCGGCGCGCTCCATCTTGCGATGGCATGGCGCGTAGTCCATCACCGCGTAGTGCTGCGTGCTGCGGTTGTCCCAGATCGCCATGCTGTTGGGCTTCCAGCGCCAGCGGACCTGATATTCGGGGATGAACGCCTGCGATACGAGGTAACGCAGCAAGTCAGCGCCGCCGGGGTTGTAGTCCTGGCCATAACGCACGTGTGCCGCGGTGTGGAAGTTGGTGAAGTGCGTTGTGAAGGCGTTGACGAAGAGGACCTTCTCACCGGTCTCGGGATGGATGCGCACCACCGGATGTTCCGGGTCCGGATACTGCTCCTTCAACGCGAGGCGCTTTTCAATCGGCATGGCGGCGCCGAAGCTTGCCTCGATGCTGTGGCGGGCACGCAGGCCGGCAATCTCCGTCTTCACATGCGCGGGCAAGTTCTCGTAGGCGAGCACCATGTTCGCCCACATGGTGTCGGCGCCGACCGCGGGGCCTTCCACGCAGCGCAGCACGCAACCCATGGGCGGTGCTTCGCGCCAGGTCGCGTCGGTGTGCCACGCGTTCTCGTAGCGGTCCATCGGCTGGTCGGGCTGTTTGTAGATCTGCACCAGGCCCGGATATTGCGGATGGCTGCCCGCGACCGGGTGGTCCTCTAGCTGGCCGAACCGTTCGGCAAACGCGACATGCTCGGCGCGGGAGATGTCCTGGTCGCGCAGAAACAGTACCTTGTGCTGCAGCAGCGCGGCGCGGATCTCGGCGAACAGGTCGTCGTCATGGATGGCATCGGCCAGGTTCAGGCCAACGAGTTCGGCGCCAATGCTGGCGGTCAGTGGCTCTACGCGCATCTCAGGCCTCCGGTCCGTTCATGAGGAAAGCCGGGCTTGCCGGAGCTGCCGAACCCGACGACTGCGGGAAGCGGCGCCTTGCAAGGCGATGGGAAATGCTGGTTTTGTTCACGCTTTGTCTCCTGCCGTGTGGATTGGGATCAATCAACGCATGGGCGTCGGAACAAAATTACTGTTCGCGACAGGGCAGGACTTGTCTTTGCATGCCAAACGCCTCGCGTTTGATGCCAGCGTTGGAGGCAGGACTAGGGGGGGTTGATCGCCGTCAAACTCTGGGGCTGACGGCGAGGCGCGCGGGCGCGCGGTGAGGGCTCTATCTTGGTGGAGCAGGAGGCCGAAGACGGCTCTCCTGTCGCCAAGCCTTAATACTCTCGCAAGATCCAGCTGCTGATGGAGGCAAAGTATTCGCGCAGCCACGCATTGAAGCGCAGGTACAAAGGCGTCGCGGCGCCTACGCCGAAGATCTGGCTGAAACCGGCCTTGCGTGCGATGCCTACGGCGCGCCGCACGTGGAAATCGCTGGTGACCACGACGATCGGTCCGTCGGCATCGACGTTCTGCGCCTCCAGCAGCTGTCGGCTGAAGACAAGGTTCTCCTCGGTGCTGGTGCTGCGGCCCTCCCGAATCAGCCGGTCAGCCGCCACGCCACGCGCGACGAGGTAGTCAGCCATGATGTCCGCCTCGGTGCAGTGCCGGCCGAAGTCCGGTCCGCCGCTGACTACGACTTTCGCCGCCGGCAATCGCCGGGCCTGTATCAGGCCTTGCTCCAGTCGTGCAGTCAACGCCGGCGACGCGTGGCAATCAGGCGTACCGGACCCAAGAACGATGATGGCCTGGATCGGCACGCCTGTCGGCACGGACACGCTCAGGCCGCTGCGAATGCCGTGGAAGAAGACACCTACCGTCACGAGCCACACGGCGAACGCTGTCCAGAGCGCACGCCATAGCAACTGTCTGCGTGGATTGGCCAAACGCCAGCATGCGACGCGATGCCAACACAACGCGAGCAGCAGGAATGCAAGGCCGATGCTGCCCGGTAGCACGATGCCGAAGTTGAACAATCCGATGCTCATCAACCCGACGGCGTCTCCAAGAAGTATGGAGCCGGTCAAGGCGAGGACTGCACGCTTCCAAACGACCAGTCTGCCGCGCGGTGAAGTGGGTCTGTTTGCTTCTTGCATGGTGAATGACATCGGAGTTTTCTGGCGTGGTCGTGCCGGTGCATCGAGCCGGGGAGCACCCGGGCCTGTCTCTCGCGGACAGCGGCAAATGCGTGCGGAGGGTGAGCATAGCAAACGATCCGGGCGCAACCCGCGTAGCGGCAGGTTCGTTCCAACCCCACTGAAGCATGGCCTTCGGAGGGTTGGCATGTGCATGATCGGCCACTACCATCGACGCGCGGGTCGCTGCCTTGACCACGTTCCCTGATCGCGCACCGCCTCGATGGCAGACGGAGCCGCGTGATCAAGTTTTCACGATGGATGCCGATACTGACGTGGCGCAACGTTGCGCCCGTGGCGGGAGGTGGCAAGGCGTTTCAGAAAACAAAGGTCGATGCATAACGAAAACAAGACAACGGTGAGCGGCTCAAGCCGCTCGACACGAACGACAGCAAGGGCGAACACACGCACCACCTGGCGATGGACAAGCCTGGCGGTTGCCTGCTCGATGGTGACCGGATGCGCAACCGCACCGGGCGGCTACCTGAAGGAAACCTTCGCCAGCGACGACCCTTGCTCTAACAACGCCCGCAATATCGGGATCACCGCAGGCGCTATCGCGGGCGCTGTGCTGGGCAACGTGGTGTCGAGCAACAAGAAGGTTGGAACGCTGCTTGGAGCCGGTGTGGGTGCCGCGCTTGGCGGACTGATCGGTGCGGATATGGATCGCCGCCGTTGCGAGCTGTCGCGCATTGCGAAGAAGCACGGGCTGGATGTCACGATGGTGGACATTGCGGCGGACGGCAGTGCGATGGAGCCTGCCAATCGCGCAAGCGAGCAAGGCGGCATCGGCCTGTCCGTTTCGGTACGGGATTCCGGTGCCGGCGCCAATGGCCAGTTTGCGTCCGGGTCCAGCGTATTGACGCCGGAGGCCCGGGTTGCATTCACCGAGATTGCCCAGCAATACGCCTATCCGGTCCAGTCCAGGCAACTCGGTCCGCAGTCCACTGCGCAAGACCGGCAGGCCGTTGAGGGGTTGAAGTCGCGACGTATTCTGCTGATCGGTCATACCGACGACACCGGCAGTTCTCGGCTCAACGCTGACCTGTCCGAGCAGCGTGCGCGTGCCGTTGCGGCATTGTTCCGCGATGCGGGCGTCGCCGAGTCGCAGTTGTACTACCAGGGTGCGGGGGAAACCATGCCGCTGGCAGACAATCGTGACGAGGCAGGGCGTGCGAAGAATCGCCGCGTCGAGATCGTCGACGTCACCGACGAGGCTGCGTTTGCCAAATATCTCGCGGCGCGCAGGCCCAATGTGGCGTTCTACCGCGAATCGGCAAGCGATCCGTCGCAGTCCGGCAGAGACAATATCGCGGTGAGCGCTCCGCGTGCGAAGTCGGCATCAAGTGCTCGCGCCAGCGGGCAGGCAAAGGCGCAATCTCCTGTGCGTACCGCTTCCGCCAATTCGCGCCAGAACGAGTCAGGCGGCGATGTGGCAAAGGCTCCGGCTGGCGAAAGGCCAGTTGCCACCGCTTCCCCGGCGCCGGCGACAACGTCGAAGCCAAATGTCGAGACGTCGACGCGGACCGTGCGCGCACCGTCGATCGATTTCGGCGGTACGCCCTCCGGTCGCAGTGCAATGATGCCGGACCTCGGCAAGCTGGATCGCTCTGGTGGCCTTTCATTGATTTCATCGGCCGTCGCGGATACCCCGCTGGCCCGTTGCGACCAGGACCGGCCGCGCGAATCACGAGCCGTGAAGGCACTGAGCGATGACAAGGCCTATCGCACTGCTGACTACATGCCCGGCCTGTACAACACGATCTGGACCGATACCGTCAATGGCCATCTGGTCGCACTCAAGGGTGTGGCGGTATTGCGTGACGGCGGTGCGCCGGCGCGCCGCCCGGAAGTGCTCGTCTATCGCGACTACCACGATTCAAAGCAGATCGCCGACTTGCGCACCGAAGCCCAGGTGAATACCTACCGTGGCGACAAGGGCCTGCTCTATCGCGTCTTCGTCAACAAGGCGCCGCTGCAATGCCTGGACATCGTGATTCCCCACGCGTCGCCTGACCACGCGCAGGGCTCGTGGCTGCGCTACGACAAGGACGGCAACGGCTACTCCGCCGCATTCAACCCGCGCATGGCCGGCGGCGGCAAGACCTGATCAACAACAACCAAGAAAAAAGACGATGAGTCACTGGATCAACGATAACCTTGCGGCGCTGAACTCGGCGCTCGCACTTGCTGTGTTGCTGATTGTGTATCTCGGCAACAAGTTTCGGATCGACTTCGCATGGATGAACCTGTGGTACGGCTTGCCGCTGATCGGCAAGATCGCGCGGCTCTCGCGCGATACCACGCGCTATGCCAAGGACAAGTCCTGGACGTTGTCGGAACGTACGCTGTGCGACGACTACAAGCAGTTCATTCACTTCACCACCGAGGACGAGTTCAACAAGCGCCTGAACTATCTCTCCAAGGCACACGATCTGGGTCGTTCCCCGACGCCGGGCTGGATGATGGGGCTGCTGTGCGTGCTGGTGCTGGCGGAAGGCCTTGGCTTCTCGTACATGCTCGGCACATGGATGGCGGGAGAAGGCGGCAGCGAGAACGCACGACAGTTGCTGATGTGGGCCATCGTATTCGTGCTATGCGTCATCTTCGTGTTCGTGATGCATAGCGCTGGCCATCAGCTCTATCGTAGCAACCTGATCGCCAAGGCGGACTCGGAGTGGCGTGGAGAAGGCCAGCCCGGAAAATTTGCCAGCCACAACGTCAAGCTGAACGACCCGCAGAACAAGGATGACGCCGAGCCGGAGTACAAGCAATGCGTGAACCGCGTCGGCACCAGCCGCAGCTACTTCATGGTTGGTGTGGCGGTGGTGATTATCGTGTTTGTATCGGTCCTCTCAACTGTGATGCGCGTCAAGCATCTGGAGGCCGAGCGTACGGAGCAGACCGCGCTGGTTGCGGAAGGGCCGAGCGCTGGCAATCCGTTCGACAAGCTTGGGCAGGCATTGCCTGCGGAGCTGATGCAGGAGCAGCAGAAGGCTGATGACAAGGCCAAGTCCGACGGTCGCTCTGCTTATACCGACGAAGGTCTTGCCGCGTTCCTGATGCTCGCGTTCATCTTTGCGATTACGCAGCTGGTCGGCATTGCCGGCGGATACAAATGGGGATTTGCAGGAAAGGAAAGCAAGGCCGCCTATCGCGGTACGCGCGGCTTCTCCACCTATGACGACTACCTGGCGTTCTTTACGCCGCTGATGCAGGTGGCGCAATCGAAGCTGCAGACGCTGCAGCAGAAGATGAGCGAGCGTCGCGCCAACGACGGGCTCCGGCTGGAACACACGTTTGACGACTACCTGATGGAATCGCGGGAGTCGCGCACGCGCGTGGCGGCAGCCCGCAACGCGCCGCAGGCGGACATCGCCCCTGCTGCGCAGAGCCAGCCCGCGATGAACGCGGCCAGCGTGCTTGCGCGTATCGACGCCATGACAGCCGAAGGCCGCAAGGCGGATGCCGTGGCGCTGCTGCAGGCCTTGCCGGACAGTGTCCGCAATGAAGTCACTGTACGTCTTGCCGAGCGCAAGGCAGCGCAGGAGCAGGCCCGCAAGGACGAAGAAGAACGCAACAAGGAGGCCGAACGTGCACGCCTTGAAGCCCTGCTCTGATATGGCTGACTCACGTGCCACCGGCCTCGGCAGGCGGTGCGTCGCGTGGCTGGCGGTTGCGGCCGCCATGCTTTGCGGGTCCGCATTCGCCGCACAAGACATGCCGAGTTGCTACGCCGCCAACCAACTCGCCAGGCCGGGAGCCGTGGAGCGCACGGTGTTCGTGATGATCGACCAGACCACGGTGCTGGACGACAAGCTGGTTGCAGAACTGGGCAGGCATCTCCAGAGCCTGCTGCGTCCTGGCACGACGTTCCGCCTCTACAGCTTCTCGGCGTATGCGCAAGGGCGCTATCTGCAGCAGTTGGCGGCCGGGATGCTGGAGATGCCGTTGACGGACCAGTCCATCCGCGACGCCACCGCGGTCAAAACGCTGAAGAGTCTTGACGCATGCCTGAAGTCGCAATACGCATACGGTACGAAACTGGTGGCTGAGTCAGTGCGGGAAGCGCTGCAAGGTACCAGTGAAGCGTTGGCGCGATCCGATGTCCTGGCAAGCGTTGCCGCGGTATCGCAGGTAGTGCGGGACGTGGCGGCGCAGCAGAAGACGGTGCTGATCGTCTCGGACATGCTGGAAAACTCGTCGATCTCCAGCTTCTATAGCCAGGAACGCATGCGGCAGATCGATCCCACGCAAGAACTGCGCAAGGTCGAGAAAGCAAATCTCCGGGCGGATTTTGGTGGCGCGTCCATCTATGTGATGGGCGCGGGCATCGTTCCGGAACCGAAGAGCGCGCGGAACGCGGCGGCCTCATATCGTTCGCCGCAGAGCGTTGAGGCGCTTCGGACATTCTGGGATGGGTTCTTTGATCGAAGCAATGCCAGGTTGGCGGGCTTTGGGGCACCCGCATTGCTGACGCCAATTCGCTAGCCTGCAACGAGCGTCGCAAACGCCGCCTGCGGGCGGCGTTGTTCTTTGATTTTGCAGGTGTCATGCACCATGCTTACTCATACCGCCCACGCTCTCAGGAGACCCGCCATGAAAGTCCTGATCGTCCTCACCTCACACGACCAACTCGGCAACACCGGCGAGAAAACCGGCTTCTGGCTCGAAGAACTCGCCGCGCCGTACTATGTGCTGAAAGATGCCGGCGTCAACGTCACGCTGGCATCCGTGAAAGGCGGCCAACCGCCACTCGATCCGAAGAGCAACGACCCCTCGTTCCAGACACCCGCGACGCGGCGCTTCGAAGATGATGCCGACGCGAAAGCCGCCTTGTCATCGACGCAGAAACTCTCCGATGTATCGGCCGGCGACTACGACGCGGTGTTCTATCCCGGCGGCCACGGTCCGATGTGGGATCTGGCCGAGGATGCGGACTCCAAAGCGCTGATCGAAGCGACGTTTGCCAGTGGCAAGCCGGTTGCATTGGTATGCCATGCGCCGGGCGTACTGCGCCACGTGAAAGCGCAGGACGGCAGCCCACTGGTCAAGGGCAAGAACGTTACGGGATTCACGAACAGCGAGGAGGAGGCCGTCGGCCTGACTGAAGTGGTTCCGTTCCTCGTCGAAGACATGCTGAAGGCGAACGGCGCGAATTACTCCAAGGCCGGCGACTGGCAGCCGTATGTGGTGACGGATGGATTGCTGATCACCGGTCAGAATCCGGCGTCGTCGGATGCCGCTGCCAATGCGCTGCTGACGATGCTGAAGCATCGCGGGGGCGGGAAAGGCTGATCGGCACCGGACGATGGTGGCGCATTGCGAGTCGTCTATCGATCAGGCGACCGCTGCGACAGTAGCCACAGCATCGTGCTGACTGCCTCGGTCTTGGAACGCGTGCCGGTCTTGTCGTAGATGGCGCGAAGCTGTGTGCGAACGGTGTTGACCGAGACGCCTGCCGTAGCTGCGTATTCGTCAGGCGCCTTGCCGGCGATCAGCGCTTCGGCAACGGCGGCCTCCGCTGTCGACAAGCCGAAGGCCTGCTGCAGTTGTCTGGCGGTCACCAGTGGCTCCGATCCGCGCTGCCTGGCGGTGACGAGAATCGTTGCATCGCCAAATACCGCACGCGCTTCCTGGCCTGGGAAGAAAGTGACGTTGAGGAACGTGTCTGGGGGCGCGCCCGTTGCGGGTCGCAGCGCCAGGCTGACACCCTGGCGTGTCTTTGCGACGTGCCCGATCGTCTTCTGCAGCGTGGCATCCTGATCGGCGTGCACAGCGGCCAGGCGGCCGTGCCGCAGTCTCACGCAGAGGGTCTGGCGCAGCATGCGCTCCGCTGCCACATTGGTAAAGACAACGCGCGAATGCCGGTCCAGCGCGAAAACCGCAAGGCCGAGCTGTTCCATCAGTTCGGTGCCGAGCGCGGCGTCGCGATGCAGGATGCGCGTGTCCTGCCATAGATTGATCGAGCGCTGCATGTGGCCGACCATACTGTTTGCAGCAGCACGCTCTTCGGCGGTATAGGGCGGCCGGTCCGGTGCACGGAGCATGCCCAGCAGAATATCGTTGCTGTCTGGGCGGGCCAGGCGCGCACCCATCAGGTAGCGCACGCCGGAGGGAATCTGATAATCCTGAAAGAACTCGCTGCGCGCGATGTCCCGTTCCGTCAGGTGCTCATCGCAAAAGACGAGCTGGCCAACGTTTGCCTGTTCGACAAACCGGCGTCGCGGATCCAAGGCCCCGTAATACTGGTCGTAGCGCTCGATCACCTCGTCCCATCTGACATCGGGCGTATAGATGGAGAGTTGCGGTGCATTACGCACGGAATCCCAGCTGAACATATGGAAGACATTGGCTCCCAACGCTTCGGCGACAGTTTGAAATACCTCGAGAAAACCGTCGCGCTGAGCCGCGGACTCGTAAAGGTCCCCGATAAGATGATCGACTCGCAAGATGCCCTCGTCCCCCGAGCGTGGCATTCCGTTGGATGCCCGCCTCTTATTCCGATTTTTTGAGCGCTTGGTTTTTTGCGCAGGCTATCACAGGCCTCTGGCAGCGTTGTCGAGACCCCTGCTTAAGTTGGGTGTTGATAGGCCGCAAACGAAAATAGGACATGACCGACGTATTACGATGTGCTGCAATGGAGTGCATAGTCTGGGCCCGGAATCAAAACACCCCGGGCAGCATTTTCCACGTCTTCGCACGATACGCTTCATATTCGGCGCCGAACTGCGAACGCAGTAACGCTTCCTCTGCGTGGATGCGTGCCACGAGCGGCGGGATCATCAGCATCGTCAGAACGATGCCCACGCCAGAACGGAATCCGAGTACCCATCCCAGCGAGCTGACTACAAGGCCGAGATAACTGGGATGGCGGATCACGCCATAGAGACCGGTTGTCACCAGCGTGTGTCCTGGCTGGATCGCCACCAGCCCGCTGAAACGCCTGCCCAGGATGAAAACGGGCACCAGCCGCAGCACGCCGCCGGCCGCATACACGAACACGCCGAACCAGCGCATGGCATCGCCGTCGAGGGTCCAGAAGTCGATACGGTCATTCCAGGCTGGTACAAAGCCGGAGAGCAGGCCGAGCACGCCGAATGCGGCCAGGACCCAGCGGTTGCTACGGTCTTCGCGTTCCCCGCTGCTGATATTGCCGCCCGAGAAGATGGCGGCGACGGCCAGCGCCATCGTCACTACGGCCAGCGCCGTGCGCGCCGGATGCGCGAAGAAGGGGCCGATGCCGCCCCAGCCGAGAATCGGCAACGCCAGGTAGGCAAGGGTGCCCGCGAGCGTGAAAAAAGCCATGCCGGGTGTGACGCGCATGGAAGCCTCCGCCTGCAGCCTGGTTCACATTCGATAGCCTAACGCTTTGCGGCGGCGGACGTGCGAGGGGCAGGGCGCGCGGGCGTGGTTCAATACATCCTTTGCGCGCATCCTCTGCGCATTTCCCAGCTTGTCAGCCATGCCTCTCATCGATCTCAAAGACCTCCAGCAAGCCGCCATCGATTTCGGCGAGGCGCGCGGCTGGGGCAAATATCACAGCCCCAAGAATCTGGCCATGGCGCTCAGCGTGGAAGTGGCCGAACTTGTGGAAATCTTCCAATGGCAGACCGAGGAGCAGTCGCGCGGCATCATGGCGACCGATGAGCGCGAGCATGTGGAGCAGGAGCTTGCGGATATCACCATCTACCTGACACAGCTCGTGACGGCGCTGGGTGTGGACCTCGATGCGGCGGTGCGAGCGAAGATGGAGATGAATGCGAAGAAGTATCCGGTGAAGAAGGCGGAGTCCTGATCCTGCTGCCGGACGCGGTATAGGGGCTGACTTATCGATGGGATAAATATAGTTTTGCGTATCCCGCGCAGCGAAAATAGATCAACGATATAGTTTTGCGGAGAATCGGCGGGCCGTCGCCCGCCGCCTCCACCGCAGAGGCTACTTCCCGGCCTGAATCTCCCGCCCATTCACAGCCTGCACCGGCCGCGCATTCATGCTGTACAGCTTCCTGAACGCCGCAAGCTGCTTCTGCGAGATCGACACGGGCGTCTTCATCACGACCCATCGGACATCTTCGCTGCAAGGCGGCGTGGTCAGGGAGCCGATGAACGTGTAGTTGTCGCGGTTGGCGGGCAGCAGCGCGCCGACGTCGATCGTGCCATCGACCGCATGCTTGGCACCTGCCTTGCCCGGCAGCGCCGCGAACACCGGTTGCAAGGCGGCATTGGTCTTGCCCGTGCGGAACAGCACGGCGATCACCGCAAGCTTGCCGTCGGCGCTCTTGTGCACGAGGTGCGCTACCAACGGATAGGACTTGCCGTCGATTCTCTCTTCGCTCGGCGTGTGGAAGTGGAACTGCGCGAGCTTGTACTCGACGCCATCGATGGTGAGCGCGCCGCCGTTGGCCGGCTCCACCTGGATGGTGTGGCCGTTGTTGATCACTTCGGCGCTGGCCGGCGCATAGGCCAGGCTAACCGGTTGCGCCGTGGTGCCGGTCACCTTGCGCGTTTCGATGTTGATCGGCGACTGGCGTTGTCCGGTGCCGCAAACGGCGTAGTCGGATTCAAGGCCGGCCCAGTGGCTTGCGCCGGTCTTGCCCTGGTAGGTCCAGTGCGGAGCTTCTGCGGCGCTGGCAAGTGTCGTGCAGAACAGTGTGCCCAATGCTGCAAACGCAATGCGTGTCTTCATCTTGATTGTCACCGTTGTGGTTATGCGGGATAGGCGAAGGCCGCGCGATTGGCGGGCCGTTCCCATGGCTCCGAAACGCTGCCGGAAGACTGCAGTTGACCGGCAGACTGCATCAAACCGTCTCATTGGACTGCGCAAGTGTAGCGGGCGATATGGGCGTGCCTTGCAGTGACCATGACGCTGATATGAATGAGGTGCCACAAACAAAAACGGGCGGCCTCGCTGGGCCGCCCGGGCGCACGATGCGCACCCAAGTACCACGAAAGAATCAGCTGCCGCGATACGTGCCGAAGCTCCACGGCGAGCACAGCAGCGGCACATGGTAGTGCTGTGCCGCATCGGCGATGGTGAAGCGCACGGGCACGATGTCCGCGAACACATCGGGTGTTTTGAAGTAGTCCGCGACCCAGAAGCGCAGTTCGAAGTCGCCGGTGCGCGCCTGCGTGGCGGGCAACATCGGCGTATCGGTGCGTCCGTCGCTGTTGGTGCGCGCGCGGGCGATGAGCTTCGGGGGTTGCGTGCCCATGTCGAACAGTTCGATCTGCATGCCCGAAACGGGCTTGCCGAGCGATACGTCGAGTACGTGGGTGCTGATGCCTGCCATGATCGGTCTCCTTGTCAGCAAGCCGGCGGCATCAGCTGCCGCGGTAGTAGTTGTAGCTCCACGGCCCGAACAGCACGGGCAGGTGGATGCGCTGGCTGGCGTCGGTCACGCGGAACCGCAGCGGGATCTTCGACAGGAACAGCGGCTGCGGCAGATTGGCCTTGCGCGCGGCGAAGTACTCATCGACGTGCAGCAGCAATTCGTAGGTGCCGGTGCGATAGGCGTCGCCAATCAGCAGCGGCGGTTCGCTGCGGCCATTGGCAGCGAGCGTGACGGTCTGCATGTGGCGTGGCTGGCCGTTCTCGATGCGATGCATATCCACCCGCATGCCGGCGGCAGGGGTGCCGTGCCAGGTGTCGAGCGCATGCATGGTCAGGCGCGGGCTCAGGCCGCCTTGCTGCACAGGGCCTGTGGTCTGGTTGGGCGCGGTCTCTGCCAGCGCGCTGCCGGCGAGCAGGGCGCCACCACCCAGCGTGAGCGATTGCAATGCGAAGCGGCGGCGGCTGGCGTCGAAATCCGGATCTTGGTCGTTGCGCATATCAGGCCTCGCGCTTGTTGCGGAGTTGGCGGATGCCGACCACGACCAGCACCGCAGCCAGGATTTCGATGACGGCCACCAGGTACAGGCCGGTGTTGACCTTGCCGGTCGATGTCTTGATCAGCCCCATCACGTACGGCGCACCGAAGCCGGCGAGGTTGGAGACCGAGTTGATGAGCGCCACGCCTACCGCCGCGGCGCTGCCCGCCAGGTACCGGTTGGGCAACTGCCAGAACACGGGGATCGCGCTCATGGTGCCGACCAGTGCAGCGGTCATGGCGAGCAGGGCGATCACGGGCGACAGCGCATTCATGCCAAGCAGCACGGCAAGCAAGGCCATCGTTACGCCGCCGGTCAGCGCCGCGCCGCTGAAATGCCAGCGCACTTCATTGCGGCGGTCCGAGTGCGCACCGTTGGCGATCATGCCGATAGCGCCGCACAGGTAGGCCACTGCTGCGATCCAGCCAACGGCCATCGGCGTGGTGAAGCCGACGTCCTTGATGATGGTCGGGATCCAGAACGTCAGCGTGGAATTCGCGCACAGCAGGCAGAAGTAGATCGCGATCAGCAGCCACACCTTGGGGTTGGTGAAGACGCTGCGCCAGTCGTGGCCGCGCTCGCCCATGGCGGCGTTGTCGCGCTTGAGCGCGTCGTGCACCACGCGCTTCTCGCCGTCGGTCAGCCATTGCGCTTGCTCCGGCTTGTCGGTCATGTAGAACCATGCGAACACGCCGGCCAGCACGGACGGCACGCCTTCGATGACGAACAGCCACTGCCAGCCGTGCATGCCATGCACGCCGCTCATCGACGTCATGATCCAGCCGGCCAGCGGGCCGCCGAGCACGCCGGCGATGGCGGACGCCGACATGAACGTGCCGAACGCCCGGGCGCGCCGCTCTGACGGGTACCAGTACGTCAGGTACAGGATCACGCCCGGATAAAAGCCCGCTTCGAACGCGCCGAGCAGGAAGCGCAGGATGTAGAACTGCGTGGGGGTGGTGACGAAGGTCTGCAGCATGCAGATCACGCCCCAGCAGATGGTGATGCGCATGATGGTCTTCTTCGCGCCGATCTTCTGCAGCAGCACGTTCGACGGCACTTCGAACAGGAAGTAGCCGATGAAGAAGATGCCGGCGCCGAGCCCGTACACCGCCTCGCTGAACTGCAGCGCATCGAGCATCTGCAGCTTGGCAAAGCCAATGTTCACGCGGTCCAGCCAGGCCAGCACCCACAGCACGCCCAGGAAGGGCAGCAGGCGCCAGGACACCTTGCGGTAGACGCTCGCTTCCGCGTCGTCCGCCGCGCCGGCGAAGATCGGCACGCCTTGTTTCGTGATAGACATGGTGTCTCCTGTCTTGTCGGTTTGCATCGTGCGGCCGGGGCCCCGAAGGTGGTCCGGCGGCCGCCGTCCGTTTGGTTGGAAGCAAGTATAGGAACGGCCAGACAAGGCGGAACGGGAGTGCTGGTATAGGCTCTATAGCAGCCTCGATATGGGGCGGAAAGCCTTATGGGACGCGGGTTTGCGGGCGTTCGAGAAGCCCGGTTTCAGACCTATGGATTACCCTAGCCCGCCGGTTTCTGAACTGTTAAGCGGACAGCGAATTCACTGGCCCGCCACGGTATGCGGGTTCGACCGCGTTGCCCTGCGGTGCGCGACACGCTACAAAGTCGGCATTGGCGAACACCGTGGCGCGGCAATTGCGTCGCCCGCTGCGCCCGGCCGCCATCCTCGCTCAGGACTTCACCATGATCCGCGCCGACGACCCCTTCGACACCTACCTGCTGCGCGTGTTGTGCATCCTGATTGCCGAACAGAGCGTGTCGCGCACGGCCATCCGTCTGAACCAGTCGCAGCCGGCGATCAGCTCGGCGCTCAAGCGGCTGCGCGCCATCTTCAACGACCCGCTGCTCACGCGCGAGAAGAATGTGATGGTGCCGACCGAGCGCGCATTGCAGCTCGCGCGCAACGCACAGGCTGCACTTAGCGCGCTCGACAACCTGCTGGTGTCGGACGACCGCTTCGATCCCGCCACGACCGAACAGAGTTTTACCGTGGCGATGCCGGACTACCTGGCGCCGCCGTTCTTCGCGCACGTGGTGCGCGAGTTCCGCCGCGCGGCGCCGCATGCACGGTTGTCGGCCGTACCCTTGAGCGCAACGTTCGACTATGAACAGGCCTTGTCGGAAGGCGCCGCGGATATCGTCATCGGCAACTGGCCCAACCCGCCGGAACACCTGCACCTGTCGGTATTGCTCGAGGACGAAGTGGTCTGCGTGGTCGCGCCGGACAGCGTGCACAACCAGCCCGGCAAGTTCACGCCGCAGGCTTATCTCGGCGCAGCGCATATCGTGCCCACGCCCTATTCACGCGACCAGCGCGGGCTCGTCGATTCGGGACTCAGCACGATGCGCGTGCATCGGGACAACCGCGTGAGTTGCCCGTACTTCAACCTCGCGCCGAGCCTGATCCCCGGCACCGACCTGATCCTGACTACGGGCCGCCACTTTGCCAACTATCACGCACAACACGTGCCGCTGGCGGTGCTGAGGCCGCCGATCGAATTCCCCTTCATGCGCTTCTATCAGCTCTGGCATCCGTCGCGCCACCGCTCGGCTGCGCATATGTGGCTGCGGGGCATGCTGACGGCAGCCTCGCAGGAATTGCGGGATCTGCGCGACATGCAGCGAACGTAGCGCGTGCGGCAATATCGGATTCTGTTATGCGACCTATAGGGCAGCGGGCCTCGCCGCTGCCGTGGGTGCTTCCTATACTCGGCCCGTATTCGACGTTCACAACGTCCACAACGTCCACGCCTTGCCAACGCGGCGGGCCTTACGGGAGAGCAGTCCATGTCACAGTCAATCGATCTCGCGCCGGTCAACGCGCTGGACCAGGCGGGCTTTGCGCGCGTGTTCGGCAGCGTGTTCGAACACTTTCCGCAGGCCGCGGCAGGGGCCTGGTCGCAGCGCCCGTTTGCATCGGTGGCGGCGCTGCATGAGGCGATGATGGACGTGGTACGCAATCTCGACGACAAGGGCCAGCGCGATTTCCTGAACCTGCACCCGTTGCTGTCCGGCGCCAACATCCGCGCAGGCACGATGACGGCGGATTCGAACGCGGAGCAGAAGAGCGCTGGATTGGACGCGATGACGACGCAGCAGGAAGACACGCTCGATCGCATGAACACCGCGTACCTCGCGCGCCATGGTTTCCCATTCATCATCTGCGTGCGGCATTACACGCGTGAAGGGATTTTTGCGCAGCTGGAGCGCCGCGTCGATCGCAGCACACCGGTGGAGCTTGAAGAGGCGCTGGCGCAGATCGCGGCGATTACGCGCGGGCGCCTCAACGCCCGGCTCAATACACTGGCGTCATGATTCCTGGCAGCGTGCCGGCGCAATATTGCGCGGCACGCTGCCAGAGCTCGGGAACTCAACCGAGCCTGAACTGCCCCACCGCCCCCGCCAGGCTTGCCGCCTGCGTTTGCAATGCTGCGGCGGCCGCCGTGGATTGCTCCACCAGCGCCGCGTTCTGCTGCACCATCTCGTCGAGCTGCGTCACTGCCTTGTTCACTTCGTGAATGCCGCGCGTCTGCTCGATGGCGGCCTGCGTGATTTCGGCGATGATGCTCGTCACCTTCGACACGTTGCTGACGATCTCGTGCATGGTTGCGCCGGCACGCTGCACCTGGCTCGAGCCTGTGGTCACGCTACCCACGGTCGTTTCAATCAACGTCTTGATTTCCTTGGCGGCCTGCGCGCTGCGTTGCGCCAGCGCGCGCACCTCGCCCGCCACCACCGCGAAGCCGCGGCCCTGGTCGCCGGCGCGAGCAGCTTCGACTGCGGCATTGAGCGCGAGGATGTTGGTCTGGAACGCGATGCCTTCGATCACGTTGATGATGTCCGACACGCGCACCGATGCGCTTTCGATCTCGCCCATGGTGCTGATGACTTCGCCGATCACCACGCCGCCGCTCTCGGCCACGCGTGACGCCGCGCCAACCGATGCATTGGCCTGCTGGGCAGAGTTGGCGGACTGCGATACGGTGGCGGTGATTTCTTCCATCGACGCGGCAGTTTGCTCGAGGCTGGCCGCGGCGCTTTCGGTGCGGCGCGACAGGTCGATATTGCCGGCTGCGATTTCCTCGGACGCGGCGCGCACCGATTCGCTGGTGTCGCGGATGTCGCGCATGACGGTGCACAGCTTGTCGGCGAACGTGTTGAACGCCACGGCAATCTGGGCGACTTCATCGCGGCCGTTGGCCGGCAAGCGCTGCGTGAGGTCGCCGTCGCCGGAGCCGATCGCGCGCATCGCGTCGCGGATCTGCGACAGGCGGCGGAACGACACGGCCGTCACGGCGCCGGTGACGGCTGCGGCCACGCACGCAATCACGAGCAGCGCGACGATCGAGGCGATCAGCGTCGAACGCATGCCGGCGGTGGCTTCCGACTTGTCGAGGGCGACGATCACCATCCAGTCCGAGTTCGGGACATCGCGTGCGCGCAGCAGCTTGGCGGTCCCGGCCACTTCCACCTCGAGCGGCTCCGCCGCGCCGGGCAGCGATGCGAGCTTGTCCGCGCCGAGCGCGGGCACGAGTTCCGACACCGGCTTGAGCGTGAGCTTGTCGTCGGGGTGCGCGACGATCAGTCCGTTCTTCGACACCAGCATGCCGAAGCTGGCCGGCGTCGGGTGGATGGCCTTGACGTTGGCGATCACGGTGTCCATGGCCACGTCGCCTGAGACAACGCCTTTCACGCCACCATCACGCACGATGGGCGCTGCGAAGGCGACCACCAGCTTGCCGCTGCCGGCATCGACATAGGGCGGCGTCACCACCGGCTTGCCTGCGCCCACGGCCTGCTTGTACCAGGGGCGGCCGGTCGGGTCATAGCCGGGCGGGATGCCAGTCGGGTTAGAGAACTTGGCGGTCTTGTCCGCGTAGCCGACGTAGACGTTGGTAAAGCCGCCGGCATCGGCAATCTGCTTGAGCGCAGCGTCGGGTTCGGGCTGCAGCACGGCGTCCTGCAGCGAGTTGATCATCTGGCTGTGCGATGCGACCCAGTCGTTGATGGCAGCGGCATGGCCGTTCTGCACGGCGGTCAGGCTGCTGTCGATGGCTTCCTGGTTGTAGCGGCGTGTGACCAGGTGGCTGAGCGCCGCGTTGAGAGCCAGGGCGACGACGACAATGGCCACGCAAAGGGCCATGATCCGGGCGCGGATGGTTGAGAACATCGGGCAGTTTCCTTCGTAGGGAATTTTTGGGGCGTCATGTGTGGGATCTCCACTGGGCAGGTAAACGGAGGCCTTCGCGACGACTTGAGCCGACCAATGCCAGTCGTCGCAAAAAAGGCGCGTGACCTCGTTAGCCGGCCATGACAGGAGCCTCCCTGTTGCTGCGACTGTCCTGAATGTTTCCGTTTGCGAATCGGCACGTTCGGTGCAGCCTCGGCGCCGAGCAACGCCATGCACGATGACGCGCTGCCGTCTGGCCGTCGTTGCTCTGCGGCGCGATGGCGACTGGAATCGATGCCGAGACAGGGATTGCATCGCCATTGCAAAGCAGCAAATCGTGCGCTGCGCCGCCACGCGCAACGCGCTTTTGCGGGGACTGGCTGGATGACGGCTCATGCAAACATGGCCGTGGCGTCGCTGCGGCGAATTACAAACGCTTACAGTCGATACGCCATGCGTCACATATTCTGCGGTCATTAACAGCAACAAGCGGAGTGATACCGTGTCGGCTTCTTCTTATTCTTTTTCTTCCAGGGCAGTTCGCATCGTGGCGGTGGCCGGGGCATTCGGGCTGGCAGCATGCGGCGGCGGTGGCGATGATTCGGGCAGCGGTAGCAGCGGACAGGGAACGCTCAAGGTCTCGATGACCGATGCGCCGGCCTGCGGTTTCGACCATGTCTTTGTGACCGTCAACAAGGTGCGCGTGCATACCAGCGCCAACGCCGATCCCGGAGCTAGCGGCTGGGTCGACATCAATGTGTCGCCCGCCCGCAAGATCGACCTGTTGTCGCTGACCAACGGCGCGCTCTCCGAACTGGGGCAAACTCCGCTGCCCGCGGGCAATTACCAGCAGGTGCGGCTGGTACTCGATGCCAACACCGGCGGCGGCTCAGGGGCATTGGCCAATTCCGTGGTGCCGACCGGCGGAAGCGAGAAATCGCTGGATACACCCAGTGCGGTGCAGTCTGGCATCAAGATCAACCGTTCCTTCACCGTCGCCCCCGGCACGCTGACCGACCTCGTGCTCGATTTTGACGCCTGCAAGTCTGTCGTGACGCGCGGCAATGGCAGCTATGGCCTGAAGCCGGTGGTGACAGCCATTCCGACCGTGGTCAGCGGCGCCGTGACCGGCGTGGTGGGTTCGTCGCCGGGCGCGCGCGTGTACGCCGAGCGCAACGGCGTTGTGGTGAAGGCCACGGTGGCGGATGCCAATGGGAACTTCACGCTGTCGCCGATCGAGCAGAGCAGCACTGCCGGCGCGGTGGACGTTGTCGTCGTGCCGGGCGCGGCCAACGGCCGTGCGACAGGTATCGTGCGTAGCGTGCCAGTGGTGGCGGGCGCTAGCACCGCGATTTCGACGTCCGGCACACCGCTGTCGTTGCCGACTTCGTCGTACCGGCGCGTTTCGGGTACCGTGACGCCGGCATCGGCCGAAGCGACGCTGCGCGCGCTGCAACTGGTCAGCGGCGGTACCTTCGAGATCGCCGCCACCGCTGCCGCGAGCGATACCGGCGCCTACAGCTTCTATGCAGCCGCGCCGGCGTTGCCGGTAGCCGCGCCGGTGATCGGCACCTACCAGGCGGCCTTGCCGATCCCGCTGCAGCCTGACAACGCGGCGGGCGGCAAGTACAGCGTGCAGGCCACCAGTTCCGCCGGTGTGGTGCAGACGCAGCCGGTGGATGTGAACAGTGCCGACGTGACCCAGAACTTCGGGTTCTGACCCAGGCAGCGCCGGGCCCGATAAGCCGGAAGCAGGTGTAAGCCTGCTTCCGGCATTTTTTTTCGGCCGGGTGCGCACGCCCTGCTTGTCATTCGCCCTGGCCGCGGTTTCCCGCTAGACTTTGAATCTCGCGTCCCGGGAGATCGCGCCATGTCAGCACATACCGCGGTGAAGTCCACTGCCGCGCCAGCTTCGCAGCGCAAGACCGGTTCGCCGGGAACAGCCGGACCGCTGATACGCGTCGGCATCGGCGGATGGACCTACACGCCGTGGCGCGACAATTTCTATCCGGCCGGGCTCGCGCAGACGCGCGAACTCGAATATGCGAGCCGCCACCTGACGGCCATCGAGATCAACAGCACCTATCACGGCACGCAGAAGCGCACGTCGTTCGCCAAGTGGCGAGACGAGACGCCCAATGACTTCGTGTTCTCGGTGAAGGCCTCGCGCTTTGCCACCAACCGCCGTGTGCTGGCGGAATCGGGCGAGTCGATTTCGCGCTTTATCGACAGTGGCATTGCGGAACTGGGCCCGAAGCTCGGGCCGCTGGTCTGGCAGTTCGCACCGACCAAGCAGTTCGATGCCGAAGACTTCGAAGCCTTCCTGCAGTTGCTGCCCGATTCGGTGGAGGGCGTGACACTGCGTCACGCGCTGGAGGTCCGGCATGACAGTTTCCTGTCGCCGGACTACCTGAAGCTGGCGCGCAAGTACAAGGCCGCGACGGTCTACACCGACTCGCCCAAGTTTCCATCGATGGCTGACCTGAGCAGCGACTTTGTCTACGCGCGCCTGATGGACAGCAGCGAAAAGCTGACGACCGGCTACGGGCCAAAGGCGCTGGACACGTGGGCCGAGCATGCGCGCACGTGGGCCGCGGGCAAGGCGCCGGCAAATCTGGAGCAGTTGGAGGACAAGCAGCCGGCTGCGAAGCGGCGCGAAGTCTTTATCTTCTTCATCAACGGCGCCAAGGAGCGCGCCCCGGCGGCCGCGCAGGCATTGCTGTCGCGCCTTGGCTGGGAACCCCAGGAACAGGTACCGGCGAAGGTGTCGGCGAAGGTTCCGGCAAAGAAGCGTGCCTGATATTCCGGCCGGCCCATTGACCCCTCGTTGCTACAATCCGGCATGAACACAAGCTCCCTGCCCCCGCAAGCCGGCGCTGCCGCGCCCGCCGCCGATTTCTCCACCCTGCCCCTGGCGCCGGCCACGCTCGCCACGCTGGCCCAGCTCGGCTATGACGAAATGACGCCGATCCAGGCCGCGAGCCTGCCGCTGACGCTCGCCGGCCACGACCTGATCGCGCAGGCCAAGACCGGCAGCGGCAAGACCGCTGCCTTCGCGCTGGCGCTGCTGCACAGGCTCGATGCGCGCCGCTTCGACGTCCAGGCGATGGTGCTGTGCCCAACGCGCGAGCTGGCCGACCAGGTCACGCAGGAAATCCGCCGCCTCGCACGGGCCGAAGAGAACGTGAAGGTGCTGACGCTGTGCGGCGGCTCGCCGATGCGCCCGCAGGTGGACAGCCTGGTCCACGGCGCGCACGTCGTGGTGGGCACGCCGGGCCGCATCCTCGACCATATCGACCGGGGCAGCCTCGAACTGTCCGCGATCAACACACTGGTGCTCGACGAAGCGGACCGCATGCTCGACATGGGCTTTTTCGACGACATCTCGTATGTGGCCAGCCGCTGCCCGCGCGAACGCCAGACGATGCTGTTTTCGGCCACGTATCCGGCGGGCATCGACAAGCTCAGCCAGAAGTTCCTGCGCAAACCGCAGGAGGTGAAGCTGGCCGAGAAGCACGACAGCTCGAGCATCCGCCAGTATTTCTATGAAGTCGATGAGAGCGAGCGTCTCAGCGCCGTGGGCCGCCTGCTCGACCATTTCCGCCCGGCCAGCACGCTGGCCTTCTGCAATACCAAGGCGCGCTGCCGCGATCTGGTCGACCTGCTGCGCGGACAGGGCTTTCAGGCGCTGGCCTTGCACGGCGACCTGGAGCAGCGCGACCGCGATCAGGTGCTCGTGCAGTTCGCCAACGGCAGCTGCTCGGTGCTGGTAGCGACGGACGTGGCCGCGCGCGGGCTGGATATCGCCCAGCTCGAAGCCGTGATCAACGTGGAAATCACGCCCGACCCCGAAGTGCATATCCACCGCATCGGCCGCACTGGCCGCGCCGGCGAGGAAGGCCACGCGTTCAGCCTGGTCAGCATGGACGAGATGGGGCGCGTAGGCAACCTGGAGCAGCACCACGGCGGCGAATTCGAATGGCACCCGCTGGCCGAACTGCGCGCCGCGAGCACCGAGCGCCTGCTGCCGCCGATGGTCACGCTGCAGATGCTGGGCGGCCGCAAGGAAAAGATCCGGCCCGGCGATATCCTCGGTGCGCTGACCGGCGAGGCCGGCTTCACCAAGGAACAGATCGGCAAGATCAATGTGATGGAGATGTCGACCTACATCGCGGTGGATCGCGCCATCGGGCGAGAAGCGGTGCGCCGGTTGAACGCGGGGAAGGTGAAGGGCAAGAAGGTGAAGGTGAGGATGCTGACCGAGTGAGCCGCGTTCGCGTCTGGGCCACCGCATAGTTTCTCGCAGATCTGACTTCACGAAGATTCGTGTAAGTCACCCTGTAAGGCCGCCCGATCCTTTGCTAATCTGGATGGACATGGCATCTCTGCCGTACCGCATGATCGACAGAAGAGGGAGTGGGTGATGAAAACCGCACGCCAGGTCGTAGAGTCCAAGCCGACGCAAGCCATCTTCAGCATTCCGCCCACGGCGACGGTGTATGCCGCACTGCAGCTGATGGCGGAAAAAGGCATCGGCGCCGTGCTGGTGATGGAGCACGGCAAGATTGTTGGCATCCTGAGCGAGCGTGACTATGCGCGCAAGGTGATCCTGATGCAGCGCTCGTCGCGCGATACGCTGGTGCGCGACATCATGACGTCGTCTGTTATTTACGTCAGCGGTGACCAGAGCACCGACGAGTGCATGGCCCTGATGACCAAGCACCGCATGCGTCACCTGCCGGTGATGAATGGCGAGGACCTGATCGGCATGCTGTCGATCGGCGACCTGGTGAAGGACATCATCTCCGAGCAGCAATTCATCATTGAGCAGCTCGAGCATTACATTCACGGCGGCAGTCGGTAACGCCGCACCTCTGCATGCGGGTCGCTGCCGGTTGCTACGGCGGCGCCTGCGCGCAGCCGAGTGTTGCAGCGCCACCGCACGCGATAGACGATAACCGCATATAATTATGCGGTTACTGAATTAGCGTTTCCGGCTTCTTCCGCCACGGCCTTGCGCCGTCACTGCGCGGATCCATACCTGGCCGGTCAATTCCCCAGTTTCGCGTTAGCAGCCACATGGCTGCCGCTTGTCGTTGTCTGCCCATGTCCTCGCTTAACCCGGCCAGCCAGGCCAACGCTTCCATTCCTCTTTCCCCCGCCCACGACCACCAGGCGATCATGCGCGTGATCGGCGGCATCGTGTTGTGCATCCTGCTCGCAGCGCTCGACCAGACCGTGGTGATCCCGGCCGTGCCGGCCATTGCCAATGACCTGAACGGCTTCGGGCATCTGTCGTGGATCGTGACCTCCTATCTGATCACCTCGACCGTCGCCACGCCGCTGTACGGCAAGCTGTCCGACAGCTTCGGCCGGCGCCGGCTGCTGATGGTGGCGATCACGCTGTTTATCCTGGCCTCGGTGGCATGCGCGATGGCGCAGTCGCTCGGTCAGCTGATCCTGTTCCGCGCGCTGCAAGGCATCGGCGGTGGCGGTTTGATGTCGCTCGCACAGGCGGCGATTGCCGACGTGGTGGCGCCGCGCCAGCGCGGCCGTTATCAGGGCTACCTGGCCACGGTGTGGGCGGTGGCGTCGATTGCCGGTCCGCTCGTCGGTGGTTGGGTGTCGGACAACCTGTCGTGGCGCTGGCTGTTCTGGATCAACCTGCCGCTGGGCGGCCTGGCGATGCTGCTGTGCTACCGCGGCCTGGCCATGCTGCCCGTGCGCGGCGGCCGTGCGCGCGTGGACTGGGTGGGCGCCCTGCTGCTGGCTGCGGCCATCGTCGCATTCCTGCTCGCGATGAGCTGGGGCGGCGATGTGTTCAACTGGATCTCGCCGCAACTGGGCCTGCTGGCGCTGGTGACGGTGGCCGCCGTGGCCGCGCTGGCGTGGCAGGAACGCCGCGCCGCCGACCCGATGCTGCCGCCGCGGCTCTTTGCCAACCGCGCCTATGTGATGGGCGTGGCCGCTTCGGCGCTGGCCGCGCTGAACATCTTCCTGTGCATCTTCGCCCTGCCACTGCATTTCCAGCTCGTGCGCGGCGCCGATGCGTCGATGTCGGGGCTGCTGGTGATGCCGTTCCTGCTGGCCACGGTGGCGGGCAATTTCATCGTGGCCTGGGTGGCGCCGCGCGTAGGACGCATGCGCGGCATCCTGACGGCCGGCTTCATCGCCGGCGCGATCGGGCTGGCCGTGCTGGCACTCGCTACGCCTGCCGTGCCGCTTGCCGTGGTGCTGCTGGCGATGAGCATCGGCGGTACAGGCCTCGGCATGGTCATGGTTGGCACGCTCATGAGCGTGCAGAACGTGCTGGAGCGCCGCGACACTGGCGCCGGCACCGGCGCGCTGCTGGTGCTGCGCTCGCTCGGCAGCGCTTTGGGCGGCGCGCTCGCCGGTACGCTGCTCACGCTTGAGTTCCGCCACGCCACGGCCGCTGCCGGTGTCTCGCAGGCGCTCGACCTCGGCGCGCTGCGGCATGGCAGCGAAGCGTTCGCGCAGCTTTCCCCGGCGGTGCGGCAGATCCTTTCGAACGGTGTCGAATCGGGCTTCCAGCTGATCTTTGCAGTAGGGGCCGTCGCCGCGCTGCTGGCGCTTGGCATCGTGCGTTGCATGCCGGACATCGAGCTGCGCGGCAGCGTCGCGGAACACGCCGCCAGTCTGGCCATGGACTGAGCTGCCTGCCGGCGCCGAGGCCGGCATCGGCGTAGACTATCGCGTACCCGATACAGCGAGCCGCCCCTTATGGAGACAGGAGACATCGCATGAACCGCCGTCAGACCGCCCTCGCCGCTTCCGTGCGCCGTGCCATGTTTGCCACCGCGCTTGCACTCGCCGCCGCCAGTGCTGCACTGTTGCCGCATCCGGCGCGCGCCGCCGACAAGCCTGCCGCCATGCCGGCCGCAGCGCCGGCCGGCAACTGCCCGGCTTCGCTCAACTTCCAGTTCCCGCGCCTGCAGGACGAGGCCCCGCAGAACCTGTGCCAGTACGCGGGCAAGGTCGTGCTGGTGGTCAACACCGCGAGCTATTGCGGTTTCACGCCGCAATATGAAGGGCTGGAAGCGCTGTACAGCAAGTACCGCGACCGCGGGCTGGTGGTGCTGGGCTTCCCGTCCAACGACTTCTCGCAGGAGCCGGGCTCGTCCAAGGAGATCGCAGACTTCTGCTACAACACCTACGGCGTCAAGTTCCCAATGCTGGGCAAGTCCCACGTGCGTGGCGGTGATGTCAATCCGATGTACGCGCTGCTGGCAAAGGAAACCGGCACCGCGCCGAAGTGGAACTTCTACAAGTACCTGATCGACCGCAGCGGCAACGTGGTGGGCAGCTACAACAGCATGACGAAGCCCGACGACAAGCAGTTCGTGGCGAAGATCGAGCAGTTGCTGTCCAGCCCGCGCTGAGCGGCCCGCATCCTGTCTTTCGCTTGCGACAGCCCGGCTTTGGCCGGGCTGTTTTGCTTGTGGAGCTTGATTTGCATCAAGCACACATTGCCGCGCGCTGATTAACGTCGCCGCTTTGAGACGGCGGAGCGGCACGATGGGCATCACCTTGTACAACACGGACGGGCATACCTGCCTGATGTTTGCCGACCTGGTCGAGGAAGCGCATGGAGAAGTGGTGCAGACCAACCAGTTCCTGGTCGTCGACCACGGCCACGGCGCGCTGATCGATCCCGGCGGACACATGACCTACAGCGAGCTGTACCTGGCCATCAGCCGCTATTTCCCGCCCAAGCAACTCGACTACGTGCTCGCTTCGCACGCCGATCCCGATATCGTCGCCTCGGTCGGGCGCTGGCTGACGGGCTCGGATTGCCAGGTTCTCATCTCGAAAGTGTGGGCGCGCTTTCTGCCGCATTTCTGTCAGGCGGGGAAGACGAACGGGCGTATCGTCACCATTCCCGACGCGGGCACGCATATCCCGCTGGGCCGTGGTTCGCTGGTCGCCGTGCCCGCGCATTTCCTGCATTCCGAGGGCAACTTCCAGTTCTACGACCCCATCAGCAAGATCCTGTTCTCGGGCGATCTCGGCGCAGCCATGACGAGCGCCGCTGAGGCCGGCGCCACGGTTACGGATTTCGATGCGCACGTAGCGCGCATGCTGCCGTTCCACCAGCGCTATATGAGCGGCAATCGCGCCTGCCGGCTGTGGGCGGCGATGGCGCGCACGCTCGACATCGAATGGATCGTGCCGCAGCACGGGCCGTCGTTTCGCGGTGCGGCCATGGTCGCGCGCTTTATCGACTGGGTCGATGGCCTGCAATGCGGGCTGGACCTGCTCACGCCGAACCACTACCGCGTGCCGCCCGCCCACACCGTCACGGACTGATCCGTCCTCAGGCGAGCAGCTGTGCCAGCGCCGATGGCAGGCCGGCGTTTGGCTTGCGCGGCGGGCGCGCAAAGCTGCCTTCGCGCGTGCTGCCGGGCTGCAGGGCCACGAGCGATTCGCAATGACGCACGGCGCTGCTGACGCCATCGACAACCGGCACCGGAATGCGGCCTTTGAGCGAGCGGGCCAGTCCCGCAAGCGGCGCGCCGGCGACGATGATCACGTCGGCGCCATCCTGACGCACGGCTTGCAGACTCAGTTCTTCCAACCGCGCAGCATGGTCTTCTTGCACGCTGCCGATATCGCGCAGCGGCTCCTGCAGCGAGCGGATGCTCGCCAGGCGCGAGGACAGCCCATTGCTCGCCACGCATTCGCGATACCACGCCTCGATGCGATGCGAGATCGCGATGATCGAGAAGCGCTGGCCGAGCAGGCATGCACTGGCCAGCGCGGCTTCGGTCATGCCGACCACGGGCACGTCGAACAGCTCCTTGAGTCCGGCCAGGCCCGGGTCGCCGAAGGCAGCGACGACGAGACCATCGAACTTGCCGGCGTGCTCGGCCGCGGCGCATGCAGTCGCGTAGCCGCCGACTAGCGCCTCGAAGCGCGTTTCGATATACGCCACGCCGAACGGCGCGGTCGCCATGGTGATGTTCGTTTCGGGCGAGGCGGTGCGCAGGGCTTCCGCGTGAATCAGGTCGGTGACCGACTCGCTGATGTTGGGGTTGACGATCAGGAGGTTCATATCGGGTTTGCGATGGTTCGGGTTCAGACCTCGGGTTGGCCGGCTTCGAGGAACCTGCCGCGTCCGGCTGCGGGCTCCAGGTACTCGCCATCGCGCACCAGCATGTCGCCGCGCGAGAAGCAGGTCACGGGCCAGCCGGTGACGTCGAGGCCTTCATACGGCGTGTAGTCGACAGCATGGTGCAGCGCGCTGTTGGTGATGCGCACCTTGCGCGCCGGATCCCACAGCACGATGTCTGCATCGGCGCCGACGGCAATGGTGCCCTTGCGCGGATACAGGCCGTAGATCTTGGCCGGGCGGTATGAGGTCAGCTCGACGAACTGGTGCAGCGACAGCTTGCCCTGAGCGACGCCGTCGAACAGCAGCGGCAGGCGCGTTTCGATGCCCGGCACGCCGTTGGGAATGTGATCGAACGAATGCTCGGTGCTACCGCCAAGCTTCTTGCCTTCCGGATCGTCGTAATTGAACGGCGCATGGTCCGACGAGAACACGCTGAATACGCCGTTCACCAGCGCACGCCACACGGCGGCCTGGTTCTCCGGATCGCGCGGCGGAGGGCTGCACACGCACTTGGCGCCTTCATAGCCATCGTCGCCGGGCAGGCCCATGTCGTCCGCGGTGAGGTACAGGTACTGCGGGCAGGTCTCGGCCAGGATCTTCAGTCCCCTGCCCTGCGCCCAGCGAATCTGCTCGATCGCCTCCTTGCCCGACACATGCACGATCAGGATTGGCACGTCGACGAGTTCCGCGAACGTGATGGCGCGGTGCGTGGCCTCGCGCTCGACCGGAGCGGGACGCGCGAGCCCGTGGAAACGCGGGGCGATGCGCCCTTCGCCGGTCAGCTTGTCGGTCAGCCACGAGATGCAGTCCGAGTTTTCCGCGTGGACCATCACGAGCGCCTTGTGTTCGCGCGCGACGTCCAGCACTTCCAGCATCTCGCGATCCGACAGCTTGAGGTCGTCATAGGTCATGTAGACCTTGAACGAGGTATAGCCCTTGCGGATCAGCGAGGGCAGTTCGTCCTGCAGCACGGTGGGGGTTGGGTCGGCCACGATCAGGTGGAACGCGTAGTCGATCACGGCGCGGCCTTCGGCGCGGCGATGGTAGTCCGCCACCGCGGCCTTGAGCGAAGCGCCCTTTTCCTGCGCGGCGAACGGGATCACCGTGGTGGTGCCGCCGCACACAGCCGCGCGCGTACCGGTGAAGAAATCATCGGCCATGCGCATGCCGTCGGGCATGGGCTGGTCCAGGTGGCAGTGGCCGTCGACGCCGCCGGGCAGCGCGAGCAGGCCGGTGGCATCGACTTCACGGTTGCCTTGCGGCAAACCGTGGCCGAGCGCGACGATGCGGCCGTCGCGCACGCCGATATCGCACTGGAAGCGGTCCGAAGCGGTGACCACGTCGGCATTGCGGATCACCAGGTCTAGGTTGTTGTCTGCGGGCATGGTCATGACTCCGGTTCGTTGCCTCTGTACTCTGCCTTACTGGACTTCGCGGAACAGACGACCCCAGCCGGTCAGCGCGCGCGTGTCGACGCCAGCCAGGCGCAGCGACTTCCACACCACGGTGGAGATGGTGTCGTACACGGGAATGCCGGTCTCGGCTTCCAGCGCTTCCACCAGGTGCGCGGCGCGCAGGTTGGTGCAGAACGTGGTGATGGCCTGCGGCTTGTCCTTGGCGAGTTCGCGCACCATGGTACGGATGGTGTCTTCCTCGACCTCGGCGAAGCTGTAGTTCACGTGCAGTTCCAGATGGCGTTCGAGCGAGCAATCGAAGCCGCTGCGCGCGTAGTTGGCGACGATGCGCTGCTGCACGTCATTGAGGTACGGCGTGGCCAGGCCGAAGCGGCGCGCGCCGGTCTTTTCGAGGATTTCGTTCAGTGCCAGTACCGAGGTGGTGGCGGGGATGCCGGTGGCTTCGGTGATCTGCTTGCACAGCGCTTCATCCTTGTCGAAGCCGAGCCAGCCCGACGAGGTGCCGTTCCACGCGATCACGTCGACACGCGCGTCGGCCAGCAGGCGCGCTGCGGCAAGGATCTTCTCGAGATCGAACTGGCCCAGTGCCTGGTCGCGCAGCGAGATCTCGGTAACGGTAAAGCGCGAGAAATGCGCGCTCACGTTGGGCAAGCCGCTGACCATCGCGCTGGTAATCGGTTCGAGCGCGGTATTGGAAGACGGCGTCAGCATGCCGAGGCGGATTTGCTTGGTCATTGGAGGTGTTCTCAGGAGTGGTGCGGACGCCGTCATCGGCGTCTCGCAAGTTGTTGTGTAGTGGCTTACTGTTCGGGCTTGTCGTTGAAGGCGAGCGCGGTGCCGGGCACGCGCTGGCTCGTGTGTGCCAGTTCGAGCTCCTTCTGCAGCGCGGCCTGCCGGGCTGCATCGGGATGCACGGTATTGCCGGCCTGCAGCGCGGGTAGCAAATAGTCGTTCACCATGCGCCGGTACAGGTCGAGGTACGCCGCGTCACGCAGGCCGCCTTGCGTGGACATGATGCTGTTCATCACGACGACGGCGTTCTGCCTGGGCAGCACAGTGATGAACTGGCCCTTGTAGCCCATGGCGCTGAACTCGCGCTCGCTCTTTACGATGTTGTTGATCCAGCAGTAGAAGCCGTAGTCCGGCGCCGGGCCGGACGGCGTGGTCATGCGCGCGACCCATGAGGCCGGCACGACCTGCTGGCCGTTCCAGCGGCCCTGGTTCAGCATCAGCATGCCGAGCCGCGCCATGTCGATCGAGCGCAGGCGCAGGCCCCAGCCGCCGGACACAGCGCCCTTGCCGTCGGCGCCGTCCCAGCGGTAGTGCTGCATGCCGAGCGGCTTGAACAGGCGCTGTTCGGCGTATTGCTGTTCGGGCAGCCCCGTGACCTGGCTGACGGTGGCGCCGACCAGCACCGGGTTCACGTCGATGTAGTCGAACTCCTTGCCGGGCGCGACACGCACGCTGGCGGACGCCGCGACCTTGAGCCGGTCGGGCACGCCGTAGTACAGCGTGTCGGTGCCTTCCACAAGCTTGTACGACAGGCCACTCGACATCGACATCAGATGGCGCAGCTGGATTGCTTTCTTGTCGGCGAGAGCAGGGGCCAGGTCGGGGCGCGCAGCCGCGAGGCGCTGCGCGGGCGTGTCTTCGGCGCTGAGCTTGCCGTCGCCGACCAGTGTGCCAACCAGCAGTGCGCTGATGAATTTCGTGACGGAGTACAACTCGTGGTTGTAGTCACGCGAGAGGCCGTCGCCGTAGCGCTCGAACACGAGCTTGCCGTCCTTGATGACGAGCAGGCTGCGCACGTCGAGCTTGTCGCGGCGAATCCATTCGGACAGCGCAACGAGTTTCGCTGAATCGACGCCGACCGCTTCAGGCTGCGCACTCGGAATGCCATCGGCCGGGCGAGCGGGCGCCGCCGGAGCGGCGTGGACTTGCAGGGCGCCCAGCGCAAGCACGGCGCCGGCCAGCAGGCGGGAAATGCGGGTCATGGTGTGTCTCCTCCACCGCCGCGTGGACCGTCGGACGGACCGGCGCGGCGGATACAGCGTTGCTGGGGGAAGGTCGTCAGACCGGGATCTTGGTCTCGTAGTCGATGTTGGTCGACGCGAACAGCAGGCCGACGCCGCAGGCGGCGAAGAACATCAGGGCCAGGAAGTAGGAACCCGTGGCTTGCACGATCAGGCCGACGATGATTGGCACGCTGATGCCGGCGATGTTGCCGCCCAGGTTCATCACGCCGCCCAGGAAGCCGATCTTGTTGCGCGTGCCGAGCATCGACGGCACCGACCAGAACAGGCCGCACCAGCGCAGGAAGAACAGGGTGGAGGACAGCAGCGCCACCACGGCCACGGCGTCCGTGACGTAGGCCACCGAGAAGATCGACACAGTGGCGACCACAGCTGCAATGCCGAACAGCGTGCGCATCACCACATTGGGACGGCCGCCGGCTTCTTTCCACTTGTCGGCTATCCAGCCGCCGACGAGTTCGCCGACGAAGCCGCTCATGAAGATCAGGAAGCTCGCGCCGCCCATCGTCTTGAGGTCAAAGCCGCGTGCCTTGCTCAGGTAAGTCGGCATCCAGGTCAGCAGACCGTAGAAGACGGCGTTAAAGCACATCCAGCTGATGGCCATGCACCACACCGAGCGGTACTTGAAGAAGTCGAGCGAACGGCCGGACAGGTTGGTCGGCTCGGCGCTGTGCTCGCGGGCATGCGCTTCCTCGATGTGGTGCGCTTCCAGTTCATTGACGCCGCTGTGTTCGCGCGGCGAATTGCGGATGTACCACCAGGCTACGAAGCCGGCCAGCACGGTGCCGACGCCAGCGACCACGAACGACATGCGCCAGGAGCCGAGTTCGCTGATCAGCCCGGCGATGATGAGCGAGCCGAGCGCCGCGCCCAGCGGTGCGCCGCCGTCAAGCAGCGTGGCGCCGCGACCGCGTTCGTTCTGCGTCATCCAGATGGCGTTGAGCTTGCCGCCGGCCGGGTAGATCGGCGCTTCTGCCGCGCCCAGCCCGAGCCGGGTCAGCAGCAGCGAGGTGGCGTTGGTGCAGACCGCCGCGATCGCCTGGAAGAAGCCCCAGAACACGGTGGCGCAGGCGATCACGATGCGCGGCTTGTACTTGTCGGCCAGCATCCCGCCCGGGATCTGCATGAACGCGTAGGTCCAGAAGAAGGAGCTGAGGATCAGGCCCTGCATGGCGGGGCTGAGGTCGAATTCCTTGGCGATCAGTGGCATGGCCACCGACAGCGAGGCGCGATCGATGTAGTTGATCGCGACGAGCATCAGCATCATCAGGAAGATTTTCCAGCGCACGCTGCTGCGCGTGGCCGTGAGGGTGCCGGCTTGGCTTGTCGTTTGCATGACGGGGTGTCTCCTTGCTCCGTAGGTCCTTCGGTTGAGGCGTTTGTAGTAGGTGTCGCGCAACTGGCCGGAGTATAGGATACGTAATCTGTAATTACAACTCTCGTAAGTCATTGATTTTACGTGTGCACGGTTGCACAATTTCCGGGTGTGATAGCCTTCGAATGGTGCAAATTCCCCATGCTGGTGACGTCCGTGACACAAACGCTTCCGAAAACCGCCCGATTGCGCACGCTGGGCATGTCCGCCGAGATCGCGGCGCGCCTGCGCACGATGATTGAAGAGGGCGAACTGCCGCCCGGCGAACGCATCGACGAGCGGGCCTTCTGCGAGGCGTTCGATGTCTCGAAGACGCCGCTGCGGGAGGCGCTCAAGGTGCTGGTGGCCGAAGGGCTGGTGCTGCATCGGCAGTACATCGGCTACCGTGTCGCGCCACTGGACCTGGACGAACTGCGGGCGACGTTCGAAACGCTGCACGGCCTGGAGGCGACTGCCGGCGAACTGGCCGCGCAGCGGCTGACCGATGCGGGGCGGACCAAGCTCGAGCGCCGGCACCAGGCCATGATCGAGGCGCACGCGGCGGGCCGCCGTACCGACTATTTCCGCATCAATCAGGAAATCCACCAGCTCATCATCGACGGCGCGGCCAATCCGGTGCTGGCCAACGTGTATGCCGCGCTGATGAGCAAGGTGCACCGCGCGCGCGGCGCCGCCAATGCCGATTCGCTGCGCTGGCAGGAGTCGCATGAGGAACATGAGGAAATCATGGCCGCGCTGCGCGAGCCCGGCTGTCCGCGGCTGGCGCAGGTGCTGCGCCGGCATTCCGAGAACACCGCCAAAGAAGTGCTGACCGTGGTCGCGCGCTCGCTCGCAGGCGAGGCCGTCCGCCAAGCCAATCCATCGAAGGGAAAACAATGAAACTGGTAAGAACTGGCCAGCCCGGCGCCGAGCGCCCGGGCCTGATCGACGCGCAGGGCAAGGTACGCGACCTGTCGGGCGTGGTGACCGACATCAATGCGGCGCAGCTCTCGCCGGAAGCGCTCGCGCGCCTGGCGCAGGTGGACGCCGGCAAGTTGCCGGTCGTTGAGGGCGCGCGCTTTGGCGTGCCCTGGACCGGTATCGGCAAGATCATCGCGATTGGCCTGAACTATGCGGACCACGCCGCCGAAGCCGGCATGCCGCTGCCCGCCGAGCCGATCGTCTTCCTGAAGGCCAACAGCTCGCTCAACGGCCCGGACGACGACGTGATGCTGCCGCACGGTTCGCTGAAGTCCGACTGGGAAGTCGAGCTAGGCGTGGTGATCGGCACGACCGCGCGCAATGTCACGCGCGAGGACGCGCTGAGCCACGTGGCGGGCTACTGCGTGGTCAACGATGTGTCGGAGCGCGAGTTCCAGATCGAGCGTGGCGGCACCTGGGACAAGGGCAAGGGCTGCGACACGTTCTGTCCGGTCGGCCCGTGGCTGGTGACGCGCGACGAAGTGCCTGACCCGCAGGCGCTTGGTCTGTGGCTGGAGGTCAATGGCGAGCGCGTACAGAAAGGCAGCACCTCGACCATGGTGTTCGACGTCGCCACGGTGGTCAGCTACGTCAGCCGCTTCATGACGCTGCAACCGGGCGACCTCATCGCCACGGGTACGCCGCCGGGCGTGGGCATGGGCTTCAAGCCGCCGCGCTTCCTGAAGGCCGGCGACACGATGCGGCTCGGCATTGAAGGGCTTGGCGTGCAGACGCAGAAGGTCGTCGCGTACGAGTGATGTGCGCAGGGCGGGCGTACAAGGCGCCCGCCAAGGTTCCCCATCGAAACGCTTTTATACAAACCGTTGGGTTTCCATACAAAGCGTGCCATGAGAGCAACAGTTCCGGTGCTGAAAAGGGCCGGATTACATCGATTTACAGTTATTCGGCTATTGGCCTTTCCGTTTGCGATTTCTGCGTGAAATACTGTTTATAAGGACGGCGCACTGACCGTCCCGCAGTCTCTGCCAGAAGAGCAATGCCATGTCCGAGCACGCCCCCGAGATCGAGTCTTACCTCGGTACCTCTCTGAAGCGCCGCTTCTGCGCGCTGGCCGATACCCTCGACAGCCGCGACCAACTCGAAGCCATCCGGCGCAATATTCACCAGAATCCAGAACTCGCGTTCGACGAAGTCCGCACGTCCGGGCTCGTTGCCAGCCTGCTCGAAGGCTGGGGGTACACCGTCACGCGCGGCGTCGGCGGGACCGGGCTGGTCGGCACGTTGAAGGCGGGGACAGGGGGGCGCAGCGTTGGCATTCGCGCGGACATGGATGCATTGCCCATTCATGAGCGGACCGGCCTGCCATACGCGAGCGTCAACGAAGGGCGCATGCACGCGTGCGGTCACGACGGCCACACCACGATCCTGCTCGGCGCCGCAAAGCAGCTGGCGCGCACGCTTAACTTCAACGGTACCGTACACCTGATCTTCCAGCCGGCCGAGGAAATCGGCGCTGGCGGCGGTGCGGAACGCATGCTGGCCGATGGACTGTTCGATCGCTTTCCGTGCGATGCCATCTTCGGCCTGCATAACCATCCGGGCGTGGAGCAGGGGAATTTCCTGTTCCGCTCGGGACCGTTCATGGCGGCCTGCGACACGGTGACCATTACCATTCGCGGCAAGGGGGGGCATGCGGCGCGCCCGCACCAGTCGGTCGATCCGATTCTCGTTGCCGGCAGCCTGGTGATGGCGCTGCAGTCGGTGGTTTCGCGCTATGTGGATCCGAATGAAACCGCGGTGGTCACCATCGGCACGCTGCACGCGGGCCATGCACCTAATGTGATCCCGGACAGCGCGCGCATGGAGATCAGCGTGCGCTCGTTCAGCCCGGATGTGCGGGCTTCGCTGGAAACGCGCATCCGGCAGATGGCGATCGCGCACGCGGAGGGATATGGCGCCGTGGCGGAAGTGAATTATGTGCATGGCTATCCGGTGCTGATCAACAGCGAACGGGAAACCGAATTCGCGCGTCAGATCGCGGAGGAACTGGTCGGTGCCGACAAGGTAGTTTCGCAAGCGGCCCGGATCACGGGCAGCGAGGATTTCGCGTATTACCTGCAGCAAAGGCCGGGCTGTTTCGTGCGGCTCGGTAATGGTGCCAATCAGCCCCTGCTGCACAACCCGGCGTACGACTTCAATGACGAGAACCTGACGGTAGGTGCGGCCTATTGGACCAGACTGGTGGAGCGCTACCTGGCAAGGTGACCTCGCTGTTTGCGATGCTGCATGCGGCATCATGGCTTTAGCGCCCCAAGATAGCCTCCTTCGGAGGCTACTTCTTCTTTGTCTCGCCAAAGAAGAAGCAAGAAAGGCGACCGCGGAGCCGGCCCAGCGCGAGGCGCCGATCAAGGGGAGAGAAAAGCAAACCGAGCGCTGGCGTACGGCGACGCCCTTTTTTGTTGTGGCCGGTCTTCTTAGCGAAAACTTAACGAAAAAATGCGCTCGGCGGTACGCCGAACTGCCTCTTGAACATCGTCGCAAACGCACTCGGGCTCTCGTATCCGAGATCCAGCGCCACATCCACTACCTTGCTGCCGGCTGCAAGCCTCTCCAGCGCCGCCAGCAACCGCGCCTGCTGTCGCCACTGCCCGAACGTCATCCCGGTTTCCCGCGCAAAGCGGCGCTGGATAGTTTTGGGATCCAGGCCTAAACGCTCACCCCAGTCCGCCAGCGTCAACTGCGTATCAGGTTCTGCGACGATGGCATCGCAGATCTGGCGCAGGCCGCCGTCCGCCGGATGCGGCAAGTGCAGGGGCAGGGTAGGCACCAGCACCACCTCATCCAGCAGCAGCTGCATGAGGCGGCCATCGCGCGAATCGGCTGTGTAGGGCAGCGGGACTTCGATCGCCGCCAGGATCAATTCCCGCAGCAGCGGCGAGATGCCCAGCACCGTGCAGCGCCCCGGCAGGTCGGGCGCGGCATCCGGCCGGACATAGGCGGTGCGCATCTGCACCTGTCCCACCATGCGGATCCAGTGCATCGTGCCGCCGGGCATCCACATGCCGCGCGTGGGCGGGACGATCCACTGTCCTTCGGCGGTGCTGACCACCATCACACCATGCACGGCATGGATCAGCTGAGCGTGCGGATGTTGGTGCCGGGCGGTGACATCGCCGGGCTGGTAGTCCGCCGCCATCGCCGTGACCGGCATGGGGCCACGGTCGAAGTGCACATAGCGTGGCGGATTCGTGTACGTGTCGCCCAGCACCCGGACGTCCGGTGGCGCAGGCTTCCGAGGGCCGGAGGCAGGCATGTCCTTTTCTCCAAGGTTGCATACCTATTCTCGCAGGACAGGCGCGCTTCAGCCAGTTAGCATCGCCTCTCACACCGTCCCGGCGAGCGCCCCCGTGGTTCGTCGTTTTGTCCTGTCGAGACCGCCAATGAGCACTACCATCGACTCCGGTTCCGCCGCTTCCGGCGTTTCCGGCATTTCCGGCATTTCCGGCACTCCCGCCGCCAAGACCGAACACGCCGCCGAGCGTACGGGCTACCGCGTGCTGTACGCGATCAGCTTCGCGCACTTTCTCAACGACATGATCCAGTCGTTGATCCTGGCTATCTACCCGATGCTGAAGGGCGGCTTCAACTTGAGCTTCGTGCAGATCGGCTTTCTGACCATGACTTACCAGGTCACGGCATCGCTGCTGCAGCCGGTGGTGGGCCTGTACACCGACAAGCATCCGAAGCCGCGCTCGCTCGCGATCGGCATGGGCTTCACGCTTGGCGGGCTGCTGCTGCTGTCCGTGGCGCCGACTTATGGCGTGCTGCTGGTCGCGGCCGCGCTGGTCGGCACCGGGTCGTCGATCTTCCATCCGGAATCGTCGCGCGTGGCGCGCATGGCGTCGGGCGGGCGGCACGGGCTGGCGCAGTCGATCTTCCAGGTCGGCGGCAACGGCGGCAGCGCCATGGGGCCGCTGCTGGCCGCCGGCATCGTGCACAAGCAAGCGAGCCTGGCGTGGTTCTCGCTGGCGGCGCTGCTGGCCATTGCGGTGCTGTGGAAGATCGGCGGCTGGTACGCGGAGCAGATCGCGCACCGCGCGCGCAAGGGCAAGGCGGGCGGCGCCGTGGCCAGTCCGGTGCCGACGCGCGTGGTGGTGCGGGCCATGCTGGTGCTGATGGTGCTGGTGTTCTCCAAGTACTTCTACATGGCGAGCCTGACCACCTATTACACCTTCTACCTGATGGAGACGTTCGGCCTGGCACGCCAGTCCGCGCAAATCTATCTGTTCGTATTCTTGTTCGCGGTGGCGGCCGGCACGATCCTGGGCGGCCCGATCGGCGACCGCATCGGCCGCAAGCGTGTGATCTGGGCGTCGATCCTCGGCGTCGCGCCGTTCACGCTGGTGCTGCCGCACGTGGGCCTGTTCTGGACCGGCGTGCTGACCTTCATCATCGGCTTCATCCTGGCCTCGGCGTTTTCGGCGATTCTGGTGTTCGCGCAGGAGCTGATTCCCGGCAAAGTCGGCATGGTGTCGGGCATGTTCTTCGGCTTCGCGTTCGGCATGGGCGGCATCGGCGCCGCGGTGCTGGGCGGGCTCGCCGACACGCATGGCATCCAGACCGTGTACCAGCTGTGCGCGTTCCTGCCGCTGCTGGGCCTGCTGGCGGTGTTCCTGCCAGACCTCGGCGGCAAGCGCAAGGCAGCCTGACGGCGCTAACGCGCGCCAGCGCACAGAGCGCCCTGACGCCCCGCCTTGGCGGGGCGTTTTCACTGACGCCGGCGTCTCCTACACTGGGATGACTATGCCTGCACGCCGGCCATCCTCCACCGAACCGACGCCAGACGCGCAGAGGGCTGCAGCGCCGCCGTCGGCGCTCGCCGCGCTGCGCGCTGACGGGCAAGCCGCCGTGCTCGGGCGCCGCGTATCGGTGATCGCCGCCACGCGCGACGCCGCGCTGGCGCCGCACCTGATGCGCGCGGTCGGTTTCCGCATCGCTGACGACGATGCCTGCGTGACCGTGTTCCTGTGCCGCCCGCAGTCACAGCAAGTGCTGGCCGACATTGCCGCAAACCGGTCGATCGCCGTGGTCTTCAGCGAGCCCACCACGCACCGCACGCTGCAACTCAAAGGCTTCGACGCCAGGGAGACGCCGTTGCAGCCGGGCGACTGCGCGCGCGTCGCCGCCTACCGCGAGGCGCTCGGCGAGGAAATCCACCTGATCGGTCATGAAGCCTCGCTGGCCCACGCGTTCCTCGCTTGTCCGGATGACGATCTCGTCGCCGTTAGCTTCACGCCGACGCACGCGTTTCAGCAGACGCCAGGCGCGCACGCCGGACAGGCGCTGAGCCCGGCCGCCACCTGACCCGGAAGCCGACACGCGCAGCCATGACGGCCCTGCCGCTGACCGCCACCGACATCCGCGATTGCCTCGAAGGCGTGATTCCGGCCGTGATGGCCACCTGCGCGGCGGACGGCACGCCTAACGTCGCCTATCTTTCGCACGTGCAGTTCGTCGACCCGGAGCACGTCGCGCTGTCGTTCCAGTTCTTCAACAAGACGCGCGAAAACGTGCTGGCCAATCCGGTCGGCACCGTGCTGATGATCCATCCGGACACCGCGGCGATGTTCCGCCTGACCGTGCATTACCTACGCACCGAAACCTCTGGCCCGCTGTTCGAACATATGAAGGCAAGGCTGGCCGGCATCGCTTCACATTCGGGCATGGAGAATGTGTTCCGGCTGCAGGGCGCGGATGTGTACCGAGTGTCGGCGATCGAAGCCGTGCCAGGCGGCGGGCGATTGCCCGCACCGTCTGACCAGCCTCGCCGGCAGTTGCTCGGAGCGCTTCGCTGCGTCAGCGAACGGCTGGCAGCGTGCACCGAGACCGACCAGCTTTTCGATGTCACGATGGCCAGTCTGGCGGCAGGCTTCGGCATCGATCACGCGATGCTGCTCATGCATGACGCAAGCGCCGGACGGCTCTACACCGTGGCCAGCCACGGCTATGCGGAATCCGGCGTGGGGTCGGAGATCGCGCTGGGGGAGGGCGTGATCGGCGTGGCCGCGCGCGAACGCACGCCGATCCGCATCATGCACATGACTTCAGACCGCAGCTACAGCCGCGCGATGCGCGACAGCGTGATCGACACGGGCCTGTCGGCACGGCTCGATACCGAGATCCCGCTGCCGGGATTGCCCGCGCCGGGCAGCCAGCTTGCCGTGCCGGTCTGCGTGGGGAACGCGCTGCTTGGTGTGCTGTTTGTCGAAAGCGAGCGGGAACTGCGCTTTACCTACGAGGACGAGGACGCGCTCGTGGTGCTCGCCGCCCAGCTCGGCCAGGCCATGCGCGGTTTGCAGGCCAGCGCCGATGCCGCGGCAGACGAGTCCGCCGGCGCCGAGGCATCGGGCGACGCACCGCCGCCGGCGCCGCAACCTGTACTGGTGCGCTACTTCGAGGCCGACGGCAGCGTTTTCCTCGATGACGACTACCTGATCAAGGGCGTGGCTGGCGCCATCTTCCGCCGACTGGTGTGCGACTACCTGCACGCCGGGCGCGAGGCCTTCACCAACCGCGAACTGCGGCTCGATCCGGCGCTCGGCCTGCCCGATATCAGCGACAACCTCGAAGCGCGGCTTGTGCTGCTGGCGCGCCGCCTGGTGGAGCGCAATGCCAGTGTGCGCATCGAGCGCACCGGGCGCGGCCGCTTTGCGCTGCGCGTGGCGCGGCCGCTGCGGATCGAGCATGTGGAGCGCGGCGGCTGATCAGCCCGCCGCCCAGACGGCTTGAGTGGGGCCGGAGGGCAGGCCCAACGCACGCGTGAGCTTCATCCAGTCCGGCATCGGCAGCAGTGTGCGGCAGACGTCGAGCAGTCCGGTGAAGGCTTCGGCTGGGGCGTTATCACGAATACCGGCCAGCATCAGCGCGCGCTCGGCTGGCGTGACGTTCGGCAGCATCCAGCGCGCGATCACGCCGACGGTCTCCTGCGGCAGCGACGCGACGATGCGGTTTTCGATGTCGAGCAGTTCCATATCGGTATGGCTGGCCCACAGCACGGCGTTGTGCCGGGTTTCCTCGAAATGCATGTGCTCGTAGTTCTCGGCGACGAACAGGGAAAGCTGGCGGTACAGCTCGCGGATGGCATCGGCGCGCGCGGCAGGCACCGCGCCGACACGGTCGGTCAGTGCGCGCAGCGCGCGGATCTCGGCCATATGCGTTTCGTGCTCGTGCGCGATGCGGGTCGTCGAGCCGGGCACGCGCGCTTCCATCGCGGCGTGCACGTAGTCATTTTCCTTGTGCAGGTGCTGCTCGCAGGCCGAGAGCAGGTCCCGTACCTGGCTCAGCGAGCCGCGCAGTTCGGCTTCGTCGTCGGTGTCGGTGCGGCCCACGCGCAGCAGCGTGTCGGCCATGAAAGCGCGCAGCGCCTTGTGGATGCGCACATAAATGTCAAAGCGCGGCGCCTGTTGTGCCTGTTGGTCTTGTTGCGCGAAGCCGTGGGTATTGCCAGTGACTGCCATGATGAACCTGTCTCCTTGTGGGCACCTGCGGTGCCGGGGCGGCCTGCAATCAATCAGTCCGGCGTCCTCAGGCCGATGCGGGCGCCGTGTGAAAGGCAGTCTAGGTAGCAGCGCCCAGGCAGGTTCGTAAAAGTTCGCTCAGGAAATCTTAACTGTTCCTTAAAGCGCGGGTTTGCGCGAATCCACGCGAATGACAGCGGACCACGCGCATGCTGCTGTGCGCATGCGCGCGCATCGGCGATAGATGCGATCAAAATGGCGTATGAGACGCAGCAGGATCGCGAGCCAAATTCAAAGCGACCGAGACGCAGTATGTCGCTGTTTTGCGGCATCATGGCGGGCATGACGTCTGCCGTACCCCCACCTCCTGTTTCTCCGTGCCCCTCAGTTCCGGCCTGCGAGCGCTGTCTGGCGCTGGCGGCCGATCCGCGGCGCCGCGAGCCGCCGTCCTGCCTCGCGCTGCGTAATACCGCACCGGTGGTCAGCCAGAGCTCGTCCGGCGTTCCCTACAGCATGCTCACCTTTTGTTGCCGGGATTGCGGCACGGTCTGGCGCCTGTACGACCGCGCCAACGAACTGTTCGTGTCGTGGGTGCCGGAGCACCCGCTGGTACGCTGAGCGGGAAGCGCTGGGGCCGATCAGCTAACATAGCGCGACGCGGCCGTGCGCCGCGCCCTTCGATCTCCCGCACCCGTCATGGCTTTTCTTTCCCGCATGTCCCTGCTGGCCGCGCTTGGCGCCGTCAGCCTTATGGCGGCAGCCCTGCCTGCCTCCGCCGCCGACAATTACCCCAGCCGCCCGATCCGGCTGATCGTCGCCTATCCCACTGGCGGGATCAGCGACACCGTCGCGCGCGCGCTCGGCGAACGGCTGTCCGCGCAGATGGGAACGTCGGTGGTGGTCGAGAACAAGGCGGGCGCTGGCGGCAGCATCGGCATCGACGCTGTCGCCAAGGCTGCGCCAGACGGCTATACGCTCGGCTTTGCCTCGACCAGCCCACTCACGCTCAATCCGCATGTGGGCCATGTCAACTATGACCCGCAGCGCGACGTGGCCCCCGTCATGAGCGTCATGTATTCGCCGGTGCTGATCGTCGCCACGCAGAGCTTCGCGGGCAAGACCTTCCAGGACCTTGTGGCGCAGGCCAAGGCCAAGCCGGGCTCGGTGCGCTGGGCCACGTCGGGCCTCGGCACGGTCGGGCATGTCGTGCTGGAACAGGTGAAGGCGAAGTCGAAAGCCGAACTGACGCTGATTCCGTACAAGGGCGCCGGCCAGCAGATGAACGACGCGCTCGGCGGCCAGTTCGAGGTGATGAGCACCAATGCCAGCCCCGCGCTCACGCAGCACATGCAGGCCGGTCGCCTGCGCGCGCTCGCCGTGGGCGCGCCCAAGCGCATCGAGAGCATGGCCGGCGTGCCGACACTCGCGGAACTTGGCTATCCCAAGGCGAACCTGACCTCGACCTTCGGCATCTTCGCGCCGGGCAAGACGCCGGTGGCGATCATCAACAAGCTCAATGCCGAACTGAACAAGGCGCTCGCGGAGCCCGACGTGCATGAGCGCCTGCTCAAGGGCGGCGAGGTGCCGACCGGCGGCACGCCCGCCCAGTTTGCCAAGGCGATCCACGAGGAATACGTGGAGAACGCGCGCATCGTCAAGGAAGCCGGCATCAAGGCTGACTGAGTTGTTTCATCGGCACAGGACCGGGGTTTCACAACTGGTCCAGCCGGTTCCCCAGGCCATAGACGGCCGATAGCCGCACGCCGTTGTGCGGCCACAGCGCGAGCTTGGTGCGCACGCGCGACAGGTGGCTGTCCACGGTGCGCGACGCCGCATCGACGTGATAGCGCCAGACTTCGTTGACCATGGTCTGGCGCAGCACCAGCGAGCCCAGGTTGCGGAACAGCAGGACGGCCAGATCGAATTCCTTGGGCGCCAGCGCCACTGCCTTGCCGTGGACCCAGGCGCGCCGGTCAGCCGTGGCAAAGCGGAAAGCACCATGGGCGAGGTCGCAGCCATGCGCGCTGGTCGGGCACGCGCGGCGCAGCAGCGCCATCACGCGGGCGGCCAGTTCGGCCATCCCCACCGGCTTACGCAGATAGGCGTCGGCGCCTTCGGCGAGGCAACTGGCGATTCGCGCTTCCTCATTGGAGTCGCCCAGCAACATTACCGGCAACTCATGGCCGAGTGTTCGTCGCACCCATGAGAGCACGTCCAGCGCCGCAATGCCCGGCGTGTCGCCGTCGAGCAGCAACATGTCGAAAGTGGCGCCCCGGAGAGCCTGGATCAGCGACCGGCCATGGATATAGCGCGTGCACTGGTGCCCACTGAGGCGCAGCGTCTGTTCAATGCCGACGGCCCGGGTCGGGTCGGCCTCCAATACGGCAATTCTCACGTCGTCTCTCCTGGCGCTTCCGGATGCGGGAAGGTCGTCCGGCATGGCAGTCGCCCATGGTAGGGGCCGCTGCCCGGGGCAAGAAGTAAACGATTGTTGAAAGCTGGAATTCGATTTGAGGCCCATCCTATTCGGACGTCCCGGCTGGCGGTTTCTAATGCCCTCTCGCGCAAACGCTGAGAGAGACAGACCATGGGAAAGACGATTGCCTCGCTGGAAGCCGATCCCGTCCACGCGGCGCTGATCCGCCGGATCGTCAATGAAGCCGGATACGAATGCGTGAGCTTCAGCCAGAGCCGACGCCTGTTGCTCGCCCTGCATGACACCGCGTTCGACTTGCTGCTGCTTGACTGGGACATGCCCGGCATGTCCGGGCGCGAGGTACTGAACTGGTTACGCGGCAACCTGGACCGGCGCATCCCGGTGATGTTTCTTTCGTCCCGCGATGCCGAAGCCGACATTGTCAGCGCGCTCGTCGCCGGCGCCGATGACTATATGGCCAAGCCGATCCGCGCCGCCGAGCTGTCGGCACGAATCGGGGCGGTGCTGCGCCGATCCAGCCCTGACAACGTCGCGCGCAACGCGCCGCTGCGCCTGGCCGGCTATGTGTTTGACTGCGCCGCGCGGCAGGTGACCTGCCACGGCCATCCAATCTGCCTGACGCCAAAGGAATTCGACCTGGCCGTGCTGTTGTTCCGCAATGAAGGGCGCATCGTCACGCGTGACCACATCATCGCCACGGTCTGGGGCCGCGAGATCTCGCCGCTGTCACGCACCATCGATACGCATGTCTCGCGCGTGCGCAGCAAGCTGGGCCTGCATGCAAGGAATGGACTCAGGCTGACGCCGGTCTATACGCATGGGTACCGGCTGGAGCTGGCGGAGAGTGAGGCGGCATGAAGACGTCCAGGTGGACCGGTTGGTCATCCTGCGTCTGCCAAATAAAAAAAGGCACCTGAAGGTGCCTTTCGCCAAACAACTGACTGATCGGGGAGCGATCAGAAAATGTGGCGGATACCAGCGGCCACGCCCAGCTGGTTGTTGGCGCCCGGCAGTTCGGTCGTCGCGCCGCCCGAGACGTGGTTGTAGTCGACAGTGCCGTACACTTGGGTACGCTTCGACAGCGAGTACTCGGCCAGCAGGACGCCGGCGTAACGGTGGCCGCCATTGCCGGCGATACCGTTCTTGTTCTCGATGTAGTCGTAGTAGAACGCACCGGTCACTGCCAGGGCCGGAGTGGCCTGGTAGGTCGTGCCGACATAACCCAGGTGGTCCTTACGCGGGTTGTTCAGGGCGCCAGCAGTGATGGCGGTCTGAGCGCCTGCGCCCGTCGAGGCTGCCGACTGGTTCATGAAACCGTTGTCGATCACGCCAGTGCGGTCCTTGCCGCCGAGGTAGCCCAGGAAGATCTTGGCCGGGCCGATGCTGTACTTACCGGCAGCACCGAACATTTGCTGACGCTCGCCAGCCTGGTTACGGATTTCCTGGTACACGCCGCCGATGCCGAACGGGCCATACGAGTAAGCGGCACGGGCACCCCAGTACTGGTTGGAGGTCATGCTGCCGGCGGTTTCGCCGAAGCCGTAGCTGGCGCCGACGTCCAGGCCGCCGAACTTGCCGCCGTAGCTCATGACGTTGTTCGCGCGGAACTGGGTCAGGAAGAACGGCCAGGCGTTGGCGGTGTAGTTACCGATGGTCAGCGGATCGTAGTCGCCGAAGAAATTAAAGCCTTCGGTGTACTGGCGGCCCAGCTTGACAGCGCCGAAGTCACCGCTCAGGCCAACGTAGGCCTGACGATTGAACAGCGTGTTGGCCGAGTTCAGCTTGCCGGTGTCGAGGCTGTAGCCGTTTTCGAGCTGGAAGATCGCCTTCAGGTTGTTGCCCAGGGCTTCAGCGCCCTTGAGGCCCCAGCGGCTTTGCGTCACAGCGCCATCGGTCAGTTCGGTCTTGCCGTGACCCGATGCGTCGGCATGGGTGGTGTAGCGAACGCTGACATCAGCGATACCGTACAGCGTGACGGAAGTCTGTGCAAAAGCGGAACCTGCCAGCAGGCTGCCGGCGGCGAGGACGATGGCCGATGATTTCTTCATGGTGCTCCTTTTCTGTTCTGTTCTGTTCTCCGCCGGATCACGACGGGGCACGGGGTCTACGTTTCGTGTAAACGCCGCGAAAATTTAACAAAACGCTGGAACGAAGGACACAAATACGCGCTGAAGCCCGGAACCGAGCAGGATTTTGGTGCAAATCCGTTGTCAGGCCGCTACACAATACTGCGTTGGTGCGTTGCACCAGCATCAGTGGGCATTTGCTGGTGCGCCAGGCGCAAATGAAGACGCGCCGGCGGGCCCTGAAAGAGGCGCGCCGGCGCGGGGGAACGATCAGTGAATCAGTTCTGGGGGATCTCGATCTTGACCTCGAGCACTTCCAGGTTGTCCTGGCGCTCAAGGCTCACGCGCAGATCCTGGTCGCTGATCTTGACGTATTTGGAGATCACGGCGACCAGCTCGCGCTGCAGCGCCGGCAGGTAATCGGCAGGCGCCGAATGGCCGGTGCGTTCGTGAGCCAGGATGATCTGCAGTCGCTCTTTGGCGACCGAGGCCGACTTCTTCTTTTCCCCCAGCAGGAAGGACAGGATCGACATGGGGATAAGTCCTCCTTACTTGTTTTACTTGTTGCCGAAGATGCGGGACAGCAGGCCGGGCTTCTGGTAATCCGTGAAGCGCATCGGCTTGTCCTTGCCAAGGAAGCGGTCCACCACGTCGCCATAGGCGTCAGCCACGTCGGAGCCTTCCAGGTGGATGGCCGGCGTGCCCTGGTTCGAGGCATGCAGCACGGCCTCGGACTCAGGGATTACCCCGATCAGCTTGATGCGCAGGATTTCCTGGATGTCCGTGAGCGACAGCATCTCGCCGCCGTGCACGCGCTTCGGGTTGTAGCGCGTGATCAGCAGGTGTTCCTTGATCGGCTCGCCACCTTCGCTCGCACGCTTGGTCTTCGATGCCAGGATGCCAAGGATGCGGTCCGAATCGCGCACCGACGACACTTCCGGGTTGGTGACGATCAGCGCCTCGTCGGCGAAGTACATCGCCATCAGCGCGCCCGATTCGATGCCGGCCGGCGAATCGCAGATGATGTACTCGAAGTTCATGTCGACCAGGCCCTTGATGACCTTCTCGACGCCGTCCTTGGTCAGCGCGTCCTTGTCGCGCGTCTGCGAGGCCGGCAGGATGAACAGGTTCTCGCACTTCTTGTCCTTGATCAGGGCCTGGTTCAGGTTGGCTTCGCCCTGCACCACATTGATCAGGTCATAGACGACACGGCGCTCGCAACCCATGATCAGGTCGAGGTTGCGCAGGCCGACGTCGAAGTCGATCACGGCAGTCTTGTGGCCACGCAGGGCCAGGCCCGCGGCAAAGCTGGCGCTTGTGGTGGTCTTGCCGACGCCTCCCTTGCCGGAGGTCACAACGATGATTTTTGCCATGGCTCTTTGGTCCGTAATTAGGTTGAAGCTTGCGCTGCAGTGATTCAGTTCGTGGCTGGGCGCCGCCGGATCATTTCATCCGGATCGCTTCCAAGATCAGCTTTTCATCGGCCAGGCGAACCTGGGCGGACTTGCCAAGCACGTCGGCCGGCAGGGTCTGCTCGGCCGTGCGGTAGATGCCGGCAATGGAAATCAGTTCGGGCTCCATGCACGTGCTGAAGATGCGCGCGCTGGTATTGCCCTTGACGCCCGCCAGCGCTCGGCCGCGCAGCGGGGCATAGACGTGGATATTGCCTTCAGCGATCACCTCGGCGCCGTAGCTGACCACATCCATGATGACCACGTCGCCCTGCGCGTAGACCTGCTGGCCCGAGCGCAGCGGCTTGTCGATCAGGAGGGTCTGGGCTTGCTGGATGGCGGCCTTGACGGCGGCTTCGGTGGCGGACTGGGCAGCAGCGCGGGCGGCTTCGTCGCGCGCGGACTGTTCAGCGGCGGCCTCGGCTGCGGCGCGTTCTGCACGTTCGGCGGCCTCGGCGGCTTCGGCCGCGTCGCGCAGGCCGCGGCGGCTCTGGCTGTCGAGCAGCGGCAGGCCGAAGCGCTGGGCCCACTCATGCTGCGCGGGCCGCGCGACCACGCCGATTGCACGGGCCTTCAGCGTCGCGAGCGTGCCGATCACCGCGTCGAGCGAGACCTCGTCATCACTTTCAAGCGCACGCAGGTCCAGCGCGATCACGTCATTGGAGAAGAAATCGGGAGTGGCTTCGAACCGGGAGAGCAGGTCGTCCCGCAGTGCAGCCATGTCGGCGGTCTGGAGGGCGAGAAGGAGGGCGTCTACATTGCCACTGCGCAGCTCGAAGCGTGGCGATTTCTTCTGTGACATAGCCGGGTGACCGTGGAAATGCCACATTCTAACTGCGTCTTCGGTGCGAACTGTAACAAATGGGTGGACTTTGTCCTCAGGTGCTGCACGCAATCCATCTGACGTGTCCAAGTGGTGCCTGCGACAGCGCGGCCGTCCCTTGCGGTCGCGTGCGGCGCTGCCTTGTTACGATTGCTTCATCTGCAGAACGGAGCTGTCATGGGCGCGATCGTCAATAGTGTGGCCTACCGGGAAGGCAAGCGGCTCGGCACGGTCGGCATCAAGGAGATTCCGCAGGCGCTGAGCGTGCCAGGTACGTTCGTGTGGCTGGGCCTGCATGAGCCGGACCTGGCCCTCCTGCGCCAGGTGCAGCAGTCGTTCGGGCTGCACGACCTGGCGGTCGAAGACGCACTTGATGCCCACCAGCGGCCGAAGCTCGAGGCCTACGGCGATTCGGTGTTCATCGTGCTCAACACCGCGCAACTGATCGAGGACGAGGTGGTGGTCGGGGAGACGCATATCTTCGTCGGCCCGAACTACGTCGTGTCGGTGCGTCACGGCGCCAGCAGTACCTATGCGCCGGTGCGCGAGCGCTGCGAAAGCGACCCGCAGGGGCTCGCCAACGGCCCTGGCTATGTGCTCTATGCGCTCATGGATTTCGTGGTCGACCACTACATGCCCATCGTCACGCGCCTGGAAGATACCTTTGCCGAGCTGGAGCAGGACATCTTCCGCGACGAATTCGACCGCGCAGCGATCGAGCGGCTGTACCAGATCAAGCGGCAGGTGCTGCGCCTGCGCAATTCGGTGAACCCGGTCGAGGACATGTGCGGCCAGCTTATCCGCCTGCACGAAGACCTTGTGCCCAAGGAACTGCGCGCCTATTTCCGCGATATCGAGGACCACGCCAGCCGGCTCGTGCGCACACTCGACGTCGTGCGCGAAATGCTGACCACGGCCGTCCAGGTCAACCTCGCGCTGGTCACCGTGGGGCAGAACGAGGTGGTCAAGCGCCTGGCGGGCTGGGGTGCGATTCTCGCGATCCCGACCGTGGTGTTCAGCCTCTACGGCATGAATTTCTCGTTTATGCCGGAGCTGAAGTTCCACTATGCGTACCCGGTCGTGATCGGCGTCACGGTTGTCGCTTGCGGGGCGCTATGGCGACGGCTACATCGTGCCGGATGGATTTGATGTGCATGATTTATGAATTGAATGGATGTTATTTGATATTCATTGGCATGTGTAATTATTCGCGCGAATAATCTTCGGGCTACCGCCTGCCTTCCGGGCCGAGCCGCCGCCTCCTACACTGGAATCAAGAAGGCGCAGCGCATCCCGGAGTTCGTCATGCCTCAAGCCCGCCCCCCGCTCTGGCCCGCCGCGGCAGCCGGCCTGGCCTGTCGCCGTCCGTTGGCCATCGCCACGCTGGCCTTGGCGCTGGCGCTTTGTCCTGACCCGCTGATTCACGCGGCGCCTGCCCCCGCTCAGCCGGCCCAGGCGCAGACACGCGAGGCACTCGCCGCCTATGAGGCCGGCGCGTTCGATACCGCACTGCGCGGCTTCGCCGCCGCCGCACGGGAAGGCAACCGGCTGGCCCAGTTCAACTACGCGATGATGCTGCTGCGCGGCGAGGGCACGCCCGTCAAGCCGCAGGAAGCGCTGGTCTGGCTGCGCAAGGCCGCTGACAACCAGATGACACATGCGCAGTTCACCTTTGGTGACCTGTACGAGCGCGGCGAGTTGGTGCCGCGCTCGCTCGAAGAGGCCAACCGCTGGTATGAACGCGCCGCGCAGGGCGGCCACATTCAAGCGCAGGTGGCGCTGGCGACCAACTACTTCACCGGCCGCGGGGTGCCGCGAGACTATGCCAAGGCCTTCGAGTGGTACAACCGTGCCGCCGCGGCGGGCGACGGTGGTGCACAGTACATCGTTGGCAGTTACTACGAACGCGGCGAGCCCGGCGTGGTCGGCAAGGACATCGAACAAGCCAAGATCTGGTATGCGCGCTCGGCGGCGCATGGCGATCCGGGCGCGCTAGCGAAGCTGCGCTCGCTGCTGGAGCAATCCGTACGCGCGAAGGCCGGCAGCTCGATGTAAGCGACCGCGAGAGGGTACAAGTCTTGCTTGAGACAGCGCGACAATCATCGCAGCAACCGCCTGGGAGGGCGCCGTGGCCATACATGTCGCACTGAATCACGTCACGCACTATCGCTATGACCGTCCGGTGAAGCTGTCGCCACAGGTGGTGCGCCTGCGGCCTGCACCGCATTGCCGCACGCCGATCCTGTCCTACGCATTGCGCATCGAGCCGGCGCAGCATTTCATCAACTGGCAACAGGATCCGTTCTCGAACTACCTGGCGCGGCTGGTCTTTCCCGAGGCTACGACCGAATTCAAGGTCACGGTCGACCTTGTCGCCGAGATGTCGGTCTACAACCCGTTCGACTTCTTCCTCGAACCGTCGGCCGAACGCTTTCCGTTCGAGTACGACGCCGGTCTCGCGCACGACCTGGCTCCCTATCTGGTGCGCGATGAACTGACGCCGCGCTTTGCAGACTTCGTCGGCAGCATCGACCGCGCCGAATGCCGCACGCTCGATTTCCTGGTCGCGCTGAACCAGCGCCTGCAACGCGAGATCCGCTATCTGATCCGCATGGAGCCGGGCGTGCAGACGCCGGAGACCACGCTTAACAATGCCTCGGGTTCATGCCGCGATTCCGGCTGGCTGCTGGTGCAGACACTGCGCCATCTCGGTCTGGCAGCGCGTTTCGTCTCGGGCTACCTGCTGCAGCTTGCGCCCGATGTGAAGGCCATCGACGGCCCCAGCGGCGCCGAGCGCGATTTCACCGATTTGCATGCATGGTGCGAGGTGTATTTGCCCGGCGCTGGATGGATTGGCCTGGACCCGACCTCGGGCCTGCTCGCGGGCGAAGGGCATATCCCGCTTGCGTGCACGCCCGAGCCGGGTAGCGCGGCGCCGGTGACCGGCGCCGTCGACGAGTGCGAAGCGGAGTTCAGCCATGCGATGACCATCACGCGCGTTCACGAATCGCCGCGTGTCACGCTGCCCTATACCGAAGACCAGTGGCAGGCCGTGAACGCCGTGGGCGCCGCGGTGGACCGCGACCTGCAGGCGATGGATGTGCGCCTGACCATGGGCGGCGAACCCACCTTCGTCTCGGCGCGCGACCGCGACGGCGCCGAATGGAACACCGATGCGCTGGGCCCGACCAAGCGCGGCCTGGCCACCGAACTGGTGCATCGCCTGCGCGAGCGTTACGGCGCGGGCGGCTTCCTGCATTTCGGGCAGGGCAAGTGGTATCCGGGCGAGCAGTTGCCGCGCTGGGCGCTGACGATCGCGTGGCGTGCCGATGGCATGCCGTGCTGGCAGAACCCGGCCCTGTTCGCCGACGAACGCCACCCGGGCGACTACACCGATGCCGACGCACGCCGCCTTATGATGACCCTGTGCGACCGGCTTGGGGTGGACGCATCGTGCGCGCAACCGGCCTACGAAGATGCCTGGTACTACCTGTGGCGCGAACGGCGGCTGCCGGTCAATGTCGATCCGCATGCCTCGCGCCTTGACGACGAGATGGAGCGCGTGCGCCTGCGCCGTGTGTTTGATACGGGCTTGGCGAGTGTGACCGGTTACGTGCTGCCGCTGGCGCGCGCGGAAGGCGAGAACGACGACGCTGTGGAAATTGGCTGGGAAACCGGACGCTGGTACCTGCGCGAGGAGCGCCTCTACCTGCATCCCGGCGATTCTCCGATGGGCTATCGCCTGCCGCTCGATTCGCTGCCGTGGGCCAGCGAGGCCGACCGCGTGCAGCAGTTCGAGCAGGATCCGTTCGCGCCGCGCGCAGCCTTGCCTGCGGCCGCAGCACTGCGGCGACAGTCACCGGCACGGTCGGCTGCCACGACGCCAGCGCGGCAAGCTGCCAGTGCGGCCGCTGGCCCGGGTACGGGCGGCGGCACGGCCGCCGCTTCACAAGGCGAGCCCGCACGTGGCCAATCCGCACCAGGCGTGATACGTACTGCGCTATGCGTGGAAGTCCGCCATCCCGCCCGCGCGGCAGGGCCAAAGATCGAAGCCGAACAAATGGACGACAAGCGCGGCGTGATTTACGTCTTCATGCCGCCGCTGCCAAAGCTGGAGGACTACCTCGCGCTGGTGCAGGCCGTGGAAGCCACGGCCGCCGCGCTGAACGTGCAGATCGTGCTCGAAGGCTATCCGCCACCGCGCGATGCACGCCTCAAGGTGCTGCAGGTCACGCCGGACCCCGGCGTGATCGAGGTAAACATCCACCCGGCCGCGAACTGGGAGCAACTGGTTGACCACACCGAGTTTCTCTACCTGGCCTCGCACGAATGTTTCCTGTCGACCGAGAAGTTCATGCTCGACGGCCGCCATACCGGCACCGGCGGCGGCAACCATTTCGTGCTGGGCGGGGCGACGCCGGCCGACAGCCCGTTCCTGCGGCGCCCGGACCTGCTGGCCAGCCTGATCACGTACTGGCACAACCACCCTTCGCTGTCATACCTGTTTTCGGGCCTCTTCATCGGGCCGACTAGTCAGGCGCCGCGCGTGGATGAGGCGCGCAACGACCAGCTCTATGAACTCGATATAGCCTTCGCCGAACTGCGCCGTCAACTCGCCGGACGCGAGCAGGGCGGCACCAACGGCTACGTGCCGCCGTGGCTCGTCGATCGCGTGCTGCGCAACCTGCTGATCGACGTCACCGGCAACACGCACCGCGCCGAGTTCTGCATCGACAAGCTCTATTCGCCCGACGGCCCGACCGGCCGGCTCGGCCTGCTCGAATTGCGTGCGTTCGAGATGCCGCCGCACGCACGCATGAGCCTGGTGCAGCAGTTGCTGCTGCGCGCGCTGGTCGCACGCTTCTGGCGCGAGCCGTACCACGCGCCGCTTACGCGCTGGGGCACGGCGCTGCATGACCGCTTCATGCTGGGCAGCTTCGTGCAGATGGATTTCGACGATGTGCTCGCCGACATGAATGCCGCGGGCTTTACGTTCGATGCGGCCTGGTTCGCGCCGCATTTCGAATTCCGCTTCCCGCGCATCGGCGAGCTGGCCGCAGGCGGCCTCGCGCTCACGCTGCGCGGCGCGCTGGAGCCCTGGCACGTGATGGGCGAGGAGGGCGGCGCCGGTAGCACGGTGCGCTATGTGGATTCATCGGTCGAACGCGTGGAAGTGCGCGTGCTCGGCCTGAACGACAGCCGGCACGTGATCACGGCCAACGGCAAGTCTCTGCCGCTGCAGCCGACAGGGCGTGCCGGCGAATTCGTCGCGGGCGTGCGCTACCGCGCGTGGGCGCCGCCATCGTCGCTGCATCCGACCATCGGCTCGCATGCGCCGCTGACCATCGACGTCGTCGACACGTGGTCGGAGCGCAGCATCGGCGGCTGCCAGTATCATGTCGCGCATCCGGGCGGACGCAACTACCAGGCCTTCCCGGTCAACGCCTACGAGGCGGAAAGCAGGCGGCTGGCGCGCTTTTCGGCCTACGGGCATACACCGGGGCGCACCGTCGCGCAGGCGCCGCAGCGCAGCCTTGAGTTCCCCTTCACGCTAGACCTGCGCCAGGGGTAGACATGCAGCACAGCGGCTGCGCCGGGACAGGCCAGCCGCCAACGGGAGACCCAATCTTGGCCCAGCCCCTGTCGCGGCCGACTGATGACCTCGATGCCACCCATGCGGCAGCGGCGATTGCCGCTGCCGCACGTCTTGCGCAGCCGGTTCCCGCCGGGCATCTCGACGAACTTCGCTTGCCCGCTGGCAGCTTGCGCGAAGCATGGGCGCGCTTCTTCACCGTAGTCGGCGAACCGAGTGCGGAAACGCTGGGGCCGCGCGCGACGGCCATGGCGCGCCAGATCCGCGACAACGGTGTCACCTACAACGTCTACGCCGACCAGGGTGCGGCGCGTGCGTGGCCGCTGGAGCTGTTCCCGTTCCTCGTCACGGAACAGGACTGGCAGCTGATCGAGCGCGGCGCCGCGCAGCGTGCGACCCTGGCCAACGCGATCCTGGCCGATATCTACGGCGAACAGACGCTGCTTTCGCGCGCGCTGCTGCCGCCGGGGCTCGTGTACGGGCATCCGGGCTACCTGCATCCGCTGCGCGGCTACCAGCCGCCGGGCGGCAGCTTCCTGCAGATCGTCGCGGTCGACCTCGTGCACACCGACGATGGCTGGACCGTCATGGCGCATCGCACCGATACGCCTTCGGGCATGGGCTACGCGCTCGAGAACCGGCTGATCATCTCGAGCCTGTTCACCGATGCCTTCCGCGACCTGCACGTGCGGCGCCTACCGCCCGCATTCGCGCAACTGGTGTCCACGCTCGCGCATGCCCCGCTCGCCGCTGCGACAGAAGCCGGAAGTGGACGAGATGGACCTGTCAGTGCCGGCACCGGTCACCACATCGTGCTGCTCACGCCCGGCCCCTACAGCGAGACCTTCTTCGAGCACACCTTCCTGGCCCGCTATCTCGGCATCACGCTGGTCGAGGGCAAGGACCTGACCGTGCGCAACGACGTGGTCTACCTCAAGACCTTCGGCGGGCTTGAACGCGTGGACGTGGTGCTGCGGCGCCTGGACGACGTCTTCTGCGATCCGCTCGAGCTGCGCCATGACTCCACGCTTGGCATACCCGGGCTACTCGAAGCGATGCGTGCAGGCAACGTGATGGTTTCCAACGTGCCCGGCGCGGGCTTCCTCGAGTCGCCGGCGATCCACGGATTTCTGCCCGGCATCGCCGAAGCGTTGCTCGGCGAGCCGCTGATTCTGCCCGGCGTGCCGAGCTGGTGGTGCGGCGAGGATGCCGCGCGCGAACAGGCCCTCTCCACCCTGACCGAAGCGTTCGTGATGCCGACGTATCCGCGCCGTGCGGACTTGTCCGACGAGCCGCCATTGGGCATGGAGCTGGGCCTGCAGGCGCTCGACGGATGGCGCGAGCGCATTGCGCGCATGCCGGACCGCTACACGTTGCAGCCGCCGCTGCCGCTGTCACACACGCCATGCTGGGAAGGGAATCAGATCGGCTCGCGTGCGGCGATGCTGCGCGTGTTCGCCGTCGCCGATGGCAATGGCGGCTGGCAGGTCATGGCGGGCGGCTTCAGCCGGCTCGCAGCGCCGCAGCTCGAATCGGTATCGATGCAGCTTGGCGGCACCAGCGCGGACACGTGGGTGCTGTCCGGTCAGCCTGTACCCGCCGCGCCGCTGACAGGGCGTACCGGTCTGGCTCCGCCGACGCCGGCCCGGCCGCTCGCGGTGTCGAGCCGCGCGGCGGAGAACCTGTTCTGGGCCGGGCGCTACGCCGAGCGTGCCGAAAATAATGTGAGGCTATGCCGCCAGATCCTCGGCTCGATCGAAAGCAGCGACGATACCGACGACGGCACGCTGTCAATGCAGGGCCAGCTTGCAGAGAGGGACGGCCTGGTTCCGGCCGAGGCGCCTTCGCCAAAGACGTCGCTGCGCCTGTTCGAACGTAGCCTGGTCGCGACGCTCGCCGATGCGCGCGGCGGTACCGGACTGGCGCAGAACCTCGCCGCACACGCCGCCGCCGCCAGCGAAATCCGCAACCGCCTGTCCAACGATCACTGGCGCACCATTCTGGCCGCGCGCAACGATTTCGGCGACGCGATGATGGAGGCTACGCTGGCGCCGAGCGAAGGGGCCGTCAGCTATGACCGTGCGCGCGTGCTGTCCGCGCTGGAGCACCTCGCCATGCAGCTGGGTGCCATCAACGGCGCGCAGGGCGATCGCATGTCACGCGACGAAGCATGGCGGCTGGTCTTCATCGGCCGCCATATCGAGCGCCTGGCCACCATGAGCAACTTCCTGCTGACTGCCATCGACACTGGCGCGCTGCGCTCGCGCAGTGGCTTCGAATTGCTGCTGCACCTGTTCGATTGCACGCTGACGTACCGCTCGTTGTATCCGGGCCGAACCGACCTTGCTGCACTGGTCGAGCTGCTCGTGCTTGAGCCCACCAATCCGCGCGGCTTGTACGGTTTGCTGGAGCGGTTGCGCAGCAAGCTGGAACAGCTCGCTCCTGGCGGCAGCGCGCAGACGCGCGTGCCGCTCGCGGAATTGCTCCCCGCGCCGAGCGCGCTGCCCACGCGCGCGGCGCTGTGCGAACCGTTGGGCGAAGCCGGAGGGGATCCCGCCGCGTTGTCGGCGCTGTGCCAGCTGTTCATCGAGCGCATGGGGCGCGTGTCCGATGAAATCAGCGCGCGCTATTTCAGCCATGCCGGCGCCAACCCGGAGGCAGAGTCGTGAACGACGCCGCGCCCACGTGCACCGGCGGCTGCACGCTCAACGTGCTGCACACGACTACCTATCACTATTCGCAGCCCGTCGAGCACGCGCAGCAGCGCGCCGTGGCGACGCCCCCCGACTTGCCTTGGCAATCCGTCACCGCGCACGACACGCGCATCGAGCCCGTGCCCACGCACCAGCACGTGCGCACCGACGCATTTGGCAACCGCGTGCTGCATTTCATGCTCGACGTGCCGCACACGCAGATGCAGCTCACGTGCGCGAGCACCGTGGTACTCACGCCGCGCTGGCAGACGCTTGATCCGTCCGCTTCCGCGCCGTGGGAAACCGTGGCGCAATCGCTGCGCTTCCACGCGGCCCAGCCGTTCGAGCCTGCCACGCAGTTCGCCTTTGCCTCGCCCAACATTGCACTGCATCCGAGCCTGCGCGACTACGCGTTGCCCAGTTTTGGCGCAGGCGTGCCCGTCGTGGCGGGTGCCATGGACCTGATGCGGCGGATCCATGCCGATTTCACGTATCACAGTGAATCCACCGAGGTGCATACGCCCGCCATGCAGGCGTTCGCGCAGCGCAGCGGCGTGTGCCAGGACTTTGCGCAGGTGATGATCGGCTGCCTGCGTTCCGTGGGTGTCGCAGCGCGTTACGTGAGCGGTTACCTGTGCACCGAGCCGCCGCCTGGAGAGGAGCGGCTGGTCGGCGCCGACGCCTCGCACGCGTGGGTATCGGTGTATTGCCCGGTCGCGGGCTGGGTCGACCTCGATCCGACCAACAATGTGCTCGCGGACACGCGCCACGTCACGCTCGCGTGGGGCCGCGACTACAGCGACGTGCCGCTGCTGCACGGCGTGATCGTCGGCGGCGGCGCGCATGGCGTGGATGTCGGCGTAACCGTGGTGCCGGTGGACTGAACGGCCGGCAAGCTGGCAAGGCAATTGCTTGAAGCATCCCGGGCAATATTACGGGAGCCGCTATGCTGAGCCGCACCGCCGATCACCTGTACTGGATGGCCCGCTACACCGAGCGCGCGGAGAACACCGCGCGCATGCTGGACGTCAATTACCAGACCGCGCTGTTGCCGCAGGGTACGGAAGCGGCCGAGCAGGGCTGGCGGGCCATGCTCGATATCACCGAGCTGACGCCGCACTATGCCGAGCGCCATGGCCGCCTGAACCATGAAGCGATGATTGCCTTCATGGCGACTGACGAGAGCCATCACGCGTCGATCCTGTCCTGCCTGCGTGCCGCCCGCGAAAACGCCCGCGCGGTGCGCGGCGCGTTGACCACGCCGCTTTGGGAAACGATCAACGCCACATGGCTTGAAGCACGTCAGCTCGTCAGTGACGGCGCGCCATTGCACGATCCTCCGGCGTTCTTCGAGTGGGTCAAGTTTCGTTCCCACCTCGCGCGTGGGGTGGAAGTCGGCACCATGCTCAAGGACGAAGCGTTCTGTTTCATGCGGCTGGGAACGTTCCTGGAGCGCGCCGACAATACTGCGCGACTGCTCGACGTGAAATTCAGGCCTGCCGGCGGCCCTGTTCCGCAGGAGGACTCGTATCAGTGGGCAGCCGTGTTGCGCGCCTTGTCAGGCCTGGAGACGTATCGGAAGGTCTACCGCTCGGCCATCACGCCAGAACGGGTGGCGCAACTGCTGATCGTGAATGCTGCGATGCCGCGGTCGCTCGCGGCCAGCATGCAGGAGGTGGTGGCGATCCTCGCGCAGATTCGGAACCGGCATTCCGCCAATACCGAGCGGCGGGCCGGGCGGCTGCATGCGGAATTGCGATTTGCACGTATCGACGACATTCTTGCCGTCGGGATCCATGGGTGGCTGGGGGATTTTCTTGGGAAGGTCAGGGAGGTGGGGGAAGGGATTCGGGCTGATTTTCTTTTGGCATAGAGGCGGTGGCGCATGCCAGGCACACGCCGCCGCATCACCAAAACCGCTTACCCCAATTTCTTCTTCAACAACTCATTCACCTGCGCCGGATTAGCCTTTCCCTTGGTTGCCTTCATTGCCTGTCCAACCAGCGCATTGAACGCCTTCTCCTTTCCGGCCCGGAACTCTTCCACTGACTTGGCATTGGCCGCCAGCACGTCATCGATGATCTTCTCGAGCTCGCCGGTATCGGACATCTGCTTCAGTCCCTTGGCGGCGATGATCGCATCCGCATCGCCATTGGACTCACCTGCCCACATGGCCGGGAAGACATCCTTCTTGGCGGTGTTGTTGGACACCGTGCCATCGGCAATGCGCGCCAGCAGCCTGGCCAGTTGCAAAGGCTTCACCGGCGCGGCATCGATGCTGATGCCTTCACGGTTGAGCTGCGACGCCACATCGCCCATCAGCCAGTTGGCTGCCGGCTTGGCATTGGCCGCACCGACCTCGGCGACGACAGCTTCGTAGTAGCTGGCCATCGCCTTCGAAGCCGTCAGCGTGCTGGCGTCATACGCCGACAGGCCATATTGCGAAACGAAACGCGCTTGCATGGCCGCCGGCAATTCGGGCAGCTCACCGCGCACACGTTCGATCCAGGCTGCGTCGATCTCAAGCGGCATCAGGTCCGGGTCCGGGAAGTAGCGATAGTCGTGCGCGTCTTCCTTGGTGCGCATCGCGCGCGTTTCGCCGGTGTCCGGATCGAACAGCACGGTGGCCTGCTGGATCTTGCGGCCGTCCTCGATCTCGTTGATCTGCCACTGCACCTCGTATTCGATGGCCTGTTGCAGGAAGCGGAACGAGTTCAGGTTCTTGATCTCGCGGCGCGTGCCGAATTCCTTCTGGCCAACGGGGCGCACCGAGACGTTGGCGTCGCAGCGGAAGCTGCCTTCCTGCATGTTGCCGTCGCAGATGCCCAGCCACACCACCAGCGAGTGCAGCGCCTTGGCATAGGCTACGGCCTCGGCCGCACTGCGCATGTCCGGCTCGGTCACAATTTCGAGCAGCGGCGTGCCGGCGCGGTTCAGGTCGATGCCGGTCATGCCGGCGAAGTCTTCGTGGAGCGACTTGCCCGCGTCTTCTTCCAGGTGCGCGCGCGTGAGCTGCACGGTCTTCTCGTACACCTCGCCCTTCTTGCCTTCGACCTGGATGGTGATGCTGCCGCCCTGCACCACAGGAATCTCGTACTGGCTGATCTGGTAGCCCTTGGGCAGGTCGGGGTAGAAGTAGTTCTTGCGCGCGAAGATGCTGCGCGGCGCGATGGTGGCGCCGATCGCCAGGCCGAACTGGATGGCGCGTTCTACCGCGCCCTTGTTCAGCACAGGCAGCACGCCCGGCAGCGCGAGGTCAACCGGCGAGGCCTGCGTGTTGGGCTCGGCGCCGAAGGCGGTGGAGGTCCCGGAGAAAATCTTGGAGGCCGTCGAGAGCTGCGTGTGCGTTTCGAGGCCGATCACCACTTCCCATTGCATGGCGGTATTCCTGTTCGGTTCTTGGGTTCTGTCTGTTGCGATGGACCAGAGCTGGCACCGGTCCGATTGTCTGTGTCTGTACTGCCGGCGCTCTCAGGGGTCGGGGCTCGCGAGCCATGAATCGAGCTGAGCCATGGCGGCGACGCGGGCCACGGCATCGCCGCCGACCGTTACGCCGCGGCCGGCGCGCGCGTTGCCTGAGTTGCCTGGCACGTCGCGGCGCACGTGAAGCTCGCTCGTGCCGTCAAAGCCGTGATAGGCGCCGGGATAGATCTCGAGCCGGAAGCGTGCATTTGGCTGGCGCGCGAGCACCGCGCTCTGCAGCATGGCGCAGCGCGTGGCCGGCGTCCAGTCGTCGGCGCCGCCGATCATCAGCAGCACCGGCGCGCGCAGCCGGAAGTTGTGCTGTTGCACGGCGCGCTTGCAGGCCGGATAGAAGGCCACGGCACGCTCTACCTGCGGCGTGTCGGCCGGCCATGCGCGGCTGGCGTCGACGGTGGCCAGTACGGCCTGCGCACCGTTGGACCAGCCGAGCAGCACGATGCGCGAAGCGTCGATGCCGGGCTGGCGCGCGACCCAGCGCAGCGCCGCCAGTGCGTCAGTGCGGCGCACGCGCTCGTCCATGCCGCGGGCTTCCGGCGAATCGCCGCACCCCGGCAGCCTGCCGTGCGCGGACAGGCTGTCCGGCATCAGCACGGCGTAGCCGCGCTCCGCCAGCCATTGCGCGTATTCGCGATAGCGTTGCTGCAGCGCGGGCGCGGCGTCCACGGTGCTGTCGGCGGCATTGTTGCCGGAGTTTCCGGCTTCCACGCGGATGGTTTCGGGGCGAGTGCCCAGCAGCCCGTTGCAGCCGTGCAGCGCGACCACGACAGGCAGCGGTTGCGTGCGCGGCGTGCTTCCCTCGCGCGGCACGAACCAGAAGGCGTTGAGCGCCGGCGCGCCTTGTTCGCCAGGCAGCAGCACGCGCTGCGCCGGCGTGGCGGCGCGTGTGGCCGGCGGCGTGCGCGTGGTGGCGCCGGGTGTCAGCGCGCTCAGCGGTGCCGTGTTGGCAGGCTGTACCAGCGCCGGCGTGGGCGGGGCGGGTGTATGCGCGATCGCCGCGCCGGCCAGCAGCATGCCGGCCACACCGGCCACGCGCATGGCGAGGCGGTGCAGTCGGTGCGGGCGTTGGCTGGCGGGCGTGGTGCGCATGGCGTATGGCCTTAGCGGGTTTGCGCGCAGGCGCCCGTGCCGGGTTCGAACATCACCGGCCACGCCTGTTCATAGATGCCCGGCGTGCAGCGCTGCTGGCAGTTGGCATGCGCCAGCGTCACGCGGCGGGGGTCCTGCCAGACCATCAGCTTGCAGCCGCTGCCGTCGTTCGCGCGCAGTTCGATATGCGGCTTCTTCTGGACCTGGCGGAAATCGGCCAGGTTGAAGCTGCATGAGCCGCGCTTGCCGACCCACAGCTTCCACGACAGTTGTTGCACGCTGTTGTCGGACACGCGCAACTGGGCGTCCTCGCGGAAGCCGTCTTCCTCGGTGCGGCGGCAGTCGCCGACAAGGTCGATATCGCGGGCGGCGATCGGCGTCGGCTTGCCGATGATCGGCAACTGGATGCAGCCGGCCACCACCGCCGCGAGCGCCGCAGCGAGGATCAGCCGGAAGCCTTGCGCAAGCCGTTTCATGCCTTGGCGGGACGGCGCAGGTGCCAGTCGGTCGCCTGCTGGAATGCGTGCGCGGTTTGCAGCAGGCGCGCTTCGTCGAAGTAGTTGCCGATCAGCTGCAGGCCGACCGGCATATTGCCTTCGCCGAAGCCGCACGGCACGCTCATGCCGGGCAGTCCCGCCAGGCTGGTCGACAGCGTGAAGATGTCGGCCAGGTACATCTGCACCGGGTCCGAGGTCTTCTCGCCGAGCTTCCATGCAACCGTGGGCGCGACCGGGCCCATGATCACGTCGCACTGGGCGAACGCGCGCTGGAAGTCGTCGGCGATGATGCGGCGGATCTTCTGCGCCTGCAGGTAATAGGCGTCGTAGTAGCCGTGCGACAGCACGTAGGTGCCGACCATGATGCGGCGCTTGACCTCGGCGCCGAAGCCTTCGGCGCGCGACTTCTTGTACATGTCGAGCAGGTCGCGGTACTCGGCCGCGCGGTGGCCGTAGCGCACGCCGTCAAAGCGTGACAGGTTCGATGAAGCTTCGGCCGGGGCGATTACGTAGTACACGGGAATCGACAGTTCGGTCTTCGGCAGCGAGACCTCGACCAGCGTGGCGCCGAGTTGTTCGTACTGGCGCAGCGCGGCGCGCACCGTCTCTTCCACATCGGGCGACAGGCCCTTGCCGAAGTACTCGCGCGGCAGGCCGATGCGCAGGCCTGCCAGCGGCTGGCTTTCGGAAGCGCCGGCGCGCGGCTGGCCCAGGTAGCGCGCGAAGTCTTCATCGACGCCGCCTTGCTCGGGCGGGATGCTGGTCGAGTCCTTCGCATCGAAACCGGCCATGGCGTTGAGCAGCAGCGCACAGTCTTCGGCGGTGTGGGCCATCGGGCCACCCTGGTCCAGCGACGACGCGAACGCGATCATGCCGTAGCGCGATACGCGGCCGTAGGTCGGCTTGATGCCGGTGATGCCCGAGAACGACGACGGCTGGCGGATCGAACCGCCGGTGTCGGTGCCGGTCGCGGCAGGCGCCAGTCCCGCGGCCACCGCGGCGGCCGAGCCGCCCGAGGAGCCGCCCGGCACACGGTCGGTGTCCCACGGGTTGCGCACCGCGCCGAAGAACGAGTTTTCGTTGGACGAGCCCATCGCGAACTCGTCCATATTGGTCTTGCCCAGCGTCACCATGCCGGCGGCGGCCATGCGTTCGACTACGGTGGCGTCGAACGGGCTTTCGTAATTGGCCAGCATCTTCGAGCCGGCCGTGGCGCGCCAGCCACGCGTCACGAACACGTCCTTATGGGCCACCGGCACGCCGGTGAGCAGCGTGGCCTCGCCGCGCGCGCGGCGTGCGTCGGCTTCGCGGGCCTGGGCTAGCGTGCGTTCGGCGTCGACATGGGTGAAGGCGTTCAGCGCGCCGGCCTGCTCGATGCGGGCCAGGTAGGTGCGCGCGAGTTCCTCGGCGGAAACGGAGCGCGCGGCCAGGGCGTCGGCAAGCTGGCGCAGGGAAGTCACGGAATCAGCGGAAAAGGGCATGACAGTCGGTTGGCATCAGGGGTGGCGTGCTTGGGTGCGGGCGCAATGAGGCAGCACGGGGTCATTCGATGACCTTGGGCACCAGGTAGAGGCCATTCTGGGTGGCCGGCGCGGGGCGCTGATAGTCTTCGCGGTGGTCGCTTTCGGTCACGGCGTCGTCGCGCAGGCGCTGGACCATGTCGCGCACGGTAGCCAGCGGGTGCGCCAGCGGTTCGATGCCGGTGGTATCGACAGCCTGCATCTGCTCGACCAGCGAGAAGAAGTTATTGAGCTGCGCAAGCGTCTGGGACGCCTCTTCATCGCTGGTTTCGATGCGGGCCAGATGGGCGATGCGCTTGACGTCGGAAAGGTCGAGGGCCATGGCGTAGTGGGTACGGGTCGGATGCAAAAAGGCGCTTGCAGCACAGGCGTCCGAGGCATGCGGCGGGTGCGTCGCGCGGCCCGGGCGGGGTGCCGAGGGGCGCCCCGGTGTCGTCGGATTAGCAGTTGTTTTCAGGCTGTAACCGCCCGAATCAGCAGGAATTATAAGGTATCATTGCGTGCTCTCGACCTTTGGCAACGTCCTCGCCACATGCGCGCCGGCGGAGCCTCTCAGGTGAATAATTTGTCACTTTTTCGGCGGGGTCTTCGACTGCCGTGAAACGTGCTTCGGGATGCACCGGCCGCGCGCCGGGGCGGAGATGTCCGAAGCTGATGGTCTGGGTCCCTCTGATTAGCCCTCTGCCGCATTGCGAAATTTCAGCGATGGGGCACAGACGTGATCTTTTCGCGAACTTTTTCGTGAGGTCTAATCAAAGGTTCCCGTAAGAGCGGCGCGCGACAGCGCTCCGCGGCAGTTTGCCGGCGCCATCCTGGAGCAGGGTGGCCGGTGGCGGACTGTCCGGCGTCCGGGAAGCCTGACCTTACCCGCATGAATACATTTTGTGGCCGGCCCGTAGTCGGTGCCGGCCACTTCGCCTACCCGCGAACCCAACAGAAACAGGATTCCTGATGTTCGGATTTCTCCGCAGCTACTTCTCCAACGACCTGGCCATCGACCTTGGCACCGCCAACACGCTGATCTATATGCGTGACAAGGGCATCGTGCTGGACGAGCCTTCGGTCGTGGCCATCCGCCAGGAGGGCGGTCCCAACGCCAAGAAGACCATCCAGGCAGTGGGCAAGGAAGCCAAGCAGATGCTGGGCAAGGTGCCGGGCAATATAGAAGCCATCCGCCCGATGAAGGACGGCGTGATTGCCGACTTCACCGTCACCGAGCAGATGCTCAAGCAATTCATCAAGATGGTGCATGACTCGAAGCTGCTGCGTCCGAGCCCGCGCATCATCATCTGCGTGCCGTGCGGCTCGACCCAGGTCGAGCGCCGCGCGATCCGCGAATCCGCCCTGGGCGCCGGCGCCAGCCAGGTTTACCTGATCGAGGAGCCGATGTCGGCCGCGATCGGCGCCGGCCTGCCGGTGTCGGAGCCGTCGGGCTCGATGGTCGTGGACATCGGCGGCGGCACCACCGAAGTCGGCATCATCTCGCTGGGCGGCATGGTGTACAAGGGCTCGGTGCGCGTCGGCGGCGACAAGTTCGACGAGGCCATCGTCAACTACATCCGCCGCAACTACGGCATGCTGATCGGCGAACAGACCGCTGAAGCCATCAAGAAGGAAATCGGCTCGGCGTTCCCGGGTTCCGAAGTCCGCGAGATGGAAGTCAAGGGCCGCAACCTGTCCGAAGGCATCCCGCGCGCATTCACGGTGTCGTCCAACGAAATCCTGGAAGCACTGACCGATCCGCTCAACCAGATCGTATCGGCCGTCAAGATCGCGCTGGAACAGACCCCGCCGGAACTGGGCGCCGACATCGCCGAGCGCGGCATGATGCTGACCGGCGGCGGCGCGCTGCTGCGCGACCTGGACCGCCTGCTGGCCGAGGAAACCGGCCTGCCGGTGCTGGTCGCAGAAGACCCGCTGACCTGCGTGGTACGCGGCTCCGGCATGGCGCTCGAGCGCATGGACAAGCTGGGCAGCATCTTCTCGTACGAGTAAGGCTGCAGGACTGCACGGCGCGATGCACCGCCTGCCGGATCTCGCGATCAGGGCTGCGGAGCAACGCTGCCTCCGCGGGAGCGCTCCCGCGGCGCCCATTGCCGCCCCGGCACGCCGGGGCGGCAATGTCTTTGCGTGCCAGCCTCACTTTTCCCTAGCGTCTTCTCTCCCGACAACGCCTGCGCCCGGCTAAATGGATTACTCTCCACCGCCGCTTTTCAAGCAAGGAACTTCGGCTGTCGCGCGCCTGGTCCTGTATGTGGCCATCGCGCTGGCGCTGCTGATCGTCGACGCGCGCTTCAACGCGCTCAGCATCGTGCGCCAGATAGCCGCCACGGTGCTGATGCCCGTGGAGCGCGTCGTGCTGGTGCCGCGCGATGCGTTGCGCACCGTGTTTGACTACGCGCAGTCTTCGGCCACGCTCGCCGGCGAGAACCGCGAACTGCGCCGCAGCGCCGTGGAACAGGCCGAGGCCTCGGTGCGCCAGGCGCAACTCGAGGCCGAAAACAACCAGCTGCGCAAGCTGCTCGGCTTGCAGCAGCAGTCGGCCACGCCCGTCACGACGGCGGAAATCCTCTATGACGCGCGCGATCCGTACTCGCAGCGCATCGTGATCGACAAGGGCAGCCAGCATGGACTGCGCGCCGGCTATCCGGTGATCGACGAACGCGGCGTGGTCGGGCAGGTCACGCGCGTGTCGCCGTTCCAGTCCGAAGTCACGCTGCTGACCGACAAGGACCAGGCCATTCCCGTTCAGGTAGTGCGCAACGGGCTGCGCAGCGTGGCTTTCGGCGGCGCGCGCGCCGGTCAGCTCGACCTGCGCTTCATGGCTGCGGCGGCCGACCTGCAAGAGGGTGACCTGCTGGTGACGTCAGGCCTGGACGGCACGTACCCGCCGGGCCTGCCAGTGGCAAAGATCGCACACATCGAGCGCAAGGCCGATACCGCCTTCTCGCGCGTGTGGTGCGAGCCGGTGGCCGGTGTGCGTTCGCACCGGCAACTGCTCGTGGTCCGCTACGACTCCGCCATGCCGCCGCGCGAGACCATCGAAGCGAAGACCGAAGCCCCGGCCAAGGGTGCCCGCTCGGCGGCCGCGCGTGCCGCTGCGGCCAGCGCGGCGGCGGCAAAGGCCGCATCCGCTCCCGCCGCCAAGGAGGCCCAGCAATGACCAATCCCCAGTACCTGCTGCGTCCGGTGAACCCGGTGTTCATCGCGTTCAGCTTCGTCATGGCCTTCCTGTTCAACCTGATGCCGTGGGGCACCACCCTGTGGATCCCGGACATGGTGGCGCTGGTGCTGGTGTTCTGGAACATCCACCAGCCGCGCAAGGTCGGCATGGGCGTGGCGTTCGCGCTGGGCCTGTTGATGGACGTGCATGATGCGCGCCTGCTCGGCGAACACGCGGTGGCCTATACGCTGCTGGCCTACTTCGCCATTACCATCCATCGCCGTGTGCTGTGGTTCACGGTCTATACGCAGGCGCTGCACGTGCTGCCGCTGCTGTTTATCGCGCATGCGGTGCCGGTGGTGATCCGCCTGGCCATGGGCGCGCCGCTGCCGGGCTGGCCGCTGCTTGTCGCCCCAGGCATCGAGGCGCTGCTGTGGCCATTGGCCACGGCAGTGCTGCTCGCGCCGCAGCGCCGCTCGGTCGACGTCGACGAGACGCGCCCGATCTGAGCGCGACCCACGCATCCTATCCGGCAGTACCATGACCGAAATCCGCAACGTCGAACTGGAAATCGGCCGCTTCCGCCTCCGCGTGGCGGCCGCGGCGCTGTTCACGGTGATCTGCTTCGGCTTGCTGTTCACGCGCTTCCTGTGGCTGCAGTGGTACAAGCATGACCAGTACTCGGCCAAGGCCGAGGACAACCGCATCTCCGTCGCGCCGATCGAGCCGAACCGCGGCATCATCATGGACCGCAACGGTGTCGTGCTGGCGCGCAATTACTCGGCGTACACGCTCGAAATCACGCCGTCCAAGCTGACCGATACGCTCGAAAACACGATCGAGGCACTGTCGTTGCTGGTCGACATCCAGCCGCGCGACCGGCGCCGCTTCAAGCGCTTGATGGAGGAATCGCGCAGCTTCGAGAGCCTGCCGATCCGCAGCCAGCTCTCCGATGAAGAGGTGGCGCGCTTCTCCGCGCAGCGTTTCCGCTTCCCGGGCGTGGACGTGCGCGCGCGCCTGTTCCGGCAATATCCGCTCGGGGAATCGGCGTCGCACGTGATCGGTTACCTGGGACGCATCTCGCAGCGCGACCAGGAGCGCATCGAGGCCATGGACGAGGCCAACGATGCCGATGGCGCCAAGTACGATCCGCGCAAGGACGCCGACAACTACAAGGGCAGCAACTACATCGGCAAGATCGGCCTGGAGCAGAGCTACGAGACCGAGCTGCACGGGCTGACCGGCTTCGAGGAGGTCGAGGTGAGCGCGGGCGGCCGGCCGATCCGCACGCTGTCGACCTCGCCCGCCACGCCGGGCAACAACCTGATCCTGTCGCTCGACATCCGCCTGCAGCAACTGGCCGAGGAGCTGTTCGGCGACCGCCGTGGCGCGCTGGTGGCGATCGAGCCGTCGACTGGCGACATCCTGGCCTTCGTCTCCAAGCCGACTTTCGACCCGAACCTGTTCGTCGAGGGGATCGACTCCAACACTTGGGGCGAGCTCAACAATTCGCCCGACAAGCCGCTGCTGAACCGCCCGTTGCGCGGCACCTATCCGCCCGGCTCGACCTACAAGCCGTTCATGGCGCTGGCGGCGCTGACCACGGGCAAGCGCACGGCCGCGTGGGGCATGCATGACCCGGGTTCGTTCACGCTGGGCAACCACACGTTCCGCGACGACAAGCCGGGCGGCCACGGCTGGGTCGACATGCAGACGTCGATCGTGCAGTCGTGCGATACGTACTACTACGCGCTCGCACGCGACATGGGCGTCAACGCGATCCACGACTTCATGAAGCCGCTGGGCTTCGGGCAGATCACCGGGATCGACATCGAGGGCGAAAGCCGAGGCATCCTGCCGTCCACGGAGTGGAAGCGCAAGGCATACCGCAAGCCCGAGCAGCAGAAGTGGTATGACGGCGAGACGATTTCGCTGGGTATCGGCCAGGGCTACAACAGCTTCACGATCCTGCAGCTTGCCAACGCGATCTCGATCATCGTCAACAACGGCGCGGCGATGAAGCCCCACCTGGTCAAGGCCGTGGAGGATTCCGTCACGCGCAAGCGCACGCTGACCGTGCCCAAGGAAAGCTACCGGCTGGACTTCAAGCAGGCCGACATCGACGTGATCAAGCGCGCGATGGTGGCGGTGACGCATTCGGGTACCGCCGCGCGCGTGTTCGCCGGCGCTGCCTACGAGTCGGCCGGCAAGACCGGTACGGCCCAGACTTACACACTCGGCAAGAACGAGAAGTACAACCACCACGCGCTTGACGAGCGCAAGCGCGACCACTCGCTCTACACAGCGTTCGCGCCCGCCGACAACCCGAAGATCGCGCTTGCGCTGATCGTCGAGAACGCGGGCTTCGGCGCCGCGGTGGCCGCGCCGATCGCACGCAAGGTGATGGACTATTACCTGCTCGGCAAGTGGCCCGCCGAACTGGAAGCCTCGGCACCGCCGCCGGCTGAACGTCCGCCGGTCGATACGGCGAGCGTGTTCACCACGGGCCAGACTGCGAGCATTGCCAGCGCGACGGTGATGTCCGGCGGCGCCAGCGCCGTGGCGGCCAGCGCGGTGGGCGCATCGTCCGCCATGGCGGCGGCATCGTCCGCGACGGCTGGCGCCTCCATGGCCGCGGCGCTGGATCCGGCCGCCATTGCGCCGGCTTCGGCCGTGCAGACGCTGGATGAACGCATGCTGCAGGCGCTCGGCCACAGCAAGCCCAAGCCCGTTGCGCCGGGACCGGCGTCTGCCCCTGTTGCGGCCAAGGCGCCTGCACCGAAACCCCGCGTCAAGCCCGTTGCTGCCACCCCGGCGACCGGCCCCGACGTTACCCGCTGAAGGAGACGCGCATGGACAAGCGTCGCGTCCTGTCGCTCATCAAGACGGCGTTTACCGGCTTTGACAAGCCGCTCGCGCTGATCGTGTTCCTGTTGTTCGCCACCGGCATCGTGGCGCTGTATTCCGCCGCCATCGACATGCCGGGCCGGGTCGAAGACCAGCTGCGCAACATCCTGCTGTCGTACGTGGTGATGCTGGTGATCGCCTACCTGCCCACGCAGACGCTGATGCGGGTGGCCGTGCCGATCTATACGGTCGGTGTGGCGCTGCTGATCGCGGTGGCCATGTTCGGCCTGATCCGCAAGGGTGCGCGGCGCTGGCTCAATGTCGGCATGGTGATCCAGCCGTCAGAGATCATGAAGATCTCCATGCCGCTGATGCTCGCGTGGTACTTCCAGAAACGCGAGGGTGTGGTCCGATGGTATGACTTCGTGGTGGCTCTGGCGCTGCTGCTGATCCCGGTCGGCCTGATCGCCAAGCAGCCCGACCTCGGCACCGCGCTGCTGGTGATGGCGGCCGGTGTCTACGTGATCTACTTCGCGGGACTGTCCTGGCGCATCATCCTGCCGCTGCTGGGCGTCCTGGTGGTCGCGGTCTCGCTGCTGATCACGTACCAGAACGATATCTGCGCGCCGGGCGTGAACTGGCCGATCCTGCACGACTACCAGCAGCATCGCGTGTGCACGCTGCTCGATCCGACCACCGATCCGCTCGGCAAAGGCTTCCACACGATCCAGTCGATCATCGCGATCGGCTCGGGCGGCGTCGATGGCAAGGGCTGGCTCAAGGGCACCCAGACCCACCTCGAGTTCATCCCGGAAAAGCACACCGACTTCATCTTCGCGGTGTACTCCGAGGAATTCGGCCTGATCGGCAACGCTATCCTGCTGGTGCTGTACCTGCTGCTGATCTTCCGTGGGCTGTTCATCGCGGCCAATGCCCCGACGCTGTTTTCGCGGCTGCTGGCGGGCTCGATCACGCTGATCTTCTTCACCTATGCCTTCGTCAATATGGGCATGGTGAGCGGCATCCTGCCCGTGGTGGGCGTGCCGCTGCCGCTGATGAGCTACGGCGGCACGGCGCTGGTGACGCTGGGTGCGGGCATCGGCATCCTGATGGCGATTTCCCGACAGAAACGGCTGATCCAGACGTAATACAGATGGGCAGACAGAAAGGGGCGGGGCGTGAATGCCCCGCTTTGCTACACTGCCATCCAAATTTCTCTCGGTTCGAAGCCCATGAACGCCCAAGACGTCGCCGCCTACCTGCAGAGCAATCCCGAGTTCTTCGAAGACCATGCCGAGCTGCTCGCCACCGTGCAGCTCACCAGCCCGCACAGCCACCGCGCGGTGTCGCTGCAGGAACGGCAGATGGAAATCCTGCGTGAAAAGAACAAGGGACTCGAACTGCGCCTGGCCGACCTGATGCGCCACGGGCACGATAACGACCGCACCCAGCAACGCATGCACGCATGGCAACTGCGCCTGCTGGCCGAGCCCGATTCGCATGCGCTGCCTTACGCTGTGCAGGATGGCCTGCAGCAGGTGTTCGACGTGCCCGCCGTGGCGCTCAAGTTGTGGAGCGTGGCCGAGCAGTTTGCGCATATGGAAGTGGCGCAGGGCGCCAGCGACGACATGCGCCTGTTTGCCGAAGGCCTGCGCGCGCCTTACTGCGGCGCCAATGCCGGCTTCGAAGCCGCCGGGCTGCTCGAGCTCGACGAGGTGGCATCGCTGGCCATGGTCGCCTTGCGCCCGCCAGTGCGTACTGTTGGCGAGGTGCCGGGCGCTGCCTTCGGTTTGCTCGTGCTGGGCTCGGCGGATGCGCGCCGTTTCCACGAAGGCATGGGCACGGCTTACCTGACCCAGATCGGTGAAGTCGCCGGCGCGGCACTGAACCGCCTGCGCGACTGATCGTTACTTCCCGGTCCCGGATTGCAGCCATGCCTGCCGAACCGACGAACGGCGTGACAAACGACCCGATCGTCCAACGCTACCTCGCGTGGCTGGAAGGCAGCCGCAAGCTGGCCGGCCACACGATCAGCAGCTATCGGCGTGACCTGACCGTGCTGCAGGCGCATGCGGCTAAGCATGCGCCCGGGATTGCATTACTTGCGCTGCAGACCCGCCATATCCGCGCCTTTGCCGCGCGCATGCATGGCGAAGGACTGGCCGGTACCAGCATTGCCCGGACCTTGTCGGCCTGGCGCGGCTTCTATCTGTGGGCCGCGCAGCACGGCCTGGGTGTCCAGGCCAATCCCGTGGATGGCGTGCGCGCGCCGCGCTCCGGCCATCGGCTTCCCAAGGCGCTATCCGTCGAGCATGCCGTGGCGCTTGTGTCGCATCCGGCCGGCACGGATGCCGCCGCGCTGCGCGACCAGGCCGTGTGGGAACTGTTCTATTCGAGCGGATTGCGCCTGGCCGAGCTGGTGCAGCTTGATGTGCGCTACGAAAGGCTCGATGGCTACGAATCGGCCGGCTGGCTCGACCTGTCCGGTGCCGAACTGACCGTGACGGGCAAGGGCTCGCGCCGGCGGACCGTGCCGGTCGGCAGCAAGGCGATGGAGGCGTTGCGCGCATGGCTCGGCATACGCGAGCAACTGCTGCGCCCCGGCGCCGCGCCGGAAGACGCCAGCGCGCTGTTCCTTGGCGCGCGCGGGCATCGGCTGTCGATGCGCGTCGTGCAACTGCGGCTCAAGCAGCAGGCCATTCGTGCCGGCGTGCCCGCTGACGTGCATCCGCACATGCTGCGGCATTCGTTTGCCACGCACATGCTGCAGTCGTCAGGCGACCTGCGCGCGGTGCAGGAGCTGCTCGGGCATGCGAGCATCGCCACGACGCAGATCTACACGTCGCTCGACTTCCAGCATCTGGCGAAAGTCTATGACAAGGCGCATCCGAGGGCCGGGCGCGCGGCGCCGTCCAAGGACGGCGCCGACGATGACGAGACGTCGGACGACTGAACCCTCAATCCGCCCACTGCGCCAGCACTTCCCGAAACCGGTCGATCTCCGGCAACAGCCACCCGCGGAACGCCTGCACCTTTGCCAATTCGAGTGCCCCTGGCGCGCATACGAAGTACAGCAGCCACGGGCACGTAATGCTGACATCGAACAGCCGCACCACGCGCCCTGACAACAGGTCGTTATAAGCCAACGAAGAGCGGATCAGCGCAATGCCCTGGCCTTCGGCTGCTGCCTGCAGCAGCAGCGAGGAATCTTCGAGCATCAGCCCCTTGCGCGGCTCGGGCCAGTCTAGTCCGGCGGCTTCGAACCAAGGTTTCCATGGATCGCCTTCGCCGCGCAGCAGGTTCAGGCCGGCGAGGTCGCTGGGCTTCTCCGGCAGACGACCGCCGTTGAACCCCGGGCTGCAGACCGGGAAGAACACGTCGTCGAGCAGCTTTTCCACGTAAAGGCCCGGGTAGTCGCCGGTGCCCATGCGCAGCGCGATATCGACCTCTTCCTGGCCGAAGTCCACGAGTGTGTTCGACGACAGCAGCTCGACGTCGAGTTCCGGGTGCCGTTCGATGAAGCTGCCGATGCGCGGCATTAGCCAGCGCGCGGCGAATGACGGCATGGTGCTGATGGTCAGGCGCTTGTCGCGGTTGCCGGACTGCAGCACGCGCGTTGCGTCGGCAATCTGCAGCAGGGCGTCGCGGATCCGCTCGGCGTAGAGACGCCCGGGCGGCGTCAGCGCGACGCGCTTGCCATGGCGCTCGAATAGCGGCAGGCCCAGCTCTTCTTCGAGCGCGCGGATCTGGTGGCTGACCGCGCCATGCGTGACAAACAGCTCGGTGGCCGCCCGGGAGAAGCTTTCATGACGGGCCGCCGCCGCGAACGCGCGCAATGCCGTCAGTGCCGGCAGACGCGGCAATTCACGGTGCCAGCCGCGCGGCATGTCCCTTTCCCATGCGCCTTTCCACGCCATGACGGCCTCCGCTTTGTGAGATTCACTAACAAGAACCTCCAAAATATATCGTTTTGCCAGTGCGTGGGCAATCACTAGAATTCATTCACCGGCGCCCCAATGCCACTGCGATTTGAACTGGCCTGGCGGGAAAACCAGGCCAGTACCGGTCAAGTGACATGTTTCGGCAAGATCGCCGAGGCCGGCGGACAGGAGATCCACCATGCAAGCTCTGCTCACAACGACAGTATTCACCCTGAGTCCCGGCGAAGTCACCGCGCTGTCCATGCATTCGGCACAGCGCCTCCATGTGGAAGATGCCGGCGGCACCGACCTGTGGATGACGCGTGAAGGCGATTCCGAGGACTACTGGCTGCGTTGTGGCGGGAATCTGCTGCTGCGGCGTGGCGATGAAGTGGTACTGAGTATCGACCCGCGCGCCGAACGCCCGGTGCGCCTGGCGCTGATCGCCGAAGCGCGGCGCCCGGTGTTGACGCTGGCCGACCTGCCGCACCTCGTGTACCGCGGGTTGCGGCGCCTGGTTCGAGGCACGGAGTGGACGCCGGCCGACGACCAGGCCAAGGCAGCCTGAGCGCGGAGAGGGAGCGTCTGCGCCGCATGCATCACGGCTGCGGCTGGTCTGGCCGAGGCCACGTGATGAAGAAGGCCGCCAGGACGCGCAGCACAGGCTGAAGGACGCTCCATGACAGTGGCAGGGCCGGCGCAAGCCGGCCCTTTTCGTTACACTCTCGCCATGCATCCGATTCAAGTCATCGAACGGGGCCGAGAAGACTACCAGCCCTGCTTCGACGCGATGCGCGCCTTCACTGCCGCGCGCACGCCTGAAACGCCTGACCAGGTCTGGCTGGTCGAACATCCGCCGGTCTACACGCTGGGCCAAGCGGGCGATCCCGCACACCTGCTGGCGCCGGACGAACGCATCCCGATGGTGCAGATCGACCGTGGCGGACAGATCACCTATCACGGTCCTGGCCAGGTGGTGGCCTATCTGCTGCTCGATCTCAAGCGCCGCAAGCTGATGGTGCGCGAGCTCGTCAACGATATCGAGCAGGCCGTTCTTGACACACTCGCGGCGTATAATCTCGCGGCTGAGCGCAAGCCCGGCGCCCCTGGCATCTACCTGTCGGACGGCCCGCACCGGGGTGCCAAGATTGCGGCGCTCGGCCTCAAGATCCGCAACGGCTGCAGCTACCACGGCGTCAGCCTGAACGTGCAGATGGATCTGGCGCCGTTCCTGCGCATCAACCCGTGTGGCTATGCCGGACTGGAAACGGTCGACATGGCCACCGCCGGTGGGCACTGGCAAGACCAGCCCGTGACCGCCGCACAACAACCTGACATCGCGCGGCGCCTGGCGGCGGCATTGTGCGAGGTGCTGGCAGCGCGCGAGGCTCGTGCGCTGGCGGCAGACAAGACTGCCGCCACGCCGGCCCTGGCCTCTTAGTGACAAGCTGACAAGCGAATTGCACGCCGTTGCGCGTGCGGAGAAATTTATGAGCGACGCCCTGATCGCCTCCTCCAGCGAAGCCCCCCAATCCCCCGCGGAGCAGTACGATCCGACCCGCAAGCAGAAATCGGCCGACAAGACCGCGCGCATCCCCATCAAGATCGTGCCGGCCGAAAAGCTCAAGAAGCCGGACTGGATCCGCGTGAAGGCCGCCACCGGCAATTCGCGTTTCTACGAGATCAAGGACATCCTGCGCGCGAACAACCTCGTCACGGTGTGCGAGGAAGCAAGCTGCCCGAACATCGGCGAATGCTTCGGCAAGGGCACGGCGACGTTCATGATCATGGGCGACAAGTGCACGCGCCGCTGCCCGTTCTGCGACGTCGGCCACGGCCGCCCCGATCCGCTCGATGTGAACGAGCCCGGCAACCTGGCCCGCACCATCGCTCAGCTCAAGCTCAACTATGTGGTCATCACCAGCGTTGACCGTGACGACCTGCGCGACGGCGGTGCCCAGCACTATGTGGATTGCATCAGCCAGACGCGCGAGCTGTCGCCCGCCACCCGCATCGAAGTGCTGGTGCCCGACTTCCGCGGCCGCCTGGACAAGGCGCTGGACATCCTGCAAGCCTGCCCGCCGGACGTCATGAACCACAATATGGAAACCGTGCCGCGCCTGTACAAGCAGGCCCGCCCGGGCGCCGACTACGCGCACTCGCTCAAGCTGCTGCAGGAATTCAAGCGCCGCAATCCGAACGTGCCGACCAAGTCCGGCCTGATGGTCGGCCTGGGCGAGACCGACGAGGAAATCCTCGAAGTCATGCGCGACATGCGCGCGCACGATATCGACATGCTGACCATCGGCCAGTACCTCGCACCGTCGAACCACCACCTGCCGGTGCTGCGCTACGTGCATCCCGATACGTTCAAGATGTTCGAGGAAGAGGCCTACAAGATGGGCTTCACCCACGCCGCCGTGGGCGCGATGGTGCGCAGCTCGTACCACGCCGACCAGCAGGCGCATCAGGCGGGGTTTGCCTGATCGACGCTGTGGTGACGAAGTAGGGAAAGACGGCCGGGGAAACCCGGCCGTTTTGCTTTTGGGCCGCCCGCTACAACTGTCCCGGATGGCGGCCAATGTATTAGGGTCAATCCTGAGTGCCGAGGCAATATTTGTTTAGTTATGATGATTCATCGATAAATTGTCGATGAAAAGCTGATGAGTCACATCTGGAGCCATCCCGGCCTACACTGATCAGCAGTGTTCCAGCCGGTGTTGCCTCATGACTTCCTGTACCGTCCACCGTCTTGCCGAACAGGCGCTGCTTTGCAGCGCGCCGCCGCCGGCCTCGCTTGAGGTCCAGCGCCGCATCTGGGCCATGGCAGCGCGCGCCGAAAACTGGCACGGCGTGGTCGATGTCGTGCCCGGCATGAACAACCTGACGGTGATCTTCGACGGCGCGGCCGATGTCGCGGCGCTGGAGCGCAACCTGAAGCTCGCCTGGGCTTCTGGCGAGGCGCACAACGCGACAGGGCGGCTCGTGGAGATTCCGGTTCGCTACGGCGGCGAGCATGGGCCCGACCTGGCCGATGTGGCCGCGCATACGGGGCTGAGCGCGCAGGAAGTCGTGCGCCGTCACAGCGCTGGCGAGTACGTGGTGTATTTCCTCGGCTTCCAGCCCGGCTTTGCGTACATGGGTGGACTCGCACCGGAGCTCGCCACGCCACGGCGGCGCGAGCCGCGGCTCGCGGTGCCGGCAGGTTCGGTCGGCATTGGCGGCGAGCAGACGGGCATCTATCCGGCCGTCGCGCCGGGCGGCTGGCAACTGATCGGGCGTACCGATGCCGCGCTGTTCGTGGCCGACCGCGATCCGCCTTCCTTGTTCGCCCCCGGCGACACGGTGCGCTTTATTGCCGAGGAGGTCATCGCGTGATCGAGATCATCCGACCGGGTGCGCTGGCTTCCGTACAAGACCTCGGCCGCACCGGCTTTCGCCGCTTCGGCGTCGGACGCTCCGGCGCCATGGACCCGCTGGCGCTGACCATCGGCAACCGGCTGCTCGGCAATGCGCCGGGCAGCGCCGCCATTGAATTCACGCTCGGCCGCGCGGCCGTGCGTTTTCATGAAGACCTGCGCGTGGCGCTGACCGGCGCCGAGTGCAATGCCAACCTCGACGGCGTGCCGGTGTGGTCGTGGCATGCCTTCGACGTCCGCCGCGGCGAGACGCTGACGCTCCCCCCGACGCGCGGGGGCACGCGCGTCTACCTGTGCGTGGCTGGCGGCATCGACGTGGAGCCCGTGATGGGCTCGCGCAGCACCGACCTGAAGGCTGGCTTCGGCGGGTTTGCAGGTCGCGCGCTGCACGACGGCGATCGCCTTGCCGCGGCACGCCCCGGCCTGGCCGCCAGCTCGGACTGGCTCGGCGTGCAGGCTCCGGCGTGGGCGCTGCGGTGCACCGATTCCGGCAATGCTGTACCGATCCGTCTGCTGCCCGGCCCCGAGTACGACGATTTCGAACCCGCCGCGCAGGCTGCGCTGTGGGAGTCCGAGTGGATCATCACGCCGAACAGCAACCGCATGGGCCTGCGCCTGCAGGGGCCTGCGCTTGCACGCAGGGCCGACCGCAGCGCTGACCTGCTTTCGCACGGCGTGGTGCCGGGCGTGATCCAGGTGCCGCCGGGCGGTCAGCCCATCGCGTTGATGGCCGATGCGCAGACCACCGGCGGCTACCCGAAGATCGGCGTCGTGATCGGCGCCGACCTGTGGCGCCTGGCGCAGGTGCCGCTCGGCGCGCCGGTACGTTTCGTGCGCGTCACGCTGGAAGAAGCCACCAATGCACAGGCAGCCGTGGACCGCTACCTGCGCCAGATTGACCAGGCCCTGCAATGGCAGGGCGATGGCATGACCATTGCCGCGCGCCGCCGCACCGGCTCGCGCGCCGCAGCCTGAAGGAGAAACGCAATGCAGATCGATTTGAACGCCGACCTTGGTGAAGGCTGCGGCAATGACGAGGCGCTGCTCGCGCTGATCAGCTCCGCCAACGTAGCGTGCGGCTGGCACGCCGGCGATGCCGCCACCATGCTGCAGACCGTGAAGTGGGCAATCGAAAAGGGCGTCGCCATCGGCGCGCACCCGAGCTTCCCGGACCGCGAGAACTTCGGCCGCACCGAGATGCAGCGCGACCCCGAAGCCGTCTACGCCGATGTGCTCTATCAGATCGGCGCGCTTGCGGCGATGGTACGTGCGCAAGGCGGCCAACTGCACCACGTGAAGCCGCACGGCGCGCTCTACAACCAGGCGGCGCGCGATCCCGCGCTGGCCGAGGCCATCGTGCGCGCCGTACGCGATTTCGATTCCGACCTCATCTTCTTCGGCTTGGCCGGCAGCAAGATGATCGACGTGGCGCGCAAGGCCGGCCTGCGCGTCAAGGAAGAAGTCTTTGCCGACCGCGGCTACAACGCCGACGGCTCGCTCGTCAAACGCGGCACGCCCGGCGCGCTGCACGAAGATGAGGAAGTCGCCCTGAACCAGACGCTGACCATGGTGCGCGAGCAACGCGTGCGCGCCATCGACGGCAACTGGGTACCGATCCGCGCTGAAACCGTGTGCCTGCACGGCGACGGTGACCATGCGCTTGCCTTTGCGCGCCGCATCCGCGAGCGGCTCGGCGCCGAAGGCATTGCAGTCCGCGCCGGCGCATAGGGCCACCAGCCCTGTGCGCGGCATGTCCCGCGGCTTTCGCCGTCGTGCCGTCTGACGGCTGAAGGCCGCACGCCTCCATCACACTCTCTCTGGTGTCTCTTATGGAACAGGCAGTCAACCTCTGGCCCCTCATCGGGGTCGGCGTCATCATCATCGGCTTCGTGCTGCGCTTCAATCCCATGCTGGTGGTGGCGCTGGCCGCCATTGCCACGGGCCTGGCGGCGTCGATGCCCGTGATGCAGATCTTCACCGCGATCGGCACCGCCTTCGTCAAGGCGCGCAACCTGCCGCTGATCATTTTGCTGCCGCTGGCGGTCATTGGCCTGCTCGAGCGGCACGGCCTGCGCGAGCATGCGCAAGCGTGGATCGCACGTATCGCATCGGCCACCGTCGGCCGCTTGCTGATCGTCTATCTCGGCGTGCGCGAGCTGACCGCTGCGGTTGGCCTGACCAGCCTTGGCGGCCATCCGCAGATGGTGCGACCGCTGCTGGCGCCGATGGCGGAAGGCGCAGCGGAGAACCGCTTTGGCCATCTGCCAGAACCGATCCGCCAGCGAGTACTGGCGTTCTGCGCGGCTACCGACAACGTCGGCCTGTTCTTCGGCGAGGACATCTTCGTAGCGTTCGGCGCCATCGCGCTGATGCATACGTTCCTGCTGTCGTCGAACATCGACGTGGAGCCGCTGCATATCGCTGTGTGGGGCATCCCGACCGCGATCTGCGCGTTCCTGATCCACGCGGTGCGCCTGAGGCGCCTGGACGGCTGGCTCGAGCGCGAGCTCGGTGGCAAGGCCGCCGCTGCCAATGTCGCGGCCACCAAGAGCGGGGAGTAAGCCATGATCGTTTCCATCGAGTACCTGTACTGGCTGGCGGGCCTGGTCCTTGCCATCACCGCGCTGCTGACCTTTGCCGACCGCGAGCATCCGCGCCGCTTCAGCACGGGCCTGTTCTGGCTGCTGTACGCCATCGTCTTCCTGATCGGTGACCGTCTGCCGCCCGCGGCAGTGGGCATCGGCGCGGTGGTCATGGCGCTGATCGCCGGTTTCGGCGGCGTCGGCCACGGCAAGCACGACACGCTGCCCGAAGAAGAACGCCGCGCCAGCGCGCGCCGTCTCGGCAACAAGCTGTTCATACCGGCGCTGCTGATCCCGGTGGTCACCGTGATCGGTACTGTGCTGTTCAAGGACGTGAAGATCGCCGGCATTCCGCTGCTCGACCCGAAGAACGTGACCTTCGTCTCGCTTGGCATCGGCTGCCTGATCTCGCTGGGCGTGGTGTGCTGGCTCACGCGCGACACCGTGGCGCAAGGCGTGCGCGAATCGCGCCGGCTCACGGAATCGCTCGGCTGGGCGCTGGTGCTGCCGCAGATGCTGGCGATGCTGGGCCTGGTGTTCGCCGACGCCGGCGTGGGCAAGGCCGTGGCGCACCTGACCACCGCCTACATCAACATGGACTACAAGCTGGTCGCCGTGACGGTGTACTGCGTCGGCATGGCGCTGTTCACAGTGATCATGGGCAACGGCTTCGCCGCGTTCCCGGTCATGACGGGCGGTGTCGGCGTGCCGATCCTGGTCGGCATGTTCCACGGCAACCCGGCGGTGATGGCGGCTATCGGCATGTTCTCGGGCTACTGCGGTACGCTGATGACGCCGATGGCGGCGAACTTCAACATCGTGCCAGCGGCGCTGCTCGAACTTGAAGACAAGAACGCCGTGATTCGCGCGCAGGTGCCGACCGCACTGGCGATCCTCGTCGCGAATATCGCGCTGCTGTATTTCCTGATGTAAGCGAGGAGAGTTGCCATGCGCACCGTTTTGCTGACCGGTTTCGAACCGTTCGAGAACGAGCCGATCAATCCGTCGTGGGAGGCGGTACGCGCGCTCGACGGCGAACGCATCGGCGATGCCGTCGTCGTCGCGCGCCAGTTGCCGTGTGTGTTTGGTGCGGCGATCGATGGCATGGCCGCGCTGCTGCGCGAGTTGAAGCCCGCCATCGCCATAGCGGTCGGGCAGGCGGGCGGCCGCACCGAGATGTCGGTCGAGCGCGTCGCGATCAATGTCGACGATGCGCGCATTGCCGACAATGCGGGCGCGCAACCCATCGATACCGTGATCGCCGCGAAAGGCCCGGCCGCATATTTCTCCACGCTGCCGATCAAGGCAATCGTGCGCGATATGCGTGCAGCGGGTGTCCCCGCCGCCGTGTCGCAGACGGCGGGGACGTTCGTCTGCAACCATGTGTTCTACGGGCTGATGCACGCACTGGCCACGCCGGCAGGCGAGGGCGTGCGTGGCGGCTTCATCCACATTCCCTATCTGCCGGAGCAGGCCGCGCGCCATCCAGGAGAGGCCAGCATGTCGCTGGAGTCGATGGTTCGCGGCATTCGGCAGGCTATCGCGACTACGCTGGCGACGGAGGTAGACGTGCGCGAGCAGGGCGGTCAGTTGCACTGAGCGAAGTATTCCGACACCACCGGGTTTGTCCCCTCTCCCGCTTGCGGGAGAGGGGCCGGGGGCCGGAGCGTGCACGAAGTGATCGACTTCGCTACGGGCCGCGGTATCAGGCTCACACCACCTCCTTCTCCCTCTTCCCAGCCTCCCTCCGCGCCGCGGCCGCCTTGCGCCGCTCATGCCGCTTCAGGCTCACCTGCTCAAACCGCCACATCACATAGCAGAACGCCAGGAACGGCCACAGCCACCCCAACCACTGCGCCAGGCTGTTGAAATGCACAAACCGCCCCATGCGCCAGCCTTGCTCGGAGATCCACGCATACGGATTCGACGGCAGCACATTGGTGAGCACGACCAGCGTGATCAGTGCCGCCATGGCCAGCACCGCGCGCAGCCAGCGCGGCACGTATAGCAACAGCGCCAGCGCGAGCGAGCTGGTCAGCAGCGCGAAGCGGCCGCCTTCGGACAGCCAGATGAAAGCGTTGCCATCGGGAAACTGCAGTTCGGCTACCGCAGCCTTCAGCAGCAGCGCCGCGGCGAGCAAGCCGGCGAGAATGCGTAGCATCGGCGCGTGCCGCCGCATCGAGATCGATGCGAACAGTCCCGTGCCGAGCCAGCTGCTCGCCGTTACGAGCGTTTCGAGCAACTGCTGGCTCTGCATGTCGTCCGGTCGCAGGCCGATGCTTTCCTGCCACGCGGGCAGATCCGGCACTAGCATCTGCAGCACCTGCATCGGCCATGAGTCCGGGTCGGTCAGCCATTCGCGCACGATGCCGCCCATGCCGAACAGGTGTTCCTGCGGGAATATCTGCGCGAACGGCCACAGCATCAGCAGGATGATGGCGAAACTTGCGTGCGGCTCGAACCACGCGGTGCGCAACTGCGTGAGCGTGCCGCGGTCGATCAGCGCGGAGGTAAATGGCGCGACCACGGCGCCGCCTAGCAGTGCACCCAGTGCGTTGGTGATGAGGTCGATGTTCGACGAGATGCGGCTCGGCAGCCAGGTCTGCAGCGCCTCCATGCAGCCGGAGAGCAGGGCGCCCGCGACCAGTGCGATCAGCGTGGCGCGCGCGCCCGATATGCGCGGATGCAGTGCGAGCACGACCAGCGCGCCGAACGGACAGTAGCCGAGCACATTGGTCAGCAGATCGAACTCGGTGATGTAGCGCGGCTTGGGCGCGGTCAGGAATGCAAACGGCGAGACGCCGTTATCGACCCAGCCGGTGAACGGGTACAGGCTGGCGTAGACCACCAGCAGCGTGAAGCACACCACACCCACGCGCGCGAGCGGCGAGTACTTGGGCTCGACCGCCTCAGGCAGTGGCGCCTGCGGCGGCATGGCGGGCGGCGTGGGGGCCGGCACCATGGCGTTGCTTCCTTACTTGCCCTGCAAGGGCAGCCCGGCCGCCCACGCCAGCATGTCGGCAATGACCTTGTCGGTCGCGTCCGCCAGTGCCTTGACGCCGCCCGAGCCGTCGGCGCTCGGTGCCGGTTCGCGCGCGGTGAAGGTCTGCTGGCCGATCATGCCGTGCTGGTACACGGTGGCGCGCACGCGCACCACGCCGCGGCTGTCCGTCGCGCTGTCGAACACCTGCTCGAATTCAAGCATGTCGACCTTGAGCGCGGGGACCGAGGTGTCGCCAAACCAGGTCAGCGCGCCGCGCGCGGCCACGGCTTCGCGCAGGCGGCCGTCGAACAGCTGCGTGGGCGGGATGACCCAGCGCTGCGTCGCATAGGACTGCATCCGCTGGGCCTGCGAATACTGCAGGCGGTAGTACAGCGCATTGCTTTCCATCCACGTCGGGCCGTCGGTCTGCGCGATGCGGAGCTTGGGCAGCGTGCCGGCTGCCGCTTGCGTGGACAGCGGCGGGCCCAGGTCATAGGTGGTGACGGGCGCTGAGGCGCGTGTGAGCGAGCAGCCCGGCAGCGCGGACACGATGGCCAGCGCGGCGAGCAGGGTCCTGGCGGCGCGGCGGGCGGTGGGCAGGTCTGGTGTCGATGTCACGGTTGGCCTCGGTGGGTCAGGGTGGGCATGGCGGTCACGGTGCGCTGAAGCCGGGCTCGCCCGGGCCAGGCACGGGCGTCGGCGAACCGAACAGCAGGCTGTTGGGGCTGTCGCTGAACTGTCCGGCGGCGCGGTCGAAGGTGCGCATGGTCTGTCGCGCGTCGCGCGCCAGGCCGTTGACCTGCGGCAGCGTTTCCTGGCTCAGCGTGCCGGCCGCGGACTGGATCGACGCGGCCGCGCCTTGGAGGTCGCGCCCGACCGTATCGACGGTGCGCAGCACCGTGCCGTTCGGGTTGGACAATTCGTGCGTGAGCTTGCGTGTCGATTCCAGCGTTGCGTTGAGGTTTTCCGCGACCTTCGGCAGCCGCGCCGCGGCGGGCGCGAGCGAGTCGGAGAGTTTCGAGTAATCTTCGGCCGTCTTGTGGATCGAGCGAATGGCTGCCATCAGCTCGGCGCGGTTGCCGCCCTGGAACATGTCGTTGAGTGAGGTCATCATCGTTTCGACCTGCGTCAGCAGCGAATCGCCGCGCTTTTCCAGTTCCTCGAAAAATCCCGGGCGCATGGCGATGCGTGCCACGGCCTTGGGCGAGGTGTGCAGCGGCGGCGAGGCGCCGTTGCCTTCTTCCGCGGCGGTGTCGTCGAGCTGCACGTAAGCGATGCCGGTCACGCCCTGGAAGCCGAGCGTGGCATAGGTCGTGCGCGTGATCGGCGTGTCCTGGTTCACATTGACGCGCACGATGATCTGGCCCGGCACCTGCGGATCGAAACGAATCGACACCACCTTGCCCACCTCCAGGCCGCGGTACTTCACGTCTGCCTGCGGACCCAGGCCATTGACCGTCGAGCGCGTAACGAGGTCATACGGCACGCGTACGGCGTGGTCGCTGCTGAACCAGAAAATCGCGAACAGCACCAGCACGGCCAGGCCGATCGTGAACACGCCGGCAAGGAACGCGTGTGACTTGTTTTCCATCATGCTTCTCCAGATTGCCCGTCGCCGCGGGCCTGGTGCAGGGCCTGCATCGCGCGCTGCGCTCGTTCGCCGAGGAAGTATTCGCGGATGAACGGGTGGTCCACCTTGACGACCTCCTCGATCGGCGCCGCGGCCAGCACCTTGTGGTCGGCGAGCACGGCCACGCGGTCGGACAGCGCCACCAGCGTGTCCAGGTCGTGCGTGATCATCACCACGGTCAGGCCGAGTTCGCGGCGCAGTTCGCGGATCAGCGCCACGTAGTCGTCGGACGCCATCGGATCGAGTCCGGCGGTTGGCTCGTCCAGGAACACCAGTTCCGGCTCCAGCGACAGCGCGCGTGCCAGTGCCACGCGCTTGGTCATGCCGCCCGAAAGATCGGCCGGCATCTTGTCGGCGTCGCGCGCCGACAAGCCCACCATCTGCAGCTTGAGCAAGGCTGCCTGACAGATGAGATTGTCGGGAAGGGCGCGGAGTTCACGCAGCGGCAGTGCAATGTTGTCGATGACCGACAGCGCCGAGAACAGCGCGCCCCCCTGGAACTGCAATCCCCAGCGGTTGCGCAGCGCCTGCAGCTGCGAGGGCTTCAGGCGCGTCGGGTCTTCGCCGAAGATGCGGACCGACCCCGAGGTCGGCCGCTCCAGTCCGACGATCTGCCGCACCAGTACGGTCTTGCCGCTGCCCGAGCCACCGACGATCGACAGCACTTCGCCGCGGTACACATCGAGGTTCACGCCGTCGTGCACCACGGCCTTGCCGTAGCGCTTGACGAGGTTGCGGACCTCGATGATCGGCTCAGCCCGCTGCGCCAGTTCGGAGGTTGTCGTTGGCGCGTTCACAGGCCGACATCCTTGAACATCACGGCGAAGATGGCATCGGCCACGATCACGATCGTGATTGACACCACGACCGATGCGGTGGTGCCTTCACCGAGGCTTTGCGTGTTGGGCTTGATACGCAGGCCGAAGTGGCACGCCGCGAGGCCGATCAGGATGCCGAAGGCCACCCCCTTGCCCAGGCCCAGCCACAGGTTGGCCACGGGCACGGCATCGGGCAGCGCGCGCAGGAAAAACGTCGGACTGATGCCAAGCTGCATGCGCGCGGCGATGATGCCTCCGGCCAGTGCCAGGACGTCCGTCCACGCCACCAGCAGCGGCATGCAGACAGCCAGTGCGATCACGCGCGGCATGATCAGGCGGAAGCCGTGCGAGATGCCCATCACGCGCATGGCGTCGAGCTCCTCTGTCACGCGCATCACGCCGATCTGCGCCGTGATGGCCGAGCCCGAACGCCCGGCGACGAGGATGGCGGCCAGCACGGGGCCGAGCTCGCGGATCACGGCCATGCCCAGGATGTTGACGATAAAGGTACTCGCGCCGAACGTGCGCAACTGGTTGGCCGACAGGTACGACAGTACGATGCCGATCAGGAAGCCGACCAGCGCCGTGATGCCAAGCGCCTTGTACCCGATGTTGTAGATGTTGGCCGAGATCTCGCGCCACGGGCCGCGCTGCGGCATGCGCGCGAAGCGGATCAGGTCGAACGTGAGTTGCCCCAGCATGCTGACGCCGTTGGCGGCCTGCGCGAAAAAAGACAGGACCGAGGCGCCGAACACCGTGATCGGGTTGAAGCGCTCGACGATATGCTTCTTCCAGCCGTCGGCATGCAGGTCGGCGATGCGCTCGAACACGCGGCGCTGCCCTTCGCTGGCGTCGAGCCGCTGCGGCAGCTTGCCGTTCCACGCCTGCCACAGCAGCTGCCCGCCGATATGGTCGAGCTTGTCCACGCCGGCCAGCGACCAGTGCGCATCGTCCGGCGTCTGGCAGAGCTCGTGCAGGCGCGAGCGCATGGCGCGAGCCTGGTGGCATCCAGCCAGGCCGAGCGCGGTCCAGTCGCCACATAGCTGCACACTGACGGCTCCGTCCTGGCGCGTGATGTTGAAGGCAGGCGTCGTCTGGCGTTCCAAGGGCTGGGCAATGTGATGGCTTAGTCCCGATTCTAAGCCACAGGCCGGGGTGGCGCGAGGAAAGGGCACCGGCGGCTACAATGCGGCCTTGAGCCGGCGCGCGCCTCGCGGCGGTTCCGGGGCCGGCCAGACCGGCGCAATCCGACATGTTTATCGGCGTCTACGCCGCGTCCCCACGTCCCGACGTCTTTTCCACGCTTGCCATGACCACCGCCCCCGAATCGCAACCCGCCAGCCTGCAATCCTGGCGCATTGACGCCGACGCCCTGCGGGCCGCGTTGCCGCAGGCGCTCCAGGCATGGACGCTCGACCTGGTCGAAGAGACCGGTTCCACCAACGCCGACCTGACGCAGGCCTGCCGGCAGGCGCCGTGGTCGGACGCCGGCACCCTTCGCCTGGCCTATCGCCAGACCGCTGGCCGCGGCCGGCAGGGCCGCCCGTGGCAGGGGCAGGCGGGCCTGACGTTCTCGGTGGCGCTGCCGCTTGCGCTGTCGCCGTCCCGACTGAGCGGCCTGAGCCTGGGCGTCGGGCTCGCGCTGGCGCAGGCGCTTGGCGATGTCGAGGCGGCCCTGGGCGCGCGCGTCGGCTTGAAGTGGCCGAACGACCTGCAGATCGACGGGCGCAAGCTCGCCGGCATCCTGATCGAAGCCGTGCCGGCCGGGCCACAGCGCGTGTGGGCCGTGATCGGCATCGGCCTGAACCTGGTGCGCGATGCGCAGATGGAGGTCGCGCTCGGACGGGAACTGGCCGGCGTGGCCGAAGCCATGCCGGGTTTCGACGCGCAGCGCGACGCGACCCGGCTGCTGGTCGCCGTGCTCAGGCGGCTCGGCGCCATGCGCGATGCGTTCGTCGCGCACGGTTTCGCGCCGATGGCGGCCGAGTGGTCGGCACGCGATGCCTATCGCGACCAGCCCGTGCGGCTTCTGCATGATGGCCAGGTACTGGCTGAAGGCATGGCCCGGGGCGTCGACGGCGAGGGCCATCTGCTGCTGGAAACGCCTGCCGGTCTCGAACGCATTACCAGTGGCGAGCTGTCGTTGCGGCCGGCCGGAGGCGCGGCATGAGCGCACCCGTGCTGCTGATCGATATCGGCAATACGCGCCTCAAATGGGCCTGGTGCAATGCCGGCGAGGTCGCCGTGCAGGAACCGGGCCGGCTGCCGACGCCATGGCAGCACAGCGGCGCGGTCACGCATACCGACGATAGCGCCATGAGCACGCTGGCTGCCGCATTGCGCAACCTGCGCGGCGAGGGTCCGGTTCCGTCGGTATGGATTACCAATGTGGCCGGGCCGGTGATTGCCGGCCAGGTCGATGCCGCGCTCAACGCAGCATTTGGCGATGGCGCATCGGTGCAATGGGTGCGCAGCGCCGCCGCCCATGGGAGTCTCGTCAGCGGCTACCGCGAGCCCACGCAACTCGGCGTGGACCGTTGGGTCGGCAGCATCGGCGCGCACCGCTGGCTCCCCGGCGAGACGCTGCTGATCGTCACGGCCGGCACGGCGACGACGCTCGATATCGTCACGGCGCAGCCTGGCGGGCAGGGCCGCTTCGAAGGCGGGCTGATCCTGCCGGGCCTGGCGCTGATGCTGGCCACGCTTGCGCGCAATACCGCGCAACTGCCGGCGCTGGATGTAGAGGACACCGGCACCGCGGCCGCCTCGCGTCTGCCGTGGGCCGACAACACGCACGATGCCATTGCCGCTGGCTGCCTGGCCGCGCAGGCCGGCGCCATCGAGCGGACGTGGCGCACGCTGAGCGAACGCGGGCCGACGCGCTGCCTGCTGTCGGGCGGCGCGCGACACGCATTGGCCGGGGCGCTCGCTGTGCCATTCGAGATGCACGATAATCTCGTGTTGCTCGGCCTGCATGCAATGGCAACGGCCTGAGCGCAGCTCTGCCGCCGCATCTCGGTGATTCCGCCATCGTCAACGCGCCGACCCTTTCCCAACGCGCCGCCCCCATGTTCCGCCTAGATCCGCCCGACCAGCCGCGATGGCTGTCGATCTCGCTGCCGCTGCTGCTGCTCGCCAACGTCGTCCTGCTTGCTGCCGTGCTGGGCGTGTTCGGCCCGGATCCGCTGTCGGACTGGTCTGGCACGCCGCGCGAACCGGCGCGGCTGCGGCAGCAGGTGCGTACCGAACGCATGGAGCTTCAACCGGCCCAACCAAACCGACCCGCCTCCGGCGCGGTGCCCGAGCCGGAGGCGCGCGGTGCCGGGCCGGCCGGCAAGGTGCTCGCGGCGGCGACAAAGCGCGTGGCAGTTGCGGCCAGCGAGGACCAGTGCGTGGAAATCGGCGGATTCAGCGCGCAGGCGGTCCGCCGCGCGGCGGAGGACTTGTCAGGCGGATCCTGGCAGGTCGAGCAATTCGAGCGCCGCGAACAGGTGCGCTGGTGGATCCACCTGCCGCCCCAGCCGACGCGCGAGAACCTTGAGCGAAAGCTGGCCGAACTGCGCCGCCGCAACGTGACGGACTATTCGGTGGTGACCAGCGGCTCGGCCGAGGCGGAGTCCTTCACCGTGTCGCTGGGCCTGTTCCGCGAACGTGAGCCCGCCGAGCACTACATGGAAACGCTGCGCGGGCAGGGCGTGCGCACCGCGGTGCTGGCGGACGCCCCGCACCCGTTCACGCGCCAGTGGCTGCGCGTGCGCGGCGCCGACGACGCTGCGCGCGCCCGGCTCAATGACATGCGGCAGCGCTACGGCGCCGAAACCTTGCTGGCCTGCGGCGCCGCCTGAAGGCGCTCAGCCATGCTGCCTGACCTTGGTCAGCAGCTTGGTGGTCGAGCGGTCGTGCAGGAACGGGATGGCAATCGCCGTGCCGCCCCAGCTGCGCACCAGGCGCGTTTCTTCGAGCGTGTCGATATCGTAGTCGCCGCCCTTTACATAGATATCGGGACGCACCTGGCGGATCAGCTCCACCGGGGTCTGCTCGCGGAACATCGCCACCAGGTCGACTGACGCCAGCGCGGCCAGCAGCGCCATGCGGTCGGATTCATGGTTCAGCGGGCGGTCGTCGCCCTTGCCAAGCATCCTGACCGAGGCGTCGCTGTTGACGCCCACGACCAGGCTGGCGCCGAGCTCGCGCGCCTGGGCCAGGTAGGTGGCGTGGCCGCGGTGCATGATGTCGAAGACGCCATTGGTAAACACCAGCGGGCGCGGCAGCGTAGCAATGCGCGCGGCCAGCGCGGCAACGTCGTCGGGCGGGGTCAGTTTGGATTCGAAGGCGGGTACGGACATGTCTGGGGCCAGGTTTCTCATCCCCGGAATGGTACCCCGGCTTGGCGACGCTGCGGCCGGATCAGCCTGCGCGCAACAGCGGCAGCAGCGCGTCATTGGCCGGCAGCGGCATCGTGGCCGCCGCAATGCCGCGCAGCACCGCCAGAAATTCCCTGCGCACCGTGGCCAGCCAGGGTGCCTCGGCGCAGCCGGCCAGGTAGAACAAGCTCACGTTGCCCCAGGCCGGAAAGCCGTGCGGCACCTCGGTGATATACGCCGCGCTGGCACCGTCGATCCACGGGACGTTGAACTTCAGCACCGGCGTCAGTCCGCCGCGCGAGCGCCACAGCGCCAGCTGCCCGTTCCAGGACGGCGCCACCGTCAGCCGCACGCCGCCCGTGGTATTCGCCAGGTAGCGCCGCACGGCGCTGTCGTGATCGGCGTCGTCGCTGAGCAGCGTCCAGTGTTCTCGGGGATCGTGGTCCTCGTTTCCGGTTTCCGCCAGCGGCAGGCCGATCAGGCAGCGCTGCGCCATCAGCATGTGCTCGGCCGCGATGCCGTCCAGCGATACCACGCCGTCGACCGTGACCGCGCAATCGATCAGTCCCTTGCGCAGGGCCTGTCCCACCTGCCGGCCATTTTCGAGCACGCTCGAGACGATCTGGCGCTCGGGCAGGGCCGCCGACAGCCGCGCCAGGACCTGCGTCAGGGCCGGATCGCCAAGCGCCATCGACAACCCGATGCGCATGGTCTGCCGCGGTCCGGTTTCCCGTGGCGCCTGCCGGTTGTGTTCGATCAGGCCGTGCCAGCTTTGCAGCATGCCGGATGCGGCTTTCTCCAGTTTCAGCCCGCGCGCCGTGGGAACCAGGTTGCCCCGACGCTCCAGGAACAGCTCGTCGCCGGTGACTTCGCGCAGCTTGCGGATCGCATACACGACCGTGGGCGCGCGCATGCCGAGTGCCGCAGCGGCGTTGCCGATGCTGCCGTGGCGCATGACGTGGAGAAAAACGTCGAGCGCCTTGAAATCAATGTGACGCAATATCGAACCCCCCAACGATTATGTTGCCGCGTGCCTGAATGAAATTGCCGCCCGGCCTTGGGCGGGCCATATCTGGTGGTTTCCATACTTTGCGGAAGCACCGATATGCGAAATGGGATCCCTTCGACAAACGGGAATGACTCACCCTTTCGGGGTAGGAGCACTGCGGTAAGTGCCTCGCCGGGTCGGGAGGCGTGATTATCTTATCGTATATTTCAAAGCCTTACAAAATGACTAGATTAAATCGTCTAATGTTTGAAAGGGTGAACATTGATAATCGGCGCCAATTACCACATCGACCAATGTAGGTGATTTATTTTTTCTTTTTCGTGATTTCAAAAGTTTCGTTGAAATGCCGCTTACCCATGCTGCAGGCGGCACTCCGAAGAGTATGGGCCGACAGATCGAGGCCTATGTAGTAACCCGCTACTACCGCGTCGGCCGATATGTTCTGTAGCATCTTGCGCCCTGGCCAGTAGCGGCCGACTGCGGGCACGTATTTACTGCCGATCCCTGCGTGGCTACACGAGAATTGTGTCGGCGCGTTTTTCTGACGGATTAAGCGTGCGCGCGGATGGGGCGCGCGAAAATGACGGGCACCAATGAAAAAGCCCCATCGAATCGACGGGGCTTTCAGGTCAGCGAGGAAGGTTTCGCGGCTTATGCCGGCTGCTCGCCGCCAGCTTGCAGGCGCGCATTCAGTTCCTTGCGGTAGCGGTTCAGGTCCTGCACCGTCTCGAAGGTGCGTTCGAACAGCAGCGACATATTGTGCAGGATCCGTTCGATGACCTTCTTCTCCCAGCCTTCGTCGAAGCGGATCTGTTCGTCCAGCCACTTCTCGAGCCAGTCCGGATCCGGCAGTCGCGACTGCACCGTGTCGTTCGGGAACAGCGCCTTGTTGACGTGCAGGTTGGTCGGGTGCAGCGGCTTCTCGGTGCGGCGCGCCGACGCCATCAGCACGCCGATCTTGGCAAACGCGGAGCGCGCGTTGTCGCCGAACTGCGACAGATACTTCTTCATGTAGCGCAGGTAGGCGCCGCCATGGCGCGCTTCGTCCTGCGACAGCGTGCGGTAGATATGCTTGATGACCGGTTCCGAGTGCCATTCTGCCGCACGGCGGTACCAGTGGTTCAGGCGGATTTCGCCGCAGAAGTGCAGCATCAGCGTTTCGAGCGGCGGAGCCGGGTCGAACTCGAAGCGCACGGCGTGCAGCTCTTCCTCGGTCGGCACCAGGTCCGGGCGAAAGCGGCGCAGGTACTCCATCAGTACGAGCGAATGCTTCTGCTCTTCAAAGAACCAGATGCTCATGAAGGCCGAAAAGTCGGAGTCGTGGCGGTTGTCGCGCAGGAACATCTCCGTTGCCGGCAGGGCCGACCATTCCGTGATGGCGTTCATGCGGATGGTCTTGGCCTGGTCGTCCGTCAGCAGGCTGGCGTCGAAGGTGTCCCAGGGGATGTCCTTGTCCATGTGCCAGCGGACCGCTTCCAACGATTTGAACAGTTCGGGGTAGAGCATGGTAAGCCTTTGAAATTACGGGCGGATTCTACCAGATGCGAATTATTCTCTATTCCCTTTTTTAGGGCGGATCGCCGCAAATGCAACGACTATCTCTACGGTTCGTGCGGATTCGAAGTCATTTTTGGGCGATTAACGGCGTTGACATACAGTAATGTGTCAGTGGCGGCGCTTGGGCAGTTCGCCGGCGGCCTGCAGAACGGGTTCCTGCACGGCCAGCGCGGCGGGTCCGGACCCCGGGGAGGGCCGCGAAGAAGTGCCGGGAATGATGCCGTAGAGGAAGGCAGCCAGCTCGTCGGCCTGTGCGGCGGCATCGCGCTCGCCAAGCGCGATCAGGGACTGCGTGAACTCGGGCTCGAACAGCAGGTAACTCGCAAAAGCGGCGCCGCGTGCCTCCGTGCCGCCCAGCGGGGTCAGCAGTGCTCGCACCGTGCGCGGCAATTGCTGCAGGTGATCGGCGGCAATGGCCTCGATCGGCTCGCTCGGCGAAATCGTCATGACCTGCACGGGGCGCCAGCCTTCTGCGTCGCCCGCCAGTTCCGGCATGCGCGCGAGCAGCCGGTTGATATGGAGCAGGCGCTCGAGGTCAGCGGAAAGCCCGTCCAGGAAGATGCTGGCGAGCGCCTGTCCGCCCACCTGCGCCAGCGACGGATAGCCACCCGCGGGCACGGTATCGAACCACCCCGGACGCTGCCGCGACGCCGAGCCGATGGCCAGGACGCGCGAAGCCCCAAGATGGATCGCCGGCGACAGCGGCGACATCTGGCGCATGGTGCCGTCGCCAAACCACTCGTGGTGGCCGTCGAGTTCCAGCGCCATGGCCGGGAACAGGAACGGGATGGAGGCCGAGGCCAGCAGGTGGTCCACCGTGATCTGCGCCGGGACGGCGATGCGCTGGCTGCGGTGCCATGGATGGATGCGCCGGTGCGACTGGTAGAACGTCACATGCCTGCCAGTGCTGTACGACAGCGCGGTGACCGCGAAGGCCTGAAGCACGCCGGCGTCGAGGCTAGCCTGGATGCGGTGACCTTCGAACAGCTCGTCCAGCATGCTGCCCAGCGGCGCGTTGTCGAGCAGGGCGCGCGGCGCACGCCGGTGGGTGACCCAGCCGAACGCCAGTGCGGACAGCCACCGCGCTCCTGACACGCCCGCGCGCAGCACGTCGGTGCGATAGACGTCGTCGGTGTGGATGCCGTGCCAGAGTGCCGACAGGCTGTCCGCGGCGGCCTGGAAGTTCGCCGCCTGGATGGCCAGTCCCGCACCGTTGATCGCGCCCGCCGACGTACCGGCCACGATGCCGAACGGGATCGGGTCATGGCCGCGCCCATGCTGTGCCGCAATGCGGGCCACGCCGCTCAGCACGCCGGCCTGGTAGGCCGCGCGCGCGCCGCCGCCCATCATGATCAGCGCGGTGGCATTGCGCGTCACGCTGCCGTGGCGCGCCTGGACGTGTGCAGCTTCGTGGCTGGGGAAACTGTCTCTGTGCATGCGGTTTGTTGGGGGGGCGAGCGACCCGATGCAGGCAGGCTTATTCCTCGCCGCCGTCCGGAGTGCCGGGAGCGCCGTTGGACTTGGCTGCCTTGGCGGCGTCCGCCGGTTTCTTGCGGGCGGCAGTGCTCTTGGGTGCGGCCTTCGTGGCGCCCTTGGCCGGGCTCTTGGCGGCGGCGCCGTTCCTCGGCGCCGGTTCACCTGCGGTCTTGCCCGCGGTGGCCGTCTTGGCCGCCGGCTTTGCAGCCGTGGCAGATGCGTCTGGCGCATGGGCGGCAAAGCCGCCCATGCCGAACGGCGCCATGCTGGCCGCGGCGGCGCCGCTCGCGATCTGGTTGAACTGCTGTTGCAGCATGTCCCACCATAGCGACGCATTGGGCGGCAAGGCGGACTCCGCGGCCTGGCTGGCAGCTTCCGCCTGCGCACCGGGTGCCGGCGCGTCTTCCGCAGGCGCGGCCTGCTGTGCCGGCTTCTCGTCGGCGGCAGGGCGTGGCGGCGGCGAGGCGCTCGGCGCGTTGGCGGTGCGGGCCACGTTTTCCATGGCGCTTTGCATGGCTTCCGGCGAAAGCGCATTGCCGAAGGTCTGCAGCGCGACCAGCGTGGCGCGCTGTACCTCCAGGCCCTGGATGGTGGTATGCAGCAGGTTGGTGTTCAGTTGCAGCCAGCCTTCCACCGCCTTCAGGTCATGAATGCGCTTGTCGAGGTCTTCCAGGTTCATGGGCGGCGTCATGGCCGCCTGCAGGCCGGGCATCAGGCTGCCGGGCAAGCCCGCGCCGGTGCCCCAGAGCTTGCTCATGAGCTCGAAGCCGTTGGTGAAATCGGGAATCTGTCCGAACATGTCGCGCGCTCCGTGGTAGAGGCAGCCGGGCAGGCAAGGGGCGCCGCGGTCTGTCTCCATCCGATCTGGTTGGACTACTTGAACTGAGGCGGCCGCTTCTGGCGCAGGCTCGCCATGCCTTCGTGCACGTCGGGGCCGGCAAAGCCCATGAATTCGAGCGCCAGCGAGGAATCGAAAGCGGGACCGGCCATGCGCAGCCAGTTGTTGAGAGCGTACTTGGTCCAGCGGATCGCCGTCTGCGAACCAGCCGCCAGCCGGTTGGCCACCTCGAACGCGCGCCCGACCAGTTCTTCCTCTTCCACCGCCAGCGAGACCAGGCCGATCCGCTCGGCTTCCTCGCCGCTGACCGACTCGCACAGCATCAGATAGTACTTGGCCTTGGCCATTCCGCACAGCAGGGGCCACACGATCGCCGCATGGTCGCCCGCGGCCACGCCCAGGCGCGTGTGCCCGTCGACGATGCGCGCGGTCTTCGCCGCGATCGAGATATCGGCAAGCAGCCCGGCCACGAGGCCTGCGCCGACGGCCGGCCCGTGCATGGCCGAGACCACCGGCTTGTCGCAGTTGATGACGTTGTAGACGAGGTCGCGCGCCTCGTGCCACACGCGCGTGCGCGTCTCGAAATCATTGGCCATGTCTTCGACGAGCGACAGGTCGCCACCGGCGGAAAAGCCCTTGCCCTCGCCGCGGATCAGCGCCACGCGCACGTCGGGGTCGGCCGATACATCGCGCCAGATTTCGGCGAGCTCGCGGTGCATATTGGCATCCGCGGTGGCCAGCTTCTGGTTGGCGGACTGCGCCGCGCCCATGACGATTTCCAGGATCGGGCCATGCTGGCGCAGCGTGAGTGCGCGATAGCGTTCGTAGCGGGAAGACAGCGGTGTAGGCGCAGGAGTCGGTGTGGTCATGGCAGGCCTGTGGAATGGAAAAAGGGCCGTGCCGGGTGCATGGAACAATTCACCAACCGGCCGGTCGGTAAATTATATGCACATCCGGCACGGCCCTGTCTGGCCGTGCGCTCGACCGTCAGGGTTGCGCGACGAGCTGGTCGATTGCGCCGAACACCGAATGGCCCTGCGCGTCGAACATCTCGATCTTCACCGCATCGCCAAACTTCATGAACTCGGTCGACGGCTTGCCGTTTTCGATGGTCTCGATCATGCGCTTCTCGGCGATGCAGGCGTAGCCCTTCTTGCGGTCGACATTCGAAATCGTGCCCGAACCGACGATGCTGCCCGCGCGCACATTGCGCGTCTTGCAGATATGCGCGATGAGCTGGCCGAAATCGAACACCATGTCGGTGCCGCAATCGGGCTGGCCCACTTTCTTGCTGTTCCAGTGCACGGTCATCGGCAGGTGCACCTTGCGCTCGCGCCACGCGTCGCCGAGTTCGTCGGGCGTGACGGCAACCGGCGAGAACGCCGTGGCCGGCTTGCTCTGGAAGAAGCCGAAGCCCTTGCCAAGTTCGGCCGGGATCAGGTTGCGCAGCGACACGTCGTTGGCCAGCATCACGAGCCGGATGCCTTCGGCAGCCTGCTCGGGCGTGGCGCCCATCTTCACGTCGCCGGTAATGACGGCGACCTCGGCCTCGAAGTCGATGCCGAAGGTTTCGCTCGCGCACACGATGTCGTCGTAGGGGCCGAGGAAATCGTCGGAGCCGCCCTGGTACATCAGCGGATCGGTCCAGAATTCGGGCGGCATCTCGGCACCGCGCGCCTTGCGCACGAGCTCGACGTGATTCACGTAGGCCGAGCCATCGGCCCATTGGTACGCGCGCGGCAGCGGCGCCATGCAGTGCTTCGGATCGAACGCGAACGGGTGGCGCGCGCGGCCCGCGTTGAGGGCGTCATACAGGTCCTGGAGCTGCGGCGCATAGAAGGCCCAGTCGTCCAGCACGGTCTGCAGCCTGCCGGCGATCTCGGCGGCGTAATGGGCGATCTTCAGGTCGCGCGAGACGACCACCAGCTGGCCGTCGCGCGAGCCATCCTTGAGGGTGGCGAGTTTCATGTTGGATAGAGGCTTGATCTGTCGATGCGTGCGGTGCCGGATTTCCGGATTTCCCGGCGACCACACGTGGCGGCCGTTAGTCTACCGTGATGCCTTTCGCCTTGATGAGCTTGCCCCAGCGCTCGGCTTCGGCGTGCGCATACTGCGCGAACTCTTCGGGCGTGCTCGACACCGGTTCCACGCCCACGCCTTCCATGCGCTTCTGCACATCGGGGCTCTTGAGCGCCTTGACGAGTTCAGCGTTGAGCCGCGTCACGATCGGCTTCGGCGTGCCGGCCGGCGCCACCACGCCTTGCCACGCGTAGGCCTCGAAGCCCGCGACACCGCCCTCGGCGACGGTCGGCACATTGGGCAACATGGCCAGGCGCTTCGGCGTTGCCACGCCGAGCGCGCGCAGCTTGCCGGCGGTCACGTTCTGCTGGCCCGATGCCAGGTCCACGAACATCAGGTCCACCTGGCCGGCGAGCAGGTCCTGCACGGCCGGCGCGGCGCCCTTGTAGGGCACGTGCGTCATCTTGATGTGGGTCTGGTCCATGAACAGCTCCATGGCCAGGTGGTGCGGGCTGCCCGGGCCCGGCGACGCAAAATTGACCTTGCCGGGATTCTTCTGCGCGTACTCGATGACTTCCTTGAGCGTCTTAGCCGGGAAATTCGGCGTGGCCACCAGCACCAGCGGGAAGCGCGCGATCATGCCGACGTGCACGAAGTCCTTGTCGGCGTTGTAGGGCAGCTTCTTGTACAGCGACGGATTCGCGGCCAGCGTAGCTGTGTCAGCGGTCAGTATGGTGTAGCCGTCCGGCTTGGCGTGCGCCACCGCGTCGGCGCCGACGATGGTCGCCGCGCCAGGACGGTTGTCGATCACCAGCTGCTTGCCGAGCGCAGGGGTAATGGCCTGACCCAGCGTACGCGCGACCACGTCGGTACCGCCGCCTGCCGGATAGGGCACCACCCAGCGGATCGGCTGCGACGGCCATGCGTCGGCCGCGCTCGCAGTCGCGGCGGCGCCCACGGCCAGCGTGGCGGTAGCGGCAAGGACGGCCAGGGAACGTGAGGCGGCGCGCAGCGTGGCGCGCGCGGGGCGGAAGGGCATCATCGGTTGTCTCCGTCTGGGTATTCGCAGCCCGGCCTTGTCATGCGGCACCGCGGTCCATGCCGACCAGTGGGCGCCCCGGGTCTGTCGGCAAAGTCTACTCACCGTTTAAAAATTGGTAAATCGATTTCGCTATAGTAAATTTACGTAAGGTTTTTGCCGGATCCCCTGTGCTGCCGGCGCTGAATACCCCACAATTCTGCCGTATCCCCCAATTTTTTCCATTCACGCCCCCAATGCTCGCCGCGCATGACCGAACTTGAGGAAGACGACGCCAAGCTGCGCTCCGGTATCCAGTCCATCGAGGTAGGGTTCAAGCTGCTGCAGGCGTTGGCCGCCTCGCCGCGCGCGATGATGCTGCGCGACCTCGCCGCCGCGGCGGAGATGAATCCGGCCAAGGCCCATCGCTACCTGGTCAGCTTCCTGCGCCTCGGCGCGGTGGCGCAAGACCCGGTGAGCGGGCGCTATGATCTCGGGCCGTTCGCGCTGCAGCTCGGGCTGGCCGGCCTGAACCGGCTGGATCCGGTCAAGAAGGCGCGGCCGATCCTGTCGCAGTTGCGTGACGAGATCGACCTGACCGCGGGCATCGCGGTGTGGGGCAACCACGGGCCCACCATCGTGCACTGGGAGGAATCGAGCCACCCGGTCACGGTCAGCCTGCGGCTCGGCGACGTGATGCCGATGCTCAACTCCGCCACCGGCCGCCTCTACGGCGCGTACCTGTCGCGCAAGCAGACGCTGCCGCTGATCGAGCGCGAGCTGGCCGCGCGCGGCCAGGACGACGTGCCCGACATCCCGGCCAGCCTGTCCGAATACGATGCGATCTGCGCCGATGTGCGCACACACGGCGCGGCGCGTACGCGCGGCGGCGTGCTGCCGGGCATCAACGCGTTCTCGATGCCGGTGTTCGACGCCAACGGCCATCTGGCGATGGGTTTGATCGTGCTCGGCGCGCAAAGCATATTCGATGCAGAATGGAACGGTACGGTCGATCGCCGCGTGCGAGAGATCGCCAAACAGCTTTCATCGGAACTCGGCTACCTTGGCGCCGCCCAAACGGCCGGACGGAACGGCCCCCTCTGATTCTCGCGCCAGAACCGGCGCCGATCCGCGCGTTTGGCGGCGGCGGCGCTGGATCCTCGTCATCTTGCTGGTGCTGCTCGTGCACATGCTGGCCGTGATCGGCTTCCTGCGCATGCCCGGCCCGCTGATCCCGCTCGATGTCAGTGAAACACCGGCGCTCGAAGCGGTGCTGTTGCCGCCGCCGCGGCCGGCGCGCCCGCCGCCCGCGGTGCCTCATCCCACGCCAAAGCCGCGTCCTGCCGCGCCTCAGCCCGTCCCCAAGGCCGTGGAAACACCGCCCGAGCCGCCTGCGCCGCCTGTAGCGACATCCGAAGGTGGTACCACCGAAACCGTCACCGGTCCTGGCGGCAACGGCGCCGGCGCAGCCGCTGCGCCGTCCCCGGCTCCGGCTCCTGCTGGACCGGCCGGTCCGCCCGCACAGGAAGGCGAAAAATACGTTCCGCCGCCTTCGGCCACCATGCACTACGCGAGCTTCGTCAACGGCGTGCAGAACCCGGACGGTCTGATCCGCTGGGAGCAGGACGGCAAGCACTATCGCCTGGCGGTCGAGACGCGCGTGCTGTGGTTCCGCTTCGCCTTCCAGAGCAGCGGTGTCATGACCGAGACGGGCCTCGTCCCCGAACGCTACGAGGAAAACCGGCGCGGCAAATCCGAAGCCGCACGCTTCGACCAGTCCGCCGGCACGGTCGCGTTCGCGCGGGGCACACAGGCGCAGCTGTCGCCGGGTGCCCAGGACCGGTTCAGCGTGTTCCTGCAACTGGTGGGGCGCGTCCGTGGCAATCCTCAGCGCTATGCGGCGCCGGGCGTCACCGAGGCGTTCCAGGTCGCCGACACGCGGGACATGCAACCGATGCAAGTGCAGTATGTTGGAGAGGAAGAGATCGATACCGGCCGCGGCATGGTGCGTGCCAAGCACTTTGTGCGGCTGCAACGGCACGCGGGCGACAAGCGTCGCGTGGAAATCTGGCTAGCGCAGTCGCTCGGGTGGATGCCAGTGCGGCTGCGCCAGACCGAGCCGGATGGCACGCAGATCGACCTCGTCTATCGCAGCACCGAAGGCCAGTAACGGCGCGCGGCGCCGCCCGCGCCGAACCGTCAGCCATTCAAGGAGCTCCGCCATGACCGCCAGCACCGCAGCCAACACATCCGGAGAGACGCATCGCATCCACGCCGATGGCGCCGACCTGCACGTCCGCGTGGATGGCGCCGACGGCCCGTGGGTCATCCTTGCGCACGCACTCGGCGCCAACCATACGCTGTGGGATGCCACGGCGCGCCATCTTTCGTCGCGCTATCGCGTCGTGCGCCCGGACATGCGCGGCCATGGCAACAGCGATGCACCGGTCGGGCCCTACACGATGGTGCGGCTGGCCGACGATGTCGCCGCCATCATGGACGCGCTGCAGATACCGCAGGCGCATTTCTGCGGCATCTCGGTGGGCGGCATGATCGGCGAGACGCTGGGCGTGCGCCATGCCGAACGGCTGCTATCGCTGACGCTCGCGGCCACCATCAGCCGCACGCCGCTGGAAGCGCATCCGATGTGGCACAACCGCATCGGGCAAGTCGAAGCGCATGGCATGTCGGGCCTTGCGGATGCCACGCTGGAGCGCTGGCTGACCGAGCCATTCCGCAACGCGCATCCCGACGAAGTCGCGCGCATCCGCGCGATGCTGCTGGCCACGCCGGTACGCGGCTATGTCGGCGTAGGGCAGGCCATCATGGCGTTCGACATGGCAAGCGCCCTGGGCCGCATCCATTGCCCGACGCTGGTCGTAGCGGGCGAACATGACCAGGGTGCGACAGTCGCCATGGCGAAGTCCATCGCCTCGGCGATTCCTGGGTCTCGGCTGGAAGTCTTGCCTGCGGCGCATCTGGTGTCGGTCGAACAGGCGGATCGCTTCCATGCCGCGCTGGATACGTTCCTCGGTCACGCTGCCTGCGGCGGCCAATGCGACGTTCCGTAAGGCACAACACACTGGTGTCCAAACCTCAAGAAACTTGTTGGTGTTGCCGTTGCCCAACTTATAAAGGCAGAAAACGTTGTATCCGTACGGCGGCTCGCACGCAAAACTTGAAATTGCCGTGGCCGCCCCTAGCTTGGAGATAACCACGCCGCGCCCCGCTCAACGGCAACAATGAAAAAGGCCGGCCGCCCCAACCATGACGCAAGGAGGTGTGCCATGCAAATGATCTACAACAGCGACAACTACTGCATCGTTGAGTTTGGCGCAGATGTCGAGCAAGCGCCTCTTGAATTCGGTGGCTATGAAATCGTCGACAAGAACATGAAGCGGGAGATTTTTCTTGGCGGGAAGCTGGCTGAGAATTTCCGTGCCGACGTGCAGAGGCTGATCGAAAGCGAGCCGTCAGTGGAAGAAGTTGACGATTTTCTCGGGAAGTTCGATACGGTGATGACGCATCCGCTGGTGATGCATTGAGCGTGTCAGCCCTCGAATGAACGCCCGCGGTATCGCGGGCGTTGTCATTTCTGGCCGCTTCGTTCGATGCCGGGGCGCTCAATACTGCTCCCACGGCAATCCCTCGAACCTCCACCCATTCACCGTATTCCGGTGCCGCTCCGCATCCAGATCACCTTCAAATCCATGCAGCACGTTATAAACACTCGAAAACCCGGCCCCCTCTAAAGCGCGAGCCGCAGCCGTAGACCGATTGCCGCTGCGGCAGATCAACAGCACAGGTCGCGCCGAAGCCTGCCCGGCAAGCTTCTTCACAACCTGCACGAAATGCGGATTCACTTCCCAATCGGGCCCGTCATTCCAGGGCACGTTGTGTGCGCCTTTGGGGTGTCCGACGAACAGGTATTCCATCTCGCTGCGGCAATCGATGAACAATGCCTCGGGCGATTGCTGCAACAGGGCCTGGGCGTCGGCGGGGCTGAGGTGTTCCATGGCGGTGCGGAGGCAGCCGGCGCCAGCGCCGGCAAATGGTGATCGTTACGCCTCTCAGTGTAGGCGCCCAGACCGTATGCAGGCAACCCGCCACACCCGCAAGGCCTTGATGCACCTGATAAAATCGCCGTCTTGACTATCCGTCCCGCCTTCTAACAGTCCCCGCCATGAGTGCCCCTGAACAACCCTCCGTGCGTCCCTATACACGGGCTGCCAATCTGCCCCGGCTGCTGCGCGAGCGCATCCTGATCCTGGACGGCGCCATGGGCACCATGATCCAGCGCTACAAACTGACCGAAGCCGACTATCGCGGCGAGCGCTTCGCGGAACACAAGGTCGACGTGAAGGGCAACAACGAATTGCTGCTGCTCACGCGTCCGCAGGTCATCAGCGAAATTCACGAGCAGTACCTCGCCGCCGGCGCGGACATCATCGAGACCAATACCTTCGGCGCCACAAGTGTGGCGCAGGAGGACTACAAGATGGCCGAGCTCGCGTACGAGATGAATGTCGAAGCCGCGAAGCTCGCGCGCGCGGCCTGCGACAAGTACAGCACGCCTGACAAGCCGCGCTTCGTGGCCGGCGCGTTCGGCCCCACGCCGAAGACAGCCAGCATCTCGCCCGACGTGAATGATCCGGGCGCGCGCAATATCACGTTCGAGGAACTGCGCGAGTCCTACTACGAGCAGGGCAAGGGCTTGCTCGATGGCGGCGCCGATGTGTTCCTCGTGGAAACGATCTTCGACACGCTCAACGCCAAGGCGTGCCTGTTCGCGATCGATCAGCTCTTCGAAGACACCGGCGAGCGCCTGCCCGTGATGATCTCCGGCACCGTGACCGATGCGTCGGGCCGCATTCTCTCGGGCCAGACCGTCGAAGCGTTCTGGAACAGCCTGCGCCATGTGAAGCCCGTCACGTTCGGCCTGAACTGCGCGCTGGGCGCGACGCTGATGCGTCCATACATCGCCGAACTGGCGAAGGTCTGCGACGTGGCGATTTCTTGCTACCCGAACGCGGGCCTCCCGAATCCGATGAGCGAAACCGGCTTCGACGAGACGCCGGAAGTCACTTCGTCGCTGGTCGACGAATTCGCCGCCTCGGGGCTGGTGAACCTGGTGGGCGGCTGCTGCGGCACCACGCCTGAACACATTGCCGCCATCGCCGAGCGCATGGCGAAGCGGAACCCGCGCACGTGGCCGGGCCAGTACAGCGAAGCCGCCTGAGCCAGCGAGACAACAAGACATGAGCACGAACCAACTGCCCCCGCGCCCGATGCGCCTGTCCGGCCTGGAGCCGTTCACGATCGACGACGACACGCTGTTCGTCAACGTCGGCGAACGCACCAACGTCACAGGCTCGAAGGCCTTCGCCCGCATGATCCTGAACGGCCAGTTCGACGAGGCGCTGGCGGTCGCACGCCAGCAGGTCGAGAACGGCGCGCAGATCATCGACATCAACATGGACGAGGCGATGCTCGATTCGAAAGCGGCGATGGTCCGCTTCCTGAATCTGATCGCCTCCGAGCCGGACATCGCGCGCGTGCCGATCATGATCGATTCTTCCAAGTGGGAAGTGATCGAGGCCGGCCTGCAGTGCGTGCAGGGCAAGCCCGTGGTGAACTCGATCTCGCTCAAGGAAGGCGAGGAACAGTTCCGCCACCATGCCGAGCTGATCCGCCGCTATGGCGCGGCCACCGTCGTGATGGCCTTCGACGAGAAAGGCCAGGCCGACACCTTCGAGCGCAAGACCGCGATCTGCAAGCGCAGCTATGACTTCCTCGTGAACGAAGTCGGCTTCCCGCCCGAGGACATCATCTTCGACCCGAACATCTTCGCGGTGGCGACGGGTATCGAGGAACACAACAACTACGCGGTCGACTTCATCGAAGCGACGCGCTGGATCAAGCAGAACCTGCCGTATGCGAAGGTGAGCGGCGGCGTGTCGAACGTGTCGTTCTCGTTCCGCGGCAATGACCTGGTGCGCGAGGCGATCCACACCGTGTTCCTGTTCCACGCCATCGAGGCGGGCATGGACATGGGCATCGTCAATGCGGGCCAGCTCGGCGTGTACGACCAGCTTGATCCCGAACTGCGCGAGCGCGTGGAAGACGTGGTGCTGAACCGCCGCGACGACGCCACCGATCGCCTGCTGGAGATCGCCGACAAGTTCAAGGGCGGCGGCGCCAAGAAGGAAGAGAACCTGGCCTGGCGCGGCACGCCCGAGCAGCCGGTGCCGGTGGCAAAGCGCCTCGCGCACGCGCTGGTGCACGGCATCACCAATTTCATCGTCGACGATACCGAGGAGGCGCGCCAGGAAATCGCCGCGCGCGGCGGCCGTCCGATCGAGGTGATCGAAGGCCCGCTGATGGATGGCATGAACGTTGTCGGCGACCTGTTCGGCGCCGGCAAGATGTTCCTGCCGCAGGTGGTCAAGAGCGCGCGCGTGATGAAGCAGGCGGTGGCACACTTGCTGCCGTTCATCGAGGAAGAGAAGCGCCTGCTGGCCCAGGCCGGCGGCGACGTGCGCTCGCGTGGCAAGATCGTGATCGCCACCGTGAAGGGCGACGTGCACGACATCGGCAAGAACATCGTGTCGGTGGTGCTCCAGTGCAACAACTTCGAAGTGGTCAACATGGGCGTGATGGTCCCATGCAACGAGATCCTGGCCAAGGCCAAGGTCGAGGGCGCGGACATCGTCGGCCTGTCGGGCCTGATCACGCCGTCGCTCGAGGAAATGGCCTACGTGGCCTCCGAGATGCAGCGTGACGACTACTTCCGCGTGAAGAAGATTCCGCTGCTGATCGGCGGCGCGACCACGTCGCGCGTGCATACGGCGGTGAAGATCGCGCCGAACTACGAAGGCCCGGTGGTGTACGTGCCGGACGCTTCGCGTTCGGTCAGTGTGGCGTCGAGCCTGTTGTCGGACGAAGGCGCCGCGAAGTACCTGGACGACCTGAAGACCGACTACGAACGCATCCGCGTCCAGCACGCGGGCAAGAAGGCCACGCCGATGGTGACGCTGGCCCAGGCGCGCGCGAACAAGACGCCGATCGACTGGAGCGGTTACGTGCCGCCGAAGCCGAAGTTCATCGGCCGGCGCGTGTTCCGCAACTACGATCTCGCGGAACTGGCCAACTTCATCGACTGGGGCCCGTTCTTTCAGACATGGGACCTGGCAGGCAAATTCCCGGACATCCTCAACGACGAGATCGTCGGCGAGTCCGCGCGCCGCGTGTTCTCGGACGGCAAGGCCATGCTGTCGCGCCTGATCCAGGGCCGCTGGCTGACCGCCAACGGCGTGATGGCACTGCTGCCGGCCAATACGGTGAACGATGATGACATCGAGATCTATACCGACGAGACGCGCAGCAAGGTCGCGCTGACGTGGCACAACGTGCGCCAGCAGAGCGAGCGCCCGGTGGTCGACGGCGTGCGTCGCCCGAACCGCTGCCTGTCCGATTTCATCGCGCCGAAATCGTCGGGCGTTGCGGACTACATCGGCCTGTTCGCGGTCACGGCCGGCATCGGCGTGGACAAGAAGGAAGCGCAGTTCGAGGCCGATCACGACGACTACAGCGCGATCATGCTCAAGGCGCTGGCGGACCGCTTCGCCGAGGCCTTCGCCGAATGCCTGCATCAGCGCGTGCGGACCGACCTTTGGGGCTATGACGCGGCCGAGCACCTGAGCAACGACGAACTGATCGCCGAAAAGTACCGCGGCATCCGCCCGGCTCCGGGCTATCCGGCGTGCCCCGAGCACACCGTCAAGGGTCCGATGTTCGCGTACCTCGATTGCGCCGAGATCGGCATGGGCATCACCGAAGCCCTCGCCATGACGCCGGCCGCATCGGTCAGCGGCTTCTACCTGTCGCATCCGGACTCGACCTACTTCACGATCGGCAAGATCGGCCAGGACCAGGTCGATGACATGGCGGCCCGCCGCCATGAAGACCGCAACGCCGTGGCGCGGGCGCTGGCCCCCAACCTGTAACCGCATGCGTCGCCGGGGCGCCGCTATCGCGCGGCGCCTGCTCTGGCGCAGGTCCTTGATGCGGCAGGGAAATTCGCCTTGCATCGCAGCATCGCCAAACCCCAGGCGCCGTTCGCGCCGCTTCACAACTCCTTACACTGCATTGCAATCACTCACAGACCGGGGACGGGCGCACCCCTAGACTGGCTCCAAGTTCACGTGAACAACAGCGTGGATGCCGCAGCGAATACTTCGCAGCGGATCACCCTGAAAGGAGCCTTTCCATGAAGAAACTGCTGATCTCCCTGTCCGCCCTGTCGATCGCTGCTGCTTCGTCGCTGGCCATGGCGCAAGGTACGGGCACTACCGCCGGCAACGCGGGTGTCAAGGCCGATGTCGGCGCCGCCGTGAATGCGCCGGCTCCGGTCGGGGGCACCAGCGCGGGCGTAGGCGCATCGACTTCGCTGGACAAGAGCGCGGCGGCGACGCCTGCAACGCCGGCCACTCCCGCCACCCCGGCAGAGCCTGCGAAGGCAGACGCCGGAAAGGCCAAGAGCAAGCACAGCGCAAAGTCGCACAAGAAGGACAAGGCCGACGCGACCCTGGGCGCAAACGCGGGTGCCGACGCGGGCGCCAAGGCCCAGTAAGCCGGGGCCGGCGCGGCCGGCCTCAGCCGCCCCGGGCCCGGACTGGCCCCACGCGGTTTAACGCACTGCAGCAACCTGCAAAGCGGGACGGACCTCCAGCCGTCCCGCTTTGCTTTTGTGGTACGGATTGGGCATGTGCACGGGAAGGGGCGGTGTCTATGCCGCTTTTCCCGTCCCCGATCACCCGTCCCCTGCTGCGGCACTGCGGCAGCGCGTCCATGTCAGCCTGACACCGACAGTCCGCGGCGCCTTGCGGCACTACAATGCTTACACGGCAAGCGGTTCCGCCTGCACCCGAATCTATTAGGCGAAAGCCCCACCAGTGGAGCCCATGATGATCCGCGTCCTGATCGCCGATGATCACGAGATTGTTCGCGCAGGGCTGCGCCAGTTTCTTGCTGACGAACCCGATATCCAGGTCACCGGCGAGGCCGGCAGCGGCGACGAAGTCATGGCGCAATTGCGCGACGGCGAATTCGACGTGCTGGTGCTCGACATCTCGATGCCCGAGCGCAACGGCATCGATGTGCTCAAACTGATCCGACAGCGCAAGCCTGACCTGCCTGTGCTGATTCTTTCGACTTATCCGGAAGACCAGTACGCGATCAACCTGATCCGCGCGGGCGCTTCGGGTTATCTCACCAAGGAAAGCGCGCCGGATGACTTGGTCAAGGCCATTCGCACCGTGGCCCAGGGCCGCCGCTATGTCAGCGCGGCTGTGGCGGACCTGCTGATCGGCGGGCTCGACAAGCCAACCGAACAGCCGGTGCACCAGATGCTGTCCGAGCGCGAGTTCCAGATCTTCTGCAAGCTGTCACGCGGCCAGTCGGTATCGGTGATCGCGGACGAACTCTTCCTGAGCGTGAAGACCGTCAGCACTTACCGTTCGCGCATCCTGGAGAAAATGGGCATGAAAACCAACGCGGACCTGACCTACTACGCCATCAAGAACGGCCTGGTCGAATGACGGCCAGGAGATCCCGACGCGAACGCTGCATCACGCGCCGGGTGAACCGTCCCACTGAACGTTTTTGAAGAATGTCGGAGCAGGCTTCGAACTCCCCATACCGGGCACTGCGCGTACTGCTGATCGAGGATTCGGCAGTCCTGCGGGGCATGCTCCTCGAATACCTGAACGACTTCCCCTATGTGCAAAGCGTCGACTGGGCCGATACCGAGGCCATGGCGGTGCGCATGATCGCCGGTGACAAGCCGTATGACGTGGTCATCGTCGATCTGCAGCTACGGCAGGGCAATGGCGTCAACGTGCTGCGTGTCATGCAGCGGGAACACCTTCCCGGCCTGCGCATCGTCTATACGAACCACGCGCAGGTGTCCGTGTACCGCAACCAGTGCGCCGAAGCCGGGGCAGATTACTTCTTCGACAAATCGCTGGAGCTGGAGCAGGTGTTCCGCGTGATCGAGGAGCGGGCGGCCGCAGGTGCCTGACGCGCGCTTCTCCACACTCCCCGTATGTCCCGAATTACCGTATTTCAGTCTATTCCGGCTGCGTCTCGCCGATGGGTTCTTCCGCCGGTGCCAGGACCGATGCGGTGAGCGGGACTTCGACGCGGATGCTCACTCCGGTATTGGGCGACGACACGATCTCCATGCTGCCGCCCAGCGCTGTCACGCGCTGCTCCATGCCTAGCAGGCCATGGTGTCCTGCGGTGCTGCCGGCATCGAAATCGGGCGGCAGGCCCTTGCCATCGTCGTGAACGGTCAGCGTCAGCTGTTCGTCGGTGCAACCGACCGACAGCCGGATATGCGTGGCCTGCGAATACTTGCTGGCGTTGGTGAGTGACTCCTGGGCGATGCGGTAGAGCGCGATCGCGGCGTCGTCGCGCAGGCGTGGCAGTTCTTCCGGCACGCTGACTTCGGATTCCCAGTGGTTACGCCCGGCAACGTCCTCGACCAGCTGGAGCAGCGCGGCACGCAGGCCGAGGTTGAGCAGCACGGTCGGCCGCAGGTCTTCGATCAGGCGGCGCTTGATCTGGATGCCCTGGTCCACGTGAAGCATCACGCGCGACAGCTTTTCGGCGGCTTCCGGCTGGCTTTCCTGTACGCGCCGGCGCACCCAGTGCAAGTCCAGCTTGATGGCAGTCAGGATCGCGCCAAGTTCGTCGTGCAGCTCCCGCGCAAGCCTGGTCTTCTCGTCCTCGGTCACGCGCTGCAGGTGGCCTGCGAGCGCCGATAGCTGGCGTGTGCGCGCGCGCACCTTGCGATCGAGCCGCAGGCCTTCCTCCTCGGCCTGCGCGCGCGCTGATTCCGACATGGTCAGGCGCTTGGCATGGCCGAGTCCCACGGCGATCAGCAGCACGATATTGATGGCGGTCAGCAAGGCGATGCCATAGCGCGAAAGCTGCACGTCGCGCTCGGCGCCCTCCAGCCGGTGCGCGACGGTATCGGCTTCGCGCGCCTGCAGCCGGTCCAGGCCGCGGCGCGCGTTGTCCATGGTCTGCTTGCCGTAGTCGGTGCGCACCAGGTCCAGCGCCACCGCCAGGTCGCGCTTGCCGTACAGCAGCGTGAGCGCCATCTCATTGAGCTTGCTGCTGATCTGCTTGGAGGTCTCGCCAAACATCTGCAGCGCTTCGGGATCGGCCGCGTAGTCGGCGCGGATGTGCGCCATCAGCTCGTTGATGCGCGGCAGGGCCTGGTAATAGGGATCCAGGTAGCTGTCCTTGCCGGTCAGCAGGAAGCCGCGCTGGCCCGCCTCGGCATTGACCAGTTCGCCATTGAGCGCGGCCAGTTGCGTCTGCACGCGCTGCGAGCGGATGACCTCGTTGTAGCTTTCGCGCAGGCGTACGTTGCCGGTCTCTGACGCGACCAGCACGGCCAGGGTCAGCAGGATGCCGCCAGCGAGCAGCAGGGTATGTGGAAGGAAAGACTGCTTGAACATGAGGCAATTCCTCGGTGGGGCGCTTGCCGCCGGGGTGCGGCCATGGGATCACATCCTCACGGCGAGGTCAACCTTTGAAAGTGGCCGCGGCCACTTTCGGCATGCACGATTCGACGCTGCATGCGGTGCTCCGGGCGGGCACTGTAGGACTTGGCTGACAGCGGAATCGGCCCGCTGTCGGTGTCTGCGCCGGGGAGGGCTTCCTACGATGAGGCTATGAGCTTGTTCGTCACCGCGCAAGCCCTAACCGGCGATTCCGTCCGCCAGGCGGGCAGGTTTCGCCTCCTTCGGGAGTCCAGTCATGCTGCAATATGCACTCGTCTTTTTCGTTATCGCGCTGATTGCCGCGGTTTTCGGTTTTGGCGGTATTGCTGCCGGCGCCGTAGAGATCGCGAAAATCCTGTTCTTCATTTTCCTGATCGTGGCTTTGGTTACCGCCGTAATGGGTCTGGTCCGCAGACGGTGACGCTTAACGCGCCCTGACCTGTGCCCCACGACCTGAGGAGAGCCCATGCTGACGCAGAACCCCAAAGTCCGGAAGGAAATCACCCACCTCGCCGACAGCGCCGACAGCACCATTCGCCGGATCCGGCACGCCGCACGCGATACGCGCGACGCGGCAGGGCCCATCTCGGACGAGGTGAAATCGCTGATCTCGCAGCTCCAGCACACCATCGAAGTGCTGGCCAGCGAAGGATCGGAGCAAAGCCTGAACGCCGGGCGCCGCCTGCGCGCGCGGGCCAGTGAAATGACGGAGCGCTTGCGGGCGCAAGCCGAGGATGGCGTATCCCAGGTCCGCGAACGGATGGATGGAGCCGTCGTGCATGCCCAGCAGCGCGTAGCAGAGTCCCCGCTGAAAGCCGTGGGACTGGCAGCCGCGATCGGCGCGCTGATTGGGCTGATGCTGGCCACCCGCAATCACCGGGAGTAGCACGCTGCGGCCATCCGCGGGCAGGCGCGATGGCCGGCAACATTCCCCCCTTGTCCGGAAGACATCCACGATCCGGAAGCCCGACGCCGCCATGGCGGCGTCGGGCGCTTTTTTTTGTATGTGCAGCCATTACGGCGCTGCGACAAAACGCAGCACCGTCCTCAGAATTTCCTCACACGCCCCAGAGTACGTCCACGCCTTCGCGCTGCGAGGCGCGCAGCATGTCGAGGAACGGATAGGCGCGCTGGCCGAGGTGCAGCGGCTCCTCTTCCTCTTCGTCATGCTTGCCGTCGACGGCGGCTTCGGCGGGGTGAGTGCGCTTGGCGTCGGAAACCGCGGCTTCGAGTTTCTGGATCGCGCGCGGCAGTTCTTCCACTGTGATCACCCCTCGCTCTCCAAGATGCTTGCCGATGATGCCCATGAGCGTCACGGCCAGATCTCGCATCATGATCAGGTCCTGCGCGGCGTGGGATTTGAAGGTGATCAGCATGATGTTGTTTCCTTTCACGGACCTGCAGAAGGCGGGTTCCCCGGGGGAAGTCACCGCTCGGATTGTGGCTCTTGCGAGCCGCGCGCATGATGTCAGCATAGCACCTGATAAAATTCCGCGTTTCCGAATTCCATTGCCGGTCACGCGGCGCGGCGCGCACTTGCGCACCGCTTTCGGCGTTCCGCACGTGCTCTCTGCCGGCCATTGCCGGTTTGGCTGCGCGGGCCGACGCACCGCCTGCCCGACTACCGCCCAACAGGGCCTCGACACCCATGCTGCCTGTTCAGACCTCCAATCTTGCCGCTGCGTTCACTGATGCCGTGCGCGCGCTCGCGCCGGCCGATGCGGCCCTGCCCGCCGTGACATTCGAGCGGCCGAAGGCCGCCGCCCACGGCGACCTGGCATGCAACATCGCCATGCAGGTGGCGCGCGCGCTCAAGAGCAATCCGCGCGAACTGGCCCAGCGCATCGTGGCGATGGTGCAGGCCGATCCGCGCGCGGCCGAACTGGTCGCGGGCATGGAGATCGCCGGCCCGGGCTTCATCAACCTGCGCCTGACGCCGGCCGCCAAGGCGGACGTGTTGCGCGCGGTGCTGAGCGAGGGCGACGGCTACGGCGCCCAGGAGCGCGGCATGCACGGCAACGTGCTGGTCGAATTCGTCTCGGCCAACCCGACCGGCCCGCTGCACGTCGGCCATGGCCGTCAGGCGGCGCTCGGCGACGCGCTGGCCAATCTGCTGTCGTGGCAGGGCTATGACGTGCACCGCGAGTTCTACTACAACGACGCCGGCGTGCAGATCCAGAACCTGGCCGTGTCGGTGCAGGCGCGCGCGCGGGGCTTCAAGCCCGGCGATGCCAACTGGCCGGAAGCCGCCTACAACGGCGACTACATCGGCGACATCGCCGCCGACTTCCTGGCCGGCAAGACCGTGAGCGCGTCCGATGGCGAGCCGGTGACCGCGTCGGGCAACCCAGAGGATCTCGACTCGATCCGCAAATTCGCGGTGACCTACCTGCGCAACGAGCAGGACATTGACCTGCAGGCCTTCGGCGTCAAGTTCGACCACTACTACCTGGAATCATCGCTGTACACCGACGGCCGCGTCGAAGCCGCGGTGCAGGGTCTGGTCGGCAAGGGCAAGACCTACGAGAGCGAAGGCGCGCTGTGGCTGCGCACCACCGACGACGGCGACGACAAGGACCGGGTCATGAAGAAGACCGACGGTACCTACACGTACTTCGTGCCGGACGTGGCCTACCACACCACCAAGTGGGAGCGCGGCTTCACCAAGGTCATTAACGTACAGGGCAGCGACCACCACGGCACCATCGCGCGCGTGCGCGCCGGGCTGCAGGGGCTCGACATCGGCATCCCCAAGGGCTACCCCGACTACGTGCTGCACAAGATGGTCACCGTGATGAAGAACGGCGAGGAGGTGAAGATCTCCAAGCGTGCCGGCTCGTATGTGACCGTGCGCGACCTGATCGAGTGGTCAAACGGCGGCGATGAAACCATTCGCGGCTGCCTGGACGCAGGCGTGGCCGACTGGCCCGAGCACTTCACGCGCGGGCGCGATGCCGTGCGCTTCTTCCTGCTGTCGCGCAAGGCTGACACGGAGTTCGTGTTCGACGTGGACCTCGCGCTCAAGCAGAACGACGAGAACCCGGTGTACTACGTGCAGTACGCCCACGCGCGCATCTGCTCGATCTTCGAATCGTGGGGCGGCGCCGACTGGGAAAGCCGCCTGGCCGAACTGGCCGGCACCGACCTGGCCGCCGTCACCGGTGCCGACGCGAGCCCGCAGGCACTGGCGCTGGGCCAGCGCCTGGCCGAGTTCCCCGAGATGCTGGCCGCCGCTGCGGGCGAACTGGCGCCGCACGCCGTTGCGTTCTACCTGCGCGACCTGGCCGGCGATTTCCACGCGTTCTACAACGCCGACCGCGTGCTGGTCGATGACGAAGCCGTCAAGCGTGCCCGCCTGGCACTGCTGGCCGCCACGCGCCAGGTGCTGCGCAATGGCCTGGCGGTGATCGGCGTCTCGGCGCCGCGCCGCATGTAAGTACGGAAGTCAAGGCACCGGCGTGCGATCGGGCCGGCTGGCGGGGCAGTGTTGCTCCGCAATGTGGCCGGCGCCGCCGCGGGCGGCGCTGGCACTATAATCTCCCGGCAACACCTAAGAGGACTTATGCAACAGCAACGCAAGCGCGACGCGCGCAGTGCCCGCCGCAGCCAGCAGCGCGGGGGAACGTTCCTGGGCCTGGTGCTCGGGCTGATCGTCGGCCTGGCCATTGCCGTGGTGGTCGCCCTGTATATCACCAAGTCGCCGGCGCCGTTCCAGCAGAAGAATGCGCCGCCCCGGCCCAGCGAACCCGGCAACGTAACCAGCAACCTGCCGAGCCCCACGCAATCGCAGTCTCAGCAGGAAGGCCCGACCGACCCGAACAAGCCGCTGTGGAGCAAGACGCCGGCCAAGCCGGTTGGCCAGCCCGCGCCTGAAGCGCAGCCGCAGCAACAGCCGCCCGTGGCCACCGCGCCGGAGAACCGCAACGGCAATGGCAATAGCAACGGAAACGGCAACGGTGACCGCCAGCCGCCCGTGGCGGTCGCGCGCCCCGCGGAAAAGCCCGCCGAGAAGCCGGTTGAAAAGCCTGCCGACAGGACAGTTGCGAACAACAAGCCGGCCGAGAAGCCGGTGTCGGATCCGATTGCCGAGATTGCCCAGGCAGATGCCAACAAGGTGGGCTACCTGCTGCAGGTCGGTGCGTTCCGCTCGTCGGACGACGCCGATCGCCAGAAGGCCAACCTGGCGATGCAGGGTTTCGAAGCCAGGATCACCGACCGTGACGTCAACGGCGTCAAGATGTACCGCGTCCGCATCGGCCCCTATGCCCGCATCGAGGACATGAACAAGGCGCGCGACCGGCTGCAGTCGGCCGGATTCGATGCCTCCGTGATCCGCTTCACCAAGCAGTAACGCGCTGTAACCACGAGGCTGGCGGCCCCGCTGAACCGGATGCCGCCGCCGCTGTCATACGCTCATCGCCCAAACCTCGCCCAAACCGGAAGGCCGTTCCAAGATGAAGAAACTTGCCGCACTGATTGCTACGTTCGCCGCTGTCGGCAGCCTGTTGATGACTGCCCCCGCCCACGCGGCGCCCACCGAAGGCAAGGAATACCAGGTGCTGAAGGCGCCGCAGCCTGTGCCGGCGGGCAAGATCGAAGTCACCGAGTTCTTCTGGTACGGCTGCCCGCACTGCTTCGATTTCGAGCCCGAACTCGAAGCGTGGGTCAAGAAGCAGGGCAAGGACGTGGTCTTCAAGCGGGTGCCCGTGGCCTTCCGCGACGACCTGCTGCCGCACACGAAGATCTTCTATGCGCTGGAGTCCATCGGCAAGCTGGACGCCATGCATGCCAAGGTCTTCAACGCGATCCACGTCGACCGCAAGCGCATGCTGGACCCGAATGAGATCGCCGATTTCATGGCCAAGAACGGCATCGACCGCAAGGCGTTCCTCGATGCCTATAACTCGTTCTCGGTGACGACCAACGCGCAGCGTGCGAACAAGATTGCCGACGCGTACAAGGTCGACGGCGTGCCGACCGTGGTGGTCCAGGGCAAGTACGTGACTTCGCCGTCCATTGCTGGCACCAAGACCGGTGCAATCCAGGCCATGGATTACCTGGTGACCCAGGTCCGCGACAAGAAGCTCTGAACGCGATTTCCCGAAGGCCGGTACGATGTCGTACCGGCCTTTTTTTATTTGAGCTTCCGGTAGACCGATGCGCCCCCTGAAAGTCTTCCTCACCGGCGCCTCCAGCGGCCTGGGCCAGGCGCTGGCGCGCGAATATGCGCAGCAAGGCGCCATCCTCGGGCTCGTCGCGCGGCGTGAAGATGCCCTGCGCGACCTTGCCCAAAGCCTGCCCAATCCTGGCGCCGTGCACGTCTATGCCGCCGATGTGCGCGATGCCGACGCCATGCAGCGGGCCGCGCAGGACTTCCTGGACCGCTACGGCGTGCCCGACGTGGTCATCGCCAACGCCGGCGTGTCGGTCGGCACGGTGGCCAGCGAGCGCGAGGACCTCGAAGCGTTCCGCATGGTCATGGATACCAACTGGTTCGGCGTGCTGACCACCTTCCAGCCCTTCCTGCAGCCCATGCGCGACCGGGACCCCGGTGTCGGCGGCTGGCGCGGCACGCTGGTCGGCATTGCCAGCGTGGCCGGTGTGCGCGGGCTGCCGGGCGGTGGTGCGTACAGCGCGTCCAAGTCCGCGGTGATCAAGCTGCTGGAAAGCCTGCGGCTGGAAGAGCGCCGCCATGGCATCCGCGTGGTGACCATCGCGCCCGGCTATATCCGTACGCCGATGACGGCGCACAACCCGTACCGCATGCCGTTCCTGACCGATGCCGACGTTTTTGCGCGCAAGGCCGTCAAGGCGATCGGCGCCGGCAGCCGCTTCAAGGTGATCCCCTGGCAGATGGGCATGGTCGCGTCGCTGATGCACCTGATGCCACGCTGGCTTTACGATGCGCTGGCGGCAAGCGCGCCGCGCAAGCCGCGCAACGGCGAAGGGGACTGACCATGTGGCGCGACGCCATCGGCGAGCAGCATGCCGCGGCCAGCGGCGATGTGCGCATCGCCTCGCTGGTGCCGTCGGTGACGGAGCTGCTATTTTCGCTGGAACTGGGCGAGCAGATGGTCGCACGCACGGGCTTCTGCATCCATCCGGAACCGGCCGTGCGCGCCGTGGCCAAGGTGGGCGGCACCAAGGACGTGAAGCTGGACCGCCTGCGCGATCTGGCGCCCACGCATGTCGTGGTCAATATCGACGAGAACCGCCGCGAAACCGTGGAGGAGATCCGCGCCTTCGTGCCCAACGTGATCGTCACGCATCCGTGCGCGCCGGAAGACAATTTCGAGTTGTACCGGCTGCTCGGCGGCATTTTCGGACGCCAGCCGCAGGCCGAGCGCCTGTGCGCCGCGCTGCAGGCGGAACTGAAGGCCATCCAAGCGCGTGCGTGGCCCGCCCGCAAGGTGCTCTACGCGATCTGGCAGGACCCATGGATGACCGTGTCGCGCAATACCTATATCAGCCGCATGCTGGCGCTGGTGAACTGGCAGACCTGGCCCGAAGAGACGCCGCAGGCGTGCGCGGACGGCGACTGCACCCGGCCGAACGCGGCGGGAGAGCGCTATCCGAGCTTTCGCTGGAACGACGCGCTGGTACGTGGGCTCGATGAGGTGCTGCTGTCCACCGAGCCCTACCGCTTTACCGAAGACCATGCCGACGCGCTCGAGCGGCAGCTCGGCAAGCCGGTGCAGCTGGTCGATGGCGAGATGCTGTCCTGGTACGGCAGCCGCGCCATTGAAGGGGTGCGCTACCTCGCCGCGCTGGCTGCGCGCGGCTGAGCGATATCAAGCCGCCCGAAAGCGGATCACACCGTCATCGCCCGTTTCCCGCACCAGCTCGCCGCGATGCCACAGCGCATGCAGGTGCGCGAGCGATTCGCCCATCGCAAACGTCATCTGGTGGATGTCGAACTGGCGCTTGAAGATCACGCTGACGATATCGTGCGCGCAGCACGGCTTTTCGCGGCACGCTTCGAGCGTTTCGGCGAGGCGATCCACATGGTGTTCGCGCAGTTGGGCGATGCGCGTGTGCAGGTTGCGGAAGGGCCGGCCGTGCGATGGCAGGATCAGCACGTCCTCGGGCAGGCCTTCGTACTTGCTCAGTGAATCGAGATAGAGCTGCAGCGAGTTGGCTTCCGGCTCCATGTCGAACACACTGACATTGGTCGAGATGCGCGGCAGCACCATGTCGCCGGAGATCAGCACATGGGTCGCAGCGTTGTAAAGCGCCACGTGCTCGGGCGAATGGCCGAAACCGGTGATCACGCGCCAGCCCGAAGTCGCCGGATCGGTGCCGATCGTGACCGTGTCGCCGTCCATCAGGCGGCGATACTGCGTGGGCAGGTCTGGCACCAGCGACGGGTAGTAGGTCTTGCGCGCGCGCAGCTTTTCCTGGCTGTCCGGGTCGGTCAGGCCGTGGCGCGCGAAGTGTTCGGCGGCCAGCTCGCCGCCGGCGCTGGAACCCGCGCCGGTGCCGCTGCCCATCACGCGCGCGCTCATGTAGTCGCCCAGGCTCATCCACAGCCGCACATCGAAGCGCTTGCACAGCCAATGCGCCAGGCCGACATGGTCCGGGTGGCTGTGCGTGACCAGCACGCGCAACACCGGCAGCCCTTCGAGTTCGTTGGCGAAGATGGTTTCCCAGTGCGCCTTGATGGTGTCGTTGGTGATGCCGCAGTCGATGATGGTCCAGCCGTCTTTGCCGTCCTGGTGATCCCGCAGCAGCCACAGGTTGATGTGGTCGAGCGCGAAGGGCAGGGGCATGCGCAGCCAGTAGACGCCGGGCGCCACTTCCTGTTTGGCGCCGGGCGCGGGCATGGTGTCCGCGAACGGGTATTGGAGCTGGTGTTCGAGTGCGTTCATGAGGAGTCTCGTGATCGAAGCCCTGCGCCGTGTCACGCTGATTCACGCCGGGGCAGGCGGGCTTTCTTGTCTTTGCCGTCACGCCGGGCCAAATCGGCCGGGCATGAAAGCACCGGTTGCCAGCCGCAGGCGTTGACGCTAACGTAAACGTCAACTCGTGCGACTCGTCTCCATCTTAAGCCAAAAGTTGACTTCGCAACGAACGACCGTTCACTTACTTTGGGCGCACCATGGCAGCCACACACGTTTCCGGATCACCCGCCAGCCCGGTCACCTATACGATCACCGATCTTGCGCGCGAGTTCGATGTCACGCCGCGTACGATCCGGTTTTATGAAGACCAGGGCCTGCTCTCGCCTGAGCGAGCCGGGCCTGGCGGCCGCACGCGCGTATTCAACGGGCGCGAGCGCACCCGCCTGAAGCTCGCGCTGCGCGGCAAAAGGTTGGGGCTTACTCTCAATGAGATCCGCGAAATTCTGGATCTCTACGAGTCTCCGCGCAACACCGCGCCGCAGCTCGAACGCTTCCTCGACGCATTGGCCGGGCACCGCGCCGCGCTCGAGCGTCAGCTCGAAGACCTGCAGGCGCAGCTCGCCGAGATCGATCAGCATGAGAAGCAGTGCAAGGCACTGCTTGAAGCCCAGCGGGCGCACGGCAATGCTCCGGCCAAGCATGAACCTGCCTGACGCTGCACTTGTGGCGCGTCAGCGCACCACTACTGATTGACGTTTACGTAAACGTCAATAGAATACTCCGGACAACCTCACCACGGAGCCGCCATGACGCAGGACCTTGAAGCCGCAGCTGTCCCCGCCCAGCCCGAGCAGTTGTCGGCGGCTCGTGTGGACACCATTGCCACGAGCTTTGCCCGCCAAGGCCTGATGACGACCTTCGGTGCAAGCCTGGCCCGCGTCGAGCGCGGCGAGGTCGAAATCGCCATGCCCTGGTCCGAAGGCGTGACCCAGCAGCACGGCTTCTTCCACGGTGGCGTGGTCGGCGCACTGGCCGACAGCGCGTGCGGGTATGCGGCGCTGAGCCTGGTCGCTGACGGCGAGGCGGGCCTGACCGCCGAATACAAGATCAACCTGCTGTCCCCGGCGCAGGGCGAACGCCTGATAGCCGTGGGGCGCGTGCTCAAGCCCGGCCGTACGCTGATCGTGGCCCAGGGCGATGTCTTTGTCGAACAACAGGGTCGCCGCAAGCTCGTGGCGACCATGCTGATGACGCTTTGCGTCGTGCGTACGCTCGGACACGTCTGACACGCGCCGAACCGCTGCTGCCAACAAGACCCCAAGGAGACCACCATGACCGAACTGCCTGGCCTGAAATTCGACCTGGGCGATGACATCGAGATGCTGCGCGGTGCCGTGCGCGACTGGGCGCAGGCGGAGCTGGCGCCGCGCGCGGGCGAGATCGACCGCACCGACCAGTTTCCGATGGACGCCTGGAAGAAGATGGGCGACCTCGGCGTGCTCGGCATCACCGTGGCCGAGGAGTACGGCGGCGCCAACATGGGCTACCTGGCCCACATGGTGGCGATGGAGGAAATCAGCCGTGCCTCGGCGTCGGTCGGCTTGTCCTATGGCGCGCATTCGAACCTGTGCGTGAATCAGATCCACCGCAACGGCACCGCCTCGCAGAAGGCCAAGTACCTGCCGAAGCTGGTGTCGGGCGAGTGGATCGGCGCGCTCGCGATGAGCGAGCCCAATGCCGGCTCCGACGTCGTCAGCATGAAGCTGCGCGCCGATTTCAAAGGCGACCGCTTCGTGCTCAACGGCACCAAGATGTGGATCACGAACGGCCCGGATTGCGACGTGCTGGTCGTCTACGCCAAGACGGAACCGGACCTCGGCGCGCGCGGCATGACCGCGTTCATCGTCGAGAAGGGCATGAAGGGCTTCTCGGTCGCGCAGAAGCTGGACAAGCTCGGCATGCGGGGGTCGCACACCGGCGAACTGGTGTTCGAGGACGTGGAGGTGCCGGTCGAGAACATACTTGGCGGCGAGAACAGCGGCGCCAAGGTACTGATGAGCGGTCTCGACTACGAACGCGCGGTGCTGTCGGGCGGCCCGATCGGCATCATGCAGGCGTGCATGGACGTGGTCACACCGTACATCCACGACCGCAAGCAGTTTGGCCAGAGCATCGGCGAATTCCAGCTGATCCAGGGCAAGGTCGCCGACATGTACACGACGCTGCAGGCAGCGCGCAGCTATCTGTACACAGTTGGCAAGAACCTGGATTCGCTCGGCAGCGAGCACGTGCGCCAGGTGCGCAAGGATTGCGCCGCCGTGATCCTGTACACGGCGGAGAAGGCCACCTGGATGGCCGGCGAAACCGTGCAGATCCTGGGCGGCAACGGCTATATCAACGAATACCCGGCCGGGCGGCTGTGGCGCGATGCCAAGCTGTACGAGATTGGGGCCGGGACTTCAGAGATTCGGCGGATGCTGATCGGTCGGGAATTGTTTGCCGAGACGATGTGATTCTGACGGCGCCTGGTATCGCCGGGTTCCTCCCTCTCCCGTCAGCGGGAGAGGCGGAGCAAACCGGCGGCTATTCGGAAGGTATTCGCCACTGAGCACCCCAAATCGAGTCCCGAAACCCATTTACAATCCCACTAGCCCCCGCCAGAACGCGTCCACTCGTCTCATGTCCCACTTCCCCAAACTGCTCTCTTCGCAGATTGCCTTCGACGTGGCGCGGACCATGCTGGACGGGTTCGACAAGCATTACCGGCTATTCCGCGAGGTCAGCCGCCAGGCCAAGGTGAAATTCGAGGCCGGCGACTGGCATAGCCTGCAGCAGATGCAACGCGACCGCATCGCGTTCTACAACGAGCGCGTGCGCGAAACCAGCGTGATCCTCGAGGACGAGTACGACGCCGAGAATATCGAGGACGAGATCTGGCAGCAGATCAAGCTGCACTACATCGGCCTGTTGACCAATCACCACCAGCCGGAGCTGGCCGAGACGTTCTTCAATTCGGTCTGCACGCGCCTGCTGCACCGCTCTTACTTCAACAACGACTTCATCTTCGTGCGCCCGGCGATCTCGACCGAGTACATCGAGAACGAGGAGTCGCCGACCAGGCCCACGTTCCGCGCCTACTACCCCGGCAGCCGGCAGGGCATGGCCGAGTGCTTCGAGCGGATCGTGCACAACTTCCAGCTGGAAACGCCGTTCGAAGACCTGCGCCGCGACGTCGGCCATGTCGTGCGGGGCGTGGAGGAGCACTTCGGCGACTTCCGCATCGCGCCGAATTTCCAGATCCACGTGCTGTCGTCGCTGTTCTTCCGCAACAAGACGGCCTTCATCATCGGCCGCATCGTGAACGCCGATCGCACCTATCCGCTGGCGATTCCGATCGTGCACGGTCCGTCGGGCAAGCTGACACTGGACGCCGTGCTGCTCAAGAAGGTGCAGGTGCTGATCCTGTTCTCGTTCACGCACTCGTACTTCATGGTCGACATGGAAATTCCGTCGGCCTACGTGACCTTCCTGCGCGACATCATGCCGCGCAAGCCGCGCGCGGAGATCTACACCTCGCTCGGTTTGCAGAAGCAGGGCAAAAACCTGTTCTACCGCGATTTCCTCCATCACCTGCAGCATTCGTCGGACAAGTTCATCAGCGCGCCGGGCATCAAGGGGCTGGTGATGCTGGTGTTCACGCTGCCGTCGTATCCGTATGTGTTCAAGGTCATCAAGGATTTCTACCCGGCGCCGAAGGAGACCACGCGCGAGCTGATCAAGTCCAAGTACCAGCTCGTCAAGCAGCACGACCGTGTCGGCCGCATGGCCGACACGCTGGAATACTCCAACGTGGCCTTTCCGCTGTCGCGTTTCGACGAGGACCTCGTGCGCGAGCTGGAACACCACGCGCCGTCGATGATCGAATACCAGCGCGGCAAGGACGGCGGCGAGGAGATCGTGGTGCGCCACGTCTACATCGAGCGCCGCATGACGCCGCTGAACATCTGGCTGCAGGAAGGCACCGACGAGCAACTCGAGCACGGCATCATCGAATACGGCAATGCCATCAAGGAGCTGATCGCCGCTAACATCTTCCCGGGCGACATGCTGTACAAGAATTTCGGCGTAACGCGCCACGGCCGCGTGGTGTTCTACGACTACGACGAGATCGAGTACTTCACCGACTGCAATGTGCGCCGCGTGCCCCAGCCGCGCAACGAAGAGGAAGAAATGTCGGGCGATATCTGGTACACCGTGCGGCCGCACGACATCTTTCCGGAGACGTTCCGTACTTTCCTGCTCGGGAACCCGCGCGTGCGCGAGGCGTTCCTGCGCCATCACGAAGATTTATTCGACCCTGCCATGTGGCAGAGCCATAAAGACCGGCTGCTGGCCGGACATGTTCATGACTTCTTTGCCTATCCCATTTCTGAACGCTTCATCAACCGCTACGGCACGGCTGCGCACGGCACGCCCGTCGCCAGTTTCGCAAGGAGAGTCGCATGAGTGACGCTATCGCCCAGCTGTTCCGCAACAACCGCGAATGGGTCGACCGCGTCAACGCGGAAGATCCGACCTTCTTCATGCGCCTGGCCAACCAGCAGGCGCCGGAATACCTGTGGATCGGCTGCTCCGATTCGCGCGTGCCCGCCAACCAGATCCTTGGCCTGGCGCCGGGCGAGGTCTTCGTCCACCGCAATATCGCCAACGTGATCGCGCACAGCGACCTGAACGCACTGTCGGTAATCCAGTTCGCCGTGGAAGTGCTCAAGGTGCGCCACATCACCGTGGTCGGCCACTATGGTTGCGGCGGCGTGAAGGTCGCGCTTAAGCGCGAGCGCATCGGCCTGGCTGACAACTGGCTGCGCCATGTGCGCGATGTGGCCGACAAGCACGAGGCCTATCTCGGCACCATCCTGCGCGAGGAAGATGCGCACACGCGGCTGTGCGAGCTCAATGTCATCGAGCAGGTCAGCAACATCTGCCAGACCACCGTGCTGCAGGACGCGTGGTCGCGCGGACAGGCTGTGACGGTGCACGGCTGGATCTATGGCGTCTCCGACGGCCTGCTGCGCGACCTCGGCATGGCTGCGAGCAACAACGACGAACTGCACGAGCAGCTCGCCGCGGCCTACCGACAGTTCGGCGATCCGCCGCAGGCCTCCATCCGCTGAACGTGCGCGGCATCATGTAGTCATCGAATCAAACACCGTCGTTTCCGTGCGCGTACCCTTACCCGCACGGAGCGACGGTGGTGAAGCATACCGATATCAGGAGAACAGACATGCAAGACCCGATCGTCATCGTTTCCGCCGCCCGCACCCCCATGGCGGCTTTCCAGGGCGAGTTCGCATCGCTGACGGCGCCGCAGCTCGGCGCGGTCGCCATCCGCGCCGCAGTGGAACGCGCAGGCATCAAGCCCGAACAGGTCGAGGAAGTGGTGTTCGGCTGCGTGTTGCCGGCCGGTCAGGGCCAGGCGCCCGCACGACAGGCGGCGCTCGGCGCGGGTCTGCCGCTCAGCGTTGGCTGCACCACCGTCAACAAGATGTGCGGCTCGGGCATGCGTGCGGCCATGAACGTCTATGACGGGCTGGTGGCGGGCTCGTTCGACATCGCCGTTGCCGGCGGCATGGAGAGCATGACCAACGCGCCGTACCTGATCCCGAAGGGGCGCGGCGGTTACCGCATCGGCCACGGCATGATCTATGACCACATGATGCTCGACGGCCTCGAAGACGCGTACGACAAGGGCCGCGCGATGGGTACCTTCGGCGAAGACTGCGCCGCCAAGTACGGCTTCACGCGCGAGCAGCAGGACACCTTCGCGATCGAAAGCGTGCGCCGCGCGCAGCAGGCCACCGAGGCTGGCGACTTCCGCTGGGAGATCGCGCCGGTCACCGTGTCGGGCAAGGGCGGCGACACCGTCATCGATACCGATGAAGGCCCGCGCCGCATCAAGACCGACAAGATCCCGTCGCTGAAGCCGGCGTTCGCCAAGGACGGCACCATCACCGCCGCATCGTCGTCGTCGATCAACGACGGCGCCTCGGCGCTCGTGATGATGCGCGAATCGACCGCCAAGAAACTGGGCCTGCAGCCCATCGCACGCATGCTTGGCCACACCACGCACGCGCAGGCGCCGGGCTGGTTCACCACCGCACCGGTCGAGGCCATGGCCAAGCTGTACCGCAAGCTGGACTGGACCACCGACAGCATCGACCTGTTCGAGATCAACGAGGCCTTCGCCGTGGTGCCGATGGCTGCGATGCACGACCTCAAGATTCCGCGCGAGAAGGTCAATATCCACGGCGGCGCGTGTGCGCTGGGCCATCCGATCGGCGCCTCGGGCGCACGCATCATGACCACGCTGATCGGCGCGCTGCGCAAGACGGGCGGCAAGCGTGGCGTGGCCAGCCTGTGCATTGGTGGCGGAGAGGCGACGGCGGTTGGTATCGAGATCGTCTGATTCAACCCAGCATGTTCCCCCTCTCCCGCTTGCGAAAGAGGGGCCAAACAACCCGATCATCTGAACCTCGCCTGAGGAGATAACCCTTGCCAACCGCACTCATCCTCGGTGCCTCGCGCGGCATCGGTCTTGAATTCGTACGCCAGTACCGAGCCGACGGCTGGCGCGTCATCGCGGCGGCGCGTACGCCCGAAGGCGTCGCGGCGCTGAAGGCGCTCGGCGCCGAAGCGCATCAGGCCGATCTGACCGATCCCGGTGCGGTGGCAGGGCTCGGCTGGAAGCTTGATGGCGAATCGCTCGATGTCGCCATCTACAACGCCGGCGTGCTCGGCCCGCGCACCGAAGGCGCGCAGCCGGTCACGCGCGAGGACTTCGACCGCGTGATGCACGTGAACGTGCTCGGCCCGATGATGGCATTGCCGCTGGTGCTGCCCTACGTCGAAACCGGACAGGGCGGACACGGCGGTGTGCTCGCGGTACTGTCGTCGCGCATGGGTAGCCTCGGCTCCATGGACAGCAACGGCAGCTGGCTGTATCGCGTGAGCAAGGCCGGCGTCAACGCGGCGCTGAAGTCCGTGGCACTCGACGCCCGCCATGCCACCTGCGTGGCGCTACATCCGGGCTGGGTGCAGACCGACATGGGTGGCAAGGGCGCCGACCTCACGCCGCAGCAGAGCGTGAAGGGCTTGCGCCAGGTGCTGGCTGGCGCCAAGCGCCGTGACAACGGCAGCTTCTTCAATTACGACGGCACCCCGATCCCCTGGTAAGCGCGGGCCCGACTCATCGAACAAAGACACGACATGCTGCTGACATCCGAACACGAAATGATTCGCGACGCCGTGCGCCAGTTCGCGCAAGAGGTGATCGCGCCGCAGGCCGCGCAGTGGGATCGCGACAAGACCTTCCCGAAAGACGTGCACCGCGAGCTGGCCGGACTCGGCGCCTACGGGGTGGCCGTGCCGGAAGCCTACGGCGGCGCGGGGCTGGACTACCTGTCGCTGGCGCTGATCCTCGAAGAGATCGCCGCGGGCGATGGCGGCACGTCGACCGTCATCAGCGTGAACAACTGCCCCGTGTGCAGCATGATGATGGCGTTCGCCAATGAAGCGCAGAAGCAGCAGTGGCTGGTGCCGCTGGCGCGCGGTGAGATGCTCGGCGCGTTCTGCCTGACCGAGCCGCACGTGGGGTCGGATGCTTCGGCATTGCGCACGACCGCCGTGCGCGATGGCGACCACTACGTGCTCAATGGCGTGAAGCAGTTCATCACCAGCGGACAGAACGCGGATGTGGCCATCGTCCTGGCCGTGACCGACAAGGCCGCCGGCAAGCGCGGTATCAGCGCGTTCCTGGTGCCGACGAACACGCCGGGCTACATCGTGGCGCGTCTGGAAGACAAGCTCGGCCAGCATTCGTCGGATACCGCGCAGATCGTGTTCGAGGACTGCCGCGTGCCAGCCGCCAATATGCTCGGCGATGAAGGCGCTGGCTACAAGATGGCGCTGTCGGGGCTCGAAGGCGGGCGCATCGGTATTGCCTCGCAAAGCATCGGCATGGCACGTGCGGCGTTCGACGCGGCGCTGGCGTATGCCAAGGAGCGCGAGAGCTTCGGCCAGCCGCTGTTCCAGCACCAGGCCGTGCAGTTCCGTCTGGCCGATATGGCCACGCGCATCGACGTGGCGCGCCAGATGGTCTGGCACGCCGCTTCGCTCAAGGATGCCGGCCGGCCCTGCCTGAAGGAAGCCGCCATGGCCAAGCTCTTTGCCAGCGAGATGGCCGAGAAGGTTTGCTCCGACGCCATCCAGGTGTTCGGCGGCTATGGCTATGTCAGCGACTTCCCGGTCGAGCGCATCTACCGCGACGTGCGTGTGTGCCAGATCTACGAAGGCACCAGCGATATCCAGAAGATCCTGATCGCCCGCGCACTGGCGTAGCCGCGACGCGCGGACACGCGTACCATGGGGCTTGGGAAGCACGGCCAGGCGTCCTGGAGGCTTCCCCAAGCCATCCAACTCACGACAGAGGGCCCCCGTTCATGACCGCTGCGATCGACTTCTACTTTGACTTCTCGTCGCCGTATGGCTACTTCGCCAGCACGCGCATCGACGAACTGGCGCAGAAGTACGGCCGCAATGTGGCCTGGCATCCGATCCTGCTTGGCGTGGTGTTCAAGACCACCGGCTCGTCACCGCTGCCGCAGATCCCCCTCAAGGGCGAGTACTGCTGGCGCGACTTCGAGCGCACCGCGCGCTTCCACGAGATCGAGTACAAGCGCCCGACGCACTTTCCGCTGCCGACCACGCATGCCGCACGCGCCATGCTGTGGCTGCAGAACCATCACGGCGCCGATGTCGCCACGGCGTTCGCGAAGTCGGTCTACCACGCGCTGTTCGTGGACGACATCAATATCGCCGAGCCGGCGGAAATCTCGAAGCTGGCCGAACCGCTTGGCGTGGACGTGCACGCCATGGATGCCGGCGCCACCAGCTACCAGATCAAGGACCAGCTCAAGGCGGAAATCGAAGTCGCCATGGCCAAGGGCGTGTTCGGCTCTCCGTTCGTAATCATCGACGGCGAACCGTTCTGGGGCTTCGACCGGTTCAACCAGATTGAAGACCACCTGAAACGCGGCCGCCAGACCGAACTGCGCGCCGTGGCCAGCGTGGACAGCAACAAGGAAAAGAAACCCGCATGACTGCAGCAAACCGGGCCGATTCCGGCCTGACCTCCGGCCCATCCTCGCGTTTCGACTGTGTGATTTTCGACTGCGACGGCGTGCTCGTCGACAGCGAACCCATCGTCAACCGCGTGCTCAACGAAATGCTCAACGAGCTGGGCATCGCCATCTCGCTCGAGGATTCGACCAAGATGTTCCTGGGGCGCGCGGTGCGCGAGGAACTCGGCAACATCGAACGCATGCGCGGCGCGCCGCTGCCGGAGAACTGGCTGTCGCACTGGCTCGTGCGGCGCAACCAGGTGCTCGAGGCCGAGGTGCAGAGCGTGCCCTTCGTACGTGAAGCGGTGTCTGCGATTGCCGCGACCGGCATGCCGGTGTGCGTGGCATCGGGCGCGGATCGTATCAAGGTCAAGCTGCAGCTCAAGCAAACAGGCCTGGTCGAACTGTTCCAGCAGGACGAGCGCGAGCATATCTTCTCGGCCACCGAGGTGGAGCGCAGCAAGCCGGCGCCGGACGTGTACCTGCTCGCGGCGCGTACCATGGGCGTGGAGCCGTCGCGCTGCGCGGTGATCGAAGACAGCCCGGCCGGCATCACCGCCGGCGTGGCCGCGGGCATGACCGTGTTTGGCTACGCGGCGCGCAACGATGCCGCCATGCTGCGTGCTGCCGGCGCGCATCACCTGTTCACGGATATGCGCGAACTGGCGGAGCTGCTCGGATGAGTGCCAGGCGCCCGCCCCGCGCCACGCCCACGCCGTGCCCGTGCGGCCTGGGCGCGGAATATGACGCGTGCTGCGGCCGCTATCACCGCGGCGACGCCGTGCCACCAAATGCCGAGGCGCTGATGCGCTCGCGCTATACCGCGTACGTCATGGGCAATATGGACTGGGTCCGACAGACCTGGCACCCGTCCACGTGCCCGGCCGACCTGTTGCCGGACACGGCGACGCGCTGGCTGGGCCTGTCGGTCAAGGCCCATTCGCAGCAGGACGATACGCATGCCGAAGTGGAATTCGTGGCGCGCTACAAGGTAGGCGGGCGCGCCTGGCGGCTGCATGAGCGCAGCCGGTTCGTGCGCGAGCCGCGCGCGGCCGGCGAGCCGCCCGTGTGGCTCTATGTGGATGGCGACATGATCGGGGAGGCGTCATGAGCATCGAAGCGAAGGCATCCGGCGACGCGCCGGAATACCTGCTGTACTGCTTTGCCCAGTCGGGCAATGCCTACAAGGCGGCGCTGCTGATGGAAACCGTCGGCATACAGCGCGGCCGCAAGCTGTGGCAGCCGCGCTTCGTCGATTTCTTCAATGGCGAGACCCGTACGCCGGAGTATCGCGCCATCAACGTGATGGGCGAGGTGCCGGTGCTCGAGTTCGGCGGGCAGCGCCTGACGCAGTCCGGTGTGATCCTGGAAACGCTCGCGTCGCGCCTCGATGCCTACGGCGCCGCAAGCGATGCAGAGCGCGCCGAAGTCCTGCGCTGGCTGCTGTTCGACAACCACAAGTTCACGTCGTACACCGCGACCTACCGCTTCCTGCGCGCGTTTGCATCGTCGCCGGACCCGACGGTGGTGCAGTTCTTCCGCGCACGCTGCGAAGGCGCGTGGAGCGTGCTGAACGCGCAACTCGCCGGCCGCAGTTTCGTGGTGGGCGACCACGCCACCATCGCCGACTTCTCGCTGGCGGGCTATGTGTTCTTCGATGACGAGATCGGTGTGCACTGGCGCAAGGAGTACCCGCACATCCACGCCTGGACGGAACGCATGCGCGCGCTGCCGGGATGGAAACATCCGTATGACCTGATGCCCGGACATCCGCTTAACAAGCCCGTCGTTCCCGCGTAGGCGGGAACCCAGTGACTTCTTAGGACGCTGGATTCCCGCCCACGTGCCCTTTGGGTATGCGCGGGAATGACAGGGGTGACAAGCAGGAAGGGACAAACCATGCCCACGCTGGAAACCAAACTCAACGCGCGCTCCGAATCGTTCAAGTCGAATGCCGAAGCCATGCAGGCGCTGGTCGCCGACCTCAAGGCCAAGGTCGCCAAGCTCGCCGAAGGCGGCGGCGATGCCGCGCGTGACAAGCACCTGTCGCGCGGCAAGCTGCTGCCGCGCGATCGCGTGCAGCAACTGCTGGATCCGGGCACGCCGTTCCTGGAACTGTCGCAGCTCGCCGCGTACGACATGTACGACAACGCTGCGCCGGGCGCGGGCATCATCACCGGCATCGGGCGCGTGGCCGGGCAGGAATGCGTGATCGTCTGCAACGACGCGACCGTCAAGGGCGGCACGTATTACCCGATGACGGTCAAGAAGCACGTGCGTGCGCAGGAGATCGCCGAGCAGAACAACTTGCCGTGCATCTATCTGGTGGACTCGGGCGGTGCGAACCTGCCGAACCAGGACGATGTATTCCCCGACCGCGATCACTTCGGGCGCATCTTCTACAACCAGGCCAACCTGTCCAAGCAGGGCATCCCGCAGATCGCCGTGGTGATGGGCTCTTGCACGGCCGGCGGCGCCTATGTGCCGGCAATGAGCGATGAGTCGATCATCGTCAAGAACCAGGGCACGATTTTCCTCGGCGGTCCACCGCTGGTGAAGGCCGCTACGGGCGAAGAAGTCACAGCCGAAGACCTCGGCGGCGCCGATGTGCATACGCGCCTGTCAGGCGTGGCGGATTACTTCGCGCAGAACGATCATCACGCGCTGTCGCTGGCCCGGAACATCGTGCAGCACCTGAACCGGCGCAAGCCCGACCAGATCCGCCTGCATGCGCCGGCCGATCCGCTGTATCCGGTAGAAGAACTGTACGGCGTGATCCCGACCGATACGCGCAAGCCGTTCGATGTACGCGAGGTCATCGCGCGCATTGTCGATGGCTCCGAGTTCGACGAATTCAAGGCGCGCTACGGCACGACGCTCGTCTGCGGCTTCGCACGCATCTGGGGCTACCCGGTCGGCATCATCGCCAACAACGGCATCCTGTTTTCCGAATCGGCGCTCAAGGGCGCGCACTTCATCGAACTGTGCTGCCAGCGCAAGATTCCGCTGGTGTTCCTGCAGAACATCACGGGCTTCATGGTAGGCCGCAAGTACGAGAACGAAGGCATCGCACGCAATGGTGCCAAGATGGTCACGGCGGTCGCTACGGCACAGGTGCCGAAGTTCACGGTGATCATTGGCGGCTCGTTCGGTGCGGGCAACTACGGCATGTGCGGCCGTGCGTATTCGCCGCGCTTCCTGTGGATGTGGCCGAACGCGCGTATCTCCGTGATGGGCGGCGAGCAGGCCGCAAGCGTGCTGGCGACGGTGCGCCGCGACGGCATCGAGGCCAAGGGCGGTAATTGGAGCGCGGAGGAAGAAGAGGCATTCAAGCAGCCGATCCGCAACCAGTACGAGCATCAGGGTCATCCGTACTACGCGAGCGCGCGGCTGTGGGACGACGGGGTCATCGATCCCGCGCAGACGCGCACGGTGCTCGGGCTGGGCCTGTCGGCCAGCCTCAACGCGCCGATCGACGACATGAAGTTCGGCGTGTTCCGCATGTAAGGGCGTCAGAAAAACTCGCCTTGCGCGATTGTCATGGGTTGTCCTGCCTTGCTGTTTCGATGTCTTTCCCTACTGCCGGTGATCGGCCTGCTGGTGTATGCGCAGACCGTGGCGCAGGCGCAGCCTCCGGGCACGGCACCGGCGCCGGCAACCGCGCGCGTGCGTTTTTCGGAGCAGGTGGTACTGGTGCCCAAGGCCGCTTCGCCGTTCAGCATCGACCTGGAAGCCACGGTATTCCGCCCGAACGGCGAGGGTCCGTTTCCGCTCGTGGTCATCAATCATGGCAAGGCCCCCGGCAAGCCGGCGTTCCAGGGCCGGGCGCGCTTCCCGGCGCAGACCGTCGAGTTCCTGCGCCGCGGGTACGTCGTGGTGCTGCCGATGCGCCAGGGCTTCGCGCGCTCGGGTGGGCCATATATCGGGGGCAGTTGCAACATCGAGGTCAACGGCCAGCAGCAGGCCGAGGATGTGGTGGCCGCGCTGGACTACATGGTCAACCAGCCCTATGTCGACAAGGACCGCATCGTCGTGATCGGCCAGTCGCACGGCGGCCTGACCACCATGGCCTTCAGCACGATTTCCTATCCCGGCGTGCTTGGCGTGGTCAACTTCGCCGGCGGCTTGCGCAACCTCAGTTGCGCGGACTGGGAAGACAGGCTGATCGAGACCTTCGGCGACTATGGCAAGGACGCGCGCTATCCTTCGCTGTGGATTTACGGGGACAACGACAGCTATTGGCCAGCGCCGCTGCCCGACCGCATGTTCAATGCGTACAAGGCCAACGCGAAAGGACCGGCCGCGAAGGCGCGCATGGTCGATGTCGGCGAATTCGGCGGCGATTCGCATCGGCTGTTCAGCGCGCGCGAAGGCATTCCCATCTGGCTGCCGGAAGTCGGCGCTTTTTTTCGGTCGCTGGGTTTGCCGTTTGATAACGGGTCCTGATTGGTCGTCGATGCAGACGCATGCCAGGCAATGCACCTCAAGCCCAACCGCCCCCCGCCTTTTTGCGCGGCAATTCGAAGAAAATTTTGCGTGAAGATAGCGACACGCTGGCACCAAGAGTCGGCCTTCGTCGCGGTAAGTTCGGTCAAATCACGATAACTCTACCCTAAAACCAGAAATCCATCGCCATTGCCAACCCCAAGGAGACATTCCTAACATGATCCTCCCGAACCATTCCGCAGCGCAGCGAGTACGCACCGCGAAATGGTCAACAAAGGAGGACTCCCTTGGAACAACAGTCCCTGCATGCCCCACTGCCCGGCGCCAGCGATTCGCTAGCGCTGCGCAGCAAGCACGCCGTCTGGCACCCCTGCACGCGCCTGCGTCCAGACGACACCGCCACGCCGCTCGCCATCGTCCGTGGCGAGGGCCCCTGGCTCCATGACGCTGACGGCCACCGCTATTTCGACGCTACCAGTTCCTGGTGGGTCAACCTGTTCGGCCACGCCAATCCGAAGATCAACGCCGCGCTGGCAGACCAGCTCCAGACGCTTGAGCACGTCATGCTCGCCGGCTGTACGCACGCGCCTGCCGTCGAACTTGCCGAGCGCCTGTCCGCACTGACCGGCGGCGCACTCGGCCACGCGTTCTACGCGTCGGACGGCGCGTCCGCCGTGGAGATCGCGCTCAAGATGAGCTTCCACTACTGGCGCAACACCGGCCTGCCGGCCAAGCGCGAGTTCGTCTGCCTGGCCAATGGCTACCACGGCGAAACCGTGGGCGCGCTGGGCGTGACTGATCTCGATGTCTTCCGCGATGCCTATGACCCGCTGATCCGTCGCGCGCATGTGGTGATGTCGCCCGACGCGCGTCAGGCCGCAGATGACGAGACCGCCGCCGATGTCGCCGTGCGCGCGTTGGCCGCACTCGAGACACTGCTGCGCGATCGCGCAGGCCAGATTGCCGCGCTGATCGTCGAGCCGCTCGTGCAATGCGCGGCGGGCATGGCCATGTACGACCCATCCTATCTGGAGGGCGCGCGCGCGCTGTGCGATCGCTACCGTGTGCACCTGATCGCCGACGAGATCGCGGTTGGCTGCGGGCGCACCGGCACGTTCTTCGCGTGGGAGCAATGCCGCGATGCGGACCAGCCGCTGCCCGCGCATGCATGGCCCGATTTCCTGTGCCTGTCCAAGGGCATCAGCGGTGGCTATCTGCCGCTGTCGCTCGTGCTGTCGCGCCCGGAAATCCAGCGCGCCTTCATTGCCGATGAGCTCGCGCGCAGCTTCCTGCATTCGCATTCCTACACCGGCAACCCGCTCGCCTGCCGCGCCGCCGTGGCAACGCTCGACCTGTTCGCGCAGGACGACGTCATCGCGCAGAACCGCGCCCGGTCGCAGTGGCTGGCCGACGCGATGGCGCCGTTCGCCCGCGATGCGCGCCTGCACCGCATGCGCCAGCGCGGGCTGATCTGGGCCGTCGATGTCCGCGAGGAACGGGCTGGCGAAGGCTTCGCCGGGCGCTTCCATCAGGCCGCGCGTGCGCGCGAACTGCTGGTGCGGCCGATCGGCAACACGCTGTACGTGATGCCGCCCTACGTATTCGATGCCGAGCAGGCGCGCTGGCTCGCCACGCAACTGCAGGCCACGCTGGACGATGTGCTCGGCAACGCCGAGGCTGACAAGGAGGTACGCCATGCTGCTTGAACAATTGCGCCGCGCCGCGGACGAACGCCAGGCCCGCGCGCTCACGCGCCGGCGCCGCATTGCGCATACCGCATGCGCGCCGCACCAGGCCGTCGGCCCGGTGGATGCACCGGCGCCGCAGCCGTTGCTGACGTTCTGCAGCAACGACTACATGGGACTCGCAAGCCATCCCGATGTCGTTGCCGCGCTAGCCGACGGAGCACGTCTCTACGGCGCCGGCAGCGGCGCTTCGCATCTTGTCAGCGGGCATTCGCTTGCGCATGCGCGGCTCGAAGAGGAACTCGCGCGCTGGTTCGCGCCGCACATCCCGCAAGCGCGCACGCTGTACTTCTGCACTGGCTACATGGCCAACATGGCCGTGCTGACGGCGCTGGGCACCGCGGGCGCGACGCTGTTCTGCGAAACGCTGAACCATGCCTCGCTGATCGACGGCGCACGCCTTGCGCGCGCCGATGTGCAGCGCTACCCGCACTGCGACGCCGCCGCACTGGACGCGCTGCTCGCGGCCAGCACTAGCCCGCTCAAGCTGATCGTCACCGACAGCGTGTTCAGCATGGACGGCGATGTGGCGCCGCTGGCGGAATTGCTTGCGCTGGCCGAACGCCATGACGCGTGGATCATCGTCGACGATGCGCATGGCTTCGGCGTGCTCGGCGACGATGGCCATGGCGTACTGCAGGCATTGGGGCTGAACTCGGAGCGCTTCATCTACATCGGCACGCTCGGCAAGGCCGCCGGCGTGGCGGGCGCGTTCGTCGCCGCGCACGAGACCATCATCGAACATCTGGTCAACACCGCGCGGCCCTACATCTACACCACGGCTGCCCCGCCGGCGGTTGCGCATGCGCTGATGGCAAGCCTTGCCATCATTGAGGGCGAGGAGGGCCGGCAGCGCCGCGCCAACCTGAACCAGCTGATCGCCGACCTCCGCGCAGGCCTCGCGCCGCTGGCCGCCGCAGCCGGCTGGGAACTCGGCGACAGTGCCACCGCTGTGCAGCCTCTGATTGTCGGGGACAACGCTGTCTCGCTGGCATTGTCCGCGCGCCTCGAAGCAGAAGGCATCCGCGTCGGCGCGATCCGGCCGCCAACCGTGCCCGAGGGAACCGCGCGGCTGCGCATCACGTTGTCGGCCACGCATACGGCGGCGGACGTGCAGCGCCTCGTTAGCGTGCTGGCCGACGCGGTGCCCCCCGAAGCGAAGCGGGAGGCCGCATGAACCGCATAAACCAGCCCGCCAGGTTCCAGTGCTTCGTCACCGGCACCGACACCGGCGTCGGCAAGACCCACGCGAGCGCCACGCTGCTGCATGCGCTGCACGCGGCCGGCTATGCCGCCGTCGGCATGAAGCCCGTGGCCAGCGGCAGCGAATGGCGCGTCGATCACTGGCACAACGATGACGTGGCCGCGCTGCGTGCCGCCAGCTCCGTCGCGGTGCCGCTGGGACAGACCTGCCCGTTCTTGCTGCGCACGCCATGCTCGCCGCATCTGGCTGCGGCGCAGGAAGGCGTGCGCATCACGCGTGCGCCGATCCGCCATGCGTTCGACGCGCTGCGCGAGCAGGCCGATGCCGTCGTCGTTGAAGGCGTCGGCGGCTTCCATGTGCCGCTCGATACCGGCGCGGTGCGCTGGAGCACGGCGGACCTTGCCGAGATGCTGGCGCTGCCAGTCGTCATGGTGGTGGGCATCCGCCTCGGTTGCCTGAATCACGCCGTGCTGACCGCCGAAGCCATCCGCGCACGCGGCCTGACACTGGCTGGCTGGATCGCCAACCGTGTCGACCCGGACATGTTGCTGGCTGACGAGAACATCGCCACGCTGCATGACGCGCTCGACGCACCTTGCCTGGGCGAGCTGCCGTGGCAACTGGCGCCGGCCGATGCCGCTGCCCGTCTCGACCTCGCGCCGCTGTTTGCCCATTCCCTCCAATACCGAGCCGAGGCCACAAGCCTCGCCGCATAAAACCAGAACCTCACCATGAACCAAGCCGCTCAAACCGTCGCCACCATCTCCGCCGAAGCGCTGCGCCAGACCGCGCGCAACACCCATGCATTGCCGGAAGACGCCCGCTGGCGCGTCGACGACGTGGCCGCGCTGTTCGCGCTGCCGTTCAACGACCTGCTGTTCCGCGCGCAGCAGGTGCATCGCGAGAACTTCGACGCCAACACCGTGCAGCTTTCCACGCTGCTGTCGATCAAGACCGGCGGCTGCGAAGAGGATTGCGGCTACTGCCCGCAAAGCGCGCACCACGACGCCGGCGTCAAGGCCGAAAAGCTGATGGAACTCGATGAAGTGCTCGAAGCCGCCCGCGCTGCCAAGGCCAACGGCGCTACGCGCTTTTGCATGGGAGCCGCCTGGCGCAGCCCGAAGGACCGCCACCTGGAGCCGGTCATGGACATGGTGCGCGAGGTCAAGGCCATGGGCCTGGAAACCTGCGTGACGCTCGGCATGCTGAAGGCCGAGCAGGCGCAGCAGCTCAAGGACGCGGGCCTGGATTATTACAACCACAACCTCGATACCTCGCCCGAGTTCTACGGCAAGATCATCACCACGCGCACGTACCAGGATCGTCTCGATACGATCGGCCATGTGCGCGACGCCGGCATCAACGTGTGCTGCGGCGGCATCGTCGGCATGGGGGAATCACGCGAGGCGCGTGCCGGGCTGATCGCGCAGCTCGCCAATATGGATCCGTATCCGGAATCGGTGCCCATCAACAACCTGGTGCAGGTCGAAGGCACGCCGCTGGCCGGCACCGAGGCGCTGGACCCGTTCGAGTTTGTCCGTACGATCGCCGTGGCCCGCATCACCATGCCGGGCGCGATGGTGCGCCTCTCCGCCGGCCGCGAGGCGATGGACGAGGCGCTGCAGGCGTTGTGCTTCATGGCGGGCGCCAACTCCATCTTCTACGGCGAAAAGCTGCTGACCACGGGCAATCCGCAGGCTGACCGCGACCGCGCGCTGCTGGCGCGACTCGACATCCGTGCGGAAGGCTACGCAGGCTAATAGTTAAGAAATCTTCACGTGAAGGGCTCCCCCGCCGTAAGATCGCCATAACGGGGTTAAAAGGAGGGAGCTCATGTTCAGCAAGATCCTGATCGCCAACCGCGGCGAGATCGCCTGCCGCGTTGCCGCCACCTGCCGCCGGCTGGGCATCCGCACCGTCGCGGTGTACTCGGACGCCGATGCCGATGCGCGCCACGTCGCCTTCTGCGACGAGGCCGTGCATATCGGCGGCGCTGCGGCGCGCGACAGCTACCTGCGTTCCGACCATATCATCGAGATGGCGAAGGAGACCGGGGCGCAGGCGATCCACCCCGGTTACGGCTTTCTCTCCGAGAATGAGGCGTTTGCAGAAGCCTGCGCCGCCGCGGGCCTCGTCTTCATTGGGCCGCCGGCTTCAGCCATCCACGCGATGGGCAGCAAGAGCGCGGCCAAGCAACTGATGGAAAAGGCCTCGGTACCGCTGGTACCGGGCTATCACGGCGAGGATCAAGACCCCGCCCTGCTGCGCCGCGAGTCCGACCGCATCGGCTACCCGGTGCTGCTCAAGGCCAGCGCCGGTGGCGGCGGCAAGGGTATGCGCGTGGTCGAATCGGGCGATGCGTTTGAAGCCGCGCTCGCCTCGGTCAAGCGCGAAGCGTCGGCGAGCTTCGGCGACGACAAGGTGCTCGTCGAGAAGTACCTGACCCGTCCGCGCCACATTGAAATCCAGGTGTTCGCCGACACGCACGGCAACTGCGTCTACCTGTTCGAGCGTGATTGCTCCGTGCAGCGCCGTCACCAGAAGGTGCTCGAAGAAGCGCCCGCGCCGGGCATGACGGAGGAACGTCGCCGCGCGATGGGCGAAGCGGCCGTCGCCGCCGCGAAAGCAGTCGGCTATGTCGGCGCCGGCACGGTCGAGTTCATCGCCAACCAGGACGGTTCGTTCTACTTCATGGAGATGAACACGCGCCTGCAGGTCGAGCATCCGGTTACCGAAATGATCACCGGACAGGACCTGGTCGAATGGCAACTGCGCGTGGCGGCTGGTGAACCGCTGCCGCTGAAGCAGGAACAACTCCACATCCACGGCCACGCGCTCGAAGCGCGCATCTACGCCGAAAACCCGGACAAGCAGTTCCTGCCATCGACGGGCACGCTGCGCTTCCTGCGCACGCCGCCTGCCGTGCAGTTCATGCGTGGTGGCGATGCGCATGGCCCGGCTGGCGTCCGCATCGACGCAGGCGTGCGAGAGGGCGACACCATCAGCCCCTACTACGACCCGATGATTGCCAAGCTGATCGTCTGGGGCAAAGACCGAGACGAGGCCCTGGCGCGGATGCGCCAGGCACTGGCCGCGTACCACGTGGTGGGGTTGTCGACCAACGTGGCATTCCTGCAGCGGCTGGTGAAATCCGAAGCGTTCCGCACGGCGGACCTCGACACGGGCCTCATCGAGCGTAACGAAGCGACGCTGTTCCCCCCACCCGCGCCGGTCGGCATGGAGATCATCGCGCTGGCCGTCGCCGCGCTGCTCGATCGTGAAACGCGCGAGCGACATATCGACACCGCCGACCAGTATTCCCCGTGGACCCACGCCGGCGCATGGCGGCTTAACGGCGGCGCCACGCGTACGCTGCGCTTTGCCTATGGCAGCCACACGCTGGACGTCACGCTGACCGCTAACGCGCGGGGCAGCACGCTGATCTACGCGGATCAGGCTGCGCCGTTCAAGGCCGCGTGCCAGGCCGACGACATCCGCGTCGATCTTGGCACGCGCCGCGCGCATGGCCAGGTCCATGTGGAGGGCGATGATTTCCACGTCTTCAACGCGGGCCGCCATGCGGTGCTGGGCTGGCTCGATCCGCTTGCGCATGCAGGGGAGACCGAGGGCGAGGGCGGCAAGCTGACTGCGCCGATGCCGGGCAAGGTCATCGCTGTCATGGTGGAGCCCGGCAGCACGGTCACGCGCGGCACGCCCCTGCTGGTGATGGAAGCGATGAAGATGGAACACACCATCAGCGCGCCGGCGGACGGCGTGGTCAGCGAAGTCCTGTTCGGCGTAGGCGAACAGGTGACGGAAGGGGCGCAGTTGCTGGCGTTTGCGACTGGCGAAAGCTGAGCCGCCGGCGGGAGCGGGGCGATTGCCGGCCACCGGCCGGCACCGTCGCGCGACCTCTGCGAAAATGCAGGCATCCCGCCACAGAAGACCCGGAGTCCCCATGAAGTTGCAGTTGTACGTGCCCGATGGCCGCTATGAACCCTGGATCGAAGGCTTCGCGCAGGCGCTGCCCGAAGCGCAGTGCGTCACCTGGGAAGATAGCCGCGGCGAACCGGCCGACTACGCCGTGGTCTGGCGTCCTCCCGTGGAAATGCTGCGCGGCCGTACCGACCTGAAGGCGGTGTTCAACCTCGGCGCCGGCGTGGACGGCATCTTGCGCCTGCGCGACCAGGATCCGGATGCGCTGCCCGCCGGCGTGCCGATCGTGCGCCTGGACGACGCCGGCATGGCCGCCCAGATGGTCGAATACGTCACCCATGCGGTGCTGCGCTATTTCCGCCGGTTGGACGACTATGCGGCGCAGCAGCAGGCCGGCAACTGGAAGTTCCTGAAGCCGCACCGCCGTGCGGACTTCACCATCGGCGTGATGGGCGTTGGCGCGCTCGGCACGCATATCGCGCGCACGCTGGCCGGGTTCGGGTTTCCGGTGCGCGGCTGGAGCCGCACCGCGCGCGCGATCGAGGGCGTGGTGGGCTTCCATGGCGATGCCGGCCGCGTGCCGTTCCTCGACGGCTTGCGCGTGCTGGTCAATGTGCTGCCGCTGACGCCTGAGACCGAAAACATCCTGAACGGCGAACTGTTCGGCAAGCTGGCGAAGGGCGCCTACGTGATCAATGTCGCGCGTGGCCAGCATCTCGCGGAGGACGATCTGCTCGCCGCTGTGCAGGCAGGACAGATCGCCGGCGCGACACTCGACGTATTCCGCACCGAGCCGCTGCCGGCGGACCACCCGTTCTGGCAGGAACCGCGCATCACCATCACGCCGCATATCTCGGCGCTGACGCTGCGCGAGGACAGCATCGCGCAGATTGCCGGCAAGATCCGCGCGCTGCGTGCGGGCCAGCCGATCGCCGGCGTCGTCGACCTGCAGCGCGGCTACTGAGCCGCAAGCCATCCGGTACACGAACAGACATTGGAGACAGCGATGAACGTGCCCAACTACGTGAAGATCGTCGAAGTCGGCCCGCGCGACGGCTTGCAGAACGAGAAGGCGATGGTGCCGACCGACGTCAAGGTCGCGCTGATCAACCAGCTGACCGATGCCGGCTTCGTCAATATCGAGGCCGCTTCTTTCGTCTCGCCGAAGTGGGTGCCGCAAATGGCCGACGGCGCCGACGTGATGGCACGCATCCAGCGCCGTCCCGGCACGCTGTATTCGGTGCTCACGCCGAATATGAAGGGCTTCGAGGGCGCGGTGGCAGCCGGTGCCGATGAGGTTGTGATTTTCGGCGCCGCGAGCGAGGCGTTCTCGCAACGGAACATCAACTGCTCGATCGCCGAATCGATCGCACGGTTCGAGCCGGTCGCAGCGGCCGCGAAGGAAAAAAATATCCGCCTGCGCGGCAGCATCTCGTGCGCGCTGGGTTGCCCGTATCAGGGCGAGGTGCCGGTGAGCGCCGTGGTGGATGTCGTGCGCCGCATGCGCGAACTGGGCTGCGACGAGATCGATATCGCCGACACCATCGGCGTGGGCACGCCCGGCAAGGTGCAGGACGTGATGCGCGCGGTGTCGGCCGAGTTCGCGATGGACCGCCTGTCGGGGCATTTCCATGACACGTATGGCCAGGCGCTGTCGAACATCCTCGCCAGCCTGGAAGTCGGTATCTCGATCTTCCATGCATCGGTGGCGGGCCTCGGCGGCTGCCCGTACGCCAAGGGCGCGACCGGCAACGTGGCGACCGAAGACGTGCTGTACATGCTGCACGGGCTCGGCATCCATACCGGTATCGATCTCGAAGCCGTGGTGCGTGCGGGGGACTATATCTCGCAGGCCATCGGCCGCGCCAACAGCTCACGCGTAGGCCGCGCACTGCTGACCAAATGGGCGGCGACAAGCGAAGCCGCGCCGGCGTGCGCATGAATCCACGACACCAAAGAATTCAGGAGCAAGCATGAGCCAGTCCGCTGACCAGGGCAGCGCCAACCAGACCGAAGGATTGCCGGAATCCGCGCAGCGCGTTGCCAGCCTGCTGGCCGGGATCGGGCATGACCGTCCCGTGGTGATGCTGCCGGCCACCGGCAAGACGTCGGCCGAGGCTGCAGCGGGCCTCGGCTGCAGCGTGGCGGAGATCGCCAAGTCGATCATCTTCCGCCGCGTCGAAGATGATGCGCCGGTGCTCGTGATCGCCAGTGGCAGCAACCGTGTCGATGAAGCCAAGGTCGCAGCGCGCGTGGGCGCGCTCGGCAAGGCCGACGCGAAGTTCGTGCGCGAGAAGACCGGCTATGCGATTGGCGGCGTCTGCCCGATCGGCCATGCGGTGGCCCCGGTGATGCTGCTCGACCAGGACCTCTTCCGCTATGAAAGTCTGTGGGCTGCCGCTGGGCATCCGCATGCGGTGTTCAATCTGACGCCGCAGCAGCTGCAGCAGATGACCGGCGCCGAAGTGGCCGACGTGGCGCAGGGGACGGCGGCATGAGTCCCGAGCTGCGCCCGGGCCTTACGTTCACGTGGGAGTACACCATACCGCCCAAGGCCACTGTGCCGCGCCTGTATGACGACATCGCGATGTGCACGGAGATGCCGGACGTGCTGGCTACTGGCTACATGGTCGGCATCATGGAGTGCGCGTGCCTGCAGGCGCTGCGCGACTACCTGGACTGGCCGCGCGAGCAGACACTCGGCACGCTTGTCAGCTTCTCGCACCTGGCCGCCACGCCGCCCGGCATGACGATCACGGTCAAGGGCCAGCTGGTCGAGGTGGACGGGCGCCGGCTGCGCTTTGAAGTGAGCGCATGGGATGGCGAAGACAAGATCACGGAAGGCGTGCACGAACGTCACGTGATCGATGCCGCTCGCTTCAATAAGAAGGTCGCCGCCAAGGCCGCCCGGGCTGCTGGATGAGCATGGTGCTGGCAGCTTCCCTCATCAAGGACATCACGCGCCGCGCACGCTCGGCCGAGACAGCGCAACCGGTTCCCTCGCCATGCCGCAACGTGTGCCGCATGGACGCGGCCAGCGGCTATTGCGAAGGGTGTTTGCGCACCATCGAAGAAATCGCCGGCTGGTCTGGCATGGCGGACGAAGACAAGCGCCGCGTCTGGGCGCAACTGCCGCAGCGCGCCGACTGGCTTGCCGAATAGGAGACCATCGACTTGAGCGACACCAAGCCCCCGCAGTTGCCGTCCACGATGCGCGTCTTCGAACGCGGCTGGCTCTCGGCTAACAACATTCTGTTCATTGACGGCGACGACACGGCGCTCGTGGACAGCGGCTATGTCACACACGCGCCGCAGACGGTGGCGCTGGTGGAATCGGCGCTGCAAGGGCGTCCGCTCAAGCGGCTCATCAACACCCACCTGCATTCCGACCATTGCGGCGGCAACGGTGCGCTGCAGGTGCGTTGGCAGCCAAAGACATGGATTCCCGGCGCCGAAGCGGCCGCCGTTGCTGCGTGGGATGTCGATGCGCTGACCTACAAGGCCACCGGCCAGGAATGCGCCCGCTTCACCTTCGATGCACTGCTCCATGACGGTGACACGCTGAGTCTCGGCGGCATCGACTGGCAGGTCGTGGCCGCGCCTGGGCATGATCCGCACGCGGTGATGCTGTTTGCGCCGCAGTCGCGCATCCTGATTGCAGGCGATGCGTTATGGGAGAACGGGTTTGGCGTGATCTTTCCCGAGTTGGAGGGGGAGAGCGGGTTTATCGAACAGGCGGCGGTGCTGGAACGGATTGCTGAGCTGGATGCGCACCTGGTGATTCCCGGCCACGGCCGACCGTTCACGGATGTCGCTGCGGCGGTCGAGCGTGCTCGCGGTCGGCTCGCCTACCTCGGCAAGGACCCGCAACGCAATGCGAGTCATGCGGTCAAGGTGCTGGTCAAATTCAAGCTGCTTGAGGCGCAGCGGATGCGGCGTGATGCGCTGCTCGCCTGGATGGAAGCTGCGCCGCTGATGCGGGCCATTCACCAGCGCTTTATGGCTGAGCAATCGATGGACGAAATTCTGTCGCAGACGCTGAGGTCACTCGCCGGCGTAAAGGCGTTGGTGGTCGAAGGCGAAGTGGTTACCAATACCGACTAGGAAGAAGTAAGTCGCCGGCTACGCCGGCGAAACAGCGGCGCCGGTCAAAAACGACACCGGCCCCAATAACAGCCGCCCCCAACTCTCAGAACGTCGTCCTGAACCCCACCTTCACACTCCTCCCCGGCAACGGCGCAATATCCCGCAGAATCGACGACGCATTCCGCGCCTCCTGATTCGTCAGGTTATCGCCGCGCAGGTAGATCAGCGTCTGTGTCCCGGAAGTCTTGAACTTGTACGTCAGCGCAAGGCTGAGAAGCGTGTACGCATCGGTCGGCGTATCGTTGACCGGCACGCGCGTCTGCTTGGCCGCATAGGTAACATCCACACGCGCCCCCCAAGGCCCCGCACCATAGACCAGCGCGCCGCCCAGACGCAAAGGCGCCAGCCTCGGCAGCGGCTCCCCGGTATCCCGGTTCTCTCCGCGCACATAATCCGCCCGTGCCTCGAAGTCCAGCGTATCGCTCGACGTCAGCATCTTCTGGAACAGCCGCGCCTTGCCTTCGGCTTCGAAACCATACAGCGTGGCCGGTACGCCGAGGTACTCGAACTCGGGCAGCGCGCCGGGACTGCCGGACGCGACCACGTCGCCAGCCTCGTCGCGCGAGCGGCCCGTCGACGTCAGTGCGAGGTAGTTGGCGAAGCGGCTGTAGTAGCCCGACACGCCGGCACTGTGCGGGCCGTACTTGTAGCGCAGGCCGAGATCCACCGAGGTGGCGCGTTCCTTGTTGGCGTTGGGATCGCCGAGCTCCCAGGCGCCGGTGGCGACGTGCGGGCCGTTGGCGTACAGCTCGTAGAAGGTCGGTGCGCGCTCGGTGTACGACACATTGCTGGTCAGCGACCACAGCGAATTCAGCTTGTAGAGCAGGCCCGCCGATGCACTGGTGGCGTTGAAGCTGCGGTCGGCATCGCTGAAGCGGTCGTTGCCGTTCGCACTGGCCTTGATATTGCTGTGATCCAGCCGGCCGCCGAAGTTGAGCTTGAAGTCGCCGGCGCTATCGAGCGGCAGTTCTTCGAAGACGAACAGCGCGGCGTTGTCGGTATTGGTGCTCGGCACGAAGGCTTCTTCGCCGAGCGCGGAGAACTGCGTGTGGCCGAACTGCGTGCCGACGACCCCGCTCATGTTGCCGATCTTCGCGTGCTTGGCCTCGAAGCGTGCGTCCCAGCCCTGGTTCTTGAAGATGGTGCCGACCTGGCCGTCTTCGATTTCCTTGTGCTCATAGTCGGTGTAGCTGAACTTGCCCTTGACCGATTCGATGATGCCGGACGTGTTGGCCTGCAGGTTGCGCGCTTCGCCTTCGAGCGCGAAGCGGTCCTGGCGCATTTTCAGGCGGACGTCGTCTTCGGCAGGCGTGCCGTATTCGTTGCGGTAGGCGCTGTAGTTCGCGCCGATGAAGCCGTCGGCCCACGTGTACGAGCCGCCCAGCGCGCCGCCGTCCTGCTGCGCGCTGGTGTTGGGCAGGCGGCCGCTGGCCTCGGTTTCGCCCTCGGGCAGCGGCTGGCTTGCGCGCAGGCGGTCGCTGCGCGCGAATCCGGGAATATGCAGGTCGCTGGTCTTGCGCGCGAAGGCGTCGGCGTGGATCGCGAACTGGCCGTTGCCGGCCTCGACCAGCGCGCTGGCGTTGCGCGCCACGTCGCCGCCGGCCGTGGCGCTGGCATCGACAGCGCCGCCGATGCCTTCAATGGGCTCCTTCGGGATGCGGTTATCGATCACGTTGACGACGCCGCCGATGGCGTTGCCGCCGTACATCAGCGCGGCGGGGCCGCGCACGACTTCAATGCGCTCGGCCACGAGCGGATCGATCGGTACGGCGTGGTCGTAGGACAGCGTCGAGGCATCGACCGAGGAGCCGCCGTTCTGCAGCACCTTGATGCGGTCGGCATCGAGTCCGCGGATCACGGGCCGGCTGGCGTTGGGGCCGAAGTAGCTCGACGACACGCCCGGCAACTTGTCCAGCGTTTCGCCGAGCGTGCTGTTCTGGCGCAGCGACAGCGCGTCGCCGCTCAGTGAGGAGACCGGCGCGACCATGTCGTTGAGGTCGCTGCCCAGCGGGTTCGCGGTGACCACCACTTCCTTGAGGGTGGCAGCGGCGGGCGCAGGGGCCGCCGCAGGTTCGCTGGCGGACTGGGCGAATGCGCCGTTCGAGACGATCAGGGCAGCAAAGGCTGCCAGCGGCGTGCGCCGCAGCATGAGGTGTTGCAGGGTAGAAGACATGGCTCGCGATTCGATGCGATGGCAATCGGGCGAACGGCCGCGCGGTGCCGGCATGGTACGGAGCCCGCACGGGAAGGTGCGAGGTCGTGGGCAGAGCCGGCAGGCGTGGACGCGCGCTTCGTACTGCGGGCCTGCGGCTTGGCCGCGGCCCGGGATCAGGCGAAGGCGGGCGTGTGCGCCGGCGGCGCGCGCGAGCGGAAGGGGTGCGCGGAGGGAAGATCGGGCCAGCGCCAGGCCAGGTTGGCCGGCTTGACCGGTTTGCCGAAGGCCAGCGCGAGCGCTGGCATCTGGATGCAATGGCTGTCGGCGACCGTGGCACCATCGAACAGCACGCACGAATGGCCGGCCAGCTTCTTCGCGAATGGGCCGGCATCGCCATGGTCGGTGCCCGTTTCGGCAATCAGGACCGATACCGGCGAGCCCATCAGGCCGCCGTGCACGACACGGTGCGTCAGGCCCGCATGCTGTGCGAGCAGCAGGCTCAGCGCCAGCCACAGGGCCATCCACAGCCCTGGACCACGTGTGCGCAGGCGGGCGAAGTGCCCGGCGATCTCAGTGATCATGCGGATGGCCACAGTCGCAGTCGCCGCCGTGGTGGTGGTCATGGCCATGGTGATGACCATGATCGTGATCGTGATCTTCGTCGTCGAAGGCGTCTTCCCATGCCGGGAACGGATCGGCATACGCGGCCCAGGCTTCGGGCCCGGCCGCCATCTCGGCATCGGTCAGCAGGCAGGCATCGAGACAAGCCTCCAGTGCGGAGCGATCGAGGTCTGCGCCGATCAGCGCGATTTCCTGGCGGCGGTCGCCGTAGGCGGCAGGCTGTCCTTCGTCCAGCATGTCGGCTTCAAGCGCTGCGAGGTCTGCTGCATCAGTCGGCCATTCGGAAGCATCGAGAGCTGCCCACCACGCACCAGCCGCAGCGGGACGGCATACGCCTCCGGCCTGTGCCCAGTCGCCTGCGATGCCCATGCGGCTCGCCAGCCAGAACAGGCCCTTGGAACGCAGCACGCTGCCATGCTCGCGCATCCACTCGGTGTGGATCAGCTCGGCAAAGCGTGCGGGATGGAAGGGGCGGCGACGGCGGTAGAGGAAGCCGCTGATGCCGTGTGCTTCGGGCAGCGTCTCGCCACGCTGCAGGGCCAGCCAGCCCGGGGCGCTTGCGGTGTCTTCGAAGTCGAACCGGCCGGTGCCGAGCACGCGTTCGGCAGCAATCTTGCCGAAGCTCGCCGCGACAATGTCCGCACGCGGGTTGAGCGCGCGAAGGATCGCCTCCAGCTGCGCCAGCGCGCTCGCGTCGACGAGATCCGACTTGTTAAGCACGATCACGTCGGCGAACTCGACCTGGGCGATCAGCACGTCGACCACGGTGCGGTCGTCTTCCTCGATCCCGTTGTCGTGCACATCGTCGCTGCCGTGCAGGAACTCGGCATCGTTGACGTCGCGCAGGAACGTCGATGCATCGACAACCGTCACCAGCGTGTCGAGACTCAGCGTGGCCCTGCCACCATGTTCATCCTCGAACAGCACGGCCTCGGCGATTGCCATCGGGTCGTCCGTGCCTGCGGGCTCGAGCAGCAGATGGTCGAAGCCGCCACGGACGGCGAGCTCGCCGGCCTGCTGGAGGCTGCCAGTCACGCCCACGCGCTTGCCGACTGTCGCAGCAAGGACGTGCTGCAGCAAGGTGGTCTTGCCGGCACCGGTATATCCGGACAGCACGGTGATGGGCAGGCGATCGGCCATGGCGATGTGAACGCGAAAGAGGGCGCCCGGTGAGATGCGCCTGTTATTGCAACAAAGTTGCGACTGTACCAGAAAGGCCCTTCGCCCGACAGCCGGCAGGCTCCCACCATGGTAGTGCCGTCGCCGCGCCGCGACAAAACAAAACGGCCCGGATAACCGGGCCGTCAGGATGATCATGCGCCGGCGAGGCCGGCACGCGGATCAGTCGTTCATCAATCGCCGAACAGCTTCTGGCGCAGTTCGCGGCGTTGCTGAGCTTCGAGCGACAGCGTGGCGGTCGGACGGGCCAGCAGACGTGGCACGCCGATCGGCTCGCCGGTTTCCTCGCACCAGCCATAGTCGCCGGACTCGATGCGGGCCAGCGACTGTTCCACTTTCTTGAGCAGCTTGCGCTCGCGGTCGCGGGTGCGCAGTTCCAGCGCGTGCTCTTCCTCGATCGTGGCGCGGTCCGCCGGATCCGGCACGATGACCGTTTCGCGCAGGTGTTCCGTGGTCTGATCAGCGTTCTTCAGGATGTCGTCGCGCAGCTGCTCAAGGCGATGCTTGAAGAAGGCGAGCTGCGCTTCGTTCATGTAATCCTTGTCGCTCATCTTCAGGATTTCAGCTTCAGTCAGAAGTTTGTTGCTGCTCATGGTTGCTGCTGATTCTCTTGTTGATCCGACCGGCGGCGTCTGTGTCCGCTCGGGTGCTGTGTCCACGTGCTTGCGCGGGGCGGACGTTTCACTCTGGCTGGCTGCAGTCTTGCTGCTTCGCGGGCCTCCCTTGGCCTCGCCCGCGCCGGCGTGCGCCGTACTGCCGCGGGGAGCTGGCGCAGCCTTCACCGACTGCGCCTTGAGCGTCTCTGCCGCGGCACTACCTGTCTTGCTGCGGCTTTCTTTTGTCTTTGTTGCGGCTGTCATGGGGACACCTCTCTCTCGCGTCGGTATGGAACGGCGCGTGCCGGGTACCCCAAGCGGAGGGCGGTCTCCGCACGAAGCCCTGCGACCGCACCTGCCGGCGGTCTGCCTCGTGCTGACGACAACCGCCGCCCTGCGGCCCACCGTGCTTCAGTGGACCATACCGGCGGCGGGAAAAAGGTGCGCCGCCAGTATCAAATCCGGCCTATTGTACTTGAACAAATTTTTCCAAGATACGGAAAAGGCCTAGCCATGCCTTCGGTGTTTCCCCGGTACCCCGAACGGGGGACATGCCGGAGCCGACGCGGAGCGAGATAGCCGCCGTGGGGCGGCTGCCGCACTCAGGCCAGGCAGTTGCCCAGCCCCTTCAGAATGGCATCGCGGGGCAGGTCCACGCCGATGAACACCATCTTGGTGCCAGGCGTCTCCTCTTCCCACTTGGCACCGACGTCGCTGCCCATCAGTTGGTGGACTCCCTGGAACACGACTTTCCGGTCCACACCTTCCATATATAGTACGCCCTTGTAGCGCAAGAGTTTTTCCCCATAGACGGCCAGGATGCCCGACAGGAATTCCTCAAGCTTGCCGTAGTGGAACGGCTTGTCGCTGCGGAAGACGAACGACGCGATGCGGTCGGTGTGGTGGTGGTGATGATGGTGGTCGTGGCTGTGGTCATGGCCGCACTCCGTGCCGCAATGCTCTCCGTGCTCGTGCTCGTGCTCATGGTCGTGGCCATGACCGTGATCGTGGTCATCGGCGCTCAGGAACTCCGGATCGATCTCCAGCTTGGCATTCAGGTTGAAGCCGCGCAGGTCGAAGATGGTGTCGATCGGCGTCTCGCCGAAGTTGGCCTGGCGGATCGGGGCGCGCGGGTTCATGTGCAGCAGGCGGTGGCGCAGTTCGGCCACCTCGGCCTCGCTGACCAGGTCCGACTTGGTGATGAAGATCGCGTCGGCAAAGCCGACCTGGCGCTGCGCCTCTTCCTGCTTGTCGAGCTGCAGGTGGGCGTGCTTGGCATCGACCAGCGTGATCACCGCGTCCAGCAGGTAGCGCGACGCGATCTCGTCGTCCATGAAGAAGGTCTGCGCGACCGGTCCCGGATTGGCCACGCCGGTGGTTTCGATGACCACGCGGTCGAACTCGATCTCACCCGCGTCGCGCCGCGTCATCAGCGTCGACAGCGCCTGCACCAGGTCGCCGCGGATCGTGCAGCAGATGCAGCCGTTGCTCATTTGCACGATCTGCTCGCGGCCGTCCTGTACCAGGATTTCGTTGTCGATGTTTTCTTCGCCGAATTCGTTCTCGATCACGGCGATCTTCATGCCGTGCTGCTCGTTGAGGATGCGCTTGAGCAGCGTGGTCTTGCCGCTGCCGAGGAAGCCGGTCAGGATCGTGACCGGGATCAGTTTGGACATGGGTGGATTCTCCGGGGGAATTTGGGGTCTTGCGCCGGGCAGAGGCGTCAGGTTGCGCTGTCGGGCTGCCGTGCCACCCGTGCGCCGCACTCCGCGCACACGCCGTTCACGGTCAGCTCGACATGTTCGATGGCGAAGCCGCTGGGCACGCGCGGCGCGGCCGGCTGCGCCGGCAGGCCGACGTCATCGAGGCAGAACGTGCGGTCGCAGCGCGTGCAGTGGAAATGGCTGTGCTGGCGATGCACCTCGGCGCGCGCGGCCTCGTGCTCGACCAGGCTGAAGCGGAACACGCGGTCATTGCCGGCGCGCTTCTGCGCCACGCCTTGTTCCACCAGCCAGTCCAGCACGCGATAGACCGTGACGCGGTCGATGGCCTCGCCCTGCCCGGGCAAACGGTCGATCACGGCCTGGTGGGTCAGCGGCTCGTTGCTGCCGATCAGGCAGGCAAGGATGCACAGCCGCGGCTGCGTCACGCGGGCACCGAGACGGCGCAGACGCTCCTGCGCGGCTTCGAGGACAGCCGGCGCCGGTGCGCTATCGGGCTGGCTCGGGGTAAGACTGGTCATGCAGAGGATTTAACCATAGGCACTGCGCTGTTGCAATTCAGTTGCGTGTGGGGTGATGGGGACGCGGCCGCGCGCTGAAGGTTGCCCCCACAGCACACCGAGTGCGCGGTTTGCGCCTATGATCGGCAAGGAAGTACGTCGCCACCCACTCCTTCCAACGGCCCAGACCGGAGACACGCGATGCTGAACGATGCAAGCGCGCTGCTGTTCCCCAACTTCGAACCCTTCAGGCGCCGCGTGGGCGACATCGAGATCGCCGGCGTGCAGGGCGGTTCCGGTCCGCCGCTGCTGCTCCTGCACGGGCATCCGCAGAGCCACCTGATCTGGCACAAGGTGGCGCCCGTGCTGGCCGACCACTTCACCATCATCGCGACCGACCTGCGCGGTTATGGCAGCAGTTCGGCGCCGGCCGGCAACGCCGGACATGAGAACTACAGCAAGCGCGCCATGGCGCAGGACCAGGTCGACGTCATGGCCGCATTTGGCTTCCATCGCTTTGCGTTGTGCGGCCACGACCGCGGCGCGCGCGTGGCGCACCGCCTTGCCATGGACCATCCGCGGGCGGTCGAGCGGCTGATGCTGCTCGATATCGCGCCGACGCTGGACATGTACGAGCGCACCAGCATGGCGTTTGCCGCGGCTTACTGGCACTGGTTCTTCCTGATCCAGCCCACCCCCTTCCCCGAGACGCTGATCAACGCCGAGCCTGATTTCTATCTCAGCAAGCTGATGGGCCTGCGCCACGCGGGCCTGACGCCGTTCTCTCCCGATGCCATGGCGGCCTATGGCGCCGCCATGCGTGAACCGGCGCGCGTGCACGCCATGTGCGAGGACTATCGCGCGGCAGCCACCATCGATCTCGAACACGACCGCGCCGACCGTGATGCCGGGCGCAGCCTGGAAATGCCGGTGCGCGTGCTGTGGGGCGAGCACGGCGTGGTGGCGCGCTGCTTCGAGCCGCTGGCGCTGTGGGAAGCCGTCGGCCATAGCGTCAGCGGCAAGGCGCTGGACTGCGGACACTACATTCCGGAGGAATCGCCGCAGCCCCTGGCGCAAGAGATGCTCGCCTTCTTCCGCTAGCCCTCCTCCCGTCAGGGCGCTTCCGTCGCATTCCACCCCGATGCGCGCGGGTTAGCCCTGATTCCGTCTGGATGTCTGCAATTGCTAACATCAACGCCGCCCTCGGCCGCTATATACAGGTGTGCGGGGCGGCGCTGCCAGACATCCCATCGTCGATCGCGCAACGGGACCCCCCCCGCGGCTTGCGCACAGACCGCATCACGACACGCGGCATCCGGCACCGGCAGCGCTTTGCAGACGGAAGCAGGAACAGGAGAGTACTATGAAACGAGTTGCAAAACTGGTCGCCGCAGTCGTGGCAGTGGGCGCAATGGGCGCATATGCCGGCGCGCAGGCGCAGGAGTTTCCCGGCGGCAAGCCGATCTCGGCCGTGGTGCCGTTCTCGGCTGGCGGCCCGACCGACAAGGTGGCGCGCGAGCTGACCGCTATTATGTCCAAGCACCTGGGCACGACCGTTGTGATCGAGAACCTCGGTGGCGCCGGCGGCACCATCGGCGCCAAGAAGGTTGCGCAGTCCAAGAACGACGGCCACACGATCCTGATCCACCATATCGGCATGGCCACGGCGCCAGCGCTGTACCGCAACCTGGGCTTCGATCCGCTCAAGGACTTCGAGATGGTCGGCGAAATCGCCGACGTGCCGATGATCATGGTCGGCAATAAGCAACTGCCGCCGAGCAGCTTCAAGGACCTGCTGCCGTACATCAAGGCCAATGCCAGCAAACTGTCGCTGGCCAATGCCGGCATCGGCTCGGCCTCGCACCTGTGCGGCCTGCTGTTCCAGAGCGCGATCCAGACCGAGCTGACCACCGTGCCGTACAAGGGCGCTGCGCCGGCGCTGACCGATATCCTGGGTGGCCAGGTCAACCTGCTGTGCGACCAGACCACCAACCTGGCCGGGCATCTGAAGGCCGGCTCGGTCAAGCCGTACGCGGCCATGCAGGCACGCCGCGTGGAAGCGTTCAAGGACGTGCCGACCGCGCAGGAGCAGGGCATGCCGGGCATCGAAGTGAAGGTCTGGCACGCCATGTACGCGCCCAAGGGCACGCCGAAGGCCGTGATCGACAAGCTGTCTGCTGCACTGCAGAAGTCCGTCACCGACCCGACCTTCCGCGCCAAGATGGCCGAGCTCGGTGCCGAAGCGGTGCCGGCGCAGCGCGCCACGCCGGATTCGCTGCGCACCTACCTGAGCGCGGAAATCAACAAGTGGACCCCGGTGATCAAGAAGGCCGGCGTCTATGCCGACTGAGTGATGCGAGGGGCGCCGGGCTGACCGCCCGCGCCCTGCGCCGCTGCAAAAGACAAAGGCCGTGCCGCTGCGCATGGCCTTTTTCTTTTGCGGTCTTCCGAACCGCGCGGGGCGCGGCGGCGTCCTATATTGGTCTGATTGCGCATCACCGGCCGGCGGCGTGCCCGGGTCGGCTCTTGAAACCGGCCCCTGCGTCGCCACCTAGCCTCCTGACACATTCACGGAAGCCACCATGGAACAGTATCACGGCACTACCATCGTCAGCGTCCGCCGCGGCAATCAGGTCGCACTCGGCGGTGATGGTCAGGTCACTCTCGGCAATATCGTGATGAAGGGCACCGCGCGCAAGGTGCGCCGCATCTACAACGGCAAGGTGCTGGTCGGGTTTGCCGGCAGCACGGCCGACGCGTTTTCGCTGCTGGACCGCTTTGAAGCCAAGCTGGAAAAGTACCAGGGCAACCTGACCCGCGCCGCGGTGGATCTCGCCAAGGACTGGCGTTCGGACCGCGCGCTGCGCCGCCTGGAGGCGATGCTGATTACCGCCGACCGCGACACCACGCTGGTCATCACCGGCAACGGCGACGTGCTCGATCCCGAAGGCGGCATTGCCGCGATCGGCTCGGGCGGCTCGTACGCGCAGTCGGCCGCCAAGGCGCTGGTGGAGAACACCGAGCTTGGGCCGAAGGACGTGGTCGAGAAAGCGCTGACCATTGCCGGCGAACTCTGCATTTACACGAACACCAACTTCGTCATCGAAACGCTGGAATGAGCGCCGGCCGGCCCGTGCACGGGCCGGCGCGCCCCACTGAACGCTGAACGGACACCATGTCGCATACCATGACCCCGTCGGAAATCGTTTCCGAACTCGACAAGCACATCATCGGCCAGAACAAGGCCAAGAAGGCCGTGGCCGTCGCGCTGCGCAATCGCTGGCGCCGCCAGCAGGTGGCCGAGCCGCTGCGCCAGGAAATCACGCCGAAGAACATCCTGATGATCGGCCCGACCGGCGTCGGCAAGACCGAGATCGCGCGCCGCCTGGCCAAGCTGGCCGACGCGCCCTTCATCAAGATCGAGGCGACCAAGTTCACCGAAGTCGGCTACGTCGGCCGCGACGTGGACACCATCGTGCGCGACCTGGCCGAGATGGCCATCAAGCAGACGCGGGAGTCCGAGATGAAGAAGGTGCGCACCAAGGCCGAAGAAGCGGCCGAGGACCGCCTGCTCGACGTGCTGCTGCCGCCGCCGCGCGACATCGGCTTCTCGCAGCCGGAAGAGAAGGATTCCAACACGCGCCAGGTATTCCGCAAGAAGCTGCGCGAAGGCCAGCTCGACGACAAGGACATCGAACTCGAAGTCGCCGCCGGCCTGCCGAGCATGGACATCATGGGTCCGCCGGGCATGGAAGAAATGACCGAGCAGATCCGCTCGATGTTCGCCGGCATGGGGCAGGGCAAGAAGCATCGCCGCAAGATGAAGGTGAAGGAAGCCTTCAAGCTGCTCATCGATGAAGAGGCCGCCAAGCTCGTCAATGACGAGGAGCTCAAGCACAAGGCCATCGCCAACGTCGAGCAGAACGGCATCGTGTTCCTGGACGAGATCGACAAGATCGCCAACCGCAGCGAAATGGGCGGCGGCGAGGTGTCGCGCCAGGGCGTGCAGCGCGACCTGCTGCCGCTGGTGGAAGGCACCACGGTGAGCACGAAGTACGGGATGATCAAGACCGACCACATCCTGTTCATTGCCTCGGGCGCGTTCCACCTGGCCAAGCCGAGCGACCTGATCCCCGAGCTGCAGGGCCGCTTCCCGATCCGCGTTGAACTGGAATCGCTGTCCGTGCAGGACTTCGAGGCCATCCTGACGCAGACCGATGCGAGCCTGACCAAGCAGTATCAGGCGCTGCTCAAGACCGAAGAGGTCGAGCTGCAGTTCGCGCAGGACGGCATCCGCCGCTTGGCCGAGATCGCGTTCTCGGTCAACGAGAAGGTCGAGAACATCGGTGCGCGCCGGCTGTACACGGTGATGGAGCGCCTGCTCGAAGACCTGTCCTTCCACGCGAGCAAATCGTCGGGTGAGACGGTGACGATCGATGCCGCCTATGTGAACGAACGGCTGGGTGATCTTGCCGTCAACGAGGACCTGTCACGCTACGTGCTGTAAGCGGGTAGCGCGATCGCAATCGGGAAGGGTGCACAGGAGTGCACCCTTTCTTGCTTCTGGGGCCGGCGCGAAAAACGAACCGGGCACCGACGAGTTCCACCGCGCGCCATGCATTTTCCTATGATGGAAAGGCGCCCGATCTGCAGCGCAGTGACGGCGGAGCCTGGAAAGCCGCCGAATGGCTGTTCTCCAGGCATGTCAGGAGACTTCCATGGACGTCATTCAGAAACAAACCGTGATCGCCCTTAACCAGCTGATCGAGGTCGACATGGACAGTGAACGTGCCTGCATGGCTGGGGCCCGCGACGTGCGCAATGCGGAGCTTCGCGACATCCTGGCCAGCACGGCGGAAACCTGCCGCGCCTCGGCCAGGGAGTTGCAGTCGATGGTCAGCGCCATGGGCGGCGAGCCATCGGACCGGGGCAGCATGAACGCCATGTTCGCGCGTGGCTGGATGGCTTTTCGCCATATGCTTTCGCCGAACGATGACGACGCCGTGCTCGGGCTGTGCGAGCGTGAGGAAGAGGCGGCCAGGCGCCAGTACCAGTCCGTACTGATGAAGACGCTTCCGCCGGACGCTACCGCCGCGGTCCAGCGTCAGTATGAGGCCCTGCGGCAGCACCATGATCGGCTACATGCCATGCGCGGCATGCAGATCCACTAGCGCGAGGTCTAACAGGTCTACCTTTGGATGAGGAAGGGGCAACCGAATCACGGTTGCCCCTGTTTTTTGCGATGGCGACGAGACCCTAGTGCGAGTGCCCTTGCATATGCCCCGCCGGCGCCAACACCTCCAGCTCCGCCGCCGGTGATTTCAGATCGCGCATCGTCTGTCCGTCTGCAGGCACCTGCGTCCATTCGGTCGTGCCGTTGTCGCACTCCTGCAGCACAGGGAAGTACAGTTTGCCGCCTTGCTCGGGCAACTTCATCAGCATCACGAACTCGTCGAAATGCGCGTCGGCCAGCGTGCCGCCGAACCAGCGCAGCGTACGCACATCGTCGGTCATCAGCTTGCCGTGCGACTGGACGGGCTTGGCCAGCGATGCGCGCTTGACCTCCACTTGCCACCCCGCCTTAGGCTGCGGATGTGCGCCTTGCACGCCCTCGGGGATGGTGACTGTGATGGCGCGCGTGGCGCTGCCGTTGCAGCCGTGGCCGACCATCAGCGTGCCCTTGTAGTAGCTCCCTGCCGGCGCTTGCTTCTGTTCGAAGACGATATGGGCCGACGCGGCGGCGGACATCGTCAGCAGCGCGGCGGGCAGCAGCCACAGGCGCGCGAGTCGGCGCGGGGAAAGCGGGTCATGCATGGAGTTCTCCTTGTCGGCCCGCCAGTCTAGCGGCGCAGGTGCTGTCTCGTGTTGTGGGCCGATGCGGCGTAGTGCCGCAGCCATGGATGTCAGTGCCACGTGTCACGGGCGTATCAAACGTATCGACCCTGCCACACCTCGGTAAGGTTGGTAAGCATTGGTAAGCACGCTAGCGCACACCGGTCGCCCAATGAGACCCTTGCGCACCTTAAGCCGAATGGCAGATGCGGGAGCCACCGCATTTCAACAACCTACTGGCAGGAGGAAAAACATGGTGAAGACACAGTTCAGCCGCGTGGCGGTCGCTACCGCCGGCTTGTTGGCCGCGATCGCCGCGGCGACTGCCTTCCTGTGCATGCGTCCGGCAGACGCCGCGGCGCCCATCGCCCGGCACGGCAGCCTGGGCGCCGCCGCAGTTGCTGCGGCCACGCTTGCACTGCAATCCGGAGAGCTGTTCACACTGGCCGACCGTCACGCCAGCGATGCGCTGCGCGTGGTCGCGCGGCAAGACAAGCCGGACGGAGCCAGCGATGCGCTGGAATGGGACTACGTGCAGCTTCGGCTGTAATCCACATCCGTAATCCACATCCGTACGGCCAGCGCCGTCAGCGCGATACCGGGCGCTTGCCCAGCTTGCGCTGCAGCGTGCGCCGGTGCATGTTGAGCGCGCGCGCGGTCGCGGAGATATTGCCGCCGTGCTCGTTGAGCACGCGCTGGATGTGCTCCCATTCGAGCCTGGCCACCGACAGGGGCACCGGCTCTTCCATCGCGGCTTCCGCTGCATCTTCCGAGATCCCCGCCATCAGGGCCGTGAGGATCGAATCCACGTTCGCCGGTTTGGCCAGGTATTCGTCGGCCCCTTGCTTGACCGCCGCCACGGCAGTGGCAATGCTCGCGTAGCCAGTCAGCACCAGGATGCGCGCGTCCGGCAGCGACTGGCGCAGCGGCCCGACCAGTTGCAGCCCCGATTCGGCCGGCGCGGTGCTACCCGCTTCGGGGGGCGGGCCGAGGTGCAGGTCCAGCGTGACGTAGGCGAACGCCGTACGCGCAGCCAGTGCCAGCGCCGTGCTGCTGTTGTGCGCGACCTGCACGGCGTAGCCGCGACGTGTCAGCGCGCGGGCCAGCGTGCCGGAGAACACGGCATCATCGTCGATGACCAGGAAGGGCGTGCCGGCCGGCGCGGTCGATTCGGGAACCGGGTGGTGGGTAACGGTCATAACGGTCATGACGGATTGACTGCCAGCGAAGGGGAGGACGGCACACGCAATTCGGCGATCGTGCCGCCGCCGGGGCGATCGCGCCATGTGAGTCCGCCGCCCATCTGCCGCGCGCCGCTCTGCGCGAGGTACAGGCCGATGCCCTGGCCACCGTGCGGGCTGACCACAGGAGTCTCGCCAAGCTGCGAACGCAGTTCGGGCGGAATGCCGTCGCCGTGATCGCTCACGCGGAAGGCGATATTGCCCTGCTCGAACGCGATTTCCAGTTGCAGCGGCCGTTGCGCATGCCCGGCCGATTGCTGGCTGCGCGCGGCGTTATCCAGCAGGATGGTCAGGATCTGTCCCACGCGTGCCGGTTCGATGGCCAGTGCACCAGCCTGCGCAGTGGCGCTGGCCTGCAACGTGGCATTGGGATGACGCAGTTGCCAGCGCTCCGCAAAGCTGCCAAGCCATGCGTCGATGCGCTCGGGCTCGAGCGTGGCAGGATCCTCGCGTAGCCGCGCCAGGATGGTTCGGCACAATTCCAGTTGCTGCTCGACCGTCAGCAGGTCCGGGAGGTAATCGGCCACTGGCGTGCCGCTGCGCGCGCGGTCCGAGGCATCGGCGCGCAGTTCGCCGGCAATGACCGCCAGCGTTGCCAGCGGCGTGCCGATCTCGTGGGCGACGGCTGCCGCCTGGGCATTGAGGTCTTCCACGCGCGCTTCACGCAACAGCTGTTCGCGCGCCAGGTGCAGTTGCGCCTCGCGCTGGCGCAGCACGCCGGAAAGCCGCGCCACGAACAGAGCGATCATCACTGCGCTGGCCACGAAATTGAGCCACATGCCGGCGAGGTGATAGTTCACGGCCTTGTCCGGATCGTGCAGATCCAGCGGCAGGTACTCGAACAGCAGCACCGTGTAGCAGGCCAGCGCGAAGCACGCGAGCGCGATCACCTGCCGCCACGGCAGGATCGCGGCTGCGATGGCGAGCCCCGGCAGGTAGAACGACACGAACGGGTTGGTGGCGCCGCCCGTATAGAACAGGATCGCCGACAGCGCGGTCAGGTCGACCAGCAACTGCCCCATCAGCTCCGCTTCGCCGGGCACCGAGCCCTGCCGCGTGTGCAGCCGCAGGCGCAGGCCGGTCAGCACGTTGAACAGCGCCTGCAGCGCAAAGACGACCAGCAGCGGGCCCGTCGGCAGCGTGACACCAATGATCGGCTCGCACGACAGCAGGCACAGTGCCTGCCCGGCCAGCAGCGCCCAGCGCAGCCAGAACAGGCGGCGCAGGCTCACCAGGCTGGGACGCGCGGCGGGTCCGGCCGGAAGCGGCGGCGAAGCGGTGAAAGCTGGCGGATGGGACACGGCAGGAGCGGCATGCATGCCGCGAGTGTATCAATGCGGCCGGAGCGCTCCGGCATGTGCGACACCTTGCCGCATTGGTCACGTGGCGCTTCGGCTCCAGACTATCCGGTTATCTGCACCCCGGCACCTGCCAGCGGTGGCATGGTCTAATGTCTGCTTTCGGGAGAGCCCTACATGCAAGCCAAATTCCGCGCGGCCACGCTGGCCGCATCGTTCGCCATGCTGGCCTCGGGCGCCGCGCTGGCGCAGGTTGATGTCAGCAACGCATGGGTGCGCGGCACGGTACCGACCCAGACGGCGTCCGGCGCCTTCATGGTGCTGCACGCGCATGACAACGCGAAGCTGGTCGGCGTGTCGTCGCCGGTCGGCGTGGCGGAGCTGCACGAGATGAAGATGGAAGGCAACGTTATGCGCATGCGCCAGATTCCATCGCTGGACCTGCCCAAGATGCAGGATGTCGAACTCAAGCCGGGCGGCTACCACGTGATGCTGACGGACCTGAAATCCCAGCTCAAGAAGGGCGACACCGTGCCCATCACGCTGAAGATCGAGCAGGGCGGCAAGGTGATCGAGCAGAAGGTCACGGCCGAAGTGCGCGACATGACCGCCAGTGCCGCCAGCCAGAGTGGCCACGGCGATCACAAGCACTAAATCGACCGAGCGGCGGGGCAAGTGATGGCGAACAAGCAGCTCGGTACCCGCCAGAAACTCGTATTCCGTGGCGGCACGGGTTCACAGCCGCCGCCGCGCGGCAAAGGCACCGTGCGAAAATCCGGTCCGCCACAGACCAGCGGCAAGTCGACGCCTCCGCGTCAGCCGCGCAAGCTGATCGGCTCGTCCGATTCCTGAGTGGCTGCCGCGGCCTGCACGCGTTCGCGCAGCCAGGTGTGGCCCGGGTCTGCCTCGGTGCGGTCGTGCCAGATCATGGTGAAGGTGAAGTCGTCCAGCGGGAACGGCGGATCGAACACCGCGTAGCGCGGGTCCGCTTCCAGTGCCGCCAGGCTGCGGCGTGCCGTGGTCAGGACCAGGTTGGTGCCGGCGATCAATGCAGGGGCCACGCTCCAGTGCGGTACCACGCAAGCGATCTTGCGCCTTCCGCCAATCTTCGCCACAGCCGCATCGATGGCATCGACGCGCTCGCTGTGCGTGGCCACCAGCACGTGTGAACGCGCGAGGTAAGCCACCTGGTCCAGCTTGCCGTTATCGCGCACGGTTGCCGCATCGACGGCGCAGGCGTAGCTTTCCTCGAACAGGGCCGTGGCATGCACGCCTTCCGGCTGGTGCGCGAAGACGCCCAGCGCGATGTCGATCTCGCCATCGGCCACCTGTGCCGTCATGGCTTCGCGGCTGGCCTGCGTGACGACGAGATCAATATTTGGCGCGGCCTTGCGCACCGCTCGCAGCAGCCGCGGCAGCACGACAAGCGCGCCGTAGTCGGACATCGCCAGGCGGAACGTGCGGCGCGCCGTGGCGGGCTGGAAGCCGCCGGGCCCGAGCAGGATACGCACCTGCGCGAGCGCTTCTGCCAGCGGCCCGGCGATTTCATGGGCGCGGGCGCTCGGCACCAGTCCACCCTTGCCGCGTACGAGGATGGGGTCGTCCAGCAATTGCCGCAGCCGTCCCAGCGCGTGGCTGACCGCCGGCTGGCTCAGGTGCAGGCGCAGCGCGGCCCGGGAGATATGGCGTTCGGCCAGCAGTGCTTCCAGCACCACCAGCAGGTTCAGGTCGATTCCGCGTAGGCTATTCATTCGGCGAATGTTAAACGTATGAAAGCAGAATTGGAAATTCATTCTGCGATATTTCACACTGTCAGGCATCGAATATTGCCTTACGGAGTGCGCCATGTCAGGCACGACCCTTCCGACAAACCTGCTTCTCCCGCTTCTGACGGCCGTGCTGGCCGGGGCAGCCATTCCGTTTCAGGCGGGCGCCAACGCCACGCTTAGCCGCTCGCTCGGTCACCCATTGTGGGCGACGGTGGTGTCCCTGCTGGTCAGTCTGGCCGCCATCCTGCCGCTGCTCTGGCTGTTGAGGGTGCCACTGCCGGCGCTATCGCTGTCGGCGCCCCGGCCGCCATGGATGTGGATCGGCGGGGTGCTGGGCGTCTTCTATATCACAGCCGCGCTGCTGATGGCGCCGCGATTGGGTGCCGGCGGCTTCATTGCCGCGGTGGTGGCCGGACAGGTGGCGGCGGCCTTGGCGGTCGATCACTTCGGGCTGGCCGGCTTTGCTGCGCGCGCGCTGACGCCTGCACGCGTGGCCGGCGCTGCGCTGATCGTGGCCGGCATGGTGCTGATGCAGTGGAGTGCGGCGCATGAGGCACGGCCGCAAGCCGCGCCGCCGCTTCAGTCCGGGGCTTGAGAGGTTTCCTGAGCCGCGATCCGGCGCTTCTGCAGGCAGGTCGGGCACAGGCAGTGCTGGTTCGGCACGATCCTGCGCGCCGGCAGCAGCGGCTGGCTGGCGCACCAGCATTCGGGCAAACCGGCCACGTAACCGCACACGAAGCCCGCTCCGCACTCGCTGCAGTGTTCGATCGGGCGCAGCTGGCCCGTAAGCACCGTGGACGGATTGGTCACCGCGGGCTGTCCGGCATATCGCCGTCCTGGTCATCCTCGCCCAGCCGGCGCATGGCCGAGCGCATCATCTGCATCTGCGCGCTGAAACGCGTGCAGGCGTCGCAGATGACTAGGTGGCTGCGCACGCGCAGGCGCTCGGTCCAGCTCAGGGGGCGATCCATCCCCTTCATGGTCAGATGATGGACTTCCTCGCAGTTGGGCAGCAGGCGGTGGCGGGACGAATCAGGCATGGGTTCCTTTCAGGCGGGTCACCGCGTCTTGCCGGAAGTTAGTTTGGGCTGCTGCCCGAACCAGTTCAGTTCCAGGCACTCGCGCAGGCGCATGCGGGCGCGGTACAGGATGACCCACACATTGGTCGCGCTGACCTCCAGATCCTGACAAATTTCTTCGGTATCGAGTTCCAGCCACTCGCGCATCATGAAGACACGCGCCGTCTTGGCGGGCAGGCGGTCGACGCAGGCTTGCAGGATCTCGAAAAACTCGCGCCGCTCCAGCGTCCGGTCCGGGTTGCCCCAGTCGGACGGCATGTCCTGGTAGTGGCCATTGCGTGTGAATAGCGCGTCGAAGGCGTCTTGCTCGGACTGGGTCTCGCCGTCCTCGTCGGTGGCCAGCGCCAACCGCACCTCGCGCCGGCCACTGCGCAGCAGGTCGATGATCTTGTGCTTGAGGATGCCAACCAGGTAGGTCTTCAGCGCCGATTGCCCGGCAAAGCGCTCCGGGTGCTCCAGCGCGGCCAGCAGCGTGTCGGACACCGCGTCTTCCGCAAGCGCCTCGTCGCGCAGTTGCAGCCGGGCGAAGCGCAGCAGGTGGGGGCGAAGGGTTTCAAGGTCGGCGGTGTCGTGAGGCATCGCTGCGGCGTTGGTCCGGACGTGTTGCGCAAAGATGACGCCGGGGCGCCGTGTCGTGCGCCACGATGCGCATCGGCCCGGCTTGTGCCCGGCCCCGTGAGCCGGTCGCCCGCGCACCTCGCGGATTCTTGTAAAATCGGCGCCTGCCGTGGCCCTATGGTGCACTTTCGGGCGATCCCCGTGAGTTTTCCGTCAGGTTTGCGGCAGATTTGCCATCATACCTGTTGATTCTCACGGATGTCCCCAGCCATGAACGCCGACAACCCTGGAGCTGCCGCGACTGCGGTGGCCGCTATCGCCCCCGCCCTCAAGGCCGAGATCCTCGCCGAGGCGCTGCCCTATATCCGCAAGTTCCACGGCAAGACCATCGTGGTCAAGTACGGCGGCAATGCCATGACCGAGGAAAAGCTCAAGCACGGCTTCGCGCGCGACGTGATCCTGCTGAAGCTGGTCGGCATGAACCCGGTGGTGGTGCACGGCGGCGGCCCGCAGATCGATGAGGCGCTGAAGAAGGTCGGCAAGGTCGGCACCTTCGTGCAGGGCATGCGCGTGACTGACGAAGAGACCATGGAAGTGGTCGAGTGGGTGCTCGGCGGTGAGGTCCAGCAGGACATCGTGATGCTGATCAACCAGTACGGCGGCCAGGCCGTGGGCCTGACCGGCAAGGACGGCGGCCTGATCCGCGCCAAGCGCCTGCAGATGCCCGATCGCGAGAATCCGGGTGCGTTCATCGACATCGGCTACGTCGGCGACATCGAAGCCATCAACCCGGCCGTGGTCAAGGCACTGCAGGACGACGCCTTCATCCCGGTGATCTCGCCGATCGGCTTCTCCGACGACGGCCAGGCCTACAACATCAACGCCGACGTGGTTGCCGGCAAGATGGCCGAGATCCTCAAGGCCGAGAAGCTGGTCATGATGACCAACATCCCCGGCGTGATGGACAAGAAGGGCAACCTGCTGACCGACCTGTCCGCGCGCGAGATCGAGGAGTTGTTCGCCGACGGCACCATCTCGGGCGGCATGCTGCCGAAGATCTCGTCGGCGCTCGACGCCGCCAAGAGCGGCGTGCATTCGGTTCACATCATCGATGGCCGCATCGAGCACTCGCTGCTGCTGGAAATCCTGACCGAACAGGCGTTCGGCACGATGATCCGCTCGCACTGAGCGGCGCCACGGGGCGGCACCCGACTGGCGCGCTGCCCGCTGTTTTCTCCCCCATTGCCTCAGCACCGATCCGGCGTGTCTTCCAGTCATTCCCCTTCGCGCCGTGTCCAGGCGCGCCTGCGCCGGCGCCCGGCCGGCGATCAGTCCGGCGACACGGTGTGGCTGTTCGATCTGGACAACACGCTGCACGACGCCTCGCATGCCATCTTCCCGGCCATCAACCGGCTGATGACTGCGTACGTCGCGCGCGTACTCGGCTGCGACGACGCCACTGCGAGCCGCGTGCGCGTCGACTATTGGCAGCGCTATGGCGCCACGCTGCTGGGCATGATCCGCCATCACGGCGTGGACCCCGCCGATTTCCTGCGCGCCGCGCATGAATTCCCCGAACTGGCCGACATGGTGCGCGTGCGGCGCGGGCTGGCCGCGCATCTGCGCCGGCTGCCCGGGCGCAAGATCATCGTCACCAACGCGCCGCAGGCCTACGCGCGCGCGGTGCTCGATATCGCCGGCATCAGCCATTGCTTCGAGCGCGTGATCGCCATTGAGCAGATGTGGGTGCACGGGCATCTGCGCCCGAAGCCGGACCGGCGCATGCTGCGCCGCCTGCTCGCGCAGACGGGCATCGCGCCGCACCGGGCGGTGCTGGTGGAAGACACGCTGTCGCATCTCAAGCGCTACGCCGGCACGGGCATTCGCACGGCCTGGGTCACGGGCTACCTGCGCACGATCGCGCCATCGCGCCCGCACGTGGTGGCTGCGCCGGAAGCTTCCGGCAGCCGCGGCGATGCCGCGGTGCGATCCACGCTGGACGCCGAGGATCGCCAGCACGCGAGCCATGCCGCGCAAGAGCATTCGGTGACGCTGGTGGCGGCCGAATCGCAGGTCCCGCCGGCGGCGGGCGCTCCCGGGCTGTCACCGCAGTCACAGCCTGAAAACGCGCCGCGGGTACGGGCGCGCGTGCCGAACCGGCCGGCGTATGTGGACATAAAAGTACAATCGATGCATCAACTACAACAAAGATTGCGGAGAACCGGGTCATGATGGAAAGCAACGGAAACCCGCCGGAAGCGGTCCTGCCGGGCGGGCAGGATGCCGCGCCGGCTACTGAAACCGCGCCGCCTGCGCGCAAGCGGCCGCGGCCGGGCGAGCGCCGCGTGCAGATCCTGCAGACGCTGGCAGCGATGCTCGAGCACCCGCGCGGGGAAAAGATCACCACCGCCGCGCTGGCAGCGCGCCTGAGCGTGTCGGAGGCCGCGCTGTACCGCCATTTCGCGAGCAAGGCGCAGATGTACGAAGGCCTGATCGCCTTCATCGAGCAGACCGTGTTCGGCCTGATCAACCAGATCACGACGACCGAGGAGCATGGCCTGCGCCAGGTGCAGGCCATCGTGCGCATGCTGCTGTCGTTCGCGGAGAAGAACCCCGGCATGACGCGCGTGTTGACCGGCGAGGCGCTCGTCGGCGAGCACGAGCGCCTGCAGGACCGCATCAACCAGATGGTCGACCGCATCGAGGCCTCGCTGCGCCAGTGCCTGAAGATCGCCGTGACGCAGGGCGCGTTCCCGGCCGATGCCGATGTCGCGCTGCGCGCCGCGCTGGTCATGGCGTACGTGCAGGGCCAGTGGCATCGTTATGCCAAGAGCGGTTTCCGCAAGTCGCCGGGCGAGCGCGTGGACGCGCAGTTGCGCGTGCTGCTCGGCTAGACCGCACCCTCTCCCGCCGCCGCAACGGCGGCGGGCTTGTCGCGCTGCGGCTGCAAGGCCGCGCCGGCGGCATACCAGTCCACCTTGCGCGTCACGACCATGATCGCGGCCAGCAGCAGGAACAGCAGCAGCGAGCCAAGCACCAGCGCGTTGTCTTCCGAGCGCAGCAGCACGTAGAGCGCGCCATACAGCGTGGTCAGCAGCGTGGCGAAGCCCAGCCCGCGTTTCCAGCTTCGCAGCACGAACGACAGGTAGAAGCCGAGCAGGCCGATGCAGGCCGCGCTTGCCGCCACATAGGCCAGCGCGAAGGCGATATGTTCGGAGAGGCTCAGCAGCAGCAGGAAGAACAGCGCCAGCGCCAGGCCCACCAGCAGGTATTGCACCGGGTGGATGCGAAGCTGCTTGACCAGCTCGAACAGGAAGAACCCCGCAAACGTCAGCAATACGAACAGGATGCCGTACTTGGTTGCGCGCTCGGTCTGCAGATAGATGTTGACCGGCTCGATCAGCTTAACCGTGACCGTGTCCAGACCGCCGCCGCCTGCGCCCGAAATCTGCTCGCGTGCCTTGGTGTTGAAGGCGGTTACGCTCCAGTTCGCGCGGAACCCTTTGTTGTCGACCGTACGCGTACGCGGCAGGAACTCGCCGTCGAAGCTCGGGTGCGGCCACGCCGACTGAATCGCGATATCGTTCTGCGCGGCGATCGGCACCACGGACAGCGATTGCGCGCCCAGCAGCGGCAGCGTCAGGGCGAACGGCACCGTGCGGCCCGCATCGCGCGGATGGCTCGCCGCGGCCTTGAAGTCGGGCAGGTCCAGATCGGCATGCAGGCCCTGCGGCAGCGTGGGCAGTTTCGCGCCTTGTTGCAGCGGCAACTTCTTGCCATCGAGTTCGATCACGGGCGCAGTCATCAGGCCGCGTGTGTCGGTGATGCCCAGTGCCAGATAAGGCTGGCCGACTTCAAACCGGACATGGCCGGGCGAGCGGGCCAGGTCTTCGGGCGAGGGCAGGGTGATGCTGCCCTCCCAGCGGCTCTGCATCTCGTACACCAGCGTCTTGTGGATGCCGCGGTAGCGTTCGCCCGGCGTAACGCCGGCTTGCACGCGCAGGGTTTGCGGAAACACCAGCAACTGCCGCACCTCGACGTGCATCGTCGAGACGGCGGGCTGCTTCGCATCGGCGCGTTCGGTGACGGACGTCACTTCCTTGTACGGCACCACCAGCACCGGTCCGGTCAGCGTCTGCGGGCCGGCGTAGCTCTTCCAGATACTCTGCTCTGCCTCTTGGCCGTAGGACTTGCGCTCCTGGACGAGGTTGCCCACAAGGCTGAGGGGGATCAGGATCAGCACGATCAGCACGCCGGTGATCAGCGATTTGTACAGCAGGACTTTGTTCATGGCTCGGCCCGGGAGTGATGGTGCCGGCCAGATTAGCTACCGCGTGTGCGCAGACCGCGGGGCCGGTGTGAAGCGTTTGTGTGCCCGCTGTGAAGTGCGTGCCGGCTGGGTCAGGACGCGGCCGGCAGCGTGAGCGTGGCAAGCGCGCCACCACCGTCGCGATTGTGAATGGTGATGTCGCCGTGATGCAGCGTCGCGACCTCGCGCACGAAGCAGAGGCCGAGGCCCGTGCTCTTGTCCCGGCCGTCCGGGCGGGGCAGCGAATAGAATCGTTCGAACAGGCGCGGCAGCGCGTAGTCAGGGATGCCAGGACCATCGTCGGCAACTTGTATGGCGATTTGGCCGGCCGGCGCGCCGGTTACATCTATCAGCACCGTGCTGCCGGCTGGCGCGAAATCGAGCGCGTTTTCGAGCAGGTTGGTGACGGCCTGCCGCAGCATGAAGGGATCGCCCAGCACGGCCAGTGCAGGTTCGGCGTCCGGTGCGAGGGCAAACGTCACGCCGCGCTGGCGCGCACGCGGTTCGAGCTCATCGACGAGTGCCTGCAGCAATGGCAACAGCGCGACGCGCTCGGCATGGTCCAGCCGCTGCCGCTGTTCCACCGCGGCCAGCGCCAGCAGCTTGCGGATCATCTGGGCCAGGCGCTGGGACTGGCCACGGATATTCGCGACAAAGCGCTGACGGTCCGCCGGTGGCATGTCTTCCTGCAGCAGCTCCGCCGCGCCGCTGATCGCCGCCAGCGGGCTCTTCATCTCGTGCGTGAGCGTGTGGATGTAGTGCTCGACATACTGCTTGCCTTCGAGCCGCAGCCGCATGGTTTCCACCGCGCGCCCCAGTTCGGCCAGCTCGCTCGCGCCGTGCAGCGGCATTTCCGCGCGCTCGCCGGCTGCCACGGTGCGCGCGTAGCGCTGCAGCCGGCGCAGCCCGAACACCAGCCACAGCGTGCAGACCAGGCCAACCGCGAACGCGACGCCCATCAGCAGCAGACCGTACAGCAGGATCTTGCGCTGGCTGCGCTCGATGAACGGCGCCATCGCGAGATTCGGCTTGGCGACGGTCAGCACGCCGATGGTCTGGCTATTGTCGGGATCGCGAATCGGCGCGGCGACGTGCATGACCGTGCTGTTCTCGTCATCGGGATTGGCGCGCGTGCTGCGCGCGCCGTACTTGCCCTGCAGCGTCAGGTAGACGTCGTTCCAGCGCGAATAGTCGGCGCCGACCGCGCTGCCGCTGGTGTCGAAACGGACGATGCCATGCGTGTCGGTGACGTAGATGCGGTAGCCGACCGACTGCTTGCGCAGGCCCCAGACGCTTGCATCGACGGGCGTGTCCTGCAGCCGCGCCAGCCGCTGGGCGAAGGCGCCTTCGTTGATCCGACCGTGCTTCATGTCGTCCGCCGCCAAGGCTGCCAGCACATTGGCGGTATCGACGAGCGTGTCCTCCATGGCCTGCCGGACGCCGGGCTTTACCTCCTGCACAAAGACGCGCAGCGTGAGGAAAGCGGCCAGCCCGACGATCACGAAGAAGCCGAAAAAGATGCGAAGCCCGATATGCATGTTCAGGCCCGGTCGACCGTCATGGTTCGATGGAGTAGCCCATGCCGCGGTGCGTGCGGATCGGGTCGCTGGCGGCATCGAGTGCGCGCAGCTTGGCGCGCACGGTCTTGATGTGGGTATCGACGGTGCGGTCGATCGTGTCCGGCGCGTCGTGCCAGACCTCGTCCATGAGCTGCGCGCGCGAATAGATGCGGCCAGGGTGGCGCAGCATCAGCGCGAGCATGCGGTACTCGTAGCGCGTGAGTTCGAGCCAGTGGCCGTGGAAGGCCACGCGTGCGCCGTCGTTGTCCACCGTGAATACGCTCTGGCTCGCGGGTTCCGCAACGGGCTGGCGCGCCGTGCGTCGCAGGATCACGCGCACGCGCGCGGCCAGCTCGCGCGGCGAGAAGGGCTTCACCACATAGTCGTCCGCGCCGATCTCCAGGCCGACCACGCGGTCGATCTCATCATGCCGCGCGGTCAGGAAGATGACCGGCACATCGGTGAACGTGCGCAGGGTACGGCAGACCTCGAAGCCGCTCAGGTCGGGCAGGCCGACATCAAGGATCACCAGGTCGAATGCCTGCGTGCGCAGCCGCTCCAGGGCATCGCCACCGAGCGCGCAGCGCTCCACGGCCATGCCGTCGGTGGACAGCGCATAGTCGATCGTGTCGGCAATGGCGGATTCATCTTCGATGACCAGGATGTTCGGCTTGTGCATGGCGATTCGGCGGTGCCGACGTGGCTTGCGGGTGGCGGATGAACGCCCGATGCGGCGCGGTCGGCGGATTGCACTATAATAAGCCGTCGCGCCGATTTGATGACTGGCTTGCGGGCGCGCGGCAGCCGGATGGTCCCACGATCCTCCGTCTGCGAATATAAATGCGGCTAAAGAGGTTGGGTCGGCGCCCCCAGGCAGGATCGGGATTCACGCCGGCACGCGGAACACCGCGAATGCCCGACTTGGCTGCGACGCTTCACACGCACTGCCGGTCGGGTTTTTTTATGCCTGCTTCACGCGGGCCGATTCCATGACAGATGTCGCCTTGCCGCCTGCCGCGCTCACGCTGCCGAACGATTCCGTCGGCGTCGTCACGCCGCAGCGTATGCATTTCCAGGAGCCGCTGAAGCTGCGCAACGGCTCGTCGATCGCCGGGTACGACCTGATGGTCGAGACCTACGGCACGCTCAACGCCGACCGCTCCAATGCCGTGCTGGTCTGCCACGCGCTGAACGCGTCGCACCATGTGGCGGGCGTCTATGCGGACGATCCGCGCGACGTGGGCTGGTGGGACAACATGGTCGGTCCCGGCAAGCCGCTCGACACCAACCGCTTCTTCGTCATCGGCGTGAACAACCTGGGTTCGTGTTTCGGGTCCACGGGCCCGATGAGCACCAACCCTGCCACGGGCGGGCCTTATGGTGCGGCGTTTCCCGTGGTGACCGTCGAGGACTGGGTCAACGCACAGGCGCGGGTGGCGGATGTGTTCGGCATCACGCAGTTCGCCGCGGTGATGGGCGGCAGCCTGGGCGGCATGCAGGCGGTGGCCTGGAGCCTGATGTATCCGCAGCGGCTGCGCCACTGCATCGTGGTCGCATCGACCCCCAAGCTTTCGGCGCAGAACATTGCGTTCAACGAGGTCGCGCGCAGCTCGATCCTGTCGGACCCGGATTTTCACGGCGGCAACTACTACGCGCATGGCGTGAAGCCAAAGCGCGGCCTGCGCGTGGCCCGCATGATCGGCCATATCACTTACCTGTCGGACGAGGACATGGCCGAGAAATTCGGCCGCGAGCTGAAGACCGAGGACATCCGCTTCTCGTTCGATGTCGAGTTCCAGGTCGAGAGCTACCTGCGCTACCAGGGCGACAAGTTTGCCGAGTATTTCGACGCGAACACCTACCTGCTGATCACGCGCGCGCTCGACTATTTCGACCCGGCACTGGCCTATGGCGGCGACCTCACGCGCGCGATGGCGCAGACGCAGGCGAGCTTCCTCGTCGCGAGCTTTACCACCGACTGGCGCTTTGCGCCGAACCGCAGCCGCGAACTGGTCAAGGCGCTGCTCGACAACAAGCGCCCGGTCTCGTACGCCGAGATTGACGCCCCGCACGGCCACGATGCATTCCTGCTCGACGATCCGCGCTACCACAACCTGATGCGCGCTTACTACGACCGCATTGCAGAGGAGATCGGCGCATGAACGCCCTGGCCAATCCGAATATCCTCGCGCTGCGTCCGGACTTCCGCGCGATCGCTCGCTGGATCGAGCCTAATTCCACCGTGCTCGACCTCGGCTGCGGCGACGGCAGCCTGCTGCGCGTGCTGCAGGACGAGCTCGACGTGCAGGCCTATGGCATCGAGATCCAGGACGAAGGCGTGCTTGCGTGCGCGCAGAAAGGCGTGCATGTCATCCAGCAGAACCTGGAAGGCGGTCTTGCGCTGTTCGAGGACAAGAGCTTCGATACGGTAATCCTGTCGCAGACGCTGCAGACCATCCACAACACCGCTCAGGTGCTGCGCGACACGCTGCGCGTGGGGCGCGAGTGCATCGTCTCCTTCCCGAACTTCGGCTACTGGCCGCATCGGCTGTCGGTGTTCCGCGGCCGCATGCCGGTGTCGGAGTCGCTGCCGTACCAGTGGTACAACACGCCGAACGTGCGCGTGCTGACCATCAGCGATTTCGAGGCGCTGGCGCCCAAGGTGGGCCTGCGCATTGTCGACCGCGTGGTCATGCACGAAGGCATCACCGTGAACTGGGGCGTGAACTGGCGCGGCAGCCTCGCGGTGTACCGGGTCTGCTCGGCCTGAGCGACGCGCGAACGCCGGGCGGTCAGCGCTCGGCGGTCGTGGCCACCAGATAGTCGACGAACGCGCGCACCTTGGGCGCCACGTGCCGCGTCGGGGTGTACACGGCGTAGGCCGTACCGATGTACGGCTCCAGGATGTCCCAGTCGTCCAGCACCGTGACCAGCCGGCCGTCGGCGAGGCCCGCGGCTGCGGAGAAATCTGGCACGAGGCCTATACCGGCATCGCGCTCGACCATCGCGACGATGGCCATGCTGTTGTTGACTGTGAAGCGTGGCGGAATGCGCACGGTGACATCATCGCCCGAAGTCTTGTGCCGCAACGACCAACGCTCGCCGAACGCGCCATACCCAAGGTACACGCAGCGCGTGTGCGGCAGCTCTTCCGGGCTTGCTGGTGCGTCATGTAGCCGCAACCATCCCGGCGAGGCGACGAGCTGGTAGCGCACCGGGCGTAACGGCCGCGCCACCAGCCCAGGCGGCAGTTCGCGCGCGATGCGGATCGCGACGTCGAGTCCTTCCTCTACCAGATCGACCATGCGATCAACCAGCGTCAGCTGGAGTTCCAGGGCCGGATAGCGCTCCAGCAGCGCGGGAAGGCGGGGTGCCAGCCACGCCTGGCCGAATACGACCGACGCGCTGACGCGCAGTACGCCATGCGGCTCGCCGGTATGGTCGGTGCCAAGTGCGGTGACTTCGCGCGCGGCTGCCGACATGCGGGCGCAGGCCGCGTAGACGGCATGGCCAAGTTCAGTCAGCGCAAAAGCCCGTGTGGTCCTCTGCAGCAGGCTGGCACCAAGCGTGGCTTCGAGCCGCGATACATGCCGGCTGACCGCCGAAGGCGTCATGCCGAGATCCTGCGCGGCGGCGGAGAAGCTGCCGCATTCCACCACGCGCGCGAACACGGCCATGGCATTGAGTGGCGCAGCCTGCATCCGGGTCTCCCCATTCTTTGACTTAGAGTCAAATACTAATTGAGTTCTTGCGGGATTGTTGATCTCTGATCATGATGGAACAATGCACGCAAAGATTCTGCGGAGCACTTCATGGGCAATCAACAAGCAGGCACAGGCGGTACGTGGCGCATGGTCGCCGCGATGGCGTTGTCGGGCACCATCGGCTGGTTCGTCGTCACCAGCGGCCAGCCGACCATCGACGTGGTGTTCTTCCGCTGCTTGCTCGGCGGCGCGTCGCTGCTGAGCGTGCTGACGCTGCAGCGCGGCTGGGTGCGCATGGACAACGCGCGCATGGGCTGGCTCGCGCTGGGCGGCGTCACTCTGATCCTCAACTGGCTGTGCCTGTTTTCGGCCTATGCGTATAGCGGGATCTCGATCGCGACCGTGGTCTATCACACGCAGCCGTTCTTCCTGCTGATCCTGACTGCGGTGTTCCAGCGCGAGCCGTTTCCCTTCGGCCGGTTGCCATGGCTGCTGCTGGCATTTGCTGGCGTGATGCTGATCACGGGGCTGGAGCACGGCGCGCAGGGGACGGCGATGCTGGCTGGTATCGGGCTGGCCATGCTGGCGGCGCTGTTGTATGCGATCACCACCATGGCGACGCGGCGGCTGCAGGGCATTCCGCCGGGCCAGATCGCAGGGCTGCAGATGGTGATCGGCGTGCTGATGCTGGCACCGCTGGCGCATCCGGCAGTGGGCACCTTGACGGGGCAGGCATGGGGCGCGCTGCTCGCGCTCGGGTTGATCCACACGGGCGTGATGTACACGCTGCTGTATGGCGCGTTCCAGCGGCTGAGTGTGGTGTCGATCGCGACGCTGTCGTTCATCTACCCACTGGTCGCGATCGTCATTGATGTGGCGGTGTTCGATGTGGTGCTTGGGCCGCTGCAGCTCGCCGGCATGGCGTTGGTGCTGCTTGGCGTGATCGCGAACCAGCTCGGCTGGAGCGTGCCGCTGCGAACGCGTGCCCGAGGCTGACGCGGATATGCATTGACGCGAACCCTGACTACGGCTAATGTAGGCAGGGTAATCGAACGACCGTGCTATTTGCTATGACCACCGCGCCCCAGACTGTCAACGCCGCCACCGCCGCCGGCACGCTGCTTCATCCCTTCGACGATGCGCTTGTGCTCGAGCGCGCAGGCGAACACTGCTATCTGGGCCGTACTACGCCGGCCTACTGGAACATGATCGGGCCGTTTGGAGGCATCACGGCGGCCACACTGCTGCAGGCGGCCCTGCGGCATCCGGAGCGGCTTGGCGATCCGCTTGCGCTGACGGTCAACTTCGCCGGCCCGATTGCCGAAGGGCCGTTCGAGATCGAAGCGCGTCCGACGCGTACGAATCGCTCGACCCAGCACTGGCAGATCGCGTTGCGGCAGGGCGATGCGGTGGCGACCACGGCGACCGTGGTGTTTTCCGTGCGGCGCGAGACCTGGGCTTGCGGGGAAGCCTCGCGACCAGAGGCACCGCCCGCACACGAAGTTCCGCCGATGGCGGGTTTTGCGCCGGTGCGCTGGCTCAAGTCCTATGACATGCGTCCGTTCCGCGGCGCCAAGCCGACGACGGAGCCGGGCACGGAGCATCCTGACAGCCTCACTCAGTTCTGGCTGCGCGACGAACCGGCGCGCACACCAGACTTCGCTGCCGTGGCGGCGTGGTGCGACAGCTTCTATCCGCGCATCTTCCTCAAGCGCGCTGGCTTCGTGCCAGCGGGCACAGTGTCGCTGACCACCTATTTCCATGCCGATGCTGCCACGCTGGCCGCGCTCGGCGACAGCCACGTGCTGTGCAGCGCCCAGGCGCAGGTGTTCCGGCAGGGCTTTTTCGATCAAAGCGCGCAGGTCTGGAGCGCGGGTGGCGAGTTGCTCGCCACGTCGCACCAGATCGTCTACTACAAGGAATAAGGCTGCCGGCTACGCCGATCAGGCAATCGCTTCGCGCGCCTGGGCTTCGTAGCGATGGACGGTGTGGCGCATGGCCCAGAGCAGCAGCACGCCGGGCAATGCCACCAGCACCGTGCCCAGGTAGAAGGGCGCCCAGCCCCAGGCTTCGACCATATAGCCGGAGGTCGGTCCGACGTAGACGCGGCCCACCGACGCCAGCGCCGACAGCAGCGCGTACTGCGTGGCCGAGAATGAGCGGTTGCACAGCGTCATCAGCAGCGCGACGAACGCCGCCGTGCCCATGCCGCCGCAGAGGTTTTCGACCGCGATGGTGGCGCCCATCGACCACAGGTGCGGCGGCGTCACCGACAGGATCCAGTAGCCGAGGTTGGATATGGCCTGCAGCAGGCCGAACAGCATCAGGGAACGATACAGCCCGAGCCGCACCATCAGCGTGCCGCCGAACAGCGCGCCGACGATGGTCGCGGCCAGTCCGAGCGTCTTGTTGACGATGCCGACTTCGCCGGCGGAAAAGCCGACACCGCGGATCAGGAACGTCGTGGAGAGGCTGCCGGCGAACGCGTCGCCAAGCTTGTACAGCACGATCAGCAGCAACAGCCACCATGCGCCGGGGCGCGAGAAGAAGTCGCGCAGGGGGCCGACGATGGCTTCTTCGAGGGAGCGCGGCGCACGCGCGGGCACGTCGGGCTCGGGCGCCCACAGCAGCGTGACCATGCCGACGCCCATCAGCGCGGCCATCAGCAGGTACATCTGCGGCCAGCCCATCACGCGGTCTGCCAGCCAAAGCGCTAGACCGCCCGAGACCAGCATCGCCAGCCGGTAGCCGAGCACCTTGACGGCCGCGCCGGCGCCGCGTTCGGCCGGGCGCAGCACGTCGGTGCTGTAGGCATCGAACACGATGTCCTGCGAGGCCGACAGGAACGCCACGAGCGTAGCCAGCGCCGCCAGCGTCCACAGCGCTTCGCGCGGCGGGCAGAATGCCATCGCGCCAATGCCGATCACGAGCCCGATCTGCGTGACCAGCAGCCAGCCCTTGCGCCGGCCCATCAGCGGCGGCGTGTAGCGGTCCATCAGAGGCGCCCACAGGAATTTGAAGATGTAGGCCTGGCCCACCAGCGAGAAGAAGCCGATGGTTTTGATATCGAGCCCTTCGACCGTCATCCAGGCCTGCAGCGTGCCGGACGTGAGCGCCAGCGGCAGTCCTGAGGCGAAGCCCAGCGCCAGCATGGCGCCGATGCGGCGGTTTCGGAAGATGTCGAGATAGTCCTGGAAATTCATGGATGGCGTGGGCGGATGGCGCCGCGCGGCTGCGCAGGCGCCGTGTATTATTGCATCACCCGTTTGCCCCCTCTGTCCAAGACTGCTCCCGGCTTTCCCTACTGCCCCCAAGGAACCGAACATGTCCCGCCACCTGCCAGGTGTTCCGCGTCCTGTCCTGTCCCGCATGGCCTGTGCGTTGTCCATGGGCGCGGCGATGAGCATGGCGCCGTTGGCACTGGCCCAGCAGGACCCCGGACAGGAGGATGGCATCCGCTTGCAGCGTGGCGGATCGGCGGTGAAAAACATCGTACCGGTCGAGGTGATCGAGCAGCAGGCCGCGCAGGAGTACGAGCAGATCAAGCAAGAAGCGATCGCCAAGCATGCGCTCGCTGGCGACAGCAATGCGCAGCTGCAGCGCCTGCGTGCTATCGGCAAGCGGCTGCTGCCGGAGACCACGCGCTGGAACGAACGCGCGCGCCAGTGGCAGTGGGAAATCAACCTGATTGGCTCGAAGCAGGTCAATGCGTTCTGCATGCCGGGCGGCAAGATCGCGTTCTACACGGGCCTGCTCGAACAGCTCAAGCTGACCGACGATGAGATCGCCATGGCCATGGGCCACGAGATCGCACACGCGCTGCAGGAGCATGCGCGCGAGCGCGCGGCCAAGTCGGAGATTACCAACCTTGGCGCCAATGTCGTGTCGCAGCTGTTCGGCTTCGGCAACCTCGGCAATATGGCGCTGGGCACGGGCGCGCATCTGCTGACGCTGCGCTTTTCGCGTGCGGATGAAAGCGAGGCCGACCTGATCGGCATGGACATTGCCGCGCGCGCCGGCTACGACCCGCGCGCTGCCGTGACGCTGTGGCAGAAGATGGCCAAGGTCACGCAGTCGGGCGCGGATTTCCTGTCCACGCACCCGTCGGGGCGTACCCGAATTGCCGATCTCGAGAAGCACATGCCCGAGGTGCTGCCGCTCTACGCGCGCGCCATCAACACCACGGTGGACCGCCTGCCGCCGTATCGCGCCAATATGGCCAACCTTGGCGATGCACCCGTCGATGCCGGCGACGACGACCGGCAGCGGCCGCTCAAACGCTGATGATCCCGCAGAAAGTAAAAAAGCCGGCAATGCCGGCTTTTTTACTTGAGACCTTGAAACGCTCAGGCCTGCAGCCCGGTCGCCTCGTCGGCGCCGACATGCACGTTCATGCATTGCACTGCCGCGCCGGCCGCGCCCTTGCCCAGGTTGTCCAGGCGCGCGACCAGATTCAGGCGATCGGGCGTGCCGAACACGAACAGGTCGACACGGTTGGTGTCGTTGTTGGCCTGCACGTCGAGGAAACCATCGTCGAGGTTGTCGTCGCTGTTGTACGGCAGCACGCGCACGAACTGCTCGCCTTCATAGTGCTCGCGGTAGATGTCGACGATCTGCTCGGGGCTGACCTTGCGCGCGAGGCGGTCAGCATAGACCGGCACCGTCACGGCCAGGCCCTTGAAGAAGTTGCCGACGATCGGGTTGAAGATAGGCTCCGCCGCCAGGCCGGCCTGCACGCGCATTTCGGGCAGGTGCTTGTGCGCCAGGCCAAGCGCGTACGGGCGCGGGCTTTGCAGCTTCGGATTACCGCCGGCTTCGAAGTCGGCAATCATCTTCTTGCCGCCGCCGCTGTAGCCGGTCAGCGAGAACGCCGAGACCGGGTAGTCGCGCGGCAGCACGCCGGCATCGATCAGCGGACGCACCGCCAGCACGAAGGCGCTGGCATGGCAGCCCGGCACAGCGATGCGCTTGCTCGCGCGGATCTTTTCGCGCTGGCCGCGCACCAGTTCCGGCAGGCCATAGGCCCAGCTGTCTGACGTGCGGAACGCGGTGCTGGCGTCGATCACGCAGGTATTCGGGTTGGTCACCAGCGACACGGCCTCGCGCGAGGCCACGTCCGGCAGGCACAGGAAAGCGACGTCTGCGGCATTCAGGAAGCGTGCACGCTCGGCCGGGTCCTTGCGCTTGTCATCAGCAATGCGCAGCAATTCGACGTCGGAACGACCAGAGAGATAGTCAAGCAGCCGGAGACCGGTGGTGCCTTCCTGACCATCGACGAACACTTTGAAAACCATGGCGGACTCGCTCTAGAGATGCGGGGAATGCGAAACGTCCCTGCCGGGCGCAGGGGCGAACCTGCATTGTAACGGGGATGGGGGCGGGTCGCAGGGGTTTGTACCGATTGGATTCTTGTGATTTGGCAGGGTTAGTGGCTTGCTGGACCGCCCCCCGGAACTGCTAGAGGAAGTCAGGGCGGCATGACCGCCCTGACCCGTCACAGAGGATAGTTGTAATCGATCGACAGCGGCGCGTGGTCGCTGAACTTCTCATCCTTGTAGATCGAGCAGACATGCGCCGTTCCGGCAATCTTCGGCGTGGCCAGGTGGTAATCGATGCGCCACCCGACGTTCTTGGCATAGGCCTGGCCGCGGTTGCTCCACCATGTGTATTGCTCGGGGCGGGGATCCAGCTGGCGGAACACGTCCACGTAGCCGTGCATGTCGAACAACTGACCGATCCAGGCCCGTTCTTCCGGCAGGAAGCCCGAGTTCTTCAGGTTGCCCTTCCAGTTCTTGATATCGATTTCCTTGTGCGCGATGTTCACGTCGCCGCACAGCACGATCTCACGCCCACTGGCCTTCAGTTGCAACAGGTGAGGCAGGAACGCCTCCATGAAGCGGAACTTTGCCTGCTGGCGCTCCTCCGAGCTTGAGCCCGACGGAACATACACCGAGATCACCGCGAGGTGCGGATACTGCACCTCCACGTAACGGCCTTCACTGTCGAACTCAGGGTTGCCAAAGCCCGTGATCACGCGCTCCGGCTTGTGGCGTGTGTAGAGGCCGACACCGCTGTATCCCTTCTTCTCGGCGTAGTGGAAGTAGCCGTGGTAGCCATGTGGCGCCAAGAACGCTTCGGTCATGTCGGCGGCCTGGGCCTTGAGTTCCTGCACGCAGACCATGTCCGCGTCCTGCTTGCCCATCCACTCGAAAAAGCCCTTCTTGGAAGCGGAGCGGATGCCGTTGAGGTTGGCGCTGATAATCCGTAACATGCGGGAAAATTTTTGAATTCAGAGAGAAGAGCATGACGCAGCAGACGACGACTTCGACCACGCAGCAGGCGGGCCAGCCGGATCTCAGCCAGACCTTTATCCGCTTCGCGCTGGACGCCGGCGTGCTGTCCTTTGGCGAATTCGTCACCAAGGCGGGCCGCAAGTCGCCGTACTTCTTCAATGCCGGCCTGTTCAACCAGGGCGCCATGCTCGGCCAGGTGGCGCAATTCTATGCGAAAACCCTGCTGGCCTCGGGCGTGCAGTTCGACGTGCTGTTCGGGCCGGCCTACAAGGGCATCACGCTCGCGTCTGCCACCGCAGTGGCGCTGGCGGGCATGGGACGTGACGTCGGCTTCGCCTATAACCGCAAGGAAGCCAAGGACCATGGCGAGGGCGGTACGCTGGTCGGGGCAAAGCTCCAGGGCAAGGTCGTCATCATCGACGATGTGATCTCCGCCGGCACTTCGGTGCGCGAATCGATGCAGCTGATCCGGGCGGCCGGCGCCGAACCGGCCGCCGTGCTGATCGCGCTGGACCGGATGGAAAAGAGCGGTACCGCCGACCAGATCGGCACCCATTCGGCCGTGCAGGACGTGCAGCGCGAATACGGCGTGCCCGTGATCGCCATTGCCAGCCTGAAGGATCTGCTGGCCTATCTGGACGCGTCCAACAATCCCTCGCTGTCGGCCTCGCGCGAGGCTGTGGCCGCCTATCGCCAGCGCTACGGCGTCTGACCGGCACTGTGGCGCGCGGCTGACCGGAGGTAGCTGCCGGCGTGCCGCGCCCAAGGCAGGATTCACCATCTGTGAAGGAGCAAGGCGTGGCGGGCAAAGAGCGACAGGAATCCCAGGAAACGGCGGCGCGGCGCGCAAAGCCAGTGCGCAAGCGCAAGGCGACTTCGGTAGACCCATGCGGGCCGGCGGAAGACCTGCCCAAGGGTCCTGAACCCGGTCGGCCGGCACATGAGGCCTATGCCGTGCGCGCGCTGGTGCTGCAGGGCGGCGGCGCGCTCGGCGCCTATCAGGCGGGCGTCTACCAGGGGCTCGCCGAAGGCGGCATCTATCCGAACTGGGTCGCGGGCATCTCGATCGGCGCACTGAATGCGGCGATCATTGCCGGCAATCCGCCCGAGCGGCGCGTCGAGCAGCTACGCGCGTTCTGGGACTACATCTGCGCGCAGCCGTGGCTGCCGAGCCTGTCGCAGTCGTCGATGTTCGACAGCGCGGATACCTGGCCGGAGCCGTTGCGCGTCTGGTTCGACGGCATGCACGCGGCGCGCGCGATGTTCGAAGGCCAGCGCGGCTTCTTCATGCCGCGCAACTGGCTGGAACTGGTGACGCGCTACACCGACCCTACGCGAGCGAGCTACTACGACACCACGCCGCTCAAGGCCACGCTCGAACGCTTCGCCGACTTCGACCTGATCAACCGGCCCAAGGAAATGCGCGTGTCGGTCGGCGCGGTCAATATCCGCACTGGCAACTTCGCCTATTTCGACAACACGCGCGACACGCTGCGGCCCGAGCATTTCATGGCGTCGGGCGCGTTGCCGCCGGGCTTCCCGGCCGTGGAGATCGATGGCGAGTACTACTGGGACGGCGGCCTGGTGTCCAACACGCCGCTGGCCGAGGTGCTTACCGCGCAGCCGCGCCGCGACGCATTGATCTTTCAGGTCGACCTGTGGAGCGCGCGCGGCAAGCTGCCGCATGACTTGAGCGAGGTAGCCGAGCGCCAGAAGGATATCCAGTATTCCAGCCGCACCCGCACCATCACCGACTACATGCGCGAGCAGCAGAACTACCGCCGCATGCTCAGCGAAGTGATGGCGCTGGTGCCAGCGTCAAAGCGCGACAGCGACTGGTACCGCCGCGCCGCCGAGCATGCCTGTGATGCGCGCCGCAACGTGATTCAGCTTATCTACCGCGACAAGTCGTTCGAGAACAGCGCAAAGGACTACCAGTTTGGGCTCCTGGCCATGAACGAACACTGGTCCAGCGGTCTGGACGATATCCGCGACACGCTGCGCCACCCGCACTGGCTGGCCATGCCGAGCCCCGAACGCCCGTTCGTCACGCACGACGTGCATCGCGGCAACGGCGACCGCGAGTAATGCGGCGCTCGAGTCATGCGGCGCGCTACTCGACCTTGATCCCCGCCAGGTCGGCCCGCGCCGGCGGGTAGGCCGGCTTGAGCTGGCGGAATACCTCGGCGAGAATCTCGGCCACCATCAGGTTACGATGGGTCTTGGAATCGGCCGGCACGATGTACCACGGGCATTCCGGGGTGCTCGTGGCCGCAATGGCCGATTCATAGGCATCCATGTAAGCCTTCCAGTGCTTGCGCTCGGCCAGGTCGGTCGGGTCGAATTTCCAGTGCTTGTTCGGGTCGGCCAGGCGTGCTTCGAGGCGCGCCTTTTGTTCGTCCTTCGAGATATGCAGGAAGCACTTGACGATGGTGGTGCCGGTCTCGGTCAGCAGTGTCTCGAACGCGCGTATCTGCTTGTAGCGGCGCTCGCATTCCTGCGTATCGATCCAGTCGTGCACGCGCGTGATCAGCACGTCTTCGTAGTGGCTGCGGTTGAACAGCACGATCTCCCCAGCCCGGGGCACCTGCACGTGTACGCGCCACAGGTAGTCGCGCGCGAGTTCGTCGGGCGTGGGCGCCTTGAAGCTCACCACGCGGATGCCTAGCGGATCGAAGCTGCGGAACACCGAACGTACGGTGCCGTCCTTGCCGCTGGTGTCCATGCCTTGCAGGACGACGAGGATCTTGCGCCGGTGTTCGGCATAGAAGATGTCTTGCTGAGCGTCGAGGGCATCGCTCAGCCGCGTGATGCAAGCGAGATCGGTCTCTTTGTCGCCTTGCGACATGGGCTTGCTGCCCGGGTCGAAGCTGGCGAGGTTGAAGCGCTTGCCCGAGGTGATGCGGTAATCGTCCAGCGGCATGGGTGATCCATCGGTGCGTCCGGCGGCAGGGCACCGCGCGGAACGTTCGGGGAACCCCGCCGCAGTCGGGACACGAGGATGCGAAGCGGGGCGCACAGGCCCCTATAGTCAGGCCGGCAGGGCGGCGAGGTCAATGGTGCCTTCGAACACGGTGGTAGCCGGACCGGTCATGCGCACGGGTTCGGCGCCGCCGTCCCAGGCAATGTTCAGGTCGCCACCGTGCGTGTGGACCTTGACCGGGGAATCCAGCAGGCCGCGGCGAATGCCGGCTACGACGGCCGCGCAAGCGCCCGTGCCGCAGGCCAGCGTCTCGCCGGCGCCGCGTTCGAACACGCGCAGGCGCGCGGTATGGCGGTCCACCACTTGCAGGAAGCCGGCGTTCACGCGGTTCGGGAACGTCGCGTGATGTTCGATCAACGGACCGTCCTGCAGTACCGGGAAGTTCTCGACATCGTCCACCACCTGCACTGCGTGCGGATTGCCCATCGACACCGGGGAAATCCACGCCGTGCGGCCGTTGATTTCCAACCCGTAGGCGATGTCTTCACCTTGCGTGCGGACTGGCAGGCCATCCGGGCGGAACGGCACGCGAGCCGGTTCCAGTTCGGGCGCGCCCATGTCCACGGTGACCTGGCCGTCGTCCTGCAGTGTCAGCGTGATCACGCCGTTCATGACCTCCACGCGCACCGAGCGCTTGTCGGTCATGCCCTTGTCGGTGACGAAGCGCACGAAGCAGCGCGCGCCATTGCCGCAGTGCTCGACCTCGCTGCCATCGGCATTGAAGATGCGGTAGCGGAAATCCACGTCCTCGCGCGTGGGCTTTTCCACGATCAGCATCTGGTCGGCGCCGACGCCGAAATGCCGGCTGGCAAGCGCACGCCACTGTTCGGTGGTCAGGTCGAGCTTCTGGTGGATGCCGTCGAGCACGACGAAGTCGTTGCCGGCACCGTGCATCTTGGTGAACTGGAGTTTCATGGTGCGAATTGTAGCCGCGCAGGGCCGGACCTGCCGGCGGTAGTCAGTAGATGGACGGTTCGCCGGGCGGGCGGTTCTTGAAGCGCTTGTGCACCCAGTAGTACTCGGCCACGCGCGGGCGGATGCAGTCTTCAAAGAACGCGTTCATGCGGCGCGTGTCCTCCGTCACGCTGTCGCCGGGGTAGTTGTCCCAGGCCGGCAAGATGCGAAGCACGTAGCCCTGGTAGTCGGGCAGCATCTCCGTGTAGACCGGCACGACCTTGGCGCCCGTCATCCGCGCCAGGCGCGACACCGAGGTCAGCGTCAGCGCCTGCACGCCGAAGAACGGCACATACTCCGAATCGCGCTCGCCGAAGTCCATGTCGGCGATGAGCTGCAGTGCTTCGCCTTTCTTCAGGCAGCGCAGGATGTCGCGCGCGCTGTCGTTGCGCGAGATCATCTTCGCGCCAAAGCGGCCCCGTGCGTGCTTGAGGAACCCGTCGAACAGCGTGTTCTTCTGCGCGGTGTACAGCGATGCACCCGAACGACCGACGTGGTCCCGCAGGTGGATGGTCAGGCGGATCGCACCGGCTTCCACGCCGGACAGGTGGAGCGTGACCAGGATGTGGGGTGTACCGTCGAGCGCGACCAGATCCGCCTGGTCGTCGATCTGCACCCAGCGGCGCATCTGTGCCTCGCTTCCGGTCCAGAAGATGCCGCGCTCGGCAAAGCTGCGGAACACGGTGCGGAAGGAATCACGCGACAGCGTGTCGATCTCGGCTTCGGTCTTGTCGGGAAAGCTGGCGCGCAGGTTGGCCTGCACGATCCGGCGCCGGCTGCTCGGAAAGAGATATAGCAGGCTGCCCAGCCCCTCGCCGAAACGGGCGACGAACGGGTAGGGCAGCTTGCCCAGCACGGTCAGCAGACCGATGCCGAGCCAGGTAAAGATACGGCTCATGAGCGGGAGGATTCGGTAGCCGCCAGCGTGCCCCGATCGGGGTCCTGCACGCCGGACGGAGTCTTGTAGCGGTGATAGCCCCAGAGGTACTGCGTGGGCGCGATGGCCACGAGTGCCTCTATGGTCCGGTTGATGATGGCGGCAGCTTCGGCCGGGTCTTCGGGCAACATGCCGCCATCGTTGATGACGCACAGATGGCCGCGGTAGCCAGCGCCGCGAGGGAGCCGTTCGCCGAAGATGGCGACAACCGGCGCTCTGGTCAGTTGCTGCAGGCGGTGGACCAGCGCCATGGTATAGGCGGGTTTGCCGAAGAACGGCGCCCAGTTGCCTTCGCCGCCGCTCGGTACTTGGTCAGGAAGGATGCCGACAGCCTGGCCCCGCTTGAGCGCTTTCACCAGCATGCGCACGCCGCGCGGCGTTGCCGGCGCCATTGCCAAATTGGGCCGGGTGCGCATGCGTTCGATCCAGTCGCGCAGCCACGCCTGGTGCGGCGGCTTGAACAGGGCGGTAACGGGGCGCAAGAGCGCATGCGATTGCGGCAGCACCTCGAAGCAGCCCAGGTGAGGCGTCAGGATGATGATGCCGTTGCCGCGGGCCTGAAGCTTTTCCAGTTCCGGCCACAGGTAATCGTCAAAGCCGTACAGGCGCGCGGCGATGGTCTTTCGGCTCCAGAAGTACGGCATTTCCAGGATCATCCGGCCGCTCGAGCGGGCCGCTTCGGCAATCATCTGTTCGGTCGCGTCCGGGAACGCGAGCAGGAAGTTCTCTCGCAGCCGACGTCCATAACGCCCCGGCACACGCGCTGCCAGCAGTCCGAGCGCACCGCCCACGGCCTGGAGCAGGCGCAGCGGCAAGCGGGAGATCAGCCAGAACAGGAAAGTCATTGCGTGGCGGTGGATGTCGGGTCCCTTGTGGAAAGGGTCATCAATGCTGGAGCAAGCCGTCGTTCAGGGCTAAGGATCCGTAGAATTCCTGCCGCTAACCATGGATCGGATCGGCGTGCGCCGGCGCACGGTGGCCCTTGGGCCACAGGCTGCATTGTGCCGGCAGGCGCGTATAATAGCGTGTATCGCCGAGTTAACTGACAACTTGCGGGGCGATACCGCTCTAACCGAGCGGCCTGAAAATACCGCTAAAGCGTCGCCGCCATGACCCGACAGGGTGGCACGCAATAGCCAACCTGGAGAACAAGTTCGTGGCAAACGACTTCCTTTTCACTTCGGAGTCCGTCTCCGAAGGCCATCCCGACAAGGTCGCAGACCAGATTTCCGACGCCGTCCTCGATGCCATCCTGGCGCAGGACAAGTACGCGCGTGTGGCTGCCGAGACGCTCTGCAACACCGGGCTGGTCGTGCTGGCCGGGGAAATCACCACCACGGCCAACGTCGACTACATCCAGGTCGCGCGCGACACGATCAAGCGCATCGGCTACGACAACACCGAGTACGGCATCGACTACAAGGGTTGCGCGGTGCTGGTCGCCTATGACAAGCAGTCGCCCGACATCGCCCAGGGCGTGGACCGCGCCTCGGACGACTACCTGAACCAGGGTGCCGGCGATCAGGGCCTGATGTTCGGCTACGCCTGCGACGAGACCCCGGAACTGATGCCGTTCCCGATCTACTACTCGCACCGTCTGGTCGAGCGCCAGTCGCAGCTGCGCCGCGATGGCCGTCTGCCGTGGCTGCGCCCGGACGCCAAGTCGCAGGTCACCGTCCGTTATGTCGACGGCCGTCCGCACAGTGTCGACACCGTCGTGCTGTCGACCCAGCATGCGCCGGACATCACCCAGGCCCAGATCCGCGAAGCGGTGATCGAGGAGATCATCAAGCCGGTGCTGCCGCCCGAGATGCTCAAGGACACCAAGTACCTGGTCAACCCGACCGGTCGCTTCGTCATCGGCGGCCCGCAGGGCGATTGCGGCTTGACCGGCCGCAAGATCATCGTCGACACGTACGGTGGCGCTTCGCCGCACGGCGGCGGTGCGTTCTCGGGCAAGGACCCGTCGAAGGTCGACCGTTCGGCCGCCTACGCCGCGCGCTACGTTGCCAAGAACGTCGTGGCCGCGGGCCTCGCGCGCCAGTGCCAGGTGCAGGTGAGCTATGCCATCGGCGTGGCGCGTCCGATCAACGTGACGGTCTACACCGAAGGCACGGGCAAGATTTCCGACGCGAAGATCGCCGAACTGGTCCAGGAACACTTCGACCTGCGTCCGAAGGGCATCGTGCAGATGCTCGACCTGCTGCGCCCGATCTACGAGAAGACTGCCGCTTACGGCCACTTTGGCCGCGAAGAGCCGGAATTCTCGTGGGAAGCGACGGACAAGGCTGCGATCCTGCGCGCAGCGGCTGGTCTGTAAGCATTCGCCTTTCTGGCATGAAACCCCGCCGGCCATTGGTCGGCGGGGTTTTTTGTTGGGCGCTTTGCGTCTGCCATGTCTGTGATCAATTCGTCACCAGAAATAGCGCGTAAAATCCGGCTATCCGGCAAACCGAGAACGCCCATGCCATCCGCTTCCGCCTCCACTTCCTCAGCCAAACTCGACCTGATCCGCCCGCAGCCGTACACCGACTGGTCGCCGGAGGTGGATGGCGCAACCAAAGCGGACCTGCGCCGCCAGCTGGAGCAAGGCGCGGTGCTCTATTTCCCCGATCTGCACTTCCGTTTCGAGCCGGGCGAGGAGCGCTTCCTCGACAGCCGCTATTCGGACGGCAAATCCAAGAACATCAACCTGCGCGCCGGCGACACCGCCGTGCGTGGGGCGCAGGGCAGCGAGCAGGATCGCGCCGATCTGTACCGCCTGATCCGCCGCTACGCCGATTTCAGCGAAAAGCTGGTGCTGTCGCTGTTCCCGGAGTACGCCCCGTACATGACGCGCGCGGGCACGTCGCTGCGCCCGAGCCAGATCGCCGGCCGCGCCGTGAGCTGGCGCAAGGACGACACGCGCCTGCACGTCGATTCCTTCCCGTCGAACCCGCTGCTGGGCAAGCGCCTGCTGCGCGTGTTCCACAACATCGACCCCGAAGCGCCGCGCGTGTGGCGCGTGGGCGAGCCGTTTGCCGATTTTGCGCAACGCTTCGTGCCGAAGACCCACGGCATGTGGCCGGGGCAGGCGGCGCTGATGAAGCTGCTGCACATCACCAAGCGCACGCGTTCGGAATACGACCACCGCATGCTGCAACTGCACGACCTGGCCAAGGCCGACCTGGACTACCAGGCCAGCGTGCCGCAGCAGGAATTCCACTTTCCGCCGGGTTCGACCTGGATTGTTTTCAGCGACCAGTTACTGCACGCCGCCATGCGCGGCCGCGCGATGATGGAGCAGACCATCTACCTGGACCCGAAGGCGATCTCCGACCACACCCACTCGCCGGAAGCCGTGCTGTCGCGCATGCTGGGCCGGCCGATGCTGCTCTCCTGACGGTGCCGCGCGCCCGGTAACCCAGCCACGCGCGCTTCCTCCGCCCTTCACTTCACGCGGCGGCAGCGCCTACACTGGTTTTCAGGCTGCCATCCTTCCGGGTGGGCGGGCAGAGGGCATACGCCCCGCCGCCCTCTCCGGACACGCGGGGAGACTGATGGAAACCACGTATGACTATGTCGTTGTCGGCGCGGGTTCGGCGGGGTGTGCGCTGGCCGGGCGCCTCGCTGACAGCGGCAGCGACAGTATCGCGCTGGTCGAGGCGGGCCATCACGACCACCATGTGCTGGTGCGCACACCCGCGGGCATCGGCGCCATGCTGCCGCGCGGCGGGGCCCGCAACTACGCCTATGAAACCGTGCCGCAGCCCGGACTGAACGGCAGGCGCGGCTTCCAGCCACGGGGCCGCGGGCTCGGTGGCTCCTCATCGATCAACGCCATGATCTACACGCGCGGCCGCCCCGCCGACTACGACGCGTGGGCCGCCGCAGGCTGCGACGGGTGGTCATGGGACGATGTGCTGCCGTACTTTCGCCGCGCCGAGTGCAATGCGCGCGTGGCCGGCAGCGACGAGGATCCACTGCATGGCGGCACGGGCCCGCTCCACGTATCGGACCTGCGCACGCCCAATCCATTCGGCCAGCATTTCATCGACGCCGCCCAGCAGGCCGGCTTCACGCGCAACGACGATTTCAACGGCGAGGAGCAGGAAGGCGTCGGCTGGTACCAGGTTACGCAGCACGAAGGCGAGCGCTGGAACGCCGCGCGCGCTTACCTGCATGGCGGCAATGCACGCGACAAGGCCTGTAACGGCGGACGTGCCGGCCTGCACGTGCTGACCGGCATGCAGGTGCTGCGTATTGTCTTCGAGGGCAGGCATGCGGTAGGCGTGCTGGCTGTGCGCAATGGCCGCCAGCACCTGCTTCGCGCTCGTCGGGACGTCATCGTGTCGGCTGGCACCTTCGGCTCGCCGCAGCTGCTGATGGCCTCCGGCATCGGCCCCGCGGCGCACCTGCGCGATCGCGGTATTGCTGTGGTGCACGACCTGCCCGGTGTCGGCGGCAACCTCCAGGACCATCTCGACGTCATCCTGCAGAAGCGCGTGCCCGCGCTGGAGCTGTTTGGCCTGTCGCTCAGCGGTGCCATGCACTTGCTGTCCGAGATGCTGCGCTACCGGCGCGAGCGCGCGGGCATGATGAGTTCCAACTTTGCCGAGGCCGGCGGCTTCATCCGCAGCCATCCCGACCTGGCAGAACCGGACCTGCAACTGCATTTCGTGGTGGGCATGGCCGACGACCACATGCGCAAGATCCGCTTCGGCCACGGTTATTCATGCCATGTGTGCGTGCTGCGTCCGCGCAGCCGCGGTGAAGTCCGGCTCGATTCGCCCGATATGCGGCAGCCGCCGTGCATCGATCCCGGCTACTTGTCAGATCCGCGCGACCTGGACGATATGGTGGCCGGCGTGAAAATCGTGCGCCGGATCTTCAATCAGCCGCAGCTTCTGTGCTTCGGCGGGCGCGAGTTGTATTCCGCGCACCTGCGTGCCGACGACAGCGACGACGCGGCCGTGCGCGAGATGATCCGCGAACGCGCGGACACCATCTACCATCCCGTGGGCACGTGCCGCATGGGCATGGACGCAATGGCGGTGGTCGATCCGCAATTGCGCGTGCGCGGTGTGGAAGGTCTGCGCGTGGTCGATGCGTCGATCATGCCGACGCTGATCGGCGGCAATACCAATGCACCCGCCATCATGATCGGCGAGCGCGCGCATGACCTGATCCGCTATGCGCCGCGCGTACTGCTCAGGATTCGCGAGCCGATGGAGGCCTGAGTCGCTTCGCGGGTTTCACGCGGTCCAGCCGCGTTCGAATACGCGTTTCAGCACTTCGGGCTCCATGTCGAGCGTGCCGAACACGCGCCCGTGCTGCCGGCCGAGCCGGCTTGCGACGAACGCTTCGGCATTCTCGGCGTCTGCATGTGCGAGCATCAGGGCGGACTGCGCGGTCAGTACAAGTCCCTGCGCAAAGCGCCGCGCATGGGCCTCAAGCTGTTCCGCGGGCTCGCGGAGCATGGCCTGCAGCGACGCCAGTTCGGCGCGAACCGCAGGATGCGCCGCGGCGCGCCGGGACAGGTCATGCAGCAGGCGCGCTGCGTCGTCGGGCGTGCGCTGGATCGCGCGCAGTACGTCCAGGCACATGATGTTGCCCGATCCTTCCCAGATCGAATTGACCGGCGCTTCGCGATAGAGGCGTGCCATGGGGCCGTCTTCGACATAGCCGTTGCCGCCCCAGACTTCCATCGCCTCGCCGGTGGCCTCGATCGTTCGCTTGCAGATCCAGAACTTGGCAGCAGGCGTCACCACGCGCTTCCACGCGGCGGCAAGCGGATCGGTCTCGGCGTGCTCGAACGCATGGGCCAGTTCCATCATCAGCAGCGTGGCGGCCTCGCTTTCGAGCGCGAGGTCGGCCAGCACGTTGCGCATCAGCGGCTGGTCCGCGAGCAGGCTGCCGAAGGCGGCGCGGTGGCGCGTGTGGTGCAGCGCCTGCACGTACGCTGCGCGCAGGATCGCCGCGCTGCCGATCACGCAATCGAGCCGTGTGCTCGTGGCCATTTCGATGATGGTCGGGATGCCGCGGCCCTCCTCGCCGATCAGGATGCCGCTGGCCTCGCGGAACTCCACTTCGCTGCTGCTGTTGGAGCGGTTGCCGAGCTTGTCCTTCAGGCGCTGGATCTGGATCGGGTTCTTGCTGCCGTCGTCGCGAAAGCGCGGCACGAAGAAGCAGGACAGCGGGCCGTCTTCGGCGCCCATGCGCGCGACCACCAGATGCGCGTCGCACATCGGCGCGGAGAAGAACCACTTGTGCCCGGTCAGCAGGTATTCGGCGCCGCGGCCCTCGCCGCGCACGGGATGGGCTACCGTCGTGTTGGCGCGCACATCTGAGCCGCCTTGCTTCTCGGTCATGCCCATGCCGATCATGATCGCGGTCTTGTCGCGCCACGGCAGATCGCGCGCATCATGGTTCTTCGCGTACAGGCGCGGCTCCAGGTCGGCGAACAGCGCGGTTTCCTTGCGTAGCACGGGAATACTGGCGAAGGTCATGGTGATCGGGCACAGTGATCCCGACTCGACTTGCGCCTGCAGGAAATAGCCGGCCGTGCGCGCAATCCAGGCACCGGCGCGCGGTTCTGCGAACGGCATTGCCTGCAACTGCTGGCTGCGCAGCAGGGACAGCAGCGCATGCCAGCTCGGGTGGAACGTGACCTGGTCGACGCGCTCGCCGGTGCGGCTGTACGTATGCAGTTCGGGGGCGTACCGGTTGGCATCGGCACCCCACGCGAGCACTTCCGGTTCACCAAGCCGCGCGCCATAGGCCATCAGGTCCGCCGCGTGCCACCCGCCACCGAGGCGCTCCAGCGCGTCGCCGACGATGGGATCGCAGCCAAACAGGTTGTAGTGCGCGAGATCGGGCACCTGGTTGAAGACGCGATGCGTGGCGGCGTCGGTCATGATGTCTCCTGGATTGTGCTGGCCTTTGATTGCATGGTAGAGCACGTAGAACGGCGCGCGAGTGCCTCGTGGTGCCCTTATGGCACGTACTGCGCCGCAACATCCGTGATTCGATACCGCAGCGCAAAGCTGTGGCACCACAAATGACCGGCAACTGGCACTGGCGCCCACCCGGTGCTTATGCTTAAATTCACCCCGTTGGATGAAACAGGGGTGCCGTACGGATGGGCCGTGCGAGCTGAGAGAGTCCCTTCGAACCCGATCCGGTTAGTACCGGCGTGGGAAGTTTCTAGCAAGACCAAGTCTCTTGTCCCTCCGGGACTCGCCTCCCCGGCCTCAGGCCCCGGCGGCGCTCACAGGGCTCCTGGTTTCGTCCACCCCGCAAGAGAGAGGACGACACCCATGGCCCGTACTGCCCCCGCCGCATCATTCGAATCGCTCGAGAGCGACCTCGACCAGAAGTTTGCCTACCCGGCTTCCAGCAAGACCTACATCCCCGGCAGCCGCCCGGATATCCGCGTGCCGATGCGCACGATCCTGCAGACGTCCACGCGTACCGAGAAGGGCGAAATGCCCAATCCGCCGATCCCCGTGTACGACACCTCGGGCCCGTACAGCGACCCGGACGTGCATATCGACCTGAAGGCCGGCCTGCCGGCGCTGCGCGAAAAGTGGATCGCAGAACGCGGCGACACCGAAGTGCTGCCCGGCCTGTCGTCGGAATATGGCCGTGACCGTGCCAACGACCCGGCCACCGCGCACCTGCGCTTTGCCCAGCTGACGAACCCGCGCCGCGCGAAGGCCGGCGCCAACGTGTCGCAGATGCACTATGCGCGCAAGGGCATCATCACGCCGGAAATGGAATACGTGGCGCTGCGCGAATCGCTGAACCTGCAGGCGCTGTACGACAAGCCCGAATACAAGGCGCTGCTGCGCCAGCACCCGGGCAATGCGCTGGGCGCCGGCCTGCCGCTGCGTCCGGAAGACATCACGCCGGAATTCGTGCGCAACGAGATTGCCACGGGTCGCGCGATCATCCCCGCCAACATCAACCACACCGAGCTGGAGCCGATGGCGATCGGGCGCAATTTCCGCGTCAAGATCAACGGCAACCTGGGCAACTCCGCCGTGACGTCGTCGCTGGCCGAGGAAGTGGAAAAGATGGTGTGGTCGATCCGCTGGGGCGCCGACACCATCATGGACCTGTCGACCGGCAAGCACATCCATGAAACGCGCGAATGGATCCTGCGCAATTCGCCGGTGCCTATCGGCACGGTGCCGATCTACCAGGCGCTCGACAAGACCGGCGGCATCGCCGAGGACCTGACCTGGGAGATGTTCCGCGACACGCTGATCGAGCAGGCCGAGCAGGGCGTGGACTACTTCACGATCCATGCCGGCGTGCTGCTGCGCTACGTGCCGCTGACGGCCGACCGCGTGACGGGCATTGTCTCGCGCGGCGGTTCGATCATGGCCAAGTGGTGCCTGGCGCATCACAAGGAGAACTTCCTGTACACGCACTTCGACGAGATCTGCGAGATCATGAAGGCGTACGACGTGTCGTTCAGCCTCGGCGACGGCCTGCGTCCGGGTTGCATCGCGGATTCGAACGATGACGCGCAATTCGGCGAACTGCGCACGCTTGGCGAGCTGACAGCCAAGGCATGGAAGCACGACGTGCAGGTCATGATCGAAGGTCCGGGCCACGTGCCGCTGCAGCGCATCCAGGCGAACATGGATGAAGAGCTCAAGCACTGCTACGAGGCACCGTTCTACACGCTCGGACCGCTCGTGACCGACATCGCCCCGGGCTACGACCACATCACCAGCGGCATCGGCGCGGCCAACATCGGCTGGATGGGCACGGCCATGCTGTGCTACGTCACGCCGAAGGAGCACCTGGGCCTGCCGGACAAGGAAGACGTGCGCGAGGGCATCATCACCTACAAGATCGCCGCCCACGCCGCCGATCTGGCCAAGGGCTGGCCCGGCGCGCAGCTGCGCGACAACGCGCTGTCGAAGGCGCGCTTCGAGTTCCGCTGGGAAGACCAGTTCAACCTCGGCCTGGATCCGGAACGCGCACGTTCGTACCACGACGCCACGCTGCCGGCCGAAGGCGCCAAGATTGCCCACTTCTGTTCGATGTGCGGGCCGAAGTTCTGCTCGATGAAGATCACGCAGGAAGTGCGCGACTACGCGGCATCGCTGCCGAAGGAAGCGCAGCAGGGCATGGAAGAGAAGTCGATCGAGTTCCTGAAGAAGGGCAGCAAGATCTATTCGTAAGGCAGTACGGGCATGGTTCGCAGCCATGCCCGCGTTTTTTCGCCCGCCGCGCAGCGCCCCGCGCGACGGGCTATCCGGATAAGGAGGCCGGCGGCGGCGCGCATTGCGCCGCCGGCGGCACAAACCTCATGACAGCAGTGCAGTCCTTTGATGTCGCTATCCTCGGTGCCGGCCTTGCCGGCCGCCTGGCCGCCTGGCTGCTCGTGCGCCAGGGCGCGCGCGTGGCGCTGGTCGAGCGCGGCGGCCCGGACGGTTCGGGCTCCGCCGCGTACGTTGCGGCCGCCATGCTCGCGCCGCTTGCGGAGTCGGCGATCGCGGAGCGCCGAATTGTCGATCTCGGCATTGCCAGCGTCGGCCTGTGGCGCGCGTGGCTCATGCAGTTGCGCGAACCCGTGTTTTTCCAGGAGGACGGCACGCTCGTAGTCTGGCATGCGCGCGATCGCGGCGAGATGTCCCTGTTCACGAGCCGCGTGCGCGCGGTGTCCCCGCCGGAACTCGTGGCGCAGCGCATGCGCGCGCTCGACGGCAAGGGCGTGGGCGAGGTGGAACCCGCGCTGGCAGGACGGTTTCCGCAAGGCTTGCTGCTGTCTGGCGAAGGCCAGCTCGACAATCGCGGTGCGCTGCGCGCGCTACTGTCGTGCGCCGTCGGCGACGGCGTGCATTGCGTGTGGGAAGCCGGAGATGTAGACGTTGCCACGCTGCCATCGCTCGGCATTCGTGCGCGCGTGGTGCTGGATTGCCGCGGTCTGGGCGCGCGCGCCGCATGGCCTGCGGAGCCCGGCAAGGACGGCCGCGGCGCGATGCCTGGCTTGCGCGGGCTGCGTGGCGAAGTCGTGCGGGTGCATGCGCCAGACGTGAAGCTGCACCGTCCTGTGCGCCTGCTGCATCCGCGTTATCCGATCTACATCGCACCGAAGCCCAACGACCTGTACGTGATCGGCGCCACCGAACTCGAGAGCGAGGACGATTCGCCGATGAGCGTGCGTTCCGCGCTGGAACTGCTGTCGGCCGCGCACTCCCTGCACCCGGCATTTGGGGAGGCGCGCGTGCTCGAACTCAACGTGCAGCGCCGTCCCACGCGTCCCGATCACCTGCCCGCGATCCGCGTAGACCAGCAGGCCCGCGTGGTACGCGTGAACGGGCTGTACCGGCACGGTTTCCTGATCGCGCCCGCGGTGACCGAGGCGGCGTGCGAGGTGGTGAATGCGCTGCTCAACGATGACCCGGCCGCCCATGCGGTGCCGTCCGCGCTGCGCTGGCCCGGCATGATCGACGCCGTGACGGAAACCCCCGCGCTTGCCGAAGCCCCTGTGGGCCCCACCGGCCTGCTGCACTGATGCTGAACCCATGGATATCCTGTTGAACGGCCGCCCCTTCGTTGTCGCCGACGCCGCCACGCTCGCGGACGCGGTGGTGGCCGCCAAGATTGCTCCGCCGTTCGCCGCGGCGGTCAACGGCCAGTTCGTGCCCCGCGCCGCGCACGCGGCCACGCCCCTCGCGGCCGGCGACCGCATTGACCTCGTCCAACCCGTGACGGGAGGCTGACCCCCATGACATTCGAACCGACTGAAACCCTGCGCGACCCGTTCGTGCTCTATGGCGAGTCCTTCGACTCGCGCCTGCTGCTGGGCACGGCCCGCTATCCGTCGCCGGCCACGCTGCAGGCAGCCGTGGAAATTTCGCGCCCGGCCATGGTGACCGTGGCACTGCGCCGCCAGGGCGCGGTGGGCGAAGGCGAGGGTGGCCAGGCCTTCTGGCAGATGCTCAAGGCGCTCGGCGTGCCCGTGCTGCCGAACACCGCCGGCTGTTTCACGCCGCAGGAAGTGGTCAACACCGCCATGATGGCGCGCGAGGTGTTCGAGACCGACTGGATCAAGCTCGAGCTGATCGGCGACGACTACACGCTGCAGCCCGACACGCTGAACCTGCCCGACGTGGCCGAAACGCTGATCAAGGAAGGCTTCAAGGTGCTGCCGTACTGCACTGAGGACCTCGTCCTGTGCCGCCGTCTGCTCGACGTCGGCTGCCAGGCACTGATGCCGTGGGCCGCGCCCATCGGCACCGGCCGTGGCGCCATCAACCCGCACGCGATGCGCGTACTGCGCGAACGCCTGCCGGACACCCCGCTGATCGTCGACGCAGGCCTGGGTCTGCCGTCGCATGCGGCGCAGGTGCTGGAGTGGGGCTATGACGGCGTGCTGCTGAACACCGCTGTGGCGCAGGCCGCGTATCCGGTCAACATGGCACGCGCGTTCGCGCAGGCCGTCGAAGCCGGACGCACCGCCTATCTGGCCGGCCCGATGCCCGAGCGCGAAGTCGCGCAGGCCAGCACCCCGGTGGTCGGCATGCCGTTCTGGCACGCCGAAAACACGGAGCACCGCGCATGACCCGCCACGCGGTGCACGCCCCGAGCGACGGCCCGCTGCGCCAGGCCGTGCTTGAACACTACGGCGAGACCTTCGGCGTGTCGGATCATCCGTGGCAGGCCTGGCGGCTTGCCGATGCGCCCGCCAGCCCCGGCGTACACGACGTGCTGCTGTCGGATGGTGAGGCCGATGCCGACCTGATCGCACGTGTTGGGGCCGCCGGTGCCACGCTCATCGAGACAGATCGCGAAGGCGGTCAGTGGATCGACACCGTGCGTTCCCCGATGGGCACGTGGGTGCTTTCGTCGCACGCTGATGATGACCACGCGCATTCACCGGCGTTTGTCGCGGTGCTGCTGGCCTGTCTGTCGCTGCATTTCCCCTCGCATGACGCGTTGTGCCTTGCACGTGCGTGGCGGCCGGGGTCGGCGGAATGGCCGTCCGAGTTCGAGCGCTTCCCGCGCGTGCGCCATGCCGCGCTGGTGGCGCCGGAAGCCGCTACGCAAGCCTTCGCGCCGTGCCCGCCGGCACTGGGTCTCTATGCCGTGGTGCCGAGCGCCGAATGGATCGAACGCCTGGTGCCGCTGGGCGTTCCGACGGTGCAGCTGCGCTTCAAGTCGGATGACCCGGCCGCCGTGCGCGCGGAAATCGCGCGTGCCGCGCAGGCTGCCAAGGGATCGCAGTCCCGGCTGTTCATCAACGACCACTGGCAGGTGGCTGTTGAATTGCACGCCGCCGCTGGCGGCGACAGCGGCATCTATGGCATCCACCTCGGTCAGGAAGACCTCGACAATGCGGATCTTGATGCGCTGCGCGCTTCGGGGCTCAGGCTCGGCGTGTCGACGCATGGCTATGCGGAGATGCTGCGCGTGGCGGCGATTCGGCCTAGCTATCTGGCGTTGGGCGCGATCTTCCCGACGACTACCAAGGTGATGCCTACGGCGCCGCAGGGGATGGGGCGGTTCCGGGCGTATGCGAAGGTGATGCAGCCAGTGGTTCCGTCGTTGGTGGGTATTGGGGGGGTGAATGCTTCCAATATGGGGCAGGTGCTGGCGGTGGGCGTCGGCAGCGCTGCGGTGGTCCGTGCGATCACTGAAGCCGACGATGTCCCGGCGGCCGTCGCACACCTGATCAGCCTTTTCCCGGCAGCGTAAGCGCCGGCCCCCTTCGTCGTCCGCCAGGCCACGGCGGACGACGTGCCGCATGTTCTCGCCGCGATCTGGCTGCAACTGCGCTGTTCCCGGATATCGACCTGCTTGCGCTGTTCTCGCGTGGTCAGCATGCCCGAAGCTTCAGTGAACCTCGGATGCGCAATGCTCCAACATTTGTGCGACATTCGCCCAGGCGCCGGAACCAATCCCGACCCCGCCGCTATCATGTCGCACAGCATTCCCGGCCAATCACCTCGCGCCCATCATGTCCACCCCCATCCCCGAAATCATCCCCGCCGCGCCCGGCACGCTTGAAAAACCGTATTTCGGCATCGATGTCCCGCTGATGCGCTACTTCGGCCTGCAGCCGGAGCTGATCGAGGAGGGCTATTGCCGCACGCGCCTGCCCGCGCATCCGCAGCTTGTGAACAGCCGCGGCGACGTGCACGGCGGCACGCTGATGGCGACGCTGGATTTCACGCTGAGCGGCGCGGCGCGTTCGCACGCGCCCACGGAAACGGGCGTGATCACGATCGATATGTCCACACATTTCCTGGCGGCGGCGCGCGGCGAGCTGACGCTCGAAGCCCGCTGCATGCGCCGGGGCGCACGCATCGCGTTTTGCGAGGGTGAGGTGAAGGACGCCTCGGGCACCGTGGTATGCGTGGCCCGCGCGGCCTTCAAGCTCGTGCCGCTGTCCAGCGGCGGCAACTGATCAGTCCGGCAGGCGCCGGTAGACCGCTGCGAATCGCTTCTGCTCGGTGATGCCGTAGTCGCCGGGCGCGTACTGCATCAGCCAGTCGCCCGGCTTGCCGTGCAGCACATCGCCGCCGTCCGAGCGCGCGATGCTGAACGCCTCCTCCATGCGCCGGGCCAGCACGGGTACCGGCTTGTTGCGGTAGGGGCCATCCTGGCCGTGGGCAGACGGCTCCAATGCCACGTACTTCGGATCGAAGCGTTCACGCGAGACGACCCAGCGGTCGCCGGTCGCGCCGGTGACGATGGCATCGCCGACGCGGTAGCGGTTGGGGCCTTCGCGGCTCTCCAGTTCGCCGGCTTTGGCGGCAAACATCACCTGTACCTGCTCTTCCTTGACGTAGCGCGCGGCGGCAGGGTCTTCGCGCAGGTCGATGTCGGATAGCTGCATGTCGTCTCCGTTCAGCCCAGCACGCGCGGTGCGAAGGCGTGGTTGAGCGGGCCGTTGCCCGCACCGAGTTCGAGGCCGGCGCCTGCGGCGATCGCCTGCGCCACAAAGTCCAGTCCCTTGCTGACGGCCTCTTCCAGCGCGTCGCCGCGTGCCAGTTGTGCGGCGATGGCCGCAGCCAGCGTGCAGCCGGTACCGTGCAGGTTCTTCGTGTCGATGCGCGGGTGCGTAAAGACGCGCACGGTGCCGTCGGCCAGCATCAGCAGATCGTCCAGTCCGCTGGCAACGCTCGCGGGGCCATCGTCATCGAGGTGGCCGCCCTTTAGCAGCACTGCGGGGCAGCCCAGCGCGATCAGGTCGGCGGCGGCCTGTTCCATCTCGGCACGGCGCGTGATCGGCCGCCCCAGCAGGTAGGAGGCCTCGGGGAGGTTGGGCGTCACCAGCACGGCACGCGGGAACAGCAGGCGCACCATGGCCTGGCTGGTAGCGTTATCCGAGAGCGTCGCGCCCGAGGTGGAGATCATCACGGGGTCAACCACGAGCTTGCGGATGCCGTGGCGGTCCGCTGCCGCGGCCACGGCCTCGACAATGGCTGCGGTGCCGAGCATGCCTGTCTTGGCGGCATCGACGCCGATATCCGAGGCGACCGCATCGATCTGCGCGGTGACCATATCGGCCGGAATCGCATGCACGCCCGTCACGCCCAGCGTGTTCTGGGCCGTGATCGCGGTGATGGCGCTCATGCCGAAGCAGCCGAGTGCCGAAAACGTCTTGAGGTCGGCCTGGATGCCGGCGCCGCCGCCCGAGTCGGAACCTGCGATGGTGAGGGTGCGGGGTGGTGTCGGGGTCATGTCAAGGAAATAGCGGAAAAAAATGCCGGTGGCCATTGTGCGGGTCCACGCCGGGCAGGCTACAATACCGCCACTCCGAGGAGCGTTGCAACGGATCGTGGCGTAACATGCCCTCCGCCAGGCTCGGACTGTCTTCAACGGCGCTCGCTGATCCGTGGTTTGCACGGTGGCGAGTCGACCTATCCGCCCGCTTCACGCATGGCATCCATGCATATGGGAAGCGCGGCCTGATCTCCGCCCGTCACCGTCATCCACTCTTCACCGGGAGTGATACATGAACGCCGTGACCGACCTCAAGCAAGACTACCTCGTCGCCGACATCAGTTTGGCCGGCTGGGGCCGCAAGGAAATCGCCATCGCCGAGACCGAAATGCCGGGCCTGATGGCAATCCGCGACGAATTCGCCGCCGCTCAGCCGCTCAAGGGCGCGCGCATTGCCGGTTCGCTGCACATGACGATCCAGACCGCCGTGCTGATCGAGACGCTCAAGGCGCTCGGCGCCGACGTGCGCTGGGCCTCGTGCAACATCTTCTCGACGCAGGACCACGCCGCTGCCGCGATCGCCGCGGGCGGCACGCCCGTGTTCGCGTTCAAGGGCGAGTCGCTCAAGGAATACTGGGACTTCACGCACCGCATCTTCGACTGGGTCGACGGTGGCACCCCGAACATGATCCTGGACGACGGCGGCGATGCCACGCTGCTGCTGCACCTGGGCGCCAAGGCCGAGAAGGACGCTTCGCTGATCGCCAACCCCGGCAGCGAGGAAGAGACCTTCCTGTTCGCGGCGATCAAGGAAAAGCTGGCCAAGGACCCGTCGTGGTACAGCCGCAACCTGGCCGCCATCCGCGGCGTGACCGAGGAAACCACGACCGGCGTGCACCGCCTGTACCAGATGGCGCAAAAGGGCGACCTCAAGTTCCCGGCCATCAACGTCAACGACTCGGTCACCAAGAGCAAGTTCGACAACCTGTACGGCTGCCGTGAGTCGCTGGTGGACGGCATCAAGCGCGCCACCGATGTGATGATCGCCGGCAAGATCGCCATCGTGGCCGGCTACGGCGACGTGGGCAAGGGCAGCGCGCAGGCGCTGCGCGCGCTGTCGGCACAAGTGTGGGTCACCGAAATCGACCCCATCTGCGCGCTCCAGGCTGCCATGGAAGGCTACCGCGTGGTGACCATGGACTACGCTGCCGAACACGGCGACATCTTCGTGACCTGCACCGGCAACTACCACGTCATTACGCATGACCACATGGCCAGGATGAAGGACCAGGCCATCGTCTGCAATATCGGCCACTTCGACAACGAGATCGACATCGCGTCGATCGAGAAGTACGAGTGGGACGAGATCAAGCCGCAGGTTGACCACGTCAAGTTCCCGGACGGCAAGAAGATCATCATCCTGGCCAAGGGCCGCCTCGTGAACCTGGGCTGCGCCACGGGCCACCCGTCGTACGTGATGAGCTCGTCGTTCGCCAACCAGACCATCGCGCAGATCGAACTCTGGCAAGAGCGCGACAGCGGCAAGTACCCCGTGGGTGTCTACACGCTGCCGAAGCACCTGGATGAAAAGGTCGCCCGCCTGCAACTGCGCAAGCTGAACGCGCAGCTGACCGAGCTGACCGAGCAGCAGGCCGCGTACATCGGCGTGAAGAAGGAAGGCCCGTACAAGGCCGATCACTACCGTTATTGATACCGTTGCCGCGCACCCCTCTCCCGCTTGCGGGAGAGGGGAGAAACCGATTCCAAGGAGCCGTCATGAGACTGCTGATCGTCTGGATCATCAACGCCGTGTCGCTGTTCGTGCTGCCGTACATCCTGCCGTCGATCCACCTCAAAAGCTTCGGCTCGGCGATGCTGGCCGCGCTGGTGCTGGGTTTGGTCAATACGCTGATCCGGCCTATCCTGGTGATCCTGACGTTGCCGGTGACAGTGCTGACGCTGGGGCTGTTCATCTTCGTGATTAACGCGCTGCTGTTCCTGTTCGTCGGCAACCTGCTGTCGGGCTTCTCGGTCGGCGGTTTCGGGGCGGCTCTGCTGGGCTCCATCCTGTACAGCGTGATCTCGTGGCTGCTGTCCAGCCTGCTGCTGGGCGAACGCGCGGCCTGACGGCCGCGCACTACCGCGGGTCCTACCAAGCGCGCTGTGCCAACGCAGCGCGCCACCATCATGCAAGACCGCTACTACAGTTTTGAATTCTTCCCGCCGAAGACGGCGGAGGGCGCCGAGAAGCTGCGCAACACGCGTGCGCAGCTCGCCCCGCTCAACCCGAAGTACATCTCGGTGACGTTCGGCGCCGGCGGCACCACACAGCAGGGCACGCTCGATACCGTGCTGGAAATCCAGCGCGAAGGCATCGAAGCCGCGCCGCACCTGTCGTGCGTGGGCTCGTCGCGCGAGAGCATCCGCGAAATCCTGCAGCAGTACCGCGACGGTGGCATCCGCCATATCGTGGCGCTGCGCGGCGACATGCCGTCGGGCATGGGCGAGATCGGCGAATTCCGCTACGCCAACGAACTGGTGGAGTTCATCCGCGCCGAGACCGGCGACTGGTTCCAGATCGAAGTGGCGGCCTATCCGGAATACCATCCGCAGGCAAAATCGCCGCGCCACGACCTGGAGAACTTCGTGCGCAAGGTGAAGGCCGGCGCGAACTCCGCCATCACGCAGTACTTCTTCAACGCCGACGCGTACTTTCGCTTCGTCGACGATGCGCGCGCGATGGGCGTGGACGTGCCGATCGTCCCGGGCATCATGCCGATCACCAACTACTCGCAGCTCATGCGCTTCTCTGACATGTGCGGCTCGGAAGTGCCGCGCTGGGTGGCCAAGCGGCTGGAGAGCTTCGGCGATGACCGCGAGTCGATCCGCGCGTTTGGGCTGGACGTGGTCACGGCACTGTGCGAACGGCTGCTGGCCGGCGGCGTGCCGGGCCTGCATTTCTACACGCTCAACGCGGCCGGCGCCACCAAGGCGATCTGGCAGCGCCTGAAGCTCTGAGCGTGGCCGCGCGCCGACCTGATCCCTTCATCGAGCACCTGCTCGAACTGATGGGGCCGCTGGGGGCGCGCATCGGCGCTATTTCCGCGCGACGCATGTTCGGTGGGCATGGCCTGTTCTATGACGGGCTGATGTTCGCGCTGATCAGCGATGGCCAGTGCTACCTCAAGGCCGATGACAAGACGCTGCCGCGTTTCGAGGCCGAGAGCAGCCATACGTTCCGCTACCAGTCCTCCCGGGGCGAGGTGGCGTTGCGGCACTACCTGAGCCTGCCGGCGGAGTGCCTGGAATCGCCGGCCGCGATGACGCCGTGGGCGCAGATGGCCGTGGAGGCCGCGCTGCGGCTGGCGAACCAGAAGGGCTGAGCCGCGCCACGGGGCCAACGGTGTCATACTCTGGCCCATGGTCACCGCTACCTTCCGCTTCTACGAGGAGCTGAACGACTTTCTTGCGCCGGACCAGCGCAGGCGTGACCTGTCGTGCCCGTGCGCGCGCGCCGCCACGGTCAAGCACATGATCGAGGCACTGGGCGTGCCGCATACCGAGGTGGAGCTGATTCTCGTCAATGGCGAGTCGTCAGGCTTCGACCGCATGCTCGAGGACGGCGACCGCGTCTCGGTCTATCCCAAATTTGAATCGCTCGATGTTTCCCCGTTGCTGCGGGTACGCGCGCATCCGCTGCGGATCATGCGCTTCGTGGCCGATGCCCATCTTGGCGGGCTGGCCCACCTGCTGCGCATGATGGGTTTCGACACGCTTTACGACAACCACTTCGAAGACAGCGAGATCGAGCGCATTGCCGAGCGCGAAGGCCGCATCGTGCTGACGCGCGATCGCGAGCTGCTCAAGCGCCGCGGCATTACGCACGGCTGCTATGTGCGCGCGATCAAGTCCACGCCGCAGGTGCGCGAGATCTTTCAACGGCTCGACCTGGCTCGCAGCGCCAGGCCGTTCTCGCTCTGCCTGGACTGCAACGTACCGCTGCAACCGGTGGCGCGCGATGTCGTGGCGGACCGCGTGCCGCCTGCCGTGCTCGAACGCCATGACCGCTTCGTCACCTGCGATGGCTGCCGGCGCGTGTTCTGGGAAGGCTCGCACTGGCGCTGCATGCGCGCGCTCGTGGACGAGCTCGTCTGCGCGGGCTGAGCCCTCAAGCCCCGCGCGGTTTCACCGTTAGTCAGCGTCAGAACACGCCAGCCTCGCTGACGATCCAGTCCATCGGCAGGTCGTGCTCCTGCGCTTGCAGCGCGATGCGGCAGGCTTCGAAACCGATGCCGATAGCCACGGGGAACCCGGACATGGCCGCCAGCGTGCGGTCGTAGAAGCCGCCGCCGTAGCCGAGGCGGAACTTATCGGGGCTGAAACCGACACAGGGAATCAGCAACGCATCGGGCTGCGCTGCGTCGGTGCCGTCCGGTACCGGAATGCCGTAGTGGCCTTTGGTCATCGGCGTGTCCGGTGTCCACAGGTGGAAGTCGAGCGGCGCGCCGGGGCGGCTGACCGCGGGCAGCGCGGCGCGGCGGCTGGTGTCCGCCGACAGCCACTGTGTCACGACGCCGCGTGCATCGAATTCCTGCTGGATCGGCCAGTAGAAACCGAGGCAACGGATGGCCAGCCGTTCGAGCAACGGCAGCAGGCCGGCGGCGATGCGCTCGTCGGCATCGGCGCGGTCCGCCACGGCGGCGCGCTGCGCCAACAGGCGCGCGCGCAGCGCGCGGCGGTCTTCTGCGGCGGCGCTGTCAGGTGGCGGGGAAGGCGGAGAAGGGGCTGACATGGCGTGGGATAATGCCCTGCAATCAAACCAATAATTGACGGTGGCAGCGTGCAAAGCTGGCGCCGTCTGACGTCACAATAAGGAAGCTAAGAATGCTGAAGGCAGTATATCTGCGGCGTGCTGGGCAGGCCGCATCGGTCGCCGTGGCGTGTGCCGTGCTTTCCACCCCCGCGCTCGCGCAAAAGCGCCTGCAGCAGCAGGCTGCGCCGCGCGTGCAGGCCGCGCCGGTGATCCCGTCCGATCCCGACGACGCATTCGTTGCGCTGCGCGAAGCCGCGCGCAAGAACGACGTCGAGCGTGCGTACGCCATTTCGGCGACGCTGGTCGACTACCCGATCCCGTCGTACGTCGAATATTTCCGCATCAAGCCGCAGATGTTCGACGGCAGCGGACTGGCTCGCATCGATGCGCCGGACGACCAGGTGCGCGCGTTCCTGCAACGCTACAAGGGTCAGGCCATTGCCGACCGCATGCGCAACGACTGGCTGCTGGTGCTCGGCAAGAAGCGCGACTGGGCCAACTTTGATGCGGAGTATCCGCAGTTCGTGCTCAAGGACGACACGCAGGTCGAGTGCTACGCGCTGCTGTCGCGCGCGCTCAAGGGGCAGAATGTGGCGGCCGATACGCGCAACGTGCTCAGCGATGTGCGCTACTACGGCGAAGGCTGCGTCGACCTGATCGGCTATCTCGTGCAGAGCCAGCAGATCCAGCGCAGCGATGTCGCGTTCCAGGCGCGCCAGGCGCTGGAACAGAACCTCGTCACGCTGGCCGGCAGGATCGCGGCCACAGTGCCCGATGCGCGCGTGGACAGCGACACGCTGGCGACTATCGTCAAGATGGCGCGCAATGATCCGTCGCAGGCCGTGGCCTATCTGACAGCAAGCGGCGGCAGCCTGTCGCGCGATGAACAGGGTGCGGCTTGGGGAGTGATCGGTCAGTACGCGGCCAAGAAGCTGTTGCCCGATGCCGCCTTCTACTACCGCCGCCAGATGGACCTGGGCGGCAACCAGTGGATGTCGGACGAGTCGCAGGAGTGGCGCGTGCGCGCGGCGCTGCGGCAGGGCGACTGGAAGCAGGTGCGCCAGGCCATCGAGATGATGCGGCCCGAATTGCGCGCCAAGGACCCGGCCTGGACCTATTGGTACGGCCGCTCGCTGAAGGCGGATGGCCGCGACGCGGAGGCACAGCAGCAGTACCAGCAGATCGCGGGCCAGTTCAATTTCTATGGCCAGCTCGCCAGCGAAGAACTCGGCAACCGCATCACGCTGCCGGCGCGCACCACTGTGAGCGATGCCGAGGCCATGACCATGCGCAGCCGTGCGGGCTTCCAGCGCGCGCAGAAGCTCTACAACATGAACCTGCGTTTCGAAGGCACGCGGGAATGGAACTGGGAACTGCGCGGCATGAGCGACCGCGAGCTGCTGGCTGCGGCCGAGTACGCACGCCGCGTCGAATTGCTGGACCGCACCGTCAACACGGCGGACCGCACGCGCGCCGAGCATGACTTCTCGCTACGCTTCCCGATGCCGTATCGCGACCTCATGCAGCGCGCGACCGACGATGTCGGCCTCGACATGGCATGGGCCTACGGCCTGATCCGCCAGGAATCGCGCTTCATCATGAGTGCGCGTTCGTCGGCGGGCGCGCATGGGCTGATGCAGGTGATGCCGGCGACGGCAAAGTACGTGGCGCGCAAGATCGGCATGGCCGACTTCTCGCCATCGATGATGGGTGATCCCAACATCAACATCGTGCTGGGCACCAATTACCTGAGCATGGTGCTGACTGATCTCGACAGCTCGTGGACGCTGGCGTCGGCCGCTTACAACGCCGGTCCGGGGCGGCCCAAGGCCTGGCGCAGTACGCTGACGCGGCCGGTCGAAGGCGCGATCTTCGCCGAGACCATTCCGTTCAACGAAACGCGCACGTACGTGAAGAATGTGCTTTCCAACGCTACGTACTATGCTGCATTGATGAGCGGCCAGCCTCAGTCACTGAAGTCGCGCCTGGGCCAGGTTGCACCGTCGGCGGTGACCACCACCAGCCTGCCGTGAACGCGTGCGCGCCCCGCCTTTCCGGGGCGCGTGCCATGGCCGGTCTGCCGCCACGTGCCGTTTTCCTCGCACGGAGGCATCCATGCAGACCAGCAACGTCCTCATCGTCGGTGGCGCCGGGTTTATCGGCAGCCATCTCGCTTCCCGGCTGGCCGGTGCCGCCTCGGCGTCCGGCGCGCCGCTTGAACCGGGCTCCAATCCAGATTCCCCCATCGCACCCGAACGCATCGTGATCGGCACGCGCAACGTGGAGCATGCGCAGCATCTGCTGCTGTTGCCGCGTGTGGAGGTGGTGGAACTCGGTCTGGCCGACAATGCGGCGCTCGACGATGCGATTGGCCCGCTCGGCACGGACGGCATTGTCGTCAACCTGGTCGGGGTGCTGCACGGCGAGCGTGGTGACCCGTACGGGCCCGAGTTCGCGGCTGCCCATGTCGAAATCGTCGAGCAGGTGGTGGGTTCGTGCCTGCGCACCGGCGTCCGCCGGCTGCTCCATATGAGCGCGCTGGGCGCGGACAGCCGCGGTCCGTCGATGTATCAGCGCAGCAAGGGCGACGGCGAACGGCTGGTGCGCGACAGCGGCCTGGACTGGACTGTGTTCCGCCCCTCCGTAGTCTTTGGTCCCGACGACCACTTCCTCAACCTGTTCGCGCATATGCAGGAGATCGCGCCGGTGGTGCCGCTGGCCTGCGCGCATGCGCGCTTCCAGCCGATCTACGTACTGGATGTGGTGCAGGCCTTCGTCAACGCCATGGTTACGCCCGCGACCATCGGACATGGCTATGACCTCGGCGGCCCCACGGTGTACACGCTGGAAGAACTGGTGCGCTTTGCGGGCCGCGCATCGGGACACCCGCGCCCGGTGATCGCATTGCCCGACGCGCTGGCACGCGTGCAGGCCGCAGTGATGGAGCACATGCCGGGCGATACGCTGCTCTCGCGCGACAACCTCGATTCGATGCAGTTCGACAACGTGCTGCACGGGCCCATGGCGAGCGAACTCGGCCTGCATCCGGTCGGGCTGGAAGCCGTGATGACAGACGTGCTGGCCGGGCGCACCCGTGATGCCCAGCTCACGGTCATGCGCGCGAGCGTGCATCGGTAGCGGACCCGGCTCGCAACGCCGCGCTTGCTTCTATGTGATCGGGATTCGCAGCCGTTGCGAGTCCTTTTCACTTTGAGAGCGAACGCCGCGCTGGCAAAATGATCGGTTTGGCACACCGTTCCTCAAGCGGCGGCTGTCCGGCTCCGGTCAGGCAATGCCGCTGTCCGGCGGCCATTCTCCATCCCTTCCTCCCCCAAGGATTTCGCGATGAAGCTCGTCATCGGCAACAAGAATTACTCGTCCTGGTCGCTCCGCCCGTGGCTGCTGATGCGCCAGGCCGGCATTGAGTTCGAAGAAGTGAAGGTGCGACTGTTCGTAGAAAGCTTTGCCGCGGAGATCGCGCAGTATTCGCCGGCCGGCAAGGTCCCGGTGCTCATCGATGGCGACATCGCGGTGTGGGACACGCTGTCGATCGCGGAATACCTGGCCGAGCGTTTCCCCGAAAAGGCGCTCTGGCCCGCTGACCGCGCCGCGCGCGCGCATGCGCGCTCGGTTTGCGCCGAGATGCACGCCGGCTTCACCAACCTGCGCAACCAGATGCCGATGAACGTGACCGCGGTGCTGCCCGGCTGCGGCTGGAACGTCTCCGTGCAGCGCGACGTCGACCGCATCGCGCAGATCTGGACGGACCTGCGCACGCGCCATGGCGACGCGGGCCCGTTCCTGTTCGGCGCCTTTACGGTGGCCGATGCCTATTACGCGCCGGTGGTCTCCCGCTTCGCGACGTACGGCGTTCACCTGCCGGAGGCGGCCAAGGCCTACGCGGACTTCATCCTCGAATTGCCGGCTGTGCAGGAGTGGATTGCCGATGCTCGCGAAGAGCGCGATTTCCTGGCTGACGACGAGCCGTATCGCCTGGCCCCGGACCGCGCCGATGCGATAATCATCAACCACTGAGCGCCGCGTCAGCGGCGGAACACAGCGAGACAAGACAATGCAGGTGTACGCCGTCGGCGGCGCGATCCGCGACGAACTGCTGGGCAAGCCCAGCCAGGACCGCGACTATGTCGTGGTGGGGGCTACCCCGGCCGACATGGAGGCCGCCGGCTACAAGCCGGTCGGCAAGGACTTTCCGGTCTTCCTGCATCCGCGCACGAAAGAGGAATACGCGCTGGCGCGTACCGAGCGCAAGACCGCGATGGGCTACAAGGGTTTCGCGTTCTATTGCGAGCCTGATGTCACGCTCGACGACGACCTGGTCCGGCGCGACCTGACCATTAACGCGATGGCGCGCGCCGTCGACGATGACGGCAAGCTGGTTGGCCCCGTTATCGACCCGCACGGCGGCCAGCGCGACCTGGCGGCCCGGCAATTCCGGCATGTCTCCGAAGCGTTCGCCGAAGATCCGGTGCGCATCCTGCGCGTTGCGCGTTTTGCCGCGCGCTTTCACGACTTCACCGTCGCGCCCGAGACCGTTGCGCTGATGCGCAGGATGGTGGACGCCGGCGAAGTCGACGCGCTCGTGCCCGAGCGTGTCTGGCAGGAGCTTGCGCGCGGCTTGATGGAGGCACGCCCGGCGCGCATGTTCGAGGTGCTACGCCAGTGCGGCGCGCTCGCGCGCCTGCTGCCCGAACTGGACCGGCTGTGGGGCGTGCCGCAGCGCGCGGACTACCACCCCGAAGTCGATACGGGCGTCCATGTGATGATGGTGATCGATTGCGCCGCTGCGATGGGCACGACGCTCGCGGTGCGCTTCGCCGCGCTGGTCCATGACCTTGGCAAGGGCACCACGCCCGAGCACGTGCTGCCGCGCCACCTGGGCCATGAAACGCGCAGCGTCGAACTGCTCGAAGACGTTTGCAAGCGCCTGCGCGTGCCCAATGACTGCCGCGACCTGGCCGTGGTGGTGGCGCGCGAGCACGGCAACATCCATCGATCGATGGAATTCGGCGCGGCCGCGATCACGCGCCTGCTCGAGCGCTGCGACGCGCTGCGCAAGCCGGGCCGCTTTGCCGACGCACTGCTCGCGTGCGAGGCGGACAAGCGCGGGCGCAAGGGATTCGAGTCGGACACCTATCCGCAAAAGGCACGGCTGCTGGCAGCCCTGGATGCCGCGGCCAGCGTGGACGCCGGCGCCATTGCCAAGGTGTTGGCCGACGATGTCAGCAAGATCAGGGAACGCGTGCACGAGGCACGCGTGGCGGCGGTGGATGCCCGATTAAAGCAGCTTGCCGATCACTAGCGCGATCAGCGACAGCAGGATCGTCGACGCGAATGGCAGGGTGTAGTCGCGCCCGAACAGCCGGAAGCGCACGTCGCCGGGCAACCGGCCGATGCCGAGCTTCTGCAGCCACGGCAACGCTGCCGACAGTACGACCACGCTCAGGAAGATGGTGAGGGTCCAGCGCAGCATGGCGTCAGCGGCTCAGAGCGTGTGGCAGCGGTCGCCGCGTGCAAAGCCAGCGAGCGGTTCGCTGTCGTCCAGCCCGCGCGTGAGCGCCACCACCTTGAACAGTTCGCCCATCTCCGCTTCGGACAGCAGCTTCTGCACCGCGTTGGCGGCGGGCAGGAAGGCGCGCGTGTCGGACGGGTCCAGCGTCATCAGCAGGTCGGTGATGCCGGCATTCATCAGGAAGCGCGCCTGCGAGGCGAAGCCCGACACGGACAGGCCGGCATCCACGGCCGCATGGGCGATGCTGCTGAAGTTGACGTGGGCCGTGATGTCCTGCAGCCCCGGATAGAAGAACGGATCGGGGTGCGAATGGTGGCGGTAGTGGCACATCAGCGTGCCGCCGGTGCGCTGCGGGTGGTAGTACTCGCCCGCCGGGAAGCCGTAGTCGATGAAGAACGCCGCGCCGCGCGCGAGCATGGCGCCCACCGCGCGCGCGAAGCCATCGGCCTCGGCATGGGTTTCGGTGACGATGTCATGGTCGCCGGGAATGGCGTGCAGCACTTCGGGGATCGCTTGTGCGGGGAGCTGGCGGTCTTCGAACGTGAACGCGTGCGCAGCGGTGCTGTCGTCGCCGGCGACGCTGCGGGCCACGCCGCGTTCATGCCAGCGCCCGGCCGTGCGCGCGAACAGCCGCACCGGCATGGCGTCCAGCACTTCGTTGCCGACCACGATGCCCTCGAAATGTTCGGGCAACGTATCAAGCCATTGCACGCGCGGCGCCAGTTGTGGTGCGCGTTGCGCCAGTGTGTCTTGCTGGCGCGCACGCAGTTCGCCGGACAGTTCGACGATGCCGTAGGTGTCGGGCAATTGCCCTTCCTGTTCCAGCGCCAGCAGCAGGTCGGCTGCCAGCCGCCCGGTGCCCGCGCCGAATTCGAGCATGCGCGGCAGGCCCTGTGCCAGCAGCGGCGCGAACTGGCGCGCCAGCGTGCGGGCAAAGAACGGGGACAGTTCCGGGGCGGTGATGAAGTCGCTGCCGTCGCGCACATCGCGACCGAACTTGGCGGCGCCGCCGCTGTAATAGCCCAGACCTGGCGCGTACAGCGCCAGCGACATGTAGCGGTCGAAGCCGATCCAGCCACCGGCCGCATCGATGGTTTCGCCGATCAGGGTGGCCAGCGCGTCGGAGGCGGCCAGCGCGTCGGCGGGGGGAAGGGGTAAACTAGCGGCTTTCTGCATGCCTTGATTGTAGCAATGCCCGAATCCAATCCATCTGCCGCCGCTCCATCGCCGGCCCCGCCGCAGGCCACTGCTGCGCGTGGCGTGGCCATCGTCACCGGCGGCGCGCGCCGGCTTGGCCGCGCCATCGCGCTCGAACTGGCCGCGCAAGGCTGGGATGTGGCCGTGCACTGCCACCGCTCGCGCGACGAGGCCGAGGCGCTGGCCGCGCAGATCCGCGCCGGGGGCCGCCGTGCCGCCGTGCTGCAGGCCGACCTGGCCGACGAAGCCTCCACGGGGACGCTGATCGCCGCGTGCACGGCTGCACTCGGCGTACCGACCTGCCTCGTCAACAATGCCTCGCTGTTCCAGTACGACGTGGCGACGAGCTTCTCGTATGCATCGCTCGACACGCATATGCGCACCAATGTGGCAGCGCCGTTGCTGCTCGCGCGTGAGATGTACAAGGCACTGAGCGCGGCAGACGCGACCGCGACGGATCCGCGCGGTGTCGTGATCAACCTGCTGGACCAGAAGCTCGACAACCTGAATCCGGACTTTCTGTCGTACACGCTGTCCAAGGCCGCGCTGCAGACCGCCACGGTGCAGCTTGCGCAGGCCTTCGCGCCGCGCCTGCGCGTGGTCGGCGTCGCGCCCGGCATCACGCTGGTGTCGGGCGAGCAGTCGGAGCAGAGCTTCCGCCGCGCGCACCGCGTTACGCCGCTGGGCAAGTCGTCCACGCCTGAGGATATCGCCCAGGCCGTGGCTTACCTTGCCTGCGCGAATGCCGTGACCGGCACCACGCTCTACGTCGACGGCGGCCAGCACCTGATGCCGCTGTCGCGCGACGTGATGTTCCTGACCGAATGATGTAACCACCTGCCGCGCCGGCTGTTTTGGCGCGGCCCCTCCTGAATTCCCTTTCCCCCGCTTGCCATGACCATGCTCGCCGCCCTGACCCATCCCAGCCTGCAAGACTGCCGCCGCATGTTCCTGCGTAACTACGAAGTGCAGATCAATATCGGCGTGCACGAATTCGAAAAGAAGGGCGAGCAGCGCGTGCTGATCAATATCGACCTGTTCGTGCCGCTGGCCGCGAGCACGCCGCAAGCCGACAAGCTAGAAGAAGTCGTCGACTACGATTTCATGCGCAATACCGTGGCCGAGCGCATGGCGCAGGGCCACGTGCACCTGCAGGAAACGCTGTGCGACGACGTGGCCCGCGCCATGCTCAAGCACCCGAAGGTGCGCGCCGTGCGCGTGTCGACCGAGAAGCCCGACGTCTACCCGGATTGCGACTCGGTCGGCGTGGAAGTCTTCCACATCAAGCAGAACTGAGCCGGCCCGAGTAAAATCTTGGCCCTTCCGAGCCATCCCGGCCATTTCATCCGGGCGGCCGCAACGATCAGGTATGTCTCATGAGCCACTCCAATAACTTCTACCGCCTCGAAACGAGGCTGCAATCGCAAACCGGCAAGGCCATCGGCGACTTCGGCATGATCGAGGACGGCGACACCGTGCTGGTCTGCATGAGTGGCGGCAAAGACTCCTACACCATGCTGTCGGTCCTGATGGCGCTGCAGAAGCGCGCGCCCATCCAGTTCAAGCTGATTGCGATGAACCTGGACCAGAAGCAACCCGGCTTCCCCGAGCATGTGCTGCCGGAGTACCTGAAGTCGACGGGCGTGGAATACGTGATCGTCGAGGCGGACACCTACTCGATCGTCAAGGAGAAGGTGCCCGAGGGCAAGACCACGTGCTCGCTGTGCTCGCGTCTGCGCCGCGGCGTGATCTACCGCACCGCCAAGGAGCTTGGCGCCAACAAGATCGCGCTGGGCCACCACCGCGACGACATCGTCAACACGTTCTTCCTGAACATGTTCTTCGGCGGCAAGATGAAGGCCATGCCGCCCAAGCTCGCCACGGACGACGGCGCGCACATCGTGATCCGGCCGCTCGCGTATTGCTCGGAGAAGGACATCGCCGCGTATGCGCGCGCGATGGAATTCCCGATCATCCCGTGCAACCTGTGCGGCTCGCAGGAGAACCTGCAGCGCAAGAAGGTCAGTGAAATGCTGCAGGCATGGGAGCGCGAGAACCCGGGCCGTATCGACAATATCTTCGCGTCGCTGCGCAATGTGGTGCCGTCGCACCTGGCTGATACTGACCTGTTCCCGTTCACGGGGCTGGCCACGGGCTTGGCCAAGGTGGACGAGGCCTCCCTGTTCGGCGAGACCACGTTCACGCAGCAGCCGCTGGTGTTTGCGGGCAGCAGCGACGAGAACCGGCTGGAATTTGTGCGTTTCGAACGTCCGCCACAGACGTCGGCGACCGTCCAGCAGGCCAGCATCGAATAAGCGGCCCGCCGTCAGACAGAACCCCGCGTCGTGACGCGGGCGTTTTGTTTGGGTTCGGCTTACTTGTTGGCCGCCTGGGACGTGTTGCCCTGCCGCTCGCGCATCAGGCTGCGCGTGTCGTCGATCCACTTCTGGAAGCGTTCCACGGCATGCGCCTTCTGCGTGGGCGTCGCGAGGTTGGCGATGGTGGTGGCCAGCGCTACGCCCGCCTGGTTGTTGGCTTCATAGCTGGCGGCGCGTATTTGCCCCTGCGGGTGCTGCCAGTGGTCGCCGAAGCGGCGCAGCAGTTCGACGACCTGTGCCTTGGGCGGATGCGTCTGCTGGACCTGCCGCGCCAGCGCCAGCCATTCCTCCTGCCGCCGCAGCCGCTCCGCATAGCGCGCCTGGGCACCCTGCATCAGCGGGGCCAGGGCGGCGTGGATGGCCTGTTCCTGCTCGTTCGAGAAGCTTCCGTAGATTAGCTTGGCGTAGCTCATCACCTTGTCAAAACGCGCCGATTCGCGGTCCTCGGCACTGCCGCTCAGGAATTTCTTGCGGTACTTGGTGTTGCCCTCGTCGAATTTCTTTTCCATCCGGTCGATCTGGGCCGGGGTCAGCGTGAGCAGCAGGTCCGCCACATCGGGGACCGCCTGGTCGAACGACTGCCGCGCCAGGCGCTGGGTGGCCTCCTGGATTTGTACGATAGCAGCGGTGCTGACTGGTTGCTGGACCTGGTTGCGGGCCTGGGTCAGCAGGCCGGCGATTTCCGGCAGCTGCGCCTGCCGGTGCCAGGCGAAGAATCGCGCGATGGCGTCGCGTGTGAGGGGCTCTTGCGCGTCGGAGACATCAACGTAGTGGTCGATCCACCAGTAAGCCAGGCGGTCGCCTTGCTGGTAGCCGGTCTTCATTGCGCTGCACGCGCAAAGGATTGCCGTGGCAAATATCGCCAATATCAGGCGCAACCAGCGATTGTGAGAATCGGAAACAGGGGCGTATTGAGCAGATACCGTCATGTTAAAATCGCCGCGGATCTTGCCAGGGTCTGCTGATCGTCCGCAAGCCCAGTCCTGGCAAGGGTCGGCGGCTCCAGAAAGGCCGGAAGCCACCACCGCCGGGCTGGCGGAAGCCGGGTTGTCGAACGCCGTGACGCCGGTTATCGAACCTCCGGCTGGTGCTTTAAAGAATATATTTCCCGATACACGCACCAAGGGGTCTCCTTGTGAATATCGTCATTCTCGCCGCGGGCATGGGCAAGCGGATGCATTCCGATTTGCCAAAGGTCCTGCACCCTATTGCCGGGCGCCCGATGCTCGCGCATGTCATCGATACGGCGCGTACGCTGTCGCCTTCGCGGCTCGTGGTGGTCATTGGCCACGGCGCGGAGCGCGTGCGCGAAGCCGTCGCCGCCGATGACGTCACCTTTGCCGAACAGGACCAGCAACTGGGTACCGGCCATGCGGTGATGCAGGCACTTCCTCAGTTGGACGACAACCAGCCCACATTGGTTCTCTATGGTGACGTGCCGCTCACCACGGCAGCCACCCTCAAGGCGCTGGTCGAGGCAGCCGGCAACACGCGTTTCGGCGTGCTGACCGTGGAAATGCCCGATCCGACTGGCTACGGGCGCATCGTGCGCGATGCCGCGGGCAGCATCGTACGGATCGTCGAGCAGAAGGACGCCAGCGAGGCCGTCCGCGCGATCCGCGAGATCAACACCGGCATCATCGTGTGCCCGACAGGCCATCTGCGCCGCTGGCTGGCCACGCTGCGCAACGACAATGCCCAGGGCGAGTACTACCTGACCGATACCGTCGAGCGCGCGGCGACCGAAGGCATCGACATTGTCTCGGCCCAGCCTGCGGCGCTGTGGGAGACGCTCGGCGTCAACAGCAAGGTGCAACTTGCCGAAGTGGAACGCATCCACCAGCGCAATCTGGCGCAGCGCCTGCTCGAAACTGGCGTGACGCTGGCCGATCCGGCGCGCATCGACGTACGCGGCGAGCTGACCTGCGGCCGCGATGTTTCCATCGACATCGGCTGCGTGTTCGAAGGCCGCGTGCATCTCGGCGACGGCGTGCAGATCGGCGCCAATTGCGTCATTCGCAACAGCAGCATCGATGCCGGCGCGCAGGTGCAGCCGTTCTGCCATATCGACAGCGCGAAGATCGGCGCGGACGGCCGCATCGGCCCGTATGCGCGCCTGCGCCCCGGCACCGAACTGGGCGAAGATGTCCATATCGGCAACTTTGTCGAAGTGAAGAATTCGCAGGTCGCCGCGCACAGCAAGGCCAATCATCTGGCTTATGTGGGCGACGCCACGGTCGGCGCGCGCGTGAACATTGGCGCCGGCACCATCACCTGCAACTATGACGGTGCGAACAAGTTCCGCACGGTGATCGAGGACGACGTTTTTATCGGCTCCGATACGCAACTGGTTGCGCCGGTCACGGTGCGCCGCGGTGCGACTATCGGCGCAGGCACGACGCTGACCAAGGAGGCGCCGGCCGACAAGCTGACGCTGTCGCGCGCCAAGCAGATGACGCTCGACGCCTGGCAGCGCCCAGTCAAGAAGGCGAAGCAGTAAGCGGTATGGCCGCCTGCATGTCGTGTACGGTGGCCATCGATCGACACAATACGACGGACGCAGTGTTGCGGCCGTTCCGGCGCGCCGCTGTGGCTGCGCAGGCATTGAAACAGGCGCCGGCATCGGCGCCGAGCACGGGGGTACAGCCATGTGTGGCATCGTCGGCGCGGTTTCCACGCGCAACATCGTTCCGGTCCTGATCGAAGGCCTGCGCCGCCTCGAATACCGCGGCTATGACTCCTGCGGCGTCGCCGTCGTGCGCGATAACGCTGTCGAGCGCGCACGCACGGTGTCGCGCGTGGCCGATCTGGACGCCCAGACGCAGGCATCGGGCCTGGCGGGCACCACTGGCGTTGCGCACACGCGCTGGGCCACGCATGGCAAGCCCGACACCGTGAACGCCCACCCGCACCTGTCCGGCGAAACCATCGCGCTGGTGCACAACGGCATCATCGAAAACTACGAGCCACTGCGCGAAGAGTTGCGCGCGGTCGGCTACGGCTTCGAGTCGCAGACCGACACCGAAGTCGTCGCCCACCTGATCCACCAGGCCTACTGCTATCCGAGCAGCGCCACGCGCGGCGACCTGTTCGCATCGGTGCGCGCCGTGACCAAGCGCCTGCACGGCGCCTACGCGATCGCCGTGTTCGCCAAGGACCAGCCCGAGCGCGTGGTCGGTGCACGCGCCGGCTCGCCGCTGGTGGTGGCGCTCGGCGACGGCGAGGCCTTCCTCGCTTCGGACGCGCTGGCCGTGGCCGGCACGGCCAACCGCATCATCTACCTGGAAGAGGGCGATGTCGTCGAGGTCACGCGCGACGGCGTGACCATCCACGACGGCCATGATCACCCGGTCGAACGCGAAGTGCGCGTGGTGGAAGCGCATGCCGCCACGGTGGATCTGGGGCCGTACCGCCACTTCATGCAGAAGGAAATCTTCGAGCAGCCGCGCGCGCTCGGCGACACGCTGGAAGGCGTCGACGGTATCTCGCCCGCGCTGTTCGGCGATCGTGCCGCCGAGGTGTTCCCGGAGATCGACAGCGTCCTGATCCTGGCGTGCGGCACCAGCTACTACTCGGGCTGTACGGCGAAGTACTGGCTCGAAAGCATCGCAAAGATCCCCACGCAGGTCGAAGTGGCCAGCGAGTACCGCTACCGGGACACGGTACCCAATCCGCGTGCGTTGGTCGTGGTGATCTCGCAATCCGGTGAGACCGCCGACACCATGGCCGCGCTGCGCCATGCGCGCGCGCTCGGTCATACGCATACGCTGTCGATCTGCAACGTGGCGACCAGCGCCATGGTTCGCGAGACCGAGATGCGCTTCCTTACGCGCGCCGGTACGGAAATCGGCGTGGCGTCGACCAAGGCCTTCACCACTCAGCTCGCCGCGCTGTACATGCTGACGCTGGCCCTGGCCAAGGTGCGCGGTTTCCTGTCGGAAGAAGCCGAGGCCAAGGACATGGCCAACCTGCGCCACCTGCCCGCCGCGCTGCATGGCGTGCTGGCGCTGGAGCCGCAGATCATCGCGTGGTCGGAAGATTTCGCGCGCCGCGAGAACGCGCTGTTCCTCGGCCGCGGCATGCATTACCCGATCGCGCTTGAGGGCGCGCTCAAGCTCAAGGAAATCTCGTACATCCACGCCGAGGCGTATCCCGCCGGCGAACTCAAGCACGGCCCGCTCGCGCTGGTGACCGAGGCCATGCCCGTGGTCACTGTGGCGCCGAACGATGCACTGCTCGAGAAGCTGAAGTCCAACATTCAGGAAGTGCGCGCACGCGGCGGCCGCCTGTACGTGTTCGCCGACAGCGACACGCACATCCAGTCGACGGATGGCATCCAGGTGATCCGCATGCCCGAGCACTATGGCGCCCTGTCGCCGATCCTGCATGTGGTGCCGCTGCAGCTGCTGGCGTATCACACGGCGTGCGCACGCGGTACCGACGTGGACAAGCCGCGGAACCTGGCGAAGTCGGTGACGGTGGAGTAATCGGGCGCGCCTGGCGGCGCGTAAAACACATACGCCCGGCAAGAATGAGCCCCGCTTGTGCGGGGCTTCTTTATTAGGCGAGATGGCAGGGCGTTACTTGGCGTCCGGTGTGGACGCCGTGCACGTCTTTACGCCAAGAAGGCTATACGCTGGACAGATGCGCAGGATGCCCGTCGCCAGCGGCACGATGCCGATCCATCCCCACGCCCCGATATGTCCGGTTGCCGCCAGGACGATGAGGGCCAGGCCGATGACGATCCGGAGCGTCCGGTCGAGGGTTCCGACGTTTGCTTGCATGGCCGGCTCCTTGCCAGTTTGCGATGCGGGTGAAATTCCCGTGATCTGCCGGCAGTAACGCCGGCAAATCCATACTGCGCCTTGCGTGCGGGCTGGCTCTTGATCTGGCGCAATCTCCGGCGACAATGCCGACGCACTCAGGCTTGCCGCATGGTGGACGTTGCGCGCTCGACGATCTCGAAGACGATCATGCCGGCCACCATGGCCGCCACAAAGCCGATGGCTTTGGGATAGCCCGCCCCAAGCGCCACCAGCGCCGGGCCCGGACAGAACCCGGCGATCCCCCAGCCGACGCCGAAGGCCGCGCTGCCCAGCACCAGGCGCACAGTCACGGCCGTGGTGGCCGGCAGCTGCATGGGGAAGCCGAGCCACGAGCGCTTGCGGCGCTTCGCGATCAGGAAAGCCACCAGCCCGATGGCAATGGCCCCGGCCATGACAAAGGCCAGCGATGGATCCCAGCGGCCAGCCAGATCCAGGAATCCCTGCACCTTGGCGGGATTCGCCATGCCGGAAACCATCAGGCCGATGCCGAAGAGCAAGCCGGCCAGCAATGCGAAAAAAGCAGCCATATCAGCCTCCGATCAGGTGCCGTTGCACGAAGACGGTCAGGAAACCGGCCGCCATGAATGTCAGCGTGGCGACCAGCGAGCGGATCGAGCCGCGCGAGATTCCGCACACGCCGTGCCCGCTGGTGCATCCGCTGGCATAGCGGGTGCCGATGCCGACGAGGAAGCCCGCGATCATGATCTCTCCCCAGCTTGCCTGAATGTCGGCGATCGCCGGCTTGCCGACCAGGCCGGCAACGATGGGGGCGCCGATCAGGCCGGCAAGGAAGGCCAGGCGCCATGCCATGTCCCCGCGAGGCAGCGTCAGCAGACCACCGAGGATGCCGCTGATGCCCGCAATGCGGCCATTGAACAGCACCAGAACGGCAGCCGCCGCGCCGATGACAAGTCCGCCGGCAAGCGAGAAGCCCGGCGTGAAGTTGGCAAGATCAATCAGCATGTTGGCTCCTGGCCGGGGTTTGCACAGAACTGTTCGTAGAGAACCGCCATGACGGCGAGCGCTTCAGGACTTGCGACCGAATAGAAGATGTTCTTGCCGTCCCGGCGTGTTGCCACGAGGCCGTTCTCGCGCAGCACGCCGAGTTGCTGGGACAGCGTGGGCTGGCGGATGCCAAGCTGTTCCTCCAGTTCGCCCACGGCAAGTTCTCCCTGCGACAGCTGGCACATCAGCAGCAGACGGTCCGGATTGGCCAGCACCTTGAGCAAGCCGCATGCGCGCGTCGCAGCAGCCTGCATGGTGGGGAGTTCGATGTTGGGATGAGGCTGGTTCATGGGTCGGCTATAGTTTCGTATCAGATATTATATACAAATATATAATATAAAAAAGAAGAATTTCGCCGTCGACGTTCACCCATGAGCCGGGTCTCACTTGCATGATTAAACCCTCGGCAGTAGCATGCTCCTGACACGGGCACGAAGCTGCCCTTAGCCATTGCCGACCACCATGCAAAGAAAGACCTTCCGGGACATGCAATGTCCCATCGCACGCAGCCTGGAGCGGGTCGGGGAGTGGTGGAGCATCCTGATCCTGCGCGAGGCGTTCTATGGCACGACCCGCTTCGACGCCTTCCAGAAGAACCTCGACATTGCGCCGAACATGCTGACGCGCCGCCTCAACGGACTGGTGGATGAAGGCTTGCTGGAGCGCCGCCAGTATTCGGAGCGGCCGCCGCGCTACGAATACGTGCTGACCGAGTGCGGCCGCGATTTCGAGCCGGTGATGTTGTCGATGCTGGCTTGGGGCAACAAACACTTCGCCCCCGAGGGGGTGAGCGTGCAGCTTGTCGACAAGGCGACTGGGGCGCCCATCGAACCCGTACTGGTCGATGCCGCGAGCGGCGCGCCCGTTGACCTCGCGCGTTACGCGCTGGCACCCGGGCCCGCTGCCGGCGAAGGCGTGCGCCGGCGCCTGGCCGATGCCGCCGCCTACCTGTCGACCACGGAAAAGGCCGAAGCCGACTAAGGCGACGCGGCGCTTTCTCCCCTGATTCTTACCAGCCGCCACCCAGCGCACGGAACGCCGCCACTGCGGCGCGTGCGTTATCGGTGCCCGCGCGTGCCTGCTGGTCGCGCGCGGCCAATAACTGGCGGTCTTCCTCAAGCACTTCGAACAGGCTGACAGCGCCGCCCTTGTAGGCCTCTTCGGCCGCGCCGCGCGATCGGGCCTGAGCATCGACTTCCACGGTCAGGTCCTGGCTCTGCAGTTGCAGCTGGGTCAGCGTGACGATTGCGTTTTCTACATCCTCGGTCGCGCGCAGCATGGACTTCCGATAGGTGGCGAGTGCCTCTGCATTCGCGCCGCGTGCCTGGGCGACTTCGGCGTCCACACGGCCGAAATCGAACAGACGCCAGCGCAGGCCGGCCATGGCTGCGGGCTGGAACGTGGCGGCCGTGAACATCTTGCTCGCCGACAGGCTTTCGAAGCCGAGCAATGCCGCGAGCGATAGCTTGGGGTAGTACTCCGCCGTAGCCACGCCGATGCGCGCGCTGGACGCGGCCAGCCGGCGTTCGGCGGCAATGACGTCGGGGCGGCGTTCGAGCAGCGCGGCAGGACCCTGTGCGAGCGGAATCTGCGGAACGCCGGTACGCGCACCCGGCGTGGCGAGTTCGGCGGCATAGGTGCCCGGCGCCGCGCCCATCAGCACGTCGAGTCGGTTGAGCTGCGTGTCGAGCTCGATCTGGAGCGGCGGGATGGTGACGCGGGTCTGTGCGAGCCGCGCTTCGGCCTGCGCGCGTTCGCGCTCGGCGCCGATGCCGTCGGCCAGGCGCAGCTTCACCAGATCCAGCAGCCGCGCATTGGTCTGCACCTGCTGCTGCGCGATGGTGATGCGCTGCTGCGCACCGCGCACGCGGAAGTAGGCGTCGGCGGCTTCCGCTGCCACCAGCACGCGCACGCCGAGGTGTTCGGCCTCGGCCGCCTGGGCTTCCGCGTCGGCCGCCTCGGCCCCGCGCCGCAGGCCGCCGGCGATGTCGATCTCCCAACTGGCCCCCGCACCGGCGTTGTACAGCGTGTTGTTGCGCTCGAAGCCAGGCGACTTGCTGGCGATCTTGCCCAGCGGGCTTTCGAGTGACTGCCGTTGCCGCGCGACGCTGTCGGACAGCGATCCCTCCGGCAGCAATGCCGCGCCGGCGTAGTCGGCGGCCGCACGCGCTTGGTCGACACGGGCTACCGATGCAGCAAGGTCCAGGTTCTGCGCCAGCGCGCGCTCGATGATCCGGGTCAGCGCGGGATCGTCGAATCCCTTCCACCAGCTATCGAGCGCGGGCGCCGCAGGCGCTGCTTCCTGGGCCTGCAATGCGGCGGCGTGCGCGTATGCCGCCGGCAAGTCCGGCGCGGGGGCATGGTAATCGGGACCGACCGCGCACGCGGCCAGGCTCGCGGCCATGGCTGTGGCGGCGAGTACCGCGAGGCTGCGCCCAAAGCGCCGTGCCGGAGGGAAGGGTTGCCCTTGCGTCATGTCATGCACCTCTCGTTCGTGATTCGTACTGCATGTTGCCAAATTAACTTGCAACATGCTAGTCACTACTCTAGACTAACTTTCAACTTGATAGCAACCCCTGATGAAGAGGGATGATGATCATGCAGAGAAAGCCACTGGACAAAGCGCCTTGCCCCATTGCGCGGACTGTCGCGCGGATCGGCGACGCGTGGAGCGTGCTGATCTTGCGCGAGGCGTTCTACGGCACGGCCCGCTTCGACGATTTCGAGAAGAGCCTTGGCATCGCGCCGAACATGCTCGCGCGCCGGCTCAGCGCGCTCGTCGAGGAAGGTCTGCTGGAGCGGCGCAGCTACTGCGAACGCCCCCCGCGCTTCGAATACGTGCTGACCCCGAGCGGCCGTGATTTCCGCCCTGTGCTGGTGGCGCTGCTGGCCTGGGGCAACCGGCATTTCTCCCCCGAGGGCGAAAGCGTGCAATTGCTGGACCGCGAGACCGGCGCACGTGTCGAGCCCGTGCTGGTCGACGCCGCGAACGGACGGCCGATTACTGAAGCTCACTACGCGCTTGGGCCTGGCCCTGCCGCGACCGAACGCATGCGGCAGAAATTGAATCGTGCAGCGGCGATGCAGGCCGCATCCGGCTCGAATCTGAATCCCATCGAAACTGAGTGCGCTGAAAGGAAGTGCCATGACTAGCAACACCATCACCGAACGCACGGGCGAGCAGCCTGTTCCGGCCGCGAAACAGGCAGGATCGCGGCCCACTACGAAGAAGCTGCTCGCGACCGGGGCGCTGCTTGTCGCGGGTCTGGCCGGTGTCGGCTACGGCTACCACTGGTGGAGCTCCGCGCGCTTCGTGCAGAGCACCGACGATGCCTACGTGGGCGGCGACGTGACCGTGATCGGCGCGAAGGTTGCCGGCTATATCTCCGAAGTTGCCGTGACCGACAACCAGCCTGTGCATGCAGGGGATGTGCTGGTGCGCATCGACGACCGCGACTATCGTGCCGCGCTGGCCAAGGCCGAGGGCGCGGTGGCTGCGCAGCAGGCGCTGCTCGAAAACCTCGACGCCACGCAGCGGCTGCAGGAAGCCGTCATCGGCCAGGCGCGGGCCGGCTTCGCGGGCGCCAATGCCGACACCGTTCGTGCGCGCCAGGACCAGGCACGCTATGCGAGCCTGGTCGAAAAATCGGCGGTGTCGATCCAGAGTTCGCAGAAGGCCGATGCCGACTACAAGCAGGCGGCCGCCAACAGCGAAAAGGCGCAAGCGTCGCTGCTCGCCGCGCAGCGCCAGCTCGAGGTGATCGGCACGCAGAAGCTGCAGGCGAAAGCGGCGCTGGCGCAGGCCGTGGCGGAACGCGACATCGCAAAGCTCAACCTCAGCTACACCGAACTGCGCGCGCCGGTCGACGGCACGGTGGGCAACCGCCGCGCGCGCGTCGGCGCCTACGCCGGCAGCGGTAGTCAGTTGCTGTCCATCGTTCCGGCCAGCGGCTTGTGGGTCGATGCAAACTTCAAGGAAGGTCAGCTCGCGCATATGCGCGAGGGCATGCCTGTCACCATCGAGGCCGATGTGCTGCCCGGACGCGTCTTCCATGGCCGCGTCGGCAGCCTCGCGCCGGCGACTGGGGCGCAGTTCAGCGTGCTGCCGGCCGAAAACGCGACCGGTAACTTCACCAAGATCGTCCAGCGTGTGCCGGTACGCATCCAGCTCGACGAGAAAGATGCCACGCTCGGCACCTTGCGCCCGGGCCTGTCCGTGATCGCGCAGGTCGATACGCATCCGGATACGCATTCAACCAGGCAGGTGCAATGATGAGCACGGCCACACTCGACAGGCCGGTCGCGGCACCGGCGGCGGCGTTGCCGTCCCCGGCATCGCTATCGATGCCCGCGAAGATCTTCGCTTTCGCGACCATGTGCGTGGGCATGTTCATCGCGCTGCTCGATATCCAGATCGTCTCGGCGTCGCTGCGCGATATCGGTGGCGGCCTGTCGGCGGGCGCCGACGAGACGGTCTGGGTCCAGACCAGCTACCTGATCGCGGAGATCATCGTCATTCCGCTGTCGGGCTGGCTGTCCCGCGTGATGTCGACGCGCTGGCTGTTTGCCGCGTCGGCCGCGGGGTTCACGGTAACCAGCCTGCTGTGCGGCGTGGCGTGGAATATTCAGAGCATGATCGCGTTCCGCGCGGCGCAGGGCTTCCTGGGCGGGTCGATGATCCCGCTGGTGTTCACCACAGCCTTTGCGTTCTTTGCCGGCCCGCAGCGCGTGATCGCCGCAGCGACCATCGGCGCGCTCGCGTCTCTCGCGCCAACGCTTGGCCCGACCATCGGCGGCTGGATTACCGACAACTTCTCGTGGCACTGGCTGTTCTTCATCAACCTGGTGCCCGGCATCTTCGTCACGGTGGCCGTACCGATGCTGGTCAAGGTCGATCGCCCGAACTGGTCGCTGGTGCGCGGCGCCGACTACCTCGGCATCCTGTTTATGGCGCTGTTCCTGGGCTGCCTGGAATACACGATGGAAGAGGGGCCGCGCTGGGACTGGTTTGGCGACGACGTGATCCTCGCCACCGCATGGATTGCCGGGCTATCGGGCGTGGCCTTTGTCTGGCGATCGCTGACCTACGCGAATCCCGTGGTGGACCTGCGCGCGCTGCGCGAGCGCAACTTCGCATTGGGCTGCTTTTTCTCGTTCGTTACCGGTATAGGCATCTTCGCGACGATCTACCTGACACCGTTGTTCCTGGGACGCGTGCGCGGCTTCAGCGCGCTGGACATCGGCCTGGCGATCTTTTCGACGGGCCTGTTCCAGGTCGCGTCGATCCCGCTCTATGCGTTCCTGGCCAATCGAGTCGACCTGCGCTGGCTGATGATGTTCGGACTCGGCCTGTTCGCGCTGTCGATGTGGTTCTTCGCACCGATCACGCACGACTGGGGCGGCGCCGAACTGCTGCTGCCGCAGGCACTGCGCGGCATGGCACAGCAGTTCGCGGTGGCGCCGACGGTCACGCTGACGCTGGGCAGTATGCCGCCCGAACGGCTCAAGCTCGCATCAGGCCTGTTCAACCTGATGCGCAACCTGGGCGGCGCCATCGGCATCGCGGCCTGCGCCACCGTGCTCAACGACCGCGGCAACCTGCATTTCCTGCGCGAGGCGGAGCACCTGAATATCCGCAACGAGGCCATGGGCGCGTTCCTGCAAAGCGCAGGAAGCCAGATGCTCGCGGCTGGCCACGACCTGGTCGATGCGAATACGGTCGCGTTGAAGCAACTCTTTGCGCTCGCGTGGCGTGAAGCGCAGACCCAGACGTTCGGCGATGCGTTCCTGATCGTCATGGTGTGTTTCGTGATTGCCACCGCGATGGTCCCGCTGATGCGCAAGGTCGCGCCGCCGAAGGCTCCGTCTGCGGATGCGCATTGAGCCGCAGTGCTACGGAGTTCAGCCATGAAACTTGATGCCCTGACGCGTTTGCTCTGTACTGTGATGTTGGCCACATGCGCCACTACCGCGGCGCGCGCCGATACGGATCGTCCGCGCCAGACCGGTGTGGGGTGTGCGCGTGCTGGCAATAGCTACTGCCAGGCACCGCAACCGGCGGCTGATGCCGGGTCGCACGCCATGCGGCCCGTCAGCACCGATACGGCTCTACCATTTGCCGCAGGTGCCTGAGGCCCCCCTAAGCCTGCCTGGTCAGCACGACGTGCAACACAGCCGGCGTGGTCACATGCTCGCTGCAGGCGAAGCCGAGTGCCGGGAGATCCAGCCCGGCCAGTAGTGCCTCGCCACCGCCTAGCAGTTTCGGCACGATGGCAAGGTGCATCTCGTCGACCAGGCCGGCCTGCAGGTATTGGCGGATCGTTGACACGCCGCCCCCAAGCCGCACGTCGCGTCCCTGTGCCGCTTCGCGAGCACGCGCCAGTGCCACATCGATGCCTTCGGTGACGAAGTGAAAGGTCGTGCCGCCTTCCATCTCGATCGACGGCCGCGCGTGATGCGTCAGCACGAACACCGGCACATGGTAGGGCGGCTTGTCGCCCCACCAGCCTCGCCAGCTCTCGTCGGGCCATGGCCCGCGCACGGGCCCGAACATATTGCGTCCGAGAATCCACGCGCCGATGTTGTCAAAGCCGCGTTCGACGAAGTCGTTGTCGACGCCGGCGCTGCCGCCTTCGCCGGCGAACATGACCTGGAAGCGGCGCGTGGCGAACGCCCATTCGTGCAGCGCTTCGCCGCCCACGCCCAACGGGTTTTCGAGGCTTTGGGCGGGCCCGGCGCCATAGCCGTCAAGCGACAACGTAAAGCTGTTCACTCTGAGTCTGGACATTGCCGTGTCTCCTTTCTTCTTCGGGAAACCGAAGCGCACAGCATACGCTCACTAGTGCGCCTGACGTGCGCCCTTGCGCAAGGCCGGGTGCTCGGCCAGCACCTCGTGCACCAGCGTCACGAACGCCCGCGCTGCGGGGGACAGGGAGTGCCCGGCCAGCGACACCACGCCATACGGCGCACGCAGTTCCGTGGCGGGACGCAGCGGCAGCGCCACGGCTTGTCCGTCGGCCTGCAGGCTCGCCATCATCGCGCGCGGCACCAGCACCACCGCATCGGTCGACAGCATCAGCGTGCGCAGCGCGTGCATGTCGTCGCACGTGACCGTCAGAAGTTCGCACGGCGTGCCATCAATGTTGCCCTGATCCTCCGCGACCCGGCGGTGGAAGAAGTCACGTACGCCGGCGGGCAGTCGCGGACCGGCCACGGGGTAGGGCGTCAGTGCCGCCAGGTTGATCGCGCGGCGTTTGGCCAGCGGGTGGCTGCTGCGCACGAAGAATGCAGTCTGCAGCGCCGGCAGCCGTTCAATCTGCAGGTGTGGCAGTCGGGTCAGGCTCTGGCTCTCGCCGACAAAGGCATCGAGCCGTTCCGCCTCCAGCGACGTCAGCATGGTGCGCGTGTCCGCTGTCTCCAGGTCGATGCGCAACGTCGGATGGCGCGCCACCAGCGCGGCCAGCACCGGCTCAAGAAGGAACGCTGATGCGAATGGCCCGAAGCCGATGCGGATCTCTCCGATCTCGATGTCCTGCAGCATCTGCAGGTCGCGCCTGAGTTCGCGGCCTTCGCGCAGCATGCGCCGTGCGCGCTCGAGGACGATGGCGCCGGCAGCGGTCGGTCTGGCCTTGCCATATGCGCGGTCCACCAGCGTGCCCAGGTCGCCCTCGAGCGTCTGGATGCTGCGTGTGAGCGCGGGCTGCGACAGGTGCAGCGCATCGGCGGCGCGGGCGAAGCTGCCTTGCTCGATCAGCGTGACGAAGTGATGGAGCTGACGCAGGCTCATGAATTCAGTTTTTATGCATGGAAATTTGAAAAATATTGCATTGGACGTATTTTCTCAAGCCGGTTAGCTTGTCTGCAAACCAAAAACATCAAGCTCAAGCAACCGGAGACAAGGCATGAACCGACGTGCGCTGCTGGCGCTCGCCCTGAGTGGCATTACCGTTTGCAGCGCACCGGCGCTCGCGCAGACCTATCCCTCCAAGCCGATTCACATCGTCGTGCCGTATGCGGCTGGCGGCGGCACCGACACCGTGGCGCGCGCGCTCGGCGAGAAGCTCAGCAAGCGGCTGGGCCAGCCCGTCGTGGTGGAGAACAAGGCCGGTGCTTCCGGCATCATTGGCACGGATGCGGTGGCAAAAGCTGCACCGGACGGCTATACGCTGCTGGTGACCATCACGCAGACCGTTCTCACCAACCAGTTCCTGTTCGCCAAGCTGCCGTACGACCCGCGCAAGGACCTGTCGATGGTCAGCGTGCTCGCCGATGCGCAGCTCGTACTCGTGACGAATACGTCATTGCCGGCACGCACGCCGCGCGAACTGGGCGACTATGCGCGCACGCGGCCGGGCAAGGTCAGCTATGCGTCGTGGGGTGTGGGCTCGTACTCACATCTGAGCGGCGCGTATTTCAGCAAGCTTGCACGCGCCGAGTCCACCCATGTGCCGTACAAGGGCGAAGCGCCGATGCTGCAGGACCTGCTCGGCGGCCAGGTGCAGTTCGGCTTCGCCAGCATCCTCACGGCCAAGCCGTATATTCAAAGCGGGAAGCTCAAGGCGCTGGCGGTGACGGGGGCACAACGCAGCAGCGCGCTGCCCGAGCTGCCGACGTTCGCCGAACTGGGCATGGGCGACAGCGCGTTCAAGACGGTCGGCTGGATCGGCATGGCGGCCCCTGTCGGCGTGCCGCCGGCAGTGACCGCGAAGCTCGAGGAAGAGGTGCGCGCGATTATGCAGACGCCTGACATGCAATCGCGCATGGCTGGGCTTGGCCTGCGCCCGCTGGGCAGCACCCCGGCCGAGGCCCAGGCGATCTTCACGCGCGACTGGCCGGTGCTGAAGATGCTGGTGGCCGATTCGGGGGCGAAGCTCGACTGAGTCCGGGCATCCCTAAGTGGCAAAAAAGCCGCCGGCCACGGCGGTTTTCTGCTTCTGCATGGCGGGGCATAATCTGGACGAAAATCAAAACCATACGCATTCTCGATTGCATGCGGTAGATGTGGCGATTACCGTCGCATTTTGGCGTGTCGCTTGATGTCGCCCCAATTGTGGCTACCATGAAAACGCACCGGTAAAAGCCGGGCACGATGGAAAAAAAGGAGAAGCACGATTTTCAGCCGCCGGGGGAAGGGAATATGCCATGAAAACGGACAAGAAAGTCATTCAGCTGCTCAACGCCCAACTCAAGCACGAACTGACTGCGATCAACCAGTATTTCCTGCACGCGCGCATGTACCGGCACTGGGGCATGAACGCGCTCGGCAAGCATGAATACGAGGAATCGATCGAGGAAATGAAGCATGCCGACAAGCTGATCGAGCGCATCCTGTTGCTCGACGGTTTGCCAAACCTGCAGGATCTCGACAAATTGCTGCTCGGCGAAAACACCGAGGAAATGCTGGCCTGCGATCTCAAGCTCGAACAGGTTTCCCAGGCGAGCTGCAAGGATGCGATCAAGTATTTCGAGTCGGTGGGCGACTACGTCTCGCGCGAGGTCGTTGTCGATATCCTTGAAGCGACCGAAGAGCATATTGACTGGATCGAATCCCAGATCGAACTGGTCGCCAAGGTCGGCATCCAGAACTACATCCAGTCGGCCATGGGCGGCATGGAATAGCCGCACTGCGAACAGCGTTTCTGCAGAGTTTCCGATTTCCCGCTACACTGCGCCCCGCAACACGATTTGTCCCCGGACGTTTCGTCCACGGCGGGGTGGCAGAGTGGTGATGCGACGGCCTGCAAAGCCGTTTACGACGGTTCGATTCCGGATCCCCGCCTCCAGTTTCCTTCTGCGCACCTGGCGCGGAATCTGCGTGGCGCCGTACAGCGGTGCGCGCCACGGCTTTTCTCCTTTCCCGCCTCACCCGTTTGAGAGCCGGCCGGCTCGCTCATGAAACGGGCTGCCCTCGGCGTGATCGACGGTTATCTACGCGTTCTTCCCGTCTGGAACAACAACGCTGTTTAGGGTAGTGTGTTGGCGCGGCTGCGAGTCGATACGCGACATACAATGCAAGCAGGCGCACGTGACAACCATGCAGGGCTTCCGTGGTTTGCTGTACGTGAGTGACGCAAGAACAAGAGGCTCCAGATGATCAAAGATTTGCGAATCCGGGCGGCGCTGGCTCCGGATGCGCCCGCGGTTGGCGCGGTGCTCGAACGTTGCGGCCTGCCGACCGATGATGTGTTCCGCTTGCTGGAACACTTCCACGTCGCCGTCCACGAATCGCAGATTGTCGGCTGCGGGGCCGGCGAGCGGTTTGGCGAAACCGTCGTGGTCCGCTCGGTCGGGGTGCTGCCGGAATACCGCGACCAGGGCGTTGCGTCCCACGTGGTCCGCGCGGTGCTGATGCGAGCGCGTGCCAACGGCGTCAAGCGCGCCGTGCTGCTGACGACCAGTTGCCCAAGCTACTTTGCGCGCTACGGCTTCTCGCTGATCCCGGCCGCCAAGCTGCCGGCGGAAGTCCTGTCGTCGAAGGAATTCCACCGCCATACCGACACGCCGCCGCTATGCATGTGCTGCGACCTGACGTGATCGCTTGCGTCTGAGCCCGGGCACGTTTTCGCAAAACCGGAAATAATCGGGTCTTCCCAGTCAGAGGAGACCCGGCATGCTGACCGCCCGCGTCATACGCGTCCACGAATTTGGCCCACCCGAAGCGATGCAGCTCGAGCGCATGGAGCTGCCACCGCCCGCCGAAGGCGAGGTAGTGGTGCGCCAGACGGCGATGGGCTTTAACTTCATTGATATCTACCAGCGCCGCGGCACGTATCCCTTGCCACCGGGCACCGGCCTTGGCCATGAGGCCGCCGGCGTGGTCGAGGCAGTCGGTGCGGGCGTGAGGGGGTTTGCGCCGGGCGACCGCGTGGCCTACATGAATGCGGGGCTTGGTGCCTATGCCGACTACCGCAACGTGCCGGCCGCGAAGCTGGTACGCGTGCCGGACAGTATTTCCGACGAGCAGGCTGCCGCCGTCATCTTCAAGGGGATGACTGCGCAATACCTGGTGCGCCATACCCATGCCGTGAAGGCGGGCGATGCGGTGCTGATCCATGCCGCCGCGGGCGGTGTGGGCCAGATACTGAGCAGCTGGGCCAAGGCGCTGGGCGCCTATGTGATTGGCACTGCGGGCTCGCCGGAGAAGTGCGAACTCGCGCGCCGGATGGGCTGTGACGTGGCCATCGACTATCGCAGCGGCGATTGGGTCAAGGCCGTACGCGAGGCCACCGGCGGACGTGGCGTGCGCGTCGTATATGACGCGGTGGGCAAGGACACCTTTTTGGGCTCGCTCGATTGCGCGCAGCAGTTCGGCCTGGTGGTGCTGTACGGTGCCGCGTCTGGCCCGGCGCCGGCGATCGAACCCGAACTGCTGAACAAGAAGGGTTGCCTGTTCCTGACGCGACCTTCGGTGTTTCCGCACAACGCGGACCCGGATATGTTCCGCGCCAACGCGAAGGACCTGTTCGACGCCGTTACCGCCGGCCATGTGAAGGTGGAGATCGGCGCGCGTTTCGCGCTGCAGGACGTTGCCAAAGCGCATGCCGCCGCAGAGTCCCGGGCGACGACCGGGGCAATCGTATTGCTCCCGTAGTGTCGATCAGACTTGCTGCGTTGCGGACGCCGCGTGCCAGTGCTGGTCGCGGCAAACACTGATCTCCACCGTCACGTGCACGAGTTCCTCGTGCACGGACAACGCCTCGCGCACAGACTGCGGCGTCAGCGTGGCGTCGTGCGTGACCAGGCAGACGATGGAGGCGAACTGCTGCTTGCCGACGCGCCAGACATGCAGGTCAGTCACGCGCGTGGCGTCACGCGCATCGCCGGCGTCCTCGAAGGCGGCGAGCACTTCGCGTACCTCTTCGACCACGGGATGATCCATCTCTCTGTCCAGCAGCACGGTGCCGCTCTGGCGCAGCAGGCCTAGTGCCCAGCGGCCGACCAGTGCCGCGCCCACCAGTCCCATCACTGGATCCAGCCAGCTCCAGCCGAGCCACCATCCACCAGCCAGTGCGACGATGGCGAGCACTGACGTTGCCGCGTCCGCGAGCACGTGCAGGTAGGCCGAGCGCAGGTTGATGTCGTGGTGGTGGCCGTGATCATGGTGATCGTGCGCATGCCCGTGGTGATGCCCGTGGTGGTCGTGACCGTCGTGGTGGTGATGCGCGCCGCCGAGAATCAGCGCGCAGCCAAGATTCACCAGCAGCCCGAGCGCCGTAACCGCCATGGCTTCACGGTAGTGGATCGCTTGCGGGCTGAACAAACGCTCCACGGAGCCGATCGCCATCAGCGCGGCCACGCCAAGCAGGAATATGGCGCTGGCGAAACCCGCCAGCACCTCGATCTTCCAGGTGCCGAACGCAAAGCGCGCATCGCTCGCGTAGCGGCGCGCGGCGGCGTAGGCAAATGCCGTCATGCCGATGGCCAACGCGTGCGAACTCATGTGCCACCCATCCGCCAGCAGCGCCATCGAGTTGAACCACCAGCCCGCGGCGATCTCTACCACCATGGTCGCGGCGGTGATCGCCATCACCAGCCGCGTGCCGCGCTCGGCCGCATGGTTGCCGCTGTCGAAGACGTGGCTGTGGGTCCAGGAGGAAAGATTCTCGGTGTGCATGGCGTTAGAAGACCGAAGGAAGCGAGACGAAAAGCGTAGCAGAGGGCGATGTCGGTATCGCATCCGTCCATGCTGCACGGAAGGGAAATGAGCCGGGCGAATCACCGTGAGGCTGGAAAGTCGCCAGATGTGACGACTTCCGCCAAAAACATACATTCATGAATGCATGTATACTTTCCGAAGTATTCACATTCCTGCCTCACATTTGTTGTGGATTTCGATATGAGCTACCGTTTTATCGCTACTTGCATGACCGTCTGGATTGGCGTCTGCGCCACAGCGGGTTGGGTGGTCGAGCGCCTCTGGGGCTGATCTCCCGCAGCGGCCGGTTCGCGGACCTCACGCAGCACGTACCGCGCGCTGCCCATTCGCCAGGCTGTCAAAGAATTCCCATAACTGTGGCGCGTCTCCGGTCGCCACGTTGAAACGTATCCACGGCGAATCCGTCTCCTCCGGCTCGAAATAAGAACCTGGCGCCAGCCAGATGCCACGTTCCAGCGCCAGCGTAGCCAGCCGGTTGCCGGTCATGGGCGCGCCGTCATGCAGGACATCGCGCACACGTGCCCACGCGAACATTCCGCCTTCCGGCCGCAGCAGCACTTCCAGGCCGTGCGCTTCCATCTTCTCCGTCACGCAGTCCTGCTGCGCGCGCAGGCGCTCGGCCAGCGCTGCCACGTGCCGCCCGTAGTGGCCGCTCGTGAGCACCGAGTACACAAGCCGCTCCGTGACTTCCGAAGATGTCAGCCCGACCGCCATCTTGGTCCTCGCAAACGCCTTGGCCAGGTCCGCGCTGGCGGCGACGTAACCCACGCGCAGCGACGGCGTGATCGTCTTGGAAAACCCGTTGATGTAGACCACCTGCGACAGCCCGTCCATCGCGGCCAGCATCGGTGAGCCGGCCGGCGCAAGTTCGCGGTAGATGTCGTCTTCCACGACGAGCAGCCGGTGCTGCTCGGCAAGCTGCAGCACGCGGAACGCATTCATGCTGGTCAGGGTCGCGCCAGTGGGGTTCTGCAGCACGGTGTTGATGAAGAGTGCGCGCGGTGCGTGCGTGCGGATGGCGTCTTCGAGTGCATCGGTATCGAGCCCGGCCGCAGTGCGTGGCACGCCAATCACGCGTAGCCCGGCAAGTCGCAGGATCTGCAGCAGGTTGCAGTAGCACGGCGCCTCGACCAGCACCGTATCGCCGGCCCGCAGCAGCGTGCGCACCACGAGATCCAGCGCCTGCGTGGCACCCTGCGTCAGCACGACCTGTTGTGCCTGCGCAGGAATGCCGTACTGGCCCAGGCCCGTGGCGATATGCTCGCGCAGCGGCGCGTAGCCGTAGGGATGGCCATAGCCCGATACCTGCGCGGCCGGCACCCGCGCCGCGGCGCGCATGGCCTGGTGCAGGCCTTCCTCATTGAGCCAGTCGCCCGGCAGCCAGCCGGCGCCGGCCTTGATCGGCACCGAATGATCGGCGAATACATCCGACAGCAGCCACGCCGCATTCAGACCGGGCGCCTCCCACTGGGGCGACCGCATGCCGCCGGCGGGCGCGTGGCGATGCGCGACGGTGTAGCCGGAGCCCGGGCGGGCAGCGAGATAGCCGAGCGCCGTGAGGCGACCGTAGGCTTCCGCGACTGTAAAAGTGCTGACGCCATGCTGCTGCGCAAAGCGGCGTACCGAGGGCAGCGCAGAGCCCGCACGCAGTGCGCGGCGGTCCACCAGCGCGGCAATTCCTGCCACGATCTGTTCGGTGAGGGTCTCGCCGCCACGGCGGCTGCGGGTGAGGTCCAGGGTCAGCATGGGGCACTTCAGGCAAGTTCTAACCTGTACAGTTTAGCGGCTGCACGAGCTTGGCTGGCCTGTGCGTCTGCGCGGTCGCCGCAAATGACGCGGTGCAATGTGGGGCGCCGCACAGCATCGCATAGCCTGCGCTGTCAGACTGCCCGCGGATCGTTGCTGCACCGGCACAATCCTGTACGGTTTGGCTTGCCTAAACTGTACGGTAAGGCGAAGTTGTCCGGACTGTATATTTTGTCGTCCCGGCGCCGCCGGTAGAGTGGCCGACATCCCTGCCGCTGCACACGTTTCGCCGTGACAGCGCGCGCCAACCCGAATCGCCCAGATTGCCCAGAGGAGGACGTATGGACGCCGCGAAGACCGTGATTCCCGATCTCGATGCCCTGTGGATGCCCTTTACCGCGAACCGCCAGTACAAGGCGGCGCCGCGCCTGCTGGCCTCGGCCAGCGGCATGTACTACACCACCCACGACGGACGCCAGATCCTCGACGGTTGCGCGGGCCTCTGGTGCGTAGCGGCCGGCCACTGCCGCAAGGAGATTGCCGAGGCCGTGGCCCGCCAGGCCGCCACGCTCGACTACGCGCCGCCGTTCCAGATGGGCCATCCGCTGTCGTTCGAAGCCGCCACCAAGGTGGCCGCGATCATGCCGCAGGGACTGGACCGCATCTTCTTCACGAATTCCGGTTCGGAATCGGTGGACACCGCGCTGAAGATTGCGCTGGCCTACCACCGTGCGCGCGGCGAGGGCCAGCGCACCCGCTTCATCGGGCGCGAACGCGGTTACCACGGCGTGGGCTTTGGCGGCATGGCTGTCGGTGGCATCGGGCCGAACCGCAAGGCGTTCTCGGCCAACCTGATGCCGGGCACCGACCATCTGCCGGCGACGCTGAATATCGCCGAAGCGGCGTTCTCCAAGGGTCAGCCGACATGGGGCGCGCACCTTGCCGACGAACTCGAGCGCATCGTCGCGCTGCATGATCCGTCCACGATTGCCGCCGTCATCGTGGAACCGCTGGCGGGCTCCGCCGGGGTGCTGGTGCCGCCGGTCGGCTACCTCGACAAGCTGCGCGAGATCACGACCAAGCACGGCATCCTGCTGATCTTCGACGAGGTCATCACGGCCTTTGGTCGCCTGGGTACCGCCACCGCGGCGGAACGCTTCAAGGTCACGCCGGACCTGATCACCATGGCCAAGGCCATCAACAACGCCGCCGTGCCGATGGGTGCCGTGGCCGTGCGCCGCGAAGTCCATGACACCGTGGTCAACTCGGCCGCGCCGGGCGCGATCGAACTCGCGCATGGCTACACCTACTCGGGCCACCCGCTGGCCGCCGCCGCTGCCATCGCCACGCTGGACCTGTATCAGCGCGAGAACCTGTTCGGCCGTGCCGCGGAGCTGTCGCCGGTGTTCGAAGCGGCCGTTCACAGCGTACGCAGCGCGCCGCATGTGAAGGACATCCGCAACCTCGGCATGGTGGCCGGCATCGAGCTGGAGCCGCGTCCGGGCCAGCCCGGCGCACGCGCCTACGAAGCCTTCCTCAAATGCCTTGAGCGTGGCGTGCTGGTGCGCTACACCGGCGATATCCTCGCGTTCTCGCCGCCGCTGATCATCAGCGAGGCGCAGATTGCCGAGCTGTTCGATACGGTCAAGCAGGCCTTGCAGGAAGTGCAGTAAAGAGGGATTCCAAAGTGAATATTGCTGAGAACCGGCAGATCGCCGAAATCCACCACTACATCGGTGGCACCGTCCGGCCAGGCGCGTCCGCGCGCTTTGCCGACGTCTTCAACCCGGCCACCGGTGAAGTGGCCGCACGCGTGGCGCTGGGCACTGCGCAAGAAGTGTCCGACGCCGTCGCCGCCGCGAAGGCAGCGTTCCCGGCATGGGCCGACACGCCGCCGCTGCGCCGCGCGCGCATCCTGTTCAAGTTCAAGGAGTTGCTGGACAAGCATCACGACGACCTTGCTGCGCTGATCACGCGTGAACACGGCAAGGTGTTCAGCGATGCAAAAGGCGAAGTCACGCGCGGCGTGGAGATCGTCGAGTTCGCCTGTGGCATCCCTAACCTGCTCAAGACCGATTTCACCGACAACGTCGGCGGCGGTATCGACAACTGGAACCTGCGCCAGCCGCTGGGCGTGGTGGCCGGCATCACGCCGTTCAACTTCCCGGTGATGGTGCCGATGTGGATGTTCCCGGTGGCGCTAGCATGCGGCAACACGTTCGTGCTGAAGCCGAGCGAACGTGATCCGTCGCCGAGCCTGTTGATCGCCGATCTGCTGAAGCAGGCAGGCTTGCCGGATGGCGTGTTCAACGTCGTTCAAGGCGACAAGGTCGCGGTCGATGCGCTGCTCGCGAATCCGGACGTGCAGGCGCTGTCGTTCGTGGGATCGACGCCGATTGCCGAGTACATCCACACGGAAGGCACGAAGCACGGCAAGCGCGTGCAGGCGCTCGGCGGTGCGAAGAACCATCTCGTGGTGATGCCCGACGCGGACCTGGACCAGGCCGTCGATGCGCTGATCGGCGCAGGCTACGGTTCGGCTGGCGAGCGCTGCATGGCGATCTCGGTAGCGGTAGCCGTGGGCGACGTCGCCGACAAGCTCGTGCCGCGCCTGGCCGAGCGCGCCGCCGCGCTGAAGATCCGCAATGGCATGGAAGCCGACGCCGAAATGGGACCGCTGGTGACCGGCGCGCACAAGGCGAAGGTCGAAGGCTATATCGCCAAGGGCGTGGAAGAAGGCGCGACGCTGGTGACCGATGGCCGCGGCCACAAGGTCGAAGGCCACGAGAACGGCTTCTATGTCGGCGGCACGCTGTTCGACCATGTCACGCCGGACATGACGATCTACAAGGAAGAGATCTTCGGGCCGGTGCTGTCGGTCGTGCGTGTGCATGACTTTGCCGAGGCGGTGGCGCTGATCAATGCACATGAGTATGGCAACGGCGTGTCTTGCTACACCAGCGACGGTGGTATTGCGCGTGCTTTTGCGCGGCAGATTCAGATTGGTATGGTCGGAATCAATGTTCCTATCCCAGTGCCGATGGCCTGGCATTCGTTTGGTGGCTGGAAGCGTTCGCTGTTTGGCGATCATCATGCGTATGGTGAAGAAGGCGTGCGCTTCTACACGCGCTACAAGAGTGTGATGCAGCGGTGGCCGGATTCGATTGGGAAGGGGGCGGAGTTTATGATGCCGGTGGCGAAGTAAAGGGCGGGCCGGTAATGGCGGTGTTGTCGTTCTTGGCAGGCGCCGCTGTTTCGCCGGCGTAGCCGGCGAGTCACTTTTTGGCCGGGCGACAAAAAGTAACCAAAAAACGCGTGTCTGGGCAGACGGCCATCAACGATGCGCTTCTATGGTTCGAGCGGCTTTGGTCTCGCGATGCCTGGGTGCTCGTTCAGGCCTGCTCACGCTATGTGAGTCAGAACCTGTGCCTGGCGCGGCACGACTTTTGAACGATCCCCAAGTTGGACTCGGGTACAGCGTTTCAACACGGTCAGTGGTGGGACGCCTTCGGCTGCGCTGCGCGCACGTCGTCGTCTGGGCCTGTCAGAAATTTTGTGTTTAGGGCATAACATGTCACCAAGGAGCATGTATGCCACGCAAAACCAAGACGAGCCAAGCCGCTGACCGCGAGCTGCCGACCATTCCCGAGGACCTGATCGCGCATTTCGTCAAGGGTCCGATGACCGCTGAGGCGGTCCAGGACGCCTCGATGGCGTTCAAGAAGGCCCTGATCGAGCGCGCCCTGGGCGCTGAACTGGGCCATCATCTAGGCTACCCGGCTGGTGCTGAGCGCCCAGCCGGCACGGCCAATCAGCGCAATGGCAAGAGCGCCAAGACGGTCTTGACCGATGACGGCCCACTGCGGGTGGATATCCCACGCGACCGCGATGGCAGCTTCGATCCGATCCTGATTCCCAAACACGAGCGGCGCTTTACCGGGTTCGACGACAAGATCATCGCCATGTACGCCCGCGGCATGACCGTGCGCGAGATCCAGGCGTTTCTGGCCGAGCAGTACGGCACCGAAGTGTCGCCCGAGTTCATCAGTTCGGTGACCGACGCAGTCATGGATGAGGTAATCACCTGGCAGTCGCGCCCGCTGGAGGTGATGTACCCAGTGGTGTTCTTCGACGCGCTGCGGGTCAAGATGCGCGAGGACGGCGTGGTGCGCAACAAGGCTGTCTACCTGGCCTTGGGCGTGCTGCCAGATGGCACGCGCGACATCCTGGGCCTGTGGATCGAGACTACCGAAGGCGCCAAGTTCTGGATGAAGGTGTTCAACGACCTGAAGACCCGCGGCACGCAGGACATCCTGATCGCGGTCACCGATGGGCTCAGAGGCATGGAGCAGGCATTGAATGCGGTGTTCCCGAATACGACGCTGCAGACCTGCATCGTGCATCTGATCCGCAACAGCCTCGAGTACGCCAGCTGGAAGGAACGCCGGGCCGTGGCGGCAGCGCTCAAGCCCGTGTACACGGCACCTACTGTCGAAGCTGCGCTAGCCGAGTTGTCAGCCTTCGAGCAAGGGGAATGGGGTCAACGGTACGCACCCATCGGCGCATCCTGGCGGCGCGCCTGGGATCAGGTGATTCCGTTCTTTGCGTTCCCGCCGGCAATCCGCAAGATCGTCTACACGACGGATGAAGTTGACAAGCCCGCGGTGCTCTCTCACTCGTTCATGGCGTCCGTATTGGTGGCCACGGAGCGCGTACCGCACCTGTCTGCGGTCGCGCTTGTTTCCAGCGTGAGAACAGGCGTTGGTAAGCCTGCTCGGCTTGCTCTCCGACTGCACGCTCCAGATCCCGGACGGACTTCAGATTGTAGGCGGCGGCTGCTCCCTTGCGGCTACCGCGACGCGCAGAAGGCATGCCCGCCTGCAGTTCCAGCTCACGGGTCTTTCGCGCAGTCAGCGCCGGGCGATCCCAGGCGAAGCATTGGTTACGCGTGAGGACGTGCCAGACGATGATCGCCAGCTTGCGTGCCGTGGCAACAGCGGCGATCTGCTGACCGCGATGATCGCGGATACGTAGGAAGAAGGCTCGGACGGGGCCGGCCGTTTGCGCTGCGGCCCAAGCAGCCTCGACCAGCATGGCACGCGCATAGGAACGTCCGCGCTTGCTGATGTGTCCGTGTTTTGCTGGTTGCAAGCCGGATTGGTAGACCGACGGATTGAGGCCAAAGTAGCTGACCAATTTCTCCGGCGAGCGAAAGCGGGCGATATCGCCGATGGCGGAGAGCAACCCGATCGCCACTGTGGTGTTGACGCCGGTGATAGTCAGGAGCTTGCGTAGCCTGTCGTCCTGAATAGCGGATTGGGCCAGGACGCGGTCAATCTCCTGCAGATTCTCTGCCAGCCGGTCCAGCTCATGCAACCGCTGGTCGATCCCGATACGTTCGTCCGTGGGTAGCGGCTGCAGACTCAGCCACGCCCGCCCTTTCTTGCCAAACAGGTCTGTCGCGGGACACCGCTCGATGAGATGCGCGGCAAGGACAGCGTGAACCTCATTCTTGAGGCGCGTCCTCTGTCGGACGATCTGGGCGCGGCGCGACACCTGCCGCCGCATCGCTTGCGTGGCCTCGTCTGGAATCCAGACCTCGGGCAGGAAGCCACTCGCATAGAGTTGCGCAAGAATGGCCGCATCGATCTTATCCGTCTTCACGCGGGCTTCCGCAATTAGACGGACTTGCAGCGGGTTGGCGACGATCACTCTGCCAACATGACTAGTCAGCACATTTGCAATGGCGATCGTATTGCCGGTCGCCTCGAGTACTACGTGGTCGTCGGGCTTTAGTTTGGCGGCAAAGCGTTCGAGCTCGTCGCGTCGCAGTCCGACGCGACCCCCGGCGCGTAGCAGGCCATTCTCCAGATAGGCGATCTCGGCAACGGATCGCGATACATCCAGTCCTATCACTCGCATTGGCGTCTCCCATGGGAAACATCGCAAATGGGAGCCGGTGGGACAGCACGACAACTACGGATTCGCGCTCGCAGCGCAACCGGGCGGGTCGCAGGGGCGGCCAACTACTAACACGAGCTCGCAGCTCAACGTATATGAACGGCCTGCCCACCCGAAGTGCTCCCCGGTGCCCCTGTCCCGGATGGTCGAACCATACACCAAGTTACTCGGTGAGGAGGAGGGGCACCGGTTCCTATCATGCCGGTTACCAACGCCATTGAGAGTATCAATGCCCAATTGCGCAAGATCATCAAGACGCGAGGTCACTTCCCCAGCGACGAGGCGGCAACCAAACTGCTCTGGCTGGCGCTGCGCAACATCACCGGCAAGTGGGGAAGCTCCACCCATGACTGGAAGGCGGCGATGAACCAGTTTGCGATCCTCTACGAGGAGCGCTTCACCCATCCGCATCGTTGAGATAATGCTGGCTCACCGCTCAATCGACGGTGAGCCTTTAACTGCCCTGCACACAAAAAAACTGACAACCCCCGTCGTCTGGACGCAAGCTCATCAGCGTCGCTGGCGCACGAGGTCCGTTTTCTTCTACCTCTCTCTACTTCGCGCATCAATGCGCAGGCCTCGTCACCGCGGCGTGGTTGGCCCTGGGCTCACGCGCTCAGACTAGAGCTCAGCGCGTAGCGCAGCCGAGGGCGATCACACGATATCGCTTGCAGCAGGGTCCACGGACAGTTTCGGGGCTCGTTCAATCAGCGCTGTATTCCCACCCACGGTGGTGCCCCACGCGGCAGGCAGCGTGAAAAAACCTCTGAAGCTCATACCCGTACAACACCCCAAGCTCCCTACGATAAATATTCGCCCGTTAGGGCAAGCCTGACGCGCTTTTGCCTCCTTTTGTCGCTCGGACAAAAGGAGGTCGCCGGCTACGCCGGCGAAACAGCAGAGCATGCCAAGCACGATAACCCAACCCCGACCAGCAGACTCCGTCAAATAGTGACCCGACGCGCACCCCCAAAAGAGTAAACTCCGACCCTTTCCAGAAAAGCCGAATCCCCTCCACAAGACGGGCATTCGCAGGAGTTGCTCCGATGAGTCTGTTCCGCACCAAGAATATCGACGCCATGCTCGCCGTGGCAAACAACGACGGCCTGAAGAAGGTCCTCGGGCCGATGGATCTCGTGATGATGGGCATCGGCGCCATCATCGGCACCGGCATTTTCGTGCTGACCGGGACCGGTGCCCTGACCGCGGGGCCCGCACTTACCGTGTCATTCGTGATTGCCGCGATGGCCTGCGGTTTTGCCGCGCTGTGCTACGCGGAGTTCGCGTCGGCCATTCCCGTCTCGGGTTCTATCTACACCTATAGCTATGCCACGCTCGGCGAGATCATCGCCTGGATGATCGGCTGGGACCTGTTGCTCGAATACGGCCTCGCCACGTCAGCGGTGTCGGTGGGCTGGTCCGGCTATTTCCAGTCGCTGGTGGCCGGATTCGGCGTGAAGTTGCCGGCCGCGCTGACCGCGGCGCCCGGTGCGGTGCCCGGTGTCGAGACCATGGTGAACTTGCCGGCCGTGCTGATCATGCTGGCGATTACGTGGATCGTGTCGTACGGCGTGAAGGAATCGGCGCGGTTGAACAACGTGATGGTGGCGATCAAGATCGGCGTGGTGCTGCTGTTCATCGCGGTCGGCGTATGGCACGTGAAGCCGGCCAACTGGGAGCCGTTCGCGCCGTTCGGCATGACTGGCGTGTTCAATGCGGCGGCGCTCGTGTTCTTCGCTTTCATCGGCTTCGATGCCGTGACCTCGGCCGCCGAAGAGGTACGCAATCCGAGCAAGGACTTGCCGATTGGCATCATCGGCTCGTTGGCCGTCTGCACGGTGCTCTACGTTGTCGTGGCCGCGATCATGACGGGCATCGTTCCGTTCGCCAAGTTCGCGGGCGTGGATCACCCCGTGTCGCTGGCGCTGCAGTACGCGGGAAAGAACTGGGTGGCGGGCTTTGTCGATCTTGGTGCCATTCTCGGCATGACCACGGTGATCCTGGTGATGACCTACGGCCAGACCCGCATCATCTTCGCGATGTCGCGTGACGGCCTGCTGCCCGAGCGACTGTCATCGGTGCATCCGGTGCATGCCACGCCATACTTCGCCACGTGGACCGTCGGCATCGTGTTTGCCGCGATTGCCGGCTTCGTGCCGCTCAATGTGCTGGCGGAGTTGATCAACATCGGCACGCTGGCAGCATTCACACTGATCTCCATCGCCGTGCTGGTGCTGCGCCGCACGCGCCCCGATCTGCCGCGTGCATTCCGCTGCCCTGGCGTGCCCGTGGTGCCGCTGCTGTCGGCCGGTTTCTGCCTGTTCCTGATGGCGCATCTGCAGGCACTCACGTGGATCGCATTCCTGGTCTGGCTCGTGATCGGGCTGGCGATCTATTTCCTCTACGCGCGGCGCAACGCCGTGCTGCATAACCACGGCGGCTGAGCCCGCCGCTGGCCTAGCGTTTGGAGGCGGCCTCGCGCATGAACGCTACCGCGCGAGGCTCGTTGACATAGGCGGTGTTGACGCGGATCCATGCCGAGGTCTCGCCGCCGGGCCGGAAGTAGTTTCCCGGCGCGATCGTTACGCCGAAGGTCTCGGCCAGCGTGACCAGTTCGCGCGAATCCTCGATGCCCGGCGGGCGTGCCCACAAGAAATTGCCGCCGGCTGGCTCGCAGAATACCTCCCACCCGCAGGACGCAAGCTGGCGCAGCGCGTTGGCCGATGACTCGCGCACGCGCAGGCGCAGCCGTTCCACATACTTGCGATAGCCGCCGCGCTCCAGCAGCGCGGCCGTGACGGCTTCACCGAAGTGCGATCCGGCCACGCTGGTCAGCACTTTCACATCCACGAGGTCTTTCACCAGCGCCTTGTCGGCGACCACATAGCCGATGCGCAGCGACGCCGACACGGTCTTGGAAAACCCGCCGATGTAGATCACGTGCTCGAGCTGGTCCAGCGTTGCAAGGCGGTCGGTGAAGTGCGTCTGGAAGTCCGAGAAGATGTCGTCCTCGACAAAGCGGAAGCCATGGCGGCGCGCGAGTTCCAGCAGCCGGAACGCGACCGGCGGCGCCAGCGTGGAACCCGTGGGGTTCTGCAACACACTGTTGGTGAAGAACAGCTTGGGCTTGTGCTGGCGCAACAACGCCTCGGTCGCATCCGGATCGGGTCCCGATGGGGTCTGGGGCACGCCGACGAGTTGCACGCCGTGCAGGCGCAGCAGGCCAAAGAGGTTGTAGTAGCCCGGGTCCTCGACGAACACGGTATCGCCGGGCTTGAGCAGATGGCGCACGACGAGATCGAGTGCCTGGCTCGCGCCGGTCGTGATCAGCACCTGCGGCAGTTCCGCTGCGATGCCGAGCTGGCGCACGCGGTGCAGTACCTGCCGGCGCAGTTCGGGGTGGCCCATCGGCGTGGCGTAGTGGATCACGCTGTCGATCTCGTTGCGCGAGACCGCGCGGATCGCCTGCGTCAGGCCCTCCACGTCACGCCAAGTCTCGGGCACGAAGCCGCCGGCAAGCTTTAGCGTGTTGCTAGGGTGATTGAACTGTTCGAGGATATGGTCGGACAGGTCTTCAGCCAAGCTCGGGTCAGACCAGCCGCGCGCCGAACGGCTCGCCAGCGGGCTGTCCGCGACATAGAACCCCGATCCCTGCCGCGAATCGAGCAATCCCTGCGATACGAGCCGGTCATAAGCTTCGATCACCGGGAAGCGGCTGATGCCGTTGTCGGCCGCCAGTTGCCGGATCGACGGCAGCCGCGCGCCGGGTCGTGCTTCGCTCGAGCTGATCCAGGCCTTCACGCCCTGGATGATCTGGTCGGTCAGCGGGATGCCGGTGTTGGCGTCGAGGATCAGCTTCATGGCGGCGCGGGCGAACTGTCAGGGAAAACTGCTGAACAGTTCATCGAAAACTGTTCACAACTGTACATGGGATTGTAGGCGCCAATCCGAATAATGGAAGCATGGCGGAGAAGGGTGCCGCCAGGCAGACAGGGAGTGGCGACATGCGTGAACTCAGAGTGTTCGAACTGGAAGAGCCGGGGCAGCCCGTGAGCCTGCGCGCCGGCTATGGGCAAAGCGTGAAGGTGATGGAGGGCCGGGTATGGGTCACGGTGGAAGGCTGCGTGGCCGACTTCTGGCTGCAGCCGGGCGAAGTCTTTGCACTGGCGGAGGGGGAGCGCTTCTGGCTGTCGGGCGAGGGCGGCCCGGCTCGCTTCACGCTGGCTGCAACGTCGGCGCCGCTGTCATTGCGGCGGTTGGCCGGCCTACTGCGGGTGCTGGCGCACCGCTGGGGCGAGTGGAAGACGGATGCGTTCGGGGAATGTCCGAGGTTGGGTGTGCGGTGATGAAGGAGTGATCGGGGCGCATTCAAGACACAGAGGACCGACGCCTGTCTGACGTCAAAGTCATATAATCGACTGGCCTTCGCCTCGCGAGGGCCATCCCCGCCTGCACGGCCAAGCCGGCAACAGACCGGCGCACCAGGCCAGCAAGCGGCCGCCAGCCCATACCAGCGAGCGGTGGAGACTATGACCGACCTTTCCGATGTGCGAGACGTACGTCGCGACGTGCCCCAGGCCCAGGCGCGCGGCCCCGTCAACAAGGTGCGTTTCGTCACGGCGGCTTCGCTGTTCGATGGCCACGATGCGTCGATCAACATCATGCGGCGCATCCTGCAATCGCAGGGCTGCGAGGTGGTTCACCTCGGCCACAACCGCTCGGTCGACGAGATCGTGACGGCGGCGCTGCAGGAAGACGCGCAGGGCATTGCTATTTCCAGCTACCAGGGCGGGCACGTCGAGTACTTCAAGTACATGGTCGACCTGCTGCGCGAGAAGGGCGGCGAGCATGTCCAGGTGTTCGGCGGCGGCGGCGGCGTGATCGTGCCGGACGAGATCCGTGAGCTGCAGGCCTACGGCGTCGCACGCATCTTCAGCCCCGAGGACGGCCAGCGCATGGGCCTCGCAGGCATGATTGCCGACATGGTGCAGCGCTGCGACATTGACCTGAGCCGCTACGCGCCGACGACGCTCGATGCCGTGAAGGGCGGTGACCGGCGCGCGCTGGCGCAGCTCATCACGGCATTGGAGAACGGCAAGGCGAATCCGGGACTTGTCGCGGACATGCACGCGCAGGCCGGCAAGGCGGCGGTGCCAGTGCTCGGCATCACCGGCACGGGGGGCGCGGGCAAGTCGTCATTGACCGATGAGCTGATCCGACGCATCCGGCTGGACCAGCGGGACACGCTGCGTATCGCGGTGGTGTCGATCGATCCGTCGCGGCGCAAGTCTGGCGGCGCGCTGCTCGGCGACCGCATTCGCATGAACGCGATCAACCATCCGAACATCTTCATGCGATCGTTGGCGACGCGCGAGGCAGGCAGCGAGATTTCGCAGGCGCTGCCCGATGTCATCGCCGCATGCAAAGTTGCCGGGTTTGATCTCGTGATCGTCGAGACCTCTGGCATCGGCCAGGGCGATGCAGCCATCGTGCCGCACGTGGACCTGTCGCTCTACGTGATGACGCCAGAGTTCGGCGCGGCGAGCCAGCTCGAGAAGATCGACATGCTCGATTTCGCCGACTTCGTCGCGATCAACAAGTTCGACCGCAAGGGCGCGCAGGATGCGTGGCGCGATGTGGCCAAGCAGGTGCAGCGCAATCGCGAGCAATGGCATGGCAAGCCAGAGGACATGCCGGTGTATGGCACGCAGGCGTCGCGCTTCAATGACGACGGCGTCACTATGCTCTACCAGGGCTTGCGCGAGGCGTTGGCAGGTAAAGGGCTGAAGGTCGAATCCGGTGCGCTGCCGCCGGTGAGCGGCCGCATCTCCACAGGCCAGAACGTCATCGTGCCGCCGCAACGCAGCCGCTATCTGGCGGAACTGGCCGATACCGTGCGCGCATACCATCGTCGTGCGGTTGATCAGAGCCGCATCGCACGCGAGCGCCAGCAACTGCGCGCATCGAGCCGGATGCTGATCGAAGCAAAGGGCGAGGGTGCTGCAGCGCTCGACAACCTCGCCGCGGCTCGCGACGCAGCGCTCGGCGCTCTGGAGCGAAAGCTGCTCGCGATGTGGCCGCAGATGCAGCAGGCCTACAGTGGCGACGACTACGTGGTGAAGATCCGCGACAAGGAACTGCGCACGCGACTGGTTACGACCACGCTGTCCGGCACCAAGGTGCGCAAGGTGGTGCTGCCACGCTTCGAGGATGAGGGCGAAATCCTGACGTGGCTGATGCGCGAAAACGTGCCCGGCAGCTTCCCGTACACGGCCGGCGTGTTCGCATTCAAGCGCGAGAACGAAGACCCGACGCGCATGTTCGCGGGCGAGGGCGATGCGTTCCGCACCAACCGCCGATTCAAGCTGGTGTCGGAAGGCATGGAGGCGAAGCGCCTCTCCACTGCCTTCGATTCCGTCACGCTGTACGGCGAAGACCCGCATGTGCGCCCCGACATCTACGGCAAGGTCGGCAACTCGGGCGTGTCGATCGCCACGCTCGACGACATGAAGGTGCTGTACGACGGCTTCGACCTGACGAGCCCGAATACCTCGGTGTCGATGACCATCAATGGTCCGGCGCCGACCATCCTCGCGATGTTCATGAACACCGCCATCGACCAGAACCTCGACAAGTTCCGCGCCGACAACGGCCGCGAGCCGACCGACGACGAAGAAGCCAAGATCCGCGCCTGGGTGCTGCAGAATGTGCGCGGCACGGTGCAGGCCGATATCCTCAAGGAGGACCAGGGCCAGAACACGTGCATCTTCTCGACCGAGTTTTCGCTCAAGGTCATGGGCGACATCGCCGAGTATTTCGTGCACCACCAGGTGCGCAACTTCTATTCGGTGTCGATCTCGGGCTACCACATCGCCGAGGCCGGCGCGAATCCGATCTCGCAGCTCGCGTTCACGCTGGCGAACGGCTTCACCTATGTCGAGGCGTACCTCGCGCGCGGCATGCATATCGACGATTTCGCGCCGAACCTGTCGTTCTTCTTCTCGAACGGCATGGACCCCGAATACAGCGTGCTGGGCCGCGTGGCGCGCCGCATCTGGGCCGTGACGATGCGCGACAAGTACGGCGCCAACGAGCGCAGCCAGAAGCTCAAGTACCACATCCAGACCTCGGGCAGATCGCTGCACGCGCAGGAAATCGACTTCAACGATATCCGCACCACGCTGCAGGCGCTGATCGCGATCTACGACAACTGCAATTCGCTCCACACCAATGCGTATGACGAGGCCATCACCACGCCCACGGGCGAGTCGGTGCGCCGCGCGCTGGCGATCCAACTGATCATCAATCGCGAATGGGGCGTGGCGAAGTGCGAGAACCCGAACCAGGGCAGTTTCCTGATCGAGGAACTGACCGACCTGGTGGAAGAGGCCGTGCTGCAGGAGTTCGAACGCATCGCCGAGCGCGGCGGCGTGCTCGGGGCGATGGAGACCGGCTACCAGCGCGGCAAGATCCAGGAAGAGTCGCTGTACTACGAGCAGCTAAAGCATGACGGCACGCTGCCGATCATCGGCGTGAACACATTCCGCAATCCGGCAGGCGATCCGATTCCGCAGAAGCTCGAACTGGCCCGCTCGAGCGAAGCCGAGAAACAAAGCCAGCTCGACCGCCTGGCAGCGTTCCAGCATGCGCACGCCAACGATGCACCCGCCATGCTGAAACGGCTGCGCCAGGCCGTGATCGACAACGAGAATGTGTTCGCGGTGCTCATGGACGCGGTGCGCGTGTGCTCTCTTGGGCAGATTACGCACGCGCTGTTTGAGGTTGGAGGCCAGTACCGGCGCAATATGTAGGTCGAACCGGGCTGAAAGCGCGGAAAACCGCACCCCGAAATCGGGGGGCGGAGGGTGGCTGTCACATCCATGGCGGCCCTCGTGCGGTAAACTCGGAGGCTCGCCGGATTCCGGAACCACCGCCGCACCCGACCATGAACAGCCCGTACGACACGAACAACATTTTCGCGAAGATCCTGCGCGGGGAAATTCCGTGCCACAAGGTCTATGAAGATGCCGAGACCATCGCCTTCATGGACATCATGCCGCAATCGGATGGCCACACGCTGGTAGTGCCCAAGGAGGCCGCCGTCAATCTGTTCGATTTGTCGGAAGCCGGCGCCCAGGCCGCCATCCGCACCACGCAGCGCGTCGCGCGCGCGGTGCGCCAGGCGTTCAATCCGGACGGGCTGTCGATTGGCCAGTTCAACGGCGCGGCAGCCGGCCAGACCGTACCGCACATCCATTTCCATATCGTGCCGCGCTATGCCGACCAGACGCTGCGCGGCCACGCGCGTGACATGCAGGACCCGGACCTGCTCAAGAAGCACGCGGAGCGCATTATCGCCGCGCTGCGCGAACAGGCAGCCTGATCTGGCACGAACCCCAAACATATAACCAGCAAAGAGGAAGAAGAGATGGCAATCAGGACAGTGGGCATCGTGGGTGCCGGCACCATGGGCAACGGCATCGCGCAGGCTTGTGCGGTGGTGGGCCTGGACGTGGTGATGGTGGATATCAGCGACGCAGCGGTGCAGAAGGGCATCGCCACCGTCGCCGGCAGCCTGGACCGCCTGATCAAGAAGGACAAGATCAGCGAAGCCGACAAGATGACTGCGCTCGCGCGCATCCACGGCAGCACCGCGTATGACGACCTGAAGAAGGCCGATATCGTGATCGAGGCCGCCACCGAGAACTTTGACCTGAAGGTCAAGATCCTCAAGCAGATCGACAGCATCGTCGGCGAGAACGTCATCATTGCTTCGAACACGTCGTCGATCTCGATCACCAAGCTGGCCGCCGTGACGAGTCGCCCCGAGCGCTTCATCGGCATGCACTTCTTCAACCCGGTGCCGGTGATGGCGCTGGTGGAACTGATCCGCGGCCTGCAGACCAGCGACGCGGCTCACGCCGATGTCGAGGCGCTGGCCAAGGAACTGGGCAAGTACCCGATCACCGTCAAGAACAGCCCGGGCTTCGTCGTCAACCGCATCCTGTGCCCGATGATCAACGAAGCCTTCTGCGTGCTCGGTGAAGGCCTGGCCTCGCCGGAAGAGATCGACGAAGGCATGAAGCTCGGCTGCAACCATCCGATCGGCCCCCTGGCACTGGCCGACATGATCGGCCTGGACACCATGCTGGCAGTGATGGAAGTGCTGTACACAGAATTTGCCGACCCGAAGTATCGTCCGGCCATGCTGATGCGCGAGATGGTGGCTGCGGGGTATCTGGGCCGCAAGACTGGCCGTGGCGTGTACGTCTACAGCAAGTAATCCCTACCGCCTGCGCGTGTTGCCCTGACGCAACGCGCGATGTGCAGTAATCGCCGGCCGCCTTTCAGGCGGCCGGTTCGCTTTTGACGTGAATTCGGGCGTTGGCGGCGCGCTGCGAAAGCCGCTTACACGGATTCATATGCGGAAACAATTCCCCGTCACCCGTTACGCGTTTCGCGCGTTAGAGTGAATCATGGATGCAATACAAAAGAGGAATCAAATGATCCGCCCCCTGCTTGCCACTCTGACGCTCGGTGCGCTGTCGCTGGCAGCGAGCCCGGCGATGGCACATGTTGATGTTGGTGTGAGTATCGGCGTGCCCGCCCCGGTGTATGTCGCGCCGGCACCCGTCTATGCCCCGCCGCCGCAGCCGGTCTATGTGGCGCCGCCGCCGCCTGTCGTGTATGGCCCGCCGCCCGTTGCCTATGGCCCGGCTCCGGTGGTGGTTGCGCCGGCCCTCGTGATCGGCTGGCATGGTGACCGCTACTGGGACGGCCGACGCTGGTGGGGACGCGAGCAGTACTACGGCCATCGCCACCATCACGACCACGATCGCTGGTGATCGCTGGTCATTGCCCTCCGGGGGCAGGGTCCGATTTCGCCTATAACTGAAGTCGCCCCTGCTCATCACCGGAGACGGCAATGCTAAGAACCTGTCTGGCTGTCCTGCTGCTGGCCCTGTCGCTCACCGGTTGTATTTCCGTCAGCAGCAGCGATCCGAATCCTCCTGCCAATAATGCTGCGGCGAGGCCGTCGTCCGGAACTACGGTCACATGTACGCAGTTGCCGTGCTATTGAGCGCTGGCAGGGGCTGACGGACTTCTCTCCGCGCCCATCGGATGGGAGAGCGGCGAAACCCGGACCAACCCGTCCTCCTGCTGTTCCGACCCAATCCGCCTGACCTGCATCATGACGTCGTCCGCGAAGACCGCGATGGGTGCGAGCGGCAGCCCGGCATGGCGCAGCGCGTTGGCTGTCCACGTATTGCACGTATAGAGCAGGCTGTAAGCGGCTGTTGCTGACAGGTAGGCGCCGCCTTCGTAGGGCCCGGCGCCAAGCGGTATGGCGCCGCCGTCAGCATTCCTTTCCACGGCGTTGCGCAGGTAGGTCTGCAGTCCTTCAAGCCCGGCATCGCCGACGGCCAGGCTCACCACATTCTCCGCCCCGAACGCATCCGCCGGCGGCGCGCGCAGCGCGGTCATCAGCACCACGCCGCGCCCGGGCACCAGCGCCAGCAGCATGGTGCCGATCCCATGATTGCGCCGGACCACATACGAGCGGTCGCCGAAACCGAAGCACAGATAGCGCACGTCCTCGAACCCGCTGGCGAGGCTGTGCACGCCGGCGCCTGCATCCTCGCTGCGCAGGCAGACGTCGGTGTGCCAGTCGCGCGCGACCACGGCGATCGTGGCGGCAACCGGGATGGCTGGCGTGGTGGACGGTGCAGGCGGCAGCGGCGCGCATGCGGCAGACGCCAAAGCGGCCGCGCCGGTCAGAAGGCGAATGGTACGTGCAAAGGCGCGGCGCACGTTCAGCGCAGCAGGATCAGGCGCGGCACGGCGTCGGCGCCGCTCCAGACGATGGCGTTCTGGCCGTACTTCGTACCGAGCATGCGGGCGGCTTCCAGCGAGATGCCCGGTACAAGGAAGCTCGGCTCCCCGGGCCAGCCGTTGCCCGGATGCTGCCCGATGCCCGGGATGGCCGCGAAGCCGAGTTGCGCGAGTTCATCGGCCAGCGCGTGTTGGCGTGCGTCGTTTTGCGAGGCATCGCACGGCTGGCTGAACGGATTGGCGGCGGTGATGAACGCGCTCGATGTCACCTTCAGGTGTTCGTGCAATGCAACTAGCGGTGCGCTCGGTTCGTCGATCTTCAGTGTCAGCGGCGCATCGCCATGCACGCGGTACTCGGTTTCGCGATAGGCCTGCAGCGTGGCGTTGTCGATCGCGGAGCGCGCTGGCATCGCATCACTCGCCGTACTGGCGCAGTCCTTCCAGGTCCAGCACTTCGATCACGCCATAGTCCACGCGCACCAGGCCCTGCTGCTCGAGCACCTTGAGCGCCTGGTTGGCGCGCTGGCGCGAAATGCCGGCGAGCAGGCCGATCTCTTCCTGCGAGATCTCCAGCGTGTTGCCGATACCGGGATAGAGATGCTCATTGAACAGCGACGAGACTGCGCGCGCCACGCGCGAGTCGATATCGAGCAGGCGTTCGTACTCAACCGCCGCGATGAACTGGCCGAGCCGCTCGTTGAACTGCGTGAGCAGGAAACGCGTGAACGGCAGGCTGGTATCCAGCAACCACTGAAAAGTGTCGCGCGGCAGGAACGCGATGGTCGAGCGGCGCAATGCCATCACGTCGTACTTGCGGATCTCCGACTTGAGCACCGCGCCCTCGCCGAACCAGCCGCCGGTCGGTACGCCGGTGAACGTGACCGACTTGCCGGACGGCGACACGGTAGTGATCTTGACGATGCCTTCGAGCACGCCCAGCCAGTGCTCGGCGATTTCACCCTTATGACAAACGTAGTCGCCTTGCGTGTACTCGCGAACAAACATCGCGCGGCGGACGCGATCACGCTGCTCGGCACTGAGGTCAGCGGCCCACACACAACGGTCGACAAAATCGTTCAGCATGGCGAAAAAATCATTGTGTAGGGATTAACCCGGAATTGTCACCGGCGTGACAACCGGGGGGGAAGGCATCGGCTATCTTACGTTCACCACGGAGCCGGCAAGTGCCACAAGGCAAGACAACAAACAGGGCACGACGGGCTTGATGCGCCGCGGCATGACTGCCGCCAGGCAAAACAGGCCAAGTATAACGACCGGACCGGCGCTTGACACCGCGAGTGGATCCCCACCGCGGAGGGACAGGAGACAGCGATGCAGGAATCGTCGGCGACGACCTTCCCGCGATTGCTGCTGGAGCACGCCCGGCAGCGGCCGGCGCATCCGGCATATCGCGAAAAGGATCTCGGCATCTGGCAAACATACAGCTGGTCACAGGCGGCGCAGGAGGTCAGGGCGCTTGCTTGCGGGCTTGCGGCATTGGGATTCACGCGCGGCATGAACCTGGCGGTGGTGGGCGACAACCGCCCGCGCCTGTACTGGGCCATGACCGCCGCACAGGCCCTGGGCGGCGTGCCGGTGCCCTTGTACCAGGACGCCATTGCGAATGAAATGGTCTACGTGCTCAACGACGCGGAGATCGACTTCGCGATCGTCGAGGACCAGGAGCAGGTGGACAAGCTGCTGGAAGTCGAAGAGCAGCTTGCCGCTTCCGGCCGCAGCGTGCGGCACGTGATCTACGAAGATCCGCGCGGCCTGCGCGACTACGATCATCCGTCGCTGATGTCGTACGAGCGCCTGCAGGAAATCGGGCGCGAGTTCGACCAGGCGCATCCCGGCTTCTATGACGCATCGATTGCCGCGGGATCGCCCGAGGACACGGCCATTATCCTCTATACATCGGGTACCACCGGCAAGCCCAAGGGCGTTTGCCACGCGCATCGGGGCCTGATCGGCTCGGCGCAGAACGGTTGCGGCTTCGACGGCCTGACGGCGAAGGACGACGTGCTGTCCTACCTGCCGATGGCGTGGGTTGGCGACAACCTGTTCTCGTATGCGCAGGCCATGGTGGCCGGCTTCACGGTGAACTGCCCCGAATCGCGCGAGACCGTGATGACGGACTTGCGCGAGATCGGCCCAACCTATTACTTCGCGCCGCCGCGCATCTATGAAGGGTTGCTCACGCAGGTGATGATCCGCATGGAAGACGCAGGCTGGATCAAGCGCAAGCTGTTCCATTGGGCCATGGACGTCGCGCGCCGCTGCGGCGCCGACATCCTCGACGGCAAGCACGTCGGACTGGCCGAACGCATGCGTTACGCCGCCGGCGAGTTCCTGGTCTACGGGCCGCTGCGCAACGTGCTCGGCATGAGCCGCATCCGCGTGGGCTATACCGCTGGCGAGGCGATCGGCCCGGACCTGTTCCGCTTCTATCGTTCGATCGGCGTGAACCTCAAGCAGTTCTATGGCCAGACCGAAACCTGCGCCTATGTCTGCCTGCAGCCCGATGGTCAGGTGAAGTTCGATTCCGTGGGGCCCGCGGCACCGGGCATGGAAATCCGCATCGCCGACAACGGCGAAGTGCTCGTGCGTGGCGTAGGTCTGCTGAAGTCCTACTACAAGCGCGACGATGCCACGCGCGAGGCCATCAACGACGAGGGCTACTTCATGACCGGCGATGCCGGCGTGATCGATGCCGACGGCCATCTCAAGATCATCGACCGCGCCAAGGACGTGGGCAAGCTTGCCGACGGCTCGATGTTCGCGCCCAAGTACATCGAGAACAAGCTCAAGTTCTTTCCGTACATCAAGGAAGCGGTGGCTTTCGGCACGGGCCGCGACAAGGTGTGCGCGTTCATCAATATCGATTTCGACGCGGTGGGCAACTGGGCCGAGCGCCGTCACCTGCCGTACGCCGGCTATGTGGATCTCGCGGGCCAGCCTGACGTGATCGCGATGATCGGCGAATGCGTCGAACAGGTGAATGCCGACCTCGTCAACGACGGCATGCTGGCCGGCTCGCAGATCGCGCGCTTCCTGATTTTGCACAAGGAGCTTGATCCGGATGACGACGAACTGACCCGCACGCGCAAGGTGCGGCGCGGCTTTATCGCAGAGAAGTACGCGGTGCTGGTCGATGCGCTGTATGCGGGCAAGACCGAGCAGTTCATCGAGACGCGCGTCAAGTTCGAGGACGGGCGCGAGGGCAGCGTGTCGGCCACGCTGAGGCTGATGGATGCCAAACGCCTGCCGCCGGCGGCACGCGCGGCATGAGCAGGGGAGCGAAAGCATGACGCAAGTGGCCTGGCAAGGAACAGACCGCATGCCCGCGGCGCGTACGGACGCGAGCGGTGCAATGCCTGGTGGCGGCGCCATCGCGCCGGTTGGCCCGATGGCGCCCGATACGCGGGCTGATCTCGGCCTGCAGACCGGCACGCGGCATTCGCAGCAGACGCATGAGCACGCGCGCACCGGCGGCGAGGTGATCCTCGACCTGCAGAACATCTCGCTGTCGTTCGGCGGCGTGAAGGCGCTGACGGACATCTCGTTCAATGTGTGCGAGCACGAGATCCGCGCGATCATCGGCCCCAATGGCGCGGGCAAGAGTTCGATGCTGAACGTGATCAACGGCGTGTATCACCCGCAGCAGGGACGCATCGTGTTCCGTGGCGAGGAACGCCGCCAGATGCATCCGACCGCCGCTGCGCGCCAGGGCATCGCGCGCACGTTCCAGAACATCGCGCTGTTCAAGGGCATGACCGTGCTCGACAACATCATGACCGGCCGCAACACGCAGTTCCGCACGAGCTTCCTCGCCCATGCGCTGTGGTGGGGCCCGGCGCGCAACGAGGAAATGCGGCACCGTCAGAAGGTGGAAGAGGTGATCGACTTCCTGGAAATCCAGTCGATCCGCAAGACGCCGGTCGGGCGCCTGCCGTACGGCTTGCAGAAGCGCGTGGAGCTGGCACGCGCACTGGCGGCCGAGCCGTCGATGCTGCTGCTCGACGAGCCGATGGCCGGCATGAACGTGGAAGAGAAGCAGGACATGTGCCGCTTCATCCTGGACGTGAACCGCCAGTTCGGCACCACCATCGTGCTGATCGAGCACGACATGGGCGTGGTGATGGATATCTCGGACCGCGTGGTGGTACTCGACTACGGCAAGAAGATCGGTGACGGGACGCCGGAAGAGGTGAAGGCGAATCCAGATGTGATCAAGGCCTACCTCGGTACGTCGCACTGAGCCCGCACGCGGCTTTCCATTCAACTGATTCCACCGGAACGCAGCCATGACGTTCTTCATTGAAATCCTGCTCGGCGGCTTGCTGTCGGGCCTGATGTACTCGCTGGTGGCGCTGGGCTTCGTGCTGATCTACAAGGCCTCCGGCGTGTTCAACTTCGCGCAGGGCGCGATGGTGTACTTCGCCGCGCTGGCCGTGGTGGGCCTGATGGACAAGGGCCTGCCGATGTGGGCCGCCGTGATCGGCGCCTTCGTGGTGATGATCCTCGTCGGTATGAGCACCGAGCGCTTCGTGTTGCGAAAGCTGGTCAACCAGCCGCCGATCACGCTGTTCATGGCGACCATCGGCCTGTCGTTCTTCCTCGAAGGACTGGGGCCGCTGCTGTTCGGCAACGAAGTGCGCCCGATCAATCTCGGCATCGTCGATGAGCCGATCGAAGCCATCCTCACGCGCTTCAACGTCGTTCTCTCCAAGTTCGATCTCGCTGCCGCCGCGATCGCAGGTCTGCTGGTCGGTTCGCTCGCGCTGTTCTTCCAGTACACGAAGGTTGGACGCGCGCTGCGCGCCGTTGCCGATGACCATCAGGCCGCGCTGTCGCTGGGCATTCCGCTGCAGCATATCTGGGCGATCGTGTGGGGCGTTGCAGGCTTTGTGGCACTGGTGGCCGGCATGCTGTGGGGCTCGCGCAATGGCGTGCAGTTCGCGCTGACGCTGACCGCGCTGAAGGCGCTGCCGGTGCTGATTCTTGGCGGCTTCACCTCGGTGCCGGGCGCCATCGTTGGCGGGCTGATCATCGGCGCGTCGGAGAAGCTCGCCGAGATCTACATCCCGCCGGTGTTCCAGTCGGCGTTCGGCGGAAACTTCGGCGGCATCGAAGGCTGGTTCCCGTATGTGTTCGCGCTGCTCTTCCTGCTGGTCCGTCCGGAAGGGCTGTTCGGCGAGAAGCACATCGACCGCGTCTGAACTGACTACGCTCCAGGAGACTTTCCATGTTCTATCGTGAAGCCGGCCAGTTCAAGACGAGCTACGTCTCGGACAGCCAGATCTTCCCCATCCGTCAGGACCGCATCGGCTTTGCGGTGCTGATGGCGGTGGCCTTCGGCGTGATTCCGTTCGTTGGGTCGGAATACTGGTTCTCGGCCATCCTGATTCCGTTCCTGATCTTCTCGCTCGCGGCGCTGGGGCTGAACATCCTCACGGGCTACGCAGGCCAACTGTCGCTTGGTACGGCCGCTTTCATGGCGGTGGGTGCCTACGCCGCGTACAACTTCCAGCTTCGCATCGAGGGGATGCCGGTGCTGCTCACCTTCATCCTCGCCGGCCTGTCGGCGGCGGTGGTGGGCGTGGCCTTCGGCTTGCCGTCGCTGCGCATCAAGGGCTTTTATCTCGCGGTCGCCACGCTCGCCGCGCAGTTCTTCGTAGTGTGGGCGCTGACCAAGTTCCCCTGGTTCTCCAACAACAGCTCGTCGGGCGTGATCACGGCGCAGCGGCTGGACCTGTTCGGCATCGCCATCGACACGCCGGTGAAGAAGTATCTGTTCGTGCTGGCCCTCGTCACCGTACTGGCGTTCATCGCCAAGAACCTGGTGCGCTCGGCCACGGGCCGTGCATGGATGTCGGTGCGCGACATGGACGTGGCAGCGGAAGTCATCGGCATTCCGCTGATGCGCACCAAGCTGCTGGCCTTTGCCGTGAGCTCGTTCTACTGCGGCGTGGCCGGCGCGCTGTATGCGTTCTGCTATCTCGGCTCGGTCGAGCCGGACGGCTTCTCGCTGGACCTGTCGTTCCGCGTGTTGTTCATGATCATCATCGGCGGCGTGGGCAGCATCCTGGGTTCGTTCCTTGGCGCGGCGTTCATCCTGCTGCTGCCGATCTTCCTGGACAACGTGCTGCCGCCGCTCGCATCGCTGCTGCACCTGCCGTTCACGAATGCCACGGTGTCGCATATCCAGTTGATGGTGTTCGGTGGCCTGATCATCTTCTTCCTGATCGTCGAGCCGCACGGGCTTGCGCGGTTGTGGCAGATCTCCAAGGAGAAACTCAGGCTGTGGCCGTTCCCGCACTGACCGTCGCACCGCTTATCGTTTTCTGACGTAGTTCGATCCAACGGGTACCCCATAACAAACGCACCTGCCAAGGTGAAGGAGACTGTCATGACAACCCTGATTCGCAATGTGCAGCGTGCCGTGCTGGCCGCGAGCGCCGCGGCCGCACTGATGGCGCCGGCGGCATCCGCACTGGCGCAGGCCAACGAGCAGTTCGTGGCATTGCCGAGCTACCGCGTAGGCCCGTATGGCGCCAACGGGCAGTCCTGGTATGGCGGCTTCGTCGACTACCTGAACTACGTCAACCTCAAGGACGGTGGCGTCAACGGCGTCAAGCTGAGCTGGGAAGAGTGCGAGACCGAATACAACAACGCCAAGGGTGTGGAGTGCTATGAACGCCTGAAGGCGAAAAACGCCACCACCAAGGGCACCGCCTATCACTCGATGTCGACGGGCATCTCGTACGCGCTGGTCGACAAGACCGCGGCCGACAAGGTGCCGCTGGTGATGATGGGCTACGGCCGCACCGATGCGGTGGATGGCTCTGTGTTCCCCTATGCCTTCCCGCTGGTGACGACCTACCAGATGCAGGTGTCGGCCATCGTGAAATACCTGGCGACCAAGAATGGCGGCTCGCTCGCCGGCAAGAAGATCGTCTACCTGTACCACGACTCGGCCTATGGCAAGGAACCGATCGTCGCGCTGCAGGCCGAGGCCAAGCTGGGCAAGTTCAACCTGGTGGAGATTCCGGTGGCGCACCCAGGCAACGAGCAGGGCGCGCAGTGGCTGAAGATCCGCCAGGAAAACCCGGACTACGTGATCTTCTGGGGCTGGGGCGTGATGAACCAGACCGCGCTGAAGGCAGCGCAGAAGGTGGGCTTCCCGCGTGACAAGATGATCGGCTCGTGGTGGGCGGGCTCCGAAGAGGACACCGTGCCGGCCGGCGAAGCCGCCAAGGGTTATATGAGCGCTACCTGGAACGTGGCGGGCCGCGGCGTGCCGCTGATCGCCGACATCGACAAGGTGGTGTACGGCGCGGGCAAGGGCAATATGCAGGACAAGAACAAGGTTGGCTCGGTGCTCTACAACCGTGGTGTTTCCGCGGCTGTGGTGACCGTGGAGGCGGTGCGTGTGGCACAGGAGAAGTTCGGCAAGGGCAAGCCGATGACCGGCGATCAGATGCGCTGGGCGTTCGAGAACCTGAACCTGACCAACGCACGCCTGCAGCAGCTCGGGGCGACCGGCCTGCTGCCGGAGATCAAGACGAGCTGCGACAACCATGAGGGCTCGGGGAAGGTGAAGATCCAGCAGTGGGACGGCACCAAGTGGGTCGTGGTGTCCGACTGGATCGAAGGCAACAAGAACCTGATCCACCCGCTGTTCAAGGCGACCGCGGCGCAGTACGCGAAGGAGAAGGGAATCACGCCGGGGTGCATGAAGTCGTGATTGCTGCGGCAGTGAACGCTGCCAGTTGTGTGCTCTCCGCTCGTGCGTGCACGGGCGGAGAGGCCCCAGACATTTGAGAGCCGTACCATGACCCTTCTCTCCGTCAACAATATCGAAGTCATCTACGATCACGTGATCCTGGTGCTCAAGGGCGTATCGCTCGAAGTGCCGGAGGGCAAGATCGTCGCGCTGCTGGGCGCCAACGGTGCGGGCAAGACCACCACGCTCAAGGCCATCTCCAACCTGCTGCATGCGGAGCGCGGTGACGTCACCAAGGGCTCGGTCGAATACCGCGGCGACCGCGTCGACCAGCTCACGCCGAACGACCTGGTCCGGCGTGGCGTGATCCAGGTGATGGAGGGCCGCCACTGCTTCGCCCACCTCACCATCGAAGAGAACCTGCTGACCGGAGCCTACACGCGCGGCCTGTCGCGCGGAGAAACGCGCGACGAGCTGGAGAAGATCTACGCCTACTTCCCGCGCCTGAAGACGCGCCGCAAGTCGCAGGCGGGCTATACCTCCGGCGGCGAGCAGCAGATGTGCGCGATCGGCCGGGCCATGATGGCCAAGCCCGCGATGATCCTGCTCGACGAGCCGTCGATGGGCCTCGCGCCGCAGATCGTCGAGGAGATCTTCGAGATCGTGCGCGACCTGAACACGCGTGAGAAGGTCAGCTTCCTGCTGGCCGAGCAGAACACCATGGTGGCGCTGCGCTATGCCGACTACGGCTACATCCTGGAGAACGGCCGCGTGGTGATGGACGGCGACGCCGAGTCGCTGCGCACCAATGAGGACGTCAAGGAGTTCTACCTTGGCGTGGCCGCCAACGACGCGGAGGGTGGAGAGCGCAAGTCGTTCCGCGATGTGAAGAGCTATCGCCGCAGAAAGCGCTGGCTGGCGTGACGCACTCCGGTTGCTTGCCACGTCCCCTCAGCGGAAGAGGGGCGCAACACCCGCCGAATTCACCGAACTTATTCGTCGTATCCCACCATGCCTGAATACTTCGATTCGCTCGAAACCCGTGCGCCGGAAGTTCGCGAGCAGGCGCTGCTGGCCGCACTGTCCCGCCAGGTAGCCCATGCCCGTGCGCATGCGCCTTACTTCGCGGAACTTCTGCGCGACGTGGATCCCGCCACGCTGACCACGCGCGAAGCGCTGGCCGCGCTGCCGGTAACACGCAAGTCGGACCTGACCGCGCGGCAAAAGGCCATGCCGCCGCTGGGCGGCCTAAATGCCACGCCGATCGGCGGCCTGCGCCACATCTTCCAGTCGCCGGGCCCGATCCACGAGCCCGATGGCCACGACGCCGACTGGTGGCGTATCGCACGCGCCATGTTCGCGGCTGGGTTCCGCGCTGGCGAACTGGTCTACAACACCTTCTCCTATCACTTCACGCCGGCCGGCATGATGATGGAGACGGGCGCGCATCGGCTCGGCTGCTGCGTGTTCCCCGCAGGTGTCGGACAAACCGAGTCGCAGGTGCAGGCGCTGGCCAGCCTGCAGCCGTCCGCCTACGCGGGCACGCCGTCGTTTCTCAAGCTGCTGCTGGAGCGTGGCGCGGAAATGGGCACGCCATGCCACAGCCTGTCCAAAGCGCTGGTCTCTGGCGAGGCATTGCCGCCATCGCTGCGCGGCTGGTTCCAGGAGCGCGGCATCCGCGTGCAGCAGATGTATGGCTCGGCCGATCTCGGACTCATCGCTTACGAAACGGACGGCGGCGATGGATGGGTCGTCGATGAAAACGTGCTCGTCGAGATCGTCGAACCGGGCGGCACGCGGCCGATGCCCGAAGGCGAGACCGGCGAGGTCGTGGTGACCGTGCTCGGCAATGGCGACTATCCGTTGATCCGCTTTGGTACGGGCGACCTGTCGGCGATCGTCGCCGATTCTTCGCATCGCGCGAGCCCTTGCGGGCGCACCAATATCCGCCTTAAGGGCTGGCTCGGGCGCGCCGACCAGACTACCAAAGTCAAGGGCATGTTCGTGCATCCGGGGCAAGTCGCGGACGTGCTGCGCCGCCATCCGGAAATCCGGGCTGCGCGGCTGGTCGTGACCGGAACCATGGGTGCCGACGTGATGACGCTGCATTGCGACGCCGCTCGCGACGACGACGGGCTGAAGCAGGCCGTGGCGGAGTCGTTGCGCGAAGTGATGCGCCTGCGCGGCGAGGTGGCGTTCGTGCAGGCAGGGTCATTGCCGCAGGACGGCAAGGTAATCGAGGACGCCCGCCGCTACGATTAGCGGTTTAATTGCCGTGCCCGCCCGGCGGCCGGGTGGGCAGGCGCAGCATCCAGATGCTGACGGCGGCCGCACACGCAATCAGGGCGGCCGACGCCAGAGGCCGCGCACGCATCAGCCACGCGGTGGCACTCATCGACGTCCACATCATCACGAGTGCCAGGCATTTCGCGCGCAGCGGAATGCTGTGATGGCGCTGCCAGTCGCTGACCAGCGGCCCGAAGCGCGGATGCTCGAGCAACCAGCCATGAAAGCGCTCCGACCCACGTGCAAAACAGGCCGCAGCCAGCAGCACGAACGGCGTGGTGGGAAGCACCGGCAGAAAAATGCCGATGATCCCGAGCAGCAGGCTCAACGCTCCCAGCGTCACCCACATTGCGCGCAGCAGCCGCTGCCGGCGGCTCAGTTCGACCGCGGCAGCGAGATTCGGGGCAGGGGAGTTGCGGGGCTCGGGCTGCAACGGCTGGGGGCAAGCTTAGCGCGCGATACCCAGCCGCGCTTTGGCGGCGTCGTACTCGGTCTTCATGCGCGCGATGATCTCTCCAGCGGGCGGGATGTCGTGGATCTGGCCTACGCCCTGGCCGGCGCCCCAGATGTCCTTCCACGCCTTGGTCTTGGAGCTGCCGCTGGAAAAGTCCATCTTGGTCTTGTCGGCCACCGGCAGGTTCTCCGGATCGAGGCCGGCACCGACGATGCTCTCGCGGATGTAGTTGCCGTGTACGCCCGTGAACAGGTTGGTGTAGATGATGTCGGCGGCGGCCGAATCGGTGATCGACTGCTTGTACGCTTCGTTCGCGTGCGCTTCCTGCGAGGCAATGAAGCGCGTGCCCACGTAGGCAAAGTCAGCGCCCATGGCCTGCGCCGCCAGCACGGCGTCACCGGTGGCGATCGACCCTGACAGCGCAATCGGGCCGTCGAAGATCTTGCGCACCTCGCCAACCAGCGCGAACGGCGACAGCATGCCGGCATGGCCGCCCGCGCCGGCGGCGACCAGGATCAACCCGTCGACACCCGCTTCGAGCGCTTTCTCGGCATGGCGCAGGTTGATCACGTCATGCAGCACGATGCCTCCGTAGCTGTGCACGGCGTCGATCATCTCCCTGACCGGCGCGCGCAGCGACGTGATGAAGATCGGCACCTTGTGGTCCACGCAGACCTTCACGTCGTGTTCAAGGCGCGCGTTGGACGTATGCACGATCTGGTTCACCGCGATCGGGCCGACCGGCTTGCCCGGATTGGCGGCCTGGAAGCTGGCCAGCTCCTCCTGCATCTGCGTGAGCCATTCGTCGAGCAGCTCCGCCGGGCGCGCATTCAGCGCCGGGAACGAACCGACGATGCCAGCCTTGCACTGCGCCAGCACCAGTTCCGGATAGCTGACGATAAACATCGGCGAGGCGATGACGGGAAGAGCCAGGTTTTGGAGCGCCTGAGGCAGTTGTCTTGCGGCGGGCATGATGTCTCCTGAGCCACGTGCGGGCGCCGGTGGCACCCTGAAATGAACGGTCGTTCGATTATAGGGATTTTCCGATTGCAGGGGCTAGAAGCGTCAATCTACGCCAAATCGGGGAATCGTCGGGGCGGTGCGCAACCGCGGGGCGGCTTACGCCGCGACTACGCGCTCAACGCAGCTACCATCTCCTTCGCCGCCTGCTGCAACTCCGGCACAAACCGCCGCGTCGCCTCTGCCGGACTGATCGCTTGCTCCAGATAAACGACATTCAGGCTCGCCAGCACCCGCCCCTCCGCCTGGATCGCTACGGCCACCGCCCCGATCTTCTTCTGATCCGCCCAGTCACCATGATTCGACCCGAATCCATCCTTGCGGGTCTGCCGGATCAGGTTGCGGATATACGCGTCATCCATCGCCAGCTTGAACTGCTGTTCGCCGCCCGCGCCAGAGCGCAGCACTTCGAGAATGTCTTCGCGTTCGGCATCCGGGCACATCGAGAAATACACGCGGCCCGCGGAGGTCAGCAGGATCGGCAGCCGCCTGCCGACCATGGAGCGGTGAAACGACAGCGGGCTGAAGCGGTGCGTGGTTTCGCGGATGATCATGGCGTCGCCGTCGGGCGTGGTCAGGTCGGACGGCCACACTACGCGCTGCAGGAGCCGTCCCATGATCGGCGGCGCGATGGTGGCGATGCGTTCGTCGTCGGTGAAGCCTTCGCTGAGCGCGCGCACGTCGAGTGTCAGGCGGAAGCTGTCGTCCGATGTACTGCGCCGCACGAAGCCTTCTTCGACCAGTGTTTCCAGCAAACGCCGCACGGTGGTCCGGTGCAGGCCCGTGGCCTCGCTGAGCTGCTGGCTGGTGGCACGGCCGTTTTCCATGGCATTGAGCGCCCGCAGCACCTGCAGGCCGCGTGACAACCCCCGCACGTTGGCGTACTTGGTCATCGAAAATCCTTAAAAATCAAAGATGTGCACTCCTTGCACATTTTATAGAAATGTTTGAGCGCGCGCTGGCGGATGCCTAGACTCCTCTGAAAATCGCAAATCCACGGAGACGCCCCCAATGACCCGCCTGATCCGTCGCCGGCGCCGCAGTTCCGGCGCCTGACCCCAGCCGGCATCGCCGGCCACCTGATTCCAATTCATCGCAGCAGAGCCAATACGCGCCACAGCGGCGCGGGGGCGCGCTCGTGCCTTGCACAGTAGGAGACCTATGAACACCACGGCCACGCAGACGGTACACGCCGACCGTCTTCCCGATGTCGATACCGACGTCGCCATCATCGGCGCGGGCCCGGTCGGGCTGATGATCGCCAACATTCTCGGCCTGCAGGGCGTGCGCGTCACGGTCGTCGAAAAGCTGGACCAACTGATCGACTATCCGCGCGCCATCGGCCTCGACGACGAAGCGCTGCGCGTGTTCCAGGCGATCGGGCTTGCCGACACGCTGCTGCCGCACACCACGCCTGACCACTGGATGCGCTTCGTCACGAAGGACGGCCATTGCTTCGCGTCCATCGAGCCGCGCACCGACGAGTTCGGCTGGTCGCGCCGCAATGCGTTCATCCAGCCGTTGGCCGACCGCGTGCTGTTCGAGGGCCTGCAGCGCTTCGAGCACGTGCAGGTGCTGTTCGGCCACGGTGTCGAGGCGTTCACGCAGGACGGCCACGGCGTCAGTGTCGAGGTGACCACCAGCGCCGGCCGGCGCCGCACGATCCGCGCCGCGTACATGGTCGGCGCGGACGGCGGCAACAGCATTGTGCGCCGCGCGCTGCAGGTGCCGTTCGAAGGGCGTACCAAGCCGAACCAGTGGATCGTCGTCGACGTGCGCAACGACCCGGTCGGTTCGCCGCACATCTACATGCACTGCGATCACGAGCGCCCCTATGTTTCGGCCGCGCTGCCGCACGGTATCCGCCGCTTCGAGTTCATGGTGATGCCGGGCGAGACCGAAGAGGAGCTGTCGAAGCCCGAGAACATGGCCGCGCTGATCCGCAAGGTGGTGGCCGATCCGGACAAGGTCGACTACATCCGCAAGCGCGTGTACACACACAACGCCCGGCTCGCCTCGACGTTCCGCGTCGATCGCGTGCTGCTGGCTGGCGACGCCGCGCACATCATGCCGGTGTGGCAAGGGCAGGGCTACAACAGCGGCATCCGCGACGCCAACAACCTAGGCTGGAAGCTCGCGATGGTCGCGAAGGGCCTTGCCGATGGCCGGCTGCTCGACACCTACACAGCCGAACGCCGTGCGCATGCGCGTTCGATGATCCACCTGTCCGAAGTGGCAGGCGACATCTTCGCACCGAACACGCGCTTCGGCGTGCGCTTCCGCGACGCCTTCGTGCGCAGCTTCAACGTGTTGCCCGCGGTCAAGCGCTACTTCATCGAGATGCGGTTCAAGCCGATGCCGCGCTATGAGGAAGGCGTGGTGCTGCTGCCGCCGCCGCAACATCGCGGCGGCTGGCTCGCCCGCATGCTGGAACGCGCCGGCAACTCGGCACCGGGACGCCTGCTTGGCCTGATGAGCGAGAAACGCGAGTCGTTCCTCGGTCGCCTGGTGTATGGCAAGGATCCGCTGGCCGGCTCGCCCGTGGGCCGCATGTTCATCCAGCCGCGCGTACGTACTGCCGATGATCGCCTCGCGCTGCTCGACGACGCCATCGGCAATGGTTTTGCCGTGATCGGCTGGGGCACCGATCCGACCTTCGGCCTGACGCCGCAGGCACGCGCGCTCGCCGAGAAGGCCGGCATGCGCTTCGTACTCGCCAAGCCTGATGTGCAACTGCGTCACGGCGACGACGTGCCCGATGGGGTGATCGCGATCGGCGATGCAAGCGGCCGCCTGAAGGAATGGTTCAGCCGCCTGCCGCAGTCGGTGGTCCTGCTGCGTCCGGATCGCTTCGTTGCGGGCGTGTGCTCGCCCCAGCAGGTGTCGGAGGCCATCACTGAACTCGCCGGCAAGCTCGGCATGACGGAGGTGCCGCCTTATGCCGAGGCCTCTACCCCTTCCAAGACGTCGCGCCCCGTGCTCGACCCCGTCACCGTTACCCAGGCAGCAGGAGCATGAAGATGCCGATCCAACTGGAATGTCTGTCGCATACGCCGTTGCACGGCTACGTCGACCCCGCGCCCGAAGTCGTCGCCGAGGTCGAGCGCGTACAGGCTGCGGCGCGCGATCGCGTGCGTGCATTCGATCCCGAACTGGTCGTGGTCTTTGCGCCGGACCACTTCAACGGCTTCTTCTATGACGTGATGCCGCCGTTCTGCATCGGCGCAGCCGCCACCGCGATCGGTGACTTCAAGAGCCTGGCCGGCAAGCTGCCTGTGCCGGCGGACCTCGCTCTGTCGCTGGCCGAAAGCGTGATGGCCGCCGATATCGATGTCGCGCTGTCGCACCGCATGCAGGTCGACCATGGCTGCGCGGATGCGCTCGCGGCATTGACCGGCAGCCTGGATCGCTATCCGGTCATCCCCGTGTTCATCAATTCCGTGGCGCCGCCGATGGCGACACTGCGCCGCGCGCGCCTGCTCGGCGATGCGGTCGGCCGCTTCCTGTCGCGTACCGGCAAGCGTGTGCTGGTGGTCGGTTCTGGCGGCATCTCGCATGAGCCGCCGGTGCCGGAGTTGGCCGGCGCCAGCGAGGAAGTTGCCGAACGCCTGATCGCAGGACGCAACCCGTCGCCCGAATCGCGCGCCGCGCGCCAGGCCCGCACTGTTGCCGCCGCGAAGGCTTTCGTCGCGGGCGACAGCCACCTGCATCCGCTCAATCCCGAGTGGGACCGCGCATTCCTGTCGCTGCTCGCTTCCGGTGAACTCACCGCCGTCGATGGCATGACCAACGACGCGATCACGCGCGACGGCGGCAAGTCGGCGCACGAGATTCGCACGTGGGTGGCTGCATTCGGTGCGCTGGCTGCGTACGGGCCGTATCGCGCATCGCTCGATTTCTACCGCGCGATTCCTGAGTGGATCGCGGGCTTCGCCACCATGCATGCCGAGCCTGCAGCGGTCTGACCCGATCAAGGAGAACCCCGATGACTGAACCTAATTTCGTCAACGCCATCGCAGCACGCCTGCGCGATGCCGAGGCCACGCGCCAGACCGTCGCGCCGGTGCGTGGCGAGATCGCGATCGATGACATCGCCACCGCGTATGCCGTGCAGCAGGCCAACGTCGACGCGCGCCTCGCACAAGGCGAACGCATCGTCGGCCGCAAGATCGGCCTGACTTCGCTGGCCGTGCAGAAGCAGCTCGGCGTCGACCAGCCCGACTTCGGCGCGCTGTTCGCGAGCATGGCGTATGGCGACAGCCAGCCGATGCCGCTGTCGCGCCTGATCCAGCCGAAGGTCGAAGCCGAGATCGCACTGGTGCTCGAGCACGACCTGACGCACGAGCGTCATACGTTTGCCGACATCCTGCGCGCGAGCGCCTACGCGCTGGCGGCAATCGAGGTCGTCGACAGCCGCATCCAGAACTGGGACATTCGCTTTGTCGATACCGTCGCCGACAACGCGTCGAGCGCGCTGTTCGTGCTCGGTAGCCGTCCGGTGCCGCTGTCCGCCGTCGATCTCACTGCATGCGCGATGACGCTGTCGCGCGACGGAGAAGTGCTGTCGCGCGGCAACGGTGCGGCCTGCCTCGGCAACCCGCTCAATGCGGCGGTCTGGCTTGCGGATCGCATGGTGCAGCTCGGCACGCCGCTGCGTGCTGGAGACGTGGTGCTGACCGGTGCGCTCGGCCCGATGGTCGCCGTGACCGAGCCCGGCACCTACACCACCGAAATCGAAGGACTCGGCAGCGTCCGCGCGACGTTCGCCGCATAAGCCGTCACCAAGAGCGGCACACACAGACAAAAGCGGAGACAAGAATGCAACCATCAAACAGCAGCGGCGCTAACGGGCGCAGCACAACAAGCAGCATCACCACCATCGGCCTGTGCCTGGCCATCGCCCTGCTGGAGGGGCTTGACTTGCAATCAGCCGGCGTCGCCGCGCCCCGCATTGCAAAGGAGTTCTCGCTGTCGGTGGCGCAGATGGGCTGGGCCTTCAGCGCCGGCGCCATCGGCCTGCTGCCGGGCGCGGCGCTGGGCGGCCGGCTGGCCGATCGGCTGGGCCGCAAGCGCGTGCTGATGCTGTCGGTCGCGCTGTTCGGCGCGTTCTCGCTGGCGACGACGCTCGTGTGGAACTTTGAAAGCCTGCTGGCCGCGCGCCTGCTGACGGGCCTGGGCCTCGGCGCCGCCATGCCCAACCTGATCGCGCTGTGCTCGGAAGCAGCGTCGCCCGCGCAGCGCAGCACCGCCGTTGGCGCGATGTACTGCGGCATGCCGTTCGGCGCAGCACTCGCCGCCGCGATCGGGATCGTCAGCCCCGCTGACGAAGGCTGGCGGCACATCTTCTACGTGGGCGGCTTCGGGCCACTGCTGATGGTGCCGCTGCTCGCGCTGTGGCTGTCCGAATCGGCACAGTTCGTCGAAGCAAAGTCGCAATCGGTGAAGCGCACCGAAGCCACGCCGGGCTTTGTCGAGGCGTTGTGCGACGACGGCCGTACGCGTACCACGCTCGCGCTGTGGATCAGCTATCTGGGCACGCTGATCGTGCTGTATTTCCTGATGAACTGGCTGCCCTCGATGGTGCTGTCCAACGGCCTGACACGAACGCAGGCGGGCATCGCAATGATGATGTTCAACATCGGTGGCGGCATCGGTGCGGTGGGCATCGCCAACGTGATGGACCGCTTCAGCCGCCGCCTCACGGTGGTCGGCATGTACGTGGGCATCGGCGCCGCACTGGCGGGGCTGTCCGGCGCGGGCGGCAGTACTTCGATGGCGGTCGGCGCATTCTTCTGCGGCCTGTTCCTCGTGGGCGGGCAGTCGGTGCTGTACGCGCTGGCCGGCCAGGCCTATCCGACGCAGGTGCGCGGCACAGGCGTAGGCGCCGCAGTCGCAATCGGCCGGCTGGGCTCGATCCTCGGGCCGCTCGTCGCCGGGCAATTGTTCGCGCTGGGCCAGAGTGCGTCGATGCTGGTAGCCGCGAGCATTCCGCTGATCGTCATCGCCGCACTCGCCGCGCTGGCGGTGGTGGGTTCATTCTCGCCGCGCCTGGCATCCGGCGCGGCAGTTCCAGGCGGGCGCGGCGCGTGAGCGGCGCACTGTCAGCACATTCCATTCCCTACAGATTCAGTCGAGCAAGGAAGATCAACATGCAAGCGAACGTACAAGCCATCACCGAAGCCGGCACAAGCCGTTTCGTGACCGTGAAGGATGGCGATACCGAATTCCGCATCCACTGCAACGACACCGGCGCCGGTGCCGAGACTGTCGTCATGCTGCACGGCTCGGGTCCCGGCGCGACCGGCTGGGCCAACTTCAATCGCAATGTCGAGCCGCTGGTCGCGGCCGGTTATCGCGTGCTGCTGGTCGATTGCCCGGGCTGGGGCAAGAGCGATCCTGTCGTCAACGCGGGCTCGCGTTCGGAACTCAATGGCCGCGTGCTCAAGGGTGTGCTGGACGAACTTGATATCGAACGCGTGCACATCCTTGGCAACTCGATGGGCGGTCACAGCGCGGTGGCATTTGCGCTTGCCAACCCGCAGCGTGTGGGCAAGCTCGTGCTGATGGGTGGTGGCACCGGCGGCCCGAGCCTGTACGCGCCGATGCCGACGGAAGGCATCAAGCTGCTCAACGGCCTGTACCGCGAGCCGTCGATCGAAAACCTGAAGCGCATGATGAATGTGTTCGTCTATGACGCCAGTTCACTGACTGACGATCTGATGCAGGCGCGGCTCGACAATATGCTGGCGCGGCGCGACCACCTCGAGAATTTCGTGAAAAGCCTGGCGGCGAATCCCAAGCAGTTCACCGACTACGGTTCGCGCCTGGGCGAGATCACGGCGCCGACGCTAGTGATCTGGGGGCGTGACGATCGCTTCGTGCCGATGGATGTCGGGCTGCGGCTGATCGCCGGGATTCCGAATGCGCAGATGCATATCTTCAATCGCTGCGGGCACTGGGCGCAGTGGGAGCATGCGGAGGCGTTTAATCGGATGGTCGTGGATTTTTTGGGGAATTGAGGGGGAGCTTGGGGCAGGGTGTCGTTCTTGGCGCGAGCGAAGAGCGATGTCCCAGGTGCAGCTGAGACCTCAAAAAAACGCCCCGCAGAAACGCGGGGCATCAACTACCACGAAGACTCATAAAAGAAGCAAGCAGTCATGGCACCTGCCAATGCCGCAACCGCACACGAAATATAGTCGCCGATTGTGACGTTGACATGGCAGCGTAGTGAAAACCCTGAGACAGGTTATGTAGCAGGTTTCCTATAAGCCATAACGCTTGATCTTGTCATACAGCGTCGCCTTGCCGACCTGCAGCAAGTCTGCCGCCTGGCTGACCGCACCGCCGGTGCGGGCCAGCGCATCAGCGATTACGGCACGCTCGAAGTGCTCCATGCGCTCCCGCAGCGGCGCGCTCTCATCCGGTGCTGCCGTGGTCGCCCCGGACTGCCCGCCTTCGGGGACGCCCAGCACTAGCCGGTCAGCCGCATTGCGCAGCTCGCGCACATTGCCGGGCCACGGCCGCTGCGCCAGCGCCTGGCGCTGCGACTCCGAAAGAATGGGCGCAGGCCGTTGATAGCGCACCGCCGCGACGAGCATGAAATGCTCGAACAGCGGCACGATATCTTCACGCCGCTCACGCAGCGGCGGCAGCGCGATGGTGACGACGTTCAGGCGGTAGTAGAGATCCTGCCGGAACACGCCCTGCGCGACCAAGGCGTCCATGTCGCCCTTGGCGGCGGCTACGATGCGCACGTCGATCTTCACCGACGCATTGGACCCGAGCCGTTCCAGCGTACCTTCCTGCAGCACGCGTAGCAGCTTCACCTGCAGCGCCAGCGGCATGCTTTCGATCTCGTCGAGGAACAGCGTGCCGCCCGACGCATGTTCGAGCTTGCCGATGCGGCGCTTGCCGGCGCCGGTGAAAGCGCCGGCTTCGTGGCCGAACATCTCGCTTTCGAATATCGATTCCGGGACGGCACCGCAATTGAGCGCGATGAACGGGCCGTCCGCGCGGTTGGACAACGCATGCAGGCTGCGCGCGACCAGTTCCTTGCCGGTGCCGGTCTCGCCGTTGATCATGACCGGCACGTCGGTGGCCGCGACATTGGCCACGAGCCCACGTACCTGATCGATCGCATGCGAGCGGCCGATGATGCGCGTGCCGGCGGCCGACCCCGCCAGTTCGCGGCGCAGTGCCTGGTTTTCCAGTTCGAGCCCGCGCCGTTCGATGGCGCGGCGCACGGTCTCGGTCAGGCGGTCGGCGCCGAAGGGCTTTTCGATGAAGTCGTACGCGCCCTCACGCATGGCCTGCACCGCCATGGTGATGTCGCCGTGTCCCGTGACCAGTATCACCGGCACGCCGGGCGCGGCGTTGCGGCAGTGATGCAGCAGTTCGAGACCGCTCGCGCCGGGCAGGCGCACGTCGGTCACGAGCACGCCCGGAAAATCGGCGCTCAAGTGGGGCAGGGCAGCTTCGGCCGTGGGCAGCGCGAGCACGGAAAAGCCGGCCAGCTCCAGGCTTTGCGCGGTGGCCTGGCGCACCAGCGGTTCATCTTCGACGAAGAGGACGCGCAAACCGTCTTGCATGGGATGCCTCAATGTGTCTGGGTGACGCCTGCGCCGGCGTCGACCGGTGCGCGCGTCAGCACGATGGTGAATACCGCGCCGCCGCCGTCAGCATTGGCGGCGCTGAGTTGTCCGCCGAACTCGCGCACGATCGACGAGGAGATCGCCAGGCCGAGGCCCAGCCCCTGGCCGGTTTCCTTGGTCGTGAAGAACGGCTCGAACAGGCGCGGCAGGTCTTCCGGCGAGATACCCGTGCCATTGTCGCGCACCTGGATCGTCACCGCGCTTGCGTCGGCGCTGACGGAAACGTCGATGCGCCCTTGCGCAGGCGCCGCGCTGGCGATGGCATCGAGCGCATTGCCGATCAGGTTGAGCAGCACTTGCTCAAGCTTGAGTTCGTCGGCGCGCACGGCAATGTTGGGCAGTGCGTGGAGTCCATCAACATGCAGTGTCACGCCGGTCAGCCGCGGCGCCAGCAGGGCCAGCACGTGCTCGATCGCGGCGCTGACCAGCACCGAACGGCGCGGCGGGCGCGCCTTGCCGGCAAACAGCTTGAGCTGGCCGGTGATCTTGCCCATGCGCTCGGTGAGGTCGGCAATCGCGGACAGGTTGCCTTCCGCAGCGGCGAGTTGCCCACGCTCCAGCAACACGCGCGTGTTGTCGGAGAACGTGCGCAACGCGGCCAGCGGCTGGTTCAGCTCATGCGTGATGCCGGCGGCCATCTGACCCAGCGCAGCGAGTTTGCTGGCCTGCACGAGTTCGTCCTGTGCCGCGCGCAACTCGCTCTCCGCGCGTGTGCGTTCGGCGACTTCTTCTTCGAGCTTTTCGTTGATGGCCATCAGGTCGGCCGTGCGGGCTTCGACACGCCGCTCAAGCTCGTCATAGGCGGCTTCGAGCAGGCGGCGGCTGTACAGCATGTCGCGTGCGCGCTGGCGGCGCTGACGCCAATTGACCAGCAGCAGGCAAATGCACGCGTAGGCCAGCGCCGCTGCCACGGTGGCATTGCGCGCATTGGCCAGCACCGGGTCGAGCGGTGCCATCACCTGCATGGTCCACTCCGCGGGGCCCACCTTGCGGCCGAGTTCGAGGTAGCGGTCCGCGCGCTCGCTGCCGTCGGGGTTGGGGCCGTCGGCGCGCACACGCACCAGGCGCGCGCCCGGGTCGAGCGCCCTGGAGGCCAGCCACTCGGTGACCGGCGAGGTTAGCGGTTCGAGCGGAAGCGGCGTGACATCACGGTCGTGATACTGACGGGTCTTGCCCAGCTCGTCGTGCAGCTCGGCCGGCAACGGCCCCAGCGTGCGGTACTGCCAGGCAGGCACGGACGACAGGAAGATCACGCCGTGGTCGTCGCTGACCATGAGCGGCTCGGCGCTGCCGCCGCCGGCACGCTGGAACCACTCCAGGTTGAGCTTGACTACCGTCACGCCGATCACCTTGCCGCCCGACTCCACGGGCTGCGCGATGTAGTAGCCCGGCTCGTCGCTGGTGATGCCGATCGCATAGAAGCGCCCCATCTCTCCGCGCGATGCGATCTGGAAGTAGGGGCGGAAGCGGTAGTCGGTGCCGACGAAGCTGCCGGGCTCGCCGGCGTTGCTGGCGGCCAGCGCGATGCCGTTGGTGGCGATCACGTAGGTGGCCGACGCATGCGAGCGGCGGTTGACTTCAGCAAGATAATGGTTGGCCGCAGCGACGCGTGCGGGATCATCGGGCGCCTGCAGCAGGCCACGCACGAACGGGTGCAGCGATACCAGCGCGGGCAGGAATTCGTAGCGGTCGAGCGTGCTTTCGAGCGTGGCGGCGTAGCGGTCGGCGCGTGTAGCGGTGCTTTCCTGCAGTGTTGCCAGGCCGCGCTGCACGGATACCAGCCACGTCAGCGCGCATAGCAGCACGAGGCCGGCCGCCAGTGCCACGGCAAAGCCCCACCAGCGGCGGTTCTCGCTGCCGGGCTCGTGCGCCGCCTGGGCGGCGGCGGGGTCATGTACGGCGAGGAAGTCGTCGGAATGGGGCATCGGCGCGCGCGAAGGCTGTCGCGCCGATGATACTCGCTGCGGCGCGGCCGGCCCACCGGGCCGGCCGCTTGCCTGCGAGGCGTCAGACGTTCTGGCCGGCGTCGGCGAGTTCTGCCTCATCCTCGCCACCTTGCTGAAGCGTGCGCTTGAGCTGGGCGCGGTCAAGCTCGTGCTCCCAGGCCGAGACCACCACGGTGGCCACGCCGTTTCCGATGATGTTGGTCAGCGCACGGCATTCGCTCATGAACCGGTCGATGCCGAGGATCAGCACCATGCCGGCCACCGGAATGGTCGGCACCACGGCCAGCGTCGCGGCCAGCGTGATGAAGCCCGCGCCGGTCACGCCGCTGGCACCCTTGGACGTGAGCATGGCCACCCCGAGGATGGTGAGTTGCTGCAACAGCGTCAGTTCGATGCCGGTGGCCTGCGCGATGAAGATCACCGCCATGGTCATGTAGATGTTGGTACCGTCCAGGTTGAACGAGTAGCCGGTCGGCACGACCAGGCCGACCACCGACTTGGAGCAGCCGAGCTTTTCCAGCTTTTCCATCAGGTGCGGCAGCGCGGCTTCGGACGAGCTCGTGCCCAGCACGATCAGCAGCTCTTCCTTGATGTACGAGATGAAGCGCAGGATGTTGAAACCGGTCGCGCGCGCGATCGCACCCAGCACGAACACCACGAATACGATGGCCGTGAAGTAGAACGTGCCGATCAGCTTGAGCAGCGGCACCAGCGAGCCCAGGCCGTACTTGCCGATGGTAAAGGCCATCGCGCCGAACGCGCCGATCGGCGCGACCTTGGTGATGACGTGCACGATGTGGAAGAACACCTTCGACACCTGCTCGATCAGCTGGACGACGATGCGGGCACGTTCGCCGATGGCGGCCAGCGCGGCGCCGAAGAACAGCGAAACCAGCAGGATCTGCAGGATGTCGCCGTTGGAGAACGCGCTGAAGATCGTGTCCGGGATGATGTGCATCAGGAACTCGACCGTGCTCTGGCCGTGAGCCTTGGACACGTACTGCTCGATCGCCTTGGTGTCCAGCGTGGCCGGGTCGATGTTGAAGCCCACGCCGGGCTTGAGCAGGTGCGCCGCGCCCAGGCCGATCAGCAGCGCGAACGTCGACACGATCTCGAAGTACAGCAGCGCCTTGCCGCCGACCCGGCCGACCTTCTTCATGTCGCTCATGCCGGCGATGCCGGTCACCACGGTACAGAAGATGATGGGCCCGATGATCATCTTGATCAGCTTGATGAAGCCATCGCCGAGCGGCTTCATGGCAACGCCTGTGTCGGGCCAGAAATGGCCCAGCAGGATGCCGACGAAAATGGCGAACAGCACCTGCACGTACAGGATCTTGTAGAAGGGTTTCCTCATGATGTCGTCCTCGGTTTTTTGGGCCGTAACCCGCCGGGGGCGGCGGGCGCGCGCCGTCGCGGATGCGGCGCGTCTCGGGATCTGGATTTGCAATGGCTATGCCAGGGCGCGCCGGATTCGTAACCCCTTGATTTGAAAGACGACATGCAGCGGGGCGCAGGGTCCGGCACTCCGGATTTCCGGAAATCCGGAATCGCCGGCTCCGGGGATCCGGAATGCCTGCGCGCGTGGGGGTGCCCCATATGGCACATGAGGCGGCAGGATTGGGCGACAGCGAGCGCAGACCATGCTTGCGGAAGCCGGATTGACCTGGTCCGGCCCTCCGCACACCGTATAATTCCGAGCTTCCACCCATGCCGCCGGACGCGCCTAACCCTGTGCCGGTGCGGCAAGCCATCTTCCCCAGCACGCATGAGCAGCTACTACAAGCACCACGTCTTTTTCTGCCTCAACCAGCGCGAGGCCGGCGAGAACTGCTGCGCCCAGCACAATGCCAAGGCCATGCAGGAGTACGCCAAGAAGCGTTGCAAGGAACTGGGCATCGCCGGCGGAGAGGGCCGCGTGCGCATCAACAAGGCCGGCTGCCTGAACCGGTGTGAACTCGGACCGGTACTGGTGGTCTACCCCGAGGCCGTCTGGTACACCTTCGTCGACGAGAAAGATATCGACGAAATCATCGACAGCCATCTGCTGAACGGCAAGCCGGTGGAGCGGTTGATGGTGGACCGCTGAACCGCTGAATGCGGTGCCTGCCAGTGCGGCAGAGCCCGCATCACGGATGTCTCCGAGGTTTTTTCCAGTGTTTACCGTAGCGATGCCGCTCCAGCGCGAGCGCAGCGGCAGCGTTTTTCATTGCCCCAGTTGCATCGTCCATCGTCATCATGAACGCGCATACCCAGGTATTGACCATTGCCGGCCCGGCCGGCGCGATCGACCTCTCGGTCGACCTGCCGCAATCCGCGCCGCGCGGACTGGCGCTGGTCGCGCACCCGCACCCGCTGTTCGGCGGCACCAAGGACAACAAGGTCGCGCAGACGCTGGCGCGCTGCTTCGTGCAGCTTGGCTATGCCACGGTGCGTCCGAATTTCCGCGGCGTTGGCAACAGTGCCGGCGAGCATGACAACGGCGTGGGCGAGCAGGACGACCTGCTGGCCGTGATCGCATGGATGCGCGAGCAGACCGCATGGTCGCCTGATGCCGCGACGCTGCCGTTGGCCCTGGGCGGATTTTCGTTCGGCAGCTTCGTGACCACGCACGTCGCCAAGCGCCTGGCCGATGCCGGCACGCCCGCGCAGCGCCTGGCGCTGGTCGGCACCGCCGCGAGCCGCTGGCAGGTGGCCGATGTGCCCGCCGATACCATCGTGATCCACGGCGAGCAGGACGACACCGTGCCGCTGCAGAGCGTGTTCGACTGGGCTCGCCCGCAGGAACTACCCGTGATTGTCATACCGGGCGCCGATCATTTCTTTCATCGCAAGCTGCACCTGATCAAGCAGCTCGTCGTCAACGCGTGGGACCGGTAAGGACGGCCTTGCCCGTAGCCGCTACCGTCTTTCGCGAAATCTATCTTGTCGGAAACTGAAAACATGCTGAACAGAGCCACGCCGCGCCTAGCGTCCGTCTTTGCCCCCGCCGCCATCGTCGCGGCAGCCACGCTCGCCGCCGCGCCCGCCGCCGTGCTGGCCCAGGGTGTGCCGATGCCGCAAGTGGCCGCCAAGTCCTGGATGCTGTTCGACGTGACCAGCGGCCAGGCACTGGCTTCGCAGAACGCGGACCAGCGCATCGAGCCCGCGTCGCTGACCAAGCTGATGACCGCCTACCTGGCGTTCGAGGCACTGAAGGAAAAGCGTCTGACGCTGGACCAGGCCGTGGTCCCGACCACGCTGGTGCTGAAGGTCAAAAGCGATGAATCGCGCATGTTCATCGAGCCCAACAAGCCGGTCAGCGTGCAGGACCTGCTGATGGGCCTGATCGTGCAGTCGGGCAACGACGCCGCACTGGCGCTGGCCGAAGCCGTGGGCGGCTCGGAAGAGGGTTTCGTCGCGATGATGAACCGCGAAGCCCAGCGCATGGGCATGAAGAACACGCACTTCACCAACACCGACGGCATTCCCGACCCGAACCACTACACCACCGCGGTGGATCTGGCGACGCTGACCACGCGACTGATCCAGGACTTCCCCGAGTACTACGGCATGTACTCGCAGAAGGAGTTCACCTATAACAAAATCAAGCAGCCGAACCGCAACCGCCTGCTGTATATCGACCCGACCGTCGATGGCGTCAAGACCGGCCACACCAAGTCGGCCGGCTACTGCCTGATCTCGTCGGCCAAGCGGCCGCTGGCCAATGTGCCGAACGGATCGCGCCGGCTGATTTCGGTCGTGATCGGCACCACCACCGAACAGGTGCGCACCCAGGAAAGCCTGAAGATCCTCAACTACGGCTTCCAGTTCTTCGACACGCTGCGCCTGTATGACAAGGGCCAGGTGCTGGCTACGCCGGACATCTACAAGGGCAAGGCCGGCACGGTCAAGATCGGCGTGCAGAACGAGACCTTCGTCACGGTGCCCAAGGGCACGGGCGGCCGCCTGAAGCCGGTGCTGGAGCGTCAGGAACTGTTGATCGCCCCGATCGCCGCCGGCCAGCAGGTGGGCTCGGTGAAGCTGATGGATGGCAACACGAAGGTGGCAGAATTCCCGGTGGTGGCACTGGAGGAAGTGCCCGAAGCCGGCTTCTTCGGCCGCCTGTGGGACACCATCCGCCTGTGGTTCAAGCGCAAGTGATGGGATAGAGCGGTCCGGTGCGCCATGCGTGCGCCGGGCTGCCGGAGATACTGACATGACAGCCGACAATACTGGCGGCGGCAAACCGGGCGACATTCCGCCCGAACAGTCGCTGATCGAATACCCCAGCCATTTCCCCATCAAGGTGATGGGCGCGATGCAGGACGGCTTTGCCGAAGCCATCGTGGCGCTGGTGCAGGAATTCGACCCTGGTTTCCACGCGGGCAAGATGGAAATGCGTCCGTCGAGCAAGGGCAACTACCTGGGCCTGACCGTGACCGTGTGGGTCACAAGCCGCGAACAGCTCGATGATATCTATCGCGCGCTGACAGGGCATCCGATGGTCAAGGTGGTGCTGTAAGGCATTGCCGTTTCGAATTACGCGTGTTTTCTCCCCTCTCCCGCGCACGGGAGAGGGGCCGGGGGTGAGGGCAGGCACTGGCATACCAGCGCCCGTCACTTCGTTGATACTCCGCCCCTCACCCCCAACCCCTCTCCCGTACACGGAGAGGGGGCCGCGCCGCAGTGTGAGAAACGCTTCTGGCGTGGCGAGCTTTTCCCCATACCAACATGAACATCATCACCCTCAAGCCCGGCAAGGAAAAATCCCTGCTGCGCCGCCACCCGTGGATCTACGCGACGGGCATTGCGACCACGGAAGGCCGCTGCGAGCCGGGCGCCACCGTCATCGTGCGCGCCGCCGATGGCCGCTTCCTGGCCAAGGCCGCCTACAGCCCCGAATCGCAGATCCGCGCACGCGTGTGGACCTTCGACGAGAACGAGCCCGTCGACCACGCCATGTTCAAGCGCCGCATCTCGGCGGCGGTGGCGCATCGCCGCCAGTGGGTGAAGGACAGCGACGCGGTACGGCTGATCTTCGGTGAATCCGACCGCCTGCCGGGCCTGATCGTCGACTACTACGGCAATGGCGAAAGCGGCCAGCTCGTGTGCCAGTTCAACGCCGCGGGCGTGGAGCATTGGAAGACCGCCATCGTGCAGGCGCTGGTCAAGGAGACCGGCTGCCCGAACGTGTACGAGCGGTCCGACGCCGCCGTGCGCCAGCGCGAGGGACTGGAACTCGTGACCGGCGTGCTGGCCGGTGCTGAACCTGACCCGGCGCTGTCGGTGACCGAGCATGGCGTGCGTTACTACGTCGACGTGCGCAACGGCCACAAGACTGGCTTCTATGTCGACCAGCGCGACAACCGCAAACTCGTCGGCGATCTCGCGGCGGGCCGCGAGGTGCTCAACTGCTTCTGCTACACGGGCGGCTTCTCGCTGGCCGCGCTGCGCGGTGGCGCCACGTCGGTGACGTCGATCGATTCCTCGGGCGAGGCGCTGAAGATCGCCGCCGGCAATGTCACGCTCAACGGCTTCGATGAGAACCGCGCGACGTGGCTCGACGCCGACGTGTTCAAGACGCTGCGCGAATTCCGCGCGGAGGGCCGCCAGTTTGACCTGATCGTGCTCGACCCGCCGAAGTTCGCGCCGTCGTCGCAGCATATCGACCGCGCTGCGCGTGCCTACAAGGAAATCAACCTGGTCGGCATGCAGTTGCTGCGTCCGGGCGGGCTGCTGTTCACGTACTCGTGCTCGGGTGCGATCAGCATGGAGCTGTTCCAGAAGATCGTGGCCGGTGCGGTGACGGATGCGCGCGCTGATGCGCGCATCATGCGGCGTCTGTCGGCCGGCACGGATCACCCGATGCTGGCGGCGTTCCCGGAAGGGGAGTACCTGAAGGGGTTGCTGCTGGAGAAGGTGGCGTAAAGGGATACGGCGGAAGCGTGAGGCTCACCGCCACATATTCCGCATCCTGCTGGCCAGGTCCACCGGCGCCAGCGTAGCCTTCGACGGCGCCTCCCCCGGCATCGGCGGAGGCGGCCAGGACCGGCTGTAGAAGTTCGGCATCACGCGATTCGGCAGGAAGCGCGTGCGCGACGCATAGACGTGCCGGTCGCCGAACCCCGGCTGCTGATGCACGTAGAAGCGCTGCGGCACGACGACATCCAGATGGTCCTTGGCGCGCGTCATCGCCACATACAGCAGCCGTCTTTCCTCTTCGATCTCTTCCGTGGTGCCGGTGGCCAGGTCCGACGGCATGCAGCCATCCACGGCATTGAGCACGTACACCGCCTTCCATTCCTGGCCCTTGGCCGAGTGGATGGTCGACAGGATCAGGAAATCCTCGTCGCGCAGCGGTACGCCCGATTCATCGCTGGACGCGCTCGGCGGGTCGAGCGTCAGCTCGGTCAGGAAGCGCTCGCGCGAGGCATAGGTCGCGGCAATGCGTTCGAGCTGCTGCAGGTCGGCCATGCGCGCGGCGGCATCGTCGTGGATGCGTTCCAGGTGCGGTTGATACCAGGCGACAACCTGCTCGAACTCCGACGGCCACGGTGATGCGGGCCCCAGCAGCGTGCGGGCCAGTGTCAGCAGGTCTGTCCAGGCCGGCGCGGCAGCAGGCGGCGGCTCGAACGATTCCAGCGCGAAGAGCGGCTCCGTGGCGACCGCGAGCGCATCGAGTACGCGCGCCGCGGTCTTGGGCCCGATGCCGGGCAGCAACTGCAGCGTGCGGAAGCCAGCGATGCGATCGAGCGGATTTTCGAGCCAGCGTACCACCGCCATCGCATCCTTCACGTGCGTGGATTCGAGGAACTTGAGCCCGCCGAACTTCACGAACGGGATATTGCGCCGGGCCAACTCGATCTCGACCTGCGCGCTATGGTCGGCGGCGCGGAACAGCACCGCTTGCGACATCAGCGAGAGGCCTGCCTCGCGGCGCTCGAGCACGCGCTCGACCACGAAGCGGGCCTGGTCGGCTTCATCGTTGACGACGACCACGCCGGGCTTCTCGGCCGAGGTCCGCTCCGACCAAAGATCCTTCGTGTAGCGCTCGGCAGCCAGCCCGATCACCGCATTGGCGGCGTGCAGGATCGGCTGCGTCGAACGGTAGTTCTGCGACAGCGTGACCTGATGCGCGGCCGGCGTGAACTGTGCCGGGAAATCGAGGATATTGCGTACGGTTGCGCCGCGGAACGCGTAGATCGACTGCGCGTCATCGCCGACCACGGTCAGGCCGCGCCCGTCGGGCCGCAACGCCAGCAGGATAGAAGCCTGCAGCGCATTGGTGTCCTGGTATTCATCGACAAGGATATGGTCGAAGCGCGCACCCATGTCCTGCGCGATCGCGGGTTCCGTCAGCGCCTGCGCCCAGTACAGCAGCAGGTCGTCGTAGTCGAGCACCTGCTGCTTCTGCTTGGCCTCCACATAGCCCGCGAACAGCGTGCGCAGCGCATCTACCCACATGGTGTAGCGCGGGAACCAGTGCTTGAGCACGTCTTCGAGCGGCGCCTGCGTGTTGACCACGCGCGAATAGATCGACAGGCAGGTTTCCTTTTTCGGGAAGCGGCTGGCCTGCTCGGACAGTCCGAGATCGTGCCGCACGACGTGCATCAGGTCGGCGGCGTCGCCGCGGTCGCAGATCGTGAAGGCGGGCGACAGGCCCAGCGTTTCTGCATACTCGCGCAACAGGCGCGCGCCGATCGCGTGGAATGTGCCCGACCACTGCAGCGCGGCGCGGCCTGCGCCCGTATTGGTGCCAAGCGCCTGATCGACGATGCGCTCCACACGCCGCCCCATCTCCGCCGCGGCGCGTCGCGAGAACGTGAGCAGCAGGATGCGGCGCGGATCGGCGCCATTGAGCACCAGATGCGCGACGCGGTGCGCGAGCGTGTTGGTCTTGCCCGAGCCTGCGCCGGCGATGATCAGCAGCGGTCCGTCGCTGTGGTGCTCGACCGCCGCGCGTTGCTCCGGATTGAGCCGCGACAGGTATGCCGGAACATCAGCGTCCGGGGAGACGACTGCGGCGGGAGCGGACGGGCGTTCCGCGAGAGGGGCAAGATCCAGTGACACGGGCGGTTCGGAAGCGCCGGGGCGCAGGGCGGATGAGACTGGCGCAAACTGTATATCCATACAGGCCGGTGGCGCAAGCCGCTTAAGCGAACGCGGTAGCCGCCCAACAAAAAAGGTGCTCGATGAGCACCTTTTTCGTAACTTTCGCTGCCGTTGCCGGGAAATCGGTCAGGCAGCCTTCTCCAGCGCGCCGTCGAGCAGCTTGTGCAGGGCGTCCCACTCCGGTTCGCCGACATAGCGCTTCAGGATGCGGCCGTCCTTGTCGACGACGAAGGTAGTGGGCGTGAGCTGCACATTGCCGAAGGCCTTGGCCGCGGCGCCGTCCGAGTCCATCGCGACCTTGAACGGCAGGCCGCGCGTCTTGGCGTAGTTCATCACGTACATCGGCGGATCGTAGTTCATGGCCACGGCCACGAACTCCAGGCCCTTGCCCTTGTACTGCTCGTAGGTGCGAACCATGTCGGGCATTTCCTTGACGCAGGTGGCGCAGCTCGTTGCCCAGAAATTGATCAGGTAGACCTTGCCCTTGAGATCGCCGGTGCTGACCTTCTCGCCCGACAGCAGCGTGAACGTGGCCGCAGGCACCTGGCTCGACGGGGACAGCGCGCGATAGCCGAACCAGCCCAGCACGGCGAGTACGACGACGGCCACGGCGATGGGCCAAAGCTTGCGGGGTTTCGAAGTGGCGGATGCGGGGTTTGTCATGGCAATGCGGACCGGCGAGAACCGGACCCGTTCAACTGGCAACAGGCCATTCTAAACCCGTGCGCGCCGTGTTGCTGTCATCCGGCGTCTGCGTCAATCCGCCGCAGTCCGGAGCCGGTCAGCGCGAGGCGGCGATGGCTGCACGCGCCTGGCCCAATGCCTGTTCCAGATAGGCACCGTAGAAGTCCGGCTGCAGGCCACGCAGCGGGGCGGCCGCCTGCTTGCCGTCCCGGTCAAGGAACAGCACCGTCGGCGCAACACGGACCTGATGGGCTCGCGCCCATGCACGTGCGGTGGTCATGGTGCCGTCGGTGTCGCGCAGCGGCGTGTCGGCGGTCATGTCGAGTTCGCGCACAGCGATCTCGCCAGCCGCCGCCTGCGGGCCGAGATAGCTTTTGCGTACGGTCTCGCAGTAGCCGCAATTGGGCAGGGAAACCAGCACCAAGAGCGGTTCGCCGCGGCGTGTGGCATCGGCTGCATGGGTGGCCAGGTCGGTCGCAAGCGGCAGGTGTGCGGTGCCCGCGAACGCAGGGACGGCGAGCGTTGCCATCGTCAACAGCAAGCTGGCCGCAAGGCGGACGGCAAGGTAACGGATGGTGGCGGTTGGAGCGAGCGGACTAATGGGGCGCATCATGTGGAGTGCGGCAAGCACGGGCGGGCCGCTTCCCGGATAATACCGGTTTCCGCCCGACGGCAAGGCGTGCCCGCCCGCCGCGCGCCGGTCCCGACAATAAGCGCCGCACCGTGTACGGCCACGTCCCGATGCCCCTTCCTCAGCCCTGTCAGTGGTTTTCCCGGCTCCGCCTGGTTCTGCCAGCGATGCTCGCCGTGGCCTGCCTCGGCGCGTGCTCGCCGCGCTATGACTGGCGCACGATCCAGTCGGGCGACGGAGGCTATGCGGCGCTCTATCCGGCAAAGCCCACGAGCGCCGCGCGCGACGTGGCCATCGCTGGACACAAGCTCCCGATGACCATGCAGGCAGCCCGCGTCGACGACACGCTGTTCGCCGTCGGTGTGGTCACGCTGCCGTCTGACGACGCCGAATTGCGGCGCGAAGCGCTGGCCGCGATGCAGTCGGGCCTGGTGGCCAACCTTGGCGTGCATGGCAGCGAACCGGCGCATACGCGCCCGGTGACAATCCAGTCGGCGGACCAGCCCGCGCGGCCGCTCGATGGCGTAGAGGTTCAGGTCAGCGGTGTGTCGCCGCAGGACCGGTCGCCGCGCCGCCTGACCGCGCGGCTTGTGGCCGTGGGCACCAAGGCTTACCAGGCAGTGGTGTTGGAATCGGGCGAGGGCGCGCGCGACCAGCGCAACGCCGAGCAGGTGGAGCAGTTCCTGGGCGGATTCCATCCGTATTGATCCACCCGGCAAGATTTATTCGAAGGAGAGAAGTGATGCGTTGGGAAGTCTGGCTGGCCTATTTCGCCGCGTGCTGGGTCATTGCGGTGTCGCCCGGTTCGGGCGCGGTGCTGTCGATGAGCCACGGCCTGTCGTACGGCGTGCGTCGGACCTCGACCACGATCTTCGGCCTGCAGGCGGGGCTGGTGATCATCCTGCTCGTGGCCGGCGGCGGGCTCGGCGCGCTGCTGCTCGCGTCGGAGCATGCGTTTGCCGTGGTCAAGACCGTCGGCGCGATGTACCTGATCTATCTGGGCCTGCAGCAATGGCGAGCGAAGGTCGAGGAGGGCGGCACCGACAGCGGCAGCACCGCTGTCCGCGTGACGCCCATGAGCCCGCGCCGGCGCTTCGCCACGGGGCTGCTGACCAATGTGACCAACCCGAAGGGCATCATCTTCATGGTCGCCGTGCTGCCGCAGTTCATCGACCCGTCCCGCCCGCTGGCACCGCAGCTCGCCATCCTGGCGGCCACCATGTGCGGCGTGGACCTGATCGTCATGCACGGCTACGCGTTGCTGGCCTCGCGCATGCAGGGCCTGTTCCGTAACGCGCGTGCCGTGCACTGGCAGAACCGCTTCTTCGGCAGCGTGTTGATGGCGGTAGGCGCGGCGCTGTTCTTCGTGCGTCGGCAGCACGCCTGATAGCCGCATCCCGGTTGCGTGCTGGCGGCCTGACGCCCGGTTTGCTTCAATGGGAGAGACCCCTCGCCGCGGAGATCTCCCGAATGCCGACCATTCCGTTCCCCCAAGCCGGCACGTTTGCGCACCCCACGCATACCGTGCCGCCTGTCGACGAACCCCCGCCGCCGGGCGTCCCGCCTGATCTGCCTTTGCCGCCCGAAGAGGATCCGGTTCCGCCTCCGGTCGATCCGCCCGTCGGCGTGCCGCCGCGCCGCTGAGCGCATTGGATCTCCCTCATCCCGGCGTGCGCAAGGCGCGCCGGTATTGGATCGCTTCGCCCACGTGCGCGGTGGTCAGGACTTCAGCACCTTCCAGATCCGCAATCGTGCGGGCCACCTTGAGCACCCGGAAGTAAGAGCGCGCCGACCATGCCAGCCGCGCCATGGCCCCGCGCAGCAAGGCCTGGGCGGTCGGTTCCAGCGGGCAGTGCTTGTCGATCTCACGGCCGGACAGGTCGCTGTTGGGTTTGCCCTGCCGCGCAAGCTGGCGTTCGCGCGCCGCCAGCACCCGTGCGCGCACGACTTCGCTGGATTCGCCCGCGGGCCCGTCCAGCATCTCGCCCTGGTCCTGGGCCGGTACTTCGATCTGCAGGTCGATCCGGTCCAGTAGCGGCCCCGATATCTTCGACTGGTAGCGCCGGATCTGGTCCGGCGTGCAGCGGCACGCGCGTTCGGGGTGCCCGAGATAGCCGCAAGGGCAGGGATTCATGGCCGCCACGAACTGGAAGCACGCCGGGAAGTCGGCGTGGCCTGCGGCGCGTGCGATGGTAATACGGCCAGATTCCAGCGGCTCGCGTAGCACCTCCAGCACCTTTCGGTCGAACTCCGGCAATTCGTCGAGGAATAGCACGCCGTGGTGGGCCAGCGAGATCTCGCCGGGGCGAGGATTCCCGCCGCCGCCCACCATGGCCGGCCCCGAAGCGGTGTGGTGAGGCGCCCGGCACGGCCGCACGCCCCATCGCGACGGCTTGAAGCCGCCCGGCGTCAGGCTGAGCACGGCGGCTGACTCGAGCGCTTCATCGAGCGACATGGGCGGCAGCAGCCCCGGCAGCCGCTGAGCCAGCATCGACTTGCCGGTGCCGGGAGGTCCAACGAGCAATGCCGAATGCTGGCCGGCGGCGGCCACTTCCATGGCACGCCGCGCCTGCGCCTGGCCACGTACGTCGCGCAGGTCCGGCCCGGGCTCCGGCACCCGCGAGAGCGCGGCCGGTACGGCGCGGGCGAGCCGACGGTCGTGCGGTGGCGTGAAATGGGCGCAGACCTCGCGCAGCGTGGTGCCGCTGTGGACGGTCAGGTCTTCGATCAATGCCGCTTCGGCCCCGTTGCCTGCCGCCACCAGAAACGCGCGAGGGTTGCCGCCGGAGACCTGCCGCGCGGCGTTTTCGCGCGCCAGGCGCATGGCCATCGCCAGCGCGCCGCGCACCGGGCGCAGGTCGCCGGACAGCGACAGTTCGGCGGCGAACTCGTACTGATCGAACTCGGCGGAGGGAATCTGGCCGCTCGCCGCCAGGATGCCCAGCGCAATGGCCAGGTCGAATCGCCCGGACTCCTTCGGCAAGTCCGCTGGCGCCAGATTGACGGTGATGCGGCGGTTCGGGAATTCAAAGCCGCTATTGATGATGGCGGCACGTACGCGTTCGCGGCTTTCGCGTACGCCGGTGTCGGCCAGGCCGACGATGGTGAAGACGGGGAGGCCGTTGGCCAGATGGGTTTCGACGCGCACGGGCGGCGCTTCGATGCCGGTGAGCGCGCGGCTATGCAGGACGGCGAGGCTCATATCGGGAAGAAGTTGTGATGGAAGCGTTAACGAAAAAGGCCGCCGTGAAACGGCGGCCTTTCGGCAAGGATCGGGTCGCTGGACCGTGGCGTCATGCGCCCCCGGTGGTGTCCACCGCGCCCGGGCCGGGCGGGATGCCCGCGCGGCGTTCGAGCTCTGCCACGCGCTCTTCGAGTTCCTCGAGGCGTGCGCGCGTGCGCGCCAGGACCTGCGACTGCACGTCGAATTCCTCGCGCGTGACCAGGTCCAGCCGGGCGAAGCCCTGGGTCATCATGCTGCGCACGTTCTTTTCGATGTCCCTTGCCGGCGAGTTGCGCAGTGCCTCGCTGACCTTGTTCTGCAGGTCGTTGAAGAGATCGGTCGGTTTCATGGTTTCTCCTTCGCGCACCGTGGTGGTGCCAATGCGGGAAATGACCTGCCGCATGCCTCGCTTTCGCACAGGAATTGGGCGCCCCTAATGCGGGCGACCGCGGTGCCGCGCGTGCCGGCTGGTCATCTTCAGGCTTCGATTATCGCCCTTCAGGCACGTGCATGAAAGCACCGTGTCGTGGCCGTTCACACCTTTTGACGCGATCTGGCTTTGATGCAAGGCAGATTCAAGCCGGGTTTTGATCACCCTTTAGCCTTCGGGCATTTCCGGATGCGTGTTTTTCTCATACCTGGCACGGCTGTTGCAGTAGTGAGTTGGACAGCATCACCGAAACCCTAAGAAACGAAATCCGAGCCAAAAAGGAAAAGGAGAAGGAATCCATGAAGAAGTTGGCCCTTGCAGTCAGCGCAGTCGTTCTCTGTAGTTCCGCTGCCACCGCATTCGCCCAGACCGCCACGGACGCAGCGGCGCCGGCTCCGGCTGCCGCCGCTGCCGAGCCCGCGTCGCCGCACACGTTCACGGCGAACGTTGCACTGGTATCGGATTACCGCTATCGCGGCCTGAGCCAGTCCAACCGCCGCCCGGCCATTCAGGGCGGCTTCGACTACGCGCACGAAAGCGGCTTCTACATCGGCAACTGGAACTCCAGCATCAGCTGGATCTCGGACGCTGACAAGTCAGTGTCGGCGCCGATCGAGATGGATTTCTACGGCGGCTTCAAGAATACCTTCAAGGCGAGCGATCTCGAGTTCAACTATGACGTCGGCGTGCTGCAGTACTTCTATCCGGGTGGCTACAGCCAGCCGCGTCCCTACACGACCGAGATTTATGCCGGCATCGGCTACGGCCCGGTTTTCCTGAAGTACTCCCAGGCGCTCACCAACCTGTTCGGCATCGCCAACAGCCAGTACAGCAGCTACATCGACCTGAGCGTGAATTACCCGCTCAATGTGTGGGACCTGACGCTGAACGCGCATGTCGGCTACCAGAACGTCCAGCACATCAGTGCGGCTTCGTACCTGGACTGGAAGCTCGGCATCACCAAGGACCTGGGTAAAGGCTTCGCTGTGGCGGTGGCCTATATCGGCACCAACGCAAAGGACTCGTTCTACACGAACAGCTACAACCACAACGTGGGCAACAACACGGGGTGGGTGTCCCTTTCCAAGACTTTCTAATTGAGCGTCAGCCAGGGCAGGCCGAAGCCGGCATGCCCACAGGAGAAACCGATGAAACTGATCATCGCAGTCATCAAGCCGTTCAAGCTTGACGAAGTGCGCGAAGCGCTGTCGGACGTTGGCGTGTCCGGCATCACCGTCACGGAAGTGAAGGGCTTTGGCCGCCAGAAAGGCCACACCGAGTTGTATCGCGGCGCGGAGTACATCGTCGACTTCCTGCCCAAGGTGAAGATCGAGGTAGCCGTGCCGGACGACGTGGTCGAACGCGCCATCGAGGCCATCGAGAAGTCGGCCCGCACCGGCAAGATCGGCGACGGCAAGATCTTCGTGGCCCCGATCGAGCAGGTCATCCGCATCCGCACCGGCGAGACCGGCAGCGATGCCCTGTGACAGCACAACGACAAGAGGTTAAGCAAATGACAACCTGGTTCAAGCGAATCCTGACGGCGGGCGCGATGGCGCTGGCCATCGGCACGGCCGGCGTCGGCCTGTCCACCCATGCCGTCGCGCAGGACAAGCCGGCGGCCGAGGCCTCCGCGCCGGCCGCCGCCGCTGCGCCTGCAGCGGCACCCGCTGCTGCGGCTGCCCCCGCGGCTGCAACCACTGCCGCCGCACCGGCCGAGGCCGCTGCCGCTCCGGCAGCACCCGTTCCAAACAAGGGCGACACTGCCTGGCTGCTCGTGAGCACGGCGTTCGTGATCCTGATGACGCTGCCGGGCCTGGCGCTGTTCTATGGCGGTCTGGTCCGTTCCAAGAACATGCTGTCGGTGCTGATGCAGTGCCTGGTGATCTTCTCAGTGGTGTCGCTGCTGTGGGCCGTCTACGGCTACAGCTTTGCGTTCACCGAGGGCAATGCCTTCTTCGGCGGAACCGACCGGCTATTCATGAAGGGCCTGACGGTTGACGCCGTGGCGGCTACCTTCAGCAAGGGCGTGGTGGTGCCGGAGCTGGGCTACTTTGCATTCCAGTGCGCCTTCGCGGCCATCACCTGCGGGCTGATCATCGGCGCCTTTGCCGAGCGCGCCAAGTTCTCGGCCGTGCTGGTGTTCGTGGTGCTGTGGTTCACGTTCTCGTACATCCCCATCGCCCATATGGTCTGGTTCTGGCCGGGTCCGGACGCCTTCACTGACGCTGCCGCCGGTACTGCTGCGACGGCCAAGTCGGGCTGGCTGTTCCAGAAGGGCGCGCTGGACTTCGCCGGCGGCACCGTGGTCCACATCAACGCCGCTGTGGCTGGCCTGGTTGGCGCCTTCATGTTCGGCAAGCGCATCGGCTTCGGCCGCGAGGCGATCCGTCCGCACAGCCTGACCTTCACCATGGTCGGCGCCTCGCTGCTGTGGTTCGGCTGGTTCGGCTTCAATGCCGGCTCGGCGCTGGAAGCCAACGGCTCGGCCGCACTGGCCTTCGTCAACACGCTGCTGGCCACCTGCGCCGCGGTGCTGTCCTGGACCTTCGGCGAGTGGATCAGCAAGGGCAAGCCGTCGATGCTGGGCGGTGCCTCGGGTGCCGTGGCGGGCCTGGTGGCCATCACGCCGGCAGCTGGCTTCGTCGGCCCGATGGGTTCGATCGCGATCGGCCTGATCGCCGGCCTGCTGTGCCTGTGGGGCGTGACCGGCCTGAAGCGCATGCTGGGCATGGACGACTCGCTCGATGTGTTCGGCGTGCACGGCGTGGGCGGCATCCTGGGTGCGCTGCTGACCGGCGTGTTCGCTTCGCCGAGCCTGGGCGGCACCGGCATCTACGACTACGTGGCCAACAAGGTGGCCGACGACTATTCGATCGCCGGCCAGGTCTGGATCCAGTTCCAGGGCGTGCTGACCACGATCGTCTGGTCCGGTGTGGTGGCCTTCGTGGCATACAAGCTGGTGGATATGCTGATCGGCCTGCGGGTGCCGGAAGAAGAAGAGCGCGAGGGCCTGGATATCACCTCGCACGGCGAAACCGCCTATGAAGTCTGATCGTCAAGGTGTTGTGCTGGAGAGCTGATTGGGAATCGACTCTCAGGAGTTTTGCCCGGCCGCGAGCCGGGCTTTTTTCATACGGCGAGCGGTTCAAGGCAGGAGCGGGTGAAGTGGACGGCTTTTCGCCGGGCGCTTAAATCCGATCTAAAAAAGCTTCAATTGTTTTTGTGGTGCCGCGCACATACAGTGCCATTGAGGCAGTTTCCTCCACCTGCAGAACGCTCCCCGTATCTGTCAGGCCATTTGAAAGCGCGGCAAGCCGCGCTTTTTTTTTCGTTACGCCGGCGGGGGTTTACTTCCGCGCAGGCATCCCCATATCCCAATCCCTTAGGCTGCGCCGGGCATATCCTTATAAAGGGCTTGCCAGCAGCCAATTGGCCGTTCCTCTACAATCGGGGCGAACGATTAAGACGACCAATAGATCAACAGGATGGATATGGTCCCGCATCTCATTACCGCGCTGAACGGTCCGCTGCTCGAACTGGAGAAGAAGATCCTGGACGCGACGCCGTCCATCGAGCGCTGGTTCAGGCTGGAATGGCAGGAACATACGCCTCCGTTCTACTGCTCGGTGGACCTGCGCAATGCCGGTTTCAAGCTCGCGCCGGTCGACACCAACCTGTTTCCGGGGGGCTTCAACAACCTGGCGCCTGAAATGCTGCCGCTGGCGGTGCAGGCGGCCATGGCCGCGATCGAAAAGATCTGCCCGGATGCCAAGAACCTGCTGCTGATCCCCGAGCGGCACACGCGCAACATGTTCTACCTGCAGAACGTCGCACGGCTGTCGCTAATCATGCGCCAGGCGGGCCTCAATGTGCGCCTTGGGTCGCTGTCGGAGGAAATCACCGAGCCCACGCCGATCGAACTACCGGATGGCCAGACCCTGGTGGTCGAGCCGCTGGCCCGGCTGGGCACCAAGGACCGCCGGCTCGGGTTGAAGGATTTCGACCCGTGCTCGATCCTGTTGAACAACGACCTGTCGGCCGGCATTCCGCCGATCCTCGAGAACATCAACGAGCAGTACCTGCTGCCACCGCTGCACGCCGGCTGGTCCACGCGCCGCAAGAGCAGTCACTTCGCCGCGTATGACGAAGTGGCCAAGAAGTTCGCCAAGCTGATCGATATCGACCAGTGGATGGTGAACCCGTACTTCGCGCGCTGTTCGGGCGTGAATTTCCACGAGCGCATCGGCGAGGAAGAACTCGCGGATTCGGTGGAAGCGGTGCTCAAGAAGATCGCCAAGAAGTATCGCGAGTACGGGATCAAGGAAACGCCGTATGTGGTGGTGAAGGCCGATGCCGGTACGTATGGCATGGGCATCATGACCGTGCGCGATCCGTCCGAGGTCAAGGGCCTGAACCGGAAGGAACGCAACAAGATGAGCGTCGTCAAGGAAGGCCTGGAGGTCAGCGACGTCATCATCCAGGAAGGCGTGCACACGTTCGAGAAGGTCAACGAGGCCGTGGCCGAGCCGGTGGTCTACATGATCGACCGCTACGTGGTCGGCGGCTTCTACCGCGTGCACACCGGCCGCGGCAACGACGAGAACCTGAATGCGCCGGGCATGCATTTCGTGCCGCTTGCGTTCGCGCCCAACGGCATCCCGGACAGCCACGCCAAGCCGGGTGCCGCAGTGCCGAACCGCTTCTATATGTACGGCGTAGTAGCTCGGCTGGCGCTGCTGGCGGCCTCGATCGAACTCGAAAAGACCGACCCGAACCCGATTCTCTGACGAGCCCCCATGCGCATCCTCTTCATCACCGATCCGCTGGAGACCTTCAAGACCTACAAGGACTCCACCTACGCCATGATGACCGAGGCCGCGGCGCGCGGCCATCACGTGTTCTGGAGCCTGCAGTCCCAGTTGTCGCTGTTTGGCGACCAGGTCGAGACTGTAGCGACCCCGCTGCAGCTCACCGGCGACAGCCATGACTGGTACCGCGAAGGCACGCCGGCGCTGACGTCGCTGAAGGACTTCGACGCGGTGCTGATGCGCAAGGATCCGCCGTTCGACATGGAATACGTCACCAGCACCTGGCTGCTGGAACTGGCGGAGTCGCAGGGTGCGCGCGTGTTCAACAAGCCGCGCGCGATCCGCGACCATTCCGAGAAGCTGGCCATCAACCAGTTTCCGGAATTCATCACGCCGACGCTGGTCACGCGCGACATCGCGCGCATCCGCGACTTCCACGCCGAACACCGCGACATCATCATCAAGCCGCTCGACGGCATGGGTGGCATGGGCGTGTTCCGTGTCGGCGCGGACGGCATGAACCTCGGGGCCATCGTCGAAACGCTTGGCGAAGATGGCCGTCGCACGCTGATGATCCAGCGCTATATCCCGGCGATCAAGGACGGTGACAAGCGCATCCTGCTGATCGGCGGCGTGCCCGTGCCGTATTCGCTGGCGCGAGTTCCCATGGCGGGCGAAGTGCGCGGCAACCTGGCGGCGGGCGGCACCGGCCGCGCGCAGGAACTGACCGTGCGCGACCGCGACATTGCGGAGGCGCTGGCGCCGGGCCTGTGGGAGCAAGGTTTGCTGCTGGTGGGTCTCGATGTGATCGGCGATTACCTCACAGAAGTCAATGTGACGAGTCCGACCTGTTTCCAGGAAATCACCCAGCAGACCGGTTTTCAAGTAGCCGCCATGTTTATCGACGCGCTCGAGCACGCCGTGGAGGCGCCGGGCGCCTGAGCGTTACAAGCGGGCGAAGGCCGGCAGAAAGCGGGCGTAGGCGCGAAAATACGGGGGAGGGCGCCTGCTACAATCGGGCCAGTCCAACGGATTCACCATCATGGCAGGAATTCTGATCATCGCGCACACTCCCCTGGCTTCGGCCTTGCGCGATTGCGCCGCCCACGTCTACTGTGGCCAGCCACAGCGGCTGGAGGCCATCGACGTCCTTCCGGACGCAGATCCTGCCGCCGTCCTTGCGGAAGCCCGTCAGCGGCTCGACGCCGTCTGCGAAGACAATGGCGCGCTGGTGCTGACCGATATCTTTGGTGCCACCCCGGCCAATATTGCCGCAAAGCTTGCTGAACCGGGCCGCGTCCGGGTGCTGGCTGGCGTCAACCTGCCGATGCTCGTGCGCGCCATCTGCTATCGCGGGGAAAAGCTCGATCAGCTCGTGGCCAAGGCGCTTGCCGGCGGGTCGCAGGGCGTGCTGCAGGTAGGCACTACAACCGTACAAAATCAAACAGCCAACCATCCCGACCGATATGCTGCAGAGGGACACCACCATCATCAATAAGCTCGGGCTGCACGCCCGCGCTTCGGCCAAGCTAACGCAACTGGCAGGCAACTTCGCCAGCCAGGTCAGGATGTCCCGCAACGGACGCCAGGTCGATGCCAAGAGCATCATGGGCGTGATGATGCTTGCGGCGGGGATCGGCTCCACCGTGACCATCGAGACCGACGGACCGGACGAGCGGGAGGCGATGGATGCGCTGCTGGCGCTGATCGCCAACCGCTTTGGCGAGGGCGAGTGAGGCCCGCCGCGCTGCCATGGTTTCCTGAACGTTCCTGACGGAGCGGCACATGTCATTTGCCCTGCACGGCATCCCGGTCTCGCGCGGCGTCGCCATCGGCCGCGCGCATCTTCTTGCTCCAGCCGCGCTGGACGTCTCGCACTACCTGGTCGATGAAGACCGGCTCGACGACGAAGTCGAACGACTTCGATCCGCACGTGCCGCAGTACGTGCGGAACTCATCACGCTGAAGCGCGACCTCCCGCGTGACGCCCCCGAGGAACTCGGCGCGTTCCTTGACGTGCATGCCATGATCCTCGACGACGAGGCGCTGTCGCGCGAGCCCGAGGCACTGATTCGCGGACGCCGCTACAACGCGGAGTGGGCGCTGACCACGCGGCTCGAAGAGCTGATGCGCCAGTTCGACGAGATCGAAGATGAATACCTGCGCGAGCGCAAGACCGATATCCACCAAGTCGTCGAACGGATCCTGAAGGTGCTGGCCGGTGCGCCGGTGCTGGCGCCGGCCCCGGTTCCCGCGCTGGCTGCGGACGGCGAGCCGGCGCCGGGCGTGATCGTCGTCGCGCACGACATTGCGCCGGCCGACATGCTGCAGTTCCGGCACACGGTCTTCCACGGGTTCGTCACCGACATGGGCGGGAAGACGTCGCATACCGCCATCGTCGCGCGTAGCCTGGACATTCCGGCCGCGGTCGGTGTGCAAAGCGCCAGCGAGCTGATCCGCCAGGACGACTGGATCATCGTCGACGGCGATGCGGGTCTCGTGATCGTCGATCCGTCGGCCATCATCCTCGAGGAATACCGCCACCGCCAGAGCGAGCGCGCGCTGGAAAAGAAGCGCCTGCAGCGCCTTCGCCATACGCCGGCGGTCACGCTGGACGGCCAGGAAATCGACCTGCTGGCTAATATCGAGATGGCCGAGGACGCGGGCGTAGCGCTGTCGGCAGGCGCCGTGGGCGTGGGCCTGTTCCGTTCGGAATTCCTGTTCATGAACCGTCGCGGCGAACTGCCGGACGAGGATGAGCAATTCGCGGCCTATCGCGGTGCGGTCGAAGCCATGCACGGCTTGCCGGTGACGATCCGCACGATCGACATCGGCGCCGACAAGCCGCTGGATGGCCGCGGCGACGATTTTGAGACCGCACTGAATCCTGCGCTCGGACTGCGTGCGATCCGCTGGTCGCTGTCCGAGCCGGCCATGTTCCTGACCCAGTTGCGTGCGCTGCTGCGCGCGTCGGCGTTCGGGCCGGTACGGCTGCTCGTGCCAATGCTCTCGCATGCGCGTGAGATCGACCAGACACTGGAACTGCTCGCACAGGCCAAGCGCCAGCTCGACGAGCGCGGCGTGCCTTACGATCCCGGCCTGAAGGTCGGCGCCATGATCGAGATTCCGGCCGCTGTGCTGCTGTTGCCGCTGTTCCTGCGCCGGATGGATTTCCTGTCGATCGGCACCAACGACCTCACGCAGTACACGCTTGCCATCGACCGCGCCGATAACGCCGTGGCGCATCTGTTCGATCCGATGCACCCGGCCGTGCTGCAGCTCATTGCGCGCACCATCCGCGAAGCCAATCGTGCCGGCGTACCGGTGGCAGTGTGCGGCGAGATGGCCGGGGATCCGAGCATGACGCGGCTGCTTCTGGGCATGGGCCTGCGTGAGTTCTCGATGCATCCGGCCCAACTGCTGCGGGTCAAGCAAGAAGTCCTGCACGCCGATTGCGCGCGGCTGGAGCCGCTCGTGGACCAGGTCCTCAACGCCTATGACCCCCTGGAACAGACGGCGGCGCTGGAACAGCTCGCTAAGCCCTAAAATCTAAAGGGTTTTTTGCTCGCCACCGGCGCATAAACCATCACTTTGTTGATGGCGATGTGCGCCGGAATCGGCTTCTCCCTTCTCCTTGAGTGACGCAAATCCCACCTGTGCAATTGTGGCTTAATGGGAATTGTTATCATTTTCGATCTTTGGTATTCTGATGTTCATTCGAGCGGCATGCCGGTGCCGCCAGCCCCCAAGGAGGGAGTTGTGTACGTCTGCATCTGCAACCAGATTACCGATCGTGAAATCCACGGAGCCGCTCACCTAGGCGTCGAAACCCTCGACGAACTGGCCGAAACGCTTGGTGTCGGTACCTGTTGCGGACGGTGCCGCGAGTGCGCCCAGCAAGTGTTGGCGGAAGGCGTTGCCGCCGTGCGCAACGTGACCGCGGCCACGATCGCGAACATCCAGGTTGTGGAGATTTCCTCCTGTTCCGTGTCCAGCACATGTACCATAATGGACACTCGGGACCCGGCAGTCGCGAACGACCAGCGCGAGGCGCTGGTGGCTTGAACGCGCCCATGAACTGAATCACAGTTCACGGCGCGTTTTCGCGCATTCGCATCTTCATTCGACTGCATACGGCGCCTCTGGCGCCGTTCGTGTTTTTGCGCGGGCCCGATGCAACAGGAGCCACCCATGAAAGGTGACAAGAAGGTCATCCAGCATCTGAATGCCCAGCTCAAGAACGAGCTGACCGCGATCAACCAGTATTTCCTGCACGCGCGCATGTATCGCCACTGGGGCCTGAAGAAGCTCGGCGACGTGGAGTACAAGGAATCCATCGGCGAAATGAAGCACGCCGACCGGCTGATCGACCGCATCCTGATGCTCGACGGCCTGCCCAACCTGCAGGATCTGCACAAGCTGCTGCTCGGCGAAGACACGCCCGAAATGCTCAAGTGCGACCTGAAGCTGGAACAGACCGCGCACGCTACCGTGAAGGAAGGGATCGCGTACTGCGAATCCGTTGGCGATTACGTGAGCCGCGAGATCCTGGTCGACATCCTCACCGACACCGAGGAGCACATCGAATACCTGGAAACGCAGCTGGACCTGATCGACAAGGTCGGCCTGCAGAACTACCTGCAGTCGCAGATGGAGCCGGGCGAGCAGTAAGCCGCCGCATCCTGCCAGGCTGCCTGCAGTGGCGGCCGGCATCCCCGCGTGGCGCATCCTGGCGCCGCCGATTCGCTTGCCCGCCTGCAGTAACCCTTCTCATTCCAATTCCTTTCTCCATCCAGGCTGCCGTACAGGAGTCACGACCATGGCCGAATCCATCCGCCTGACGCAATACAGCCACGGTGCCGGCTGTGGCTGCAAAATTTCCCCCAAGGTGCTCGACGTGATCCTGGCCGGCAGCGGCGCGCAGAACCTCGACCCGCGCCTGTGGGTCGGCAATGCTTCGCGCGATGATGCGGCTGTCTATGCCATCGACGGCGACGACAGCGGGCGCGGCGTGGTGTCCACTACGGACTTCTTCATGCCGATCGTCGACGACCCGTTCGACTTTGGCCGCATTGCCGCGACCAATGCCATCAGCGACATCTATGCCATGGGTGGCGATCCGCTGATGGCCATCGCGATCCTCGGCTGGCCGGTCAATGTGCTGCCGCCCGAGGTTGCGCGCGAAGTCGTGGCGGGCGGCCACAAGGCGTGCGACGACGCGGGGATCCCGCTGGCCGGCGGGCATTCCATCGATGCGCCGGAGCCGATCTTCGGGCTGGCTGTGACGGGTATGGTCGATCGCATGCACATGAAACGCAACGACACGGCCACCGCCGGCTGCCGGCTTTACCTGACCAAGCCGATCGGCATCGGCGTGCTGACCACTGCGGAGAAGAAGGGATTGCTGCGGCCCGAGCATGCCCATGTGGCGCGCGACTGGATGTGCGTGCTGAATCGTCCGGGGAGCGCGTTTGGGCGGCTCGCAGGCGTGCGTGCGATGACCGACGTGACCGGGTTCGGACTGCTGGGCCACCTGGTGGAGATGGCGGATGGCAGCGGCCTGACCGCGCGGCTCGACTATGCGGCGGTGCCGGTGCTGCCGGAAATCCGGCGTTATATCGATGCCGGTTGCGTGCCGGGTGGCACCCAGCGCAACTTCGACAGCTACGGCCATCGCATCGGCACACTCACCGACGAGCAGCGCGCGCTGCTGTGCGATCCGCAGACCAGCGGCGGCCTGCTCGTGGCTGTCGAGCCGGCAGGAGAGGCGGCATTCCTCGATGCCTGCACCCGGCTTGGCCTGGACCTCGCGCCCATCGGCGAACTGGCCGCACGCGGCGAGCATGCCGTAGAGGTCGCCTGATGCGTGAAGATACCGGCGATCTCCGCCGATTGTTCCTGAGCGGCACGCCGATGATGGACGTGCGCGCACCGCTCGAATTCGCGCGTGGCGCGTTCCCGGGCACCGTGAACCTGCCGCTGATGGATGACGAAGAGCGGCATCAGGTCGGCCTTTGCTATGCGGAAAAAGGGCAGCACGCGGCGATTGAACTCGGCCATCGGCTGGTGAGGGGCGCTCTCAAGGCGACACGTATCGCGCAATGGGCGGATTTTGCCCGCGCCCATCCGGACGGCTATCTGTATTGCTTCCGCGGCGGACTGCGCTCGCAGATCGTGCAGCAGTGGCTCCGCGACGAAGCGGGTATCGACTATCCGCGCGTGACCGGCGGCTACAAGGCGATGCGTGGCTTCCTGATCGACGTGATCGAGCAGGCCGCGGCCAAGCAGGACTTTCTTGTGCTGGGCGGCCTGACCGGCACCGGCAAGACGGATGTGATTGCCGAAGTGCCGGCGGCTGTGGATCTTGAAGGGCTAGCCTGCCACCGTGGCTCGGCATTCGGTCGCCGCGCGCAACCACAGCCGCAGCAGATCGACTTCGAAAATTCGCTGGCCATCGATGTGCTGCGGCGTGCCGAGGCCGGCTACCGTGCGCTGGTGGTCGAGGACGAGGGCCGCTTCATCGGTGGCCGGGACTTGCCCAAAGTGCTGTGGCAGCGCATGCAGGCCAGCCCGATGGTGTGGCTGGAGGCGTCGTTCGAGGAACGCGTGGAGCGTGTCTTGCGCGACTATGTGCTGGGGCTGGCTGCCGAGCATATCGAGCAGCTTGGTCCGGTGGCCGGCTTCGAGGCGTATGCCACGCGTTTGCGTGACGCCATGGCCGCCATCTCCCCGCGGCTCGGCAGTGAACGCTATGGCCGTTTGTCGGCGTTGCTGGAGCAGGCGCTGACGAGCCAGTCGGAGCGGGGGGAAACCGCGCCGCACCGCGCCTGGATCGAAGTGCTGCTGCGCGACTACTACGATCCGATGTACGCGTACCAGGAAGAGAAACGCGCCGCGCGTGTGGTGTTCCGCGGCGACCGCGCGGCGGTCACCGACTGGCTGCGCGAGCGCTCGGCACGCTGATGCCTGTCAATGCCCGGCGCAAACCGGGCAGTCGGGTGTGCGCGCGAGCTGCATCGTGGTCCACTCCATCGTCATCGCATTGACCATCAGCAGCCGGCCGGCCAGGCTCTGGCCCACGCCACTGAGCAGTTTGAGCGCCTCGGCCGCCTGCACGGTACCAACCATGCCGACCAGCGGCGCGAACACGCCCATGGTCGCGCAGGCGACTTCCGGTGCGGGCTCTGACGGCGGGAACAGGCATGCGTAGCACGGTGCGTTGTCCTGGCGCCGGTCGAAGACGCTGATCTGCCCGTCGAAACGCAGCGCCGCCCCGGAGACCAGCGGTACGCGGTGATGCACGCAGGCGCGGTTGACCGCCTGGCGCGTGGCGAAGTTGTCGCAGCAGTCGAGTACCACGTCGGCCTGTGCCACGAGCTGTTCCAGATCGGCATCACCGACGCGAGCGGCGATGACATCAACCTGCACACCCGGATTGATCCGCAGCATGCCCTCACGCGCGGACTCCACCTTCAGGCGCCCGACATTGTCCGTGGTATGGATGATCTGTCTCTGGAGATTGGTCAGGTCCACATGGTCGTTGTCGACCACGCTGATCCGGCCGACGCCGGCCGACGCCAGATAGGGCAGGGCGGCGGCGCCCAGGCCGCCCGCGCCAATCACCAGCGCATGGGCACCTAGCAGGCGCTCCTGGCCTTCGATGCCGAGTTCATCGAGCAGGATATGGCGCGAATAGCGCAGCAGTTGATCGTCGTTCATGGCATGAGGCTCAGGACAGGACGTGCAATGTAAAAAGCGGCCCCGCAGGGCCGCTTCTGGTCAGGGTGCCGCTCAGGGCGCCTTGCCGGTCGGCGTGCCCAGCGGCTCGCCGATCGGCGCACTGGCCGGCGGCTGCTTGCCGGGCGCCGGCGCGGCGGGCTTGGCAGCCGGGGCGCTGGCGCCCTTCTTCGCAGGCGCGGCCTTGGCCGGCTTGTCGGCGGGCGGGTTGGTTTCGAGCTTCGACTTGGAGCGCTTGACCGGCCGGCCGTCGAGCTGGGCGATGGCCTGCTGCAACATGAAGTCGTCGGCCGAACCGAATTCGATCGGCTTCTTGCGACGTTCCTTCTCGCGCTCTTCCGGCGTCTTCTTCGCGTTCTCTTCTTCCAGGCGGCGCAGTTCTTCCACGCGGCGCTGTTCACGCTCGTTCATTTCCGGCTCTTCCGATTCCTGCTTGTTGTGCAGGTGGCGCTCGGTGTCGATTTCGCGCGTGATCAGCGCGTCGTCCGGGTCACCTTCCGGGTTCTGGTCGACCGGAATGTCCGGGCGGATACCCTTGGCCTGGATCGACTTGCCCGTCGGCGTGTAGTAGTACGCGATGGTCAGCTTGATGCCGGTGTCATTGGTCAGCGGCCGCACGGTCTGCACCGAACCCTTGCCGAACGTGGTCTTGCCCATGATCAGCGCGCGGTGGTGGTCCTGCAGCGCGCCAGCCACGATCTCGGACGCCGACGCCGAATAGGCGTTGGTCAGCACGACCATCGGGATTTTCTTGTACAGCGCCGGCAGGTCCTTGAGCGGATCGTCCTCGAGCGACGACAGGCGGTAGTTGTTGAACGTCGCCTTGTACACGCGCTTGGCGTCGGGCACCTGGCCGTTGGTGGACACCACCGTCGAATCGTCCGGCAGGAACGCCGCCGCTACGCCGACCGCGCCCTGCAGCACGCCGCCGCCGTTGTTGCGCAGGTCCAGGACGATACCCTTCAGGCCCGGGTTCTTCTGGGCCATCTCGTTGAGCCGGCGGCCCAGGTCCCCGACCGTGCGTTCCTGGAAGCTGGTCAGGCGCACCCAGCCGATGGTGTTGTTGTCCAGCATCTTGGTCTTGACCGACTGGACGCGGATTTCGGCACGGGTGATGGAAATCGGGAAGGTGCGCTCTTCGCTTTTGCGATAGATCGTCAGCGTAACCTTGGTGCCGGGCTCGCCGCGCATGCGCTTGACCGCCTGTTCCAGCGGCAGCCCGCGCACGGGCTTGTCGTCGATACGGGTAATCAGGTCGCCGGGCTGGATGCCGGCACGGAACGCGGGGGTGTCCTCGATCGGGTTGATGACCTTGACCAGGCCTTCTTCCTGCGAGATCTCGATGCCGAGGCCGGCGAAGCGGCCGCGCGTGCCTTCCTGCAGTTCCTTGAAGTCTTTCTCGTCCAGATAGGCCGAATGCGGGTCAAGGCTCGCGACCATGCCCTTGATGGCTTCGGTCAGCAGCTTCTTGTCATCGACCGGCTCTACATATTCGCGCTTGATCTGCCCGAAGATGTCGGCCATCAGCCGCAACTGGTCGAGTGGCAGGGGGCCGGCGGAATTCTGCGCGGTGGCTGAAATCTGCAGCGTGGCCAGCACGCCGGCGACGAGTCCGACCGAAACGAGGCTGATGTTCTTGAGCGTCTTACGCATGAGGGCTGCCTGAACGTGTACGTAGGGGGATTATGCCGGCTGCAGCCGCCCTGCGCCGGGCGCGGGGCGGTTTGTCCGACAGTATAAAACGGTGTGGAGAAATAGGCCTGTCACGTACCCGCTGTCGGTGGGCGGCCGCACTTTGGGTGGTGCATGCCGCCCGGCGGCCCTTCAGCGGGCCTTGCCCTGGCTGGCCACGGCCGCCAGCGAGGCGGCGATGGCTTCCTGGTCGCCCAGGTAATAGTGGCGCAGCGGGCGCAGGCTGGCGTCCAGCTCGTAGACGAGCGGGGTGCCATTGGGGATGTTGAGGCCGACGATATCGTCATCCGAAATCTGATCCAGGTACTTAACCAGGGCGCGGATGCTGTTGCCGTGAGCGGCAATGACCACGCGCTTGCCCGATTGGATGTCCGGAGCGATGGATTCGTTCCACAGCGGCAGCACGCGGGCCACGGTGTCCTTCAGGCATTCGGTCAGCGGAATCTGCTCGCGCGGCACATTGGCGTAGCGCGGATCGTCGTAAGAGGCACGCGGATCGGTCGGCTCCAGCGCGGGCGGCGGCGTGTCGTAGCTGCGGCGCCACACGAGCACCTGCTCGTCGCCGAACTTGGCGGCGGTTTCTGCCTTGTTCAGGCCGGCCAGCGCACCGTAGTGGCGCTCGTTCAGGCGCCATTCGTTGCGTACCGGGATCCACATCTCGTCCATTTCGTCCTGCACGTGCCACAGCGTACGGATCGCGCGCTTGAGCACGGACGTGTAGGCCACGTCGAAGGCGAAGCCGGCTTCCTTGAGCAGCTTGCCGGCCAGGCGGGCTTGCGCGGCGCCGGTGTCAGTGAGGTCGACGTCGACCCAGCCGGTGAAGCGGTTTTCGAGGTTCCACGTCGATTCGCCGTGGCGGATGAGGACTAGCTTGTACATGCTGCTGCTTCCAGAGAGTAAATAACCTGCGTGCGCCGGGGCCGCCGCATCGGTGCCGCCTGCCGGTGTTCCTGTGTGCCCGGGAAACGACAAAGAGGCGACAATGGCCGCTGTGGCCTGGCGGCGGAGGCCCGGACGCCAAACCGCGTATTTTATAATGCCGCCGACCCAACCCAACGGAATGCCAACGTGAATTTCTTCGCCGACTATAACAACCTCGCCCTGATCGCCCTCGCCGTGGTCTCGGGCGGCCTGCTGGCCTGGCCCACGATCGCCCGCGGCACGGGCGGAAAGGCCGTCAATACGGCCGCCGCCACGCAGCTGATCAACAAGCGTGGCGCGGTGGTCGTGGACATTCGCGAAGCCACCGAGTATGCCAAGGGGCACCTGCCGCAGGCCAAGAGCGCCCCGCTGTCGGACCTGGCCTCGCGCGCGGCGGGTCTTGCAAAGGACAAGGCTGTCCCCATCATCGTGGTATCCCAGACCGGCCAGGGCCTCGGCAAGGCTCAGGCAGCGCTCAAGGAAGCCGGGTACAGTGAGACCTATGTGCTCGAAGGCGGCCTCGCCGCCTGGCAGCAGGCCGGGCTTCCGGTCATCAAGTAAGCCGCGCCAGACTGGCCGGCCTGTCCGTCACATACGCCGGATCCCGCTAGCGCGGGGCCGGCGGCGTTTGAGTAACGAAGGAGAACTGCATGGCCCGCGTCGTCATGTACAGCACGCAGGTGTGCCCTTATTGCGTGATGGCTGAGCGCTTGCTCAAGTCCAAGGGCGTCGAGACGATCGAGAAGGTCCTGATCGACCGTGAACCCGGCAAGCGCGAGGAAATGATGTCGCGCACCGGTCGCCGCACCGTGCCCCAGATCTATATCGGCGACACCCACGTTGGCGGTTTCGACGATCTCTCCGCGCTGGACCGCCAGGGCGGACTGACGCCGCTGCTGGCCGCCTGAGCCAGAGCAACCCGCGGCTCCGGCGCGGGTGATATTGCCACCCGCGTCATGTACCATATGCGTTTTCCAACCGGGCGCAGGCTCGTGCCGCACCCGGCCGCCGCGTCCAACGCCCATCCCGGAAGCCTTTCATGAGCGACCAGCAAAACACCCAGCAGGAAGACCAACCCTTCTTCAACATCCAGCGCGTGTACCTCAAGGACATGTCGCTCGAGCAGCCGAACTCGCCGGGCATCTTCCTCGAATCGGAAGCGCCGTCGGTCGAAGTCCAGGTCAACGTGGCCGCTTCGCAGCTGCAGGAAGGCATCTTCGAAGTGGTGGTGACGGGCACCGTGACGACCAAGGTCCAGGAAAAGGTCGCTTTCCTCGTGGAAGCGCACCAGGCCGGCATCTTCGACATCCGCAACGTGCCGGTCGAGCAGCTCGACCCGCTGCTGGGCATTGCCTGCCCGACCATCCTGTATCCGTACCTGCGCGGCAATATTGCCGACGTCATCACGCGTGCAGGCTTCCAGGCCATCCACCTGTCGGAAATCAACTTCCAGGCCCTGTACGAGCAGCGCCTGCAGGCCGCCATGGAAGAAGCCCAGGCCGCCGGCGGCGCCAACAGCGGCATCGTGATGCCTGACGGCAGCCAGGCTCGCCACTGATCCGGCAGTCCCGCACTGCCTGACGAAACGGGGCTGCGGCCCCGTTTTGCCTTTCCGGGGCCCGCGCACAGGGCTACCATCGATTGCGCCGATCCACCGTTCGAGCCGCCATGAAACTGACCTTCCTCGGTGCAGGTGCCTGGGGCACCGCACTTGCGAGCCATGCCGCCGCCAACCATGACGTGGTGCTGTGGGGACGCGATCCCGCCCAGCTTGCCGCGATCGCGGCGACCGGCAGCAACGAGGCCTATCTGCCGGGCGTGCCACTGTCTCCGCGGCTGCGCGTGGAAGCGGACTTCGAGCAGGCAGTCGGTCATGCCGCCGGCGATCCCGATGGCCTCGTAGTCGTAGCCACGCCCGTGTCGGGCCTGCGCGAAATGACGCGCCGGCTCGCCGGGCGCGGCAATGGCCATGTGCGCATGCTGTGGCTGTGCAAGGGGTTCGAGGCCGGCACGCACGCGCTGCCGCACCAGATGGTGCGCGAAGAACTCGACGCCGCGGGCCGCACCAGCGGATTCGACTATGGCGTCCTGACCGGCCCCAGCTTTGCGCGCGAGGTGGCGCTGGGCCTGCCGTGCGCGCTGACAGTCGCGGGCAGCGTGCCAACGCTGGCGGATTGCGCGCAGGCGGCATTCCATCATCACGCCATGCGCATCTACGGCAGCGACGACCTGACCGGTGTCGAGGTCGGCGGCGCAGTGAAGAACGTGCTGGCGATCGCCACCGGTGCGAGCGATGGCCTGGGTCTGGGGCTCAACGCGCGCGCCGCGCTGGTGACGCGTGGGCTGGCCGAAATGACGCGACTTGGCCTGGCGCTTGGTGGACGCGCGGAAACGTTCATGGGCCTGGCCGGCGTGGGCGACCTGATCCTGACGGCTACCGGTGACCTGTCGCGTAATCGCAAGGTCGGACAGCAGCTCGCGGCCGGACAAAGCCTCGATCAGATCCTCGCGAGCCTTGGGCATGTCGCCGAGGGTGTGCGTTGCGCGCAGGCCGTGGCCGCACTGGCCGAGGCCTGCAAGATCGAGATGCCGATCACGCGCGCCGTGTGCGCGGTGTTGTTCGAAGGCCTGAGCGCCGCGGATGCCGTGGCGCAACTCCTGCAGCGCGACGCGCGCGACGAATAGCCTTCGTTCAGTACTCTTCGATTCCCTACGCATGACTTCCCGTCGCCGCGCGCTGATCGCGCTTGCCTGTACCTGCGCTGCCGGCGCAGTTTCCCCTGCCTGGGCCGATAAGCCCGACAACTGGCCGTCGCGGCCGCTGCGCATGGTGGTGCCGTTTCCCGCGGGATCGTCGCCCGACCTGATCGCGCGCCTGCTTACGGAAAAGCTCGCGGGGACGCTGGGCCAGCCCGTAGTCGTGGAAAATCGGCCTGGCGCCGGCGGAAATATCGGCACGGGCATGGTGGCCAAGGCCGCGCCCGATGGCTACACGCTGCTGTTCACGATCAACGGGCCGCTGGTGACTGCGCCATCTCTGTCGCGCAACCTGAACTACGACCCGTTCCGTCAGCTGGCGCCGGTTACGCTGGTCGCGACATCACCGAATGTGCTGGTCGTCGATGCAAGGCTGCCCGTGCATAACCTGCACGAGTTCGTGGCGCTGGCGAAGACGAAGTCCGGGGCGCTGAACTACGGTTCAGTCGGTAACGGGAGTGCCGCGCATCTCGCAATGGAGCAACTCAAGGCCATGGCCGGCATCGACCTGCAGCACGTGCCGTATCCTGGCTTCCCGCAGGTCACTACGGCCATGGTGGGCGGACAGATTCAGGCCGGCTTCATGGTGCCGGCGATTGCGATGCCGCTCGTCAATGCGGGCAAGCTGCGCATCCTCGCGGTGACCACCACGGGCCGCACGGCGGTGTTGCCATCGGTGCCGACCGTGGCGGAATCCGGCTATCCCGGATTCGAAGCGATTTCATGGCAGGCAGTGCTGGCGCCGGCGGGCACGCCGCCTGCGATCATCGACCGGCTTTATCGTGAGCTGGTGGCCATCATCGGCAGCGCCGACGTGCGCGAGAAAATGCGCGCGCAGTATTTCGTGCCGGCTGGCACGGCGCCGGCATCGCTGCGCCAAACCATGGCGAGCGAGAAGGTGCGTTGGGACAAGGTGATCCGCGCCGCGGGCGTGCAGCCGGAATAGCGCCGGCGTTCAGGCGCCGCCGGCAAAGCCGTTCTGGCGCCACGCCTCGAACACGACCACGGCCACGGTATTCGACAGGTTCAGGCTGCGGTTGTTGGGCCGCATCGGCAGACGGATGCGCTGTGACGGGGGGAACGATTCGCGCCGCTCCGGTGCGAGTCCGCGCGTTTCGGAACCGAATACGAACCAGTCGCCGGGCTGGAAACTGACCTGCCCGAATGGCGTCGAGCCATGCGTGGTCAGTGCGAACATGCGAGATGGATCGGGCTGCTCGCTGGCCATCAGCGCGTCCCAGCTGTCGTGCACGCGCATGGTAGCGTACTCGTGATAGTCGAGTCCCGCACGCCGCATGCGGGCATCCTCGAGCGGAAATCCCAATGGCTTGACCAGATGCAGCTGCGCACCGGTATTCGCGCACAGACGGATCACATTGCCGGTGTTAGGCGGGATTTCCGGTTCGACCAGGACGACATGGAACATGGGGCGGTTTCCTTGGCAGGGCAGGGCGCCATGGCCCCGGCATCAAAAACGGTGCGCAGCTTACCGCGCGCGGGCGGCGCTGTCATCCGCCGCCATTGGCCTCTTATGGCGTACGCAGCGCGACGATCACACTGACTCGTGCCGCGCCATGTGCCTTCAGCGTGCGCGCCGCTTCGTCCAGTGTGGCGCCGGTCGTCATCACATCATCGACGAGACCCACGTGCATGCCCGCAAGGGGTCGGGACCGGCTTATGCGGAATGCGCCGCGCACATTCATCTGACGCTGGGCCAGATCAAGCAAGTGCTGGGTGGCGATATCGCGCGGACGTTCCAGTAGCGCCGGGTCGCTCGCCACGCCCAGATGGCGCGCGAGCGGACGGGCGATCTCCCACGCCTGATTGAAGCCGCGGTCGGCCAGCCGTTGCGGCGACAGCGGGATGGGCGCGATCAGCTCCGGCATCGGCGTGCCAGCGGCCCGTACCCGGCTTGCGAGCGCGGCAGCGAGCCACCCGGCCAGCGACAGCACCTTGCCATACTTGAGTGCCAGAACCAGCGAATCCTGCGGAATGCCGTAGTCGCCGAGCGTGAAGGCGCGGTCGAAATCGGGCCGATGCTGCGCGCATGCCCGGCACGGCTCGCCTGGTGCCAGCCCCATCGCGCAAACCGGGCAGCGCGACACCGGGTAGAGCAGTTCGGCAACGCAGTCGCGGCACACTACTTCATCCTGCACCGTCCCGCACAGCGCGCACGCACATGGCAGCAGCTTGCGCATCAGCCCGCGGACCTGTCCGGCGGCTTTCGCGGTGCGCGCGTATACTTGCCGTCCAGCCGTCCGCCATGGCGCGCGGCTGCCATGCGCCATCAATATTGCCGCGCCTTCCTTGTCTTCCTGTTGCCTGGTTTTCCCGTGTCCCTGCATGCCGCCGATTCTCCCGATGCTTTCGTGCCGCCCACGCGGCTGACCCGGATCGCCTTCGACCGGCGCAGCGCCGCGTTCGGCCAGCTCGATTTCTTGCTTGGCGAGATCGGCCGCCGCATGCAGGAACGCATGGAGGTGGTCCGGCTGACGCCGCAGCGCGCGCTGGACATCGGCTGCGGACACGGCCAGGGCCTGGCCGGCCTGCGCGCGCGCTTTCCCGATGCACAGATTGCCGGCCTCGATATTTCTGGCGTGATGCTGGCCGAAGCGGGTCAGCGCGATCCTCAACGGCGGCCCGGCTGGGTCGGGCGCTTGCTCGGCAAGCGCCCGCTGTTCGATCTGGTCCAGGGCGATCTTGCCACACTGCCTTTTGCGCCCGGCAGCTTCGACCTGCTGTGGTCCAACCTGGTGCTGCACTGGCATCCGGAGCCGCATCGCGTGTTCCCGGAGTGGCACCGCGTGACGCGCGACGATGGCCTCGTGATGTTCTCGCTGTTCGGCCCCGATACGCTGCGCGAACTGCGCACGGCGTTCGAGGAAGTCGATACCGCGACCCACACGTTGCGCTTTGTCGACATGCACGATATCGGCGACATGCTGGTACATGGTGGATGGTCCACGCCGGTGATGGACATGGAAACGCTCACCGTGACCTATGAATCTCCCGAGACGCTGCTGCGCGAGGTGCAAGCCTTCGGCGGCCTTCGCGCGCATCCGGCGCTGCGGCGTGCCGGCCTGCATGGCCGGCGCTGGCATCAGGCGGTGTGCGCGGCGCTTGAGCGCCTGCGCAATGCCGATGGCGTGATTCCGCTGACCTTCGAAATCGTCTACGGCCACGCCTGGAAGCTGCCCCCGCGTGGTGCGCAGCAGGTGGACGAACTTGGCCGCGCGGTCGTGCCGCTGGACAAGATCGGCCGGGCCAGGCCCCGCCGCTGAGCAGTTACGACTGTAATGACTTCCGCGTAACGAAAATACGCGCGGATCGCCCGCGAGGCCGCGTCTGCACTGGCTTTGCGGGCGATCTCGTTAATGCGCGTTAAGCATAAATCCCTACGCCGCGCAAGCGCTTTGGTCAATGTGCGGCCTTGTCCGTGTATGCGAAGCGCCCTATAATGCGCCAGTTTGTCGCAGTGGTCCCCTGGCACAAGAACGTCCTGGAGTTGCACTCGCACGGTGCACTCAGGGCGCAATCGTCCCGGGTGTGCATCCGATGCAGAGTGGTTGGCGATGCAAGACTTGGGTATCGCATTCCAGACGGCAAGTGGTGACTCCGGCGGAAATCTCGACGGACCTCCCCCCGCGCCCCACGACTGGCTGATGAAGCGAAATTGCTCGCTCTCTCCACGCCAGGTCGGCTGGTTTTACCTCTCGATCTTCACTGTCTCGCTTGCTATCGCGTTGTTTTTCGCGGTGCAAGGGTCTTGGCTCGTGCTGCCATTTGCCGGCCTGGACCTGCTCGGACTGGGGATTGCTCTGCTTGTGTATGCGCGTCATGCGACGGACTATGAGCGTGTCAGCATCAACGATGGCGTGCTGGTCGTGGAGACAGCCAGTGCGCAGCGGTTGACGCGCCATGAATTCAACCCGCAGTGGGTGCGGGTCGAACTGGGGGAATCGTTCCGCGCGCTGGTGACTCTGCGTTCGGGCAAGCGCGTTGTGCAGGTGGGGTGCTATCTGGACCCGCACAAGCGGCGCAAGTTCGCCCAGGAGCTCGCAGCGGCCCTGCGCCGCCTCTGAGAGGTGGCGGGGGCGGATGCGGGGACAGATTTGGATCTGTAAATTGGGTAGATAACAAATGAAAATGTGGAAGAAGGCATCCGCAGTTTGTCTGGCGAGCGCATCCCTGCTTGCCAGCCAGGCGGCCCTGGCGGTCAGTGACATGCCCGGCGGTCCCGCCGTGCGTCAGCTGAACCTGACCGAGCCGGTCACGAAGATCGCCGAACAGATTCACTGGCTGAACTGGATGATGTTGATCATCTGCACGGTGATCTTCGTTGCCGTGTTCGGCGTGATGTTCTATTCCGTGTTCACGCACCGCAAGGCCAAGGGTGCGAAGCCTGCTTCCTTCCACGAAAGCATCACGGTCGAAGTGGTCTGGACCATCGTCCCGTTCCTGATCGTGATCGCCATGGCCCTGCCCGCCACCAAGACCGTGGTGGCCATGAAGGACACCACCAACTCCGACGTCACCATCAAGGCCACTGGCTACCAGTGGAAGTGGGGCTACGACTACCTGAAGGGCGAGGGCGAAGGCATCTCCTTCGTTTCCACGCTGACCACGCCGCGCGAACAGATCAACAACGAAGCGCCGAAGTCGAACACCTACCTGATGGAAGTCGACAACGAGCTCGTGGTACCGGTCAACAAGAAGGTGCGCATCGTCACGACCGCCAATGACGTGATCCACGCGTGGATGATTCCGGCATTCGGCGTCAAGCAGGATGCGATCCCCGGCTTCGTGCGCGACACGTGGTTCAAGGCCGAGAAGATCGGCGTGTACCGCGGCCAGTGCGCCGAGCTTTGCGGCAAGGAACACGCGTTCATGCCGATCGTCGTGCGCGTGGTGTCCGACGCCGACTACACCAAGTGGGTCGACGGCAAGAAGAAGGAAATGGCCGCCAAGGCCGATGATCCGAACAAGACCTGGACGCTCGACGAAATGAAGGCGCGCGGCGAGAAGGTCTACACCGCCAACTGCGCGGTCTGCCACCAGCCGAACGGCAAGGGCGGCGGCGCGTTCCCGGCGCTGGACGGCTCGAAGATCGTGAATGGCCCGAAGGCCGGCCAGATGCACATCATGCTGGAAGGCAAGAACGCCATGCCGTCGTGGAAGCAGCTGTCCGATACGGAGCTGGCTGCAGCGATGACCTATGTGCGCAACAGCTGGAGCAACAAGACCGGCGAAGTGATCCAGCCCAGCGATTTCGTGAATGCCCGCGCCGGCAAGTTCCCCGAGGGCGGCGGCGCTGCAGGCGGCGACGCACCGAAGGCGGACGCGAAGCCCGCCAAAGACCAGGGCAGCAAGCAGGCCAGCATCGCGGGCGACCGCACCGCAGGCTGACCGGCTGAAGACAGGACAGGATTAGAGGAGCATTTGCGATGAGTACTGCTACCCCCGACGCAATCGGCCATCCGCACGATCACGCGCACGACGACCACGCGCATGATCACCCGCATGGCTGGCGCCGCTGGTTGTTCGCCACCAACCACAAGGACATCGGCACGCTGTACCTGCTGTTCGCGTTCATCATGCTGTTGTCGGGCGGCTTGCTGGCACTGCTGATCCGCCTGGAGCTGTTCGAGCCGGGCCTGCAGTTCTTCCGCCCCGAGCTGTTCAACCAGTTCACAACCATGCATGGCCTGATCATGGTGTTCGGTGCGATCATGCCGGCCTTCGTGGGTTTCGCGAACTGGATGATCCCGCTGCAGATCGGCGCGTCCGACATGGCGTTCGCGCGCATGAACAACTTCAGCTTCTGGCTGATGCCGCCGGCCGCGCTGCTGCTAGCCGGTTCGTTCTTCGCACCGGGCGGCGCCACCGCCGCCGGCTGGACGCTGTACGCGCCGCTGTCGGTGCAAATGGGTCCGGGCATGGACATGGCCATCTTCGCCATGCACATCATGGGCGCGTCGTCGATCATGGGCTCGATCAACATCATCGTGACCATCCTCAACATGCGCGCCCCGGGCATGACGCTGATGAAGATGCCGATGTTCTGCTGGACGTGGCTGATCACCGCCTACCTGCTGATCGCCGTGATGCCCGTGCTGGCCGGCGCCATCACCATGGTGCTGACTGATCGCCACTTCGGCACGAGCTTCTTCTCGGCTGCCGGCGGCGGTGACCCGGTGATGTACCAGCACATCTTCTGGTTCTTCGGCCACCCCGAGGTGTACATCATGATCCTGCCGGCTTTCGGGATCATCTCGCAGGTCGTGCCGGCGTTTGCCCGCAAGCGCCTGTTCGGCTACAGCTCGATGGTGTACGCGACTGCTTCGATCGCCATCCTGTCGTTCATCGTATGGGCGCACCACATGTTCACGACGGGCATGCCGGTGACGGGCCAGCTGTTCTTCATGTACGCGACCATGCTGATCGCGGTGCCGACGGCCGTGAAGATCTTCAACTGGATCGCGACGATGTGGCGCGGCTCGATGACTTTCGAGACCCCGATGCTGTTCTCGATCGGCTTCATCTTCGTGTTCACCATCGGCGGCTTCACCGGCCTGATGCCGGCCGTGGCGCCGATCGACATCCAGCTGCAGGACACCTACTTCATCGTGGCGCACTTCCACTATGTGCTGGTGGCCGGCTCGCTGTTCGCGCTGTTTGCGGGCTTCTACTACTGGGGTCCGAAGTGGAGCGGTTTCATGTACAACGAAACCCGCGGCCAGATCCATTTCTGGGGCTCGATCATCTTCTTCAACGTTACCTTCTTCCCGATGCACTTCCTGGGTCTGGCCGGCATGCCGCGTCGCTACGCCGACTACCCGACCCAGTTCGCGGACTTCAACGCGATCGCGTCGATCGGGGCACTGGGCTTCGGCCTGATGCAGGTGTACTTCTTCTTCTTCGTGGTGCTGCCGTCCTACCGTGGCGGCGAGAAGGCCGCGGACAAGCCCTGGGAAGGTGCCGAGGGCCTGGAGTGGACCGTGCCGTCGCCGGCGCCGTTCCACACCTTTGAAGTGCCGCCGCAAGTTCGCTAAGCACTAGTCGCAACAAGGCTTCGGGAGACGCAACGCCGTCTCCCGGGCCGGCAGGTAACACAAGATGCAGGCTCCACAAAAAAACCCATCGCAAACTGACCAGAAAGCCGCCAACCGGCGCCTGGGGCTGATCCTGTTTTCGATCGTGGTGGTTTTCTTTCTGGGGTTCTTCGCCAAGATGGTTTTCCTTGGCTGAAGCTGCGGGGTAGCGGGATGAGCGTCGATCAGAACGGGCAGAGCCAGAACCACGAAGCCGACAAGCGGTTCAACCGCGGCATGATGCTGCGGCTGATCGTGATCGTCGGCGTGATGTTCGGGTTCGGCTACGCGCTGGTACCGCTGTACAAGAAGATCTGCGATCTCACCGGGCTGAACGTGGTGACCACGCGCGAGCTGTACGGCGGATCGCTCAAGAACACGCAGGTCGACACGAGCCGCACCATCACGGTGGAGTTCGATTCGAACGCGCGCGGCCCGTTTGCGTTCCGTCCGGTGAAGAACAGCATGGAAGTGCATCCCGGCGAGATGGCGACGATCGTCTACGAAGTGGCCAACGGGCAACCGCGCGATATTTCCGCGCAGGCGATCCCGAGCTATGCGCCCAAGCAAGCCACCGAGTACTTCAAGAAGCTCGAGTGCTTCTGCTTCAAGCAGCAGACGCTCAAGGCCAAGGAAGCGCGCGAGATGCCGGTGGTGTTCGTGATCGACCCGAAGCTGCCGAAGGATGTGAAGAACATCACGCTGTCGTACACGTTCTTCGAAGTGGGTGCGCCGGTGGCGCAGGCACCGCAGGGCGAGCTGGACAGCCGGCCCGGCAACGGTAGCTGAGGACAGGTTGAACGCAGGTTGAGGCAGGACAGAGGAGACGGCGGTGGATGAACTGAAGGACGCGGTCAAACGCAAGATGTCTTTCGGGCAGACCATGCGCGCGGTGCTGTGGTCGTTCATCGGCCTGCGCAAGGGCGCGGCGCACGAGAGCGACATGGCGAAGCTGAATCCCGTGCATGTGGTCATTGCCGGGGTGATCGCGGCGGCGGTATTCATCGCGATCCTCATTACGATCGTACGCGTCGTGGTCAGTTCGGCCGCGGCGTAGCAGGGCAGGAAGTAGGGTAGACAGAAAAGCAGTGCCAACGGCAGCCTGGGAGGGAAGGCTGCCGGATGTGCCGATAACGATTGAACCAAGACTCTGAGCTGGAGATAAAAGAATGAGTGCGAATCGCGCAAACGCTCCGTACTACTTCGTACCGGGACCGTCGCGCCACCCGATCACGGCAAGCTTCGGCCTGCTGATGACCGGTGCCGGCGCAGCCGGCTGGGTGAACGGGCAGCACTGGGCGCCGTACCTGTGCGGCTTCGGCCTGCTGTGGTTCCTGTTCGTGCTCAAGAGCTGGTTCAGCGACGCCATCGGCGAATCCGAAGGGGGCATGTACGGCAAGAACATCGACCTGTCGTTCCGCTGGTCGATGGGCTGGTTCATCTTCTCCGAAGTGATGTTCTTCGCCGCGTTCTTCGGCGCGCTGTTCTACGCCCGCACCATCGCCATGCCGTGGCTTGGCGACCTCGACAACAAGATCCTGTGGCCCGACTTTGCCGCCGTATGGCCCAATAGCGGCCCGGCCGGCGTGGTCGAGAGCTTCCAGACCATGGGCCCGTGGCCGATCCCCACCATCAACACGGCACTGCTGCTGATGTCGGGCGTGACGCTGACCTGGGCGCACCACGCGCTGCTGGCCGGCAAGCGCAGCCAGGTGATCCAGGGCCTGGTGCTGACCATCCTGCTCGGCGCGGTCTTCATGTGCTTCCAGGCTTACGAGTACATGCATGCCTACTCGGAACTGAACCTCAAGCTCACCTCGGGCGTCTACGGTTCCACGTTCTTCCTGCTGACGGGCTTCCACGGCTTCCACGTGACCATGGGCGCGATCATGCTGACCGTGGTGCTGATCCGCGTGCTCAAGGGCCACTTCACCCCCGATCATCACTTCGCGTTCGAAGGCGCCGCCTGGTACTGGCACTTCGTTGACGTGGTGTGGCTGTTCCTCTACATCGTGGTGTACTGGCTGTAAGCAGCAACTTGTCGTACCCGGCGGAAGGCCTGAGCGCCTCCCGCCGCGGAACCGCAAAACAGAAGCGCCGCAGGAGGATGACCACCCTGCGGCGCTTGTTTTTTGGGGATTCCGGACCCTACGGATTCATGCGGATGCCGGTGCTGTGGATCCAGCCCATCCAGTGCGAAAACAGGATGAACAGGAACAGCGCCACCGAGAAGCCGACGCGGAACATCAGCGAGCGCATCATGTTCGGCGTCCTGCCGCGGTCGCGCATCATGAAGAACAGGGCCGAGGCCAGGCTGCCGATGATCAGGAGGAAAGCGACGATGATGACAAAGCGCATGGCGGGGCAGGCTGGCCGCAATACGTGCACTACGTGTGCGTGCCGCGGGCTCGTGGGCGGAAAGTGTCATTATCGCATCGCCGGCAAGGCGCTGTATTGCCCGGCTGGAGTCGCGCGATGAAGCCGTGGCGTGCCCTGAGCCCCGTGCCGATCGTCGCGGCCGCCATCGTGATCGCAGTGACCTGCGCGCTCGGCAACTGGCAGCTCAACCGCGCACATGAAAAGATCGCGCGCGCCGCACGACTGCAGGAGCTTGCCGCGCAAGCGCCGGTGACACTGACCACGGCACCGGTGCAGGCCAATCTCACCGACCGTACCGTGCGCGTGACAGGCCGTTTCGAAGCGGACCGGACCGTCTTGTTGGATAATCGCCCCCACGGCAATGGCACCGACAGCCGCGCCGGCTTCCTGGTGCTGACGCCGCTGGTGATCCGGAGTGACGGCAGCGCTGCCCGCAGTGTGCTGATCCTGCGCGGCTGGCTGCCGCGCGATGCCCAGGACCGGACGCGCATCGCGCCATTTACGACGCCGGCCGGCGAGGTGACGATCGAAGGCACGGCACTTGCCGCGGTGCCGAAGGTCTATAGCCTCGGCCAGGCAGCCAGCGCGGAAGCCGGCAAACGGATTCGCCAGAACGTCGACCTGCCTGCTTATGCGGCCGAACTGGGCGTGACATTGCAGCCGCTCGTGATCGAGCAGCGCACCGACACTGGCGACGGCCTCGCGCGAGATTGGGCACCGGCCGACCTGGGTGCCGACCGGCATTACGGCTACGCCTTCCAGTGGTTCGGCCTGGCCGCGCTCACACTGGTGCTGGTGATCGTGCTGGGCTGGCGCCGTGCGCGGCGGCTTGCCGGTGCAGGACAACCGTAACGGCCAGCTGGCCATAAACATCGGCGTACGCCTCCGTGCGGGCGCCACGACAAACGAACGACAGACGTACGCATGCCACACCAAGACTCCGCCCCGGCCCCGGCCGGCACGGCATCTCCGCCGGACTCGCGCATCGACGCGCGCACGCGCCGCGGCCGCCTTCAGATGCTGCTGCTGCTGCTGGTGTGCGCATCGCCGGTGATCGCGTCCTACCTGACCTACTACGTATTCAAGCCAACCGGCGGCGCCACCAACTACGGCGCGCTGATCGATCCGCAGCGCCCGATGCCTCCTGTGCGCGTCGCCAACGAGCGCGCTGAGGCGGTTCCGCTCGAAAGCTTCCGCGGCAAGTGGCTGCTGGTGACCGCCGATCCGTCGGCCTGCGACGAAGCCTGCGCGAAGAAGCTGTTCACCATTCGCCAGATCCGCGCAGGGCAGGGTCAGGACCGCGAGCGTATCGTGCCGGTCTGGTTGATCACGGACGAAGGCGCGGTCGATGAGCGCCTGAGCGCGGCCTACAACGAGCCCTATGCCGGCGTGCGTTTCCTGCGCATCCCGCCCGACGTCGCGCGCCAGTGGCTGCCGGCGGCCGAGGGCAGCGGCATCGAGGACACCATCTTCCTGGTCGATCCGCTCGGCAACCTGATGATGCGTTTCCCGAAAGACCCCGATCCCAAGAAGATGAGCGGCGACCTCAAGAAGCTGCTCCGGGTTTCGCGGATCGGCTGAGGGACGACACGCATGCTGCTCCAACTCGGCATCATTGGCATCCTGATCGCGCTGTTCCCAATCTCGTACGTGCTGGTCCGCGGCGACCGCAACAAGTATCGCAAGCTGGTCTGGATCACCGCGTTCCTGACGCTCGACCTGATCATGTTCGGCAGCTTTACGCGGCTGACCGATTCCGGTCTCGGCTGCCCGGACTGGCCGGGCTGCTATGGCCACTCCAACCCGCATTCGGCCGTGGAGCCAATTCGCGCGGCCGAAACCGCGCTGCCCAGCGGCCCGGTAACGCTCGCCAAGGCCTGGATCGAGATGATCCACCGCTATTTCGCGATGGCCGTGGGCGTGCTGATCATCACACTGATGGTGCTGGCGTGGGTCAAGCGCAAGGAGTTGAAGCAATCGCCGTGGTTCGCCACGGGCGTGCTGCTGCTCGTGTGCGTGCAGGGCGCGTTCGGCGCATTCACGGTGACGATGAAGCTGCAGCCGATCATCGTCGTCACGCACCTGCTGCTCGGCATGAGCCTGCTGGCGGCACTGATCTGGCTTGGCTCGCGCAATGATCCGCGGCATCTTGTCGCACCCGAGGCTGGCGCGCTGCGCTGGCCCGCGCGCGCGGCGCTGCTGCTGCTGGTGATCCAGATCTTCCTCGGGGGCTGGGTCAGCACCAACTACGCGGTGCTGGCATGTACGGATTTCCCGCTGTGCAACGGCAAGGTCGTGCCCGAGATGGACTTCGTGCACGGCTTCACGCTGTGGCGCCAGCTCGGCATGACTGCTGACGGCGACTACATCCCGCATGCGGCGCTAGTGGCGATCCACTGGGTGCACCGCTGCTTCGCCGTGGTGGTGCTGGGCTACCTCGCGTGGTTCGGCATGCGTGCGCGCCGGCTCGAAGGGCTGGCCAGCGCGTCGCGCTGGCTGCTGGCCGCGCTGGCGCTGCAACTCGCGACCGGGCTGTCGAATATCGTGCTGGACTGGCCATTGGTCGCCGCCGTCGCCCACAACGGCGGCGCGGCGGTGCTCCTGCTGCTGTTGGTACGTCTCAACTACAATATAGGGCTCGCGACCCGACCCGCCGGCGCTGCCTCCAGCGTGCCGACCGCCGCTCGCGCCACATGAAAGACAAACTCCCTCCCGTGGTAACCGCAACACACTCCCATCCCGTGGGCCGGGTTCGTCACCTGGCCCGCCAGTATGCCGCCCTGACCAAGCCGCGCGTGACGCAGCTCGCGGTGTTCTGCGCCATCATCGGCATGTTCCTGGCTACGCCCGGCATGGTGCCGTGGCGCGTGCTGATCGGCGGCGGCGCCGGCATCTGGCTGCTGGCCGGGGCCGCGTTCGCGATCAATTGCCTCGTCGAGCAGAAGATCGACGCGCTGATGCGCCGTACCGCCTGGCGGCCGTCAGCCACCGGCGAGATCACCACCACGCAGACGCTGATCTTCTCGGCCGTCCTCGGTGGCGCCGGCATGTGGCTGCTGCACGTGTTTGCCAACGACCTGACGATGTGGCTGACCTTCGCCACATTCCTCGGCTACGCGGTCGTCTACACCATTCTGCTCAAGCCGGCCACGCCGCAGAACATCGTCATCGGAGGCCTGTCGGGCGCCATGCCGCCGGCGCTGGGCTGGGCGGCTGTTGCCAACGACGTACCTGCCGAAGCGTGGTTCCTGGTGCTGATCATCTTCACCTGGACGCCGCCGCATTTCTGGGCGCTCGCGCTGTACCGCCGCGCCGACTACGCCAAGTCCGGGCTGCCGATGCTGCCGATCACGCACGGCGAAAAGTACACGCTGCTCAACATCCTGCTGTACACGCTGGTGATGATCGCCGCGACGCTGCTGCCGTTCGTCTACGGCATGAGCGGCTACATCTACCTGGCCAGCGCACTGGTGCTCGGCGCCTGGTTCCTGAAGTATTCGTGGACGATGTACCGCAACTACTCGGACCAGCTGGCCCAACGCGCCTTCCGCTTCTCGATCCTCTACCTGTCGCTGCTGTTCGCGGCGCTGCTGATCGATCACTACTTCAAGTTCGTGCCCCAGATCTGAGCGGTCTGGAGCTTCGCGGCCTGCGGCATCTTGTCGCGGCCGCGGTGCCGCACAGCACGAATGGGCGATACTGTGTGCTGCCCTCGCCATCGCGGCGCCTCGGATTTGCCGGCGCCCCTCGACTTCCGATTTCCCATGACCAAGCCAAGCCAGCCCCACGGGCTCTTCGCCTCATTCCGCCGCTTTGCCGCGCTCGCATTCCTCGCCCTCGCCCTGGCAGCCTGCGGACAACAGAAGGCGTCTTTCCGGAACGTCGACATCAGCGGCGGGGCCGATTTCGGCAAGGATTTCTCGCTGATCGACCACAACGGCAAGGTCCGGACGATTTCGGACTTCAAGGGCAAGGTTGTCGTGATGTTCTTCGGCTACACCCATTGCCCGGATGTCTGCCCGACCACCATGGCGGAGTTGAAGGCGGTCATGGAGCAGCTTGGGCCGGATGCGGACAAGGTGCAGGTGTTGTTCGTGACGGTGGATCCGGAGCGGGATACCCAGGCGCTGTTGGCGCAGTACGTGCCGGCGTTTGATCCGCGTTTCCTGGGCATGCGACCGGCCGATGAGGCTGCGTTGCAGAAGGTGGCGAAGGACTTCAAGGTCTACTACGCCAAGGTACCGGGTACGTCGCCCAACAACTACACCATGGATCACTCGGCTGGCAGCTACGTGTTCGACCCGGAAGGGCATCTGCGGCTGTTCATTCGTCACGGCCAGGGACCAGAGCCCATCGCCCACGATATCAAGCAGTTGCTGTCCTGAGAGACGGCACGGCAATGAAAAAAGGCCGGTCCACTGGACCGGCCTTTTGCATGGCGCCTCGCTAGCGCCGGGGGTCAGGCAAACGCCTGCAACGCCCCCTTCATCTTCTTCATCGCCGCTACCTCGATCTGGCGAATACGCTCGGCCGACACACCGAATTCGTCAGCCAGTTCGTGCAGCGTCGCACCGCCCGAGCCGTCATCCTCAACGTTGAGCCAGCGTGCCTCGATAATCCGGCGGCTGCGCTCATCCAGTCGCGCCAGCGCCTCTTCGAGCCCCTCGACCTGCATACGGTCCTGGCGCTTGGCTTCCAACACGCGCGTGGGCTCGTTGTGGTTGTCCGCCAGATAGGCGATCGGCGCGAATTCCTCCTCGCCGTCATCAACCTGGCCTTCCAACGCGAGATCGCCACCCGACATGCGGGTTTCCATCTCCATCACCTCTTCCGGCTTGACGTTGAGATCGCGCGCAACGGCTTCGATCTGCTCCGGCGTGAAGGTATGGGAACCCTGTTTGTGGCTGCGCAGGTTGAAGAACAGCTTGCGCTGGGCCTTGGTGGTCGCCACCTTGACCATGCGCCAGTTCTTCAGCACGTACTCGTGGATCTCGGCCTTGATCCAGTGCATCGCATACGACACCAGGCGCACGCCCTGATTCGGGTCGAAGCGCTTCACGGCCTTCATCAGTCCGATATTGCCTTCCTGAATCAGGTCGGCATGCGGGAGGCCGTACCCGAGGTACTGGCGTGCGATCGACACCACCAGGCGCAGGTGGGACATCACCAGCTGGCGTGCGGCATCGACGGAATCATCTTCGCGCAATTCGCGCGCGAGGCGTTGCTCTTCCTCTGCGGTGAGCATAGGAATGCGATGGACGGCCTGGATATAGCTTTCCAGGTTGCCCACAGTGGCCGGGAAGGTCAATGCAAAGCTTCCGGCCTGCTTGGGCGCCGTCGGCAGACGGCTGTTCATCAGGGTTTGGTCGGCAGACAAGACTGCGTTCACTCAGTAGCTCCTTTCGCATCCGGCGTTCGGTTGCCGGCGCGCCGCTCCGGTGGGAGGGCACGGCATTGCAACACATCTTAGCACTCAAGCCGGGTGAGTGCTAATTGGAGTCCCGAAGCCGTCGATAGTTCCTGATGATCATCATATATATTCGGATAGCGTTTTGTCCCGCTAAGGCACTTACCCTGCATATCGGCGGCTTGGATATCCTCAATTAGAGGGCCTCGACACGCCTCGGTTCGCACCGCCTGGCGGGATACTGTGTTGCACCACCCGCTACACTGGCAGTGCTGGCGCACGCCACGGCCAATAAAGCCCCTACAAACCGGAGAACCTATGTCTGCCATCGAACACTTGCTCAAGCCCCATGTGCGGGACCTGGGCGATTTCACTGTGCGTCGCCTTCTGCCGGCAGCGGCGACCCAGACCATCGGCCCGTTCATCTTCTTTGATCACATGGGACCCGTGGCGATGCCGCCGGGGAAGGGCGCCGATGTGCGCCCGCATCCGCATATCGGACTGGCCACGGTCACCTATCTGTTCGAAGGCGAGATCATGCACCGCGACAGTCTCGGCAGCGAGCAGGTGATCCGGCCCGGTGACGTGAACTGGATGACGGCCGGCAACGGCATTGTGCACTCCGAACGCTCGCCCGACGCCGTGCGCGAAGCCGGCGCAAGACTGCACGGTATCCAGACCTGGGTGGCGCTGCCCAAGGACCACGAAACTGTCGCGCCCTCGTTCTTCCATCATCCGGGCGCCATGCTGCCGAAGATTGAACAGCCGGGGGTGCGCATGACGGTGATTGCCGGAGATGCCTTTGGCAAGACTTCGCCGGTCACGGTGTTCAGCCGCACGCTGTACGTAGCGATCGAGATGGACGCCGGCGCGACCCTGGAGATTCCCGCCGAGCATGCCGAGCGGGGCGTCTACCCGGTCGACGGCAGCGTGGCGCTCGACGGCGAAACCTTGCCCTCCGAGCATCTGGTCGTGCTGACGCCCGGTCAGGCGGTGACGTTGACCGCCACGGCGCCATCGCGCGTGATGCTGCTCGGCGGCGATCCCACAGACGGCCACCGATTCATCTTCTGGAACTTCGTGGCCAGCAGTAAAGAGGCTATCGAAGCCGCTTCGCAGCGCTGGGAGGACGACCAGTTTCCCCACGTTCCCGGCGAAACGGAGCGCATTCCGCTGCCCCAGCGCAAATCCTGAGCAGCGGACGGACTGGCGCCGCTCAGAGCGGGCTTGCCCAGGCGACGCGCGTGCCTTGCTGCAGGCATTCCTGAATGGCGCGCACCTGGGTGGCGATCGGCGGCGGCACGGGCACGGCGCCGTCCAGCACCTTGCGCGTCCACGCGGCCGTTTCGGCCACGTCGCTGCCCTGCGGCAGTTCGGGCACGTCTGCGATCGAGCCGCTGGTCGGATCGACAAGGGTCTGCTGGTGCCCGTCGTGCAGCCAGTCGATGCGGCTGCTGCGGCGTGCATCGGCCACTACCTCGCCTTCGGTGCCACGCGCCAGCAGCACATTGGCAGGCTCGTGCGAGAAATAGTCGGTCAGCGTCTCGCGGTATTCGGGGTGCGTGTAGCTGTACAGGCGCAGCGCCTCGGCTGGCGAGTGCGAACCCACCGGCTGCAGCATCTTGGCCACCGTGTGCGAGGAATTGCGCAGGCCGATGACATTGCGCCGGTCCAGCAACTGCGACAGTCCCGGCGACAGCACGTCCACGGGCACCACGGCCAGCGGCCCATGGGCGCCTTCGCCATCGCGCAGGCGCACAGCGGCTTCGTCCGTGGATGCACACAGCGGCACGCCGAGCGCCTCGAACAAGGTCATGCTCGTCACGCGGCCCTGGAATGTGCGGGAACCATGCACCAGCACCGGCACATTCTCGCGCGCGAGCAACAGAGCCAGGAGTGGTACCAAATTGGGCTGCTTGCGCGCGCCGTTGTAGCTCGGGACGACCACGACCTGGCGATCTCCCGGTGCGGCCAGCGGGCGGCAGTGCGCGTGCGCGGCTTCGAGCATGCCGGCCAGTTCGTGCGGCGCCTCGCCCTTGATGCGATACGCCATCAGCACCGCACCCAGTTCCAGGTCCGACACGCGGCCGGCCAGCATGGCGTCGAACAGGGTCTGCGCGTCTTCGCGCGGCAGCGCACGGGCGCCGTTCACGCCGCGGCCGATTTCCTTGATGTAGCGGGCCGCGGGGAAGGCGTCCGCGGCGGGAGTGGCGGAGGAAGTGGTCATGGGCGTGTTGTGTGGGGATGGGATTCCGCTTCATGATAGCGGAGCACCGCCGCCACGCCCATGACGGGCGGGCGTTCGGTGGCCGTTCAGGCCGCTTCCTGCAACGCGGGGTTGCGCTGCTTGCGGTAGAGGAAGTCGAGCACCGCCGTGCGGCACGCATGGTAGCCCTTGTCCTCGGCCAGCGCCACGCGGTCGCGTGGTCGCGGCAGGCCAACGCTGAGGATCTCGCCGATCGTCGCCGCCGGGCCGTTGGTCATCATCACGATGCGGTCGGCCAGCAGCACGGCCTCGTCCACGTCGTGCGTGACCATGACCACGGTGCTGCGGGTCTGTTCGACAATCTTCAGCAGCGCATCCTGCAGGTGCGCGCGCGTGAGCGCGTCGAGCGCGCCGAACGGTTCATCCATCAACAGCACCTTGGGTGCCATGGCGAGCGCGCGCGCAATGCCGACGCGCTGCTTCATGCCGCCCGAGATCTCGTGCGGATACTTGCCTTCCGCGTGGGTCAGGCCCACCAGCGCCAGCGTGTCATGTGTGCGTGCCTTCAGTTGCGCCTTGCTCTCGCTGCCGCCAAAGACGCGCTCCACGCCCAGATGGACGTTATCGAAGCAGGTCATCCACGGCAGCAGCGAGTGATTCTGGAACACCACGGCGCGCTCGGGACCGGGGCCCGCGATTTCCCGGCCCGCGCAGATGAGCGCCCCGGTAGTCGGCGTGGCAAGCCCGGCGATCAGGTTCAGCAGCGTGGACTTGCCGCAGCCCGAATGGCCGATCAGCGTGATGAACTCTCCCTGTGCGATCTGCAGGTTGATGTCGCGCAGCGCCACGAACGGCCCCTTGCGTGTCTTGAAGGTCTGCCCGACGTTTTCGATGCTGACGAACTTTTCCATGGCGATGTCCGGTTGGGTTGGCGCGCGGGGCAGTCAGTTGTTGCCGTAGTTGAAGCGCCGGGCCAGCGCCAGCAGCGCATGTTCCAGCAGCAGGCCGATGATGCCGATTACGAAGATCGCAATGACGATGTGCTCGACCTTCAGGTTGTTCCATTCGTCCCACAGCCAGAAGCCGATGCCGGTGCCGCCGGTCAGCATCTCCGCGGCCACGATTACGAGCCATGCAGTGCCGATCGACAGCCGCACGCCGGTCAGCATGTAGGGCAGCACGGCGGGGAACAGCACGCGCGTGAATACCTTCCATTCCGACAGGTCGAGCACGCGCGCCACGTTCAGGTAGTCCTGTGGCACACGGGTGACGCCGACCGCGGTGTTGATCACCATCGGCCAGATCGAGCAGATGAAGATGGCCCAGATCGCGGCCGGGTTTGCAGCCTTGAATAGCAGCAGCCCGATCGGCAGCCATGCCAGCGGCGAAACCGGCCGCAGCAGGCTGATCACGGGCGACGCCATCGCGTTCAGGAAGGCGAAGCGTCCGAGGATGAAGCCCGCCGGGATGCCGATCAGCGCCGCGAGCCCGAAGCCGGCGCCGACGCGAGCAAGCGATGCCAGCACGTTCCAGCCGACGCCCTGGTCATTGGGGCCATTGCGGTAGAACGGATCGGCGAAGAGCGGCACAGCGGCGTTCCAGGTGGCGCCCGGAGTGGGAATGGCGGGGATCATCGTGGCGATGCCGTGCCACGCCAGCACGAACAGCGCGAAGCCCAGCAGCGGCGGTACGCCTCTCAGCACGACCCCGCGCAGTACATCGCGCCGTTCGGCACGGCGGGCCTGCGCTTCGATTTCCAGCGCACGTCGCCGCGCGCGTTCGCCGGCATCGGGGTCGGCCTTCAGGCCGGTAGCGCCTTCCGGCGCGGGTCTGGCGATGGCATTCACGTCTGGCTCCTTAAATCAGGGGCAATCCGAAACAATGGCGGCAGCCTGCGCATCAGGCCTTGATCTTGAAGCCGTCGGCGTAGGCCTTCGGGTCCCGGGTGGCATCCCACACCACGCCGTCGATCAGCTTCGCGGTGCGGAAGTCGCTCTTGGGCAGCGGCACTTGCGCTGCCGTGGCGGCCTGCTTGTAGATGTCGATGCGGTTGACCTGCTTCGCCACGCCCAGATAATCGGGATGCTCCTTGAGCAGGCCCCAGCGCTTGTGCTGCGTCAGGAACCACATGCCGTCCGACAGGAACGGGAAGTTGGCCGAACCGTCCTGGTAGAACTTCATCGAGTCGGGGTCATCCCACGTCTTGCCCAGGCCATTGCTGTAGCGGCCCAGCATGCGGTCCAGGATGATGTCCATGTCGGTGTTGACGTAGGACTTGGCGGCGATGGTCTCGGCCGTCTTGCGGCGGTTCGACGCCGAGGCGTCGATGAATTTCGATGCCTCCAGCACCGCCGCCACCATGGCGCGCGCGGTGTTCGGGTACTTCTGCACGAATTCGGCGGTGGTGCCGAGCGTCTTCTCGGGATGGTCCTTCCAGATCGCCTGCGTCGTTTCCACCGTGAAGCCGATCTTGTCGGCAATCGCGCGCGCGCCCCAGGGCTCGCCCACGCAGAAGCCGTCCATATTGCCCACGCGCATATTGGCGACCATCTGCGGCGGCGGCACGGTGATCGCCTTGGCGTCCTGCATCGGATTGATGCCGTTGGCCGCCAGCCAGTAGTACAGCCACATCGCGTGCGTGCCGGTCGGGAAGGTCTGCGCGAACGTGTATTCACGCTTTTCCTTGCTCATCAGCGCCTTCAGGCTGGCGCCGTCCTTCGCGCCTTTCTCGGCCAGCTTCGACGACAGCGTGATGGCCTGTCCGTTGTGGTTCAGGCTCATCAGCACGGCCATGTCCTTCTTCGGGCCGCCGATACCGAGCTGCACGCCATAGATCAGGCCGTACAGCACATGCGCCGCGTCGAGTTCGCCATTGACGAGCTTGTCGCGCACGCCGGCCCAGGACGCTTCCTTGCTCGGCGTGATCTTGATGCCGTACTTCTTGTCGAACCCGAGCGCGGCCGCCATGACGACCGACGCGCAGTCCGTCAGCGGGATGAAGCCGATGCGTACCTCGGGTTTCTCGGGCGCATCCGACCCCGCCGCCCACGCCCCGGCACGCACCAGCGGATCGACCAGCGTCATCACGCTGGCCCCGGCGATCGAGGCGAGTGCGCGGCGGCGGCCGCTGCTCGCCGGCGCCGCATCGGGAGCGGCGAGGGTGGTGTCGACTGCGGCGGGCAGCGGTTTGGCAATCCTGAGGCGAGAGGGCATTGCTGGGCTCCAAGAAAAAAGGCGTCCCGATCCGCAGCCCGTTTCGCCAGAAGACGGGGGCGGTTCAGGACGCCGTTGTCCGTGGCGTGGCGCGGCCCGCGTTGGCCATGCCCGCCTGAATTGTGATCGGCCCTCGTTGGCCGACGCATCGATAACGCAATGGCTGTGCCAGCACTCAACGCAGGAAAAAGAGGACTTCGCGGACGAGCGATATCTGCCGGCCGCGCAGGCCGGGCCGGGGGAAAGCGCCCCGATCAGGGAGCAGCGCCAGAATTGTGCATTGCACCAGCCCCGTGCCACGCAGGCACCGGTTGCGGATGCTCAGCCCATCACGTCGATCACGCGCTGGGCGGCATCCACGAGCTTGATGCCGCGTTCCATGGCCATGCTGCGCAGGCGCTTGTAGGCCTCGTCCTCGGTGATGCCTCGCGCCTGCATCAGCAGGCCCTTGGCGCGCTCCATCACCTTTCGCTCAGCCAGCTTCAGACGGGTCGCGTCGAGTTCGGCGCGAAGCTGCTGGTCAATTTCGAAGCGCGCATAGGCGACATCGAGCACGGTCTTCACGCGCTCGGCGCGTAGGCCGTCGACGATATAGGCCGTGATGCCGGCCGACAGCGCGGCCTTGATGCGCCGGGCGTCGTCATTGTCGGTGAACAGCACGATCGGGCGCGGCGCGTGCTGCGTGGACACGCAAACATGCTCGACGGTATCGCGCGCGGCGGACTCGGACGCGATGATGATCAGATCCGGCTGCCTGGCCGTGATGACATCGGGTAGGCGCAGGTCGGCGTCGACGGTCTCGATGTCCGTAAAGCCGGTGCTGACCAGGCCCGCGCGGATGGTTTCCACATTGAGCGGATCAGCATCGTGTGGGTCGCGCACCAGCAGGATGCGCAGCGTGCGGTTGGCTGGCGCGGCGCCCTGTGGAGGCAGGCTGGAAGAAGGGGGCGGGTGGCGGCGAGTCATGACTTGTCGTGGGTTGCCCCGCGTTATGCAAGATCCGCGCCGGGCGGTCAATCCGTCACGCCGGCTTGCGCATCGGGGCTTACCCATAATCACTGTATGCCGTCGTACGCAGGCTGGCGGGCAGGTGTATGCTGTTGCCCTGCTGCGCCCGGGCGGTGTCTGCTGGCGACACTGGTCGCCTGTGCGCAGGAATATCAGAACAAGCCTGGAGAGATGCATGACCGAATTCGTTTTTGCCCCGCCGGCACCCGTTGGCGTGCCCGTGCGCGGCAGCAACGCTAGCTTCCCGGTGCGCCGCGTGTATTGCGTCGGCCGCAACTATGCCGCCCATGCCCGCGAAATGGGCTCGGACCCCGATCGCGAGCCGCCGTTCTTCTTCTGCAAGCCGTCGGACGCGGTCAGCTACGTGGCGGACGGCACCGAGGGCACCTTCCCATATCCGCCGGGCACCAGCAACGTCCACTATGAGGTGGAACTGGTCGTGGCGATCGGCAAGGGCGGCAAGGACATTTCGGTCGAGCAGGCAGCCAGCCACGTGTTCGGCTACGCCGTGGGCCTCGATATGACGCGCCGCGACCTGCAGAACGAATCGAAGAAGACCGGCCGCCCCTGGGAGACCGGCAAGGCGTTCGACCGCTCGGCGCCGATCGGCCCGATCGTGCCGGTGTCGGCCATCGGCCATCCGGAAAAGGGCGAGGTCACGCTGTCCGTCAACGGCGCCGAGAAGCAGCGCGGCGACCTGTCCGACCTGATCTGGTCGGTGCCGGAGATGGTGTCGTACCTGTCGAAGCTGTTCGAACTGCAGCCGGGCGACCTGATCTTCAGCGGCACGCCCGAAGGCGTGGGCCCGGTAGTCAAGGGCGACGTCATGCAGTGCCATGTCGGCGGCGTGGGCGACCTGACCATCAAAGTGGTCTGAACCGATGAAGCTCTACAGCTATTTCCGCAGCTCGGCGTCCTATCGCGTGCGTATCGCGCTGGAGCTGAAGGGCCTGCCGTACGAGTACGTGCCCGTGCACCTGCTCAAGGACGGTGGCCAGCAGTTGCTGCCCGAGTTCCGCGCGGTGAATCCTGACGGACTCGTGCCGGCGCTGGTGCTCGACGATGGCAACGTGCTGCAGCAGTCCGTGGCCATGATCGAGTATCTGGATGAGATCCATCCAGAACCGAAGCTGCTGCCCGGCAATGCACTCGACCGCGCCTACGTGCGCGGCCTTGCGCTGGAGGTCGCGTGCGAGATCCATCCGCTGAACAACCTGCGCGTGCTGAAGTACGTCAAGCGCACGCTGGGCGTCGCCGACGAGGCGAAGGACGCGTGGTATCGCCACTGGATCGAACTGGGCTTCGCCTCGTTCGAAGCCAATCTGGAACGCCAGGGCAAGGCCGGCCGCTTCTGCTTCGGCGATACGCCGACGCTGGCCGATATCTGCCTGGTGCCGCAGGTGTTCAACGCGCAGCGCTTCAATATCGACGTGAGCCGCTACCCGACCATCGCGCGGATCCAGGAAGCGTGCATGGAACTGCCGGCGTTCCAGAAGGCCCAGCCGAAGGAACAGCCTGACGCGGAGTGATGCGCGCGGAAAGTGCCCATGAAAAACGCCCCGGGTTTGCCGGGGCGTTTTTTTCTTTCGGGCGATGTCATCAACCGAGCAGCGCGTCGGCAAATTCCTCAGCCTTGAACGGCTGCAGGTCTTCCACCTTCTCGCCGACGCCGATGAAGTAGACCGGCACCGGCCGCTGGCGCGCGATGGCCGCGAGGATGCCACCCTTGGCCGTGCCGTCGAGCTTGGTCACGATCAGCCCGGTCAGGCCAAGCGCGTCATCGAACGCACGTGTCTGCGCCAGCGCGTTCTGGCCGGTGTTGGCGTCGATCACCAGCAGGACCTCGTGCGGGGCCGTGGGCATCGCCTTGCTGATCACGCGCTTGACCTTCTTGAGCTCTTCCATCAGGTGGAGCTGCGTCGGCAGGCGGCCGGCGGTGTCGGCCATCACGATATCGATGCCGCGCGCGCGCGCCGCGTTGACTGCATCGAAGATTACCGCAGCCGGATCGCCGCTTTCCTGCGCGACCACGGTGACGTTGTTGCGCTCGCCCCAGATGGTGAGTTGCTCGCGCGCAGCGGCGCGGAAGGTGTCGCCGGCTGCCAGCAGCACGGACTGACCGTAGTGCTGGAAGTGCTTGCACAGTTTGCCGATGCTGGTGGTCTTGCCGGCGCCATTGACGCCCGCGATCATCATCACGAGCGGCTGCTCGCGGCCCAGCTCCATGGTCTTTTCCAGCGGGCGCAGCAGCTGGATCAGCAGGTCGCGCAGCGCGGCCTTGACGCCTTCGGCCGATTCGATGCGATCGCTGCGCACACGCTTGCGCAACTCGCCGAGCAGGTATTCGGTCGCCTCGACGCCGGCATCGGCCATCAGCAGCGCGGTTTCGAGCTCTTCGAACAGCGCCTCGTCGACCTTCATGCCGACGAACAGCGTGCTGATATTACGGCTGGTCTTGGACAGGCCGGTGCGCAGGCGCTGCATCCAGCCGCGGCGGGCTTCAGCGGTCTGGGCCGGGGCCAGGGTCAACTCCATGTCCCCCGCGGCCGGCACGGCTGCCGCAGCCGGGATGGCCGGCGCGGCAGGCGGCAACGGAGCCTCGGCGGGCGACGGATCGGGGCTGGCGACGGGGACGGCCGCAGGGGCGTCCACGGGAGCCGGCGTGGGGACCGCAATGGGGGCCGAGGCGGGCGGTTCTGCCGGCGCAGGGGCTGGCTCGGCCTTGCGCTTCTTCCAGAAACTAAACATTGGGGAAAGGGGTCAATACCCCGTCAGGATCGGCCGCCGTCCGGCGGCGCGTTAATCATCCGGGCCGTACGCAGTATCCGGCCGCACCATCAGCCTGTCGTTGTGGTGCGTAGCCGCTATTGCGTATAGTTCGTAACACAGCGGATTCATGGGCACATGAATCGATCGGCAAAATTCTAACAGACGGGGTTGCATGAACCATTGCACTGTCGTGACCGGAACGGGCGGTACCCGCCCTGAACCCATTCCCGCCCCTGCCGAATGCCGGGCGCGCCTGGAACGCCTGGCACGGCGGGCGCTGCCGGTCCTGCTGCCGGTCCTGCTGCTGGCGGCGCTGCCCTGGACTGCCGGCGCGCAAACGCCGCGCACTGTCGCTTCCCCCATGCCATCCGGGCAGACTGCTCCGGTAGACGCCACGGCACAGGGCACCACCGAGTACAAGCTGTCCAATGGACTACGCCTGATCGTCAAGGAAGACCACCGAGCGCCCACGGTGGCGCACCAGATCTGGTACCGCGTCGGCGGTATCGACGAAGTCAGTGGCACCACGGGCGTCGCCCATATGCTCGAACACATGATGTTCAAGGGCACGCCCAAGGTAGGCGTGGGCGAATTCTCCAAGCAGGTCGCCGCGCTGGGCGGCCGCGAAAACGCCATGACTAACCGCGACTTCACGCTGTATTACCAGCAGATCGGCAAGCAATACCTGCCGAAGATGATGGAGCTCGAAGCCGACCGTATGGCCAACCTGATCTTCAACAAGGGCGAGTTCGACCGCGAGATGAAGGTAGTGATGGAAGAGCGGCGCCTGCGCACCGATGACTCTGCGCGTGGCACGGTCTACGAGCAGTTGCTGGCCAACGTCTATGTCGCTGCACCTTACCGGCATCCGGTAATCGGGTGGATGGACGACCTCGTCAACATGCGCCTGGAAGACGTCCAGTCCTGGTACCGGAGCTGGTACGTCCCGAACAACGCCACGGTAATCGTGACCGGCGACGTCAATCCGGCCGAGGTCCGCGCTTTGGCCGAGCGCTACTACGGCAAGCTCAAGCCGCGCCCGCTGCCGCTGCGCAAGGAGCAGATCGACCCGCCGCAACTGGGCATCAAGCGCGTCTGGGTCAAGGCGCCAGCCGAGAACCCGTACATGGTGATGGCCTACAAGGTGCCGCGCCTGCGCGACGTGGAGAAGGATGTCGATCCCTATGCGCTCGAAGTCCTGGCTGCGGTGCTCAACGGTTACGACAACGCGCGCCTGACGCGTGAACTGGTGCGCGAACAGCGCCTGGCCGACGACGTCAATGTCGGCTACGACAGCATCAACCGCGGCAATTCGCTGTTTGTGCTCGATGGCACGCCGGCCGACGGCCATACCACCGAGCAGATCGAGGCCGCGCTGCGCGAGGAAATCCAGCGCATTGCCAGGAACGGTGTTTCGCCGGAAGAGCTCAAGCGCGTCAAGGCGCAGGTCGTGGCCAGCCAGATCTACAAGCGCGATTCCGTGTTCGGCCAAGGCATGGAGATCGGCGTGGCAGAGATCTCCGATATCTCGTGGCGCAAGATCGACCGCATCCTCGACAAGATCAAGGAAGTCACGCCGGCGCAGGTCCAGGCTGTGGCCGCGAAGTACTTCACCGACGACAACCTGACCGTGGCCACGCTGTTGCCGCAGCCGATCGATCCCAACAAGCCCAAGGCCAAGGCCCCCGAAGGCCTGCGCCACTGAGGAGCCACGCATGTCCCTGTCCGACATTACGATTCCTTCACCGCGCGCGCTGCGCCGGCTGGCGGGCGCGGCCCTGGGAGCGCTGGCGCTGCTGGCCACGCAGTGCGCGCTGGCTGCGATCCCGATCGAACACTGGACCGCGTCGACCGGCGCGCAGGTGTTCTACGTGCACAGCCCGTCGATTCCGATGCTCGATATCAACGTCGATTTCGACGCCGGCAGCCGCTATGACCCGGCCGGCAAGGCCGGGCTCGCCACGCTCGCGGCGGCACTGCTCGACAAGGGTGCTGCCGCGCGCAACGGGCAGCCGGCCCGCGATGAGGCGCAGATCGCCGACGCCTTTGCCGATACCGGCGCCGTCTTCGGCGGTGCGGCCGGTGGCGACCGTGGCGGCATCGGCATGCGCACGCTGACCGCGCAGCCGGAGCTCGACCAGTCCGTGGCGCTGGCCATGCAGCTGATTCAGGCACCGACCTATCCCGATGCGGTTGTCGGGCGCGAGAAGCAGCGCCTGATCAGCGCGATTCGCGAGGCCGATGCCAAGCCCGGCGTGATCGCCGACAAGGCGCTGGCCAAGGCGATGTACCCGGGCCATCCGTACGGCGTGTCGGCTACGCAGGCGTCGGTGGAATCGATCTCGCGCGATGACATCGTCAAGTTCTGGCGGGACAACTACGGTGCGTCGCGCGCTGTGGTCACATTGATCGGCGCGATCGACCGCAAGCAGGCGGAGGCGATCGCCGAGAAGCTGACCGGCGGCCTGCCGCCGGGCAGCGCGGCCCCGGCCATGCCGCAGGTGCAGATGACTATCCCGGCCAGCGAGCAGCGCGTGCCGCATCCGGCCCAGCAGGCGGCGGTGGTGACCGGCCAGCCGTCGATGGCGCGCGGCGATCCCGACTATTTCGCACTGCTGGTCGGCAACTACGTGCTGGGCGGCGGGGGCTTCAGCTCGCGCCTGACCGATGAAGTGCGCGAGAAGCGCGGACTCACCTACGGTGTGGACAGCTATTTCGCGCCCTCCAAGCAGGCGGGTCCGTTCGGCATCAGCCTGCAGACCAAGAAGGAGCAGACCAACGAAGCGCTGGCGCTGGTGCGGCAGGTGCTGACCCGCTTCGTCACCGAAGGCCCGACCGATGCCGAACTCAAGGCGGCCAAGGACAATCTCGTCAACGGCTTCCCGCTGCGTATTGACAGCAACCGCAAGCTGCTGACGAACGTGGCCAATATCGGCTGGTACGGGCTGCCGCTGGACTATCTGGATACGTGGACGGCCCAGGTCGGCAAGGTCACGCGCCAGCAGGTGCAGGCGGCGTTCCAGCGCCACGTTCACCCGAACGCGATGGCCACGGTGATCGTCGGCGGCCCGGAGTAAGCATGCGCCTTGTGGGGCTTGCCGCACGCAGCGCAATGGCCGGTGATGGCTGAAGCGCCGACAGGCTCTACAATCACGGCATGAATTCGCGTACCCGATCTCCATCGCCCGCCGCGAGCGGGCGATCGTCTTCTCCGGCGCCGCGCCAGGCGCCGTCCCAGGTCCGTATCATCGGTGGCCGCTGGAAGCGCACGTTGCTGCCCGTCCCCGACGCGCAAGGCTTGCGGCCGACGCCCGACCGCGTGCGGGAAACCCTGTTTAACTGGCTGGGCCAGGACTTGGCCGGGTTGTATTGCCTGGACCTGTTTGCGGGCTCGGGCGCACTCGGTTTCGAAGCGGCCTCCCGCGGTGCCGAAGCCGTCACGCTGGTGGAATTCAACCCGCGTGTCGCCAAGCAGTTGCGCGACAACCAATACCGGCTCGATGCCGCGCACATTCGCGTCGTGCAGGGTGATGCCTTCGCGATTGCCGCGCAGATGCCGGATGCCAGCTTCGACGTGATTTTTTTGGATCCGCCGTTCGCCGAAGACTGGCTGCGGCCCGCCCTTGAGCACGCCGCGCGGCTGCTGCGCCCTGGCGGCGCGGTGTACGTGGAGACGGATCGTTCCCTGACTGGTGCCGATGCACCGGTGCCTGCGTCGCTGGAGATCGTCCGCCAGGCGCGGGCCGGTGCGGTGCACTTCCATCTCCTGCAGCACCGCGGCGCCGAGGCGGGCGCTGCGTAACGCCGGTAGCCGCACACGGTACGGTGCAGAGCACAGATCGACGCCTTCCAATTCACAGATTTAGGGTTACACTACGCCGCTGTTACAACGCTCGCGACGCATCAACCACCCGTCGGCAGCCGGCAGGCAAGGCGGTCCGGAAAAGGACCGGCAGCGGGCAGATCAAGGAGGAAGTATGGCCATCGCGGTCTACCCCGGTACGTTTGATCCCATGACCCGGGGGCACGAGGATCTGGTCCGCCGTGCGTCGAACATTTTCGACGAACTGGTGGTTGGCGTGGCGCACAGCCCCAACAAGCGCCCGTTTTTCTCGCTCGAAGAGCGCATCAGCATCGCCCGTGAAGTGCTGGGCCACTACCCCAACGTGCGCGTAGAGGGCTTTGCCGGGCTGCTCAAGGATTTCGTCCGCAAGAACAATGCGCGCGTGATCGTCCGTGGCCTGCGCGCCGTGTCGGATTTCGAGTACGAGTTCCAGATGGCAGGCATGAACCGCTACCTGCTGCCGGACGTGGAAACCATGTTCCTGACGCCGTCCGATCAGTACCAGTTCATCTCCGGGACCTTCGTGCGCGAGATTGCGGTGCTTGGCGGCGATGTCAGCAAATTCGTGTTCCCGTCGGTGGAGCGGTGGCTCGCTGAGAAAATCAGCAAACCGGAATAAAATGACGGTTTCAGACGCGTCGATCCGCGGCCAGTTCGGGCGCGGGCGCGTCCGCAGGAAGGAAACACCATGGCGCTACTGATCACCGACGACTGCATCAACTGCGACGTTTGTGAACCCGAGTGCCCGAACGAAGCCATTTCGATGGGGCCCGAGATCTATGAAATCGACCCCAACAAGTGCACCGAGTGCGTCGGCCATTTCGATGAGCCGCAGTGCCAGCAGGTTTGCCCGGTAGCGTGCATTCCAAAGGATCCGAACCGCGTCGAGACGCATGAGGTCCTGATGCAGCGGTACCGGTTGCTGACAGCGGCCAAGCACGCGGCCTGAGCACCGGCGCAATCGGCAGGGTACAAAAACAAAGCCCCCGTCACCGAGAGGTAACGGGGGCTTTGTTTTTGGCGGCGATGCAACGGCCGTGCGACGATGTGCGCCGGGGTCAGCGCGCCACAGTGTGAAGTTGCGCCATGGCGCGTTCCGCATCGCCGCGGGCCAGCAGGCCGAGCGGATCGATGCTACGGTCGATCGCTTCGTCGATCGCCTGCTGTTCTTCCTTGCGCGGTGGCTTGAGCACGAAGTTGACGACATCCTCGCGCCCGGCGCCGGCACCGCCGGGCAGGTTGCGCGGATGACCGACGCCCAGGCGCAGACGCCAGAACTCCTGCGTGGTCAGGTGGGCGGCAATGTCCTTCAGGCCATTGTGGCCGCCCGCGCCGCCGCCGCGCTTGAGCTTGGCCGCGCCCGGGGGCAGATCCATTTCGTCATGCGCGACGACGATTTCGTCGGGCAGAATCTTGTAGAAGCGGGCCAGCGATACCACGGCCAAGCCGGACCGGTTCATGAACGTGGAGGGCTTGAGCAGCCAGATGTCCTGGTCCCACAGGCGCGCGCGCCCGGCCAGGCCGTGGAAACGGCCTTCCACCCGCAGCGTGGTGCCGCCCATGCGGGCAAGCTGGTCCACGAGCCAGAAGCCGGCGTTGTGGCGGGTGGCCTCGTATTCCGCTCCGGGATTGCCGAGACCGACGATGAGCTTGATCATGCGATGAACAGGGTTGGTTGGCGGCAGCGTTGCTGTCGTCCGCAGGCGCAAAGCATACGCCAAAAAAAACCGCCGGCATGACCGGCGGTTTTTTCGTCTTGCGGCCAGGCCGCAAGACTAATGCTGCGTGGCAGCTTAGGCAGCCGGCGTTTCGCCTTCGCCTTCGCCTTCGGCGGCCGAAGCGGCACCAGCCGGCAGCGAGATGCTGGCGATGGCCGGGTTTTCGTCGCCGTGGGTCACGACGGTCACGCCCTTCGGCAGCCTCAGATCAGCCAGGTGCAGGGTCTGGCCCACTTCCATGTTGCCAACGTCCACTTCGATGAACTCGGGCAGGTCGGCCGGCAGGCACGACACTTCCAGGTCGTTCACGATGTGGTTGACCAAGCCGTGGCCCAGCTTCACGCCAGGAGCGGTTTCCTGGTTCATGAAGTGCAGGGGCACCTTGACGTGGATCTTGTCATTGGCCGACACGCGCTGGAAATCGACGTGCAGAACCAGCGGCTTGAACGGGTGCATCTGAAATGCACGCAGCAGCGCCTTTTCCGACTTCCCGGCGACTTCCAGGTCCAGGATCGACGAGTGGAAGGCTTCCTTCTTCAGGGCGTGCCACAGCGCGTTGTGATCCAGTTCGATCATCTTCGGATCGGCGGCGCCGCCGTAGATGATGCCAGGGGTCTTGCCCGAATTGCGCAGGCGGCGGCTCGCACCCGTACCCTGTACGCTACGCTCGAAAGCGACTACTTTCATGATGACTCCAAAGTAAGAAGGCCGTCCGCGACCAGACAGCCTTGTTGTGGCGCATGTAAAATGCATGCGCCGGTCACATCACGCTGATTGTGGGACACACCCGCTATCAGCGCAGCAAAGCTCTAAATTCTATCAGGAACCAGCAAACAGCGACATGATCGAGTCGCCCTTGACGATACGGGTGAAGGTCTCGGCCAGCAGCGGAGCGGTCGACAACTGACGGATCTTGCCGCACTTGGCTGCCTCTTCCGACAGGGGGATGGTGTCGCACACCACCACTTCGTCGAGCGCCGAGTCCGCAATGCGGGCAGCCGCGCCGCCGGACAGCACCGGGTGCGTGCAGTAGGCGAAGACCTTCTGCGCGCCGCGCTCCTTCAGCACCTGGGCCGCCTTGCACAGCGTGCCGCCGGTGTCGATCATGTCGTCCATGATCACGCAGTTGCGGCCGTCGACTTCACCGATGATGTTCATCACTTCGGCCACGTTGGCCTTCGGACGACGCTTGTCGATGATCGCCAGGTCGCAGTTCAGCTCCTTGGCCAGCGCACGGGCACGAACCACGCCGCCGACGTCCGGCGACACGACCAGCAGGTTGCCGTAGTTCTTCTCGCGCAGGTCGCCCAGCAGTACCGGGGATGCGTAGATGTTGTCGACGGGGATATCGAAGAAGCCCTGGATCTGGTCAGCGTGCAGGTCCATGGTCAGGACGCGCTCCACGCCGGCGACTTCCAGCATGTTGGCCACAACCTTGGCCGAGATCGCCACGCGTGCGGAACGCGGGCGGCGGTCCTGGCGGGCGTAGCCGAAATAGGGCATTGCGGCAGTGATGCTGCGTGCCGAAGCGCGCTTGAGCGCATCGACCATCACCATCAGTTCCATCAGGTTGTCGTTGGTCGGCGCGCAGGTGGACTGCAACACGATGACGTGCTTGCCGCGAACGTTTTCCTGGATTTCGACCTGAACTTCTCCGTCGGAGAAACGGCCTACGAGCGCCTTACCCAGCGGAATGCCGAGGTGCTGTACAACAGCCTCCGCGAGTTTGGGGTTGGCGTTGCCGGTAAATACCATCAAGCCTTCGCTGCTCATTCGGGGCACCTGTCTTGCTGCTGGGGGAGCTTGGCGTCACCGGCAAAAACCGGTGACTGATACTGAGTGTCGTAACGACACTATAGGAATGTAATGGCAGGGGAAGAAGGATTCGAACCTTCGAATGCCGGAATCAAAATCCGGTGCCTTGACCAACTTGGCGACTCCCCTACACAACCTTGCCGTTCTTCGTGGTACCTGACTGCCGTACCGCGCCGAACGATAACTTGCTATGCGAACGCTGCGAGCGGGTGACGTGCCAGACTGCGCACACACCTGCCATCCCACTCGGGAGGCAACCGCTTCAGAACCTGCTGCGCCTTCTGCTCGTCGGGAAAACGTGCAAACACGCAGGCTCCGGAGCCGGTCATCCTTGCATGCTGATTAAACTGCTTCAGCCATTCAAGGGCTCGGGCAACTTCGCCGAACTTCGCTGTTGCTATCGCTTCCAGGTCGTTGCGACCGAAAGAGAATTTGTTTGTGCAAGCAGCGAAGACCGCAATTATGGAGAGGGGCGTGTCCCTTGTCAAGCACTCGTCCGAAAAAATTTCTGCGGTCGGCACATGTTGTTTCGGATGGACGATCACGAACCAGCTGTCCGGCAAGTCGACGGCAGTCAGTTCCTCGCCAATGCCCTCGGCGAACGCGTTCTCGCCGAACACGAACACGGGCACGTCGGCACCCAGCGCCAGCCCGATCCGCATGAGTTCGGCGCGCGGCAGGCCCAGGCCCCACAGGTGGTTCAGCGCGAGCAGCGTCGTGGCGGCGTCGGACGAGCCGCCGCCGATGCCGCCGCCCATCGGCAGGATCTTGTCGATCGCGATATCGGCACCGAAGCGCGTGCCCGTGGCCTGCTGCAACGCGCGCGCGGCACGCACGATCAGGTCGGTCTCCGCCGGTACGCCCGGGATGTCGGTGGTGCGCGTCACGACGCCGTCATCGCGGCGGCGGAAATGCAGCGTGTCGCACCAGTCCACGAGCTGGAATACCGTCTGCAGCATGTGGTAGCCGTCCGGGCGCCGGCCCGTGACGTGCAGGAACAGGTTGAGCTTGGCTGGCGCGGGGCAGTCGCGCAGTTCCGGTGGCGGCAGGGTGGGTGCCGCGGTCAAGGCTGCGGTCAAGGCGCTTCCTCCGGATCGATCACGAGCTTCACGGCCAGCGGCGTGGGGCCGCCTTCGCGTTCCAGGTCGATGCGGCGCGGCCGCGGGGCGGGCGCTTGCGAAGCCGATGGCACTTCCTGCCAGGCCACGTAGCGCACGCTCCAGCCGTCCTGGGCGAGTGTGGCAAGTCGACCCTCGGTGTCACGCGTGGATTTCGCCGGTCGGCCTGGTGCGGGCCGACCGTGCAGCCAGTCGCGCATGCCAGCCACGGGCAGCGCGAAGCCGAGCGCTTCCTCAAGCAAGCTGTCGACTTCGGGCGCATTGCGCGGCGGCTTGTTAGGCAGGTCGAGCGTCGCGCCCGATGGCGTGGCCGTGACCACGGCCAGTGTCTGGCCCAGCGGCGACAGCAGGTCGAGCCGTACGTTGCGGCCCTGTTCTTCCCAACGGAAGCTGCCTTGCACGCCTTCGTCGCGCCCGTAGCGGACATAGTTGGCCGAGAAGCGGCCCGTGTAGTGCCGGCTGGCGGAGCCTTCACCGGCATCGAAGCCGCGCGAGGGCGCAACGCTGGCGCAGGCCGCCAGCAGCAGGGGCGCGCCAAGGCAAAGCAGAGCCAGGCGGCGGGATCGGTTCATGGTCGGCATTCAGGAAAGCGCGCCGCCCCAGCGGGGCGGCTCGTTATGGATGCGGGGCCCGTTCACCGGAACGGGCCCGGGCTTACTTGGACAGCAGGACGTTGTAGCGGCGCAGCGTGTCGACGAGGGTCTCGTTGTCCGGCTCGATCTTGGCGGCTTCCGTCCAGGTCTTGCGCGCTTCTTCGCGCTCGCCGAGCTGCCACAGTACCTCGCCCAGATGCGCGCCGATCTCGGCTTCGGGGGCCTTGGCGTACGCGTTCTTGAGCAGGTCAGCAGCTGGCTGCAACTCACCCATGCGGTATTTCACCCAGGCCAGGCTGTCCATGATGTAAGGATCATCGGGCCCCAGTTCCGAAGCACGTTCGAGCAGTTTGCGCGCTTCGGGCAGGCGGACATTGCGATCGGCCAGCGAATAGCCGAGCGCGTTGTACCCCTGCTTCTGCTCCGGCTGCAGCGCAATCACGCGGCGCAAGCCTTGTTCCATCCTGTCGTAGCGCTTCTGCCGCTCGTCGAGCATGGCAAGTTCGTAGATCCAGTCGGCGTTGTCCGGCTCGGCCGATACGCGTTCGTCGAGCGCCTTGCGCGCGCGGTCGTAGGCCTTGGTCTCCATCAGCGTGGCGATCTCGGCCTGGCGGATGGCGGTCATGCGCTGCGTGCGTTGCGCCGGATCGGGGATGTCCTCGGCATCGCTGAGCATGTCGCCGAAGATGGCCTGCGCGTCGTCGAGCTTGCCCATGCGTGCGAGTAACTGTGCGCGCTTGGCTGCAGCCGCCGGTGCCAGGCGGCTATCCTCGATGCGCTCGAGCCACTGGATCGCGCCGGCGTAGTCCTTGCGCTCCTCGGCAATCTGCGCGAGGTACTGGAAGGCGATGTCCGGATTGGCGGTCGGCACCTTCGCGGCGAGCTGCAGGTATTCCTTCAGGTACTGTTCGGCCTCGCCGTACTCCTTGGCCTGAAGGCTGGTCAGCCCCAGTGCGAGCGGTACGCGCGGATCGGCGGGCGCCACCTTGCGCAGCGTTTCGAATTCCTGGCGCGCTGCGGGCATGTCATTGCGCATCAGGTACAGGCGCGCGAGCGTGATATGTCCGTTGACGGAACGCGGCGACTTGTCCAGGAAACGGCGCAGGCCCGCGATGGCTTTGTCGGGCTCTTCTTCGGCGCGCAGTTCCGCCACCATCAGCGCAGCCGGTTCAAAGTCGGGACGCAGGCGCAGCGCTTCGTCGAGCGCCGACAGTGCGCCAGGCGTGTTGCCGGCGATTTCCTGCGCGCGGGCAATCGCAAGGTGCGTCTCGGGCAGGCGCGTGTCGTCGCGGGTCAGGTCCTGCAGCAGGGTGGCCGCGCCGGCCGGGTCGCTCGTGCGCGACATCTGCTGCTGCAGTTGGAGGATGCTCTCGCCGCGGTGGTTGGCGGGTACGCTCGACAGTTGCTGCGACAGCAGCGGCCGGGCCTCGCTCCAGCGGCCGTTGAGTACGAGCAGCGTGGAGAGGACCTGCCGCGCCGCCGGCGAAGCCGGCGCGATATCGGCCCACAGCCGCGCGGCGTCGAGCGCCTGCTGCGGAATGCGCGCGTTGAACGCAATCTCGGTCGCACGCTGCGCAAAGCGCGGGTCGCGCGTGGTGCGCGCCAGTTCGACGTAGGTGCGGTAGGCCGGCCCGACCAGCCCCCGTTGCAGCGAGATCTCGGCCGCCATCACGCGGTACAGGATATCGCTGGTCAGCGGAACGCTGGGCAGGGTCACACCGGCAGGCGCTGTGTCGGGCTGTGCGGACGCGGCATGGACGGTACCGGCCGCGGCAATCGCCAGGCAGGCGGCCGCGGCCAGGGATCGGATGTGGCGCCCGGTGCGGGAAACTGGCGCCGCGAACATGCCTGGGCGGACAGTGATGGCCTTCGCGGCGGGTCTGGCAACAGGATCCGGAAAAAAGTCCGACATGTGATGATTGCTCCGGCGCTCGCAGGCGTTCGAATGATAGGGGCATTGTAGCGTGCCGCTACAATGCGCTGCTTGCCGGCGCGGCCAGTCTGGCACGGTCCCGGCAGGAATTTGGAGCGGTAACCAACGGAGAGGTTCGATGCCTGAATTGCCGGAGGTCGAAGTGACCCGGCGCGGCCTGCTGCCGCATGTGGTGGGGCGGCGTATTGCCGACGTAACGGTGCGCCACCGCGGCCTGCGCTGGCCGGTCGAGGACGACCTGGAGGCGCGCCTTGCCGGCCGCCTGGTTAGGCGGATCGAGCGGCGCGGCAAATACCTGCTGCTCGAGTGCGTCGATGAAGCCACCGACGACGCCGGCTGGCTGCTGGTCCACCTCGGCATGACCGGAACGCTGCGCGTGCTGCCCGACGCGCCGCCGGCCGGCGCCCACGACCACCTGGATCTCGTGCTGGACGACGCCGGCGGCAGCCGCATTGTGCTGCGCTTTCGCGATCCGCGCCGCTTCGGCGCCGTGCTGTGGAGCCCGCTGAGCGAAGCCATGCTGCCCGGGCACCCGCTGCTGCGCGGCCTGGGCATTGAGCCGTTCGATTCGCATTTCGACGGCAGCTGGCTGCATCGCCATACGCGGGGCCGTTCCGCGGCGATCAAGACCGTACTGCTGGCCGGCAATATCGTCGTCGGGGTCGGCAACATCTACGCTTCTGAAAGCCTCTTCCGCGCCGGCATCCGCCCGACAACGCCGGCTGGCCGGCTGAGCCTGGCGCGCTGCGAGCGGCTGGCGCAGTCCGTGCGCGAAACCCTGGCGCAAGCCATCGAGCGGGGCGGCAGCACGCTGCGCGACTTTGTCGGCAGTGACGGCGCCAGCGGCTATTTCCAGCTCGAATGCTTCGTCTACGACCGCGCCGGAGAGCCCTGCAAGGTTTGCGGCACGCCGGTGCGGCAGATTGTCCAGGGCCAGCGCTCGACCTTCTACTGCACGCACTGCCAGCACTGAAGCGGGGCGCACGGGTGGGCACTGGCGTTCACTGGGCGCCATGTCGATGGCTGGGCGCAACACTCGGCCTGGCAAGGGGCGCGAATTCCACAAAAGCGCCACAAAAGCACCCCAGAAACCTGTATCTTGTGCGCAGTCATAAAAAGTTACAAAAACACGCCGAAGTCCAGAATCGGCACTTGCGCCAGTTTGCCGGACACGAACCCAGCCGAACCGCCGCCATGACAACGCTCACCCACCAATTTGAACAATACGGTGCCTGGAGAACCGGGGTACTCCAGTCGCTGGCCGAATTCCAGTCGTGGCTGCAGCAGCACGACCTCTACGATGCGACGGCCGACGAGCGCGTGCAGCGCATCCAGAGCGTGCTGCGCAGCGACCGGCTCAAGGTCGCCTTCATTGCCGAGTTTTCGCGCGGGAAGAGCGAACTGATCAACGCGATCTTCTTCGCCGACTACGGCCGCCGCATCCTGCCGTCGTCGGCAGGGCGCACGACAATGTGCCCGACCGAGCTGCGCTACGACGAGAGCGAACCGCCGAGCATCCGCCTGCTGCCGATCGAAACCCGGCTGCAGGAGGCCTCGACAGCGGATTTCCTCGAAGCCGGCACGTCTGCCTCGCACTGGCATTCGGTGCCGCTGGACCCGTCGTCGCCCGAGGGCATGCTCGAAGCATTCCAGCACGTGGTAGAGACCATCCGCGTGACGCCGGCCCAGGCCGAAACGCTGGGCCTGTATCACGAGGAAGATCCCGACGCCGCCTATGCGGTCGATGCCGAAGGCATGGTCGAGATCTCGCGCTGGCGCCATGCGGTCATCAATTTCCCGCACCCGCTCTTGCGCCAGGGTCTTGTGATCCTCGACACGCCCGGGCTGAACGCCATCGGTACCGAACCTGAACTGACGCTGCGCCTGATCCCGGACGCCCATGTGGTGGTGTTCGTGCTGGCCGCCGACGCCGGCGTGACCAAGAGCGACCTCGAGCTCTGGCGCGGCCATGTGGGCGCCGGCCATCGCCGTGGCTGTCTGGCTGTGCTCAACAAGATCGACGGCCTGTGGGATCCGCTCAAGTCGCAGGCCGAAATCGCGAAGGAAATCTCGGGCCAGATCACCTCGACCGCACAGGTGCTCGGCATTGAGCAGGGCCGCGTCTATCCGGTGTCCGCGCAGAAGGGCCTGGTCGCCAAGGTCACGCATGACGAAACGCTGCTCGTGCGCAGCGGCCTGCCGAATTTCGAGCATGTGCTGTCCGACCAGCTGATCCCGCGCCGGCGCGAGATCGTCGCCGACCAGGTTCACCGTTCCGTGCAGGACATGGCGCGCGGCGCGCAGCAGCTGCTGCAGAGCCGCCGCCGCGACATCGTCGAACAGTTGTTCGAACTGCGCGGGCTGCGCGGCAAGAACCATGCGATGGTCAAGCACATGCTGATGCGCGTGCAGAGCGAGAAGGAAGAGTTCGAGCAAAGCATCAGCAAGTTCCAGGCGCTGCGCCTCGTGTTCGGCCGCCACAGCGCCGATATCATCAAGAGCCTGCAGCTGCGCGACGTGCGCAGCACCATGCGCAGCTCGCGCGAACAGATGAAGGAACGCTTCTTCTCGCGCGGCCTGCGCGAGGACATGGATGCGCTGTTCGGCCAGCTCACCACGCTGATTACCGACGCCGACAACAAGATCAGCCAGTTGCACCAGTTGATCGAAAGCATGTACCGCCGCTTCAATGCCGAGCATGGCTTCACGCTGCCGGCGCCGATGCAGTTTGTGACCACACGCTATGTCGCCGAGCTCAAGGAGATCCTGCAGCTTGTGCAGACGCACTTCGGCACGGTCAGCATGCTCACGCGTTCGCGGCCGCATCTGGTGCAGGGTGCGTTCGATACGATGGCGAGTCGCGTGCTCGAGAATTTCCGCGACCTGAACCGCGACATCGAAGTCTGGCTCAAATCTGTAATGACGCCGCTGGAGGCACAGGTGCGTGAGCACCAGAAGCAGTTGCGCCGCCGCGTGGATTCGATCGAACGCATCCACGAGGCCACCGACACGCTCGAAAGCCGTATCGCCGATATGGAAGAGGTGCTCAACGGCCTTGATGAGCGCAGCGGGCGAATCGAAACGTATGCGCAGCGCATCGTCCGCCCGGACGGTGCCGGAACGGAAGCTGCGCAGCTCGCCGTGGCCTGATCGCCGGCTGTCCGGTATATCATGTGGCGCCGCCTCTGTGCGGCGCCATTTCTTTTGTGCGGCCCGCGCCTTGTTTGCCTGCCGCGCAGTCCAAGCGCCTGAACGTCCCCGATGCCCCGCAAGTCCGCCCCCGCCGTCCCGCCCACTGCCAATGCCTCTGCCGTGCCGTCCGTCATCCACGTTCCTGCCGATTTCGGCGCACGCGTGGTCGAATGGCAGCGCGTGCACGGCCGGCATGACCTGCCGTGGCAGAACACGCGCGACGCGTACCGGATCTGGCTGTCGGAGATCATGCTGCAGCAGACCCAGGTCAGCGCGGTGATCGATTACTTCCAGCGCTTCATCACGCAACTGCCCACGGTGCAGGCGCTGGCCGCCGCGCCCGCCGACCAGGTGATGGCGCTGTGGGCGGGGCTGGGCTACTACTCGCGCGCGCGCAACCTGCACCGCTGCGCGATGCAGGTCGTCAGCGAGCATGGGGGTCGTTTTCCGCCCGATCCCGCAGTACTGGCCACGCTGCCGGGCATTGGCCGATCGACGGCCGCGGCCGTCGCGGCGTTCAGTGCGGGCGTGCGCTCGCCGATTCTCGACGGCAACGTCAAGCGCGTATTCGCGCGCTTCTTCGGCATCCATGGGCACCCCGGCGAACGTGCGATCGAGAACCGCATGTGGGAGCTGGCTGACGCCGCGTTGCCCGCCCCGGGCCCGCACCAGGCCGACGACATGGTGGCCTACACGCAGGGCCTGATGGACCTTGGGGCTACCGTGTGTTCGCGCGGCAAGCCCGCCTGCCTGTCCGATGCCGCGGCCTGCCCGTTGTCGTCGGACTGCGTGGCGCGGCGCGATGGCCTGACCGCGACGCTGCCCACGCCCAAGCCGCGCTCGCCGGTGCCCGAGCGCAGCACCGTGATGGTCATGGTGCGTCACGGACGCGACGTGCTGCTGCAGCTTCGGCCTGAAAGCGGCGTCTGGGGCGGCCTGTGGAGCCTGCCCGAGATGCCTGTCGCCACGGTGCCGTTCGACGCGGAACTCGCCGAGCAGGATGCGCTGGATTACGCGCGTGCGTTTGGGGAACCGTCGCGCGCGGACATGACCGGCGAACTGGTCCACGTCTTCACGCATTTCCGTCTACTGATCCGCGCCATCCGCGTCGACATGAAGGGTCTGTTGCTGCGCGAGCCGGTCGACGGACCGGCGCAGCGCTGGATCTCGCTCGATGATCTCGATGCGCTCGGCACGCCGGCGCCCGTGCGCAAGTTGCTCGAAACGCAGGCCCGCGGCGGCCTGTTCTGAACCTCGAAAGGGGCGCAGCGAGCCCTACACCATGTGGTGCTGCCGCATGTAGCGGTGCACGATCTCGATGCGCATGCCCGCGTCGGGCAACGCCATCAGCATCTGCTTGGCCTTCATCGGCACGGGCAGCAGTTCGCACAGGCGGTTGGTGACCCAGCTTGGGTCGTCCCACTGATAGGGCTCGGCGAACGGCATGCGGTCAGGCTGCTCGGCATGCAGCCGCGTGACGATCCGTCGCAGCACCGACAGGCATTCACCCAGCAGTTCGAGCTTGCAGTCGATGATGTCGGCGGGTAGCAGTTCAGCGCTGGCGACGATCAGCCCGTCATCGCGCGTGCGGTGCTCGATCACACGGAAACGCTGGCGACCGCGCGTTTCGATCAGCAGCACGCCAAGCTGCTCCATATTGCAGTCGACGATCTCGGCAAGGCAACCGATCGATTCGGGCACGGTCTGCTGGCCTGTGCGTGCCACTTCCTCGCCGCTGGCGATCAGGCACACGCCGAACGGCGCCGCATCGCGCAGGCAGTTGCGCACCATGTCGACGTAGCGTTTCTCGAACACGCGCAGCGGCAGGCGGCCGTCCGGAAACAGCACCGTGTGCAGAGGGAAGAGAGGGAGGTCGTCCAGCGTCAGCGGCGTTGCGTCGGCGGGAACGGTGTGACGGAGAAGGTCTGTCGAGGACATGCGATGGCTGCCATTCCGCTAAATCGAGGGAACGGCCGCCAGATCGCATGCGGCGGCCGCCATGGCTGCCAGGGTCAGAGATGCCTGGCGGCACCGGCGGACTGCGCAGCGGACTACGTTGCCGGCGCGAGCTCGCGGTGTCTCACCAGCACATTACCATGGGCCCGGAAATAGTTGGCAAGCCTTTCCGCAATATAGACCGAACGGTGCTGTCCGCCGGTGCAGCCGATCGCCACGGTCAGGTAGCTGCGATTGTCCGCAATGAAACTCGGCAGCCACTTTTCCACATAGGCGCGGATGTCTTCGGCCATGGCGAGCACCATCGGCTGCGCCTGCAGGAAATCGATCACGGGGCCGTCGCGGCCGGTCAGCGGGCGCAGCGCGAGGTCGTAGTACGGGTTGGGCAACGAGCGCACGTCGAACACGAGGTCGGCATCGCTGGGTACGCCGTGCTTGAAGCCGAACGATTCGAACAGCAGCGTTAGACGCTCGCTATCTTCGCGGATCAGTTCCTTGATCCAGCTGCGCAGCGTATTGGTGCGCACGTTGCTGGTGTCAATGCGGTGCGCGGACTCGGCCAGCGGGCTGAGCAGTTCGCGCTCCATCTCGATCGCTTCCATCAGGGCCCGGTCGTTGAACGCCGGTTCGCCGTCAGAGCCAGGCACGCCGTCAGTCAGGATCGACAGCGGGTGCCGGCGCCGCGTTTCCGAGTAGCGCTGCACCAGCGCGTCGGTGCTGGCCGTCAGGAACAGGACCTCGACCTGGTGCGTTTCGGCCAGTTCGCGGACCGTATCGGGCAGGTGTTCCAGCGATTCGCGGCTGCGGATGTCGGTGGCCACGCCCAGATGCGTGTAACCCTCGCTGGCGAGGTAGCGAGCCAGGTCGGGAATGAATTGAGCGGGCAGGTTATCGACGCAGTAAAAGCCTGCATCTTCAAGCACGTTCAGTGCGACGGATTTGCCGGAGCCGGAGATGCCGGTGATGAGAATGATGCGCATATCATCGGAAGGATAGCATCCGGCAAAGGCCTCGTCATGACAGCGCCCTGATGCAAACAAAAATGGCGAACCGCTCGGTTCGCCATGTCATCAGCGGGGGCTGAGGCTTACTTCGACAGGCATTCCTTCATGTACGCCTTGTACTCGTCGCCCTTCTTGCCCTTGCCTTCCTTGCTGCAGGCCGACATCTTTTCCTGCTGGCTCTTGGTCGGTTGCACGCCCTTGGCCGAGAGGCATTGCTTCATGAAGGCCTTGCGATCGTCGCCTTTCTTGTCGCCAGCCTGCTCGTTGCAGTCCTTCATCTTCTGCTGCTGCGCGGTGGGCGCCTTGGTGGCCGATGCCGGTACAGCCTTGTCTCCCGGGCCCGGTGCAGCCGGCATGGCGGGCGCGGCAGGCGTGGTTTGGGGTGCGGGCTGTGCCATTGCGCCAGTGGCCAGCAGCGGCGTCACCAGCACACACATCGCGATCAGTTTCTTCATGCTTGCTCTCCTGGCTGTGGGAAACTTCATGGCCACCTAATGCCAGCCAACGGCTGGTGCAGCGGCTCCGGACTGGGCTCGATGCCCATTACAGCACAAAACGAAGCATGTACCCACCGCGTTGACCGATTTGCCAACGTCGATGTAAGCAATTGAAAGCGAGTCGCGATGCCGGGTCAGAGCAGGCGGCCCTGGCCGCGCGAAACTGCGTCGGCCTGCATGGCAGCGCGCTGGCGGTCCATGAAGTCGCGCAGCGTGTCGATGCCGCGCAGGCGCAGGATCGTGTTGCGCACGGCAGCCTCGACCAGCACGGCGAGGTTTCGGCCGGCCGCGACCTGGATCTTGACCATGTGGATCGGCAGGCCAAGTACGTCGAGGTACTGCGAATCGAGCGGCAGACGTTCGAATTCGCCGTCGTTGCGGCGCACAAGCTGCACGACCAGCTTCATCTTCATTTTCCGACGCACGGCGGTTTCACCGAAGATGGTCTTGATGTCGAGCAGGCCCAGGCCGCGCACTTCCAGCAGGTTCTGGAGCAGCGGCGGGCAGCGTCCTTCGATGAAATCCGGCCCAAGGCGCACGAAATCCACGGCATCGTCGGCTACCAGTCCGTGGCCGCGCGAAATCAGTTCCAGGCCCAGTTCGCTCTTCCCCAGGCCCGACTCGCCCATGATCAGCACGCCCATGCCGAGAATGTCGAGAAACACGCCGTGCATGGTCACGCGCGGCGCGGAAATGCGCGACAGGTACAACCGCAGGTGGTCGATTACCGCTGCGGACGACACCGGCGTGGTGAACAGTGGCGTGGATGAACGCGTGCAGCGCAGTTCCAGGTCCGGCGGCGGCTCCATGCCGTCGGCCACAACGAGGAACGGCGGCTCCAGCAGGATCAGCTCGCCCATCTGGCGCTTGCGGGTTTCGTCGTCCAGGCGCTGGTAGTACGTGATTTCGGGCTTGCCGAGGACCTGGATCCGGTTCGGGTGGATCAGGTTCAGGTGGCCGACGAGGTCCGCGGCCGAGGTGGCCTCGCGGGCAAACTCCACGTCGAAGGCGCGGTCCGCACCTTCCAGGCCAGCCACCCACGAGAGTTTGATGTCGGCTGCGTTGTCGTCGAAGATCGACTGCGAGGTGACGCCGGTGAGTTCCATGCGGTATGACTTTCGGGGCGGGGGCAGTGCCGGGCTTTAGGGTCGTCCGGTCTGTTGCCAGCCCAGGGGAAGGGTCAGGGATGCCACTGTGTCAGTAGCTGATGCACTTCTTCGGGTGTGGCCAGCGTTGCGAGGCCTTCGCGCATGTCGCGATCGGACAGCAACTGCGCGATTTCCGAGAGGATCTCGAGATGCTGCTGCGTGGCCTGTTCCGGCACCAGCAGGAAGATCAGCAGCGAAACGGGTTTGCCGTCGGGTGATTCGAAAGGGATCGGCTCGGCCAACCGCATGAACGCGGCCAACGGCTGCTTCAGTCCCTTGATGCGCCCATGCGGAATGGCCACGCCTGCGCCAAGGCCGGTCGAACCGAGCGACTCGCGCGCAAACAGGTTGTCGGTCACGGTCGCCCGCGCCACGCCATGGTTGTTCTCGAAGAGGAGCCCGGCTTGCTCGAAGACACGCTTCTTGCTGGTGACGCTGACGTCGAGGTTGATGTTGCCGGGTGGCAGCAGTTTGGCCAAACGATTCATGGGCGATGCGAGGATTTCAGTTAGCAGGCAGATGGGACTGCTCGGCCGTGCAAGGCTGCGGGCCGCTTTATGGCGATACCATGGTTTGCCAAGCGTTTGGCCATTATAGAGCAGCGTCTCCCCTGACTTGTGCAACGCAGCGTCGGGCCTTGTGTATCCCTGTGCCGTGCTCGTGCCGCCGCACCGGGATAGGGCGCGCGCACAGGAGTCGCTACCGGCTATGTCTTAGAGAGCATACACCGCGCCGCGTCAGTTGCGAACACCTATGCCAGTAACCTGCACAGGATGGCCGCCAACAGACGCAAAAAAGCCGCGCTACATGGCGCGGCTTGCTTTTCTCAGTCCCTTTCAGCGGCCAGCCTTACGACCGGCAGGCATGATCATTGCTGCTGTAGTTGCGCTTCGGCCATCTGGTACTTGACCGCTTCGCGGTCGTGGCCTTGCACGCGATCCTTGTAGCGAAGCACCTGGCGGTCCAGCTTGTCGACAAGTGCGTCGATGGCCGCATACAGGTCTTCGTGATGGGCTTCAACAAAGATGTCCTTGCCCCGAAGGTGCAGATTGATTTCCGCGTACTGCCGCCTGTCCTTTTCCTTATGGTTATCGACTGAAAGTAGCACGCTAACGCCAATGACTTGATCGAAATGCCTGACGATACGCTCCAGCTTCGTTTCCACGTACTCACGCAGCGGAGGCGTGATGTCCAGGTGGTGTCCACTGATCTTGAAGTTCATAGCGCTTCTCCTTCTGAAAGAGCTGCACCAGGCAGGCGGTGCAACTCGGCTACAAAGTCTTGCGGAGATTGACAGCGGGGATCTTCAGGGCTTCGCGATACTTGGCGACGGTACGGCGCGCGACAACGAAGCCTTGTTCACCCAGCAATTCGGCAATTCGGCTGTCGGAAAGAGGACTCCTCGGGTCTTCGGCTCCTATAAGTTGCTTGATCAAGGCGCGGATCGCCGTTGATGAAGCCGCGCCACCGGTTTCGGTGGACACGTGGCTACCGAAGAAGTACTTCAGTTCGAAAGTACCCATCGGCGTTGCCATGTATTTATTGGTCGTCACCCGGGATATGGTTGACTCGTGTAATCCCAGTGTATCGGCAATCTCCCGCAAAACCAAGGGGCGCATCGCGATTTCGCCGTGCGTGAAAAAGTTCTTCTGACGTTCGACAATTGCCTGTGAAACTCGCAGGATTGTGTCGAACCTTTGCTGAATATTTTTGATCAGCCAACGTGCCTCCTGCAGCTTTTGCTGCAGCCCGGCAGCGCCGGATTCCCCCTTCGCTCCGCGCAGGATCTGCGCGTACATGTCGTTGATGCGCAGGCGGGGCATCACATCCGGGTTCAGCTGTGCAATCCAGCTGCTGCCGCTCTTGCGCACGAACACGTCGGGCACTACGAAATCCGCTTCAGGCCGGCTATACGCATGCCCGGGATACGGCGCGAGCGAACGGATCAGTTCATGCGCGGCTTTTAGCGCCGCTTCGTCCACCTGCAGCGCTTTTTTCAGGCGCGTGTAGTCGCGCACCGCAAGCAATTCAAGATGATGCTGGACGATCGACAGCGCCAGTTCGCGCTGCGGGTGCTGCAGCCGGCGCAATTGCAGGCTCAGGCATTCGGCTGCATTGCGCGCGCCCACGCCCGCCGGGTCGAAGCTCTGCAGCAGCGTGAGCATGGCCTGGACTTCGTCGACTTCGAATTCGAGTTCCTCGGGCAGTTCCGAGCAGATCTCGTCGAGCGACGTGCTCAGGTAGCCGTCGTCATCGAGCGATTCGATCAGGAAGATCGCCAGCCCCTTGTCGCGCAGCGAAATCTTCAGCGGCGTGAGCTGTTCCATCAGATGTTCGCGCAGCGTGGGCTCGGCATCGCGCAGCTGCATGGGCGTCTTTTCGTCGTCCTCGCCCTGGGGGCGCCGCGCGAAATCGTCGAGGCTCCAGTCGCTGCCGTAGTCGTCACCGCCGCTGTCGGTGTAGTTCTCGTCATCGCTGCCGCGTGCGCTGTCGGCATTCGCTTCGCCATTGCCCTGCGGTTCGGCAGGAGCGGAAGCCGGGGCACTTTGCAGGTTGACCGAGCCATCTGCCGCTACGCGCAGCGGACTTTCGATCCAGTCGTTTTCGCGCTCCAGCAGCGGGTTCTCCGTGAGCGCCTGCTCGACTTCCTGTTGCAGTTCCAGCGTTGAGAGTTGCAGCAGTCGGATCGACTGCTGCAGTTGCGGCGTGAGTGCCAGATGCTGCGAAAGGCGGAGCTGGAGCGACGGTTTCATGCGACCTATTTTATGCGCATCTTTCCGATGTTGGAACGGAAATTGCTATCGCATGTGTCGCCTGATCGCCTCTTTCCCGGTGGCCGCGTGCCACCCCCGCTTCACATGCGGAAATTCTCGCCCAGGTAGACGCGCCGCACCGATTCGTTCGCGATGATGTCTTCAGGCTGGCCCGCCGCGAGCACGGTGCCTTCGCTGATGATGTACGCGTGGTCGCAGATGCCGAGCGTCTCGCGCACGTTGTGGTCGGTGATAAGCACGCCGATATTGCGTGCCTTCAGGAAGCTGACGATGCGCTGGATTTCGCCGACCGCGATCGGGTCCACGCCGGCGAACGGTTCGTCCAGCAGGATGAAGCGCGGCGACGATGCCAGCGCGCGCGCAATTTCAACGCGGCGGCGTTCGCCGCCCGACAGCGAAAGCGCCGGGTTGTTGCGCAAGTGGGCGATCTGCAGGTCGTCCAGCAGCGTATCGAGCCGCGCGTCGATCTCGGCCTTTGGCAGCGGCTTGCCGTTCACGACCTGGAGCTCCAGCACCGCGCGGATGTTCTCTTCGACATTCAGCTTGCGGAACACCGACGCTTCCTGCGGCAGGTAGGAAAGCCCCATGCGCGCGCGTTCGTGGATGGCCAGGCCGCTGATGTGCTGCCCGTCGAGCACGATATCGCCCTCGTCGAGCGCCACCAGGCCGACGATCATGTAGAACGACGTGGTCTTGCCGGCGCCATTCGGACCCAGCAGGCCCACGACCTCGCCGCTTTTCACGTCGAGCGACACGTCCTTGACCACCGTACGCGTCCCGTAGCGCTTCTTCAGGTGGCGCACGACCATCGTGCTGCTCTCGGCACGGACGTCGTTGGCGGCGGAAGCGGGCGTGGGGGCGAGTGTTGCGGTATCGGTCATGATGGCGGTCGTGCGCTCGCGCGCGGGATTCAGGGCTTGCTGGACGGCGCGGGCGCCGGCTTCAGGTCGAGCGGCGGGGCAGCGGCCGCACCACTCGCTTCCTGGCGCGGCGAGAGCACCGCGCGCACGCGTCCAGACGGGTTGCCGGCCGAGGTGTTGTCACCCCCGCCGGCCGCGGTATAGAACTCGTTGCGGCTGTCATAGGTCAGCACCGCGCCGCGGATCTCGTCGACGAGCTTGGCACCTTGCAGGCGCGCCATGCGTGCGTGGCCGATCAGCTTGGACAGCTCCTGCTTGCCGTCGTACTCGATGCGATCGCCCCAGCCGTCCATGTACTCGTCGACGCCGTCACGCTTCTGGCGGATATACGCCTGCTTGCCGCCCTTGGCCGTGGCCACCGCGTACTGGTAGCCCTCGGGGTCGGTGCGGATCTCGGCGGCGTCGGACTTCAGCACCATGGTGCCCTTGGTCAGGACCACATTGCCGGTCAGCGTGTAGATCTGCTTGACGTCGTCGTAGCTGGCGTTATCGGCTTCCAGTACCAGTGGCTTGTCCCGGTCCGCGCGTTCGGCATGGGCGGCCGGCGGCGCCAGCGCGGCAAGCACGGCGGCTGCGGCCAGCAGCACCGGGGCGGCGCGCCGGCGGGACAAGGTCGACAGGGAGGCAATCATGTTGGCAAAGGGTCGCAGGAAGGCGGAAATTCGCGCGAACCTCGGGTCCGCGGTGCCGCCCCGTCGCGCGCGGGCGGCTGTTGTTGTCAGGATCCCGGAGTCCGGGCAGGTGCACCGGTAATGATGGTGCCCCGTACGTTACCCAGCAATTGTACTTCGCGGGTAACGTTGTTGAAGATCAGGCCGTTGGCGGTCATGACCGACGGGCCGCGCGTGAGCTTGACGGCCTTGTCGGTCTTGACGATGTCATCGTTGAGCAGCACCTGGAAGTAGCTCGACGCCGCCGTCAGCAGCGGGTCCTTGGCCGCATCCGCTCCCTGCTGGCGTTCGACGAAGCCATTGCCATACAGGTCGATGACCGAGCCTTCGGCGTTCATGCGGCCGAGGTCGGCACGCGCGGACACCGGCGGCCGGTTAGGCTGATAGGCGCGCATGGCGGGACGGGTCACTTCGTAGGTCTGGTCGTCGTCGAAGTGGACCATCTTGTCGCCGGTGAACCGCACCTTGGTGCCGCCGTCCTGCGCCAGCTCGGTGGCCGAGAACCGCTCAATGTAGTAGTCGGCCTCGTGCTTGCGGACGACAGGCGCCTTGGTGCCTTCCTGCTGCGAATTGATCTGCACCAGCCAGAACGTGCTGCCTGCCACCACTGCCATCAGCAGCAATGGCAGCAGGCGCAAGACGATCCCGGTGAGGGAGGACAGGAGGGCCTGCATGGTCTCTTTGCGTGCGCGCCGTGGATCAGATGACCTTGGCGCGGGTCAGGTCGTGGATGTGCAGCGCGCCCACCAGGCGCCCGTCATGGTCGACCACCAGCAACTGGTTGATGCGGTTGGCTTCCATGACCTGCACGGCTTCGACGGCCAACTGGTCTTCGTGCACCACGTGCGGGTTGTGGTGCATCACATCGCCGATCGGCACGGTCTTCCAGTCGCGCGGGGTTTCCAGCAGGCGGCGCAGGTCGCCGTCGGTGAAGACGCCGATGGCCTTGCCGTCAGAGTCGACCACGGCGGTCATGGCCATGCCCTTGCGCGTGATTTCCATGAGCGCCTGGGCCAGCGGCGTGTTTTCGCGGACCTCCGGCACCGCATTGCCGCTGCGCATCACATCGCGCACGTGGGTCAGCAGCTTGCGGCCGAGCGCGCCGCCCGGGTGCGAGCGCGCGAAGTCTTCCTCGCCGAAGCCGCGCGCATCGAGCACCGCGACCGCGAGCGCGTCGCCGAGTGCCAGCGCCGCCGTGGTGCTGGCCGTTGGCGCCAGGTTCAGCGGGCAGGCTTCCTTTTCCACGCCGGCATCGAGATGGGCGTCTGCGAGCTTGGCCAGGTTCGATTCCGGGTTGCCGGTGACCGAGATCAGCCGCGCGCCGATGCGCTTGACGATCGGGATGATCGACAGCAGCTCGCCGGTTTCGCCGGAATTGGAGAATGCGATCAGGACGTCATCGCGCGTGACCATGCCGAGGTCGCCGTGGCTGGCTTCGGCCGGATGGACAAAGAAGGCCGGCGTGCCGGTCGAGGCCAGCGTCGCCGCGACCTTGCGGCCGATATGGCCTGACTTGCCGATGCCCGACACCACGACGCGTCCCGTGCACTGCAGGACGAGCTGCACCGCGTGCGAGAAGTCCGGGGTCAGGCGCCCCGAAAGTGCGGCGACCGCTTCGGCTTCAATCTGGAGGGTACTTTGGGCGAGCCGGAGTGCTCGATCCGCATCGAAATTGGCTATCATGGCGTCGAAGTATACCAACGAATGCGGCGACGCCCGGGCCGTCCCGGCAAGCGCCGCGCTTGCCGTGTTCCGCCGGCAGGGCCCGTGCCGGGGCGCAGCCGGCCAGTCCTGACGGTTCTTCCTGAGCCGCCTGATGCATTCTCCGCTGGAACTGACCCTGGTGCTGCTGGCTGCCGCCGTATTCGGCGTGGTCGCGTTCCGCATGCTCCAGCTGCCGCCCATGCTCGGCTACCTGGCGGTCGGCATCCTGATCGGCCCGCATGCGCTGGGCCTGGCCAGCGACACGGCCCAGACCAAGTACCTGGCCGAGTTCGGCGTGGTCTTCCTGATGTTTTCGATTGGCCTGGAATTCAGCCTGAGCAAGCTTCGCGCCATGAAACGGCTCGTGTTCGGGCTGGGCGGCTCGCAGGTCGTATTGTCGATGCTGGCCGTGGTGCCGGCGAGCTGGCTGTTCAACTGGCTGTTTCCGTTGTCCTGGCAGGCTTCCGTGGCGCTTGGCGGGGCACTGGCCATGTCGTCGACGGCCATCGTGTCGAAGATGCTGTCCGAGCGCGTGGAGCTGGAAAGCGAGCATGGCCGCAACATCATCAGCGTGTTGCTGTTCCAGGACCTGGCCGTGGTGCCGCTGCTGATCGTGATCCCGGCGCTGTCGCGCGACCCCGGTGACCTGATGGTTGCACTCGGCATGGCCACGGCGAAGATCGCGGTGGCGCTCGGTGTGATCTTCTTCCTCGGACAGCGCCTGATGAGCCGCTGGTTCCACGTGGTGGCGGCGCGGCGCTCGCAGGAACTGTTCATGCTGAACCTGCTGCTGGTCACGCTTGGCATGGCTGCGCTGACCGAGCGGCTGGGCCTGTCGATGGCGCTGGGCGCGTTCATGGCCGGCATGCTGATTTCGGAAACGCCCTACCGGCACCAGGTGGAAGAGGACATCAAGCCCTTCCGCGACGTGCTGCTCGGGCTGTTCTTCGTGACCATTGGCATGCTGCTCAACATCCAGGTGGTGATCGAGCACATCTGGCTGGTGCTGGTGCTGCTGGGGGTGCCGATCCTGTTCAAGCTGCTGCTGATCTCCGTACTGGCGCGCCTGTTCGGCTCGCGCCAGGGCGTGGCCATCCGCACGGGCCTGGGGCTCGCGCAGGCCGGCGAATTCGGCTTCGTGCTGCTCAACCAGATTGACGGCCTCAACCTGGTGGACCCGGTGCTGATCCAGGTGATCCTGGCGTCGATGCTGCTCTCGATGCTGGCCGCGCCGTTCCTGATCCAGTACAGCGATGCCATTGTGCTGCGCTTTGCGGCGAACGAATGGCTGATGCAGTCGCTGAACATGACGCGTATCGCCGCGCAGAGCCTGCAGACCGAGAAGCACGCGATCATCTGCGGTTACGGGCGCAGCGGCCAGAACCTGGCGCATATGCTCGAGCGCGAGAGCATCACTTACGTGGCGCTCGACCTTGATCCGGACCGCGTGCGCGATGCCGCCGCGGCGGGCGATACCGTGGTCTACGGTGACGCTGGGCGTCGCGAGGCGCTGATTGCCGCCGGTATCCACCGCGCCGCCGCCGTCATCATCACCTATGCCAACACGCCGTCAGCGCTCAAGGTGCTGCACCATGTGCAGGAGTTGGCGCCGGCGTTGCCGGTGATCGTACGCACGGTCGACGATTCTGAACTCGACACGTTGCAGAAAGCGGGTGCCACCGAAGTCGTGCCGGAAATCATCGAGGGCAGCCTGATGCTGGCTTCGCATGCGCTGGTGCTGCTCGGGGTGCCCATGCGTCACGTGTTGCGTGGCGTGCAGGAAGCACGCGATGCGCGCTACAGCCTGCTGCGCGGCTACTTTCACGGCCGCGACGATGAAGAGGACATGGTCGAGCGCGATAGCGTGCGGCTGCATTCGGTGTCGCTCGAGCCGGCCGCGACGGCCGTCGGCCGCCGCTTGGGCGCGTTGGGGTTGGAGCGAATCGGCGCCGAAGTGACGGCCGTTCGCCGCCGTGGCATCCGCGCCTTCGATCCGGAGCCCGACACCATCCTCGAAGTCGGCGACATCATCGTGCTGCGTGGCACGCCGGAGGCACTGGAGGCGGCGGAGACGCGGATCCTGAGCGACTGATCTGGCTGGAGTCCCCTAGTGCGCCGCTCCGGCTGGCGCTTCCGCCCACGACGCCGGCAGGTTGTCCAGCACAGACCGGGCGTCGAGAGAGCGGATCGCGACGCTGGTATCCGCGGGAATGCGCCCCTTGCCTTGCAGCATCAGGTAGCGCAGGCAGCACACACGGAGGAAAGACGAGAAGTTGCCAGCGACGGCCGCGTCGCCGCGATGTACGGTGAGCTCGTCATGCAGCCGCGTGATGAGCTGGTTGACGGTCATGCCGTCGCGTTGCGCGAGTTCCTCGAGTACTTCCCAGAACAGGTTTTCGAGGCGGATGCTGGTGGCAACGCCATGCAGCCGCAGCGACCGCGCCTGGCATTCGTAGGACTGCGGATTAGCGCGGATGAAGATCTCACACATGGGAACCCCCGTGCTGTCGGCGCCTGCCAGGAACGGCCGCGCCGCGTTCGGAAGCCTCTAATGTACGATCCGCGTCCCCAGCACGGCAAGGAACTGGGCCAGCCATGCGGGATGTGCGGGCCACGCCGGCGCCGTCACGAGATTGCCGTCGGTGTGGGCCTGGTCGACCGGGATATCGGCGTACTTGCCGCCCGCAAGCTTCACTTCCGGTGCACAGGCGGGGTAGGCCGAACAGGTCCGCCCTTCGAGCACGCCGGCAGCGGCCAGCAGCTGGGCGCCGTGGCACACCGCCGCGATCGGCTTGTTGTTGCTGGCAAAGTGCTGCACGATCTCCAGCACTCGGGCATTCAGGCGCAGGTACTCCGGGGCGCGACCGCCAGGGATGACCAGCGCGTCGTAGGCGGCCGGATCGACCTCGGCGAATGTGGCGTTCAGCGTGAAATTGTGGCCGCGCTTTTCGGTGTAGGTCTGGTCGCCTTCGAAGTCGTGGATGGCCGTGGCGCAGTTGTCGCCTGCTTTCTTGTCCGGGCACACCGCATGCACGGTGTGGCCCACCATCTGCAGCGCCTGGAACGGAACCATGGTTTCGTAGTCTTCGGCGAAGTCGCCTGCCAGCATCAGAATCTTCTTTGCCATCGCGGTCTCCTGTATGGTTACGGGTGCCCGGCCGGCCCGTCGGGCCAGGCGCGGCACCGGCAGGGCCATTTTGCGTGCGGCCCGCGCGGCCCGGGTGGTAGCCCGTTACCGCAGCCAATGCGATGTGCCGGCGCGTGGCGCAACCTTCATTTCAAGATTTCCATGGCAGATTCCCTCATCCAGTCCCCCGATCTCGGCGATGTCACCGGATACTTGCGCGACCGCATCCGTACCGTGCCGGACTGGCCCATGCCCGGCGTGCAGTTCCGCGACATCACGCCGCTGCTGCAGAACCCCAAGACGCTGCGCGTGCTGATCGACGTCTTCGTGCACCGCTACATGGACGCGCAGCTCGACCTGGTCGCAGGCATCGACGCGCGCGGTTTCATTCTCGGCGCGATCGTCGCGTACGAACTGAACCTCGGCTTCGTGCCGATCCGCAAGAAGGGCAAGCTGCCATTCCAGACCGTGGCCGAGGAATACGAGCTCGAATACGGCAGCGCCACGGTCGAGATCCACGCCGACGCCTGCAAGCCCGGCGACCGCGTGCTGCTGATCGACGACCTGATCGCCACCGGCGGCACCATGATGGCCGGCCGCAAGCTGCTCGAGCGCCTGGGCGCCACCGTGGTGGAAGGCGCGGCGATCGTCGACCTGCCCGAACTGGGCGGTTCGAAGCTGCTGCAGAATGCGGGTTTGCCTCTGTTCACGGTGTGCCGGTTCGATGGCCACTAGTATGCCCGTGCGCGCTGCCTGATCCTTTCCGACGGAGATTTTCATGCCCGACCTGCTGCTGTTCCTTGTGACCTCGATCGCCATCACCCTGGCCCCCGGCCCGGACAACCTGCAAGTGCTGGCGCGTGGCATGGCACAGGGGCGCCGCGCAGGCGTGGTGGCAGCACTCGGGTTTGCCGTCGGCTGCCTGTTCCATACGATGATCGCCGCGGTCGGGCTCGCGGCGGTGCTGCGCTCGTCGCCGCTGGCGTTCCAGCTGATCAAGTACGCCGGCGCGGCTTACCTGATCTGGATCGGCATCCAGGCGCTGCGTGCGAAGGGCGGACTCGCACAGGGCGCCGACGTGGCCGCGGTGCCGCTTGGCAAGGTGTTCCGGCAGAGCGTGCTCGGCAACATGATGAACCCCAAGGTCACGCTGTTCTTCCTCGTGTTCCTGCCGCAGTTCGTGCATGCCGATGCCACGCACCCGGCCTTGCAGTTCGTGCTGCTGGGCCTGGTGTTCATGCTGCAGACGGCCGTGGTGTTCTCGCTGTTCGGCCTGTGCGCGGGCTGGCTCGGCGCATGGCTGCGCAAGCGGCCGACCACGGGGCGCTGGCTTGACCGCGCGGCCGGCGCGATCTTCGTCGGCCTCGGCATCAAGGTGGCGCTTCCCTGAGCGCTGCGCGGGCTTGCTGCCCGCGCCCCTTGGCGTTGCCCCGGTTACATGCGGGGCGCATAATGGCCCATTGACAACAACATGATGACCGGGCGGAGCCTCCGAGCTGTGTTCGTCACCGGTCACACAGGGACGCGCAATGGGCGTACTTCTGCATCTTCTTTCCGGCGTGGCCCTTCTTGTCTGGGGCACGAACATCGTCAAGGTCGGCATCCTGCGCGTCTACGGTGCCAATCTCCGTCACGTACTCTCGACCAGCGTCGCCAACCGGTTCACCGCCTTCCTTGCCGGGCTTGGCGTCACGGGACTCGTCCAGAGCAGCAACGCCACCGCGGTCATCGTCAGTTCTTTCGTCGGACAGGGCCTGATCGCCGTGGCGCCGGCGCTGGCCATCATGCTCGGCGCCAACGTAGGCACCGCTGTCATGGTGCAGGTCTTTTCGCTGGACCTGTCGTGGCTGTCGCCGCTGCTGATCTTTCTCGGCGTGATCCTCCATCTGACCTGGAAGGGCAGCAAGCCCGGCCACGTCGGCCGCGTGCTGATCGGCCTCGGCTTGATCACGCTGGCGCTAGAACTGATTTCGATCGCCACGCGCCCTGTGGTGCAAGCCGCAGGCGTCAAAGTGTTGTTCGGCACGCTGACCGGCGATGCGGCGCTGGACATGCTGATCGGCGCGTTCCTGACCATCCTGTGCTATTCGAGCCTGGCCGTAGTGCTGTTCTGTGGCGCGCTGGCCTCGGCCGGCGTGGTGTCGATCCATGTGGCGCTGGCGCTCGTGCTCGGGGCCAACCTTGGCTCCGGCATTTCGGCATTGCTGACGACCTCGGGCAACAACCAGCCCGGCAAGCGCGTGACGCTCGGCAACCTGCTGTCGCGGCTGCTGGGCTGCGTGGTGGCATTGCCATTCCTTGGCGAGGCGGAGAATTTGCTCGCGCTGATCGACCATGATCCGCAGCGCCTGATCGTCAATTTCCACCTGCTGTTCAATGTCGCGCTCGCGGTGCTGTTGCTCGGCGCCACCGCGCCGCTCGCGCGTCTTTGCGAGGCGGTGCTGCCCGGGCGCAACACCGGCGAAAGCCAGGTTACTCCGCGCCACCTGGACCCCGCCGCGCTGCCCACGCCGACGCTCGCATTGGCCAACGCCGCGCGCGAAGTGCTCCGCATCGGCGATCGCGTCGAACAGATGCTCGACAACCTGCTGCGCGTGCTGCGCACCAACGATGCCAAGCTCGCTGCCGCCACTTGCCGCATCGACAACGAGGTCGACGACCTCTACACCGCGATCAAGCTCTACCTGACCCGCATTAGCCTGGAAGCGCTCGACGAACGTGACGGCCAGCGCTGGACCGAGATCATCTCGCTGACCATCAATCTCGAACATGCGGGCGACATCATCGAACGCGTACTGGTCGATGCCAAGGAAAAGAAGATCGCCCACAACCTGATGTTCTCCGAAGCGGGCATGCAGGAGATTGCCGAGATGCACGCGCGGCTCGTGTCGAACCTGCGGCTCGGCCTGTCGGTGTTTCTCAACGGCGACCTGAAGAGCGCACAGACGCTGATGGCCGAGAAGGCGAACTTCCGCGAACTCGAGCAGAAATACGCGCGCACGCACCTGCAGCGCGTGGCCATCCAGACGGCCGAAAGCGTGGAGACCAGTTCGCTGCACCTCGACGTGATCAGCGAACTGAAGCGCCTGAACTCGTTGTTTTGCGCGACGGCTTATCCGGTGCTCGAACAGGCGGGCGTGCTCAACCGCAGCCGCATGAAGGAAGACGATGCCTCCGGCACGCCGCCCATGCAGCAGTTGAGCACCGCCGCGCGGCAGTGAGCGGCTACAGTTTGTAGCCGAACTTCCTCAGCAACTCGCGCCGTTCGCTGATATCCGCATCCGTCTCGATGCCGAGCGGCGATGCGCCATCTACGACGCCGAGCACGGCGCGGCCGCTATCGGTCTGCGCGACGATGATCTCGGCCGGGTTGGCGGTGGCGCAGTAGATCCGGCAGACCTCGGGCACGGCACGCACTGCGCCAAGCACATTGACGGGAAAGAATCCGTCGCCAAGAAAGATGAAGAAGGAGTGCCCCGCGCCGACCGCGCGGGCGTTTTCACACGCCAGGTCAATCAGCGACTCGTCGGTGCCTGACCAGCGGACCAATCGCTTGCCCGAGGCCTCGCAGAACGCCAGCCCGAAGCGGATGCCGGGCACGGTGCCCACCAGCACCTCATGCAGGTCCTCCACGGTCTTGATGAAGTGCGACTGGCCGAAGATGAAGTTGGTCGCTTCCGGCTTCGTGACCGGTACCGACAGGAGTTCCATGGCGGGCCTCCATGTGTAGGCGGCGACGGCCGTGGTGGCCGTCCTCGCCGTTCATGGTAGGCCGTGCGGCACCGAATGCAAGCCGGCGCCGTTCGGGCTGCTGCGCTCAGGCGCGCTTGAGCAGCGGCGCGAGATATTTCCCCGTAAAACTCGCCTTGCTCTTCGCTACGTCCTCGGGCGTTCCGCGCGCAATTACCTGGCCACCGCCAGCGCCACCTTCGGGCCCCATATCGATCAGCCAGTCCGCGGTCTTGATCACATCAAGGTTGTGCTCGATGATCACCACCGTATTGCCCTGGTCGCGCAGCTTGTGGATGACCTTAAGCAGCAGCTCGATGTCGTGAAAGTGCAGGCCCGTGGTCGGCTCGTCGAGGATGTAGAGCGTGCGGCCGGTGTCGCGCTTCGATAGCTCCAGCGACAGCTTCACGCGCTGCGCCTCGCCGCCCGACAGCGTGGTGGCCGACTGGCCAAGGCGGATATAGCCCAGGCCCACATCCAGCAGCGTCTGCAGCTTGCGGCGCACGACGGGCACCGCGCTGAAGAACTCATGCGCCTGCTCGACGGTCAGGTCCAGCACTTCGGAGATGTTCTTGCCCTTGTACAGGACTTCGAGCGTCTCGCGGTTGTAGCGCTTGCCGTGGCAGACGTCGCAAGGCACGTAGACGTCGGGCAGGAAGTGCATCTCGACCTTGAGCACGCCGTCGCCCTGGCAGGACTCGCAGCGCCCGCCCTTGACGTTGAACGAGAAGCGGCCCGGATCGTAGCCGCGTTCCTTGGCCGACGGCACGCCCGCGAACAGTTCCCGGATCGGCGTGAACAGGCCTGTGTACGTGGCGGGGTTCGAGCGCGGCGTGCGGCCGATCGGGCTCTGGTCGACGTTGATCACCTTGTCGAAATGCTCAAGCCCCTCGATGCGGTCGTGCGCGGCGGGCTCCGGCGTGGAGCCGTACAAGTGACGCGCCACCGCGTGGTAGAGCGTGTCGTTGATCAGCGTGGACTTGCCCGAGCCCGACACGCCGGTGATGCAGGTCAGCAGCCCGACCGGGACCTCCGCCGTGACGTTGCGCAGGTTGTTGCCGCTCGCATTGACGATGCGCAGCAGGCGCTCATCGTCGGGCGCAGCGCGCTTGCCCGGGACTTCAATGCGTCGCTGGCCGGAGAGATACTGCCCCGTCAACGACGCGGGCGAGTCTTCGATCTGCCTTGGCGTGCCCTCGGCCACGATCATGCCGCCGTGCACGCCGGCGCCCGGGCCGATGTCGACCACGTAGTCGCTCGCGCGGATCATGTCCTCGTCATGTTCCACTACCAGCACCGAGTTGCCGATGTCGCGCAGGTGCTTGAGCGTGCCGATCAGGCGGTCGTTGTCGCGCTGGTGCAGGCCGATCGACGGCTCGTCGAGCACGTACATCACGCCTGTCAGGCCGGAGCCAATTTGCGAAGCCAGCCGGATGCGCTGCGCCTCGCCGCCCGACAGCGTATCGGCGCTGCGTTCGAGCGACAGGTAATCGAGACCCACGTTGTTCAGGAAGTTCAGCCGCGCGGTAATTTCCTTGATGATCTTGTCGCCGATTTCACGCTTGGCGCCGTGCATGTCCAGCGTCAGGAAATACGTCAGCGTGTCGCGCAGCGGCCAGCCGTTGATCTCGAAAATGGCGCGAGCCTGATCCTCTTCGCCGATCTTGACGTGGCGTGCCTCGGTGCGCAGCCGCGTGCCTTGGCAGGCGGGGCAGGGCTGGTTGTTCTGGTACTTGGCCAGCTCCTCGCGCACGGCCACCGAATCGGTCTCGCGGTAGCGGCGTTCGAGGTTCGGGATGATCCCTTCGAACACGTGCTCGCGCACCGTGGTGCGGCCGCGTTCGTTCATATAGGTGAACGGAATCTCGACTTCGCCCGAGCCGTGCAGCACCACTTGCTGGACGTTGGCCGGCAGGTCTTCGAACGCGGTCTCGGTGTCGAAGTCGTAGTAGGCCGCCAGGCTCTGCAGCATCTGGAAGTAGAACTGGTTGCGCCGGTCCCAGCCCTTGATCGCACCAGAGGCGAGCGACAGATTCGGGAAGGCCACCACACGCTTCGGATCGAAAAACGTGATCTGGCCCAGGCCGTCGCAGCTCGGGCACGCGCCCATCGGATTGTTGAACGAGAACAGGCGCGGTTCCAGTTCCTGCAGCGAGTACGAGCAGATCGGGCACGCGAAGCGCGAGCTGAACATGTGCTCCTTGCCGCTGTCGAGTTCCAGCGCGACGGCGCGGCCATCGGCCAGGCGCAGCGCGGTCTCGAACGATTCGGCCAGACGCTGCTTGATGTCCGCGCGAACCTTGACGCGGTCGACCACGACTTCGATGGTGTGCTTTTCCGTCTTCTTCAGCTTGGGCAGCGCATCGACTTCATAGACCTTGGCCTCGGCTTCATGCGCGGTGCCGCCGCCCGAGCGGATGCGGAAACGCACGAAACCCTGCGCCTGCATGGTGTCGAACAGGTCGGAGTGCTCGCCCTTGCGGTCGGCCACCACCGGCGCCAGGATCATCAGCTTGGTGTCTTCGGGCAGCGCCAGCGCGGCGTCCACCATCTGCGAGACGCTCTGTGCCTGCAGCGGCAGGTTGTGGTCGGGGCAGTAGGGCGTGCCGGCGCGCGCGTACAGCAGGCGCAGGTAGTCGTGGATCTCGGTCACCGTGCCGACGGTCGAGCGCGGGTTGTGGCTGGTGGCCTTCTGCTCGATCGAGATGGCCGGCGAGAGGCCCTCGATCAGGTCCACGTCCGGCTTTTCCATCAGTTGCAGGAACTGGCGCGCGTAGGCCGAGAGCGATTCCACGTACCGGCGCTGGCCTTCGGCGTAGAGGGTATCGAACGCCAGCGACGACTTGCCCGAGCCCGACAGGCCCGTGATCACGATCAGCCGGTTGCGCGGCAGGTCGAGATTGATGTTCTTGAGGTTGTGGGTGCGCGCCCCACGGATCTTGATTTCTTCCATATGCCGAAAAGTCGTCGCCGGGCAGGCCGCCGGTCGGCGCGAGGCGCATGGACAGGTCGGTCTAACGGAAATCCCAAACTGAAATGCAGTGCTTCATGCGCCATCCTTAGGCCGCATGGTCAGGCCGGGTGACCCGGAAAGCGCGAAGAAGCAAACCTGTTAATATACCGAACTTCGGTTTCCCGGGTTGCCTGCGCCAGGAGCGCACTGAAGCAAACCGGGCCAAAGGGCCGATTGCCGCGCTTGCCTGGTCGCCCGGGATGGCAACTTCCGCCCCGGATGCCGATCGAAACAGCCATTGCCGTCTGCGCCGGCAGCCCGCCTGACCCATTCCACGATCGCCATGTCGCCGATCCCCTCTTCTTCCCCAGATGCAGCCGTTGCCGGCGAATCCAAGACCGTGCCGCAACGCGAGCGCATGACGCGCACCGAGTTGCGAGCGAGCCTCTCGCTGGCCAGCATTTTTGCGCTGCGCATGCTGGGCCTGTTCCTGATCCTGCCGGTCTTCGCCGAGTACGCACGCGCGCTGCCCGACGGCCATGACGCCCAGCGCGTCGGCCTGGCCATGGGCATCTACGGCCTGATGCAGGCTTTCCTGCACATCCCGCTCGGGTGGCTGTCGGACCGCATTGGCCGCAAGCCGGTCATGGTGGCCGGGCTGCTGCTGTTCGTAGCCGGCGGCCTGGTGGCCGCGTTCTCCGATACGCTGGTGGGCATCACCGTGGGCCGCGCGTTGCAGGGTACCGGCGCGATCTCCGCCGCCATTACCGCCTGCATCGCAGATCTCACGCGCGAGCGCCATCGCACCAAGGCCATGGCCATGGTCGGCGGCAGCATCGGCCTGACTTTTGCGCTGTCGCTCGTGATCGCCTCGCCGCTGCTGCATGCCATCGGCATGCCGGGCATCTTCGCGCTGATGTCGGTACTGGGCCTCGTGGCAATCGGCGTGACGCTGTTCGTGGTGCCTAGCCCGCCGCCGCCGCATCCGGTGCGCTTGCCGTTCCGCCAGGTGCTGCTCAATCCCGACCTGATCCGTCTGAACGTCGGCGTGCTTGCGCTGCACGCCTCGCAGGTCGCCATGTTCATGGTGGTGCCGGCCATGCTGTCCGACGCCGGCATGCCGTTGGATCAGCACTGGAAGGTCTACCTGCCGGTAGTGCTGGTGTCATTCGTACTGATGCTCGGGCCAATGATGGCTGCGGAGCGCTATGGCCGCGTGCGCCCCGTACTGCTCGGTGCCGTGGGCCTGATGACGGCAGTGCAGCTGCTGTTCGCCGCTGTGCACGGGCTGTGGCCCATCGTGGGTGTGCTTCTGCTTTTCTTTGTAGCCTTCAACGTGCTGGAGGCGATGCAGCCTTCGCTGGTCTCGCGCTATGCAGCTGCTTCGCGCGGCGCGGCGCTCGGCGTGTACAACACCACGCAGGCGATGGGCCTGTTCCTGGGCGGCGTGGTGGGCGGCTGGCTGCTCAAGCATGAAGGCCGCAGCGCTGTTTTTGTGGGGTGCGCGGTGGTACTTCTGGTCTGGCTTATAATCGCCTGGAGCATGAAACCGCCGCCGGCCAGGGGGCAATCCAGTGTCCCGTCCACGGCCTGAAATTGCGCCAGCCGCATCACTTTGCAACAGATCCCGGCCGGATATGGCCTAGCATGACCGCGCTTCCCGACTTGTCTGGCCGGGGGCGCGTTATTCGTTTACGTTGTCGCTTTTGCAGTCGTCACCCATGCGGTAGCCGCACCTGCAGCAATCCGGTTCAAACTACTACTTACTGAGCAATGCCACGCTTTTCAGTGCAGCGCGTGGCTTTTGGAGAACATTCATGGCATCGATCAACAAAGTCATTCTCGTCGGGAATCTCGGCGCGGACCCGGAAACCCGCTACATGCCGAGCGGCGACGCAGTGACCAACCTGCGCCTGGCGACAACCGACCGCTACAAGGACAAGCAGTCCGGCGAGATGAAGGAAGCCACTGAGTGGCACCGCGTCGCGATGTTCGGCAAGCTGGCCGAAATCGCCGCCCAGTACCTGCGCAAGGGTTCGTCGGTCTACATCGAAGGGAAGATCCGCACCCGCAAGTGGCAGGACCAGAGCGGTCAGGACAAGTACAGCACCGAAATCGTTGCTGACCAGATGCAGATGCTGGGCGGACGCCAGGGCGCCGGCGGTGGCGGTGATGAAGGCGGCTACGGCGGCGGTGGCGGCGGTGGTGGCTACAACCGCGAATCGTCGGGTGGCGGTTATGGCGGTGGCCGCGGCCAAGGCGGTGGCGGTGGCGGTGGCGGTGGTCAGGGCGGTGGCCAGCAGGGCGGCGCACGCCGTCAGCAGCAGGCGCCGTCGAACGGGTTTGAGGATATGGATGACGATATTCCGTTCTGAGTTTGGTCGAACGGATATTGGTATGGAAGAACCCCGCCTGGTGCGGGGTTTTTCTTTTTGTGGGCCTCGCAGGGTTGACTCTTCGACAGGTTGTCGGCAGGTCGGGCGGGCGGGAGGCTGGCTGACGAGCCCTTTTGCTGGCGATCCTCTCCGCGCAGAAGGCAAAAAAAACAAAAGCCCCCCGCGTTCTCGCAGGGGGCTGTCAAAACTACTGATTTTCCAGCTTACGGACGACCCACCGAGATGTTGTAGAACACATTGCTCGGATTGACGCTGACGGCCACGCTGATGCCGGAGTTGGCCAGGTTCATCGACACCGCCTCGTTGATGCCCGTTGCCGGTGCGCGATAACGCAGGCCGACGGACGGCACGCCGTTCTGCCACGTATCGATGCGGCCCGTGGTGTTCTGACGCGTATAGGTGTTCGCCGCCGTATCGACTGCCGTCACGGTGTGGGAGCCGTCTTCGATATTGGTCACGCCGCTTGCGTTCAGCGTGGCATCCCAATAGCTGCTGACGGACCCGACTGCCGGCAGCGCGAAGGCCTTCGGCCGCGTGGCGAGCATGAAGCCGGCGCCGTGAACGATGACGATCGCCAGTTGGCCATCGACGCCCTTGAAGGCAAATGCGCGGGCCGTTCCCGACGGATCGGAGATATTGAAGCCACCGTCGGCATTCGTCGCTGCCGAAGGCAGTTCGGCTGCCGGCCACTGGTCGCAGCTGCTCAGGCTGCAATCCGCGCCGCTGGTGAACTTGCCGGTGCTGTCCATGCGGAATTTGACCAGGCCCGTGCCGTAGTACGGGCTGTTGTCGTCGCGTTCGAAAGCGAGCGCGTTCCAGTCACCGGCGAGTTCGCTCAGGGGGATGGTCTGGTCGGGGATCACGAGGCTGGACGCACCGGCACGGCGCTCGAGTGCAATGCCCGACTTCGAGACCAGCATCCGCGCGTTGTCATTGCCGAAGCGGCAGGCCTGGCTGTCGTTTGCCTGGAATTGCTCGACCGCGCTCGTGGAATCATTCGTGCGCGTCAGCTTGACCGCATCGACCGTGAAACGCTGGACGGTATTGCCGGTGAGATCGACCTTCTGCACCTTGCCGCTGCGGAACGCTGCGCACGTTGTCGAAGCCGGTTGCAGGATGGTCTGCACGCCGCTGGCCGAGCCCGTGTTTGACGCCACCGCGCTCGACAGATCGGCGATGGAGGTTTGCGATGCCTTCAGCGTTTCGCCAAGGGTGTCGAGCTTCTGGTCCAGCGCGTTGCCCGGCGTATTGCCGTGCGCGGCAACCAGAGTGTCTTTCAGCGGGTCGATGCCGCCCAGGTCGATCGTGCCGGTCAAGATGAGCTTGACGTTGTCGAGTGCCGTGGAGACGCCGTCGGTGGTCAGCTTCGCCTGGGCCTGCTCGTCGAAGCTGGCAAAGAATTCTTCGGTGCTCTTGCCGGCGATCGAGGCGGTGATCAGCTCGGTCAGCGGCGTGATGTTAGCCGTTGCGGTGGTGCCGGAGCCGGCTTCGACCACCGAGTGGAGGGTGGTGCCGTCAGGCGTGGAAACGCTCAGCACGCACGGGCGCTTTGCGTTCGGAATATCGATCGTGAAGGTGCCGTCGGCAGCCGTGGTGGCGCTGCCGCTGCCCGAGGCGCACTTGGCCTGCACGGTGGCGTTGGCGAGCGCCGCGCCTACTGCCGCCGTGCCCGCGATCTTGGTGGTGGGTGTCGCAGGCGCGGACGACTGAGAGTCGGAGCCGCCGCCGCAAGCGCTCAGAGCGGCTGCGGCAAGCGTGGACACAAGCAGTTTGATTTTCATGGTTGTTTTCTTCCCCCCGTTATAGGAATGCTGCGTACTGATGCTTCGGCCGGAACATATGAATCCGTGATGGAAGCGGGGGCGATACTACAAATTTTCAAAATGCCGGTCGTCACCAATTTTGGTGATAGACATCCGATACATTTGCGCGGAAACAACGGTGTGGTACTGCGATCAGCGCAGCGCGCAGAACACGCGTGGGTGAAACCCTTCTTAAGAAGGGGAATGTCATCAATCGCCGCACCGATGGACACGGGCGACGCCGCTTCAACCCTTCTGCCCGAGCCCTTCCACCATGCTCTGCACCGCTGTCGCAAAGGGGCGGCGCGCCATCGGTTGGCGATCGATCAGCACACCCTTCAACTTTCGAAATGGCACGTCCGGTCATCTGGCCGCAAACTGCTCATATCGATGGCCGGTGTCTGCATGCGCGCGTGCCGCTCCAGCAGGGTGGCCAGGTGCTGATTGCCATGCAGACCGTGGCGGAGTCGGGCTATCCCGGGTTCGATCTGACGACATGGTTCATGCTCACTGGTCCCGCCGGCTTCGATGCGCCCGCGCTCGCTTGCTCTCAAGAGCCCTCCACCCAAACGGGTCACGAATCCAAAGAAATCGGCAGATCGCCATGAAAAACCTCTAAGTACGCGTTTTTGCCGACCGGTTCGATAATGCCTGCGTTCCCGCCAGACGAAGAGGCCTGATGCGGCAAAGCAGGACAACGTCATGGCGATCCCGCTCAGATGGCAGGAGATTCCATGCAGCGCTGCTCGCGGTTCAGATCATGCACCTGTGCACCGCCGTTCCGGCTTCGTCCGCTGTGGGCGGCCATCAATCGAAGCGCGATCATCAGTCCACATCTTTCCATCCGCGCTTCCATCATCCTTGCCGCGCACGCCGGCACGCTGCTTTTCATCGCGATGGACGACGCCCATGGCCAGGCCTGCGGCACGCTCTCCGGGCTTCGCACGGCCGGCGCGGTTTGCGCGCCCGCAGCGGGCACGGCTGCGATCGTCACGACGACCGACGGGACAACCATCGACAACGCATCCCTCGCAAGCATCCGTGCGACTGGAACCCAGGCTAACGCTTCGGTATCGATCACCGGCACCAGCATCACCAACCGCGCCACGACAGCGGTCAGCGGTGTGCAGGCGCAGGTCAATGGCGGCACCGGCTCTGCAACCGTTACGTTCGCCGGTGGCACCAGCAACATCACGATGGCAGGCAGCGGTACGCTCGACGGCGTTGCGGTGTTGAACAACACATCCGGCCAGTCGAGCATTCTCGTCAATGCCGGCACCACGCTGAACATCGACAACCCACTGTCGGGCAACGACCGCGACGGCCTGGACATCAACGCATCCGGGGGCGGCGACGCCACCATCGTCCATCAGGGCGCGGGGACGATCTCCACCGCGGGCGGAAGCGGCCTCAGGGCCCGCACCAGCGGCGCCGGGAATGTCACGGTGCAGGCCGCCGGCGGGATCACACTGAATGTCGACAACACCAACGGCGTTGCCGACCCGGACGACCCCGGCGTGGAGGCGGGGCCGGCCAACCATGCGGGGATTCACGCGAAGGCTTCGGGAAGCGGTGCCATCAACGTCGATACCGCGGCGATGGTCCGTGCCATTGCCACCAACGCGTTCGGCATCCTTACCGAGGGCAGCAGCGGCGCCACGCTGGTTCACAACAGCGGCGCGCTGACCTCGGACGGTCTGAACGGCTTCGGTATCCGGTCGACGGCGACCACCGGCAGCATCGAGATCCGCAACGAAGGTGCTATTACAACGACAGGTCCGGCGGCGCACGGGATCTACGCGAACAGCAGTTCGGGCGCCATTACGGTCGACAACCGGGCGCCGATCGCCGTGGGCAGCACAGCAAACGCAGATGGCTCGCGCGGCATCAACATCATCGCGCGCGGTGCCGGCGCGGTGAACGTCACCGGTACCGGCGATATCACGGTGCAGGGCAATGTGCAGTCGCAACGCGGGTCCGGCATCATCATCAGCGCCGAGCAAGGGGACATCTCCGTCGCGTACAGCGGTGGCATCTCCGTGCGTGGCTTCGGCGCCGGCGGCATACGTGCGGACACAGCCGGCGGCAATGTCTCGGTGAACTACACAGGCAACCGCATCGAGACATTCCACTCCAATGCCAACGGCATCTATGCCACGGCAAGGTCGGCCACCGGCACGGTGGACATCGCGGCACAGGGCACCATCGTCACGCACTCGGACAACGGCTCGGGTGACGGCAGCGGTGTCGCCTCGTTTGGCCTGCAGGGCGTCAGCCAAGGGGGCAATGTGCGCGTATCGTTCGCCGGCCCGACAATCGATGTCAACGGTTCTGGCGCGGCGATCCTGGCGGCCAATGCTTACGATGGCACGGGACTGGGCACGGTGACCGTGGACAACGGCGGCGCGTTGATCGCTCGCGGCGACCGTCAGCAGGGCATCCATACGCGCTCGCTCACCGGCGAGCAGACCATCACCAATACCGCTGCTATACAGACTTCAGGGCCGACCGCCAGCCAGGCCATTCTTGCCGAGGGCACGGGCGCCGCAGCGATTCACATCGTCAACAGCGGCGCATTGACCGCGTCAGGCAACAATGCATCCGGCATTGATGCGCAGACGGCCGGCGGTACGGTCGACATCCGCAACAGTCAGACCATCGCAGCCGGATGGGGGTCGAGTGCAGGCATACAGACCGCCGGAGCGTCGCAGACCATCGACAATACCTCTGCAGTCGGCGCGCTGAGCGATGTCGCGATACGCGCCGATGCGAACGGATCGGCTGGAACCCTGCTATTGAGCAACAGTGGGCAGATTACCGGGACAGTCACGGCAGCAAGCTCCGCCGTCACGATGACCAATGGCGGCACCTGGAACCTGCGCGCATTCAGTGACTCGACTGGCACCGGTACGCGCGACAGGTGGGCCGTGGCGGTCAGCAACCTCGGGACGAACGCTGCGAACAGCATCGTGAACAGCGGCAGCGTCGTGCTGGCCGCGCAGCCGGGCGCTACGCTGCTTTCACCCGCCGCGGCCACTGTCAGCTTCGACGCGGCCGGCGCCTACCTGCCGTTCGGGCAGGCTGCCAATGCACCCACGCAGGGTGGGGCGGTGCAGGGCCAGATACTCGGCGTGCGCACTTTCACGAACGGCGGCGTGCTTGACCTCACGGGCGGGGCCCGTGTGGCGGGCAATGTGCTGGTCATCACGGGCGGGCAGACTGCCGGTCAGGACGGCGCTGGCGTGTTCATTTCCAACGGCGGCGTGCTGAAGCTCAACACGGTACTGAATGAAGGCGCTGCGAACAGCAAGTCAGATGTCCTCGTGGTCGATGCGACGAGCACCGGCGCCGGCGGGCCTACGCGCCTGCGCATCAACAATGTCGGCGGAGCCGGTGCGGTGACTCAGGGCAACGGGATCGGCGTGGTCGAGGTCCTGAACACGGCGCCGGGCGCGTCGGCCCCGAACGCGTTTACGCTCGACGGGCGCGCGGTGGCTGGTGCGTATGAATACCGGCTGTTCCAGGGCGGTGTCGACGGTAGCCAGGCTGGCTCCTGGTATCTGCGATCGATGCAAATGCCGCCGCCCGCGCCGCCGACGCCGCCAGAGCCGCTGTTTCGCCCTGAAGTGGCGGCGTATCTTGCCAACCAGCGCCTGACAGGGCAGATGTTCGTGCACAGCCTGCATGACCGGCTTGGCGAGCCACAATATGTCGAGGGGCAGGGCTTCGATCCCGCCGGCGACAAGCCGCGCTCCGGCTGGCTGCGCGTGGTTGGAAAATGGGAAGGCAGCCGGAGTGCGGATGGCGTCTTCAAGACCAGCACCGACTCCTTTCTGCTGCATGGTGGTACCGAACTCGCCAGATGGAATGTGTTCGGCGAATCGGACCGCGGCCACCTCGGGCTGATGGGCAGCTATGGCATGGCCGATTCCGACGCGAGCGCGCAAGGCAACCCGTTCTCCGCACGCGGCAAGGTGGAAGGATGGAGCATCGGCGCCTACGGCACGTGGTACCAGAACGATGAGAAGAAACTTGGCACCTATGTCGATTCCTGGCTTCAGTACGGATGGTTCACGAACCGGGTAGAGGGCGACCTGCTGCCGACCGTGCGCTACCACGCGCGTGGCTGGGCTGCCTCGGGCGAGGTCGGCTACGCCACGCCGCTGCGCAATGACTGGATCCTCGAACCACAGGGACAGGTGATCTACGTCGGCTACAACGAAGATGACATCACGGAACAGAACGGCACGCAGATCGGCGGCGCCGATTCACACGGCTGGATCACGCGGCTGGGCGCGCGGGTGCATCGGACCTACGTTCGCGAGGATGCTCGCAAATGGCAGCCGTACATGACGCTCAACTGGTGGCACACGAGCGTGAGCAGCAGTATCCGGTTCAATGATTTGCCGGTCGGGAGTTTGTACCCGAGCAACCGCTACGAGCTGAAGCTCGGTGTCAATGCGGATCTTGGCAAGCGCTGGACCGGGTGGAGCAATGTGTCCGGGGCTTGGGGCGCGCAGAGTTTTTATCAATATGCGGTGCGGGTTGGGGTGAAGTACACGTGGTAGCGGACGTTCGGGCTGGCTGGTAGTGGCCTGGATATCGTGCCTTCTGCCAGCACGGCGCCTCTACTGACACCATCATTCGCACTAACGGCCGAGATGATGGGCCAGTCGCAGCAGACCAAATTCCGGCAGGTCAGCTTCAGCGGCACGACGCAGGCCATCCAGGCTGTCGTGAAGGGCGACATTCCGGTCTATGTCGATGGCTTCGCGCCGCTGGTACTGACGCCATGGCCGAGTGCTGGCTTCGCTGCTTCCGCGGGGCGGCCGGTGGCGCTTTCGTCCTCCATGTCGGGTCATCTACGTGTTTTCCCCGGTGTCTCCCGGTGCTCCGTGTAAGAAGCAGGTAAGGGGCGGGCTTTACCTTATGTGCACGGTCCGGAGCTGAGACCACCAGCGATCGGCAATCCCGTAGCACGATTGGCAGGAGACACAAATGAATGAAGAACTGGTCGCAAGACTGAAAGCGAACCCGCGGTACCGCGAGCTCGTGCACAAGCGCTCGCGCCTTGGATGGACGCTGACGGCGGTGATGCTCGTGATCTATTACGGATACGTGCTGCTGATCGCCTTCGACAAGGAAGTCCTTGCCGCCAAGGTCGGCGCCGGCGTGATGACGTGGGGCATGCCGATCGGGCTGTTCGTGATTCTCTTCACCGTGGCCATCACCGGCTTCTATGTGCGTCACGCCAATCGCGCGTATGACGAGCTGACCGAACAGATCAAGCGGGAGGTCGCATGAAAGCGAACCATGCCTTCATTGCCGGCAGCGCGCTGCTGCTTTCCACCGCCGCGCTGGCCGCGGGCGGAGACCTCGGGCAGGCCGTCCGGCAGCCGACCAACTGGACTGCCATCGGCATGTTCGTGGTATTCGTGATCGGCACGCTGTTCATTACCAAGTGGGCCGCAAAGCGAACCACCTCCGCAGCGACCTTCTATACAGGCGGTGGCGGCATCACGGGCTTCCAGAACGGCCTGGCCATCGCAGGCGATTTCATGTCCGCGGCCTCGTTCCTCGGCATCTCCGCGGCGGTCTATGCCAATGGCTATGACGGGCTGATCTATTCAATCGGCTTCCTGGTCGGCTGGCCCGTCATCACGTTCCTGATGGCCGAACGCCTGCGCAATCTGGGCCGCTTCACGTTTGCCGACGTCGCGGCGTACCGATTCAAGCAGGGACCGATCCGCGCATTCGCCGCATCGGGCACGCTTGTCGTGGTGGCGTTCTACCTGATCGCACAGATGGTCGGTGCGGGCCAGCTCATCAAGCTGCTGTTCGGCCTGGAATACTGGATCGCGGTGGTGATCGTCGGCGCGCTGATGATGGTGTACGTGCTGTTCGGCGGCATGACGGCCACGACGTGGGTGCAGATCATCAAGGCGTGCCTGCTGCTCGGCGGCGCGACGTTCATGGCGTTCATGGTGCTGGCGCAGTACCACTTCAGCCCCGAGGCGCTGTTCGCGAAGGCGGTCGAGGTCCACGCCAAGAAGGAATCGATCATGAGTCCGGGCAACTTCATCAAGGACCCGATCTCGGCAATCTCGTTCGGCATCGCGCTGATGTTCGGCACGGCGGGCCTGCCGCACATCCTGATGCGCTTCTTCACCGTGCCCAACGCAAAGGAAGCGCGCAAGTCGGTGTTCTGGGCAACCACATGGATCGGCTACTTCTACATCCTGACTTTCATCATCGGCTTCGGCGCGATCGTGCTTGTCAGCACCAACCCGAGCTTCCAGGACGGCAGCGGCAAGCTGCTCGGCGGCGTCAACATGGCGGCGGTGCACCTGGCCAGCGCGGTCGGCGGCAATGTGTTCCTTGGCTTTATCTCGGCCGTGGCGTTCGCGACGATCCTTGCTGTGGTAGCGGGCCTGACGCTCGCCGGCGCATCGGCGGTCTCGCATGACCTCTATGCCACGGTGTTCAAGCACGGCAAGGCGACCAGCTCGATGGAGCTGCGCGTATCGCGCATCACGACCATCATCCTCGGCATGGTTGCGGTGGTGCTCGGCATCGTGTTTGAAAAGCAGAACATCGCGTTCATGGTGTCGCTCGCGTTCGCTGTGGCAGCGTCGGCCAACTTCCCGGTGCTGTTCATGTCGGTGCTGTGGAAGGGCTGCACCACGCGCGGCGCGACCATCGGCGGCTTCCTTGGCCTGCTGTCGGCGGTGGTGCTCACCGTGCTGTCGCAAGCCGTGTGGGTCGACGTGTTCCACTTCAAGGACGCGCCGTTCCCGTACACCTCTCCGGCGCTGTTCTCGATGACGATCGGCTTTGTCGGCATCTGGATCTTCTCGCTGACCGACAAGTCCGCACGCGCACGCCTCGACATGGCAGGTTTCGAGGCGCAGGAGCTGCGTTCGGAGACCGGCATTGGCGCCGTGCAGGGGGCAAGCCACTGACAGCGGAATCATGACGCTATCAGACACGCCCGGCTTGCGAGCCGGGCGTTTTTGTTCGAGCGGTTGCTGGTACGTCGACGTTCTTGTTATTGGGCTGGTCTGGCGCTGCGTACTTGCTGCCAGAAGCGATCGCGCTTGTACTGTGCATCGCGCGACACTGTCGATGGCAGGAACCTCGGCCCGACACTGGGCGGCTGGATCGCGGTGACGTAGAGCGCCTCCCTGACAGCAGGCGGGATATCGCTCGGATCGCGGCTGAAGCCGAAGATGATGCAGCCAAGGTCATTGTCATAGAACCGGCTGCGCGACCACATGTTTAGCGTCGTGAGCTTTCTGCCGGGAACAGACACGTAGAACTGCTGGCCGCCGAGATCGCGGCGGTCCCAGAGCGCAATCGATTTGCCGTCGTCCATGACCAGCGATACCGCGGTTGGAATACTGCCGGCTCGGATCGATGCGCCCGCGATGTTGAATGTCTTGCCGTCCGTGGACCGCGGAATGCTGATCGTTTTTTGCTCCACGCCACTCACTCGATCCGCGATGATGCCGGTGCGGTCCTGCCGGTTGCCGCCCCACACCTTCGGCCCGCTCCCGGCCGGATAGCTGACGTCGACGATCCGGGGCGTGAAGTTGAACAGCTCGATATAGATTTCGGAGATGTTGGCGGCGGGCAGGCTGAACGGTGTCGCGACGGCACCGGCCCAGGCGCGGCACGTGGCATCCCAGTCATCCGCCGTGCCATAGGCGGCGCTGAACACATCGGGAAACGGGATGGTCTTTACCTGACCGGGGTTCCGGATCGGGTCCAGGGCGTTCAGCAGCAGCATGTAGTCGCCGAACAGGACCTGCTTCTTCTGCGAAAAGGATTGCCAGTAGTTGTAGATGGCGGTGTAGTGCTTGCCCGGGCTCGTGGGCGCGGCCGGTGCCAGCCGGTCCTGCTCCTTCCTGACGACGGCGTCCAGATAGGCGTGGTACTCGTTGATCGTATCGCTCGCGAGCCTGACATAGCCCTCGTAGGTCGCGGTGTTCCATCCCCAGTCCCTGCCATGCAGCACGCAGTCGCGCAGCAGCACGGCATGCAGCTGGGAGAAGATGGCGAACAACGGGGCCAGTACCCATTGGAAATCCGGGTTGCGGAATTCCGATGCCGCCAGCGTCATCTGGGTGTTGGTGGCGATGAACTGCATACGCATGTTTGATGTGTCGCCGGTCGCCGCCGCGTTCAGGTACAGCTTCAGCGTGTTGCCAATGCCGTCGAGCTTGCTCTTCAGCAAGCTGTAGACCGCGTCATTGATCTTCTGCTGGATCAGGGCTTCGACCTTCTGCCTGATTTCCTCCCAGACGTCCGCAGGTTCAACCGGCCAAAGTAGTCCGACCAGCGCGGACACGGCGCCGCCGACGACAGGGACCTCCGCAAGCACGACCTCGAGGATGGTCTTCAAGTCTTCCATCGGATCGGCGATGGGCAGTTTCCCGAGGGCGCCATCTGCGTGCGCCGGGAAAGCGGGGCCCATTGCCATCAGGGCGGCGGAAGGGATGGATCTGAGTAAGTCGCGTCGAGTCAGCATTCGGAATTCTCCATGGATGTCCACGAGCACTAGGCATCGTTCGTAGGGCGACAGGGCTCGCGGAGTTACGAATTTCGGACGCTACTCAAACAGAAGGCGGCAACTGATGATCTGGCTCAATGAATACCCGTTTGCGCTGGTGCGGCGGGGCGTCTACTGGAATTGCAGACCAGGATGATTCAGAAATGGACCATTCGCACATGGATTTCCGTGAAATCTCGCTCAGATTCTGCACGAAAAAAACCACCATCGGTTCTCAAGCTACTTTGCTTGGAGATTCTGATGTCATACGGAATTTTCTTATTGATATCTGGAAGATTCTGAAGGCGGATTCGGGGAATGATGAATCTATCTTCTTGGATCGAAACGAATAATTCCCATTGCTCTGCAAGGTGCGGAGCAAAAAGAAATGAAACAACGGACTAATGGGAATTTTTTCAGGGAGATATCTTTATGAGAAGTCATAAGAACGGGAGCTGCGGTTCCGGGCACATTTTGATCAGCGGCTTATCCCGGGTTTCGAAAGGACTGGTTGCCGTATCGACGCTGGCGTTTGGCATGGCGGAGTCGAATGCCAGCGTGGTCATCGACAATTATCAGTTTTCGGGTGGGGGCACGATCTGTTCAAAAATTGAACCGGGTCAGGTGGCGATGGGTGCCGACGGCGGCAGCGGTTGCGTGGCTCCTGAGTGGGGGCCGGGGCCGTCCAGCGCTGGAAATCCGGGGCAAAACATCGTTATGTACCCGAACATAAACATTAACGGTGAGGTGGATTCCCTATCGATTGGTGGCTACCTCGATGTCTGGAAGGCTGCAACCTTCTTTGACGGCGTGAACATGCAAGGCACGAGAATCAGCATGCTTGGCGCGGGCACCGGCGACCAGGACGCCGTCAACGTGAGCCAGCTCAAGGGCGGACTCGCGGCGCTCGGCGGCGGAGCGGGTGTTGCCGCCGATGGCTCGGTCATCGCGCCGAGCTACACGCTCGGCGGCGGCACGTTCAATGACGTCGGTTCTGCACTGAGCAATCTTGACGGACGCATCACCAGCATGGGGCAACAGGGTGGTGGTGGCGCTTCGGAGAATGCCTATTTCCACGCGGACGGCAAGCTCGATGGCAGCGATGCCGCGGTGGTCGCCGCCGGCACACTGGGCGTAGCGGCCGGTGCTAACGCGCAGGCACAGGCCACCAACAGCGTCGCGATCGGTGCGAACGCGCAGGCGATGGCCAGTGACTCCGCGGCGCTTGGCGCAAATGCGCAGGCAACGGCCCAGGGCAGCGTGGCGATCGGCACCAATTCGGTAGCGGACCGCGCCAATACGGTGTCGGTGGGCGCGGCCGGCGCCGAGCGCCAGATCACGAACGTGGCGGCCGCGACGAAAGACACCGATGCGGTCAACCTTGGGCAACTGCGCGATTACGCCAGCGAGGCCGGCCGGCAGGCCGTCAGCCAGGCCAACAGCTACACCGACCAACGCGTCGACGCCCTGAGCCGCGAAGCTCACGCGGGCACGGCGGCCGCCATGGCCATGGCCGGACTGCCGCAGGCGACCATTCCGGGCAAGAGCATGATTGCCCTTGGCGGTGCGACTTACCGTGGCCAGAGCGGTCTGGCGATCGGTGCCTCGGTGATGTCGCCGGGCGGTCGCTGGGTGTACAAGCTGACCGGCAGCACCGCGCGCAATACGTATGGCGCGAGCCTTGCCGCCGGATTCCACTGGTAAGCCATCGGCGCTCCGCGCAACGTGCGGGGGCGTCTGCTATCTTGGATCGAGGATCAGCAACGTCCCGCCGTCGGCATGCAACGCGGGTGCTGGCACCGGGCGCACCGACGGCGCCTGGGGTCACTTCCCTGCACAGCGCGGGCCCGGACGAGCCTGCGCTGTGGGATGGAGCCAACGATGAAGCCGCAACCGTTCGCAGTGACTCCCGACGCGCAGGCGCGCGCGCTCAATGTGGTAGGTGAAAAGATTACGGTGCTGGCGCCGAATACCGCCACCCAAGGGTATGAGGTGTTCCTGCAGCAGGGCGAAGAGGGCAGCGGACCGCCGCCGCACAGCCACGACTGGGACGAGTCGTTCTACATCACGCGCGGCACGATCGACATCGGTTACGACGACCAGGTCATCACGGCCACGGCCGGCACGTTCGTGCATGTGCCGGCGGGCACTGTGCATCACTTCCGCTTCGGTGCGGGCGGTGGCGAGATGATTTCCGTCACGAGCCACAATGGTCGGGCATCGCGTCTCTTCACCCGGCTCGACGAGGAAATCCCGCCGGGTCCCCCTGATATCGAGAAACTGCTTGCCGTGGCGCAGGAGTGTGGGGTGACGGTTGCCGCAGGCGAGCCTCCTCCGGCCTGACCGCCGATCGAACCTTCCTGCATGGCGAGCTACCGGCTCGACGCGTTGAACCACCCCTGGTAATAATCGCTGCAACGCCAAACTTCAGGGGTGGTGCATGTCGCCTGTCCTGGCATTCAAGCTGGTACTGCTGTCACTGATCGCCATCATCGCGCTGGAGTTGCTGGCGGCAAAGCTGCGGCTGCCGCCGGCGGCGGCCTTTCTGGTCGGTGGCATTGCCATGGCATTCGTGCCGGGCCTGCCGGCGGTCGAGCTCAGTCCGGACCTGGTGTTGCTGGTCTTCCTGCCGCCGCTGCTGACGGACGGCGCGTACTTTTCAGTGTGGGACGAGTTCCGGCGCAATCTCAGCGGCATCCTGATGCTGGCGATCGGAGCCGTGTTGTTCACGACGCTGGTCGTTGGCGTGGCCGTCCACATGGTGGTTCCGGGCCTGCCGTGGGCGGCGTGCTTTGCGCTCGGCGCGATCGTGTCGCCGCCCGACGCCGTCGCGGCCAAGGCCGTGCTCGAGCGGGTCGCGCTGCCGCGGCGGCTCATGACCTTGCTGGAGGGCGAAAGCCTGCTCAATGACGCAACCGGGCTGGTGCTCTACCGCTTCGCCGTCGCGGCCGCGCTGACCGGTGCGTTCAGCCTCGAACATGCCACCGTGGATTTCTTCGTGCTCGCACTGGGCGGGGTTGCCGTGGGGATCGCCATCGGCTTTGCGCTGGTGCGCGTGCTGCGGCGGCTGGCCGACGAATATCTTCTGATCACCGCAGCCATACTGTCCTCCTGGGTCAGCTACATCGTCGGCGAATGGCTGGAAGTCTCCGGCGTCATCGCGACGGTGACCACCGGCATGATCCTTGGCTGGCACCAGCACCAGGTGTTCTCGGCGTCGACAAGAATCCGTGGCACGGCGTTCTGGCAGGTCATGGTGTTCCTGCTCGAGGCGCTGGTGTTCATACTGATCGGGCTATCGCTGCGCGGCGTGATTGCGCGGCACGGTGGCACCGCTGATGTGATGGCGTCGCTGGCCCTGCCGGTTGGCATGGTGATCGTCTCGGTCGTGCTCTCGCGCTTCGCATGGGTGTTCGGGTCGGAGGCGCTGAAGTCGGCGTGGCAGCGCGTGGTACGCCGTCAGGCTCGCGCGGACTGGCGTTCGGCCACCATCGTCAGCTGGGCCGGGATGCGCGGCGTCGTGACCCTCGCCATTGCGCTGGCGCTTCCGGAGCAGATGCCGGGCCGCGACCTGATCCTCGTCGCATCGTTCGCGGTGATCCTCGTCACCGTGCTGTTGCAGGGCACGACCATTGGGCCGCTGATCCGCCTGCTGGATATCCGGCGCATCGAAGATGCCTCGGGCCGTAAACTGACCGAAGCGCAGGCATGGGCCCGTCTCGAAGCGGTGCAGCGCGATGCGATCCGCCCGCTGGTGTTCGACGCAGACGGTGCGCTGCGGCATCCGCGGCTATGGGAACAGGTCAACTACCGCGCGCAGATTACCGAGAGTTTCAAGGACAACATCATTCCCGACGAAGAGCGCACTTCCCACTATGGTGTGATCCTGGCGGGCCTTGCCGCAGCGCGGGAGGAGTTGCTGCGGATGCATCGTGCGGGGCAGCTTCATGACGAACTGCTGCGTCATCTTGAATACGATCTGGATCTGCAGGAGATCGCGGCGTTGCATGGGAGTGCAGGCGTGGGGGCGGATTGAAGCGCCCGGCCCACAGCTGCCCCACAGCTGCTCCCGTCACCGACCCGCTTCGCCACTACCGCGAAATTCGGACGGACTGACGCCATTGGCCCGGCGAAAGGCCCGGCTGAAATTGGCGACATCGGTGAACCCGAGGCGGTAAGCGATCTGCGAAACCGGCAGCTCCCCTTCGAGCAGCAAGCTCCGCGCGCGGCGATTGCGCACCGTAATGGCGAGGTCGCGGAAGCTGCTTTCCTCCTTCTTCAGGTAACGGTCCAGCGTGCGCGCCGAAATGCCGAGCAGGCCGGCAAGTTCTTCCAGCGTAGGCTGGCTGTCCTCCGCTTCGTTCAGCATCATGACCACCCACTCGGCCCAGTTGCCCTGCTCGCTGTGGCGTTGCAGCAGAGCACGGCATCGTTCCTCGGCCATGCGGACCGCATGCACGTCGGCCATCGGCAGCGCCGCGTCCAGGCTCCACGTGTCGGCCACCATGCGGATTTCGGGCAGCGGCGATGCGGCGAAGTGCACGCGCGCGGGCGCCAGTTCGCGATAACGTGCCGCGTGCGGTGGCGGCTCCATCGACAGGTAAATGTCGTAGACCGATGAGGGGTTCTGCAACAGCGACTTGCATTGCAGATGCGTCGAAACGGCAATCGCCTCCTGAAGCAGGTTCAGCGTTGCACTGGCCATCGGCAGCGCCGGCCGGAAGATGACCTCGGCGTGATCGCCAGTGCGCTGATAACTCATCCTGAACATTGGCGTCAGCAGCTTGTAGTAGCGCGAACACAGCCGCAGCAACTGGTCCAGGGTGGGGCAGGAAAGCATGGCATACCCCAGGATGTCGTGCGAATTCAGCTTGAGGCGGCGACCCCACTCGAAGCCGATGTCGGTCCGCCCGGTCAGGCGCAGCGCTTCTGCCAGCAAGCCATCGATCTGCTGGGTAGTGAGCCCGAAATCCGTTTCCCTGAACCGGTCGGGATCAATGCCGGCCGCGCTCGCCAGTTCGTGCAGCGAAGTGCCGGCGGACTTCAGGCAGTCGGCCATCAGCAGAAAATAGCGGGCCGGAATCAGGGGGCGGATGGCGGCTTTCATGTTCGAAAGGAGGGGGCACAACGGGGCACTGGTCATTGTCTGAAAATGATAGATCGCTGTCTGGAAATGACAAGTCCGGAGGCGGGCCGGCTCGCCAGAATGGGTACCTGCCAAAGCCGAATCCGTCTCGGAGCCGGCGACATAACAGGAGACAGTCCATGTTGTTCGAATCCATCAACACCGGTTGCCTGGACGGCAACGACACCCCGTGGATGCCCTTTGCGCCGTACAGCAACGACGTGATGGTCAAGTACTTCAAGATCGATCCGGTACGCGGCGAAACCATTACGCTGCTGAAGGCGCCCGCCGGCATGGAAATGCCGCGCCATCATCACACCGGTACGGTGATCGTCTACACCGTTCAGGGAAGCTGGCGCTACAAGGAGCACGACTGGGTCGCGCATGCGGGCAGTGTCGTCTACGAGACGGCTTCCACGCGGCACACGCCGCAGTCGGCTTATGCCGAAGGCCCCGACATCATCACGTTCAACATCGTGGCCGGTGAACTGCTATACCTCGACGACAAGGACAACATCATCGCGGTCGAAAACTGGAAGACCTCGATGGATCGCTACCTCAACTACTGCAAGGCCCACGGTATCAGGCCCAAGGACTTGTCTACGTTCGAAGGCTGATCTGCGGGAACAATCCGTACTGGAAACGCATCAGGCATTGGCCGTTCGCGAATTGAGTCGCAACGCCATGGAAAAAACGAGGAGGAGACATGATTGCATGGGCTCGCAAACAAGGGCTTCGGCGCATTCTGGTCGCGCTGCTTGGCACAGCCGTGGTTCAGGCAAGCGCTGGCGCGGCTTCGCCCAGCGCCACCGATGTACAGAAGATCGCCACGGAGGCTTATATCTATGCCTATCCGATGGTGCTGATGGAAGTCACGCGCCGCGTTTCCACGAACGTCGATGCGTCGGATCCCAAGGGCGGAATCCGCGCGCCGATCAACCAGTTCGCGCATGTCGCGGAGTTCCCTGACGAGAAGTTCGACACGGTGGTTCGCCCGAATGCAGACACCCTGTACTCGGCGCTCTGGTTCGACGTCACGCGCGAGCCGCTGATCCTCACCGTGCCGGATTCCGGTGGCCGCTACTATCTGCTGCCGGTGCTCGACATGTGGACGGACGTCTTTACCTCTCCCGGTACGCGCACCACGGGCAACGGTTCGCAGCAGATCGCCATTGTGGGGCCGCGCTGGCATGGCAAGCTGCCGGCGGGTGTGACTCCGTATGTCTCGCCGACCGCCGTGGGCTGGATGATCGGCCGCACGCAGACCAACGGCGTTGCCGACTATGCCGCCGTGCATAAGTTTCAGGCCGGCCTCAGGGCCACGCCGCTCAGCGCCTGGGGAAAGCCGGGATACGCGCCGCCCGCGGGCAGGAAGAATCCACAGCAGGACATGGGCGCGCCGGTGGAGCAGGTGGCAAAGATGGACGCCGCGAGCTACTTCGCGATGTTCGCCGAGCTGATGAAGAACAATCCGCCGCACGCAAACGACTATCCAATGCTTGATCGCATCGCCCATGTGGGGCTGGTGCCCGGTCAAGCCTTCAACCTGAACCGACAGGCGCCGGAAGTGCAGGCCGCGCTGCGGGACGCCCCGGCCACCGCGCGCAAGCAGATTGCCGAAGCGCTGCCCCGGGCCGGTGTCGTGAGCAACGGCTGGCGGACGATCGGCAATCCGATTGGCACCTACGGTACCGACTACCTCCGGCGCGCGATGATCGCCTTCGTAGGGCTGGGGGCGAACACGGTCGAGGATGCCATCTATCCCATTGCGATGACAGATGTCGATGGCAAGCCCTTCGACAGTGGCGCGAAGTACGTGATCCACTTCGACAAGGAACGGCTGCCGCCTGCGCGCGCCTTCTGGTCGCTGACGATGTACAACGATCGCCAGTTTTTCACGGCCAATCCGATCAACCGCTTCGCCATCGGCGATCGCGATCCGCTCAAGTACAACGCCGATGGCTCGCTCGATCTGGTCATCCAGCGCGACCCGCCCAAGGGTGGTGAATCCAACTGGCTGCCCGCGCCGGCCGCAGGCAACTTCACGATGAATCTGCGGCTGTACCTGCCCAAGCCCGAGGCGCTGGACGGTACGTGGAAGCCGCCGGTGGTCAGCCGTGTGGAGGCTGGTCTCTGAAAGCCGGGCGGTAATCTTTCCCGGCAAACGCCGCATTGGCGCCGACGCGGTCGCTATCCATTCGCGACCGCTGCTTCCGCCAGCTCGCGCGCCACGCGTTCCACGCATGCCATCGCTTTCTGCGCCATTGGCGAAGGCGCGCGTCCGGTCAGGCTCACAATACCGGGCGGTTCGGCATACGCGTCGCTGTGGCTGTTCGACCGAAGTGGGTGGTCGGATGCCTTCATCGCATGCGGGGCGGTGAAGCTTCAGTCCAAGCCAATGTTGTGAGAAGCTCTGGTCTCAGGCGCTCACGGTGGCAAGGAACCGGTTGGGCATACGCCGGGCAGGCATCGCAGTGAAAGACAGGGCCTTGCTGCCTGAATGCAACCATTTGAATCCTCCATGACTGAGCCTCGTCTGACATTCCTTGACCAGAATGAATGGGAACACTGGTTGACGCAAAACGGCGGTACCTCGGCCGGGATATGGATGCGCCTTGCCAAAAAGGGGGCGGGGCAGACAACCTTGACTTACGAACAGGCACTGGAAGGTGCCCTTTGTCATGGCTGGATCGATGGTCAAAAAAAGGCTGAAAGTGAAGAATACTGGTTGCAACGCTTCACTCGACGTTCCGCAAGAAGTATCTGGTCCAAGCTCAACAAAGACCGGGCCGAAGCGCTGATCGCTGCAGGCAGAATGTTTCCTTCTGGCATGCGAGAAATCGAGAATGCCAAGAAGGATGGCCGCTGGGAGGCTGCCTATACGTCGGCGAGCAACTCGGTCGTTCCGGATGACCTGCAGGCGGCACTGGATGCCAATCCCAAGGCCAGCGCTTTCTTTGCCACGCTGAACGGCCGTAACCGCTACGCTATCCTGTTTCGGATACAGAATGCCAAAAAGCCCGCAACACGAGTGCGCAAGATCGAAGAGTTCATCGGCATGCTCAATCGCGGCGAAACCATTTATCCCTAGACCAGGAGGCGACAACCGGCTCACTGCTCCGGTGTCTCGCAAAAAAAAACGCCAACCCTTGCGGGTTGGCGTTTTGCTTTGGGCGATGAACCGATATCAGAACTGGTTCATCGTGTTGTCTTTACCCGCTGCCTTCAGGGCCGCTTCGCCGCTGAAGTATTCCTTGTGGTCGTCCCCGATGTCCGAGCCCGACATGTTCTGGTGCTTGACGCAGGCGATGCCCTGACGGATTTCCTTGCGCTGCACGCCAGCCACATAACCGAGCATGCCCTGGTCGCCGAAGTATTCCTTGGCCAGGTTGTCGGTCGACAGCGCGGCGGTGTGGTACGTCGGCAGCGTGATCAGGTGGTGGAAGATACCGGCTTCACGCGATGCGTCGGCCTGGAAGGTGCGGATCTTCTCGTCGGCGTTCTTGGCCAGTTCGGTGTCGTCGTATTCCACGCTCATCAGCTGGGCACGCTCGTAGGCCGACACGTCCTTGCCTGCAGCCTTCATGGCGTCATACGCTTGCTGGCGGAAGTTCAGGGTCCAGTTGAACGACGGGCTGTTGTTGTACACCAGCTTGGCATTCGGGATGACCTTGCGGATCTCGTTGACCATGCCGGCGATCTGGGCGATATGCGGCTTTTCAGTTTCGATCCACAGCAGATCGGCGCCGTTCTGCAGCGAGGTGATGCAATCCAGCACGCAGCGTGCCTCACCCGTACCGGCGCGGAACTGGAACAGGTTGCTCGGCAGGCGCTTCGGGCGCATCAGCTTGCCGTTCTGCTTGATGACGATGTCACCGTTGCCCAGCGTGTCGGCCGAGACTTCGTCGCAGTCGAGGAACGAGTTGTACTGGTCGCCCAGGTCGCCCGGCGTGTGGGTCACGGCGATCTGCTTGGTCAGGCCGGCGCCCAGCGAGTCGGTGCGCGTCACGATGATGCCGTCGTCCACGCCCAGTTCCAGGAAGGCGTAGCGGACTGCGCGAACCTTGGCCAGGAAGTCTTCGTGCGGCACGGTGACCTTGCCGTCCTGGTGGCCGCACTGCTTCTCGTCGGACACCTGGTTTTCGATCTGGATGCAGCAGGCGCCGGCTTCGATGAACTGTTTGGCCAGCAGGTAGGTGGCCTCGGCGTTGCCGAAGCCCGCGTCGATGTCAGCGATGATGGGCACCACGTGGGTGACGTGGTTGTCGATCTTCGACTGGATGGCAGCCTTGGCGGTGGCGTCCTTGGCGGCGTCCAGTTCGCGGAACAGGCCGCCCAGTTCACGGGCGTCGGCCTGGCGCAGGAAGGTGTACAGCTCGCGGATCAGGGCGCTGACCGAGGTCTTCTCGTGCATCGACTGGTCCGGCAGCGGGCCGAACTCCGAGCGCAGTGCGGCGACCATCCAGCCCGACAGATACAGGTAGCGGCGGTCGGTGTTGTTGTTGAAGTGCTTCTTGATGGAGATCATCTTCTGCTGGCCGATGAAGCCGTGCCAGCAGCCGAGCGACTGGGTGTACTTCGACGGATCGGCATCATAGGCGGCCATGTCGGCGCGCATGATCTTGGCAGTGTACTTGGCGATATCCAGGCCCGTCTTGAACCGGTTCTGGGCCCGCATGCGAGCGGCGTACTCGGGATTGATGGCGTCCCACGCGCTGCCGTGTTTCTCCTTCAAACCAGCAACTGCCTTGATGTCGTCTTGATACTGAGCCATTTGTCTCTCCTGGGAGCAAAGCGCGTTTGAGTAGAGGATCGGAGCTTGCCGCTGCGTATGTGGCAGCGAACTGCATGGGTAAATAGTAGCGCCATTTGATGCGTTGCAGCGTCAGTCTTATATAAGACATAAGACTTTAATTGTTCTTATTTTTCAATGACATACGTAACGATTTTCGCGATATGAAACATGTTTTCGCGGGGCGAAAACCGGCGGCTGCGGAAAATTCGGGCGGATCCCACAATGTGAAACGCTCTTTCGCGTGTCGGAGGGCGGGGCAAGCAGGGTGGCTTGAACAGCGGGTCCTGAACGAAGGGAATCCGCACGCGATCGTTTCGCCGGCGCATATCGCCTAAAGTTTGCTAGTGGCTTTGGCATCCGGCGGTAGCCGCCGAGGCAGCTGTGACCTGCGATGAGCACGGTACAAGGCAAGGAGAGTCGTGATGGCTCAGGGATTCGACGCGATCATCATCGGAACCGGACAGGCTGGCCCCGCACTTGCCGCGCGGCTGTCCGGCGCGGGCATGAAGCTGGCCATCATCGAGCGCGCACGTTTCGGCGGCACCTGCGTGAACACCGGCTGCATTCCCACCAAGACCCTCATTGCGAGCGCGTATGCAGCCCAACTGGCGCGCCGGGCCGCGGAGTACGGCGTGACCATCGGTGGGCCGGTCGCCGTCGACATGAAACGGGTGAAGGCACGCAAGGACGAGATCTCTGGCCGCTCCAGCAACGGTGTGGAACAGTGGATGCGCGGCCTGGCAAATACAACGGTCTATCAGGGGCACGCCCGTTTCGAGAACGCGCACAGCGTACAGGTCAACGGTGAACTGCTGGAAGCCACGCAGATATTCGTGAACGTCGGCGGCCGGGCCCTGGTTCCTCCCATGCCAGGGCTGGATCAGGTGCCGTACCTCACCAACGCGGGGATGATGGATGTGGATTTCCTGCCGGAGCACCTGATCGTGATTGGCGGCAGCTACATCGGCCTGGAGTTTGGGCAGATGTACCGGCGATTTGGCGCCAGGGTGACCGTCGTCGAAAAAGGCCCGCGCCTGATCCAGCGTGAGGACGAGGATGTCTCGCAGGCCGTGCGGGAAATTCTGGAAGCCGAAGGCATCGACATCCGGCTCAATGCCAACTGCCTCAGCGCGCGCAGGGACGGCGATCATCTTGCCGTCGGGCTGGATTGCGCGTCCGGTGCGCCCGAAGTTCACGGCACGCATCTGCTGATGGCGGTCGGGCGCGTGCCCAACACGGACGATCTCGGACTCGACAAGGCAGGGGTGGAGACCGACGCCCGCGGCTATATCAAGGTCGACGAACAGTTGCGCACCAATGTCCCCGGCATCTGGGCGCTTGGCGATTGCAATGGCCGCGGCGCCTTCACGCATACGTCGTACAACGACCATGAGATCGTCGCTGCCAATCTCCTCGACAATGACCCGCGCAAGGTGTCGGACCGCATCGCCGCGTATGCCATGTTCATCGACCCTCCGCTCGGCCGCGCCGGCATGACGGAGACGGAAGCCCGGCAATCCGGCCGCAAGATACTGGTCGGCACCCGCCCGATGAGCCGTGTCGGGCGCGCCGTGGAGCGAGGCGAGAGTCTCGGGTTCATGAAGGTCGTGGTCGACGCGGACACCCGGATGATCCTTGGAGCGGCGATCCTCGGCCTGACCGGCGACGAGGTGATTCACTCGATCCTTGATGTCATGTATGCCGGCGCTCCCTATACGGTCATCAGTCGCGCGATGCACATCCATCCCACGGTGTCCGAACTGGTACCGACGCTGCTGCAGGAGTTGCGGGTACCGGGCTAGCCGGCGCCCGTGCGCAAGGATGGGGGAATGGCCATGAATAAGAAGGCACCAGGCGCCAGCCCCGCGTCAGCGGAAGCGCCGCTCGCAGAGCTGCCGGGCAAGGTCGTGCTGGTATTGCAGGGTGGTGGGGCGCTCGGCGCCTACCAGGTAGGTGTCTACCAGGCCTTGCATGAGGCAGGTCTCGAGCCGGAATGGGTGATTGGCACCTCGATCGGGGCGATCAACGGCGCCATCATCGCTGGCAATCCGCCAGAGCAGCGGGTCTCCCGGCTTAAGCAGTTCTGGGACAGCGTTTCCTATCGCGCTGCCGCGCTGGGGAGCAGCAGCTTTCGGCAACTCGAAGACTGGCTGCGGGTGGTGAACATCACGACGCGGGGCATTCCGTCGTTCTTTACGCCAAGCCCCGATGCGTGGTGGCCGGGGGTACACGCCGCGGTCGGCCTTGCCAGGGCGGCGTTCTACTCCACATCGCCGCTGCGCGCGACACTGGCCGCAGTGGTCGACTTCGAGTACCTCAATGCCAGGCAGACCAGGCTGACAGTCGGCACGGTCAGTGTGCGCAGCGGCCGCATGCGCTACTTCACGAACCGCGACGCGCCGCTGAGTGTGGACCACGTGATGGCCTCGGCCGCGTTCCCGCCTGGCTTCCCCTCCGTATCGATCGAGGGCGAGCCATACTGGGACGGCGGCATCTATTCCAACACCCCGCTCGAAGCCATTCTCGACGACCGCCCGCGCCACAGCTCGCTGATCTTCGCCGTGCAGCTTTGGCCCGCCAGCGGCCCGGAGCCCGATTCCATCTGGCAGGTCATGAGCCGGCTGCGGGATATCCAGTATTCCAGCCGTGCCGAGTCCCATCTGGAGCGCCAGCGGCAGATCCACCGCCTGCGGCACGTCATACGCGAACTGGGCAAGCATATTCCGGAAGGTGAGCGCGAGCAGGCCGCCGTGCAGGAATTGCTCGGTTGGGGATGCGGGACGACCATGCACGTGGTCGAACTCGACGCGCCGCAACTCGACGGCAACGACATGCACCGCGATATCGACTTCTCCACCTGTGGGATCGAGCGCCGCCGGATGGCCGGCTACGAGGACACGCGACGCGTGCTGGAGCGTGCCCCATGGCGCGAGCCACTGGACCCGATAGAGGGGATCGCCGTGCATCGGCTGTTCGGCGCAACATCACCGGCTGCCTGATGTGTCGACGACACAACCAAAAAAAGCGCGGCAAAGCCGCGCCTCTCTGGCCCCGCCGAGTCTTCGGCCGGGCTGCTCCCTTCGCTGACTACCTCACACCCACCGCCGCCTGCCTGCGCAGCGTCTCCGTCGTTTCGCCATTGCCGTCGTGGCTCCAGCCCGGCGGCATCACCAGATAACCGACCGCATTGAGCACGCTGCCCGACTTCATCATGTCCTTGCCCAGGCTGACCCAGTGTTCGAACTGGTTGACGATCGGGTTATGCGTGGTGGTCGGGTGGACGAGGCCGAAGCGGCACGGTTCGTCTTCACGCTCTTCCACATAGGTGCCGAACAGGCGGTCGAAGAGGATCAGCACGCCGCCGTAGTTGGCATCGAGGTAATCGACATTCGAGGCATGGTGCACGCGGTGCGCCGACGGGGTGTTGAACACGTACTCGAACCAGCCGAGCTTGGGGATCCACGTGGTGTGCAGCCAGAACTGGTAGAGCAGGTTGAGGCTCAGCGCGGCCAGCACGGCTTCGGGGCGAACACCGAGCCAGACCAGCGGCGCGAAGAACATCGCGGTGCCCGTGAGCTTGCCGGTCAGGCCCAGGCGGTAGGCCGTGCCCAGCGTCAGCTCGTTCGGCGAGTGGTGCACCGCATGCGTGGCCCAGAAGAAGCGGATGCGGTGCGATGCGCGGTGGTACCAGTAGTAGCAGAATTCCTGGCCGATGAAGAGCAGAAGCACCATCAGCACGCTGTGGATGTGGATAGTGTTGATCCGGTGATCCCAGGCGAACGCGAAGATCGGCGTGGCCAGCGACAGCGGCAGCAGTGCCATCAGCTTGCGACCGAGCATGTCGGCCAGCGACAGCCCCATTTCGTGCCAGGGGTAGGTCTTGCTTTGCAGGCGCGCCTTCCGTGACAGGAAGAAGGCTTCCACCATGGAGGCCGCCACGACGAAGACCGTGGCGAAGAGGGTGATCTTGTGTAGGTTGTGCATGATCGTTCCAGTGCAGTGGGTGGGACGCCTGGTTTGCGGAGCGGGCCGCCGTCGCGTCGGTGAGGCAAATGTAGTGGCCGGCCGCGCCGGGCGCCATGCAGGAAATATGTCGCCATGTGTCATGGCCGGCAGGGTGCCGCCACGCACGGAATGGCGGCGGATCGCCGGCCGGCGGCAGTGAGTGGGCGCCGCGCGCCGTGTAACACCGTGACATGTTTTCCACCGCGAAAAGCGCCGGTGGTCCTCCTATAGTTCGGTCCGTTGCCGCGCCGCACAGTGCGGCCTGAACCGAACCGAACCGAACCTGAAGGACCTGACATGAGCTCACGCTTTCCCCGACTGCTTGGCGCCGCTACCGGCGCGTTGATCGTGCTGGCCAGCACCCCGGCCTTTGCGGGCTGGGGCGGCCACGGCACGGCCTACACGCCGCATGGCACCTACAACGGTGCGCACTACGGTTACTGCGGCGGCGGCAGCTGCTCGCATGCCGGCGGCGTGGTCGGCCCTTACGGTGGACTGGCTACCAACACCGGCACCGTGACCCGTAACGCTCCCGGCCAGTTTTCGAACAGCGGCACTGCAACTGGCCCGAACGGGCGCTCGGTGCAGCATGACGGCAATACGAGCTGCGCTGGCGGCACTTGTTCGCACACCGGCAACCTGACCGGCCCGGACGGGCAGACTGCCAGCACATCAGGCAGCGTGACGCGCGAGGGCGCCGGCCAGTACTCCTCGTCCGGCACGGTGACCGGTGCGAACGGCAACACCGTCAGCCATGCCGCATCGACCAACTGCGCGGGTTCGAGCTGCGCACGTTCGGGCACTGTCACCGGCGCGGATGGCGGCACCGTCACGCATTCGGGCAGTGCGACCCGCGTGGCGCCGGGCGTCGTGACCACGGGTGGCGGCAGCACCGTCGTCCATGGCAGCACGGTCGTTGCCAGCGGCACGGTGACCACAGGAACTGTGACGACTGGCAGAGCCGTCGTAACGGTGGCCACGCCGCCGGTGGTCGTCACGCCGCCGCCTCCGCCGCCGGCCGCCGTCTATATCCCGCCCCCGCCGCCGGCCACGGTCTATGTCCCGCCGCCGCCGCCAAAGGTCGTCGTCGCGACGGCACCGCTGCCAATGGTGGTGGTCAGGCCCGCGCCGGTGCCGCGTGCCGTCTACGTCGTGCCGCGAGTGGTCTACGTGGCGCGCCCGCCGCGTGCCGCCGTGATGGTGCCGGGCCACTGGGCCGCCGGTGTATGGGTGCCTGCGCACCTCGCATGAGTCCGACTCGTTCGAAACCCAATCTCAATGCCTTGCCGGCGTGTGCCGGCTACCCCACGGAGAACATCATGAAGAAGATGATTGCAGTGCTCGCCTTGTGTATTGTTTCCGCAGGCGCCCTGGCGCAAAGTGCGGAGATGCCCGCAGCGGGCGGCCCGCGCGTCGAGCGCGCGGTGCAGCAACTGCAGGCGCGTTTCGCCAGTGCCAACACCACGCATGATGGCAAGCTGACCCGCGAACAGGCCGCGGCCGGCATGCCGATGGTGGCGAAGCATTTCGACGAGATCGACGCGCAGCGCAACGGCTCCATTACGCTGCCGCAGATCGAGGCGTTCATGACGCAGGAAATGATGTCGCGCAGAGGTGGTTGAGACCACAACGATGCCGGAGGCTCGCGATGGAGCAGGTGAACAGGATTATCGTGCTCGACGACGAAGCCGAGCTGCGCAATATGCTGCAACGGTTCCTGACGGGCCATGGCTTCCGCGTGCGTGCGATGGCCGATGGCAAGCAGCTCGACCGCCACCTGCAGCGCGAGCCCCATGACCTGCTGGTGCTGGACCTGATGATGGAACCTGAAGACGGCCTCACCATCTGCCGCCGCCTGCGTGCCGAAGGGCATACGCTGCCGATCCTGATGCTGACCGCGAAGGGCGACCCGATGGACCGCGTCGCCGGTCTGGAAACCGGTGCCGACGACTACCTGGCCAAGCCCTTTGTCCCGGACGAACTGGTGGCGCGCATCCGTGCCCTGCTGCGTCGCCAGAAGATGGCCGCGGGCGATCCCACGGTCACCACGCAGACACTGCGCTTTGGTGACTTCACCTTCGATGTCGGCAAGCAGACTCTCACGCGCAGCGGCGAGCCCGTGGAAGTCCATTCCGCTCAGATGCTGCTGCTGCATGCGCTCGGTTCGTCGCCCAATCGCGCCGTGAGCCGCGACAACCTGCTCGCGCGGGCACGCGGGCGCGACCATGACGCGCTCGACCGCAGCATCGACGTGCAGATCCTGCGCCTGCGCCAGATCGTCGAGGACGATCCGTCCAAGCCGCGCTTCATCAAGACCGTTTGGGGAATCGGTTACATGCTGGTGGCCGGCGTCGAATCGTGATGCGGATCGGGCTGCCGCGTTCGCTGCTGGCGCGCAATATCGCGCTGCTGCTCGCGCTGGTGGCGCTCACCCAGGCGTGTTCGCTCACCGTGCTGCTGCATTACGTGCAGCGTCCGCGCCTCGAGCGTGCGGCCATCATCTTTGCGGACTATGTGAAGATGCTCGACGGCGTTCTCGGTGCCATGCCCGCCGGTACGAGCGGTGCCGTGGTCCAGCGGTTAGGCGCACAGTTGGAGGATCCCGACCACGCTACGCCGCAGGCCGACCCCAACCCGCTGCAGCTCTTCCGCACTTACCAGCGCGACGTGTTCCTCGAAGCGCTGCGGCGCCACCTGCCATCCGACATGCCCGTGCGCTGGCAGTCCGGCGACGAAGAGCGGCTATGGATCCGCCTGCACGTCGCCGATACCGCGCGCTGGGTCGCCATGCCGATGACCGAGGATGCGCGTGCGGGCGGCATCACCACGGCGTTGATCTTGTCGACAGCGCTCGCCTTGCTGGCCGCTCTGACCGGCTACCTGATCCAGCTTCACCTGAACCGTCCGTTGCGGGACCTCGCAGACGCCGCGCGCCAGATCTGCGCGGGCGATTCGCCGCCGCCGCTGCCGACCAACGGCCCTACGGAGATCGCCCAGGTCAGCAGCGCTTTCAACCAGATGACGCAGGCGCTGCAGCAGGCCGAGCAGACGCGCGCGCTGATGCTCGCAGGCGTCTCGCACGACATCCGCACGCCGCTGACCAAGCTGCGCCTGGCGATGGCCATGTCGATCCCGCGCGGCGCCGACGATGCGTTCGTGGCGTCCGCGGAAGGCTATCTCGATCACATCGAGACCATCCTGCAGCAGTTCATGGACTATGCGGGCAGCGGCGAGAAGGAGCAGCCGCATCCCGGCGACATCAATGCGCTCGTCGGCCAGCTTGCGTCGGACTTCGCGGGGCTCGGCCATGAGTTCGATCTGTCCCTCGGCGATCTGCCTCCGGTTCCGTTCCGCCCGGTCAGCCTGCTCCGCCTGCTGATGAACCTGATGCAGAACGCCGTCGTCTACGGCAAGACGGGCCTGGCCGTGCGCACGTGGCGCGATGGCGAGCGCGCGTGCATTGCCGTGGGCGATCGCGGCACGGGCATGGCGGCGGCCGAGCTCGAACAGCTCAAAGCGCCGTTCAGCCGCGGCCCGAATGCGCGAACGCATTCGGGCGGCACGGGCCTGGGTCTCGCGATCGTCGATCGCATCGCGCGCCTGCATGGCGGCTCGCTGCAGTTCCGCGCGCGCGAGGGCGGCGGCCTGGAGGCCGTGGTATCGCTGCCGCTCCACGCGCAAGGCGTGCAGCACATCTGAGCACCTGAGAACGCCAGGGCCTCGCGCCGTGACATCGCGCGAAATATTTGATGCATGGCGATTCGGGCGGGCACTTCCCATACTTTGGTCACCGCGACGCCACTCACCGCAACCCCACGTAGTGACAGCGTTTCCGATCACTGAATGGCCATTGCCGCTGATTAAAGGATTCGACATGCAAACCACCTTCCAAGCCATCGCCCTGAACACCAAGCGCCTCGCAATCGCTGCCGTGGCCACTGCGGCCATGCTGAGCGCCGGTTGCGCCAGCGCGTCCGTCACCGGCATCCAGCAGACCGGCCTGATGCAACCCGTGCACGCGGACGTCATCTATGTGCGCGCATTCGGTGCCGAGGCTGGACAGGTGAAGCTCGACAGCGGTTTCGCGCAGAAGCTGAAGACGCTGGGCTCCGGTGGCTCGGCAGCCAGCGCGCAGTCCGGCACTGCCGCCGAAGCGCGCACGCAGGTTGCCGACGTGATCGTGCGCCAGTTGCAGGCCAGGGGGCTGCACGCCGTGCGTGCCGATGGTCCGGTGCCCGCCGGCGCCAACGCGCTGCTCGTCGATGGCGACTTCAGCAAGATCGATGAAGGCTCCAGCCGCCGGCGCCTGCTGATCGGCCTCGGTGCGGGCAAGAGCGAAGTCGGTGTCTCGGTGCGGATCTCGTACAAGCCCGCCAACGGTGCAGCGGTGGCGCTGCAGAACTTTGTCGCCACGGCCGACAGTGGCCATGTTCCCGGCGTTGCCGAGACGGCAGGCGTAGGCGCCGCCACGGGCCACATTGCAATGGCCGCTGCGGCGGGCACGGGCGTGCATGGGGTGTCCGAAGCGAAGCGCGACAGCTTGTATGCCGATGCCACGCGGCTTGCCGATTCGATCGCCATGCAGGTGATGGCGGCGAGCACGGAAGAGGGATGGTTGTTGGCATCGGCCGCGATCTGAGCGTCGTCGGAGTGCTCGCCGCAGCGCTGTCCTGTTACATGCTTGTTGCCGCACTTATAGGTGTCCGGACGCATATGCGGCGATTTGTGACTAAGCTGGTAGTTACTGCTTGTTTGCTCCGGCAGTTCCGTTTTCCGTACGCAAGGAGATCACCATGAAGACAAAAAAAGCGCTGCCCGCGCTGTTGCTGATCGCTGGCGTCCTCACAGCTTCCGCCAGCTTTGCCCAAGGCAAGGGAAAGCACAAGGAGGCCGCACCTGCGGCTCCGGCCCCTGCCTCGTCGCCCTACATGCAGGTTGAGGAATGGAAGAAGGGCGATCGCCTGCCCACTGAATTCCGCGACCGTCAGTATGTGATCGACAACTGGAAGCAATACAGCCTGCCGGCGCCGCGCAAGGGCACGCACTGGGTCGGTGTGGGGGCGCAGTACTACCTGGTTGCGCCGAATGGCGTGATCCAGCAGGTGGGTGCCGGGACCTGAGGCCGATCGCCGCAAACTTCATCCCTCCTGCAACAAAGAAGCCGCCCGCGGGCGGCTCTTTTTGCTACCGGCGTTCAGATGCCGAGGATCTTCTTTGCCTCCTGAAGCGACTTCATGGATTCGTCATGCTTGCCGGCCTTGTGGTACGCCTCGCCTTCGGCGCGCAGTTTCTGCACGCGTGCGGCGTCTTCCGGCGACAGCGCCGGATTGGTCGACAGCTTGGCGTCGATGGCCTTCATCTCGTTGGGGCAGTTATGGGCCAGTGCCAGGCCGCTGATGCTGGTCAGCAGCACGGCCGCGAGGATCGATAGAGTCTTGCGCACATTCCCTCCCGCTTTATGAGGTTGGGAAATCCAGCATAGTCCATGCGCAATGCCGGCGCCTGTCGCAGTGCGGCGCTGTGCCGGCGGGTGCCCCGGCAGGCATTCCGGTGTTATGTTGGAGGCCGCTGGCCGTTCTCGTCCCGACCGATCTGATCTCGCATGGAATCCTCTGCCGAGCACTATTCCCTGGCCCTGGTGTGTGCCGCCATCCTGACGGTGACGGCGGTTGCCATCCACTACGAAGCGCTGCGGCTGTTCTGGGCGTTGCACCCCAAGCGCTGGAGCGGCCGCATGAACCTCGGCGTGCTGATCGTCTGCATCATCCTGGTCCATTGCCTGGAGGCCATGGTCTTCGCGTTCGGCTTCTGGCTGTCCGACCACGGCCTGGGCCTCGGCGGACTCGCTGGCAGCCGCGAGATAACGCCCGTGGTCTACGTCTACTTCGCGCTGGAAACCTACACCACCCAGAGCCTCGGCGATATCTACCCGATAGGTGCCAGCCGCCTGATCGCCAGTATCGAGCCGCTGGTCGGCCTGATCCTGATCGGCTGGTCGACCTCGTTCACTTACGTCATGATGCGGCGCGACTGGCAGATCGATGAAGTGCAGGAGGCGGAAAAGCGGTCGGGCAAATAGTGGTGCCAAGAGCGATCACCCCGTCCAACAAAACAACCGTTTCATGGTTATCCATAATGGAACGAATGTTTCCTGGCCCCTAGCATTCCCTTACCCGGATTCCTCAATCCCAAGGAGCCACCATGAACGCCGTGAAAGCCACCTTCCTGTGCCTGGCCCTGGCGGCCAGCCTGCCCGCCGGCCTGGCCCATGCCGTCGACGTCGCAGCCAGCCCCACACTCAGCAAGATCAAATCCTCCGGCACCATCTCCATCGGCCACCGTACCTCTTCGATCCCGTTCTCCTATTACGACAGCAACCAGAAGGTGATCGGCTTCTCGCAGGACCTCTGCGACCGTGTGGTGAACGAGGTGAAGAAGCAGACCAACCAACCCAACCTGCAGGTCCGCATGGTGCCGGTCACCTCGCAGAACCGCATTTCACTGGTGCAGAACGGCACGGTCGACCTCGAATGCGGCGTCACCACGAACCTGAAGTCGCGTCAGCAGCAGGTGGCGTTTTCCACCACGTTCTTCGTCGCGGGTACGCGGCTGCTGGTGAAGAAGGGCAGCCCGGTGCACGACTTCTCCGACCTGTCCGGCAAGGCGGTGGTCACGAACGCCGGTACGACATCCGAGCGCATCCTGCGGCGCCTGAACGACGAGAAGAAGGCCAACATCACGATCCAGAGCGCCAAGGACTATGGCGAATCATTCCTGATCCTGCAGTCGGGCCGCGTGGCGGCGTTCATGATGGATGACGTGCTGCTGTCGGGCGCGCGCACTTTGGCGCCGAACCCGGCCGAGTGGGTGGTGGTCGGCACGCCGCAGTCGTTCGAGGCCTACGGCTTCATGCTGCGCAAGGACGATCCCGGCTTCAAGCAGCTTGTGGACGGCGTCCTGACCGGCCTGATGAAGAGCGGTGAGATCAACACGCTCTATGACAAGTGGTTCCTCAAGCCGGTGCCGCCCAAGAACATCAACTTCGAGTTCCCGATGAGCGAGCCCGTGAAGAAGGCCTACGCCAATCCGAACGACGAGGCTTTCGAATAAGCCTGGCAACTAACTGCGGCTCGCCGGCACGTAAGCGCCGGCGCGGTGGAGTTCGCCTTCAGCCAGTTCCAGCGCGCGGATCGCGCCCTTGCCCTTGCGCGCCAGCAATTGCTCGACCAGCGCTTCGACCGTGGCGATGCCGGCCGTGATCGACGGGAAGAACGACGGGCTTTCCACCGAGAACAGCAGCGTGCAGTCGGCAGCCAGCGCGATCGGCGCGACCGAACTGTCGGTCAGCGCCACGACCTTGCAGCCGGCTTCGCGCGCGGCGCTGGCCACGCGGATGATCTCCTGCGAGTACGGCGCGAAGCTGATCACCATCACGACATCGCGTGGGGTGAACGCACGCAGCTCCATCTCGAGCGTGCCGGCGTCGCCACGCACGAGCTGCACGGTGCTGCGGAACAGCCGGTAGACATAGTGGAAGGTAAAGGCGATCGGGAAGCACGAGCGGAACCCCGCCACGTGCACGCACGCCGCGCCGGACATCAGGTCGGCGGCGGCCTGCAGCGCATTCTCATTGCCCGCGCCGATCTGGTCGAGGTTGTTGTGCTGCGCTTCCAGCATCTCGCCGAGCATGCGGCTCGTGCCGCCGTCGCGCACCACCTTGCGCGCACGGCGCGCATACGGCTGCGAACTGCCGCGCAGCGCGTCGACGAACAGCTCGCGCAGACCCTGCCAGCCTTCGAAGCCCATGTGCTGCGAAAGTCGCACCAACGTAGCCGGCTGCACCCCCGCACTGGCAGCGATCTTGCGCATGGACAGCACCGGCACGTCCTGCGGATGGTCCAGCAGGTAACGAGCGCCGCTCTGGAACTGCAGGCTTAGTGTCGGAAAGCTCGCGCGCAGCCGGGCCTGCAGTGCATCCAGGTCTTCGGGCGGGGTGATGCTGTCGGACGACATTGGTACTCCGGATTGGGGTTGTAACGATTGTTGCACAGCTGCAGCGCCTCGGCATTACCGGGCCGTTGTCGCAGCCATGTCCTGCGGCGGACGGCGGGACGCTGTGTCGGCTGCGTGCAAATGAAGCATCCGATTCCTGTGTTGCAATCAATGAAACATATGTTGCAAATTGGACAGCCTTCTTCTTATACTTGCCATAACCGTGCGGCGGCGCTCGCTGTATATCGACCACCGGGACTAGAACCTGTAAGTCCACGGCGCGCCGCCCGGCTCCGCTTCGACGCTTCGAATTCTTGACTCTCCATTTCGCAGGACCGATCGCCATGACCCATGTCTTTCATCGCAACCCGCGCCAAACCTTGCCCGTCGCGGTCGCCGGCAGCGGCGTCGAACTGGTCGACAGCGAGGGGCGCCGCTACCTCGACGCTTCGGGCGGCGCGGCGGTGTCGTCGCTGGGCCATGGCCATCCGCGCGTGATCGCGGCGATCAAGGCGCAGCTCGACACCATCGCGTATGCGCATACCTCGTTCTTCACCACCGAGGTCTCCGAAACGCTCGCGCAAACGCTGGCGCAGGCCGCGCCCGGCGATCTGGAACATGTCTACTTCGTCTCGGGCGGGTCCGAGGCGGTCGAGGCCGCGCTCAAGCTCGCGCGCCAGTATTTCGTCGAGCTGGGGCAGGGCAGCCGCCGCCATTTCATCGCGCGGCGCCAGAGTTATCACGGCAATACACTCGGCGCGCTGGCCATTGGCGGCAACGCATGGCGGCGTGAACCATTCCTGCCGCTGCTAGTGCCCGCACACCATGTGTCGCCGTGCTATGCCTACCGCGACCAGGTGGCCGGCGAGACCGACGCGCAATATGCGCAACGGCTCGCTGACGAACTGGAGGCCAAGATCCAGGAACTCGGGGCCGAGAACGTCGCGGCCTTCGTTGCGGAGACCGTGGTCGGCGCCACCGCCGGCGCCGTGCCGCCGGTGGGCGACTACCTGAAGCGCATTCGCGCTGTCTGCGACAAGTACGGCGTGCTGCTGATCCTGGACGAGGTCATGTCCGGCATGGGCCGCACCGGATACCTGTTTGCCTGCGAGGAAGATGGCGTGGTGCCCGATATCGTCACCATTGCCAAGGGCCTTGGCGGTGGCTACCAGCCGATCGGCGCGATGATCTCCACGCGCCGGATCTACGACACCATCGTCGCCGGCAGCGGCTTCTTCCAGCATGGCCACACCTATATCGGCCACGCCACGGCATGCGCCGCCGCGCTGGCCGTGCAGCGCACGATCGCCGAAGACAACCTGCTGGCCAATGTGCGACAGCGCGGCGAGCAGTTGCGCGCGCGTTTGCGCCAATCGCTGGGCAACCATCCGAACCTTGGCGATATCCGCGGCCGCGGCCTGTTTGTCGGCGTCGAGTTCGTCGCCGACCGCGACAGCAAGGCGACGCTGGACCCGAAGCTGAAAACCCATGCCAGGCTGAAGAGCACCGCCATGCAGCACGGCCTGCTGGTCTACCCGATGGGCGGCACCGTGGACGGCGTGCATGGTGACCACGTGCTGTTCGCCCCGCCATTCATCTGCACGGCGCAGGACATCGACAAGATCGTGGAGCGCTTCACGGCTGCGGTCGCCGCGGTGTTGCCCGCCTAGCGACACAACAGTGCGGCGTGCCGTTATTTGTCACGATTGTGATCATTGGGGTACATGACCGGCCTGTCTTGTAGCCGCAACGCCGCACGGTCCACATAGTAATTTCTTTGACCCATACAATTCGGTGTCTTACACTTCGCGCCAGAGCCGCCGGAAATAGGTCGGCCGCCACATAAATAAGCTTCGGAGCGCGAGCATGGGACATAGAAGCCCTGCAGTGCGACACGACAGCAGGGTCAAGCTTGTAACGCTGTCGTTTCGGGTCATTGGGGAAGGTGGGTCTGCCGGCATGCCATGCCGGTGCGCGCGCTTGCGCAGCGCCAGGCAGGCGCGTGGGTTCACGCTGATCGAAGTGATGATCACCGTGGCCATTATCGGCATCATGGCGGCCATCGCCATTCCGTCCTATACGCGGTACGTGTTGCGCTCGAACCGGGCGGCAGCCGAGGCGTTCATGCTCGAAGTCTCGGGCGCGCAAGAGCGATATCTGCTCGACAACCGCGCCTACGCGTCCAGCATGGCTACGCTCGGGTACACCACTGTGCCATCGAGCGTCGCGACCAACTATACCGTCACCACCGCGCTCGTTGCGGGTCCACCCCCTGCATACAACATCGTCGCAACGCCCGTCGGCTCGCAGCTCAGCGGCGATACGTCCTGCGGCACCCTGACCCTGACTAGTGCCGGCGTCAAGTCAGCGTCGGGCAGCGGTTCCAACTGCTGGAACTGAACATGGCTGCCTTCGGCTCGTCTCCCTTGCCTCAAGCCAGTCGCGGCGGATTCACGCTTGTCGAGATGATTGCCGTCGTGACGATTCTGGCGATCATCACGTTCGCGGCAGCGCCTTCGTTTTCGTCCATGATCGCCATGCAGCGCGTACGAGGTGCCGCGCTGGACCTGAGTTCATCGCTGCTGCTGGCACGCAGCGAGGCGGTCAAGCGCAATGCGAACGTCAGCATGTCGACTACTGGTGCCGCCTGGACGGCGGGCTGGACCGTTTCGGTAGGTGCTGAAACGGTTCGCAGCTTCGGGCCGTACCAGGGGCTGGCCATTGCCGCGAGCGGCGGCAATGCGCTGAGCGTCGGCAACGACGGCCGCCTCGCCGGTGGCACGCTGACCTTCCAGGTTGCGCCTTCCAGCGGCGCGACCAGTGCCTCGACCGTGTGCGTCCAGATCAGTCCGACCGGCCGCGTCGCATCCTCGACCGGAGTCTGCTCATGAGGCGTCATCAGGCAAGGGCGCGCGTGGGTCGCCTGGTCGTCGCCCAGAAGGGGTTTCTGCTGATCGAGGTGCTGGTGGCGGTCGTCATCCTGCTGGTGGCCCTCATGGGCACAGCGGGGCTGGTCGCGCGTTCCAGCCAGTCTGAAATGGAGTCCTACCAGCGGGTACAGGCCATTGCGCTGCTGCAGGACATGGCCACGCGGCTCAATGCGAATCGGCAGATTGCCACGTGCTATTCGAACGGCGCCACAGGAATGAGCCTGGGCACCGGCGCTGCAGCGCCTGCGGCATGTACGCAGGGCTCCGCAGCACAACAGGCGATGGCGACGGCCGATCTCCAGGCCTGGAACGCCGCACTGCTCGGCAGTGGGGAAGTCCGTCAGAGTGCGAGCGGCGCGCAGGCGGTGGGCGCCATGATCGGCGCGCGCGGCTGCATCGAGAACGTCGATGTGGTCAACCAGATCTATCGGGTCACGGTGACCTGGCAGGGGCTTACCCAGACGGTCGCGCCGTCACTGCCTTGCGGGCAGAACCAGTATGGCAATGACGCCTACCGGCGCGCCATCAGCACGCAAGTCCGGATCGGGGTGCTGTCATGATGGCGGGGCACCGAAGCATCCTGCGCCGCCAGCGCGGCGTCTCGCTGGTCGAGCTGATGATCGGCATCACGCTGGGCCTGTTGCTGCTGACGGCGCTTGCGAGCCTCTACTACGCCAACAGCATGTCGCGGTCCGAGCTCATCAAGTCGAGCGAGCAGATCGAGAATGGCCGCTATGCGCTGGACCTGATCCGGCGTGATGCGGAGCTGGCGGGCTTCTTTGGTGCGGGCGGCATCGCGAAGGGCGCCACGCCGACCAATCCCCAGCCTGTGCCATGCGCGACGTCGCCCGCGGCGCTCGGCTTTTCCACATCGCCGTCCATCACGCTGCCGCTGGCCGTGACAGGGTTCGCGCCGGGTACGGTCCTGCCATGCCTGCCGGATGTCACTGCAGGATCGGAGATCGTCGTGATGCGCCGCGTTGCCACGGTGACCTCGGCCGCGCCTGCGGCGGGCGTGCCGTACCTGCAGGTATCGTCCTGCCCCGACGACAGCGTGTCCTTTGTCTTCGACGCCAGCGCCCCGGCGTTCACCATGCGGACCAAGGCGTGCGATCCGACCGTACCCGCGCCGTTGCGGCAAGCGGTGGTGCGCATCTTCTACCTGTCCGCGTGCGATTTGTGCAGCAATGGCGGCGACGGCATTCCGACGCTCAAGATGGCGGAGCTCGTGAACGGCGCCTTCCAGAGCCAGTCGCTGGCGCAGGGCATTCAGGATATGCACGTGATCTACGGCATGGATCTCGACAACAACGGCTCCGCGGATTGCTATGTGGACGATCCGGGCGCCAACAATGCGGCGGCCTGCACCAGTGTCCCCGGCTACGACTGGAGCGTCCCGCTGACCAACTGGTCGAACGTCACGACGATGCGCGTGAGCGTGCTGGCGCGAACGCTGCAGCAGTCCATGGGCCAGGTCGACAACCGCACCTATGACCTGGGCCGCGCCACGGCCAGCGGTCCCTTCAATGACGGCTACAAGCGCCACGTCTACTCGACGGTTGCGCGGCTGGTCAATGTGGCCGGCACACGGGAGTAAGCAGTGGAACGAATTCGCCGCGGCCAGTCTGGGGTGACGCTGATCGTCACGCTGATCTTCCTGGCCATGTTCATGCTGATGGCGCTGACGATCGTCAATTCGGGCCTGGTCAACGTCAAGGTAGCCGCGAACCAGCAGCACACCGTGGAAGCACGCGATGCGGCCCAGCAGGCCGTTGAACAGGTGATCAGTCAGGACTTCACTTCGGCACCGGCGTCCGCCGCGGTGGCGCTGCCGGTGGACCTGAACGCGGATGGCAAGACGGACTACACGGCCCAGGTTGCGGTGCCGGCCTGCACCTCGGCGCTGCCGATCAAGAACACGCAGCTGGATCTTAACGATGCGAACGATGTCTCGTGCTTCGTCGGCAGTGGCAGCCAGAACACCGGCATCCTCACGGGGTCGAACAGCGCCGCCGGCAGTTCACTGTGCGAATCCACGCAGTGGGACGTTGCATCGACCGTGACCGACGCGGCCGCGACCAATACCGCCGTGACGGTGCATCAAGGCATCGGTGTGCGCGTCCCCGCGCCAGCGGTATGTCCCTGACAGACGCCATGCATCGACTTGGCCGGCGAGATTGCTCCAGGGCAATCTCCAGTCCTACAACTCATCATTCAGGAACCAGCATGCCAAATCCGGGCCGCAGCCTTCGTCGCCATGCCGCGTGCGCGCTCACGCTGCTGACCCTTGCCGGCGCTGGCAGCGCCCGGGCCGAGGACATCGACCTGTTCACCGGCTTGCAGAACAATTCGAATGCCAAGCCCAATGTCCTGATCCTGCTGGACAATGCCGCGGCCTGGGACGCGAACGTGACTGTCAATTGCACGTCGCCGGGCTACGTTTCATCCGGGAACAGCACGAGCAACGTTGGCGCGGAACAGTGTGCATTGCACGCGGCGGTGGCGACGCTGGCGCAGAACCCCGCCATGGCCGGCAACATGAACATGGGCCTGATGATGTTCGGCAACAGCAGCAACTACGGCGGACAATTCAAGTTCCAGGCAGCGACACCGCCAAGCCCGCCGCCCTCGCCCGCACTGCCGCTGATGGACGCGACGGGCACGGCCAACTTCATGGCCTACCTCAAGACCATCGACCGCAATGGCGACAAGGGCAACGGTTCACAGGTGGGCGGCGGTATGCAGGAGGCATGGGCCTTCTTTGCCGGCAAGACCGGCATTTCGGGGACCAACTATGCGAACCGGTCGCCCATCACCAACCCCTGCCAACGGAATTTCATCATCTACATCGCCAATGCGATGAACAACGGCAAGCCTCAGGACGGTGGGCAGCTCTCCGCTGCAACGCTTGCCGCTGCCGGGGCAACGGCTGCGCAACAGCAGCAGATCACCATACCGGGGTCCTATACGAAATACCAGAGCAACTGGGGTGACGAGTGGGCGCGGTTCATGTATCAGACCGACGTGAATGGCAGCCTGGTGAACAACCAGAACGTCATCACGTACACGATTGCAGTGACCGACGGCAACAATCCCGACTATGTTGCCTTCACCCAGAGCATGGCCACCAACGGCGGCGGCAAGTCCTATGTCGTCAAGATGGGCGACATCACTGCCATGACCAACGCGCTGCTGGAGATCTTCAGCGAAATGCAGGCGGTCAACAACGTGTTTGCGTCGGTCAGCCTGCCAGTCAGCGTGAACAGCCAGGGTACCTACCTGAACCAGGTCTATATCGGCATGTTCCGTCCGGACGCCACCGCGGCACCGCGCTGGATCGGGAACCTCAAGCAGTACAAGCTTGGCTATGACAGCAACAACCAGATCGTGATGCTGGATTCGACGGCCGCAGGCCCGAACCAGCAAAGCGCAATCAGCAATGCCGGCACAGGCTTCATTTCGCCGAACGCAAAGAGCTATTGGAGCGCCGAGCCGCCACTCAGTTTCAGCAGCAGCGGCTATGGCACGGGCAGTGTGACAAGCTGGCCGTCAACCGGCTTCTGGGCCAACAGCCCGTCCGGTTCTTCCGGAGCGCTCGATCTCGCCGATGGGGAAATCGTCGAAAAGGGGGGCGCTGGCGAGATGCTGCGCGCGCAGTACCTGACCACCCAGACCGGCCGCCGGCTGCTGACGTGCGCCAATGGCGCGTGCGCAGCGAACACGGCGCTGGCATCGTTCGACACCAGCAATACGTGGCTGGTGGGCACTGCCGGGCAGGCCGCGCTCAAGACCACGGCCACGGACGTCAGCAACATGGTCAACTGGGTACGCGGAGCGGACATCTATGCCGCGCTTGCGGCGGCGTCCGGATCGTCCGGCAACGGCAAGGGATCCAGCGGTTCCGGTTCCGGCACCTCGACCAGCGCGGTGGGCGCGGAGGCCGAACCAGGGCCTGGCGGCGCGGTGACCGTGCGCCCCTCCATTCATGGCGATGTGCTGCATTCACGCCCGGTCGTCGTGAACTATGGGGGATCGACCGGCATCGTGGTCTTCTACGGCGCGAACGACGGCGTCTTCCACGCGATCAACGGCAACCAGTCGAGCGGCATCGGCGGCGTGCGGCCGGGCGGCGAACTGTGGGGTTTCGTGCCACCGGAGTTCTACGGCAAGCTGGGCCGCATCTACAGCAATACACCCACCATCAAGCTGCCCGGATCCACCTATGGCACGGCGCGCGACTACTTCTTCGATGGCACTACCACGCTTTACCAGGATCTGCGCGACCCCAAGAATCCGCGCGTGATCCTGTACATCACCGCGCGTCGCGGGGGCGCGTTGCTCTATGCCATGGACGTGACCGACCCGATCAATCCGAAGTACCTCTGGTCGACGACGAACACGCAGATTCCCGAACTGGGCCAGACGTGGTCGCAGCCGCGCGTGGTCCTGGTGAAGGGGAACACCAACCCGGTGCTCGTCATGGGCGCAGGCTACGACACCGCCGAGGACAGCGACCCGGCGCCAGGCACGAACACCAGCGGGCGCGGCGTGATTGTGCTGGACGCGCTGACAGGCGGCGTGGTGCGCGCGTGGCTGGGCGACTGTACCGGGCTCGCCAGTACCGTCTGCGCAAGCCCGACGGGCTTGTCACGCGCGGTCCCGTCCGATGTGGCGGCGGTGGATCGCAACGGCGATGGCTATATCGACAAGGCCTATGTGGGCGACGTCGGCGGCAATGTCTGGCGTGTCGATTTCGAGACCAGCGCAGGCACTGCACCGACCGCATGGACCATGGGCAAGCTCGCGGCGCTTGGCGGTGCGGCGAACACCAACGACGCGCGCAAGTTCCTGTACGCACCCGATGTAGTCTCCACCGGCACCTACGACGCCATCACGATGGGCACGGGCGACCGTGAGCATCCGCTTTACTCTGCATCGACCACGGCGGGCACGGCCTACAACGTGGTCAACCGGTTCTATGTGATCAAGGACACGACGCTGTCGGGCGGGCTGCCGTCCACCTGGACGCCGCTGACCGAAGCGAACCTGTTCGATGCGACGGCCACCCAGTATGTGGACTCGACCAGCGGCAAGGGCTTCTACATCACGCTGGCCAAGGGCGAGAAGATCGTCAATGCGCCGCTGACGGTCTCGGGCTACACCTACTTCGGCACCAATACGCCTTCCGTGCCGACGCCGGGTGCCTGCTATCCGGACCTTGGCGTGGCCCGCGGCTACTCCGTTTCGTTCCTGACCGGGCTTGGGCAGAATACCAACCGCTTCATTACGTTCGACGGTGGCGGCCTGCCGCCGTCGCCGGTGTTTGGCATCGTGTCGATCACGAATGCCTCCGGTGTGACCGGCAACGTCGGTGTGCTGATCGGCGGCGGCAACCAGACCGGGCCAGGCGGCGGCAACAATACATCGCCACTGGGTGGCCAGAAGGTCGTGCCGCTTGGCGTTGGCAAGCGAAAGCGCCTTTACTGGTACTCGCAGATCGACAAGTGATGTCCTGACCGAACGCACGGCTGGCGGCGGCTCCGGCCGCCTGCCACAATATCGGCTTCGTCGACGTTTTCGTCGCTTACGTCGCCGCCGTCTGGCGGGCGCTTTCCGTGTTGCAAAGATCCGTTGTTCCGTTCCTGGTGTTGCTGGCTCTGATGCCACCGGCGCGTGCAGCCGGCGGCCAGCCCGCGAGCGCGCCCGCGGCGGCATCTGCCGCCCAGGCGGCACGACCGGCCCGCTCGGACCTCTACTCCTTGCGCCCCAGCCACGACGACCGCGGGCAAAGCAGCAGCTTTGGCCTCAAGCTAAGGCCGTCTGGCCCACCCCAGGACGACAACACACGATCGCCGGGGCTTTACGGTCCGGCAAGATAGCAACATCCCGGGCGCTTTGCGCTACGCTTGGCATCTCGCTCGCAACCGCAGGAACGCTCATGCCAGACAGCCCAAGCCGCCACACGCCTGATCCGCAACTTCCTCTCGCCCGGGACGCCGTCCACAATCTGCGCGCGTCGCGCATCCGCGAAGTCGCGAACGCCGGCATCGGCCTGCCTGAGGTGCTGCCGTTCTGGTTCGGCGAATCGGATCAGGTCACGCCGGACTTCGTCCGCGACGCCGCGGCGCGTGCGCTGGCGGGTGGCGCCACGTTCTATACGCACAACCTCGGCATCGCGCCCCTTCGCAGTGCGCTGGCCGACTATGTCGGCGCGCTGCATGGCGCCACGCGCATCGAGAACGTCGCGGTCACGAGTGCCGGCGTCAACGGCCTGATGCTGGCGGCCCAGCTCATTGCCGGGCCTGGCGATCGCGTGGTGGCGGTCACGCCACTATGGCCCAACCTGGTGGAGATCCCGAAGATCCTCGGCGCCTCGGTCGAAACCGTTTCGCTCGACTATGGTCCGCACGGGTGGACGCTCGATGTCGACAAGCTGCTCGCGGCGCTGACGCCGGACACGCGTGCGCTGATGGTCAATTCGCCGAACAACCCGACCGGCTGGGTGATGTCGCGCGCGGCACAACTTACCGTGCTGGACCACTGCCGCCGGCACGGGATCTGGATCATTGCCGACGAGGTCTATGAGCGGCTCTACTACGGCGATGAACCCGGTGGGGGCGACAGCCGCACCGCGCCGTCGTTCCTGGACATCGCCTCGCGCGAGGAGCGCGTCATCTGCGTCAACTCGTTTTCCAAGGCGTGGCTGATGACGGGCTGGCGGCTCGGCTGGATGGTGTTGCCTTCATCGATGACCGACGATCTCGGCAAGCTGATCGAATACAACACCTCGTGCGCGCCTTCGTTCGTGCAGGAGGCAGGCGTGGCGGCGGTGCGCGAAGGCGAAGCGTTCACGCGCGACCTCGTCCAGCGGTTGCGCACGGCGCGCGACCACCTCGTGGATGCGCTGTCCGCCTTGCCCGGTGTGGACGCGCATGCGCCGGAGGGCGCGATGTACGTGTTCTTCCGCCTGTCCGGCGCCACGGACAGCCTGGCCCTGTGCAAGCAGCTCGTGCGGGAAGCGGGTTTGGGGCTGGCACCGGGCAGCGCATTCGGCGATGAAGGGGAGGGCTTCGTGCGCTGGTGCTATGCGTGCGACACGGATCGCCTCGATGAAGGCGTGCGGCGCCTGCGCGGGTTCATCGGGCGCTGAGCCTGCGGACTGTCACTGCACGGCCGGCGTAGAGGGACTTCCTGCGCTGGCCTGCGCCTCCTCCTCCCACCATCCGCCGCCGAGCGCCTGCAGCAGCGCCGCCGAATCGGCGAGCCGGCTTGCGGTCGCCTGTGACAGGTCCAGCGATGCCTGGCGCGACTGGCGCTCCGCATCGAGCAGCGTGAGCTGGCTCACACCGCCGAGCCGGTACTGCTGCGACACGATATCCAGCGTTGCACGCGCCTGCCGCGCATTGTCCGCGCGGGCGCGTAGCGTGGCGGCGTCGGCCTCGAGCGCGCGCAGCGCGTCGGCCACGTTCTGCAGGCCTAGCAGAATGGCCTGGTGGTAAGCCGCGAGCGACTGCTCGTAGGCCGCTTCCGACGCACGCTTGCGCGCCAGCAGTTCGCCACCGTGGAAAACAGGTTGCACAAGGCCGGCGGCAAGGCTCCAGACGTTGAAGCTGTCGAACAGATTGCGAGCGGTGGTGGACTGCCAGCCACCGCTCGCGCTGAGCGTGATCTGCGGATAGAGGTTGGCCGTGGCCACGCCGATATTTGCCGAGGCCTGGTGCAGCAGCGCTTCAGCCGCGCGGATATCCGGACGGCGGCGCGCAAGTGTGGACGGCAGGCTGACTGGCAAGGTCTCCGGCAACTGCAAGTCTTCAAGCCTGAATTCCGGCAATTGCGCCGCCGCAGGCGTCTGGCCCGTATAGACCGCAAGCTGGTGGCGCGTGGACTCGATCTGCTGTGCGAGCCCCGGAATCAGTGCCTGCGTCTGCGCGAGTTCGGAACGCTGGCGCTGCACGTCGACGCGCGCGATGCCGCCGGTGCGCAGCCGTTCCTCGGCGATGCCGAGTTCGCGTTGCTGCGCCTCGGCAATGGCGACCGTATCGGCCAGTTGCGCGCGCAATCCCGCTTCCCGGATCGCCGCCGTGGCGACATTGGCGGCCAGTGCAAGGCGGGCAGCCTCGAATTCATAGCGCTGATAATCCACCGCTGCCTGCAGGCCTTCGAGCTCGCGCCGCTGTCCGCCGAACAGATCGAGTACGTACGAGACCTGCACCGTCGCGCCGTAGAGCGTGAACGGGCCGGGACTCGGAATGGCGGTGATGCCGAGCGACTGGAAGTTGACCTGCTGGCGCGTCGTGTTGAGGTTCGCATCCACGGTCGGCCAGCGCGTGGCCCCGGTGCGCGCAGCAAGGTTTTCCTGCGCCTCGCGCAGTTTCGCCTGTGCCTGCGCGAGCGTGGGACTGCCATCGAGTGCAGCGCGAATCGTTGCATCCAGCGCGGGACTGCGGAACAGCGCCCACCATTGCGCGGGCACGTCGGCGCCGTTGGCGAAGGTCTGCGGGTGGCCGTGCGGCAGGTTGCCGGGCATCTCGGCGGCGACCGTGGATTGCGGCTGCGGGCCGGCTACGTAACCGGGATCATCGGTTGGTGCCGGCGCACGGAAATCGGGGCCGACCGCGCACGCCGAAAGCAGCAGGCAGGCTAGTAATGGAAGACGGGAACGCATGGCGTGGCTCCTTCAGTCCAGCGTGCGGCGGTAGAAGCGCACCGCGATCGCCATCACCACCACGATGAACAGGGCCATCGGCCACACATTGGGCCACAGCTCGGTCCAGCCGTTGCCTTTGAGCAGGATGCCGCGAATCATGCGGTGGAAGTAAGTCATCGGCAGGATGTTGCCGATGCCCTGCGCCCACCCCGGCATGCCCGCGAACGGGAACATGAAGCCGGACAGCAGGATGTTGGGCAGGAAGTAGAAGAACGTGAGCTGCATCGCCTGCAACTGGTTTTGCGCGAGCGACGACAGCGTGATGCCCACCGTCAGGTTGGCCGCGATGAACAGCAGCGCCGCCAGGTACACCGCGATGACGGAGCCGAAGAACGGCACCTGGAACACCCAGCGCGCGGCGAGCAGCACGATGGTCGACTGGATCAGGCCGATGAAGATGTACGGCACGATCTTGCCGGTCATGACCTCGATCGGCTTCACTGGCGTGGCGAGCAGGTTTTCCATGGTGCCGCGCTCGCGTTCGCGCGTCATCGCCAGGCCCGTCATCATCACCATCGTCATCGACAGGATTACGCCCATCAGCCCGGGGATGATGTTGTACTGCGTGATGCCCTCAGGGTTGTAGAGCCGCTGCACCTGCACGTCGAACGGCGCCTTGCCGCCGGCCAGCGGGGCAAGCGCCCCTTTCATGTCGACACGCGCCACGGTGAACGGCAGCTGTGCGAGCGCGGCGATGGCGGCGCCGGTCGCGGACGGGTCCGTCGCGTCCGCCTCCACCAGCAGCGCGGGCCGTTCGCCACGCAACAGCTTGCGCGTGAAATCGGGCGGGATGCTGACCACGAACTGCACGTTGCCTTTCATCAGCGCCTCGCGCCCGGCGTCTTCGTCCGGCAGCGTGCCGACCATCTTGAAGTAGGTCGAGTGCTCCATGCTGGCCAGGAACGAGCGCGTGAATTCGCTCTGGTCCGCGGCGATCACGGCGGTCGGCAGGTGCCGCGGATCAGTGTTGATGGCAAAGCCGAACAGCAGCAGCTGCATGATCGGCAGGCCCACGATCATGCCGAACGTGACACGGTCGCGCCGCAACTGGAGGAACTCCTTGAGCACGATGCTCCACCACCGGTCGAAGGAGAAGCTGAATCGTCCGTTGCGTTTCATGGCTTCCCCTTATGCGGCTTGCGGCCGGCGCCGGCGTTCATGTTGTCCTCCGCACGGCTCATCATGTGGATGAAGACATCTTCGAGACTGGTCTGGGTCGGCTCGACGCGCCTCTCCGGTCCGGCCACGCGCCGCAGCGTGTCTTCTAGTTGCGCAGCGTCGCGGCCGGTCACGTGCAGCGCGGTGCCGAACACCACGGTCTGCTCGACACCCGGCGCACCGTGCAATTGCTCCGACAGCGTGGCAAGGTCGTCGCCCTCGACGCTCCACGTGGTCAGGTGCTGGCTTTCCACGACTTCATCGGCAGTGCCCTGCGCGAGCAGCTTGCCGTAGGCGATATACGCAAGCTTGTGGCAGCGCTCGGCCTCGTCCATATAGTGCGTGCTGACCAGTACCGAGATGCCGCGCGCGGCCAGCAGGTGAAGCTGCTCCCAGAAGTCGCGCCGTGCCTTGGGGTCGACCCCGGCGGTCGGTTCGTCGAGCAGCAGCAGTTCGGGCTCGTGCAGCAGGCAGGCCGCGAGCGCGAGCCGTTGCTTCCAGCCGCCCGACAGCGATCCGGCAAGCTGCGCCGAACGCGTGGCGAGCCCGAGGTCTTCCAGCGCGCGGTCGACGGCCTCGCGCCGGTTCGGCATGCCGTAGACGCGCGCGACGAAGTCCAGGTTCTCGCGGATCGACAGGTCGTCCCAGTACGAGAACTTCTGCGTCATGTAGCCGACGCGGCGCTTGATCTCGTCCGATTCACGCAGGATGTCGAAGCCCAGGCACGTGCCCTCGCCGGAATCGGGCGTCAGCAGGCCGCACATCATGCGGATCGATGTGGTCTTGCCGCTGCCGTTCGGGCCCAGGAAGCCGAAGATTTCACCGCGCGCCACCTGCATGCTCAGGTCGTTGACCACGTGCTTGTCGCCGTAGCGCTTGTTGAGGCCGCGCACGTCGATGGCAAGGTCGCCGTTCTTGTGTGGGGGCGTACTGTGCTCGGGCGTGCCGCTCATGACTGGCTCACCTCCACGGGCTGGCCCGGGCGCAGCTTGGGCGCGTCGGCTTCGGTCGGGCGTGCCTCGATCAGGAACACGAGCTTGCGGCGCGTCTCGTTGCTGTAGATTACCGGCGGCGTGTATTCGGCTTCGTTCGAGACATAGGTGATGTTGGCCGCCACCGGCGCGGGACAGCCGTCGCAATGCACCTGCACCGACTGGCCGTTGCGCAGCGAGCCAACCACGGTTTCCGATACGTAGAAGCGCACCTTGACGTTGCCGGGCGGCAGCATGCGCACGACGGGGCTACCGGCCGGCACCCATTCGCCGAGCCGGTAGGGCGTGTCGTACACCAGCCCGGCCTGCGTGGCCGCAACCGCCTTGCGCGAGAGCTTCCATTCCGCCTGCGCCAGCGCGGCGCGCGCGGCTTCAACCTGCGCGGCCTGCGCCGCCTGCTGGGCGTCGCGGCCGGGCAGGCGCGCCACGTCGATGTCGCGCTGCAGTTCGCGCACGCGGGCCGCGTCGCTGTCGGCCGTGGCGCGCGATTCGTCGAGCTGTGCCTGCGAGATGCCGCCAATGTCGTACTGCTGCCGGTCACGCCGGAACTGCGCGGCGCTGCGTTGTGCGGCGGCTTGTGCCTGCGACAGTTGCGCACGGCTAACATCGACTTCGACCGGCCGCTTGCCGGTCTTCATGTCGGCAAGCTGTGCCTCGGCGACGCGCACTTGCTCGGCCGCCTGCTGGCGCGCCGCGCGCTCATCGTCGGATTCGAGCACGAACAGCGCCGTGCCCTTGCCGACCTGCTGCCCGCGCTGCACAGACAGGCTGTCCAGCCGCCCCGCGAATGGCGACGCCACGCTGACGAATTCGCCTTCCACATAGCCCTGCCACGCGGCGGACGTGTTCTGGCCGCAGCCAGACAGCGCGGCCAGCGGAAGCAGCAGGGCCAGCGCAAGCCGGAGGCGTTGCGTTGCGAAGAGATGGGTATCGGGCGGCAAGTTTCGTGCGTGCATGGCGGTTCTGGGCAAAACGTGAAGGCTGTGTCAGTCTGAGGCGCCGTCACGCGGCGCGGGAGCGGTGGGGGTCAGGCCCTGGGTGAGCAGCGTGCTGACGTGGCGGACCAGCGCCTCGGTATCGATTTGCTCGGCACCGGGCAGCCGCTGCCAGATGTGCGTGGTGGCCAGCGGCAGCAGCGTCAACCCGACCAGCGAGGGCATTACCAGCGTCGGCTCCAGACCGGGGTTGAGCTTGCCGCCCGCAATCGCCGCGGCCAGCGGCGCGCTCAGCGCGCCAGCCCGCTGCAACGCAAAGCGGTTCAGCACGCGTTCGCGCAGCAGGCCATCGACGCCCGCGACCTCGCGGATCCAGAGGCCGGGAAACCAAGGCGTCGCGGCGGCCACGCGGATCAGGCGGCTGGCTATGCCGACCAGCATCGCCACCGGGTCTTCAGGCGTGGCGGATGGCGTGAAGATCGCGTCGACAAGCTGCTGCAGCCGTTCTTCAACGATGGCGTCGAGCAATTGATCGCGGTCGCGGAAGTAGTAGTGCACCAGCGCCGGCGTCACGCCGGCGTGCTCGGCAATCGCGCGGATCGAAGTCGCCGCCACGCCATGGCGCGCGAACAGCTCGGTCGCGGCATCGAGCAACTGGTCGCGCTGCCCGGGGTTGCCCGCTGAAGGGCGCCCGGGACCCCGCCGTTCTGCACGCAGCTTGGTGGTCTTGCGCGGAGAAGGGCGGTCGGGTGGCATGGGGCGAATCAGGATCTCAACCAGCGAAAGCATTCCCTCGATGGATATTAATTTTCGAGTTAATTAATTCAAGACTTGTTACAACGTTGAACTTGCGGCACATGACTGCATTCGGAACAATTGCTGCGTCGCAGCAATCGGCGGTAGACATGTCATGTCGCCTTGGCTATGCTTCGACCGCCCACGGCCCGGCGTTCCGGCCGGCGCTAGCCGAATTTCCACCCATGCGTTTCCCATTCCCGGCCGCGATGCCGCGCCCGATCCTTTCCAGCTGTTTCGCTGCGATGCTGTCGCTGACAGCGTGCGCGCCGGCGCTGGCGCAGGACCTGGCGCCAGCGGCCAGAACGGATGTGATGGAGACCGAAAACCCGTTCGGCTTCCATGGTCAGGCCACCTATGTCTGGCAGCGCAAGCCCGCGTTCAACGCCGCCTATTCGGGGCCCAACAGCCTGGGCACGGATCGCGCGAAGGGTTATTCCTTCACGAGCACGCTGGACCTGGGTCTGCGCCTGTGGGACGGTGCGGAGTTCCACCTCAACCCGGAAGTGGCGCAAGGCGTCCCGTTCTCGGGGCTGCACGGCATGGCCGGCTTGACAAATGGCGAACTTGCCAAGGGCGCGAGCACGAACCCCGTCTTCTACCGTGCGCGCGCATTCATCCGGCAGACCTGGGGCCTTGGCGGAGACACGGAAAAGCTCGACGACGATTTCAACCAGTTCGCCCGAACCGTCGACAAGCGCCGCGTGGTACTGACCGCCGGCAACTTTGGCGTGCTCGACGTGTTCGACCAGAACGACTACGGTTCCGACCCGCGTACGCAGTTCATGAACTGGTCATTTCTGACCCATGGCGCGTGGGACTACGCGGCAGATTCACGCGGCTACACGTGGGGCGTGGCACTCGAATACATCGGCGACGACTGGTCCGCGCGCATCGGCCGCTTCCTGCAGCCGCTCGAGTCCAACGGGCTCGAACTCGACACGCGGATGTTCGAACACTACGGCGACGTGCTCGAACTCGAAAAGCGCTACAAGTTGTACGACCGGCCTGGCACGGCTCGCCTGCTGTTCTTCCGCAACAAGGCGCGCATGGGCGCGTTCAACGACGCGATCCGGTTCGGTCAGGCCAACAACATCACGCCCGATGTCGCGGACGTGCGGCAGGAACACGCCAAGGTCGGCGTGGGGCTGACGCTGTTGCAGCAGGTCAATGATTCGCTGGGGGTGTTCTTCCGGGCCAGCATGTCGGACGACAAGACCGAGACCTATGCCTTCACCGAGATCGGGCGGCAGGTTTCGTTCGGAGGGGTGTTGAACGGCAGCTCATGGGGCCGTGCGCGCGATGCGGTGGGCGTGGCGTTTGCAGTCAATATGCTGGGACAGAATCACCGGGCTTATCTTGCCGCTGGCGGGCAGGGCGCGTTTTTGGGTGATGGGACGCTGAACTATGCGCCTGAGCAGGTGTTCGAGATCTATTACAGCTTCCAGCCGTTCAAGTACCTGAGTATCAGCCCGGATTTCCAGTATGTGCGCAATCCTGGCTACAACGCCGACCGCGGGCCGGCGAAGTTCTACGGGATCCGGTTTCACGCCGAGTTTTGAGGGGTGTTGGCGCGAGCCACACACGCCAACACCATCCGGCACCTCAGATTCCCTTACTGCCTTGCGTTCCTGAGATTATCCGGCCAGGGCGTATTGAAGTTGGTGCGGAACGGATTGATATCCAGCCCGCCGCGTCGCGTGTAGCGCGCATAGACGGCAAGCTTCACCGGCTTGCACTCCCTCATCACGTCCATAAAGATCCGCTCCACGCACTGCTCATGGAATTCATTGTGATTGCGGAACGAGATCAGGTATTTCAGCAGCCCTTCCTGGTTGATCGGCGCGCCCACATAGCGAATCTGCACACTGCCCCAATCGGGCTGCCCGGTCACCAGGCAATTGGACTTCAGCAGGTGCGACACCAGCGTTTCCTCGACCGGTGATTCCTGCTGGTCAGCCTTCAGCAAGTCGGGTGCCGGCTCGTAGCGATCGACCTCGATGTCCAGCCGATCGAGCAGCAATCCCTCCAGCTCGCCCATCTTCTGCTTGCCCAGATCGGCTTCCGTCACCAGCCGCACCTGCACGGTGCCGCCGGTGGCTTCCGACAGATCATGGTGCAGCAGTTGTTGCAGCGCTTCAGGCGAGGCGATTTTTGTCTGGTTGAATGAGTTCAGGTACAGCTTGAACGACTTCGATTCGATGATGTTCGGCGTATCGGACGGGATGATGAACGTGGCCAGCGCGACCTGCGGCTTGCCGCGCATGTTGAGCCACGACACTTCATACGCATTCCAGATATCTACGCCGAAGAACGGCACGGGCTTGCCTGCGGGCAGGCCGATTTCCGTGCGCTTGGGCTGGCGCGCGATCGGGAACAGCAGCGTCGCGTCGTATTCCGTCTTGTAGGCCGAGGGCTTGCCCAGCGGCGAGTGTTCAGGAAGGCTCATGCTTGATTTCCGCGGTCGGAGAGGAACAGCTTGTAGACCGGGTTCTCGGTCTCGTCCCAGTGTACGTAACCCAGCGTCGAAAGGAATGCGCGGAAAGCGCGCTTTTCGTTCTTCGGCACCTGGATGCCGACCAGGATGTTGGACGTGTCGCCACCCTGGTTGCGGTAATGGAACAGGCTGATGTTCCAGTTCGGGCTCATGCTCGACAGGAACTTCATCAGCGCGCCCGGGCGCTCGGGGAATTCGAAGCGATACAGCAGTTCGTCGTGCGCGAGCGGCGAGACGCCGCCAACCATGTAGCGGATGTGCTGCTTGGCGAGTTCGTCGTTGGACAGGTCCAGCGTGTCGAAGCCATGGCGGCGGAAGTTCGCGGCGATCTTGTCGTTCTCGGCGCGGCTGGCGATCTGTACGCCGACGAAGATATGCGCGATGTTCCGGTCGGCAATGCGGTAGTTGAATTCAGTGACGCTGCGCGTGCCCACCAGTTCGCAGAAGCGCTTGAAGCTGCCGCGCTCTTCGGGAATAGTGACGGCGAACACGCCTTCGCGTGCCTCGCCCACTTCGGCGCGCTCGGCGACGAAGCGCAGGCGGTCGAAGTTCATGTTGGCGCCGCAGGCGATCGCGACTAGATGCTCGCCCTTGAGCTTCTCGCGCTCGGCATACAGCTTGAGGCCGGCGACGGCCAGCGCGCCCGCGGGTTCAAGAATGCTGCGCGTGTCCTGGAACACATCCTTCACTCCCGCGCAGATCGCATCGGTGTCCACCAGCACGATCTCATCGACGAGTTCGCGCGTGATGCGGAATGTTTCCTTGCCGACCAGCTTCACCGCGGTGCCGTCAGAGAACAGGCCCACGTCCTTGAGTTCAATGCGCTTGCCCGCTTCGACCGAGCGCTTCATCGCGTCGGAATCCACGGTCTGCACGCCGATCACCTTGATCTCGGGGCGCACGGCCTTGATGTAAGACGCGATGCCTGAAATCAGCCCGCCGCCACCGATCGCGACGAAGATCGCGTGGATCGGGCCCGGATGCTGGCGCAGGATTTCCATTGCGATGGTGCCCTGGCCGGCGATCACTTCCGGATCGTCGAACGGGTGGATGAAGGTCAGCTTGTGCTTCTTCTCCAGGATTGCCGCATGGTTGTAGGCGTCGCTGTACGAATCGCCGTGCAGCACGATCTCCACCCACTTGCCGCCGCGCTCGCGCACCGCGTCGATCTTCACCTGCGGCGTGGTCACCGGCATGGCGATGATTGCGCGGCACTGCAGGCGCGCCGCGGACAGCGCCACGCCCTGCGCGTGGTTGCCGGCCGACGCCGCGATCACGCCGCGCCTGAGTTCTTCCTGCGTCAGCGACGCCATCTTGTTGTACGCGCCGCGCAGCTTGAACGAGAACACCGGCTGCGTGTCCTCGCGCTTGAACCACACCGAGTTGCCGGTGCGCGCCGACAGGTTGTGCGCAAAGGTCAGCTCGGTCTCCTGCGCCACGTCATACACTTTGGCGGTCAGGATCTTCCTGAGATAGTCGGGTTTGGAGGAGGCGGGCTTGCGGTTCATGTCTGCGGTTGGCGATGGGCCCTGGCGGCGCGACGCAGAACGACGCGGGGAAGGGCAAAAAGGGCGCAAAAAAGGCCGGAAATTTTGGCGGAAACCGCCAATGATAAAGGATCGGAACGCCGCACAAGGTCTGGAGCGACGACCCGTGCCCCGGCTGGAGTGGCGCCGCGAGCACTGCCACGCAGGGAATCGCACCAATGTGACGATCTGCGCCGTGTAGGACAGCGCCCGGTAGGCGCCCGCCGGAATCACATGTACGGTTTTACGCGATGCCCCCTTTACCGCTTATCGAACCCAATACCGCGCTGTTTCTCGACTTCGACGGTACGCTGGCCGATCTCGCCCCGCGGCCCGAGCTTGTGCAGGTAGAGCCCGAACTGGTCGGGACGCTGCGCAGGCTGTACGACCGTCTGGATGGCGCGCTCGCCATCGTATCCGGCCGACCGATCATTGAACTAGACCATTTCCTGCAGCCGCTGTTGCTGCCGGCCGCCGGCGTGCACGGTGCGGAACTCCGCACCGCCGGCGCGCAGATCGAGATGAAGCCCGCGCCCGGCCTGGAGCCGTTGATCCCGCCGCTTGAAGCACTTGTGCGCCGGCATCCCGGCCTGCGCCTCGAGCGCAAGTCCGTGGCCGTCGCCATCCACTATCGCGAAGCGCCCGAACTCGAAGGCCTGGTGCGCGCGGCCGTCACCGACGTGCTGCGCCATGCGAACGGGCTGGAGGGCATGCCCGGCAAGATGGTGGTGGAGATCAAGCCCGCCGGCATCAACAAGGGCGATGCGATCGCAGCTTTCATGAACATGCCGCCATTCGCTGGACGTGGCCCGCTCTTTGCGGGCGACGATGTGACTGACGAAGCAGGCTTCGCGGTCGTGCGCAAGCTCGGCGGGGTCGGCGTGCTGGTGGGCCAGCGCGAGACCATGGCTACGGTCAGCGTCACCGGGCCGGCCGCACTGCGCTGCTGGCTACACCGCTCAGCGCGCGCATTCGATGGCACACCGGCCCCGGACGAGCGGCCGGCGGTGTCCGATCCACAACGAGATCTTGAGGGGGATTCGCTGTGACATCCGCAAGCAACCCAAGCAGCCCATCGGAACTGGGCCAGCAGCCGTCCGAAGGCGTGCACAAGACGGTCGACGGCGGCGCGATTCATGCCACGCCATCGCTGTCTCTCGGCATGATTGGTAATTGCGCGTTCTCGGCGCTGGTCGACAGCCGCGGCCGCATCGTGTGGTCGTGCATGCCGCGCTTCGACGGCGATCCGGTCTTCAACGCGCTGCTCGACCCGAGCGAAAACGCTGGCCATTTCTCGATCGAGATTGAAGACTTCCAGTCTTCGAGCCAGTGGTACGAGCCCAATACCGCCGTGCTGCGCACGCGCGTGACGGACATCCATGGCAATTGCCTCGAGATCACCGACTTCGCGCCGCGCTTCTTCCGGCTCGGCCGCTATTTCCGTCCGATAACACTCGTGCGCCGCATCCGTCCGGTGCGCGGCGCGCCGCGCGTGCGCGTGGTGGTCGCGCCGCGCTTCGACTGGGGACGCAAGGTGCCCGAAGTCACGCGCGGCAGCAGCCATGTGCGCTTCATCGGCGACAATATGACGCTGCGCATGACCACCGATGCGCCGCTTGCGTACGTGCTGTCGCATACACCGTTCCTGGTCACGCGCAGCCACAACTTCATCCTGGGGCCCGACGAGACGCTCAATCACGGCGTCGAAGAAACCGCGCGCGACTTCGAGCAGGAGACCACGTCCTACTGGCGGCTGTGGAGCCGCCGGCTGGCAGTGCCGCGCGAATGGCAGGACGCGGTGATTCGCGCGGCCATCACGCTCAAGATGTCGCTGTACGAGGAAACCGGTGCGATCGTCGCCGCCATGACCACGAGCATCCCCGAAGCGCCCGGCAGCGGACGCAACTGGGACTACCGCTTCTGCTGGCTGCGTGATGCGTTCTTTGTGGTGCGCGCGCTCAATAGCCTGTCCGAGGTCGGCACGATGGAAGACTATCTGCGCTGGCTGTCCAATGTGGTCATGCAATCGCAGGACGGACATATCCAGCCGCTGTACGGCATCGGGCTCGAGCGCGAACTGCCAGAAAGCATCTTCGACCATCTGCCCGGTTATCGCGGCATGGGTCCGGTGCGCGTCGGCAACCAGGCGCAGGAGCACTTCCAGCACGACGTCTACGGCAATATCGTGCTGGGCGCCGCACAGGCGTTCCATGACCACCGGCTGCTGCATCGCGGCGGCCCGGCCGAATTCCGCCGGCTGGAAGAGGTGGGCGAGCAGGCCGTGAAAGTGTTCGGCACCCCCGACGCGGGCATGTGGGAGCTGCGTACGCGTGCCCGCGTGCATACGTCGTCGGCGCTGATGAGCTGGGCCGCTTGCGACCGCCTCGCGAAGGTTGCCGAGAAGCTCGCGCTGCAGTCGCGTGCCGAGTACTGGCAGGACCATGCGCAGCGCATGAAGGAACGCATCCTGGCCGAATCCTGGAACGAGTCGCGCCAGGCGTTCGCCGAAAGCTTCGGCGGCCGCGAACTCGATGCGAGCGTACTGCTGATGGCCGAGGTGAACTTTATCGAACCGCGCGACCCGCGCTTCATCTCCACGATCAAAGCGCTCGAAGACACGCTTTGCGACGGCCCCTACATGCGCCGCTACGAGGCCCCCGACGACTTCGGCAAGCCCGAGACCGCGTTCAACATCTGCACCTTCTGGCGCATCGACGCACTAGCACGCGTTGGCCGGCGCGATGAAGCGCGCGAGATCTTCGAGTCCATGCTCGCCGCGCGCAACCCGCTGGGCCTGTTGTCCGAAGACACCCACCCTGTTACGGGCGAGATGTGGGGCAATTTCCCGCAGACCTATTCGATGGTCGGGCTGATCAACGGCGCCACGCGCCTGTCGGCGCCTTGGGACAGCGTGATCTGAGCGGAACGGGACGGGGCATGACAAACACGATCAACCATCTATGCCAAGACTAGTAGCGGTATCCAACCGGGTTGCCGATCCGCGCAACGTTGCCGCGGGCGGCCTCGCCGTGGCCTTGTCCGAAGCGCTGCGCCAGACTGGCGGGATGTGGTTTGGCTGGAGCGGCAAGGCGCTGGAAACGAACCATGGCGGCACGCCTGGCGAAGGGGAGCTGCACTTGCAGCAAGCGGGCAATGTCACGCTGGCCACTGTGGACATGTGCCGCGAAGACCATGACGCCTACTACCTCGGCTACAGCAACGGTGTCCTGTGGCCCGCATTCCACTACCGGCTGGATCTGGCGGACTTCGACTCGAACTATCTCAACGGCTACCGTCGCGTGAACCAGCTGTTCGCGCGCAAGCTGGCGCCGCTGCTCAAGCCCGATGACATCATCTGGATCCACGACTACCACCTGATCCCGCTGGCAGCAGAACTGCGCGCCATCGGCTGCGGACAGCGCATCGGCTTCTTCCTGCATATCCCGCTGCCGCCACCGCTGATCCTGGCCGCCATCCCGCAGCATGACTGGCTCATGCGCGCGCTGTTCGCGTACGACCTCATCGGCTTCCAGAGCCACACCGACCTGGAGCATTTCTCGCGCTACGTGCAGAACGAAGCGTTCGCCGAGCCAATGGGCGAACACCGCTATCGCGCGTTCCATCGCACCGTACGTGCCGAGGCGTTCCCGATCGGCATCGATGTGGAGGAGTTTCGGGAACTCGGTCGGGGCGCTGAAGCACAGGAGACCTTCGAGATGATGCGCGCGCAGTACGCGAGCCGCAGGCTGCTGCTCGGCATCGACCGACTCGATTACTCCAAGGGCCTGCCGCAACGGCTCAAGGCCTTCTACCGGCTGCTGGCCGAGTATCCGGAGAACCGCATGAGCGCGACGCTGGTGCAGATCGCGGCGCCGTCGCGCGAATCGGTAGATGCCTATGCCGACCTGCGCAGCGAGATGGAACGGCTGAGCGGTGCCATCAACGGTGAATTCGGCGAGCTGGACTGGATGCCGGTGCGCTATATCCATCGCACCACGGCACGCAAGAGGCTGCCGGGCTTGTGCCGTGCGAGCCGCGTAGCGCTCGTGACACCGCTGCGCGATGGCATGAATCTCGTGGCGAAGGAATTCATCGCTGCGCAGGATCGTGAAGACCCTGGCGTGCTCGTGCTGTCGCGCTTTGCGGGCGCGGCCGAGCAGCTCAAGGAAGCGCTGCTGGTGAACCCCTACGACACGCACGCCACCGCGCAGGCGATCCAGCAGGCATTGCACATGCCGCTGGCCGAGCGGCAGGCGCGGCATGAGAAGCTGCTGGAGCGCATTCGTACGCAGGACGTGCACTGGTGGAGCCAGGAGTTTCTGCGCGCGCTGACGGAAACGGACGGCGGCTGAAGGCGCTGGGTTTTGCCTGCCGCTGCTAAAGGAGTGTTGCCATGAGCGAGAAACTGGAATCGCAGACTTGCACGCCTTGCCGTGGGGGTATTCCTCCGCTGGAGCGGGCAGAGGCCGAGGCGCTATTGGTCGAGACGCCGGGATGGACGCTTGCCGATGACGCCGGCCGGCTTGAACGCAGCTTCACGTTTCGCAACTTTGCGCAGGCGCTGGAGTTCGTCAGTGGTGTCGGGCGGCTGGCTGAGGAGCAGGGGCATCATCCGGAAATCAGCTTTGGATGGGGGCATGCCACCGTGTCCTGGCGGACCAAGAAGATCAAGGGGTTGCATCGGAATGATTTTGTGATGGCGGCCAAGACTTCGGAGTTGGCGGCCGGGATGACCCAGGGATAGCGTTCTCGCCAGAAATCCCGATGACGCAACGCCACGGATGATGTGGCTCCCCTCGCTCACGCAGTGAGAGAGGGGAGAAGCCGGAGCCGCTATTTCAAATCTCCCGGCAAATCCACATCCCTGAACGCTCCCTCATCCTCGGTCAAGATCCGCGTCACCGGCTGCGCCTTCAAAAGCGCCCGCGCCCCCTCATCCCCATCGAGCTTCAGCAACTCCTCCCGCCAGGCCGCGCCAAAACCAACCGGATGCCCGCGCCGCCCATCCCGCCACGGCGCAGCGATCGTCTCGGGCGAGGTGATCGTCAACGCCACAGCGCGCACCAGCTCCAATGGCAGCCACGGCATGTCAGCCAGCGCGACTACCCACCCATGCGCATCAGGGGTTGCCGCCACCGCAGCGCGCAGCGCTGCACCCATGCCAGCCTCTGCCTCGGCAGCCTCGATCACGCGACAGCCACCACGCCTCAGCTCTTCCGCCAACGCAGGATTGCCGGGCCGGATCACGGCAATCGATTCGGGCAGCGCAGCCGCCAGCGTGCGCGCGCTGCGCCATGCGATGGTGCGGCCGTCAGGCAGCTTTTCCAGCAGCTTGTTGCGCTGGCCATTGGCGTCGAAGCGCCGGCCGAATCCGGCTGCCAGAAGAATCCCGGTTGGCAGGTCGGTCTTGATCAGCGGAGTATTGCGGGCAGCATTCATGGCGAAACTCACACTCAGGTGTCGCAGCTGCTGCCGGTTCCCGCGGCCAGTTCACGTGCCGCCTTGGCGCCTTCCACCTGCAGGATGTCGGGCAGCGAGACGTGGTTCTTGGCGGCCACGACTTCGGCAAGGATGGAAATGGCGATCTCGGGCGGCGTGCGGCTGCCGATGAAGATACCGACCGGACCGTGCAGCCGGGCAAGCTGTACGTCGTTGAGGTCGAATTCCTTGAGACGTTCGCGCCGGGCCTGGTTGTTGCGGCGCGAACCCAGCGCGCCGACGTAGAACGCGCGGGTGCGCAGCGCTTCCATCAGGGCCAGGTCGTCGAGCTTGGGGTCGTGCGTGAGCGCGATCACCGCGCAGCGCTCGTCGAGCTTCATGTCCGTCACGGTGTCGTCGGGCATGGTGCGGACCATCGTCACGCCGGGGATGTCCCACGTTTCCGTGTATTCCTCGCGCGGGTCGCATACGGTGACCTGGAAGCCCAGGCCCACGGCGATCTGGCACAGGTATTTCGACAACTGCCCGGCGCCGATCACCAGCATGCGATAGCGCGGGCCATGAATGGTCAGCAGCGAATTGCCGTCGAAAACGAGGCCGTCGGTGGCCTCGGCCGGGCCGAGCGTGGCCGTGCCGGTGGCCATGTCGAGCGTGCGTGTCACCAGCCTGCCGTTCTCGACGGCGTCGAGCAATTCCGCGATGCCGCTCGCCGGCTTGAGCGGCTCGGTCACCAGTTCGATGGTGCCACCGCACGGCAGGCCGAAGCGGTGGGCTTCTTCGGCGCTGATGCCGTACTTGACCGATTCGGGATGATCCGCGGTGATGCCAAGCCGGCGCACGCGGTCGATGAGATCGTCTTCGATGCAGCCGCCGGAGACCGAGCCGACGACAAGCCCGTCGTCGCGCACGGCCAGCATCGCGCCTTCGGGGCGGGGCGACGAGCCCCAGGTTCTGACTACGGTGACCAGCAGTACGCGGTGGCCTTCCTGCTGCCACCGTACGCTGCTTCTCAGGACTTCGAGATCCACGCTGTCCATGATCGCTTCCGCTTGGGTTCCTCTGTTTGTTGCGTGTCGCCGCCTTCAGGGGCGGCGTCTTGTTGTTGTGCGGCGTCATCGGGCGCAGACAGCGCCTCGGTGAAACGCGTGAAGAAGGCGTCCGCCATCTTGCGCGCCGCGGCGTCTACCAGCCGCGAGCCGATCTGGGCGATCTTGCCGCCCACCTGCGCATTGACCACGTACGTGAGAACCGTTTCATCGCCGTCGGGTTCCAGCGTGACGCGTGCGGACCCCTTGCCGAAGCCCGCAGCACCGCCCTGTCCGTCGAACTGGATCGTGTAGCTGTGGGGCGCCTGGATGTCCTGCAGTGCCATGCGTCCCTTGAACCGGGCCTTGACCGGACCCACCGCCGCCGTCAATGCGAGCTGGTAGGCATTTTCGCCGTCAGGCTCGATGCTCTCACATCCGGGAATGCACTGCTTGAGCAGCGCCGTGTCGTTGAGAGCCTCCCATGCCACTTGCTGGGGCACCGGCAGGCGCTGGCTCTGGTTCATTTCCATGGGGCGGATTCCTTGTTTATTTCATAGGTGAAACGAAGCCGCTGGCGCGGGGCCCATATGCGGCTCGGACAGCAAGCTCTGCAGTGCAAGCAGGCTGTCGAGATTGTGGGCCGGCCGCAGCGCGTCGACATGAGGCAGGATAGCCTGTACCCCGCGCGCCTGTGGTGTGAAGCCCGGATAGCGCAGCAGAGGATTGAGCCAGATGATGCGGTGCGCAAAGCGTCGCAGCCGCGCCATCTCGTTGCCGAGCAGTTCGATGTGTTCGTGATCGAGCCCGTCGGTGACGAGGAGCACCGTGGCCCGGCCGGACAGCGTGCGGCGCGCCCACTGGCGGTTGAAACTGGCCAGTGCTTCACCGATGCGCGTGCCGCCGGCCCAGTCGCGTACCTGCCCGGTGATCACCGCCACGGCCTCGTCGGGATCGCGTTCGCGCAAGGCGCGCGTAATGTTGGTGAGCCGCGTGCCGAACAGAAACACCGACAGCCGTTCGCGCGACAGCGTCAGCGCATGGCAGAAGTACAGCACCGCGCGCGAGTACTGGCTCATCGAGCCGGAGATGTCGAGTAGCAGCACGACCGGAGGCTTGCGTTCGGCGTGGCGGCGGTATTTCCAGCGCAGCCATTCGCCATGCTGACGTACCGCCAGGCGCGCGCTGGCGCGCAGGTCGGCATGGGTGCCACGGCTGGCCGGACGCAGGCGGCGCGTGCGTTCCATTGCCAGGTGCGCGCGGCGTTTGCGGATCAGGTGCTGCAATGCGCGCCATTCCTGCGCGGTCAGCGTTTCGAAATCGCGCTGCGCCAGGCGCTCCTGATCGGAGAAAGTCAGCGGTACCGCCATGCGTTCCGCTTCGGTTTGTTGCGGGCGCGAGGGCAGTTCCGGCTGGCGTGCCGCGAGTGCATCGGCGAGCCGGTTGCTGCGGCGCGGCGGCGGCGCGCCCGCATCGACGCGCGGCAGCAGCATCGCGCGCAGCTTGCCTTCCCAGTCGGGGTCGCGCCAGAACAGGTCGAAGGCGGCATCGAACAGCGGGCGCTGGTCGGGACCTGTGAGCACCAGTGCGGCGAGCGCTGCGCGCACGTCGTCGCGCTGGCCGATGTCGACATATTGCAGCGCTTCCAATGCGTCAATCGAATGCGCGGGGGACAGCGCGAAACCACCGTCATGCAGCAGGCGCATGAAATGCGTGACGTTGCGGGCCAGCACTGGCAGGGCGGGGCCAGGCCTGCTGGCGCGGGCGGGGTGCAGCGTGGCCATCGGTCAGGTCGCGGCTGATGTGCCCGCGAGCAGTTCGGCGACAGTGGGGCCGTCGGCGCGGGCCAGGTCATCCTGGTACTTGAGTAGCACGCCGAGCGTGTCACGCACGGACTGCGGGTCGAGTTCGGTGACGCCGAGCGCGGACAACGCGCGGCACCAGTCGATGGCCTCGGCGATGCCGGGGGCCTTGAACAGGTCGATGCCGCGCAGGCGGTGGATGAAATCGACGGCCTGCGCTTGCAGTTTCGCGGCGGCTTCAGGCGCTTTTGCGGCGACGATCTGGAGTTCGCGGTCGCGTTGCGGGTAGCCCATCCACTGGTACAGGCAGCGGCGCTTCAGGGCGTCATGCACTTCGCGCGTGCGATTCGATGTGACGATGATCAGCGGCGGACGCTCGGCGCGGATCACGCCGATTTCGGGAATCGATACCTGGTACTCGGAAAGTATCTCCAGCAGGAACGCTTCGAACGGTTCGTCGGCGCGGTCAATCTCGTCGATCAGCAGGACGCGTGGCGAGTTCGGTGCGGCCGGGTCGGGGAGCAGGGCTTCGAGCAGCGGACGCTTGAGCAGGTAGTCGTCGTGGTAGAGCGATTGCGCTTCGGGGCGCTCGCCGCGGGCTTCGGCTACGCGCAGGGCCATGATCTGGCGGGGGTAGTCCCATTCATATAGGGCGCTCGCTGCGTCCAGGCCTTCGTAGCATTGGAGGCGCAGCAGCCTCGTTCCCATGACTTCGGCCATGGCTTGGGCCAGGGCTGTTTTGCCTACGCCGGGTTCGCCTTCGAGGAATAGGGGGCGCTGCATGCGCAGGGCCAGGTATAGGACGGTGGCGGTTTCGCGGTCGGCGAAGTATTGGTGGGAGGCTAGTTGTGCGACGGTTTCGTCGATGGAGGTGGGTTGCATTGGGGCTTTTTGTTGCTGCATGCGTTGTTGCTTGGCTTGGCGCCGTGGCTATAGCCTCCTTCGGAGGCTACTTCTTCTTTGTCTCGCCAAAGAAGAAGCAAGAAAGGCGACCCCGTGATCGGCGACACCCCCTCGCACTCGGCCAGCTCCGCGGCGCTCGCGCAAAACTCGCAGCCTGAACGGCTGCTCAGACACTGCGCCAGCTGTCCGGGGCGCAGCCCCGGACGACCGCGGAGCTGGCCGAGCGCGAGGCGCCGATCAAAGGGGAGGGAAAGGCCACACCATCGTTGTGCTGACGGTGCGGGTTTCGACTTCCTGCTCCTTGAGCGGCACCTTCCTGCTCTAGCCTGCGGCCTCCACGGCTCTCGCTGCCAGCACCGGGATCAAGTGAGCGCGGTACTCGGGGGATGCGTGCAGGTCGGCGTTGAGGTTTGATGGATCGACCTTGACTGCTTTGGCTGCCGCTGACGTGAAGCTTGCCGCTAGTGCCTGTTCCAGCGGCTGACAGCGGAAGACGCTGTCGGCTGCGCCGGTGACGGAGACTCGCACATTGCCGCCGGTGCGCGCGACCATCACGCCGACCAGCGCGAAGCGCGAGGCCGGGTTACGGAACTTGATGTAGGCCGCTTTCTCGGGGATCGGGAAGCGCACGGCGGTGATCAGTTCGTCTGGCTCCAGCGCGGTTTCGTACAAGCCTTTGAAGAAGTCGTCGGCGGCGATGGTGCGGCGGTCGGTGACTACCGTTGCGTTGAGCCCCAGTACGGCGGCCGGATAGCACGCGGCGGGGTCGTCGTTGGCTAGCGAGCCACCGATGGTGCCCATCGCGCGGACCTGGCGGTCGCCGATGCCTTCGGCCAGTGCGGCCAGTGCGGGGATGCGCTGGCGTACCTCGGCGTTGGCGGCAACGTCGGCGTGGCGCGCGGCGGCGCCGATCACGACTTCGTTGCCTTCGACGCGGATATCGGCCATGCCGGGGATGCGTGCTACGTCGATGAGCGTGGACGGCGAGGCGAGGCGCAGCTTCATCGCGGCCAGCAGGCTCTGGCCGCCGGCCAGGAACTTGGCGTCGGGGTCGGCCTTGAGCTTCGCGACGGCCGCCTTGGCATCCGCTGCACGTTCAAACTGGAATGCGTACATGTCGGTTTCCTTTGTGGTTCGTCGGCGGACTCAGGGCTTGGCGGCCTGGATGGCCTGCCACACGCGATGCGGCGTGGCTGGCATTTGCAGGTCTTTCACGCCGAGTGGCGATAGCGCATCGACCAGCGCGTTGATGAACGCGGGCGGCGAGCCGATGGCGCCGGCTTCGCCGCAACCCTTCACGCCGAGCGGGTTGTGCGTGCACGGCGTGCCCTTGGCGGTTTCCACGGTGAAGTCGGGCAGGTCGCCCGCGCGCGCCATCGCGTAGTCCATGTACGAGCCGGTCAGCAACTGGCCGCTATCGCTGTCGTAGATGCACTGTTCCAGCATGGCCTGGCCGAGGCCCTGGCCGATGCCGCCGTGCACCTGGCCTTCAACGATCATCGGGTTGACGATGTTGCCGAAGTCGTCGACTGCGGTGAACTTCACGACTTGCGACTCGCCGGTTTCCGGGTCGACTTCGACCTCGCATACGTAGGCGCCCGAAGGGTACGTGAAGTTGGTCGGATCGTAGAACGCGTTTTCATTCAGCCCGGGCTCGAGCTTGTCGAGCGGGTAGTTATGCGGCACATAGGCGGTCAGCGCGACTTCGCCAAAGGTCTTGGTGCGGTCGGTGCCGGCCACGCGGAACACGCCGTTGCTGAACTCGACATCGGCATCGGACGCTTCGAGCAAGTGCGCGGCGATCTTCTTGGCCTTGGCCTCGATCTTGTCAAGCGCCTTCATGATCGCCGAGCCGCCCACCGCGAGCGAGCGCGAGCCGTAGGTGCCCATGCCGAACGGCACGCGGCCGGTGTCGCCGTGCACGATCTCGACGGATTCCAGCGCGATGCCAAGCCGGTCAGCCACGATCTGCGCGAACGTGGTTTCGTGGCCTTGCCCATGGCTGTGCGAGCCGGTGAATACCGTGACGGAGCCGGTCGGGTGCACGCGGATCTCGCCGACTTCGAACAGGCCCGCGCGCGCGCCCAGTGCGCCGGCAATGTTCGACGGCGCCAGCCCGCACGCTTCGATGTAGCACGAGTAGCCGAGGCCGCGCAGCTTGCCGCGCTGCTTAGCTTCGTCGCGGCGCGCCGGGAAGCCCTTCACGTCGGCGAGTTCCTGCGCACGTGCGAGGCAGGGCTCGTAGTCGCCAGTGTCGTAGGTCAGGCCGACCGGCGTCGCGTACGGGAAATCGCGGATGAAGTTCTTGCGGCGCAGTTCGGCCGGGTCCATCTTCATCTCGTGCGCGGCGGTTTCCACCAGGCGTTCGACTACGTATGTCGCTTCGGGGCGGCCCGCGCCACGGTAGGCGTCCACGGGCGCGGTGTTGGTGAACACCGCCTTCACTTCGGCGTAGATCGCCGGCGTGGCGTACTGTCCGGCCAGCAGCGTCGCGTAAAGGATGGTCGGCACGCTGCTCGCGAATGTCGACAGGTACGCGCCCATGTTGGCCGTGGTGTGCACGCGCATGGCCAGGAACTTGCCGTCGCTGTCGAGCGCGAGCTCGGCCTTGGTCACGTGGTCGCGGCCATGGGCATCGGTCAGGAATGATTCCGACCGCTCGGCCGTCCACTTGATCGGCCGGCCGACCTTCTTCGAGGCCCAGGTCAGCGCCACGTCCTCCGCATAGAGGAAGATCTTCGAGCCGAAGCCGCCGCCAACATCCGGCGCGATGATGCGCAGCCGCGATTCCGGCAGGCCCAGCACGAAGGCGCCCATCAGCAGGCGTTCGACATGCGGGTTCTGGTTGGCCACGTAGACCGTGTAGCTGTCGTCCTGGCGCGTGTAGCTCGCGTTGACCGCGCGCGGTTCGATCGCGTTGGGGATCAGCCGGTTGTTCACGATATCCAGCGTGGTCACGTGCGCGGCCTTGGCGAACGCGGCGTCGGTTGCGGCCTTGTCGCCGTGGCCCCACGTGTAGCAGGTGTTGGCTGGCACGTCGTCATGTACGAGCGTCGTGGCCGCGGCGGCATCGGCCGCGTTGACGACGGCAGGCAGTTCTTCGTATTGGACGTCGATCTTCTCGGCGGCGTCCTTCGCCTGCATCAGCGTCTCGGCCACCACCAGCGCCACCTGGTCGCCGACATGGCGCACCTTGCCTTGCGCGATGACGGGGTGGGGCGGCTCCTTCATCGGCGTGCCGTCGATGCTGTGGATCAGCCAGCCGCAGGGCAAACCACCGACTTTGTCGGCGGCCATGTCCTCGCCGGTCAATACGGCGATCACGCCGGGCGAATCCAGCGCCGCGCTCTTGTCGATCGACTTGATGCGCGCATGGGCGTGTGGCGAGCGCAGGAAGTAGCCGTAGCTCTGCTGCGGAAGCACGATGTCGTCGGTGTACTGGCCGTTGCCGGTCAGGAAGCGGAAGTCTTCCTTGCGCTTGACCGCCGTGCCGACGAATTTCTGCGATTCGGGTGCGTTCATGGCTGGCTTCCCTTACTCGGCGCTCGCGGCGGTGCCCGCGAGCATGGCGGCCTGGCCCTGCTGCACGGCCTTGACGATGTTGTGATAACCGGTGCAGCGGCACAGGTTGCCTTCGAGTTGCTGGCGGATGGTGGTGGCATCGGCATCCGGCCGCGCGTTCACGAGCGCCGTGGCTGCCATGACCATGCCGGGCGTGCAGAAGCCGCATTGCAGGCCGTGGCATTCGCGGAAGGCTTCCTGCATCGGGTGCATGGCCGGAGACCCGTTGCCCACGCGTATGCCTGCGAGGCCCTCAATGGTCGTAACCTCGGCGCCATCGGCCTGCACGGCGAGGATATTGCAGGACTTGACCGCGCGCCCGTCCAGGTGGATCGTGCAGGCGCCGCACTGCGCGGTATCGCAGCCGACATGCGTGCCGGTCAGCCGGAGCTGTTCGCGGAGGAACTGGACGAGTAGGGTGTTGGGTTCTACCTGAGCGTCAACGGCCTTGCCATTGACCGTCAGGCGGATCGGAATCGGCATGCTTGTCTCCATGAGGGGTGGAAGCGCATGACCAATTCCCAGGAACCCGAAAGAACAGCGCGGGACTGGCCACGACGCGGTACTGCCGTTTGCTACGGCTATTTCGTGATATTGGTGCTGCCGGTGCTGCCCACGGCGGCTGCCGTGCGGGAGGAAAACGGAAAACTCCCGGCGGCCGGCGAACGTTTGGCCGCGACGGGCTCTAACAGTTAATCACAAATCGCCGGGCGGTGCCATGCGGGTTCCCCGTGCCTCGAAAGGGGGGCGGCTAGAATGGCTGGCACCGAACCGGCACGCTCAGATACCCCGGCACCAAGACATGGAAGCCTTCTTCGACTGGCTGTTCGAGACCGTCGCCCTCCCCAAGGTGGGCCTGCCCGCGATCTTCGTCGTGAGCCTCGTGTCGGCCACGCTGCTACCGCTGGGCTCGGAGCCGGCCGTATTCGGCTACATCAAGCTCAACCCGGACATGTTCTGGCCGGCGGTGCTGGTTGCCACGCTGGGCAACACCGCGGGCGGTGCCATCGACTGGTGGCTCGGCTACGCGGCCAAGCTCGCGCTGGTGCGCTACCGCAAGCGGCGCCAGATGCGCGAGCACGAGCAGGAACATCGCGAACATCGCCGTCATGTGCGCAAGCCCACCAAGCCAAAGCTCGACGCACGCTACTTTCACTGGATGAAGCGCCTTGGGCCGCCAACGCTGCTACTGTCATGGCTGCCTGCCATTGGTGATCCTTTATGCACATTGGCGGGTTGGCTCCGATTGTCGTTCTGGCCGAGCCTGGCTTACATGGCGATCGGCAAATTCCTGCGATATCTGGCCATGACTGCCAGTCTGCTGTGGATTCCGGACAGTTTTTGGCACAACATTGCCCAGATGTTGCGGTCCTGGTTCTGAATGCTTGCGTGTCGGATGGTGCGCAGAGCGGCGCTAAACCCTTGTTCCGGCACGGGTTGTGCCATGTTGCGGCGCGGCGAAACCGTGCCATGCAGTACAATCGCCCTTTAATGAACGATCGGCGCACCCCTTCAGTGCGCAGCAGGAAGCGGTCCCCCCATGAACGCCCCACTCGTGCTCGACGCCAAGCTCGCCGCGCAGGACGCCCCTCCGCGCCTGCGTGAAATCCCCTATAACTACACGTCCTTCTCGGACCGCGAGATTGTCATCCGCCTGCTCGGCGAAGAGGCCTGGCGCATCCTGGACGAACTGCGCAGCGAACGCCGGACCGGCCGTTCGGCACGCATGCTGTACGAGGTGCTCGGCGATATCTGGGTCGTGCGCCGCAACCCGTACCTGCAGGACGACCTGCTCGAGAATCCCAAGCGCCGCCAGATGCTGGTGAGCGCGCTGCACCATCGCCTGGGCGAGATCGAGAAGCGCCGCGCGGCCGACCGTGCCGAGCACGCCGAGCCGGCCGCCGAGGACCGCTCGCACCGCGTGGAGCAGCTCGTCGCGTTTGCCAAGCAGGCGATCGAGGATTTCAAGAACGAATTTGCCGCCGCCTACGATCTGCGCAAGCGCGCGCAGCGCGTGCTGGGCCGCGTCACGCAGAAGGACAACATCAAATTCGACGGGCTGTCGCGTGTGTCGCACGTGACCGACGCGACCGACTGGCGTGTCGAGTATCCGTTCGTCGTGCTGACGCCCGATACCGAGGAAGAGATCGCCGGCCTGGTCAAGGGCTGTTTCGAACTCGGCCTGACCATCATCCCGCGCGGGGGCGGCACCGGTTACACCGGCGGCGCCGTGCCGCTGACGCCGATGAGCGCGGTCATCAACACCGAGAAGCTCGAACAGCTCGGCCCGGTCGAGGAAACCGACTTGCCGGGCGTGTCCCACAAGGTCGCTACGATCTTCTCCGGCGCCGGCGTAGTGACGCGCCGCGTGGCCGACGCCGCCGAGAAGGCCGGCCTGGTGTTCGCCGTGGACCCGACCTCGATCGACGCATCCTGCATCGGCGGTAACGTGGCCATGAACGCCGGCGGCAAGAAGGCCGTGCTGTGGGGCACCGCGCTGGACAACCTGGCCTGGTGGCGCATGGTCGATCCGGAAGGCAACTGGCTTGAAGTCACGCGCCTGGACCACAACCTCGGCAAGATCCACGACGTGGCGGTCGCCACGTTCGAACTGAAGTGGTCGGACGGCAACCGCGCGCCGGGCGAGAAGGTGCTGCGCACCGAGACGCTCGCCATCCAGGGCCGCGTGTTCCGCAAGGAAGGGCTGGGCAAGGACGTTACCGACAAGTTCCTGGCGGGCCTGCCCGGCGTGCAGAAGGAAGGCTGCGACGGCATCATCACGAGCGCGCGCTGGATCCTGCACCGCATGCCGAAGCACATCCGCACGGTGTGCCTGGAGTTCTTCGGCCAGGCGCGCGATGCGATTCCGAGCATCGTCGAGATCAAGGACTACCTCGACGCCGAGTCGAAGAAGCCGGGCGGCGCCATCCTGGCAGGCCTGGAGCACCTCGACGAGCGCTACCTGCGCGCGGTCGGCTATGCGACCAAGAGCAAGCGCAACGGGTTCCCGAAGATGGTGCTGATCGGCGATATCGTCGGCGACGATGAAGACGCCGTGGCGCGCGCCACCTCGGAAGTGATCCGCATGGCCAACGGCAAGAGCGGCGAAGGCTTTATCGCCGTGAGCCCGGAGGCCCGCAAGAAATTCTGGCTCGACCGTTCGCGCACCGCTGCCATCGCACGCCACACCAACGCCTTCAAGATCAATGAAGACGTGGTGATTCCGCTGCCGCGCATGGGCGAGTACACCGACGGCATCGAGCGCATCAACATCGAGCTGTCGATCAAGAACAAGCTCGCGCTGGTCGACGCGCTGGAAGCGTTCTTCGCACGCGGCAACCTGCCGCTGGGCCGCAGCGACGACGCCAACGAGATCCCGAGCGCCGAACTGCTCGAAGACCGCGTCCAGCATGCGCTCACGCTGCTGCGCGAGATCCGCTCGCGCTGGCGCTACCTGCAGGACCACCTCGACACGCCGCTGGCCACCGCCAAGGCTGCGCTGATCGGCCATGGCCTGGGTTTGCTCGGCCAGGCGTTCGATGCGCGCCTGCAGCAACAGCCGGACGCCAATGTGTTCCACCTGCTGCAGGACCGCACGATCCGCGTATCCTGGAAGAGCGAAGTGCGCGCCGAGCTGCGCAAGATCTTCAACGGCGGCGAGTTCAAGCCGATCCTCGACGAAGCGCAGGCGATCCACAAGCAGGTGCTGCGCGGCCGTGTCTTCGTGGCGCTGCACATGCACGCCGGCGACGGCAACGTGCACACGAACATTCCGGTCAATTCGGACAACTACGACATGCTGCAGGACGCCCACCGCGCGGTGGCCCGCATCATGGACCTGGCGCGTTCCCTCGACGGCGTGATTTCGGGCGAGCACGGTATTGGCATCACCAAGCTCGAATTCCTGACGGAGGACGAGATCGGCGACTTCCGCACCTACAAGCAGAAGGTCGATCCGCAGGGCCGCTTCAACAAGGGCAAGCTGCTGCCCGGCGCCGACCTGCGCAACGCTTACACGCCGTCGTTCGGCCTCATGGGGCATGAGTCCCTGATCATGCAGCAGAGCGATATCGGCGCGATTGCCGACAGCGTCAAGGACTGCCTGCGCTGCGGCAAGTGCAAGCCGGTGTGCGCCACGCACGTGCCGCGCGCGAACCTGCTGTACAGCCCGCGCAACAAGATCCTGGCGACCTCGCTGCTGGTCGAGGCCTTCCTGTACGAAGAGCAGACGCGCCGCGGCGTGTCGATCAAGCACTGGGACGAGTTCTCCGACGTGGCCGACCACTGCACGGTCTGCCACAAGTGCGCGACGCCGTGCCCGGTGAAGATCGACTTCGGCGATGTGTCGATGAACATGCGCAACCTGCTGCGCAAGATGGGGCAGAAGAAATTCAACCCCGGCACGGCAGCGTCGATGTTCTTCCTGAACGCCACCAGCCCCGAGACCATCAACCTGACCCGCAAGGTCATGATCGACTGGGGCTACAAGGCACAGCGCCTCGGCAACGAGGTGCTGAAGAAGTTCGCGAAGAAGCAGACCGCACACCCGCCCGCCACGGTCGGCAAGCCGCCGGTGCGCGAGCAGGTGATCCACTTCATCAACAAGAAGATGCCGGGCAACCTGCCCAAGAAGACGGCACGCGCGCTGCTCGACATCGAGGACAACGAGATCGTGCCGATCATTCGCGACCCGAAGGCGACCACGCCGGAAACGGAAGCGGTGTTCTACTTCCCGGGCTGCGGCTCGGAGCGGCTGTTCTCGCAGGTGGGCCTGGCCACGCAGGCAATGCTGTGGCACGTCGGCGTGCAGACCGTGCTGCCGCCGGGCTACCTGTGCTGCGGCTATCCGCAGCGCGGCAGCGGCCAGTATGACAAGGCCGAGAAGATCGTCACCGACAACCGCGTGCTGTTCCATCGCGTCGCCAATACGCTGAACTACCTCGACATCAAGACGGTGGTGGTCAGCTGCGGTACGTGCTACGACCAGCTCGCCGGCTATGAATTCGAGAAGATCTTCCCGGGCTGCCGCATCATCGACATCCACGAATACCTGCTCGAGAAGGGCGTAAAGCTCGAAGGCATCACCGGTACGCGCTACATGTACCACGACCCCTGCCACACGCCGATCAAGACCATGGATCCGACCAAGCTCGTCAACGAGCTCGTGGGCGGCAACGGTGCGGCCGGCAAGATCGAGAAGAACGACCGTTGCTGCGGCGAGTCGGGCACGCTGGCCGTGACCCGTCCGGATGTCTCGACGCAGATCCGCTTCCGCAAGGAAGAGGAGATGACCAAGGGCGCCGACAAGCTGCGCGCCGACGGTTTCACCGGCGACGTCAAGATCCTGACGAGCTGCCCGTCGTGCCTGCAGGGCCTGTCGCGCTACAACGAAGATGCGTCCGTGCAGGCCGATTACATCGTCGTCGAGATGGCCAAGCATCTGCTGGGCGAGAACTGGATGCCCGAGTACGTGGCCAAGGCCAACGCCGGCGGCATCGAGCGGGTGCTGGTGTGACGCGCGTCCAGGGCTGCCCCCTGTGCGAAGCCGACGGCGGCGAGCTCGTCTGGATGGGTGACCGCGCGCGCGTGATCCTGGTCGAGCACGACCGTTTCCCGGGCTTCTGCCGCATCGTCTGGAACGACCATGCGGCGGAACTGACCGATCTCGACGAGACCGACCAGGCCTGGCTGATGCGGCTGGTCGCGCGCGTGGAGCGCCTGGTGCGCGAAGTCATGACGCCGGACAAGGTCAACCTGGCCGCGTTCGGCAATATGGTGCCGCACCTGCACTGGCACATCATCCCGCGCTATCGCTGGGATACGCATTTCCCCGAAGCCATCTGGGCCGCGCCGCAACGTGCCGCGGACCCGGCACGCATGGCGGAGTTGGCGAGCCGGCTGCCGGCGCTGCGCACGGCACTTTCCGCACTGGCGGCCGACAGCTAAGCTACGCGGCGGCAACTGCCTTCCGGGCGGCGCGGCGGAACCGCGCCGCGCGGGATGCGTCTGAATCCCTGTTGTCGTCGCAAGGGCCGTCGCGGCCGTTGCTGTTTCCAGAAGAATAAGCCCGCCGTAGCGCCGCGGGCGTACCGCTGCCGCTATGTCCACTACACCGACTTCCGTCACCGTACCGGGCCCGGCCGTTCCCGCCAGGGCCCTCAAGATCCAGAGCCGGTTGCGCATGGGCGCGACCTGGGCGCTGATCAAGCCCTACTGGAAGTCCGAAGACCGCAAGGCGGGCCTGGGCCTGCTGACCCTGGTGGTCGCGCTCAACCTTGGCATCGTCTACATCAACGTGCTGCTCAACGAGTGGAACCGCGTGTTCTACAACGCGCTGGAGCAGCGCGATTACGCGTCGTTCAAGGTGCTGCTGCTGCGCTTCTCATGGATCGCGGCTTTCTTCATCGTCGCCGCAATCTCGCGGCAGTACTACACGATGATGCTGCAGATGCGCTGGCGTACCTGGATGACGGGCCAGTTCATGGGCCACTGGATGGGACACCAGGCGTACTACCGGATCGAGCAGACGCACACCACCGACAACCCCGACCAGCGTATTTCCGACGACCTGCGCCAGTTCACCGACGGCGCGCTGACGCTGTCGCTGGGGCTGCTCAATTCCGTGGTGACGCTGCTGTCCTTCGTCGGCATCCTGTGGACGGTGTCGGGCCCGATCAGCATAGCGCTGGGCGGCAACGAGTTCGTGATCCCAGGCTACATGGTGTGGTTTGCCGCGGGCTACGCAGTGATCGGCTCGCTGATTGCGCACGTCGTCGGCCGGCCGCTGATCGGCCTGAACTTCCAGCAGGAACAGTACGAGGCGGATTTCCGTTTCACGCTGGTGCGCCTGCGCGAGAACAGCGAACCCGTGGCGCTGTACCGCGGCGAGCCGACCGAGCAGGCCGGGCTGCGCGCGCGCTTCGACCGCATTCGTGCGAACTGGAACCAGCTCATGCGCTATACGCGGCGGCTGACGTTCGTGAGTTCGGGCTATGCGCAGTTCGCGATCATCTTCCCGATTCTGGTTGCGGCGCCGCGTTACTTCGCCGGCAAGATGACGCTGGGCGGCCTGATGCAGACCAGCTCGGCGTTCGGCCAGGTACAGGGCGCGCTGTCGTGGTTCGTGGATAGCTACGCGACGCTGGTCGGCTGGAAGGCCGCGGCCAACCGTCTGATCGATTTCCAGGAAGCGATCCGCGTCGCGGAGCGGCAGGACGTGACGCACACCGGCACGCGCGACATCGAGGTCGAGCATACCGGCGAATCGCAGGCGGGTATCGACGTCGACGGCCTTGGCCTCGCCCTGCCAGTGCGGGCGCAACGCGGCGCGAGCGTGGGCCAGCGTCCGCTGGTCGCACCGTTCTCGCTGGCGATTGCGCCGGGCGAGCGCTGGCTCGTAAGCGGGCCGTCCGGCTGCGGCAAGAGCGTGCTGTTCCGCGCGCTGGCTGGCATCTGGCCGTATGGCACCGGTACCGTGACCATGCCGGCCGGCGCGCGCATGCTGTTCCTGCCGCAGCGCAGCTACCTGCCAATCGGCACGCTGGCGGATGCGCTGGCGTACCCCGACGCGGGCACGGCTCACGACGGCGAATCTCTGCAGGCGGTACTGCGCCAGGCGCAGCTGCCACAGCTTGTCGACCAGCTCGACGTCTTTGACAACTGGTCGCTGCGGCTGTCGCCGGGCGAGCAACAACGACTGGCGTTTGCCCGTGCGCTGCTGCAGAAGCCCCAGTACCTGTTCCTCGACGAAGCCACCAGCGCGCTCGACGAGGAAACCGAGGGCGCCATGTACCGCCTGATGGTGCAGGCATTGCCCGAAGCGGCGATCATCAGCATTGCCCACCGCAGTACCGTGGCGGCCTTCCACGGCCGCCGGCTGCGCTATGTTCCCGAAGACGGTGCCGGCACGGCAGATGGGCAAGGTGGGGTGCCTGCGGTAAGCTATCGGGTCGTATGCGAGGCGTGACCGCGGACCGCGGCACGCCAATCCACCAGGCGCCCAAGCCGGCGTACCCAATATGGCAGGCCTCGAAAAAGATACTCCCCATCCCACCGCGCTGACCGTGCACACGCAGTCGCGCGTGCTCGAAATCGGCTTCGACAACGGGCGCAGCTTCCGGCTGCCGTTCGAGCTGCTGCGCGTGTATTCGCCATCGGCCGAAGTGCAGGGCCATGGCCCTGGCCAGGAAGTGCTGCAGACCGGCAAGCGCGATGTCGGCATTGCCGCCGTGGAGCCCGTGGGCAACTACGCGGTCCAGATCCGCTTCTCCGACGGCCACGATACGGGCATCTATTCCTGGGAACTGCTCTACCGCCTTGGCGACCAGCAGGAGGCGCTGTGGGCCGATTACCTGAAGCGCCTGGAAGCTGCCGGCGCCGACCGTGACACGCCCATGGCGGCGCCGGGCGGCCATGGCTGCGGCCATCACCACTGATCTGTACCCTCTGTACCTGGAGTCCGAGATATGAGCGAAACCCACTTCGGGTTCGAGAAGGTCGACGAAACGGAAAAGGCCGGCAAAGTTGCCGGCGTGTTCCATTCGGTCGCCAGCAAGTATGACGTGATGAACGACCTGATGTCGGGCGGCATGCACCGGTTGTGGAAGATGTTCACCATCGCCCAGGCCAACGTGCGGCCCGGCCACAAGGTGCTGGACATTGCCGGCGGCACGGGCGACCTGGCCAAGGCGTTCGCGAAGCAGGCCGGCCCGACCGGCCAGGTCTGGCTCACGGACATCAACGAGTCGATGCTGCGCGTGGGCCGCGACCGCCTGCTCGACAAGGGCGTCGTCACACCGGTGGCGCTGTGCGACGCCGAGCACATTCCGTTTCCGGACAACTACTTCGATCTGGTCACCGTTGCATTCGGCCTGCGCAACATGACCCACAAGGACGCTGCGCTGGCCGAGATGCGCCGCGTGGTGAAGCCTGGCGGCAAGGTCATGGTTCTGGAATTCTCCAAGGTGTGGAAGCCGCTGGAAAAGGCATACGATGTCTATTCGTTCCAGGTGCTGCCGTGGCTCGGTCAGAAGGTGGCCGGGGATGCCGCGAGCTATCGTTATCTGGCAGAATCGATCAGAATGCATCCAGACCAGACTTCACTTGTACGCTTGATGGAACAAGTTGGGCTGGAGAAGGTCGAATACTTCAATCTGACGGCCGGAGTAGTGGCGCTCCACGTCGGGCGCAAGTATTAAATCGCCATTCCTGGCTTGAATTCCGGCGGCTCAGCCTGAATTTGAGCGGAAACTGACAGGGGATCACTGAATATGTCATCACTTCGCGGAAAATTCCTGGTGGGGTCGCTGATTGCCGCGATCGCGTTGGGCATGGCGCTGGACGCCAATGCCAAGCGCATGGGCGGTTCGCGCAGCATCGGGAAGCAATCGTCCAATGTGACGCAGCAACGCCAGCAGGCGCCGGCTCAGCAAACGCCGTCGCAGCAGCCGGCCCAGCAACCTGCGCAGCAGGCTGCGCCGGCCACCGCTGGGGCTGCCGGCGCAGCCGCCGCCGCAGCCAAGCCCAAGCGAAACTGGGCCGGCATCCTGGGCGGTATTGCTGCCGGCGTCGGTATTGCGGCGCTGCTGTCGCACTTTGGACTGGCCGGCGCCGCCGCCAGCTTCCTGTCCAACCTGATCCTGATCGCGCTGGTCGCGTTCGTGGCAATCTGGCTGATCCGCAAGTTCCGGGGCGGCAGCCAGCGTAACCAGCAGCCGGCCTACGCCGGTGCGGGCAACGCGGGCGGCATGGGTGGCCTTGGCAACAGCGCCGAGCCGATGCTGCGTGAGCAGACGCCTTCGCCTGCGGCCAGCAATCCGGTGATGCCGGCTGCCGGCGCGGCCGCGGTCGCTGCCGATGCGGCCCAGCAGCCCTGGGGCGTGCCTGCGGACTTCGACACCGAAGCGTTCCTGCGCAACGCCAAGGTCCATTTCGTGCGCCTGCAGGCCGCGTGGGACGCCGGCAACCTGGACGACATCCGCGAATTCACGACGCCGGAAATGTTCGCCGAGATCAAGATGGACCTGGCCGAGCGCGGCGCGGAGGTCAACAAGACCGACGTGGTCACGCTCGAGGCGCAACTGCTTGGCATTGAATCCGCGCCGAACCAGCACCTGGCCAGCGTGCGTTTCTCGGGCATGATCCGCGAGCGGACCGGCGAAGCGGCACAGCCGTTCGCCGAGGTCTGGAACCTGGCCAAGCCGGTTTCCGGCACGGGCGGCTGGCTGCTGGCCGGTATCCAGCAGGAATCCTGAGTGTCGTCTGTGCCCCATGGCGGCGACGCTGTCGGGGAGTAGCTTAGAATGGAGGCCCGCGCGAAAGCGCGGGCCTTTTCCGTTTGGAGGCGGTGCGTGGCCCTGTGCGACGTCTGCCTGTCCAGCCGTGCGCCGCACGCCCATTGCCATGAATCCTCTGCCTTCCGCCCTGGCCGCGCCTGCCGTTGCCGCGCTGAACCACCTGCTCGAACAGGAGCCCTGGGCCCGCAGCCAGCTGGTGCCATTTGCCGGTCGCGTGATCCGCTTCGACGCCGCGGCATTCGCGCTGTCGCTGCGGGTGACCGAGGACGGCACGACGGAGCTGGCACCGGCCGCCGAAGCACCGGCCGTATCGCTGCTGGTGCCGTTGCAGCAATGGCCGCTCGTGGCCGCCGATGTAGCCGACGGCGGCCAGCCTGCGGCAATGCGCCATGTGCGCCTGGAGGGCGATGCCGAACTCGCCAACACGGTGTCCATGCTCGCGCGCAACCTGCGCTGGGACGCGGCCGAGGACCTGTCGCGCGCGTTCCGGGGCATTCTTGGCGGGCCGGTCAGCGATAGCCTGGCCCAGCGCATGGTCGATGGCGCGCGCCAGGTCCATGAGCAGGCCACGCGTGTGGGCCGCACGCTCGTTGAGAATGTGACCGAATACCTGCTGGACGAAAATCCGACGCTGGTGCGCCACGTGGCATTGGAGGATTTCAGTTCGGACGTGGGCCGCGTGCGTGATGATCTGGCCCGCCTCGAGAAACGCCTGGAGCGGCTTGAGCGCACCCGTCCAGCCGGGCCGGCGGCATTGCCGTCCGCCCATCGCTGAGCGCACCGCCGCATGACGCCATCTTTCGCTGCTGCCCGCGTCGCGCAGCACCACCGTTCCCTGAATACCGCCGCATGACCCGCCTTCTGCGCCTCGGCAAGATCCTTTTCGTCATCCTGTACTACGGGCTCGATGAGCTCGTGCTGTCCGGCTTCCAGAACCGCAAGATCCGCTTCCTGGTTCGCGTCATGACCATCGGGCGCAAGCTCGATATGCCGCGCGGCGAGCGGCTGCGGCTCGCGCTGACCAAGCTCGGGCCGATCTTCGTCAAGTTCGGCCAGGTGCTGTCGACCCGGCGCGACCTGATGCCGCCGGACATCGCCGATGAGTTGGCGTTGCTGCAGGACCAGGTGCCGCCGTTCGACTCGGCCGTCGCCGTGAAGATCATCGAGCGTTCGCTCGGCCGCACGCTTGCGGATCTGTTCGAAACCTTCGAGCACCAGCCGGTCGCGAGCGCCTCGATCGCGCAGGTGCACTTCGCCACGCTGAAAGGGGGGCCGAACCACGGCCGCGAAGTTGCGGTGAAGGTGCTGCGCCCCGGCATGCTGCCGGTGATCGACAGCGACCTGGCCCTGATGCGCGACCTGGCCACCTGGCTCGAGCGCTTCTGGGCTGACGGCAAGCGCCTCAAGCCGCGCGAGGTCGTGGCGGAGTTCGACAAGTACCTGCACGACGAACTCGATCTGATGATCGAGGCGGCCAACGCCAGCCAGCTCCGGCGCAATTTCGCCGATACCAACCTGCTGCTAGTGCCCGAGGTGTTCTGGGACTGGTGCAGCAGCACGGTGTTCGTGATGGAACGCATGCATGGCATCCCGATCTCGCGCACCGAATCGCTGAAGGCGGCCGGCGTCGACATGCACCAGTTAGCGGAAGAGGGCGTCGAGATCTTCTTCACGCAGGTGTTCCGTGACGGCTTTTTCCATGCCGATATGCACCCCGGCAACATCCTGGTGTCGGTCCAGCCCGAGACCTTCGGCCGCTATATTGCGCTGGATTTTGGCATCGTGGGCGCGCTGTCGGAGTTCGACAAGAACTACCTCGCGCAAAACTTCATCGCGTTCTTCCGCCGCGACTACCACCGCGTGGCCTTGCTGCACGTGGAATCGGGCTGGGTGCCGCCCGACACGCGCGTCGAGGAACTGGAGAGCGCGGTGCGCGCCTGCTGCGAGCCCTATTTCGACAAGCCGCTCAAGGAAATCTCGCTGGGCATGGTGCTGATGCGCCTGTTCCAGACCTCGCGCCGTTTCAACGTCGAAATCCAGCCGCAGCTGGTGCTGCTGCAGAAGACGCTGCTCAATATCGAAGGCCTGGGCCGCCAGCTCGACCCGGACCTGGACCTGTGGAAAACCGCGAAGCCGTTCCTCGAGCGCTGGATGCACGAGCAGGTTGGCTGGAAGGGCGCGTGGGAACGGATCAAGGTCGAGGCGCCGCTGTGGGCCAAGATGCTGCCCGATTTCCCGCGCCTCGCGCACCAGTTCCTGGAGCGCCGTGCGCTCAATACCAACGGCGAGCAGGAACGGCTGCTCGCGCAGCTGGTCACGGAGCAGCGGCGCACCAACCGGCTGGTCGGCACGGCATTGCTGCTGGTGGGCGGCTTTGTCGCCGGTATCGTGCTCACGCATGTGCTCGGATGGATCGGCTACTGGTAAGCGGCAGAAGCGGCAGTTCTGCGCTTTCGAAGGAGATACGACATGACCGCCGACAAGGCTCCGACTCCGCCTTCATTTACCACGCGCGATGCGGCGGATCCGGCATTCTGGGACGAGCGCTTCGAGCAGGACTTCACGCCGTGGGACATGCATGGCGTGCCAGAGGAGTTCCAGCAATTCATCGCCGGCCGGGCACCATGCCCGACGCTGGTGCCGGGCTGCGGCAACGGATGGGAGGCTGGCTGGTTGTTCGAGCGCGGCTGGCCGGTCACCGCCATCGACTTCTCGCCGCAGGCAGTCGCGTCGGCCAAGCGCGCATTGGGCCCGGCCGGCGCCATCGTGCGCGAGGCGGATTTCTTTGCCTTCACGCCCGAGCCGGCCTGCGAACTGATCTACGAGCGCGCTTTCCTGTGCGCGCTGCCGCCGCCTCTGCGTGAATCCTACGCGGAGCGTGTGGCGGCGCTGCTGCCGCCGGGTGGCCTGCTGGCCGGCTACTTCTTTCTGGGTGACAAGCGTGGCGGGCCACCGTTCGCCATGCCGGCGTCCGAGCTAGAAGCCCTGCTGGAACCCGCGTTCGAGCGGATCGATGACCGTCCTTCCGCCGCGCCGCTGCCCGTCTTCGAAGGGCAGGAGCGCTGGCAGGTCTGGCGCCGCCGGGCTGGCTGACGCGAACGCAGGCCACACAGGTGGCGCGCCGACGCAACAGGTTTGCGAGGCGCGGTGCCGGCCAGGATGCACGCCAGCGTGAATTCACGAGGGCCGGGGGAATTTTTTTCGCCCGCCAATGTCAGCGTCGCTATAATCCGCGTTTTGATTCGGCTACGACCGCAGGCCAAGTGCGCCATCCCGCTCCGGGACGGCCGCCACAATGCCCCTCAAGCGGCCCCGACCGATGAATTGGACTCCGGGCAGACAGGCGCCAGATTCAGCCGTCAGCCCGGCATTCGGTTTTTCGCCACAAGGGCAATTTCTGCATAGGGCAGCGGCATGCTGATCTGGTTCGTCATCATCTACTGGGTAATTTCGGTCGGCATCGGCCTGTGGGCGGCGCTGCGCGTGCGCAACACGACCGATTTCGCCGTCGCCGGGCGCAGCCTGCCGTTCTACGTCGTTACCGCCACCGTCTTTGCCACCTGGTTCGGTTCCGAAACCGTGCTGGGCATTCCCGCGGTATTCCTGAAAGAGGGCCTGTCCGGGGTCGTATCCGACCCGTTCGGCTCTTCGCTGTGCCTGATCCTGGTGGGCCTGTTCTTTGCGCGGCCGCTGTACCGGATGAACCTGCTCACCATCGGCGACTACTACCACAACCGCTACGGGCGGCTGGCCGAGGTGCTGACCACCCTGTGCATCGTGGTGTCCTACCTGGGCTGGGTGGCGGCGCAGATCAAGGCGCTTGGTCTCGTGTTCTATACGGTTTCCGACGGCGCGCTGTCGCAGGACGCCGGCATGATGATCGGCGCGGCCAGCGTGCTGGTGTACACGCTGTTCGGCGGCATGTGGTCGGTCGCGGTGACGGACTTCATCCAGATGATCATCATCGTGGTCGGCATGCTCTATATCGGCTACGAGGTCAGCGGCCAGGCCGGCGGCGTGACGGCGGTGGTGTCGCACGCGGCGGCGGCCGGCAAGTTCGAGTTCCTGCCGTCGTTGGACCTGGTGCAGATCGTTGGGTTTGCCGCGGCGCTGTTCACCATGATGCTCGGCTCGATCCCACAGCAGGATGTGTTCCAGCGGGTGACATCGTCGCGCACCGAGCAGATCGCCGGCCGCGCGTCGGTGCTCGGCGGCGTGCTGTATTTCTTCTTCGCCTTCATCCCGATGTTCCTCGCCTATTCGGCCACGCTGATCGATCCGGGCATGGTGGAAAAGTACATCAACGCGGATTCCCAGCTCATCCTGCCGCAGCTGATCCTGCAACACGCTCCGATGTTCGCGCAGGTGATGTTCTTCGGCGCGCTGCTGTCGGCCATCAAGAGCTGCGCGTCGGCGACGCTGCTGGCACCGTCCGTCACCTTTGCCGAGAACATCCTGCGGCCGTATTTCCGCCACCTCGAAGACAAGCAGTTCCTGCGTGTGATGCAGACGGTCGTGCTGGTATTCACCGCCACCGTGACGCTGTTCGCCCTGAACTCGCACCTTTCGATCTTCCATATGGTCGAAAATGCCTATAAGGTCACACTGGTGTCGTCGTTCGTCCCGCTCGCCTTCGGCATGTTCTGGAAGCCGGCGACGCGGCAGGGCGGCCTGTCCGCCATCCTGCTGGGCCTGGCCTCGTGGCTGACGTGCGAGATCGCGTTTGCCGATGCGACCGTGCCGCCGCAGATGGTCGGCCTGACGTTCTCGATCAGCGGCATGGTGGTCGGTTCGCTGCTGCCGCAGTGGATTGCGGATCACGCGCCGGTCAAGGAAGTGCATATCGCCTGACCGCCTTCCCGGCGCGGCGACGCCTGGACTGCCCGATCCTGGCCCCCGGCGGCCAGGTGTGCCGCTTTGTGCCCGCATTTCCTCCCGTCAGGCGATCCCGTAAGGGTTTATAATTCAAGGCTTTGCATCGTCGTGCGCGGTCGCGCGGACGGTGCCCGCACCGTTCCGATCCAAGTTTTTCGCGAAATAAATATCATGCCGATCTATGCCTACCGTTGCGACGCCTGCGGCCACGGGCGCGATGTGCTGCAGAAGATGAGCGATGCCCCGCTCACCGATTGCCCGTCGTGCGGCACCGCCGGGACCTTCAAGAAGCAGCTCACCGCGGCTGGCTTCCAGCTCAAGGGTTCGGGCTGGTACGTGACCGATTTCCGTGGCGGCAGCGGCGGCACCAGCGCCGCGGCGACGTCCGGCGCAACCGGGGACGCAGCGGCTGCCCCTGCGGCGGCTTCGACCGAGTCGTCGGCCAGCACTACGGCTTCTGCGGCACCTGCCGCCGGCGGCTGCGGCAGCGCCTGCGCCTGCCACTGATCGCAGGCTGGCCGTGGTCGCAAAGAAAACCTCCGCGCTGAAGACCTGGTTCCTGACCGGGCTGCTGGTGCTCGTGCCGCTGGGCATCACGCTGTGGGTGCTCAGCCTGATCATCGGCACCATGGACCAGAGCCTGGCGCTGCTGCCCGAGGCCTGGCGTCCGGACCAGCTGCTGTTCGGCAAGCGCGTGACCGGCCTCGGCGCGATCCTGACGCTGCTGTGCATCCTGCTGGTCGGGCTGCTCGCGCACAACTTCATCGGTCAGCGACTGGTGCGCTGGTGGGAAGCGCTGCTCGGCCACATCCCGGTGGTGGGCCCGATCTACACGAGCGTCAAGCAAGTCTCCGACACGCTGCTGTCGTCGTCGGGCAATGCATTCCGCAAGGCGCTGCTGGTGCAGTACCCGCGTGAGGGCTCGTGGACCATCGCCTTCCTGACCGGCCGTCCGGGCGGCGACGTGCAGAATCACCTGCAGGGCGAATACGTCAGCGTCTACGTGCCGACCACGCCCAACCCGACCTCGGGCTTCTTCCTGATGATGCCCAAGGCCGACACCATCGAACTCGACATGACCGTCGATGCCGCGCTCAAGTACATCGTTTCGATGGGCGTCGTGGCACCGGCGGACCTGCCCCGCAAAAACGGCGGCCCGAGCCGCCCGGCGGATCCCGTCAGCCCTGCCACGACGAACGGCGCCGGCGCCGGCCGCGAGGCAGAGGTCGAGACGGCCGATCCTTCGCATACCAATTGATCACGGGCCGCCTGGCGGGCGGTCACGTATTACCGGGAAATATCCTATGTCCTCCATGCGTACTCACTACTGCGGTCTGGTGACCGAACAACTCTCGGGCCAGGAAGTGGCCCTGACCGGCTGGGTTCAGCGCCGCCGCGACCATGGCGGCGTGATCTTCATCGACCTGCGCGACCGTGAAGGCCTGGTGCAGGTGGTGTGCGATCCGGACCGCCCGGAAATGTTCAAGGCCGCCGAAGAGATCCGCAACGAGTACTGCATCCGCATTACCGGCAAGGTGCGTCCGCGCCCGGCCGGCACCGAGAACACCAACCTGACCTCGGGCAAGATCGAAGTGCTGTGCTACGAGCTGACCGTGCTGAACCCCTCGGTCACGCCCCCGTTCCAGCTCGACGACGACAACCTGTCGGAAACCACGCGCCTCACGCATCGCGTGCTGGACCTGCGCCGCCCGCAGATGCAGTACAACCTGCGCCTGCGCTACAAGGTCGCGATGGAAGTGCGCAAGTACCTGGACGCGCAAGGCTTCATCGACATCGAAACCCCGATGCTCGGCAAGAGCACGCCGGAAGGCGCCCGCGACTATCTGGTGCCGTCGCGCGTGAACCCGGGTCACTTCTTCGCGCTGCCGCAATCGCCGCAGATCTTCAAGCAGATGCTGATGGTCTCGGGCTTTGACCGCTACTACCAGATCACCAAGTGCTTCCGCGACGAAGACCTGCGCGCTGACCGCCAGCCCGAATTCACGCAGATCGACTGCGAGACCTCGTTCCTGACCGAGCAGGAAATCCGTGACCTGTTCGAAGACATGATGCGCACGGTGTTCAAGAACGCCATCGATGTCGACCTGGATGCCAAGTTCCCGGTGATGGAGTTCCGCGAAGCCATGGCCCGTTTCGGCTCGGACAAGCCGGACCTGCGCGTGAAGCTCGAATTCACCGAACTGACCGACGTGATGAAGGACGTCGACTTCAAGGTGTTCTCGGGTCCCGCCAACAGCGACAACGGCCGCGTGGTCGGCCTGCGCGTGCCGGGCGGCGGCGCGATCTCGCGCGGCGAGATCGATGCCTACACGCAATTTGTCGGTATCTACGGCGCCAAGGGCCTGGCCTGGGTCAAGGTCAACGAAGTGGCCAAGGGCCGTGACGGCCTGCAGTCGCCGATCGTCAAGAACCTGCACGACGCGGCAATTACCGAAATCCTGAAGCGCACCGGCGCCCAGGACGGCGACATCATCTTCTTCGGCGCCGACAAGGCCAAGGTCGTCAACGACGCCATCGGCGCGCTGCGCCTGAAGATCGGCCACTCGGAATTCGGCAAGGCCAGCGGCCTGTTCGAAGACGTGTGGAAGCCGCTGTGGGTGGTCGACTTCCCGATGTTCGAGTACGACGAGGAAGATGCCCGCTGGGTGGCCATGCACCACCCGTTCACGAGCCCGAAGGACGAGCACATGCAGTACCTGGAAACCGATCCGGGCAAGTGCATCGCCAAGGCCTACGACATGGTCCTGAACGGCTGGGAAATGGGTGGCGGCTCGGTCCGTATCTACCGTTCGGATATCCAGAGCAAGGTGTTCCGTGCGCTGAAGATCAACGACGAAGAGGCGCGTGCCAAGTTCGGTTACCTGCTTGACGCGCTGCAATACGGCGCGCCCCCGCACGGTGGCCTGGCCTTTGGCCTGGACCGTATCGTCACGATGATGGCCGGAGCCGATTCGATCCGCGACGTGATCGCCTTCCCGAAGACCCAGCGCGCCCAGGATCTGCTGACGCAGGCCCCGAGCGCCGTCGACGAGAAGCAACTGCGCGAGCTGCATATCCGCGTGCGCGCCACCGAGCCGAAGACCACGGTCTGAGCCTGACGGCCCTGGCTGAAGAAAAACCGCGCCGCGTGCGCGGTTTTTTCGTTTATGGATGCCTGCGGACGTTTGCGGACGCAAGTGATCCGTGGCTGGCCTGCGTGCCGACGTTTCTATTTGTTACTGGCCGGAACATGGCCGCGGCTGGCAATGTCTCTTTCTAATTGAGCGTTGACCGAGCCCCCGCGATGAAGGTGGCCGGCGCGCGGGAGGAATACGCCGTGAACCTGGATACCGACCTGATCCGCCAGTTTCTGCTGGCCCATGCCGAGACGATCCTGACCTGGCTGGTGGCTGGGCTGGTGATGATGTTGCTGGCGCGCTTCGAGCTGCGCCGCGCGGTGCGCAAGTCCGCGCAAGCCATGTCGGAGTCGGTGGCGACGACAGTGGCCGCCTGCGTGCCGGACGTTGCCCACGCTGCCGCGCAGGCGACCAGCGGCGTGCCGGCCGCGGAGCCGGTCACTTCGCAGCGCGCCGACGCCCTGCGGCGCGTGGCGCTGGACACCGTGGCCGCCGTGATGGCACGTGGCCGCTGGCTGGAGGAGCTGGGCAACCTGCGCTTGCCTGACGATGCCTTGCTGACCGGCCAGCGCGCCGCCGGGGCCGACCCGTTGCTGGTGGTCGCGCCGCAGCCTGTGGTGCAGGCTTACCTGTTCGCACAGCGTACCTTTGAAGACGAAGCCGCGCGAATCCAGGACAGCCGGCGCGACGCCCAGCGCCGGCAGGACGACCTCCAGGCACTGGAAGACGAAGCCGCCCACGTCGAGCAGGAAACCGCCAGCATCGTGCTGCGCTTCGAACAGGCGAATGCCCAGTCGGCGCAGCGTGTCGAAGCCGGCGACTACCAGCGTTTCCTGATCCAGAAGTACAACGCGCTGGGCCAGCGCGAGAAGGAAATCGCCCAGCAGCGTGGCGTGTTGCGTGAGCAGGCGCAGGCCAGTGCCGAAGACCTGGCCTTCCAGGCGCGCGAAGCCGCGCAGCGCTACCGCGAATCGCTGGCGCCGCTGATGCAGCAGCTGCGCGAGGCATGGGGGCACGGCGACGCGCCGGATGTCTTCGACACGTGGCTGCGCGTCGACCCGATGGACGCCGAGGCACATCGAAACGCCGCCTGAATGCGGGCGGCTATTCGCGTGGCAAGCGGGCTAGGCTGCGCTATCCTTGGGGATGTCCATCGGACTCGGTTCCATGCCTTACAAAATCCCTGAATCCGTGCTGGTCGTGATCTACACGCCAGATCTCCAAGTGCTGTTGCTGGAACGCGCCGACCGGCCGGGCTTCTGGCAGTCCGTGACCGGCAGCCTCGATACCGTCGACGAACCGCTGGCGCTCACCGCCGCGCGTGAGGTGTTCGAGGAAACCGGCATCATTGCCGGCGAGCACCAGCTTGCCGACTGGCAGCACACCATCGAGTACGAAATCTATCCGCAATGGCGCCACCGCTATGAGGCTGGCGTCACGCGCAATACCGAACACTGGTTCGGGTTGTGCGTATCGGAACCGCTGCCTGTGACGCTGGCGCCGCGCGAGCACCTGCAGTCGAAATGGCTGCCATGGGAAGTCGCGGCGCAGCAGTGCTTCTCGAGCAGCAACGCCGAGGCGGTGCGCCAGCTCGCGTGGCGCGTCGCGGGCCGGCCGGCCGTTTGTGGAGCCGAATGATGAAGTTGCGCGTGGTCACCTACAACATCCATAAAGGCGTGACCGGCATCGCGCGCCGCCCGCGCATCCAGAACGTGCGCGCGGGGCTGCATGCCATGGATGCGGATATCGTGTTCCTGCAGGAAGTGCAGGACCGCAATGACCGCCTGGTCGCCGCGGCGCTGTTCGACCCGGACCACACGCAGCTGAATTATCTGGCCACGGATTCCTATCCGCATTCGGTGTACGGACGCAATGCCGTCTACGAGCACGGCCATCATGGCAATGCGATCCTGTCGCGCCACCCGATCCTGATGTCGGAGAACCTCGATATCTCGGATCACCGGTTCGAGCAGCGGGGGCTGCTGCATGCGGTGGCCGACGTAAACGGCGTGGAAGCACACCTGATCTGCGTTCACTTCGGCCTGTTCGCACGCAGCCGTGCGCGTCAGGCGGAAGCGTTGGTCGAGCGCGTGCGAACCGTGGTGCCGTCCACCGCGCCGCTGGTGATTGCCGGCGATTTCAACGACTGGAACCACCGGCTCGACTCGCAGATCTGCAATACGCTAGGCGCGGTGGAGGCCTCGCACGCACGCGGCGCGCGGCTGCATACGTTTCCCAGCCATATGCCGTGGTGGCAGCTTGACCGCATCTACGTGCGCGGCTTCGAAATCGAACGCGCACACGCGCTCACCGGGCGTGACTGGGCCCAGCGCTCGGACCATGTGCCGCTGGTCGCGGAACTGGCGCACGGGGCAGCCCATCACGACGATAGCGACAGCCCCGCAGCCGGCAAGGCGGCTTAGGCAGTCTCCGGCGGTTCCAGGCTGGCCCGGATGAACGCGAAGATGGCGTCCGGATCGGCGAGATCCAGCACGGGCAGCGATGTGAGCTGCGCGACGGCCTCCGGCGCGTCGGTGGCGACGGCTACGACGCCGGGCACCTCGTCCCACAGCGGCGCGCGGCCCAGCGACGGGCGGAACACTTCGAGCTTGGGGAAATCGCTGCGCTTGTAGCCCTCGACGAGCACGAGGTCGGTATCCGCGGGCAGCACGGCCAGCGCTTCGTCCAGCTCGGGCGAGGGCACATCCTCGGGGTAGTGGCGCATCAGCGTCATGTGGCGCGCGCCGACCAGCACCACGTTGCGGCAGCCGCCCTCGCGCATTCGCCAGGAGTCCTTGCCCGGCGTGTCGGGATCGAAGCCGTGGTGCGTATGCTTGATGCCATTGACGCGCATGCCGGTGGCAACAAAACGCGGGATCAGCGCGTCCAGGAGCGTGGTCTTGCCGCTGCCGGAGGAGCCGGTGATGCCGAATACCTTCACAGTGCTATCCCTTGGTGCATGAGTGCATGAGTGATCGACGATAGCAGAGATGCACCGCACCATGTGCAGATGGCGGCGTGTGTCCCATAATCGCATCATGTCACGGATATCCGACACCGACCCACCGAATGCCGCACGATCCAACGGCGCGGCGCATGTTGCGGCGCGGGATGACAGCGCCGGTCCCGCAGCACGCGCGGGGCGGCGGCGTCTGCTGCGTTGGGCCGGACGGCACGGCAAGCCGGTCGGCGGCAATCAGGTAAGGCTGCTGTGCGGCGGGCGCGACTTCTTCCCAGCGCTGATCGAGGCGATCGACGCGGCGGTTCTCCAGGTCATCATTGAAACCTACATCTACGCCGCCGACGACGTCGGGCGCGCCGTCAGCGATGCGCTGATCCGGGCCGCGGCGCGTGGCGTAGCCGTGCGGCTGACCGTGGACGGTTTCGGTGCCGGCGACATGTCTGCCGAACTCATGCAGCGCCTGCGCGACGCGGGCGTGCAGCTGCGTGTCTACCGCGTGATGCGCGGCTTCCGGCTGGCGCGCAGGCACCTGCGCCGCCTGCACCGCAAGCTTGCCGTGGTCGACCGGCGCGTAGCGTTCGTAGGCGGCATCAACATCATCGACGACTACAATCACGGCCCGTTCGAGCAGGAGGGACTCGGGGCACGCTACGACTTCGCCGTGGAAGTGCGCGGCCCGCTGGTCGACCGCATTGCGCTGACGGCGGAGCGCCTCTGGTGGCGGCTGTCGCTGCGCGCCGAACTGCATGACGTTGGTTTGGCGGGCGCGGCAGCGGGATACCCGCTTGTGACCGACCTGCCGCCGCGGCGCGATACGGAAGGCGGCATGCGGGCGGCGCTTCTCCTCCGGGACAACTTGCGCAACCGCCGCACCATCGAGCGCGAATATCTGCACGCGCTGGGTGCTGCGCGCGACGACGTGATTCTCGCCAACGCGTATTTCCTGCCGGGCCACAAGATGCGGCGCGCGCTGCTGGCCTGCCGCAAGCGCGGCGTGCGGGTACGATTGTTGTTGCAGGGTCGCGTCGAATACCGGCTGCAGCATTTCGCCACGCACGCGCTGTACGCGAGCCTGCTTGATGCCGGCATCGAGATCTACGAGTACGCGCAGAGCTTCCTGCACGCCAAGGTCGGTGTGGTGGATGAATCCTGGGCCACGGTCGGATCCAGCAATATGGATCCGTTCAGCCTGCTGCTCGCACGCGAGGCCAACGTCTGCGTCTATGATCCTGCCTTCGCCGCCGTCCTGCGCACGCAGCTGGAGCGCGCCATTGCCGAGCGCAGCGTGCGCGTTATGCCGGAGGCGCATGCCCGGCGCTCGGCGCTGCACCGTGTGGCGAACTGGGCCGCCTACATGGTGTTGCGTCTTGGCGTCGTTATTGCCGGTGTGACGGGGCGCTATTGAAACGGCACGCCGATATTGCCGCGCAGCATGACAGGGGCTGCGCGGCTGATGGCATCAGGCTGCGTGTTGATGTTGCAACGCAGTCGGTTTAGAAACGTCGGTCTAATTAAAAGCTTGATGGCAACGGGTCGCGCCAGAATAATCTGAACGACCGTTCTTTTTTGGCTTAGACTGCGTGCTTACGCGGCGAATTCCGGCATTTTGCTGCCGCCGCGGGCAATTAAGCAACGTCAGGGTCATATGTGGTGCCCAGTGAAGGCGTCACAAGAACGGAGAATTAACTATGCGCCACCAGTCAGCCCGTCTTGAATCCGCTACCGCCTCTCCCGCGCCGATGCGTAAGGGTGAGATGACGCGCGTGGCGATTCTGGATGCCGCACTGGAACTGTCGTCCCGCGACGGGCTCGAGGGTTTGACCATCGGCCTGTTGGCGGAACGCATGCAGATGAGCAAGAGCGGCGTCTTCGCGCATTTCGGTTCGCGCGAAGACCTGCAGGTGGAAGTTGTGCGGGAGTATCACCGGCGGTTCGAGCAGGAGGTGTTCTACCCCTCGCTGCACGAGCCGCGCGGGCTGCCCCGGCTATGGTCCATGGTGCGCCGGTGGATGGAGAAACGCATCCAGGAAGTGACGACGGGATGCATCTACATCAGCGGTGCGGTCGAGTACGACGACCGCGCGGAAAGCCTGGTGCGTGACGAGCTGGTCAAGAGCGTCACCATCTGGCGTGCCGCGCTGACGCGTGCCATCGGCCAGGCCAAGGAAGAGGGGCACCTGCGCGCGGATTGCGATCCGCGCCTGATGCTGTTCGAGATGTACAGCCTTGAACTAGGCTTGCATCATGACGCCCGTTTCCTGCGCCTGCCGGACAGCGCCGAACTTGCCATGGTCGCGCTCAATAAACTGATTCAGTCTTACCGTACCTGAAGCTGCTGCGTACGGACCGTGGCACCCGCTCTCTGCGGGCATTGCGCGGGCGGCGTGGCGGCATCGTGAAACTCCAAGGAGCTTTTGATGGGCCAGTACACCGCACCGTTGCGCGACATGCAGTTCGTCCTTCACGAACTGCTCGGCGCTGAAGCCGAACTCAAGGCGATGCCGCCGCACGCGGACATCGACGCGGACACCATCAACCAGGTCATCGAAGAAGCGGGCAAGTTCTGCTCGGACGTGGTGTTCCCGCTCAACCAGGTCGGCGACCGCGAGGGCTGCACCTACGTCGGCGATGGCGTGGTGAAGGCACCGACCGGCTTCAAGGAGGCGTACCAGCAGTACGTCGAAGCAGGCTGGCCCGCACTGGCTTGCGATCCGGCGTTCGGCGGCCAGGGCCTGCCGATCGTGATCAACAACGTCGTGTACGAGATGCTGAACTCGGCCAGCCAGGCGTGGACCATGTACCCGGGCCTGTCGCACGGCGCGTACGAGGCCCTGCACGCGCACGGCACGCCGGAACTGCAGCAAGCCTACCTGCCCAAGCTGGTGACGGGCGAGTGGACTGGCACCATGTGCCTGACCGAGCCGCACTGCGGCACCGACCTGGGCATCCTGCGCACCAAGGCCGAACCGCAGCCCGATGGTTCGTACCTGCTGACAGGCACCAAGATCTTCATCTCGGCCGGCGAGCACGACATGGCCGAGAACATCATCCACCTGGTGCTGGCGCGCCTGCCGGACGCGCCGCAAGGCACCAAGGGCATCTCGCTGTTTGTAGTACCTAAGTTCATCCCCGATGCCAGCGGCAATCCGGGCGAGCGCAACGGTATCAAGTGCGGCTCCATCGAGCACAAGATGGGCATCCACGGCAATGCCACCTGCGTGATGAACCTGGACGGCGCGCGCGGCTGGCTCGTGGGCGAGGCCAACAAGGGCCTGAACGCGATGTTCGTGATGATGAACGCCGCGCGCCTCGGTGTCGGCGCGCAAGGCCTGGGTTTGACCGAGGTCGCATACCAGAACTCGGTTGCCTACGCCAAGGACCGCCTGCAGATGCGTTCGCTGACCGGCCCGAAGGCACCGGACAAGCCGGCTGATCCGATCATCGTGCATCCGGACGTGCGCCGCATGCTGCTGACGCAGAAGGCCTACGCCGAAGGCGGCCGCGCATTCAGCTACTGGACCGCGCTGCAGATCGACCGCGAGCTGTCGCACCCGGATGAGGCAGTGCGCAAGCAGGCCGGCGACCTGGTCGCGCTGCTGACGCCGGTCATCAAGGCGTTCCTGACCGACAACGCGTTCACGAGCACCAACGAAGGCATGCAGGTATTCGGCGGCCACGGCTACATCTCCGAATGGGGCATGGAGCAATACGTGCGCGACGCCCGCATCAACATGATCTACGAAGGCACCAACACGATCCAGGCGCTGGACCTGCTGGGCCGCAAGATCCTCGGCGACATGGGCGCCAAGATGAAGGCCTTCGGCAAGATCGTGCAGGCATTCGTCGAGGAAGAGGGCACCAACGAAGCGATGCAGGAGTTCGTCAACCCGCTCGCGGACCTTGGCGACAAGGTGCAGAAGCTGACCATGGAAATCGGCATGAAGGCCATGGGCAATGCCGATGAAGTCGGCGCCGCCGCCGTGCCGTACCTGCGCGTGGTGGGCCACCTGGTGTTCTCGTACTTCTGGGCCCGCATGGCCAAGATCGCGCTGGAGAAGGAAGCCAGCGGCGACAAGTTCTACACGACCAAGCTGGCCACGGCACGTTTCTACTTCGCCAAGCTGCTGCCGGAAACCGCCGCCGAGATCCGCAAGGCGCGCGCCGGTTCGGCCACGCTGATGGCGCTGGACGCAGACCTGTTCTGACGGCCTGATTGCCGGCCTTCTCTCCTCATGGCAGGAGGGAGGGCCCGCCTCTCTTCAAAACGCTCAATCCATCAGGAGCGCTCATGTCCAATTTCATCGTCAAGAAAGTCGCCGTGCTCGGCGCCGGCGTCATGGGAGCGCAGATCGCTGCCCATCTCGTCAACGCGCGCGTGCCGGTGGTGCTGTTCGACCTGCCGGCCAAGGAAGGCCCCAAGAGCGGCATTGCGCAGCGTGCGATCGAGAACCTCAAGAAGCTGTCGCCCGCGCCGCTGGGCATCAAGGACGAGGCCGGCCTGATCCAGGCCGCCAACTACGAAGACGATATCGCGCTGCTCAAGGAATGCGACGTGGTGATCGAAGCGATCGCTGAACGCATGGACTGGAAGCACGACCTGTACAAGAAGGTCGCGCCGCACCTGGGCGCGAGCACTATCTTCGCGACCAATACGTCGGGTCTGTCGATCACCGCGCTGTCGGACGGCTTTGATGCCGAACTGAAGTCACGCTTCTGTGGCGTGCACTTCTTCAATCCGCCGCGCTACATGCATCTGGTCGAGCTGATCCCGACTGCGACCACGCAGCCGGAAATCCTCGACAAGCTCGAAGCGTTCCTGACCACCACGCTCGGCAAGGGCGTGGTGCGTGCGAAGGACACGCCGAACTTTATCGCGAACCGCGTTGGCATCTTCTCGATCCTCGCAGTGTTTGCCGAAGCCGAGAAGTTCGGCATCCCGTTCGATGTGGTCGACGACCTGACCGGCTCGAAGCTCGGCCGCGCGAAGTCGGCCACGTTCCGCACCGCCGACGTCGTGGGCCTGGACACCATGGCGCACGTGATCAAGACGATGCAGGACAACCTGCATGAGGATCCGTTCGCGCCGGTGTACAAGACCCCGGCCGTGCTGAAGGGCCTCGTCGATGCGGGCGCGCTGGGCCAGAAGACCGGTGCCGGGTTCTACAAGAAGGAAGGCAAGGCCATCAAGGTGCTGGATGCCAGGACCGGCCAGTATGTCGAGTCGGGCAAGAAGGCCGACGAGATCGTCGCGCGCATGCTGAAGAAGGCGCCGGCGGAGCGAATCAAGCTGCTGCGCGAATCGACAAATCCGCAGGCGCAGTTCCTGTGGGCGATCTTCCGCGACGTGTTCCACTACATCGCCGTGTACCTCGAGCAGATCGCGGGTTCGGCGGCTGACGTCGATCTGGCGATCCGCTGGGGCTTCGGCTGGAACTCGGGTCCGTTCGAAGACTGGCAGGCCGCCGGGTGGAAGCAGGTCGCCGAATGGGTGAAGGAAGATATCGACGCCGGCAAGGCACTGTCCAAGGCGGCGCTGCCCGCGTGGGTGTTCGAAGGTCCGGTGGCAGAGAACCAGGGCGTGCACGCCGCGCAGGGTTCGTGGTCGCCCGCGACGCAGCAGTTCGTCGCGCGCAGCACGCTGCCGGTCTACCAGCGCCAGGTGTTCCGCGCCGCGCTGCAGGGCACGGCGGCGCTGGATCCGCGCAAGGCTGGCCGCACCGTCGAAGAGAACGACGCCGTGCGGATCTGGGTGGCCGAGGGCCAGGACGATGTGCTGGTGGTGTCGTTCAAGAGCAAGATGAACACCATCGGGCCGGACGTGATCGACGGCCTGACGCGTGCGATCGACCTTGCCGAAGCTGAATACAAGGGCCTGGTCGTGTGGCAGCCGACGTCGCTGCAACTTGGCGCGCCCGGTGGTCCGTTCTCGGCGGGCGCCAATCTGGAAGCCGCAATGCCGGCGTTCATGATGGGCGGCGCCAAGGGCATCGAACCGTTCGTGAAGAAGTTCCAGGACGGCATGATGCGCGTGAAGTATTCCGCAGTGCCTGTGGTCTCGGCTGCATCGGGTATTGCGCTGGGCGGCGGCTGCGAGTTGATGCTGCACTCGGCGGCACGCGTGGCCGCGCTGGAAACCTACGTCGGCCTGGTGGAAGTCGGCGTGGGCCTGGTGCCGGCCGGCGGCGGCCTGAAGGAGGCCGCGCTGGCGGCAGCGCGCGCAGCACAGGCCGCAGGCAGCACCAACTACCTGCAGTTCCTGACCAGCCGTTTCCAAAGCGCAGCAATGGCCAAGGTGTCGGCGTCCGCGCTGGAAGCGCGGCAGATGGGCTACCTGCAAGCGTCCGACCGGATCGTCTTCAACGTGCACGAGCTGCTTCACGTGGCGCAGAACGAAGTGCGTGCGCTGGCCGACGCGGGTTACCGCGCGCCGCTGCCGGCACTGGTGCCGGTGGCCGGCCGCTCGGGCATCGCGACCATCAAGGCATCGCTGGTCAATATGCGCGACGGCGGCTTTATCTCCGCGCACGACTTCCTGATTGCTTCGCGTATTGCCGAAGTGGTGTGCGGCGGTGACGTCGAGGCCGGTTCGCTGGTGAGCGAGGAGTGGCTGCTCGCGCTCGAGCGCAAGGCTTTCGTCGACCTGCTTGGCACCAGCAAGACGCAGGAACGCATCATGGGCATGCTGCAGACCGGCAAGCCCGTCCGCAACTAAGGCAGCGAGGAAACGACATCATGAAACAACTGCAAGACGCCTACATCGTTGCCGCGACCCGCACGCCGATCGGCAAGGCGCCGAAGGGCGCGTTCAAGAACACGCGTCCGGACGACCTGCTCGCGACGATCCTGAAAGCCGCCGTGGCGCAGGTGCCGAACCTCGATCCAAAGCTGATCGAAGATGCCATCGTCGGCTGCGCGATTCCCGAAGCGCAGCAGGGCCTGAACGTGGCGCGTATCGGCGCGCTGCTGTCGGGCCTGCCGAACACGGTGGGCGGCATCACCGTCAACCGCTTCTGCGCCTCCGGCGTGAGCGCCGTGGCGATGGCGGCCGACCGCATCCGCGTGGGCGAGTCCGACGTGATGATCGCCGCCGGCGTGGAAACGATGAGCATGGTGCCGATGATGGGCAACTCGCCGTCGATGTCGCCGGACATCTTCACGCGGGACGAAAACGTTGGCATCGCGTACGGCATGGGCCTGACCGCCGAGAAGGTCGCTCAGCAATGGAATGTCAGCCGTGAGGACCAGGATGCGTTTTCGCTGGCTTCGCACCAGAAGGCCATCGCTGCCCAGCAGGCCGGCGAGTTCAACGACGAGATCACGCCGATCGAAATCGTCGAGAAATTCCCGAACCTGGCTACGGGAGAGGTGAGCGTCAAGACGCGCACGATCTCGCTCGACGAAGGCCCGCGCCCGGAGACCTCGCTCGAAGGCCTTGGCAAGCTGCGCCCGGTGTTCGCAAACAAGGGTAGCGTGACCGCCGGCAACAGCTCGCAGACGTCCGACGGCGCCGGCGCGCTGATCCTGGTCTCCGAGAAGATCCTGAAGCAGTTCAACCTGGTGCCGCTCGCACGCTTCGTGTCGTTCGCGGTGCGCGGCGTGCCGCCGGAGATCATGGGTATCGGCCCGAAGGAAGCGATTCCTGCGGTGTTGAAGGCAGCCGGGCTGACGCAGGACCAGATCGACTGGATCGAACTGAACGAAGCGTTTGCCGCGCAATCGCTGGCCGTGATGCGTGATCTTGAACTCGACCCGTCCAAGGTCAACCGCATGGGCGGTGCCATTGCGCTCGGCCACCCGCTCGGCGCGACGGGCGCGATCCGCTCGGCGACTGTGGTGCACGCGCTGCGTCGCCACAACCTGAAGTACGGCATGGTGACCATGTGCGTCGGTACGGGCATGGGCGCGGCCGGCATCTTTGAGCGCGTCTGAAGAAACGCGCCAGCAGGGATGCTGCGGCTTAAGGCTGTCAAAGCGCATCAAACGCAGCATCCCATCCTTCTGTCAGGTGAAGAAAAGCAGTGCCAACGTCGGCGCGCTCATGGCAACGACCCATGGCGCGCCCCGAAAACGCTGCCGCACCACGATGCGGCTCACCAGCAAGGGGGCACAACACCATGCAGGAGACAACCATCCTGGCCGACGCGGCATGCGATATGCCGCGCGCGGTCATGACGGAACTTGGCGTACGCACGATTCCGTTCCGCATCCGCGCGGGAGAACAGTTCATCGCCGACACGCGCGATGAAGCGTCGCTGCCATTGCTGTACGAGCAGTACCTGGTCGGCAAGCAGGATCACTATGCGGAATCGATCCCGCTGGTCGAACGCGAACTCGAAGACCATCTGCTGCGGCACGTGGTGGCGACGTGCGACCGGGCCATGCTATTCACGATCGCGAGCACGCGTAGCAAGCTCTATTCCCACGCGACAGGCGCCGTGATTGGCACGGCTGCGCGCAGCGTTCGCCTGCGCAAGGAGGCGGGGCGCTCGGGCTTGTTCGACCTTGTCGTCGTCGATACCGGCGCCATTGGCCCTGGGCAGGCGCTGATCGTGCACGAGGCCGCGCGCATGGCGGCAGCGGGCGCCAGTGCGCGCGATGTGGTCGAGGCCGTCGAAACACGCCTGCGCGATGCCGCGCATATGTACCTGGTGCCCGACGAATTGCTCTACATGTACACGCGCGCCAGGCTCAAGGGCGAGGACAGCATCACGTGGAGCCGCTACATGATGGGCAGCGCATTCAATATCCGGCCGATCATCCATATGCATCGCGGTCGTACCGGGGCCGTGGCCAAAGTGCGTGGTTCGGATGAAGGGCGCCGCCGCGTGCTGGCGCATGCCGAGCAATGCATACGCAATGGCAGCCTGCTGACGCCAGCGATCTCGGTGTGCTTCGCCGGTCCGCTCGACGCGGTGCGCGCCATGCCGGCCTACCAGTCGCTCGAGCGGACTGCACGTGCCTGCGGCGTCGAGCTAATGCTGGCGCCGATGAGCCTGACCGTCGCGCTCAACGTCGGCGCTCGCGCGTTTGGCCTGAGCTATCTTTCCGAGGAGCCGCTGCCGCTTGCATAGCGATGGCGGCGCAGTCCTTGCAGCAACGCATCACCACGAGAGGCATTCCATGAGCATCCGCACCAGCATTGAACACGGCATCCTGACGATCGAGTTCGATCGGGCCGGAAAGAAGAACGCCATCACGGCGGCGATGTACCAGGCCATGGCTGACGCGCTGCGCGCGGCCGAGACGGACAGCGCGGTCCGCGTGATTCTGCTCCGCGGCAAGGACGAGATCTTCACGGCAGGCAACGACCTCGAAGATTTCATGCAGCGGCCGCCGACCAGCGGTGAAGGCGCGGAGCAACCGCCGGTGTTCCAGTTCCTGTACCAGATCAGCCATGCGAGCAAGCCGATCGTCGCGGCGGTCAGCGGCGCGGCCGTGGGCGTGGGCACCACGATGCTGCTGCACTGCGATTTCGTCTACGCGTCGGAAACGGCGAAGCTGTCGCTGCCGTTCGCGCAGCTTGGGCTGTGCCCGGAAGCTGCATCGAGCCTGCTGCTGCCGCGCCTGGTCGGCTACCAGCGCGCTGCTGAAAAACTGATGCTCGGTGAGCCCTTCGGTGCGAAGGAAGCATACGAGATCGGGCTCGTCACGCGCGTGTTGCCCGTGGCCGAACTGCATGCCTTTGCGCTGCAGCAGGCCCGCAAGCTGGCCGCGCTGCCGGCGTCGTCGCTGCGCGAGACCAAACGGCTGATGAAGGGCAATGACGTGGAAGCCGTGGAGAAGAAGATGGCCGATGAGGGCGCGGTGTTCCGGCGCATGCTGGTGGCACCGGAAGCGAAGGAAGCGTTCTCGGCGTTCTTCGAGAAGCGGAAGCCGGATTTTACGAAGTTCAGTTGAGCCGGCGAGGGGGCAGGCTCCTGGCAAGCCTGCTTCACCGTGAGACCAACTCCCCTCCGCGCGCGCGGGAGAGGGTAGACACCATCAAGTCGGCAACACCCTCGGCTGCCGGCTTTCATCCGTCGCCACATACGTCAGCGTGGCTTCCGTCACCTTGACGATCTCGTTGGCGTGCCGCATGCGCTGCGCATAGACCTCGACCGATACGGTGATCGAGGTGCGGCCGGTCTTTTCGATCTCGGCATAGAAGCTCACCAGATCGCCGACGAACACCGGATGCTTGAACAGGAAGGAATTGACCGCCACCGTGGCCACGCGGCCCTGGGCGCGTTCCACCGCGGGAATCGATCCGGCGATATCCACCTGCGACATGATCCAGCCGCCGAACACGTCGCCGTGCACGTTGGCATCGGCGGGCATTGGCACGACACGCAGCGCAGGGCTCTTTCCAGCGGGCAGGGCGGGGACGGTATGGGGTGAATTCATGGCGGGAAACCGGAAAGGGAGGGATGGAGGGCAGCGTTGTCCGGCGGCCGCGGCCGGGACGCTTCCTGCCGGACGGCGCGATCTCTGCGACAATCGGCCATTGGTTTGGATTCTATCGTATGCGCCGCTATTCCACGACTGCGGAACCGCCCCCCGCAAAGCCCGCCACCCTGTTCCCCGGCCAGCGCGCGCCGCGCAGCGACTGGCAGACCGTCCGCAACCTGCTGCCCTATGTCTGGCACTACAAGTGGCGCGTAATGCTTGCGCTGGCCTGCCTGGTGTCGGCCAAGGTCGCGAACCTCGGCGTGCCGGTGCTGATGAAGCGGCTGATCGACAGCATGAACATCACCGCGGGCGACCCGCGCGCGCTGCTGGTGGTACCGGTCGGGCTGATCGTGGCCTATGGCGTGCTGCGGCTGTCGGCGACCTTGTTCACCGAGTTGCGGGAAATCCTCTTTTCCAAGGTCACGCAGAGCGCGGTGCGGGAGATCGCGCTACAGGTGTTCCGGCACCTGCATGCGCTGTCGCTGCGTTTCCACCTGGACCGGCAGACCGGCGGCATGAGCCGCGACATCGAGCGTGGCACGCGCGGCATCCAGTCGCTGATCTCGTATTCGCTGTACAGCATCCTGCCGACACTCGTGGAAATGGCGCTGGTGCTCGGCTTCTTCATCCTGCACTACGACATCTGGTTTGCGGCCATCACCGGCTGCGCGCTGCTGGGCTATATCGTGTTCACCATCGTCGTGACCGAATGGCGCACGCATTTCCGCCGCCGCATGAATGAGCTCGATTCGCGGGCCAACCAGAAGGCCATCGATTCGCTGCTCAACTTCGAGACGGTCAAGTACTTCGGCAACGAGGAATACGAGGCGCGGCGCTATGACGAGAACCTGCTGAAGTACCGCTCCGCGGCGATCCGCTCGCAGAACTCGCTGTCCTTCCTCAATTTTGGGCAGCAGACCATCATCGCGGTCGGGCTGATCCTGATCCTGTGGCGCGCCACCGTAGGCGTGGTCGCGGGCAAGCTGACGCTGGGCGATCTCGTGCTGGTCAACACGCTGATGATCCAGCTCTATATCCCGCTGAATTTCCTCGGCGTGATCTACCGCGAGATCAAGCAGTCGACCACCGACATGGACCGAATGTTCGTGCTGCTCGGTACGCACCAGGAAGTCGCCGACAAAGCCGGCGCACAGCCGCTGGCAGTGCAGGGCGCGCAAGTGCGCTTCCGCCATGTGCGCTTCGGTTACGAGTCGAACCGCGTGATCCTCGACGATGTCGATTTCACCATTGCGGCGGGCACGACCACCGCCGTGGTCGGCCACAGCGGCTCTGGCAAGTCGACGCTCGCACGCCTGCTGTTCCGCTTCTACGACGTCAGCGACGGCGCCATCCAGATCGACGGTCAGGACATCCGTAGCATCACGCAGGAGAGCCTGCGCCGCTCCATCGGCATCGTGCCGCAGGACACGGTGCTGTTCAACGACAGCATCTTCTACAACATCGCCTATGGCCGGCCCGATGCGACGCATGATGAAGTCATCGCGGCGGCGCGCGCGGCGCAGATCGATAGCTTTATCAGCGAGTTGCCGCAGGGCTACGACACCCCCGTGGGGGAGCGCGGTCTCAAGCTTTCCGGCGGCGAGAAGCAGCGCGTGGCCATTGCACGAACGCTGCTGAAGAACCCGCCGATCCTGGTATTCGACGAAGCGACGTCCGCGCTTGACTCGCGGACCGAGCAGGCCATCCAGGCTGAGCTGATGCGGCTTGCGCAGAATCGCACCACGCTGCTGATCGCGCACCGGCTGTCCACCGTGGTCCATGCCGACCAGATCCTGGTGATGGACCGGGGCAGCATCGTGGAACGCGGCACCCACGCCGAGCTGATGCGCGCGGGTGGGCGCTATGCGGAGATGTGGGAGATCCAGGCGCGCAGCGCCGCGCAACGCGGGACGGTGGCGGACGAGCTGGCCATCGACGTTGGCGACGCGACGCAGGACGCCTGAGCGCCGTTACGCGTAGTCGAGTGGCAGTGCCGTCGTGTACTTGATCTGCTCCATCGCAAAGCTGGAACTCACGTCGGCCAGCTCCGCGCCCTGGATCAGCTTCTTGTACACGCGGTCATACGCGGCGATATCGGGCACCACCACGCGCAGCAGGTAATCGGTGTCACCCGCCATGCGATAGAACTCCGTCACTTCGGGAATCGACGCAACCAGCGCGTGGAACTGCTTGAGCCACTTGACGTTGTGCTGCGCCGTGCGGACCGAGACAAACACCGTCACGCCAGCGTTCAGCTTGTCGGCGTCGAGCAGCGCCACACGTTTGCGGATCAGCCCGGCTTCTTCGAGCTTCTGGATGCGGCGCCAGCACGGTGTCGACGTCAGGCCGACGCGTTCGCCGATCTCGGCCACGGGCACGGTGGCGTCTTCCTGCAGGATGGCAAGGATCTGTTTGTCGTAGCGGTCCATCGATGTGTGCGTCCTTTCAGGGGGATGCGGCAGCCTGCGCGCCGTCCCCGTGCCGGCGCGTCAGTCGTCGGTATCAACCAGCAGGTTGACGCCGGTGGAGATGTGGTCGCGGTCCACGCCGTACAGGTGCAGCGATACGGCGATGGCGTCGGTGGCGTTGCCGAGCGAATGAATATGCTGCAGGCCGGCCGGCACGCTGAAGGTGGCACCGGCCTGGCGGTCGACACCGCCGGTCAGCGTGGCAAGCCGGCTGGCCGGATCCCATTGGTAGTGGCGCTCGCTCAGCGTGCCGCGCAGCACGCGGTAGGCGCACCACGTGCGGTGCCCGTGCACGGGGCTCGCCTGGCCGGGCCGCCAGACCAGCAGCATCGCGGAGAAGCGCGCGAGCGGATCGGCATAGACGAGATGGCGTGTGTACGTGTCCGGACTGCCCAGCAGCGCGCCCGGCGGCAGCCAGGCCAGCAGGGTGTCGGCGTCGGGCAGACAGGTGTCGATATTGCCGGCCACCATGCGTGCGCTGTGCGCGAATGTGGCCTCCATGCTTTGCGCGAGCCGGCCCAGCGGGCTGGCGTGGATGGCGGGCATGCCGCCCGTAGCGGTGGGGCAGGATTGCATGGATGGCTCCGGGATCTTCTTCGTATGAGGCCATCATAGGTGCGGCTCCTGAGCAAAGGCATGCATTCTGTCGTGACAAATCACCGAATATCGTTGCTCCATGCTACTAAAAGGCAGATTCGTAGAATGTCATTCTACAGTGTGCCCACCCGCCGAAACAGCCAGCGCGCCCGGTGACGGCACCGTCCGAGCCGGTGGATAATCCGCGTCATGGAAATCAAATGGCTTGAAGACTTCGTCAGCCTGGCCGAGACGCACAGCTTCTCGCGCTCGGCCGAACTGCGACATGTCACGCAACCGGCGTTCTCGCGCCGGATCCAGTCGCTCGAGGCGTGGGTCGGCACGGAGCTGATCGATCGCTCCAGCTACCCGACCAGCCTGACCGCCGCTGGCAAGGTGTTCTATGAGCAGGCCCTGGCCATGCTGGCGCAGGTCAGCGAGACGCGCGCGCTGATGCGCGGGCAGCGCTCGTCGAACGCGCAGGTGCTGGAATTCGCGGTGCCGCACACGCTGTCGCTGACGTTCTTTCCGGAATGGCTCAAGACGCTCGAGCGCAAGGTCGGCACGCTACCGTGCCGGCTGCGGGCGCTCAACGTGCACGACGCGGTGCTGCTGCTGGTCGAGGGCGGCTGCGACCTGGTCATGGTCTACCACCATGCACGCCAGGCGATCCAGCTCGATCCGGCACGCTACGACATGCTCGTGCTCGGCATCGAGCGGCTGTCGCCGTACAGTGTGCCCGACAGCACGGGCAAGCCGCTGTACCGGCTGCCCGGCACGGACAAGAAGCCGGTGCCGTTCCTGAGCTACACGCCCAATGCCTTCCTCGGCCGCATGGTGGACATGCTGCTCGCCGATACCTCGGAAGAACTCAAGCTCGACAAATGCTACGAGACCGATATGGCAGAGGCGCTCAAGGTCATGGCGCTCTCGGGGCATGGCATGGCCTTTCTGCCCGAGAGCGCGGTGCGCGACGACGTGGCGCAGGGCCGGCTGGTGCGGGCCGAGTCGGCGCGCGGGCTGCCGCTGTCGATCGACATGGAGATCCGTCTGTACCGCGAGCGGCCCGGCGATAACGGCAATGACCGGCGGGCGACGGCGGCGCGTCGGAAGCGGCAACTCGTGGATCGGGTGTGGTCGACGCTGACGACGGATTGACGGAAGCATGCTCCCTCTCCCGCAAGCGGGAGAGGGAGCATGCCCGGGGTCCGCAAGAGACCTTCCTTCATTGACCAGTCATCCTCGAACGTTATGCGCATCTTGCATGACCGGATGAGCAAACGGCATTGGATTCCAGATGTGCCCCACCCCTAAGCTTGCGGGCATTCTCCACCCCGGAACCCACTGATGTCCTCCGCAGCACCGACCCATACTGCTGGCCAAAAGCACGCACTGCCGTCCTACCTCAACGCCGACAACCTCGGCCCCTGGGGCATCTACCTGCAACAAGTCGACCGTGTCACGCCTTACCTGGGCTCGCTGGCACGCTGGGTTGAAACCCTCAAGCGCCCCAAGCGCGCGATGATCGTCGACGTACCCATCGAGCTCGATAACGGCACCATCGCCCACTACGAGGGCTACCGCGTGCAGCACAACCTGTCGCGCGGCCCGGGGAAGGGCGGCGTGCGCTTCCACCAGGACGTGACGCTGTCGGAAGTCATGGCGCTGTCGGCATGGATGTCGGTGAAGAACGCCGCGGTGAACGTGCCCTACGGCGGTGCCAAGGGTGGCATCCGCGTGGACCCGCGCACCCTGTCGCACGCCGAGCTGGAACGCCTCACGCGCCGCTACACCAGCGAAATCAACATCATCATCGGGCCGAGCAAGGACATCCCGGCGCCGGACGTCAACACCAATGCCCAGGTGATGGCGTGGATGATGGACACGTATTCGATGAACTCCGGCAGCACCGCGACCGGTGTCGTGACCGGCAAGCCGATCTCGCTGGGCGGCTCGCTGGGCCGCCATGAGGCGACCGGCCGCGGCGTGTTCGTGGTGGGTTCCGAGGCCGCGCGCAATATCGGCCTGGAGATCAAGGGTGCCCGCGTGGCCGTGCAGGGCTTCGGCAACGTCGGCGCCGTGGCCGCGAAACTGTTCCAGGAGGCGGGCGCCAAGGTGGTGGCCGTGCAGGACCATCGCGTCTCGCTGTACAACCCGGCCGGCCTGGACGTGCCGGCAATGATGGAATACGCCTCGCACAGCGGCACCGTCGACGGCTTCCAGGCGGAAACCATTTCGTCGGAGCAGTTCTGGCAGGTGGACTGCGACATCCTGATCCCGGCCGCGCTGGAAGGCCAGATCACCGCGAAGAATGCGCCCCAGATCAAGGCACGCCTGGTCATCGAAGGTGCAAACGGCCCGACCACGCCCGAGGCCGATGACATCCTGCGCGAGCGCAATATCCTCGTGGCGCCGGACGTGATCGCCAACGCCGGCGGCGTGACCGTGTCGTATTTCGAGTGGGTGCAGGATTTTTCCAGCTTCTTCTGGACCGAAGAGGAAATCAACGAACGCCTGGTACGGATCATGCAAGAGGCGTTCCGCGCTATCTGGCAGGTCGCGCAGGACAACAAGGTAACGCTGCGCACGGCCGCGTTTATCGTGGCCTGTACGCGCATCCTGCAGGCGCGCGAAATGCGAGGCCTGTACCCCTGATGCAGAGGTCGTTGCGCGCTCAACCTCTCTGTTGCGGCGCAGCAACGTCAGCCTGACCATCAGACGCGGCCCGGGGAAAGCTTCCTCGGGCCGCGTTGTCATATCGGCGTTGCTGCGCAGGTATGCCCTGAATAAGGACTCTAGGAGTAAAACCCAGTTGTCTAGATGGGGAGCGTGCGCAATACTGTTTCATCTGTGGGGCATTCAAAAGTAGAATCCCGCGTTTCTCTTCATGGTCAAGGAGATGTTATGAAATTTGCCAAGTTAGCTTCCCTGATGATGGCCGCTGGCCTGGTTTGCGGTTCCGCACAGGCAGCCGAGCAACTGACGGGCACGCTGAAGAAGATCAAAGACACCGGTGTGATTACGCTTGGCGTGCGCGATTCGTCGATCCCGTTCAACTACAACCTTGGCGGCGTCCGTCAGGTCGGCTATTCCTACGACATCAACATGAAGATCGTGGAAGCCATCAAGGACCAGCTCAAGATGCCGAACCTGCAGGTGAAGGAAATCCCGATCACCTCGCAGAACCGGATCACGCTGCTGCAGAACGGCACCATCGACATCGAGTGCGGCTCGACCACCAATAACCTGGAACGCCAGAAGCAGGTTTCGTTCACCGACAGCATCTTCATCATCGGCACCCGCATCATGGTGAAGAAGGACGGCGGCATCAAGGACTGGGCCGACCTGAAGGGCAAGAACGTCGTGACCACCGCCGGCACGACTTCCGAGCGCCTGCTGCGCAAGATGAACGATGACCAGAAGCTGGGCATGAACATCATCAGCACCAAGGACCATGGCCAGTCGTTCCTGACGCTGGAATCGGGCCGTGCCGTGGCCTTCATGATGGACGACGCGCTGCTGTACGGCGAGCGCGCCAAGGCCAAGAACCCGGCCGACTGGATCGTCGTGGGCAAGCCGCAATCGCGCGAGGCCTATGGCTGCATGATCCGCAAGGATGATCCGCAGTTCAAGAAGGTTTCCGACACCGTGATCGCCGGCATGATGAAGGACGGCTCGATCAATACGCTGTACACCAAGTGGTTCATGCAGCCGGTGCCGCCGAAGGGTCTGAATCTTGATTTCCCGCTTTCGGAAGACATGAAGGCGCTCATCAAGAATCCGAACGACAAGGCGCTCGACTGACCTGCTGAAATCAGGCGTGCGAAACGGAAGGCGAGTCCTTCCGTTTCTTTTTGAGGACGCAACATGAACTACAACTGGCATTGGGGAGTATTCCTCGAGCAGGCCGCCCAGAACGAGACCTACCTCGACTGGATGATTTCCGGCCTGAAGGTCACGATCGCGCTCGGGCTTTCGTCCTGGGTCATCGCGCTTGCCATCGGCTCGGTGCTTGGCGTGCTGCGCACGGTGCCGAACAAGTGGCTGTCGGGTTTCGCCGCGGCCTATGTCGAGCTTTTCCGCAACATCCCGCTGCTGGTGCAGCTGTTCATCTGGTATTTCGTCGGCCCCGAGCTGTTGCCGGGCGGCGAGACGATCAAGCAGATGAACCCGTTCACCCAGCAGTTCCTGGCGGCCATGCTGTGCCTGGGCACCTTCACTGCGGCGCGCGTCTGCGAACAGGTGCGGTCGGGCATCAATTCGCTGCCGCGCGGCCAGAAGAACGCCGGCCTGGCCATGGGTTTCACGCTGCCGCAGACCTATCGCTTCGTGCTGCTGCCGATGGCGTTTCGCGTCATCGTGCCGCCGCTGACCTCGGAATTCCTGAACATCTTCAAGAATTCCGCGGTGGCGTCGACGATCGGCCTGCTGGAACTGGCCGCCCAAGGGCGCCAGCTTGTGGATTACACCGCGCGCCCGTATGAGTCGTTCATCGCCGTGACGGTGATGTACGCGCTCATCAATATCGTCGTCATGCTGGTCATGCGCTGGGTCGAAGCCCGCAGCCGCGTACCCGGCTTTATCGGCAGCAAGTAAGGGGGCGCCATGGCATACGAATTCGACTTCAGTTCCATCACGCCGGCCACGCTGGAGGTGTTGGGCGAGGGCATGCTGGTCTCGCTCAAGATCACGGTCACGGCCATCATCGTCGGCATTGTCTGGGGCACCATCCTGGCGATGATGCGGCTGTCGTCCGTCAAGCCGCTGAACTGGTTCGCGCAGGGGTACGTGACCATCTTCCGCTCCATCCCGCTGGTGATGGTGCTGCTGTGGTTCTTCCTGATCATCCCGCAGGTGCTGCAGAACATCTTCAACCTGTCGCCGGCATCGGATCTGCGCATGACCTCGGCCCTGATCGCCTTTTCGCTGTTCGAGGCGGCTTACTATTCCGAGATCATCCGGGCCGGTATCCAGAGCGTGTCGCGCGGGCAGATGTTCGCGGCACAGGCGCTGGGCATGACCTACGGTCAGACCATGAAGCTGGTCATCCTGCCGCAGGCGTTCCGCAACATGGTGCCGCTGCTGCTGACGCAGGGCATCATCCTGTTCCAGGATACGTCGCTGGTCTACGTGAGCGCGCTGGCGGACTTCTTCGGCCAGGCCTATGGCGTGGGCGAGCGTGACGGCCGCATTGTCGAAATGCTGCTGTTCGCCGGCCTCGTGTATTTTGTTATCTGCTACTCCGTTTCGCTGATGGTCAAGCGTTACCAGAAAAAGGTGGCCCTATGATTGAAATCAATAATGTTTCCAAGTGGTATGGCTCCTTCCAGGTGCTGACCGACTGCACCACCAGGGTTGCCAAGGGCGAAGTCGTGGTGGTCTGCGGCCCGTCGGGCTCGGGCAAGTCGACGCTGATCAAGACCGTCAACGCGCTGGAGCCATTCCAGAAGGGCGACATCCTGGTGGATGGCACCTCCGTTGGTGACCCGAAGACCAACCTGCCCAAGCTGCGTTCGCGCGTGGGCATGGTGTTCCAGAACTTCGAGCTGTTCCCGCACCTGTCGATCACCGAGAACCTGACCATCGCGCAGATGAAGGTGCTCGGCCGTTCGAAGGATGAAGCCATGGCCAAGGGCCTGAAGTACCTGGAGCGCGTGGGCCTGAAGAGCCAGGCGGCCAAATACCCGGGCCAGCTGTCGGGCGGCCAGCAGCAGCGCGTGGCGATCGCGCGCGCGCTGTCGATGGACCCGATCTGCATGCTGTTCGATGAACCGACTTCGGCGCTGGACCCCGAAATGGTCAACGAAGTGCTGGACGTGATGGTGCAGCTCGCGCAGGAAGGCATGACCATGATGTGCGTGACCCACGAAATGGGCTTCGCGCGCAAGGTGGCCAACCGCGTGATCTTCATGGACGCCGGCAAGATCGTCGAGGACTGCGCGAAGGAAGAGTTCTTCGGCAATATCGAACAGCGCTCGGAGCGGGCGAAGCAGTTCCTGTCGAAGATTCTGCAGCACTGAGGTCTTGCGCCCCGCTGCGAGAAATAAGGGACGCCGAGGCGTCCCTTTTTCTTTCCGGCCCCGCCTGGATTCAGGTACAGGCCGTGTTGGCTGCGTTCTTCGCCTGCACTTCCGGCGGAATTGGCACTGACAGCGTCATCTCCGGCCGTCCGTCGATGAACATGATCAACTCGCCCGGCTCGAAGGGCGTCCAGGTCTCGTTGTCGGTAAGCGGCTGCGTGGCGATCACCGCGACCCGGTCATCCGGCGTGGTGACCTGGGCGAAGTCGATCGACAGGTCGGCGTCGATCAGGTGCGCGGTCGAGAACGGCCATTGCCGCACGATGTAGTACAGCCGCGTCGAGCAGTGCGCGAACAGGGCCTGCCCGTTGCACAGCAGGAAGTTGAACACACCGTGCGTGGTGATGTCGCGCGTGATGTCCGCTAGCGCATGGCACAGCTCGTTCAGCGGCGGCTGCGAACCGGGGAAGCGCTTGCGCAGCCCCTGCATCAGCGTGCAGAACGCGAGTTCGCTGTCGGTGTCGCCCACGGGCTGGTAGACGCCGGACAGGAATGGCGTGAAGTTCAGCAGGTCGCCGTTGTGGGCGAAGATCCAGTGCCGTCCCCACAGTTCGCGCATGAACGGGTGACAGTTCTCGAGCAGGACCGTGCCTTGCGTGGCCTTGCGGATATGCGAAATGACGTTCTTCGACTTGATCGGATAGCGCTTGATCAGGTCTGCCACGGGCGACGTGCCCGCCGACTGGTTGTCGATGAACAACCGGCAGGCCTTGTCTTCGAAGAAAGCCACGCCAAAGCCGTCGGCGTGGTGGTCGGTCAGCCCGCCGCGGGCGGCGAAGCCGGTGAAGGAAAACGTCACGTCGGTTGGCGTGGCGCAATTCATGCCTAGCAGCTGGCACATGGCGGGGCACCGGATCGGCAGGGGGCTGCCGCTTTGCAATAGAATGCAGACATTATCCCGCGCCCCCGGGCCGCTGCCAAGCGCACGCGTTCGGGCGCCTCAGGCCATCCCGCACCACCCTTCCCGACAGCTATGAGCCAATACAGGATTGCCGTGATTCCCGGAGACGGAATCGGCACGGAAGTGATGCCCGAGGGCATTCGTGTCATGGATGCCGCCGCGCGCAAGTTCGGCATCGACTTCCAGTGGGACCACTTCGATTTTTCCAGCTGCGACTACTACGCGCGCCACGGCAAGATGTTGCCGGACGACTGGTTCGACACGCTCGTGAAGTACGACGCGATCTATTTTGGCGCGGTGGGCTGGCCCGATGCCGTGCCCGATCACGTGTCGCTGTGGGGCTCGCTGCTGCAGTTCCGCCGCTCGTTCGACCAGTACGTAAACCTGCGTCCGGTTCGGCTGATGCCCGGCATCAAGAGCCCGCTGGCCGACCGCAAGCCCGGCGACATCGACTTCTATGTCGTGCGCGAGAACACCGAGGGCGAGTACTCGAGCATCGGCGGCCGCATGTTCCCGAACACCGAGCGCGAGATCGTGATGCAGGAAACGGTGATGAGCCGGGTCGGCGTTGACCGCATCCTGAAATTCGCCTTCGAGTTGGCGAAGAAGCGTCCGAAACAGCACCTGACGTCGGCAACCAAGTCCAACGGCATCTCGATCACCATGCCGTACTGGGACGAGCGCGTGGAGGCGATGGCCGCGAACTATCCCGGCATCAAGGTCGACAAGTACCACATCGACATCCTGACCGCGCATTTCGTCCAGCATCCCGACTGGTTCGACGTGGTGGTGGCGAGCAACCTGTTTGGCGACATCCTGTCCGACCTGGGGCCGGCGTGTACCGGCACCATCGGCATCGCGCCGTCGGGCAATATCAACCCGGACCGCACGTATCCGAGCCTGTTCGAGCCGGTGCATGGCTCGGCGCCCGACATCGCGGGTCGCGGTGTGGCCAACCCGATCGGCCAGATCTGGTGCGGCGCCATGATGCTGGAGCACCTCGGGCACGACGCGGCGGGTGCCGCCGTGCTGGGCGCCATCGAGAAGGTGTTGTCCGCGGGCCCCGACCATGCGCCGCTGACGCGCGATATCGGCGGCAAGGCGGGCACCGAGGACCTGGGCCGCGCAATCGCGGAGGCGCTGTGAGCGCGCCGGGGAGTTTCACGGGCGATCCGCGCGCGCTGCTGCTCGAGACGTTCCAGGCGGCGGTGGCGGCGGCGGATCCGCTGAAGATCGTGGCCGAGTACTTGCCGCCGCCACAGCCGGGAGGGCGTACGCTGGTCGTGGGCGCGGGCAAGGCCGCGGCGTCGATGGCGCTGGCGGCGGAGCAAGCCTATGCCGGCAAGGCGCAGGTCGAAGGGCTGGTCGTCACGCGCTACGCGCATGGCCTGCCCACACAGCACGTGCGCGTGATCGAGGCCGGCCATCCCGTTCCTGATGAGGCGGGCGAGCAGGCCGCAGCGGACATTCTGACCAGCGTGTCATCGCTGACGCCCGCGGACCGCCTGCTGGTGCTGGTGTCCGGCGGCGGATCGAGCCTGCTGTCGCTGCCTGCCGAAGGTATTCCGATGGCGGACCTGAAGGCCACCACGAAGGAACTGCTGCGCTGCGGGGCGCCGATCACCGAGATGAATATCGTGCGCAAGCACATCTCGCGCATCCAGGGCGGGCGTCTGGCGCAGGCCAGCCAGGCGCCGGTGACGACGTTGATTGTCTCGGACGTGGCCGGCGACGATCCCAGTGCGATCGCTTCGGGGCCAACGGTAGCGGATCCCAGCACGTTCGCGGACGCGCTGGATATCCTGCGCCGTTACGGCGCGACGGTGCCGGCCAGCGTCCAGTCGCACCTTGAGCGCGGCGCGCGCGGTGAGGTGGCCGAGACGCCCAAGCCGGGCGATCCCCTGTTCGCGCGCGTCGACAACCGCATGATCGCTACCGCACACGGTAGCCTGCAGGCGGCTGCGGCGCTGTTCCACGAACGCGGCATCACCCCGGTGATCCTCGGCGATACGGTAACGGGCGAAGCGCAGGAAGTTGCGCGCGTCTATGCCGCGCTGGTGCGTGAGATTCGCGCGTACAATGCGCCGTTTGCCGCGCCGGTTGCACTGATTTCTGGCGGTGAATGCACGGTCACATTGCCGGCCGGCGGTGGCAGCAGCAAGGCCCGGGGAGGGCGTTGTTCGGAATTCCTGCTGTCGCTGGCGATCGAACTGGCTGGCATGGAAGGTGTGTACGCCATTGCCGCCGACACCGACGGTATAGACGGTTCCGAGGACAATGCGGGTGCACTGGCCGATCCGACGACCCTGGCGCGAGCGGATGCGGCAGGCGTGCCGGCCCGGCGCCAGCTCGATGCGCACGATGCCTGGGGTCTGTTCGATGCGGTAGGCGACCTGGTCGTGACCGGCCCGACGCGCACCAATGTGAACGATTACCGCGCCATCCTGATTCTCTAACTTTCAGTACGCCTGCCGGCATGCGGCGGCAGGCCCAGCAACCATGACCCAGAAGCTCACCATCACCCGCCCGGACGACTGGCACCTGCACCTGCGCGACGGCGCGGCGCTCGCGGCCGTGTTGCCCGACACCGCGCGCCAGTTCGGCCGCGCGATCATCATGCCTAACTTGAAGCCGCCCGTGACCACGGTCGAGCAGGCGCAGGCCTACCGCGCCCGAATCCTGGCTGCGCTGCCGGCCGGCATGAGCTTCGAGCCGCTGATGACGCTGTACCTGACCGACAACACCCCGGCCGAGGAAATCGTCGCGGCCAAGGCGAGCGGCTTCGTGCATGGCGTCAAGCTGTATCCGGCGGGCGCTACGACCAACAGCGATGCCGGCGTGACCGACATCCGCCGCTGCGCGGGCGCGCTGGAGGCGATGCAGCGTGTGGGCCTGCCGCTGCTCGTGCACGGCGAAGTCACTGATGGCGACATCGATATCTTCGATCGCGAAGCCGTCTTCATCGACCGTGTCATGACGCCGCTGCGCCGCGACTTCCCGGAACTGAAGGTGGTGTTCGAGCACATCACGACCAGGGATGCGGCCCAGTACGTGCGCGATGCGAGCGGCCCGGTGGGTGCCACCATCACGGCGCATCACCTGCTGTACAACCGCAATGCGATCTTCACCGGCGGCATCCGCCCGCATTACTACTGCCTGCCGGTGCTCAAGCGCGAGACGCATCGCGAGGCGCTGGTCGCGGCCGCGACCTCGGGTAGCGACCGTTTCTTCCTCGGCACCGACAGCGCGCCGCACGCGCGTGGCCTGAAGGAGCATGCCTGCGGCTGCGCCGGCTGCTACACCGCGCTGCACGCCATGGAACTCTATGCAGAGGCCTTCGACGCCGCTGGTGCGCTCGATAAGCTGGAAGCGTTCGCAAGCTTCAACGGCCCGGCGTTCTACGGGCTGCCGCGCAATACCGGCACGCTGACGCTGGAGCGCGAAGACTGGCAACTGCCGGCGGAACTGCCGTATGGCGATGCCACCCTGGTGCCGCTGCGCGCCGGCGAGACGCTGCGCTGGAAGGCGCGCTGACACGGACGGCGTTGAGCGTAGCCCAATCGGCGGCGAACCAGGGGTTCGCCGCTTTGCTTTCGGCGATCGACTGGACGCGTCCGTGGTTCCGGCCGTTTGCGGCCATCGGTGCCAGACTCGGGTCGGCTGTGGCGGACGGAGGCTCGCTGCATGCCTGCCTCAACGAGTTGGCAAGCGGCATAGGGTTGCGCAATGTGCGAGGCCTCCCGATGGCGTTCGTCGCACAAGACGAACTGCCTGTCGGCGTCGCCTATGAGGCGCACATCCACGCCACGGGGACGGTGCCAACGCGCGACAACCTCCATGATTTCTTCAACGCATTGATCTGGCTGCATTTTCCGCAGACAAAGGCCAGGCTGAATGCGATCCAGGCCGAGGTCATCGCGCACGCCGGTGTGCAGGCTGGACGCGGCGGCATGCGCGACGCGGCGACGCTATTCGACGAGAACGCCGTGCTGTTCCTGAGCATCGACGCCAGCCTGGCGACGGCGCTGCGCGGGTTTGGCTGGGAAGAATTGTTTGTCCGGCGCAGGCAAGACTGGGACCATCAATGCGTGGTGCTGCCATTTGGCCACGCGCTGCTCGAAAAGCTGGTGAGTCCGTATAAGTCCGTCACGGCCCACGCGTGGCCACTGGCGCTCCCGGCTCGATCAGCAAGCCCGTCCGTCATCGATGCCTCTCTGGCAGAGTCACTGCACCACGCCGCCGATGCGGGGGCGCTGCGTGGCGGCCGCAGCTTCGCGCCGTTACCCGTCATGGGCATTCCGGGGTGGTGCGATGCCAATGCCGACGCGGCATTCTATAGGGATGCGACGGTATTCCGGCCGGGTCGGCGCCAAAGCCCTTCATCCTGACCGACAGCCTGCATTGGTGTTAGACTTCGGGCCGCAAAGCAGGCCAGACAATCGCTGCTTGCATCGCAAGGTGCAAGGGGAGGAAAGTCCGGACTCCACAGGGCAGGGTGTTGGCTAACAGCCATCCACGGTAACGTGCGGAATAGGGCCACAGAGACGAGTCTTGCCGCCAGGTTCGCCTGGCGGGAAGGGTGAAACGCGGTAACCTCCACCTGGAGCAATCCCAAATAGGCAGGCATCGAGGCGGCCCGCTGAGCCTGCGGGTAGGGAGCTGGAGCCGACTGGTAACAGCCGGCCTAGAGGAATGGTTGTCACGCGCCGCCGTGCCGCAAGGTGCGGTGACGTGCACAGAATCCGGCTTATCGGCCTGCTTTGCGCTTGTCTTCCCAGATGCCCGGCCAGTCAATCTGCCCGGGCATTCACATTTCGTCAGCCTTCGACGATTTCCAGCGTGTGCGTGATTTCCGCGGTCTTGGCCAGCATGATGGACGCCGAGCAGTATTTCTCGTGCGACAGCTTGATGGCGCGCTCGACCGTGGCCGGGTTCAGGTTCTTGCCGGTCACCACGAAGTGGAAGTTGATGCGCGTGAAGACCTTCGGATCTTCGCCGGCGCGTTCGGCTTCGAGCCTGACGTCGCAGCCGGTCACTTCCTGGCGCCCGCGCTTGAGGATCAGGACCACGTCATAGGCGGTGCAGCCGCCGGTGCCCAGCAGCACCATCTCCATCGGGCGCGGTGCCAGGTTATGGCCGCCACCTTCCGGGGCGCCGTCCATGGCGACGATATGGCCGCTGCCGGTCTGGGCCACGAAGCTCATGCCGTCGGCGCCCATCCATGTCACTTTGCATTCCATTTTGTTCTTTCCTGTCGTCTGAGTTGTGTGTATTCGGGCGCAAGCGCGGGATCTCGCATCTTGCTTTTTCTGGGATACGACATCGTAAAGCCTCGGGCGCGGATGCCGATAACCCTGAAGAAACTGAGGGTTTCTTCTAATGTGTCAGTGGCGTGACATCATTTTTTGCAGATCAACTCATTGATTTTAAAGGAAAATGATGGCTATCTCGTGGGGTGCGAGTCTTCCCATGATGTGGAATCGCATTTCGCAGTGCAAATTTCGCTTGCATCAGGGATTACCCCATGTATAATTCCAATCATTGAACGACGGCGCAGACAGCGCGCCAGAGTGCGAAAGCGAAGCCCCCGGTCAAGCTCTCCGCACCGCCCGCAAGAACACCGTCGGTCTCCCAGTGTCTCCTCCACCCTCCTCCTTTGGTGGATTCAAACCCAGGCCAAACCGCCTGGGTTTTTTTTCGCCCCTGTCTGGCGAGTGCATCGGGCGCCACGTTATCTCCGCATCAGCGTCCGAGTCGTGGCGAACTTGACGAAATCCCTTGACTTTGCTTGTGTCCAGCTCGCGTACGACAGTATAATCTACGGCTTTTCCGCCATGCCCGCGGAAAGAGAAGCAGGGAGAGCCTGCGAAGACAAGCAGGAAGGCCAGGTCCACAGGATCGGCCGACGAGACTTGCAGGGGCGAGTACAAGCCTTCGCGAGTCAGTATCGGGCAGTTCTCTAATAGTCAGGAAAAATCATGAAGACCTTTTCCGCCAAGCCTGCAGAGGTAAAGCGCGACTGGTACGTGATTGACGCGACGGACAAAGTCCTCGGCCGTGTCGCCAGCGAAGTGGCACGCCGTCTGCGCGGCAAGCACAAGCCGGAATTCACTCCGCACGTCGACACGGGTGATTACATCATCATCGTCAATGCAGCCAAGCTGCGTGTCACGGGTACCAAGGAAACGGACAAGAAGTACTATCGCCATTCGGGTTACCCGGGCGGTATCTACGAAACGACGTTTGGCAAGATGCAGCAGCGTTTCCCGGGCCGTGCCCTGGAAAAGGCTGTCAAGGGCATGCTGCCGAAGGGTCCGCTGGGCTACGCGATGATCAAGAAGCTGAAGGTTTACGCCGAAGCCGAGCATCCGCATGAAGCGCAGCAGCCCAAGGCGCTGGAAATCTAAGGAGGCCAATCCATGATCGGTAACTGGAATTACGGTACTGGCCGCCGCAAGAGCGCCGTGGCACGTGTCTTCATCAAGTCGGGCAAGGGCGACATCGTCGTCAACGGCAAGCCCATCAAGGAATACTTCGCTCGCGAAACTTCCCTGATGATCGTGCGCCAGCCGCTGGAACTGACCGAGCACGCTGAAACGTTTGACATCAAGGTCAACGTTACCGGCGGTGGCGAAACCGGCCAGGCCGGTGCGGTCCGTCACGGCATCACCCGCGCCCTGATCGACTACGATGCAACGCTGAAGTCGGCCCTGTCGAAGGCTGGCTACGTTACGCGTGACGCACGTGAAGTCGAGCGTAAGAAGGTTGGTTTCCACAAGGCACGTCGCCGCAAGCAGTTCTCGAAGCGCTGATGTGTGTTCGCCAGTCCGGCCCGCCGGATTGCGCGACCTCAGAAAAACCGCACGGATTACCGTGCGGTTTTTTTTTGCCTTTGTCATCTGCCTGCGAAAAAAGTCACAAATTGCCTCATTGATTGCGCGGGGTTCCTTGCCTGGCTGCGGATACAATCGCGGCGAGTCGTCAGACGGACACTTGGCTGCCGCGCCGGTGCAACGGCGGCCACGCGATGAGATACGGAGGAAGGATGTTGTTTTCCAAGAAGAAGGGACTGACGATCGACACGCTGATCGGCGAGGGCACCGCCATCGACGGCGATCTCGTGTTCTCGGGTGGCCTGCGACTGGACGGCAAGGTGCGCGGCAATATCCGTGCTGCCGGCGACAAGCCCAGCATGCTCGTGATCAGCGAAAAGGGCATGGTGGAAGGCGAGCTCGCGGTTGGACACCTGATCCTGAACGGCACGGTGAAAGGACCTGTCCACGCCGGCGAACTGCTTGAGCTACAGCCGCAAGCGCGCGTGCTTGGCGAGGTGCGGTATGCGGCGCTCGAGATGCATCAGGGCGCGCTCGTCGAAGGTCGACTGATTCCGCTCGGGCAGGAAGACATCAAGGCGCTGCCAAATCTGTCGTCCACGCAAGGCCAGAGCGAAGCGGCCGACAATGTGCCGCTGCCGGGCGAAGAAGCGGAAGCCGGTAAAGCGGCGTAAATATCACGCGCGATACTTTGCCAGAAGCCCTTGAAAACCAAGGGATTCGGCACGATTTTCCAGTAGCGCTTAAAATACAGTCGTACCTAAACAGGAGAACCCCATGAACGCAGTCGCAGAGGCCCCCGTTACCGAGGACGTGCCGGCACCGTTCGTCTTTACCGACAGCGCAGCCGACAAGGTCAAGCAGCTGATCGAGGAAGAGGGCAATGCCGAGCTGAAGCTGCGCGTGTTCGTGCAGGGCGGCGGCTGCTCTGGCTTCCAGTATGGCTTCACGTTCGACGAGGAAGTCAACGAAGACGACACCACGATGGTCAAGAACGGCGTGACCTTGCTGATCGACTCGATGAGCTACCAGTACCTGGTCGGCGCCGAGATCGACTACAAGGAAGACATCAACGGCGCGCAGTTCGTGATCAAGAACCCGAACGCAAGCACCACCTGTGGTTGCGGCTCGTCGTTCTCGGTCTGAGGCAAGACGTCCCGGAAGAAAAGCGCACCTTCGGGTGCGCTTTTTTTTATGCCGGCGTCGCCCGCCACACTACCGGAAACCAGTCCTCGCGCATCCGCTCGCCGGTCTGCTGATTGATGCCGGGGAACGGCGGCGAGGTACGGCCGGGCCGTTCCATGAACCGCACGTCGTCGCCGAAAAAGCGCGCCGAAAATGCACGCCGCCGGCCGGTGCCGGTATTGCCGGCAGCGCCGTGAACCGTGCGAAAGTCGAATACCACGGCGTCGCCGGGCTCGAGTTCGGGCTGGAGGATCGTGTGGCTGCCATCTTCGACGTCCGGCATTTCCATAAAGGCATCGTCGCCGCCGTAGAAGTTCTCGTTGCTGGCCCAGCGTTTGGGGCGGACGAGCCGCGGCCAGCGGTGTGAGCCCGCCACCACGCGCAGCGTGTTGGCCTGCGTCACGGGATCCAGCGGAATCCAGTAGCTGGCGGTCTGCAGGCCATCCATGCAGTAATAGGGCAGGTCCTGGTGCCATGGCGTCGGCTTCGCCGTGCCGGGTTCCTTGACGAGGATGTGTTCGTGGAACACCTGCACAGCGTGCGATTGCATGATCTGCCCGGCGATGGCCGCGGCCGGTGACTGCCGGATGAAGGCATCGAATGGTTCGATGCGTTGCCAGTTGCAGTAATCCTCGAAGAAGCGGCCGCGCTCGCCGTCGCGCACGTTCTCGATGGCAAACGGTCCGGGTTGCGCCAGGTTCTGTTCAAAGCCGTCGCGCAGCCGCTCGACCCAGTCGGTGAAGGCGCCGCGCAATACCAGCACGCCATCGCGCTGGTAGCTGCTGATCTGTTCTGTGGTGATTTCCATGGCCAGGCTCCGGGGCAGGGACGTGCCCAGTATCGGCAACCTTCATCAATAGGAAAAGCATATATTTCCTATGCTGTAGTATAGGAAATCATGATCCCTTTCTCATTCCGGCAACTGGAGTACTTCGTGGCGGCTGCCGAGCATGGCAGCATCAGCGCTGCGGCGCGGGCGCGTCATGTGTCCCAGCCGTCGGTGTCGACGGCCATCGCGCAGCTCGAAGACACGCTGGGCGAGGCGCTGTTTCGCCGGCAGGTCAGCCGCGGCCTCGAACTCACGCCGGCCGGGCAGCGCCTGCTCGCACGAGCACGCGATATTCTGGCCCTGGCTGCGGGAATCACCGTCGATGAAGCCGGACAGCAGGGGCTGAGCGGCCGGCTGTCGCTGACCTGCTTTCAGGACCTGGGTCCGTACTTCGTCCCCCGCTTGCTGGCGGGCTTCCGGGAGCAGCATCCGGCGGTTTCCATCACGCTGTTCGAGGCGGATCTGGCGGCAGTCCATCGCACGCTGCAGGCCGGCAAGGCCGAGCTTGCGCTGACGTACGACCTCGGTTTTGACCAGCGCATCGATCGATGGATTCTGGCGAGCCTGCCGCCCTACGCGTTGTTGCCTGCGAACCATCGGCGCGCGGGCCAGCGTGATATCAGCCTTGCGGAACTGGCTGGCGAGCGCCTGATCCTCGAGGACATCGCGCAGACGCGTGAGTATTTCCTATCGCTGTTCTGGGCCCACGGTCTGCATCCGACGCTGCACCAGTACACGCAGACGTTCGAGATGCAGCGCGGTCTCGTGGCGCATGGATACGGTGTGGCGCTGTCGTGCACGCGGCCGGCCGGCGACCACAGCTATGACGGGCAACCCATCGCGTGCCTGCCGCTACGCGAGCCCGTGACCGCCCAGCGGGTCGTGCTGGCGCGCGCGCAAGCCGTGCGCGCGTCGCCGCTCGCGCAGGCGTTTATCGGATGGATGGTGGAAAGCGGGCACGCGGCGCCGGTCTGAACCCGATCGCCGCAGCGACAATCAGCGCGGATAGATCGCGCCGAGCACGCGCGGACCGGCGGCGCCGGTGACCGTGGCGACATTGCCCGGCAGGCGGAGCAGGCACTGCCGCGCGAGCCAGGCGAAGGCGATCGCTTCGACCTGCGAAACCGGCACCCCGAAGTCTTCCGTAGTCTGCACGGCGACACCCGGCAGTGCTTGCGCGAGGCGCCGCATGATGTAGCCGTTGCGCGCGCCACCGCCGCAGACGATCAGGCGTTTTGCCGGGGCCGCATGAGCGCGGACATCGCGCGCAATGGCTTCGGCCGTCAGCGCGGCCAGCGTCGCTTGCACGTCGGCGGGCGACAGGGCAGGGCCGCTTCGCGTCGCAAGGCGCGCTTCGAGCCAGGCGGGATGAAACAGGTCGCGGCCCGTGCTCTTGGGGGGCGCCGCATTGAAGTACGGATCGGCAAGGCATGCGGCCAGCAGCGCTTCATCGACGCGTCCGCTCGCGGCCCAGGCCCCGTCATCGTCGTACGGCATGCCGAGCTGCTCGCCAATCCAGTAGTCGAGCAGCGCATTGCCCGGCCCGCAGTCGAAGCCGATCACGGCACCGCTGTCGCCGGGCAGCACGCTGATGTTGGAAATGCCGCCGATATTGCAGACCACGCGCGCCTCGGCGCCGTCGCCAAACAGCGCCTGGTGCAGCGCCGGCACCAGCGGCGCGCCCTGGCCGCCCGCTGCCACGTCGCGGCTGCGAAAATCGGCCACCACGTCGATGCCTGCCAGCTCGGCCAGCAGCGCGGGATGCTGGCTCTGGCGCGTGTAGCCGATCTCGTCGTACAGGCCCGGACGATGGCGGATGGTTTGCCCATGCGCGCCGATCGCCGCGACATCGCCGGCTTGCAGTCCGGCCTGTCCGAGCAGCGTGGTCACGCATCCGGCATAGACGCGCGCCAGCGCATTGGCCGCCAGCGCTTCGCGATGGATCTCGTTGTCGCCCGGCTGTTGCAGCTGGCCGAAGTCCGCGCGCAGCGCGTCGGGGAAGGGTTCGTGCGCGGCGGCCAGCACGGCCGGGCGCTCACCGCTGAAGTCCACCAGCACGGCGTCCGCGCCGTCCATGCTGGTGCCAGACATGATGCCGATATAGCGGTCGCCTTGCGCGCGCATGGAGTCTCCGGGCGGAGCGGCTGTCAGTTGGCCGCGGTAAGAACGTTATAGGTGCGCAGCGCGTTGATGCGGCCGAGCATTTCGCTGGTATAGCCCAAGAATTCCTGGCGCGCCTTGCCGGTCAGCACCGGCGCTTCCATCAGCGCGATGCTCAACGGGTTCTGCGGCACGTCGTTGAAGCGGAACTCGTAGTGCAGGTGCGGCCCGGTGGCCCAGCCGGTCTGGCCGACATAGCCGATGACCTGACCCTGCGTGACACGCTGGCCCTGCTGCACGCCCGCAAAGCCGGAGAGGTGTGCGTAGTAGGTCGAGTAGCCGTTCGCGTGCTTCAGGATGATGATGTTGCCGTAGCCGTTCTGCTGCCCGACAAAGTCGATCGTGCCTTCACCGGTCGCCAGCACCTTGGTGCCCGTGGGCGCGGCGAAGTCCACGCCCTTGTGCTGGGCCCACGCATGGTGCAGCGGATGCTCGCGGCCGCCGAAGCCCGACGACACGCGCGAGAATTCCACCGGCGAACGCAGGAACGGGCGCTTCATGCTGCGGCCGTCGAACGTGTAGTAGGCGCCGTTGCTCTCGCCTTCCGGTGCGAACCACAGCGCCTGGTGGAGTTGGTTGCGGTTGATCAGTTCGATCGCCACCACGCGGCCGTTGCGGATGAACGCGCCATCCTGGAAGCCTGCTTCGTAGATGATGCGGAAGCGGTCGCCGCTGGCGATGTCATGCTGGAAGTCGATGACGCCGGAGAAGATCGACAGCATCTGCTGCACGATGTCGTCGGGCACATTGGCCGCATCCATGGCCTTGAAGAAGCCGCCGGACGAAATCGAGCCGGACGCCATTTCATAGCGCAGGTCGTTGTCGACGTTCTGCACGCGCGCCTTGTAGGTGGTCGTGCCACCGGCCTTTGCCGGCTCGACCCGCTCGATCACGAGTTCGCGCGAAGTCGCGGCATTGCCGCCCAGGTTGGCCTGCAGCGAGACCAGCATATTGCTGTCGTCGATCTCCGCCTGCACGGCCTGACCGGGATTGACGTTGAACAGGCCGCGCGCGGTCGGGTTCTTCAGGATGAAGGCCTGCGCATCGGGATCGTCCACGCCAAGGCGGCGCAGCAGCGAGCCGATGGTGTCGCCGCGCTGCATGCGCTCCTGGCGCACGTAGACGGCATCGGTATCGATATCGGAAATCTGTTCGAGCTGTTCGCGCACATCGGGCATGCGCAGCGGCTCGTTGACGCGCGGCGCAAGCGGGTCATTGAAGGCGCTGCGCGGCGCCACGCCCATGGCGGCGGCCATGCCGAGCGTGAAAATTGCACCCACCGAAGCGGTGAGTTGTTTGCGCCGTCGCGCGTGCTGGGGGTTGGTCGGGTCGACGAGAACCACCAGCTCGCGCGCGAAAACTTCGCGGAGTCTGGACCACATCACGTAAAATTCAACCTTGGTCTGGGCACCGCTGCCGCGACGATGTGTGTCGTCTGCCTTCCTCCCCCGAGGTGCGGCGCGGGCTGTTCATCTTTATTTGCCGCCTAGAATGGCGGGTGGCCCACGGGCCCGGAGCCACGTTGTGCCGCAAAGCGCGGATTATACCAAAAACCGGCCCGGGGCCGAGTGGCGCATCCGCCAAATTTTCATGTATTTCAAAGACTTACGTCATGACTGAAGCTTCCTCCGGCCCCGCGGCCAAATATCCCCTCACGCCGTCGGTGATGCACGCGCTGGAGGTGTCCAAGCGCGGCTGCGACGAACTGCTGATCGAAGCCGAATGGCTGCAGAAGCTGGCCCGCAGCGAGGCGACCGGCGTTCCGCTGCGCATCAAGCTCGGCCTCGACCCCACCGCGCCCGACATCCACATCGGCCATACGGTGGTTCTGAACAAGCTGCGTCAGCTGCAAGACCTGGGCCATCAGGTGATTTTCCTGATCGGCGACTTCACCTCGACCATCGGCGACCCGTCCGGCCGCAACAGCACCCGGCCGCCGCTGACGCGCGAGCAGATCGAGGCCAACGCCCAGACTTACTACCGCCAGGCCAGCCTGGTGCTCGATCCGGCCCGCACCGAAATCCGTTACAACAGCGAGTGGTGTGATCCGCTCGGCGCACGCGGCATGATCCAGCTCGCCGCCAAGTACACCGTGGCCCGGATGATGGAGCGTGACGACTTCACCAAACGGTTCCGGTCTGGGATTCCCATTTCGGTGCATGAGTTCCTTTATCCGCTCATGCAGGGCTACGATTCGGTCGCGCTGAAGTCCGATCTGGAGCTTGGCGGCACCGACCAGAAGTTCAACCTGCTGGTCGGGCGCGAGCTGCAGAAGGAATACGGCCAGGAGCCGCAGTGCATCCTGACCATGCCTCTGCTGGTCGGCCTGGACGGTGTCGAGAAGATGTCGAAGTCCAAGGGCAACTACGTTGGCGTGACCGAGGCGCCCAACGAGATGTTCGGCAAGCTGATGAGCATTTCGGACGACCTGATGTGGCAGTACTTCACGCTGCTGTCGTTCCGCCCGCTCGCCGAGATCGACCTGATGAAGCAGGAAATCGCGGCCGGCCGCAATCCGCGCGACTGCAAGGTGCTGCTGGCGCAGGAGATCGTGGCCCGCTTCCACAGCCAGGCCGATGCCGAAAAGGCGCTCGAGGACTTCAACCACCGCGCGCGCGGCGGCGTGCCTGACGACATCCCGGCAGTCAGCCTGTCGGGCGCCCCGCTGGGCATCGCGCAACTGCTCAAGCAGGCCAACCTGGTGCCGTCCACGTCCGAGGCCAACCGCAATATCGAGCAGGGCGGCGTGAAGATCGATGGCGCGACCGTCAGCGACAAGGCCGTCAAGGTGGCCGCGGGCACCTACGTGGTACAGGTCGGCAAGCGCCGCTTTGCCCGCGTGACGCTGGCCTGAGGCGGGCGATGATCGCACTGATCCAGCGCGTCTCGCAGGCCCGCGTGACGGTCGAGGGCCGCACCACCGGAGAGATTGGCGCCGGGCTGCTGGCGCTGGTCTGCGCCGAGCGCGGCGACACCGAGGCGCAGGCCGACCGCCTGCTCGCCAAGATGCTGTCCTACCGTGTGTTTTTGGACGCCGATGGCAAGATGAATCTGCCGGTCCAGAACATGGACGGCAACGGCGGGGCGGGCGGACTGCTGGTCGTGTCGCAATTCACGCTGGCGGCTGATACCAACAGCGGTACCCGGCCCAGCTTCACGCCGGCGGCATCGCCGGAGGACGGGCGCCGCCTTTACGAGTATTTCGTCGAGCGCGCGCGTGCATCGCACCCCGATGTGCAGACCGGGGAGTTCGGCGCGATGATGCAGGTGAGCCTGACCAACGACGGACCGGTGACGTTCTGGCTGCGCGTGCCGCCGCCGGGGAACGCCTGAACCGCAAGGCTATACACCGACAGGCAACAGGAAACCACGATGGCCGCGCCGGCGCGGCCGTCCACAGACAGGAGAGACAAATGAAACTCTGGAGCAAGTCCTTCGCCGACAACGCGCCGATTCCGGGCGAGTTCGCTTTCTGCGTGCCTGATGCCGCCGCGCACGTCGCGCTGTCGAGCAACCGCAATCCGGACCTGCATTGGGAAGATGCGCCGGCCCAGACGCGGTCCTTCGTCCTGGTCTGCCATGACCGCGACGTGCCGAGCCAGGGCGACGACGTCAACCAGGAAGGCCGCGAAGTGCCGGCATCGCTGCCGCGCGTGGACTTCTACCACTGGGTGCTGGTCGACATGCCGCCGGGCCTGACCTCGATCGCCGCGGCTTCGCACAGCGACGGCGTGATCGCGCGCGGCAAGCCCGGCCCCGAAGCGGCCGGCGGCACCGCCACCGCGGGGGGCCTGCGCCATGGCATCAACGACTACACCGGCTGGTTTGCCAATGACGCCGACATGAAGGGCGACTACTACGGCTACGACGGTCCGTGCCCGCCGTGGAACGACACGCTGCTGCACCACTACGTGTTCACGGTCTACGCACTCGATATCGACCGCGTGCCGCTGGACGGCAAGTTCACGGGGGCCCAGGTGCTGGAAGCCATTCGCGGCCATGTGCTGGCACAGGCGAGCCTGACCGGCACCTACACGCTCAATCCCAAGGTAGCTGGCTGAAGCCGGGCGGCCGGCAGGCGCCGGTCGCTGGCAAGCGCAAGGAAATGCAAGGAAAGGGCATGTTGCAAAGCTCCGGGCCGCATTCGCTGGCCTACACGCACCTGATCGTGATCCGTCATGGCGAGACGGCCTGGAACCGCGAGCGCCGGCTGCAAGGCCAGCTCGACATCCCGCTCAATGAAACCGGCGAGGCCCAGGCCCGCGCGCTGGCGGCGGCACTGGCTGGCGAGCCGATCGACGCGGTCTATTCGAGCGACCTCGGCCGCGCCATGCAGACCGCCGCGCCCCTGGCCGAGACACTTGGCCTCAAGGTCCGCTCCGAGCCGCGCCTGCGCGAGCGCAGCTATGGCACGCTGCAGGGCATGACCTACGCCGAGGTCGCCGAGAAGCTGCCCGAGGACTTCGCGCGCTGGCAGGCGCGCGTGCCCGACTACACGCCGCCGCAGGGGGAATCGCTCGCACAATTCCATGAGCGGGCCGTCGAGATCGCGCTGTCGCTGTCGCGCCGGCATCCGGGCGAGCGTATCGCGCTGGTCGCACACGGCGGCGTGCTCGACTGTCTTTACCGGGAAGCCACCGGCATGACGCTGGAGGCGCCGCGCCAGCACGAACTGCTCAACGCCAGCATCAACCGGCTACGCAGCGACAGCCATCACCTGACGCTGGCACAGTGGGGCGATGTCACGCACCTCGAAACGCTGGCGCTGGATGAAGTGGACCGGCGCGTCCCCTGACGCTCCGAGCGCTGCCGCGCCGCAGACCTCAGACGCGGATGCGGAACGGCGTGAAGTCGGTATTGCGGTCGTACCAGTCCTCGTTCTCGGCGCGCTTGAGAAAATTCACGACCTTGTACGTGACCGGCGTCATCACGACTTCCCAGCCGGTCTTCAGCACATACTGGGCCACCGCGACCTGGATCACCTTCTCGAGCGGCCAGATGCCGTAGAACGCGATCACATAGAACAACGACGAATCGACGAGTTCGCCGGCCAGGGTCGAGCCGATGGTGCGCGTCCACAGCCACCGTCCGCCTGTCCATAGCTTCATCCTGGCCAGCACATAGCTGTTGGCGAAGCTGCCGCAGCAAAAGGCTATCAGCGACCCGAACGCGATGCGCCAGGTGTTGCCGAACACATCTTCCAGGCTCTTCTGGTAGTCGGCCATGAACGGCGCGACCGGCATGTGCAGTACCACCAGGCTCATGAACGTGGCAAACGCAAGCGCCGCGAAGCCCGCCCACACGACGCGACGGTCGCGGCCATAGCCATAGACTTCGGTCAGCACGTCGCCAAAGATGTACGAGATCGGGAAGAACAGCACGCCCGCGCCGAAGGTGACCGGCCCCAGCAGCGGCAGCGTGACCTGCGCGGCCTTGGCGGCCCCGATCAGGTTCGAGCACAGCAGCACGGTGACGAAGGCCACCATGACGAGGTCGTAATAGCGGTAGACGCGCCCGCTGGTATCGGTGCGGGCTGCGGCGGTGAGCAGGGTGGACATTGACGTTCCCGGTTTGGCAGGCGCGCATGGTGCCTGCTGCTTTTTCGCGGGATTATGCCAGCGGGGGCGCTGTCTTGCCGTGCCGCAAGAAAAATCCCGGCCAGGGCCGGGATGGATGCGAGCAGAGCGGCCGGGCGGCTGGGCCGCCGGCCACGGCTCCGGATCAGATATCGAGCTTGGAGATCTTGGCGCCGTTGATCGATGCATCGAACATCAGGCCCGCGTTGGTCTGCACGAAGCCCACGACCGGCTGCTGGCTGGTCAGGGTATCGAGCTGGCCATTGGCGCCGATCTTGGCCAATGCCACGTTCGCATCGGCGCCGGCGGTCCAGCCCTTGCTCGACACGAACTTGTTGTACGCCTCCGGCGTCATGAACATGATGATGATGGCCTTGGACTGGCCACCCGCGGTCAGGCCGACCGAGGCCTGCGCCGTGCTGTAGTAGCCGACGGTCGAGCCGTGCGAACGCAGTGCCCCTTCGCCGTATTCGCCGCCGACCACGAGGCCGGCTGCAATGACACGCGGGAACACCAGGACGCCCTGTGCGCGGTTTGCCAGTTCGCGCGCACCGTTGGTCGAGGAATACAGGCGGTTCAACGCGCCATCAACACCCGCATCGATTTCCTGTCTTTTCGCTGCCGGATCGGACGAGGCCTTGGTGCCTGTCGTCGTGCAGCCAACCGTAAACGCGGTGGCGACGAGCAGCCCCGATCCGGCAACCCGGGTAACAAAATGGCGTCGATTCATAGGTAACCTCCTGGTGGGGTAAAGTAACCGCGTCGGGTACGAAGTCAGTTGGCTGCGGATGCAGCCGGCGCCCTGACCGTAATGGCTACGACTTCACGATAGACGATCTTTGCCATCTGACCACGCTGGATCTTGGTCAGATCGATGGCAGGATCTTCCACCTTGACCGTGCGCAAGGTTTCGCGCGGGCCGCGGAACGTGACCAGGTGTTTGGCCGGGTCGACCTTCGTGATCTCCGCCGTCACCGTCGTGGTGATCTCGCGCATGACGCCGGGCTTGCTGCCTTCGGCCGCGTGCGAGGTGCGATCCACGGTTTCGGCCAGGGCGGTCGCCTTGCTGTCCAGGGGCTCGAGCGATGCCACGATGGCCGCGCCGCGCGCGATCGTGACGATGTCCCCCTTGCGGATCTGGCCGAAGTTCTTTGCTTCTTCTCCAGCGACGATCTCTACGACATTGCCGCGCGGTCCTTGTACCAGCACGGCCTTGGTGTTCGGATCGATATCGATGATCTTGCCGCTGACCACGGCCTCCTCGGCCACGCCGACCGGAGCCTGCGGACGCTGAGCGTAGGCGCTGGTGGCGAAGAGCATGGCCGCAGCGAGTACCGCGGCTGGCAGGGAGGACGAACGACGGATCATGGCTTTCCTTGGAGGAGGGTGACGCCCCGTGCCGGCCGGCACGACTGCCGGGTACCGGGGCAAGGGTACCGTTGAAGCCATTGTGGACAATCGGGCAGGGGCCAGCAATCCACTTCGAAAAAATTTGGGATGCGAGACAAAAATGTTTAATTGACGTCCCGACCGGCCGCTGCGGGGACTTGCCGCAGTGCAGCAGGCTCTCGTTATTCGCCGTCGATCAGGTCGCCACTGTCGCCGGCTTGCGGTGATGCCAGGCCAAAATGGCGGTAGGCGGCGGCCGTCGCGACGCGCCCGCGGGGCGTACGCTGCAGATAGCCTTGCTGGATCAGATAGGGCTCGAGCACGTCTTCGATGGTGTCGCGTTCCTCGCCAATCGCCGCAGCGAGGTTGTCGACGCCGACCGGGCCGCCGCCGAATTTATGCAGCACGGCTTCGAGCAGCTTGCGGTCCATCAGGTCGAATCCGACGCGATCCACGTCCAGCATGGCCAGCGCGGCGTCCGCGATCTCGCGGGTGATGGTGCCATCGCCCTTGACTTCGGCGTAATCGCGCACGCGGCGCAGCAGGCGGTTGGCGATCCGCGGCGTGCCACGCGCACGGCGTGCAATTTCCAGAGAGCCCAGTGGATCGATGTGCGCACCGAGCAGTTGCGCCGAACGCGTGACAATGCGTGCCAGTTCCTCGGCCGCATAGAACTCCAGCCGCGCCACGATGCCGAAGCGGTCGCGCAGCGGGTTGGTCAACATGCCGGCGCGCGTGGTCGCGCCGACCAGCGTGAACGGCTGCAGGTCGAGCTTGACCGAACGAGCCGCGGGGCCTTCGCCGATCATGATGTCGATCTGGTAGTCCTCGAGCGCCGGGTACAGGATTTCCTCGACGACCGGCGAGAGCCGGTGGATCTCGTCAATGAACAGTACGTCGTTGGCTTCGAGGTTGGTCAGGAGCGCCGCCAGATCGCCGGGGCGTTCGAGTACCGGCCCTGAAGTCTGGCGCAGGTTCACGCCCATTTCGCGCGCAATGATGTGGGCCAGCGTAGTTTTGCCCAGGCCCGGCGGGCCGAACAGCAGCACGTGGTCGAGCGCCTCGCGGCGATTGCGCGCCGCGTGCATGAAGATGTCGAGTTGGCCGCGCACCTTCTCCTGGCCCACGTACTCGTCGAGCAGTTTGGGCCGCAGCGCGCGCTCGAACGCCTCTTCGCGCGAGGAAGCGGGCGTGGCCGAGATCACGCGGTCGGGGGCGGAAAACTTGTCGGTTTCAATCATGGCTGCGGCGTCTGGTATCGCGCTATTTTACGCCTCACGCCTTGGACAAGGCCTTCAGCGCCAGCTTGATGCCGTCCGAGACACCCGTGCCGGCGGGAACCTGCTTGATGGCCGTGGCCGCTTCCTTTTCCGAATAGCCGAGTGCCAGCAGCGCGTTAAGGATATCGACCGCGCTGTCGTGCACAGGCGCCGCGCCTGGCGCGTGGCCGAGTTCGGCACCAAGCTTGCCCTTGAGTTCCAGCATCAGCCGCTCGGCGGTCTTCTTGCCGATGCCCGGCACGCGCGTGAGGCGTCCGGCTTCCTGCAACGTGATGGCCTGGGCCAGCTCCGACACCGACATGCCCGACAGCACCGCCAGCGCCATGCGTGCGCCGATACCGGTGATCTTGATCAGCTCGCGGAACGTATTGCGCTCGGCCGCGCTGCCGAAGCCATAGAGCAGGTGCGCGTCCTCGCGCACGATCAGCTGCGTGAGTAGCGTGACCGGCTGGCCGGTCGCGGGCAGGTTGTAGAACGTGCTCATCGGCACATCGATCTCGTAGCCGACGCCGTGGCAGTCCACCAGCAGGTGCGGAGGGTTCTTCTCGATAAGCGTGCCGGCGATGCGTCCGATCATGGTGTTTGCAGTAAAGGTCGGTTCAACGTTTTTGCGGAAGGCCGCAAGTGTAGCCCAGCGGCGTGCCGCGGATTCACGGAGTTCCTGCGTCGATGGCGCGCCGGCCCAGCGCCGGGTCGTCGGTAAAGACGCCATCCACGCCGGCGGCGACAAAGACCTGCACCTCGCGCACCATGCCGGCCGGACTGCGCGTCGCATCGTCGCCGCCGGTCTGGAATGCCTTGGGCAGAAAGGCGTTCTCGGGCCGGAACGTGTACGGGTGCACCAGCAGGCCCGCTGCATGCGCATTGCGCACGACGGCCGTGGGCGAGCCAAGGCCGCCCTGCGCGTCGCGCGGCACCACGCTGTTCTTTTCCGGACCGATGCCATCGGCGTAGCTGGCCACTTCGCGCAGGCCAGTCGTAGTCAGCATGTCGCCATAGGTGCGCGTGTCGCCGGCGAGCCGCCAGTCGGGCGGGGTTTGCTTCAGGTTCCCGATGAGCTGCATAAGCCGGACATTCGGCATGCCGTGATTGATCATCTTGCGCACCTGCCGCAGGCTGCCAGCCTCGAACGACTGAATGAAGACGGGTGCTTCGCGCAGGTACGGCTGCCGGCGCAGCGCATCGACGAGCTTGTCTTCGAGCGGCAAGCCGATGCCGCGGAAATAGCTCGGATGCTTCAGTTCCGGATACAGGCCGATCTGCCGGCCGGTGCGCAGCGATGCCTGCTGCGCGAGCTGTACGATCTCATCGAAGGTCGGGATCTCGAACTGGTCGTTCAGGCGGGCGTTGGCGGGGCGCAGTTTGGGAATGCGCTCTCGCGCGCGGAGTGTCTTCAATTCGGCCAGCGTGAAGTCTTCGGTGAACCAGCCGGTCAGGCGCACGCCGTCGATGACCTTGGTGCGCTTGCGGCTGGCGAACTGCGGTAGCTCGGCGACGTTGGAGGTGCCGCCGATGTCGTTCTCATGGCGTGCTATGAGGACGCCATCGCGCGTGCTGACGAGATCGGGCTCGATGACATCGGCGCCGTCCTCGATGGCCTTCGCGTAGGCCGCCAGCGTGTGTTCGGGGCGCAGTGCGCTGGCGCCGCGGTGGGCGATGACCAGTGGCTTCGCGGCGGGGGTGGGGGCTGCCGCAGGCACGGCCGCAGACTTGGGCGCTGGAGGCAGGGTTGGCCTCGTGGCGCAGCCTGCCAGCAGCGCTGCGGCCAGGGTCATGCGAAAGCAAGATCGGAAGCTGGGCATGGAATAAGATCCGTGGCCGCCGTGCGCGGCAAATGCCCTCGATTGTAAGAGACCGGGCGCTGTCTCTTGTGGAGACCGATGTTGGCCGATCAGCCGATCAGGCGCCCTCGGCGGACGCGCATGCCCTTGCGGACCAGTTCAGGGGCGAGGCCCGACAGCGTGCCGAGCGTGTCGCCGCCATTGGCGTGGCAGATCGCGACGCCCAATGCATCGGCGGCGTCAGTGCTGGGCCGTCCCGGCAGGCTTAGCAGACGCATGACCATTTCCTGCACTTGTTCCTTGTTGGCGCGGCCATAGCCGACTACGGCTACCTTCAGTTGCAGGGCGGTGTATTCGAACACCGGCAGGCCTTGGCCGACCAGGCCGCAGATTGCCGCGCCGCGTGCTTGACCTAGTAGCAGCGTGGACTGCGGGTTGACGTTGACGAAGACCTTTTCAATCGCTGCGCAATCCGGTGTGTACGTGCGGGCTACCTCGCTGATGCCATCGAACAGTGTCTTCAGGCGCGCGGGCAGGTCGGTTTCACCATTGCTTTTGATGGTGCCCGAGGCGATGTAGGAAAGCTTGTTGCCGTGCTTTTCCAGGACGCCGAAGCCGGTGGTGCGGAGGCCGGGGTCGATGCCGAGAATACGCATTTATGTTTTTTGGGGTTGCTTTGTCAGGCTTTGATCGGGCTTTGTTCTTGACTTGCGCCGCTGTTTCGCCGGCGTAGCCGGCGAGTCACTTTTTGTCCGAGCGACAAAAAGTAACCAAAAAGCGCGTTTGCTTGCCCTAACGGGCGAATACTGATCGTAGTGTGCCAGTGTTTTTGTACGGGTATTGGCTTCAGAGGTTAGTCTGGCTGCCTGTCGCTCGCTGATCGGAGCGCGCACCTTCGTTGACAGGCCATCCTCGAAACCCGGGAGGCGGGAGTGGTGCCTGGTTCGGGCACTGTGCCTCTGGGCCGCGCTGAGAAAAAGAAAAAAAGCTCCGGGGCGCGGATAGGTCCGCGCCCCGGAGCTTTCTATTTCTTTGCCTTGCTTAGTGGCGGAAATGGCGGGTGCCGGTCAGGACCATGGCGATGCCGCGCTCGTCGGCGGCGGCGATCACTTCGTCGTCGCGCATCGAACCGCCCGGCTGGATGACACAGGTTGCGCCGGCGTCTACCACGACGTCCAGGCCATCACGGAACGGGAAGAAGGCGTCCGATGCCACGGCCGAACCCGCCAGCGTCAGGCCCGCGTTCTGCGCCTTGATGCTGGCGATACGGGCCGAATCCACACGGCTCATCTGGCCTGCGCCGACGCCCAGCGTCATGCCGCCGCCGCAGAATACGATGGCGTTGGACTTGACGAACTTGGCGACGCGCCAGGCGAACATCAGATCGTCCATTTCCTTCGGCGTCGGATGACGGCGCGTGACCACGCGCAGTTCGGTCGGCTGCACGTTCTTGGCGTCGGGGCTCTGCACCAGCAGGCCACCGCCCACGCGCTTGAGGTCATACTGGTTGATGCCCTTGCCCAGCGGGATTTCGAGCAGGCGCACGTTCTGCTTGGATGCGAATACGGCGCGCGCGGCAGCGCTGAACGACGGGGCGATCAGCACTTCGACGAACTGCTTCGCCACGGCCTGGGCCGCGGTTTCGTCGAGTTCGACGTTGAACGCGATGATGCCGCCGAAGGCCGAGGTGGAGTCGGTCTTGAAAGCCTTGTCGTAGGCTTCGAGGGCATTGGCGCCCACAGCCACGCCGCACGGATTGGCGTGCTTGATGATCACGCAGGCGGGCGTGGTCACGGCGAAGGACTTCACGCATTCCCAGGCCGCATCGGCGTCGGCGATGTTGTTGTACGACAGTTCCTTGCCCTGCAGCTGCACGTAGTTGGCCAGTGCGCCATCCACGGCCTTCAGGTCGCGGTAGAACGCGGCCGACTGGTGCGGGTTTTCGCCGTAGCGCATTTCCTGGACCTTCTCGAAGGCCAGGTTCAGCGTCTGCGGGTAGGCGCTGCGGGCCTGGTGCGACTTGTCGGCACCGAGGCTGGTCAGGTAGTTGGTGATCGCGCCGTCGTATTGCGCGGTGTGCGCGAACACCTTGGTCGCGAGGCGGAAGTTGGTGTCGTAGCCAACCTTGTTGCCATTGGCGCGCATTTCGTCCAGCACCACGGCGTAGTCGACCGGATCGACGATCACGGTCACGTCGCGGTGGTTCTTGGCAGCCGAGCGCAGCATGGTCGGGCCGCCGATGTCGATGTTCTCGATCGCGTCGGGCAGCGTGCAGTCATCCTTTGCCACGGTCTGCTGGAACGGGTACAGGTTCACCACCAGCAAGTCGATCGTCGGGATGTCGTGCTCGGCCAGTGCGGCCATGTGCTCGGGCAGGTCGCGGCGCGCGAGGATGCCGCCGTGCACCTTCGGATGCAGCGTCTTCACGCGGCCGTCGAGCATTTCGGGGAAGCCGGTGTAGTCGGCCACTTCCGTGACGGGCAGGCCGCTGTCGGCCAGCAGCTTGGCGGTGCCGCCGGTGGAAAGCAGCGTGACGCCGAGCGCGTTCAGTTCGCGCGCGAATTCGACGATGCCGGTCTTGTCGGAAACAGAGAGGAGAGCTTGCTTGATCATGGCTGTGCGAAACGCTTCAAATTCAAAGTAAACCGTGCAGCTGCAACTTCTTGCGCAGCGTATTGCGATTGATGCCGAGGTAGGCGGCGGCCAGCGACTGGTTGCGCTCGGCGCGCACCATCACGGCTTCGAGCAGCGGGCGCTCGACGGCCTCCAGCACCATGTTGTACATATTGGAAGGCTCTTCGCCGTCCAGATCCCGAAAGTAACTATCCAGGCTGTCCCGGATGCACTGGTCGATAGCGTTGCGGCTCATGCGGCAAGCAACTCCCCTTTGTCGTTGTCGTTGTCGTTGTTGTTGTTCGCTTCTTCTCCGCCGGCATCTGCCTCATCGACATAGACGAGCCGGTCTGACCATTGCGCCTGCTCATCGAAGAAGGCGTTGACCGCGGCCAGTTGTTCGCCGGTGCTTTCCAGCGTGTTCATGCGGTGGCGGAACAGGTTTGCGCCGCGCAGCCCGCGCGTGTACCACGCGATATGCTTGCGCGCGGTGCGCACGCCGGTGAACTCGCCATAGAACGCATAGTGGTCTTCGAGGTGCGCGTTCATGATCGCGCGGATCTCGGCCACTTCGGGCGACGGCAGCAGTTCGCCGGTTTTCATGAAGTGCTCGATCTCACGGAACAGCCAAGGCCGGCCTTGCGCCGCGCGGCCGATCATGATGGCGTCGGCGCCCGTCAGCGCCAGCACCTGCTTCGCCTTCTGCGGCGTGGTGATGTCGCCGTTGGCTACCACCGGGATACGGAGCTCGGCCTTGACCGCGGCGATGGTCTCGTACTCGGCATCGCCGTGGTACAAGTCCGCGCGCGTGCGGCCGTGGATGGTCAGCATGCTGATGCCCGCGTCTTCCACCATGCGCGCAATGCGCAGCGCATTGCGGTTCTCGCGGTTCCAGCCGGTGCGGATCTTGAGCGTGACCGGCACGCGATCGCCGACGGCGGCGACCACGGCCTCGACAATGCGCACCACCAGCGGCTCGTTCTGCAGCAGCGCGGACCCCGCGGCCACATTGCAGACCTTCTTGGCCGGGCAGCCCATATTGATATCGATGATCTGCGCGCCGCGATCGACGTTGTAGCGCGCAGCCTCGGCCATCATGCCTGGCTCCGCGCCGGCGATCTGCACCGAGATCGGTTCGACCTCGCCGGCATGGTTCGCGCGGCGCATGGTCTTCTCGCTTTTCCACAGCTGTGCGTTGGACGCCACCATCTCCGACACCGCGTAGCCTGCCCCGAGCTGCTTGCACAGCTGGCGGAAAGGGCGATCCGTCACACCCGCCATGGGGGCGACGAACAGGTTGTTGCGAAGTTGGTGTGGTCCTATCTGCACGTTGGGCGGGCGATGCCGGCCAGCGCTGATCCCGGCGGCGCGCGTGCTGCGCTATGCGAAACGGGATTGCCCGGCGGCGTAACTGGAGTGAAACGAAAAAACACACCCGTGCCGAAACGGCTGTCGGCAATGTTCACGGGCATGAGCGAGGGCTGGATTCTACCGCCAAACGACTGCTGCTGCCCAAGAATTGAGCATCAAAGCAAGAGGCGAAGTCCGAAAATGCCTCGAATAGATTACCTGGCGCATGGCGGGAGCCGCTGTCGCGGTCCCGTCATTGTGGATCACCGGCGCATGCCGTACATCATGTGGCGCGCCAGCGCATGCTTGAGCGGTGACACGCAAGCCAGCGCCGCCAGGGACGCGCCTCGCGCATGCGCGGCCAGCGGGGACGGGATGCCGAACACGCGCGGCAGCAGGTCGGTGACGCCGATGGTCACAGCGCGGTCCAGCCTGTGGCGCGATGCGAAGGCCTGCAGCGAGCGCGGCGAGCAGCCCGCACGCAGGGAATCGGCAAGCGCAAATGCATCGCGAAGGCCCAGGTTCAGTCCCTGGCCCGCCACCGGGTGCAGCGTCTGGGCGGCATTGCCAACTGCCGCGATGCGGCCATCGACCGTTACCGGTGCGGCATTGAGCCCGAGCGGGAACGCGTGGCGCTTGCCAGCCAGCGTGAAGCGCCCTAGGCGGTCGCCGAACACGGCATTAAGCTCCTCCGCGAACTCCGCATCGCTCAGTGCGATGCGCCGCGCGGCCTGGTCGGGCGGGCAGCACCAGACGAGCGCGTAGCCGTCGATGCCGTGCTCGTCATAGGGCAACAGCGCCAGCGGCCCTTCCTCGGTGAACCGCTCCCACGCCCAGCCGTGGCGCGGGCGCGAGCACGCAACATGGCCGATCACAGCGGTTTGCCGGTAGTCGCGATGCCGCGAGCCCTGGCCCGCATGCGCGACCTGCTGGTGGAAGAGGCCGCCTTCAGCCTGGATCGCGATGCGCGCGGTAAAGCGCGCCACTTGACCGTCAGTCGCCGTGCCGGTGAGATGGACCTCGCCGCTCATCGCATCGATGCCGTCGAAGTCGCCGCCGATCAGCGGATCCTGATGGAGGTCGTCGATGCGGGTTTCGAACACGCGCAGCAGGCGCGATTCGCCTGCCTGATGCGTGGCCCGGCCGAGCGCGCGCTCGAGCACGTTGCACAGCTCGCCATAGCGCACCACGTAGCCAAGCGCCGGCACCCCGTAGTCCTCGTGGTGCAGCTTCACATGGCCTAGGCGCCCGCGCTGCGAGACATGGATGTGCTCGATCGCCGTGCCGGCGACGGGCCATGCGCCGATCTGCTCCAGCAACTGGCGGCTGCCGTGGGACAGCGCGATGGCGCGCGGGTCGCGCGCCGCGCGCGCCGGCGTGGCGGCGTCGATCAGCGTAATGCGCCAGTCGGTAGCCAGCAGCAACTGGCAAGCCAGCGCCAGCCCTACCGGGCCGCCACCGACGATGGCGATGTCGCGGACTTCAGGTTCGGCCTGCGTCATTGCCGGGACTCCGGTCCGTGTTGATATCCGATGCCGGCTCCGCCTGCGCGCCGCGCTTCCAGCAGACCGCGTCGGAGCGCGACTTGCCGGCCGAGGCATCGCGCAGCGCGTTGTCGAGCTTCTGCTGGTTGAAGCCAGGCAGCGCCTGCAGCCGCTCGAGCAGAGCGGTGGCATTGGCGGCATCCATTGGCGTCACGCAGCCCTGGCCGCTATCGGCGGCGCCGATCAGGATCAGCCAGACTTTGCCCGCCCATGGCGCTGCGTTGGACACACGCACCACGACGCGTTCGAGCGTGTCCCACATGACTTCTTCGCGCTGGCCGTCGGGTCGGTGCACCACCACGCGGTCATCGTAAAGGTTGATCACGAACGGTTCGCTCGGATCGACGTGGCGCTTTACAGGCGGGTTATGCGGTGTTCCGGTATTGCCGGGGAACAGTCGGCGCAGCCATCCGATCATGCCTTGCCTCCGTTCAGGGTGTTGCGGTCTCGCATTAGCGCTTCGATCTCGTCGGCCTTGACCGGCACGCCGCGCGTGATGATCTCGCAGTCGCCGTTCGTGACCACGGCATCGTCCTCGATGCGGATGCCGATATGCCAGTAGCGCTCGGGCACGTCCTCGGCAGGGCGCACGTAGATGCCGGGTTCGACCGTCACCACCATGCCCGCCTCCAGCGGCCGCCACGGGCGTTCGCCGTCTGCCGCGGGCGTGGCCGTGCGGTATTCGCCTACGTCATGCACGTCCATGCCGAGCCAGTGGCCGGTGCGGTGCATGTAGAAGCGGCGATAGCTGCCGCTGGCCAGCACGTCGTCGAGCGTGCCTTCCTTGTTGCGATCGAGCAGGCCGGTGTCGAGCATGCCCTGCGCGAGCACGCGCACCGCGGCATCGTGCGGCACGTTGTACGGCACGCCGACGCGCGTCTCGGCAATGGCGGCGTCCTGTGCGGCCAGCACCAGGTCATAAAGTTCGCGCTGGGCCGGCGAAAAGCGGCCCGATACGGGGAACGTGCGTGTGATATCGGACGCGTAGCCATCGAATTCGCAGCCGGCATCGATCAGGCACAGGTCGCCGTCGCGAAGTTCGGCGGGGCCCGCGCGGTAGTGCAGCACGCAGGCATTGGGACCCGCCGCGACGATCGAGTTGTAGGCCACGCTCTGCGCGCCGTGGCGGCGGAATTCGTACAGCAGCTCGGCTTCGAGGTGGTATTCCCGCAGGCCGTGACGCGAGGCCTGCATGGCGCGCACGTGGGCGCCTGCCGAGATTTCGCCGGCGCGGCGCATGGTGGCCAGTTCGCCGGTATCCTTGATCAGCCGCATTTCGTCGAGCAGCGTGCGGATGTCGGTCGCAACCGAGGGCGCTGCAACACCCGCGCGGCCCTGCATGCGCACCGCATCGAGCCAGCGGCGCACCTGCATGTCGGTGCGCGTCGAGGCAGCGAGCGGATACGCGAGCTGCGCGCGATTGGCGAGCAGGCCAGGCAGGATCGCGTCGATTTCCTCGACCGAATGCGCTTCATCGAAGCCGAAGGTCGCGCGTGCGCCTTCCGGGCCGTAGCGGAAGCCGTCCCAGATCTCGCGTTCCTCATGCTTGGGGCGGCAGAAAAGGATGCTGCGGTCGGGTTCGGCACCCTGGCCGGCCACCAGCACCAGCACGGACTCGGGCTCGGTGAAGCCGGTCAGGTAATAGAAATAGCTGTCGTGCCGGTACGGATAGTCGCTGTCGCGGTTGCGCATGGCTTCCGGCGCCGTGGGCAGGATGGCCACGCCACCGCCGCTAGCGCGCAGGTGCTGCAGCACGCGCGCGCGGCGATCGCGGCAGGCGGACAAGAGGGCTGAATCGGGTGCGGACATAGGATCGCCAACTGTGTAGGGGGAATGCATCAGATTCTAACGCCGCCGGCGCGCAGGGCCCGGCGGCGCTGGCAAGCGGCTCAGGCGCCGCCTGCGATCGCGGTACCGCGCGAGGCGACAGCGTCGTTCAGTGCGGCAAGCTGGGCAGGCGTGCCGACGTTTTCCCACAGGCCGTCGAAGCGCTCGCCGCTGGCTGTGCCTGCCGCGATGGCTGCGCGGTAGCTCGGGGTCATCGCGACCCTGGTGCCAGGGGCGATGTCGGTGAACAGGCGCGTGTCATAGAGGCCGATGTTGCCGAAGGTCAGGCGCTCGGCGTCCGGCGCAGTGTCCAGTGCAAGCAGGCCGTCGGCTCGCAGCGCGAAGTCGCCTGCCGGGTGGAACGGCGGGTTCGGCACCATCACCAGATGCATGCGCGGCGACGGCAAGCCGGCCATCTGGCGCGCACGCGGCAACAGCGTGCGGAAGTCGTATTCGCAGAAGATATCGCCGGAAACCGCAAGGAAGATCTCGCCGCGTTCCGGCGCGTGCGACAGCAGCGGCAAGGCCTTCGCAATGCCGCCGGCGGTCTCGAGCGCGCTGCCTTCGGCAGAGTACGCGATGCGCGCGCCATAGCGGCTGCCATCGCCCAGCGCCGCCTCGATCTGCTCGCCGAGCCACGCATGGTTGATGACGATGTCGCGCAGGCCCGCGCGCACCAGCGCCTCGATCTTCCAGACGATCAACGGCTTGCCGCCGACCGGCAGCAGCGGCTTGGGGCAGGTGTCGGTCAGCGGGCGCATGCGGTCGCCGCGGCCCGCGGCAAAGATCATGGCTTTCAAATCAGGGTCTCCATGGCGAGCAGGGTAGCCATGCCGCCAATGATGGTCCAGCCGATGCTGCGCGTGCGCGCGGCGATCACGATCGCCACCAGGCCGGCGACCAGCCTTGCATTGAACGGGCTCACGTAGAGTTCGCCGCCGCGCATCAGCAGGTCGGGTGCGATCAGCGCGGACAACATGGCTGCGGGCACGAACTGCAGGGCGGTACGGAACCACGACGGCAGCCGTACGCGGCCTTCCACGGCGATAAACGACAGGCGGATCAGGAACGTAGCCAGCCCCGCGCCAAGGAACACCCAGAGCAAGGTCAGCGAGCTCATGCCGTCTCCTTGCCGACGGCGGCCTTGCCTGCCGGCCGCTCGCCGGAGGTCTTGCCGCGGCCAAGCAGAAGCATGCCGGCGGCAATGCCGCCCAGCGCCGCGACCATCAGACCAAGCTTGTGCGGCATGCCGAAGCAGGCCACAGCTAGCGCGGTAGCGACCAGCGCCGCTGCGACCTGTGCGCGGTGCTTGAGGCCCGGCACGATGATGCCGATGAAAGTCAGCGGCAGGAAAAAATCGAGCGGCCAGTCGCGCGGCACCTGCGCGCCGACCAGCACGCCGGCCAGTGTCGACACCTGCCAGCTTGCCCACAGCGCGAAGCCGCCGCCGAAGTAATACCAGTGGCGATAGCGCTGGCGCGGCCCGGTATCGGCCAGGCGGTGCGTCATGGCAGCGAACGCCTCATCGGTCAGCAGATAGGCGATGAGCGCCTTCCAGCGGCGCGGCAGGTGCGCGAGCGTCGGCGCGATCGTGGCCGAGTAGAGCGCATGGCGCAGGTTCACCATCGCGACCGTGACCGCGATGATCAGTGCCGGCGTGCCGGCCGACCACAGTTGCGTGAGGATCATCTGCGACGCGCCGCCGAACACGATGGCACTCATCGCGCAGGCGAGCCACGCGGGCATGCCGGCGCCGACCGCCAGCACGCCATAGATCAGGCCGAACGGCACCACGCCCAGCAGCATGGGCGCGAGCGCGCGCATGCCGGCCCACCACTCGCCGGAGCGGGTGATGGTCTCGGAGCTTTCAGGAAGGCCGGTAGGGGGCACTGCTCGGCCCCCGTTCAGAACGTGTAGCCGGCCGGGCTTGCGGCGCCTTCGAGCGCGTCGAGCAGGCGGATCAGTTTGCGCAGTTCGGTGTAGCGGCCGGCGACCTGGCGCGTGTACTTGAGCACCAGCGGCAGGTTGGCGAGATAGCCGTCCTTGCCGTCGCGGTGGTACAGGCGCGCGAAGATGCCGAGCACCTTCAGGTGGCGCTGCAGGCCCATCCACTCGTAATCGCGGTAAAACTCGCCGAAGTCGGCGTTCACCGGCAGCCCGGCCTTGCGCGCGCGCTCCCAGTAGCGGATCAGCCAGTCGAGCTGCTGCTCCTCATTCCATTCGATGTAGGCATCGCGCCACAGCGACACCGCGTCGTAGGTGATCGGGCCGATCACGGCGTCCTGAAAGTCGAGTACGCCGGGATTGGCGCCGCCGGGAAGCACCATCAGGTTGCGCGAGTGGTAGTCGCGGTGCACGTAGACCTGCGGTTGCGCGAGGTTGTTGGCGAGAAGCGTATCCATCACTTCACGCAGGTCGGCCTGCTGGGCGTCCGTCAGCGTCGCGCCAACATGCTTGGCGATGTACCACTGCGGAAACAGGTCCAGCTCACGCTGGAGCAGGGCGCGGTCGTAGGCGGGCAGTTCGCCGGCACGGGTCGCGGCCTGGATACGGACGAGGGAGACCGCCGCGTCGGCATACATGCCGCTGGCGGAGGAGTCGTCGAGCCGCGACAGATAAGTCTGGCTGCCCAGGTCGGCCAGCAGCAGGAAGCCTTGGTCGAGATCCTGTTCGAGCACCGTCGGCACCGTGACGCCGGCGGCGCCGAACAGGGCCGCGACATGGACGAACGGCCGGCAGTCTTCATGCGAAGGCGGCGCATCCATCACGATCGCGGTCGGATGCGCGGGGTTGCCGGTGCTCACGCGGAAGTAGCGCCGGAAGCTCGCGTCGGACGAAGCGGGGGTGCAGGAATCAGGGTCGACGGACCAGTCCGGACCGAGTCCGGACACCCAGGATTTGAGCTGGTCCAGGCGTGGGTCGTGAAGAAGTGCTGCCATGCCGGAAATGGAGAATTGGTTGCCCCGTATAATACCCGACCAGACCCGGGCGCCGGGCGGCCCCCGGGAGGGGCTCACCGTTGCCCCGCAGCCTGTTCCGTGGGGGGCTGGCGGCTAGCAGGCAAGCCGTCGCCGCCGACGTGACTGACAACCCGCTCGCATGACCGAACAACGACGATCACCGAACAAACGAGCCAACAAGCCGCCTGCGCTTTCCGGCCTATCCAGCCGCACCGGCCGGCTGCCTGCCAGCGCCCTGCGGCCGCTGGTGCTGGCCATGGCCGGCCTGTCGGTGGGCGCGCACGCCCAGATGTCCAGTTCGGCGGTGCCAGACATCGATCAGACCGAGTCCGTGGTGGAAACCGCCCCGGAAGTGCCGTTGGCGCCGCCTGTGTCCGGCGAGCTCGTGCCGCGCCTGGCCGAGCCCGCGAAGACCACCCAGCCTGGGGAAAACCCACCAGCATTCGTGTCGGGCGACCGGCTCACCGGCTACAACGAGCGTGGCGTAGTGCTCGAAGGCAATGCCGAATTGCGCCGGGGCGGCGCCGTGGTCAAGGGCGACAAGCTGACCTACGACCAGGACACCGACGAAGCCTTCGCGCATGGCAATGCCCGTGTGTCGCGCGGCGGCGCGCTGGCCGTGGGCCCCGAGGCTCGTATGAAGGTCGAGGCGAACGAGGGCTACATGCTCTCGCCCGACTACTACTTCCAGCAGACCGGCGGTACGGGCAAGGCCGAACGCATCGATTTCATCGACAAGGACCGCAGTGTGATCAAGCGGGCCACGTACACGACGTGCTCGCCGGACAACGCCGACTGGTACTTCAGCGCGCGCCAGCTCGACCTGGACAGCGATCGCGAAGTGGGCGTGGCCTACGGCGGCGTGCTGCATTTCTTCGACGTGCCGATCGCGGGCGCCCCGGTGTTCAGCTTCCCGCTCACCGACGAGCGCCGCAGCGGTTTCCTGTCGCCGCTGTTCGGCTACGGGTCGAAATCGGGCCTCGACGTCACGCTCCCGTACTACTTCAACATCGCGCCGAACCGTGACCTGACGCTGTATCCGCGCATCATGACGTCGCGTGGTTTCATGCTCGGCGGCGACTACCGGTACATCGGCCAGGGATATTCGGGCCGGCTGCGCGCTGAAATCCTGCCGGATGACCGTCAGACGAATTCGAACCGCTGGTCCTATTCGTTCCAGCATACCCAGAACCTGGCGAAAGGGCTTAACGCTTACCTGAACCTGAACCGCGTATCGGACGACCGGTATCCGGACGATCTGACGCGTACCGTGGCGCAATCGACGCAGCGGCAGTACATCCAGGAAGGTGGTGTCACCTATAACTGGCAGGACTTCACGGTCCTCGCGCGCGTACAGAAGTTCCAGACGCTGCTGCCGAGCGGGCCGTCCTACGAGCGCGAGCCGCAGCTCAACGGCAAGTACATCCGCTATGACCTCGGCGGCTTCGACGTGCAGGTGGAGGCCGACTACACGCGTTTCCGCATCCCGCTGACCTCGACCGGCTTCCAGCAGCCGCAGGGCGAGCGCATGTTCGTGCAGCCGACCATCAGCTATCCGATCGTGCGGCCGGGCTGGTACGCGACGCCGAAGGTTATCTTCAACGCCACGCAGTACCAGATGGAGGCGCAAAGCAATACGCCGACGGCGCAGAACAACTTCTCTCGCACGGTACCGACATTCAGTTTCGATTCGGGCATGACCTTCGAGCGCGACGCGCCGACCATGAGCCGGGTGTTCGGGGTCAACTACCTGCAGACGCTCGAGCCGCGGCTGTTCTACGTCTACACGCCGTTCCGCGACCAGAGCCAGTTTCCGCTGTTCGATACCGTGCAGTCGGACTTCGGTTACGGCCAGATCTTTTCCGAGAACCCGTTCACCGGCTATGACCGGGTGGCCGACAACAATAAGCTGACTGCCGGCCTGACCACGCGTTTGATCGAAGCCGACACCGGCATCGAGCGTTTCCGCGGCACCATCGCGCAACGCTACGACTTCAGTGGCCAGCGCGTGCAGATCAACGGCACGCTGACGGATCCGAAGGCCGGGAGCTCCGACCTGCTGGCCGCCACGACCATTCAGCTGTTCCGTGGTTACTACCTGGATGCAGGCATCCAATACAATCCGGATTCGGAACACATCAACTACTCGAACCTGGCGTTCGCGTGGCGTCCGGAGCCGCGCAAGCTGCTCAACGTGGGCTACCGCTACCGGCGGGCCACGTCGGTCACGGACAACACCGCCATCGACCAGTTCGAGATTTCCGGTCAGTGGCCCATTACCCAGCGCGCCTATGGCATAGGCCGTTTCGCGTTCGACCGCAATGCGAACCAGATGGTCGATGCGCTCGCCGGCCTGGAATACGCGGCTGACTGCTGGGTGGGCCGCGTGGTCTACCAGCGCTACCGCAATACCACGCAGGGCTATACCGGCCGGATCTTCCTGCAGGTGGAGTTCCGCGGACTGTCGAAGATCGGCTCGAATCCGCTTGATATCCTGCGCCTGAATGTTCCTGGGTACGAACCTGTCACCGCCAAGCCGGTGCCGACGACCCAGTTTGATCACTATGAATGACGGATTACGATGAAACGTCAAGAATTCGCCTTGTTTTCCCTGACCCTGATGTTGTCGCCGTGGCGCCGCGTTCTGCTGCCGGCCGTGCTCGCGGCCATGGCCGGGCCGGCCCTGGCCCAGCTCAAGGCGCCTTCCCAAGCACCGCGCGCTACAGGCATCTTTGTGCCGCAATCGTCGGACGTGGCCGTGCCGTCGAGCCAGCCGCAACTCGGCGTGCCGCAGCCCAGCAGCGGCGGCAAGCGTTCGCAACTCGTCGATGAAGTGGTCGCGGTGGTCAACAACAGCGTGATCACGCGCCGCGAACTGCTCGACCGTGCCGACGAAATCGAAGCGCAACTGCGCACCGCCAACCGGCCGGCGCCGCCGCGCGCGGACCTGCTCGGTGAAGTGCTCGAACGCCTGATCATGGAACGCGTGCAGACCCAGGCCGCGCAGGATGCCGGCATCAAGGTGACTGACCAGGAACTCGACCGCGCAATCGAATCCGTCGCACAGCAGAACCGCCTGAGCGCGACAGAACTGCGCCGCCGTGTCGAGGCCAGCGGCATGACGTGGACCAAGTATCGCGACGAACTGCGCAAGCAGGTGCAGGTGATCCGCCTGCGCGAACGCGAAGTGGATTCAAAGGTACAGGTCTACGACGGCGAAATCGACAACTACCTCGCCGCGCGCGGCGGTCAGGGCGCGGCGGCCACCGGGCCAACCGAGTTCAATGTGTCCCAGATCCTCGTGCGCGTGCCGGAGAATGCCTCCGATGCGCAGAAGCAGGAACTCAAGACCAAGGCCGAGCAACTGCTCAAGCAGGCGCAGGGCGGTGCCGACTTCGCCCAGCTCGCGCAAGCAAATTCCCAGGGGCCCGAAGCGGCGCAGGGCGGTGCGATAGGCTTCCGCGAGATTGGCCGCCTGCCGGCACTGTTCGCCAACGCCGTGGTCGACCTGCAGCCGGGCGCCGTGGCGCCCGAGGTGGTGGAAAGCGCCAACGGTTTCCACATCCTGAAGCTGACCGCCAAGCGCGTGGCGCCTGCGTCGACATCGGCTTCCAGTCCTGCCGCGGCTTCCCGCATCACGCAGACTCAGGTCCGCCACATCCTGATCCGTACGGGCCCGAACATGCCCGAAGCCGAGGCGCGCCGCCAGCTCGGCACCCTGCGTGACCGCATCACGCACGGCGGTGACTTTGCCGACGCCGCCAAGCGCTTCTCGCAGGACGGCTCGGCGCAGGCCGGCGGCGAACTGGGCTGGGTCTCGCCCGGTGAACTGGTGCCCGAATTCGAGCAGGCCATGAACCGGCTGCGCCCCGGCGAGATCTCGGAACCGGTGGTCACGCAGTTCGGCGTGCACCTGATCCAGGTAGAGAACCGCCGCGAGACCGAGATGGCACCAGAGAAGCAGCGCGACTTCGCCCGCGCCGAAATCCGCGAGCAGAAGCTGCGCGCGGCCTATGATGACTGGGTGCGCCAGCTGCGTTCGCAGGCGTACGTCGAGTACCGCGTCAACCGACAGCGCTGAGGTACCCGCCGCCCCCGCCGCCCCGTAGCACGACCACGACATGCCCGACCCGCTTGCGCTAGCCATTTCTACCGGTGAACCCGCCGGTATCGGCCCTGACATCACCATCGGGGCGCTGCTGCAACTCGCGGGTCAGAACGGGCACGCCCGTTACCATGTGCTTGGTGATGCGCACCTGCTGGCCTCCCGGGCCGCGGCGCTGGGCGTTGCGCATGCGTGGGAGCGCCGCATCGCCGAGGGCGAAGTGGTCATCCATCATGTGCCGTTGGCCGTCGCGTGCGAGCCGGGCCGGCTCGATGCGCGCAACGGTCCCTATGTGCTGTCGATGCTCGATGCCGCGATTGCGGGCTGCCGCACGCATGCCGGCGCACCGGCGCGCTTTGCCGCCATGGTCACGGCGCCCGTGCAGAAGAGCACGATCAACGATGCCGGCGTGCCGTTCACCGGCCATACCGAATACCTCGCCGAAGCCGCGGGCGTACCGCGCGTGGTGATGATGCTGGCCGGCCCGCAGCCGGCGCACGCCAACGCCATGCTGCGCGTGGCGCTGGCCACGACGCACCTGCCGCTGCGCGCCGTGGCCGACGCCGTGACGGTGCCGCTGCTGCTGGAGACGCTGTCGATCATCGACGCCGACCTGCGCCGCTGGTTTGGCATTGCACGCCCCCGCATCCTGGTGACCGGACTCAATCCCCACGCGGGAGAGAGCGGTCACATGGGTCGCGAGGAAATCAACGTCATCGAACCGGCGCTGGCGCAGGCGCGCGATGCCGGCATCGACGCGCGCGGCCCGTACCCGGCCGACACGCTGTTCCAGCCGCGCCACCTGCGCGACGCCGACTGCGTACTGGCGATGTACCATGACCAGGGGCTCGCGCCCCTGAAGTACGGCACGTTCGGGCACGGCGTGAATATCACGCTGGGCCTGCCCTTTATCCGCACCTCGGTCGACCACGGCACCGCGCTCGACCTGGCCGGCAGCGGCCAGGCCGAGCATGGCAGCATGATCGAGGCTATCCGCAGTGCGGTCACCATGGCCGGACATGCCAACGGCAGGCATGCTTCAGCCAGGGTGCCGCACTAGTGGTGTATTCCTCCATGCGTTCAAACATGCACCAGGGCCACGTGGCCCGCAAGCGATTCGGCCAGAACTTCCTGGTCGACGATTCCATCATTCACGGCATCGTCAATGCCATCAATCCGTTGGCCGACGATGTGCTAGTGGAGATCGGCCCGGGCCTCGGCGCGCTGACCGATCCGCTGCTCGAGCGCGTGCCGCAGATGCAGGTGGTCGAGCTGGACCGCGATCTGGTCGAGCGCCTGCGGCGCCGCTATGGCGACCGCCTGCAGGTCCATGCCGGCGACGCGCTGGCCTTCGACTTCGGCAGGCTCGCGGTGCCCGGGCGGCCATTGCGCATCGTCGGCAACCTGCCGTACAACATTTCCAGCCCGCTGCTGTTCCACCTGATGGACTACGCCGACCACGTGCACGACCAGCACTTCATGCTGCAAAAGGAAGTGGTCGACCGCATGGTGGCTGAACCAGGCAGCAAGGCCTTCGGCCGACTGTCGATCATGCTCCAGGTGCGCTACCACATGGAGCATGTGCTCGACGTGCCGCCGGGTTCGTTCAATCCGCCGCCGAAGGTCGATTCCGCCGTGGTGCGCATGATCCCGTGGCCGCGCACGGAAAGCGGCCGGCTGCGCTCGCCGCATGCCGATTGCGACATTACCGTGCTCGGCGATCTGGTGACCGCAGCGTTCTCGCAGCGGCGCAAGGTGTTGCGCAATACGCTCTCGTTCCTGCGCGACCAGATCGATTTCGAGGCCATCGGCTTCGACCTTGGCCGCCGCGCTGAAGAGGTGCCGGTCGGCGAGTACGTCGAGCTGGCGCGCCGCCTGGGCGGCGATGCATCCGACAGATCGGCCGCCTGAAGGCCGGACCGCTTACATCCCCAAATTTCCGCGAATTTCCGCAATGACAGCCAACACGCAAACCAACAAGCGACCCGTCATCCTGACCGGCGATCGTCCCACCGGCCCGCTGCACCTCGGCCACTATGTCGGCTCGCTCAAGACGCGCGTGCAGCTGCAGGATACGCATGAGCAGTACCTGCTGCTGGCCGATACGCAGGCCATGACCGACAACGCGCACGATCCCGACAAGGTGCGCCGCAATGTGCTGGAAGTGGCGCTGGACTACCTGGCCGTCGGCATCGATCCGACGAAGACCACCATCACGGTGCAATCGTACCTGCCGGCGCTCGCCGAGCTGACGCTGATGTACCTGAACTTCGTCACGGTCTCGCGCCTGGAGCGCAACCCGACGATCAAGGAAGAAATCCAGGCGCGCGGTTTCGGCCGCGATATCCCGGCCGGCTTCATGTGCTATCCGGCTGCGCAGGCTGCGGACATCACCGCGTTCAAGGCCGACATCGTGCCCGTCGGTGAAGACCAGGCGCCGCTGATCGAGCAGACCAACGAGATCGTTCGCCGCATCAACCATCAGGTTGGCCGCGACGTGCTGAAGGAATGCCAGGCGCTGATCCCGAAGTTCGGCCGCCTGCCGGGCGTCGACGGCAAGGCCAAGATGAGCAAGTCGCAGGGCAACGCCATTGCGCTGGGCGCGAGCCCCGAGCAGGTCAAGGCAGCCGTGCATAGCATGTACACCGACCCGGATCACCTGAAGGTATCCGACCCGGGCAAGGTCGAAGGCAATATGGTGTTCACTTACCTGGATGCCTTCGACCCGAACACCGAAGAAGTCGAAGAACTCAAGGCGCACTATCGCCGCGGTGGCCTTGGCGACATGGTGCTCAAGCGCCGCGTCGAAGGCGTTCTGAACGAACTGCTGGGCCCGATCCGCGAGCGCCGTGAACAACTCGCCAAGGATCCGGACTATGTGTTCGACCTGCTGCGCGAGGGGACGAACCGGGCCAAGGCCATCACCCAGCAGACGCTGGACGAGGTCCGCGAGGCGCTGGGGATGTTCTCTTTTGGCAGCCGCTGAATCTTTGATCAGGCCGGCAACGGCCAACAAAAAACGCGCGGAACCGATCCGCGCGTTTTTTTATGCCTTGGAATCAGCCACTTCGGCAGCCACTTCAGCTGCGGCGGTTCACCAGCACGATCCCGCACAACACCAGTAATGCCGCCACAGCAAAGCGCGGTCCCACGGCGTCGTTCATCAGCGCCACGCCAAAGGCCACGCCGAACAGCGGTGTCAGGAACGAGAACACCGACAGCCGCGAGGCCAGATACCGGCGCAGCAACCAGAACCACGCCAGATAACTGGCAAACGCAATGAGCACTGACTGGTAGAACAGGCTGGCCAGCACCATGCCGTTGACCTGCACGCTCTCGGCCTGTCCGGCCATCAACGCCATGGCCAACAACAGCACACCCGACACCGCGAGCTGATAAAGCAACGTCTTGCTCGCCGGCGCACTTGCCAGCGGCGTCGCACGCACGACGACTGTCGTTGCAGCCCACAGCAAGCCCGCCACCACGCCCAGTGCATCGCCAGCCAGCGTGCTGCCGTGCGCCGATGTAGTCGTCATGCCATCGGCAAACGCGAGCACCATGCCGCAGAAGGCCAGCACCACGCCGAGCCACTGGCCACGGTGCAGCCGCTCGCCGGCCACGGCGAAATGCAGTCCGATCGCCGTGAAGATCGGCGCGGTGTACAGGAAGACCGCCATGCGCGATGCCGTGGTGTGGCCGAGTCCGACGAAGATGCAGAAGAACTCGGCACCGAACAGCAGGCCGGCAAGCAGTCCCGCGCCGAGCGTGCCGTCACGCCGCCAGATCGGCGTGCCGCGCCACGCGGCAAAGCCGAACACGAGCAGTGCCGCCACGGCGGACCGCACGCCGGCCTGAAGCACCGCGCCCATCAGCGGCGCGGTCAGCTTGATGACTACCTGTTGCAGTCCCCAGGCGGCGCACAGCACCACCATCAGGCCGATGGCGGCGCCATCGAGCGGGCGCCGGCTCAGGCTTTGCGCGTCCATGCCGGGCGCGCTCAGGGACGGCTGGCGTCGCGCGTGGAATGGCGCTCGATCAGTTCGATCTTGTAGCCGTCCGGGTCTTCGACGAAGGCGATTACCGTCGTGCCGCCCTTGACCGGACCGGCTTCACGCGCGACCTTGCCGCCCGCCACGCGGATGCGGTCGCAGGCCGCCGCGGCATTGTCGGTTTCCAGCGCGATGTGGCCGTAGGCGGTACCGAGGTCATACTTGTCGACGCCGTAGTTGTAGGTCAGTTCCAGCACCGCGGTCTCGCTTTCCGGGCCATAGCCGACGAAGGCCAGGCGGTACTTGTATTCCGGGTTGTCGCTCTGGCGCAGCAGCTGCATGCCGAGCACGCGGGTGTAGAAGTCGATGGAGCGCTGCAGGTCGCCGACGCGCAGCATGGTGTGGAGGAGTCGCATTTGAGATGCCCTATGAGTCGGGTCGTTCTTGGAGGGAGTGCGTCATTTTAGTGCGTTTGTGCCAAACGCACCGGCGGGCCGGCAGCGCGGCCGCGCTGCCGGGAGTAACGACTCAGAACGTCGGGAGCAACTCGGGCGGATGCGCGCGCAACTGCGCACGCGCGTCGCGGAATTCGGGGAAGATCGATTCCACGGTTTCCCAGAAGCGCGGGCCGTGGTTCATCTCCTTGAGGTGCGCCAGTTCGTGCGCGGCAACGTAGTCGATCATCGACATGGGGAAGTGCATGAGCCGCCAGTTCAGGCGGATCTTGCCATCCGCGGTGCAGCTGCCCCAGCGCGTGGCGGCCGAGGTCAGCGCAAATCCCGTGTGCCGCACGCCCAAGCGCTCGGCGTAGACGTCGAGCCGTTGCGGGAGCAGCCGGCGTGCCTGTTGCTGCAGCCAGCTCTGCACGCGGTCCTTGATCTGCTGCTCGTCGGCATGCGCGGGTAGCGACAGGTGCAGGATCCGGGTCTCGCCATTGAACAGCACTGCGCCGATCGGCGACTCGAGCGACAGCGTGATGGTTTGCCCAAGGAAGGGCAGGTTGGCGCCATCGCGCCATTGCACGGTCGGCAGCACGCGCTTCGATTCGCGCTGGCGCCACTCCGCTAGCTTGGTGAAGATCCAGCGCTGTTTCTCGAAGATCGCGGATTCGACGTCGGCGATCGTGACCCAGCGCGGCGCCGTGACCGACAGGCCGCGGTCATCGACCGTGAAGCCGATCGTGCGGCGTGTCGAGCGCTTGAGTCCGTAGTGCAGCGTGTGTTCGCCGACCTGGAGCCTGCGCGCATCGGGCTGCGGCGCGGGCCATGAGGCGGCAGTCGGCTCAGGAACCTGTGGCGCCAGCCCGGCGACGATCCCCGGCCCGCTGTCGGCCAGCGGCAGTTCCAGCTGTGCGCCGGGGGTGTCGGGGGCAGGGCGCAGCAAGCTCATGCGGCCGCGTTCCGGTAGCTCTGCGCGTCGATGCGGCGCATGTCGCGCTCGATCCAGTCGCGAACTTCCTGGTTGAGCTGGTCGGCAGTCTTGTTGGCCGATGGGATCGACGGGCCGATCGAGATCGTGATCATGCCCGGGTACTTCAGGAAGGAGTTGCGCGGCCATACGCGGCCCGAATTGACGGCCATCGGGATTACCCACGCGCCGGTTTCCACGGCAAGGCGGGCACCGCCACTCTTGTAGCGCGGATTTTCCAGGCCGGACGGCGTACGCGTGCCCTCGGGGAACATGATGATCCAGGCGCCTTCGGCGAGGCGCTCACGGCCCTGCCGTGCGGCGGAGGAGAACGCCTTGGTGCCTTCCTTGCGGTTGATGTGAACCATCTTCAGCATGCCGAGCGCCCAGCCGAAGAACGGCACCAGCAGCAGCTCACGCTTGAAGACATAGCACAGCGGCTTGGGCATCAGCGCGACATAGGCCACGGTTTCCCAGGCGGACTGGTGCTTGGAGAGCAGGACCACGGGCTTGTCGAGCATCTCGTCGAGATGCTCGCGGCCTTCCATCTGGTAGCGGATGCCGCACAGGACGCGCGCCGCACCGATCACGAGACGGGTCCAGCCGCGCACGAAGTCGAAGCGCCGCGCGGCGTTCAGGAACGGAAATGCGATAAAGCAGGCGCACGCATAGGGCGGCGTCAGCACCAGCAGGTACAGCGCGAACAGAAAGGAACGCAAAAAGATCATCGGGGGGCGCTTGAGAGATGACTGGCGAAGCAGCGGGAATCAGGACGAACTTGTGCGGGGCTGGCCATCGCCGCCGGACAGCCAGCGTGCGAACGCGCGCAGGTCGTCATGGACGCGTGTGCCCGGGGGCAGGCCGCCCTTGTCCAGCGTCTTCTGGCCCTTGCCGGTGAGCACCAGGTGCGGCGTGCAGCCGACCGCCACACCGGCCTCCAGGTCGCGCAGCGAGTCGCCGACGATCGGCACGCCCTTGAGTTCGATGCCGAACCGTTCGCTGATCTGGTCGAGCAGGCCGGGTTTGGGCTTGCGGCAATCGCAACTGTCGGCCGCGGTATGCGGGCAGAAGAAGACCGCGTCCACACGCCCGCCGAGATGGGCCAGCGCCTTGTACATCTTCTCGTGCATGGCGTTGAGCGCGCTCATCTCGAACAGGCCGCGGCCGATGCCCGACTGGTTGCTGGCGACCACCACGCGGTAGCCCGCCTGGTTCATCGCGGCGATGGCTTCGAGGCTGCCTTCGATCGGCACCCATTCGTCGGGCGATTTGACGAACTGGTCGCTGTCGAGGTTGATGACCCCGTCGCGATCAAGCACGACGAATTTGGGCGGTGTCTGTGGCATGTCTGGCTCCCGGTTGGCGTGGTGGCGTGGCGATCAGGCCGCCAGCTTCGAGATGTCCGCCACGCGGTTGGCCAGCGCGTGCAGCGAGGCCAGCAGCGCCAGTCGGTTCGCGCGCAGCTGCGCGTCCTCGGCCATCACCATCACGTTGTCGAAGAAGCCGTCGACGGCTTCGCGCAGCTGGGCCAGGTCGCGCAACGCGCTGGTGAAGTCGCCGCGCGCAAAGGCTGCTTCCGCGTCCGGGCGCACGCGCTCGATGGCGCCGTGCAGTGCACGTTCGGCGTCTTCCTGGAACAGCGCCGGATTGACCGCAGCGATGTCCTGCGCGGCTTCGGCGTTCTTCTTCAGGATGTTCGTGATGCGCTTGTTGGCGGCGGCCAGCGCCTCGGCTTCAGGCAGCGCGGCGAACGTGCGCACGGCTTCCAGGCGGCCGAGAATGTCATGCAACTGCTGCGGGCGCAGGCTGACCACGGCCTCGACTTCATTGGTGGTGTAGCCCTTGTCCTTCAGGTAGCCCCGCACGCGGTCATAGAGGAAATCGGCAATCGCGTCGGGTGCCGACTTGACGGCCGGCACGCCGGCAAAGGCCTGCTGGGTCAGCGCAAGCAGCGTGTCCACCGACAGGGCCAGCGGCTTCTCGATCAGCATGCGCAGGATGCCCAGCGCGTGGCGGCGCAGCGCAAACGGGTCTTTTTCGCCGGTGGGCTGCAGGCCGATGCCCCAGATGCCGACCAGCGTCTCGAGTTTGTCGGCGAGCGCCACGGCAGTGCTGACGGCGCCTTCGGGCAGCACGTCACCGGCAAAGCGCGGACGGTAGTGCTCGGAGCAGGCCAGCGCGACGTCCTCGGATTCGTCGTCATGGCGCGCGTAGTACGTGCCCATGGTGCCTTGCAGTTCGGGGAATTCGCCGACCATGTCGGTCAGCAGGTCGGCCTTGGCCAGTTCGGCGCCGCGCATCGCGGCGGCCTTGTCGACGGCGACGCCGGACGCATTCATCGCGTCGGCGATGTGGCCGGCGATCTGCTGCAGGCGCTGTACGCGATCGAGCTGCGTGCCGATCTTGTTGTGATAGACCACGCTAGCAAGCTGCGGCACGCGCGAGGCCAGCGTCTTCTTGCGGTCCTGGTCGAAGAAGAACTTGGCATCGGCCAGGCGCGGCCGCACCACGCGCTCGTTGCCGGTGATGATCGACTGCGGCGTTTCCGTGGCGAGGTTCGAGACGATCAGGAAGCGGTTGCGCAGGTGGCCTTCGGCATCGGTCAGCGCAAAGTACTTTTGGTTCGTCTGCATGGTCAGGATCAGGCATTCCTGCGGCACAGCCAGGAACGCTTCCTCGAAGTGGCAGGCGTAGACCACCGGCCATTCCACCAGCGAATTCACTTCGTCGAGCAGCGCTTCGGGCATGACCACCTGGTCGGCGCCCGCAGCCTTCAGCAGTTGCTCGCGGATCGATTCACGGCGCTGCGCGTAGTTTGCGATGACTTTGCCCTGCTCGAGCAGGGTGTCGGCGTACTGCCTCGCGTGCGCGATCTCGATCGTGCCGTGCGACAGGAAGCGATGGCCCTGCGTCAGGTTGCTGGCTGGCAGGCCGAGCAGGGTAACGGGCACGATCTCGCTGCCGAACAGCGCGATCAGCCGGTGCGCGGGGCGCACGAAGTGCACGGTTTCGCCGCCCGGGCGCTGGTAGCTCATCACCTTCGGGATCGGCAGCTTGCCGATGGTGTCGTCCAGCGCGGCCTGCAGGCCGGCGGCCAGTTCGGCACCCTTGGCGGTGTAGCGGTAGAAGAAGGCCTCAGCCTTGCCATCCGAGGCACGTTCCAGCGTCTGCCAGTCGATCTCGGCCACGCCGACGGACTTCGCCAGCGCGGCAAGCTTCTTGGCCAGCGGCGCGGTGGGCTCGCCGTTGGCGCCCAGCGCCACGGTCAGCGGCAGGACCTTCTCGCGCTGCTCGCGATCGGGCGCGCTGCGGCGCACGCCGGACACCAGCGCGGCGAGGCGGCGCGGCGAAGCAAACGGCGTGACGGCGGCATCGGCTTCAAGCAGATCGCGCTCGCGCAGGCCGGCGAACAGGCCCTGCGCGAAGGCGTCGCCCAGGCGCGCCAGGGCCTTCGGGGGCAGCTCTTCGGTGAACAGTTCGATCAGCAGCGAGTCGGTCATGGGTTGCGACATGAATCGTTTCCAACAGGTTGTGGCTCGCGCTGCGATCAGCAGCGCGGCTCAAGATTAGGTTCTACCCCGGAGAGCAGCCAGAGGCCGTTCTGTTGCCGGAATTGCAGCGTAGTGGACGCGCACTGCGCCACGGCCACGGCACTGGCCGCGCCGTTGCTGGCAGCGCCGCGGGTGCCCGCGGCCGGAAAGCGCGCTTCGATGCGGCGCAGCCGCTTGTCGTAGCGGATTTCGTCGATGCGCCCGCCCACCCAGAAATCGATCTTCGATGGCAGTTGTGCCGCCGAATAATAGGTACGCACGACGCGGCGTGGGCGCCCGTTACGGTCTTCCGTCTCGACCCAGGTCAGCGGATAGCGGATCGCGCTCTCATACGCGCGCAGCGGCACCCGGTGCCAGCCAAGATCGCGCGAGCCGGACAGGTCGCATGCAAACGAGCGCACCAGCTGCGTCCACTGGTCGAGAGCGTTCAGCGACGGCCGCCAGTGGCGTGCCATGGCAAGCTGCAGTGCCTGCGGATCGGCTTCGCAGACGTTGGACAGCTCGGCCGGCAGCAGCAGCGCCTGCGGAGCCGGTGCGGGCTGCGCGCGCGCGGCGACGGCACCGGCGGGCGGCGTCATCACGGCCATTGCCAGGGCGCAGCACAGTACGCTGCGCACGAGCACCGTCATGCCTTGGCCCCGCCGCACATCGGGAAGCCCAGTGCTTCGCGCGAATCGTAATAGGCCTGCGCCACCTGGCGCGAGAGATTGCGGATGCGGCCGATATAGGCGGCGCGCTCGGTCACGGAAATCGCGCCGCGTGCGTCCAGCAGGTTGAACGTGTGAGCGGCTTTGAGGACCTGTTCGTAGGCGGGCAAGGCCAGGCGCGTGCCGGTGGCAGTCTGTCCATCCGTGCCGGTATCACCCATCAGGCGCTTCGCTTCACCCTCATGCTCGGCAAAATGGCGGAACAGGATTTCGGTGTTGCTGTGTTCGAAGTTGTACGTCGACTGCTCGACTTCGTTTTGGTGATACACGTCGCCGTAGGTCAGGCGGCGCGTTTCGCCGTTCTCTTGCCACTCGGTCCACACGAGGTCATAGACGTTCTCGACCTTTTGCAGGTACATCGCCAGACGCTCGATGCCATAGGTGATCTCGCCCGTGATCGGCTTGCAGTCGATGCCGCCGACCTGCTGGAAGTACGTGAACTGCGTCACTTCCATGCCGTTGAGCCAGACTTCCCAGCCCAGGCCCCATGCGCCCAGGGTCGGGTTCTCCCAGTCGTCTTCGACGAAGCGGATGTCGTTCTGCTTGAGGTCCAGGCCCAGCGCCTCGAGCGAGCCGAGGTACAGCTCCAGGATGTTTTCCGGTGCGGGCTTGAGCACGACCTGATATTGGTAGTAGTGCTGCAGGCGGTTGGGGTTCTCGCCGTAGCGGCCGTCCTTGGGACGGCGCGACGGTTGCACGTAGGCCGCGCGCCACGGCTCCGGGCCGATCGCGCGCAGGAAGGTGTGCACGTGCGAAGTCCCCGCGCCGACCTCCAGATCGATTGGTTGCAGAAGTGCGCAGCCCTGCCGGTCCCAGTAGGCCTGCAGGGTCAGAATCATTTGTTGGAAGGTCAGCATAGGGAGGCTAGATCGGGGGTCCCGCCGCAATGCCGCGCCCTTACAGGCGCGGGCTGCAAACAAAGTGCAGCGGGCGACGCATATGGTTAGTGCTAAACCCTGAATTCTATCGGTTTTTTAGCCACTGGCCTGCGTTTGCGGGGATGCACGCCATGTCGGGCTTTCGCAACGCATGGGGAAAACACCGACGGGGATTTAAGGGGGGCCTTACCCTTGCCGATAATGTTTTTGTATACAGTATTATCAAGCAACCCGCGCAAGCTGCACGAAATGTCCGTTTGGGGGATTCCGCTGTCAGCTATCAAATGGGGACATGGGTCATGGCAATTCTTTCTCGCAAACCTTATCTGCTCGCCATTGCGGTCATGATCGCCGCAGCAGCCGTTTCGGCTGTGACGAGCCTGCTTGGCTGATTCGCCAGGCGGTCGCAAATACGGCATTGCCGGGCAACACCGTGGCAATGCCCGAGGCGGGTCGCGCCTCGCACTACCCGTGACGGACGCGCCCTGCCACACTTGCCGCCTGTGATCGCACAGGCGCTTCAGCCCGCGCGCCACGCGCGCCAGGCTACGGCAGCCAGCACGGCTACGAACCAGGCCAGCACCGGCACATTTCCCCAGCGAATATAGGGCGTCAGCCCCTGCATGCCCTGCACCGATGCCGTCAGCGCATCGACGGTGAACGTCGGAAGGCGCGCCTGTACCTTGCCGTCCGGCGCCACGACTGCGGTCATGCCGGTATTGGTCGCACGCAGCATCGGGCGGCGCATTTCCAGCGCACGCATGCGTGAAATCTGCAGATGCTGGTCCAGGGCGATGGTGTCGCCGAACCACGCCAGGTTGGTCAGGTTCGCCATCATGTTGGCCGGCTCGGCCTGGTGCCGCAGGGTCTGGGCGATCTCCTCGCCGAACAGATCCTCGTAGCAGATGTTCGGCGCCACGCGGATGCCGCGCACAGGCATCGGCGGCTGGTCTAGCCCACCGCGCCGGAAATCGCCGAGCGGCATCTTCATCATGTCGACGAACCAGTGGAAGCCCAGCGGGATGAATTCGCCGAACGGCACCAGATGATGCTTGTTGTAGCGGTAGAGTTGGCGCGCCTGCGGACCGATCCCGAACACGCTGTTGGTGAAATCGACCGCGGAATCGGCGCCCGCCGCACCGAACAGCACGGTGGTGCCCGACTTCTCCATGAAGTCGCGCATGGCGAGCGCGACCTCGACCGGCAGGTCCTGCAGGATGACCGGGAAAGCGGTTTCCGGCGTCACGACAAGATCGGCCGGCGTTGCCGTGATCATGTCGCGGTAGAGTTCGATCGAACGCTGCACGCCGGCCTGCTCGAACTTGATGTCCTGCGGCACATTGCCCTGTAGCAGCCTGACTGTGATCGGCTTCCCGGCCGGTGTGGTCCACGCTAGTGGCACCAGGGCCGCCCCGGCGGCAGGCACCGCCACGGCGAGTATGGCGGCAACCATCCCACGGCCGTGGGTGCGCTGCGCAAACGCGCGCACCGCCACCACCAGCAGTGCCGCCACCGTCGCAGCCAGCGCGCCGATGCCGTACACGCCAAAGAGCGGCGCAAAGCCGGCCAGCGGACCGTCGACATGCGCATAGCCGCCCGACAGCCAGGGGAATCCCGTGAAGACAACGCCGCGCAGCCATTCCGACAATCCCCAGGCCGCGCCGAAGGCAAGCGGGGACCAGATCGACAGGCGCGGCAGCCGCGTGGCAAGGCGGTGCCACGCAGCAGCGGCCAGCGCGGGGTGGAGCGACAGGTAGGCGCTGAACAGCACCACGGCGAGCGCGGCCATCCAGGCCGGCATCTCGCCATAGACGTGCATGCTGATGTAGAGCCACCAGATACCGGACAGGAACCAGCCCAGGCCGAACGCGTAACCCGTGGCGGCAGCTACCCGCGCGCGCGGCGCGTCGGCGACCAGCGCGGCGAGGCCGGCCAGCGAAAGAATCTGCAGCCACCACCAGTCATGCGGGGCAAACGCTTGCGTATGGGCGATGCCGAGCATGCCCGCGAGCAGCAGGCGCGCCATGGTCGCGCCGGACACGCGTGCGCGTTCGGCGCCGGTTGCGGCGGCCAGGGCAGGAGCCTGGCGCTTCATGCGTCGGTCAGGTGGTTCGTGGACGACTCGCGGTGCACGAGAAGCAGGTGCACCTGGCGCGCATCGGCGCGCAGCACTTCGAAGCTGACCGGCGGCAGCGTAATGATCTCGCCGCGATGCGGCACGTGGCCGAGATGGTTGGTCAGCAGCCCGCCCACGGTATCGACGTCGTGGTCCGAGAACGCCGTGCCGAAGGCCTCATTGAACTGCGAGATCTCGGTGAGGCCATGCACGCGCCAGCCGCCGTCGGGCAGTGGCAGAATGTTGTCCTGGTCTTCGTCGAGATCGAATTCGTCCTCGATGTCGCCGACGATCTGCTCGAGCACATCTTCGATCGTGACCAGTCCGGCCACGCCGCCGTATTCATCGACGACGATGGCAATGTGGTTGCGGTTGTTGCGGAACTCGCGCAGCAGGATGTTCAGGCGCTTCGATTCCGGGATGAACACGGCCGGACGCAGCGTTTCGCGCAGGTCGAACTGCTCGTCCGTGTAGTAGCGCAGCAGGTCCTTGGCCAGCAGGATGCCGATGATGTTGTCGCGGCTGCCTTCGTACACCGGAAAGCGCGAGTGCGCCGTCAGCTGCATGAAGGGAATGAAGGCCTGCGGCGCGTCCGCGATGTTGACCATATCCATCTGCGAGCGCTGCACCATGATGTCGCGCGCGGTCAGTTCGGAGACCTGGAATACGCCTTCGATCATGGAAAGCGAATCGGCGTCGATCAGGTTGCGCTCGTGCGCATCCTGCAGCACGGCAAGCAGCTCCGCGCGGGATTCGGGCTCAGGGGAAATCAGGTCGGTGAGGCGTTCGAGAAGCGATCTGGGGCGATCGGACTGCTTGAAATGGGCAGGCTTCGAACTGGGATAGGGGTCGTTCATTTCGCGGCAAGCGCGTGGTGGAGATCGTCTGAAGGATACACTAAAAGACCGTTTACTCTCGTGACACAGCCGGCGGGGCGGCCGACTGTGTGCGGGCGGACTCACTTCAGACGTGGACGAGCCCGGTTTTCAGTGCGCGACCGGTGTGTGGTCGTCGCGGTACGGATCCTCAAAACCAAGGGCCTGCAGCGTCTCGGTCTCGATCGCTTCCATTTCCTCGGCTTCGGCGTCGTCCTCGTGCTCGTAGCCTTGGGCATGCAGCACGCCATGCACGATCAGATGCGCATAGTGCGCTTCGAGCGGCTTGCGCTGTTCGCGCGCTTCGGTCTCGACCACGGGGCAGCACAGCACGATGTCGCCGGTCACCGGGTCGTCCTCGCTCTCCGCGTAGGCAAAGGTCAGCACATTGGTCGCGTAGTCCTTGCCGCGATAGCTGCGGTTCAGCGCGCGGCCTTCTTCCTCGTCGACGAAGCGCACGGTCAGCGCTGCGTCGGCATACAGCGCCGACGTCACCCACGTCTCGATCTGCTTGCGCGATGGCAGGCCGGCGCGCTTGCCGATGCCGTCGCCTTGCTGGACGTCGAGCTCCAGCGCGGGCGGCGTGGCGGGGGTGCCCGTGGTGGTGACCACCGGTGTCGCGGTGACGGCCACCGACAGCGCATCATGGTTGTCGGGCCGTACCAGCAGGCCAGCCTGCTGGCGCGTGTCGGTGTGTTCGGCCAGCAAGGCCACCACGCCGTCGGCCGCCTGCGACAGGTCCACGGTCAGGCTGCGCCCGTCAGGCAACTGCACGCGTACGGCATGCGCGGCGCTCTTGCGCGCGCGGCCGTCACCATCGAACAGGGTCAGGCTGACGGCGGATGATTTTGCGGAAGACTTCGATTTGCTGTTTTTCAATTACGCGTCCTTGTGCTGGGCGTGGTATTCGTCATAGGCGTCGACGATGCGGGCCACTAGCGGGTGGCGCACGACGTCGATGCTGGAGAAGCGCGTGAACGCGACGCCGCGCACATCGCGCAGCACGTGCTGGGCCTCGACCAGGCCGCTCTTCTGTCCGCGCGGCAGGTCGATCTGCGTGGTGTCGCCGGTGATCACCGCCTTGGAGCCGAAGCCGATGCGCGTGAGGAACATCTTCATCTGCTCGGGCGTGGTGTTCTGCGCCTCGTCCAGGATGATGAATGCATGGTTCAGCGTGCGGCCGCGCATGTAGGCGAGCGGCGCGATCTCGATCATCTGGCGCTCGAACATCTTCTGCGTGCGGTCGAAGCCAAGCAGGTCATACAGTGCGTCGTAGAGCGGACGCAGGTACGGGTCGACCTTCTGCGCAAGGTCGCCAGGCAGGAAGCCCAGGCGCTCGCCCGCTTCCACGGCGGGGCGCGTCAGCACGATGCGCTTGACGGAGTCGCGCTCGAGCGCGTCCACCGCGCAGGCGACGGCCAGATAGGTCTTGCCGGTACCCGCCGGGCCGACGCCGAGCGTCAGGTCGTGCGCCAGGATATGCCGCAGGTACTCGCGCTGCATGGCGGTGCGGCCCTGCAGGCCCGCGCGCCGCGTGTGCAGCACCGGGGACTCGTCCTCGAACTCGGGCGCGCCGCTCTCGTCATCGGCCTGCGGCACGTAGCTGCCGTGCGCGGAGATCTGGCGCGTCTCGACCAGGCCGAGCTGCACGTCGTCGACCGTCAGCGCCGTGCGCGCCTGGTTATAGAAACGCTCCAGCGCGATTGCTGCGTCCTGCGCGTTGGCGCCGCGTATCGTCATGCGGTGGCCGCGGCGCTGGATGGTCACGTCGAGCGCCTGCTCGATCTGGCGCAGGTTTTCGTCGAGCGGACCGCACAGGTTCTGCAGCCGCGTGTTGTCGTCGCGCGGGGCAACGAATTCGGCGGTGGCGATCTTCATCTTGGCGCGTGGGATGCCTTCGCTCATTGCCGCACCACGATCTCGCCGCGCAGCGAATGCGGGAACGCCTGAGTGATCGACACATCGACCATCTGGCCGATCATGCGGTCGCGCTGGGCCTGCGGCACGCCCGGCAGCGCGAAGTTGACCACGCGGTTGTTCTCGGTGCGGCCGTGCAGTTCGGTCGGGTCCTTGCGCGACGGGCCTTCGACGAGGATGCGCTGCACCGAGCCGACCATATTGCGGCTGATGCGCTGCACGTTCTCTTCGATGGTGGCCTGCAGATGCTGCAGGCGGCGCAGCTTCACTTCATGCGGCGTGTCGTCGTGCAGGTTGGCCGCCGGCGTGCCGGGACGCGGGCTGAAGATGAACGAGAACGAGGTGTCGTAGCCGACTTCCTCGATCAGCGCCATCAGCTTGTCGAAATCCGCATCGGTCTCGCCGGGGAAGCCGACGATGAAGTCCGACGACATCGACATGTCGGGACGCAGCATGCGCAGCCGGCGGATGATGCTCTTGTATTCGAGCACGCTGTAGCCACGCTTCATCGCCATCAGCACGCGGTCAGACGCGTGCTGCACCGGCAGGTGCAGGTGGTTGACGAGCTTGTCGCAGCGGCCGTACAGCTCGACCAGGCGGCTCGTGAATTCCTTCGGGTGGCTCGTGGTGTAGCGGATGCGCTCGATGCCGGGGATCTCTGCCACGTACTCGATCAGCAGCGCGAAGTCGGCGATCTCGCTGGTGCCGCCCATGGCGCCGCGATACGCGTTGACGTTCTGGCCCAGCAGCGTGACTTCACGCACACCCTGTTCCGCGAGTCCGGCCACTTCGGCCAGCACGTCTTCGAACGGACGCGAGACTTCTTCGCCGCGCGTGTAGGGCACCACACAGTAGCTGCAGTACTTCGAGCAGCCTTCCATGATCGAGACAAAGGCGCTCGGGCCTTCCACGCGTGCCGGCGGCAGGTGGTCGAACTTCTCGATCTCGGGGAACGAGATATCGACCTGCGACTGGCCGGTGCGCTGGCGGCGCGCGATCAGGTCGGGCAGGCGGTGCAGGGTTTGCGGACCGAACACGACATCGACATACGGCGCGCGCGAGACGATGCTCGCGCCTTCCTGGCTTGCCACGCAGCCGCCCACGCCGATCACGAGATCGGGCTTCACGGCCTTGAGCGCCTTCATGCGGCCCAGTTCGGAGAACACCTTTTCCTGCGCTTTCTCGCGCACCGAGCAGGTGTTGAACAGGATCACGTCGGCGTCTTCGACGTTGTCGGTGGGTTCCAGCCCCTGGCTGGCGTTCAGGACGTCGACCATCTTGTCCGAGTCATACTCGTTCATCTGACAGCCGTACGTCTTCACAAATACTTTCTTCATGGTGCCGGTCTCAGTGGTTCACCTGGGGGCATCAGGGTGTTGCAACAACACGGATGGCGCGAACGCCTCCGTACTTCCCGGGGATCAGGACTTGGCCTTCAGTGCCTTCTGTTCCTGCTCGCTGAGCACCCATGCGGTCAGCAACTGGCCGTACAGGTCGAGCTTGTACCGCACCGGCAGCTTCTGGCCCGCGATGGCGGCGAGGTTCTGCAATTGGTTGTCGGTGCCGAACACGCGCAGGCCCGGTGCCACGCCGATGGTCTTGCCGTCGAGCGTGACCGTCTGCGGCGATCCGGCGGTCGGTGCGGCGACAACCAGCTTCGCCTGCGGTGCATCGACCGGGATGACCCGTATCGGCTGCGCCATGGCGCCGGTGGCTCCGAGCCACAGCGCCGCGCCGAGCGACAGCAGCGGCTTGATGAAACGCAATGAAGCACTCTGACGCAGGGAACGGCCGGCGGGCATATGGGCTCCGGAAAAGCGCAGATCAGGTTGAAAAGGAGGCTGAAGGGTAACCGGGTATTTTACCCGTTCGATGGCACCGTGTCCGGCATCGCTCAAGGCACGGGTGCCCCGTCGCCTAGAACAGACAGGATGCTTCCTGCAGCACACGCTGCTTGGAAACGGTGCCCATCAGTTCGCGGCTGGCGCCATCGCGCACGAGCGGAATGCGGTTGATGCCATGGGCGGCGAAGACCTCCAGGGCGTCGCGCAGCCGCGACTCAGGCGTCAGCGCCGGGAAGTCGCGTTCGGCTAGCGCGAGCACGCCGGCGGCCGAGTCTTCGCGCTGCGCGCGTTGCAGCGCGTGGATTGACAGCGCCCCGAGCAGGCGCCCGTCGGGCTCGACCAGGTACAGGTAGCGTGTGCCGGTCTCCGCAAACTTGTCGGCGGCAGCGGCGAGCGAGGCATCCGGCGCGAGCGTGGTATCGGTCGGGTCGCACAGGCCGGCCAGCGTCATTGCCCGCGCATGTTCTTCCGCGGCCGACGCCTGCGCGCGGTCGGCGATCACGCTGTAGAGCGAGAGCGTCTGGCAGCGCGACGCCGTGTAATACGCCGCCACCGCGCCGATCATGGTGGGCAACAGCAGAGCCGGCGCCAGCGTCATTTCGAACACCATCAGCACCGACATCAGCGGCGCCTGGCTGGTCGCGGCAAGGAACGCGCTCATGCCGACCAGCGGCAGGACCGGCGAGGCCGGCGCGCCGGGCACGAACGCCTGCATTGCGAGCGCCAGCAACTGGCCCAGCGCGGCGCCGACGAACAGCGAAGGCGTGAACACACCGCCGACGGCGCCCGAGCCCATGCTGATGACCGTCGCCGCGAGCTTGGCCAGCAGCACCAGGCCGACCGACACTGTCAGCGGCTGTTCCTGCAGGATGGTCTGGATCGTGGAAAAGCCGTTGCCGACCACTTCGGGCACGGCCATGGCCAGTACGCCGACCAGTGCGCCGCCGAGCGCGAGCCGCGCGACCGGGCCGCCGGGCACCTGCGCAAAGCGCCCGCGCGCGATGCTGGCGGCGCGCAGGAACAATGCCCCGACGATGCCGGCGGCCACCCCCAGCGCCGCCGCGGCCAGCATCAATTGCGGACGCACGTCGGCTGCGATGTGCAGGCCGGGATACAGCGGCTGCAGGCCGCCATGCCACTGGCTGACCATGGCGCCCGCCACCGAGGCCAGGAACAGCGGCATCAGGCGCTGCACGGCCAGTGCTCCGAACACCACTTCGGCGACGAACACGGCCGCGGACAGCGGCGTGTGGTAGACCGTGGCCAGGCCAGCGGCAGCGCCACACGCAGTCAGCATGCGCCGCATGTTCGAAGCGCCGTGGGGCTGTCCGATGCGCGTGGATGGAAACAGCGCGCCGCACAACGCAGCGAGCTGGATCATGGCGCCTTCCTTGCCGACCGAAGCCCCGCTGACGATGGAGCAAAACGACGATAGCGACCGCAGCAGCGTAACGCGCACGGGCAGGCGGCCCGTGCCGTTGGCTACGGCCTCCATGTAGTCGGTCGCGCCGCCGCTGCCAGCGAGCCGGTTAGCGGCTTGTAGCAGCAGCCCGGCCACCGCGCCTCCGACCGCCGGCACCACGATGCGCCATGCCAGCGCCAGCGCCGCAAAGATCGCGACGATATCCGCGTTGCTGGAAAAGATGACGATGCCGGCCCCCTCCAGCGCTTCCTTGAAGAGGGTGGTCGCAATCGCAGCAAGAATGCCGACCGGAATCGCCGCAAACAGCGTGACTTCCTGGTCTTCGAGAAATCGGAACCGCATGGGTGCTGGCGCCGGCCGCGCGGCGGCGCGGCTTTCAGCGTTCGGGGGCAGATGGTGGCCGCATGATAGCGCAGGGCCACACTCCCGCAACGTAGCGTGTGTAGCAACCGGCATGCATCACCATGTGATCAATAGGTTTGCGCTTGGCTGTTACACTACCGACCTTTGTTTCGTCAGCGGACGCCTCGCGCCGCTATGCCGGTCCCCCGACTGGTTTTGTGTCAGATCACCCAGGCTGCCTGCAGGCTGGCGCGCCCAGCGCCCAGCGCGCAACGGACGGCCGAAGCATTCATTCATGTCTTTCTCCGAACTCGGCTTGTCCGACAAGCTTGTGCGGGCCGTGGCCGAACAGGGCTACACCACCCCCACCCCCATCCAGGCCCAGGCAATTCCCGCCATCCTCAAAGGTGGCGACCTGCTTGCCGGCGCGCAGACCGGTACCGGCAAGACGGCAGGCTTTACGCTGCCGATGCTGCAGCTGCTGTCCGAATCGGCGCCACAGCGCCAGGGCAAGCCGGCGGTGCGCGCACTGGTGCTGACGCCGACGCGTGAACTGGCCGCGCAGGTGGAAGAAAGCGTGCGCAACTACGGCAAGTACGTGCGGTTGCGCTCGATGGTCATGTTCGGCGGCGTGGGCATCAACCCGCAGATCGAACAGCTGCGCCGTGGCGTGGAAATCGTCGTGGCAACGCCGGGCCGCCTGCTGGATCACGTGTCCCAGCGCACGATCGACCTTTCCAGCGTGGAACTGCTGGTACTCGATGAAGCCGACCGCATGCTCGACATGGGCTTCATCCACGACATCCGCAAGATCCTCAACGTCCTGCCGCCCAAGCGTCAGAACCTGCTGTTCTCGGCAACGTTCTCGGACGATATCCGCGCGCTGGCGGACCGCCTGCTGAACAACCCGGCATCGATCGAGGTCGCGCGCCGCAACACCACGGCCGAAACCGTGGCGCAGCGCGTCTACCCGGTGGACCGCGAACGCAAGCGCGAATTGCTCGCCCACCTGGTGCGCGAGCATGATTGGCACCAGGTGCTGGTCTTCACGCGGACCAAGCACGGCGCCAACCGGCTCGCCGAGCAGTTGACCAAGGACGGCCTGTCCGCGCTGGCGATCCACGGCAACAAGAGCCAGTCGGCGCGCACGCGCGCGCTGTCCGAGTTCAAGGCCGGCACGCTGCGGCTGCTGGTGGCCACCGATATCGCCGCGCGCGGCATCGACATCGACCAGTTGCCGCACGTGGTCAACTTCGACCTGCCCAACGTGCCGGAAGACTACGTGCACCGCATCGGCCGTACCGGCCGCGCCGGCGCAGAGGGTGAGGCGATCTCGCTGGTCTGCGTGGACGAGCATGGCCTGCTGCGCGACATCGAACGCCTGATCAAGCGCAAGCTCGAACAGACGGTGCTGACGGGCTTCGAAGTCGATCCGACCATCGCGGCGGAGCCGATCCAGAAGGGTCGCCAGCAGCGAGGCGGCGGGCAGGGCGGTGGACAAGGTGGTGGACGTGGCCGTGCGCAGGCAAAGCCTGCGGCGCCAGCGGCAGCCAAGCCGTCGCAGGGCCAGCCGCGTCAGCGCCCGGCCCAGAACGCACCGCGTGGCGCCAGCCAGGCCGGGGGCGAGGCAGCCCGTGGCCACGGCGGCGCAAACCGCAACGCCGGCCAGGCTCAGCCGCGCAACCCGCAACGCAACGGCGGCGGCCAGGCGCGGCCTGCTCAGGACGCCACTGGCGCCCCGGCGCGCCACAACAACCGCCGCCCGGCCTCGCAGGCCGCACTGCTTGGCGGCGCGCGGGCTAAGCCGGCGCGCTGATCCGATCGGCTATCCAACCATGAGCGCGCATCAGGCATCCGGCGACAGCGACATCCCGTTCGCAGGGCTGACGCCAGAACTGATCCTCGATGCGCTGGATTCGTCGGGCATGCGCACCGACGGCCGGCTGCTGGCGCTCAACAGCTACGAGAACCGCGTCTGGCAGGTCGGCATCGAGGACGCCGCGCCCGTGGTGGCCAAGTTCTACCGGCCCGGCCGCTGGACGGACGCCGCCATCCTCGAAGAGCACGCCTTCGTGCAGCAGCTCGCCGATGCGGAGATCCCGGCGGTGCCCGCGCTGCCCGGGCCGGACGGCAGCACGCTGCAACACCATGCCGGCTTCCGCTTCGCGGTCTTCGCGCGCTGCGGTGGCCGCGAGCCCGAGCTGGATCGTGCGGATACGCTGACCTGGCTCGGCCGCTTCATCGGCCGCATCCATGCCGTTGGCGCGATGAACGCCTATCAGGCACGTCCGGCGCTCGATCCGGATACGTTCGGGGTGGCATCGCGCGACTGGCTGCTCGCCCACAACTGCATTCCTGCCGATCTGCTCGCTCCATGGCAGGCGGTCGTCGATCTTGCGCTGGACGGCGTGCGCCGCTGCTATGACCGCGCCGGCGACGTCCGCCTGCTGCGCGTGCATGGCGATTGCCATCGCGGCAATGTGCTGTGGATCGACGGCGACGACGTCCGGTCTACGGGCCTTACCGCAGCAGGGCCGCATTTCGTCGACTTCGACGACAGCCGCATGGCTCCGGCCGTGCAGGACCTGTGGATGCTGCTCGAAGGCGACCGTGCCGCCATGCAGGACCAGCTCGCGGATATCGTCGCGGGCTATGAAGATTTTGCCGAGTTCGCGCCGCGCGAACTCTGGCTCGTGGAAGCGCTGCGCACCCTGCGCCTGCTCCACTACAGCGCGTGGCTGGCCAGCCGCTGGCGCGATCCCGCGTTTCCGGCGGCGTTCCCGTGGTTCGGGACGGCGCGCTACTGGCAGGACCGCATCCTGGAGCTGCGCGAGCAAGTCGCGCTGATGGAGGAAGCGCCCCTGTGGGGCGCCTGAAGCATCAGGGCGGCCGCATTGGCGTCAGCCCCCGGCCTGTTCCGGTCAGGACTTCTGGGGTGCCTTGACCAGCAACACCGGGCAATCGCTCTGCGCGAGAACGCGCCCGGCGACCGAACCGATCACTGCATCAAAGAACGAGCCACGGCCGTGCGTGCCCATGATGATGGCCTGCGCATCCACCGAGCGCGCGTAGGTCACGATGCGCTCGGGCGCGAACCCGTGCAGCGCATGGCGCTCGAACGGCACGCCGGCCCCCGACAGGATGTCGCACACGCCGGCCATGGCCTTGTCGCTGGCCTCCTGGTGCCAGGCGTCGATGGTTTCCTTACTGACGAAGGCGCGGACCTGGCCGCTGACTTCGGGCGCGACGTGCACCACGTGCACGGTGAAGCCGGTCTGCAGCAGCTTGCCTTCGGCGATGAAGCGGGCGGCAGCGTCACTGAAGGCCGAACCGTCGGTCGCGAGCACGATATTGGACATGGCGGGAATCTCCTGGATGGGGGCGCTGTACGGATACGCCAGGTTTTAGGATAGGCAGGATCGGCCACCGCGTGGTTCCAGGTGCGGTGACGGGCTGTCTGGCACCATCATCGCAGCAAGTCTTTCGTCACAATCCGACACAGATCAAGAAATTCGGAATTCTCCTATGGGCCCTATGGGCGGGAGAGTTCGGATTGGTCAAGACATCTGACACATTTGGCCATTGCTGGCCCGCCACGCGCCCGTTTAGCATGGGCCCAACCCGGCTTGGGCCCGCGACATGGCGCCCGGCCTTTTCATCCCAGAACACAGGGCAATCGCGCCAGGCCTGGCCGCCGCGATGCCTGGACGGAGACAGCAACATGAGCGAGCGCGGCAACCTCCTGCCCCTGCGTGGCATCAAGGTAGTGGAATTCGAAGGTATCGGCCCGGGCCCGCTGTGCGGCGCCATGCTCGCTGGCCTTGGTGCGGAGGTCACGCTGGTGACGCGCCCGGTTGCCCCCGATGCGCGCCGCATCCTGCGCGGCCAGGATGTGCCGGCCGAGATGGAACTCGAACACGGCAAGGCCGTGGTGCAGCTCAACCTGAAGTCCGCTGAAGGCGTCGCCGCCGCGCTGGACCTGGTGGCGGGCGCCGACGCGCTGATCGAGGGGCTGCGCCCCGGCGCAATGGAGCGCCTGGGCCTGGGCCCGGCCGAATGCCATGCGCGCAACCCGCGGCTCGTGTACGGCCGCATGACCGGCTGGGGCCAGACCGGCCCGCTCGCGCAGAGCGCCGGGCATGACCTCAACTACATCGCGCTGACCGGCCTGCTGTCGATGGCCGCGCGCGACGACGCGCTGCCGATGGTGCCACCCACTGTGGTCGGTGATGCCACCGGCGCGCTTGGCCTGGCGTTCGGCATCACCAGCGCCATTCTGAACGCGCGCTCGAGCGGGCAGGGCTGCGTGGTCGATGCTGCCATCACCGATATCGTCGCCATGCTGGGCTCGCTGGTGCAGGTGTCGCGTGCGGCCGGAACGCTCGGCGGGCCGCAGCCCAGCGCATTCCATGACTCGCCGTTCTACGACGTCTTTGCCTGTTCCGATGGCCGCGCGATCACGCTCGGCGCGCTCGAGCCGCAGTTCTATCGTGAACTGCTCGAGCGGCTCGAACTGACCGACATCGATCCGGCCGCGCAGTACGACCGCGCCCAATGGCCGGCGGTGAAGGCGCGCATGACGGCCCTCATTGCTTCGAAGCCCAGCACGCACTGGGAATCGCTGCTCGGCGGCACCGATGTCTGCTTTGCCCGCGTCCTGACACTGGACGAGGCCGCACGCCATCCGCACAACCAGGCGCGCGGCACCTACCGCCTGTACCAGCAGGGGGATCGCGAAGTAGCGCGCTCCACACCGGCGCCGCGCTTCACTGCGGCCAAGTAAGCCGGACTGGCGTCGCGCCGGCAGGCGCGGGCAGACCTTCGGATACCATGCGGCATCCATCATCCGGAGATCTGCCATGACCACGCCAGTCGATACATCCGCCTATACCGACAACCCGGCCTTCGAGGCCGGCGTCAACGCGCGCACGGAAGTCCTGGGCCCGGCCCACGTGCAGCGCGCGCTGGACGCCGCCGCCCAGCAGGGCGATACGAGCCTGCAGCAACTGGTGACCGAGTTTGCATGGGGCACGGTCTGGACCCGCGAAGGACTGGACCGCAAGCAGCGCAGCCTGGCGACGGTGTCGATGCTGATCGCGCTGAACCGTCCGCAAGAACTGGCCGGCCACCTGCGCGGCGCGCTGGCCAACGGCGTCACGCCGCAGGAACTGCGCGAACTGATGGTGCATAGCGCGGTGTACTGCGGCTTTCCAGCCGCGCTTGACGCCAGCCGCAAGCTCACCGAAGTGCTGGAAGCCGCGGGCGCATAGCTACCCGGCCTTGGGCCGGAAAAAGATTCTGAAGCGGAAATTCTCGCAACGCGTCGCGACGGCTTCGCGTTCGGATGCAGCCGTTTCAGCGCTCGGGCGTGACGCGCTGAGCCTAACCTTCGCGGTATCCATTCACCAAGGAGCCGCGAGTTGGACCCCATCCCGTTTGATGAAGCCCTGATCGTCGATGCGCGGCCGGTGCCGCCCGGCGAGGCGTCGTGGCAGCTTGCCCACGCGCTCGGTGCGCGCCGGACGCTGCTGGCCGACAATGTGCGGCAGGCCCAGCAGATGGTGCGGGAGCGCCAGCCGGGGCTGGTGGTCGTCGAGCTGGACGCGCTGGGGCAGGCCGGCATCACGCTGATCAAGCGTCTGGCTGCGCGCCATCCGGACGTGCGGCTGTTGGTGTTGTCCGACAGCGATGCGACGATGGCGCCCGTTCAGGCGCTGCGCGCCGGCGCCCACGGCTTCGTGCCGCGGCAGCGCGATCTCGCGGAAATGGTCCAGGCCGCGCGCGGCGTGATGTCCGGCTACCTGGTCTTTCCGACGCATACGCTGGACGCCGCGCGCAAGTTGCGCCTGCCATCGGCCGGCAAGCTCGCGCGGCTGACCGCGCGCGAACTCACGGTGCTCCAGTACCTCGCGCGTGGCCATTCCAACAAGACGATCGGCGCGCGGCTGCTGATCAGCAGCAAGACCGTCAGCACCCACAAGACCAACATCATGTGCAAGCTCAACGTGGGGTCGGTGGTCGAGATGGTCGACTATGCGCGCCAGCACCGGTTGCTGTGATGGCTCTGGGCGGAGACGTCGATCTGCAGCGAGACATCGGACGCCGGCAAAGCAAAAAGCCGCGAACCCTTGCGGGATCGCGGCTTTTCAAATAGATGGTGGCGAATCAGGGACTCGAACCCCGGACCTGCGGATTATGATTCCGTCGCTCTAACCGACTGAGCTAATTCGCCAACGAAGACCGCTATTGTACTGGTATTTTCGTGACTGTCAACACCTTATCGAGAAGATGTTTGCAGGGCGCCGAAAAGAAAACCGGCAGGCCTTGCGGCCTGCCGGCTGGAGCGACCGATTACCGGGTCGGTCTCGCCTTAACCTGTTGCTCAGTCGTGGGCGTAGATGTCCACGTCCTTGGTTTCACGCACGAACAGGGCACCGACCACGAAGGTGACGGCGGCGATGATGATCGGGTACCAGAGGCCGTAGTAGATGTTGCCGTTCTGGGCGACCAGCGCGAACGAGATGGTCGGCAGCAGCCCGCCGAACCAGCCGTTGCCGATATGGTAGGGCAGCGACATCGACGAGTAGCGGATACGCGTCGGGAACATTTCCACCAGCATGGCGGCGATCGGCCCGTACACCATCGTCACATAGATCACCAGAATCACCAGGACCACCAGCACCATGATGGTGTTCATCTGCGCCGGATCAGCCTTGGTCGGGTAGCCTGCCGCGGCCATGGACTCGCCGACCTCCTTCTTGAACGCGGCGATCTGCTTCTTGCTGGCATCGTCGAAGCTGTGGCCGCCCGTGACGGTAGCGTCGAACGCCTTGATCTCCTTGTCGCCGATCTTCACCGAAGCGACCGTGCCGGCCGGAGCCTGCACCACTTCATAGCTTGCCGATGCCTGGGCCAGCGTACGCTTGACGATATCGCAGGAGCTGCGGAAGTCGATTTCACGTGCGATCGGGCTGCCCTGGAACGAGCACTGCTTCGGGTCGGCGGTGACAACGATCTGCGCGGTTTGCTGCGCACGCTCGAGCGCCGGGTTTGCATAGTGCGTCAGGGCCTTGAACAGCGGGAAGTAAGTCAGCACGGCGAGCGCGCAGCCCAGCATGATGATCCACTTGCGGCCGATCTTGTCCGACAGCGAGCCGAAGAACAGGAAGAACGGTGTGCCGATCACCAGCGCGCCGGCGATCAGCAGGTTGGCCGTCTTGGCATCGACCTTGAGCACCTGCGTCAGGAAGAACAGCGAGTAGAACTGGCCGGTGTACCAGACCACGGCCTGGCCCGCGGTCAGGCCCACCAGCGCCACGATCACGATCTTCAGGTTGCGCCACTGGCCGAACGCTTCGGTCAGCGGAGCCTTCGAGGTCTTGCCCTCGGCCTTCATGCGCTGGAACGCCGGCGACTCGCTCATCGACAGGCGGATGTACACCGACATGGCCAGCAGCAGGATCGAGACCAGGAACGGAATACGCCAGCCCCAGGCTTCGAAGTTGGCACCGGTCAGCTCGCGGCACAGCAGGATCACGATCAGCGACAGGAACAGGCCCAGCGTCGCGGTGGTCTGGATCCAGGCCGTGTAGGAACCGCGTTTGCCGTGCGGCGCATGCTCGGCCACGTACGTGGCGGCACCGCCGTACTCGCCGCCGAGCGCGAGGCCCTGCAGCATGCGCAGCGCGATCAGGATGATCGGGGCGGCCCAGCCGATGGTGGCGTAGCCCGGGAGCAGCCCGACGATGAACGTCGACAGGCCCATGATCAGGATCGTCACCAGGAAGGTGTACTTGCGGCCGATCATGTCGCCGAGGCGGCCGAACACCAGCGCGCCGAACGGGCGCACGATGAAGCCTGCCGCGAATGCCAGCAGGGCGAAGATGAACGCAGAGGTCGGGTCCAGGCCGGCGAAGAACTGCTTGGCGATCACTGCCGCCAGCGAGCCGTACAGGTAAAAGTCATACCACTCGAACACCGTGCCGAGCGACGAGGCCAGAATGACCTTCTTCTCCTCGGTTGTCATCGGTGCGTTCTGCGCGCCTCCGCCGGGCATCGCTACGTTTTGCGTGTTTGCCATGTTGTCTCCTCCGTCTGAATGGGTCACCGGTGAGGCCGCGGACGCACCGCAAGACATGGCGCGCTGCGGAGCCGCAGCACCGGAGCTGAAACGATTCTGGGAGGCGAAACTTACTGAGTTCTGACAAATTTCCGTGCTATTGCACGCAAAAGGTCGGGGTATACGCTAGCCCGCGCAGCGCCTGTAACGGCACCTGTCGTGCTGCACTGCGAGCGATAATGTGCAGCAAACGGCGTGCCGTCGCGCTATCCGGGTGTGACGCTATGCAGCATCCTTGCTGACATCGCCGGGATTGCCCTGCGGAAGTGGGGGGGCGTCGCGAACGCCCGTGTCAGCTTCGTCGTCAGCCCGGTTCATACGCCAGGCATAGAGCGCCGTCATCAGGACATAGACGACCAGCGCGCCCTGGGCACCCACCCAGAACGAGAACGGCCAGCCGAAGAAATCGAAGCGCAGGTCGCGCGCGAACCAGCTCACGACAAAGGTCACGACGAACCAGACCGCGAGCAGCGCGCAGATCCAGCGCCGGTTGCGCTGCCACGAGCGTTTGAGTGCCGGATCGACGGGCGGATGCGCGCTCACGCTGATGCCTCCGGTGCGGGACGGCGCAGCGTGACGCGGAATCGCGCGCCGGCCAGCCGGGGCTCCTGCTGGTAGACGTGGTCCTCGATGCGGACTTCACCGCCGTGCTGCTGCACGATCTCGCGCACGATCGCCAGGCCCAGGCCGCTGCCTTCGGTGTTGGTGCCGAGCACGCGGTAGAAACGTTCCATCACGCGCTCGCGGTCCGCCGCCGCAATCCCGGGGCCGGTGTCTTCCACGTCGAGATATGCGAACGGCTCGAAGGCATCGGCGGTGACGCGCACGGTGGCGTGGCCGCCGATCGGCGTATAGCGGATGGCGTTATCGATCAGGTTGTTCAGCATTTCCGTGAGCATCAGCCGGTTGCCCTGCACCATGACCGGGTGATCGTCGGCATCGAGTCCCAGGTCGATCTGACGGGCCCAAGCGCGCGGCAGCCAGTCCTTCACGACCTCGCGCGCGAGCGCGGCCAGGTCCAGCGCCGCCATGCTGCCGGCGCCGGCCAGGTTTTCCATGCGCGCAAGCGACAGCAATTGCGTGACCAGGTGCGCCGTGCGTTCCGAACTGCCGGCGATCTGCGCGAGCGAGCGGCGCAATTCCTCGGGCGACTGTTCGCGCTGGGCCAGTTCCGCCTGCATGCGCAGTCCGGCCAGCGGCGTTTTCATCTGGTGCGCGGCATCGGCAATGAAGCGCTTCTGCGTCTGCACCGACTGGTCCAGCCGCGCGAGCAGTTCGTTGAACGATGCGACCAGCGGCGTGATTTCCTGCGGCGCCGCGCGTTCGTCGATGGGGCTGGTGTCGCCGGGATTGCGCGCGCGGATGCGTTGCTGGATCGCCGTGAGCGGCGCCAGTCCGCGCGAGAGCCCGAACCACACGAGCACCACAGCCAGCGGCAGGATCACGAACTGCGGCAGGATCACGCCCTTGATGATTTCGTTGGCCAGGCGCGCGCGCTTGTCGAGGGTCTCGGCCACCTGCACCAGCACGGGCTGGTTGCCGCCTACGTTCTTGAGATCGATATAGGTATAGGCCACGCGCACGTCGTTGCCCGACACGCGGTCATCGCGCAGCGATACCAGGCCGGGATGGCCCTCGTCCTCCTCGGACGGCAGTGGCAGGTCGTGGTCGCCGGCCACATACTCACCGCGCTTGCCGACGATCTGGTAGTAAATGTTGTCGGTTTCGTCCGCGCGCAGGATCTCGCGCGCCGACAGCGGCAGCTGCAGCGTGACGCGGCCGTTCACTTCGCGGACCTGCTGCGACAGCACGATGGCGCTGGCCTCCAGCGCGCGGTCGAACGGCCCGTTGGCGATGGATTTCGCCACCAGATACGTGACGGCGATGCTCATCGGCCAGAGCAGCAGCAGCGGCGCCAGCATCCAGTCCAGGATCTCGCCGAACAGCGAGCGCGGAGCAGGTTGGCCGGTGCTCTCCTCCAGGTGGGGCAGAGCATCGGCCAGGTCGTCCGGGTCGTCCGGCGTGGCGGCACCGGGGGGAGGGACGGGATCCTTTGCGGGCGGATGTCGCCATGGCAGTCGCAGCAAGCTCATCTCGGCAAAGTGTGGGCGGATTCGGTCGAGTGATCGGCTGCTCGGTAACGTGGCGGGAAGCGCTGCGGATGCGCGTCAGCTATGCGCGGCCACGCTTGGCTGGAACTTCTCCAGGCAGTAGCCAAGCCCGCGTACCGTGGCAATGCGGATGCCACCAACTTCGATCTTTTTGCGCAGCCGGTGCACGTAGACCTCGATCGCGTTGTTACTGACCTCTTCGCCCCACTCGCACAGATGGTCCACGAGCTGTTCCTTGGAGACCAGCCGCCCGCAGCGAGTGAGGAGGATCTCGAGCAGCCCGACCTCGCGTGCCGACAAGTCCAGCATCTGCTCGTTCATATAGGCAATGCGACCGACCTGGTCGAATGCGAGCGGCCCGTGGCGCATCAGCGTCGCGCCGCCGCCGGCGCCGCGGCGCACCAGCGCGCGCACCCGGGCTTCGAGTTCGGACAACGCAAACGGTTTTGCCATATAGTCGTCAGCACCGAGGTCCAGTCCCTTGACGCGCTCATCGACGCCGTCGGCAGCGGTCAGGATCAGCACCGGCAGCATGGCGCCGCGCGCGCGCAGGCGCTTGAGCACTTCCAGACCCGGCATGCGCGGCAGGCCAAGATCCAGGATCAGCAGGTCGAAAGTCTGGGTCGACAGCGCGGAATCGGCCTCGAGGCCATTCGCGACATGGTCGACCGCATAGCCGGAGTGACGCAGCGAGCGCGTCAGGCCGTCGGCAAGCACATCGTCATCTTCGGCAATCAGAATGCGCATGGTTGTCTCCACCACGGCCGGCATTGCCAGTCGCCACGCAAACGATGCGGACAGGGCTTGCCAAGCATACTGTTTTTTTATACAGTACCCGCACATTCCGCGCAGGCCGCCGCAGAAGGCGGCTGTGCAGGCAGTCGGGTGATTTTGTAGTTGAGGCGCACTGATCCGGAAGTCGATCGGAACAATCGGAAAAAGCCGGTGTCGCGCCACATTCGACTTATTTATACCACCATTGACTCAACATTTGACTCAAGGACCACCATGGATGACAAGAAGGCAGGTGCCGGCCTGAGCGCCGAGAAGCAGAAGGCGCTTGCCGCCGCGCTCTCGCAGATCGAGAAGCAGTTTGGCAAGGGCTCGATCATGCGCATGGGCGACGGCGAGGTCGAGAAGGACATCCAGGTGGTCTCCACCGGCTCCCTCGGCCTTGACATCGCGCTGGGCGTCGGCGGCCTGCCGCGCGGCCGCGTGGTCGAGATCTACGGCCCGGAATCGTCGGGCAAGACCACGCTGACGCTGCAGGTCGTTGCCGAAATGCAGAAGCTTGGCGGCACCTGCGCCTTTATCGATGCCGAGCACGCGCTCGACGTCAACTACGCCTCCAAGCTTGGCGTGGACGTGGGCGAGCTGCTGATCTCCCAGCCGGACACTGGCGAACAAGCGCTCGAAATCACCGATGCGCTGGTGCGCTCGGGCTCGATCGACCTGATCGTGATCGACTCGGTGGCCGCGCTGGTGCCGAAGGCTGAAATCGAAGGCGAAATGGGTGATTCGCTGCCCGGCCTGCAGGCCCGCCTGATGAGCCAGGCGCTGCGCAAGCTGACCGGCACCATCAAGCGCACCAACTGCCTGGTGATCTTCATCAACCAGATCCGTATGAAGATCGGTGTGATGTTCGGTTCGCCTGAAACGACCACGGGCGGCAATGCGCTGAAGTTCTACGCTTCCGTGCGCCTGGACATCCGCCGCATCGGCTCGATCAAGAAGGGCGACGACGTGATCGGCAACGAGACCAAGGTCAAGGTGGTCAAGAACAAGGTATCGCCGCCGTTCCGCGAGGCCTTCTTCGACATCCTCTATGGCCAGGGCATCTCGCGCCAGGGCGAGATCATCGACCTCGGCGTGGACGCCAAGATCGTCGAGAAGTCGGGCGCCTGGTACAGCTACAACGGCGACAAGATCGGGCAGGGCAAGGACAATGCGCGCGAGTACCTGCGCGAAAATCCCGACATCGCTCAGGAAATCGAGAACAAGGTCCGCGCCGCGCTGGGCGTTGCGCCGATGAACAGTGTTCCGGCGGCCGAGGTCGTGACGGAAGACTGAGCGCCGGCCGGCAGGCACGCTCCCAAGGGCTGGCGCATCGCCGATGCGCCAGCCTTTTTTGTTTCCTCTTGCTTGATCCCTCGTTTTCCTGAACCGCGCTGATGTCCACCCGCCCCCCGCTATCCCTGAAGGCCCGCGCCGTGGGTTACCTCTCGCGCCGCGAGCATAGCCGCGCCGAACTGGCGCGCAAGCTTGCGCCGCACGCGGAATCGCCGGAGCAGCTCGAACAGTTACTGGATGCGCTGGAGCGCGAAAACTGGCTGTCCAACCAGCGTTTTGCCGACAGCCTGCTGCACCGGCGTGGCAGCCGCTATGGCGCTGCGCGTGTGCTGCAGGAGGCCAAGAACCACAAGCTTGGCAGTGAGCAGCTCGGCGAACTGCAGGAGCGGCTGCGCGAAACCGAATCCGACCGCGCACGCGAGGTCTGGCGCAAGCGCTTCGGCACCCCGCCGGCGACGCCGGAAGAGCGGGCCAAGCAGATCCGTTTCATGATGGCCCGCGGATTTTCGCGTTCGGTGATCGGCAAGGTGATTCAGGGCGCGGAGGACGAACTGCCTGACGATTTCGAGTAAATCGAGTGCGCGGGCGGTCGCCCTTCGGGCCGGTTTAAAAGGGAATACCAGTACTGGCTACATGTGTATTCGACCGTATGCCCGAGAGCGCGAGGCGGCTCCGGCGCCGGGTGCGCCGCATACGGCGTGTATTCCCCGATTTTCCCTTTCTGGTTGGCCGACAATCCGCCACCGACAGTTCGCGCGTGCCGATGTTCCCGGGCAAAGCGCCCCGGCATGTTAAACTCCTCGGGTTTTTCGGCGCCGCAGCGTTTGCGCGGTACCTCGCACCTGTATTCCCCCAGCCTGGTCATGCCTCTTTCCCAGCCCGTCAACCGCTCCCCGCGCCATACCCGCGCCATTACGGCCCAGGCTTACCTCAGGGAAGACGGCTTGTGGGACATCGAGGTGCGCCTGACCGACACCAAGCCCCGTGATATCGCCCTGGCGGGCGACCGCATCCGACCGGTCGGGCAGCCGTTGCACGACCTGTGGCTGCGCGTCACGATCGACGAGGCGTTGAACGTGCTGGACGCGGAGGCTTGCTCCGACTGGGTGCCTTATCCGGGATACTGCGATCAGATCGGTCCGGCTTACCGCAAGCTGATCGGGCTGAATCTGCGCAAGGGTTTCCGCAAGGCGGTCAAGGAGCGCCTGTCCGGTATCCAGGGCTGCTCGCATCTGACCGAAGCTGCGGGCGTGCTGCCGAGTACAGCGATCCAGGCTTTCGCCGGCGAAGTCATCAGCATTCGCGATGGCGCCGACCACGATCCCAATCCCGAACCACCTTACCAGTTGAACGGCTGCCACGCGCTGCGTTTCGACGGCGAGGTGGTCCGAGAGTTTTACCCGCGCTGGTATGGTCACCAGCCGAAGCCCAAGGTTCGGGCCGAGGCGGAGCAGGCCGCTGCGAACACGCCTCAGGCGCAAGCGGCAGCCGGCAACGGCAATGTTCCGTACGACCGGCCAACCGGCACTTCCGGCTGATTCTCAGGATCGGCCACGGACGAGAGAGTTCGTCTTTTTCAGATTCTTCCCCTTCTACCTTTTACGCCTACCCGAAAGGAAACACGCATGAATATCCATGAGTACCAAGGCAAGGAAATCCTGCGCAAATACAATGTGCCGGTTCCGCGCGGCATCCCCGCGTTCTCGGTCGCCGAGGCCCTGAAGGCCGCAGAAGAGCTTGGCGGCCCGGTTTGGGTGGTCAAGGCGCAAATTCATGCGGGTGGCCGCGGCAAGGGCGGCGGCGTGAAGGTTGCCAAGAGCATCGACGACGTCAAGACCTACGCCACCAACATCCTGGGCATGCAACTGGTCACGCACCAGACCGGTCCGGAAGGCAAGAAGGTCAACCGCCTGCTGATCGAAGAAGGCGCCGACATCAAGAAGGAACTGTACGTTTCGCTGGTGGTGGACCGCGTTTCGCAGAAGATCGCCCTGATGGCATCGAGCGAAGGCGGCATGGACATCGAGGAAGTCGCTGCCCACACCCCGGAAAAGATCCACACGCTGATCATCGAGCCGTCGACCGGCCTGACCGACGCTGACGCTGACGACATCGCCCGCAAGATCGGCGTGCCCGACGCTTCGGTTGCCCAGGCTCGCCAGGCCCTGCAAGGCCTGTACAAGGCGTTCTACGACACCGACGCTTCGCTGGCCGAAATCAACCCGCTGATCCTGACCGGCGAAGGCAAGGTCATCGCGCTGGACGCGAAGTTCAACTTCGACTCGAACGCGCTGTTCCGTCATCCGGAAATCGTCGCCTACCGCGACCTGGATGAGGAAGACGCCAACGAAATCGAAGCCTCGAAGTTCGACCTGGCCTACATCTCGCTGGACGGCAACATCGGCTGCCTGGTGAACGGCGCTGGCCTGGCCATGGCCACCATGGACACCATCAAGCTGTTCGGCGGCGAGCCGGCCAACTTCCTCGACGTGGGCGGCGGTGCCACCACCGAGAAGGTGACCGAAGCCTTCAAGCTGATGCTCAAGAACCCGAACGTGGAAGCCATCCTGGTGAACATCTTCGGCGGCATCATGCGCTGCGACGTGATCGCCGAAGGCGTGATCTCGGCGTCGAAGGCCGTGAACCTGACGGTACCGCTGGTCGTGCGCATGAAGGGCACCAACGAAGATCTGGGCAAGAAGATGCTGGCCGATTCGGGCCTGCCGATCATCGCCGCAGACACGATGGAAGAAGCCGCCCAGAAGGTCGTGGCCGCTGCCGCCGGCAAGAAGTAAGCCGGGCGCCGATACCAAACACAAGCGCACTTGGGCAGCGCGCGTGGCTTCGTGCCCGCGCTGCCAAAGGCCAAGCAAAGGACTAAAGCATGTCGATTCTGATCAACAAAGACACCAAGGTCATCACCCAGGGCATCACTGGCAAGACCGGCCAGTTCCACACCCGTGGCTGCCGTGACTACGCCAACGGCAAGAACTGCTTCGTCGCTGGCGTGAACCCGAAGAAGGCCGGCGAAGACTTCGAAGGCATTCCCATCTACGCGAGCGTCAAGGACGCCAAGGCCCAGACCGGCGCCACGGTTTCCGTGATCTACGTGCCGCCCGCAGGCGCCGCTGCCGCCATCTGGGAAGCCGTTGACGCCGACCTGGACCTGGTGGTCTGCATCACCGAAGGCATCCCCGTGCGCGACATGATGGAAGTCAAGGACCGCATGCGCCGCGAGAACAAGAAGACCCTGCTGCTGGGACCGAACTGCCCGGGCCTGATCACGCCGGACGAAATCAAGATCGGCATCATGCCGGGTCACATCCACCGCAAGGGCCGCATCGGCGTGGTGTCGCGCTCGGGCACGCTGACGTACGAAGCCGTGGGCCAGCTGACCGCGCTGGGCCTGGGCCAGTCGTCGGCTGTCGGTATCGGCGGCGACCCGATCAACGGCCTGAAGCACATCGACGTCATGAAGATGTTCAACGACGATCCGGAAACGGACGCCGTGGTCATGATCGGTGAAATCGGCGGTCCGGACGAAGCCAACGCGGCTTACTGGATCAAGGACAACATGAAGAAGCCGGTGGTTGGCTTCATCGCTGGCGTGACCGCGCCTCCGGGCAAGCGCATGGGCCACGCCGGCGCGCTGATCTCGGGTGGTGCCGACACCGCCCAGGCCAAGCTGGAAATCATGGAAGCCTGCGGTATCACGGTGACCAAGAACCCGTCGGAAATGGCTCGCCTGCTGAAGGCAAAGCTGTAAGCAACACCATCGTGCCTTGCGCGTCACGTGGCGCCCAGGGCCAGTGTTGAACCGCCCCGGACTTCGGCCGGGACGGGTTTGCCCCCGCCATTGTGCGGGGGCAATGTCATTGTGGCGACGTGCTTCCTAGGGTATTTCCGGAGTCGATTGCCCGTGATTTGAAACCGAATCGAAAGGTTCGCGCGATATACATGTCTGTTTTCTCAGACATCCGAACTGCCGCAATCGGGCGGTGTCGGACATATAGATAGAAACCTAGAGGAGCACTGCCGTGGAACTGCTGTCTTCCACCACGTTCTGGATTGCGTTGGGATCGATCATCCTGACCAACATCGTCCTGTCAGGCGACAACGCGGTGGTGATCGCGCTCGCCTCGCGCAATCTGCCGCCCAAGCAGCAGAAGAAGGCCATTTTCTGGGGCAGCGCCGCCGCCATCATCATGCGGGTCGTGCTGACCGTGGCAGCCGTCAAGCTGCTGAGCCTGCCGTACCTGAAGATCATCGGCGCCGTGCTGCTCGTCTATATCGGCGTGCAACTGCTGACTGGCGAAGATGACGAAGACGGTCACGACGCCAAGGACAATATCTGGGCCGCCATCCGCACGATCCTGATCGCCGACCTGGTGATGTCGCTCGACAACGTGGTCGCCGTCGCCGCCGCCGCGCAGAAGGGCCCCGAAGGCAGCCAGCTGATGCTTCTGATCCTGGGCCTGGGCCTGTCGATCCCGCTGATCGTGTTCGGCAGCACCATCCTGCTGAAGGTCATGGAGCGCTTCCCGGTCATCATCGTGCTGGGCGCCGCGCTGCTGGGCTATCTGGCTGGCGAAATGCTGGTGAGCGATCCGGTCGACGCAGCCTGGTTTGAAGTGCACGTGCCGCATGCCCATCTGGTGTTCGGCGCCATCGGCGCGATCCTGGTGGTGGTCGTCGGCAAGCTGATGAGCCGTCGGACGGCACAGACGGCTTAACGCAGGCAAGCGTCCACAAAGCAAAGGGCAGCCCTGGTGGCTGCCCTTTCTGCTGATGCAGCGCCGGAAAATGCGGAACTAACTTATGTGAGTTATCGCACATTTTGTCGGTCTGGCACGAGACATTGGCAGACAACTGACAATTTTTGGTGCTGGGGCACCGTGCGCGCTCACCAAGTGACGAAATTTGTCGCCTAACCCCCGATTCGTGGGGTATCGGTGCCTGGCACAGTACCTGCTCTAGCCTCCCCGCACTTCACAAAATCGAAGACGTGCAGTGCATCAACCTAAAATCTCTTCGAGGGGTCATCTCATGCAACGGGTACAACAAATCAAGAAGCTGGGCCGTCGGGTTCAGAAGGGCTTTACGCTGATCGAACTGATGATCGTGGTGGCGATTATTGGTATTTTGGCGGCGATTGCTATTCCTGCTTATCAAGATTATCTGGTTCGATCGCGTGTCAGCGAAGGCCTGTCGCTTGCGGAATCGGCAAAGACGTCAGTTACTGAAAATGCCGCAAACGGGGTGGCTTTTGCTAGTGGTTGGACCGCACCTTCGGCTACTCAAAACGTTACGAGTGTTGGTATCACCGCTGCTACCGGCGAAATCACGATCACTTATCCTGCTCGTGCAGGTGGCGGCACGCTGGTGCTCGTTCCTTCCTCAGCAGCAGCTAACTTGGCCGTTGGCACCGTTCCCACTGGCGGGTCAGTGACGTGGGAATGCTTCTCGGCTGCTAAGGCCGCTTCCACGTTGCCGACTGCTGGCCCGGCCCCTACCGCAGCAGGTACGCTGGCGGGCAATTTCGCTCCGGCAGCCTGCCGTACCTAAATCTGGTAGCCGATGCAAAAAGCGCCTTCGGGCGCTTTTTCTTTGCCTACTCACCAAGCTATCATCCGCCTTTTCCCCAACAAGGCGCCGCATGCCGCAGCCCAAGACCGCCATTCCGGCGATCTTTCTTGTTCTCACGATTGCCTTCCCGCTGCTCGTATCCCGCCACACGCTGCCGATGGCTACGTTCTATGGCGAGTGGGTAGCAGCGGTAGTGTTCCTGCTACTGGCAGGATTGCTCACGGCATTCGCACTCCAGTCTTCGCGCCGATCGGATGCAAACATCCCGTGGATCGCAAGCCTTCCGCTGTGGCTCATCGTTCTCGGTGCCATCCAGTGCGCCTCGGGCTTCGATGACGTCACCGGCAGCCGCTTTGCAACGCAACTCACGCTCGGTCTCGGCGCGGCGCTCATACTCGCGGTCTGGCGTTACCGTTTGTCTGCTTCGCCTGACGCACGCTCGGCAATCACTGACGCCCTCGCCACCGCCTTCCTCCTCGCAGGCCTCCTCGGCACCATTTCCCAATGGGTCCAGCTCTTTCACCTGGAGTCCCGCTCCTTCGGCCTTGTCTCCTCCTATTTCTACGACGACAACCGCCGCCTCTGGGGCAACCTGAACCAGCCGAATCACCAGGCCACCGTCGAAGGCATGGCGCTTGTCGCAGCGACCTGGCTCGCCTCACGCGGCAAGCTTCGATTCCCGATGTGGCTGATTGCCGTGGTGCTGTTGGAAAGCGGCATCATCTTGTCCGGTTCCCGCACCGGCGTGCTCCACGTGGGATTCGCAGCGCTGTACGCCGTCATCGCCGCGTGGCTCGCGCGCGATACTCGCCGGGATGCCGATCCGATGCGCCGGCCCGCGGGCTTGCTTGTCGCAGCGGTGGCGATCGTCGCCGTCTTGCTGGTCCTGCAGCCCATCATCAAGGCAGCCGGCAACGCTTTCGACTGGCGCCTGTTCGACACCCTTGCGCAACTGCAGGCCGCAGACCAGATGTCCGCCCGCAGCGCGCTGTGGACGCACGCGTGGGCGATGTTTCGATCGAACCCATGGCTCGGTGTCGGCTGGGGCGAATTCGGTTGGGCCCAGTTCCAGCAGTTGCCGCAGGTCGGCGTAAAGGTCGAGATGTCACTGCATGCGCACAACGCAGTGCTCGATTTGCTGGCGAAGACCGGCATCGTCGGTACGGCCGGTGTCGCGCTGGTACTGCTGGGATGGCTGTGGCGCGTGGTGCGTGTGCGCATCTGGCACGCGGATAACGAAGGAAGGGCGCAAGCCATCGTCGTGCTCACATGGCTGGCCATGCTGTGCGCGCATTCGATGCTCGAGTACCCGCTGCACTACCTGTACTTCTTCCTGCCGTTCTGCTTCATGCTGGGCTGGCTGGAGCCGGCCGGCTTTGGACGCTGGCATCTGCCGCGCTGGTTATCGCTCGGGCTGCTGGCAGGCTTTGCGGCGGTCAGTGCGATCGTGCTCGCGACGATGTGGCAGGACTACCGGCGGGCCGAGGCGCGAGAGTATGCCCCCCGCGAACGGCGTGCCACGCTGCCGATGCCGGCATACTGGTTTCGCCCGTATGCATCGGCCGATGTAGCCGAACGGGTCATCATCACCCCCGGCAATGCGGCGGATTTGCTGCCTGCCCATATCGCAGCGGTGCATCTGCTGCCGACGCCGACGATGATTGCCCGTACCGCCTGGCTGATGGCACTGACGGGCGATGCCGCGCAGGGTCGCGCATGGCTGGAACGCCTGCGCTACTACTATCTTGGCGATGAACCGAACCAGTACGCCACGCTGGACAACGCTTGCCACGAGCTAGCGGAGGCCGAACGGCCGCGCGAGTTCTGCAGATGGATCCGCGAACAGGCGCGACGCATGCCGGAATAGGGCGGCGTTGTCAGTACGGCCTGACGTAGCCGGGCGGCGGAGGCGGCGGAGGGTAGTAGTACGACGCCGCCGGCCGCGTAACCGTTGAGACGTTGCCGTAGACCGGCACGCGGTGGCCGCTGGCATACATGCACTGGAGGTAAGCCGCGTCATACTGGTGCTGCGTGCCGTAGCCCGAGTACTGCGCATTGCTTGCCCCAAATGCTGCGCCGGTCAGGAGGCCTACGCCGGCACCCACGGCCGCGCCTTCGCCGCCGCCGAATGCTGCGCCCGCGGCCGCTCCCAGCGCGGTACCGACCACTGTACTGCCCACAGCACTGGTATTCGCCGCCTGCGCCGAACTGACGCCGCCGACCTGCCCGAACGCGTACTGCCGGCAGTTGCCGTCATCGGCGCGGAACTGGTCAAACGTCTTGCCGGTGCCGGGCAAAACCGTTACGGAGGGGCCCGATGGCAGCACGGCGCAGGCACCCAATGCCACCGTCGCAGCGGACATCGCTACGACGAGCGAGCGGCTGACGGATTGGACACGTGCCTTCATGATGACATCCTCGACTCAGGTGCTTCGGAGCTGGATGGCGGCTGTGCCGGCACCCGCTGCCAGCCGCCCGGGCATGCATGGATATACGGGTAGTAGCCTTCCGGCTGGTTGCAGTGGTACCACCACGCCTGGTCCGGCGTTTGTGGGGCGGCCTGTTCAGGCCCCGGCGCAGGCACAGGACCGTTCGGACCCTGTTCGATGTATTGCGGCGGCGATGCAGGCGCCGCCATGACGGCAGGCGGATAGTAGTACGGGTATGGGTAGCCATAGCCGTATGGGTAGCCACCATACCAGCCTGGCCCGAAGTACACCCCCACCGATGGGTAGAACCCGTGATAGTAGCCACCGTGATAGTAGCCACCGTGATAGTAGCCGCCGCCATGGTAACCACCACCATGGTAGTAGCCCCGGCCCGCAATCGCGGCGCCGGTGGCGGTGACCGCCGCGAGGGCCAGCGCCAACTGGCAAAGCTTGCGCCCGTTCATGGAATCCACCCTTTGCGAAGGTTCCAGGCTGCGGCACTGCAGTGCAACAGCCTTTCCGGCCATGCCGGCCTGATTGGTATTGAATACCAATTTACGCCTGCCGGCGGTGCCGCATCGGCTGGCGAAATGCAGCGTTACCTTTATTACGGTGCGCTGCGGTGGCGGTACGCATTGGGAAGATGTTGCAAGAATCGAGGCATCGTCAACGGTACTTCGAGGCCTCGGGCCGTGCATCATCACGTCCCGGCCGACTGCCTTGGCCGGGTGTTAATACAGATATTTGCGCGACAGTGGCGGAAGTCGCCCGACCGCTATCTGGAAAAAGCGCTAGTACACCACTGGGATTCACAGGGTATGCCATCGCTATCGCCGTCCATCTGAGTGTTTGGACAGCTGTTCAGGAAAAACTTGGCTTCACTGCAGGAGGTCATTTGCGAACAATGTGTCCTGCCATCACAACTGAATGCGGTGGACGCTGCCGAGATTGGGGCCATATTTGCCTCCAAGGACAAAGTTTCCGATGCGCCGGACTTGGGGGCGAAGTACTTGTATCCAAAAGCGCAAAGTGCAGCAACAGTGACCAATCCGACCAGGCGAGATCCAAGTGATTTTTCCTGGCGCGCCGGCGGTTTCATACGACTTCGGTATGGTGCCGTCAGAGGGACCCCCGGCCGTTGAACGTTGATGGCCTTATTCTTCCCGTCCTGGTTCAGCGTGACAAGGAACGTCAATGACTCACCAATCTTTGGCATGCCACCCTGCCTCGGGTAGTCCGAAATATGAACGAAGATGTCCCGACCACCATTCGACGGGGCAATAAACCCGAACCCCTTGTCCTTGTTCCAGCTTTTGAGGGTGCCGCTGATGCGTGTGTTCATGCGTTTTGAGGGTGCAGCCATTGTGGGGGCGAAGTTACGCCGCGCGGGCAAGCTTGAACCGGCACCCCTTTGAGTAGTTACGGCAACCCCAGAACGAACCGTCCCTACGTTGCCGCTCTACCATCTTCACGCCGCAGGCTGCACAGGTCGGCGTCTGGTAGTCACCTTCAAATGCTCGCGCAAGCAGCTTGATCTGCTTGTCAGCGTCCAGGGCGCGGATTCGCTCGACGATGGCAGGGCCGTCGAGTAGTTGGATGCCCGCCTCGGCGGCATAGGTTTGCACTGGCTGGCCGATGTACCCGGTCAATGACCAGAACACGCCCCTCTTCACTTTGTTCGAGTGCATGACTCCACCAAGCGCCCGAACCGGTTCGACCCTGACTGGTGAACGCCATGCCTTGCATTGGACGACGGCGATCGGCGCCGGCAGCCCATCCTTGTACAGGGTTGCATCGATACCCCCGTCGGCCCCATGGGGAACCGTTTTGACAGCGAACCCCATAGCCTCGTAGTACCACACGCAAAGCGTCTCAAACCGCTTCCATTCCAGTTGCCTGAGCGCATCCAGCGACCAGTCCTCCGGTATTGCAGAGGGAGCCATCTGATGCACAACCGGGGGTGTCTCACCGATCCGATCTTTCGCCTTGGGAGTTTTATTGGCGAGGGAGCCGGGATCAGGAACTGCTCGTAAGGTGCGCTCCCTGCGTTCAGCGCCGCCAGGAACCCTGCCGGCCTGCGTTTGGCGTTTTCGTGCACGCAGATAGGCCAGCAGCCCGAGAAAGCCGAATATCGCAGCCGGAACCCATGCGAGGGAGCGGCTGACCATGGCAAGGCCGATCAAGAATGGATTTGAGGCGAGCGAGGCGGGCAGAATGGCATGGAACCCGATGTAGCTGGCGAATGCCAACGCAGCCGAAACCGACCATGGCGCATCCAGCAGAGCCTCGCTTAGAGGCGATTGTCTTTTCCTCCGACCCATTGATTTACCTCGTTTTTGTTCAAATCGTTTGAGGCCAAATCTAGCAGAAGTAACAGGGCTTGCCGGTTGCTCCAACCCAACACCCCACGTCGTGGCTACTCCCCCGTCGTGCATGTCTAATGATACAAACATGGATTGATGGATACTTTCCATGGCATCCGGAAAATCCCACGCCGCTGAAAGCGTCGAGTTCAGCGGCATGTTCGAGGGCGGTCCGCACCTTGCAATGATCGAAGTCGCTTTACATGGCAAGGCAGCCGCAGAACTGCCTGCATTACCTTGAATCTCGATTCCATCACTGAATTCGCGATCGATCCGCTGCGCCTGGAGTTCCGAAGCGCGGAAACGGAACTGGCGTTCCAGCGCCACCATCTGGATCGCAGTCGGGCGAGCCTGCGCCTGACACTGACTTTCTGCTCCGTCTTCTATCTGGCCTTTGCCATGACGGATGTGGCGGTGCTGGGCTATGGACGCGAGGCGCTGATCCTGTTCGCCGCGCGCATGCTGGTCGCGATCACCGCAACCATGGGCTTGTTCCTGATCCGCAACCAGCAGGAGCCCATTGCGGGTCTCTGGTTCGTTGCCAGTGCCGCCGAGATCGTGGGCATGACCACCTTCATGCTTATCGTCTGGTACCGCCCCAGTGAAATTCCGTGGCATGGGATGTCGCTGTGCATCATGCTGATCGTCGTCTACATCTTCATCCCTAACCGGCTGATCATCGCAAAGGGCATCGCGATTGCCTCGACGGCGGCGTTCGTTCTCGTCGCGGTGGAGAAAGGAACGGGCCCGGCCGCCGGTACGCTGACCATGTCGATGCTATTGCTGCTTGCCAACAGCTTCGGGCTCGTAGCAGCGCGTCGTTACCATCGCCTGTGGCGAGACGAATATCGCGTCCTCATGGACCTGAAGCAGGTGTCCCTGAGAGACCATCTGACCGATTGCTACAACCGACGCCATCTGCATGAGACGCTGCTCCCCACGGAAATCGCGAGGGCGCGCCGGTATCAGCACTGGCTGACCATGGTGGTCTGTGACATTGACCACTTCAAGTCGATCAACGACACGCATGGCCACCAGTCCGGTGACGCCGTGCTGCAGCACATCGCGGCCGTTCTCCGGGCCACCACCCGCAGGCACGTGGACAGCGTGGTCCGCTATGGCGGCGAAGAATTCCTGCTGCTCCTGCCGCAAACGGGCCCGGACGGTGCCTCGTATGTGGCGGAGCGGCTCAGGACTTCGATCGCGGGCAGTCCGACGATCGATGGCGCTGGCCGAAGCATCGAAGCGACGGCCAGCTTTGGAGTGCTGGCGGTCGATTTCTCGTCCGTTGGAAGTGACGTCACCGAAACGTCGTTGATCGCTGCCGCCGATGCGCTGCTTTACGAAGCCAAGGCATCCGGCCGGAACAGCATCCGCTTCCGGGAATGGCCCGGCAAATCGCGGGAACAGGACGTCAATGTTCTTGTGCTGGCTGCCTCCGATGCGCCGGGATGACGCCATGGCCGCCGGCCCGGGCAGACCCAGGCTTATGGAACCATTAGCCGGCCGGTGTGGAAACCCAATCCCCCGACTTCCCGCCGTGCTTCTCCAGCAGCTTCACATTGCCCATCACCATGCCGCGGTCCACCGCCTTGCACATGTCATAGATGGTGAGCAGCGCGACCTGCACGCCGGTCAGCGCCTCCATCTCCACGCCGGTCTGCCCGCGCGTTTCGGTGCGGACGGTGCAGGTAATGCTGGAGCCGGCCTCGTCCAGCGCGAAGTCCACCGCGACCTTGGTCAGCCCGATCGGGTGGCATAGCGGGATCAGGTCGGCGGTGCGCTTGGTTGCCATGATCGCCGCGACCCGCGCGATGCCCAGCACGTCGCCTTTTTTTGCGTTGCCGTCGCGCACCAGCGCAAACGTGTCGGGCAGCATCGTGATGGTGCCGGTTGCCACAGCCACGCGGTGCGTGCTGGCCTTGTCGCCGACATCCACCATGTGGGCCTGTCCGGCGGTATCGAAATGGGTGAGCTGCGTCATGGCTGGATCCTGTACGGCAAGGGCGTGCAACCGCGGATGGGAACGGGTTGCGGAGGCCGCTATCATAGCAACATGCCCAAGACCCCATTGCTTCGCAGGCCAGGCGCCGCCGGCCTTTCCGGACCGCAAGGCGCCATGCCTGCCGGCCCGGCATCACATGGCTCCGCGCGAAATGCGGGGCCATGGCGCCGTTCGCTGGTTGCTGTGATCGCGCTGACCATGGTGACGCCGGCGTGGCCGCAGGGAACAGCGCCCGCTGCGCCATCCGGCACCACGGCCAAGGCGGCCACCGTGCCGGTGGAAACCAGCGATCAGGTCTACGACAACCTGAGCCGCAGCGTGCGGGCAGGGCAGAAATCGGAGTTCGGGCTGCGCACCAACAATGCCGTTGTCGATGCCGGCGGCGTGCAATTGCCCGATATGGGCGATCCGTCCACCGCGGCGCTGTCGCCCGACATGGAAAAGCGCCTCGGCGACCGCATCATCCGTGACATCCGGCGCGATCCCCAGTATGTGCCCGATCCGCTGCTGTCCGACTATCTGAATGCGTTGGGCTATCGGCTGGTGCAGGCCGCACGGCGGCAGAACATCTCGGGATCGACTGGTGCCGGGACCTTTGCCACGGGTTTCGACCTCTTTGCCGTGCGTGACCGCAGCATCAACGCGTTCGCGTTGCCGGGCGGCTATATCGGCGTACATACCGGGCTGCTGGTGCAGTCGGAGACCGAATCGGAACTCGCGTCGGTGCTCGGCCACGAAATTGGCCACGTGATGCAGCGCCATATCGCACGCGGCATCACGCAGCAGGACCAGTCGATGTGGATCGCGCTGGCCTCGATGGTGCTGGCGGGGCTCGCGGCCACGCGCAGTCCCGACGCCGCCGCCGCGCTGGCGATGGGCGGGCAGGGCGCGGCCATCGCCAACCAGCTTTCATTCTCGCGCGGGGCTGAGCGCGAGGCCGACCGGGTCGGCTTCCAGATCATGACCGCGGCTGGTTTCGATCCGCAGGGCATGCCGGATTTCTTCCAGCGGCTCCAGCGGGCGTCGGGCACGGCGGAGAATTCGGTGCCGTCCTACGTGCGGACCCACCCGCTCACCTCCGAGCGGATTGCGGACATGCAGGATCGCGTCAGCCACGTGTCGGCGCGCAAGGTGCCCAATACGCCCGAATACGAGTTCGCGCGCGTGCGGGCCCGCGTGATCCAGGAAACCTCGCCCAGCGAACTGCAGAACCTGCGCGCGGCGATACGTTCGCAACTGGCAAATGCCTCGGCGCTGCGCGCGCCGGCGCTGCACTATGGCCTGGCCTTCGTCGAGCAGCGCCTCGGCCGCTATCCGGCGGCCGAGCAGGAACTGGCCGAAACGCGCCGGCTGTACGGCAACATTCCCGGGGCCACGTCGGGTAGCCCCATGCTCGATGTGATGGCGATCGAGCTCTCGCGCCAGCAGGGCCGCTTGCCCGAAGCGATGAGCCAGGCCACGGCATCGATGAAGGCGTTCCCGCTGTCGCACGCCGTGGCGCTGGCCTATGCGGATACGCTGCTCGGCACTGGCCAGTTCGACGCGGCGGTGACGTTCCTGCGCGAACGCACACGGGAGGAAACCACGCGCAGCGAGTGGTGGGAAATGCTGGCGCGGGCCTATGCCGGACAGGGCAAGCGGGTGCAGCAGCACCAGGCACTGGCGGAGAAGTATGCGATGGACGGCGCCTACCAGGCCGCGATCGAACAGCTGCAGATCGCGCGCAAGGCCGGCGATGGCGATTTCTACACGTTGTCCGAAGTCGATGCGCGCCTGCACCAGCTCCAGCGCCAGTACCGCGAGGAAAAGCAGGACAACAAGGGCATGCCGAACTGAGCGGCGCGGTCAGGCGGCCGGTGGCTGCGGATCGCGCACGAAGCCGAAGCGCTTCGGGACTTCGGCGGCGGCAATCGGTTCGATCGGAATGTCGCGTCCGTCGTGACGGAAGATGCCGAGATCCGCGCCGCACGCATCGCCATGCCATTCGCTTGCGCCGCTGAAAAGATCGAGGTCATGGTCATGCAGCAGCGCTGCGTGCAGGCCATCTTCCCCGTCGATTGTGCCGGCCAGAACGACATTGCCGTCTTCGTCGGCGAAACAGGACTGCACGGCAAACGCACGCTGCGTGGTCGTGCTCAGCTTGCCTTCATGCAGGCGCACGATCCACGGCGCATAGCCGAGCGACACGAACACGCGCTGCGGTCCGTTCTGGAAGTACCACGCGCCGCGCTCGTCGCGCAGGTAGTTGCGCGCGATGAATGCGATCAGCGTTTCATGCCGGATGGGGTCGCCCGACAGGTCGTGCTCCTGCGCGAATTCATTGCGCAAGCGCCATTGTCCGCGGCGATCAAGCGCAAGCCAGCCGTAGCAGTTGGGCACATTGGGCCAGCGCGCCATCGCTTGCCGGACTGATTCATCCATCGTGGTGTCTCCTTGTTGCGCTTGGCGCGCAGCGATGTGCCGGCTTCAGGCCATGCTGTCGAAGAAGCGCAGAATCCGCGCGGGCAGCCATTCGATATGCCCGCTGAACGGCAGCAGCGGCAACTGTGCCAGCAGGCCGGCAGGTGGTGTCATGAAGCCGACGTGGCCGCCGTGTTCGGGCTGCTCCAGCCAGACCTGCGGACTGACGTCGGCGGGGCCGGGCAGGTGCCGGGCCGGCAGGAACGGGTCGTTGCGCGCGTTAAGCACCAGCGTCGGCACGGCAATCTCGCCGAGCACGGGTTTGCTCGCGGCGCGCTTCCAGTAGTCGTTGGTATCGCGAAAGCCGTGCAGCGGCGCGGTGACGACGTTGTCGAACGCGTACAGGTCGCGGCTGGCCAGCATGGTGTCCCGGTCGAACAGGCCTGGAAACTGTTCGAGCTTGGCCAGCGACTTGCGCTTGAGCGTCTGCAGGAACATGCGCGTGTAGAGCATGTTGAAGCCTTCTGACAGCGCAGCGCCGCCGGCGGCCAGGTCCAGCGGCGCGGAGATCGACGCGGCCGCTGTCACGAAGTCGGCCGTGCTGCCCTGTTCGCCAAGGTAGCGCAGCAACGCGTTGCCACCCAGCGATATGCCGACCACCAGCATCTTGCGGTCACCCGCGCAGTGTTCGCGGCGCAGGCGTTCGAGTACCCAGCGGATCTCGGCGGAATCGCCGGAATGATAGAAGCGCGGCGCGCGATTGAGCTCGCCCGAGCAGCCACGGAAGTGTGGGATCACGCCCTGCCAGCCGCGTGGCCGCAGTGCATGCATCAGCGCCTGTGCGTAGTGGCTGCCGGAATCGCCTTCGAGCCCATGGAACATCACCAGCAGCGGCGAGCCGTCATGGACCGCGTGCGTGGTCCAGTCGAGGTCGATGAAGTCCTGGTCGGGCGTGTCCCAGCGCTCGCGGCGAAAGTGCACGCGCGGCGGACGGCGCGTAAAGCGCGCGGGAATAATGGTCTGGGCGTGGCCGCCACGCAGCCACCAGGGCATGGCGATGCTGTCGCCATAAGCGTGGCCCGTGGCGTCGGCCTGGGTGGTGGATGGCAGGCGATGGTGCGGAAGCTGCGTCATGCCGGCATCGGTCGTGCGAAGGGCCGGGCGCGACGGCCCGGAGCCTGTGTTGCGTTCAGTGCAGGGCCTGCCCCGGGGCAGCGGCCACGGTGGCTACCTGCACGGCGTTGGCCGGGCTGCAGTGGATATGCGCGAGGCGCCAGCCCTCATGGTTTTGCATCAGCACGTATGTCGTGTGCACGTACAGGTCGGCCTCGACGCGGTCCGTGCCGAAGCGCAGGGCCTCGGTCACGTCGAAGATCGATACGCCCAGCGACGCATGGCTGCTGGTCTCGATCGCATCGATCAGCACCGGCTGCTCTTCGAGCAATTGCGAGAACGCCTGGCGCAGGTGTTCATGGCCGATCAGGCGCTGCCCGTCAGGCATCACGCAGGTGACCGAGTCTTCGTCGAGCCACAGTCGCAGCGCGCCGTCGGCATCGCGCAGTTTCATGGCCTCGCGGAAGGCCTGGACAATGTCTTCCGCGGAATCGAACAGACGGGCAAAACGGGGCATGGTCGCGATTTCAGGGGTCAGGGCCGGTGCAGCAGCTTGCGCAGTTCAACGAACACCATTTCGGGCTCGATGTCCTTCAGGCAGCGCATGTGTCCCAGGGGACACTCGTGTTTGAGGCACGGACTGCATTCGAGTTGCAGCCACATGATACTCGCTGCCTGTGACAGGGGCGGCGTCTGGCGCGGATCGCTCGAGCCGAACACCGCAACTTGCGGGCGGTTCAGCGCCGCGGCGATGTGCATGAGGCCGGTGTCGTTGCATACGGCCGCTTCGGACAGCGCGAGCAGGTCGATGGCATCGTCGAGCGAAGTCTTGCCGCACAGGTTGCGCACGAACGGCGCTTCGCTCGTGATCTCCGCAGCGGCGTCCGCATCGGCGGCCGCGCCCAGCGTGATCATCTGGGCATACGGGTACGAGCGCCTCAGCATCTGTGCGAGCTTCGCGAAATGCGCGGCAGGCCAGCGACGGGCGGGGCCGAAGCCAGCGCCCGGGCAGAACGCGATCACGCGTGTCTGCGGCGGGATGCCGAAGCGCTCGGCCGTGGCGGCGATCCGGACGGCATCGGTACGCAGGCGCGGTTCGGGCAATTCCGCCGGCGGCTTTGCGCCGGGCCGCAGCGCCAGGCGCGCGTAATGCTCGGCCATGACCGGGCGGCCGTTGCGCGGCGGGTTGGCATGGCGCACGTTCAGCATGCCAAAGCGAGACTCGCCGCGATAGCCGACGCGCAGCGGAATGCCTGCCAGCCACGGAATCAGCGCCGACTTGAGCGAATCCGGCAGCACGTAGGCCATGTCGTAGCCTTCGTTCTTGAGCTGCTGGGCGAACATGAACCGTGCCGAAAGCTGCAGCTTCCCGTGCGTCAGGTCGCTCGGGAAGACCCTGCCCATCTCCGGCATGCGCGCCAGCACCGGGCCGACCCATTTGGGTGCAAGGGCGTCGATGACCAGCCGCGGATGGCGCGCCTTGAGCAGCCCGAGCAGCGGCTGGGCCATCAGGGCGTCGCTGATCCGGTCAGGGGCGATGACGAGGGCTTTTTTCATGAGTGGGGCGAAGCTTGCCCGCCGTCAGTGGCGGGCGGAAATGCCAACGCCCCGGGGCGCCGCCAGGCGGCCCGGAGCGTCGGAGTGCTGCAGGAGCGTGTGGGCCGCTCAGTGGTGGCCCTTCAGCACGGTGCCCGGCTTGAGCTTGTACACGGTGCCGCAGTACGGGCACTTGGCTTCGCCGGTGTCGACCACGTCCAGGAACACGCGCGGATGGTAGTTCCACGCCGGCGTGTTGGCCGTGGGGCAGTGCAGGGGAATGTCTTCGGCGCCGATTTCGACGATGGTGGCGGTTTGCGTCATGGTGTTGCGGGGTGTCGTGCTTCGGGATTCGGTCGTGCTGCCGCCTTGCCGGGCGTCAGCCGCTTCTTGTCTGGCTTGCCGGTTCCGCCGGATATCCGGGGTGCGGCAAAAGCATACATTGTAAGCTGCGGGGGCATGGGTGCCAACGCGGCAACTCGCGAAAGGCGGTCTAAAATGCCCGCTTTCGCGTCGTTCTTCCCCAATTTCCTGATTCCGGACCTGTTTCTGTGCAATCCGCCACCCTTCCCGGCTCCGATGCTGCCCCCGGCAGCAGCCTTCCCGCCTGGCAACAGGCACTGGAAGCCCTGCAAGGGCTGGCGGCGGGCGCTGAGGGCGTGGGCATTGCAACGGATCGCCGCCTGCTGTGGGCACTGACCCTGGACGCCGACGGTGCCGTCGGCGCCATCGAGCCGCTGGAGCAGGTCCGCGGCGCGCGCGGTTGGGGCAAGCCGCGCCCGGTGCCCTTGGCGCGCGTGGCGGAGGACGGGCAACTGCCAGCATGGGATACACGCGTGGCGCATGCCATCCGGCGCGACCAGTCGCACAACCGGCGCTATGTGCTCGATCGCGCAGCCGCCATCGCGGCGCTGGTGGGCCACCCCGCGGTCGTGCTGGCCCGTTCGCCGGAACAGGTGCTGGAAGTGACCGAAGGCACGCCAGCGCTCGAAGCCGTGCATACCGACGGCCGTTACCTGCTGCGGATCTACCCGCCGCTGCGCGAAGCGCCCGCGATGGAAGCCTACCTGCCGGCGGCGGCACGCCAGGATGCCGAGGCGCTGCGCCATATCACGGTGCTGCGTGATGGCCCGCAGCGGTTGCGCGTCATCCGCTTTACGCCGGCGCAACTAGGCGCCGCGCAGCTCGTTGCCGATGGCCTTTCGATTCCCGAAGCCGGCCGCGCGCAACTTGACCGCACGCTGCGCGCGCTGGCGGGGCACTTCCAGGTCGAGGCCGACCCGACCGGCGCCGTGCGCGAACTGGAGCCCGAAGCGCGGCTGCGCGCCGAGGTGGCGCCGCATGGACGCGGCATCGCGCTGCGGCTCGTGGTCACGCCACTCGGACCGCTCGGTCCACGTCTGGCGCCCGGCGCGGGCCGCGAGCGGCTGATGGCCACCGTGCGCGGCGAAACGCTCGCGACGCAGCGCGATCTCGATGCCGAACTGGCGAACGTGGCCGAGGTATTTGCCGAACTGCCGTTTCTCGTCCCGCTGGCTCCGCCCGATGGCGAGCATAGCTGGGTGCTTGACGATCCCGAGGACGCATTGGCCGTGGTCGAAGCGCTGCCGCGCCTGGCCGGCGTGCAGGCGCTCGAGTGGCCGCGCGGCAAGGAGATGCGCGTGGTCGCCGCCGACCTGCCGCAACTCAGCGTGACGGTCGAAACGCGCAACACGTGGTACCGGCTGGTTGGCGAGCTGCGTGTGGCCGAAGGGCTCGTGCTGGAACTCGGCAAGCTGATCGACTGGACCAGCAGCCACGCGGGCCGTTTCGTGCCGATGGGGCAGGGCGTGTACATTGCGCTCACGCGCACGCTGCGGGGCCGCCTACGCGATCTGGCCAGTGTTGCCGACCAGGTCCCCGATGGTATCCGCGTCCCGTTGATGGCTACGCCATGGCTCGACGATGTGCTGGCCGGCGCGGGGGTCGATCCTGATGCGCATTTCCGCCAGCGGCTGGCACGATTGCGGACCGCGCGAGAGACCGATATCACGCTCCCGCCGAATCTGGCCGCCGAGCTGCGACCCTACCAGTACGACGGCTACCGCTGGGCGATGACGCTGGCCTCCGCAGGCCTCGGCGCTTGTCTTGCCGACGACATGGGCCTCGGCAAGACGCTGCAGGCACTGGCGGTGCTGCTGGCGCGCGCGGGCGGCGGCGCGGGCCTGGTGATCGCGCCGACTTCGGTCTGCGGCAACTGGGCCGCTGAAGCGCGACGCTTCGCGCCGACGCTCAATGTGCACGTCTATGCCGAAGGCGAGCGCGAAGCCCTGCTGGCCCAGGCGGGCGCAGGCGATCTCGTCATCGTCTCGTACACGCTGCTGCAGCAGGCGCGCCAGGCATTCTGCGCGCGCGAGTGGCACACGGTAGTGGCCGACGAAGCGCAGGCGATCAAGAACGCCGCATCGCGCCGTGCGCAGGCATTGTTCGATCTGCCATCGGGATTCCGCATGGTGCTTTCGGGCACGCCCATCGAAAACCGGCTGGCCGAACTCTGGTCGGTCATGCGTTTCTGCAACCCGGGCTTGCTCGGCTCGCTGGCCCGCTTCAACGAGCATTTCGCGAACCCCATCGAGCGCAGTGGCGCACGAGAAGTCCGTCAGCGGCTGGGGCGCATGATCGCGCCCTTCGTGCTGCGCCGGACCAAGGCGCAGGTGCTCGACGAACTGCCGCCGCGCACCGAACTTGTCATCCGCGTCGAGCCGGCACCGGTCGAGGCCGCGCACTACGAGGCATTGCGACGGCAGGCGCAGTCCCAGGCCGAAGCTGCGCTCGCACGCGTCGAAGCTGCGCGCAAGGCTACGCGCGGCGCTCCCGAGGGCGCGCGCGCGAGGGCAGTGGCACAGGCCCAGTTTCAGGCGGAGGCCCGCATCCACGTGCTCGCGCAACTGATGCGGCTGCGTCGCGCGGCCTGCGATGCGCGGCTCGTGACGCCGGAGGTGGGTCAGGCAGGCGCCAAGGTGCGGACCTTTGTCGACCTTGCCGGCGAACTCGCGGCCAATGGCCACAAGGTGCTGGTGTTCAGCCAGTTCGTGGATTTCCTGCAATTGCTCAGGCAGGGCATCGAACAAGCGGGACTCGCGCTGCAGTACCTGGACGGCGCCACGCCAGCTGCCGAACGCACACGGCGCGTGGCCGCGTTCCAGGCGGGCGAGGGCGATGTCTTCCTGATCAGCCTGAAGGCCGGTGGTTTCGGCCTGAACCTGACGGCGGCCGACTACGTGATCATCGCCGATCCGTGGTGGAATCCGGCCGCGGAAGACCAGGCCATGGGCCGCGCCCATCGTATCGGCCAGCAGCGTCCCGTTACCGTGTACCGGCTCATCACCGCGGGGACCATCGAGGAGCGTATCGTCGAACTGCACAAGGACAAGCGCGCGCTGGCCGACGGCTTGCTCGATGCCGATGACGAAGCCGCGTCGGGCATCGGCGCACCGCTGCCCGACGTGGATGAACTGGTCGGGCTGCTGCGGCGCTGAGCGTTGCCGCGATACGACTGATCACACCATATGCCGGCGCGGCATACCTTCAAGTGAACTCGGTCGTTTGGTTTTGCCGCGAACATTGCTATCGTGTGGTCTTGGCCCAGGGCGCCAAGACCCTGGCCCGTGATGGCGTCGTCCCTGCAGATGGTAATGGCGCCGTTGTCCTTCACTTTCCACGACGGTGCCCCTATGTCCCGCCTGCCCCTGCGTTTGTCCTTCCGCTCCGCACTCAAACTGACCGCTGGCCTCGCCGCGGCCTGCGCCATTGCCGCGCCCGCGCTTGCACAAGGCGAATGGCCGACGCAGCCGGTGACCATCCTGATGGGTTTCACCGCGGGCTCCGGTGTGGACATGGTGGGCCGCACGCTGCAGGAATCGCTGCAGAAGTCGCTCAAGACGACCATCATCTACGACTACCGTCCGGGCGCGGGCGGCAACGTGGCCTCGGAAGTCGTGGCCCACGCCAAGCCGGACGGCTACACACTGCTGCTCGGCACGGCCGCCACGCACGGCATCAACCCGGCGCTGTACAAGACCCTGCCGTTCGATGCCGACGCCGATTTCACGCCGATCGCGCCGCTGGTCGAAGTCTCGAACGTGCTGACTATCAACCCGGCCGTGATCGATGTGAAGTCGGTCAAGGAGTTCATCGAGAAGATCAAGGCCAATCCGGGCAAGTACAACTACGCGTCGACGGGCAACGGCACGGGCACGCATTTGGCGTTCGCCGAGTTCAACGCACGTGCGGGTCTCGACATGGTCCACGTGCCGTACAAGGGCGGCCCCGACGCACTGCAGGCCGTGCTCAAGGGCGAGGTCTGCTGCATCTTCAACCAGGTCCAGAGCGTGCTGCCGCAATATCGCGCGGGCAAGGTGCGCTTGCTTGGCGTGAGCACGAACAAGCGCGTGCCGGTCATTCCTGAAGTGCCGGCCATTGCCGAAAGCGGCCTGCCCGGCTTCAACAGCACGATCTGGTTTGGCTTCTTCGGTCCGAAGGGCCTGGACCCGAAGATCGCGCGCAAGATCAATGACGCGGTGAAAGTTGCGCTGGAAAACCCGGCGATTCGCCAGAAGCTGATCGATGCCGGCAACACGCCGCGCGTGGAGACCGTCGATCAGTTCAAGGCTACGGTGAAGGCGGACCGCCAGAAGTGGGCGGGCGTGGTGAAGACGGTTGGGGCGTCGATCGATTGATCGGGGTTTGAACGAGACGCGCCCGCGAAGGTGCGGGCGCGTCGGGCGCTGCGTGCACGGCTAAGACAAATAGAGGTAGATCTGCTTCCACAGCTTGCCGTGGCGTAAAGAGTCGAGGGGAAGCAAGGAGAGCGGAAGAAGCGCAATGCACAGGAGCCAGAGTGCCCGCTGTCCCACGGACCGACCCAACGCCATCACCGCGCCTGCAGCGAAGGGGGGCCACGATGGCGTAGACCCGGACCCACGTCGGACAGTCTTCGGCACAGGAGTGGAGCTTCAATACTCCTGCGACATACGTCGGCCCGAGGTCAATCAGGCAACCCAGGCCAAAGCCGATGATGAAGAGTATGGTTTTCGCAAAGAATGTCTTCATGATTGGCTGATCAGCGGAATTCCTCGGGCATTGGTCAGGTAGTTGCAAGGATTCCCTGTGCTTTCCATGACCGAAGAGACTTTGTGTGCGACTCGATTAGAAGTGGGAGAGGATCCGCCGCAGCAGTCCGATCTGATACGCATGGCTGAGCCACGCTAATGAGCAATGCGCGAGTGCCAGCAAGAGCAAGATGACCGCCCATTGCCTAACTGTGCGCATCCAGGCCAGAGCGAAGGAAAGAGCAAATGGCGTCAGCAGGTATAGGAAGATGGCGCTTGCCTGAATCCACGAAGGGCATCCCTCCGAGCATGATGAGATATTCAGCGTTTCCTCCACATAGGTTGGTACAAGATCAAACAGGCAGCCGAGGAAAAAGCCAATCAAGAGCAGGAAAGTCCTTGCAAGAATTGCTTTCATGGCTATCGGGCTAGCTGATTTCGAAGAACCAAATCACTCTTGCCTTGCCCAGATCGGCGTACGTACGACGAATGCTACGGATGCCTACACGGAATCTCAGAAAGTTGTGAAAGGCGCCGATGATGCCATTTGCCGTGAGCGTGGCGCCATTCCACAGGTCGATATGCCCCCCCTGTTGCCGCATCGGCCGATTCATCATGGCGCTGCCAGTATTCACCAAAGAAGATAATCCCGGTCCGGCCCCTCACCTTGTCGTGCCAGTCCGGCCCAGTCACCACATCGGGCCTTTCCGGTAATCCCGCAAACGGCTTCAGACACAACCACTGAGCCATTTCGTCCGCACGCGTAGCGGTCGGTTTTCCATCCAGAAGGATGCGCCCGAGCGTTGATTTCCCCCGGCCCGGCCTGACGTTCTTCTGGGAAAAGGACTTCATGTCGATGCCGATGCGATGCAGGGGTCGCGCTGAGCCGGATGGCGCACTGATTGGTGTGAGTCCTCTCCGGATCGCTATAGGGCTTGCCTGTGACGTAGTTGTCCCACAGTTGTCGGAAGGTAACTGGCTGAATTTTCAGACTGATGGTCGAGCCAGCAACGGGGTTTGTCCGGATCGTACGGGCGCCGGCGGCAGGTAAGGATTGCGTCGGCATGGTCAGCCTCGCGCCAGGGCATCATCGCCCCAAAAAATCTCGTAAGCGCCGAGGCTTTCCGTGGCGATGCGGGGCATCTGCCCGGTCGCGTCGAGTTTCCCACTAAATCGGCGGCCATCAGCGGTTTCAATGAAGAACGGCAGCCCGGCAAGGCAGGCCGGTTCAGCGCCGGCGGACAGATGGACCGCCTCGTCGTAGTGCCCGGACTCTCCCGGGAAATCGCTTTGTACTGGATGTTTGGCGAACCCTTGCGCAACAAGCTCGTCGTGCGTCAGGACGTGGGACATGCCCGTCATGGAGTGAATCAGCCGCGGCGAGGGATCGCACCGGCAGACACAGAGATCGCCTTCGAGTGCGTCCTTTCTGCCATGGAATGAATTACTGTGCCGTGGACCGATGCAGAGGATATGTCCCGTTGTCTTGCAGGCCGGACACCAGACGGCGTCGCCCTCCAGGGCTAGGGGTACGCCCATCTGGGTCATTCGGGCATCATTGGCGCCAACCACCATGCCATTAGCGGTGGTCTTGTCGCCTTGTACGAGGTTGTACCGGATGTGTCGATGCATGGGATGCTCCTTCATTGCCTGAGAAGGGGGCGCATCCATGCGTATAGCGCCGATAAGGCGCGTTTGGAATCGACAAATTCCTAAAGTCGCTGAGGAAAAGGCTGAATTTCAGTGGAGGTGTCGCGTGTATATGGCGCTTCTGGCGAACGGCTGGAGGGCTTTCTGGACTGCCGCATAGCAGTCGGTACTGCTCAGGCGAAGAGCCAGGAAGGCCTATCCCCCGAACGCGGCTGCGGCCCTCTGCAGCCGATCCCTGACCCCAGCCCACTCATGCCCCTCTGGCAGCGGCTCAAACACCAGCTGCGTGAAGCCCTGCTTGTCCAGCTTGCGCAGCAGTCGGTAGAGTTCCCGCGCATAGGCGGTGGCATCCGCAGGCGCCTGCACCCACGTGCAGCGCGGATCTTCGATCGGGGCACGTCCTACCCACGCCACGCGGGCATCGGCAGCAAGCGAGGGCAGTTGTGCCGCGAGCTCGGCCGCGTCGGCCAGCACCAGCGGGGTATGCGGAGCGTAGTGAGCCTTCAGCGTGCCCGACGCACGGGGGGCCGCGGCATCAGGCGGCAGCGGCGCTTCGCCGAGCACCTTCGCCATCATCGCTGGCGTGATCGCACCCGGTCGCAGCAGGACCGGGCCGATGCCCTGGTCGAGCCTTGAAAGATCGACGATCGTCGATTCGATGCCGACTTCCACGCCATCGCCTTCCAGCACATAGACCGCATCGCCGAATTCGTCGCGCACGTGTTGCGCAGTGGTCGGGCTGACCTGGCCAAACTTGTTGGCAGAAGGCGCGGCAATGCCGCCGCGGCCGCGCTTGAAGCGCGACAGCAGTGCCTGCGCGACGGGGTGCGACGGGCAGCGTAGTCCGATGCTGTCCTGGCCGCCGGCCACTGCCGCGTGGATGTGCGAGGCGCGCTTGAGGATCAGCGTGAGCGGGCCCGGCCAGAACGCTTCGATCAGCTTTGTCGCGGCTTCGGGCACCTCGTCGACCCAGTAGCCGATGTCGGCGCCGTCAACCACATGCACGATGACCGGATGGTTCGACGGCCGGCCCTTGAGCGCGAAGATGCGCGCGACCGCTTCCGGACTTTCGGCGTCGGCGCCGAGCCCGTAGACGGTTTCAGTGGGAAAGGCGACCAGCTGGCCGGCCTCCAGCAGGCGGACGGCTTCGTCCAGTTCGGCGGCCGTGGGCATGCGCGACATCGTGTTCCTTGAAGCGGGCGAGACGGATAGGGTCAGATTGGATCAGAGCGGGATGTGCAGCGCCTTCGCAGCGACATCGAACGCTTGCGCGGCGGCCTCGGCATGCTCGCCAATGCAGTTTACATGGCCCATCTTGCGCGACGGGCGCGCGTCGCTCTTGCCGTACAGGTGCAGCTTGGCGCCGGGCTGGGCCAGCACTTCATCCCATGCCGGCGTGCGCTCCAAACCGAACTCGAACCATACATCGCCAAGCAGGTTCAGCATCTTGCCGGCCGAATGCTGGCGCGTGCTGCCCAGCGGCAGGCGGGCCATGGCACGCACCTGTTGCTCGAACTGGCTGGTCTCGCACGCGTCCATGGTGATGTGACCGGAGTTGTGCGGACGCGGCGCCATTTCATTGGCGATCAGCGAGCCGTCGGTGAGCACGAAGAATTCGATGCACAGCACGCCCACATAGCCCATTTCCGTGGCGATGGTCGCGGCGGCGGTACGGGCGCGGTCGGCGATGTCGGCCGACACGCTGGCCGACGGCATCTCCGTCGAGAACAGGATGCCGTCGCGATGCACGTTCTCGGCCAGCGGCCAGGTGGCGGTGCTGCCATCGGCGGCGCGTGCGGCCAGCACCGAGACCTCGTAGGCCAGCGGCAGCATCTGCTCGAGCACGCATGGCACGTGCTGCATGGCCTTCCATGCCGCGCGCACGTCTTCGCGCGTCTTCACGCGGGCCTGGCCCTTGCCGTCGTAGCCCATCCGCGCGGTCTTGAGGATGCCGGGCAGCACCGTGTCGGGCAACTGGTCGACGTCCGCATCGTGCTGGATCACCCAGTGCGGTGCGGTTGGCACGCCGGTACGCTCGGCGCACGAGGCAAAGAACTTCTTCTCGCCGATGCGGTTCTGCGCAATCGACACGCAATAGCCGCGCGGCGCGACAAAGGCGCCTAGCTGTTCGAGCCGGTCCAGCGATAGCGATGGCACGTTTTCGAATTCCGTGCTGACGGCCTGGCACAGCTTTGCCATCTCGGCGAGCGCGGCCTCATCGGTGTAGGGTGCGCAGATATGCTTGTCGGCCACGGAGCCGGCAGGGCTGTCCTGGTCCGGGTCGAGCACGCAGACGCGATAGCCCATGCTCTGCGCCGCATGCGTGAACATGCGGCCAAGCTGACCGCCGCCGAGCATGCCGAGCCAGGCGCCGGGCAGGATGGGCGCGCTGGGGTTGTCGACGCCAAATTCGGCGCGCGACTCCGGCGTGTGGGCTTCGGAGAGGTAGGGATGGATATCGGTCGGCATTGCTCGGTTCCGTGGTTTCCGGGGGTTACTGCGCGATGGATTACAGCGGCAGCGTCATCGCGCGCGCGGCTTCGGTCTGCCTGGCGCGGAATGCTTCCAGCGCGCTGGCCAGCGCGTCGTCGGTGGTGGCCAGCGTGGCGATCGCATGCAGCGCCGCATTGGCCGCGCCGGCTTCGCCGATCGCGAACGTCGCGACGGGCACGCCCTTGGGCATCTGCACGATCGACAGCAGCGAGTCCTCGCCGCGCAGGTACTTGGACGGCACCGGCACGCCGAACACCGGCACGATGGTCTTGGCGGCGATCATGCCCGGCAGATGCGCGGCACCGCCGGCACCGGCGATGATCGCGCGGATGCCACGGCTGCGCGCGGTCTCCGCATAGCGGAACATGTCGTCGGCCATGCGGTGCGCCGAAACGACCTGTGCCTCGAACGGCACGCCGAAATCCTTCAGCATGGCCACGGCGTGCTGCATCACGTCCCAGTCGGAACTGCTGCCCATTACGACGCCGACGACCGGCTTTTCTTGCTTGCTCACGTCTTGTTCTCCGGGCTTACTGGAGTTCTTCACCCGTCAAGCGGGTCAGCGCTTCACGGTACTTGGCGGCGGTCTTTTCGATCACGTCATCCGGGAGCTTTGGCGCCGGCGCGGTCTTCGGCCACGGCTTGCCGTCGATGCGCACGGCTTCAAGCCAGTCGCGCACGAACTGCTTGTCGAACGACGGCGGGTTGGTGCCGACCTGGTACGAATCGGCCGGCCAGAAGCGCGACGAATCGGCGGTCAGCACTTCGTCCATCAGCGTGAGAGTGCCGTTTTCATCCAGGCCGAACTCGAACTTGGTGTCGGCGATGATGATGCCGCGCGTGGCGGCGAATTCGGCCGCTTCCTTGTACAGCCGGATCGAGATGTCGCGCATCTGGCGGGCCAGCGCGATGCCGATGCGCTCTTCCACTTCGCCGAACGAGATGTTCTCGTCGTGCTCGCCCATCTCGGCCTTGGCGGCCGGCGTGAAGATCGGTTCGGGCAGCTTCTGCGCGTTCTGCAGGCCGGCCGGCAGTTCGATGCCGCAGACCTTGCCCGTCGCCTGGTAGTCCTTCCAGCCGCTGCCAGCCAGGTAGCCGCGCACCACGGCTTCGACCAGGATCGGCTTCAGGCGCTTGACCACCACGGCGCGGCCCTTGACCTGTTCCACTTCTGCGGGCGCGACGACGGTTTCGGCAGCAACGCCGGTCTCGTGGTTCGGCACGATATGCGCGAGCTTGCGGAACCAGAAATTCGCCATCTGGTTCAGCACGCGGCCCTTGTCGGGAATCGGCTCGCCCATGATGACGTCGAAGGCCGACAAGCGGTCCGTGGTGACGATGAGCAGCTTGTCTTCGCCGACGGCGTAGTTGTCGCGCACCTTGCCGTGGCCAAGCAGCGGCAGGGAAGAGATGGAGGACTGGTAGAGAGCGTTGGACATGGTGGTTCCGATAAAACGGCGAAGCCGCCGGGCACTGAATGCTGCCGCGGCGGCCGGAACGTCAAACCGCCTTCCGCTTGCGCGGATGGCGGTCAGGGGACATTACTGCACAACCTGGGCAAGCTTGCCCGACTTGTACTGGCTGGCGATATCGGTCAGCGACACCGGCTTGATCTTGCCGGCCTGGCCTTCGCAGCCGAAGGCGATGTAGCGGGCCTTGCAAACCTGCTTGGCGGCTTCGCGGGCCGGCTTCAGGTATTCGCGCGGGTCGAACTTGCTCGGGTTCTCGACGAAGAAGCGGCGGATCGCGCCGGTCATGGCCAGGCGGATATCGGTGTCGATGTTGATCTTGCGCACGCCGTACTTGATGGCTTCCTGGATTTCCTCGACCGGCACACCGTAGGTTTCCTTCATGTCGCCGCCGAACTTGCGGATTTCTTCCAGCAGTTCCTGCGGGACCGACGACGAGCCGTGCATCACCAGGTGGGTGTTCGGGATGCGCGCGTGGATTTCCTTGATGCGGTTGATCGCCAGGATGTCGCCCGTGGGCTTGCGCGTGAACTTGTACGCGCCGTGCGAGGTGCCGATGGCGATGGCGAGCGCGTCGAGTTGCGTGGCCTTGACGAAGTCGGCGGCCTGCTCGGGGTCGGTCAGCAGCATGGAGTGGTCCAGCTTGCCTTCGGCGCCGATGCCGTCTTCTTCGCCGGCTTCACCGGTTTCGAGCGAGCCCAGGCAGCCCAGTTCGCCTTCGACGGTCACGCCGATCGCGTGCGATAGTTGCACGACCTTGCGGGTCACGTCGACGTTGTACTCGTAGTCGGCCGGAGTCTTGCCGTCTTCGCGCAGCGAGCCGTCCATCATCACCGACGAGAAGCCCAGGTCGATCGCGGCCTGGCAGATCGCCGGCGACTGGCCGTGATCCTGGTGCATCACCACCGGGATGTGCGGGTAGGCTTCGACCGCGGCTTCGATCAGGTGGCGCAGGAAGTGTTCGCCGGCGTATTTGCGGGCACCGGCGGAGGCCTGCATGATCACCGGCGCGTTGACCTCGTCGGCCGCCTGCATGATGGCCTGGACCTGCTCGAGGTTGTTCACGTTGAATGCCGGCAGACCATAGCCGTTTTCGGCAGCGTGGTCGAGCAGCTGGCGCATCGATACGAGTGGCATGTCAAAACTCCTGAAGGTAAATGGTGTGTCTCTGAATCTTGTTCTGCTGGCGCGGGCCAAGCCTGCGGCGCAGCGCATTTTGCACCGCTTGCCGTAGTGCTTCTGCCCGCCGCCGCACAAATGGCTTCAACTTCCCACCCTGACGATCTTGAGGGTGTTGGTGCCGCCGGGCTGGCCCATGGGCTCGCCGATGGTCAGCACGATGAAATCGCCGCGCTGCACCACGCCCTGCGCGAGCAGCAGCTCTTCGGCCTGCTCCAGCGCGGTGTCGCGGTCGGTGCTGGCGTCAAGCGGCAGCGGCACGACGTTGCGGTACAGCTGCATCTTGCGCTGCGACGCCACGTTGGGCGTCATCGCGTAGATCGGCACGTGGATGCGGTGACGGCTCATCCACAGCGCAGTCGCGCCCGAATCGGTCAGTGCGGCAATCGCCTTCACCTGCAAATGATAGGCGGTGAACAGCGCACCCATTGCCACCGACTGGTCGATGCGCGAAAAGGTCTGATTGAGGAAGTCCGTGTCGAGCTGCACGACTTCGGACTTCTCGGCTTCGATGCAGACTGCGGCCATGGCCTCGACCGTCTCGACCGGATAGCGCCCGGCGGCGGTCTCGGCCGACAGCATGACGGCGTCGGTGCCGTCGAGCACGGCGTTGGCCACGTCGGACACCTCGGCGCGCGTCGGCACCGGGTTCACGATCATGCTTTCCATCATCTGCGTGGCGGTGATTGTCAGCTTGTTGGCCTCGCGCGCGAGCTTGATCATGCGCTTCTGCAGTGCCGGCACCGCGGCATTGCCGACTTCCACGGCCAGGTCGCCACGCGCGACCATGATGCCGTCAGACGCCTGCAGGATTTCTTCAAGCACGCCCGGGTTGATCGCTTCGGCGCGCTCGATCTTGGCGATCATGCGCGCCTTGCGGCCATACGGCTGGCCTGCGACCGCTGCGAGCTGGCGCGCCATTTCCATATCGGTGGCGTTCTTCGGGAAGCTCACCGCGACATAGTCCGCGCCCAGGGCCATGGCGGTCTTGATGTCGTCCATGTCCTTGGCCGTCAGCGCCGGCGCCGACAGCCCGCCGCCCTGGCGGTTGATGCCCTTGTTGTTCGACAGGTCGCCGCCGATGCGCACGGTGGTGAAGATCTCCGTGCCGAGCACACGGTCCACGACCAGCACGATCAGGCCGTCGTTGAGCAGCAGCAGGTCGCCTGGGCCCACGTCGCGCGGCAGGTCCTGGTAGTCCAGGCCGACGCGTTCCTGGTTGCCGAGCTGGCACGACGAGTCGAGCACGAACGGGTCGCCCGGCTTGAGCGTGACCTTGCCGCTCTCGAACTTGCCCACGCGGATCTTCGGGCCCTGCAGGTCGGCCATGATGGCCACTTCGCGCCCGCAGGCCTGCGCGGCTTCGCGCACCAGCGTGGCGCGGTCGATATGGTCCTGCGCGGTGCCGTGCGAGAAATTCAGCCGCACCACGTCGACCCCCGCGGCAATCATGCGCGTCAGCACTTCCAGCGAGCTGGAAGCGGGGCCGATGGTGGCGACGATCTTGGTGGAGCGGGTCATGGCGGGGGATCCTTGTCCGGACGCGGGCCAGCGCGGCCTCAGCCTGCTGCGCGTTGCTCCAGCACTTCGAATGCGGGCAGCTTCTTGCCTTCCAGGAACTCCAGGAACGCGCCGCCGCCGGTCGAGATATAGCCCACGCGGTCGGCAATGCCGTACTTGGCGATGGCGGCCAGCGTGTCGCCGCCGCCGGCGATCGAGAATGCCTTGGAATCGGCGATGGCTTCGGCCAGCACCTTGGTGCCGTTGCCGAACTGGTCGAACTCGAACACGCCCACCGGGCCGTTCCACACGATGGTACCGGCAGCCTTGAGCTGGTCGGCCAATTGCGCGGCGGTCTTCGGCCCGATGTCGAGGATCATGTCGTCGTCGGCCACGTCCTTGACGTCCTTGACGGTGGCGGCCGCGGTGGCGCTGAACGCCTTGGCGCACACGACGTCGACCGGAATGGGTACCGAGGCACCGCGCTTGGCCATGATGTCGATGATGGTCTTGGCATCGGCCACCAGGTCGGCTTCGGCCAGTGACTTGCCGATCTTCAGGCCGGCGGCCAGCATGAAGGTGTTGGCGATGCCGCCGCCGACGATCAGGTTGTCCACCTTGTCGGCCAGCGACTTCAGGATGGTCAGCTTGGTCGAGACCTTCGAGCCGGCCACGATGGCGACCAGCGGACGCGCCGGCTGGCCCAGCGCCTTGCCCAGTGCGTCGATCTCGGCAGCCAGCAGCGGGCCGGCGCAGGCGATCGGCGCGTACTTGGCGATGCCGTGCGTGGTCGCTTCGGCGCGGTGAGCGGTGCCGAACGCGTCATTGACGTACACGTCGCACAGCTTGGCCATCTTCTGCGCCAGTTCGTCGCTGTTCTTCTTTTCGCCCTTGTTCACGCGGCAGTTTTCCAGCAGCACCACCTGACCCGGAGCGACCTCCACGCCATCGACCCAGTTCTGCACCAGCTTCACCGGCTTGCCCAGCAGTTCGGAGAGGCGCGTGGCAATCGGCGCCAGCGAATCGGCCGGCTTGAACTCGCCTTCGGTCGGGCGGCCCAGGTGCGACGTGACCATCACGGCGGCGCCAGCAGCCAGGCAGGCCTCGATGGCCGGCACCGAAGCGCGGATGCGGGTGTCCTCGGTGATATTGCCGGCGTCATCCTGCGGCACATTCATGTCGGCGCGGATAAAAACACGCTTGCCGGAGATTTTGCCTTGGGAGATGAGGTCGGATAGACGCAGGACGGAGGTCATGACGGTGTGATGGCGCGAGATTTCGCTGAAATTTCGGGGAAACAATCATTTTACCTGATCGCAGTCATTGCTTAGCCGGTTTGGGACCGGGCGCAACGACGGCTGTGCCTGACTCGGCACAATGGCGAGCCGTAATGTGTTGCGGCCCGCGCCGATCCCCACGAAAGCGGGGTGAGGGGTATGTCGTGCTTGCGGCCCGAGTGGGTTAATGTATGTAAAGTCTGCAATGGCAGACACGCAGACTGACAGAGCCGGTGTGAAGCGGCCATAACAATAAGCCTGCCCGGGCGAGCCACAAGCATGCCGGGGCGGACAATTCGTCGTGAATGCAGGGGATTGCAGATGAACGAAGCGGACATGCACGGAGCGATCCGTGGCTTGTACGAGGGCATTCTTGACCCTGGGGCGTGGCAGAAGAGCCTGCACACCCTGACGCAGATGGCCGGTACCGCCCACGCCTCGATGATGGTGTGGGACACCGTGCGCGACCAGGTCACCGTCAACGAGATCGTCAACCCGGTGGTGGAGCTTTTCACCGAGTACGAATCCGATTTCCAGTCGATCGATCCGGCCAAGCAGTTCGCGCCGCGCATGAAGCCGGGCGAGTGGTATATCGACGCGCGCGACCTCGGCGAAGGCGCTATGTCGCGCCATCCGTTCTACCGCGACTTCTTTAACCGGTTCGACCTGCGTTCCTACGTGGCCTGCCTGGTCGCGCGCCAGCCGCACTACGAAGTCTATTTCTCGATGCAGCGCGCCATGTCGCAACCGGTGTTCTCCACCGACGATGTACGTGGCCTGTCCTGGGTGATCCCGCACATGCGCGGCGCCATGGCCCTGCGCGACCGCACGCAGAGCCTGTCGGCGCTGGCCAGCCTGTCGTCGCAGGTCGTGGAGCGCCTGAGCTTCGCGTTGCTGGTCATGTCGCCGCGGCGCCAGGTGCTGATGAGCAACCGCGCCGGCGAGCAATGGGCGCGGCGCCTGGACCCGGCCGGCAAGGTGTCCGAATGGACGCTGTCGCGCTCGTTCGGCGACATGCTGCAGGCTGCGTGCGATCCGCAGCGTGCCGCCGCGGCGCAGGCCGCACGCGCCACCGATAGCCAAGGCAACTGCGCGCAGGTAATCGTGCTGCCGTTGCCGCCCGCGCATGCGTTCGCCACCGAATGGCAGGAGCCTGCTGCGCTCGTCGTCGTCCATGAAGACGGCACGCCTCCGCCGATGCTGGGCACGGTCCTGCGCGAGTTGTACGGCCTGACGCCGGCGGAGACCCGCGTGGCTACCGCGCTTGCCGGCGGCCAGGGCCTGCCCGAGGCCAGCGAGCAGTTGCGCATCCGCCACGAAACCGCCCGTACCCAGCTCAAGTCCGTATTCCAGAAGACCGGCACAGGCAGCCAGGCGCAGCTTTCGCATTTGCTGTCGCGGCTGGCGGCGGCGCTGGAAGGGACTGAGTAGCCCGGCAATTGCCCTGAAAAAAGAAAAAGAAGGGAAGGCAATGAACGAAGACGAGATGCACGAGACGATTCGGGCGCTCTACCAGGGCATCTTCGATGCCGATGCCTGGCAGCGCAGTCTCGCCGCGCTATGCCAGTCCAGCGGCAGCATGCATGCCGCGCTGGTGGTGCGCGATACGGTGCGCGACCGCGTGCTGGTCAACCAGGTGGTCAACCCGGTGCCCGAAGAAGTGGCGGCCTACCGCGATTACTACGAGGCCGTGGACCCGGCGATCCCATTCGTATCGCAGCTGGCCGTGGGCAACTGGTACATCGACTCGCGCGAGCTTGGCGAGCAGGCTATGCGCAGCCTGCCGTTCTATGGCGAGTTCTTCCGTCAGTTCGGCATGTCGTCGCTGATGGCCTGCCTGATCGAGCGCCAGCCGCACTACGAAGTCTTCCTGTCGCTGCAGCGGCCGCAAGGTCGCGCGCACTATTCGCAGGAGGACGCACGCGCGCTCGACTGGGCCATTCCGCATGTGCGCCACGCCATTGCGCTGCGCGACCGCACACGCCAGGTATCGACGCTTGCGCATGTCTCGGCCGAACTGCTGGAACGGTTGCCATTCGCGGTGATCGTCTTTGCCGAGGACGGCAAGGTGTTGATTGCAAATCGTGCCGGCGAGGCGTGGGCCCGCACGCTGCTTCCCGTGGCGGCGGTCGGCGCCGTCGGGGCGGCCGGCAATCCCAAGGCTGACGAATGGCGCCTGTCGCGGGCGTTTCCGGACGTGCTGCGGGCCGCCAACGACCCGGCCGTTGCCCAGCCGGCACAGGCACTGCGCGCCACCGGCCCCGGCGGACGGGAGGCCCAGGTCGTGGTGCTGCCGCTGCCGGCGGCGCACCATCTCGCGGTCGACTGGCAGCATCCGGCCGTGCTGGTTGCCGTGCACGAGGCCGGGGCCCCGGCCATGGGGATTGGCGGCGTGCTGCGGGAACTGTATGGCCTCACGCCCGCCGAGATCCGGTTGGCCATGCTGCTGACCACCGGCATCGGCCTGCCCGAGGCCTGCGAGCAGCTCGGCATCCGGCGCGAGACCAGTCGCACCCAGCTCAAATCGATTTTCACCAAGACCGGCACCGGCACGCAGGCACAGCTTGCGCACCTGCTCACGCGCCTCGGCGTGGTGCTGGGGGCAGGGAATGCGGAGTCAGGCGAGCAGCCGTAGCGCGGTGTAGACCGCCATGCCGACGGCGATCATGCCCACCATGCGGCGCGTGAACAGATAGAACAGCGCCGCGGCGGCGCCCGCCACGAGCTTGTAGTTGGACGGCGACAGCGTGAAATGCCCGTGCCAGGTCATCAGATCCGGCAGGATGATGGCCGCCAGCGCCGCGGCCGGCGCATAGCGCAGCGCGCGCTGGAGCCGGTCCGGCACCGTCACGTGTTCGCCCGCCATCAGGAACAGCGCGCGTGTGACGATGGTGACCACGGCCATGCCGGCGAGCGCAATCCAGATATCGGTGTGACTCATGCCTGGTCTCCCTGTCCTGCCTGCGAGGCAGGCACGGCCTGAGTGGCGGCCTTGCCTGCCGCCTTGCGGCTGTGGATGCGCCGCAGCGTGGCGCGCGCGGCCAGTTCGTCGCTGGCCATGCCCGCCGCGATGGCGCCGATCACGGCCACCACCAGGCTCAGCCGGTAGGGCAGGTCGAAGCACAGCAGCGCGAGCATCGCCGACACCACCACCGCCAGCAGCGTGGAACGCGAATTGATCGTGGCGATCATTACCGGGATCAGGGCCAGCGTGCCCGCCAGTCCCAGTCCCCAGCTGTCCGGGAACAGGCTGGCCAGCACGATGCCGATGATCGACGACGTCTGCCACATCGCGAAGTTCGACAGCGCCATGCCCCAGAAATAGCCTTCCTTGCCCGCCTCATAGCCCGGCGTGCTGTAGCGTTGCATGAAATAGACGAAATGCAGGTCGCCGTTGAACGAGCCGAGTATCGTGCGCCGCCAGAGCGGCATGTAGCTGAAGTGCGGCTGCAGTGCCGCGCTGAAGATCACGAAGCGCAGATTCACGATGGCCGCGGTCAGCCACACCGTCCATAACGGCAGCCCTGCCGCGAACAGCGGCAGCACGGCGAGCTGGGCCGAGCCCGCATAGACCAGCAGCGACATGCCGATGGCCTCGGGCACCGTCATCACGGATTTGCTCATCGCCACCCCGGTGACCAGGCCCCACGAGAATACGGCGGGCAGGGATGGCGCGAAGAAGCGGACGCCTTCGATAAAAGCGGTCCGTTCGGCGGGTGCGATGCGATGCCAGAGTCGCAACCAGGCCGAGGGTTGTGGGGAAGTCATGGGCAATGTCGGGGGATGCGACGACTAGGCGCGGCCTAGGCGCAGACAGGGCCGGCGCAGCGGGGGCTGCCGGCATCGCACCATTATAGGGTCGGACGCGGCGCTGGTAAGTAGATACTTAACAAGTTCCCGGGCGGCGTTGGCCGGCGCCCACGCCGGCCTGCGCATCCCCGTGCCGCTGGTGCTTCAGGGTGCGCCGCGATACACCCACTGCATCAGCGCATCATGGGCTTCCTGCGCCTGTGAGGCGTTCGGGTGGTTGATAAAGCTCACCACCACGTAACGTTCGCCATTGAGCGCATCGACATAGCCGGCCAGCGCGCGTACGTCCTGCAGCGTGCCGGTCTTGAGGTAAGCATTGCCGGCGGCGTTGGCGCGCGTGAGCCGGTTGCGCAAGGTGCCGTCGACGCCCAGGATCGGCAGCGAATCGACCAGCGTCGGCCCGACGTTGCTCGCGGCCGCCTGCTGCAGCAGCCGCGCCATGTCGTAGGCGCTGATACGTTCGTCGCGCGACAGGCCCGAGCCGTTGTCGAGCACCAGTCCCTGCATATCCAGGCCCTGGCGGCTCAGCCAGCGCTGCACTACGCGCGTGGAGCGCGCGGTGCTGGCCGGCCCGCTGCGATCCATCTCCGCGCCGATGGTCAGGAACAGCTGGCGCGCCATCACGTTGTTCGAATACTTGTTGATGTCGCGCACGATCGCGCCGAGCGGCTGGCCGTAGTGGCGCGCCAGCAGCACCGCGCCGCGCGGGACGGAGCCGCTGCGCATCGCCGGCACGTGCGTGAAACGGCCGCCCGCGGCCTGCCACTCGGCCACGAAGCCGCCCCACGTGAACTCGGCATGCGACAGCGCCGCGATATTGAGCACGTGCTCGCCGCAGTCGCTCGAATAGTTGCCCGAGAACGACGCCAGCACCGTGCCGTCGGCCTGCGGCGCCACGGTCGGCGTGGCGCTCGATTGCCAGTCGCCGCAGCGGCCATTGGTCAGCGTCAGGCGGTTGTCCAGGCGCAGTTGCGCGAGCGCCGGCGTGACCGAGACCGCCACGGTCTGGCTGGCATCGTTGGGGGTGAGCGTGAACGACAGCGTCTTGAACGCGTACAGCAGTGCGTCGGGGCTGACGTTGTACGCGCGCTGGACTTCGCCATCGATGGTGCCGTTCCCGTTCAGGCCATCGGCAAAGAAGCTGCGGTCAAGCACCAGGTCGCCATTGATCGTGGTGGCGCCGGCCGCGCGCGCGGTGGCGACGAGCTTGGCCATTTCCTCCGGCACCAGCTTCGGGTCGCCGCGTCCGCGCAGGTAGACATTGCCGTTGACCGTCCCGTCGCCGGCGGGCTGGCTGTCGGCATAGAGCGAGGTCTGCCAGCGGTAGTCGGGGCCCAGCAACTGCAGTCCGGCAAACGTGGTGACCAGCTTCATGGTCGAAGCGGGGTTCATCGGCTGCTGCGCGTTCCAGCTTGCGCGCGCCTGCGGCGCCCCGATTTTCACGACATAGAAACTGGCCGCGCTGGCCGGCACGTGCGCGCGCTGCAGCGCCGTGGCGACCGGGGCCGGCAAGCCGGCGCGTACGAGCGCACCATCCGCCCGCGCGCTGGCGGAAGTCTTGATCGCCTTGGCCGGGCGGGCCAGAACGGGCGGCTGGGTGGCGGCGAGCAGCAGGGCTGCCGCACAAAATACGGTGATTCTTTTTGGCATGGCGGCCATGTTAACGCATGGCCGGTGGCTGACGGATGACACCCGTGCCGGCGCTGATGGTTCAGTCAGACCGGCCTGCGGCTACTCCGGGCGCGGCGGCGCCAGGCGCGCGAGCAGCGACTTGAGCGTGGCCTGTTCCTGTTCGGTCAGCGCCGAGGCCACGTGCGCGTCATGGGCGATGACGGCCTGCTTCGCCGCCGCCAGCGTGCGCTTGCCCGCAGGCGTGAGCACCAGGCTGTAGGCGCGGCGGTCGCCGGGGGCAGGGCGCCGTGCGACCAGGCTCATCTCCTGCAAGGCATCGACGAGCAACACCGCACCGGACCGCGCAATGCCGAGGATATGCGCGAGTTCGGTCAGCTTCAGTTTGGGGTTGCGCGAGATGATCACCAGCGCGGAAAAGCGTGGCGGCGTGATCTGCCATTGCGCGAGCGACGCCACGAAATCTTCGTAGATGCGGATCTGCGCGCGGCGGATGGCATAGCCGATCAGGCTGTCGAGCACGCCGTAGTCGATATCCGGCACATGCGGATCGAAGCCGCCTTCGGCGCCTGCACCTCCCGCCGCGGGCTCGGCTGCAAGCGGGTCGGCCGGCTTGCGCAGCGTTCGCGCGGACCGTGTGACCTTCGATGTGCCAGCGGCGGCGTCCGACGAGTCAGGGCTCATTTGAGCAGCTTCCAGTTGCCATTCCCGAGCGTGAGCATAGCGCGCCCGCGCTGGTCAAAGCCATAGTGGTTTTGCAGGGGTGTCATGTGGCGGGGCCATCGTTGTCGTTGTTGCCGCGTGGCTCAGCGCCGGCTCGCCTGCAGCGACTGCGGATCGAAGCCCGCGAGCCGCTTGGAGCGCAGTGCAATGGCTTTCAGTTCGGCGCGCGGAATGACCTGTCCGATATCGGCAAAGCCGTGTGGCGCGCGTTCGTCTGTCCAATCAGCTCAAAATTTGTTATGGCGTATAACTATTTGAGAGGGGCCGGACAAGCCGCCAATGGATGGGGAAATGCCCGCGTGCGCGGGCCGGCGGGTCAGCCCAGCGCGGTGCCGCCTTCCGGCTTTGCCTTCAGCGACGGCACCGGGAAGACGATGTCATACAGCCAGTTGTAGATCAGCGCGTAGACCATGTAGAAGCCGGCTACGGCGATATCCATGATCAGTGCATCGAGCAGGCTGATGTCCAGGTACCACGCCACCGACGGCAGGAATACGATCAGCAGCCCCAGTTCGAACAGGATGGCGTGCAGAACGCGCACAATGACCGACTTGCGCAACTGCCCGGTGAACCGAAGCATGGCCTTGTCAAAGAGCAGGTTGTAGAGATAGTTCCAGCCGGCGGCGATCAGCGAGGCCACCGCGCCGATCAGTCCCATCTGGTGCAGCTCGTACCCGAACACCCAACTCGCGAGCGGGGCAAACGCCAGCAGGCCGATGACTTCAAAGCCAATGGCGTGGCGGATCCGGTCACGGGTGTCGCGCATGAGACTCTCCTGCAAATGAAGCGATGGGATGGAGTCTATCTGGTTTGACGGGATTGCCAAGTTAGGTAGTATCGCAAAATCCGATACATCATCCGCAGCATCCATCATGTCGCTTTCCATCGACCAGTTGCAGGCTTTTGCCGCGGCAGCCGAAACCGGCTCGTTCTCTGCCGCTGCGCGCAGGCTCGGCAAGGCGCAGTCGGTCATCAGCGCGGCGGTGGCCAATCTCGAGATCGACGTTGGCAACGCGCTGTTCGACCGTACTGGTCGCTATCCCGTCCTGACGCCGGTCGGCGAGCGTCTGCTGGCAGAGGCGCGGGTGATCCTGGAGCGCTGCGAGCACTTTCGCGGCGTGGCCATGAGCCTCGGGGAGGGCGTGGAGACCCGCCTTGTCCTGGCTGTGGACGAACTCTATCCGGAAGAAACGCTTGGCGGGCTGCTGGAAGAATTCTCGGGCCTGTTTCCCGCCGTCGAGCTGGAGTTGCTGTTTCCACTGATGGAGGACGTCAGCCGGCTGGTGCTGGAAGGCGGCGCTGACCTCGGCATCATGTGGCGACAGGAGGTCCTGCCGCCGGCGCTCGGCTTTCACGCGCTCGGGTGGGTGCCGATGCAGCTGGTATGTGCGCCCGATCATCCGCTGGCTGGCGGCCAGCGGATCGACTGGGAAGAGCTCAAGCGCTACCGTCAGCTGATGGTCGCTACGCGGACCGACAGCGAGGAAAAGATGCGGCTGCGGGTGGCCTCCGATGTGTGGTGGGTGGAAAGCCAGTGGGTGATTGTCGAACTCGTCAAACGCCGACTTGGCTGGGCCTTTGTGCCGTGGCACGTCGTGGCGAACTCGCCCGCTGCGGCGAAACTGGTATCGCCGCCCTTGGCGTTTCAGGAACAGGATTGGCCGGTGGCGATGGAGCTTGTCTGGCTCAAGCAGCGGCCGGCTGGGAAGGCGGCCCGGTGGTTAAGGGACAGGATTTGTGGGCAGGTCTTGCCGCGGCCGAGTGGGGTGAAGTGATGGGAGGGCGCGTTCACACCATCTTCTTGTCGCTCGGACAAGAAGTAAGTCGCCGGCTACGCCGGCGAAACAGCGGCACTAGCCAAGAACGATAACCACGCAAATCACCGCTGTCCCACAGTCTCCACCCCACCATCCCCCTGATGCCACCCCCCGCCGAGCGCCTTGATCAGCACCACGCTAGCGGTGTATTGGCGTCCCATCAGGGTCAACGCAGTCCGCTCCGCCGTATAAGCCGTCGTCTGGGCGACCAGCACATCAAGCAAGCTGGCGGTGCCGGCGCGATACCGGTTATTGACGAGCGCTAACGCCTCCCGCGCCGCCCGTACCGCATCATTCTGCACAACCGATTCCTGCTCCAGCAGCCGCTGCGCAGCAAGGTTGTCCTCAACCTCCTGGAACGCCCCCAACACCGTCTGCCGATAGTTGGCCACGGTCTGGTCATAGGCCGCCACCGCCTGCGCCTTCGCAGCACTGCGCAGCCCACCATCAAACAGCGTCCCAGTCAGCCCGGCACCCACCGACCAGATCCTGTCGGGCAGCGACACCCAGCGCGCAAGCGTGCTCGCAGTCAGCCCGCCGCTGGCGGACAGCGACAGCGTCGGATAGTACGCAGCCTGTGCCACGCCGATCTGCGCATTCGCGGACGCCATCCGACGCTCGGCCGCACCAATGTCCGGCCGCCGTTCCAGAAGCTGCGACGGCACGGCCACCGGCACACGCGGCGGCGTGGAAGCGAAATCAGCCTGCCCGACCGACAGTTCCGCAGGCGGCTTGCCGATCAGCACGGCGATCGCATGTTCGAGCTGCGCGCGCGTGATCTGGATATCGAGCTGCTGCGCCTGCGCGCTCTTGAGCTGCGTTTCGGACTGCAGCACGTCAGACCTTTGCGCCGTGCCGGCCTTGTACTGGTTCTGGACCAGCTGCAGCGATTTCGCGTAGTCCGCCACCGTGCGGTCCAGTAGCGCTTTTTGCGCGTCGGCGATGCGCAGCAGGAAATAGCTTTGCGCGAGCGTTGCTTGCGTCGACAGCAGCGTCGAGGCAAGGTCTGCCTGGCTTGCCTGCGCGTTCGCTTCGCTGCTTTCCACCTGGCGACGTACGCGACCCCAGACGTCGAGTTCCCACGTGGCGCCGAGTGTGACGCTTTGGCCGCTGATCGTATTGCCGCTTGCGCCGCGCGCGCGCGACACGCCGGCCTGGGCATCGACGGTTGGGAAGAAGCCGGCCCGCGCTGCCTGCAGCGATGCCAGCGCCTGCCGGTACTGCGCCTCGGCGGCCTTGATGTTCTGGTTCGAGATCTGTACCTGCGACATCAGCCCGTCGAGCTGGCTGTCGCCGAATACCTGCCACCATTGTGGGCGGGCGTGCGCGTCCTGCGGCTCGGCGGTCTTCCACTCGCCGGTCCACCCTTCGGCGTCGGCGGGGGCTTCCTTGAAAGCGGGCGATGTCGGCGCGTCGGGCCGCTGGTAATCGGGGCCGACGGCGCAGCCGGCGAGCAGGAGCGCGCAGGCCAGCGGCACGGCGCCAAGGGAGAGGAAACGGGAAAGCGGATTCATCTTCATCATCAGGATTCGGTGCCGGCAGCCGGTGCGGAGCCGTGCGGGTTGCCGCGGCGGCGTTCGCGCCAGGCCTTCACTTTCAGGCGCCAGCGATCCAGCGTCAGGTAGACCACCGGCGTGGTGTACAGGGTCAGCAGTTGGCTCACCACCAGCCCGCCCACGATCGAGATGCCCAGCGGCGCGCGCAGCTCGGCACCGTCGCCACGGCCGATGGCCAGCGGTATCGCGCCCAGCAGCGCCGCCATGGTCGTCATCAGGATCGGGCGGAAGCGCAGCAGGCAGGCGCGGTGGATGGCATCGCGCGGGGACAGGCCTTCGCGCCGCTCTGCATCGATCGCGAAGTCGATCATCATGATCGCGTTCTTCTTCACGATGCCGATCAGCAGGATCACGCCGATCAGCGCGATGATGCTGAACTCCGTCTTGAACGCGAGCAGCGCCAGCAGCGCGCCCACGCCCGCCGAGGGCAGCGTGGACAGGATCGTCAGCGGATGGACGTAGCTTTCGTACAGCACGCCGAGCACGATGTAGATCGTGATGATCGCAGCGAGAATCAGGATCGGCTGGCTCTTTAGCGAGTCCTGGAACGCCTTGGCGCCGCCCTGGAAGTTCGCCTGCAGCGTCTCGGGCGCGCCGATCTGCGCCATGGCGCGCTTGATCGCATCGGTGGCCTGCGACAGCGAGAAGCCTTCTGCAAGGTTGAACGAGATCGTCGACGCCGCGAACTGGCCCTGGTGGTTCACGCCCAGAGGCGTACTGGTAGGCATCACCGAGGCGAACGCGGACAGCGGCACGCGGCGGCCGTTGCCCGTGACCACGTAGATATCGTGCAGCGCTTGCGGTCCCTGCAGGTACTCCTGGCTCAGCTCCATGACGACGCGGTACTGGTTGAGCGGGTTGTAGATGGTCGATACCAGGCGCTGGCCGAACGCGTCGTTGAGCACGGCGTCGACCTGCTGCGCCGTCACGCCGAGGCGCGATGCCGCGTCGCGGTCGATGATGACCGAGGTCTGCAGGCCCTTGTCGTTGGTGTCGGTGTCGACGTCTTCGATGCCCTTGATGTTGGAGATCGCTGCGCGCACCTTCGGCTCCCAGTCGCGCAGCACCTGCAGGTCGTCGGACTGCAGGGTGAACTGGTATTGCGAACTGCTCTGCCGACCGCCGACACGGATGTCCTGTACGGCCTGCAGGAACAGGTTGGCGCCCGGCTCCTTGGACAGCTTGACGCGCAACCGCGCAATGATGGCGTCGGCGCTTTCCTTGCGTTGCGACAGCGGCTTGAGCGTGACGAACATCTGGCCGGTATTGCGCTGCGAACCGCCGGTGAATCCGGTGACGTTCTCCACCGCCGGATCTGACTGGACGATCCGGATGAAGTTGTCCAGCTTGGGCTGCATGGCCTGGAACGAGGTAGCCTGGTCCGCGCGGATAAAGCCGATCAGCCGGCCCGTGTCCTGCTGCGGGAAGAAGCCCTTCGGCACGATCACGTAGAGCCACACATTGAGTGCCACGGTGGCCAGCAGGACCAGCCACACGACCGCGCTGTAGCGCAACGCGACGGCCAGCGTGCGTGCGTAGCTGTCATGCAGCCAGCGGAACACGTGTTCGCTCGCGCGGAAGAAGCGGCCCCGTTCTTCCTCGGGCACAGGCGTGCGCAGCAGGCGTGCGCACATCATCGGCGTGGTCGTCAGCGACACTACCAGCGAAACCAGGATCGACACCGACAGCGTGATCGCGAATTCCTGGAACAGGCGTCCGACAATGCCGCCCATCATCAGCAGCGGAATGAACACCGCGATCAGCGACAGGCTCATCGACAGCACCGTGAAGCCGACTTCACGGGCACCGCGCAGCGCGGCGGCCAGCGGCTTCATGCCTTCCTCGATATGGCGCGAGATGTTCTCGAGCACCACGATCGCATCGTCCACCACGAAGCCGGTGGCAATCGTCAGCGCCATCAGCGACAGGTTGTTCAGCGAGAACCCCGCCAGGTACATCACCCCGAACGTGCCGATCAGCGAAACCGGCACTGCCACGCTGGGGATGAACGTCGCGCGCACATTGCGCAGGAACAGGAACACCACCATGATCACCAACGCCACCGAGATCATCAGCGTGTGCTCGACTTCACGCAGCGACGCACGGATGGTCGGCGTGCGGTCCATCATCACTTCCATCGAGATGGCCCCGGGGATCATCTTCTGCAGCGTTGGCAGCATGTCGCGCACGCGGTCGACGGTCTCGATGATGTTCGCGCCCGGCGAGCGGTTGAGCACCAGCAGCACGGACGGCTTGCCGTTGGCGGAGCCCGCGTTGCGGATGTCCTGCACCGAGTCGACGACGCTTGCCACGTCCTGCAGGCGCACGGGCACGGCGAAGGAATTGGGACCGCTCGTCGTGTTGTTGCCGCCCGTGGCGCCACTGGTGACGGTGGTCGTGCCGCTGCTGGTCGTGATGGTGGTCACGGTCACACCGTTGACGACCTTGGTGCTCACGCCGCCCACTGCGGTCGCATTCGCGGTGCTGGCGATCAGCGCGCCGGCCGATGCCGACGAGAACGTGCCCGGCGTGGCGTAGCGGATGATCAGCGGCATGTAGTCGCTCGCCTTCATCGCCTGGTCGTTGGCGTAGACCTGCCAGTTGTTCGTGCGGTTCTCGACCGTGCCCAGCGGCCGGTTGGCGTTGGTGGCGCTGATGGTATTGCGCACATCCTCGAGCGAGATGCCGTACTTGTTCAGCGCCGTCGGGTTCAGTTCGACGCGCACCGCCGGCAACGACGAACCGCCAATCGTTACCTGGCCAACGCCTTCCACCTGCGACAGCTTCTGCGAAAGGATGGTCGACGCCGCGTCATAGAGCTGTCCACGCGTCATGGTCGGCGACGTCAGCGCAATGATCATGATCGGCGCGTCGGCCGGGTTCACCTTGCGGTAAGTCGGGTTGTTCGGCAGGCTGGTCGGCAGCGTCGCGCGCGACGCATTGATGGCCGCCTGCACATCGCGCGCGGCGCCGTCGATGTCGCGCGACAGGTCGAACTGCAGCGTCACGCGGGTCGAGCCGAGCGAGCTGCTCGACGTGATTTCCGTCACGCCCGCGATGGTGCCCAACGCGCGTTCCAGCGGCGTGGCCACCGTGGCGGCCATGGTCTCGGGGCTAGCGCCGGGCAGCGATGCCGAGACCGAAATGGTCGGGAAATCCACCTGCGGCAGCGGCGACACCGGCAGCAGCCGCAGCGCCGCCAGGCCCGCCAGCAAGATGCCGATGGTGAGCAGCGCCGTCGCGACCGGCCGGTGGATGAAGGTGGCGGACAGGTTCATCGCGGCCCCGCTGACGACGGATCGCCTTCATCGGTGCCGCCTTCTTCCGGATCACCGAAGCGGCGCTTGCGCCAGTCCTTGAGGCGGAAAGCCACGCGGTCGAAGGCCAGGTAGATCACCGGCGTGGTGAACAGCGTCAGCACCTGGCTCACGAGCAGGCCGCCGACCATGGTCACACCGAGCGGGCGGCGCAGTTCCGAGCCGATGCCGGTGCCGAGCATCATGGGCAGTGCCGCGAGCAGTGCGGCCATGGTGGTCATCAGGATCGGGCGGAAACGCAGCAGGCAGGCCTGGAAGATCGCCTCGCGCGGGGCCATGCCGCCTTCGCGCTCGGCTTCGAGCGCGAAGTCGATCATCATGATCGCGTTCTTCTTGACGATACCGATCAGCAGGATGATGCCAATGATCGCGATGATGCCGAGGTCCTGCCCCGCGAGCAGCAGCGCCAGCAGCGCGCCCACGCCGGCCGACGGCAGCGTGGACAGGATGGTCACCGGATGGATCGTGCTTTCATACAGCACGCCCAGCACGATATACATCGTCACCACGGCGGCCAGGATCAGCCACAGCGTGTTGGACAACGACGCGCGGAACGCCAGCGCGGCGCCCTGGAACTCGGTTTGCATCGAGATCGGCAGGCCCAGCTCGTTTTCCACCTTGGTGATCTTGTCGACCGCGGCGCCCAGCGATTCGCCCGGCGCCAGGTTGAACGAGATGGTCGCGGCCGGGAACTGGCCCTGGTGGTTGATCACGAGCGGACCCGTCCGTTCACTGATGCGCGCGAACGCGCCCAGCGGCACTTGTCCGCCGGACGAGGAGGGCAGGCGCAGTTCGGCGAGCGACTGCGGGTCCTTGCGGAACTCGGGCATGGTTTCCAGCACCACGCGGTATTGGCTCGACTGCGTGAAGATGGTCGATACCAGCCGCTGGCCGAATGCGCTGTACAGCGCGCTGTCGATCACGGCAGTCGTGATGCCGAAACGCGCGGCGGCGTCGCGATCGATGTCTACGTAGGCGCGCAGGCCGTTGTTCTGCTGATCGCTGGCGACATCGCGCAGTTCGGGCTCCTGGCGCAGGCGCTCGACCAGGCGCGGCACCCACGTCGCCAGGTTCTGCGGATCGGGGTCTTCCACCGTGAACTGGTACTGCGTGCGCGCGACGCGGTCTTCGATCGTCAGGTCTTGCACCGGTTGCGTGTACAGCGAGATGCCGCCGAGCTTTTCCACCGCGTGCTGCAGGCGCTGCGAGACCACGTCGATCGAATCGCGCTCGCCCTTGGGCTTGAGGTTGATCAGCATGCGCCCGGCGTTGAGCGTGGTGTTGGAGCCGTCCACGCCGATGAACGACGATACGCTCGCCACAGCAGGGTCTTCCGCGACCACCTTCGCCGCGGCCTGCTGCTTGATGCCCATGGCCTGGAACGAGGTGGTCTGCGTGGCTTCGGTGATGCCCTGAATCAGGCCGGTGTCCTGCACCGGGAAGAAGCCTTTGGGCACGAGCATGTACAGCAGCACGGTCAGCACCAGCGTGGCGACAGCGACCACCAGCGTTGCCTTCTGCCGATCCAGCACCCATTCGAGCGCCACGCCGTAGCGGTGGATCACGTTGTCGAAGAAACGCCCGGTCGCCTTGTGGAAGCGCGACTGCTGGTCTTCCGGCACATGGCGCAGCAGCCGCGCGCACATCATCGGCGTGAGCGTCAGCGACACCACGGCCGAGATCAGGATCGACACCGCCAGCGTGATCGCGAACTCGCGAAACAGGCGGCCGACCACATCGCCCATGAACAGCAGCGGGATCAGCACAGCCACCAGCGAAAACGTCAGCGAGATGATGGTGAAGCCGATCTGCTTCGAGCCCTTGAGCGCGGCTTCCATCGGGGAATCGCCTTCCTCGATGTAGCGCATGATGTTCTCGATCATGACGATGGCGTCGTCAACGACGAAGCCCGTGGCGATGGTCAGCGCCATCAGCGTCAGGTTGTTGATCGAGAAGCCGGCCATGTACATCACGCCGAACGTGCCGACGAGCGACAGCGGCACCGCCACACCGGGGATGATGGTGGCGGAGACGTTGCGCAGAAACACGAAGATGACCATCACCACGAGTGCGATGGCCAGGAACAGCTCGAATTCCACGTCATGCACCGACGCGCGAATTGTCGTCGTGCGATCGGTCATGAGCTGCGCGTGGACCGAAGCCGGCAGCGCGGTCTGCAGCTGCGGCAGCAGCGTCTTGATACGGTCCACCACCTCGATCACGTTGGCGCCCGGCTGGCGCTGGATATTGAGGATGATCGAAGGGTTGCCGTTGGCCCAGGCGGCCAGCCGGTTGTTTTCGGGACCGTCGACGATCTCGGCGACGTCGGTGATGCGGATCGGCGCGCCGTTCTGGTACGCGATGATGATCTGCTTATACTCGTCGGCCGAACGCAGCTGGTCGTTGGCGTCGATGGTGGAAGCGCGCGCCGGGCCGTCGAAGCTGCCCTTGGCGCCGTTCACGTTGGCCGCGCCGATGGCTGTGCGCAGGTCATCGATCGACATGCCCAGCGACGCGAGCGCGGTGGGGTTCGCCTGGATGCGCACGGCGGGGCGCTGCCCGCCGCTGATCGTGACCAGACCCACGCCCTGGATCTGCGAAATCTTGGCCGCTACGCGGGTGTCCACCATGTCCTGCAGCTTGGGTAGCGGCAGCGTGTCGGACGTCATCGCAATGGTCATGATCGGCGCGTCGGCCGGATTGACCTTGCTGTAGACCGGCGGCATCGGCAGGTCCGACGGCAGCAGGTTGCTGCCGGCATTGATGGCCGCCTGCACCTCCTGCTCGGCCACGTCCAGCGGCAGCGTCAGTTCGAACTGCAGCGTGATCACCGACGCGCCGCCCGACGAGGACGACGACATCTGCTTGAGCCCCGGCATCTGCCCGAACTGCCGCTCCAGCGGCGCGGTGATCGACGAGGTCATCACGTCGGGGCTCGCGCCCGGATAGAGCGTGGTGACCTGGATGGTGGGGTAGTCCACCTCGGGCAGCGCGGACAGCGGCAGCAGCCGGTAGGCCACCAGCCCCGAGAGCAGGATGGCCAGCATCAGCAGCGCCGTGGCTACCGGGCGCTCGATGAAGAGGCGTGACGGGTTCATGCGGATTCCTTACGGCTGGCGGCGCGGAGCAGGAGCCTCGGCCGCGGCGCCGCTCGCATCGGCGCCGGACCCGGCACCTTCGCGCTGGCGGCGATGTTCACCCTGCGGCGCGCTGGCGCCGCGCTCTCCACGTTCTCCTTGAGCGCCGCTGGCGCCGCCCCAGCTGCCGCCATCGCGGCGGCGTCCGCGCCCGCGCGGCTGGCTGGCCGGCACGAGTTGGGCCGCGCGGGCGGCCGGGTCCACAGCTTCCACGGTCATGCCTTCCTTGAGGCGATCGGCGCCGTCCACTACCACGCGCTGGCCGGGCTCCACGCCCTTGAGCACAGCGGTACGGTTGCCGTCGCTGGGACCGAGCGTGACGACCTGCACCCTGACCTTGCTGCTGTCGTCGACGACGTAGACGAAGGTGCCTTGCTGTCCGCGCTGCACGGCCGCGACCGGGATCACGGTCGCGTCCTTGAGCGTGTCCACGCGCGTGCGCACATTGACGAACTGGTTAGGGAACAGCATGCCGTCGGCGTTCGGGAAGATGGCCTTCATCTTGACCGTGCCGGTGGTGGTGTCGATCTGGTTGTCGGTGGTCAGCAGCGTGCCGTCGCCAAGCTGGTTGCGCATCTGGCGGTCCCAGGCCTGCACCGGCATTTTCTCGCCCGAATTGAGCTTTTTCAGCACAGCGGGCAGGCTGTCCTCGGGAATGGTGTAGAGCACGGCAATCGGCTGGATTTGCGTGATCAGCGCAATGCCGTTGGTATCCGACGTATTGACGATATTGCCGGGATCCACCTGGCGCAGGCCGATGCGGCCCGACACCGGCGCCACGACCTTGGTGTAGCCGAGCTGCAACCGCGCATTGTCCACATTGCCCTGGTCGGTCTTGACCACGCCTTCATACTGGCGCACCAGCGCATCCTGCGTATCGACCTGCTGGCTGGAAATCGAATCCTGCTGCAGCAGCGTGCGGTAGCGCTTCTGGTCCAGCCGTGCGTTCTGCAGCAGCGCCTGGTCGCGCGCGAGCTGGCCCACGGCCTGGTCGAACGCGGCCTGGAACGGACGCGGGTCGATTTCCGCGAGCACGTCGCCGGCCTTGACCATCTGGCCTTCCTTGAACAGCACCTTGAGCAGCGGCCCCGACACCTGGGCGCGCACGGTGACGTTGGACACGGGTGTGACGTTGCCCAGGCCGTTCAGGGTCACGTCCATGTCGCGCTGCGCGACCGTGGACACGACCACCGGTGAGCGCGGGGCACCGGGGCCGCCCGGCCCGCCGCGGCCACCGGCGCCCGGGCCACTTGCGCCCCCCGGCCCGCCGGGCCCGCGCGCGCCCTGTGTCCCCTGTGCGTCCGCACCGGCGCCGCGATGGCTGTACCAGTACCAGCCGCCGCCGGCAAGCAGTACGACGAGGGCCGCGGCGATCAGCTTGCGCCGTGGCGAACCGGCCGGGCCGGGGACCTCCGGCGGGCGGGACGGCGGGATAGGTTGTTGTTGGCCTTGTTCGGGGTTGGGCATTTCCGGAATCCTGGAAGCGGCGCGCAATGCGCCGGCGTTCTTCGCGCCGTCGTGGGCGCGGCGATGCTGCAGTATGCCGCATCAGGTGCGGCACTCGCCCCATCTGGCGTGGGGTTCTGCCCAAGCGGGCAGCGGCCTTGTGGGTTTGGCCGCGGCAGAGTAAGAACCGGGTTCTGAACCTGCCATGCCGCAAGGATAATGTGAGACGCCGGATGCACGTGTTTCCGCGAAGCCCGCGTTTATTACAGAGAATTACCAGCCCCGCCTGTGTAATCTCCAGAAACAAAGCCGCGAGCCGGATTCGGCAGGACAGCGGCCAGCCTGACTATCATGTGCCTATGCGAACGAACCAGCCCACCCAGATCCTTGTCGTCGACGACGACCCTGAATTGCGCGATCTGCTGCGCGAGTACCTGACCCAGCAAGGGTTTGCGGTCTCGGTACTGCACGATGGCGATGGCCTGCAGGCGCGCCTCGAGCGCGAGCGCCCGGCGCTGATCGTGCTGGACCTGATGATGCCGAAGGTCGATGGACTGACTGCACTGCGCAATCTGCGTGCCAAGAACGACGACATTCCGGTGATCCTTTTGACCGCGCGCAGCGACGAGATCGACCGCATCGTCGGCCTCGAGATCGGCGCCGACGATTACCTTGGCAAGCCGTTTTCGCCACGCGAGCTGCTCGCGCGCATCAATGCCGTGCTGCGCCGCAAGCTCGCACGGCCGGCGGCCGCACCGGAAGACCGCGAATCGATCGCGTTCGGGCCGTTCCGCGTGAACTTCCGCCAGCGCTCGCTGCAGCGAGCGGGCCAGGTGCTGTCGATCAGCGACACAGAATTCGCGCTGCTCAAGCTGCTGCTGATGCATCCGCTCGAAGTGCTCTCGCGCGAGCGCATTGTTGAGCTGATGTATGGCACCGCCAGCGGCATCAGCGACCGCGGCATCGATGTGCAGATCTGGCGCTTGCGCCGGCTGCTCGACGAAGACGCTCAGCGCCCGCGCTACATCCAGACCGTGCGCGGACGCGGCTACACGTTCGTACCGGACGAAGCCGAAGAAATTCCGCAGTAACGCCTGTCGCCTCTGTCGCCCGTCCGGCGGCAGGGCGGCAATGACGAGTCCTGACATGAAGTTGCGTATTGATACCCTGTTTGGCCGCATAGCACTGCTGATTGCCGCCGTGCTGGTGATCAGCCATTTCTCGTGGCTGGCAATCCTGCGCATGGACCGGCGCCAGCAGCAGGTCGACTATTCGGTCGAGCAGATGCTGTTCCAGTTCGCCAGCATCCAGCGCGCGCTCGACGCGCGCCCGCCCGTGCCGCTGCCAAGCCTGGTCGAAGTGGCCAGCGAGGCCAGTGCCGAACAACATACCGTCGTACCCAAGGGCCGCTCGCGACGGCTCGTGGAGCAGTTCATCACGCGGCTGCCGCAGGGCACCGAGATCCGGGTCGAAGACGAAGCCACGCCGCGGCTGTGGATCAAACTGCCGACGCGCAGCAACTGGATCGCGATGCCGATCCTGTGGGTCCACAATCCGCCGCCCGACAACCGCCTGGTGCCGGGCGTGATGCTCGTGGTGGGCGTCGCCATCATCTTTGCACTGCTGATTGCATGGCAGATCCAGCGGCCCGTGCGCGATATGGCGGCCGCGGCCGAGCAGCTTTCACGCCAGCAGCCGGTGGCGCCGCTGCGCGAACGCGGGCCGCATGAACTGCGCCAGCTGATCGAGCGCTTCAACCGCATGGTGGCGGACCTCACCCGTATCGACCAGGAGCGCAACACCATGCTGGCCGGCATCGCGCACGACCTGAAAACGCCGCTCGCACGGTTGCGGCTGCGTGCCGAGATGCTGTCCGACCCGAAGGCCGCGGCAGGCGTCACGCGCGATGTCGAATCCATGTCGGCGATCGTGGAGCAGTTCCTGAGCTTTGCGCAAAGCAGCGAGCCGACGGCGCGGCCGGTGCCGGTGGATCGGCGTATCCACGAGCTCGCGGCGTCGCTGGCCGAGCAGGAACGGCAGGTGGTGCTGTCGCTGAACGCCGGCGAGGGCTTCCGCATGATCGCGACGCAGCTCGACCGCATCGTCGGCAACCTCGTCGACAATGCTTACGCCTACGGCCAGGCGCCGGTGTGCGTGGCGACCTCTCGTACGGCCGAAGGCTTCTGCCTTACGGTGGAAGACCAGGGACCGGGTATTCCGGACGCTGACATGGAACGCGTCACACTGCCGTTCGTGCGGCTCGATCCGGCACGCGGTGGTAACGCGCATTCGGGACTGGGACTGGCGATCGTAGATCGCCTGGTGCGGCAGGCGGGAGGGAGGTTGTCGCTCCTCAACCGAGCCGAAGGCGGCCTGCGCGTGGAGATGCAGTTCCCGGTGTCGATGGCGCAGGCAGCCTGATCACCCGCGCTCCAGGGAACGCGTTCAGACCTTCTTCTTCTCGCCGATGCGGCTTTCCTTGCCGGTCAGCAGCTTGGCAATGTTCTGGCGGTGGCGCGCGATCAGCAGGATGGCGATGATCAGCACGGCGCCGGCCATGGCGTCGATGCCTTCCATGAGCACGTAGAAGACCGGCGCGAAAATCGCCGCGACCAGCGCGGCCAGCGACGAATAGCGGAAGAAGAACGCGATGATCACCCAGGTCGCCAGCGTGGCCAGCCCCAGGATCGGGTTGATCGCCAGCAGGACGCCCGCCGCAGTGGCCACACCCTTGCCACCGGCAAAGCGGTGGAACACCGGGAACAGGTGGCCCAGGAACACGGCCAGTGCGACCATCGCCAGGCCATTGTCATCGAGACCGTAGGCAGGCCCGAAGCGGCTCGCCAGCCAGACCGCCAGCCAACCTTTGAGCCCGTCGCCGATCAGCGTGAAAATCGCCGCCTTCTTGTTGCCGGTGCGCAGCACGTTGGTTGCGCCGGGATTGCCGGAACCGTAGGTGTGCGGATCAGGCAGGCCCATGACCTTGCTGACGACGACGGCGAAGGACACCGATCCGATCAGGTAGGCGGCGAGGGCGAAGAGCAGGTTGGCCATGAGGGGATACGCGCGGCAGTGACTGCCTTGTCTGGAATTGGCGGGATTGTAGCGCGGCGGCGGGGTCGCCACGACCGTGACTTCCCCAATATCCGCGAGCGGCGCGGGCGGTTCAGTCAGGCAGCGCGCATTCCACGGCCTTCGCATCGGCCAGCGTGGTCAGCAGCTTCGGGTCCAGGCTGACCAGATAGCCGCGCCGGCCGCCGTTGATATAGATCTTCTCCAGCGCCAGTACCGTCGACTCGACATAGACGGGCATGCGCTTCTTTGTGCCGAATGGCGACGTGCCGCCCACCATGTAGCCGCTGTGCCGCTGCGCGACCTCGGGCTTGCAGGGCTGCACGCTCTTGCAGCCGATCTGGCGCGCCAGGTTCTTGGTGGAGACCGAACAGTCGCCATGCATCAACACGACCAGCGGCTGCGCGCGCTCGTCTTCCATGATCAGCGTTTTGACGACATCGTGCTCCGGCACGCCGAGCTGACGGGCGGATTCGCCGGTGCCGCCGTGGTCCACGTAGTCGTACGGATGCTCGCCGAAGGCGACGTTGTGGCGGCGCAGGAACTGCGTGGCCGGGGTTTCGGAGATATGTTTCGCTTTGCTCATTGTCGCTTCTCGTCGCGCCAGGGGCGAGCCCGGCTCGTCTTACCCGCGTGGATGGTGCTGCTGGTGCAGTTCGCGCAGCCGTTCGCGCGCCACGTGGGTGTAGATCTGTGTAGTGGAGATATCGGCATGGCCAAGCAGCAGTTGCACCACGCGCAGGTCGGCGCCGTGGTTCAGCAGGTGCGTGGCAAACGCATGCCGCAGCGTATGCGGCGACAGCGGCGCGGTAATGCCGGCATCGCGCGCATGGCGCTTGATCAGGTGCCAGAACGCCTGACGCGTCATGCCCTCGCCACGCTGCGTGACGAATAGCGCGTCGCACGCGCGGCCGGCAAGAAGGGCAGGGCGCGCGCTCCCCAGATAGCGGCGCAGCCAGTCGCTGGCCTGCATGCCGAAAGGCACCAGCCGCTCCTTGTCGCCCTTGCCGCCAACCACGCGCGCAACGCCTTCGTTCAGGCCGATCTCGACGGTTTTCATCTGCGTCAGCTCCGACACGCGCAGTCCGCTCGCGTACATCAGCTCGAGCATGGTGCGGTCGCGCAGGCCGAGCGGCGTGGTGGTGTCGGGCGCTTCGAGCAGCGCTTCAACCTGCGCTTCGCTTAGCGTCTTGGGCACGCGCGGCGGCTGCTTGGCGGGGCGCAGCAGGATGCACGGATCGGCCTCGATCATTTGCTCGCGCAGTGCCCACTGGTAGAAGCGGCGGAATACAGCGAGCCGGCGGTTCGAGGATGAGGCGCGGGTCTCGGGGTGCCGCGCCAGGAAATAGGCGTTCAGTTCCGTGTCGCCGATGCCCAGCAAGCCGCCATTGCCGGACTGATGCAGCCAGCGCGCGAGCATCGACAGATCGCGCCGATAGGCGTCCATGGTGTTGCGCGACAGGCCATCCTCTAGCCACAGTGCGTCGCAGAAACGGCTGACGAGATCGAGTTCGGGGGCGATGGCCGCATCGAGGGCGACCATCTCCGCATCGGCATGCACCGCGCGCGGCTTGCGTGTGGTCTGGCTTGCGCCGGCCGGGCGCTTCATATCAGCATGGCGCCTTCATGGCGCAACAGCCAGCGTTTCACTTCCAGATGGAAACCGTCCTCGGCATGGTGGGCAAAGCCGCCGATGCCGCTGGCAGACACCACGCGATGGCACGGAATCACGATCGGCAGCGGGTTCTGCCCGCAAGCCTGCCCCACCGCCCGCGCGACGCCCCCAAGCTTGCGCGCGATATCGCCATACGTAGTCAGGCCGCCGCGCGGCACCGCGCAGATCGCTTGCCACACCTGCTGCTGGAACGGCGTGCCGGCAATGGCCAGCGGCACATCAAAGGTCGCGCCGGCATCGGCGTAATAGGCATCCAGCTGCGCGGCAAGGCGCAGAATCACGTCACTGCGCGGCGCAATGCTTTCGACGTCCTCAGGCAGATAAAAAATCTCCCGGATCCGCACATCGTCGGCACGCACGCCGACCTTGCCAAAAGGCGCAGGAAGAATGGCGTCGAAGGGAGCAGGCATGGCAATAGCATCGAGGGAAGCCTGGATTTTAATCGTTTTACCGGGATTGACGGCAACCGAGGCGAGGGACCCGAAGAACCCATTCACGCGATAAGGCAACCCAAAAGAAAAAGCCGCCCGCAGGCGGCCAGTACAAGGCAAAGAGAGCCTTTTACTGCTCCAACTTAATATTCTGCACCTTCACCAGATTCTTCATCTTGTCGAACTCCTTCTTGATCTCCGCCGCATGCTGCGCCGGTGAGTTACCCGAAGGCTCGGCGCCCGCGGCACGCAGACGTTCCTGGAAACCCTTGTCCTGTAGCGCCTTCACCGCAGCTTCATTGAGCTTCTTGATCACATCGTCAGGCGTGCCGGCAGGCGCCACCAGGCCATACCACGCCGGATCGTTGGGCTCCTTCAGCCCCATCTCGCCAAAAGTCGGCACGTCCGGGAGCGAATCGAGCCGCTTGTTCCACGCCACCACGATCGGGCGCAGCTTGCCGGCCTTGATGTAAGGCATCGACGAGGGCAGGTTATCCACCATGATCGGCACCTGGCCGGCCAGCACGTCGTTCAGCGCCGGGCCCGCGCCACGGTACGGGATATGCACCATGAAGGTCTTGGTCGATACCTTGAACTGCTCGCCCAGCATGTGGCCGAACGCGCAGGTGCCCGACGTGGCGTATGAATACTTGCCCGGATTGGCCTTCAGCACGGCGAGGAACTCCTTGTAGTTCTTGGCCGGGAAGTTCGGGTTCACCGCGATCACGTTGGCCACGTTGGCCAGGTTCGTGACGGGCTTGAAGTCCTTGATCGGGTCGTACGACAGCTTCGGGTTGCAAGCCGGGTTCACGGCCATGGTCGAGACGGTCGAGATGCCGATCGTGTAGCCGTCCGGGGCAGCCTTGGCGATGGCGTCGGCGCCGATCGAGCCGCCGCCGCCGGCGCGGTTTTCCACCACGACGGGCTGGCCGAGAATGCGGCTCATCTGGTCAGCGGCGCCGCGGCCGACGATGTCGGTGGTGCCGCCAGGCGCAAACGGAATGATCAGGCGGATGGGCTTGCTCGGAAAGCTCTGCGCTTGCGCAATGGAGGCCGCGGTGGCCAGGGCGAGGGTCAGGGCAATTTTGCCAGCTTGCATGAGATCGAATCTCCCGTCAGGAAAGTCCGGGCTGGGGGTGATGCCCGGAAGAAAACGCCGCTGCCTTGCCGCAGGTGGCGGCAAGGCAGCAGCAACATCTGGTCAGGCGGGCTCAGCCACCCAGCAGGCCGCGTTTGACGTCCCGGTCCACGGGATGTTCGCCGAGGAAGACGCGCAGCACGGCCTGGTAGAAGTCGTCGCCGGGAATCGGGCGGCCGCGCGGGGTGCCGTTGATGGCGACCACCGTACCGGCGTCCGGCGAAAAGTCGAAATTGATCACGTCGCCCTTGCGCGCCGTGCCGACCTGATCAATGGTGTGTTCGAACTGGACCATCCGCGCTGACAGCATCTGCATCTGCAGTTCGCTGTGGTTTTCACGCATGCCTTTCTGGATGGCCCGTGAAAGTGCGGTGGGTTCGACTTCGCGCAGCATGCGGAGCTGCAACCGCTTGGTACCCGGCGTGCCGAGTACCACAGTGGCGTTGCGGCCCTTCTCGGGCAGGTAGAGCGCCGCCACATAACCCTTGAGCAGCAGTCCCGAACGCAGCGCCGTGCCATTGAGCTGCAGTACCTTGCCTGACACGCGGGCCGCGTCGTCAAAGCGCAGCCCCTCGATTTCCGTCGCACCAGCCGGCACCAGGACGCCAAACGCCACGCCCGCGGCGAGCATGGCCAGCAGACGGCGCGGGGTCTGGCGGGGTCGTGAAAGCGGGTGCGGGGCGCTAAGCGGGCCCGACGATGGCGAGTTACGGCGGTGCAGCATAGGGGGCAGGCGTACAACTTGGTATGCCATGCTGGCTCATTTCTGGAAAAATACCTATCCGGATCTGCCCTAGTCTGCACATTCCGTCTCTTTTCCCCGCAGTGCCAGGCGGCCCCGGCCGCGACAATAACGACAACATTCACGAGATGTCTTCCGCCCTCCTGCTGGTTCCCGACTTCAGCCTGATCCTGATCGGCTGGTTGCTGGTCCGTTATTCACCATTCGACCGTGCCTTCTGGGGTGGTGTGGAGCGCCTGGTTTATTTCGTGCTGTTTCCCGCGCTGCTGCTGCAGTCGACCAACAGCGCGGTGTTCGATTTTTCATCGACCTCGGCCATGCTCGGGCTCGCGCTCACTGTCATGGCGTTCGGCATGGTTGGCGGCTACGCCGTCAAATGGGTGCTGCGCCCTGACGCCGTGGATTTCGCCTCGGGCCTGCAGACGGCGTTCCGCTTCAACTCGTATATCGGACTGGCGCTGGCCTCGCGCCTCGGTGGCAGCGAAGGGCTCGCGCTGATGGCCGTAATCGTGGGCTGCACGGTGCCGCTGTGCAATGTGGCCGCGGTCTGGGCGCTGGCGCGCCATGGCGATACGCGGCTGTGGAAAGAGCTCGCGCGCAATCCGCTGATCCTCGCTACCGCCGGCGGACTGCTGACCAATTTGCTGGGGCTGCACGCGCCCGAGGTACTGGCCATGACACTGAACCGGCTGGGCTCGGCATCGACGGCGCTCGGCCTGATGACGGTGGGCGCAGGACTGCAGATGAGCGGCGCGACCGGTACCGTCGGCCCCGTCGCGTGGTGGACCGGCATCAAGCTGCTGGCCATGCCGTGCCTGGCCTGGCTGGCAGGCCGCCTGCTGCCGCTGACGGAGTTGCAGTACCAGATCGTGGTGCTGTACGCCTCGCTGCCCACGGCATCGAGCGCCTATATCCTCGCCGTGCGCATGGGCGGCAACGGGCCCATGGTGGCCGCGACGATATCGGTGATGACGGTCGCGGCGATCGTGACTACGCCGATCTGGCTCGCTCTGGTCAGCTGACGGCCCGGCCCTGCGCGAGGGCCCAGTCGAGGTGCTCGCGCACGAGCGGCGTGGCATCGGCAAGACGGCTTTCCAGCGCTGTGCGAATGCGCTCAGCGAGTTCGCGGTCCTGGGGGCGTTGACCCGAAGCCGCGGCGCGCAGGCTGTTGCCGAGTCCCACAGCAAGATTGCGCAACCAGCGTTCATGGCCGATACGGCGGATCGGGCTGCCTTCCAGGCGCAGGTTGAACTCGGCCTCGGTCCACAGGAACAGGTCGACCATGTCGGCGGCGTCGAAGCCGTTGCGCACATCGAAATCGGGCAGCGTGGCCCGGTGCGCGAACTTGTTCCACGGGCAGGCGAGCTGGCAATCATCGCAACCGTACACGCGGTTGCCCATCGGTGCGCGAAATTGCTCGGGGATCGGGCCCTTGTGCTCGATGGTCAGGTAAGAAATACAACGGCGTGCGTCGAGCTTGTAGGGTGCGAGGATCGCGCGCGTCGGGCAGATGTCGATGCAGCGGTGGCAATTGCCGCAATGCGACGCTTCGGGCGGATCGGCGGGCAACGGGATATCGACCAGGATCTCGCCAAGGAAGAACATCGAGCCGCCGTCGCGGTCCAGCAGCAGCGTGTGCTTGCCGCGCCAGCCGAGGCCGCCCTGGCTGGCCAGCGCGACTTCCATCACCGGCGCCGAATCGGTAAAGACGCGATAGCCGAACGGGCCGATGGCGCCCTCGATGCGGCTCGCGAGCTGCTGGAGCCGGTTGCGCAGCACCTTGTGGTAGTCGCGGCCCCGCGCATAGAGCGAAAGCACGGCAGTCGAGGGATCGTCGAGTCTCGCCAGTTCGTGCCGGCGCCAGTCCGGTGTGGCCGGGGCTGGGAGATAGGGCATGCGCGCGACGATCGCCCGCACCGTTCCGGGCACGAGTTCCGCGGGACGGGCGCGCCGAGGGCCATGGTTCGCCATATAATCCATGTCGCCGTGGTACCCCTGCGCCAGCCATGCCATTAGCCCGGGCTCGGCATGGCCGAGATCGACGTCGGCGATCCGCACCGAGGCAAAACCGAGTTCGGTGCCCCAGTCCCGGATCGATTGCACGAGCGCCTCCAGGCCGTCTGTGCCGGCTGCATCGGCAGCGGCTGCAGGCAGTGGAACGGGAGCGCCTGGCGCTTCGGATGCTCGCTCTGTCATCCCTGAATTGTACGCAATGCCCCTGCTCGAAGAACGTTCCCTGACGCTGACCGACGAAGCCGCCACCGCGCGCCTCGGTGCCGCGCTCGCCGGCGTGGTGCGCGAGTTGCCGCCCACGACCGTGCATGTGCAGCTCTCGGGCGACCTGGGGGCGGGCAAGACCACGCTGTCGCGCGCGATCCTGCGGGCGCTGGGCCATGCGGGCAAGGTCCGCAGCCCGACCTATACGCTGTGCGAGCCCTACGACGTCGCGCGCGCCGATGGTTCGCCGCTTACTGTCTACCACTTTGACCTGTACCGGTTTGCCGATCCGGAAGAGTGGATCGATGCCGGATTCCGCGACTGCTTCGCCGAACCGGCGTTCAATCTCGTCGAGTGGCCCGAGAAGGCCGGCCGACTGCTCGGGGAACCGGATCTGCACGTGTTGCTCCAATCGGACATGCCCGCTGCCGATATGAGCGATACGGCAGCCGAGCGGCGGATCGCGACGTTGCGCGCCTATACTCCCACTGGAATTACCTTGCTGAACGCATGCTGATCAAGCGACTCGCCACCGACCGACCCGATGGACCCGACGGACTGCTGCAGGCCCGGCGCAAATGGATCGCGCAATGCCTGAAATTCAGCGCCGGCACGGCCGTGCTCACGCTGGCGGGGCCGCAGCTGGTCTTTGGCGCTGGCATCGTCGCGGTACGTGTCTGGCCCGCGGAAGACTACACCCGCGTCACGATTGAATCCGACACGCCACTGGTTGCGGTGCACCGGATGGTGCGTGATCCGGACCGGCTGGTGGTGGACATCGACGGTCTCGACCTCTCGCCCACGCTGCGCGAACTCGTGGCCAAGATCACGCCGAACGACCCGTATATCCAGACCGTGCGCGTCGGCCAGAACCGCCCGCGCGTGGTCCGCATGGTGTTCGACCTCAAGGAAAACGTCGCGCCGCAGGTGTTCACGCTGCTGCCGATCGGCAGCTACAAGAACCGCCTGGTGTTCGACCTGTACCCGGTCAATCCGCCTGATCCCCTATGGAAACTGGTGCGCGACACCGAGGAAAAGCAACGCCGCTTCGCCACCAGCGCGTCGCCGACTGGTGCCGATGGTGTGGCCGGTGCCCCTGCCGGCGCCGAGGAAGATGCCATCGGCGCGCTGGTGCGCAAGTTCGATGAAAAGGGCGATGTGCCGGCAACCACGGCGCCACCGCCCGCCATTGCCGCGGCCAAGCCGCCGAAGCCATCAGTGCCGGTCGTGCCCAAGCCCAACGCGCCGGTGGTGCCGCCCGTCGCGCAGAACGACCCGACCGCGGAGCGTCCGTTCAAGATGCGCCGCCTGCTGACGGTGGCGATCGATCCGGGCCATGGCGGTGAAGATCCCGGCGCCATCGGCGCCTCGGGCTCGCGCGAAAAGGACGTGGTGCTGCAGATCGCGCATCGCCTGCGCGCGAAGATCGACGCGCAGCCGAATATGCGTGCCATGATGACGCGCGACGCGGATTTCTTCGTGCCGCTGAACGTACGCGTGCAGAAGGCGCGGCGCGTGCAGGCCGATTTGTTCGTGTCGATCCACGCCGATGCGTTCCTGTCGCCGGAAGCGAAGGGCGCCTCGGTGTTCGCGCTGTCCGAGCGCGGGGCGTCGAGCACGGCCGCGCGCTGGCTTGCCAACAAAGAAAACTCATCCGACCTGATCGGTGGCGCCAACCTCAACAAGGACGCGCAGGTCGCCCGCGTGCTGCTGGACCTGTCCACCACGGCGCAGATCAACGACAGCCTGCAGGTAGGCAAGGCGGTGCTGCAGGAAATCGGCGGCATCAACCGCCTGCACAAGGGCAGCGTGGAACAGGCGGGGTTTGCGGTGCTGAAGGCGCCGGACATTCCGTCGATCCTCGTCGAGACCGCGTTCATCAGCAATCCCGAGGAAGAGCGCAAGCTCAATGACGATTCGCATCAGGAGCAGCTCGCTAATGCGATCTTGCGCGGGATTCGGAGCTACTTTGCGAAGAATCCACCGTTGTCGAAAAATCCGTCGGTTTGATGGGGGCGAGGCGAGGAAAATAAAAACGGGGGACATGTCCCCCGTTTTTTATGCGAATGCCAGGTTTCAGGCCCGCGCCGCAGCCCGATCCTCCACCAGCGCATCACGATTCGCATACCGTGCCGCAATCACCGAACACACAATCAGCTGCAACTGGTGATAGACCATCAGCGGCAACACCAACAGCCCCAGCGCGGGATGCCCGGCGAACAGAATGTTGGCCATCGGGATGCCGTTGGCCAGGCTCTTCTTGGAGCCGCAGAAGACTGCGGTAATTTCGTCTTCGACGCTGAAATGCAGCCGGCGCGCGACAAAGGTGGTCGTGCCAAGCACGACAAACAGCAGCACGGCGGCCAGCGCCATCACTGCGGCAATGGTCTGCCACTGGTAGTGGTGCCACAGGCCTTCGGCGGTCGCGTCGCAGAACGACGAGTAGACGATCAGCACGATCACGCCGCGGTCGATCTTGTTGGTGATGTGCTTTTTCTTCGCCAGCCAGCTACCGATCAGCGGGCGCAGCAACTGGCCCAGCGCGAACGGCAGCAGCAGTTGCAGCGCCACGCCCATGAGCGCCTTGCCGAGCGGCATGGAAGCGCCGCTCGCGCTGATGACCAGACCCATCAGCAGCGGCGTGACGGCCATGCCGATCAGGCCCGAGATGGTGGCGTTGAAGATGGCGCCCGGCACGTTGCCGCGTGCCATCGACGTCATGGCGACTGACGATGAAACGGTCGACGGCAGCGCGCACAGGTAGAACACGCCCAGCAGCAGGTCCGCCGGCAGTGTGTTGCGAAGCGACAGCATCAGCAGCAAGCCCACCACCGGGAACACGACGTACGTGAAGACCTGCACGAATACATGCAGGCGCCAGTGCCTGGCCCCGGACACGAGCTTGTCGCGCGACAACGCTGCGCCATGCAAGAAAAACACGAGCGCCACGCCGAGGCTGGTGATGGTGCCGAGATGCAGCGGACCGCGGCTGCTGCCGAACTCAGGGGCGAGCAACGCGATGCCGATGGCGGTCAGCATGATCAGGACGAAGCCGTCGATCAGGTCGTAGAGTTTCTTGAGCTTGGTAAACATGCTGGACATCTAAGGGTTTAGCCTAGTATTGGACGCTACCCGGGTCTAGAATGCAAATTCATTTATCGCATTCATTTATCTCGTCGTTGCATGAATTACACACTCCGTCAGTTGCGGGTGTTCCTCGCAGTCGCGGAAACGGGTGGTTTCAGCCGGGCCGCGGATGCCGTTGGCCTGACCCAGTCAGCCATCAGCCGCGGCGTGGCGGAGCTGGAAGAGTCCCTTGGCGTGCGGCTGTTGGACCGGACCACGCGCGAGGTGGTGCTAACCCATGCCGGCCAGGCGCTGGCTCCGGCACTGGAACGTCTTCTGGGGCAGCTGGACGATACGCTTGAAGATACGCGTGAGCTCGGCGAGCACTATCGCGGACGCGTTGTGATAGCCGGTGCCCCGACGATTTCGGCGCGGCTGATGCCGATGTACGTGGCCGCATGCGCCGCGCAGTACCCCGAGATCCGCCTGACCGTGCGCGACAACGTGCAGGCCGATGGCATCGAGCAAGTGCGTGCTGGCGGCGTGGATTTTGGCGTGCTGATCGACCCGCTCGTGCACGACGGGCTCACTATCGAGCCGCTGGTGACGGATCCGTTCTGCTTCGTGTGCCGGCGCGACCATCCGCTCGCGCAGGAGAAAACGGTCCCCTGGTCCGCACTGGACGGCATGCGGCTGGTGCTGCTGGACTTTGCCTCGGGCAGCCGGCCGCTGATCGATCGCGTGTTCGGACGGCACGGCATCGTGCCGCGCGTGGTGCAGGAACTGGGCCACTCGGCCAGCGTGTTCGGCATGGTGGAGGCGGGCATCGGCGCATCGGTATTGCCGACGTACTCGCTGCCGTTGCCGGCGGCGTCGCCTCTGGTCTGGCGGCCGCTGGTGCCGCGCGAAGAGCGGCGCATCGTCATGGTCCGGCGCGAGGACCGTTCGCTGTCGCCTGCCGCCGAAGCGGTATGGGCGCTGGTCCGCAATCTCACCATCAAGGCGGCCACGCGGGAGCCGGTGGCCGGTTGATCGATCTGCGCAACCTTAGCGTGCCCTGGCTGTGATCATGACCGCTTCCAGATCGAAGCTGCCGTCGGGCTGCACGTGATAGTGCTCGCCGACTTCGGCGGGGGCGAACTGCCACAGATGGCGGATGGCCTCGACCGCGACCGGCGCCGTGCGCATGCGCTTGACCCAGCTATCGAACTCGATGCCGATGCGCCAGACCGGCGAGACATCAATTTCACCGGCCGCAAAGCCCGCAGCTTCGAACATCGCGCGCCATGCCGGGCCCGTGTAGTCGCGCACATGTGATGGATCGCGCAGCAACTCGACTGACTGCAGCCACGTGTCGCGCAGCGGGTCCTCGGCGCCCGCGATGTCGATCAGCACCACCTTGCCGCCCGGCTTGAGCACACGGCGCATCTCGCGCAGCGCGGCCGGCACGCTGCGCCAGTGGTGCGCGCTCATGCGCGACACGACGGCGCAGAACGTGCCATCCGCAAACGGCAGCGTTTCCGCCGCGCCCTGACGCGTGACGATATTGCCGAGTCCGCGATCGCGCGCAGCGCCTGCGACCACATCGAGCATCTCCTGGGACAGGTCATAGGCGGTGACCGTGCCGGCAACAGCCGCTGCAGCGAAGCTCGCATGCCCCGCGCCGCAGCCGAGATCGAGCACGGTGCTCGCCGCGCGCTTGTCCGCCGGGATCAGGTCCGCCAGTTCCCGTTTGAGCTGTTCCAGATCGGCCCCCTGTGCGTGGACGGCGCTGGTGAGGTAGGCGCTGGCGGTGGCGCCGAACTGGGCGGCGACGAGTTCCTGTTGTTGCATGGCTGCTCCTGAACCGGCTTCATGCCGGTCTTCTGATGGATCGGGGAGTTGCCCGCAGAGCGGGTTCGAGCTACTGTAGGCCGACTGTTTTCCCGGTACAAGTTACCGTTTTATCCTGGTATAAGACGCACCACCCTATGGTCCAGTTTGCCTCCGATACAGACCCAATTGTCCAGCCCGATTCTCTGTCCGATGCGGGCGCCGCCGCGCCGGTCACGCGCGAAGCGGTGCTCGGCGCTTTCCTGCGCGCCCACCGCGAGCGGCTGGCGCCGGCAGACGTAGGGCTGCCGCCGGGGCGCCGCCGGCGTACGCCGGGCCTGCGCCGCGAGGAAGTGGCCCAGCTTGCGGGACTGAGCGCCACATGGGTGACGTGGCTGGAGCAGGGGAGACCGGTCGCGCTGTCGGCACGGGCGCTGGCGAGCCTGGCCGCCGCGCTGCGCCTGTCGCGCGCCGAGCGTGCCTACCTGTTCGAACTGGCCGGGCGGCGCGACCCGCAGCAGGCCGGCGGTGAAGCGGTTCCGGCAGCGGTGATGGCGAGCGTCCATGCCATCCGGGGCCCGGCCTACCTGCTGGATCGTCAGTGGAACGCACTGACGTGGAACGCGGCGGCTGCAGAGTTGTTTATCGGCTGGCTCGACGGGGACAGTCAGGAGCGGAACCTGCTGCGCGCAATGTTCGTGTCGGCACCGCTGCAGGCATTGGTCGAGGACTGGCCGCACCGGGCCGGGCGCCTGGTGGCGGAATTCCGCGCGCACAGCATCCGCCATGCAGACGACGCGCCAATGCGTGCGCTGATCGAAGGATTGATGGCGGAGAGCCCCGCCTTTCGCGCGGCCTGGCTGTCGCAGGACGTGGAAGACCGGGAAGGCGGGCGCCGCGGCTTCCGCCATCCGGCGCTCGGCGCGCTGCAGTTCGAGCAGCTCACGCTGTGGCCGGCGGCGGCGCCGGGTTTGATGCTGGTGATGCTGCTGCCGGCGTGAAGCAGCGGCAGCAGGCAAAGCGGTCCCTTACTTGGGCTGCATCCGGATCGCGCCGTCGAGGCGGATCACTTCGCCGTTGAGCATGGTATTGCCGATGATGGCCTTGGCCAGCTTGGCGTATTCCGCCGGGCGGCCCAGACGCGGGGGGAACGGCACCATCCTGCCGAGAGCGTCCTGCACTTCCTGCGGCATGCCGAGCAGCATCGGCGTTTCGAACAGGCCGGGGGCGATCGTCACGCAGCGCACGCCGTCACGAGACAGGTCGCGCGCAATGGCCAGCGTCATGCCGACCACGCCGCCCTTGGACGCGGCATAGGCGGCCTGTCCGATCTGGCCGTCGAACGCGGCCACCGACGCGGTGTTGATGATCACGCCGCGCTCGCCTTCGGCGTCGGGCGTGTTCTGCACCATCGCCGCAGCGGCCAGGCGAATCATGTTGAAGGTGCCGATCAAATTGACGCGGATGGTCTTGTCGAACGCGTCGAGCGGATGCGGGCCGTTCTTGCCCACGGTCTTGTTGGCCGTGGCGATGCCGGCGCAATTGACCAGCCCGGACACGCGGCCGAGCGCCTGTGCGGCGGCGACCGCCGCCTGGCCGTCGGCTTCCGACGAGACATCGCACTTGACGAAGGTCCCGCCCAACTCCTGCGCGAGCGCGGTGCCCGCAGCCTCGTTCAGGTCGGCGATGACGACCTTGCCGCCAGCCTCGGCCAGCATGCGCGCGGTGCCTTCTCCCAGGCCAGACGCGCCGCCCGTGACGATGAATACATTGTCCTGAATGTCCATTTGCTGTCTCCTCGGTGATCAGTCGCGGTGGCGACTGCCGTTTACGTAAACGTCAACTCTGGCGCTATTGTACGGACGGTAGCCTGACTGGCAAGGGGGAAAGCGATAAGGATCCCAGAACGCAAAAAGCGACCCGAAGGTCGCTTTTTGTTGGGCTGCCAGGATCGAGGCTTACTTGAGCGCTTCGAACACGCGGGCAGTGATGCTGTCCACATCGCCCACGCCGGCGATCTTGCGGTACTTCGGCGGGGACACCTTGGCCGTGGCATCGCCCTTGGCGGCCCAGTCCGAGTAATAGTCCACCAGCGGGCGGGTTTGCTGCGAATACACGTCCAGGCGCTTGCGGACGGTGTCTTCCTTGTCGTCGTCGCGCTGGATCAGCGCTTCGCCGGTTTCATCGTCGACGCCTTCCGTTTTGGGCGGGTTGTACTTGACGTGGTAGGTCCGGCCCGAGGCCACGTGCACGCGGCGGCCGCTCATGCGCTCGATGATGGCGTCGAACGGCACGTCGATTTCCAGCACGTAGTCGATCGCCACGCCGGCTTCCTTCATGGCCTCGGCCTGCGGAATGGTGCGCGGGAAGCCATCGAACAGGTAGCCGTTCTTGCAATCGGCGTCCTTAAGACGGTCCTTGACCAAGCCGATAATGATGTCATCCGACACAAGTCCGCCCGCATCCATGACCTTCTTGGCTTCCACGCCAAGCGGTGTACCGGCCTTCACCGCGGCGCGCAGCATGTCGCCCGTGGAGATTTGCGGAATGCCGAACTTCTCGCAGATGAACTTGGCTTGCGTGCCTTTGCCAGCGCCGGGTGCGCCCAACAGGATCAAACGCATTTACGGGTCCTCAGAGTTTTGAATCTTGTGTAGCGGGAGACAAGAAGGAGGGTAACGCCGTAACTTGACGCAGGACTTACTGCGCGCGCATGAATCAGGTCACGCTGTCGGCCGGCGCGGCGCTGCGGGGAACGCGGCGCGGGACACCGGACGGGCTCTATCTGTATCTCCCCACCGAGCTTTGGCCGGCCGGCGCATTCTGGTGCGCCATCCCGACGGCTCTGTATCGGCAAACATTATGCCATGACGCGCAACGAATCCGGCCCGAATTCGGCTGATTCCATGGTTGCATCAGTATGAACCCCAACGCAAAGGCGGCGCGAAGCACTCCGCCGCGTGGCAAAGTGGTCAGGGACCTTCCTGAGCCATACCTTGCGCCCACAGCGCGCGCACGCGTTCGAGATCCGCGGCGGTGTCGACACCGGGGGCCGGTGCGGCCGCGGCTTCCAGCACCGCAATGCGCTCGCCATGCCACATGGCGCGCAGTTGCTCCAGGGCTTCGGTCTGCTCTAGCGGCGCCGCCGCCAAGGTAGGGAAGCGGCGCAGGAAGCCGGCACGGTAGGCGTACAGGCCAATATGGCGCAACACCGGCATGGCCGGCAGCGGCACCTGCGCGGCCGAGGCGGGCACCGCCGGCACGCCGGCCCAGTCGTCGCGCGACCACGGAATCGGTGCGCGCGAGAAGTACAGCGCACGTCCGCCGGCATCGCAAACGACCTTGACGACGTTCGGGTTGAAGACATCAGCCACGTCGTGCAGCGCATGCGCGGCAGTGGCGATCGCACAATCGGCGTGGTGAGCAAGGTGCATTGCCACGTCGTCGATCAGCTGCGGGTCGATCAGCGGCTCGTCGCCCTGTACGTTGACGACGATGGCATCGTCAGGCAGCGCAAGCTGTGCTGCGACTTCGGCCAGCCGGTCCGTGCCCGACGGGTGGTCAGCACGCGTCAGGACCGCGTCGATGCCATGCGCGGCGCACGCTTCGGCGACAGCCGGCGCATCGGTGGCCACCACGGTGCGCTGCGCTGACGACGCGTGCGCACGCTCGGCCACGCGCACGATCATCGGGTGACCACCGATATCGGCCAGCGGCTTGTTCGGCAGCCGCGTGGAAGCCAGCCGCGCCGGAATGACGACAGTGAAGGCCGGGATGCTCATGATGCGCGCCTCACTCCGTCCGCGGCGCGGCCGGGTCGATCACGCGCCCTGGCACCGATTGCCGGGCCTCGTCGGCCAGCATGACGGGAATGCCGTCGCGGATCGGGTAGGCGAGCTTGTCCGCGTGGCAGATCAGTTCCTGCGCGGCGCGGTCGTATTCCAGCTTGCCCTTGCAAAGCGGGCAGACCAGGATTTCAAGCAGCCGGTTGTCCATCTTGGTGTTCCTTGTTGAGGCCCGTGGCGCCGCCCGATGCGGGCGTGCTCTTTGCGGCCGGTACGCGCGCCAGCACGGCGCGTCGGATCTTGTCGATCAGGCCCGCATCGATCACGGGCGTGGTGGGGACGACCCAGATGCGCGGGTCGTCGAATCGCTCGCATTTTACGGCATCCTTCTCGGTGATCAGGATGACGTCGGCGTCGAGCGCGTCAGGGTTGCCGGCGAACGGGTCCTCGGCGAAATCGTAGTGATCGGGCAGCGGCAGCGTCTTCGGACTCAGGCCCGCACCGCGCAGGCTCGCGAAGAACCGTTCGGGGTTGCCGATACCGGCTGCGGCCAGCACGCGGCGCCCGGCAAACGCGCTGACCGGGCGTGCCATGGTCGGATCGTTGAGCTGCCAGGCCTCATCAAGATCCAGCCGCATGCCATAGACATCGGGCCGCTCGGGCGTGGCGCGGAAGTTCGGGTCATTGATCAGCGTGGCGTCGCGCGGGCGTGAAAGCGGCTCGCGCAGCGGACCGGCGGGCAGCATCAGGCCGTTGCCGCCCATGCGCGAATCGAACATGACGATCTCGAAGTCGCGCTGCAGGCGGTAGTGCTGCAGGCCGTCGTCCAGCAGCAGCACGTTGACGCCCGGGTGCGACACCAGCATGGTCTGCGCGCACAGCGCGCGGTCGGGGAATACCCAGACCGGCACGTCGGCGGCGCGCGCAATCAGCAGCGGTTCGTCGCCGACATCCGACGCCTTTGACGTCGGCTTGACTCGGCGCGGATGCTTGAGCGTAACGCCGTAACCGCGCGACACCACCCCCGGACGCAGGCCGGCCTCGGTCAGTGCCTGCGCCAGCGCGATCACTGCCGGCGTCTTGCCGGTACCGCCAACGGTCACATTACCCACGACGATCACCGGCATCGGCAGCCGCGTCGACTTGAACCAGCCATGCAGGTAACCGTAGCGGCGCACGCGCGCGATCAGCCCGAACAGCAGCGAGAACGGCAGCATCAGCCAGGCGAACCAACCCCGGCGTTGCCACTGGGCGGTCACGAAATCGGCGAGGTCATGGCGCGGAGCGGACATGGAAGGGCAGGGGGAAGGGTGGTTGGCTGGCCTGGCGGCCGGCCGGACGCGCACATTATGGGCATTGCCCTGCGCACGGGGCAACCCCGGCGCCCTGCCGGCACCGGGTTGGGTCTGGCACGATCAGCGCGGCTGCGCGCTCTGCGTGGCGAAGGTCAGGCGCGACAGGCCGGCCAGCCGCGCCGCTTCCATCACGTTGACCACGGCCTGGTGCGTGGCCTGGGCATCGGCGTTGACGATCACCACCGGCGGCTGGCCGCTCGTGGCCGGACCGGCCGCGGCGCGAAGCTGGTCCGCCAGGCTGGTCACGTCCTTCTGCTCCATCACATGCTTGTTGACGGAATAGACGCCGCGCGAAGACACCGACACCACGATCTCCTGCGGGCGCTGCTGCGCGCGCTCGGCGTCGGCGGTCGGCAGCTGGATTTGCAGCTCGGTGTAGCGCGAGTACGTGGTCGTGATCATGAGGAAGATCAGGATCACGAGCAGCACATCGATGAGCGGAATCAGGTTGATTTCCGGCTCTTCACGCCGCTGTCGGGAACGGAATTGCATGGCGCTTCCTGCGTGGATGCCGGCGCTCAGGCGCGCCGTTGCGGCAGGATGGCGTCGAGGAACGCCGTCGCGCGGAATTCCAGCTCGGCCACGTAGTCGTCGACGCGGCGGCGGAAATAGCGCCAGAAGATCAGCGCCGGAATTGCGACGATCAGGCCGAACGCGGTGTTGTACAAGGCCACCGAGATCCCGTGCGCAAGCTGCTCGGGATTCGCGCCGGTGCCGCCCTGGCTGCCGAAGATCTCGATCATGCCGATCACCGTGCCGAGCAGGCCCATCAGCGGCGCCACCGACGCAATGGTGCCCAGCGCGTTCAGGTAGCGCTCGAGCTCATGGGCAACCGCACGGCCCGCTTCCTCCACGACTTCCTTGGCGGCATCGCGCGACGTATGGGGCTGCAGCACTACGTGACGGAGCCCGGCCGCGAGCACGCGGCCCAGCGGGGAGTTCTGTTCCAGCGTATTGACCACCTCGGGCGTGGCGCGGCGCTGCTGCGCCGCCGACAGCGCCTCTTCGTAGAGGCGCGCGGGAAGCACCTTGCTGCGCTTGAGGGTGAGGAAGCGCTCGACGATCAGTGCCAGCGCGAGAACCGAAGCGAGCAGCAGCGGCCAGATCGGCCAGCCGGCCGCTTGAATGATCGAAAACAATTGGACCCCCGAATCGACAACCAGAGACGACAGAAAACGGACCGGCTTTATATGGCAGCCCTTGGATACGCGCATACCGAGGCACTGCGCGCAGCGGCACTGCTCGAAAAATCAGGCAGCACTCTAACCCGCGCCATGGCGCGCGGCAAGACACTGGCAAACGGTGTCTCGGCGGCGCATCGGTGCGGCCGCGTGCGCTTTCCACAGCGGTGCGGGACAGGATTGTGGATGGATTGTGGAAACCGGCCGGACAAACGCGCTAAGCCATTGATCTGAAACGAAGATGGCAGTGTTGCCTGTTTTTTGTGCAGCCCCCTGTTGGAGGCGGTTATACCGGTCCGGCCGCGTGGTTGCGATCTTTGAAACGGGGTTTACCCCGCTGCTTTCCACAGCAGTGCGGGACAGGAGTGTGGACGGCTTGTGGAAAGCTGCCTGAGAAGCGAGTTAAGTTCTTGATTTCATTAGGCCAAGAAGGTGTTGCGTAAAAAATAAGCAAAGGGTGCTGATCCCAGTAGCACCGATCCTGCGTCGAGCCACCTGGCAATGTCTTTCTTTTTCCACATGCCACAAGGAGAGCATTGTGGACGGGTTGTGGACAACCTATGGAGATCCTGCCTAAGTACTTGATTCGTTTGAAGTACGTGTGCCGTGCTCACAAAATAGGCATTCAGGCGGCATGGGGGCATGAATCGAGGGTGTGGCCCCCGGGATTCTTCTCGGCGATGTCGCGTACCGGGACGCGCGTGTTCAGGCGCCTAAAGCAACACCCGCCAAATGAGTGTGCCGAATCATCCTCTTTTATCCAGAGTTCCTGTGGATAACTTTGTGAACAAGCCCGCGGGTGAAGCCTGTAAGTGATTGACGCGTAAGGAAATTGGTTACATTGCCTAATTTTTGTTTCGCGCCGAAAAATCAAAAGAATCAACGGGTTGTACGTACTTATGCGGATTTTGGCAGAGGTCGCCGCCATCACGACACCCCTCTTGACATACCCGTTATGCTGTGGACATGTCCTATCCCCGCCGCACCGCGGCTACGACCCATGCCAGAGCCGCAGAACTTTTCGCGTGAAACGCCCTCCATGCCAGCTCGCAATCCGCGCGAAGCGATTCCCGTGGGGGAGCTGAACCATGCGATCGCAACCATGCTGGAGCGGGGCTTTCCTTTGACGTGGGTGCGCGGAGAAATCTCGAACTTCACCCGCGCGGCCAGTGGTCATTGGTATTTCTCGCTGAAAGACGCGCGCGCGCAGATTCGCTGTGTGATGTTCCGCGGGCGTAACCAGCATGTCGACTTCACGCCGCGCGAAGGGGAAGCGGTGGAAGTCCGTGCCGTCGTCACGCTGTACGAGGCGCGTGGCGATCTCCAGCTCGGCGTCGAAGCCATGCGCCGTGCCGGACTTGGCAATCTTTACGAGGCGTTCCTGCGTTTGAAGGAAAAACTGGCGCAGGCCGGACTGTTCGCGCCCGAGCGCAAGCGCCCAGTGCCATCTCACCCGCGCTCGATCGGCATTGTCACATCGCTGCAGGCGGCGGCGCTACGCGACGTGCTGACTACGCTGCGGCGGCGCGCGCCGCACGTGCCGGTGACGGTGTACCCCGTGCCGGTGCAAGGCGCGGGCGCCGCGCAGAAGATTGCCGACATGCTGGACCAAGCCAGCGCGCGGCGCGAGTGCGACGTGATCATCCTGTGCCGCGGTGGCGGCAGCATTGAAGACCTGTGGTCCTTCAACGAAGAAGCGGTAGCGCACGCCATTGCGCGTAGCGCGGTGCCTGTGGTGTCTGGCGTCGGCCACGAAACGGACTTCACCATTGCAGATTTCGTTGCCGACGTGCGCGCGCCGACACCCACGGGCGCGGCCGAACTGGTCAGTCCCGACCGCGGGCACTTGCTAGGCCTGACGCGGCGGGCCGGCGATGCGCTGGTACAGTCGATGCGTCGTGAACTGGACCGGCGTGCGCAGCATCTGGACTGGCTCGCGCGTCGGGTGCGCAGCCCGCTGGCGCAACTGCAGGAGCGGCGTGCGCGCGTCGACAATCTCGCGCGACACTTGCGTTCGGCCTTGCGTGAAACCGTGGTTGCCCAGCGTCACCGACAGCAATTGCTGGCCATACGCTGGACCGCCTGCCGGCCCGATATGGCGGCGGCCAGCGCCGATGTCGCGCGGCTGTCACAGCGCATGCAGGCCGCGGCAACCCGTACGCATGAGCGCCAGACGCAGCGCCTGGCGCGCGTAGCCGGTGCGCTGGAGTTGCTGGCGCCGCAGCGTACGCTGGAGCGCGGCTATGCCGTGCTGCTCGACCAGCGCGGCCGCGCACTGCGTTCGCCCGCGGAACTGCGTGCAGGGAGCGTGGTGGAGGCCCATCTGGCCGACGGCGTGGCGGACATCGCGATTGCCGGCGTACAGGCCAAACTTGGCGGAATCTAAGGGTCGGCCGGCATCGCGCGGACAAACTAACATGACCCCAGGGGGCTTTGCGCCGCGGTTTGCGTGGGTCTTGCAAGTCTCCTACAATCGGCAATTCCTCGACCACAACCCCAACCCACAGAGACAGAACAATGGAACACAAGCTCCCCCCGCTGCCGTACGCGCATGATGCCCTGGCTCCGCACATCTCCAAGGAGACGCTGGAGTTCCACCACGACAAGCATCACCAGACGTACGTCACCAACCTGAACAACCTCATCAAGGGCACCGAGTTCGAAAACGCGACCCTCGAAGAGATCACCAAAAAGTCGTCGGGCGGCATCTTCAACAACGCCGCCCAAGTGTGGAACCACACGTTCTACTGGGAATCGATGAAGCCCAACGGCGGCGGCCAGCCGACCGGCGCGCTGGCTGATGCCATCAACGCCAAGTGGGGTTCGTTCGACAAGTTCAAGGAAGAGTTCACGAAGACCGCGGTTGGCACCTTCGGTTCGGGTTGGGCATGGCTGGTCAAGAAGGCCGATGGCTCGCTGGACCTGTTGTCCACGTCCAACGCCGCCACGCCGCTGACCACCGACGCCAAGCCGCTGCTGACCTGCGACGTGTGGGAACACGCCTACTACATCGACTACCGCAATGCCCGTCCGAAGTACGTCGAGGCATTCTGGAACGTCGTGAACTGGGACTTCGCCGCTCAGAACTTCGCAGGCTGATTCGTTTCAGCGCATACAAGGCCCCGAAATGTTCGGGGCTTTTTTTCGCTTTCGATCGGACCGCCCGTATTGCCGCCCATCAATCGTGGATGTGAATCGGACGGGGCAGAGCCGCAAGCGACTACACTTCAGTTGCGCCTTCGTTGTTCTCAGGGTCTGCCAGCCTGTAGCCGGCACACGACTTCGCCTGGAACCGATGCCGACGCTTTGCGGAGACCGTATGAATGCGACTCACGAGCGTGGCGAAAAGAGGCCGGAGACATCAAGCATCCGTCAAACGCGCAGGCGAATACGGCAGCAACTCGAAATTGTGCGTGAGGCTCGACTTGCCGGTGGCGACGTGGAGCTTGCCCTGTTTGTCCTTGTCGCGATGCGCCGCTCGCAGACCACGCTGAGGTGGGTGCGCGATATCCGGCAGCAGTTCGCGCGGTAGTCTGACGCAGCGCCACTTGGCAATCAAAGGCCAGCGAGCGGCTCGCCTGGCACCAGGCCGTCGATGATGTGCGCGCCGTGCTCGATTGCCGCGCGCTTGGCGGCACCAAGGTCCGACCATTGCGCTTCGGGGACGTGGAACACGCGGCCATTGTCCGCGCCCGGTTGCTCGCCTTCCCGGCAGATCACAACCGAAGCGCTATAGGTCCGGTCCGGCCGGGGTTCGTGCCATGCGCGCGGCGCGTCGAATTTGTAGACCAGGGGATAGATGTCGAAGCCTTTGCTGCTGGCTGCGGGATAGTTGTCCATCGCTGCACCTCCTCCGGGTTGAATAGTCACTGTACGCGCATTTCTTCCACTGGAGAGAACTTTTCACCTGAACTGCCACGCTGGCAGAATCCGCGGTGAAAACACTGCCCCGCGCGAAACCATGCTTGCCTCAGGCAGTACGACGCGGCAATGACGAGCGGATAGCGTTGTGCTGATGCCGCGATGCTGGCGCGCGCATGCGTGCGATCGCGTGTTCGCCGGCACGCCGGGCGGCTTGCCTCGCCTTGTTTTCGGTGCCGTGCGTGGCATGCCGCAACGAGACGTTGGCCACGACGCGTTCAGCGCCGTCCCGGTATTCCGAGATCATATAGTTCGCGAACCATACGCCGGGCTCTTGCTGGATGGGGTACACCGAGACGGTGAACGGATTGGTGTTTGGATTCAAATGATTCAAATTGCTTCCTGTCTGAAAGGCACAAGAGCCGTAAGACAACGTTTGCCGCGCCTATGGGGGCGCGTGCCGGCTATCGGTGCCATTGCTAAAGTCAGTGCCATGTCCTGCGTTTCGACGCAGGCTGCAAAACTGACGTGTGAGTAACCGTGCTTGCGCAAGCCAGCGTGCGAGTACATGCGCGATGGTTGCGGAGCGGACGTGCCGCAGGTCGGGGTCGTGGTTGCAGGCGATGATTGCCGCAAAAGGGCCGGGTGTACGCCCGGCGGGCCGTCGGTGCTCTTCTAATGATGATGTTGCCGACGGCGCATCTGTCGTCGAACTATGTCGACGAGCTCCGATAGTACCACTATCGTGATTTTCTCGCCCGCAACAGGTCCGCAGCCATGTCAATGCGCCCGGCGCATCACTCGCTGCCAGTCCCTTCGTCCGGCACGAGTGCCCAGCCTTTCGGGCCGTTGTCCTTCGCTTCGCGATAGCGCCATATCGCGCCGCACTCCTGGCAGCGGAACGTGCTGATCGTGACCGTGACCGATCCTGGAATCCTGCTGCGCCGGGTGTCGACGATGCGAAGCCCAGGATGTCCCGGGGCGCCAGATGTATCGCGCGTCACGGAAAGACAGTTCTCGCACAGTTGCATGCCGGCCTCTTGTCCTGAAGGAAGCCGACTGTAGCATGCGCTGCCCGGAATCCCAGCCAATACCGTTCGGGCCTTCGGCACGCACATTGCATTGCCTCGGCAGTTCAGCAACGAATCAGTCGAGGTGCCACATGCGACCCGTCAATCTCGCGATCGGAGCCGTCACGGCCCTGTTGCTCGGCGTTTCTCACATGGCGTATGCCGCGTCCATGAGCGAGCAGCCCGGTACCGCGCTGGCCGGCGACAGCGACGTGATATTCCTGCGCAAGGCCGCGGACGCCGGCACCATGGAAATCGCGGCAAGCCGGCTCGCGCAAACGAAGGCCAGCAGCGAGCCCGTGAAGGCGTTCGCCGCGATGATGATCCGCGACCACGGCGCAGCGAACGAAAAGATGAAGCCGATCGCGCAGCGGCTCGGGATTCAGCTTCCGTCTTCACCGCCCGACGTCAAGAAGCAGGAGCTCGCGCAACTGGAGCAACTGAGCGGCCCGGCGTTCGACAACGCCTACGCGCAGCAGATCGGCATCGATGCACACCAGGACGCCGTGGCGCTCTTCCGGAAGGCCGTCGACGACGCGAAGGACGCGGACGTCAAGGCCTTCGCGCGGCAAACACTTCCCACGCTGAGCCATCATCTCGACATGGCGAAACAGATGGCGGCTCAGGTGAAGAAGTAGCGGTGCTGCATCGGCGAACTGGGCCGCTTCGGCGCATCAGGCAATATCCGCACGCGATCGTGGATGGCATCACCACGGTCGCCGAGGAATACCACTGCTTTCATTTGCTGTCTCCTGCGCGGCTCGGGAAAGCCTCCGAGACGCAAGAAGCGTGACAAGCACGGGAGCCGATTGAAGACCGCGTCGCTACCGATCTAGTCCATGATCCGCATGGAACGCGTCTTGCTCATGCCGGGCGGGCGCCCCGGCGCCCGAGTCCTGTTCATTCCTTTAATTCCATCCCCACTGCAGAGACATCATGGACAAATCTAAAATTCCCACGGAGCAGCGTGCCGCACTGGCCTTGCTCGCCGACGACCATCGTGCCGTGAAGAAACTGTTCAAGCAGTTCGAGGACGCGAAGGACGATGCCGACAAGCAGTCGATTGCGGCGGAGACCTGCCGCCAGCTCACGGTACACGCGCAGATCGAGGAAGAGATCTTCTATCCCGCGCTGCGCGGCGTGAGCGACAAGATCGACGACATGCTCGATGAAGCCAAGGTCGAGCACGGTGTCGCCAAGGACCTGATCGCGGAGATCGAGTCAGGCGAGAAGGAGATGCTGGAGGCGCGCTATACGGTGCTGTCCGAGTATGTCGGCCACCATGTCGAGGAAGAAGAGAACGAACTCTTTCCGGCAATCATCCGCGCCAAGATCGATTTGGCCGACGTGGCGCAGCAACTCGAAAGCCGCAAGTCGGAATTGCTTGGCGAAACCGCCTGAGCCTGAGTGACGGCGCGCCAAGTCTGCTAGTTCGAGGGGGTCAGCGCTTGCGTGCCGGCTCGCCGCGCATGTCCGCTGTGCCTCCTGAGCCGACCGAGGCGCCCGTCCCCGAGACACCATCGCTGCTGCCTGGTCAGCGTGAACCCCCGGTAGCGCCGGCCACGCCGCCCATATCCGGCGTTGATGCCGCGCGCGTTGTCGATGGCCCGGTATCCCTGGCTTGCGGGCGCGGCGGTGGTCCGCTGGCCGCGCGTGCATCCGGTGTGGACGCAGTGTGCGGTGTCGTCCCTTGCTGGCGGATGCGGCGATTGGCCGGCTCATTGGGTGGGTCATTGGGCGCCGCGTATGCGGCACCGCTCGTTCCGGCCACGGCGATAAGCAGCAGGACCACGCAGCTGCGCATTTGCCAAGCATTTCCCATGCTGTCCTCCATGCGACATATGCCCTGTCGCACATGCTGGAAGCACCCGCCGTGCCACGCCTCCGCGTATTGGCACGTGAGCTTTGTCGGTTCTTGCTCGCAAGGCGTGTCCCAACACAACAACCACGGCCTCTGCACGATGCTGGCCCGGTGCACAAGCGACGGTGTCGCCTCGCACGCGCCTTGCGCGGCACAGTGGCCCGCGGCAACGCGCCAGGCGGCGCAGGAGGCAACTTACGTGTCCCTTTTCTTCAATGCCGACGAAAGAATTACTGTCCATGCGCACACGCAACGGACTCAGGACGGCGGATTGGCGCCATACAGCGACCGCTGCGCTTCTCGACTTCAACGAGCACGCGCGGCTCAGCTCCATGATTGCGACGGCCGTACAAGTTGCGATCGGGCCGCAGCGCAGGAGAGTGAATGGTGCTGCCGCGGCACCAGGGAATACCGCCTGGAACGATGGTTGCTCGTAGTCAGTCGATGAATGACTGTCGACGCCACGGAGTCCTGCCATGCCTGAATACAAGACGAGGTTGACCGACTATCGCTATGGCGGCCACAGTGCGGTGAGCGACGACCGCGGAAAGCCTGCGGCCGGCGACGTCCAGCCGACGAGCCATGACAACATGCCCACTCAGCCGTATGTGCCGTCCGGTGCCAACGAGCCCATGGGCGTCGAGCGCTACGGCATGTACGGTGTCGCGCCGGGCACCGTGTCGCCTGAGACTTCCGACGGGCTTAGGGTATTGCCAGCGCCCATGCCGGGACAATACGACGGCGATGGCGTGCGCACCGCGTTGCCGGCCAGCGAGGCAAGATTGCGCGAAAGGCTCGAGATGCAGCTGTCCGACATCGTGGATCCCGGGGTCGTGCAGGCCGATCTCCACGACGGTGTTTGCACATTGCGCGGCACCGTGCGCGACTTGGCGATGAAGCGGCGCGTTGAATTGGTAGCCGGCGACTGCCTGCCGGACTGCCTGATACGCAACGAGTTGCGCGCCGCGTCGGACCCCGCACCGGCGCGCGAATCATGAAATCCGTCATGTATCGCGGCACGACGATTACCGCCCATGCCGTGGAGGTCGGTGGCGGAAGTACCGGCTTCCAGTACCGCTATCGTGGGGAAATTCAGCGCATTGGCGGCGACAGTCCGCAGATATCGGAGTTCGAATCCCCGGTGGGCAAGTATTTCGCCAACGCCAGCGCGGCGCTGGAGCAGTGCCTGGTGGATGGGCGCGCGCTGGCGGACACGCTGGTGGCGGATTCAGCCTAGTCATGCCGGTCGCTCGAGGCATCGCCATGAAGCCGCATATACAAAAGTCTCACCGCATCTATCGGAAGGCGGACCCGCGCGGGCGCAGCCGCTTCTATGTCTCGCTGCTCGTCCTGCTGTGCATGGTGGGCTTCGTGTACTTGCTGGTCGTCGTGTCGCCGCGGCTGGCGTGGTAGCGCGCAGTACCGCCAACATTACATCGCTGCAGCCCCGGGCTTCAACGTCAGGCCGCGCCAAGCCGCTCACGCAGGCGCTGCGCGTCAAACGGGGCATGGACCTTCTGGTCGTTATCGAAATAGCAGTACACATCGCGGCGGACACGCGGTGCGGCCGCCTTGCCGAGGCGGCGCGCATCGGCCGGTTCGCCGCCAGCGGCCCAGGCGCGGACGCGCTGCGCCCAGCGGTCGAGCGCCTTGTCGGCATAGGCGCCGCTGTACAGCGCTTGCGCACCGTGCAGGCGGATGTAAATGAAATCGCTGGTCACGTCTTCGGCATACGGCCAGTCTGCAATGGCGTGCGAGACCACGAGCGCCGCGCGATGCCGGCGCAACATCGCCGGGAAGGCGTCGGTACAGAAGCTTTCGTGGCGAACTTCCACGGCGTGGCGCAGAGGGCGATCGCCGTGTGCGGCGAACCATGGCGACTTCACGCGCCCATCGTGCTGGCGGGCCAGCGCGCGCGCCGCGCCTGTGTCACTGGGCAGCAAGGACAGGAAGCGATCGAAGCGCTCGGCGTCGAACCGGTAGTTGGGAGGAAACTGCCACAGGAATGGTCCAAGCTTGTGGCGTAGCGCGAGCACGCCAGACGCGAAGAAGTTCGCCAATGCCGGTACGGCCTTTTCGTCTCGAAAGCGCAGCAGATGCGTGAGGTAGCGCGGGCCCTTGACGGCAAACACGAAATCATCGGGTACCGCATCGTGCCACGCGCGCCAGCTCTTGATCGATTGCAGCGAGTAATGCGAACCGTTGATCTCGATGCTTTCCACCTGGCGCGATGCGTATTCCAGCTCGCGGCGCTGCGCCAGCCCCTTCGGGTAGAACACGCCGCGCCAGCCTTCGTAGCGCCACCCGGAAATGCCGATGCGTACCGTCATGCCGGCGGGTACCGCGGCGTGGTCACTCGGCGATAGCGCCCTGCAGCACCTTTAGCAGGCGCTCGCACTGCTGGATGCGCGACAGCTCGATCTGATACGCGTCCCGGTTTCCATCGGACTTCGCGTGCGCGGCGCGGATGCGTGCCAGCGCAAGCGCTTCCTTCTGCGCTCGCACCGCGGTCCACATCGCGTGCTCGGTGGCCTTGTCCTCGGCCGCCGTGAGGGTCATGCCGCTGAACGCGTGGCCGGTATGGCAGCGGAAGCGCAGTGGATGCGTATCGCGCAGTTGCCACATCGCTCCGCCACATTCCGGGCACGTAATGGCCGCGCGTGCGGCGATGCTGTCCAGTTCCTCGAAGGCGCTGCCTGCAGGGTTGTCCGCGGTGGCGGCTTCGCTTCGCAGTGCTTGCATGTCTTTCTCCCGCTTTGGATCGAATTCGCCTTCGCCGCTTGCCTGAAGCAGCGCGACAATGGCATGGCCGAGTTCTGCCGGGCTCGCCATAAGGTCGGCGCCCGCAGCTTCCATGGCAGATTTCGGCATCGACGTTGCCTCTGCGTCGCGCGGGTTCTGGATCAGCGTGCGCCCGCCAAAGGCGCGTACGAAGGCCAGTCCGGCGGCACCGTCATCGAGATCGCCGCTGAGAATCACGCCGATCACCCGCGATCCGAGCGCAACGGCGGCGGACCGGAGCAGCGGATCGATCGCCGGCCGGCTGAAGTTCTCCTTGGCCCCATGCGAAAGGTGGATGGTGTCCGCCGTAATCAGCATGTGGTGATCGGGCGGCGCCACATAGATGTGCCCCGGTTTCCAGACGTCTCCGTGCTGCGGATACGAGGCCGGTAGCTTGCCCCATCGCGTGAGCAACGATGGCAGCTCCGACTTGTGCTTGCCTACGTGCAGCACGATGAAAACCGCGGCGTCGAGCGCTGCAGGCAATGCAGCCACTACGTCCCGCAACACGGTGAACGCGCCGCGTGAACCGCCGATTGTGACGACATTCCTGGTCATTGAAGCTCCCGCGATATTTATCCTTCATGCATCCGCCATGCCATGGCGGGTATCGCGGTCCCGGTCGATCTTCACGCCCGCGTCGTGCCTCCGTGCAGCGTCACTGGCTGGTCGCGTCCTCGTCGCCTTCGCCACCGTTGGCCTCATTGGCCGTCTTGTGGCTGCCGACCGGCTTGCCGGGGTCGGGCAATGCCATGTTTCCCGATGTCTCGTCGTCGACCAGGCCGTTGCCTTCGCCGGAGACTTTCACTTCAATGGTCTCAGGGGTTGGGGTTTGCGGGTTTTCGTCCGGCGCTGTTTGGCCGCGGGGGGTTCCACTGCTGGAAGTCATGATTGGCTCCTGCATATCGGTAAGGTTGGTCTTCGCATCGGGCGACTGGCTGGTAGAAGTTGCCAGCGCGTAGTAGTGCGGAATGCGCTGCAGAGCCCACGCAGAGGCAGCCTGGCGGATATCGGTGCGATTGCCGCGGAAGCGTCGTGTCTCGGTGAAGGTGTGCGCAAGTGCGGCGCGTCCGGGCAGCCGGATCAGCCAGGCGAAGCATTGCGTGCCCGGTGGCGTGCCGTCCGGCGCGCCGTCGTCGGCAACGCCGGTGTTGGCCACGGCGACATTGGCGTGGCTGATCGCCATCACGCCGTGCGCCATGGCCAGCGACACGGCTTCACTGGTCAGGCCGTGGCGTTCAATCAGCGCGGCGCTGACACCCAGGATCTGCTTCTTGGCCTCGGGCGAATAGGCGACGACCGCACACTGCAGTGTGCTGCCGCAGCCGGGAACATCGGCAATGTGCGAGGCAATGAGTCCGGCTGTGCACGACTCGGCCGTGGCAAGACGCAGACCCCGACGCTGCAGAAAGCGGGCGGTCTGCTCGATAGGATCCATCGCTTCCTCCGCTTGGCTGATCCGCTAACTGCTGCAAGGTTTGAGCCAGACACGGGCCGCGATGCGCCATGTCACACGCCTTCAGCCCCTGACATTGCGCGGATCATTGCCGAACGAACTGCGGCTGCGGATCTGCCCGTCCCGGCCGTGGATGAACAACTCGCTCTTGCGCTGCCTGGCCATCTCGGTGGCAACCGCAATGGCGTCTTCCTGCGTCGCAAACAGCTTGCGTCCGGACGGATGGCTTGCTTCCTCGACGGCCCAGCCTTCCTGTGCGGGAACGACATGCACGTCCATGGACTTCATTCCGGTACCTCCGGTTTGCTTGCACACCTTGAGTTATTGCTTGTGCGGCGCGCCGCAGCTATCAGCGCCAGTCTGACAAAGGCGTAGGCGGGATCCGTACAGCGCCGGAGGGGCGCGTCGGTGGAGGAACGATGTGTGCGACTCGGGACTCGGGACTTGCGGCGAGTGCGGTATCAGCAGGCCCCCGCACCGCACGTACCGCCTATCGCGCGTTGTATGGGAACCCGTGCCGTGCGCTCAGCCGGTCCAGCCGCGTGCGCATGCGGCTCAGGTCCGCGGCGAGCTGCCGGGCCATGAACGGGAGTGGGCCCGGCTGCGTGTTGATGTCGTTCTCGGCAGTATTCACGGATGAAGCAGGCGCGGGCGCCTGTCCTGTCTCCAGCGCCTCGGCCATCGCCAGCAGGGCGGGCTCGATGCCCGGGTCCTCGCCTTCGCGCAGACCGGTCTCCTGCTCGATCGCGGCCATGAGTTCGAGCGCGCTGATGCAGACGCGCGCGGCGTGCTGGATCTCTTCGAACTCTGACGACGGCACGCCCGTTTCCTTCGCTACCGAAGGGATCAGGCCGCGCAGCGGGATCAGCCGCGTGCCGAGGTCCAGCATCGCGGCGCGCTGTTCGGTGGCATCGGCAAAGCCGCTCTGCATCTTGCGGTGCACGGCCGCGCTCGCGCGCAGCAGCGCGGCCAGCCGGATGCGCCAGGAATACGAGGCATAGGCCGGCAGCGCAAACGAGAACACGAGAGCAATGGCCGTGCCGATGAACACATCGACCGTGCGCCACAGCGCGTCATAGACGTTCTGGTTGCCGTGGCCGGCCGTGACCACCACCGTGATCGCCGCGAGCAGCGCGATATAACCACCTTTGCCGATTGCGTGGTACGCGCAATAGCCGCAGATCGCGGCCATCAGTGCATAGGTCAGCAGCGGCGCGCCGAAATACGACTGCTGCAGGATCAGCGCAAGCCCGACCAGTGCACCGATCAGCGTGCCAACGCCGCGTTCCGCCGCGCGGCGCCGGATATTGCCGTGGTGCTGCAACCCGCCGATTACAACCAGCACGGTAATCGTGGCCCATTCGCCGTGCGGGATGTCGATACCCGTGGTGAGCGCGATCGATACCAGCAGCGCAAACGCGACGCGTATCGCGTGGAACAGCCTGGCCTGAAGGAAACGCCGGTTCGTATCGAACAGTACGTCGGTTGTCTTGCGCAGGATGTCGAGCATGATCGCGTGGCGGCAAGGGGGCGAATGCCCAGTGTACGTCACGTGATGGCCATCTAACTGCAATCAGCTCGCAACCTGGTTGGTCACCCACGCCTGATTGCGCCACGACACGATTTCGCTCGGCGGCGCAGCACCGCCGGGCGCGCCGCCCTTGCGATACGCCAGCGTGAACAGCACCAGCGAAGTGCGGCGCGACGAGTAGCGGTCGCGCAGCGGCATGCCGGATCTTGCCGGCCACCAGTGCGGCGGCAGTCTTCCGGCGCTGGCATAGGCCAGCCCGCAATGTCCCCAGCCGGCGGACGACAACTGCCACAGCCAGCGGAATCCTGCGATCGGAGAGCGGGAACGTGCGCGCATGCGAGTCCCTCCGGTGATGGGCGTCGGGCGCAATGTCGTATGCGGCAAGGCCGGCTTTGTCGCCATGCATGCCGGGCTGCCGCGCGCATGCGGAAAGAGGCAGGGCGCCTCGCGTCAGCGAAGGCGCTGCCTCAGATCCGTACCTGCCAACATAGCACCTGATGGCGGCTTAGCAAACCTTCACGGCCGCCGCACGCTGCGTGCGCGTCACACTAGCGATGAATCGTCATCCGAGAAGCCGACGTCGTCGAGCCCGCCGGACAGTCCGCCGTCGTCGAGAAAGCTGTCGGCCGTGCTGCCGGCACGTGACAAGGCGGGATCGTCGTTGCCGTAGTAGTTGTTGACGATGGTCGTGTCGGACGGGGCCAGGCTCGAACCCGACTGGCCGAAGAAGCCATTGCCGCTGCCGCTGTTATGGTGGAACAGGTTCTCGATGCCCTGGAACAGGAATGCCCCGCCCGCGACGCCGGCAGCCGTGGTCGCGATGCTGCCCAGCGTACTGCCGAGCCCGCCGCCCAGGAAGCCCGAACGCGCCGGTTGCACGGGCGCTGCCTGGGGCGGCACGGGCGCCGGTGCGGCCGGCATCGGCGTGGCACTGTTGCCCCATGCGTTCTGCGCGCTGATGAAGCTGCCATTGCTTGCGCCATAGCCCGCGTTGGACTGTGCTGCCGCAAGCTGTCCCTGCAGCGACGTGACCTGCGCCTGTGCCGCCGCGAGCGCATGATCGAGCAGCATGGCGCGCTGGACCAGCAGGTAGGCGGCATCGGGCTGGCGTGCCACAGCCTCGGCAATAAGCTGTTGCGCCTGCGGGTCCTTGGCGCCGGCACGGGCCTGCGTGAGCTGTGTCAGAAAGGCTTCGAGTGCCTGCAGTTCCTGCGGGGTCATGAGATCTCTCCTGTCCGGATGGTCCGGTGCTTGGGTATGGAGGGCAGTCTATTGGGGCAGACTTAAGCGAAACTTAAAGGCTCGCGAAGTCACGCGGCAGATGCGCACAAAAGCTGCGAACGCGCGAGCGCGGTCTGGCCGCCCCGTCACGCGGGCGTGGTAATGTCTCCGGTCAAGCAGACAGTACTGCGGCAACGAGGGCATGCATGCAACCTGGCATCGTCGAACCCGGCTATGGCTCCGATCCGGTGGGGCTGGTCAACGGCTATCTCTTTACTCCCGGCCAGCCTGCGCGTGAGATCGGTTCGGCCGATGCGCTCGAATGGCTCGCGCGTTCGCGCGCCGCGGAGCAGGGTGGCGTGGGCGGCGGCGAGGGCTTCCTGTGGCTGCATTTCAACCTGTCGCACAGTGCCTGCGAGCGCTGGATGAAGGCCCGCCTCGAATTGCCCGATGACTTCTTCGAGTCATTGCGCCAAGGCTCGCACTCCACGCGCATCGAGCGCCAGGACCCGGCGTTGCTCGCGGTGGTCAATGACGTGATCTACAACTTCGGGGTCTCGTCCAACGATATCTCGACGCTGTGGGCGTGCGCCGACCGCTGCCTGCTGGTCACGGCGCGCGCGAAGCCGCTGCGCTCGGTGGACAAGCTGCGCGCCGCGGTGCGTCGCGGCGAAGGCTTTCGCTCGCCGCTGGACCTGCTGGTGCACCTGCTGCGCGACCAGGCCGATGTGCTGGTGCAGATCGTGCGAGAGACCGGCATCGGCGTGGACCGCATCGAAGACCAGTTGCTCGCGCAGCGGCTGCAGGCCAACCGAGCCGATCTTGGCGCCATGCGGCGCGGCCTGGTGCGGCTGCAGCGCCTTCTGGCGCCGGAGCCGGGCGCGATGTTCCGGCTGCTGAACCGCCCTCCGGCGTGGATCCGTGACGACGACCTGCAGGAACTGCGCGAAGCGACAGAAGAATTTTCGCTGGTGCTCAACGACCTTGCGGCCATGGTGGAACGCATCAAGCTGCTGCAGGAAGAGATCGCAGCCAAGCTCAACGAGCAGACCAACCGCACCCTGTTCACGCTGACGCTGGTCACCGTGCTGGCGTTGCCGATCAATATCGTCGCGGGCTTTTTCGGCATGAACGTCGGCGGTATTCCGCTGGCCGAACACCCGCACGGCTTCTGGATTCTGGTGGCACTCGTTGCCACGTTCACGGTGCTGGCCGGGCGCTGGGCATTCCGCAAGGAGGGGCCTTAGCAGCCTCGGATTGAGGGCTCATGGGCTTCACGCGAATGCCACATTGCTGCGCTAGCATCGCCACCCGGAGGGTCTGTGCCGAACCTTCCGGAACCGTACCACGCGGCCCAAGCATGCGGAGCGAGCCATGACAGACCACGAAGAAGCGCTGATCCGGCGCATCCACCGCGAGGTGGCGGACAACTACGACGAAGAACTCGAACTGGAGCTCGAAGACCGCGAGTTCGTGCTGGGGCCCGACGGCCACGCAATGCTCGTCGAGGACGGCCCCGACGAGCGGGCACATCGGCACCACTACTTCCACGAGTTGTTCCGCTTGCAGGGCGAACTGGTCAAGCTGCAGAGCTGGGTCGTCAGCACGGGGCACAAGCTGGTGGTGCTGTTCGAAGGGCGCGACGCGGCCGGCAAAGGCGGCGTGATCAAGCGTATCTCGCAGCGGCTGAACCCGCGCGTCTGCCGCGTGGCCGCGCTGCCCGCGCCCAACGACCGCGAGCGCACGCAGTGGTATTTCCAGCGCTATGTGTCGCACTTGCCCGCCGCAGGCGAGATCGTGCTGTTCGACCGCAGCTGGTACAACCGCGCCGGCGTCGAGCGCGTCATGGGTTTCTGCAACGACGACCAGTACGAGGAATTCTTCCGCTCCGTGCCGGAGTTCGAACGCATGCTGGTGCGCTCGGGTATTCAGGTCATCAAGTACTGGTTCTCGATTTCCGACGACGAACAGCATCTGCGCTTCCTGAGCCGCATCCATGATCCGCTCAAGCAGTGGAAGCTCAGTCCGATGGATCTGGAGTCGCGCCGGCGCTGGGAAGACTACACGCGCGCCAAGGAGATCATGCTGGAACGCACGCATATCCCCGAGGCACCGTGGTGGGTGGTGCAGGCCGTGGACAAGAAGCGCGCGCGCCTGAACTGTATCGACCACCTGCTGCGACAAGTTCGCTATACAGATGTGGAGAGCTCGTCCGTCGTGCTGCCCAAGCGCGAGCGGCATGCCGATTACGTGCGCATGCCGGTGCCGCAGGACATGATCGTGCCGGAGATCTACTGAGCGGCTTGAAGCAATTTGAACGACTCGGACAGTGGGCGCCATCCCTCGTGCCGTGGCGGCGCGCTAGCATGGCGGAGTTTGCTGTCCGCTGTTCGCCCCCGATGACCTTTGTCGTAACGGATGCCTGCATCCAGTGCCGCCACACCGATTGCGTGGAAGTCTGCCCCATGTCGTGCTTCCACGAAGGACCCAACTTCCTTGCCATCGATCCTGACCAGTGCATCGACTGTTCGATGTGCGTGCCGCTGTGCCCGGTGGGCGCCATCTACTCCGAGCATGACTTGCCGGAAGACCAGCGCCATTTCGTGGCGATCAACGCCGAACTTGCGCGCCGCCCTGACTGGCTGCCGTTGCGGAAGGCCAAGGGGCCGCTGCCCGACCATGCCGACTGGGCCGATCATCCCGACCGGCTTTCGCTGCTGATCCGCTAAGACAGCGATAGAGCCGGATATTCCGCTCAGCGTTTCCCGGCCCGGTATTCCGGAAATGCCTCCGCCAAGGTCAGAACCGTCCCGGTCAGGCTGCCGTCATAACCGGGCAGCGCATCGACGCGCTGGCGGAAGGTCTCGCTCGTGAGCGCACCCACGGCGCCGGCCAGCGCCTGGCTGGCCAGCATCTTCTTTTCGATGGCGAAGAAGTATCGCTCCTTCAGCACCGGCACGAATTCCAGCCCGAAACGCCGCGCGGCGGTTTCTACACCAAAACCCACATCCGCCATGCCGCTGCCGATATAGGCCGCTACCGCTGCGTGGGTGAACTCGCCGTTGTTGTAGCCCTCGATCCGGGCGGGGTCGATGCCGCGCGCTTCCAGGATCAGGTCCAGCAGCAGCCGGGTGCCGGAGCCGACCTGGCGGTTGACGAAGCGCACTTCACGCCGCGTCAGGTCTTCGAGCGTCTGTACGCCGAGCGGATTGCCCATGCGCACGAACAACCCCTGGCTGCGCACCGCAAGGTGGATCAGGCAGTGCGTGTCCGGTTTGAGCCACGTGGTGAAGTGCCGGACCATGCCGTGCTCGAACTCGCCGACCGGCACATGAAAGCCCGCGATATCGCAGGCGCCTTCGGCCAGCGCGGCCACCGCTTCGACGCTGCCGCAGTACTTCAGGTCGTGCCGCACCTGCTGCTCATCGAGGAAATCGCGCAACGCCGCCACGGCGAAACCATGGCTGGCGTGCAGGCGCACCGTCGGATCGGTGCGATCCATCAGCTTCTTCAGTTCGATCTCCAGCTCCGACGCCAGGCTGTCCAGCGTCGGCGACAGCCGTGCGCCGATGCGCTTGCTGGCCCACACGAGCTGCTGAGCGAGCGGCGTGAGCGCGCTGCCGCGCCCGCGTGTCTTGGCGATCAGCGGGCCGCCGAACAGCGATTCGGCATCGCGCAGGATGCCCCACGCGTAGCGGTAAGACAACGCGACGGCCTCCGCGGACTGGCTGATGCTGCCGGAGGCCTCGATATGGCCCAGCAGCGCCACCAGGCGCGACACGTCCAGCGGCTCGGCAGCCGGGTGGTCATCGTCCCGGATCTGCAGATGGGGGGAGATCGAGATGCGGATCATATGAACAAAATAGCTTATTGAATCAGTCCAAACAGTTATTTATAGTCGCTGCAACGGCCATAAAGCCGTGGTTATACCCCGGTAAATAGGAAAAAAATAGCATATAAACGGTCGCCCTGCAGAGGGCGCGGCCCCCACAGGAGACGCCATGCCAGATACCGCCACTTCCGCTCCGGCGCCGGCCGACGCGGCCCGCACAGCGGCCATCGCCGCGATCGTGGCGGCGCGCCAGGATATGCCGGGCGCCTTGCTGCCCATCCTGCACGAAATCCAGGACACCCACGGCTACATCCCCGACACGGCCGTGCCGGTCATCGCCAAGGCGCTGAACCTGTCACGTGCCGAGGTGCATGGCGTGATCACGTTCTACCACCATTTCCGCCAGCAGCCGGCCGGCCGCCACGTGGTGCAGGTCTGCCGTGCCGAGGCCTGCCAGTCGGTCGGCGCCGAGGCGCTGGCCGAGCACGCGAAGCGCGCACTCGGTTGCGACTTCCATGAAACCACCGCCGACGGTGCCGTCACGCTGGAGCCGGTCTATTGCCTCGGCCAGTGCGCCTGCGGCCCGGCCGTGATGATGGGCGAGCAACTGCACGGCTATGTCGACGCAAAGCGCTTCGACGTGCTGGTGCGCAAGCTGCGCGCCGACCAGACCGCCAACGAGGAGGCCCAGGCATGAGCGCCGCTGTCACCACCATCTTCGTCCCGCGCGACTCCACCGCGCTGGCACTCGGCGCCGACGACGTGGCGCGCGCGATAGCACGTGAAGCCGCTGCGCGTGGCGAGTCGGTGCGCATCGTGCGCAACGGTTCGCGCGGCATGTTCTGGCTGGAGCCGCTGGTCGAAGTGCAGACGGAAGCAGGCCGCGTGGCCTACGGCCCGGTCAGCGGCGACGATGTGCCGGGTCTGTTCGATGCCGGCTTGCTGCAAGGCGCGGAGCACGCACTCGCGCATGGCCTGACCGACGAGATTCCTTTCCTCAAGCGCCAGGAACGCCTGACGTTCGCGCGTGTCGGCATCACCGATCCGCTGTCGCTCGACGACTACCGCGCGCATGAAGGCTATGCCGGCCTCGAACGCGCGCTGGCGATGGAGCCTGCCGCGATCGTGCAGGAAGTGACCGACTCCGGCCTGCGTGGCCGTGGCGGCGCGGCGTTTCCCACCGGCATTAAGTGGAAGACCGTGCTCGGCGCGAAGTCCGCGGTCAAGTACATCGTCTGCAATGCCGACGAAGGCGATTCGGGCACGTTCTCCGACCGCATGGTGATGGAAGACGACCCGTTCGTGCTGATCGAGGGCATGACCATCGCCGGTCTCGCGGTCGGTGCGGAGTACGGCTATATCTACTGCCGTTCCGAATACCCGCATGCGATTGCCGTGCTGAATGCAGCCATTGCTACGGCAACGGCCGCCGGCTGGCTCGGCGACGACATCCGCGGCAGCGGCAAGCGCTTCCACCTGGAAGTGCGCAAGGGCGCCGGCGCCTATGTGTGCGGCGAGGAAACCGCGCTGCTCGAAAGCCTGGAAGGTAAACGTGGCGTGGTGCGCGCCAAGCCGCCGCTCCCGGCGCTGGAGGGCCTGTTTGGCAAGCCCACCGTCATCAACAACGTGATTTCGCTCGCGACGGTGCCCGTCATCCTCGCGCGCGGCGCGCAGCACTACCGAGACTTCGGCATGGGTCGTTCACGCGGCACGCTGCCGTTCCAGCTCGCCGGCAATATCAAGCAAGGTGGTCTGGTCGAAAAGGCATTCGGCGTGACGCTGCGTGAACTGCTCTACGACTACGGCGGTGGCACGCGCAGCGGCCGCGCCGTACGCGCGGTGCAGGTGGGCGGCCCGCTCGGCGCCTATCTGCCCGAAGCGCGCTTCGATGTGCCGATGGACTACGAAGCCTATGCGGCATTCGGTGGTGTAGTCGGCCACGGCGGCATCGTGGTGTTCGACGAGACTGTCGACATGGCGAAGCAGGCACGCTACGCGATGGAGTTCTGCGCGATCGAATCATGCGGTAAGTGCACGCCGTGCCGGATCGGCTCCACGCGCGGCGTGGAAGTCATGGACCGGATCATCGCCGGCAACGAGCCGGTCAAGCATGTGAAGCTGGTGCGCGACCTGTGCGACACCATGCTCAACGGCTCGCTCTGCGCCATGGGCGGTATGACGCCGTACCCGGTGCTGTCCGCACTCAACGAATTCCCCGAGGACTTCGGCCTCGCCTCCAACCCAGCCAAGGCGGCCTGAGCCTGCGCCAGAACAGAACTACGGGAGACAACCATGGATTGCCGCGATGTGATTGACTTCGGCACCCCCGCCAGCGAATCGACCGAAATGGTCACCCTCGAGATCGATGGCGTCAGCGTCACCGTGCCGGCTGGCACGTCGGTGATGCGCGCCGCGATGGAGGCGGAGGTCAGCGTGCCCAAGCTGTGCGCGACCGACAGCCTGAAGTCGTTCGGCTCGTGCCGCCTGTGCCTGGTCGAGATCGAAGGGCGCCGCGGCTATCCGGCCTCGTGCACGACGCCGGTGGAAGCCGGCATGAAGGTCAAGACGCAGAGCGACAAGCTGTCCGACCTGCGCCGCGGCGTGATGGAGCTGTACATCTCCGACCACCCGCTCGATTGCCTGACTTGCCCGACCAATGGCAACTGCGAGCTGCAGGACATGGCTGGCGAAGTGGGCCTGCGTGAAGTGCGCTACAACGACGGCGGCCCGATCGCCACGCACACCGACATGAAGAAGGATGAGTCCAATCCTTACTTCACCTACGATCCGTCCAAGTGCATCGTCTGCAACCGCTGCGTGCGCGCATGCGAGGAAACGCAAGGCACGTTCGCGCTGACGATCTCGGGCCGCGGCTTCGACTCGCGCGTGTCGCCGGGCACCAGCCAGTCGTTCATGGAATCGGATTGCGTGTCGTGCGGCGCCTGCGTGCAGGCTTGCCCGACCGCGACGCTGACCGAGACTTCCGTCATCAAGCTGGGCCAGGCGCCGCGCAGCGTCGTCACGACGTGCGCTTACTGCGGCGTCGGCTGCTCGTTCAAGGCCGAGATGAAGGGCAACGAAGTCGTGCGCATGGTGCCGTACAAGGACGGCAAGGCCAACGAAGGCCACGCGTGCGTGAAGGGCCGCTTCGCCTGGGGTTACGCCACGCACCAGGACCGCATCCTCAAGCCGATGATCCGCGCGAAGATCACCGATCCGTGGCGCGAAGTGTCGTGGGAAGAGGCCATCAACTACGCGGCTTCGGAATTCAAGCGCATCCAGGCCAAGCATGGCAAGGATTCGATCGGCGGCATCGTGTCGTCGCGCTGCACGAACGAGGAAGGCTACCTCGTGCAGAAGCTTGTGCGCGCCGCATTCGGCAACAACAACGTCGACACCTGCGCACGGGTCTGCCATTCGCCGACCGGTTACGGTCTGAAGCAGACGCTCGGTGAATCGGCCGGCACGCAGACCTTCAAGTCGGTCGAGAAGTCCGACGTGATCATGGTGATCGGCGCTAACCCGACCGACGGCCACCCGGTGTTCGCCTCGCGCATGAAGAAGCGCCTGCGTGCCGGTGCGAAGCTGATCGTCGCTGACCCGCGCAAAATCGACCTGGTCGATTCGCCGCATATCCGCGCCGACTTCCACCTGCAACTGCGTCCGGGCACCAACGTCGCGCTGGTGACGTCGATGGCCCACGTGATCGTGACCGAAGGCCTGCTTGCCGACGAGTTCATCGCCGAGCGTTGCGAAGACCGCGCGTTCCAGCAATGGCGCGACTTCGTCTCGCAGCCCGAGAACTCGCCCGAAGCCATGGCCGAAGTGACCGGCGTGCCGGCCGACACGCTGCGCGGCGCCGCGCGTCTCTACGCCACCGGCGGCAACGCGGCCATCTACTACGGCCTCGGCGTGACCGAGCATGCACAGGGCTCGACCACGGTGATGGGCATCGCCAACCTCGCCATGGCCACCGGAAACGTCGGCCGCGAAGGCGTGGGCGTGAACCCGCTGCGCGGCCAGAACAACGTGCAGGGTTCGTGCGATATGGGCTCGTTCCCGCATGAACTGCCGGGCTATCGCCACGTGTCGGACTCGACCGTGCGCGCGCTGTTCGAATCGGCATGGAACGTGGAGATCAGCCCGGAGCCGGGCCTGCGCATCCCGAACATGTTCGAAGCCGCGCTCGGCGGCAGCTTCATGGGCATGTACTGCCAGGGCGAGGACATCGTCCAGTCCGACCCGAACACGCAGCACGTGGCCGAAGCACTGTCGTCGATGGAATGCATCGTGGTGCAGGACATCTTCCTGAACGAAACCGCCAAGTACGCGCACGTGTTCCTGCCGGGTTCGTCGTTCCTGGAGAAGGACGGCACCTTCACCAACGCGGAACGCCGCATCTCGCGCGTGCGCAAGGTGATGCCGCCCAAGGCCGGCTACGCAGACTGGGAAGCGACCATCCTGCTGGCGAATGCGCTCGGCTACCCGATGAATTACAAGAACCCGTCCGAGATCATGGACGAGATCGCGCGCCTGACACCGACGTTCCACGGCGTGAGCTACAAGCGCCTCGACGAACTGGGCAGCATCCAGTGGCCGTGCAACGAAGACGCGCCTGAAGGAACGCCGACCATGCACATCGACCGCTTCGTGCGCGGCAAGGGCAAGTTCATCATCACCAAGTACGTGCCGACCACCGAGAAGATCACGCGTGCCTACCCGCTGATCCTGACCACGGGCCGCATTCTGTCGCAGTACAACGTGGGCGCGCAGACACGCCGCACCGAGAACGTCCACTGGCACGACGAGGATCGGCTCGAGCTCCATCCGCATGATGCCGAGGAGCGCGGCATCAAGGACGGCGACTGGGTCGGCGTGCAGAGCCGGGCAGGGGAGACCGTACTGCGCGCGATTGTCAGCGAGCGCATGCAGCCGGGCGTGGTCTACACGACCTTCCACTTCCCGGAATCGGGCGCCAACGTGATCACGACCGACAACTCCGACTGGGCCACCAACTGCCCCGAGTACAAGGTGACCGCGGTGCAGGTGATGCCGGTGGCGCAACCTTCGGAATGGCAGAAGCAATATCAGGCGTTCAACGCGCAGCAGCTTCAGCTGCTCGAAGCGGCGAGCACCGATTCGGCCCAGGCCGCGGTGGGCTGACAGGAGGATCGCATCATGATGCGCTGCATGAACGGACCGGAACTCGAACCGGTCCAGGAAGCGGATGGCGAACCGGCCACGCACAGCACCTTCGCGGTGAGCCGGTGGCGCCACGGCGAACATGCGCTGAGTCCTGACGAGCTCGCTGAAGAGGTGCCCGTCGCGCTGGAATACAACGGTATCTCCCATGCGGTGATGCTGGCCACGCCGGCTGATCTCGAAGACTTCGCGCTTGGCTTCAGCCTGAGCGAAGGCATTGTCTCCAATGCGCGCGATGTGTACGACATCGAGACCGAGGCGCGCGAACACGGCATTGCCGTGCGTATCGAGATCGCCTCGGAAGCCTTCATGGGTCTCAAGGAGCGGCGCCGATCGCTGGCCGGCCGCACTGGCTGTGGCCTGTGTGGTACGGAATCGCTGGAGCAGGTGATGCGCATGCCTGCGCCGGTGAAGAGTGCAGCGAGCTTCCACACCGACGTGATCCAGGCCGCGTTCGTGCAGCTCCAGTTGCGGCAGGCGCTGCAGCGCGAAACCGGCGCAACGCATGCTGCTGCTTGGCTGCGTGCCGACGGCCATGTCGCGATGGTGCGCGAGGACGTGGGGCGCCACAATGCGCTCGACAAACTTGCCGGTGCGCTCGCGCGCAGCGGCGAGGACATTGCCAGCGGCGCGGTGCTGGTGACCAGCCGCGCGAGCTATGAAATGGTGCTCAAGACTGCGGCCATTGGCGCCGGTGTGCTCGCTGCCGTTTCAGCGCCCACGGCACTGGCCGTGCGGCTCGCCGAGCAGGCCAACATTACGCTGGCCGGCTTCGTCCGCGCGAGTGGCCACGTGGTTTATTCCCATCCCCAACGACTGCAACACGAAGCGAGTCTGGTATGAAGATCGACAACCTGATTACGATGGCCAATCAGATTGGCAGCTTCTTTGAGGCTATGCCGGATCGAGAGGAGGCATTGGCCGATATCGCCGGGCATATCAAGCGGTTTTGGGAGCCCCGGATGCGTCGAGCTCTGCTCGGCCACGTGGATGCCGATGCTGGCACCGGGCTGCTGGAGATCGTGCAGGAGGCGGTGGGGAGGCATCGGGGGGTATTGGAGTAATTGGGATGTTGGTGGGACGTCAGCGGCGCATGCCAAGAGCGATAACCCGCCAAGCCCCAAAAAATCCACCCCCTACTTCAACCTCATCGGCTCCAGCAACGCCCCGTCATACTCGCCCCTGGAAATCTTCCCCAACTCCAGCATCCGATGCAGGATATAAGCCTGCCGCTGCCGCGCCCGCCGCGGATTGACGACAGGGTTATTGGCAGACGGTGCCTTGGGCAACCCCGCAAGCATTGCGCATTCGGCAAGCGTCAACCGCTCAACCGGCTTGCCAAAATAAGTCCGCGCCGCATCGGCAAATCCATACGCCCCTTGCCCAAGGTAGATCTTGTTCATGTAGAGCTCAAGGATCTCATCCTTGCTCATCGCATGTTCGATCCGGTACGACAGCAGCACTTCATACAGCTTGCGGGTGTACGTCTTCTCACGTGACAGGAAGAAGTTGCGCGCGACCTGCATGGTGATGGTCGATGCGCCCTGCGACAGCTCGTCGGACAGATTGGCGACGCCCGCACGGATCACGCCGACGTAGTCGATGCCATCATGCAGGTAGAACCGCTCGTCCTCGATGGCGACCACCGCGTCGGTCAGGTCGCGCGGGAATTCGCGTAGCGGCACGTAGTCGGATGTGCCGCGGAACGCGGTCAGGGCATCGAGCGATGGCAGCTGGCGATTGGCCACGAGCACGGCCACGGTGGCAAGCAGCGCGCCGCCGATCACGGCGAGCACCAGCAGTTTGACAAAGGCGGACCAGAGACTTTTCATGGCGCGTATTGTGCCAGCCCCGCGTGAACAGGTGTCGTGCGCTTGGCATCAGGGGTGCGGCAGCGACCCCGCTTATGACGGAACCGCCGCGTTCGAGCGATCGGAAATTTCGGTCGAGGTTCAACGCTTTTGTCGAGTTGAATCCGGCGCAAATTGCGGCCGCCATGAGCCAGATCAAGATTGCAAGCGATGTGGGGATTCCTCGCGCGTCAGCGGCGTCTTACCTGTAAAGGCGCATGCAGCAAGGCAAACGGCATGCCCCGGGGTCTGGCGCAATGCGGGAAATCTGCAGGTGACGCATGCGCAGGCAGTGATCTGAAATAATTAGGAGTCGATCATGAAGGTTTTGGTGCGTGGTCTACGGCCCGGCGTTGATGCTGCAACCTTGCGCAAGGCGCTGAAGCCGTATGCGGAAGTGCGTGCAGTGGAACTCGTGCGCGAAGGCGATCCGAACCGTCCCTGGGCATGGGTCGACATCGCGGCGGGCGCGCTGGCGGTATGGAAGCTGGTGCATCGCCTTGATGGGCGCTACATTGCCGGCTGCCATTTGCGTTGGTACGTGCCGGCCTATCGCGGCCGCACCACAGCGCCGGCAGCAGCCTGAAGGATCGTCAGGAACGAGGCGCGAACGGACAGCGCCGGAGAAGACAGATAAGAGGACAACAGATGATCAGCCATTGGTTGGCCTGGGCCGGATGCCTGCGGGCATCGCACGCGCCGGGCTTGCACACGGTAGTGCCGTTCGGGCCTGCCGCAAACGGAAGCGAACTCGGATTGGAAAGCATCAGCAACGCACGGGACCTCGGCGGACTCGCCGGAGCCGGCGGCCGCCGCGTTCGGCATGGCCGCCTGTACCGCAGCGGCAATCCCGCGCTCGCGTCGGTCGCCGACATCGAGCGGTTGCAGGGCCTGGCGCTCGATGCCGTCGTGGACTTCCGCTCTCCGGGCGAGAAGTCGGCCGACGAAGCGCCGTTCGGGCAACGTTTCAACTGGATCGCCATGCCGGTGCTCGAAGGCAGCATGGCCATGGACGTGCTGATGCCGCGGCTGCGCGAGAGCACGCCGGAAGACGTCGATGCGTTCATGATCGGCGTCTATCGCGATTTCCCGGTGCGCTACCGGCAGGTGTTCGGTGACTTCATGCGCAATGCGCAGTCGGGCAAGACGCTGCTGTATCACTGCACCGCGGGCAAGGACCGCACGGGCTTCGCGTCGCTGCTGCTGCTCTCGGCGCTGGGTGTGGGGCAGGACGATATCCTCGCCAACTACCTGGAATCGAACCAGCGCAATGCCCGTTTCAACACGCAGGCGCTGGAGCGCATCACGCAATTTGGCATTCGGCCGGAGGTCATGATGCCACTGCTCGAGGTGCGCGCCAGCTACCTCGATGCGTCCGTGCAGGCCATCGAGGCCGAGTACGGCAGCATGAATGGCTTCCTGCGCGACGGGCTGGACGTCGACGTGGAGCAGCTGCGCGCGCACTACCTGGAAGCCTGACGCGCGGCGAGCGCCGCGCCGGCCTTACAGCTTGCCGCTTTCGCGCAGGATGCGCGCGGTGCTCAGCGCGATCATGCCTTCCTCGTCGGTGGGCAGCACCAGCACCGGCACGCGGCTGGCGTCGCTGCTCACGCGCTGGCTGTTGTCGTTGTTGGCCGCGTTGTCCAGGCTGATGCCGAACAGGTCCGTCAGGTGTGCGCAGATGCGTGCGCGCACCGGCGGCGAATTGGCGCCGATGCCGGCGGTGAACACCAGCGTGTCCAGGCCGCCGAGCGTGACGGCCAGCTTGCCGATCTCCTGCGCCGCGCGGTAGGCGTAGAAGTCCACCGCGAGCCGCGCGCGCGGCTCTTCGCTCGCCAGAAGCGCGCGCATGTCGCTGCTGACCCCTGATAGTCCCTTCAGGCCGGAAGCGCCATACAACATCGTCTGGATCGCGTCGGCGGTCATGCCCTGCTGCGCCAGCCACAGCACCGCGCCCGGGTCGATGGAGCCGCAGCGCGTGCCCATCGGCATGCCGTCTAGCGCCGTCAGTCCCATGGTGCTTTCCACGCTGCGGCCATCGCGCATGGCGCACAGGCTTGCGCCGTTGCCCAGGTGGGCCACGATCACGCGGCCCGCGGCGACGTCAGGTGCCACCTGGCCCAGGCGCCGGGCGATGTACTCGTAGGACAGCCCGTGGAAGCCGTAGCGCCGGATGCCCCGCTCGTAGTACTCGTAGGGCAGCGCTATCAACTGGGCAAGCATGTCGTGCCCGGCATGGAAGGCCGTGTCGAAACAGGCGACTTGCAGCAGGTCAGGGGCGGCCTTGCGCACCGCACGGATCGCAGTGAGGTTATGGGGCTGGTGCAGCGGCGCCAGCGGGATCAGCGCCTCGAGGCGCGAGATCACGTCGTCGTCGATGCGCACGGCCTGCGCGAAGTCGCTGCCGCCGTGGACCACGCGGTGGCCGATGGCGACCGGCGGGTTGTCGCGCAGCCCCACGCTCAGCACCAGGCGTATCAGGCGGAAGGCTGCGTCGTGGTCGGCGACCTGCGCGACGGGAAACGATTCGTCGGCGACGACATGGCCATCGGCCATGCTCGCGCGCAGCCGCGGCGCGACGCCGATGCTTTCGATCTGCCCGTGCGCGCTCAGTACGGGGTTGATATCTGCGTTGTCATGCGCGGCTTCCGGCACGGTGTAGACGGAAACCTTGACGCTGGAAGAGCCGGCATTGACGACCAGGATGACGGGATGGGTGGCACTCACGCTCGATGCACTCCGCATAAGGTGGGGGGGCAGCTCAGACCGGTACGGCGGCTTCGGCGCTGCGGCGCGCATGCGCGAGCAGGACCGCGATGGCGCAGCTGCCGATGCGCGCGCGCACGCTGTCGGCGCGGCTGGTCAGGATGATGGGCACGCGAGCCCCCAGCACGATGCCGGCGGCTTCGGCGCCCGCCAGGAAGGTGAGCTGCTTGGCCAGCATGTTGCCGGCTTCGAGGTCGGGTACGAGAAGGATGTCAGGGTCGCCGGCCACTTCCGAGTCAATGCCCTTGGTCACGGCGGCCTCGCGGCTGATGGCGTTGTCGAACGCAAGCGGGCCGTCGAGCAGCGCGCCGGTGATCTGCCCGCGCCGGCTCATCGTGCACAGCGCCGCGGCATCGATCGTCGACGGGATCTTGTCGGTCACGGTTTCCACGGCTGACAGGATGGCCACCTTCGGGCGCTCGACGCCGAGCACGCGCACGAGGTCGATCGCATTGCGGCAAATGTCGGCCTTGTCATTGAGCGTGGGGAAAATGTTCACCGCGGCATCGGTGATGAACAGCGGCTTGTGGTAGCTCGGCACATCCATCGCGAATACGTGCGACAGTCGCCGGCCCGTACGCAGGCCGCTGCCCGAGGCGGTCACTTCGTGCAGCAGTTCATCGGTGTGCAGGCTGCCCTTCATGAGCAGCTCCGCTTCACCATTGCGCACCGCTTCGACCGCCCGCGCGGCGGAGGCATGGCTATGCGGCGTATCGATGATGACGGTATCGCCGAGCGGTAGCCCCTGTTCGGCCGCGACTTCACGGATACGCGCTTGCGGACCGAACAGGATTGGCACGATCAGTCCGAGGCTGGCGGCTTGCATCGCACCGCTCAGCGATGAGGCGTCGCACGGGTGTGCCACGGCAGTGGGAATCGGCGGCAGGCCGGCGCAGCGTGCCAGCAACGTGGCGTACTTGTCGGTGCCGGGGGGGCGGGGCTCGGCAGGCAGAGACAGGGCGGACGAGGCAGCAGTCATGGCGGATTCCGGTCAGGTTGGTCGGCATGTTGCGCTGCGCAAGGCGCATCGGGCCCAGTATAGGCCACGAATCTTTCCTTTCCGTCATTCCGGATGTGCTGAAATGCCCACGCAGCGCTGCAACGAGGTGCGCAAACCGGCTCACGAGCGACACGTTTCCGCGATTGCCATTGGCACGACACGCTGGTAGGCTTGTTTTTGCTGCTTAGCACAACGCGTCACATCCAGATGTTCCCGAAGGACTGTTCCGGCACGCGTGGCGCGTCCGCCGACACCAATCAGGGGAAGTGGAATGTCAGCTAGCGAATCCACCGGCACGCCGGGCACGCAGTCCGGCCAGCCTGAATCCAACGGTGCACTGGCGCAGTTCGGCGCCTTCGCCCCGTTCTTTGCGTGGCCATGGGCCGCCGTCGAATACGGCGTCGATGCGTGGCAGCGCTCCATCCTGCTGCAGGACATCCTGCGCCAGCGCGGCAATGAATCCACCGAGCACGAGCGTGAAGGCATGCCGCCCGTGCTCGTGTTCGAGCACGAGACGCTCGCTGACGCGCGCACGCTGCCCGAGCCGGTCAACTACGCGCTGCTGCGCATCATCCCGCCCGCCGACATGCCGACCGATCCGGCCAAGCGGCCGTTCGTCGTCATCGACCCGCGCGCTGGACATGGTCCGGGCATTGGCGGCTTCAAGGCGGACAGCGAAATCGGCATCGCGCTGCGCATGGGGCACCCGTGCTACTTCATCACGTTCTTCCGCGACCCATGTCCGGGCCAGACCATCGAGGCCGTCGCGCGCGCCGAGGCCGGCTTCATGAAGATCATCAACGAACGCCACCCTGACGCACCCGGCAAACCGTTCGTGGTCGGCAACTGCCAGGCGGGCTGGGCGCTGATGATCCTCGCGGCGGTGGCACCGGACGCCGTCGGCCCGCTGCTGGTGGCCGGCGCGCCGCTGTCGTACTGGGCGGGCGTGCGCGGCACCAACCCGATGCGCTACAGCGGCGGCCTGCTTGGCGGCTCCTGGCTCGCCTCGCTGACGGCGGACCTGGGCAATGGCCGCTTCGACGGCGCATGGCTCGTGCAGAACTTCGAGCAGCTCAATCCTTCAAACACGCTGTGGGGCAAGCTCTACAACGTCTACGCGAAGGCCGATACGGAAGGTCCGCGCTTCCTCGAGTTCGAGCGATGGTGGGGCGGCCACTTCCTGATGAACCGCGCCGAGATCGACTGGATCGTGCAGAACCTGTTCGTCGGCAACCGCCTCACCGCAGGGCAGGTGCGCAGCGCCGACGGCAAGACGGTGGTGGACCTGCGCAACATCCGCTCGCCGATCGTCGTGTTCGCGTCGTGGGGGGACAACATCACGCCGCCGCAGCAGGCGCTGAACTGGATTCCCGACCTCTACGCGACGGACGAGGAACTGGTGGCCAATGACCAGGTCATCGTGTACTGCCTGCATCCGACCGTCGGGCACCTCGGCATTTTTGTTTCGGCTGGCGTGGCCAACCGCGAGCACAGCGAACTGTTTTGCGCGCTCGATCTTATCGACGTGCTGCCGCCGGGCCTGTACGAGGCGAAGATCGAGGACATCGCGCCGGGTACGCCGCATCGCGACCTCATCGAAGGACGCTACATGGTGCGCTTCGAGCGCCGCAAGATTGCCGACATCCTCGCACTGGACGATGGTCGCGAAGATGAGCGTCCGTTCGAGGTGGTGCGCCGGATTTCGGAAGTCAACCAGCATCTCTACGACACCTTCGCGTCGCCAGTGGTGCGTGCCTCAACGACCGAGCTCACCGCCGAGGCCGCGCGCGCCGTTCACCCGTCGCGCCTGGAGCGCTCGCTCGCCACCGACAACAATCCGTGGATGGCGTGGATCCGCGCACTGGCGCCGATGGTGCGCGAGCACCGGCAGCCGGTCGCGCAGGACAATCCGTTCCTGACAATGGAGCGCGCGGTGTCGGCGCAGATTATCAGCGCCCTGGACCAGTACCGCGATGCGCGCGATGCCTGGTATGAACTCGCGTTCGAAACCCTTTACCAGTCGCCGATGATGGCGGCGCTGGTGGGCATGCAGGCGCAGGCGCCAGTCAACCTGGAATCGCCGGTGACGGTGCAGTTGCGCAAGGAACTGGCACAGCGCCGACTGAGCGACGCCCAGGCGGCCACGGAACAGGGCGGTATGCGCGAAGCTTTCGTGCGGATCCTGGCCTACGTGGCTGACGCCAACGCGGCGATCGAGGAGCGACCGTTCAACCTGCTGCGCCAGATGGCGCGCGAACAGCCGGAAGGGCGCGGCCGCCTGACGCTGGCCGAGTTCAAGTCACTCGTGCGGCAGCAGACCTCCATCGTGCAGCTTGACCGCCAGCGCGCGCTCCGTGCGCTGCCGCAACTCGTACCGGACGAGGACGAGCGGCGCAGGCTGATGGTGGCCGCGCATCGCGTACTGACCGTGATCGCACCATTGGAGGGTGAACGCCTGGCGCGCTACCGCGAAGTGGCCGACATGCTTGGCACCGACCACGCGCATGGCGGGCCACAGCCGATCGAGCCGGCGGTCGCGCCAGGGGCTTCGGCGGCAAAGTCCGGCAACGGACGCGCGCGGGTAACGCGTCCCGAAGCAAGCAACACGCAGACGACCGGCAAGCGCAACGCCGGTCCGCGCACTTAGCCATCACTGACTGAAGCCTTCCGGGAGTTCGCCATGGTGCAAGTATCGAGTCCGCCGCTGGCCGGCGCGCGTGTGCTGATCGTCGGCGTCGCCAATGCCGATTCGATTGCCTGGGGATGTGCGCGCGCATTCCGCGAACTGGGCGCGGAGATCGCGCTGACGTATCTCAACGACAAGGCCCATCCCCACGTCGCGCCACTGGCCGAAGCGGTGCAGGCGCCGATCCTGATGCCGCTCAATGTCGAGGACGACACGCAGATGGACGCGCTGTTCGCACGCATTGCCAGCGACTGGGGCCGGCTCGATGCCGTCGTGCACTCGGTCGCGTTTGCCCCGAAGGAAGACCTGCAGGGCGGGCTGATCAACTCGTCCGCGGCAGGCTTCGCGCGTGCGATGGATATCTCGTGCCACTCGTTCATCCGCATGGCGCGGCGCGCGGTGCCGCTGATGACCCAAGGCGGCACGCTGTTCGCCATGAGCTATGAGGGCGCGAACCGCGTGGTGCCCAACTACGACCTGATGGGGCCGGTCAAGGCCGCGCTGGAAGCGAGCTGCCGCTATCTCGCGCACGAACTCGGGCCGCGAGGTATCCGCGTGCATGCGATTTCGCCGGGACCGCTCAAGACGCGCGCGGCATCGGGCCTGAAGGACTTTGACCTGATGCTTGCCGAGGCCGCGGGACGTGCGCCGCTCGGCGAACTGGTCGACATCATGGACGTCGGCTTCGCGACGGCCTACCTGGCCACACCGTATGCACGGCGCATCTCCGGCAACACGATGTACGTGGATGGCGGCGTGCACATCATGGCCTGACGCGCGTAGGTTCGAGGGCCACGAAAGCCATGCAGATACCGATCCGCGGCCTGCACCGCGACGTGACCGAAGCGATGCTGCGCGACATGCTCGCGCGGCATGCGCCGGTCAACGCCGTGGAGATCGTGCGCGATGGCGATCCCGAGCGTCCGTGGGCGTGGGTGGACCTGGCGGTCGACCGTTTCACGGCGTGGAGCCTGATGCGGCAGATGGACCGGCAGGTCTTTGCCGGCGGACGCATGCACTGGTACATCCCCGTGCATCAGGAGCCCGAAGGACGGCTTGGCGGCGCAAAGCGATTACCATAGCCGCATTCCGACTCTGTCGCGCCGCCATCGCAAAGGCGGCGCCATTCACGCCATGCTTGAACTCCAGGGGGCCATCTGGTTCCGCGCCGGCTCGCAGGACTGGGGCGGCAAGGACCGCATCGCGCTGCTGGCCGCCATTGGCGAGCAGGGCTCGATCACGGCCGCCGCGCGCGCCGTAGGCATCAGCTACAAGGCCGCGTGGGATGCCATCGACGCCATGAACAACAGCGCGGGCGAAGCGCTCGTGGTGCGCGCCGCCGGCGGCAAGGGCGGCGGCGGCACGCGACTGACCGAGCGCGCCGAGCAGTTGATCCGGACCTATCGTGCGCTCGAGGAAGAACACCGGCGCTTCGTCGCGCATCTCGGCCGCCTTGGCGATGCCGCCGCGGAAGACCTTAACGTGATGAGGCGTTTCATGATCCGTACCAGTGCGCGCAACAAGCTTTTCGGCAAGGTGGAAAGCGTCCGCGGCGGCGCGGTCAATGACGAGGTGGTGCTGGCCTTGCCGGGCGGGCAGACCATCGTGTCGACGATCACGCACGAGAGTGTCGAGACGCTGGAACTGCAGCCCGGCGTCGAGGCGTTCGCGCTGGTGAAGGCGTCCTCCGTCCTGATCGGCCTGCCCGACCCGGGCCTGCGTCTGTCCGCGCGCAACCAGTTGCCCGGCGTGGTGTCGCGTGTCGTGCCGGGCGCGGTCAATGCCGAAGTCGTGCTGGACCTCGACGGCGGTGGCAGTGTCGCGGCCATCGTCACCAATGAAAGCGTGCAGACGCTGGCGCTTACGCCAGGCGTGCACGCGCTCGCGATCTTCAAGGCATCTGCCGTGATCCTCGGCGTGGTCGGGTAGGCTGCGCTGAGCGTCCGTCATTCCCGTTACGCAGATAACCCATGGCAAGAAACGTAGAAATCAAGGCACGCCTGGACAGCATTGGCGCCATCGAATCACGCGTCGCCGCGCTGGCAAACAGCGGTCCCGAACGGATCGAGCAGGACGACACCTTTTTCCCGTGCTCCAACGGCCGGCTCAAGCTCCGCGCGTTCGGGCCGGATCGCGGCCAGCTGATCTTCTATGCGCGTGCCGACCAGGCCGGTCCCAAGGAAAGCTTCTACATCCTGTCGCCGACGGCATCGCCCGATACGCTGCGTGCGGCACTGGCGGCTGCGCAAGGCGAAGTGGGACGCGTGCGCAAGCTGCGCACGCTGTACCTGGTGGGCCGCACGCGCGTGCATCTGGATCGCGTGGAAGGGCTGGGCGATTTCCTCGAGCTCGAAGTCGTGCTGGCCGACGACGAAAGCGTCGCGGCCGGCGTGGCCGAGGCGCATGGCCTGCTCGAACGGCTCGGGGTAGAAGCGGGCGCCCTGATCGAGGGCGCCTATGTGGACCTGCTGCGCGCGGTTCAGACCACGCCGGCTCGCAGCGGGGCGTAGACGGGCGGATGCTGGCGCGTGTTGCCACTGCCGTAGATCCTGCCTTCGCGAATCTCCAGCACGTGCTCGCCAAGGGCCTCCACATCGGCCGGATCATGCGAGATCACGAGCATCGGCACGTCCAGGCTGGCTTGCAGCGCGCGCAATTCCTCGCGCATGCGGATGCGCAGGGCCGGGTCCAGCGCGGAGAACGGTTCGTCGAGCAACACGATATCGGGCTGCGCGACCAGCGCGCGCGCGAGTGCCACGCGCTGTTTCTGTCCGCCTGAAATCTCGGCCGGGTAGTTTCCGACGATCTCGCGCAGGCCGAAGGCTTCGATCCACCGCTGCGCTTCCGGATGGGTGCCGCCGCGGCGCGGATTGCGCCAGCCCTTCGCGAGACCGAACGCGATATTCTGGCCCACGGTCAGGTGCGGGAACAGCGCGTATTCCTGGAACAGGTAAGCCACGCGGCGTTCCTGCGGACGCACGTTGATGCCGGCGTCGGCATCGAACAGCGTGCGGCCGTTGAGCACGATGCGGCCCGCGTCGGGCATCAGCAGCCCGGCGATCGCGCGCAGCGTCAGGCTCTTGCCCGCGCCGGATGGCCCGAACAGCGCAATGCGCCGGCTGTCCGAATCGAAGGCGATGTCGAGCGCGAACTGGCGGTCGGAAGAGACCATGCGCTTGCGGATGCTGACTTGCATGCCCATGGCGTGCCTCACTGGACCGGGCGCGTGCGCCGCAGGCGTCCGCGCTCGTAGATTTCCGCCGGGTTGCGCGCTGTGGCCGGCACCAGCCGTCCGGCCACCACCAGCAGCACGATGCACGTGACCGAGGTCACCAGCACCAGCAGGTTAGCGGTGTTGTCGTCGCCGGCCTGCACGGCTTCGTAGATCGCGACGGATAGCGTCTGCGTGCGTCCGGGCAGGTTGCCGGCGATCATCAGCGTGGCACCGAACTCACCGAGCGCGCGCGCAAATGCGAGCAGCACGCCGGCCCCGATGCCGCGCGCGGCCAGCGGCAGTGTCACGCGGAAGAAGATGCCGGCTTCCGGCACGCCCAGCACGCGTGCCGCGTTCTCGAGCTGGTGGTCCACACCTTCAAACGCAGCGCGGGCCGATTTCAGCACCAGCGGAAACGCAACGATGGTCGAGGCCAGCACCGCGCCCTGCCACGTGAACACCAACTCGATGCCAAGTTTGACGAGCCACTCGCCAAACACGCCGCGGCGGCCCACCAGTACCAGCAGGTAGTAGCCGAGCACCGTCGGCGGCAGCACCAGCGGCAGGGTCAGCACCGCATCGACGACATCGCGTGCCGGCGAACGCCAGCGCGCCAGCGCGTAGGCCGCCGCCACGCCGAGCACGGCATTGAGCGCGGTAGCCCAGCCCGCGACCTTCAGCGACAGCAGCAGTGGTACCCAGACAGCGTCCATGGCTTGCGGCGATTCCGGTCAGGGCTTCTGAAAGCCGTAGCGCGCCAGGATGGCCTGGCCTTCGGCCGACATCACATAGCTGACGAAGGCTGTCGCCTGCGCGTTCTGTTTGGTCACGCTGGTTACGGCAATGGGGTAAGTCACCGGCGTGCGGCTCGGCACGCGCACGGCTACCTTGACCTTGTCGGGCATGACCGCCGCATCGGTGGCGAACACGAAGCCGGCCTCAACCTCGCCGCGTGCCACGTAGTCCAGGCTCTGGCGCACGTTCTGCGCGAGCACGCCCTTGGCGGAAACCGCGTTCCACTGGCCGGCGGCTTCCAGCGCGCTCTTGGTGTAGCGGCCAACCGGCACGGAAGCCGGGTTGCCGAAGGCGACGCGCTTCACCTCGGGTTTGGTCAGGTCCTGCAGCGAGCCGAGGTTGAGCTTGCTGTCTTGCGGCACGATCATCACGATCTGGTTGGCGGCGAAGTCGCGGCGCGTCGCCGGGACCACGACCTTCTCGGCCTGGGCTTTGTTCATGGCCTCCTGGTCCGCCGAGGCAAACACGTCGGCCGGCGCGCCCTTGACGATCTGCTGCATCAGCACGTCCGATGCGCCGAAGTTCAGCACGACCTTGGTCTCCGGATGCGCCTTCTCGTACGACTCGGCCAGGGTCTTGAACGCATTGGTCAGGCTTGCGGCTGCCGATACCACGAGGTCCGCGCCAAAGGCAGGCGGTGCGGCCAGCGCCAGGGCGGCCAGCGCGGCGCTGGCGACATGAACGGCACGGCGCCGAAAAGCCCAGCCCGGCGAACGGTCGGTGCGGGAGGTGTGCATGGAAAGATTCCTGGGAGACACGCGCGTGCGCGCATGGCCTGGGGTGTACTGTCAGGCGCAATATAAGGCTGTATATAGCGAGGCGTCAATGTTGCGCCATCACGGCCAGTATGGGTATTGGCAAAGGCACAAGGCGGGTATCACGCGCGGCGAATGCCGCACAGGACGGAATTGCAGGGCAGGGACATGGCGCGCCGGAACTGGCGCGCCAGACGGGTTCAAGCAGGCGGAGCGCCGTCCTTGAACATGGTTTTCAGCTGCGCGCGCAGCTCAGGCGTGTCCTGATGCTGGTGCACGGCCACGGCATGCTGGACCGCGGCTTCGAGCAGTTCGTCTTCGCTGTCGGCGCTAAGCGCGACCGTACAGTTTGTGTCGCTCGGGTAGTCGCGGCAATCGACATACTTGCGTCCCATATCGCCTCCTGACGCCGGCCTGGTAACCGGCGTTTTCCAGTATAGGGCGCAGGTTAGCGTCGGTTACAGGACCGGAGTGAGCACCTTGCCGGTGTCCAGGAACGCTTCCAGATTCTGGAGCGTAAGGGCAGTCATGGCAGCGCGCGTTTCATGGGTGCCGCTGGCCATGTGCGGTGCCAGCACGACATTGTCGAGCGCCAGCAGCGCGGGCGGGACATTGGGTTCGTCGCGGAACACGTCGAGTCCCGCGCCGCCGAGCCGGCCTTCAACCAGCGCCTCGACCATCGCGGCCTCGTCGATCACGCTGCCGCGCGACACGTTGACCAGGATGCCCTTGGGACCCAGCGCGTCGATGACCTCGCGCGAGACCAGTCCGGCAGTTTCCGGGCCGCCGACAACGGCCACCACGAGGAAGTCGGACCATGCCGCCAGCGCTTTCAGGTCGCCTTCGAAGCGCCACGGCGCACCGTCGCGCGGGCGGCGGTTGTGGTACGCGATCTCCATGTCGAAGCCGCTGGCCCGGCGCGCCACGATCTCGCCGATTCGACCCAGGCCCAGGATGCCGAGCTTCTTGCCGGACACCCTCGTGGTCAGCGGAAAGCCGCCTTGCGGCCAGCGCTGCGCACGCACGAAGCGGTCGCCATGCGCAATGCCGCGCGCCGCGTCGATCAGCAGCCCGAAGGCCAGGTCGGCCACGCAGTCGTTGAGCACATCGGGCGTATTGCTGACCTGGATGCCGCGTGCGCGTGCCGCATCCAGTGCGATGGAGTCATAGCCCACGCCGAAACTGACAATGGCCTCGAGCTTCGGCAGCGCACCGATCAGTGCCGCCGTGCAGCCATGGCGCGCGGACGTCACCACCACGCGCACCTCGCCGCCGTGCTCGCGCGCCCACGCCAGCGGATCAGCCTGCTGCCACAGCGCGGCCGCGCTGAAGCGTTCCTGCAGCGTGGAATTGGTCTGCGGCGCGAGCGGGCCGACCTGAAGGATCTGGATAGCGGACATGAAACGTGTGGAGAGCGGAAGCGATGAATGGAGAGGCGCGGGCTGTATGCCCAGGCCGGCAATAGTAGCGCAGCCCCCACGATCTTGCCGGCCACTGCCGTGCGCGCTGCGTTATGCTGGCAATCGTGCCGATCCACCGCCGCGCATATGCGCCCATGCCATGAAGACCCTCTACCTGGCCGGTTTCGATGTGTTCCGCGAAGATGCCCTCGACCGGGGCAGGAAGCTCAAGGCGCTGTGCGCCGAGTACGGCTTTGAAGGGCTGTATCCGCTCGACAAGCAGGTGCCGGCGGGCCTGCAAGGGCCCGACGCCGCGCGCTGGATCTACGACGCCAACATCGCGCTGCTGCGCCGCGCCGACATGGTCATGGCCAATCTCGACGACTTTCGCGGGCTGGGCGAGCCGGACTCAGGCACGGTCTTCGAGGTCGGGTTTGCCGTGGCGCTGCAGAAGCCGGTATGGGGTTATTTTGCTGACGCCGGGACGCTGTGCGAACGGGTGGGAGTGGATACGGATGACGAAGGTCGCGCGCGCGATGCAAAGGGTTTCCTCGTCGAAGATTTCGGCTTGCCGAAAAACCTGATGCTCGCGTGTCCGGTCAGACTGGTGCGCGGTGGGCCGCTGGAATGCCTGCAGGCGATGGTCGATGGTGAGCGGCGGCGCGCCGTGCGACGGGAGCGGGAGGCGGGGTTTTGGGATGGGGATGATTGAGGTGTTTGGGGGGGGCGTGCTTGGCATGCGCCGCTGTTTCGCCGGCGTAGCCGGCGACCTACTTTTACCCGAGCGGTAAAAGTAGGCAAAAGCGCGTTTACGGCTTGCCCCAAAGGGGCGAATTTTTATCGTAGTGTGCCAGGGGTGTTGTACGGGTATGGGCTTCAGAGTCCGTCAGGCTGCCTGCCGCGTGGGGCACGACCGTGGTCGGGAATACAGCGCTGATTGAACGAGCCCTGCAAGCGTTCGTGGCCCCTGCTGCTGGCGATATCGTGTGATCGCCTTCGGCTGCGCTGCGCGCAGAGCCCAAGTCTGAGCACGCAGGCTCAGGGCAAACCACGCCTCAGTAACGATGCCCCTGCATTGATGCGCCAAGTAGAGAGAGGGAGAAGAAAACTGACCTCGGGCGCCAGCGACATTGATGAACTCGCACCCCGACGACGACGTGCGCGCAGCGCAGCCGAAGGCGTCCCACCCCTGACGCTATTGGAACGCTGTACCTATACGTGGTCGGGGCTCGTTCAAAAGTCGGTTGTCGTCAGGCACCGCGCTGAAAACCTACGCGTAGCAGGGTCGAACGGCCGACCACCATGGCAGGCGTCCAAAGCCGTTTGAACCACTGCCGCCGCGGAATTGATGGCCAGCGGCAGCGACGCTTTCTTGCCTACTTCTTGTCGCTTGGACAAGAAGTAGGTCGCCGGCTACGCCGGCGAAACAGCGGCGCATGCCAAGAGCGATACCCCAGCCCGAACCTCTCCTTCAATCCGTCACCGCCCCCTTACTGGCCGTCGACGCCAGTCGAGCAAACTTGGCCAATACCCCCCGTGTATAACGCGCAACAGGTTGTTTCCACTCAGCCCGGCGGCGAGCCAACTCCTCATCCGACACATTCACCTGCAACACCAGCTTGTGCGCATCGATCGTGATCGAATCCCCTTCCCGCACGAGCGCAATATTGCCGCCTACATACGCTTCCGGCGCGACATGGCCGACGACCATCCCCCAGGTGCCCCCGGAGAACCGGCCATCGGTGATGAAGCCCACCGACTCTCCCAACCCCTTGCCAATAATGGCTGACGTAGGCGCCAGCATTTCCGGCATCCCGGGCCCGCCCTTGGGCCCAAGATAGCGCAGCACCAGCACATCCCCCGCATTGATCTTGTCGGCCAGGATCGCCTCCATCGCGCTCTGTTCATCCTCGAACACCCGCGCCGGCCCGGTGATGACCGGATTCTTCAGGCCGGTGATCTTGGCCACCGCGCCTTCCTCGGCGAGATTGCCCTTCAGGATCGCCAGATGCCCCTCCGCATAGAGCGCCTTCTCGATTGGCATGATCACGTCCTGGTCGGCCCGCGGCTGGTCCGGCACGTGTTCCAGCTCTTCAGCCAGCGTGCGGCCTGTGATGGTCAGGCAGTCGCCATGCAGCAGTCCGGCCTTCAGCAGGATCTTCATGACCTGCGGGATGCCGCCCGCCTTGTGCAGGTCGGTGGCCACGTACTGGCCCGACGGCTTCAGGTTGCAGATCACAGGCACCTTGCGACGGATGCGCTCGAAATCGTCGATGGTCCATTCGACTTCGGCCGAGTGCGCAATGGCCAGGTAGTGCAGCACCGCGTTGGTCGAGCCACCGGTGGCCATGATCAGCGCGACGGCGTTTTCGATCGACTTGCGCGTGATGATGTCGCGCGGCTTGATGTCCTTCTTGATCGCCTCGACCAGCACGCGCGCCGATTCGGCAGCGCTATCGACCTTTTCCTGATCGGGGTTGGCCATCGTCGACGAATACAGCAGCGACATGCCAAGCGCCTCGAACGACGAGCTCATCGTATTGGCGGTGTACATGCCGCCGCACGATCCGGTCGACGGACAAGCGTTCCTTTCCACGCCCTCGAAATCTTCTTCGCTCATGCGGCCGGCGGTGAATTCGCCCACGGCCTCGAACGACGACACGATGGTCAGGTCCTTGCCCTTCCAGTTGCCGGGCTTGATGGTGCCGCCATAGACGTAGATGCCCGGCACATTGGTGCGCGCGAGCGCGATCATGCCGCCCGGCATGTTCTTGTCGCAGCCGCCGATCACCACCACGCCGTCCATCCACTGGCCCTGGGCGGCGGTCTCGATGCAGTCGGCAATGACTTCGCGCGAGATCAGCGAGTACTTCATGCCCTCGGTGCCCATCGACATGCCGTCGGAGATCGTCGGCGTGCCGAATACCTGCGGATTGGCGTCCGAGGCCTTCACAGCGTCGATCGCGGCGTCGGCCAGGCGCTGCAGGCCGGCGTTGCACGGCGTGATCGTCGAGTGGCCGTTGGCGATGCCGACCATGGGCTTGTCGAAGTCTTCCTTCTGGTAGCCCAGCGCGTAGTACATCGAGCGGTTCGGGGAACGCGCCACACCTTGCGTGATGTTGCGGGAGCGTTTGTTGAATGCCATGGTCGTGTCTCCGGGGAATGTTCTTCGGCTGAGGCTCGGGGGTTTGCGCAAAGAATGCGACTTGCGTTTTGGAGTGTCAAATATATTATTTGACCTTTATTGAGTCGAAAAACATATCAGGAGCGCTTTTGGACCTGCGCCAGCTGCGGTACTTCGTCACGGTGGCGGAAGAGCTGCATTTCGGAAGGGCGGCCACGCGGCTAGCCATGACGCAGCCGCCGCTTTCCCAGCAGATTCAGTCTTTGGAAGAGGAAATCGGCGTGCAGTTGTTCGTGCGCACGCGCCGTTCGGTGATGATGACGCCGGCCGGGCAGCAATGGCTGCCCGAGGTTCGCCGCGTGCTCGCTGACGCTGCGGCGTTGCCGGGGCTTGCCCAGAGGCTGGCACGCGGGGAGATCGGCTCGCTCGTGCTGGCCTTCGTCAGCACCGCCGATTACGGCATCCTGCCCGACCTTCTGCGGCGGTTTCGCGCGCAGCATCCGGAGGTCCAGCTTCAGTTGCGTGAAGCCACCAGCGATGTCCAGCTCGAAGCATTGAGCGAAGGCAGCATCGACGCGGGGCTGGTGATTCGCCCCCAGTTGCCGGCGATGCCGCATGGCCTGTCCTACCTGCCGCTGGTGCGCGAACCGCTGGTGCTGGCCGTGCCGGACGGCTGGCGGCCCGCGCATGGCAGCATGCCGGCGGATGGCAAAGTTTCGCTGCGCGATGCCGCGCGCGAACCGCTGATCATTTTCCCGCGTCGAAGCGCGCCGGTTTTTTATGACATCATTACAGGCTACTATGCGCGCGACGGCTTGTCGCCAGTGATCGCGCAGGAAGCCATCCAGATGCAGACCATCGTGAGCCTGGTGTCTGCGGGCATGGGGGTGGCGCTGGTGCCGGCCTCGCTCTGCAACCTTCGCCGTACCGGCGTGTCGTACCTCGCGTTACGCGAGGCAGGGCCGCAGATCGAGACCGGGCTGCTCTGGCGCGAAGGCGCTGCCGGCGTCGCGCCGGCACTGCGTTCACTGATCGACATCGCGAGCGGGCTGTCCTCGGCGGAATCTGCGCAACCCTCAGTCTCCGCGGCGGCCGGGCCTTTTTAACTTCCACCCACCTCACCATGCTGATTCATCCCCAATTCGATCCCGTCGCCATCCATATCGGCCCGCTTGCCATCCGCTGGTACGGGCTGATGTACCTGGCCGGGTTCATCATGTTCCTGTGGTTCGGGCGCCTGCGCATTCGCCAGCCGCATATGGCGGCACGAGGCTGGGCCGCGCGCGACCTCGACGACATGCTCTTCTTCGGCGTGATGGGCGTGATACTGGGCGGCCGGCTCGGCTATGTGCTGTTCTACAAGCCGTCGTACTACCTCACGCACCCGCTCGAGATCTTCAAGGTGTGGGAGGGCGGCATGGCCTTCCATGGCGGCTTTCTCGGCGTACTGGTCGCTATGTGGCTGTTCGCGCGGCTCCGCCAGCGCCACTGGCTCGAGGTTACGGACTTCATCGCGCCGATGATCCCGTGCGGCCTGGCCGCCGGCCGGATCGGCAACTTCATCAACGGCGAACTGTGGGGCCGGCCGACGGACCTGCCGTGGGGCATGATCTTCCCGCAGGCCGGCGACAATATTCCGCGCCATCCGTCGCAGCTCTACCAGTTCGCGGGCGAGGGCGTGGCGCTGTTCATCATCCTGTGGCTGTTCGCGCGCAAGCCGCGGCCGATGGGCGCGGTGTCGGGCGTGTTCCTGATCGGCTATGGCGGCTTCCGCTTTGCCGCGGAATTCGCGCGTGAGCCGGACAGCTTCCTCGGCCTGCTGGCGATGCACCTGTCGATGGGCCAGTGGCTGAGCCTGCCGATGATCCTGATCGGCATCGCGATGGTGGTGTGGGCCTATCGCCGGCAGGCGCGTTCCGGTGAGGAGCGCCCCGTGACCGATTCGGGCGCCTGAAAGCGCGCCCGCGCGCGGTCAGGAGCCTGCGGCGCGCAGTGCCTCGATCCGTTCGCGCGTGTGCGGATGCGTCGAGAGGAAATCGTCCAGCGGGGGTTCTTCCTCATGAGCACGCGGTGGGGCTTCTTTCTTGTCCCCACTGCGGTTTTGGTTCTCGAGCGCGACCAGCACATCGGCGAGCGCCGATGGCGGCAGCCGGTTGCGCTGCATGATCTCGATCGCATAGGCATCGGCCTCGCGTTCGTGCTCGCGCGAATAGCGCAGCGTCAGCATGGCGGCAGGCACGCCTGCCAGCACGGACGAAAAATCCCCGAACATATACGCTGCCAGCGCGCCGACCGCCGACGCCTGGATAACCTGCTGCAGACCATGGCGCTGCGCGATATGGCCAGCCTCGTGGGCGAGCACGCCCAGCATGCCGGCGCCCGTGCCGGCGATCCCCACGAGTTCGTCCGTCACAACGATGGTGCCGCCGGGCAAGGCCAGCGCATTGGCGCCCAGGCGTCCGCCGCGCCGGAACACGATCTGGTAGTCATGGCCGGGATCCTCTGGCCGCTTCAGCGACGCGAAGCCCGTACGGATGCGTGCCTGTTCGGCAGGCGGCACGCGGGTCGGTTCGACCAGACCGTTGTCGAGGCTGGCCAGTGTCGCACGGCCAAGCTGCGCTTCCAGCGCGGGCGGCACGGCGCGCGCCATATGGGCCGCGCTCCACGGCAGCAGCACGTAGTAGCCGAGCACGAGCACAGCCACCAGTGCGGCCACGGCCATGCCCGCCATGCGCCAGCTGTTCTGCGCCCGGGCCACCCAGCCTTCCTGATGTCCCGTATCGGCCAGCAGCCGGTCGAATGCGGCGTGGTCGCTGACCTGGCAGAACGCGCCGTCCGCGAACGTCACGAGCCGCGGGGCGCGCCGGACCCGCTCCGATACTCGCAGCGACGACAGCGAAGCGCGCCGCAGTTCGGCGCCATCGGCATCGCGCAGTACGGCCTGGCCCGCATCCACAGCAAGCGTTGCCGGGTGCGCCCGCGACGAGCGGCCGTCGAAGTAGGTGACAGGAATCATCGGCGCAATTTCATCGGTGAGTCATTTCGGCCATGGCGACGAACGCGGGCTCAGAGCGCGATGTCGATGTCGTACCAGTCCGCGGCGGCATCGCCCAGCGCGCCGACATTCTCCGCCTGGCCCGCGACGAAGGCATCGAGCGGGGCGCGTGCCATCAGCGTCATGCACTCCACGCGGTAGCGTGCGGACCTGACCCGTGCGAATGGCAGGAACAGCCCCAGCGTGAGCGCGACACCGACCATGTTCGTCAGGAAAATATAGAACAGCCGGCTTGCCTTCACCTCGCTGCGGAAACTGTGCGGGGCCAGCGTGGTGTGGTTCCAGACGAGGTTCTGGAGCGCGGCATTGAAATACGGCCCGACGGCGAGCAGCGCCACATAAATGCCGAGCGTGCCCAGCAGGCCGGCGAAGACCGCGGCACCACGGCCGGAACCGGCACTGACGCCGAGGGCAATGCCGCCGACGGCGGCTACCACCACGACCACGACGGTCATCGCGAAGGTACGCAGGTACACACCATAGAACGAGGCGACGTCCGCATTGAACGCAAACGGCGCGGTGCCGAAGCACGTGTGGTTGTGCTGATACTGCTTCAGGCGCTGGTGTGCCAGTGGCGCGAGCGCGCCGAGCGTGAACACCGTGAGCAGCGGCCAGAGTACGAACACCTTGTACGCCTCGGCATCGCTGCCCGTGAACGCGAAGCGCAGTCCGCGGTAGCTCGAATTCGCCATGCGAAAGCGCAGCGAGCGCACCAGCAGCAAGGGGAATACCACCGCCAGCGCGATCGCAAGCAGGACTGCAAGCATCGGGGCCACCTTGCCGGCAATCTGGAACGCCAGGGCCAGCACGAATACGATCGCGCGCCCCTTGAGGATGGCCGCGGGCTTGCCGTGGTAGTCGAAAGTCGCACCATCCAGGCTGGTGTTGCGATAGAAATACTGGAGCGTGCGGACCTTGGCCCAGGCGGAATAGATGCCGAAGGTGACGATGGTCAGCACCGTATTGACGATCCAGATGCGGAAATACTCCGATCCCGTGCCGGTGAAGGCGAACTGCAGCGGCTGTGGTGCGGCGGTGTGCGTTGCAGGCGCCTGTCCGAAGTCGGGCGTTTCAGGTGGGGCGGGGAATGCGCTGTTGTTGCCGGTTTGCATCGTCTGGACTCCTGGTCGGATGGCGGTAGCAGTACCGCGTCGTTTCATCCGTGCAACCAATTTGCGCGCGCCGATTGTGCCTTATTCCACATACGACGACAGTTCAAACTGGCAAATTCGCCACAAATGCGAAGGTCTTCAAGAGAAATCGAAAACCTGCACGTGCCGACAGTGTGACATTGGTCGTAACAAGCGAGAAACATTCTGTTACATGGATGGCGTCTTGTAACAAGTTGCTCATGGTCAACGTCAATAAAAACAATAACTTACTGCCCGTGGCACGATACTCGCTATCTCTGCTGTTACAAGAAAGCGGACCATGCCGATGTCCGCCATGAACGGGGCCAAGGGAGGACCTGCGGGACGGACAGGGGCGCCGGAACGACAAAAAAGGCAGACGGGAAAATTCGTGCACATGCGAGTGTGCGCGTCAAAGGGGGGCGCAGGGTCAGCGCCGGAAGTCCATGACCCACGCAGGACGGTGCCATCACGGCAGCGACCCGCGATGACATAGTCCACACGCCGTTTCTTTCAGGCGCGGACGGATGCCGGCAGGGAGGCCGGGCATCCGTCCGCCGCACCTCTATCCCTGCCCTCAGCAGTTCGCCCACATCGCTCTATCGCTCACTGACTTTGCGCGTTGCAACATTGAAATGCCTTGCCTGTGACTTATTGTTATCCATAATTATGAATTATGGGCTTGACGGCACAATGCGCGGAAGCCTTGAACCCCAGCTTTCGGCGGAGGCTCATGCGGATCATCCAGCAAGCGCTGTACCTTGAAGTTGCGAACCGCTTGCGCAGCATGATCGACGCGCACGCCCTCATGCCTGGTGCATGGATCGACGAGACCACGCTCGCGACCCAGCTTGGCATTTCGCGCACACCGCTGCGCGAGGCGCTCAAGGTGCTCGCCGCCGAAGGTCTGGTCCGGCTGGAGCCGCGACGTGGCTGCTTCGTCAACGAGTTGTCCGAGCGCGATCTCGACGAGATCTTCCCGCTCATGGCGCTGCTCGAGGGCCGTTGTGCCTACGAGGCGGCACGCAATGCCACGGCGCAGGACCTCGAAGCGCTTGAAGGGCTGCACGCCGAGCTGGCGCGGCATGCCGGCGCCGGCGATATCGACGCCTACTACGAAACCAATTTCCAGATTCACGAAGCGATCCAGCGGCTGGCCGGCAACCGCTGGCTGTCGGGCCTGATCAGCGACCTGCGCAAGGTGCTGCGGCTGTCGCGGCACAAGAGCCTGAAGCTGCCGGGTCGCATCAACGAATCGTGCGCGGAACACCTGAGCATTTTTTCGGCACTCAAGGCGCATGATCCCGAAGGCGCGGAAGCGCTGATGAAGACCCATCTGCTGCGCCAGCGCGTGGCGCTCACGGCGCTGGACCGCAGCGCGCAGGCCGGAACTGCCGTGCTGCACGCGCTCCCGAATGCTTCAACGGTTTCCTCAGTTTCATCACGCACCAAGGCGGATACCCCATGAGCTCCCTCGACTCCGGCGACCAGAAGATCAGCGCCCCGCTGGGCGTGAGTGAACCATCCGGCCCCAACCTGTTGTCCCGGATCGGCCGCTGGTGGGGCCGCAAGGGCGATGGGGAAGCCGCGCCAGTCCCGGCGAAGAACGCCGACCCGGCGCTGTTGCCCGCGCGCGTGGCGCGACGCCAGCGCGAACAGTTGCGGTTGTGCCTCGACGCGCGGCTGACCGACAGCAATGCCAACGCGGCGGCGCAGGCGTGGCAGGCGGAGTACGAGTCGGCGGACGAAGCCGTGCGCAGCGGGATGCTGGAGGTGCTGGCGGAAGTGGCCGGCAGCACGGGTCCGGAAGAGGGCGCGGCGGACGCCGATAAACCGGGCAAGTCCGCACGCGCCGGTTCCGGTCTGACGCAAGCCTTGTCGAATGCGCGCATCCGCTTCTTCAAGCGGCTGGCCGCGTTGCACGGCCAGCGCGGCAACAGTGCGTGCGGGCTGCATTTCCTGATCCATCTGCGTGCGGACATGCTGCGCTGGCAGCGGCGTATTCCGGGCCTGCGCGTGCTGGACGAGGACCTCGAAGCGCTGTTCTCCAACTGGTTCGATGTCGGCCTGCTGGAGTTGCAGCCCATCACGTGGGACTCGCCGGCGTCGCTGCTCGAGAAGCTGATCCGCTATGAAGCCGTGCATGAGATTTCATCGTGGACGGACCTGCGCAACCGGCTCGATTCCGACCGGCGCTGCTACGCGTTCTTCCATCCGCGCATCCCGCGCGAGCCGCTGATCTTCGTCGAGGTTGCGTTCGTGCCCGACATGGCCGCCAACGTGCAGACGCTGCTCGACGAGGCTGCGCCGCTGGAAGACCTGCGCCGCGTGAAATGGGCCATCTTCTATTCGATCTCGAACACACAGGCGGGACTGCGCGGGGTGAGCTTCGGCAACTTTCTGCTCAAGCGCGTGATCGAGGAACTGCAGCGCGAGTTTCCAAAGGTCAGGCAGTTCGCGACGCTGTCGCCGATTCCGGGGTTTGCCGACTGGCTGCGCAAGCTCGACGCCGCAGGCGTGGCCGGCGCGCTTGGCGAGAAGCGCATTGCACGGTGGAAAGAACGGCACGGCGAAGTGCCGGCCGATGGCGCGGCGTGGCTGGAAGCGTTGCCCGCAGATTCCCACGACGCCATCGTGCGTGACACGGCGCTCGCGCTTGCCGCTCACTACCTGGTGCGCGAACGCAGCCACGCCATGCCCGCCGACCCCGTGGCTCGCTTCCACCTGGGAAATGGCGCCTGCGTGGAACGGCTGAACTGGGGTGCAGACATGTCGCGAAAAGGCCGCACACAATCGTGCGGCATGATGGTGAATTACCTTTACGCGCCCGAGGCGCTGGATGACAATCTAGCGCGCCTTGGCGAAGGCAACCCGCGCATCAGCCGTGCAGTGGGGAAGCTGTTGTGACTCGGGTCAGGTCACGGAACACATGTCTTGGCGCCGCTGGCCCTTGACCTCCAAGGGTGGCTTTTGTCGGGCTTTACAAAGCAGAGAACAGAGAACGCAGGATCGGGATCAACTTTCCACATCGAGAGAAAGAGGAGACAGTGAAGATGAATCGTCGTCAGTTCAGCCTGGCCGCGTGCGCGCGCGCCACCGCCCTCGTCGCTGGCATTGCCGCAGGCATGGCATGGCAGGCGCCGTCGGCGCTCGCGGATACCTGGCCGTCCAAGCCGGTCACCGTGATCGTGCCGTTCCCCGCAGGCGGCGGCACCGATGCGTTCGCGCGTCCGCTGACCGCGCAACTTTCGAAGCAGCTGGGCAAGCAATTCGTGATTGATAACCGCGGCGGGGCCGGCGGCACGGTCGGTGCCAGTGTAGCGGCCAAGGCCGCGCCGGATGGCTACACGGTCTTCATCGGCGGCGCGCACCACGCGATTGCGCCGTCGTTCTACAAGAAGCTCGACTACGACATCGAGAAGGATTTCGTTCCCGTCACGGTCATCGCGCAGCCGCCGCAGGTCATAGTGGTGAACCCCACGCGCGTCCATGCCAATACGCTGCAGGAACTGCTCGACTATGCGCGCAAGAATCCGGGCAAGCTGAACTATGGCTCGGCAGGCAATGGATCATCGCACCATCTTGCCGGCGAGTTGTTCAAGCTGCAGACCAAGACGTTCATCACGCATATCCCGTATAAGGGCGCAGGGCCGGCGTTGTCGGACCTGATTGCCGGACAGGTCGACCTGATGTTCGACGGGCTCGGTTCATCCGCACAACATATCCGCGCGGGCCGCATCAAGGCGTTGGCCGTGGCATCGGCCAAGCGTTCGCCCGCGTTCCCGAATGTGCCGACTGCCGCGGAAGCCGGCGTGCCCAACTACGAAGTCTCGACCTGGTACGCGATGTGGGTGCCGAAGGGGACGCCCAAGGACATCGTCGACCGCCTGTACACCGAGACCGAGAAGGCGCTGAACACGCCGGAGCTCAAGCAGGTCTGGATCAGCAACGGCTCCGAAACGCCGCAATTCACGCAGGAGCAGTTCGCCCAGTTCCAGCGCAACGAGATCAAGCGCTGGGCGCAAGTGGTGCAACTCTCGGGCGCCAGGATCGACTGAGCGATGAGCGGTATTGTGCTTTTCGCCGTCGAGGGCACGACGGCCACCGTCACGCTGTCGCATTCGGGCAAGCTCAACGCGATATCGGCGCAGATGTGGCAGGCGCTGGCCGACGGCTTTACGCGGCTGTCGGCCGATACTTCGCTGCGCTGCGTGGTGGTGCGCGGCGCCGACGGCAATTTTGCCGCTGGCGCCGACATTGCCGAGTTTCCAGTGGTGCGTGGCGATGAGGCTGCGGTACGCCGCTACCACATGGAAATCATCGCTCCGGCGCTGCAAGCCATTGCCAATTGCCGGCACCCGACCGTTGCGAAGATCGAGGGCGTATGTGTCGGTGGTGGACTGGAGATCGCCTGCCATTGTGACCTGCGCATCGCTGCGGATAACAGCCGCTTCGGAGTGCCGATCAACCGGCTCGGTTTCCCGATGGCGCCGGGCGAACTGCAAGGCCTGCTGGCGCTCGCCGGTCGCGCCGTCGCTCTCGAGATCCTGCTTGAGGGCCGTGTCTTCGATGCAGCCGAAGCACGCGACAAAGGCCTGCTGACACGCGTTGTGCCGGCTGGCGCACTGGCGGCGGAAGTCGACGCCGCCGTGCGCCGCATCACGGCCGGTGCCCCGGCCGCGGCGCGCATCAACAAGGCCACGATCCGGCGGCTTTCGCCGCAGCCGCAACCGCTGAATGCCGAGGAGCTCGACGCGCACTTTGCCTATGCCGAAGGCGGAGACCATGCCGAGGGCGTGGCCGCGTTCCTTGCGCGCCGGCCGCCGCAATTCGAAGGGAAGTAGCGCATTTCGTTGCCAGATTTCCCGATTACAATCGTCCATCGCTCACACGCGCCCGGAGCCCGGATCCGGAAGCTACCGTCTTCATCCGCACCATGAACGCCAATCTGTTCGCACTGTTCGAAACCCGCTTTCCCGCCGACCGTACCGCCTGCTGCATCGAAACGCACGACGGCCTGTACTACAGCTGGGACGACCTTGACCGCGCCACCGCCAAGCTCGCGAACCTGCTGGCCGGCCTCGGCCTGCCCGAAGGCGCACGCGTGGCCGTGCAGGTGGAAAAATCGCCCGAAGCGCTGTTCCTGTACCTGGCCACGCTGCGCGCGGGCTATGTCTACCTGCCGTTGAACACGGCGTACCAGGAAGCGGAGATCGACTACTTCATCGGCAATGCCGAGCCGTCGGTGGTCGTCTGCAGCAGCAAGAATTTCGCCTGGGTGTCGAAGGTGGCATTCCGCCACGGCACCAGCTATGTCTTCACGCTCGACGAAGACCGATCGGGCTCGCTGCTGTCGCGCGCCGCGGCCCGGCCCGATACGTTCGAGACCGTGCAGCGCACGGAAGATGACCTCGCGGCCATCCTCTATACCTCCGGCACCACGGGCCGCAGCAAAGGCGCGATGCTCACGCATGGCAACCTGTCGGCCAACGCGCAGACGCTGCACGAATACTGGGGCTGGCGCAGCGACGACGTGCTGCTGCACATGCTGCCGATCTTCCACGTGCACGGCCTGTTCGTGGCGTCGCACGGTGCGCTGCTGGCTGGTGCCAAGATGATCTGGGCGCCGAAGCTCGACATGGCGCAGGTGCTCAAATTCCTGCCGCGTTCCACGGTGATGATGGGCGTGCCGACTTACTATGTGCGCATGCTGCAGGAGCCGCGCTTTGACGACGACACCTGCCGCCGCATGCGGCTGTTTGTGTCGGGCTCGGCACCGCTGCTGCTCGAAACATTCGAGGAATTCCGCAAGCGCACGGGCCACACGATCCTCGAGCGCTACGGCATGAGCGAGACCGTGATGCTGGTTTCCAATCCGTACGACAGCGCGCTTGGAGAGCGCATCGGTGGCACGGTCGGCGTGCCGCTGCCGGGCGTGTCGGTGCGCGTGGTCGATGGCGAAGGCAAGCCCAGCGCGATCGGCGAGATCGGCAATATCGAGGTCAAGGGCCCGAACGTGTTCAAGGGCTACTGGCGCATGCCTGAGAAGACGAAGGAAGAATTCACGTCGGATGGCTGGTTCAAGACCGGCGACGTGGGCCGTTTCGGCGGCGCGATCGTCAGTCAGGCGGGCGAGCGTCCGGTGCCTGACAACTACGTGACCATCGTCGGCCGCAGCAAGGACCTGATCATTTCCGGCGGCTACAACGTGTATCCGAAGGAAATCGAGAGCTTTATCGACGAGATGCCGGGCGTGGCGGAAAGCGCGGTGATCGGCGTGCCGCATGCCGACTTCGGCGAGGCTGTGGTGGCGGTCGTGGTGAAGAAGCCAGGTGTCGACCTGGATGAGACCGAGCTGATCGGCACGCTCAAGGGCCGCATCGCCAACTTCAAGGTGCCCAAGCGCGTCCACGTGGTGGAAGAGCTGCCGCGCAACACGATGGGCAAGGTGCAGAAGAACGTGCTGCGGCAGCAGTTCGCCGCACTCTGAACGTCGACTTGACGGCCAGCCCGAGCGGCTGGCCGTTTTCGTCTTACTTCAGCATTTGCACCGACCCATTCACCGACACGGTGACCTGCGTCTTGCCGCCCTCGACGGGCACCGGTGCAGCGGAATCCGACATCATGGCCTTGGCCGCACCATACATGCGCGGCATTGGCGGTACCACGCCGCTCTCGTTCACATTGACTTCGCGGATCGTATAGCTGCTGTAGCCGAACAGCTTGGACGTGGCCTGCGCCTTGTCGCGGAACGAACTGACGGCCTGCTCGGTGAGCTTGCCTTCCGCAGCCAGGCGCGCTTCGCGCGACAGCGAGAACGCAATGCCCTGCACCTGCATCTGGTTCGCAAGGTCGCCAGCCAGCTTTGATACGGCGGCGAAGTCGCGCGATTGCAGGATGACTTCCGAACGGCCGCGCCATGTGCTGATGCGGCCGTTGCGGTCGGTGGTCGGACGGATCGTGAAGCCGCCCGATTCGGCCTGCACGCCCGGCGTACGCTTGGCCTGGTTGATCACGGCTTGCGTGCGGGTTGAAAGCTGCGACGAGATCGCGCCCGGCTCCGCGCCTTCCTGCTCTGCAGCCAGCGTCAGGTGCACGACATCAGTCGGCACTTCGGTCACGGCCTGCGCGGACAGTGCCAGCACGCCGGACGGCACCTCGGCATGGCCTGGCATGCCCTGTGCGGACGCGGCCAGCGCGGACGTGCCAAGCAGGGTGGCGGCAAGCAGTTGTTTCATCTTGTTCTCCCGGTCAAAGTGATGGGTATGAGACGCGAACTGCCTGCAATCGTTCCCGGTGCGATGGATGCCGGTGCATCGTCGGTGTATCGGGAAATTGCAGCCCCGTGTGTGGGCGGCTTCAGAAGGCGTTCCAGGCCTTCCACATCATGTAGCTCGCCAGGCAGAGCAGCAACACCGCAAACGCTTTCCTGAGCTGGCCCACGTCCATCCGGTGCGCGGTGCGCGCGCCCAGCGGCGCTGTCAGCACGCTGGCCACCGCAATGGCGACCAGCGCAGGCAGGTAGATATAGCCAAGCGATCCGGCCGGCAGGCCCGGCTGCTGCCATCCGCTCCAGATGTAGCCGACCACGCTGGCGACCGCGATCGGAAAGCCCAGAGCCGCCGATGTAGCCACGGCGTTGTGGATCGGCACGTTGCACCAGGTCATGAACGGCACGGAGACGAAGGCGCCGCCGGCGCCGACCAGGCTGGAAAGGAACCCGATCGCTGACCCCGCGCCCACCATGCCCGGCACGCCCGGCAATTGCCGGCTCGGCGCGGGCTTCCGGCTGCGCAGCATCTGCAGTGCGGAAAAACCGACGAAGCAGGCGAACGCGAGCGACAACCAACTCGTCTTGAGTGCCGCGAACACCTTGCCGCCGCCGATCATGCCGCCGAGCAGGATCCCCGGCGCCAGCGAAAGCACGATCGGCCAGCGCACCGCACCGCGCTTGTGGTGGGCGCGCACCGATGACAGTGACGTGAAAAGGATTGTGCCCATCGACGTGGCGATGGCCATATGGACGATCGCTTCGCCGGAAAAGCCGAGACTCGTGAACAGCAGCGTGAGGAAGGGCACCATCATCATGCCGCCGCCCACGCCGAGCAGGCCGGCACAGAAGCCGGTAAAGGCGCCCAGCGCAAGCAGGGCGGGAATCAGGGCAAGGCTCATGGAACAGGAAGCGTCGCGTCGCTTGTGGTTGTCGTTATGGATGCGAAGGCCGTCGGGGCGGCCGTGGCCCTGACGGTCAGCCCATCAGCCGCGTGGTGATGAAACGCCATTCAGCCGCCGTGACCGGCGTGATAGACAGCCGGTTGCCGCGCCGCAGGACGACCATGTCGGCCAGTTCTTCGTGCGCGCGCAGTTCGGACAGCGGAATCAGCGCGCTCTTGCGCACGTACTTGACGTCGACGAGCTGCCAGCGCGGTTCGTCCGGCTTCGATGCGGCGTCGTAATAGTGGCTCTTCGGATCGAACTGGGTCGGGTCGGGGTAGGGTTGCGAGCAGACCTCGGCAAGCCCCGCAATGCCCGGTTCGGGACAGGAGGAGTGATAGAACAGCACGCCGTCGCCGATGCGCATGACGTCGCGCATGAAGTTTCGTGCCTGGTAATTGCGCACGCCGGTCCACGGCAATGTCCCGTCTTTCGCTAGGGTATCGATGCTGGCCTCGTCCGGTTCGGACTTCATCAGCCAGTACTGGCGGGCACGTGCGGGCGCTTTTTCTGTGCGGCTGTTCTCGGCGCGGCTCATGGCAGTCGGGGGTGCGGGCGTTGGCGACACGCGCTGCACGCGCGACGCGGCAGCGCACGGCAAGAAAAAAGGCGGTGGTCTGTTAAACCACCGCCTTTTTGAGGGGTCCCCGCCTCGGCCGTTGGGTCGGCATCCTGAACCCAAGTGAGGTTCAGAGTGGCTGCGGAAGTCGTATTTCGGGTACATCACCCACTCAGGGAGTCCAAGCCAGGCCCAGACTATGAGTGCGGCGACGCGCTCGCCCATACAACATGATCCCGCACCATGCGATGCATATCGGTTCAAGGAGTTTATGACCCTTGCGAACCAGGCAGGGAAACTGTCAAACGTCTGACGCTCCTAACATCCCGACGTGACCAAAAACCGGATCCGCGGGCGGGATGTCAGACGTTTGCCGTTTCTAACTAGGATGGGATGAGAACGGCGGCCAGGCGCGATAACCCGGCCATTTTGCTGCACGTCTGTGGTGCCTCGTGCAGTCTGGCTACACTATACACCTCGTCCTCATGCATACCAAGCCCACCCGGCCACGTCGTTACATTTTGCACGACAGCGCACATGCGCGCGGCCCGCGCTCAGTTCGTCTGTGCCGGCGTCCCCGTGCCGACATGCGCGTATTGCCGCAGCGCTTCGTCGGCGCGCTCGTTGAGTTCGCGGATGCGCGCGCGGATGGCATCGACGGGGATCGCCCCGTCCGACTGCTGCTTGCGCTGCAGGGCCAGCAGGTCCGATGCGATGGTGATCGCCGCCATCACTGCAACGCGTTCCACACCCTTGGCCGAGGCGTTGTTGCGCAGCTTGTTCATCTGCGTGTCCACCAGCGCGACAGCTTCCAGCAGCGCGGCCTCGTTCTCGGGCGCGATCGCGAAGCGGTAGGGCTGGCCCGCGATGTTCACTTCGACTTGCTTGTTGCTCATGCGTGTTCTCCGGAGGCCTTGTGCGCGGCGTCGCCCGGGGCCGCAGATCCGGCGCCTTCGTCCAGCAGGTCGAGCTGGCGCGAATCGCTAGCGGTGGGCAGCTTGTCGAGGATGGACTGGATGCGCAGTTGCGCTTCCTCGATCTTGATGTTGAGCAGTTCGCGGTCGGCGGCCATGGCTTCGCGTTCGCTGCGCAACTGCGTGGCTTCGCCTTGCAGGCGCGCGATTTCGTCGCGCAGCCGCTGGTTCTCCGCCGCCAGGGTGTCCGCGTGATGGAGCACGCGCCCGATCTTGGCGGCCAGCTGTTCGAGTTCGTTAAGCATAGGGCCTGTCATGGTGAATGGTGTCAGGTATCGCGATTCTAGCCGAAGCGTCGTCGCGCACAATGAGAGGCAAGGCGGGTGTGACTGCCATGGCGCCCGGAAGTTGCACGCTTCTGCGCCGAAAACGGCGTTTGCGCCCGGTTTGCGGCCCGTTTGTGCGTCGTCAAGCGCGGTCCGGCCCGCATGGACTCGCGCATTGACTCGATTAGGGAAACTGCCTACACTCGCGCACGTTCCAGGTGCTCGCCATCCGCCCAAGGCAGATTGGCAGTTCAACGGGAAACAGGGAGCCGCGGCCGACGAACAGCTCGGCCAGGCCAACCTGTGCTGCCCCCGCAACGGTAAGCGGCCGCGATGCCTGCCCACACGGCGTCGCAGGGCTGGCCAATCGCCACTGAACCTCACGCGTTCGGGAAGGCGGCCAGTCCCGAGCCGCCAGCCCGGATACCGGCCTGAACGCGGGCTGCCGCCCCTGCGCGGCACGCCTCATCGCCACATGGCCCGCGGGGGAACGGGCCCGGCCGTCCTATCCATTCCTGCATCATGCGTTCATCGCTTTACAGGTCGTACCGTCCGGCACTGCCGACGGTGCGTCCGTCCGTAGCTGCCGTCCTGGCTGCCGTGTCTTCCCTTGTCCTGAATCCCGCCTTGGCCCAGACCGAGACTGGCAGTGGGTCTCAACCGGTTGCCGGTACCGCCGCTGCGACACAACTGCCGCCGGTGGTGGTCACCTCGACCCGCACGGCACAGCCGTTGACCGAGGCGCTGCCGCATACCACGGTGGTGACGCAGGAGGATATCGTCAACTCGCAAGCGCCGGACCTGCGCACGCTGCTGCGCAACCAGGCCGGTGTGGAGCTGACCGCCAACGGCGGCATGGGCTCGAACACGTCGATATTCATGCGCGGCGCCAACTCCAACCAGACGCTGATTCTGATCGACGGCGCGCGCGTCTCGTCGGTCAGCAGCGGCACCGCTCAGCTAGCCAACATCCTGCCTGACCAGATCGACCACATCGAAGTGGTGCGGGGCAACGTGTCGGCGCTGTACGGCTCGGATGCGATCGGCGGCGTGGTGCAGATTTTCACCAAGAGCGGCGCGGGCCAGGCCCCGGCGGCGAACGCGCAGGTCGAGTACGGCAGCAACAATACGCGCCAAGGGACGGTTGGCTATGGCGGCCAGATCGGCGACACCTCGTTCAACGTTACGGGTTCTGCGTTCAAGACCGACGGATTTTCGTCGATCAACACGAAGCAGGCGCCGCGCGCTAACCCGAACGACAATCCGTACGAGAACCAGAGCGTATCGGCGCAAGTCAAGCACCGCTTCACGCCGGACTGGGATGCGGGCATGGCCGGCTACTACTCGAAGAGCAAGCTGTCGTATGACAGCAGCTTCGGCCGCCCGACCGACGACAACCGCAGCAACAGCGAGCTGTACACGGTGTCGGCATTCGTCAACGGCAAGGTGCTGCCGGACTGGGCCACGCATTTCAAGCTTGCACAGAGCGAGGACCGCAGCGAAAACTTCCTCAACGGTGCCAACAACGGCACCTTCAACACGCGTAACCGCCAGTTCAACTGGCAGAACGAATACGCGCTGGCGCCGACCCACACGCTGCTGTTCGGTACCGACTACCTGCAGCAAGAGCTCGATTCGAACTCGTACGGCGCGCCGTCGCGCAATGTGTTCTCGGTGTTCGGTGGCTATGACGGGCGCTTTGGCAAGCACCAGATCCAGCTCAACGGGCGCAACGACCACTATTCGGACTTCGGCAACCAGGGCAGCTTCTTTGCGGGCTATGGCTACAACGTGACCGACGCGCTCAAGCTGATCGCCAATGTCAGCAATGCTTTCCGTGCGCCAACGTTCAACGAGCTGTATTTCCCGGGCTTCGGCAATCCGAACCTGAACCCCGAGCGCGCCAAGTCGGCGGAAGTCGGCGTGCAGTACAACACGCCGCAAACCGGCCTGCTGCGCGTGACGACGTTCGAGACCCGCTACGACGACCTGATCGTCAACGTCACGCAGCCCAACGGCCTGCTGGCGCCGACCAACGTCAACAAGGCGAAGGTGCAGGGCATCGAGGCGTCCTGGCGTGCGTCGCTTTGGGGTACCGATGTGGGCGCGAGCGTGACGTTCCAGAACCCGGTTGACGAACAGACCGACACGCAGCTGCTGCGCCGCGCGCGCCGCCATGCCGCGTTCGACGTGGGCCGCAATTTCGGCAACTGGCGTTTCGGCGGCGAATGGCTGCTGTCCTCGTCGCGCCTGGATACGGGCTCGCGCACGCTGGGCGGATACGGTATCGTCAACCTCAACGCGCGCTACAACATCGACAAGCAATGGTTCGTCGCTGCCCGGGTCGAGAACCTGTTCGACAAGAACTACCAGCTGGTCTACCCCTACAACACGCAGGGCCGGGCCGGCTATATCACGCTGGGCTGGCGCCAGAAATGACGGGCGGTGTGGCGCGCCATGTCTGACTTCCGGCGCGCCCTCGCGGTGTGGCTGGCGCTCGCTGCGGTCGCGGTGGCGGTGTTCCTGCTGTCGCTGGCGTTTGGCAGCGTGCGCATGGACGCCGCGCAACTCTGGCAGGCGCTGACGGGCGCAGACACCGGCACCGCGGGCGCCATCGTGCGCGACCTGCGCCTGCCACGTGCCGCCGCGGCATTTGCCTGCGGCGGCCTGCTGGCCTTGTCCGGTGCATTGATGCAGGTGCTGCTGCGCAATCCGCTGGCCGAGCCCTATGTGCTGGGCGTGTCCGGCGGCGCCGCCACCGGTGCGCTCGGCGCCATGCTGCTGATGCTGCCGCTATGGGCCGTGCAGGCCGGCGCGGCGAGTGGTGCGTTGCTGTCGATGGTGCTGGTCGCCACGCTCGCGCGGCGTGACCTGCTGCTTCCGCAGGTGCAGGGCGGCCACCACGAGGCCGGTGCGCGCCTGCTGCTGACCGGCGTGATCCTGGCCTCGGGCTGGGGCGCGCTGATTACGCTGATTCTTGCCGTTGCGCCGGAAGCGCGTCTGCGCGGCATGCTGTTCTGGCTTACGGGCGATCTGGGCGGCACGGCTGAATATGGCGTCGCGCTGGCCATGCTGGCGCTCGCTGTCTTGCTCGCCATGCCGATGGCGCGCTCGCTCAATGTGATGCTCCTCGGTGAAACCGTGGCGCAGTCGTTGGGTGTTCGCGTCGGCCGCGTGCGACTGGCCACGTTCGTGCTCGCCTCACTGTCGATTGCCGTGGCCATCACCACGGCGGGTTCGATCGGCTTTGTCGGCCTGGTGGTGCCGCATCTGGTGCGCCTCGCATGGGGCAATGATCAGCGCCTGCTGCTGCCAGCCTCCGCGCTGCTCGGCGGGGCGTTGTTGATGGCCGCCGATCTCATCGCACGTACCGTGATCGCGCCCGCACAGCTGCCAGTGGGCGTCATTACTGCGTTGCTTGGCGTGCCGACCTTCCTCTACCTGCTGTTGCGGAGGCCGCGATGACGCACTGGTCCGAACCCGCAGCCGCATGCTCCACGCTGTCCCTGCACGACGTGAGCCTGCGCACCGGCACGCGCGTGCTGGTCGATGGCCTGTCGCTCGAGATCGCACCGGGACAGCTCTGGTGCGTGGCCGGACCCAATGGCGTCGGCAAATCCACGCTGATGGGCGTGCTTTCGGGCCTGCGCCGCGCCGATGGTGGCAGCGCCAGCCTGGACGGCACGCCACTGGAGCGACTGTCGCCGGCCGCACTGGCACGCCAGCGTGCCTACCTGCCACAGGCCCTGCATGACACGTTCTCGATGTCCGTGCTCGACGCGGTGCGCGTGGGCCGCCATCCGCACCTGTCCGGCTGGGGCTGGACCGGGCGCGATGACGATGCCGTGGTACGCGCCGCCATTGATGCCATGGACCTTGAAACGCTGTCCGCACGCGACGTACTGACGCTGTCCGGCGGTGAACGCCAGCGCGCGGCGCTGGCCGCCGTGCTTGCGCAGCAGGCGCCGCTGCTGCTGCTCGACGAACCCGTCTCGCACCTGGACTTGCGGCACCAGATCATGGTGCTCGAAGTGCTCGCGTCGCTGGCGCGTGCGGGCCGCCATGCGATCGTCGTGATCCTGCACGACCTGAACCTGGCGCGCCGCTACGCCACCCATGCGCTGCTGATGGCCGAAGACGGCACGGCGCTGCATGGCCCGGCACAGCAGGTGCTGACCCCCGAACAATGCTCGCGCGCGCTGCGCACGCCGATCGTCAGCGTGACTGACGGCGTCCACACCGCGCTGATTCCCGATGGATTTCCCCGCCCGCGGGCGGGCACGAACGAACAATCATGAACGACAACACGACAGCACAGGGCGGCGGCACGGACGATGGCGGCCGCGACGAGCGCCACAAGGCCCGCATGGTCCGCAAGAAGGAAGTGGTCGACGCGAAAATCGCCGCCGCGCAGGACGAGCGCGGCGTGATCGTCATCACGACCGGCAATGGCAAGGGAAAGTCGAGCTCAGGCTTCGGCATGGTGGTGCGTGCGCTCGGCCACGGCATGCGGACCGGCGTGGTGCAGTTCATCAAGGGCGCGCAGCCCACCGGCGAGGAGATGTTCCTTCGCCGCTTCCCCGATGTCTGCGACTTCCATGTGATGGGCGAAGGCTACACGTGGGAGACGCAGGACCGCGCGCGTGATGTGGCCAAGGCAGAAGCGGCCTGGGAAGTGGCGCGCGGCATGCTGCGCGACCCGTCGATCGGGCTCGTGCTGTTCGACGAACTCAACATCGCGCTCAAGCTGCACTATCTTGATGTGGAGCGCGTGGTCGAGGACCTGCGCGCGCGGCCACCGATGCAGCACGTGGTCATCACCGGCCGTGGCGCGCCGCCGGCGCTGGTGGAAGCAGCGGACACCGTCACCGACATGGTGCCGGTCAAGCACGCGTTCCAGCAGGGCATCAAGGCGCAGCGCGGCGTGGAGATGTAGCGGTACACTGCGCCCGATTCATTTTTATCCGTATTCATTGCGCACCATGCTGTTTCCAGAAATCGCCCCCCTCGACGACGCGCTGCGTCCGGCCCTGCGGGCCGCCATCGACGACAAGACCAAGCCGCTCGGCGCACTCGGCCGGCTCGAAGACCTCGCCATGCAGGTCGGCCTGATCTGCGGCACAACGCAACCGGCACTGAAACGACCCACCGTCATCGTCTTTGCCGGCGACCATGGTGTTGCTGATGCGGGCGTCAGCGCGTATCCGGCCGAGGTCACCGCGCAGATGGTGCTCAATTTCCTGAAGGGCGGAGCGGCCATCAACGTGTTCTCGCGCCTGCACGGCATTGCGCTGGAAGTCGTCGATGCCGGCGTGCGTGTGCCGCTGCCCGCGTCGCCGGGACTGGTCAATTGCCGGATCGCGGACGGCACGCAGAACTTCGCCGAGACGCAGGCCATGCGTGCGGAGCAGGCCAGCGCCGCGATGATGGCCGGCATGGCGCGCGTGCTGCGCGCCGCGCAGCAGGGCTGCAACGTGATCGGTTTTGGCGAGATGGGCATCGGCAACACCTCGTCCGCAGCGTGCCTCATGAGCCGGCTCACGGGCGTGCCGCTGGCGGACTGCATCGGCCGCGGCACCGGGCTCGACGACGCCGGCCTTGCGCGCAAGCGCGAGGTGCTGGAGCGCGCGCTTGCGCTGCACGCGGATGCCGTCGCGCCGCTCGATGCATTGGCCGCATTCGGCGGTTTCGAGATCGCGATGATGGCGGGCGCCTTCCTGGCCGCGGCCGCGAGCCGCATGGTGATCCTGGTCGACGGCTTCATTGCCTCGGCCGCACTGCTGGTGGCGCACGGCATCGACGCCCGCGTGCTGCAGTACTGCGTGTTTTCGCACTGCTCGCATGAACGCGGCCACCGCGCACTGCTCGACCACTTCAAGGCCGAGCCGCTGCTGGCGCTGGACCTGCGTCTCGGCGAAGGGACCGGCGCGGCGCTTGCGTGGCCGCTCGTGTCGTCGGCCGCCGCTTTCCTGAACGAGATGGCCACGTTCAGCGGTGCAGGCGTCAGCGGCGCCTCGGCCTGACCGCCGCATGGCCGACGAACTGCGCTTCTTCCTGACCGCGCTCGGCTACTTCACGCGCGTGCCGCTGCCGTCGCCGCTGGCGCAGTGGGTTGGCTATGAGCCGCGCTACCTCAATGCGGCGGCGCGCTACTTTCCACTGGTCGGTCTGATGGTCGGCGGCGTGGCCGTGCTGGTCACGTGGGGCGCGCTGCAGTGGTGGCCGCCGGGCGTCGCGGTGCTGCTCGGCATGGCCGCTACGTTGCTGCTGACTGGCGCCTTCCACGAGGACGGGCTTGCCGATTGCGTCGATGCTTTCGGCGGCGCGTGGCGGCGCGAGGACGTGCTGCGCATCATGCACGACTCGCGCATTGGCGCGTTCGGCGCCATCGCGCTGGTCATCGCGCTGTTGCTCAAGTGGCAACTGCTTGTCGCCATCGGCGCACGCAGCGGATTGCAGGAGCTGTTGCTCGTGCTGCTCGCCGCGCATGGCGCCAGCCGGGCCATGGCCGTGAGCTATCTGGCAACGCTGGACTACGTGCGCGACGAGGGTAAGGCCAAGCCCGTGGCGCAGCGGCTTGGCGGGGCGGGGCTAGGCTTTGCACTGTTGTGCGGTGCTGCGCCGCTGGCGCTGGTGTCGCCACTATTCGCTGGTGTGGCGGTAGTTGCGCTGGCAATTCTGCGCTTCTTTCTGGGTCGCTATTTCGTGCGCCGCATCGGAGGCTATACGGGCGACTGCCTCGGCATGGCGCAGCAACTGGCCGAATTGCTTATCTACCTGGTGGCCGCCGCATGGACGTGGTCCTGATTCGTCACGCGCGCCCGCAGGTCGGCGGCGGCATTTGCTACGGCAGTCTGGATTTATGTCTGATGACGCCGGTCGAGCCATCTCCGGGGGCCATCGTCGCCGCGCTGCCCACACCGCAGCGCGTGCTGACAAGCCCGCTGCGGCGCGCGGCCGAAACGACCCGGCTGCTGATGCAATCGTTGCCTGCTCACACGCTGGAACCCGAAGTCGAACCACGTCTGGCCGAAATCGACTTCGGCGCCTGGGAAGGGCGTGCGTGGGACGATATTCCGCGCGGCGAACTCGACGCACTGGCGCAGGATCTGCTCGATGCCTGTCCGCATGGCGGCGAAACCGCGGCACTCGCCATGGCGCGCGTGTCGGGCTGGGCAGCGTCGTTGGCGGAGGCAGCCCCGACCGATACCTGCCTGTGGGTAGTCGGCCATGCCGGGCCGATGCGCTTGCTCGCCGCGCACTGGCTCGGGCTGTCGCTGGCGACGACGCTCGGGTGGGAACTGGGTTTCGGAGCGAGTTGCCTGTTCCGCCTAGGCAGCGGCACGCCCCAGCTCGCGTGGTGGAACCGCAGCGCAGGCTGATCAGCGCGCGGGCCGGCGGCTTCGCGCCGTGTCAAGGTCCTTGCAGATCTGCTCGGCGCCCTGTACCACGCGCGGTCCGGCACGAGTAACGAGATCGCCGTCGATCGTGAACAGGTTGCCTCGTGCGACCGCCGTGACCTGCTTCCATTTTTCCCACATCGCGAAGTCCGCGAGCGGCCGGTCCGACACCGTGGCACCTGTGCCTGCGGTCAGCATGACTTCGGGGTTGCCGGCCACCACGGCCTCTACCGACACGGTCGGTACGAGAGGCGATTCATTCGCGAACAGATTGCGGCCGCCGCATAGTGCAAGCAGGTCGCTCACGAGGTGCTGGCCATTCAGCGTCATCAGCGGCTGTTGCCAGACCTGGTAGAACACGGTGACCGGCGGCTTGGCCGCGTAGGTCTTGCGCAGCGCTGCCACGCGCTGGCGGAAATCGTCCGCGGCGCGATGGGCCGTGGCTTCCGTGCCGAGCAGCGTGCCAAGCTTTTCGAGATTGTCCGGGATCGACTCGAGCCGGCGCGGCTCGCTGTAGAACAGCGGCAGGCCCAGCGCACGCAGGCGGTCGGTCTGCTTCTGCGCATTGCCATGGCGCCACACCACGATCAGGTCCGGCTTGAGCGCCGCAATCCGTTCGAGGTCCAGCGCCTTGTTGTCGCCGACGCGCGGAATATCGCGCGCTTGCGGCGGATAGTCGCTGTAGTGCACGGTGCCGACGATGCGGTCGCCGCCGCCCGCGGCGTAGAGCAGCTCGGTCACGTGTGGGGCGAGCGAAACCACGCGGCGCGCGGGCTGGGCGAGGGTGACGGTCTGGCCGGCGTCATCGACAGCCGAAACAGTGGCCATGGCCTGAGTGGTGGCGACAAGCAGCACAGCTGCAGCGATCTGGCGGACGAGGAGCATGCGGGTCAGAGTGCGTTCAGGCGCGCGTGACGGCGGACAGCGCGGTTTCCAGTTGTTGCCATGCGTGCGGCGAATCGGGTGGCAGTCCGAGCCGAAGGCCCGGCGCGCAGTCGCCAGCGGCATCGAAGCGGCGCGTCCAGACGCCATGGCGGGCCAGCGCGTCGTGCAGATTCGCGGCGTGTTGAAGCGGCACCCAGCAGAACAGGGGTTGCATCACCGGTGCGAGGCCGTGGCTTGCCAGCAGCGCGCGCAGTCGTTCGGCCCACGCGGCCAGACGATCTCGGTTGGCAGCCTGCCAGCCATGGTCGGCCAGCGCCGCGCGAGCGATCACGCGCGCCGGGCCCGATACGGTCCAGTGGCCCAGCCGTTCGCGCAACGCTTCGAGCAACGCAGCTTCCCCAAGCACGAAGCCACAGCGTACGCCGGCGAGCCCGTAGAACTTGCCGAGCGAGCGCAGTACCACGAGCCCCGGGGCGCCGCTGTGCGCCGCGACCGAATGCTGCGGCGTGCAGTCGATAAAGGCCTCATCGACAAGCAGCGTGCCGCCACGCGCGGCCAGCGTCGCATGCCAGGCCAGTAACGTTTGCGGCGCAAGCAAACGGCCTGACGGGTTATTCGGATTGACCACGACGAGGTGGTCGAGGCCGTCTGCCAGCGATGGCTGGGCGAAGTCCGATTCGCCGAGCAGCACGACGTCATGGCCGGCGGCGGCGAACGCTGGCGCGTACTCGCTGTAGCCGAGCGCGGCCACGCCGACGCGTCCGCGCGCGAGGAGTTGCGGCAGCGTGCGGATCGCGGCCTGCGAGCCCGCGACAGGCAGGGCTTGAGGCGCACCGAACGCTTGGGAGGCAATTTCCGCCAGGCCGTCGTTGTCCTCCGGCAGGCGCTGCCAGGCCTCGGCCGGAATCGGCGGCACGGGGTAGCCCGTCGGATTGATGCCGGTAGACAGGTCCAGCCATTCACCAACAGGCTGGCCATAGCGGCGTACGGCGGCCTGCAGGTCGCCGCCGTGGCGAATGGGGGCCAGCGCGAATTTCATAGGCTCAACAGGGCAGGGAGCCAGTGCAGCGCCGCGGCGCTGGCAATGGCTATTGCCAGCCAGAGCCACAGCGTGCGCTGCACCAGTTGCAGGCAGGCCAGCACATGTTCGGCGTCAGGCCGGGCACCAGTGCCCAGCGGCGGACGTGCCTCGATTTCGCCGTGGTAGCGAGCCGGTCCGCCAAGCGCAACGCCGACGGCGCCTGCGCCGGCAGCCATCACCGGGCCGGCGTTCGGGCTGGACCATGCGGGCGCCTGCGTACGCCAGCAGCGCAGGGCCTGCACGGTCGCACCGAGCAGTGCATAGGACAGCGCAGTAAGCCGTGCCGGTGCGAGGTTCAGCACATCGTCGAGCTGGGCCGCGGCCCAGCCGAAATATCGCAGGCGCGGCGTACGATAGCCCCACATCGCGTCGAGCGTGTTGGCGAGACGGAAGGCAACCACGGCGGGTGCGCCGCCCACCAGGAACCAGAACAGCGCGCCGAAGATCGCGTCATTGCCGTTTTCGAGTGCCGATTCACATGCGGCGCGTGCCAGGGCTTCGCTGTCGGCATCGGCTGTATCGCGCGAGACGATACGGGCGGTCAGTGTGCGCGCAGCGTCAAGGTCGCCGCTTGCCAGCGCCGCCGCAATTGGGGCGATGTGTTGCTCGAGACTGCGCGCGCCAAGCGCGGCATAGAGCGCGACGGCGTGCACCGACCATCCGAGCCATGGATGCCATCGGCTTGCGGCATCGGCCAGCAACGCGATCAGCGCGGCCGGTATCAGCACGATCAACAGCCATGCAGCAATGCCGGTGATGCGCTGGCGCCATACGGGCGTGGCTTGCGGAGAACGATTGAGGCGGCGCTCGAGCGCGCTGGCAAGCTTGCCGAAGCCAACGAGCGGATGCCAGCGCTTCGGTTCGCCGAGCCACTGGTCCAGCCATACGCCAGCCAGCGCCGCGGCCGCGCACGCCGGCCAGGACAACATCAGCATGCGGGGTCAGGGCCCTTGACCGCGACGGGAATGCCCGCGACTAGCAGACGTACGCAATCGGCAGCGGCAGCGAGTTTCTGGTTGAGGCGCCCCAGTTCATCGACGTAGAAGCGCGTGATCGCGCCCATCGGCACCACGCCGAAGCCGATCTCGTTCGAGACCAGGATCACGTGGCCGGGCAGCGTGGGCAGGGCGTTGAGCAGCGATTCGATTTCTTCGGCGAAGATATCGGGCGGCGTGATCACACCGTGCTCGGGATAGGTGCGGTCTTTCGGGAACAGCAGATTGTTCATCCACAGCGTGACGCAATCCACCAGGATGCAGCCGTCGTGGCGCGCGTGCGCGTAGAGCGCGTCGGCCAGGCGGACCGGCTCTTCGACGAGATGCCAGTCGGCCGGGCGGCGCGCACGATGCAGCGCGATGCGCACTTCGAGCTCTTCGTCGGTCTGGTCTGGATCCTGGCGTGCGGTGGCAATGTAGGTGACCGGCCCGCCCTTGATGGCCGCGTGGTCGGTCGCCAGTTGCTCGGCGTAATGGCTCTTGCCCGAGCGCGCGCCGCCCAGCACCAGCGTGAGCTGGTGGGCGCCGTGGCCGTTCGCGGCCCGGCGAGGCTCCGCGGCCGTGGCAGGCGCGGTGTCGGTGGCCGGTGTTTCCATCCGGGTATTGTAGCGGTCGCATCCGATAGCCGCACGGCGGGTGCGATAATTGGCCGCTATGCAATGTGATTCTTCTGAAACCTCGCGAACGGACGGTGCCAGTGCCTTGCGCGGCACGCTGATGGTGCAGGGCACGACTTCCGACGCCGGCAAGAGTACGGTCGTGGCAGGCCTGTGCCGCGTACTGGCCCGGGCCGGCATGCGCGTGGCGCCATTCAAGCCGCAGAACATGGCGCTGAACAGCGCGGTGACCGCCGATGGTGGCGAGATCGGTCGCGCGCAGGCGCTGCAGGCACAGGCGGCGCGGGTCGAACCGCACACCGACATGAACCCCGTGCTGCTCAAGCCGAGCAGCGACACCGGCGCGCAGATCATCATCCACGGCAAAGCCCGGCTGGATCTCGACGCGCGCGCCTATCACGCGTACAAGCCGGAGGCCATGAAGGCCGTGCTCGCCTCGCATGAACGGCTGACGCAGGCCTACGACGTGGTGGTCGTGGAAGGCGCGGGCAGTCCGGCCGAGATCAACCTGCGCGATCGCGATATCGCCAACATGGGGTTTGCCGAGCGCGTCGATTGCCCGGTCGTGCTGGTGGCCGACATCGATCGCGGCGGCGTGTTCGCCCATCTGGTGGGCACGCTGGACTGCCTGTCGGACAGTGAGCGCGCACGCGTGACCGGCTTCATCATCAACCGTTTCCGCGGCGATATCAGCCTGCTGCAGCCGGGGCTCGACTGGCTGGAGGCACGCACCGGCAAGCCGGTGTTCGGCGTGCTGCCGTACCTGCATGGCCTGCATCTGGATGCGGAAGATGCCATCGTCGGCGCGCAGTCGGCCAAGCGGGGTACGCCTGACGCGCTGCTGCGCGTGATCGTGCCGGTGTTGCCGCGCATCTCGAACCACACCGATTTCGATGCGCTGCGCGCGCACCCGCAGGTCGACCTGCGCTTTATCGGGCCCGGCATGCCCGTGCCGCCCGCGGACCTCGTGATCCTGCCCGGCAGCAAGAGCGTGCGTGCCGACCTGGATTTCCTGCGCGCCAATGGCTGGGAGCCGGCGCTGCGGCGGCATCTGCGTTATGGCGGCAAGGTGATCGGCATCTGCGGCGGCATGCAGATGCTGGGCCGGCAGATCCATGATCCGGCCGGCCATGAAGGTCCTGCTGGCAGCAGCGCAGGGTTCGGCTGGCTCGACTATGAAACGACACTGGCGCCGCACAAGCAGCTGCGCCGAGTCAGCGGGCGGCTTGCGGATGCTGATCGAGAAGCCGCTGTCAGCGGCTATGAAATCCACATGGGTGTGAGTACCGGCTCAGGCCTGGAGCGACCGGCACTGTGGCTGGACGATGAAAACGGCACGCGTCGCGCGGATGGTGCCTGCTCAGAGGATGGCCAGGTGCTGGCGACCTATGTACATGGCGTGTTTGACGAGCCCACGGCATGCGAGGGGCTGCTGCGCTGGGCCGGACTCGACGGGGCACAGGGGATCGACCTTGCGGCACTGCGCGAGGCCTCGATCGAACGGCTGGCCGATACACTCGCCAGCCATCTGGACCTTGGGGCCATGTTTGCGCCGCTGCGCCGCTAGCGCGCGGTGGGTGTCAGGCGCGCGAGCAGTGCGGGCACGTCAGGCCACGTCACGCGCCGTATTGCCACGATGATGTCCGTGCCCGGAAACGGATCCTGGAAGCTCTCGGATTCCTGCCCACCAAGGCGCCGGTAGAAATCGCGCGCCTGCGTGTTGCCTTCCAGCACGTACAGGAACAGTGGTTGGCCCGGCCAGCCTGTTGCCACGCGCTCCGCGCAGTGTGCCAGCAGGCGCTTGCCCAGTCCGTGCCCGTGGAAAGCCGGCAGCACATGCAGGTTGTCCAGGTAGATGCCATAGACCGGCTCTGCGTCGGGCATCAGGCACGCAAAGCCGGCAGGGTCACCATCTACCTGTGCCAGCGTCACTTCGAGTGGCGCTTCCGCACCGTCATGCAGGCGCGCGTGCCAGGCCGCGCGGCGCTCCGCGGGCGCCGTCTGCGAAAGATAGGCGTTGGGCAACAGGCCCGGGTAAGTTTGCCGCCAGCTTTCAGTGTGCATGGCGGCAATGAGATCAGCGTCTGCGGCCGTGGCGGACGTCAGGGTGACAAGGGGCATGGCTGGCGGATATCAGGGGTCAGGGCGTCATTCTGCCGCATTGCTTCAAGTACAGGCGGGCCGCTCGTACCCTGATAGAATTGCGAATCTTTCCCATTTGCATTGTCGGGGCTGGCACCACGCGCCTTTCCTGCCGACTCCCACAATCCCTTCTGTCGCCCAATGGTCACCGGCCGCCTACGCGTTGTCATCGTCAAGCTGCACCTGTATATCGGGCTGATCTTCGGCCTGTTGTTCGTCCTGATGGGGCTGACCGGCACTACCATCGCATGGCGCGACGAGCTCGATGCATGGCTGAATCCCGATCTGCTGGTGGCATCGGCGCCCGTGCGGATGCCGGTGTCCTCCGATACGGTGCAGGCCGTCACCGAGCGCCTGTCCGGCCCCGGCTATGGCCGGCCGAACATGCTGATGCTGCCGGTGGAGGAACACGGCGTCTTCGTCGCCTGGTATCCGGTCAAGGGACCCGATGGCGTGGTGCCGGGCCGCTCGCGCCAGGTCATGGTCGATCCGGTCACGTTCGAAGTGAAGGGCGAGCGGGTGTGGGGCGAGTTTGGCCTGTCGCGCCAGTTGCTGCTGCCGACGCTGTTCCATCTGCACCGCTACCTGCTCAGCGGCGAAACCGGCAAGACCATCACAGGTGTGACCGGCATGATGCTGCTGATCATGGTGCTGCTCGGCATTGTGGCATGGTGGCCGAAGCTGCGGCCGCGCTCCGTGTTCCAGGCGTTCCGCATCACGCATGGCGGCTCGTGGTCGCGCTTCACCTATACGTTGCACCGTGCGGGCGGCATCTTTGCCGCGCCGGTGCTGGCGACCATCGCTTTCTCGGGCTGGTACCTGAACCTGCCGAAGTGGGTGACGCCCATCGTTTCCAGCGTCATGACGGTGACGCCGCCGGCCAAGCATGCATCGGCACCCGCCGAGCCCGGTGCGCGGCCGCTCGGCGCCGCGCAGATCATGGCGACCGCCCAAGCCGAATATCCCGACGCCACCGTGACCCGCATCAGTTTTCCTCGTAAGGCGGGCGATGCCTATGAAGTGCGCCTGCGCCAGCCCGACGAGGTGCGCAAGGACAGCGGCGCTACGCGGCTATGGCTAGATGCCTATACCGGCAAGCGCCTTGGCGCGCGCGACCCGGCCGATGCGCCGGCCGGCGACACCTTCCTGAACTGGCTGTTCCCGCTGCATACGGGCGAGGCCTTCGGCGTGCCCGGCCGCCTCTTCATCACCGTCTTTGGCCTGGCGCCGCTGATGTTCGGGATCACCGGCGTGCTGATCTGGTGGAAGCGCCGGCGCGGGCACCAGCGCCACGTGACCAAGGTCCGCCAGCGGGCCGGCATCCGCAGCACGCGCAGCGCTGAAAAGGCCGAGGCCTGAAATGCAAAGAGCAAGCCGCAAGGCTTGCTCTTCTTGTCTGGGCGAAGTGGCCGCTGGCCGCGGGGCTCAGATTTCGAGGTTGTCGATGAGGCGGGTGGCGCCGAGCTTGGCAGCCGTCAGCACCACCAGCGGCTCGCCGGCGGCGAATTCCTCGGGCGTCGGCGCCTGCAGGTTGCTGCGCTTGCGGATCGACACGTAGTCGGGCTTCCAGCCGCGCTGCGCCAGGGTGGCGCAAGCGTCCGCTTCGACGGTGGCCAGCCGGGTGGCCGCGCGGTCGCTGCCCAGCACGGTGTCGCGCACGTCGTGCAGCGTGCGGTAAAGCATGGGCGCCTCGGCGCGCTCGGCTTCGGTGAGGTAGCGATTGCGCGACGACAGCGCCAGGCCGTCCTCGGCACGCACGGTCTCCGCGGGCACGATCTCGATCGGCAGCGCGAACTGGTGGACCATGCGGCGCACGATCATGAGCTGCTGGTAGTCCTTCTTGCCGAACACCGCCACGCGCGGCTGCGCGGCCGTGAACAGCTTCATCACCACGGTGCAGACGCCCTTGAAGAAGCCCGGGCGGAACTCGCCTTCCAGGATATCGCCGAGATCGTGGGGGGGATCCACGCGGTATTCCTGCGGCTCCGGGTACATGTCGCGCTCGGTCGGCGCGAACAGCACGTACACGCCTTCGCTCTGCAGCTTTTCGATGTCGTCCTGCAGCGTGCGCGGGTACTTGTCGAAGTCCTCGTTCGGGCCGAACTGCAGGCGGTTGACGAAGATGGATGCCACCACCGGATCGCCGTGCTGGCGCGCCAGGCGCATCAGCGACAGGTGACCTTCGTGCAGGTTGCCCATGGTCGGGACAAACGCGACCCGGTTTTGCCCGCGCAACTGGTCACGCAGCTCTTGGATGGAGGAAATGACTTTCATGAACTTGGTGTGCTGTCGTGGTATGGGTGATCCTGGCGCCTTCTGGCGGGCGCATCGACAAGTCTCGGCGGACCCTGTCCGGGCTCTTCGCGGTTGTCGGCGGATTGTAGAACATGTGGCACCGCGGTGGGCGCGGCGCGACGGGGAGGTCAGGTAGGGGTGTACGCCAATCGAACATAAATTGGCGCGAACGGCTCGGCCTGCGTGATCTCCACGAGCGACTCGCGCGACAGCTCCAGCATGGCGATGAAGTTCACCACCACGATGGGCACGCCCTTGCCGGAACGGATCGCGTCATCGAACAGCTCGGTGAATTCCATGAAGCGCGCGTGCTGCAGCCGGCGCAGGATCTGGCTCATGTGCTCGCGCACCGAGAGTTCTTCACGCGAGATCTTGTGGTGCTGGTTGAGCTTGGCGCGCTTGAGCACGTCGGCCCAGGCCGACTGGAGGTCGACCGCTTCCACGTCCGGGAAGCGCGGCGCCAGGCTCTGTTCGATATAGACCTGCGAGCGCAGAAAATCGCGGCCGAGCTGCGGCACGGTATCCAGGCGCTGCGCGGCCAGCTTCATCTGTTCGTATTCAAGCAGGCGGCGCACCAGCTCGGCGCGCGGATCTTCGGCATCCTCGTCGCTGTCGGCCTTCTTGACCGGCAGCAGCATGCGCGACTTGATCTCGATGAGCATCGCCGCCATCAGCAGGTATTCCGCCGCCAATTCCAGATTGGTCTTGCGGATCTGCTCGATGTACGACAGGTACTGCCGCGTGACCTGCGACATCGGAATGTCGAGGACGTTGAAGTTCTGCTTGCGGATCAGGTACAGCAGCAGGTCCAGCGGGCCTTCGAACGCTTCGAGGAAGATCTCGAGCGCATCGGGCGGGATGTACAGGTCCTGCGGCAGCTTGAACAGCGGCTCGCCATACAGGCGTGCGAACGCCATGCCGTCGACCACGTCGGTGGGGCCGTCCTCGCCGGCCGATGCGGCCTGCGGCGCAGCGGGCAGTTCCACGGCAAGCAGCTTGTCCTGATCGCTCTGGTTCATGAGTGGCGTGCGCTATACGGCACGTCAGGCGCGATCAGTTGTCCAGCGAATACACGTAGGGCTTTTGCGCCACACGGGAAGCCTGGGCGCGGGACCGTTCTTCGAGATCGATCGGTTCCTTGTCCCACAGCAGGGCGCGGCCTTCGCGCTGCTCGGTCTCGAGTGCGGGACGTTCCTGCTTCAGGGACTTCAGGAACTGGGTGATTTCCGATTCGTACATGGCCATGGTGGGATTCTGGTAATGCGCCGCTTGGCGGCTGAAAGGTACGGTGCCGCAGGATTTTACAGTATCCGCGCCGTGCAACGCTCCCTTCGGGGCAGCCGGATGCGACGCAGCCCGCACCTGGGCGCATGTTGTCGCAGGTCATGGTTCCGGGCATAGGCGGGGGTGTGGTCAAATACCCACTTTGCGTGCTGCCGGCACGCGCCATCCCGCCCGGCGGAGCAATTGCAGCGAATGAGGACCGAAAGGACCGAATCGGCCCGCGTGGCGGCCGCCCCTGACAGGACTGTCCGCCCGGAGGCGCGGTCATGGACACCCGCGCGCCTGCGCAGGGTGTTCCTGTCCGCGCTTGCCGTCGCGTGGCTGCTGCCGGCACAGGCCGCCTACAAGGTGGAGGTCGAGGCGCCCAAGCCGCTGCGCGAGATCCTGGAAAACCACCTCGACCTGTCCCGTTACAAGGACCGCACCGACCTGTCGCCCAACCAGTTCGCCTACATGGTGGAAACCGTGGGTGACCAGGTGCGCCAGTTTGCCTCGACTGAAGGGTATTTCGATCCTGTCACCACCGCGCGCGTGGAAGGCGAGGGCGACAAGCGCGTTGTCCATGTCACAGTCGATCCCGGCGCGCGCACGATCATCCGCAACGTCGACATCAAGGTGGACGGGCCCGCGGCCACGCGCTCGCCCGAGCAGGTGGCCGAGGTGCAGAAGAAATGGGGCCTGCCGGTGGGCGACCCGTTCCGGCAGGAGGACTGGGACAAGGCCAAGGAAGATGCGCTGGTGACGCTGCAGAGCCGCAGCTACTTTGGCGCGCGGCTGGCGCAGTCGCAGGCGCGGATCGAGCCCGATGAACTGCGCGCGGACCTGTCGGCGCGCTATGACAGCGGCCCGGCCTACCTGCTGGGGCCGTTGCGCGTGAGCGGCACGCGCCGCTATCCCGAGCAGATCATCTACAACGTCAATCCGCTCAACGAAGGCGAGCCCTACCGCGTGGAGCGGCTGCTGGAACTGCAGCGTGCGATCCAGAACCAGCCCTATTTCTCGAACGTGCAGGTCGACCTGGTCACGCCCGAAGGCACGGCGGCCAATCCGCCCGACGGCGTAGTGACAGCGCCCGTGTCGGTCAAGGTGCGCGAGTATCCCGAGCACCGGCTCAACAGCGGTGTGGGCTTTACCACCGATACCGGCGCGCAGGTGGAAGGGCGCTATTCGTACTACAACCTGTTCAACCGCGCGTGGGTGTTCGATTCCCAGGCCCGCATCGAGCAGAAGCGCTCCTACCTGTTCGCGGAAACGGCCATGCCGCCGGACCGCAGTACCTTCCGCAACAGCATTTACAGCAGCTACGAGCGCACCATCGACCTCGAGAACACTGACACTACCAGCTGGCGCGCGGGCCTGAAGCGCTCACGCTCGCGCGAGAAGTACGACATTACGATGTCGCTGGACTTCTACTACGACAACCTGCTGCCGGAGGGCCAGCAGGCGCAGATCAGCAAGGCGCTGGTGCCGGCCTTTGCCTGGACGCGGCGTGATGTCGACAACCCCGTGTTCCCGCGCCGCGGCAATGTCATCAGTACCCAGCTTGGCGTGGCGGCCAAGGGCCTGCTCAGCGATGCCACGTTCTTCCGCATGTACGGGCGTATCCGCCAGTACGTGCCGGTTGGCAATCGCGACTTGTTCGTCGCGCGGCTGGAACTGGGCGCCAACATGACCACCGCCGATTCCAGCAAGATCCCGGCGACGCTGCGCTTCCGGGCCGGCGGCACCGACTCCATCCGAGGCTACAGCTACCAGTCGATCGGCACGCCGAGCGGCTCGAGCGTGCTGCCAGCGAAGTACCTCGCCACCGGCGGACTGGAATACCAGTACTGGTTCAAGCCCGAATGGGGTGTCGCGGTGTTCTGGGACGCCGGCACGGCAGCCGATGCGCTCAATGACGTAAAGATCTACAACGGCGTGGGTATCGGCGCGCGCTGGCGCAGCCCGGTCGGGCCGGTGCAGCTCGACGTGGGCTACGGTGTCCAGAAACAGCAGTTCCGTCCCCATATCTCGCTCGGGGTGGCGTTCTGATGAGCCTCGTCGACATGCCTTCCGTGCCGGGCCGGGGCGGCGACGTGCCGCCGCCTGAGTCGCCGTCCCCCACGCCCCCGCCGCGGCGCCGCCGGCGAATCTGGCGAGTGCTCGGCTGGATCGCCGCCTTGCTGGTGGCCCTGCTGGTCACGCTGGTTGCTGCCGGCGTGTTCGCCCTGCGCTCGGAAACCGGCACGCGGCAGCTATGGACGCTGGCCACCAGGCTGTCGGCGGGCATGCTCTCGGGCAAGTTCGAGGGCGGCACGGTGTTCCAGGGACTGCGATTACGCGACGTGGTGTTCGCGAGCGGCGAAACGCGCGTGACCGTCGATCGCGTCGACAGCAGCTGGGACCTGGCGTGGTCGCCGCGGCACTGGCATGTGGTGTGGCTGCGCATCGGCAAGGTGGATGTGCAACTCGGGCCATCGGAGCCCAGTACGACGCCGGCAAAGATGCCGGCCTCGCTCGAATTGCCGCTGGCGATCGACATCGACACGCTGACGCTGGACCGCTTGGCCCTACGCACGAGCCCGGCTCCCACGACGGAACCGATGATCTTTTCCGGGCTCGCGGGGGCCTTTCATTCCGACGGACAGCGGCACCGGCTGACGATCGACAGGCTCGAGACACCGTATGGAAAGCTTGCCGCCAACGCGCAGATCGCCGCGCAGGCGCCGTTCGCGCTGAACGCCGAGGCGCTGCTTGAGGCGAGCTGGCAGAAGGAGGCCTTCACCATCAGTGCGAGCGCGAAGGGTTCTCTGGATACATTGCGCGCCGAGCTCGAGGCCACTGGCGAGCGGATCCGCGCGCGGGCGAATGCCGATGTGACGCCGTTCGGCAAGGTGCCGTTCACGCACCTGCTCGTCGACGGGGAGCGCATCAATCCACGTTTGTTCAGTCCGTCGGCGCCACAGGCGAACCTGACGGTCCATGCCGAATTGCGGCCGGTCGACGAAGCCGGTGCGCCGGCGAAGCCAGCCGCTGCGTCGGCGCCACCATCGGCACCCGCATCGGCACCCGCATCGGCACCCGCATCGGCACCCGCATCGACGCCGGCTTCCGCCGTGTCCGCGCCTGCATCCGCCGCCGCGCCGCTCACCGTGGCCGGCGACATCGTAGTGCGCAACCTCGAACCGGGACTGATCGATGCCGGCAAGTTGCCGCTGCAGTCCGTGCAGGCGCAAGTGCAGCTCAACGAGAAGTCCCAGACCCTGCGCGACCTGCGTATTGCGCTGTCCGGCAAGGCCGAGATTACCGGCAGCGGCACGCTGCAGGATGGCCGCGGTGCGTTCGACCTGGACGTGCACCGGCTCAACCCGGCCGCGCTGTACGGTTCCCTGACAGAGGCCAGCCTGTCCGGTCCGCTGGCCGTGCGCCTGGAACCCGGCCGGCAGAGTGTGGCGCTGGACCTGACCGGTGGCGAGCTCAAGCTGTTTGCCGATGCCAGCATGGACGAAGAAACGCTGACCCTGTCGGCATTGCGCGCGACGCTCGGGGCAGGAACCCTCACCGCCGACGGCAAGCTTGGCCTCAAGGACGAACAGGCGTTCGAATTCAAGGGCAAGCTGGCCGCGTTCGATCCGGCGCGGCTCGCCAAGGTTGCCAGCGGCCGCATCAATGCCGACTTCAGCACGACAGGCACGCTGGCGAAGGAAATTCGCGCCGCCGTGGATTTCACGGTGCGTGAGAGCGAGTACGCGGGCCTGCCGATGACCGGCTCCGGCAAGATCCGCGTGGCCGGCGAGCGCTTGCTGCCGAGCGAGGCCTCGCTCAGCATGGCCGGCAACCAGGTCGATCTGCGCGGCAGTTTCGGCGCGCGCGGCGATCGCCTGCATGTGGCCGTGGATGCGCCCCAGCTCGATCGGCTGAAATTCGGCGTGGCAGGCAAGCTGAAGCTTGACGCCGACGTGAGCGGGACGATCAAGCGGCCCGAGGTCGTGGGCGACTACAGCGCACAGGCCCTGACCGTCGGCCCGCACAGCGTGGCCACGGCCAGCGGCCATGCCGAGATACGCGGCGGCCTCGACGGCACGCTGTCGGTGCAGCTCGCGGCGCGCGGCTACAAAGGGCCGCAGGCCAGCCTCAGCACGCTCGACGCCACGCTGAACGGCACGCAGGCCAGCCATACTTTCGATGCCAAGGCTGACGGCACGCTGCATCAGCGGCCGCTGCACGTGGCACTGTCCGGGCAGGGCGGCTGGAAGGGGCCGAAGGACGGCTGGCAGGGCACCATCCGCACGTTTGAGGAACGCAGCTCGGTCAACCTGCGGCTGGCCGCGCCGGCACAGCTGACTGTGGCCGAGCAGCGCTTGGAGCTCGGTGCCACGCGCTTGCTGTTCGATCGCGCCGTGCTGCAGATCGACAGCCTGAACTGGGATCATGGCCGCATCCGCACGCAAGGCCACCTGGACGGCTTGCAGGTCGGCCACGTGCTCGAACTCGTCGAAACGCTGACGGGTGAGAAGCCGCCACTGCGTTCCGACCTGGTCATCGATGGCCGCTGGAACCTGACGCTCGCGGAAACCGCTGCCGGGTTTGCCGAGATCCGACGCCGCAGCGGCGATGCCTCGGTCAACGCGGGGCGTGGCTTCACATCGCTCGGGCTCGGCGAGACCTCGCTGCGCGCCGATATTGCCGGTAATCGCATCACGCTGCGTGGCGGTACGTTGGCCGATCGCATCGGCAAGGTGGCGGTCGATGTATCGGCCGGCCTGGTGCCGGATCAAGGCCTGCTCAGCGTTGGGCCGGCCTCCACACTGGGTGGGTCGGTGCAAGTGGATGTGCCGCGGCTCAAATCGCTGGAAGCGCTGAGCGGCCCGCAGTACGCGTTCGAAGGCAAGCTGGCGGCCGCGCTGAAGCTGTCCGGCACCGTGGGCGCGCCGGTGCTGACTGGCACCGTCGACGGCGACGGCATCGCGCTGACGATGTACGACCTCGGCATCCGCCTCACGGATGGCATCGTGCGTATTGTGCTCGACCAGAACACCGTGGAGCTGAAGCAGGTGGAATTCCGCGGCGGCGACGGCAAGGTCACCGCGACCGGTAACGTCAAGCTGGGCGAGGCCGATCCGAACCTGACGGCCAGGATCGTCGCCGACAAGCTGCAGTTGTTCGCGAGCCCCGAACGCACGCTGATCCTGTCGGGTGATGCGACCATTGGCAACGAAAACCGCCAGATGGTGATCCGCGGCAAGTTCCGCGTCGACCGCGGCCTGTTCGACCTGCCAAAGGCCGGCGCGCCGGTGCTTGGCGACGACGTCGTGGTGGTGCGCCGCAAGGACCAGCGCGAACTGAAGACGGCGGCCACGCCCGCACCGGAAGCAAAACCTGCGAGCAAGTTCAGTCCTTTGATCGAGATTACCGTGGACCTCGGCAACGACTTCCGCTTCCGCGGCGCCGGTGCTGATCTGGAACTGGCCGGGCAGATGAACGTGCGCAGCGAGCCGCTCGCGCCGATGCGGGCCACGGGCACCGTGCGCGTCACCGAGGGCACCTACGAAGCCTTTGGCCGCAAGCTGAACATCGAACGCGGTACCATCAATTTCAACGGTCCGATCGACAATCCGAACATGTACATCCGCGCGATGCGGCGCGGACAGGAAGTGGAGGCTGGCGTGGAAGTGACCGGCACGGTGCGGCTTCCGCGCGTGCGGCTGGTGTCCGAGCCCAATGTGCCGGAGGAAGACAAGCTGTCTTGGCTGATGTTCGGCTACGGAGCGGAAAGCGCTGCGGCGGGCCAGCAGAAGCAGCTCGGCGGCGCGGCACTCGGCGGCGCCGCGCTCGGCATGATCGGCGGCAAGGCGGGGAAGGGCGTCGTGCAGCATTTCGGGCTCGACGAGTTTTCCATCGGTCCTTCCACCGCCGGCCTGAACGACCAGCAGGTTGTGAGCGTGGGCAAGGCGGTGACCGACAAGCTGTCGGTGGGCTACGAGCAGAGCCTGACGTCGGCGTCCAACGTGGTCAAGCTGACCTGGGCGTTTTCGCGACGCTGGTCGCTGATCGCCAAGGGCGGCTCCATCAATGGCCTGTCGGTCTTGTTCAACCGCCGCTTCGATAACTGGGGCGTCCTGTTTTCGGGTGCCTCGAACCGCAGCAGTACCAGAAGGAGCCAGGACGATGGCAATCCCGAATCCGATATCGAAAGCGCGGTGCAGGCCGCATCCGCCGCGGTCGCTGAGCCGGTCAAGCGCTGACCGCTTTGATTGTTCCCCATTCCATTACGCGTCGCCGCGACGCCTTGCCGCCATGGGTCTGATAGCTTCCTTGCTTGCATTGTTTGGCTGCGACCAGCGGAAGGTCGACGAGGCCATGAAAAAAGCCGGCGACACGGCGCGCGCGACGTGGAATTCGGTCAAGCCTGACAGCCAGCTGTTCAAGGGCATCGAGCCGGGGCAGTCGACTGAAGAGGATGTGCTGCGGCAGGCGGGCAAGCCCGATATCGTCTGGGAAGATGAGAATGGGGCCCGGCGGCTCGAGTACCCGCGTGGGCCGGAAGGAGCGACCACCTGGATGGTGACGATCGGTGCGGATGGCAAGGTCGCGCGCATCGAGCAGGTGCTGACCGCGGAGAACTTCACGCGCGTGCGGCCTGGGATGAACCAGGACCAGGTCAGGCGGATCCTTGGCAAGCCGACCAAGGTTGAGAAATTTGCCTTGAAGAAGGAAGAGGTTTGGGGGTATCGGTGGTGGGAGTCGTCGCAGGAGAAGGCGTTCTTTAATGTGCACTTCAATCCTGAGGGGGTGGTGACGACGACGTCGCGCAGCGACGATCCTTCTCGCATGCAGGGCGGGTGATAGCTCCGAGGCGATAAAGAAAAACGGCGGCTGCCTGGAGGGCGCCGCCGTTTTTTTCCTGTCGCGCAGGCAGATCAGCCGATCCGCATGCCGGGCACCGCACCGCTGTGCGGCTCCAGGATGTAGAGCCCCGGATTGGCCTTCTCATCAGCGGCCGAAGCAGCCAGCACCATCCCTTCGGATACGCCAAACTTCATCTTGCGCGGTGCCAGGTTGGCAACCACCACGGTCAGCTTGCCGACAAGCTGCTCCGGCGTGTAGGCCGACTGGATGCCGGAGAACACATTGCGCGTACGGCCTTCGCCAAGGTCCAGCGTCAGCTGCAGCAGCTTGCTGGAGCCTTCGACCTTCTGGCATTCCACAATCTTGGCAACCCGCAGATCGATCTTCGCGAAGTCGTCGATCGTGATGGTGTCGGCGATCGGCTCGATCGAAGCGGCCGCTGCCGCGCCGGCGGCGGGCGCCGTCGCCTGCAGCGATTCCCGGTTGGCGGCCAGCAGCGCATCGACCTGCTTGGCATCGACGCGCGTCATCAGGTGCTGGTACGCCTGCACCGGGCTGGAAGCCGACAGCTGCTTGTCGATCGCGCGCCAGTCCAGCGGCTCGACATTGAGGAAGCGCTCCACGCCGGCGGCCACGGTCGGTACCACGGGCTTCAGATAGACCGTCAGCAGACGGAAGGCCTCGAGCGACACCGAGCATGCGGAATGCAGCGCACTGCGCTTGGCTTCATCCTTCGCCAGTTCCCACGGCTTTTCGGTATCGACGAACGCATTGACCGTGTCGGTCAGCTCCATCACCAGGCGCAGCGCCTTGCTGTACTCGCGTGCTTCATAGAGCTGCGCGACTTGCGGCGCGGCTTCGCGCAGTTGCTTGAGCAGCGGGTGCGCCAGCGCGGCTTCGTCGACCTTGCCTTCGAAGCGCTTGACCAGGAAGCCCGCCGCGCGGCTCGCGATGTTGACGTACTTGCCGATCAGGTCGCTGTTGACGCGAGCGATAAAGTCGTCCAGGTTCAGGTCCAGGTCTTCCATGCTCGCGTTGAGCTTGGCGGCGAAGTAGTAGCGCAGCCATTCCGGGTTCATGCCGGTGTCGATGTAGCTCTGCGCGGTGATGAACGTGCCGCGTGACTTGCTCATCTTGGCGCCATCCACGGTCAGGAAGCCGTGCGCGAACACGTTGGTCGGCGTGCGGTAGCCCGAGAAGCGCAGCATGGCCGGCCAGAACAGCGTGTGGAAGTAAAGGATGTCCTTGCCGATGAAGTGGTACTGCTCGGCCGTGGAGTGCGGGCCGACCCATGCGTCGAAGTCGATGCCTTTCTTCTCGGCCAGGTTCTTGAAGCTTGCGTAGTAGCCGATCGGGGCGTCCAGCCACACATAGAAGTACTTGCCCGGTGCGCCCGGGATCTCGAAGCCGAAGTACGGCGCGTCGCGCGAGATGTCCCAGTCCGACAGCGTCGAGGCTTCGCCTTCGCTGCCGAGCCATTCCTGCATCTTGTTGGCGGCTTCAGGCTGGGCCAGATCGGCCACCCACTCGCGCAGGAAGGTTTCGCAGCGCGGGTCGGACAGCTTGAAGAAGAAGTGCGTCGACGACTTGCGCACCGGCGTGGCGCCCGAGACGACCGAGTACGGATTCTTCAGGTCGGTCGGCACATAGGTGGTGCCGCAGACTTCACACGAGTCCCCGTACTGATCCTTTGCACCGCACTTCGGGCACTCGCCCTTGATGAAGCGGTCCGGCAGGAACATGTTCTTGACCGGGTCGTAGAACTGTTCGACTTCGCGTTCGGCGATCAGGTCGTCGGCCTTCAGGGCCAGGTAGATCTTTTCGCACAGCTCGCGGTTTTCCTCCGCGTCGGTGCTGTAGTAGTTGTCGAACGACACCAGGAAGCTGTCGAAGTCGCGCTTGTGCTCGGTCCAGACGCGGTCGATCAGTTGCTTGGGCGTGATGCCTTCCTTCTCGGCGCGCAGCATGACCGGCGTACCGTGGGTGTCGTCGGCGCCGACGTAGTAAACCTCGTTGCCCATCATGCGCTGGAAGCGCACCCAGATGTCAGTCTGGATGTACTCCACCAGGTGGCCGATATGAATCTGGCCGTTGGCATATGGCAGGGCAGATGTGACGAGGATACGACGTGCGGTCATAAAAAAGAGCCGGTGGGGGTGACGGGGAAGCGTTCGGACAAGCGGCTACGGCGAAGCCGGGCGGCAGGCGCGAAAGGGCTATTCTAGCAAGCACCGCGTCACAGGGCCGGCATTGCACGCGGCGAAATCCCGTGGATTGTCGAGTGCTCGTATGGACACTCCTTGTGGCGCGGGCCAAAAAAAAGCGCCGGTCAGCGCCGGCGCAGCTTTCCACAACGGAAAAGGAGGAGAAATCAGGCACCGCCCGGGAGGTCAGCCACCTATCGCGAGCCAGCAACGGTGGCAAGCGGTACCTGTTTCTATGACTAGGTCATCCCTGAATTGGTTTCAAAAAAATTTCGACCCGGCGATTTTGTGTCCGGCCGGCCTCGGTAGCGTTGTCCGCGACGGGCTGAGTCTGGCCGCGCCCCTCGGCCGAGAGGCGGTTCCGTGCGACGCCGCGATCACCCAGGTAGGTGGCCACGCTCTGGGCGCGCCGCTGCGACAGCTGCATGTTGTACTGCGCGTTGCCGGTGCTATCGGTATGGCCCACGACATTGGCGACCACGTCCTGGTGCTGGCCCAGCGTCTGGGCGACCTGGTCGAGCACCGAGCGGAACGACGGCTTGATCGTGGCGCTGTCGGTATCGAACGTGACCTGGCTCGGGATATTGACCTTGAGCGAGCCGTCCGGCTGCTCGGTGATCTGGGTGCCGGTGCCGGCCGTGTCCTTGTTCAGCTTGCCGCGGATGGCGTTCCAGTTGTAGCCCGTGGCACCACCGACTGCGCCGCCCACGGCAGCGCCGACCAGTGTGCCAGTCGTGTTGCCGCCGATCAGGTTGCCCAGCCCCGCGCCCACGGCAGCGCCCACGCCGGTCCCGACGGCGGTGTGCGTCTGTTGTTCGGTGGCGCAGCCGGCAGCCAGAAGTGTGGCCGCGGCGAGCGAGACGGTGGCGAACTTGAATTTCATGCTTTCTCCTTCTGAAGATCCCGTAGAAGTATTCTTGCCTGCTGCAACGTAGATGGTAACGCCGATAGTAACGCGCTGCGCACCCGGCGCACCTCGCAACTCCCTGGGCGCCGTGCATGCGGCGGGCAGGGCAGAGCCCCGTGCAGCACCGGGGCACTACAATATGGATATGGCGGCGCGCGCACAAGTGCAAGCTTGTGAGAATTGTAAATGTCTGTAATCCCACAAAAAGTCCACGCGGCCCGCAGCGGGAAAACCCATAAGCCATACAAGGGATTGCGGGCCGACTCGCGGACTTGATGGCCACTGCTTCATACTTTGATACATTAGCCTGTCCCCACTATCTACAAACAAGCGGAGTTTGTCTTGAGCCTCAGCACTGAACAGGTCACGGAAGTCCTGCGCACGGTCATCGATCCCAATACGGGCAAAGATCTGGTGTCCACCCGCTCGGCCCGGAATATCCGTGTCGACGGCGGCGACGTGTCGCTCGAGGTGGAACTCGGCTATCCGGGCAAGAGCCAGTTCGAGCCGATTCGCAAGCTGGTTGTCGCTGCAGTGCGTCAACTGCCTGGCGTCAGCAATGTCAGCGTCAACATCAGCATGAAGATCGTCGCCCACGCCGTGCAGCGTGGCGTCAAGCTGCTGGCTGGCGTGAAGAACGTGATTGCCGTGGCGTCGGGCAAGGGCGGGGTGGGCAAGTCCACCACGGCGGTCAACCTGGCGCTGGCGCTGGCTGCCGAAGGCGCGCGTGTTGGCATGCTGGACGCCGACATCTACGGCCCGAGCCTGCCGATGATGCTGGGCATCGACGGCCGCCCGGAATCGTCCGACGGTCAGACCATGGAGCCGCTGGAAGGCCATGGCCTGCAGGCCAATTCGATCGGTTTCCTGATCGAACAGGACAACCCCATGGTGTGGCGCGGCCCGATGGTCACGTCGGCGCTTGAACAACTGCTGCGCCAGACCAACTGGCATGACCTCGATTACCTGATCGTCGACATGCCACCGGGCACCGGCGACATCCAACTCACGCTGTCGCAGAAGGTGCCGGTCACGGGTGCCGTGATCGTGACCACGCCGCAGGACATTGCACTGCTAGACGCCAAGAAGGGCCTGAAAATGTTCGAGAAGGTGGGCATCCCCATCCTGGGCATCGTCGAGAACATGGCGGTGTACTGCTGCCCGAACTGCGGCCACGTCGAACATATCTTCGGCCAGGGCGGCGGCGAAAAGATGTGCGCCGACTACGGGGTCGACCTGCTGGGCAGCCTGCCGCTGAACCTGTCGATCCGCGAACAGGCGGACTCGGGCCGCCCGACGGTGGTATCCGACCCCGACAGCCCGGTGGCGGAGCTGTACCGTGGCATCGCCCGCAAGGTCGCCATCAAGGTGGCCGACAAGGCTCGCGACATGACCAGCAAGTTCCCCAGCATCGTCGTGCAGAACACCTGAGGCCCTGCGCCATGGAAACGAGCGCCCCGCAAGCCCGTCCCGCCGTCACCATGGCGGTGGTCATGCGCAGGGTGGCGCTGGCCAGCCGCTGGCAGCCCTGGAAATGGGAACTCGACGCGGTCTGGCCGGACCTGGGCGAATTCGGCACCGTGCCCATGTGCCTCGAGCAGGACGAGCACGGCGCACGCTGGCTGTATCCGGGGTTCGAGGTCGTGCTGTTCCATGACCAGGGCGAAGGCTACTACCTCAACCTCACATCGACGCAGCCCTGCTGGTTCGTGCATTGGCGCATGCAGGAAGACGTGCCCGCGGACGAGGCGCGGCCGGTGCCTGTGACGGTCTCGCTGTCGTACAACGAGGCCGGCCGCTGGCTGGACGCCGGCGAAACCGTGGAAAACGTGCCGCTTGCGCCCGACCAGCGTGACTGGCTGCAGGCCTACGTCGACCAGAACTACCGCCCCGAACCGAAGCAGCGCCGCCGGCCCGAGTCGTTCAAGGCGCCGGAGGATCGCGCGCGTTACTGACGGCCACCTGCCATGAGCGAATCGTCCTTCCTGTCACGCTGGTCGCGCCGCAAGGCCGCGGTGCGGGAAGGCGGTGTCGTGCCGGACGAACCTGACGCACCCGAAGCGACCTTGCCCGCGCAAGTGCCGGACGCTGCAGAGCAAACACCGGCCGCCGCCGAAATGCCGGTCGAGTTGCCGACCATGGCCGACGTGGCCCTGCTGCAGCCTGGCGATAACATCGCGCGCTTTGTCGCGCGCGGCGTGGACGAGGGCGTCAAGCGCGCCGCGCTCAAGACCTTGTTTGCCGACCCGCACTTCAATGTGATGGACGGTCTCGATACCTATATCGACGACTACGGCAAGCCTGACCCGATTCCCCCCGACGTGCTGCGGCGCCTGCGGCAGTCGGAGGCGCTGGGATTGTTCGACGCCGAGGAGGCGACGGAAGCAACCGGAGCGACGGACGCCGAAGAGCTGCCTGCGCCAGCAGCGCAGGCAGCAGCGTTGTCCGATGCCGCACCGGATGACGCGGACCCCTCCGGATCTCCGGCGCAGCCCAAGGATACGGGGCCGGATAAACACGCGTAGCCCCGCGGCTGCAGCCGCGCCTAGAATAGGACTCCCCATGAACTCCCGGCCTGCAGACCCTCGCAAGAAGGGCATCCGGGCCGGTCAGCCGGATTCGCCATGCCGACGCTGATTTGCAGTTGCAATGAGACCATGCCGCTTGATGGGGCGGCGCTGTCGCAAGCCCATGGTGGCCCGCTTAAGGTCCACCGCCTGCTGTGTCGCCGGGAGATCGGCGATTTCATGGCGGCGCTCGACGGCACGGACGACGTGATCGTCGCCTGCACGCAGGAGCGGCATCTTTTTGCCGAGGTGGCCGCGCAGGCCGCGCGCGGCGACAACGGCCGCCCGGTGGTGGTCGCGCCTGTGCGCTTCGTCAATATCCGCGAGACCGGCGGCTGGTCGCAGGGCGCAAAGCGCGACCCGAAGACCGCCAACGCCAAGATTGCGGCGCTGCTGGCCGTCGCCGCGCTGCCCGAGCCGGACCCGGTCCCCGTGGTGGACTACCGTTCAGACGGCACCGTGCTCGTGATGGGCCCCCCCGATCGCGCGTTGCCGTGGGCCGAACGTCTGGCGGCGATGTCGTTGGAGGTCACCGTCCTGCTGACGCACGGCGACATTCAGGTGGCATCGGCTGCCGCGCCAGCGGAGCGTGCCTGGCCAGTGCACAGCGGAACGCTGCGCGCGCTATCCGGGTGGCTGGGCGCGTTCGAGGCCTCGTGGGATACCGGCGCGGGCCGCGGCAACCCGATCGACCTCGATCTGTGCACGCGCTGCAATGCCTGCATCGAAGCCTGTCCCGAGAACGCGATCGACTTCAGTTACCAGATCGACATGGACCGCTGTCGTGCCCACCGCGATTGCGTGCGCGCCTGCGGCGCGGCGGCTGCGATCGATTTCGACCGGCCGGCGGCGGTTGCCGGGGGCCGTTTCGACCTGGTCTTCGACCTCAATGACACGCCGGCCTTTACGATGCACCAGCCGCCGCAGGGCTACCTGCACGCAGGCGGCGCCGCACTGCGCCAGCAACAACAGGCGCTGGCCCTGACGCAGCTCGTGGGCGAGTTCGAAAAGCCGAAATTCTTCCGCTACAAGGAAAGCCTCTGCGCCCACGGCCGCAACCAGACCACCGGCTGCACGGCCTGTATCGACATCTGTTCGACGCAGGCGATCCGCTCGCAATGGCATGACGGCAAGGGACGCATCGAGGTCACGCCAAATCTCTGCATGGGCTGCGGAGCGTGCACCACGGTCTGCCCGAGCGGGGCAATCAGCTATGCGTATCCGGGCCCGGAGGTGCTGGGCACGCGCCTGCGCACGCTGCTGTCGGCGTATCGCTCGGCAGGCGGCCGAGACGCCGTGGTGCTGCTGCATGGCGACGAGGCTGGCACGCCGGCCATCCTGGCGCTCGGGCGTGCCGCGCGCGCCGGACTGGCGCAGGGCGTGCCGCCGAACGTGATGCCGGTGCAGGTGTTCCATCCGGCCTCGGCCGGGCTGGAACTCTGGCTGGCGGCGCTGTGCTGGGGCGCGGCGCATGTGGCGATACTCCTGACCGGTGACGAGGCGCCGCAGTACCGTACCGCCCTGCAGGAGCAGATCGATGTGGCGCGGGCGCTGCTGGGGGGACTTGGCTACAAGGCCGGCGCGGTGTCGCTGGTCGAGGCAGCCGATGCTTCATCGCTGGATGCCGGGCTTGCCGCGCTGCGGCCCGCCCGCCACGCCTTGCCCCCGGCGCCCTTCGGTGCCGTGGCCGCCAAGCGCGAAATGTTCGACTTCGCGCTCGACCATCTCGTGCGGCATGCGCCCGTACCGGCCGATATCGTTCCGCTGCCATCCGCCGCCCCGATCGGCGCGGTAGTCGTGGATACCGCAAGCTGCACGCTGTGCATGGCCTGCGTGGGCGCTTGCCCGACCCAGGCGCTGCGCGACAACCCGGAACGCCCGGTGCTGGGGTTCCTGGAGCGCAACTGCGTCCAGTGCGGCCTGTGCGAGAAGACCTGCCCGGAACACGCGATCACGCTCGTGCCCCGCCTGCTGACCGGCGAGGCCGCGCGGCGCAACGTCACGCTCAACGAGTCGCAGCCATTCCACTGTGTGCGCTGCGCCAAGCCGTTCGGCACGGCGCAGATGGTGGAATCGATGCTGGTCCGGCTGGCCGGCCATCCCGCCTTTGCCGGCGCGTCCGCCGAGCGCCTCAAGATGTGCCCGGACTGCCGCGTCGTCGACATGATGGAGCGCGATCCCGGCGCCATTAGCGGCGCCACGCTTCGATAAGCGTTTGGAGCCTCACCAAAAATTTCATCACGACATGACAGATTTTCAGCCCATCCAGCTCACGGCTGCGGCGCCCGTCGGCGACGCCGAGGACATTGCCCGCGCGGACCTGTACGGCCTGCTGGCCACACTGTTCTACCGCGCGCCGGATTCCGCGCTGCTCCATCACATCGCGGCCAATCGCGCGCACGGCGAGGATGCGGACACGGTACTGGGCCGCGCGTGGAATATGTTGTGCGATGCGGCATCGACCACGAGCGAGCTGGAGGCGCAAGAGGAGTACCAGGACCTATTTCAGGGTGTCGGCCGCCAGGAAGTCTTTCTGTATGGCTCGTTCTACCTCACCGGTTTCCTGAACGAGCGCCCGCTGGTTGCGCTGCGCGACGACCTGGCGCGCTACGGGCTGGTTCGGCACGAGAATGTCAGCGAGACCGAAGACCATGTGGCGACGCTGTGCGAGGTAATGCGGTTCCTGGTCGCTGGCGATGATGTGGGCGTCTCCAACCTTGGCGAGCAGCAGCGTTTCTATGCGCAGCACATGCAGCCATGGATCGGGAAATTGTGCGATGCACTAAGCGGGCATCCGAAAGCGCGGTTCTATCGCAGCGTTGCGGGACTGATGCAGGCCTTTGCAGACGTCGAAGCTGTGCAGCTCGAAATGCATTGAATCGAATGGGGGGGCATCCCTCTCCGAAATAGGGATTAACCCGGTAACGGCATGGTCTTTCAGCTGTCTTGCACCTAGAATATGCATAACAACGCATAACGGCTGAATCATCGGCAGTGGAGTGCCGAACCGAGGAGTGCCCCACATGAAAGAGACGCAACCCAGGGTCGCGCGCCGCACGTTTCTGGCGGGCGCTGGTGTTGTCGCTGCCGCCGCAGGCGCAGCGTCGCTGACGGCGCGGGGTCCGGCCGCGCCAGCCGGGATCGCCGCGATTCCCGAGCCTTCCGACGCACCGTCGGAGAACAAGGGCTATCGCGTTTCCGAACACATTCGCAAGTACTACCGCACCACACTCGTGTAAGCATGCCGGCGCGCCGGCAACGCGGCGCCGCCAATCCGCATGGGCTGAACAGCTGCTTTCCTCTGCTGAGGTGAGACATGATCTTGACCCGCAAACGCGCGGCGCAGGGCGCATCGACCCGACTCGCTGATGGCCTGGCACAGGCCAGCACGACATCCACGACATCCGGTAGCGGCAGGCTTTCGACGCGGCTTGCCGCAGGCCTGGCCGGCGCCATGCCGACCATGGACCGGCGCAGCTTCCTCAAGCGTTCCGGCATCGGTGTCGGGGTGGGGTTGGCCGCGTCGCAACTGACGCTGCTGCGCAAGGCCGATGCCGCCGACGACAAGACCGTCGCAGCCGCCGAAGGCAAGGGCGGCATCGTGGTGAAGCGTACCGTGTGCGGCCACTGCTCGGTCGGATGCGCGGTGGATGCGGTGGTGCAGAACGGCGTGTGGGTGCGTCAGGAACCGGTGTTCGATTCGCCGATCAATATGGGCGCTCACTGTGCGAAGGGCGCCGCGCTGCGCGAGCATGGCCACGGCGAGTACCGGCTGAAGTACCCGATGAAGCTGATCAACGGCAAGTATCAGCGCATCAGCTGGGACCAGGCGCTCGACGAGATCACCGCGAAGATGAAGGAGATGCGCCAGCAGACCGGTCCCGATTCCCTGTTCTTCGTCGGCTCGTCCAAGCACAGCAACGAGCAGTCCTACCTGTTGCGCAAGTGGGTGTCGTTCTTCGGCACCAACAACACCGACCACCAGGCGCGCATCTGCCACTCCACCACCGTGGCGGGCGTGGCGAACACCTGGGGCTACGGGGCGATGACCAACTCGTACAACGATATGCAGAACGCGAAGGCGGCTCTGTATATCGGCTCCAACGCGGCCGAGGCGCACCCGGTGTCGATGTTGCACCTGCTGCATGCGAAGGAGAACGGCTGCAAGGTGATCGTGGTGGATCCGCGCTTTACGCGCACGGCCGCCAAGGCTGACCACTACGTGCGCATCCGCTCGGGCACCGACATCGCTTTCCTGTTCGGGGTGCTTTACCACATCTTCCAGAACGGCTGGGAAGACCCGAAATACCTGCAAGACCGCGTCTACGGCATGGACAAGGTCAAGGCGGAAGTGCTGGCCAAGTGGACGCCTGACAAGGTCGAGGAAGTCTGCGGCGTGCCCGAGGCGCAGGTAAAGATGGTCGCTGAGACCATGGCGAAGAACCGGCCCAGCACGCTGGTCTGGTGCATGGGCCAGACGCAGCACACGATCGGCAACGCCATCGTGCGCGCGTCGTGCATCGTGCAGCTTGCGCTCGGCAACATCGGCGTGTCGGGCGGCGGCGCCAACATCTTCCGCGGTCACGACAATGTGCAGGGCGCCACCGACGTCGGCCCCAATCCTGATTCACTGCCGGGCTACTACGGCCTGGCTACCGGCGCGTGGAAGCACTACGCGGCGGTGTGGGGCGTGGACTATGAATGGATCAAGAAGCAGTTCGCCTCGCAGACGATGATGGAGAAGTCCGGCACGACCGTGTCGCGATGGATCGACATCGTCACCGAGAAGAACGAACTGATCGACCAGGACAACAACGTCCGCAGCGTGTTCTTCTGGGGGCATGCGCCGAACTCGCAGACGCGCGGCCTGGAAATGAAGAAGGCGATGGACAAGCTGGACCTGCTGGTCGTGATCGACCCGTATCCGTCCGCGACCGCCGCCATGGCCAACATGCCGCCGGCGGAGGGCGACAAGGTCAATCCGAACCGCGCGGTCTACCTGCTGCCGGCGTGCACGCAGTTCGAGACATCGGGATCCTGCACGGCTTCCAACCGCTCGCTGCAATGGCGCGAGAAGGTTATCGAGCCGTTGTTCGAATCGATGCCCGACCACACCATCATGCAGGCGTTCGCCGACAAGCTGGGCTTTGGCAAGGAGCTGTCGAAGAACTACAAGATGATCGAGGTGAAGCGCGCCGGCCGCACGTGGATGGAGCCGGAGATCGAGTCGATCCTGCGCGAGATCAACCGCAGCAACTGGACCATCGGCTACACCGGCCAGTCGCCGGAACGCCTCAAGGCCCATATGCGCAATATGCAGATGTTCGACGTGAAGACGTTGCGCTGCAGTGGCGGCAAGGACGCCGCGACTGGCTATGACCTGACCGGCGATTACTTCGGCCTGCCATGGCCTTGCTACGGCAATCCGGAACTCAAGCATCCGGGCTCGGCGAACCTGTACGACACCAGCAAGCACGTGATGGATGGCGGCGGCAATTTCCGCGCTAACTTCGGCGTGGAACGCGATGGCGTCAACCTGCTGGCCGAGGACGGTTCCTGCTCGAAGGGGGCCGAGATCACTACCGGCTATCCGGAGTTCGATCACGTGCTGCTCAAGAAGCTCGGCTGGTGGGATGACCTCACCGACGACGAGAAAAAGGCCGCCGAAGGCAAGAACTGGAAGACGGATCTGTCGGGCGGCATCCAGCGCGTGGTGCTCAAGGTGCATGGCTGCCATCCGTTCGGCAATGCCAAGGCGCGCGCCGTGGTGTGGAACTTCCCCGATCCGATTCCGCAGCACCGCGAGCCGCTGTATTCCACGCGGCCCGACATGGTCGCCAAGTACCCGACCCACGACGACAAGATGGCGTTCTGGCGGCTGCCGACGCTGTACAAGACCGTGCAGCAGCGCAACATCGAGAACAAGGTCTATGAGAAGTTCCCGATCATCCTGACCTCGGGCCGCCTTGTCGAATACGAGGGCGGTGGCGAGGAAACGCGCTCCAACCCGTGGCTGGCCGAACTGCAGCAGGAGAACTTCGTCGAGATCAACCCGCGCGCGGCGTCCGACCGCGGCATCCGCAACGGCGACTTCTGCTGGGTGAAGACACCGACCGGTGCGCGCATCAAGGTGCGCGCGCTGGTGACCGAGCGCGTGGGGCCGGACACCGCCTTCATCCCGTTCCATTTCTCGGGCTGGTGGCAGGGCAAGGACCTGAAGGACTACTACCCGGACGGCGCGATGCCGATCGTGCGCGGGGAAGCGGTCAATACGGCCACCACGTACGGCTATGACTCGGTGACGATGATGCAGGAAACCAAGACCACGATCTGCCAGATCGAACGCTTTGCCTGAATGCATGACATTGATCGCAGGATGACACCATGGCCCGCATGAAATTTATCTGTGACGCCGAGCGCTGCATCGAATGCAACAGCTGCGTCACCGCCTGCAAGAACGAGCATGAGGTGCCATGGGGCGTCAACCGGCGCCGCGTGGTCACCATCAACGACGGCGTGGTCGGCGCCGAGAAATCGATCTCGGTCGCCTGCATGCACTGTTCGGACGCGCCGTGCATGGCGGTCTGCCCGGTCGACTGTTTCTACCGCACCGAAGATGGCGTGGTGTTGCATGACAAGGACGTGTGCATCGGCTGCGGCTACTGCTCGTACGCGTGCCCGTTCGGCGCGCCGCAGTTCCCGTCCACGGGCACCTTCGGCGTGCGCGGCAAGATGGATAAATGCACATTCTGCGCGGGTGGGCCCGAGAAGAACGGCTCGGAGGCCGAGTTCGAGAAGTACGGCCGCAACCGCCTGGCCGAAGGCAAGCTGCCGCTGTGCGCGGAAATGTGCTCGACCAAGGCGCTGCTCGGCGGCGATGGCGACGTGATTGCCGACATCCTGCGCAACCGAGTGATCAAGCGCGGCAAGGGGGGCGATGTGTTCGGCTGGGGTACCGCATACGGCACGAAGGGCGGTGCGCAACAGGCGCCGGCCGCGCCCGCTGCACCTGCCGCTCCCGCACCGGGTAATGCGAGCGGAAGCGCGAACGGGAGCGCAACCGGGAGCGCAACCGCGAATGGGGGGCAACCATCATGACGCGCATCGCAATGATGGCCGTGCTGGCCGCGGCCGGCGTGCTGCTCGCGGCCTGTGGCGAAAAGGCACAGACCACGACCGCCTCGCACAAGAAGACCGATGCCGCCGCCTGGCAGGGCGCGCCCGATGATCCTTTCGTCGTCAAAGGCTGGACCGCGGGCGACAAGACGAGCTGGCAGAACCAGATCCGCCAGCGCAATCAGCTGCAGAACGAATACAACCGTACGCCGTGACTGCGCAGCAGGCAGGGCGGGGCGATCCGAAGGAGCGCGTATGAGGCCCACGCAGAACCCTTGCCGCTGGCTCGCTGCCAGCGCACTGGCCTGGCTGGCACTCGCGGGCAGCGCCGCGCTGGCGCAGGCACCGGCTTCGGCGCCGCCGGCTTCTGCCGCCGCTATCGCCGCACAACCGGCGGACGCGAACGACCCGGCCACGCATCCTGCGCAGCCGCTGGCGGGTATAGCCTCGGAGAACATCTTCAACGTGCCTCGCCGCGATATCGCCGGCGAGGCCAGGTCGCAGCAGGAACGCACGGTGACGCAGCCGGGCAACAACGCGCCGGTATGGCGCGAGGTCAATTCCGACCAGGCCCACTACAGCAGCCTGCCGGCCAAGGAAGCCGGCGTGCTGATCCAGCGGACCGGCCAGAAGTGGCGGCTGTTCCGCAATGGCGTGATCACCGTATGGGGCGGCTGGCTGCTGGTGATCGTGCCGCTCGCGATCCTCGGTTTCTTCGCCTGGCGCGGGACCATCCCGCTGCGCGAGTCGCGCACCGGGCGCATGATCGAGCGCTTCACGCCGATCGAGCGCATCGTGCACTGGACCATGGCGATCTCATTCGTACTGCTCGGCGTGTCGGGCATCGTGATGCTGTTCGGCAAGCATTTCCTGCTGCCGATCATGGGACACACGCTGTTCGGCTGGCTGAGCTACCTGCTGAAGAACATCCACAACCTGGCGGGGCCAGTGTTCACGTTGTCGATCATCGTCGCCTTCGTGATTTTCGTGCGCGACAACCTGCCCAGCCGCGACGACGTCCGTTGGGTGACTAGCCTCGGCGGGCTGGCCAGCGGCAAGCATGTGCCGAGCGGCCGGTTCAATTTCGGCGAGAAGATGTGGTTCTGGGGCGGGCTGGTGATCTTCGGTCTGATCCTGTCCGCGTCGGGCTGGGTGCTCGACATGATCGTGCCGGGGCTCGACTACTACCGCGCCACCATGCAGATCGCCAACGTGATCCATGGCATCGCGGCCGTGCTGATGATCGCGATGTCGCTGGGCCATATCTACATGGGCACCATCGGCATGGAAGGCGCCTACCGTGCGATGCGCGACGGCTGGGTCGACGAAGCCTGGGCCAGGGAGCACCACGAACTCTGGTACGACGACATCAAGTCCGGCAAGATCCCGGCGCAGCGCTCGACGACGCCGGAACCAGGCACCGCTGGCCGGCGTACCCCGGGCGAGGCCTGAGATATTGCTGCAGACCCGCTTTCACGGATCACGACCATGAAACGCATACTGATGCTGATTGCCCTGGCCGCAGGCACCGCTGGTCTCGCCGGCACGCAAGCCGCGCTGGCCAAGCTGCCCTCGCCGACCGATGCTCAGAAGGCCAAGGCGGAGGAAACGAAAGCGCGTACGGCGTGGGCCGACAAGGTGGCCGCGTTCCAGCTCTGCAAGGCCCAGGACAAGGTTGCGGCACGGTACTACGGCGACATGAAGACCAGCGGCAAGGGCACGCATGAGCCAGTGCAGACAGCTGCCTGTGCCGACCCAGGGCCCTTCGTGCCGCCCGCGGCGCCAGCCACCCCAGCCGCCGCCGCAGCAGTACAATCGACCGCAAAGGCGCCTTAACCTGCGCCCCATCGCTTGCCAGGCCGGCGTGGTGGGGCAAACCTGAGCAGCCCCCGACTCCGCCATCCATGCCACTGCGTCCTGAACTGACTCACGCAGCTGTTCCCCTGATCGAAGAGGTCGAAGTCGTCGACGAGCTGGGACGCGCGCGTCCGGCCTACCTGCCCGGCGAGCGCCCGCTGACGGTCTATCTCGACAAGCGCGAACTGGTCACGCTGATGACCCTCGGCGGCGCGCCCGAGCACCTCGTGCTCGGCTACCTGCGCAACCAGCGGCTGGTGGAATCGATCGAGGACATCGCCGCCGTGCAGGTGGACTGGGAAACGGAATCCGCCGCCGTGACCACCCGGACCGGCGTCGACCGCATCGAGGAGCGCACCGCGCGGCGCGTGGTGACGACGGGCTGCGGGCAGGGCACGGTGTTTGGCTCCTTGCTGGACGAGATCGACAATATCCAGCTGCCCGCCGGTGCCACGCTCGATCAGGACACGCTGTACGGCATCGTCGACACCATCCGCCTGCAGCAGTCGGTGTACAAGCAGGCTGGCTCGGTGCATGGCTGCGCACTGTTCCGCGGCAGCGAACTTCTGATGTTTGTCGAAGACGTGGGCCGCCACAACGCGGTGGACGCGATTGCTGGACGCATGTGGCTGGAAGACATGCGCGGCGACGACAAGGTCTTCTACACCACCGGCCGGCTTACCTCCGAAATGGTGATCAAGGGCGCGCAGATGGGGATTCCGTTCCTGCTATCGCGCTCGGGCGTCACGCAGATGGGCTACCAGATGGCGCAACGGGTCAATATGACGCTGTTTGCGAGGTGTACGGGCAAGCACTTCCTGCTCTATACGGGCAAGGAGCGCTTTCACCATCGACTGCCTGAGGAAGTTGTGGCCTGAGCGGCACTTCAATTGAGGCCGGTGGGGGTCCGGATTGGTTGTACAATTCGGCGCACTCTGGCTAAGCGTTTACCCCTCCCGACCCTATGAGCATCAAATCCGACAAGTGGATCCGCCGCATGGCGGAACAGCACGGCATGATCGAACCGTTCGAACCCGGCCAGGTGCGGGAGGCCGACGGGCGCAAGATCGTGTCGTACGGCACGTCGAGCTACGGCTACGACATCCGCTGTGCCGACGAATTCAAGATATTCACCAATATCAACAGCACCATTGTCGACCCCAAGAACTTCGACGAGAAGTCGTTCGTCGATTTCAAGGGTGACGTCTGCATCATTCCCCCGAACTCGTTCGCGCTTGCGCGCACGATGGAATATTTCCGCATCCCGCGCAGCGTGCTGACCATCTGCCTGGGCAAGAGCACTTACGCGCGCTGCGGCATCATCGTCAACGTGACGCCGTTCGAACCCGAGTGGGAAGGCTATGTGACGCTGGAGTTCTCCAACACCACGCCGCTGCCCGCCAAGATCTACGCCGGCGAAGGCTGCGCGCAGGTGCTGTTCTTCGAAAGCGACGAGGTCTGCGAGACGTCGTACGCCGACCGCGGCGGCAAGTACCAGGGCCAGCACGGTGTCACACTGCCGAAGACCTGAGCGCATTACAATGCCGGCGTTTGCCGGAACGGCCGGCTCGCGATAGACGCGCGGGCGCCAAGACCTGACGTGAGAGCCACATGTCGCCGCAGCAGGGGAACCCCTGCCGGCCATGTGGCTCAGTCCTTTATGTCCTGCTTTCCATCAAGGATGCCCGATGAAATTCCGCTTCCCCGTCATCATCATTGACGAAGACTTCCGCTCCGAGAACATCTCCGGCTCGGGTATCCGCGCGCTGGCCGAGGCGATCGAGAAAGAGGGGATGGAGGTCATGGGCCTGACCAGCTACGGCGACCTGACCTCGTTCGCGCAGCAGTCCAGCCGTGCGTCCACCTTCATCGTGTCGATCGACGACGACGAGTTCGTGACCGCCGATGACCAGCCCGAAGCGGCCGCCATCGAGAAGCTGCGCGCATTCGTCAATGAAGTGCGCCGCCGCAACACCGACCTGCCGATCTTCCTGTACGGCGAGACCCGCACCTCGCGCCATATCCCGAACGATATCCTGCGCGAGCTGCACGGCTTCATCCACATGTTCGAGGACACGCCGGAGTTCGTGGCGCGCCACATCATCCGCGAAGCCAAGGTCTACCTCGACACGCTCGCGCCGCCGTTCTTCAAGGCGCTGATCGACTACGCGCAGGATTCGTCGTACTCGTGGCACTGCCCGGGACACTCGGGCGGCGTGGCGTTCCTGAAGAGCCCGGTGGGCCAGGTGTTCCACCAGTTCTTCGGCGAAAACATGCTGCGTGCCGATGTCTGCAACGCGGTGGATGAACTCGGCCAGCTGCTGGACCACACCGGCCCGGTGGCCGCGTCCGAGCGCAACGCCGCGCGTATCTTCAACTCGGACCACATGTTCTTCGTGACCAACGGCACGTCGACGTCGAACAAGATGGTGTGGCACGCCAACGTGGCGCCCGGCGACATCGTCGTGGTGGACCGCAACTGCCACAAGTCGATCCTGCACGCGATCATGATGACCGGCGCGATCCCCGTGTTCCTGATGCCGACGCGCAACCACTACGGCATCATCGGCCCGATCCCCAAGAGCGAGTTCGACCCGGAGACCATCCGCAGGAAGATCGCCAACCACCCGTTCGCGAGCAAGGCCAAGAACCAGAAGCCGCGCATCCTGACGATCACGCAGGGTACCTACGACGGTGTGCTGTACAACGCCGAGCAGATCAAGGAGATGCTCGCGTCGGAAATCGACACGCTGCATTTCGATGAAGCGTGGCTGCCGCACGCGGCGTTCCACGAGTTCTATCACAACATGCACGCGATCGGCCGCGACCGCCCGCGCAGCAAGGACGCGCTGGTGTTTGCCACGCAGTCCACGCACAAGCTGCTGGCGGGCCTGTCGCAGGCGTCGCAGATCCTCGTGCAGGATTCCGAAACGCGCAAGCTGGACCGCTATCGCTTCAACGAGGCGTACCTGATGCACACCTCGACCAGTCCGCAGTACTCGATCATCGCCTCGTGCGATGTCGCCGCGGCCATGATGGAAGCGCCGGGCGGCCCCGCGCTGGTGGAAGAGAGCATCCAGGAAGCACTGGACTTCCGCCGCGCCATGCGCAAGGTCGAAGGCGACTTCGAAGCCGGCAACAATGGCGACTGGTGGTTCAAGGTCTGGGGCCCGGATACGCTGAACGACGAAGGCATGCCCGAACGCGAGCAGTGGATGCTCAAGGCCAACGAGCGCTGGCACGGCTTCGGCGACCTGGCCGACGGCTTCAACCTGCTCGACCCGATCAAGGCGACGATCATCACCCCGGGCTTGGACGTGGACGGCGAGTTCAGCGATCGCGGCATTCCGGCGGCCATCGTCACCAAGTACCTGGCCGAGCACGGCATCATCATCGAGAAGACGGGCCTGTACTCGTTCTTCATCATGTTCACCATCGGCATTACCAAGGGCCGCTGGAATTCGCTGGTGACCGAGTTGCAGCAGTTCAAGGACGACTACGACCAGAACCAGCCGCTGTGGCGCGTGCTGCCCGAGTTCGTTGGCAAGCATCCACAGTACGAACGCATGGGCCTGCGTGACCTGTGCGATGCCGTGCACAGCGTCTACAAGGCCAACGACGTGGCGCGCGTGACGACAGAGATGTACCTGTCGGACATGGAACCGGCGATGAAGCCGTCAGACGCGTGGTCGATGATGGCGCACCGCGAGATCGAGCGCGTGCCGGTGGACGACCTGGAGGGCCGAGTCACCGCCATCCTGCTGACGCCGTACCCGCCGGGCATCCCGCTGCTGATCCCGGGCGAGCGCTTCAACCGCACCATCGTCCAGTACCTGAAGTTCGCGCGCGAGTTCAACAAGCTGTTCCCGGGCTTCGAGACCGATGTGCACGGGCTGGTCGAGGAAGAGGTCGATGGCCGCAAGGCGTACTTCGTGGATTGCGTAAAGCAGGGCAGCTAAATTCACGACCACGCGACCACTGCCGACGTAGCGATGCGCCGGCCTGCCATCTGGCAGGCCGGCGTTTTTTACGCATGCGGCCGCTGCTTCGTCATCACGCCTTCCAGTCCACATTGTGATCGCTCAGGTAGTCATCCACCGCCGCGCCAACCGTCGGGTGGAAGACATCCTGCCCGAGGTGGTCAAACAGTTCGAAGCGCTTGAGCTTGTCCTTGACCGGGTCCTTCATCTCGGCGAAGTGCAATTCGATGCCGCGTTCGTCCAGCGTTTTGTCGAGTTCGCGCAGCATATCCGCCGAGGTCACATCGACGCTGGTCACCGGCTCGGCTGCCACTACCACGCGTCGCACCTCGGTGGGTGAACCTTCGACGGCTTGCATGACACATGTCTGGAACAGCTCCGCGTTCGCAAAGAACAGCGGCGCATCCCAGCGGAACAGCACCAGGCCGGGCACGCGTCGCGCGTTCGGATAGCGCTCCACGTCGTGATAGCCACGCACGCCGTCAGCACGCCCGAGAATGGCGTAGTGCGGGCGCCAGCCGTCCCACAGGAATTCAATCACGGCCAGGGCCACGGCCAGGCCGATGCCCGGAATCGCACCGAACACGGCGACGCCGGCAAAGCACGCCATCGAAAGCCAGAACTCCCATTGCTGGATGCGGAAGATCCGCCTCAGGTCCGCGAACTCGAACAGCCCGAGCGCCGAGGCGATGACCACCGCCGCCAGCGCGCTGTTCGGCAGATAGCGCATCAGGTTCGGCGCGAACAGCAGCAGGGCGGCTACGGCCAGCGCGCCGATCACGCCCGTGAGCTGGGTTTTGGCGCCCGCCGCTTCCGCAACCGGCGTGCGTGATGAGCTGCTGCTGATCGGAAAGCCCTGGAACAGCCCCGCTGCGAGATTGGCGGCGCCCAGCCCGACCATTTCCTGATTGGGATCGACCGGTCGCTTCATTCGCGCCGCATAGGTTCGCGACAGCACGCTGGTGTCGGCGAATGCCACCATCGCGACGGCGAAGCCGCCGGCTACCACCTTGGCGATATCCACGCCGCTCAGCCATGGCAAGTGGAAGACGGGCAGCCCCTGCGGCATCTTGCCCAGCACTTTGACACCGTGGTCCTGCAGGCCGAACCAGGCGACAGCCAGTGTCGCCAGGATCACGGCGATCAGAATGCCCGGCACGCGTTCGAAGCGCTTTAGCAGCAGGATCAGGGCCAGCGCGCTGCCTCCGACCGCCGCGCTGTACCAGTTGGCCTTGCCGTCTCCCAGCGCTTGGATCAGGTCCCACAATTCCCGCAGGGGTCCGGCGTCCTCGATGGAGATGCCAAACAACTTCGGAAGCTGGCTGATCAGGACGGTCAATGCAATGCCATTCATGTAGCCGTATCGGATCGGCTTGGACAGCAGTTCGGTAACGAACCCCAGGCGCAGCAGCCCGGCCAGGATACAGACCGCGCCCGATACCACCGCCATCATGCTTGCCACGGCGATCGCGCGGGCCGGATCGCCAGCCGACAGCTGGATCACCACGGCAAGGATCGGCGCGGCCAGTGCCGAGTCCGGTCCCAGCACCAGTATCCGGCTGGGACCGAACAGCGCGTAGGCCAGCAGCGGAATGATGGTGGCGTACAAGCCGTAGATGCCAGGGACGCCGGATGCCTCCGCATAGGCAATGCCGACCGGCACCAGCATGGTAGTCAGTACGAGGCCGGCCGCCACGTCACGAGGCAGCCATGCTGCCTCGTACTGTCGCAGCGTCTGCACGCCTGGCAGCCAGCGCAGCCAGCCCTTTGCGGGCCTGGCCTCCGATGCCTCTCCGGCTGATGGACGATAGGGTTGGTCGGGCACGTGGTTGCTCCCCTGGCCGTACGTCGTGAATCGGATGTGGACGATACTCAGCATAGCAAGACGCACAGCTTGCGGGCATGGCACTTGCGACAAAGGCACCACGCGCGACGCCGGTCGATGGGCTCCCGGCTCCTCTCGCACCGCGCCGGGTGGCGGCCGCGGCATGCCGCTCTGCAGCACAAATATCGGCGGCGCCCACCGGTAATCGAGCTGGCCAGCACGGAAGAGGGAGGCGCTCCTTTTTTTGCGGTGCAGCGCGACACGGACCGCATTCCGGGCGCAGGGTCAAAGGCGGCCCGGCATCCGATTGTCAAAGTTGTCAGCCGCACGGAGATTCTGCCGATGAAAATCGCCCAAATTGCCCCGCTCCAGGAAAGCTGCCCGCCAAGGCAGTACGGCGGTACCGAACGCGTCGTGGCGTACCTCGCAAACGAGCTGGTGCGCCAGGGGCATGATGTGACGCTCTTTGCGAGCGGCGATTCATGGACGGCCGCCCGGCTGGTGAGTTGCGTGCCGCGCGCATTGCGCACCGACCCATCTGTGCACGACTGGCTGCCGTACCACGTCATGATGCTGGAGGATGTGCGCCGGCAGGCCGATGATTTCGATGTGCTGCATTTCCACACGGATATGCTGCATTTTCCGCTGGTCCGCAGCCTTGCCAGCCGCACCGTGACTACGCTGCATGGCCGGCTCGATCTGCCAGATCTGCGCCCGTTCTATGCGACGTTTCCGGATATGCCCCTGGTGTCGATATCCCTGGAGCAACGGCGTCCCATGCCGCCGGTCAACTGGCTCGGCAATGTCTACCATGGCTTGCCGGAATCCCTGCTGTCCTTTCATGCCGTGCCGCGCGGGGGCTATCTGGCATTCCTCGGCCGCATTGCGCGCGAGAAGCGCCCCGACCGCGCGATCGAGATCGCCGTGCGCAGCGGCATGCCGCTGAAGATCGCAGCCAAGATCGACCGCGCCGACCAGGCGTACTGGGATGCGGAAATCGCGCCACTGGTCCGGCGCCACCCGAATGTGGAGTATCTTGGCGAAATTGGCGATCGCGAAAAACCGCGTTTTCTTGGCAACGCGCGTGCGCTGCTGTTTCCGATCGACTGGCCCGAGCCGTTCGGCCTTGTGATGATCGAATCCATGGCCTGCGGTACGCCGGTGATTGCCTTTTCTTCGGGGTCGGTTCCTGAAGTGCTCGATGATGGCGTCACTGGCTTTATCGTGGACAGTGTGGACGAAGCCGTGGCTGCGGTAGGGCGTCTGGGAGACATCGACCGCCTTGACGTGCGGCGCGCGTTCAGTGCGCGCTTCAGTGCCGCGCGCATGGCCAGCGACTACGTAGCGTTGTATCGCCGGCTGTGCGAACCGCTGTCGGTCAACGGGCACACGCATGCGGAGCCGGCAGGCCATGAGGCCGCGGACCTGCATATCGCGCCCTGACCCCATGATCGCACCCCGATCGCACCCTGAACCTGCAAGGGGGAAACGATGCTTGACGCTCCCGAAGGCCGGCGCGGACTCGCGCCGGAAGCCACGCCGGCGGCTCCCATTGTCATCGCGGCCTCGCGTTCGCTGCGCCAGACCCAGCCACGTACGCTCAAGCAAGGCGATACTTTCGCCGTATTCGACGAGCATGGCGACGCCATTGCCGGCTCTGGCGGATCGGAGGGTCTGTACTACTGTGATACCCGCCACCTGTCGCACTTTCATCTCACGATCAACGGCTGGCGACCGGTGCTGCTGAGTTCCGTGCTGCGCGACGATAACGTGGCGCTGACCTGCGACCTGACCAATCCCGACCTGTTCGACGAGCAGGACCGGCTCGCGATGGTCCATGACCTGATCCATGTGCGCCGTTCCCGCTTCCTGTGGCAGGGGACATGCTATGAACGGCTGGCGGTACGCAACTTCGACGAGGTGCCGCGGCGCATCGCGCTGGAACTGGCCTTTGCCGCGGATTTCGCGGACTTGTTCGAGGTGCGCGGCGCCCATCGCATAGATCGCGGGCAGTACCATGCGCCCGTGCTTTGCCAAAGCGGCGTCAGGCTAGCCTATACCGGCCTTGATGACTGCGAGCGCACGACGCATCTGTCTTTCGATCCGTTGCCGTCGCGTCTGACCGGCGAACAGGCCGTGTTCGAACTGGATCTCACGCCGCACAAGACCACACTGCTGTATGTCGAGGTATGTTGCTGCAATGCGCGCCCGGACGGGCGCGCGCCGCGCGTGGCTGTTCCTTCGGCCCTGCGCGCCGCGCGGCGCGCGCTGCGTGGCTTGTCCGCGCGCGCCGCAAGCGTGACCACGTCGAACGAGATTTTCAACGAAGCGGTGTCGCGAAGCATGTCCGATCTCTACATGCTGACCACGCAGACGCCATACGGGCCGTATCCCTATGCGGGCATTCCGTGGTTCAGCACTTTCTTCGGCCGCGACGCGCTGATCACCGCGCTCGAAACCCTGTGGCTCGACCCGGGTATCGCGCGCGGCGTGCTTTGCTACCTGGCGGCCAACCAGGCCACCACGGTCGATCCCGCAGCCGATGCCGAACCGGGCAAGATCCTCCATGAAAGCCGCAAGGGCGAAATGGCCAACCTCGGCGAGGTGCCGTTCCGCCGCTACTACGGCAGCATCGATTCCACGCCGCTGTTCGTCATGCTGGCCGGGGCCTACCTGGACCGCACCCATGACGTTGCCACGGCGCGCTGGCTGTGGCCCTACGTCGAGGCGGCACTGCGTTGGATCGACGAGTACGGTGACCGCGATGGCGATGGCTTTGTCGAGTACGGCCGGCGCACCGCCGAAGGGCTGCTGAACCAGGGCTGGAAGGACAGCCGGGATTCCATCTCCCATGCTGACGGCACGCTCGCTGAAGGGCCCATTGCGCTGGTGGAGGTGCAGGCCTATGTCTACGGCGCGTGGATGGCTGCCGCGCGCATCGCACGCGGCCTTGGAAAGACCGAACGCGCCGACGGACTCGAAGCCAAGGCAACACAACTGCGCCAGCGCTTTGATGAAGTCTTCTTCGACGAGGCGCTGGGCACCTACGTGCTGGCGCTGGACGGGAACAAGCGGCCATGCCGCGTGCGCTCATCCAATGCGGGGCATGCGCTCTTCACTGGCATTGCGCAGCCACAGCGAGCGGAACAGGTAGCGTCTGCGCTGATGGCAAGCGCCTCGTTCTCGGGCTGGGGCGTGCGGACACTTGCCTCGAGCGAGTTCCGCTACAACCCCATGAGCTACCACAACGGCTCGGTATGGCCGCACGACAATGCCCTGATCGCCGCAGGGCTGGTGCGCTATGGCTTGCGCGACGCGGCGCTGCGCATCTTCGACGGGCTTTTCTCTGCCTCGACGCACATCGACCTGCGCCGTCTGCCGGAGTTGTTCTGCGGCTTCGTGCGCCAGGGCAACCGCGGTCCGACGCTCTATCCGGTCGCGTGCATTCCGCAGGCGTGGGCGGCGGCCGCGCCGCTGTCGCTGCTGCAGTCGTGCTTGAACCTCGATTTTGACGTCGCCGCGCGCCAGGTGAGCTTTCGCTATCCGGCCCTGCCGTCCTTCATGGAAGACGTGGCGCTGCAAGGGCTGACCATTGCCGACGCATCGGTCGACCTGATGCTGCGTCGCGCCGGCAGCAGTGTGGTGGTGAACGTGGTGGAGCGGCGCGGCGATGTGCTCGTGACAACGACGAACTAGGCCGAATGTGCGGTGGTCCGGCGTTCGGGCACCACGCACAACCCCGTCGGCATCATCGTGAAAGCAAAGGCTTCGCTGACCGGCCCGGAGGCGGCCGCCTGGCTGACATGGAACTATTGGCAGACCATCGACAGCACGTCCTTGGCTTCGAGCAGTGCCAGGCTGCGGCTTACAAGGGGACAGTTCGAGATACGACGGATCAGGCCCCGGAAAAACAAAGAGCCCCGCGATTGCGGGGCTCTGTCTTGGCGCTCAGGCCGTTATTTCTTCTCAAACTCAAACTGCGGCGCCGCCGGCTCCGCCGGAGCCGCCCCCGGCAACTCCAGTGTCCCTGGCGAAGACGCCGGTTTCTCTGGCTCACCGCCAAGCGGAATGCTGACCTCCGCCCCGGTGTTATGGTGGAGCGATCCCTTGTCGAGGAATGCCGTCACCATGCCCGGCCAGAACATCACGGCCAGCACCATCACCAGCTGCAGGCCGACCCAGGGCAGCGCACCCCAGTAGATGTCTGAGCTCTTCACTTCCTTCGGCGCAATGCCGCGCAGGTAGAACAGTGCGAAGCCGAACGGCGGGTGCATGAACGAGGTCTGCATGTTCACGCACAGCATCACGCCGAACCACACGAGCGCCGCAGTGGCCGCGGCTTCGGGGTTGCCGCCCATCGAATCGGCCACGACCGGGGCCAGCACCTTCACCGCCACCGGCGCCAGCATCGGCACCACGATGAACGCGATCTCGAAGAAGTCCAGGAAGAACGCCAGGAAGAAGATGAACAGGTTCACCACGATCAGGAAGCCGATCCAGCCGCCCGGCAGCGAGGTGAACAGGTGCTCGACCCATGCGCCGCCGTCCACGCCCTGGAACACCACCGAGAAGCAGGTGGAGCCGATCAGGATGAACACCACCATCGCCGTGATGCGCGCGGTGGACTGGTAAGCATCGACGATCAGCAGACGCAGGTCGGTCATCTGACCCGCGCGGATGACCAGCCACAGGATGACCAGGTACAACACCGCCAGCGGGATCCGGAACACATGCGAGCCAAAGGCGAACACACCCACGGCCGCGGCGATCACCGTCGCGGCAATGCCGATGCGGTAGACGATGCGATCGGTGCTGGTGAATGCCTTGTCGCGGATCACCGCGAGCACCAGCGCGCCGACGGCACCCATGGCGCCCGATTCGGTCGGTGTGGCGATGCCCAGCATGATCGTGCCGAGCACGAGGAAGATCAGCACCGCACACGGGATGATGCCGCGCAGGCACTTGGCCCAAAGCGGCCAGCCGCGCAGCGTGCGCGCTTCGGCCGGAACCGGCGGCAGCCAGTCAGGTTTGACGCGGGTCAGGAAGAAGGTGTACAGCGCGAACAGCGCGATCTGCACCACCGACGGGCCCCACGCGCCCAGGTACATGCTGCCCACGTCGGCGCTGCCGGCCGGCGTCTTGAGCTGGTCGGCCAGCACCACCAGCACGAGCGACGGCGGCACGAGCTGCGTGATGGTGCCCGATGCCGCGAGCACGCCGGTGGCGTACTTCATGTTGTAGCGGTAGCGCATCATCACCGGCAGCGAAATCATCGCCATGGCGATCACCTGCGCGGCCACGGTGCCCGTGATCGCGCCAAGGATGAAGCCGACGATGATCACCGAGTAGCCGAGGCCGCCGCGCACGGGGCCGAACAGCTGGCCCATGGAGTCGAGCATGTCCTCGGCCAGCCCGCATTTCTCCAGGATCGCGCCCATGAAGGTGAAGAACGGAATGGCCAGCAGCAACTCGTTGGCGAGCACGCTTCCGAACACGCGGCTCGGCACCGCCTGCAGGAAGCTCAGGGGGAAGTAGCCCCAGTGAATGGCCACGAAGCCGAACGCCAGGCCGACGGCGGACAGCGAAAATGCGACCGGGAACCCGATCAGCATGAACAGCACCAGGCCGCCGAACATCATCGGCGGCATATATTCCAATGGAATCATTGCACCGGCCTCTCGTATTTCGATTCGATACGCACCAGGCCTTTGAGGGCGGCAAAGCGCTTGATCAGTTCAGACACCCCCTGCAGGGCGAGCAGGGCGAAGCCGACTGGCACCACCAGCTTGATCGGGTAACGCGGCAGGCCGCCGGAGTTGCCCGATTGCTCGAGGATGCGCCACGAGGGCAGGAACAGCGAATCCCAGGACAGCCACGTGAACAGGATGCACGACGGCAGCAGGAATACGACGATGCCGAAGATATCGATCCAGTGCTGGGCGCGCTCCGAGACGTTGCCGTAGAACAGGTCGACGCGGACGTGTTCGTTACGCTGGAAGGTATACGAGGCGCCGAACATCACGGCGATCGCAAACATGTACCACTGCAGTTCGAGTGGCCAGTTGTCGCTCAAGTTGAAGCCATAGCGCAGGAGGGCGTTGCCGGCGCTGATCAGGCACGACAGCAGGATCATGATGTTTGCAAGCCTGCCCGTGTGCTGATTCAACCTGTCGATCTGTCGTGACAGACCAAGCAAGTAGTTCATGGGTTGTCTCCCCGGTTTTTGCGGCGATTAGTTTATCTGTAACAAAATGCGTCGGCGCTTGGGGCTAATACCTATCACATTGCGCAAAAATCCGTCTTGTAAATGAAAAAAGCCACGATGGCCAGCCCATCGTGGCTTTTTCTTGCTTGAAACTTACGCGGAACTTACAGCGTCAACTCAGAGCGCTGCGCGTGCGGCGGCGATCGCCGCGCGCACCTGGTCCGGTGCGGTGCCGCCGATGTGGTTACGCGCAGCGACCGAACCTTCGAGCGTCAGGACGGTGTGCACGTCATCGCCGATCAGCGCGGACTTGTCGCCGAGGCCCGAGACTTCACGCAGTTCGGCCACGGTAAGGTCGGCCAGGTCGCAGTTGCGGCTGTCGCACGCGCGCACGGCGTGGGCCACGGCTTCGTGCGCGTCGCGGAACGGCAGGCCCTTCTTGACGAGGTAGTCGGCCAGGTCGGTGGCCGTGGCGTAGCCCTGCAGCGCGGCGGCGCGCATGGCTTCGGGCTTGACGGTGATGCCAGGCACCATGTCAGCGAAGATGCGCAGCGTGTCCACGACGGTATCGACCGTATCGAACAGCGGTTCCTTGTCTTCCTGGTTGTCCTTGTTGTATGCGAGCGGCTGGCCCTTCATCAGCGTCAGCAGGCCGATCAGGTGGCCGTTGACGCGGCCGGTCTTGCCGCGGGCCAATTCCGGCACGTCGGGGTTCTTCTTCTGCGGCATGATCGAGCTGCCGGTGCAGAAGCGGTCGGCGATGTCGATGAAGCCGACGCGCGGGCTCATCCACAGCACCAGTTCTTCCGAGAAGCGCGACACGTGGGTCATCACCAGCGCGGCGGCCGCGCAGAATTCGATCGCGAAGTCGCGGTCCGACACGGCATCCAGCGAATTGCGGCACACGCCGTCGAAGCCAAGCTGCTTCGCGACGAATTCGCGGTCGATCGGGTAGCTCGTGCCGGCGAGCGCGGCGGCGCCCAGCGGCAAGCGGTTGACGCGCTTGCGGCAGTCGGCCATGCGCTCGGCATCGCGCGTGAACATTTCCACGTAGGCCAGCAGGTGGTGGCCGAAAGTCACGGGCTGCGCGACCTGCAGGTGCGTGAAGCCCGGCAGGATCGTGTCAGCGTTCTGGTCGGCCAGGTCCAGCAGCGACCCGCGCAGCGCGCCGAGCAGCGCGATGATGTTGTCGATCTCGCTGCGCAGCCACAGGCGGATGTCGGTCGCGACCTGGTCATTGCGCGAACGGCCCGTATGCAGGCGCTTGCCGGCATCGCCGACCAGCGCGGTCAGGCGCGCTTCGATGTTCAGGTGGACGTCTTCGAGATCCAGCTTCCATTCGAAGCCGCCGGCCTCGATCTCGCCCTTGATCTGTGCCATGCCGCGCTCGATCTCGGCGCGGTCGGCCTCGGCGATGATGCCTTGCTTGGCCAGCATGGCCGCATGCGCCAGCGAGCCCTGGATGTCGAACAGGGCCAGGCGCTTGTCGAAGAACACCGAAGCGGTGTAGCGCTTCACCAGGTCGGACATCGGTTCGGAGAAGCGGGCGGACCAGGCTTCGCCTTTCTTGGCAAGTTGGGAGGTCGTCATGGACGTCAGGGCTATGTGGCTCTATGGCTCGCGCGGCGTGCGGCCGGTGCATGACCATGCGGGGCGGACGCGAGCGGATTTCGGAGAAACGTGGATTATATCGCCCGCCGGGGCCGGGCAAGCGGGCTTCAGAGCGGCGAGTGGATCAATGGTCCCTTGAAGACAACCGGGCCGCTCGGACCGTCCGGGTTCGTCGATCCGCCGGGCGGTTCGACGCTGACCGCTAGGGCCGGTACGGCAGCGGGGAACCGCGTCAGCGCTAGCCGTGCCGAGCGCTCGCGGCCGATCACGCCGAGGGATTGCGGCTTGCCGCCTTCAGGCAGCGCCCACAACTGCAGTACCTGCTGTCCGGTCAAGACCGTGTCGTCGAGCCTTTGCACGAGCAACTGGCGTGCCGCCGCATCCCATGACACAAGCAGAGCGGGTTTGGATTGTGCATTGTTCAGCACAGCGACTACGGCGGCATCGCCCGGCTTCCGTTGTGTCGTTTGCCAGCCGATGCCGACGGCGAGCACCGCAATAACGGTCATTGCCGCCGCTGCACCGCGCCAGAACACTGGCGCCGTCCACAGCTTTTGCCACCACGGCGTAACCGCTGCCTCGGTCGACGGCACCGGCTTCCAGCCGAGCCGCTGTTCGACGCCGCACCACACCGCCTCTACAGTTTCCACGGACGGTTGCAACTCGGCCATGCCGGCCAGCCTGACCTGCCAGTGGCCAATCGCGGCACGCACGGCCGGTTCCTCGCGCGCAAGCTGCTCCATCCGGCGCCGTGCGCCGCCACGGAGCACGCCGAGCGCATATTGCGCTGCCATGCGGTCCAGCAGGTCCGGGTGCCGGGTCAGCCTCATGGCGCACTCTCCATGCACGCGCGCAGGCGTTCGAGACCCCGACGGATCCACGACTTCACGGTGCCGAGCGGCAATCGCAGCCGCTCGGACAGTTCGGCGTGGCTCAGGTCGCGCAAGTAGGCCAGGACGATGGCTTGCCGCTGTGCCGGCTCCAGCCGTTGCAGGCAGCGGTTCAGTGCGCGCGCCTGCTGGCTGGCCAACGCCAGTTCAGCCGGGCCGGCAGCATCGTCGGCCAGCCATTCGCCGAGTTCTTCATCGAGTTCCACGGTCTGCGGCACGCGCGCGGCTGCCGCGCGGCGCAGGCAGTCGAGCGCGCGATTGCGAACGATGGTGGTCATCCACGTCATCGGCGCAGCCAGGTGCGGCCGGTAGTCGCCGGCGTGGTGCCAGATGCTGACAAAGCTTTCCTGCACGGCGTCCTCCGCCCAGTCGCGCCTTCCAGTGATACGCAGCGCAAGGCCGAACAGTTTCGTCGCGGTGTGGTCGTAGAGCGCGCGCAGCGCCTGCCGGTCGCCGAGCGCCACCGCCTGCAGCCACGCCGCCAGCCGGTCGTTGTCGGCCGATGGGGCAAAGGATGGTTCGGGGGCAGCCGGCACGTGGAGGTTCCTGGCGGAGGACTCTGACGGATTATAGGCAGCGTCGCTGCATCCAATTGCCCGGTGCCTGCGTAAAAGCAGCATGCGATCCGCGCTGCGGACGCTGTCCCTCGATCTCTCACAGGAGCACACCATGGAACGCATGTCCACGACGCCGGCGCACCGGCTGGTTCAGTCCCAGAAAGTTTCCATCGCCTTGCCCGACGAACGCCGGCGCGGCCTGCTCAAGGTGCCGGGCCTGTTCGCGCTCGGTTCGCTGGCCGTGCTGAGCCTTGGCGAGTCGATGCCAGCGTGGGCACAGACGCAGTCAGGCAGCACGAAAGACGACATCAGTATCCTGAACGTGGCGCTCGGCCTCGAGTACCAGGCCATCGCGGCCTACCAGGTGGGGGCGGAAAGCGGGCTGCTGCAGAAACCTGTGCTCGACACGGCGGTAAAGTTTCAGAACCACCACAAGGCGCACGCGCAAGTGCTGGCGGGCACGGTATCGAAGCTGGGCGGGTCGCCGGTCATGGCGAAGAAACCGTCGGAATATTCGTTCCCGACGGGACAGCTCAAGACTCAGGCGGATGTGCTGCGTTTTGCGGCGGGACTGGAGAAGGGCGCTACCGCGGCGTATCTCGGCGTGCTGCCGAATTTCTATAACCGGGATCTGACCAAGGCGGCGGGTAGCATCCTTGGCGATGAAGCGATGCACTGGGCGGTGCTGCTGCATGCCTTGGGGGATGATCCGGTGCCGGGGGCGTTTGTCGGCTGAGCGAGGGTGCTCACCACTTGAAGTGTGTTTGCTCCCCTCTCCAACGCCAGTGGGAGAGGGGAGTGCGCCACCGGTGAGGCGACGCTGCAGGGCAATGCTCAACCCGTATTGCGCAACCCCGCAGCCACCCCGTTGATGGTCAGATGGATACCGCGCCGTACGCGGATATCGTCCCCATCCTTGCCCGAGCGGTAGCGCTTGAGCAGTTCCACCTGCAAGTGGTTGAGCGGATCAAGGTACGCAAAGCGGTTCTTGATCGAACGTGCGAGCAGCGGGTTGTCGGCCAGCCGTTCCTGATGCCCGGTGACCAGCGCCAGCATCTCGCAGGTCAGGTGCCATTCCTTGCTGATGCGCGCGAACACGTTCTTGCGCAGCGCGGCGTCGTCACAGAGCTGGGCATAGCGCGAGGCCACGGCCAGGTCCGTCTTGGCCAGCACCATGTCCATGTTGGACAGCAGCGTGGAGAAGAACGGCCAGGTCTTGACCATCTTGCGCAGCGTCGCCACAGCGGCTTTACGTGCCTTTTCGTCCGGCGCGGTGTCGAGCAGCGACTTGACCGCGCTGCCGAAGCCGTACCAGCCCGGCAGCAGCAGTCGGCACTGGCCCCACGAGAAGCCCCACGGAATCGCGCGCAGGTCTTCGATGCGGCGGTTCTTCTTGTCCATCAGCTTGCGCGAGGCCGGACGCGAACCGAGGTTCAGGTCGGCGATCTCGGTGATCGGCGTGGTGGCGAAGAAATAGTCCTTGAAGCCCGGGGTCTCATATACCAGGTTGCGGTAGGCGCCGAACGCACGGTCGGAAAGCTGCTGCATGATGCCTTCGAACGTGCTCAGTTCCTTCGGCGCGTTCTGCTGCGGCAGCAGCGAGGCTTCCAGCGTCGCGGCGATCACCGTTTCCAGGTTGCGCCGGCCGATCTCGGCATTGGCGAACTTGCTGTTGATGATCTCGCCCTGCTCGGTCAGGCGGATCTGCCCGTTCACCGTGCCCGGCGGCTGCGACAGGATGGCCTGGTAGGTCGGGCCGCCGCCGCGGCCGACGGTGCCGCCGCGGCCGTGGAACAGGCGCAGCTTGACCTTGCGTTGCTCGAACAGCTGGACCAGTGCGAGTTCGGCCTTGTACAGCTCCCAGTTGGAAGTCAGGAAGCCGCCGTCCTTGTTGGAATCGGAATAGCCGAGCATCACTTCTTGCTCGACCCCGTGGTGCTCGATCACCGAATCGAAGCCCGGCAGGTCCAGCAGCGACTGCATGATCCCTGCTGCGTTCTGCAAGTCTTCGATGGTTTCGAACAGCGGAATGACCATCAGCTCCATGCGTGCCGGATCGGTCTTGCTGCCCAGCGTGCCCTTGAGCATGCCGGCTTCCTTCTGCAACAGCATGACTTCCACCAGGTCGGACAGCGTTTCCGTGTGCGAGATGATGTAGTTGCGCGCGACGCGCTGGCCGTAGCGCGCGCGCAGTTCGCGCGCGGTTGCCAGGATGGCCAGCTCGTTGCGGGTCTGCTCCGAATATTCGTGATACGGCAGCGTCAGCAGGCGCGGCTGGCGTAGTTCGGCGAGCAGTAGTTCGAGCTTGCGGGATTCCGGCAGCGCGGCGTAGTCCTTCTCGACGCCGGCGGCGGCAAACAGCTCGGCGACGACGGCTTCGTGCACGTCGGACACCTGGCGCATATCGACCGATGCCAGATGGAAGCCGAACACGGCAATGGCACGCACCAGTGCGTCGATGCGCGTGCTGGCCAGCGCGCGGCCGTGGTGGGCGCGCAGCGAGTCGATCACGATCTGCACGTCGGCCGCGAAAGCTTCGGCGCTGCTGTACGGTTCGGCGTCCGCCACCGGATGGCGCGGTGCGCCATGACCGGTCAGCGTCTTGCTGGTGGCGGCAAGGCGCGCATAGATGCCGATCAGCGCGCGGCGGTACGGCTCGTCGGCGCGGTGGGCGGAGTGGTCGGGCGATGACTCGGCCAGTGCGAGCAGTTCGGGGCTCGCGTCGACCATCAACGTCGACATCGACAGCTCGGCGCCCAGCGCATGCACCTCGTCGAGGTACCAGCCCAGGATCATCTGGGACTGCTGGGTGGCGGCGTGGTCGAGCGTTTCGGCCGTCACGTTCGGATTGCCGTCGCGGTCACCGCCGATCCACGAACCCATCTGCATGAACGGCGCCAGCGGCGCGGCTTCGGCAGCGGCGCCCTTGGTCTTGCGTGAGGCCGGAAAGATCGCGGCGATGTCCTCTTCCAGCTCGCTCATCAGTTGCGGGATGCCGTGCAGGAAGGTGGTGCGGTAGTACGACAGTGCGTTGTCGATTTCGTCGGCCACCGTCAGCCGCGAGTCACGCAGCATGCGGGTCTGCCACAGCGTGGTGACTTTGGCGCGAAGCTGAGCGGTGTTGCGGTCGCGCTCGCGCGCGGTCATCGGCAGGTCGCGCTCCGCCAGCAGGCGCGCGATCTCGCGCTCGGCGTCCAGGATACTCTTGCGCTGGACTTCGGTCGGGTGTGCCGTCAGCACCGGCACGATCAGTGCCTCGTCCAGGAACTTGCGCAGCTGCTTGCCCGTGACACCAGCGGCGTCGATCTTCTCGAGCGCGTGCTGCAGGCTGCCGTCTTGGGGCGGCGAACCGGCCAGCGCGTGGATGCGGCGGCGGCGGTTGTGGTGCTGGTCCTCGGCGATATTGGCCAGATGCGAGAAATAGCTGAACGCGCGCACGACCTGGTTGGTCTGGTCACGCGAGAGGCGCTTGAGCAGGCGGTCGAGCTCGGTGCCAGCGGCGCGGTCGTTCTCGCGTCGGAATCGCACGGCGGTCTGGCGGATGGTCTCGACCACCTCGAAGGTGGCATCACCTTCCTGCTCGCGCAGGCATTCGCCCAGCAGGCGGCCCAGGAAGCGGATGTCCTCGCGCAGCGGCACGTCCTTGTCGGTCGCCGAGCGGCGTGCCGGGCTGGCGTTCAGGGCGCCATTTGCGGGCACGACCATCAGATTGGCCTTCGAAATCGGTTTGATGCCAGGGGTCTTGGAAGCGGTCTTGCGGGTTGATGCGCCGTTCGCGTCACTCTGGCCTGAGGCCTGGGAGGGGGCTTCTCGATTGGCCGAGCGTCGGCCGGGGCGCGCAGCATGCTGCGTCATGCAATCTCCTCTTGCTTTACTTCTGTCCGATGGTGCGGAGCGGCGATTGGGTCGCGTGCTAACATTGACGAATGCATGCATCCGCCTTCCCGACTTCTTCTACCGCCGTGTCCAGCAGCCTTCCGCACAAGCTTGTCATCGCCTCCCGCGAGAGCCGTCTGGCCATGTGGCAGGCTGAATTTGTGCGTGCTGCGCTGCAACAATACTATCCCGCGTGCGATGTGTCCATTCTGGGCATGACCACGCGCGGAGACCAGATTCTAGACCGGACTTTGTCGAAAGTCGGCGGAAAGGGTTTGTTTGTCAAAGAGCTGGAATTCGCAATGGCCGAAGGCCGGGCCGATCTCGCGGTGCATTCGCTGAAGGATGTACCGATGGAGTTGCCCGACGGCTTCGCGCTGACCGCGGTGATGGAGCGCGAGGATCCGCGCGATGCGCTGGTTTCATCGACGTTTGCATCGCTCGAAGAGATGCCGGCCGGGACCGTGGTCGGCACCTCGAGCCTGCGTCGCGAGGCCGCGCTGCGCGCGCGTTATCCGCATCTGGTCATCAAGCCACTGCGCGGCAATCTAGATACCCGCCTGGGCAAGCTCGATCGCGGCGAATACGGCGCGATCATCCTGGCCGCGGCCGGTCTGAAGCGGCTGGGCCTTGGCGATCGCATCCGCGCACTGATCGCGCCGGAGGCTTCGCTGCCTGCAGCGGGACAGGGCGCGCTTGGTATCGAAATCCTGTCGACGCGTCCCGATGTCGCCGCGTGGCTATCTCCACTGAACCACCAGCCGACCGCGCTCGCGGTCACGGCAGAACGGGCGGTGTCGCGCATGCTTGGCGGCTCGTGCCAGGTGCCGCTGGCCGCGCATGCGCGCTGGGTTGGCGACCAATTGCGGCTCGATGCCTTTGTGGCCATGCCCGATGGCTCGCGGCAGACGCGTGCATCGGCCGCCGGTCTGGTGGTCGATGCTGCGGCGGCTGAGGCACTTGGCGCGTCGGCCGCGCGGGATCTGCTCTCGCAGGGCGCTGCCGAGATTCTCGCCGCGCTGGCCGACACACCGGCTCCCCAAGATCCAGCCTGAGGCCGGCCCATGCCCCGCCCGACTGTCGTTGTCACACGACCCGCCGGGCAGTCCCGGCAACTGACAGAAGCGCTCCAGGCCGCAGGGCTCGATGTCCTCGGCTTTCCGCTGCTCTCGATTGGCCCCGCCGCCGATGACGCGCCGCTGCGCGCGGCACTGGCGCGCTTGGACCAATTCGCGCTGGTGATTTTTGTCAGCCCCAACGCCATCCAGTACGCGGTCGATGCGCTCGCTGTGGTGCAGGGCATTGCCGCGGCGCAGTGGCCGCCCGGCGTCCCGGTGGCCGTGGTCGGACCCGCCAGCGTCATGGCGCTGGCCGAACGTGGCATTGTCGCGCCCGACTATCGCGTGATCGCGCCGGCGGGTGCCGACGGCAACGGCACGAACGGCGGCGCCAACGGCGAAGAAGCCCGTTTTGACTCCGAAGCGCTCTGGGCTCAGCTCGAACCGGCCGCACTGCAAGGACGCTCCGTGCTCATCGTCCGCGGCAACGGTGGCCGCGACTGGCTTGGCGACCGATTGCGCGAAGCGGGCGCGGACGTCACGGCCGTCGAGGCGTACCAGCGCACGCTGCCCGAGCCCACTGCCATGCAATGGCAGGCCGTGCGCGACGGCCTGAGCCCTGGCGCCGCCCCGCAAGCCTGGCTGCTGACCAGCTCCGAAGCCGTGCGCAACCTCGAGACACTGGCGCGACATAACCTGTCGCCGCAGGAACTGGCCACCCTGAAACAGGTGCAGTGCATCGCGCCGCATGCGAGAATCGCCGAACAGGCGCAGGCGCTCGGCTTCACGCGCATCCTGCGTGCAGCGCCAGGCGATGCCGGCCTGCTCGCGGCATGCAAACAGTGGGCGGATGCCTATGCGGGCCCGATAGCCGCAAGTACACCGGTTCCTGCGGTGGCTCCGGCACCGCGGCCGGAGCCGCTGCCCGTGCCGCCGCCTGCCATGACAAACAGGGTCGAACGCGTGACGCAAGAAACTACGTCCTCCTCAACCACCATTCCCCCCGGTGCCACGGCTTCGGCTTCGCCATCGGCCTCGTTCGCCGCGCCGCGCCGCAATGCCGCATTGTGGGCGCTGGTGGCGGTGCTGGTGCTGGCAACTGCCGGCGGCTTCTGGTGGCTGCAGCAGCGGGTCGACCACCTGACCGAGGAGCTGGCACGACGCCAGCAGAGCAACGACGCCTTGGTGCAGGAAACGCGCGTGCTGTCGCGCAACGCGCAGGACACCGTCAAGGAGCTGCAGGCCAAGGTCGGCGCGCTGGACGGCCAGGTCGGCGAGACCCGCGACAAGCAGGTCGCGCTCGAACAGGTCTACCAGGACCTGATGCGCAACCGCGATGATTGGGAAATCGCCGAGATCCAGCAGTTGCTGACCAATGCCGGCCAGCAGCTCCAGCTCACCGGCAACGTCCAGGTCGCACTGGCCGCGCTGCAGAGTGCCGACGCACGTCTGGCCCGCACCGACAAGCCGCAGTACAACCTGCTGCGGCGCGCACTGGCGCGCGATATCGCGCGCATGAAGGCGGTGCCCGATACCGACCTGACCGGCGCTGCCATCAAGCTTGATGAAGCCATCAACCAGATCGACGCGCTGCCGCTGTTGTCCAGCGAACGCATGCTCGAGCGTACCGAGGCCGAAGACCGCAAGGATGCCGGCCGTGGCGCTGCTGCCAAGGGTGCACGCGAGGCCTCTGCCCCGGCATCGGGCGGCGTAGGCAACTGGTTCGCCCGGTTGTGGAATTACATGCGCGATGAAATGGCGCAGGTTATCCGCATCCGCAAGGTCGATGACACTGAAGCGCTGTTGCTGTCGGGGGACCAGGGCTGGTTCCTGCGCGAGAACGTCAAGCTGCGCATGCTCAATGCACGCCTGGCGCTGCTGTCGCGCAATGAGCCGGTCTTCCGCAATGACCTTGCCGCGGCGCAAGCCATGATCGGCCGTTATTTCGACACGAGGTCAAGGCGCGTGCAAACCGTGCTCACGCTGCTCAAGCAGGCGCAGGCTGGCGCGGTGACGGTGCAGTTGCCGACCATGGCGGAAAGCCTCGGCGCGCTGCACGCGCTGAAGAAGGAGTAACCATGCGCCTGCTTTTCTGGGTCGCGATCCTGTTCGGCGGTGCGGTCGGGCTGGCGCTGTTCACGCAGTTCAACCACAGCAATGTGGTGCTGTTCTATCCGCCGTACCGTGTCGAGCTGTCGCTGAACCTGGCGCTGGCGCTGCTGCTGCTGGTGTTCTTCGTAGTGTGGACTGTCTTGTCCACGGCGCGTCATCTTTCCGAGATGCCGCGCAGGGCAGCCGCGTATCGTGAACGCAGCCGCATGAACAAGGCCCAGGCGGCGCTGCGCGAGTCGATTGAAAACCTGTTCGCGGGCCGTTTCGCGCGCGCCGAACGCGCAGCGCGTGAGGCGCAGTCCTGGGATGCGCAGGTGCAGACCGCCGCGCTGGTCGGCGCCCGCGCCGCGCACCGCATGCAGGAGACGGATCGCCGCGACGCCTGGATGGCGCAGGTCACCGATCCGGAGCGCGAGCAGGCACGGCTGGTCTCCATGGCCGAATTGCTGATGGATGCGCGCGATGCCGATGGCGCGCTCGAGACCATTGCTCAATTGCAAGCCCAAGGCGCGCGCCAGATCCACGTGCAGCGCATCGCGTTGCGTGCGCACCAGCACCTGAAGAACTGGTCCGAAGTGCTGCGCCTCGCGCGGTCGCTGGAAAAGCGCAACGCCCTGCATCCGGTGCTCGCGCTGCGGCTCAAGCAGATGGCCTGCGAGGCCATGCTGGACGAGCGCCGCCACGACGCCGAGGCCCTGTCCTCGTTTTGGCGCACGCTGTCGGCCGACGAACGGCGCGCCGCGCGGATCGCCGAGCCGGCGGCCCGCTACTTTGCCGCACTTGGCCGGCAGGACGAGGCGCGGCGCATCATCGAGGATGCACTCAAGGTCCACTGGGACAGCCGCCTGGTGCTGCGCTATGCCGACTGTGCCAGAGCCGGCCACGCCCTGCCGCTGATCCAGCAGGCAGAGAAATGGATCAACGAACATCCCGCTGACCCCGACCTTTACTTCACGCTCGGCGTGCTTTGCCTTGGCGAGCAGCTGTGGGGCAAGGCCCAGTCCAGCTTCGAGCGCGCCTTGAAGTATGCGGATCGCCATCAGCAGACCCGTCTGCGCGTGCGCACTCACCTGGCACTGGCTCGCCTGTTCGAAGAGACCGAGCGGCCCGAAGAGGCGCAGCGCCACTACCGCGAAAGCGCGATGCTGGCTGCCTGAAGCCCGCACGCGTATCCGTCCCGCGCGGCAGTCAGCCTTCCGGCCGCCGCCATTCCTTCACCACCGCATAGCGCTCCAGTGTTTCCTTGCGCGCGACGTCGTGCTGCACGAGCGGGCGCGGATAGTTCTCACCCAGCCGAACGCCTGCAGCGAGCAGCACGTCCTGCGGTGCGGTCCACGGTGCATGCACGTACTTGTCCGGCAATGCTGCGAGTTGTGGCAGGTACTTCCGGATAAAGCGGCCCTGCGGGTCGAATTTTTCCGATTGCGTGACCGGGTTGAAAATGCGGAACCAAGGCTGCGCATCGCATCCGGTTGAGGCGGCCCATTGCCAGCCGCCGTTGTTGGCCGCGAAATCGAAGTCGTTGAGTTGGTCGGCAAAGTAATGCTCGCCACGGCGCCAGTCCACGCCCAGGTCTTTGACCAGGAAGCTGGCCGTCACCATCCGAAGCCGGTTGTGCATATAACCGCTTTGACGGATCTGCAGCATCGCGGCATCGACGAGCGGATACCCGGTAGCAGCATCGCGCCATGACTCGAAATAGCGATCGCCGGTTTCACCGTCGCGCCACCGGATGATGTCGTAGGCCGGATGGAAAGCCTCGCCAGCCGCCACACGCGGATGGTGGTGCAGGATCATGAAGTAGAAGTCCCGCCAGACCAGTTCCGACAACCAGGTCGCGGCGCCAGCGGTGTCCGCGCCGCCGCGCAGCACTGCCCCATGTGCGGCGCGGGCCAGGGTGCGGATCGACACCGTGCCGAATCGCAGGTGCACGGACAGATAGCTCGGTCCGCGCAGGGCAGGGTAGTCACGCCGGCGGCCGTAGTCGCCCATGCGTGATGTGAATTCCTCGAACAATGCCTGGCCACCTGAACTGCCCGTTGGCATGGCGACCTCTGCGAGATTGCTCGGAGCAAATCCCAGATCCTCCAGTGAGGGCAGTGGAACTAGCCGCTTCGAGGGAAGCGGTGCCAGCGCATGCAGGTATGGCTCGATCGGGTAGGGCCGAAGGTCAAATGGCTGGATTGTCTTGAGCCAGGCGTTCTTGTAAGGCGTGAACACGGCAAACGGCTTGCCCTGGCTCGTCAGGATCTCGTCGCGCTCGAAGATGACCTGATCCTTGAACGTGAACAGCACGCGCGCGTCCCCGGCCAGCGAGTCACGGACCGCAGCATCACGGGCAACGGCGTCCGGTTCATAGTCATGGTTGGCGAATACGGCCTGCACGCCCAATTCACGGGCCAGGGCGGGAATCGCGCTTGCAGCCGAATCGTTCATGACGATCAGACCGCCGCCGGCGGCGCGCAAGGTGGCATCGAGTTCGATCAGCGACGCGCGGATGAAATCGACGCGCCGGTCCCCTTTCAGGCCGCGGGCTAGCAGTGGGTCCAGGATGTCGCGGTCGAACACGAATACGCACCAAACCTCGCGGCAGTGCTTGAGGGCATAATGCAGCGCCGCGTGGTCGGTCGACCTCAGGTCGCGCCGGAACCACACGAGGCCGCGGTCGAACTGGTGGTCGATGCGGTAGGGTGGGCGAGGAGAGGCTGGTGTGTCTGCGCCTTGCATGGTGCCTTGGTGAAGGTTAGCCGGGCGATACCCTAACATAGCGATACGGATGGCCCGGCCCTCCGAAACATTTTCACTGACGATTCAATTTCCCATGACCCTCGACCGCATCCTCCAATCCCAAGGCTTTGGCACACGCCGCTACTGTGGCGACTTGATCGCTGCGGGGCTGGTGGAGGTCAATGGCGAGCTCTGCGAAGACCCACGTGCGCAGTTCGAGGTTGACGGACTGCGCCTGACTGTCGATGGTGAGGAATGGTTGGCCTGCACCAAGGCCTACCTGATGCTGAACAAGCCGGCCGGCTACGAGTGCTCGCAGCGCCCGCGCCACCACCCGAGCGTGTACAACCTGCTGCCGGTGCCGCTGCGCCAGCGCGAGGTGCAGGCCGTCGGCCGGCTCGACCACGACACCACGGGCTTGCTGTTGCTGACGGACGATGGGCAGTTCATCCACGCCCAGACTTCGCCAAAGCGCAAGGTGCCGAAGGTCTACGAGGTGACGACGGCCGAGCCGGTCACGCAAGAACAGGTGGACGCCCTGCGCACTGGCGTGAAACTCGACGATGAACCGGTGCCGATCGCCGCAGAAGGGTGCGAAATCACTGGCGAATGCAGCCTGCGCCTGACGCTGCTGCAAGGCAAGTACCACCAGGTCAAGCGCATGGTGGCCGCTGCCGGCAATCACGTGAATGCCTTGCATCGCAGTGCGGTCGGCGGCTTGAGGCTGGATCCAGCGGCGCTGCCAGAAGGTGAGTGGCGCTGGCTGACGGCCGAGGATCTGGCGGCCTTGACCAGCAAGGACTGAGCCACCGTTTGCTGCGCCGCAGCGCGGCCAATTCTTTTCGGGTCGCCTCCCAGTGATTTGGTAAAATGCCACGTATGGCCAAGTCCGAAGCTCCCATCAATCTGACCAATCAGTTCCTGATTGCCATGCCCGGCATGGCTGATCCGACGTTTTCGGGCTCTGTCGTCTACCTTTGCGAACACAATGAGCGTGGCGCGCTCGGGCTGGTGATCAACCGTCCGATCGACATCGACATGGCCACGCTGTTCGACAAGATCGATCTCAAGCTGGAAATCCAGCCTGTGGCGCATCAGCCCGTCTATTTCGGTGGCCCGGTGCAGACCGAACGCGGTTTTGTGCTGCATGACCCGGTCGGCATCTATGTGTCGTCACTCGCCGTACCCGGCGGGCTGGAGATGACGACCTCAAAGGACGTACTAGAGGCCGTGGCGAACGGTAGCGGCCCTCACCGTTTCCTGCTGACCCTGGGCTACTCCGGCTGGGGCGCCGGCCAGCTCGAAGACGAGCTTTCCCGCAATGGCTGGCTGACTGTCCAGGCCGACCCCGAAATCATCTTCAGCGTGCCACCCGAAGAGCGCTTCTCGGCGGCTATCCGCCTGCTGGGCATCGATATCACCATGCTTTCCGGCGAGGCCGGGCATGCCTGACGGCGTGGGGCGCGAACTGCCCCGCGATGGCACGGTCTTGGCATTCGACTACGGCGAGAAGAAGATCGGCGTTGCACTCGGCAACTTCGTCACGCGTCACGCGACCGCCCTGACTATCCTTCCGAACGTGTCGGTCGAAGGCCGCTTCCAGGCCGTCGGCGAGTTGATCCGCGAGTGGACGCCCGTGCAGCTCGTAGTGGGCATGCCGGTCAACCCGGAAGGCGGCGAGCAGCCCTCCATGCGGCTCGCACGCCGCTTCGGCAATCAGCTCAACGGACGCTATAGCCTGCCCGTCGAGTGGGTGGACGAACGCTATTCCTCGCGTATGGCCGCCATGGGCGGCGCCCGCCGCGGCGAGCTCGATGCCGAGGCCGCACGCATCATCCTGCAACAGTATTTCGACCAGCTTCCGCTATGACCCGACACACCAATCCCGACGCCGAGGCGCTTTACCGCGCCTTGCTCGACAAGGCTCAGGCGCTGATTCCGCAAGCCGAGCGTGCGCAGTGGTCCGTGGCCGGCATCCATTCCGGCGGCGCCTGGATTGCGCATAGGCTCGCGGCGGATCTGGGACTGCCTGACCACGGTGTCATCAACGTGGCCTTCCACCGTGACGACTATGCCAAAAAAGGCCTGCACAGCCAGGCCCAGCCGAGCACGCTGCCGTTCGACGTGCAGGACCGCAAGATCCTGCTGATCGACGACGTGCTGGCGACCGGCCGCACCATCCGCGCGGCGGTCAATGAACTGTTCGACTATGGCCGTCCCGCGCGTGTCGCGCTGGGCGTGCTGGTGGATCGCGGCGGCCGCGAGCTGCCGATTGCGGCGGACCTGGTCGCGCTGCAGACTGAACTCCCGCGCGAAGCCACGCTCGTACTAGCGCGCCAGGGTGAAGGCGCCAAGGCGACCTTTGCCTTTACCACCGAATCATCGGCCGGTTGATCCGGCCAATTTTTCGTTCACCGGCTCCGAGACCAGACTAGTCCCCCCGATTTTTGCCCGCGCCTGACCACCCATGACCAAGACGTTCCGCAACCCGCAGCTGACCAAGAACGGCGAACTGAAGCACCTGCTGTCGATCGAGGGATTGTCGCGTGACATGATCACGCACATCCTCGATACCGCCAGCCAGTTCGTGTCGCTGTCCGACTCTGACCGCGATGTGAAGAAGGTGCCGCTGCTGCGCGGCAAGAGCGTGTTCAACCTGTTCTTCGAGAACTCTACGCGTACGCGCACCACCTTCGAGATCGCCGCCAAGCGGTTGTCGGCGGACGTGCTGAACCTGAATATCAACGCCTCGTCGACCAGCAAGGGCGAGTCGCTGCTGGACACGATCAACAACCTGTCGGCCATGTCGGCGGACATGTTCGTGGTGCGCCACGCCAGTTCGGGCGCGCCGTACCTGATCGCCGAACACGTTGCACCGCACGTACACGTGATCAACGCCGGCGACGGTCGTCATGCGCACCCGACGCAAGGCCTGCTGGACATGTACACGATCCGGCACTTCAAGAAGGACTTCACGCAACTGCGCGTGGCGATCGTTGGCGACATCCTGCACTCGCGCGTGGCGCGTTCGGATATCCACGCGCTGACCACGCTCGGCGTGCCGGAAGTGCGCGCCATCGGCCCGCGTACGCTTCTGCCGTCGGGACTCGAGCAGATGGGCGTGCGTGTCTTCCACAACATGGAAGAGGGCCTGAAGGACGTGGATGTGGTGATCATGCTGCGCTTGCAGAACGAACGCATGAGCGGCGCGCTACTGCCGTCGGCGCAGGAGTACTTCAAGGCCTTCGGCCTGACGCCGGAACGCCTCGCGCTGGCCGCACCCGACGCGATCGTGATGCACCCGGGGCCGATGAACCGTGGCGTGGAGATTGACTCCGCGGTGGCGGACGGCCCGCAATCGGTGATCCTGAACCAGGTGACGTTCGGCATCGCCGTGCGCATGGCCGTGATGGGTATCGTGGCAGGAAACAGTGACTGACCACGCGATGCCCACTTCGAGCCAGAACATCCCGAACACGCCAAGCGACACGACAAGCCAAGCTATGAAGATTCACATCCAGGGCGGCCGCCTGATCGACCCGGCCGCGAACCTCGACGCCCAGCAGGACCTCTATATCGCCGCCGGCAAAATTGTCGGCGTGGGCAGCGCACCGGCGGACTTCACCGCCAACAAGACCATCGACGCCCGCGGCCTGATCGTGTGCCCGGGCCTCGTCGACTTGTCGGCCCGCCTGCGCGAGCCCGGCTACGAATACAAGGCCACGCTCGAATCCGAAGTGGCCGCCGCGGCAGCGGGTGGCGTGACCAGTCTGCTCTGCCCGCCTGATACGGACCCTGTGCTCGACGAGCCCGGCCTGGTCGAGATGCTGAAGTTCCGCGCGCGCACGCTGAACCAGACCCACGTCTACCCGCTGGGCGCGCTGACGCAGGGCCTGAAGGGCGAAGTCCTGACCGAGATGAACCAGCTGACCGAGGCCGGCTGCGTGGGCTTCAGCCAGGCCGAGGCGCCGGTCCGAAACACGCAGGTGCTGCTGCGTGCGCTGCAGTACGCGCAGACCTTCGGCTTCACCGTGTGGCTGCGTCCGGAAGATCCTTTCCTCGGCGGCGGCGTGGCCGCGAGCGGCGCCGTGGCGTCGCGCCTGGGGTTGTCGGGCGTGTCCGTCATTGCCGAGACGGTGCGCCTGCATACCATCTTCGAGCTGATGCGCGCCAGCGGTGCGCGCGTGCATCTTTGCCGGCTGTCGACGGCAGCAGGTCTCGAGCTGGTGCGTCAGGCCAAGCGTGAAGGCCTCGCTGTGACGTGCGACGTCAACATCCACCATGTCTCGCTGACCGACATGGATATCGGCTACTTCAACTCGCAGATGCGTTTTTCACCGCCGCTGCGCAGTGCGCGCGACCGCGATGCCATCGTCGCCGCGCTGGCCGACGGCACCATCGACGCGCTGTGCTCGGACCACACGCCGGTCGACGACGACGAGAAGCTGCTTCCGTTTGCCGAAGCAACGCCGGGCGCCATCGGCCTGGAACTGCTACTGCCGCTGACGCTGCGCTGGGCCGCCGAACATAAGGTGCCGCTGAAGACCGCTCTGGCACGCATCACCTCCGAACCCGCGCGCGTGGCCGGCCTGAAGGCCGGTACGCTGGCGTCAGGCGCTGTCGCGGACATCTGTGTGTTCGATCCGAAGGAAGTCTGGAAGGTCGACCGCCAGTCCATCAAGAGCCAGGGCAAGAACTCGCCGTGGCTCGGCTACGAGATGGAAGGAAGGGTGCGTATGACGCTGGTCGGTGGCCAGGTTGTCTACGGCAACAACAATCACAACCACCACTGACGCGCATGGTCTGGCTGCGAAAGGCGGCGCTGGTTCTGCATATGGTGCGCGGGTTGCTGACCTGTGCGGTGCTGTTTCCGTGGCTGGGCGCGAGTTCGCGGGCATGGCACATCCGGCGCTGGTCGCACCGGCTACTGCGGATCTGCGGGATTGAGCTTGAGGTCGCCGGTGAACTGGAGCCCCATGGTGGCTGCCAGGGTGCCCTTGTGGTTTCCAACCACATCTCGTGGCTCGACATCTATGTGATCCACAGCTGGCGGCCGGTGCGTTTTGTCGCCAAGTCGGAGATCCGCAGCTGGCCGGTGATCGGCTGGCTTTGTGAAAAGACCGGCACGCTGTTCATCGAACGCGCACGTAAGCGCGACGCCCATCGCGTGCTGCATGACATTACCGACGTGATGCTCCAGGGCGACCTCGTCGGCGTGTTTCCTGAGGGCACAACCACCGATGGCAGCGATGTGCTGCCTTTCCATGCCAACCTGATGCAGGCGCCGATTTCTGGCGGGCTGCCGGTGTTGCCGCTTGGCCTCAGCTATGTCGATGCCGCGACCGGCAAGCCGACGCTGGCCCCGGCTTACATTGATGACCTGAGCCTGCTCGACTGCCTGAATGCCATCCTGAAGGCGCCGCGCATCAAGGCACGGCTCGCGATTGGACCGATGCTGCATCCCACGTCTGATAGTCGCCGCGAGTTGGCGGCGTCGGCACGCGAAGTGGTTGTTCACCTGGCCCGGGGCGCACACGAGGCAGCTGCCGCTGCGGCAATCCGGCGCAATCAGGATAGCGAGGAGTTCGCCGGAACCCCGGCGCCGACTGCCACGAGCTGATCTGGGCTGTCGTCCCCGCCGTGGCAGGGACGACATCGTCAGGCGAGCGGGTCACAATATTGGGGGCACTCGACCTGGATCAGCGTCCTCGCGGCCGGATCCGCGGCGAGGCGCGCCGCGGTCAGTTTGCCGCCCCAGACGCAACCGGTATCGAGCGCCATCAGGTTCGGGCGCATTACCAGGCCGAGCGTCGACCAGTGCCCGCACACCACGGTGACATTCTCGGTTCGGCGTCCCGGCACGTCGAACCATGGCATGAAGCCGGCCGGTGCCTTGCCGAGCCCCTCCTTGGTCTTGAAGTCCATCACCCCGTCGGCGGTGCAATAGCGCAGCCGGGTGAGTGCATTAATGACCACGCGGTGACGTTCGATCCCCCGCAGGCCGTCGTGCCAGCGGTTGGCAGCGTTGCCAAAGATGTCGGCCAGGAAACCTTGCCAGTTCGGGCCTTGCAGTTGTTCTTCGACTGCATGGGCGAGATCGATGACTTGCTCGGCGGACCATTGGGGCAGGACGCCGGCGTGGATGCACAGGAAGTTGTTCTCGAGGAGGGCGAGCGGGCGGTGGCGCAGCCAGGTTAGCAAGTCGTCACGGTCAGGGGCGGTAAGGATGTCCTGCAAGGTGTCGGATTTGCCGTTCTTACGCACGCCTGCTGCCGCGGCCAGGGCGTGGATGTCGTGGTTGCCCAGCACGGTTTCTGCACGGTCGCCCAGAGCGCGGACGGTACGGAGCGTCTGGAGTGAGGCGGGGCCGCGGTTGATCAGGTCGCCGACAAGGCGGAGGCCACCGTCCGGTGGAAGTTTGCCAAGCAGTTCGTTAAAAGAACCGGCGCATCCCTGGAGATCGCCAACCGCGAAATATGATTTATAAGACACTTTTTGCCTGTGTCCGCTGAGCAGCGGGGAAAAATCGTCGCTATTTGTAGAGAAGTGACCGCCTAACAGCCGGATCGTTACAACAGGCTACAAAAAGAAGGCGGGCAGCGGCCGGGTAAGACATACAGTCGGATAGAATACCGCGACTTCTGCAGGTACTTAACGCCCCGCCGTCCCCCACGAGGACAAGGCGGGCGCTCGGCTTTTGTCGGGTAATCGGAACATATCGAGAGCAGGGAGCTAGTTTTGTCGCATATTTTGGTCACAGGCGGTGCCGGTTTCATTGGTGCCAACTTCGTTCTGGCATGGCTGCGGGATAAGACCGCCGATGGCGTAGTCAACGTCGACAAGCTGACGTACGCGGGCAATCGCAAGACCCTGGCGTCGCTGGATGATGACAGCCGCCACGTATTCTCGCAGACGGATATCTGCGACCGTGCCGCGCTGGACAAGCTGTTTGCTACCTATAAGCCGCGTGCGGTGGTGCATTTCGCCGCCGAAAGCCATGTTGACCGTTCTATCCATGGTCCAGGCGAGTTTATCCAGACCAATATTGTCGGCACCTTCACGCTGCTCGAAGCCGCGCGCACCTATTGGGGCGCGCTGGAAGAGCCGGCCAAGTCCGCATTCCGTTTTCTCCACGTTTCGACCGATGAAGTATTCGGTTCGTTGAGCGAGGACGATCCCCAGTTCTCGGAAACTACCCCGTACGCGCCGAACAGCCCGTACTCGGCGTCAAAGGCGGCCTCGGACCATCTGGTTCGGGCCTACCATCACACCTACGGCCTGCCGGTCCTGACGACCAACTGCTCGAACAATTACGGGCCCTACCATTTCCCCGAGAAGCTGATCCCGCTGATCATCGCCAACGCACTGGCGGGAAAGCCCCTGCCTGTCTACGGCGACGGCCTCAATGTCCGTGATTGGCTGTACGTGGGCGACCACTGCTCCGCCATCCGCGAGGTGCTTGCTCGCGGCCGACTCGGTGAAACCTACAACGTAGGCGGCTGGAACGAGAAGACCAATCTCGACGTCGTCCACACGCTGTGCGATCTGCTCGATGAGCTCAAGCCCAAGGCGGCGGGCTCCTATCGCGATCAGATCACCTTCGTGAAGGATCGCCCGGGGCATGACCGCCGCTACGCGATCGATGCGCGCAAGCTGGAGCGTGAACTGGGCTGGAAACCTGCGGAAACGTTTGAGACTGGGCTGCGCAAGACGGTGCAGTGGTACCTCGATAACCAGGCATGGGTGCAGGACGTGATGTCTGGGGAGTACCGGAACTGGGTGGCGAAGCAATATGCAGCGTAATCGGACCGTGCCAACCCTTCTCGTAACAGGTTGCAACGGCCAGGTTGGATTCGAACTGCGTCGCAGCCTGGTGCCGCTGGGCAATGTGGTGGCGCTGGATCGTTCCGCCTGTGACTTGGCAAATCCTGATGATTTGCGCCGCGTGGTGCGCGAGTACCGTCCGGACGTCATTGTCAATCCGGCGGCCTATACGGCGGTCGACAAGGCGGAAACCGATGCTGAGCTCGCATTCGCCATCAATGGCACTGCGGCCGGTATCCTGGCGGAAGAGGCGAAAGCACTTGGCAGTCTTCTGGTGCACTATTCGACAGATTACGTATTCGACGGTACCAAGGACGGCGCTTACGTCGAGACCGATGCGGTCAATCCGCAATCCGTCTATGGCAGGAGTAAGCTCGCTGGCGAACAGGCCATTGCCGCGGCCGGCGCGCAGGCCCTCGTGCTGCGCACGTGCTGGGTAGCAGGTGCGCATGGCGGCAACTTTGCCAAAACGATGCTGCGCCTTGGCAAGGAGCGCGATAGCCTGCGAGTCATCGCTGACCAGTTTGGCGCGCCGACCACGGCATCGCTGATCGCAGATGTCAGCGCGCAGATCGTAGCTCGTCACTGGCTGGACGGCGATCGTCAGGCGTTTGCTGGTGGCGTGTACCACTTGGCGGCAGCCGGTGAGACGACTTGGCACGGCTACGCCACCGAGGTGCTTCGCTATGCGAAAGCGCGCGGTGTGGAGCTCAAGGCCGATCCCGAACAAATTGAAGCCATTCCCGCCACGGCGTATCCGCTGCCGGCGCCGCGCCCGTCCAATTCGCGATTGGACACAACGCGCGTGCAGGAAATTTTCGGCATTCATCTACCGGACTGGAAGCAGGGCGTGCATTTCCTGCTGGATCAGATCCTTCCGTAAAAGTGATCACTATGCGCAAAGGCATCATCCTGGCCGGGGGCTCCGGCACGCGGCTCTATCCCATCACGCGGTCTGTATCCAAACAGCTGCTGCCGGTGTATGACAAGCCGATGATTTATTACCCGCTGTCCACGCTGATGCTGGCGGGGATCCGGGACATTCTGATTATTTCCACGCCGGAAGATACGCCTCGCTTTTCTGACATGCTCGGTGACGGGAGCAAGTGGGGCCTCAATCTGCAGTATGCGGTGCAGCCATCGCCGGACGGATTGGCACAGGCGTTCATCATTGGACGCGATTTTGTCGGTAACGACCCAAGTACGCTGATCCTGGGCGACAACATCTTCCATGGGCACGACCTGGTCAGCCAGCTCGCGCGGTCCGCAGACCAGTCCCAGGGTGCAACGGTTTTTGCGTATCACGTGCACGACCCGGAGCGATATGGCGTCGTCGAGTTCGACCAGAATTTCCGTGCTCTGTCGCTCGAGGAAAAGCCGCTCAAGCCGCGTTCCAACTATGCGGTGACGGGCATGTACTTCTACGACAACCAGGTCTGCGATATCGCGGCTGATATCAAGCCGTCGGCTCGCGGTGAGCTCGAGATTACTGATGTCAACAAGCAGTACCTGACCCAGGGGCAACTCGATGTTGAGATCATGGGGCGGGGTTATGCGTGGCTGGATACCGGCACACATGACTCGCTGCTGGAAGCTGCGAGCTTTATTGCTACGTTGCAGAATCGGCAAGGGTTGATGGTGGCGTGTCCGGAGGAAATTGCTTATCGGAGCAAGTGGATCTCGGCGGAGCAGGTGGCTGCGCTGGCCCAGCCGCTGGCTAAGAACGGATACGGTCAATATCTCCAGCACATTATTACGGAAGCAATAAAATGAGTCTGAATGTCATTCGCACGGAAATTCCAGAGGTTTTGATTCTCGAGCCGAAGGTCTTTGGCGATGCGCGCGGATTCTTTTTCGAAAGCTTCAATTCGAAGCAGTTTGAAGAGATTGCCGGCGTCAAGCGTACGTTCGTACAGGACAACCACTCGCGTTCCGCCAAAGGCGTGCTGCGAGGCCTTCATTATCAGATTCAACATCCCCAGGGCAAGCTTGTCCGCGTGGTCGCCGGTGAAGTCTTTGATGTTGCGGTTGACCTGCGCAAGTCGTCACCGACTTTTGGGAAATCGGTGGGTGTGATGTTATCGGCCGAGAACAGGCGTCAGCTTTGGGTGCCAGAAGGATTTGGTCATGGATTTGTGGTCACGTCGGATTACGCGGAATTCCTGTACAAGACGACCGACTATTGGTACCCAGAGTTCGAGCGGAGCATAGTGTGGAACGATCCTATGCTAGGCATTGAATGGCCCGTGACAGAACCTTTGCTGGCGGCCAAAGATGCTGCAGGCCAGAGATTTGAGGTTGCCGAACTATTCGAGTAACGAGAGGAGGCAATCATCCCATTGATTCAATGACTCATGAATGCAGGATGAAGCTCCTCTCGAGGGTGGCGAAGCATGCGCCCGTTTACCAGTCGAAGGTCGTATTTTCGGGAACTTACTTGGCCGGCGTGGGGAATGGCGAGCGGTCGTCCCTGTGACATATCGCAAGTGCGTCCCACCTTGCAGTTTCGATGTATGTAGTCAGATCACGGACATGACAATCACTCCGGTAATTCTCTGCGGTGGCTCGGGTACGCGTATGTGGCCACTGTCGCGTAGCGCCTATCCAAAGCAATTTCTGGCGTTGCACGGTGAATCCACCCTGATTCAGCAGACAGCAGGCAGGCTAGCCGGTGTGTCGGATGTTGCTTCGCCCATTGTGGTTACCAATGACGAACAGCGGTTCCTAGTGGCCGAGCAGCTGCGTCAGATTGGAGTCGAAGGGGCTCGGGTTCTGCTGGAGCCTGTCGGCCGCAATACCGGGCCGGCGATAGCTGCGGCTGCTCTCGTCGCGCTGCACGATGATCCGGATTCGATACTCCTCGTACTACCGGCCGACCATGTTATTGAGAATGTCGAGCGTTTCCGACAGATTGTCGAGCAAGCGCACCGTTTCGCGGCAAACGGCAAACTCGTGACATTCGGTATCGCACCTACGGAGCCGCACACTGGCTATGGATATATTCATCGTGGTGATCGGCTGCCCGGTCCATATCCTGCATATTCCGTGGACGCATTTGTAGAGAAGCCGGATACGACAAGGGCTGCAGAGTTCCTCGAAAGCGGCGATTACTATTGGAACAGCGGGATGTTCCTTTTTCGCGCAGACGCCTATTTGCGCGAACTTGAACAGTTTGCGCCCGATGTGTTGTGCCACGTTCGCGAGGCAGTCAGTCTTGCAAAGCAGGACTATGACTTCCTGCGCCTGCAGCGCGACGCGTTCAGTGCAAGCCGCGCGGATTCCATTGACTACATGGTCATGGAACATACCAGTCACGCAGTCGTCCTCGCCGCGGTAGAACTAGGATGGAGTGATGTGGGAACTTGGAGCACGCTCGCCGCAATCAGTCCTCGGGACGGCAATGGCAATACACTAATAGGCGATGTCGTGGCGCATGACACGCGGGATAGTTTTATCCGCAGCGAGCATCGGATGGTCGCAGTGCTCGGCATTGACAACCTTGTCGTCGTTGAAACTGCGGATGCGGTACTGATCGCATCAAAAGAATGTGCTTCGGATGTCAAGACGATCGTTGAACAGCTGAATGCAACCGGACGGGTTGAGTCCGAGATGCATCGCAAGGTACTACGACCATGGGGAAGCTATGAGGGTGTGGACAGCGGTGAGCGTTTCCAGGTCAAGCGGATTGTTGTCAATCCAGGCGCTTCGCTATCACTCCAGATGCATTACCATCGGGCCGAGCATTGGGTCGTCGTAAAAGGCACGGCACGCGTGTTGAACGGTGACAAGACAGTTCTGCTTTCGGAGAATCAGTCGACTTACATTCCAGTTGGCACCATGCATCGCCTAGAAAATCCTGGCAAGGTTCCGCTGGAGATGATCGAAGTTCAGTCGGGGGCATATCTCGGAGAAGACGACATTGTTCGCTTCGAGGACAACTATGGCCGTACCGAGTCTAAATGACAGGGGCGTGGTTTTGCCATGCCGCCACTGGGTCGAAAGTTGAACAAATCGACCCCCTTTCCAGGGAATATGTTGCGCTTTCTTATCTCACCACTGCGGATCGTCAATACCATGATCGAACACCGCGCACTGATCGTCGCGTTGACGACGCGCGAAGTACTCGGTCGCTACCGCGGTTCGGTGCTCGGGCTGTTCTGGGCGGTTTTTCAGCCAGTTCTCATGCTTGCGGTCTACACCTTCGTCTTTGGCTTGATATTCCGGTCCAGGTGGCCTGGCGGTAGTGGCTCGCGTGCGGAGTTTGCGCTAGTGTTGTTCGCCGGATTGTTGGTATTTAACATGTTTGCGGAATGCCTAAACCGAGCCCCGACCCTGATCGTATCCAATTCAAATTATGTGAAACGGGTTGTTTTTCCGCTCGAGATCCTTCCGTGTGTTACGGTTGGGGTAGCGCTGTTCCAGTTGCTTGTCAGCTTTGTAGTCTGGTTGGCGTTTCACGCCTTCACGATTGGCATGCCACCGGTTACGGCATTGCTGTTTCCAATTGCGCTGCTTCCCCTAGTGTTTTTTGCGTTGGCCGTAGCGTGGCTTTTCTCCTCCCTCGGAGTCTATCTTCGCGACACGGTGCAGGTGACCGGCCTGGTGACGGCGGTCCTGATGTTCCTTAGTCCGATTTTCTATCCTGCCGATGCGATTCCAGCGCGCTTCCGTGCCTTCGCTGATCTCAATCCCCTTGTGCCAATCATTGAGCAGGTTCGACGCGTTTTGATCTGGAAGCAGGGGCTGGCACTCGACCAATATCTTCCGGTTTTATTAGTGTCGCTGCTAGCGCTCTGGTTTGGTTATTCATGGTTCGAGAAGACCAGGAAGGGGTTTGCAGATGTCCTCTGATGTGGCTATCCGAATCGACAATCTAAGTAAGTGCTATAACATCTACGACAGACCGGCAGACCGCCTGCTCCAGATGGTATTTAGGGGGCGCCGCAGGTACTTTAGGGAGTTCTGGGCGGTAAGGGGCGTCTCTTTCACTGTTGAGCGCGGCAAGACAGTTGCAATTATTGGGCGCAATGGCGCAGGAAAGTCGACGCTGCTGCAGATGATATGCGGGACACTAACGCCAAGCGAGGGGCGTATCGAGGTCCACGGACGCGTGGCGGCGTTGCTCGAACTGGGTGCGGGCTTTAATCCCGAGTTCACAGGTCGGGAGAACGTTTACCTGTCCGCATCGTTGCATGGTTTGTCACGGGCACAGGTGGATGCACGGTACACGGCCATCGCAGAGTTTGCTGGCATTGGCGATTACATCAATCAGCCTGTCAAGACGTACTCGAGTGGTATGTTTGTGCGACTCGCGTTTGCGGTGATCGCCCATGTCGACGCGGACATTCTAATCGTCGATGAGGCACTGAGCGTGGGTGATGCATTTTTTCAGCAAAAGTGCATGCGCTTTTTGCAGGACTTCAAGTCGAGGGGGGGCACACTGCTGTTCGTCAGTCACGACATGACGGCTGTCAATGCACTGTGTGAGGAGGCTGTCTTGTTGCGTCGCGACGGCTCGGAGTATTCATATGAGAGAGGGTCGCCCAAAGAGATCGCGATGGTGTATCTGCGAGATCTGTATTCGGACAGAGCGGCAAGCCAGAATGTAGCCGATACCGGTGAATCTTTGCCCCAAAAAGGTTACCCAACACCGTTGGATTCGTCGGGGCTTGAATGTAAGTCAACGGGGCGCTCGTACGTAATCGAGAATGTCCCCCCCGTCCACTACCACGTATCCGAGTTCAGGCCCGACGCAGAAAGCTTCGGCCTTGGGGGCGCCCGTATCACGGAAGTCTTCTTCCGGAATGCCGAGGGTATGTCAGTGAGCGAGTTTATGTCTGAAGACGAGATCCGACTGATAGTTCGGGCGCGCGTAAACAAGGACATTACATATCCGGCAATTGGCTTTGTGTTGAAGGATGACAAAGGGCAGAAGCTGATGGCAGAGAGTACGGACAGCTACCTGCGCCATATGGCAATTGAGGCGAAGTCCGGCGCGGAAGTCGAGGCAATCTTCAAAATGAACTTTCCTGCGCTGATTCGCGGCGAATACCCGATTGACGTGGCCTTCGCGGAGGGGCCTGGAGATGATCACGTCCAACATCATCTAATGCATGACGTTGTGGTAGTAACCGCGCTAGGTACAAATCTCGTGCATGGCAAGATTGGTGCTCCGTCACTGGCGGTGACATTCGATATCAATTGACGGATGGATCGATTTCAATGGCATTGAAGCAGTGTAAGTACGGCGTGTTTGAGTTGTCTCCCGGCGAGTCGCCTGAGTGCGACTCGCTGTGGCGATATGGCGAATGGGACGAGCGCTTGCTCGTTGTTATGCGTCGTTTTCTTTCCGCTGGCGACGTCGTCGTGGACGTCGATGCCTCTGACGGAGTACATGCGGTCGCGTTTGCCCGCATCGTAGGTGAGGGCGGGCAAGTTCACGCGTTTGAAGTTAATGCTAATTCGTCATTACTGCTTCAGCGAAATGTTGAACGGAACCGCCTGACCCATGCCATTTCGATTCACCCGCGGGCTGATGAGATTTCCTTGGATACGGCCCGTTTGCCTGGCATGAACCTTATCCGCATCGGCCCCGATGCGGATGCTGTGACGACGCTACGGTTGGCCGAAGCTAGTATCGCCACCTCGCGACCCGTCATCGTGATGGACGCCCAGTCCATCCGGGACAGCCAGAGCGTGATTGAGTGGGCGCATGATAAGACCTATAAGGTATTTACGCACATTGCCCATGTGTTCAATCCCGAAAACTATCGGGATTGCAGTGAGAATGTATTCGGCAACGCACAGCGGGTCGCGGTAATCCTTGTGCCGGAAGCAACCATTGACGCGATAGACCTTCGGGGCTTGCATTCGGTTGAGAGTGCCTCGCAATTGGAGGGGCAGCGCGCTACACATAGCGCTTCGAGTCCGTTGACCTTTCCAAGGTCAGTCGATGCTTATGCCACTGTGCCGAGCATGCGCGAGCAGCTGGTCGCCATGGATTCCGAATTGCACTTCAACGTGGGTGAATCGACGGACTTCGCTTCGGCAGTGCATATAGTGGTTCCTTTCTACAAACGGCCGGAGTTGGTAAGTCAGATTTTTGAATCGCTCGTAGCCGTTGCGGATGAGATCAAAGAGATCGGTGCGAAAGTATTCTTTTATAACGACAGTCCAGATTACGAGCCATTGCAGGCCGCGTTGGACGAATGCACCTTCGACGACCCTGCAATTGAGTTTGTGGTAATCCGCAATGAATCCAATCTAGGGTTCATCGGTACTTGCAATGCCGCCTTTGCTCACGCCAAAGCGCGGCGTGCTGATGTCATTCTGTTGAACTCGGACACGATGGTGTTTCCGGGTGCACTCAGGGAGCTGCGTGACGTAGCCGCGTTAGACCCGATGATCGGCTTTGTCTCGCCGCGTAGCAACAACGCGACACTGGCCACCTTGCCTCATAGTTTTCTGGATCGTGACGTGACACCGGATGCCGGCTACACGGCGTTTCTACAGCATTCGGCAGCATTGCCGCGGTATGTTTTTGTTCCGACTGCTGTCGGCTTCTGCCTTCTCATCAAATGTGCGGTGTATAGCGAATTCGGGGTGTTCGACCCTATCTATGGCGCCGGCTACAACGAGGAGAACGATCTTGTCATGCGGGCCAATCGCGCAGGCTATCGCGCGGTCCTCGCCAACAAGGCGTTTGTCTGGCATCAGGGTGAGCAGTCCTTCGGTAGTTCGCCGCAAGCGAAGCAGGCTCGTGAGGAGCGGAATGCTCCAATCTTGAATTCGCGATATCCGGAGTATTTGCCGAGAATTCATGCACATTTTGCCTCGCCCGAATACCGCGCCGAAGATCTAATGGGATACGCTTCCGGAGATCAAGGCGAGCCCACCATCGCCTTTGATTTCTCAACGTTTGGTCCATATTTCAATGGGACGTTTGAGTCTGGCATTCGGCTCCTGGAGGCTGCTGCGCGGACGTGGCCGCCTTATTGTAAAATCGGGGTTTACATGAGCAAGGTCGCGTGGGAGTTCCATGGGCTGGCTCGCTTAGAGCGCGTGTTGCGGCTTGATGTCGACGATCCGAAGGCCAAGGTTTCCTCGATCCTCCGCATCGGCCAGCCCTTTGATGTGCAGGCAGTAGAACGGATCGCAAATCGGGCGCCTGTTCTCGGCATCTTCATGCTCGATACCATCTCGTATGATTGCGGATACCTTGCATTGTCTTTCGATGCTGCTATCTGGCGCCACGTCTTTGAACACACCGACGTTTTGTTCACAAACTCCCGGTTTACCCTGGAGCGCATTGCCAGCCGGTTCAAGATCGGCCCTCGTGTAATGCGACGGGTCTCGCGACATTCGCTGGATGTGACGGAATATGCAGCGCCTTCCCCGCAAGTAGCCGTGGAGCGATTGCACATTTTCGTCATCGGCAATCACTTCAGTCACAAGTTTGTGCGGCCTACAGTCGATGCACTGGCAACGGCATTTCCAGACCGTAAGATTGTTGCGGTGGGCTATGGGGAGCCGTTGCCACAGTTTCCGAATATTGAATGCTACGAGAGTGGGAGTATTTCGAATGAGACATTCGAGCGCTTCTACGCGGATGCGGAGGTAGTTGTTTTTCCGAGTCACTACGAGGGTTTCGGATTTCCTATCCTCCATTCGCTTGCTCGGAAAAGACCGATCTACGTGCGGAATTCAGCGCTGTATCGCGAATTGGCTCGAGACATTGCCGGAGCGGAGAATATCCAATATTTCTCCACTCTGGATGCTTTGGTTGAGCAGTTGCGAGCAGGTGTTGGCACTCAATGGAAACCTGCGCGGGAGCCTGGGGAGCGAAATGGCTGGGACCGCTCAGCTCGCGAGGTCTTCCATGCTCTCGAGCAGGCACGCTCGACGCTATCGTATGACGCACTCGTTGAAAGGTTGCGGGAAGTTGATCAGCTTGGATCGGTAGGCAGTGGCGTGTTGATTGCACAGACTCCTGCACGGATCGTTGGGCGTAAAGTAGAGGTTGCGATCGAGCGATTGCTCAGTGTTCCTGGAGTTAGGCCTGTGGCGCGACGTGCCTGGAGGGCGGTCCGGCGCAGGCGTACCGCAGATTGATTCGCTGTATTGCACGAGGGTTGTTGCTCACCGCACTGGTGTTTTCGTTTCCCTAATGTCTCTATGAGTTCTTTTCAGAGTAATGCCGACAGCGCGGCGTCGCATGGCGAGCTTCTCGATTTTGTTTCCCGAGACCGGCTATCGACTAGTCGCGTGCTTGTCGCGGGCGATGTGATGCTCGATCGCTACTGGTTCGGGAATGTCACACGTATATCTCCGGAAGCGCCGGTACCGATAGTTCATGTTCAACGCACGGAAGATCGGCTAGGAGGCGCAGCCAATGTAGCGCGAAACGTTGCCGCGTTAGGCGCTCATGCAGGGCTCTTGTGCGTACTTGGGGTTGACGAGCCAGGCGAGCGTCTGTTCGAGCTGTTGAAGGAAAGTGGCATTACGCCGCATGTCGAGCGTGATTTCGCGCTACCGACAACGATCAAGTTGCGTGTGATTGCACACCAGCAACAGTTAATGCGAGTCGATTTTGAGAAGACTCCGGCCCATGAAGTGTTATTGGCCGGCTTGAACCGATTCAGCGAGGTATTGCAAACGCACGACGTGGTGTTACTTTCCGACTATGCGAAAGGCGGCCTGACACATGTGACTAAGATGATCACCTTGGCACGGGCCGCGGGCAAACCGGTTCTTGTCGACCCCAAGGGCGATGACTGGGAGCGTTATCGTGGCGCCACGCTAATGACCCCGAACCGTGCCGAACTAAGGCAAGTCGTCGGCGCGTGGCAATCGGAGCAGGATTTGCTGGCCAAGGTGAGTCAGTTGCGGTCTGCGCTTGGGATCGAGGCTTTGCTTCTCACGCGCTCCGAGGAAGGCATGACTCTCTTCAGCAATGCCGGCGTGATCCATGAGTCGGCGCTTGCACGCGAAGTGTATGATGTTTCCGGGGCTGGAGATACTGTTATTGCGACTATGGCGGCAATGCTGGCATCCGGCCTGCCTATGGCTAATGCCATGAGCCTCGCCAATCGGGCGGCGGGGATCGTTGTGGGCAAACTCGGTACCGCGACGGTTGACTATAAAGAACTATTTCCTTTGACGCCGACCGCCTTGCAGAGCGGCGATGTGAGATCCATTCAATGACCATTATTGTTACCGGTGCCGCCGGATTCATTGGCAGCAATCTCGTCAAGGCTCTGAACGAACGTGGAGAGACGAGAATTATTGCGGTTGATAATCTCGCAAAGGCAGAGAAATTTCACAACTTGGTAGACTGCGAAATTCACGATTACCTCGACAAGCACGCTTTTGTTGAGCGATTTGTGCGAGGAGATTTCGGCAGCGTCCGTGCGGTATTTCATCAGGGGGCCTGCTCCGACACCATGGAAGGTGACGGCCGGTACATGATGGAAAATAACTACACTTATAGCCGTGCAGTGCTGGAGGCATGCCTTACGCAGGGCGCCCAGTTTCTCTATGCCTCGTCAGCGGCGGTCTATGGCGGTTCAAGCGTGTTCGTAGAGGATCGCAAGCACGAAGGGCCGTTGAATGTATATGGCTACTCGAAGTTCCTGTTTGACCAGGTCGTGCGTCGAGCATTGCCGACAGCACGTAGCCAGATTGCCGGCTTTCGGTACTTCAACGTTTATGGCCCGCGAGAGGCGCACAAGGGGCGGATGGCGTCCGTGGCGTTCCATAATTTCAATGAGTTCCGCGCGAATGGAAAAGTGAAGCTCTTTGGCGAATACAACGGATACGGACCGGGCGAGCAGACGCGCGATTTTGTCTCTGTCGAAGATGTCGCGAAGGTCGCTCTGGACTTTTTCGAGCATCCGGAACGTTCAGGGATTTACAACCTCGGGTCCGGGCGTGCTCAGCCCTTCAATGATATCGCCGTAACCGTGGTTAATACGCTGCGCGAGCTCTCGGGTGAGCATCCGATGTCGCTGCAAGACATGGTCTCGCAAGGCGTGTTGGAATACATCCGTTTTCCGGACGCGTTGCGTGGCAAGTATCAGTGCTTTACCCAAGCCGATGTGTCGCGCCTGCGCGCCGCTGGCTATGAGGCTCCTTTCCTGAGCGTTCAGGAAGGGGTCGGACGATATGTTCGGTGGTTGATGGAGCAGGGGCGCTGAGTCACATGGCTATGGAAAGGGGGCAGGCAGCAGTTGCAGTGGGCTTTCTGTACGAGCAGGGCAATCAGGAATGGACGTAGTGTTTTCAACGAATCTTTTCGAGACAGTTACCACGCGCTATGGTGCGGTTACGTTCTTTGCGAACGATACTGGTGCCATCAGCGCCTCTCTCCGCAAGTACGGAGAGTGGGCAGAGAATGAGGTCAGCTTCATGCTGTCGCTGCTTCGGCAAGGCGACACCGTGGTTGACGTAGGTGCCTATATTGGCACGCATTCAATGGCCTTCGCACGTGGTGTCGGGAGTACCGGAAAGGTTGTTGCCATTGAGGCCCAGGCTAGCAGCTTCGAAGTGCTTTCGCAAAACAAGGCGGCAAACGGATTGGACAATGTTCGGCTGGAAAATGCAGTCGCATCGTCTTCGAGTTCTCGAGAACTGATTCCATCGATCGACATCGCTTCGCCGGCAAGCTACGGCAGTGCGTCGTTACGCGACGTCTTGTTGCCCAGTGCGGGCTCCCATGTCCCAGCCACACAACCCGACGCCCAGCTTGGTCTTGCAGTAAAGGCGATTGCGGTGGACGACTTGGACCTCGGTTCCTGCTCCCTGATCAAGATCGACGTGGAAGGCATGGAAGACGTGGTTTTGCAGGGTGCCACGCGAACCATTAGTCAGTTCAAACCTGTCATCTACGCGGAATGCAATTCGCTGGAAGATGGGCTGCGGACGGTGAGGGCCATGAAGGCACTCAACTATCGCGTTCGCGCGCACGTTGTGCTCGCCTACAACGCTGCGAACTACAGAAGCGACGAAGAGAATATTTTTGGTGGTGCACGCGAAGTTGCGCTTGTGGGTACCCCTGCAGCGGGGTACGACCCCCTGTCGGCGTACCAATCTCGGCCTTGCGAGTATCTGATGGATATCGGGACAGCAGATGATCTTGCGTTGGCATTGCTGAACAAGCCTCAGTATGTGCCGGAGGTTCTTCGCGAGAGTGCCGCGGCGCGTTCCGGCGGCGCGGCGTTTCTCGACGCAATGCACGGCCTGCTTGACAAGATCGATGTGCTGCATGGCAAGTTGGGTCAATTGAACGATGACTTGAGCCTTGCACGCGACGACTTGAGCCATGCGCAAGAGGAACTGAAGCGAAGCGTCCAGGAGCGTGCTGAATTGCAGGAACAACTCCGAGAGTCAGAGGGCAATGCGCAGCGATTGCAGGCGATGATTGTGGAGATACAGGGATCAGGTAGTTGGCGGCTCACGGCGCCACTCCGTGCAATGTCGAAGGCGTTGAGCCGTCGGTGAAATGTCCAGCGGCTGGAGTTCCAGCTGAGCGCGACGGTCAAGGGAAGGCCGGGTTGATTTTGAAAGGTGATATTGGGATGAGAATCGTAATTGGTCTGGTGGAGCATATCGGCGACGTCGTCGCGTGTGAACCAGTTGCGCGGTATCTTAAGCTCCGGTATCCGGACTGCAGCTTGTCTTGGGTGGTCGCCGGCGCCTATAGGGAACTCATCGATTCCAATCCGTACGTTGACGAAACTATTCCGGTTGACTGTCTGACGGACTGGATCAAAATCTCGAAGCATGGGAAGTATGACAAGATCGTCGACCTGCACGTCAATTATCGCGTCTGCGCTCATTGCCGAATTCCGCTGATCAAGGAACATGGCAATCCATATATTAATGCCTATGAATGGCTCGATCATGGTGCCTTGCTGGAAGCCTTCACGGTTGGTGCTGGGCTCCCCAAGCTGTCCGCGGCGCCGCGACTCTATCTAGGTGAGGCTCAGACCCAAGCCGTCGATGCGCTCGGGCTTCCTGAACGTTACTGCGTGATCCATCGCGAGTCGAATAATCTTGAGAAAGATTGGACTGGTGAGAAGTGGCGTGCTCTGGCTGAGTGGATTACCGGCGAATTGAAGCTCCCTATCGTCGAGATTGGGGCAAGCAAGGCAGGCGGAGCGAATTCCCCTCTGGCGGGACTCGCCACCGATTTGCTAAACAAGACTTCGATTCTTGAAACTGGCGAAGTCATTCGTCGTGCACAATTCTTTATCGGCGTAGATAGCGGGCCGTCGCACTTGGCTAACGCCGTGGGAGCGCCAGGTATTGTGCTGCTGGGTCGAATGGGTGCATTTCGTCAGTACACCCCTTATACCGGCCTGTATGGTAGCGAGGCACCGGAAGTCAAGCTGGTGCGTAACCTGAACGGGCCCGCGCGACAGCTTCCGCTCGCGGATGTCCGGGATGCGGCAAGATATGTGGCCGAACTGCTGGCCGAGCGCAAGCTATCCACTACACCAGCTAAGAACCCTGGCGCGGACATGGGGCATTCGCAGACGCTAGCTACCGCCGAGCTCCAGGCGGTGAACCAGGATGACCGTGATGCCCTGCTGGCGTCGGGACTTTTCGATGAGGGCTGGTATGTCATCCACCATCCAGAGGTCGAAGGGTCGCACCATAGCCCAATCGATCATTTCCTGCTCATCGGAGCAGGTCGTGGCAACATGCCAGGGCCGGGCTTCGACAGCGCCGCTTATCTGAAGCACAACCCCGACGTGGCAGCGTCGGGCATGAATCCGCTGTTGCACTACATCCGATTCGGCAAGAGTGAAGGGCGTTTGCCCGGCCGGCCGGTTCATTCTGATGCCGAAGTTAAGTCGGCAATCCGCCATACTGGTGCCGCAGCGGCGGACGCGCCGCTGCGTCTGTCTGCCGCGCTTGAAGAGGAGTCCTTCCACATCACAGCGCCGCCGGCACCGAGCTCGGAGATGCCGCGCACATTTGCCTTCTATCTGCCACAGTTCCACCCGATTGCCGAGAACGACTGGGCGCATGGAAAGGGCTTCACTGAGTGGAACAACGTCATCAAGGCAAAACCGCTCTTCAAGGGGCATTACCAGCCCCGCGTTCCCGGGGAGTTGGGGTATTACGATCTCCGCGCATTCGACGTGATGCGCGATCAGGTCGAACTGGCTCTTGAACATGGCATCACAGGGTTTTGCTTCTATTATTACTATTTCCACGGTAAGAAGCTGCTCTACAAGCCGATCGAGAACTACGTCAACTCCGATTTGAAGGCGCCGTTTTTCTTCCTGTGGGCAAATGAAAACTGGAGCAAGCGTTGGGACGGCGGCGATCAGGAAGTCATTATTGCCCAACAGCATTCAAAGGAAGACGACCTGAAATTCATTCGGGATCTTTTTCCGTTATTCGAGGATCAGCGCTATACCAAGATTTCTGGCAAGCCATTGCTGATGATCTATAAGGCGCATCTGTTCCCCAACATGTTGGCGACAGTAGAGACCTGGCGAGACGAGGCGGCTCGGCGAGGCTTCCCAGGGCTTTACCTTGTCATGGTCGACGACTGGACCCCTGAGCCCATTCAGCCAAGGACGCTTGGTTTTGACGCGAGCTACGAAATTCCATCGAACGTGATCCCGGCGGACGTTCTGAGTGACGACATTGAGTCGCTCGGGCTTGCGGACGACTTCACGGGCCGGATTGTCGATTACCAGAAATTTGCGCAGTTCCATATGAGTAGGCCTGCACCCGAGTACAGACGTTTCCGTACGGTCATGCTGCCTTGGGATAATACGCCGCGCTATGGTTCTCGAGCCATTGTCCACGTCAATACTGTTGGCGAAGGTTATAAGACCTGGCTGTCCCAAGCGCTCCTCGACACGCACACCCATCTGCCGCCAGAGGAGCGCATTGTATTGCTGCACTCGTGGAATGAGTGGTGCGAAGGCACCTACCTTGAGCCCGATGGAAAATTCGGCCGAGGCTATCTCGAGCAGACTCGCGAGGCGATCGACGATGTTCGTTCTGTGTTGTCGCTGCAGGGTTCACCAGAGTTCGCCCGTGCTATCCAGTTGCTGCAGCACGTCCAGCGTCGGAAGGACGAGGGCGCGTTCCGCATTCTGCAGGGAGCGCACGCGAAGTCCGCGGCCCTGTGGCGCGAACGCGATGCGCTTCAAGCCAAGCTGGCAGCCTTGCCGGCAACGATTTCGGACGTCACGCCCCCGCAGCGCGGAACGCCCTCGACCATGGGATCGGTCCTTGATGGTGCCCGGCGGGTGCGCAGACGAATCTTGAGTGGAACATAGGCGTCACGAAACACCGGCCCGAGGGCCGGTGCCTTGTTTGTTAAAACGCTTTCAAGCCTGTGGAGGTTTTGTTATTACCGTCACATTCGGGGTTATATGCCAATCGAGCCGCAGTGATCGGCATTGTTGGACGTCTATCGACGTGTGGAGAGACACGCTGTGTCAGGCGTGAAGCGAACCTGTGGTGTTGCTCTGTGTACGTGCAACGGAGCGGCATACTTGCGCGCCCAGCTGGATTCGTTGATCGAGCAGTCTCGGCCCCCGGATGCGATCTCGGTGAGCGACGACCACTCAGACGACGGTACGTGGGCAATGCTAGAAACTTGGGCAGATGATGTACGTGGTCGCCTTGGCATCCGTGTCCTGCTGCATCGCAATGAAATTCGCGTTGGCGTTACTCGTAACTTTGAGATAGCGATCAACGCGCTGGACACCGACTTTATCTTCCTGGCTGATCAGGACGACGTTTGGTTGGGAAATAAAATCGAGGTGTTGGCGGCTTGCCTGGAAGCGAATTCGGAAGTAATGCTTGCGCATTCAGATGCGCATTTGGTTGACTCGAACAATGTGGACTTGGGGAAGTCCTTGTATCACTCACTTTACCTAACGCCGGTCGATAACGAACTGGTTCGCCAGGGACGATTCTTCGAGGTGTATTGCCGGCGTAACCTCGTGACAGGAACGACGACAGCGTTCCGGCGTGAGCTGCTTCGCGTGGCATCGCCCTTTCCTGCATGCTATTGGCTGCATGACGAATGGCTGGCGGCATGTGCTGCGGCATGGAAAGAGGTAAGGATGCTGCCGGATAAGCTCACCCGTTACCGCCAGCATGGTAGTAATGTCGTCGGCGTGCCGAAGAGCAAAGCCGGCCGAGTTGCGAAGTATGTGAAGCGCGTCTTGGACACTCCACGTGACAACTATCTTGTCATCAAGGCAGGCCGACTCGATTTCCTCCGCCGGCGCCTCGAGCAAACCGGTCTGGCCTCCGGCGGAGCTTTGACTCTGTTGGCTGAAGCCGAAGGTCACTTCGCAAGAAGGAAGAACTTCAGCAAATGCATGTTGCCACGAATGGCTTCCATTTATCGAGAGTACCGGAGTGGAGGATATGCGCGCTTCGCGGATGGGGTAGCCGGGGTGGTCCGCGACGTGATTCATTTGTAGGCCGTACGTTGGCCGAGTTCTGTGTGGTATCAACTTCACCGAGCCAATATAGTTCGTGCCACATTGGTGCACGGGTGTCTGGAAAAGCGCATTTCCGTCAATAGAACCAGGTGGCTGAGCGCTGCTGGCGACTGCGAGGTCCCGCCGCTAAGGCCAGATTACTGAATGCACATTACTATTTCGATAGTCAGTCACCGTCAGGCAGCGCTGCTTCAGCCCCTGTTGAATGGTCTGCGCACATTGTCGTCTACGGTTCCATTGCGTGTCATTGTTACGGAGAACGTGCCCGACAGGGCACTGACCGTGGCCGATGATTTTGCCGGGCAGGTTCTGTGGATCCGCAATGCAGAGCCGAAGGGCTTCGGCGCCAACCACAACGCGGCATTTCGCCACTGCACCACTCCCTATTTCATGGTTCTGAATCCAGATGTCCGCTTTCCGGAGGGGGCGGGCGTTCACGCTCTACTTGAAGAGGTGCAATCTCGCCCAGGCGTTGCTGGGCCAAGGGTGCTCTCTCCCGACGGACGTGTCGAGGACAGTGCGCGGCGGGTGCCGGGGGTCATGCGACTGCTGATGCGGCGACTGCGCAATGTGTCTGCCCCGGACTATCCTCTGGAACGACCTGTCCAGCAGGTCGACTGGATCGCCGGGATGTGCATGCTGTTCGATTACGACAGCTTCGCAAAGGTTAGCGGCTTCGACGAGCGCTATCACCTTTATTGCGAGGACATCGATATTTGTCTCCGGCTTCATCGGCGAGGGAGGGCGGTGTCATGGGTACAATCCGCACGAGTAATTCACGATGCCCAGAGGCAAAGCCACCGTGATTGGCGGTACCTTAGCTGGCATATCAGAAGCCTGATACGACTCGCTACCTCATTCGCCTACTGGGACTACAGATTTCATCCGGCAAACCGGCATACATAAACAAGCAATGTTCGATTTTTTCTGGGTTCCTTTAATGGTCGCGGTCGTGTCCGCGATGGCCACGCTGACGCTGCGCCCACTTGCCGCGCTGGGTGGCCTGTTGGACCGTCCTGGCGGCCGCAAGCGCCATGGTGATGAAGTGCCGCTGGTCGGCGGGCTCGCCATCGTGATTGCTGTCTGGGTCGGAGCGATTCTCTTCATGCGTGGACAGGGCTACTACGTGGCGCTACTTGGGGGCATCACAGTGCTTGCAGGTGTGGGGTTGGTGGATGACTTCCGCGGAATGTCACCCCTGACCAAACTCGGCTTCCAGATCTTCGCGGCAATCCTGATGACGTCGTGGGGGGGGGTGTTCCTCATGTCGTTGGGCGATCTGTTGGGCAAGCGTGATATCGAACTCATCAACTGGGGCATCCCGCTGACCTTGTTTGCAGTCGTTGCTGTCATTAATGCCATGAACATGGTGGACGGCCTGGACGGTCTTGCGGGCGGGCTGGCTTTCATCGTTTTCGCCTGGATGGTGTATCTGGCTGGCGAAGTCCAGAATAACGCTGCTCAACGGCTGTGCGCTGTGTTTTGCGGTGCGCTGCTTGGTTTCCTGTTCTTCAACGCCCCCCATCCGTTGCGGGGAAAGCGTCGAGTCTTCCTTGGTGATGCCGGTAGCATGATGCTCGGATTCGCGATCGTTTGGTTCGCAGTCGAACTGAGCCAGCCAGCCTATAACGCCGGAAAGCACGTGCCACCGGTCGTCATGTTGTGGGTAACGGGCTTCATCCTGATAGACCTGCTGGCCGTTGTGGTGCGACGTGCTTTACTCGGCAGAAATCCGCTGTCGGCCGATCGCACGCACATGCACCATCTCCTACTACGTCTGAACCTGTCCCCGCGCTTTGCCCTGCTGATTATCCTGGTCAGCAACATCTTGTTGGGCCTCTGCGGGGTGCTCGCATGGAAGGCCGGAGTGCCAGAACCCTTGATGTTCCTAGGGTTCGTGGTGGCGGCATTCCTGCACCTGTTGGTCATGAGCAACGTTTCCCGATTCCTTCGCCGCCTGCGAGCGGTCATGCGACGGTTCAGTAAGAATCCCTGAACTGAGTCGAAGCGGGGCCCTCGCGCACGGGGGCGCTGATCGGCTTGCTGAATGATCTGATTTGCCCGCACGCAGATAGGAACGGAAGCGGTGTCTTTGGACGACTCGCGATGTACGCATCGCCCATACCCTCAATTTTTCGGCGTCTCGGTCTTCGGCACAACGCCAGCAATGCTGCGCCTGTCCATATCCCGAACCGCGATGGCGGACCATTCCCCCCATCGCGTCCCGCGATCCTCGATGGCGACTTCGATCTGATCCTTGCCCTCGAACATTGATGCGTGAGGGGTCAGTTGGACCCAATCGACTGACTCGGGCAGCATGATGTCGGGCTTGCCTTGGATCGTCATAATCTGATGGCCAGCGGTAGGCCCAGAGCGATAGAGAAAGGAATCCCCCGGTTTGAGGACCATCTTGATTTTCCCAATGTCGGCATCTCCTTGCTGCCCGGAGGTACCAATTACCCGTAATCCCAGCTTGGAAAGATCACTGCGGAAGAAATCGCTGCCGCGTTGATTCTCTGAGTCGTGCACGGACATTAGATCAACCGTGGCACGTAGGTCCCGCAGTGGCCCGATCTGCGCCGCAAACTGCGGTGCCTGCAAATTCATCGCAACTTGACAGAGCGGCTTGCCGAAGGACTCTGCTACGACGGTGACTTTCGAGGGGAGTGATGGGGTGGTTACATACCCTTCGACGTGGAATCGATATTTGCCGTGGGTTGCGGGACTGACGAATCGATCAACCCATCGGCTGGCGACTAAGCCGAATCCGATCTGCTCGCGGCTGCCATTCAGCAGCCGCACAAACCTGGGGTAATGCGCATCCTCCTCGCTGACTTCAATCGACGTGGCGAAGCGCGAATACTGAGAATCCGTGGTTGCAGCGCGCTCCAGGGGAGCCATAACGCAGTGGGCCGGCGGAATCTCCAACGCGGCGATGCTGCCCAATTGATCCCGTATAGCTCGGTAGGGGTAGTTTTGCAGGTACCCGAGGTTGGCCTTGTAAGCGGGCTGCACATAACCTTGCGTTTCATGCACGAACCTCGGGTCAGATAGCGACTCTATGGCGAGGTAGTCGTTGACGCCCATTGCCATGCCGAGCAATGCGACGCGGAGCTCGTGATACGCCTTCGGCGAGAAATTGAGGTGCGAGAACTGGAAGGCGAGCATAATACCGGCAAACGCGACAAATCCGATTCTACGCCTTGCTACTGTGAACTGTTTCTCGATCCAATCAACATACATCAGTGCGATCGCCGCCCAAGCAAGGACTGCGGGAGTTGTATAGTGCGGTACAAAAGCCGCATCAATCCCAATAACCAAGCGGGAGACAGTCGCTCCTGCATAACTGATCAACACATAACAAGAAAATGCGACAAGAGCCCATGACCGCGGTGCTTGTTGCCCGTTTCTTAGTATCTTTAGTGCCTTCGCGCAAAGAAGAGCTAGGAATATGATGCCGGTTAGCTCTATCTGGAGAAATGCGTCGTTCTTGCCGAAAAGATAGTAAAACGGCGAGCCGATCAATCGGACAAAGAATCGGAAGAAATCGACCGGCTGTGCCGCAATCGCGTGAATAAGAGAGGGGGGCGGGGAGGCCTTGAAAGAGTGCAGCACCAAAAATTGAACGATGGTGCTGGCAAACAGCAATGCCACGGACCAGCGGGGCTGACGCAGGATCAGTGCAAGTGCCAAAAACATCGGACTTGCCACTACTCCGTTTCCCATGGTGCCAACGGACAACCAACCCGCAATGACAACTCCTGCGACTCGTGCAAGGTTGATCTCCTCACGCGGGACAGCAAGCAGGTATAAGCCAACCAATGGCACAAGATACGCCTGATGAAACTGCCCTTGAAATGCCCAGGTGATATTCTCCTCCTGAAATAGGAGAAAGCTCCAGGCAACGAGGAGTGGTAGCATGAGTTGCTTTCGTCGTTCATGAAGCCCGATCAGGCAAAGCAGTGAGATGTTTGCGCCAATCAGTACCGAATTGCTGACAATTAGAAAGACATTCGTTCCATGAAAGACGCGGTTGTCGATCCAGAATAAAATTCTTTGGAAGAATATTCGGTGCTCATTGTGTGGTACTAGCCAGGCACTAATGTCGCCGTTATGAAGCTTCTCCAGGAATCCTAGGTAACCTTGCAACATATCCCATACGGGTACGGGATTGTACATAATATATTGTTGAAAAAAGGCGAGCGCGACCATGGATATGGCCGTAACGCAGAAAATCGCAGAATATATGTAATCCGACCGGGCTTCGAGTCCGGTGTTCTTGGTAGCATTCATCGGTACGATCATTCGATTGGACTTCGCAGGTCTATCAGGCTGCCCCGGCAGCCTTTGTCTTACAGACATCCCCCAATGCGTGGCCGCCCTCCGGCCGGTTCACCTTGATCCTAGTAGCGCGATCTAGCTAGGCCGGGACCGCCTAGTCTGCCGTACCGAATCAGCGAAACGAAAATTTCTTGTGCCCGATATAGCTAGTGAAAACTGGCACCGCCACGCCCACCGCGTGTGCGATCTCCTTGTCGTGCCACGTGATTCCCAGTGTGGGCAGCATGTAATACGCGAGCACTACGCTCACTCCCCACGTCTGCAGCACCGCGGCAACGTTGACCAGCGTAAAGATCATCGCTGAACGCCCCGTCGACTGCGTCGAGTCGGTGAACACGAACATCTTCGCAAGCACAAACGCCGTCACCATGCCGGTCAGGTATGCAGCCACGATCGCATACGAGTACGGCATCCACAGGTTGTAGGCGATGCGGCTCGTCCAGTTGACAGCAGCGGCAAAGCCGCCCGTCAACAGAAACAGCAGGAACGTTCTCGACGGCATTACAGCATCTTGGCCATCTTGCGGGCCAGCCCGATACTTTCGGAAATACCGCGGTCTTCGGGGTAGTAGTACGACGTGTCCGCTACCAGCAGGCCCTTCACGGGCAACTGGATCGGGGGCAGGCGGTCAAGATAACCAGGCTCGCAGATCGGTTGTGCAAACCGGTAGCGGCTCGCACGTACCTCAATGAAGTCCGATTCCGTCAGCGACGGATTGATCTTCTTGAGGTACGACTTCACCTTCTCGATGAACACATCATCGGGCTCCTGGTACTTCGGATGTTCGCCGGGCACGTAGTACGGCACATACACGATGTGGTTATCCATCCTGCGCAGGTTCGTGTACTCCACGATGCCTGGGATATCCATGTCGGGGTCATTCACGTTAAGCCAGAAGTTTTCCGTGACGGCCTTCTTGAGCTTGGCGATCACGCACACCACGGCAACGTTCTTCACGCTACGGAACTTGTCGAGGATGTCGACGGGCAGATCCGGCATGATGCGCGGCACATAGGGCAGGGGTACCGTGCTGATGATCTTGTCGAACGTCTCCAGTCCGCCCTTGGTTTCGACGCCCATCACCTGGCTCTGCTCGATCACCACGCGCTGTACGGGCGTGGACAAGCGGAACTCGCCGCCACCGGCGATGATCGCGTCGCGCATGCCGTTGAGCAGCGTGTCGGAGCCACCGTCGAGGTAGCCGAGCTTCTCGTGGGAGATGTCATAGCGCGACCTGCCGATACGGCGGATTCGGCTCCAGATCCACGCAGCCGACAGGTTATATGCGTAGTCGTAGAACTTGTAGTCGAACAGCCGGCGCCAAAGTACTTCCCACGCTTCCTCGCCGATCCAGCGACGGATCCAGCCGCTGGCCTCGACTTTGTCGAGCGGGCGCCAGTCATTGCGCTTGGTCGACAGGAACGCATGTAGGCCGTAGCGGAATTTAGCGACCATGCTCAGGCCCTTGAACTTGAGCAGTGCCATCGGGTTGCCCCAGGGCTGCACGTGGCCCTGGTAGTAATAGCCCATCTTGGTCTCGCGCCACTGGAGCTTGTCGATCAGGCCGAGCTCTTTGAGCACTTCGAAGAACGCGTCATCGGAGATCGCGTGGAAGTGGTAATAGCGTTCAATGGACATGCCGCCGAAGTCGAAGCACGCAGCCATGCCGCCGACACGATCGTCGGCTTCGAAGATCACGGGCTTGTGCCCATCCTTGACAAGCTGGTAGGCCGCGCCGAGCCCCATCGGACCGGCGCCAAGCACTGCAATGCGTTCACCCATTCAGAACTCCAGGACCACGCTGCCGTAGCGCGGGTCATTAAACGTTTCGTCGATTGCCTTCTTGAACGGCGTGCACGGCACACCGAAAATGCCGGGCCAGTCAATGACTTCGAACTCATCCTTGGCGCTAAGTGCCGCAAGTTGCTGCGTGGTAAACGGGGGGTTCTTGTCGAACAGCGCCCACGTCCACAGCAGCGAGTAGAACAGGCTATACGGAATGTGGAGGATTCGCGCTGGCGCGCGCGTCACTCGCTTGATCTCGCGGATGATGTCGACGTAGTCGACCTTTTCGTGGCCCGAGATGTTGTAGATGCCGCCACCAAGGCGATGCTCGATGCAGCTGATGATCACGTTGCAGAAATCGCCCACGTAGAGCGGCTGGCGCATGTAGCGGCCATTGCCAGGAATGGGGAACACCGGCACTTTCTTCATGAAGCGCGACAGCCAACCCAAGTGCTTGCGGTCGAACCAGCCGAACATCAGGGTAGGGCGGAGAATCGGACAGGGGATGCCGCTATCGAGCACCAACTTCTCCTGGGCAATCTTGCTGCGCGTATAGAAGTCGTCGGCCACCGACTCGACTACCGACGAACTGATATGCACGAGATATGGCGGCGTTTCGCAATTCTTGATGGCTTCCAGAATGACGCCGGTCGATTCGACATTGTTGCGAACGAACTCGTCGTAGTCGATGCCTCCAATCTGAGCCTGAAGCATCACGACGACCGCGGCGTCTTCAATTTCCCTGACCCAATCTCCAGCCGTGGAGATGTCGACGCACTCTACGCGTATGCCGGGTTGCGTCCGCTTCAGGACCTCGACGTTGGCGCGGTGCTTGTCGAGCACGACGATATTCGTGTAGCCGAGGTCCTTGAGACGGGCGGCAAGGTTCTGCCCGACGAGCCCGGCTCCGCCCGGTAATACAATTTTTTCGTTCAGATTTTTCACACTACGCCTCTGTTGATTGGCTTTATCTTTTGTCGCGGGGAACCGCCTGCCTCGTCCGCCCTGCCCGAAAAATCGCGGGCGTCAGCAATTGGCAATGTTCCGCATTCAAGTTTCAGGAGCCCGACCCCGGCTTCGGCGTGTCCGTGCGGAGTCGGCAAGAATCGGAATCCATAGCCGCGGCGATCGTAGAGCCCACTTGGTCCGCCTTCACATAGCCAGTGAAGCCTGACCGCGCCCCCTCCTTGCCAACAGCCTTGGCAACGTCCGGGCGCAAGCTGCCTTGGATAGCGAATCCGATGATCCTGCCGCCTGCGTCGAATAGTCTGACGAGTTGGCCGGAGTGTGGTGCTTGGCCATCGAGAATCCACCCTTCGAGCTTCACAAAGCGGCTGTCGCCCGGAATTGCATCGATGGTATCCAGACTACCCCGGCATTGCTCGGGCACATCAGATCGCATCTGTGCTCCGAGTTGCCTGCGTAAGTCCTTGAACGGATACTGGCCGAAGACAGACAGATTGTCGGCAATAGCCTCGTCGCCAATGCGGCGTGCGACTGTCGGATTCGGGAAAACCGTCCTGATCGCGGCTCCGTCGTCTACGCCGAGACTGAGCGCCAACGCCGCGATATTCCGTTCGAAGGCAAATTCGCCGGGATTGCGCCACGCATGTGCTTGCTGTGCAAGCATCAATACGATGACCGGTGTCATGTACCAGGTGCCCCGCTTGCGCACGAATGAGAGAACGGTATCGAGATGGAGTAGCAGGAAGCAGCCCCAGACCATCAGTGCGGGCGTAGTGTAACGCCCGCTCAGTGCTTGCTCGACGCCGAATATCAGGCGGCCGCTCGCGGTTCCAAGTGCCGTCCCCCCGATGTAAAGGATAAAGACGAGGAGCGCCAACCTGAGCGGCTCGCGGCGGGGGGAACGGAGCATGCGGAATCCGATGTGCGCGGAGCCGATAATCAGCAGAGCGCTCGCGGCCATGGCGACGGCGCGACCGAACGTGCCATGGAGCATGTAGTAAAAAGGGCTGCCCAAATACAGCAGAACGTACTTGGTCAGGCCGATCGGGTCGTCGCGGATAGCTTGCGCGAGTGACCCGTGCGCGCCGGGTTTTACATAGTGGTCGAAATAGAGATACAGCGTCGCGACGGCCAGTATGGCAAGAATCGACACGCGAAGTCGGCCCATTCCCATGGCCAGTGCGAACAGCGTCATCAAGGGGAGCAACAAGACACCGTTTGCCATCGAGCCGACTGACGCAATGCCAATCACTACCGCAGCGAAAAACGCCAGATTGCGTCTTTCGTCGTCGACGGCGCGGGACAGCACGTAAAGTCCGGCAAGCGGAAGCAATTGGGCGAGGAAGAACTGACTCTGGAATGCCCAGGTCAGATTCTGCTCTTGCATCCAATTGAACAGCCACGCCGTAAGCAGGCAGCCGATCACGAATTCGGCGCCGTCAGGGCGAGCGGACCCTGACAGGTCGTGCAGGATGCGCCAGAAGAGGGCGGTGCTCATGAAGACGAACAGGTAGTTCGTGGCAATGAGGAAATAGCTCATTCCTGAGAAAAACCTGAAATCCAGCCAGAACAGCATGCGTGCCAGAACGATGCGATGCTCGTTATGCTGCGCCCACCAGGCGCTCTCGTCTCCACGCGATAGTTTCAAGATGAAGCCAAGTCCTCCATCCCACATGTCCGCCCAGGGTACGGACGAAAATGTGCGAATACCGCCGATGATCGCCATGGCGATCATCGCAACAGCGAAGACCGCATACAAAAGCTTCACCTGCTTGCTACCAAGCCGCGGCATTCAAATATCCATCTTGTTAAAGACAACGCTCGGCAAATGTCGGATCACCATCATGATCACGGCCCATTTCCCCGGTGCGTAGACTACCGGCTTGCCCGCGCGCATCCCGTCGACGATGCACTTCGCGACATCTTCCACCCTGGCCATCTTGCCGGCCTGTGCGGTCATATGCGCGGTCATCGGCGTGGCGGTGGGGCCGGGTTTGATCAGTACGACCTTCACGCCGTTGCGGCCGCTGAGTGCCATGCGATGCTGCAGGCCTTGGGCGTATCGGGTAACCATGCCTTTGGCGGCGCCGTAGACATAGTTTGACTTGCGTCCACGGTCGCCAGCCACCGATCCGATGATGCCGAGCGTGCCGCGATTGGCATTCGCCATGTGTCCCGCGAAAGCTTCAGCGAACAAGACGGGCGAGATGCCGTTGACGATCAACGCCTCTGTGGATGCCGCGAGATCCTGCTGGCAGAGCTCCTGGTCGGGCAGCGAGCCGTGCGCGATCAGTACGGTGTCAAGCGGGCCATCTGCCGCGATGGTGTCAGCCAGCTGGCGAATCGCGGCTGGGTCGGCAAACTCGCTTTCGACAATGCGGACCGCTGCGCGGGGGCCGCGAACCTGGAGATCGGCAGCGATGCGCTCGGCTTTCTCGCGGTTGCGAACCACAAGCGTCAGTTCGGCTCCCGGTTCGGTTGCCCATGTGCGCGCGCAGTGCTCGGCGATCGAGGAGGTTGCGCCGACGATGACGATTCGCTTTCTCTGGTCTTGCAAGGTCAGTGTCCCATGAGTCTGCGTGACAGGGCGGAGCTGATGCCCGGATCACGAAATGGAAGAAATTCCGCGAGTCGCGGATAGCCGGCTTCAAAAAGGTCGCGTGGCATGCGTGCGTCCTTGGCCGGATAGAGCCGCCCGCGTGCGTCGCGGACAATGGCGTCAAGGCGATCGAATAGCCTCGCAGTCTTCTCACCCCGGTTGGGGAAATCGAGCGCGAGCGTGACGCCGGGCTCTGGAAAGCTCAGCATTCCGGGCGCCTGCCGGTCACCGAAGGTCTTGAGCACGGCCAAGAACGAGCCCTCGCCCGACCGGGCGATCTCGGTCAGCATGGCTTGGACGGCGTCGCGGCCGACCGCACGCGGTACCACGCTCTGGTACTGGAAGAAGCCCTTGGGACCGTAGATACGGTTCCATTCGTGCAGGTTGTCGAGCGGGTAGAAGAACGGCTCATAGTGGGCCACGCCATGTCCCGCTTTCCACTTGTTCAGATGGAAGTAGGCGGTATTGAATGGCCGAAGCGTCAGTCCGTTGACCAGTGAAACCGGTGGCACGAACGGCATCGTCTTGCTGCGGCCCTTTGGCTCTGGCAAGCCAGTCGCAGCGCTCGGATTGCCGCGCATGAAGAGCCCGCGCTGCGAGCTGCCGCCCAGGCAGTCGATCCAGGAGACCGTGTGCTCCCAATCGGCCTCCGAGCTATCGGCAATGGCGAAAAATTCGTCCAGGTTGGCATAGGGCAGGGTTTCGGTGTCGAGCCACGGCCCTGCAACTCGCCGCAGTTGCAGCTCTGCGGTCACGATGACTCCGCTCAGCCCCAGCCCCCCGATGGTCGCGGCGAACCATTCGGGCTGCTCATCCGGGCCGCATTCGAGCACGCTGCCATCGGTACGCACCAGCGTCAGCCTGCGAACGTGGTCACCGAATGAACCGAAGACATGGTGGTTCTTGCCATGCACGTCGTTTGCGATGGCGCCGCCGACCGTGATGAGCTGGGTGCCTGGTGTTACCGGCAGCATCCAGCCGCGCGGCAGCGCGAGATGCTGGATGTCGCGCAGCAGTACACCGGCCTCGCAGACCAAGTGCCCGTTCGTGTCGTCGAACGCGATGAACCGGTCGAGACCGGTCGTCTTCCAGAGCGTGTGGCCGGGATTGAGGCAGACGTCGCCATAGCTACGGCCCATGCCGTGCGCAAGCCCGGGCAAAGAGCCGGCAAGGTGCCGCGCCACCTGCGTCCGGTCGGTCAGTGCCTGCACTTCATGTTCCCAGCTTGCGAGCCGGCCCCACGACGAGACGCCTACCACGGCCACCCCACGGTCCCCATCGCCAGCACGGCGGCGAACGCAACGCCGGCGAGCTGGCTGGCGCGGTCCTTGACTGCGAAGATCAGCGGGTCGTCATGCATCTGGCCGCGGTGTGCCTTCATCCACATCCAGCTGACCCAAAACAGCATGATGGGCACGGCACCCCAGATGAATTCGGGGGTGCTGTAGAGCACCAGCACGGAATCGCTATTGAGATAGAGCGCGAGCACCAGGACGGATGCGTAGCCAGCGCCAATGCCAAGTGACTGGATCAGCTGCGCATCGCTGGTGTAATAGCCGCGGCCATGGACTTTCTCCTTGCCGTTCTGCAGCTGAACTTCGAGTTCGGCGTAGCGTTTGACGAACGCCAGCGACATGAACAGGAAGATCGAAAACGCCAGCAGCCAGAACGTCATCGGCAGCATGGCCGCAGCGGCGCCGGCGATGATTCGCAGCGTGTAGAGCAAGGCCAGCACAAGGCAGTCCACAAGGATGATCCGCTTGAGTGCCAGGGAATAGGCGCAGGTGACGATGAAGTAAACCGCCAGCCAGGGCAGGAAACTGCCGCCGACGAACCACCCCAGCGCCACGCTGATGAGCAGCAGCACAGGCGCCAGTATCACCCCTTTCCATGCGGGAACCTGGCCAGACGCAAAGGGGCGAAAGCGCTTGCGCGGGTGCTGGCGATCGCTTTCCAGGTCGAGCAGGTCGTTGGCGATATAGACCGATGAGGCGCAGATGCTGAACGAGAAGAACGCCAGGAGCATCGCGATCCAGGTCGAACCGCTTGTCAGCTCATGGCCGGCAAACATCGGCACGAACAGCAGCACGTTCTTGAGCCACTGGTGGACCCGCAGCACGCGGCGCCATGTCGTGAAGCCGAGCCCTTCCGCCGGGAACACCCGTTCGACTTCGCAGCAGCCACCGGCAGCTTTGGCCAGGCTGGCCGATCCGTTGACCACGATGGCATTGCGCGCGCAGCGCCAGACGGCGATGTCGGCGCTGGAGTTGCCAACATAGTCGAACCCGGCCTGACCGTAGCGTTGGTGAAGAACTGCGGCTTTGTTGGGCCCGGCGAGGTTCGTGACGCCATCGCTGGCCATGACCTCATCGAAAATGGTCAGATGTTCGGCAATGGCGAGTGCCAGCGATTTGTCGGACGCCGTGCACAAAACCAGCTTGCGGCCTTCAGCCTTCTGCACCTTGAGCCATTCGAGCAGCTCGGCATTGTAGGGCAGGGAGGCGGGGTCGATGTCGACTAGTCCTGCCAGGCGTTCCTTGAGCACCGCCTTGCCTCGCGAAAGCCAGAGAGGGATGCGCAGGACGCTTCCCGGGCTGTCCCGCAAGACGCGCAGTGCGGATTCGTGGAGCATGTCCGTACGAATCAGTGTGCCGTCCAGGTCGACTACGAGTGGCATGGAAACCAAGAAAACCCCTCCCTTAAACTTGTTATATGTACCGCTCGCACGAGATCGGCATGGCGGCAGCCAATGGCGTTGGCGCGGCCTGTGGTCAATACTCGGATCTCGGATTCTCTAGCCCGGGCGCTGCTGGCACGGGCGAAGATAACGAGCCGGCGTATCCCGGCCGCCCCAGCCTGTGTGGCCATTTGGTTTCGCATGAGTGCGAACACAGTGTTCCCGCAATGAACTCGGTATTTTAACGGCATCTTTCAGCCGTGTACCGGGTCGCGAGTCTATTTAAGGTCACAATGCAACGGTACTTTGGCTCGGATATAGATGGAAAGCCACACGGAGCCGCCTCCGATCACAGCCGCCCCATCAGCCTCCGATCACAGCCGCCCCATCAATTTGCCCCACTTTGCCGCAATGTCCTGCAAAGCAAATGCCCCAGCCTTTTCTCTTCCTGTCGCGCCAATCCGCGCGGCCTCGGCCGGCTTGCGGATGAGCCGCAACAACCCTTCCGCGAGCGATTCTGCGTTGCCAGCCGAAACCAGTAATGCGTTTTTGCCATCCTCTAGCAATTCCTTTGGCCCGGTCTCGCAATCTGTCGAAACTATTGGTAATCCAAACGCCATAGCCTCAAGCAGCACAAGCCCAAATCCTTCATATCGCGAACTCAGGCAGAACATCGAAGCTTGCTCATAAGCTCGCGCTGCATCTCGGCAAACGCCCGGCAAGATGACGGTTTCGCGGAGCGTCAGTTGGTCAACCAGCGCAGTCAACGCCCGCCGATCTTCCCCCTCCCCATGAATGACAAGCTTCCAATCCGGCGCTTCAGCGGCAACTCGCTTCCACGCCCGAATCAACACATCAAAACCCTTCGCATGCACCAGCCGGCCCATCGCCAGCACAGTCTTGCCTGTCCGCGGCGCCGGTTCCTCCGGAAACGGAAAGGGTAGCGGATTGGGGATCACAACCACATGGCTGCGCGGCCGCAATGCTTCTTCCCACCGCCGCCGATCCCGCTCAGTCAGCACGACAACATGCTTGCAGTAGCGCCCTGCCAACCGCCGCGCAAATCTTCGAGCCCGCCTCCCAAGATCCTCATCAAAGTGGCAATGCTCCCACGCAATATGCTCGACCCCCAACCCAACCGTAGCCGGTAGCGCAAACAGCATAAGCATAGTGTCAACCTGCACGAGCACGTCGACCTTCCGGTCGCGACAATACCGGCGAATTCCCGCCACAGTCGCCAGATAGGCCTTCTTGAACGACGGCCGTTCCGCGAACAACGCTTCATGTTGCACGGCAGGATGCAGCGGAAAACAACTGTCCTTGTCCCACAGACTCAAAATGCTGACGGTATGCCCGGATTCGGCCAGCGCGTTAGCAATGACCGCAGTCATCCGTTCAGCCCCAGCCATCGCATTCAGCGTCCCGGTCAGAAAGCAGACATGACGACCTTTGCTCATGCCTTTGCCCCGTGCGGCGCAGGTGTCCCTTGTGTCTGACGCAGCCAGATCGCGATACCGAACGCGATAGCGAGCAGGTTTGCCACTGCATATCCGAGAATCGCCCCGCGCGCCCCCAAATGCGGGATCGCGATGCTATCCACAACGATAGTGGTAGCAAACACAATGCCCCACTTGATGGCGACCAACTGCGGCCGGCGCATATAGACGGGTAGCAGCGTAAGGCCCACGTCCGCGAACACGAGCGCGGAGACCATGGCTGCAAGCTGCAACAACTCCGCGGCAGAGGCAAACGCCGAGCCGTAGAGCAGTTGGATGATCCAGTGCGCGGATATGGCGATGATGAGTCCGCCCATGACGCCAACCGCTACCATGCCAACCGCGATTCGCGCGATATTCCGCCGAGCCTGAGCCAGCGTCGGCTGCGCATACACATACATCGGCGCGATGCCAGCGGCAAGGATGCTGGCCACGGTCACGAAGTTGTCCAGTATTTGCATGGTCGCCGCATAGGCGCCGAATTCGGATAACGAAACGAATGGCTTGAGCAGCAGTTGGTCCACGCGGCGGGATCCCATCATCAGCATGAAGCTGACCCAGAACAGCGTGCCGTTGCTGAAAAGCTCCCTTGCCAGGCCGGCATCCGCGCTGACGCGCGCCTTGGGTGCGCGGGACAGGTAGAACTGCGCCAACAACAATGCTGCAAGAATAGGTTCGATAGAAATCGCGGCCGCGTAGGCCGGCACACTCTCGTTGCCGAGCCAGAACAACAGCCCGACAGCAGCAGCCTTGACGATCAGTGAAGAAATATTGATGACCGCGTTTGGCCGCGTGCGCGTATGGGACTGCATCCATGCCGTCACGATGCCGGAAGGCTCGCGCAGCAGGACGGCGATACCGAGTATCAAGGCCGGGATCCATGTCTCCGGTCCTTGTTGGGTCACGAGCATGAAGGCGCCAATCATCAGATACGCCAGCACGCCCGCCCCAAACCGCAACCCAAAGGCATGCACCACCAACCGATGCTGTGCGGCCGGATCCGTATTCGCCACCAGCCGTGGAATCACTACCTCACCACCGCAAATCAACGCCACCGACGCCGCGATATACACCACCGCCTGCGCATACTGAAAATGCGCAAATCCCTCCGGCCCCAACCCCCGTGCCAGCATGGCGACGATGCCGATGCCGCCTGCGACCTGCAGACCGCGCTCCGTCAGCATCCATGCGAGGTTGCTCGCAACTTGCCGTCTCATCGGGCAGGCTCCGGTATGCCGTTGCCTGCCACACCGGTCAGCGCGGCGTAGCAACCAATCCATTGCCGGGCGACGGCTTCGAGGCTGAACTTGTCCACAATGCGCTGACGTCGGGCCATCTGTTCCCCTGACATGCCGACGCCGCACGCCATGGCCCGGTCGAGGGCGTCAGCCAATGCCTCTACGCTACCGCAAGGCACGATCTTCCCGGCATCGCCGAGCAGTTCCGCTACGCCTGCCGCATCTGTGGCCACCACGGCACAGCCGCTGGCCAACGCTTCGCCAATCACAAGCGGCATGCCTTCAATATCGGACGACAAGGCGAACACGTCGGCGGCATTCAGCAACGCCGGTACGTCGTTGCGCATGCCCAGCAATGTGACGACACTCTGCACGCCGAGGCGGTCGATGGTCGCCTCGAGCGTGCTTCGTACCGGACCCGCTCCTACGATGAACAAGCGCATGGCTCCCGATGGCGTTGCGGAATCTGCTTGGCGCACCAATCGCGCAAAGGCTTCGATCAGAACGTGCTGGGCCTTCTCGGGCACCAGCCGGCCCACGTTGATGATGACTCGCGTGTCTGCGTCCACGCCCAACGCTGCGCGTGTCGACTGCCGCCGTGCCGGATCTGGACGGAAAAGAGCGGTGTCGATGCCGTTGGGCACAACGCGGATGCGTTCCGGAGCGACGGCGCCGGCTGCAATCATGGCCTGTCGTCCTGCCTCGCTGACATGCGTGGTCAGCGCCGCCCACCGGTCGGTCAGGCGATAGGCGAGCATGCGGACCCGTCCCCCTTCGCGCGCACTGTGCGCCGAGCACAGCACCTGCGGTGCGTCGGTCACTGCCGCGAGGACTCGCGCAGCAAGATTGGCGTGGACCATATGGGCGTGGATGACATCGGGTCGCCACTGCCGTACAAACCGATTCAGCCGCCATAGCGACCTCGCAAACGACGGCAAAGTCTTGCGCATGCCGAGGTGCAGCACAGTGGCGCCCTCGGGCAACGATACCTCTTGCTCCGCCGTCAGGCTTACAACTGCCACCGCATGCCCGTCACGCAAGAATTGCCGTGCAAGCGCGGCAATCTGCTGTTCCGCGCCACCCATCTTGAGGCCGGTACAAAGTAGCAGGATCCGCATGGGCCGTTGCGCGGGCATGCCGGTCGATGCTTGCACCGTCACCGGGCACCGTACCCGGTCAGGATCGTCTGCATCGTCTTCAGGGCAATCAGCAGGTCCAGCGCAAACGAGCAATGCTTGACGTAGTAGAGGTCGTAGCTGAGCTTGGTCACGGTTTCTTCGTGCGTGCCCACATACCCTTGCTGAACCTGCGCCCAGCCGGACAGACCCGGTCGCACCAGATGGCGATACGGGTAGTAGGCGATGGTGCGCTCGAAGTCCTCGACCATCGGAATCTGTTCAGGGCGGGGGCCGATCAGGCTCATGTCGCCGATCAGCACGTTCCACAGCTGCGGGATTTCATCGAGTCGGTATTTGCGGATGAACCGGCCGACGCCCGTCACCCGCGGGTCCCGGCGCGCGGCAAACTGCGCGTTGCCTGAGTTATCCACAGCCATGCTGCGGAATTTGAGCATGGTGAAGGGTTTGCCCAGCAGGCCGGCGCGGACCTGGCGGAAGAGTGCAGGCCCCGGCGATTCCAGGCGGATGGCCGCCGCGACGATCAGTCCCAGCGGCAATGCAAGCGGAGCGAGGCAGACTACCGTGCCGATGTCGATCACGCGCTTGAGGTAGCCATAGAAGTAATGCGCGGCGTAATCGTCGAGGAAATTCTCGTCGATGTGCGCCAGGCCCACACGGCCGGTCAGCATCTCGCCGACGCGCTCGACCGAATAGATGCGTACATGGCTCAGTTTTAACTGGGCCAGGGCGCGGGTACGCTCGGGATCGGCCGCGGCGTTGCGGTCGAGCATCAGGCCGTCGCAGTTCACGGCCTCGGCCAGCGAGTTGATGGGCTGGAAGCGGGTGCGGCCGGCCGGGGCCGCGCCGGGCATGGCGAGCATGGCTTCCAATTGAGCGAGCGCGGCAGCATCGGCATAGCCGAAGACCGGTACATAGTTGCGCACGAAATGCCGGTAGCCGAACCAGATCCAGGCCAGCGTGGTGAAGTAGGCCAGCAGGAAGGCGCCGCGCGAGTATTCGATATGGAAACCCGCAAATACGAACAGCAACGCCGCGAAGGGCAGCGTCGCCGCCAGCCCCGCGAGGCTGTTGCCTTCCATCGCCGGCAGGTGCAGCGAGCGGTGCAGCAGGACGAAAGCCGCCAGGTACGGCGCGATCGACCACACCAGCGTGCGATGGAAGACGTAGGTCACGAAGCCGGCGCGCTGGGCCAGTTCGGCCAGGGCGATGTTGATGCCGAACAACAGCAATCCGAACAGGGCCCATGCCAGCATGCGGCTGGCGCGGCGGATGGTTTCGGAGCCGGTGGCGCGGCTGGCCGCGGGCCGGCGCAGGCTGTCAGTTTTCTGCATGGCGTTGTCGTGCGGACGCTTGGTAGCGCGGGGCGCTGGCGAGCGTGTCCTGGTAGACGGCCCAGGTAGCCTGGATCATGCGCGTCAGGCCGAACTGTTGCTCCCAGCGCTGGCGTGCCAAGCGGCCGAGGGCTTCGCGCCGGGGCGCGTCGGCGGCCAGCGCCTGGAGCGCGCGCGCCAGGGTTTGCGGGCGGTTGTCTTCCAGCAGGATGCCACAACGCCCATCATCGAGTTGTTCGCGGATGCCGGGCAGGTCGCTGGCGATCACTGGCAAGCCGGCCCGCATGGCTTCCAGCACGGACAGGGGGAAGGCCTCATGGTCCGAAACCAGCACGAACACCTGTGCCGAGGCCAGCAGGCCCGGGACGTCATGGACACTGCCCGGCAGGCCCACACGTGCTGGCGCCAAGGCCTGTGCCCGAGCGCGGATGGCCGCCAGTTGCGGACCATCGCCCGCCATGACCAGTTCGCAATCCGTCAGCCCGGCCTGCGCAAAGGCGTCCAGAAGGACGTCGGGGCGTTTGGGGCGGGCAAAGCGCGCCACCATGGCGATGCGGCGCAGCGGGTCGCGCGGTGTCGCGCGCGCTGTCACATCGTCCAGCCCATTGCGGATCACGCTGATACGCGACGCGGCGATCGGCAGGCTACGCGCCAGTTCGCGTTCACCGTCCGCCACGCAGATCAGCCGGGTGGTCAAGGGTGCTAGCAACCATTCCCCCACGCGCGCCGCGAGGCGCTGGCGCCAAGGCGCGGCGGGCTTGAAGGCGAAGCCGTGCACCGTATAGATCACAGGAATCCCCAGCATCCTGCCGGCGACGCGCCCAAGTGCGCCTGCCTTGGCGCTGTGGGCATGGATGATGTCGGGTGCAACCTGACGCAGTGCGGTATTCAACTCTCGGAGGGTCCGAACCGCGCGCACCGGAGAGAGCGCATTGTCCAGCGTGCGCAAGCGTATGGCCGGAATGCCAGCCGCCTGCGCCGTGGCGAACAGGTGCCCGTCGCCACCCGCCAGCAAGGTCACATCGGCATGCTGGCGCATTGCTTGCATCAGGTCTGCCACATGCGCCTGTGCTCCACCGATCTCCGAATTCGTGATCAGGTAGGCAATGCGCGGGCGGCGGGCGGCTGTGGCTGACAAGGGATTCCGGGCAAACGGGACCGTGGCTGGCTTATTGCAGGACAGTTCAGGTAGGACAGGTGAGGCTGGCCTCGCGCACGAACGCGCCGGGCGCCAAGAGCAAGCGCGACAAGGCCGCCGGACGGCAGAACGGCGCACCTTTGGAGGCGGCGGCGTGATTATAGCGCCGGCCATCTCCGCGATCCGGCAAAATAACGCCTTTGGCGCAACGGGCGTCCCGCTGCCGGGACAGCATCTGCCAGCAGAATCTAATCACTGGAACCCCCCTATGCAAATCGATCCCAGCATCTTCAAAGCCTACGACATCCGCGGCATCGTCGGTAAGACGCTGACCCGCGATGTGGCCCACCTGATCGGCCTGTCCTTCGGCTCCGCGGCGGCGGAAGCTGGCGAGAAGGCCGTAGTAGTCGGCCGCGACGGCCGTCTGTCGGGGCCCGATCTCATCGGCGGCCTGGTCGATGGCCTGCGTGCCACCGGCATGGACGTGATCGATCTCGGCATGGTCGCGACGCCGATGGTCTATTTCGGCACGAACATCGAGCTGGATGGCGTAAAGGCCACTTCCGGCATCATGGTCACCGGCAGCCACAATCCGCCGGACTACAACGGCTTCAAGATGGTGCTGGCCGGCAAGGCGATCTACGGCGAGCAGATTCAGGGTCTGCGCCAGCGCATCGAGGCGGGCAACTTCGCCAACGGTGCAGGTGCCTACCGCCAATGCGATGTGCGCCAGCAGTACCTTGATCGCATCACGAGCGACGTGAAGCTGGCCCGCCCGATGAAGATCGCGCTCGACGCCGGCAACGGCGTGGCTGGCGCCTTCGTCGGTGACCTGTTCCGCGGCCTGGGCTGCGAGGTGACCGAGCTGTTCTGCGACGTCGACGGCAACTTCCCGAACCATCACCCCGATCCTGCCCACGTGGAAAACCTGCGGGACCTGATGAAGTGCCTGCACGAGACCGATTGCGAGCTGGGCCTGGCCTTCGACGGCGATGGCGACCGCTTGGGCGTGGTGACCAAGGACGGCCAGGTCATCTTCCCCGACCGCCAACTGATGCTGTTCGCCGAAGAGATCCTTGGCCGCAATCCGGGCGCGCAGGTGATCTACGACGTCAAGTGCACCGGCAAGCTGGCACCGTGGATCCGCGCGCACGGCGGCGAGCCGCTGATGTGGAAGACCGGCCATTCGCTGGTCAAGGCCAAGCTCAAGGAAACCGGCGCGCCGATCGCCGGCGAGATGAGCGGCCACGTGTTCTTCAAGGACCGCTGGTACGGCTTTGACGATGGCCTGTACACCGGCGCGCGCCTGCTCGAGATCCTGTCACGCCATACCGATCCGAGCGCCGTGCTGAACGCGCTGCCGAACGCCAACAACACGCCGGAACTGCAGCTCAAGTGCGCGGAAGGCGAGCCGTTCACGCTGCTGGACAAGATCAAGGCCAACGCCAAGTTCGAGGGCGCGCGCGAGGTTATCACCATCGATGGCGTGCGCGTGGAGTATCCCGATGGCTTTGGTCTTGCACGCCCGTCCAACACCACGCCTGTGGTGGTGATGCGTTTCGAGGCTGACAACGACGCGGCGCTGGCCCGTATCCAGGCTGAATTCAAGCGTGTGATCCTGGCCGAAAAGCCTGATGCCAAGCTCCCGTTCTGAGCAGATGCGTGAGGCGATGGCCGCTCCGGCGGCGCCGCACGCCGTGACGCAGGCGGTGCCGTTCGTGTTGCCAGCGAATCCGCGCATCCTTGTGGTCAAGGTCTCGTCGCTTGGTGATGTTGTCCACAACATGCCGCTGATCCATGACCTGCGCGCAAGATGGCCCGGCGCGCAGATCGACTGGGTGGTGGAGGAGGGCTATGTCGACCTCGTGCGCCTGCTGCCGGACGTGGCGCGCGTGATTCCGTTTGCGCTGCGCCGCTGGCGCAAGCGCTTTTGGCAGTCGGCTATCTGGGACGAGATCGGCGGGGTTCGCGATGCGTTGCGCGCGCAGCGCTATGACGCAGTGATCGAAAGCCAGGGGCTGCTGAAGACCGCCGTGGTGGCGCGCGTCGCCGCGCGGGCGGCCAATGCGCCGATCATCGGCCTTGGCAACCGAACGCAGGGCTCCGGCTACGAGCCGGTCGCGCGGCTGCTGTACACCGATCCCGTCCGCGTCCCGCGCCAGGCGCATTCGGTGCGCCGCTCGCGCCTGCTTGGCGCCGCACTGACGGGCACGGCACCGCCCGAGCCGCCGAAATTCTTCGGCGTATCGGCGCAATCGCTCCATGTCGAGGATCCGATCTGGGCCCAACTACCGGCACGCTTTGCGGTGTGCTTCCATGCCACCGCCGGCGCGAAGAAGAAGTGGCCGGTCGCAAACTGGCATGCACTCGGCCAACGACTGCAGGCGGATGGCCTCATGATGCTGCTGCCGTGGGGCAATGAGGCGGAGCGCCGTGCGGCGCAGGAGATTGCCGCAGGCGTGCCCGGCGCGCAGGTCCTCCCGCGCTTCTCTGTCATGCAGGGCTTCGGGCTGATCAACCGCGCAGAGGTCGTGGTGGGGGTCGATACCGGGCTCGTCCATATCGCCGCGGCATTGTGCCGGCCCACAGTGGAAATCTATACCGCCACCTGGCGCTGGAAGACCGAAGGCTACTGGTCCGAACGCATCGCCAATGTGGGCGACGACGGCGTCGTGCCCACGGTCGATGAAGTCTGGCAGGCCACGTGCCGCGTGCGCGGGACAGGAAACTGATGCTACGCGTTCTGTACAGCTTGCTTTGGGTCGTCGTCCTGCCGTTGGCGCTGCTGCGGCTGGCATGGCGCGGTCGCAAGGAGCCGGGCTACGTTCAACATGTTGGCGAGCGTCTCGGCGCCTACGGACACCTGCCCGCGCAAGGTCCATGGCTGTGGGTGCATGCGGTGTCCGTGGGCGAGACCCGCGCCGCACAGCCGCTGGTCGAGGCGCTGCTAGGCGCCTATCCGTCCCACCGGCTGCTGCTCACGCACATGACGCCGACCGGCCGGCAGACCGGCGCGCAGCTTTTCGGCAAGGAGCCCCGCGTACTCCAGTGCTATCTGCCCTATGACCTGCCGTGGCTGGTGCGTCGTTTCCTGCGGTATTTCCAGCCGGCGGCGGGCATGCTGATGGAAACCGAGGTCTGGCCGAATCTCGTACGCGGTGCGCGCCGTGCCGGCGTGCCGCTGTTCCTCGTCAATGCTCGGCTGTCGCCGCGCAGCTACCGCCGCACGGCGCGTTTTGGACGCGCCGCAGCCGCCATGTACGCGGACTTTGCCGGCGTCCTGGCCCAGACCAGCGGTGACGCGGAGCGGTTCCAGGCGCTGGGCATTGATGCGGTGCAGATCACCGGCAACCTCAAATTCGACATGCAGCCGGCGCCAGCCGGTGTCGAGCGCGGCCATCGCTTGCGTCAGGGTTTCGGCGGCCGTGCCGTGCTCGCTGCGGCCAGCACGCGTGAAGGGGAGGAGCCGTTGCTGCTCGATGCGCTGTCTCGCTGGGCGCAGTTGGGTGGCCAGACGCCACGGCCTGCGCTGCTGCTTGTGCCGCGACATCCGCAACGCTTTGACGAGGTGGCGAGCATGGCTGAGCGCGCGGGCTTCACGGTCCAGCGCCGCAGCGAAATGGATATCGACAAGCTGGCTGGGCCCATCACCGCCGACATCGTGCTCGGCGATTCGATGGGCGAGATGGCGATGTACTTTGCCGCCTCGGACCTGGCCTTCGTCGGCGGCAGCCTGCTGCCGCTCGGCGGGCAGAACCTGATCGAGTCCTGCGCAGTGGGCACTCCGGTGCTGGTCGGCCCGCATACGTTCAATTTTGCGCAGGCAACGGAAGATGCGATCGCGGCCGGCGCATGCCGGCGCGTGACGAATGCCGACGAGCTGATGCAGGCTGCGGCCGGCCTGCTCGCCGATGCCGCGGCGCTGGCCGACATGCGCGCGCATGCACGCACGTTTGCGGGCATGCACCGCGGTGCCACCGTGCGCACGCTGGCCGCGGTGGCGCCCGCGCTGGGCGCCTGAGCCGGCATCGCGCAATCCATGCCGCGCAGGGAATTCGCGGCAATGCCCCAGGCTCTAAGGGGCATCAACCTGGTGCGCCGGGCAGTCAGTTGCCTGCCCGGCTCGCCTTACGACAGGAGCCAACACCCATGCAGACATTCACCCGTGATACCTGCCTCCGGTTCGCCCGACGCGGCGCAGCGGCAGCCGTGCTCGCTGGCGCACTGGGCGCCTGCGCGACAGGCCCCGCGCCGGAATCGCCCGCCACCGCGCCCGCGCTCAACCAGACTCAATCCTCGGGTCCCAGTCGCTGGGAACTGATCCGCTGGCAACAGCCCGACGGCACGCTGCGCGACATCCCGCATGGCGACAACGGCCAGCCCATCATCTTCGAGTTCAACAGCGGCATCGACGCTGCGCAAGGCACCGTCAGCGGCACGAGCGGCTGCAACCGCTTTACCGGCAGCTACGGCAAGACCGATACCGGCATCCGCTTCGATCATGTGGCCGGTACGCGCATGGCCTGTCCGCCGCCGCGCATGGAGCTGGAGTCGGCGCTGCTCAAGGCGATGCAGACACCGTTCGTGACGGTCGGCACGCAGCCCTCGGCAGGTTCCACAGGGCGGCAGATCATCTGGAAAACGGCCAGCGAGGACCTGCTGCAGTTTGTCGAGCGCGAGGGCGTTGGCCAGCGTGGCGCGCGTGTCGATGCCGCAGGCAGTGTAGAGAAGACCGTCTATATTGATTCGCAGCGTGTGGAGTGCACCGGTGTGGGCCGCATGACCTGCTATCGCTGGCGCGAGTCGCCGGATGCGCCGTGGCAGCTCTGGTATGGCCCGATCGAAGGACTCGATTTCGAGCCGGGCATCTCATACAAGCTGCGTGTGCGCGAGTACAAGGTGCCGAATCCTCCGGCCGATGCATCGTCGATCCGCTGGCAGCTGCTGAGCGTGGAGTCGCGCACGCGGGCGAACTAGGCTGGCACCCAAATCAAACGGGCCGCATTGCGGCCCGTTTTGCGTCATTCCAGTCGTTTTCTTCAGGAGCGCGGCGTGCCGGCTGCCTGTGCTTCACGCCGGCCGCTGCGGCGCGAAGCCGAGGCAGGGGTGGGCGTGGTCACCGCGCCGATCTTCGCCTTCTGCGGCAACTGATACATGGCGCCCGGTGTCGACGTCAGCAGCGTGTTGATCTGGACGATATCGTTTTCCTGCAGCACGCCTGTCGAGGCCTTGAGCCGCAGGCCGTTCATGATCGTGTCATAGCGTGCCTTGGCCAGGTTCGCGCGCGTCTGGAACAGTTGCGCCTCGGCGTTCAGCACATCGATGTTGATGCGCACGCCGACCTCGTAGCCGAGCTGGTTCGATTCCACCGCGCTCTGCGCCGAGCGTTCGGCAGCTTCCAGCGCCTTCACCTGTGCCAGGCCGTTCGACACGCCTGAATAGCTCTGGCGCGCGCTTTGCGCGGCCGTGCGGCGCGCAAATTCGAGGTCGCTGGCGGCCTTGTCGGCCAGTGCGATCGTTTCACGCACGCGCGACTGGATCTGGCCGCCCGCGAAGATCGGCATGCTCAGCTGCACGCCGATCTGCGACGCGTTGTAGTGCGTCGAGATCGTCTGCGTGGCGCTGCCGGTCTGGTTGGTGAAGCCGTAGGACGCCACCAGGTCTACCGAAGGCAGGTGCGCGGCCTTTGCCTTGTTGGTTTCGCGCTGGGCGGTTTCAAGGTTGTAGTTGGCCAGGCCTACCTGCAGGTTGCTGGCCTCGGCCTGGGCAGCCCAGGCATTGGAATCTGCAGGCACTGGCGCCGGCAGATCCGCCTCGGGCCGTAGTCCGAGCAGCTCATCCACGGGCTTGCCGGTGATCTGCTGCAGGTTGGCGCGGGCCACTTCCAGTGCACTCTGCGCGGCGATCTCCGTCGACGTGGCCAGGTCGTAGCGGGCCTGCGCATCGTTGGCGTCGGTGATGGTGGCGGTGCCGACCTCGAAGTTGCGCTTCGCCTGCGCAAGTTGCTCGCCGATGGCCTTTTTCTGCGCGCCAGCCAGATAGAGATTGTCCTGCGCCGTGAGCACGTCGAAGTAGGCCTGCGCTGACCGTGTGATCAGGTCGAGCTGCGCCTGCTGGAACGTGACTTCGCCGGCCATCGCGGCCAGTTCGCCCTGCTTGTAGGTTTCCCAGCGATCCCAGCGGAACAGCGGCTGGCTCAGCTGCAGCGCCCAGTTGTTGTTATTGAAGAACCGAACGCCCGATGCGCTCGGCAGCCCCTGCGCCAGTGCCGCAGTCTGGTCAAGCCTGGTCCGCGTGGCGCCAGCGGTGCCCGTGACCAGCGGCAGCAGTCCGGCCCGGCCCTGTGGCAGCTTTTCACGCGTGGCCAGCAGTTGCGAGCGCGCGCTCGCGAACTGGGCGTCGTTGGACTGGGCATCGCGGTAGACCTGCAGCAGGTCGGCGGCCGAGGCCGTCGGCACTTGCAGAAGCGCATACAAGGACAGCGCAACTGCCAGTCGCATCCTGCCGGTCGCGGCGAAAGGCGCAAACGTCATCACATCTCCAGGTTGCCGGCACAGGCGCGGCCAACGGTCGTTTTCTTGTTCGGGTTTGACTTCGTGGCGGCCGGCAAGCTGGCTAGGCTTTGGCCTCTCAGTACTTCGGCATGGCCGGGTCTACCTGGCTCGCCCAGGCGTCGACGCCGCCGGTGAGGTTGTAGACCCTGGCGTAGCCCTGGCGCTCGAGATACGCGGCGACCTGCATGCTGCGCATGCCGTGATGGCAGATGCAGACGATGTCCGCATCCTCGTCCAGCTCGGCGGCGCGCGCCGGGATGTCGCGCATAGGGATGTGGGTGATGCCAGGCATGGCGCAGGTCTGCACCTCCCACGGCTCACGCACATCCAGCAGGACCGGCCTGGCGCGGCTGGCATCGGCCAGCCACTGGGCCAGTTCGGTGGGTTGGATCACCTGCATGATGTTGCTTCCTCAGAACCGGAATTGCGACGGCTGGGCCGCGCCGACCAGCGGCTTGACCGCGGTCTCGAACAGGTTCACCACCTGGTACTCGGTTTCGGACAGGCGCGTCACCAGGCGCGCCTCCATCACCGGCAGCGTGCCGACGAACGCGGCGATGCGGCCACCGACCTTGATCTGCGCCAGCATCGACTGCGGGATGGCCGGCAGCGAGCCCGAGATGCAGATCACGTCGTACGGGGCAGCAGCGGCCCAGCCGTCGGCGGCGTTGCCTTCGGCCACGTCGACATTGGTGGCGCCGGCATTGGCCAGGTTCTGGCGGGCCAGGGTCACGAGTTCGGGAACGATATCCACGGTCAGCACGTGACGTGCGCGGTTGGCCAGCAGCGCGGCCATGTAGCCGGAGCCGGCGCCGATTTCGAGCACGTTCTCATGCTTGCGCACGGCCAGTTCCTGCAGGATGCGGGCCTCCACGCGCGGGGGCAGCATGTTCTGGCCGCCCGGCAGCGGAATCTCCATGTCGACGAAGGCCAGGCCCTTGTAGGCAGCGGGAACGAACTCCTCGCGCTTGACCACCGCCAGCAGGTCCAGGATTTCCTGGTCCAGCACGTCCCACGGGCGGATTTGCTGTTCGATCATGTTGAATCGGGCTTTTTCGAGATCCATCTTGCCATTCCTTACCAATGCCGACCGCTATGTGGGTCATCGCGTCGCAGCCGCGCGGTGCCACGGCCGGACAATCTTGTCAAACCCAGTATTTTAACCCTCTGGTGCGTCGTCCGGCTCATTCCGCGCTGCGCTGTTGTACGACGGCCGCCGCGCCGGCTTCTGCGGTTGGCGCCACCGCCGCCGCGTCTTTGCCGTGCCAGCGTCCCCGGAGCCATGTGGCAAAGTCGTCAAGATACGTATAAATCACAGGAACGACCACGAGCGTCAGGATCGACGAAGTGATGATCCCCCCGATCACCGTCTGGCCCATCGGCGCGCGCTGCTCGGCGCCTTCGCCGAGGCTGAAGGCAAGCGGCACCATGCCGAAGATCATCGCCAGCGTGGTCATCAGGATCGGGCGCAGCCGCACGCGCGCGGCTTCGATCAGCGCCGCTTCGCGCGAGAGCGGCGCATGGCCGTCGGCGCCGTCCACATGCCCGCGCCGCGCCTGATTGGCAAAGTCCACGAGCAGGATCGCGTTCTTGGTCACCAGCCCCATCAGCATGATGAAGCCGATGATCGAGAACATATTGAGCGTCGAGCGGAACAGCAGCAGCGCCGCGAACACGCCGATCAGCGTGAGCGGCAGCGACGTCATGATCGCGATCGGCTGGAAGAAGCTCGCGAACTGCGAGGCCAGGATCATGTAGATAAAGATCACTGCCAGCGCCAGTGCCGACACCGCATAGCCGAACGACTCGTTCATCGACTTGGTCGAGCCGCCGAAGCGGTACTTGTAGCCGGCCGGCCAAGTCATGCCGTCGAGCGCTGCCTTGACGTCGCGTGCCACTTCGCCGGCCGAGCGTCCGGCGGTGTTGGCGGTCAGTTCGACTTCGCGGTTCAGGTCGCGGCGGCTGATCTGGTTGGCGCCCGTGGTCTGCACCAGTTCGGCGACCTGCCGCAGCGGCACCATCTTCGGCGTGCCGTCGGCGTTGGTCTGGTTGCTGGCGATCATCAGCGCGTTGAGATCGGCGAGGCCCGTGCGCGCCTCGCGCGGCAGCCGCACGCGTACGTCGTAGTTCTGGTCGTCCGGCGCGCGCCACGAGCTGATGGCGTCGCCTGCGAGCAGCGGCCGCAGCGCATTGCCGATCTGCGCGACCCCGACGCCGAGGTCGGACGCGAGCTGGCGCCGGATGCGCACCTCGATGGTGGGGCGGTCGTCCTTCATGCTCGAATCCAGGTCCGCCAGGCCGCGAATCGCGAGCATGCGACGGCTCGCTTCCTGTGACAGCCGCCGCAGTTCGTCAAGATCATCACCTTGGATCGACACCTGCACGGCCTTCTGGCCGCCCGCGCCGTCCGGCATGCCGACCATGGTCAGCGTGATGCCGGCAATACTGCCCAGGCGCTCGCGGATCTTGGGGTTCAGCTGCACGGTGGACAGCTTGCGCGCGCGGCGATCGACGAGCCGCACCGACACCAGCGCATTGTTGCGCCCGGACGTATTGCCCGCGTTGATCGTGGCGTAGGTATAGGCGACTTCGGGGAAGGTCTTGAGCGCCGCTTCGACCTGCCGCACCTTGGCCTCGGTGACTTCGATCGAGGTGCCGACGGGCGTGGTGAAGCCGACCTGTGTTTCGCCAAGGTCGGCAGCCGGTACGAACTCTGTGCCGATCAGCGGTACCAGCGCGAAGCTGCCAAAGAACGTGACGATTGCGATCAGCGTGGTGGCCAGCCGGTGCTTGAGCGCCCAGCCGAGCATGGCCGCGTAGCCATGGCCCAGCGCATCCATGCGCGCCGAGAACCAGTCGAGCAGCCGGCCGATGGTGCGGCCGTACCAGCTTGTCTTGTTGCCGGTGCCGTGCAGGTCGGGGTCGTGCCAGACCGAGGACAGCATCGGGTCCAGCGTAAAGGACACGAACATCGAGATCAGCACGGCCGCCACCACGGTGATGCCGAACTGGTGGAAGAAGCGCCCGATGATGCCGCCCATGAAGCCCACGGGCAGGAACACCGCGACGATCGAGAACGTGGTGGCCAAAACTGCCAGCCCGATTTCGGCCGTGCCGTCGAGCGAAGACGTGCGATGGTCCTTGCCCATCAGGTTGTGGCGCACGATGTTCTCGCGCACGACGATCGCATCGTCGATTAGCAGGCCCACGCACAGCGACAGCGCCATCAGCGTGATCACGTTAAGCGTGAAGCCGCACAGGTACATCACGCCGAAGGTGCCGATCAGCGCAATCGGCAGCGTAAGCCCGGTGATGACCGTGCTGCGCCAGGAACCGAGGAACAGGAAGACGATCGCCACCGTCAGCAGCGCGCCTTCCAGCAACGTAGACCGGACTTCCTTCACGCTGCTGCGGATGCCGCGCGCGGTGTCGTTGACCACCGTGAGCTGCACGCCGGCGGGCACAAGCTTGCGCACCTCGTCGGCCATGCGAACCAGGCCATCGACGGTATCGACCGTATTCTGGCCCTGCGCCTTGACCACCGAGAGGAAGAGGGCGCGCTTGCCGTCCAGCAGCGCCAGGCTTTCCTGCTCTTCCTGGCCGTCGCGCACATCTGCGATTTCGCCGAGCGTGACGGGCTGGCCCGCGCGGCGCGCGACGATGATGTGGCGGAACGCGTCCGGCGTGGGCACGCGGCCCTTGATCTGCACCACGGTCTCGGTGGAGGACGAGCGCAGTTCGCCGGCCGGCAGCTCCTGGTTCTCGCTGCGGATCGCGTTCATCACCTGGTCGATGCCGATGCCGAGCGCTTCGAGCTGTGCGGGGCGGATGCGGATCTCTACCTCGCGCTTGGTCCCGCCGACGATGTTGATCGCACCCACGCCGCGCACGGTTTCCAACCGCTTGCGCACGATCTGGTCGGCAATCGTCGTCAGCTCGCGCTGGCTGCGCTGCGCGCCCGGCGCGTTGGACACGGACAGGTAGAAGATCGGCGCGTCGGTCGGATCGTAGCGCAGCACGCGCGGCTCTTTGACCTCGTCGCGTAGTTGCGGGCGGATCAGTGCGAGCTTGTCGCGCACGTCCTGCGCGGCCTGTCCCACATCGACGCTCAGGTCGAACTTGACGACGACGACCGATGTGCCCTGATAAGAGTGCGAGAAAATCTCGTCAATGCCGGAGATGGTGTTGACGATCTCCTCGACCTTGCGCGTGACGTCGGACTCGACCGATTCCGGCGCGGCACCCGGATACTCGGTCTGCACCACCACCACCGGGAAGGTGATATCGGGGAACTGGTCCACCGGCAGGCGCTGGTACGAGAACAGGCCCACGACGATGAACGCCATCATCATCATGGTGGCCAGCACCGGGTTCTGGATCGACAGGCGGGTGAACCACATGGCGGTGCGTCCTCAGGCCTTCACGCGGCGCACCTGGCTGCCGCTGCGCAGCGTGCCGAGGTTGTTGCGCACGACCTCGGTACCGGTTGTCAATCCCGAGACGATTTCCACCATGCCGCTGCCTTCATCGCGGACGCCGGTCTGCACCGCGCGCTCGGCGAGGACGCCGTTTTCGATGACATAGACGAAAGCACGTTCGCCGTCGCTGCGCACCGCTGAAGCCGGCACCGACACCACACCGCTGCGCTGGCCTAGCACCAGCGCGCCCCGCGCGAACATACCGGCACGCAGCTTGCCGTCGTCGTTCTGCACGCGCACATAGACCATGATGCTGCGCGTCCCCTGGCTCACGGCCGGGTTGATGCGCACGAGAGCGCCGGCAAACTGCCCGGCGCCTTCCACATCGAGCTGTACGGACTGGCCCACCGATGCGCGCGCCACGTCGGCCATCGGCACCGGGGCTTCCAGTTCCAGTACGCGCAAATCGACCACGTCGATCAGGCGCGTGTCGGGCGATACCTTCTCGCCAGGCTGCACAGCGCGCGCGGCCACCATGCCGTCGAGCGGCGCCTTGACCACGGTGTCGTTCAACGCCTTCTGCGCGACAGCCAGGCCGCCTTGCGCGGCATCGAGGTTGGCGCGGGCCACATCCAGGTTGGACTGGTAGTTGTCGAACGCGGTCTTCGAGATGAAGCCCTTGCCGACCAGTTCGCGGTTGCGCTCCCAGGTCTGGCGCGAGTTCTCGAACTGGCCGCGTGCCGCCAGCATCTGCCCGCGTGCCTGGGCAACCTTGGCCTCATATTCGGTCGGGTCGATGCGCACGATCACCTGGCCGGCCCGCACGGCTTCGCCTTCGCGCACGAGCACCTGCAGCACTTCGCCAGAGACCTTGGCCTTGACCGAAGCCTGGTTCAGTGCGCGCAGGCTGCCCGACAGCGGCAGTGCCACCCGCAGGTCCTGTGCACCGGCCTGTACCAGGTCGGACTGGAGGAACTCCACCACCGAAGGCGCCGCGGTCTGCGTGGGCGCCTGGCGCGCGCTGCTGACCTTGCGCACGGCGGCCGTTGCGCTCAGCACCGCCACGGCTCCAAGCACGGCGATCAGGATCTTCTTGTTTCGCTTCATGTCTTGTCTTGTTGTGCGGTGGCCGCCGGGGCAACCGTGTCGAGATCGTCGGTGCGCTGGCCCAGCCGCTGCGCAGTCATTTCATCGCGGATCTTTTCCCAGATGTAGGGCCCGGATTTCGGGGGCAGCGGACGGTCACGTGTTTCGCCGGCAGTCAGGCCGAACAGCAGCGTCTCGAGCAGGTTGTCGAGGTACGCATCCGGGTCGATTTCCTTGTGCGAATACAGGCCGAACGAGCGTTGCCACAGCATCAGGAACACCAGCGGCGCACAGACCAGCGTGGTAGTCGGGTTTGGCGGCAGGGCGCGAAACTCGCCGCGCTCGACGCCGCGCGCCAGTACGCGTGTGAACAGCTCGTCTCCGGGCACCATGACTTCTTCCTGGTAGAAGCGCGCGATGTCGGGGAAGTTGCCGGACTCCGCCATGATCAGCTTGGTCAGCCCCGACACCGGCGTGGCACCGATCAGCCCCCACCAGCCCCGCAGCAGTTCGCGCAGCAGTTCCGGCGTCGTGCCCTCGAACCGGTCGACCAGGTCCGTGCCCCGGGCGAGCGCGGGCACGAGGCTCTCTCGTACCACGGTCTTGAATAGCTCTTCCTTGTTGGCGAAATACAGGTACACCGTCCCCTTGGAGACACCGGCTGCGGCGGCCACGTCTTCCAGGCGCGTGGCCGCGAAACCGCGCTCCACGAACAGCTCGAGCGCCGCGGCGACAAGTTCCTGCGGGCGCGCGGCCTTGCGCCGGCTCCAGCGGGGGGCTTCGGTGTCCTTGCGGGGAGCGGAGTGGTCCGTGGCGGTGGTCTTGCCGGAGGTTGCCATGATGGGATGAGCGGCAGGGCGCAAGCTTTAATAACTTATGGGTCAGTAATGTAGGGTGACCATATTGCAGGGGTCAACTCGGGTTCGCCCTGCCCCGAACCTGGGACGCGGCACTCGTACAACAGGTGATGCGCGAGGCCCATAGCGGAGGGCGGCTGCCAAATGGCCGGGAGGCTGGCCTGCGTTCGGGCACAATTGCGGCTTTGCCGCAGTCCCTCGTTGTTCCGCCATCGCCACTGAACCATCGCCATGACTTGCCAGTCTCACCTTGCTTGCCGCGAAGGCTGTGGCGCTTGCTGCATTGCGCCATCGATCGCATCGCCATTGCCCGGCATGCCTGCCGGCAAACCAGCGGGCGTGCGCTGTGCGCAATTGCTGCCGGATGCGAAATGCGCGGTGTTCGGTCGCCCCGACCGGCCCGCCTTCTGCGGCGGCCTGCAGCCGTCCGCCGAAATGTGCGGCGACTCGCGCGAATCCGCGCTGCGCTGGCTGACGCAACTCGAAATCCTGACTGCGCCGGGCACTTTGGGCGCGTAAGGACGGAGCAAGCGGACGCGCGCTAATCCATCCATCGGAGACCCTATGATCCGGATGTCCCGGAGGCGCTGCACGGGCGCCATCGCCGCCGCGGTGCTGACCGCCTGGCTGGGTGCCTGCGGTTCCCTCCGCAATGAATACACCTTCTCGCAGAGCCAGTTGCAGTCGGCGCTCGAACGCAAGTTTCCGTTCAACAAGCGCTACCTGGACATCTTCGACATCCAGCTTGCCAACCCGCGCCTGACGCTAGACCCGGCACGCAACCGCGTTAACGTGCAGTTCGACGCCACGGTCGACAACAAGCTGTTCTTCCGCCAGGCACTGTCCGGCCGCTTTGCCCTCGACAGCGGCTTGCGCTATGACGCGCCGAGCCATTCGGTGGTGCTGCAGGATCCTGAGGTGCAGCAGTTCGACGTGCAGGGCGTGCCTGGGCAGTTTTCCCGACAGATCAACGCACTCGGCGGCATCCTGGCTGAACAGTTGCTGCAAGGCTACGCGCTCTATACCTTTCGTCCGGATCAGCTGCGCATTGCAGGAACGGATGTCGAGCCCGGTACAATCACGATCTTGTCCGACGGCATCAACGTCAAGATCAATCGCCCCTGAGCCAAAAAACAGGCATCGGCCCGTCAATATCGGGCATGTCCCCGCCCAACCCATCCCATCCGCATGGAAATCGCACTTGCCCTGAAAGCCGTGATCCTCGGCATCGTCGAAGGACTGACCGAGTTTCTGCCCATTTCGAGCACCGGCCACCTGATCCTGGCCGGCCAGCTGCTCGACTTCAACGACGAGAAGGGCAAGATCTTCGAGATCGTGATCCAGTTCGGCGCGATCCTGGCGGTGTGCTGGGAGTTCCGCCGGCGCATCGCCAACGTGCTAAGCGGGTTGACGACCGACCCGAAAGCGCAGCGCTTTGCCATCAACGTGATCGTGGCGACGGTGCCGGCCATCGTGCTGGCGCTGGTGTTCGGCAAATGGATCAAGGCCCATCTGTTCAACCCGATCACGGTGGCGCTGGCCTTCATCATTGGTGGCGTGGTGATCCTGCTTGCGGAACGACGCGACGCACGCCGCGGCGTGGTGACCAACCCGCGCGGCAATGCCTTGCTGCAAGCCGCCAAGGCGGGCGCCCCGCGCATTGAATCGGTCGACGACCTGAACTGGCGCGATGCGCTGAAGGTCGGCCTCGCCCAGTGCTTCGCGCTGGTGCCAGGCACGTCACGGTCGGGCGCGACCATCATCGGCGGCATGCTGTTCGGCCTGTCGCGTCAGGTCGCGACCGAGTTCTCGTTCTTCCTGGCCATCCCTGTGATCTTCGGCGCGACGGTGTACGAGCTCTACAAGGCCCGCGCCCTGCTGTCCGTCGATGATCTCGGCATCTTCGGCATTGGTTTCGTTTTCGCCTTCCTGTCGGCCTTCCTCTGCGTACGCTGGCTCCTGCGCTTTGTCGCGACGCATGACTTCAAGCCGTTCGCGTGGTACCGGATCGCATTCGGCATCATCGTGCTGGCGACGGCGTACTCGGGATTGATTTCCTGGCACGCCTGATCCGGCAGGCTGAATGCAAAAAAGGCGTGGCCACCATGTGCCACGCCTTTTTTTGTTTGGGCTGCTTGTGTCGGGTTGCGCCGATCAACCGCGCTTGCGGAACACCACATCCCAGACACCATGCCCGAGCCGCACGCCGCGCCGCTCGAACTTGGTGATGGGCCGGTACTCGGGTCGTTCGGAAAAGCCGTCAGCGGCCGACGACGTATTTTCGAGTGCAGGCTCGCCCGCCAGCACTTCCACCATCTGGTGCGCGTATTCTTCCCAATCGGTCGCGCAATGGATGTAGCCGCCCGGCTTCAGGCGCGAAGCCAGCAGCTTGACCAGCGGCGGCTGCACCAGCCGGCGCTTGTTGTGGCGCTTCTTGTGCCAGGGGTCGGGGAAGTAGATATGCACGCCGTCGAGGCAGTCCTCGGTCAGCATGTGGGCGACGACTTCCACCGCATCGTGCTGGATGATGCGGATATTGCCGATTTCGCGCTCATCGGCCAGCTTGAGCAGCGCGCCGACGCCAGGCTCGTGCACTTCGCAGCCGAGGAAATTGTCTTGCGGGCGCAGTTGCGCGATATGCGCGGTCGTCTCGCCCATGCCGAAGCCGATCTCGAGGATGGCCGGGGCCTTGCGGCCGAAAGCGGCTTCCCAGTCGAGCGGCTGCGGTGCGTAGGGCACCAGCAGGCGTGGGCCGACTTCGTCGATGGCTCGCTGTTGGCCGGTGGAGGTACGGCCGGCGCGTCGGACGAAGGAGCGGATGCGGCGGGGGTGGGCGACGCCTTCGGGGTCGCTGGTGGACGACGGCTCGACGCTCTGCATGCGCTGAGCGTCGTCTTCCGAAATCGGTTCGGTACGGGTGGGGTCTTTGGGAAGCATGGCAACAAGAAAACCGCCGGACGAGTCACGGCGGCTGGTGCTCCGGTGTGGAAGCGGGATTCTACCTGATGGGCGATCGCCTACTGAGCGCCCTGGGCCGCGCGCTGTGGAGCAGTCACGGCAGCCTTTCTCTTATCGATGAAGGCGATGAAGGTGGCAATGCCTACTGCATAGAAGGGGAAGACCTCCCACCAAAGGAATACCACGTCCGTGAGGCCAAGCACAAAAATGCCGGCGCACAAGCTGGCACCCATGCAGGCCGCGGCGCGGACTTCCTTGTCACGGTGCCTGAGATCGCGGGCGAAATAGCAGGCTGGCACGAGGTACAGGGCCAGCAGGGCGACAATGCCAAACAGGCCGAGTCTGGCGGCATTGAAGAGAAACTCGTTGTGCGAGTGGGCGAACTCGGATGCGGCGGGAGTAATAATTCCCCGATTTTTCAAATCTGCGAGTGCATCTCGATATCCATCTACACCTACGCCAAAAAGCGGATGCTCGCGGAAGATCACGACGGAACCCCGCCATAGCTGAAAGCGGAAGCCGATTGAAGTGTCGACATTGGTTCCGCTCACGTATTGCTCGATATCGGTCCGTGCAACATCAATCCGGTCTTTAACCAGCCTGGCCTGGCTCATCGCGCCAACGAGTGCAAGCGCTATCAGAACCGCCATCAGCAACCTGCGGCCTTTCGCCAGAACGCCGCTCGAGTACAGCGCAATCGCACAAAAAACGGGTATGGTTATCCACGCCCCCCGTGATTGCGAAAGGTAACTGCCATACAGGATCGCCGCTGCCGCCAGAATTTTCAAAACGGTCTGAACCCTCTCATGCCTTGAATTCCATGCGAGCGACAGCATGCCGTATGTGCCCAGCAGCAAAGCCATTTCAATGAAAATGGTGATGGGGATGAAATCGGTCCCATACCTCAGTTCACCACCATGGGAGAGTTGGTAGATCTTGATGGTGGACAACAAGGCGCCGGCCATAAATGCCCACTGCACCTGGCGCAGATAGCGCATTGGGATGATCGAAATCGACCAGAGCACTAAAGCAAAAAGTGCGAGACGGGATGGCGCATCAAGACTGCGGCTCGAGAATTGGGATCTCGATATCTCGTTCGCCAGTACGGCCAACATCGGGGCGGCCATTGCCAGGCAAAGTGGCCAATAACGTCTGATCTGACCACCAAGCAGGGCGCTCTGAGATTTCCAGCGATAAATCAGTGTGACCAGGCCCAATACAATCAGCACACCGTACAGGACGCCCGCCGCGCGATCGATAATCAACGCAAGCATGTAAAAAGCCACGAGGGCCGCTGCTGCGAGTCGGGCAATGAGGCGGAACGCTGCTGTATCTCTTTCCATGGAAACAAAGCCGGGCATTGAAGCCGGTGAAGCGGGGCTTTGATTGAGTTGTTGAGGCATTCTCGTCTTGGTCTGCACTCACTGGTGCAAAACTGTGATTCGCAGGCGAAGGGCTTATGAGGATTTCAGCTTCTGCATCAGCCGCGATTTCAGGTAGCGGCAATGCCAGTAGATGCCTTCGGCAATACGGTGTTGTGTGATCAGAAACTTGGAGAACAGCTTTAGTTCCCGGGCCGTCCTGGGCGCGTCCAGTGGCGATTCCGCCCATGGCGAGCGGGACTGGATCGCGGTGAATAGTTCGCGAACGTCATGCAGGCACCAGTTGTGCCACGGCTTTACCGGGCCGGTGAAGTGCATGAACACATATGGCTGCGCGATGTTCAGCTTGGTCTCGCCGCGTGTCAGGTAGTCCACAAGGTGATATCGAAAGTTCCATTTCGGGTCGATATACCTGATGCGTCCGTCGAGTGCGATGTTCAGGGCGTCCTGGTCAGCGAATCGCATGTCGAGCGTGGTGAGCGACTTCAGGGCGGCTTGCTGGACGTCGGCGGCAACCCAGTTCCGGACATCGATATACATGACCCCGGCATTGAAGTAGTGGCCGTGCTTTAGCCCCAGTGCCGGAATCTGCGTCTTGACAGTAGTGTCTTTCTCGTCGGCCACCGCCGCCGCGATGTTGTCGCCCAGATCGAGGGTCAGCAGTTCCGACAGGTCGCCAAAGCATAACAAGTCGGCGTCCAGGTACAGCACCTTATCCGTGACGTCGCGCAGCCGCGACGGAATCAGCAGGCGGATAAAGGTGCCCAGCGAATGCTTGCTAAAGCACGGGAACTGACGAAAATCATCGAGCGTTGCCGTGTCAAGCAGATGGAGACGGACAGTGACGCCTAGCTGCTTCTCGAGCTTCTCCAGCTTGTCCCGGTTGTCGTCGGTAATGGAGAATGCAAACACATGGAAGACAAAGTCCCGCCCCGGGTTGTTTTCCACGACCGACGTGATGGTCACACCCATACCACGATAGTATCCAGCGTCCACACCGAATGCGACGTGAACCGGTTCTTTGCCGGAGCGCGGGGCGGATACATCTCGCAGTTCAGATGGCACTTGTCATCCTTGTAGTGGGGAGCGAACCGTGTGAGCCAGGGGTAACTCCGGCGGAAAGCCAGAGTGAAATGTCGATCACGACACGTCGAATGAGCGACGTCGCCGTATCACGGGACAGCATTGTGTCCTCTTGCCTGCTACCAATCGGCTTGCCGGGAACCGCTCGTGCACACGATGGGGTTGGCAGTGGAGCGGGCGATGGGAATCGAACCCACGTCTTTAGCTTGGGAAGCTAAGGTAATAGCCATTATACGACGCCCGCTTTGGCTAACTTGGGGGCGGATTCTAGCACAAGTTGTTGCAGTCCCGCCGCGATGTCAGGAGCGTGACCTGCCGCCATTGCCTCCTGCCGCGGCGGCCCCGTATGCTTGCCTGTGCGCCGCCGCAACCATCCATTACCGCTTCAAGACACAAGGACCCACCTTGACCACCGACTTCATCGCGCGTTTCGAAGCCGACTGTATCCCGCGCATCGTCGAGGCGATCGTCCGCCTTTATCCGCACCGATTGCGCGTGGAAGTCTTGCCCGGAGCACGGGCCGACTGGCCCGCGCGGGTCCGGATTCAGGGGAAGGGCGCGCCAGAGCTCCAGCGTTTCACGTATCCGCTCGACGTCACCCTTGCCTGGGATGGACTCGAAGTCGAAGCCCTCTTCGCAGCGAACGGCGCGCAGCGCTTCGCCGGCTACCTCGACGCATTGCCCGCCAAGCTCAGGGCTTGGCAGGAGCCGCGCCAGCTTGACTGGAGTTCGCTGTCGCAGGCCGACCCCGCAGTCCTGATCGGCGGGCTCGATTTCGAGCGCTGACGCCGAGACTCAGGCGACGACGCGCACACGGCAGACGGCGGTCTCGTGCTCGCCGGGCTCGAGCCAGCGCAGTCCGTGGCCGTGATGAATAGCATCCGGCAGGCCGAGCCAAGGCTCGACGCAGTAGAAGTCGGCGTCTTCACTTTCCGTCCATGTGGTCACCGCATGCCATGCGACGCAGCCCGGTACGTCGAGGTCGATTGCCAGCGTCCTGCCGGGCATGGCCAGGGTGACGGAGCCGCCGCCCGGCAGGGCATGAAACGTATCCTGCAAGCGGTCGTCGTCCAGCGCATACGCCGGTTCGCCCTGAATGGCGTGAGTCAGCCGACCGTCCGGCTCCTGCCTTAGGCGTATCGCTTCTGGCAGCAACAACCGGGTGTCGGGCCGGTGCGCGGCGGGCAAGCTGAAATAGAAATGGTGCCCGGCGTAGTAGGGCAGGCGATCGCTGCCGGTATTCTCGGAGCGTAGTGCCACTTCCACGCCATCTTCGAGCATGACGTAGCTTGCCTCGAAGCGGAATGCGTACGGGTAGCCAGCCCGCGTGCTGTCTGACGACTCCAGGGCCATGACGATCTTGTCGTCGTCGGCGGCGACGACGGTGAAGGGGAGGTCCCGCGCAAAGCCATGCTGCGGCAACGTGTGGGTCGTGCCGTTCGCATCGCGCCAGCGGCCGGCCTCGCCGTCGGCGAAGTGCCGTCCGATGAACGGAAACAGGAGCGGATTTCCACCCCGGATCTTCGCCGGCCGGCTCCAGTCGGCAGCTTCGGGCCAGTAAAGGATCTCTTCCCCGTGGCGAACCCAGCGGACAAGCCGGCCCCCGTAATGGGGCGCCAGCAGTAGATAGTTGTCGTCGTTGCCGACGCGGATCAGATCCTGGTTCTGGAAGCGTTGAATGTTTTGAAAGGCCATCGCTTTGCCGGGTGTTTGACGACGCGCCGAATTCTACGTGGCTGCGGCCGCCCGGGCCTGTTTGCTCATGCCGCGAGCTCGTTCGTGTAGATCGTGTCGCGCACCAGCGGATACACCTGCGTCTCCCAACGCTTGCCATTGAATACGCCGTAGTGGCCCACGCCCGTCTGCACATGGTGCATGCGCATGTAAGGGTGCAGGCTGTCGCACAAGTCCTGGGCGGCCATGGTCTGGCCGATGGCGCAGATGTCGTCGCGCTCACCTTCCACGGTCAGCAATGCGGTACGGCGGATTGCGCGCGTGGAGACGCGGCGCCCGCCCACATCCAGCAGTCCCTGCGCGAGCAGGAAGCGCTGGAACACCATGCTGACGGTTTCGAGATAGAACTCTGCCGCAAGATCCATGGTGGCGAAGTACTCGACATAGAAATCCTGGATGGCGTCGGCTTTTGCATGTTCGCCGCGGGAACGCAGCGCGTGCATTTCGCGCAACGTCTGTTCGTGCCGCTCCAGGTTCATGCTCATGAACGCCAGCAATTGCACAAAGCCCGGATAGACGCGGCGCAGTCCGCCGACAAAGCGCAGCGGCACAATGCCGATCAGCGTGCTCTCGAACCACTCGATCGGCCGGCTCATGGCCAGTTCATTGACCTTGGTCGGGTTGACGCGCGCATCGATCGGGCCGGCCATCAAGGTGAGGCTGGGCGGCTGGGCCGGATCATCGTCCTCGGCCATCAGCGCGGCGGCGGCCAGCGCGGCGACCGTGGGCTGGCATACGGCCATCAGGTGCGTGTGACCACCAAGTTCTTGCAGGAAGGTAATCAGGTGTCCCACGAACTCGTCGAAACCAAAGCGCCCGGCAAACAGCGGGATGTCGCGCGGATTGTGCCAGTCGGTAATGTAGACGTCATGGTCCGCCAGCATAGTCTGCACGGTCCCGCGCAGCAGGGTGGCGAAGTGGCCGGACATGGGGGCGACCAGCAACACGCGAGGCTGGCCGGTGACACCGTGGCGGCGAAAGTGCAGCAGCGAGCAGAAGGGCGTCTGCGCCACCACCTCTTCGGAAACCTGCACAGGCAGCCCGTTGACGACTACGCTGTCAATACCGAATGCGGGCCGATGGTGGGTCAGGCGTGCCAGCGACAGGATCTCGCAAGCGGCCCAGAGCGATCGCAGGGATTCACACTCGGCGGCGTGCTTGTTGGTGGCGATCACCGAGGCGGTGTAATCGGCCAGCGTGCAGCCAGCGTGCATCATATCCGCATAGGTCTGGTATGCCTGGTACAGCATGGCTCGCCTCCCGTGATCCCGTGAGACCCGTATGCGCAATATATATGCCATCGGCATGAATGGTGGCACAAGCTTTGCGAAGCGCGTGGTGATGGACACGCAAAACCCATCGCGGGTGAAGTGGCGGGCGCGTGAGTGGTTAGCGCGCTTCACACTGGTGCCTACGCGCTGCACTGCATGGGTGCGCGGCGCGGGCGTATATCTAGTCGTGGCGATCGTCCCGACGGGCGACAAGGAGGCGAGATGGGCAAGACCACACTCACCATCAGCAGCAAGACCTATTCGTCATGGTCGCTGCGCGGCTGGCTGCTGGCACGCTTCGCCGGGCTGGAGTTCGAAGAGGTGCTGGTGACCCCGGACGACCCGGCCGTGCGCGCGGAGATCCTCCTGCTGTCGCCGTCTATCCTCGTGCCTTGCCTGCGCCATCAGGGCGTGACCGTGTGGGACACGCTCGCGATAGCCGAGTACCTGAACGAAATCAGTCCCAAGGCGGGGCTGCTGCCCGACGACCGCGCCGCCCGCGCGCACTGCCGCGCGATCTGCGGCGAAATGCACTCGGGCTTTGCGGCCATGCGAGCGGCGCTGCCGATGAACCTCAAGGGGCATTTCCCCGGGCTGAAGGTGTGGTCGCGGGCGCAGGCCGATATCGACCGCATCACGGCGATTTGGACGGAGTGCCTGACGCGCTATGGCGGGCCCTACCTGTTCGGCACGCGCACGATGGCGGACGCCATGTATGCGCCAGTCGTGACCCGCTTCGTGACCTACGGCGTCATGCTCGACCCGGTGCCGGTCGAATACTGCAAGCAGATCCTGTCGATGCCCGAACTGCAGGAGTGGACGGCGGCAGCGCGCGAAGAGCCCGACGAAATCAGCGAACTCGACGTCGAATTCTGATACTCGCCGGGGTATGGGGCAGCGTCAGGCGGTTGCTGACTCCGCCTGCCGTGCCGCGAGGTAGCGCCTGGCGTAGTCGAAGTACCAGTCGAGGCTGTCCGGGTTGGCCATGGCATCCCGATTGGCGATGCCAACCGGCGCATGCCCGAGCAGCAACTTCTTGATCGGCACCTCCATCTTCTTGCCGGACAGTGTACGCGGCACGGCCGGTACCTGAACGATCTCGTTGGGCACGTGGCGTGACGACAGCGCCTCCCGGATGCGCATGCGCAGAGTGTCGCGCAACGCATCGTCAAGGGCGATTCCCTCGCGCAGTACGACGAACAGCGGCATGTACGATTCGCGGCCGAGGTACTCGAGGTCCACCACCATGCTGTCGATGACCTCGGGCAGGTCTTCTACTACACGGTACAGCTCGCTCGTGCCCATGCGGATGCCGTGCCGGTTGATGGTGGCGTCGGAGCGCCCGTAGATGATCGCGCCGCCGCGCGCCGTGATCTTGATCCAGTCGCCGTGCCGCCAGGCGCCGGGATAGGTGTCGAAGTAGCTGTCGCGGTAGCGCTTGCCGTCGGCATCTCCCCACAGGAACAGCGGCATCGACGGCATCGGCTCCGTGCAGACCAGTTCGCCAACGGTGTCGATCAGCGCTTGTCCGTTGTCGTCAAAGGCCTCCACTTTGGCGCCGAGACAACGGCATTGCATCTCCCCGGCATACACCGGCAGCAGCGGACAGCCCGCGACGAAAGAGCCCGCGAAATCGGTGCCGCCAGACATCGGCACGAGCCAGATATCGCTGCGCACATGGCGGTAGATCCAGTCGTACGCTTCCACCGGCAGCGGCGAGCCGGTTGAGCCGAGCCCGCGCAGCCGGGATACATCCGCAATGCGTGCCGGTTCCACGCCAGCCTTCATGCAGTTGGTGAAGAACGCCGCGCCTGCGCCAAACAGCGTCACACGTGCGTCGTCGACAAAGCGCCACAGCACGCCGGCATCCGGCCACGCCGGGTTGCCGTCATAGAGCGCGATGGTCGTGCCCAGCAACAGGCCAGCGACCTGCGCGTTCCACATGATCCAGCCACTGCTGCTGTACCAGTGGAAGACATCGTCGGGGCCGAGGTTGTTATGGAACGCCATCAGCTTGAGCTGCTCGATGACGATGCCGCCATGGCCGTGCACGATCGGCTTGGGCATGCCCGTGGTGCCCGACGAATAGACGATCCACAACGGGTGGTCGAACGGCACGGATTCGATCGCCAGCGGCACGCGGTGGGCCAGCACGTCCTGCCATCCGTGCAAACGGACGCCCTCGCGCGCAGCGGTGGGATTGCCGTTGTGCGGCACGATGATGACATCGGTCAGAGATGGCAATGCGGCGACCAGGTCCGCTATCACAGGCGCACGGTCATAGTCCTTGCCGCCGTAGCGGTAGCCATCGACGGCGATCAGCACCTTGGGTTCGATCTGGCGAAAGCGGTCGATCACGGCGACCTGACCCATGTCCGGCGCGCAGCCGGACCACACCGCGCCGAGGCTGGCGGTGGCGAGGAAGGCGACGATGGTGGCGGGGATATTCGGCAGGTAGCCCGCCACGCGGTCGCCACGGCCCACGCCCATCTGGCGCAGCGCATGCGCGAGCGAGGCGACCTGCGCTTCCAGCGCATCCCAGCTCACTTCTTCCAGTGCACGGTTTTCTCCGGCGTGGCGGATGGCTGCCCGCTGGCGGGCCACGCCGCTGCCGGCATGGCGGAATACCTGCTGCACGTAGTTCAGGCTGGCGCCGTCGAACCAACGCGCTCCCGGCATCACGCGCCGGTCCAGCACACCTCGCGCGGGCGTGTCGAAGTGCACGTCGAAGTAGGCGCGCACCGCATCCCAGAAATTCTCGATCTCGGTGACCGACCATTGCCAGAGGCTGGCGTAGTCGTCGAAGGCGAGCCCTCGCTCGCGCTGGAGCCAGCGCATGAACTGCGCGAGCTGGCTGCCGTCGCGGAATGCGTCCGACGGCGTCCACATCAGTTGCCCTTCTGCGAGGGTGGTCATGTCTCCTCCTTGCGCCCGTCTACGCGGGGATCGGATGGTGTGGTCGAACGGGGCAGGGCGGGTGCCTTTCGATGCGCCCCGAGGTTCAGCCTGACATGATAGCGGCGGCCGCGCTCACGTGCCGACGGGGCGGTCGAACAGCGTCGCCATCATGCCGTCGACCTTTGCCTTGACCGCCGGATCCATGCTGATGGTGCGGCCCCATTCGCGCGTGGTTTCGCCCGGCCACTTGTCGGTGGCGTCGATGCCCATCTTGGAGCCAAGCCCGGACACCGGCGAGGCGAAGTCGAGATAGTCGATCGGCGTGTTCTCGACCAGCACCGTGTCGCGCGCCGGATCGACGCGCGTGGTGATGGCCCAGATCACCTCCTTCCAGTCGCGCACATCCACGTCGTCGTCCACGACCACGATGAACTTCGTGTACATGAACTGCCGCAGGAAGCTCCACACGCCGAACATCACGCGCTTGGCGTGGCCGGCGTATTGCTTCTTCATGCGCACCAGCGCCATGCGGTAGCTGCAGCCTTCGGGAGGCAAATAGAAGTCGGTGATCTCCGGGAACTGCTTCTGCAGCAGCGGCACGAACACCTCGTTGAGCGCCACGCCGAGCACGGCGGGCTCGTCGGGCGGTTTGCCGGTATAGGTCGAGTGGTAGATCGGGTCGCGCCGCATGGTGATGCGGTCGATCGTGAAGACCGGGAACCAGTCCTGCTCGTTGTAATAGCCGGTGTGGTCGCCGTAGGGGCCTTCGAGCGCATGCTGGTAGCCCGATGGATGGTCCGGGTCGGGCTGGATATGGCCTTCCAGCACGATCTCTGCCGATGCCGGCACGCTTAGTTCGGACAACGTGGGCGTCAGGCATCCGGCCAGCGCCGTGCGGCTGCCTCGCAGCAGGCCGGCGAACTGGTACTCCGACAAGGTATCCGGAACCGGGGTCACCGCGCCGAGGATCGTTGCAGGATCGGCGCCAAGCGCCACGGCGATCGGAAACGGCTTGCCGGGATTGGCCAGCGCGTGTTCGCGGAAATCGAGCGCGCCGCCCCGATGCGCGAGCCAGCGCATGATGACCTGGTTGCGGCTGATCACCTGCTGGCGGTAGATCCCAAGGTTCTGCCGCTTCTTGTGCGGGCCCTTGGTCACGACCAGCCCCCAGGTGATCAGCGGCGCGGCGTCGCCGGGCCAGCAGGTCTGGATCGGCAGGCGTGCCAGGTCGACGTCATTGCCTTCCCAGACGATCTCCTGGCAGGCCGGGCTGCTGACACGCTTGGGCGCCATGTCCCACACCGACTTGGCCAGCGTGAACAGCTTGCCGGCCTCGCGGAGTCCGCGCGGCGGCTCGGGTTCCTTGAGGGCCGACAGCACGCGGCCGATGTCGCGCAGGTCCTCTAGTGATTGCGCCCCCATGCCGAGCGCGACCCTGTGTGTCGTCCCAAACAAATTGGCGAGCACCGGGACGCTATAGATGCCTTCAGGGCTGCGGAAGCCTGCCGGCCGATCGAACAGGACTGCCGGCCCGCCAGCGCGCAGCAGGCGGTCGCAAATCTCCGTCATCTCCAGATTCGGAGACACCGGCGTGCTGACGCGCCGCAGCTCTCCCAGTTGCTCAAGCTGGCTGATGAAATCGCGCAAGTCTTTGTATTGCATGGTGAATTCAGTTCTTGGTGCGGCACTGCGGAAGGGCCGTGGCATCGAAATGATGTGTGCCACGATACACACGTGCAGGCGTCCCGGCAAAAAAATCGCTTGTTTGCGTCAATGCGAATTGTAAGTTTTTTGACGCTGCAAGCGCTGTCAGAATCGGGGAAAGCCTAGGCCCTGCCTACGATTCCGGGCATTCAGGTGGCGTTCGGTCAACCTGCAGACAACTGTTACAAATAACAAAAAGTATGATTATTTGAAATCGTTATGCTTGACTGGTTATAAAAGGGTTCCTACAATCGCGTCTGTTCGATGGGGTGTTGCGTCGCAACATGGAATTTTGCCCTGTGTCAAGGGGCGCACAAAAATTTTGTGGGCAGAAAATTCCACCATCCACACCGATCATTCGAGGCCCGACAGACACGAGGCCCGATCGGTCGCTTCCGGCGGATCGCCGGAGCATGTTGAGTTGTCCGTGGCAGGGCGCGTTCCCCCAAGAGCGTGCCCTGTTTCCAGTTGGGCGCATGGGGAGCGCCTGCCAACAGGTGCTGGCCGCCACTGCTAGGCGGCGCGGCATCCTTACTTGAGTACGTTGAGATCGGGTGTGTGCCGCTGTCAGGGCGCGCGCAGCGGGCAACGGATGGAGGTAAGCATGAGCGGTTGGAAAACCCTTCATCTTCCCGGCATCGGGCGGGCATTGCAGGTCCGCTTCAGAAAGCCGGTACCCGGAGTGAATCGGTCGTTTCAGTTCCGATTTGCGCATCCGGTCGCGGGCCGCGCCTTGCGCACGGGCCGTACAACCTTGAAGTACGCGCTGAACAGCCTCGGCGTGGTGTCGGTCGTTACGGCCGTCTCGCTGTCGTTGAGCCAGGAATGGCGAACCACGCTGGCCGCGTTGCTGGCTGGCGATGAAGCGCCGGCAGTCCTCGTGACTGCAGCCGCGCCTGCCGTGGCGACAAACACTACCGTTGCCGCCGTGCCTGCAAGCTCGGCCGACGTAGCGGCAGCCAAGCTCGGCTTTGGCCGGGCCGGCCTGCCGACGGTATCGGGCGTCGATGAATGGAGCGTTGCTGCAGCTGCCAAGGTGCCGTCCGTGGCCCATCTGGCCGCGCAGATCCCGGTGACGCGCGTGGCGCTCGACGCCCGCGGCAACAGCGCGCTTGGCACGGCACGCGAACAGGCGGCCGTGGCCGACTACATCGCGCGCAAGTACCGCGTGGCGGCGCAGGCCACCGCGCAACTGGTCAAGGCGGCCTACCTGACCGGCCGCGAGGTCGGCATCGACCCGCTGCTGATCCTGGGTGTGATCGCCATCGAGTCCAGCTTCAATCCGTACGCCGAAAGCGGCGTGGGGGCGCAGGGCCTGATGCAGGTGATGACCAAGGTCCACCAGGACAAGTACGAAGCCGTCGGCGGCGTGGCCGCTGCGCTGAATCCGTACGCGAACATCAAGATCGGCGCGCTGGTGCTGAAGGATTGCATCGCGCGTGCGGGCTCGCTCGAAGGCGGGCTGAAGTACTACGTCGGGGCGACCACCAATACCGATGGCGGCTATGGCGCCAAGGTGCTGGCTGAACGCGCGCGCCTGCGCCAGCTGCTGGGGGTGCGTGTTGCCGACGCGCAAGCCGAGAAGGCTGGCGACGGCAAGACGCAGGCGGAGCGCCATCAGAATGGCGAGAAGCTGGAGGCGGCGAGCAATACGCAGCAGAGCGCCTGAAGCAACGATCGCCCTCAAAGAAAAAAGCACCCCGCGGGGTGCTTTTTTGCTTTGGCCGTTTTCGGCGCCGCCGCTCAGCGAAACAGCTTCTGCAGCCGGGCCATGGCTTCCTCGATGTTCTGGCGCGAGGTCGCGTACGAGATCCGGATGTAGTCCTGCGCCGTGTGAGGCCCGAAATCCTGGCCCGGCACCATGACTACGCCGGCGTCGTGCAGCATCGCCTGGGTCAGCTTGTCGGCATCGCCGGCCGCGGGGTGGTTGACCTGGCGGCAATCCGCATAGACATAGAAGGCACCGTCCGGCATGACCGGCACGTGCAGGCCGAGCGATTCCAGCGCCGGCACGATCAGGTCGCGGCGGCGGCGGAATTCTGCCTTGCGTTCGTCATAGATCGCCATGGCTTCGGGCGAGAAGCACGCCAGTGCGGCATGCTGGGCCACGGCCGAGGCGCAGATGAACAGGTTCTGCGCGACTTTCTCGAAATCCGCCACGAGCGCGTCAGGCACCACGAGCCAGCCGAGGCGCCAGCCGGTCATATTGAAGTACTTCGAGAAGCTGTTGACCGTGACGACGTTGTCGTCGAGGCTCAGTGCGGATACCGGCGGCGCGTCATACGACAGGCCCTGGTAGATCTCGTCGAGGATGGCGAAGCCCTGGCGCGCACGCACCGCCTGCAGGATGCGGCCGAGTTCGTCGGGCAGGATCGACGTGCCGGTCGGGTTTGACGGCGACGCCAGCAGCACGCCGCGCGTGCGTTCGTTCCAGTGCGCTTCGACCTGCGCGGCGGTGAGCTGGAAGCGCTCGGCCGGGCCGCTCGGAATCATGCGCGCCGCGCCATCGAAGGCCGCGACGAAATGCCGGTTGCACGGATAGCTCGGGTCCGGCATCAGCACCTCGGCGCCGATCTCCACCAGCACCGCGCAGGCCAGCAGCAGCGCGCCCGATGCGCCGGCCGTGACGATCACGCGCCGCGCCGGGATCTCGAGCCCGTACATGGTCTTGTAGTAGCCGGCGATGGCTTCGCGCAGCGCGTGGATGCCGAGCGCACCCGTGTACTGCGTCACGCCGCGCCGCATGGCGGCCTCCGCGGCGCGCACCACGGGCTCGGCGGCGGTGAAGTCGGGCTCGCCGATCCCCATGTGGATGATGTGGCGGCCCGCGCGTTCGAGTTCATTGGCCTGCTTGGCCAGTTCCATGACGTGGAACGCGTCGATATTGGCAAGGCGGGAGGCGGTGGCGAGGCGCTGCGGGTCCATGGCGATTCGGCGATGCCCGTTGCCGGGCGGGTGATAGAAGTGAAAACACCCGCGTCAGCGGGTGTCGTATCCGTTGCGGCTGGGCGTTGAACCCCGGCGCTTCAGCGGCGCGCCGCGACCTCGGCCGACCGTACCTGGGCGGCCAGCTTGTCCAGCACCCCGTTCACGTACTTGTAGCCCTCGACTCCGCCAAAGGTCTTGGTCAGCTCGACGGCTTCATTGATGACGACCTTGTACGGAATGTCGACGCAGTGCACGAGTTCGTAGCTGCCCACCAGCAGGGCGGCACGCTCGACCGGCGACAGTTCCTCGACCTTGCGGTCCAGGAACGGCTCGAACGCCGCCGTCAGGCGCGCTTCTTCGCGCACGGCGCCATTGAGCAGCGCGTCGAAGTGCTCGCTGTCGGCCTTGTTGAAGCCCTGGGCGTCATGCAGGTGGGCCTGGATCGCGCCGATGTCGTTGCGGTTCAGCAGCCATTGGTACAGGCCCTGCAGAGCCAGCTCGCGCGAGCGGCGGCGCGCGCTCTTGGGCGGCGCCTTGGCCTCGGTGCGGGCAGCGGGCTTGGTGCCAGCCGCCGGCTTGCCGGTTTCAGGCGTGTCACTCATCGTCGTCCTCGTCTTCTTCATCTTCCTGATCGCGCAGCGAATCGAGCGCGACAACCAGGTTGGCCATTTCCACGGCGGCGCGGGCGCAGTCGCGGCCCTTTTCGCGCGTGCGGGCGTGGGCCTGCTCGTCGGTATCGACGGTCAGGATGCCGTTGGCGACCGGCATGTTGAAATCCAGGCCGACGCGCGTGATGCCGGCTCCCGACTCGTTCGAGACCAGCTCGAAATGGTAGGTCTCGCCGCGCACCACGGCGCCCAGCGCCACCAGTGCGTCGAACTGGCCGCTTTCAGCCATCTTCTGCAGTGCCAGCGGCACTTCCAGCGCGCCCGGCACGGTCACCACCAGGGTGTCTTCGCCTTCGACGCCGAGCTTTTCGAGCTCGGCCACGCAGGCTTCGAGCAGTTCGGCGCAGACCGGCTCGTTGAAGCGGGCCTGCACGATGCCGATACGCAGGCCTTCACCGTCGAGGTTGCTGGGGTAGAAGCCGTGATCCATTGTTCAGTTCTCCAGAGTTCGCTATGGTGGCGACGCCAGGGCGTGGCCACCAGGATATTCAGTTTTGCTTGGCCTGCCCGTTCATGGGCTGGTAGCCGGTCACTTCCAGATCGTAGCCCGTCATGCTCGGCATGCGCTGCGCAGCGGCCAGCACGCGCATCTTGCCGACGCCCACATCCTTCAGGATCTGCGCGCCCATGCCATAGGTGCGCAGGTCCGGCTTGCGGCGCGGGCGGTTCTGCGGTTCGTCGAGCGCGGTGAATTGCGTGAAAAGCTGATCGGCCGAGTCGCCGCAGTTCAGCAGCACCATCACGCCGCTTTCGGCCTTGGCGATGGCCTCGAGGGCAGCCGGCATGCTCCACGAGTGCGTGGTGCGGGACACTTCCAGCAGGTCCAGCACCGACAGCGGCTCATGCACGCGCACCAGCGTTTCCTTGTCCGCCGAGGGCGTGCCCTTGACCAGCGCCAGGTGGGCGTGGCCGGTCGGCTTGTCGCGGTAGGCGATGCTGTGGAACGTGCCATACGGCGTTTCCATGGCGCGCTCGCCAACGCGTTCGACGATGCTCTCGGTGCGGCTGCGGTAGTGGATCAGGTCGGCGATGGTGCCGATCTTCAGGTTGTGCTCCTGGGCGAATTCGATCAGGTCCGGCAGGCGCGCCATGGTGCCGTCGTCCTTCATGATCTCGCAGATCACGGCGGCGGGCGTCAGGCCGGCCAGCGCGCCCAGGTCGCAGCCGGCTTCGGTATGGCCGGCGCGGATCAGCACGCCGCCGGGCTGGGCGGTCAGCGGGAAGATGTGACCGGGCTGGACCAGATCCGAAGGCTTGGCGTCGCGCGCGACGGCCGCCTCTACGGTACGGGAACGGTCAGCCGCCGAAATGCCGGTGGTCACACCTTCCGCTGCTTCGATCGACACCGTGAAGTTGGTGCCGTGCTGGGTGCCGTTGCGGCTCACCATCGGCTGCAGGTTCAGCTGGCGGCAACGCTCGGCGGTCAGTGTCAGGCAGATCAGGCCGCGGCCGTGCTTGGCCATGAAGTTGATCGCTTCCGGTGTGACGAAATCGGCAGCCAGGACCAGGTCGCCCTCATTTTCGCGGTCTTCTTCATCCACGAGGATGACCATGCGGCCGGCACGGATGTCGGCAATGATGTCTTCGGTACGGGCGATTGTCATGGCTGCTGGGCGGCAAATAGGGGCGAGGGGCGGCCAGCTGTCAGGCGGCCGCTCAAACATGCGGTGGAATGCTGCGGAGTGTGCGCCGGCCGGGCATGGGCAACGGCCGGGACGCGTATCGTCAAACCGGATATTGTACGCCAAGGCAGGCAATGGAGGAGCGCGCCCGGGCCAGCCGCTTGGATAGCCGGGTGCTGGCGCGACGCCCGAGGCACGCCGCGCAAGATTTCGACCGGGCTTCAGTGGCAGGGTGGTTGCCCGTGGTCGTGGACGAATTGAAATGAACGCGTCCCACCCGTGAGCGGTGGAATCAAGGATCTTGAGGTGGATCCTCACGGGCTAACGGTATCGAGGTGGTCAAGTGGGAAGATGTACACCTTTCCCGGCAATCGGAGGATCCAGAAATGAATTGTACGGCCGTGGGTGTGGATATCGCGAAGACGGTGTTTCAGGTGCACTACATCGACCAAGCGACGGGCGAGATCGTGAACAAACCGATCAAGCGGGCCAAGTTTCTCGAGCACTTTGCGAACCGTGCTCCCTGTCTGATTGGAATGGAGGCATGCGGCGGTGCCCATCATTGGGCAAGGCAACTGACGAAGATGGGCCACCAGGTGAGGCTGATGCCGGCAGAGTTCGTGAAGGCGTTCAACATCCGCAATAAGAATGATGCGGCCGATGCCCGGGCGATTTGGCTGGCAGTCCAGCAACCAAGTAAGGCGATTGCGGTGAAGACCGAGGTGCAGCAGGCAATGCTGGCACTGCACCGTATGCGAGAGCAATTGGTGAAGTTTCGCACCATGCAGATCAACGCATTGCGCGGACTGCTGACAGAGTACGGCGAAGTGATGGGCAAAGGCCGGACAGCCTTGGATAAGACGATACCGGAAGTGCTCGCGCGGGTTGCGGAGCGCCTACCCGCGGCGCTGATCGACACATTGCGCGAACAGTGGAACGGGCTTGCAAGGCTGGACGAACAGATCGCCGACATCGAGCGGCGAATGCGCGACTGGATCAAGGAGGACAAGGCCGTGAAGGCGATCAGCGAGATTCCTGGCGTGGGACTGCTGACGGCAACAGCGGCGGTCGCGATGATGGGCGACGCGAAGACATTCCGGTCCGGTCGTGAGTTTGCCGCATGGGCCGGCCTTGTGCCGAAGCAGACCGGATCGGGCGGCAAGGTGAACCTGCACGGAATCAGCAAGAGAGGAGATACCTATCTGCGCTCGCTCTTGATCCACGGTGCGCGCAGCGTCGTGACGCGTGGGAAGGATCCCGGTCCCTGGGTGGAGCAAATGAAAAAGCGGCGGCCTCCGAACGTGGTGGTCGTTGCGCTGGCCAACAAAATGGCGCGCATGATATGGGCGGTACTGGCCCATGACCGGTCGTACCAGAAGGATTACGTGAGCGTGAAGCCGGTTTGACTGGTGAGCACCACGTTGGAGATTGACGTTCTTACCGGGTGAAACGTCGAAGGTTGCGTTGGTAATCGAGTGTGATGACAAGTCAGGTAGGACCGGGACCTGCCAAGCCTGCGGGGTAATACGAGCCTTGAGCTCGAAGGACGAATGAGGCGCGGGTCAGCGTATTTCATAGGGGCCAGCAGCGGTATTACCGGCTGCAAGAAGGCCGGATATAGAGCTGCAGCCCATCCTGTCAGTGTCTGAACAAGCGAAAACCTAGCGCAAACGGGACGCGTTCATATAGATTACCCCATACCAACCCATGCCGGGGTAGGTTTCGTAGCCCGGCGTACGCGCAAAGGCGACCAGCCGGCCCGCCTTGTCCGTATAGAAGCCGGATGGGGCGTTCCCATCCTGGAGCGGGAACACCTCGTCGAGCACGCCGACGCCATCGGATGCGGCGATCACGCGGCGTCCGGAATCGAGCAGCAGGCAACGCGTGCCGCGCCATTCCTCCTGCGACAGCCGCACATGCTTCACCACCGCGTCGGCTTGCGGAGCCCAGTCGAAGAAGATCGCCAGCACGCCGATCGGCTCTCCATCGGCCTTGCCATCGGCGCGGATCGCGGTGGCGTAGGTGGCCACTTCGGACTGGTTCAGGAAGCGCGACACGGCGATGTCGTGCGAGATGTAGTCCTGGCCCGAGGCAGTGCCCATGGCGCGGCGAAACCAGTCCACGCCCGACACCATCTTCCCGGTCACGCTGCCGTAGGTGCCGGGCCGGCCGTTGGCCAGCACGCGGCCCTGCGCGTCGATGACCCACAGATCCAGATAGACCGTATAGCTGTCCAGGATCACGCCGAGCCGCTTGCTGGCCCACGCGCATGTCGATGGCTCAGGCTGCGCGGCGGCGGCCACGATGGCTGCGTCGGTGGCCCACCAGCGGACATCGCACGAGCGCTCGTAGAGGTTGCGGTCGATCAGTTCGATCATGTTCAGTGCCATGTCGGCAAAGCGCTGGCCCTGGTGGTCGCGCATCTGCCGGATCATGGCGTCGCCGAGCTGCCTCAGTTCCGCGATCGAGCCTGCGAGCTCGCTGTTGAGTTCGGCTGTGATCGCCGAGATGCGTTCGGACACCTGCTTGACCTGGCTGGCCACGACGCTGAAGCCGCGGCCCGCATCGCCGGCGCGCGCGGCTTCGATCAACGCGTTCAGCGCCAGGAATTTCGTTTCGCGGTTGATCTCCGCAATGCCCGAGATCTTTCCGTCCGCGACGCGGCCGACGTGGTGGGACAGTTCAACGATGCGGTCGGCACTTGCCAATTGCTTTCTCCCTTTGATGATTATTCTTTCGGGCGCCTGATCGTGGCGAGGCGCCCTTGCTTCGGGGGAATGGCAAGATTTGTGCCAATCATTGCGCACTTTTGGTGCGTAGAGGGTGTGCTGTGGATTACTGCAAAGACCGATGGCGTCGCCGCAAAGAAAAAAGCCGCCCGGCATGCGCCGAGCGGCTTCTGCATGGAGCGCCGTTCAGCTCAGCCCAGGGCGCCGACCAATTGCGTGAACTGATCTTCGAGGTGGCCGACGAAGCGCGGCGTATCGAACAGCTTTCCGCTTTCCCGCACTTGGTGCAGTTTGTCGCGGATGCGACGGCAGCGTTCCGGAGCGTTGGCCAGAGCGACCGCGGTTTCCTCGTAGTCGTTCGGGCTGTAGGTGATCAGTTCGTCCAGTTCGGCAGCCGTAAGTAGTGCGCCGGCCATGCGCGACGCAAAGCTGCGGCCGGAACGGGTCAGCACCGGCAGGCCGGTCCACAGCGCATCATTGGCCGTCGTGCCCGCATTGAACGGGAAGGTATCGAGGAACAGGTCGGCAGCGGCGAAGCGTGCCAGGTAATTTTCCGGCGCAACGCGTGGTGCGAAGATCAGGCGGCCGCCATCCACGCCCAGCTTTTCGGCTTCCTTGCGCAGGTTCGCCTCGGCCCATTCGTTGTCCGCCAGCAGCCACAGGACACTGCCGGGCACGCGGCTCAGGATACGCATCCAGGTGCCGAAGACCTCGGGCGTGAACTTGTAGTTGTTGTTGAACGAGCAGAAGACGAAGCCATCTGCCGGCAGGTTGCAGCTTTCGCGCGACGGGGGCGTGCCGGTGATTCGTTTGCGATCGCTGACCTGGTACACATCGGGCATGTACAGCGGCTTCTCGGAATAGAAGCGCGCGTATTCTTCGGGGATCAGAAAGCGATCGGCGATGACGTAGTCGACAAACGGGAAGCCCGTGGTCGCGGGCAGACCCAGGTACGTGATCTGGATCGGGGTCGGGCGATAGGCGAGGATGCCCGCGCGTGCGCCGAGCGTCTGGCCGTGGAGATCGACCAGGATGTCGATCTCGTGCTCGCGGATCAGCCGCGCCGCAGCCTCATCGCTCATGCCCTGGATGCGCTCGAAGCGATCCATCGACGCGATAATTCGCTTGCGCATGGCCGAGTTGTCTTCGCGCGACCAGCAGTAGCCGTACACCTCGAAGCGGTCGCGGTTGTGCAACTCGAACAGCTCGGCCGTCAGCATGGCGACCGGGTGCAGGCAAAGGTCCGACGACAGATAGCCCACGCGGATCTTCTTGTGGCCATACGGCTTTGCCGGGGCCAGCGTCGGCACGTTGCAGTTGATCTTGTTCGCCACGTAGTTCTGCGCGGCGGTGAGCTGTTCCTGCGGGTCGTCCGACAGGGCGATCATTGCCAGCGCTGATGTCGAGCGGCGCATCAGCTCGGGATCGACGCCTTCCACTTGCGCATAGACCGGCCATTCGCACTGCTTGGCGCGAAGGAACACCCAGTGGTGCAGCACGTCCGGCTGGTTCGGCTCCATTTCGAGGCTGCGCTGCAGGTACACGAGCGCATCGGCATATTTCCGTTCGTTCTCGAGCAGGCGGCCCAGGTTGTTGAGCGCCGAAAGTTGCAGCGGGCGGTTCTCGGTGTCCTTGGCCGAGACGGTATTGGCAACCCACAGCCATTGGGCAATCGCCGCGCTGGGATTGCCGAGACGTTCGTAGACCAGTCCGAGGTTGAAATGCGGCTGGACAAAGGCGGGGGAGAGTTCGATCGCGCGCAGGTATGCCTGGCGGGCGTCTTCCAGCTTTTCCAGCGTGGACAGCGACGTGCCCAGATTGAAATGTACGAAGTGGTTCAGCGGCGTGTTGTTGTGCTCGAGCCAGGTCCGGTAGAGCACGCATGCCAGTTCATGTTGCCGGGCGGCTTCCAGCTGGCTGGTGTGGTGGAACAAGTCTGCCAGCGTGAGTTGCCCGCGCCAGGCCTGCAGCACCAGCGATGAATAGTCTGCCGTGGCCACGGCCACGCCTTGGTTCGAATCGTACATAGGGGTTGTCGGATTAGGCCGGATTGCATGGAGGATGCCCAGCTTTCCATGGTATTGGCCCCCCGGTACGGTGCGTGCCAAGAACAAAGGCCAGGTACGCCGCTACTTTGGCGTACCTGGCCTTGAACTGCCATGCTACGGATGGCTACCGCGTTGCTTCGCCGCTTCCTGGCGCGGCACTCGCGAGAGCGCCGCGCCAAGGGCGGTTCAGCCGGTTACGCTCCGATATGCAGGTGCTGGATCTGATCGGTCGACAGTGCATTCACCTGGCTGTTGGTCAGGTATGCCACTTGCGCGCTCGACAGGGCTTCCAGTTGGGTCGTCGACATGTCGCCCACATTCAGACCGGAAATCTGGCTGGTCTTCAGCGCGGCGATGTCTTCGGTCTCCAGGGCACGGGTCTGGCTCGAGGTCAGTGCCGACAGCGCCGAGGTGCTCAGTGCCGCGGCTTGTGCCGTGGTCAGAGCGGCGACTTCGCTGGTGGTCAGCGTGACGGCCTGCGACGTCGTCAGGGCGGCGACCTGAGTGGTCGTGAAGACACCCACCTGGCTGCTCGACAGCTTGGTCAGGTCAAGTGCGGCGACCTGGCTGGTCTTCAGCGCAGCGACGTCTTCCGTGTCGAGGGCTTGCAGCTGATCAGAGCTCATCGCCGTCAGCTGGTTGTTCGACAGCGAAGCCACCTGCTGATACATCATGGCCTTCACCTGGCTCGTGGACATGTCGCCGACGTTCAGGCCAGTGATCTGGCTGGTCTTCAGTGCAGCGATGTCTTCGGTTTCCAGCGCGAGGGTCTGGCTCGAGCTCATGGCGGCGAGTGCGCTGGTGGTCAGTGCCGCTGCCTGTGCCGTGGTCATTGCCGCGATCTCGGCCGTGCTCAGGGTGCCGATCTGGCCGGTGGTCAGACCTGCCATCTGCGTGGTCGTGAACACGCCGACCTGGCTGCTGGAGAGCTTCGTCAGGTCAAGTGCAGCAACCTGGCTCGTCTTCAGGGCAACCACGTCTTCCGTATCCAGCGCCTGCAGTTGTCCCGAGCTCATTGCCGTCAGCTGATTGTTCGTCAGCGCGGCCACTTGCTGGTACATCATGGCCTTGACCTGGCCCGTCGTCATGTTGGCGACGTCCAGCGCGGCGACCTGGTTGGTCTTCAGCGCGGCGACGTCGTCAGTGCCGAGGGCGGCGGTCTGGGCCGAGGTCAGGGACTTCACTGCGGCAGTGCTCAGTGCCGAAGCCTGGGCCGTAGTCAGCGCCTCGATTTCAGCGGTGCTCAGCGAAGTGACCTGAGTCGTATTGAGCGCGGCCACCTGGGCAGTGGTGAGGGCGCCGACCTGGCTGCTCTTCAGATTGGTCAGGTCAAGGGCTGCAACCTGGCTGGTCTTCAGGGCGGCCACGTTGTCCGTGGACAGCGACTGGAGCTGATCCGAGCTCAGTGCCTTCAGTGCGGCGGTGCTCAGTGCCGAAGCCTGGGCGGAGCTCAGCGCATCGATCTCGGCGGTGGTCAGCGAAGCTGCCTGAGCCGTGGTCAGTGCGCCAACCTGGGCGGCCGTGAAGACGCCAACCTGGCTGCTCGCGAGCTTGGTCAGATCGAGTGCGGCGACCTGGTTGGTCTTCAGTGCGGCGACGTCTTCCGTATCCAGGGCCTGGAGCTGCGAGGAGCCCATGGCGCCCAGCTGGGCCGAGGTCAGTGCGGTCACCTGCGTCGAGGTCAGGGCCTTGACCTGGCTCGTCGTCATGTTGGTGACGTCCAGCGCGGCGACCTGGCTCGACTTCAGCGCGGCGACGTCGTCGGTGCCGAGGGCAGCGGTCTGGGCCGAGGTCAGGGCCTTCACCGCGGCGGTGCTCAGTGCTGCAGCCTGTGCCGTGGTCAGGGCGTCGATCTCGGCGGTGCTCAGCGAAGCGACCTGTGCCGTGGTCAGTGCGCCAACTTGCGTGGTCGTGAAGGCGCCGACCTGGCTGCTCTTCAGGTTGGTCAGGTCAAGGGCAGTAACCTGGCTGGTCTTGAGAGCAGCGACGTTGTCCGTGGACAGCGCCTGGAGCTGGTCCGAGCCCATGGCCTTCAGGGCGCCGGTGCTCAGTGCCGAAGCCTGGGCGGAGCTCAGGGCGTTGATTTCGGCGGTGCTCAGCGTGACGGCCTGAGCCGCGGTCAGTGCGCCAACCTGGGCGGCCGTGAAGACGCCAACCTGGCTGCTCGCGAGCTTGGTCAGATCGAGTGCGGCGACCTGGTTGGTCTTCAGCGCGGCGACGTCTTCCGTATCCAGGGCCTGGAGCTGCGAGGAGCCCATGGCGCCCAGCTGGGCCGAGGTCAGTGCGGTCACCTGCGTCGAGGTCAGGGCCTTGATCTGGCTCGTCGTCATGTTGGCGACGTCCAGCGCGGCGACCTGGCTCGACTTCAGCGCGGCGACGTCGTCGGTGCCGAGGGCAGCGGTCTGCGCCGAGGTCAGAGCCTTCACTGCGGCGGTGCTCAGTGCTGCAGCCTGTGCCGTGGTCAGGGCGTCGATCTCGGCGGTGCTCAGCGAAGCGACCTGTGCCGTGGTCAGTGCGCCAACTTGCGTGGTCGTGAAGGCGCCGACCTGGCTGCTCTTCAGGTTGGTCAGGTCAAGGGCTGCAACCTGGCTGGTCTTCAGGGCCGCGACATCGTCGGTACCGAGGGCCTGGAGCTGGTCCGAGCTCATGGACTTCAGCGCGGCGGTGCTCAGTGCGGAAGCCTGCGCCGTGGTCAGGGCGTCGATTTCGGCTGTGCTCAGCGTGGCAACCTGTGCCGTGGTCAGTGCACCGACCTGGGCGGTCGTGAAGACGCCGACCTGGCTGCTCGACAGCTTGGTCAGATCCAGTGCGGCGACCTGGTTGGTCTTCAGTGCAGCGACGTCTTCCGTATCCAGGGCCTGGAGCTGCGAGGAGCCCATGGCGCCCAGCTGGGCCGAGGTCAGTGCCGACACTTGTGCCGAGGACAGGGCCTTGATCTGGCTCGTCGTCATATTGGCGACGTCCAGCGCGGCGACCTGGCTCGACTTCAGCGCAGCGACGTCGTCGGTGCCGAGGGCAGCGGTCTGGGCAGAGGTCAACGACTTCACTGCAGCGGTGCTCAGAGCCGAAGCCTGGGCCGTGGTCAGTGCGTCAATTTCGGCAGTGCTCAGCGAAGCGACCTGAGCCGTGGTCAGTGCGCCAACCTGGGCGGCCGTGAAGACGCCAACCTGGCTGCTCGCGAGCTTGGTCAGATCGAGTGCGGCGACCTGGTTGGTCTTCAGCGCGGCGACGTCTTCCGTATCCAGGGCCTGGAGCTGCGAGGAGCCCATGGCGCCCAGCTGGGCCGAGGTCAGTGCGGTCACCTGCGTCGAGGTCAGGGCCTTGATCTGGCTCGTCGTCATGTTGGTGACGTCCAGCGCGGCGACCTGGCTCGACTTCAGCGCGGCGACGTCGTCGGTGCCGAGGGCAGCGGTCTGGGCCGAGGTCAGGGCCTTCACCGCGGCGGTGCTCAGTGCTGCAGCCTGTGCCGTGGTCAGGGCGTCGATCTCGGCGGTGCTCAGCGAAGCGACCTGTGCCGTGGTCAGTGCGCCAACTTGCGTGGTCGTGAAGGCGCCGACCTGGCTGCTCTTCAGGTTGGTCAGGTCAAGGGCAGTAACCTGGCTGGTCTTGAGAGCAGCGACGTTGTCCGTGGACAGCGCCTGGAGCTGGTCCGAGCCCATGGCCTTCAGGGCGCCGGTGCTCAGTGCCGAAGCCTGGGCGGAGCTCAGGGCGTTGATTTCGGCGGTGCTCAGCGTGACGGCCTGAGCCGTGGTCAGTGCGCCAACCTGGGCGGCCGTGAAGACGCCAACCTGGCTGCTCGCGAGCTTGGTCAGATCGAGTGCGGCGACCTGGTTGGTCTTCAGTGCGGCGACGTCTTCCGTATCCAGGGCCTGGAGCTGCGAGGAGCCCATGGCGCCCAGCTGGGCCGAGGTCAGTGCGGTCACCTGGGTCGAGGTCAGGGCCTTGACCTGGCTCGTCGTCATGTTGGTGACGTCCAGCGCGGCGACCTGGCTCGACTTCAGCGCGGCGACGTCGTCGGTGCCGAGGGCAGCGGTCTGGGCCGAGGTCAGGGCCTTCACCGCGGCGGTGCTCAGTGCTGCAGCCTGTGCCGTGGTCAGGGCGTCGATCTCGGCGGTGCTCAGCGAAGCGACCTGTGCCGTGGTCAGTGCGCCAACTTGCGTGGTCGTGAAGGCGCCGACCTGGCTGCTCTTCAGGTTGGTCAGGTCTAGGGCTGCAACCTGGCTGGTCTTCAGGGCGGCCACGTTGTCCGTGGACAGCGCCTGGAGCTGGTCCGAGCCGAGGGCCTTTAGGGCGCCGGTGCTCAGTGCCGAAGCCTGGGTGGAGCTCAGGGCGTTGATCTCGGCGGTGCTTAGCGAAGCGGCCTGTGCCGTGGTCAGGCCCGCCACCTGGGCGGAGTTGAACGCGCCAACCTGGCTGCTCGACAGCTTGGTCAGGTCAAGCGCGGCGATCTGGCTGGTCTTCAGCACGCTGATGCCGCCGGTGCCGAGTGCCTGCAGCTGGTCCGAGCCCATCGCCTTCAGGCTGCCGGTGCTCAGCGCAGCGATCTGGGCGGTGCCCATGGCCGCAACCTCGGCCGTCGTCAGGGCCGCAGCCTGTGCGCTGCTCAGGGACGCCATCTGGCCGGTGGACAGTGCGCCGACCTGGTTGCTGCTCAGGTTCGTCAGGTCCAGTGCGGCAAGCTGGGAAGTCTTTAGCGCAGCAATATCATCGGTGCCCAGACCCACCGCCTGCGCGGAGGTAAGGCTGGCAATGGCTGCGGTGCTCAAGGTTACGATTGCAGATGCACTGATCGCCCCAAGTTGGTCTGAATTCAGACCGGCGACTTGCGCTGTCGACAAGGCTTGGACATCTGCCGTCGACAGGGATTGCATCTGCGCTGTTGTCAGTGCCGCGACTTGGGCCGCCGACATCGCGGAAATGATTGAAGGCATGCTTGTTTCTTACCCCTGAATGTAGTTAGTTCTGTCCGGCCCACTCGTTCGCGGCAAACGCGACTTTGTCGCCGAGCATTCCAGCGGGAAATCGGTGCTCTACTGCTCTACCAACCCCTGTTGGGTGATCGGCGCTGCATGCCGAAACTTTAGGAACGGGTCGGGAGCGGACAGCCCCGGCGCGGGCTTGACAGGGGGCGGAGAGAGGCGTGGTGAGGGCCGGTTTTGCCACGCGGGGCGCGCGGCCGGCGAGAACTGCCATTCCGGAGAAGAAACGCCACCTTACGGATACAGGCTTACGGCAGGAATGCACGCGGGTTTTACCCCACACAAGTGGGGGCAACTCGCATCAGGCTTGTTGGAGTCCGGCGTGGAACAGGTGCACCGGACGTCCACCGGTCTATCGCAGACGATCCCGTACCTGTGCGAAGGCCGAGGTGTAGTCGCCGAATCCCTGCTCGCGCATGGCGATCTTGAGCGCGTCGCTCAGGACCGCATCGAGCTTGAACTGCCCCAGCCGTGTTGCGGACCACGCGCACGCAAAGGTGCTGTAGGCCTTGACACGCCACGCCGGGTTCAGCGTCAGCAGCAGCGACGCAATACGCTCCATCAGGAAAACCTTGCGCTGTACCTGGCCGGGATAGGGCGTAGCAAAGGTCAGGGCGGACTTCAGTTCGCTGTCTTCACCCTCGCAGATGGCGAACAGCTGCTCGTTCAGTGCAAGCCACGCGCGCCAGAACGGCGGCTTCGCGGCGAAGTAGTTGCTGAATACGATCTGGCGCGAATCCATGATCAGGCCGGCCAGGTCCGCCTGAACGCCGGCAAACTCAAGGAAGGCCTGGCTGGCTCGGAGAAAGCCAGGTTCGAACAGTTCTTCCTGCTCGAACACATTCAGGAAAAAGGCGCCCATATCAGGTTGCGGGCTGAACGTGACCACATCGGTATCCGCGGGACACGATTCGATGAAGCGCACGACATCGGCGTGGCCGAGCCCGGTCTTTTCCAGGAAGCGCGGCGAAAAGAAGCCGTAGTAGCAGTCATCCGCCAACTCGTTCTCGAGCAGGAATTTGCGCATGGGCCAGTACTCGCGCCAGTCATGGCGGTCGTGGCCCATGTTGATCAGGGGCAGGTATCCGGGATCCAGGCGCTGCAGGACGGCTTCGGAATACGCAATCTGGTAGAGCTGGATTTGGCTCATGAAATAGGATCCAAGGCGTGATTTGCCAGAATCCGGTGATTCTATGAGCCGGGATCGGCGCGCCATCTGGCGAACAGAGCCCGATTGATGGGGTATTTGGGCTGGCGAATGACGCCCTGGCGACGGGAATGAGCCGGAAAGGCGGTTCGCCGGGGAGCCGAACCGCGCCTTCCCCGATCGTTGCACGGATCAGGCGTTATCCTTGGCCGCCGACAACATCCGCTCCACATACCGCGCGATCAAGTCAATCTCCAGATTCACCCGACTTCCCGCCTTGAGCTCCTGCAGCGTAGTCACTTCAAGCGTATGAGGAATCAAATTGATGGAGAACACGCAGCCATCGGCCTCGTCCGTGACACGGTTGACGGTCAGCGACACGCCGTTGATCACCACCGAGCCCTTGTACGCCAGATACCGCCCCAGTTCGCGCGGGGCGCGGATGCGCAGTTCATGCGATTCGCCAACTGGGGCAAAGTGCACGACTTCACCGAGACCGTCGACATGGCCAGAAACCAGATGCCCGCCGAGGCGGTCTGCCAGTCGCAGCGCCTTTTCCAGATTGACGCGGCCAGCGAGTTCCAGACCGACGGTCTTATTCAGGGATTCGCGGGAGACTTCCACGTCGAAGCTGTCGGCAGTCATGGCGATCACGGTCATGCACGCGCCCTGGATGGCGATGCTGTCGCCGATGACCACATCCGAAAGATCCAGGCCGCCAGCCGCGACGCGCAGGCGCACCCCGGTGTCAGCGGCGCTATCCGAGCCGAGCGGGGTGACGGTCTCGATGCGGCCAACGGCCGCCACAATGCCAGTAAACATGATGTGTTCTCGAAAGTTCGGGTGTTGGTAAGCAGCGCGGCTGGCGCGCTGTCGATAAGTTGGGGTCAGGCGTCGCTGCGACGCGCGATCAGGCGAAGATCCTCGCCGATCTGGCGCACATCGTGCCAGCGGAAGGAGGCGGCATCCTGCAACCGGGACAGCGGCGGCAGGTTGAACATGCCTTGTGCATCGCCGAGCAGTTTGGGCGCGAGGTAGATCAGCAGTTCGTCGGCACAATGCTCGCGGATCAGCGAGCCATTGAGCTTGAAACCTGCTTCGACGTGCAGTTCGTTGATGCCGCGTCGGCCCAGTTCCTCCAGCATCTTGCGCAACTCGACCTTGCCGTGCGGATTCGGCAACACCACGACCTCGGCGCCGCGGGCCTCAAGCGCGTGGCGGCGTTCCTGGTCGTCCACGGCACTGAACACCAGTACCGGCTTGGCAAGGTCGCCCGAGTCCGGGGTCAGGATGCGTGCATCAAGCGGCACTTCTAAGCGCGAATCGACCAGCACTCGCTGCGGCTGGCGCGGCGTCGGGATGGCTCGCACGGTCATCTGCGGATTGTCGTCACGTACCGTGCCGATGCCGGTCAGGATGGCGCAGGCGCGCGCGCGCCAGGCGTGCCCATCGTCACGTGCGGCCTGACCGGTGATCCACTGGCTCGTGCCATCGTGCAGGGCGGTACCGCCGTCCATCGACGCCGCGACCTTGACCCGCACCCACGGCAGGCCGCGCGTCATGCGCGACACGAAGCCGATGTTGAGGTCGCGCGCTTCCTTTTCCAGCAGGCCGCAGCGCACGTCGATGCCGGCGTCGCGCAGCCGCTGCAGGCCACGGCCTGACACGCTCGGGTTGGGATCTTCCATTGCCGCCACCACGCGCGCGATGCCGGCGCGTACCAGCGCGTCGGCACAGGGGGGCGTGCGGCCGAAATGACTGCAGGGCTCAAGCGTCACATAGGCAGTGGCCCCGGCCGGGTCGATGCCGCGCGTCTGCGCATCCTTCAAAGCCTGGATTTCGGCGTGATCCTGTCCAGCCGGCTGGGTGAAGCCCTGGCCGATGATCTGCCCGTTCTTGCTCAGCACGCAACCGACGCGTGGATTGGGGGTGGTGGTGAACATGCCTCGCGCAGCAAGCGCGAGCGCTTGCTGCATGGCGGCGTGGTCGGAATCGGAAAACATTTGGCCGGTGACTCTTGCCCGCTGGGCGTTGGGTGTGCGTGCCGCTGTCAGGGCGGGGCAGGTTCGCCCGATGCCTCGCAGTCCTTGTCATGCCCGGGCGTGCAAAGGCGGATCCGTCCTTGCGCTCCCATGCGGACCTGGCGCTGCTCGCCGCGGCAGCTGAGCGTGAAAGTGGCGGCCTGAAATCCGCCTTGCTCAGACCGAGAGTATCCCACAGCTGTGAATCGCAGGATGTTGCTGGCGCGTGCGGTCTGGCGCAGGGAGACGGCGAGGCAGGGGGCGCCGAGTTGGACCACGGACATGGCGATGGCACTCTGCCCGGTTTGGCGGTCCCCGGTTGTGGCCACGAGTTGCCAGCCTTGGTCCAGCGTGGTGTTGCCGTCGAGCGGTTGCAGCGCAACTTCGGCCCGCCGTGCCATGGCCGTGCTGCGCGCCTGTGCCAGCGAAGCTGCCAGCCTGTCCGCGGCGACAGCTACCTGATGGCGAGCCATCAGCACGTCGACGGCCTGACAGGCGGCCACCGCCAGCACGGCGATGATCGACAAGCAGACCAGCAGCTCTGCCAGCGTGAAGCCATGCTTGCGGTGAAGTGCTGATTGCGGCATGTCAGCAGTCGGGGCCAGGACTGGCCGCCTGGGTCATGCCTGGGGGAAGGGTCAGCCATTGGCCCGTACTGCGCAGGATGAGCACACCGCAGCGATGGTCCACCATGACTGGCGTGGCCCGGACTTCGACGCAAGCATCCAGCCCCGCGTGAGGGCATGCAGCCGCCGTGATGACGTGGCGAGGATTGGCGCCTTGCGGCACTGGCCGAGGCCAGCTGCCCGCGGCGATATTGCCGCCCGGCTCTAGCGCGAACGTCATGGCAGCCTTGGCATGCTGCTCGAGCTCCAGCATCGCGGCGACCAGTTCGGAACGAGCCTGCGCGCGCCAGCCGCGCGCAACGTACCGCTCCCACGACGGTACGGCGAATGCGGCAAGGATGGCCAGCATGGCAATCGTGATCAACAGTTCGATCAGGGTGAATGCCCGCTGCGGCAAGGTAAAGTGTACTGATGCAATGTCGCGCGTCACGGAATGTCCTGCTGAATGGGTGCCATGATTTCCCGCCAGCTGATACGTCCGGTACGGCGCGTGGCCATGGCTGTTGACTGGTGCCTGGCAGACGTTCCGTCCACGACCCACAGCGTGACCCTGTGGGCCTGCGCGCCGCTTGTTCCCGAAGACGGTTGCGGGGACGGTCCCGGGACACTGGTCGCCACGAAGGACGCCGCAGAGCTGGCTGCTTGCCCGGTTACGAACGTCTGGAGCGGCGCGCCTTCCCGCGCCCGTCCCGCGGATTCGCCCGTCGCCGCCAGTACAAGGTAGGCGCGCTGAAATCCGTCTGCGGCGCGTGTCGTGAACTGGAGATAGCCGGGAAAGACTTCACCGAGTGTATCCAGTTGTTCTCCGGGATTCGGCAGTGTCAGGTGCCAGCCGGTGCCTCGCTGACCGGGTATGGACCGTAGCAGAAACCCTCCGTCAGCGGGCTCGGCGACGATGCGAGCCGGGACGCCAGCAGGCCGCGAGGGGATGGCCACGACTTCACGGCCCTGGCCGAACACAATGAGCGGCGAGGCAACGGCGCCCACGAGCAATGGGGGTTCCGCTTGTCTCGAATTACCGGCCGTCGGCAGCTTGTGCAGGCAAACCGGTGTCCCCAGCGCAAGGCGCTGGGGCGCCCGCGGGACCGGAAAGTGCCAGAGCTGGCCGCTGTCGTCGGTGGCATAGATGGCCTGCGCCATGCCCATCATGTCGCTCAGAATACTCACCCCTGTGAGCGCCGATGTCGTGGGCGACCCAGAGCAATCGCGTTCCGGGAGCGGCCAGGTTAGTGCGGGGCCAGCCGTTTTCTCCAGAGGGATCAGTGCCAGGCCTGCACGGGATGCGCCGGCGTCCACCGTGGTGACAGCGAACCAACGAGGCCCTTCGTCGTAGACAAACGCGGCCGCGCGAACCGGACCGCGGGCGGACAGTGGCAGCGCAGGCGTTGCAGTGAGTTCCCAGATCAGGCGGACTGGTGCGACATCCGCCGCATTGCTGATGTCCAGCACGAATGCACCGGCCGTGCTGCCGCCCTCGTTCGCGGCAGGGATACCACAGAGCAACACGGTGCGCCATTCGCGATGCATGACGACATCGGCGGCTTCCGGCCGCGGACACGGTACCGGCGCCAGCGCGCCCTTCGGCGCAGTCATTACAGCTGCCAGCGGCAGCAAGGCTCGTGGCATGTAGCCGACAAGCTCGTCTCCAGTGGTGGCGCTGAATCCGTGAAGCCATGCGTCCGTGGTGCCGAGCCAGACCGTGTGCGGGCGATTGCGATGGCGTTCGCGGAACGCGGCATGGCCGGCTTTCCCCGGTTGCCAGACGGGCGGCGGCACTACCAGTACGCGCGCACCGCGGGCATCGGCCAGGCGGGTTTCGCGCGGGCGCAATGCGGCGTTGCCGCGTTCGCCTCGCAACCACGCCAGTTTGTCCGCACCGGATGCTGCGGTACTAGTGCCGTCGGCCATTGACTGCTGACTGGCTGCATCGAGTGCGGACCACTGCAACGGAACAAGGCGTTCCGACTCCATGCCAGCGGGCGCGACCGACGTGTAGAGATGCCGTGACGCAGTCGCGTTAGTGTCGAGCCGTGCGCCGGCTTCCCACATGGTGGTGTGAGGTGTCGGTTCCGACGTTCTCGCCAGCTGGGGATTCCAGGCGAGCGCACGCAGGCGGCCGGTCCATGGGTAGGCGCCAGCCTGCGCGAGGTATGTCAGCGGGAGATTGCCGGCGGGTTGGTCGACGATCCCGGCCCACGCGGCCGCCGAGGCTGACGAAAGCAGCCAGGCCAGGACCCAGGTGTTGACGTGCTGCCGGCTCATGGCTGAATCACGCTCTGGACCACAGCAGTGATGTCGCGGTTGCGGCCGAAGCCAATGGCGGTGACGCGAAGGCGCGGCATCGCAGTCTGCCGGCCGTATTCCATGGGCGCAGCGCCATCGCCAACCCACTCGGCAATGTAGCGCGGCGGAATTGTCGTGCCAGCGATACCTTGGGGCAAAACTGGCATTGTCTTTCCGGTGAAAGTGCCAAACGGCACGCCTATGTCATCGGCGGACGCCGTGCCTGACAGCCATGCTTGCCAGACGGGCAGGCTGCCGGTGGCAGGCACGCAGATTCCGGCCTGCATGCCTCGGCCGCACGCCCCGCTTGCCGGAACGGGATCAAGGCGGTCTGGCGGACCGTTGCCCGCCATGGCTGCCATCAGATCGGCCTCGCCGTCGAGCAACGCTACTTCAGCGGCGCGGAATGCGATTTCCCGGTCAAGCTGCAAGCCGGCAAGCTGGCGGCTGGATAGCAGGAATTGCAACGTGGCAGTTGCGGTGAGAACCGCGAGCAGCAGAAGCGTCGCGGCAAACATCAGCGTCGCACCTCCATGTGGGCGAGGGCCGGGCTTGTGTGTGGCTAGCACAATGTCTCCTGACACCGAGGGGCGTTCCGCAGGCGGACCGTCGTCGCGAAGATCCGCGACGTGTATCGGCCCTGGGGGGACAACCTGTCATAGAGGTCAGTCATGGCGCCAGCGCCCGCGACCTGCATGCCGCTCTGTGCGGCGCCACGCCGCCCCAGCCTGACCGCTAGCGCTATCTGAACTGCGACGACGCGATGCCATGCGTCGTCGCCCATGGCCGTGACCTGATCGGCGCGCAGGAACGTGTCCGGAAGCCGGTCGCCACGGGAGTCGACACCGTAGCGTATCTGCATCGATTCCACGCCTCGTACGATCGCCCCGGAGGTCCAACCGCTGCCATCGATGCGGCCGTTCCGCCGTGCCGGATAGCGGCAAAGCAGCTGGGGCTCGTCGTCGCTGGCAGTGGCGACGTAGAGGAGATTCGCAGTCACGTAGCCTGCGTCGGCAGGTGAGTCGGATTGCCGGGCGGCAACGGCGTAGCCGCTGCAGTCGATCATCGTCTGATCGGGCAGGCTGGCATCGATGGCCTGGCCACTGCCGCTGAAGCGGACCAGCAGCGCGTCGCTGCCTGTCACGCCGGACTTGCCGCATGCCGGCACCGTAGCGATCGACGGCTGGCCGCAGTCGTCCGCGCCGCTTATCGCGGGCTTGGCGTGGGGCATGCCGGTTGCATCAGGAACCCAACCGCTCTGTCGGATCAGGGCGGACAGAATATTGAGCGCGCGCTGGCCGCGTTCCTCCAGCAAGGTTCGCTCCGCGGCGGACAGATAAGCTGCGCGACATAGCAGGAAAGCGGTGCCTGCCACCGCGGTGACAAGCACGCCCAGGGCCAGGCCGACCATCGTCTCGGTCAGCGTGAAGCCTTCCATCCGCGGACCGCTTCGCCGATAGCCAGCAGGCATGCGTGATCTCATGGCTGCAGCCATAGTGCAATGCCGCGCAATGATGCCGGGGCGCCCGGCTCGCCGACCGCCAGTCCTGCCATGGCCAACTTGCCGGTACGCGGGCCTTCGGCCGAGACCGCATTGGATCGGTTCATGGGAGCCACGGGTATGCCCATGATTTCCGCAGATTCCCCGACAGACCGGATCGCCTGCGCGAGCTGTTCATGGCCACGCAGCCACGCCAGGCCGGTGGTCCCAAGGCTGGCCAGCGGAACCAGGCCCAGGCTGACAATGGCCAGCGCGCAGAGCGATTCGGCCAGAACATGGCCGCGGCCGGCGCAAAGACGCGGCGGTGGAGAGCAAACCTGCATGGCGATCAAAGGATGGCGACGAAGACTGCCAACGTACCGCCCGGCGGCCCGACAGTCCGTGGATAAACGTAGCGAGACTGGCAAATTTGGTTGCATGCGCGGCCGTTGTACGGCTTCGACATTTGCGAAATGTTCTATTGCTAAGTGCTATTGACATCTCATCGCGAAGTCCCCCACTATGGCGGGCATCAACAGAGCCGCAGTCTGGCAGGGCTTCGTACGACGTACGTCTGCCGGCTTCGATCGGCCAATAACAGAATCAAAGAACGTATTCGGGTGGGTTGCAGCGCCGCTCCGGAAGAGAGGGCCTGCTACCGCAACGGTTTCTACCGGGGGTCATATGAACTGGGTTATCTCAAAGCATTGCCAGAAGGCATTGCCAGTCGGCGTTTCGTTGCGCTGACATGGACTGCCTTTCCCGTGCCCGGCTGACCGGGTGCGGAGGGCGTTTGCCGCCGGCCGGTCACGAGCAGCGGGCCGGGATCGGTGGCATGCGTGCTTCGCGCCCGCGCATTGTCCGGCCGCTTCGCGGCTTCACACTGATCGAGCTCATGGTGGTGGTATCGCTGATCGCCATCACGATGTCGTTCGCCGTGCCCTCGTTCCAGGGGTTTCTCGATCGCGCTCGCACCGATGGCGCGGCAGCCGAACTTGCCGGGCTGCTGTCGCTCGCGCGCAGCGAAGCCATCCGCCGCAATGCCCCGGTCACGGTCTGCCGTGCCACGGCGGCAAATTCCACGACCTGTGCGCAGGATTCGCAGGCGGATTGGTCCGGGCGGTGGATTCTCTTCCAGGACACGAACAACGATCAGGTACGCGCGCCTGCCGAGGAAATCATCCGCCTGCATGAGGCGGTCAATACCGGCCTTGCCGTGACGCTGGCCGCGCCGCTGCGCTCGATTCAGATCACGTCGCGCGGCTATCTGCTCGCGGACAGTGCACTGGCCTTCCAGGTCGCCGCTTCCAGCTCCGATCGCCGCAACCTGAACGTCTGCGTGTCCCGCGCGGGCCGTGTCGACCAGAGGACGGCAGCATGCTGAACGCACGCGTCAACCAACGCCAAGCCGGGGCCAGCCTGATAGAAGTGCTGATCACGCTGGTGCTGATTGCCATTGCCCTGCTCGGCATGCTGTCGCTGCAGGCCGCATCGCTGCGCTACCGCGCAGGTGCCAGCGTGCGACACAGCATCGTCGATGCCGCCACCGATCTTTCCGAGCGCATCCGCGCCAATGCTTCGGGGCTGGGCGAGGGGAGCGATTTCAACGCTTACCTGAGCGCGCTGAGCGTGCAGCCCCCCGCGGCACCGGCCAAGGACTGCAGCAAGGTCATCTGCGAGGGCAATGAATATGCCGCCTGGGATGTTTCGCAATGGTGGACATTGATGACCACGCAGCTTCCCGGCGCGGGCGTGGCGTCCTGGACGTCGCCGGACGTCAGCGCGGCGGCGGGAACGATTCCGTCCGGCTTTGTGAGCTATCGGCTCGAACTGTACTGGAAGGATCCGTCGACCTCCGACGTGTCGGTCGGCTGTTCTAAAGCCGCGACGGACTATTTTATTACGCTGCCTGCATTCGATGCCAGGGGGGTCACATGCGCCACCATTACCCTGCGGCCCTGAAGCGGCGCCGTTCCAGCCGCGGGCGCTCGCTCGTGGAGATCATGATCGCTCTGGTCATCGGCCTGCTGCTGCTCAGCGCGATCATCGCCTTTTACCTGTCGAGCCAGCGCAGCAGCCGGACTCAGGAAGGACTGCGCAGCGCCGATGACGGTGCTCGCTGGGCGTTGTCGGTCATCGGCGACCAGTTGCGTCTGGCCGGCCTGGGCCGCGTCGACCTGTCGCTGCTTGGCGCGCGACCCGTGACGTTCGACAGTGCACCGGTACAAGGGTGCGAGGGCGGGTTCTCCAACGTGGTGACGGGCGCGTGCATCGCAGTCGCGAACAGTAACCCGGACGCTGTCACGGTCCGCTACCTGCGCATTGACGGCTCCTTGTCCAGCACGACGGATTGCAATGGCCGCGCGATACCCGTCGCACGCGCGATGGCGGAGAACGCCTTTTACGTCGCGGGCAATACGCTGATGTGCAGGGGGTCGGACCAGAACACGACTGCACTGTCGACGCCCGAACCCCTTCTCGAGAACGTGCAGGACCTGCAACTGACCTATGGGCTTGCGCAGGATGCGGACTCAGCCAACGTCACGCAGTACACGCCGGCAAGCGGCATGGTCGCGGCCGATTGGAACCGCGTGGTCAGCGTGCGCGTATGCCTGCTGGTGTTCGATGCCACGCCGGCGAATGGGGATGTCGCTACGACTTACCGCGACTGCAACGACGCGGTGCAGAACGTTGCCGACGGCAGGGTGCGCCGCCGTTTCTACAGCAGCTTTGCGCTGCGCAACCGGGTGGGATAGATGAGCAGGCATCGGGCAAACCTTGGGCTCCCGGCGTCGGGCGGCAGGCGCCATGCAAGGGGCGTGGTACTGGTGGTGGCGCTCGTGCTCGTCGTGGTCATCTCGCTGCTGGCTGCCTGGAGCATGCGCGGCAGCCTGTTCGATGAACGCCTGGCCGGCAACAACCGAGACCACCAGGTGGCATTCCAGGCGGCCGAACTCGGCCTGCGCTTTTGCGAGGGCGTCGTTGTCACCGGACAACCTGCGGCACTGTTCAACCGCATGTACCGCAAGGACATGAGCAGCGTCGTGAATGCCAGCGCGCCCATCCTCGACAGCGCGGGCAATTTAAAGCTCGGCTATCTGGATGCCAACGGCAAGCAGTTCTGGGAAGTGCCGACCAACTGGGACACCAGCGTGAACAGCGAACCGAACACCAATGTCATCGTCGTCCCGGCGACCAGCGGCGTGACGCTGAGCGAGGCGGCCGCCACGCCAAGGTGCTTCATCGAGGAAATCCGCACCCCGTCCCGCGTGCGCAATCCGCAGACGGGCATGCCGATCAACATTCACTATCGGATCACCGCGCTGGGCACCGGTATCAATGCCCAGACCCAGGTCACGCTCCAGTCGGAGGTACGGCAATGACAGGCTATACCCGATATACCAAGGCGTTCCGCAGGGCGCTGGCGGCAACCCTGGCGGGGCTGATGGCTCTTGCGCCCGTGGCGACAAGCTTTGCCGCGGTGTCGCAGCAGCCGCTGATCTTTGCAACGTCGGTCGCACCGAACGTGATGTTCACGCTGGATGACTCGGGCTCGATGATGTTCGAGATCACGCCCGAGAGCCTGTCGCCGAACGGTACGGAGAGCAACTGGGACCTGACGCCGGACAGCGGTGGCTGGCTGATCTACGCATTCCCGCTGCCATCCGGCGGGCAGGTCTATTCGGCGAACGGTTCCGTCTATTCGGGCAACAAGGCGTCGGTCGTCAATTTCAGCAGCACATCGCTGGCGGCGGCGCGATACAGGACGGCGGCGCTGAACCTCTCTTACTACAACCCGGACGTGACCTATCGGCCGTGGTACGACCCTTCCGGCAATCTCAAGAATGCAGATCCGGCGAAGGCCTACTACAACCCGATGATGACCAGCAACGGTTCCATGAACCTGACGCAGGACAATACCGTCACGGCGTACTGGCTCAGCGACGACGGCAAGAGCTACTCAAGCAAGTCGGTGAAGTTCTATCCCGCGCTCTACTACCGCTACGACTCGACGCTGTCGGGCTGCAATAACAGCACCTCGAACCTGAAGTGTTTCAGCCGCATCGAAATCCGCTCTGGCTCCACGTATGCGCAGAATGGCAAACGCACCGATTGCGCGTCGAGGACTGCCTGCACCTACGCCGAGGAAATCCAGAACTTCGCCAACTGGTTCCAGTACTACCGATCGCGGATCCTGGCGATGCGCGCGGCCGTCGGACAGGCGTTCGCGTCGCAGAACCAGTCGATCCGCGTCGGCTATACCACCATCAACGACAACACCAAGTCGGGGAGCGGTTCGTACACGGGGATCAAGCGGCCCGTGGCACCGTTCGACGATACGAGCAAGGCTGCCTTCTATCAGGATTTCTATTCGCTGGACATCACCGCCAACGGTACGCCGCTGCTCGGTGCCATGGACACGGTCGGCAAGTACTTCCAGAATAATTCGCAGCCGTGGATCGAGTCGGCTGGCCGGCCGGAAAGCGCGTGCCGCGCCAGCTATCACATCCTTTCCACGGACGGCTACTACTCCGACTCCACGTCAGTCGGCGATGTGGACAGCACCAAAGGTTCCAGCATTGCACCGGTATCGGGCACCGCTTACCAGTACTCGCCAAAGAATCCCTATAAGGACAGCTACAGCAATACGCTCGCGGACGTTGCCATGAAGTACTGGGTCAACGATTTGCGCAGCGCCGAGAACCGTGTGCCGACCAACGCGCGCGACGAGGCCTTCTGGCAGCACCTGGTCACGTTCACGCTGGGCGTCGGCGTGAAAGGAACACTGGAGTCGGCTCCGGCCAACCAGCCCAGCAATCCCAATACGCCGCGGGCCGACGTGCTTTCGGCGATCCTCGACAAGCTGAAGGCAGGCACGATTTCCTGGCCCAAGGCTTCAACCAGCGACCAGACCAAGATCGATGATCTGTGGCACGCCGCCGTGAATGCGCGCGGCGACAACTACAGCGCGGGCGATGCGTCCGGGCTGACGGCGGCATTGAACAATGCGCTGTCGCAGATCGCATCGCGCAGCGGCTCGTCGTCGTCGGCCGCGACCAACTCGACCACGCTGAACACTGACACGGCACTGTTCCTGACGCGCTTCCGCTCCGGCGCGTGGACCGGCGAACTGTTGTCGCAAGCCTACAATCCTGACGACCAGGCCTTCTCCACGCTGAACTGGAATGCGTACCAGCAAATGCCTGCGGCGGGGAGCCGCAGCATTTACACGTGGTCCGCGGGCACCGCGCCGGTTGGCAAGCCATTCACGTGGGCCAGTGATACCGATACCTCGTTGTCCACGACGCAGAAGACCGCGCTCGGGGGCGACAAGGCAATGGTGGCCTACCTGCGCGGCGATACGACGCTGGAAAAGCGCAACGGCGGCAAGTATCGCGACCGCGTGACCGACAACGGCACCGGCACACTGGTGTCGAACATCCTGGGCGATATCGTCAATTCGTCGCCGATCTACGTGAAGGCAGCTGATTCGGGCTACGACTTCCTGAAGTCCACGGAAGGGCGCAGCTACTTCTCGTTCCTGTCTAACAATCGCGCCAATCGCCGCGCCATGATCTACGTGGGCGCGAACGACGGCATGCTGCACGGATTCGATGCGCTGACCGGCGTCGAGAAGTTTGCCTTCATGCCCAACCAGGCGATCGTCGGCGGAAACGCAGTGAAATCGCTGGCCTCGCCGGACTATATCCATCGCTTCTTCGTCGACGCGACGCCTGCTTCAGGAGACGCCTACTTCCAGCGTACCAGCGAGACCTCGGCCAGCTGGAAGACCGTGCTCATCGGCGGCATGGGTTCGGGCGGCAAGGCGATGTTCGCGCTGGACATTACCGATCCGGCGAATTTCGACGCCAGCAAGGTCATGTGGGAAATTTCGGGCGATACCGAAACCGACCTTGGCTACACCATCGGCACGCCGGTGATCGGGCGCCTGAACAGCGGCAAGTGGGTAGCGATCTTCGGCAATGGCTACGAGAGCGGATCGGGCAAGGCGGTGCTCTATGTCGTTGACCTGGCCAATCCCTTCGGTACCGGCGGCATCCGCAAGATCTATGCGGACCCGAAGGAAACGGCTACGTCAGGCAACGGCAACGGCCTTGGCAGTCCGGAAGTGGTGTACGACACCAACCTCACCATCCAGGCGGCCTACGCGGGCGACCTGAAGGGCAGGTTGTGGAAGTTCGATCTTTCCGACACCAACCCGACGGCATGGGCAGCGCGCATGGGCACCACGCAAGGTGTGCCGCTGTTCACCGCTGTGGACGGCGTGAACAAGACGCCGGTGGCGCAACCGATCACCGCCGCGCCTACGGCGCTGATCAATCCGAAGGATCCGAAAAAGGGGTTCCTGCTGACCTTCGGCACCGGCCGCTTCTACGACACAGCAGACTCGGGTGCGACCGGATACAACTCGGTGTATGGAGTCTGGGACGATCAGACGACCACGGCCACCCGGGCAAATCTGCAACCCCAGACACTGACCTCGGGGAGCATGACCGTAGGCGGTGTGTCGCGCACGGTGTACACGCTCACTGGCAATACAGTGGATTACACCAAGCAGAAGGGCTGGGTCATCGACTTGCTGACGCAGGGCGAGCGCGTCGTCGTGAAACCGAAAGTGGACGCGGAGCGCCTGGTGATCACGACGCTGACGCCGTCCACCGACGAGTGCGTGGGCGGGATCAGTTCCAACCTGCTCGACTTCTCGGCACTGAACGGCTCCGCGCTGAACTATTCGGTACTTGACGTCAACAGCGACGGCAAGATCGACGCCTCGGACAAGGTGACGAACTCGAGCAACAAGTTATTGGTCGTCTCGGGTTTGTCCCAGCAAGGCAACTTCGGCTCGACCATCTTCCTCGGTGGCGGCGGAGGCGGCGGTGGGGGAGGGGGCGGCGGTGGAGGCGGAGGAGGGGGTGGCCACCTGAAAGTGGCCAGCGCGACAACCGGCGAGGTCATCAGCGTCGTCGAACAAGGCAACGTCGCACGCAACCGCCTTTCATGGAGGCAGATTTCGCAATGAACGCACGCACTCTGGCACACCGGGGTAGCACGGGTCTATGCCGCACCCGGCGCCTGGCTCAAGGCATGACGCTGATGGAACTGATGGCCGTCGTGGCCATCCTCGGCATCCTGGCCGCGATCGCCATTCCCAACTACACAGAGTATGTGCGGCGCGGCTACCGCGCCGACGCGCGCGGCATGATGACGGAAGCCGCGCAGGTGCTCGAGCGGTTCCGCTCAGTCAACGGGCGCTACAACCAGGACGTGGGCGGGAATGCTTTTGCGTTGCCGGCGGGGCTGCGGACGTCGCCGCGCGACAGTACGCGCGTGCGCTACAACGTTTCGATCGTTGCCAATTCGCTGACTGCGAACAGTTATCTGCTCCAGGCTGTTCCCGTGGATGCCACGGATGCCTGCGGCACCTATACGCTGGATCAGGCCGGCACGCGTCTGAATACCGTTGGCGCGAACCCGGCGGCGTACCTGCAGAATTGCTGGGAGCGCTGACGCCGAGGGGGCGGCCACGCTCTAGCGCTTGCTATTCCCTGACGTCACCTCGGCCAGCACATCGGAAAACTCGGCGACATCCTCAAAGCTCCGATACACGGAAGCAAACCGGATATAGGCGATCTTGTCGAGCTTGCGCAGTTCGCGCATGACCAGTTCACCGACCTGGCTGCTGGGAATTTCCTTCTGGCCGAGGGCGAGCAGCTTTTCTTCGATGCGGGTAATGGCCTCGTCGATGGCTTCAGCCGACACGGGGCGCTTGCGCAGCGCCAGGCGCATGGAATCCTTCAGCTTGGCGCGGCTGTAGTCCACGCGCGAGCCGTTCTTCTTGACGATGGCCGGAAAGAATAGTTCGATCCGCTCGTAAGTGGTGAAGCGGCGGTCGCAGGCTTCGCAGCGCCGGCGCCGGCGTACGGCATCGCCGTCTTCCGACATGCGGGTGTCGAGCACCTGGGTATTGGAATGTCCGCAAAAGGGGCATTTCATGCCTGACCACCTTCAGAATTGAGCCCGGCCGCCTTGGTATCTTGTCCTTCTATGGCAGTAGGGCAGGTTGGCGAGGCCCGCAAGCGGCGCGGTGGCGCGCCCGCGGGGCTGCCGGCCGCCCTCGCGGGCGGCCATGCACAGCATCAGCCGTAGACCGGAAAACGCTTGGTCAGGGCGGAAACCTGCTCGCGCACGCTGGCGATGTTGCCCGCGTCGTGCGGGTTGTCCAGCACGTCGGCGATCAGGTTGCCGACGATACGCGCTTCTTCTTCCTTGAAGCCGCGCGTGGTCATGGCCGGCGAGCCGACGCGAATGCCCGAGGTCACGAACGGCTTTTCCGGATCGTTCGGGATCGCGTTCTTGTTCACGGTCAGGTGCGCTTCGCCCAGGATGCGCTCGGCTTCCTTGCCGGTGATGTTCTTGGCGCGCAGGTCGACCAGCATCACGTGGCTTTCGGTGCGGCCCGAGACAATGCGCAGGCCGCGCGCGATCAGCGTTTCGGCCAGCACGGCGGCGTTCTTGACCACCTGTTCCTGGTAAGCCTTGAATTCCGGCGTCAGCGCTTCCTTGAACGCGACGGCCTTGCCAGCGATCACATGCATCAGCGGACCGCCCTGGATGCCCGGGAAGATCGACGAGTTGATGGCCTTCTCATGCTCGGCCTTCATCAGGATCACGCCGCCGCGCGGGCCGCGCAGGCTCTTGTGCGTGGTGGTGGTGACGAAGTCGGCGTGCGGCACCGGGTTCGGGTACACGCCCGCGGCGATCAGGCCGGCGTAGTGGGCCATGTCGACCATGAAGTAGGCACCGATCGACTTGGCGACCTTGCCGATGCGCTCGAAGTCGATGCGCAGCGCGAAGGCCGATGCGCCGGCGATGATCAGCTTCGGCTTCTTCTCTTGTGCCAGCTTTTCCAGCGCGTCGTAGTCGATGTCTTCCTGCGCGTTCAGGCCGTAGCTGACCACGTTGAACCACTTGCCGCTCATGTTCAGCGCCATGCCGTGGGTCAGGTGACCGCCTTCGGCCAGGCTCATGCCCATGATGGTGTCGCCCGGCTTCAGCACGGCGAAGTACACGCCCTGGTTGGCCTGCGAGCCCGAGTTCGGCTGCACGTTGGCGGCTTCGGCGCCGAACAGCTGCTTGACGCGGTCGATGGCCAGCTGTTCGACGATGTCGACGTACTCGCAGCCACCGTAGTAGCGCTTGCCGGGATAGCCCTCGGCGTACTTGTTGGTCAGTTGCGAGCCTTGCGCAGCCATCACGGCCGGCGAGGTGTAGTTTTCGGAGGCGATCAGCTCGATGTGGTCTTCCTGGCGCTGGTTTTCCTTCTGGATAGCGGCAAAGACCTCGGGGTCGATCTGGTCGATCGTATAGCGGCTGCGTTCGAACATGGCGAAACTCGTCTGAAAAAAGGGAATCCGATCACTGCATCGGGGTAGGGCGCGCGGGGAAAGCGATTGGCGGCCGACGCCGGCGGGTCGATGAACCGTCGGCGCAGGGCGCACCCTGCTTCCCATTCGCTGCCCAGGCGAGCGGCAGGCGTCTGAACTTCACGCCAGAGAACTTGCGCTTCCTCGTGGTAGTACCCACTGACATCGCCAGTCGCGCAAGGTGGAATGGTTGGCCGCAGTGTAGCGTGAGGCGGGGATTTGCCGCAAGCCGCGGCAAACGGCCCGCAACCCAAGCCCTGGCGCGCCCCGCAACTTGCTGTTGCAAACTCGTCCTGCGGGTTAACACCGAAGCTGTCGTGCTCTCCGTTACAATCCCGGCCATGACAAACTTTGTCTGGACCCTGCGCGTGTACTGGGAAGACACCGACGCGGGCGGCGTAGTGTTCTACGCCAACTATCTCAAATTCTTCGAGCGCGCCCGTACGGAGTGGCTGCGCTCGCTTGGTGTCGAACAGCAGGTGCTGGCCGATGAGGCCGGCGTGGTCTTTATCGTCCGCAGCACGGCAGTGGACTACAATGCGCCCGCCCGGCTCGACGACCAGCTTGAGATTCGCACGCGTATCGAACGGGTCGGACCGGCCTCGGTGCAGTTCGCGCAAGAGGCCTGGCGCGGCGAGACGTTGCTCGCCAGCGGCCAGATCCGCGTTGGCTGTGTCGACCGAAGCACTTTCCGCCCGTCTCCCATTCCCGCCCCTGTCCTGGCCACCATCAAGACCGCCCGATGAATCCCGTGACCGTCACGCAAGACCTGTCGATCATTTCGCTGGTGCTACATGCCAGCCTGCTCGCACAGGCCGTCATGGCGCTGCTGCTCGTCATGTCGCTGTTTTCCTGGACTTATATCTTCCGTAAGCATCTGGCGCTGCGCTCGGCGCGCACGCAGACGGAAGGTTTCGAACGCGACTTCTGGGCCGGCGGCGACCTGCAGGCGCTATATAACAGTGCCGTCAACAACCGGCACAACACCGGCGCCCTCGAGCGGATCTTCGAGTCCGGCATGGGCGAATTTTTGAAGGCGCGCGAGCGCGGCAACGAAGCCAGCGCACTGCTCGACGCCGCCCGCCGCGCGATGCGCGCGGCCTACCAGCGCGAAATGGACGTACTCGAATCGCACCTGCCGTTCCTGGCCTCGGTCGGCTCGGTCAGTCCCTATATCGGCCTGTTTGGGACCGTCTGGGGGATCATGAACGCGTTCCGCGGCCTGTCCAATGTGCAGCAGGCGACGCTCGCATCGGTGGCGCCCGGCATCGCGGAAGCCCTCGTGGCGACCGCGATCGGCCTTTTCGCCGCTATCCCGGCCGTGATCGCCTACAACCGCTACGCCACCGAGATCGATCGTCTGGCCATCCGGTTCGAAAGCTTCATGGAAGAATTCCTGAACATCCTGCAGCGGCAGACCCGCTGACCGATTGAACGCCCAGGAGACCAGCAATGGCAGCCATTCAGCGCCGCGGCGGATCACGCCGCCGGGCCAGTGCCGAGATCAACGTCGTACCGTATATCGACGTGATGCTCGTGCTGCTGGTCATCTTCATGGTGGCGGCACCGATCGTCAGCCCCGCCGTCGTCGACCTGCCGACCGTGGCCAATGCCACGCCGCAACAGAAGGCCCCGCCGATCGTCGTCACGGTGCGGGAGGACGGGGTCCTGACCGCGCGCGGCAAAGACAACGCCGGCAACTCGTTCGAGCACAAGCTCGACAAGAACGGCCTGCTCGATTTCGTGCACCAGCGCCAGAACGAGAACCCGGACCAGCCCGTAGTGATCGCCGCGGACCGCTCGGTCAAGTACGAGTCCGTGCTCGACGTCATGTCCGTGCTCAAGGCCGATGGCATCAAGCGTGTCGGCCTGATGGTGAAGTCAAAGTAGAACGCGCCGCCTGCGTGAGATGCCTGTCCGAATGCCGCGCCCCATGACGACCGCTGTTGCCTATCCTTACCAGCCGGTGAAGGAGCGGGGGACCCTGCGTTCCTTCCTGCTCGCGCTCCTCATGCACCTGCTGCTCGGCATCGTGCTGTACTACGGCGTGCATTGGCAGAGCAGCACGCCGGTCGGCTCCGAAGCCGAGTTGTGGGACGAAATCCCGGCCACGACCGCGCCGCCCCCGCCTCCGCCTGCGCCCGAGCCGGTGGTCCAGCCGCGGCCCGCGCCGCCGGCGCCCGAGGTAAAGAGCAAGATCGAGGAAGACGCCGATATCGCGCTTGAGCGCCAGAAGCGCCGAGCCGCCGAGCAGGCCGCCAAGGAAGAGGCTGCGCGCAAGGAAGCCGCACGCAAAGAGGCCGATCGCAAAGAGGCCGATCGCAAAGAGGCCGAACGCAAGGAAGCCCAGCGCAAGGAAGCCCAGCGCGAGGAAGCGGAGCGTAAGGAAGCGGAGCGTAAGGAAGCGGAGCGTAAGGAAGCGGAGCGTAAGGAAGCGGAGCGTAAGGAAGCGGAGCGTAAGGAAGCGGAGCGTAAGGAAGCGCAACACAAGGAAGACGCGAAGAAGAAGGCCGCGCAACAGGATCAGCAACGCCGCGAGCAGGCCGAGCGCGAGCGCAAGGAAGCGGATGCCAAGGCAAAAGCCAAGGCAGAGGCCGACGCGAAGGCCAAGGCTGAAGCGCAGGCCCAGGCTAAGGCGAAGGCTGACGCCGAAGCCAAGGCCAAGTCCGAAGCTCAGGCGAAGGCCAAGGCGGATGCGGAAGCCAAGGCCAAGCGCGAGGCCGCAGCGAACGCGCAGCGCAAAGGCGAACTGGCGCGCCTGCAGGCGCTGGCCGGCGGTGCTGGTGCGGGCGGGCAGGGCGGCGGCGGTGTGGGCAATACCGCGGGCGCCGGTGCCGGCGGCGGTGGCAAGGCCTCGCCGGGTTACCCAGACCGCGTGCGCCGCCGCGTGAAGCCGAACATCGTGTTCACGGAAGACGTGCCTGGCAATCCGACCGCGGTGGTCTCGGTGCAACTGGCGCCGGACGGCTCGCTGATGTCGGCGCGCCTGTCCAAGTCCAGCGGCAATTCAGCCTGGGATAACGCCGTGCTGCGCGCGGTCGAGCGGTCGGATCCGCTGCCGCGCGACGAGAACGGCAAGGCGCCCGCGAGCTTCACCATCACTTTCCGACCCAAGGATTAAGTGACCCGGGCGCCATGAATTGCAACATAATGCAACCTTCATTAACCGGTGCCAGTCCCACCGCTACCATGACAGGTTGCCTGACGCGGCCGGCAGCGTGCGATCTGCACGCGGAACGGGCATGCGCCGTGCGCATCCACGCCTGTTCCGCTGTCTGCCTGCCGTGCCCGATGAATCTTGAAATCGACTGAGGAGCAGCATGCGAAAGCTTTGGGCCCCCAACTGGCTGTCCGCGAAGCGGCACCACGCAAACCAGGCCGCGACCCGATTGATTGGCCGGCACGCACTGATGGCCTGGCTGGCCGCCGCGCTGGCCTTGTCCGCCGGCGCCGCACAGGCGCAACTGAACGTGGAGATCTCCGGTGTTGGCGCGAGCCAGATCCCGGTCGCCACGGCGAACTTCCAGGGCGAGGCCCAAGCCCCGCAGAACCTAACCGCCATCATTCGCAGCGACCTCGCGCGCAGCGGCCGTCTCCGCAACGTTGATCCGGGCGGTGCCACGGTGGCCGAGTCGGCCAATGTCGATCTCGGAAGCTGGAAAAGCCGCGGCGCCGATGCCTTCGTTGCCGGCAGCGTGACGCCTTCGGGCAACGGCCAGTACGAGGTGCGCTTCCGCCTTTACGACACCGTCAAGGGCCAGAGCCTGGGCGGGCTGGCGTTCAACGTCAACCAGGGCCAGTTGCGTGTCACGGCTCACAAGATCGCCGACTACATCTACGAGAAGCTGCTCGGCGAGCGTGGCGTGTTCGCGACGCGCCTGTCCTATGTGTCGCGTGTCGGCGGCCGCTACCAGTTGCTGATCTCCGATTCGGATGGCCAGAACTCGCAGGTTGCGCTGACCAGCAACGAGCCGATCATCTCGCCGTCGTGGTCGCCGGACGGCCGCCGCGTGGCCTATGTCTCGTTCGAAGCCAAGAAGCCGGTGGTGTACGTGCACGACCTGGCCACGGGCAAGCGCACGCTGGTGTCGAACCAGAAGGGCAATAACAGCGCGCCGTCGTGGTCGCCCGATGGGCAGCACCTGGCCGTGGCGCTGTCGCGCGATGGCAATACCCAGGTGTACCAAGTCAATGCCGATGGTTCGGGTATTCGCCGCCTGACCCGCAGCAGCGCGATCGACACCGAGCCGCAGTATTCGCCTGACGGCAAGAGCATCTATTTCACCAGCGACCGCGGCGGTGCACCGCAGGTCTATCGCATGCCGGCAGGCGGCGAGGAAGCGGGCAGCGCGCAGCGCGTGACCTTCAAGGGCAGCTACAACGTGAGCCCGCGGATTTCGCCGGACGGCAAGTATCTGGCGTACATCACGCGCTCGGGCGGCTTCAAGCTGCAGCTGCAGGACCTGACCAACGGCGACGTCACCTCGCTGACCGATACGTCCAATGACGAAGCGCCGAGCTTTGCCGCGAACGGCAAGTACATCCTATACGCCACCCGCGTGGGCGGCCGCTCGGTACTGGCGGCGGTGTCCACTGACGGGCGTACCCGGCAGGTTCTGTCTCTCCAGTCCGGCGATGTCCGCGAGCCGTCCTGGGGTCCTTTCATGCAATAACGCAATAACAGGAGTCTCTCGCCATGCCCCAACTGATGACTAAAACCCTTGCCGTCGCCGCCCTGCTGGCCCTAGGTGCCTGCAGCTCCGGCGTGAAGCTGGACGACGCCGCCAATGCCGGCGCCAACAAGGGCGGCACCGGTGCCGATGCCCGCACGGTGCAGCCGGTGGACGTTTCGCGTGACCCGCTGAACGATCCGAACAGCCCGCTGGCCAAGCGCAGCGTGTACTTCGACTTTGATAGCTACAGCGTCAAGCCCGAATACCAAAGCATGCTCGGCGAGCACGCCAAGTACCTGGGCTCGAACAAGGGCCGCAAGATCCTGATCCAGGGCAATACCGACGAACGCGGTACCAGCGAGTACAACCTTGCCCTGGGCCAGAAGCGTGCCGAAGCGGTGCGCCGTTCGCTGGCGACCATGGGCGTGTCCGATAGCCAGATGGAGGCCGTGAGCCTGGGCAAGGAAAAGCCGAAGTCGACGGGCCACGACGAAGCCGCCTGGGCCGAGAACCGCCGCGCCGACATCAACTACTGATCTGATCCGCGTACAGGCCATCCATGAAAGCACGCGTTTCCACCCTGTTGTGGCTTGCCGCCGTTTCCGGTGCAGCCATGCTGCCCCTTGCTCCGGCCCGTGCCGGCGTGTTCGATGATGACGAGGCGCGCCGCGCCGTGATCACCCTGCGCGACCAGTTCAACGGTTTCCAGGCGACCGCGACGCAGCGCATCGAGCAGAACAGCCGCACGACGATCGACATCCAGAACCAGCTGGAAGGCCTTCGCCAGGAGGTCGCCCGGCTGCGCGGCCAGAACGAGGTGCTGCAGAACACGGTGGAAACGCTGCAAAAGCAGCAGAAGGACTACTACGCGGACCTCGATGCGCGCCTGAAGAAATTCGAGCCGCAGCAGGTCACCGTGGAAGGCCGCGAGGGCACGGTCCAGCCCAATGAAAAGCCCGAGTACGACGCCGCGCTCAAGCAGTTCCAGGCCGGCGACTTCAAGAGCTCCGGCAATTCGTTTGCGGCGTTCGTCAAGAAGTATCCGCAGAGCCCGTACCTGCCGCTCGCGCAGTATTGGCTTGGAAATGCTCTTTACGCGCAACGCGACTACAAGGGCTCGACCACCGTGCTGCAGAACATGCTGCAGGCGAACCCGACGCACCCGAAGGCGCCCGATGCCATGATCGCCATCGCCAACAACCAGCTGGAGTCCGGCCAGAAGGCTGCGGCGCGCAAGACGCTGGAGCAGGTGGTGGCCAAGTATCCGGGTACCGAAGGCGCGCAGGCCGCAAGCAACCGGCTCAAGACGCTGAAGTAAGCCGGTACGGCACCAGATTGACTGCAAAGCCCGCGTTCAGCGGGCTTTTTTCCGTCTCGCGCTAAAATACGCGATTCGCCTGCAATTTTCGCGTGCCGCCTGCGCGGCGCGACTGCCATCATGACCAAACGCGCCATTGTCCTGCTTTCGGGCGGGCTTGATTCCGCCACCGTTCTTGCCATGGCCAAGGCCCAGGGCTTCGAGACCTATGCGCTGTCGATGCGCTATGGCCAGCGCCATTCTTCCGAGCTTGATGCGGCCAAACAGGTCGCCAGCGCGCTCGGCGCCGTGCGCCACGAAATCGTCGACCTGGACCTGCGCCGCTTCGGTGGCTCCGCGCTGACCGACGACAAGCTCGACGTGCCGACCGGCGGCGCGTCGTCGGGTATTCCAATCACCTACGTGCCAGCGCGCAACACCATCATGCTGTCGCTGGCACTCGGCTGGGCCGAAGCCGTTGGCGGGCGCGACCTGTTCTTCGGTGCGAACGCCGTGGACTACTCGGGCTATCCTGATTGCCGTCCCGAATACGTCGCAGCCTACGAGACGCTGGCCAACCTCGCCACCAAGGCCGGCGTGGAGGGTGACCGCTTCCATGTGCATGCGCCGATCATCGACATGACCAAGGCCGAGATCATCCGCGCGGGTATTCGCCTCGGTGTCGATTACAGCATGACGGTGTCATGCTACAAGGCCGACGACGACGGCCGCGCCTGCGGCGTCTGCGATTCCTGCCGTATCCGCCGCGCCGGCTTCGAAGCAGCCGGTGTTCCCGACCCGACTCGTTACCAGAACGCCTGAGCAGCCCCCAGCTTTTTCTTCATCGCCCCCGACATGCCCGAGATCGATATCGCCGCGCTTTCGCGCACCGTGCTGCTGAGCACTTTTGTCCTGACCTTCCTGTTCGGCGCCATCCTGCAGCGCACGCACTTCTGCACCATGGGCGCGGTCTCGGACATCGTCAACATGGGCGACTGGAGCCGCATGCGCATGTGGGGCCTGGCCATCGGCGTGGCGATGATCGGCACCGGCGTGCTGGCGTGGGCCGGGCTCATCGATCCGACCAAGACCATTTACGCGGCGAACAAGCTGGGCTGGCTGTCGGCGCTCTCGGGCGGCCTGATGTTCGGCTTCGGCATGGTGCTGGCCTCGGGCTGCGGCAGCAAGACGCTGGTGCGGATCGGCGCGGGCAACCTCAAGTCCCTGGTGGTGTTCGTATTCCTCGGGCTGTCCGCCTATATGACACTGCGCGGCCTGTTCGGCGTGGTGCGCGTCAATACCGTTGACGCGGTCTCGGTCACGTTGCCGGTCACACAGGATCTGCCGTCGCTGCTGTCGCAAGGCACCGGTGTCGCGCGCGGCGCGCTGCAGCTCGGGCTAGGCCTGGTACTTGGTGGAGCGCTGGTGGTCTGGGCGCTCGTGGCACGCGGTTTCCGCACGTTCGACAACATGCTCGGTGGCGTCGGCGTCGGCCTGATCATCGTCGCGATGTGGTACGTGTCGGGTCACATCGGCTATGTAGCCGAAGATCCGAACACGCTGGAAGAGCTGTTCGTCGCTACCAACAGCGGCCGCATGGAAAGCCTGAGCTTCGTGGCGCCGTACGCCTATACGCTCGACTGGCTGATGATGTTCAGCGACAAGAGCAAGGTGCTGACCATCGGCATCGTCAGCGTCTTCGGCGTGATTGCCGGTGCGTCGGTGTATGCGCTGGCTACTCGCACATTCCGCTGGGAAGGGTTCGGCAATGCGGAGGACGTCGCCAACCACATGATCGGGGGCATCCTGATGGGAGCAGGCGGTGTGACGGCGCTCGGCTGCACGGTGGGGCAGGGGCTGTCCGGCGTGTCGACGCTGGCCATCGGCTCGTTCATCGCCTTCGGCGGCATTCTCGCGGGCGCAGTGCTGGCATTCCGCTACCAGATATGGCGCCTTGAGCGCATGGCATTCGCCTGAGCCGGTGATCCATGCTTGACACATCGGGAGGTGTGTCACTATAATCGCGGTTCTGTTTTTTCGGGTCGTTAGCTCAGTCGGTAGAGCAGCGGACTTTTAATCCGTTGGTCGCGTGTTCGAGTCACGCACGACCCACCAGCATTTCGAAGGGCCTGTGGCGCAAGTCACAGGCCCTTTTTGCATTGTTGCGCGCCGAGCCACACCGCCCGTTGGCCCCATACGGGCTGCAAACACTAGGCCACTCCCCACCAGAGTGTGGACAAGTCCGTATTAACCTCTTCGAGTTAGAGACATCGCCCATCCCGCCACGGACAATGAACAGCAATCCTGGCAGCAAGGTTGTGTCCCGCCACGCTGCCGGCGCCCCAACCGTCGGAAGTCCTATGCGGCAAGCAGGCAAGTCTTTGCCGGGCGATGTGCATGCATTGCGCGTTATCTGGCCGTTCGTTCCTGTGGTCATCGCGCTGGCGCTGTTTACCATCGCCAGTGTCGACGTACTGTCTGCCGCGCGCGCGCTTGTTGCGGGTGAGAGTCAGTGGTCCAGGGGCCAGAAGAACGCCGTCATGCACCTGCTGCGTTATGGCGAAGACCGCGACGAGGCCGATTTCCGGGCTTATCTATCGGATATTGCCGCGCCGATGGGCGACCACCGTGCGCGCATCGAGCTGGATCGCGACAAGCCCGACTACGAGCGCGCGCGTGCCGGCTTTCTCGCGGGCGCCATCCACGCCGACGACATCGCGGGCATCTTCCGTCTCTACCGCAACTTTCGCCATGTCGAGGAAGTGGATGCGGCGATCCGCATCTGGGCGGAAGGCGATCGCGAGATCGCGGCCCTGCATGAGCAGGCGATGGCGCTGCGTCAACTGGTTGCCGAGCCCGGCTGTGGCGTCGCGTGCGTCGAGCCGGTGTTGCAGGGCATTGTCGCCATCGACGCACGGCTGACGCCGCTCGAAGCGGCGTTTTCGCAGCAGTTGGGCAAGGCGTCGCGGCGCGTAACACGATGGCTTACAGTCGGTGCAGTCGTGGTCGCATTGGCGCTGCTGCTGTCCGGCATCCTGCTTTGCCAGGGACGGCTGCGGCGCGAACGCCGGCTGCGTGAAGCGCTGGCCACCAGCGAGGAGCGTCTGCAACTGGCCGTGGGCGGCAGCAACGACGGGCTGTGGGACTGGGATGTGCGCAGCGGCAAGCTGTATTTTTCGCCGCGCTGCGCGCAGATGCTCGGGTTCGAGCCGGACGCCTTGCCGCACGCGCGGGAGACGCTGCTCGGCCTGCTCCATCCAGCTGACCTGAATGGCTTTGACGACAAGCTCTGGCGCCATCTGCGGCGCGGCGATCCGTACGATGCCAACTTCCGGTTGCGTACGAGCGGCGATGGCTATCTGTGGGTCCGCGCACGCGGCCGGCTCGTACGTGGCGACGATGGACGAGTGATGCGCATGGCTGGTTCGCTCACGGATATCTCCGAGCACAAGCGCTACGAGTCCCAACTGTTCGCCGAGAAGGAACGGGCCCAGGTCACGCTGCAGGCAATCGGCGATGCCGTGGTCACCACCGACGTCTGGGGCCGCATCGAATCGCTAAATCCGGCCGCCGAGGCGTTGACCGGCTGGCGCGAGGAAGAGGCGCGCGGCCGCCTGCTCCAGCAGGTTTGCGCGCTTTGCGACGAGGGCAGCGAGGCGCCGCTGCGCAACCTGGTCGCGCTGGCGCTGCAGCAGCGGTGGCCCGGCATGACGGCATTGCTGACCGGCCGCGGCGGGCGCACGGTGGCGGTGAAGCCATCGGTCGCGCTGATTCGCGACCGCTCGGCGCAGGCGATCGGCGTCGTCGTCGTGCTGCACGACATCAGCCACGAGCGCGAACACGCGGCCCGGCTGGCGCACGAAGCCAGCCACGACGCGCTCACTGGCCTGGTCAACCGGACCGAGTTCGAGCGCCGCCTGGCGGCAGCGATTGCGCGGGTGCGGGTCACCAGCGGCACGCATGCGCTGATGTACCTGGACCTCGACCAGTTCAAGGTTGTGAACGATACCTGCGGCCACGCCGCCGGCGACGAACTGATTCGCCAGATGGCGGCGGTCATGCGCGCCCAGTTGCGCAAGGGCGATACGCTCGCACGGCTTGGCGGCGACGAATTCGGCATTCTGCTCGAACATTGTCCGGCGCCGGACGCAGAGCGGATGGCCGAGTCGCTGCGGCGTGCGGTGGCCGGATTCCGCTTCACTCACCGTCAGCGCACCTTTGCTGTGGGCGTCAGCATCGGCCTGGTGGCGCTGGACGGCGACACCGGCGGCGTGGCGGAAGCAATGAGCGCAGCCGACGCGGCCTGCTATGTGGCGAAGGAGAATGGCCGTAACCGGGTGCAGGTCTACCATCCGCAGGACAGCGTGGTACAGGCGCGCCATGGCGAGATGGAGTGGGTCAGCCGCGTGCACGCGGCGCTCGCGGCCGGACGGTTCTGCCTTTACGAGCAGGAAATCGTTCCGCTGAACGGTCAGCGGCAAGGCGGAAAGCACGTCGAACTGCTGCTGCGTATGGTCGACGAACGCAACCAGCTGGTGCCGCCGATGGCGTTCGTGCCAGCGTGCGAACGCTATAACCTGATGCCGATGATCGACCGCTGGGTGGTCGAAACGGCGTTCGCCACGCTGGCTCAGCGGCGCGCGGAGTCGGCTGAAGACATTGCGCTGTGCGCGATCAACCTGTCAGCATCTTCGCTGGCCGATGTCCGCTTCCCGACGTTTATCCGTGAGCAGGCGCAGCGGACTGGCGTCGCGTTGAGCGGCATCTGCTTCGAGATCACCGAAACAGCCGCGATTTCCAACCTGGCGCAGGCCGCAGCATTCATCGAGCAGATGCAGGCACTGGGTTGTGTATTCGCGCTGGACGATTTCGGCGCCGGCATGGCGTCGTTCATCTATCTCAAGCACTTGCCGGCCGCCTACCTGAAGATCGACGGCAGCTTCGTGCGCGAGATGCTCGAGGATCCGGTCAACCAGGTGATGGTGGAAGTCATCCAGCGCATCGGCCATGCGATGGGCAAGAAGACGATCGCCGAACATGTGGAAACCGAGGCCGAACTCGCGCGGCTGCGCGAGCTGGGGGTGGATCTGGTGCAGGGCCACCACATCGCGCCGCCCGTGCCGTTCCTGCCAACGCCGAGGCAGGCAATGGCGACGATCGGCGAGGCACGCGGACTCGAGGCCCTGATGACGAACTAACGTACGAGGGGATCGCGGAATCCCGTGTCGAGCGGCGGCTTGGCGTCGCCGTTGATGGCGGGCGGCACAGCCTGGCTCTTGGCCTGGCGCCAGGCGTTGTAGGCCCAGTAGGCGGCACCTGCGGCGGCACCGATCTTGGATGCCTTCCACGTCCAGCGCAGCACCGGCGTGCGGCGCAGCAGCGGCAGGGCGAGCGTGACAGCCGTGCTGAGCAGCGGATAGTCCTGTGCCAGGCCGAGCACCTTCATCAACGAAGCCGGCCGCACGGCGCGCGGCAGCAGATTGGCGAAGCTGCCCAGGCGCCTGGCGCCACCTTTGACGTCATGCAGCGCTTTCAGCAGATCGTGGCGCTCCAGTTCGGCGCGTGTCAGTAGCAGTTCCTTGCGGACGTCGAGCGGCAGCCGCACTTCCCGCGCGTAACGCACGGGGCGAGGATGCTCGCGACGGGGCGGTGTGCCGGCGCCCGGTCCGGATTCCGGAGTGTTCATCGGCGCAGGGTCTCCCGATCTTTGTCGATTTCCGCCAGTGTTGCCTCGAACATCGGCGGGGCGTTGCGCACCAGGTGTCGGGCGAATGCCAGGCAGCCGGCGGACAGCACGAGATAGGCGATTACCAGTCCGACCAGGGCTTGCCAGCGGTAGGTGTCCCAGAACAGGATCGCGATCAGCGCGGTGAAGGTCACCAGCGCAATGCCGAAGAAAACCAGCCCGAAGCAGGCCAGCAGGCCCACTTTCATGAGCCGTGTGCGCTCCTCGGCGAATTCGACGCTGGCGAGTTCCAGACGCGTCTGGACCATAGCAACCAACGAACCGGCCAGGTTGCGCACGGATTCCATTAACTTGGGTGAAGAGGATTCGCTCATGCGGCTCCGGCGAGGAAGCGGCGCGCCGGCACTTGCCGGCCACGCCTTTCAGCGGGCGAAGCCCGGGGGCACACGCTTCTCGTGCCCGGGCCCGGGCTAACGGCCGGCCCGTACGCGATGACGGACCATGCCTGTGTTGCCGCGACGCCCAAGGCGCCGCGGGCGGGCCAGCCTTACTTGCGGTTCAGCAGCAGACCGACCAGCAGACCTACACCGGCAGCCACGCCGACGGCACGCCACGGATGGTCGTGCACATAGTCATCAGTTGCGCGCGCGGCGGCCTTGCTCTTGGTGACCACAGCGTCTTGCAGGTCCTGGGCCTTTTCCTTGGCTTGCTTCAGCAGGCCCATGCCACGCTCGCGCAGTTCGGCAGCCTTTTCGCCGGTGGTCGACGCTGCTTGTTTCAGCAGTTCTTCAGCGTCGGACAGAACGGTCTTGACATCGCTCATCAGTTTCTCCTGTTTGCGGGCGGTTGGTTCGGTTTGTGCGTTTTCTGACATTTTGCCTTGCCCCGGTGAGTAACGGCACGTCTTGTTTGTTACTTAGCATATGTGGCGAGTACCCGTGGTTTCAAGACCACGACGCTAACAGGGGCAAAGTCGTCCCATTTCCGGCGCACGCCGGAGGCGCCGTTCTATATGACTGGGAGTGATTTTGTAGTGACTTTATATTCGTTTGGGTTCGATCGCAATCCGGATACTCTGGTTCCACGCATTTTTCCGGAGACCGGGCATGGCATTGCGACTGGGCGACCTCGCCCCCGATTTCGAGCAGGATTCCAGCGAGGGCCGCATCCGCTTCCACGACTGGCTGGGCGACAGCTGGGGCGTGTTGTTTTCGCATCCGGCGGACTACACGCCGGTGTGCACGACCGAGCTGGGCCTGACTGCCAGGCTCCAGGATGAGTTCGTGCGCCGTGGCGTGAAGGCGATAGCGCTGTCGGTGGACGGTGTCGAATCCCATAAAGGATGGATTCAGGACATCAACGAGACGCAATCCACCACGGTCAATTTCCCGATTCTGGCCGATGGCGACCGGAAGGTCTCGCAGCTGTACGACATGATTCACCCGAACGCGAACGAAACCCTGACGGTGCGTTCGCTGTTTATCATCGACCCGAAGAAGAGGGTGCGCCTGATCATCACGTATCCGGCCAGCACGGGGCGCAATTTCCACGAGATCCTGCGCGTCATCGATTCGCTGCAGCTCACCGACAACCATAGCGTAGCCACGCCGGGCAACTGGCAGGACGGCGACGACGTGGTGATCATCCCTTCGCTGAAGGACGAAGCGGTGATCCGCGAGAAATTCCCGAAGGGCTACAAGGCCGTGCGGCCCTATCTGCGGCTCACGCCGCAACCGAACAAATAGGCACCGGGGCGCAACGCCCCGTGCCATTTGCCGATGTTGTCTACGGCGGGGCAGCCCGTCGTCTCCTTGGTAGTGTGCTTCGCCCGGCTTTCCAGCCGGGCTTTTTTTATTTCTGCGCAGAGACGAAACGAGTGCCAGATATCCGATTCCGGATCAGAAGAAGGCCTGGAGGCCGGTCTGGGCGCGGCCCAGGATCAGCGCGTGGATGTCGTGCGTGCCTTCGTAGGTGTTGACCACTTCCAGGTTCACCACGTGGCGGATCACGCCGAATTCGTCCGAGATGCCGTTGCCGCCGAGCATGTCACGCGCCACGCGGGCGATGTCGAGCGACTTGCCGCACGAATTGCGCTTCATGATCGAGGTGATTTCCACGGCGGCCGTGCCTTCGTCTTTCATGCGGCCAAGGCGCAGGCAGCCTTGCAGGCCCAGCGTGATCTCGGTCTGCATGTCGGCCAGCTTCTTCTGCACCAGTTGAGTCTGGGCCAGCGGGCGGCCAAATTGCTTGCGGTCCAGCGTGTACTGGCGGGCGGTGTGCCAGCAGAATTCGGCGGCACCGAGCGCGCCCCAGGCAATACCGTAGCGGGCGGAGTTCAGGCAGGTGAACGGACCCTTCAGGCCCTTCACGCCCGGCATGATGTTCTCTTCCGGCACGAAGACCTGGTCGAGCACGATTTCGCCGGTGATCGACGTACGCAGGCCGACCTTGCCGTGGATGGCCGGGGCGCTCAGGCCCTTCCAGCCCTTTTCCAGGATAAAGCCACGGATATCTTCCTTGCCGTCTTCACCCGCCAGCTTGGCCCATACCACAAACACGTCGGCGATCGGCGAGTTGGTGATCCACATCTTGGCGCCGGTCAGCTCGTAGCCGCCATTGACCTTCTTGGCGCGCGTGACCATCGAGCCCGGGTCGGAGCCGTGGTTCGGCTCGGTCAGGCCGAAGCAGCCGATCCACTCGCCGGTGGCCAGCTTGGGCAGGTACTTCTGCTTCTGCGCTTCGGTGCCGAATTCATAGATCGGCACCATGACCAGCGACGACTGCACGCTCATCATCGAGCGGTAGCCCGAATCTACACGCTCGACCTCGCGTGCGATCAGGCCATAGCTCACGTAGTTCAGGCCCGGGCCGCCATACTGCTCGGGGATGGTCGGACCCAGCAGGCCCAGTTCGCCCATCTCGCGGAAGATTTCCACGTCGGTTTTTTCATTGCGGAACGACTGGAGCACGCGCGGCATCAGCTTGTCCTGACAGTACGCCGCGGAGGCGTCACGCACGGCGCGCTCGTCGGCGGTCAGTTGCTGGTCCAGCAGCAGGGGATCGGCCCAGTGGAATTCGGCGTTGGCAGCCATGCAGGTCTCCTTCGGTAGAGCGGGGAACCGCTGCCAGGCGCTTTGGGATGCACCCGCCTCAGCGGCAATCGATGGAATCGGTGGAATTTTTAAGTTCCGCATTGCGGAACTGTGTTCCGTTGGATTAGTATATCGCAATGCGTTCGCCATGCAAGCGGGATGACCACGGTGTGTTCGATTGTCGCGCGTGGCGCCCGACCGCCCACAGGAGCCAGCCTTGAGCAGCCTTTCTCCAGACGCCACTTCCGCCGCCTCAGTGCGCGAAAGCGATCCCAATTTCGTCACGGCACTGGCCCGCGGCCTGGAGTTGCTACGTTGTTTCCGCACCGGCGAGGCTATGCTCGGCAACCAGGATTTCGTGCGCCGTACAGGCTTCCCCAAGGCTACCGTCAGCCGTCTGGCCGGGACGCTCGTGCAGCTTGGCTATCTGCGCTATGACGATAGCCTCGGAAAATACGCGCTCGATGCGGGCGTGCTGGCGCTAGGCTACGCCTATCTATCCGCTTCTGACGTGGTGGCGCTGGCCCGGCCGCATATGCTCGCGTTCGCGCAGTCCTACGGCGTGTCGGTGTCGCTCGGCAAGCGCGAGCGCATGGAAGTGACCTACCTGGAATCGATCCGTAACGACGCGGGTGTGATGCTGGGGCTGGGCGTGGGATCGCGGCTGTCGCTGGTGTCGAGCTCGATGGGGCGCGCCTATCTGGCGGCGCTGCCGGCGGCGCGGCGGGAACGCGTGCTGGCCGAGTTCAGCCAGGCTTTTCCGGAGCAATGGAAGCAGCAGGAAGCGCCAACGCGTGCGGCGCTTGAAGAGGCGGAACGGCGCGGCTATGCCTCGTCGTTCCGGGACTGGCACCCGGCTATCCATGCCTGTGCGGTGGCATTCCGGCCGGTAGGGGAGAAGGAGCCGCACATGCTCAGCTGCAGCGCCTCGTACGGGACCGTCGAAGAGTCCGTGTTCCACGAAACCCTTGCACCGGCCCTGAAGGCGCTGGCCGCACGCCTGTCGGATCCGGCCGGCTGACGCCGGCCTTGCTGGCTCGCTGCCGCCTTACAGGTCCGTACGCAGTTTCCACAGTTCCGGGAACAGCACCACGTCGAGCATCTTGCGCAGATAGCTGACGCCTTCGGTGCCGCCGGTACCGCGCTTGAAGCCGATCACGCGCTCGACCGTGGTCACATGGCGGAAGCGCCATTGGCGGAACGAGTCTTCGAGGTCGACAAACTTCTCGCCGAGTTCGTACAGCTCCCAGTGCGCGTTCGGATTCCGGTAGACCTCAAGCCACGCCGCTTCGACCGAGGCGTTGTAGGTCGTCGGCTGGCTCCAGTCGCGCTCGACACAATTGGCGTCGATGGCAAAGCCGCGGCGCGCCATCAGGCGGATTGCCTCGTCATAGAGCGACGGCGTTTTCAGGGCCGTCTCCACCAGTTCCAGATGTTCCGGCCGGTGTGAATGCGGGCGCAGCATGGCCGCGTTCTTGTTGCCGAGGATGAACTCGATCTCGCGGTACTGATACGACTGGAAGCCGGACGACATGCCCAGGTAGGGTCGCATCGCCGAATATTCCGGCGGCGTCATGGTTGCCAGCACGTTCCACGCCTGGACAAGCTGGTCCATGATGCGCGATACGCGCGTCAGCATCTTGAAGGCCGGCGGCAGGACGTCTTCGCGCACCGATGCACGCGCCGCGCGCAGTTCGTGCAGCATCAGCTTCATCCACAGCTCGGTGGTCTGGTGCTGCACGATGAAGAGCATCTCGTTGTGGTCGGGCGACAGCGGATGCTGCGCGCTCAGAATTTGGTCCAGGCCCAGGTAGTCGCCATAGCTCATGTCCTTGGCGAAGTCCATCTGCGCGCCGTGCCAGCCGTCGCCCTGCTTGCCTTGTCCGCCTTGCCGTACCGCGCCCGACATCGGGCATCCCTTGAATTCGCTCATGGTGCGCTCCGCTCAGGTCACTGCGCCGCGCGTATGGAAGCGCTCGGCCCGGTGGGTTTCGGTATCCAGCACGTCGCGCAGCGTTTCCACGGCGTCCCACACTTCGGTGAAGCTCGTGTACAGCGGCGTGAAGCCGAAACGGATGATGCGCGGCTCGCGGTAATCGCCGATCACGCCGCGCTCGATCAGTGCCTGCATCACGGCATAGCCTTGCGGATGTTCGAAGCTGACCTGGCTGCCGCGGCGTGCGTGCTCGCGCGGCGTGACCAGCGTGAGCGGGTGGTGGCCGCAACGCGATTCCACGAGCGCGATGAACAGGTCGGTAAGTTGAAGCGACTTGGCGCGCAGCGCCGCCATGTCGGTTTGTGCGTAGATGTCGAGTCCGCATTCGACCATCGCCATCGACGTGATCGGCTGCGTGCCGCACAGGAAACGGCGCACACCTTCGACAGGGCGGTATTGCGGATCCATCGCGAACGGCGCGGCGTGGCCCCACCAGCCCGACAGCGGCTGCCAGAAGGCATCGCGCAGCGCCGGCGCGACCCACACGAAGGCCGGCGAACCCGGGCCGCCGTTGAGGTACTTGTAGGTGCAGCCGATCGCGTAGTCAGCCTTCGACGCGTTCAGTGCCACGGGCACGGCGCCTGCCGAATGGCAGAGGTCCCACACGGTCAACGCGCCGCGCGCATGGGCGAGTTCGGTCAGCGCGGCCATGTCGAGCATCTCGCCGCTCTTGTAGTTCACGTGCGTGAGCATCAGCACGGCGGTGTCGGCGCCGACGGCGGCATCGATCTCGGCCGGCGAGTTCACCAGGCGCAGCGAATAGCCTTGCTGCAGCAGATCCGCCAGACCTTGCGCGATATACAGGTCGGTCGGGAAATTGCTTGCTTCAGACACGATCACCTTGCGCGACGGATCTCGCGTGGCCTGCACGCGCAGCGCGGCGGCCAGCACCTTGAACAGGTTGATCGACGTGGTATCGGTGACCACCACCTCGTTCTCGCCGGCGCCGATCAGCGGAGCCAGCATGTTTCCGAGGCGCTGCGGCAGGTCGAACCAGCCCGCGGTGTTCCAGCTGCGGATCAGGCCAGTGCCCCATTCCTCGCTGACGACTTCGGCGGCACGTGCCGCAGCAGCGCGCGGGCGGGCGCCCAGCGAATTGCCATCGAGGTAGATCACGCCGTCAGGTAGCGCGAACTGGTCGCGCAATGCGCGCAGGGGGTCTTGCTGGTCGAGCAACAGGCATTGCTCGCGGGTCAGTGCGGTCATGTCGGAAAGAGGCAAAGGATTACGGGGGGTGTTCAGTCAAGGCTGCGCAGCACGGCACGCACCGGGCTTGCGTCGAGCCCGGTAAAGCGCAGCGGCAGCGCAATGAGTTCGTAGTCGCCTTCGGCGACGGTATCGAGCACCAGGCCTTCGAGAATGGCCAGCCCGTGGCGGCGCACGGCCTTGTGCGCGTCCATGGTCTTGGACTCCTGCGGGTCCAGCGACGGCGTGTCGATGCCGATCAGCTGCACGCCGTGCGCGGCAAGCAGTGCAATGGTTTCGGGGGCGACGGCGCAGAAACCGGTGTCCCATTGATCGAGCGGCGCGCGTTTGTACGTGCGCAGCAGCACGCGCGTCGGCAGGTCGTTCAGCGCATGTTCCACGTGATGTGGTGCGACGACGGGCGTGGCACCCACACAATGGATCACGCGGCAACGGCCAAGGTAAGGTTCCAGGCCCACTTCGCCGATCGGCGCCCCATCAGCGGCATAGTGCAGCGGCGCGTCGGCATGGGCGCCGGTATGCGGCGACAGCGTGATGCGGCCGACATTGACCGGGCAGTGCTCATCCATCTGCCAAGCGGTTTCCTGTTGGAACGGCGTGTCGCCGGGCCACACGGGCGTGGCGGGGGAAAGCGGAGGGCTGATGTCCCACAGCTTGCGGCTGTCGGCGGGCGTTGCGGGGCGGTTGGTCATGTCTGCACGGCTGCCGCAGGGGCGGCGCCGATGTCGTCCTCGATGACGGCATGATAGTCAAAAAAACCGGCAAGAGGCTTGCGAAATCCACTGCTTAACGGCGGATATTTCGCATAAAATTCGAAAATCTACTAGATTTAAGCGTAAATATTCGAATGACTCTTGATCCTATTGATTTGCGCATCCTGGAGTGCCTCCAGGAGCACGGCCGCATCAGCAATCAGGACCTGGCCGATCGCGTGGCGCTGTCGCCGTCGGCGTGCCTGCGGCGCGTGCGGCTGCTGGAGGAATCAGGCGTCATCGGCGGCTACCGCGCGTGGTTCGACGCCGAGCGGCTGGGGCTGGAACTGGAAGCGATCGTGCAGGTGTCGATGCGGCACGACGTGGAGGGCTGGCACGACACGTTTATCGCGGCCGTGCAGGCGTGGCCGGAGGTGCTGTCGGCTTACATCATCACTGGCGACAGCAACTACATCCTGCGCGTGCAGGCGCGCAATCTGAAGCACTACTCGGATTTCATCGTGAACCGGCTGTACCGTACACCGGGCGTGATGGATATCCGCTCCAACATCGTGCTGCAGCGGATCAAGACGGATAGTTCGCCGCTGGCCGTGCTGAAGGCGGCCGATCCGGCAGGAACCTGAAGATGGGGCGGGGAGGCGGGCGGCGGTCAGCCTTCCAGCGGCGTCGTGGTCGAGAAGATGCCGTTTTGGAAAATCAGCGGCGGCTCGTGGCTTTCGAGCACACCGCAGCGTTCGACTTCGCCGACGAAAATCACATGGTCGCCTTCGTCATAGCGGCTGCGGTTGTGGCACTCGAACCAGGCCAGGGCATTTTTCAGGACCGGCAAGCCGTTCTCGGACAGCCGGTAGTCCACGCCGGCGAAACGGTCGCCCTTGAGCGTCGCAAAGCGCTTGCATAAGTCCAGTTGCGACGCCGACAGCACGTTGACGATGTAATGCGAACCGTCGCGAAACATTGGCAGGCTGTTGGCGCGCATCGCCATGCTCCATAGCACCAGGGGTGGGTCCAGCGATACGGAGTTGAAAGAACTGGCGGTCATGCCGATGAACGGCGGCGCCCCGGCCGCGACGGCCGCTGCGCTGGTGCGCGTGGTGATGATCGTCACGCCAGTCGCGAATTGCGACAGCGTGCGGCGAAAATGCAGTGCATCGAAATCCGGAGATGCGGCCTGGCCGAGGTCCCGCGGCGGGATTTCAGGCATGCCCATCGCAAGGGCTCCACTGGCGGTCATGATGATTCATAGTTGGGGGTCGCGGCGACAGGGACAAGATCTGGCGATGCGCGCAGCGGCGTCAGTCTGGCAGCTAACACTTCTGCGCAACGGTGTCGCGCCATGCAACGATGTGCCCTAACCGCAACGGATTCTTGAGAATTGTATCGGGTTTGGAAGGCCCCTGCGCCGGAGAGGCCGCAATGCTGACCGCGCTTGGGGATAACCCGCCGGCAGATTGCCTTATCTGCGCTTATGCTTAGGAACGGTACATCGACACAACGCGTGAACCCCGGGAGCGGCGACATGGAACATGGACTCGATACGGCGACCCTCGGCGGAGGATGTTTCTGGTGCCTGGAGGCGGTGTACCAGCAGGTCAATGGCGTGCGTGCCGTGGAATCGGGCTACACCGGCGGGCATGTGAGCCATCCCAGCTACCAGCAGGTTTCCGAAGGCGATACGGGCCATGCCGAAGTCATCCGCGTGACGTTCGATCCGGCGGTCATCAACTATCGCGAGATCATCGAGATTTTCTTTGCGATCCATGATCCGACCACGCTGAACCGGCAGGGGAACGACGTTGGCCCGCAATATCGCTCGATCATCTTCACGCACTCCGAAGCGCAGCGCGCCGTGGCGGAGTACGTCATGCGCGAACTGGTCGCCAACAAGGTCTTCGACGCACCCATCGTCACGCAGATCGAGCCGGAGCAGCCGTACTGGCGTGCCGAGGCGAGCCACCAGAACTACTTCCAGGAGCATCCGAGCCAGGGATACTGCGCGTTCGTCATCTCGCCCAAGGTCGCCAAGTTCCGCGAGAGGTTTGCCAGCAAGCTGCGCCGGTAGCGGCGCGGCACCGTGCCATTACAGGCGCGCGGCGATGGCCTCGGCCAGCCGTATGCACGTGAGCGGCGCGGAGCCTTCGGCCTTGTTGCTGATGATGACAGTCGCGCTCTGCCCCGCGTTCAACGTGCGTACGACAAGATCGGCGATGGCATCGCGCGTTTCGGGGTCTTCGTCGACGAGGCGGTTGAACGGCGCATAGATCGATTCGGCCACCTCGTAGGGCCGTCCGGCGTGCAGCATCCAGCGCAATACGAGCGGGCCCGGCGCTTCGGCGTCCATCAGGGCCTGGGCTGAAGCCTGCCGATGCACCGGCGGCAGCCGGTCACGCGCCGACAGGCAGAAGCGCACGCCGTAACGGCGCAGCAGCTTGATATAGCGCGGTGTCAGCAGTACCGGGTCGCGCATTTCCACGGCATAACAGGCATGCGGCGTGATGGACGGATCGAGCGGCGGCAGCGCGGACAGGAATCCGTCAAGCCGATCGAGAAAAGCCGCGGCATCGTTCGCCAGGCTGCCCAGCGGGGAAAGTTGGAACAGCAGCGGTCCGCATTTGGCACCGAGTCCGCTGGTGGCCGGCGTGATGAAATCGCGGATCGCGATCTCCGCATCGAGAAAGGCCGCATTGGCCAGCCGCCCGACGCCGTCCGAGCCGCGCAGCCACGCATCGCAGACGCTGGCCGGCGCCTTCACCAGAAAGCGGAACTGTTCCGGCACCTGCGCTGCATAAGACAGGTAGTCCGCGAGCGGAATCGGGCCGTAGAAGCCGCGGTCGATGCCGGCGGCACGCAGTAACGGATGTCGCGAATACGCGGCGAGGCCCTTGCGCGAAAGCAGGTTGTCGCTGTACTCGCCGTCATAGACCAGGCCATTCCAGCCGTTGTACGACCACGACGACGTGCCGAGATAGAGATTTGGCGGCAGCCGCCTGGCGAGCGCGTCAATGGCGGGATCCGGGCGGGCCGGCAGGACGGATTTGCCGCGGGAAGCTTTGTCTGGGCTCGGCGCGCCACCGCCGGCGACGCACGCTTGTGGCGGCGAGGCTGGCGGAAGCAGCTCGCCGAACAGGTCTTCAGTCAATCCAGTCAATCGTTCTGGCCAATCGGGTGGTCGTAGATATAGCGGCGCGACCAGGGTATCGCGGACGACGACCTGCCCGCCTTGTGGCACACGACCTGGTAGATCGACATCTGGTCCGTATCGAAGGCGTGTGCGCACCCGGCAAGATAGACGCGCCAGATACGGTACTTCTTCTCGCCAACCATGTCGCGGATCGCGCTGGCGTGCGCCTCGAAGTTCTCCGCCCAGTGCCGCAGCGTCTGCGCATAATGGCGGCGCAGCAGCTCCACGTCAAACGCTTCCAATCCGCCTTCCTGCATGGTCTTCAACACCAGGCCGATGTGCGGCAGCTCGCCCTGCGGAAAAACGTAGCGATCCATGAACTGGGAACCGTCCATCGGCGCATCGCTGGGGTCCGGCACCGTGATGCCATGGTTCATGGCGACGCCATTGTCGGCCAGCAATTCACGCATGCGGCCGAAATAGCCGGCCAGGTTCTTCTTGCCCACGTGCTCGAACATGCCGACGCTGGTGATGCGGTCGAAGGTGCCTGCGATGTCGCGGTAATCCTGCAGGCGGATTTCGATGCGGTCCGACAGGCCGGCGGCGCGGACGCGCTCGGTGGCCAGGTCGAACTGGTTCTGCGACAGCGTGATGCCAACGCAGCGAGCGCCGAACTTCTGCGCGGCGCGCATCACCAGAGCGCCCCAGCCGCAACCGATGTCGAGCAGCGTCTGGTCCGGCTGCAGCCGGATCTTGGTCAGGATGTGATCGATCTTCTTGCGCTGCGCGGTGGCCAGGTCTTCATCGCCGTTTTCGAAGTAGGCGCAGGAATAGACCATCTTCGGGTCCAGCCACTGGGTGTAGAACGCATTGGACACGTCATAGTGGTACTGGATCGCGTTCTTGTCTTCCTGCTTGGTATGCGTGAAATGATGGGCAACCCGGGCCAGCGCACCGCCCGCGCGCCGCTTGGCCGCCGCCGAAAAACGGTAACCCACGTCGATGATGTCCGTGAGCTTGCCGTCGAGGTCGATCTTTTCCTGGACATAGGCTTCGCCGAGATTGTCCAGGCTTGGGGTAAGAAGCAGCGGCAGCGCGCCGGCTTCGCGTACGGTCAGGGTCACGTTCGGCTTGTCGAAACTGCCCAGCGGGTACTCGCTGCCGTTCCACAGGCGTAGCTTGACGGGCAGGTTGGCATGCTCGCGCAGGTCGGCGATCCAGCTGTCCAGTTGCTTGTCGAGGGCTTGCTTGAAGAACATGCGCGTTACCTCCTGTCGTTGCGGCACACGTGACGAACGAAGGCGCCAGGCGGAGACAGCAGGGCAGTGACAGCCGGGCGCAGCCCGGTCGCGATGGGACGCATTCAGCGACCCGCGGGGATTTTCGCCCGCGGTGTCTCGTCACGTCCTCAAAGCGACGCTTATCCCACTTTAGGACAATTCCCCGGCTTGTGCTGCGCAGCGATCAAGGCGACAGCCGCACGATCTTCCAGCTACCGTCGGCTTCGACGCGGTACGCAATGCGGTCATGCAGCCGCGATGGCCGCCCTTGCCAGAATTCGAGCGCGGTCGGCACGAGCCGATAGCCGCCCCAGTGCGCAGGCCGTGGCGGGTTCTCGCCGAACTTCGCACGGTATTCGGATTCGCGCTGCTCGAGCACATCGCGGCCCGGCACTTCCCTGCTCTGCTCCGAAGCCCAGGCGCCCAGGCGTGAGCCGAGCGGGCGCGACGCGTAGTAAGCATCGCTCTCGTCGTCGGCAACTTTTTCAACGCGGCCTTCCACACGCACCTGGCGCTCGAGTTGCACCCAGTGGAACAGCAGCGCGGCGCGCGGGTTGGCGGCCATGTCCAGTCCCTTGCGGCTTTCGTAGTTGGTAAAGAAAGTGAAGCCTTTCTCGTCCATGCCTTTGAGAAGCACGATGCGTGCCGACGGCTGGCCGTCGGCGCCGACGGTAGCCAGCGTCATCGCATTGGGCTCGGGCAGCTTGGCGGTCACGGCCTCGTCGAACCAGCGCTTGAACTGGGCGATGGGGTCGCCTGCCACGTCCGATTCGTTGAGGGAGCCCAGGACATAGGTACGGCGGAGGTCAGCGAGTTGGGTCATGTCGCAATCGATTGGAATCTGCCGGAAATCCGGCTGATTTGAGTATAGCGAATGCGTTGCAAGCCGCTTTTGTGCGCCGGCAAATCAATGCGAGGGTGGAGACAATTCCTTAGCCGCGACGCGAGACTGGCGTCGGGAATAGAGGCCCGCCATACCCATGGCACCCGCCATCGACAGGAAGATAGGCAGCATGCCCAATGCTGTCCCGACCACGCCAAACGTGAGTGGCCACACCACCTGGCTGGTATTGAGCACCGCCGAACGCAGTCCCAGCGCCTCGCCGGCGCGACCGCTGGGCGAGGCGGTGTGCAGGATATTCATGACATTGGGCTGGGCGCTGCCGAGCGCGAGACCCAGAACGAAGGCCAGGCCGCACATCATCCAGAAATGCGTGACGAACGGGTAGATCAGGTAGGCCGACGCGCCCACCATCAGTGCGACTCGGATGATCTTCCACTCCGACAGCCGCCGCGATACCAGCGGCATGGCCACGCGGATCGCGAACGTGGCGATCGCGAATGCGCCCAGCACCCAGCCGATCGACGAGGGCGACAGGCCGATGCGCGAGCCATGAATCGGGATCAGGAACGCATGCAGGTCCCACGCGGCCGACAGCACCGCGCTTGCAACGAAGACCGCACGCAGCTCCGGATACTGGAGCAGGTCCAGCGTGGAGCGCCGGCTGCCGTCTTCAATGGCGATGCGCCCGGCATTGCCGCCTTGTGCCGGCAGGCGCGGACGCACCCATTGCAGCCCGGCCTGGCCGACCAGGGCGACCGCTACCAGTACCAGGAAGGCTGGCCGGAAACCCGCATGTTCGATCACATAGCCCATCACCACCGGGCCAAGCGTGCCGGATACCGACAGCCCGAGCGCGTGCAGCGTGTAGTTGCGCAGCCGGGTGTCATTGGTGGAAACCTGTCCGATCAGCAGTTGCATGGCAACCTGGACCAGCATGAATCCGACGCCGATCAGCGCGCAAGAAAAATACAGTGCGGCAATCTCGTGCCACACGGCGGGCAGCAGCGTGCCGGCCACGACCATGAGGGAACCCGCAGTCATCGGCTTGCGCGGACCGATCTCGTCGATGCGCTTGCCGGCGCGAATCGCGAGCAGCATCGGCAGCAGCGCGTACAGCGACATGAGCAAGCCCAGCGTGAGCGTCGACGCCTTCAGGGAAATGGCAAACAGGGACACCACCACGCGGCTGGCATTGAACGCCACGTGATTGCACACCGTCAGCGCGATCAGCCAGCTGATCGGCGGGACGGCGGCATGGGGCAGCGTCATGGGGGGGCGGACGGCGAATTCGGTTTTTGTTGCCGCAGTACGACGGACAACAAAAAAACAAGGGCGGCCATGGGCCGCACCTTCGGAAGGGCGCCGTCGCCGGCACCCGGAGTGTGCCATTTGTTTGATACATCTTGTAAATGGCCATTTAATTATGCGCCGGGCCTGGGCACAGCACAACGTTCAAAGACGTTGAGCGGTCAATTTATGCACAAGTGTTGTGAATTTGCAGCGGCGGTTTGGCGGGAAGATCAGCCGCCCCGATAAAGCTCGGCATCAGTCGGTGGCCGGTTAGCAGGTGCCGCTGGTGGGCGCGCAGTGCGACCGTCCTCGGCCTGTTGCGCTTGCGGTCCCTGCGCTGGCTGCGGTGCCCTGGCTGGTTGCTGCGCTTGCTGTTGGGCCTGTTGCGCCTGCTTTGCCTGCTGAGCCGGGGCGGGATGCTCCGGGTTGCGCAGTTCGGCGGCCACCGCGCTGGCCGCGCCCGGCGCCTTCGGGTCACGATAGGTCTTGCCGGGCGGCGGTGCAATCGGCTTCTTGTTCAAGTCCGCCAGCAGACGGCCGCACTGGTTTTCCTTCGACGACGACAGGTCGACCAGCGGTACCACGGCCGTGGCCACCGGGGCGACCAGCGCGAGCGCGAGTGCGCCGCCGGCGCGCAGCGCCAGCACGCCGACATCGGGGCTCACACGCGGCTTCTTCAGCGTCCCGCCGACATAGAGCGGCGAGCGCAGCGAGAAGATTCGCACGCCCTTGGAGTCCGGGTGGATCGTCATGGCCAGCTTTTCGCTGTTGAGATCGACGGCGCCCTCGGCGACGATCTCGGCATCCTGCGTGTCCAGCACGAAAGTGCGGGCCCGCGCGATGCCGTTGGTGAACGCGAAGTCGCTGACGCCGCAATTGATCTGCACAGGCTTGTCGCCGAACAGCTTGGAGATGATCACGCTGCCGACATTGAGGCCCGCGGCTTCCAGCAGGAACTTGCTGACGGTGCCGTTTTCGACGAGCAGCTTGGCCTCGCCGTTGGACGATCCCAGCAATGCGCCCACGGAATTGCCGGCCGCGGACAGCTTGGCGCTGCCGTTGATCTCCCCGATGCTGGCCCGCATCGACTGCACCGTCGGGAACAACTGCTTGAGCTTGAGGTGGTGCGCACGCATGTCGATGACGGCGCCCATCGGCTCGCGCTTGCCGTCGAGCCGGATAGTGGATACCAGGTCGCCGCCGGCAACGCCGAAGTTAAGCGGATCGAGTAGCAGCACCGCATCCTGCAGCTTCAGGTGCGTCACCAGGTCGGTGATGGGCAACCGTTCATCGCGGATGATGCGCTTGCCGGTGAAGCGGACATCGGCGTCGATTCTGTCCCAGCGTTCGGTCCGGAACGGCGCCACCGGTAGCGCCTTGTCGGCAGGCTGGCGCACATTGCTGTCCGGCGCAGGTTTGCCCGGCTTCGCGTTGGCGCCAATCAGCGGTGCCAGGTCCACGAAGCGCAGCTCCTTGGAAACCAGCTCACCGGCCAGAAGTGGCCGCGGTACGCGCTGCGTAAAGGTCAATGTGCCGCTCAGGTCGCTGCCGCCGACCTTGCCCGTGAAGCCGCGGTACGCATAGACCGATGCGCCCTTTTTAATCGTGGCCACCAGCCGGCCACGCGTTTCGTACGGCGGCGTGGAAGGCAGCACAATGCCCGTGAGCGCGTACAGCTTGGCCATGCTGTCGCCCTGCAGATGCAGATAAACATCAAGGGCGGCGAGGTGCGCCGGATTAGTGAGCGTGCCTTCGATGACGGCCCGGGTCGCGCCGACGCGTACATCAGCCAGTAGCGGGAAGGGCACGTTCACATTGCGCAGGCTCAGCACGTTGCCGGCCTTGCCGCTGGCGTTGATGCTCGCCTCGTTGTAGCGGCCGTTGGCTTTCCAGCGCAGTCCGTAACGCTGGTTGCCGGCCACGGCATTGGCGGGAGGGCCAGACGCGGACGGCGCGCTCGCGGCAACCGGCGCCGATTCGCTGGCTGGCGCGGAGGCGTCAGGCGTGACCAGCGCGCCATCGCGTGCCTTCTCGTACAGCGCAGCGTCCCCGATCGTATCGACCGACGCTTGCAGCTCGATCTTCTGCGCCTCGTCGGACAAGGCGAGATTGCCGCGCGCGAGCACGACTTCGCCGATGTCGAGATGCCAGCGCGACTTGCCCGTCTTTGGGCCGGTGTCAAATGTCCAGTTGTTGCGATTGTCGGCCAGTCGTTCCAGCCAAACGGCGGGGCTGTCGATCACGATGGTTGGCACCGCGATCTCATGGGTCAGCAGCGGTACCGGGCGCAGCACGAAGATCAATTCGCGCACGGTGGCAATGTTTGGCGACTTGGTCCAGTCAGGATTGCCGATCGTGATGTCCCGCGCCGAAAGACGGGGCCAGGGCACCAGCGTGTGCCAGCCGGTCTCTCCCTCAGCCGTGCGCCAGGTGACGGTGAGATCACCGTTGATCGCGAACGGCCGGCCGATGGCATCCGACACCCGCTCGTTCAGCCAGGGCTTCAGGCGGTTCCAGTCGAAGGTCAGGATCAGGATGACCAGCAGGGCTATCAGCAGGATCGGCGTGAGCACTGTCCAGAGAATGACCTTGCGGCGCACCGGCATGGGGTGTCTCCTGTGAGGCTGCACACCGCTGCGGAGCATGCGGCGGACGGGGCACTAGGTCTATTGTATAGTTGCGCGCTTCGCTTACCTGTCGGGGAATGGCTGACAGAGCCGCGTGCGCCGTCCTATTTTGCATGCGCGTGCCCGCAAGTTTTTCCGCCCGAATTCAGCCGATTTCCAACCCGACTGCCAGCATGAACGACGCTGCCTCCCCATTGCCCGAACTGCCGACTCATCTGGCGGATCTGCCCGAACCGCTGACCCACGAAAGCCCGGCCGATGACGACTATCACCGCCGTTTCGGCGGTGTCGCCCGGCTCTACGGCAACGCCGGGCTCGCGCGCCTTGAGGCGGCCAGCATTTGCGTGGTGGGCATCGGCGGCGTCGGGAGCTGGACGGCAGAGGCGCTGGCGCGCAATGCCGTCGGCCGCATCACGCTGATAGACCTCGACCATATCGCGCTGTCCAACACCAACCGGCAGATCCATGCACTTGGCGATGCCTACGGCCGCGCCAAGGTAGAGGCCATGGCCGAGCGCATCATGGCGATCAACCCGCGCTGTCGCGTCACGCAGGTCGATGACTTCGTCACCACGGACAACGTGGCCCAACTGCTCGGCGCCGGCCACGATTACGTGATCGACGCCATTGATGCGGTGCGCGTCAAGACCGCCATGCTGGGCTGGGCGCGCGGCCACGGCATGCCGATCATCACCTGCGGCGGCGCCGGCGGGCAGTTCGACCCGACGCGCGTGCGCATCGACGATCTGTCCCGTACCATCCAGGATCCGTTGCTGTCCAAGGTTCGCGCGAGCCTGCGCAAGGACTGGGGCTTTTCGCGTGATCCGAAGAAGAGGTTCGGCATCGCGGCGGTCTATTCGGACGAGCCGCTGCAGTATCCCGAACCCGAACAGCAGGCCTGCGAGATCGACGAAGCGCCGCCGGCTGCGGCGGTGGCGCCTGCGTCGGGGCCGCAAGGGCTGGCCTGCGCCGGCTTCGGATCCTCGGTGGCGGTGACAGCGGTGTTCGGGTTCGTCGCGGCTTCCGCCGTGATCGGCGCGATCGCCAGAGGCAAGCCCTAAGCGCTCAATGCGCGCAGCAGCGCGTCGGTCTCTGCCTGCTCGGGTGCAAGATTGTTGAAGTAGATGAGTTCCGGGTACTCGGCCGGTTCCGGCATGAAGCGGCGCGTGCGATAGGCCTCCCAGTGCGCGAGCTTGTAGGCGTCATTGGGGTTGCCGCGCCGGATGATGCGCGCGTGCGCCTCGTCTTCGGGCAGGTGCACCCACACAATGCGGACCGCAGTCCTGGCTGGCACGTGCAACCACGCCGGATCATGGAGCTGATGGGCCTTGATCTCGCGCGACAGCGGTCCGACGACCAGCACGCTGATGCCCAGCGCAAGATTCTCGCGCGCCGTGTCGAGCAGGCCCTGGTATTCGGGGTCGCGCAGGTTGTCCAGATAGGCAGGGCTGTCCCTGTCGTTCGGGTCGCCGGTGATGGCGGCCATGGCGGCGGCGCTGTAGCGGCCATACAGCGTATCCTTGTCGAGCAGGCAGAACGGCTCGCCGGTCGCCTGCATCAGCGGGCCGATCAGGCGATGCGCCAGGGTGGACTTGCCGGTACCGGCATGGCCGCAGAAGAAGATCAGTCGTGGCATCGGGGAAGCCTTGGCTCAGGGGTGCCGCTGGTGGCGGCGCAGCATCAAGCATAACCGCTCGCGCGTCCCGGGCGGATTTGAGCGAAATCAGATGCCGGGCCACTGATTTCGGTATCCTTTCCGTTTCTTTCCATGCCGCCCGCCGCGCCAGCCCCTTCCATGGATTCCAAAAGCCAGCTCTCTTCCGACGGCCTGCCCGCCGACCTGCATCTGGGCGAACCGGTCACCGACGCCACGCATGCGGAATTCGTGCAGTTGCTTGCAGCCGTCGCAGGTGCCGATGACGCCGGTTTCCTCGCGGCCATGGACGAATGGATCGATCACACGCGCCATCACTTTGCCCAGGAGGAATCCTGGATGGAGGCGATGGGGTTCGGGCCGCGCCACTGTCATGCCGGCGAGCACCAGCAGGTATTGGCCGTGGCCAAGGCGGTGCGCGACAAGGTTGCCAGCGACGGGGAACTGGAGCTGGGCCGCCGGCTGGCGGCCGAACTGTCGGGCTGGTTCGACCACCACGTCAAGTCCATGGACGCGATGATGGTCGAGCACATGCAGAAGAACGGCTTCACACTGGTCGAAGGTCCTGCCGACCAGCCGGCAGCCTGATTCAGGCTGATTGCGCAGCCTCGCGGTCAATCACGACGAAGTACTTGCGCACACGCTCCAGCACTTCAAACAGGCCAGTGAATCCTGCCGGAATCACGCAAGCATCGCCCGGCCCGAACTCGCTGGCCGCGCCGGCATCGTCGCTGATGCGGATGCGGCCGCTGATTACATGGAAAAATTCCTCCTTGCCGGCGGGGAAGGCAATGCGCCAGGCGCCCGGCTCGCAGGCCCAGATACCGCAATCGAAATCGCCGTGCTGCGCACTGTAGTGCGTCCAGGTGGTGCGGTCGGGGTTGCCCGCGACGAGCCGGTCCGGGCGCGGACGGTCGTGGGTGGGGGCGGGCGCGTTGGCTTGGAAATCGATCAGTCGCACGGATGCGGTCATGGCGGGAATATCAGGCGGATGCTGGAAGCAGGCCCGCCAGTTTAACGCGCCATGGCCTGTGCGCATCCGCCGTGCGTCAGTTGAGCGAGGTGCTGAGCTGACGGCGCCAGCGCGACACCACGTCAGGGTGGTCGCCCAGCATATCGAACACCGAAATCATGGTCTTGCGGCCAACATCGTCCTCAAAGCCGCGGTCCATGCGCACGATCGCCAGCAACTGTTCGAGCGCGGGCTCGTACTGCTGGCGCGCGATCAGCAGGCGGGCCAGGTCAAGCCGGGCCGGCAGGTCACGCGGGTCGGCCGCGATGCGGCTCGTCAGGGTTTGCTCGTCCGGCAGGTCACTCACGCCCTTCATTGCTTCCAGTCGCGTGCGCAGCGCGGCATAGGCGTCTTCCTGCGCGGCTTGCGGGGACAGTCTGCCGAATTCCGCTTCGGCCTCGGCCAGCGCATTGCCGTCCAGCAGGAAGCTGATGTACGCAAGACGCGCGGCGTCGGAACCGGGATCCAGCGCCAGCAACGACTGAAACGCATCGCCGGCAGCCTGGCGGTCCCCAGCCGCGGCCAATGACTGTGCGTCCTGCAGCGCCAGTTGCGCGGGGTTCGGCGTCAGCCGCGACAGGAATTCGCGCAGGCCCGATTCCGGCAGTACGCCGATGAACTGGTCCACCGCCTCCCCGTCGGCGAACGCCACCACGTGGGGAATGCTGCGCACGCCGAAGTGGGCCGCCAGCTCCTGGTTCTCATCGACGTTCACCTTGGTCAGCTTCCACTGGCCATTGGCTTCTGCCTCTAGCTTTTCCAGCATCGGGCCCAGCGTGCGGCAGGGACCGCACCACGGCGCCCAGAAATCGACGAGCACCGGTGCCTGGCGCGAGGCCTCGATCACTTCCGGTTCGAAATTCTGCAGGGTGACATCGCTCATGGCGGCAAGCCTGTCTGGCAGGCATCGAGTTCTGGAATAGAACGATTGTGAGGGCGAAGGCGCCAATTGCAACCTTGGCGGCTTCATTGCCCCCCATTTGGCGCACTATTCCATTGCACGATTCGGGAAAGTCACCGATTGAAAATAGAACGATCGTTCGGTTATAGTGATTGACACCCTTACACAGGTCGCCCAAAGACCGCACAGGAGACTCTTCGATGCAGAACCCCGCTCGCCCGCATTTCCAGTTCTGGCCAAAGCGCGTGCCGACCTCGATCGTGCTGCCCGAGACTTCGCTCTGGTACAACCTGGAGGTCTCCGCACACCGCTATGCGGACAAGGCGGCCATTCGCTATTTCGGCAAGGCTGTCACGTTCCGCGAACTGGAGGCGCAGGCGACCGCGCTGGCGGGCTGGCTGCAGCAGAAGGCCGGCGTGAAGAAGGGCGACCGCGTGCTGCTGTACATGCAGAACTGCCCGCAGTTCATCGTCAGCTACTACGCGATCCTGCGTGCGGATGCCGTGGTGGTGCCAGTCAACCCGATGAACCGCGTCGAAGAGTTCAAGCACTACGTCACCGACGCCGGCGCGCGCGTGGCCATCTGCACTGCGGACCTGGCCGTGGGCGTCGAGCAGGCCCAGTCCGAACTGGCGCCGGCCGATCGTCTGCAGCACCTGCTGGCAACTCAGTATTCGGATGCGTTGCCGGCCACCCACGAACACCCGGAAGATGCGCCGGCGTCGTGGCTGACGACGCAGCATCCGCTGCCCGCCGGCGCCACGCCGTGGACTGAAGCGCTCGGCGCCGGCCTGCAGCCCGGCCCGCACACGGCCGGCCCCGAGGATCTCGCGGTGATGCCGTACACGTCCGGTACGACTGGCTTCCCTAAGGGCTGCATCCATACGCACCGCTCGGTGATGCACAACATCGTGGGCGGCGCGACGTGGTCAGGCAGCGGTGCGGAATCGGTGATCCTGTCGGTGCTGCCGCTGTTCCATGTGACCGGCATGCAGTACGGCATGAACGGCCCGATCTACAGCGGCGCCACGGTCGTGATGCTGCCACGCTGGGATCGCGAAGTTGCCGGCCGTCTGATCTCGCGCTACCAGGTCACGCACTGGACCAACATCCCGACGATGGTGATCGATTTCCTGGCAAGCCCGAACCTCGCGGAGTTCGACATGTCCAGCCTGCGCTATATCGGCGGTGGCGGCGCGGCCATGCCGCAGGCCATCGCGGAGCGGTTGCGCGACCAGTTCGGGCTGAACTACCTGGAAGGCTACGGGCTGTCCGAGACCATGGCGCCGACGCACAGCAACCCGGCCGACCGACCGAAACTGCAGTGCCTGGGCGTGCCGACTTTCAACACCGACGCACGCGTCATCGATCCGGTTATGCTCAAGGAACTGCCGCCCAACGAAGTCGGCGAGATCATCGTGTCTGGCCCGCAGGTGTTCAAGGGCTACTGGGGCAAGGAAGACGCGACGCGCGACGCCTTCATCGAATTCGAGGGCAAAACCTTCTTCCGTACCGGCGACCTCGGTCGCATGGATGAAGAGGGCTACTACTTCATCACCGACCGCCTCAAGCGCATGATCAATGCGTCCGGTTTCAAGGTGTGGCCGGCCGAAGTGGAGAACCTGCTGTACAAGCATCCGGATGTGCAGGAGGCATGCATCATCGGCACGCGCGACGCGTATCGCGGCGAGACCGTCAAGGCGGTAGTGGTGCTGCGCGCGCACGCCAAGGGCAAGACCACGGCCGAGGAAATCGTCGACTGGGCCAAGGAAAACATGGCCGCCTACAAGTACCCGCGTGTGGTCGAGTTCGTCGATGCGCTGCCCAAGTCCGGTACGGGCAAGGTGATGTGGCGTCAGCTGCAGGAGACTGAAAACGCGCGCAGTGAGAGCGCGCAGAAGCCCGCGGCAGCCTGACGCCGGCGTCAGGCTGCGTGCCTGCGGTCAATGCCCGCGGGCACGCATCAGGATCTTCACCATCGACTTGTAGCCGCGCTCGCGCGCATGGCGCGTGGGCGTCACGCCTTCGCGGTCGGCAAGATTGGCATCGGCGCCTGCGTCGATCAGCAACTGCACGATCTCTTCGTAGCGCGCACCGCCGTCGCCGAGGATCACGGCTTCCAGCAGCGCCGTCCATCCGAGCTGGTTGACGTGGTCGACGGCAATACCTTTCTGCAGCAGCAGCTTCACCACTTCCACATTGCCGTGCTGGCTGGCAACGATTAGCGCCGTGCCGTCGTAGCGGTCGGTACTGGTCAGGTCCGCCCCATGCGACAGCGCGAGCCGTACCACATCGACCTGCCCCGTGGCTGCCGCAAGCAGGAATGGGCTGTTGGACTCGGTGTCCTTGCGGTTGACGTCGGCGCCGGCCACGATCAGCGTCCTCGAAACCTCGCCGCGGCGGTTATAGACGGCGGCGAGCAGGGCACTGCGGCCGCGCTCATCGACCGCCTGCGCCGACGCGCCGGCCGCGAGCAGGCGGTTGACCAGTTCGAGGTCGCCCGCCGAGGCGGCGGTGAACAGGTTGCGGTCCAGCGCGCTGATGCCTTCCGAGCGGGCCGGTACGTGCGTGCTGTCGCCACGCGGCCCGCGTGGCGAGCCGGCCGGGGCTGATGCTCCCGAGGGCCGTGCCGCCAGGGTCTGGTTGCCCTGGCCGGCCAGCAGCGCACCGCAGGTCAGCAACCCCATCAATCCCAGCATCTCGGAGAGCGCCTGGCGGCGGGTGCGGAGAACGGGGCGCGTCATGGCGTTCGCTCCTGGTTCAGACGGTCTCGTGCGGGCTGGCCGGCTGGGGCAGCGGCGCGTCGCTGGCATCGGTCCCGGCAGGATGCGCGAGCCCGCCATGGCTGCGGGCAGCGTCGGCGGCGTCATGGGCCTGGAGCTGGCGCCACAGGCGGCCGAGGTAGGGATCATCAACGCCATTGGTGGCCAGGCCCAGCAGGGTCTGCTGCAGGTATTCGCGCGCGGGGCCGTAAAGTCCGACAGCATGGCGCAACCGTTCAACCACGCTGGCATCGGGCAGGCGCCCGGCATAGCCTTCGTGCTCGCGGTTCATGACGAAGGCGAGTGCACGTTGCTCAGGCCCGTCCGGGTCGCTGCCGGTGCGGACGCGCAGCCAGCGCGGATGATAGGCGCCGGTCAGCATCTCGCGGCGCCACAACAGACGGAATTCCTGTTCGACCATATGGCTCGGAATGCGGAACACCATGCCGTGGCAACAGCCGCCGCGATCCAGTCCCAGGACCAGCCCCGGGTTGTCCCACGTGCCGCGGTTGATGCGAGAGTACAGGTAGAAGCCGCGATGGTAGCCATGCACGGTCGCGCGCTGGCGTTCGGTGTGCACCACCATCGGGTTCCAGATCAGGGAGCCGTAGCCGAATACCCAGACATCGCCGTTTAGCGCGCCATCATCGGGCCGGCTGGCGAGCGCATCGTGAAGCGTTTGCTCGAGCGCTTGCTCGGGCAACAGGGCGGACGCGATCGGCGTGCTGCACAGCGAGGAGCGCAGCCGGTCCGTTTCGAGGTCCTGTCGGGTGATGGCCATGCTGCCAGCATAATGCAAAGCGGGGCAACGGGCAGGGGCCGCAAGCGGCACGGCCGCCATATTTCGTCGGTGGCGGCCAACGGTGTGGGTGCCGGGCAACGGTCAGGCAGCAATTGACGATTTGTCCGCGATCACGCCAGCGCGCGTCTGCACTGGCTCTGGCTGCCACCTTGTCCTTACAATGGCAGCATTATCCCGACCATGGAGAACCGGCAATGGCGCGTACGCTTACGGTGGTGTTCAGCGGCGGCAAGGAGTTCGAATTCACGATCAGCCAGGCCGAACTGGCATCGATCCCGGAGGACGCAGCGTGGCGCTGGTTCGACAAGGAATACACCGACCTCGATTGCCAGGCGTCGAGCCCTGTTGGCAAGGTGCTCGTGATCGACAAGATCCTGAACGTCGCAAAATTCTCGGGGGAGTCGCGCTTTACCGGCGATACCGCCTGGGCGCAGGAATATGCTCGCCATGCGGCGCGCCTGCTGGACCGCGACAAGGTCCGCGTCGATGTCGGCAATGCCGCCATCGGCTTCTGAGCCGATTTCTCGGCCAATACTGAGACTGAAACGGAAGCGAAGCGGGCAATGCCCGCTTCGTCATTGGCGTCAGACGCCCAGCAATTCCACTTCGAACAGCAGCGTGGCGTTCGGCGGAATCACGCCGCCGGCGCCGCGCGCACCGTAGCCCAGGTCGGCCGGGATCACCAGACGGCGCACGCCGCCAACCTTCATGCCCTGCACGCCTTCATCCCAGCCGCGGATGACATGGCCGGCGCCCAGCGGGAACACGAACGGGTCATTGCGATCCTTGCTCGAATCGAACTTGCGGCCGGCCTGGCCGTTTTCGTACAGCCAGCCGGTGTAGTGCACGGTCACGTGCTTGCCGGCAACGGCTTCGGCGCCGGAGCCGACGGTGGTGTCTTCGTACTGCAGGCCAGACGGGGTCGTCTGCATGGTGTTATTCCTTCCGGTTGGTGCAAATAAATGCGGTGGGATCGGGGCGGGGCAGGTCGATGCCGGCCTGCTCAGCCTGCGGCGCGCTGGAGTACATCCAGCGTCAGTTGCACATTGCGGTCGTCGTCGCTGACCCAGATCTCGCCATCCTGGATTGTCACGGACAGGCGCATGGCGCGTTGCGCGAGCGCGGCCAGCGCGTCGACGGCGTCAGTCGGCACATTGTAGACCGTGACGTTGCGCAGCTTGCCGGCCTTGCCGGCCATGCCCTTCCACCATTCGCGCGCGCTGGCGCCGTTATAGGCATAGACCGTGACGCGTTCGGCGCGTGCGGCCGCGCGCTTGAGCCGCGCTTCGTCGGGCTGGCCGAGCTCCACCCAGTGGATGATGTCGCCGGTCAGGCTCTTCTCCCACAGGTCCGGCTCGTCCGGCTCGTCGAGGCCACGGGTGAAGGCGAGGGTTTCGCTGGCTTCGCAGGCAAAGGCGAGCAGCCGCACCATCATGCGCGCATCGTTCTCGGACGGATGCTGGGCGATGGTCAGCGCATGGCTGCCATAGTAGGGCCGGTCCATGTCGGACACGGACAGTTCGGCTTTGAAGATCGTGGATTTGAGCGCCATGGGGAAAGCGTGAGGCACGCGTCATGCGACGCGAAAGGCCGCATCATACGTGATTCGGGCCGCCGGACATATGGCCGGCACCGGCCAGGCGCGAGCAGGCTGGCGAGAGGCCAGCCGCACGACATCAGCGCTTGCGGTATTCGCTGAGATAGAAGCGCAGCAGCGCCGACATCAGCACGGTGCTCAGGAAAGCCGCCGCCACGACCATGGCATTGCCGGCCGGGCTGTCGATCTGGCCAGCCGTCGCAAGGCGGAACAGCCAGGTGCCGACCGTCATGGCCAGGAACGGCAGCAGCAGCGCGCCGCGGCCATAGGTGCGCACAGCCCACAGCGGGAAGCGACGCAGGAAATCAGCGGGGATGGCGCACAGCAGGCACGCCCCGGAGGCGGCCAGCGCGGCGGCCACGATGTCGCCAGAGTGGATATCGATCATTGTCTGTCTCGCATCGCCGGGCACGCAGGATGAGGACGCGACGCGGCAGGCAATTGGGGAAAAGCAAACCACTAATTTTACAAAAGAATCGGACTGCAAAGGTGATCCGATGCCGTCATGGGGCTACCGAATCCGAGGGCATCGCTTCAACCGAGATCTGTAGCGTCACGTTGTCACCCACTTCAGGGAGGAAGCGGGTCATGCCAAAACCACTGCGCGTCACAGTGGCGTGGAAGTCACCGCCGCAGACCTTGCGGCGGATGCCGAACAGCGAGATCTCGCCGCAGCTGAAGCGGTCGGCTTCCAGCCGCAGCGGCCGGGTCGTGCTCAGCAGGGTCAGTTCGCCTTCGACAGCCACCAGCTTGCCGTTTTCGACAACGAAGCGGTCGGCCCGCAACCTGGCCACCGGCGAATTCGCGGCATCGAAGAATTGTGCCGAACGCAGCACGCCGTCAAGGCTTCGGTTGCCGGTGTCCACCGACGCCGTATCCACGGTGAAATCGATGCCGCCGGCGCCCGTGGCAGGATCGTAGATGATTCGCCCGTCGATCTTGCCAAACCTTCCGCGCACCGTGGTGCGGTCGAAATGGCTCGTGGCGAAGTAGACGGTCGTATGCGTCGGGTCGACGGTGTACGAAACCGGCGCAGCACCGGCCGCGCCACCACCCGTCACACCCAAGGCAGCCAGCAGCCACGCAAGGCATCGCAAACGCATGGCTGGTCGCTCCTAGTTATGCACGAAAACCGGCAGCAGGAAAATGCCGATCGCCGACAGGTAACCGATGGTCCAGCACAGCGAGCGCAGCGTAGGGCGGTCCGTCAGGTAGCACACCGTGTAGAGCACGCGCGCGAGGATGAAAACGATTGCCAGCTCGTTGATGCGCGCCTGCGGAGCCTGCAGAAAGCTCGCGGACAGGACTGCGGCGGCAAAGAACGGAAATGCCTCGAAATGGTTCCGGTGTGCCATGTCGGCACGGCGCGCGCGGCCGCTCTGGCGTTCCAGCCAGCCGCGCGGATCGTGATTGTCGAAGGCCTTGCCGCCACCTTTGGCTATGGCCACGGTCAAGATCGGCAGGACGCCTGCCACCAGGACACACCAGAATGCGATCGGCATCGTTCCGTCCTTCCGTGAAGCTGCATTCTTCCCGGTGGCCGCGCCGCTGCCGTGCACCGGCAATCAGGCGGCAACCACCCGGATGTCGATGCCGGCCAGGCTCACCACCTGGCCGACGCGGATTTTCGCAGTCTTGCGCGACTCGGGCTCGCCGTCCACCGAGACTTCGCCGGCCGCGACCAGCGCCTTGCCGGCGCCGCCGCTGTCGCATATGCCGGCCAGCTTGAGCAGGTCATTGAGCGCAATGAATTCGCCGTCGAGCTCGAACGTGATGACCTGCACGTTCGATTTGCCTGCCTTTGCCATCACTTGCCCCAGCTGTCTTTCAACCCGACGATGCGGTTGAATACCGGCTTGCCCGGCTGGGAATCGTTGCGGTCGGCGACGAAGTAGCCATGGCGCTCGAACTGGAAGCGGTCTTCCGGCTTCGCGTCACGCAGGCTCGGCTCCAGATAGGCGGTGATTACCTTCTTCGAATCGGGGTTCAGCGCTTCGAGGAAGTTCTTGCCGCCGGCATCCGGGTTCGGGTCGTTGAACAAGCGGTCGTACAGGCGCACTTCGCACTCGTAGGCCGCGGCGGCGCTGACCCAGTGGATCACGCCCTTGACCTTGACGCTGTCCGCGCCCGGCGTGCCGCTCTTGGTGTCGGGCAGGTAGTTTGCGTGCACGGCGATGACGTTACCGTCAGCGTCCTTGTCCACGCCGGTGCACTCGATCACATAGCCGTACTTCAGGCGCACCTTGTTGCCCGGGAACAGGCGGAAATAGCCCTTCGGCGGGGTCTCGTTGAAGTCCTCGCGCTCGATCCACAGCTCGCGCGAGATCGGGAACACGCGCTTGCCCAATTCCGGCTTCTTCGGATGCACCGGCGCCGAGCATTCCTCGGTCTGGCCTTCGGGGTAGTTGTCGAGGATCAGCTTGAGCGGGTCGAGCACGGCCACGCCGCGCGCTGCGCGCGCGTCCAGGTCGTCGCGCACGGAGCCTTCGAGCGTGCTCATGTCGATCCAGCTGTCGGCCTTGGCCACGCCCACGCGGTCGCAGAACAGCTGGATCGATTCCGGCGTGTAGCCGCGGCGGCGGATACCGACGATGGTCGGCATGCGCGGATCGTCCCAGCCGTCCACGCGCTGTTCGTCCACCAGTTGCTTGAGCTTGCGCTTGCTGGTGATCGCGTAGGTCAGGTTCAGGCGCGCGAATTCATACTGGTGCGGCAGCGGATCGCGGAACACGCCAGCGTCGCGCAGATGCTCGAGCACCCAGTCGTACAGCGGGCGATTGTTCTCGAACTCGAGCGTGCACAGCGAATGCGAGATGTTCTCGATCGCATCCGAAATACAGTGCGTGAAGTCGTACATCGGGTAGATGCACCACTTGTCGCCAGTACGGTGGTGATGGGCATGGCGGATACGGTAGATCACTGGATCGCGCATCACGATGTTCGGCGCGGTCATGTCGATCTTCGCGCGCAGCACGTGCTCGCCGTCCTTGTACTTGCCGTCGCGCATATCGCGGAACAGCTGCAGGTTCTCCTCGACGCTGCGGTCGCGGAATGGCGAAGGCTTGCCCGGCTCCGAGAAATTGCCACGGTTGGCGGCGATCTGCTCCGCGCTCTGGCTGTCGACATAGGCGGCGCCGCGCTCGATCAGCTTTTCGGCAAACGCGTACAGCTGGTCGAAGTAGTCGCTCGCATAATGCAGGTGCGGCTGGCCGCCCGGGGTCTTGCTGTCCCAGGAAAAGCCGAGCCAGTGCACCGCGTCGATGATCGAGTCGACGTATTCGGTGTCTTCCTTGACCGGATTGGTGTCGTCGAAGCGCAGGTGGCAGCGGCCGCCGTAGTCGCGCGCGAGGCCGAAGTTCAGGCAGATGCTCTTGGCATGGCCGATATGCAGGTAGCCGTTGGGCTCCGGCGGAAAGCGGGTGATGACGGTCGGCAGCGGCTCGCCCTGGCTGTCCTGGCGGCCGGCGTACGTGCCGGCTGCGAGATCCTGGTCAATGATGCTCCGCAGAAAGTTGGAGACTGCGGGCGAGGCGGGCGTGCTGTCGGTAGGCTTGTTGTCGTGGCTCATGGTGGCGCCGGCTGGCGGCTGGATGGACCGCTTGGTCTTCAGTGTTGCGTGGCGGATTGCCAATTTCATGATTTTACCGTGCCAGCGGTGCCACTCGGCAGGAGCACGTTGGATTTGTGCCCGCTTTTGTCCATGGCGGCACCCGGCTGGCGTGGTGGGGATCACGGAAAGTGACGTCCGGGGGTAGCATGTAGGGCGAACGTTCACCGGCCGGCCGGCTTCGCGCCCCCCGGCATCTTTTCGGGGTTTGCCGCCATGACTGCCAGTCTCGATACCGCTACTGTTCCCGCCGCGCCGGCCAGTGTTGTCTCTGCCTTGTGGCAGGGCGCCGGGTTGCCTGCCGAAACGCTGGATCACCTTGTCCTCACGGGCGACGAGCCGGTGCTGCCGTCCAGCTTTGCCGTGGGTACCGCGGCACAGGCCAGCCTGGCGGCCTCGGCCCTGGCCGCCGCTGCGCTTTGGCACCAGCGTACCGGCCGCTGGCAGCAGGTCGGCGTGGAGATGCGCCATGCCATCACCGAATTCCGCAGCGAGCGCTACCTGCGCGTAGATGGCGGCCCGGCCCCGGAGCTCTGGGACAAGATCGCCGGCGTCTATCGCTGCGGCGATGGCCGCTGGGTTCGCCTGCACACCAACTTCCCGCACCACCGGGATGGCGTCCTGCGGCTACTGGGCTGCGCTCACGACAAGGCTGCGGTCCAGGCGGCGCTTGGCAAGTGGGAAGCCGAAGCGTTCGAGGCCACGGCGTCCGACGCCGGCCTGGTCGTTGCCGCCATGCGCAGCTTCGACGAATGGGACCGGCATCCGCAGGCCGAGGCGCTGCGCGGGCTGCCGCCAGTGACGCTCGAGCGGATCGGCGAAGCGCCGCCGCAGCCCTTGCCAGCGCTGCCTTCGGCCGAAGGCCGGCCGCTTTCCGGTGTCCGCGTCCTAGATTTCACGAGGATCATCGCCGGGCCGGTAGCGGGGCGGACTCTGGCCGCGCATGGGGCCGACGTACTGATGGTCACGGCAGCGCACCTGCCGGCCATTGCCCCGCTGGTGATCGACACCGGCCGCGGCAAGCGCAACTGCGAGCTCGACCTGCGCGACCCCGACGACAAGCGCACGCTGCACAAGTTGCTGCATGGCGCCGATGTGATGCTGCAGGGCTATCGGCCCGGCGGGTTGGCTGAACTGGGCGTGGGCCCTGAAGCGGCCGCGCGTGCCCGGCCCGGCATCATCTATGTGTCGCTAAGTGCCTACGGCCATGTCGGGCCGTGGTCAGGCAAGCGCGGGTTCGATTCGCTGGTGCAGACGGCGACGGGTTTCAACCATGCGGAAGCGCAGGCGGCCGGGGACGATGTCCCGCGTCCCTTGCCGGCTCAGGTACTCGACCATGCGGCTGGTTACCTGCTCGCGTTTGGCGCCATGGCGGCGCTGCACCGGCGCGCCACCGAAGGCGGGAGCTGGCTTGTGCGCGTGTCGCTGGCGCAGGTCGGGCAGTGGCTGCGGGGTTTGGGCCGCGTGCCGGATGGGCTGCAGGCACCCGAGCAGAAGATTGACGACGTCGCCGACCTGTTGGAGGTGCTGCCGTCGGGCTTCGGCATGCTGACAGTGGTGCGGCACGCCGCCCAGCTGTCCGAGACGCCGGCGCACTGGGCGCTGCCTTCTGAGCCGCTGGGCACGCACGCGCCGGAGTGGCTGCCGCGCGGCTGATGCGGAGTCAGGCGCCAGTGAGCCTCGCCATCCAGTCGGCCATGTCGCGCTCGGTTTCGTTGCCTTCGCGCTGCGCGGCCAGGATGCGCGCGCGGTCGGCGGCGGGCCGGTTCTGGCTCAGTTTGAACTTCGCCTCGACACGCGTTGGCACCACGCGCAGGCCGACGATGGCCCCCAGCATTTTTTGCTGGAAGTCCTCAGGCAGGCCGCGCCACTGCTCGGCATAGTCGGGCTCGTTGCGGCCGATCAGGCGCTTTAGCAGTGCGTCCTTTTCGCCGGCGTCATGCACCGTAGTGACGTCGGCATACACATGCACCGCGACGTAGTTCCAGGTCGGCACCGACAGCTTCTGTTCGTACAGCGACGGGGATACATAGCCGTGCGGGCCCTGGAACACCAGCAGCGCCTGCGGCGATTGCTCCAGCCAGCGCCAATGCGGATTCGCGCGCGCGACGTGTCCTTCGATCCGCCAGGTTTGCCCGTCGCGCTCCGCCACAACCGGAAGATGCGTCGCAAACGGCCGGTGATCCGCATCGTTGCCAGTCAGCGTCGCGAACGCATAGCGGCGCATGACTTCATCGATCAGTGCGGGATCGTCGCTGGAAAAATGGGATGGCGTGTACATGGAATCGAGTCCTAGTAGAGCGAAGTGCGCAGCCGCTCGGGAAGTTCGCGGTCGTAGGCAGTGCCATCGATCGCGTTGCGGCTCAACGCCGCCAGGATTTCACCATTGCTGGGGAGTTCGCTGCGCGGGCGCTGCGTATCCGCATCCCACAGGCGCGAGCGCAGCAATGCTCGGGCGCACTGGAAAAACACGGCCTCGACCTGGATGACCAGCACTGACACGGGCGCCTTGCCTGCGACGACGCACCTCGCAATGAAGGCGGGATCGACCGAAATCCGCGCGGTCCCGTTGATGCGCAGCGTCTCGTTGATGCCGGGGATCACGAACAGCAGCCCCACGCGCGGATCGGCGACGATATTGCGCAGGCTGTCGATGCGGTTGTTGCCGCGGCGGTCGGGCAACAGCAGCGTGCGTTCGTCCAGCACCTGCACGAAGCCTGGAGCGTCGCCGCGCGGCGAGCATTCCGCAGCATCCTTGCCGACAGTCGAAAGCAGGCACAGTGGCGCCGCTTCCAAAAAGGCGCGGTAGTGCGGGTGCAGGTAGTCGACTTCCTTTGCGAGCGACGGTGCAGCCGGCCTGGCATACAACGCTTCGAGCTCAGCAAGCGTGGTAATGGTGTGCGGGTCCATGGGGGATCTTTGCAGGGTAAGGCCGGCGCTACAGCGTGACAGTGCCGCGGCCGATCTCGATCACGCGGCCGCCAACACGGATCGCGCCATTCGCCGTAACGGCAAGTCGCAGTGTGCAGGGGCGATCCACGGCGGCACCCTGGTCGACCTCATACTCGGCCGGCAGCGCATGGGCGTTGGCAAGCAACCAGCCGCCAAGGTTGGCGCACGCTGATCCCGTGCCCGGGTCTTCGGCGACGCCACCGCCTTGCTTGCTGAAGAAGTACCGCGCGAGCACGCGGCCCGGCTGAGTCGGGTCGAACGCGAACACGTAGGCCGTCTTGCGGCCAAGGCTGCTCTGCGGCCACTCTGCCAGCCGCGCCGTATCCGGTTGCGCACGTCGCACGGCAGCCGTGGTGCGGACAGCCACGAGCAACTGATCCGCGCCGGTATCGACCCACATCGGCGAGGTCAGCAGATCGTGCGCGTCGAGTCCCAGCAGCGCGGCCATTTCCGCATCGGGCAGATTGACCGCCACGGTCTTGGGCGGGCCCGCGTGTGGAGCGGTGAAGGTCCATACATCGCCGCTCGCCTCAACGGGCACCACGCCGGCCTTGAATTCGAGCGTCAGTCGGTCGCCGCTTGCGACCAGGTCGCGGACCACATGCGCGGTACCAAGCGTGGGATGTCCGGCGAAGCGCATTTCATAGCCGGGCGTGAAGATCCGCACCTGCGCATGTGCGCGGTCCGACGGCAGGATGAAGGTGGTTTCGGACAGGTTGAACTGCAGCGCCAGTGCCTGCATGGTGGCGTCGTCCATGCCGCGGGCATCCTCGAAGACGCACAGCGGGTTGCCGCCGAACGTGGATTCGGCGAAGACGTTGAGCAGGCGAAACGCGTAGGTGGTCATGACGGCATCCGGAGGCGCGGTAGCTTCACAGTGTAGCCACCTGCCGCCGCGGTGCCATGGACAATTTCTTGGTGAAACGGCGGGCCAGTTCAATGGCACTGCGCCTCGATGATCTCAATGCGCGTATCGCGCCGCGCTGCGGCGGGCAGCACATAGTCGAGTCGGCAGCTGTCTTGCGCCGTCTTGCCCCACCGCACGGTCAACTGGCCACGTTCGGCCCGCAGGCCGCGCGCAACGATGCGGCTGCCTTGTCCAACGGTGCCAATGTTGTTGCCGTGAGCATCCTGTACTTCGGCGCCGAATGGAATCGACTTGCCATCGGCCGTGCTGGTGCGGATGACCGCAGGCCGTCCGCGATCCGCGGTCGCGAACCGGACCGCCACCACGGCGCCTGCGGTCGGGGCAACCTGCTGGAGCGTGGAGTCCAGCTCCACGTTCATCGGCAGGCCCTTCGGATCGATCTCGATCTGGTTGCGCGAGAACGGCACCAGTCCGGGCACCACCGCGTGGCCCCAGCGATCGATACGCAGCCCGCTCCCGTTGGCGAGCCGGGCTCCGCCAGCGTCGGCGGCTTCGACGATGGCAAGCGTCTCGCCCATCGTCGGCGTGAAGCCCACGCCGCCGGCATAGGCCACGACGCCGCCCGAGATGCCCGCGGACACTTGCGAATAGTTGCTGCCCTTGCCAGCAGTTGCCGTCAGCGTAGCCACGGGAGACAGATAAGACGCATTACCCGCGAGGCTTGCAGCATGGCGGCCGCTACCGCCGGCATAGCCGGCATTCACGCCGTAGCTGAAGGCGTTGTCGGCGCCGAGCGAGCCAGTCATTGACTGCTGCAGGCTCACCGCTCCGGACGAATCGCGCTCGATGCCGGTCATGGCATACGGCGCATGCCGGGCCTTGCCCAGCGGGATGCCGATATTGAGCATAACGCGGCTTTCCCAGCGACCGCTCGACACGCTGAACTGGCGCGATGCCGCAACGCCATAGTTCAGCGACTTGTAGCTGTTGTTGTAGCCGAGCTGGAACTGCGTGTCGGTGCCTCTGCGGTTCCAGTAGCCGTGTACTGACCCGGACAGATACAGGGACCCGTAGCCGGGCTGCAGGCGTTGATTCAGGGTGAGCTGGAGCTGGCTGCGCGGGATGCCGCGCATCGTCGATTGCATGGCGCCGTGCTCGAGTTCGCGCAGGGTCATCGCATCGGCAAAGCTGAGGTAACCGCTGCTCGAATAGCGATAGGCCGCGACGGATACGTTGGTGCCGGTGGGCTCCACGAGCTTGCTGTAGCTGATTCGCATGCTGAAGCCATGACGGTCCGGCTGCGTGGTGAGGCGCGTGCCCGCATGGGTCAGGTCAGCACCGAACGCACCATAGACCGTGTTGAGCGCGGCGCCAGCCGCTGCGGCGAGGTAGCCTTCTGCCACCACGACACCACCGTAGCCGGTCACCATATTGGTGAAGCCGTGCTGTACGGTGGCCTGGAGCATGGCAGGACGGTCATGCAGGCCCGCATTGCGGTATTGGCCTGCGGTGATGCCATAGCGTGTGACGCCGGGACGCAAGGCATTGACAGCGGCCGCATAAGGGACACGCGAAACATGCACGCTGCCGTCGGCTTCGGTCACCACGACTTCCAGGTCGCCGCCATAGCCGGTCGGATAGAGGTCGTCGATCTCGAACGGGCCGGCCGCGACCGTGGTTTCGTAGATCAGGTTGCCGTTTTGGCGGACCTGTACGCGCGCGTTGCTGTTGGCGATGCCGCGCACGCTCGGTGCATAGCCGCGCTGTGATTCCGGTTGCATGCGGTCGTCGCTCGCGAGCTGGACGCCACGGAAGCCGACGCTGTCGAAGACGGTACCGTCGGTGAAAGCATCGCCGAGCACCAGTTGGCTGCGCAGCGCAACGACCGAGCGCTGCAAGCTGGTCTGTATGCTCTGGTACCGCGCGTTGCCCTGATCGACGCCGAGGCTGCCCTTGTGTCGGAAGCGCCAGGGGCCGGCATTGAAGCCCGCATTGAGGCCCAGATAGCCTTGCGTGGCCGTACGGGCTTCCGCGCGCGACTGATAGACGCTGCCGTTGTACTGGAGCGTCGCCGCGGTTACGCCGTCGCTCCAGTACCGAGGATCCACATACCCGCGCGCCTGCCGCGTCAGCGCGGCCTGTGGCACGCTGACATCGAGCCGTTGTTCGCTGCTGTCGAAGCTCGCGGTGGCACCAGGGATGATGGCATGCAGCGGCACGCAAGCGTCGCGATCTCGCACGGATGCCGTCGCTTCCGACGAGAGCTTGTTGGAATCCGCGCCAATCCGAACAAGCAGTGGCTCATCGAAGCAAGGCAGTACCGGACTATCCTTGCCCGCCGTCTCGCCCATGCGGACTTCCATCCGCCCAAGCCATGCCTGGTTGACGTAAAGCTCCGCGCGGTAGTTGCCAGGCAGCACGACATTGCCCTTGTTGAAGCGGCTGAAATCGACTGCGCTTCCGCCGGGCTGGTGCAGGAACAGGTCATTGAATTCCACTTCGGCGGACGAAGGCGCCGGGCGTGGATCGGGGTTTGCACCGAGCGCGCCGGCACTGACGAGCATCATGACTACGGCACTGAGCGGCCGCAGGCTGGGCGGAATAGCGTGCGCTGTTCTTTTTTGCATGGCATGTATTGCGCTGGAAATTGGGGTAACACGCGTCCCTGCCGTCCAGCGGCATGCGTCAGCGCGAATCAGGGGAATTTCAGTGAGGCCGGCATGTGCCGGCGGGTGGAGCAGGCGCTATCGGGCAGCGGCGGACCGGTTCGGGTGAGCTTCGCCGTCGATAGGGCCGCCATAGTCGTTGATGGCCTGGTAGCGAACGGTGATGGCTTTGCCTGGATCCACATTGCCGGCAAGCGGAAATCGCATCGATTTGCCCGGCGCCACCATGCCGCCAGCTTCGTTGCTGGCGCTGTGCGTACCATCCAGCAATTCCACGCTGGAGAACGAGACGTGGTAGGCAGTCGGGTTGCTGGCCTCCAGCGCGAGGCCACGGTCGGCTTTGACAAGCCGCCATGCAACGCGTGCCGGCGCTTCGGTGGCTTCGCCATGCAGGCCGGCAGGACGGAAGAAGAGCTTGATGCGCGACCGAAACGCCAGCTGGAGCTTGTTCGCATCGATCTCGTCGGCTCCGGGCTTCGGAGGGACTTCGAGCACACTGAGCCAGAACACCGATTCCTTGTCGGCCGGCAACGGCTCGCCGGTGTAGTGAATGCGCAGTGTCTGCGCCTTCCCTGGTTCGATGCGCGCGATCGGTGGTGTGACGGTGAATGGCACATCGATACCGGCGGGCTGTGCCGAAGCATCGCCTGTGTCGAGCCATGCCTGGGTCAGGGCGGGGGATTTGCCTTCATTGCTGAGCTTGATGGTGGCTTCCCCATCGCCTGCATGGACGATGACACGTGTGCCGGCGATGACGACGGACGCGTGCGAGTGGGACAGCAGTACCAGCGTCATTGCGCAGGCGCCAATGACGTTCCTGATCGATCGGTTCATGATGGGGGCAACACGCGAATGCAGGCGGCGGGTGCGGCGGCTTGAAAGGCCGCGCACCCGGGCGTTGCATGCTTACTGATAGACGATGGTGTACATCACGCTCGAATTTGCGGCGCCGGCAGTGGCAGTGCCGGTTGCGACATATTCGGCGTAGTACGGCAGCAAGGCGGAGCCCGCGTTGATCGCGGCAGTCTTCGAGCCTTGCGACGCTTCGTCAAAGCCGGCCTTGATCGGCGTGAAGTCGGAGTTCAACAGGCCGATCTGCACATTGCCGGCGCCACCCGCATTCAGGTTGAGCCGGCCGGTGGCCGTGTCGGTGGTCGGGCCGGGTTCGAAGTACGTCGCGACGGCGCCGGCGTTGGGCGTGCAGTCGCTCAGCGAGATGTTGAACGGCGTACGGCCGGCGGTCTGGCCAGCAGTGGCCAGCGTCGAAGCGGACACCTTGGGCAGCGTGACCGTGAAGTCCTTGGACCCGGTGCCGTTGCCGTTGATGGTGCAGGTCTGGGCAGTGATGGTGCCGTTGAAGGTGATGGTGCCGTCTGCGGCAAACGCGGATTGTGCGGAGAAAGCGGAAGCGGCAGCGATGGCCGCAATGGCCGCGCCAAGGAATTTCTGGTTCATTGTTGTTTGGAGGTCGATCAATATCTGTGGCGATGTCCGGAGCCTGCCGCGAAAGCTGGCTGACTCCTTTCGGTTGACTCTTGCCGTGTGCGCACCGTGCAGCGAGTGAGCGGAAATATATCGATCGACCTGAACCGGAAAAATGGCCGTTTTCTTAATCTGAGCGATGGCAGTCAGTCTATGAGAATGCGCCGACGTGCAGCAAACAAAAAAGGCGCTGCCCGTTCGGGAAGCGCCCTTCTTTTGTTGCCAGGATGGTGGTCAGAAGCCGACCGCCTGTCCGTCGCGTCGACTGTCGCTCGCGGCAACGTAGCCGTGTTCCGGGTCGTCCGACAGACGCCAGATGAACTGGCCCGAGCCAAAGTCCATGTACGGATCGTCCACTGACTTGAGCTGGTGGCCGCGTGCCTTCAGGCCCTCGACCGTTGCCGGGTCCATGGTGCCTTCCACGTCCAGCGTGAAGTCGCGGTTGACTTTCCAGCGCGGCGCGCAGCACGCCGCCTGCGGTTGCTGCTTGTAGTCGAGCATACGCACCGCGGTCTGCAGATGGCCCTGCGGCTGCATGTCGCCGCCCATCACGCCGAAGCTCATGACCGGCTGGCCGTCTTTGGTCAGGAAGGCCGGGATGATGGTGTGGAACGGCCGCTTGCCGCCAGCCACCACGTTGGCCGACTTCGGATCCATCGAGAAGCCCACGCCGCGGTTCTGCAGGCTGATGCCGGTGTCCGGCACCACCACGCCCGAACCGAAGCCCATGTAGTTGGACTGGATGAACGAGATCATCATCCCGTTCTCATCCGCGGCCGTCAGGTAGATGGTGCCGCCGACCTTAGGCATGCCGAAGTTGAAATGCGTGGCGCGCTGCATGTCGATGAGCTTCGCGCGCGATTTCAGGTAGGCGTCGTCGAGCATCTGCTCAGGCGTGACTTCCATGCTGCGCGGGTCGGCCACATAGCGGTAAAGATCGGCAAAGGCCAGCTTCATGGCTTCGATCTGCAGGTGCTGCGAATCCACCGAATCCACGGGCAGCGCGCCAACGTCGAACTGGTTGAGAATGCCCAGCGCGATCAGCGCGGCGATGCCTTGCCCGTTCGGCGGAATTTCGTGCAGTTCGTAGCCACGATACGACTTGCTGATCGGCTTGACCCAGTCGGGCCGGTAGTTGCGCAGGTCGTCCAGCGTCATGGCGCCGCCGCTCTGCTTGCTGAAGGTGGCGATTTTCTCGGCAATCTCGCCTTCGTAGTAGGCGCGGCCACCGGTCTCGCCGATCTTGCGCAGCGTCTCGGCAGCGGCCTTGAGCGTGAATTTCTCGCCCACCAGCGGTGCGCGGCCGTTGGGCATGAATGTATCGGCAAAGCCCGGCTGGTTCTTCAGTTCCGGCACGGCCGCGGCCCACTTGTGCGCGACCACGGGCGGCACGGCGTAGCCACGTTCAGCGATCTCGATCGCCGGTTCCATCAGGTCGGCGAACGGCAGCTTGCCGAAACGTTCGTGGAGCGCGGCCCAGCCCGCTACCACGCCGGGGACGGTGACAGAGTCCCACCCGCGGACCGGGCGGTTCGCCAGCCCGTTGGCATCGGTGCCGTACTTGTTCTTGAAGTACTCGGGATTCCACGCGGCCGGCGCCACGCCGGAGGAGTTCAGGCCGTGCAGTTCCTTGCCGTCCCACAGGATGGCGAAGGCATCGCTGCCCAGCCCGCAGGACACGGGCTCGACTAGGGTGATCGTCGCCGCGGCTGCGATCGCCGCGTCGACGGCATTGCCGCCTTTGAGCAGCATGCGCAGGCCGGCCTGTGCGGCGAGCGGATGCGATGTCGACACCACGTTGCGCGCAAACAGCGGGATGCGCACGGAGGGGTAGGGGTTGGTCCAGTTGAAGTTCTGCATGGTCTTGTCCGTTGTCACCGGCAGCCGGCCCGATGCGGGCCGGCTGCGGCATCGCGTTATTCTGCCGTGATCTTGCGATCCTTGATGAGCTTGCCCCAGCGGGCGCTGTCCTTCTTCACCATCGCCGCGAACTGTGCCGGCGTGCCGCCGACCGGCTCCGCGCCCAGCTTGGCCAGCCGATCCTTCACGTCCTGCGACTGGATGGCCTTGTTGAATTCGGCGTTGAGCCGGTTGACGATGTCGGCCGGCAAGCCTTTAGGGCCGTAGATGCCGAACCACGTATCGGACTCGAATCCCGGCAGGCCCGATTCGCTGGCCGTCGGAATTTCCGGCGCGAGCGGCGAGCGCTTGAGGCTCGTCACGGCCAGCGCCTTGAGCTTGCCGTCCTTCACGTGTGGCAGGCCGGACACGATGCTGTCAAACAGTACCTGCACCTTGCCGGAGATCAGGTCCGGCACCGCGAGCGCCGTGCCGCGGTACGGGATGTGCGTGATGAACACGCCGGCCTGGGCCTTGAAGGCCTCGGCGGTCAGGTGCACGACGGTGCCGTTGCCGCTGGACGCGTAGTTGAGTTCGCCCGGGTGCTTCTTCGCGTAGTCGATCAGCTCGCGCACGTTCTTGACGGGCAGGCTGTTGGGCACGACCAGCACGTTGGTGGCGATGGCGACCTGGCCAACCGGCGTGAAGTCGGTCTCGGTGTTGTACGGCAGCCGCGCGTTGATATACGGCCCGATCGAATGCGTACTGGTCGTGGCGATCAGCAACGTGTAACCGTCCGGCGCGGCCTTGGCCGCCATGTCCGAGCCGATGGCGCCGCCGGCGCCGGGCCTGTTGTCCACCACGATCTGCTGGCCGATGCTGGTTCCCACCTTCTGCGCAATGGCGCGGGCAAGCAGGTCTGTGGCGCCGCTGGCCGGGAACGGCACGATCAGGCGGATCGGCTTGCTGGGGTAGTTGTCGGCCAGGGCCGGCGTGGCGGCCAGGCAAAGGCCAGAGGCAAGGCCGAGGCCGAGCAGGCGCAGCCAGGGTTTCATTCGGATCTCCGGAATCGGGGAATCGGGTAAGCGGGATTGCGTCAGGGTCGGCATCCGGATGCGTGCGGCTTCACGGGTGCCTGCGCATTATTATTATTCCGCGCCGGTTATCACAAAGAAAGCTAATATTTCTTTTCCTTGGCATAAGTTTTTCTTGTGGATCGCGCGGCTTTTCGTCAGCGCGTTGCAAAGCCATTCACGCGTCGACCGGTGTCCCAATGAGCACAATCCGATTCTTACGAACCCTTGTCGCCGTGGCCGAGCACGGATCGTTTGCGGCGGCCGCCGGCCACGTGGCGCTGACGCAGGCAGCGGTGAGCCTGCAGATGCGTTCGCTCGAAACCGAACTGCGCCGCGAATTGTTCGATCGCAACGGCCGTGTCGCGGTGCTGAACGCCGATGGCCGGGAGTTGCTGCCGCAGGCGCGCCGTCTGCTGGCGTTGTATGACGAAATGCGCCTGCCTGCCGCGCAGCCTGAAGCGATGGCGGGCGCCGTCGCCGTGGGTGCGGTGGTGTCTGTAATGGGCGGCCTGTCACACGTCGTGGCCCGCATGAAGCGCGCGTATCCCGCATTGGAGGTGCGGCTGGTCGGCGCAAAGTCGATCGAACTCGCGGCGATGGTGGAGTCGGGCGACCTAGATGCCGCCATCCTGGTCGAGGGCACCACACGCTTGCCAGGCACGCTGCGCTGGACGACCCTCTACCAGGAACCCCTGGTGGCCATCGCGGCCCAGGGCAGTGCCGGGCAGGACGTCCGCGAAGCGCTGGCGTGCAATCCCTACCTGCGCTTCGATCGCAGCCAGCGTACGGGCGTGCTGGTGGAGCGCGCGCTGCGGCGCGCGCATCTGCGTGTCAACGAGTTCCTGGAGCTGAATTCGATTGAGGCGCTCGTCGAGCTCGTGCGGCAGGAGGTCGGCGTGACCGTGGTGCCATTGCTGCCACGCGCGCGCTGGCGCGATGATGCGGCGTTGCGCATCCTGCCGTTGCACGTCAATGGCGAGCCGGTGATGCGGACCATCGGCATGCTCGAGCGGCGCGATCACGGCAGGGGCCATGTGACCGGCGCTATCCGGACGGCCTGCGCCGAGTTGTTTGGCGGCTGAGCGTCCATGCTCGGCAACGACGGGGCAAGAAAGAAAAAAGGGGCGTCTTGCGACGCCCCCAGTCTTGCTTTCGTTGCCGGCCAGCGGCCAGCGGCCGGCGGTCTTGCCTTTTATTCTTCCTGGAACGCTTCCTCGCGCTTGGCCTTGATCGACGGCGAGGCCACGATCAGCACCAGCACCGCAGCGGCGATCAGCAGGCCCATCGACAGCGGACGGGTCACGAACACGCTGAAGTCACCACGCGACAGCAGCAGCGAGCGGCGGAAGTTTTCTTCCATCATCGGTCCCAGCACGAAGCCCAGCAGCAGCGGAGCCGGTTCGCACTTGAGCTTGATGAACAGGTAGCCGATCACGCCGAAGGCAGCGGTCTGGAACACGTCGAAGGTCGTGTTCTGGACCGAGTACACGCCGATGCAGCAGAACGTCAGGATGGCCGGGTACAGGTAGCGGTAAGGCACCTTCAGCAGCTTCACCCAGATGCCGATCAGCGGCAGGTTCAGCACGATCAGCATGAAGTTGCCGATCCACATCGAGGCGATCAGGCCCCAGAACAGCGCTGGGTTGCTCGACATCACCTGCGGACCAGGCTGGATGTTGTGGATGGTCATTGCACCGACCATCAGCGCCATCACAGCGTTGGGCGGAATGCCCAGCGTCAGCAGCGGGATGAACGAGGTCTGCGCCGCGGCGTTGTTGGCCGATTCCGGACCTGCCACGCCTTCGATCGCACCCTTGCCGAACTCATGCGCGTACTTGGACGTTTTCTTTTCCAGCGAGTAGGCCGCGAACGAAGCCAGTGCAGCACCGCCGCCCGGCAGGATACCCAGCGCCGAACCGAGCACCGTGCCGCGCAGCACGGCCGGGATCATGCGCTTGAAGTCATCCTTGTTCGGGAACAGATTCGTGATGTGGTCCGTAAAGGTCTCGCGGGCATCCTTCTGTTCAAGGTTCGCAATGATTTCCGCGAAGCCGAACACGCCCATGGCCACCGACACAAAGTTCAGGCCGTCGGTCAGCTCAGGCACGTCGAACGAGAAGCGCGCCGCGCCCGAGTTCACGTCGGTACCGACCAGGCCCAGCAGCAGGCCGAGCACGATCATCGAGATCGCCTTGACCAGCGAACCCGAAGCCAGCACCACGGCACCGATCAGGCCCAGCACCATCAGCGAGAAGTACTCGGCGGGGCCGAACTTGAACGCCAGTTCCGACAGCGGCGCGGCAAAGGCGGCCAGGATCAGCGTGGCCACGCAGCCGGCGAAGAACGAGCCCAGGCCGGCTGTGGCTAGCGCCACCCCCGCTCGTCCTCGTCGTGCCATCTGGTAGCCATCGATGGTGGTCACCACCGACGACGATTCACCAGGCAGGTTCACCAGAATTGCCGTGGTCGAACCGCCGTACTGGGCGCCGTAGTAAATACCGGCCAGCATGATCAGTGCGGCCACCGGCGGCAGCGTGTAGGTCACCGGCAGCAGCATGGCGATGGTGGCCAGCGGCCCCAGGCCCGGCAGCACGCCGATCAGGGTACCGAGCACGCAGCCGAGGAAGGCGTAGGCCAGGTTCTGGAAGGAGAGGGCGGTAGCAAAGCCCAGTCCCAGATTAGAGAGAAGTTCCATGTTGGCGGTCTCCTTAGCTAGCCAGGAAAGCCGGCCACACCGGCATCTGCAGGTTGATGCCGTACACGAAAGCGCCCAGGCTGATCAGCACGAGGATGATCGAGTTGAGGATCGCGCCCTTCCAATTGAACTCGTGGCTGGCCATCGACGACACCAGCACCAGCACCAGCACCGACAACACCATGCCCAGCGGCTTGAGCATCAGGCCGAACAGCACGACGGCACCCAGAATCCACAACAGCGACTTGATGTCCCAGCGGGCAAGGTGGTCCTCTTCCGCCTTGGCAGACAGCGAACCCCACAGCACCAGCACGCCCAGCAGGGCGAGCACGACGCCGAGCCAGAACGGGAAATATCCCGGCCCCATCTTTGCGGCGGTTCCCATGGAATAGCCGCGTGCGACCCAGGAAAAGCCGAATCCGACCAAGATGAACATCAGGCCGGAGGCAAAGTCCTTTTGGCTACGTATGCGCAAAATGATTCTCCTCGATAAGACTGCTTGAAATCTGCCGGGCGCCGATGGTGCGGTGCAGTAACGCAACTTGCACTGACGGGCCTCTTCGCGGGCAGGGTGCAAGGTAAGGGTGCGACCTTTCAGCTACCTTTCAGATGTCTGCAAACTTGGTCATGCTGAGGGTATCTCCTAATGAGGCGGCGCTTAAAATGCCTGCGAAGCTAGGCTGGAGGCGGGCTTGCGGCGCATCGCGGGCGCTCCTTCAGGGCGGTTTCCGGGGTGCTGAGCTATCATCGGACAGGTCGGACCCCGCCTCGAAAGGTGGCGACCGCGGCACTGGCTGTAAGGTGCTGAAAGGTTGCGAAAGATGGCGTTAGATAGAAAGGACTCCCTTTGGAGAGCGTCGACCATGTCATCCTGATCGGCGCCGTCGTGATGTCGCTCGGCATCGTGGTCGGCGCCTTTTCCGCACGCGCGGGCGTGCCGTTCCTGCTAGTGTTCCTCGCGGTCGGCATGCTGGCCGGCGTGGACGGCCCGGGCGGCATCCGCTTCTCGAACACCTGGCTCAGTTTCCTGGTGGGCAACCTTGCGCTCGCCGTGATCTTGCTCGATGGCGGCCTGCGCACCAGTTATACGACGTTCCGCGTGGCATTGCGGCCTTCGCTCGCACTGGCCACCGTGGGTGTGCTGGTGACGGCCGGACTGGTGGGCCTGTTCTCGGCCTCGGTGCTCGGCATCGACTGGAAGCTCGGCCTGCTGCTGGGCGCCATCGTGGGCTCCACGGATGCGGCGGCCGTCTTTTCGCTGCTGCACAGCAGCGGCATCCGCCTGAAAGACCGCGTGGCGAGCGTGCTCGAAATCGAATCCGGCATCAACGACCCGATGGCCATCTTCCTGACGCTGACCCTGATGGAGTGGATTGCCGCGCCGGACGGCCTGACGCCGCTAGCGCTCGCCATGCGGCTGGGCGTCCAGTTCGGTGTGGGCGCGGTGCTGGGGGTCGGGCTCGGCTTGTGCCTGGCCAGCGTTCTCGAGCGCATCGAGGTCGCGGAAGGCCTGCATGCGATCCTGATCTGCTCGGGCGGCGCGCTGATCTTTGCCATCACGCAGACTCTGGGTGGCAGCGGCTTCCTCGCGGTGTACCTCGCCGGCATGCTGGTGGGGAACCGGGACAGGGCCGTGACATCGGACACCATGCGCGCCATGGACGGCATGGCATGGCTGGCCCAGTCGGCGATGTTCTTGCTGCTGGGCCTGCTGGTGGCACCGCACCGGATCTGGGAGGTGGCATTGCCCGCCATCGCGGTGGCGGCCTTTCTGATGTTCGTAGCCCGGCCGGCGGCCGTATTCCTCGCGCTGCTGCCCTTCCGGCTGAGCGTCGGGGAAAAGGGGTTCATTGCGTGGATGGGGCTGCGCGGCGCGGTACCCATCGTGCTGTCGCTGTTCCCGCTGCTGCGCGGCTTGCCGGAGTCCGGCCTGATTTTTCGCATCGCGTTCGCCGTGGTGCTGGCGAGCCTGCTGCTGCAGGGAACGACGGTGGCGCCTGCCGCGCGGCTGGCCCGCGTGCTGCGCCCCGGCTTTCCCGAGCCACTCGCGCGCTCGCGTTTGCGTGGCACGCACGGCCCGACACTGGAGGTCATGCAGTTCCGGGTCGGTGCCAACGCGCCTGTGGAAAACGTTCGGGCCGATCAGCTGGAACTGCCGCCCAAATGCCGGTTGCTGACCGTGGCGCGCGACGACGCGCTCGCGCCGCACGACCAGACCGTGCTGCGTGCCGGCGATACGGTGTCGGTCCTGGCGCCCGCTACAGTGGTGCCCAGACTGGCGGCGCTGTTCCAGGCGGCGGGCCCGGCCCCGGCGTGGGAGCAAGTCACGCATGATTTCCTGATTTCCGGCGATGCGTTCCTGCGCGATCTGGCGGCGCTCTACGGCGAGCGCGCGTTGACCGCTGCTGAAAGTCCGCTGACGCTGGCCGACGCCATGCAGGCCGCCTTCGTTTCGCCGCCGGTTGAAGGCGACAGCGTCGTGATCGCCGGGCTGCATCTGACTGCCGCGCGCATGGAAGGGCCGCGCATTGTGCAGGTCGGCCTGTTGCTGCCGCGCACCGAAGGTGCCACCGGCACGCGGCGCTGGGGCATCTGGCGCAAGCGCCAGGCCTAGTCCGCGGACGTCAGTCGACCTTAGCGCCCGACACGCGCACGATCTGCGCGTACTTCTTCAGCTCGCGCTGTACCAGCGCGCCGAACTGCTCCGGCGTGGTCGGCGCCGGCTGGGCGCCGATACGCGCCAGCCGCGCCTTCATGTCATCCGTCTTCAGGATGGCGACGATATCGTGATTGAGCCGGTCGACGATCTCGCGCGGCGTGTTGGCGGGTGCGAACACGCCGAACCACGTCGAGATATCGAAGCCTTCCAGTCCGAGGCCCTTGCCAGCTTCGGCAATGGTCGGCAGTTCCGGGACCGCCGTGGCGCGCGTGGCCGTGGTCACCGCGAATGCCTTCAGCTTGCCGGCCTTGATGTTGGCGGAGGCCGAGGCCAGGTTGTCGAAGATCAGGTCGGTCTGGCCGGAAAGTACCGACAGCTGCGCTGGCGATGCGCCGTTGTACGGGATATGGACCATGCTGATCTTCGCCATGCTCTTGAACAGCTCGCCCGACAGGTGGCCCGCGCTGCCGTTGCCGCCCGATGCATAGTCAAGCTTGCCCGGATGCTTGCGTGCGTATTCGACCAGCTCGCGCACATTGTTGATATGAAGTTCCGCCGCCTTGCCCGGATGCATCACGAGCACGTTGGGTACATCCGCCACCAGCGTGATTGGCGCGAAGTCCTTCACCGGGTCATACGGCATCTTGCTGAACAGCGTCGGGTTGATGGCGTGTGTGGCCACCGCCCCCATGACGATGGTGTAGCCGTCCGCGGGCTGCTTGGCGACATAGTCCGCGCCAAGGTTGCCGCCCGCACCGGGCTTGTTTTCGACGACGACCGGCTGGCCAAGGCTGTCGCGCAGCTTTTCGCCGATGGCGCGCGCAACCGTATCGAGCGGGCCGCCAGCCGGGTAGGGCACCACGAACTTGATCGGCTTGGTCGGGTAAGCGGTGGCCGCCACGGCAGCCGTGGCCGGCAGCATGGCCGCCAGCACGGTGGCGGCGAGCAGTTTTTTCAGCATGAGAACTTCGGAGAATGGAAAACCAGGGAATGCGGTGTTTTACCTCGCGCCAATGCCGCGCGCCATCATCACGGCGCACAGCGGCAACAGGATCACGAGGTGGGCTTCGATCATGACCCAGCGGCGGACCTTCTTGATTTCGGACGGCGGCGGCACGAAATCGGGCAGCTTGCGGCTCTGCTTGCGCCAGCGCGCGATCGCGAAGGTAGGCGGCAGCGAGCACAGCGCGATGACGACGAACACGGTCATCTTCGCGTGGAACCACGGGTTGTGCAGATAGAAGTCGACGCCCTTGGCGCCGTAGAACAGACGCAGAAGGCCGGTCGCCAGAACCGCCATCGCTGACAGGAAGTAGACCCCGTCGTAGATCGACAGGCGGCGCACCGTGGCCGGCGTGAGGTCAGGCCGCAGCACCACGGCTTCGGCCGCCATCAGCGTGATCAGGACGAAGATCGCCAGGAAGTGGAAAAATGCCAGCAAGGCATCGGTCAGCATGGAATCTCCTTGGGGGCCCGCCGACACAAGATGGCGGCTGGCGCTCACTCGGGGCGCCAGCGCAAGGCAATCCTGGTCGCGCGGAACAGCTTCGGGGGACGACTGATCAACAACTGCGCATTGCGCCAGGCCCGGCGCAAGTGGCTCTTATACCACGCCCTTGGCGCGTAGCGCAGCGATCTTCTCGGGGCTGTAGCCCAGTGACTCGGCCAGGATGGTGTCGGTGTGCTCGCCAAGCAGCGGCGGATGGCGCAGCGCCTCGGGCGGCGTGGCGCTCATCTTGATCGGGCTGCCGACCAGCTTGACCTCGCCGGCGCTCGGGTGCGGCAAGTCCACGCGCAGGCCGCGGGCCTTGACCTGCTCGTCCTCGAAGACTTCGTCGAGCGAGTTGATCGGGCCGCACGGCACGCCGGCCGCTTCCAGGTCGCGGATCCACTGTGCGCGCGTACGCGTGCGCACCATGTCGGCCAGGATCGGCACCAGCACGTCGCGGTTGGCCACGCGCTGCGGGTTGGTCGAAAAGCGCGGATCATCCGCCAGTTCCGGCTGGCCGCCGTCGTTGACGAACTTGCGGAACTGCCCGTCGTTGCCGACCGCGACGATCAGCCAGCCGTCGGCGGCCTGGAAGGTCTGGTACGGGACGATGTTCGGGTGCGCATTGCCCCAGCGGCGCGGAGCCTGGCCGCTCGCCAGGTAGTTGGTATTCATATTGGCCAGCATGGCGACCTGCACGTCGAGCAGCGCCATGTCGATGTACTGGCCTTCGCCCGTGCGGTCGCGGTGCGCCAGCGCGGCCAGCACGGCGATAGTCGCGTACTGGCCGGTCATCAGGTCGGAGATCGCCACGCCGGCCTTCTGCGGGCCGCCGCCCGGCAGGTCGTCGCGCTCGCCGGTCAGGCTCATGAAGCCGCCCATGCCCTGGATGATGAAGTCATAGCCGGGGCGGGCCGCATATGGGCCGCTCTGGCCGAAGCCGGTCACCGAGCAATAAATGATGTCCGGCTTCACCGCCTTCAGCGATGCATAGTCGAGCCCGTACTTCTTCAACTGGCCGACCTTGTAGTTTTCCAGCACCACATCGCTCTGCGCGGCGAGTTCGCGCACGAGTTGCTGGCCTTCGGGCGATGAAATATCGCAGGTCACCGAACGCTTGTTGCGGTTCGCTGCCAGGTAGTAGGCGGCTTCTGCGGTATCGCTGCCGTCGGTGGCCTTGAGCCACGGCGGTCCCCAGGTACGGGTGTCATCCCCGGCGCCGGGGCGTTCGATCTTGATGACATCGGCGCCGAAATCGGCAAGGTTCTGGGCACACCAAGGCCCGGCAAGGACGCGGGTCAGGTCGAGAACGCGGAGATGGCTTAAGGCTCCCATGGCAGCGAGGGGGCTCCGTTTGCAGAGGGTGTAAAGGGGGATGCCGAAGCCTGCGGATGGGCTGGCGCGGACACGCTGCACTCTACCACCGGGGCTGGTATATGGCGCCTTCTGGTGCCTTATGCGCCGCTTCGCAAGTCGGGATTTGGGCGATAACCGACCGATCGCGCGGCGCGGTGGCTGGTCTGGCCGCCATGCGTTTTTTGAGGCTGGCTTGCCCGTATAATCAACGGTTTGCAAATCCAACACTGATTCGTCGCGCCCTGCCTGCCGCGGGAAGCGTCCGCCATCCCATGAAAGTCTCAGACATTCGCAGCAAGTTCCTGCAGTTCTTCGAATCGAAGGGCCATACCGTGGTCCGCTCGTCCAGCCTGGTGCCGGCGAATGACCCGACGCTGCTGTTCACCAACTCCGGCATGGTGCAGTTCAAGGACGTGTTCCTGGGCACCGACAAGCGCCCGTACAGCCGCGCGACTTCGTCGCAGCGTTCGGTGCGCGCCGGCGGCAAGCACAATGACCTGGAGAACGTGGGCTACACCGCCCGCCACCATACGTTCTTCGAGATGCTGGGCAACTTCTCGTTCGGCGACTACTTCAAGCGTGAAGCGATCCAGTACGCGTGGGAACTGCTGACCAAGGTCTACCAGCTCCCGGCCGAGAAGCTGTGGGTGACGGTCTACGCGGAAGACGACGAAGCCTATGACATCTGGGCCAAGGAAGTCGGCGTGCCGACCGAGCGCATCGTGCGCATCGGCGACAACAAGGGTTCGCGCTACGCATCGGACAACTTCTGGCAGATGGCCGACACCGGCCCGTGCGGCCCGTGCTCGGAAATCTTCTTCGACCACGGCCCGGACGTGTGGGGCGGCCCCCCGGGATCGCCCGAGGAAGACGGCGACCGCTACATCGAGATCTGGAACCTCGTGTTCATGCAGTTCAACCGCGACGAGCAGGGCAACATGACGCCGCTGCCCAAGCCATGCGTGGACACCGGCATGGGCCTGGAGCGCATTGCCGCGGTGCTGCAGCACGTGCACAGCAACTACGAGATCGACCTGTTCCAGGCGCTGATCAAGGCCGCCGCGCGTGAAACGCATATCGACAACCTGAACCAGAACTCGCTGAAGGTCATCGCCGACCATATCCGCGCGTGCTCGTTCCTGATCGTCGACGGCGTGATCCCCGGCAACGAAGGCCGGGGCTACGTGCTGCGCCGTATCGTGCGCCGCGCGATCCGCCATGGCTACAAGCTGGGCCAGAAGACCCCGTTCTTCCACAAGCTCGTGGCTGACCTCGTGGCGCAGATGGGCGAAGCCTATCCGGAACTGGCCGACGCCCAGGGCCGTGTGACCGAAGTGCTGAAGGCCGAGGAAGAGCGTTTCTTCGAGACCATCGAGAACGGCATGTCGATCCTCGACGCTGCGCTGGCCGACCTGAAGCTCAGGGGCGGCAAGACGCTCGACGGCGAACTGGCGTTCAAGCTGCACGACACCTTCGGCTTCCCGCTGGACCTGACGCAGGACGTCTGCCGCGAGCAGGAAATCGCCGTGGACGAGGCCGCGTTCGACGCCGCCATGAACCGCCAGCGCGAGCAGGCACGTGCCGCCGGCAAGTTCAAGATGGCCGCTGGTCTGGAATACTCGGGCGACAAGACCGTGTTCCATGGCTACGAAAAGCTGGAGCTGCCGCAGGCAAAGATCATCGCGCTGTACGTGGACGGCGCTGCTGTCGACGCCATGCAGCCGGGCCAGACCGGCGTGATCGTGCTCGACAACACCCCGTTCTACGCGGAATCCGGTGGCCAGGCTGGCGACCAGGGCGTGCTCAAGGCTGGCAATGCCGTGTTCGCCGTGGCTGACACCACCAAGATCCAGGCCGACGTGTTCGGTCACCAGGGCACGCTGGAAGGCGGCGCGCTGAAGGTCGGCGACACCGTGCAGCCGCAGGTCGATGCACTGCGCCGCGCGCGCACCGTGCGCAACCACTCGGCCACCCACCTGATGCACAAGGCGCTGCGCGAAGTGCTGGGCACCCACGTGCAACAGAAGGGCTCGCTGGTCGATGCCGACAAGACGCGTTTCGACTTCTCGCACAACGCGCCGATGACCGACGAGCAGATCCGTCGCGTCGAAGACATCGTCAACGCCGAAATTCTGCGCAACGAAGACACGCACGCCGAGATCATGCCGTTCGACGACGCGGTCAAGAGCGGCGCGATGGCACTGTTCGGCGAGAAGTACGCCGATGACGTGCGCGTGCTGTCGATCGGCACCTCGAAGGAACTGTGTGGCGGCACCCACGTGCACCGCACCGGCGACATCGGCCTGTTCAAGATCGTGGTGGAAGGCGGTGTGGCCGCGGGCATCCGCCGCGTGGAAGCGATCACCGGCGACAACGCGCTGCACTACTTGCAGAAGCTCGACGCCAAGCTCAACGAAGCCGCTGCCGCGCTGAAGGCGCAGCCTTCGGAGCTGGTGCCGCGCATCGGCCAGGTGCAGGAGCAGGTACGCGCGCTCGAGAAGGAGTTGGAGCGCCTGAAGAGCAAGCTCGCTTCGTCGCAAGGCGACGAGCTCGCCGAGCAGGCGGTCGACGTGAAGGGCCTCAAGGTGCTGGCCGCCCAACTCGAAGGCGCAGATGTGAAGACGCTGCGCGAGACCATGGACAAGCTCAAGGACAAGCTGCAGAGCGCGGCGATCGTGCTGGCCGCAGTGGCCGACGGCAAGGTCAGCCTGATCGCCGGCGTGACCGCCGATGCGACCGGCAAGGTCAAGGCTGGCGAGCTGGTCAACTTTGTCGCGCAGCAGGTTGGCGGCAAGGGCGGTGGCCGTCCGGATATGGCTCAGGCTGGCGGTACCGAGCCGGGCAAGCTGCCGCAGGCGCTGTCGGGTGTGGTGGAGTGGGTGTCGGCGAAGGTTTAAAGTTTTTCCGGCTAGGATAAAAGGGCGCCTCGGCGCCCTTTTTCTTTATCATCCAACGTCATGTATTGACCGTGTCCGGAACCACCATGAGAGCCACAGTGACGATTGACGACGAGTTGTACGAGCAGGCGCTTGCAATGGCAGACCCATTGATGGATAAGTCAGAACTCGTTCAGGAGGCGATCAGGACATTTATTCGCGTGCAAGCCGCAAAGCGCTTGGCTGCTGCGGGCGGCGCACTTCCCAATATGCCCGACGTGCCCCGAGGGCGAGACAAGCCAGTAACTTGAACCCTGCGCGACGCGGCCGCGCTAACCTCGCCCCTCCGGCCCACCCCCCGGCTTGCTCATCAGCGCAGACAGCAGATCCATGGGCAACGGAAACACAATCGTCGAACTCTTGTCCCCCGCAATCTGCGTCAGCGTCTGCATATACCGCAGTTGCATCGCCTGAGGCTGTCGCGCGAGCATCTGCGCCGCTTCCAGCAGCTTCTCCGAAGCCTGCAGTTCGCCTTCGGCATGAATGACCTTGGCGCGCCGTTCCCGTTCCGCCTCGGCCTGCCGCGCGATGGCGCGTACCATCGACTCGTTCAGGTCGACATGCTTGATCTCCACGTTCGATACCTTGATGCCCCACGCATCGGTCTGCGCGTCGAGTACCTTCTGGATGTCGAGGTTGAGCCGTTCGCGCTCGGCCAGCATCTCGTCCAGTTCATGCTTGCCGAGTACCGCGCGCAGCGTGGTCTGCGCGAGCTGGCTCGTGGCTTCGAGAAAGTTGGCGACCTGGATGATGGCGCGCTCCGGGTCGACCACCCGGAAGTAGACCACCGCGTTGACCTTGACCGATACGTTGTCGTGCGAGATCACGTCCTGCGGCGGCACGTCCATGACCACGGTGCGCAGGTCCACGCGGACCATCTGCTGCACAACCGGGATGATCAGCACCAGGCCTGGCCCCTTCACCTTCCAGAAGCGCCCGAGCATGAACACCACGCCGCGTTCGTATTCGCGCAGCACGCGGAACGCGGTAATGACGAGCAAGGCCAGCAGGAAGATCAAACCGCCGAAGCTGAATCCGTATGCCATGGTCAGGCTCCCTCAGGTTGGTTGGCGTGCGGGCGGGATTTCCGGGGCGCTGACGACATCGAGCAGCAGCCCCTCGCGTGCTGTGACAATGACAGGCGTGCCGCGCGCGAGCGGCCGCGCACTGCGGATGCGCCACTGTTCGCCACGCACCATCGCCCAGCCTTCGTCCTGCAGATCGTCGAGCACTTCGCCGCGGCTGCCCACCAGCGTGTCGGCGCCGCTGACGACCGGCCGCCTGCGGGCGCGCAGCAATAGCGCCGACATGCCGAACAGGAACAGCGCCGATACTGCCGACAGCGCGGCGATCAGTCCGATCGGCACACCGAAACCAGGCACGTCGGTATCGATCAGCATCACGGCGCCAAACGCGAACGCGACAATGCCGCCCACGCCCAGCGTGCCGAAGGACGGCAGGAACAACTCGGCCACCATGCAGCCGATGCCCAGTGCGATCAGCGCCAGTCCCGCATAGTTGACCGGCAGCATCTGCAGCGCGAACAGGCCGATGAGCAAGCAGATTGCGCCGGCCACGCCGGGCACCACCATGCCCGGTGTGGAGAACTCGAAGATCAGCCCGTAGATGCCGATCATCATCAGCAGCAGCGCGACGCTCGGCTCGGTGATGACGGCCAGGAAGCGGCTGCGCCAGTCAGGTTCTAGCGTGACGACCGTGGCGCGGTCGGTCTGCAGTACGCGCTCGACGCCGGCGGCCGTGATGCGCTTGCCGTTCACCTTGCGCAGCAGGTCCGGCAGGTCGGTGGCGACCATGTCGACCACGCGCTGTGTAGCGGCCTCGGTTGCGGACAGGCTGACCGCTTCGCGCACCGCGCGCTCGGCCCAGTGGGCGTTGCGGCCGCGAAGCTGCGCGAGGCCGCGGATATACGCCGAGGCATCGTGCATCTGCTTGCGCGTCATCGTGTCCTGCGCGGCAGGTTCGCTGGCTGGCGATGAAGCCGGCGCGGCCTCAGGCTTCTGCGGGCCGCCGATGCCGATCTGCACGGGACTCGCGGCACCGAGGTTGGTGCCCGGCGCCATGGCGGCGATATGGCTCGCGTACAGGATGTAGGTTCCAGCGCTGGCCGCACGGGCGCCGCCGGGGAACACGTAGCTGGCGATCGGCACGGGTGAGGCGAGGATGGCCTGGATGATCTCGCGCATCGACAGGTCGAGGCCGCCCGGCGTATCCATTTCGAGCACGACGAGCTGCGCACCGCCTTCGCGCGCGCGTTCCATGCCGCGCAGCACGAAGCTTGCGCTGGCCGGGCCGATGGCGCCCTTGAGCGGAATCACATAGACGGGAGCGGTGCCGGCGACGGTTCCCGCCGGCACGGAAGCGGTCGGGGCAGCCCCCAGCACCGCGAGTGCGAAGCCGGCCAGCAGCAATCCGACATAAAGCCATGGGTGCGCGAGGCGCGCAATGGCGAATCTCATCGCAAGGGGCGTGGCACACCGAGTGCCATGGTGGCGCCACTTCCAGTGTAGGCGACCGGGCACATCCTGCACGGCCCGCGGCGAATGGGGCGCTCAGGCGGCGGCAGGCAGGGCGGGGTTGCCGGCCGGAGCGGCCGGCGTTGGCAGCGCCTGAACCAGCGCGTCGAGCGCCGCGCTGGCCATGGCCGGATGCCACGCCAGCAGCGTTCGCACGCACCCCGCCTCGCCAAGACTGTGCAGGCTGATGGCAGGCAAGTCGCGATACAGGCCGAGCACCGAGCGCGGCACGATTGCGGCGCCGATGCCTGCCGCCGCGCAGGCCACGATTGCGTGATAGGAATTCAGCTCCAGCACGCGCGGCGCCGGTCCGCCGCCGGCCGCATGCCACGCTTCAAGCCGGGCCCGGTAATTGCAGCCAGGCTCGAAGCCGAGCAGCGTGCCGGTTTCGAGATCCGCGGCACTGTGGATCGGGCGATGTCCGGCGCGGGCGATCACCACCAGTTCTTCCTCGAACGCCGGCCGCGATGCCAGCACGGGATTGCCAAGCGGCTCGGCGACGAAGGCGCAGTCGGCCTCGAAGCGCTCCAGCGCCTCCATGGCCTGCCGGGTCGGCAATGTGACCAGTTCGAGCTGGACCTCCGGCCAGGCCTGGTGATAGGCGGCCAGCATCGCGGGCAGCCGGCTGGCCGCAGTGCTTTCCATCGATGCGATGCGCAGCCGACCGTGCGGGCGGGATGGCAGCACCGCATGGCGCGCCTCGTCGGCCAGCCGCAGCATACGGCCGGCGTAATCGAGCAGTGTCTGCCCGGCCGGCGTCAGCACCATGCGCTTGCCGTCACGCACGAACAGCTCCACGCCAAGTGATTCCTCGAGCTGGCGGATGCGCGTTGTGACGTTGGATTGCACCCGGTGCAGACGTTCTGCGGCGCGTGTGACGCCGCCTGCCTCCACCACCGTCCGGAAGATTTCAAGCGTGGCCAGGTCCATGGCGGCTCCAGTCAGTCAGAGTTGTATCATCTCTATCAAAGATGTATGGCATCTTGATAATTCATTTATGAAGATGATCATCACGGCGTAGCATAGTTGAATCCACGCCGGTTCACCACCGGCCGCCGACATTGAAGGAACGACGACATGCCATATGTGAACATCCGCATCACCCGGGAAGGCACGACCGCCGCACAGAAGGCGCAGTTGATTCGCGGCGCCACGCAACTCCTGGCTGACGTGCTCGGCAAGGATCCACGCTCTACCGTGGTGGTCATCGACGAGGTCGATCCGGATAACTGGGGCTTTGCGGGCGAAACCACCACGGAGCGCCGCAAGGCGGGCCGGTGATGGCTGCGGCAGGTACAGGAACGGCAGCAGCGAGCATGTCGCGGCGCGAGTCCGGAGCGTGGGCGGTTGCCCTGGCAGGGCTGGCATGCCTGGCCGTGGTGATGGGCATCGGCCGCTTCGCGTTCACGCCGCTGCTGCCGATGATGCTGCACGATGGCACGGTCAACCTGCATGAGGGCGGCTGGCTCGCCACACTCAACTACATTGGCTATTTTGTCGGCGCCGCCGTCTGCCTGTTCATTCGCCCGGAGCCCGCGCGCACGATCCGGGTCGGGCTGGTGGCCACGGTGCTGCTGACGCTGGGCATGGCGCTGCCCGGCGGCATGCCGGCCTGGGCGGTTTGGCGTGCGTTGGCGGGTGTGGCTAGCGCCGTCGTGCTTGTCTACACCTCGGGCTGGTGCATGCAACGGCTGGCGGATCTGGGACAGCCGGCACTGGGCGGCCTGATCTTCTGCGGGCCGGGCATCGGCATCGTAGTGACCGGCGTCTCGGCGTTCGGCATGGTCGCCGCCGGCTGGGATGCCACCACCGGCTGGATCGCCTTCACGGTCATGGCAGCGGTGCTGGTGCTCGCGGTCTGGCGGGTATTCTCGTCCGGCGAACGGCCGGCGCCCGCAAGCGCCAAAACCAGTGCCATCGACCCGGCACGCAGCGCGCGGCTGGATGGCGAGACGTGGGCACTGACGGTGGCCTATGGCCTCGCGGGTTTCGGCTACATCATCACGGCGACCTTCCTGCCCGTGATCGCGCGGCAGGCGATGCCGGGCTCGGTGTGGGCGGACCTGTTCTGGCCGGTGTTCGGCGCCGGCGTGACGATCGGCGCCTATCTCGCGACGCGCGTGGGCATGGCGCACGACAACCGCCGGTTGCTCGCATGGGCCTACGCCATGCAGGCACTGGGCGTGGCGATCGCCGTGGTCTTTCCGAACGTCACCGGCTTTGCCGTGAGCAGCCTGCTGGCTGGGCTGCCGTTCACCGCGCTGGTGTCGTTCGCGATGCGCGAGGCGCGCCGGCTGTGGGGGCCGCAGGCGCCGCGCCTGATGGGCCTGATGACGGCGTCCTACGGCCTGGGCCAGATCATCGGACCGCCGCTGGCCACGGCGCTCGTCGCGCGCTCGGGTGGCTTTGCAAGCTCGCTGGCGTGCGCATCCGCCGCGCTGCTCGCGGGCGCCGTGATGTTCGTATGGATGCGCCGCGCCTGGCCCATCCCGGTGCCGCCGCAGACTGCGCTACAGTAACGCCTTCGCCGCCCTTTTGCGGACTCCAGACTCAGGAAGCCGGGACCAACACCGGCACCAGACACCGGGCGGCGCAGGAGCGACCCCATGTCTTTTACCTTGCAGCCGGCGCGTGCCGCCGGAGCACCCAGCCCCGTCACGCCGGAAGAGCAGCGCGTCCGCGTCGACCTGGCAGCCGCCTACCGGCTGTCGGCGCTCCAGGGCTGGGATGACCTGATCTACACCCATATCTCGGCCACGGTTCCTGGCGAGCCGGATCACTTCCTGATCAACCCGTTCGGCTTTGCCTTCGAGGAAATCCGGGCATCGGACCTCGTCAAGATCAATGGCCGCGGCGAGGTGGTCGGCGAGACCGTCCATCCGGTCAATGTGACCGGCTTCGCGCTGCACGGCGCGGTGCACGCGGCACGCGCCGATGCGATGTGCGTCATGCACCTGCACAACACCGCCGGCATCGCGGTGTCGGCACAGGCCGAAGGCCTCCTGCCGCTGTCGCAGCACGCGATGCGTTTCCACTGTCGCATGGCTTACCACGACTACGAAGGCCTCGCGTTCACGCGGGCCGAAGGCGCGCGGCTGACGGCATCGCTCGGCCAGCAGCAGGCCATGCTCTTGCGCAATCACGGCACGCTCACCGTCGGTCGTACGGTTGCCGAAGCCTATGTGCTGATGGCGACGCTGATCAAGGCATGCGAGGTCCAGATCGGCGCGCAGGCTGGCGGCCGGCTCGTGCGACCCGCGCCCGGCGTGGCGGAAAAGGCGTCCGAGCAGCTCTACGACAACGGCGCCATAGAAGGCGCGCTGGAGTGGCCGGCGCTGCTGCGCAAACTCGATAGAATCGATGCCTCGTTCCGGGACTGATTGCCCGCGACAGACAGACGAACAAACGAACACCCAAAGACAACGCAAGGAGCCAGGAATGCCGACGTTTCACGTAGAGATGTTTGAAGGCCGCACCATCGAACAGAAGCGCACGTTCGTCGACGCCGTGACGCGCGTCACCTGCGAGACGCTGGGCTGCGAGCCCGCGGCCGTGGACATCATCATCACCGACGTCAAGCGCGAGAACTGGGCCACCGGCGGCGAGCTGTGGGCCGACAAGAAGTAACCGCACCAGCCACACACCGCAAGACCCGCCTATGACCAAGCAGCATTTCGCCTCGGACAACTACGCCGGCTTTTGTCCGGAGTCGCTGAAGTATTTCCTCGAAGCCAACGGCACGGGCCACGAACAGGCCTATGGCGACGATTCCTGGACCCAGAAAGTCTGCGACCGGATCCGCGACCTGTTCCAGACCGATTGCGAAGTGTTCTTCGTCTTCAACGGCACGGCAGCAAACTCCCTCGCGCTATCGGCGCTGTGCCAGTCGTACCACTCGGTCATCTGCCACGAACTGGCGCATATCGAGACCGACGAGTGCGGCGGGCCGGAGTTCTTCTCCAACGGCTCCAAGCTGCTGACCGCGCCGGGCGAGAACGGCAAGCTCACGCCCGATGCGATCGAGGCACTGGTCACGCGCCGCTCGGACATCCACTACCCGAAGCCTAAGGTGGTGTCGCTGACGCAGTCGACCGAAGTCGGCACCGTCTATACGGTGGAGGAGGTTAGGGCGATTGCCGCCATCGCCAAGCGCCGCCAGCTTCGCGTTCACATGGACGGCGCGCGTTTTGCCAATGCGGTGGCTTCGCTCGGCGTGCATCCGTCCGAGATCACGTGGCGCGCCGGCGTGGATGTACTGTGCTTCGGCGGCACCAAGAACGGACTGCCGGTGGGCGAGGCGGTGGTCTTCTTCGATCGCCGCCTGGCTGAGGACTTTGCCTACCGTGTCAAGCAGGCTGGCCAGCTTGCATCGAAGATGCGTTTCATCTCGGCGCCGTGGCTCGGACTGCTGGAAAACGACGTCTGGCTGTCCAACGCGCGGCATGCCAATGCCATGGCGCAGCTGCTGCAGTCGCGCATTACAGATATCCCGGGTGTGCGCATCATGTTCCCCACCGAGTCCAACGCGGTGTTCGCCGAACTGCCGCTGCCAGCGATCGAGGCATTGCGCGCAAAGGGCTGGCGCTTCTATACGTTCATCGGTGCGGGCGGCTGCCGCTTTATGTGTGCGTGGGACCTGCAGCCTGAGACGGTCGAGGCGCTTGCGGCTGACATGCACGTGGCCTGCGCAGCCTGCTGAAAGTCGCACTCAGGCGTAAGATACCGGGCGGTAGCAGAACATAACGAGACACCGAGGAGCTCCCCCATGCAATACCGATTCTGCCCGCAATGCGGCGCGCCGCTCGAGGTGATGCCGCTGTCCGGGCGCGAACGCCACGCCTGTATCCAGCCGGAATGCGGCTTCGTGCACTGGAACAATCCGCTGCCGGTACTGGCAGCGGTCGTCGAGTACGAAGGCAAGCTGCTGCTTGCGCGCAATGCGGCATGGCCGGAGCAGATGTTCGCGCTGGTCACCGGCTTCCTTGAACGTGACGAGACGCCCGAGCTGGGCGTGGCGCGCGAGCTGAAGGAAGAAACGAACCTCGACACCGAAGCCGTGTCGCTGATCGGTGTCTACGAATTCATGCGCAAGAACGAGCTGATCATCGCCTATCACGTGAAGGCGAGCGGCAACATCGCGCTGTCCGAAGAGCTGGCCGAGTACAAGCTGGTCGCGCCCGAGAACATGCGTATCTGGTCGGCCGGCACCGGCTTCGCTGTCGCCGACTGGCTGCAGGCGCGCGGTTACCCGGTGCGCTTCTTCGATCGCCGCACGGGCGAGGACATCCCAGACCCGCGCCAGCCGAGTGACTTCAGCGTCCTGAACGGTTCGCTACAATATCGGGTCTGAAGACTGAAAAAAGAGCAAGGAAGAGAGGAATGGAGTTCCAGAAAGAAGTGGATGCGCGTGGCCTGAACTGCCCGCTGCCGATCCTGCGTACCAAGAAGGCGCTGGCCGACATGGCCAGCGGTGACGTGCTCAAGGTGCTGGCCACCGATCCGGGCGCCACGCGCGATTTCCAGGCCTTTGCCAAGCAGACCGGCAACGAGCTACTGTCGCACCAGGAAGTCGACAAGGTGTTCGTGTTCTACATGCGCCGTCGTTGATTGCTGACCGTCTCCCGGCCAGATAGCAGAAAAGCCGCTCTTGGGCGGCTTTTCTCATGATGGGCCCGGTGGACGCTCAGGCCATCGTGCCGTCGGCGAGGTAGGTGCCGCGGTGTTCGAGGTAATCGCGGAAACCAGCGCTGACTTCCGGGTGCTTCAGCGCGTACTCGACCGTGGCCTTCAGGTAGCCGAGCTTGCTGCCGCAGTCATAGCGCGTGCCGTGGTAGCGGTACGCCAGCACCTGCTCCTGGCTGAGCAGTGACTGGATCGCGTCGGTAAGCTGGAACTCGCCGCCCGCGCCCGGCTTCAGTTCGCGCAGGTGGTCGAAGATGCGCGGCGTCAAGATGTAGCGGCCGACCACGCCCAGGTTGGACGGTGCGTCTTCGGGTGCCGGCTTTTCCACGATGCCAGACATCTTGATCACGCCTTCATCCCATTCGCGGCCATCGACCACGCCGTATGAACGGCTCTGCTCCGGGGCGATCTCTTCGACGCCGAGCACCGAGCAGTTGTAGTGGTTGTACAGGTCCACCATCTGCTTCATCACCGGCGGCGTGCCGTCGATCAGGTCATCGGCCAGCATGACCGCGAACGGGGCTTCACCGACGAGCTTGGCGGCGCACAGTACGGCATGGCCCAGGCCCAGCGCTTCAGGCTGGCGCACGTAGTAGCACTCCACGTTGGCCGGCTTGATCGAACGCACCACGTCGAGCAGCGCCTGCTTGTTCTTTGCCTCGAGTTCCACTTCCAGTTCGAAGGCCTTGTCGAAGTGGTCTTCGATCGCGCGCTTGGAGCGGCCCGTGACGAAGATCATTTCGGTGATGCCGGCGGCCATGGCTTCTTCCACGGCGTACTGGATCAGAGGCTTGTCGACCACTGGCAGCATTTCCTTCGGGCTGGCCTTGGTGGCGGGCAGAAAGCGGGTGCCCAGGCCCGCGACCGGGAAGACGGCCTTGGTAACGCGATTTTCCATGTCAGCTATTCCTTCGGATTCGACTTGTAACCCTGCCGGATACTGCGGGGGCCGTCTGTCAGGTTCCGTCCGACGTCAGGCGGACGGAAACCGACATACCCACAGTAGTTCCCGTTCAGGCCGGCAGGCGCTGCAGTTGATCCTGCAGCTTGGCCAGTGTCTGCTCGAAATCGGACAGACGCTGCGTTTCCTGCGCCACCACGGCGGGCGGCGCCTTGGCGACAAAGCTCTCGTTCGACAGCTTGCCACGGCACTTGCCGATCTCGCCGCCGATGCGCTCGATCTCCTTCGACAATCGCACGCGCTCGGCGGCGACATCGATCTCGATCTTCAACAGCAGGTGGTTGCCACCGACGATGGCGACCGGCGCGCCAGCGCCTTCGGCTTGCAGGGTGGCGTCATCTTCGAATACGCGCACTTCAGAAAGTTTCGCCAGCGCCTGGATGTGCGCGCTCGCCTCGCGCAGGAACTCGGTATCGCCCTGCGCGTAAAGTGGAATGCGCTGCGCCGGCGAGATGTTCATTTCGCCACGCAGGTTGCGGCAGGCATCGACCACGGCCTTGAGCTGCGCGACCCATTGCTCGGCGGCTTCGTCGATCTTGGCCATGGCCGGCAGCGGATAGGCCTGCAGGGCGAGGCTCTCGGTGCCGTCGCCCTTGGCGCGGCCGGCCAGCGGTGCAACCTTCTGCCAGAGCTCTTCGGTAATGAACGGGATGATCGGGTGCGCAAGGCGCAGCACCGTTTCGAGCACGCGCAGCAGCGTGCGACGCGTGGCGCGCTGTTGGGCTTCGGTGCCGGTCTGGATCTGCACCTTGGCCAGCTCCAGGTACCAGTCGCAGTATTCGTCCCAGACGAACTTGTAGATCGCGCTGGCGATGTTGTCGAAGCGGTACTCGGCAAAGCCCTTCTCGACATCGGCTTCCACGCGCTGCAGCAGCGACACGATCCAGCGGTCGGCCTGCGAGAAGTGCAGGTAGCCGTCCGGGCCGCAGTCGTTGTTGCACGGGCCCATGCCGCAGTCATGGCCTTCGGTGTTCATCAGCACGAAGCGCGTCGCGTTCCACAGCTTGTTGCAGAAGTTGCGGTAGCCTTCGCAGCGGCCCGTGTCGAAGTTGATATTGCGGCCAAGCGTGGCCAGCGACGCGAACGTGAAGCGCAGCGCGTCGGCGCCGAAGGCCGGAATGCCTTCCGGGAATTCCTTCTTGGTCTTCTTCTCGATCTTCGGCGCGTCCTTCGGACGGCGCAGGCCCGTGGTGCGCTTCTTGAGCAGCGTGTCGAGGTCGATACCGTCGATCAGGTCCACCGGGTCCAGCGTATTGCCCTCGGACTTGCTCATCTTCTTGCCTTCCGAGTCGCGCACCAGGCCGTGCACATACACGGTATGGAACGGCACCTGGCCGGTGAAGTGCTTGGTCATCATGACCATGCGCGCCACCCAGAAGAAGATGATGTCGTAGCCGGTGACCAGCACCGACGACGGCAGGAAGTGCTTCAGTTCCGGCGTCTCTTCAGGCCAGCCCAGCGAGGAGAACGGCACCAATGCCGACGAGAACCACGTGTCGAGCACGTCTTCTTCTCGACGCAGCGCGCCGGTGCTGCCGGCGGCCTTCGCCTTGGCCTGCGCTTCTTCCTCGGTGCGCGCGACGAAGCAGTTGCCGGCATCGTCGTACCACGCCGGAATCTGGTGGCCCCACCACAGCTGGCGCGAGATGCACCAGTCCTGGATATTGGCCAGCCACTGGTTGTAAGTGCTGTTCCAGTTCTCGGGCACCAGCTTGATCTCGCCGCTCTGCACGGCGTCGAGCGCCACTTCGGCAATCGAGCGGCCCGGGTAGAACGTGCCTTCCGGCGCGGGCTTGCTCATGGCGACGAACCACTGGTCGGTCAGCATCGGCTCGATCGCGCTGCCGGTGCGCTCGCTGCGCGGCGTCATCAGCTTGTGCTTCTTGGTCTCGACCAGCAGGCCCTGCGCTTCCAGGTCGGCGACGATGGCCTTGCGGGCGTCATAGCGGTCCTGGCCGGCGTAGTTGCCGGGGGCGTCGGCAGTGATCTTGGCGTCGAGCGTCAGGATCGAGATCTGCGGCAGGTTGTGGCGCTGGCCAACCGCGTAGTCGTTGAAGTCATGCGCGGGCGTCACCTTGACCACGCCGGTACCGAATTCGCGGTCGACGTACTCGTCGGCGATCACAGGGATGCGGCGGCCGGTCAGCGGCAGCTCGACTTCCTTGCCGATCAGGTGCGCATAGCGCTCATCTTCGGGATGGACCATGACGGCCACGTCGCCGAGCATGGTCTCGGGGCGGGTGGTCGCAACGGTCAGGTGGGTCAGGCCGCCCTTGGCGTCGGCCTCGACCAGCGGATAGCGGATATGCCAGAGGAAGCCGTCTTCCTCGACGCTGTCGACTTCCAGGTCCGACACGGCCGTGCCGAGCACCGGGTCCCAGTTGACCAGGCGCTTGCCGCGGTAGATCAGGCCCTGCTCATGCAGGCGCACGAAGACCTCGGTGACCGCCTTCGACATGTCGGGCGACATGGTGAAGTACTCGCGGGTCCAGTCGATCGACGCGCCCATGCGGCGCACCTGGCGCGTGATAGTCGAACCCGACTCTTCCTTCCAGGCCCAGACCTTCTCGGTGAATTTCTCGCGGCCGAGGTCGTGGCGCGACACGCCCTGCGCTTCGAGCTGGCGTTCGACCACGATCTGCGTGGCAATACCCGCGTGGTCCGTACCCGGTACCCACAATGTGTTCGCGCCCAGCATGCGTGCATGGCGGGTCAGGCCGTCCATGATCGTCTGGTTGAACGCGTGGCCCATGTGCAGCGTGCCGGTCACATTCGGCGGCGGCAGCTGGATGGCGAAATCGGGCTTGGCCGGGTCGAACGTCGGCTGCGCGATGCCACGCTTCTCCCACTCGGGGCCCCATTTCGCCTCGATGGCGGCGGGTTCGAAGCTCTTGGCAAGGGACTGGTCTTGGGCGGTCATGCTGGGGATGTCGATGTTTGGCGTCTGGGCGATTGCAGGTCAGGTGCCTCGGCCTGCGCCTGGCGCGGCCGGGGATGCATTGCGCCAGTAAAACCCCAAATTATACGGAACGTCGCGGGGCGGGGAGGAATTCGTTCGCTTCGCGGGGGTGGGGGTCGGTATAATTTGGGGTTTGGTATTTGGGTTTGATGGGGTGGGGTGCTTGGCAGGTGCGGCTGTTTCGCCGGCGTAGCCGGCGAGTCACTTTTTGTCCGAGCGACAAAAAGTAACCAAAAAACGCGTCACCTGGCGGCTGGCCATCAACGGTACGCTCCTATGGTTCAAACGGCTTTGGTCTCGCGAGACGTGATCTTCGTTCAAGCCTGCTAACGCTATGTGAGTCAGAACCTGTGCCTGGCGCGGCACGACTTTTGAACGATCCCCAAGTTGGTCTCGGGTACAGCGTTCCAATACGGTCAGTGGCGGGACGCCTCCGGCTGCGCTGCGCGCACGTCCTAGTCAGTAGGTTGAGACCTCATCGGAGCGAATGCCGTCCATCATGCTGACCGCGCTACCGGTACCACTCCCGGTTCAGCGATTTCGAAGGAGGTGGGTCCTACGAGCTTGGGCTTATGCCCGCAGGAGACGCGCTTTTTGGTTACTTTTTGTCGCTCGGACAAAAAGTGACTCGCCGGCTACGCCGGCGAAACAGCGACGCCCGCCAAGAACCCTGCCATCCAAAAAGCCAATAACCGCCGTTCACCCTTCATTTCTGAATGTCCGATCTGCTCGCCAACCTGAACGCCGAACAACTCGCCGCCGTCACGCTGCCTGACGAGCCGGCCCTGATCCTGGCCGGCGCGGGCAGCGGCAAGACGCGCGTGCTGACAACGCGCATCGCGTGGCTGATCCAGAACGGACGGGTGTCGCCGGCGGGCATCCTGGCCGTGACCTTCACCAACAAGGCCGCCAAGGAAATGCAGACGCGCCTGTCCTCGATGCTGCCGATCAACACGCGCGGCATGTGGATCGGCACTTTCCACGGCCTCTGCAACCGCATGCTGCGCGCGCATTTCCGCGACGCGGGCCTGCCGCAGACGTTTGCCATCCTCGACAGCCAGGACCAGCTTTCGGCGCTCAAGCGCCTGCTGAAAGCGCTCAATGTCGATGACGAGAAGTACCCGGCCAAGAACCTCCAGTACTTCATCAACAACGCCAAGGAGCAGGGCCTGCGTCCTGCCGACGTGGAGGCGAACGACGACTTCAACCGCCGTTTCGTCGACCTGTACGCCGCATACGATCAGCAATGCCAGCGCGAGGGCGTGGTGGACTTCGCCGAGTTGCTGCTGCGCTGCTATGAGCTGCTACGTTACAACGACGCCATTCGCCAGCACTACCAGCACCGCTTCAGCCATGTGCTGGTGGACGAGTTCCAGGACACCAACGTGCTGCAGTACCAGTGGCTCAAGCTGCTGGCCGGCCATGGCACGCAGAATCCGGCGGCGGTGTTTGCGGTCGGCGACGACGACCAGAGCATCTACGCGTTCCGTGGCGCGAATGTCGGCAATATGCGCGATTTCGAGCATGAGTTCCGCGTGCGCAAGCTGATCAAGCTCGAACAGAACTACCGCTCGCACGGCCATATCCTCGATTCGGCCAATCACCTGATCTCGCATAACTCCCGACGCCTCGGCAAGAACCTGCGTACCGATGCGGGCCACGGCGAACCGGTGCGCGTGTTCCAGGCGGGATCGGACGGCCAGGAGGCGTCGTGGCTGGTCGAGGAGATCCGCGACCAGATTGCGCAGGGCATGAGCCGGTCGGAGATTGCGATCCTGTATCGCAGCAACGCGCAGTCGCGCGTGATTGAGCATGCGTTGTTTTCGGCGGGCATCGCGTATCGCGTGTATGGCGGCCTGCGCTTCTTCGAGCGCGCTGAAATCAAGCACGCGCTCGCCTACCTGCAATTGCTGGAGAACCCGCGCAACGATGCGGCCTTTGGCCGCGTGGTGAATTTCCCCGCGCGCGGCATTGGCGCGCGCTCGCTGGAGCAACTGCAGGATGCCGCGCGCCAGTACAACTGCTCGCTGGCCGAGGCCGTGGCCTATGTGCCGGGCGCGGCCGGCAGCAAGCTCGCCGCATTCGTCCGCCTGATCGAGCAGATGCGCGCCGAGACGCGTCGCATGACGCTGGCCGAGGTCGTGGAGCACGTGACCAATGCCAGCGGACTGATCACGCATTACCGCGGCGAGAAGGAAGGCCAGGATCGCATCGAGAACTTGCAGGAACTGGTGACCGCCGCGCAGGCATTCGTCGTGGAAGAGGGCTACGGGCTGGAGGCGCTGGCCGCGGTGATCCCGGTCGGCTTCGAATCGCGCGCGGCCCAGGTCGTGCAGCAGCTTGCCGAAGGCGACCAGGCCCAGCAGGTGCTGGACCCCGAAGCGCTGCCCGTGGTGATGACGCCGCTGGTGGCCTTCCTCACGCACGCCTCGCTCGAGGCCGGCGACAACCAGGCGCAGGCGGGCCAGGACGCGGTGCAGATGATGACCGTACACGCCGCCAAGGGCCTCGAGTTCAACGTGGTCTTCATCACCGGGCTCGAAGAGGGCTTGTTCCCGCACGAGAACAGCGCGATGGAGCAGGACGGTCTTGAGGAAGAGCGCCGGCTGATGTACGTGGCGATCACGCGTGCGCGCGAGCGGCTGTACCTGTCCTTCGCGCAGAGCCGAGTGTTGCACGGCCAGATGCGTTACCACGTGCGCTCGCGCTTCTTCGAAGAGCTGCCGGAAGAGGCGCTCAAGTGGCTCACGCCGCAGCAGCAGAGCTACGGCGGCGTGCGCCGCCAGGAACGTGACAACGCATGGGGCCGCGACTGGTTCCGCAAGCCCGAGGACGCCCCGTATTCGGGCAACAAGCCGACCGGCGGCATGGACACGGGCAACGGCTATGCCGATGCCAAGCGCGAAGCCGGCACCGGTTTCCGCGTGGGCCAGCAGGTGTTCCACAACAAGTTCGGCGAGGGCGTGATCAAGGCGCTCGAAGGCGATGGCGCGGATGCGCGGGCCCAGATCGACTTCAAGCGCCACGGCGCCAAGTGGCTCGCGCTGTCGGTGGCGAAGCTGGACCCGATCAACTGAGCGGGCCCGGCCTCGCATGCCGGATCAGGGGAAGGCCGGACGCACCTCGGCCGCCTTTTCCTCTGGCGTATCGACGGTCTTCAGCGGATTGATGAACAACGCCGCGATTGCACCGACGCCGAGCAGTCCCGCCGAAATCATGAACGGCAGGTTGTAGCTGCCCGTGGTCTCGATCAGGTAGCCGAACGCCACCGGCGAGATCATGCCGGCCAGTCCGAAGCCCGTATTCATCATGCCGCCCGCGGTGCCGGCGTACTTGCCGGCGATGTCGAGCGGCAGGCTCCACAGCACGGCGTTGGTCAGCTCCAGGAAGAAAAACGACAGCGACAGCAGGATCACGGCGTTGACCGCGTCGGCCGTGTAGGTCATCGGCACGATGAACATCAGCGAGCCGGCAAGCCCGAGGAACAGAATCGAGCCGCGCGCCAGGCGCAGGTTGCCCGTGCGTTTGTAGACGCGGTCCGACAGCACGCCGCCGAGCGTGTCGCCGACCACGCCGGCCATCAGCGGCAGCGCCGTGAACAATGCGAGCTGCTTGAGATCGAAGCCGCGCGCTTCCTTCAAGTACGACGGCAGCCAGGTCAGGTAGACCCACAGCGACCAGCCGTAGCAGAAGTCCACGAACGTCACGAGCCACATGCGCCGGAACAGGCGTCGCCATGGCGTTGCCGCCTTGGCCGAGCGCTGGCATTCGCCGCGCCGGTAGCCGATCTCCTGCAACTCCTGCGGCGTCACGCGTTTGTGCTCGTCGGGCGAATCCTTGAAGACGGTAGCGTAGAGCAGGGTCCAGCCGAGGCTGATCGCGCCGAGCACGATGAACGCTTCACGCCAACCGGCAGTCGCCACGATGGCGAGCACGATCGGCGGCGTGATCGCTCCGCCAAGTCGAGCGAAGCTGTGCGTGACGCCCTGCGCGAAGCCGCGTTCGGCCACCGGCATCCAGTACGTGAACGCACGTGTCGCGGTCGGAAACGCGCCGCCCTCGCCAATGCCGAGCACGAAGCGCAGCACCACCAGCATCATCACGCTGCCCGCGAAGCCGGTCATCACGGTGGCCACGCCCCAGATCAGCGACAGCACGATCAGCACCTTCTTGGGCCCGAACTTGTCGGACAACCAGCCGCCGAGGATCTGCATGGCGGCATACGGGTACGCAAACGCGGAGAACACCAGGCCGAGCTGCGAAGACGTCAGTCCCATCTCTTCGCGGATCAGCGGGGCGGCGACCGAGATGTTGACGCGGTCGATATAGGCGATGAAATACATCAGGCACATGACGCCGAGGATCATATGCCGGGTCTTGATGCGTTGCTTCATACCACCTCCTTTGCGCGGCTACCGCGCGTGGCGTTGACGGGGCGGCCGCCCGGCGCATTGGTCCATTGCCAAGCGCATTCGGGTGGCCGGGGCGCGGCGTCTGCCGTGCTGCCCAGTCCTTGAGCAATCTGCTGTCTGTCGGGTTACCGGATAAGTCTTGTCTCCTGTTCCGGTGCGGTGCAGTTCGATGGCCTCCTTGGCAATAGTTGTGGACCGGGATGCCGCCACGCGGACGTTCCGGGGAATAGAGGAGTCAGGTGGCTACGCAGGATCAAGCAGCTTGAGCCGCTGCACCTTGCCGGACGGACCGCGCGGCAGTTCGCTGATGAAGCGGAACTCCTTCGGCGTCTTGTAGCGGCCCAGCTCGCGCAGGCAGTGCGCGCGCAGTGCGGCGTCATCGCACGGCGTGGCATCGCGCATGACGACGAACGCGACGATCTCCTGCCCGTAGGCGGGGTCCGGCACGCCGACCGCGGCAGCTTCGAGCACCGCAGGGTGCCGCAGCAACGCTTCGTCGATCTCGCGCGGGGCGATGTTTTCGCCGCCCTTGATGATCAGTTCCTTCGCGCGGCCCGTGATGTAGAAGTAGCCATCGGCATCGCGGTAGCCGAGATCGCCCGTGCGCAGCCAGCCGTCGTGCGTGAAGGCGTCGCGCGTGACGTCGGGCGCCTTGTAGTAGCCGGCCATCACGTTCTCGCCTTGCAGGACGATCTCGCCGATCTGCCCGTCATCCACTGGCTTGCCGTCACGCCCCAGCACTCGTGCATGCGTCCCTGAGGGCCGGCCGATGCTGCCGATGCGCCTTTGTTGGGGATCGAGCGGATTGCTGAACGCGGGCGCGGCAGTCTCGGTCATGCCCATGGTCTCGATCACGCCGATGCCGAAGCGATCCTCGAACTCGCGATGGTGTTCGGGCGGCAGCGCGGCCGACGCCGAGCGGCAGAAGCGCACGCCTGCGGGCGCCTTGCCGTCGGGATCATTGAGCAAGTAGGCGATGATGGTTGGGACGACGTTGAGCCACGTGCAGCCGTGGCGCGTGATGTCGTGCCAGAACGAACTGGCTGAGAATCGCGTCGGCATTACGACTGATCCACCGTGGACCAGGGGCGCGATCGCCGTCACGACGAGGCCGTTGATGTGATACAGCGGCAGCGTCGCCAGCACGCGGTCGGCCGGGCCAAGCGCATGTTCGCGGCTGACGTTGGCGCCATTCGTCGCGAGGTTGTGGTGCGTGAGCAGCACGCCCTTGGGTGTGCCCGTGGTGCCCGACGTGTACATCAGGAGCGCGGGCGCGTCTGGCTCGGGCAATGGCAGCGGAGGGGCATCGTTCCTCACTACGGGCAGCGCGGGCAGGTTGGTGGCGTCTGGTGCCGTGATCACGACGGGCACATCGAGCTTGGCTTCACGCAGCGCCTCGCGGATCGCCGCTTCGCCGCCAGGCCACGTGAAGATGAGCCGCGTGTCCGAGTGCGCCAGGATGTAGCGCAATTGCGCTGGCTGGCACAGCAGGTTGATCGGGTTGACGACCAGCCCGCACGCCATCGTGCCAAGCAACAGCCGAGCGGTCTGTTCGCCGTTGGGCAGGTAGACCGACACGGTCTGCCCGCTCGCCAGTCCGGCTGCCGCATAGCGTTCGCAGAGCGCGTCCGCATCATCGGACAGCGCACCAAACGTGAGCGCATGGCCGCTGTCGGGGGAGAGCAGATACGGCTGGTCCGGCCATTGCGCGGCGCGCGCAGCCATCACCGTGGCCAGGCTTTCGAAGGCTTGGGGTTCGACGCGCGCGTTCATTGGCCGACCCTCGCGAAGTAGTCGCCGAGCAGTTCGGCTTCATCGGGCACGCGTTCGGCGATGGGTTCGGCAATGCGAGTGATATTGAGGTACTGGCGCCAGCCCAGGTTGTCCGAGAAGTTGTTGCCGCCCCAGGTGCCGCAGCCCATCGACAGCGAGAACGGCAGCCCGTTGTCAAAGTTGCCACCCGTTGCGAAGCAGTGCGCCTGGTTGACGATCACGCGCGCGACCGGCAGTTCAAGCCCAAGCTGCTGTGCCTGACGGGGATTGCTAGTGTGCAAGCTGACCGAATGTCCCGCGCCCATGTAGTCGTAAAGGCGCGACACGGTGTCGACAGCCGCCGCAAAGTCGGCGGCGCGGTACAGCGTGAGCACGGGCGAGAGCTTTTCTCCCGAGAACGGGAAGTCGCTGCCAACGCCGCTTTCCTCGACGAGCAGCATGGTCGGCTGCTGGTCGCGTACGCGTTCAAGTCCCGCCAGTTCGGCGATGCGCCGCGCGCTTTGCCCGGTGGCTTCGCCGGCAAGCTTGCCGTTCTGCCACATCAGCGCCTGCAGCCGCGCTTTTTCGGTCGACGTGAGCAGTACGCCACCGACTGCAGCCAGTGCCCTGAGCATGGGCTTGTAGACGGCATCGAGCACGACGAGGCTGTTCTCCGACGAGCAGCTCGTTGCATTGTCGAACGTCTTCGAGCGCACGATCTTCGCGGCGGCATCGTCAAGCGTGGCGCTGGCGTCGATGATCGAAGCCACGTTGCCCGCACCCACGCCGAACGCTGGCGTGCCGCTGGTGTAGGCCATGTGCACATTGGCCTGCGAGCCGGTGGCGACGATCAGGTCGGCCTGCCGCATCAGTTCCGCCGTGGCCGCTTTCGAGACTGGCGAGCGCAGCATCTGCACGAGATCGGCCGGCAGTCCCGCCCTGGCGAACTCCGCGTGGATGAACGACAGCAGCAGCTCGCACGTGCCCTGGCCCTTAGGCGATGGCGCGACGATCACACTGTTGCCGCACTTGAGCGCGTTGATGATCTTGTTGGCTGGCGTGGCCCCCGGATTCGTCGACGGCGTGATGGCCGCCACCACGCCGACGGGACGTGCGATTTCGGTGATGCCGGTTTCCGCATCCTGCGAGATCACACCGACCGTCTTGCGGCTGTGCAGATCGCGCAGCAGCCCCAGCGTCTTGCGGTAGTTCTTGCGGATCTTGTCCTCGACATTGCCAAGCCCCGTGTCGGCCACGGCGCATTCGGCGAGCCGGCGGTTGCGCGCGGGCTCCATGATCGCCCAGGCGGCCGCAGCCACGGCGGTGTCGATGGTGGCCTGGTCGGCACGCGCGAATTCTCGCTGCGCGTGCCTGGCCCGCGCGACAACCTCGGCCACGGTCTGAGCCGGGTCGCGATCGCAAGTTGCGGCTAGGGACAAATCGGGATTGTTGGACTGCCGGTGACGCAGTATTTGCACACTCATGGATCGACTCCGCGGTTTGGACAATGGGGTCCGGCGGCTTCCGCGTGGCTCGCTGTGTGGCGGATTGCGCTGGCCCCGGATCGAATCTAGTGAAGCCCGCGCGGTGGTTCGTCCCAATTTGTGCGCTTTCGCGAGCGCTCGAACGGCATGCAGCACGGATCGCAGTTTTCGGGACGTCAGGGCGTCCCGGAATCCTATAAATTGAATCCATGAGCAATCACTCGAACGCCGCCGCGGTGCGCGCCTTCCGCATCCTCGAGATCCTGTCCATGGCCGAGGAGCCGCTTTCGCTCGCGGACATCGTGCAGGAGATCGGGCTGCCGAAGCAGACCGTGCATCGCCTGCTCAAGCAGCTCGAAAGCACGTGGCTGGTGTCGCGCACGGCGGGCAGCCGGTATTACGAGTGCTCGTCACGCGTGCGGCAGTTCGCGGTCAATGTGCTGATGCAAGCGGGACCTGCGGCGGCGCGGCATGCGATCCTGCAGCAACTGGTCGACAAGGTTGGCGAGACCTGCAACCTCACGATGCTGTCGGGTGACGATGTGGTTTATCTCGATCGCGTGGAGACGCAGTGGCCGTTGCGGATGCATCTGCAGCCGGGATCGCGTGTGCCGCTGCATTGCTCGGCGAGCGGGAAGTTGCTGCTGGCGTTCTTACCTTGTGCGCAGCGGGAGAGGGTGATCGCGGGGTTGCCGTTGCGGGCGCAGTCGGCTAACACCATTACGGACGTCGAGGTTCTCCGTTCCGAACTTGCCGAGACGCGGCGGCGTCGGCTTGGGGTCAATAATCAGGAGAACCTGCAGGGGATGATTGCTGTGGCGGTGCCGGTGATGCTGAACCGCAATCGCGCTTGCGCTGCTATCGCTGTGCAGGCGCCGCTGGCGCGGATGTCGATGGACCGGTTGTATGAGTTCGTGCCGGATTTGAGGTCGGCAGCGGAAGAGATGGGAAGGACGTTCAGCGAGTGAAGAGCGCTGCAAGCGGCAGCATTCAAAGACCGGCATGACGCCGGCCTTTTCGATATGCAATTCAGGTCGTTGCGCCCTGTTCCGCGGGCACCACGTTAAAGCACCCTCGGTACGTCGCATAGAACGAGCAGTACAGGATCGCCAGCATCAGCAGCGAATACGGCGTGACCAGGAACGACAGCACGGTCTCGGCGCCGAACGCGCTGAAGATAGTTTCGAGGAAAAACGGGATTGCCACCAGCAGCACCGCGAACAGCAGCACATAGGTGAAGAACGCGCCGCGGTTGCGCCAGCAGGCGGTCCAGCTGAAGAACATCGCCTTGACCGGCGGCACGCCATGCCATGCGGCCAGCAGTGGCGCGAACCAGAACATCATCGCGATTGGCGTGTAGAGCAGGGCGCCGATCAGCAGTGCGTAGTAGAGCTGGCGCACGGCCTCTGCCGTCAGCGTTTCTTCCTTGAGCAGGATCGGCAGTAGTGCGCTCATGTCGACAAGCGCCCCGGCGATCAGGCTCAGCAGGAATACCAGCGCCGCATAGATGCCGCCGAGCACCAGCAGGTTGCGCGTGGCCTCCTTGCCGTTGGTGCGGAATCCCGCTAACAGTATGGTGGGCAACACGCGCTTGTTCTGGATGACTTCGCGGCACGCCGTCATGACGCCGACCGACAGGCCGGGTGTCACGACCAGCAGCGCGATGATGCCGATCAGCGGTACCACGATGGCGAGTTGCGCCGCGATCAGGTAGATGAACAGCAGCATCAGGAACGCGAGCGGATTCTTGCGGAACAGCCAGATGCCCTGGCGGAACCAGACGTAGCCTTCCTTGGCGGGGACTTCCAGTAGTTGCATACCAATCAGATCCAGGCAAGCGCGGCGGCATCGGCCGTCATGGCGAGGCGCCGGCGCAGGATGCGTTCGAAATGGGTCGGGTCGTGCGGCTGGAGCATGTCGGCTTCGCGCGGCAGGTAGAAGTCCCACAGGCGCGACACCCAGAAGCGCAGCGCGCCCGCGCGCAGCATGTCGCGCCAGTGCGCGGCTTCCGTCGCGCTGAGCGGCCTGACCGCGTGATAAGCCTGCACCATGGCATGCGCCCGCGCGTTGTCCAGCTCGCCGCTGGCCAGGTCGATGCACCAGTCGTTGACAGTCACGGCCAGGTCAAACAGCCACTTGTCGTTGCCGGCGAAGTAGAAATCGAAGAAGCCGCCCAGGCGATGGTGGCCCCCGACCTCTTCGAACAGCGCGTTGTCGCGGAACAGGTCGCAGTGGCACGGGCCACCCGGCAGGGCCGCATAGTCGGCGCTGCCGAAGAACGCGGCCTGGTGCGCGATCTCCTGCTGCAGCAGCGTGCGTTGCTGCACATCGAGGAAAGGCACGATCTCGGCTTCGGTCTGCTGCCACCAGGGCAGGCTGCGCAGGTTCGGCTGCTGGCGCGGGTAGTCCTGCCCCGCCAAATGCATGCGCGCGAGCATGTCGCCGACTTCCGCACAATGCTCGGCGTCGGGTGCAAGCTGCGAAGCGCCAGGCAGGCGCGTGACGACAGTCGCGGGTTTGCCCTTGAGGGCGCGCAGGATCTCACCGTCGCGCGCCGGGATCGGCGCGGGCACGGTGATGCCGCGCGTGGCAAGATGCGCCATCAGGTGCAGGTAGTAGGGCAGCTGATCGAACGTGAGGCGCTCGAAGATGGTCAGCACGTACTCGCGCGTGCGGCCATCCTGCTCCGTCGTCAGAAAGAAGTTGCTGTTCTCGATGCCGGAGGCGATGCCGCGCAGTTCGCGGACTTCGCCAAGGTCGTAGTCAAGCAGCCAGCTGGCGATCTCGTCGTGCGAGACCGTGGTGAATACGGCCATACTCGTTTTGTGATGCGGAACGGAAAGCGGCGGCACAAGGGTGGCCGCCGCCGCGGCAAGACTGCCGGAGGACCGGCGCGGCCCGGTGTCATGCCGGGCCGTGGGTAGTCAAAATCAGAACGTCAGGTTCACGGAAGGCACGCGATTGACGTCGTGCTCGCGGATCTTGGGCGAGCTGTCTTCCGGCTTGCTCATCTGATACTTGGTGCCGAACCCGGACTTGACCTGGATATCGGTGGCCCGGCCCTTGTCGCGGTATTCGCGCACCTGCGTGCCGTCGCGCTCATTGAGCTGGAAGCTCGGCTGGCGCGGCTGGTTGATCTGCGTTTGCGCAGCCGGGGCGATCGGCTGGTTGTTGATGCGGTTCAGTTCCTGCTGGGTCAGGGCGTTGCTTTCCTCGGCGGGCTGGGCCAGCGCCAGGCCGGGCAGGGCCAGGGCGAGCACGGCGGCTGCCAGCGCCAGGCGCGGTGTCCGGGCGGTTGCTGGCGCCGGGCCGGAAAGCGCGGCGGGCCGGAATGAGGGGGAGGTCATCAGGGGCTCCTGTGCGGCGCAGCCGTGGAGAAGGCATGCTGCGCGGCGGAATGCGGCGTTGGCTGCTACCCGGTGGCGCCGGGCTTGGCAAGCGGATACCTCCCATTCTAGCAATTCCTGCTGCGAAAGGGCCGCCGCCGTGCCCTGTGGGGCACCTCGGCAACACCGTGCAGGGTGGCCGCGAAACCACCCTGCTTCGCGCTGTTGTCTTACAGGTAAAACATCTCTTCCTTGGGCGGAATCGGCTTGTCGCCGCCACGGCGCTCGTAGTACTCGTAGACCGCTTCCAGCACCTCATGCGGCTCGTCGACGATCTTCATCAGGTCGAGGTCGTGCTCCGCGATCAGGCCCATCGGCAGCAGCGTGAAACGGAACCAGTCGAGCAGGCCCTTCCAGAAACGGCTGCCGAACATCACCACGGGCACCGAACGCGACTTGCCGGTCTGCACGAGGGTCAGCACTTCAGCCAGCTCGTCGAGCGTGCCGAAACCGCCGGGCATGACGATGAACGCATCGGAATTCTTGACGAAGGTGACCTTGCGCGTGAAGAAATGGCGAAACCGCATGGCAATGTCCTGGTACGGATTGCCCTGCTGCTCATGCGGCAGTTCGATATTGAGGCCGACGCTGGCCGACTTGCCCGCGTGCGCGCCCTTGTTGGCCGCTTCCATGATGCCGGGGCCGCCGCCGGAGATCACGGCAAAGCCGGCATCCGAGAACAACCGCGCGATTTCGATGGTGCGCTGGTAGTACGGCGAATCCTCGCGCAAGCGCGCACTACCGTAGATCGAGACCGCCGGCCGGATCTCCGACAGGTACTCGGTCGCCTCGATGAACTCTGCCATAATCGTGAACATTTGCCACGAGGCGCGCGCCTTCTTAGCGGTCGCGCGGTCTTCGTCGGCCAGCGCACGCAGGCTGGGAATCATCTTGCGCGGATTCGCGCGCGAGCCGGCCGGGCCATCAGCAGGCGGCTGCGCGGGATTGCCGGCAGCGGCGGCATCGGCCGCGCGCGCAATGGCAGCCGCGTGTTCGGAAGCAGCTTCCGGCGGGGGTTGTACGGTATCGCCGGAGATATCGGAAACATCCGGGTCGGCAAGGGGGGCGGTCGGAGCACCGCCCGCTGCAGCACCAGTCAATTTAGAGTCCATGGGAATGTCGGATAGTCCAAAAACACTCTTGCTCGTCGATGGATCGAGCTATTTGTATCGCGCTTATCACGCGCTGCCGGACCTGAGGAATGGTGAGGGTCTGCCCACAGGGGCAATCTACGGCATGATCAATATGCTGCGCAAGCTGCGCAACGATTACCCGGCAGAGTATAGCGCCTGCGTGTTCGACGCCAAGGGCAAGACCTTTCGCGACGAGATGTATCCCGCGTACAAGGAACACCGCCCGTCGATGCCCGAGGATCTGGCCCGCCAGATCGAGCCGATCCACGAAGCGGTGCGTGCTCTGGGCTGGCCGATCGTCGTGGTGGAAGGCGTGGAGGCCGACGACGTGATCGGCACGCTTGCGCGGCAGGCCGCCGAGCAGGGGGTGCGCACGGTGGTCTCCACCGGCGACAAGGATCTGGCGCAGCTCGTCAATGACCAGGTCACGCTGGTCAACACCATGAGCGGCGAAGTGCTCGATCCGGCCGGCGTGAATGCGAAGTTCGGCGTGCCGCCCGAACGTATCGTCGACTATCTGTCGCTGATCGGCGATGCCGTGGACAACGTGCCGGGCGTGCCCAAGGTGGGGCCCAAGACGGCCGTCAAATGGCTGACCGAACACGGCACGCTCGACAACATCATGGCGGGCGCAGCCGGCATCAAGGGCGTGGTCGGCGAGAATCTGCGCAACACGCTGGACTGGCTGCCGAAGGCGCGCGAACTGGTCACCGTCAAAACCGACTGCGACCTCAGCGCGGCCGTGGCGGATTTCCACGCGCTCCGGGAAATCGGCGAGGATAAGGAAAAGCTCATCGCATTCTTTACGCGATACGGTTTCAAGACCTGGCTGCGTGAGGCGACCGGCGAAAGCCTTCCCGATGCGCGCGCGCAAGCGCGGGCGCGCGCTGCCGCGGCACCCGCGCAAGGCGGACTGTTTGATGCGCCGGCCGCCACCTCGTCTGCCTTGGCAGCCGAGGCCCCGCCTGCCGAAGACATGGCCCCGAGCGAAATCCGATACGAGCTGGTGACGACCGAAGCCGCGTTCGAAGCGTGGATGCAGCGCATCGAAAGCGCACCGCTGACGGCGATCGATACGGAGACCACGTCGCTCGACCCGATGCTCGCGCAGCTGGTCGGCATCTCGCTGTCGGTGGAGCCCGGCGAGGCGTGCTACATCCCCGTCGGTCACCGTGGCCCGGACGTCGCCGGCATGGAGAACAACGGCCAGCTCTCGCGCGATACCGTGCTCGCACGCATGCGCGCATGGCTTGAGGATGACAGCAAGCCCAAGCTCGGCCAGAACATCAAGTACGACATACATGTGTTCGCCAACCATGGCGTGACCCTGTGCGGCGTGGCGCAGGACACCATGCTGGAAAGCTACGTGCTGGCGTCCCATCGCAACCACGGCATGGACAGCCTGGCCGAGCGCCTGCTGAACCTGAAGACGATCACCTACGAAGAAGTCTGCGGCAAGGGCGCGAGCCAGATCGGCTTCGACCAGATCGACCTCGCGCGCGCCACCGAATACGCGGCCGAGGATGCCGACGTCACGCTGCGACTGCATCGCAAGATGTTCCCGCAGGTCAGCGCCGCGGCGGGCCTGCGCCGCGTGTACGAGGAGATCGAGATCCCGGTGTCCGTAGTGCTGCAGAAAATCGAACGCAACGGCGTGCTGATCGATGCGGAACGTCTTGCCGCGCAGAGCGCCGAACTGGGGCAGCGCATGCTGTCGCTGGAGCAGGCCGCGTACGATGCCGCGGGCCAGCCGTTCAATCTCGGTTCGCCCAAGCAGATCGGCGAGATCCTGTTCAACCAGATGAAGCTGCCGGTGGTCAAGAAGACTGCGAGCGGCGCGCCGTCGACGGACGAAGAGGTGCTGCAGAAACTGGCCGAGGATTACCCGCTGCCGAAGCTGCTGCTCGACTACCGTGGCCTGGCGAAGCTCAAGTCGACCTACACGGACAAGCTGCCGAAGATGGTCAACCCGAACACGGGACGCGTGCATACGAGCTATGGCCAGGCGACAGCTGTGACGGGCCGGCTCGCGTCGACCGAACCGAACCTGCAGAACATTCCCGTACGCACGGAGGAAGGCCGCCGCATCCGCGAAGCATTCATCGCGTCGCCGGGCAGCGTGATCGTATCGGCCGACTATTCGCAGATCGAGCTGCGTATCATGGCCCATATCTCGGGCGACGAAAACTTGCTGCGCGCGTTCGCGAATGGCGAGGATATCCACCGCGCCACCGCCTCCGAGATCTTCGGCGTCGATCGAGAGGCTGTGAGCAGCGAGCAGCGCCGCTATGCCAAGGTCATCAACTTCGGCCTGATCTACGGCATGAGCGCGTTCGGCCTGGCGAGCAACCTCGGCATCGAGCGCGAGGCGGCAAAGCACTATATCGACCGCTACTTCATGCGCTACCCGGGCGTCGCGCAATACATGGAAGACACGCGCCAGACTGCACGTGAACAGGGCTATGTCGAGACCGTGTTTGGACGACGCCTGTGGCTGCCGGACATCAACGGCGGCAGCGGCCCGCGCCGCCAGGCGGCGGAGCGTGCGGCCATCAACGCGCCGATGCAGGGTACGGCGGCGGACCTGATCAAGCTGTCGATGATCGCCGTGCAGGGCTGGCTCGAACGCGACAAGCTGCAGACGCGCCAGATCATGCAGGTGCACGATGAACTGGTGCTCGAAGTGCCGCAGGACGAACTGGACGTGGTCAAGACCAGGTTGCCCGAGTTGATGTGTTCGGTCGCGCAATTGCGTGTTCCGCTGGTTGCAGAAGTCGGCAGTGGCGCGAACTGGGAAGAAGCCCACTGACCATCGCCAGGTGCAATAGGAACATACGGCCGGGAGTACCCGGCCGTATTCATTTGCATGCCCCGGAACCCTTTGTTTTCACATACTTGGCGTATGGAATGAAGCGACTGCTGAATCGGTGATTGCTGTCTTGCTTCAGCTGCTGCGATGCAGCAAACTGGGGGCAAATGCCTAACGGCCAGCGTTTCTCAGCAATAAAAGCATCGGGTAGACCATGACCACAGGAGCAAACGGCAGGGCGCATCGCATCATCGTCGTAGGGGGCGGGGCAGGAGGACTGGAGCTGGTGACACGGCTGGGCGACAAGCTCGGCAAGAAGGGCACCGCGCAAGTGGTGCTCGTGGACCGCTTGCCCACGCATATCTGGAAACCGCTGCTGCATGAAGTTGCCGCGGGCAGCATGGATCCCAACACGCACCAGCTCGAATACGTGGCGCAGGCGCGCTGGCATCACTTCGAGTTCCAGCAGGGTGAAATGACCGGCATCGACCGCGAGCGCAAGACGATCTCGGTTGCGGCGTGCCTCGACCCCGACGGTGGCGAGCTGTTGCCGGCGCGGGAGCTGCCTTACGACACGCTTGTGCTGGCCATCGGGTGCGTGACGCATTTCTTCGGCGTGCCGGGTGCGGCGGAGCATGCGATTGCGCTCGATACCGTCGCACAGGCCGAGCGCTTCCGCCGTCGTCTGATCGCGGCCTGCGTGCGCGCGCAAAACGGACGCGGGCGCGTTGGCGAGGACGGCCGGCCGCGCGTGGACGTGGCCATCATCGGCGCCGGTGCGACCGGCGTGGAACTGTCGGCAGAGCTGCGCAACACCGCGCATGTGCTCAACGCCTACGGACTGCACAAGCTCGATCCGCGCCGCGACGTGCGCATTCACGTGATCGAGGCTGGCCCGCGCATCCTGCCTGCGCTATCGGAGCGGGTCTCGGCCGAAACCGCAAAGTTGCTGCGCAAGCTCGACGTCGATGTCTTCACCAGCGAGCGCGTGACCGAGGTCAACACCGAAGCCGTGCTGACTGCGAGTGGCAAGCGCATCGATGCCGACTTGACGGTGTGGGCGGCGGGCATTACCGCGCCGCCGGTGCTGGCGACGCTTGGGTTGCCGGTCAGCCGGCAAGGCCAGATCCTCGTGCGGCCTACACTGCAGAGCGAAGGCGACCCCGACATCTTCGCGTTCGGCGATTGCGCGAGCTGCCCGTGGCCCGAGAAGCAGACTGCGGTGCCGCCGCGCGCGCAGGCCGCGCATCAGCAGGCGACGTTCCTGTTCGACGCACTGCGCGCACGCCTTGCCGGCAAGCCGTTGCCGGAATTCGCGTTCAAGGACTTCGGCTCGTTGGTATCGCTCGGGCATTTCAGCGCGGTGGGTAGCCTGATGGGCGGGCTCATCGGCGGGTCGATGTTCATCGAAGGGCTGATGGCGCGCTTCATGTACACCTCGCTCTACCGCATGCATGTGCTGGCGCTTCACGGCGCGGTCGGCATGGGGCTCGACACGGTGACGCACTGGTTGCGCAGCAAGACCAGCCCGCGCGTGAAGCTGCACTGAGCGGCGCCCGCGTGCCGGCCGGTGCACGTGACGGCATGTTTGCTTAGAATCGTCAGTTGGCGCCGGTGGGACTTCCCCGGCGGACACCCAACCGACAACGATCCTGGAGACATGCATGCTGAAACCCGAAGTGGAAAGCCTGGTATCCGGGCAGACTTTCAATCGGCGCGGTTTCGTCAAGACAGCACTGGGCTCCGCGTTCGCCGCGGCTGCGCTGCCGGCGATGGCGCAGGCGATCAAGACCGACTTCGCGGGCCTGACCGCCGGCGAAGTGACGATTCCTTCGGGCGGCTTCAGCATGCCGGCCTACCGCGCGCAGCCCGAGGGCAAGACGAAGTTGCCGGTGGTGCTGGTGGTCAGCGAGATCTTCGGCGTGCACGAGCACATCGCCGATGTTTGCCGCCGCTTTGCCAAGCTTGGCTACCTGGCCATTGCGCCGGAGCTGTTTGCGCGGCAGGGTGATCCGCAGAGCTTCGGCACCATCCAGGAACTGCAGACCAACGTCATCGCCAAGGTGCCGGACGGGCAGGTCATGGGTGATCTCGACGCGGCCGTGGCCTGGGCCGGCGCCAATGGTGGCGACCTGTCGAAGCTGGCGATCACGGGGTTCTGCTGGGGCGGGCGCATCACGTGGCTGTATGCCGCGCACAATGAGCGGCTGAAGGCCGGCGTGGCCTGGTACGGGCAGCTCGCCGGCACGCCTACGCCGCTGAAGCCGAAGAACCCGCTGGACCTGGTTGACCAGTTGGACGCGCCGGTGCTCGGCCTCTATGGCGGCAAGGACACGGGCATCACGCAAGAGCAGGTCGAGAAGATGAAGGCGGCGCTGTCGGCGTCCCCGGATCCGGACGCAAAGGCATCGAAGTTCGTCGTCTATCCCGAATCCGGCCACGCTTTCCACGCCGATTACCGGCCGAGCTATCGCGAGGCGGACGCCAAGGACGGCTGGAAGAAGTGCCTCGACTGGCTGCGCCAGCACGGCGTCGTCTAACCGTACTCATAGGCGCTGCGCGGACGAGGATTGCAAAGTCCGCGCCGGAATACGTACAATGCGGCCTTCCAGTTGTTGCAACATTGTTGCGTTTGCCGTCCGCACAGCGCCGGGCGGAACCGGCATGCCGCGGATGCGGCACCACCGCCCCGGGAGCCCATCATCCACTCGACCCTTCTGTACATCCTGCTCGCCGCCACGATTTCCGGCGTGGGCAGCATTTTCGGCGCGGCGCTGTTGTCGCTGACAATGGCCTCGCGCGTGGTCGAACGCATGGTCAGCTTCTCGGTGGGCGTGCTGCTGGCAACGGCCTTGCTCCATTCGTTGCCCGAGGCATTCGAGTCGGGTGCCGATCCGCGAGCCTTGTTCGGCACGCTTCTGGCTGGGCTGCTGGGCTTCTTCCTGCTCGAAAAGATCTCGCTGCTGCGCCACTCGCACCATCACGAGGGCGACGGGCACCACCATCACCACGGCCACGACCGTGAAGAAGCGGGCCGCAGCGGCCTGACCATCCTGGTCGGCGACACTTTCCACAACTTTGCCGACGGCATTGTGATCGCGGCGGCCTTCCTGGCCGATCCGAACATCGGCATCGTCACGGCGCTGGCCATCGCCGCGCATGAGATTCCGCAGGAAGTCGGTGATTTCATCGTGCTGCTCAACGCCGGCTTTTCGAAGGCGCGCGCTTTTGCGTTCAACCTGCTGTCGAGCGTCGCGGCCGTGGCGGGCGGGCTGGTCGGGTACTTCCTGCTGGACCAGATGAGCGGCTGGATTCCCTATGTGCTCGTGATCGCGTCCAGCAGCTTCCTCTACATCGCCGTGAGCGACCTGATGCCGCAGATGCAGCGCAAGCCGCGCTGGCGCGAATCGGCGATTCAGGTGGTGCTCGTGGCGGCCGGCATCACGGCGATCGTCTTCATCACCAATGGCGTCCATGAGCGCCAGGCCCATGGCGGACACCGCCACGCCACGCGGGCGGTGGCGTCCGACTGAGCGGTCTCGGCAGGCTCAGGCTGCAGGTCCCGTGGCGACCGGGCGCGTCGGATCGGCGCACCATTCGCTCCACGAGCCCGGATAGAGCGCGGCACCTTCCAGGCCGGCGACTTCCAGCGCCAGCAAGTTGTGGCACGCGGTGACGCCCGAGCCGCACTGCATCACGGCATGCGCCGGTGCGGTCTGGCCCAGCACCGCACCAAGTTCAGCGCGCAACTCCGCGGCGGGTTTGAACTGGCCTTCCGGGGTCAGGTTGTCCTTGAAGAAGCGGTTCACCGCGCCGGGGATGTGCCCGCCAACAGGGTCGAGCGTTTCGTTCTCGCCGCGGAAGCGATCCGGCGCACGGGCGTCTACAACCAGCCGCGTCGGCTGATTCAGATTTTCAAGCAGGGCAGCCGCGTCGACAGTGGCGACCCGCGGTTCGCCGCGCTGGATGTTGCCCGGCGTTTCGGGTTCCGGCGCGGCACCATGTTCAAGCGGCAGGCCGGCTTTCACCCACGCGGGCTTGCCGCCATCGAGTACGGTCACCGCGGCGTGGCCGATCCAGCGCAGCATCCACCACAAGCGGGCGGCATACATGCTGCCTTGCGCATCGTAGGCAACGACCTCGGTGTCGCGGTTCACGCCCAGCGCGCGCAGGCGGTCCGTAAAAGCGTCGGGGTCAGGCAGCGGGTGGCGGCCGTTGTGACCGGTCTTCGGGCCCGACAGTTCGTTATCGAGGTGCAGGTAGAACGCACCGGGCACGTGGCCCTGCTGATAGGCTTCGCGGCCCGCAGCCGGATTGGCCAGGTCAAAGCTGCAATCGATGACAACGACATTGCGTGCCGGCGCGGCTTGCAGGGCTTGCAGCGCGGCGACGGAAATCAGCGGGTTTGGCATGAGCGTCCTTTGGCAATCGGCATTTCGGAAAATGCTACACCTCCGGATGCACTTCCGCCTCTGGCGACTTGACCGGCGTATCCGGCGTCGGCTCTTCACCCGAGTCCTGACGTGCGCGAGCGAGCGTCGTGGCGATGCCGCTGGCAATGATCAGCCCCATGCCGAGCCAGGAAATCGAGTTGAGTCGGTCCGACCAGATCAGCATGCCCCAGATGCTCGAGAACACGATGCCGGCGTACTGCAGGTTGGCGGTGAGCAGCGTATTGCCGCGCTTGTAGGCGCGCGTCATGGCGGTCTGGCCCAGCGTGGCAAGCACGCCGATGGCAAGAAGCAGGCCCACACCGTGCCAGGTGTGGGCGGTTGGGCCCGAGTACAGCATCCAGACCAGTCCGACTACCAATCCCACAGCTGAGAAGTAGAAGACGATGCGGTGCTCCGGTTCGCCGAGTTGTCCGAGTTGCCGGACCTCGACATAGGCCAGTGCCGTGAACATGCCGGAAATCAGGCCGACCAGGCCGCCTGTGAACTGGTCCTTGCCGACCGATGGCTGCAGCAGGAACAGCACCCCGGCAAAGGACATCAGGATCGCGATGATCAGTTTCTTGTCCGCGTTGCCCGCAGTGCCGGCCAGCGCGGCGCTGGCGCCGAGGATCAGCGCAATCCAGACCGGCGACATGTAATTGAGCGTCATGGCCGTGGCGAGCGGCAGCAGCGTAATCGATGTGAACCACAGCAGCAGGGCCGTGACGCCGAACACACTGCGCTTGATGTGCGTGAGCATGTGCGGCGTGCGCACCGAGACGCCGCTTGACGCCATCAGCGCCCACATGATGGCCACGCCGATCACGCTGCGGTAGAAGACGATTTCGCCGGTCGTGTAGAACTCGGATGCCAGCTTGACGCCCACCCCCATTAATGAAAACGAGAAGGCGGCAAACAACATCCAGAGCGATTGCATGGCGAGGGAGGAGGCGGATCGAGATGGCGTGCGAGCGGGGCTTCATCGTGCCGTGGCCCTGCGTCGCGATTCGGAGCGGTCAGGCTTTGCAGCCGGACCGAGCAGCCATTGTAGCGTGCGTAGTGGCGCCGCCAACGCAAAACGGACCGCCGGGGCGGTCCGTTCGTGACTGGGTTGTGCGGTAATCGCCCGTCGTTCAGCGTTGTTTAGCGCTGATAGGCCATGGCGCGCCGGTACCACTCATGGAAGTGCTGCATGCCGTCTTCCATCGGCGACTGGTAGGGGCCGACCTCGCTGGTGCCGCGCTTGTGTAGCGCCAGGCGGCCGGCATCCATGCGTTCAGCGATCTCGTCGTCCTCGATGCAGGTTTCCATGTACGCGGCACGCTCGGCCTCGACGAACTCTCGCTCGAACAGCGTGATTTCCTCGGGGTAGTAGAACTCGACCACGTTGCGCGTCTTGCGCGGACCCAGCGGATGCAGCGTGGAGACCACCAGCACGTTCGGGTACCACTCCACCATGATGTTGGGGTAGTACGTGAGCCAGATCGCGCCATGCTTGGGCAGCACGCCGTTATTGAAGCGCAGGACTTCGTCGTGCCATTTCTGGTACGTCATGCTGCCCGGCCGCTTCAGGCCTGCATGCAGGCCGACGGTCTGCACGCTGTGCCACTCGCCGAACTCCCACTTGAGGTCGTCGCACGAGACGAAACTGCCCAGTCCCGGGTGGAACGGCACGACGTGGTAGTCCTCCAGATAGACCTCGATGAAGGTCTTCCAGTTGTAGTTGCACTCGTGGACCTCGACGTGGTCGAGCATGTAGCCTTCGAAGTTCAGGTCCTCGGCCACGCCCAGCTTGGCCAGGTCGGCGCGCACGTCGCGCTTGCCGTCGAACAGCAGGCCGTTCCAGTTCTGCAGCGGCGAACGCTTCAGGTGCAGGCATGGCTGCTGGTCGAAATGCGGCGCGCCGAGCAGTTCACCCTTGAGGTCGTAGGTCCAGCGGTGCAGCGGGCAAACGATGTTCTTCGAATTGCCCTTGCCGTTGAGCATGATGGCCTGGCGGTGGCGGCAGACGTTCGACATCAGCTCGATGCCGGCGGCGTTGCGCACCAGCATGCGGCCTTCGTCCTCCGCCTTGAGCGTGTGGTAGTCGCCCACCTCTGGGACCATCAGTTCGTGGCCGACGTAGCCCGGGCCATTCCTGAACAGCAGTTCTAGTTCTTGTTGATGCAGCGCCTCATCGAAATAGACGTCAACGGGCAACTGCGAATCAGCCGGCGCCAGCTTGAGCGCGGTGCTGAGATTGGACATTATCCCCACTCCCAGATAAACAGGTGAAAGCAGTGAACAACCCAACCATCGAAAAATGAATCGATTTGGGAAACACTTGTCGACCGGCTTTGCTGGCCTGGCAGGGCCTGCGCGGACTGCGGCGACGAGCCCGGGATTGTACCCCACCCTAAAAAGTTAAGGGCCTGATTTTCCTGCCTTTTTAGCGAAAAAGTCGACCCGGGTCGTCATTGGGGTGCCGTACCGGGCGCATTCGGAAAGACGACCCGAGCGCACAAGTCACATTCAGCCAAAAAGGACCCTGCGAGTGATGCATACGTCCGGCACCGGAGTGGGGCGAGCGCCGGGTTTGGCGTAAAATCCGGGCTTCCCACAGTTCCCAAGCCTGACATGCCAAAAACCACGACCGATCCGGTCCAGACCGAAGACACTGCGGCAGGTTCCGCGCCGCCCGCTTCGTATGAAGCGGCGATGGCCGAGCTTGAAACGCTGGTCGCCAGCATGGAAAGCGGTGAACTGCCGCTGGAAGCGTCGCTGGCGGCCTACCGTCGCGGCGCTGAGCTGGTCCGCTACTGCCAGCAGAAGCTCGAGCGGGTGGAGCAGCAGGTCAGGGTACTCGAAGGCGACGTGCTGAAGCCCATGGCCGGTGATGCCGGAAACGCCGGAAACGCCGGAAACGCCAACGGCATGGAGCAGGAATGACCGAATTCGCAAGCTGGATGCGGGCGCAGGGGGCCCGGACCGAGGCCGCGCTGGACCAAACGTTGCCAAATGCCGACACCGTGCCGCATACACTGCATGAGGCCATGCGCTATGCTGTGCTCGGCGGTGGCAAGCGCGTGCGGCCGCTGCTGGTGCATGCCGCCGGTGAAGTGACGGGTGCGAGCGCCGAGGCCTGCGACGCCGCAGCCTGCGCGGTGGAGATGATCCACGCCTACTCGCTTGTACACGACGACATGCCCTGCATGGATGACGACGACCTGCGCCGCGGCCGCCCGACCGTGCACAAGGCCTATGACGAAGCCACGGCGCTGCTCGTCGGCGACGCGCTGCAGACGCAGGCGTTCATCGTGCTGGCGCAGGCACAATCGGTACAGGCCGAGGCGCGGCTGAAGCTCGTGGCCGAACTGGCCGTGGCATCTGGCTCGGTCGGCATGGCCGGTGGCCAGGCCATCGACCTGCAGAACGTGGGCAAGGCCATGTCGCGCGATGCGCTGGAGGCCATGCACCGCATGAAGACCGGTGCGCTGCTGCGCGCAAGCGTGCGCATGGGCGCGCTCTGTGGTGAAATCGACGCGCAGGGACTGTCGGCGCTGGACCGGTATGCCGCAGCCGTGGGTTTGGCGTTTCAGGTAGTAGACGATATTCTGGACGTCACCGCCGATACCGCCACGCTTGGCAAGACCGCCGGCAAGGACGCCGCGCATGACAAGCCGACCTATGTCTCGCTGATGGGGCTGGAAGCGGCGCGCGCACTGGCGGCCGAGCTGCGCGAGTCCGCGCATGCGGCACTGGCCGGTTTCGGCGCACGCGCGGGCCGCCTGGCCGATCTGGCGGACCTGATCGTGCTGCGCACACATTGAACACACAAGCCGGACAGCAGAAACCGGCGGCCGAACGGACATCATGACCTACGCACTGCTCAAAAAGATTGACGCCCCCGCAGACCTGCGCAAGCTCGACCGGCGCGAGCTGCGGACACTGGCCGATGAACTTCGCGCCTACGTGCTGGAGTCGGTCTCGCAGACCGGCGGCCACCTCTCGTCGAATCTCGGCACGGTGGAACTGACCATCGCGCTGCACTACGTATTCCATACGCCCGACGACCGTGTCGTCTGGGACGTGGGCCACCAGAGCTATCCGCACAAGATCCTGACGGGCCGGCGCGAGCGCATGAATACGCTGCGCCAGTTCGGCGGCATCTCGGGCTTCCCGCGCCGCAGCGAAAGCCAGTACGACACTTTCGGTACCGCGCATTCGTCGACCTCGATCTCGGCCGCGCTCGGCATGGCGCTGGGCGCGCGCACGCTCGGCGAGCAGCGCGTGTCGATCGCCGTGATCGGCGATGGCGCGATGACCGCGGGCATGGCCTTCGAAGCCCTGAACAACGCGGGTGTTTACAAGGACCTGCCGCTGGTGGTCGTGCTCAACGACAACGACATGTCGATCTCGCCGCCGGTCGGCGCGCTCAACAAGCATCTGGCGCGGCTGCTCAGCGGACAGTTCTATGCTGCCACCAAGAAGGGCATCGAGAAGGTGCTGTCGGTGGCCCCGCCGGTGCTCGAATTCGCCAAGCGCTTCGAGGAACACGCCAAGGGCATGATGGTGCCGGCGACGCTGTTCGAAGAGTTCGGCTTCAACTACATCGGCCCCATCGACGGCCACGACCTCGACTCGCTGGTGCCGACGCTGCAGAACATCCGCAAGCGCGCGCTCGAAGGCGCGGGCCCGCAGTTCCTGCACGTGGTGACCAAGAAGGGCCAGGGCTACAAGCTGGCCGAGGCCGACCCGATCCTGTATCACGGCCCTGGCAAGTTCAACCCGGCCGAAGGCATCCGCCCGGCCGCGAAGCCCGCGCGCAAGACCTACACGCAGGTCTTCGGTGAATGGCTGTGCGACATGGCCGCCGCGGACAAGCGCCTGATCGGCATTACGCCGGCAATGCGCGAAGGCTCGGGCATGGTCGAGTTTGAGAAGCGCTTCCCGGAGCGCTACTATGACGTGGGCATCGCCGAGCAGCATGCCGTGACGTTCGCGGGCGGCATGGCTTGCGAAGGACTGAAGCCCATCGTGGCGATTTATTCGACGTTCCTGCAGCGTGGCTATGACCAGTTGATCCACGACGTGGCGCTGCAGAACCTGCCGGTGGTGTTTGCGCTGGACCGCGCGGGCCTGGTCGGCGCCGACGGCGCCACGCACGCGGGTGCCTACGATATCGCCTACCTGCGCTGCATCCCCAACATGATGGTGATGACGCCGTCCGACGAGAACGAGTGCCGTCAGTTGCTGACGACCGCGTTCCACCAGAACTGCCCGACTGCCGTGCGCTATCCGCGCGGCGCTGGCCAGGGTGTGGCGACGGAAGCTGTACTGAAGGATGTGCCGGTGGGCAAGGGCGTGATGCGCCGTACGGGCGGCGCACGCTCGGGCCAGCGCGTGGCGTTCCTGGGTTTTGGTTCGATGGTGCACCCGGCGCTTGGCGCGGCGCAGGCGCTCGACGCCTCGGTGGCGGACATGCGCTTCGTCAAGCCGCTCGACGTTGAACTCGTCAAGCGACTGGCGGAGGAGCACAACTACCTCGTGACCGTGGAAGAGGGCAGTGTCATGGGCGGTGCTGGCAGTGCCGTGCTGGAAGCGCTGGCGGAAGCGGGCATCGACATCCCGGTACTCGTGCTGGGCCTGCCCGACCGCTTCATCGACCATGGCGATCCAGCCCTGCTGCTGTCGCAGTGCGGGCTCGACGCCGCCGGCATCGAGCGCTCGGTACGTGAGCGTTTCGGCATCGGCCAGGCACCCGTCGCGGTTGCTTCTCGCGTGGCCTGATCCACGGCAGGCGCACGGCATCACCCGTACGATCTGTAAGGGTACGGAGCCGCTTTCGGCGGCTCCGTGTGAATTCCCTTAAACTTCCCGTTTTTGTGTTCGCAGCTGCGGGTCGGCTTGAGTGTTGCCGGCGCCGTGGTTTCACACTCGTTGCGCGGCATGGATGGACTGCGAAAATGCCGCGACCGTAAGGACCTGTGCCGTCGCCTGGTGCACTCCTGGAGGAAACCGTAGATGAATGACATCAATCCTGCCTTCGTGATGCCCGACGTCCAGTCGAGCCGTGACACCCGCCAGATTCCCATCCAGCGTGTCGGTGTCAAGGGCGTGCGCTATCCCGTCTCGCTGAAGACGCCGGCCGGCGTGGTTCCGAGCGTGGGCACCTTCAATCTCGACGTGCATCTGCCTGCCGAAGTCAAAGGTACGCACATGTCGCGCTTTGTCGCGCTGCTCGAAGAAGAGCGCGCGCCGCTGGAGCTAGCGAGCTTCCGCGTGCTGCTCGACAAGATGCTCGAAAAGCTCGAAGCCGAGGCCGGTCGCATCGAGGTCACGTTCCCGTACTTCATCAGCAAGATCGCGCCTGTGTCGGGGGTGGAGTCGCTGATGGACTACGAGGTCACGCTGACCGGCGAGATCCGCAACGGCGTGACGCGCGTGTTCCTGAAGGCACTGGTGCCGGTGACGAGCCTGTGCCCGTGCTCCAAGAAGATCTCGCAGTACGGCGCGCACAACCAGCGCTCGCACATCACCATGAATGTCGAGCTGGCGGGCGAACTGCCGGTGGAAGCGCTGGTGCGCATGGCGGAAGAAGAGGCGTCGTGCGAGCTGTGGGGCCTGCTCAAACGTCCGGACGAGAAGTTCGTGACCGAGCGTGCGTACGAAAACCCGAAGTTCGTGGAAGACCTGGTGCGCGATATCGCCATGCGGCTCAATGCCGATGAGCGCATCGTGGCGTACGTGCTCGAAGCCGAGAACTTCGAGTCCATCCACAACCACAGCGCTTACGCCGTGATTGAACGCGACAAACGGCTTGAGCCGACTGCGTAAGTCGGTTTGAGTGCAAACAGAAAGGCCACCTTCGCGGTGGCCTTTCTGTTTTCAGCGTCGGCATGTTCAGGCGGCCGAAGGCAGGCGGATATCAGCCAGATCCCATCGCGGCGTCACGCCATAGCCGTAGCTGTGCTGCGCGAGATCAGGTGCTGCCTGCAACCGCATGGCGCCAGCGAGAGCAATCATCGCGCCGTTGTCGGTGCAGAACGCAAGGTCCGGGTAATAGACGTCGATCTTGCGCTGCTTGCCGAGCTGGTTCAGGCGTTCGCGCAATTGCCGGTTGGCGCCCACGCCGCCGGCCACGACGAGCCGCTTGTGGCCGGTCTGCTTGAGCGCGGCAAAGGACTTCGCAGCGAGCACATCGACGATCGCATCGACGAACGCGCGCGCGAGGTTGGCGCGGTCCTGCTCGCAGGTGTTGGCGAGCTTGCGCGTCTGCGTCAGCACGGCGGTCTTGAGCCCGGCAAACGAGAAATCGAGGTTGCCCGAATGCAGCATCGGCCGGGGGAGGTCGAACGCGCCGGGCGTGCCGAACTCGGCAAGGCGCGACACTTCCGGTCCGCCCGGATAACCGAGGCCGAGCAGCTTGGCGGTCTTGTCGAAGGCCTCGCCGGCGGCATCGTCGAGCGTTTCGCCGAGCAGCGTATAGTCGCCGATGCCTTTCACTTCCATGAGCTGCGTGTGGCCGCCTGAAACCAGCAAGGCGATGAACGGGAACGGCGGTGGCTCGCGCGTAAGCAGCGGCGACAGCAGGTGGCCTTCCAGGTGGTGGACACCCACCATCGGCACGTTCAGCGCGAAGCCCAGCGCATTGGCGACCGAAGCGCCGACCAGCAGCGCGCCCGCAAGCCCAGGACCCTGGGTGAAGGCAATGGCGTCGATGTCCGCGCGGCTGCGGCCCGCTTCATCGAGCACCTGCTGCAGCAGCGGCAGCACGCGGCGAATATGGTCGCGCGAGGCCAGTTCAGGCACTACGCCGCCGTAGTCACGGTGCATGGCGATCTGCGAATGCAGGGCGTGCGAGAGCAGGCCGGCCTCGGTGTCGTAGAGGGCCAGGCCGGTTTCGTCGCAGGAAGATTCGATGCCGAGGACAAGCATGGGAAGCAGGGGCGGCGGTCCGATCGGATCGAAACAGCCGTCAAAACAACGGGTTGCGTGGAACCCAGCAGGTTAGCACACCGGCGCCCGGCGTGCTTTTCGCTACAATCTGCGCTTTCCCTGGACGGCAGGGTTCCCAATTAAAGAGGGTTGGAATGAGTGGTGTGGCGGGTCGGCAGGCGGGCCGGTATGACGTGGCCGTGCTGGGCGCGGGCGCGGCCGGCATGATGTGTGCCGCCGTGGCGGGCCAGGGCGGCGCGCGCGTGGTGTTGATCGACCATGCCACGAAACTGGCCGAGAAGATCCGCATCTCAGGCGGCGGCCGCTGCAATTTCACCAATCTGCAGGCAGGGCCGGCCAACTATCTGTCGTCCAATCCGCACTTTTGCCGCTCGGCGCTCGCCCGCTACACGCCTCAGCATTTCCTGGAGTTGATGCGGCGCCACCGTATCGACTGGCATGAAAAGCATCGGGGTCAGCTGTTCTGCAACGACAGTGCCGAAGACGTCATCGCCATGCTGCGCGCCGAGTGTGACGCGGGCCATGTGCACTGGCAGACCGGCTGCAGCATCGAGGAAGTCCGCCGCGAGGGCGACGACTACCTGCTGCTGACCTCTCAGGGCACCGTGCGCGCCAGGGCGCTGGTGGTGGCCACGGGCGGGCTTTCGATCCCGAAGATCGGCGCCACGGACTTCGGCTACCGCATTGCCCGCCAGTTCGGCCTGAAGATCATCGAGACCCGGCCGGCGCTGGTGCCGCTGACTTTCGACGGGCAGGCCTGGCAGCCGTTCGTGCCGCTGGCCGGGGTGTCGCTCGAAGTCGATATCTCGACCGGAGCCGGCAAGACGGCCGGCGCGTTTCGCGAAGACCTGCTGTGGACCCACCGCGGCCTGTCGGGCCCGGCCGTGCTGCAGATATCGAGCTTCTGGCGGCCCGGCACGCCCATCAAGATCGACCTGTTCGATGGCGAGGACGCCGCCGGCTGGCTGCTCGAGCAGAAGGCCGGTAGCCGCAAGCACCTGGCCAACCTGCTATCTCAGCGCTTGCCGGCGCGGCTGGCGGACGCGTGGTGTGCGGCGGCCGGCGTAGACGGCAGCCTGCCGCTGCACGACATTGCCGACAAGGCGCTGCGGCGGCTCGGGGCGTCGCTGAACGACTGGCAAGTCGTTCCTTCCGGCACGGAAGGCTACCGAAAGGCCGAAGTGACGATCGGCGGAGTGGACACGCGCGGGCTCTCTTCCACTACCATGATGGCGCGCGAGGTGGAGGGCCTGTATTTCATCGGCGAGGTCGTCGACGTGACGGGATGGCTCGGCGGCTACAACTTCCAATGGGCGTGGGCTTCCGCGGTGGCAGCCGGACACGCGTTGGCCGAGGCCGCGCGCAACGGCCGCGCTGTCGCGTGAATGCGGCGCATCCAGCCCGGTGCGCCGCCATCGACGGTGGGGGGCTTGGTGCTACAATCCTGACCTACCGCGCCCGCCTTTGCGCGCAGACCCGCTGTGGCCAGCGCCGCTGCGGGTTTTTGCATTTCTGGCTTGCAGGCTTGCCGCCCGCCAATTTCCCGGAAGATCACGATGTCTCTTAAAGCCCGAATCAACGATGACATGAAGGCCGCCATGCGCGCCCGCGAAACCGAGCGCCTCGGCACCATCCGCCTGCTGCTGGCCGCCATCAAGCAGCGCGAAGTCGATGAGCGCATTGAACTGGACGACACCGCCGTGCTGGCGGTGGTGGAAAAGTTGCTCAAGCAGCGCAAGGATTCCATCACCCAGTTCGAGCAGGCCGGCCGGGATGATCTGGTGCAGAAGGAACAGGCCGAGGTCGAAGTGCTCAAGGTCTATATGCCGGCGGCGCTTTCCGAAGCTGAAGTCGCCGCCGCGGTACAGCAAGCCGTCACCGAAACCGGCGCCGCCGGTCCGCAGGACATGGGCAAGGTGATGGGCGTGCTGAAGGCGAAACTTGCCGGCCGCGCCGACATGACTGCCGTGTCCGCGCAGGTCAAGGCCGCACTGGCCAAGTAAATGCACGTTTAATTCCTTTGCATGAAAATCGGCGACTGATCGGCGAGATTGGACGGCGATGCAGATAGTTCAGGCGCATTGTCGCGCCTACACTACAATGGTTCGATAGCAACCGGGAGACTTTCCGGTCACGCATTCTTAAAAAGCGGCTGCCCGACCAAGGGAAGGCCATGCCATCAGGACGGTCAGTCGGGTGATTCCGCAATCCTTCATTCAGGACCTGCTCAACCGTGTCGACATTGTCGATGTGGTGGGCAAGTATGTGCAGCTGAAGAAGGGCGGCGCCAACTTTATGGGGCTGTGCCCCTTCCATAACGAGAAATCGCCGTCGTTCACGGTGTCGCCGACCAAGCAGTTCTATCACTGCTTTGGCTGCGGGGCGCACGGGTCGGCGATCGGTTTCCTGATGGAGTATTCGGGGCAGTCGTATCCGGAGGCTGTCCGAGAGCTTGCCCAGTCCGTGGGCATGTCGGTCCCCGAGGAGCGCGACCGCCTGCCGCCGGGCCAGCGCGCGGAACAGCAGGCGCGTTCGGTGGCGTTGTCCGACGCCATGAGCCGCGCCACGGAGTTCTACCGCCGCCAGCTGCGCGGCGCACCGCAGGCGATCCAGTACCTGAAGGGGCGCGGCCTCACCGGCGAGATCGCGGCCCAGTTCGGCCTTGGCTACGCGCCGGACGACTGGCAGGGTCTGGAAGCCGTCTTTGGCAGCTATCGCGATGACACGATTGCGGCGCCGCTTGTGGAGGCCGGCCTGCTGATCGAAAGCAGCGAGAAGCGCGATGCGGACGGCAAGCCACGCCGCTACGACCGTTTCCGCGACCGCATCATGTTCCCTATCCGCAACACCAAGGGTGCGGTGATCGGCTTCGGTGGGCGCGTCATAGGGCAGGGCGAGCCCAAGTACCTTAATTCGCCCGAGACGCCTCTGTTCAGCAAAGGCACTGAACTGTACGGGCTGTTTGAGGCCCGTCACGCGATTCGGGAAACCGGCTACGTCCTCGTGGTCGAAGGGTATATGGATGTCGTGGCGCTGGCGCAGCTTGGGTTTGCCAATGCCGTGGCCACATTGGGCACGGCGTGCACGCCCGTGCACGTGCAAAAGCTTCTGCGCCAGACTGATTCGGTCGTGTTCTCGTTCGATGGGGACGCGGCGGGCCGGCGCGCCGCGCGGCGCGCGCTCGAGGCGTGCCTCCCGCACGTGGCTGACAACAAGGCCATCCGCTTCCTGTTCCTGCCGGCCGAGCACGATCCGGACAGCTATGTACGCGAAGAGGGTACCGAAGCGTTCGCTGCTCAGGTGCGCGACGCCATGCCGTTGTCGCGGTTCCTGCTGCAGGCGGTGACGGAAGAGCAGGATATGCGTCAGCCGGAGGGTCGTGCCCGCGCACAGTATGAAGCCAAGCCACTGCTGCAGGCGATGCCGGCTTGCGGCCTGCGGCTACAGATTATCCGCGAACTTGCCGATGCTACAGGGACAACACCGGCCGAGATCGAGGCGATTTGCGGGCTGCGCAGCGACCCGGCACGTGCCGGCCGCTTCGCCCAGCCGCGGCCACGTGCGAAGCGCCAGGCACCGACCGGTCTCGAGCAGCGCGTGCTGCAATTGCTGATGTGCTATCCGTCCCTGGCGGCGCGTCTTGACGAGGATAGCCGGGCACTGCTGCTTGATCCGGAGGGTGCGGACGCCGAAGTGCTGGCTCACCTAGTCGCTGCCTGTGACGAGGTGGAAGGTCAGGTGAACTTTGCGGCCTTTAGCGAGCACCTGGCGCAATCGCCGTATGCGGAAATGTATGCTGCGGCGCGCACAGCGGTGCTGCGTGAAGAAATTGAAGAGGAACCCGCGACGCAGGAATTCGACGCCGCGGTCACCAAGCTGCTCGCTGAACCGCTGAGCCGCGAACTGGAAAGGCTGCAGGCGGCCGTGATTGCCGGTACCGCCGATGAGGATGGCAAGCAGCGCATGCGCTGGCTGGTGGGTGAAATCCATCGCCGCCGCCGTCTCGGCTGAAGCAGGCTGAATGGTGCCGAGGGGGCATTTGCGCGGGGCAGCAAGGAAGATGTAGTAGGCTGAGCCAAGGCGGGGTCGAGCTTAGCCCTTGATTTTTCAGGTGAAAACCATATCTGACAGGAAGCTGGCTATCTGTGGCGTGCTACAATAGCCGGTTTGGATTGCGAAATCTTTCTCTCCAAGTCTGGTGAAAAGTGAGCGTGCCAATGGCAAAGGCCAAAGCAACCGAAAAGGTTTCCGTGAAAGCTCCCCAATCAGGGAGCGGCAAGGCGTCTGCAAAAACGACGGCGGCGAAGACATCGACCGCGTCAGTCAAGACTCCGGCCCCCCGGTCTGCGCCATCAAAGCCAGCGCGAGGCGCCGAATCGCCCGCCCTGGCCACTGCCACCAGGAATCGCACATCCGAAATGACAAAGGCCTCGACTTCGGCACGCGAGAGCGGCAAGAGCGCCAGTACGAGCGGCAAGGTCGCCGCATCTGCACCAGTGAAAGGCAAGAGTATCACCGTGGCGAAACAGCAGAATACCGAAGTCGAAAGCAAGCAGACGGCAGCAGCAGCCGGTGCCAAGAGCGCAAGCGCCAAGGCAGGTGCGACTGCGCCGGCACCCAAGGCACGCGCCGCTTCTCCCGCCGCCGTTGCATCCGAGCGTCCCGCAGCGCCGGCAGTCAAGCCGGAACCGAAAAAGCGTGGCCGCAAGCCAAAGGCGGAGTTGCAGCGCGACGAGAGCACGACTGACGACGTGACTGAAGAGTTCTTCGAGAACGACACGCCCGCAGCGGCGCCTGCCGCCGCGCCGAAGACCGAAAAGCAGAAGGCCAAGGACCGCAAGGCCAAGGAGAAGGCGCTGCTGAAGGAGTTCGCCTCGACCCAGCAGGGCACGGAGGAAGAGCTCGAGCTGCGTCGACAGAAGCTCAAGGCGCTGATCAAGCTGGGCAAGTCGCGCGGCTACCTGACCTACGCCGAAATCAACGATCACCTGCCGGACGACATGGTCGATTCGGAGACGATCGACACGCTCGTCGCCACCCTGAACGACATCGGCATTGCCGTGTACGAACAGGCGCCGGACGCCGAAACGCTGCTGCTCAACGACAACGCGCCGTCCGCCACCAGCGAGGAAGAGGCTGAGGAAGAAGCCGAAGCCGCGCTGTCGACCGTCGACTCCGAATTCGGCCGCACCACCGACCCCGTGCGTATGTACATGCGCGAAATGGGCACGGTGGAGCTGCTCACGCGCGAAGGCGAAATCGTGATCGCCAAGCGTATCGAGGCGGGCCTGAAGGACATGGTGATGGCCATTTCCGCGTGCCCGGTCACGATCTCGGAAATTCTGGCCAACGCCGAGCGCGTCGCCAGCGACGAAATCAAGATCGACGAATTCGTTGATGGCCTGATCGACCCGAACGCCGATGAAATGGCCCAGGAAGCCGCGGGTGCTTCGGCCGCGGACGAAGAAGACCTGGAATCCGACGAGGACGAAGAGTCCGACGAGGACGAGGAAGACGACGACGCTGCCGGCGCCGGTGCCTCGGCACGCCAGCTCGAAGAGCTGAAGCTGTCCGCACTCGAGAAATTCCGCGTCATCGCCGAGCAGTTCGACAAGATGCGCCGCGCGTTCGAGAAGGAAGGCTACAACTCCAAGCCTTACGTGAAGGCGCAGGAAGCCATCCAGGCTGAGTTGATGGGCATCCGCTTCACCGCGCGCAGCGTCGAGCGCCTGTGCGACACGCTGCGCGGCCAGGTCGACGAAGTGCGCAAGCTCGAACGCTCGATCCTGAACATCGTGGTCGACAAATGCGGCATGCCCCGCTCGGATTTTGTCGCGCGCTTCCCGGGCAACGAAACCAACCTCGACTGGGTCGGCACCATCGTGGCCGATGGCAAGCCCTACAGCACCATCGTCGAACGCAACGTGCCGGCCGTGCATGAACTGCAGCAAAAGCTGATCGACCTGCAGTCGCGCGTGGTGCTGCCGCTCAAGGAACTCAAGGGCGTCAACCGCAAGATGGCCGAGGGCGAAAAGCGCGCCCGAGAAGCCAAGCGCGAGATGACCGAGGCCAACCTGCGCCTCGTGATCTCGATCGCCAAGAAGTACACCAACCGCGGCCTGCAGTTCCTCGACTTGATCCAGGAAGGCAACATCGGCCTGATGAAGGCGGTGGACAAGTTCGAATACCGCCGCGGCTACAAGTTCTCGACGTATGCCACGTGGTGGATCCGCCAGGCCATCACGCGCTCGATCGCCGACCAGGCGCGCACCATCCGTATCCCGGTGCACATGATCGAGACGATCAACAAGATGAACCGCATCTCGCGCCAGATCCTGCAGGAAACCGGCAACGAGCCGGATCCGGCAACGCTGGCCGAGAAGATGGAGATGCCGGAAGACAAGATCCGCAAGATCATGAAGATCGCGAAGGAACCGATCTCCATGGAAACGCCGATCGGTGACGACGACGACTCCCATCTGGGCGACTTCATCGAGGACACCAACACGCTGGCCCCCGCAGAAGCGGCCCTGCACGGCTCCATGCGCGACGTCGTCAAGGACGTGCTGGACTCGCTGACGCCCCGCGAAGCCAAGGTGCTGCGCATGCGCTTCGGCATCGAAATGAGCACCGATCACACGCTGGAAGAGGTCGGCAAGCAGTTCGACGTCACCCGCGAACGTATCCGCCAGATCGAAGCCAAGGCATTGCGAAAGCTGCGCCACCCGAGCCGCTCTGATAAGCTCAAGAGTTTCCTGGAAGGCAACTAACGCTTCCAAGGGCCTCTAGCTCATGCCTGGTTAGAGCAGCGGACTCATAATCCGTTGGTGCCGTGTTCGACTCACGGGAGGCCCACCAATAATGAAGAGGGTTGGCAGGATATTTCCTGCCAACCCTTTTTCGTTTCCCGGCGGCAATTCGAAGCCGTGCCGCTATCCCGGCCCATCCTGCTGCTGTGCCACGTCCCGGTGGACCACAGCATAAAGATCCGGCAGCCAATGAATTGAGCCGCCCGGCGTGGCCTTAGCCCACGCATGCGCTACGCGCATGCGTGCATGCGGAGATATCGCTACCGCTCGCTGCCTCCCATCTCCTAACATCGGCTCACCATCTGCCAGTCAGCCGTGCGGTCCATGCGCTACGAGCCGCGGCGGTGGGCTACCGACGAGGAGACCCATGCACAACAGCGCCACGCCAACGAGCGCCACCGCCACCTATTCATCGACGGCTCCGGCCCGGTCCGCAGCTGTCATCGCGCCCGCCCAACGGCGCCGCGCCATCATCGCCACGGTGATCGGCAATGGGCTGGAGTGGTTCGACTTTACCGTCTACAGCTTCTTCGCAATCATCATCGCGAAGCTGTTCTTTCCGACCGGCAATGACCTTAGCTCGCTACTACTCGCCGTGGCGACTTTCGGTGTGGGCTTCTTCATGCGTCCTGTCGGCGGCATCGTGCTCGGCATTTATGCTGACCGTGTCGGCCGCAAGGCCGCGCTGTCGATGACGATTCTGCTGATGGCGCTGGGCACCACGCTGATCGGCATCGCGCCGACCTACGAGCAGATGGGGATCTTCGCTCCGCTCTTGATCGTGGTGGCGCGCCTGCTGCAAGGTTTCTCCGCCGGCGGCGAGATGGGCGGCGCCACGGCCTTCCTGACCGAGTATGCGCCGGAACGCGAGCGCGCCTACTACTCGAGCTGGATCCAGGCAAGCATCGGCGTGGCCGTGCTGCTTGGCGCGGCAGTCGGCACCTTCGTCACGCGTTCGCTGAGTCCTGAAGCGCTCAACAGCTGGGGCTGGCGCCTGCCGTTCCTGCTTGGCATCGTCATCGGGCCGGTGGGCTACTACATCCGCCATCATCTCGACGAGACCCCGACCTTTCGCGAAACAGACGAACGCGCCGACTCGCCGCTGAAGGAGGTGTTCCAGGCTTACCCGCGCGAAACGCTGGCCAGCTTTTCGATGGTGATCCTTTGGACGGTGTGCACCTACGTCTTGCTGTTCTACATGCCGACCTATGCCGTCAAGGTGCTGAACGTGCCGCAGTCGGACGGCTTTGTCGCGGGCATGGTCGGTGGCTGCACGATCATGCTGTTCGCACCGCTGGTCGGCCGGCTCGCGGACCGCATCGGCCGGCGCGCACTGCTGAGCGGATCGGCGCTGCTGATCCTGGTGCTGGCCTGGCCGATGTTCGCGTACATCAATCATGTGCCGGGGCTGTCGTCGCTGCTGGTTTTCCAGCTCGTGTTCGGCATCCTGATCGCTGCCTATACCGGCCCGATTCTGGCCGCATTCTCGGAGCTGTTCCCGGCGCGCGTGCTGTCAACCGGCCTGTCGGTGGCTTACAACTTCGCGGTGACGATCTTCGGTGGTTTTGCCTCGTTCATCATCACGTGGCTGATTGCTACCACGGGCAGCAGCATGGCGCCCGCAATCTACGTCATGATCGCGGCCGCCATCAGCCTGGCCGGCACGCGCCTTGTCCGTGAACCCGCTTACCTGCAACAACGCTGATATGACCCAGATTCCACAGATCCTCTTTCACGGCGGCGACGTGCTCGACCCCGGCATGGGCGAGTTGCTGCGCGGCCATGATGTCCTCGTCGAGGGCGAGCGTATTGTCGCGGTCGGCCCGGCCATCGATGCGCCCAACGCACAGCGCATCGATGCGCGTGGCAAGACCGTGATGCCGGGCCTGATCGACTGCCATGTGCACGTGCTCGCGTCGCTGGCAAACCTGGGCCTGAACGCGGTGCAGCCCAACGTACTGGTCGCCATCCGCGCCTTGCCGATCATGAAGGGCATGCTCGACCGTGGCTTCACCACGGTGCGTGATGCCGGGGGCGCCGACTGGGGCCTGTCGCAGGCGGTGGCCACTGGCCTGGTGCCCGGACCGCGGATCTTTCCGTCCGGCAAGGCGCTGTCGCAGACCGGCGGCCATGGCGACTTCCGTCCGCGTTCTGACGTGCTGGAGCCTTGCTCGTGCGCATTCCGCGCCGGGGCCATCGCGCGGGTTGCGGATGGTGTCGACGCGGTGCGCCTGGCGGTGCGCGAAGAGATCCAGAAGGGTGCCACCCAGATCAAGATCATGGCTTCGGGCGGCGTGGCGTCTCCGACCGATCCGATCGGCAATACCCAGTACAGCGAGGACGAGATCCGGGCCATCGTGGCCGAAGCGGAGGCCGCGCAGACTTATGTGATGGCCCACGCCTACACCGGCCGTGCCATCACGCGTGCCGTGCGCTGCGGCGTGCGTACCATCGAACACGGCAATCTGGTCGACCCAGCCGCCGCGGAGGAAATGCGCAGGCATGGCGCCTTCGTCGTTCCGACGCTGGTCACCTATGATGCGCTCGCACGCGATGGCGCGCGCCTGGGCCTGCCTGCCGATTCCGTTGCCAAGATCGAGACCGTGCGCCAGGCGGGGCGCGAGTCGCTGCGCATCTATGCCGACGCCGGCGTGCCGATGGGCTACGGTTCGGACCTGCTCGGCGAGATGCACGACCACCAGGCCGAAGAGTTCCGCATTCGTGCCGAACTGCTCGGCAACCTCGAGGCGATCCGTTCGGCGACCTCGATCGCCGCGGCCATCCTGCAGCGCGACGGCGAACTCGGTGCCGTGCGGGCCGGGGCGACGGCCGACCTGCTGCTCGTGGATGGCAATCCGTTACACGATATCGGCCTGATCGCCGGACAGGGGGAACACCTCAGCGTCGTGATGCAAGCCGGCCGTATTCACCGTCGCGCGAACTGATTGCTAGGGCCGGTCCCGGCGGACGTGCCGGAGCCGGGCTCATTCGCTCACGCTTTCCTCTCCCTTTGCGTCGTATTCGCGGTCTATCATGGCGACTTCAGCGACCGGAAGCTTCCATGCGCATCTCCCCGCTACCGCCCCTGCCTAACCTTGTCGCCTTCGAAGCCGCGATGCGGCATGGCAGCTTCACCCGTGCCGCGGCGGAGCTTCACCTGACGCAAAGCGCGATCAGCCGCCAGGTCGCCCAGCTCGAGAGCTTTCTCGGACGCAAGCTGTTCATCCGCGAGCCGCGCGCGCTGCGGCTGACGGTCAGCGGCCAGCGCTATGCAGAGGTTGTGCAGCGTTTGCTGGTCGGTTGCGCCGAAGCGACCGAAGACGTGATGAAAGTGCGCAGCCACACCGCCCTGACTGTGGCGTGCTCCACGGGGGTGGCCGTGCTGTGGCTGACACCGCGTCTGGCATCGTTCCGCGCAGCGCACCCGGAGATCCAGTTGCGGCTGATCGTCAATGACAGCCTTGCGTCGCTGTCCGCCGCGGAATTCGATATTGGCCTGTACTACTTGCGCGAAGGTCCACCGGCGGGCTTTGCGGCACGGCGCCTATATGGCGAGGAAGTCTTTCCCGTGTGCGCGCCAGCCTATCTCGGTGGGCGCGCTCTGGCCCCGTCGGCGCTGGTCAACGAGACCTTGCTGATGCTCGACGACGGCCAGCGGCAATGGATGTCATGGCAAGCATGGTTTGCCCACCAGGGCGTGCATGACGCGAATCCGCGCGCGTTTCTGACATCGAACCAGTATCCGATCCTGCTGCAACTGGCGATAGAAGGTCAGGGCATCGCGCTCGGCTGGCGGCATATGATCGACGGATGCCTGCGCGACGGCCTGCTGGTGCGTGCCTGCGAAGCGAGCGCGAGCCTGGGCGGGGGCTACTACGTGGTTTGGCCGCGCGATCGCATGGAGCCGGCAGCAGCGCGCGCATTCCGCAACTGGATGGTGCGGCAGGCATCGACGGCCTGACACGCAGCCCCGCTCGGGGCTGCCGTGTGCTTCAGTACCCCGCCGCCCGATCGACCAGGTTCAACAACTCCCTGCCATCCCGCATCCGCCGCACGTTCTCCACGCACTGCTGCGCGACCAGTTCATACGACGGATCGCACGCAATGTGTGGCGTCGCTTCGATGCGCGGATGGTTCCACACCGGATCGCCGGGCTCCGGCGGCTCCTTCGAAAACACATCGAGCGCCGCACCGGCCAGATGGCCTGCGTCGATCAGCGCGATCAGGTCGGGCTCGACCAGATGCTCGCCCCGGCCGACGTTGATAAAGAACGCGCCCGCGGGCAACTGCGACAGCGTCTCGCGATTGAGCAGGCCGTGGGTTTGCGGCGTCAGCGGCAGCGTGCAGACGAGAATATCGGTCTGCGCGAGCATGGCCGACAGGCCCTCGGCACCGGTGTAGTCGGTCACGCCCGGAATGCCCTTGCCACTGCGGCTCCATCCCGCCACCGGAAAGCCGATGGACGCGAACGTGCGCGCCACGGCGCTGCCGATCTCGCCCATGCCAAGCACGCCCACGCGGCAGTGCGCGAGGTCGGGGGCAGGGTGGCGCTTCCATTCGCCACGGCGTTGCTGCTCGGCATAAGTTCCGAGGCGACGCGCATGGCGCAGGGCCATCGCAAGCACGTAATGCGCGATGCCAGTCTGCTGGCCGGGATCGACCACGCGCGTGACTGGCATGCTTTCGGGCAGATCGGGCGCGCTCACGAGCTTGTCGACGCCGGCCGCGGCGCTGCAGATCAGGCGCAGGTTGCGGTAAGCGGGCAGCACGCCGGGCTTCAGGCCCCAGGCGATGATCGCTTCGACTTCGTCGGCGGGCGCGTTCTCGCGGCCGATCCAGACCGGGATGTCGGGCGCGGCTTCGCGCAGTGCGGCGCCAATGGCGCCGGCCATGAACGATGGCAGATGTACGAGGATGCCCATGTCAGTTCCGGAAGTCGGGTTGAATACGATCCAGGCGACGCAGCAGCGCCGGCCATGCGAGGCCCGAGCCCTTGCCCTTGGTCGCCTGGCGCGCTTGTTCGCCGACGTCGGCGCTGGCGGATTCCGGCACCGTGGTCAGCGCCGAGCCACCGCTCTGCGCGAGGATCTGGATGCGGCAGGCCGACTCCAGCGTGTACATCGTCAGGAACGCGTCGGACACCGCGCGGCCGCAGGTCAGCAGGCCATGGTTGCGCAGGATCATTTGCTTGCTGCGGCCGAGGTCGGCGACCAGGCGAGCCTTCTCGTCCTCGCGCAGCGCCACGCCTTCGTAGTCGTGATAGGCCAGGCCCATGCGCGCGAACATGGCCTGTTGCGAGAGCGGCAGCAGGCCGGCCTGTTGGGCCGACACCGCCACGCCGTACGGCGTGTGCGTATGCATGACGCAAGCGATTTCCGGGCGGGCTTCATGCACGGCGCTGTGAATGATGAAGCCGGCCGGGTTCACGTCGTACGGCGTGTCGAGCACGGGCTCGCCGTGATGGTCGACCTTGACCAGGCTCGACGCCGTGATCTCGTCGAACAGCATGCCGTACGGATTGATCAGGAACTGGTCCGGCGCGCCGGGCACGCGTGCCGAGATGTGCGTGAAGATCAAGTCGTCCCAGCCGAAATGCGCGACCAGGCGATAGGCCGCCGCCAGGTCGACGCGCATCTGCCATTCCGCCGCGGAAACGCGGGTCCTGACGGAATCGACGAGTTGTACTTGCGCCATGTGAATGCCTCCGGGGGTGTGTTCTGTATCGTGAGTGCGGTGGCATTCTGCGCCCGCGTGCCTGCGCAAGTCTGTTAAGTATTGGACAATCTCGCTTTGGCCAGCGGGAGGGGTGATGTGAAAGCCGTGGATTCCGGCAAGGCGCTGCCGCGCAGCGTGATCACGACAGGGTGGCTGCGCAATGCGCCAGCCCGCGTGCTCGATGCCGTGCAGAAGGCGGCGCGTCGCCAGCGCTTCGGTGACGGCGACATGATCTTTGCGCGCGGCGATCCGCCTACGTATTTCTGCATGGTGCTGGCGGGGCGCGTGCGCATGAGCCGCGTCAGCGCGAGCGGGCGCGAATCAGTCTATTCGGTGATCGGGCGCGGCCGGTGGTTCGGCGAGATCTCGCTGCTCGACGGCAAGCCGCGCACGCATGACGCGTTTGCCGTCGGCAGCACTGAACTGCTGGTGCTGGGCCGCCGCGACTTCGACCGCATCTTGGTTGCGCATCCGGAAGGCATGCACCTGATCGTGCAGCAGATGTGCGCACGGCTGCGCGTGGCGTTCGACCATACCGAACATGCGCAGCAGGCGCCTGTCGATGCGCGCATGGCTGCGCGGCTGCTGGAACTGGCCGACCGCACCGACCACGTGGTGCGCGTGTCGGCCGAAGACCTCGGCGACATGGTCAACCGTTCGCGCCAGACCGTGGCCAAGTATCTGCAGGCGTGGGAAGAGGCGGGCTGGATACGCCGCCACTACCGGCAGGTGGAACTGCTGCAGCCCGCGGCACTCAGGAAGCTGGCGACCGGTTGAGCGGGGTGCGCCGCGTGGTACATTCGCCGATGATGTAAACACCGCCCTATACAAGTCCAGCGGTCGCCGCGGCAGGATTGCCGGCGGCGCCAGCCTCAACGGGAAACAGTTTTGTCTCAAGCCACCGCACAGCCGGGCCAGCCCACCGCCGGGCTGTCCGACACGTTGCCAGCACCGCTCTATGCGCGCGTCAAGCAGTTCATCAGCAGCAAGATTGCCGATGGCAGCTGGCCGCCGCATCACCGCGTGCCGTCCGAAACCGAGCTTGTCGAAGAACTCGGCGTGAGCCGCATGACGGTCAACCGCGCGCTGCGCGAGCTGACTGCCGACGGCATGCTGGTGCGCATGCAAGGCGTGGGCACTTTCGTCGCGGAGCCCAAGCGCAACTCCGCGCTGTATGCGGTCAATAACATCGCCGAGGAAATCGCGGCGCGCGGCCGCCGCCACCATGCCAGGGTGGTCAAGAGCAGCGAGGAGGTCGCGGGCGCCGCGCGTGCGGCCGCGCTAGACGTGGGCGAGAGCCAGCGCGTGTTCCACACGGTGATCGTGCACTACGAGGACGATGTGCCGATCCAGCTAGAGGACCGCTACGTCAACCCGACTGTCGCGGCCGATTACCTCGAGCAGGACTTCACGCGCCAGACGCCTTACGAATACCTGTCACGCGTGGCACCGCTGACGGAGGGCGAGCACGTGGTCGAAGCCGTTCTGGCCACGCCCGACGAATGCGCGCTGCTGCAGATCGATCGCGGTGAGCCATGCCTGCTGATCCGCCGGCGCACATGGTCGGGCAACCGCGTCGTGACGTCAGTGCGCCTGCTGCATCCAGGGTCGATGCATCGGCTGGAAGGGCGCTTCACTTCCTGACCCCGCGTTACTAGTCGACCCTCGCGCCCGGCCAAGTCCGGGCGCAGTCACTTCCAGGCATAGATCTCTGCTAGTCCTCGGGAATACCCCAATACATCTATGCTTGTATATACAACACTATACATCCCTATCAGATGACGTTTTCTGGCCGTGCCGTGGGCCAGTTGTTCCGAAATTCCGAAGGAGTTGTGCCGTGAGTGAGAACCCCCGTTTCCGCGATATCGAAATCCGTGCCCCGCGTGGCAACAAGCTGACCGCCAAGAGCTGGCTGACCGAAGCGCCGCTGCGCATGCTGATGAACAACCTCGATCCCGAGGTCGCGGAGAACCCGAAGGAACTGGTGGTCTACGGCGGCATCGGCCGCGCCGCGCGCAACTGGGAATGCTATGACCGCATCGTCGAGGTGCTGACCCGCCTGGAAGATGACGAGACGCTGCTGGTGCAGTCGGGCAAGCCGGTTGGCGTTTTCCGCACGCACCGCGACGCGCCGCGCGTGCTGATCGCCAATTCCAACCTGGTGCCGCACTGGGCTAATTGGGAACACTTCAACGAACTCGACGCCAAGGGCCTGGCCATGTACGGCCAGATGACCGCCGGTTCGTGGATCTACATCGGCAGCCAGGGCATCGTGCAGGGCACGTATGAAACCTTCGTCGAGGCGGGCCGCCAGCATTACGGTGGCAGCCTCAAGGGCCGCTGGGTGCTGACCGCGGGCCTCGGTGGCATGGGCGGGGCGCAGCCGCTGGCCGCGACGCTGGCCGGCGCGTGCTCGCTGAATATCGAATGCCAGCAGAGCCGCATCGATTTCCGGCTGAAGACGCGCTATGTCGACGAACAGGCCACGGACCTGGACGACGCGCTGGCCCGCATCGACCGCTATACCTCGCAAGGCAAGGCGATCTCGATCGCGCTGTGCGCCAACGCCGCCGAAGTGCTGCCCGAACTCGTGCGCCGTGGCGTGCGTCCGGACATGGTCACCGACCAGACCAGCGCGCATGACCCGCTCAACGGCTACCTGCCGGCGGGCTGGGGCTGGGACGAATACCGCGAGCGCGCGCAGCGCGAGCCGGCCGTGGTGGTGAAGGCCGCCAAGGCGTCGATGGCCGCCCACGTGAAGGCCATGCTGGACTTCCAGAAGAGGGGCGTGCCGACCTTCGACTACGGCAACAACATCCGCCAGATGGCCAAGGAAGAGGGCGTCGACAACGCCTTCGATTTCCCGGGTTTCGTGCCGGCCTATATCCGCCCGCTATTCTGCCGCGGCATCGGCCCGTTCCGCTGGGCTGCGCTGTCGGGCGACCCGCAGGACATCTACAAGACCGACGCCAAGGTCAAGGAACTGATTCCCGACGACGAGCACCTGCACCGCTGGCTCGACATGGCGCGCGAGCGCATCAGCTTCCAGGGCCTGCCGGCGCGGATCTGCTGGGTCGGGCTGGGCCTGCGTGCGAAGCTGGGTCTCGCATTCAACGAGATGGTGCGCAGCGGCGAGCTGTCGGCACCGATCGTGATCGGTCGTGATCACCTCGACTCCGGTTCGGTCGCGAGCCCGAACCGCGAGACGGAATCCATGCAGGACGGCTCGGACGCCGTCTCTGACTGGCCGCTGCTCAATGCGCTGCTCAACACCGCGAGCGGCGCGACCTGGGTGAGCCTGCACCACGGTGGTGGTGTCGGCATGGGCTTCTCGCAGCATTCGGGCGTGGTGATCGTCTGCGACGGCACCGATGAAGCCGCCGCGCGCATTGCCCGCGTGCTGAACAACGATCCTGCCACCGGCGTGATGCGCCATGCCGATGCTGGCTACCAGATCGCCATCGACTGCGCGCAAGAGCAGGGCCTGGACCTGCCGATGCTGCGCAAGTAAAGCGCGACCGAGCCGGCCGCAAGAGCCGTACTGATGACCGGGTTACCTCGCGTGCGCCCGGTCGCTGCTATCCCATTCACGGAGACACCCATGTCCATCGACACCACCGCCGGCGCGGCGATCGCGGCGCCGCAGCCGCAGCTGTCCCGCGCGCGCGCCATTGCCGCCATCACCATCGGCAACGGCCTGGAGTTCTACGATTTCGTCGTCTACAGCTTCTTTGCCACGCTGATCGGTCGGCTGTATTTCCCGGTCGACAACCCGACCGGCCAGCTGCTGATGTCGTTCGCCACGTTCGGCGTCGGCTTCCTGATGCGTCCGCTCGGCGGCTTGCTGATCGGCATGTACGCCGACCGCGCCGGGCGCAAGCCGGCCGTGGCGCTAACACTGTGGCTGATGGGCCTGAGCTCGCTGATTTTCGTGGTGACGCCGTCGTATGCGCAAATCGGCATCTTCGCGCCGGCCATGGTGGTGATCGCGCGGCTGGTGCAGGGCTTTGCCATTGGCGGCGAGATGGGCGCATCGACCGCGCTGCTGCTCGAATACGCCGATGACCGTACGCGCGGCTTCTATACCGCGTGGCAGCCGTTCAGCCAGGGCCTGGCGGCGCTGATGGGGGCAATCACGGGCCTGGTGCTCAGCAATGTGCTGGCGCCGGCCGAGCTGGAATCGTGGGGCTGGCGCCTTGCGTTCCTGATCGGCATTCTGGTCATTCCGGTAGGCCTGTTGATCCGTCGTCGGCTGGAAGAAACTGCAGAGCCTTTGCACCGAGGCGAACACGCTGCGCAATGGCCGCTGCTGCGCCAGCATGCACGCGAAGTGCTCGCAAGCGTCCTGCTGATGATCGGTCTGGCCTCGTCGACCTATATCGTTATCTACTACCTCAGCAACTACGCCGTGAGCGTGCTGAAGATGCCGCTGTCGCTGGGCATCTGGGCAGGCTGCATCGCGGCGGCGGTGCAGGTGGTGCTGTCGCCGTTCGCCGGCTGGCTGGCCGACCGCGTCGGCCGCAAGACAGTGGTGCTGTGGTCGCGCGTCGCGCTGCTGGTGATGGTGTACCCGGCCTTCGTGCTGATCAACGCCGAGCCTTCGCTGGCGCGTCTGCTGGTCGTGGTGGCCTGCCTGTCGGTGCCGATGTCGATGACCTCGCCCGCGTCGATGGTGCTGGTCAGCGAGGTGCTGCCGAAGCGTCTGCGCGCCACCGGCTTGTCGATCGCGTATTGCGTGGCGATTGCCATCTTCGGCGGCTTTGCGCAGTATTTCTCGACGCGTCTGATCCAGATCACTGGTGATGCCAATGCACCGGCGCTCTACGTGATCGGTTGCGGTCTGGTGTCGCTGGTCGGTCTGGCGCTGGTGCCCGAGACGCTGGGGCGTCGCCTGAAATAATCGCTGCGGTAGCGTTTGCTGGCAGGCACGCCTATGCATTAGCGCGGGACCAGCCGCTCAGCGCGCCTGCAAGTTACCCCAGCGGTCCTGGCCTCCTGCCTGTCGCTCAGGCTGCTGTCGGCAGCGCCTGGTGCGCGAACGGCCAGGCCGGCAGTTGCGGGCTGCGTTCCGGCTGGCTGGCGGCGCTGGCCGGCAGCGCGGCCTGGGCCGGCGTGCCAGCCAGGCCGAGGAAGGCGGTGGAAGTCATCAGGAAGCGGTCACGCGCCTGGCGAAGGAAGTCCAGATCCATTGTTCGGTGGTAAGAGTTCGGTGTGTTGCCGTGTAGGTGGCAAGCGCCCGGAACAGCCATCGCGGGTTGCCATGGCTGGCGGACTGGTGCGCACATCATCGCAGCCTCATGTGACACGTTGTTGAAATCCGTGACACCGATACTGAACTGTGCAACCCTGCTGTGCGCAGTGCCGCCTTGCCGACCTGTTTCAGTACGGCGGCAGAAATGCTAGAATCTAAGTCTTTGATTCGCTTAGGCAAATGCCGTCAAAGGCATTGCCGTGCCAGGATCCGCGCCGGATCTGGCCTCCAGCAAGGCGAGATGAGTTCCAGACGCGTATCCGTTTGTGCCGGGTTCGCCTCCCGCCACACCCCGATACCATGACAACTACGACCCTACCTGACCAGAACGCAGCCGAGCAGACGTTCGAGAGCTTCGGCCTGGACGCGCGCATCCTGCGCGCGCTGTCCGAACAAGGCTACACCAAGCCCACGCCGATCCAGGCGCAGGCCATTCCGGTGGTGCTGCTCGGCAAGGACGTGATGGGCGCGGCACAGACCGGCACCGGCAAGACCGCCGGTTTCGCGCTGCCGATCATCCAGCGCCTGTTGCCGATGGCGAGCGCCAGCGCCTCGCCGGCGCGCCACCCGGTGCGTGCGCTGATGCTCACGCCTACGCGCGAACTGGCCGACCAGGTCTATGACAACGTCGCCCGCTACGCCAAGCACACTGACCTGCGCAGCACGGTGGTGTTCGGCGGCGTGGACATGAACCCGCAGACCGACGCGCTGCGCCGTGGCGTGGAAATCCTTGTGGCCACGCCGGGCCGCCTGCTCGACCACGTGCAGCAGAAGTCGGTGAACCTGTCGCAGGTGCAGATGCTGGTGCTGGACGAGGCCGACCGCATGCTCGACATGGGCTTCCTGCCGGACCTGCAGCGCATCATCAACCTGCTGCCGGCGCAGCGCCAGACGCTGCTGTTCTCGGCCACGTTCTCGCCCGAGATCAAGCGCCTGGCCGCCAGCTACCTGAAGCAGCCGGTCACGATCGAAGTGGCGCGCAGCAACTCCACCAACGAAAACGTGCGCCAGATGGTGTACCAGGTGGAAGACGGCCAGAAGCAGGCCGCCGTGGTGCACCTGCTGCGCCAGCGTGCGGAGCAGGGCCTGTCGAAACAGTGCATCGTGTTCGTCAACAGCAAGATTGGCTGCTCGCGCCTGGCGCGTCACCTGGAACGCGAAGGCATCAACGCTGCCGCGATCCACGGCGACAAGACGCAGACCGAGCGCATGCAGACGCTCGAAGGTTTCAAGAACGGCACCATCGACGCACTCGTGGCGACTGACGTGGCCGCACGCGGCCTCGACATCGCCGACATGCCGTGCGTGATCAACTTCGACCTGCCGTTCAGCGCCGAAGACTACGTGCACCGCATCGGCCGTACCGGCCGCGCCGGCGCCAGCGGTGACGCGCTGTCGATCTTCGTGCCGGGCGACGAACGCCTGCTGACCGATATCGAGAAGCTGATCAAGCGAAGCGTGCCGCGCGGTACGCTCGAAGGCTTTGACCCGACCGGCGAAAAGGCCCGCCAGGAAGACTCTGATCGTCGCCGTCAGCGCACCGACGTGCGCCGTGCGCGCGGCAATGGTGACGGTGAGGGGGAAGACCGCCGTCGCCGCCACGACCACGGCGGTTCGCGCTCCGCGTTCCGCCCGTCGGACGACCCATTCTTCTCGCGTCCGTACGAGCCCAGCCCGAACAGCGCCTCGGCCAAGCCCGCCGACGAAATGATTGCCGCGGCCCTGTCGCGTGGCCGCCAGGCGCCCAAGCGGCCGGTTGCCGCATTGCTCGGCGGCGCGCCGCGCAAGTCCTGATCGTCCTTTAGTGAAATGCCGTGAAGCCGGGCTGTGAATCAGCGCCCGGCCGCGGCGGGCAGCGTCGCCAGGCGCTGCAGCCAGTCCCCGGTGGCGCGTTCGAGCCACGCCTTCACATCGTTCCCGTCATTCCGTAGCCCGAGGTGATCCCCGGCCGCTCGCAACGCATCGAGTGGCGCATTGGTGTCGATCGCCTGCGCGCCACTCTGTTTGCTCAATTTTTCGCCGATCGCGTTGACGACCACAGGCACGTGCAAATAGCTGGGCGTCGGCAATCCGAGCAGGTGTTGCAGGTGAATCTGGCGTGGCGTGGAGTCGAGCAGATCGGCGCCGCGCACGATGTGCGTGATGCCCTGCAGGCCGTCGTCGACCACCACCGCCAGCTGGTACGCCCATAGCCCGTCGGCGCGGCGCAGTACGAAGTCGCCCACTTCCGTTTCCAGGTCCTGGCATTGCCGGCCCTGCCAGCGGTCATCGAAGCAGATGGTGGCGGCCGGTCCGTCCGGCACGCGCACGCGCCACGCGCGGGGCAACTTGCCATTGAGCCCGTGGCGGCATGTACCCGGATAGCCGAGCGTCTGGTGCCGTTCGCGCACATGCAGCAGCGAATCGGCAATCTCCTTGCGCGAGCAGCCGCACGGGTAGAGCTGGCCTGCGGCATCCAGCCGATGCAGCGCGTCGGCGTATAGCGCCTCTCGCCGGCTTTGCCAGACCGGCGGTTCGTCGGGCACGAGTCCCAGCCGTTCCAGCGTCTCCAGAATCTCAATGTCGGCACCGCGCACGCAGCGCGGATAGTCGATGTCCTCGATCCGTACCAGCCACTGGCCGCCATGCGCGCGCGCATCCAGCCACGTGGCCAGCGCGGTCACCAGCGAACCCATGTGCAGCGGACCGGTGGGCGAGGGGGCGAAGCGGCCGCGGTAGCGGCCGGCGGATACTGTCATGCGTGTATTTCCCGCTCAGTCGCGCCTTAACCGCCCAGCTCGGGTTGCTGCTGCAGCAGCGCCTGTGCGAGTCGCGGGTCTTCCAGCTTGTCGGCCCACCATTGCAGCGCCTTGCCGCGATTGCTGGTGCGCCAGGCCACCTTGAAGTTGCCGGGTGCGCGCACCTCGACGGTCTCGCGGGCCTGCAGCACGCCGCTCTCGATATGGGGCTGTGCCATAGGCGCCGGCAGCCAGCCGCAGCCAAGGCCGCGGATCTGCGCTTCGAGCTTGTCGCGCATGGTCGGCACGACCAGCACGTCCTGGCCGGCTAGCACACCATGCGTTCGCGCGGGCAGGTTGCGCGAGGTGTCGCCCACGGCCACGATCCGGTGCCTGGCGATCTGGATGGTGGTCAGCGGTCCTTCTTCGGTCGCGAGCGGGTGATGCGCGGCCACGGCGAAGACGAACGGCATGCTGCCCAGCGCCCGGATCTGGAAGCCCTGCGTGCTCGGCGCGTCATAGGCGCCGCCGATCACCAGGTCGGCACGGTTGCTGACCAGTGCGTCCCACGAGCCGCCGAGCACTTCCTTGGCGAAGCGCAGACGCGTGGCCGTGTTCTCGGCGTAGAAGTCCTGGACGACGGGCAGCAGCGCGCGGAAGTTGATCAGGTCGTCGACCACGATCGTGAGCGTGGCTTCCCATCCGGTGGCCAGGCGCTTCACGCGGCGCGCCAGGTCATCCGCGGCGTGCAGCAGATGGCGGCCTTCGTCGAGCAGCGCACGGCCCGCCGGCGTGAGTTCTGCGCGGTGCCGGCGCCGGTCGAACAGCAGGACGTCGAGGTCCTCTTCGAGTTTGCGTACGACGTAGGTCAGTGCCGACGGCACTTTGCCCATCTCGTGGGCGGCGGCGGCGAAGCTTCCCTTGCGCTCGATGGCGTCCAGGACTTCGAGGGATTCGAGGGAGAGTGGCATATTCAGAAATTCTGAACGAGTGCTTCTAAGGCGATGCCGTTTAATATACGCCACTGCGCCTAAACTTCCTAGCATCGTAAGCAAACGCCCAGTCCCACAGCACTCTGCCGCTTGGTACTGGTAATCCAGGGTCACAAGGAGGGCCATCAAAATGATTGAAATCAGAAAGTCTGAAGAACGCGGTTACGCAGATCATGGCTGGCTGAAGTCGTATCACTCGTTCTCCTTTGCCGACTACTACGATCCGCAGCACATCCAGTTCGGGCCGCTGCGCGTGATCAATGAGGACCGCGTCGCGCCGGGCATGGGTTTCGGCACCCATGGCCATCGCGACATGGAAATCATCAGCTACGTGCTGGAAGGCGAGCTTGCGCACAAGGACAGCATCGGCAACGGCAGCGTGATCCGCCCGGGCGATGTGCAGCGCATGAGCGCCGGTACCGGCGTGCGGCATTCGGAGTACAACCATGCCGCGCACGACACCACGCACTTCCTGCAGATCTGGATCGTGCCGGACCGCACCGGCATCGAACCCGGCTATGAGGAAAAGCGCTTCGAGGCAGCCGACAAGCGTGGCCGCCTGCGCCTGGTGGCGAGCAGCGACGGCGCCGACGGTTCGGTCGTGGTGCATCAGGACGTGCGCCTGTATGCCGGCTTGTTTGACGGTGACGAATCCGCCACGCTGGCGCTGGCTCCGGGACGTCGTGCCTATGTGCACGTGGCACGCGGCCGGGTCGTGGTCAATGGCAAGCCGCTGGAGGCTGGCGATGCAGCCAAGCTCGAGTCCGTGGATGCCGTAGCGCTGACGCAGGGAGAAGGCGCTGAAGTGCTGGTGTTTGACCTGTCCTGATCCACAGGCAATCGCGCGCGGTAGCAGTTACCGTGCCTTGGCCTGATGAAAGCCCGCCGGCGTATGCCGGCGGGCTTTCTGTCTTTTGCCGCGGTGCGGTCGTCCAGCAAGTACCGCTGTGCTATCTTCTTGCTATGCATTTGCGACCGGCCCGGCACATCGCCCGCTGGTTGTCGCCCCTGTTACCGGCCCGTGCGTTACCGGGCCATTCGTCACCCAGCATCGAGATGACCTTTGTATCTGTTCTCCTGGCGCTGATCGCTGAGCAGTTCCGCGCCCTGGGCCGCAACAACCCGATCCACGAGATCGTGCGGGCGCTCGGTGACCGCGCCGAGCACGCGTTCGATACCGGCCGCCCGCGCGACGCGGCGCTGGCCTGGCTCACGGTGGTGTTGCCGCTTACGCTTGCCGTGATGGTGGTGCACTACCTGCTCGCGTCGATCAGCATCGCACTGACCCTTGCGTGGAACGTGCTGGTGCTCTACATGACGCTGGGATTTCGCCAGTTCAGCCACTATTTCACGGATATCCACGAGGCGCTGAACCGCGACGACCTGCTCGCCGCGCGCGCGCTGCTGCATGAGTGGACCGGCATCGACACGATCGAGATGCCGGTGACCGAGATCGTGCGCCACACGCTCGAAGCCGCGATCGTGGCCGTGCATCGCCACGTGTTCGGCGTGTTCTTCTGGTTCCTGGTGCCGATCGGTCCCGGTGGCGTGGTGCTGTACCGCGCAGCCGAATTCCTGAGTCGCCAGTGGAACCTGCCGTCGGCCGAGCGCAGCCCCGCGTTGGGCCGCTTTGCTGCGCGGGCGTTTTACCTGCTCGACTGGGTGCCTTCGCGCCTGACGGCGATCGGCTTTGCCATCGTCGGCAATTTCGAGGATGCCGTGTATGCGTGGCGCAACCATGCGCGCAAGTGGAACGACGCCGTCAACGGCATCCTGCTCGCAAGCGGCGGCGGGGCGCTGGGTGTGCGGCTGGGCGCGCCGCTGCCCGAGGATGATTCCAGCGTCGTGCTGCGCACCAGCATGGCGGCGGGCCCGGCGATCGACTATGCGCCCGGCATGGAAGACGACAGCGGCCCTGAACCGTCGGCGCCCGAGTTTGGTTTCGAACCGAATGTCCGCACGCTGCAGTCGGCGGTGGGGCTGGTGTGGCGCGCGGTCGTGCTGTGGATGCTGCTGCTGGCGATGCTGTCGCTGGCGCTGTGGGTAGGCTGAGCGGCGTCTAGTTTTGGTCCCTGGCAGTGCCGCAGCGCCAGCAGGCGCCGAATTGCGGCTCGTGCCATTCGTGGCAGTGACCACACTGCCAGTACGGTCCCGGCGGCGGTTCCGCCGCCGCCTTCAGCGCAGCCCAGGCCTGCGCTTCCATGTTGTCATCGAGAATCCAGACCTGCGGCGCGCTTTCGCGGAACGGGATTTCGCCGATCGCGCCTGCGAGCCACGTATTGCGCAGCTCCGCACGGATGCCCGCGGCCCGCAGCACGTTCCGGCAATGCGCCGCGTGGACGAGCGAGGTGGCGGACAGCAGCAGTTTCATCGGCAGCGCACCGGCAATGCAGGTGCAGCCACCTTACCACGGCTACCAGGGCTTTTGCTGGCTGGATTCGTGCAGCAGCTGCGTGTAGAGCTCGTGGCGGCGCTCCGCGATGCCGCCGGCCTCCACCGCCGCAAGCACGCCGCAGCCCGGCTCGTTGATGTGGTGGCAGTTGTAGAAGCGGCATTCGGTCAGGCGCGGCCGGAACTCCGGGAACGCGCGCTCGAGCATGCCTTCGCTCAGGTGGTGCAGGCCGAATTCCTGGAAGCCCGGCGAATCGATCAGGTAGCCCTGCCGGCCGTCGACGTTGCCCCATTCGTGCGGCAGGTGATAAAGCCGCGTGAACGTGGTGGTGTGCTTGCCGGAATCGAGCTTGGCCGAGATCTCGCGCGTCTGCGCTTCGACGCCCGGAATCAGCAGGTTTAGCAGCGACGACTTGCCCATGCCCGACTGCCCGATCAGGATGCTCGACAGCCCGGCCAGGCGCGGCTGCAGCGCGGCCAGTGCATGGGCCGGGTCGCCGTGCACCGACATCTCGACCGTGTCATAGCCGAGGTTCCGGTACAGGGCGAGCCGACGACGCGCGTCATCGAGGCGATCGGGCAGGTCGGTCTTGTTGAGCAGGATCAGCGGTCGGATCTCCATCGCCTCGGCCGACACCAGCGCACGCCCGAGCAGGTCTTCGGAGAAGCCCGGTTCGGTCGCCAGCACGATGATGACCTGATCGATATTGGCCGCGAGCAGCTTGGACTTGAACTGGTCCGAGCGGTACAGCAGGTTCTTGCGCGCGGTGGCGGCCGTGATCACGCACTGATCGACTGCTGTGCGTTCGACGCTGACATGGTCTCCGACGGCGGTCTCGCTCTTCTTGCCGCGCGGAAACGCGTGCATGTGCGTTCCATCGGCCAGTTCCACCACGTAGTGGCGGCCATGCGCGGCGATGACCAGGGCGCCTTCGGCGGCGGCTTTGCCTGTGCCGGAATTACCGCCGGCATTGCGGTGTCGTCCGGTGCGGCTCATGCGTGCGCCAGCAGCCGGTCGATCCGCTGCGCGGCGGGCGGGTGCGAGTAGTAGAAGGCGCTGTAGAGCGGGTCGGGGGTCAGCGTGGAGGCGTTGTCCTTGTACAGCTTGACCAGTGCCGAGACCAGGTGGCCCGCATTGGTCTGGTCGGCGGCAAAGGCATCGGCTTCAAACTCATGCTTGCGCGACGACTGGCTCGACAACGGCCCGAGCAGGAACGTGAACACCGGCAGCGTCAGGAAGAACAGCACCAGCGCCAGCGCGCTGTTCGAGACACCAAGGTTCGGCGCCACGCCGAGCCCCGTATAGAACCACGTGCGCGTCGAAAGCCAGCCGAGCAATGCCAGGAACACCAGGCTCAGCGCGAACGTCACGGCAATGCGCTTGGCCACGTGGCGGCGCTTGAAGTGGCCGAGCTCATGGGCCAGCACGGCCTCGATCTCGTCGCCGGACAGGCGCGCGAGCAGCGTGTCGAAGAACACGATGCGCTTGGCCGCGCCGAAACCCGTGAAATAGGCATTGCCATGCGCGCTGCGCTTGCTGCCATCCATCACGAACAGGCCTTTGCTGGCGAAGCCGCACTTCTTCATGAGTGCCTCGATGCGCTGGCGCAGCGACTCATCGGTGAGCGGTTCGAACTTGTTGAACAGCGGCGCGATGAACGTCGGGAACACGATCAGCAGCAACAGGTTGAACGCCATCCATACCAGCCATGTCCACACCCACCACAGGCTGCCGGTGCGGTCCATCAGCCAGAGCACCGCGAGCAGCAGCGGCAGTCCCAGCACGCACGCGACCAGCAGCATCTTGACCATGTCGGCGAGCCACAGGCCGAAGGTCATCTTGTTGAAGCCGAAGCGTTCTTCGATACCGAACTGGCCGTACAGCGAGAAGGGCAGGTCCACCAGCCCGCCGATCAGCGCGACGCTGGCGATCAGCGCCACGCCGTACGCGTAGCCGGGACCGAACATGTCGAGCCAGAACTGGTTCAGCCACTGCAGGCCGCCGAGCATGGTGAAGCCGATCAGTACGGCGGCGCCGGCCAGCACTTCGAGCATCGACAGCCGCGTTCGGGCGATGGTGTAATCGGCTGCCTTCTGGTGCGAAGGCAGCGCGATGGTATCGGCAAAGCGGGGCGGCACGGCGTTGCGGTGCTGGCCAACATAGCGGACCTGGCGGGCCGCCAGCCACAGCTTGGTCAGCACCATGACGACCAGCGCGGCGAGGAAAATAAGCGTGAACATCGGCAAAAGCCTTGTCGGGGACGCAGCGGCGACCATATGTGGTTGACGCTGCGCAGGTTATCCACAGAGACGGCGCATGTGCGGTACAGGTGCACTGCGCGCTGCCACGGCGGACGGATATGCGAGAATTATAAGTTGTTCGCACGCGCGGGCCTTCCGCGGCGCTTTTTCTTTGAGCCAGACACCGCAGTCCACATGACAAGCCAATCCACCGCCAAATCCGTCAAGAGTGAAAACAACCTGGTCTGGTTGGACATGGAAATGACCGGCCTGTCGCCGGATAGCGACCGCATCATCGAGGTCGCGGTCGTCGTGACCGACTCCGAACTCAACATCCTGGCCGAAGGCCCGGTGCTGGTGATCCACCAGTCCGACGCCGTGCTCGACGGCATGGACAACTGGAACAAGGGCACCCATGGCCGCTCGGGCCTGATCGACAAGGTCAAGGCCTCCACGCTGACCGAAGAGCAGGCCGAAGCCGAGCTGCTGGCGTTCCTCAAGCGCTGGGTGCCGGCCAGCAAGTCGCCGATGTGCGGCAACTCGATCTGCCAGGACCGCCGCTTCATGGCGCGCTACATGCCCAAGCTCGAAGCTTTTTTCCACTACCGGAACCTTGACGTGTCGACGCTCAAGGAGCTGTGCAAGCGCTGGGAGCCGGCCATCCACAAGGGTTTCGTCAAGCGCCAGCTGCATACGGCGCTCGCCGACATTCTCGAATCGGTCGAGGAACTGCGCTACTACCGCACGCACTTTATCCGCCATACGGCAGCTACGCCCGCCGCACCTGCTGCACCTGCCGAACCGGCCGCTGACAGCTCCGCCCAATAAACAAGAACCGGCGGACCGGCCCGCGGCCGGTCACGCCGCCCGCCTGTCTCGCACAGGCCGCCCGATTTCCGTCCCGCCATCCCCATGTTTGCCCGCATCGTCTCGGTCATCACACCGGTCATCCTGATCATCCTGGTGGGGTGGCTGTACGGGCGCAAGGCGCATCCGGACATGGCGGGCATCAACCGCGCCACGTTGGACGTGATCGCGCCGCTGCTGGTGGTGTCGGCCTTTGTCAGCAAGGACTTCGTGCTGGCCGACCAGCTCGTGCTGCTGGCCTGCGCGATTGCCGTGGTGCTCGGCTCCGGCGTACTTGCGTGGCTCGTGGCACGCGCGCTGCGCGTCGATCCGCGCACCTTCGTGCCGCCGATGATGTTCAACAACTGCGGCAACATGGGTTTGCCGTTGTCGGTCTTTGCCTTTGGACCAGCAGGACTGGCGCCTGCGGTGGCGTTGTTCGCGGCGTCGAACCTCATGCATTTCACGATCGGCATGAAGATCGTGAACCGACATGCGTCGATCGCGCAGATCGCGCGTAATCCGATGGTATTGGCGACGGTGGCGGGCGTCGGGCTGTCGCTCGCGCGGCCGTGGTTCGCGCTGCCGGAGCCGGTCTACCAGTCGATCAAGCTGTTAGGTGATGCGACGGTGCCGCTGATGCTGTTCGCTCTGGGCGTGCGCATGAAGGACGTGAGCCTGCGTAACTGGGGCATGGGGCTGGTGGGGGCCGTGGCTTGTCCGCTCACGGGCATTGCCGTGGCGCTGCCGCTTGCTTACTGGGTGCCGATGACCGACCTGCAGCGCGGGCTGCTGTTTGTATTTGCCTCGCTGCCGCCGGCGGTGCTGAACTTCCTGGTGGCCGACCATTTCCGGCAGGAGCCGGACCAGGTGGCGTCGATCGTGCTGCTCGGCAATATCGCCGCCGTCCTGTTCGTGCCGATGGGGCTCTATCTGGGGCTGCGCTGAGCCCCAGCGACTTGCCGCTCAGGCGGCGGGCTTGCTGCGGATTGCGTTCTTGGGCCGCCAGGCCTTGACCACACTCTCGTCGGTCTCGATGTATGGGCCACCGATCAGGTCGATGCAATATGGCACTGCAGCAAAAATTCCCTGCACCACCGATTTGCCCGCATCGTCGCGCAGGCCTTCCAGCGTCTCGCGGATCGCGCGCGGCTGGCCCGGCAGGTTGATGATCAGCGCGGCGCGGCTCGGCGTTTCGCGGATCACGGCCACCTGGCGCGACAGGATCGCCGTCGGCACGAAGTGCAGGCTCACCTGGCGCATCTGCTCGCCGAAGCCCGGCATTTCCTTGGTGGCCACGGCCAGCGTTGCTTCGGGCGTGACGTCGCGCCGCGCCGGGCCGGTGCCGCCAGTGGTCAGCACCAGGTCGCAACCGGCCACATCGACCAGATCGATCAGCGTGCGTGAGATCTGCGCCTGCTCGTCCGGAATCAACCGCTCTACACCTTGCCACGGCGAGGTCAGCGTGCGGCCGAACCATTCGCGCAGGGCGGGGATGCCTTCGTCCTGATAGGTGCCGGCCGAAGCGCGGTCGGAAATCGAGACGAAGGCCACCACGAGTTCATCAGGGTGGTTGCGGGCGATCGGTTGCGTGGTCTGCGTCATGCCTCGGGCTCCGGGGTCGGGGGTTGTTCGCCAGCGGCGCTGTCCTTCTCATCCAGCGCGGCCTTGATGGCCTGGAACAGCTCGCGGAAGTAGCGCGGCGGCTTGCCCAGCTCCTTTTCCCGGCGGGCGCTGCGGATGATGTTGCGCACCGTCTGCACGTCGGTGCCGGGATGCTCGGCCAGGAAGCGGGTGAGCGCGGCGTCGTCGGCCAGCAGCAGCTCGCGCCAGCGTTCGATCAGGTGCATGCGTGCGGTCTCGGCCTTGCTGGTGCCCTTGAAGCCCTCGAGTGCGGCGCGGATGGCTTCTACCTCGTCGTCTTCGAGGCCACGCATGACCTTGCCGACGAATTGCATCTGGCGCCGCTTGCCTTCATGGCTCGTGGTGCGCCGCGCTTCGTGGATGGCGTCGGCCAGTGCCTCGGGCATCGGCACGCGCGCCAGGCGGTCCTTGGCCAGGGCTTCCAGCTCGGCACCGAGGGCCTGCAGGGCGGTCATGTCGCGTTTCTTCTGCGACTTGCTTTTGGGCTCGTCCATATCGGGTTCCGGCGCAAAGGCGCCAGGAAAGCGGGAGCCGGGGGAATTACGGGAATTTCGCGTCATGGGCTGCATTTTATCTTGCTATGATTCCCGCTTGGACTTTTGATGACACCGCCCAGCATGGACTCCATCGCCGAACAGACCGCGCATTTCACCCATACCCAGGCCCAGCTCAGCGAGATGGCCGCCGATGTGCTGCGTGTGGCACGCGAGCTTGGGGCGACCGATGCCGCGACCGAGATCTCGGAAGGCAGCGGTCTGTCGGTGTCGGTGCGAAAGGGGCAGGTCGAGACCATCGAGCAGAACCGCGACAAGGTGGTCGGCGTCACGGTGCTGATCGGCAAGCGCCGCGGCAACGCCAGCACGTCGGATTTCTCGCCGGCCGCGCTGCGTGCCACGGCCGAGGCGGCCTACAACATCGCCCGCTTCACGGCTGAAGACGATTGCGCCGGCCTGGCCGAGGAAGAGCTGCTGGAGCGTAACCCGCAAGACCTCGACCTGTTCCATCCGTGGACGGTCGATGCCGAGGGCGCCATCGACATCGCGCGCCGGGCCGAAGCGGCCGCGTTCGCCGTATCGCCGCGCATCAAGAACAGCGATGGCGCCAGCGTATCGGCGCAGCATTCGCAGTTCGTGCTCGCGACCACGCGCGGTTTCATCGGCGGCTATCCGTACTCGCGCCATTTCATCTCGTGCGCGCCGATTGCCGGCAGCGGCGGCGGCATGCAGCGCGACGACTGGTACTCGTCCAAGCGCTCGCCGCTGGCGCTGGCCGTGCCCGAGGACATCGGCCGCTATGCCGCTGAACGCGCGCTGGCCCGCCTGAATGCGCGCAAGCTGTCCACGCGCCGCTGCCCCGTGCTGTTCGAGGCGCCGCTGGCCGCCGGCCTGCTCGGCGCATTCGTGCAGGCGGTTTCCGGTGGCGCGCTGTACCGCAAGTCCACCTTCCTGCATGACACGCTGGGCAAGGCGGTTTTCGCTCCGCATATCCAGATCCACGAGCGTCCGCACGTGCCGGGTGCCATGGGCAGCGCGCCGTTCGACGAAGAGGGTGTGCGCACGCGCGAACGCGATGTCGTGCGCGACGGCGTGGTGGAGGGTTACTTCCTGTCGACCTACTCGGCACGCAAGCTTGGCATGAAGACCACCGGCAACGCGGGTGGTTCGCACAACCTGACGCTGACGAGCGATCTCACTACGGCCAGCGACGATTTCCGCGGCATGCTCAAGAAGCTGGGCACCGGCCTGCTGGTGACGGAGCTGATGGGGCAGGGCGTGAACTACGTGACCGGCGACTATTCGCGCGGCGCGTCGGGCTACTGGGTCGAGAACGGCGAGATCCAGTATCCGGTGGAAGAAATCACCATCGCCGGCAATATGGGCGAGATGTTCCGCCAGATCGTTGCCATCGGCGCGGATTCGCTGGTGCGCGGTACCAAGGAAACCGGCTCCATCCTGATCGAACAGATGACCATCGCCGGCAACTGATCGCGTACGTCGCAAGCCAGTGAAAAGAAAGACCGCCCGAAAAACGAGCGGTCTTTTTTTTGTCCCTGGCGTACGGCGGCCGGGCCGGGCTTGGGGCGGATCGCCGAACTGCGCCGGCTTCTCCGCGCCTTTCCTCCGTTCCTGCTTCGCGGCTCAGTGCTGCAGAGCTGCGACAACGCCCCCCACATTGTTGATCGAGTTCATCACGCTCTTCATGTCGACGTCCGTGCGGGTCGAGGCATCGACCTGCGTGACGGGCGCCACGATGGTGTTCGGGCTGGCGAACGACACGCCGCCCGCGCTGGTGATGGCATTGACACCGCTGTTCAGGAACAGGCTGCCGCCGCGCACTGCGCCCATCTTGGCGCGGTCGAGGTCTTGTTCGAGCGGAAGGTTCTGGATGGTCAAGGACATGATGGTCTCCTGGAATCGAATTGGATGAATGGGGTCGCGGATGGCTTAGAGCTGCATGGCCTGCACGATGCCGCCAACGTTGTTCAGCATGTTGGAGACCGACTTCATGTCGATGTTGGTGCGGGTCGAGGCATCGACTTGCGTGACGGGCGCCACGATCGTGTTCGGGCTGGCGAACGACACGCCGCCACCGCCGGTGATGGCGTTGACGCCGCTGTTCAGGAACAGGCTGCCGCCGCGCACGGCGCTCATCTTGGCGTGGTCGAGGTCTTGTTCGACGGGCAGGTTCTGGATGGTCAGGGACATGATGGACTCCTTGGATTTGCTGGCTTGGTTGGCTTGGTGGAGCACGTTTGCTGCGCTCGCAGGCATATACGCATGGGGTGTGCCAGGGCGCGCCAGTATCTTCTTCGACGTCTCAAGTCACTGAAATCAAAAGGAAAATCGGGTTTTCTGCCGGCTGGCGACCAGCACGGCATGGTGCTGCCATGTTCGATGGCGGCCAACATATCGCCGTTACCTGTTCGCGCACCAGCGACACATCGTGCTCCAGCCGCTCGAAAACACGTTGGAGGCATAGGCGAAAAAAAAAGCAGGTGCGGATCGCACCTGCTTTCGTATTGAGCCTGGCCGGCCTTTTTTACTCTTCCCCGGAAGGCGGCCGATCATACGTCACGAACGCATAGTCAAAGCCATTGGCTTCCGAATGATGCGTTTCACGCGACGTCTCGATCCATTTCGCCTGATCGATGGCGGGGAAGAAGGCATCGCCCTCTACATCCGCATCAATCTCCGTCACGACTAGCCGATCCGCACTGGGCAGCGCTTCGGCATAGAGCTGCGCACCGCCGATCAGAAACACCTGTTCGACGCCTACGCAGAGCCTTTGCGCATCTTCCAGCGAGGTGGCAACTTCCGCGCCTTCCAGTTTCAGATCCGCGTTGCGGCTTACGACAATATTGCGCCGCCCAGGCAATGGCCGGCCAATCGAATCCCAGGTCTTGCGACCCATGATGATCGGCGCGCCCATGGTAGTCCGCTTGAAATGCGCGAGGTCTTCGGGCAACCGCCAGGGCAGCGTGTTGTTGCGGCCGATGGTGCCATTGCGGGCACGTGCGACGACGAGAGTCAGCAACGTCATACGGCCACCGGTGCCTTGATGGCGGGATGCGACTGGTAGCCGACCAGCTCGAAATCTTCGTAGCGGTAGTCGAAGATGCTGTCCGGCTTGCGCAGGATCTTCAGCGTCGGCAGTGGCAGCGGCTCACGCGACAGCTGCGTCTGCACCTGCTCGTAGTGGTTGCTGTAGATATGGCAATCGCCGCCGGTCCAGACGAAATCGCCGACGTCCAGCCTGGTCTGCTGCGCGATCATGTGCGTGAGTAGCGCGTAGCTGGCGATGTTGAACGGCACGCCGAGGAAGATGTCGGCGCTGCGCTGATAGAGTTGGCACGACAGACGCCCATCGGCCACGTAGAACTGGAAGAACGCATGGCACGGCGGCAGCTTCATGCGCGGGATGTCGGCCACGTTCCAGGCCGAGACAATCAGGCGGCGCGAATCGGGGTTCTCGCGGATCTGGTTCAGCAGGTCGGTGATCTGGTCGACATGGCGGCCGTCGGGCGTCGGCCACGAACGCCACTGGGAGCCGTAGACCGGGCCCAGTTCGCCGTTCTCGTCGGCCCATTCGTCCCAGATGCTGACGCCGTTCTCCTGCAGCCAGCGCACATTGGTCGAGCCTTGCAGGAACCACAGCAGTTCGAGGATGATCGACTTCAGGTGCAGCTTCTTGGTGGTGACCACCGGGAAGCCCTGGCTCAGGTCGAAGCGCATCTGGTAGCCGAAGACCGAGCGCGTGCCGGTGCCGGTGCGGTCGGCCTTTTCGGTGCCATGCTCGTACACATGGCGCATGAAGTCGAGGTACTGTTTCATCGGCGCGGCGGGATGGGAAGTGACGCGGGCGCTGGCCCGCAAACCGGACATTTTAAAGCAAGAAGGGCCACCCCTTCGGGCGGCCCTTCCGGCAGTGGCCAAGGCAGTTGCCCTGGCGCGGCGGCAAGCCTTAGTGGCTGCCGGCCGGTTGCTGTTGCTGATGTTGCCCGCGGCGCTTCTGCACCAGGTAGCCGCCGCCAAGCACGCCGCCGATGATCAGCACATACAGGCCCCAGTTGACCACCGGGTTGGCTTCGAAGAACGCCTTGACCAGCGGCTCGTGCACGATCATCTTCACGGCCGTGAAGGCCAGCACGCCCGCGCCGACGTAGATGATCGCCGGGAAGCGCGCCATCAGCTTGAGCACCAGGCTCGAGCCCCACACCACGATCGGGATGCTGATCAGCAGGCCAAGCACCACCAGCAGGAAACTGCCGTGCGCGGCGCCGGCCACGGCCAGCACGTTGTCCACGCCCATCACCGCGTCGGCGATGATGATGGTCTTCATCGCGCCCCACAGCGTGGAGGCACCGGAGCCGTGCTCGTCGCCGTCGCCCTCGTCGGACAGCAGCTTGTAGGCAATCCACACCAGCGCGAGACCGCCGATCAGCAGCAGGCCAGGGATCTTGAGCAGCCAGACCACGCCGATCGTCATGGCCGAGCGCACGACCACGGCACCGACGGTGCCCCAGACGATGGCTTTCTTCTGCAGGTGCGACGGGAGGTTGCGCGCCGCCAGCGCGATCACGATCGCATTGTCGCCGGCCAGGACCAGGTCAATGACGACGATGGATAGCAGTGCCGTCAGGAACTGCATCGTGAACAGATCGGTAATCCACTCCATGAACTCTCCTCAAGTACGAATAGCCGCAAACGTGCGTTGGGTTCGCCTGGAGTCACAGAGTGATGGGGGACCGGGGGTCGCCTTTGCAAACCGTGATTCCAGGTTGCAAAGGTCTTGCTCGACGTCTGGCGCGGTCTGCGCACCAGTGTCAGCACAACCGGAGACGTCAGTCTCGGAATGACGATTGTGCTAAGGGCCTGGCCCCGGAGCTACTCCCCTTTGAAGGGACGCGGACTGATTGTTTCCGCGTTGGGCCGGATTATAAACGAATTGTTGCGCGGTGGCGGCATGGGGAAGATACCGGGTTCTGCCGGATGTTGTGTGTGCGACACATGCCGTTGCGCCCCTATCTTGCAATGCAGCAGCGCAATTGCCGCGCGGCATCTATTCTTGAACATCGACTTTCGGCCGATGCGTCCCGGACAGCACAGCGGCGCATCCCGTGAGCCAGCGCGACCCCACGCGAGCGGGGACGTGTATGCCTCGGGGAATAAGAAGTGGATCCACGACCACACAAGGAAACGTCATGCCGGCTGTCCCGACCCCGCTTAACCGTTCCCGCTCCAACAACTCACACCACAACGCCCACGATACCGACGACGCCAACAATGCTCACGCCGCGCATGCGGAGGCCGCCACGCACCCCTCGCTGGTGACGTTGTCCAACGGTCATGCCGCGAAGGACGTGCCGCCGCAACCTGAGTTCATCCAGCAGTACCACGAAGACAGCAGCGCATTGCGCGAGCAGGTACTGGCCGGGCTTCGGAAGTCCGATGCGAGTATCAGCCCGAAGTTTTTCTATGACGTGCTCGGCTCGCGCCTGTTCGAGGCGATCACCGACCTGCCCGAGTACTACCCGACACGCACCGAGGCTGCGATCTTCGCCAGCGCGGCGCCTGCCATTGCCGCGCGCGCGGGCAGTGGCTGCGTGCTGATCGATCTCGGCGCCGGCAATTGCGAGAAAGCCGCGAGGCTGTTCGGGAGCCTGCGGCCGGCGCAGTACGTGGCGCTCGATATCTCGGTGGAGTTCCTGCGCGGCACGCTGTCATGCCTGCAACAGCAGAATCCGGATATCCCGATGCTTGGACTCGGCGCGGACCTTTGCGGCAGCTTCGACCTGCCGCGCAGTGTCAGGCGCAACAGGCGGCTGTTCTTCTATCCGGGCTCGAGCATCGGCAATTTCGCGCCCATGGACGCGCTTGCGCTGCTGCAGCGGTTGCGCGGCGCCGCCGGGCGTGGCGATGGCGTGCTGATCGGCGTGGACCTGCTCAAGGAAGAGGCCACGCTGGTCGCCGCCTATGATGATCCGCTCGGTGTCACCGCTGCGTTCAATCGCAACGTGCTGCGCAACGTGAACCGCATCGTCGCCACGGATTTCGATGTCGACGACTGGCGCCATGTGGCGAGCTTCGATCGAGAGGCGTCGCGGATCCAGATGCACTTACAGGCGCGCCAGCCGGTCAGGGTGCGATGGGACGGCGGGGAGCGTCGGTTCGGCGAAGGCGAGCGCATCCATACCGAGGACTCCTACAAATACCGTCCCGGCGATTTCGCCTTGCTGCTCGAAGCTGCCGGCTTCGACGACCCGGTGTACTGGACCGATCCACTGGGCTGGTTCGCGGTGTTCCACGCGCGCGCCTGAGGCGCGCCCTTGCGTGGTGTCATAATGGCCGCAGCCATGGCGGGCGGCCGCCCGTCTTCGTCCTTTCCGAACGGATGCTTCCCGATGAGCGGCTTCTCCATGCTTCCCGATCTCTACTTCAGTGGCGGCCAGGCAGGCTGGTCCGACGCCCGCCGCCTGCCCCGCGAGGGGCTGGCCCAGGCGCTGGTCGATGCGCGCAGCCGCACCCTGGCCTGGCTGGCGGTGTTCGGCCAGACGCGCAAGGCCTGGGATGTGCCGCGGCAATACGATGCGGATCCGCCGCTGTGGACGCTGGGGCATATCGCCTGGCACGCCGAATGGTGGTGCCTGCGCGGCGTGCGGCAGATCGATCGTGGCGGCGTGCCGGTGCCGGTGGCCAGCGACCCGTCGCGCCTCGATGGCGCCGACGAGTGGTTCGACCCCGACCGCATCGGCCCGGACGAACGCTGGGAAATCGTGCTGCCCGACGTCGCCGTGGTCAAGCAATACGCCTCCGATGTGCTCGACGGCCTGCTGCGCCGCCTGGCGCTGCTGTCCGACGACAGCGACGTCACGCTGTACCCGTTTCGCCGCGCGCTGTTTCTGGAAGACGCACAAGCCGAGAACCTGGCCGCATTGCTGCAGGCGCTCGGGCTGGCACCTGCCGCGCCGGTTGCACCGGGACCCGGTGTGTCGGTCGCGCATGCCGGCACGCTGCACTTTCCCGGCGGCCGCTTCACGCAGGGCTGGTCGGATCCGGACGGCTACGCGCAGCCCGATGAACTCCCCCCGCAACCGACCTATGTGCCGGCATTCGAGATGGACGCCGCCCTGGTCAGCAACGCGCAATTCCTCGAGTTCGTCCAGGACGGCGGCTATGAGCATCCGGCCTGGTGGTCGACTGCCGGCCGGCAGTGGCTGATGACGCAGGAGCGCTCCGCGCCGCGCTACTGGTCGCGGCATCCTGAGTCGCGAGCATGGATGACCGAGCGATTCGGCACGCTGCGCACGCTCAATCCTGACGAGGCCGTGCGCCACGTCACGCTGTACGAAGCGCAGGCGTGGTGCGCATGGGCAGGGCGGCGCCTGCCCGTGGAAGCGGAATGGGAACTCGCCGCATTGCAGAACCGTGGTCTTCAGTGGGGCAGCTTGCGCGAGTGGACGGCGTCGCCGTATGAACCGTATGCGGGGTTTGCAGCGTCGCCATCGGACAGTGAACTGGTGGCGCGTTTCGGGACACACCAGGCGGTACGGGGCACGACGTTCGTCAGTTCGTCCCGGCAACGGCATGTGCGGGCAAGGCTCGCTTTGCTGCCGGAGGAGGACGTTGTGTTGGTGGGGTTCAGGAGTTGTTCGATGTAGGCAGGCCTGGTCTCTGCGCTGACCGGCGAAGACAAAAAAAGAGCACCCCGCGGGGTGCTCTTCTTCTTCACGATACTGGCGCGATGGCGCCGGCATGGTCTTAACGCTCGTAGCGCGAACGGCTGTTGCCGTTGCGTTGGCCGCCGAAGCCACCTTCACGGTTGCCGAGGCTGCGGCCGCCATCACGGCCGCCGCGGTCGCCGAAGCTGCGGCCTTCGCCACCGACCTTGCGGTCACCAAAGCTGCGGTCGCCGAAGCTGCGTTGCTCGCCGCCACGGTAGCCGCCGCCTTCACGGTTGCCGAAGCCACGGTTGTCGTCACCGAAGCTGCGGCCGCCTTCGGGGTTGGCGCGCTGGCCAAAGCCGCGATTGTCGCCGCCGAACTTGCGCTCGCCACCGAAGTTGCGGTCGCCGCCGCCGAAGCTGCGTTGCTCGCCGCCACGGTAGCCGCTGCCTTCACGGTTGCCAAAGCCACGGTTGTCATCACCGAAGCTGCGACCACCTTCCTGGTTGCCACGGTTACCGAAGCCACGGCTTTCGCCACCGAACTTGCGGTCACCGAAGTTGCGATCGCCAAAGCTGCGCTCACCGCCACGGTAGCCGCCACCATTGCCACGGCCGCCCGGCTTGCCGCCGAAGTTCGAGCGCGGCTTGGGCGAACGGCGCGGCTCCAGGCCTTCGATCACCGAAGCGTCGATGCGGTTGTTGGTGAACCGCTCGATGCGCTTCCACTGGAACGTGTCGTTGTGGTTCACCAGGTTGATCGCGACGCCCGAGCGGCCGGCGCGGCCGGTACGGCCGATACGGTGCACATAGTCCTCGGCCTGCTTGGGCAGGTCGAAGTTCACCACGTGGGTGATGTCGGGCACGTCGATGCCGCGCGCGGCCACGTCGGTCGCGACCAGCACGCGCAGATTGCCGCGGCGCAGTGCGGTCAGGGTGCGGTTGCGCGCGCCCTGGGTCATGTCGCCGTGAAGCGCGCCGGCGGCAAAGCCGGTATCGGACAGGCGTTCGGCCAGCGAGTCGGCGTCACGCTTGGTGGCCGTGAACACGATGGCTTGCTTGAGCGTGGCATCGCGCAGCAGGTGGTCGAGCAGGCGTTCCTTGTGCGACATGTCGTCGGTGAAGTGCAGGCGCTGTTCGATATGGCTCTGGTCGGCGCGGGCCGCGGCGATCTCGATGCGCTGCGGATCCTTCAGCTGGCGCGAGGCGAGCTGGGCGATGCGTGCGTCGAGCGTGGCGGAGAACATCAGCGTCTGGCGGCTAGCCGGGGTGGCGTCGACGATCGCGTCGATGTCATCGGCAAAGCCCATGTCCAGCATGCGGTCGGCTTCGTCGAACACGAGCATGTCGAGTGCGGACAGGTCGATGCGGCCGGCCGAGATATGGTCGAGCAGACGGCCCGGCGTGGCCACCAGGATGTCAGGCATCTTGGACAGCGCGGCCAGCTGCTTCGGGTAGGGCATGCCGCCCAGAATGCTCGCGCACACGATGCGGCGCAGGTTGCGGCCATACTTGGCAGCGGCTTCGGTGACCTGCAGCGCCAGTTCGCGCGTCGGCGTCAGCACCAGCAGTGACGGCTGTGCCGGCGACGGGCGGGGACGCTTGCCCTTCATGCGCTTGGCCGGTTCCGTCGGGCGGTTCGTTGCGGGCTTTTCGCTGATGCGCTGGATTGCCGGCAGCATGAACGCCGCCGTCTTGCCCGAGCCGGTCTGGCTCGACACCAGCAGGTCGCGGCCGGCCAGGAAGGCGGGAATGGCCTGCGCCTGAACGGGCGTCGGGTTGTTGTAGTTCAGTTCGGAGAGGGCACGCAGGATGGCCGCATCCAGGCCAAGCGTGGCAAAGCCGTTGGTGACTTCCTCTGCCGCGACGGTCTCGGTCACTTGCGCGGGGTTGAGCATGGCGTCGAGCTTGTCGAGCGGGCTCTGGACAGCGGAAGTGATCGAAGCGTCGGTGGCGGAGGCAATAGCTTGCTCCGCACGAGTGTCGTGCTGGGTCATGTCGTAAGGATCAAAAATGCATGGCACCCCTGGCAAAGCAAAAATAGGGGTGGGCGCAGTGCAAAGTCTTAAAAAAGGCTTCGGCGCCAATCGGTGAGGCCGTTACGACAGACTCAGCTGACAGTACGGCGGCAGGCAGGGTATCGGCAGGCGCAAAGGCCAGCCACATGGTCCCTGGCAGGCAAACAGCTCAATTCAGGCTGTTCAACAGGATCGGAGACGAGGCTACGTCGGTGAGCGGTGCGTTCTGTCGGCAACTGACACAGCAATACAGACGCGGTCAGTGCGGAGAAACAGAGCTTGGGAGGGCAGCGGAATCGCCTTGGCGGGATGTGCCTGGCGGGTGGCGGAACTCACAGTTGCGAAACTCACGGCGCGGATTATAGCAGAACCGTTGAATTTTGTTGCGGTGCGAAAACGTAACCGGATATGTCAGGAGGCCGGCACATCGGCGCTGGCTCTGGCACTCTGGGCTGCCTATTGCCAATTCCGGGTTGAAAGCGGGAGGGGCCATCCTATACTCAAGGCGCGAGCACTGGATTGCTCGCCCGGGGCGGACAATAAAGTTCCCGTACTGGCCTTCTACAGCGATATCGCATCACTGTTCGCTGTGAGCATTGCGGTCATTGTCGTCACTGCCAGAATTCCTGCGACTCTCCGGGTGGTCCGGTGGGACGTCCGCGTCATGGGCGGAATCATGGGAAACCTGCTTGACATGGAATGACCGAACTGCTGATGGCGTTGACCCAGAAGGTCCGGGGCCGTCCGCAACCAAGCCCGCCAGGCAATGGCGGGCTTTCTATTTGTAGCTGCGTCACTTGCGCGGCAGTTTGCCTTCGATGCGTTCCAGCGGCCTGACATGGGGGTTAGCCGGCCAGCCTTGCGGATAGGTGACGAGCCGCGAGGGTCCGCGCTGCCGGATTCCATGCCAGCCACGGCCCGCGGCGCCGCCGCTGCGGCTACCGCCGAGAATGGCGGTCATGGCATCCCTGTCCAGGTCGATGCTTTCACTGAGGTCCTTGATGACGATCACTGCCATGGTGTTCTCCGGTCAGGGGGCGCCGCGGCCGCGTGGCAGCAACGCCGATTCAGTATAGGTGCACGTTGCGGCCCAAGCGGCCCGCAACCCCACGCGCTGCGACTAGCGCTGCGCAACGGCCCGGTCGAAGCGAAATGCATTGACCGGGAGGCAGAAAAACGCAGGAGTTATGCCAGTATTGCGGCCTTGGACGTGCGTGGTGAGTGACAGCCAGTTGCCATGCGGGTTTGCGGGAAAAATCGGCAATCCGGCAACGCTTGATCCGTCGACCGACATTCACTGAACTGACCGGAATTCACCAACAGACGTGTGTTCGCTGTTGGGCGCATCCCAACAGCAGACCAACTTCAAGTGACCCATCCGCTTGCAAGGTGGCAAGTGCGCCGCGCCGCGGGTACGCTCGGTTTGCGGATGCCAAGAGTGCGCACTAGTATCCATCGTGGACGGTGCGCTTGCGTGAGGGCGTTCCGCTTGCATCGACTTCGGGGCAACGCCGGTGGCCAGTGTCAAAGACCTGATTCGGAAGTTCCAGAACGGCGGACTGTCCGACGACGAGTTTGTTGCGTCGTTCGATATGGCGCTGGCGCACGAGCGCACCACGCCAAGCCAGCTCGCACGCGTGATCATCGAAGAAAACACGCGCTTCCCGTTCCCGCCCGCGGTTTATGCCGAAGTCATGCGCCGCATTGAACGCAGCGGTACGACGCAGTTCGATCCGGCAGGCGAATCCACGCGCATGGAAGCTCCCGTGACGGGCTCGCTCTATGCCACGTCACCGGCGGTCGGCACGGTGCCGCCCGCGTCGCGGCCGAAGGGCGTCGGCGACACGCTGAACGGTCGCTTCGTGCTGGAAGAGTGCCTCGGCGTGGGCGGCATGGGCACGGTGTACAAGGCACTCGACCTGCGCAAGCTCGAGGCATCGGACCGCAAGCCGTATATCGCGATCAAGGTGCTCAACCTGCAGTTCAGCGGCCACCCCAAGTCGTTGATCGCGCTGCAGCGCGAAGCGCGCAAGGCGCAGACGCTGGCGCACCGGAATATCGTCACCGTCTACGATTTCGACCGCGATGGTCCGGTCGTCTTCCTCACCATGGAATACCTGTCGGGCAAGCCGCTGAGCCAGGTTCTCAAGGCGCCCGGCTTCGACGGCATGCCGATGACCCGGGCCATGCCCATCGTCGCGGGCATGGGCCATGCGCTTGCGTATGCGCACGAGCGCGGCTTCGTGCATTGCGACTTCAAGCCCGCCAACGTCTTCCTGACCGACAGCAACGAAGTCAAGGTGATCGACTTCGGCATCGCGCGCGGTTTTCTGCCCCCGGCGGATGAATCGGATAAGACCGTGTTCGATCCGGGCTCGCTCGGCGGCATGACGCCGGCCTATGCGAGCCCCGAGATGTTCGAGCATCGCGAGCCCGATCCGCGCGATGACATCTATGCGCTGGCCTGCGTGACGTATGAACTGCTGACGGGGCGGCATCCGTACGAACGCATGTCGGCGAACCAGGCGCGCGCGGCGGGACTCAAGCCCGTGCAGCCGAAAGAGCTGTCGCGTACGCAGTGGAGGACGCTGCGCCAGGCGCTGTCGCTGGACCGCGAGACGCGTACGCCGAGTGTCGAACGTTTCCTGGCAGGCATGAGTACGGGCTCGGCGGTGTCAGCGCGTCAGCGGCCGGCGCTGCTGGCCGGCGCCGCCTTGGCCGCAGTCGTTGGCGTGTCGGCGGTGGGCTATTACGCATGGCGTACCAGCCGAACGGCGCCGACACCGCCAGTCGTGGCCCAGGCGGACAGTGCATCGGCCAAGCCATCGACGCCGCCCGCATCGACGGCATCCGAAGCGCCTGCCGCACCGCCGTTGGCTGCGCGCCCGAAGGCGGAGGTGTTTTCCATGCCGGCAGTGCTGCGCGTCGTGGCCGCCGTGCCGTGTTCGCTGCTTGTCGCGAATTCGCCGGAGAACGGCAGGGTGCGCGTGCGTGGGTACCTGGCCGAAAGCGTGGGCGCATCGGGCCTGCGCGAGCAGCTCAATGCGCTGCCGGGCGTGAAATCGCTGGACGTGGACACGCAACCACTGAGCGCGGAAAAATGCGATATCGCCCGCATGATCGCGCCATACTGGTCCGGCCGTCGTGAAGGCGCATCCGCATCATCGCTGCGCACGCGCGGCAACCGCAAGCAGCTCACCGAAGGCACGCCGCTGGTGCTGGAACTGCGTACGCCCGCGCAGGACTCCTACGTGTACCTCGATTACTTCGCCGCGGACGGCAACGTGGCACACCTTGTGCCGAGTTCGCGCGTGCAAGCGCAACAGGCGCCGGCGAGCTATAGCGCAACCGTTGGCGATGGCGGGGAGTGGGTCATCTCGCGGCCGTTCGGCACCGAACTGGTGGTGCTGCTGACCACGCCTGCGCCGCTGTTCGATGGACGGCGCTCCGACGTGGAGTCTTGGCAGGACTATCTGAAGGCGATGGAAAAGCCGCTCGGGCAGATGGCGCACAAGTACGGTCAGGACCGCATCAGCGCGGACCTGGTGGAGATCTCCACGCGCGCGAAGTGATGTTGGAAAGGTGCAGTTGCTACTTCAGGTCCCGCGCCACGCGAAAACCGTTCTGCGATTGCCGCACGCTCGAACTGTACTTGAAGCGCGTCGACGACACCATGTAGCTCGCGCCTTCGCGCCACGATCCGCCGCGGATCACGCGCGCGCCGCAACTGGCTTCTTCCCAGCTCCGGCCGTCGGTGGGCGCGTTCTTGTAGCTGCTGTGCCAGCAGTCGCGAACCCATTCCCACACGCTGCCGTTGACGTCGTAGAGGCCGAACGGATTGGCCGCGAACGATCCCACGTTAGCCGGCGCATCCTGGCTCCACGGGTCGCCGCAGTCCTTGCAGTTGGCCGTGCCCTTGCGCATCTGGTCGCCCCACCAGTAGGCCGATGCCGTGCCGCCCCGCGCCGCGTATTCCCATTCCGCTTCGGTCGGCAGACGGTAGGTCTTGCCGGTGGTCTTGCTGAGCCAGGTCACGTACTGCTGCGCGTCGTCCCAACTGACATCGCGCACGGGTGAGTTCTTGGCACTGTTCGCGACGGTGGCGATCCGATCGCAGCCACCGGTGTCGACGCAGGCGTTCCACTGTTCGACGGTCACTTCATAGCGGCCGATCGCAAACGGCTGGCTGATCGTAACGTGGTGAGAAGGCTTTTCCGCTGGGTCGCTCGCATTGCTGCCCATGGTGAAGCTGCCGGCTGGCAGGCTCACCAGCACGGGGCAGACCGGGCAATCGCGAATCTCGCCTTTGGCTTCGACAGGCGGCTTGCGCTCGCCGCCCACGCTGACCGAACCGGTAGCCGTGGTGCCCGGACGCGAAGGCGGCGCTTCTGATGGCGCGGCACCTGCACCGGCGACGGCACCGGCGGCAGCGGTAGCCGGCGGTGCGGAGCGCTGCGGCGACGGGGTTGCCGGTTTGGCAGCGGGTGGCTGGGCGGCCTTGGCGCGTTCCGGTGGCGGGGTCTTTGCAGCGGGCGCACTGGCGGCCGCGAGGCGTTCCATGCGGGCCCGCGCAAGCGCCGCGAAACGGCCGTTCGGGTATTGCTTGAGATAAGCCTCGTAGTCGCCGGCGTAGTTGCTGTTCTTGATCGATTCCCAGAACGTCAGTTCGTATTGTTCATCGCTGTTCTTGGGCAGGATGCCGGCGAGCAGCAGCGGCGCACTGTTGCCCGCAACCGATGCTTCGCCCGCGGTGGCGGGGACCGCCATGCCACCGAGGATCGCGCCGAGACTCAGCGCGGATGCGATCAGAACGACAGGAGCTTTGCGCCACATTTTCGGACCCCGTTGGAACTGCGGCCAGCCCGATGCGCGCGCTGTGGGCGCCTGGGGCGCATTGTGGTGTTGCCGCGACGTCGGCTTGCTTCAAGATAGCACAGCGATTGTGAATCCGGAGGTGCTTGCATCGGCGCCCGTGGCGCCACAGCGCATGCGTGTCGCGCAAAGCCGCTGCGAAGATGTCATCGCGAGTTCGCTTTTTGCCGGGTTCCGTTCTAACCTGAATACCGAATCGCCGAGCGCTGGCCAAGAGCAACCAGAAGAACCACGGGCTTGCGGGACAACGTGATCGGGTATTCGGACACTCTCCGGGAGGCGCCGCGTATGTCCAGACGATTCCTGCTCCGCCTGTTGGCGGCCATGGCCATGGCCGTTGTGCCATCCGTCTCGATGCCGACTTCGGCGCCGCAGAATGCGGAGGTCTACATCATCTGGCCGCCGGACGGCGCGGTCATTTCTGGCGGCAAGTTCTGGATCCGCATGGGCCTGCGCAATATGGGCGTCTGTCCCAAGGGCATTGAGTCTGCCAAATGCGGCCATCATCACCTGCTGATCGATACGGACCTGCCGCCGCTGGACAAGGAAATCCCTTCCGACAAAAACCACCTGCACTTCGGTGCGGGGGAAACGGATGCGCGCATCGAACTGCCGCCAGGCAAGCACACGCTGCAACTGCTGCTCGGCGATGCCAAGCACGTGCCGTTCGATCCGCCGCTCTACTCGAAGAAGATCACCATCACGGTGAAATAGCCGAACCAGCGCGAGGGGGATCCACCATGTTCAAGCTGCTAGCCGCCACGTTGCTCGGCGCGTGCCTCCTGCTGCCAGCCGCGGCCATGGCCGGCGACACGCCAGCGCCGCCGGATGCGTACCTGTACATCGGCTTTCCGAACAACGGGCAGGTGCTGCCCGCTGGCAAGCCGTTCAAGGTTTGGTTCGGCTTGCGCAACATGGGCGTGGCGCCGAAGGACGTCAAGTACCCGAAGACCGGCCACCACCACTTGCTGATCGACGTGGACCTGCCGCCCATGGACAAGGAAATCCCGAACGATCGCAATCACCTGCATTTCGGTGCGGGCGAAACCGAGACCATGGTCGAGCTGCCGCCCGGCAAGCACACGCTGCAGTTGATCATGGGCGACGACAAGCACATCCCGACCAATCCCCCGGTCTACTCGAAGAAGATCACCATCTACGTGAAGTGAGTCCCGCTGCGTAGCGGCCAGCGGGCCGCCACGCGTCCTGGCGCGCGCTGGCCGCGCCGTCCTCCGTGGCACCCCGTTCGCTGACGCGCACTGTCGCATAACACCAGACAGTGACGGGCCAACTGTTGGTTACCGACCGCCAGTGGGCGCGATGCCAATGTGACCCATCATCGCCGACGCCATCCCCCGTTGCACTGAAAAGCGCTTGTTTTCGAGGCTTTGCTGTCGATGCCGCCTGCACGGCGCGACGCTGGCACACCCTGTGCAATGGTTATCCGGGAAGCAACACCGGAAGCCATCTGCCGATGCGCATCTCCGACCTCACCGCCAACCTCATTTCGGGGTTGGAGCGCGCGCAAGCGCGAACCACAATACAGACACGCAGGGCGGCGCCACTTCGGTGGCGGCGTCATGCATGCAGTTGCAGGAAGACATCGTGCCCAAGGTCTCTACCGAATCGTCATGGATTGTTCCACGGCCGCGCCGCGCTTATGCCTGGGTCGCCGCTGCGGCCTGCGCAGGATGGCTCACTGGCTGTGCCGATTTCCGTCCGCCGGTGTACGAGCGTCCGGAAACGCCGGCCAAGACGGAATGGTCGCGCCAGGAGTCGATTACGGTATCGCCGGCCGAGACCGTGCAGCCGAACTGGTGGCAAGGATTCAAGGACCCGTACCTGGACAAGCTGATCACGCAGGCGCTGTCCGGGAACTACGACATCAAGGTGCTCGCCGCACGCATCCGCGTGGCGCAGGCGCAGATCGGTGAAGCGAAGGCCGGTCAGTTGCCGGTGATCGACCTCAACGCCAACGCGAACGTCACCAAGACCACCGGCCAGGCCACCGCGCGCAGCTACAATCTGGGTGGCCAGCTGAGCTGGGACATCGACATCTGGGGCAAGGTAGAGAAGGGCGTGCAGGCGCAGACCGCCGAGTTCCACGCCACCGAAGCGGACTGGCGCGCCGGCTACCTGACGCTGGCGGCCAATGTCTCGACCGCTTACTTCCAGATCCTGCAGTTCGACGAGCAGATCGACCAGCAGACGCGCACCGTGCAGAAGAACGGGCAAATCCTCAATACATACCAGGCCATGTTCCAGAACGGGCTGGTGCCGAAGATCCGCGTCATGCAGCAGCAGGCGGAAATCAACCGGCTGACCAAGGACCTGATCGAACTGCGCCGCTCGCGTGACGTGACGGAGAACGCGCTGGCCACGCTGGTCGGCGTGCCCGCCGGCAATCTCAAGGTGCCGCCCGGCAAGCTGCAGAACCGCGTGCAGCCGCCGCCGGTGCCGGCGGGCCTGCCGTCGCAGTTGCTGGCGCGCCGGCCCGACATCGTGGCCGCGGAGTATCGCGTGCTCGCGGCGTACAACATCGTCGGCCAGGCCCGGCTTGCGCAGCTGCCGAGCATCAGCCTGACCGCGAACGGCGGCATGGCCAGCTTCGCGCTGAACAGCTTGCTGAAGACTTTCACGCTCGGCATTGCGCCCAGCATCACTCTGCCGATGCTGGACCCGAACATTCGCGCTCGCGTCAAGACCACGGAGGCGCAGGTCAAGGTGGTGGAAAGCGACTACGGCCGCACCGTGATGAACGCGTTCGAAGAGGTGGAGACCGCACTGGTCAATGTCGACGCGCACAAGAAGCAGCGCATCGAGTTGCAGCAGCAGGTTGACCAGCTGCGCGTGGTGTCGTCGCAGATCGAGGCGCAGCTCAAGGAAGGCGTTGTGTCGCAGCTTGAAGTGTTCGAGACCGAGCGTTCGCTGCTGAGCGCGCAACTGTCCTTGTTGGCCGTCCACCAACAGATCCTTGCCGATACTGTCACGCTCTACAAGGCGCTAGGCGGCGGCTGGACCGACGTGCGGGTCAGCAACGCCACGGCAAGCACTTCGTCGTCGCAATGACCTGGCGCCTTTGCGCCAGGCAGCGTTCACGATACATCGGCTCCCCGGCGCGCAGGGTACGCCAGCGGTTTGCGCCGCATGGGCGACACTCTGCGCGCTACGGCTGGTGCGCATTCAATTGACTAGCGAGAGGCGTCGCCTACTATGTTGATTGTCGATTCATCCCCCGGTGCGCAGCCTTCGGCGCCGCGCCTGTTGGTTTCTTGGAAACATGGCTCCTGACGATGCACTGATCATGGAAATGCCGGTGAGGATGGGTCAGGAGTTCGATATTCTGCTGACGCCCGTCTCGCGTCCGGAGCTGGGCGAGATCCGCATCGACGAGGACCTGTTCGCCGTCGGCCGGACCGAGGCACCGTTCGTTTCCTATCCCGAAGAGCTGACCGCGGCGCTCTCGCGCCGGCACGCGCGGATCTTCGCCGAGCACGGCGCAGTCTACGTGGCGGATCTCGGCAGCAAGAACGGCACGCGCATCAACGGCGCCGATGTCGCCGGGCATCCGCTGCGGCTCAGCGACGGCGACGAGCTTTCCTTCGGGTCGGCGCTGTCGTTTCACGTACGGCTTTCGCCGCGCGTGCCTGCGCCGGAGCCCCCGCGCGTAATAGTCACGCTGCAGCCAGAACGCAGCGACCTAGGCCTGCAGCCGATCGAGCTGAGCGGCTTCCCGTACCTGATCAGCAAGGCCGACGATACGTTCGCGCGCTACCGCGACAGCCATCCGCAGCAGGTCAATTACCTGTCGCGGCGCCATGCGCATATCTACCTGAAGTGCGGCGTGCCGTTCCTGGAGGACCTGGGCAGCACCAACGGCACCTTCGTCAACGGCCACCGTCTTGCCGATCATGGCGTGCCGCTCAACGATGGCGACCTGATCGCGTTCGGCGGCAGCCATTTTGTCTACAAGGTCGCGGTGCAGCGCGAAGGCGATGCCGACGCTACGGCTACGCGTACCGTGTTCGCCGCGCCGGATGCCGTGGTCGACGTCGAGCCCGTTGCCGAGCATGCAGCGGCGCCGGCGCATGCACTGGATGACGACGCGGACAAGACAACCTTCGTCGGCGCAGCCGATTCGTTCCTGGATATCTTCTGCGTCGACTACGCGGCGCGGCAGGAAGACGAGGTCAATGCCGATGCCGAAGCGCAAGCCGCGGCGGCTACCGATGCGTCAGTGCGCAAGGGAAATGCGTCGCGCAGCCGCACGGCGCTGCTTGCCGGAGAAGTCGCCGGGCGCTTCGGCCTGAATGACCCGGTGCGCGTGCGGCGCGCAGCGCGATGGGGCCTGGTGGTGCTTGCGCTGATTGCCGTGGGCCTCGGTGCGCTCTACCTGCGCGGCATGCCAGAGCGCGACGTGAAGTCGCTGCTTGCCGACGGCCAGTACGCCAAGGCGGCCAAGGCAGCCGATGCCTATCTCGTGCGGCACCCGGACGATGCGCAGTTCCAGGCCATGGGCACGGAAGCGCTGCTGCGCGCTCACGTGCCGCAATGGGCGGGCAAGCTCAAGGCGAAAGATTTCAACGGCGCCGCTGCGGTGCTGGCCGAGATGGCTTCGGGCAGCCAGCACAACGCGGATGCGCACCCGCTGGTGCGCGAGCTCGAATGGATCGGCGACCTGGAGCGCTACTTCGCGCAGCGCGGCGGCGCGGAAGCGCCGATCCGGCTCTACACCGATGAGTCCGTCATACGCGGCCTGCTGACGCACTGGAACCAGGACACCGCTGCGCACCAGCGCGCGCTGGGGCGCATCGCCGGATACGAGCCGGCATTCCGGGACGTCTATGCGAGCGCGCTCAGTGATGTGCGCAAGCTGCAGACGGACGAATCGGTCTACCTGGCCGCGATCGACCGGCTCAATGCCACGATCGCCGCCGAACTGGCGCGCGACAAGCCCGAGGCGCTGCAGCCGGTGCTGGACGAGTACAAGGAAAAATACCCGCGGCTGTCCGGTCTGGACAAGCTGCAGGACGACCTGCACCGCTACACCGCGTTGATGCAGCCGCTGCGCGCGCGCAACCCGGGGCCGCTGGTGGCGCGCATGGCCGATGCGAAGTTCGCCACGCCGCCATTCCAGGCCCAGTACGCGCGTCTCTCGCAGCGCCTTCCCACTACGGACGTCGCGCGGCAGTACGCCGTGGCCGCGCAAGCGTGGCAGCGCGGCGACGGCGCGACCGCCATCGCGGGCCTGCGCCGCATCAGCGCCGGGCCGTGGGCCGACGACGTGGCGAAGGACGCCGCGCACAAGCAGCAGGTCGCCACGCAGTACGCGGCGCTGCAGGGCTCGCGTGGCGCAGGCGGCTATGAGGACAAGCTGCTCGGTTTCTACGCCATGCTCGATCCAGACGAGGACAAGTACTACGCCAAGGCCGTGGAGCCGGATGTCACCGCGATCCGCGACAGCGCCTTGCGGCGTGCGCGTGAGCTGGTGAGCCGCGCCATTGCAGGGTGGAAGCAGTACCGCGCCAACGGCCAGATCGGCGCCGACCAGCGGCTGGAACCCGGCATTTCGCCGAAGTTCCGCGACCAGGCCAGGCGCCTCGCGCAGGCGCAGGAAGATGCGCGGCAAGGGATTCGCATCGTCACCCAGCTCAAGGCTGGCGAGAGCGCCGATCTCGCGCAATGGAGCAAGGCGGAGGAGGAGATCCGCGCAGAGGTCGACCAGCAGCGCCGCGCCTTGCAGGAGCTGCGCATGGTGCTCGACCCGGCCGTGCTCAAGGCCAAGCTGGACCTGCTTGGCGGCGAAGCGGGGGGCGCAGAAGCGCCGGCTGCCGCGTCGGCTGCAGCGGCGGTCACCGCGGAAACTGACAAGCCGAAAGAGGCGCGGCCATGAACGACGCACAAGGCAGCAACCGCCTGAGGCCCCTGTCCGAGGCGCTGGAGGACCACGGCGGCGAAGGCATAGCGATCCTCACGGCCGAGCCGTGGCGGCTGAGCCTGCTGACGATCGTGACGACGTTCGCGCTCGTGGTATGCGCGCTGATCTGGTCGTTCTTCGGACATGCCGATGTGATCGTCACGGCCGAGGGCACGCTGGCGCCGGAGTCGGAAGTCAGGCGCTTCTACGCGCCCGTGGATGGCGAACTTGCGGACCTGTATGTCGCCGAAGGGCAGCCGGTGTCAAAGGATGACGTGCTGGCCCGCCTGAACGCACGCGGCGCCATTGAGGCTGCGGCCAATGCGCTGGAGGCGCAGCTCAAGCTCGAAGACTCGGAGCGCGAATGGAAGCAGTTCCCCGAGAAGAAGGCGTTAATGGCGCGCCGCGCCGCCGCGCTCAAGCAACAGATCGACGTGGGCACGCGCCAGCATGAAACGCGCATTGCCGAAGGCACGACACGGCTGACCGAGCAGCAGCGCGCGCAGATTCAGGAGGCGCGCAGCAATGTCGAGAATTCGCGCCGTGCCCGAGACTTCGCGCGCCAGGAACAGGACCGCTATACGCGCCTGTTCGCACTGCCGGCCGGCGGCGGCGTGTCGCAGTCGCAGGTGGATGCCAAGCGCGCGGCCACGCAGGAGGCCGAGAACACGTTGCGCGTGGCGCAATCGCGACTGGCCGAACTGGAAGCGCGGCAGGGCCAGGAACTGAGCCAGGCCAACGTGCAGCTCGAAAGCAGCGGCCAGGAACTCGCCGGCCTGCGCGTGCAGTACGACGCGGCGATGCGAGAGATTGCGAGCACCGAGGACAAGCTGCGCCTGCAGGTGCAGACCGCGCGTTTAGTGGCCGAGGCAGCTGCGCGCATCCGCTTCGAGAACATCGACAAGGACAACTTCCTGCTGATCCTGGCGCCGGTGTCAGGCGTTATCACGGACGTGACGTCGACCCAGCGCGGCGACAAGATCCAGGCCAATACGCCGATCGGCGGCATCGCGCCCAATGACGCGCGCCCCGTGTTGAAGATCGCCATTGCCGAGCGCGACCGCGCGTTCCTGAAGGAGGGCTTGCCAGTCAAGCTCAAGTTCAACGCGTTCCCATACCAGCGCTACGGCCTGATCGAAGGCACGCTCGAATACATCTCGCCGGCGACCAAGCCGGGCGGGCCGGACAAGCAGCCGGTCTATGAAGGCCGCATCCGCCTCTCGCGCGATTACTACGCCGTGGGCGAAACCCGTTACCCACTGCGCTACGGCATGACCGCCACGGCGGAGATCGTCGTGCGCGAGCGCCGTCTGATCGACCTGGGGCTGGACCCGTTCAGGCAGGTGGCAGGCTAGCGGGACACGGTATTCGGGGAGCGAATCGCGACCGCCGCAGTGCGGCGCTATGGGGATCGGTGCAGGGGCCGTTATAGGAGGGTAGGGCCATGACTGGCATTGTGCGTATCGACGACGAGGTACTGGGCGTCGAAGAATTCATCCGCCTGCTCAAGTTCACCGGGCAGTTCGAAGGGCTGGTCGAACAGATGGTGCGTGACAAGCTGACCGTCCATGCCGCGAAGCGCGCTGGCATGAGCCTGGCGCAGGAAGAGATTCAGGAGCGCGCGGACCAGTTCCGGCGCGTGCAGGGACTGCACCGCGCGGCGGATATGAACCACTATCTCGACGCGCTGAGCGTGAGCCTGGACGAGTTCGAAGTCTTCATCACCGACAGCTTGTACCAGGAACGGATGATGGAGCAGGTCTGCAACGACGCCGCCGTGCACGAATACTTCCAGCTCAATTCGCCGCGCTTCGACAGCATCGAGGTCAGCCACATCGTGGTGGACAGCGAGGGCAAGGCCAAGGAGCTGATCTCGTACCTGCAAGACGACCCCGACAGCTTCGCCGAGATGGCGCGCGAGCATTCGATTGCCGATACGCGCGAGCGCGGCGGCGACATCGGCAAGGTCTTGCGCGGCTCGCTCAAGACAGACATCGAAGCGAAGGTCTTCAATGCGGAAGCCGGCGACTTGCTGGGGCCGTTTCCGGCGGCGGACCGCTCGTTCTTCGAAGTCTTCCTCGTGCGCGCGAAGCATCCCGCGACGCTCGACAGCGACGTCGCGGTGGAGGTGCGCCGGCTCCTGCGTGAAGAATGGCTGATGGCGAGGGCGCAGGAACATGTCATCGAAGCCCGCTAGCGAAGGCGCAGCGGCGGCCGAGGTGCCGTCGCCCGCGGCCGCGCCTGCATCCCCTGCTGCGGGTGCATCGCTCGCCGATTTCCTGTCGACGGTCGAGATCCTGTCGGCACTCACGCGTGAGGAGCTGGAGCAGCTCGCCGCCGCGGCGCAGACGCAAACGTTCGGCTTCGGCGACACCGTATGCAATGCCGGCGAGCCCGCACCCGGCCTGTACATCATCAAGGCGGGCTCCGTGCGCGTGTTCAACGAGGAGCACGGCAAGGAAATCAGCATGGGCGTGCGCAAGACCGGCGAGGTCTTCGCGGATGTCGGGCTGCTGCGCGACTATCACCATGAATCGTCGGTGCGCGCATCGGGCAAGACCGAGCTGCTGATGATTCCGCGCAGCGTGGGCGAGAAGGTCGTGGCGCGCAACCAGGCGGCGCTGGCGTTCATCACGAGCTATGTGGCGATCAGTTCGGCCGGCGGCTTCGTGGCCCGGCTGTTCGACCTGCGCGGCAAGCTGGACCGGCGCGAGCTGGAAGACGCGGTGCGCAGCGTGGGCGTCAAGCGCGTGGCCGCAGGCAAGGAGATCCTGAAGCAGGACGGGCGCGACGACCGCCGGCTCTACGTTGTGCGCCAGGGCGCCGTGCGCATCGTGCGCAATGAGGACGATGACGAGTTTCCGCTGGCCACGCTCGGGCAGGGCGATATCTTCGGCGAGCGCGCGTGCGTGATGCGGCAGGAGCAGATCGCCTCGGCCATCGCCGAGACCGATGTCCGCCTGCTGGTGATCCCCGAAAAGACCGTGCAGCTCATCCTGGAACGCAATCCGCGCCTGCGCGAAGTGCTCGAAGAGCGCATCCGCGTGGTCGATCGCGAGCTGCATCGGCAGAAGAAGCTCGCCGAGCGCCGCAAGCGTCCGGTGCTGCTCGACCTGCAATCCAAGCCGGAGCTTGGCGAGCGGCTGATCCGCCGGTTTGCGCTTGTCGAGCAGGCCGAGGAGATGGATTGTGGTGCCGCCTGCCTGGCCATGATCTGCCGGCACTACGGGATTCCGATGTCGCTTGGCAAGCTGCGCGAACTTGCCAACGTGACCACGCAGGGCGCCACGCTGGAAAGCCTCGCGCGCGCCGGCGAATCGCTCGGCTTCACCACGCGCGGCGTGCAGTGTACGCGCGAGTCGCTGATGGGCTTCGAGCTGCCGTTCATCGTGCACTGGGAGGGCTACCACTATGTGATCGTGTACGGCGTCTCGGCGCGCTGGGTATGGGTGGCGGACCCGGGTATCGGCTTCCGCAAGATGAGCGCCGAAGAGTTCGAACGCGGCTGGAGCGGCACCTGCCTGCTGTTCAGCCCCGGCGAAAGCATGGCGCAGCTGTCGGTGCAGCGCTCGCCGTGGCTGCGCTTTATCAGCTATCTGGCGCCGTACAAAAAGATCCTCGCGCACCTGTTCCTGGCCACCTTCGTGATCCAGGTGCTCGGCGTGGTGCCGCCTCTCATCATCCAGAACATCCTCGATGGCGTGGTGGTGCACCAGAATATCGGGCTGCTGCACCTGTTGATCGTCGGGCTCATCATCGCGAACTTGTTTTCGCAACTGATGTCGACGATCCGCGCGTACCTGGCCAACTTCATGGTGCGCAACATGGATTTCGCCATGATGTCGCACTTCTTCAAGCACACGCTGTCGCTGCCGCTGTCGTTCTTCGCCAAGCGCAAGACCGGCGACATCTTCGCGCGCTTCCAGGAGAACCAGACCATCCGCGCATTCCTGACCGAATCCACGGTGACGACGGCGCTGAACCTGCTGATGGTGTTCATCTACTTCACCATCATGTTTCTCTACAACGTCAAGCTCACGCTGCTGCTGATCGCGTTCGTGATCCCGATCGCGGCGCTGACCGTGGTGGTGACGCCCAAGGTCAAGACCTACGCGCGCGAGGTGTTCGCTGCGTCGACGGACGCCAAGGCTTATCTCATGGAGACGCTTGGCGGCGCGGAGACCGTGAAGGGCATGGGCATCGAGCGGCCTGTCCGCCTGCGCTGGGAAGCCAAGTATGCGAAGGCGCTGGAAAAGCAGTACCAGGCGCAGGCCTTCCACATCCTCGTCGGCATGATCAGCCAGTTGCTCAATGCGGCGACCACCATCGCCGTGCTGTGGGTGGGCGCCACGCTGGTGCTGCAGCGCGAGCTGACGATCGGCCAGCTGATCGCCTTCAATGCGTTCATGGGCAGTGTGCTCGCGCCGTTGATGGGGCTGGTCGCGTTGTGGGGCCAGCTCAATGATGCCGGCGTGGCGATGGAGCGGCTTGGCGACGTGCTGGACCTCGAGCCCGAACAGAAGCCGCAGGACGTGATGTCGCGCGTGCTGCTGCCCGACCTGCAAGGCGAGATCGAGATGAACGGGCTGTACTTCCGCTATGGCGGCGAGGACACCGCCTATGTGCTCGAGAACATCAGCCTGCATATCAAGCCGGGCGAGATGGTGGCTATCGTCGGGCGCAGCGGCTCGGGCAAGACCACGCTCGCCAAGCTGCTGGTCGGCTTCTACCGGCCTACCGAAGGCTCGATGAAGGTGGACGGCTATGAAATCGGCATGATCGACACCGAGTTCTACCGTGCCCAGGTCGGCTACGTGATGCAGACCAACCTGCTGTTCTCCGGCACCATCGCGGAGAACATCGCCTGCGGCGACGAAAGCCCCGACCGCCGCCGCATCGAGGAAGTGGCCAGGATGGCGGACGCGCACCCGTTCATCACCAAGCTGCCGCTCGGCTATGAACAGATCGTGGGCGAGCGCGGCATGGGCCTGTCGGGCGGGCAGATCCAGCGGCTGTGCATTGCGCGCGCGCTGTATCACGACCCGCGCCTGCTGGTGTTTGACGAAGCGACGTCGGCGCTCGATACGCAGTCCGAGAGTAATATCCTCGCGAACATGCAGGAGATCCTGCGCGGGCGCACGGCGGTAATCATCGCGCACCGCCTCAGCACCATCATGCAGGCCGACAAGATCCTGGTGCTGTACGAAGGCGCCGTCGTCGAGCAGGGCCGTCACGATGAACTGCTCGACCGCAAGGGCATGTACTACCAGCTGGTGCAAAAGCAACTGAGCTCAGCATGAAGCTATATAACCAGGGCGCCCATCCGCCTGCCGCCGCCGGCACCTCCACCGTCTCGTTCGCGGGGCTGATCGAGAAGCTCGAGATCCTGCGCTCCACGCTGCGCTGGTCGTCGCGGCTCGAGCGCACCGATATCGAGAAGCTGCTCAAGCAGACCACCACGCTGCGCGATGAGGTGATGGGGCTGTCGCACAAGGAGCGTTTCGTGCAGGCCGCAACGGGCGGTGAGGCGCCCGTGCAGGAGGAAATCGAACGCATGCCGCGCGAGCGCCGGCAGGCGCTGCTCGAGCGCAGCTTTATCTTCGAAGGGACGTTCGGCGATAACCCGAAGCTGCTCGAATCGCTGGAGATTGCCGAAAAGGCGGCGCCTACCGATCTTCCCGTGCTGATCGACGGCGAAAGCGGCACCGGCAAGGAGCTGATGGCCAAGGTCATCCATGCCAACGGTTCGCGGCAGGAGCGGCCGTTCATCTCGGTCAACTGCGGCGCTATTCCGGACAGCCTGCTCGAGTCCGAACTGTTCGGCCACAAGAAGGGCGCGTTCACGGGCGCCAGCAACGACCGGCGCGGCAAGTTCGAGAGCGCCCACACCGGCACCATCTTCCTCGACGAAATCGGCGAGCTGCCGCTGACGGGGCAGGTCAAGCTGCTGCGCGTGCTCGAAGCGCACGAGATCCAGCGCGTGGGCTCGGACGAATTGATCGCCGTCGACACCCGGATCGTCGCTGCGACCAACAAGGACCTGCGGCGCATGAGCAAGGAAGGAACGTTCCGCGAGGACCTGTTCTACCGGCTCAGCGTGATCCACGTATCGCTGCCGGCTTTGCGCGAGAGGCGCGACGAGATCCCGTTGCTGGTCTCTTATTTCAGCGACGAAGCGGCGGGCATGCTCAAGCGGCGCCCGGTCAAGCTTACGCCGAGGCTGCGCGACTTCCTGATGCATTACGAGTATCCGGGCAACATCCGCGAGCTGCGCAATCTGTTGTACCGGGTGTCGTGCCTGGCCGGTGATACGGCGGATCTTGTCCACCTGCCGGTGGACATTCGTCCGAAGCCGGCCGCGCTGGCCGTGGTGCCGATCGGGCCGGTTGGTGCGTTGTCAGCGCTGCCGACGTCGCTGAGCGAAGCCAAGCGCGCTGCCAGCGATGAAGCGGAGCGCGCGTTTCTGGAGCGGGGGCTGCAGGAAGTGGGCGGTACCGTTGCCGAGCTGGCGCGGCGGTGCGACATGAACCGTTCGCATCTGCAGATGCTGCTGAAGAAGCACGGGATTCATTCGAAGGACTTTCGGGGGCAGAGGGAGAAGGCGTGAGAGCGGTGAGGGACGGGGGGGCGCCCGGTTTGGCGAGCCCCCCAACCTTCACTTGCCCTTGTAGTCCGGGAAGAAGAGCTGTTCCCCTTCGACCTTGTAGCCGGCAATGGCCCGCTGTCCTTCCGGCGAGGTAATCCACTCCACCAGCTTCATTGCGTCGGGGTAGTTGGTGCCAGGGTGCCTGGCCGGATTGACCGCGATGACGCCGTACGGGTTGAACATCTTCGGATCGCCCTGCACGGCGATCGCCAGGCCGGTCTTGGCGCGGTAGGCGCCATAGGTGGCGCGGTCCGACAGCGTATAAGCGGGCATCTGGGCGGCCATGGTCAGCACCTCGCCCATGCCAAGCCCCGCGTTGACATACCACGGTTGCCCCTTCGGTTCGATGCCGAGTTGCTTCCAGTAGTCCTTCTCCATTACGTCGGTGCCGGAGTTGTCCCCGCGCGAGATGAACTTGCTGCCGCTGCCGACGAGCTTGCGGAAGCCCGCCAGCACGTCCTTGCCGCCCTTGATGCCGGCCGGATCGCTGGCCGGCCCCACGACGATGAAGTCGTTGTACATGACGTCGCGGCGATTGACGCCGTAGCCGGCCGCCACGAATTCATCTTCCATCTTGCGCGCGTGCACGAGCAGCACGTCCACGTCGCCCATCTCGCCCATCTTCATGGCCTTGCCCGAACCGACGGCGATGACCTTCACGTTCACGCCGCTCTTCTGCTCGAACTTGGGCAGCAGGTACTTGAGCAGGCCGGAGTTCTCGGTACTCGTCGTGGTAGCCAGCTTCAGTTCACCGGCCTGTGCGACGGAGAGCGCCATCAGGCAGGTAATGCTGCCCAGAACGGGAAGCCTGCGAAATGCAATCCGTGACATGTGTGGTTCCTTGATTTATGTTTCGATAAACATAATTGCCATGCCATGGCGGGTCGTGGAGAATGGAAAAAAAGCGACATAAAAACGGGGTGGTTCATTGTGTGCGAAGCGGAATCGATGTGTAAATATGCAAGGCGAAACATATGACATTTCGCTTTGACCTGTTTCCGGTCGTTGCTGCGGACGACAATCCGCGCGCCAACGGCAAGGTGTTCCAGTTGCTCAAGGCCGTGCGCGAAACCGGCTCGCTGCACCGCGCGGCGCGCGAGATCGGCTTGTCCTACCGCCATGCCTGGGGCGTGATGCGGACGTGGGAGGCCATGCTGGGCCGGTCCGTGCTCGATATGGAGCGCGGGCGGGGTGCGTCGCTGACGCGCTTTGGCGAGCGGCTGCTGCGTGCGGAGATGCGGTTGCGCGAGACCCTCGATCCGGCCGTGCAGCGCGCCATGGCCGAGTTCATCGCTGATCTCGACGATGCCGCCCAGCCGCAGACCTGCGTGCATTTTTCGGGGAGCCACGATCCCGCCATCGAGGTACTGGCCGGTGCGCTCAGGGACCAGCCATCGGGGCTTCAGCTTGATACGGTGTTCTGCGGCAGTGTCGAGGGGCTGATCTGCCTGCAGGAGCGGCAGTCCGAACTGGCTGGCTTCTATGTCTCGCCCGTGCAGACCGCCGGCTCGGTGGCCCACCTGACATTGCGCAAATGGCTGCGGCCAGCGTCGGTGCGCCTGCTGCGGCTGGCGTGGCGCGAACAGGGCCTGATCGTGTCGCCGGAGTTGAGCACTGAAATCCACGACCTGCGTGATCTCGTGCGCACCGAGGCGCGTTTCATCAACCGGCAGCGCAGTTCCGGCACGCGCATGCTGTTCGATCAGTTGCTGGCCGCGCAAGGCCTGTATCCCGACCAGATCGCCGGGTACGAAGAACCCGAGTTCAGCAATGAAAAGGTGGCGGAAGCGGTCCACGCCGGGCGCGCGCAGGTCGGTTTCGGACTGCGCATGAACGCCGAGGCCCTGGGACTGGCCTTTGTACCGCTCACGCGAGAGGCGTATTACCTGGCGCTGCGCAAGAACGACCAGACCGCGGGCTGGATGTCGGGCCTGCTCGCCCTGCTGGCCGATCCGGCGTTCGCGCGCCGGATCGAAGCGCTGCCGGGCTACACCATGGCCGAGCCGGCCGGCGTGCTGACGCCGCAGGAGGCCTTGCCCTGGTATGGAGCCGACGGTAAGGAAGGCGGCTGAGCCGCGCCTGATCGCGCTACACTCTTTGCGATGGCCTGAATAGGGCGATCGCCCGCCAACGCAAGGAGCACCATGCTGGAAACCGCCGCCCTGGCCGCAGGCATGTCCTGGGCCAGCGGCTTTCGCCTCTACCTCGCTGTCCTGGCCGCGGGCGTGTTGTCGCGGCTAGGCTGGCTGCACCTGCCGCCCGGGCTGCAAGCGCTCGAATCGTGGTGGGTGATCGGCGTGGCCGCGGTGCTCGCGCTGGCGGAGTTCATCGCCGACAAGATCCCTGGCTTCGACTCGGTCTGGGACAGCATCCATACCTTCGTGCGGATCCCGGCCGGCGCGATCCTTGCCGCGGCCGCGTTCGGCCAGCTGGATCCGCAATGGATGGTCGCGGCGGGCCTGGTCGGCGGCACCCTGGCCGGTACGGCCCACGTCGCCAAGGCCGGCACGCGTGCCTTGATCAATGTCTCGCCGGAACCGTTTTCGAACTGGGCGGCCTCATTCACTGAGGACGTGACGGCGACCGGCAGCCTGCTGCTGGCCTTTTTCCTGCCAGTGCTGTTCCTCGTCGTGCTGGCCGTCTTCCTGTTGGTGGCCATCTGGCTGCTGCCCAAGCTCTGGCGCGGAGTGCGCCGCCTGCATGCGAGCTTGCGCAACCGCTCGGGCCCGCCCGCAAGACGAACCTGAGCGCGCCCCCAGAACCCATGCTGCGTGCTCCAGGCGCCGGCAGCACCCGAACGAGACTGAAACCAAGAACTGATGCCGAACGAGCCCGCTTCCGTCCCCAATACCGCTGTTTCCCGAGCCATTGCCAGGTCCGTGTCGCACGGACGGCGATTTTCAGCCTGGCGCCAGGCCTTGCGCATGGCCCGGCGCGATTGGCTCGCCGGCGAGCTTTACCTGCTGCTATTCGCGCTGGTGCTGGCGGTTGCGGCGCTGACCAGCGTCGGCTTCCTGGCCGACCGCATGCGCCTGGGACTGGAGCGCGATGCTCGGCAAATGATTGCCGCGGACGTGCTGCTGGTATCGGACCAGCCGTTCGACGCTGGCTTTTCCACACGCGCAGCCCAGGCCGGCCTTTCCGTGGCGCATACGGTGACGTTCCCGAGCATGGCGACGGCCCGCCGTGCCGATGCCGCCCCCGGCGCCGAGGCGCCTAGCCAGCTCGCCGCGCTCAAGGCGGTCAGCCCTGGCTATCCGCTGCGCGGCAAGCTGAAGGTGGCCGCCACGCCGGGCGGCCCCGAGCAGGCCGCCGAAGGCACTCCCGCGCCGGGCACGGTCTGGGTGGACGAGGCACTCCTGAGCGCGCTGGGGCTGCGCATTGGCGACGCGCTCCAGCTTGGCAACCGTACGTTCCGCATCGACCGCATCCTGACCCAGGAACTGGATCGAGGCGCGGGGTTCATGAATTTCGCGCCGCGCGTGCTGTTGCCGCTGTCCGATCTCGACAGCACCGGCCTGATCGGCTGGGGCAGCCGCGTGAGCTACCGCCTGCTCGTAGCGGGTACGGACGCTGCCGACAAGGCCTACCAGCGCTGGGCGGACGACGAGATCAAGCGGCTCAAGCTGCGCAACACGCGCGTGGAGTCGCTCGAATCAGGCCAGCCGCAGATGCGCGCCACGCTGGACCGCGCGGAGCGCTTCCTGTCGCTGGTGGCGGTACTGTCGTCGATGATTGCCGCGGTGGCGATCGCCATGTCGGCGCGCCGCTATATGCAGCGGCACACCGACGCCTGCGCGGTCTACAAGTGCATGGGGCTGTCGCGCCGGCAGATCCTGGCGGCGTTCGGCATCGAGTTCCTGCTGCTCGGGGCGGCCGGCTCAGTGGTGGGCGTGGTGCTTGGCTACCTGGCCCACTACGGACTGCTGTTGTCGCTTGGCGGCCTGCTGCAAGTGTCGTTGCCGCAGCCTTCGCTGTTGCCAGCAACGGTCGGCATCCTGGCGGGTCTGGTGCTGCTGGCCGGCTTTGCCTTGCCGCCGTTGCTGGCGCTGACGCGCGTGGCGCCGCTGCGCGTGCTGCGCCGAGATATCGGCCCGCCGCCGGTGTCGGCATGGGCAGCCTACGCGCTCGGGCTTGGCGCCTTTATCGGCTTGCTGCTGGTGGCGGCGCGCGACCTGCGGCTCGGCCTGACCACGGCGGGCGGGTTTGCCGGCGCCGGGGCTGTCTTTGCATTGCTGGCGCTCGGCATGCTGATGCTGCTGTCACGCGCGTTGCGTGGCAGGCTGGCGGGGCGCTCGGCGGTGGGCTGGCGCTTTGCGCTGGCCGTGCTGGAACGCCGGCGCGCCGTGACCGTGCTGCAGACGGTGGCGCTGGCCATCGGCCTGATGGCGCTGCTGCTGTTGGGCATGACGCGCAACGACCTCGTCGATTCCTGGCGCAGTGCCACGCCGGCCGATGCCCCCAACCGCTTCATCATCAACATCCAGCCGGACCAGCGCGAGCCGTTGCGCGGCATGCTGGCCACGGCAGGCATCCATGACCTGCTCTATCCGATGGTGCGGGGCCGCCTCACGCATATCGGCGAACGCGCGATACGCGCCGACAGCTTTGCCGAGGGCCGCGCGCGCAACCTGGTGGAGCGCGAGTTCAACCTGTCCTATACCGACGCGCTGCCCGAGGGCAACCAGGTTGTGGCCGGGCGCTGGTCCAATGGCACGGGCGCCGGCGCATCGGTGGAGGAGGGCATCGCCAGGACGCTGGGCATCCGGTTGGGCGACACCCTGCGCTTCGACGTGGCCGGCCAGACCGTGCAGGCGCCGGTCACGTCGCTGCGCAAGCTCGACTGGGGGTCGATGCGTGTCAATTTCTTCGTGATCCTGCCGCCATCCGCCATGCATGGATTGCCCGAGACCTACATCACTTCGTTCCACTTGCCGCCAGCGAGCGCGGCGCTCGGCAACCGGCTGATCGCGGCGTTTCCCAACATCACGGTGGTCAACACCGACCTGATCCTGCGGCAGATACAGGCCGTGGTGGATCAGGTGATTGCCGCTGTGGAGTTCCTGTTCGTCTTCACACTGGTGGCCGGGATCACCGTGCTATACGCGGCACTCTCAGGCGCGCGCGACGAACGCATGCGCGATGCCGGGCTGTTCAAGGCACTTGGGGCTTCGGCGGCGCAGGTCAAGCAGACGCAGTACGCCGAATTCCTGGTAGTCGGCGGGCTTGCGGGCCTGCTCGCGAGCATCGGCGCAATCGCCGTAGGCTGGGGCCTGTCCCAGCACGTCTTCGATTTCCCTTACCGCTTCAATCCGTGGATCGTGCCGACCGGCGTGGTTTCTGGCATGCTGTGCGCTTTTGCGGGCGGCTGGCTGGGCCTGCGCGATGTGCTGCGCCAGCCGGCGCTGGCGACATTGCGTGACGCGTAATGCTCCGGAATGCCTCGGAACGCCGCCTGAAGTTTGCGAGTATCTGAATGAATACCGAACCTGAATCCACCGGCCAGGCCGGCACCGAGGTCACCGCCTTCGACCTGGTCGGCGGCGAGGCGCGCGTGCGCGAACTGGTGGACCGCTTCTACGACCTGATGGACCTGGAGCCCGAATTCGCGGGCCTGCGTGCGCTGCATCCGGCTTCGCTGGACGGCTCGCGCGACAAGCTGTTCTGGTTCCTGTGCGGCTGGCTGGGCGGCCCCAATCATTTCATCGAGCGCTTTGGCCATCCGCGCCTGCGCGCGCGCCATATGCCGTTCGAGATCGGCATCAGCGAGCGCGACCAGTGGATGCGCTGCATGGCCCTGGCGATGCAGGACGTCGGCCTGTCCGAGGACCTGCAGATGCGTCTGATGCAGGCCTTCTTCCAGACCGCCGACTGGATGCGCAACGTGGCCCGCTGAAGCGGCCCGGATCATTTCGAGAAAGGGTGGGACGATGCAAGACAAATTGCCCGCAGCTGCCCATGAGCTGCTGGAATTCTGGTTTGGCCACCATGGCTCGCCGCAATGGAATATCGCTCGGCCGGAATGGTTCACCAAGTCGGCTGCGCTCGACGACGTCATCCGCACGCGCTTCCTGACGCTGTGGGAAGCCGCGCACTCGGGCGATCCCGACGAGGGCGAGGACTGGTGCGCCACGCACGAAGGCGCGTGCGCCCGCGTGGTGCTGCTCGACCAGTTCCCGCGCAACCTGTTCCGCAACGATCCGCGCAGCTTCGCCACCGATGCCCAGGCGCTCGACCTGGCGCGGCGAATGGTCGATGGCGGCATGGATCGGGAGCTGCCGACGGGCTTTCACCGCATGTTCTGCTACATGCCGTTCGAACACTCGGAATCGCTTCAGGACCAGGACGAATGTGTGAGGCTCATGACGCAGCTGCGCGATGAGACGGCCGGCAAGGTCGACGTGGTCGAATGGGCGGAAAAGCATCGCGCGGTGATCGCGCGCTTCGGGCGCTTTCCGCACCGGAATGCCATCCTGGGCCGGCAGAGCACGCCGGAGGAAGTGGCATTCCTGAAGGAGCCGGGCTCGCGGTTCTGATCGCGGCGCCCGGCCTGGGAGATGCTGCTCAGGTCTCGTCGCGGTGTTCCTGCCACTTGTCGACACGCACGCGCGGCGCGTCGGCCAGCTTTGCCAGCAGCGCGGCCGGCGTGTCGGCCACGCGCAGCAGGTCGGCATGCACCTGCTTGAGGAAGCCTTCCTGCACGGCATGCGACATGAAGCCGAGCATGCCGTCATAGAAGCCCGCCACATTGAGCAGGCCGACCGGCTTGGCGTGGTAGCCCAGCTGCAGCCATGTGAAGGTCTCGAACAGTTCCTCGAAGGTGCCGACGCCGCCGGGCATGGCGATGAAGGCATCGGCGCGGTCGGCCATCATCTGCTTGCGCTCGTGCATATTGCGCACGACATGCAACTCGGTCAGGCCGCGATGGCCGACTTCCTTCTGCATCAGCGCGTCGGGAATGATGCCGATGGCGCTGCCGCCATGCTCGAGCACGGCATCGGCAACGATGCCCATCAGGCCGACCTTGCCGCCACCGTAGACCAGCGACATGCCGTTTTCGACGAGAGCCTTGCCGAGCGCACGTGCGGCGTCGGCATATTCGGGGCGGTTGCCGGGGCTGGAACCGCAATACACGCAAACGGATTTCACTTCCTGTCCTTGTCTGACTGGTTTTCCTGGGCCGCCTTGGACGCCGCGTAGTCGCGCGCGAGCTGGTCGAACGCATCGCGCGCACGGCCGCGCAGGTACGGCGCCAGGATCGAGAAGATGTGGTAGCTGGAACCGTGCAGATAGCCGCGGATCTGCTCGGGGTCGTTGTACTGGCGCGGACGCTGCACGAACTGGAACGACAGCCAGTACGTGGCGATCACGACGATGTTCGTGCAAATCGCTTCCACCTGCTCGGGCGTGGCTTCCATCTCGCCATCTTCGATGAACTGGCGGCAGATCTCCAGCGCAAAGCGCTTCTTCTGCTCGACGATCCGCTTGAAGTTGGTCTCCAGCATGCGGTTGCGCGCAAGCAGGTCGTTGATGTCCCGGTACAGGAAGCGGTAGTTCCACAGGAACTCCGACATGTACTGCAGGTAGCCCCAGCTTTCGTCCAGCGTGGCCTTGTGATCGTCGGGCAGCTTCAGGCGGCGTTCCATCTCCTGCTCGAAGAGCACGAAGATGGAATTGATGATGTCGTCCTTGTTGCGGAAGTGGTAGTAGAGATTGCCGGGGCTGATCTCCATTGCCTCCGCAATGGTGGTCGTGGTGACGTTGGGTTCGCCGACTTCGTTGAACAGGCGCAGCGAGACGTCGAGGATGCGGTCCCTGGTGCGGCGGGGGCCGGTTTGCGGTTTGGGTTCCATGGGCGTCCGGGCGATCGGTAAATCGGGGCAGGGTAGCGATTATAAGCAATCGGCCTGCCTGCCCCGGCCGCCCTTCCGGGGCGCCAGCGTTCAGCCCCCTAGCTGGCGTAGCCAGTGCAGCACGTGCGGCCCGGCAATGGCGATCCACGTGCCGCCGCACAGGATCAGCGCCAGCATGACCGCGGCGCTGCCGAAATCCTTGGCGCGCTTGGACAAGCTGTGCCGCTCCAGCGAGATGCGATCGATCGCCGCCTCGACGCTCGAGTTCAGCAATTCCACCATCAGCACCACGAGCAGCGTGCCCAGCAGCATGATGCGCTCGACCGTGCCGACGGGCAGCACGAACGCGCACGGCGTGAGAATCGCCACCAGCGTCAGTTCCTGGCGGAATGCGCTTTCTTCGAGCACCGCGTAGCGCAGGCCGGACAGCGAATTCAGCGCGGCATGCCAGGCGCGGGCCAGGCCGCGGTTGCCCTTGTGCGGGTTCTGTTCGATCGAATAGTCACTGCTTGGCGGACGAGGTGCCTGTGCCCGCAGCGGCGGGTCGGACGGCAGCGGCTGAGTGGGTTTCGACATGGTTGTGCGAGGCTGGTTGGGTTGGCATCTCGCCCGCGCTGCCGGTACTGCCGCCGGCCGAAAGCGGACGCAGGTGCGCCAGGAACTGCTCGGAGGCGGCGCGCCACGAAAACCGCTCGGCATGGGCGCGGGCGGTGGCGCGGTCGATGCGCAGCGCTTCCAGGCAGGCTTCACGCAAGTCTTCATGCATCACGCCGGCCGGGCTGTCGCCAAGCACGTCGATCGGGCCGGTGACCGGATAGGCCGCCACCGGCAGGCCGCTGGCCAGCGCTTCGAGCAGTACGAGCCCGAAGGTGTCGGTGCGGCTCGGGAACACGAAGACATCAGCCGAAGCATACACCCTGGCCAGTTCTGGCTGGCTCAGCACACCGAGGTAGTTCGCGCCAGGGTAGCGCGCGCGCAGCGAAGCCAGCGCCGGGCCGTCGCCGACCACCCATTTGGAGCCCGGCAGGTCCAGCGCCAGGAAGGCTTCCACGTTCTTTTCCACGGCCACTCGGCCAACGTACAGGAAGATCGGATGCGCGGTGTTGAGCACGTTGACGCGCTGCGTCTTGAACACGTCGAGATCCACGCCGCGCGTCCACAGCACGCAGTGGCCGATGCCATAGCGCTGCAGGTCGTCCAGTACCACGGGGGTGGGCGCCATCACGGCCTGTGCCTGGCCATGGAACCAGCGTAGGAAGCGGTACGTCCACGACAGTGGAATGCCAAAGCGCGCGTGCACATACTCCGGAAAGCGCGTGTGATAGGCCGTGGTGAACGGCATGCGCCGGCGCAGCGCGTAGCGGCGCGCCGCCAGGCCGAGCGGGCCTTCTGTGGCGATATGCAGGGCGTCCGGCGCAAAGTCGTCAATGCGCTTTGCCACACGGCTCGCGGGCATCAACGACAGGCGGATCTCGGGATAGGTCGGGCAGGGCAGGGTGCGGAATTCCAGCGGCGTGATCATGTCGACCGTATGGCCCATGGCTTCCAGCTCGCGGCGGGTGGACTTGAGCGTGCGCACCACGCCGTTGACCTGCGGTTCCCAGGCGTCGGTGACGATCAGGATCTTCATGCGGGCTCCTCGATGTGTAGCCGCGTTCTAGGGAGGGTAGCGGTTTGGCGTGCCGCTCAACCGCTGATGGCGGCAACGCGCCGGCGCTTGCGCGGACGGGCCTCGAGCGGGTCGAGCAGCGTGGTCCAGTAGACGATCTTCAGCTCGCCTTCCATGGTCTCGACCAGTGCGGACAGGCTTTCCACCCAGTCGCCGTCGTTGCAGTAGATCTGGCCGTTCACCTCGCGGATTTCGGCTTTGTGGATGTGGCCGCAGACCACGCCGTCGCAGCCGCGCCGGCGCGCTTCGTCGACCATTGCATGCTCGAACGAGCTGATGTAGTTCACCGCGTTCTTGACTTGGTGCTTCAGGTATTGCGACAGCGACCAGTACGGGAAGCCGAGCCGCGCGCGGATGCGGTTGAAATGGCGGTTCATCGCCAGTATCACCGTGTAGAGCGAATCGCCGAGGTAGGCGAGCCAGCGCGCGTGCTGCACCACGCCATCGAACAGGTCACCGTGCACGACCCACAAGCGCTTGCCCGTTGCTGTCACGTGCACCGCTTCCTCTCGCACTGTGATGTCGCCGAACGCCAGGCCATCGAACTGGCGCGCGACTTCGTCATGGTTGCCAGGCACGTAAATGACCTCGGTGCCCTTGCGCGCCTTGCGCAGCAGCTTCTGCACCACGTCGTTGTGGCGCTGCGGCCAGTACCAGCCACGCCGGAGCTGCCAGCCGTCGATGATGTCGCCGACCAGATAGAGTCGTTCGGATTCGTTGTGCTTGAGGAAGTCGAGCAGGTAATCAGCCTGGCAGCCGGCGGTGCCCAGATGGATATCTGACAGCCAGATCGCGCGGTACTGCTGGATCGGGTGCGGCTCCGGAGGAAAGTGCTGGCCGGCGTCGGCGGGAGGTATCAGCGGCGGGATGGCGGCGGGCTCGGCCGGTGGCGGCACGAAGGCCGCCAGCGCGGCGATACGCGACAAGACCTGGGAAAGCTCGGGGTCAGGGCTGCCGCGCAGCCTGAGCGTGAATCCCGACAGAACTCCGAGTGCGGATCGGATGGCTTGAACCATGGCAGCCCCGTTGACGGCAATGGCTGCATTCAGCCAGCGCGCCGTGACGAAGACGTGTCGGAAACATGACTGACATATGAAACGTTGCCGGGATCCGACAGCGTCGGGCGGTACTGTCAGGCCGCCATATTGCGTAGCGTGGACAGCGCTTCCACCACGGCCGCGACGGCGCGCGGATCGCGCAGCAGCGATACGTGGCCAATGCCCGCCAGCGGAATGTGCTTTGCGCCATCCAGCCAGCTTGTGCACGGCGGCCCCGCGATGGAGTCGTGCCAGCTGAAGATGGAAACCATGCGTGCGCGCAGGGCAGGCGTCTCGGCATCGCCCAGAGCCGTTAGCCAAGGGCTGCCGCAGCGCATCTGCCATGCATTGCGCCCCGCGCCGAAGCGGGCCAGGGCGCAGCCATGATGCGGTGTGCCGAGCGTGACGATGCCGGCGCAGACGCCACGCTCGGCTTTCGCGAGTGCCGCGCGCGCGACCAGTCCACCCATGCTGTGGCACACCAGCAGCGGTGCGTTTCCTGTTGTTGCTGTGAGCTGCTCGATATGCTGCAGCAAAGCGTCGGCATAGTCGTCGATGTCGCCGAGAACCGGCTCCATGTCGATCGCTTCGCAACGGTAGCCCGCCGCCGCCAGCGCGGGCTGCAGGTCAAGCCACACCGCATGGTTGCAGGCATAGCCATGCACCAGGAGCACGGCAGGCATCTGGTCAGGGGCGAGGGAATCGTCAGGTGCCGCGTAGCGGCGGTGTGAGCAGAACGGTTGCAGCCAGTTGAACATGCGGAATACCGCGATGTATTCCATGGCAAAGCAGCGCATGGCTTCGGACGGCGGCAGCGATTGCTTGCTGCGCGCAATCGGTGCGGGTTTGGGAGGCCGCTGTTGGCGAGAAACGCCGATGCCGTGCTGCGTCGTGGCGAATGCGATCGCGATGCCAATGGCAAGCCCGCCGAGCACCGTCACTGCGCCTGCAGCCAGTGCCGCAGGCCAGTGCCAGCCAGCGTGCTGCGTCAGTTGCCAGCCAATGCCGGCTGCTGTGGCCGCCTGCAGTGCCACCGCCACGCGGCGGGCGCCGGCGGCGCTCAGGGTCATGGGCGCGGCGTACGCAGGTCAACCCGCAGGTCAACGAGGCGCGTGCGCGCGATACGGTCGTGCAGGAACTGGCGGCGCGGATCGAGCCAGGCCAGCAGGATCCAGATCAGCAATCCGGCGCCCAGAACGCCGACGAAGGGCCCTTTGAGGAGCCCGAGCGCATGCCCCAGCGCGGCCGATGGCGGCAGCCAGAGCCACGCCAGCACGTAGCGCAACGCGGCCTGTGGCCAGCGCGGCGGCACTCCGGCAGCGGTTTCGATGCGCATGCGCCAGGTCTGCATCGCCAGCGTCTGGCCGCTGCGCTGCCAGAACCAAGTGAAGTAGAGGCCCATTACCACGAAGCTCCAGCCCTGGATCGCGTACGGGCTGTCCAGGCCGAGTTTCTGCAGCGCCGGGCGGACCAGCAGGAAGAGCGCGGTTGACGCACTCAGCACGCCGAACAGCAGCACGCCTTCGTACAGCATGCAGGCGATGCGGCGGCGCAGCGATGGCGCGGTCGGGAGGGGGGCGTTGGCGGACGACGGAGCGAGGGTGGCGGCTGGCATGGCGCGGAAATCGGGAGACCTTGGTTCAGGCGTACCGGGCGTGGCAGGCACTGCAAGGCCACGTGCGGAATCCGGCGATTATGCCAAATGCCCGTCTGGTGGGCGCGTTGGCGCCCTTACTGCCGGATCGTGGTGTCGGCCTGTGTGGCGGCAGCTGCTTCCGAGGCGCCGTCCATGACCGCTGGTGGCGCCGCAGGCGCAGCCGGAACGGGCGCTGCAGGCGTTGCGGCCGGGGCCGTCCCGGACGCATCGGCGGTGCTGGCCTTGGCAGCCGGCGCCGACGCCGGCCTGGCTGCTATCGACGCGGACTTCTTGTCCTGATGAATCTGGCGGCTGGTGTCGGCGGGAAGGCGCTTGCCGCTCGGCAGTGCACTGACAGCGCCGGGGCGGCGCGGTACGCGTTCCGCGGCGGCGAGATTCTTCTTCTGCTCTTCAGGCAGTTGCTGGTACTTGTCCCAGGCTTCCGCCTTCTTTTGCGCTGGCAACGACCGCGTGATCTGGTAGTTTTCCCGCGCCAGACGGCGCTGCTGCGGCGTCAGCTTGACCCATTCGGTCATGCGTGTCTGCAGGCGCGCCTGTTCATCGGGCGAGAACTTCGGATAACGCTCGGCAATCCGCAGCCATTTTCGTCGATTCAGTTCGGGAAGTGTGTCCCACAGAGGCTGCAGCGGGCCGAGGATGCGTTGCTGGACCGGGGTCAGTTCGGACCATGCCGGGCGAGCATTCACCGCCTGTGCGGCTTGCCCTGCGGACGCTGGACCCTGGGCCAGTGCGTCGGTCGGTGCCGCGCACCAGGCGGCAGCTGCGCACAAACCGGCCAGCAGCAAGGTGCCCAGCCGGCGGCGTGGTGCGTCGGGGCGGAAATTCGCACGGGCCATGTCTATTGCCCGCGCTTGAGGAACACGTGGAAGCCCTGGTCGGCGTACGCCGTCGGCGGGAGGTCGTCGAGCAGCATCGCAGCGTCGATGTCCGCGAGTTCCTCGACTCGTTTCTGCTGCTGCCAGTGATAGATGCCGAACAGGCCAGCGCCAAGCGCGACCAGCGTCCAGACCAGCGCACCGCGCCGCAGCCAGCCGCCGATCCGGTGCAGCGGCGTGTCTTCCTCGTCATCGAAGGAGGGGGTGTGGCCACCCGGCATCGCATACTGCGGCACGCGCACCGGTGCCTCGGCCTTCTTGTGGGCCAGCGCCATGCGACGAGCTGCCGCGAGCCGTTCGGTCACGTCGGCCGGCAAATCGTCGGTGGCCGCATCAAGTGCAGTGCGAACCTCATGCGCGAAGCGCAGTTCCTGGATTTCTCTGTCGTTTCTGCTCATAGTCGGACCCCCCGTGCGCGCAATGCTTGCGCCAGGGTATGCGTGGCACGGGAACAGTGCGTCTTGACGCTGCCTTCTGAGCACCCCATGACCGCGGCGGTTTCGGCGACGTCCATATCCTCCCAGTAACGCATCAGGAATGCCTCCCGTTGACGCGTGGGCAGTCGCTGGATTTCCTGTTCGATGATCGCCATGACCTGCGCCCGCTCGACCTTGTCGGCACTGCTTTCGGCCATTTCCGTGCCGGCTTCGGCCTCGAGTGTATCGAGCAGGTCGTTATCGTCGCCGTCGCGCTCGTCGCGCAGCGAGGAAAACAGTGATATCCAGGTATTGCGGACTTTCTGGCGGCGGAACCAGTCGTGAATGGTGTTCTGGAGGATGCGCTGGAACAGCGGAGGCAGCTCGGCGGCGCTCTTGTCGCCGTATTTTTCCGCGAGCTTGATCATGGCGTCCTGGACAATGTCCAGCGCAGCTTCGTCGTCGCGCACGGCAAATACCGCCTGCTTGAAGGCGCGCCGCTCGACGCTGGCGAGAAAATCGGACAGTTCCTGGTCGGTAGCCATGCAGGCGGGGAAAACATTATCTCTGTGCTGGCGGATGTGCTGCGAACGGCTCGCCGCACACCTCGGAGTGGTGCGATGCTAGCAAAAAACAAGCGGGCATGACCACTTCTGTATTGCACTTAATACAAGACGCGGTCTTCAAAATGCTGTCGGGACGACACAAAAAGACCGTAGACCGCGCTGGTGCATTGCAGTATCATCGACGGTTCACACGACATCAGTGGTTGTCTCATCAGACCGCTTATGAGGCGGTCTTCTCATGCAGACGCGCACCGCTTGAACCCGTGCCACAAGCCCGGCAGAGAGCATCCAAACAATTTTTTGCCGAAAATTGCAAAGGACTGAAATGAACATGCCCAGCGCGGAATTCTCCCACGCAGACAGCAATTCATCTGCCGCACCCGAAATGATCGGTGCGGAAATCCTCGTTCATGCACTTGCCGAAGAAGGCGTTGAATACGTCTGGGGTTATCCCGGCGGCGCAGTGCTGTATATCTACGACGAGCTTCACAAGCAAAAGAAATTCGAGCACATCCTGGTGCGCCACGAGCAGGCCGCGGTCCATGCCGCAGACGGCTATGCACGGGCAACCGGCAAGGTGGGCGTCGCCCTGGTGACCTCGGGTCCCGGCGTGACCAATGCCGTCACGGGCATTGCCACCGCGTACCTCGATTCGATCCCGATGGTGGTGATCACCGGCAACGTGCCGACCCACGCGATCGGCCAGGATGCCTTCCAGGAATGCGACACCGTCGGGATTACGCGCCCGATCGTCAAGCACAACTTCCTGGTGAAGGACGTGCGCGATCTCGCCTCGACCATCAAGAAGGCCTTCTACATTGCTTCGACTGGCCGTCCGGGCCCGGTGGTCGTGGACATCCCCAAGGATGTTTCGCGCAACACCTGCAAGTACGAGTACCCGAAGTCGCTTGACATGCGCTCGTACAACCCGGTCAACAAGGGCCACTCGGGCCAGATCCGCAAGGCCGTGGCGCTGCTGCAGGGCGCCGAGCGTCCGTACATCTACGCCGGCGGCGGCGTGGTGCTGGCCAACGCCAGCGAGGAACTGCGCCAGCTCGCGGCCCTCACGGGCCACCCGGTCACAAACACCCTGATGGGCCTGGGCTCGTTCCCCGGCACCAGCAAGCAGTTCGTCGGCATGCTTGGCATGCACGGCACGTATGAAGCCAACATGGCCATGCAGAACTGCGACGTGCTGATTGCCATCGGTGCGCGTTTCGATGACCGCGTGATCGGCAACCCGTCGCACTTCACCTCGCAGGCGCGCAAGATCGTCCATATCGATATCGACCCGTCGTCGATCTCGAAGCGCGTCAAGGTGGATATCCCCATCGTCGGCAACGTCAAGGACGTGCTGCAGGAACTGATCGCGCAGCTGCAGGCCAGCGACGTCAAGCCCAAGCGCGAGGCGCTCGCCAAGTGGTGGGAGCAGATCGAGCAATGGCGTTCGGTGGACTGCCTCAAGTACGACCGCAGCTCCGAGATCATCAAGCCGCAATACGTAGTCGAGAAGATCTGGGAACTGACCAAGGGCGATGCGTTCATCTGCTCCGACGTCGGCCAGCACCAGATGTGGGCCGCGCAGTTCTACAAGTTCAACGAGCCGCGCCGCTGGATCAACTCGGGCGGCTTGGGCACGATGGGCGTAGGCCTGCCGTACGCAATGGGCATCAAGAAGGCGTTTCCGGAGAAGGAAGTCGTCACCATCACCGGTGAGGGCTCGATCCAGATGTGTATCCAGGAACTGTCGACCTGCCTGCAGTACGACACCCCCGTCAAGATCTGCTCGCTCAACAACGGCTACCTCGGCATGGTGCGCCAGTGGCAGGAAATCGAGTACGACAACCGCTACTCGCATTCCTACATGAATGCGCTGCCCGACTTCGTGAAACTGGCTGAGGCCTATGGCCACGTCGGCATGCGTGTGGAAAAGACGTCCGACGTCGAGCCGGCGCTGCGCGAGGCCTTCCGCCTGAAGGACCGTACCGTGTTCCTGGACTTCCAGACCGATCCCACTGAAAACGTCTGGCCGATGGTCCAGGCGGGCAAGGGCATTTCGGAAATGCTGCTCGGCGCGGAGGACCTGTAAATGCGACACATCATTTCGGTCCTGCTGGAAAACGAACCGGGCGCGCTGTCGCGCGTGGTGGGCCTGTTCTCGGCCCGCGGCTATAACATCGAGACGCTGACGGTCGCGCCGACCGAAGATGCCTCGCTGTCGCGCATGACGATCGTCACGAGCGGTTCGGATGACGTGATCGAGCAGATCACCAAGCACCTGAACCGCCTGGTGGAAGTGGTCAAGGTGGTCGACCTGACCGAGGGCGCGCATATCGAGCGCGAGCTGATGCTTGTGAAGGTGCGCGCGGTCGGCAAGGAGCGCGAGGAAATGAAGCGCACCGCCGACATCTTCCGCGGCCGCATCATCGACGTCACCGAGAAGACCTACACCATCGAACTGACCGGCAACGGCGTCAAGCTCGATGCCTTCCTCGATGCCATCGACCGCACTGCGATTCTCGAAACCGTCCGCACGGGCGGCTCGGGCATCGGCCGTGGCGAGCGCATCCTGAAGGTCTGACCAGGACGTTTGGCAACGCATCCCAACGCTTAAGCAGTATCCCCCCGGGCGGCGCGATCCGGTTGCACACGATGCGCCCGATGATGCCGCCTCCTCATACAAAGATTGAGACTGAAGGAATTATCATGAAAGTGTTTTACGACAAGGACGCCGACCTCTCCCTGATCAAGGGCAAGAACGTCACCATCATCGGCTACGGCTCGCAAGGCCATGCCCACGCGCTGAACCTGAAGGATTCGGGCGTGAACGTGACGGTCGGCCTGCGCAAGAGCGGCGCGTCGTGGAACAAGGCCGTCAACGCCGGCCTGCAAGTGAAGGAAGTGGCCGAGGCCGTGAAGGGTGCCGATGTGGTCATGATCCTGCTGCCGGACGAGCAGATCGCCGACGTGTACAAGAACGAAGTTCACGACAACATCAAGGCAGGCGCCGCGCTGGCCTTCGCCCACGGCTTCAACGTGCACTACGGTGCCGTGGTGCCGCGCGCAGACGTGGACGTCATCATGATCGCCCCGAAGGCCCCGGGCCACACCGTGCGCGCCACGTACACCCAGGGTGGCGGCGTGCCGCACCTGATCGCCGTGTACCAGGACAAGTCGGGCTCTGCCCGTGACGTCGCCCTGTCGTACGCCACCGCCAACGGCGGCGGCCGTGCCGGCATCATCGAAACCAACTTCCGCGAAGAAACCGAAACCGACCTGTTCGGCGAGCAGGCCGTGCTGTGCGGCGGTACCGTCGAGCTGATCAAGGCTGGCTTCGAAACGCTGGTGGAAGCCGGCTACGCGCCGGAAATGGCCTACTTCGAGTGCCTGCACGAACTGAAGCTGATCGTCGACCTGATCTACGAAGGCGGCATCGCCAACATGAACTACTCGATCTCGAACAACGCCGAATACGGCGAGTACGTCACCGGCCCGCGCATCGTGACGGAAGAGACCAAGAAGGCCATGAAGCAGTGCCTGAAGGACATCCAGACCGGCGAATACGCCAAGAGCTTCCTGCTGGAAAACAAGGCTGGCGCTCCGACCCTGTCGTCGCGCCGTCGCCTGAATGCCGAGCACCAGATCGAAGTGGTTGGCGAAAAGCTGCGCGCAATGATGCCGTGGATCGCCAAGAACAAGATGGTCGACCAGTCGAAGAACTAAGCTGCCCGTCAGCGTGAAGGCCGCGCCGCCCATCTTGGTGGCCGGCCAAAGCCGTTCAGTGTTTCGTGGATGCCTTCTATATTGGGAAGGGATTGGCGGGGCCTGAACGGCTTTTTGTTATCCTTGTCAGACTTTGGACAGAGCGTGCCTTATCCTGCTCTGCGTCGGCGCCATTCCCCCGGCAGTGGCCGCATCTGCATCTGAGTGCACGATGGTGCCTTTTCCTCTCAACGAACCAAGCACTGCATGAACTATCCTCATCCGCTGATCGCCCGTGAAGGCTGGCCGTTTCTGGCTGGCGCCTTTCTTATCTCGCTGCTGGTGCACGCCAGTGCGGGCTTCTGGTGGGCATTGCCGCTGTGGATCATCACGTTGTTCGTGCTCCAGTTTTTCCGCGATCCGCCGCGGCCGATTCCTGCACAGCCGAATGCCGTACTGGCCCCTGCCGACGGACGCATCGTTGTCGTCGAGAAGGTGCAGGATCCCTATGCCGGCCGTGAAGCGCTGAAGATCAGCGTGTTCATGAACGTGTTCAATGTGCATTCGAACCGCGCCTCGGTCGATGGCAAGGTCGAGAAGCTCGAATATTTTCCGGGCAAGTTCGTCAACGCTGACCTGGACAAGGCATCGGTGGAAAACGAACGCAATGCGGTGGTGATCCGCCGCGCCGCAGACGGGCAAATCGTGACGCTGGTGCAGGTGGCCGGCCTGGTGGCTCGCCGCATCCTGTGCTACACGAAGGTTGGCGACAGCCTGTCGCGCGGCCAGCGCTATGGCTTCATCCGCTTCGGTTCGCGCGTGGACGTCTACCTGCCCGTGAGCGCGCGCCCGCGCGTCACCATCGGCGAAAAGGTGTCGGCATCGTCGACGATCCTTGCCGAGCTGGACGAAGTCAAGTAAGCGACAACCAGACAGGAGCGCTGTAATGGTTGCCTTTCACCGCCGCAACAAGCGGGCCAACAGCGGAAACGTGACGCATCTGCGTCCGTTCCGTCATAACCAGCTGCGCGGCACAGACGACCTGGATGACGATGCCGTCGACGACGACCATGACATCGTCTACCAGCGGCCGCGCCGGCGCGGCATCTACCTGCTGCCCAATGCGTTCACCACGGCTGCGCTGTTCGCCGGCTTCTTCGCGATCGTGCAGGCCATGAACATGCGCTTCGACGTGGCGGCTATCGCCATCTTCGCAGCCATGGTGCTCGACGGCATGGATGGACGCGTGGCACGCATCACCAACACGCAGAGCGCGTTTGGCGAGCAGTACGATTCGCTGTCGGACATGACGTCGTTCGGCGTGGCGCCGGCCCTGGTGATGTACGAATGGATTCTGCACGACCTGGGCAAGTGGGGCTGGATCGCCGCCTTTGTGTACTGCACGTGCGCGGCGCTGCGGCTCGCGCGCTTCAACGCCAATATCGGTGTCGTCGACAAGCGCTTTTTCCAGGGACTTCCTAGCCCGGCTGCTGCCGCATTGGTGGCCGGCTTTGTCTGGCTGGTCATCGACAACAAGCTCCCCGTCAAGGAGCTGTGGATGCCGTGGGTGGCCTTCGGTATCACGCTGTACGCGGGGCTATCGATGGTGTCGAACGCACCGTTCTACAGCGGCAAGGCGCTGGATGTCCGCTACCGCGTGCCGTTTGGCATGATGGTGCTCGTTCTTGTGCTGTTCGTGCTGGTGTCGACGGATCCGCCGGTGGCGCTGTTTGCGCTCTTTGTCGCGTATGCGATTTCCGGTTACGTGCTGTGGGGCTGGCGTGCCATCCACGGCCAGCCGGGAGTGGCAAAGAAAGTGCGCGATAACGGCTCGCACTGAGCGTTGTGGCAGGGAAGGGCGCTCCGGCGCCCTTCGTGCTTTTCGCCGGCTGTTCCGGATCCGGATTGCCACGGTCGCAACCGTGGCATGCATTCTGTCTTTTTCACTCACCGTCAGGAGGATGTCATGGGCATGTTCGACTTCATCAAGGAAGCGGGGGAAAAGCTGTTCGGCACCGGCGAGGCCAAGGCCGCGCAAGAGGCCGCCGCGGCCGATGCATCGACGGAAAAGGTCGATGCAGCAAACCGCGCGGCTGGCGACGCCATCGAGGCGTACGTCAAGAAGATGGGTCTCGATGCCACCGGGTTGATGGTGCAAGTGGACGGCTCGCAGGGCCTGGTGACCGTGTTCGGCGTGGCGCCGGACCAGGCCACGCGGGAAAAGATCATCCTGTGCTGCGGCAACGTCGAAGGCGTCGACAAGGTCGAGGACAAGATGTCGGTCAACGTGGAATCGACCGAGTCGCAGTGGCACACGGTGGTCAAGGGCGACACCCTGTGGGCCATCTCGCAAGCGGCCTACGGCAACGGCGCCGAATACAACCGCATCTTCGAAGCCAACACGCCGATGCTGTCCCATCCGGACAAGATCTATCCGGGCCAGAAGCTGCGGATTCCGCCGAAGGGCTGAGATCGCTGCTGCGTCCGGGAAATGCCCGTCTTGCACGGGGGCGGCAACTCCGCTATATTCCCTGCCATGATTTCGCGCCAAGCCCTACTCGCCCACACCAAGCTAGGTGGCCTACTAGGCCATCAGGTCGGGACGCGCGCGCGCTGAGGCAATCCATACCTTAGCGCGGAATCACCAAGGAATTTTCCAACGCCCCGGCCTGCATCGATGCACGCCGGGGCGTTTTGCATTCACTCGCAGCGAATGCGTGGAACAGGCGGTACCCGGCGGCACGATGGCGGGGACAGCACACGATAAAGCCCAGGAGCTCCACAATGTCTGACAAACTCATCATTTTCGATACCACCTTGCGCGATGGCGAGCAGTCGCCCGGCGCCTCGATGACGCGCGAGGAGAAGATCCGCATTGCGAAGCAACTGGAGCGCCTGAAGGTCGATGTGATCGAAGCGGGCTTTGCGGCAAGCTCCAACGGCGACTACGAAGCCATTCGCTCGATCGCCCAGGTCGTGAAGGATTCCACGATCTGCTCGCTGGCCCGTGCCAACGACAAGGACATCGCGCGTGCCGCCGAGGCCCTCAAGCCGGCCAACTCGTTCCGTATCCACACGTTCATCGCCACGTCGGCGCTGCACATGGAGAAGAAGCTGCGCATGACGCCGGACCAGGTCTATGAGCAGGCCCGCCTGGCCGTGCGCTTCGCGCGCCAGTTCACGGACGATATCGAGTTCTCGCCGGAAGACGGCAGCCGCTCCGACATGGACTTCCTGTGCCGCGTGCTCGAAGGCGTGATCGCCGAGGGCGCGACCACCATCAACCTTCCGGACACCGTGGGCTATGCGGTGCCGGAAGGCTACGCCGACCTGATCCGCTCGGTGCGCGAGCGCATTCCGAACTCGGACAAGGCTGTGTGGTCCGTGCACTGCCACAACGACCTCGGCATGGCCGTGGCGAACTCGCTGGCCGCGGTGAAGCTCGGCGGCGCGCGCCAGATCGAATGCACGATCAACGGTCTCGGCGAGCGCGCCGGCAACACCAGCCTTGAAGAAGTCGTGATGGCCGTGAAGACCCGCCGCGACTACTTCAATCTCGATGTCGGTGTCGACACCTCGCAGATCGTGCCAGCCTCGAAGCTGGTGTCGCAGATCACCGGTTTCGTGGTGCAGCCGAACAAGGCCGTGGTTGGTGCCAACGCGTTCGCGCATGCATCGGGCATCCACCAGGATGGCGTCCTGAAGGCGCGCGACACCTACGAGATCATGCGCGCGGAGGATGTAGGCTGGACCGCCAACAAGATCGTGCTGGGCAAGCTGTCGGGCCGCAATGCATTCAAGCAGCGCCTGCAGGAACTGGGCGTCGAGCTCGAAAGCGAGGCTGAAGTCAACGCCGCGTTCGGCCGCTTCAAGGAACTCGCCGACCAGAAGGCCGAGATCTTCGATGAGGACATCATGGCCATCGTTTCGAACGAGGCCCAGCACGACGCCAATGAGCACTATCGCTTCATTTCGCTGTCGCAGCGCTCGGAAACCGGCGAGCGTCCGCATGCCCGCGTCGTGTTCAACATGGACGGCCAGGAGCATTCCGGTGAAGGCGAGGGCAACGGTCCGGTCGACGCTACGCTGCATGCGATCGAATCGCAGGTGAACAGCGGCGCGGAGATGGTGCTGTATTCGGTGAACGCCATCACGGGCGGCACCGAGGCGCAGGGCGAAGTGACGGTGCGTCTGTCCAAGGCTGGCCGCATCGTCAATGGCGTCGGTACCGATCCGGACATCGTTGCAGCTTCGGCAAAGGCCTACCTGGCCGCCCTGAACAAGCTGCACGACAAGGCCGTGCAAAAGATCAATCCGCAGATCTGATTTTCAGACCCGCATCGTGGCGCCACTCGTAATCCGGGTGGCGCCTGCGGCGAAGAGCCTATCCGGCCTCAACGCCCGAACCAGCCCGCCGGCCGCCAGACGCGGTCCGCGGGCAGTTTTCATTGGGCCGGCTTACCACCGCCGGCGGTCCGGGTCATTAAGCGGGTCTGGCGTGATTTGCGTCTGGCGCAGGATGCCGTCCTGATCGAAATAGAAATTGAACAGTGATGGCCACACGCCCTCATGGCGGAAGCGGTATGTCCAGACATCGCGCTCCATGCGCGGATAGTACTGGACCGGCTCGCGCGTCATGCCGAAGTGTTCCTGCACATCGCGCTTGGTCCACTTGCCGACCTCGGCCTTGTACAGCTCGGGCGTCTCGAGCATATTGCGGAAGTTGGTCAGGTTGCCGTTGCGGTCGAAGTCTGCCGCGTAGGCCTGTTGGCCGAGCGGCTGCTTCGAATAGATCCAGCGTGTGGTGCCATCGCGCAAGGCATATACCTCTGGCGGCGGGCCGAAGCGGGCTGCCACCGCTGCCTGTGGCGAGCCGATCAGCTTGCGGCCCTCGTCTACAGGCATCAGGGTGACGCAAGCCGACAGCAGCGCGACGCATGCCACCATGGCGATGCGGCGGCCGGCGCGCTTCAGGGTTCGGTTCATGGCTACCTCGGTTCATGTCGATGCTAGTGGCTGCAGTGTAGCGATTCACGCGACCGACGTGCATTCGACGCATCTTTTCGCCGCGAACTTGCGGCAAGTTCGTGCATGACCGCTTCTTTTTCCGCGCGGTGCGACACCGCGTAGCGATTTGCGATGCGCGCGGCGCTGCCTTACCATGCGCGCTTTCGCGGAGACTTGGCATGTGGAAACTGGCAAAGGGTTGGCTCGCAGCCGGCCTGATGTGGATAGCAGCGGGCGCCCAGGCGCAGGAGCCGATCCGGCTTGGCATGATCGACGGGCTGTCCGGGCCATTCGCCAATGCCGGCGAAGCCGTTGTGCGCAATCTGCGCATTGCGATCGAGCGCGTCAATGCGCGCGGCGGCGTGAAGACTGCGCAGGGCCGACGGCCGATGGAACTCGTTACGTTCGACAGCAAGGGCAACGTCGACGAAAGCCTGATCCAGTTCCGCAGCCTCGTGGACAAGGGTATTCCGTTCGTCCTGCAGGGCAATAGTTCCGCGGTGGCCAGCGCGCTGGTCGCGGCGATCAACCGGCACAACGCGCGCCAGCCCGATGCGCGGGTGCTGTTCCTGAACTATTCGGCGGTCGATCCCAGCCTGACCAACGAAAACTGCAGCTTCTGGCATTTCCGCTTCGATGCCAGCGCGGACATGCGCATGCAGGCGCTGGCCGAGGTCATCCGTCAGGATCACTCGGTGCGGCGTGTCTACCTGATGAACCAGGACTACAGCTTCGGCCAACAGGTATCGCGCTCCGCGCGCGATATGCTGTCGGCCAAGCGGCCGGACGTGCAGGTGGTCGGCGATGAATTTCATCCGATCGGCAAGATCAAGGACTTCGCGCCTTATATCGCCAAGATCAAGGCTAGTGGTGCCGACGCCGTCGTGACGGGAAACTGGGGCAACGACCTCACGCTCATGGTCAAGGCCGCGCGCGAAGGCGGGCTGCAGGCGAAGTTCTATACGTTCTATGGCAATGGCCTTGGTGCGCCGGCCGCGATGGGCGATGCCGGTGTGGGTCGTGTGCTGGCGGTGGCCGAGTGGCATCCGAACGTCGGCGGCGCCGCGTCGGACGCTTTCTACGAACAATTCCGTACGCGCTACCCGGAACCCAAGGACGACTACGTGCACCTGCGCATGCAGATGATGATCGAGATGCTGGCGCGTGCGATTGAAAAGGCCGGCTCGACCGATGCGGTGAAGGTCGCCCGTTCGCTGGAAAACATGCGCTACGTCAACGACTTCCATGAAGCCACGATCCGCGCCGAAGACCATCAGGTGCTGCAACCGCTGTATGTGTCGGTGATGGAGCGTCAGGGCGGCGAAGTGCGTTTCGACAATGAGGGCTCGGGATACGGCTTCCGCACGGTGCGCAAGCTCAAGGCGGCCCAGACCACGCTGGCGACCACGTGTCGTATGCAGCGCCCATAGGCTTCGTACGCGGGATCGGCGCTGGGGTTGGCCGCTGGTGCCGCTTTTCCGTTATAATCCGCGGCTGTCGTCATCCGGCGTCTGCGGGTATGAAGGCAGATGCCTGTTAATGCATGGCACGACGCAAGCGGCGCATCCCGCGCTGTGGCGTTCGCAAGTGAAAGGAAATCATCATGGCAGTCGCCGATATCAACAAGTCCGAAGTCATCAAGCAGTTCGCCCGTGGCACCAACGACACTGGCAGCCCCGAAGTTCAGGTCGCCCTGCTGACCACCCGCATCAACGAACTGACCCCGCACTTCAAGGCCAACATGAAGGATCACCACAGCCGCCGCGGTCTGCTGCGCATGGTGAGCCGTCGTCGTCGCCTGCTGGACTACCTCAAGTCCAACGACGCTGACCGTTACCGTGCCCTGATCGAAAAGCTGGGCCTGCGCAAGTAAGGATTGGCTGGCATGGCAGCGCGATTCCTGGTTTTGCACGGTTTCGCGTGAGGCCTCGATGCCTGCTTCAGCATTGCTGGGGCAGGCATTTTGCATTTCTGGCGGCCAATTTTTCGGCTCCGACATGCAATACGCTGGAAGGTGATTTTCAGGTCACTGGATCGCGCGAATTCTGATTCGCCGGTCACCCGTTGCGGCAAGCCCCGCAACGGAGTAAGTTGCTCTTTTTCATGGTTTTCAGTATCCGGACCGGCCAAGGAAACAGGGCTTTGTGTCATTCCAGCGCGGCATCGGCGACAGTGCCGCGCTGGAATGGCATAGCACTTCCCTGCAACTGCGACCGCATCCGGCAGTTAGCCCGCGGCTGAGAACGCGGGCGAGACACGCCGCGCAACGATTGCGGCGTGCGCGCAAGACAAGGAATGCAAATGTCCATGTTCAACAAGGTTGTGAAGCAGTTCCAGTGGGGCCAGCATACGGTCCGCATGGAAACCGGCGAAATCGCCCGCCAGGCCGGCGGCGCCGTGATCGTCGACGTGGAAGATACCGTCGTGCTGGCGACTGTCGTCGCCGCCAAGAGCCCGAAGCCCGGCCAGGACTTCTTCCCGCTGACCGTCGACTACATCGAAAAGACCTACGCTGCCGGCAAGATCCCCGGTGGCTTCTTCAAGCGCGAAGGCCGTCCGTCGGAAAACGAGACGCTGACTTCGCGCCTGATCGACCGTCCGCTGCGCCCGCTGTTCCCGGAAGGCTTCTACAACGACGTGCAGGTGGTCGTGCACGTGGTGTCGCTGAATCCGGAAATCCCGGCTGACATCCCTGCGCTGATCGGCGCGTCCGCCGCGCTGGCCGTGTCGGGCATCCCGTTCAACGGCCCGGTGGGCGCTGCACGTATCGGCTACAAGGACGGCCAGTACCTGCTGAACCCGACCCGTTCGCAAATGGCCACGTCGGACCTCGACCTCGTCGTCGCTGGTACCGAGCGCGCCGTGCTGATGGTGGAATCGGAAGCCAACCAGCTGTCCGAAGACGTGATGCTGGGCGCCGTGGTGTATGGCCACGAGCAGATGCAGATCGCCATCAACGCGATCCATGATCTCGTGCGCGAAGGCGGCAAGCCCGAGTGGGACTGGGCGCCTGCGCCGAAGAACGAAGCGCTGATCGCCAAGGTCACCGAAGTCGCGCTACCGCTGCTGCAGGAAGCCTATCAGCTGCGCCAGAAGTCGGCCCGCAGCCAGAAGCTGAAGGAAGTGTCGGCGAACGTGACGGCCGCCCTGGCCGAGGCCGGCGTCGACGCTGACAAGGTGGAAGTCGGCAACATCATGTTCGACCTCGAAGCGAAGATCGTCCGCGGACAGATCCTCGGCGGCGAGCCGCGCATCGACGGCCGCGACACCCGCACGGTGCGTCCGATCGAGATCCGTTCGTCGGTCCTGCCGCGCGCTCACGGCTCGGCCCTGTTCACCCGCGGTGAAACCCAGGCGCTGGTCGTGGCCACGTTGGGCACGAAGAGCGACGAGCAGATCATCGACGCGCTGGCCGGTGAATACCGCGACCGCTTCATGCTCCACTACAACATGCCTCCGTTCGCCACCGGCGAAACCGGCCGCGTCGGCAGCCCGAAGCGCCGCGAAATCGGCCATGGCCGCCTGGCCAAGCGCGCACTGATTCCGGTGCTGCCGAAGGACGACGAGTTCGCCTACACCATCCGCCTGGTTTCGGAAATCACCGAATCGAACGGTTCGTCGTCGATGGCTTCGGTCTGCGGCGGCTGCCTGGCGCTGATGGACGCCGGCGTTCCGGTCAAGGCGCACGTGGCCGGCGTGGCCATGGGTCTGATCCTGGAAGGCAACAAGTTTGCCGTGCTGACCGACATCCTCGGTGATGAAGATCACCTGGGCGACATGGACTTCAAGGTGGCGGGTACCGACAACGGCATCACCGCGCTGCAGATGGACATCAAGGTGCAGGGCATCACCAAGGAAATCATGCAGGTTGCGCTGGCGCAAGCCAAGGAAGGCCGTCTGCATATCCTGGGCGCCATGCAGGGTGCCATGGGCCACGCGCGCACCGAGCTGTCGGCGCACGCACCGCGCATGATCACCATGAAGATCCATCCGGACAAGATCCGCGAAGTGATCGGCAAGGGTGGCTCGACCATCCAGGCGCTGACCAAGGAAACCGGCACGACCATCGACATCCAGGAAGACGGCACGATCACCATCGCGTCGACCTCGACCGATGGCATGGCAGAAGCCAAGCGCCGTATCGAGGGCATTACCGCCGAAGCCGAAGTGGGCAAGATCTACAACGGCACGGTGCTGAAGCTGCTGGACTTCGGCGCGATCGTGAACATCCTGCCGGGCAAGGATGGTCTGCTGCATATCTCCGAGATCGTCAACGAGCGCGTGAAGGACATCAAGGACTGGCTGAAGGAAGGCCAGCAACTGCGCGTCAAGCTGATCCAGGCTGACGAGAAGGGCCGTCTGCGCCTGTCGCTGAAGGCTGCGCTGGCGGAAGAGGGTGGCAGCATCAGCCCGGTGAACGCTGGTGAAGCGGCTCCGGCTCCGGCTCCGGCTGCGGCTCCGGCAACTCCGTCGGACCAGCAGCAATAAGCTGCAATCGGTGCCGCCTCAGGCGGCGTCGGACAAAAAACGGCTGGCGATGTCCAGCCGTTTTTTGTTTACACTGCCGGGCAACCCATTGAGCAATCGCTCTTCCCGAAGCGCCGCGACAGCGTCATCGCCTCGCGCACAGACAAAGACAAGGAGCAGCAATGCAAGCCATCGAGATTCGCGAATACGGTGCCCCCGAGGTCCTGCAGGAGACGCAGCGTCCCGACCCGGTGCCGGGTGCCGGCGAAATCCTGATCCGTGTGGCCGCGGCTGGCGTCAACCGTCCGGACGTGTTTCAGCGTACCGGCAACTATCCGGTGCCGCCAGGCGCGTCGGATCTGCCGGGCCTGGAAGTGGCTGGCGTGGTTGTCGGTGGTGACCTGTCCCATGCCGACAACCGCTTCGGCCTGAAGGTAGGCGATCGCGTGTGCGCACTCGTGCAGGGCGGTGGCTATGCGCAACTCTGCATCGCCCCGGTGGCGCAATGCCTGCCGGCCCCAAAGGGCCTGAGTGATATTGAAGCCGCTGCGCTGCCCGAGACGTTCTTCACCGTATGGAGCAATGTGTTCGATCGCGGCTATCTGGGCCAGGGCCCGCGCGGCAAGGACGAGACGCTGCTGATCCAGGGCGGTTCGAGCGGCATCGGCACGACCGCGATCCAGATTGCCAAGGCGCTCGGCTACAAGGTGTTCGTCACGGCTGGTACGGACGAGAAGTGCAAGGCTTGCGAGGACCTCGGCGCCGATCGCGCGATCAACTACAAGACTCAGGATTTCGTTGCCGAAGTCGCGTCGCTGACCGAGGGCAAGGGCGTCGACGTGATCCTCGATATGGTGGCTGGCTCCTATCTCGCGCGCGAGCTGAAGTGCATTGCCGATGATGGCCGTATCGTCATCATCGCGCTGCTTGGCGGCGCCAAGGCGGAAATTCCGCTCGGCGACATTCTGCGCCGCCGTATCACCGTCACCGGTTCGACGCTGCGTCCGCGCTCCGCGTCGTTCAAGGGGCAGATTGCGCAGGCACTGCACCAGCAGGTGTGGCCGCTGCTCGAAGCCGGCAAGATCAAGCCCGTGATCCACAAGGTTTTCCCGGCGGCGCAGGCCGCCGAAGCGCATCGTCTGATGGAATCGAGCGAACACATCGGCAAGATCGTGCTGACCTGGTAATTGCACGAAAAAGTTGCTACCGCGGCCAATCCGGCCGCGGTAGCGCCGGTCCCCCGCCGCAAGCTACAATAACGGGTTTGATTTGGGAGGGGACCTCGTGAGACAAAAGCTCGTCATCGGCAACTGGAAGATGCACGGCAGCCTGGCAGCCAACGCTGCGCTGCTGGAAGGTATCAAGGCTGCACCTGCGCGCGCGCGGTTGGCAGTCTGCGCGCCTTTCCCTTATCTTGCACAGTGCCAGGCGTTGCTGAATGGCTCGCAGGTAGCCTGGGGCGCACAAGACGTGTCCGCCGAGGCCCGTGGCGCGTTCACCGGCGAGGTGGCCGCGTCGATGCTGGGTGAGTTCGGCTGCACGTACGCGCTGGTCGGACACTCGGAGCGCCGCACGTACCATGGGGAATCCGATGCCGTGGTAGCTGCCAAAGCGCTGCGCGCGCTGGAATTCGGCATCATTCCAGTGATTTGCGTCGGTGAAACGCTCGCCCAGCGCGAGGCCGGTGAAACCGAAGTTGTGGTCGGTCGTCAATTGCAGGCCGCTCTCGACGCGCTGTCGGTGGAGCAACTGGGTCGTGTGGTGCTGGCCTACGAACCGGTGTGGGCCATCGGTACTGGCAAGACCGCAAGCAGCGAGCAGGCGCAGGCCGTGCATGCGTTCTTGCGTGCAGAGGTGCGCGAGCGCGACGCCGGTGTGGCTGACCGTATGGCGATTTTGTACGGTGGCAGTGTCAAGCCGGACAATGCGGCCGAATTGTTTTCCATGTCCGATATCGACGGGGGCCTGATTGGGGGTGCCTCGCTGAAGTCGGAAGATTTTCTCGCGATCGGCAACGCCTGAATGCCCGTCGTGCCAGACATCCGATCAGGCAAGTAACGCTAACTTTATCCAAATGGCAATTTTCAAGACTTTGTTGGTGCTGGTGCAGGTGTTGTCGGCGCTCGGCGTCATCGGCCTCGTGCTGATTCAACACGGCAAGGGTGCCGATGTTGGTGCGGCGTTCGGGTCGGGGGCTTCGGGCAGCCTGTTCGGCGCTACGGGCTCGGCAAACTTCCTGTCGCGTACCACAGCGGTGCTGGCCACGCTCTTCTTCATCTGCACGCTCAGCCTGACGCTGATGGGCAACTACAAGCCCTCCACGTCGCTGGGCGTGATGGGTGCGGCCCCGACTGCTGCGCCGGCTCCGGCTGCTGCATCCGCGCCTGCTGCGGCAGCTGCTGACGCATCGTCGCCGGCAGCGCCCGCTGTTCCGAAATAATCAACCAGCCTTGAATTCGATTCCTGATTTTTTTTGCAGTTGTGCGTTGAACAATGCAGCAAACCGGGTTAGAATCCAAGGCTTGAAACGATTCCCCAGCGATGGGGCTTAAGCAAAGGCAAAAACCTCTGCAAAAGCTCTGAAGGGCCTAAAAAACCCGGCGCCAGGCAATATTGTTTCTCCCCCAGCCGACGTGGTGAAATTGGTAGACACGCTATCTTGAGGGGGTAGTGGCGAAAGCTGTGCGAGTTCGAGTCTCGCCGTCGGCACCAAACAACTCGATCGGAGTCCGCTCCCGGGCAATGCTCCCGGCCAGCGGGCTCCGGCGGTCCGCAAGGCGGCGCGCCGTGAGGTCTTCGGCTTAGCGCCTGGGGTGGGCAACAGGACGCCGCTTCAGCTGGTGCTGTTGACAACATTCCAGATAAGGCTGGCCGCATCTTGACTCTCGAAGCCTACTTCCCCGTTCTCATCTTCATCATCTTCGGCGTCGTGCTTGGCATCGCGCTGATGTCGATTGGTCGGATCCTCGGTCCGAACAAGCCTGATCCTGCGAAGCTGTCGCCGTACGAGTGCGGCTTCGAAGCGTTCGAGGATGCGCGCATGAAGTTCGACGTGCGCTATTACCTCATCGCCATCCTTTTTATCCTGTTCGATCTCGAAACCGCCTTCCTGTTTCCGTGGGGTGTTGCCCTGCGTGAAATCGGCTGGCCGGGATTCATCGCCATGGGCGTGTTTCTGCTGGAATTCATCGTGGGCTTCGTCTACATCTGGAAAAAGGGCGCGCTCGATTGGGAGTGATGTGAAATGGCAATCGAAGGCGTTCTCAACGAAGGCTTTGTCACGACTACCGCTGACAAGCTGATCAACTGGACCCGCACCGGGTCGCTGTGGCCGATGACCTTCGGCCTGGCCTGCTGTGCTGTGGAAATGATGCATGCTGGCGCGGCGCGCTATGACCTGGACCGCTTCGGCGTGGTGTTCCGCCCGTCGCCGCGCCAGTCGGACGTGATGATCGTGGCCGGCACGCTTTGCAACAAGATGGCGCCCGCACTGCGCAAGGTCTACGACCAGATGGCCGAGCCACGCTGGGTGATCTCGATGGGCTCTTGCGCCAATGGCGGCGGCTATTACCACTACTCGTATTCGGTGGTGCGTGGCTGCGACCGCATTGTGCCGGTGGACATCTACGTGCCGGGCTGCCCGCCCACGGCTGAAGCGCTGATCTATGGCGTGATCCAGCTGCAGAACAAGATCAAGCGCACCAACACCATCGCGCGCAAGGGCTGACATGGCGAAGCTTGAGACCCTGAAGGCCGCGCTCGAGAAAGTTCTCGGCAAGCGCGTGCAGAAACTGATCGAGGCGACCGGCGAACTGACGCTGATCGTCAAGGCAGATGACTACCTCGAAGTTGCCCGCACGCTGCGCGACGATCCGTCGCTGCGTTTCGAGCAGCTGATCGACCTCTGCGGCGTCGATTATTCCGACTTCGGCGATGGCGCCTGGGATGGTCTGCGTTTTGCCGCGGTATCGCACCTGTTGTCCGTGACTCACAACTGGCGTCTGCGTCTGCGTGTGTTTGCGCCGGATGACGATTTCCCCGTGGTGCCGTCGCTGATCGACGTGTGGAACTCGGTGAACTGGTTCGAGCGCGAAGCGTTCGACTTCTACGGCATCGTCTTCGAAGGCCATCCGGACCTGCGCCGCCTGCTGACCGACTACGGTTTTGTCGGCCACCCGTTCCGCAAGGACTTCCCGGTGTCGGGTTACGTGGAAATGCGCTACGACCCCGAGCAGAAACGGGTCATCTACCAGCCGGTCACGATCGAACCTCGCGAAATCACGCCGCGCGTGATCCGCGAGGAAAACTACGGCGGCACGCAGCACTGATTAGGCGCCATGGCAGACATCAAGAATTACACCCTGAACTTCGGACCGCAGCACCCGGCCGCGCACGGCGTGCTGCGCCTCGTGCTGGAGCTGGACGGCGAAGTGATCCAGCGTGCCGACCCGCACATCGGCCTGCTGCATCGTGCCACCGAAAAGCTGGCAGAGCAGAAGAGCTGGATCCAGAACGTTCCATACATGGACCGTCTCGACTACGTGTCGATGATGTCCAACGAACACGCCTATGTGATGGCGATCGAGCGGCTGCTTGGCATCGAAGTGCCGATCCGCGCGCAGTACATCCGTGTGATGTTCGACGAAATCACTCGCCTGCTGAACCACCTGATGTGGATCGGTGCGCATGCGCTCGACGTGGGCGCGATGGCGGTGTTCCTCTACGCGTTCCGCGAGCGCGAGGACATGTTCGACATGTACGAGGCGGTGTCGGGCGCGCGCATGCACGCGGCCTACTACCGTCCGGGCGGCGTGTATCGCGACCTGCCTGACACAATGCCGCAATATCGCGCGTCCAAGGTTCACAACGAGCGTGCCATCAAGGTCATGAACGAAGCCCGTTCAGGCTCGCTGCTGGACTTTATCGAGGACTTCACCAACCGGTTCCCGAAGTACGTCGACGAGTACGAGACGCTGCTGACCGACAACCGGATCTGGAAGCAGCGTCTGGTCGATATCGGTGTGGTCAGCCCGGAGCGCGCGCTGCAGATGGGTTTCACCGGTCCGATGCTGCGTGGTTCGGGCATTGCCTGGGACCTGCGCAAGAAGCAGCCGTACGAGGTGTACGACAAGATGGACTTCGATGTGCCGGTGGGCGTGGGCGGCGACTGCTACGCGCGCTACCTGGTCCGTGTCGAAGAGATGCGCCAGTCCAACCGCATCATCAAGCAGTGCATCGAATGGCTGCGCCGTAATCCGGGCCCGGTGATCACTGACAACCACAAGGTTGCGCCGCCGTCGCGGGTGGACATGAAGTCGAACATGGAAGAACTGATCCACCACTTCAAGCTGTTCACCGAAGGCATGCACGTGCCGGAAGGTGAAGCGTATGCAGCGGTGGAGCACCCGAAGGGTGAATTCGGTATCTACGCGATCTCTGACGGCGCGAACAAGCCGTACCGCCTGAAGATCCGCGCACCCGGCTTCCCCCACCTGGCCGCCCTCGACGAGATGGCCAAGGGACACATGATTGCTGACGCGGTAACGATCATCGGCACGCAAGACATCGTCTTCGGCGAGATCGACCGCTAAACACGGACCGCTGGCCCGGACGACGATCCGGGCGCTTCCTTGCCGCGACCGGTGTGTCATCGGGGAGCGGCGGGGAAACCCACGGCGGAACGGCAGGGCCTAAGGCCCGCCGGCGGAACAGGCAGCGACGGCTGCAAACCTGCGGATGCAAGCCCGTTTGCTGCCTCCGCCGTTTTACTGCAATGACCATGCTATCAGCAGAAGCTCTCAAGGAAATCGATCGCGCGATCGCGAAGTATCCGGCCGACCAGAAGCAGTCGGCCGTGATGGCGGCGCTTGCCGTGGCGCAGGGCGAGGTGGGCTGGGTTTCCCCCGAAGTCATGCAGTTCGTCGCCAGCTATCTCGACATGCCGCCCGTGTGGGTGGAAGAGGTGGCGACCTTCTACAACATGTACGACACCAAGCCGGTGGGTAGATTCAAGCTCGCCGTCTGCACCAACCTGCCCTGCGCCCTGTCGGGCGGCGAGCGGGCCGGCGAGTACCTCAAGCGCAAGCTTGGCATCGACTACAACGAGACCACTGCCGACGGCTGCTTCACCTTGAAAGAAGGTGAGTGCATGGGCGCTTGCGGCGACGCGCCGGTAATGATCGTCAACAACACCCGCATGTGCAGCTTCATGAGCGACGACAAGCTCGACGCGCTGGTCGACGAGCTGAAGGCCGACGCTGCCGCCAAGGGGGCAAAGTAACATGACCTCTCTGCACGACCGCCACATCCAGCCGCTGATCCTGGCCGGCCTGGACGGCAAGAACTGGCACCTGGAAGACTACGTCAAGCGCGGCGGCTACCAGCAGCTCAAGCGCATCCTGACCGAAAAGATCCCGCCCGAGCAGGTGATCGCGGACGTCAAGGCCTCGGGCCTGCGTGGCCGTGGGGGCGCGGGCTTCCCGACCGGCCTGAAGTGGAGCTTCATGCCGCGTACGTTTCCGGGCCAGAAGTACCTCGTCTGCAATACCGATGAGGGCGAGCCCGGTACGTTCAAGGACCGCGACATCATCCGGTTCAATCCGCACTCGCTGATCGAGGGCATGGCCATCGGCGCTTACGCGATGGGCATCACCGTGGGCTACAACTATATCCACGGCGAGATCTGGAACGAATACAAGATCTTCGAGGAAGCCCTCGAAGAGGCGCGCGCCGCGGGTTTCCTCGGCGACAACATCCTGGGCTCGGGCTTCAGCTTCCAGCTGCACGCCCACCATGGCTATGGCGCGTACATCTGCGGCGAAGAAACCGCGCTGCTCGAATCGCTGGAAGGCAAGAAGGGCCAGCCGCGTTTCAAGCCGCCCTTCCCGGCGAGCTTCGGCCTGTACGGCAAGCCGACCACCATCAATAACACCGAGACGTTTGCCGCGGTGCCGTTCCTGCTGGCCATCGGCCCGGAGAACTACCTGAAGATGGGCAAGCCGAACAACGGCGGAACCAAGATCTTCTCGATCTCCGGTGACGTCGAGCGTCCGGGCAACTACGAGATCCCGCTGGGCACGCCGTTCGCCAAGCTGCTGGAGCTGGCTGGTGGCATGCGCGGTGGCAAGCGCATCAAGGCCGTGATTCCCGGTGGTTCGTCCGCGCCGGTCGTACCGGGCGAGATGATGATGGCGTCCGACATGGACTACGACTCGATCGCCAAGGCCGGCTCGATGCTGGGCTCGGGCGCCGTGATCGTGATGGACGAGACGCGCTGCATGGTGCGCTCGTTGCTGCGCCTGTCGTATTTCTATTTTGAAGAATCGTGTGGCCAGTGCACGCCGTGCCGTGAAGGCACCGGTTGGCTGTACCGCATGGTCAATCGCATTGAACACGGAGAAGGGCGCCAGGAAGACCTGGACCTGCTCAACAACGTCGCGGAAAACATCATGGGCCGCACCATCTGCGCGCTCGGCGATGCCGCGGCGATGCCGGTCCGCGGCATGCTCAAGCACTACTGGAAAGAGTTCGAATATCACGTCGAACACAAGCAGTGCATGGTTCCGGCCTACATCTAAGCGTGGCAGAACATGGTTGAACTCGAGATCGACGGCAAGAAGGTTGAGGTTGCAGAAGGCAGCCTGGTGATGGAAGCAGCCCGCAAGCTGGGCACCTACATCCCGCACTTCTGCTACCACCGCAAACTGTCCATCGCGGCCAACTGCCGCATGTGTCTGGTTGAAGTTGAAAAGGCGCCCAAGGCGCTGCCGGCTTGCGCCACCCCGGTGACCCCGGGCATGAAGGTCTTCACCAATTCGGAGAAGGCCGTCAAGGCACAGAAGTCCGTGATGGAATTCCTGCTGATCAACCACCCGCTCGACTGCCCGATCTGCGATCAGGGCGGCGAATGCCAGCTGCAGGATCTGGCCGTGGGCTACGGTGCTTCGGAGTCGCGCTACAAGGAAGAGAAGCGCGTGGTGTTCCACAAGAATGTGGGCCCGCTGATCTCCATGGAAGAGATGACCCGCTGCATTCACTGCACCCGCTGCGTGCGCTTTGGCCAGGAAGTGGCCGGCGTGATGGAGCTGGGCATGCTGAACCGCGGCGAGCACTCGGAAATCACGACCTTTGTCGGCCAGACCGTGGATTCGGAACTGTCCGGCAACATGATCGACCTGTGCCCGGTCGGCGCGCTGACCAGCAAGCCGTTCCGCTACTCGGCCCGTACGTGGGAGCTCGCACGCCGCAAGTCGGTGTCGCCGCACGACGGCCTGGGTGCCAACCTGGTCGTCCAGAGCAAGAACCAGCGCGTCATGCGCGTGCTGCCGCTCGAGAACGAAGACGTCAACGAGTGCTGGATCTCGGACAAGGACCGCTTCTCGTATGAAGGCCTGAACAGTGCCGACCGTCTGACGCGCCCGCTGCTGAAGCAGGGCGGCCAGTGGATCGAAACCGACTGGCAGACCGCGCTCGAATACGTGGCCAATGGCCTCGCGAGCATCAAGCGCGACCATGGCGCCGACCAGATCGCTGCGCTGGCCAGCCCGCACAGCACGCTGGAAGAGCTGTATTTGCTCGGCAAGCTGATGCGCGGCATCGGTAGCGACAACGTCGACTTCCGTCTGCGCCAGTCAGATTTCTCGGCAGCGCTGAAGGGCGCGCCTTGGCTTGGCATGCCGGTGGCCGATGTGTCCACGCTGCAACGCGTGCTGGTGATCGGTTCGTCGCTGCGCAAAGACCACCCGTTGCTGGCCTCGCGTCTGCGCCAGGCAGGCAAGAAGGGCGCCCGCGTCGCCGTGCTCGGTGCAGGCGGTGAAGACCTGCTGATGCCGTTGGCCGCGCGTATCGACGTGGCCCCGTCGGGCTGGACCGCTGCGCTGGCTGGTATCGCCCGTGCCGTGGCGACCGCCAAGGGCGTCGCCGCACCGGCAGGCACCGAAGGTTTTGACGGTGGCGATGCCGCCCGTGCCGCCGCCGACGCGCTGCTGTCGGGCGAGCGCCGCGCCGTGTTCCTCGGCAACGAGGCCGTGCGTCATCCGCAGTTCGCTGCGCTGCACGCGCTGGCACAGTGGATCGCTACGGAAGCCGGCGCCACGCTGGGCTTCCTGACCGAGGCTGCAAACACCGTGGGTGGCTATGTCGCCGGTGCGCTGCCGAAGCAGGGCGGTGCCAACGCGCAGGCGATGCTGGAATCGCCGCGCAAGGCCTACGTGCTGCTCAACACGGAACCTGAGTTCGACGCCGCCGACCCGCGCAAGGCCTTGGCCGCGCTGGCCCAGGCTGGCACCGTGGTCGTATTGTCGCCGTTCCGCTCGGAAGCGGCCATGCAGTATGCCGACGTGATCCTGCCGGTTACGCCGTTCACCGAAACTGCGGGTACCTTCGTCAACTGCGAAGGCCTGCCGCAGAGCTTCAATGGCGTGGTGCGCGCGCTCGGCGAATCCCGTCCGGCCTGGAAGGTACTGCGTGTGCTGGGCAACCTGCTGGACGTGGCCGGTTTCGACTACGACAGCGCCGAAGCAGTTCGCGCCGAAGTGCTGGCCAACCCGGTTGCACCGCAACTGAGCAACGCCACCGACGCGCCGATCCGGGTGAGCGCCGCCGCTGCCAATGGCATCGAGCGTATTGCAGATGTGCCGATCTACCACGCCGATCCGATCGTGCGCCGTGCCGAATCGCTGCAGCTGACCGCCGCGGCCCGCCGCGCGCAGCAAGTGGCGCTGTCCGCCGATCTGTTCGCCGGTCTGGGTATCCAATCGGGCGACCCGGTCCGCGTGACGCAGGGCGAGGGTAGCGTGGTGCTGCCGGGCGTGCTGGAAAACACGCTGCCGGCCAACACTGTGCGCGTTCCGGCTGCAACCCCGGCGGCAATGGGCCTCGGCGCCATGTTCGGCACGGTCAAGGTCGAGAAGGCTGTCGACCTGTCCGCCGGCCAGAAGGCCGCTGCAACGGCCGGCGCGGCCTGAGCCATACAAGAATAGCGAGAACGCAACATGATCGACTGGATTACCTCGCAAGGCCACGCCATCTTCGGCGGCGCTTGGACGCCGCTGTGGATCCTGATTCGGGCCGTGCTCATTGTGGTGCCGCTGCTGCTGTGCGTGGCCTACCTGATTCTGTGGGAGCGCAAGCTGATCGGCTGGATGCACGTGCGTCTGGGGCCGAACCGCGTCGGCCCGCTGGGCCTGCTGCAGCCGATCGCCGACGTGCTGAAGCTGCTGCTCAAAGAAGTCATGACGCCGACGCACGTCAGCAAGGGCATGTACCTGATTGCCCCGCTGATGGTGCTGATGCCTGCGGTTGCCATTTGGGCCGTGATCCCGTTCCAGGCGGAAGTGGTGATGGCCGACGTGAATGCCGGTCTGCTGTACGTGATGGCGATCAGCTCGGTCGGCGTGTACGGCGTGATCCTGGCCGGCTGGGCCTCGAACTCCAAGTACGCGTTCCTGGGCGGCATGCGCGCTGCCGCGCAGATGGTGTCGTATGAAATCGCCATGGGCTTCGCGCTGGTGACGGTGCTGATGGTGTCGGGCAGCCTGAACCTGTCGGCGATCGTGAACAGCCAGAACACCGGCTACTTCGCGAACATGGGCATCAACGTGCTGTCGTGGAACTGGATTCCGCTGCTGCCGATGTTCGGCGTGTACTTCATCTCGGGCGTGGCCGAAACCAACCGCCACCCGTTCGACGTGGTGGAAGGCGAATCGGAAATCGTGGCAGGTCACATGATCGAATACTCGGGCATGGCGTTCGCGCTGTTCTTCCTGGCTGAGTACATCAACATGATCATCATCTCGACGATCACGGCGCTGCTGTTCCTCGGCGGCTGGGCGCCTCCGTTCTCGAGCTTCGTGACCAATGCGATCCCCGGCTTCTTCTGGCTGCTGATCAAGGTATTCCTGCTGCTGTCGGTTTTCATCTGGATTCGTGCCTCGTTCCCGCGCTACCGCTATGACCAGATCATGCGCCTGGGCTGGAAGGTGTTCATTCCGCTGACCGTGGGCTGGCTGATCATCGTGGCGATCTGGATCAAGTCGCCTTGGAACATCTGGCACTGAACGGCCAGGCGAGGGCGCGCACGCCGCAACGATACGGTGCGCCCCTCCGGAAATACTAGGAAGCAATCGTCATGCTGCTCGCCATCAAGGACTTCTTCAACAGCCTGCTCCTGAAGGAACTCTTCAAGGGTATGGCTCTGACCGGCCGCTATCTCTTCGCGCGCAAGGTCACGGTCCAGTTCCCGGAAGAGAAAACGCCGATCTCGCCGCGTTTCCGCGGCCTGCACGCGCTGCGCCGCTACCCGAACGGGGAAGAGCGCTGCATCGCCTGCAAGCTGTGCGAAGCCGTGTGCCCGGCGCTGGCCATCACTATCGAGTCTGACGTGCGTGCCGACGGCACCCGCCGCACCACGCGCTACGACATCGACCTGACCAAGTGCATTTTCTGCGGCTTCTGCGAAGAGGCCTGCCCGGTCGACGCCGTCGTCGAAACGCCGATCCTGGAATACCACGGCGAGAAGCGGGGCGACCTGTACTTCACGAAGGACATGCTGCTGGCAGTGGGCGACCGCTACGAGCCGCAGATTGCCGCTGCGAAGGCTGCGGACGCCAAGTACCGCTGATATCTGTTGGCGCCGGCCCGGCCGGCGCTGCCAAGCGAATTTGAATCGGGTCCCGCAAGGGGCCAATGGAAGGATGCCGCAGGCGCGGGCCACCCGGTAGGGGAGGTTTGTGCCGAAGGCCAAGAGAGGATCCGACAAGGACCATGGAACTCACGACCACCATCTTCTACGTCTTTGCGCTGGTGCTGGTGCTCTCCGCACTGAAAGTCATCACCGCGAAGAACCCGGTGCACTCCGCACTGTTCCTCGTACTGTCGTTCTTCACGGCCGCGGCGATCTGGTTGCTGCTCAAGGCAGAATTCCTCGCCATCCTGCTGGTGCTGGTGTATGTCGGCGCCGTGATGGTGCTGTTCCTGTTCGTAGTCATGATGATCGATATCGACATCGAACATCTGCGCAGGGATTTCTGGACGTACGTGCCGCTCGCGTCTGTGGTCGGTGCGCTGATCATTGCCGAAATGGCCATCGTGCTGGTGCGCAACTTCATCGGCACGACTGCGCCGGTGCTGCCCGCCGGTTCGCAGGATCCGGGCTACTCGAACACCGCCGCGCTCGGCAAGCTGATCTACAACGACTATATCTATGCGTTCGAAGTGGCCGGCATCATCCTGCTGGTGGCTATCATCGCAGCCGTTGCTTTGACCCTGCGCCGCCGCAAGGATGTCAAGGGCCAGGATATTCCGTCGCAGCTGCGTACTCGCCGCGACGACCGCGTACGCCTGGTTGCCATGCCTGCTGAAAGCCAGACTGCCCAGGCCGACGCCGCGGCGACTGCCAACAAGAACTAAAGCCACGGAGAAACGCTGTGCTCTCTCTCGCCCATTTCCTCGTGCTCGGTGCGATCCTGTTCGCGATCAGCATCGTCGGTATTTTCCTGAACCGCAAGAACGTGATCGTGCTGCTGATGGCGATCGAACTCATGCTGCTTGCGGTGAACATGAACTTCGTCGCCTTCTCGCACTACATGGGCGACCTGGCCGGACAGGTTTTCGTTTTCTTCATCCTCACGGTGGCCGCAGCCGAGTCGGCAATCGGTCTGGCAATCCTGGTCGTGCTGTTCCGCAATCTGGACACGATCAACGTGGATGACATGGATACCCTGAAGTACTGATCCATGACGCACCACGCAATGAACCCAGACTGCTCACCGCTCGCACACCAATAAGCGTCCTATGGCAACCACGCTCAACCCCAACCTGCTGCTCGCGATTGCGCTGGCGCCGCTAGTCGGCTCAGCCATCGCCGGCCTGTTCGGCACCAAGTTCTTTGGCCTGTTTTCCTCGGAGTCGCGCGGCGGCCGGATTGTGGCTCACTCCGCGACGATTCTCGGCGTGGCCATTTCCTTCGTGCTGTCGGTGATGGTGCTGCTCGACGTGATGAACGGCGCGAGCTACAACGGCACCGTCTACGAGTGGATGGCCATCGGCGACCTGAAGATGGAAGTCGGCTTCCTGGTCGATTCGCTGACCGCGATGATGATGGTCGTGGTGACCTTCGTGTCCCTGATGGTGCATATCTACACCGTCGGCTACATGGACGGGGACCCCGGCTACAACCGCTTCTTCTCGTACATCTCGCTCTTCACCTTCTCGATGCTGATGCTGGTGATGAGCAACAACTTCCTGCAGCTGTTCTTCGGCTGGGAAGCGGTGGGCCTGGTGTCCTACCTGCTGATCGGCTTCTGGTACACCCGCCCGACCGCGATCTTCGCGAACCTGAAGGCGTTCCTGGTGAACCGCGTCGGTGACTTCGGCTTCATCCTCGGCATCGGCCTGCTGCTGGCCTACAGCGGCAGCATGAACTACTCGGACGTGTTCGCAGCCCGCGAGAAGCTGGCAACGGTGATCTTCCCGGGCACTGACTGGATGATGCTGACGGTGGCCTGCATCTGCCTGTTCATCGGCGCCATGGGCAAGTCGGCCCAATTCCCGCTGCACGTCTGGCTGCCTGACTCGATGGAAGGCCCGACCCCGATTTCCGCGCTGATCCACGCCGCTACCATGGTGACGGCCGGCATTTTCATGGTCAGCCGCATGTCGCCGCTGTTCGAGCTGTCGGACACCGCACTGTCCTTCGTGCTGGTGATCGGCGCCATTACTGCGCTGTTCATGGGCTTCCTGGGCATCATCCAGAACGACATCAAGCGCGTGGTCGCGTACTCGACGCTGTCGCAGCTCGGCTACATGACCGTGGCGCTGGGCGCGTCGGCCTACTCGGTCGCCGTGTTCCACCTGATGACCCACGCGTTCTTCAAGGCACTGCTGTTCCTTGGCGCGGGTTCGGTCATCATCGGCATGCACCACGACCAGGACATCCGCAACATGGGCGGCCTGCGCAAGTACATGCCGATCACCTGGATCACCTCGCTGGTGGGCTCGCTGGCACTGATCGGCACGCCGTTCTTCTCGGGCTTCTACTCGAAGGATTCGATCATCGAAGCCGTGGCCGAGTCGCATCTGGCCGGTTCGGGCTTTGCGTACTTCGCCGTGCTGGCCGGCGTGTTCGTGACCGCGTTCTACTCGTTCCGCATGTACTTCCTGGTTTTCCACGGCAAGGAGCGCTGGGGCCAGAACCATGCTCACCATGGTCACGAAGGCGACCACGAGGATGAGGAAGTTTCGCATGACCACCATCATGGCCTGTCTGCGGGCGAGAAGCCGCACGAGTCGCCGTGGGTGGTGACGCTGCCGCTGGTGCTGCTGGCCATCCCGTCGGTGATCATCGGTGCGATCGCCATCGAGCCGATGCTGTTCGGTGAATTCTTCAAGCACGGTGTGGCATTCAAGGACGTGATCTTCGTTGGCGAAAACCACCACGCCATGAAGGAACTGGAAGAAGCCTTCCACGGCTGGGTGCCGATGGCGATTCATTCGCTGACCACCCCGGTCCTGTGGCTGGCCATCGCCGGTGTCGTGCTGTCGTGGTTCTTCTACATGAAGCGCCCGGACATCCCCGAAGCGATCAAGAACCGCTTCTCGGGCCTGTACAAGCTGCTCGACAACAAGTACTACATGGACGCCATCAACCAGGCCGTGTTCGCACGTGGTGCCCGCCTGCTGGGTACGGGCCTGTGGAAGGGTGGCGACCAGAGCTTTATCGACGGCCTGTTCGTCAATGGTTCGGCGCGCGTGGTGGCTTCTTTCGCCGCAGCCAGCCGCTACCTGCAATCGGGTTACATCTACCACTACGCATTCGCGATGATCGTCGGCATGCTGGTGCTGCTGACGCTCACCGTCACGGGCGTGATTGGCACCAAGTGATAGGCACCGAGTAAGGAAAACAAAGAAATGGTTCTGTCTTTCGCAATCTGGCTGCCTATCTTCTTCGGCTTGCTGGTACTGGCCTCCGGCTCGGACCGCAGCGCCGGCTACGTGAGGTGGATGTCGCTGTTCGGCTCGATCGCCAGCTTCATCGTTACGCTGCCCCTGGTGTTCCACTTCGACAAATCCACGGCGGCGATGCAGTTCGTGGAGAAGTCGTCCTGGATCGAACGCTTCAATATCCAGTACTACCTGGGCGTTGACGGCATCTCGATGTGGTTCGTCGTGCTGACGGCCTTCATCACCGTGATCGTCGTGATTTCGGCCTGGGAAGTGATCACCGAACGCGTGGCCGAGTACATGGCTTCGTTCCTGATCCTGTCTGGCGTGATGGTCGGCGTGTTCTGCGCGCTGGACGGCATGCTGTTCTACGTGTTCTTCGAAGCCACGCTGATCCCGATGTACATCATCATCGGCGTGTGGGGCGGTCCGAACCGTGTGTACGCGGCCTTCAAGTTCTTCCTGTACACGCTGCTGGGCTCGCTGCTGACGCTGGTCGCGCTGCTGTACCTGTACAGCAAGACCGGTACTTTCGAGATCCTGCAGTGGCACCAGGCCAAGCTGTCGCTGAACGAGCAGATCGCGCTGTTCATCGCTTTCTTCATGGCTTTCGCCGTCAAGGTTCCGATGTGGCCGGTGCACACCTGGCTGCCCGATGCCCACGTGGAAGCGCCGACCGGCGGTTCCGTCGTGCTGGCCGCGATCATGCTGAAGCTCGGTGCCTACGGTTTCCTGCGGTTCTCGCTGCCGATCGCGCCTGACGCAAGCCATTCGCTGGCGGCGTTCATCATCACCATCTCGCTGATCGCCGTGATCTATATCGGCCTGGTGGCGCTGGTTCAGGCCGATATGAAGAAGCTGGTCGCGTATTCGTCGATCGCGCACATGGGTTTTGTAACGCTCGGTTTCTTCATCTTCAACGAAATCGGCATCGAAGGCGGCATCGTGCAGATGATCTCGCACGGCTTCATCTCGGGCGCCATGTTCCTGTGCATCGGCGTGCTGTACGACCGCGTGCACTCGCGCCAGATTGCCGACTACGGCGGCGTGGTGAACACCATGCCGAAGTTCGCCGCGCTGTCGGTGTTCTTCGCGATGGCCAACTGCGGCCTGCCGGCGACCTCTGGTTTCGTGGGCGAGTTTATGGTGATCCTGGGCTCGGTCGAGTTCAACTTCTGGATCGGCCTGCTTGCCGCCACTGCACTGATCTTCGGCGCCGCCTACTCGCTGTGGATGGTCAAGCGCGTGATCTTCGGCGACATCGTGCACCAGCACGTCCGCGAGCTGGTCGACCTGAACAAGCGCGAGTTCCTGATGCTGGGCCTTCTCGCCATCATGACGCTGTACATGGGCCTGCACCCGAAGCCCTTCACCGACGTGATGCACGCTTCGGTGGTCAACCTGCTGTCCCACGTGGCGCAGTCGAAGCTGTAAGCGGGGAGAGATAACACTATGCAACCGTCCTCGAGTCTAGCCCCTGTGGCGCCGATTATTTTCCTTGCGATCGCGATTGCCGCGGTCAACTGGATCGACCTTGCCCGCGGCAAGGGCAAGCAAAGCGTCGCGTACCCGCTGTCGCTGCTGTTCACGGCGGTGCTGACCGTCTGGTTCGGCATCAACGCCTCGACCGGCGAGACGCACTACGCGTTCGCCAACCTCGTCGTGATCGATCCGTTGGCCAATGTGCTGTCGGCGTTCTGCTCGGCCGGTCTGTTCATGACGCTGGTCTACACGCGGCGCTACCTGGCCGACCGCGACATGTATGCCGGCGAGTTCTACCAACTCGCGCTGTTCACGCTCGGTGGCCAGATCGTGATGATCACCGGCAACAACTTCCTGACCCTGTACCTGGGTCTGGAACTGCTGTCGCTGTCGTCGTACGCACTGGTGGCGCTGCGCCGCGAGTCGCGCGTGACGTCGGAATCGGCGATGAAGTACTTCGTGCTGGGCGCGCTGGCTTCGGGCTTCCTGTTGTACGGCATCTCGATGATGTACGGCGCGACCGGTTCGCTGAACCTCGGCGAAGTGTTCCGCGTGGTCGAGTCCGGCCGCGTCAACACGACCATGCTGGCCTTTGGCGTGGTGTTCATCGTCGCCGGCCTGTCGTTCAAGCTGGGCGCCGCACCGTTCCACATGTGGATTCCGGACATCTACCAGGGCTCGCCGACCGCGGTGACGCTGCTGATCGCAGGTGGCCCGAAGGTGGCGGCGTTCGCGCTGATCGTGCGCGTGCTGGTGGAAGGCTTGCTGCCGCTGGCCGCTGACTGGCAGAGCATGCTGGTGGTGCTGGCCATCGTGTCGCTGGCGATCGGTAACCTGACCGCCATCGTCCAGACCAACCTGAAGCGGATGCTGGCTTACTCGACCATTTCGCACATGGGCTTCATCCTGCTGGGCATGCTGTCCGGCGTGGTGGCCAACAAAGCGGATGGCGCGGCGAATGCCTACAGTGCGTCGATGTTTTACTCGATCACGTATCTGCTGACGACGCTGGGCACCTTCGGCCTGATCCTGCTGCGTACGACCAAGGGCTTCGAAGCCGAGACGCTGGAAGACCTGAAGGGCATGTCGCGTCGCAACCCGTGGTTCGCGTTCCTGATGCTGGTGATGATGTTCTCGCTGGCCGGCATTCCGCCGACCGTGGGCTTCTACGCCAAGCTGGCGGTGCTCGAAGCCGTGGTGAGGTCCGGCATGACGTGGCTGGCGGTGGTGGCGGTGCTGTTCTCGCTGATCGGCGCGTTCTACTACCTGCGTGTCGTCAAGCTGATGTACTTCGATGCGCCGGTGGGCGAAGAGCCGCTCGAAGCGACGGCTAGCCTTCGTTCGATGCTGAGCCTGAATGGTGCGGCAGTGATCGTGCTGGGCATCTTCCCGGCTGCGCTGATGAACCTGTGCTATCAGGCCATCCGCGCAACGCTGGCCTCGTAAGCGTACGAGGCGACAAGGCATGAGTTCCCCGGCGGGCGGCTGGTTTGTCATCTTGTTGGCACTGGTGTGTGCCAACCTGCCGTTCGTCAACCAGCGCCTGTTCGCAGTGATCCCGCTGCGCTGGAGCCGCAAGCCGCTGTGGCTGCGGCTGCTGGAACTGATCTGCTGGTATGCGGCCGCCGGCCTGGCCGGCTTTGCGGTGGAGGCAAGCCTCGGCAACGCCTTTCCACAAGGCTGGCAGTTCTACGCCATCACGGCGTGCATGATGCTGGTGTTCGCCTTCCCGGGCTTTACCTGGCAGTACCTCGTCAAACACCGCACGGCCTGAAGCCGGTCATGAAGCCGCCGGGCGTGCCATTCACCCGGAGCGCTTATGACGGACAAGACCCAGGACAAAGACTTTCCACCGTCGAGCGACGATGGACTCAAGGAAGTCTGCGTGGCTTCGGCCACCGTCCATCGCGGCAAATTTCTCACGCTGAAGCAAGACATCGTCCGCCTGCCCGACGGCAAGCAGACGGGCCGCGAGTACGTGGTGCATCCCGGCGCGGTCATGATGATCCCGCTGTTTGATGACGGCACCGTGCTGATGGAGCGGCAGTTCCGCTATCCGGTCGGTGAAGTCATGGTCGAATTTCCCGCCGGCAAGCTCGATCCCCAAGAGGGCGCGCTGCGCTGTGGCGAGCGCGAGCTGGAGGAAGAGACCGGCTACAGCGCTGCGCGCTGGGACTACCTGACCCGGATTCACCCGGTAATTTCCTATTCGACCGAGTTCATCGACCTGTTCCTCGCGCGCGACCTGACCGCCGGCCAGGCCAAGCTCGACGACGGCGAATTCCTCGAAACCTTCATCGTCCCGGCTGGCCAGGTGCTCGACTGGGTGCGCAAGGGCCGCATTACCGACGTGAAGACGATCATCGGCGCGTTCTGGCTGGAAAAGGTAATCTCGGGGGTCTGGCAACCGGCCGAACAGCCGCTTCAGTCCTGATTCACTGAAGAAAAACGGCGATAGCCGGCCAACAACCGAGCGGTGTGCTTTTCGCGCCACAAGAATGCGGGAAATCCCTTTGGGAAAAAATTAGCACGACCGTTCACAAAATTTTGATTCACGGATACTATTGCCTTTGACGGGCTGGAAAGATCATGAAGGTGCTCGACCTGTGCTGTGCGCAAGATCATCGGTTCGAAGGCTGGTTTGCCTCAGAGGATGATGCGCAATCGCAAATCGCACGCGACCTCGTCCAGTGCCCGGTCTGCGGTGACCACGCCGTGAGCCGGCTGCCCAGTGCGCCGCGCCTGAATCTGTCAGGGGCGACGCAGGCGCAGCGCGGACCGGCGAAGGCGGAGCAGGCGGCGAATGCGCCGGCTACGCTGCAAGCCTTGCAGGCGGCCTATATGAGGGCCGTGCGCAAGGTGATGGCACAGACCGAGGACGTGGGCGACCGCTTTGCCGAGGAGGCAAGGCGTATGCACTATGACGAAGCGCCGGAGCGCGGTATTCGCGGTTCGGCTTCTGCGGAGGAAGTGCAGGCGCTCGCGGAAGAGGGCATCGAGACATTCCCGCTCGTGGTGCCGGATGCTTTGAAGCAGACGGCTCACTGAATTGCGTCCTGTGCCCGTAGTTGTCGGCGCAAGACGCGCAGGCAGAACTACTTGCCGGCACCGTGCCGGCATCACTGGAGACGGGCATGGATCTCAATTACTCGGCGTCCGACGACGCCTTCCGCGAGGAAGTGCGTAGCTGGCTGGAAGCCAATCTGCCGGCGGACATCCGCAGCAAGGTGCTCAACCACCGCCGCCCCAACCGCGACGACCTGGTGCGCTGGCACAAGATCCTGGCGGGCAAGGGCTGGTCGACGCCGCACTGGCCCGTGCAATACGGCGGCACCGGCTGGAACGCCACGCAGCGCCATATCTGGGACGAGGAAAACGCCCGCGCCGGCGCGCCCGGCGTGCTGCCGTTCGGCGTGGCCATGGTCGCGCCCGTGATCATGAAGTACGGCAACGAGCAGCAGAAGTCGTACTACCTGCCGCGTATCCTGGACTGCACCGACTGGTGGTGCCAGGGCTACTCCGAGCCGGGCTCGGGCTCCGACCTGGCTTCGCTCAAGACCCGTGCGGAACTGACGTCGGATGGCAAGCACTACATCGTCAACGGCCAGAAGACCTGGACCACGCTCGGCCAGCATGCCGACATGATCTTCTGTCTGGTGCGCACCGACCCCGAAGCCAAGAAGCAGGAAGGCATCTCGTTCCTGCTGATCGACATGAAGACGCCGGGCATCACCGTGCGGCCGATCATCATGCTCGACGAAGACCATGAAGTGAATGAAGTGTTCTTCGACAACGTCCAGGTGCCGGTGGAAAACCGCGTGGGCGAGGAGAACAAGGGCTGGACCTACGCCAAGTACCTGCTCGGCCATGAGCGCACCGGCATTGCCCGCGTCGGCAATTCGAAGCGCGAGCTTGGCTTCCTCAAGCGCGTGGCGCGCCAGCAGCAGAAGAACGGCAAGCCGCTGCTCGAAGATCCGGTGTTCGGCGCCAAGGTCGCCGCACTGGAAATCGAACTGATGGCCCTGGAGATCACCGTGCTGCGCGTTGTGTCGAGCGAAGCCGCGGGCAAGGGCCCCGGTCCGGAAGCGTCGATGCTGAAGATCAAGGGCACGGAGATCCAGCAATTGCTGACCGAGTTGATGGTGGAAGCCGTCGGCCCGTACGCGCAGCCGTTCGACCCGGCCTACCTGGAGTGCGAACACGAGCATGCGGTGACCGGCTATGACGACGCCGCTCCGCTGGCCTCCTACTACTTCAACTATCGCAAGACCTCCATCTACGGCGGGTCCAATGAAATCCAGCGCAACATCATCAGCCAGATGATCCTGGGGCTGTGAGGAGACACGGAACATGAACTTCAATCTCAGCGACGAACAGAAGCAACTGGCTGACGCCGTACGCCGTTTCATCGACAAGGACTACGACTTCGAGTCGCGCAAGAAGCGCTACGAGAGTGCAGCCGGCTACGGCGAGAATACGTGGGGCGCGCTGGTCGAGCTCGGCCTGACCGCGCTGCCGGTGCCGGAAGAGCAGGGCGGCTTCGCGGGCAAGGCGCTGGACATGATGGTGGTGCAGCAGGAACTCGGCCGCGGCCTGATCGTGGAGCCGTACCTCGCGACCGTGGTCGGCGCGTATGCGCTGGGCCTGGCCGGTGGCCAGGAAGCGCTGCTCGAGCAGGTTGCAGGCGGTGAGCTGAAGCTGGCGGTAGCCTTCAATGAGCCGCAGGCGCGCTATGAGCTGAACAACGTCCGCGTGACCGCGCGCGACGGCAAGCTCAATGGCCGCAAGTCGGTGGTGATTCACGGCGGCCAGGCTGACAAGCTGATCGTGTCGGCACGCAGCAACGGTGCGGATGCCGATCGCGATGGCATCTCGCTGTTCCTCGTCGATGCCAAGGGTGTCGGCGTCAGCATCAAGGACTACCGCACCATCGACAACCTGCGCGCGGCCGATATCACGTTCCAGGATGCGCCGGCTCAACTGCTCGGCGAGGCCGGCAAGGCTTTCGACCAGGTCGAGCAGGTGGCGGACTACGCCGCGGTGCTGCTGTGCGCCGAGGCCGTGGGCGTCATGGACAACCTCAACGCCGCCACGCTGGAATACGCCAAGACGCGCCAGCAGTTCGGCCAGCCGATTGCGCGTTTTCAGGCGCTGCAGCACCGCATGGTCGAGATGTTCATCCATGCCGAGCAGTCGCGCTCGATCACGCTGCTGGCAGCGGCCCGCTTCGAGGAGAGCAACCCCGAAGAGCGCCGCCGCTACGTCTCGGCCGCCAAGGCACGGGTCGGCCAGGCCGCGCGCTATGTCGGCCAGGAAGCCGTGCAGATCCACGGTGGCATGGGCGTGACCAACGAACTGCCGGCCGCGCACATGTTCAAGCGCCTGACGCTGATCAACACCACGTTCGGTGACGTGGATCATCACCTGGGCCGGTTCGCCGGCCAGGCAAGCTTCCAGGAAGCTGCCTGATCCAGTGATGACTGTCGAAACCGCGCCGTAGTCCAGGCGCGGTTTTTTCTTTATGGGCTGTTAGGGGCGGCTTCGGCAAATACGGACGCACGCCGTCACGCGCCATGCGATGATCGTGATGACAAGTCAACAGCCAGCGACTACGGAGACACAATCCATGCTGTATTTCGAGGACTTTGAGGTGGGCAGCCGCCGTGAACTCGGCTCCTACCTCGTCACTGAGGAAGAGATCCTCAGCTTTGCCCGTCAGTACGACCCTCAGCCGTTCCACATCGACAAGGAAGCAGCCGCCAAGAGCATCTACGGCGGGCTGATTTCCAGCGGCTGGATGACGTGCTCGATCATGATGCGCCTGCTGGTGCTCAGCACCACGGGCAAGTCGGCCAGCATGGGTTCGCCGGGCGTCGACGAGATCCGCTGGCTGAAGCCCATCTATGCCGGCGACACGCTGACCGCCGTGCTGGTCGTGCTGGATACCCGGCCGTCGCAATCCAAGCCCGACCGTGGCGTGGTGCACACCCAGTGGGAAGCCACCAACCAGCGCGGCGAACTGGTCTGCACGGTCAAGGGCATGGGCATGTACGGCCGCCGTCCCGCCTGAGATCGCAACACACCCTAAACACAGAGGAATCACCGACATGCGCACGATCGCATCGCTCGAAGAACTGGAAAGCCTGCAAGGGCAGGAGGTCGCCGTCAGCGACTGGATGGAGATCACGCAAGAGCAGGTCAACCTGTTCGCCGAAGCGACCGGCGACCACCAGTGGATCCACGTCGACGTGGAACGTGCCAGGAAGGAATCGCCTTATGGCGGTCCGATCGCGCACGGCTTCCTGACGCTGTCTCTGGTTCCGAAGTTCATGCACAACGCGCTGCACATGCCGTCGAAGATCGGCGTGAACTATGGCCTGAACCGGGTGCGCTTCACCGCACCGGTGCCGGTGGGCAGCAAGCTGCGCGCGCGCATCAAGCTGCAGAAGGTCGAGCGGCTCGATCCGCTGCCTAAGTCGCCCGAGCTGGTCGGTGCGCAGTCGACGTGGGAAGTGACGATCGAACGCGAGGGCAGCGACCGTCCGGTGTGCGTGGCTGAGTCAATTAGTCGCAGGTACGGTTAAGCCACTGTTGTTTTGTTGATACAGGAAGAAAAAGGCCGTCGGGAGGCGGCCTTTTTCAGTTTTTGACGATAATGATGACAACGCCACACATTTCCAGTGACTGTGACATCGCATATTACGATTGTCCGGTTTTCTGAACAGTGTGTTCTGAGTCGTTGGGTTTACCCGTAATGTTGCGTTGCGGTACAGTCGCGCCCACGATGTTTTACGTGTTGCACATCCTGGACGGAAACCGCGCTTGCTCACAAGGCAGGCCAGCCGGGAAGTGCAAAAACTTCGTGGTTCAACGCTACCCGGCCGCAGTCTTGAGCCGGGACCGTTCGCGGTTTCGGCCATCAGGTGCCGCAGTGCCACCGCCTCAGGCGGGCCGCTTGCGCAGTCGTCAGTTGTCCTTCCGTGTTCATGGCGTTGTCAGGCCGCATGGTCATCCGGCGTTAGATCCGCCAGACCTCAACGCCAGCTAAGGACACGTCCTTCCGGTTTTCCCTCAGCCCAACGCCTCTTGCTTCCGGCATCAGGCGGTGAAGCCACGCTTTGCCCAAGCGCGGCCTAACCAAACCAGTCGTGACATGAAGAAACCCATACTGCCGCGGTGGACGCGGTCTCTGCCAGGCCTCGGCCTGCTCTTGCTGCTCGCCGGCTGCAACATGACGCTGCTCGACCCGAAAGGGCAGGTAGGCGTCGACATCAAAGGCATCATCCTGATCGCCACCTGGCTCATGCTGCTGGTGGTAGTGCCGGTGATCGTCCTGACGCTGGTGTTTGCGTGGAAGTACCGTGCCAGCAACAGTTCGGCGCGCTATGAACCCGACTGGTCGCACTCGACCGCCATTGAAGTCGTGGTGTGGCTGATTCCCTGCCTGATCATCATCGCGCTCGGCATCATCACGTGGAAGTCTTCGCACGACCTGGACCCGTACAAGCCGCTGGAATCCAAGCAGAAGCCGATCACCGTCGAGGCGGTCGCGATGAACTGGAAGTGGCTGTTCATCTATCCGGAACTGAAGATCGCGACGGTCAACCAGATCGCGTTCCCCGTGGGCACACCGGTGAACTTCAAGATCACGTCCGATTCGATCATGAATTCGTTCTTCATCCCGCAACTGGGCAGCCAGGTTTACGCCATGGCCGGGATGGAGACCAAGCTGCACCTGATTGCCAATGAAGCCGGAACGTATGACGGCATGTCCGCCAACTACAGCGGCGGCGGTTTCTCGGGCATGAAGTTCAAGGCGACCGCCATGTCGAACTTCGAGTTCGACGCATGGGTTGCCAAGGTGCGCGCGTCCGAACGTCAGCTCGCCAGCGCGGACTACAAGGTCCTCGCCAAGCCGAGCGAAGCGGAACCGGTGGCCTACTACGGCAAGGTCGAAGACGGCCTGTTCACCGGCATCCTGCACCAGTACATGGGCAACGACGGCCACGCCATGGCCCGCGAGGGTTTTGATGGCGGCCCGATCTGCACGTCGCGTAACACGCTCGGCGAAGAGCGGGTGTCCATGGCCACGCCGGCCAAGCCGGCGCTGGGCGCGCAATCCTAGGAGCAATGATGTTTGGCAAATTGAGTTTGTCGGCGATTCCGTTTCATGAGCCGATCATCATGGTCGTACTGGCCGGCGTCGCCCTCGGCGGCGCTGCGCTGCTAGGCGCGATCACGTATTTCAAGAAGTGGGGCTACCTCTGGAATGAGTGGTTCACTTCCGTCGATCACAAGAAGATCGGCGTGATGTACTGCCTGGTCGCGCTGGTCATGCTGCTGCGCGGCTTTTCCGACGCGGTCATGATGCGCGCCCAGCTGGCGCTCGCCACGAACGGTGCCCACGGCGTCCTGCCGCCGGAACACTACGACCAGATTTTCACCGCCCACGGCGTGATCATGATCTTCTTCGTGGCCATGCCGCTGATGACAGGTCTGATGAACCTCGTGGTGCCGCTGCAGATCGGCGCGCGCGACGTGGCCTTCCCGTTCCTGAACACGCTGTCGTTCTGGCTGTTCGTGTCGGGCGCCATGCTGGTCAACATCTCGCTGGGCGTTGGCGAATTCGCCAAGACCGGCTGGCTCGCCTACCCGCCGCTGTCGGGCCTCGATTTCAGCCCGGGCGTAGGGGTGGACTACTACCTCTGGTCCTTGCAGATCTCAGGGTTGGGCACGCTGCTGACCGGCGTGAACTTCCTGGTGACGATTCTGAAGATGCGCGCCCCGGGCATGACCCTGATGCGCATGCCGGTGTTCACCTGGACCGCCCTGTGCACCAACGTGCTGATCGTGGCCGCCTTCCCGGTGCTGACCGTGTCGCTGGCACTGCTGGGTCTGGACCGCTACTTCGACATGCACTTCTTCACGAACGATGGCGGCGGCAATGCCATGATGTACGTGAACCTGATCTGGATCTGGGGCCACCCCGAGGTGTACATCCTGATCCTGCCGGCGTTCGGTATCTTCTCTGAAGTCATCGCCACGTTCTCGGGCAAGAAGCTGTTCGGCTACAAGGGCATGGTGTACGCGACCGCGGCCATCATGGTGCTGTCGTTCATCGTGTGGCTGCACCACTTCTTCACGATGGGCTCGGGTGCGAACGTCAACGCGTTCTTCGGTATCACGACCATGATCATCTCCATCCCGACGGGGGTGAAGATCTTCAACTGGCTGTTCACGATGTACCGCGGCCGTGTGCAGATGACCACGCCGGTACTGTGGACGCTGGGCTTCATGATCACCTTCGTGATCGGCGGCATGACCGGTGTGCTGATGGCCGTTCCGGCAGCCGACTTCGTGCTGCACAACAGCCTGTTCCTGATCGCCCACTTCCACAACGTGATCATCGGCGGCGTGCTGTTCGGCTACCTGGCCGGCATCACCTACTGGTGGCCGAAGGCGTTCGGATTCACGCTGAACGAGCGACTGGGCAAGTACGCGTTCTGGTGCTGGCTGGTGGGCTTCTACTTCGCCTTCATGCCGCTGTACGTGCTGGGCCTGATGGGCATGACCCGTCGTCTGAACCACACCGACAACCCGGCCTGGACGCCGTGGCTGTACCTGGCCGTGGTTGGCGTGGTCTTCGTGGCGCTGGGCATCTTCTTCCAGGTGCTGCAGATTGTCGTGTCGATCCGCGACCGCAAGAAGCTGGCCGACGTGACCGGCGACCCGTGGGGTGGCCGCACGCTGGAATGGGCTACCTCGTCGCCGCCGCCGTTCTACAACTTCGCGCACACCCCGGTGGTGCGTGACCTGGACGCGTTCGCCGACATGAAGGCCCGTGGCGAAACCATCCCGACCAGCGGCTACGAGCAGATCCACATGCCGAAGAACACCGGCGCTGGCTTCTGGATGGGCCTGTTCAGCCTGGTGCTGGGCTTCGCCCTGGTCTGGCACATCTGGTGGCTTGCCGCCGTGGGCCTGGTCGGCATGGTGGTGTCGTTCATCCGCCGCGCCAACGATGACCACATCGACTATTACGTGCCGGCCGCAGAGGTCGAGCAGATTGAAACGCGCCAACTGCAGCGCATTGCTTCGCAGGCCTGATGACCATGTCGACAGAAGTCCTTGATCGCTTCGGGGCGGCGCAAGCCCCGGCTCATGCGCACTCGCACGACGAGACGCACGACCACGCGCACCACGACACCAGCGAGAACACCATCTTTGGTTTCTGGCTGTACCTGATGAGCGACTGCATCTTGTTCGCGTGCCTGTTCGCCGCCTTCGCCGTCCTGCGCGGCGAAGTGGCGGGCGGCCCGTCGGCCAAGGAGCTTTTCGAGCTCAACTACGTGCTCGTCGAGACCTTCATCCTGCTGTTCTCGTCGATCACGTACGGCTTCGCGATGATCTCGATGCAGAACCGCTCGAAGGGGCGGGTACTGGTCTGGCTGGGTATCACGTTCCTGCTGGGCGCCGCGTTCATGTACATGGAAATCAACGAATTCCATCACCTGATCGCCGAAGGCGCCGGCCCGAGCCGCAGCGCGTTCCTGTCGTCGTTCTTCACGCTGGTGGGCACCCACGGCCTGCACGTCGCAAGCGGCATGGTGTGGATGCTGGTCCTGATGTGGCAAGTCAGCAAGAAGGGCCTGACCCCGACGATGTCCAAGCGCCTGAACTGCCTCAGCCTGTTCTGGCACTTCCTGGACGTCGTCTGGATCGGCGTCTTCACCGTGGTCTACCTGATGGGAGCAATGTAAATGGCACAGCAACACGCAGCGTCCGCGCACGCCGAGTCGCACGGCCACAGCAGCTTCAAGTCCTATGCGATCGGCTTCGTGCTGGCGGTGATCCTGACCGTCATCCCGTTCAAGATCGTGATGGACGGCACTATGGACCGCGGCACGACCCTGCTGATCATCCTCGGCATGGCCGCGGTGCAGGTTGTCGTCCACCTGAAGTACTTCCTGCATATGGATGGTTCGAAGGAACAGCGCTGGAACGTGATGTCATTCCTGTTCACGCTGCTGATCCTGTTCATCGTGCTGGCCGGTTCGCTCTGGATCATGCACAACATGAACGCAAACATGATGCCGTGGATGATGAAGTAATTATCTTCCGGTAATGAACAGAAACGGGGCCTTCGGGCCCCGTTTTGCTTTTGGCGCCGCACCACGTCTGGTTGCGCCTGTATTCGTTGGCCGGCGCGTCCGCCGAATCCTTGCACCCGATTGCACCGTGCACGAAGCCGGTGCGTCGGTGTCCATGCTCTCCCAGCACCAGCGTGGTGCTTCCGCTCGGTAGCCTCCCTCGATTTGTCACTTGCCGGGCGCCCGCCGGCTTCCTGTCGTCTTCCGCCGTCTCGGTACGCCATGGCACGCTAGTTGCAGATGCATCACCCGGGGTGCGTTGAGTCCCGTAACCAAACGACAAACTGGGAGCTGCAATGAAACGACGTGACATGCTGAAGCTGTCGGCGGTAGCCGCCGCGGCGATGATCAGCGCCAGCCCGCTGGCGATGGCGCAGTCCAAGGAACCGATCAAGGTCGGCATCCTCCATTCGCTGTCGGGCACCATGGCCATTTCGGAGACGTCGCTCAAGGACGTGGCCCTGATGACCATCGACGAGATCAACAAGAGCGGCGGCGTGCTCGGCCGCAAGCTCGAGCCCGTGGTCGTGGATCCGGCATCAAACTGGCCGCTGTTCGCCGAGAAGGCGCGCCAGCTGATTACCAAGGACAAGGTCGCTGTCACGTTCGGCTGCTGGACTTCGGTGTCGCGCAAGTCGGTGCTGCCGGTCTACGAGGAACTGAACTCGCTGCTGTTCTACCCCGTGCAGTATGAAGGCGAGGAGATGTCCAAGAACGTCTTCTACACCGGCGCGGCGCCCAACCAGCAGGCCATCCCGGCGGTCGAGTACCTGATGAGCAAGGAAGGTGGCGGCGCGAAGCGCTTCTTCCTGCTTGGCACCGACTACGTCTACCCGCGCACCACCAACAAGATCCTGCGCGCGTTCCTGAAGAGCAAGGGCGTGGCGGACAAGGATATCGAAGAGGTCTACACGCCGTTCGGCCACAGCGACTACCAGACCATCGTCGCGAATATCAAGAAGTTCTCGCAGGGCGGAAAAACGGCTGTGATCTCGACCATCAACGGTGACTCCAACGTGCCGTTCTACAAGGAGCTCGGCAACGCCGGCCTGAAGGCCAAGGACGTGCCGGTGGTGGCCTTCTCGGTGGGTGAGGAAGAACTGCGCGGCATCGACACCAAGCCGCTGGTCGGCCACCTGGCCGCATGGAACTACTTCATGTCGGTCAAGAACCCCGAGAACGAAGCGTTCAAGAAGCAATGGGCGGCATGGGTCAAGGCGAACAACCTTCCTGGTGGCGACAAGCGCGTGACCAATGACCCGATGGAAGCCACTTACGTCGGCATCCACATGTGGGCGCAGGCCGTGAAGAAGGCCGGCACGACCGATCCGGACAAGGTCCGCGCGGCCATGTATGGCCAGACTTTCAAGGCACCGGACGGCTTCACGCTGACCATGGGCGACAACCATCATCTGTACAAGCCGGTGATGATTGGCGAGGTTAAGGGCGACGGCCAGTTCACGGTGGTGTGGAAGACCGCGAAGCCGATCCGCGCGCAGCCTTGGAGCCCGTTCATCTCCGGCAATGAAGGCAAGCCGGACAAGGTGATGTAAGGCAGCCAGTCGCTGCACCCCTGGCAGGCGCGCTCCGCCGGCTGACCGTTGCCGGCTGGCGGTGGTGCGCGCCTGACCGGGCCCGGGGGGGGTCCCCGAAAAAAGCAGGCACGACCACGTGCCGCCCAATCGCCAGCACCTATGTCCCAATCGTTACCGAAGATCGCCATGTCGTGGCTGCGCGCCATGCTGGCTGCGCTGCTGCTTGCCGTGCCGCTTTTGGCGGCAGCCGCAGGCGCATTGACGCAAGCCGACCTCAAGCCATTGGCCGAGGACGATTTCGATGCCAAGACCGCGGCCTTGTCCGCGCTGGCCAAGGCGCCGCCGGAGCAGGCCGGGCCTATTCTCAAGGCGTTGCAGGACGATACGCTGCAATATGACCCATCGGTGGGCATGGTGCGCCAGGACGGTGACAAGACCGTCGATGCGATCACCGGCAAGCCAGTGACGGTCAAGGCCGATGAACTGGAATCGCTGACCCTGAACAACAGCCTGCGCGCGATCGTCGATAGCGCCGCAAGCGGATTCCTGCTGCAGTCGCCCGATATCTCGCTGCGCACGCAGGCGATCAACACGCTGTACGATCAACCAGAGAATGCGTCGCGCGCCAGTGTGGAAACTGCGCGCAAGTCTGAGGCCGATCCCGGCCTGCGCGCACGCCTGGACGTGATCTGGGCCACTACGGTGCTAGCGGAGGAGCTGAAGGCTGGCGATGCCGCGCAGCGCGAGGCGCGTCTCGAAGCCATTCGCGTCCTCGGCCGCGACAGCAATCCGCAAAGCCGCCAGAAGCTCGCACCGTTAGTCGAGCGCGGTAGCGACGGCAAGTATCGCGAACCCGATGTCGAGGTACGTACCGCCGCGCAGCAGGCGCTCGACACGCTGCGCAGCGACCAGCGCCGCGCCGAACTGGTCGGCAACCTGTTCGCAGGCCTGAGCCTTGGCAGCGTGCTATTGCTGGCCGCGCTGGGCCTGGCGATCACCTACGGCCTGATCGGCGTCATCAACATGGCGCACGGCGAATTCCTGATGATCGGCGCCTATGCGACCTACGTGGTGCAGACGCTGTTCCGCACGTATGCGCCCGGTGCGTTCGACTGGTACCTGCCCGCGGCACTGCCGGCATCGTTCCTCGCGGCCGGCATCGTCGGCTTCGTGCTCGAGCGGCTGGTGCTGCGCCATCTCTATGGCCGCCCGCTGGAGACCTTGCTCGCCACGTTCGGTGTGAGCCTGCTGCTGATGCAGGCGGTGCGCACGTTGTTCGGCGCGCAGAACGTTGAGGTGGCCAACCCCGCGTGGATGAGCGGCGGTGTCGAATGGATGCCGGGCCTTGTGATTCCGTACAACCGCATCGTGATCATCCTGTTCGCGCTGGCCGTCGTGGCCGTTGCCTGGGCGGTGCTCAACCGTACGCGACTCGGCCTGTTCGTACGTGCCACGACACAGAACCGGACCATGGCTGCGTGCGTGGGCGTGCGCACGTGGAAGGTCGACAGCTACGCGTTCGCGTTCGGTGCGGGCATTGCCGGCCTGGGCGGCTGCGCGCTGTCGCAGATCGGCAATGTCGGCCCGGACCTCGGCCAGGCCTACATCATCGATTCCTTCATGGTGGTGGTGCTGGGCGGGGTAGGGCAGTTGGCAGGCACTATCGTCGGCGCGTTCGGCCTCGGCATCATCAACAAGTTCATCGAGCCGTTCTATGGCGCGGTGCTCGCCAAGATCTTCGTCCTGGTGCTGATCGTGCTTTTCATCCAGAAGCGCCCGCAGGGACTTTTCGCGCTCAAGGGGCGCAGCGCGGAGGCATGATGCAGAGCTTTCACTCAAACTCCCCGGGCACGCCGTTTCGTCTGTCGGTGCCCGAGCGCCAGCCGCTGTTCACTGGGCGCGGCTGGGCTGTGCTGGCGATACTGACGCTCGTCGTGGCGGTCGGCGTTCCGGTGTGCGCGCTGATGGTGCCGGAAGGGCATCCGCTTCACCTGTCGGCCTATGCACTGACGCTGATCGGCAAGATCATGTGCTTCGCGCTGGCTGCCATCGCACTCGATCTCGTGTGGGGCTACTGCGGCATCCTGAGCCTTGGACATGGCTTGTTCTTTGCGCTTGGCGGCTATGCGATGGGCATGTACCTGATGCGATCCATCGGCCGCGAAGGCGTGTATAAGAGCGACTTGCCGGACTTCATGGTGTTCCTCGACTGGAAGGAACTGCCGTGGTTCTGGCACGGCACCGAACACCTCTGGTATGCGCTGCTGCTGGTGGTGCTCGTGCCCGGCGTGCTGGCGTGGCTGTTCGGCTTCTTCGCGTTCCGTTCGCGCATCAAGGGCGTGTACCTGTCGATCATCACGCAAGCCATGACGTATGCGGCGATGCTGCTTTTCTTCCGCAACGAGACCGGCTTCGGCGGCAACAACGGGTTCACTGACTTCAAGCGCATCGCGGATTTCGCGATCGCCGCGCCGCAGACGCGCACGGCGCTGTTCGTGCTGACGTTCCTCGCACTGATCGCCGGGTTCGTCGCGTGCCGCTATATCGTGACGTCGAAGCTGGGCCGCGTAGTCACGGCCGTGCGCGATGCCGAGATGCGCGTGATGTTCTCGGGCTACAACCCGCTCGGCTACAAGCTCTTCGTATGGACGTTCTCGGCCGTGCTGTGCGGTGTTGCGGGCGCGCTGTATGTGCCGCAGGTGGGCATCATCAACCCGGGCGAGATGTCGCCGGGCAATTCGATCGAGATGGCCGTATGGGTGGCCGTTGGTGGCCGCGGCACGTTGATCGGGCCCGTGATCGGGGCGTTCCTGGTCAATGGCGCCAAGACGATGTTCACCGCGTACTTTGCCGAGTACTGGCTGTTCCTCCTCGGCGCGATGTTCGTGCTCGTCACGCTGTACCTGCCGGATGGCGTGATCGGGTTGTGGAAGCGTCTGCGCCAACGCGGCAGCCGTGCCACGCCGGCAGTGGCCGCGCCGACCGAGGCCGTATCCAGTCCTGCAGTAGCAGGACGCACCGGAGGTGAAGCATGAATGCCGCGCTCGAATACGGTCAGGCGGAAAGCGGCAATGCCACGGGCCTTGGCCGCGTAGTGGAGCCGGGCACGATCGATGTCTCGCATGGCCCCATCCTTTACCTGGAAGACGTGACGGTGCAGTTCGGCGGCTTCCGCGCGCTCAACAAGCTGAGCCTGTCGATCGACCACGGCGAACTGCGCTGCGTGATCGGCCCCAATGGCGCCGGCAAGACCACGATGATGGACGTCATCACCGGCAAGACAGGCCCGCGCAACGCCAACGTGAGCGGCCGCGTGTTCCTGGGCCAGACCATCGACCTGATCCGCATGACCGAGCCGCGCATCGCGCAGGTCGGCATCGGCCGCAAGTTCCAGAAGCCGACGGTGTTCGAGCAGCATGCCGTCTGGGAAAACCTCGAACTGGCGATGAAGGCCGACAAGCGCTGGTGGTCGTCGCTGCGTGCCCGGCTGACCGGGGAGGGGCATCGTCGCATTGAAGAGACGCTGGCGCTGACGGGGCTGGAGGACGAGGCCTATCGTCCGGCCGGATTGCTGTCGCACGGCCAGAAGCAGCGGCTGGAGATCGGCATGCTGTTGATGCAGCAGCCGCAGCTGTTGCTGCTGGACGAACCCGTGGCCGGCATGACCGATGAGGAAACCATGCAACTCGCCGCGCTGCTGAACAGCCTGCGTGGCAGTTGCTCGATGATGGTGGTCGAGCACGACATGGAGTTCGTCGCGGCGCTGGCCGGCGACGAGGGCAGGGTCACGGTGCTTGCCGAGGGCAGCGTGCTCGCCGAAGGCACGCTCGACAGCGTCAAGCGCGATGAACGCGTGATCGAATCCTATTTGGGAAGATAGCCATGCTGCAGGTCAATGCACTGAACCAGTTCTACGGCGGCAGCCATATCCTGCGCAACGTCTCGTTCGAGGTGCCGCGCGGCAAGCTCACCACGCTGCTCGGCCGCAACGGCGTGGGCAAGAGCACCTTGCTCAAGTGCCTGATGGGGGTGGTGCCCACGCGCAGCGGCAGTATCCAATGGGAAGGGCGCGCGCTGGAAAAGAAGCCGCCTTACGAGCGCGTCTCGGCAGGTCTCGCCTATGTGCCGCAGGGGCGCGAGATTTTTCCACGGCTCACGGTCGAAGAGAACCTGCTGATCGGCGCGGCGAGCCGGGCGCGCCCGACGGGCGTGCCGGATCGCATCTATCAGCTGTTCCCGGTGCTGCGCACCATGCGCCAGCGCCGCGGCGGAGACCTGTCCGGCGGACAGCAGCAACAGCTAGCGATCGGCCGTGCGCTGATGAGCGAGCCCGAACTGCTGATCCTCGACGAGCCGACTGAGGGCATCCAGCCATCGATCATCCAGGACATCGGACGTGCGCTGCGCCTGCTGGTCGACGAGTTCGGCATGACGGTGCTGCTTGTCGAGCAGTACTACGAGTTCGCGCGACATATCGCCGACCATTACGTGGTGATGAGCCGCGGCGAAGTCGTGGCGAAGGGAGAAGGCGCGGCCATGGAACAGGACGGCGTGCGGGAGCTGATTGCCGTGTGAACATGCGAGGCGTCGCAGGTGCTGTTCGCGACGCTTCCGCAGAGGCGGCCGGCGCGCTATGATTTCCGGCATCCGCTGCAGAGCGCGTGCCGCAGCTTGCCTTCGCTTGCATCGCCGGTCCACTCATCGAGCCATGCGTCATCCCGATTTTCCTTCCGCCGTTGCCGTGCCGCCTGCATGGCAGGCCAGCCTGCGCCTGCGTTTTGCCGCGCGCGGCGAACGTACCGTACTGGCCGCGCGGCAGCACCGTGGCCCGTTGATGGTGCAGAAGCCCCTCTATCCGGAGGGTGACATCTGCCATGCCGTCATCCTGCATCCACCGGCTGGCGTGGCCGGGGGCGACACGCTCGATATTGCCCTGCATGCGGAAGCGGGTACTCATGCTGTCATCGCCACGCCGGGCGCCACGAAGTGGTACAAGTCGCTAGGCCGTGACGCGTCGCAGCATGTGCGACTTACCGTCGAGGAAGGCGCGCGGCTTGACTGGCTGCCGCAGGAGAACATCGTGTTCGACGATGCGCGTGCGCGCATTGCGACCGAACTTTCAATTGCGCCTGGCGGCAGCGCGATCGGCTGGGATGCCGTCGTGCTGGGCCGGCAAGCATCGGGCGAGCAGTGGAACCGGGGCGTGCTGTGGCTAGACACGCAGGTGCGCTGCAATGGCCATGCGCTGTGGATCGAGCAATCGCAGCTGGATGCCGGGTCGCCACTGCGCGGTGCGGTGGCTGGGCTCGACGGCATGTCGGTGCTCGGCACGCTGTGGGCGGTCGGACATGGCGCGACGCAAGAACTGGCCGAGTCGCTCGCGGAACGCCTGCCTTACGCGGCTGGTCTGCGCGCCGGGGTGACATGCCTGTCGTCACCGGCGCAGTCGATGCTGCTGGTGCGCGTGCTGGGCCGGCAGATGGAAGCGGTCAGGCATGTCATGGTCGACGCATGGAGCGCGCTGCGCGAGCCGATCCACGGCGTGCCGGCGCGGCCGCTGCGGCTGTGGGCCACCTGAAGGCAGGAATACGAAAACAACAAGGACATCCACAATGGAACTGACACCGAGAGAGAAGGACAAGCTGCTGATCTTCACTGCCGCGCTGCTTGCCGAGCGCCGACGCGCGCGCGGTCTCAAGCTGAACTACCCCGAGGCCGTGGCGCTGATCACCGCCGCAATCATGGAAGGCGCGCGCGATGGCCGCACGGTCGCCGAGCTGATGCACGAAGGCACGACGGTGCTGAGCCGCGACGACGTGATGGATGGCGTCGCCGAGATGATTCCCGAGATCCAGGTCGAGGCGACCTTTCCGGATGGCACCAAGCTCGTCACGGTTCACCATCCCATTGTCTGACAACGTACCGGACCACACCGACAACACGAACAACATCCATCGAGAGCCGATATGAACCGTTCCGCCTGCTCGCGCCTGGCCTTGGGCGCCACGCTGTCCCTCGCTGCCGTCTCCGCGTTTGCCCATCCCGGCCATGATGCCGCTACTGTCGGGGCGAGCCTTTGGGCAGGGCTTCTGCATCCGCTTACCGGCCCTGATCACTTGCTGGCGATGGCGGCGGTGGGGGTCTGGAGCGCACTGTGCGCACGCTCGGCATCGGACACATTGCGCTTGCCGCTGGCATTCGTTGCGCTGATGCTGGTTGGTGCTGGCCTTGGGCTCAGCGGTCTGGCTCTTCCTGCGGTCGAACCAATGATTGCGGCTTCGCTGCTCGTGGTCGGCGTACTGGTCGCAGTCCGCGCGAAGCTTCCCGCCTGGGCGGGCATGTCGATCATCGGGGGCTTCGCCGTGTTCCATGGCTATGCGCACGGCGCCGAGTTGCCCGGCTCGGCGGCAGCGCTGCCGGCTGTGCTCGCGTACGTTGCCGGCTTTGCGTTGGCCACCATGGCACTGCACCTGCTGGGCATCGTCGCGGGCACGTACCTGCGCAATCGCGCGGGCTGGCTGGCGCGTTTGGCCGGCGCGGGCGTTGCGCTGTACGGCGTCGGCCTGTTGGTAGCCTGAGGAGACGGCGATGATTCCCGGTGAACTGATGGCAGCGGACGGCGAGATCGAACTCAATGCCGGCCGTCACACGGCGAGCGTAACAGTAGCCAACACGGGCGACCGCCCGATCCAGGTGGGCTCGCATTTTCACTTCTACGAAACCAACGCCGCGCTGTCGTTCGATCGCGAGGCCACCCGAGGTTTTCGCCTCAATATCGCCGCGGGGACTGCAGTGCGGTTTGAACCGGGCCAGACGCGTACCGTGGAACTCGTCGCGCTCGATGGTGACCGCATCGTCTACGGCTTCAACGGCAAGATCATGGGAGCGCTGTGATGGTGAAGATCTCCAGGCAGGCCTATGCGGAAATGTTTGGCCCGACCACCGGCGACCGCGTGCGGCTCGCCGATACCGGGCTCGTGATCGAGGTCGAGAAGGACTTCACGATCTACGGCGAGGAAGTGAAGTTCGGCGGCGGCAAGGTGATCCGCGACGGCATGGGCCAGAGCCAGCGCATGGCGAAGGACTGCGTCGATACGGTCATTACCAACGCGCTGATCGTTGACCACTGGGGCATCGTCAAGGCCGATATCGGCCTCAAGGGCGGGCGGATCGCGGCGATCGGCAAGGCTGGCAATCCCGATATCCAGCCCGGTGTGACGATCGTCGTGGGGCCGGGTACGGAAGTGATCGCGGGCGAGGGCATGATCGTTACCGCAGGCGGCATCGATACGCACATCCACTTCATCTGCCCGCAGCAGATCGAAGAAGCGCTGATGAGTGGTGTGACCACCATGATCGGCGGTGGCACCGGCCCGGCCACCGGCACGTTCGCGACTACCGTTACGCCTGGGCCGTGGTACATGGAGCGCATGCTGCAGGCCATCGAGGCGTATCCGATGAACATCGGGTTGCTCGGGAAAGGCAATGCAAGCCAGCAAGCGCCGATTCTGGAGCAGGTGGAAGCAGGCGCCATTGGTCTGAAGCTGCACGAGGACTGGGGCACGACGCCGGCTGCGATCGATACCTGCCTGTCTGTGGCGGATGCGACCGATACCCAGGTGGCCATCCATACTGACACGCTCAACGAAGCCGGGTTTGTCGAAGCGACCATCGCCGCGTTCAAGGGCCGCACCATCCATACGTACCACACGGAAGGCGCCGGCGGCGGTCACGCACCCGACATCATCAAGGTGTGCGGCGAGGCCAACGTGTTGCCGTCGTCGACCAATCCGACCCGGCCCTACACGGTGAATACGCTGGACGAGCACCTCGACATGCTGATGGTGTGCCACCACCTTGATCCGGCGATTGCGGAGGACATCGCCTTTGCGGAAAGCCGTATCCGCCGCGAGACTATCGCCGCGGAGGACATCCTGCATGACCTCGGCGCGTTCTCGATGATCTCGAGCGATTCTCAGGCGATGGGGCGCGTGGGCGAGGTCATCATCCGCACATGGCAGACCGCACACAAGATGGCGGCGCAGCGCGGCAAGCTGCCGGGCGATCCGAACGATGCGCGCGGCGGGCACGACAATTTCCGCGTCAAGCGCTATATCGCCAAGTACACGATCAATCCGGCGCTGACGCATGGCATCGCCCACGAAGTCGGCTCCATAGAGGTGGGCAAGTGGGCGGATCTGGTTCTGTGGCGACCGGCGTTCTTTGGCGTGAAGCCGAGCCTGATCCTGAAGGGCGGAATGATTGCTGCCGCGGCGATGGGTGATCCCAATGCCTCGATCCCGACGCCGCAGCCGGTACACTATCGCCCGATGTTCGCATCGGCGGGCGGCGCGCTGCACAAATCGTCGTTGACCTTTGTCTCGCAGGCGGCGCTTGCTGCAAATGTCGGCGAGCGGTACGGGCTGGCGAAGACGCTATCGGCCGTACGCGGCACGCGCACGGTAAGCAAGCGGGACATGGTGCACAATGACTGGCAGCCGCATGTCACCGTGGATCCGGAAACCTACCAGGTCGTCGCCGATGGCCAGTTGCTGATGTGCGAGCCGGCCACGGAGCTGCCCATGGCGCAGCGCTATTTCCTGTTCTGATTCTGGTTCCCGCAATGCTGAAGATCGACAAAGTCCTGAGCGCGCCGCACGGCATCGCCGCCGTGCTCGTGCGCCGTGCTCCCAAGCTGGTTCTACCGTTTGGCGAACGCAGCAAGAGCCGCCTGCGTGCCGTGCTCGACAACGGCGACGAGGCCGCGCTGTTCCTCCCTCGCGGCACGGTGCTGCGAGGCGGTGATCTTTTGATTGCAGAAGACGGCAGCTTTGTCGAAGTGCAGGCGGCAGCGGAGCGCGTGCTCGAAGTGCGCGCCGCTGACCAGCATGGGCTGATGCGCGCGGCGTATCACCTCGGAAACCGGCACACGCCGGTAGAGGTAGGGCGCGACTATCTGCGGCTCGAGTTTGATCCGGTGCTGGCGGACATGCTGGCGCGGCTGCGGGTGCAGGCAGTGCAGATCGACGCGCCGTTTGAGCCGGAAGCGGGCGCCTATGGTGGCGGTCATAAGCACGGACATGACGCCACCTTTGCAGAAGACTATGCGGCGGCGCAGGCGGTGTTTCATGAACATCATGGGCACGACCATGATCATGATCATGGGCACTCGCACTCGCACTCGCACTCGCACGATCACGATCACGATCACGATCACGATCACGATCACGATCACGAGCATGATGTAAAGGGGCACGTTCACGGCCCCGGCTGCGGGCACAAGCACTGAACGCGTAGCACACCGCCGGCCATGACACCGCTGCGTCAGCTCATCTCCCTCCTGCACCTGGCCTCACCCGCGCTCCCAATCGGTGGCTTCAGCTATTCGCAAGGTCTCGAAGCCGCCATCGACATTGGCTGTGTCCGTGATGCAGATACCGCCGAACGCTGGATTCGCGACAGTCTGCTATACGTCCAGGCGCAATGCGAAGCGCCGTTGTGGCTGCTGCTGCATCGCGGCTGGCAGGCGATGGATGTCGATGCGGTGCGCGAGTGGAACGGCTGGTTCCATGCCACCCGCGAAACGGCCGAGTTGCGGCTCGAGACCGAACAGATGGGCTGGTCGCTCGCGAAGCTCGTGGGGCAGATGGGATGGGGTGGCGATGCGTTGCGCGAGCATCTTGCCGTCATATCGCCGGTATGCCTGCCGACGGCGTTTGCGGCAACCAGCGTGGCGCTGGAGATCGATGAGCGCGAGGGGCTGGCCGCTTACTGCTTCAACTGGGCGGAAAACCAAGTGGCCGCCGCTGTCAAGGCCGTGCCGCTAGGGCAGGTGGCCGGCCAGCACATGCTGCGGCGTCTGCACGAAGCCGTGCTGATGACAGTTGATGAAGCCGTACAACGCGCCGCGGAAACGCCACCAAGGCTTTCCACCTTTTCACCAATGCTGGGATTGCTTTCGTCGCGTCACGAAACGCAATATTCCCGGCTGTTCCGTTCCTGAATCCCGAAGCGATCATGACCCAGGCTCGTACCAAAAAGAATCCTCCGCTGCGCGTCGGCGTCGGCGGACCTGTCGGCTCCGGCAAGACCACTCTGCTGGAAATGCTGTGCAAGGCGATGCGGGACCGCTATGACCTGGTCGCCATCACCAACGATATCTACACGAAGGAAGACCAGCGCCTGCTGACAATCTCCGGCGCGCTGCCTGCCGAGCGCATCATGGGTGTCGAGACGGGCGGTTGCCCACATACGGCGATTCGCGAAGATGCGTCGATCAACCTCGAGGCTGTCGAGCGCATGCTGGCGAAGTTTCCGGATGCGGACGTGGTCTTCATCGAATCCGGCGGTGACAATCTCGCCGCGACGTTCAGCCCGGAATTGTCCGACTTGACGATCTACGTGATCGACGTGGCCGGCGGCGAGAAGATCCCGCGCAAGGGCGGCCCGGGTATTACCAAGTCGGACCTGCTGGTGATCAACAAGACCGACCTGGCGCCGTATGTTGGCGCTTCACTCGAAGTGATGGAGAGCGATGCGCGCAAGATGCGCGGGGGGCGCCCGTTCGTGATGGGCAGCGTCAAGTCGGGGCAAGGCCTGGATGAGGTGATCCGCTTCATCGAGCAGCAGGGCATGCTGGGCGTCTGAGCGCTCGTCAGTCCAGCCGATAACTGCCCTTGCGCGCTAGCGCACGGACCATTGCGGCTACCAGGTCTACCTCGGCTTCACTGAGTTCGGCCATATGGCGCAGCGTCGCTTCGATGGCGGCGTTCTGCGCATTGCCGAACACGGAACGTGGTTCTTCGACGTGCAGGGCAGAGCTTCCCTGTATCTCAAAATCGAGCATCTCTGACGGTGGCACGCCGAGCGTATCGGCCAGCATGCAGATGTTGAGCAGCGCGAGGTTGCGCTTGCCGCGTTCGATGCCGCTAAGGTAAGAACGTGCCAGGCCGCTTTCCAGCGAGAGCGTTTCCTGCGACCAGCCACGTCGCTTGCGCAGGCGGGCAAGATGCAATCCGAATTCTCTGAGAGTGTGTTTGGTCATGGTCAGTGGGAAGTTATGCTCGGCCACAGGCTAGGAGTTTGACGCTGCAGCAACGACGCCTTATATTCGGACTCACCATCGGTGTCTGATCTGCAGTCTCAAGGGATGCGCCAGCAGAAGGCGCGCACCATGGCATGAACCGGGCGGCCTGATGGCCGTGCCAAACGGGGTACACGCAATGGAAAGCTCGCGTCGAATGCGCGGGTGTCGTTGCGTCTGAGGGGACCATCTTGTCTCCTTCGCTCTGTCAGGGGATTGCCATGCAGATCTACTCGCTGTTCGACGCGCCGATGCGTGCCTTCAGCCAAGGCCGCGCAACTGCCGCGGACCTTCATATCGGATTCCATTCCCACCTGTTGCCGCCCTGTGCGGGGCCGGGCGTGACATGCGACTACGTTTTCCTGCCGGCGGGCCAGACCCAGCAGGTCTTCGTGGCCGGACGCGGTGAATGGTGGGCATGCCTGCGCGGAGGCATCCGCATTGCCGCGCCGGGCCATGAGCCTGTGCTGATCGGAAGTGCCGACATGTTTGCGCCGGCGCCCGACTTACCCATGGAGGTACACGTCGCGCTGGACAGCATCCTGGTTCGTATTGCGCCGGATGATAGCCCTTCAACCGCCGATGCACGGCCAACTGAAGACACCTTGTTGCAAGGTGAGTCGCTGCGTTATTCGCTGGGATGTGTCGCCACGCTCGACAGTCAGGCCGGCCCGACCCTGGAAAACGATTGCAGCGAACAAATCGCGGCGCGCAGGCATGCGGGCTTCGCGCAGTTGCAGGCAGGGGAGTGCATGCTCGCCGATGGCCTGCGCTGGGCGCTATGCCATCGCGGCGCGCTGTGCCTGCGCTGGCGTCAGGGCGGGGAGAATTATCTAAATTTCGTTCAGCCGGGCACGCTGTTCGTGCCGGATTCGCATGAGTCTTACAGCGTGGAAGTCCTGCTGCCCGCAACTGGCCTGCTGTACTGCAGTGGTGACGCGGAGCGCGAGGCGCTAGATGGATTCCATGCCGTATGTCGATTGCCAGTCGGGCGCGGCGGCATCCTTGAAATGCCGCGCGCGCCGTACGGCGCGCAAGCGGAGTGCCTGCCGGCCTGAAGCAGGGCGCAATCAACCGGCGGCAATGCATGCCGCCGGCGTTCATCCGGCTTCAGTGACGCTTGTATTGCGTGGCGCCGAATAGAATTTCGCGAGCCTTGTCGTCCTGCAGGGGCTTGCGCGCGCTGGCCAGAACTTCGACGCCGCGCTTCACGGCCGGGCGTTCGGCGATGGTGTTGAACCAGCGCTTGAGGTTCGGATACTCGTCGAGTTCCACGCCCTGGTTCTGCCAGCTGCGCAGCCACGGGAACGTGGCGATATCGGCGATCGTGTACTGGTCGCCGGCCAGCCATTCATGCCGCGACAGCTGCGTGTCGATCACGCCGTACAGGCGCTTCGCTTCGTTGGTGTAGCGATTGACCGCATACTCGATTTTCTCGGGCGCGTAGATGCGGAAGTGGTGGGCCTGGCCAAGCATCGGGCCAACGCCGCCCATCTGGAACATCAGCCATTGCAGCGCCTCGTACTTGCCGCGCACGTCTTCCGGCAGGAACTTGCCGGTCTTGCCGGCCAGGTAAAGCAGGATGGCGCCGGATTCAAACAGCGAGATCGGCTCGCCGTCCGGACCGTCAGGGTCAACGATGGCCGGGATCTTGTTGTTCGGGCTGATCTTGAGGAACGCCTCGCTGAACTGGTCGCCCGCACCGATGTTGATCGGGTGGACCTTGTACTCGAGGCCGCACTCCTCGAGCATGATATGGACTTTGTGGCCGTTGGGCGTCGCCCAGCTATAGACATCGATCATCGCAAGAAGTCTCCTGACGGCGATATGGGGAAGGAGGGGCGGAAAAGGATCGATCGATTTAAGCACAGAAGAAAAAAACGCGCAGCGGGGCTGCGCGTTTCCATACTGCCGACGGGGTTGCCGGCGCGTGTGTCGGGCTGGACTCAGAAGCCGCGTGCCACGGGCATCTTCACGTCTTCCGGCTTCAGGCCCATGTGCTTGGCCAGTTCCAGCTTGGCGATGGCGTTGCGGTGCACCTCGTCCGGACCGTCGGCCAGGCGCAGCGTGCGCTGGTGCGCCCACCAGTTGGCCAGCGGGAAGTCGCTCGATACGCCGGCCGCGCCGTGCACCTGGATCGCCCAGTCGATCACCTTCAGGGCGACGTTCGGGGCCACTACCTTGATCATGGCGATCTCGGCCTTGGCGATCTTGTTGCCGACCGTGTCCATCATGTAGGCGGCCTTGAGCGTGAGCAGGCGGGCCATCTCGATTTCGCAGCGCGCTTCGGCAATGCGCTCCTGCGTGACGCCCTGGTTGGCGACTGGCTTGCCGAACGCCACCCGCGACAGTGCGCGCTTGCACAGCAGTTCCAGCGCGCGTTCGGCCACGCCGATGCTGCGCATGCAGTGGTGGATACGGCCCGGGCCGAGGCGACCCTGCGCGATCTCGAAGCCCCGGCCTTCGCCGAGCAGGATGTTCGAGACCGGCACGCGCACGTTCTTCAGCTCGATTTCCATATGGCCGTGCGGCGCGTCGTCATAACCGAACACCGGCAGGAAACGCTTGATGGTGATGCCCGGGGTGTCGGCCGGCACCACGATCATGGACTGCTGCTCGTGGCGGCCCGCGCTCGGATCGGTCTTGCCCATCACGATGTAGACCTTGCAGCGCGGATCGCCGGCGCCCGACGACCACCACTTGGTGCCGTTGACCACGTAATGGTCGCCATCACGCTCGATGCGGCATTCGATATTGGTGGCGTCCGACGAAGCCACGGCCGGCTCGGTCATCAGGAAGGCCGAGCGGATCTCGCCCGCAAGCAGCGGCTCGAGCCATTTGTCCTTCAGTTCTTCGGACGCGTAGCGCTCGAGCGTTTCCATGTTGCCGGTGTCGGGCGCGGCGCAGTTGAAGACTTCGGCCGACCAGGGCACCCGGCCCATGATTTCGCACAGCGTTGCGTATTCGAGGTTCGACAGGCCCTGCGGCGCGCGCGGCGAACGCGGCAGGAACAGGTTCCACAGGCCGGCTTCACGTGCCTTAGGCTTCAGTTCCTCGATCAGCTTGCTCGGCACCCACGCGTTACCAGCCTGGCGGTTGGCGTTGATCTCTTCGTAGAAGCGCTTTTCGTTCGGGTAGATGTACTGGTCGAAGAAGGCCAACAGCTTGGCCTGCATCTCCTTGACCTTGGGCGTGTATTCGAATTGCATGGGGTCTCCTCGCTACCAGGTAGTGGTGCGCCGGTGGCCCCGGCAGCACGGGTTGGTACGGACAGTACGCGGCATATGCCGATGGAAAGCACTCTATCCGAACCCTGGTAATAACAAAAATGAATTTTCTGGATTTGTCAGTATCAATGTCCTGCATTCCGTGCCAGAATGGGAGCCATGCAGCTATCCCGCATCGACCTCAATCTCTTCGTGGTGTTCGACGCTATCTATAGCGAAGGCAGCATCACCGCGGCGGCTCGTCAGCTCAACCTGACGCAGCCGGCGGTGAGTCACGCGCTGGGCCGCCTGCGCGGCCTGTTCGATGATCCGCTGTTCGAGCGGCGCGGGCAGGGCATGGCGCCCACGCCGCTGGCACGCTCGCTCGCATCGGAGGTCCGCTCGGCGCTGCAGTCCTTTGCGCGCACCCTGCAGGACACGCCGCACTTCGATCCGACCAACACTGTGCGCCGCTTCACCATTGGCATGCGCGACGCGCTGGAATCCACGCTGCTGCCGCCGCTGATGGCGCGCGTGACCTCGGTGGCGCCGCAGGTGGAGATTGCCGCGATCCGGTTCGACCGGCGCGAGATGGAATCTGAACTGCTGGCCGGCACGATCGATGCTGCCATCGATATCCTGCTGCCAGTGTCGCCGGCCATCCATCATGCCCAGTTCATGGCCGATCCGATGATCGTGCTGGCGCGCCGCGACCATCCGCTTGTAAAGAAAGAGCTGACGCTGGAACGCTACCTGGCTGCCGAGCACGTTCACGTGTCCTCGCGGCGCCGTGGTGCGGGGCTGGAGGATCAGGCGCTGCATCGCATGGGGCTGACGCGCCGGGTGCGGCTGCGCTGCCAGCACTATGCCGCGGCCTGCCGCGTGGTGAGCTGTACGGACCTGCTCGCAACGCTGCCGCTGCGTTATGCGCGCATCGCCAATGAACCTTATGCCAACCGCATCCTGTCGCTGCCGTTCAAGGTACCGTCGCTCGAGCTGCATTTGTACTGGCATGCAGGCGGCGAAAACGATGGCGCCAATCGCTGGCTGCGCGAGCAACTCATGGCGGTGATGTCCTCGCTCGGCGGCGGCGTGCCCGAAGCGCAGTCGGCGGTCTGACGTCGCCTGGTGCAGCGCGCGTGGGTCACACGTAAGCCATTGTTAGCGGGCTGGACGCTCGCTGACCGTCTCCCTACCATCACCGGGTCACATCTGCCCCCGGCGTCACCACGCAAGCCCGCGCCTGCGTTCCGGTGATGTCCTGCTGCGCCCGCAATGCCGGGCTGCCACGGGCAGTTTCTCCATCAGAACTACGACGATACAGATCGATGACCGGGAAACGCTTGCCTGCTGAAAACCCATTACATTCTCTGAGTTCGCGCACGGTGCCGCTGCGCTGGCGTACGCTGTGCGGCGTCGCCTTGCTGTCGGCGCTTGCCGCCTGTGGCGGCGGCGGTGATGGCGGCGGCGGCGGTACGGCCGCGAGCGGCACAGCCCAGCCATCGGGCCAGAGCAGTTCGACGCAGGCGGGGTCCTCGACGCCCGTAACGGCAGGTGGTTGCTACACGGTAAGCGGTTCGAAGCCTGCCGCGCCAGCCGGTGGCGGCATCGCTCTGCTGCCCGCGCGTGGCAGCGCCGTGAGCAACTATCGCGTGCTCGACGACGCGCGCAGCGCAGGCCTGTGCTATGCCAACTACCGGCGCGAACAGGTTGGCCTGCCACCGCTCGTGGCGCGTGATGCGCTCAACAATGTGGCGCAGAACCACACGGCGTACATGCTCGCCAACCAGACGCTCACGCACGACGAAGTCTCGGGCAAGGCCGGCTACACCGGCGCCACGCCTGACGCGCGTATCCAGGCCGCGTACCCGACCAACGCCGACGCGGAAGTCGTCGCGGGAGCGAACAAGTGGACGTCGGTGGCCAACGCCCAGCTATCGCTGTCGCCGAAGGACTCGCTGGTGTCCGACCTCATCAACGCGCCATTCCATCGTGCTTCGCTGCTGGGCAGCTACGCGTCCGCAGGCAGCGGCTATGCGGAAAGCGTGGGTCCGAACGGCACCGGCACCGCGGCGTACTACTACCAGACCGTCGATCTGGCTGATGCGTCGCAGGGCGGCACGGACAACCAGATGGTCGCATATCCGTTCGACGGGCAGGCCGACGTGCCGGCAAGCTGGATCAATTCGGAAAGCCCCAATCCGGCGCCGGGCTATGAGAACAAGACCATGGGCTATCCGGTATCGCTGCAGGCGATCAACATCTCGCTGCAATTCGATGCGGACAGCTTCACGATCACCGACGCGCAGGGCCGCAATGTCGACTGCCTGAAGGTCGACAGCCGCTCGTCCGGCCTTTCCGGTGCGGCGCGCGGCCTCGCGATCTGCACGCCGCTCGCGCCACTGGCAAGCGGCCAGCGCTACAGCGTCGCCGTCAGCGGCAAGCTGGGCGGGCAGGCGGTCAACCTGAACTGGTCGTTTACCACGCGCTGAGCCTTTTCCGTCACCCGGCCTGCGTATCGTGCACACCGGGTGAGCTTGTCGGGCTTTGTCTGACACCGCCGTGCGTCTGCGGCCACTACAATCGGCAGATCGTTCGTGGCGGAGATATCGCATGGCTCACCTGCTTGCATCCCGATTGGCGTGGCGCGGTTCGATCATTGTGACGTTCACGGCGCTGATGGCCGGGTGCGGCACGCAAAGCGGGGCACCTGCGGCGCCTGCCGCTACTGCCGCGCCCGCGGCACCTCCGCCTCCCGCCACGGCAACGCTGCCACCTGCACCTGAAATTGCGTCGGGTTACCGCACCGACATGTCGACGGTGTACGCCGAGAAATACATGGCAGCGGCAGCCAATCCTCTGGCCACCGAAGCCGGGCGCGACGTACTGCGCCAGGGCGGCTCGGCAATCGATGCCGCCATCGCCATGCAGGCGGTATTGACACTGGTGGAACCACAGGCCTCGGGTGTCGGTGGCGGCGCATTCATCATGTACTGGGACGGCAAGCGCGTGCAGGCCTTCGACGGCCGCGAGACCGCACCGGCCGGCGCCACGGAAAACCTCTTCCTCCGCCCCGACGGCAAGCCGATGGAATTCAGCGAGGCGCAGATCGGCGGGCGCTCGGTGGGCACGCCCGGGGTGCTGCGCGCGCTTGAAATGGCGCACCGCGAGCATGGCAAGCTCAAGTGGTCGCAACTGTTCCAGCGCGCGATCTCGCTTGCGGAGAAGGGATTCCCGATCTCTCCACGGCTTTACGCGCAGGTGGCGAGCGACAAGTTCATGTCGAACTCTCCTGAGATGTCCGCGTATTTCCTCGACGCCCAGGGCAAGCCCAAGCCGGCCGGTACCATCCTGAAGAACCCGCAACTCGCGCAGACGCTGCGCGCGATTGCCGCTAATGGTCCCAACGCGCTGTACACCGGACCGATCGCGCGCGACATCGTCACCAAGGTCAACGGAAGCCTCAATCCGGGCAGCCTGTCCACGCGCGACCTCGTGAACTACCGGGCCAAATTGCGTGTTCCGGTCTGTACCGACTACAAGCGCTGGAAGATCTGCGGCATGCCACCGCCGTCGTCGGGCGGGATCGCGCTGGCGCAGATTCTTGGCACGCTGCAGGCGCTGGAAACGCGTAACCCGAAGTACGCGCTCGCCGCACTCAAGCCATCCGCGGTCAGCACGCCCGCTGTCTTGGAAGCCAATCCCGATGCCGTCCACGCCATCGCCGAAGCCGATCGCCTGGCCTACGCCGACCGTGGCCTCTACGTGGCGGATTCGGACTTCGTGCAAGTCGATATCGCGGGCATGGTCAATCCGGCCTACCTGGAGCAGCGCGCGTCGCTGATCAGTGACAAGAGCATGGGGAAGGCCCAGCCCGGCGTGCCGCCAGGCACCTCGGTGGCCTTCGCGCCGGACCGCTCGCCGCCGCGCATCTCAACGTCGCAGATCGTCGCGGTGGACAGCCGCGGCGGTGCCATTTCCATGACGACGACGGTCGAGTCCTACTTCGGCTCGCACATCATGGTGCGCGGCTTCATGCTCAACAACCAGCTCACGGACTTCTCCTTCCTGCCGAGCGAAAACGGCAAGCCCGTGGCCAACCGCGTCGAGCCGGGCAAGCGCCCGCGTTCGTCGATGGCGCCGACGCTCGTGTTCGACCGGGAGAGCGGCAAATTCCTGGGCACGGTGGGATCGCCGGGCGGCTCGCAGATCATCGAGTACGTTTCCAAGACGCTGGTTGGACTGCTCGACTGGAATATGGACGTGCAGGCGGCCATCGGCATGGCCAACTTTGGTAGCCGCAACGGGCCGACCGAGCTGGAGAAGGGTTTGGTTACGCCGGCTTTGGCCGATGCGCTGAAGCAGCGCGGCCATCAGGTGGCGGAGATCGAGATGACGAGCGGCACGCAGGCCATCATGCGGCGTCAGCGGGCCGATGGGCGGCTGGTATGGGCGGGTGGGGCCGATCCGCGGCGGGAAGGCGTGGCGATGGGGGACTGAGCGCCGGAAACCAGAAGAGGGCGGGATTCGAAGTCCCGCCCTTTTGTTTTCTATCGGACTTTCTTCAACAATTACCGCCGTCAGGCGTCCAGCTTCACCCCAGCGGCCTTGACCACCTTGGCCCAGCGAGTTTCCTCGGTCTGGTAAAAGCGCGTGGTTTCAGCCGGAGTCATGGTCACGACTTCTGCCCCCTGACCGGCGAGCTGCGCCCGGATATCCGGCGAGCGGATGATGCGGACCAGTTCGGCATTGACGCGCGCAATGATCGCGTCGGGCATCGATGCCGGCGCCATCACGCCTTGCCAGGTGCCCGATTCGAAGCCCGGCACGCCCTGTTCCGCGATCGTCGGCGTCTGGCCCACCAGCGGCATGCGGGTGCGCTTGGACACCGCGATCAGCTTGAGCTTGCCGGCCTGCACCTGCGGAAGCGTGGCCAGCATCCCGTTCATCAGCACCTGCGCGGTGCCGCCCACGGTGTCGGCAATCGCCTGTGAGCCTCCCTTGTACGGCACGTACTGCCACTTGGCCCCGGTAGCCTGGGCTACGGCCACGCCGGCCAGGTGCGGCGCACTGCCAATGGCGGTCACGGCGAAATTCAGTTGCGATTTCTGCGACAGGTCCACAAGTTCCTTGAGATTCGAGACCTTGACCGACGGATGCACAACCAGCAGGTGCGGCGAGTAGGCGAGCATCGCCACGCCTTTCAGGTCCTTGCCGGGGTTGAACGTCAGCTTGGTGTACACCGATGGGCTGATTGCCAACGCGCCGACGTCGCACAGCAGCAGCGTGTGGTTATCCGAGCCGGCCTGCGCCGCCATAGCCGCGCCGATGTTGCCGTTGGCGCCGGGACGGTTGTCCACCACGATCGGTTGGCCGAGCGCCTCGCCGAGTTGCTTGCTGATCATCCGCGCGATGATGTCCGACGATCCGCCGGCAGGGTAGGGGACGATCAGCCGGATCGGGCGGTTCGGCCAGGCGTCGGCGGCCTGGGCCAGACGCGGCAGCGCCGCCGAGGCGCCGCCCAGGGTGCCGAGCGCGGCCAGGCTGGATGCCTGCTGGAGGAACGTGCGGCGAGAGGTCATACAATGTCTCCTGAAATCGCTTAATTATCAGTCGTCATACAACATGGGTTGCATAGTAGACGGCTTTGCGCGAATCCGACATCGGGAAAATACTGAGATTCGGCCATAACCCTATACGTTGGCGGGTTTACAGGCCGGAAACGCAACAGCGCGCCGGAGCGCGCTGTTGTCTGATGACATGACTGTCGTCAGGCGGGTTTGCCGCCGTTGGTGGCTTTTCGCTTACTGCTTGGCTTTTTTCGCGTATTCCCAGCCCATCTCGGCCATCGGGCGAGCCCGCTTGCCGGCGTCGAGCGCCTGCGCGGACGACGCAGTACCGTCCACCACGCGCTTCATGATGCCCTGCAGGATGCCGGCGATGCGGAACATGCTGAAAGCCAGGTAAAAATTCCAGTCGCCGGTGATAGGGCGGCCCGTGCGCTGCTCGTACAGCTTGCGGTAGCTGGCCTCGTCGGGGATGCCGAGCGCGGCATGGTCCAGGCCCGCGATGCCGCGGAACTGTCCCGGCGCGATGTGCCAGCTCATGCAGTGGTAGCCGAAGTCTCCCATCGGATGGCCGAGCGTCGACAGCTCCCAGTCCAGCACGGCCAGCACGCGCGGCTCGGTCGGGTGGAACATCAGGTTGTCGAGGCGGTAGTCGCCGTGGACGATGCTGGTCAGGTCGGCGTCTTCCTGCGGGATATGCTGCGGCAGCCAGTCCATCAGCGAATCCATGGCGGGGATCGATTCGGTTTCCGACAGCTTGTACTGCTTGGTCCAGCGTTCGATCTGGCGCTGGAAGTAGTTGCCGGGCTTGCCGTAGTCGCCAAGGCCGATGGCCTGGTAGTCGACGGTATGCATGGCCGCGATCACGCGGTTCATCTCGTCATAAATGGCGGTGCGCTCGGCCGGGCTCATGCCGGGCAGCGACTGGTCCCACAGCACACGGCCGCTGACGAACTCCATGATGTAGAACGCGCGGCCGATCACCGATTCGTCTTCGCACAGCGCGTACATCTTTGCCACGGGCACGTCCGTGCCGGCGAGCGCGTCCATCACGCGGTATTCGCGTTCGATAGCGTGCGCGGACGGCAGCAGCTTGCTCTTGGGGCCCGGCTTGGCGCGCATCACGTAGGTCTGGCCAGGCGTGACGAGCTTGAACGTCGGGTTGGACTGGCCGCCCTTGAACTGCTCCACGCTCAGCGGGCCGGCAAAGCCTTCCACATGCTGGCGCATCCAGGCTTCCAAAGCCTCGGTGTCGAAACGCTGCTGGTCCGCCACGGGGCGCGTGCCCTCGAAGTGCGATACGTTGCTGCTCATGCTGTCTCCGGTGGTTTTCTGTCGGTATCGGTGATGAAGAATGGTGTGCCCGCGGTTGGATCAGGTAGCGGGCGGCCGTCCGCGCAGGTACTGGTGCAGCAGGACTTCCATCGTCGTGTGGCGAGAGCCGCTGTGCACGGGCGTCGGTGGCGAATAGTTGGTCATGCGCACGACCCAGTCGAGCGGATCGTCGCCCATGTCGAGCACGTTGATGCAGCCCGCGGTCTGCAGCAGCGAGCCAAAGAACACGCGCCGGCCGCAGGTGATGGCCTGTGAAAGGATCACGCGGTTCGTGGCGCCGTGCAAGACCAGCAGTGCCGTGTCCCAGCCTGGATCATCGCGCAGCCGTTGCAGTGCCGGCAGTACGCGGTCAAGAAAGTGGCCGATGGTCTCGCCGTTCAGAAAGCGCTTGTCTTCCGACACTTCGCCTTCGAACGCGCCGACAAAGGCATCGCGCAGGTCTTCGGTGGCAATCGCCGACAGGTCGCCGCCGCGGATTTCGCGGAAGTCGGGCCAGACCTCGGGCGATATGTCCTGCATGTGGGGCAGTTCGGCGAGCACAAGCTCGGCGGTCTGCACGGTGCGGGGCAGGCCGCTGACGATGACGCGGTCGAAGCGGATGTTCTCGGCTGCAAACGCCCGCCCTGCGGCCGTGGCTTGCATGCGGCCGGTCTCGTTGAGCGGGACCATCTCGGGCAGCGCCGGGCGCCCGCCTTCATCGAAGTACGAAACGGCGCCATGGCGCATCAGGTAGATGCGGCGGCGTGAGGACGGCGGCAATTCCATGCTTGTCTCCCTCATTGATGTCAGCAGGCCCGTCTTGCGCGGGCTTCTGCGGCGGCACGCTACCGCGCCGCCATGATTCAACGCAATGTTCAGCGGTAGCGCGGCTTGCGCTTTTCCAGGAAGGCGCTGATGCCTTCGCCGCCGTCCGGGTGGTGCAGCGCGGCCACGAAGTTGTCGCGCTCGGCCACGAGGTGCTCGCTCAGCGAAGCCGTGGCCGCATGGTTGATCAGGCCCTTGATGCGGCCGACCGCATGCGGGGACTGTTCGGCGATGGCCTCGGCCAGGCGCAACGCTTCGGTCAGCGCTTGGCCCGGTGGCACCACACGGTTGACCAGCCCGAACTGCGCGAGCCTGGCGCCATCCACGGGCTTGCCTTCCATCATCAGTTCGCTGGCCAGCGCGCGCGGCAGCGCGCGCGCCAGTTCGTACGAACCGCCGCCGTCGGGCGTCAGTCCGACCTTGACGTAGGCCATGACGAACTTGGCATCGCTCGCGGCCACGACAAAATCGCACGCCAGCACGACCGAGAAACCGGCCCCCGCCGCCGCGCCTTCGACTGCCGCGATGACAGGCTTGGGGAACGCGTGCAGCGTTTCGATCCAGTGGTTCAGCGTTTCGATGCTTTGGGCCTGCACTTCGCGCGGCTTCGAGCGGTTGCCGAGCAGCCGGTTCAGGTTGCCGCCGGCGCAGAAGATGCCATCGGCACCGGTGATGATCACGGCGCGCACCGAATCATCGCCGGCGGCGGCGTTCAGCGCCTCGAAAGAGGCGGCGTAGATATCCGGATGCAGCGCATTGCGTGCCTCCGGGTTCGAGATGGTCAGCACCAGCGTCGAATCAACGCGGGACGTAAGCAACTGTGCGGTCATGGACGGCCTCGGGATATTGCGGGGGCAGGGGAGCCAGGCTCCTCAGTTCTCTTCGGTCAGCAGCGACAGGCCGAGACCGGCACGGCGCCACAGCCACGGGCTCGGGCGGTAGCGCATGTCGCCGGTCAGGGCTTCCATATTGCGCAGCGTTTCCAGCACCAGTTGCGGGCCGACGGCGTCTCCAAGCGCCAGCGGACCCTTCGGGTAGCCGAGGCCGAGGTTCACGGCCAGGTCGATGTCGGCCGGCGAGGCAATGCGCTGCTGCGCGATGTCGCTGGCGATGTTGATGATGCAGCAGAGCACGCGCTGGGCCACGAAGCCGGCCGAATCGCGGATCACCGTGACCGGCACGCCGTCGTTCGCGAACAGGCCGTGCGCGGCGTTGCGTGCGGCAGCGCTTGTGGCGGGTGTGGTCATCAGCGTGCGGCGCTTGGTGGCTTCGAACGGCAGCAGCGTGTCGATGGCCACCGTGCGCGAGGCATCCAGACCCTGCTGGAGCGCGGTAGTCGTGGCGTCGAGGCCCAGCGGCGTGACGACGATCAGTGCATCGGCTGATGGCTGTTCACCGCTCTCGGGCGTCACGCCCATCGCGCCGAGCAGCTTCGTGACCATCGCATGGCCACGCTCGCTCGCGCGGCTGACCCACACGCTGGCCGGACGCGCCGACGGGACGGCGGCAACGGCCGGGACCTGCTTCTGGCCGTCCACGTAGCGATAGAAGCCGGCGCCAGCCTTGCGGCCGACCAGTCCGCCCACCGAGCGGATTGCCGTAATCGGCGACGGACGGTAGCGCGGCTCCTGATAGAACTGGTTGTAGATCGATTCCATGACCGGGTGCGACACATCGAGTCCGGTCAGGTCCATCAGCTCGAACGGCCCCATGCGGAAGCCGGCCTGCTCGCGCATGATGTTGTCGATATCGACAAATTCGGCCACCCCTTCCTGCGCGACCTTGATGCCTTCGATATTCATGCCACGGCCGGCGTGGTTGACGATAAAGCCCGGCATGTCCTTGCATCGCACCGGCGTATGGCCCATGCGGCGCGACAGCGCCATCAGCGCATCGCCCACGGCCGGATTGCCCGACAGGCCGTCGATGACCTCGACCACCTTCATCAGCGGCACCGGATTGAAGAAGTGGTAGCCGACGACGCGGCCCGGTTCCTTCGCACCGACCGCAATCGCGGTGATCGACAGCGACGAGGTGTTCGACGCGATGATCGCGTCGGGGCGCAGCACGGCCTCCAGCTTGGCGACGAGATCGCGCTTCACGTCGAGCCGCTCGACGATCGCCTCCACCACCATGTCGCAGCGGGACAGGTCTTCGAGCGCGCCGCACGGCTTCACGCGAGCCAGCGTGGCATCGGCATCGGCCGCCGAGATCTTGCCTTTTTCAGCGAGCTTGCCAAGCGTATCCTGCAGATACTTGCGCGCGGCTTCCACGGCTTGCGGGTTGGCGTCGTACAGGTTGACGGTCAGGCCAGCCTGCGCCGCGATCTGGGCGATACCGCGGCCCATGGCGCCCGTTCCCACGATGCCGAGCGTCTCGATGGTGAAAGTGCTCATTTTTTGTCCCTGAAGTTGTGGTTAAATTAGCACGATCGTACGTTTTTTGCATCTTTCCGGAAATGGCCGGAAGGCAGGCGGCGTGCGCTGATCGGCCAGTCCGGCGGCACCAGAAGACCGGGATGGTTCACAATCGCTACGGGCTTGCGCCCGCAAGCGTGGATTCCAACAGGAGAGAGACGACATGCTGAAACTGTGCGGATTTGCCGCCAGCAACTACTACAACAAGGTCAAGCTGGCACTGCTGGAAAAGAATGTGCCGTTCGAGGAGGTGCTGGCCTGGATCGGCGAGACCGACACGACCGCCACGCCAGCCGGCAAGGTGCCCTACATGATCACCGAATCGGGTTCGTTGTGCGAGTCGGAAGTCATCAACGAATACCTGGAAGCCGCTTATCCGCAGACGCCGCTGCTGCCGCGCGATCCGATGCAGGCCGGCAAGGTACGCGAAATCGTCACATTCCTGGAGTTGTACCTCGAACTGACCGCGCGCGAGCTGTACCCGGAGGCGTTCTTCGGCGGCAAGGTCAGCGACAACGTGAAGGAGCGCCAGCTCAAGCTGCTGTCGCGCTATGTTCCCGCGTTCGCGAAGCTCGCGAAGTTCTCGCCGTATGTGGCGGGCGATACCTTCACGCTGGCCGACTGTGCAGCCGCCGTCCACCTGCCACTGGTGTCGTCGTGCACAAAGATCATCTACGGCAAGGACCTGCTGGCCGACCTGCCAGTCAAGGAATACCTGAAGACGCTGTCGGAGCGCCCGTCGGTGCAGAAGGTCAATGCCGACCGCAAGGCGAACACCGAGCTGATGCTGAGCCGGAACAAGTAAGCGCCGGCCTGCATGGGTACTGCGCCTGCAGCAAAACGCCCGCGGTACACACATGCCGCGGGCGTTCTCGTATTGGCGGGACCGATTTCAGAGCTTTGCCAGCCGCTCCAATGCCAGCGACAGCGTTTCTTCCTTCTTGGCGAAGCAGAATCGCACCACGCCCGATTCGCGCGGCTGCGTATAGAAGGCCGAGACCGGGATCGCCGCCACGCCGATCTCTCGCGTCAGCCACATCGAAAACTCGGCCTCGCTCAGGTCGGAAATCGCGGAGTAGTCCACGCATTGGAAATACGTGCCCTCGGACGGCAGCAGCTTGAAACGCGTATTGGCCAACCCGGCGCGGAAATAGTCGCGCTTGGCCTGGTAGAACGCGGAGAGTTCCAGATACGGCGCGGGATCGGCCATGTAGTCGGCCAGGCCATGCTGTACGGGCGTATTCACGGTGAACACGTTGAACTGGTGCACCTTGCGGAATTCCGCCGATAGCGCCGCCGGCGCCGCCACATAACCGACCTTCCAGCCCGTCACGTGGTAGGTCTTGCCGAAGCTCGAAATCACGAAGCTGCGCCGCGCAAGTTCCGGATGGCGTGACACCGATGCGTGTGGCTCTCTGTCGTAGACCATGTGCTCGTAGACCTCGTCCGACAGCAGCAGGATGTCGGTGCCGGCCAGCAGTTGGGCCAGCTTGTCCACGTCGGCGGCACGCCAGATCGTCCCGGTCGGGTTGTGCGGCGTGTTGATGAGGATCATCCGCGTACGCGGCGTGATGGCAGCAGCGAGGCGGTCGAACGGCACGCGGAAATCGGGCGCCTCCAGCGTGACCGGCACAGCGGTCGCGCCGGCCAGTTCGATCGCCGGCAGGTAGCTGTCGTAGCACGGTTCCAGCACGATCACCTCGTCGCCGGGATGCACGGCGCACAGGATCGCGGTCAGGATGCCCTGCGTGGCGCCGGCCGTGACGGTGATCTCGCTTTCCCAGCTATAGCGATGGCCGTACAGCGTGGCGATCTTGTCGGCGATTGCCTGGCGCAGGCGCGGCACGCCGGCCATCGGCGGGTACTGGTTGTGACCCGTGCGCATGGCATGGGTCACGGCATCGACGATGCGCGGATCGCAATCGAAGTCGGGAAAGCCCTGTCCGAGGTTGACGGCGTTCTTTTCGGCTGCCAGTGCGGACATCACGGTGAAGATCGTGGTGCCGACGGATGGCAGGCGCGACACGGGCGGAGTCAGCGGGGCGAGGGTGGAGTCTGCGGACATGGCTGCGACGTTGTAGGACGAGAGCGAAAATCGGCTTGCCGGAGCGGCAACAGCGGCAATTCTAAAGCGATTCGAGGCATCAGGCGGCGGCCGCCAGGGCAACCAGCCACTGGCCGAACGCGGGCGGTGTCATCACTTCCACGCCGCTGGAGCGGCGCAAGCGGCTCCTGAGCTTGAGCACGGCCTTGTCCTTCGACACCAGGCACGCGGCACGCGAGAAGTGCGCAAGCTCGACGAACTTCTGGTCGTCCGTGTCCTTGCAGCGCGGCAGGCGGATGGCGTCGGCGTCTTCCTGCGAGGGCAGCGGCTCCAACGTGCTGAAGCGGTCCACGGTGGCCAGTGCCGCGTCGATATCGACGGCAAAACGTGCAAATTGCGGATAGGCGAGCACGCGGCGCAGTTCTTCGCGGCAGTCGGCGCGGATCACTGGCGCGAAGGTGCCGGCTTCGAGCGCTTCGAGGATCGGTCGGGTGTGCGGATCGCCGAACACCAGCAGGTCGACCCAGATATTGGAGTCCAGTACAACGCGCGGAGGGTTACTGGCGGCAGATGTGATGCCGGCGAGGCTGGGCGCTGAAGCGTCGCCGGATGTCGGGTTGGTCATTCGCTACAATCTTGGCTTTGTGTTTCCCGCAATTTTGCCATGCTCATCGTCCTGTCTCCCGCGAAGTCCCTGGACTACGAGACACCCGCGCGCACCAAGACCCATACGCTGCCCCGTTTTATCGAACGTTCGGCGGTGCTGATCGATCGCCTGCGCAAGCTCGCGCCGCAGGATGTCGGCGCGCTGATGGACATCTCCGACAAGCTCGCGGTGCTCAACGTTACGCGCTATGCGGAGTGGTCGGAGACCTTCACCGCCGCCAACAGCAAGCAGGCGGTGCTGGCCTTCAACGGCGACGTCTACGACGGCTTCGATGCAAAGAGCCTGTCGGCCGATGACCTTGGCTTTGCGCAGACGCATGTGCGCATCCTGTCCGGCCTGTACGGCGTGCTGCGCCCGATGGACTGGATGCAGCCTTACCGCCTGGAGATGGGCACGCGCCTCGATAACGTCGCGGGCAAGGATCTCTACGCGTTCTGGGGCGACGACGTGACCCGGCTGCTCAACGACGACTTGGCCGGGCTCAAGCACGAAGGCGCGCCGACGCTTGTCAATCTCGCCTCGGAAGAGTATTTCAAGGTGGTGCGCCCCAAGGTGCTGAACGCGCGCATCATCACGCCGGTGTTCGAGGACTGGAAGGGCTGCCGCTACAAAATCATCTCGTTCCATGCCAAGCGCGCACGTGGCACCATGGCACGCTATGCGGTCACGCATCGCGTGACGGAGCCTGCTGCGCTCAAGCGCTTTGCCGAAGACGGCTACGCCTTCGATGCCGCTGCTTCCGACGACGGCCGCTGGGTGTTCCGCCGCCGCCTCGAAGACTGAACCCTGCCACGGAGCTGCCCGACATGACTTCAGGCCTGCATATTTCCACCAGTTTCGATTCGGGCGCGATCGAGGTCGAAGCGCTCGACCATGCCGACGATATCCGCGTGCGTATCCGTGCCGATTCGCACGCGGACTTCCGCCAGTGGTTTCATTTCCGCCTGCAGGGCGCGGCGGGGCAGGCGTGCCGGCTGCAGTTCCTCAACGCGGGGGACTGCACGTATCCGGACGGCTGGCGAGACTATCGCGCGGTGGCCTCGTACGATCGCGCGAACTGGTTCCGCGTGCCGACGCGCTTTGACGGGCAGGTGCTGACCGTTGAGTTCACGCCGCAACATGACAGCGTCTGGTTCGCATACTTCGAGCCCTATCCCGAAGAGCGCCACCTGTCGTTGCTGGCAACGTGCCAGCGCTCGCCGCTCGCAAAGCTTTCGCATCTGGGAAGTACAGTCGACGGCCGCGACATGACCCGCGTGACGGTGGGCCAGCCCGGTCCCGGCAAGAAGACCATCTGGATGATTGCGCGCCAGCACCCCGGCGAAAGCATGGCCGAATGGTTCTGCGAAGGCGTGCTCCAGCGCCTGACCGGCACCGGCATGTGGGCGCACGATCCGGTCGCGCGCAAGCTGCTGGAAAGCGCCGTGTTCCATATTGTGCCCAACATGAACCCGGACGGCTCGGCCCGCGGCAACCTGCGCACCAACGCCGCGGGCGCCAACCTGAACCGCGAGTGGATGACGCCGAGCCCGGAAACGAGCCCGGAAGTCTGGCACGTGCGCCGCGCGATCGAGGCGACGGGCTGCGACCTGTTTTTCGACATCCACGGCGACGAGGGCCTGCCCTACAACTTCGTCGCCGGGAGCGAGATGCTGCCGAGCTTTTCCGAGAAGCAGCGGGAGGAGCAGACACGCTTTATCGAGGCCTTCAAGCGCGTCACGCCGGACTTCCAGGACGTGCATGGCTATGCCGCGAGCAAGTACAACGCCGACGCGCTCAAGCTCGCGTCGAAGTACATCGGCCACACGTTTGGCTGCCTGTCTCTGACGCTGGAAATGCCGTTCAAGGACAACGCCGACCTGCCCGATGCCACGGTGGGCTGGAACGGCGCGCGCAGCGCGTTGCTGGGCACGGCGATGCTGGAGGCGATCCTGAATTTTCTCGGCTAAGCCCGACCGCAGTAAGCAACTCAAGCCTGCCGGCAAGGCGGGCCTTTTTACATGGGACTGCCCCGACGCTTACTGCTTCTTCTTGCTCTTGCTCGACGACTTGGACGACGACGAGGACGATGCCTTGGCCGAAGACTTACCCGACGTACTGCTCTTGGACGAAGCCGTAGACGTGCTCTTGGACTTGCTGCCCTTCGCCCCTTTCTTGCTGCCCTTGCTGGACGAGGCGTGACTGGATGTCGCGACAGCGGGGGCTGCCGCCGGTTCCGCGATAGCCGTGCCGCTGCTGTCGAGCAACTCGTATGCGAGCATCATGCCGTCGTCGTAGCCGCAGCGCACCTTGACGGGCTGCCATTGTTCCTCGCCACGGCGCTTGTGAGCCATCGCGGAGAATGTCACCACCGAACTCACCGGCACGGATTGCTTGCCCTGCGAGAAGCGGCCGCTCCACGGTTCCACCATGGCCTGGCCGGCGCCAAGCGCGCCGGTGGGGATCTTGAGCGCGTCGTAGGTGGCCGAGCGGGGCAGGACCCAGCTCGCGTGGGCTGCGCAGTCGGCGACGTCGCTCGTAGCGCCCTCGGATTTCATCAGCTGATCGCGCATCTTGGCGCGGTACTCGGCAAGGCTGACGCGGCCGCGGTCGGGCAGGGTGATGGTCTTGGTCGGTTCCGGCGCGGGCGTTGCCGGGGCTGCGGGCGCGGGGCGTACAGGGGCGGCAGGGGTCGCGGACTGGCTGGCGGCATCGGTGCCATCAGCCGGCGTATTGGCGCAGCCCGCCAGCACCAACGCACCGGTTACTGCGGCGGCCAGCATGCTGAGGCGGCTGCCGATCAGTCGGGAGAGTCGTCGGATCACGGTGTCTGTCTTGCCATTCTGGCAAGCGTGGGTTCGCAAAGGATTGCCATGATAGAGGAAACCTATCTTGCAAAGTTCCTAAACTTTGTTACCCATTCTTTTTGCGCACGAATGATCGGCGGGCATTAACAGAAAGCCTGTGTGTTGTGCAACCGAGATGAACCCGGATGCAGCGCGCTGCATCCGGGATAGCTTCTGCCGCGGCTCAACGCAGCGCGCGAGCGGGCATGGAACGCGTGAACTTCAGCAGTTCATCGAGCAGCGTGTTGAGGTCGTGCCGCAGCTTGGCAAAGCCGGCCGTGTGGGTCAGGCCAGCTTCGTCCATGTAGAGCTTGCGGTTGATCTCGAGCTGCAGGCTGTGGCGGCCGGTCTGCGGCTGGCCGACGACGCGCACGATTTCGACGCCCTTGTACGGGTGGTTGCGCCAGACGTCATAGCCCATGTCCTTGAGCACGCCTTCGACACGGTCGGTGAAGCGCTTGTCGCACGTCGTGCCGTCGCGGTCTCCCACCACGAAATCCGGGTGTTGGATCCCCGGGAATTCCGTCGCGTACTGCGCTGCCTGGCTCGGCATCGAATGGCAGTTGATGTGCCAGGCCGCGCCATGTTCGGCCACGGCGCGATCGGCGAGCTTCTGCAACTGCGCGTAGTAAGGCAGGTAGCAGCGCTCGATGCGCGACTGCACTTCCTCCACGCTCAGCTTGCGGTCGTAGATCGCTTCGCCGGTGTCGAGCACGCGCCAGACCAGGCCCTTGCCCAGGCGGGTCTTGGCGGTATCCTGCTTAGCGCCGGGCCACGGCGCGTCGAGCAGTGCCTCGTCGATTTCCTCGAGCCCGCGGTTGGCATCCAGGTAGCTGCGCGGAAAGCCCGCGCACAGTAGCGGAATGCCACGCGACGGGGCGCCTGCGTAGAGTTCGTCGACAAAGGTGTCTTCGGCCTGCCGCAGCAGCGGCAAGGGTAGCGTGGCGGCGGGGCGGAAGTCCGTCGGATAGACAGTCGCGCTGTGCGGCGAGTCAAGGAACAGTGCGCTCACCGGGCCTTCCGGCAGGTAAAGCTGGTACGGACTGTCCGCGCTCTTTCGGTCTGCTTCGGTCATGGTGCTGCGGCAATCAGTCGAGGGAGATCTTGGCTGCGGCGGCGACGCGCTTGTTCTTGGCCACTTCGCTCTTGATCTGCGCGGCAAACTGCGCAGGCGTGTTGCCCACCGGCGTGGCGCCCAGCTTTTCAAGTTTAGCCTTCACCTCGGGCAACGCCAGCACCTTGATGGCCGCGGCATTCAGCTTGTTCTGCAGGTCGGCGGGAAGATTCGCCGGGGCGATCAGGCCGAACCATGCGGAGTCGTTGACTTCGGGCAGGCCCAGTTCGGCGAACGTCGGCACGTTGGGCAGTGCGGCAACGCGCTTGGGCGCGGCCACGGCCAGCGCGCGCAGCTTGCCACCTTCAATGAACGGCAGCGACGACGGCAGGTTGTCGAACAGCACCTGGACCTGGCCGGCCAGCGCGTCGTTCAGCGCCGGTCCCACGCCCTTGTACGGCACATGCAGCAGTTCGGTCTTGCTGCTCATCTTGAACAGCTCGCCCATCATGTGCGACACGCTGCCATTGCCAGCCGAACCGTACGCGAGCTTGTTGGGCTGCGAATGCGCCAGCGCGATGAACGATTTCATGTCGGTAGCCTTCACCGACGGGTGGATGCTCATCACATTGGGCACCGAGGCCAGGTTCGTGATGGTCGTGAAGTCCTTGGTGGCGTCATACGACAGGCGGGGGTACACGGCAGGGTTGATGCCGTGCGTCGAAGCCGTGGCAATACCGAGCGTGTAGCCATCCGGCGCAGCCTTGGCCAGGTAGGCGGTGCCGATGCTGCCGCCCGCGCCGCCACGGTTGTCCACCACCACGGCCTGGCCGAGTTGCTGGCCGAGCTTGTCGGCGACAATGCGCGCCACGATATCGGTCGTGCCGCCGGCAGGGAACGGCACCACCAGCGTGATCGGCTTGGTCGGGTAGTTGGACTGGGCGGCGGCAGGCAGCGCGGCGCCTGCGGCAATGGCAGCCGAGGCTGCGGCGAGAACGCGGAGGAGTTGTCGACGTTGCATGATTTTTGCGGAGCAGGAGGGATCGGAATGGAGAGAAAAGCGGTTTCTCCGATTCTGCTCGCGCCGGCAAGATGCCCGCAAACGAAATAAAATCGCACGGTCATTCCATTTGGTTGTGAAGTTGAGGTGATGTATGCGGCGCATGATGCCGTCGATGACCGAATTGCAGGCGTTTGAAGCGTCGGCCAGGCACAGCAGCTTTACCGCGGCCGCGCGGGCGCTGCATGTGACGCAGGGGGCGGTGAGCAAGCAGGTGCGCAGCCTGGAGTCTCTTCTCGGCGTAGAGTTGTTCGAACGCGTGCGCCAGCGGCTAATACTGACGCCGGCCGGCGTGCGCTATCTGGAACGAGTCCGGCCCACGCTCGACGAGATCGAGGCGGCCACGGTAGAAGCGGCGGGACGAGAACAACAGGCGGGGACGCTGCATATCGCGAGCATGCCGACGCTCGGCGCCAAATGGCTGATCCCGCGCTTGCCCCAGTTCTTTGCGCGGCATCCCGAAGTCCGGCTCGAGTTTGTCCCGCACGCGCAGGGCTATGTTTTTGCCGAGCCCGAACTGGACGCGGCGATTCGCTTTGGCGTGGGCGTCTGGCCCGGGAGTCTGGCCGACTACATGATCGGCCGCGAAATCGTGCCCGTGTGCCGGCCGGCTTTGGTGGCCGCCCATCCGGGCGGCGTGGTCGGCGCGCCCGCAGAGCTGCAGCAATATCCATTGCTGCACCACACGACAGTGCCGGAAGCCTGGCCCGACTGGTTCGCTGAACTTGGCGTGCCGACGCGCGATGCCTGGGCCGGGGCGCGTTTCGACCAGTTTTCGCTGCTCACGCAAGCGGCGCTATCGGGTCTTGGCATTGCGCTGATTCCGCGTTGCCTGATCGAGGAAGAGCTGGCCAACGGCGCACTGGTGGTCGCGCATCCGGCGCGCGTGCTCAGCAACAAGGGCTATTACCTGTGCTACCCCGAGCACAAGCAACATCTGCCTGCCTTGCAGACTTTCCGTGCCTGGCTGATGGAGGGTACCGACACGCGCGGCTGACTTTGTTGCCTCGCGGCAGCAACAGACAGGGTTTGCCGCCATGTTGCGCGCCTGAGCCGTCGCGGACACTGCCCCGCAAAAGAACAGAGGCGGGGTCAATCCATGGATCGAAGGCAATTTGTGTGGACGACGACAGCCATTGGCGGGGCGGCCGCTGTGGCAAGGGGCGCTCGGGCGGCTGGAGCGGCGCCGGGGATTTATCCGGACCGCATCGTGTTCGGCCAGACTATCGGTTTCGACAGTGTGTGGGGCGGTCCGTACCGCAGCTACACCGAAGGTCTGCTCACGTACTTTAACCACGTCAACGCGAAGGGCGGCGTCCATGGCCGCCGGCTGATTGTGAAGCGGCGCGAGGACAACTACGTGCCTGAGAAGACGGTCGCCAATGTGCAGGCGTTCCTTCAGGACGAAGTTTTCGGGCTGGTCTGCATGGCAGGCACCGGCAACACGCTTGCGGCGCTGCCGCTGATCGGGCAGCACCGGCTTCCGGTGGTCGGCACATTCACAGGCGCACCGGACGTGCGCCGCGATGCCGCGCCGTTGTTCCACACTCGCGGTGGCTACGTCGACGAAGTGATGCGCATGGTCCAGCATGCGGCCACGATCGGCCTGAAGCGGATCGCCGTGGTCTACCAGGACAACGCGTTCGGCAAGGTGAACGCCGATGCGGCGGTCGATGCGGCGCGCAAATACGGCGCAGAGATCGCCACCATGGTTGTTCATAGCGTGAAGGGCGACGACGTCGCCGCTGTCGTGGCAAAGCTGCGGGGCGCGAGGGCGCAAACCACGCTGCTGTTCACCGCGCCGCAATCGGTAACGGACATCCTGACGGCCCATCAGTCTCGGTATGGCCCATTGCCGTATCCGTGGATACTGTCTGTCACCTCGGCCAGGCAGGTGTTCGAAAAGGCTGGCGACCTGTCGCGCGGCGTGGCGGTCACGCAGATCATGCCCAACCCGGCCTCACGCGTTGTGCCGCTGGCGCGCGAATTCCAGGACGTGCTCGACAAGGCCGGCGTCAGCTACAACCGGACCTACGAGGCCGTGGAAGGATTCGTGACGGCGAAAGTGGTGGTCGAGGGCCTGCTTGCGTGCGGTGCCAATCCGACCCGGGAATTGTTCATCAGCAAGCTGGAGGCATTCGGCAAGCGCGAGTTTGGCGGCTTGCGCGTGCACTATGACCGCAACCGGCACAGCGGTCCCGACTATGTGGAAATCGCGATGATTGGCAACGGTGGCCGCATCATCAGCTGAAAAGAAGAGAGGCGCTGCCGGGCGCCTCTCTTGTGTCTCTTACTTCGACAACACCTTCATCGCCGATTCGAGCCCCGCCAGCGTGACGGGGTACATGCGACCCTTCATTAGCTGGTTGATAACCGTGATCGACTGGCGGTATTGCCACAAGCCTTCCGGTTCCGGGTTGAGCCAGACGAAGTGCGGGAACTGCTCGGTCACGCGGTTGAGCCACACCGAGCCGGCCTCGGTGTTGTTGTATTCGACCGAGCCGCCCGGTTGCAGGATCTCGTACGGGCTCATCGTCGCATCGCCGACGAAGATGACCTTGTAGTCGGGCGTGTACTTGTGCAGCAGATCCCACGTATTGAGCTTTTCAGCATGGCGGCGCCGGTTGTTGCGCCACACGTGGTCGTACAGGCAGTTGTGGAAGTAGTAGTACTCGAGGTGCTTGAACTCGGTCTTGGTCGCGGAGAACAGTTCTTCCACGCGCTTGATGTGGTCGTCCATCGAGCCGCCCACATCCATCAGCATCAGCACCTTGACCTTGTTATGGCGCTCGGGCCGCAGCTTGATGTCGAGCAGGCCGGCGTTGGCCGCGGTGGAGTGGATGGTGTCGTCGAGATCCAGCTCGGTGTCGGCGCCATCGCGCGCGAACCGGCGCAGGCGGCGCAGTGCGACCTTGATGTTGCGCGTGCCGAGCTCGACCTGATCGTCGTAGTCCTTGTAGGTGCGCGCGTCCCACACCTTGATCGCGGTGCGGTTGCCCTTGGACGGACCGCCGATGCGGATACCCTCGGGGTTGTAGCCGCCGTGCCCGAACGGCGAGGTGCCGCCCGTGCCGATCCACTTGTTGCCGCCCTCGTGCTTTTCCTTCTGCTCTTCGAGCAGTTGCTTCAGGCGCTCCATGAGCTTGTCGAGTCCGCCCATGGCCTCGATTTTTGCTTTTTCCTCGGGCGACAGCTCGCGTTCGAGCGTCTTCTGCAGCCAGTCGAGCGGGATGTCGGACTTCCAGTCGACCAGGCTTTCCACGCCCTTGAAGTACGCGCCGAAGGTCTGGTCGAACTTGTCGAAGTGCTTCTCGTCCTTGACCAGGGTCATGCGCGCCAGGTAGTAGAACTCGTCGATCGACGGCGTGATGACCTGGGCCTTGAGCGCCTCGAGCATGGTCAGGTATTCCTTGACCGAGACCGGCAGCTTGGCGTGGCGCAGCGAGAAGAAGAAGTCGATCAGCATGATGCCTCGCGATCAGTGTGGCAGCAGGCGGCGCGCTTCAGCGCGGCCGCTCGAGCTGGAATTGCAGGTGGTTGCGCACCGTCGGCCATTCGCTCGCGATGATCGAGAACACCACGGTGTCGCGTAGCGAGCCGTCCGGCATGCGCATGTGGTTGCGCAGCACGCCGTCCTGCTTCGCGCCCAGGCGCGCAATAGCCGTGCGGCTCTGGTGGTTCATCCAGTGCGTGCGGAACTCCACGGCAATGCATTCGAGCTGCTCGAACGCATGGCGCAGCAGCATCAGCTTGCACTCGGTGTTCAGCGGCGTGCGTTGAACACGTTGCGCGTACCACGTGGAGCCGATCTCGACGTGCCGGTTGGCGGCGTCGATGTTCATGTACGTCGTCATGCCGGCGAGCTGGCCACTTGCGTCGCGCACCGCGAAGGGCTGCATCGAGCCTTGCTGCTGCAGACCCAGACGCCGCGCGATCTCAGCTTCCATGCGCTCAGGCGCCGGCACGCTCGTGTACCAGAGTTTCCACAGGTCACCGTCCGCAGCCGCGGCACGCAGGCCTTCCGCATGCTCGGGCCGAAGTGGCTCGAGCGTGGCGTGACGTCCCGACAGTGTGACGGGCTGGATGAAATCGCTCATCAGCGGTTCGACCGGTTCATGAACACCAGCCGCTCGAACAGGTGCACGTCCTGCTCGTTCTTGAGCAGCGCGCCGTGCAGCGGCGGGATCGCGGCCTTCTTGTCCGGGCTCTTCAGCGCCTCGGGCGGGATGTCCTCGGCCATCAGAAGCTTGAGCCAGTCGATCAGTTCCGAGGTCGACGGCTTCTTCTTCAGGCCCGGAAGGTTGCGCATCTCGTAGAACGATTCCAGCGCGGCCGCCACCAGTTCGCGCTTGATGCCGGGGTAGTGCACGTCGACGATGCGCTGCATGGTCTCGGCATCGGGGAACTTGATGTAGTGGAAGAAGCAGCGGCGCAGGAACGCGTCGGGCAGTTCCTTCTCGTTGTTCGACGTGATGATCACCAGCGGACGGTGCCTGGCCTTCACGAGTTCGCGCGTCTCGTAGACGTAGAACTCCATGCGGTCGAGTTCGCGCAGCAGGTCGTTCGGGAATTCGATGTCGGCCTTGTCGATCTCGTCGATCAGCAGCACGATCTGCTCGTCGGCTTCGAACGCCTGCCACAGCACGCCCTTCACGATGTAGTTGCGGATGTCATGCACGCGGTCGTCGCCGAGCTGCGAATCGCGCAGGCGCGACACTGCGTCGTACTCGTACAGGCCCTGCTGTGCCTTGGTGGTGGACTTGATATGCCACTGCAGCAACGGCATGCCCAGCGCGGCGGCCACTTCCTCGGCCAGCATGGTCTTGCCCGTGCCGGGCTCGCCCTTGATCAGCAGCGGACGCTGCAGCGTGCGCGCGGCGTTGACGGCCAGCTTGAGGTCATCGGTGGCGACATACTGGTCACTACCTTCGAATTTGACCTGCTGGGAGGAGGCTTGGACGGAAGCGTTGGCGGTGTTGGACATGAGGCAACCTGAGGTGACGGCCGGCATCCGGCTGGATGATGCCGGGTCGGCGCATTGAGCGCAGTCTCTTCGCGCTGTGACGCGCGCTTTCTTTATGGAAACTGGATTCGCGAACGGTCGTTCGGATTCCCTGAATGGACGAGTATAAAAGACCTTTGCGGTTCGTGTTGGGACACGCTGACATCCCGGCCGCGCCCGGGGCCGTTGGCTGGACTGCCAGGTGCCGCCTGCTGTACAATGCGGCGGTTTGACGCGCCCCCACGTCCAGTTCTCCAGTATCCGGCAGTCCGCGTTCAGAAGTCCCTGCGGCCCTTCCGGGTCGCGGCGATTGCGAGAGGTGGTTCCAGAATGGTGTTCCACATCCCGGCAACGAACCGGATGCGAAAAGTCTGGCGGATTGCTCCCTGGCCGCTGGCTGCCAGGCTTCCCCCAGAAGCATTCTGAGACCGTCTCCGCCCGGCAGGGCAGGTCACGCACGGTTTAACTTCCAATCCGCAAAGACAATGAAAAAGCTCCTCACGATGGTGGTGCTGGGCGCGGCTGCAACGGCCGCACAGGCACAGGAAGTCAAGGGCAATGGAGACGCTGCCAAGGACAAGGTTGCAATGTGCATCGGATGCCACGGCATTCCGGGCTACCGTGCGTCGTTCCCCGAAGTCTATGAAGTGCCGATGCTGGGGGGCCAGAGCGCCAAGTACATCGAGAATGCGCTGAAGTCCTACCAGAAGGGCGATCGCAAGCACCCGACCATGCGCGGCATCGCCGCTTCGCTGTCCGATCAGGACATCGCCGACGTGGCTGCGTACTACTCGCAGCAGAAGGGCGGCTCGCAGAACAACTCCCTCAAGTAAGAGACACCGGATCATGAAGACGCTTCAGACGCTTTCGTTCGCGATTGGCGCACTCGTGCTGGGTGCCTCCGCTGCCACCGCCTCGGCGGCCGACCTCGCCGCCGGCAAGGCGCTCGTGGAAAAGGGCAACTGCGTGGCCTGTCATGGCCAGGGCCTGAACGCCCCGATCTCGCCGGACTATCCGAAGCTGGCCGGGCAGCATGCCGACTACCTCTACCACGCGCTGCTGTCGTACCAGGTTTCGGGCGTGCCGCAAGTGGGCCGCTCCAACGCGATCATGGCCGGCCAGGTCAATGCCAACCCGGCAGTCACGGGCAAGGATGGCAAGCCGCGTCCGTTCACGCGCAAGGAGCTGAAGGACATCGCCGCGTATATCGAGTCCCTGCCGGGTGACCTGGTGCTGAAGAAGTAAGCTGCACGCAGGGCAGGCTACAAAAAAGCCGCTTCAATATGAAGCGGCTTTTTGTTTTGCGGTGTACGCGAGGCATTGCCCCGCGTCTTGGGCTCAGTTGCCGCTGCCGCTTGCCAGTCGGCGGGCCTTGACGGCCTCGGCCAGCGTTTCCAGCACCTTGACCGATTCGTCCCAGCCGATGCACGCGTCGGTTACCGACTGGCCGTAGGTCAGGCTTTCTACCGGCGTACCCTGGACATGGTCCTGACGGCCTGCCACCAGGTGCGATTCGACCATCACGCCGACGATGCGGTCATCACCGGCGGCGAGCTGGCGGCCGATGTCTTCGCACACGGGAATCTGATTCTCGTGCTTCTTGCTGCTGTTGGCGTGCGAGGCATCGATCATCAGGCGAGCGGCCAGGCCCGCCTTGGCGATCGCATCGCACGCTTCCTGCACGCTCGCGGCGTCGTAGTTCGGCGCCTTGCCGCCGCGCAGGATAATGTGGCAGTCCTCGTTGCCGGAGGTCGACACGATCGCCGAATGGCCGCCTTTGGTCACCGACAGGAAATGGTGCGGCTGCGATGCAGCCTTGATAGCATCGACGGCGATCTTCACGTTGCCATCGGTGCCGTTCTTGAAGCCTACCGGGCACGACAGTCCCGACGCCAGCTCGCGGTGCACCTGCGACTCCGTCGTACGCGCGCCGATCGCGCCCCAGCTCACAAGGTCGGCGATGTACTGCGGGCTGATCATGTCGAGATACTCGGTGCCGGTCGGCACGCCTAGTTCGCTGATATTCAGCAGCAGTTCGCGCGCGGTGCGCAGGCCGTCGTTGATCTTGAAGCTGCCGTCCATGAACGGGTCGTTGATCAGGCCCTTCCAGCCCACCGTGGTACGCGGTTTTTCGAAGTAGACCCGCATCACGATTTCAAGCTCGTTGGCAAAGCGCTCGCGCTGGACCTTCAGCAGCTTCGCGTATTCGAGCGCGGCCTTGGTGTCGTGGATCGAGCACGGGCCGATGATGACGATCAGGCGGTCATCCATGCCGTGCAGGATCCGATGCATGGACTGGCGCGCGGCGTAGATCACGTCCGAGGCCTTTTCGGAGCAGGCGAACTCGCGGATCAGGTGCGCGGGCGGCAGCAGTTCCTTGAGTTCACGGATGCGCAGGTCGTCGGTGTTCTTCAGCATGATGGGTCCGGTCTTGTGAGGTCGTAGGTCTGGGCGAAACAAGTAAAAAGGCAGATATAAAAAAACCGCCAGTCTTGCTGGCGGTTTTTTCTTTTCGGTTCGGGGCGCTTACAGCCGTCCCTCCCTATCCGCCAGCGGTGTGGGTTCGCTAAAAAAGTAAAAGTAAAACTTAGCGGACATGGCGGAGAAGGATTTGGCTGAGGTCAGCTTGAATTCGATTTCGTTTCGAGGCGCGGCATTTATGCTGCGCCGCGTGACAACGGGGCAGAAAATTGCGCAGACACCGTCAAAAACTCGGGGTGCGGCGAGTCACTGCCGAAGTACGAAGCATCTTTATAGCGCGTTTTGTAAAAGTTGGCAAGTGTCGCGCCCAGCCCGCAGCCGGCCAGGGCGCGATCGCCATCGATTACGCCGTGCCGCCTACCGTCATGTTTTCGATGCGAAGCGTCGGCTGGCCGACGCCCACCGGCACGCTCTGGCCTTCCTTGCCACACACGCCCACGCCCGAGTCCAGCCGCATGTCGTTGCCGATCATGGTCACGTCCTTAAGCGATTCCGGGCCGTTGCCGACCAGCGTGGCGCCCTTGACGGGGTAGGTGATCTTCCCGTCCTCGATCATGTACGCCTCGCTCGCCGAGAACACGAACTTGCCGTTGGTGATATCGACCTGGCCGCCGCCGAAATTCACGGCATACAGACCCTTCTTCACGCTGGCGATGATCTCCTGCGGATCGCGGTCGCCGTTGAGCATGTAGGTGTTGGTCATGCGCGGCATCGGCAGCGCGGCGTAGCTTTCGCGGCGCGCGTTGCCGGTCACGGGCATCTTCATCAGGCGCGCGTTGAGCGTGTCCTGGATATAGCCACGCAGGATGCCGTCCTCGATCAGCGTGGTGCACTGGGTCGCGTTGCCTTCGTCGTCGAGGTTGAGCGAGCCGCGGCGGTTGGCCAGCGTTCCGTCGTCGACCACCGTCACGCCCTTGGCGGCCACGCGTTCGCCCATGCGGCCCGCGAAGGCCGACGAGCCCTTGCGGTTGAAGTCGCCCTCCAGGCCGTGGCCCACGGCTTCGTGCAGCAGCACGCCGGGCCAGCCCGGACCGAGCACCACGGTCATCGCGCCGGCCGGTGCGGGACGTGCGTCGAGGTTGACCAGCGCCGACGACACGGCCTCATCGACATACTTCTGCAGCAGTTCATCCGTGAAGTAGCCGTAGGCATATCGGCCGCCGCCGCCGGACGAACCCATCTCGCGTCGCCCGTTGTGTTCGGCGATGACGGTGACCGACACGCGCACGAGCGGGCGCACGTCCGCGGCGAGCACGCCGTCGCTGCGCGCCACCAGCACCACGTCATATTCGCCAGCCAGGCCAGCCATGACCTGCACGACGCGCGGATCCTTCGCGCGCGCCATGCGCTCGACGCGCTCGAGCAGGGCCACTTTCTCGGCAGCGGCCATCGAATCGAGCGGGTCGTTCGGCGTGTACAGGTTGCGGCCGGTTTGCGAGGCCAGTTCGCCAGCCACCTTGACGCGGCCGCTGCCGGCGCGGCCGATGGTGCGCGTGGCCGCGGCGGCCTGCGACAGCGCGGGCAGGCTGATGTCATCCGAATAGGCAAAGGCCGTCTTGTCGCCCGAGACCGCGCGTACACCGACGCCCTGGTCGATGCTGAAGCTGCCCGATTTGACGATGCCTTCTTCCAGGCTCCACGCCTCGTTGCGCGTGTACTGGAAATACAGGTCGGCATAGTCGACCTTGTGCGTGAAGATGTCGGCCAGTACGCGCTGCAGCTTGGCTTCGTCCAGGCCGTACGGCGCCAGCAGCAGTTGCTGCGCGGTGGCAAGGTTGCGGATTCCGAGATCGCCGGCGTTCATGAACAGTCCTTTTCTTTCTTGCAGATGCGCCGACATGGTCGCCGGCGTCGTGAATCAGGTTGGAAGGCGGAGTTACCGCCAATGCTACAGCACCCGGTGTCGCAGCGCGGGCAGGTTCTGTCGGACTTCGGCTAGCCGCGCCGGGTCGATCACGCCGCTGACCACCCCTTCGCCTTCGGGCAGCATGGCCAGCACTTCGCCCCATGGGTCGACCAGCATCGAATGGCCCCAGGTACGCCGGCCATTCTCGTGCTTGCCGCCCTGTGCCGCGGCAAGCACATAGCACTGGTTTTCGATCGCACGCGCACGCAACAGGATTTCCCAGTGTGCCTGTCCGGTGGTGTAGGTGAAGGCGGCGGGCATCAGGATCAGGCTCGCGCCGTCGCCGCCGGCCAGACCGCGATAGAGTTCAGGGAAGCGCAGGTCGTAGCACACCGACATTGCTACGCGTCCACATGGCGCGTCGAAGCTGACGGGCGTGTTGCCCGCGAGGATGGTGCGCGATTCGTCATAGCTTTCCGCGCCGCGCGTAAAGCCGAACAGGTGGATTTTGTCGTAGCGCGCCACGCGTTCGCCGCGCGGGTCGAACGCGAGCGACGTGTTGTAGACGCGGTCGTCGTCGCCGCACCACATCGGCAGGGTGCCCCCCACCAGCCAGACGCGGTGGCGCTTCGCGGCATCGGCCAGGAACCGTTGCACGGGGCCGTCGCCGTCCTGTTCGCGGATGGCGATCTTGTCGGATTCGCGCTGGCCCATCATGCAGAAGTATTCGGGCAACAGCACCAGTTCCGCGCCGCCGCGCGCGGCTTCGGCAATCAGCGATTCAGCACGTGCGAGGTTGGCGTCGAGCGACGTGCCGGTCACGGTCTGGATGGCGGCAACACGGAACGGGGCAGGGGCTTGCATGGGTCGTTTCCTCTGGCAGCGCGCCGCGGCGCGGGGATCAGCGCTGCAGGGCCGGCTCGGCGCGGTTCTGGTACGTCGGATGTTGCGGCTTATTGTCCCCCAGATTGCCGATCTGCGGGTTGGCCCAGCTGCCCGTGATGCGGTAGTGCTGCGTGAACACCTTGGAGAACTCGTCGGCAAACAGCAGCTGCGCGGCGAGCGTGCCGATACCCAGTACCGGGTTGATGAACGCCGCCGCCACCGACGTGGTGGTGGCGTTGATGCGCGGCACCACGCGCACATCGATGTCCTGGGTTTCGCGCAGCAGATTGGCCGATCCCGTCATGCTCGCAATGATCTGCGGGCTCTTCAGTTCGAAATCCTGGATGGTGCCGACGCCGTTCTCGATGGTTCCGGAACCGGTGATGCGGTCGAACAGCAGGCCGCGCCCCGACAGCGTGCGGAAATCCAGCGTGGCAAAGCGCAACAGGCCTTGCAGGCTGAGCACGCCGAGCAGGCGCGCGGCGCCCGGGTCGACGCTGAGGATCTGTCCGTTCTCAAGATCGATCGATAGCCGGCCAGTCAGAGTCGGGTAGTCGATCGACATCGGCGAGCCGCGCCACACCACGCGGCCTTCGAGCTTGCCCTTGCCGTCGCGCAGCGTGTGCGGCAGGCCCAGCCGTTCCAGCGTTGCGCCCGCGTCACGGATGTCGATGGCAAAGGTCAGCGCCGTGCGGCGCGGGGCATTGGCCGCGTCGCCGTCGCGCAGCCGGCGCGGCACGCGCCACGTGCCGCTGCCGGTCAGCGTGGCACCAGGCTGGTCGATCAGCAGCCGCTCCAGCGTCCAGACTGGTTCGTCGCCGCTCTTGCTGCTGTGAGCCACTACCTCGAGCTTGCCGAAGTCATGCCCGTGCAGCGTGAACTGCTCGGCGACCAGGTCGATGGACGGCAGGGTGTCGATGCTGTTGGCGATCGCGTCGACGACATTGTGTTCGTCGTTCGCATCGGGCACGTTCAGACGGCTCAGGCGCAGGCGCATGGCGCCGGAACCGGACGGCCCTTCGGCGCGCCATTGCATATTGCCGGCGATCTGGCGCGATTCCAGCTTGACGTCCCAGCCGGCGGCCTCGCGCGCCGCATCGACCGTGACGTCGTCGAGCGTGCGACCCGCGGCGTGCAGCGTGCGCATGCGTGCGTTGATGCGCTCAGGCAGGAACGCCGGCGGGCTGGCGCGATGGCTGCCATCGCCCTGCGTGCTGCCAAGGCTGGCCAGTGCCGCGCGCCAGCCGTCGAAATCGAACTGGTCGAGCGTGGCCACGGCCGTGACGCCGCTTGCGGGCAAGGACGCGGCCTGTTGCAGGCCGATACCGCCGGCCACCACCTCGGTGTCGCCGCCATTGCGGTCCGAGCGCAGCAGATAGCGCGCGTTGAGCGCGCCGCCAAGCTGGACCACTACCTCTTCCAGGCCGGTGCGTCCCGGAGCGGGCCGCAGGTCGAAGCGCAGCGGCATGTCTTGCGCGGCGGTCTTGGCCAGCGGCGCGGGCAGGCCGATGGCCATGCCGTTGAGGTCCGAGTTGACCTGGACCTGCGTCTGCTTCTCGTGCGAACTGAACACCGCGCTGTAAGCGGTACTGCCTTCCAGGCGGGCCGCCAGCGTGGCCAGCGAAGAACCCGTTGCCGCTTCGCGCATGCCGGCTCCCGTGGCATTGCCGTTCGCGGTCACGCGCACGCTGCCGTCGGGCTGCGATCCACCGCCGATGCTCACTTCGCCACCGAGGAAGCGGGCACGCATGTTCTCCAGCTGGAAGCCATGCTCGTTGAAGGCAATAACGCCGCTGGCGCCGCTCAGTTGCGGGATCTGCGGATTGAGCACGACGTCGTTGCCCGGAAACCGGAAGCTGCCCTCGACGCGCGTGGCGTTGGCGTTGGTCAGCGGCATATCGAGCTTGAGCTTGAGTTCGCCGTTGCCCTGCGCGCGCGCGTTGTCCGCAAAGTGTCCGGTCCACTCGCGCACGGGTGAGGCCGCCATATAGCGCAGGAAGCCCTGGACGGCGCCGCTCGCACCGCCGTCTATCTCCAGGCGGCCGTGGTCGCTGAGGTCATCGATGCCGCCGTTCACGTCCTGCAGCGTCACGCCGGCAATGCCCAGGACGGTGGCGCGGCGGGCCACGAACGACATGCCGCCGCGCTCGAACAGCACCTGGCCGTCGATATCGGCAAACGTTGGCCACAGCGGAGCGCCCCCGGGGGCGGTGTCGTGCGCGGCGATCTGGTACCTGACCTGCCGGATCGGTACTTCGACACGGAAATCGCCGGCTTTTTCGTACGGTCCATGGAACGGGAAATGCGTCAGGTCGCCCTTGAGCACGAAGCGCACGCCGCTCGCTTCGCCGCCGGCCAGCGCGCCCGCCAGGTAGTGGCGCGTGCCGCTGGGAATGCCCGTCGGCAGATAGCGCGGCACGCGCGCGACCTGCGCGCGGCTCAGTTCGCCGCTCAGGTCGGCAATGCCGGATGCGCTGTCGCCGCCGGTGCGCCACGTGCCGTTCACGCTGCCGGCCGTGTCGGCATTGGCAAAGCGGAGGTTCTCCACATTGACGGCTGTGTTGCCATCCTGGCGGGTCCAGCGCACATCGCCGCTGAGCTGGTCGAAGGGCAGGCGCGGCTCGTCGAACATGCCGGGAAGGACCAGCGCGGCATTGCTGCCTTCGACATGCACCTTGCCCTGCCGGTCATCGAAACTGAACGTGCCAGACAGGTTGGCAAAGCCCGGCACGCCCAGGTTCGGCTTGCCGTTGGGCCCGACAGCGGGCACTGCCGGCTGGCCATTGACCGACACATTGCGCAGTGTGCCCTGAACGGTGTAGTGGGCCTTGCCCGGGCGGCGTTCGAGCACACCCGCGCGGTCGCGATTCCAGTTCACGTTCAGGTTGTCGATATGGCCTGCCGGCTGCAAGGCGCGCAACTGGCGCAGCACCGCGGTATCGATCGGCATCGACGTGGCCAGTGCTCGCACTGTGTTGAGGTCGAACGTCGGCGCCTTCAGCGTGAACTTGCGCAACTGGTCCTTGTTATCTCGGGCCCATCCCAGCGTGACCTGCCGCATGCCTTCGCGCCAGGCGGTGTCGCTGGCGGAGGGCGGGCCGGCAGCCGGGCGAGGCTGCCACAGCAGGGTGTTGATGGTCAGCAGGTTGTTGCCTTCTCGGTCGCTGCGATGCACGAGGAAGGCCTGCGTATTGGCGAGTTGCAGGGCTTCGCTGGCGCCTGCGAGTTGCAGGTCGATGCCGCTGCCGCGCAGTCGCGCCTGGCTGCGCACGATGCGGCCGCCGCTGAACTCCACGGTACCGTCGGTGCTGAAGCTGCCACCCGACACGCGTTCGAACACGGTCAGGTAGCGTTGCACCACCGGTAGTTGCAGTTGCGTCACGTCCCAGCTTGCCTGCCCCGACCAGTAGCGCCAGTTGCCGGCGCTGTGCAGGTAGTCGTGGCGCAGGCTCGCGCGCAACACCAGCGGCCGCGGCGCCAGCGCTTCGGACTGCGCCTCCAGGCTGATCTCGTGGTGCAGGCCATTGCGCTGGGCGCTGAAGTGGATCTGGGCCACGTCGAGTTGCGGCAGGCGGCCCTTTTCGTCCAGCCAGCGCAGCTTGCCGTCCCTCAGCTCCATATTGCCCTGGCCCATCAGCCAGTCAAGGAAGCGGTTGTCGTCGGGCTTGCCGCGGGCAGTATCGACGGCCATGCCCGCGACGAGCAGCTTGCCTTCGGTCGTGCGGCGCACAAGCACATCGGTCCCCGAAGCATCGAGCGTCACGAACTGCAGGTCCATGCTGAACAGCGAGCGCCAGGCCAGCTTGCCGTCCAGTGCACCGGCCGCGAGCAGCGTGCGCTGCTGGGCATCGACCAGCTTGAGGCCGCGTGCGCGGAAGGCCGGATGCCAGCCGTCCCAATAGGTATCGAGCGAATCGATGGTCAGTTTGGCCGACAGCGCCAGCGTGCCGCGGTCTTCCAGCCATTGCCGCGCGGCAGACGCCTGCGGCCAGAGCACAAAACGGATCAGCAGGCCAGCCACAAGGGCCAGCGCAGCCAAAGCCAGGGCCAGGCGGGCCAGCGTGCGGCCCAGTCCGCGCCAGACCGGATGGCGCACCGCGGCGCGCAGCGACCCGGCGCAAAGGCGTGCAAACGCGCGCAGGCGATCGGCAGGCGAAACCGGCGTCGGGGCAGCAGGGGATGCAATGGAAGGGGCCAGGCCGGCGACGGCCTCCTGGCTACCCGCGCCCGCATTGGGGTTGGAGCCGTCAGCGGGGTTTGGGGCGCGGCTGGACATGCGCAGATTATCCGACAATACTAGCCGCTCTCCAATCTGGCGCCCGGCCTTTGTATGTTGCAAACAGTTGACACGCAAGGGATGCCGCGGGCGCGCCGCACCTGTCCCTGCATTTCAAGTTACTGGAATGACTGCCTCTGATCCGACGAGTTCCGCCGCGGGCACCACCGCCGAAATCCAACCCGGTCAATATGGCGCAGGCGCCACGGGCCAGCCGTTATGCGACATGGCCTGCGGCGCATTCGCCACTACCGCTGCCACAGGGCCGGAACCGGTCGATTTCGAGGGCCACGTATTGTACTCGGCCTCGTACTCGCATTACGCAAGGCGTGTCCTCCTGGCCAGGCCGGAGCTGCCGGGCATCGTTTCCGCCGCTGCGGCGCAGCCGCTGACCAGGGCCTGGATGAGCGAGCGCCTGAAGGCCTTGCAGGAGCCTTCGGCCGACATGGAGGAGTCCGTCAAGCGCGCCCTGCGGCGTCTGCGTGCCGAGGTCATGTGCGTGGCGATCGAGCGAGACCTGCGCGGCCAGGCGACGCTGGCCGAAGTCACGGGTGCGATGACCGACCTTGCCGAGCTTTGCATCCAGCACGGCCTGGCCATGCTCGGCGACGACCTGGCCGCGACTTACGGCAGGCCGGTCGGCGAACAGAGCGGGGAGGTGCAGGAGCTTGTTGTGGTCGGCATGGGCAAGCTGGGCGGCCGCGAACTCAATGTGTCGTCCGATATCGACCTGATCTTCCTGTACGACGAAGACGGCGAGACCCGCGGCGGCACGCGCAGCCTGTCCAACCATGAGTACTTCATCCGGCTCGGCCGGCGCCTGATCAACCTGCTGGCCGACGTGACCGGCGACGGCTACGTGTTCCGCGTCGACATGCGCCTGCGGCCCAACGGCGACGCGGGTCCGCTTGCCTGCAGCTTCGGCATGCTCGAGGAATACCTCGTGGTGCAGGGCCGCGAATGGGAGCGCTATGCGTGGATCAAGGGCAGGGTAGTGTCGGCGCTCGACACCCCGCATGCCGAGCGCACGGCGGCGCTGCTCGCGCGGCTAACCACGCCGTTCGTGTTCCGGCGCTACCTGGACTACGGCGTGATCGCGGCAATCCGCTCGCTGCACGCCCAGATCCGCAGCGAGGCGGCGAAGCGCAGCGGCGGCCTGGCCGGGCATGGCGTCAACCAGCGTTCGTTCAATATCAAGCTCGGCCGCGGCGGCATCCGCGAGATCGAGTTCATGGCGCAGGTGTTCCAACTGATCCGAGGCGGGCAGGACCCCGCGCTGCGCGTGCGGCCGACGCTCGAGGTGCTGGCCGTCGCCGTCGACCGCGGCCTGCTGCCCGCAGCCCAGGCCGCGCAACTCTGCGATGCCTACCGCTTCCTGCGCCAGCTCGAACACCGCTTGCAGTATCGCGACGACGCCCAGACCCACCACCTGCCGACCACGCCGGAAGAACAGCTCGCAGTCGCGCAGATGATGGGCTGCGCCGACTGGGCCGCGCTGACCGACAAGCTCGCGGCGCTGCAGGAGCCGGTCGCGCAGCAGTTCGAGGCCACGTTCTCGGACCCCGACGCCTCGCCGTGCGAGGCGCTTTGGCCAGGCATCGTGCTCGAAGACCAGCAGGCGCGCAGCACACAGGACGGGCCCGACCAGAGCGGTCCGGATACGGAGGTGTCGCCATGCCAGCGCCTGCAGGAAGCAGGCTTTACCGATTGCACCGGGCTGTTCGACAGGTTGCGCGCGATCGCCACATCACTGCGCTACCGCGCGCTGTCCGAATCGAGCCGCGTGCGTTTTGACCAGCTGGTCAACCGTGCACTCGATCTTGCGGCCAGGCAGAAGGACGCGGACAGCACCATTACGCGCTTTATCGATTTCCTGGAGGCGATCAGCCGCCGCGCATCATATCTGTCGCTGCTGTCGGAATACCCGCAGGCCATGGACCGCGTCGCGCATACGCTGCATGCGTCGCGCTGGGCGGCCGCCTACCTGACGCGCCATCCGCAACTACTTGACGAGCTGCTGGACAGCGATGCGCTGGCGGGCGCGCCCGACTGGCCCGCATTCCGGCGCCGGCTGGCCGAGCGGCTGCTGGCCGCGGACGGCCAGATCGAGCAGCAGATGGACGTCCTGCGCCGCGAGCATCATGCCGAGACCTTCCGCATCCTGCTGCAGGATCTGCAGGGGCTGCTGACTGTCGAGCAGATTGCGGACCGGCTGTCCGACCTGGCCGATGCCATGCTGGAGGCCACGCTGGAAACCGTCTGGCGGCAGCTCGCCACGCGCCATTGCGACAAGCCGCGCTTCGCCGTGATTGCCTACGGGCGCCTGGGCGGCAAGGAACTCGGCTATGCCTCGGACCTCGACATCATCTTCCTGTATGAAGACGAGCACGAGCGCGCGCCGGACGTCTACGCCGCGTACGCGCGGCGCCTGATCACCTGGCTGACGAGCCATACCGCAGCCGGCTCGCTGTTCGACGTGGACATGCGCCTGCGCCCGAACGGCGCGGCGGGACTGCTCGTGACGAGCTTCGACGCGTTCCGCCGCTACCAGCTTCGCGAAGGCGACAACACCGCCTGGGTGTGGGAGCACCAGGCGCTCACGCGTGCACGCTTTTGCGCGGGCGATACTTCGATCGGCGCACGCTTCGAAGCGCTGCGTGACGAGATCCTGCGCCAGCCGCGCGATGCCGCCGCACTGCGCGACGAGATCGTGCAGATGCGCGGCAAGGTGGCTGAGGGGCATCCCAACCCGACACCACTGTTCGACCTGAAGCATGACCGCGGCGGCATGGTGGATATCGAGTTCACCGTGCAGTATCTCGTGCTGCTGCACAGCGGGACGCATCCGCAGCTCACGCGTAACGCGGGCAATATCGCGCTGCTGCGTGAAGCCGGTGAGCTGGGGCTGATCGACGCCCCGCTGGCCGTGCAGGTTGGCGACGCCTATCGGCAGTTCCGCGCGCTGCAGCACCAGTTGCGGCTCGACGGGCAGGCCCACGCGCGCGTGCCCGCCGAGCAAGTGGCCGAACAGACGGCGCACGTACGGGCCCTCTGGCAGGCCGTATTCGGTGCTGGCTGATCCGAGCCGGGCCGGCGCGACATGGCCGGGCATGCTGGCCGCGATCGGCGCGGTGTGGATACTGTCCGCGCTGATGAGCTTCGTGCCATGGCTGCACGCGCATGGCCTCTACCTGCGCGATGCCGTGCGGACCGGGAACGAGTGGTGGCGACTCGTCACCGCCATGTGGGTCCACCTGGACTGGCGCCATTGGCTTGCCGATGCCTGTGCCGCGGCGGGTTTGCTGCTGCTGGCCGGCCGCGTGGCGCGCGCGCGCGCGGCGCTGGCGGTATTGGTGGTCTGCGGCATCGCCGTGCAGGTGGCGTTACTGCGCGTACCGGCGATCGGCTGGTATGGGGGGCTGTCGGGCGCACTGCACGGGCTGGCGCTCTGGGGCGCACTGAGCCTGCTGCGCGAGCCGGGCTTGCCACGTGCGATCGGTGTGCTGCTGAGCCTTGGCGTGATCGTCAAGGTGTGGCTCGAACAATCGTGGCTCGCGCCGGTGGTGTTCGATCCGTCATGGGGGTTTGGCGTGGTTCGTGCCGCTCATGCGGCCGGCGCCGTGGCCGGTCTTGCCTGCTGGCTGCTGCAGGACTGGTGGCGGGGCCGGCACGCGCGGGCCCCGCATTGAAGACGGCGGCGATCAGCCGCGCCGGCGCAGCGCGAAAGCGAGCATTCCGATCACGCCCAGTGCTGCTGCCAGCCATGGCGCCACCAGGCCTCCGCCGCCACCGCCGCTGGATTGCGAAGCAGCCGGCGGCGCCGCGCTGACGTTGGCCGCCGCACTCAGCGCCCCATCGGCATCGAGCAGGCCCGCGCCGCAAACGCCCGGATTAGTCGTGCAAAAAGTGCCGGACGGATGGGGCCTTGCAGAACTCTTCAACGCCGCAGTGACCTGTGCCGGCGTCAGCGACGAGTTGACGGCCAGCATCAGCGACACCACGCCGGAGACCATCGGCGCCGCGAAACTCGTGCCCTGAGAGTTGCTGATCGTGTACGCGCCCAGCGATGTCGTGCCGTTATTGAAGAGCGTGCGGATAAACGACAGGGTTGTTGTGCAGGTTCCGTTCACGACCTTGGAATTGCCGCAGCCGCCCCCGGGTGCGCTGATGGTGACCTTTGGGCCCACATTGGCGTAGCTCGCGTTTTCGCCGTCGTTGGCATGCGCGGTAACCGCAATCACGCCGCTGCAGTCGGCTGGGGCTTCCAACGCCCCGGCGTTGTTACCGGCCGCCACGACAACGGATACGCCTCGCGCGACGACGTCGTTGATAGCCTGCTGTTCGATGCTGGTGCAGGTGCCGCCCCCGAGACTGATGTTGACCACGCGGGCGGGGTTGGGATTGTCCGGCACATTGGGCACGTTGATGCCGGCTGCCCAACGCAGGCCATCTACGGTATCCGACAGCAGGGCGCCGCAACGGCCAGAGACGCGCACTGGCAGGATACGCGTGTTCCAGTCGACGCCGGCAATGCCCAGTGCGTTGTTGGTCACGGCGCCGAGTACGCCTGCCACCCGAGTGCCGTGCCAGCTGTTTGGAGTGGCTTCCTGCGTAGGTGTAGACGCGCCAGGGCACATGAAGCCCTGCGGCACGTTGTCTCCGGCATCCGTGGCGTCGCTGTCGCGGCCGTCGCCATCGTTGGAGATCGTCGTGCTGCTGATGAAGTCGTAACCGGGCAGCAGTTTGGCCACCAGGTCTGGATGGGGCAGGGTGCCGGTGTCGAGCACCGCCACGACCATGTTCGTGCTGCCGCGAGAGCGATCCCACGCATGCGGCAGATTGGCGCCGCCGGTGACGGTGCCCGTGCCCATCATGTAAGGCTGTGCCGAGGCAAATTCAGGGTCGTTGGGCAGGGTGTCGTGCAGGTGCAGCCAGCGGTCGGGCACCGCGTCGGCGACGCGCGGATCCTGCCGCAACCTGGCGGCCAACCCTTCCGGATCGGTCTGGCTGCCATCCGCGGTTCCCAGCAGTTGCATATTGCCCGCCATGCTCCGTCGCACGGCAAGGTTCACGCCTGACTGATTGCGCAGGCGCTCCAGGCGGTCTTCGGAGGCCGTTGCAGCTTGCTTGGCGTCCGCCATTGCGCTGGAAGCACCGCCCACACCGGACGCGCTGGGCACGATGTTGGCATCACGCCAGCGAACGATGACATTGCCCGTATAAACCGGCGCTGCGCGGACGCCGTCACCGGCCGCTGCGGCAGGGATGCATGCGGTCCAGGACAGCAATGCGAGCACGGCTGCCGACCATCGGGCGGCAGCAGCGCGGCCAGGACGAGAAACGGGGTGCGACGGATGCGGCATGAACACCTCCCGGTGTGTCCCTGCGGACTCGCCTCATGGCGCCGACGCTGGGGACAATGCTATGTAGCGAATACGATTCAGCTGGATTCCGCAAGTGTGCCGAAGGCTTAACCCGGCTCGTAAAGTCCGGTAGCCCACGCAGCTAGCTTGCGGGCATGTCGCGGCTGACCGGCATGGTGTGGTTGGGCTTCAGCACCCGGTCCGGCTCGGCGGTGCCGACGCGCGGCGCGGCGCGCAGGGTGGCGAGTGCCTGATCCATGGTGGCGTCCGGCGACGCGCTGATCGCCGTCACCAGCCATACCCCGCCCGACAGCGGCCGCTTGACCACGAAGCGGATCGGCCCTTCGATGGTGTCGAGCAGCTTGCCCGCTTCCTCGGAGACGATGACGTCGGGGGCAGTGAAGCGGACCATGATATCGCCCACCACGCGGTCAGCCGTAATGGCGCCACGCGGCGGTTGGGAAGGCTGGGCCTGGCACCCGGACAGCGCCAGCAGTGCCAGGGTGGCGGCCGCCGCGGCGGCCAGCGCCGGCACGAAGGCGCGCGGTCGGCTGGCAGTCGGGAGTGGGCGGGTCATGGGTTGCTCCTGTGAATGCATGAAGATTTTGCGGTGGTGACGGATGCCGGCCCCCCTGGACGCTCAGCCGGCGCTGCGCCGCGAGCGCCGGCCTTCCTTGCCGCCGCCGGCCGCGCGCGCGCCTTGCGCAAGCATTTCCTCGGCGTGCTGGAGAGTGGTGGGGGTCACCGTCGCGCCGCCGAGCATGCGCGCGGTTTCCACCACGCGGCCCGCGGCGTCTAGCGAGCGGATGCGCGAACGCGTGACAGAGCCGGCCCCATCGCCGGTAGTCTCCTTGCTGACCAGCAGGTGGTGCCCGGCCTGCGCGGCCACCTGCGGCAGATGTGTCACGCACAGGACCTGGCGTGCTCGACCGAGTTCCTGCAGGCGCCGGCCAACCACTTCGGCCACGGCGCCGCCGATGCCGGTGTCGACCTCGTCGAAGATCAGCGTGGGTGTAGGCGCGGCTTCGCTGGTGATGACCGAGATGGCCAGGCTGATGCGGGCGAGTTCGCCGCCCGACGCGACCCGTGCCAGCGGCCGGGCACTGACGCCGGCATGGCCGGCCACCAGGAATTCCATCTGTTCCAGGCCATAGCTCTGGCCTTCGTCGAGCGGATTGAGCGCCGCGACGAAGCTGCCGCCCGCCATCGACAGGCCTTGCATGGCCTCGGTGACGGCTGCGGACAGTGCTTCGGCGGCTACCTTGCGCGCCTGGCTCAGGTGCTGGGCCAGCGTCAGGTAGGCGGCCTTGGCGGCAGCCTCGCGTGCGAGCACCTTGTTGATGTCCTGCGCCGACTGGAGGTCGTCGAGCTGCTGGCGGCGCGTTACCAGTTCATCGGCGAGCTGCTCGGGCGGCAGGCGGTATTTGCGTGCCGTGGTGTGCAGCGCCTGCATGCGTTCGTTGACGGCTTCGAGCCGTTCGGGATCGAGTTCGAGCCGGTCGACATAGCGCATCAGCGAATGCGCGGCTTCCTCGGCCTGCACCTGTGCCGGTTCCAGCGCGGCCAGCACGTCGCGCAGCGACGGGTCGACGTCGGCGAGCTGCTGCACGCGGTGGACGATGGAATTCAGTGCCGACAGCACCGAGCCGTCGGCTTCGGACAGCGCGTCGAGCGCGGCACGGCTGCCGTCGATCAGGCCCGCAGCGTGCGACAGGCGATTGTATTCGGCCTGGATTTCTTCCCATTCGCCGGCTTGCGGCGCGAGCTTTTCCAGCTCGCCGACCTGCCATTCGAGCCGTTCGCGTTCGAGCTGCATTTCGCGCGACTGGTGCTCCACGGCCTCGCGCTGGCGCACACAGGCGCGCCATGCACGCCAGGATTCCGCCACGGCGCCAGCCTGCTGGGTCAGCCCGGCATGCGCGTCGAACAGCAGCCGCTGCGCGTCGGGGCGCAGCAGTTGCTGGTGCGCGTGCTGGCCGTGGATATCGACAAGCTGGTCGCCAACTTCGCGCAGCTGGGCAAGCGTCGCGGCCGCGCCATTGATGAAGGCCTTGCTGCGGCCGCTGCCGTCCACCGTGCGTCGCAGCAGCACCGTGCGCACGTCGCCATCCTCGTCGCCGCCGAGTTCGCGTTCCTCGAGCCACGCGTCGAGTGCCGCATGGGTCGAAAAGGTGGCGCTGATGCTCGCGCGTGCTGAACCTTCGCGAACCACACCGGCATCGGCGCGTTCGCCGAGCACGAGTGCCAGCGCATCGATCAGGATCGACTTGCCGGCCCCGGTTTCTCCGGTGAAGACGGTGAAGCCGGACTGGAAATCGAGGTCGAGCGTATCGACGATGACGAAATCACGGATGGACAGGCTGCGCAGCATCGTGGCGGTGAAGGGTTTCGGTCAGTGCGGACGGAAGGCGCCGGGCCTCAGGCTCAGAGCCGGTTGTCCTCGGTCGGATATTCGTGCCAGTGCAGCTTCTTGCGCAGCGTAGCGTAGTAGTTGTAGCCCACCGGGTGCAGCAGCTGGATGGTCTTCTTCGAACGGCGCACGACGATGCGGTCGCCCGGCAAGAGCGAGGTCAGCGACTGCATGTCGAAGTTGACGCTGGCATCGCGCGCGGTCGCAACCTCGATCGTAACCTCCGCCTCCTGCGGCAGCACGATCGGCCGGTTGGACAGCGAATGCGGGGCGATCGGCACGAGCACCAGGCCAGACAGCGTCGGATGCAGGATCGGGCCGCCGGCCGACAGCGCATACGCCGTCGAGCCGGTCGCGGTGGACACGATCAAGCCGTCCGAACGCTGGTTGTACATGAAATAGCCATCGACCGACACCGCCAGTTCGACCATGCCGGAAATGCCCGAGCGGTTGACGACCACGTCGTTGAGCGCCAGCGCCGAGAAAATCGGGCTGTCGTCGCGCACCACGCTCGATTCCAGCAGCAGCCGGGTCTCGGCCTCGTAGCGCCCCCCCAGCATGTCAGGCAGCACGGATTGCACGTCTTCGAGCGGGATGTCGGTCATGAAACCGAGCCGGCCATGGTTGACGCCGATCAGCGGCACATTGTGGCCGGCAAGCTGTCGGGCGATGCCGAGCAGTGTGCCGTCGCCACCGAGCACCACGGCCACGTCCGCTTCCCGGCCGATCTCCTCGGCGGTCAGGGCCGGGTAGCCCGTCAGGCCGGTGGCCAGTGAGGTCTCACGCTCGAAGACAACATCCTGGCCATTCCGGAGGATGTAGGACGCAAGCTCCTCCAGCGGGCCTTCGATGCCGGCAGTCGAGTACCGGCCCACGAGGGCCACGGTCTTGAATGGGGTGCGCAAGGCGCTGGTTTTCTGGGGGGCAGACATGCCGGGATTAGACCATACCGCTGTGACCGTTGTCAGCATGGGCCGGGCGCGCCACCGGGCACCGGCCGCGCGGGCGCCCGAAGCTGTAAAACTTGCGTAAAATCGGGGCATCATGGATGAACGTTCCAAAACGCTGCTCAAGACCCTGATCGAGCGCTACATTGCCGAAGGCCAGCCGGTCGGTTCCCGGACCTTGTCCAAGTACTCCGGACTGGACCTGTCGCCGGCCACCATCCGCAATGTGATGTCCGATCTGGAGGAGATGGGCTTCATCTCCAGTCCGCATACGTCGGCGGGGCGGATCCCCACGCCGCGCGGGTATCGCCTGTTCGTCGACACCATGCTGACGGTCAAGCCGATCGAGCGCGGCGGCCTGGAAATGACCGAACTGGCCGGCCAGATCCAGGGCCAGCTCGGCGGCCAGCAACTCGGGCCGCAGCGCATGATCACGGCGGCGGCGCGCACGCTGTCGAACCTCTCGCACTTCGCCGGCGTAGTCATGACCCCGCGGCGCGCGCAGTCGTTCCGGCAGGTCGAATTCATGCGGTTGTCGGACAAGCGCATCCTGCTGATCATCGTCAGCCCGGAAGGCGACGTGCAGAACCGGATCATCCAGACCGAACTGTCGTACACGCCGGCGCAGCTGATCGAAGCGGCGAACTTCTTCAACGCGCACTATGCGGGCATGAGCTTCGATGCCGTGCGCGACCACCTGCGCGTGGAGCTGCAGGACCTGCGCCGCGACATGTCGCAGTTGATGCAGGCGGCGGTCGAGGCAGGCAGCAGCGCCATGGAAGAAGAAGACGACCACCTCTATATCAGCGGCGAACGCAAGCTGCTCGAGGTCGAGGACCTGGCTTCCAGCATGGACAAGCTGCGGCGGCTGTTCGATGTGTTCGAGCACAAGACCAGCCTGCTCCAGCTTCTGGACGTGTCCAGCCATGCTCAGGGCGTGCAGATCTTCATCGGCGGCGAAAGCCAGCTCGTGCCGATCGAGGAAATGGCCGTGATCACCGCGCCCTATGAGGTCGACGGGCAGATCGTCGGTACGCTGGGGGTCATCGGCCCGACCCGCATGGCCTATGAGCGCGTGATTCCGATTGTCGACATCACCGCGCGCCTGCTCTCGAGTGCACTGAGCCAGAACTAGGACCCGTCCGACGGGTCACACAGTCTGCGTCCCCATTTCCACAGCCCGGCGGCCTTGGCTGCCCGGCCATACCGGAAGCGACATGACGTTTTCTCCCGAACCGGCCTACCAGCACGGCCAGGCGCCGCGCACGGCCATTTTGCTAGTCAACTTAGGCACCCCCGATGCGCCGACCCCGAAGGCGGTGGGGCGCTATCTGAAGGAATTCCTGTCCGATCCGCGCGTGGTCGAGATTCCGCGCCTGGCCTGGCTGCCGTTGCTGTACGGTGTGATTCTGCCGCTGCGCGCGCGTGCGTCGGCACTCAAGTACGAATCGATCTGGCTGCGCGAGGCGCATATGACCGGATCGCCGCTGCTCGTGTACAGCGAGCGCCAGGCGCACGCGCTGCAGCGCCTGCTGAACCAGCAGGGCTACGAGCTTACAGTTGCATGCGCAATGCGCTACGGCAATCCGTCGATTGCTTCCGTGCTGGAAGCACTGCGCCGCCAGGGCACGGAACAGGTTCTGGTGCTGCCCATGTACCCGCAGTACTCCGGTACCACCACGGCCACCGCATTCGACGAGGTGTTTCGCGTGCTCGGCCAGTGGCGCAACCAGCCAGAAATCCGGCTCGTGAAGCATTTCCATGACCATCCCGCCTATATCGCGGCGCTCCACCAGCAGGTCGGCGCATACTGGGCGCAGCACGGCACGCCTGATTTCGCGCGCGGCGATAAGCTGATCCTGTCGTTTCACGGCGTGCCGCGCCGAACGCTGGAATTAGGCGATCCCTACCATTGCGAGTGCCTGAAGACCGGCCGGCTGCTTGGCGACGCCCTGGGCTTGCAGCCGGGGCAGTATCAGGTGACGTTTCAGTCTCGCTTTGGCAAAGCCGAGTGGTTGCAGCCCTATACCGCCCCGACATTGGCCGAACTCGGCAAGGTCGGTGCGGGCCGGGTCGATGTGTTTTGCCCGGGTTTTCCGGCTGACTGCATCGAGACACTGGAAGAAATCGCCATGGAAGGGCAAACCGAATTTATGGTCGCCGGCGGCAAGACGTTCCATTTCATCCCATGCATGAACGACGCGCAGCCCTGGATTTCCGCACTGGCCGAGATTGCCTTGCAGCACGTGCAGGGCTGGCCGCTGAACATGCCGCATGCGCATGAACTCGAAGCGCGCCGCAGTCGCGCGCAGACCCGTGGAGCCGCAGCATGAATGTCAGTTTCGAACCCGATGCCCGCCTGCGTATCGACAAATGGTTATGGTGCGCGCGCTTCTTCAAGACGCGCTCGTTGGCGGCCGAGGCCGTGGAGCGCGGCAAGGTGACGGTCAATGGCCAGCCGTGCAAGAATTCGCGCGAGGTCAAGCCCGGCGACACGATCGTGCTGGAAGCCCACCAGCAGCGCTGGGAACTGGTGGTGAAGGGCATTGCGCCAGCGCGCGGTTCGGCGCCGGTGGCGCAGACGCTGTATGCCGAGACGGAAGCCAGCCAGGCGCGCCGCCAGGCCGAGACGGAGCAGCGGCGCTACCAGCCTGAACCGTCGTCCCAGTTACAGGGCCGCCCGACCAAGCGGGACCGCCGGCGCATCGATGATTTTAGAAACTGATACAACAACGCGGCCTAACCAGCAGAAACCGGTCGGCCGCGCGGGCAGAATCGACGTCAACCGCGATGGCTTTAAGGGTTGACGTATTGGACGATGTAATGTTTGAACACAGCCTTGCCGCTGCCATACTCGGTATCGCGCGGCGTCAGCGCGCCGGACAGGCAGATAAAGACCGTCATTACCGACAGTGCGGCAAGCAGGCAGAGCGTCACGACAGGCAGCTTGTGCATGGCCCACCTTTCGGAAGAGGCACAAATGTGAATCAACTCCGGCCCCCCGGTATTTTTGTCATTTTTCTTAATAAGAATCTTAGTGAGTGCAGTGCACCAAAGCAATAAGCGGTCGATTGCATAAGGGGGGCGTTTGTAACGGTGTGTTTCGGGGTCTCTTTGCAACCACTCTTGAAAACTCACGGTTTGGTACAACATCCTCGTGACACCGCCGATTTACCCACCGCGGCCCGCATTGGCCGGTCGCGACAATGTATTGATACGGATCGACATGGAAGAACAGAAGCAGACGCCATCCACCCCGACGCCTGACACGGCCGCCGAAGCGGCCGTCAACGCCGCAACGGCCGCGCCCGAGACTGCCGGCGCGGATGACGTGGCGGCGCAGCTTGCCGCGCTGGAAGCTAAGGCGCGCGAGCACTACGACATGTACGTGCGTGCCGTCGCGGAGGGTGAAAACATCCGCCGCCGGGCACAGGAAGACGTGTCCAAGGCGCACAAGTTCGCCATCGAGAATTTTGCCGACAATCTGCTGCCCGTGATGGACAGCCTGCAAGCCGCGCTCGCCGACGGCTCGGGCGATATCGCCAAGCTGCGTGAAGGTGTCGAGTTGACCGCGCGCCAGCTGTCGGCAGCCTTCGAGCGCGGCAAGATCGTCGAACTGAACCCGGTCGGCGAAAAGTTCGACCCGCATCGCCACCAGGCCATCTCGATGGTCCCGTCCGAGCAGGAGTCGAACACGGTCGTGACCGTGCTGCAGCGCGGCTACACGATTGCGGATCGCGTGCTGCGTCCGGCGCTGGTGACAGTATCGGCCCCTAAGTAAGCGGTAGCGGCGGGCGCGGCTGATGCGCCCGCAGGCTCTGCCCAACGACGCCCCAGCGCCATCCTGGCCCTGGGGCGTCTTGCCATTCCGCGAGGTATGACATGAGCGATGCAGCAGCCGGAACCTCCGCGTCCTCCGACGCGCACCCTGACCACCGCGCGTTCGACGCACTCGGCATGCAGTCGGTGGACAGCACGTCGATCGACGCCGCCGTGGCCGCGGCCGGGGACAAGCTGGTATGCGTATTTTTCTGGGGCGTGGACTGTTTCAACTGCGAGATGGCGAAGAAGGCCATGCTGGCTAATCCGGAGCCGATCCGCGCGCTGGACCTGCACTGGCTCCATGCCAATGTCTACGCGCATCCCGACCTTGGCCGGCGCTTCGGGCTGCATGGCATCCCGGTCTTCATGTTTTTCCGGAATGGCAAGAAGCTTGGCCGGGCTACCGGCTGGCATGGCCATGGCCAGTTTGCGGCGGCCGTGGCCAATGCGCGTCTGAAGTCGGAAGGCAAGCCGCTGGCCGGTTAGCCAGTTAGCGGGACAGCGCATAGCCGAGCCGGAACTGCCACGGAACCTTCTGGTTGTAGTCGAGCAGGCTTTCCCCGTAGCCGACGAAATATCCCGCCATCAGATACCCGGCCGTGCCCGGGATCAGCCGAGCGAGCGGATAGGTGACGCGCGCGTCGACGCTGCCGTACCACTTGCGCGTGCCTTTGCGCACGGTCGCGGCGAATTCCCACGAATCCGCTTTGCCATAAGCCAGCTCCAGATCCATGTAGCCGCGGTAGTGCGCGATGTCGGGGTTGTCGTTCTTTTCCAGGTAGGCGTAGAGCTTGGGCGCGACGCGCCAGTGCCAGTCGTTCTGGTCGCCGAAATAGAAGGCCGGCTTGAGAAAGACCGTGTTGATGCTGCGTGATTGGTCGCCGTCGCGCCCGTTGGACTCGTGCTCGAATCCGGTGCCTAGCGACAGGCGGCTGATGGCGCGGTTATGCACGCCGGTGTCCGACAGGTAGTAATAGAAACTCGGTCGGTAGTTGGTGTCGCGGAACGGTTTGGACTCCTGCGACAAGTCCCACAGCGAGAACTGCGTGTACCCGAAGTAGAGATTGTCGATCAAGCGTCGCGACGCCGGATCCGTGCCTTCGAAGATCCGGTACTTGAAGCTGAGCTGGAACTTCGCGTTGCCGCCGTCGTGCGCGCCGACGATGAAGTACATCGGATCGTTGAACGACAGGCGCGCGCTGTCGCGCAGGTCGACGGGCGCGGGTGCCGGCTGGGTGGCCGAGGCGACGGTGACTATTGGTGCTGGTGTTTCGGCGGACTGGATCTGACGGGCCGGCGCGGATGGGGCGGTGGCCAATGGCGCAGCGGCAGGCTGGTCAGGCGCCGCCTGTTGGTTCAGCGTGACGAGCACCGGTGCAGCGTCGATGCCGGTGGCATCCAGGCGCACCGTGCCGCGCAGCCCGGGCGGCAGCTCCGCCGCATAGCGGATCGTCCGGTTTTCGCCCTTGCGCAAGGAAAGAATGGCGGGGCCTGGCTCCGTGCGCCGCAGCACAAGCTTCACGGGCGCCTGCAAATCGCCCGAGACCGTGACTTCAAGCGTGTCAGGTACCGCGTACCGCCGGGTGCCGGTTTCCGCGCTGATCAGCAGGGTGAGCGAGAGTGGCCGGGTGCCGTCGATGACGCGGGGAGGCTGGAGCATCGAGACCGCTGCGTGGCCTGAGAGGGGCCAGGTGCAAGCGAACAGCAGGCAAAGCCGTCCCCAGGTCGTTGAAGTCTGGAGCATGTCGGTAGGCGCCTTGTCCGGCTGGACGGGCGCAGGCGGATGGCAATGCGCGTAAGCCTACCACGTCACTCGAGAGCGTTTGTGACGAATTGTACGCAGGCTGCGGGCCCGTCTGGCCGTACGAGGTTAGCGCGATGCGCGGCGCCGTACGGCGTCGACGTATTGCGCGCCGTCGGGCGGCAGCCCCGAACGCTGTGCCTGCCACAACATCTCTCCCAGGCACTCCATGATCTGGTGCTGGGCTTCGTGTGGCGAATCGAGCCGCTGTGTCAGGGCTTCATAAGCCTGGCGGATGCCCGGGGGCTGGTCGATCGACACCTGTTCCGAGATCGACAGGTGCATGGACAAATGCAGAAAGGGATTGGTCTGGCCCTGCTCGGGGGTGTAGTCCTGTGCCAGAGCGCCTTCAGTATCGGTGAGCAGCGCGTGGTACTCAGGGTGCTCGCGGATCCAGTCGACGGCAATGGCTTCCAGCGGGGTCAGGACGCCGCCGGTGAGTTGCTTCTGCCAGGCATCGCAGAAAAATCGGCGGACTTCTTCTCGGGACGGATTGAACATGATGGCGCCATTGTAAACGAGCGCCTCCGCACGCGCTGACGCTGGCGCCAGCGCCATTAGAATGCGGGGTTGGCCAATTTGCCGTGCTGTTCACCCAATTCCATGACCGCTACCACGACCGCTGTCTCCGAGCGCGCCCGGGAAAAGTTCTTTGGCGTGTTGCTGATTGCCCTGTCGGCGAGCGCCTTCGGCGCCATGGCCATCTTTGCGCGTTTTGCCTACGAGGCCGGCGCCGATGTCTATGGCCTGCTGACCGTGCGTTTCGCGCTGGCTGCGGTGGCACTCGCTTTCGTCATGCGGGTGCGCGGCATCCGCCTGCCATCGTGGGGGCGCGTTTTGGCGCTGGCAGCCATGGGCGGCATCGGCTACGTCGGCCAGTCGTTCTGCTTCTTCAGCGCGCTCAATCACGCGCAAGCCAGCCTGGTGGCCTTGCTGCTGTACCTGTACCCGCTGTTCGTCACGATCCTGGCGGCGATTTTCCTCAAGGAGCGCTTGACCACGGCCGCTGTCATCGCGCTTGTACTTTGTTCGGTGGGCGCGGGGCTTACCGTGGGCGGCGGGGAGGGCAGCCCGCTCGGGATTGCGCTGGGTCTGGCGGCTGCCGTGATTTACTCCGTCTATATCATCATTGGCGCGCGCGTCACGGCGGGCGTCAATGCGATTGCCACCACTACGGTGATCTGCACGGCCGCGGCGTTAGTCTATGGCACGGTCAGCGTGCTGCGGATCGGCGCAGGCGTGCCGCCGCAGTTTCCGGTCACCGCCGGCGGCTGGCTCGCGATGCTCGGCATTGCGCTGCTGTCCACGGTGCTGGCTATCCTGACCTTCTTTGCCGGCTTGCAGCGCCTGGGCGCTGCGCAGGCGTCGATGCTGTCGACGCTGGAACCGGTCGTCACTGTCGCCCTGGCCGCCGTGCTGCTGGGCGAGCACATCAGCGGGGCGCAGGCGGTCGGCGGTGGGCTGATTCTGGCTGGCGTGCTGTGGCTGACCCGCCGTGCGAGCGGATCGGCGGAAGTCCAACAGAATTGAATTTCCCGATCAAAGCGCCTGCACGCGAGGCTCCTCGCGCTTCGGTACAATTCGCGTTCCCTTTCACACCCATGTACAGGAACGAGCGCATGACCCAGATCGATCAGGCAGCCCTGGCCCAGTTGTTCACCGAAGCCCGCACGCACAACGTGTGGCAAGATCGTCACGTGGACGATGCCGTGCTGAACCAGGTCTATGAAGCCATGAAGTTCGGCCCGACCGCTGCCAACAGCTGCCCGGTACGTATCGTCTTCGTCAAGAGCGCCGCCGAGAAGGCCCGCCTGGTCGAGTGCGTGTCGGCTGGCAACACCGAAAAGACGCGCTCGGCGCCCGTCACGGCGATCATCGCGTTCGACAAGGCTTTCCACGACCAGTTGCCCAAGCTGTTCCCGCATGCCGATGCACGCTCGTGGTATGCCGGCAACGATGCCAAGATCGCGCGCGATGCGCTGATGAACAGCTCGCTGCAAGGCGGCTACTTCATCCTGGCCGCACGTGCCATGGGCCTGGACTGCGGCCCGATGGGCGGCTTCGACGCCGACAAGGTCAATGCCGCGTTCTTCCCGGACGGCAAGTGGGAAGTCAACTTCCTGTGCAACCTCGGCTATGGCGAAGGCGACAAGCTGCATCCGCGCCTGCCGCGCCTGTCGTTCGACGAGGCTTGCCGGATCGTCTGATCTGGCACGTCGCTCATGAAAAAAGACCCGCCAACGCGGGTCTTTTTCGTTCGTGGGTGCAATCAGCCTTGCGGCGCTTCGGTCTTGTCGCGGTACTCGCACAGCGGCTCGATCACGCAATGCCAGCACTCCGGCTTGCGCGCCTTGCAGACGTAGCGGCCATGCAGGATCAGCCAGTGGTGGGCATCGTGCAGGAACTCTCTTGGGACCACCTTGAGCAGCTTGTCCTCGACGATCTGCACGTTCTTGCCGGGCGCGAGCCCGGTGCGGTTGGCCACGCGGAAGATGTGCGTGTCGACGGCGATGGTCGGCTCACCAAAGGCGGTATTGAGTACCACGTTGGCAGTCTTGCGGCCCACGCCGGGCAGCGCCTCCAGCGCGGCGCGGTCCGGCGGCACCTTGCCGCCGTGCTGCTCGACCAGGATGCGGCAGGTCTGCATCACATGCTTTGCCTTGGTCTTGTAGAGCCCGATGGTCTTGATGTACTCGCTCAGCCCTTCCTCGCCGAGATCCAGCATCTGCTGCGGTGTGTGAGCGATCGGAAACAACCGGCGCGTCGCCTTGTTGACGCCGACATCGGTCGCCTGCGCCGACAGCAGTACGGCGATCAGCAGTTCAAACGGCGAGCTGTATTCCAGTTCGGTGGCCGGCGCGGGATTGACCTCGCGCAGGGTCTCGAACAGCGCATGAACCTTGGCTACATTCATCGTTCTGGTGGCGTCGGTTTGTCGTTGTTGTCGTCGCCCGCACTGCCGTTGTCTGGCGTGGCGGTGCTGCTGCGCGCGGCCTGTTGCTTCTGCCGCGCGCGTTCGATGGCGGCCTGAATGATGGCGCGCTTGCGTTCCTGCGCGGCGCGCTCGGTTTCGGATTGGGCGGCTTCCGCCTGCAGCGCTTCCAGCTTGGCGGCGGCCTTGGCTGCTAGGCGGGCATCGTTCTCCTCGCGCTCGCGCACGAGCCGCTGTTTGCGCGCGACATAGCGGGCGTGCGCGGCGTCGGCCTGTTCCTGCGTCCAGGCGTCCCAGCCCGTGCGCTCGCCGGTGACGGGCACCATGTCGATGCAGTCGACGGGGCAGGGCGGCACGCAGAGGTCGCAGCCGGTGCACAGCTCTGGAATGATCGTGTGCATCTGCTTGGCTGCGCCGGCGATGGCATCAACCGGGCAGGCCTGGATGCACAGCGTGCAGCCGATGCACAGGCTTTCGTCGATGCGCGCAACGGCGCGCGGCTGCTCGACGCCGCGTTCGGGGTCGAGCGGCAGCGCTCCGGTGCCCAGCACCGCGGACAGGCGACGGATTCCCTCCGCGCCGCCGGGCGGGCAGCGGTTGGACGCGGCTTCGCCGCCGGCCATGGCTTCGGCGTACGGACGGCAGCCGTTGAAGCCGCACTTGGTGCACTGGGTTTGCGGCAGCAGCGCCTCCAGGCGGTCTGCGAGGGTTTGGGTGGGACTCACGACAACAGCAGGAATAGCGGGAACAGGAGTATTCGTGATGGCGGCAGGCTGCCGGCAACATCGCGGGCCGGCCTCTGCGGGCCATGCGCCGCACGGATTATCCCCGATTTCACGATCGGACAGAACCGGCCATCATGCGCGACGGCCAGCGGGCCAGAAGCGTGCGCGGGTGTGCCATAATCCGCGCAAACATCGACCCTTATCCCATGTCAAACGAGACCAGAACCAAGCGGGACCCAGAGGGCACGCGCCGCCGCATCCTGGCGGCGGCCACGGAGGAATTTGCCAAGGGCGGCCTGGCCGGCGCCCGAGTCGACCAGATTGCGCGCCGTGCCGAGACCAACGAGCGCATGCTGTACTACTACTACGGCAGCAAGGAAGGGCTGTTCCTGGCCGTGCTTGAGAAGCAGTACGCCGAGTTCCGCGCCGATGAGGAACGGCTCCATATCACCGACGAAGACCCCGTCGCCGCGGTCCGCACGCTGGCCCGCTTCGTCTGGGACTGGTATTACCAGCACCCGGAGTTCATTCGGCTCGTCAACAGCGAGAATCTGCACGAGGCGCGCCACCTGAAGAAATCGGCGCACTTGCACCAGCTCGTCAATCCGATCGTCAACGTGCTGGCGGACATCATCCGTCGCGGCCAGCAGCACGGGCTGTTCCGAGACAACATCGACGTTCCGCAGTTCTACCTGACCATTTCGGCGCTGGGCTATTACGTGCTGTCCAACCGCTACACGATCAGTGCAGTGATTGGCAGGGACGTGGCTTCGCAGGACGAGCACGAACGCTTCGCCGAACTGCACACCGACATGCTCCTGAGCTACCTGCGGCGCTGACCGGCGCGTTGCATCCACGGCGCAGAAAAAAACGCCCGCGGTTGCGGGCGTTCTTGCATGGCGGACGGTCAGGTCACCGGTACTTGCGGATGAAATCGCGCAGCTGCGGATAGATTTCATCGCGCCAGCGGCGGCCCGAGAAGATCCCGTAGTGGCCGCACTTCGCTGCGGACAGATGGTGCTTGTGCGTCTGTGGAATGCCTGCGCACAAGTCGTGCGCCGCGGAGGTCTGGCCGGCGCCGGAGATGTCGTCGAGCTCGCCTTCGACGGTCAGCAGCGCAGTGCCCTTGATGTCCTGCGGGCGCACCGGATTGCCGTCGATGGTCCACGTGCCGTTGGCCAGGCGGAACTCCTGGAAGACCTCGCGAATCGTGTCGAGATAGTACTCGGCTGCCATGTCGAGCACGGCGTTGTACTCGTCGTAGAAGCGCACGTGAGCTTCCGCGTCATCGGCATCGCCCTGGATCAGGCTCAGGTAGTAGTCGTAGTGCGACGACAGGTGGCGGTCCGGGTTCATCGCCACGAAACCGGCATGCTGCAGGAAGCCCGGATAGACACGGCGCCCGTGGCCGGGATAGTTGGCCGGCACGGTGTAGATCACGTTGTTCTCGAACCACTCGAACGACTTGTTGGTCGCAAGCGAGTTGACCGCTGTCGGGCTCTTGCGAGCGTCGATCGGTCCACCCATCATGGTCATGGTGAGCGGCGTCTTCTCGCCGGCTGAGGCCATCAGCGAAATCGCTGCCAGCACGGGCACGGTGGGCTGGCACACCGAAATGACGTGGAGCTTGTCCGCGCCGATATGGCGAATGAACTCCTGAATGTAATAAATGTAGTCCGACAGGTGGAACGGGCCATGTTCGGCCGGCACCATGCGCGCGTCGACCCAGTCGGTCACATAGACCTTGTGGTCCTGCAGCAGCGTGCGCACCGTGTCGCGCAGCAGCGTGGCGTGGTGGCCCGACAGCGGTGCGGCGACCAGCACCACGGGCTCGTCCTTGAGCAGCTTGATGGTGTCCGGATCATCGGCGTAGCGCTTGAAGCGGACCAGGCGGCAGAACGGCTTTTCCATGATGGTCTGTTCGACGATCGGGATTTCGCGGCCGTTCGAGCGTACCGACTTGATGTCGAACGCGGGTTTCTCGTATTCCTTTCCGAGCCTGTACAGGAGTTCGTAGCCGGCAGCCAGGCGGGGGGCGCCGGGAACCAGGGACAACGGACTGAGGGGATTGGTGAAAGTCTTGGCGGTCGCCTGTGCCCACGCGGTCAGCGGGTGCAGCATCGAACGCTGGAACTCATGCAGTTGGTAGAGCATGGCGGTCTGGCCTGGTGATACGAATACGATGAAAACGTCTTTCTCGATGGGGGCACCACCGTGCGACTGTGTGCCGATTATGCACGCAACCGAACGATCGTGCTGTGCAGCATATACCCTAAGGTACGACGGCAACGGGAAAAGACAATAGCCCAAAGGCCTTAATTCCGCATGACAAAACGGAATGACAAAAAGAAAAAGGCAGCACGTAGCTGCCTTTTGATGATGCATGCATCATGCCAGTGCTGCCGGCGTGTCGGCAGCACTTCACAATGCGGTCTTTACAGCACTGCAGCGATAGCGTCGACGACGGCGTCGATATTGCGGCTGTTCAGCGCGGCCACGCAGATGCGGCCGGTGCCGACGGCGTAGATGCCATGCTCGTTACGCAGGCGGTCGACTTGCGCCGAGGTCAGGCCCGAGTACGAGAACATGCCGCGCTGCGCCTTCACGAACGAAAAGTCCGTCTTCACGCCCTTGGCGGCCAGCTTGTCGACCAGCGCGTGGCGCATCAGCTTGATGCGGTCGCGCATTTCGGCCAGTTCCTCTTCCCACATGGCGCGTAGTTCCGGGCTGTTCAGCACGGTAGCTACCACGGTGCCGCCGTGCGTCGGCGGGTTCGAGTAGTTGGTGCGAATGACGCGCTTGACCTGCGACAGCACGCGCTGCGCTTCTTCCTTGCCGGTCGTGACGATCGACAGGGCGCCCACGCGTTCGCCGTACAGCGAGAAGCTCTTCGAGAACGAGCTCGACACGAAGAACGGCAGGCCCGAATCCGCGAACAGGCGCACGGCGGCGCCGTCCGGGTCGATGCCGTCGGCAAAGCCCTGGTAGGCCATGTCGAGGAACGGGATCAGGTTGCGTTCCTTGATCAGCGCGACCACTTCCTTCCACTGGTCGGCCGACAGGTCGACGCCGGTCGGGTTGTGGCAGCAAGCGTGCAGCACGACGATGGTGTTGGCCGGATACGACTTCAGCGATTCCACCATGCCGGCGAAGTTCAGGCCGTGGGTCGGGGCGTCGTAGTAGGCGTAGTTCACGACCTCAAAGCCGGCGGCTTCGAACAGCGCGCGGTGGTTTTCCCAGCTCGGGTCGCTGATCGCGACCTTCGAAGTCGGGTAGAGGCGCTTCAGGAAGTCGGCGCCGATCTTCAGCGCGCCGGTACCGCCCAGTGCCTGAGCCGTCACAACACGGCCTTCCGTGATCAGCGGCGATTCCTTGCCGAACAGCAGCGACTGCACGGCCTGGTCATAGGCGGCAATGCCTTCGATCGGCAGGTAGCCGCGCGGCGTGGCGGTGGTCAGGCGCGCCTTTTCCGCTTCCTGCACGGCGCGCAGCAGCGGAATTTTCCCTTCGTCGGTGAAGTAAACGCCAACGCCCAGGTTCACCTTGGTGGCGCGGGTGTCGGCATTGAAAGCTTCATTCAGGCCCAGGATCGGGTCGCGCGGGGCCATTTCGACGGCAGAAAACAAACTCATTTGGACTCTCGTGGTCGGCAATGTAAGAAAACGGGAAGGCGTAGAATGCTTCGGACTGCGCTGGGGGGCGTGCGGCAGACCTGCTTGCGGGCGTTGACTGACTTGAAGCTAGGCTGTGCAACCCCAAGATTCTAGCGTATCTGCCCCCGCACTCGCCCCCTTTTCTCAGGTTTTTCCCCTAGTCGCCTATGTCAAACCTTGCCGAAGTCGCGCCGGCCCTGGACGAAGACAAAATCGTCACTTTTCCGGGCTCGCCGTTCCAGCTCTACCAGCCGTTCCCCCCGGCGGGCGACCAGCCGGAGGCTATCCGGCAACTGGTGGAAGGGATAGAGGACGGCTTGTCGTTCCAGACGCTTCTCGGCGTGACGGGCTCAGGCAAGACCTACACGATGGCCAACGTGATCGCGCGCATGGGGCGCCCGGCCATCGTCTTTGCACCCAACAAGACGCTGGCTGCCCAGCTTTACTCCGAATTCCGCGAGTTCTTCCCGCGCAATGCCGTCGAGTACTTCGTCAGCTACTACGACTACTACCAGCCCGAGGCCTACGTCCCGCAGCGCGACCTGTTTATCGAGAAGGATTCGTCGATCAATGAGCACATCGAGCAGATGCGCTTGTCGGCCACCAAGAGCCTGCTGGAGCGCCGCGATACGATCATCGTGGCCACGGTGTCAGCCATCTACGGTATCGGCAACCCGAACGAATACCACCAGATGATCCTGACGCTGCGTACGGGCGACAAGATCAGCCAGCGCGACGTGATCGCTCGACTGATTGCCATGCAATACACGCGCAACGAGACCGATTTCCAGCGCGGCACGTTCCGCGTGCGCGGCGATACCATCGACATTTTCCCGGCCGAACACGCGGAAATGGCGGTGCGGCTCGAGATGTTCGACGACGAAGTCGAGTCGCTGCAGTTCTTCGACCCGCTCACCGGCCGCGTGCGGCAGAAGATTCCGCGCTTCACCGTTTATCCGTCGAGCCACTACGTGACGCCGCGCGAAACTGTCCTTCGCGCGATCGAGGACATCAAGGCGGAGTTGCGCGACCGGCTCGAGTTCTTCCACAAGGAAAACCGGCTCGTGGAGGTGCAGCGGCTCGAGCAGCGCACTCGCTTCGACCTGGAAATGCTCTCCGAGCTCGGCTTCTGCAAGGGCATCGAAAACTATTCGCGCCACCTGTCGGGCGCGAAGCCCGGCGAGCCGCCGCCGACGCTGGTCGATTACCTGCCGTCGGACGCGCTGATGTTCCTCGACGAATCGCACGTGCTGATCGGCCAGCTCAACGGCATGTACAACGGCGACCGCGCGCGCAAGACCACGCTGGTTGAATACGGCTTCCGGCTGCCGTCCGCGCTCGACAACCGGCCGCTCAAGTTCGAGGAGTTCGAACGCAAGATGCGCCAGGTGATGTTCGTTTCGGCGACACCTGCGCAGTTCGAGAAGGAGCATGCCGGGCAAGTCGTGGAGCAGGTCGTGCGGCCGACCGGGCTGGTCGACCCGATCATCATCGTGCGGCCCGCTACCACACAGGTCGACGACCTGCTGTCCGAGATCAACCTGCGCGTGGAGGCCGGCGAACGCGTGCTGGTGACCACGCTCACCAAGCGCATGGCCGAGCAGCTGACCGAGTTCCTGTCGGAGAATGGCGTCAAGGTGCGTTACCTGCACTCGGATATCGACACGGTGGAACGCGTGGAAATCATCCGCGACCTGCGCCTGGGGACGTTCGACGTGCTGGTGGGCATCAACCTGCTGCGCGAAGGGCTGGATATCCCCGAGGTGTCGCTGGTCGCCATCCTCGACGCGGACAAGGAAGGCTTCCTGCGCGCCGAGCGTTCGCTGATCCAGACCATCGGCCGTGCCGCGCGCAACGTGAACGGGACCGCGATCCTGTACGCCGACCGCATCACCGATTCGATGCGCAAGGCCATCGACGAGACCGAGCGGCGCCGCGCCAAGCAGATGGCGTTCAACGAGGCCAACGGCATCACGCCGCGCGGCGTGATCAAGCGGATCAAGGACATCATCGACGGCGTCTACGATGCGGGCGAGGTCAAGGCCGAACTGCTGGCGGCACAGGAGCGCGCGCGCTACGAGGACATGAGCGAGAAGCAGGTCTCGAAGGAGATCAAGCGGCTCGAAAAGCTCATGATGGATCACGCCAAGAACCTCGAATTCGAGAAGGCGGCGCAGGTGCGCGACCAGCTCGCCAAGCTCAAGGCCCAACTGTTCGGTGCCAGCGGCGAGGAAGCGCCAATGCCGCCGGTGTAACGCTGCGGCGGCGCGCCGCGCACGGGCTGCCTATAGTGGAAAGCGTCACGCCAGATCAGGAGATGCGCCATGGTCAAGTTAGCGCTGTGGGTGCCGCTTCAGGCCAAGCCCGGCAAGGAAGCGGAAGTGGAGCAGTTCCTGCGCGACGGCCTGCCGCTGGTCGAGCAGGAGGCCGGCACCACGGCCTGGTTCGCGCTGCGGCTGGGACCCTCGACGTTCGGCATCTTCGATGCGTTTCCCGATGAAGGCGCGCGCGATGCGCATCTGGCAGGCAAGGTGGCGGCTGCGCTGATGACGAAAGCGCCCGATCTGCTCGTCGCCGCGCCGCCGATCCAGAAGCTCGAAGTCCTGGCAGCCAAGCTGCCTTGAACGGCGGGAGGCTCGACATGGAACGACAGTTCGAATACGGCGGCTACACGGTGGTGGCCAGCGCGGTCCCGGAAGCGGGCGGCGGCTTTGCCGCACAGTTGCGCATTGGCGACTCTTTTGGCGAACCTTCCGGCCCCACGTTCGAGGCGTTGGCCGGCAAGGCGCCGACACCGGAAGCCGCGGTGGCCATGGCGGAAGCGGCTGCCATGCGCGCCATCGACGCCGGTGAGGTGAACTGACAACCACGCACCAGCGCGCAATACGCCGGCACGCCCATCATTCCTGGAGACGGTTATGGCCGAAATCGGCGAATGGAAGAAGAAGGTTTATGAAACCCACGAAGTGCAGGTCCAGGTGCGGCTCCGCTCGCAGAGCGAGTGGGAATACACCGTCCGGGTCTGCCGCGCTGGCTGCAATATCCGCGCGGCCGCGACGCTGACCGAGAAATCGCTGATCACCGACCACTACAAATCTGCCGAAGCGGCGGAAATCGCCGGATTTGTGCACGGAGAGCGGCTGGCCAAACGGCTCTAGAGGGTTGCCACTGCCAGGGGCGTTAAAATCGCCCCCTTCGCCGGCAAGGCACCCACGCGCGACACCAGGTGTGGTCCGGCCCATGGCTGGCGCTCTGCGCCGGGTGGATGATGCCTGCTGCGGCGTTTCATCCACTCACCGGACGGGAAGCCATGAAGAAGTACGCCATCCTGATGTGCTGCATGGGGAATATCTGCCGCTCGCCCACGGCTGAGGGCGTGTTGCGCGCCAAGCTTGTCGCCGCGGGGCTCGCCGATCTCGTCGAGCTCGATTCGGCCGGCACGCACGACTATCACCTGGGCCGCGCCCCGGACCTTCGCACGCAGCGCTATGCGCAACAACGCGGCTATGACCTCTCGGCGCTGCGCGCGCGCAAGGTCGCTGTGCCGGATTTTACGCGTTTCGATCTGGTGCTCGCGATGGACCGGGACAACCTCGAGCGGCTGTCGGCCCTTTGCCCGCAGGCTCCGGCGCAGCAACTGCGGCTGCTGATGACCTTCGCCACCCGCCATGAGGCGGATGAGGTGCCCGATCCCTACTACGGCGAAGGCGACGGCTTCGAGCGCGTGCTCGATTACGTGGAAGACGCCTGCGACGGCATCGTCGAGATGCTGCGCGAGCGCCTGCGTCGCTAGCCTGCCTGCCGCACGGCACAGGCCGTCCGCCACCCTTTGTGAGAATTGATGCTTCGAAACCTGTTCCGGAAATGGCGCGAATCGCGCAATGCCAGCCTGCAACTTGACGCCATCCTGACGGCGGCCGATCCCGAGGCGCCGCTGGCGGACCGCAACCGCTGGCTGATCGAACTGGGCTTCTGGGTCCGCCGCGACGGCATGGCCGGTGTCGAGGTCGACGGCGGCGAGCGTGCCGGGGGCGATGCCCGCAGCCATCGCGAGCATGTACGCATGCGTTACCTGATACAGGTGCTGGAGCGGCATCCCGACTGGGCCGGGCGCTTTGGCGCCACGGTGCGCAGCATCGTGCGCGACAACGACCCGACGGCACTGTTCTGCGATACCGGCGTGGCGTCGCACCCCGGCTTCGTCAGCGAGATGGTGCACCGGCTGCAGGCGCGCTTCCTGCCCCCGCCGCCCAACCTGAGCGACATGGCGGCACTGTTCGCGCTGCTGTTTGTCGGGCCGCACGACGCGGACTGGGTCGAGGCGCTGGACGATGATCTGCTGGGTCGGCTCGCGCGCGTGATGCGCGACAGCACGACCGACGCCGGGCAGCCGGAGGCGCGAGCGCAGGCCATGATGCGCTACTGGGATGCACTCGGACACACGCTGTCCACCAGTATTGCCGTGCTCGTGAGCCAGGTGCGCGCCACCGGCTTGAGCCAGTCCGTGCGTTCGCGGCTGCGCGGCAACGTCGAGGACACACCGTTCTATCACCTCGACAGCGCCATCAAGGCCCTGTGCGAACCGGACCTGGCCCACAGCGACGACGCATTCGGCCACCGCCTCAACTATTTCCGCGCACTGCTGGACGAATGCCACGCCGCCGCGCAACAGGTCTACGCGGACCTCGAAGAGAACGGCGTTTCGGTCGAAGTCGTGTTCCAGATCGAACGGATGAAGGTGCAGCTTGCGCGCATTGAACTGCTGCTGGCCGCATGGGTGGAGCCGAATCGTCCGGGCATGCACGCGAACCTGGTCGCGGAACTGATCCGCTCGACGCAGGCGCGCCGCAGCGTATCCGATCTGGCCGGCGTGTCGTTCGCGCAACTGGCGCGCCGCGTGGTGGAGCGTTCAGCGGAAACCGGCGAGCACTACATCACGCGCGATCGCAAGGAATACGGCGAGCTTATGCGTGCCGCGGCCGGCGGTGGATTGATCACCGTGGCGACCGTGTACCTGAAGTTCTTCATCTACGGCCTGCACCTCGACAAGTTCATAGAAGGGCTGCTCGCCTCGTTCAACTACGCGGGCAGCTTCCTCGCCATCCACTTCGCGCATTTCACGCTAGCCACCAAGCAGCCAGCCATGACCGGCCCGGCACTCGCGCACCGGCTTGACGGGGCGAGGCGTCCGGAGGGGCGCGAAGTGTTCGTCGACGACACCATCTCGATGATCCGTTCCAATGCGGCGGCGATCTTCGGCAACCTGGCCGTGGTGTTTCCCGTCGCGTTGGCGATCCAGTGGCTGGCCAGCAAAATCCTCGGTGCGAACCTAATCACGCCGGCCAAGGCGATCGCCACGATCGAATCATTCTCGATCCTGGGGCCGACGCCGCTCTACGCGGCGTTCACGGGCGTGCTGCTGTGGCTGTCGAGCCTGATCGCGGGCTGGGCCGACAACTGGTTCGCGCTGCACAAGGTGCACGATGTCATGGCGTACAACCGGCGCCTGCGCTACGTGCTGGGCGAGCGCAGCGCGCTGCGTCTCGCGGATTTCTGGAAGCGCAATATGTCGGGTATCAGCGCGAACGTGTCGCTCGGCTTCCTGCTGGGGCTGGGGCCCGAGATCCTGAGTTTCTTCGGACCGCACATGGAAGTGCGGCACGTCACGCTGTCGACCGGCTCGGTGGGCACGGCACTGGGCGTGTTGGGGCTCGACGCCTTGCGGTTACCGTCGCTCTGGCTTGCGGTGGCTGGCATCGCGCTGATGGGCGTGCTCAACGTGGGCGTGAGCTTTGCGCTGGCGTTCAATATGGCGCTGCGATCACGCCACCTGAGGCGCGTGGACCGGGCCGAACTCAGCGCGGCCGTGCGGCGCCGCATCCTGAAACACCCGTTGCTGCTGATCGTGCCGCCCCGGACGGCAGGCGCGGCGCCAGTCGCGGGCGGCCGCCAGGTTTGATGCGGTGCCGTAAGGGTAGTTGACTGAAATAGTCGGGTACCTTTATACTTGACGGAAACGATCAAGTATTAGCCCTGCATCATGAGACTGACCACCAAAGGCCGCTTTGCGGTCACTGCGATGATCGACCTGGCCATGCGCCAGGACCAGGGGCCCGTCACGCTCGCGGGCATCAGCCAGCGGCAGAAGATCTCGCTGTCCTACCTGGAACAGCTGTTCGGCAAGCTGCGCCGGCATGAGATCGTTGAAAGCGTGCGCGGACCGGGCGGTGGCTACAGCCTCGCGCGCAAGGCGGAAGACGTCACCGTGGCGGACATCATCATCGCCGTGGACGAGCCGCTTGATGCCACCCAGTGCGGTGGAAAGGGCAATTGTAACGGAGATGACGGCTCCGGGCGTTGCATGACCCACGAGCTGTGGGCGACGCTGAACCAGAAAATGGTCGAATATCTCGATTCCGTCTCCCTCAAGAACCTGGTGGACCAGCAGCGCGCCAAGCAGCCGGCCGTCCTGCACGACATGCGCGAAGACGCTGCCGTGCAGCAGGCGGCACCCGCGGCGCGCGGCAAGGCGGAAAAGGCCGCCGAAAAGCCGGTCCGTGCCCGGATGGTGAATTCGGTTTTCAGCCTGGCGCAGTCCTGAAGCGCCCGGTAGCAAGCAGCGATACAAGCGATCAGCGGTCCCCCTGAAAAAGGCAGTCATAACGATGAGCACCCCACATTTCCCCATCTACATGGATTACTCGGCCACCACGCCGGTGGACCCGCGCGTGGCGGACAAGATGATTCCGTACCTGCGCGAGCAGTTCGGCAATCCCGCGTCGCGCAGTCACGCATATGGCTGGGAAGCGGAGCGTGCGGTGGAAGAAGCACGCGAGCAGGTGGCCGCGCTGGTCGGTGCCGATCCGCGTGAAATCGTGTGGACGTCTGGGGCGACCGAATCGAACAACCTCGCGATCAAGGGCGCCGCGAACTTCTATTCGGGCAAGGGCAAGCACCTGATCACGGTGAAGACCGAGCACAAGGCCGTGCTCGACACCACGCGCGAACTGGAGCGCCAGGGCTTCGAGGTGACCTACCTCGACGTGAAGGAAAACGGCCTGATCGACATGGATGTGCTCAAGCAGGCCATCCGCCCGGACACGATCCTGGTGTCGGTCATGTTCGTGAACAACGAGATCGGCGTGATCCAGGACATCGAGCAGATCGGCGAGATCTGCCGCGAGAAGGGCATCATCTTCCATTGCGACGCCGCGCAGGCGACCGGCAAGGTGGTGATCGACCTCAACAAGCTGAAGGTCGACCTGATGTCGTTCTCGGCCCACAAGACTTATGGCCCGAAGGGTATCGGCGCGCTGTACGTGCGCCGCAAGCCGCGCGTCCGCATCGAGGCGCAGATGCACGGTGGCGGCCATGAGCGCGGCATGCGCTCGGGCACGCTGGCCACGCACCAGATCGTCGGCATGGGCGAAGCGTTCCGTATCGCCCGCGAAGAAATGGCGACCGAGAACGAACGCATCCGCATGCTGCGCGACCGCCTGTGGAATGGCCTGAAGAGCATGGAAGAGGTCTACCTGAACGGCGACCTCGAACAGCGCGTGCCGCACAACCTGAACGTCAGCTTCAACTTCGTCGAAGGCGAGTCGCTGATCATGGCGATCAAGGACGTGGCCGTGTCGTCGGGCTCGGCCTGCACCTCGGCCTCGCTGGAGCCGTCGTACGTGCTGCGCGCACTGGGCCGCAATGACGAACTCGCGCACAGCTCGATCCGTTTCACGGTCGGCCGTTTCACGACCGAGCAGGAAGTCGACTACACCGTCGAACTGCTCAAGAACAAGATCGGCAAGCTGCGCGACCTGTCGCCGCTGTGGGAGATGTTCAAGGACGGCGTCGACCTGAATTCGATCCAGTGGGCCGCGCACTGAGCGTTCGCCGGATCCCCCAAGAATAAAAGCAAGACCCCCGTAAAAGATACGCAAGAGGTAAGCAAAATGTCATACAGCACGAAGGTTCTCGACCACTATGAAAACCCCCGCAATGTCGGTTCGTTCGACAAGAACGACGACGATGTGGGTACCGGCATGGTCGGCGCCCCGGCTTGCGGCGACGTGATGAAGCTGCAGATCAAGGTGAACGAGGCCGGCGTGATCGAAGACGCCAAGTTCAAGACCTATGGCTGCGGCTCGGCCATCGCGTCGTCGTCGCTCGTGACCGAGTGGGTCAAGGGCAAGACCGTCGACCAGGCCCTCGAGATCAAGAACACCCAGATCGCCGAAGAACTGGCGCTGCCGCCGGTCAAGATCCACTGCTCGATCCTCGCTGAGGACGCCATCAAGGCGGCTGTCGAGGACTACAAGAAGAAGCACCCGGCAGCTGACCAGAAGGCCGCCTGAGTTTCTTGGGTTCCGAAAGAAGAAGGAAGACGCAACGATGATCACGATGACCGAGAAGGCCGCCAGGCACGTGGCCCGTTACCTGGAACGCCGTGGCAAGGGCGTGGGCCTGCGCCTGGGCGTGAAGACCACTGGCTGCTCGGGCCTGGCCTACAAGCTGGAGTACGTCGACGAGCTGCACCCTGAAGATGAGGTGTTCGAGTCGCATGGCATCAAGGTCATCGTCGACGCCAAGAGCCTGCCGTATATCGACGGCACCGAACTCGACTATGCGCGCGAAGGGTTGAATGAAGGTTTCCGCTTCAACAACCCGAACGTCAAGGACGAGTGCGGCTGCGGCGAATCGTTCACGGTCTGAGCGCTGGCTGGTAAGGCACCGCATGGAACGCAGCATCGTCGGGTTCCATCGGGATGAGGAAGGCGACTGGGTCGCCGAACTCGATTGCGGTCACGGGCAGCACATGCGACACAACCCGCCCTGGCAATTGCGGCCGTGGACGAACACGGAGCAGGGCAGGGCGGCGCGGCTTGGCGCCGTGGTGAACTGCCTCAAATGCGATCGCAATGAACCGCCGGCCGAATGGGCGCAGTTCACTCAAGGCGCCGGACGCGGTTGACGTGAATGCACAAGGGGGCGGCGCGGCCGCTCCTTTTTGTTGGGGAAGCTTTGAAAGACGATTTTTTTGCGCTGTTCGGCCTGCCGGTGCAGTTCGGCGTCGATGAAGCGGCGTTGGACGCCGCGTATCGCACCGTGCAGTCGCAGGCACACCCGGACCGCTTTGCCAAGGCGGGCGAGGCTGAGCGGCGCGTGGCCATGCAGTGGGCCGCGCATGCCAACGAGGCTTACCGTACGCTGCGCCAGCCGCTCAAACGCGCGATCTACCTGCTGGGACTGCGCGGCGTGGACGTGCAGGCGGAGAACAACACCGCCATGTCACCCGCGTTCCTGATGCAGCAGATGGAGTGGCGCGAGGATCTGCAGGACGCCGTCGAGTCCCGTGATGTCGATCGCCTTGATGGCTTGCTGCGCGGCCTGCGCCAGGAAAAGCGCGAGCGGCACACCGCGCTTGGCAAGCTGCTCGATGCCGGAGACAACGAAGCCGCAGGCGCGGCGGTGCGGCAGCTGATGTTCATCGAGAAGATCGAACACGATACCAGCGAGGCGATCGACCGGCTGGAAGGGTAGTCCCGGCACGTTTGGCGGGGCCATGTGACAATGGCGCCCGTCGCGAAAGCCGCCTGTGCGGCGGACATCATCGCGCACGAGAAAGCGAAGAATCATCATGGCACTGCTCCAGATTTCCGAACCCGGCATGTCGCCGGCGCCCCATCAACGCCGGCTGGCCGTTGGCATCGACCTTGGCACCACCAACTCGCTGGTGGCGGCCGTGCGCAACAGCATTCCCGAAGTCCTCGGCGACGAGCGCGGCCGTGCGCTGCTGCCCTCGGTGGTGCGCTACCTGCCGGACCGTACCACGCATATCGGCTACCGCGCCCAGGACGAGGCGGTGCGCGATCCGAAGAACACCATCGTTTCGGTCAAGCGCTTCATGGGCCGTGGCCTCAAGGACGTGGCCCATAACGAGCACAGCCCCTACGACTTCGTCGATGCGCCAGGCATGGTGCAGATCAAGACCGTGGCCGGCGTGAAGAGCCCCGTGGAAGTCTCGGCTGAGATTCTTGCGACGCTGCGCCAGCGCGCCGAAGATTCGCTCGGCGATGACCTCGTCGGCGCCGTCATCACCGTGCCGGCCTATTTCGACGAGGCCCAGCGCCAGGCCACCAAGGACGCCGCACGCCTGGCCGGGCTGGAAGTGCTGCGCCTGCTTAACGAGCCCACCGCGGCAGCCATTGCCTATGGCCTCGACAATGCGTCCGAGGGCATCTATGCGGTCTATGACCTCGGCGGCGGCACCTTCGATATCTCGATCCTGAAGCTGACCAAGGGCGTGTTCGAAGTCCTGTCCACGGGCGGCGACTCCGCGCTCGGTGGCGACGATTTCGACCAGCGCCTGCTGTGCTGGATCGTCGAGCAGGCAGGCCTGCAGCCGCTGTCGGCGCAGGACATGCGCCTGCTCATGGTGCGCGCGCGCGCCGCCAAGGAAGCGCTGTCGGAAGGCGACAGCACGGTGATCGACGCGGTGCTGGACTCGGGCGAGATTGTGCACCTGACGCTGACTGACGAAATCTTCGACAGCATCACCGCGCATCTCGTGCAGAAGACGCTGGCGCCGGTGCGCAAGGCGCTGCGCGACGCGGGCGTGACGCCCGACGAAGTCCAGGGCGTGGTGCTGGTCGGCGGCGCGACGCGCATGCCGGCCATCCGCAAGGCAGTGGGCGACTTCTTTGGCCAGCCGCCGCTGACCAATCTCGACCCGGACCGCGTCGTCGCGCTCGGCGCCGCCATGCAGGCCAACCTGCTGGCCGGCAACCATGCGCCGGGCGAGGACTGGCTGCTGCTCGACGTGATTCCGCTGTCGCTCGGCGTGGAAACCATGGGCGGCCTGGTCGAGAAGATCATCCCGCGCAACAGCACGATTCCCGTGGCGCGCGCGCAGGAGTTCACCACGTTCAAAGACGGCCAGACCGCCATGGCGATCCACGTGCTGCAGGGCGAGCGCGAACTGGCCAGCGACTGCCGTTCGCTTGCACGCTTCGAGCTGCGTGGCATCCCGCCGATGGTCGCTGGCGCGGCGCGCATCCGCGTGACCTACCAGGTCGACGCGGATGGCCTGCTGTCGGTCACTGCGCGCGAGACGCACTCGGGCGTGGAATCGTCGGTCACCGTGAAGCCGTCGTATGGCCTGGCCGATGACGACATCGCGCGCATGCTGCAGGAAGGCTTCCGCGAGGCCGAACACGACATGAAGAGTCGCGCGCTGGCTGAAGAGCGCGTCGAGGCCGACCGCCTGGTCGAAGCCACCACGCGTGCGCTGGAGACCGACGGCGACCTGCTGTCGGCCGACGAGCGTGCCGCGGTCGAGGCGCTGATCGCCTCGGTGCGCGAGATCGCCACCGGCGAGGATCATCACGCCATCAAGGCTGCCGTCGAGACGCTGTCGCGCGGCACCGACGAATTCGCCGCCCGCCGCATGGACCGCTCGATCAAGAGCGCGCTGGCCGGGCGCAAGGTGCAGGAACTCGGCTGATCACCGGCTCCCGTATCGCACAGCATCAATACCAGGACACGACATGCCACAGATCATCGTTTTGCCCCACGCCGAATACTGCCCGGAAGGGGCCGTGATCGAAGCCAAGACCGGCGTCAGCGTCTGCGACGCGCTGCTGGCCAACGACATCGACATCGAACACGCGTGCGAGAAGTCGTGCGCCTGCACGACCTGCCACGTGATCGTGCGCGAGGGCTTTGACTCGCTCAACGAGGCCGAGGAAAAGGAAGAAGATCTGCTCGACAAGGCCTGGGGCCTCGAGCCCCATTCGCGCCTGTCGTGCCAGGCCATCGTCGCCGACGAGGATCTGACCGTCGAGATCCCGAAGTACACCATCAATCACGCGAAAGAAGGCCACTAAGGCCCGGAGAATTCCATGAAGTGGACCGATACCTACGACATCGCCGCGGCGCTGTATGACAAGTTTCCCGACGTGGACCCCGTGACGATCCGCTTCACGGACCTGCGCAAGTGGGTGCTGGAACTGGACGGCTTCAGCGACCTGCCGGAGCGTTCGGGCGAAAAGATTCTCGAAGCGATTCAGGCCGCCTGGATCGAGGAAACGAGCTAAGCCGCTGCCTCATCGTCAGAAGCGATAGCCGACACCGGCGAGGAAGAGGTCGGCATCGCGGTCATAGCCGGTGATCACGCGGTTCCACGACAATCGGCCGAGCCAGTGGTCGCTAAGCCGGTAACTGGCCGACAAGGTCAGCAGGGCAGACCAGCGTGAGGGCGAAATCTCCGCGTCGGGTCCGCGGACATGCAACGTGGTCGCGTAATACGGGCCCGCGCCAACGCCAAGCGTCAGCCGGTCGTCAAAGAAGCCCCCGTTCAGCCACGCCTGCGCCGCTACGCCGCGGCGCTGAACCAGATCGGAGCTGCTTTCCGAGAAGTAGCTGATGGTTCCTTCCACGCCCCGCCAGAATCCGTGCCGGTACTCCACCGCCGCCGCGAAGCCCGTTTCCGATTCGAAGCTGTTCACGATTCTGGCGCCCAGGAACACGGTCAACTCATCGCCGGTCAGCGCCGTGATACGCGTACCTGCAATGAAAGGCCCGTCGCGCCGGCCATGATCGAGCTGGTAGCCGACGCCAAGCAGGGCCGTGTTCGAGCTGAAGCTTGACCAGGCCCGCGTGCGGTTGTAGCGCGCCTGCACCATCCAGGGGCCACCATTGACATACCAGGTCGCGGCCGCGCTGGCCTGCAGTGCGGCCCCATGGTGGTTTCGGTAGCTGCCATCGTCCTGTGCTTCGGTGGTATCGAAAAACAGGTACGGACCTGCGCCGACGGAAAGCGCAAACTGGCGGCCCGGAGTCAGCCAGCGCCACCATAGCTGGGCGCTGTGGCCGTCCCGATGGTGGCCGCTCACGTGTCCTTCGTTCAGGTAGGTGTAGGTTGCGTACCAGTTGTCAGTGAGGTTCTGCTGGTAGCTGTAGGCATAGACCGCGCTGCCGTCATCGTCACCATGGATCGGCGGGTTGGTGTGGGCCCCGCCCATCAGCAGGAGCTCTTGCCCATGTGCCGCATGTTGCATCATGGCTAGCAGCAGTGCGCCAGCCAGGGGCGCGGCACGCTGCCAGATCCTTCGGGTCCTGCGGTTGGCGCATTGCATCTCGAGGATTCCGATGAGCCGGGGACGCTCAGAAATCATAGCAAAGTGCAGCAATGGCAGCCGGGGCCGGGCGGTGCGTGTTTGTTACGGAATATTCGCGCCCCCCAACTTCGAACGCGGTGTTAGCTGCCTGTCGACGTGTAATGGCGCACCCCCACGCGCCATGCACCGAGGGCCGCCGCCAAGAAAACAAAGCCCGCCAGCGGCGACACCAGTCCCAGCCACGCCGGCGCGCCGAGCGGATCGGCCTTGCCCAGGATGGCGAGCACCGGGTAGTAGGCAACGCAAGCTAGCGGGACGGCAAAGGTAAGGACATGGCGGAACCATCGCGCGTACAGCGCCATCGGGTATTGCGCGGCCTCCACACCGCCGTACGTCAGGACATTGGCAATTTCCAGGCTTTCGATCGTCCAGAACGACAGCGTGCCCTGCACCACCAGGATGCCCAGAAACAATGCGACGCCACCGGCGAGAGCGAACAAGGCCATGGCGACCGATGCCGGCGTCCACGCGATGCCAGCCTGTACGGTCGCAAACGCTATCACCGCGAGCCCTTGCAGCAATCGTCCGAGCCGGCTGACGCGCACGTCGTAGCCCATCAGTTGCAGGGCAAGCGGACGCGGCCGCAGCAGCAAGCGGTCGAAGTCGCCAGTGCGCAGCAACGTGGTACCGAGCACGTCGAAACCGCGTCCAAGCGCATCGGCAATCGCGAACATGCAGTTCACGAGGCCGAAGAACAGCGCGACTTCGCCGATTTTCCAGCCCTGCACATCGCCGAAGCGGTGAAACAGTGCCCACACTGCGACCATCTCGATGCCCGTGACCAGGAACTGCCCGAAGGTCAGCATCATGGCCGAGCCGGGATAGCGTGCCTGGCCGCTTAGCGAGGCCGTCACGAGGCGGGCGAACAATGCCAGGGAATTCATGCGCGTCACCCACCTTGCACTTCAAGCCGGCGCATCGTGCGGCCCATGGCAGCGTGGCCGGTTGCCACCAGCAGCATGATCCACAGGCATTGCAGACCCAACGCGGTGAACATCTGCGCGCCGCCGAGTTGCCCGAAATAGATGCGTGCCGGGATGTCCATCACGCCGGCCAGCGGCTGCGCCAGCAGCGCCGCCTGCCAGGCATCGGGCAGCAGCGCCAGCGGCAACAGGTTTCCCGACAACACGATGACCACCGGCACCGCAAGCGTATTGATGCCCCGTTCATTGAGTGCCGCTGCGGCCGCGATATTGAGCAGCATCACGAGCGATGTGGACAGCAGCAGGGCCAGCAGTGCCGACGCGATGAAACCCATGCCCGCGGCCAGACCCGCCGGCGGCTCCCAGGCCCAATCGCCGAGTCCGACAATGGGCAGCAAGACGCCGGCGAAGGTGAGCATCATCGTCACGCGTGGCAATACGCGCGCTGCCGTCCAGCCCGCGGTGCGTGCAAACCACAACGCGTAGGCATTGACCGGCCGCAGCCGGTCGTACGCGACGGCGCCCGTGCGCACGGCTTGCGCTACTTCAGGATCGCCGCTCCATGGCAGCAGCGCCAGCAGTCCTTGCGCCAGCCAGGTATAGGTGATGACCTGACCGAGCGTGAGCGGGGCCTCACGCGTGGAAGCGCTGCCATAAAACGCCGCCAGCACCATGATCTTGATGCCGCCCCACCAGCACTGCGTAAAAAAGCCCGCGTAGGCCGCCAGCCTGTACTGCAGCATCTGCAGGAACCGCGACCGGAACGCGGCCAGATAGGGGCGCGCGAGCTCGCGCGGCGCCATCATGGCTCAAGCCTCCGCTGCGCCGTGCATCGCGTAGAAGCGCGCGATGACGGCTTCGATGGCCATGCCCTCGTCTTCTGCGTCGTCGGGCAGGCCATCATCGAGACGGCGTGCGGCCAGCACCTGCTGCCGCAAGGCCTCGACGTCGCAGTCCGCCAGCACGCGTCCGTGGCCGATCACGATCACCCGCCGTGCGAGTGCCTCGATGTCGTGCATGTCGTGCGTGGTCAGCAGCACCGTGGTGCCGCGCTCCCGGTTGGCACGCCGGATAAAGTCGCGAACTGCGAGCTTGGACGGGGCATCGAGGCCGATGGTCGGCTCGTCGAGGAACAGGATGTCGGGCTCGTGGAGCAGGGCGGCCGCGATCTCGGCGCGCATGCGTTGGCCTAGCGATAACTGGCGTACGGGCTGGTCGAGCAGTCGTTCGAGATTCAACAGCGCCACCAACTCGTCGCGCGTGCGGCCAAAGCGAACCGGGTCGAGCCGGTAGATATCGCGCAACAGTGCGAACCCGTCGCCGACCGGCAGATCCCACCAGAGCTGCGTACGCTGCCCGAATACCACGCCGATACGGGCGACATGGCGCTCGCGGTCGTCGAACGGAACGCGGCCGTTGACTTCGACACGGCCGCTATCGGGCCGCAGGATACCCGAGAGGATCTTGATGGTCGTCGATTTGCCTGCGCCATTCGGACCGATGAAGCCGAGCAGTTCGCCGCGCTCCAGTTCGAACGACACACCAGCCAGTGCCTCGACCGTGCGATAGCGTGGGCGAACCAGCGCGCGCAGCGCGCCGAGCACGCCCGGATCGCGTTCGTGGATACGGTATGTCTTGCGCAGTTGACTGACTAGGATCTGTGGCATGGCTGCGGCGCGAGAAGGGCGGGGGATTATACATGGGGTGCATCTGGCAGCACACGTCTGATCCCTTAGCTTTTAATATTCCCGATCATCGGATCAAAAGAAAAACCCCGCCATAGAGGCGGGGTTCTTGCTGTTCAGCGTCGTATTTCCTTGCGGCCGCGCTCAGCGCTCAGTCTTCGCGGCGCAGGTGCGGGAACAGAATGACGTCGCGGATGTTCGGGCTGTCCGTCAGCAGCATCACCAGTCGGTCGATACCGATACCGCAGCCGCCCGTCGGGGGCATGCCGTATTCCAGCGCGCGAATGTAGTCGGCGTCGTAGTACATTGCCTCTTCATCGCCGGCGTCCTTCTGCTCGACCTGCTTGCGGAAACGATCGGCCTGGTCTTCTGCGTCGTTGAGCTCCGAGAAGCCGTTGGCGATCTCGCGGCCCGTGATGAACAGCTCGAAGCGTTCGGTGATGCCCGGCACTGTGTCCGATGCACGTGCCAGCGGCGAGACTTCCACCGGGTAATCGACGATGAAAGTCGGCTCCCACAGCTGGCTTTCCGCGGTCTCCTCGAACAGCACGAGTTGCAGCGTACCGATGCCTGCATTGAGGAACTGCGGCGCGCTGGTGTTCACGCCAAATTTCTTCAGCTCGGTGCGCAGGAAATCGGCATCGGCCAGTTGCGCGTCGGTGTATTGCGGCGCGAACTTTTGGATCGCCTGGCAGATGGTCAGGCGGTGGAACGGCTTCGACAAGTCCAGCTCGCGGCCCTGGTAGGTCAGCACCGCGGTACCGCTGGCGTCGATGGCGGCCTGGCGGATCAGGTTCTCGGTAAAGTCCATCAGCCAGCGGTAGTCCGTGTAGGCCGCGTAGAACTCCATCATCGTGAACTCGGGGTTGTGGCGCGGGCTCACCCCTTCATTGCGGAAGTTGCGGTTGATCTCGAACACGCGCTCGAAGCCGCCGACGATCAGGCGCTTCAGGTACAACTCCGGCGCGATGCGCATGAACATCTGCATGTCCAGCGCATTGTGGTGCGTGATGAACGGCTTGGCCGCGGCGCCGCCCGGGATCGGGTGCAGCATCGGCGTTTCGACTTCCATGAAGCCGGCGTCGGACATATGGCGGCGCAGCGATGACATGGCCTTGGTGCGCGCGCGGAAGGTGTTGCGGGTTTCCGGCGAGACGATCAGGTCGACATAGCGCTGGCGGTACTTCATTTCCTGGTCGGCCAGGCCGTGGAACTTGTCCGGCAGCGGGCGCAGCGACTTGGACAGCAGGCGCAGTTCCTGCACCTGCACGGACAGCTCGCCCTTGTTGGTGCGGAACAGCACGCCGCGCGCGCTGATGATGTCGCCAAGGTCCCAGTGCTTGAAGGCGGCGTAGACGTCTTCACCAACCTTGTCGCGCGTGATGTAGAACTGGATCTGGCCGCTGCCATCCTGCACGGTGGCGAAGCTTGCCTTGCCCATGACGCGCTTGAGCATCATGCGGCCGGCAATGGCGACTTCCACCGGGGTCGCTTCCAGCGCGGGCTGGTCGGTCTCGCCGTACTGCTCGTGCAGCGCGGCGGCCTGGTGGGTCGGGCGGAAATCGTTGGGGAAGGCCACGCCTTGCCGGCGCAGGGCCGCCAGTTTCTCGCGACGCTCGGCGATGATCTTGTTCTCGTCTGCGGCGGGCAGCTCTGCGGTCGGAGAGGCCGGTGCGGCCTGGGCGCGGTTGGGTTCAGTCATGATGTCTTGTCGGATCGCACGCGGCGTACCGCGCGCGGGTTCAGTATGGCTTCAGTAATTGCGCAGGTCGTCCAGCTCGGTGCTGCCGAAGTCCGGGCGATGCAGATAGGCGATGATACGGCCGGCGGTGTCCTCCGCCGAGGCGAGCTGCTGGTTCGCCTTCAGGTCGCGGAAACGCTCCACGCCGGCAAAGTCGGCATTGCGGATGGTGGCCTGCATGCCGGTATCGACTACGCCCGGCGCCAGCGACACCGCGCGTACGGTGCGCGGCTCCGGCGTATGGGCGTACTCGGCGTTGACCGAGCGGATGAACATGTCCAGCCCGGCCTTGCCGGCGCAGTAGGCGCTCCAGCCCTCGATCGGGCGGCGTGCCGCACCGGACGAGATCGCGAGCACCTTGCGCGGGCAGTTGAACTTCTCGGTGCGATCGAGGAACGCGCCGGTCATGATCATCGGCGTGGCCAGGTTCGTCAGCAGGTGCGGCAGCAGCGTGCCTTCCTGCAGGCGCGACACGGGGCCAATCGGCTCGACCACGCCGGCATTCAGGATCAGCGTGACGCTGGCGGGCGGGTCCTGGCTTTCCAGTACGCTGGACAGCCAGCCCGCGGCCGACGCGGGTTGCGACAGGTCCTGCAGGTGCCAGGCTACCGGCACGCCGCTCATGGTGGCGACACGCTCGAGTTCCTGGTTGCGGCTGCGCGCCACGCAAACCAGGCGGTTGCCCGGCACTAGCAGCGCATTGGTCAGTGCCGCGCCGAGCCCGCGAGAGGCGCCGGTGATGATGTAGAGGTGGTCTGCTTCGCTCATGGTGCCCCAGTTGGAGGAGCCGCCGCGCCGGGCGGTGAGTCGTTGGCGGTTGCGGTCGGCCATGCCCGCATGGCGGGCACGGCAGCGGCCTTACAGTCCCTGCTTGAGGCTGGCCTCGATGAACGGGTCCAGGTCGCCGTCCAGCACCTTCTGGGTGTTGGACATTTCGACGTTGGTACGCAGGTCCTTGATACGGCTTTGATCCAGCACGTACGAACGGATCTGGTGGCCCCAGCCCACATCGGTCTTGCCGGCTTCGAGCTTGTCGGCTTCGGCCTGGCGCTTGCGCATCTCGTGCTCGTACAGGCGCGACTTCAGCATCGACATGGCCTCGGCACGGTTGCGGTGCTGCGAACGGTCGTTCTGACACTGCACGACGATGCCGGTCGGGATGTGCGTGATACGCACGGCCGAATCGGTCTTGTTGATGTGCTGGCCGCCGGCGCCCGAAGCGCGGTAGGTATCGACGCGCAGATCGGCCGGGTTGACCTCGACCTCGAACGAGTCGTCGACTTCCGGGTATACGAACACCGACGAGAACGACGTATGGCGCCCGCCCGACGAATCGAACGGCGACTTGCGCACGAGGCGGTGCACGCCGGTTTCGGTGCGCAGGTAGCCGAACGCGTATTCGCCTTCGATCTTGATCGTCGCACTCTTGATGCCGGCCACGTCGCCTTCGGACTCTTCGAGCACCTCGGCCTTGAAGCCCTTGCGCTCGCAGTACTTCAGGTACTGGCGCAGCAGCATCGACGCCCAGTCGCACGCTTCGGTGCCGCCGGCGCCGGCCTGGATGTCGATAAAGGCGTTGGCCTGGTCCATCTCGCCCGCGAACATGCGGCGGAATTCCATGCCGGCGACGATTTCCTCGAAGCCCTTGACGTCGGTCTCGATCGACTCGAGCGTTTCGTCGTCGCCTTCTTCCTTGGCGAGTTCAAACAGCTCATCGGCACCGTTGAGGTCGTCCGTGAGCTTGCCGAGAACGCTTACCACGCCCTCGAGTGCTTTCTTTTCCTTGCCGAGATCCTGGGCGCGCTTGGGGTTGTTCCAGACGTCCGGGTCTTCCAGCAAACCGTTGACTTCTTCCAGCCTTCCTACTTTGACATCGTAGTCAAAGATACCCCCGTAGATCTTCCGTCCGGGAACGGAGATCGGAGATGGCACCGGAGATGGCGTTGAGGCGTTCTGCTTCCATGATGATCCTGCGCTTCGAAAACCTTGAATTATAGCGGAATCGGGCCGTATTTCGGACCGCCGCGCGGCGCTGGCAGCCCATTCTGCCGCGAACGCGTGGCCCTTCGCATGGTCTATTTGGCGGGCTGTGTGGCGGGGGCAGCGATAATAGGGCCGTTACAGGCGCGCTGCACACACGCAAGTCGCCCCCCGGAAGACCATATCAACAGGGACGAATGACGCCAACAAGACAAGACTCCGCAGACACCGCCGGCCGCCGCCGGATGCTGGGATGGATGCTAGCCGCGGCCTCCGCGGCGCTGGCCGCCGGGTGCGGTACGATGTCCACCGAACCCGCGCCGGAAGGTTTTTACCGCGTGGAAAGCGGCGATACGCTGTATTCGATCGCGCGCAAACACCGCCGCAACGTGCGCGACCTGGTGCGGTGGAACAACCTGCCGAGCGCAGACCGCATCGAAGTGGGCCAACTCATCCGCGTCAAGCCGCCGGGTGCGGGCACGGCCACCGCATCAGCAGGCTCGTCGTCCCAGACGGTGACGGATACGCCACGCGTGGATGCCGGCGGCGAGTCGAAGCCGCCCTCGAGCGCGCCCCGGCTGCAGTGGCCTGCCGATGGCAAGGTCACCGCACGCTTCGCGCCGCCCGCGAGCAAGGGCCTGACCATCGCGGTGCCGCCGGGCGGCACGGTGAAAGCGGCGGCAGCGGGGTGGGCGATCCATGTCGGCGACCTGCGCGGCTACGGCATGCTGGTGATCGTCAAGCACAGCGACGACTGGCTGACGGTTTACGGCAACCTCGACAAGCCGCTGGTCAGCGAAGGCGCGCGCGTCGCCGCGGGCCAGGACGTTGGCCGCATGGGCAGCGCCGGCGCCGACCTGCATTTCGAGGTGCGCGGCAACGGCAAGCCGGTCGATCCGGCCAACTACCTGCCGGCGCGCGGCTGAACTGCCGTTACTGCGCGTGCTCGATCACGAGCTGCACGCGCGTGATGCCATTGAAGGTGTTGTTGTCGAGCCGGTAGGCGATCTGCGCGCTCGCGCCGAGTTCGTCGGCGTGGTTGAACCAGATCGCGTCGAAGCGCTGCTTGCCGCGCCCCAGTTGCAGCTTCAGGTGCTTGCCCTTGAGTACGCTCTGGCGCAGCACGTCGAACTCGCCGCAGAAGGTCGGCGCCGGAAAGCCCTGGCCCCACACCTGCTGTTCGAGCAGCGTGACGAATTCCGGACTGAAGCACTGGTCCTCGATATCGCCATCGGTCTCGATCACGCGCGCGAGTTGTTCGTCGCTGAGCCATTCCTTGCCGACGGCTTCAAACGCTTCTTGGAACTCGGCAAAGCGATCGGCATGCACGGTCAGGCCGGCCGCCATGGCGTGGCCGCCGAACTTGACCATCATGCCCGGGCAGCGCTTGGATACCAGGTCGAGCGCATCGCGCAGGTGGAAGCCGGGGATCGAGCGGCCAGAGCCCTTGACGGTGGTCTCGTCGCCGGGCGCGAACGTGATGGTCGGGCGATGGAACTTGTCCTTCAGTCGCGATGCGACGATGCCGATCACGCCCTGGTGCCACGTGTCGTTGAACACGCTGACCGTAAAGCGGGATGACGGATCGGGGCCGGCCAGCGGCTGCTCGAGGATCTGCAGCGCTTCCTGCTGCATGCCCGCCTCGATGTCGCGCCGCTCGCGGTTCATGCCGTCCAGTTCCTGCGCGATCTCCCAAGCGCGGTTGGCATCGTCGGTCAGCAGGCATTCGATGCCAAGCGACATGTCGGCAAGGCGCCCCGCGGCATTGAGCCGCGGGCCCAGCCCGAAGCCAAGGTCGAAGGTATTGGCGCGCGCGGCTTCCCGGCCCGCGGCACGGAACAGCGCTGCCACGCCCGGCTGCATGCGGCCCGCGCGCATGCGCTTCAGGCCCTGTGCGACCAGGATGCGGTTATTGGTGTCGAGCTTGACCACGTCGGCCACCGTGCCCAGTGCGACCAGATCCAGCAGCGTCTGCAGCGGCGGTTGGGTTTGCTGCGTGTAGACGCCGCGCTTGCGCAGTTCGGCGCGGAGCGCCATCAGCACGTAGAACATCACGCCCACGCCGGCCAGGTTCTTGCTCGGGAATTCGCAGCCGGGCTGGTTCGGGTTGACGATCACCGCGGCCGGGGGCAGTTCCGACCCAGGCAGGTGGTGGTCGGTCACCACCACGTCGATGCCGGCCGCGTTGGCGGCTGCGACGCCGTCGACGCTGGCAATGCCGTTGTCGACGGTGACGATCACATCGGGCTGCTGCTTCGCAGCCAGCGCAACGATCTCCGGCGTCAGTCCGTAGCCGTACTCGAAGCGGTTCGGGACGATGTACTCGACGCGCGCGCCCAGCATGCGCAACCCGCGCACACCGACCGCGCAGGCGGTCGCGCCGTCGCAGTCATAGTCGGCGACGATCAGCAGGCGCTTGCCTGCCGCGATCGCGTCGGCCAGGTACTCGGCGGCATGGCCGATGCCCTTCATGGCCGAAGGCGGTACCAGCCCCGGCAGTTCGGTGGAGAGTTCGGACGGCTGCGCCACGCCACGCGCGGACAGGATGCGGGCCAGGGTCGGGTGCAGGCCGGCGGCCGCCAGGGTATTGGCGTGCTCGGCGGAATAGGTGCGGATGGCAATCCGGGTCATGGGGCGTTCTGCTTCTCTTTGTGTGCGGGGCTCAGGCGGTGTAGGCAAGGTCGGACAGCAGCGCGCGCCAGTCGCCGCGCTGGCCCATGCCGCGCCAGAACTTGCGCAGGTCGGCCCGGCGCACCGTGAATTCGGCGAAGTGGTTCTCGCCGCCGAGCACGAGCGTGACAGCTTCGATACTGCCGTCGGCGAGCGCCTGAAGCGCCGGTACGAACCAGTCGGCGTCCAGCGCATGCATGCGCTCGATCCACAGGCCCCAGTCCTCGGCAATATGGGCTTCGGTGGCGCTGTCTAGCATGGCGAGGACCGCGCCGTGGGCCTGAATGCCGGTGAATCCGGCCGGCATGGCTGCAACCCGGCTGCCGCCTGCAAGTCCGAGGCCGGTCAGGAACGGATCGCCGGTCATGATGACGTCGGCCAGCTTGGGCACCGCCTGCATGGTGCCGCCGCCGTACAGCCAGACCGAATTGATGGGCAATTCGCCAGCCGCTTCACGTGCCTGGTTGACCGGATGGTCGAACCACGTCATCTGGATCTCGTTCTGCAACCGGCGCCAGTCGCGCGCGCGCTCGCCAGCCTGCAGCCAGATGTCGATATTGCGGCCGGTCGCCCGGAGCGGCGTGGTGGCGTCCAGCGGCCCGAATACGGCTTCGGGCAGGTACCAGCGCGCCGCGCAGGGCGCTTCGAGCGTGATGTTGGCTTCGCGCAGCAGCGGCTCGATCGCGGCGAACAGCGACGTGGCTTCTTCGTCACGTACGCGTAGCTGGTCGGGATGCATCAGCACAAGATGGTCGCGGGCCGCATGAATGTGCACGAGCTGCAGGCAGGTCCAGGCTTCGCTATCGGCCGGCGCCGCGCCGCCGCTGTCGGCCAGCCGCATATAAGGCGCCATCGGCACCCGGCCCGTATCGAGTCCCGCCTTGCCGGCGAGCCAGCGCTCATGCGGCAGGCTGCGCAGCCAAGGGTCGTCGTGCCGCTCGCGCTGGCCCGGCGCGGCCCGGGTCAGCAACTTTCCGAGCGCCGGCAACTCCAATTGCCGCAGCAGCGCGCCGGGCACGACATCGTCCGTGGCGTCGTCGCCGGCGCCGGGCGGGACGGAAAAGGGCACAATCAGGGTCAGGTGCGTCATCATGGTGGCGAGATTGTAAACTTCCGGCTGGCCGGCGCCAGCCTGGCGTGTGGCGCGGGACACCTGCGCCACCGCCCCGTGCGCTTTCCCGAAACAACAGGAACCCTCTTGAAATTTCCCTACGAGTGGCAGATTGGCTGGCGATACACCCGCGCAAGCAAGCGCGCCAGCCGCAATACGTTCATATCGTTCATCTCGATGATCTCGATGCTCGGCATCGCGCTGGGCGTGGCCGCGCTGATCGTGGTGCTGTCGGTGATGAACGGCTTCCAGAAGGAAGTGCGCGACCGCATGCTCTCGGTGCTGTCTCACATCGAGGTGATCGGCCCGTCGGCGCTGCCCGACTGGCAGCGCACCGCGGCAGAGGCCATGCGGAACAAGGAAGTCATCGGTGCCGCGCCGTACGTGGCCGCCCAGGCCATGCTCACGCGCGAGGACGCTGTGCGCGGCGTGCTGCTGCGCGGCGTGGACCCGGCGGAAGAACCGAAGGTCTCGGACATCGGCAAGCAGTTCAAGGCTGGCCATATGGAAAGCCTGCAGCCGGGTGAGTTCGGCATTGCGCTCGGCAATGAACTGGCCAACGCCATGGGCGTGCAGGTCGGCGACAAGATCACGCTGCTGGCGCCGCAGGGCACCATCACGCCGGCCGGCGTGTTGCCGCGGCTGAAGCAGTTCACCGTGGTCGGCGTGTTCTCTTCGGGCCATTTCGAATTCGACAGCGCGCTCGCGCTCGTCAATATCCGCGATGCCGAGACGCTGTTCCGCATGACCGGCCCGACCGGCGTGCGGCTGAAGCTCGCGGACATGCAGCGTGCGCCGCAGGTTGCCAACGAACTGGCCGGCACGATGTCGGGCGAGCTTTATCTGCGCGACTGGTCCAAGCAGAACCGCAACTGGTTCGCGGCCGTGCAGACCGAGAAGCGCATGATGTTCATCATCCTGACGCTGATCATCGCCGTCGCTGCGTTCAACCTGGTGTCGACGCTGGTGATGACCGTGACCGACAAGCAGGCTGACATCGCCATCCTGCGCACGATGGGCGCGCAACCCGGTTCGATCATGAAGATCTTCATCGTGCAGGGCGTGGCCATCGGCTTTATCGGCACGTTGCTGGGCGTCGCGGGCGGCACGCTGATCGCCACCAATATCGACGTGATCGTGCCTTTCATCGAGCGGCTGCTGCACGTGCAGTTCCTGCCGCGCGACATCTATTTCATCAGCGAACTGCCTTCGGACCCGCGTGTGAACGATATCGCCACCATCGGCATCATTTCCTTCGTGCTGGCCACGCTGGCAACCCTCTACCCAAGCTGGCGCGCCGCCCGCGTCAATCCGGCGGAGGCGCTGCGCTATGAGTGAAGCGATGCTGCAAGCCGATACGAAGCCCGTCACCGGGCAACAGCCGGGTACGCCGGTGCTGATGGGCGAAGGCCTGTTCAAGCGTTTCCGCCAGGGCGGGCTCGATGTCGAAGTGCTCAAGGGCGTGGACGTGCGCGTGGACGCGGGCGAGAAGGTCGCCATCGTCGGCGCTTCGGGCTCGGGCAAGAGCACGCTGCTGCATGTCCTGGGCGGGCTCGACAACCCCGACGCGGGTCGCGTGGCGCTGCACGGCAAGCCGTTCACGGCGCTGCGCGAGCGCGAGCGCAATGTGGTGCGCAACCGCTCGCTCGGCTTTGTCTACCAGTTCCACCACCTGCTGCCGGAATTCACGGCGCTCGATAACGTGGCCATGCCCATGCGTATCCGCGGGCTGACCCAGCAGCAGGCGCGCGATGCGGCGCAAGCCATGCTCGAGCGTGTTGGCCTGGGCGGCCGTTCGAAGCATCGTCCGGGCGAACTGTCGGGCGGTGAGCGTCAACGCGTGGCGATTGCGCGCGCGCTGGTCGGGCAGCCGGCCTGCGTGCTGGCCGACGAGCCGACCGGCAACCTCGACGATCACACCGCAGGCGGGGTCTATGACCTGATGCTGGAGTTGTCGCGCACGCTTGGCACCAGTTTTGTCATCGTCACGCACGACTTGGACCTGGCCGGCCGCTGCGACCGCGTACTGCGGCTGCGCGACGGGCACCTTCACCAGGAGCGGTGACCGCGTACGGCTATGTGGATCGACACCCATTGCCATCTCGATGCCCGTGAATTCGATGCGGATCGCGGCCGGGTTGCCGACGCCGCCGAGGCCGCCGGCGTAACCGGCATCGTTGTGCCGGCCGTGGCGGTGTGGAACTTCGACACAGTTCGCACGCTGGCCCGGCAGGATGAACGCTGCGTCTATGCGCTCGGCATTCATCCGCTATGCTCGCCGGGCGCGGCGCAGGCCGATGTCGATGCGTTGCGCAGGGAGGTGGCGGCCTCGATGTCTGATCCTCGCTTCGTCGGCATCGGCGAGATCGGACTCGACTTCTTTGTCGCCGGTCTCGATGTCGACCACCAGACCTGGCTCTACATCGAACAGCTCAAGATCGCGCGCGAATTCGACCTGCCGGTGCTGCTGCACGTGCGCAAGTCGCAGGACCAGGTTGGCGCGCAACTGCGCAAGCTCGGGGTGCGGCAGGGGATCGCACACGCCTTTAATGGCAGTCATGAGCAGGCACGCCGCTTTATCGACCAGGGGTTCAAGCTCGGCTTTGGCGGCAACGTGACGTTCAGCCGCGCGCGGCAGATCCGCCGGCTCGCCACCGAGTTGCCGCTTGACGCGCTGGTGCTGGAAACCGACGCGCCCGATATCGCGCCCGCGTGGCTGTCCGACGACCAGTTCGGGGAGCAGCACAAGGCCCGGAATACGCCTGCCGAAGTGGCTGGCGTCGCACGGGTACTTGGGGAGTTGCGAGAGATGGAGCCGGATGCTTTGGCGCAAGCCATGTGGCGCAATTCGGTCGCCGCGCTGCCCCGCCTGGCGGCATTCGCCGAGGCGATGGCGCCGGCCGGCGCCTGACATTTCCGACACCAACTTCTGACACGCTGACAAGCTTTTCACGGCAAGGCGAGGGTACAACGATGGCCCTCTGAACTTGCCGGGGAGCTTCGTGCGCCTGATCCTGCTGGGTTTCGTGGTCGGCTGCTGGGCCTTGCAGCGGCAGGGCTCGCTGCCTGCGTACAGCGCGCTGGGTTTCGCCTCTGCCGCACTCGCAATCCTCGTCGTCTGGCTGGTCCGGTACGGAGGCAACAAGCGGCTCGCACACGGACTCGCGATTCTGGTGGCGGTCTCAGTGGGCTTCTGCTGGGCGGCGTGGCGCGCGCATTCGCGCATGGGCGACTGGCTGCCCACGCAGCTGGAGGCGCGCGATATCGAGGTGACCGGCGTGGTCTCCGGCCTGCCTGCCGAACTGTCGCCCGGCGCCCGCTTTGCCTTCACGGTCGAGGCCGCGCAGCACGGCGAACACGTGCCGGCCCGCGTGCAGCTGAGCTGGCGCGAGGCCACGCCTGAGCTACGCCCCGGCCAGCGCTACACCTTCACGGTGCGCTTGCGTCGTCCGCGCGGGCTCGCCAATCCCCACGGTTTCGACTACGCATACTGGCTGCTGGCGCAAGGCTATGGCGCGACGGGTTACGTGCGTACCGTCCACAACGGGCCGCAGGAAGCGGCGCACGAACGGATCGCATGGCGCATCGGGGCGCAACGTGCCACGTTGCGCGACCACATCCGCGCCGCGCTGCCCGCGGACGCCCGTTTCGCGCCGGTGCTTGTGGCGCTCGTCGTCGGCGACCAGCGCGGCATCGATGGCGATGATTGGCTGCTGTTCAATCGCACTGGCATCGGCCACCTCGTCAGCATTTCCGGACTCCATATCACGATGATCGCGGGCTTTGCCGCGGGCCTGGTGCAATGGGCGTGGCGGCATTCATTCGGGTTAGGCCGCCGTCTGCGCCGGCCGTTGCCGCTGTGGTGTCCGGCGCGGCAGGCGGCGCTCGTTGCGGCAGTGCTCGCGGGGCTGGGATACGGCCTGATCGCCGGTCTGCAAATTCCGGCACTGCGTACGGTGGCCATGCTGTCCATCGCCGCGCTGGCCGCGTGGAGCGCTCGGACGCCACCGGCATCGATGGTGCTCGCGTGGGCGGCTTTCGTCGCGCTGCTGCTGGACCCGTGGGCGGTGACGCAACCGGGGTTCTGGTTGTCGTTCGGTGCGGTCGGCGTGATCTTCCTGGCGGCATCGCGTCCTCACGTGCCGGTGCGCGGGTGGTGGCCACGCATACGCGCGGCGCTCCTCTCCGCAGCGCGCACGCAATGGGCTGTAACGGTCGGTCTGGTGCCGCTGACGTTGCTGCTCTTCCGGCAGTTTCCGGTCATTTCCCCGATTGCGAATGCTGTTGCCATTCCCGTGGTCAGCATGTTCGTCACGCCGCTTGCGCTGCTCGGTGCGGTGGTACCGATGACGCTGGCCGCGCCATTGCTGGTGTTGGCGCATGGGGCGCTGGCGTGGCTGGTGCTTGTGCTGCAGTGGCTGGCATCGTCCGAGTGGGCGGTCTGGGAGACGGCGCAGGCCGGCGTGCTGGAAACGGTGTTGGCGCTGGCTGGCACGCTCATCCTGCTGGCACCTGCCGTGTTCGGATTGCGCATACGGCTGCACGGGGTGCTGTTGATCCTGCCTATGGTGGTCGCGCGCGGCGACGATGTGGCGCATGGCGAATTCCGGGCCGCGATGCTCGATGTCGGGCAGGGCACCGCGGTGCTGGTGCAAACGCGCGCGCACGCCTTGCTTTACGACGCCGGGCCAGCCTATGCCTCCGGGGGCAGCGCCGGAGCGCAGGTCATCGTGCCCTATCTGCGCGCGTTCGGCATACGCAGGCTCGACCATTTGATGGTCAGCCACGAAGATGCCGACCACGCGGGTGGCGCGCGCCACGTCATCGATGCCGTGTCCGTCGATATCCGGTCCACGGCCGCGCCGGCCGGCCATGCGCTGCTTGGCAAGGCCGATTGGGTGGCATGCGTGGCGGGCGAGCACTGGGAGTGGGATGGCGTCCATTTCACGGTGCTGCATCCCGACGCCGGGCAATCGCGCGATGCGGCGATCGGGAGCAATGCGCGCAGCTGCGTACTGCGCGTGGACAACGGCCGCCATAGCGTGCTGCTGACTGGCGATATCGGCAAGGCGGAAGAGCGTGAACTGGTCGAGCGGATACCTGCGGAGAGGCTGCGTGCCGATGTCCTAGTCGTGCCGCACCATGGCAGCGGCACCTCATCCAGTTCCGAGTGGCTCGCGGCCGTCAGTCCCGGCGCGGCGGTGTTCCAACTTGGCTACCGCAACCGTTACCAGCATCCGCGCGCCGATGTCTGGCAGCGCTATGGCGATGCCGGCATCCTGCGCTACCGCACGGACGAAACTGGCGCGGTCACGATGGTCACGCAGGGCGGGGCCTACTCGATGGAAGCGTTTCGCCAGACCGAGCGTCGCTACTGGCGTGAGGCGCCTGCGGCGCCGCGCTAGCGCAAGCCGGCGTCAGCTCGCGGTGCGAGCGCGTGCAGGCGACGCCGTCTTGCGCCGGGGCGCCGGCTCTGGCGTATCAGCTTCCTGTGGCGCCCGCGCCGGCTCGGCGCCGCCAATGCGGCGCTCGCGCAGATGGGCCTTCGCGCGCTGCAGGCCCGCGGCGACGGTGTCGGCGCGTTCCAGCGCCACGCCGGCCGCAAGCACGTCGCCGAGCACGAGGTGGCAGATGCGCGAGGTCATCGGCGTATAGACCTCGCTGTCCTCCTCCACATCCGAGAACACGCAGACATCGGCCAGCTTCGCGAGCGGTGAGCCGCTGTGCGTGAGCGCCAGCACGCTGGCGCCGCTCGAACGCGCCAGCGTGGCGGCGGTCAGCATGTCCCACGTGCGGCCGCTGTTGGACACCAGTACTGCCACGTCGCCAGGCCCGAGCAGCGCGGCGGACATGCTGAATACGTGCGGATCGGAGTAAGCCGTGGTCGGCATGCCCAGCCGGAAGAACTTGTGCTGGATATCGAGCGCGACAATGCCGGAATTGCCGCAGCCGTAGAACTCGATGCGGCGCGCACCGGCCAGCAGGCGGATGCCATGCTCGATCTGGTCCGCCGACAGCGCATTGCGCACGCTCATCAGCGTGGCGATGGTGCGGTCGAACACCTTGCCGGCAATGTCGGCCGGGCCGTCTTCGGCCTTCACGTCCTGGTGGACGAACGGCGTGCCGCCGCCTACGTTTTGCGCGAACTGCAGCTTGAATTCACGGAAGCCGTCGTAGCCCAGCGCCGCGCAGAAACGCGCAATGGTCGGCTGCGACACGCCGGCCCGCTCGGCCAGTTCCGGCATCGAAAGCCGGATCACGCTGGCGCCGTGGCGGGCCACATAGTCGGCCAGGCGGCGTTCGGACGGGCGGAGCGTGTCGTAGACGGCAAGGATTCGGTCGCGCATGACGGTGGCGGGTGTCGCCGGCATAAATGGGAATGTAGATATTCTACAATCCGAAGGGCTGCGGAACACAGATGATTCTGTTGTTCTGTCGCTAGGGATTTCCCGTATTCAAGGGGGTTACTGAGTGATTGTGATGTAAGCAAGGCTGCGAGTGAGGTTTTTCTGTCGTTATAATGTAGAAAATCTACATGCCAGAGGCGGTCAGTCGCCCGGGTTTCTAAAGGAACGTTCATCCATGCCCCACGCCGTCCATGCCGAAATCCTTGCCGTAACCCGGCGCATCACCGAGCGCAGCCGCGCCAGCCGCGCGGCCTACCTGGCGCGCTGCGAACGCGCCCAGGCAGAGCTTGGCCCGCTGCGCGGCCTCTCGTGCGCTAACCTGGCCCACGGCTTTGCCGCGCTGCCGGCGCATGACAAGCTGAAGCTTCGCGTCGAACACGCGCCGAACCTCGGCATCGTGACGGCCTACAACGACATGCTGTCGGCGCACCAGCCGTACGAGCGCTATCCCGACGTGATTCGTGAGGCCGCACGTGCCGTGGGCGCCGTGGCGCAGGTTGCCGGCGGCGTGCCGGCGATGTGCGACGGCATTACGCAGGGCAACCCGGGCATGGAGCTGTCGCTGTTCTCGCGCGATGCAATTGCCATGAGCACGGCGGTCTCGCTCTCGCACAACACCTTTGACGCCGCGGTGATGCTTGGCGTGTGCGACAAGATCGTGCCGGGGCTGGTCATGGGCGCGCTGCAGTTCGGCCACCTGCCGGTCGTGTTCGTGCCGGCCGGGCCGATGGCGAGCGGCCTCCCGAACAAGGAAAAGGCGCGCGTGCGCCAGCTTTATGCGACCGGCCAGGTTGGCCGCGAAGCCTTGCTTGAAGCCGAGTGCGAGGCCTACCACAGCGCAGGTACGTGCACGTTCTACGGCACCGCCAACAGTAACCAGTTCCTGATGGAAATCATGGGCCTGCACCTGCCCGGTGCAGCCTTCGTCCACCCGGACAGCGGCTTGCGCGATGCCCTGACCGCAGCGGCGGCGCAGCGCGCGCTGGCGCTGTCGGCGCGAGGCACTGAATACATGCCGATGGCGCGCATCGTCGACGAGCGTGCCGTCGTCAATGCGATGGTCGGCCTGCTGGCCACCGGCGGTTCCACCAACCACACCATCCACCTGGTCGCCATGGCGCGTGCCGCGGGCGTGCTGATCGACTGGGACGATTTCGACCGGCTGTCCGGCATCACGCCGCTGCTGGCGCGCGTGTATCCGAACGGCTCGGCGGACGTGAACCATTTCCACGCCGCGGGCGGCACGGGCTTTGTGATCGGCCAGCTTCTGGAGGCCGGGCTCCTGCACGAGGACGTGCAGACCGTCGCCGGCCCGGGTCTCGCGCGCTACACGCAGGAGCCGGTGCTGGCCGATGGCGTGCTGCGCTGGCGCGATGGCGCGAGCACCAGCGGCGACGCGCAGGTGCTGGCCACGGCGGCGGAGCCGTTCTCCGCCGAAGGCGGCCTGCGCCTGATGCAGGGCAACCTGGGGCGCGGCGTGATCAAGGTGTCCGCCGTGGCGCCGGAGCACCGCGTGGTCGAGGCGCCGGCGCGCGTGTTCGATTCGCAGGAAGCGCTGCAGGCAGCCTTCAATGCAGGCGAGCTCAACGGCGACGTGGTAGCCGTGGTGCGCTTCCAGGGACCCAATGCCAATGGCATGCCCGAATTGCATCGCCTCACGCCCGTGCTTGGTGCGCTGCAGGACGCCGGCCACAGCGTCGCGCTGGTGACGGACGGGCGTATGTCCGGTGCATCGGGCAAGGTGCCGGCGGTGATCCACGTCGGCCCCGAGGCGCTGGCTGGCGGCCCGCTGGCCCGGGTGCGTGACGGCGACCGCGTGCGTGTGGACGCCGTTGCCGGCACGCTTGCCTGGCTTGGCGATCCGGCGGAATTCGCCGCGCGTTCGGTCGCGCCCGCGCCGGACGATGGCTTCGCCCAGTTCAGCGTCGGCCGGGGGCTGTTCGGCCTGTTCCGGCGCCACGCGCGCAAGGCGGAAGAGGGTGGCAGCGCACTCGACCTGTCCGAAGCCGACGCCGTTCCCGCGGCGACGCATTCCGTCGCACAATAGTCGGGCCTGGGGCCTGTATCACCGCAATTTTTTTGAATCCCCGGGCGGCGCAGCCGCCGTCCGGCACCTGCGCGCCGTTTGCCAGCGCGCGGGCTACCGACAAGGATGGGGCAAACCATCCGACACCATGATCGATGGAGCAGACATGATCTATATCCTGATGGGCGTTTCCGGCAGCGGCAAGTCGACGGTCGGCGAACTGCTCGCGACACGCCTGGGCTGCGCATTCCATGACGCGGACGAATTCCACAGCGCCGCAAACAAAGCCAAGATGCATGCGGGCATCCCGCTCACGGATGAGGACCGCTGGCCGTGGCTGGCGGCCATGCGCGCGGCCATCGACGCTGCCCGGGCCGAAGGCCGCACCCATGTGTTCACCTGCTCGGCGCTGCGCCAGGTCTACCGCGACCGCCTGACGCCGCCGGACGGCGGCGTGGTGTTCGTCTACATGAAGGGCGACGCCCAGTTGATCGGCTCGCGCCTGTCTGCGCGCACGGACCACTTCTTTAACCCGGCACTGCTGGAGAGCCAGCTCGAGACGCTCGAAGAACCCCATGGCGCGCTCGTGCTCGATATCCGGCAGTCGCCGGAAGCGCTGGTCCAGGCCATCCTCACCGACGGCGAGCGGCACCGCGTCGCCGCCGCGCGCTGACAGCGCGGTGCACCGCCTGCCAGGACCTTGGCAGGCATCTTGCTTAACCCGTTTCCGTGCTGCGCAACCGCACGAGCTTGCGGCTTTCGCTGGCACAAGTATGCTGAAAGGGCCAGTCACTCGACAGCTGTACAGCCAGGAAAAACAAGGGGGCGGCGGTTCCGGTGGGAGGCCGGGAGGCCAGGCGACCAGGACGTCCCCCATTTCACGGAGGGAAGGGCCATCATGGCGGCGCGCTTTTTCGACGAGATGCTGGATTGGCGGGATGGCGATACCCCGGTCATCCAGGCGGGGCAGGCATTGCCGGGCGGTGTGGTACGGCCGCACTACCGGCACTTCACGGACTGGCTGGCGCGGCAGTCCGAGAACACGATGGCCAACAAGCGCGCCGAGGCGGACCTGATCTTCCGGCGCGTGGGCATCACCTTCGCGGTCTACGGCGACAAGGACGAATCCAACAGCGGCACCGAGCGGACCATTCCGTTCGATGTGATTCCGCGCATCTTTCCCGCCAGCGAGTGGGCCACGCTGGAAAAGGGCCTGCGCCAGCGTGTGGCGGCGTTGAACCGCTTCATCCACGACATCTACCACGGGCAGGACATCATCCGCGCGGGCGTGATTCCGCCGGACCAGATCTACAACAACGCCCAGTACCGTCCCGAGATGCTTGGCGTCGACGTGCCGCGCGACATTTACGCGCACGTGGCCGGCATCGACGTGGTGCGCGCCGGCGAGGGCGAGTTCTACGTGCTGGAGGACAACCTGCGCGTGCCGTCGGGCGTGTCGTACATGCTCGAGAACCGCAAGATGATGATGCGCTTGTTCCCGGACCTGTTCGCGCGCAATCGCGTCGCGCCCGTGGCCCACTATCCCGACCTGCTGCTCGACATGCTGCGCGGCGTCTCGCCGCAGGCCATCAGCGATCCGACCGTGGTGGTGCTGACCCCGGGGATGTACAACTCCGCGTACTTCGAGCATGCGTTCCTCGCACAGCAGATGGGCGTGGAACTCGTGGAAGGCAGCGACCTGTTCGTCGAGGACGATCACCTGTTCATGCGTACCACGCAGGGCCCGCAGCGCATCGACGTGATCTACCGGCGCGTGGATGACGACTTCCTCGACCCACTCGTGTTTCGGCCTGATTCCGCGCTGGGCGCGGCCGGTCTGCTGTCGGTCTATCGCGCGGGCAACGTGACCATCTCCAACGCCATTGGCACGGGCGTGGCCGACGACAAGTCGATCTACCCGTACGTGCCCGACATGATCCGCTTCTATCTCGGCGAAGAGGCCATCCTCAACAACGTGCCGACCTATATGTGCCGGCGCCCGGACGACCTGCAGTACGTGCTCGACAACATGGCGGACCTGGTGGTGAAGGAAACGCACGGCGCGGGCGGCTACGGCATGCTGGTGGGGCCGGCGGCAACGCGCGCGGAGATCGATACCTTCCGCGAGGTCGTGAAGTCGCGGCCCGAGCAGTACATCGCGCAGCCGACGCTGGCGTTGTCGACGTGTCCGACGTATGTGGAATCGGGCATCGCGCCGCGCCATATCGACCTGCGTCCGTTCGTGCTGTCGGGGCGCGAGGTGCGCATGGTGCCGGGCGGCCTCACGCGCGTAGCGCTGCGCGAAGGCTCGCTCGTGGTGAATTCCTCGCAGGGCGGGGGGACCAAGGACACGTGGGTGCTGGAGCGCTGAACGCGCCCGCCGCCAGCACCGCATTGCGAGGAGAACCAACATGCTGAGCCGCACCGCCGACCATCTGTTCTGGATGGCGCGCTATACCGAACGCGCAGAGAACACCGCGCGCATGCTGGATGTCAACTACCAGACCTCGCTGCTGCCGCAGTCCGCGGAAGTGGCGGAGCAGGGCTGGTGGGCCATGCTCGACATCTCGGAGCTGACCAACGCTTTCGATCACAAGTACGGACTGCTCACGCGCGACGACGTGATCGACTTCATGGTGCGCGACATGACCAACCCGTCGTCGATCATGAGCTGCCTGCGTGCCGCGCGCGAGAACGCGCGCGCGGTGCGCGGCTCGCTGACGACCGAGGTCTGGGAAACCGTCAACACCACCTGGCTCGATGTACAGCGCATGATCGCGGACGGCGAGTTGCAGGAAGACCCGTCGCGCTTTTTCGAATGGGTCAAGTTCCGTTCGCACCTCGCGCGCGGCGTGCAGTTCGGCACCATGCTGAAGGACGATGCGTTCCATTTCATGCGGCTCGGCACGTTCCTGGAACGCGCGGACAATACCGCGCGGATCCTCGACGTGAAATTCCAGGCGTCGGGCAGCGACGACAGCGACCCGAACCGCGAGCAGAACGACTTTTATCACTGGGCAGCGGTGCTGCGCTCGGTGTCGGGCTTCGAGGTCTACCGCAAGGTCTACCGCGCGGTGATTACGCCGCAGCGCGTGGCCGAACTGTTGATCCTGCGCCCCGACATGCCGCGTTCGCTGGTGTCGAGCATGGACGAGGTCGTGGCGATCCTGGCGATGGTCTGCAACCACCAGTCGGGGGAGACCGAGCGGCAGGCTGGTAAACTGCATGCCGACCTGAAATTTGCCCGCATCGACGACATCTTTGCCGTCGGCCTGCACGCCTTCCTCACGAGCTTCCTGGAGCGCATCGGCGACATTGGCAACGGCATCAGCCGTGATTTCCTGGTGCCGCTGCAGGCGGCCTAGGCGCCGTGAACACCGCAAGGAGGGCCTTATGTGCAGCAGTCGTCGCAGCGGCCCTCCGGATACCGTGAAATACAAGATCCACCACCAGACCGTCTACCGCTATGCGGAGCCGGTGCGGCGCAGCGTGCATGAGCTGCGCCTCGCACCGCGCTCGGGCCCGCTGCAGGCCGTCAAGGCCTGGGCGCTGCAGGCGCCTGGCAACCTGTCGGAGGCGCGCGATGGCTTCGGCAATATCGTCCACAACTTCACCGTCAGCGGCCCGGCCGACACGATTGCGATTACCGCGATCGGCGAGGTGCAGGTGACGCCTTATCATGACGACGCCGGACGTGACAGCCACTACGCATTCCGCGATGTGCCGGCCCACGGCGAGTCGCGCGTCTCCCCGTTGTACTTCGTCGGCGGCACGCCACTGACGACGGCGCCGCCTGACATGCGCGCCTTCGCTGCACCTTTCCTGGTGGCGGGGCACGAGGTGCCGGCGCTGCTCGCGCTGGCCGGCGGCATCACGGATCGCGTGCGCTATGCGTCGAATACGACCCACGTCGGCACTTCCGCTGCAGAAGCGTTCCGCCTTGGCAATGGCGTGTGCCAGGACCAGGCACAGGTCATGGTCGCCGCTTGCCGCGCGTTCGGGATCCCGGCGCGTTATGTGAGTGGGTACTTCTATGACCCGGCCGCTACGGAGCTGGCCAGTCATGCGTGGGCCGATGTGTGTCTCGATGCGGGGCGCGACCTGTGGTGCAGCATCGACGTGACGCATCGTTGCGTCACGGACCATCGGCATGTGCGGCTGGCCGTTGGGCGCGACTACCAGTCGGCCGCACCGGTGCGGGGCATTCTCGAAGGTGGCAGCGGTGAAACGCTGCAGGTGAATATTGCTATTTGCCCTGTTGTGGATTGATGTGATGCGCGATGCGCCAATGCGGTGCGGGTTTGTCCCTTTGGCGGTGCGTTAGCGGTTCTTGCGACCGCTTAGTGCTTCACAGACGCTGCGGTTTCGCCGGCGTAGCCGGCGACCATCTCTTGTCCGGGCGACAAAAGGGAAGAGCCTGCCAGTAAAGCACTCCGGCCCAAAATCTGAACACTGACTCGAAACCGGCGAGGCCGGTGGCCGCAGCCCGGCTCGGGGCGCTAGAATTCCCGCTGCGACTCCGCTCGGTTCCAAGTAGAACCCGACAAGACCATGACCTACTGTGTTGCCATGCGGCTTGATGCCGGCCTGGTTCTTCTTTCCGACTCGCGCACCAACGCCGGTGTCGATGCCATTTCCACCGCGCGCAAGATGACCGTGTTCGAAGAGCCCGGCGACCGCGTGATGGTGCTGATGACCGCCGGCAACCTCGCCATCAGCCAGTCAGTGCGCCAGTGCCTGGTCGAAGGGCGGGACGAAAAGCGCTCACTGTGGACCGCGCGCGATATGTTCGAAGCCACGTCCATCGTCGGCGAGGCCGTACGCCAGGTACACAAGCGCGATGCCCACGCGCTGCGCGATGCCGGTATCGAGTTCAATGTCAGCCTGATCTTTGGCGGCCAGATCCGCGGCGAGCGTATGCGCTTGTTCAATGTCTACGCAGCCGGCAATTTCGTCGAGGCCACGCCCGAGAACTGCTTTTTCCAGATCGGCGAGGCCAAGTACGGCAAGCCGATCCTGGACCGCGTCGTGCATCCATCGCTGCCCCTCGGCGAAGCCGCCAAATGCGCGCTGATCTCGATGGATTCCACGCTCAAGTCAAATATTTCGGTGGGTTTGCCGCTGGACCTGATGGTCTATGAGGCGGATGCGCTTCGGGTGACGCGCTTTGTCAACATCGACGAAAGGAACGCCTACTTCCGCATGATCCGCGATACCTGGGGCCAGCGGCTGCGCCAGGTGTTCGGTGAGATCAACGATCCCGAATGGGATGCTTCCCGTGAGGCGGAGTTTCCGCTTGCACGTACGGACGAAACCGATCGCTGGGGCCAGCCGGTGCGCGCCACGCGCGAGCGTTCCCGCGCGCAGGACTGAGCCGGGCGGGGCAATGCGCGACATCATTCATTTTTCCCATGCCAATGGCTTCCCGGTGCCGACGTACCGCAAGCTGTTCGCCGAACTCGAGGACGACTTCGAATTCCGCGCGGTGGAGCGCTACGGGCACCGGCCTGAATTCCCGGTGACGCGCGGCTGGCCGCATCTCGTGGAAGAGCTGCTGGATTCGCTGGAGCGCCAGTACCGGGAACCGGTGTGGCTGGTGGGGCATTCGCTGGGCGGCTTCCTGTCACTGATGGCCGCGCTGCGCCGCCCGGAGTGGGTGCGCGGCGTGGTGATGCTCGATTCGCCGATCATCGCTGGCTGGCGCGCGTCGCTGCTGAAGACGGCGCAGTTGTTCGGCATGGACGAGAAGCCGGGGCCGGCCGCCGTGACCAAGAACCGCCGCACGCACTGGCCTGATGCCGAGGCGGTGTGGGAGCACTTCCGCTCCAAGCCGAACTTCGCAGTCTGGGATCAGGACATGCTGCGCGACTACACGATGCACGGCACCGAGCCGACGGGCAAGGACGACGAACGGCAGCTCCGCTTCAACCGCGAGGTCGAGTACTGGATCTATCGGACGCTGCCCACCAGCCTTGGGCGCAAGGTTGCGCGCGGTGCGCCGGTGCCTGTCAGCTTCGTTGCCGGTACGCGTTCGCGGGAGGTCCGGCAATGTGGTCTCGACGCAACGCGCAAGCTGGTCGGCGAGAACCTGCGCTTTATCGAAGGCGGCCATCTTTATCCGATGGAGCGGCCGCAGGAGACGGCGCAACTGGTCCGCGAACTGATCGCGGCGATGCGGCGCGACGGGCGCTGAAGCGCAAGCGGCGCATGCGCCGCAGGCGTTGCGCAAGGCGGTGGTGTCGCAATTCGCGGCCGTTCGGGGGCCGGGGTCTCATGTATAATCCTAATTTCCCCGGCAAGCTCGGTTTATGACCAAATTCGTCTTCGTCACCGGTGGCGTCGTCTCTTCTCTCGGCAAGGGCATCGCTGCCGCCTCGCTCGCGGCTATTCTCGAGTCGCGCGGCCTCAAAGTCACCCTCCTCAAGCTAGATCCCTACATCAACGTCGATCCCGGCACGATGAGCCCCTTCCAGCATGGCGAGGTGTTTGTCACGGAAGACGGTGCGGAAACCGACCTCGATCTTGGCCACTACGAGCGCTTCGTCTCGGCCAAGATGCGCAAGTCGAACAACTTCACTACGGGCCAAATCTACGAATCGGTGATCCGCAAGGAGCGCCGCGGCGAATACCTGGGCAAGACCGTGCAGGTGATTCCGCATATCACCAACGAGATCCAGGCCTTTATCGAGCGTGGCGCTGCAGCGTCGCACGACGGCAAGGCTGATGTGGCGCTGGTGGAAATCGGCGGCACCGTCGGTGACATCGAATCGCTGCCGTTCCTGGAAGCCGCGCGCCAGATGAGCCTGCGCATGGGCCGCAACCGCTGCGCGTTCGTGCACCTGACCCTGGTGCCGTTCATTGCCAGCGCCGGCGAGCTGAAGACCAAGCCGACCCAGCACTCGGTGCAGAAGCTGCGTGAAATCGGCATTTCGCCGACCGCGCTGCTGTGCCGCGCTGACCGTCCGATCCCGGACGACGAGCGCGCCAAGATTTCGCTGTTCGCCAACATCCCGCAAGACGCCGTGATTTCGGTGTGGGATGCCGACAGCATCTACAAGATCCCGCAGATGCTCAACGAGCAGGGCCTGGACCGCCTGATCTGCGAAGAGCTGCGCCTGGACCCGAAGCCGGCCGACCTGTCGATGTGGCAGAAGCTGGTGAACGCGCAGGAAAACCCCGAGCACGAAATCACCATCGGCATGGTCGGCAAGTACGTCGACCTGACCGAGTCGTACAAGTCGTTGATCGAGGCGCTGCGCCACGCCGGCATGCACACCGCCACGCGCGTGAACATCGAGTACATCGATTCCGAAGAACTCGAATCGGGCCATCTCGAAGTGCTGGCCCCGCTGGACGCCATCCTGGTGCCGGGCGGTTTCGGCAAGCGCGGCACGGAAGGCAAGATCCGCGCGATCCAGTACGCCCGCGAGAACAAGGTTCCGTACCTGGGCATCTGCCTGGGCATGCAGCTCGCCGTGATCGAGTTCGCCCGTCACGTGGCTGGCATGACCGACGCCAACTCGACCGAGTTCAACCTGGAAACCGAACATCCGGTGGTCGCGCTGATCACGGAGTGGGTGGACCGCGAAGGCAAGGTCGAGCAGCGTTCGGCCGAATCCGACCTGGGCGGCACCATGCGCCTGGGTGCCCAACGCGTACCGGTGAAGGAAGGGACCAAGGCGGCGTCGATCTACGGCGCGGAGGTCAACGAGCGTCACCGTCACCGCTACGAAGTCAACAACCACTATGTGCCGACGCTGGAAAACGCCGGCATGGTGATTTCGGCCCGTACCCCGACCGAGAACCTGCCCGAGATGATGGAACTGCCGGGGTCGATGCACCCGTGGTTCGTCGGCGTGCAGTTCCACCCGGAATTCACCTCCACGCCGCGTGACGGCCATCCGCTGTTCAAGGCCTACGTCGAAGCCGCGCTGGCTGGCCAGCAGCGCAAGGGCGCCTGAAGCCGGCGCCGAGCAGGAGACTGTCATGAAACTCTGCGGATTCGAGGTTGGCCTCGACAAGCCGTTCTTTCTGATTGCCGGCCCGTGCGTGATCGAGTCGGAGCAGATGGCGCTGGATACCGCCGGCGAACTCAAGGCCATCACCGGCGAGCTGGGTATTCCGTTCATCTACAAGTCGTCGTTCGACAAGGCGAACCGCTCGTCGGGCAAGTCGTTCCGCGGCCTTGGGATGGAAAAGGGCCTGGAAATCCTGGCGACAGTGAAGCGCGAGATCGGGGTGCCGGTGCTCACCGACATCCATGAGATCGACGAGATCAAGCCCGTCGCGGCCGTCGTCGACGTGCTGCAGACGCCGGCGTTCCTGTGCCGCCAGACTGATTTCATCCGCGCTTGCGCCCAGAGCGGCAAGCCTGTGAACATCAAGAAGGGCCAGTTCCTCGCGCCGCACGACATGAAGAACGTGATCGACAAGGCCCGCGACGCCGCACGCGACGCCGGCCTGCCCGACGACGTGTTCATGGCCTGCGAGCGTGGCGTTTCGTTCGGCTACAACAACCTGGTTTCGGACATGCGCTCGCTGGCGATCATGCGCGAGACCGGTGCTCCTGTGGTGTTTGACGCCACCCACTCGGTGCAACTGCCGGGCGGGCAGGGCACCAGCTCGGGCGGCCAGCGCGAGTTCGTACCCGTACTGTCGCGTGCCGCCGTGGCCACCGGCATCGCCGGCCTGTTCATGGAAACGCACCCGGACCCGAACAAGGCCATGTCCGATGGCCCCAACGCGGTGCCGCTGTCGCGCATGAAGGAACTGCTGGCCGTGCTCAGGGACCTGGACGCGCTGACCAAGCGCGCCGGCTTCCTCGAGGACAACTTCGGCTGGCCGGCCTGCGCCTGAGCGGGCCCTGGATCGTCGCGGCCGGTGGCCCGGCCGTGACTATCCGTATCGAAAGACAATACAAAACATCGGGAGATACAGCATGGCCGCGGGCTTTATCATCGCGTACGTCGACGTAACCGACCCCCAGCAGTACGAGGAATACAAGGTGCTCTCCAGCAAGGCCATGCAGATTCATGGCGCGGAAGTGCTGGTGCGCGGCGGCAAGGCCGAGAACCTCGAGGGCGAATGGTCGCCGACCCGTGTCGTCGTGCTGAAATTCCCGAGCGTCGAAGCCGCCAAGGCCTTCCATGACGGGGAGGCCTATCGCGCTGCCCGCAAGGCACGCGAGCATGCGGCGCGCATGAACATGATCGTGGTCGAGGGCGTGGCCTGAGCCGGCCAGCTCCCGAAATGGACTTTCGGGGCGCGTGACATCGCCCTGACACACGAGCAGGTTGCAGTAATCAGCAGCAGCAAGAATCAACAGTCAGAGAGGAATTCATGAGTGCAATCGTAGATATCATCGGTCGCGAGGTTCTCGACTCGCGCGGCAACCCTACCGTCGAATGCGACGTGCTGCTGGAGTCCGGCGTGATGGGCCGTGCGGCAGTGCCGTCGGGCGCATCGACCGGTTCGCGCGAAGCCATCGAGCTGCGTGACGGCGACAAGAGCCGCTACCTGGGTAAGGGCGTGCTGAAGGCCGTCGAGCACATCAACACCGAGATCTCCGAAGCCATCATGGGCCTGGACGCTTCCGAGCAGGCCTTCCTGGACCGCACCCTGATCGACCTGGACGGCACCGAGAACAAGAGCCGCCTGGGCGCCAACGCCATGCTGGCCGTGTCGATGGCCGTGGCCAAAGCTGCCGCCGAGGAAGCCGGTCTGCCGCTGTACCGCTACTTCGGCGGTTCGGGCGCCATGCAGATGCCGGTGCCGATGATGAACATCGTCAACGGGGGCGCGCACGCCAACAACAGCCTGGACATCCAGGAATTCATGGTCATGCCGGTGTCGGCGACCAGCTTCCGTGAAGCGCTGCGTTGCGGCGCCGAAGTCTTCCACGCGCTGAAGAAGATTCTGGCCGACAAGGGCATGTCCACCGCCGTGGGCGACGAGGGCGGCTTCGCCCCGAACTTCTCGTCGAACGAGGAGTGCCTGAACACCATCGTCCAGGCCGTCGAGAAGGCCGGCTATCGCATGGGTGAAGACGTGCTGCTGGCGCTGGACTGCGCCGCGAGCGAGTTCTACCACGAAGCCGAAGACGTCTACGTGCTGGAAGGCGAAGGCCTGAAGCTGTCGTCGACGCAATTCGCCGATTACCTGGCCAACCTGTGCGACAAGTTCCCGATCGTCTCGATCGAGGACGGCATGGCCGAAGGCGACTGGGACGGCTGGAAGACCCTGACCGACAAGCTCGGCAAGCGCGTGCAGCTGGTCGGCGACGACCTGTTCGTGACCAACACGAAGATCCTGAAGGAAGGCATCGACAAGGGCATCGGCAACTCGATCCTGATCAAGATCAACCAGATCGGTACGCTGACCGAGACGTTTGCCGCCATCGAAATGGCCAAGCGCGCCGGCTACACCGCCGTGATCTCGCACCGTTCGGGCGAGACCGAGGACAGCACCATCGCCGACATCGCTGTCGGTACCAATGCCGGCCAGATCAAGACCGGCTCCCTGTCGCGTTCGGACCGCATCTCGAAGTACAACCAGCTGCTGCGTATCGAGGAAGACCTCGGCGATATCGCCAGCTACCCGGGCAAGAGCGCGTTCTACAACCTGCGCTGAGCCAAGGCAGGCGACTGACTCGCCTCTGACGGCGGCGGCACGGATTGCATCCGGCCGCCGCCGTTGTTGTATCCGGATTTGTATCGAAATCTGGCCGGCATTGCCTTATGGCCCGAGTTCGCTGATCATTGTGCGGAAATTTCTGTCCGCCACGCCTCATGCGCCTGATTTCTTTGCTGTTGTTCGTGCTGCTGCTCGCCATCCAGTATCCACTCTGGCTGGGCAAGGGCGGTTGGCTGCGCGTCTGGGAACTCAATCACCAGGTGCAGGAGCAGGCCACGCGCAACCAGATGCTGAAGCTGCGCAATGCCAAGCTGGAAGGGGAGGTGAAGGACCTGCAGGACGGTACCGGCGCCATCGAGGAGCGCGCCCGCTACGAGCTGGGCATGGTGAAGGACGGCGAGGTCTTCGTGCAGTTCGTTGCGCCGGCACCCAAGGTCAGCGCCACACCGCCGCTGCCCCCACCGCCGAATTCGCCGGCCGCTACCGGCCGGCACTGAGCCCCCTTGGCGGGAGGCTTACCACCAGTATGGGTAGCCGCCCCAGTAGCCAGGTGAGCTGAAACCAACCCCGGCGCCCCAGTGGCCGCCACCCCAGCCTCCGTAAAACAGATTCCAATTGACATTCGGGTAGGCGTAGGCCGAGCGGTAAGCGGCCTCGTAGGCCTGCTGCTGGCGGATGGCGGCTTCCTGATCGTGCAGGATCTGCTGGTTCAGGGCGTCCAACTGCTGCAGCTGCTCGACCGTGAGCGGTACGGTCGTCGTGGCATCCGGAGACAGGCGTGCCGTGGCTGGGGTTCCGTTGACATCGCGCGGCACTGGCGCGGCACAGCCGCCGGCCAATAGCGCGGCAGCCAGCAAGGCGGGCAAGACAGGCAGGGAGCAGTTGCAACGGGCGGCAGACATGGCAGCAACAAGTGGCAAGTCAGAACGGCCGGCGCCAGGCATGGGCATGGCAACCGTTTGATAACAGCTTAGCTGTTGGACTTGCGCCCTGCAGGGTGGTTCGCACCCGACATGCGTGCCATGCCGCCGGCTGGGCCGGCGGCTTCCGGCTCAGTGGTGGTGATGGGCGCCTTCGCCGGCGCCGGTGGCCACATGGGCCGGCGTGAACAGCTGGGCGCAGTCGACGGCGTCGAACTCATAGCGCTGGCCGCAGAAATCGCAATGGATCTCCACATGGCCGCGCTCGGCCACGATGCCGTCGATTTCCTCCTGGCCCAGCGACTGCAGCATGCCCGCTACTTTGGCGCGCGAGCATGAGCAGTGGAAATGCGGGGTCAGCGGCTCGAACACGCGCAGGCCGGCGTCTTGCAGGTCTTCCCAGAACAGACGGCGCAGCAGCGTGTCCGGCGTCTCGGCCAGCAGCTCATCCGACTTCAGTGTGTTGCCGAGCTGGCACGCACGGTCCCACGTATCCAGATCCTGCGCGCGGGTCTCTTCCGTCAGCGCAGCGCCGGTCTCGCCGACTTCCTGCGTGCCGCCGTAAGACGGCAGCTTCTGCAGCAGCATGCCAGCTGCGGCGTGGTCGTCCGCGGCCAGCCACAGGCGCGTGTCCAGCTGCTCGGAGGCCTGCATGTAATGCTCGAGCACGGCGCTCATCGACGCCAGCGGACCGTGGGCGTCGGACAGCGGTACGATGCCCTGGTACGGCTGCTGGCCCGGCAGCTTGTCTTTCGGATCCAGCGTGATAGCGAAGCGGCCGTGGCCGTGGACATTGACGAGGTCCGCGAGCGTGGCGTCATCTGCGATCTGCACGCCTTCGGCCAGCTTGGCCGTGGCGCGCATCGACAGGTCGGACAGGCACTCCACCACCAGCATGCGCACCGGGCCGTCGCCGTGCAATTGCATGACGAGCGCACCGTTGAACTTCAGGTTTGCCGACAGCAGCGCGGCGGCAGCCATCATCTCGCCGAGCACGCGCCGCACAGGAGCGGGGTAGGCATGGCGGTTCAGCACTTCGCGCCAGGTGGCTTCCATGCGCACCAGTTCGCCGCGCACGGGGGCCGCGTCGAACAGGAACTTTTGCAGGGTGTCGGTAGTGGTCGTATCGGTCACAATAGTCTGTCTGTCAATCGGTTGTAGCTGCTGCGGCGCGTGTCAGTCGATCCGCTTGAGCTGTTGCTTGTACATGGCCTGGCGCGTGGCGTAGGTCTCGGCATTGCGGTACAGGTTGGCCACGTCCTGGTCGGTCAGTTCGCGCACCACCTTCGCCGGCGCACCAAGGATCAGCGAGCGGTCGGGGAATACCTTGCCTTCGGTCACCACGGCGCCCGCGCCGACGAGGCATTCCTTGCCGATCACGGCGCGGTTCAGCACCACGGCCTGGATGCCGATCAGCGAGCCTTCTCCAACGGTGCAGCCGTGCAGCATGGCCTGGTGGCCGATGGAAACCTTGTCGCCCAGCGTCAACGGGCAGCCCGGATCGACGTGCAGCACGGAGCCTTCCTGGATGTTGGTGTCCACGCCGACCACGATCGGTTCGTTGTCGCCCCGGATGACGACGCCGGGCCATGCACTGGCGCGCGACTTCATGGTCACGTTGCCGATGATGGTGGCTTCGGGCGCCACATAGGCGTCCTGGTCGATATTGGGAACGAGTTCGCCGAGCTGGTACAGCGCCATGGAATCTCCTGCACGAAGGTAGTTATCTGGGGATTGCCGCCAGTCTTTAAAGAGCACCGGGTTTGCTGCTGGGGTATTGCCGCGTGGGTCGGCAGCACCCCATATATGGCCGGGCAGCGCCCGGCATGGCTCTACAATGGCGGCAGACCGGATTTTACGCCCATGCCAGAGATTTCACCCGCCGCCCGTTTGCCCGATCCTTCACAAACGCTGCGCCGGCAGGCGCTTGATGTACTTTGCCTGACCGATGCGCGGGCCAAGGCCGCCGCGGCGCGCGCGCTTTTCCAAGGCGTCGCGGCAGCCGACGAAGGGATTCTGGGCACCGAAGACCACCTACAAGCGGCGCTCCCCATCCCCGGCCGGCCGCCGCGTCCCGAACTGGTGCCGCCGCAACGCGTGGAACGCCGCCGCTCGCTGCATACCGCCGCTGGCCGCGCCGCCCTGATCCACGCGCTCTGCCATATCGAGTTCAACGCCATCAACCTCGCGCTTGATGCCGTGTGGCGTTTCGCCGGCATGCCGGCCGACTATTACCGTGACTGGCTGCGCGTCGCCGACGAGGAGGCGTTCCATTTCACGCTGCTGGCCGACCATCTCGGCACGCTGGGATTCGCCTACGGCGATTTTCCGGCACACAACAGCCTGTGGGAGATGTGCGACCGCACGGCAGGGGATGTGCTCGCGCGCATGGCGCTGGTGCCGCGCACGCTGGAGGCGCGGGGGCTCGATGCCTCGCCCCCGGTGCGTGCCAAGCTGGCCGGCGCAGGTGACCACGCCGCTGCAGAGATTATCGACATCATCCTGCGCGACGAGGTCGGGCACGTGGCGATCGGCAACCATTGGTACCGCTGGCTGTGCGAGCAGCGCGGCGTGGATCCGGTATCGACCTATGTCTCGCTGGCGCAGCAGCACCGCGCGCCGAAGCTGCGCGGGCCATTCAACCTCGATGCGCGCCGTGCGGCCGGCTTTGACGAGGATGAGCTTGCGTGGCTGGAGGCATCGGCTGGTTAGCCCTTGCTGCCAGCGCGCTCCTGCTCCATCAGCCTGAGCACGCGCCGCTGCACCTTGCCGGTCGTCGTCATCGGCAACTGGTCGATGAACTCGATTTTCTTCGGATACTCGTAAGGTGCAAGCTGTCCGCGCACATGCTCCTGCAGCGCGGTCACGAGTGCCGCATCGCTGTCGAACGAGCGCGTCACCGAAGGGGTCAGCACGATGAACGCCTTGACCACCGCGCCGCGCTCGGGGTCCGGCGACGGCACTACGGCACAGTTCGACACGGCCGGATGCTTGAGCAGGCAGTTCTCGATCTCGCTCGGGCCGATGCGGTAGCCCGAGGACTTGAACACATCGTCCGCACGGCCCTGGTACCACAGGTAGCCGTCGGCATCGACGCGGGCCAGGTCGCCGGTGCGGCACCAGCGCAGGCCGTCGCGCTCGACGTATCGCGCGGCAGTGGCCGCCTCGTTTTTCCAGTATCCGAGGAAGAAGACCGGATCAGGGTGGCCGTGGATGTCGGTGGCGCAGACCGCGACTTCGCCGTCTTCGCCGGTTGCGCATGGGCGGCCCTCGTCATCGATGACCTGTACCCGATGGCCCGGATAGGGCCTGCCCATCGATCCCGCTCGTGCTGGCCAGCCCAGGCGCGCTTCGTCATGCTGGGCCGTGCAGTTCCCGACGATGTAGTTGATCTCGGTCTGCCCGAACATCTCGTTGACGACGACGCCCATGGCGTCGCGGCACCACGTGAACACCGTTTCGCCGACCGCCTCGCCGGCGCTCATCAGTGCGCGCAGCTTCAGCGTGTAGCGCTGCCGTGGTTCAGGGCACGCCTTCATCATCTGCTTGAGCGCTGTCGGAAACAGGAAGGTATTGGTGACGCCGTAGCGTTCCAGCAGCTCAAACGCGCGTTCGGCGGTGAAGCGGCCCTGGTAGCCGACGATCGGCTTGCCGAAGTAGAGCGCCGGCATCAGAGCATCCCATAATCCGCCGGTCCATGCCCAGTCAGCCGGGCTCCAGAACACGTCGTCGTCCTGCGGATACCAGTTCTGCGAGCAAACGAAGCCGGGCAGGTTGCCGATCAGTGCGCGGTGCGGGATCACCGCGCCCTTGGGCGGGCCGGTGGTGCCACTGGTGTAGATCAGCACAGCGGCCTCGTCTGCCTTGGTCTGCGCGGCCGTGAAGGTCGGCAGTTGCGCGGCCAGCAGCACGTCCCAGTCGTGGTTGCCACGGCCGCGGGCATCGCCGGCAGCAATTACGGTGGCGAGCGTCGGGCATTCGGGACGCGCAGCGAGAACGTTGTCGATCGAGGTTTCGTCAGCAATCGCCACGATCGCTTCGCTATGGCTGATACGGTAGGCGAGAGCCTCGGGGCCGAACAGCATTGACAGCGGCGTGGCGATGGCGCCAAGCTGGGAAATCGCCATATAGGCAACGGCGGTTTCGATCCGTTGCGGCATCACGATGGCGACGCGGTCGCCGCGCTGAACGCCGAGCGCTTGCAATGCCGCAGACAGCCGGTTGGCTTCGGCTTGCAGGTACGCATAGCTGAACGCGTCGCGGCGCCCGTCCTCATGCTCGGTGTAGACCGCGATGTGGTCTGCGGTGGCCGGATCGCGTGCCCAGCGGCCACAGCAGGCTTCGGCCAGATTGAAGTGCTCGGGCACGTGCCAGTGGAAGGAATCGTAGAGCGCCTGGTAATCGTCGCGCCGGCTTGCCGGCAGGGCCGCTGCAGCCATATGGCTGTCTCCTTGAGAGTCTCGTTATAATTTGCGAACGGTCGTTCTATTTTATGCGGGCTTCGGCGCCGGTCCCCAAACTCCGTGCAAGGATGAGAAGAACCGCAACCAGGGGAGACAAATGACAATCAAGGAAACCTCGCGCTCTGAATTTATCACGTTGCGCGGCCTGCGTTACCACGTGCGCCAGTGGGGCACGCCGGGCGCGCCGAAGCTATTCATGCTGCATGGCTGGATGGACGTGGCGGCATCGTTCCAGTTCCTCGTGGACTGCCTCGAACGTGACTGGCACGTGATCGCGCCCGACTGGCGCGGCTTTGGCGAGACCGACTGGCCGACGCGCTATCCGGGCACCGAGTCCTATTGGTTTGCCGACTACATTGCCGACCTCGAGGCGCTGCTGGACCACTACCAGCCCAACGGGCAGGTCGATCTTGTCGGCCACAGCATGGGCGCCAATGTGGCCTGCCTGTACGCGGGCATCCGGCCCGAGCGCGTGCACCGTGTGGTGGACCTCGAAGGGTTTGGTTTGACGCAGACGCGTGCCGAGCAGGCGCCGAAGCGCTATGCGCGTTGGCTCGACGAACTGCGCCAGAGGCCCGAACTGCGTACCTACGACGATGTGAGTGGCGTGGCGGCGCGTCTGCAGAAAACCAATCCGCGCCTGCCTGACGATCGCGCCGCGTTCCTGGCCGAGCACTGGTCGCGCCGCAATGAGGCAGGGCAGTGGGAAATCCTCGGCGATCCGGCGCACAAGCTGGTGAATCCCGTGCTGTACCGGGTCGACGAGGTGATGGCGATCTGGGCGGAGGTCAGCGCGCCGGTGCTGCATGTGGAGGCGCGCGACTCGGCTACGTTGCGCCATATCGCCCACAAGCAGACGCTCGAAGAATTCCGCGAGCGCTTCCGCGCGTTCCGCGATTTCCGCGAGGTCGTGATCGACGACGCGGGCCACATGCTGCACCACGACCAGCCCGCCGCGGTGGCGGCGCTGATCGAATCGTTCATTGCCTGACGCGGGCCGCGTGCCTCAGGCGTGCGTGAGCTTTTCCTTGAGCGCCGCGTTGTTGCTGGTGTGCACGTGCACCAGCGACTTCTGCGGGAACGCGTAGTGATAGGCCTTGCGCAGCGCCAGCGCCGCTTCGTGGAAGCCTGAAAGGATCAGCTTCTGCTTGTTGGCGTAATAGGCGATGTCACCGGCAGCGAAGATGCCACGCCGCGAGCTTTCGTACGTCGTGGTGTCCACCAGGATGCGGCCGGCGCGCATGTCCATGTCCCATTGAGCGATCGGGCCCGGCTCCGACACCAGTCCGTAGAGCGCCACTAGTTCGTCAGCGGCGAGGGTCTGCACGCCGTCGCGGCTGCGGATTTCGATCTCCATGAGTGCCGCATGCTCGCCTTCGCCGGAGGTCTTGAGTGCACCGAGCATGCCGATGACGAAGTCCATTTCGCCGGCTTCCACGGCCGCGCGCATTTCGGCCACGCTGCCATCGGCCGCACGGAAACCTTCGCGCCGGTGCAGCAGCGTCACGCGCGCGGCGACCTTGCGCAGCGCCAGCGCCCAGTCGAGGGCGGAGTCGCCGCCGCCTGCGACTACCACGCGCTTGCCTGCAAACCGCGATACGTCGCGCACTGCATAGTGCACATGGCGGCCTTCTAGCCCGGGTGCTTCAGGCAGCGATACACGCTGGGGCGCGAACGCGCCGGCGCCGGCACAGACCAGCACGGCGGCCACGTCGAAGCGCTTGCCGCTGTCGGTCGTTACCAGGAGGCGCGAATGGACGCCGTCCTGCGCGGGCAGCACCTCTGCCACGCTTTCGGCGCGCTGGTTGAAGTGCATCGGAAAGGCAAACGGCGCGCACTGTTCCAGCAGGCGGTCCACCAGGTCCTGGGCCAGGCAGCCTGGTACGGCCGGGATATCGTAGATGGGCTTCTCGGGGTATAGCTCCGTGCATTGGCCGCCGGCGCGATCGAGGACGTCGATCAACTCGCATTTCAGGCCGAGCACGCCGGCCTGGAACGCGGCGAACAGGCCCACCGGGCCCGCGCCGACGATCAGCACGTCGGTGGTAGTGGTGTCGGCGGCGCCGGGCAGGGCAGTGGTGTTGTCGGTGGACATTGGCGGTGCGGCAGAGGGATTCCAAAACCCGACTATACCGCGCGGAAGGCGCCATTCTCCCGACGCCAGCGTTGCCGGCAAGGGCTTTGTGTGGGGGGCAGTGCATGCGTGCGGGCCAGCCCGAAAGCACATACAAGAGTAGAATAGGCATATGCCTGACTTGCAAACGATCAACGCCGACCTGCATTGCCATTCCACCGTGTCCGACGGCACGATGTCGCCACGCGCCGTTGCCGAACGCGCGCATGCCGGCGGCGTGCGGCTGTGGTCGCTCACGGACCATGACGAGGTTGGCGGCCAGGCGGAGGCGCGCGCCGCCGCCGAGGCGCTGGGCATGCGCTATGTCTGCGGTGTCGAGATCTCGGTGACCTGGGCCGGACAGACCGTGCATATCGTCGGGCTGCAGATCGACCCGTTCGCTCCTGAGTTGATCGACGGGCTTGCCGACACGCGATCCGGCCGCGCACGGCGCGCGCGTGATATCGGCGAAGCGCTCGGAAAGATCGGTATCGAAAACGCCTACCAGGGCGCGCTCAAGTACGTTGGCAATCCCGACCTGATCTCCCGCACGCACTTCGCGCGCTGGCTGGTGGATCAGGGCCACTGTGCGACGATCGGCGATGTGTTCAGCCAGTACCTTTCCGAAGGAAGGCCCGGCTACGTGGGCCACCGCTGGGCGAACCTGTCCGACGCTATCGGCTGGATCCGGGCGGCCGGCGGCATTGCCGTGATGGCCCACCCGGGCCGCTACAACTACACCGATACACAGCACGACGCGCTGTTCGACGAATTCACGGCCCTCGGCGGCCGTGCGGTCGAGGTCGTGACCGGCAGCCATACGCCGGATCAGTACCGTCGCTATGCCGACGTGGCGCGTTACTACGGCCTGCTCGCGTCGCGTGGCTCGGACTTCCACGGCCCGGGTGAGGGGCGCGTGGAGCTGGGCGCGTTGCCGCCATTGCCGTCGACGGTGACGCCGGTATGGCACGACTGGTAGTCTCGCAGGCCGCCGGGCAGGCACCGCCGAAAGGACATTGCCGCCGGGCACGAACTTCGTCAGAACCCGTCCCCGAGCCCGGCCATGTCCCAGTACTTCGAAATCCATCCGCAGAACCCGCAGCCGCGGCTTATCAAGCAGGCGGTGCAGATCATCCGCCAGGGCGGGCTGATCGCGCTGCCGACCGACTCCAGTTACGCGCTGGGCTGCCAGCTTGACGACAAGGCCGCCGTGGAGCGCCTGCGCCGGCTGCGCGGCATCGACGACAAGCACCACCTCACGCTGATGTGCAGCGACCTGTCCGAGCTGGGCAGTTTCGCGCGCGTCGACAACCGGCAGTACCGCTGGATCAAGGGCGCTACGCCGGGCCCTTATGTCTTCATCCTGGAGGCCACCAAGGAGGTGCCGCGGCGGCTGTCGCACCCGTCGCGAAAGACCATCGGCGTGCGCGTGCCCGAGCACGCCATCCCGCTGGCGCTGCTGGCCGACGCCGGCGAGCCGCTGCTGACGGCCACGCTTCAGTTGCCCGGCGACGAGGAGCCGATGAACGACCCCGCGGAAATCCGTGCCAGGCTTGAAAAGCTGCTGGATCTCGTCATCTGCGGCGGCCCGGCGCCGGCACAGCCCACGACCGTGATTGACCTGACCAGTGGAGAGCCCGAGCTCGTGCGCCAGGGAAGGGGCGATATCGCACGGTTCGGTCTCTGAATTCGTGCCGCATGTGATGCGGCGGCCAGCCCGCCCGGTACAATAAGTCTCATGGATTCCTCCCTCATTCAGACCTTTGCCGTCTATGCGCTGCCAGTGCTGTTCGCGATCACGCTGCACGAGGCGTCGCACGGCTATGTCGCCAAGCACTTCGGGGACACCACCGCTTATGCGCTGGGCCGCGTCAGCCTGAATCCGGCGCGGCATATTGACCCGATCGGCACCATTGCCGTGCCGCTGCTGCTGTATCTCCTGACCAGCGGCCAGTTCGTGTTCGGCTATGCCAAGCCGGTCCCGGTGGATTTCGGGCGGCTGCGCAATCCGCGCTGGCATGGCATGTGGGTGGCGCTGGCTGGTCCCGTCAGCAATATCGTGCAGGCCTTCCTGTGGGCGCTGATCGCGATCGGGCTGGCCTGGGCGCGCGTGTCGGAGCCGTTCTTCAGCGAAATGGCTCGCGCCGGTGTGCTGGTCAATCTGGTCGTGGCAGCGTTCAATCTTTTTCCGATTCCGCCGCTGGACGGCGGCCGCGTGCTGACCGCACTGCTGCCCCCGCGTGTGGCTTATTCGGTGTCGCGCATCGAGCCGTACGGGATTTTTGTCGTGCTGGCGCTGGTGGCGGCCGGTGTGATCACCTCGGTCTGGATGCGGCCGGTGATCAACCTGCTGAGTTCGGTCGTCGAGCTGATGCTGCGGCCGATCATCATGCTGCTGCAGTAGGGGCGAGGTCCATGCTCGCCCATGCGCCGACCGGCGCTCCGTCCGACTGGGTTACGCGCTGGGCGCACCTCGTGCGGCCAAGCGGCCGCGTACTTGATCTCGCCTGTGGTAGCGGCCGCCATGCACGCTGGTTCGCGCAGCGGGGGTATGCGGTGGTTGGCGTCGATCGCGATGCCGAAGCTGTCGCCGCGCTGCCTTCGCCGATCGCCGGGCGCGTGGAAGACCTGGAGCAGGGCACGTGGCCCCTCTCCGGCGAGGCGGCGTTCGACGCCATTGTCGTCACCAACTACCTGCATCGTCCGCTGTGGGCTCACCTTGCCGCTGCGCTGGCGCCGGGTGGCGTGCTACTTTATGAGACCTTTGCGAGTGGAAACGAGACCGTCGGCAAGCCTTCGCGGCCTGATTTTCTTCTGAATCCCGGCGAACTCCTCGAAGTGGCGCATACGCACGGGCTGCGTGTGATCGGCTATGAAGACGGCGTACTCGAAGTGCCCCGTACGGCGTTTGTGCAGCGCCTGTGTGCGGTGCGCGAGGTGGTGCACACGGCAGGCGGCAACGTGCCGCCACGCTACCCGCTCCCGACCTGAAGCGGCGTCTCCGTTATCCGCGAGAATGCCGCTTCACACGTTGAACCGTTTGGTGTAACCCCTTGTCGGAACATCGGTCGAGGCGGCCGGCTGTTCCGGTACAATCTCGTTATTCGCATCCCGAATTCCCTAACGTTATGACACAGATTACCGGCAGCATTGTTGCCATCGTCACCCCGATGCATGAGGACGGCAGCCTGGATTACCCGGCGCTGCGCGCGCTCGTCGACTGGCACGTGGCCGAGGGCACCGATGCCATCGTGATCGTTGGCACCACCGGCGAATCGCCCACCGTCTCGGTGGACGAGCACTGCGAACTGATTCGCGTGGCGGTGGAGCAGGCTGGCAAGCGGATTCCCATCATCGCCGGTACCGGCGGCAACTCGACCAAGGAAGCCATCGAGCTGACGGCCTTCGCCAAGAAGGTTGGCGCCGACGCCTCGCTCCAGGTCGTGCCGTACTACAACAAGCCGACCCAGGAAGGCATGTACCGGCATTTCCGCACCATTGCCGAGGCGGTGGAACTGCCGGTGCTGCTGTACAACGTGCCGGGCCGCACCGTTGCGGACATGACCAACGACACCATCCTGCGCCTCGCGCAGGTGCCAGGCATCGTCGGGGTGAAGGAAGCGACCGGCAACATCGACCGCGCCGCGCAACTGATCAAGGATGCGCCGGAAGGCTTTGCGATCTACAGCGGTGACGATCCGACCGCCGTGGCGCTGATCCTGCTGGGCGGCAAAGGCAATATCTCGGTGACCGCCAACGTGGCGCCGCGCAAGATGCACGAAATGTGCGTGGCCGCGCTCAAGGGCGACGTGGTGACCGCGCGCCGCCTGCACATGGAACTGATCGAGTTGAACAAGGCGATGTTCGTCGAGGCCAACCCGATTCCGGTCAAGTGGGCTCTGCAGCAGATGGGCAAGATGGAAGGCGGCATCCGCCTGCCGCTCACGCCGCTGCTGGAGTCCAATCACGAGACCGTGCGCAAGGCACTGGCCGCCGCTGGCCTGCTGCGCTGATTTTCCGGCGCACCCGTGCCGTCCCCTCAACTAGGATTGCGTGTCAATGAAACTCAAGCTTAACCGCCGTGGCGCGACGCAAGTCCGCCGCGCCGCACTGGTTGTGCCCGTGCTTGCCGCGGGTGTGATCACGGGCTGCAGCAGCATCAACGATGCGATGCAGCCGGACAAGATCGACTACAAGTCGTCGGCTTCCAAGCGTACGCCGTCGCTCGACATTCCGCCTGACCTGACCAAGCTGGATGGCGATCGCCGCTATTCCGTGCCGGACCAGGGTGGTACGAACACCTCGACGCTGTCGAACTACAGCCAGGCGACCAAGACCCGCGAGGCCTCGCCGACGGAAAACGTCCTGCCTTCGGCGCAGGGCATCCGCATGGAGCGCGACGGCAACCAGCGCTGGCTCGTGATCAGCAACGGCATGCGCGCCGACCAGCTGTGGCAGTCGCTGCGTGGATTCTGGCAGGAAAGCGGTTTCCTGCTGGTCCAGGATTCGCCTGAGACCGGCATCATGGAAACGGACTGGGCGGAAAACCGCGCCAAGATTCCGCAGGACATCATCCGCAATACGATCGGCAAGGTGTTCGACGGCCTGTACTCGACGTCGGAGCGCGACAAGTTCCGCACGCGCGTCGAGCGCTCGCAGAACGGCACGCTCGAAGTCTTCATCAGCCATCGTGGCGCGCAGGAGCAACTGACTGGCGTCGACAAGTCGACGACCGTCTGGACGCCGCGTCCGGCCGATCCGGAGCTGGAAGCCGAATTCCTTTCGCGCCTTGCGCAACGCCTGGGCGTGCAGAAGGAGCAGGCTAACCAGATGGCCAAGAACCCGACGCCGGTGGGCAACGCCGCAGCGGCTGGTGCTGCCGCCGAGGCGACCGGTGCTGCGGTCGCGGGTGATGCCGCATCGGCCGCCAGCAAGTCCTACCTGTCGCAGGTCAATGGCTCGCCGGCGCTGCAGATTCCCGAGCCTTTCGATCGCGCCTGGCGTTCGGTGGGCCTGTCGCTTGATCGCGTGAACTTCACCGTCGAAGACCGCGACCGTGCCCAGGGCCTGTACTACGTGCGCTACGTCGACCCGCGCACCAACGTCGACAGCCGTGGCTTCTTCTCGAAGCTGTTCACCAAGCCGGATGATCCGAAGACCGCGAAGAAGTACCGCGTGGCGCTCAAAGGCACGGGCTCGGGCACGCTGGTGACGGTGCTCAACGATGCCGGCCAGCCGGAGAACGGCGAAGTCGGCAAGCGCATCCTCTCGCTGCTCGACGAGCAACTCCACTGACACGTGGAGTGCCGGTCGATCGAACGGGCCGCACGGCCCGGTCTACGCGATTTGTCATGAGGCGGGCGCTTGCATGATGCGCTTTGCCTTTCTTGGCAGTGGCAGCGAGGGCAACTCGCTGCTGGTTGAATCCCGCGAAGGAACCACCACTACCCGCATCCTGCTGGACTGCGGCTTCGGCATCCGCGAGACGGCCAGGCGCCTCGAGCGCCTTGGTGTCACGCCTGACCAGCTCGATGCTGTGCTGGTGACGCACGAGCATGGCGATCACGTCGGCTCCGCTTACCCATTCGCTGCCCGGCATGACATTGCTGTGTATACGAGCCATGGCACATGGCTGGCCACCCAGCATATGCGAGGCGCCGCGTTGGCGGACGTGCGCGTCTGCGGTGCAGACCATGTGTTCAGCATCGGCGGCCTGCAGGTGCTGCCCTATACCGTGCCGCACGATGCGCGCGAACCTCTGCAATTCGTGCTGTCCGATGGGGATGCACGCCTTGGTGTGCTGACCGATATCGGAATGGAAACGCCATATGTGACGGCGCGCCTGTCAGGCGTCGACGCACTGGTGCTCGAATGCAACCACGATCGCGAGATGTTGCGCAACTCGGTCTATCCGGCTTCTCTCAAGCGCCGCATCGGCGGAGATCTCGGTCACCTGGCCAACGAGGTCGCGGCAAGCATCCTCGCACAGGTTTCCCATAGCGGACTGAATCGCGTGGTCGCGGCGCACCTGAGCAAGCAGAACAATACGCGTGAACTTGCCACGGCGGCGCTGGCGTCTGCGCTTGGCGCATTGCCGACGGACGTGCTGGTGGCGGATCAGGAAGCGGGGCTGGACTGGCAGTCAGTCCGGGGGTAAGAGGCGATCAGATTTGATGGCCTGAAAGCGCTGGTGGTGGCTAGCGCGGTCGCCGCAGAAACAAAAAAACCGACCCGAAGGTCGGTTTTTTTGTTGGTACGAACCAATTACTGCTTGGCAGCCGGAGCCGAAGCGTCAGCGGCCGGAGCCGATGCGTCAGCAGCCGGGGCCGAGGCTTCAGCAGCCGGAGCGGCCGGGGCTTCAGCGGCAGGAGCCGAAGCTTCAGCGGCGGGAGCGGCAGCAGCCGGAGCGGCGGTGTCAGCAGCCGGAGCAGCAGCTTCTTCCTTCTTGCCGCAGGCGGCGAGAGCAACAGCGGCCAGCAGCGATGCGATCAGGAGAGACTTCTTCATTGTTCGTCCTTTAACTTGTAATAACCAAAAAAACAGGCGATGAATAATTACCGGTAATTATCGCTCTTGAACTGCAAAATAGAGGCTCTCCCGGTGCCGACAAATGCAGTGGTACACAGTACTAGCCAGCCGACGATTATATCCGCGTTTTCCCGGCTTGTGTAGCGTGAAAATTTACGGAATTGCAATGTTACGCATTATTACAGTGCCGCCGGTGAAAGCTGCAACCAGCCCTCTAGTGTCCAGTGATGGAAGGTATCAAGCAGATCCGGCAGGCCGGCACATGTCTCCACTTCCTTTGCGGAAAGTTGCCGATAATCGGCCAATCGACGCAACCACTGTGCCAGTTCCGGCTCAGGCTCGTATGCTTCACCATTCAGGAAGAAATGCGTGTTGTCATAGAGCGCAATCGACCCGGGTGCCAATACGACGCCATGCGCGCGCGCGAGCTTGGCATACTGCCGCATCGGGATATCGGGCACCTGGGCAAACTCGACCGTTGGCTTCGGTTCGGACAGGTAGGTACCCACGAATTCCGACACCATCGCACCGTTCCATTGCAAGGCCTTGAGGCGCTGCGCGACAGCCTTCGCCATGCCGGCCGGCAGTTGCGCGGGATGCTTTGCCGCACGCTCGCCAGGATCCGCATAACGACCGCCGAGGTCTTCGTTGTCTTCGACAGTCTCGGACAGCCACGCAAGGAAATGGCCCGCAAGTTCGCGGTACGCAGGCGCGCGGAAGCCGATCGAGCATGTCATGCATTCGCCTTCGGCAATGCCATCGTGCGCATACTGCGGGGGCAGGTAGAGCATGTCGCCGGGCTCGAGCACCCATTCCTCTTCGGCACTGAAGTCGGCCAGGATCTTCAGCGGCATATCCGGTACGAGATCGAGCTTCGTCTGCGACGAGATGCGCCAGCGGCGCCGGCCCGAAACCTGCAGCAGAAACACGTCGTAGGAATCGAAGTGCGGACCGACACCGCCACCGTCGGTCGCGTAGCTGATCATCAGGTCGTCCAGGCGCGCGTCGGGCACGAAGCGGAACTGACCCATCAGGTCGGCCGCGGCCGCGTCATGGAGGTTGACACCCTGCACCAGCAGGGTCCACTGTTTAGTCTTGATGGTCGGCAGGTTGTCGGCGGCGAACGGGCCGTTCTCGAGCTTCCACCTGTTGCGGAAGTGCGTCACCAGGCGCGACTCGACTTCGTCCCGGTCGGCTAGCGCGAAAAGCGCCTCGCGCGACACAGGCGGCACAATTTCGGGAAATGCCTGTCGAATCAACAGCGGTTTCCGTTGCCAGATATCGCGCATGAAAGCAGCGGGCGTCATGCCACCTAGAAGGCCCAGCGGTGCATCCGGATCGACGGGGCCAGGTGGCAGGGCGTGCGCGTATAATGCGGAATCGTTCATGGAGTCAAGAATTGAAAATCGCTAAGAACACGGTGGTGTCCGTGGTGTACAAGCTGTCGGATGCGCAAGGCAATCTGATCGAGGAATCGGATGAGGCCATGGTCTACTTGCACGGCGGCTATGATGGCACGTTCCCCAAGATCGAGGAAGCACTCGACGGCCACGACACTGGCTTCGAGACTCAGTTGCAGCTGGAACCCGAAGACGCATTTGGCGACTACGACGCCGACCTCGTCAAGGTCGAGCCGCGCGACCGTTTCCCCGAGCCGCTCGAAGTCGGCATGCAGTTCGAAGGCATGCCGGAGGATGGCGATGAAGAAGACTCCGTCATCTACACCGTGACCGATGTGGCCGAAGACAAGGTGGTGCTCGACGGCAACCATCCGCTGGCCGGCATGGCGCTGCGCTTCTGGCTGAAGGTGTCCGAAGTGCGTGAAGCCACGGCCGAGGAAATCGAACACGGCCACGCGCACGGCGCATCGGGCGTCGAGGTGGCCGATGAAGATGACGACGACACCCCGCGTACGCTGCACTGAGATCTCGCGAAAGCGATGTCAGCAAAAGAGCCGGTCATGCCGGCTCTTTTGTTTTATGGCGAGCGCCGGCTAATTTCCGACTCCATCCTTCAGCACCACGCTGAACGGCGAGGCCGCTTGCGGTGTCACGATCAGTTCAGTCCATTGCGCCGTCGTGCCGGCCGGCAGCGCCACGCGCGTGAAGTTTTGCATCGCCTTGCCCGTGGTATCACGCAATGGCTTGTCGGTGCGAAAACCATTGCTGCTCGCGTGCACGAGCAGCACCTGCCCTCGATAGCGGCCAGCCATTTCGCGCAACTGTCGCTTGAACTCGAGGTAGCCATCACGCGGGCGCCGGCGCATGAATCCGTCAAGCAGCGACGGCTTGCCGCGTTTCTCCCAGCCGTTGCCAAACTGCGGATCGCCATGTGCGACGATGATGAGCCCCGTCATGCCATGCTGCTGCGCGATCGAGAACGCGCGCGCGAGCCATTGCCGGTTGGCCTCACGACGATCCTCAAACTCCCCGTTGCGGCCACCTTCGTTACGATAGTGGTTGTTGTCGCCAGGAACATTCAGGCCGACCAGCAGAATATTGCCGAGGCTGATCCGCACATTCTCGCGGAAGCTGCGGAACATGGCCTGGTCCGACTGCCGCACGACGGCACGCGGATGCCTGCCCAGCGTGGCATCCTCCGGAAAGAACAGCTCGCGCAAGCGGTTGAGCCGCTCCACGGCATCGAAATTGCCATTGACCGGCAGGTGGCATTCGGCCCAGTCGGTTTCGCCAGGCACGTACACCAGCGGCAGCGGCGACTGGTCGAGCAGGTGTTGCCGCGCCTGCAGCACCGCATCGCCGCATGACTCCGTATCGCCCTTGATACCGCCTGCATGGACAACGAGGTCCAGTTTGCGCTCGGCCAGCAGGTCGAGGAGGGCGGCGAAGCGGTCTTCGGCTGCCGGCCATTGCGGTAGGTCCGCCAGCAACGCGATGCGGATGGTCTCCGGGCCAGTGGTCTTGCCCGCGCGGCGGGCTGGCGCGGCGGCGGACACTGACATGGCGGCCAGCAACGGCAGCAATGCGGCAATGATCAACGCCCGGCCACGGAGCCGGCTGCCCGAAGCATTCATGCGGCGTCGACAACCTCGCCAGCCAGCACCTTGAGCCGGTAGAGCGCATCCAGCGCAGCACGTGGAGTGAGGCTGTCCGGGTCCAGATCCGAGAGCGCGTCGAGCACAGCTGCCTGTTCGGGCAGCAATGCGACTTGCACAGGTTTTCCAATGCTGACAGGCTCGTCGTCGTCGCTCGTGTCAGGATGTGGCGGCGGGGCGAACAGGTCGAGCTGCGGCGTCGGCGTGGCATCGGCCGACTGCTGTTCGAGCCATGCGAGATGCTTGCGTGCGGCGCGAATCACGGGCTGCGGCACGCCGGCGAGCTGCGCGACCTGCAAGCCGTAGCTTTGGCTGGCGGGGCCGTCCTGCACCGCGTGCAGGAAGACAATGCCGTCGCCATGTTCAACGGCCGACAGGTGCACGTTCGCAGCCTGCGGGAACTCCTGCGGCAGTTGCGTGAGTTCGAAGTAGTGGGTTGCGAACAGCGTGTGGCTACGGTTGTGCGACAGCAGGTGGCGTGCGATCGCCCAGGCCAGTGCGAGCCCGTCGAAGGTCGAGGTGCCGCGCCCAATCTCGTCCATCAGCACCAGGCTGGCAGGCGTGGCGTGGTGCAGGATCGCCGCCGCCTCGGTCATCTCGACCATGAACGTAGAGCGTCCGCCCGCCAGGTCGTCGGCGGCGCCGATACGCGTAAAGATGCGGTCCACGGGGCCGATCACTGCGCGCCGGGCCGGTACGTAGGCGCCCACGCAGGCGAGCAGCACGATCAGCGCGGTCTGCCGCATGAAGGTCGACTTACCGCCCATGTTCGGGCCGGTGATCAGCAGCAACTTGCGCGCCTCGTTGAGCTGGCAGTCGTTGGCGATGAATGGCACGGATTCGGCAGCGAGCTGGCCTTCCACCACGGGATGGCGGCCCTGCACGATGTCGATCACGTTGTCGCCCACGCGCTCCGGGCACGACCAGTCCAGCGTCTGCGCGCGCTCGGCCAGCGAGGCCAGCACGTCAAGCCGCGCCAGAGCACCGGCCACGCGTTGCAGTTCGCCGATATGCGGCAGCAGCGCCTGCAGCAGCACGTCGTAGAGCTGCTTCTCGCGCGCTAGCGCACGGTCCTGCGCCGACAGCGCCTTGTCCTCGAAGGCTTTCAGCTCGGGCGTGATATAGCGTTCAGCGTTCTTGAGCGTCTGGCGCCGGCGGTAATCGTCGGGCACCTTGTCGGCCTGGCCGTTCGTGACTTCGATGTAGAAGCCATGCACGCGGTTGTACTCGACACGCAGGTTGGCGATGCCGGTGCGGGTACGCTCGCGCGATTCCAGGTCGACCAGGAACTGGCCGCAGTTCTCGGAAATATCGCGCAGCTCGTCGAGTTCCGCGTCATAGCCGCGCGCGATCACGCCGCCGTCGCGCACGACCGTGGCGGGCTCCTCGGCGACCGCGGAGATCAGCAGGTCCAGGCAGGCTTGCGGCACGGCGAGTTCGGCGACGGTCAGCGACAGCAGCGAGCTGTCCGGCTCGGCCTGCAGGCACGCGCGCACATGCGGCAACGCGCGCAGCGTATCGCGCAGCGAAGACAAATCGCGCGGGCGCGCGCTCAGCAGCGCCAAGCGCGAGGTAATGCGCTCGACGTCAGCAAGCTTGCGTAATGCGCTGCGCAGGTCGTCGATGCCGTGGTCGATCAGCACGCCGATGGCCTGCTGTCGTGCGCGCGGCAGCGCGGGATCGCGTAGCGGGTGATGCAGCCAGTGGCGCAGCGCGCGGCTGCCCATCGCCGTCGCGCAGGTATCCAGCAGAGAGAACAGCGTGGGCGATTCGCCGCCACGCAGCGTCTCGGTCAGCTCCAGGTTTCGACGCGTGGCCGAGTCCAGCCCGACGAATTCCGATTCGCGCTCGACCTTGATGTCACGCACATGGCGCAGCGACTGGCCCTGCGTGGTCGCCGCATAGTTCAGCAGCGCGCCGGCCGCACCGATCGCGGCGCCGAGCCCGGCGCACCCGAAGGGTTCCAGGCTCGCCACGCCAAGCTGTTCGAGCAGGCGGCGCGTGCCGGCATCCTGGTCGAAGTGCCACTCCGGTAGCCGCGTGCGCGCGCATGCCACGGCAGGCAAATCGATGCCGTCCGCGTAGAGCAATTCGGCGGGGCGGATGCGTTCGAATTCGCGCGCGAGCTGTGCCGCTTCGCATTCCATCAGCCGAAGTTCGCCGCTAGCCAGGTTCAGCCAGGCCAGCCCGGTCTTGCTGACGCCGCGCCGCGTGGTCTGCTGATGGACCGCCATCAGGAACGTATCGGACTTGTCCGGCAACAGCGAGGCGTCGGTCAGCGTGCCAGGCGTGACAATGCGCACCACCTTGCGCTCGACAGGGCCCTTGCTCGCGGCCGGGTCGCCGATCTGTTCGCAGATCGCGACCGACTCGCCAAGCTTCACGAGCTTGGCGAGGTACTGGTCCGCCGAATGGAACGGAATGCCCGCCATGCGGATCGGCACGCCGTTGGAACTGCCGCGCGCGGTCAGCGTGATATCGAGCAGCCGCGCGGCCTTTTCGGCATCGTCGTGAAACAGCTCGTAGAAGTCGCCCATCCGGTAGAAGAGCAAAGTGTCCGGATGGTCCGCTTTGATGCGCAAATATTGCTGCATCATCGGAGTGTGCTTCTCCGCAAGGGGCTTCGCAACTTCCTGATTCAATTCGATTTTCTCCTGCATTCCCTTGTCTGGCGTGGCCTTGCGGCGTAGCCGGCAGCGTAGCCCGCACGACGTTGCGGGTCGTTGCCGTCTCTTCCCCGGCATGTGATTCCGCAGCGCGCGGATGCGCGCCCGGATTGTGTCCGGACGGCCAAAGTAGGGAGTTTACCGCAGGCGGGCTTGTGACCCCAGCGCGTAGGGCCGGGAAATCTGGAGGATGGCCGGCATAGCCGCCGCTATGCCGGTGGAGAGAGGGCGTTGAACCAATATCAGCGGAACACGAGTACCGGAATCGTACTGTGCGTCAGCACCTTCTGGGTTTCACTGCCGAGCAGCAGCCCCGCGATGCCGCTGCGGCCATGCGATGCCATGAAAATGACGTCGCAAGCGAGATGCTGTGCGGAATTGATGATCCCGCGGAACGGCGCCGAGGCTGTCGAGACGTGTCCCGTGCACGGCACGCCCGCCAGTGCCGCGGCAGCCTCGATGCGCGAAAGCTCTTGCCTGGCGGCAGCTTCCATCCGTTGCTGGAACACGTCGCGCTTTTCATGGCTGGAGTCGGTCGACAGGACGTAGGGATACTCTTCCACGGACATATAGGGGGTCAGCCTGGCGCCAGTCGCACGCGCGAACTCAATGGCGGCGGAAACGGCCTTGTGCGAAAGCTCCGAGCCATCGACCGGGAGCAGGATGTGCTTGAACATGGTATTCCTTTCAATGACGGAAAGAGGGGGGGGCGGGAAGGACTGGTCAGTTGGCGAGCGCGCGTCCGACGATCAGCGGGTCCGGCTGGCCAATCGCCGTGGTGTCGCGGTTGCCGTAAGGAAAGCGCGACAGGATGAAGCGCAGCGCATTCAGGCGCGCGCGCTTCTTGCAATCCGAGCGGATCACCGTCCACGGTGCATCGGCGGTGTCCGTATGGGCGAACATCGCTTCCTTGGCGCGTGTGTATGCATCCCACTTGTCGAGCGAGGCGATATCCACGGGGCTCAGCTTCCATTGCTTGAGCGGATGGACCTGGCGTTCCTTGAAGCGGCGGCGCTGTTCATGCCGGCTGACCGAGAACCAGAACTTGAACAAGTGGATGCCGCTGCGAACCAGATGGCGCTCGAATTCCGGTGCCTGCTGCAGGAAATCCTGGTACTCCTGCGGCGAGCAGAAGCCCATCACGTGTTCCACGCCCGCGCGGTTGTACCAGGAACGGTCGAACAGCACGATCTCGCCGGCTGACGGCAGGTGCTGCACGTAGCGCTGGAAGTACCATTGCCCCCGTTCGGACTCGGTGGGCTTTTCCAGTGCGACCACGCGCGCGCCGCGCGGGTTCATGTGTTCCATGAAGCGTTTGATGGTGCCGCCCTTGCCAGCCGCGTCGCGCCCTTCGAACACGATCACCACGCGCTGGCCGGTCTCGCGCACCCAGGCCTGCAGCTTCAGCAGTTCGACCTGCAGGCGGTACTTCTGCTTCTCGTAATTGCGGCGCGACATCAGGTTCTGGTACGGATACGCGCCGTCGCGCCAGGCCGCAGACAGTTCCTCGTCCGGATGCCGGTTGCGGCCGGCCTGCCAGGCGCCCGGGTCGCCTTCGAGGATCAGGCTGCGCAACTGCCCGGCCTCGTCGGGCGAGAGCCCGTCCATCAGCGCGCGGATCGAATCCAGCACGCTGTCCTTGTCCTGATGGGCAAGCACGTCCTGCATGCTGTTCGCCGCGAGCTGGACGGCGGCGCCGATGGCATCGTTCACCTCGTTGCGCTCGGCCGAGCGGGTCGTATTGGTGGGCAGCACGTCGCCGCGTGCGGTGGCGCGGACTGCGTCAGCCGCGCTGGTGTCATGGTTGGTTCCTGCCATGATCAAGCCTGTGTATTGCGCAGGATGGCGTAGAGCTGGTCCTTGAGCTGAAGCTTTTCCTTCTTGAGGCGCTCGATCTCCATGGTGGTGCCGTGCAGGATGCCGGCTTCCATATTGTGGATTTCCTGGTCCAGCTGGTTGTGGCGATCGAACAGCCGTGCGAAATGAGCGTCCTGCGTCTTCAGCAGGGAAATCTGGTCGCGGTATTCAGGGAACATGCGGGGCCTCCTCAGAAATGTGCTATGGCATTCCCATTCTGAGCAAGCACGGCTGCAGCGACCTTGACGTGGATCATCGCGGCCCGACGTCGCGGGCGGCGCAAAAACAAAAACGCCCGCCGGAGTGGCGGGCGCCTTGCGTATAAGAGGCAGGAACTCAGGCCGTGGCGGCGGGCTTGGCGTTGTCCAGCGAGTACGGCGACAGCAGGCGAACCATCTGGGCAAAGGCCTTCGGGTTGCCGGCCAACACTTCGCCTTGTTCCATTTGGCGCGCTTCGCCGGCGTAGTTGCCGACCAGGCCGCCCGATTCAGTGATCAGTAGCATGCCGGCAGCCATATCCCAGGGCTTCAGGCCGCTTTCGAAGAAGCCGTCCAGCCGGCCGCACGCCACATAGGCGAGGTCCAGCGCGGCGGCGCCAGGGCGGCGCAGGCCAGCGCAGCTGCGCGTCATCAGCGCGAAGATTTCCAGGTACTCGTCCACGCCTTCGAGGTCGCGGAACGGGAAGCCGGTGCCGATCAGGCAATCGGCCAGCTTGTCGCGGCGCGTGACGCGGATGCGGCGGTTGTTCAGGAATGCGCCGGCGCCCTTGCTCGCGGTAAACAGTTCGTCACGGGTCGGGTCGTAGACCACGGCCTGCGACGGAACGCCACGATGCAGCTGGGCGATCGATACGGCGTATTGCGGGAAGCCGTGGATGAAGTTGGTGGTGCCGTCGAGCGGGTCGATGACCCAGGTGTACTCGTGCTGGTCTTCGCCCTCGGCCCAGGACTGGCCGGACTCTTCCGCTAGAATGGCGTGTTCGGGGTAGGCAGTGCGGATGATCTCGATGATCGCCGCTTCGGCAGCCTTGTCGACCTCGGTCACGAAATCGTTGTGTTGTTTGCGCGAAACGCGCACCAGATCGACGTCTAGCGACGCGCGGTTGATGATGGAACCCGCCTTGCGGGCCGCCTTGATGGCGATATTGAGCATCGGATGCATGAATCTCTCCAGGCCGCACCGGATTTCCGCCATGGCGCGAACGATTTCGCGCACCGGGGTCCGGGCAGCTGACAACACAACGAATTGTAGAAGAACGTGGGGCGTCGCCATATGTGCTGCAAGCGTCTCGCTGGCAAGCAAAATATCGGCGCCGCGCCGAAGAAGAAGCTGAATTGTATATGAACCCGGCAAACGAGACGAGCCAGGCCGCCGGAACGGCCGCGCTGGCCATGCCTGCGGACGGCATGTTCGCCCGCGTGCGCTTTGTGCTGGTCGAAACCAGCCACCCCGGCAATGTCGGCTCGGTGGCGCGCGCGATCAAGACCATGGGCTTTGGCAGCCTGGTGCTGGTCTCGCCACGTGAGCCTGGCGTGCGCGAGCACCCGGATGCCGTGGCCATGGCCAGCGGCGCTGACGACGTGCTGGCCGGCGCGGTGATTGTGGACAGCATCGAAGCCGCGCTGGAGGGGGCCACGCAGACCGTGGCGATGACCGCACGGCAACGCGAGTTCGGCCCGCCCCGGCTGCTGCCGCGTGACGCTGCCGCACGCGGTGCCGAGTCGCTGGCTGCCCGGGCCGGGGACGAGATCGCATTCGTATTCGGCAACGAGCGCTACGGCCTGCCCAACGACGTCGTCGAGCGCTGCGTGGCGGTGACGCATATCCCCGCCAATCCGGTCTATGCCTCGCTCAATCTGGCCCAGGCCGTGCAGCTCATTGCCTACGAGATGCGCCTGGCGCTGCTGGACCGGGCGCAGGCCGCGCCGGACGACAGTGGCAATATCGGCTATGCTGGTGAGCCGGCGACGGCGGAGCAGGTCGAATCGATGTTCGGCCACCTGCAGCAGGGGCTGGAAGCGATTGGCTTCCTGGACCCGGCCAATCCGCGCAAGCTGATGACGCGCCTGCGGCGGCTGCTCGCACGTGCCGGGTTGGAGCGTGAGGAAGTGAACATCCTGCGCGGCATCGCCAAGCACATGCTGATCGCCGTGCGCGGCGGTCGCACCAAGCCAGAACAATCAGGGCCGTCCACACCGGCCAGGCAAGAGGAACATTGAACCGTGGCGCAGAACCAGGCCCAGACACCGAGTTTCCCCACTGCGACGCGCCGATGCGCGCGCAGGCCGGTGGCTGGTCGCGCGTCCCTGTCCCAGCGATGTTGAACACGCGTCGAAGCCAATGTCCCTGACGGCATCGGGGCCGCAAATCTCTTACACTCCCGGATCCCCGTTTTCACCGGCCAATGACCGCGCCGGCGACCGAGCCCACGGCAGATGCCCGCGCGGCTGGCGCACGGCGCGGCAACACGACACGACCAAGATGTTCTCTCGTCTGAAGGAAGATATCGACACCATCATGCTGCGCGATCCCGCCGCGCGCAGCCGCCTCGAAGTCCTGACCTGCTATCCCGGCCTGCATGCCGTGGTGTTCCACCGCTTTGCCCACGCTTGCTGGAATGGCGGCTTTCATTGGCTGGGACGCTGGATCTCGCACTGGTCCCGCTTTCTCACCGGCATCGAGATTCATCCTGCGGTGAAGCTGGGCCGTCGCGTATTTATCGACCACGGCATGGGTGTGGTGATCGGCGAAACCGCGGAGATCGGCGACGACTGCACGATCTACCAGGGCGTGACGCTGGGCGGTACGTCGCTGTACAAGGGCCAGAAACGGCATCCGACGCTGGGCGCCAACGTGGTGGTCAGCGCGGGCGCCAAGGTGCTTGGCGGTTTCGTGGTCGGTGACGGCGCTCGTGTGGGCTCCAATGCCGTGGTGCTCAAGCCCGTGCCTCCCGGTGCGACGGCGGTGGGCATTCCGGCGCGTATCATCCTGCCCGACGCGCCGACATCGCAGCAGGGTGCGAAGCAGGAGTTCTCAGCCTATGGCATCACGCCTAATGCGGATGATCCGGTGTCTCTCGCGCTCAAGGGGCTGATCGACAATGCAGCCAAGCAGAATGATCGTATCGAGGCCGTACTGGCCGCACTCGATCGCCTGGGCGAGCATCTCGAGAACACGCCGAACGACCGCTTCGATGCCAGCGAACTGCGCAGGCTGATGAAGTAGGCGACAGGCGACGGCGAAGCAAAAAATTAGGGGCAGCCGCGGCTGCCCCTTATGTCGTCTGCGGCAGCACGTGAAAGCCGCCTTCGTCGAGCTGCAGCACCGCGGCGCGCGGCTGGCTGCCATCGAGATCCCAATCGGTCAGCACCCATCGCACGCCGGCGGCATCCTGATGCCGTGCGGGCCGGTGAGTGTGGCCATGGACGAGCAGCCTGGCATCGCTGGCCTCGAGAAGGGCGGTCACCGCGGCCGGCGAGGTATCTCCGTACACGACGTGGGTCGGCTGTCCCTGGTCAACCTGGCGCTGGCGGCCGGCTTCGCTGTCGGCACGCAGCCGACGGGCCACGCCGAGACGTGCGGACAGCGGCAGGGCGAGGAATACCCGTTGCACCCAGCGCTTGCGGGTCCATCGTCGGAAACGGTTGTAGCGCTCGTCGTCGGTGCACAGCATGTCGCCATGGCTGAGCACCACGCGCTGGCCGGCGCACAGAATGACGGTGGGATCCGGAAGCAAGGTGGCTCCCGCCGCTTTGGCGAAGCGCTTGCCGAGCAGGAAATCGCGATTTCCGTGCATCAGGTAGACCGGCACGCCACGTCCTGCCAGCGTGCGCAGCGCCGTGGCCACCCGTGCGGCGAACGGCGAACTGGTCTCTTCGTCACCGACCCAGAACTCGAAGAAATCGCCAAGGATGAACAGCGTGCGCGCTTCCATGGCGGCACGTTCGAGCACGCGCTCGAACGCGGCCAGCGTGCGCGGCATGCCTGGCGTCAGGTGCAGATCGGAAATGAACCACGCCGGCGCCTGTACCTCGAGGGGACCGGCCACCGGCGTGGTGGGGATTGCGGTCATGCGCGCGGCCAGGTCGATGTAGTTGTCGGCAGGGAAGCGTGCATGAAGCCGCAATCGTGAAGCATGGATCGCGTTCTTACTCGACGACCACAGCCTTTTCGATCACGACGTCTTCCAGCGGCACGTCCTGATGGAAGCCCGAGCTGCCGGTGCGCACGCCCTTGATCTGGTCGACCACGTCGGTGCCTTCAACGACCTTGCCGAACACGGCGTAGCCGAAACCTTGCGGCGTCGGCGAGCTGAAGTTCAGGAAGTCGTTGTCGACCACGTTGATGAAGAACTGGGCCGTGGCGGAATGCGGTGCGTTGGTGCGCGCCATGGCCACGGTGTACTTGTCGTTCTTCAGGCCGTTGCCGGCCTCGTTTTCGATCGGGGCATCGGTGCCCTTTTGCTTCATGCCCGGCTCGAAGCCGCCGCCCTGGATCATGAAGTTCTTGATCACGCGGTGGAAGATGGTGTTGTCATAGTGGCCTTTGCGGACATACGACAGGAAGTTCTCGACCGACTTCGGAGCCTTCTCGGCGTCGAGTTCGATGGTGATGACACCCTGGTTGGTTTGGAGCTGGACCTTGGACATGGGCTTTCCTCTGTACGGTGGTGTTTATTGAATGACGCTGGCCGACTCGATCACAATGGGCGCAGCCGGCACATTGCGCATGGGGCCGTAGGCCGTGGTCGGCACGTTCTTGATCTTCTCGATCGTATCCATGCCTTCCACCACCTTGCCGAATACTGCGTAGCCGTTGCCGTCCGGCTGCGGGTAGTCGAGATTCGGATTATCCACCACATTGACGAAGAACTGAGCGGTGGCGGAATTCGGGTTTGCGGTGCGGGCCATGGCCACGGTGCCAGCCTTGTTCTTCAGGCCGTTCTGCGCTTCGAGCGGGATCGGAGCACGCGTCGGCTTTTCCTTCATCTCGCGGTCGAAGCCCCCGCCCTGGACCATGAAGCCGTTGATCACGCGGTGGAAGATGGTGCCGCTGTAGAAGCCGCTCTTCACATATTCCATGAAGTTGGCGACGGTCTTGGGCGCCGCGTCGGGATAGACCTCGACGGTGAACTTGCCTTGGTTGGTGACGAACTGCACACGTTCGGCTTTCTGCGTCTGCTGTGCCATCGACGGCAATGCGGACAGCGCCAGCGCGGCGGCGCTCAGGCCGGCCAGGAGGATGCGGCGGGAACGGATCATGACTGAAGCTCCGGTAGATTGGTGATTGCCGGGCCTTGGCAGCCCGGCAGCGGAACAGGCAATGTCTGGTGGCGGGTATCAGCGCGCGGCGGGAGCACTGGCCGGGGCGGTCACCGACGGGATGGCTGGCTTCGGCTGGCTTCCGGCCGGCCGCAACTGCCGCATTGCAGCGCCGGCGCGCGTATCGCCGGGGTTGCGGCGCAGCGCTTCGGCATAGGACTGCTCGGCCAGGCGGCGGTAGACGTCGCCAAGGTTGGTGTACCCGATGGCGAAGTCCGGCTTCACCTCCGTGGCCAGCAGCAGTTCGGCCTCGGCGCGCTTCAGGTCGCCGCGCTTTGCGTAGAGCAGCGCCAGGTTGTTGTGCGGCTCGGGCAGCTCCGGAAAGTCCTGCGCCATCTCGGCGAACGCCTGGATTGCCTGGTCCTCGCGTCCGGCCTGGGCCATGGCCCAGGCACGTTCGAAACGGGCCTGCGCGTTGCGCGGATTGGCGGCCAGCACGCGGTCGAAGCCGGAGATGGCTTCGTCGTAGCGTTTGCCGGCGGCGGCGCGTTCGGCCTTGTCCATGCCGGGATCTGCCGAGCGCGGGCCCGAAGGCGGCGCGGTCGGGGCTGCCAGGGACAGCGGGCCGTTCTGCGCATGGGCGGTGCCTGCCAGCGCGGCAAGCACGGCCAGTGCGGTCATGGCGTGGCGCGCCGGGGCGAAGCGCCGGGAGGGCAGGGTCAGGCTCATCGAGAATGGGTCCGTTATACTCCGCGGCATTCTAGCAAAGCGCCACCGCCGGCACGACGCACGTGCGCGCCGCGGCACCGTGTGCGTGCCGGGCAGCCGTTCGCCATGGGTGCGGGCAGGGCGCTTCCGGTAAGATATGGGGCTCCGGTGTTTGCGCGCGTGCGCCGCCGCTTGGGGCCCCACGAAGGATACAGGGCCGGGCGACGGCATACCGGCAGCCACCTCACATCACACACATTGCTTCATGCAGCTTCTGAACATCTACAACACGCTCGCGCGTGAGAAACAGCCTTTCGTGCCGATCGAGCCGGGCAAAGTCCGCATGTACGTATGCGGCATGACCGTCTACGACTACTGTCACGTTGGCCACGCGCGCGTGATGGTGGTGTTCGACATGGTGCATCGCTGGCTGCGCGCCGCGGGCTATGACGTGACCTTTGTCCAGAACATCACGGACATCGACGACAAGATCATCCGCCGCGCCGCCGAAAACGGCGAAACCATTGGCCAGCTGACTACCCGCTTCATCCAGTACATGCACGAGGATGCCGACGCGTTGGGGATCGTCCGACCGGACCATGAGCCGCGCGCGACCGACTATGTGCCGCAGATGCTGGACCTGATTGGCAAGCTCGAAGCCAATGGCCTGGCCTATCAGGCTACGGACGGCGACGTGAACTACTCGGTGCGCAAGTTCGATGGCTACGGCAAGCTCTCCGGCAAGTCGCTGGAAGATCTGCGCGCCGGCGAGCGTGTGACCGCCAACGATGCCAAGCAGGACCCGCTCGATTTCGTGCTGTGGAAGTCGGCCAAGGAAAGCGAGCCGCCCGAGAGCAAGTGGAATTCGAAGTGGGGCATGGGCCGCCCGGGCTGGCACATCGAATGCTCGGCCATGAGCTGCACGCTGCTGGGCGAGCATTTCGACATCCACGGCGGTGGTGCCGACCTGCAGTTCCCGCACCACGAGAACGAAATTGCCCAGTCTGAAGGTGCGAGCGGCAAGCCGTTCGTCAATGTGTGGATGCACAACGGTTTCGTGCGCGTGAATGACGAGAAGATGTCGAAATCGCTCGGCAACTTCTTCACCATCCGCGAAGTGCTGAAGGAGTACGACGCGGAAGTCGTGCGCTTCTTCATCCTGCGCGCGCACTACCGCAGCCCGCTGAACTACAGCGATGCCCACCTCGACGACGCGCGCCATGCGCTGACGCGGCTCTACACGGCGCTCAAGGACACGCAGCCCGGCGGCTATGCCGTGGACTGGGAAGAGGCGCACGCAAAGCGCTTTGCCGAAGCCATGTGCGATGACTTCAACACGCCGATTGCGGTGTCCGTGCTGTTCGATCTGGCCAGCGAAGTCAACCGTACGGGCTCTTCGGTGGCCGCACGCCAACTGAAGGGACTGGCTGGCACGCTGGGCCTGCTCGAACGCGATCCGCACACGTTCCTGCAAGGTGGCAAAAAGGTCGACGGCCCGTCGCCGGATGAGATCGAAGGTTTGATCGCCGCGCGCAAGACTGCCAAGGCCGAACGCAACTTCGCTGAAGCCGACCGCATCCGCGCGGATCTTCTGGCCGCAGGCATCGTGCTGGAAGACAAGCCGGGCGGTGCGACCGAATGGAGGCGTGCTTGAACGCTGCCGCGCGCAAGCCCGCCGCACCGGCCAAGACCACCAGCTCCCGTGCCGCCAAAGGCAGCGCCAAGGAAGGGAAGGTCGCGCTGCCGGAAGCCGAGGTTTTGCCGTTGCCGGTCGAGACCGTCATCGACGCCGTACGCCCGGCCTATTGGGACGAGGCCTGTGCCGACCTGATGAAGCGCGACCGCATCCTGCGCAAGATGATCCCGACCTATGGTCCGGCCCATCTGGTCTCTCGCGGCGATCCGTTCATCACCCTCGCTCGCTCGGTCGTGGGCCAGCAGATCTCCGTCAAGGCGGCGCAGTCGGTCTGGGAGCGGCTGGTGGGGGCATGCCCCAAGCTCACGCCGGCACAGTTCCTGCGGGCGGGTCCCGAGAAGCTGGCTGCGTGCGGGCTCTCGCGGCGCAAGGCGGAATACATTACCGACCTGGCTGATCACTTCAAGGCCGGCCGCGTCCACGTGAACGAATGGGCGGTGATGGACGATGAAGCCGTCATCGCCGAGCTGACGCAGATCCGCGGCATCGGCCGATGGACGGCTGAAATGTTCCTGATGTTCAACCTGATGCGGCCTAACGTGCTGCCTCTGGACGACATCGGGCTGATCAACGCCATCTCGGCAAATTACTTCAGCGGCGAGCCCGTGACCCGTAGCGAAGCGCGAGAAGTCGCGGCAAACTGGGAGCCCTGGCGCACGGTGGCCACATGGTACATGTGGCGTAGCCTGGACCCGCTGCCGGTGACGTATTAGGCATAGCCGTAAGAAAAAGTAGCTGCAGGTGCAGTAAAGGCTATCTGCCCGGCGCAAAGATAGCGGCCAAATTCCGGTAGAATGCGCCCCTTCACAGACAGGTACGTGTGATTTTATGAAAACCACCTTCCTGGATTTTGAGCAGCCCATTGCCGAACTCGAGGCAAAGATCGAAGAACTGCGTTTCGTGCAGGACGATTCGGCTGTCGATATTTCCGAAGAGATTTCGCGGCTGGCCGGCAAGAGCCAGCAGCTTACCAAGGACATCTACGCCAACCTGACCCCGTGGCAGGTTGCGCAGATCGCCCGTCATCCGCAGCGCCCGTACACGCTCGACTACGTGCGTGAAATCTTTACCGATTTCCACGAGCTGCATGGCGACCGCACCTTTGCCGACGACCTTTCGATTGTCGGTGGCCTGGCCCGCTTCAACGGCCAGTCGTGCATGGTGATCGGCCACCAAAAGGGCCGTGACACGAAAGAGCGCGCCATGCGCAATTTCGGCATGCCCAAGCCCGAGGGCTACCGCAAGGCCAAGCGCCTGATGGAACTGGCCGACAAGTTCGGCCTCCCGATCTTCACGTTCGTCGACACGCCGGGCGCGTTCCCCGGCATCGACGCCGAGGAGCGCGGCCAGTCCGAGGCGATCGGCCACAACCTGTATGTGATGGCCGGCCTGAAGGTGCCTCTGATCGCCACCATCATCGGTGAAGGCGGCTCGGGCGGTGCGCTGGCCATTGCCGTGGGCGACGTAGTGCAGATGCTGCAGTTCGCGACTTACGCTGTGATTTCGCCCGAAGGCTGCGCTTCGATCCTGTGGAAGACCGCCGAGAAGGCGCCGGAAGCCGCGGAAGCGCTTGGGCTGACCGCCCACCGCCTGAAGGCACTGGGCCTGATCGACAAGATCGTGAGCGAGCCGCTGGGTGGTGCCCATCGCGACGTCAAGGGCATGGCCGCCATGCTCAAGCGTTCGCTGGCTGAATCCCTGCGCCAGTTCCAGGGCGTGAGCGTGAAGGAACTGCAGGCGCGCCGCTACGAGCGCCTGCTGGCCTATGGCAAGTTCAAGGAAACCGGCGCCCAGGAGTGATCCGTCCGATCGCCTGACCGACAAGGTCGCACAGGCTCTTCAGGCCAGTGCGGCCTTTGTTGTTTCTGGCGGGACGGGCGCAAGCGCTACCGACATGGTGGTGGCCGTGGCGCTGTCCGGCGGCCGCGACTCCGTAGCGCTTCTCCATGCCACGCAGGCGGCCGTGTCTGCGTGGCGCATGCCGGCCCGCGTGGTCGCCCTGCATGTTCACCATGGCCTGCAGGCGCAGGCCGATGCGTGGGATGCATTCTGCGCGGATCTGTGCGCGCGATGGGAGCTGGGTTATTTCGTGCGCCGCGTGTCAGTGCAGGCCGGCACGGGCGAGGGCATCGAGGCCGCCGCGAGGCGCGCGCGCTATGAAGCGCTCGGCGACATGTGCCGAGCGAGCGGTGCCCGCTTTTTGCTGTTCGCGCACCATCTCGATGACCAGGTCGAAACCGTGCTGCTCCGTCTCTTTCGCGGCGCGGGGGTGGCGGGTATGTCCGGCATGCCTGCGATGCGCAAACTGGACGAAGCGGGCGACATCATGCTTTTGCGGCCATGGCTCGAAGTCCCGCGTGCCGACATCGACAGCTATTGCGCCGCGCATGAACTCGCATGGATCGATGATCCGTCCAACGACAGCACGCGTTATGCGCGCAACGCCTTGCGCGCGCAATTGCCGCTGCTGGAGCGGGATTTCCCCGCCTTGCGCGCCAATGTTGCCCAGGCCGCCGCGCACTTTGCGCAGGCCGCCCGCATGCTCGACGATCTCGCGGGCACCGAGCTGGCTCGGCTGGCCGCGCCAGGACGCGATCCCGATACGCTCGCCGAACTGGACCTGTCAGGCCTGCGCGCGCTACCCGCTTCCCACGCCGATGCCGTGCTGCGTCTCTGGTTACGCGACCTCGGCGCACGCGCGCCATCCACGGCGAGGCTGGCGGCTATGCGCGAACAGTTGCTTGACCACAGTGGTGGTGAACCGGCCATCGCCCATGACAACCTGGTGCTGCGCCGATTCCAGGGCAGGGTGCTGGCCTGCACGCCGGAGCCGGATGCGCCGCCGACGGCGCAGGCGCTGACCTGGCGCGGCGAGCCGCGCATCGTAGTCCCTGCCTGGCGTGGCGAACTGCGCTTTACGCGCGACGATACCTTCGGCGTGCCGGAAGCCGTGCTCCAGCAGCCGTTGCGGATCGCGCAGCGCACTGGCGGCGAGCGCATCGTGCTGCGGCCCGGCGGCCCCGCGCGCGCACTCAAGCAGGCTTATCAGGAGGCCGGTGTGCCGCGCTGGCGCCGATGCTGGCTGCCACTGCTGTGGGCCGGCGATACGCTTGTGATGGCCGCAGGCCTGGGCATGCACCGGCGCTGGACAGAGGCGCCGCACGCGCCGCGCTGGCGCGTCGAGTGGATGCAGGCGACGGCTGGTACACGCATCCCGTAGCCAGGATTTTCGACGCCAACATCACATTCCATCCGCCGGCGAAGCCGCTACGCCTTGCCTGATGGTCGCGGTTCGTGTATTTTCAAGAGCTTTGCACAATCGCTGGCGTCGACAAGAAGATGGCTCTCATCGTTCACAAATACGGCGGCACTTCGATGGGTTCCACGGAACGCATCAAGAATGTCGCCAAGCGCGTGGCCAAGTGGCACCGCGCCGGTCACCGCGTAGTCGTGGTGCCTTCGGCCATGTCAGGCGAAACCAATCGCCTGCTGGGACTCGCCAAGGAAATTTCGGCACAGCCGGACCCGCGTGAACTGGACATGCTCGCCTCGACCGGCGAACAGGCCAGCGTCGCGCTGCTGGCCATCGCGCTGCATGGCGAAAACATCGACGCGGTCAGCTACACGGGCTGGCAGGTGCCGGTGAAGACCGACTCGTCCTACACCAAGGCGCGTATCGAGTCGATCGACGACGAGCGCATCCTCGGCGATCTCGATGCGGGCCGCGTGGTGGTGATCACCGGCTTCCAGGGCATCGACGACGACGGCAACATCACGACGCTGGGCCGTGGCGGCTCGGATACCTCGGCTGTGGCTATCGCCGCCGCGATCGAGGCCGATGAGTGCCTGATCTACACCGACGTGGACGGCGTCTACACGACCGATCCGCGTGTAGTGGAAGACGCGCGCCGGCTGGACAAGATTACCTTCGAAGAGATGCTGGAAATGGCCAGCCTCGGCTCCAAGGTGCTGCAGATCCGCTCCGTGGAGTTCGCCGGCAAGTACCGCGTGAAGACCCGCGTACTGTCGTCGCTGACCGACCCGCTTATGCCGCTCGAGAACGAAATCAACTCGGGCACGCTGATCACTTTTGAGGAAGATTCCAACATGGAAGCCGCCGTTATCTCGGGCATCGCCTTCGCCCGTGACGAAGCCAAGATCACCGTTCTGGGCGTGCCGGACAAGCCGGGCATCGCGTACCAGATCCTGGGCCCGGTCGCCGACGCCAACATCGACGTCGACATGATCATCCAGAACCAGTCGGTGGACGGTAAGACCGACTTCACATTCACCGTGCCGCGCGGCGACTACCAGCGTACGCTGACGCTCCTGACGGACAGCGTCAAGCCGCACGTCGGTGCCGCCAACGTTTCGGGCGACCCGAAGGTGTCGAAGGTGTCGGTGGTGGGCGTGGGCATGCGCTCGCACGTGGGCGTCGCCAGCAAGATGTTCCGCACGCTGTCGGAAGAGGGCATCAACATCCAGATGATCTCCACCTCGGAAATCAAGATCTCGGTGCTGATCGACGAAAAGTACATGGAACTCGCCGTGCGCGCACTGCACAAGGCGTTCGAACTGGAACAGGCCTGATCCGTTCGTAAGGACCTCTAGCGGGGCTGAGAATTTTTGTGTTGAGTTATCGATTTTTCGTTGACTAACCAGGAAGGCATCGCTAGAATTTGCGCTTCGTTGTTCGGCTCCCTCGAACAACGCAAGTTTGGGAGACGTGGCCGAGAGGTCGAAGGCACTCCCCTGCTAAGGGAGCATCTGGGCCAAAACCTGGATCGAGGGTTCGAATCCCTCCGTCTCCGCCAGCAATGGCGGCGAACCCCGGAAGATCGCGGTCTTCCGGGGTTTTGTTTTTTGTACTCCCCATCTTACCCCACCGCAAAATGGGGCGCCTTCCTCTCAGCGTGCGCTTGGCAGCATGTGTTCGTCGGGTAGTACCATGGCCGCTAGGAGGTGGTGATGGCGAACAACCCAGATTGGCTAACACTCGAACATCTCGTCGCCGAGATTCAGGCGAAGCTGGCGCCCGGCGCCGAGATAGTCCACAACGCAAAGTTACGGGGACAGATCTCTGAGACAGATCGTCAGATCGATATCCTGCTGCGGCAGCATATCGGTCAGTACCTGATGACGATTGTCATAGACTGCAAGGACTACAAGACCCCGTCGACGTGAAGGGCGTCGAAGTGTTCTATGGTCTTGTCGAGGATGTGCAGGCTTACAAAGGAGTATTGGTCTGCCCGGCCGGGTTCACTCCCTCAGCGCGGAAGACGGCAAGGAAGCGGGGTGTTGATCTCTTCCGGCCTGTCGATACCGGCGATCATAAGTGGCGTGTCCAGGCATCAGTTCCGGTGATTTGCGACGTGCGGACTTGCATGATGTTCGTTCGGCGTTAGTGTGACTTCGCCACTTCCGATGCGTATTATGGAGCACCCTGCCTCATTTGACGTTTTCACGTCTGACGGCATATATATAGGGTCTCCCTTTGATACTGCAGTGAATGCTTGGGACCAAGGGTTGCTGCCGCTTGCTCCCGGTGAACACAAAGACTTGGCGCTTTTTCAGCCGCAAAGCTTTGTCGAAAGCGGCTATGAGACTCTCATGCCTATGTCGTTGTATCTCAATCTCTATGTCGAGCAGGAACTCTACTATGGGGACCTCCCCCTCGACAAAGTCAGTGGATTTCTTGACGAGCATACGGGCAACGTCATCGCGAATGCATTTTCCACCGGACACCTAGACTGGGAGAATGTTCGGAGCAACTGGCACAGATTAAAGAACGACGAGCAACCCCCTAAGCCGCCTGTATTCCAATTCGGAGCGCTCCAGTGCATCGGTATAGAGGACTGAAGCTATTTTGAAAGCCTTGCTTGCGGACTTTGTCGACAGACAGCTTGGGGCAGGCGCCTTGGAGAATAGCTATGAAGGCCCCGCTTTGGCGCGGACTCCGAGACGGACTTATTGAGCAGGCTTATCGCTGCGTATCTTGATATTGGCGCGTAATGCGTCGCTCATCGGCATATTCAGATTCGCGCCGGCGGGAGGGATCGGCGACTCGAACCATTTCTTGTACAGCCGTGTGAACTCCCCCGACTTCATCAACCGTGTGATCGTGCCGTCCACCAATTTTTTAAACTCGGTATCGTCCTTGCGAACCATGCACGCATATGGTTCCACTTGAAGGGTATCACCTACGATTTCGAGCGCGGATGGACTGCGCGAGTTGGCTCGAAGGCCGAACAGCAACACGTCGTCGAGGGCAAGCGCCACGGCTCGGTCGTTCAATACCAGTTGCATGGCATCCGCGTAGTCCTTGCCTGAGATCAATTGGATATCCAGATTGTGGTCGGCGCTGTATTGGCTCAGGAGTTTCTCGTTTGTGCTACCTGCCGTGCTGGCCACCGTCTTTTTCGTGAGATCGGAGTAGTTCTTGATGCCGGAATTCTTCTTGGTCAGCAAGCGCGTTCCGGCGTAGAACACGTTGATCGAAAACGCGACCTCTTTCCCGCGGGCACTGGTGTTGGTGGTGGATCCGCACTCCAGGTCATAGGTGCCGCTCACCAACATGGGGATTCGGTTTTGCCCCGTCACGGGGACGTAGTCGACCTTAAGGTTGGGCTTCTTCAGCCGGCTGCGCACATCGTCGATGATCGCTTCTGTCAGATCGACCGAGAATCCGACTGCTTTGTGTGGCGCCAGCAGATAGCTGAACGGCACGGCGGCCTCCCGATAGGAGACCGTGATCTTGTCGCTTGACGCGATCTTTTCCAGCGTTTGTGCATAAACATCGGAAGCGCCGAGCGGCAGTCCGGCAGCGATCAGCACAGCGGCGACAACGGGAATGCTTTTCATTTTTATGTTCTCCATCGAAGCGAACGCGGGGCGGCCAATCCGGTCGCCGGCATGCTGATACGACTGTAGATGCCACCGCGGTCGAGTGGTTGACCAACGTCAATGCACAACGAATGGGGCGGCGTGGAGGTCGAAATTTGTGATCGACGCGATGACTTGGGCTCACGTCAGTGGGTAGAAAGAGCCCGGGCACCTCGAAGACGGCTAGACCGCGGCCGAAAGTGCGACGTGTACGATGAGCCCGCAGCTGCTGCGCGCGTTTGCACTGTGGTCGAGCGATCGCAGTCGGAACCCCATCCCGCACAGTCGAGCTTGGCTGGGCCGCAAGATAAAACGCCGCAAAAAGTTTAGCGAATACGGGGGACGAAGACGATTTGATGCGCCTCTTCCACGCAACTTCGTCGTCCATGCCTCCAACGCCGTGACATGCGCGCTCAGCACCGTCGTATGTCTTGTCGGCGCAGCCTTGGCTGCATAAGCAAAGGCTGCGCAGCCACTCGGGCGGTTACGAAGCTACGGAGCGCCTACGTCATCGCGGCCCCAGTTTCATCTTCTGGCGGTAGTGGTCGTTGCGAGAAGCCAACAACCGTTCGGTGCCGAGCAGATTATGGTCACGGGAGCATAGCTTTGTGGCCAACATGCGCTAAATTTAAAAAACCTTAAATGAGATGTGCAGATTTCTTAAATCTGGGTAACTGGATTCTCGCGGACTTGCCTGTTTACTAGGTTAGGACCGACGTGCTCCGCCCGTCGATCCCCATTTGCCGCAATATCTAAGGACTAGTCTCAGGAAGACGGCCGTAGTGCGGTGGGCCCGGCCTGCGTTGCGGAGGGAGGTGCTCTTGGTCCGCGATACAAACCATGCGAGCAAAGGCAACCATGAAGCGCATCGTCGTCATCGGGTCAGGCGGACATGCCCGGTCCGTCATCGATGTGGTGGAGAGGCAGGGCAAGTACCGCATCGTCGGGTTAGTAGACGACACTCCGCGCGAAGTGATGGGCTATCGCGTGATCGGCAATGAGACCGCCCTCCAGGCGCTGGTCAAGGAATACCGGATCGATGAGGCGCTGATCGCTATTGGCGACAACAACGTGCGCGCGCAGGTAGCCAAACGAATTGAGGCGCTGTGCGCCGGGATTCAATTTGCCGTAGCCATTCATCCAGCGGCATGCATTGGACGGGATGCAACGATCGGTACTGGCACCGTTGTCATGGCGGGTGCGGTGGTCAATGCATGCTCGGCTATTGGCCGTCATTGCATCATCAACACTGGAGCATGCATCGATCATGACTGCAAGGTTGGCGACTTCGTTAGCCTGGCACCGGGAGTCATCACAGGAGGCGATTGCAACATTGGTACCTATGCCGCCATTGGGTTGGGCGCCAATCTTATCCATGGCGTCACAATAGGGGATCAAACGGTCATCGGGGCGGGAGCTCTCGTCATCAATGACATAGAAAGGCAGTCTGTTGCCTATGGGGTGCCAGCCAAAGTTGTCCGGTTGCGCGAGCAAGGAGAGCAGTATTTGTAATCGTCAGTCCAACATGGCGAAGCCTCTTGCGTAAGGTACTGATCCACTCAGGCATCCCGATAAGTTTACTGGAAGGAGAGAAGTCCTCCACTGATCATGGGCCAGCCTCATGCGCTTGCGCAGATGTTGTCTGTATGCCAAAGGTTCTTTGCCATGGTTGCCGTGGAAGGCAGCGCATCACCTTACTAGCTTGCTGAAAATCAACTTTCGCGCCTTGCTTTTTTGAGGAAGCCGCCTAGCGTTAATGGCACAACCTGATGTCTTGCCATGGCGATCAAGGTTGCGCCCATGCATTGTATGTCAACGCCGCAGGCGGGCGACCGGCGTGGAAAAAAGGGCACGCTTTCTCCTTGCTGATATCACAACCGGTTCCTCATGGGATGAGTCAAGGCGATGACTGGCGAAGCACACAAGCACAGCGGCCTCAAACATCGGGCCATGGAGGAGTTGAGGGCTTTCTGGATCATCACCTTCTATCTCTTCCTGCTGATAGGCACCTTCATGGTTTACCGCCGCCTGCTCCTGTCGGAGTTCGACGTCGTCTATCTCAATTACGGATTCGCCTTCTTCGAAGCGCTGATCATCGCCAAGGTCATCATGATCGGCGACGCGTTGAAGCTTGGGCGGCGCTTCGAGAGCGGTCCGTTGGCCGTGTCGGTGATCTACAAATCGCTGGTCTATGGGGGGCTTGTGTTTTTCCTGGGCGCTCTCGAACATGTCTTGGATGGGTTGACCCACAAGCAGAACCTGGATGGCATCGTTCACGGAATGATCGAGTACGGCGTCTATGAACTGCTTGCGCGGACCGTGATGATGTTCGGTGCGTTCATTCCGTTCTTTGCGTTCTGGGAAGTTGGGCGGGTCATTGGCCCCCAAAAACTTGCGGCCATGTTTTTTGGGAGAAATGAACGGACATCTTGACTGCCCACGCGAGTTGATGGCGCGGTGCCTGATCTGCCCGTCATCAGTCGCTTTCATTGCGCGCATTTCTCTGCGTTTCCCTCACTGTGCTGGCGGCTCGAAGCGCGCGCCGCCAGCACCCAGAAAAGGGTTGAGCAGATCCCCAGTGGACCCGACGCCTTTTGCAAGCAGCTTCGGCAAAGGCCACCACGCAAGCCGGATACATGCATGCAGACCATCTCGACATCACGAACAAGAAGCTTGCAAAAGGCGTCGGGTCCATACATGCACGAGAAGGACGATTACCCATGGCGCGCTCGATAAGGGCGTCGCCAGGCCTTCGATGCCAGAGGCGATGGTTTCCAGGAAACCGGTGCGGGTCTCGGGCGTCGTTTCGCGATACCTCGCAAGCGATTTTTTCAATACATATCCATCACCCAATAGCGATGAATCGGCGTTGCCGGAGGAATGTTGTCGGCCTCGGCATCGGTGCACGGATAGCTCGCTGAGATCCCGCAATCGTTCGAATATCTCGACGACTATGCAACAACCATGACTTGCGACGAAGCTTTACATAGGAGCCGCGATCGGTTCACCCGCCAGGAGCTGCACCGCCCGCTCTTCGAATGATGAGAGCTCGCTTCCCCTGATGCGCGAGATGACAAACACCAGGGGGCCGATGTGCCATGCCCGGCGACGGATTTCGACAAGACGCCCCTGAGCCAGATCTTCAGCGACTAGATCCGCAGGCATGTGCCCCCAGCTAAGCCCCGCTAGCAAGAGGTCACGTTTTGCCCCGAGGTCGTTGACGAGCCATTGGCGCTCGCCTGCCACTCCCTTCTGGCTCGTCTCTGCGCTCGGCTGGTTGTCGGTGACCACCAACTGCACATATTCGCCAAATTCATCCTGGGCGATTGGTCGGCTGATACCGGCTAACGGATGGGTCGGCGCACAAACGGTGACAAGCGGCGTTTCGCAGAGCCAGTGTCGCTCGATAGCGCTTTTCTTGATCTCCGGCACGTCAGAAATGGTGACTGCAAGCGAGCAGTCACTTGCTAATACCAACGCCTCACCACCCTGCATGGTTGTCATGTGGAGGTTGATGGCAGCCGTCGGCGATTCGGCTTCGAGCACACGCAGGCAGTCGATCAGGCGCTTCCTCGGGAAATAGGTGTCGACGGCGATCGAGAGCCGCGGCACGCCTTCTGCGGAAATCGACTTCGCCCGGTTCTTCATGTCTTCCGTTCGTGTAATGACGGCTCGGGCATCGGGGATAAGGCTGCGTCCAGCAGCGGTAAGTTCGGCCCTTCGGGTGTCTCGCTCGAAAAGCTCGACGCCTAGCGCAGCTTCCAAAGCGGAGATCGCGTGGCTCACCGCGGATTGGGCCCGCCGAAGCCGGCGCGCCGCGCCCGTGAAGCTCTTCTCCTCACATACGGCGATAAAGGTACGAAGCTGGTTGATGGTGACGGTGTCCAGCATGTCATCTAATCGTTAGATGGGAAAGATCAAAATTTAGTCACTTTTGCGGATGAGTCAAGTCTCTTATCTTTCTTACCACCCCCAAAATTACCGTGAACGGCACATCATGATGAAAAGCCGACTGCCCTCCGCATCTCTTACCAGCTGTTTCGGCTCGCGAGAGCCTACAACGAGTATTCATGAACGTTACGAATTGCTCAAGTGGGGTCCTACCTCCGCCAACAGCTGCCCGGCGCGCTTCGTCTGGGTCAAGAGCGACGCCGGTAAGGCCAGACTTGCCGCGCTCGCGGCGGAGACGAATCGCCCCAAAATTCTCTCGGCGCCGTTGACCGTCATCATTGGCCATGACTTTGGTTTTCCGGACCTGATGCCGCGGTTATTTCCGGCTCGCGGCGACATGCTGCGCAACATGTTTAGTGAACCGCATATGGCCGAGATCACGGCGACGCGCAACGGCACGCTTCAGGGGGGCTATTTGATCATGGCCGCCCGCGCACTTGGTCTGGATTGCGGCCCTATGTCTGGCTTCGACAACGCCGCAGTCGATCAGGAGTTCTTCGCGGACACGGGCATTCGATCCAATTTCATCTGCTGCCTTGGATACGGAAAGCCGGACACGCCCTTTCCGCGCAACCCGCGGCTGATCTTCGAAGAGGCCGGACGGTGGGCATGATTCGCCCCGATCATCATCCGTGTTGTTGCTTGACCCCATGCCAACCCAGGCAGCGCTTCAAAGCGAGTCGCGCAGGCTAGGGCGGCCTATCCACGCAATACCCTCACACACTAAATATCAGGAAAGGAGACTTGCCATGAACATCGGTTTTATAGGTGCCGGGACCGTGACAAAGGTATTCGGACGTCATTTGGTACAGAAGGTGATTAACAGCGTTGGCGTCGTCGCCATCGACCTGGGCTCCATTGCCGAGCGCAGTGCAATGCATGAAGCAGGCGCGCCGTTATCGGGTCTCGACCTCCACTTTGTGAAACGCCTTCGTTAAGTATGCAGGAACCAATAGAGGTGACTATGGATAATGGAGAACCCGACGCACGTGCCGCGATTCATTCAGTCGATCATTTTGCGCTCAACGTTCCGTCAATTCGCGACGCGCGGGAATTTTTTACAGCCTTCGGGTTAGCGGTCAGCGAGGTAACTAAAGATCGCAGTACCGAGCTCGAGTTAAGGGCGCTCGACGGCCATCGCTGGGCGAGAATTCTTCCGGCATCGAGAAAATCATTGTCGTACCTCAGCTTTAGCTGCTTTGCCGATGACCTCGGAAAAATTGAACGACAGGTGCGGGAGGCGGGAGGGCGATTCAATGTCGACGTGGCCGCGCTGACCGATGGGCGACACCACACGGCAGACGGGCTGTGGTTCGAAGATCCCGACGGCAACCTAATTCACGTCAACACGGGGCCCAAGGTAACTGCGTCGCGAAAAGAGCCCTTCGGGCGAGTGGACGTCGCAGCTGACCGCCGAGGTTCTCATCCCCGGTCGCATGCTCGCGTGGTACGGCCGAGACGGATGAGCCATGTGTTGCTGTTTACTCCGGACACACTGCGCGCGGTCGACTTCTATGAGCGCTCGATCGGGCTGCGGCTCTCCGATAGATCCATGGACCGCGTTGCATTCATGCACGCCGTACACGGTTGCGATCACCATCTCGTAGCTTTCGTCAAGAGCGGGGGGAAGGGGTGGCACCACGTGGCCTGGGATGTCGCTGGCATTGATGACGTGGGCGAGGGCGCAGCACAAATGGCTGCAGCGGGCTATCGTCGTGGATGGGGTACCGGGCGTCACGTGCTCGGGTCGAACTATTTTCACTATGTCATGGATCCGTGGGGTTCCTTTTGTGAATATTCGGCCGACATCGATTACGTGACGGCTGGCGTGTCGTGGTCATCCGGCGACTTTCCTCCCGAGGACTCCCTGCTTCTGTGGGGACCCGATGTCCCGGATTACTTCACGAGGAACACGGAGTTGTAGTTTGAAGCGAGGCATTTCAAGATTTTAAATCGCTATTTGAATTGGAGACGATGATGGAAGCCACACGAGTTACCCGTGAGCAGGTTCTTGAAGCCAGCAAGGGCATGCTCCAGAAGCAGTTTTACGTCGTTTTTTCGAAGCCGACGAATGGTATCGGCCCCGTTATGGAAAACGTGCCGGTTCATCTTGAGCATCAGCGAAAAATCGAACGAGAGGGCATTCTGGTTGCCGCCGGCCCTCATTGGACCGACGACGAAAAGTTTTGGGACGGCGAGGGAATGTTCGTGATTCGCGCGTCCTCTACGGAGCAGGCGCGCGAACTAGCCGCAGCGGATCCTATGCATCAGTGCGGCGCCCGCTCATTCACAGTCCGCCCATGGCTCGTCAACGAAGGCCGCCTTGACCTGCGAATTGAATTCTCGACCGGGAAGATGACCCTGGACTAATGGAAACAATCTGTTTCGAGTAAAGAGTTTCGGAGATTGTTGAGATTAATCGGCGCGCAAAGCGCCATGACCACGACTCACCCGTGGTGCTCTTCGAAAGCGTGGAGCGAGTACCTGACGCGTCAACGAAGGATCGTTAGGGCATGCGCGTTAGCGCACGCGATCCCTTGCCATCCTTTGCCTTTTTTCAGATGAACCACTATGAAGCTCGCCACATTCCAATTCCGCGGATATCAATCCATTGGTAAGATCGAAGGTCAACAGATCATCGATCTGCCCGCGAGCGATTGCAGTCTGCCTCGTACCATGCTGGAGTTCCTCCAAGGCGGCCGCGCGCCCATGCAGCGCGCGCGCGACCTGCGTATCGCTGACGCCGTCACCTACCCGCTCGCAGATGTGCGACTCGACGCTCCCGTGCCGAACCCGTCAAAGTTTCTTGCGATCGGCATGAACTATCGCCGTCATGTCGAAGAAGCCGTCGCTGCCGGCATCCAGGTGCCAGACAGCCAGGTCTGGTTCAGCAAGCAGGTGTCGTGCGTAAATGGGCCGTTCGACCCGGTGCAGATGCCGAAAGTGTCCGACAAGCTCGATTACGAAGCGGAGCTTGGTGTCGTTATCGGCCGCCGCTGCCGTCACGTGTCGGAGGAGGACGCGGCGTCAGTCGTCGCGGGCTATGTCATCTGCAACGACGTTTCAGTGCGCGACTGGCAGATGCGCTCACCGACCATCATGCTCGGCAAGTCGTTCAACACGCATGGCCCCTTCGGCCCGTGGCTTGTCACGCCTGACGAAATCGCCGATCCGCATGCGCTGCGGCTGCGCATGATCGTGAACGGCGAATGCCGCCAGGAGGTCAACACTGGGGAGATGATCTACAACATCTGGCAACAGATCGCTTATCTGTCGACAGTGATGACACTCGAAGCCGGCGATGTCCTCGCGACGGGCACACCGTCAGGCGTCGGCGTTGCCCACAAGCCGTCGCGTTTCCTGCGCGTCGGCGACGTGATGCGCGTCGAGATCGACGGCGTGGGTCACATCGAGAACGTCGTTGTCGCTGAGCCGGTCTGACTGAGGGAGCCAACCGTGGCACGAAAAGTACACTCCGACCTCAATCCTGTTGAAGTGCCTGCCTTATCCGAGTTCATGACGGACGACATCTTGACTCCTGGCCGATAACTGCTGCCCTCTCAAATGGAGACGACTGCCTATAGAAAAAGACCAGCCAAGGGCTTGACTCTCAATGCCCCATAGAAGTGTGTTGCATCGACCAGTTGAATCCTCAAACACCATCGGTCATTGGGATGGCAACTCATTGATCGAGCGAATCAGGACTGGCGCTGTTGTTCAAGTAGCTGGCCGCCCGGCTCTCCAAGGCTCATGGCATGAGCTCGGCAGAAGCCCTCGAGATATCGCAGTTTGCCCACTACAACGGCGTTATGGGCAACGTGACCACGCCATGGACGGATCGCAATGTCGTGTCGTACCACAAGGGGATATGGGCGGATCTGCGTCGGATCGGCAGCGCGGCGGACTTCAAGGAGACCGTCAGCTTCAAGAGACGGTTCACGCCCCCGCTCGGGTGGCTACCAGCCGAAAAGCCCCTGAAGCGGCCTTGTCCGAGATGGTTCAGCAGGCCCTCGGCACGAATCGAGTGGGCCGAGCTGCCTGCAGATGGACAGGACGTTGTAGGCTCTTTTCGTTACGGTTGCGCTCCTAGCAGCAAGAAGTGTCAGATTTCACGGCAATGCCGAGTGCCTTGCCACGCGGCGCGCGGGGTGGACAGCAGGCGGAGTTCGTCGCGGTTGACTCGTCCTGCTTGCTTTCGCTGAAAACGGGGATGTTGGCGAGCGAATGGAAGTGCTCCCATGCAATCCCTTGCGGGTCGGTGATCCAGTGTTTGTCACTGCGCGCGTAGCAGCAGGTCGTCGCGCCTTCGTCGAGCACGGCCATGTCGGCTGCTTCGGCGCGTGCTTTCAGCTCGACCAGCTCGGCAGCGTCATCCACCTGGAACCCGAGATGGTCTACGCCTGCGTGATCCCCTCGTGTCGAGATTGCGAAATTGATGCGCGGATCTTCCAGCATCCACTTCGCATAGTCGCTCTCCACTCGCGTCGGCTCAGCCGCGAAGAGCCTCGAGTAGAAGGCAATGCTCTTGTTCAGGTCGTCGACGTGGAGGTGAATGTGAAATCGCTTCATGGCAGTTTCCGTCAGCATTTGCAGGAGATTGCGCTCACATCAAGGCAGGGCCCGCCCTGACAACAGTTGGCCGTGAGGAAGCCCAGCAGCGCATTCATCTGATCGAACTCCGCCCGATAGATCAGATTTCGGCCCTCACGCTGCGGCGTCACCAGGTGCGCGTGCATTAGCTCCTTCAGGTGGAACGACAGCGTGGCGCCCGGCACGTCGAGCTGTTCGGCGATGACCCCGGGGGTCAAACCTGCCGGACCCGCAACCACCAGCATCCGGAAGACTTGCAGGCGGAGGTTGTGTGCCAGGGCGGCCAGGGAACGGACAATGTCTTGTTCTTCCATATTTCCACTTTATTAGAAAGATGAAATAAAGGCAAGTGGCTTCGCGCGACATGACTCATTAGGAGCTTGACGTCCCCGCTCGTAGGCGCTCGGTGCTGCGTGCCACCGGTCTTTAGTGTCTGCACATAATGCTCGCGCCGCCTGGCGCACACGCAGGGACACATGAGCCTGGCGAAAGGCATGTCCCGCGCCGCACCGAAACCGCGGCCATCCCTTGTCCTGCAATTGTTAGAGTACGCACTGGCAGGCTGGACAGTTGAGGTCAGTCGGAGCACTCAGTTCTCGCTGCCGCCGCCAGTCTTCGCTGCCCGGAACGTTCGCGGCGATGCGGCATTCGATCGCCATGAGTTCATCGAGGCCGCAGTCTCCCGGCACAGGATGGTCGGCCGCCAGGTGCATGAAGAGCTCTGCCATTTCATCGAGTCTGCAACAGTAGTCCCCTTTCACGTGTGCGAGCGCACTGCGAGGCATGGACGGCGAAGCAGCTTCCAAGGGGGCCGGAATGATCGCAATACCTCCGCGGTCTTTAATGGCAATCAGTCCGGCCGTGCCGTCGTTGAGTTCGCCAATCAGCACGACGCCGACAACGGCATTGCCATACGTGGACGGATGGTGCGGGCGTCGAAGTCGAGACTTGCGCGAGCGGGTCAGATGTCTCCGTTGGCGAATTGCTCCTGTCCCGCGCGGCGGACTCCATCAGCGCAATTTGTTTTCTGAATTCCTTGGGCGGTCACGAGTCATTCAAAGTCGATGCGCTGTCTCTGCCTTGATGGATCCCTTTCCCATTCGAATCTGGTTCCACCCATGCGCGACGACTCGCCTCGATTTGCCGCAAGTGGGATCCAGGCAGGAATGAGATCGGGGATCCGGCTTTTCGCGTCGATCAGAGTGGTTTCCTCCGATCAGCGAAGCACAGGACCGTGATGTCCGGAACGGCCTTGCGTCATCCATGATGACGATTGGCATTCCGCACCGGGACCTGGCTTCGCAATGAAGTCACGGGGCATTCAAACTAACAGGCTGGCCAGGTCGGGCCACCACAGCATGCGCGCAGCGGCGCCATGCCTCGGCACCCGGAGGACGGTGTCAACCACGCTGCCATCGTATTCGGCGACCAGGCGATAGCGACCGGGGGTTAGCCGGAGCATTAGGAATGGGCCGTCGGCATACGTCTGGAATACGAGCGTGCCATTGGCGCTGTAGATATTCGCTTTCACCCCGGCGATCCATGCCCGTTGCTTGCCGGCGAAAACCAGGCAGAGATTGTAGAGGCCGGCGATGTCTCGCATGTCGATGGCCTGCGCCGGATCCGCGCTGCCACTGAAGTAGGCGACGCCGTTGGCATTCGTGGCCGACGCATAGGCATGGCGCGTTGCGGCATCGGAATCGTCCGGGGCCGGCGCGGGCTGACGCGCCGCATGCTGCCGCTTGAGCGCGGCGCAGGCGCCGACGCCAACGGGCATCTGCGCTTCACTCGCGACGCGGCCTGCTCGATCCATGCTGCCCTCATGCCCGATCCGTGCCACCTGTTGCGCATATCTTGCCGGCAATGGGATCGAGGCCGCCGAAGGTCCTGCACCGTTAGCCGCACGGCAAGTTGCCAGACACAGCAGAATCAGTGCCGACCGGCGGGCCAGCACAGTGAATGCCCGTTTCAAGGCGCCTCGCCCGGGCACGGCCGGGGCAGCGGCATGCGCGAGATCCTGTTCGGCAGGAGTGCCGGGGACCGCCCGCGAATTGTCGGAGCTTCCCGCGTGCGCACGTGGTGACCGTTGCAGTTCGATAGGCATGGCGATCGGCGAGCCAGCACTCGCACTAGGCGGAAAACCGGAAATGGCCACTATGCAGGACGATGCTATGTGCGCCCGTCATCTCGAACATGCTACGGGCGACGTTCTCGATGGCCTTGCGATGAGACGAAAAGGCGGAAGCCAGATCTTCATAGAGATACGACCGTGCCCCGAAATGGTCTTCCAGCGCCTCCGCCGTGATCTCGAAGGTGGCGGCGGCGCCGTCGATCTGTGCCGGGCACTGCAAGCTGGGACCTGCCGCGCAATAAGCCGGTACGGAATCGGGAAAGAGAATCTGGCTCATGGCGGCAACCTGCTCAACTGCGATGGATCCGGGCCGCTCCGCGTGCGGCGGAGTCCGATACCTGAAGGCTAGATGCCACGACACAGCAGGACTTGATGCTTATCAAGCCGGACGCGGGCTGGGCATCCTTGGCGGCCACCATCGCGAGCCTTGACGTGCGACAACTGCGCGGATGCGCTGCGACCTACATTGCAGATGCTGATGTATCACACCGTGCAACGGAGATTGCCATGGAATATGCCACCATCCTGGTTCACCTGGATGCCAGCCGCCGCACGCACCAGCGGCTGCACATCGCTGTCCGGCTGGCGCAGGACTTTCACGCAACGCTGATTGGACTGTTCGCGATGGGCCATGCGGATCCCAGTTCCATTCGCTATCTGGTCGATGGGGACCGCTACCTTGACTCCTATCGGGAATGGCATAAGCACATCGGCGAAGTGGCACGCCATGCATTCTTTGGCGCGACGGACGAACTGCTGATCCCGACAGAATGGCATGCGCCGGAGGGGGCTGCGGCCGACAGCGTGGTTGCGCAGGCCCACACGGCGGACCTGCTGGTACTGGGGCAGCACAATCCTGCCGACAAGGATGCCTTCGCTGGGCATCACTTCGTCGAGTCGGTGGTGCTGCAATGCGGTCGCCCGGTGCTGGTCGTGCCCTATGCGGGGGTGTTTCCGCATCCGGGGAAGAACATCCTCGTCGCATGGAACGGAAGCCGCGAGGCCGCGCGAGCCATTCATGATGCGCTGCCATTCCTGCGGCGTGCGCAGACCGTCGACGTTGTCGCCTGGAACCAGCTGGACCTGGCGCTCAATCCATGGCTCTCGCCGCCGCGCTATGCGATCGAATGGCTGGCCCGGCATCAGGTGCAGGCCACGCTCCACGACCTCACTGCGGCTGACGGTGACGATATAGGGCAAATGCTGCTGTCGTTTGCCGCGGATCAGGGCTCGGACCTGATCGTCACGGGTGCCTACGGGCACGGCCGGATGCGCGAGCTGGTGCTCGGCGGCGTAACACGTACGCTCCTCGAGTCGATGACCGTGCCGGTGCTGCTGTCGCATTGACGGATTAATGGGGATCAACATGGCCCTGAACGTTCATTCATTCGCGCGGTTACAGGTGACTGTCCGGCACCTGGTGATGTGGGGCGCCGTGATGTCCAGTTGTGCCTGCACGTCGATACCCAATTTCTTGCGGCCGCCCTCGCCACGGGCGTCGGTATCGAGCGCGGTGCACGCCGTGCTCGCGTGCGGCGACACTGAACACTGGCGGTCCTGCATGCTGCCCGTAAGCTTCGTGGGATAGGGTGTTGCCTGGGAGGGACTCATGGATTACAGAACAGTGCTGGTCGCGCTCGGCACGGAGGCCGGCTGCGAAGCGCGGGTGCGGATGGCAGCGGAACTCGCCGCGCGGTTTGGCGGGCATGTGGTCGGGGTCAGTGCGACCGGCATACGAATGGATCCGCTTTTTCGCGCCGGAGAGGACGCAGCAGCTTTCGCGGAACGCGCGCGCCGCAGGCGCCTGGCGCAAACGGCGGCGTCCGGCGAGCTGCTCGGTGAAACCGTCAGCCAGACGGCATACGGTACGCCATTTACGCACCATGTTGTCGAGGACGAGCTCGGTTGGGTGCTGGCGCAGGAAGGGCGCGTTGCCGACATCATCGTCATTGGCGGCTTGCTGCCTGCCGGAGACAGCACGATGCAGCGAACCGCGGAGTATGTGCTGCTGAATGCCGGCCGGCCGGTTCTGCTGGTGCCGCCTCGTCCCATGCCACTGCATGGCGTGCACATGGTCATCGCATGGGATGGCAGCCGTGAAGCGGCACGCGCCGTGGCCGACGCCATGCCGTTGCTGCTTTGTGCGGCCAGGGTAACGATTCTTGCCGTCTGGGACGAGAAGGGAAGCCCCGATGCCAACAGTGAACCGGTGGCGGGCTTGCGCCAGTACCTGAGGCGACATGGCGTCATTGCCGCCGTGCGTACGGAGCAGACTTCGGGAGATGTCGCCACCGTGGTGCTTGAAACCGTGTCCGTGCTCGGTGCCGGGATGCTCGTTGCCGGCGGCTATGGGCACTCGCGTGTGCGCGAACTGATACTTGGCGGCACGACCCGAACCCTGATGCACGCGTGCCCGGTCCCGCTGCTGCTGTCTCATTGATCAGGAGTCAAGCATGGAACTGCAATTCCTGGGGGCCACGGATTCCGTCACAGGCTCGAAATACATACTCGACACCGGCCACAGCCGCGTCATGGTTGACTGCGGTCTGTTCCAAGGCTTCAAGTCATTGCGATTGCGGAACTGGGATCCGTTGCCGGTTGACCCGGCCACCCTGGATGCCGTGATCCTGACCCATGCGCATATCGACCACAGCGGCTATCTGCCACTGCTGGTGCGCAACGGCTTCCGCGGGACCGTATTCTGCACCATGGGCACCGCGCAGCTTTGCGGCATCCTGTTGCCGGACAGCGCGGCACTGGCGGAGGAGGACGCCGAGTATGCGAATCGGAAAGGCTTCTCGCGCCACCGGCCCGCTTTGCCGCTCTATACCAGCGCAGACGCAGGGCGCGCGCTGCGCCGCCTGGAACCGAAGCCTTTCGGCACGCGATTCTCGCTGACGCCCGACATTGACGCCGAGTTTCACCATGCCGGGCACATCATCGGCGCCGCTGCGGTGACGCTGCATGCCGGAGGCCAGCGCATCGTGTTCTCGGGAGACCTCGGCCGGCAGAACGATATTGTCATGCGGCCGCCCGAGTTCATCCGCGAGGCCGATTGCCTGCTGGTCGAGTCCACCTATGGCAACCGCATTCACCCGGACGAAGATCCCCTCGATGCGATCGCCGGCGTTGTCGGCAACACGCTTGGCCGCGGTGGCACGCTGGTCATTCCGGCCTTTGCGGTCGGGCGCACACAGGCATTGCTGTATTGCCTGCATCGCTTGCTCGAAGAACGGCGCATGCCCGATATCCCGATCTACCTCAACAGTCCGATGGCCATCGACGCGACGCAGATCTTTGCCCTGCATCCCGATGAACTGCGCATCGACCGGGCCGCATGCGCGGCCGCGTGCGGACTGCCGATTCCGGTGCAGAGCATGGAGCAGTCGGTCTGGCTTAACCAGGATCGCGCGCCGAAAATCATCTTGGCGGGCAGTGGCATGGCGACGGGCGGACGTGTGGTGCACCACCTTGCCACCTTCGGCAGGGACCCGCGCTGCACCATTCTGCTATCCGGCTTCCAGGCACCGGGTACGCGGGGCGCGGCACTTGCGGGCGGGCAGCGCGAGTTGCGCATCCACGGGAAGGACGTCGCGATCCACGCGGCGGTCGAGCAGATCCATGGTATGTCGGCACATGCCGATGCCAACGAACTGATGACGTGGCTCAACGGGTTCCAGGCGCCGCCCCGGCGCGTATTCATCGTGCATGGGGAACCGGACGCCAGCGATGCCATGCGCCAGCGCGTGGAGCGCGGGCTGGGATGGCAGGTGACGATGCCGGAGTACAGAAAGACTTATCGTCTGGACTGAACCGAACGCTGCAGCCAGTTCAGCCGCTGGCACTGGCTGTCAGCGCTCGTGCACATACTCGCCCGGGGCATTGCACAGGGCATGCGGGGCCGGATCGCGGGCGCGGCACTGCTCGGACGACGCACGGGCAAGCCAGTTGCTCCATGCGGGCCACCACGAGCCAGCGTGGCGCTCTGCCTCGGCAAGGAACCGTTCCGGACTGCGGTACGGCTCGCCGGGCGCGCGCGTCGTGATCCGGAACCGCCGCCGCGGATGGTCGGGTTCGGAAACGATGCCCGCGTTGTGGCCCCCCGACGTGAGCACGAACGTCAGGTCCGTCCGTGCGAGCAGATGAAGCTTGTAGACCGAGCGCCACGGCGATACGTGGTCGTGCTCCGTGCCGACCATGAAGATCGGCCGGTTCAGGTCCGACAGCGCAACAGGGCCACCCCCGACACAGAGCTTTCCTTCGGCGAGTTCATTCGACAGGAACAGCTTGTGCAGGCATTCCGAATGCAGGCGGTAGGGCAGGCGGGTGGAATCCCGGTTCCACGAGATGAGGTCGTTGGCGCGCAGCCGCTGTCCCAGCAGGTACTCGCTCATCATGCGCGACCAGACCAGGTCGCGGGCGTTGAGCACCTGGAACGCCGAGGTCATCTGGGGCCCATCCAGATAGCCCTGGCTCCACATCAGGGCATCCAGCGTGTCTACGGCGCTCTTGTCGATGAACAGGCCGAGTTCGCCGGGCTCGGAGAAATCGGTCTCGGTGGCGAACAGCGTGATCGTCGCCAGCGGTTCACCGTCGGCATCGCGCGCGAGCTTCGCCGCGCACATCGCCAGCAGCGTGCCGCCCAGGCAGTATCCGGCCACGTGGATGTTCGCGCCGTCGCAATGTGCCTGCGCCGCGTAAACGGCGGCAAGGATGCCGTCATGCAGATAGTCGTGCAAGCCGCGGTCACGCGCCTCCGCGCCCGGGTTCTTCCATGAAATCATGAAGACCGTGTGGCCGCGGCTGACAAGGTAACGGACCAGCGAGTCGTGCGGCTGCAGATCGAGGATGTAGTACTTCATGATCCATGACGGCACGATCAGCACGGGTTCCCGCCACACCTGCGCGGTAGTGGGCGTGTACTGGATCAGTTCGAACAGCGGGTTCCGGAACACGATCTTGCCAGGCGTGACCGCGACATCCTTCCCCGGCAGGTAGGCCAGCGCCGGCGGCCGGGCGGCTGCACCTGGCAGGTTGCCGACCATGTCGGCGAAGTCTTCGGCCCAGTGCCGCATGCCCTCGATAAAATTCATGCCCGATGTGCGCTGCGCTTCGCGAATGACCGCGGGGTTCATCCACGGAATATTGCCCGGCGAGCACATGTCTATCCACTGGCGCACGCAGAATGCGGTCACACGTTCGTGGTGGCGCGACAAGCCGCTTACTCCGCTGGTCAACGACTGCCAGAGTGCCTCATTGCGAAGGAAGCTGTCGCGCCAGCAACGGAATGGCCAGGCCTCCCAGCCGTTGTCCGCGAAGCGCGAATCGGTCGTTGCAATGGCGGGTGGCGAATCGGCGAACGGCAGCCAGCGCACGGCATCCGCCAGGCACTGGCGTCCTGCCTCGGCCGCCGCGTTGGAGACCTTGCCCGGCGCAATTGCACACTGGATCAGCCAGTCCGCGGCCGCCAGGCCGAGCGAAATCAGCGATATACCGCCGGTGGCGCGTGCCAGTGCTGCGCGGACCTGCCGGTCGAAGTCCCGGTATGCCGGCTCATCCGAAACCGGCGGGCATTCTGCCACTGTTGCAGCGGCGATCGTCGCCAGGAACGCGTCCTTGGGTTTCATTGAAGGTGCTGTCCGCCATTGATCGGGAAGTTTGCACCAGTGACAAAGGCACTCTCCGTTGAGCTCAGGTAAGAAATCAGCGCTGCCACTTCTTCCGGTCTGCCGAGCCGGCCCATCGGAATCTGGGGAAGTACATGCTTATCGAGAATGTCGGCCGGCATGCTGGTCACCATGCGAGTCGCAAGGTAGCCCGGCGAGACGGTGTTCACCGTGACGCCCTTGCTGGCTAGTTCGAGCGCCAACGCCTTGGTAAAGCCATGCATGCCGGCTTTTGCCGCCGCATAGTTGGTCTGCCCAAAAGCGCCCTTGGATCCGTTCACCGACGAGATGTTGATGATCCGACCCCAACCGCGCGCAACCATGCCGTCGCATAGTGGCCGCGTCATGTTGAACACGGAATCGAGATCGGTGCGAAGCACCGCATCCCAGTCAGCCTTGTCCATATGCCGCAGGGTCTTGTCGCGCGTGATGCCCGCGTTGTTCACGAGCACGTCGACCTGGCCGGCTTCGGCCAGTGCCCGGGAGGCGCATCTCTGGCATGACTCGAAGTTCGCCACGTCCACCGGAAACGCCAGGAACTCGCGGCCCGCTTCCTGCTGTCGTTCGAGCCAACTGGCAACATGGTCATTGTGTTCGGAATGGGTAACGATCACCTGCATGCCATCGGCCAGCAAGCGGATGGCAATGGCTTCCCCGAGCCCGCCCATTCCCCCGGTTACCAGGGCCACCCTTTGTGCGGGCACCGCGTCAGCTCCCGGCTGCAGTTGTCGCCGGCTGGCGGCTTGCTTGCCCAAGGGGCCACGTCATGATCTGGCTGACGTTATCGAAGATGCCTCTGAACTCGGTCAGCGGCAGGATAAAGCCGCCACCTGCGCCAAGTGCATTGCGCTGGGACTCGGCCCAATGTTCCGTGCCGGCGCGAAGGTGTTCAAGAAAGCCAGATGCCGCTTCGACGGAAAGCTTTCCTGCCGCGCGCGAGAATTCCGCATTGCGTTCGATCTGCTCTGCGAGCATCTTGGTCGGTATGCCGTGAAACGCGTTCCAGTCGGGCGCAGCCGACATGGCCGCGAGCATGCGCTGGCCGCCCTTGATGTCGTCTTCCAGAGCCTTCACTTGCAGCTTCAGCATGGCCTGGCGGGCTTCCTCCATCAGGATCATTGCGCGCAGCGCCGCCTGGTGGCCGCTGCGGATCATTTCAAACGTCGGGTCGGTGGCCGCGGACATGGTTAACTCCCTTGAGTGACAGGAAAATGCCTGTTGAAAATACTAGAACAGGCGACCCAGTGTGGATTGATGCATGTCAAATTGAGGCGGCCGTCCGGTTGGGGAACAAGCCGGCCTTTTCCCAGGCTGGTCAGATTGACATGCATCAAGAGGGATTCGCCTCAGCTTCCTAGCATTCCATGCATGTCCCGGCGCGCCCGACGTCGGGTGAGGAGCCTCCCCCTGATCGTGTATTACTCACGGACCGGCACGGCCAGGCAAGTCGCGGAGACCTTGGCGGCGTACACCGGCTGGGGGGCAGGCAGAAGTTCGGGACGAGAATCCCAGGGCCGGCTTATACGGCGATTTGCGCTGCGTGCTCGACATGCTGCTGCATCGCACGCCGGCATGCCGCTACGAAGGGCCGCTACCCAGCGACTGCGTCCATGTGGTTGTCGTTGCACCGGTATGGCTCGGGCGTCTGGCGGCGCCCATGCGCAAGTTCTTGCTGGACCATGCGCCGTTCTCCGGTTCCGTGTCCGCAGTCTGCGTCATGGCTTCTCGTGGCGGTTTCCGCGCGGAGGACGACATTGCCTTCCTGACCGGCAAGACGCCGGCGCCCGCCCTCGTGCTCAAGCAGCGCGACGTGCAGAGCGGCGCGGCCGCTGAACCGCTGGCAGCGTTCGCCGCGGCACTGCGCAATCGTCAGACAAGGCCCGAAGCCATCGTAAGGCCAGCGTGGATATCGCCCAGAGAGGCCTAGCCTCCCGCCCGCCTTGCAGGCAACCTGACGGAGATATGGAATGTACAAGAAGATTCTCGTGGCAGTCGACGGCAGCCACTGCAGCGACCTGGCCCTGGACCATGCGATCGGACTGGCCGCCCTCTGCGACTCCGACCTGAAGGTCGTTCATGTGATCGGATTCCTCTGGAAAAAGGGATATGAAATGACGCGCGTGCTCATTGCCGATGACCATGCCGTCGTGCGCGACGGTCTCAAGCATATCCTGGAGCGCGCCGGCAAATTCGATGTGGTAGGCGAAGCCGCCGACGGCAGCCAGGTCCTGAAGCTCGTGCGCGACTGCGCGCCGCAGGTGCTGCTGCTCGACTTGTCGATGCCGGGCCGCAGCGGCCTGGAACTGATCCGCCTGTTGCGGGACGAGCAACCGGCGCTGCGCATCCTGGTACTGACCATGCATGCTGAGCAGCAATACATCGTGCGCGCGTTCCAGGCCGGTGCGGCGGGCTATCTGACCAAGGAAAGCGCTGCGACCGAGCTGGTTTCTGCGATCACCCAGGTGGCAAGCGGGGGCACGTATGTCAGCCAGGCGATTGCCGGCAAGCTGGCGACCAGCCTGCAGGAACATCAGGACGAAGCACCGCACTTGCGCCTGTCCGACCGGCATGAGCAACGTCATAGGTTTATCGCAGATCGAGTGCTTCAAGATCCAGCAGTTCGATCTGCTTGCCCTGTACCCGAATCAGTCCTTCCTGCTGGAAGCGCGACAGCGTGCGGCTCGCGGTCTCCAGGGTCATGCCCAGATAACTGCCGATGTCCTCGCGCGTCATGCGCAACGTGAAGCATGTCGGCGAATAGCCCCTGCGCTGCAGGCGACGCGAGATGTTGAGCAGGAAGGCCGCCACGCGCTGCTCCGCCGTGAGGTTGCCGAGCAGCATCATCTGGCCGGTCTCGCGCACGATTTCCGCGCTCATCATCTTGTGCACCTGTTGCTGCAGCGATTTGACTTCGCGGCAAAGGGCTTCCAGCAGGTGGAACGGGATCACGCAGACGGCGCTGTCTTCCAGGGCAATGGCGTCGCAGGTGTGGACCTCTGTCGAAATGCCGTCGAGGCCGAGCGTTTCGCCAGGAAGGAAAAAGCCGGACACGCATTCCCTGCCGCTAGGGTGAGAGAGCACGGTCTTGATCGAGCCCGAACGCAGCGCGTAGATACTCTGGAACGGATCTCCGGCGCGGTAGAGCGCTTGACCTTGCCTGACCATCTTCCAGTTCTTCACCACGCTGTTCAGGCGCACTATGTCCGTCTCGTCGAGGTTGGACGCCATGCAGATGTGCCGGAGCATGCAGGTGGAGCACTGGGCACCCGGCTTCGGTGCGTTTTCGGTGGACAGCCTTGCATGGCGGTCAAGGGGGGCGCTGATCGCGTGCTGCTCGAGGTCGGCCGACGGCGAATCACTGGTTCCGAACATCGTTGTCTCCAGATGGCGGTGCTATCAGGGGCGCGTCTGCTGGCCCCGAGAGCCCGGTACTCCTATGGTTCGCTGCTTCTTGGTGCTGTGCCGGAGATCTCCAGCAGAGCGGTGCGCAGTTTGTCGACTTCCAGCGTCTTGTCGAAGCAATAGCTTCCGCCGGCCCGCAGGCAGGCCTTGCGCATCAGCGCAGACCCGCTGTTGGACAGCACGATCAAGGTGCTTTCCGGCAGCTTTACTGTGAGCAACCGGACGTGCCGCAGGCTTTGTCCGGTGCGCAGTCCGACCAGCACGATATCGGGACGAAGCGCCTCGAGTACCGGCAAGTCGGCTTCGGCATCCGTACCCACTCCAAGTCGTGGAGTTGGGTGCGGTGGCTCATGTCCGCAGTATCGTCGCCGGCCGCCCCTTTCGAAATCAGGCGGGGCTGAGACTGGTGTCAGGCTTGAAGCATGCGCTGTCAGGTTTACCTGACAGCGTCGCGGCGGATTCCGACTTCGGCAATGTCGCTCCAGCGCCGCATGGAAGTCGATGCAGCGGCCTTGATGCAGAACAAACGCCCGCGGCGCTCAACTGCCAATCTGGAAGCAGCCGGCCTTTCCGGTTCTGTTCCAGTCTTCAAGGAGATCACCATGACCAACCTCAGGCACTTTGATCCGTTCTCTGTCGAACCCATCAGCGACATGCTGCAGGGCATGCTGCGCTCATTCCGCGGGACTGCGGACAACGGTCTGGCATTCAAGGTCGATGTGTCGGAATCGGAGAGCGCCTACACCCTCGCCGCGGAACTGCCTGGTGTGAAGAAGGAGGACATCGACGTATCCGTCGATCGCGGCACGGTGATGATCAGCGCAAAGGTGGAGAAGTCCTCCGAGCAAAAAGAGGGCGAGCGCGTGATCCGGCGCGAGCGCTACAGCGGCTCGATGCAGCGTGCCTTTACGCTGGACGCCAACATCGACGAGGGCAAGGTCGAGGCCAGCTACGACAATGGTGTGCTGCGCGTGGTCCTTCCCAAGAAGGAAACGTCGCCGCAACAGCGGATTACCGTGAAGTGAAACCCTCTCTGCAAAGGAGTGCGGCAATGAGAATTGACGAGCTTTGTACGCGTGAACCTGTCCATATTCCGCTTTCCTGCACATTGCAGGAAGCCGCAGTGCAAATGCGTGACCAGCATGTGGGCTCATTGATCGTCACGGAAGCAACGGCGTCAGGCACGCGGGTCGCTGGTGTGCTGACCGATCGCGATATCGTGCTTGGCAGCACGGCGGCCGGGACAGACCCTTGCACCAATCAGGTGGGGGACATCATGACGCGCGGGCTGGTCACAATCGGCCGCCACAACGGTGTTGCCGATGCGATGCAGTTGATGCTCTCGCATGGTGTGCGCCGGCTTGGCGTGCTCGATGGTGAAGCGCTCATCGGAGTGATTTCGATGGACGACATTGTCGGCGCCATGGCGGCGGAGTGGGGCATGCTATCCACGATCATCAGCAATGAGCAGGAGCGCGAGCGCACCGGCCATACCCAATCGGCGCTTCATGTCTGAACCATTGCAGGAATGGCGGACCTCGCCGCCGCACAGGCGCGTCGCATGCCGTTCCTCAAATCCATGTTGTGAGATGTCTCGATGAAAACCGATCTTCAACTCAAGAAGGACGTCACGGAAGAGCTGGACTGGGATCCCGCCATCGACGCGGCAGCCATTGGCGTGGAGGTACGCGAGGGCGTGGTAACGCTCAGCGGTCACCTGCCCAGCTATGCCGAGAAGCTTGCAGCCGAGCACGCTGCGGAAAAGGTCTCTGGCGTGCGCGCGGTGGTGGTGAACCTCGATGTCCGGCCCACGGGGGAATTCAGCGATGAGGCGATTGCCACCGCCGCACGGGATGCTCTGCAATGGCATGTGCACGTGCCTGCCGATGCGATCAAGCTGCGTGTCGAGAAGGGCCGCGTCACGCTGACGGGCGAGGTGGAGTGGGGGTACCAGAGCAAGCTTGCCGAGCGTGCCGTGTCGCAGTTGCGCGGTGTGACCGGTGTGACGAACCATATCAAGATGCGGATGCGCCCCGCGCCCGACGATGTGGTCGAACGCATTGAAGCTGCGTTGCGCCGGCATGCCGAGCGTGAAGCGAAGCACATCAATGTCTCGATGAAAGAGGGCACGGTGACGCTGAGCGGCCGGGTAGATTCACGCGCGCAACGACTGGCCGCAGTTGGTGCGGCCTGGTCCGCGCCCGGGGTTGGCGCCGTGGTGGACGATCTGGAATTGTCCTGAAGCGCGACGGGGAGGTGAGCGCGCAGGCGCCCACCTCCCCCGAATGAGCGTGGTGGCGCGATGCCTTGGAATTCCAGCTACTTTCCCATCTCGATGAAGAACCTTCAACCCGAAGTCAGGGCGAAAGCGATCGCGATCGCCAATGCGCTGCTGGAACAGGGTTACGGTGAAGGCATGGCGATTCGCATTGGCATCGCGCAGGCGCATCGCTGGGCCGAGCGCCATGCCGTTGAAAACGCCGCCATGCGTTCGCCGGCACACTACCGGCCATGAAACGTGCAGCGCGCAGCGCAGCGAACACGACGGCCGGCGCCACCTGTTTCCGCACGATGCCAGGGCCCTCGAAATTCAGGAGCGTGACGTGACCCATCCCATCGTTTCATCCGAAGTCCCCGTGGAATACATCAACCTGCCGGAGCCTCAGACCGAAGGCGGCATGCCGTTGATGACCGCGCTTCACAAGCGCCGGTCTGTCCGCAGCTTTGCACAGCGTCCGCTGGACGAGGCACTGCTGTCCACGCTCTTGTGGGCGGCATTTGGCATCAACCGGCCAGATACCGGCTTGCGCACTGCGCCATCCGCACGCAACTGGCAGGAGATCGACGTGTACGTTGCCATGCCGGACGGGCTCTATGCACTCGAACCGGCAGCGTGGCGACTCAGGCTGGTGACCGGCGAAGACCTCCGCGCGGCCACCGGCCTACAAGACTATGTATCCACTGCGCCGCTTGACCTCGTCTATGTCAGCAGGCTGTCGAAGCTCGACGAGACTGACAAGCCGATGCGTCAGTTCTATACCGCGCTGGATACCGGCTACATCAGCCAGAACGTTTACCTGTTCTGTGCCGCATCGGGCTTGGCCACGGTGGCGCGGGGGCTGCTGGATCGGCGCGCGCTCGCAAAGGCGATGCGGCTGGACCCCGACCAACGCGTTGTCCTGGCCCAAAGCGTTGGTTTTCCCGCATGACTCAGCGAGGGCCGCAGAAGGAGGACAACATGCCGTTCATCGACAGGGAGGACGCCGCCAGGCAACTGGCGAAGGCGCTGCGCCGATACGCTGGCAAGCATCCGCTTGTGCTGGCTGTTCCGCGTGGAGCCGTCCCCATGGGCGCGATCGTTGCCGAAGCGCTCGACGCGGAGTTCGACGTCGTGCTCGTACGCAAGCTTGGAGCACCAGGGAACCCTGAACTTGCTATCGGCGCTGTGGACGAGAGTGGCTGGACGTATCTGACTCCCCATGCCGCGATGTACGGTGCGGACAGCGTATACGTTGACCGCGAACGGGCCTGCCAGCTTGAAACGCTGCGCCGCCGCCGGGCCATGTACACGCCCGGGCGTGACGCCGCCAGCGTGGCGGGCCGTGTGGTGATCATCATTGACGATGGCCTGGCGACCGGCGCTTCGATGATCGCCGCACTGCACGCCGTCCGGGAGCAGCAGCCTTCACGCCTGGTATGCGCAGTGCCGGTAGCACCTCGGCAGACGCTGGAGCGCCTGCGTCCGTATGCGGATGAAGTGGTCTGCCTCGAATCGCCGCCAGCATTCCGCGCAGTCGGTGAGTGCTATGGCGAGTTTCCGCAGGTTGAAGACGAGCAGGTCATTGCCTGTCTGATCGCGCGCTGAGACGGGAGCATGCCAGCCGATGACGTCGATTCAATAGCCCGAACACGGCGCCGGAAGCACCGATGGTGGGCATGTGTGCCGGCGCAATATAGCCAAGCACCGCCAACTGGATCAAACCGGCGCTGACCAGGCTTGCCAAATAGACAGCGAGCATGCGGCCGGGCCCGAGACTTGCCTCGACGCTCCGGCCGAACATCCACAGGCCGAGCATGTTGAACGCCAGGTGTGCGAGGTTGGCATGCAGGAAGCCATAAGTCAGCAACTGCCACGGCGCGAACCCGACCTCACCGTCCGCCGGCATGCCAAGTATGGGTGGCCATAGTGCGAATTGCTGTGCCAGAGCACCGTCTGTCGCCACCTCGCCAGAGAACGCAACGATGTTCAGGAGAATCAAAAGCGTCGTCATGTCCGGTCTGGCCCCTGGCTCTGCTTCCTCAAACATAGGCAAGCCATGGCAACGGAAATTGCTCGGTATCAACGAATGTGGAAACGCTTGGCCGTGGTATTTGCCCGAAACTGGGTCAGTCCTTCCCTGTGTACGCCGAGCGCCGGTGCAATTTCTTTGATCCAGCTTAAGTCGTGGTCTGGCCGGGCGCATAGCTTATCCCTATGTGACCAGCGGTTGCCGCCACCCCGAAACCTGGCCGAAGTTGACGCCGCCAGGTGCACCATCTTCACCTGCACGCCTGGCGTTTAGGCGCGCTGAAGAATCCCATCAACGAGGAGCCCAACATGAAAGTCCGCGCACAGTTCGTGAAAGTCCGACCCGTTCGGTGGAGTCCGTTTCCGGTCGAGCACATTTCCGACCGCTACAAGCAGCCCGCCGCCGCGCCAACTGTGGCGACCTGTCCCGTCTGCCACGCTGTCTTCATGCGGGGCCACTGGCAATGGCGCCCGGCGCCCTCCGGCGCGGCACACCTGGTGTGTTCGGCATGCGCGCGCACCGCTGACGGCATTCCGGCGGCGCGGGTGGTGCTTGCAGGCGGCTTTGAGGGCACCCATCGCACGGAGATCCTCGCTCTTGTCCGCCATAGGGAAGCCGGGTTGCGCGCGCAGCATCCGATGGAACGGCTGATGTCCATCGATTCCGACGACCAGGGCACCGTCATCGCGACCACTGGCGTGCACCTTGCGCGCGATATCGGCAATGCCATCCATCACGCTTACCGCGGCAAGCTTGCGATCGACTACGACCATGCGGAAACCGAACTGCATGTGAACTGGCACCGGGATTGATCGGAGCACCCGAACAAGAAGGGGGCGCGAATGAAACTCGTCACTGCGCAGCAGGTAATGATCCACGCGGATGACGTGGTCCTTCCGGGGGAGTTGGCCATGCCTGACGCAGCCCGCGGGTTTGTACTGTTCGCCCACGGTAGCGGCAGTTCCCGCCATAGCCCGCGCAACCGTCTGGTCGCGTCGATGCTGCATGATGAGGACATCGGTACCTTGCTGTTCGACCTGTTGACCCCGGAAGAGGATATTGGCCTGAGGCGGCGTTTCGATATTGCGCTGCTGAGCGACAGGCTCAGCGCTGCGACGGAATCGATTGAACGCCTGGCAGGGCAGCGCGATCTTCGACTTGGCTACTTTGGTGCGAGCACCGGCGCGGCCGCCGCCGTGCGTGCCGCCGCGGCGGCGTCGGCGCATCTGCGCATCGATGCCGTGGTGTCCAGGGGCGGGCGTGTCGATCTGGCAGGTCATGACGCACTCTGCCGCCTCGCGTCTCCGCTGCTGATGATTGTCGGGGAAGCCGATCCGGTCGTCGTCAACCTCAATGCGCGCGCGGCGGCGTGGATATCCTGCGAGAAGCGGCTGGAAGTGGTTCCCGGGGCGACCCACCTGTTCGAAGAACCGGGTGCGCTCGAACAGGTAGGGCGGCTTGCGGCCGGATGGTTCGCGCGCCATTTCGCCGCAGCAGAAGCGGAAAGCGGCACATAGCGCCTTGCTGTCCTGGGCATTCCCGTTCCAGCATCTCTCCATATGGATGCCGAGTCATACATCTCGGCATCGCGCAAAGCACCAGAGTTCGACATACGAGCAGAAAGCGATGATGAAGGATCAAGGAGACCTGTCATGCCCGAGTTGACAACGCAGGAGTTGGCGGCCCTGGCCGTGCAACTGGACGCCAGCGAGGCCCGCATCCGGGATGCCGTCGGGACGGCAGCCTCGCCGCTTGCGGGCCCAATGCAGCGGGAGGCGCGAGACGATGCTGACCTGGCGGAAGAGGAAGTCGTACAGCGCCAGGCGGACGCGATGCTGGAACATTACCGCACGGAACTCGCCGACATACGGGCGGCCAGGGAACGCATGAAGGCGGGGCAATACGGCACGTGTACGGATTGCGGCGAGGCGATACCGTATTCGCGTCTGCAGGCTTACCCGACCGCCAGGCGATGTGCTGACTGCCAGCGCGGGCACGAACGTCTGTTCGCTCGTGATCGTCAGTAAGGCGTGGCGCCCCGCAGGTATGCTATTCGTGACTAAGATCCATGCCGAAGCCGCCAGCCAGTTCACAGTCGATGGCGCCGGCCGCATACGCGAACAGCCAGTTCTCTGCTTCCTGCGGCGTTGCGGGCGGATGAAGCCAGTCCGGCGTAAAGCGCACGCCCATATCGCGGTTCGGCCCGCTGATCTGGACGCGACCGACTGAACTCGACGCGCCCGGAGCCATGCTATCGGGCACGAAGATCACAATCCGGAATCCTTTGTACGACCGTTCTCGTTCTGCCATTTGATCCTCCACTGACGGATTGGAGCCGACGTGGCCTGGACTTCCGCATCGCAAAAAATAGAACGAGGGCGCGTACAGGCGTGCGCGCCCCCGGCCATGGGTTCAGGACGGCGAAGGCGTTTAGGGAAGATCGTACTCCCGCATCATCTCGGCGGTGATGGCTTTGACTGCGGCCTGGCATGCTGGCGTGACGCCGGGGAAGGCTTCAATGCGCCAGTTGCACCCGCTGTTTGTGCCGGGGTCGACGCGTAGCGGGAGCGGAATCTCCGAATCACGGCAAGCGTCGACAAGGTCGGCGTTTTCCTGCAGTCGACGCAGGATTTCATTGCGGATCTGCTCCGCGCTGCTCCACGCGAGCGACGGCCAAGCGGCACTGCGGATGGTCACGCTGTTCAATGCGGGACGCGAATGCGTGGACCTGCCAGTCCTTTCCAATTCGAGACCGGTTTAGTGTGCGGCGAAATCCACGGCTGCGCCCGCAGATTGGCACACCCTCTGCCCCCACAACTATCACGGACTTCAGTCGTCACTCCCCTAGGCCCGCATGACGTGAGGAAACTGGTTGGCGTCAGGCCAATGCGACTCAGGGTGCGACGCAGACGCGAGGCTTTGTTGACACGCATCAACCCAGCTCACCTGGCGCGCGCTACGTTTGAACAAACCGTGCCGAACCAAACTCGCCCCTGTATTGGGCTAGGTCTGTCGCGGACAACCGCGATTTCGTCTTTGAGCTTAACCACGGCAAAGATGGCCGATATCTTTACCCTCACGGGCAGACAATGGCCCACACGCCTAAGTGCAACTAGCGAGCGAACGAGCATGGGGGTTGGCGGAGGTTCAGGCAGCCTCACAGGACTGGGGAGGCGATCCGCGCATAGGCGATCAGTGGAGCGCGGACGTCATCGTAATGGGTACGGGGAGGCGCTAATTGGGCTCCGTCTCAGAGCCAGTCACTACAAGGTCGGTTCGCCCAGTGCTGCTGGCGAAGGATCGATCTAATGGCGACCCACCCTGTACAGTCGGCTCCCATGTTGACCGGAAATCGGGGCCGTTATCGAGATTCAGAGGAGGACAGGCATATGCGGATCTCGAAAGGAATTGGAATCGCGATATTGTCGCTGTTGGCCGTGCTGGTGGCAGCGGGTTGCGCGACGCGGACGGAACCTGCGGAAGACCGCGTGCAGATCATGGAGCAGCGGGGTATTCCCTACGCCTGTGCCAGAGACGATGAAGCCGGCAGGCGGGCCATGGAAGATGTCGCCCCGCGCTTTAATGTTCGACTCAGCATGATCGATGCGGGCAGCGCCAGGCCGCTAAGCGGGGCGACCGTGGTCGTGGCCAGCGCCGATGGCAAGCGGTTACTGCACATTGTCGCCGGTGGTTCACTGTTATACATGCGGCTCAAGCAAGGTGCGTACCGACTCACGGTCGGATACCAGGGTCGTGACCAGGTGCGAGACATCGTCGTGGCGGACCACCCACAGGACATGACGTTCCGATTCCAGGTGAATGCGCTAGAAGATGACTGGCTGCTTTGTACGAGCACGAGTTGCCCGTGCCGCTGAGATGAGCCGCCGCTTGGCGCGTTAACACCGCTTGCATTGCGCCACGAATGACGCCGCTGCCCCCGCGCCGACCTCACGGTCTGACGCTGATGACAGGTGCGGCGTGCAGCCTATGCCGATAAGGTCGTTGCGCGTCAGGTGGAAGACTAGAGGAGCAGTTGATGGCTATCAATACCACGCAGTTAGTCTGGTTTGAGGAACTTCGGCGTGCCGACATCTGGCGCGTGGGCGGCAAGAACGCCTCGCTGGGTGAACTGTTAGCCAGCCTGACAACTCACGGCATCCGTGTGCCCCCCGGGTTCGCCATTCCTGTCGACGCTTACTGGAATTTCCTTGAGGCAAACGGCTTGCGCGCAGTGCTGTCATCAACGCTTTCTGCCCTTGCCAGCGGAAAGCTCACTCTGTCTGACGCAGGGCAGAAGATGCGCCGCACAATCCTCACCGGCGAGTGGCCTAGAGAGACCGCTCAGGCGATTGGGCAGGCCTATGCCACCCTGAATAGGCGGACCGGCCAGTCCAACGTGGACGTCGCGGTACGTTCCAGTGCCACCGCCGAAGATCTTCCGGAGGCGAGCTTTGCAGGGCAGCTGGAGTCCTATCTCAACATCAGAGGCGAGCACGCTTTGCTCGACGCCTGCCGCCGTTGCTACGCGTCCCTTTTCACCGATCGGGCAATCAGCTACCGCCAAGCGAAGGGAATCAATCACCTGCAGATTGGGCTGTCCGTCGGTGTGCAGCGCATGGTGCGCTCTGACCTGAGTGGCGCTGGTGTGATGTTCTCCATCGATACCGAAACCGGCTTCGATAAAGTGGTTCTCATCAACGCGGCATGGGGGCTGGGTGAGAACGTCGTCCAGGGAGACGTCGATCCCGACGAGTACGAAGTGTTCAAGCCGTTGCTGTCAGATCTTTCCCTCACGCCTATCGTCGGGAAAAAGCTGGGCACCAAGGCCAGGAAGCTCATATACACAAGCGATTCTACCTGCCCGACAAGGAATGTATCCACGACCTCAGGAGAACGCGAAGCTTTCGTGCTGAGCGACGAGGAAATCCTCACGTTATCGCGTTGGGCCTGCGCGATCGCCGATCACTACCGCCAGCCCATGGACATTGAATGGGCGAAAGACGGCAAAACGGGAGAGCTATTCATTGTGCAGGCCCGCCCTGAAACCGTCCAGTCACGACGCGAATCAAGTGCGATCAAGACCTATCGTATCAAGAAAGCTGGCATGCCATTGGTTACCGGTGTAAGCATTGGTGATGCCATCGCGACCGGTCCTATTTGTGTCATCGAGAATTTGCGAGAGATGGGGCGCTTCGTCGATGGCGCTGTGCTCGTGACACGGACGACCGATCCCGACTGGGTACCTGTAATGCGGCGCGCGGCTGCAATTGTCACCGACCAGGGAGGGAGAACTTCCCATGCGGCGATAGTCAGCCGGGAGCTAGGGCTTCCCGCAATTGTCGGGACGGGCAATGCAACTGGCGTGCTGCATGAGAAACAGGATGTGACGGTGTCTTGTGCCGAAGGCCGGGAGGGCTTTGTTTACGAAGGTATCGCCGAGTACGAAGTCGAGGAGATCGATTTTGGCAGTATCCCGACGACCCGCACCAAAGTCATGCTGAATTTGGCAAATCCGGCGGCAGCATTTCGCTGGTGGCGAATGCCCGCCGACGGCGTCGGGTTGGCGCGGATGGAGTTTGTAGTGAGCAACCATATCAAGATCCATCCAATGGCGCTGGCGCGCTACGACACTCTCAAGGACGACACAGCAAAGCGAACCATCGCTGAGCTGACGGCTGCTTACGCCAGCAAGACAGAGTACTTTGTGAGCCGGCTCGCGCGTGGATTGGGAAGGATTGCCGCCGTGCAATATCCGCGACCTGTGCTCGTTCGCATGAGCGATTTCAAGACGAATGAATATGCGCGGCTGATTGGTGGAGCGCAGTTCGAACCTACGGAGGAGAACCCCATGCTTGGATTCCGTGGGGCTTCAAGATACTATTCACCCCTCTATCGGGATGGGTTTGCCTTGGAGTGCCAAGCGATCGTCCGCCTGCGCAAACAAATGGGCTTAAACAATGTCATTGTCATGATTCCCTTCTGCCGGTCCACCAAAGAAGCGGACCTGGTGCTCGAGGTAATGGCGGAGAATGGCATCGTGCGCCACAAGGATGGACTTGAGGTCTACGTGATGTGCGAAATTCCGTCCAATGTCATCCTGGCAAAGGCTTTCGCCCAACGCTTCGACGGCTTCTCGATTGGCAGCAATGACCTGACACAGTTGGTGCTCGGCGTGGATCGCGACTCGGCCAATCTTGCTGGCTTGTTCGACGAGGAAGACGACGCGGTCAAATGGATGATCCGGAACGTTATTACACAGGCGCATGAGGCCAACGCCCACGTGGGCTTGTGCGGCCAAGCGCCGAGTGATCACCCTGATTTCGCCGGATTCCTTGTCCAATGCGGAATCGACTCGATCTCCGTGACCCCCGACAGCTTCCTGGCAGTTAAGCGCGCCGTTGCTGCGGCTGAAGCAGCTATCGCGTCAGTACGCTGAGCAGCGCTGGACCGAGTGCGTGTCGCATCGCTGCTTTGATATTCGGCAACAACAGCCAAGGCCTATTGGTTCTACATGCGCCGCTCAGCAATTTTGAGCAGCGCCTGCATGGGCTTGCTGCCAGGCAGTTGGGAGGTCTTCGCCTCATCCCCAGCTTGGGGCCTCCCGGCGCGGACACGAAACAGGCTGCCAACACGCAGCCGGTGAGAGGCGGGTAGGGAGATGATCTTTGGACCTGGGCAGCAGTACCTGTGCGAGCGATCCGGCGGTGGGTTTTCCTTGTCGATCACCGCCTGTGCCAAGCATTGCTGCCTCGGCCGCTCTTGCTTCCACCGAAAAGCGAGCGATGCCATTTGATGATACCAACCTCGACATACGGGAGCAGGTGCCATGACTCTCACGCTGCCATCGTCGGCGGACGCGCCTGATCAGACCGAACAGGCAGTTCAACGAATTCGTCAACACGTCGGCGAATTCCGTCCCCAGATTGGCATGATTCTTGGCTCCGGGCTCGGTGGTTTGGCGCGAGCGATCGAAAATGCCATTGCCATTCCCTATGCGGCGCTGCCGGGATTCCCGCAATCCCTGGTTGAAGGCCACGCCGGTGAAGTCGTTCTGGGCCGGTTGGGTGGGGTGGAATTGATGTGCATGCGAGGGCGGCAGCATTTCTATGAAGGGCATGGCACGACGGGTATGACGCAGGCGGTCCGTACAATGAAACGGATGGGATGCGACCGGTTATTCGTGACCTGTGCAGCTGGCTCGCTCCGCCCCGAATTGGAACCTGGCCGGTTGGTAGCGATCAAGGACCATATTAATCTGCTCCCCGGCAATCCATTGATCGGCCCCAACGATGACCAAATCGGGCCCCGTTTCTGCTCTATGGCGAACGCGTACGACACGGTCTTACGGCAAGGGTTGCAAGATGTCGCGCAGGCGCTGGGACTGCCTTGGGCTGAAGGCGTCTACGTTGCGTTCAGCGGCCCGACATTCGAGACCGCTGCCGAGATCCGAATGATGCAAGTCATCGGTGGCGACGTCGTGGGCATGTCGACAGTTCCGGAGGTGATCAGCGCACGGCATTGTGGCCTGCGCGTGCTTGCCATTGCTTGCATTACCAACCTGGGCGAGGGGATCGGAAATGAAGTCCTGTCTCACGAGCTGACGTTGCAGTATGGATCCATGGCCTTGGTAGACCTGCAGCGCCTGATAGTGGGCTGGTTCGAACAACAGGCCGCCACAGCTAAGCGTTGAGAGCGGGACATATCTGGCGATTTCCTCTCGCCTCCATTGCGCCAACCAATCTGCCGAATAGAGCCACCACCAGAATCGCCGGTCATGTTTCGTCTTCCGGTTCGCTGCGGACAAGAAGCACGGGCTTGATGCTCTGGCTTACGACCCCCTGTGCAACGCTACCCATGACAACGCGTGCCACCCCGCGGCGCCCGTGTGTACCAAGGGCGATTAGGTCCGCGTTGCAGGTGGCCGCACGCGACAGTATCGTCTGGGCAATGCGCCCTTTTGCCACAGGTTTTTCAATCAGCTCCACCGAATGGCGCACGCCAGCAGCTTTCAGGAGAACTCCGCATCCGCTAAGGATGTCTTGTCCATAAGCCTTCATGTTCCGGAGCAGGTCCTCGCGGTTGATGAAGGCAACCTCTAGCAACGCTTCACTGTCGTCGACGACGTAGATTACCTTCACTTCGGCGTTGCTGCCCTTTGCAAGATCGATGACGGCCAAGAGCGCCAGGCGAGACGCATGACTGCCGTCGACCGCAACGAGAATCTTTTTGTACATACCACTTCCTCCAGGTTCATCAGCATCGATGGGGTGGCGCCGCACATGCTATGAAGGCTAGATGGCGCGTGGTCGACCGGGTTGACCCACCGCAAATCTCCCGGCGTGGACCGTTGTGGCCAGGGCCAAGCCAGTAAGCTGATATGCATCAAGGACTGTCGGCTCAGTGGATATAGCTTGAAACAGAGTGGACAGGCGGATGTGTCCTGCGACTTCGCGCCGGTCGATTCAATGCGGTGCATCAGGTTTGGCTGCTTTCGAATGGAGGATGCGATGCAAAATATTGTCCTGGCAACTGATGGGTCGGCCTACAGCGATGCTGCTGCTCGATGCATTGCGGAACGGAAGTTGTTCCGTGACGACATATGCGTGCATGTGGTGCATTGCCTGCCCGACGTGTCAGGCGAGGTGAAGGCCTATATCAACAGGCAGGACATCGAAGCCTGGCATACCGACGAAAGCAGCAAGGTCATGAAGTCCGCCATCGACATCCTGCAGGGGGCAAACGTGCAAACACTCTGGCACGCCCTTGTCGGCTTCGCGCCCGAGCGCATCGTCGCATACGCCACCGCGGTCAAGGCCGAGGCGATCGTCATGGGTACGCACGGACGCGGTGCATTCCTCGACGCCATCGTGGGGTCGGTAGCAAGCCGCGTGATAGCACATGCGGCATGCCCCGTGGTCCTCGTCAGGGCTCTGCGTAGGCAGGAGTAGCCATGGTTGAGACCACTATTTCGTTGAGAAGAGAGCAGTCCTCGCAGCGTATCGTGCGCGGTCTGGCTGTGCCTTTGTGTTCAGCTGCCGTGGCCGGCATGATGCTGCTTCAGGCGGCCGTTGCCATGACGCTGCCCACTAACGCTCCCCCGCTGAGGCAAGCGGACGGGATCGAATATCTCTCGGGCGGCATTGGAAGCGACGAGGCCAGCGTCATGCGCGGCCTTGCCCCACAGTTCAAGGTACGGTTGCGCTTCCTCGACAGCGCCGACGGCAGCGCATTGTCAGATGTATCCGTCACGCTGTTCAACGCTCAACGGGACATCGTTCTGCAGGTGGTCAGTGAAGGGCCATACCTCTACCTGAATCCACCTCCAGGTCCATATCGCGTGCTCGTCCGCTACGGCAAGGCGATTGCATGCCATCACTTCCACGTAGCTGCGCACGGGCATGCGACCGACCTTGTGCTGCGCCTGCCGGCACGTGCTCTCGCAGGGGACGCGCAGCTGGCGACACCCGGGCCCGACGGGCGCGCTGGGTGCCGTGGCACCACCCCATGCTGTGGGGCGGGTCGGTCTTGAAGGATCAGGTAGCGGCGCGCGGGTGGCCAAGTTGCTGTTCTGCGAAACACTGTGCCGCCAACAAACTCGAGCCCGCGCGGGAGGAAGTTGTGACGGCACATCATTCGGGCCTTTTTCGCTTATCCGCTGGTGCAGCAGGTCTTGTCGGCGGCGGAATCGCAAGGCCTGAAGATCAACGAGTACGAGTACGGCCTCCTTCGCGTGCTCTCTATGGAAAGTCCGGCGTCCATGGCACACGCAACCGTGAATTATCGTATCGGAAACGCGGGAATCCGAAGCTTGGCGGCGCACGCCTGAACGTGCGGTGGTTCGCTTGCTGGAGAAGTTGCGCTGAGACAAAGCCCGGCCCCCAGTGGGGGCTAGGTTGTAGCTATGCGGCAGCTATCCGGGGCCGCCAGTCAAAAGGAGTGGCAGATGCCGATCTTCATCATGGAAACTCGTGTATCGGTGGAATCGTTGCGGCAGCCCCGGTCGTTCGAGGCGCTCGAGCGCGGTGTCGCAGGTTATCTAGAGAAGGCTTGTCCTGACGTTAAATGGCTGGGCAGCTACGCCACCATCGGGCCCTATGACTATCTCGATATCTTCGAGGCCAACGATATCGAAGCGGCCATGCGTGTGTCGGTCCTGGTGCGTGCGTATGGACACGGCGAGGCCACGATCCATCCTGCCGTCGACTGGGGGCGATTTAAGCATCTGGTCCGGAATCTCCCGGAATTGCCACCCGTGTGAGCCACCCTTATGCGAATCGGCGTCCCCAGGGAAATCAAGGACCAGGAGTACCGCGTCGGACTCACCCCGGCCAGCGTACGCGAACTGGTCAGCCGCGGTCACCAAGTGGTGGTGCAGGCCGGTGCCGGCGCCGCAATTGGCCTCACCGACCATTCCTACAAGCTGGCCGGTGCCCAACTGGCCGGGGATGCCGAGGAGGTATTCGCCTCGGCCGAGATGATTGTGAAAGTCAAGGAACCGCAACCGTCGGAGCGGGCACTGCTCAAGCCCGGACAGATTCTGTATGCATATCTGCACCTGGCGGCGGACCGCGAGCAGACCTCGGAGCTGGTGAAATCCGGCGCGGTCTGCATTGCCTACGAGACCGTGACAGCCCCGGACGGCAGCCTTCCGTTGCTGGCGCCCATGAGCGAAGTGGCCGGCCGCATGTCCGTGCAGGTGGCCGCCGCCTACCTGGAGAAGCCGCGAGGTGGCATGGGCGTGCTGCTGGGCGGCGTGCCAGGGGTTGCCCCGGGCCATGTGGTGGTGATCGGGGCCGGCGTGGTGGGCGCCAACGCGATCCAGATGGCCGTCGGCATGGGGGCGCGTGTCACAGTGCTGGACCGCAACGTCGATCGGCTGCGGCATCTGGGGCTTGTCTATGGCAATCGGCTAGTCACGCTCTACTCCAGCGCAGACGCCATCGAGCGCGCGCTGCTCACGGCCGATGCGGTTATTGGCGCAGTCCTCGTGCCGGGCGCCGAGGCCCCCAGGTTAGTGACGCGCGCCATGGTCGCCCGCATGAAGGGCGGCTCGGTAGTGGTGGACGTGGCGATCGACCAGGGGGGCTGCTTCGAGACTTCGCGTCCCACCAGCCATTCGGATCCGACCTATGTCGTGGACGGGGTGCTGCACTACTGCGTGACCAACATGCCGGCGGCTGTTGCCAGAACATCCACGTTTGCCCTGAACAACGCCACCATCGGCTATGCAATGGCGCTTGCTGACAAGGGCTGGTCCCGTGCGCTCAAAGAAGATCCTTGCCTGCGCGCCGGGCTGAACATCTGTCAGGGCAACGTTACCTATGCCGCCGTCGCAAGCGCCCATGGTTGCACGTATGTGCCCACGGAACGGGTGCTCGGATGAGCCAGGCCGAAGGCCGCTCTTTCGCTCTTTGACAACGGCGGCATGGATAAGTTGGATGCACTGCCTCGGATAGGCAAGGGCATCACGAGGGCTGTAGGTTGAGGCAGTCAGGTCGTCGCGTCAGGCTCCTGCAGTCGCGCGCGGATATCCTGGCGGGCCGCATCGCGTAACTGCAGCAGGGCCTGCCAGTCATCACCTGAGGCAAGGCAGGGCTTGCCGACGACAACCGTCAGTGGCGCGTAGCTTGGCCACCAGCGTCCGTCGCGCAGTAGCGAGCGGGTACCAGTCAGTGTGACGGGAATTAGCGGCACGTGCGCCCGTGCGGCGCACACGAAGGCCCCCAGGCGGAACGCCATCAGCCCAGGCTCCCGCCGGAAAGTTCCTTCGGGGAAGAATACGAAGGAATCGCCCGCCAGCACGCGCCTTTCCACGGCGCTGGTATCTTCCACCCCCCGCGCGGCATCGAAGCGTTCGACGAAGGCGCAGCCAAGGCGGCGCAGCAGGATCGCCAGCACCGCACTTTGCAGCAGCTCTTGCTTCGCCACAAAGGTGAAGCGGGCAGGGAGCACCGCGGTGAGCAGAAACACGTCGGTATAGCTGGAGTGATTGGCTACGATGATCGCGGGCGCCGCCCGATCAAGGCCGGCCATTCCTTCGGTCGTTGGCGACAGGCCGGTCAGCGCCAGCGCAAGCCGCGCGCCGCCTCGCGCAACCTGGCGGCGCAGTCCGTGCCCCGGCAGGATTACCACCAAAAGGGCGGCCGGTACCGCGAACAAGGCGAAGACCGTCCATGCCCAAATACCCCAGAGCCAGCCCCCCGCCTGCTGCCAGAGACGAGTGAAGCGGATGCCCGCGCCCGAAACGGCCAGCCGCAGCAGTTGTCGCCATGGCGCTCGAGCGGTGCTGTGGATGTTGCCGCTCTCATAGAGAGCACGGCAGGCGGCGCGGCGCAGTTTGCCACTGGAAGTCTTGAGTATGGTACGGGGTGGCACCAGAATGATCTCGTCGACCGGCATGCCAATCAGGTCAACCGCCAGGTGGCCAATCTCGGCGCGTATGCCACGACGCGCACTTTCATTTTCCTCGCGCGTTTCGGCCAGCACGACCAGCCGCTCGGTGGCGGAGCGCGCGTCACTGGCGGGGAACACGGCGACCCCGCCTCTGCGCACGCCCGGGAGTTGGCTGATCGCTTCCTCCAGCTCCTGCGGGAACAGGTGCCGTCCGGCGCGGATGATGATGTCCTTGAGGCGCCCGGTCAGGTAAAGCTCGCCGGCCGCGATATAGCCCATATCGCCAGTCTTCAGCCAGGCGCTATCAAAAAGCCCTGCCGAGGCTTCGGGGTTGTGGAAATAGCCGGACGTCGCGGACGGGCCGCGGAACTCGATATGTCCCAGTGTGCGCTCGGGCAGTTCTCGCCCGGCAGGATCGGCAATGCGAATCTGGTGGCCGGGTAGCGGCAGGCCGCTGGAGACGAGCCTGAGCGAACCGCGTCCCGACTGGGCGGGCGAGCGCGCAATGCCACGGCGAGCGAGGGCTTCCCGATCGATCTGGTCGATGTGCGGGCCGCGCCCCGCAGGCGGAAATGCGAGCCCGACGGAGGATTCCGCCAGGCCGTAGACCGGGGCCATGGCGGACGGATCCAGGCCATATCTTGCGAATCGCGCGCTGAACTTCTCGATGGTGTCCGGGCTCACCGGCTCGGCGCCGTTGTAGGCTACGCGCCACGTGCTCAGGTCCAGGCCGGCCAGATCCTGTTCATGCAGCTTGCTCGCGCAAAGCTCGTAGGCAAAGTTAGGCGCTGCGGACAGCGTGCCACGATGCCGGTGGATGGTCCACAGCCATGAAGCAGGGCGCGCCAGAAAGTCCGTCGGAGACATCAGCGCCAGGCGAAAACCAACCAGCAGGCTGCCCATGCAGGCGCCGATCAATCCCATGTCATGGTAGAGCGGCAGCCATGACACGAACACATCTTCCGCCGTGACACGCGAGGCCCGCTCCATGGCACGCAGGTTGGCCAGCAGGTTCGCGTGCGTCAGCACGACGCCCTTGGGGTTCCCTGTGCTGCCGGAGGTGTACTGCAGAAAGGCAATGTCGTCGGACCGGCGAGCGATGGGCGGCACTGCGCCACCCGTCTCATTGATGTCGCCGGGCGTCAGGATCTGACGCAGCGACGCGCAATGGGCACGCAACAGGCGCAGCAAGGGCTTGGCAGCCGGCACCGTGATCAGGATGGCCGCCTCGGCATTGGCAAGGATGCCGGCGCTGCGCCGCATATGATCCTCGATTTGTGAAAGGCGCGCAGGCGGATAGAGAGGAACCGGGATGCAACCTGCGTACAGCGCGCCGAAGAACTCTCGGAAGAAGTCCGGCCCTGTCGGGAGCATCAGTGCAACCCGGTCGCCTGGTACCAGTCCGAGGCGCACCAGTCCGGCTGCAACCGCGAGCGCGCCAGTCCGCAACGCCTGATAGCTGAGGTCGCCGCTGCCCGCAATGGTCGCGTACGCAAGTTCCCCATGGGACGTTGCGTGCCAGTCAATCAGTTCCATCAAGGTCAGGGCGCTGTCCGGCGGCCGGTTGACGGCCGCCGACCTGGCCGCCCCCAGCGATCCGGCAGTGGTGAATTCCTGGGCCGCGTTCTCAACCGCGGGGCTGTGCGCATACCTTGTCAAGCGAAGCAGGTCGCGTGGCGTCTCGGCCGCCATCAGCGCCTTTTCGTCTACCCGGGTGCCATAGTCATGTTCGATGCGCGTCAGTAGTTCCGCCCGTGCCAGGCTGTCCAGGCCAAAATCGCGCTCCAGCGAATGATCGATACCCAACGTGCCCACCTCCTGCGCGTTGGGCCGCAATTCGCCCGCCAGTCTGCGTACGATGTCCAGAAGGCGCCGCGTATCGGCAGCCCCGGGCGAGGTCGTGGCAGGATCAGCGGAAGTCTGCAGGTCAGTCATTGACTTATGTACGCCGGCAGGGAGAACAGAAGAGAGAACACAAGGGCCGCAGAGCGGTGGACAACAATCAATGTTTGTCCATATAGCGTTGACCGGGTTGATACACGTCAACCGCTCTCGACTACCCGTGCAGCCCGGGGCGGACACAGCGGGTGTCTATTGCCGCTGGGCGGCCTCGTCGAGGTACGAGACGACATCATCCAGTGTCACCAGGCGGGTGTAGTCGGACTCCGGAATCTCCACCTTCAGCTTCGCATGCAGCGCAAGCAGGAAATTCAGCCAGTCCATGGAATCCAGGTCGACCTGCCTGCGCAGCGGCCGATCCGCGCGCAGGCTGCCGGGATCGACCTCAGGCGCGATCTCGCGCAGCGTCGACAGGACGACCGCCCGGGTAGCGGTGGTGTTCATGGCTCAATTTCCTCAGGATGCTGGAGGAGTTCCCGCACTTCGGCCAGGAAGCGTGCGCCGCAATGGCCGTCCGATACGCGATGGTCGGCGGACAGGCTGGCCGTCACGGCTGGCACAACCGTGAGCACTCCGTCGTCCACCCATGGCCGTTCATGGATGCGGCCAAAGCCTACCAATGCCACCTGGGGCGGATAGATGACACCGAACACTTGCTCCACGCCCTGGTCTCCGAGGTTGGTCACCGTCACGGTAGGCTCGGACAGTTCCGCGCGCCGCAGTGAGCCGGAGCGGCAGCGCCTGACCAGGTCCGCCAGTTCCTGCATTAGTTGCGCAAGCGGTTTGCCCGATGCATCGAGCAGGGCCGGTGCCGCCAGTCCGCCCTGGCGCAGCGAGATCGCGACGCCGATATTGATGGCGCTTGCTGCTTCAAACGCACCGTTGCGGTAGTAGCCGTTCAGTTCCGGGAAGCGTTTGAGAGCCACGGCGACCGCCTTGATCAGCAACGCCGCCGGCAGGACCCGTTCGGTGATGGGTCGGTCGGCGTTGGCTTTGACAAGCCAGTGCGTCGCCACCCGCAGGGGGATCGTCTCGCAGACGTAGTAGTGTGGAATCTCGCGCTTGGCGCGTGCCATCGCGGCGCCAATGGCCCTGCGGATGTCGGCCTGCCGCTCGCCTGCCGCGCCACCGGCTTTGCGCACAGCTTGCTCGACATCCGACAGGGTGACCGCGCCGCCAGGCCCGCTGCCGACAAGCTTGTCTGCGTCGATGCCTTGTTCCCGGGCGAACTTGCGTGCCGCGGGCGAGACCATTCGCCCTCTATGCCGGCCAGGCGCAGCAGCTGGCCTGGCCGGCTTGGAAGGCGCATAGCGGACAGTGCCAGGCGATTCGCCTGGTTCGAGCAGCGTTGCCATCAGGGTGCCGACCGGCATCTTGTCACCTGGCGAAGCGAGCAGTTCGCCGACGATTCCGTCGTGCCAGGTTTCCACCTCGATGGCGGCCTTGCTGGTATCGACGACGGCCATGATTTGCCCCTTCCTGACCACGTCACCGGGCTTCACGGCCCACTGGAGCAGCGTCCCTTCGTCCATGTCTGCGCCCAACGAGGGCAGGCGGAACTCAATCACGTTGTCCTCGCCGGAAACCTGAGAGCGCGGCCGCGTCGTGGTCGGCGGATGGGTTGCTCATGCGATCAGCTGGCTAGCAGCGGCCACGATGGCCTCGACCTGGGGCAGGGCGGCCTCTTCCATATGCCTGGCGTATGGAATCGGGACTTCTGCCGAACATACGCGTGCGATCGGGGCGTCCAGCTCATAGAAGATTTGTTCGACGATACGCGCCATGATTTCCGCGGCGAGGCTGACACTGCGCCAGCCTTCGTCAATGATGACGGCACGACGGCATTTCGCTACGGATGCCATGATGGTCGCGTCGTCCAACGGGCGCAGGACCCGCAAGTCGACCACTTCGGCGTCGATGCCGCGGGACGACAACACATCGGCGGCCTGCAGTGCCTTGGGCAGGCTGCCGCCATAGGTGATCAGTGCTACATCCTTGCCCGCGCGCCTGACCTGGGCCAAACGGATGTCCACCTGCGAATCCTCCGGAATCTCGCCTTCGAGGTTGTACAGGCCTGCGTGTTCGAAGATGAGCACGGGATCCGGATCGGACAAGGCCGGGGCCAGCATTCGTCTCCCGTCCTCAACTGTGGCGGGCGCCAGTACCTTGAGACCAGGTACGCCCGCATACCAGCCTTCGAAGCTGTGGGAGTGCTGGGCCGCAACCTGCCGGCCAGCCCCGCTGGCCATGCGAATCACCAACGGTACGGAGAATTGTCCGCCGGACATGTGACGGTACAGTGCAGCGGTATTAACGATCTGGTCGAGTGCGAGCAGGCTGAAATTGACTGTCATGACTTCCACGATGGGGCGCATGCCGCCCAGCGCGGCACCGATGCCGGCGCCAGTGAAACCGAGTTCCGACAGCGGGGTATCGCGAACGCGCTCGGGGCCGAATTCCGCCAGCAATCCCTTGGATACCGCGTAGCTGCCGCCATAGCGGCCTACATCCTCGCCCATCAGGAAGACGCGGGGATCCCCGGCCAGCGCCTCGCGTAACGCTTCGCGCACGGCCTCGCGATAGCTGAGGCGAATGCTCATGGCACATCTCCAGCGGGCGAGTAGACGTCCTTCAGCAGATCCTCGACGGGTTCCCAGATGCCCGCTTCGGCAAAGGCCTCCGCTTTCGCGACGTCGGCCTGCACTTCGGCATCCAGCGCCAGGAATTCGTCCTCGGTCAGCTTTCCTTCGGCCTTCAGCCGTGCGGTGAACGTATGGAGAGGGCCGCGCTGCTTCCATGCATCGACCTCGGCCGCCTCGCGATAGAGGTCGGGATCGTACATGGAGTGGGCCCGGAAGCGATAAGTGCGGAACTCCAGAAACACCGGCCCATTGCCACGCTTTACTTGAGCTACGGCATTCCTGGTGGCTTCGCATACGGCCACGACGTCCATGCCGTCCGCGGAGGCTGCCGGCATCTTGTAGGAGGCGGCCTTGGCGCAAAGATCCGTCTGCGATTCATGGCGTTCAAGCGCTGTCCCCATCGCATAGAGGTTGTTTTCACAGCAGAACAGCAACGGCAGCTTCCACAACGCTGCCAGGTTCATCGATTCATGGAAGGCGCCTTCGGCGATCGCCCCGTCGCCGAAAAAGCATGCGGTGACCCGCTGGCTACCCTGCATCTTCTCGGCAAGTGCCAGGCCAGCCGCCAGCGGCAGGCCGCCGCCCACAATGGCATTGCCGCCGAACAGTCTGGTGGCGCGATCGAACAGGTGCATGGAGCCACCCCGGCCGCGGGCACAGCCTTCCCGCTTGCCGTACATTTCGGCCATCAGCACACCCATGTCCATGCCGCGCACCAGCGCATGCCCGTGCTCGCGATAGGTAGCAACAACGTTATCGTCGGGCGCCAACGCATGCAGCGCGCCAACGCATACCGCCTCCTCGCCGATATAGAGATGAAGGAAGCCGCGAATCTTGCCAGCTCCATAAAGTTCCGCGCATTTTTCCTCGATTCGCCGGATGCGCAACATGTCGCGCAGCAGCACGAGCGAGAATGCCTTGTCATAGGGGACCGGGCCGGCCGGCGGCGGCGGGGCGGGGTGATCGATGTCCATTATGATCCGGAGCCTGTCTCGAGCGTGGACGTGTCGCCTTCGGGCAGGCCAAGCTCCCGGGCTTTGAGCAATCTGCGCATGATCTTGCCGCTACGCGTTCGTGGCAGTTCGGCCTGGAAGGCAATTTCTTTCGGGGCAACGGCAGCGCCGAGACGGCTCCTCGCGTGGCCGAGCAATTCCAGGCGCAGGGCCTCGCCTGGCTCGAAGCCCTTGTTGAGGGACACAAATGCCTTTACCACTTCGCCCGCTACCGGATCAGGCTTGCCAATGACGCCTGCTTCAGCGACGGCCGGGTGCTCCATCAGTGCGCTTTCGACTTCGAAGGGGCCGATCAGGTGTCCCGCCGACTTGATCACATCGTCAAGCCTGCCGATGAACCAGTAGTAACCGTCCGCGTCGCGGCGCGCGAGGTCGCCGGTCAGGTACCAGTCTCCAGCGAAGCACTTGCGATAGCGAGCCTCGTCGTTGAGGTAGGCGCGGAACATCGATGGCCAGCCGCGCCGCAGCGCCAGCTCGCCTTCGGCATCAGGCGTTTCCGCCAGTTCGAGCGTGCCATCCTCCTTGCGCTGGACGACAGACGCTTCCACCCCCGGCAGGGGACGGCCCATCGAGCCCGGCTTGATATCGAATGCGGGCGTATTGGCAATCATGATGCCGCCGGTTTCGGTCTGCCACCAATTGTCATGAATGGGAAGACCGAGGGTGTTCTTGCCCCACCAGACAGCCTCCGGGTTCAGCGGCTCGCCAACGCTGGCAATGAATCTCAGTTGTGGGTACGAGCGGGCCTTGGCTGCCTCCGCGCCCGCTTTCATCAGCATGCGGATGGCGGTGGGCGCCGTGTACCAGACGCTCACTCCCTGGCTGTGCAGGATCCCGTACCAGCGCTCGGCGTCAAACTCGCCGGGGTCGACGATTGATGTGATGCCGTGCAGCAGCGGGGCGACGGCGCCATAGGACGTGCCAGTCACCCAGCCTGGATCCGCCGTACACCAGTAGAGGTCGTCCGGATGCAGATCCAGCGCGTAGCGCCCGGTAGCCCAATGGGTGGATGCTGCGCCGTGTACGTGCACCGCGCCTTTAGGGGTACCGGTAGTGCCACTGGTGAAGTGCAGCAGCGCCATGTCTTCGCCAGTGGTGGGAGTGATCTCGCAGGCATCTGGCGCGCGTTGCATCATGGCGCCGAAGTCCAGGGTGTCCGGTATGCTGGTCGGGCCGCCGCCTTCGCCAACCAGAAGAACATGCTTGAGGTCCGGCATGCGATCCCGCCACGCGGCAACCTTGCGAGTGAAGAGCGTGTCGGTAGTCACCAGGACGGCTCCGGCGCCCAGATTGAGCCGCGTGGCGATAGGCTCGGGCCCGAATGCAGAGAACAATGGCGATACGACCGAGCCGTTCTTCAGACTGCCGAACAGGGTTGCATACAGCTCGGGAATGCGACCGGTCAGAATGAAGACCCTGTCGCCCCGGCCAACGCCAAGCTCACGCAGCACGTTGCAAAAGCGATTGGCGAGTCTGGTCAGTTCGGCGTAGGTCACGTCGCGCTGCGGCACTTCGTCCAGCGCCAGAAAGCGGAAGGCGACCTTGTCGCCCGCACCACTCGCCACGTGTCGATCCAGCGCCTGCCATGCGATGTTCAGGCCGCCGTCCGGCTGCGTGCCAAGAGCCCGGCTAACGGCGTCCCACGAAAACCGCCGGCGCTCCGCCTCATAGTCGCTGAAATTTGGTGCAACCCGTAGGTCGGCTGCCGTCTTGTGGATGACTGGTGACGGATCCATGCTCGCGCTTCTCCTCCATGGGCTCACCATGCGCTCACTATAGGAGTTCGGAGTCGGTGCAAGCAACGAAAAGCCGACTGTGACTTCGACTCGGCGCGTTCATGAGTTGCGGACGCGGCTCACGTCGGCAATCCAATTTGATCGAGCGCAAATAGGTCGGCATCTCACGACGGCCATGGGACGTCGACTTCTATAGTCTCAGACACATGCCGGCGACCGGATCCGGCGGCCAGGAGAGGCCGCTGCGGCGTACCAGGCATGCGCCGTCAAATACTGTCGGAGACAAGAGATGCTGAGTCCCCACGAGATCGCAGCCCTGATGGTTCTCAGTGATGCGAAGAGTCACCGTGAACTGGACCCCGCCGACATTGGCGCTCTTGTCGAGCGCCAGTTGGTCCGTCTTGGAGCCGCGACACCAGACCACAGGCAAATCCGTGTAACCGGGAAAGGACGGCAACTGCTGGAGGCGATCAGCAGCGGCCGCTGACGGAGCGGGCTCAGTGCGGCCGAGGGTGCGTGGCGCCTTTGTCCGCCGAGGTGTCCTCTGCCAGAAACGTCCTGGCAGCATTTGCCTGTCCCGACGAGCGCAGCGTTTCCATAGCCTGCCGTTCGGTGCGCCGGACCTTTTCCCGCGACATGCCGGTCCGCCTGGCGATTTCCTCGTAGCCCATCGGGGTAACGCCCCCAATGCCGAACCTGCATTGCAACACGGTGGCTTCATCCGGTGTCATGGCTGCAAGCATGGCGGCGACAAACTCGCGCATGCGCTTGTCGGCCACCGTCCTGTACGGGTCGGGCGCCGCCCGATCCTCGAGCATTTCCGCGAGCGCGGTATCGCCGGACGGTACCGGCGCATCGAGCGAGACTGGCTCGCCGGGCAGCGTGAGCAGATCGGATACTTTCTCCTGGCCCAATCCGCTCTCACCGGCGAGTTGCGCCAGGGCTGCCTTGCGTCCGGTGCGCTGGCGGATACGCTCGGCCGTCAGACGCACGCGGCGCAGGTTGTCGCCGACATTCACCGGGAGGCGGATCGTGCGTGCACGGTCAGCCACCGCGCGCGAAACGGCTTGACGGATCCACCACGTTGCATAGGTCGAGAACTTGAAGCCCTGGTGGTACTCGAATTTGTCGATGGCCCGCATCAGGCCGATGTTACCCTCCTGAACCAGGTCCGCCAGATCCAGCCCCCGGTGCTGGTACTTCCTGGCGATCGACACCACCAGCCGGAGGTTGGCCTCAACCATCTTGCGGGTAGCGCGAGCGATCCTGTCTTCGGCCGCCAATGCTTCATTCACCAGCGCACTTGTCGCGGCGCACCCCTCGCTGGCGGCACCGTCGCGTTCCGCTCCGTATGTCCTCAGGGTGCGCATGACATGCCACGCACCGTCGGCAGTGCGGGCTGGTTCACCAGTTGCAAGTAACTTCGCGAAGATGGCCTGCCGGGCGCGCTGGTAACCGGCCGATTCGGTGTCGCCTTGTCGCAGGGCGGCCTGCATGCGCCGCAGCGACTGGCGGATCTCGCCAATCCTTGCGAGGTCTCCGCCGGCGGCCCGGGACGGCGCGGCTAGCCAGATCTCAAGTGCACGAGGACAACCCGCGAGCGCCCACAGTACGCCGCGCCGCCCGGTCTCGATTTCCTTTGCGAGCATTACCTCCTCATCTCTAGTAAGCAGGCGCACGGCTTGCATGCGCCTCGCATAGATGGCGAGCGGGTCTATTGAAGCGCCTACCCCGGTGGCCGCGTCAGTCAGCAGATTGCACACCTCCTCGATAAGCCCGGGGTCGATGGGGTGCCCATCGGGGCCGCGCAACGCGTCGGTTTCGGGACGCTCGTCGAGCACGGCAATGCCCATCTGGGTCAGCGCCGATAGCAAGGGCTCGATGCTGTCCGGACAGCTGTCTTCCGCCGGCAAAGCGTCGACAACGTCAGAATGGATCAGGTACCCGCGCTCAGCTGCGAGCGTCAACAACTGGGTGATGGCCTGCGTATGGATGTCCGCGTCCGCTGCGCGGGTCTGGATGGTCATGTCGTGAGCGAATCTGGCCGCTTCTAAGGGGCGGTAAAGGCCGCCGAGACTCCGCGGACGCCCGTCCGCTTCGGCTTGCCTGACAGTTGTCGATGTGGGGGGCAATATGGAATTCACAAGCACTGGCATTTCGCGTCGCCTTCCATGCCGTGCCAAAGCCGCCCAATCACTGTCATGTAGCTTTGACAGGAGTCAAATTGCCCAATGCGAGAGCGCCTAGGATGATTTCTACATTGACCCCACAGGAGGATCCTGAAATGGCTGAATCTCAAACTACGGTGCCCGTGAAGAAAAGCGAAGACGTCGCCAAGCACCCCTGGTCCCCCCAGGCCTGGCACCCCATTGCGAGCCTGCGGCGTGAGATGGAACGCTTGTTTGACGATTTCGATCACGGCACGCGCTTCACGCCGGCACGCCTGCCGCGGTTCGGCCTCGAGCCATTCTGGCGGCATGACTGGAGCATGCCTTCCGCCCCGTCCGTGGACCTTTCCGAAACGGAGAAGACCTATGAGCTGACGGCCGAGCTACCGGGGATGGACGAGAAGGATATCGAAGTGAAGCTCGCCAATGGCGGCCTGACCATCAAAGGCGAAAAGCGCGAGGAGAAGGAGGAAAAGGAGAAGGACTATTACCTGCGCGAGCGCCGCTTTGGTTCCTTTGAGCGCTACTTCCAACTCCCCGACGGCGTTGATGCCGACAAAATTGAAGCCAGGTTCAACAAGGGTGTGCTGACGATCACGCTTCCCAAGACGGTCGAGGCGCAAAGTGCGGCAAAGAAGATTCCGGTGAAGGGTGCCTGACGACAGGCTGTGATCGCGGCGAGAGTTCGGCGACGATTGCATCGCCACTCTCGTCGATCCCGTCTTCGCGCACAAGCACGGCATCCACTTCGCTGCCCTCGGTCACGTGGGCGGTCCCTTTTGCGAGGAGTGGCAATGGATACGCACAACGCAGCACCGCAGGCCGCTACCGCCAGCGAGATCCGCGACATAGTCGGACCCGTGGAGGATCAGGTGGTCGAAATGATTCTCGACGAAGGGCCTACCCGTGCACAAGTCCTAGAAGCCTTCACATGGTTGCGTTCCGACCAGCGGTTACGGCATCGCCCCGGCTTCGAATTGGAGGGAAAGTCCGCACGCATTCTGGAAATTCTCGAAAGCGAAGAGCCGGATTCGGACGCCTGAGAAACCGTTGCCCCACACCACATGCCGATCTTGCTATAGGGCCCGACTCCTTATGAGGGGTCGCGACATGGATGGGAGATTCCCGAAATGGCATGGAACAGTGCGGCAGTGCCCAATGACTCGATGCCGGTTGCGGCCAAGGTGGCGCTGCTGCGTCAACCTGGGATCTACCCTGATCATCCGCGGGATGTGGAAGTGGTGGAGACCCACATGTCCTGGGTCTTCCTCACTCCCGACTATGCGTACAAGCTCAAGAAGCCGGTGCGCTATGACTATCTCGACTTTCGTACGCTTGCGGCAAGACAGTACTACTGCACGGAAGAAGTGCGCTTGAATCGGCGACTGGCCGGTTCCGTCTATCTTGATGTCGTGCCTATGGTCCTGGAACCGGGCGGCACCGCTCGATTAGGCGGCAAGGGTGCGGTGGTCGACTGGTTGGTCAAGATGCGCCGGCTGCCGGCCGATCGCATGCTGGACAAGGCACTATCCCAAGGCACCGCGACGCAGGAGGACGCGCGCGCAGTGGCAACCCGCCTGGGCGAGTTCTACATGACGCTGCCACCCGCGCCGGTCACGGTTGATGAATACCGGGGCCGCTTGCGCCGTGACATCGACGATTGCGAGCGCGAACTCAGTAACCCGGCGTTCGCGCAGCCTGTCGCACTGGTGAGAGAGGTCTGCCTCGCTCAGCGCCGCCTGCTGGCGCAGGATCCGTCGCGCTTCGATCAGCGTGTCAAAGAAGGCCGGATTGTGGAAGCACATGGCGATTTGCGGCCGGAACATATCTGCCTTGCCCCGCCGCTCGCCATCATCGATTGTCTGGAGTTTTCTCGCCAATTCAGGACCCTCGATACGGCCGACGAAATCGGCTTTCTCGCTCTCGAATGCGAGCGGCTGGGCGATCCTGACTTTGCCCGGGTACTGATTGGCACTTACCGAGACGTTACCGGCGACAGGCCCGATGCCGCGCTGTTGCACTTCTACCAGAGTTGCAGTGCCTGCTTGCGCGCGAAAATTACCGTCTGGCATTTGCGGGAGGCAATATATCGTGATTCGCCAAAGTGGCCCGAGAGAGCAAGATGCTACCTGCGACTGGCCGAGCAGCACATGCAAGCCTGTGCGCAGGCATATTCGCACGAAGGCGTTATCCGGCGAGCAGTTCGCTGATCGACTCGCCGCTGTGGCTGTGCGCGATCGCCTGCGCGAACAGGGCCGCACTGTCCAGGAGGATGAGTTTGTCCCTGACCTTGCCTTCGGGGAGGCGGAATGGCGGTACGGTATCCGTGACAACAACCTGTACCAACGCATCATCCGCAAGCACCTGCGCGGCGCTCCCCACGAACAGTCCGTGCGATGCGGCGGCGTAGATCCGGCGGGCGCCGAGGCCGCCGCACGCTTTCACGGTACGGGCTATGGTCGTCCCTGTGCCGATCAGGTCGTCGACAATGATGGCGCACTTGCCATGGACGTCGCCGACTATCAGTTCACCGCTCACGATTCCCTCGCTACGGTGCTTTTCGGCAAAAGCGCTGGCTACCGGGCGGGCCAGGGCACGGCTCAACCGTTGCCGAAAATCCTCGGCCCGCTTGATGCCGCCAGCATCCGGAGATACGACGGCGATCTCCTCATCGCGCAGAAGCGACGCGAAGTGGGAAACAAAGAGCTTGTTGGCCCCAAGGTGATCGGTGCGGCAGCGGAATGCATTCTGATAGGCAGCAATATTGTGGACATCCAGCGTGATGACATGATCGGTACCGACCGCCTCGAACAGGCCCGCCACGTAGCGCGTGGTGACCGGGTCGCGGGCCTTCGATTTCTGGTCCTTGCGCGCGTAGCCCAGATACGGAACGATGGCGGTCACGCAGGCTGCCGAGGCATCCTTGAGTGCGCCAATGAAGAAGAGCAGTCGGCATAGCTTGTCGTTGACGCTTTGGCGGGCATCGCTGTGCAAGGATTGGACGACGAAGACGTCTCTGCCGCGTACGTTCACCAGCGGGCGGCATTTGTGCTCGCCGTCCTCGAAAGCCCGCTCCTCATGCGGGCATAGCTCGACGCCCAGGTGGCGGCCGACTTTTTCGCCGAACTCGCGCGTGTCGTCGAGTGCGAACAACATCAAGTCAGGATGGATCATGGCTAGCCGGCTCCCCCTTTCTCCGTATGGTGCCCGAGCGTGACACACTTCGACGTCTTCAATGGTGACGCAGACGGCATCTGCGCGCTGCATCAACTACGATTGGCCAACCCGATTGCATCCTCATTGATTACGGGCGTCAAGCGTGACGTGACGCTGCTCGCGCGCGTTCCCGCCCGCCAAGGCGACGCCGTGACGGTGTTGGACATCTCTCTGGATACGAACCGGGAAGCATTGCTTGAACTCCTTGGACGCGGCGTCGCGGTGGAGTACTTCGATCATCACTTCTTTGGGTCCATTCCGCTGCACCCCGGATTGATGGCCTGCATTGAGACGGCACCCACTGTGTGCACCAGTTTGCTCGTGAATCGTCATCTCGGTGGCAAGCATGCGCTCTGGGCCATTGTCGGGGCATTTGGGGACAATCTGTCCGACGCCGCGCACCAGCTCGCGCGGGGACACTTCCTGCGAGCGGGGCAGACACATCAGTTGCGCGAGCTCGGCGAGTCCATCAACTACAACGCCTATGGCGATGCCGAAGCGGATCTTCGGATCCCGCCTGCCAGACTCTATGAGGCCTTGCTTCCCTATGCAGATCCGTTCCAGTTTATCGTTGCAGCCCCGATCACGCGGGCGCTACACGACGGACGGCGGCAGGACATGGAAATGGCAATGCAGCAGCGCGCCAGCATCGCGCTGCCGTGCGGCGCCATTTATGTGTTGCCAGACCTGGCTTGGGCGCGGCGTGTACGGGGCGTCTTTTCGAACCATCTGGCAAGTAGCCACCCAAGGCTGGCCCACGCGGTTCTGACGGTGAATGCGCATGGGGGCTACACGGCGAGCGTGCGCGCGCCGATGGCGTCGCCATATGGTGCCGACAAGCTGTGCCGGCAGTTTGAGAGTGGCGGAGGGCGGGAAGCTGCGGCAGGCATCAATTGCCTCGCGCGCGATCGTTTGCCGCATTTCATGCGCGCGTTCGAGGAAGTGTTCAGCGTTGGAGGCGCGGCGCAAAATGCATCTTCCTGATCACGGGGCTGCAGATGGGGAATCCCGATTCTTCCTTCAAGCCGATCCTGCCGCGGCCCCGGCCGATGCGCCGAGTGCGTCGGCGGTACGGGCCAGTTCGATAAGGGAAGGGCTGATCGTGACCGGAAATGTCGACCCTGGCTCCAGCTTTCGCAATGCTGGCGGGAGTGCCGCCAACTGGTGCGCGGCGTGCGCGCGGCTGGTGCTTAGTGCCACTGGCGCGGCCAGGCGTCTGCCTTGCACCATGCACAGCTGCATCAGCGGCGTGCCTTCGCAAGTCTCGCCATCGAGCGTCACGGTATCGCCACACATGTTGCCGTCGCTCGAATAGCGTCGCCATGATTGTTTTCTGCCCGGCCAGGTGGCCTTGCCTTCGGAGCGTTTGCGTCGCGGCAAGCCCGCGTATTCGGTGAGCTTGTAAGCGCAGTCAAGGTATGGCGAATCCGCCGACGTGTTCATTCGTGTGCCTACCCCGAAGCCATCGATCGGCGCATCTTGCGATATCAGGTCCCGTACGCGGTATTCATCGAGATTGCCGCTGGCGAAGATGCCGATGTCGCGTAGCCCGGCACCATCCAGAATGGCACGTACCTTGCGCGCGTGATCGCCCAAGTCACCGCTATCAAGACGAACGGCCTTGACGAAGATACCTTCCGCCCGTAGGCCAGCGGCCAGCGCAGCCACCTTCTGCGCAGCCGCCTCGGTATCATAGGTGTCAATCAGCAGGGTGGCGTTGTCAGGCTGCGAGCGGGCGAACGATTCGAAAGCCGATTGTTCGTCAGAATGAGCCTGCACGTAGGAGTGTGCCATCGTGCCAAAGGTAGGGATGCCGAAACGGGCGCCGGCCAGCAGGGTGGCCGTCCCCGTGAACCCGGCCAGATAGCTGGCGCGTGCCGAGAGCAGGCCGGCTTCGGCCCCATGGGCGCGGCGTAGGCCAAAGTCGACAAGGGTGGTACGTCCTTGTCCGGCCAGAACCACACGCGCGGCCTTGCTTGCAACGATGGTTTCATAGTGCAGCAGGTTCATGACACGGCTCTCAACGAGCTGGGCCTCGCGAATGGGGGCAGTAATGCGAAGGATCGGCTCGTCGGGGAAGAACACTGTGCCTTCTGGCATGGCGGCAACCTCGCCGCAAAACCGGAAGCCCTCCAGCGATCTCAGGAAGGCGCCGCTAAAGTGACCGCTCTGTTTAAGCAGGGAAAGGTCGGCCGCGCTGAAAGTCAGGTTCTCGAGATATACGAGCACCTGTTCAAGCCCTGCGGCCATCAGGAAATTGCGTCCCGGCGGCAGCTTTCGCACGAAGAACTCGAAGCTGGCGGTATCGTTCATGGCGCTATCGAAGTAGGCCTGCATCATCGTGAACTCGTACAGGTCCGTCAGCAGCGGACTTTCGCTTGTGGCTCCCTCGTTCTTCATGGGCTCTCCCTTGCGTCTGAGGCCCCCGGAGGCGCACCAAATTATCCCCCCAGCGACCATGGCCATGGCGTGCGTACTTTCGCCAAGGTGTTGCGCACCTGGAGGGTTATGCGAGCCATGCTGCGCGTCGCATTCGCTCCTGGGCTAGTCTGCCTTTGCTACGTTAGGCGCCCCGCCAGTGACAACGTTGATGCAGCGCAAGGCGGTGATTCTCGACCTCCATCGCATTCAGACGGAAGGCGACGACAGCAGCGAGGAACCAGCTGAAATGACAATGGGGACCGAAGTCCCCATCGGCTGTCTTGGTCTACAAGGCTTCAGCGGCCCCGGCATTGGCCTCAGGCGGCCAGTGCGAAACGCTCATCGTTGGCGTTTATGGAATTTGCTTCATTTACGTCGATCGCCTGACGGGTTGCCTGCGCCCCTTTGCACGCCCTGTCGAAACCGATACACCCCCACCTTAGCGCGCCGCATGTCACGGTGCGCTGAGGTGGAGGTGAGGGGATTCGAACCCCTGTCCAGAACGCCGCCAGATTGCCGGGATAACAACCATGTCTCCGATATGGAGCGTCAATGGCCGTTTTCAAGAGCGAGGGGAACGCCGAGGGTTGAGGCGAACTTCGCCATGGGGAAAGACCGCTCGCGGCGCATTGAGGCGTCAGGCGTGAACCACTGCGCACCAGGATAGGGTGAGGGCGGTCTGGTCCCTGGTCTTGTTCCTTATCAAACCGCGGTGCCAGGACGCCCCTATATTGACCTTGCGCCGGTACGCCATGGCTGCCGCCTCCGCGACGGCAATTTCAGAACAGGGAGTGAACGATGAACGATATCCGTGCAGATCTTGCGGTACACAGGGACGCGTTGATTCGCGACACCAATGTATTGCTCAGCGACGTACAGGCCTTGCTCAGGGATGTCGCGGACGAGGCTGGCACCGAAGCCAGCCAGGCGGGAACCGAACTCGGAGGCCGGCTGCGCGCGCTACAGGTGCGCCTCGATGCGCTGCGTGAGGTTGGCCGTGATCGTGTCGGGCAGCTCGCCGAGACGGCGGACTTATATGTCCGCGAACATCCGTGGCAATGCATCGGAACTGTCGCGGCGATCGGTGCGGCGACAGGCGCGATCGTGGCGCTGGCCGTCGGCCGCCGGTAGTGCCAGGCAACCGGCGTCTATGGCGGTCGGTGTGTCGATGGAGGCGCGATGAGTCCGAAGCCCAGTACACGGCAAGTGGTCTTTTCCATGCCAGGGAACGAGCGGCAGGCCGCGGCGCTTTGCCGTGCGCTGCATGCGACGGCTGGCAACGCCATCGTGCGGCACTTTGCTGACGGCGAATCCGCCGTCAGGCTGGAGGAGGACGTGGCGGGCCGGGATGTCATCCTCGTCTGCACGCTGGACCGCCCTGACGCCAAGGTATTGCCGTTGCTGTGGCTTGCAACGGCTGTGCGCGAGAATGGCGCGGCCCGGACGGGCCTGTTGGCGCCCTATCTGCCTTACATGCGGCAGGACAGGGTCTTTCACGCCGGAGAGATTGTCTCCGCGCGGCACTTCGCCGCATTGCTGTCCGGCCACTTCGATTGGCTGGCAACCGTCGATCCGCACCTGCACCGCATTCGCTGTCTGTCGGAGATCTTCTCCATCCCGACCGTCGCGATTCATGCTGCGCCGGCCATTGCAGAATGGATCCGCAATGAGATCACGGCGCCGCTGATCATCGGTCCGGACGAGGAGAGCCGTCAGTGGGTGGCGGACATAGCAGCCCGGTGCCAGGCCACAGCCGTTGTGCTGGAGAAGGACAGGTTGAGCGACATGGCCGTCCATATCGCGGCACGGAACCTGCCTGACGCGGGAGACTGCACGCCGGTGCTTGTCGACGACATCGTCTCCACGGGGCACACCATGCTGGAGGCCGCCAGGCGCCTGCAGGAGCACGGCTACCGGCCGCCAGTGTGCATAGGCGTCCATGCGCTGTTTGCCGGCACTGCCTACGCGGACCTTTGCGCCGTCGCTGCCGACGTTGTGAGTTGCGACACCGTCGAGCATCCGTCCAATCGTATCGTGCTTGCAAATTTGCTGGCGGCGGCCATTCAAGCTGAGGCGGACGACCGGGAGCGGGGCGATCCGGCGCGGGGTCAACCTGGGGCATCGGTCCGACCGGATTGAGCGGGGCCTGCGTTGCCGGTGCAGCGGAATGGGCCTGGTCCATGCGGGGCAAGAAAGGGGGGAATTCGCCATGCCTGACAAGAGATTCAACCCGATGTGGGAACCCGCGCTGGTAGCGCTTGAACGGGCGGGGCATTTGCACCTCCAGTTCTTCCGCCTTGCCGGCCAATCAAGGCAAGTGCCGGTATGGGAGCCCCCCGTGGAACTGGTCGAGCAGGGCGGCAGGCTCATAGTCATCGTGGCGCTTCCCGGAGTCAGCCCTGACGCCGTAGACCTGACGCTGGAGGGCGACGTCCTCTCAATTCGCGCCCAGCGCCACCTGCCCCGCGCGTTCAGTGGCGGCACGGTTCACTGCCTGGAAATTCCCTATGGCCGCTTCGAGAGACGTCTCGCGCTGCCACCGGGGCCCTACCAACTACGCCAGCGCAGCAGCGAGGATGGCTGTCTGTTGCTGGTACTCGAGCGGCTGGATTGAGTCGTTACGCAACACATCGCTTTGGACGGAAACCATGAACCAAGACACTGCAACCGGCCCGGACGCGCCACCGCCAGGCCAGGCAATCCAGCCCGGGTCAGGACTCCCTCCCGACTGCGTGATCGTGCTGCCGGTACGCAATACCGTGCTGTTCCCGGGCAATGTGGTGCCGCTATCCATAGGCCGCGAGCGTAGCAAGGCCGATGTGCAGGCCGCCGTCCTGGAACAATTGCCGCTCGGCATCGTGCTCCAGCGCGATCCCCAGAGAGCCGATCCGGCGTTCGAGGGACTCTACCCCATGGGAACCGTGGCCAATGTGCTGCGCTACGTGACCAACCCTGAGGATGGCTCGCATCACCTTGTGTGCCAGGGCACGCAGCGTTTCCGGCTGCGCGAACCATTGCCTGGCCACCCGCTGCGCGCCTGCCGGGTAGAGTTCCTTTCGGACCCGGAGCAGGCCGACGCGGCGACCGATGCTCGCGCGCTCGTTTTGAGGGAACGCGCCGCAGAGATGCTCGGATTGCTTCCGAATGTGCCCGCCGAGCTTGCGACTGGCTTGCAGGCGATCGATTCGCCCGGGCTGCTCGCCGACGCGGTGGCAGGCCTGGTCGACATCCCGCTTGAACGCAGGCAGGAGATCCTCGAGACCGTCGATGTCGGCAAGCGGCTGGACAAGGTTCTCGATGCTGTCGCCAGCCGCATCGAAGTGCTGCGCCTGTCGCGCGAGATTGGCGAACAGACCCGGGACCGCCTCGACCAGCGGCAGCGCGAAATGCTGCTGCGCGAGCAACTCCGGACTATCCGGCACGAACTCGGCGAAGGCGGCGAAAACCAGGAAGACATCCGCAGGCTGGCCGAGGCGATCGACGGCGCCCACATGCCGGCCTCCATCGAGACACAGGCTCGCAAGGAACTGGCGCGCCTGGAGCGGATGCCGGAGGCGTCTTCCGAGTACTCGATGTGCACGAGCTACCTCGAATGGCTGACCGAGCTGCCGTGGGGCCTGCCGCAGGAGAAATCCGTAGATATGGCAGAGGCGCGACGCATTCTGGACAACGAGCATTTCGGCCTGGAGAAGGTGAAGCGCCGCATCCTCGAATACCTTGCTGTGCGCAAGCTCAATCCGCAAGGGAAGGGACCGATCCTCTGCTTCCTCGGGCCGCCGGGCGTCGGCAAGACCTCCCTGGGTCAGAGCATCGCGCATGCGATGGGACGGCCATTCGTACGCGTAAGCCTTGGTGGTCTGCATGACGAGTCCGAGATTCGCGGCCACCGCCGCACTTATGTCGGCGCCATGCCGGGCAATATCATCCAGGCCATTCGCAAGGCGGGCACCCGTGATTGCGTGATGATGCTGGATGAACTCGACAAACTCGGCCGTGGTGTGCACGGCGACCCTGCCGCCGCCATGCTTGAGGTGCTCGATCCGGAGCAGAACGCTACCTTCCGCGACAACTACCTGGGCATGCCGTTCGACCTGTCGGCCGTCGTCTTCATCGGCACAGCCAACCAGGCCGAGAGCATTCCGGGCCCGCTGCGCGATCGCATGGAGGTGCTGGAGCTTCCGGGGTATACGGATGCCGAAAAGCTGCAGATTGCGACGCGCTTTCTCGTTCCCCGCCAGCTCGCAGCTTGTGGCCTGACGGTCGACCAGTGCGAACTGGATGCTGCGGGACTCTCAGCCATCATCCGCCAGTACACGCGCGAGGCAGGCGTGCGTGGTCTTGAGCGGCAAATCGGCGCCGTGCTCCGGTACGCGGCCATGCGCGTGGCCGAGGATCCCGGCGCGCGGTCTCGGATTGGACCTGACGACCTGCCGGCTATCCTGGGGCATCACAGGTTCGAGAGCGAAGCGGCGATGCGGGTCAGCCTGCCAGGCGTCGCGACGGGCATGGCATGGACGCCGGCCGGTGGCGACCTGCTGTTTATCGAGGCCAGCATCACGCCCGGCTCCGGAAGGCTGGTCCTGACCGGGCAGCTCGGTGACGTGATGAAGGAAAGTGCGCAGGCCGCACTGACGTTGGTCAAGTCGCGCTGCACGAGCCTGCGCATCGATAGCGCCGCGTTCGACAAGAGCGATGTCCACGTGCACGTGCCCGCCGGTGCGGTACCCAAGGACGGTCCGAGCGCCGGTGTCGCGATGTTCATCGCGATAGCTTCGCTGATGATGGGCCGCCCCGTGCGTCGGGATGTGGCCATGACCGGCGAGATCAGCTTGCGCGGCGTGGTATTGCCGGTCGGCGGCATCAAGGAGAAGGTGCTCGCTGCGCAGCGCGGCGGAATTGGGACCATCATGTTGCCCGTGCGCAATATGCCCGATATCGAAGACATTCCTGCGGACGCGCGCAGCTTGCTTCGCTTCGTGGCACTGGAAACGGTGGACGATGCGCTGGCCGGAGCCCTGGAAGCGCAGCAGTGACCAGTCCCGCCCGCACATGACGATGATCGCTGAGCTTCCGCCGGAAAGGCTGTACACGCCGTGTGAACCGAAAAGCCTTGGGTTCGACACCACCGAATCACTGGTTGATGTCGATCTTGCCCTGATACATCCGCGCGCCGTGGCCGCCATCCAGCTTGGGATCGGCATGCGTGTTCGCGGCTGCAATCTGTTCGTACTGGGCGAGCCGGGAAGCGGGCGCCGTGCACTGGTGCGTCACATCCTGGAAGCGGCGGCGCCCGAAGGGCCGCAGCCGGAGGACTGGTGCTATGTCTGCGATTTCGCAGCATCGGAAGGCGTGAAGCTGCTACGGCTGCCGGGCGGCCGGGGCAGGCAACTCTTTCAGGATATGCAGCGCTTCTCCGGCGAGGTAGGACTCGCTGTGGCAGCGGCGTTCGAAGATGTCCAATACCAGAGTCGTGTCGAATCGCTGGAAGATGAAGAGAAGGCGCGCGAAGAAGCCGCACTGCAGGCGCTGGGCGAGGACGCGCGCAAACATGGCATCGCGATGTTGCGCGAGCCGGACAGCCTGGTCTTTGCGCCGCTCAAGGACGACGCTGAGAAAACGATCTCCGAGGAGGAATTCGCCAGATTGCCGGAGGCGCAGCAACAGAAGCTGAGCCAAGGCGTCAATGCGCACTACGAGCAGTTGCAGCGCCTGATGAGCAAGCTTCCCCATTGGCGGCGGAACTTGCAGAAAGCGATCAGAGAGGTCGGCCATCGCGCCTTGCGGCTGGCCGTCGGGCACCTGATTGCGGAGATCAGGCCCGCGTACGCCGATTTGCCGGCTGTGGTCGCGTATCTCGATGCGGTCCTGCAAGACGCGGTCGAAACGGGCCAAGCCTCGTACGAGGCCCGCCGGGGCAGCGAAGCGGACACGTCGCCGGATGCCGGGATGACAGCCGGCCAGCGCTACGTCGTCAATTTGCTCGTGGAGAATCCGCCCGACGGCGGGCGGCCCGCGGTTTTCGAAGCCAATCCAACCCTGCAGAATCTTGTCGGACGTATCGACCACCGGGTCCACATGGGAACGATGGTCAGTCATTTCACCCTGATCAGGCCGGGTGCGCTGCATCGTGCGAACGGCGGGTTCCTGGTAATTGACGCCGCGCAGCTACTGAGCCAGCCGCATGCGTGGGCAGCACTCAAGCGCACGCAGCAGTCCGGCGAAATCCGTATCGAGTCGCTTGCCGACGTGGTGGGCCTCGGCGGCTCCGCGCAATTGCAGCCGGAACCCGTGCCGGTCGATGTCAAGGTCATCCTGATTGCCGAGCGTTCCACCTATGACGTAATCGCGGAACTCGATCCGGATGTCCTGTCCCTCTTCAAAATCAATGCCGAACTCGAAAGCGAGATCGACAGGACGCCGGAATCCTGTCTTCATTACGCCCGGCTGATCGCCACGCTTGCCAGGAACGATCGCCTGCGGCCATTGTCGGCGGGCGCGGTGGCGCGCGTCATCGAACATGCGGCCCGCCTGGCGGGGGACGCAGAGAAACTCAGCACGCAGACGCAACCGCTGTGCGATCTCCTGCAGGAAGCCGATCACCTGGCTGCCGTGGCCGATGCGCCGTTGATCGAGCGAGCGCAGATTGAAGCGGCGCTGGATGCACGCCGCGCACGTAACCGTCGCCTCGAGGAAGGCTACCGGGAAGACATCCTCCGCGGGCAACTGCTGATCGACTCCAGCGGCGAGCATGTCGGGCAGGTCAACGGGCTGGCCGTGATCGCGCTGGCCGACGCGACGTTCGCCCATCCGGTACGCATTACGGCCACGGTCGGCATGGGCGAGGGCGAGATCGTCGACATCGAGCGCGAGGTGGAGCTTGGCGGGCCGATTCACTCGAAAGGTGTGCTGATTCTCTCCTCGTTCCTGGCGGCGCGATTCGGGTGTGCGATGCCGCTCTCGCTGCGCGCCACCCTGGTTTTCGAGCAGTCATATTGCGGCGTCGAGGGAGATAGCGCTTCGCTGGCTGAACTCGCCAGCCTGCTGTCGGCGCTGTCGGGAATTCCCGTGCGGCAGTCGCTCGCGGTCAGTGGTTCCGTGAACCAGTTCGGCGTGGTTCAACCGGTCAGTGACATCAACGAAAAGATCGAGGGCTTCTTCGAGGTCTGTCGGGCGCGCGGCCTGTCAGGGCAGCAGGGCGTGCTGATCCCGGCCGCCAATGTCTGCCACTTGATGTTGCGTTCGGCGGTAGTCGAGGCCGTCCAGGAAGGGCGCTTTCACATCTGGGCAGTGCGCACGATCGAAGAGGCGATTGAACTGCTGACCGGTGTCGAAGCCGGTGAACCGGACGAAGAAGGGGAAATTCCACGAGGCTCGGTCAACTACCAGGTGGCGATCCAACTCGCCGAGCTGGCCCGGATTCGGCAAGTCGGACTGACGCCGCCTCCCCGTCCGCTGCACCGCAGGAAGCCCGGCACCAGGGTCACCCGGAAGAAGCGACAACCACGGTGAAACGCGCGAGCGTAGTCGGCGCGGCCCGTGATGTTGAAAGCGGGGCGCCGGCAGTGCGCATTGCCTTCGTGTGACGTCACCGGATTGCGCCTGGCCAGCCGCTGCACGCCCGTGCACTTTGACATTCCGCAAGCCGTTCGGCGACCTGTCGACCAGAATGTTTGGGAACGGATACGCGCGGGAGTTAGCTGTGACGGCCAGAGTACGAGATGCGATTGCCGCGAAGGGGAAAAGCGCGACGCCCCTACGCGCGCCGGCGCGGCTGCAAAAGCTGGCAAGGGTTCCGGACGTGGAAGGGCACCTTGGGTCACCGCAGGGCTTGCTCAATGAGGATGTCATTGCCATCTTCAATGAAATTGCAGACCTGCTTGATATTTCGGGTGCGAACCCATTCCGGATTCGTGCGTACCGCAATGCCGCGCGCACCATCAGCGCCATGACAGAGGACCTGCGGAGCTTTCTCACGCGCGGCTGCGATCCCGCCGACCTCCCGGGCATCGGGCGGGATCTGGCAGGCAAGATTCGCGAGATCGCCGATACCGGTACCTGTGCGCTGCTGCGCCAGGTGCGCGACGAGGTGCCCGGACAGGCGGGCGCATTGCTGAAATTGCCCGGCCTCGGGCCTCGGCGCGTTCAGGCGTTGCAGCGTGAACTCCATATCGCGTCGGTGGACGATCTGGGGCGCGCGGCGCGCGAGCACCGTGTCCGTTTGCTGAAGGGATTCGGGGCGCGTAGCGAACAGCGCCTGCTCGAGGCTGTCCAGAGCCAGATGGATCGCAACCGGCGTTTCAATGTAGACGTCGCCGCGCGTACTGCCGCACCGCTCATGCAGTACCTGCACGAGAACGCGAAGATGGCGGCGATCACGGTGGCGGGGAGTCTTCGACGGGGCAAGGACACGGTAGGGGACCTCGATATCGTGGCCACGTCCACCGTTCCCCGCACGGTCATTCGGGCCTTCACCGCCTACCCGATGACGCAGACGGTCTTGTCGGCGGGCACCACGCGGGCGAGCGCGATGCTGTCGAACGGGATGCAGGTGGACCTCAGGGTTGTGCCACCGGCGGACTATGGCGCGGCCATGGTTTACCTGACCGGCTCGAAGGCGCACAACTTGGCGTTGCGCCAACTTGCGCGGTCAATGGGGCTGAAGATCAACGAATACGGCGTTTTCCGCGGGCGCAGGAAGATCGCAGGTCGCGATGAAGCATCGGTCTACGCTGCGGTTGGCCTGCCGTGGATTCCGCCCGAACTGCGCGAGGACACCGGGGAAATACAGGCTGCTCGCGATGGCAGGCTGCCCCGGCTCGTTGGGAGGGAGGACATGAAGGGTGACCTGCACATCCACACCCGTGACAGCGACGGACTTGCCAGCCTCGAAGAAATGGTCGAGGCAGCAGGCAGGCTCGGCCTGCAATACCTGGCGATCACGGATCATTCGCCGCGCATGGGCATGACCCATGGGTTGGGGGCGCAGCGGTTGGCTGTCCAGGCCGAACGCATCGATGCGCTCAATGGCGTGGGTGGCATGCCATGGATACTGAAGGGCGTGGAAGTCGATATCCTGGAAGATGGCTCGCTGGATCTGCCGGACACGGTGCTGGGCCGGCTCGATCTGGTGGTAGGCGCCATCCATAGCCACTTCGATTTATCGCCAGGCAAACAGACAGCACGCATTCTCCGTGCCATCGACCATCCGCATTTCAGCATCCTTGCCCATCCTTCCGGCCGCCTGCTCGGTGAGCGGGACGGCTGCAGATTCGACGTTCCTTGCGTAATGAAGGCGCTGGCCGAGCGCGGCTGCTTTGTCGAAGCCAACAGTCAGCCGAGCCGGCTGGACCTGTGGGACAGCGCTTGCCGGATGGCCAGGGAGCATGGCGTACTGGTGAGCATCGCTTCGGATGCACACCGCATCGCCGACCTGGACAATCTGCCGCTTGGCCTGTCACAAGCCAGAAGGGGCTGGCTGGAAGCCGATGACGTTCTCAATGCCCGGCAGCTTCCGGAGTTGCGTCGCCTGCTCCGGCGAACCATGTAGCCAATGGACAAGACGCTCACGCCCGCATTTCGTGGCCTCTGGTGGGGAGCCTTTTGCATTGGCCGGGCCCTGAAGACCGGTCGCCTGGAAAAGAGAATGCGCTTTCTCGCATGGCTGGGTTGCTTGTTCCTTGTGCCGACCCTGGCGAACCCTGGGCGCACGCAACCTGTGCCGCGTGAAGTGCCTGTGCTCGTCTACCATCGCTTCGCCGAACACGCGGTCGATACGATGACGGTCCGCACGGAAAGGATGCGTGCACATCTGCGCTTTCTCGAAGACAACGGCTACAGGATCGTGCCACTGGCGGATGTGCTGGCGTGGCGAGCAGGGGGTCCCGACAATCTGCCGCCGCGTGCGGTTGTGCTGAGCGTTGATGACGGCCACCGCTCCGTCTACGAGGTGTTGTGGCCGATGCTCGCCAGCCGTCCGGTGCACGTGACGCTGTTTATCTATCCTTCGGCCATCTCGAACGCGCCCTATGCCATGACATGGGACCAGTTGCGCGCGCTGAAGCGCACGGGGTGGTTCGACATCGAATCGCATTCGTACTGGCACCCGAATTTCAGAACCGAGCGGGCGCGGCTGGCGCCCGATGCATTCCGGCATTTTGCGCATGACCAGTTGCGCCGGTCACGCGAGCGGATCGAGGCGGAAGTGGGCGCGTCGGTGACGCTGCTTGCCTGGCCGTTCGGCATTCATGACGCCGAGCTGGAAGCGATTGCCACGCAGGAGGGTTATGTCTCGGCATTCACGATCGAGGCGGGTGCGGTAACGCGGCGGCAGCCCGCGATGGCGCTGCCGCGTTACCTCATCACCGATCAGTGCGATGTGCATTGCCTGAGCCGCCTGTTAGTCGCCACCGAGAATCAGCATGACTAGACGGCTGGCGATCTGGCTCGCCTGGATAGGTTGCCTCATGGCATGGACGTCCGCGCAAGGGGCGACGGCTGCCATGACGGTTGTCGACGGTGTGACAGGGCTCCCCATTGCAGGCGCAACCGTCGTCAGTGCCGGGGCGGAGCGGGTGACGGCAAACGACGGGACGTTCATGATGCCGATGGACGGTCCGGATGGCGGCATTGCGATGACCGTACGCGCGCCGGGGTACGCGCGCCTGGAGACGGTCGCCAACGGAACCACGCCTCGCGCGATCGCGTTGGCGCCGCTGCTTGCCGAAGAAGCGGCACGCATGGGGTTCGACGAGGTGCAGTTCGACTATCTGCGGTTTCCCGATGCGCCAGGACTCCGCTTCAGCGAGACCAACACCAGCGCCAGACGCGTGGCCGCCATCACAGGATTTCTGTCCGCGGCGCGTGATCGCCTGCGGCACTACAACATCTACCTGTCCGCAGACATCTTCGGCTACGTCTGCTGGAATCTCGACGATACCGCCATCGGTCAGCAGCTTGAAACCCTGGTGGTCTTGTCGACTACATTTCACCGATGTTGTATCCGTCCGGTTTCACCGAGTGGATGGAGGCGATCAGGCGCAACAAGCCATCCCAGCCGTCGCGGATTGCCTTGAGCGAGACCTCGCGCGAGACGGCGGCCGACGCTTCCCATCGCTCAGGCGATGCGCGACGCGGATCCCGTCATGGGTGAAGCCAGTGATGCAGGCGTCGGTAGTGGCAGCGTTGACACTCAGACGAGCCGGGGGCGGCGGCGCTGCCTAACAACCAGGACGAAGGCAACGACAGCCGTGACGGCAGCGATGACAGCAAAAACTGAGCGGGCGGACGCGATCCGCTGGATCCAGGCGCACATGGACGACTACGGGCTCACCCTCGAAGAGCTCGACGCGGCCGGGTGCTTCGCGCCGCCGCCCTCGCCGGAGCCACCCCCACCGTCCGCACCACCGGCGCCGGTGGTCTGCTACCGCAACGCGGAAGGGCTCACCTGGGACGGGCAGGGCGAGATGCCGTCGTGGCTCAAGCGGGCGGTCAATGCGGGGCAGTCGTTGGAGTCTTACCGGGTCGGGTCCTTGTAGAGCCCCAGGCAAACTGCCTTGACGCTGCCGGGAGGACGCGTAGAATCTGGACTGTTGGGTGCTGCAAGGTTCCCGATAATGGTTGTGAACCTTCTTCTTGAAGGCCTTCTGGACGGCGGTTCGATTCCGCCCAGGTCCACCAGAAGCACATTGCACGGGCAGTGCGCTTCTGATGGGCCTGACCTGGTTTCGACAGGGGGAGATAGGGTCGTGAGGCAACTCGTCAGAGAAGACGTTAAAACTAAATCGAAGTAAATGCTAACGACGAAAAGTTTGCATTGGCCGCCTAACAGCCGCCTTGGGTTGTAACTGACCTCGAAACAGAAAAGTTACTGACAAGGGCTCCTTCGGGGGCCCTTGTTCATTTGAGGGCTTGGCATCGATGGCAGCATGCGAATGACCTTGCCCCGGAGTCCGCGCGCACGCACGGCGCGCCGGCCCGCCCGCGCGCCTCTTGATTCTTCGTTCGGCTGCGTGTGCAATGCCGAGCAGGGCCCTGAGCCATGCCGAAGGAGGATTCTGTGAAGAAAGGCGCTCTGATCTGTTGCGCTGCGGCCTCGATCGGGTTCGCGGGCCTGCGCGCGACGGCGAAAGACGGCGTCGCGATTGCGCTGCCGGACCAGCGGGTCGCTGTGCTGTCCGAGGGCGATCTGGAAGCTGCCTCGATGGGCAGCTACAGCGTCGCCGTGTTCAAGGATGCGCAGCTCCTGCATTTCGACGCCGGCGCGGTCTTCTCGCGCAACGGCACCATCTTTCGGGATGACGGCAAGCTGCGCGTGAAGTTCGCGGATATCACCGGAGACGGCACCCAGGCGCTGGTTATCTCCAAGCTCACCGCCGGCTCGGGAAAATACCTGGAAGTGGATGCGTTGCGGATCGACGCCGGCAGCGTGCGCCTGCTCACGCGCGTCCAGACCGATACCCACCATGATGAGATCGCCGAGCTTAAGGCGGCGTGCCGGCGGGATGCGTGCTCGCCCAAGTAGGGGTGATCGTGCTTTCGCTGCAAAATGATACGCCGGTCGGTGAAATCGTGTTTGAAATCAATGGTTTGCACACACCGGCTTATGCACGAAAGGCTCTTTGCGCAAATCATTGATACAGAGCGGTTTCCTTGCTGAAACCGTGTCAATCAGCACCGAAAGCACCATCACCCCGAATAACTCGACGCATTTCCGGCTCGTTCCTGCGTGGTGCTCGTCGGCCTGCCACGGGCGCAGCCCGAGCGTCTTATTCGCCGCACGGGTATTCCCTCGGTTGAGTTCTATGCCTCAGTATTATTTAATTCAACGTGAATTAAATAATACGACAAACTTCGGCGACGCCGGAGCCTGTCGCGGCGAATCTGAAGAGGTGATAGCGGTACTCAGTCCTCTTGGCTGCTTCCCGGGATGGTTTCCTGTCTCGCGCCAGCAGGGTCACTCTCACATCGCCTTGTAGCCAGGAAGAGCAACCGAAGGAGACAAGACATGGATGCCTCTGTTCAACGGAAGGGGCTGCCGAGACGGGCCAACGAGCACGCTATCGGCCGCTCCTCCCGGCACTCGCCTGCGTTCGACAACGGGGGAATTCCATCAGGCTGACGCCGAATGACGTGAGCGATTCCATCGCGAGGTCGCTTCGATAGATAGGTCGTCGAGGCGCTGTCGGAGCGGCCAGCCACAAAGTGCAAGTCAGGCTATGAGGTCTGTTCGAGTTTCACGAACGGGCGGGGATGCTATTGCCTCTTTTCTGCCATGACGAGATTCTGCGGCGCGCAGCATGGGACCATTTTCAAAGCTAATTCAGGAAATTGAAGCAGGTAGTGGAGGGACAGATGTTTCTGGGGTATCGCAATAAGTGGCTGTGTGCCAGGGCCGCGGCGGTGGCGATCATGTTGCTAGTGGCGGCGGTCGCGCATGCGCAGGGCAGTATCACCCTTTATGGGCGAGTTGCAGGCGGCGTCGACTATATGAACAAGATCGCCACCGGAAATGGGCAAACCGCCGATTTGCTGCGTTACGGCAGCAATCAATGGGGGGTAAGCCTGTGGGGGCTCCGGGCCAAGGAGGACCTGGGTGACGGTCTCAGTGCGGTGATGAACCTGGAGAGCGCATTCTCATCGGGTGACGGGCAGGGAGCGGGCGTGGGCCTCTTCAGTCGCTATGCTGTTGTCGGGCTTTCCAGCAGCACATACGGAACCCTGTGGCTTGGTCGCGCCATGGGCTTGCCTGACTCGGAGGGCTGGACCGTCGATCCGATGGGTATGCAGGCCATCAGCATTGGCACACTTCAAAATGGCAGAAGTTGGGGGTCCCGTGGTAATGCCATCACCTACGCTTCACCGGACTGGGGAGGACTCTCGTTCCGGGCGCAGGCCGGCCTCAATGGTGTCGCAGGAAATTTCAACGCCGGCAGGCAGTTGGCTGGTAGTTTGAGCTACGACAACGGCCCCATTTTGATCAAGGCGATTTATGAAGAAATTCGAGATGCCAAAGGGGAATTTACCAATCTATACACTGCCTCACGCCTTTATGAGGCCGGCGCCGCGTATGTGGTAGGCGGCTTGAAACTGTTCGGGGGCTATAGTCTTACTCGCTCCGGCGGCGCAACGGTGGCAGACGCTGACAATCCCATGGCCGCCAATAAGCAGCAACAGTTTTGGCTTGGCGCGAACTACCAGGTATCGCCAGCGCTGACGTTGATCGGTGGTGCATACAGGGCAATCCGGAACAACTCTGCCGGCAACGGAACCCTGCTTGCACTCGGCGCAAACTACTTCTTCTCAAAGCGCACCCTGTTGTACGGGACGGTCGGTACCGTCATGAACGGCGGAAATGCGGCGTTCTCCGTCGAGGCTGGCAGCAACCGGCCTCTGGCGGGTGCAAGTCAGCAGGGTGTCTATACGGGCATCGTGCACCGGTTCTGACTTGAAGGCGTGCGGCTCCCGCGGCGTCCCGTTCGTGCGCAGGACACGCGTCTTGGCGGGGCTGGAATTGGCGCATAGGATGTCGATGTCGAGTTCCCAGAAATGGCTGGGAACGGAGGAACTGACGGTGTTCATGGCACCGTGGCCATCATGCGTCACTTGCTGGAAGTCCGCCTCGTCAACGATGTCTTTGGCGATCCTGGACTCCTCGTCGACTTCCTGGACGAACGGCGTGCGTTGCTGTTCGATCTGGGCGACATCTCCGTACTGATGCCGCGCGAACTGATGCGGCTGTCACAGGTGTTCGTCACGCATGCACACATGGATCATTTCTCCGGCTTCGACCACCTGCTGCGCGTGTTGCTCGGACGCAAGGATCGAATCGTGCTGTACGGCGGACCAGGATTCCTGGCGCAGATTGAGCACAAGCTGCACAGCTACACGTGGAATGTGGTCCATCGCTATGCAATCGAGCTCAAGGTTGAAGCGGTCGAACTTGGCTTGGACTGGCAGCGGCGCAGAGCCTGCTTTTCCAGCCGGCACGGCTTCGCGAAGCAGGGTGAGGTGCCGATGGGGAGTACCGGCGACATCGTCCACGAGGAGACAACCTTCCGGGTGCGCGCGTGCTTCGTGGATCATGGAACGCCTTGCCTGGCTTATCTGTTGGAAGAAAAGGCTCGTCCCGGTATCAACAAGGAGCGGCTGGCCGCGTCAGGTCTGACGACAGGAGCCTGGCTGCGCGAGTTGAAGCACGCTGTCCTGACTGGCGCGCCCGATGATGCGCCGATTCTTGTGCAATGGAGCGATCGCGCGGGCGAGCATGCGACGACGCGGCAGGTAGGCGAGCTGAGCCGGTTGATCCTTGATGTCGGATCTGGCCGGCGTATCGGCTACGTCACCGACCTGCGCTACTCGGATGAGAATGTGAAAGCGTTGTCGCAATTTATGCAGGGCGTCGACGAGCTCTTCATCGAGAGCGTGTTTCTGGACCAGGACAGCGCTCACGGTTTGCGCAAGAACCATTTGACCGCAGCCCAGGCCGGCCGGATCGCCCGCTGCACGGGTGCTCGCGCGGTAACCCCCTTTCATTTCTCGCCACGCTATGAGGGCCGCGCCGCCGAGTTGGCCGCCGAAGTACGGATTGCGTGGGCCGGGGATACGCATAGCCAATTCGAGCCACGGCTGCCCGACCGGACGACGTAACGGCGGGGCGTCTCAAGGGCGCCACAAGGGATCGCCGTTAGCGGTGAAGCAACCAGAACAGGACCGACAGCAACAGCGAGATCACAATACAAGTAGTGATTGGGAAGTAGAACGTGAAGCCGTCGCGGAGGATATGGATATCTCCGGGAAGGCGCCCGAAAGGCAGCCTGGATAGCCATGGCCACGCGACTCCTGCGATCATCAGCAGGCCACCGAGAATGATCAGCGTGCGTTGCATGCTCAATAGGGAGAAGTGATATTTTCCTGAGTAGTGTTGCGCCCGTTTAGCGATTGGATCGGGACGAAGGCAAAAGATTCTCGTCGGAGGGTGAGGGCGGCCGTTCTGCCATCACTTCACAGCCGGGTTTGCTTGCGGACACGCCCGCCGCTCGCGCCACAAACTACTCGGGCCACACCCATCCAACTCATCGAGGAGGCAAAGATGAAATAGGTATCACCGACCATTCCTGTAATTGGATTGATTGCCGGGACACGGGCGGCGGGTGCGGCGCGCCTCGCACTGTTGCTAAGCAACCGAATTGATCCGAAACAACGCCGCGCCATCGGATGGACGCTGCTTGCCGTAGGAGTTATCACGACAGTGCCGTTAGTCGCGCAGGTGTTTGGAAAACTCCAGGAATGCAAGAGCCCCGACGGAGATGAGGTAAAGGTGAAAGATTGATGGTCCCGCCTGCACGACTACGTCAGCGCGCATGCTTCTGGTAGGTCCCAATGAGGTTGGCATGCGCCAGAATATGCCCCCGCATCGCCTGTTCCAGCGCCGCCTTGTCCGGCTTGCCGAGATCTGGCAGCACGACGTCCATGGCATATAGCTTGTGGAAATACCGGTGCCGGCCAATTGGAGGACACGGGCCGCCGTAATCGGCACGATGCCAGTCGTTGATTCCTTCGCGAGCGCCGGCCGGCAAGCTATGCCGGCTCATCCCTTGCGCAAGCGAGCCGGGGAGCGGAGGTAGGTTGTACACGAGCCAATGGACCCATGTCATTTGCGGTGACGCCGGGTCCGGCGCATCCGGATCATCGACAATCAAGACCAGGCTGGCAGTGGAGGGGGGCAACCCTGACCACGTCAGGGGCGGTGACACATCGGCGCCTTCGCACGTGTGCACAGTGGGAATCTCCCCGCCTTGGGCAAACGCGGAGGATGTCAGTATGAGCGGCATGGATGGCCTCTGCTGAGCAAGTAGCGCTGGTCCGGACAGCATGGCCGCAAAGGCCAGCAATCTCGGTAGATGTGCCAAACGCACCATATCTGCCCCCGCCGGCCCATGATGGCTGTTCCAACTTAGCCGGGATTCATCCCCTGTACAAGGGAACGTCCCCTTTCAAAACCCGACCCTGCACGGGTATCCCTTTGTTTTCGGTGCAATTTACCGGGGTAACTGACCCAAGCATTCATGCGGGTTTCCGGGTGGAGGGGTGGCCGGGATTCGCAATTATGCGCTGCAGAGCATAAGGGCGAATCCCGGCCGGCCCTCTGGCAGGAGCTGCGCGGGCGCACGCGCGTGACCATCAACCATCCGGACCTGCCGGATTCGCTCAAGCAGATCGCCGCCGAGGCGGTGCAGACCATCTGGCAGTCGGCCAACGAGGCCGCGATGGCGGAACTTGCCACGCTGCGCGCGGAAACCCGGCACGCCGCGAGCGAAGCGGAAGCCGAGCGCGATGCGGCGCGCGTGGAGACGGCCGCCGCGCGCGAGGACGCCGCGGCGATCGCCGCTCAGCTGGCGGAAGCGCGGCAGGCCCCCGAGACCGTGCAGGCGGACCTGGCCGCGGAGCGGCAGGCGCACGCCGCCACGCAGGCCCGGCTCGAGGCGGGGCGCACGAAACTGGAGACGGGCCGGCGCCAGTTGGTAAGGACTACTACGCCGACCTGGATGCACGCCTGAAGAAGTTCGAGCCGCAGCAGGCTTCAGTCGAAGACCGCCAAGGCACGTCGCAGCCGGGCGAGAAGCCCGACTACGACGCCGCGCTCAAGCACTTCCATGCGGGCGATTTCAAGAGCGCCGGGAATTCGTTCTCGTCGTTTATCAAGAAGTATCCGCAGAGCCCGTACCTGCCGCTGGCGCAGTACTGGCTCGGCAACTCGCTCTAAGCGCAGCGCGACTATAAGGGGTCCTCCTGGGTGCTGCACAAAATGATCGATGCCAATCCGACGCATCCCAAGGTGCCGGACGCCATGATCGCGTTGGCCAATAATCAGCTTGAGTCCGGCCAGAAGGCGGCCGCGCGCAAAACGCTGGAACAGGTGGTGGCCAAGTATCCCGGTACCGAAGGCGCGCATGTGGCGAACAACCGGTTGAAGATGCTGAAGTAAGTGCGGACGGCTTCCAGCCGGCCGCACCACGCGCCAAAGGCCTGCTTTAGGTAGGATCTTCAGATTCTGGCGAACCCTACATTTTCCGGCGTGTGGGGTCAACGATGATCTGGACATGGGACGGGCAGGGCGAGGCTTGCTCTTCAGCTGAAAAGGCGGAGAGCGACGCCAGCATCAGCAGTGCACTGCGCACCGCATCTTTGGCGATAAGCAAGCCCGCAACGGGCTTATCATCAAAGTCGCCATTCCGTTCTGAGCCGTCGGAGTCTTCCCATGAAATGGACCCCAGTTGCTGCAATACCGTTCGCCATGCTGGTTGCGCCGGCGTACGCCAGCGATTATCTGACCGTCGAGCAAGCGCAAGCGGGGATGTTCCAAGGTGCTACCTTCCAGCCAGTTCTGTTGAAATTGAGCAAAAGCGTACGTGATGCCATGTACGACCGCTCCGGTGTCCATGAGCCCTTCGACGAAAAGGGCGTCTGGAAGGCGTCCACTGGCGGCTGGTTCATCGTCGACCACGTTACCAGCAAGCACGGGAAAATTGGCTATGCCGTGGGATTGGATTCGAATGGTGCTGTCCGTGCTATTGAAATCCTGTCCTATCAGGAGAGCTACGGTCGTGAAGTCGGCAATGCCGAGTGGCGGGCTCAATTCGTAGGGAAAACATCTCGCGATGCACTCCGGCTCGGCAAGGACATCCGCAATATCAGTGGCGCAACTCTGTCGTGCAAGAATGTTACACAGGGCGTCAAACGCGTACTGGCACTGTACGAACTCGTGCTTGCGAAGGGGTGAGATGCTAAAGCGGGCGCGGCCACTGCTTGGCACTATCGTTGAAATACGTGTCGACGGCGCTCCGGAGGGGCCAATACCGGCGCGACTCGCCGAGCCAGCAGTAGCGTCTGCATTCGAGTCCATTGCGTACGTCGATAAGCTGATGAGCTTTCATCGCCACGACAGCGACCTTGGCCGCTTGCACGCCGCAGAGCCTGGCCAGCGAGTTAGCGTACATCCATGGACGATGCATGTTCTCCGTCAAGCGTTCCGAATGTTTGAGCTAACTTCTGGGACATTCGACCCGTCGGTTGCAGCAGCATTGGTTGCGGACGGCTTGCTGCCTGCCCCAGCTGGACCGAGACCAGCCACTAGCACCACTTTCGATAGCATAGTTCTTCATTCGGATTGCACCGTCGTTCGCAAAGAGGCTGTCTGGCTAGACCTTGGAGGTATCGCAAAGGGATTTGCAGTTGACGTAGCCGTCGGTGCCTTGCGAGATGCGGGGGTTCGCGCGGGTGCGGTTTCTGCCGGCGGCGACCTTAGAGTGTTTGGCGATACCGACCAGCCGATTTTTGTTCGGTCACCCCAGCGACCAGCAGAAACGCATTTACTCGGTGCATTGAATCGGGGCGCGGTTGCCACAAGCAGCGCCTACTTTCTGGATAGCTTTGGCCACAGTGCTGGCAAGTATGCGATTGTCAGCGGCGCTCGCTTGCGCGGGCAAGCTCCGAAAACGCCGCGATACCCCAGCGTCTCCGTTATCGCTCCACGCTGCATCTGGGCCGACGCCCTGACAAAAGTCGTGACCCTGGCCGGCATTGAGTCCCCAATCACCATCAAAGCCTTGTCGCTCTATCACGCGCAGGCAGTAGTTTCATGACCAAAGCTCCTCGTCCTCACCCCTGGACGGCACCCGAATTCGCCTGGTCCTACCGCTGGCTATACGGGCACAGATACCGTTGCTGGTGCAATGGCAGTCATCCCGCGAGCGGACCTGGTCCACTTCTTGTCGAGCACGGCGACGACCATCAGCCCAAGCGACGGGCTCAGGATCAACGAGAAGATGATCCATGTGGCGCCGGAGCGTCCCAGTGCGTTAGCAAAAAGGCCAACCGCGAAGGAACAGGTGATCCAGGCAGCAAGTGCAAACATGGCGGCAGATTCCACGAGTCAAAGTGATCGCCACGCGAAACGGCGAGCCACCAGTATGGGCACAACTGCAATCAGTAGCACCTGGGGAAAGGCATTAAGGGAAAGCGCTAAATGAAGACCGCGCCAAAGCGGGTGCAGACGACCGACCGCTACGGAGAGGCTAATGAGGCACCTGCAGTGCGCCCACCTGCCCGGCCGCTTAGAGTCGAACGGATCCGCTCTGCCAACTCGGTCAGACGACCGCCAGGCGGAAGCCCGCGCACGCGCTCGGAACCCCGGGGCAACTTACGAATCTACACTGACGCCTAGGCTATGCGAGATTGCGTCGCCACAAGCGACCGGTGCAAATGAAAATTACACCGCACCTTGCTACGCGTCGCACGGCCGGGCGATTTTAATTAACGCCATGTTCCACCGACTCAGCCAGTTGTTCGTTTTGTGCGCGATTGCCGCCGTCTTGTCGGCATGCAGTTTGAATTCGGCGCCGGCGCCGGCACCGACGCCGCTCTATCAGCAGGAGCAGTTTGACGCGGCGACGAGCCCATACGCACGCACGTTCCAGGCGAATTCCGACGCGACTTGTGAAGCCGCGCGCCGGGCGCTGCTGAGCCAAGGCTATGTGTCGAGTTCGGCACATCCCGATACGATCGATGGCAGCAAGAATTTCCAGCCGACCGACGACACGCATGTCGTGATCGCCTTTCACATCGTCTGCGCGGACGCGAACGCGGACGGTACGTCGAGCACCGCCTATGTGAACGCGGTACAGGACCGCTACGCGCTAAAGAAAACCAGTACCTCGGCCAGCGTCGGCTTGAGCGTGCTCGGCTCGCTGTCGTTGCCGATCGGCTCGGGCAGCGACGCGATGGTCAAGATCGCGAGCGAGACGATTCCCGCGGGCGTGTTCTACGAGCGCTTCTTCAATCTGGTTGCCCATTTTCTGAAGGTCGATCCGGTGGGGCGTGACCGCGCGACAGTGACGGGCGCGATGAAGGAGCACGTTGCGCCGCTGCCCGAGCCCGCGCCGACACATCCGGGCGAGCCGATGAAGATGACGACGCCCGCTGTGCCGACGCCGCGCGTCCCGTCCGTTCCTGCGCAGCCGCCCGCTGCTGCACCTGAACCAGCTCCAGCGACCCCGTCGCCTTCGCTGACGTCGCAGGCGCCTGATGGATCGACGGCCACGGTAGCCCCCGCCGCGAAGCCCGACGCCACGGCGCCGACGGCCGCGCCCGCACCAACCGCACCGTCTGCAACGTACGCTCCACCCGATACGGGCGCGAGCGGCACAAACTGAGCGCATTGCAGTTGGACCCATTGACGCGCGAAGACTGGCAATACGTGCACTGACACCGTTGCAGGTGCAATGGCAGTCACCAATCAATTGCTGACTGGCTCATGTGCCGGACCTTCAGCGGAATGGATGGCGATAGGGACGTGCTTGGAGAGATACGTCAGGTCTCGGCCTTCTCCGCGCATCTGTCAGGAAAAATGTGTAGCGCCACCAGAGGCTCCTGGCCCACCAGATAGCGGTAGTCCAGTGTCACGCCGAGCTTGCCCAGCAAGGGCACATCCGGGTTTCGGCAGATTCCGCGCTCGAGGATCGGCCTGACAAAAGCCATGAATTTCTTGGTGTCGTCGCGCCGCGGGTCCACGCCGCTTACCTTGAGTTGGAACTCCACAACCTTGCCGGGGCGGACGGCGCAGCCAGTGAGGCGTGTAGAGTTATCCAGCACGATCGGCGCCGACCGAGCCAGTTCCGAGCATGCCAGGCTCAGCTGGCGCTCGGCATCGCGGGCGGTCAGCCGCGTCACGCCCGACATGCCGCTTGGCTTGCCGCTTACGGTGCCAAGCAGCAGTCTGGCCAGATCGGAGAGAGGCTGGGCTGCGAAACCCGCAGGGGGGGCCACGATCAGCAGGCCTAGCACGCATGTTGCCGGCCATTTTTCGATGGAGCAGGAGACAGGCATGGAATGGCCGCAACGCAGAACAGGAGCACCCGCAAACAAGCAATTCACTGTAGCGCGTGGCGGGGCCGATCGTTGTCAGGCTTTGTCCTACTTCGCTACTCGGCTGGCGGCACCCGAGGCCGTAACGGGTGGCGGCCAGCCGGACAGGCCCTCCAGGTCTTGACGCAGGCGGGTGCCAAGCAGCCCCTGTAACTTGACTTGAGTTGACAGAAATCAACGACGGCGGCCCTTCCCATCCCAGAATTCAGAATGAACGGGACTATTCCAATCGTCCGAAAGCTTGCTGTGCTCCAGTGTCAATTGTCCCGTCAAAGCAAGCTTGGCGCGATCAGATGAGGGTCGTCATGAACGTAAGGGTTCTCATATCACCGGCCGATCTGGCGGAAATGATGCGGACTGAGTCCGTCGTGCTCATCGATACGAGAGACGCGGCGAGCTACGCCGAGGCTCACCTGCCAGGCGCGGTGAATATCCACGAGATATTTACCTACTTGGCAACAACGACACAAGAGGGCCTGGCCGCCCTGCGGGAAGCATTTGCCGAGGCGTTCGGCAAGGCCGGACTGTCGGGAAAGGAAGTGGCAGTCGTCTACGAGCAATCGATGACGACTGGATTCGGTCAATCCTGCCGAGGATACGTACTCCTCCGATACCTTGGATATCCACGGGACAAGATCAAGGTGCTCCACGGTGGCTACCGTGCATGGCACGCGGCGGGCTTTCCCAGCTCAACCGACACCCCGATGCCCGCGCCTGCCAGGTTTCCGCTTGCTAGCACGCAGGCCAGCATCCTCGTCGACCTGGAAGAAATGAAGAAGACGGTCGCGGACCCACACATTGTCAAACTCGACGTACGCGACGTCGACGAGTGGATAGCCGATAGCTCCTCGCCCTACGGCAAGGATTTTTGTCCTCGCAAAGGCCGAATTCCAAACTCTGTCTGGATCGAGTGGTACCGGATGATGAAGCCGACTCCGGCCGGCCAGATGTTCAAGTCACCTGCGGAAATTCTCGCCGAGTGTGCTACCGTCGGAATTCGTCGTGAAACGCCCGTCGTCGTCTTCTGCTTCAAAGGGGCGCGAGCTTCCAATAGCTTTGTCGCCCTGGAAGAAGCCGGGATAGCCGACGTCCGGCTCTATCTTGGTTCGTGGAATGAGTGGTCGAGGGACCTCTCTTTGCCTATCGAAGAGGGCGTGCCCTATTAGAAGCGCTCTGCGCGCCAATGGCCCGATGCCTGCAAGCTTCGACGTGCCACGGTGTCTCCCTGTCAGAGGAGGCGAAGTTGTTCCAAAGGATACTGGTCGCGTTTGATGGCAGTTCCGCCTCTGGCGCGGCACTCGCTACGGCTCTCGCGCTCGCGGACGAACTGCATGCGGTAGTTAGGGTAGTCGGCGTGGTTGAGCAACTGCCCAATATCATCGGATTAGGAGGCGGTCTCGAACACGCTTCGACGAAGCAGGCCGTGGTGCGTACCGAAACCGAAGGCGTTCTCGCCCGAGCAAGAGAGTTGCTGGACTTGTCCGGCGTCCAGGGCGACACCCTGGCGCTGGATGCTGGCGGGCGAGGCGTCGCTTCAGCAATTCAGTCGGTCGCGCTAGATTGGCATGCCGACGTCATCGTCATCGGAACGCATGGCCGGCGTGGCGCTCAGCGCCTTGTACTTGGCAGTGTTGCCGAGTCCGTCGCCCGGCTGAGCACCATCCCGGTCATCCTGGTGCCTCACCATGCCACCCCCACCGGAGCGTCCGCGCCCAGCTAGTTCACCAATCGCATCCTGCGCGAGCCGAACTCCAATCTTACTGGTGCGTTGAAGAGCACGCTGCCATCTGGCGTGCAACGCTCACTCCCACCCAGACATACGATGATGCAGCAAGAGAACGCGCAGCAAGCGCTACCGCGGGCGGTAGCAGAAACATTGCAAGTATCGGGCTCGAACTGCGAGACTGGCCTGTCGAGAGCGGAAGCGCAGATCCGGCTCAAGCGCGATGGACCGAATGAGGTGCCGGAAAGGAAACCGCACTACGTGCTCCGCTTCCTGGCCAAATTCTGGGGGCTGTCCGCCTGGATGGTCGAATTGATTGCCCTGCTGTCGTTGGTTCTTCACAAGACGACAGACCTTGTCGTCGCTTTGCTCCTCCTCGTCGTGAATGCCGTACTGAGTTTCCTCCAGGAGCAACGCGCGTCCGCTGCCGTCGCTGCACTGCGACAACAGTTGAATATAACAGTCCGGACGATGCGCGACGGAAGCTGGAAGACCATTTCCGCCAAGGCATTGGTGCGAGGTGACATTGTTCGGGTGCGAGCTGGCGACTTTGTTCCCGCGGACATGCTGCTCGTGCAAGGGAATCTGCGGCTCGATCAGGCAGCGCTCACGGGCGAGTCGCGAGAGGTGGAGCGGACCACCGGCGATACGCTGTACGGCGGCGCAACGGTCTGCTATGGCGAGGGAACCGGAATCGTCACGGCAACAGGTGTCAAGACCTACTTCGGTCGCACGACCGAGCTTGTCGCAAGCGCGCATCCGAAGTTGCATGTCGAGGAAGTTGTTTCCCGCGTGGTTCGCTGGCTGTTCCTGATCGTTGGCACCCTGGTGCTGGTGACCCTGGTGGTGTCGTACCTGAATGCGCTGCCACTGCTAGATACTTTGCCTATTGCACTTGTCCTCCTGATGAGCGCTGTTCCCGTCGCGCTACCAGTCATGTTCACCGTGAGCATGGCACTGGGCTCCATGGAGCTATCCCGACAGGGTGTGCTCATCACCCGCCTGAGCGGTATCGAGGACGCGGCTACGATGGACGTGCTTTGCACTGACAAGACAGGGACGCTCACCATGAACCAGCTCTCCCTCAAGCTCGTGCAACCTCGGCCCGGATTCAGCGATGACGACGTGGTCCGGTTCGCCGCGTTGGCATCGAATCTGGCAAACGCGGACCCTATCGACCTCGCATTCTTGCGCGCTGCGGGGACGTCGGGGCAAGAGGAGGGCCACAAGGCAACGATCCTGTCCTTCCAGCCGTTTTCCGCCGCGACGCGACGTACGGAAGCAATTGTGTCGGTGGACGGGGGCACGTTGCGATGCGTGAAGGGAGCCTTGCGAACCGTGGCAGAGGCGGCAGGCCTTTCGCAGGACGCGATCATGCAGCTAGAGGATCAGGCCAGCATCGAAGCGCGCAAGGGAGAGCGTGTTCTGGCAGTGGCGCGAGCCTTTGAAGCAGGTCCACTGGAGCTGATCGGCCTGGCTTACTTGTATGACGCTCCGCGTCCCGACTCGGCGCGTCTCATTGCCGAACTTCGCCGACTCGGCCTCGAGGTCAAGATGTTGACCGGTGATGCCTTGCCGGTGGCGCAAGCCATCGCGGCGGCCCTGGGACTCGGCACGATTGCGCGCGTTCCCGATTTGCATAGTGAGCAGTCAATGGCGAAGGGTGGGAGCCCGGTGCAAGGCGTTGACGGCTATGCGGAGGTATTCCCCGAGGACAAGTTCCTGGTCGTCAAGCGCCTTCAGGAAGCTGGCCATGTGGTTGGCATGACAGGCGATGGCGTGAACGATGCGCCAGCCCTGCGCCAGGCGGAGGTCGGCATTGCTGTAAGCGGGGCCTCCGACGTTGCCAAGGGCGCCGCAAGCGCGGTGCTAACCCATGAGGGCTTGGTTGACATCGTCGACATGGTGAAAAGCGGACGCGCCATCTATCAGCGCGTCCTGACATGGATCATCAACAAGGTAAGTCGCACCATACTGAAAGCCGGCTTCGTCGTTGTGGCATTCCTGGCCACGGGAAGATTCGCCATTTCCGCGCTTGGCATGGTCCTGCTCGTCTTCATGACGGATTTTGTCAAGATTGCCCTGGCGACTGACCGCGTGCATCCTTCGAAACGCCCGGAGACCTGGAATATTGGCCCGCTTGTGCGGGTGGCCATCGCTCTTGGCTTCTTGATGTTGGTCGAGTCGCTGGCACTCCTCGCATTCGGCTGGCATCGCTTTGGACTCGCGGATGCCGGCGGCAAGCTGCAGACTTTCACATTCCAGACCTTGCTCTTCTTCGCCCTCTTTTCCATCGTCTCGGTCCGTGAGCGCCGCGCGTTCTGGTCGTCACGGCCGAGCAGGACACTTGCCATTGCCATCGTCGCAGATGCCGCTCTTGGCCTGTTCATCGGCATTCATGGCTTGGCGGAACTGCGACCGCTGCCGCTTGCGATCAGTCTTGTGACATTCACCTATGCAGGACTTCTCGTCCTCGGCCCGAACGACCTGTTGAAGACACTCCTTACCCGGAAATGGGGTAGCGTTGGATCGTGATTCTTACGTGCGGCCGCCATTGGCGATGCGCCGGACTACACCCTTGAGGTCGTAACCGGCGGCCGCGGCCCGCTCGATAATGTCGGGCAACGGCCTGCGCGCGGACTGCGATAGAGCCCACAGCGTGGCCGAGCCCGTGCCGGTGCGGCAGCGCTGATTGCCATCGCGTTTCTGCTGTTCATACTCGGGGGAAAATTCGAACAACGCTTTCATGGGCCCATGACCGCTAAACAGGTAATGGGTGCAGATGAATCAGACAAAGTCGCTTCATCAACTGGGGTACATATATGAGATCAGCGAACATTCCCAGGCAAAGCTTGGCTCAAGCGGTTCAGGCGCTTGCTGTCGCAATGAGTTGTGCAGCTACGAGAGTTTGCTTGTTGTGCAGACTACCTATGCCGCGCACGGCGGAAATGTTGCACTTGCCGCCCTCGCTGGTAGCAGCACCTTCGTGGAATGGAATCACATATCATTACCGAGAAGCCCGTGAATGCAGCTACCCAAGAATGTCGGTAACGGCCTGAACTGCACGAGCTGCCACCTGAATGCCGGGACGACTGCCTATGCATCGCCGTGGATGGGGCTGGCCGGCGCCTTTCCGGAATACCGATCGCGCAGTGGAAAAGTCATCTCGCTGCAGGAACGCATCAACGACTGCTTCCAGCGCTCGATGAACGGCAAACCGCTGGCATTCGACTCGGCAGAAATGAATGCCATCATGCCTATATGAAGTGGCTGTCCACGGGGGTCCCGACCGGCACGAATGTGGCCGGCAGAGGCTTCGAGAAGATTGATACGTCACTGACGCCGGACCCGGTCCACGGCAAGACGATTTACGGCGCCCAATGCGCGTCCTGCCATGGTGCCGAAGGCCAGGGCACGAAGAACCCGCAAGGGGGTTATATCTTCCCGCCGGGCTGGGGCAAGGATTCCTTCAACGTGGGTGCGGGGATGGCGCGCATGTATACCGCTGCTGCGTTCGTGAAGCACAACATGCCACTGGGCCAGGGCGGAACGCTGTCAGCGCAGGACGCCGTCGATGTTGCCGCCTACTTTACACAACAGCGCAGGCCCGATTATGCAGCCAAGGTCAAGGCCAAGGACTGGCCAAAGGTCGACAGGCCGAAGGACGCACACTAGCCCGGCAAGCGCCCCGATCATTTTGCAGGGGGTTGCGCTGGATCATGACCGATCACCCAGATCGAAGCCAGAGTAAAAGCGTTCCTCAAGGGTAGTGTTGGATCCAACCCCGCCCGCGGTCCGTTCGCCCAGTTTCATTATTGCCAAGGAGGCAGCCATGCAAGCAAATGTTGGGACTGTTGACCGAGTCCTCCGAGTTGTAGTTGGACTGATCTTGATTGGCCTGGCCGCGACCGGCCGCGTGGGTGCCTGGGGCTGGATTGGCATTCTCCCACTGCTGACAGGTATCGTGCGCGTCTGTCCTGCCTACAGCATTTTCGGCGTGAAGACATGCGCGGCATCGAAGTCTGACGCGAAGTAACCTCAATTCAGCCGGCCTGACAGCCTCAGGGCTGCTCGGCCCCCTCGAACACTTGTCACGCGCCCTGCGCAATTGCCAGATGAAGGGGTTTTTTATGAGTGGTATGCCTGAATTCAAGACTGTGGTCAAAGATGTGTCGGCGCAAATGCGCCGCCTGCGCGAGACCCAACCCGACTTAATGGCAGCATTCAGCCAACTGGCAGCGGCTGGCACTAAAGAGGGGGCCTTGAGCAAGAAGACACGTGAGATGATTGCGCTGGGTATCGCGGTCGCAGGCCGCTGCGATGACTGCATCGGCTTTCATATCCAGGCGCTCATCAAGTTGGGCACCACTCGGACCGAATTGGAGGAGGTGTTGGGAACCGCCGTGTATATGGGTGGTGGGCCTTCGATGATGTATGCCACGCATGCGCTCGCGGCTTTTGACGAATTTTCGTCCTGATGCGGTTTGAGCGCTGTCCGAGTACCCGCTCAAGCGTGCAAGGTTGCTAGTGCGCATTAGCCAAATACCTGCTTCGAATTGAAGCGCCCTACAGTCCCGGTAGGCACAGGCGCCGAGAATAGGCTGCTGCCGCAGCGACTCCGAGCATGGCGTTTCTTGGTGGGTGCGGCACGGAGCGCGCATGTGACGTCAGGGGGGGAGCGCCCCTCCGCACCAAAGAACGTCCCGTAGCTGCCCGTCTCGTGCGTGCAGCCATGCAGCTTGACGATGAGTTCAGCCTGAAGCGGGGTGAATCTGTCCCTCCCGAGCAGGTAGCCGGCACGCCCGCCGCGCCGGAATCTGTGAGCACACCGGGAGGTGCCAAACGTCCCGCGCCAAAGGTGAGCAAGGTCACACTGGACTGTCTCAGGACTTCTGGCTGGAGCGGGGCAACACCGCAGCCACCGTCACGAAGAAGGTGGGCTTTATCCGACTGCTTCTGACAGTGGCCCGCAATCGCCGCCTCGTAGACAGCAACCCCGCTGAAGGAATGGCACAAGAAGCCCGGAGAGCCGTTCGGCTTTTCCGGGCGCTACCCCAATCGAATGGGGACGTGGACTTTGGAGTCGGGCTCAATCCAGATGGATCTGATTGGCTCTTGCGATGTCCTGCCAGACCCGCAGGTCGACTCGCACCGTCTGCGCGAATTGCTCTGGCGTCTTCAGCGGTGGATCGACAAGGTTGAGTTGCAGGAAGCGCTCACGCAGTTCGGGGGCTGACAGCGTACTCAGGATCTCGCGGTGAACCGCGGCCACAACGGACTGGGGGGTTCCTTTGGGAGCGAAGACGCCATACCAGGCATCTGTGTCGAAGGGGTAGCCTTGTTCCGTCATGGTTCGCAGCTCTGGCAGGGCTGGCCCCCGATGAGAGCCAGTGATGGCGATGCCGCGCAGCTTTCCGGCCTTGATAAGGGGCACAGAACTCGTGGCATCGACAAAGGCCACGTGGATCCGCCCGCCCTGTATGTCCTGATAGATCTGATTGATGGTTTTATAGGGAACGTGCCGGATATCGAGGCCGTTGCGGCGTTTCAAGGACTCCATGACCAGTTGTCCCGTCGATCCTGGCCCCCAGGTTGCATAGTCGTACTTGCCGGGGTTTGCCCTCACCAGGGCCACGAAGGTCTTGAGATCTTGCGCCGGAAAGTCGTTGGCAACCACCAGGTGAATGCCGCCGGAGAAAATCTGCGCCACTGGCACCAGATCACGTGTCACATCGAAGGGCAGTTTGCTCAGCAAGGCCTGGCTGATGACCGTGGATGACGAACTGGCAAACAGCAGTGTGTAGCCATCGGGAGCGGACTTTGCCACGGCGTCGACCCCGATGACGCCGTTGGCGCCGGGCCGGTTGTCCACGACCACAGGCTGCTTCAGCGACCGGCTCAGTCGCTCCGCAAAGATACGCGCTATCGTGTCAGGGCCGCTGCCACCGGCACTCGGCAGAATCAGCCGGACTGGCCGCGCGGGCCAGGTGTCCGCGAGCACCGGGCTGGTCATGCAGGCCATGGCCAGCCACGCACACCGCATCAGGTACCGTGCGGCCACGGCAGCGCGGTCAGCACATAAGGTCAACATTTTCATTGATGTCTCCTCCTTGGTATGCCCGATCGTCGCCGGGAAACTCAGGCGGTGGCGCGCACGGCGCCAATGGACAATCCGCCGTCCACGACCAGCATCTGCCCGTTGACATAGGAGGATTCGGCACTGATCAGGAAGAGCGCGGCGTTGGCGACTTCCCAGCCCGTTCCCTGCCGGCCAAAGGGCAGGGGGCGCGCCGCGCGCGACGGCCTGGCACGTGAGGCGTCGCGTCCCATTGGCGTGTCGATCAGGCCTGGCGCGAGCACGTTGGCGCGCAGTCCTGTGCCTTGCCCGGCAAAGGCGACGGCGCGACCGAGCGCCATCAGCCCGGCCTTGGACGATTCATAGGCCGGCAGGCCGCTCAGCGGTGAAATGGCAGCAGTCGAGGCGACGAAGACGACTGCGCTGCCCGGCGGCATGACCGCCGCCGCCTCCTGCGCGCAGAACATTGGCGCCCGCAGGTTCAGATCTTGGACACGATCCCAGTCGGCAGGGTTTTCGCTGCCGAACCGGTTCTGGTTTCCGATACCGACATTGACGACCAGCCCGTCCAGGCCATCCATGGCCGATGCGGCTTCGCGCACCATCCGGACAATCTGGGCAGGATCGGAAACGTCAGCTTGCACGACGAAGCCGCGTCCCCCTTCGCGAGCGATCCAGTCAACCGTCCCTTGGGCGGCACCGGGGTCGATGTCGGCGCAAGTCACTGCCGCGCCCTCGCGCGCAAACAGCACCGACATGGCGCGGCCGTTTCCGACGGAAGGGACCTGATCTACAGTCTGGCGCTGGCCCGCACCAACCACCAGGATTCGCCGGCCGGCGAGCCGACCCTCGCGCCGAACGGTGCCCAGGGCGGGCGCGAAGAGTTGTTGATCAGGGCGCAGTTGCAGGGAATCAGTCACGGTGCATCTCCAGATGTTCAATCGGCGGGTTCTCAATATCGACTTCCAGGTTTTCCAACAGGCGCGACACCAGCATGTAGTAGCCGATGGTCACCAGCAGCTCCATGGTCTGCTGATCTCCAAGTTCCTTCGCTATGCGCGCATAGAGTTCCTCAGGTGCCTTGACGTCCCGCACCACGGCATCGGTGAACGTCACCACCAGCGTCTCGCGCCAGTCGAGGCCTTCGGTGGAATCGGGGCTGAGGGCAGCTTCGATCTTTGCCTGGGTTAGGCCGGCAGCTCGCGCCACCCGGCGATGTTGATGGATCTCGTAGGTGGCTCGGCATAGCGCACCCACTCTGAGGATTGCCAGCTCGCGCAGGGTTGCGGGCAGCGCGGATTTCGTGAGGATGGCGCGCCCCAGCGACAGGAAGCCGATAGCGGTCTCGGGCGCGTTGGGGAGGATCCGGTACAGGTTGAGCGGCGGACGGCCGCGCACCAGCTCGCCGAGCGGGCCTGTGACTTCGTTGACATCGAAATATGGCATGCGAGCCATAAGGTCTCCTCTGGCCGCGTTGGCGCGGCGCATGGTTGGTGGATGGGGCGGTAAGGCTTTGGGTATTCGGGTCTTAGGGCAGCACGTTGCGCGTGTCTTGGCGCAGTACAAGCTCCCACATGCGCGCAGCGGTCGGATGCTCGCGTTCTTCCAGAACATGGGCGACCAGGCCTGCACATCGGCCAATCAGCGCAAGGCCGCGGCCAAACAGGGGATCCAGCCCCATGTCAGCCAGGATGGCGCCGAGGGCACCGGCTGCATTGAGCGGGAGCTTGCGCTTCTCGCTTCCACCAGCGCCTGGCTTGCCTGACGCCTCGGCGAGGGCGACAGCCAAACGGCAGTGCCGGCCGAAGAATCCGTTAGCCCTCGCTGTATCGAACAACGCCGGCACGCGTGGATCGCCATTTAAATGAATCGGATGGCCCAGGCCGGGCAGGGCGCGCCCGTCCTGTCGCGCAGTCGTCACGACCCGGCGTGCGATCTCTTGCAATATGGGCTCCTTTGCGTCCGGTGCCAGATCAGCAGCTTCTCGCAGGAGTAGTTCGGCAGTGTTTTGCACCGTGCCGAGAAAACGTTCACCTGCGCCAAGCAGGCCGGCTGCCACGGCGCCCTGCAGTGACTCGGGAGCGCCCAGCCAAGTCATGCGCGTGCTGATGGCACTGGGGGTCAGTCCATGGTCCACCGCTGTCACAAGTAACGTGTCGATCATGGATGCCTCAGCCTCGTCCGGCAGCCTGCCGAGCACCACCAGGCACAGCATCTGCACAAAATCGATCTTGCCAATCACGTCGCGCGCAAGATCGCGGCCACGCACCGAAATGCGGTCTGGCGTGGTGGTGCCAATGTCAGTGCGGATGCTCGTGTGAGTGCTGCTCATGCTGACAACCCCACGGTAATGCCGCCGCACACATGCAGGATCTGCCCTGTCACGAACGAAGCGCGCGTATCCAGGAAGAACTCCACGGCGTGGACGATGTCGTCGGCGTTTCCCAGCCGTTTCACGGGGACGCCGGCGACAATCCGTTGCGTCAGTGCCTGCTGTGCCGGATTGGCCGTTCCGAACGCCGCAGTGGCAATTGGCCCGGGCGCGACCGCATTCACGGTAATGCCATCCGCGCCTAATTCGAGCGCCCACGTCCGGGTCATTGCATTGAGCGCACCCTTGGTCGCGGCGTACGCCGTGCGCATTTCCTTGCCAAGCGCCGCGCGGCTGGAAATGTTGACAATGCGGCCCTGTCGTGCCGCGCGCATGGCGGGCAGAGCCGCCTGTGCGCATTGCAGGGCGGCGCGGGCGTTGACCAGCATCTGGCTGTCGAAGTCGTCCAGCGTCGTATCACCGATGCTGGCGGGGCGCAGCGTGGCGACATTGTTGACGAGCCCGCCGAATGCATGCTTGCCGCAGGCATCGCGCAGGACTGCAGCAAGTTCGGCTTCACTGGCCATGTCTGCTTCGTAGAATTCCACGATGCCTGGCTGCGGCGGCAGGGCGCGGTCGATGCTCACGACATGGCTGCCGCGTCTCGCCAGGGTCTGGCACAAGGCCCAGCCAATACCGCCGGAGCCTCCGGTGACAAGAACCGATTCTGGAATCATGATGCGAGCGTCTCCTTGGGGAAATGGGCCTTGCCGTCCGAGTTCGCCAGTTGATCCCGGAGGGCCTGCTTTGAAACCTTGCCGTTCGCGGTCAGGGGCAGGCTGTCGAGAAAGTGGATTTGCTTGGGCGTCTGGACGGGGCCAAGTCGTGCCCTGACAACACCCCTGAGCGTGTCGGCCGAGACCTCTGTGCCCGGTCTGAGTTGGACGGCCGCATGTACCGCCTCTCCCCAGCGCGGATCGGCGACGCCGAAGACCGCGCACCGGCAGACGGCGGGGTGCTTGCCCAAAGCATTCTCGACATCGGTCGGATAGACGTTAAAGCCGCCGCTGATGACAACGTCCCGCAGTCGGTCCTTCAGGTAGAGAAAGCCTTCCCGATCCAGGTACCCGCCATCGCCGGTATGCAGCCAGCCGTCGACGATGGTCTCGGCTGTCTTTTCTGGCTGCCGCCAGTAGCCGCTCATCAACAGGTCGCCGCGAACGACGATTTCGCCGGTCTCTCCCGGCGGTAGCAAGCGGCCGTCGGGCGCCATGATCCCAATCTCGGTCAGCGGGGTGGCGCGGCCGACCGATCCATGGCGTTCCGAATTGCGCAATTCGATCGAAGGCATGAATGCAATGACCGCAGGCGCTTCCGTCTGTCCGAATGATGTCTCGAGGGTGCCAAACACCTCGATGGCCTGGGCAATACGATCTGCCCGCATCGGCGCTGCGGCATAGACCATATGCCGCAGCTGCGACCAGTCTCGCGTCGCCACCCCGGGCTCATCGAGCAAGTCGTAGATCAGCGTGGGCGGCATGAAGGTCGCCGTGATCCGGCCGCTTTCCAGCTGGTCCAGCACTGACTTCGGCCTGGTCGAACTCGCCAGGACAATCGTGCCCCCGCAGGCAAATACGGGAAGAAGAAATGTCGACGTGCCGTGCGTGATAGACGCCACTGCGAGATAGCGCTCGTCGTCTTGCAACTGCATTGCTGTCAGGATCGATACGACCGTGGCATTCCAGGCGCGCAAGGATTGCATGACGCCTTTGGGGGCGCCGGTCGTACCACCAGTGAACTTGATCGCCTGGATGTCGGACAGGTCCCTTGACTGGCGGCGCGGGACACGCCCTTGCCATGCCACCAGCAGGCCCGCCACACTGTTCGGCTCAGCCGATGAGGTGCCGCAAACCAGGCGCCGCGCGCCGGCCGGGACCGCGTAACAGGCCTGTTCACGGTGAGCTTCGTCGAACACGAGAATCGATGGAGTCGTGAAGTCGATTATCCTGGCAAGCTCCGGGCCGGCGCTGCGCGGATTGAGCGGCACCCAGGTTTTTCCCGCCGCCAGGACCGCCATTAAGGCGACCACGTGCGGAACGCTGTTCCCGGCACAGATGGCTACCCGCGAACCTGGCACCGGATCGATGTCCTGGAAGGCGGCAGCCAGCGCGGACACCTGCCGGGCCAGTTCGCCGTAAGTCATTGAGACATCGTCTGCTTCGAGAGCAATACGGTGGGGGAACGCGCTTGCGGTTCTCAGAAGGAAGTCAATCGGCTGCATGAATACTCCGGCTTGAAGATTCGGCCAACACGGTTGCCGCACGATGTGGCGTGATGGATTTCAATCTGGTCGCGCCCCGGACAGTTTGACGATGCGGGCCCACCTGACCATCTCGTCGTCCACGAAGCGAGTGAACTCAGTGGTGCTCATGGCTTGTGTGTCAGCGCCCATTTCGACAAATCGCTTTCGCAGCGTGTTGCTGCTCACGGCTTTCCTCACTGCGTCATGCAGGCGATCCACGACTTCTGGCGGCGTGTTTGCCGGCACGAAAAGGCCGCTCCAGTTGGTGACGGTGTAGCCCGGGACACCGGCTTCGGCGACGGTAGGCACATCGGGCAATGCCGGTAAGCGACGCGCCGAGGTGACTGCAAGGGGCCGCACCAGTCCTTTGGCGATCAGAGGAAGTGAAGTCGGGACGTTATCGAACATCAGTTGGATGCGGCCGCCCATCAGATCCGTGAGCGCCGCTGACCCACCGCGGTAAGGCACGTGTGTAAAGCGAGTGCCGGTCATTGTCTGGAACAGTTCGCCGGACATATGAATGCTGCTGCCATTGCCCGACGAGCCCATCATCAATTGGCCGGGCCGCCTCTTTGCCAGTGCAACTAGCTCCGCTACCGTACGGGCGAGCACGTCGGGATGGACAACCAGCACATTTGCGCCCGATGACACCAATGCCACAGGCTGGAAGTCTTTGCGCGGCGAGTACGGCAGGTTGCCGTACAGGCTGGGATTGATGCCGTGAGTGCCGATCGTGCCGAGCAGCACGGTGTAGCCGTCGGCTGCCGCGTTGGCGACGGCTGCCGCCGCGATATTGCCGCCGGCTCCCGCACGGTTGTCCACCACAAATGGCTGGCCAAGCGTTTGCGTCATTTCCTGGGCCAGAAGGCGGCCAAACACGTCAGCCGTACCACCAGGCGGAAACGGGACGACAAGTCGAACCGGCCGGGACGGATAGCTCTGCGCCAGCGCCGGCATGGCATGCATCGTAATGGCTGCTGCAGCAAGCAAGCCGGACAGGAGTCGGTACAGCATGCGGGGTCTCCGTTACGGGCACTCTCGGCGATGCCTCTATGCAAGATTCGGAAAACGTTTTCAGATCGAAAATGCACTGAAAAACGGCTTGGTGGTAAATTAGCAGTCGGAAAAATTGGCGTCCAACTGTGGAACGTTTTCATTAGGGAAGACCATGACGCAACGCGTATCAGTGAGGGATGTGGCAGAGGCTGCAGGCGTTTCGATCGGCAGCGTGTCACGCGTGTTGAATGAAACGGGTTATGCCAGCGCTGCGCTGCGCGCACGGGTCCTGGCGGCTGTGGAAAAGCTGGGATATGCGCCGAGCTTTGCCGCGAAGCACCTGCGCACAGGACGCAGCCACACGGTGGGATACCTGGTCTCGAACATTCGCAATCCGCTGCTGGCTGCACATTTCAGCGAAGTGGAGCGTCACCTGCAGGCGGCAGGCTATTCGGTCATTGTGGGAAATACGCTTGACCAGCCTCACCGCGATCGAGAGCTAGTTTCACTCTTTGAGACACGGCGGTTGGAGGGCATCATTGCCGCGCCCAGCGTGGAAAGCGAGTCGCCGACGGACTTCTTGTTTGGTGCATGCGGCCTGCCCGTCGTCATTCTTGATCGGGAGACGCCAAAGCCAATGGATGCGGTCATGCTCGACCATCGGGCCGGCGTTCGGCAGTCCGTGGACTACCTGGTTTCCCTTGGCCATCGTCGCATTGCTTTGTTCGGCCCCGGCGAGCACATTCGGCCGGGGCGCGAGAAGTTGTTGGGCTACCAGGACGGTCTTCAGGCAGCGGGGATTCCCTTTGATCCGATGCTGGTATTCATGTCGCGGTCTGCTGTGGATTCATCGCGAACGCAGATGAGCGCGATGCTTGCCCTCGAAAAGCCACCCACTGCAATGATCGGGCTTGGGACCCGTTTGCTCTCAGGTGCCATCTATGCGGCAAGGAAAGCCGGCTTGGATATTCCGCGAGATCTTTCGGTGATAGGCATTGGTACCCCGGAAACCCTGGAACTGATGTACCCGCCGTTAACCACGCTGCGCTTCAATATCGAAGCCGCGGCGCAAGCTGCTGCACAGTTGATGCTGGATAGATTGGAAGGCGTAGTCGATGAGCCCGCACGCCAGGTAAATGTGCCGTTGGATCTCGTGCTGGGCGAGTCCTGCGCGATACGAATGTGACGGCTTTTGGCGGCAGCCAACAGAATGCGAGCATGTTGAGGGTCAGCCGGAATTCGTGAAATTTTCGCCGATAATTGATCTGGATGGGAGTCGCAATGAGCTGTCAACCGGACGGTCGTCTACGTTTTCTAGAACAAGAGCCCGAACAGATGCTTGAGCAGTTCTTCGAGAGGCATCATGGTGAGCGCCAGGGGCGCCATGGGAATCAGTACTGCCGCAGCAAGCTGCACGATGGCATCTCTGGTGACAGGCGCAATCCGCATGCCGCGCACCACCTCGAAACTGTTGCCGAGATCGGCGAGTGACTGGATATCGCCGCTGCCCACCAACGGTTCGTTGGCTGGTGCACATCCACGCAGCCATTTGTTATCGAACGCGCGCACGTAGCGTTCCGCCAGCGTGCCATACTCATTCAGTCCTGTTCGCTTCGCCTGGGCAAGCTGCGGCGAGAATACCAGCAGTGGGCCGACAACTATGGTCAGCAGAAAGACCATCATTACGCCGATCTCCATCTTGAATTCCGGTAGCGCAGCCTGAAGAAAGAAAATACGGTTACCGAGATTTGACGCAAGCATGACGCCATGCGCTGCGAGCAGCAGCGCGAAGGCGTAGACCGTATTGGCAAGAAAGCCGAGACCGCCAACGCGATCCGGATGCGTGGGAATCAGGCTCAGCTTGATGCGCGATACCTGCCAGAGAAAACGCATCCAGATGAATAATCGGAAATACCAGCGCACCAGCAGGAACTGGAACAGCGGCAGGCTGACATAGCCATACCAGATGCCCGCCAGTGAAAGCTTTGAACCGCCGTCGGTTGGCGTTGCGTACCACGTTGCCGTCTGGAGACCGGTGTAATGACGCCAGACGATCAGGATGCCGACTCCATAGACGACAGCGATCAACAGTAATTCGCCAAGCACAGAGTTGCGCAGCCGGAATGCGGCGCCGAGGGCCTCATCGAATTTGCTCATCGCGGCTTCGGGAATCAGATTCCGTTCGATGAATGCCTGGCCGATGCCATGCAAGCGCCGGTGCACGACAAGTTCTGCGGCAACCAGCAAGGGCACTGCCACGAGAAACCGGAGATGAACCTCCATATCCATCAGGAACGGTACCGTCGTAGCCTTGCTGAATAAGTTTCCCTCGAAGGCAGACAGCATCAGCAACGGCAGCCAAGCGAAGAGCGAGATGAAGAGAATGCGTTGCCGCACGAGAAGCAAAGCGTCATCGGACAAATTGGCCCGACGCAGCAATTGATAAAGTGGCCCACCGAGGACCAGTGAAAAGTTCTCCCGATTTCGCAGAACATCGTCACTGGAACCGGATGAGGCCTGCGTTCGCTTGGATCCAAGACTCCGGCTGATGCTCATCGCGCTTCTCCCGTTACTTCGGCTCATGCCCGCGTGATGATTCGATCGCGAAGACGACAAGCATCCCGCCCAGGATCGCGACATTCTTCAGAATGTGGTTGAACTGATTCCAGGAATCCGCAAGATCGGCGCGCCAGAAGCCGTGGAAGATCAGGGTGGTTGGCACCAGAAAAACCGCGAGAAGCAGCGCTCCCCATTTCGCATTCCAGCCAGAAATCAGCGTCAATCCGCCCGCGATCTCGATCGTCATGGCCAGCACCAGCAACAGACTGGGCATCGGCAGTTCAGCACTTGCAATCCATGCGGAATATCCGGCGAAGCTGCTCATCTTCATTAGCCCGGAAATCAGAAAGAGCGAGCCAATCAGCGCGCGGCCGACGGAATACAGGCGCGCAACGGTCGTGGGCGTAACAGAGATAGTGGCCGTGGTCATGGCAATGCTCCGGAATCGACAGGGAAAGAAGTGAGCGATGCCTCCGCGACGCTTTCCTTCTGCATTCAGCCTATGACTTCGGCTCGAGGTCCGGTTGTTATAGATCAAGGAGCCGTGGACGGATGGTGCGGCGTGGACTGCCCCATGGAGAGCAACCTCGCCCCGCATCGAAGTGACGGGATCGCATCGTATGTTTCCGCACGCTGGTGCCTTGCCCGCTTGCGCTATGTCAAGCCCCGCTCAGTGCTACCTCCTACGCTGGATGTTGGCAGAACGTCTGACGGAGGAAGCATGGACGCAGGAAAGCAACTGGCTCATGCGCGTGAGGTGGGCATCAAGACAAGCGTTGTGCTGCAAAAGCGCCTGAAGAATGCGCAAGAGGCATTCAGTCATCGCGTGCAGGAAGCCACGGGTGGCGAGGCGTCGACACCGGCAAGCTGGATGGCGGATATGAATCCGATGAACTGCTATGCCTACGCAATCGACAGCATGCAGCGCGCCATCCTGTTCTGGGACACGATCAGGCAACGCGGCAACAACTTCGTCGAGAATGCGGTGCAGGGTCTCAAGCCCGTGCTGCATTTCGACTATGAAACCGTGCTCGATGGCCGTAGTTTCGCACTGCCCGTGAACTATGCGCTGCTGAAGATCACGCCGCCGGCGAGCGTCACCGTCGACGATAACCGCCGCCCGTACGTCATCATCGATCCGCGTGCCGGCCATGGCCCGGGCATCGGCGGCTTCAAGGACGATTCCCAGGTCGGCGTTGCATTGCGTGCGGGCCATCCCGTCTACTTCGTCATGTTCTTCCGTGACCCGGAGCCCGGGCAAACGTTGCTCGACGTGTGCGAGGCCGAGCAGCAGTTCATCCGGAAAGTCCGCGCCTTGCATCCGGATAGTCCGAAGCCGGCCATCATCGGCAACTGCCAGGGAGGGTGGGCCGCCATGATGCTGGCCGCATCCGACCCGGACGACACCGGTCCCATTGTCATCAACGGCGCACCAATGTCGTACTGGAGCGGTGCCTGGAGCGAGGGCGAAGGCGATAACCCGATGCGCTACTCGGGCGGTCTGCTGGGCGGCACCTGGCTCGCATCGCTGACGGCAGACCTTGGGAACGGCAAGTTCGATGGTGCCTGGCTGGTTCAGAATTTCGAGAACCTGAATCCCGCCAACAGCCTGTGGGACAAGTATTACAACCTGTACCGCAAGGCCGATACCGAGCCACCGCGTTTCCTGGAATTCGAGCACTGGTGGGGCGGCTATTACCTGATGAATCGCGAAGAGATCGAATGGATCACGCGCAATCTGTTCGTCGGCAACAAGCTTTGGAGCGGAGATGTAAAAGATGCCGGCGGAAGGGCGTTCGACCTGCGGGACATCAAGGCCCCCATCGTGCTGTTCGCCTCGATGGGCGACAACATCACGCCGCCGCAACAAGCGTTCAACTGGGTGGTGGATGTCTATGGCAGCACCGAGGAGATCAAGGCCCGGGGCCAGGTCATTGTCGGCATGATGCACGAAAACATCGGTCACCTCGGCATCTTCGTCTCCGGCAAGGTTGCGCAGAAGGAGCATGCGCAGATTGTCTCCGTGCTCAAGAGCATCGAGTTGTTGCCGCCGGGACTCTACGGCATGGTGATCCACGAGCACAAGTCCGCTGCCGGGGTCGAGTACGAGGTCGAGTTCCACGAGCATTCGCTCGAAGAGATAGCACAAAGGCTCAACCGCTTCGAGCGCGCAGACGAGACGCCATTCGAGGCAGTGGCGGCAATGTCCGATTTCACTCAGCGCGCCTATGAGCTGTTCGCCCAACCGTTCGTGCAGGCCATGTCGAATGAGGCGTCGGCGCGCATGCTGCGCGAATTCCATCCGCTGCGGGTGCAGAACTGGATGTTCTGCGACCTGAATCCGTGGATGGCGTGGGTGAGCCCCGCTGCCAATGCGGTAAGGGCCAATCGGCAGGCGCTCGATGCGGACCATCCGCTGCGTCAGCGTGAGCAGGCCGGCGCGGAAGTCCTCAGCGCGGGCCTCGACGCCTGCCGTGCCGTGCGCGATGCCATGACAGAAGCCATCTTCTTCAATGTGTACGCGAACATGTGCGCGTTCCTGCCAGGGGACAAGACGTCGCGGGCCGCCCGGACAGTCACCCCGCCGCGCGAGCTGCCGGAGGTCAAGGCAGCACTGGCCGAGATCGAACAGGGCGGCTACGCGGAAGCCATCGCCCGCGTGGCTTGCCTGCTCAAGCGACAAGGCGAGCCTTTGCCGTTGTCGAGGCTTGAGTTGCGCAAAGAGCTGGTGACGGACTACGCGGAGCTGCTGCCCGAGCTGCCGCCGGAGACCTGGCGCCGGATTCGCGGGCAGCAGGAGCTCATCACGCTGTACGCGCCGGAGCAGGCGCTCGAGACGCTGCCGGTCCTGCTCAGGGACAAGTCCGATCGTGACCGGCTGCAATCCCTCGCCGACAAGCTGCGCGCTGACGAGCGGCTTCTTGGGACCACGCCGACGCCAGAGCAGGCCGCGATGCTGGCACGCATCCGCACGGTGCTGTCGGTCAAGACTGAGCGGCCGCGTCGTGCCGCAGTACCGCTGGCGCGCGCGTCCTAGCACCGCACGAGGCGCGGCCGCCGGAATCCGAACAGCAACCTGGTGATGCAGGAGAGAACCCGTGAACGCAAAACACGAGAAGTATCAGCGCCTGATCGACTACTGCAAGTCCATTCCTCCGACGCCCACGGCAGTCGTCCATCCGTGCGATCGAAGTTCGCTGGAGGGAGCGGTGGAAGCCGCACGGATGGGTCTGATCGCGCCCATCCTGGTCGGGCCTCGGGCTCGCATCGAGGAGGTCGCGCGTGCCAGCGCCATTGATATCAGCCAGTACCCGGTCGTCGATGCCCCGCACAGCCACGCCGCCGCGGCCGCTGCGGTGACGCTGGTACGTGAAGGCAAGGCCGAGGCCATCATGAAGGGCAGCCTGCATACCGATGAGCTCATGGGAGCAGTGGTCAAGGGCGATAGCGGCTTGCGCACCGCGAGGCGGATTAGCCACTGTTTCGTGATGGATGTGCCAGGCCACGAAGACGCGTTAATCATTACCGACGCCGCGGTCAATATCGCGCCGACTCTGGAGGAAAAGGCGGACATCCTCCAGAACGCCATTGACCTGGCGCACGCGCTCCAGGTCAGCGAAGTGCGGGTCGCCATCCTGTCGGCGATGGAAACCGTGAATCCCAAGGTGCCGTCCACCGTGGACGCGGCCGCGCTTTGCAAGATGGTCGACCGGCACCAGATCACCGGCGCGGTGGTCGATGGCCCGCTCGCGCTGGACAATGCCATCAATCTCGATGCCGCACGCATCAAGAAGATCGACTCGCCGGTGGCCGGTCGGGCCAACGTGCTGCTTGTCCCGGACCTTGATGCCGGCAATATGCTTGCAAAGAGCCTCACGTTCCTGGCAGGCGCCGACGCCGCAGGCATCGTTCTCGGCGCACGGGTCCCCATTATCCTCACGAGCCGTGCCGATGCCGTCATGACCCGACTGGCGTCCTGTGCGGTGGCGGCGCTGGTGGCCAAGGCGCGCCGGGAATCCGGCCAGATACAGAGGTGACGACATGGCCGATGTGATCCTTGTGCTAAACGCGGGCTCGTCGAGCCTGAAGTACTGCGCCTACGACGCTCAGGGCGACGCACTCAAGCTGGTCCTGCGTGGCAGCATCGAGGGGCTTTACACATCACCGAGCTTCCGCGCGACAGATGGCGGTGGCACGGAGGTCGAGGCCCGGCAGTGGGACGAAGGGACCGAACTCGGGCACGGTGGTGGCATTGCCTTCCTGGCGGATTTCCTGCGCGGTCATGGAGAAGGACATCACCTGGTTGGCGTGGGCCACCGCGTGGTGCATGGCGGTTTACGGTTCGCGCAGCCAGAAAGAGTCACTGAAGCGGTGCTTTCAGAACTCGATGCGCTGTGTCCGTTGGCACCGTTGCACCAGCCGCATAACCTCAAGCCAATCCGCGTTCTCGCAGAAAGGCGTCCGGAACTGCCGCAGGTGGCCTGCTTCGACACCGCGTTCCACCGGGCGCAGCCGGAAATCGCGCAGGCCTTTGCATTGCCGGCTTCGATGACCGGGCGCGGCATCCGGCGCTATGGCTTTCACGGGCTTTCGTATGAGTACATTGCCAGCGTCCTGCCCGGTGTCGACGCGAAGGCCGCGACTGGCCGCACTGTCGTGGCCCATCTTGGCAACGGTAGCAGCATGTGCGCGCTCGTGGCCGGACGCAGCGTGGCCAGCACCATGGGATTCACTGCGGTCGATGGCTTGCCCATGGGCACGCGTTGCGGCAGCCTCGATCCCGGCGTGATCCTGTACCTGATCAGCGAGCTGGGCATGGGCGCTCGCGAGATCGAGGACCTGATCTACCGCAAGTCCGGGCTGCTTGGCGTCTCCGGCATATCGAGCGATATGCGCGTGCTGCTCGCCAGCGACGATCCGCGCGCCCGCCTTGCCGTGGAGCTATACACCTACCGGATCGGCCGCGAACTCGGGTCGCTGGCCGCAGCGGCGCAAGGCATCGACGCGCTGGTCTTCACCGCCGGCATTGGCGAGCATGCCGCAGTGATCCGTGAACGCGTGTGCCGCCAGGCTGCCTGGCTGGGCGTAACGGTCGATGCCGCGGCGAACGCCAGCGGCGCGACGTGTATCAGCGAGCCATCCGCACGGGTTGCGGTATGGGTGATCCCGACGGACGAGGAACTGATGATCGCCAGGCATACCAAGGCATTGATCGGCGCGGGTGAGAGATGAAGAAGAGCGCCGGCGGGCACTATGTGGATGGTGGTGTGAATGTGATGGGATAGCTTCCGGCACTGTTTGCGCGATTTTTACACCGTGCCCCCGGTTCTTGATGCCGCTTGCATGCCGCCAGACATACGCTTGAGTTGTGAATCCCCGGGCCTGCTGCCCGCAAAGGCAAGCGATGATCAAGATACTTGTACCGGTAGACGGTTCTGAGTGCGCGCTGGCTGCCGTGCGCCACGCTGCGTTTCTCTACCGAGAGGGAAGCGTCGCGGAGATCGTGCTGGTCAACGTCCAGCCTCCGCTGGAGCGCAGTCGTGCCCGCGCGTTCCATTCGCTGCAACGCTTGCGGGACGTTGAGAGCCGCGGAGGTGAAGCGGCTCTGTGCGAGGCGCAAGAGATTCTTGAGGATTCCGGTGTTCCATATGTACCGATCATTGCACTTGGACCTCTCGCCGAGACCATTGCAAGGACGGCCGAAGAGAACAACTGCGACGGCATCTTGCTGGGGACAGGTCTCTGGTCGCGAATCAAGTCGTTTGTCGGCGGTGGATTGCCGGCGGGCGTCATGCGGCGGACGTCGGTTCCCTTGACGGTTATCAAGGCCCGCGGGTCGCGACAAGCCAAACTGGATGCCAGGATGCCTCTTCCGCAAGGGCAACATGCGCATCTCAAGCCACGTCTGGTCATCCTTCCGCCTGGCCGCTAGATGCCCTGGCGGCAGGCAGCCGCCCGGAAGGTTGGGGTGCATTCCAAGACCAAATGGAGTCCTGTCATGGGGTATCGGATTTTGATCGCCGTGCTGTCAGTGGCGGGTGTTGTCCTGCTGTTTGGCTTCCAGCTTCGCCGGACGAGCAAACTCGGGCGCAGGGAAGACGAAGCCATGCATCGAGACGCGGACGTCGAGAAGGGACGTGACGTGACTTGAACAAGCGATATCAGCCCGAGGAGAGGAGTCGGGTTGCAGCAGCATCGTCGTGTACGCAGAGAAGGATCCCGGCGTTCAGCGGCGATTCCAACGCATATGGTTCCATATTTGGCGCGCCTGCGTTAGCCGATCGTGATGCTCTCGCTCGGGTTCTGCTTCTAGCGCGCTTTGCCGTGCTTGCGCTGCGTCAACGGACGCCTTCTGCGTTCTCCTACGCTGTTTGAAGACCCATTTCATCTGGAGGGGGATGTCCCTCTTGCCATGCGCGCACCGGCGTTCCGCAATGCAAGCTGCATGAAACAGACAACCACCCGGGCGGCAATCCGCTTCGCGGCGATCTTGCATGCCGTGGCGATAGCAGCAGGCTGGTTGCTTTCGGCGTGTACATCGTTGGGACCCACCACCATCGTCGCCGATCGCTTTGACTACAGCGCGGCCATTGCCGATTCATGGAAGCAGCAGACGCTGCTCAACATCGTCAAGCTGCGATACATGGACCTCCCCGTGTTCGTGGATGTTGCCTCTGTAGTCAGTGGCTATTCGCTCCAGGCGGGGGTGTCGGTCAACGGTACGCTGTCATCCGCACGCGCGATCCAGGGGGATTTCATCGCGGCGGGCGTGCAGGGCGTCTATACGGATCGTCCGACGATCACCTACACGCCCGCGACAGGACAGCGCTTTGTGCGCGGATTGATGGAGCCGATTGATCCGCGCAACATCTTTTTCATGCTGCAAAGTGGTTACGCCGCGGATTTCCTGCTTGGCATGACCGTCGAGTCGCTCAATGGTGTGCGCAATCGTTCCACTGCGGCCGGCATGATACGGGAAGCCGATCCGGAGTTTCTGCGCGCCATCTCGCTGATGCGCGAGGTACAGGCTTCCGGCGCCTTCGCGATGCGTGTCGAAGAAGACAAGACTCGCGGATCCACGGCAGTCCTCTTCTTTCGCAGGGAAGACATGCCTGCTGGCGTGGTCGAGAAGGTTGACGAGATTCGCCGGCTTCTCAGGCTGCCCGTTGACCGTCAACGGTTCGTGCTGAAGTACTCTCCAGCCCGCGGCGCGGACGACGAGTTGTCGGTCAACAGCCGGTCCATGCTGCAGATCATGCTTGCGTTGTCCAGCTACATGGACGTCCCGGACGATCATCTGACCGAGCGAAGCGCGTTGCCAGGCGTTGTTCGGACGTCACCAGCGACCGAGGATGAGACCGTTCGGATTCGTTGTGGCAGGGCCAAGCCCGTGGATGCCTATGTGGCGGTGCGCTACCGCGACTACTGGTTCTGGATCGATCAAGGCGACCTGCGTACCAAGCGCGCGCTCAATGCAGTCATGCTGTTCTTCACGCTGGTGGATACGGGCAGCAAGGAAGCCATGCCGTTGATCACGATTCCCGCCCAGTAGTCTTTTTAGGGCGGGAGCCCTCCGGCTGAAGGACATGGCGATGAGCGTCGGAGCGGTTCATTGAAATAGCTGATTGGAGACTTGAATTCCGGAGAAGCAGTCTCACGTTATTAAAGGAAGCGCCAGCTCGGTCGATCAGCCAGAGTATTCCGTCCACCATTCGCAAGGGCGTGCGCAGGCGCCGCGCGACCTCGATTCGAGAGGCCATCATGCTTAACAAAACCATTCCGACCCTGATCATTGCCGGGCTGGCGGCATTCGGCGTGACGCAGGCAGCCAACGCGCAAAAGAACTACACGGACGGCGGCGATCTGTACGGAGGCAGCCACGCGGCGAAGAAGGTATCCCCCAACTCGGGCGCGGCGAAGTCCGGCAAGTTCGATCCCTACACCGATGGCGCAAAGCAGTCGACCCGCTCCAGTCTGAACGCTTCCGAGAAGCGTTTCGATCCGTATTCCGAAGGCGCCAAAGCCGGAAAGTATGATCCTTACACCGATGGGGCAAAGACGGGCAAATTCGACCCTTATACGGATGGCGCGAAGGCTTCTGGCGACAAGGCCCAGTAAGCCGGATCAGAAAGGGAATGCAGGTCGGCCGGCATGAGAGGAAGCTTGATCTCCCAGGCTCCAAGCAGGCTGTCAAAGTTCGCGTCCGCGGGGGCCTGCTGAGACAGTAGCCTGGATTCTCCGGATAGGTCGAGCGCTCTTGCTGTCAGCTCATAGCGAGTATCTCTCTTGCCGGCGTCCACCGTCCCAGGACTATGGCAGATCAGCCCCGACAATACCCACGATGCCGATGGGAGCGGCCCTTCAATCAACATGAATTGCGATCTAAACGCTTCCGGGAAGCGTTTGGATCCGCATTTCGAAGGAGCCAAAGCCGGCATGTAATCGCTTACCGAAGGCGGCGAAAGCTATTGAAAACCAGGCTCTTCAGGTGGAATGAGGCCAGTACAAAAAGGGGCCCGCTACTGCGGGCCGCTCGCTTTCTTGAAGACCGCGCACACGGGGTATCGCGCGTTGCCATAAATCAGCGCACGGCGCGACATGAGGCACCCTTGATCCAGCCCAACCTCGGAGCGTGTCAGGGGACTAACGTAGCAATACCGTGTAGCAGTTAACGGCGGCGCTGGGGATCCTGCTGCCGGCCGGCCCTCAATCGCAAATCTGACTATGTCGAGGACGATCACATGTACCGTCGTATTCTTGTAGCCCTCGATGGTGGCGCCGCAGCTGAGGCTTCGCTGGAGCAGGCAATCCTCATTGCGCAAGCCTCGGATGCCGAGGTGGAAGTCATTTTTGTGCTCGACATCAGCGCTCCGTTCCTGGATGTGGCGGGCGCGGATCCGGTGCGAATGGCGGAGAATCTGACCACAGCTGCGGAAGGCGTGCTCGCAGCGGCCGCCACCAAGCTGGACCGGGCCAGAGTCCGGTTCACGACGTGTCTGTCGGGCAGGTCCGGCATTCAGCAAGGCATTGCCGAAACGATCGCGGCAGAAGCTGATGCGTGGTCAGCGGACCTGATTGCGATGGGGAACAATGGAAACCACGGCCCTTCCGGGCCGCGCATGGGTGAGATAGTGCGCAAGGTCATGGCGCGGACCCGTCAGCCACTTCTGCTTGCACGGGCGCAGCTGGACAGAAACCACGCGCCAAGTGAGGTGCACCGCCGCGCCGGGTGACGGTGCGCCTTTGGTAGGGAGCCGGTAGGGAGCACTACGTCAGTACCTCGACCATACCGGCTTACTGCTCAGTTCGCCTCCAGCCTGGCCTCGATACGCCCTTCGCGAATCGCTGCGACAAACGTGCGGAAATCGCTGCGGTTTTGCGAACAGTATTCCGTGGCGAACTCGCAGATCGCATCATCGAAGGCCTGGCCGGAGCCCATGTAGCCAGCCATCATGGCGGCATCCCCGGAGCGCGCGTGGGCGCGCGCAAGCGCGTGCGCGCACATGCGGCCATATTGTCTGAGCATACCCGTATCCCAGTCCTCGATCACTGCGGAGAGCTTCATGTCGCGCAACTGGCGCAAATAGAAGTCGCGTCCGTTTTCGCCGCGCGTCCAGCCCAGGAATACGTCGCTCGCCGCCTGCATGAGACGCTGGCCGGCGATCACGCGCTCGCCATGGTTGGCATGCAGGCTCTTGCCCGCGTAGGGCTCCAGCACGGAAGCGCGCGCTTCCTTCACCTGCAGGAACAAGGGATCGTTGTCCGCAGCGAGAAACAATCCCACGCCACACATGGTCCCGACGCTGCCGACACCAACGACCTTGATGGCCATGTCGAAGAAGTGGAAACGGTCGAACAGCACACGGACATGCTCAGCGAGGCTGCTGCGATAGGAAGCAATGGCTTGCGCGTAATCCGAGCCCATGCCGGGCGCCAGTTCTTCGGTCGGATGAAAAATCAAGGGAGGCTCATCCTTGATCCTCGGCTTTGCTCCTTCTTCCGACACCAGTTTGGGATAAAGATAGTCGGGAACCGTCTTGCGTCGTTCCCCTTCGATTCGCTGCGCCAGGCGCTTGCGTGCCGCGGCAACGATCTCGGGATCGCCGCTACGGTCTTCATACTTCTGTAAATCAATTCGGTCGTACCATACGTCGAGAGCGCGCATCCACCCGTAGTTGAACATGCGTTCGCGGTACTCGCGCACGACATCGGTGACTACGCGTGCGGCATCGCTCTTGGGCAGCGCGAGATGCTCGGCCGCAATCGCCAGACTGGCCGCCAGTCGCTTGAGGTCCCATTCGAATGGGGCGGGCAAGGTTTCGTCGAGGTCGTTGATGTCGAAGATGATGTTTCGTTCGGGCGTGGCGAACCCGCCGAAGTTCATCAGGTGGGCGTCTCCGCATGCCTGCACGCGGATGCCGCTGGACGGCGTGGTGGCAAGATCGGCCGCCATGAGTGAAGCCGATCCGCGGTAGAACGCAAACGGGGATGCCGCCATCCGGCCGTATCGGATTGGAACCAGGTCGAGGATCCGCCCGGCGTTGGATTCATTCAGCAGTTCGATCGGATCGCGGCGATCTTCCGGTGCCTGCCAGCCGGATTGCGAGGCGCGAGGCACAGTATCGCGTAGCGCGCGTCCTTTTGCTGCGCGCTCGTCGGCGGTGAGGTAGTGCGTGGGTTCCCGACGCGCGGCTGCCAGGTGGCTGGGTCTTTCCGGTTTGTTCATGACGCTTTCCTTCTCAAAGGCCGGCACCCGCCATGCGGGACCAGCATACTCTGCCGCGCGCGGACGCCGGGGCGGCAACAATGCGCGCTACGTTGCTGCCAACGCTGTAATACTCGCGATGGGCGTCTCCTGCGCGGTGGATGTGCGGAACTCCTCGATCACATCCGCAACCGAGATACGACGTCCGAAATACCCCACACGCTCTTCCAGTCCCTCTGCGCGAAGCATGTCTCTCACGACCGCGTGCGCTGCAACCAGCCGCAATTCAATGCCGGCGGCTTGCAGTTCCTTGTGCAGCGTCGCCAGCATGCGGGCGCCTGCCAGGTCGACCACGGGACAAACCGAGAGGTCGCAGACCACCAGCCGCAGCGGCAGCGCGGAGCTGCGAATGGCACGCCACACCACCGAGCGCACATGCTCGACGTTGAAGTACAGCAGCGACGATTCCGCACGGAAAATCAGGATTTGCGGAACGGCTTCATTGTCCGGATTGCGATCCATGTCCGAGAAGCTGCGCGTTCCCGGAATTCGTCCAAGGAACGCGACATGCGGGTGAGCAGCACGCCGGATGATCATCAGCATCGATACGAGCACGGCGACGATGACACCTTTCAGGATGCCGAGCAGTAGCACGGCGCCGAACGCAACCATCGAGACGATGAACTCGAAGCGGCTCACACGCCATACGTGGCGCAGTTCGCGGATATCCACGAGGCCTTTGACAGCGACCAGCACGATGGCGGCCAGCACCACGTTGGGCAGATTGGCCAGCAGGCCGGTAAGGAACATCAGGCAAAGGGCGATGGTTGCCGACGCGAATACCAGCGCCAGCGGCGTTCTCGCTCCGGCCTTGTCGTTCACCGAAGACTGCGACAACCCGCCCGCAACCGGATAGCCCTGGCAGAGGCCGGTAGCCAGGTTCGCCGCGCCGAGTCCGAGCAGCTCCTGGCGCGCATCGATCTCGTCTCCATGGGCCTGCGCAAGGGCGCGCGCGGCCGAGACGCTTTCGACGTAGGACAGCAACAAGCAGGCAAAGGCAAGGGAAATGACCCCGTCGACATCGCTGGGCCGCAGGCCCGGCCAGTGCAGTTCAGGCAGGCCTTGTGGCAAGGCGCCTACAACCTTGAAGCCCAGCGCTCCCAGCGGCGTCAGCGACAGCAGCATGATCGACGCTACGACGACGAGCAGCGCGACCGGTCGTCCTGGCAGGAACTTTTCCCCAAGCAGCAGCACGGCAATCGCCACCGCGCCAAAGCCGAACACCGCGAGATTGGTCAGCGGCAATTGCTGCGCAAGGATGGCAATGCGCTCGAAAAAGAACTCGCCGCCGCCCTTGACGCCGAACAGCTTCGGCAACTGGGTCAGGGCGATCGTTAGTGCCGCGCCCGCCTTGAACCCCAGCAGGATCGTTTCACTGATGAAATTCACGAGCGAACTCAGTCGAAAGAGCCACGCGAGGATACACATGGCGGCAACCAGCAGCGCCGTCAGCGCCGCGATTGATGCCCAGCGGCTCGGGTCCCCCTGCGCCATTCCGGCGATGGTCACGCCAACCAGCATCGAGATGGCGGACGTGGGGCCGATTGCGAGCTGTCGCGACGAGCCGAACAACGCGTAGGCCAGCCCGCCGGCGAGATAGCAGTAGATCCCGTACTGCGGAGGTACGCCTGCCAGCGACGCATAGGCCAGCGAAACCGGAATGCCATATGCCGCCAGCGTGACCCCTGCGACGGCGTCATGTCGCAGCCATTCGCTCCGGTAATGAAGCAGCCACTGCGCAGGCGGGAACCAGGTCTGCCAACTGCCTGCGGCCGCGGCGCCGCGCTGTGTGTCGGGTGAGGACGAGTCTTCCATGGGGAACCTCCATCAGCGCCATTTGTTGTCATCGAAGTTTCGTGCTGTCACGAGTCATTCACAGCCGATGCTGCCTTTGCCTCGACGGATCCCTTTCCACTTGCGGCAAATCGAGGCGAGTCGTTGCGCATGGGTGGAAGCCGATCCGAATGGATCCCGGCAGGAATGAGATCGGGGATTCGGCTCTTCGCGTCGATCAACAACGAACTGCGCGCCTGCAACACGGTATCGTCGAATCGGGAAGCGGCTTCGCGGAGGAGGTCCATGTCGATCCGGCTGGGTGGGGACGCCGACTGAAGCGTTTCGATCTCGCTGTAGATGAGTCGTCCGAGATCTCGCGCCAGCTCGGGGTCCAGTAGCCCTTGCGACGTGGCATGGACAAGGTGGTACAACAGGCTGACAAGTCCTGGCGCCGTCGATACGGGTTTTGACCGTAGCGCCTTCTTCGTGCTGGGCATAGTGGTTTCCTCCGATCAGCGAAGCACAGGACCGTGATGTCCGGAACGGCCTTGCGATATCCATGATGACGAGTGGCATTCCGAGCCGGGACCTGGCTTCGCAATGAAGTCACGGGGCATTCAAACTACCAGGCTGGCCAGGTCGGGCCACCACAGCATGCGCGCAGCGGCGCCATGCCTCGGCACCCGGAGGACGGTGTCAACCACGCTGCCATCGTATTCGGCGACCAGGCGATAGCGACCGGGCGTTAGCCGGAGTAATAGAAACGGGCCGTCGGCATACGCCTGGAATACGAGCGTGCCATTGGCGCTGTAGATATTCGCTTTCACCCCGGCGATCCATGCCCGCTGCTTGCCGGCGAAAGCCAGGCACAGATTGTAGAGGCCGGCGATGTCTCGCATGTCGATGGCCTGCGCCGGATCCGCGCTGCCACTGAAGTAGGCGACGCCGTTGGCATTCGTCGCGGACGCATATGCATGGCGTTCTGCGGAATCGGAATGGGACTCGGCATCGGATTTGCCAGGTGCCGGCGCTGGGTGACGCGCCGCATGCTGGCGCTTGAGCGCGGCGCAGGCGCCGACGCCAACGGGCATCTGCGCTTCACTCGCGACGCGGCCTGCTCGATCCATGCTGCCCTCATGCCCGATCCGTGCCACCTGTTGCGCATATCTTGCCGGCAATGGGATCGAGGCCGCCGAAGGTCCTGCACCGTTAGCCGCACGGCAAGTTGCCAGACACAGCAGAATCAGTGCCGACCGGCGGGCCAGCACAGTGCACGCCCGTTTCAAGGCGCCTCGCCCGGGCACGGCCGGGGCAGCGGCATGCGCGAGATCCTGTTCGGCAGGAGTGCCGGGGACCGCCCGCGAATTGTCGGAGCTTCCCGCGTGCGCACGTGGTGACCGTTGCAGTTCGATAGGCATGGCGATCGGCGAGCCAGCACTCGCACTAGGCGGAAAACCGGAAATGGCCACTATGCAGGACGATGCTATGTGCGCCCGTCATCTCGAACATGCTACGGGCGACGTTCTCGATGGCCTTGCGATGAGACGAAAAGGCGGAAGCCAGATCTTCATAGAGATACGACCGTGCCCCGAAATGGTCTTCCAGCGCCTCCGCCGTGATCTCGAAGGTGGCGGCGGCGCCGTCGATCTGTGCCGGGCACTGCAAGCTGGGACCCGCCGCGCAATAAGCCGGTACGGAATCGGGAAAGAGAATCTGGCTCATGGCGGCAACCTGCTCAACTGCGATGGATCCGGGCCGCTCCGCGTGCGGCGGAGTCCGATACCTGAAGGCTAGATGCCACGACACAGCAGGACTTGATGCTTATCAAGCCGGACGCGGGCCGGGCATCCTTGGCGGCCACCATCGCGAGCCTTGACGTGCGACAACTGCGCGGATGCGCTGCGACCTACATTGCAGATGCTGATGTATCACACCGTGCAACGGATATCGGTTGGACTGACATGGTGCATCCGGCCGCTGGAAGGGCGGCTTCATCACGGCGTGCGGCGCCGGCGACAAGCCGTTCCGGGCGACCGACGGGGCCCGGCTGCGTCCGCCAAAGCTGTTGCCTTCCACAGCAGGGGGCTTGACATGCATCAAGGGGGCGTCCCGACAACTTCCTAGCATTCCATGCAGGGCCGGCACGACCGGCGTCGGGTGAGGAGTCTCCCATGTCGGAAAAATCGGAAAGCCTGATCGTGTATTACTCCCGTACCGGCACAGCCAGGCAAGCCGCCGAGACCCTGGCAGCCAGCACCGGTTGGGGGCTGGCAGAAATTCGGGACGAGAAGCCCCGGGCCGGGTTGTACGGCGATTTCCGATGCGTGCTCGATATGCTGCTGCATCGCACGCCGGCATACCGGTACGAAGGGCCGCTGCCCGGCGACTGCGGTCACGTGGTTGTCGTCGCGCCGGTCTGGCTCGGGAGGCTGGCGGCGCCCATGCGCAAGTTCCTGCTAGACCATGCGCCGTTCTCGGGCTGTGTGTCCGCCGTCTGCGTCATGGCCTCGCGCGGTGGCTTCCGGGCGGAGGATGACATTGCCTTTCTGACTGGCAAGACTCCGTCGCCCGCCCTGGTGCTGAAGCAGCGCGATGTGCAGAGTGGTGCAGCCGCTGAGCAACTGGCTGCATTCGCAGCGGCATTGCGCAGGGGGCAGACAACGCCCGAAGCCATCGTAAGGCCAGCATGGATATCGCCGAGAGAGGCCTAGCCTCCCGCCCGCCTTGCAGGCAACCTGACGGAGATATGGAATGTACAAGAAGATTCTCGTGGCAGTTGACGGCAGCCACTGTAGCGACCTGGCCCTGGACCATGCGATCGGACTGGCCGCCCTCTGCGACGCCGACCTGCAGGTCGTTCACGTGATCGACAACGGCTACCTGAAATATGACATGGGATACGTTGACCTGACGGATCTGCGTGCCGGCCTGATCAAGGGCGGGGAAGAGTTGCTGGCTCAGGCGCAGGAAAAGGCAAAGGCCAGGCATGTGCGCTGCCAGACCGTCATGATCGACGAGATTGTGGCGCTCGGCGATATCGCCCACCAGATCCGCCAGCTTGTCGAGAGCAGTGCTGCCGAACTCGTGGTGCTCGGCACGCATGGCCGCCACGGTGTGAGCCGGTTGCTGCTCGGGAGTGTGGCCGAAAGTCTTGCGCGCCAGTGTCCGGTGCCAGTATTGCTTGTCAGGGCGAAGGACCCGACCTGAATTTACGACTCGGCGATGCCAATGAAGGCCGCGGGGGCCACCTCTGGCGTAGCCTTGAGCGAATCGCCCGGCACGGCAACCGCTGCAGGCCGTCAGGCAATCCTCACGCGCGCCACTGATGTTCCGCCGTTGCTGGCTCAGGTCGCGGCAGGCAGTGGCGCACAGGCGCTCGCTGCGCTGTCCTCAGACGCGCAAGGGTTGATTGACGCGGAAGTGCCGCTGCGCAGGCGCGAGCATGGCGCCAACCAGATCGCCACGGAGCGACAGCATCGCTTCGTGCCCGACCTTCTCGGGCGGCTGCGCAATCCGTTGAACCTGATGCTGCTCAGCCTCGCTGCCTTGTCCGGTCTGATCCGCGACTGGCAGGCCGCATCGGTCATCACATGCATGGTGGCGTTGAGTGTAGGGCTGGCGACGTGGCAGGAGAGCCGCTCGGGCAAGGCGGCCGCCGCACTGCGGGCGATGGTGCATACCGTCATTGCCGTGCGGCGCCGGCCAGCGGCCGGGGCGCAAACACAAACCAGCGACATTCCTATCGCCGAACTGGTGCCCGGCGATGTCATCCACCTTGCTGCGGGAGACCTCGTCCCGGCCGATGTACGCCTGTTGGCCGCCAAGGATCTGTTTGTGAACCAGGCTGCGCTCACCGGTGAATCCATGCCGGTGGAGAAGTTTGCCGTCGATGGTGCTAGCGCCGAGACGGCCGGCGACATTGCCAACCTGGCACTGATGGGTACTGCGGTGGTGAGCGGGACGGCAACGGCACTGGTAGTGCTGACGGGCCGCTATGCTGTGTTCGGCCACATTGCCCGCTCGATCGCCGCGCGCGAGCCACCTACAGCGTTCGAGGAGGGCCTGGGGCAAATCAGCCGCCTGATGCTGGGCATCATCGTCGTGATGGCGCCGTTGGTATTCATCATCAACGGTCTGACAAAAGGGGACTGGTTCGAAGCGCTGCTCTTTGCCGTAGCCGTCGGCGTCGGACTGACGCCCGAGATGCTGCCCATGCTGGTCACTGTGAACCTGGCCAAGGGCGCACTGGTGATGTCTCGGCGCAAGGTCATCGTCAAGCGCCTTAACGCCATCCAGAATCTCGGCGCAATGGATGTGCTGTGCACCGACAAGACCGGAACGCTGACGCAGGACCGCGTCATCCTGAAGCATCATCTCGATTTGAGCGGAAGGGAAAGCGAACAGGTGCTGGAGTTTGCCTACCTCAACAGCTTCTTTCAGTCCGGCCTGCGTAATCTGCTCGATGTGGCGGTGCTCCAGCACGAGGATGTTGGCGAACGCATCGGCATCCATGAACAATGGCGCCTCGTTGACGAAATTCCGTTTGATTTCACCCGGCGGCGCATGTCGGTCGTGGTGGAGGGCAGCCAGCCTGGAGATGAAAGACGACTGCTGATCTGCAAGGGCGCAGTGGAGGAAGTGTTCGACGCCAGCGCCACGGCGCGGATCGGCGATACGGTGGTTGCGCTTGATGTCGTCCACCGGGCCGACCTGATGCGGCAGAGCGAGCTGCTGAACGAGGATGGTTACCGGGTCATAGCAATTGCCAGCAAACGCCTGCCGACGGCAGGTCCATCGCATGCCTACGGTGTTGCGGATGAAGCCGGCATGGAACTGGTCGGCTATATCGCATTCATCGATCCGCCCAAGGAGAGCGCTGCCGCTGCGTTGGCCTCCCTGCGCCAGTGCGGCATCGAGGTCAAGATACTGACCGGTGACAGCCCCACGATCACCAGCAAAGTCTGCCGCATGGTCGGCCTGCCTGCCGGCCGGGTTGTCCTGGGTAGCGATCTGGACCGGCTCACGCCGGGGGAACTGGCCGAGGTGGCAAGGGACAATACCCTGTTCGCCAGGCTCAACCCCGCACACAAGGAGACACTGGTTCGGGCGCTGCGTGCACAGGGCAGGGTGGTGGGCGTGCTAGGAGACGGAATCAATGACGGCCCGGCTCTCAAGACAGCCGATGTTGGCATCTCGGTGGATAACGCGGTCGACATCGCCAAGGAATCGGCCGGAGTCATCCTGCTGGAAAAGAGCCTCACGGTGCTGTACGACGGTGTCGTGGAAGGTCGGCGCGTGTTTGCCAACCTGCTCAAGTACCTCCGCATGGGGGCCAGTTCCAATTTCGGGAACATCTTCAGCGTCCTGGGCGCGAGCGCATGGCTGCCTTTCCTGCCCATGGCCCCCATTCAACTGCTGACCAACAATCTGCTTTATGACATCTCGCAAACCGCCTTGCCCACCGATAACGTGGATGACGGCGCACTTGCCAGGCCATGCCGCTGGGAGGTCGCCAGGGTTCGGCGCTATATCCTGTGCCTCGGACCCATCAGTTCGGTTTTCGACTATCTGACCTTTGCTGGGCTGTACTGGTGGATCGGCGCCAACAATCCGGCCACTGCGCCGGTGTTTCAGACCGGCTGGTTCCTGGAGTCGCTGCTTTCCCAGACGCTGGTGGTCCACATCATCCGCACCAGCAGGATCCCGTTCATCGAGAGCCGCGCCAGCCCGGCGTTGCTGGCGGCCACAGGCGCCATATGCGTGCTGGGCGTTTGGCTGCCGTATTCGCCGGTCGCGGCTGTACTCCATTTGCATGAGCCGCCCTCAACCCTCTGGACGATGCTCGTCCCCATCCTGGCCCTGTATCTCCTGATAACCTTCGTAGTGCGAAGAGTGCTTTCCAGGTATCTCGAACTGGACTAGTGGTTGCGCCTCTGTCAAGCGCATACTGTCGGCGGGATTGTCCGACGGCGGTTGTACATGGCGTCAGCACTCCTATAGTGTGTTCAGGATTGTTCAGCAATCTGCGGCCAGGGCGCCCGGTATGTCCAAAGGGATAAGTACGTATTCAATCCGGATGCGCGGGGCCCGACGTCGCGCAGGCCGCGCATTGCGCAGGCCGCAGAACACCCAGGCGCAACTTGCCGGGATCATTCGCTCGTCCATGGAGGCTATCATTTCCGTTGACGCCGACCAGCGCGTGGTGTTGTTCAATCCCATGGCGGAAACCTTGTTCGGCTGGCCGGCCGACCAGGCGATTGGCCAGCCGCTGACGCGCTTCATCCCGGAGCGCTTCCGGGCGGCGCATGAGGCGCATGTACGGCGGTTCGGCATCACCGGCGTATCGGATCGCCAGATGGGGCGCCAGCGCGCACTTTATGCCCTGCGCCGCGACGGCACCGAGTTTCCGATCGAAGCATCGATTTCACAAACGACGCACCGCGGTTCGAAGTTGTTCACCGTCATGCTGCGCGACATCACGGAAAGAACGCGTGCCGAGAAAGCCATGCATGCCAGCCTCCAACGTGTCAGGGAAAGCGAAGCGCGGCTGGCCGGCATCATCCGTTCCTCGATGGAGGCCATCATTACGGTGGACAGCACCCAGCACGTCATCCTGTTCAACCCCATGGCGGAAACCTTGTTCGGCTGGCCCGCCGACCAGGCCATTGGCCGGCCGCTTGGCGATTTCATTCCCGAGCGCTTTCGTGCTGCGCACGATGCGCATGTGCGCCGGTTCGGCGTGACGGGGGTATCCGACCGGCAGATGGGGCGCCAGCGCGCACTCTATGCGCTGCGCCGCGATGGCAGCGAGTTTCCCATCGAGGCATCGATTTCACAGATTGCGGACGGCGGCGTCAGTCTCTACACGGTGATGCTGCGCGATATCACGGAACGCGTACGCGCCGAGCAGGCGCTGCGCCGATCGCGAGAGGAACTGCAGCAGCTTTCGGACAGCATCCTGGCCACCCGCGAAGAAGAGAAGCGCCGCATCGCGCGCGAACTCCATGATGATCTGGGCCAGCGGCTGAGCGCGCTGAAGATGGACATGACGATGCTTGCCGCCGATGTCAGCGAGAGCAGGGACATCCGCGGAATCCTCGCGGACATCACCGACATGAACGGCGTCATTGACGACACGGTGGCGTCGGTTCGCCGCATTGCCAGCGATCTGCGGCCAGCCCTGCTTGACGAGCTCGGCATGCTGACCGCCATCGAGTGGCTGGCGGCTGATTTTTCCAGCCGGTATGGCCTGCCGGTGAGTGTGGATGGCGTGGATGCGGACGTGCCCGAGCAGACCGCCATCGCCATGTTTCGCATTGTGCAGGAGGCGCTCAGCAATGTCGTCCGGCACGCTGACGCAACGGTCGTGGGCGTTTCACTTGCCCAGGCGGACGGGCAGATCGAGTTGCGGGTTCAGGACAATGGCGGCGGATGGGTCAAGAAGCCCGCCGGGACGGAGCCACGCAAATCGCTGGGGCTGCTGGGAATCCGGGAGCGGGCGCGCTTGCTTGGCGGTGCCGTCGAAGTCGACAGCGAACCTGGCAAGGGATTCCGGCTAACCGTAAAGATTCCTCTGGAAAAAGGGATATGAAATGACGCGCGTGCTCATTGCCGATGACCATGCCGTCGTGCGCGACGGTCTCAAGCATATCCTGGAGCGCGCCGGCAAATTCGATGTGGTGGGCGAAGCCGCCGACGGCAGCCAGGTCCTGAAGCTCGTGCGCGACTGCGCGCCGCAGGTGCTGCTGCTCGACTTGTCGATGCCGGGCCGCAGCGGCCTGGAACTGATCCGCCTGTTGCGGGACGAGCAACCGGCGCTGCGCATCCTGGTACTGACCATGCATGCGGAGCAGCAATACATCGTGCGCGCGTTCCAGGCCGGTGCGGCGGGCTATCTGACCAAGGAAAGCGCTGCGACCGAGCTGGTTTCTGCGATCACCCAGGTGGCAAGCGGGGGCACGTATGTCAGCCAGGCGATTGCCGGCAAGCTGGCGACCAGCCTGCAGGAACATCAGGACGAAGCACCGCACTTGCGCCTGTCCGACCGCGAACTGGAAGTCTATCGGCGGCTGGTGCTGGGCGAGCCACTCACCGCGATTGCGACAGCGCTGTGCGTGAGTGTCAAGACGGTCAGTACATACAAGATGCGGCTGATGGAAAAGATGCACGTGCCCAGCGAAGCGGCGCTGCTGCGCTATGCCATGCGCCATCATCTGTTCGACGAGGAAGAGGACATCTGAGGCAGGCACGTGCCCCACGCAAGCGGCCGAGCCGCTTGAAGGTCAGGGGTTCGGATCCCTGGCCTTCCCCCGTAGCAAACTTCAGCTCGTTGACCAGCATCGCGCTTTCGCCGCCGACCGGCATGAGCAACGTCATAGGTTTATCGCAGATCGAGTGCTTCAAGATCCAGCAGTTCGATCTGCTTGCCCTGTACCCGAATCAGTCCTTCCTGCTGGAAGCGCGACAGCGTGCGGCTCGCGGTCTCCAGGGTCATGCCCAGATAACTGCCGATGTCCTCGCGCGTCATGCGCAACGTAAAGCATGTCGGCGAATAGCCCCTGCGCTGGAGCCGTTGCGAAATATTGAGCAGGAAGGCCGCCACGCGCTGCTCCGCCGTGAGGTTGCCGAGCAGCATCATCTGGCCGGTCTCGCGCACGATTTCCGCGCTCATCATCTTGTGCACCTGTTGCTGCAGCGATTTGACTTCGCGGCAAAGGGCTTCCAGCAGGTGGAACGGGATCACGCAGACGGCGCTGTCTTCCAGGGCAATGGCGTCGCAGGTGTGGACCTCTGTCGAAATGCCGTCGAGGCCGAGCGTTTCGCCAGGAAGGAAAAAGCCGGACACGCATTCCCTGCCGCTAGGGTGAGAGAGCACGGTCTTGATCGAGCCAGAACGCAGCGCGTAGATACTCTGGAACGGATCTCCGGCGCGGTAGAGCGCTTGACCTTGCCTGACCATCTTCCAGTTCTTCACCACGCTGTTCAGGCGCACTATGTCCGTCTCGTCGAGGTTGGACGCCATGCAGATGTGCCGGAGCATGCAGGTGGAGCACTGGGCACCCGGCTTCGGTGCGTTTTCGGTGGACAGCCTTGCATGGCGGTCAAGGGGGGCGCTGATCGCGTGCTGCTCGAGGTCGGCCGACGGCGAATCACTGGTTCCGAACATCGTTGTCTCCAGATGGCGGTGCTATCAGGGGCGCGTCTGGCCCCGAGAGCCCGGTACTCCTATGGTTCGCTGCTTCTTGGTGCTGTGCCGGAGATCTCCAGCAGAGCGGTGCGCAGTTTGTCGACTTCCAGCGTCTTGTCGAAGCAATAGCTTCCGCCGGCCCGCAGGCAGGCCTTGCGCATCAGCGCAGACCCGCTGTTGGACAGCACGATCAAGGTGCTTTCCGGCAGCTTTACTGTGAGCAACCGGACGTGCCGCAGGCTTTGTCCGGTGCGCAGTCCGACCAGCACGATATCGGGGCGAAGCGCCTCGAGTACCGGCAAGTCGGCTTCGGCATCCGTACCCGCGCCGACCACCTGCATGCCGGTGACAGCCTTGAGCAAACGCAGTTGCCGCGTCCTGATCGGACCCGCGTGCTCGAGGATGTAGACAGTCAGGTCGTGGAGTTGGGTGCGGTGGCTCATGTCCGCAGTATCGTCGCCGACCGCCCCTTTCGAAATCAGGCGGGGCTGAGACTGGTGTCAGGCTTGAAGCATGCGCTGTCAGGTTTACCTGACAGCGTCGCGGCGGATTCCGACTTCGGCAATGTCGCTCCAGCGCCGCATGGAAGTCGATGCACCGGCCTTGATGCAGAACAAACGCCCGCGGCGCTCAACTGCCAATCTGGAAGCAGCCGGCCTTTCGGTTCTGTTCCAGTTTCCAAGGAGATCACCATGACCAACCTCAGGCACTTTGATCCGTTCTCTGTCGAACCCATCAGCGACATGCTGCAGGGCATGCTGCGCTCATTCCGCGGGACTGCAGATAACGGTCTGGCATTCAAGGTCGATGTGTCGGAATCGGAGAGCGCCTACACCCTGGCTGCGGAACTGCCTGGTGTGAAGAAGGAGGACATCGACGTATCCGTTGACCGCGGCACGGTGATGATCAGCGCAAAGGTGGAGAAGTCCTCCGAACAAAAAGAGGGCGAACGCGTGATCCGGCGCGAGCGCTACAGCGGCTCGATGCAGCGAGCCTTTACGCTGGACGCCAGCATAGACGAGGGCAAGGTCGAGGCCAGCTACGACAACGGCGTGCTTCGCGTGGTCCTGCCCAAGAAGGAGACATCGCCGCAACAGCGGATTACCGTGAAGTGATGCCGTGGCTGGCAAAGGAACGAACTTTCAGGAACGGTATGAGCGGTTGCCGCGCAGGCGCGTCGCATGCCGTTCTGCAACGCCATGTTGTGAGATGTCTCGATGAAAACTGATCTACAACTCAAGAAAGACGTCACGGACGAGCTGGACTGGGATCCCGCCATCGATGCGGCAGCCATTGGCGTGGAGGTACGCGAGGGCGTGGTAACGCTCAGCGGTCACCTGCCCAGCTATGCCGAGAAGCTTGCAGCCGAGCGTGCTGCGGAAAAGGTCTCTGGCGTGCGCGCGGTGGTCGTGAACCTCGATGTCCGGCCCACGGGGGAATTCAGCGATGAGGCGATTGCCACCGCCGCAGGGGATGCTCTGCAATGGCATGTGCACGTGCCTGCCGATGCGGTCAAGCTGCGCGTGGAGAAGGGCCGCGTCACGCTGACGGGCGAGGTGGAGTGGGGTTACCAGCGCAAGCTCGCCGAGCGTACCGTGTCGCAGTTGCGCGGTGTGACCGGTGTGACGAACCATATCAAGATGAGGATGCGCCCCGCGCCCGACGATGTGGTCGAACGCATTGAAGCTGCGTTGCGCCGGCATGCCGAGCGTGAAGCGAAGCACATCAATGTCTCGATGAAAGAGGGCACGGTGACGCTGAGCGGCCGGGTAGATTCACGCGCGCAACGACTGGCCGCAGTTGGTGCGGCCTGGTCTGCGCCCGGAGTTGGCGCCGTGGTGGACGACCTGGAATTGTCCTGAGCGCACCGGGAAGGTGAGGCGCTGGCGCCCATCTTCCCGATCAGGTGAGTGGCGCGATGCCCCGGAATTCCGGTTACTTCCCGATCTCCATGAAGAACCTTCTACCGGAGGTCCGGGCGAAAGCGATCGAGATTGCCAATGCGCTGCTGGAACAGGGTTACGGTGAAGGCATGGCGATTCGCATTGCCATCGCGCAGGCGCATCGCTGGGCCGCGCGCCATGCCGTCGGAGACGCGCCAATGCATACGCCGGCGCAGCACCGGCCATGAAGCGGAAACAGCGCGAGCGCAGTGAGCACGGCGGACAGCGCCACGTGTTTCCGCACGATGCCAGGGCTAGCGATCGCCGCATAAGGAGAACAACATGCCATTCATCGAAAGAGGGCAGGTCACTGCCCATCTCACCGCGCTGAGACGGGAACATGCCGGCCGATGACGTCGATGGCTCTCGCCATTCCCCGGACCCGCCGCAACGCGCAGCGATTCCGGGCATCCTGCTGCTGGCTTACAAGCTGCTGGTCAACGATCGCGCCAAGTTCACCGGTCTGCTTGTTGGCATCACGTTCTCGGTGTTCCTGATGATCGAGATGACGTCGCTGTTTGCCGGGGTCCTGAACCGGTCATCATCGACCGTCTTCAACATCGGCGCCAGCATCTGGGTCATGGATCCGGCCGTCAACACCGTGGCGAACACCATCGGGATGCCGGACTATGTACTCGATGCCGTGCGCAGCATCGACGGCGTCCGCTTTGCGGTGCCGCTATATTCGGGCGGGGCGCTGGTCCGTCTTCAGAGCGGTGGCTATCAGCCCGTGACGGTGATCGGCATCGACGACACCAGCCTGTTCGGTCGTCCGCGCGTCGTGCGCGGCAGCATCGAAGACATCTTTGCCGAGAACGCCTTTCTTGTCGTGAAGGACGCCGAGTTTCGCAAGCTCGAAGATCCCGATGTCGGCACCACCTTCGAGATCAATGACCATCGCGGCGTGATTGTCGGACTGGCCGAGGTATCGACCAGCGGGCTGTTTGGCGTACCCACCCTCTACACCACGTACCGGCGCGCGATCCAGTACCTGCCAACGGCCCGCTACACCATCTCGTACATCCTGGTGGAGCCAAAGGCGCCGGAAGACACGTTGCGGATCCAGCAAGCCGTCAGCCGGCTGGGCTATATCGCGCTCACGAAGGCACAGTTCGTCGACCGCATCGCCGATTTCTACAAGTACCAGACCGGCCTGGGCACCAATATCCTGCTGATGACGGTCATCAGCTTTATCGTCGGGCTGTCGATTTCGGGACAGACCTTCTACACCTTCATCGTGGAGAACCTGGAGAAGTTCGGTGCCCTCAAGACCATCGGTGCCAAGGGGCACGAACTGGTGGCGATGATCCTGTTCCAGGCGACCTTCGTGTCGCTGACGGGCTATGGACTGGGCATCGGCCTGTGTGCGGTCCTGATAGCCCTGGTGCGGTTGCGCATCCCCAACTACGCGGCGGTGATCACCTTCTACAACCTCGGGCTCGCACTGGCCATGGTGATCGTGATCGCCGGCATCTCGGGCTATATCGGCGTACGCAAGGTGCTGCACATCGAGCCGTTCGATATTTTCCGGGCGTGATCATGGCACACGTCGCCATCTCGGCCCAGCGCGTCGAAAAATGGTTCGGCGAGGGAGAGGCCCGTACCCATGCGTTGCGCGACGTAAGCTTCGACGCCTACTTCGGCGAGATGCTGTTCATTGTGGGCCCCTCCGGCAGCGGCAAGACGACCCTGCTCAGCGTCATCTCCGGCATCCTGCGGCCCGATGGTGGCCGCGTGCTGATGGACGGCGTCGATGTGTGGAATCTGGACGATGACGAACTGGCCGCCTTCCGCCTCGCCAAGGTCGGGTTCGTGTTCCAGGACTACCACCTGTTCCCGCGCCTGACCACGCTGGAGAACGTCGCCATTCCGCTGGTCTTGCGCCGGTACCGCTGGGATGAGGCCCTGTCAGAAGCGCGCAAGTATCTGCGGATTGTCGGCCTGGAGAACCGGGCACAGTTGCACCCCGTCAAGCTCAGCGGCGGGGAACAGCAACGTGTCGCTATCGCGCGCGCCATCGTCAGCCAGCCCGATATCCTCATTCTCGACGAACCCACCGCGTCGCTGGATGGCGAGACCGGCCGCACGATCATGAGTTTCATCCGCAAGGAAATCCTCAGCGAGCGTCGCTGCATTGTCATCGTGACACACGATGCGCGCATTCTCGATATGGCCTCGCGCATCCTCGACATGGAGGATGGGCGGCTGAAGGCGATAGAAATAGGGGCCGCACAGTGATGAAGAACCGCTGGCTTTTTCTGATATCGGCGTTGGGCGCGCTGGTCGGCGTGGCCGCCGCGATCATTTTTGCCCAGCAGAAGCCGCCGCTTCCTCCGGTGTTCCAGCCGGCCGCCAATCCCTATCGCAGCGGCATTTATGCAAACGGTATCGTGGAAAGCGAGCAGGACAGCGGCGCCAACGTCAACGTCTACCCCGAGGTGGCTGGAACCGTACTGCGTATCGCCGTGCATGAAGGCCAGACCGTCAAACGCGGCGATGAATTGCTGGCCATTGACGACTCGGTACAGCGCGCGCTGGCAGCGCAACAGAGTGCGCAGGCAGACGCCGCAGAGGCACAGCTCGCGCAATTGCTCGCTCAGCCGCGAAAGGAGACGCTTGAGGTCGCCAAGGCGCAGGCTGACGCCGCAGCGGCAAGCCTCAAGACCGTGGAAGACCAGTATGACAAGCTGCGCAAGTCGCGGGAGTTCGACGCCAGGTCTGTCAGCCAGGATGCCATGGACAATGCCGCCAACGCCGTGCATGTCGCGCGCAGCGGCCTGGTGGTAGCCAGTCGGCAACTCGCGCTGACGCGCGCCGGTGCGTGGACGTTCGACATACGCAACCAGGAGAAGCAGCGCGATGCGCTGCGCAAGGCGGCCGACGCGGCGGACGCCTTGCTGCGCAAGTACGTCGTGCGCGCGCCGATGGACGGTGTGGTGCTTTCGGTCAATCCGGCGGTGGGTGCCTATGTATCGCCGCAAGGGACGTACAACACTTATACGCAGGGAAGCCAGCCGGTTGCCGTGCTGAGCAGCCAGCAGGACTGGCTCGGGGTCCGCGTCTATGTCGACGAGATTCTCGTTCACCGGCTGAAACCTGGCCGCGGCATGCAGGCCCGCATGTTCGTGCGCGGCACGGACACCAGCATCGTGCTGGAGTTCGTCCGGGTGCAGCCGTACCTGACGCCCAAGATCCAGCTCTCGGACCAGAGGGCGGAGCGGGTCGACGTACGCGTACTGCCGGTAATCTTCCGCTTCAGGCCGCCCGCCCAGCCACCGATCTACCCGGGGCAACTGGTCGATGTCTATCTGGGCGGGACACCGTGAGCTGGCATTGGCCCTTGCGGACGCTCCCGATGGCCGTATTTGCGGTGGTGGCGCTTTGCGGCTGCGCGGTGGGACCCGACTTTGTCCCGCCTGAGGAACCTGCCATTTCACAGTATGTTCGCGGCGGGGACGCCAGCAGCACGCCCGCCGGCGACGGACGGGCCCAGCACTTTGCTGCCGGCGCGATGGTGCCCGCCGACTGGTGGCGCATGTTTGGCAGTGCGGAACTGGACCAGGCCGTAGATGGAGCGTTGGCCGCGAATCCGAGTCTGCAGGTCGCTGAAGCGAACCTGCGGCAGGCTGATGCGGTAGCGCGTTCCGGCGCCGGCGTGTTCTATCCGCAGGTTGCGGCACAGGCGCAAGCGTCGCGACAGACGACGACGCCCGTCCGGTTGGGAAGCAGCGCCCCGCCCGGCATATTCAATGTCTTCACGCTGGGCGCCACGATCAGCTATGCGCTGGACCTGTTCGGCGGCAACCGCCGGGCGGTGGAAGCGCTGGCTGCGCAAGCAGAAGTGCAGCGCTACGCCGTTGGTGCGGCCTGGCTCACGCTGACCGGCACACTGGTCAATACCGCGATCGCGCGCGCCGGCTATGCCGCCCAGATCGCTGCCACGGATACGCTGGTGAAGATCGTGCGCGAGCAAGTCGACGTCACGCGCGCGCAGGTAAGCGCCGGCATGACGACCCACGCCAGCGAACTGAGCCTGCTGAGCCAGCTTGGGTCGCTGGAAGCGACACTTCCTCCGCTGGCGCAACGCATGGATCAGGCGGATCACCTTGGCGCGACGCTTGCCGGGCGCTTCCCTTCAGAGGCCGAGCCGCTGGTCCTTTCGCTCGATTCGCTGGTGTTGCCGTCCGACCTGCCGCGCATGCTGCCTTCCGAGCTGGTCCGGCACAGGCCAGACGTGCTGGCCGCGCAGGCAGAACTGCACGTGGCCGCGGCACAAGTCGGCGTGGCAACGGCTGCCATGCTCCCGAACATTGTGCTGAGTGCCAGCTATGGCCGCGAAGGCGTACAGCCTGGCAGCTTGCTGGGTGCGGGCGGAGGCGTCTGGGGCATCGCTGCGGCCGCCTTTGCGCCGGTGTTCCAGGGCGGCACGCTGTACTTCAGGCGCCGCGCGGCACAAGCGCAATTTGAAGCGGCACAGGCCAACTACCGGCAAGTCGTGCTGGCGGCCTTTGCCCAGGTGGCCGATGCACTGCGTGCGCTGGAACACGACGCACTCACGGTGGATGCGCAGGACCGCGCGCGGCAGGCCGCGGGGGAGCTGATGACCGAGGTGCAGGCCAACTACCGGGCCGGCGCGGCGGGATACCTGCAGCTTCTCGTCGCCAATGCGCAGTACCAGCAGGCGACGATCGGCTATATACAGGCTCACACCCAAAGGCTGCAGGACACCGCAGCATTGTTCCTTGCCTTGGGCGCCGGCTGGGAAGCCGCGTCGCCGGCTCGTTGACGCATATCAACGGATATCAGGCGCTACCGCATACGCTGAGTCAGGGGAAGGCCAAGGCGGGCAACGCTGGGTGAGATGCCGGGGCAGTCCGCTGATCATCGACGAGGCGAGGAACTCATGAAAGGCGATAACCAACTGAAGCAGGACGTGATCGAAGAGCTGAACTGGGACCCGGCGGTCAATGCAAGCGGGATCGGAGTAGAGGTGCAGGACAGCGTGGTGACGCTTACGGGCCATTTGCGCAGCTTCTCCGAAAAGTACGCTGCCGAAGCTGCAGTCAAGCGGATCCCGGGCGTCAAGGCGCTGGCCGTCGAACTGGACGTGCGCCTGCCCGACGAAGCCCTGCGCACCGACAGCGACATTGCACGCGCGGCCGCCAACGTCCTGGCCTGGCAAGCGATGGTGCCGAGTGACCGGATCCAGATCACGGTCGAACATGGCGTGATCACGCTGACCGGTGACGTCGACTGGAACTACCAGCGCGTCGTGGCCGAGCATGCCGTGGCAGGACTCTTCGGGGTGGCCGGGGTCAGTAACGCCATTGCGGTGCGGCCGTTGGTCAACCAGGCGGAACTGGGGCAGCGCATCAAGGATGCCATCCAGCGCCAGGCCGAACTCGACGCCAGCCACGTGACCGTGGCGGTTTCGCAAGGCGACGTCAAGCTGGGCGGAAGCCTGCGTACCTGGGCCGAGCGTGAAGCCGCGTACAACGCTGCGTGGTCCGCGCCTGGCGTCGTCTCCGTGGAGAACAATATCCAGGTCAACCTGTGAGGCGAGAACACCGGCACCGGGATTGAAAAAGTAGCTGGAAGTGGTTCCCGGGGCGACGCACCTGTTCGAAGAGCCAGGTGTGCTCGAAACAAGGCAGGGTGGCTTGCGGGCGGATGGCTCGTTCGTGATTTCGCCGCAGCAGAAAGGCGAAGGGGTACGGAGCGCCCTCGCGGAAGGCGGCGGCGGAAGTCGCCACCACGACGGTGTCAAGATGGAACAAGGGGCGCGCACCTCTGTGCGCGCCCCTCCCACGGTTCGGGACGTAGAAGGCGTTCAGGGAAGATCGTACTCCCGCATCATTTCCGCGGTAATGGCCCTGACCGCAGCCTGACAGGCTGGCCTGACGCCGGAGAAATCTTCGATGCGCCAGTTGCACCCGCCGTTTGTGCCGGGGTCGACGCGTAGCGGCAGCGGAATCTCCGAATTGCGGCAAGCGTCGCCAAGGTCGGCATTTTCCTGCAGTCGGCGCAGGACTTCATTGCGGATCTGCTCCGCGCTTCCCGTGTTCTTGATCATTTCAGTGTCTCCTGAAAACAGTCGTTGGCTATCCCGGGCCCTCATGCCTGGGTGGTGGTGACATGCGAGGCAGCCCGCCCGATGGTCTGCGACAGAATCGGCTCCTCGTCCTCGTTCAGCGACATATGCTCGGCGAGTTGCCGCCGGTTCAGCCAGCCACGTACGACAGCGCCAAGCCCTGCCGATGCGCAATACAAGTAGGCGTTCTCGGCCATGGCCCCCGCCGCCGCTGCGGAGAAGGTCTCGCGCAGTTTTGGCGGCATCTCCTGCATGCGGCCATGGTTGGCCACAAAGACCAGGTCCAGCGGCGCCATGCCGACAAAGTCCTGGTACCCCGTCATGCTGCGCAAGTCGGCAGCGCGCTTCAGTTCCAGGCAATGGTGCACCGGATCATAGCGATAGAGGCCTGCCGGCAATGCGACGTAGACATCGATCACGGTCTCGCCATATGGCGATGGCGCGGTACGGCCTCCACCGAGCGAGCGGTTGACGCCCGCGGCAGCCCACAGCAGTTCGCTGAGTTGCTTCAGCGGCAGAGGTTGCTGGTCGAATTCACGCGTGCTTTTGCGCAGCCAGAGGGTTCCCATCAAAGGCATGCCCGATGTCCGGTCGGGCTCGGGCAGCGTGATGACGCGCTCGCTGGTGCCCACGGCCGGACGTGGCAACAAGCCTTTGACGGGCTCGTACGGAAGTCGCTTCAGGTCGTTCATGGAAGACTCGCATTGGTGAGTGTGGAACGCGCCGTACGGATCCGGACGGCGCTGCCTGCCTCAAAATCTAGACTGCACGGGAGTCCGAGGCTTGCGCTCCGTCAAGACCGGGGCGAATGAGGCAGGGGTCGTGCTTGCGGGCACTTTGTGGCGAAGCCGCGTCTATCCCGCGTTACGGAGTTGTTCAACGCGCTGGCCTGGCGCCGTCGAACCCCGGCGCACCGGTACGCTCGTCGAGCCTTGCTTGAGGCAGGTCAAATTGCCGTGGACGCGGTGGCCTATGTTGATCAGAGGGCGACAAGCCCGTTTCGGGTCAGCAGGAGGAACCATCATGGCAAGCCGTCATTGCATTTCATTTTTCATCACGCTCGCCGTCGCCGCAGCCGGGACACCTGGCGTGTTCGCAGCGCCGCCAACCGATCGTGCCCCAGGCAAGCACGCGCCGGAGCGTCCGGACGAGCCGGCGGCCGCATCTCAGATGTCCGCGCAGCTCGATGCGCAGATTGCTCATCTGCGCGCGATCCGCGAACGGCTGTCACGCGCCAGTTCGGATGAGGAGCGGCGCATGCTGCTGGCCGAACGTGACACCGTGATGCGCGATGCCATGGCGACGATGCATGGGCCCGCCCGGGCGCGTACCGCCGGCCCGGCTGGGAAGCCCGGCGGCTACGGTGCAGGCATGTGCTATGACGCGACGCAGCAGCACGTTGCGCTCATGCAGGAAATGATGCTGGCGATCCCGGATGGCCGGGGCGCGGGCATGCCGAAGGGTGCCGGTCCGGGCCCGGGAATGCACCGCGGAATGATGGCACAGTAGATCGACCCCGCACGGCGCATGACGGCCGCAGGCAAGCCGGAAGCCTGTGGCACGTCAGGCCGGCAGGAAAGGCGGGGTGAACTGGCTTGCCGGAACGGCACAGGCACGCTGTGCCTCGGTCAAGGGCTCCTGTACGCGCAGTTGCCAGGCCAGCGTGGCGCAGTCGGCCTCGGATGCATCCTGGCCCGACTGCGCCCGTGCCAGGATACGCGTTCGCAGCGTATCGACGGGCGCTTCGCACTGGACAATGAAGAACGGCACGCCGAGACGGCGCGCCAGGGCCATGGCGCGGTCCCTCTGCCGGCAAGACAGGAACGTGGCGTCGGCAATCATCGCAAATCCCGCACTGCAGCCAATACGGCAAATGGCCCGCAGGCGTTCATAGGTGCGATCCGTCTCCCTTGTGTCATACCGGCTGTCTGTCGCCCGCGCGCCGTGGCGTAGTCGCCGGCGCTCGACGTCCGAGCGCACGCGCACCATTCCCACCGTTTCCGAGATTCCCGCAGCGACGGTCGACTTGCCGCTGCCAGACAAGCCATGCATCACCACTAGCGCGGCTGGGCGGCGGGCAAGGATGCGCCACGCCAGGGCCAGCAGATTGCGGCATTCCACATGGGCGGCCGACATCGGCGCGTCCAACGTGTTGCGCCGCTGGTGCGACCGTTCAAGCAGCACGCGCGCCCGGACCAGCGCGCGCATGGCGACATAGAGCGGCAATAGCTTCAGCCCCGCGTAGTCGCCGGAATGTTGCAGGTACGCGTTGAGCAGGCGATAGGCCAGGTCCTGCCGGCCATGATGGAGCAAGTCCATGAAAGGAAAGGCGATGTCGCTGATGGTGTCGATCCAGCGCAGGCCCGGATCGAACTCCAGGCAATCGAATGGCGTTGGCTCACCGTCCAGCCATACGATGTTGCCCAGGTGCAGGTCGCCATGGCATTCGCGCACATGACCGCTCTGTAGGCGCGCCCGTATCGCCTCGCCAAGGGCGGCTGCGCGGGCGCGAACCAGTCTGGAAACCTCGGTCGACAGCCCGGAGCGGTCGTCCAGCCGCTCGATACCGCCGAGGCATTCGTCGAGGGTCGCATGCACGCGGGCGGGCGTGCCATATCCCTCTTCCAGGCGCGCGCAAGGCTGATCATGATGGAACCGGGCCATCCGCTCGGCAAGGGCATCGATATGCGCGGCCCGCAATCGGTTCTCGGTCAGCATTTCGCTGAACAGGTCCTGCTGTGGGAAGCGCCGCATCTTGACGGCGTACTCGACGGGGGTGCCTGCGCCTTCGACCTTGACGGACCCGGCCGTGTCCCCGGCAACGATGGGGACCACATCGAGATAGAGTCCCGGGGCCAGGGGCCGGTTCAGCCTGAGCTCGGTCTGGCAGTCTTCACGGCGCGCTTGCGCCGTCGAGAAATCCAGGAAATCGAATCGCACCGGCTTGCGGACCTTGTAAGCGAAGTCACCGGCAAGAAACACGCGCGAAATGTGGGTCTCGATGACCTGCACGCGATCGACCGGATAAGGGTAGGCGTCCGGCATCGCCAATGCCGCCGTCAATACCACGTCGTCCAAGGGATGACCTCGCTGCCGTTGCCTGACGATCGTTTCAGTGTAGCGGCTGGCGGCGGGCTATGCCGCCGCGCGCGCCGGCGTTGCAAAAAGAATGCTGAGGATGGCTCGCACCGCACGCCATGGCCGGGTCATCAGTGTCTCCACTTGTTGGCTGCGGCCCTGACCAGACAGACACCACGTGCAGAAGTGTTCGCAGTTGTTGGTAAGGAGGTGGTAGTCATTTTCACCAAGCCGCGACGTCGCTCGCCGGACAATCTCCACGCCGATATATCGCGCCGCCGTGCTCGTTTCGACGCTGAGACCATATCCGTTGGAGAAGTCCGCCAGGGTAGTCTTTTCGACCGGGCCGCAGCGCAGGAGTCCCTTGAATCCGACATAGTGTATGACCTCGCCGTTGCCGGCATAGATGCCGTGATGAATGTAGCCTTGGCGACGCGTCACGAGATGCGCGCCAGGCGCAAGCGTTCCCACCAGTGCCGTCAGAACGGCTGCGGAGTCGAAGTATTGCGCGTCGTTGTTCATCGCACGCCCCTTTTTTGTGTTCCTGGTGCGCCCGGCAGGCCCCTGATGTGGGTATCACGGTGACCGGACATCCGAGACAGCGGCCTGCCTGCGTGGATGCCTCGAGTATGGTTGGCGCGGCGCTTACCCGATATCAGCCGCGGACGAGAGTGCTGTACGGCGGGAGCGGTTTTTCTTGTACGCCTCGGACAACGCCCGGTGTCGGACGATAGCGACCGTCTGTCAGTGAAATCTGACAGTGGTGCGCCGGAACTACGATATTGCGGATCCGGATGCCAGGACTCCTGTGGCGTTGACCCACGACAAGAGGCGAGAACCCGGGCGGACTAGGCTGCAATGCATGGCACAGGCCGCCGATCGATCAGCGTTCACTGCGCCGGCTTATTGGATGACGTCAAGCGAGGAGTGTCCGATGCGGGCTTTCATGGCAATTTGCTTCCTGATTCTGTCCACCGCAGCGATGGCCGCTGCCAATGATGCAGCGGTCCCTTCGGGCACGATGAAGCTCAGGCAACTGAACGGTATTTCCTACATCTCCGGTGGGGTCGGTATCGATGAAGCTGCCACCATCCGCGGCATGGCCCGGCAGTTCAATGTCCGCATGCACTTTGTTGACAGCAATGACAACAGCTCCTTGTCTGATGTCACGGTCACGTTGTTCAATGCGCGGCGCGAAATCGTGCTGCTCGTGCTGAGCGAGGGACCCTACTTGTATATGAACCTGCCGCGCGGCGCCTATCGGGCGGTGATCCGGTACGGCGGCTCCATTGTCAGCCGGAGCATTGCGGTGACAGGGGACAGCGCGCCCGTTGACCTTCTGTTGCGCTTCCCGGCAATGCCGCCTGGCAGCGATAGCCTGATTGCCCGGCCGGTCCAAGGGCAACCTCCTGCGAAGTCGCGGTGAGCGGACCTGCTGGCTCGACTTGAGCCAAGCCGCGCGGGGGGAGCGATTAGCGCTAAACGCCAGGGCGGAGCCTGGATGCCGTCATCATTCTCCGGTCAATTTCCGACCGTCGAAGATGGACGTCATGTGCGCACGATGTGTTGCTAAGGTATTGATCTTGTTCCAATGCTTGGTAGCCCGGACGTATCGCGCGGGTTTTGCTTGTTTCACAACCGCTGATGACTGGCTTGGCCTGACGACGAGACGCTTGCATTGACGCCACCGGTCTCCTTGTGCTCATCATTCAGGAGCGCATCGCAGCCACCTTCGTCCCGGTAACCTTCAATGAACGGCACCACCGTTGCGAAGTGCTCGTGCGGAATCCCGCCATGGGCGAAGCCCGTAGCAGCATCGGCGGGTTCCTGTTTCGGTTGGCACTTCTTCAAAACGGAATGGAGTTGCTTCTCGGTCGGGCCCGACGCATCGTTGCCACGCCTCTCATGCGAATCAAGCGAAATCGCGGTAGTCAGGACGGAAAGCACAAAAGCGAGTGAGAGTATAGTTGCCAACATCGGCCACCTCCTGTTCTCCTTTGCTGGGTCGAAGTACCATCAGTCATCGATCAGCAGATACGTTTGGGTGGCTAGCGCGTCGTCCAGAACGCTTTCCGGTCCCTCAGATCGCCCACCGACCTCGCTGAAGCAAGCTTGCGGTCTCGGGGCGTCGACATAAGGGCTTCCAGATGCCGCTGAATAATCTCAGACTTTCAACGATCCGATCCCTGTACGGACTCTAGGCTGCGGTCCAACCTTCGATTTGATCCAGCGCAGAGCCGGTAAACCATTTCGTCATGAAGGAGGCGCTCAGCGCCGCATGTTGCAGGGGGACTGGAATGCGCTTGCCCGCTGGCCGGCTCAACGGTGTGCTGCTTGCGGTTTCCGCCGTGACGCTGGCGGGAGGCCTTGTTGCGCGGCAGCTGCAAGGCGAGACGGCAGCCGAATGGATCTGGATCGCCGGGACATTGCCTAACGCGATGGCGCTGGCGATTTCCAGCGCGCGCGCCGCGATCCGACGGCAATCCGGCATCGACGCGCTGGCGTTGCTATCGATCGTGGTCGCGCTGATTTTCGGAGAGTTTCTCGTGGCGGCTGTCGTATCGCTGATGCTGGCGACCGGACGCGCGCTTGAGGACTACGCCCAATCGCGCGCCCGGCGGGAGATGACGGCTCTGCTGAGCCATGCTCCCAGGCGGGCCAACCGGCTGGAGGGCGGGCAATGGCAGCAGGTCGATGTCGCCGAAGTCCGTCCGGGGGACCGGTTAATGGTGCGGCACGCGGAGGTCGTGCCCGTCGACGGTGCGCTGACGATGCCCGCGGAACTGGACGAGTCGGCACTGACTGGCGAGTCTGCCATCCGGAAGTGCGTCGCGGGCGAGTCAGTCAAGAGCGGCGCGCTGAATGCCGGAGCCGCACTGGAGATGATGGCTGGCGCCACGGAGGCGGAAAGCACGTTTGCCAGCATCGTCCGCATGGTCGCGGCGGCGCAGGCAGAGCGCAGTCCTTCAGTGCGGCTTGCCGACAGGTATGCCGTGCAATTCACGGGACTGACCCTGCTGCTTGCAGGTGCCAGCTGGCTGTGGAGCGGCGAGCCGATGCGCATTCTTGCAATATTGGTAGTTGCCACGCCATGCCCGCTCATCCTGGCCGTGCCTGTGGCAATCGTTTCGGGGATGTCGCGCTGCGCAAAGCGCGGCGTGCTCGTCAAGGGCGGAGGTGCACTTGAAGGGCTCGCCAAAGCCGATACGTTGTTCTTTGACAAGACAGGCACGCTCACGGGTGGAGTCGCCAGGCTGGTTGGCATCGAGTGTACGCAAGGGTATTTGGCGGAGACAGTGCTATCACTCGCAGCCTCTCTTGCACAAGCGTCGAATCATGTCATCTCCGATGCCGTGGCAATGACTGCGCGCGAGCGAGGCCTGGAGTTGCTTACCCCGTCCGACGTCCGGGAAAGTCCCGGTGCGGGCGTGCAGGGGATCGTCGGAGGGCAACTCGTCAGGATCGGCTCGCTCACGTATGCCGTGGACAGCGGCGATGCGGCGGAGTGGGCGAAGGACGTCATCCGCCGCGTCCGGATCGGAGGGATATCGGCCGTGTTTGTGAGCCTCGACGGTCATCTGGCGGGCGTGATCCAGCTCGCCGACAGCATTCGCCTGGAAACTCCGCGCGCGCTTCGCCTGCTCCGCAAGGAGGGCGTCACGCGTCAGGCGATGCTTACGGGAGATCGCGTGGATATCGCGGAGGCGGTCGGCGCGATGCTCGGTGTGAGTGAAATCCATGCAGAGCAGTCTCCCGCCGACAAGCTGGCCACGATACACGCCGCACGCCGCAAGGGTACGGTGATCATGGTCGGGGATGGCGTCAATGACGCTCCCGCGCTGGCCGCGGCGGATATCGGCGTTGCGATGGGGGTACGCGGCGCCGCTGCCTCGTCGGAGGCGGCCGACGTGGTACTGCTTGTGGACCGGCTCGATCGCCTTGTCGATGCCGTGCAAATCGCACGCCGCACGCGCCGCATCGCGATGCTGAGCGTGGAGATGGGAATGATGCTTTCGTTCGCCGCCATGCTGGCGGCGGGATTGGGCTTCCTGCCTCCTCTGCCAGGCGCAATCCTGCAGGAAGGCATCGATGTCCTTGCCATCGTCAATGCGCTGCGCGCTTTGCGAGCGGACGCCCGGGAGCCAGGGGGCAGCCTTGGCGAGGCGGACGTGGCCCGCCTCAAGGCCGAGCATACGGCGCTGGAGCCGATCATGGACAGGATCCGCGCCGTGGCGGATATGCTGCCCCGGATGGATGGGCGCGCTGCACAGGCTGAGCTGAAGGCGTTGAACTGCTCCCTGACCGAGGTCCTGGTGCCGCATGAACGTAGCGACGACATAAGCCTGTATCCGGACGTGGCACGCATGCTTGGCGGCGAGGACCCCATGGCGGCCATGAGTGCGATGCATCGCGAGATTTTCAGGGTTGCGACCGTCCTCGGCAGGACAATCGCCCAGCTGCCTCCGGAGGGGCCGGATCCGCGTACTGTGCAGGATTTACAGCGTCTGCTCTACGGTCTGGACGCTATCCTGCGATTGCATTGTGCGCAGGAGGATGAGCTGTTTCATGTACTTGGGAAGGGCTGCTGATTTGTATTGGCGGCGAGCCGGAAAATCGTCCGCAGCACACCGGCACACTCCTTGCTGCCTTCGCTGTCAATGTCCACCAGCGGAGAATGCCATGACTTCCAGCAAGGACCAAAAGCCCCACGAACGCAGCACCGCCGCGCACACCAACCCGGGCGTCCGCAGCGACCGCAAGGCGAACGAAATCCGCAGCCGCAGCGAGGACCCAGGCCAAAGCAGCTATGGCGGCTTCAAGAACGAGAATCCCGGCAAGCAGCACCAGTCCACCACCGATACGCCGCACAAGCGCCAACGCTGAGCGCGGGTTTGATATCCCCGCAGACTGGAGAACGAACCCATGGAACACGAACAGCGCATCACAGGCCCGCGGGGCTATGTACGTTCGGATGAACGCATTCACGACGATCTCTGTAGCCGTCTGGCCTACTCGGACCGGCTGGATGTCCACGACGTCGAGGTCACGGTGTCCGGGGGCGTCGTGGCATTGAGCGGCACCGTCGAAGATCGCTGGCAGAAGTACTGCATCGAGGAGATTGCGGACCATGTCCTTGGCGTCAAGGACGTCGACAACCGCATCCGCGTAACGCGTACGGACGGCGCCGCAGCACAGGGCACGCAGCAAGGCTTGGCGGGGCAGTTGGGCAGGGCCGGACAGACGGCAAGCCAGAACGTCGCTGGCGCGGAGCACGTAAGCGGCATGAGCACCAGCGGCAGTTCGACGGGCGCGTCCGCCAGCAGCTATACGGGCGGACTAGAGGCCGGCAAGGGCAGCGCCGGGGGCGGTGCCGACTCTTATGGCGGCACTACATCGCCGGGTAGAGGTGCTCCGGACGCGACCACGCCGCGCTGATCCCCCGAGAGGAACGGCACGGAACACTGCCGGACCGTTTGCTTTGCAATACTTGCAGTCTTTCCGGTCAAAGCTGCAACGGCGCATGGCCGGCGCCACATCTGCCGGCCACCCGCCGCAACCCCCCGGGTGGCGTGCGGCTTGCAAGTCTTTACTCGGTCAGCCTGCTTGACGCGGGCTTTGAACGGAGACCCCTCATGAAGAGAACCTGGATCCTCGTCGCAGACGAGGGTATTGCGAGAGTGCTTGCCTCACGCGGCGACAGCGCGGCCCTGGAGGAGATCGAAAAATTCACGGATGCGGCCGCCCATGCCGATAACGCGGACCTGCGGCACGATGCCTATGGCCGCCGGGGGCAGGCCACGGTACAGGGCGATGCCGGCCATCCGGGCGCGCACATGGGCCGCACGTCGACCGTGACGTCGTCGGCCGGAGAGGATGAAATCCACCAGGAAGCCCACCTGTTCTCGCGTCGCGTCGCGAAGATGCTCGAGGAGGCGCGCATCAGGCAGCGCTTCGACGAACTGGTCGTCATTGCGCCGCCACGGTTTCTGGGCCTGTTGCGCAAGGCGTGGCCACAGTCCGTAGGCAGCGTGGTCACGCGCGAACTCGACAAGGATTATTGCCGGTTGGCGGACAACGATTTGCAGCAGCGGCTGGCTGCCGATGGCATCGTGCCGGCACGGCGCGATCCGCGTATCGAGATGGGCAAAGGGCCCGGCAATGAGATTGGCAACCTGCCGACGCGTTAGGCGCGTTAGGCAACTGACGGATCCTTGAGAGTTGATAGCCAGCTAGTGGCGAACCGCCCGGTGCTTGAATTCCTCAGCGCATTTGCGGCACCCGCACCACGGCCATGACTATGCGCAGCGTCTACAGTTCAGCGGGCAGGGCGCGAACGCGGATAGGGGCGTCGGCCTCATGCACGCTTGATGCCCTTCTCGAGCAGCAATGCGGTATTGACCAGCGCGATATGCGACAGCGCCTGCGGAAAGTTGCCAGCCATGCGGTGCCTGGCCGGGTCGTACTCCTCCGAGAGGAGACCGACGTCGTTGCGCAGCAGAAGGAGGCGCTCGAACAGCTCGCGCGCTTCCTGCCAGCGCCCGGCCATGGCATAGGCGTCCGCGAGCCAGAAGCTGCAGGCAAGGAAGGTTGGTTCGCTACCCGGCAGGCCGTCCTCGGTACGTGACGGCAAGTACCGGCGCACCAGCCCGTTCGCGAGAAGTTCCTGTTCGATGGCCTGGATCGTGCCGAGCATGCGCGGATCCTTGCCATCGATGAAGCCCACCATCGGCAGCAGGAGCAGGCTTGCGTCGGTGGTGTTGCCGCCATAGGTCTGCACGAAGCTGTTGCGCTTGGTGCTGAAGCCGTTCGCCAGCACGTCGGCGTGGATGGCGTCCCGCACCGTGCGCCAGCGCGATGCCGAACCTTCCCAGTCGTGCATCTCGACGGTCTTGATGGCACGGTCCAGTGCGACCCACGCCATGACTTTGGAAAAGGTGAACGGCTGCCGTCCGCCGCGAACTTCCCAGATACCCTCGTCCGGTTGCTGCCAGATGGCGGCGAGATGGTTGACCAGCGCGCGCTGCAGCGCCCACGAGTCGCGATCTCGGGGCAAGCCGCCGAGGCGCGCCTGGTACAGCGCGTCCATGAGTTCGCCGTAGACATCGAGCTGGAGCTGGGTCGCGGCCAGGTTGCCGACGCGGACTGGCCGGGCGCCCTTATATCCTGGCAGCCAGTCCAGTTCCCATTCCCACAGGTGGCGCTCTCCGCCGACGCCATACATGATCTGGGCCTGCTCGGGGCTGCCAGCGACCGCGCGAGTGAGCCAGCCCCGCCAGTCCTGGGCTTCGTCATAGTAGCCGGCAGCCATGAGGGCCAGCAGGGTTCGGGTTGCGTCGCGCAGCCAGCAGTAGCGGTAATCCCAGTTGCGCACGCCTCCGGGCGTTTCGGGCAGCGATGTGGTGGGCGCCGCGACGACGCCGCCGGTCGGCCAGTAGGTCAGTGCCTTGAGGGTCTGCAGCGAGCGCCGGACTGGTCCTCTCCAGTCGCCACCGACCTTGCACCGGCCAGACCAGTCCCGCCACCAACGCTCGGTTCGTTCCAGTTCCTGGTGTGCATCGAGCGGGGGCGGTTCGGCAAGGTGTGAAGGACAGTAGGTCAGCACGAACGGCTTCATCTCGCCGGCTTTGATCGTGAACTCGCAGGTCGTGGCCAGGCCCTTGCCGTGCAGCGGTTCGGGCGAGCGCAGGATGGTCATGGCCGGCCCCGCCACTGCACGAATGCCGTCGTTCTGTTCCAGGCGTGTCACCCAGGGCACCGTCGCGCCGTAGTCGAAGCGCAGCGTCAGGTCCATTTTCATGTCGACCGTGCCGCTGCGGCCGCATACGATGCGCACGAGGTCTGAACGTTCTCCAGAGTTGGTCATGCCATGGCGGATCGGCATGAAGTCGATGACCGACGCTACGCCCTGCGGATGGACGAAGACGGTTTCGAGGACAACGGTCCCGGGCAGATAGTGACGCCGGCTCCTGCCACCTCGGGCTGCCGGGGCGATCCGCCAGCGTCCGTGCTCGCGCGTGCCCAGCAGCGCCGCCAGGCAGGCTGCCGAATCGAAGCGGGGCAGGCACAGCCAGTCGATGCTGCCGTCGCGGGAGACGAGCGCCGCCGTCTCGCAATCACCGATCAGTGCGTAATCCTCGATGGAAGCAGGCACGGCAGTCCGGACTCTTGTTGTTGGGGTGGCAGAACAGGCGCAGGCGCCGGGCAAGCGTTGCCCGGAATGACGCCGTCCAATGTCCTGGCCGAGGTGGCCAGGTCACACGCGTGGCTGCCTGTATGGTTGGAGGCCTGCGCGAAGTCATGGTTCCGGTCTTGCCCTGGCAACTGCCTTCGCCGATGCGGCGCCACCTCTTCCTGCCCGCTACAATGCGCGCTGAACCCCGTTTCACCCATAACAAAGAACCCGATGACTTACATCGTTGACGCCGTCGACGAGGCGCTTGGCCTGCTGATGCTGGTGGCCGAGCATCCGTCCCTGGGCGTGACCGAGCTCGCGCGCCGGGCCGGGCTGACCAAGGCGCGCGCGTTCCGGCTGCTGAGCACGCTCGAGCATCGCGGCATGATCGCGCGCGAAGCGCCGGCCGCGGTTTACAAGCTCAGCTACAACGCCTTGCTGGTCGGCAATGCCGCGCGCGAGCAAGTCGACCTGATCAAGCTCGTCACGCCAAGCCTGGCCGCGCTGGGCGCCGCCTGCGGCGAGAACGTGATCGTGCGCGTGCGCGACGGGCTCGAATCGGTCTGCGTGGCGCGCCATGAGTCGTCGCAGTCGGTGCGCGTGCATACCGAGGTTGGCAACCGCCGTCCGCTGCATGTGGGAGCTTCCGGCAAGCTTCTGCTCGCCTATGGCGGGGACGTGCTGATCGATGCGGTGCTGGCGAACGCACTGCAGCGCTTCACCGACAAGACCATCGTCGATCCGCAGGCGCTGCGCGACGAACTCGCGGCCATCCGTGCGGCGGGCTATGCGGTGTCTCTGGGCGAGCGCGAGCCCGACGCCGTGTCCGCCGCGGCGCCGCTGCGTGACCACAGCGGCAGCACCGTCGCCTCGCTGAGCATTGCGAGCCCGGCCAGCCGCACGACGCAGGAAGTGCTGGACCGCCACGTGGCCATGGTCGTCGAACAGGCGGCTGTGTTGTCGCGCACGCTCGGCTACTCGGGCGCCTGATCCTACCGGCCGGCAGGCCAGCAGGTTACCGCAGCAGCGGCAACCAACTCCGGTTTTCCCTATCCCTTCACCCCGGCAATGACTGTTGCCGGGGCGTCTTCCTTTTTGCTCGCGCTGTCGCCGCACGGGCAGTCCAGTCTTTTCCCTGCACGTCCCCATAGCGGGTAAACCCTGCTTACTCGTGTCACTTCTTTGTCTTATTCTTCGATACACAGTATCACTGAATGAAACAATGTTTCAGCAAACGAAAACTACGACCCCTGCAGGAGGCTGCCGTCACTGGGCGGCCATGCTCGTTCTGGCGGGCATGCTCGTGTTGGCCGGCGCGAGTTCGGCGCGCGCGGCCGACTTGCGCATTGGCTACAAGGCGGAAATCAGCGCTGCGGATCCGCATGTGCTGGACGCGGCGGGACGGAATCTCTGGGGCCATGTCTACGAGACGCTGGTCGGCCTGGATAACGAACTGCACCCCGTGGCTCAACTCGCCACCGGCTGGCGACAAGTGGACGCACGCACATGGGAGTTCCAGCTTCGCCCGGGCGTGCGCTTCAGCAACGGCGAACCGTTTACCGCGGAAGATGCGCGCTATTCGATCGAGCGCGCACGGCATCTGGCTGGCGCGCGCACGTTCCGCACGTACCTGAAGTCGATTGCCGAAGTGCAGGTCACCGGGCCGCTGACGCTGCGTGTCGTGACGCGCACACCCAACCCGGTGCTGCCGCAGAACGTGGGGCTCGTGGCGATGCTGCCGCGCTCGCTTGGCGGCGCGGTGAAAGAAGCGGACTTCGCCACGGGCCGGGCGGCCATCGGCACGGGTCCATACCGTTTCGTCGCGTGGGAGCATGGCCAGCAGCTCACGTTTGCGCGCAACCCGACCTACTGGGGTGCGCTGGAGCCTTGGGGCCACGTGGTTTTCCAGTTCATGGCCAAGGAGCCGGCGCGTGCCTCGGCGCTGCTGTCGGGGCTGGTGGACATGATCGACGCGTCGTCGGCCAGCATTGCCGACGCCTTCACGCGTACCAACGGGCGCATCCGCACCGTATCGGCCACGTCGTACATGCTGAATTACCTGCAGCTCGACCAGGCGCGCAAGGTGTCGCCCTACGTGAGCGACAACCAAGGCAAGCCGCTGGGCGCCAACCCGCTGCGCGACGCAAAGGTGCGCCAGGCCATCAGCGTGGCGATCGACCGGGACCTGATCGCCGCGCGCGTGACCAAGGGCGATTCCGTGCCGGCTGGCCAACTCGTGCCACAGGGCTTCTTCGGCTTTGCACGCGCCGTGGCCGCGCCGCACGGCGACGCGGCGCTAGCCCGCCGGCTGCTCGCCGAAGCCGGCTATCCGGCGGGCTTCCGCCTGACGCTGCATTGCCCCAACGACCGCTACCTGAACGATGCCAAGACCTGCGAGGCGATCGGCCAGATGCTGACCCGCGCGGGCATCCGGACCGAGGTGCGCACGTTGCCCTATTCGGTGTACATCACGCGCGCCACGTCGGGCGGGGAGGGCGGCAAGCCAGAGTTCAGCGCCTTCATGCTTGGCATCGGGGCGGTCAGCGGCGATTCGCTGGAACCGCTGGTGGCCGCCGCTCACTCGCAGGACAAGAAGGCCGGCCTGGGTGCCAACAACCGCAGCGGCTATGCGAACGCCGCCGTCGACACGCTGGTCGACGAAGCGATGCGCACGATGGACCCGCCCGCGCGCGAGCAGGTGCAGCGCCAGGCGGCCGTGACGTTGGCCGAAGACGTTGGCGTGGTGCCGCTGCACCACCTGCGCGCGACGTGGGCCTACCGCAACGGCCTGGCCGTGAAGCCGCGCAGCGATGGCTTCACCTACGCCATGAACATTCGACCGGCCGCACGCCCCTGAGGCACCGCAGCCATCCCCGGAAGCAACCATGCTGGAAACCCTTCTCAAACGGCTGCTGCAGAGCATTGTGGTGCTCTGGATCATGTCCGTCCTGACCTTCTGCGCCGTGAATCTGATCGGCGATCCGGTGCACCTGCTGGTGAGCCCGACCGCGACCGAGCAGGAGATTGCCGAGGCGCGCCACTCGCTCGGGCTGGACTTGCCTGTGCAGCAGCAGTACCTGCATTTCGTGCAGGGCGCGCTGCACGGCGACCTCGGCGATTCGTTCATCTACAACCGGCCCGCGATCGAGCTGATCGTCAGCCGGATTCCGGCCACGCTGGAACTGGCAGTGACCGCGCTGCTGCTGTCGCTGGCCATTGGCATCCCGATGGGCATCTTCGCGGGCCTGAAGCCTGCGAGCCGCCTGTCGCGGCTGCTGATGGCGTGCTCGCTCGGCGGCGTGATCATGCCGACGTTCTGGATCGGCATGATCGGCATCCTCGTGTTCTCGGTGAACCTGGGCTGGCTACCGTCGGGCGGACGCGGGCCGATCAGCACGGTGCTCGGCATGCCGCTGTCCGTGACGAGCTGGGAGGGCATCCGTTTCCTGCTGCTGCCGGCGCTAACGCTGTCGCTGTTCAAGATTTCGCTGGTGGCGCGGCTGACGGAAGCCGGCACGCGAGAAGTAGCGGGGCAGGAGTACATCAAGTTCGCGCGAGCGAAGGGCGTGGGTGGCGCGCGGCTGGTGCTACGCCATGTGGTGCCCAATGTGCTGATCCCGATCGTGACCGTGGTCGGGCTCGAGTTCGGCCATCTGATCGCGTTCTCGGTCGTGACCGAATCGGTGTTCTCGTGGCCCGGCATGGGCAAGCTGATCATCGACTCGGTGTTGGCGCTGGACCGGCCGGTTGTCGTGGCTTACCTGCTCGTCACGCTGGTGTTGTTCGTGGTGCTCAACCTGATCGTCGACCTGCTTTACGTATTGCTCGATCCGCGCCTGCGCCACAAGGCAGCCTGAACCCCTTTTTTGAACCTGTCATTCGCCAAGTTTTACGATGTCCATCCCTGCAACTGAACCCGGTACGACGGGTGCGCCGCTGGCGTCTGCCAGCGCGCCGGGCACAGCGTCCGCGCGGCCGCATCGGCCGTCTTTTCTCTCACGCTTCCTGCGCAACCGCGTGGCGGCGGCAGCGCTGGCGCTCTTGCTCGCGTTGATGCTGGTCGCCGTGTTCGCCGGCGTGATCAGCCCGCAGAATCCATATGACCTGGCCACCGTGTCAGTCATCGATTCCGAACTGCCGCCCGGCGCGGTCGGCTATGACGGCCAGATGCGCTACTGGCTCGGCACCGACGGTGCTGGGCGCGACCTGGTCAGTGCCATCTTCTATGGCATCCGCATCAGTGTCGGTGTCGGCGTGATCAGCGCCGTGGTGGCGCTCGTGCTCGGTGCCGCGATTGGCCTGATCGCGGCCTACTGCGGCGGCGTGGTCGACGCCGTGATCATGCGCATCGTAGACCTCCAGCTGAGCTTGCCGGCGATTCTTGTCGCGCTGATTCTGCTCGCAGTGCTTGGGCAGGGCGTGGACAAGACGCTGATGGCGCTGGTGATCGTGCAATGGGCCTACTTCGCGCGGACCGTGCGCGCATCGGCACAGGTCGAACGGCGCAAGGACTACGTCGAAGCGGCGCTCGGACAGGGGCTGCCTGCCTGGCGCGTGATGTTCCGCCACATCCTGCCAAACTGCATGGCACCGCTGGTGGTGACCGCGACGCTGCAGATCGCGCATGCGATCACGCTGGAAGCGACCATGAGCTTCCTCGGCATCGGCCTGCCGCGCACGCAGCCGTCGCTGGGCATGCTGATCGCCAATGGCTTCGAATACATGCTGTCGAACAAGTACTGGATCAGCATTTTCCCGGGCGTGGCCCTGGTGCTGCTGATCGGCGCCATCAACCTGGTGGGCGACCGGCTGCGCCGCGTGCTCAATCCCCGCAACGAGGGCTGAGGAGAGAAATCATGGCACTGCTGGAAGTCAACGGTCTGACCACGCGCTTCGCCCTGGAGCACGGCGCGGTCACTGCGGTCGACAATGTTTCTTTCTCGCTGAATGCAGGAGAAATCCTCGGCATCGTCGGCGAGTCCGGATCTGGCAAGTCGGTCACAGCGTTCTCGCTGATGAACCTGCTCGACCCGCCTGGCCGCGTCACTGGCGGGACGGTCCGCTTCAAGGGACAGGATCTGCGTACGTGCACGCCGCGCCAGTGGCAGGCGCTGCGCGGAGACCGTATCGCGATGGTGTTCCAGGACCCGATGATGTCGCTCAACCCGGTCATGCGCATCGGCGCGCAGCTGATCGAGACGGTGCGCGTGCATCACCGCTGCTCGCACACGGAGGCCCATGACCGTGCCGTCGATGCGCTGAAGAAGGTTGGCATTCCCGCGCCGCAGGAACGCATGCAGGCGTATCCGCATGAGCTGTCGGGCGGCATGCGCCAGCGCGTGGCGATTGCCAATGCGCTGATCAACCAACCCGATCTGATCATTGCCGACGAGCCCACCACGGCACTCGACGTGACCATCCAGGCGCAGATCCTGTTCGAGATGAAGCAGCTCGTGCGCGAGACCGGCGCGGCCGTGATCTGGATCAGCCATGACCTGGCCGTGGTCAAGGATCTCGTCGACCGCGTGTGCGTGATGTACGCGGGGCGTGTGGTGGAGCAGGGGCCAGTGGCGGACGTGATCCGTCAGCCGATGCATCCCTATACGCGGGGCCTGCTCGATTCGCTGCCCGCGCACGAGACGCGCGGCCGCACCTTGCGTGCGATTCCCGGCGCCGCGCCGGCGCTGTATGGCTTGCCGCCAGGCTGTGCATTCGCACCGCGTTGCACCCGGGCCAGCGAAAGCTGCGCGCAGGCGCCTCTCGAAGTTTCCGTGCGCGGCCGGTCGCTGCGCTGCGTTCACCCCCTGGAGGCGGCATGACTGTCCTGCTCGAAGCGCGCCATCTGCAGAAGCAGTTTTCCCAAAAGCCAGGCCTGATCGGCCGCGTGACGGGGCGCCACAGTGCACAGCCGGTGGTGCATGCGGTCAACGATGTCTCGCTGCAGGTTCACAGGGGTGAAGTGCTGGGGGTCGTGGGCGAGTCCGGCTGCGGTAAATCGACGCTGGGCCGCATGCTTGCCGGCCTGCTCGCGCCCAGTGGCGGGGATGTGCTGTGGGAAGGCGCGCGTGCCGACACCGCCGCGGCTTCCTACCACCTCGCGGTGCAGATGGTGTTCCAGAACCCTTATGCATCGCTCAACCCGCGCCTGCGCATCGGCCAGGCCATCACGGAAGGTGCGTTGCATCACGGGCTGATCGGACGCGGGCAGGCAGCGTCTTTTGCACGGGAAATGCTTGCGATGGTGGGGCTCGATGCTTCGTATGCCGAGCGCTATCCACACGAATTCTCCGGCGGCCAGCGCCAGCGTGTCGCCATTGCGCGTGCGCTCGCCTTGCAGCCGCGCCTTGTGGTCTGCGACGAGGCCGTGTCGGCGCTGGACGTCTCGGTGCAGGCGCAGGTCATCAACCTGTTCATGGACCTGCGCCGGCAGCAGGAGCTGACCTACGTTTTCATCAGCCACAACCTTGCGGTGGTGGAGCACATGTCGGACCGCGTGGTGATCATGTACCTGGGCCGCATCGTCGAGATGGGTGATGCGCGCTCGGTATTTGCGCAGCCCGGCCATCCCTACACGCGCGCACTGCTGGCCGATGCGCCGAGGCTCGACGGCAGTTCAGCCAGTCACCAGCCAATCCAGGGCGAGTTGCCTAGCCCGCTCGCGCCGCCGTCCGGCTGCGCGTTCCATCCGCGCTGCCCGCATGCGAGCGCGCGGTGCGCGGCGGAGGTGCCGCTGTTGCGCGATATCGGTGGCGGCCGCATGTCGGCGTGCCATCTCAACGAAACAGGCCAGATGAAAGCGGCCTGATCGCGCGCCGCCACGGCGGCGCATTCCACGGGGTTTGCCGCATGGCATCCGTTCCGGTCAACGGCGCGGAGGGCGGCGCTCGCGCTCATGAAGCGTGGCGCATGGCGGCGGGGTTGTTTCGCAAAGGGAGAAGGAGAACAGCATGAAGTCATTCAGTTTTATCGGGCGAGCGTGCCTGGGCGGCGCGCTGCTGGCAGCGTCGGCCGGCGCGGACGCTGCCATGACGCTCTACGGCCGTATCGATACCGATATCGAATATCAGCGCGGTCCGCGCGGCAATGCGGCGCAAATGGTGGACAACGCATCGCGCTGGGGCATGCGCGGCAACGAAGACCTTGGCGGTTCGCTGCGTGCGGATTTCGGCCTGGAGCAGGGCTTCCAGGCTGACAATGGCACTGCCACCAATCCGCAGTTCCGCAATGCCTTTGTTGGCCTGAGCGGCGTGTTTGGCGCGTTTGCGCTGGGGCGGCTCGATTCCGCGACGTCGGTTGGTTCGCCCATTTATTCGCAGATTACGCAGAACGTCGATTTCGTGATCCACGATGCCGGCGCCACCGCCATCGGCACCAAGGTGCTTAATGCGCGCAACCGCGTATCGAACGCGCTCGGCTACGCGACGCCAGATTTCGGGGGGTTCTCGCTGCGTGCCCGTATCAACTTGGCCGGGCCGGATCCCGCTACGCCCAATGCCAGTTCCCCGGTGAAGGAAGAGGACGATTTTCGCCAGTACGACACCGGGCTGAACTATGCCTCGGGCAACTTCTCCGCGGGCCTCGGTTATTCGCGCGATGCCAAGACCGGCGGGCTCGTCGCCAATGATTTTCGCGACAAGATGCAGGCAACGGCCGCCTATGACTTCAAGTTCGTCAACGTGTACGGCGTGTACGGGCGCGACCGCTATGTCGGCACGGCCAGTTCGCGCACCGACGTGCGCTACTGGCTCGCCGGCTTCACGGTTCCCTACGGCGCGCACAGCCTGACCGTGAACTACATGGAGCGCGACGTGCAGAACAGCACGAGCGGCAGGCTGCGCAAGGCGCAGGCCGGCTATGGCTATCGCCTCAGCAAGCGCACCATGCCTTACGTCTTCTTCGACTACGAAGACGGCAACAGCCGCAAGCCCGGCGATACCGTAGTTACCTACGGCATCGGCATCCAGCACAAGTTCTGACCGGCGAAGCGCGTCGGCTGCACTGTCAATTCGTACCTGTCTGTCCGTTCCATGCCCCATCCCTACACCCTGATCGAACCTGTCGTCGCTGCCTTGCCCCTGGTGGTGGATTCTCCGCACAGCGGTCTCCATCACGACGAGATCCTGCCGATGTCGGCGACCCCGGACCAGTTGCTCACCGGCTGGGACGCCTATGTCGACGAACTGTTCGGCTACGCGCCGCAAGTGGGCGGCACGCTGCTGCACGCGGGCTTTCCGCGCTGGCTGGTGGATGCCAACCGCGCGCGCGACGACCTGGACCCCGATCTGCTGGAAGGACAGATGCCGTACCCGCTGCGACCCAGTGACAAGGCCCGGAGAGGCATGGGCGTACTGCGCCGGCAGGCACTGCCGGGCGTTCCGGTCTATGCGTCCAGGCTGCCGGCCGCATTCGCGGAGCAACTGCTAAAGCGGTATTACGATCCGTACCACGCCGCGATTGCAGGCTTGATCTGTACGCAGCACGCGCGATTCGGCGCGGTCTGGCATATCGACTGCCATTCGATGAAGTCGCGCGGCAATGCGATGAACATCGACAACGGCGCAGCACGGCCGGATTTCGTGGTGAGCAACCAGGACGGCAAGACCAGTTCGGCCGAGTTTATCGAGGTGGTGGCCGGACGTCTGCGCGGGTTTGGCTACAACGTGTCGGTCAACTGGCCCTACAAGGGCGCCGAGCTGATCGGCGCCTATTCGGACCCCGCGCGCGGACGGCACAGTTTGCAGATTGAAGTCAATCGCGCGCTGTATCTGGACGAGGCGCGCTTTGTCCGCAGCGAAGGGTTTGCGATGCTGCGCGCGCACCTCGATCTGCTGCTGGAGGCCGTGGCGGCCTATGTGCGCAGCGAGGTGCCGGCGTTCAGATGACCTTGCCGGGGTTCATCAGCCCCAGCGGGTCCAGTGCCTGCTTGATGGCACGCATCATCGCCAGCTCTACCTCGCTCTTGTAAAGGCGGTTCTCCTCGCGCTTGAGCTGGCCGAGGCCGTGCTCGGCGGAGATCGAGCCGCCGTGCGAATGCACGCTGTCATGCACGACGCGGTTGACGGCGTCCTGGTTGCGCAGGAAGTCGTCATGATCGACGCCAGCCGGCGGCGATACGTTGTAGTGCAGGTTGCCGTCGCCGAGGTGGCCGAAGGTCACCATGCGTGCACCGGGGAACGACACCTGCAATAGCGCGTCGGTCGTCTCGATGAAATCGGCCACGCGTGACACGGGCACGGCGATGTCGTGCTTGATGTTCTTGCCTTCCTCGACCTGCGCAAGCGGAATGTGTTCACGCAGGTTCCAGAAATCGCGCGACTGCTGCACGGATTCGGCCACCGCGGCGTCGATGACCACGCCGGTGTCGAAGGCAACCTGCATCAGCTTTTCGAAGATCGCGCGCGCGTGGTCTTCGCTTTCGCTATCGGACAGCTCCATCAGCACAAGTTGCGGATGCACCTCCGAAAACGGGTAGCGCAGCTGCGGGAAGTGCGTGGTGACGAGCCGCATGCTCAGCGCGGACATCAGCTCGAAGCCGGTCAGCATGGCACCGGCATGCGATTGCGCGATGGCCAGCAGCGCCAGCGCCGCACGCGGGCTCGCCACGGCGGCCAGCGCCGTAACGCTTGCCCGCGGCAGCGGGAACAGCTTCATGACCGCAGCGGTAATGATGCCGAGCGTGCCTTCGGCGCCGATGAACAAATCACGCAGGTCATAGCCCGTGTTGTCCTTGCGCAGGCCGCGCAGGCCGTGCCAGATCTCGCCCTTCGGCGTCACAACTTCCAGCCCCAGGCAGAGTTCGCGCGTATTGCCGTAGCGCAGCACCGCGGTGCCGCCAGCGTTCGTGGACAGGTTGCCGCCGATGGTGCAGCTACCTTCGGCCGCGAGACTCAGCGGAAACAGCCTGCCGTGTTCGTGCGCCACGTCCTGCAGATGCTGCAGCACGACGCCGGATTCGACCGTGATGGTGTTATTGAGCGGATCGACCTGCCGTACGCGGTTCAGCCGCTGCAGCGAAATCACCACGGAATCCGTCGTGGTCGGCGTAGCGCCACCGCACAGGCCGGTATTGCCGCCCTGTGGCACCACGGCGATCTTGTGGGCGTGGCATGCATGCACGGCGGCGGCGACTTCCTCGGCATTGGCCGGGCGCAGTATGGCAATGGCGTCGCCGGTGTAGCGCTTGCGCCAGTCGGTCAGGTAGGGCGCCTTGTCGGCGGCATCGGTCAACACGTGCTGGGGACCGAGTGCGGCGCGGCAGAGATCGAGGAAGGAGTCGTGGTGCGAGGCAGGCATGTCGTGTCCGGGTGCGTCTACTTGCCGGTGTCGGCCGAGGTGGTCTTCAACGCCTTGGCCCGGCGCTTGTACGGGCGCAGGTAAAAGATGGTGCTGAAGAAGAACAGCAGGGTGAGCGCCACTTCGATCCATGCCAGCGTGGAAGAGGGCCCGCGGTCGCTGGTGGCGCGCACGACGCCTTCGGTGAAGAACAACAGGATCAGCATCGACGACCACTGCATGGTGTAGCGGTCGCGCGTAAGCACGCCGCGCAACGGCAGCAGCAGCGGCAGAAACTTGAGGACCAGCCACGATCCGCCGGGCCGCAGCGGTGCCAGGAACCACTCCCACGCGATGCACAGCAACATCAGCGCGACGAGGCTGCCGACGCTCAGGCGATACAGCGCGGCGTTATGCAGGGCGCTGTCGCTGACCTCCGGCGCGGCGGTCATGCGCGGTCCCCTGCCAGTCGCAGGGCCGCTTCGGCCAGTCGTTTTCCCATGGCCATGGCCAATGCGGCCTCGTCGTCGGTGACCGGGCCGCGGTTGTCGCCATGCGCGTGGTGGCTCGGGCCGTAGGGCGTACCGCCGGCCGTGGTCGTCATCAGCGCCTTCTCGGAATAGGGCAGCCCCATGATCAGCATGCCGTGGTGAAGCAACGGCAGCATCATCGACAGCAAGGTGGTTTCCTGGCCGCCGTGCAGGCTTCCGGTCGCGGTGAACACGCAGGCCGGCTTGCCGGTGAGCGCGCCCGACAGCCACTGGGCGACGGTGCCGTCGAGAAAATACTTCATCGGCGCAGCCATATTGCCGAAGCGCGTCGGGCTGCCCAGCGCCAGGCCGGCGCATTCCTCGAGGTCGCGCAATTCGGCATAGGGCGGGCCGTCGGCAGGGATGTCGGAAGCGGTGGCTTCGCAGATGGTGGAGACAGGCGGCACTGTGCGCAGGCGCGCCTGGACGCCGGGGACGCTGTCGATGCCGGTGGCGATCAGTTCGGCCAGTTTGCGGGTACTGCCGTGGCGGCTGTAATAGAGGACGAGGATGTCGGTCATGGAACAGGTCGGCGGGCGCTGCCTGAGGCGTATGGCCCGGGGTGTACGGCGGAGGAGGCGGAACAATCCGCGTATTATAGTTGTGCCCCCGCCACGTCAGCGGGGTCGCCCCCTCTCCACATCAACACACAGGAGCCTGCTGCCGCATGTTAGGAACCCGCGTTGCCCGCCTGCGCAGGGAATGGAGTCTGCAGAAGCTGCGCGCGCTCTCGCGCTACGCGCTGCGCCGCGCGGGCGAAGGCCGCCTGCCCCAGGTTGCCGCCAGCCTCACCTTCACCACCTTCCTGTCGGTCGTGCCGGTGCTGACCGTGGCCTTCGCCTTGCTGGCCGCCTTCCCGGTGTTCCGCGAATTCCGCTCGGACATCGAGACCTTCCTGTTCCAGAACCTGATTCCCGGCAACGTCAGCGAATCGATCTCGCGCTATCTCGGCCAGTTTTCCAAGAGTGCGCGCGGCCTGACGGCCATGGGCCTTGGCGGCCTGATGCTGACATCGGTGCTGACTATGCTGACGGTCGAGGACGCGCTCAACGGGATCTGGCGTGTCAAGCAGCGCCGGCCATTTGCGCAGCGCGTGCTGATGTTCTGGGCTGTGCTGACATTCGGCCCGGTGCTGATCGGCGCAAGCCTGTCGGTCAGTTCGTACCTGATCTCGGTGTCTGCCGGCTATGTCGGCAATATGCCGATCGGATTGGGGCTGCTGGTCAGCGCGACGCCTATCGTGCTGTCGGCGCTTGCGTTTGCGTTCCTCTATACCGCGGTCCCCAACGCTTATGTCGAGTGGCGCGACGCCATCGCGGCCGGGCTTGTCGCAGCCATCGCATTCGAATTCGCCAAGCGTGGGTTTGGCTATTTCATCACGCATATCCCGACGTACACGGCGGTCTATGGCACGTTTGCGGCGCTGCCGATTTTCCTGTTGTGGATCTACCTGAGCTGGCTGGTGACGCTGCTCGGCGCCACCATCGCCGCCAATCTTCCGGTCGTGCGGCAAGGTCACTGGCGCCGGCGTACCTTCGCCGGCAGTGAGTTCTTCGATGCGCTCGGCGTGCTGCTGCTGCTATACAAGGCGCGCGACGAAGTACCGCGCAGCGTGGGGGAAATGGACCTGAGCCGCAAGCTGCGCGTGGAGGCCGATTACCTCGGCGTGCTGCTCGGCAAGCTCAAGGCCATGCATCTGATCGGCAAGCTGCAGCAGGAACGCGGGCAGGCGCACTGGGCGCTGCTGTGCGATCCGTCGCAGGTGCCGCTGCGGACCTTGTATGACCGGCTGGTGCTGAACTTGCCGCGCTTGCCGCGCACGGCGGTGGCGCAGCAGCTGCAGGGCGCCGAGGTGCTCAAGTCGATCCTGGTCAATCCGCAGCTGGATCAGCCGCTGGACGTGGTGTTCAGGCAGCAGGTTGCCACGGATCCACTGGCGTCCGGGGCAAACGAGACACTGCGACCAGCGCTGGAGATGGTCCCGCCGGGCAGGCGGGGATAAAAGGGCGGGGGGTGTTCAGAACGGAATCCGCCCGCGCAGGATATCCGCATACATTACCCAGTCCCCCATCAGGCTGTAGAGCGGGTGGCGGAACGTAGCGGGGCGATTTTTCTCGAACACGAAGTGCCCCACCCAGGCAAAGGCGTAACCGGACAGTACCGCGCCGAGCAGCCACCAGGCATTTCCGGTAACAACCAGCATCAGCAGGCAAAGCAAGGCCACGGTCGAGCCGGCGAAATGCAGGCGCCGGCAGGTGCGGTCCTGGTGTTCGCTCAGATAGTAGGGGTAGAACGCCGCAAAGCTTTCGAATTCGCGCGTGTGGGCGCCGGCCATGGCTGTCTCCGAATCCTTGTTCCGATAGGACCAAGTGTAGTCCGCCCGGCGCGGCAGGTGCGGACGGCGCCACGCGGCCCGTCCGCTGGTGGGGTCGCTCAGCGCGCCGCTACCACCTTGCGCGCGAAGGCGGCGAGGGCGTCGAGCACTTCGTCCGGCCGCTCCCCCATCATGGCGTGGCCGCAAGGCACCGACACCATGCTGGCATTGGCCATCTTCGCGGCGAGTGCCTGCGCGGCCTTGGGCGAGGTCATCATGTCCTTGCTGCCCGTGATGAACAGCGCCGGGCAGACCAGCGCCGCCGCGGCTTCTTCGCCATGCGCATAGCTGTTGCAGGCCTTGAAGTCGTTGTGGAACACGTGGATAGACGGATTGTTACGCGACACGCGCTCCATCAGTCGCTGGCTGCCGCCCTGCATCCATGCGCCGGGTCCCGGGAACGACGGCTTGTTGGCCAGGCTCGAGTGCGACCACGCATTGACCATGGCGATGGCCTGGTCTTCTCGGTTCAGCGCGGCGTCCAGCAGGGCATCGGATACCTTCATCGGATAAGCCGTTGCCAGCAGTCCAATACCCCGCACCGCCTGCGGATGGCGCGCCGCGCATTCGAGCGCGATCAGCGAGCCCATGCTGTGGCCGAACACCAGCGCGGGCGCGGTCACGCCAGCGGCAGCCACCAGCGACATGACCCAGTCGGCCATCTCTTCGACGGTGGCCAGCGGCGCGCCCTTGCTGCGGTTGTGGCCCGGCAGGTCCACTGCCAGCACGGAGAAGCCGTGGTTCGCGAACCAGCGGGTCTGCAGCGCCCAGACGCTGTGATCATTCTGCGCACCGTGCACGAACACGGCGCAGGGCAAGGTGGGGTCGAACGGCTTGCCACCGGTGTAGGCGTAGGCCGGCTGGCCTGCGATCTTCAGTTCCATCAGGCTTGCCCTCCCTTGCCGCTCATCGCCTTCTCCGCAGCCTTCAGGCCGCGCTTGAGGTCGTCGATCAGGTCGTCGGCGTCTTCGAGGCCAATCGACAGGCGGATGGTCCCCTCGGTGATACCGGCCGCCTGCAGCGCGGCGGCATCCATGCGGAAGTGCGTGGTCGAGGCCGGGTGGATCACCAGCGAGCGGGCGTCGCCGACATTGGCCAGGTGCGAGAACAGCGACAGGCTTTCGATGAAGCGCTTGCCGGCTTCGCGGTTGCCCTTGAGGTTGAAGCTGAACACCGCGCCGCAGCCGCGCGGCAGCAGGCGCTTGGCCAGTTCGTAGTCGGGGTGCGATTCCAGTTCGGGATACGCGACCGATTCGACCATCGGGTTCGACGCCAGGAACTGCACCACGCGCCGCGTGTTTTCGACATGGCGCGCCATGCGCAGCGGCAGCGTTTCCACGCCTTGCAGCAGTTGCCACGCGGCCATCGGGTTCATGCAGGCGCCAAAGTCGCGCAGGCCTTCGCGGCGCGCGCGCAGCAGGAACGGAGCGACCGTGCTTTCCTCGGTGAAGACCATGTTGTGGAAGCCTTCATACGGCTCCGACAGTTCCGGGAAGCGCCCGGAGGCCTCGAAATCGAACGTGCCGCCTTCCACTAGCACGCCGCCGATGGTGGTGCCGTGGCCGCCCAGGAACTTGGTGGCCGAATGGTAGAGCAGGCCCGCGCCGTGGTCGAACGGGCGCAGCAGGTAGGGCGTGGTGAACGTGGAATCGACCAGCAGCGGAATGCCGTTGTCCTGGCCGAGCTGCGCCAGCGTCGGGATGTCCAGCACATCGAGGCCCGGATTGCCGAGCGATTCGCCGAACAGCAGTCGCGTGTTCGGGCGGATGGCGGCGCGCCAGCCGTCGATGTCGCGCGGCTTGACGAAGGTGGTCTCGATGCCGAAGCGGCGCAGCGTGTAATGCAGAAGGTTCTGCGAGCCGCCATACAGCGCGGTGGACGCAACGATATGCGAGCCGGCGCCCATCAGCGTGGCCACGGCAAGGTGCAGCGCAGCCTGGCCCGAGGCAGTCGCGATCGCGCCCGCGCCGCCTTCCAGTGCGGCAATGCGTTCTTCCAGTACCGCCACGGTGGGGTTGGAAATGCGCGAGTAAACGTGGCCGGCGCGCTCCATGTTGAACAGCGAGGCGGCATGCTCGCTGTCCTTGAACACGAACGAGGTGCTCAGGTGGATGGGCGTGGCCCGGGCCCCCGTGGCGGGATCGGGCGCGGCGCCGGCGTGCAGCGCCAGCGTGTCGAAACGGGTACCAGACATGGCGATTCGGGCGAGAGTTGTCTCCGGGCTGCATCGTAGCACCGTGCGTGAGACGGTGGGGCCATCCCCCCGGAAACCGGCCTGTGCTTTACTTATGCGGCTGATTTCGGCTAGGATCGGCGCACGGGCACCCCCTTGTCCGCGCAAATCCCAATTTCCCAGCAACAGAAAAGATCAGGCATCAGGCCCCATCGGGCGCCATGCCGCAGGCACCGGTAGCGGAGACAAATATGAAAGTCAGCGACATCCTCCAGATCAAGGGCAATACGCTCTACACCGTGACGCCTGACACCGCATTGCTGGTTGCCGTCCACACCATGGCCGAGCACGACATCGGCTCGCTGGTGGTGATGGAGTACGGCGACCTGGTCGGCATGCTGACCTTCCGCGAGATCATCGAGACGCTGGCCAAGAACGGCGGCAGCGTCGGCACCACCAGCATCCGCAAGGTGATGGATGATGCGCCGCTCACCTGCACCATGGAGACCGACGTCAATGAGGTCCGCCGCATGATGCTGGAGCGTCACACCCGCTACCTGCCGATCCTCGACAACCGCACGCTGATGGGCGTGATCTCGTTCTACGACGTGGCCAAGGCCGTGGTGGAAGACCAGAGCTTCGAGAACAAGATGCTCAAGGCCTATATCCGCGACTGGCCCGAAGAGCGCGCAGACTGAGCAACGCCGGGCCTGGTCTGTCCCGGCCCGGTGCAGTCCGGCCATGCGCTGATGGCATGATGGCGGCCGGAAAGCCGCCCCGGCAGAATCCCGGGGCCAACCGATCCGGGCCCCCGGGCCTGCCAACATGAGCCAACACAGCCAGTTCCGACTGCTCGGCGCGCGCCGTTTCGCCCCATTTTTCTGGACCCAGTTCCTGGGGGCGATGAACGACAACGTCTTCAAGGTCGCCTTCACCTCGCTGGTGACCTACCACACGGCACTGTTCGAGGGCGTGGATGCCCGCAGCGCCGCATTCCTGATCTCTGCGATCTTCATCGCTCCGTTCGTGCTGTTTTCTGCGACCAGCGGGCAGATCGCCGACAAGATCGAAAAGTCGCGCCTGATCCGACTGGTGAAGTCGCTCGAGATCGCCATCATGGTGCTCGGGTGCGCCGGATTTGCCTGGCACAGCGCGACGCTGCTCTATACAGGCACGTTCCTGATGGGGCTGCATTCCACGCTGTTCGGCCCGGTGAAGTTCGCCTACCTGCCGCAGCACCTCGACGAAACCGAACTGGTTGGCGGCAACGGGCTGGTCGAGATGGGCACCTTTGTCGCGATCCTGATCGGCACGCTGATCGGCGGCGAAATGGCAGGCCTGGAGCAGGGTGGCAAGCTCATGGGTCCGCTGTACGTCGGCATCGCTTGCATCGCCATTGCCGTGGCGGGGCGCGTCGTGTCCGGCGGCGTGCCCGTGTCGCCCGCGCCACAGCCCGACCTGCGCATCAACTGGAACCCGTTCACGGAGACCTGGCGCAACCTGATGCTGGCGCGCGAGAACCGCACGGTCTTCCTGAGCCTGCTTGGCATTTCGTGGCTGTGGTTTCTCGGCGCGACGTTCCTGACGTCGTTCTTCAGCTTTGCCAAGGACGTGCTTGGTGGCGACCAGAACGTGGTGACGCTGCTGCTCGCGGTGTTCTCGATCGGCATCGGCATCGGCTCGCTGCTGTGCGAACGGCTGTCGGGCCGGCATGTCGAGATCGGCCTGGTGCCGTTCGGCTCGATCGGCATGACGCTGTTTGCCGTGGACCTGTACTTCGCCAGCCACGGGCAGGCGAGCGGCACGCTGACGGGTATCGGCGGCTTCCTTGCCGAGCCGCGCCACTGGCGCGTGCTGGCGGACCTGCTGCTGCTCGCGATGTTTGGCGGTTTCTACAGCGTGCCGCTGTATGCACTGATCCAGAGCCGCAGTGCGCCGACGCATCGTGCGCGGATCATCGCCGCGAACAACATCCTCAACAGCTTTTTCATGATCGGCGCTTCGCTGCTAGGCGTGGCGCTCACGCAGGCGGGCTTCAGCATTCCGGAGCTGTTCCTGGTGGTGGGGCTGCTCAATGCGCTGGTCGCGATCTACATCTACTCGCTGGTACCGGAATTCCTGCTGCGCTTCGTGGCCTGGATCCTGGTGCATACGGTGTACCGGCTGCGTCGGGTGAATGCCGAGCGTATCCCGGCAGACGGCCCGGCCGTGCTCGTCTGCAACCACGTGAGCTTCGCCGATGCGGTGGTGCTGATGGCTGCCAGCCCGCGCCCCGTGCGCTTCGTGATGGACCATCGCATCTTCAAGGTCCCGTTGATGTCGTCGTTCTTCCGGCATGCGCGTGCTATTCCGATCGCGCCCGCGCATGAAGATCCCGCGCTGCTGGCCAAGGCCTACGATGACGTGGCCGCTGCGTTGCAGGACGGGGACCTGGTCTGCATCTTCCCGGAAGGCAAGATCACCGCTAACGGAGAGATCAATCCGTTCAAGCAGGGCGTGCAGCAGATCATCCAGCGCACGCCGGTCACGGTGGTGCCCATGGCCTTGCGCGGCCTGTGGGGCAGCTTCTTCTCGCGCAAGGGCGGGGCGGCCATGACGCGGCCGTTCCGGCGCGGCATCCTGAGCCGGCTTGAGCTCGTCGTGGGCGAGCCGGTGCCGCCGGAAAGCGCTACGCCGGAAGGCCTGCAGCAGATGGTGACCTCGCTGCGCGGCGAATGGCGCTAGCCGGCGCTCTGACGCCATCCTTTCCGACCTCGCCATGCTGACGCTCTACACGTTCGGACCCGCTTTTGGCCTTCCCGACGCCAGCCCGTTCGTCACGAAGGCCGAAATGCTGCTCAAGCTCGCCGGCCTGCCATACGAGACCAGGCGCGGCAGCCTGCGGCGTGCGCCCAAGGGCAAGCTGCCCTATCTCGACGATATGGGGCGCATCGTGGCCGATTCCACGCTGATCCGCTGGCATATCGAGAAAACTTACCACATCGATTTCGATGGGGATCTGAGCCCGGAAGAGCGGGGCATCGCCTGGGCCGCCGAGAAGCTCATGGAAGACAACCTGTACTGGGCCGTGGCGCGCGTACGGTGGCTCGATGAGGCGAACTTCGAGCGCGGTCCAGCGCAGTTCTTCCGGGGCGTGCCCGCGCCGATGCGTGGGCTGGCCGAGCGGCTCGTACGGCACAAGGTGCGCCGCACATTGTGGAATCAGGGTTTGGGGCGGCATAGCGAAGAAGAGCTGGTAGCGCTGGCCAACAAGGGCGTGACATCGATCGCAGACATCCTTGGCGACCGCCAGTACCTGATGGGAGGCAAGCCATGCGGCGCCGATGCCACGCTGTTCGCGTTTGCCGGCAGCCTGCTGTGCCCGGTCTTTGACACCCCGATCCGCACGGCCGCGGAAGAACATTCCAACCTCGTCGCCTACGTCGAACGCATGCGCCAGGAGTTCTATCCCGATTTCGATCCCGCCACCGCGCTCAGCGGCGACCTGTCGCGCCGCTGAGCGGCAAGCGGGCGCAGAACCGGCGGCAATGGCCTTACAATGTAGGCCGTCCCCAATTTCTGTGCGGTTTCCATCATGTCCGGCAATACCCTTGGCCTGCTCTTCACTGTCACCACCTTCGGCGAATCGCACGGGCCCGCCATCGGCGCGGTGGTGGACGGTTGCCCGCCGGGCATGGATCTGACCGAAGCCGATATCCAGGGCGACCTGGACCGCCGCAAGCCGGGTACTTCGCGGCACGTCACGCAACGCAAGGAACCGGACCAGGTCGAGATCCTGTCGGGCGTGTTCGAAGGCAAGACCACGGGCACGCCGATCTGCCTGCTGATCCGCAACACCGACCAGCGCAGCAAGGACTACGGGAATATCGTCGAGACGTTCCGCCCCGGGCATGCCGACTACACCTACTGGCAGAAGTACGGCATCCGCGACTATCGCGGCGGCGGCCGCTCGTCGGCGCGCCTGACCGCACCGGTCGTGGCGGCGGGCGCCGTGGCCAAGAAGTGGCTGCGCGAGCAGTTCGGCACGGAAATCCGCGGCTATATGTCGAAGCTGGGCGAAATCGAGGTGCCGTTCAGCGACTGGTCGCATGTGCCCGAGAACCCGTTCTTCGCCGCCAATGCGGACATCGTTCCGGAACTCGAAACCTATATGGACGCGCTGCGCCGCGACGGCGATTCGGTCGGCGCTCGCATCGAAGTCGTTGCCAGCAATGTGCCAGTGGGCCTTGGTGAGCCGCTGTTCGATCGCCTCGATGCCGATATCGCGCATGCGATGATGGGCCTCAACGCGGTCAAGGGCGTGGAGATTGGCGCCGGCTTCAAGAGCGTGGAGCAGCGCGGCAGCGAGCACGGCGACGAGCTTACCGCGCAGGGCTTCCGCGGCAATAACGCGGGTGGCATCCTCGGCGGCATTTCCACGGGTCAGGACATCACCGTGTCGCTGGCGATCAAGCCGACCTCCAGCATCCGCACGCCGCGCGAGTCGATCGACAAGGCCGGCAATGCCGCGACGGTCGAGACCTTCGGCCGCCACGATCCGTGCGTGGGCATCCGCGCGACGCCGATCGCCGAGGCGCTGCTCGCGCTCGTGCTGGTCGACCACGCGCTGCGCCATCGCGCGCAGTGCGGCGACGTCAAGGTGGACACGCCGCGCATCCCCGCGCAGGCCCCTGGCCAGTCGGGCTGAGTTGGCCGCGGCGCCCGAGACCGTCAGCGCCGTTCCGGCGCGGCCCGAATATGGCCGCTTCGGTCTCTTCTACCTGGGGTACTACGGCTACGTCGGCGTGATTTCGCCGTTCGTCAGCCTGTTCTTCGCCGCGCGCGGCTTCAACGCCGTGCAGATCGGCGTGCTGATGGCCTCATTCCAGTTCAGCCGCATCCTCGGCCCGTACCTGTGGGGTTGGCTTTCGGACATGATGCACACGCGCGTGCGCATCCTGCGTTTCACGGCCGTGGGCGCACTCGCCGCGTTCCTTGCGCTGCCGGCCGTGCATAGCTACGGCGGCATGATGGCAATGATGGTGGCCATCAGCCTCATCACCAGCGCGATGTCGCCGCTCGGCGATGCCCTGACCATTTCCACGCTGCGCCGCTACGGCGCGTTTGACCACCGCTATGGCCGCATCCGCATGTTCGGCTCGGTCGGTTTCATCGCAGCCGTATTGGCGGGCGGCGCGCTGTTCCAGCAACTCGGCATGCAGACCTTTCCATGGGTCGCCAGCACGATGCTCGCGATCCTGATGGCGATGGTGTTCGGCATGCGCGACGCGCCCGACGAGGGTCCGCGCGTGCGACCGCCGCCCGCACTGCCGTTGCTGCGGCGGCCCGATGTGGCGTGGTTCTTCGCGTCGGCGTTCCTGATGATGTTCGCGCACGCGGCGCTGTACGTGTTCTATTCACTCTATCTGGAGCGGCTGGGGTACAGCAAGTTTGCGATCGGCGTGATGTGGACGATCGGCGTGGTTGCCGAGATCGTGTTCTTCTATTTCCAGGGCCGGTTGTTCGCGCGCGTGCCGCTCGGGACGATCCTGGCCGGGACCTTCGTGCTGGCCGCGGTGCGATTTGGGCTGACCGGCTACTTTCCGGAAGCGCTGTGGCTGATGGCCGCCGTGCAGGTGCTCCACGCCGCCACGTTTGCCGCGCACCACAGCGCCAGCCTCAAGCGCCTGCAGCACTGGTTCGCCGGGCCGCTGCAGGGCAGGGGACAGGCGCTGTACACGGGGATTTCCTACGGCGTTGGCGGCACACTGGGTGGGCTGGTGATGGGCTGGACCTGGAAGGCGCTCGCCCCCGCGCATACCTTCGGTCTTGCGGCGGCCGCTGCTGCCGCGGGTGCCATCTGTGCCGCGATGAGTTTCCGTAGCGGCTCGGGCGCGGCTCAGGACAATTCGGCGGCCACGCGTTCGGCGATGGCCAGCGACGAGGTCAGCCCCGGGGACTCGATGCCGAACAGGTGAACCAGTCCCGGCACGCCGTGCACCGCGGGGCCATCGATGCGGAAATCGGCGGCAACTTCATGCGGGCCACTGATCTTCGGACGGATGCCGGCATAGCCGGGCTGCAACGCCCCGTCGGCGAGCGCCGGCCAGTAGCGGCGCACCTCGTCATAGAAGCTGTCTGCATCAGCGGGGTCGACGCTGTATTCGATGTCGTCGATCCATCGCACATTCGGGCCGAAGCGGGCTTGCCCGCCCATGTCGATCGTCAGGTGCACGCCGAGGCCGGCGGCTTCGGGCACCGGATAGATCAGGCGCGAAAACGGCGCACGCCCGGCTAGCGTGAAATAGCAGCCCTTGGCGTAATACTGCGGCGGGATGTGGTCTTCCGGCATGCCGTCGATACGCCGAGCCAGTTCGGGCGCGGTCAGGCCGGCCGAGTTGACGACCGAGCGGGCCAGCAGCGTGGTGCTGCCGCCGTCCTCGCTGCCGACTTCAAGCTCGATGCCTGCAGGCGTGATCGCGCCGCGCAGCACCGGCGACTGTACGGCCAACATCGCGCCCGCGCTTTCGGCGTCGCCGAGCAGCGCTGTCATCAAGCCGTGGCTGTCCACGATGCCGGTCGATGGCGAGAGCAGGGCGGCGTGGCATTGCAGTTGCGGCTCCAGGGCCTGCGCTTCGGCTCGGGTCAGCAGCTGCATGTCATGCACGCCATTGGCCGCGGCCTTCGCTCGGATGCCTTCCAGCGTGGCGACCTGCGCCTCGCTCGTGGCGACGATCAGCTTGCCGCAACGCTGATGGGCAACGTGGTGCGAGGCGCAGTACTCGTACAGCATCTCCTTGCCGCGTACGCATAGTTCGGCCTTGAGCGAGCCGGCCGGATAGTAGATGCCGGCATGGATCACCTCGCTGTTGCGCGCGCTGGTAATGGTGCCGAACGCATTCTCGGCCTCCAGGATGATCACTTCGCGCCCGTTCTGCGCCAGCGCCCTGGCGACAGCCAGCCCGACGACGCCTGCACCGATCACCACGCAATCGACGTTCTCCATAGTCTTTCCCTTGTTCTGGTTGATGCTGTATTCGATATGCGCCTAACCGTCTCAGGCCAGGCGAAGGCCCAGCCGTCCGGCGGCGGCGTTCAGGTGGTCGAGTGCCGCCTGCCGCGCAGTGGCCGGGTTGCCGCCGGCAATCGCGTCCACCAGCGCCGCGTGTTCTGAATCCGCGGCCCGCGCGGCGCCGTCCCGAACCTGCAAGCGGGCGGTGTTTTCCCAGGCGCGCTGGCGCGCGGCCAGCATCTGCTGGCTGACGAAATCGGTCAGCCCGGTGAAGCACGGGTTGTGCGCGGCCTGGGCGATGGCGTGGTGAAACGCGATATCGGCAGCAGCCGCGGCCGCGAAATCGCCGGCCTGGTCCTGCATGCCAGCCAGTGCCTCGCGGATCTGCAGCAGGTCCGCCTCTGTCCTGCGTGCCGCGGCCATTTCGGCGCACGCGGTTTCCACGACCATGCGCAGCTCGAACAGCTGGGCCAGCGTCGGACCGCCGTCCGGTGCGCTGGCGACGCGCCACGCTTGTCCGCCTGGCGTATCAGAGACGTAGGCGCCAGCTCCCTTGCGCGTTACCAGGATGCCGTCCGCCTTAAGCAAAGCGATCGCCTCGCGCACGATCGGGCGGCTCACGCCAAACGTTTCGGCCAGTGCCGACTCGGCGGGCAAGCGCGCGCCGGTTGCGAACCGGCCCGCGGCAATGTCCTCGCGTAGCGATTGGGCGATGCGGTTGGCCAGCGAGGCCGGGCGGGGCAGGATATCCACGACGATTCTTAGATGTCAGGCTGTCAGACAGATTTGGATTGGATTCTGCCGATCGGAGTCCTGATCGTCAAGAGGCGGCCGCCCGCGCTTGAAAATGTCGCTCAATGTTTTCCGATACGCGTCGATATGAAACGGGTGGCGCATACTGCGCAGTCCGCAGTCGCCACACAATCTGTCAGGCCTTGGCCGCATCGCATGTCGGAGTAATCATGATCCATCTCTCGCCCAACGATCTTCCCGTGGGGGCACCCTTGCCCTGGTCGCTGCTAGACGGCGACGGCAATCTGGTGCTGGGCAGCGGCAACGTTATTCCCGATACGCGCGATGTGGCGCTGGTGTTCCGCCATGGCGAACTGTGCCGCCTGGAAGCGGATTCGGGCGGGGATTCCCAGGATGATCCGCTTCCGCGGGGCCCGCTGGGGTTGCAGGTCGGGACACTATTGCACGTCAAACAGCCGGGCGACAACAGCCGCGCCGCGGCCAGCCGCTTGATCGGCTTCGTGGAACAGGGTTTGTTCATGACCTGGCCGCAACTGGGCGGGCGGGATCTGCCTGTGCAAGCGGGCGATACGCTGCTGCTACGCGGATTCTCGGGCCGTGTCATCCACAGCTTTACCTCGACGATCACCGCGGTCTGCCGTAGCCCGTTTCGCTATCTGGTGTTGTCGGCGCCCTCGCAGCTTGACCAGATGCCGGTGCGCAAGGCGGCACGTGTGCCGACCCGGATGGCTGCCTACATGACCCAGTCGCAGGAAAGTTTTCAGGAGGCGGATCAAGACGCGTTTTCCGCCGAGATGGCAAACGGTGCCGCGCGCTTGGTCATGGTGTCGGACCTCAGCACCGGAGGAGCGCAGATACATGCTGCCGGGCCGGCGCCCGTCACGGGCAGCCGTGTGCAGCTACGCTTCCGCCTGCGCACCGCATCGCTCGATAGCGAGATCGTTGCCGATGCCTGGGTCCGCGCCGTTACCAGCGACACTGCGGACGCCGAATTCCCGTCCTTCGGCATTTCGTTCGACGTACTGGGTGAACGCGAGATGACCTTGCTTCAGTGCTTCATCTACGAGCAATTGCTGACCAGCAGCGGTCTGGGCGTCCACCGCTGATACACCGCATCAAACGAGAAGAGGCACCCGCGGGTGCCTCTTCTCGTTTGGAGGCCCGGCCAATGGCCGGGCACAGCCCTTACATGTTCACATAGTTCGGGCCGCCGCCGCCTTCCGGCGTGACCCACACGATGTTCTGCGTCGGGTCCTTGATGTCGCAGGTCTTGCAGTGCACGCAGTTCTGCGCGTTGATCTGCAGACGCTCCTTGCCGGAGGCCTCGTCCTGCACGAACTCGTACACGCCGGCCGGGCAGTAGCGGCTTTCGGGGCCGGCAAACTTTTCCCAGTTGACGTTGACCGGCACGCTGGCGTCCTTCAGCGTCAGGTGAGCCGGCTGGTTTTCTTCGTGGTTGGTGTTGCTGATGAACACCGAGCTCAGGCGGTCGAAGGTCAGCTTGCCGTCCGGCTTCGGGTAGACGATCTTCTCGCACTCGGCCGCCGGCTTCAGGTAGACGTGGTCCGGCTTGGTGCGGTGGATGGTCCAGGGCGGGTTGCGGATACCGAGCTTCGGCAGCAGCCATTGCTCGATGCCGGTCATCAGCGTGGCGGTGGTGCGGCCCTTCTTGAACCACTGCTTGAAGTTCTTGGCCTGCAGCAGTTCCTTGTGCAGCCAGCTCTGCTCGAACGCGGCCGGGTAGGCGGTCAGCTCGTCGCCCTGGCGGCCGGCTTGCAGCGCGTCATAGGCGGCTTCAGCGGCCATCATGCCGGTCTTGATCGCGGCGTGGCTGCCCTTGATGCGCGAGGCATTCAGGTAGCCAGCATCGCAGCCGACCAGCGCGCCGCCCGGGAACACGGTCTTCGGCAGCGACAGCAGGCCGCCTGCGGTGATTGCGCGCGCGCCGTAGGACAGGCGCTTGCCGCCTTCGAAGAACGTGCGGATCTCCGGGTGGGTCTTGAAGCGCTGGAATTCCTCGAACGGCGACAGCCACGGGTTGCTGTAGTCGAGGCCGACCACGAAACCGACCGCGACCTTGTTGTCTTCCATGTGGTACAGGAACGAGCCGCCGTAGGTGGCCGGATCCAGCGGCCAGCCGGCGGTATGAACCACCAGGCCAGGCTTGTGCTTGGCCGGGTCGATTTCCCACAATTCCTTGATGCCGATACCGTAGCTCTGCGGGTCCTTGCCGGCGTCGAGCTTGAACTTCGCGATCAGCTGCTTGCCCAGATGGCCGCGCGCGCCTTCGGCGAAAATCGTGTACTTGGCATGCAGCTCCATGCCGAGCTGGAAGTTGTCGGTGGGCTCGCCTTCCTTGCCGATGCCCATGTTGCCGGTGGCCACGCCCTTGACCGAGCCGTCTTCGTTGTAGAGCACCTCAGCGGCCGGGAAGCCGGGGAAGATTTCCACGCCCAGCGCTTCAGCCTGCTGGCCCAGCCAGCGCGTGACGTTGGACAGGCTGACGATGTAGTTGCCGTGGTTGTGGAAGCATTCCGGCAGCAGCGCGTTCGGGGTGCCCTTGGAGCCGGATTCGTTGAGGAACAGGAAGCGGTCCTCGGTGACGGGCTGGTTCAGCGGCGCGCCCAGTTCCTTCCAGTTCGGGAACAGTTCATTGAGTGCGCGGGGGTCCATGATGGCGCCAGACAGGATGTGCGCGCCGGGCTCCGAGCCCTTTTCGAGCACGCAGACGTTGACGTCGTTGCCCTTCTCCTGTGCCAGTTGCTTGAGGCGGATGGCCGTGGCCAGGCCGGCAGGACCGCCGCCGACGATGACCACATCGTATTCCATGGCCTCACGTGGCCCGAACTGCTCCAGGAGTTGCTGCTGATCCATTGTCTCTAACCCTCTGTTTCTTGGCGCCTTGCCTGCAATTGTGGGAAATGCTTGTTTGTTCGTAGCGAACCGGCCTGCGCGCAAAGGGCGCCAGGATGCGCGGTTCCGCGCGTTTTCCCTCTTTCCCTTTACTAGCCAAGTTCTTAGAATCTCCGGCATTGTCCGGGACTCGTCACCCTCAGGCAAGATTTTTTTTGGAACGGTCGTTCTTTTTTTTGGTATCCTGCCTTTCGAATCACGTTAGGCAGGGTACGCCACATGGTCAGCGGGCACACAGAGGCAGATATGGGTTTGTCGATCAATCTGGAGGGCAAGGTCGCGCTGGTGACCGGTGCCTCGAGCGGGCTGGGCTCGCGTTTTGCAACCGTTCTCGCCGCCGCCGGCGCCAAGGTGGTGCTGGCCTCGCGCCGCACCGAGCGCCTCAAGGACCTGCGCGCATCGATCGAGGCCGATGGCGGCAGCGCCCATGTGGTGCGCCTGGACGTGACCGACCAGGCCAGCATCCGTTCGGCTGTCGCGCACGCGGAAACCGAGGCGGGATCCATCGACATCCTCGTCAATAATTCGGGCGTCTCCACGACGCAACGGTTGACCGACGTCACCACGGAAGACTTCGATTTTGTCTTCGACACCAATACGCGCGGCGCCTTCTTCGTCGCGCAGGAAGTCGCCAAGCGCATGATTGCGCGTGCGAAGGGCGCCGAGAAGAATGGCAACCCGCTGCCGCAGGCGCGCATCATCAATGTCGCGTCGGTGGCTGGCCTGAAGGTGCTGTCGCAAATCGGCATCTACTGCATGAGCAAGGCCGCGGTGGTCCACATGACCAAAGCGATGTCGCTCGAGTGGGCGCGCCACGGCATCAACGTGAATGCGATCTGCCCCGGCTATATCGACACCGACATCAACCACCATCACTGGGATACCGATGCCGGCCAGAAGCTGATCCAGATGCTGCCCCGCAAGCGCCTGGGCAAGCCGGAAGACCTGGATGGCCTGCTGCTTCTGCTGTCTTCTGACCAGTCGCAATTCATTAACGGCGCTGTGATCACCGCCGACGACGGCATGGTCTGACCCCAAAGGGGGAAGGCAACAGGCGTCGAGACGCCGCTCCGCTGCCCGGGCCAAAAGCCGGCGGGCAGCGTTTTTCATGGGTCGTTCCAGGGCTTATCCGGTCCCCTTGGGCGATATTCGAGCGTGTCTTCCACTCGGGTAATCATAAAACCCGATACAGGGCGGCCCAGTCTTGGCATAATCCGCCATGTTTTCTGATTAAGTCTTTACATACAAAATAAGCTGCGGTGGCCGATCAGCCTGATTCGCCCGAGCAGCCCGGACCGGAGGCCGGGGAGATGGAGCAACAAGAGCAGGCACGGCGTGACGCCGTGCCGCAACACGTCGTCGATTCCGCGGTCATCCCGCAGGCGGCAGACGAGGCGCAAGACGCCGACTTCCGGGTGTCACCCCGCGTCGAGGACTGGATCGGCGTGATCGTGATGGTGCTGCTGGTCTGCATCACCTTCGCCAATGTGGTGGTCCGTTACTTCACCGACGAATCGTTCGCATGGACCGAGGAATTCTCGGTCTTTCTGATGATCGTGCTCGCGTTAGTGGCCGGCAGTGCGGCCGTGGCGCGCGATCGGAATATCCGTATCGAATTTTTTTTCGAGCGTGGCAGCGAGGCACGGCAGAAACGGCTGGCCATCCTGTCGGCGCTGGCGGTCGCCGTGATGTTTATCGCGTTGGCAGTATTGGGGGCGCGCATTACGTGGGATGAATACACCTTTGGCGAAACGTCCCCAGGCATCGGCGTACCGAGCTGGTGGTACTCGGTCTGGTTGCCCGTGCTGTCGGCCGCGATCGCGCTGCGCGCGTTCGGGCTGATGGCGCGCAACGTGCGCGCGCTCAAGGCGCTGCACGCCGCCCGCAACGAACAAGCGGGGCGCAAGCCATGACACTGGTCGCCATCATCCTGTTCGTGGTCTTTATCGGCCTGATGCTGCTGGGCGTGCCCATCGGCGTATCGCTGGGCCTTGGCGGGCTTGTCGCCATCGGCCTGTCGAACCTCGATACCCAGATGTTCGGCCTGCTGGCCGTGCCGCAGAACTTCTATGCCGGTCTGGCCAAGTATCCGCTGCTGGCCATTCCCATGTTCGTGCTGGTCGGATCGATCTTTGATCGCTCTGGCGTGGCGCAGCGCCTGGTGACGTTTGCCATCGCTATCGTCGGGCGTGGCCCCGGCATGCTGCCGCTGGTCGCCATTCTGGTGGCCATGTTTCTCGGCGGCATTTCGGGCTCTGGCCCCGCCAACGCGGCCGCCGTCGGCGGCGTGATGATCGCGGCGATGTCGCGGGCCGGCTATCCGGGTTCGTACAGCGCGGCAGTGGTCGGCGCCGCGGCGGCGACCGACATCCTGATTCCGCCTTCGGTGGCCTTCATCATCTACAGCGTGCTGGTGCCGGGTGCTTCGGTGCCTGCGCTGTTCGCGGCCGGCATGATCCCGGGCGTGCTGGCCGGCGTGGCGCTGATCGTGCCGGCGGTGTGGCTGGCCCGCAAGCACAACATGGGCGCCATCGAAGCCGCGCTGCCGCGCCCGCCGTTCTGGAAGAGCCTGCGCGAGGCAGCCTGGGGCCTGGTCGCGCCATTCCTGATTCTCGGTGGCATGCGCGCCGGCTGGTTCACGCCAACCGAAGCCGCGGTGGTTGCGGTGGTCTATGGCCTGTTCGTGGGCATGGTGATCTACCGCAGCATTGGCATGAAGGACCTGTTCGTGATCTTCCAGGAGGCGGCGGAGACCTCGGCCGTGATCCTGCTGGTGGTCGCGCTGGCTGGCATCTTCGCGTATGCGCTGTCGACGCTCGGCGTCATTGACCCGCTCGCAAACGCGATCGCCAACTCCGGTCTCGGCGAATACGGCGTGCTGGCGCTGATCGTGCTGCTGCTGATGACGGTTGGCATGTTCCTGGACGGCATTTCTATCTTCCTGATCTTCGTGCCGCTGCTGCTGCCGATCGCCACCGCGTTCCACTGGAACCCGGTGTGGTTCGGGGTGGTGCTCACGCTCAAGGTGGCGCTGGGGCAGTTCACGCCGCCGCTGGCCGTGAACCTGATGGTGTCGTGCCGGATTGCCCGCGTGCGCATGGAGGAGACCGTGCCCTGGGTGGTCTGGATGCTGCTGGCGATGTTCATCGCCATGCTGATGGTGCTGGCCTATCCGCCGCTGGCGACGTGGTTGCCGGACTATCTGGGCTATTGATGCCCGCTACATAAAACAAGCTGCAAGCAACGATTCCCAAGAGGAGAGACCTGATGAAACGCCGTGCCCTGATGCTGTCGATCGCTGCCACGATCGCCGCTGCCGCCTTTGCGCCCGCCGCCACCATGGCCCAGACCTACAAGCCCGAGTACAAGATGTCGCTGGTGCTCGGCCCGGCATTCCCGTGGGGCAAGGGCGGCGAGATCTGGGCCGACCTGGTCAAGCAGCGCACCAACGGCCGCATCAACATCAAGCTGTACCCGGGCACCTCGCTGGTCGCCGGCGACCAGACGCGCGAGTTCTCGGCGATCCGCCAGGGCGTGATCGACATGGCCGTGGGCTCGACCATCAACTGGTCGCCGCAGGTCAAGGAGCTGAACCTGTTCTCGCTGCCGTTCCTGATGCCCGACTACAAGGCGCTGGATTCGCTGACGCAGGGCGAAGTCGGCAAGCACATCTTCACGACGCTGGAAAAAGCGGGAGTGGTGCCGCTGGCATGGGGCGAAAACGGTTTTCGCGAAGTGTCCAACTCGAAGAGGGAAATCCACAAGCCTGAAGACCTCAAGGGCATGAAGCTGCGCGTGGTGGGCTCGCCGCTGTACATCGAGACCTTCAACGCGCTGGGCGCCAATCCGACGCAGATGAGCTGGGCCGATGCACAGCCGGCCATGGCATCGGGCGCCGTGGATGGCCAGGAGAACCCGCAATCGGTGTTCGCCGCGGCCAAGCTGTACACGGTGGGCCAGAAGTTCGTGACGACCTGGGGCTACGTGGCCGATCCGCTGATCTTCGTGGTCAACAAGCAGATCTGGGAAAGCTGGACGCCGGCTGACCGCGAGATCGTCAAGCAGGCCGCCATCGACGCCGGCAAGCAAGAAATCGCGCTGGCCCGCAAGGGCCTGGCCGAGCCGGGCGCGCCGGCGTGGAAGGACATGGAGACCCACGGCGTGAAGGTCACGCACCTGACGCCGGCCGAGCATGACGCCTTCCGCAAGGCCACCGCCAAGGTCTACGACAAGTGGAAGAAGCAGATTGGCGCCGATCTGGTGACCAAGGCGGAAGCCTCGATCGCCAAGCGCTAAATCATCGGGCAGGCCCGTCGGTATCGGCGGGCCTGTTGCATTGGAGATCGTGATGAAGCACGTCTTTACAGCGGTCCTGCCGATCCGCTGGGGCGACATGGACGCGATGGGCCATGTCAACAACACCGTCTATTTCCAGTACCTGGAACAGGCGCGCATCGAGTGGTTTGCGTCGCTCGGTCGCGGTGGCAAGGATCCGAACGGGCAGGGGCCGGTTATCATCAATGCCCATATGACGTTCCTGAAGCAGTTGCGCTATCCGGGCACGATCGAATGCCGGCTCTATGCCGGCCAGCTTGGCCGCACGAGCTTCGAGACGCGTATGGAAATCGTGCGTACCGACATGCCTGATGTGGTGTGGGCTGAGGGCGGCGCCAAGGTGGTGTGGTGCGATTACTCGATCGAAAAGTCGGTGCCGGTGCCGCCGGAGATCAGGGCAATCATCGAAGGGTGATACGACGGAACCAGCGCAAGGGAAGCGCTCAGTGGTTCACCAACCGCTGCACCAGATCCACCGACGTACTGGCCCCATATTTCTTCATCAGCCGCGCCCGATAGATATCGACGGTGCGCGGACTGATCGCCAGCAGCTTGCCGATCTGCTTGCTGGTCTTGCCTTCCACAAGCTGCGCGGCGATATCGCGCTCGCGTGCAGTGAGTTCCGCCGTGACCTGGCGCTTCTGGGAGAGGTCCTCGAACGTCCAGATGCCCGCACCCAGCGGCTGAGATCGGTCCAGCGAGCGACCGGTGACGTGGCACCAGAACAGTTCCCCGCTGGCCCGCTTCATGATCCGTTCGTCCGAGTACATACCGCGCTTGTTCATGATCGGTACGATGCGTGCGCCGGCCCTCTCGAATTCGTCTGCGGTGGGGTAGAGTACCTGGAACGATTCGCCGATCAGCGCCTGCCGCGTGGTGCCGAAGATGCGGCAGACCTCGTCGTTGCAGTCTTCGATCTTGCGCTCGCGGGACAGCACCAGCCCCACGGGGGCGAGCTGGAAAGCGGTCTGGTAATCGATGGCGGGCATCTACTTATGTATTTTTACGTAATGGCGTAGGCGGCGCGCCTTGCGTATCCTTTCGGTCGGACGAGAGCGCGGCAGCCGCCGCTGATTGTACCGTTACAATTTCCTTGCGTCGTGCGCCGCACACCCTTGCGGCGGGATCGGCGACGAGGGCTACCGAGGAAGGAGCGAACCATGAACAAGGTCTACGCCAGCGCCGCCGAGGCGCTTGCAGGCGTCGTCCGCGACGGCCAGACGATCGCCGTTGGCGGTTTCGGCCTGTGCGGCATTCCCGAGGCGCTGATTGCTGCGCTGCGCGACACCGGCGTCAAGCAGCTCACCTGCATCTCCAACAACGCCGGCGTGGATGGCTTTGGCCTGGGCCAGCTGCTGGAAACACGCCAGATCAAGAAGATGATTTCGTCCTACGTGGGCGAGAACAAGGAGTTCGAGCGCCAGTACCTGGCCGGCGAACTCGAGCTGGAATTCACGCCGCAGGGTACGCTGGCCGAGAAGCTTCGCGCCGGTGGTTCGGGCATCCCGGCCTTCTTCACCAAGACCGGCGTGGGCACCATCGTCGCCGACGGCAAGGAAATTCGCGAATTCGACGGCGAGAAGTACGTGATGGAGCGTTCGCTGACCGCCGACGTGGCGCTGGTCAAGGCCTGGAAGGCCGACAAGGCCGGCAACCTGGTGTTCCGCCGCACCGCGCGCAACTTCAATCCGATGTGCGCCATGGCAGGCAAGTTCACCGTGGCCGAGGTCGAGCATATCGTCGAAACTGGCGAGCTTGACCCCGATGAGATCCACCTGGCTGGCATCTTCGTCAAGCGCCTCGTGCTCAACACGACCCCCGAAAAACGCATCGAGCAGCGCACCGTGCGTGCCGCCAAGTAAGAGGGAGACACATCATGGCATGGACACGTGACGAAATGGCCGCGCGCGCCGCGGCGGAGCTGCAGGACGGCTTCTATGTGAACCTGGGTATCGGCCTGCCGACGCTGGTGGCCAACTGGGTGCCGGAAGGCATGGAAGTGTGGCTGCAGTCGGAAAACGGCCTGCTCGGCATCGGCCCGTTCCCGACCGAGGACGAAGTCGACGCCGACATGATCAACGCCGGCAAGCAGACCGTGACGACGCTGCCTGGCTCGTCGATCTTCTCGTCGGCCGATTCCTTCGCGATGATCCGCGGCGGCCACATCAACCTGGCCATCCTCGGCGCGATGCAGGTCAGCGAAAAGGGCGACCTCGCCAACTGGATGATCCCGGGCAAGATGGTCAAGGGCATGGGCGGCGCGATGGATCTGGTTGCCGGCGTGGGCCGCGTGGTGGTGCTGATGGAACACACCGCCAAGAAGAAGGACGGCACCGAGGACATCAAGATCCTGAAGGACTGCAACCTGCCGCTGACCGGCGTAGGCGTGGTCAACCGCATCATCACCGACCTCGGTGTGATCGACGTGACCTCGGACGGCCTGAAGCTCGTGGAAACCGCCCCGGGCGTGAGCCGCGAGGAAATCCAGAGCAAGACCGGCGCGACGCTGCTGTAAGCGCTGCAGGTCGGATGCAAAAAGCCCCGCTGTGAAGCGGGGCTTTTTCATTCCTGCATGGGTTGGCTTTACTGGGCGACCCAGCCGCCGTCCATGTTCCAGATCGCGCCGCGCACCTGGCGCGCCGCCTCGGACGACAGGAAGACCGCCAGCGCGCCAAGTTCCTCGGGCGTGACGAACTGGCCGGACGGCTGCTTCTCGATCACGAGTTCGCGCTTGGCCTGCTCGACCGGAATGCCTTCCTTCTGCGCGCGCGCATCGACTTGCTTCTGCACCAGCGGCGTCAGCACCCAGCCGGGGCAGATCGCGTTGGCGGTGACGCCGGTCTGCGCGGTCTCCAGCGCGGTGACCTTGGTCAGGCCGACGATGCCGTGCTTGGCCGCCACGTAGGCCGACTTCTGGGCCGACGCCACGAGTCCGTGGGTCGAAGCGACATTGATGATGCGTCCCCAGTTCTTCTGCTTCATGCCGGGCAGCGCCAGGCGCGTGGTGTGGAACGCCGAGGTCAGGTTGATGGCGATGATCGCGTCCCAGCGCTCAGGCGGGAAATCCTCGATATTGGCCACGAACTGGATGCCCGCGTTGTTGACAAGGATGTCTGCGCCGCCGAATTCCGAGTCGGCATAGCGCATCATGTCCTCGATCTCGGAAGACTTGCTCATGTCCGCGCCGTGGTAGCCCACCTTGATGCCCGCGCCGGCCTGCGCGATCTCTTGCTTTGCGGCCTCCACGTCACCAAAGCCATTGGCGATGATGTTGGCGCCCTGCGCGGCCAGTGCCTGCGCGATGCCGAGTCCGATACCGCTGGTCGAGCCAGTCACCAGTGCCGTCTTGCCTTTGAGCATGTAAGCCTCCGTCGAGATCGAAAGTCGAAAGAATACGTGGCCGGTCACGGCCGGCCGGACCGCGTCGCGATTGCCGCGGCGTAGCGGCTGACGCAGTGGACTAGTGCTGTGGCATTGTAACCGCTGCGGCGTACAATCCTGCTTTGCTCAACCTCCGGCAATGCTTGTGCGGCAGCCGGTTCGTCAGGGAGTTCAGATGTCTGCCAGTCCGCGCCTCGGCTTCGTTCAGTGCATCAGTCCGGCGGGCCTGCACCGCATGGCCTATCACGAATGGGGCGACCCGGCGAATCCGCGCGTGCTGATGTGCGTGCACGGCCTGACGCGCACCGGCCGCGATTTCGATGCGCTGGCCCAGTCGCTGTGCGGCGACTACCGCGTGGTGTGCCCCGACGTGGCTGGCCGCGGGCGCTCGGACTGGCTGCTTGATCCGTCCGGTTACGTGGTGCCCAAGTACGTGGCGGACATGGTTACGCTGATCGCCAGGCTCAACGTCGACAAGGTCGACTGGTTCGGCACGTCAATGGGCGGGCTGATCGGCATGGCGCTGGCGGGCCTGCCCAATTCGCCGGTGCGCAAGCTGCTGCTCAACGATGTGGGGCCGCGCATCACGGCTGCGGCCGTGGAGCGGATCGGCTCGTACGTTGGACTCCCGGTGCGGTTCAAGACCTTCGAAGAAGGGCTGGCCTACCTGCAGACCATCAGCGCATCGTTCGGACGCCATACGCCGGAGCAATGGCGCGAGCTCAACGCTGCGATCCTCAAGCCTGTACAGGGTGCGCAAGGCCTGGAATGGGGCTTGCATTACGATCCTGCGCTGGCCGTACCGTTCCGCGGCGCCACGCCGGAGCAACTCGCAGCCGGCGAAGCCACGATGTGGCAACTGTTCGAGGCCATTGAAGCGCCGGTGCTGGTCGTTCGCGGTGCGCAGTCGGACCTGCTGTTGCGCGATACCGTGGCCGACATGGTGTCCCGCGGCAAACATGTCAGTTCGGTGGAGATCCCCGATGTGGGGCATGCACCGACTTTTGTCAATCCGGCGCAGATTGCCGTGGCGCGCCAGTTCTTTCTCGGAAGCGCGTGAGGCGAGTGGCGCCTGAAATCGTTCGTATCAACCAGAAATCGTTTTAACTAGTCATGAGCAGCAATGAACTGAAGCGCGCCCACGTGGGTGCACGCCTGTCGGAATACGCGGTGTACAACGGTGTGGTCTACCTGGCTGGGCAAGTGCCGGAAGTGGAACCGAAGGCCGACATCAGCGGCCAGACCCGCGAGGTGCTGGGTCATATCGACCGGCTGCTCGCCGAAGCGGGCAGCGACAAGTCGCGCATCCTGTCATGCCAGATCTTCCTGACTGACATCGGGATGATCGGCAAGATGAACGAGGTGTGGGACGCGTGGGTGCCGCAGGGCAATACGCCGCCGCGCGCCACTGTCGAAGCCAGGCTGGCCAATCCCGACTACCTGATCGAAGTGGTGGTGACCGCTGCGCTCAACTGAAGATGGCGTTGTGACATGGTGACCCTATGGTGACGTCCACCGACCTGGCCGGCCAGGTGGCCGGCGTCCCGGACGCCGACATGGTCGAGCGCGCGCTCGCGTACGTACGCGAGCAGGCGGGCGACGCCGTGCTGCCGACTGGCGAGCCGGTGCTGTCGCATGCGGAAGGAATGCTGCGCATCCTCGACGGTCTGCGCGTGGATGATGCCGCGCGCGCCGCGTGCTGCCTGTTCCCGCTGGCCGAATTCGCGCCCGCCGTAGAGCCGGAAATCGAGGCGCGCTTTGGCGAAGATGTATGCCGGATGGTGAAGGGCGTACGGCAACTGCTGCGCATCGGCGCCATTGCCGGCGGGCACGACGCGCAGGAGGCATCGCGCAACGTGGCGCAGGCCCGGCACGAGCAGGTCGAAGCGCTGCGCAAGATGCTGCTGGCGTTCGCGCAAGATATCCGCGTGGTGCTGGTGCGCCTGGCTTCGCGGCTGCAGTCGCTGCGCTGGCTCGCGCAGAACAAGCGTGAACCGCTACCCGGCATCGCGCGCGAGACGCTCGACATCTATGCGCCGCTGGCTAACCGCCTCGGCATCTGGCAGATGAAGTGGGAACTCGAGGACCTGGCCTTCCGCTTCGAGCAGCCTGATACCTACAAGCGCATCGCAAAGTTGCTCGATGAAAAGCGCATCGAGCGCGAGGGCTACATCGCCAGCGCCATCGCGCGCCTGCAATCGGAGCTGGCCGACGCCGGCATCCGCGCCGAGGTAAGCGGGCGGCCCAAGCACATCTACAGCATCTGGAAGAAGATGCGCGGCAAGGAGCTGGATTTTGCCGACCTGTACGATGTGCGCGCGTTCCGCGTGATCGTCGACGACATCAAGGACTGCTATACGGTCCTCGGTATCGTCCACCATATCTGGCAGCCGATTCCGCGCGAGTTCGACGACTACATTTCGCGGCCCAAATCGAACGGCTACAAGTCGCTGCATACGGTGGTGATCGGGGACGACGGGCGTGCGTTCGAGGTACAGATCCGCACGCACGAAATGCACCATTTCGCCGAGTACGGCGTGGCGGCGCACTGGCGCTACAAAGAAGCGGGCAGCAAGGGCTACAGCGGACAGTTCGCGGCAAGCGACAGCTACGACGAGAAGATCGCGTGGCTGCGGCAACTGCTGGCTTGGAAGGATGATGCCGACCACAGCGTGGCGCATGACGAGTCGCCGTCGCCGTGGGAGCAGCTCAAGCACGCGGCGATCGACGACCACATCTACGTGCTGACGCCGCAGGCACGCGTGATCGCGCTGCCGCAAGGTGCCACGCCGCTCGACTTCGCGTATTACCTGCACAGTGATCTTGGCCACCGGTGCCGCGGCGCGCGTGTCGACGGCACGATGGTGCCACTGAATACGCCACTGAAGAACGGTCAGACCGTCGAGATCATCGCCGTGAAGCAGGGCGGGCCGTCGCGCGACTGGCTCAACATCGAACTCGGCTACCTGGCCAGCAGCCGCGCGCGGGCCAAGGTACGGGCGTGGTTCAATGCGCTGGATTCGCAGGAGACTATTGCGCAAGGCCGCGTGCTGATCGACAAGACGCTGCAGCGCGAAGGCAAGACCGCCGTCAAGCTCGAAGACCTCGCCACGCGGCTCGGCTTCAAGTCGCCGGACGACCTCTTCGCCGCAGTGGCGAAGGAGGAGTTCAGCCTGCGGCATGTCGAGCAAGCGCTGCGGCACCCCGAGGGCGAGGTGCAGGCGCCGTTCAACGAGGAAGACGCCGTCACCAAGAAGAGCCGCGCCACCAGCGTGGCGCGCGGCGCCAAATCCGGCGTGCTTGTGGTCGGCGTGGATTCGTTGATGACGCAGATGTCGCGCTGCTGCAAGCCGGCACCTCCGGACGAGATCGTCGGCTTCGTCACGCGCGGGCGCGGCGTGTCGATCCATCGGCGCAACTGCCACACGTTCCAGCAACTCTCGGCGCGCGCCCCCGAGCGCGTGATCCAGACCGAGTGGGGCAAGAAGAGCGATGCCGTGTATCCGGTCGACATCCACGTCGAGGCCATCGACCGCCAGGGGCTGCTGCGTGATATCTCCGAAGTGCTGTCGCGCGAGAAGATCAACGTGACCGGCGTGAAGACGCTGTCGAGCAAGGGCGTGGCGCGCATGCAGTTCACAGCCGAGGTGTCGGAGGCCACGCAACTGCAGCGCGCGCTGTCGATCATCGAAGATGTGCAGGGGGTATTGCAAGCACGAAGAAAGTGAGGCTATAATTGCTGCTTCGCTAGGCTCGTAGCTCAGCTGGTTAGAGCACCACCTTGACATGGTGGGGGTCGTTGGTTCGAGTCCAATCGAGCCTACCAACGAATTGCAGTAAAGCAGTAAAAGAAGCAGTACAACAATACAGTGCGGCAAGTCCGATTCAATCTCATAAGGAACGGAAGGGCATTATGTTCATGACACCGCGAACTACTACCGCTGGTATGCGACAGTAGTCGAGGTGCGCCTCCGTCCCGATTGAGTCGGGTTTGACAAAGAGAAACGCGGCCTTGGCCGCGTTTTTTTTCGTCTGTCGCCTGCCAGCTGCCTGATAAGCTTGCCGCCTGCCGTGCGCAAGCACCAAGAACGTTGTCGGTACGCCGCCTGTTTCGGGGTGGGCCGGTGCTACAAAAGATGCAGTTTGATCCGCCCGCCGAGCGCCAGCGCCGGGGTGGAATCCTGGAGAGTCGAAATGATCGCAATCACGCTGCCGGATGGGTCCCGTCGCGAGTTTCCCGGCCCGGTGACGGTCGCCGAAGTGGCGCAAAGCATCGGCACGGGTCTGGCCAAGGCCGCGCTGGCTGGCAAGGTGGACGGCAACCTGGTCGACACGAGCTACTCGATCGATCGCGATGTGGCGCTGGCCATCATCACGGATAAGGACGCTGACGGCGTCGATGTCATTCGTCACTCCACGGCCCACTTGCTCGCGTATGCGGTCAAGGAACTGTACCCGGATGCCCAGGTGACGATCGGCCCCGTGATCGAAAACGGCTTCTATTACGACTTCGCCTACAAGCGTCCCTTCACGCCGGAAGACCTGGCTGCCATCGAAAAGAAGATGACGGAGCTGTCCCGCAAGGACGAGAAGGTCACGCGCGAGGTCTGGAACCGCGACGAGGCGGTGGCGCTGTTCGAGTCGATGGGCGAGAAGTACAAGGCCGAGATCATCGCCTCGATTCCGGCGGACCAGGAAATCGGCCTGTATCGCGAAGGCAAGTTCGTCGACCTGTGCCGTGGCCCGCACGTGCCGTCCACGGGCAAGCTCAAGGTCTTCAAGCTCATGAAGGTGGCCGGCGCCTACTGGCGCGGCGATGCCAACAACGAGATGCTCCAGCGCATCTACGGTACGGCGTGGGCCAAGAAGGAAGACCAGGAAGCCTACCTGCACATGCTCGAAGAGGCCGAAAAGCGCGATCACCGCAAACTGGGCAAGTCGCTCGACCTGTTCCACCTGCAGGAAGAGGCGCCGGGCATGGTGTTCTGGCACCCGAAGGGCTGGCAGGTATGGCAGGCCGTCGAGCAGTACATGCGCGGCCGCCTGACGGCCGCCGGCTATGACGAAGTGCGCACGCCGCAGGTGATGGACCGTTCGCTGTGGGAGAAGTCCGGCCACTGGCAGAACTACAAGGAAAACATGTTCGTCACGGAGTCGGAGAAGCGCGACTACGCGATCAAGCCGATGAACTGCCCGGGACATGTGCAGATCTTCAACCATGGCCTGCGTTCCTACCGTGACCTGCCGCTGCGCCTGGCCGAGTTCGGCGCCTGCCATCGCAACGAGCCGTCGGGCGCGCTGCATGGGCTGATGCGCGTGCGCGGTTTTGTGCAGGATGATGCGCACATCTTCTGCACGGAAGAGCAGATCGTTGCCGAGGCGAAAGCCTTCAACGAACTCGCGTTCTCGGTCTATGACGACTTCGGCTTCAAGGATGTGGCGGTGAAGCTGTCGCTGCGTCCGGCACAGCGCGCTGGCTCGGACGAGGTCTGGGATCACGCCGAAGAAGGCCTGCGCCTGGCGCTGCGCGCCTGTGGCGTGGACTGGGAAGAACTGCCCGGCGAGGGCGCATTCTACGGTCCGAAGGTCGAGTACCACATCAAAGATGCCATCGGCCGTTCATGGCAGTGCGGCACGCTGCAGCTCGACCTGGTGCTGCCGGAGCGCCTCGGTGCCGAATACGTCGCCGAGGATAATTCGCGCAAGCGTCCGGTGATGCTGCACCGTGCGATCCTGGGTTCGTTCGAGCGTTTCCTTGGCATCCTGCTCGAAAACCACGCAGGTGCGCTGCCCGCCTGGCTGGCACCGGAGCAGGTGGTTGTCATGAATATCGCGGAATCGCAGGCTGAATATGCCGAAAATGTCGTGCAATCGCTGCTAAAACAAGGGTTTAGGGCGAAGGCCGATTTGCGTAACGAGAAAATTACGTATAAAATCCGCGAGCATTCGCTTCAGAAGATCCCCTACCTGCTGGTGGTGGGCGACAAGGAGCGGGATGCCAATCAAGTGGCCGTGCGTGCCCGTGGCAACGTGGATCTGGGTGTGATGCCCGTCTCCGCGTTTGTGGAGCGTCTGCAACAGGACGTCACCAACAAAGCCTGATGGGTCGGAAGCACGGCTTGTTTTTTTGTCTTCTTGAGGTAACGCAACATCGCTACAGACAAAGGTCATCGCATCAACCGGGAGATCAGTGCGCCTGAGCTGCGCCTGGTAGGGGTTGATAACGAGCAGCTCGGCATCGTCAAGTTCATGGACGCTCTGCGGCTGGCTGAGGACAAGGACTTGGACCTGGTGGAGATCGCCCCGAACGCGACTCCGCCCGTCGCCCGGATCATGGATTACGGGAAGTTCAAGTACGAGGAAGCCAAGCGCGCACACGAGGCGAAGCTGAAGCAGAAAATCATCCAGGTCAAGGAAGTGAAGTTCCGCCCTGGCACGGATGATGGCGACTACAACGTCAAGCTGCGCAACCTGAAGCGCTTCCTGGAAGATGGCGACAAAACCAAGATCACGCTGCGCTTCCGCGGCCGTGAGATGGCGCACCAGGAAATCGGCGTGCGTGTGCTCGAACGCCTGAAGGCGGACCTGGAAGAAATCGGCCAGGTCGAGCAGATGCCGAAGATGGAAGGGCGCCAGATGGTGATGGTGATCGCCCCCAAGAAGAAGAAGTAATTTTTGCGCGATGCGGCGGCCGGGATGCCGAGGCATTCCGGCGTTGTGTCGCGTGGAAGTAGCGCGGAGCCCTTGTGGCGCCGTGCAACAACAAGTGGATGCGGGTCTTGCAAGCGTCGGCGTGAGCCGTCCACCTGCATGCATGTCATAGAGCTGGAGTTTTTCATGCCGAAGATGAAGACGAAGAAAAGCGCCTCCAAGCGCTTTACTGCCCGTCCGAATGGCTCGTTCAAGCGTGGCCAGGCCTTCAAGCGTCACATCCTGACCAAGAAGACCACCAAGAACAAGCGTCACCTGCGCGGTACTCAGGACGTCCATGAGACGAACCTGAAGTCGGTGCGGGCGATGATGCCTTACGCATAACCCTTACGAAAACGAAAGGAGAATTACATGCCTCGAGTAAAGCGTGGGGTCACTGCACGGGCCCGTCACAAGAAAGTTATCGACGCTGCCAAGGGTTACCGCGGCCGTCGCAATAATGTCTACCGTATCGCCAAGCAGGCGGTCATGCGTGCTGGCCAGTACGCGTACCGCGATCGCCGCAACAAGAAGCGCGTGTTCCGCGCTCTCTGGATTGCGCGTATCAACGCCGCGACGCGTGAGCATGGCATGACCTACAGCGTGTTCATGAACGGTCTGAAGAAGGCCTCGATTGAACTGGACCGCAAGGTGCTGTCGGACATGGCTATTCACGACAAGCCTGCCTTTGCCGCCATCGTCAACCAGGTGAAAGCCACTGTTGCCTGATGCCGGCTGCGGCAACCCGTAGAGGTTGCCGGGCAAGCACCGACCGCAAGGTCTGCTGAAACGGGGCTCTCACGGGCCCCGTTTTCATTTTCGAATGCCGCTTCGGCGATTGCTGTGCAGTCCTTGCCGCAAGCAGTGCCGAAACGCCATTCGAAACGAACACCAACCCACGCCGCGACGGCAGCAATGTCACGGCGCCAAGCTATTTCCACGACCGCCATGTCCCAGGATCTGGATCAAATCGTCGCCGACGCCCAGGCCGCTTTCGCCGCCGCCAACGACAACGCCACGCTGGAAAACGAGAAGGCCAGGTTCCTCGGCAAGACCGGCGCGCTGACCGAACTGCTCAAGGGCCTCGGCAAGCTCGACCCGGAAACGCGCAAGACTGAAGGCGCGCGCATCAACCAGGTCAAGCAGCAGGTCGAAGCCGCGCTGACGGCGCGCCGCCAGGCACTGGCCGATGCGCTGATGAATGCGCGCCTGTCTGCCGAAGCCATCGACGTGACCCTGCCGGGCCGCGCGGTCAGCCGCGGCAGCCTGCACCCGGTCATGCGCACGTGGGAACGCGTGGAACAGATCTTCGGCTCGATCGGCTTCGACGTGGCCGATGGTCCCGAGATCGAAACCGACTGGATGAACTTCACCGCGCTCAACAACCCGGACAACCACCCGGCGCGTTCGATGCAGGACACGTTCTATATCGACGGCCGCGACAGCGACGACAAGCTCCTGCTGCTGCGCACGCACACCAGCCCCATGCAGGTGCGCTACGCGAAGATGCACGTCGAGAAGTACGCCGGCAAGGCCATGCCGCCGATCAAGGTGATCTGCCCGGGCCGCACGTACCGCGTCGACAGCGACGCCACGCACTCGCCGATGTTCAACCAGGTCGAAGGCCTGTGGATCGGCGAGGACGTGAGCTTTGCGGACCTGAAGGGTGTGTACACCGACTTCCTGCGCAAGTTCTTCGAGCGCGACGACATCCAGGTGCGTTTCCGCCCGTCGTACTTCCCGTTCACGGAACCGTCGGCCGAGATCGACATGGCGTTCGGCAACGGCAAGTGGCTGGAGATCTCCGGCTCCGGCCAGGTGCACCCGAACGTGCTGCGCAATATGGGCCTGGACCCGGAACGCTACATCGGCTTCGCGTTCGGCTCGGGCCTGGAGCGCCTGACGATGCTGCGCTATGGCATCAACGACCTGCGCCTGTTCTTCGAAGGCGACGTGCGCTTCCTGCGCCAGTTCGCCTGACGCGCGCGTCCAGCCCTTCGTCAAAGACATCACAGAATACTTACCGGATCAGAAGCGCCATGCAATTCTCGGAATCCTGGCTTCGCACCTTCGCCAACCCTGAAAAGATCTCCACCGACGCGCTGTCGCACAGCCTGACCATGGCCGGGCTCGAAGTGGAGGAGGTCGGCCCGGTCGCGCCGCCGTTCGACAAGATCGTGGTCGCGCACGTGCTGTCGACTGAGCGCCATCCCAATGCAGACCGGCTCAACGTGTGCCAGGTCGACGCCGGCACCGGCGAGACGCTGCAGATCGTCTGCGGTGCACCCAACGTCAAGCCCGGCATCAAGGTCCCGTGCGCGCTGGTGGGCGCCGTGCTGCCGCCTGCAGAGGCCGAAGGCAAGCCGTTCGAAATCAAGGTCGGCAAGCTGCGTGGCGTGGAGAGCTACGGCATGCTTTGCTCGGCGCGCGAGCTGAAGCTGTCGGAAGACCATGGCGGCCTGCTGGTGCTGCCGGAAGATGCGCCGGTCGGCCAGAACATCCGCGAATACCTGGACCTCGACGATCAGGTCTTCATCATCAAGCTGACGCCGAACAAGGCTGACTGCCTGTCGATCCACGGTGTGGCGCGTGAAGTGTCGGCCCTGACCGGCGCTACGCTGACGCTGCCGGACATGAAGCCCGTGGCGGTCACCATCGACGACAAGCTGCCGGTAAAGGTGTCGGCGCCCGACCTGTGCGGCCGCTTCTCGGGTCGCGTGATCCGCGGCGTGAACGCACGCGCGGCTACGCCGGCCTGGATGGTGCAGCGCCTGGAGCGCTCGGGCCAGCGCAGCATCTCGGCGATGGTGGATATCTCCAACTACGTGATGCTCGAGCTGGGCCGCCCGTCGCACGTGTTCGACCTGGACAAAATCCACGGCGGCCTCGATGTGCGTTGGGGCCGCAAGGGCGAACAGATCAAGCTGCTGAACGGCAATACCATCGAGGTGGACGAGCAAGTCGGCGTGATCGCTGACGACAAGGAAATCGAGAGCCTGGCCGGCATCATGGGTGGCGACAGCACTGCCGTGACGCTCGACACGACGAACATCTACCTGGAAGCCGCGTTCTGGTGGCCGTCGGCCATCCAGGGCCGCGCGCGCCGCTACAACTTCTCGACCGATGCGGCGCATCGCTTCGAGCGCGGCGTGGACTATGCGACGACGGTTGAGCATATCGAACGCATCACCGCGCTGATCCTCGAGATCTGCGGTGGCCAGGCCGGTCCGGTCGATGACCATATCGTCAATCTTCCGCAGCGTAGACCGGTCAGCCTGCGTCTGGCGCGTGCCGAGCGCGTGCTGGGCATCGAGCTGTCGTCGGCCGTCGTGGCTGATGTATTCCAGCGCTTGCAACTGCCGTTCACGCGCTCGCAGGGCGCCGACGGCGAAGTGTTCGAGGTGACCCCGCCGAGCTATCGCTTCGACATCGAGATCGAAGAGGACCTGATCGAAGAAGTCGCGCGCATCTACGGCTTCGAGCGCATTGCCGCGCGTCCGCCCGTGGCGGAGAGCGAAATGCGCCCGACCAACGAAGGCCGCCGCTCCACGCACGTAGTGCGACACGCGCTGGCCGCGCGCGACTACCAGGAAGTCATCAACTTTGCCTTCGTGGAAGAGAAGTGGGAGCGCGACTTCGCCGCCAATGACAACCCGATCCGCTTGCTGAATCCCATCGCCAGCCAGCTTGCGGTAATGCGTTCCTCGCTGATCGGTGGCCTGCTCGACAAGGTGCGCTACAACCTGAATCGCAAGGCCGCGCGCGTGCGCCTGTTCGAAGTCGGCCGCGTGTTCCATCGCGATGCCGATGTGAAGGACGGCGGCCTGACGGTGGCCGGCTACCATCAACCGATGATGGCTGCCGGTATCGCCTACGGTCCCGCATTCGAAGAGCAATGGGGCATCACCACGCGCAACGTCGATTTCTTCGACGTGAAGGGCGATGTGGAAACGCTGTTCCATCCGCGTGTTGCGCGCTTCGAACCGGTCGAACATCCGGCTTTGCACCCGGGCCGCGCGGCACGCATGCTGATCGACGGCAAGCCGGTCGGCGTCGTGGGCGAAATGCATCCGCGCTGGCTGCAGGAGTATGAACTGACGCAGGCGCCGGTACTGTTCGAACTCGAGCTTGACGCACTGCGCGAAGCAGGTCTGCCGACCTACGCCGAGATCTCGAAGTTCCCTGCCGCCGTGCGTGATCTGGCGGTAGTGGTGAAGCAATCGGTACGCGTGCAGGACATGCTTGACAGCATGCGCGCCGCGCTCGACAAGCAGGGCTGTGGCCGCTTCTGCCAGAGCCTCGTGCTGTTCGACGAGTTCCGTCCGAAGGCTGCTTCGGCCGCCATTGGGGCCGACGAGAAAAGCCTTGCGTTCCGGGTGACCTTGCAAGATACTGGGTCGACCCTGCAGGACGAGACCGTCGACAGCGCGGTGCGCTGCATGGTCGACGCATTGGGCGAAGCCTTCCAGGCTCGCTTGCGCGGCTGACCACCAGCACATACCACAGACAGGGCGCCCGGGCAGTGCACCCGGGCGGATCGCCAGACAGAATTCCTTGAGCGATCGACATGAAAGATCGAGACGCGAACTCCATGACCGCAGCAGCTTTGGGCGAGATGAGCGACCGGCAGGCTTCCTCCCGCGACGACTCCATGCCGGAAAACCGCGCCGCCGAGGTGCCGACGCTGACCAAGGCCGAACTCGCCGAAATGCTGTTCGACCAGGTCGGCCTGAACAAACGCGAATCGAAAGACATGGTCGAAGCCTTCTTCGACGTCATTCGGGAAGCGCTGGAGCAGGGCGACAGCGTCAAGCTCTCCGGCTTCGGCAACTTCCAGTTGCGCGACAAGCCGCAGCGCCCGGGCCGCAATCCGAAGACCGGTGAAGTCATTCCCATCACCGCGCGCCGCGTCGTGACATTCCACGCAAGCCAGAAGCTCAAGAGCCTGGTGGAAGAGCGTGCGGGCCTGGACGTGCCGGGCTGACCGAAGGGGCCTCACCCCAACGGCGGATTGCTTGGCGCAGCAGGCGTCTGTATGCTTCATGGCGCGCTGATCCACGCGCCAACTCGAACCGGCCGGCATGGCCTGACGCCTGTCTACACCACTCATGTCGGACAAATCCAGCGAGCGCATAGCGCTACCGCCCATCCCCGCCAAGCGTTACTTCACCATTGGTGAAGTCAGCGAACTGTGCGCAGTCAAGCCGCATGTACTGCGCTACTGGGAACAGGAATTCACGCAGCTCAAACCGGTCAAGCGCCGCGGCAACCGGCGCTACTACCAGCATCATGAAGTCCTGCTGATCCGACGCATCCGTGAACTGCTGTACGAGCAGGGCTTCACGATCAATGGTGCGCGCAATCGGCTGGATGAAGGGCGGCACGCGCATCATCATGCTGAGACCGAGACAGAAGAATTGGCTGTGGAGACTGCGGCGGAGACGTCGGTGCCGTCGGTGGATATCGCCAGTCTGCGAGGTGAACTCATCGAGGTGCAGCACCTGCTCGCGCAGCTTCAGCAGATCGCGCGGCGCACATAAATTTCACCAGCACCGCTGGTCAGCGGGGAAATGCGTCTGCTATAATCTTTTTCTTCGGGGCGTAGCGCAGCCTGGTAGCGTACCTGCATGGGGTGCAGGTGGTCGGAGGTTCAAATCCTCTCGCCCCGACCAGTAAATAAAAGGCCTGACAGGTTTTATCTGTCAGGCCTTTTGTCTAATTGGCCGACATCCTCAATCGCGCTACTGCCTTGTGATCGGCTTCTGGGCGTTGCTGTCATGTACAGGTTCATTTGCACGGGCTCGGGAGACGGTGCGATCGAACGTAATGGGGTCCAAAAAAAGCGCTGCGCGCCACTCAATCCGCCAACGGAAACCCAAACACATCGTCAGCCAGGTCGCGCTCGAAGCGTTCCACCCAGAGCACGCCATCCGCTGTCGTGTATCGTTCGAACTGACTTCCCACAACACGCCCAACGTTGATGGTCCGCTGCGCGGCGGGTCGGTTATCGTCTTCGGTCAGTTCAAAATCTTCGACAACAAAACCATGCCGCGCACAGGCAGTTTCAAAGGCGTCCCGTTCTTCCGCAGGGAATTCGTGATAACGCTTTAGGACCATGGGCGTCTCCCAGGCTCTTTGAGGTCATCGTAGCATCCCGATAACGCTTACGCATGCCGACGCGAGAGCCGGTGGATCAGGTCGGCTTGACGAGGAAAAATAGCCACAAGCTCCAATGCATCTGCCAGCTCGAATTCACTGAACTCGAACCCTGGTGCAACGGTGCAACCAAGCAGCGAAAAATCCTGCGAACCTGACGGCACGCGTTCGGCGGCAAACCAATGATTGGCAGGAACCATGGCCTGAAACACAGCCCCGTGGTGCTCCAGCGGATTGCCAAGCCGATGCGTGACAAGGTTGCCGTCGCTGGTCAGGACATGCACATCGAGCGGAGTGCCCGCGTGGAAGTGCCACAGTTCATCCGACCGGATGCGGTGCCATGCGGAGAAATCGCTGTCGCGCAGCATGTAGTAGATGGCCGTCGACGCGCTGCGCTGCCGGCCATCGCTGCATTGGATATTCTCCGCGCTTCGGTAGGTTTCACGGAAATACCCGCCTTCTGGATGGGGCAGCAGATCCAGAGCTTTGATCAGTCGATCAGCGGCGTAGTCAGCTAGCATGGTATCGGCGGGAGGTCTCTTTCAGAGCAGTGCAAATTGCGCGCGGTCGGGGCCGATGAAGGCCGGTCGGCCAACCGGGTAGCGGTGGTGGTTGCCGCTCACGTCGAATGACAGGAAATCGGGCGTCCAGCGCAAGCCTTGCAATTGCCTTGGCTCGATGCCCTGCACGACGATGGCGCCGTTGCCGACGCTGACGTGTGCGCAAGACAGGCGCATGTACTCCGCATCGTCCCCGAAATAGTGCGCCTCCAGCAAGATGGAATCGGATTGATAGAGCGGCATGGCAGTGCCTTTGTGAGTACTGTATGGATGTACAGTATAAATGCCGAGGACGCGTGCGTCATCTCCTTTGAGCGTGATATTGAGTGACGAATGCGGCATGCGCCGACTGCGTTTCAGGCTTTGGTATAACCTGAACCATATGGGGTACGAACGCCGCTCCACGTAGCTCCGTGAAATCTAAGGGGGCAGCCATGGCGCATTGTCATAACAGAGCCTGCTGGTTTGGGCTGGGTTTGCTCTCCGGCGCTGCTGCGGCGTGTCTGGGTGCGTGGCTGGCGAACGGCGCGCGTCGCGATGCCGGGGCGGACATGGCCGCTGCCATGCTCGCGGAGCAGGAGCAGGCGGTGGACCCTGAGCCGTTGCCGGAAGCGGCCACCGATATCATCGAATACCGCGGTTTTGTGGTCCATGTGTTCTGCCATGCGCTGGGGGGCGGCCGTTTTCGCGGCATCTGCGATATCTGGGATTCCGGCGCCGTCGCGCTGGAAGGCGGCTCGCCACCCACTACGTATCCGACACCGGAAGAAGCGCGCGTGGCAACCATCGCATGGGCACGCCAGTGGGTGCAGAACAATGGCTGAGATACTCGTCAACCGATGGATTGGCTGAACCCCTCGTATGTAGGGTAATTGCTGCGTCACTTTGCACTCAAGGAGCAGGTCCGCAGACCGTTAGACTGCCCATGGACATTTCCGACCGCCCTCACAAGTCAGCCTCCAATGCCGAACTCATCGGTTGGGCAGGCGCATCCCCCGAGGTGATCGCCAGGGTACTGAATTCCGCGCTGGCCGCTCAGGACCTGTCCGGCTTTGCTGCGCTGCTTTCGGACATTGCCCGAGACCGTGGCCTAAAGGGCCAGCGCGCCGCGCACCAGTCGATCTACGACATGCCCTACGCCAGCCTGCTGCCACGGCAGACACACCTGCTCGCGGACGCCTTCGAACTGGTGCTGTTGCTGGGGCTCGAATTCCGCCCGCACCAGCCCGACGAGGAACAGGAAGGGGAATAGGGCCGCGCGTCTCCTCAGCTTCGTTCCAGCATCCCGATCTCGCGGATAGCCACAGACAGCATCGACAGCCCCGTGGCGCCCGATGCGCGCTGGTCGGTCAGCATGCGGGTGAAGCGCTCGAGCGCGGTTTGCCGGCTGCCGCGCCAGCTGTCGATCAGCGGCTCGGCGGTGTTATAGGATCCAGCCTGCGCCAGCACGCTGGTCATCAGGGCGCGCTTGAGGCGTCCCAGATCATCCAGCGTGGTGGTGCGGGCCAGCAGGTCCCAGTGCGTATCCGCGGGCAGCGCCTGCGCGCGCTCGCGCAGCCAGCCGAAGCTGAGCTGGGTGTCGAGCGCGAAATAGACGCCAGCCACGAGTTCCAGCGGGCGATCACACGATGCTGCGACCTCTGCGATATCGAGCGCCGCAGCGGCGATATCGCTGCTGGCTACCTTCCGGGCCAGCGCCGGCTCGACGCCGGCTTCGGTCAGCGCACGCGTGCGATCGGCCAGTGCCGCGGCATCGGCCTGCGGTAGCAAGGCCGGCAATTGCGGGACCAGCCATTGGGCCGCCTGCGTGAAGCGAGTCATGTCCGCTGCAGTGCTGCCGCCAGTGCGCAGGTACCGGATGAACCAGAGGCAGGCCCTCTCAAGCAGCTGTCCGACCGCGCTGAACATCCGTGCCTGTTCGGCATCGGCTATGCGGTTGTCGAGGGCGTCGATGTCCTCCCACAGCGCAGTCAGCCCGAATACGTCGCGCGCGATCAGGCACGCGCGCACGATGTCCGCCGGACGCGCATCCGTCTCTTCCATGATGCGATGCACGAAGGTCGCGCCGATCCGGTTGACGAGCAGGTTGGTGAGGTGCGTGGCCAGGATTTCACGGCGCAGCGGGTGGCGCTGCATGGCGTCGCCGTAGCGCTGGCGCAGCGGGACCGGGAAATAGTCAACGAGCAGTCCTGCCACCAGCGCATCTTCAGGGACGTCAGAGACCAGCAGTTCGTCGTAGAGCCACATCTTGCTGTAGGCGAGCAGCACCGCACGCTCCGGGGAGGTCAGCCCTTCGCCTGCGGCCTTGCGTTCGGCAATCTCTTCGTCGCCGGGCAGGAATTCGAGCGCGCGGTTCAGGCGGCCGGCGCGCTCCAGCCAGCGGATCTGGCGTGCCTCGCCATCGAGCAGCGCAGTACTGCTGCGGCCCGCGACCGACAGGGCCTGTGTCTGGTAGTAGTTGTCCTGCAGCACCAGCAAGCCGACTTCATCCGTCATCTCGGCCAGCAGCTTGTTGCGCTGCTTTTCCGTCATCTCGCCTTCGGCGACGACCTGGCCCAGCAGGATCTTGATATTGACCTCGTGGTCCGAGCAATCCACGCCGGCCGAGTTGTCGATGGCATCGGTGTTGATGCGTCCGCCACGGCGCGCGAACTCGATGCGGCCGAGCTGCGTGAAGCCGAGATTTCCGCCTTCGCCGACAACCTTGCAGCGCAACTCCGCGCCGTTCACGCGCACGGCGTCGTTGGTGCGGTCGCCGGCCTGCAAATGCGTTTCCTGGCTCGATTTGACGTAGGTGCCGATGCCGCCGTTGTACAGCAGGTCCACAGGCGCCATCAGGATCGCGTGGATCAGCTCCGCCGGCGACAAGGTGCTTGCGGTAATACCCAGTACGGCCTGGACCTGCGGCGACAGCGCGATGGTCTTGGCCGTGCGCGGGAATATGCCGCCGCCGGTCGAAATCAGTTTGGTGTCATAGTCGGCCCAGCTGGATCGCGGCAGGGCAAACATGCGAGCGCGTTCCTGCAGGCTGGAAGCCGGGTCGGGATCAGGGTCCAGGAAGATATGCCGATGGTCGAACGCGGCCACGAGCCGGATATGCGGCGACAGCAGCATGCCATTGCCGAACACGTCGCCCGACATGTCACCGACACCAGCTACTGTGAAATCCGTGGTCTGCGTGTCGATGCCCATCTCGCGAAAATGCCGCTTGACTGATTCCCACGCGCCACGCGCGGTAATGCCCATCTTCTTGTGGTCATAGCCGACCGAGCCGCCCGATGCGAACGCATCGCCTAGCCAGAAGCCATATTCGGCGGAGATCGCGTTGGCGAAGTCGGAGAAGGTGGCCGTGCCCTTGTCGGCCGCGACGACGAGGTACGGGTCGTTGTCGTCATGACGGACGACGTCAGGCGGTGGCACGAGCCTGCCGGCCACAAGGTTGTCGGTCAGGTCGAGCAGGCCACGCAGGAATGTCTGGTAGCAAGCGATGCCTTCCTGCAGGAAGGCATCGCGGTCCGTCGGCGGCGGCGGGCGCTTGACGACGAAGCCGCCTTTGGAGCCAACCGGCACGATCACCGTGTTCTTCACCATCTGCGCCTTCATCAGGCCCAGCACTTCCGTGCGGAAATCTTCGCGCCGGTCCGACCAGCGCAGACCGCCGCGGGCAACGCGGCCGCCGCGCAGGTGAACGCCTTCCACGCGCGGTGAATAGACCCAGATCTCGAACATCGGGCGTGGTTCAGGCAGCCCGGGAACTTGCGATGGATTGAACTTGAACGAGACGAAAGGCCTCGGTTGTCCGTCGGTATCGCGGTGGAAATAGTTGGTGCGCACGGTCGCATTGACCACGCCGAGGAACAGGCGAAGGATGCGGTCCTCGTCGAGGTTCGGTACCTGGTCCAGTGCAGTCTCGATATCGGTAAGTAATTGCTGGCAACGCGTGTCGCGCGTAGCGGTCGTAGCGGGATCGAAGCGTGCGACAAACAGCGCCACCAGTTTCGCAGCAATGCCCGGATTGCCGGTCAGTGCGCGTTCGATGTACGCATCGCTGAAGGTCGAGCCGACCTGGCGCAGGTACTTTGCGTACGCGCGCAGGATGGTCACATCGCGCGCGGCAAGCTCGGCGCGCAGCACCAGCCGGTTGAGGTCGTCGTTCTCGATCTCGCCATTCCATGCACGTGCGAACGCGTCTTCGAATAGCGCCTTGATGCGCTCGATATCGAAGTCGGCACCGCTCGCGCTGTCTGCGATCTCGAGCCCGAAGTCATGAATCCAGACCGGCGCGCCGCCATCGGGCTCGATCAGGTAGGGCCGCTCCTCGTCCACGCGCACGCCAAGGTGTTCGAGCATCGGCAGGCTGTGCGAGAGCGCAATCGGTTCGCCGGCGCGGTACACCTTGAAGCGAAACGCGCCAGGGACTGCCTCGATTGGGCGGTACAGGTTCATGGCGATGCCGTTGCCGTGCAGCGCGTGCTCCATCAGCTCGATGTCGCGCACAGCGGTGCGGGCCGGATAGTCTTCGCGATAGCCTGCGGGGAAAGAGCTGCCGTACTGGCGCAGCAGGCGGTTGCCTTGCTCCTCGCCCCGGCTTTCATGCAGGGCAGCGGCCAGGTCGTCCTGCCAGCGGCGGCTCGCCTGGACGATGCGTGATTCCAGTTCCTGCGTATCGACCTGCGGCATGCTGCCGGGCTCGCTACGCACGATAAGCTGGATCCGCGCCAGCGGCGATTCCGACAGCAGCGGCGTGAACTCGCAGGCGCTGCCGTGGAATGCGCCCATCAGGATCTTCTGGATCTTCTGGCGCAGGTCGGTGTTGTACTTGTCGCGCGGGACGAACACCAGGCAAGACACGAAGCGGTCGAAGCGGTCGCGCCGCACGAACAGGCGCGTGCGCTGGTGTTCCTGCAGGCGCAGGATGCCGATCGCGATGTCGAACAGTTCGTCCTCGTCGATCTGGAACAGCTCATCGCGCGGATACTGTTCGAGGATGGTGACCAGCGACTTGTACAGGTGGCCCTTCGTCAGGAAGCCGGCACGCGCGAGGATATTCGCGCACTTGCGCCGCACCTGCGGAATCTCGGCAATCGGTGAGGTGTAGGCTGTGGACGTGTACAAGCCCACGAAGCGGCGCTCGCCGAACAGCTTGCCGTTGGCATCGAGCAGCTTTACGCCGATGTAGTCGAGGTAGCCAGGCCGGTGCACCGTGGCGCGCGAATTTGCCTTGGTCAGGAAGATCGGCGAACTCCCCTGGATGATGGAAGTGGCCGCGGCGGGCAGCGGGGTGAGGTCGTCGGCTTCTGGCGGGCGGAGGCTTTCGCGCAGGATGCCGCAGCCAGTGTCCGGCATGCCGCGCAGGAAATAGCGCTGGTCCTGCGAGACCAACTGATAATCGCGCTGCCCGAGGAAAGTGAAGTGGTTGTCGAGCATCCACTGCAGGAAGGCGCGGCCTTCGGTGCTGTCCGCAGTGGCGGCATCCGGGGCCTGCGCCATATTGCCGATCGTGGTCTCGGTGATATCGCGCATGCGCTGCCAGTCTTCGACCGCGGCACGTACGTCGCCGAGCACGCGCGCAATGCCGGTGCGCAATGCTTCCAGTCGCGCCGGCTCGCCGGTCCGGTCGACCTCGAAATGGATAAACGATTCCAGGCGCGATGATGCATCGCCGCCGGCGCCGCCCACCTCGATTTTTTCGATGCCGCCCTTGGCGGACCGCCACACACGGAACACAGGGTGGATCGCGGAGTGCAGGGCCAGGCCCAGCCGGTTGATCTCCATGGTCACGGAGTCGACCAGGAAGGGCATGTCGTCGTTGACGATCTCGACCACGGTGTGGTCCGAATGCCAGCCGTGCTCTTCCAGGTTGGGGTTGTACACGCGAATGCGCGCGGTACCCGGTACGAACTTCTGCGCGGTTTGCCAGTGCGCCATCACGGCGCCATACATATCGGCGACTTCGCGGTGGATCAGGTCATCGGAATCGGTCTGGTCGTAGTAATGGCGCAGAATCGGTTGGAGCAGCTCGAACCCTGCGGCGGGCAACCGCTCCCGCGCGAACGCCAGCATTTCTTCCTGCAGGTGTGCGACTTTTTCTTCGTTCTCCTGCGGCATGGTGCCTCCTTGCGGTATCGGGCGCGGGCCGGTGATGTCGCGCGCCTGTACGCAGGCGGGGCATGTGCCGGGGCATGCTCATACTTTAGGAAAAAACAGGACGATGCGAAGGGAAAGTCGTCACGGCGAGCGGCCGTGCGCCCGCGCCGCCAGTGCGGCGCGTGTTCAGTGCCATCAGGCGCTCGGGATCAGGCCCCCGGCGTCAGGCGCACGCAGGCCGCGAAGTGCCGGTACAGGAGGATCGGCTTGCGCAAACGAGTGCGGCGGCCGGCTCGTTCGTCGTGCTGCGGCTGCGGCGCTCGGAATGATCGCTCAGCGTCAGTTTCATGCGCTGCAACAGCGTGCCCAGCGCTACGCGTTCCTGGGAATTGAACGGCGATACCGATACCGAATGCAGCGCTTTTACGGCTTGCCATACGCGTTCCAGCCGGCCTTCTGCTGCAGCGCAGATGTGCGGAGCGGCGTTGGAGTCGGCGCATTCGATCCAGCCATCGCGCAGCAGATCGCTCAGCAAACGCTCCGAACAGGCGGCATCGATCAGCATGGCACCGGCAAGCGGCTCATGACGCACGAAGGTATTTTGTCGGATGGCTCGCAACAACAGCCACTTGGCGTAATTCAAACCGGAAGCAGCCAGCGTCTGCTCCAGCGCTCTTTGCCACGCGGTGACAGCGTCCACCAGGGCAAGAAGAACCGGCTCGTTGGGTTCGAGTGGTTTGGGGTTCATGATTGGCGTCTCCTCATGTCTGTCGCCGACATTACAACGCTCTTGGGCCGGAGCTTGGCCGGCCCGGGCGGCACAGGTGCCGCGCCTCGAAATCAGGGTCAAATCGGGGCGGTCTTTCCTGATAGCGGCAGACACTACCAGAAGCGAATGTTTTTTGTATGTTCCCTAGGGTTTGTCCTGTCGTGCGCCAAGCCACAGCGTCACATGGCGCCCAATGCAAGCGACATTGCCGGCACTTCACTTCGCGCACCAGCTATGAAGATTGCGACTTAAACGTATGAATTTATATCCCTGTGGGAATGTATGCGCGTGGCTACACTGCTTTTCCAACCCCGGCGCTAAAGCCAAGGGGCGCACGGGCGGACCGGAACCGCCCGGCAACCGGAGATGTTGATGTACAAGGAACGCATTCGCCTGCCGCGGCTGCTCGACAAGGTGGTCTCGGCCGACGTGGCCGCCGAGCTTATCCGCGATGGCATGACAGTGGGCATGAGCGGCTTCACCCGGGCAGGCGACTGCAAGGAAGTGCCATTTGCGCTGGCGCGCCGCGCCGCCACCGAGCCGCTGCGCATCACGCTGATGACCGGCGCATCGCTCGGCAACGACATCGACAAGGTGCTGGCGCAGGCCGATGTGATCGCGCGCCGGCTGCCGTTCCAGTCCGATGAGACGCTGCGCCGCAAGATCAACGCGGGCGAGGTCATGTTCATCGATCAGCATCTGTCTGAAACGGTCGAGCAATTGCGCTCCGGCCAGATTGCCCCGGTGGACGTAGCGGTGGTCGAAGCGGTGGCGATCACGGAGCAGGGCGGCATCGTGCCCAGCACGTCGGTCGGCAACTCGGCGAGCTTTGCCATGCTGGCACGCAAGGTGATCGTCGAGATCAACATGAACATGCCGCTCGCGCTCGAAGGTTTCCATGACATCTACTTCCCGGTGCAGCGCCCGTACCGGCAGCCCATTCCGCTGATCTCCGCCGAGCAGCGCATCGGCCTGCCGTATATCCCGATCGATCCCGAAAAGATTGCCGCCATCGTTATCACCGGCAAGGACGACAGCCCGTCCAACGCGCTGCCGCCCGACGAAGGCACGCGTGATATTGCGGGACATCTGAGTACATTCCTGGATCGCGAAGTGCGCGCCGGACGACTGACGCCGTCGCTGCAGCCGCTGCAGGCCGGCATTGGCACGATCTCGAACGCGGTGCTGCACGGCCTGATCGACTCGCCGTTCCACGACCTGAAGATGTACTCGGAGGTGCTGCAGGACAGCACGATCGAGTTGCTCGATTCGGGCCGGCTTGCGTTCGCATCGGCCTCGTCGGTGACACTGTCACGGTCGGTCTACCAGCATTTCCTGGCCAACCTGGAGCGGTACCGCTCGCGCCTGGTGCTGCGGCCGCAGGAGATCAGCAACCATCCGGAGATCTTGCGCCGGCTCGGGCTGATCACCATCAACACCGCGCTCGAGTGCGACATCTACGGCAACGTCAATTCGACGCATGTCGGCGGCACGCACATGATGAACGGCATCGGCGGCTCCGGCGACTTCGCTCGCAACGCGCATCTGTCGGTGTTCGTGACCAAGTCGGTGGCCAAGGGCGGGGATATCTCCAGCATCGTGCCGATGGTCTCGCATGTGGACCACACCGAGCATGATGTCGACATCATCGTGACCGAACACGGTCTGGCCGACTTGCGTGGCCTTGCACCGCGCGAGCGTGCCAGGCAGATCATCGACAACTGCGCTGACCCGGCCTACCGCGATGTGCTGGGTGACTACTTCCGCCGCGCCAGCCGCCTGGGCGGTCAGACGCCGCACTTGCTCGAAGAAGCGCTGTCCTGGCACGTGCGATATCGCGATCGCGGCACGATGCGCGAGTCCGTGCCCCAGCATGCCATGGCTGCCTGATAGCCGGCTTCCTTCAGCGCCATAAGCAAACAGCCCGCAAATGCGGGCTGTCTTGTTTCCGTGGCCTGCTCTGGAAAGCAGGCCTAAGGGGCTTACTGCGACTTGGCCGCAGGTGCCTTGGCACCGTCGGTGTACGGGTCGAACTTGCCGGCCTTTGCGCCGTCGGTGTACGGGTCAGGCTTGCCGGACTTGGCACCGTCGGTGTACGGATCGTACTTGCCCACCTTCGCACCATCGGTGTTCGGGTCGAGCTTCTTGCCAGCCAGGTCAGCCTTGGTCGACTGCTTCGCACCATCCGTGTATGGGTCGAACTTGCCAGATTTGGCGGCGCTCTGGTTCGGACTGGCCTTCTTCTTGGCGTGGCTGCCGCCGTACAAGTCGCCGCCCTCCGTGTAGTTCTTCTGCGCGTACGCAAGCTGGGTAGCACCGAAGGCAGCAAGCGCGGCAACGATCAGGGTGGGAACGGTTTTCTTGAGCATCTTCATCCTCGCGAGTAGCGGTCGCGCAGCGCCTGCGCGATCCGGTTGGGGCCGAGTTTGGCGGACTCCACGGCTAATTTACCGAGACGGCGCTGGTCCGCAAAGTGAAACTTTCTTCTGAATGTATTGAACGCCTTCTCGTCCTGAACGGTACTGTGCAAGATCAAGTTGACGCAAAATAAGTATCTGAGATCCCTGATAGTGCGGGCTTAAGCATAAAAAAAGCCGGCTGGATCGCAGCCGGCTTCTTGCTTGGCGAGAGACCGCTTATTCCAGCGTGATGTTCTGGTCATGCGCAATCTTCTTGCGCAGGTCCAGTTCACGTTTGATCTGGGCGGCATACTGCGCCGACGTGTTGCCGTCGGGATAGGCGCCGCTATCCGCCAGTCGACGCTTGACCGCCGGATCCTGCAGCGCCTTGACGGCGGCGTCATGCACGCGCGTGATAATGGCGGCAGGCGTGTTGGCTGGTGCGACCAGACCATACCATGCCATATTGTTCATGTCCTTCATGCCAGCTTCCGCAAAGGTCGGCACGTCAGGCAACCCTTCCACACGCTTGGGCGCGGCCACAGCCAGTGCGCGCAGCTTGCCGGCCTGGATGAACGGCATCGAGGACGGCAGGTTATCGAACTGCACGTTGACCTGGCCGGCCAGCGTGTCGTTCAGCGCCGGACCCGATCCGCGGTACGGAATATGGACCATGTCGGTCTTGGTGATGTCCTTGAACAGCTCGCCATCCAGGTGCGAAATGCTGCCCTTGCCAGCCGACGCGTAGCTGTACTTGCCCGGGCTGGCCTTCAGCAGTGCGACGAATTCCTTCAGCGTCTTGGCGGGAACCTTCGGGTTGACCGTCAGCACGTTCGGCACGTTTACCAGGTTGGTGATCGGCGCGAAGTCCTTGATCGGGTCATACGGGTTGCGGGCGTTGGTGGCCGGGTTGGTGGCCATCGTGCTCACTGTGGCGATGCCCAGCGTGTAGCCGTCCGGCGCGGACTTGGCCAGTGCATCGGCGCCGATCGCGCCGCCGCCACCGCCACGGTTTTCCACCACGACGGGCTGACCGAGTTCACGGCCGAGCGCGTCGGAAACGGCGCGCGCGACGATATCGGTAGTGCCGCCTGCCGCGAACGGCACGATTAGTCGGACCGGCTTGGTCGGGTAGCTCTGCGCCTGCGCGCTGACGTGGAACAGGCCAAGGGCCGCGATGCAGGCCGCAGCGCCTGCTTTGAGAACTGCTTTCAAGGAGTGCCTCCGTTCTTCATTCACTGATTGTCGGCCAGTCCGGATACTGGGGCGTTCTTCGGGACGATTATGGTTCGCCTGCGCTTGTCGGTGAATCGCGTCCGGTCCTGGCTCAGCGGACTGATTATCGTTATGCGATAGCCAGCCAACAGCATCGAAACGATTTGTTCCGCAATACGGAACTACGTTCCGCGTTGTGCGCCGACGGCCATTCAACAGGGAAAGGGCGGGAAACGGTATCGGTAAGAACCCGCGTATCAAGAAACGAGGCGTGCTGCCGTGGGAGGCAGCGGTCCGTGTGGACGAGGGAGGGCGAAAAGCAAAAAGGCCAACCTTGCGGTTGGCCCTTTTTTCGAATTCGCTGGTGGGGCGTGAGTGACTCGAACACTCGACCTACGGATTAAGAGTCCGCTGCTCTACCAACTGAGCTAACGCCCCAACGAAGAAAAAGATTTTAGCAAGGTATCTAGTAAGACGCAATAGGGAAGTGGAAATTTCTTTTGATGCACTCAAGGCTACAATGCCGACCGTTCCCAACGGCCGTTCCGACAACGTTCATGCATGCCCGGATCCTGCGCTATCTGGATGAGGTGGTACGCCGCGGCTCCATCCGCAAGGCCGCCGAGTCTCTGCATGTGGCGCCCACGGCGATCAACCGGCAGATCCTCGATCTGGAAGCCGAGCTTGGTGCGCCGGTCTTCGACCGCATCAACAAACGTCTGCGCCTGACACCGCTTGGTGAGATGGTGCTCGCGCACGTCCGGCAGACACTGCGTGAGCATGAGGCGCTGCGTGAGCGGATCGAAGAGTTCAAAGGTGCCCGGAGGGGCGAGGTGACGGTAGCGGTGACGGCCGGGCTGGCCGGATCGTTGATGCCGTCGCTGACCCACGAATTTCACCAGCGGTATCCGGGCATTGTTGTGCGGGTGGTCGACCTGCCGATTGCCGATATCGTCCTGGCTGTCGAGCAGGGCGACGCTGACCTCGGCCTCGGCTATGACCTGCCTGCCGCGCCGGCGCTGCGGATCCTGGGGACGAGCGACTGGCAGATCGGTGCTGTGGTACCTCCCGGTCATGAGTTGGCGGCACAACCGTCGGTCTTGCTAAGTGAATGCGTCGGCTATCCGCTCGTGCTGCCGGCGCCATCGCTATCCATCCGCGCGATTCTCGACGATGCCTTTGCGCGTCATGCAATTGACGTGACGCCTGCTGCCGAGTCGACCTCGATGGCGCTGATCCAGCGCCTGGTCATGCTGGGTAGCGGCATTGCGCTGCTCAATCCACTCGACATCATGGATGAGCGCGAGCGCGGTGCTCTCGTCCTGGTGCCGCTGCGCGACCGCTACCTGCGGCGCCAGACGCTGGCGCTCGTCGCACGCGCGCAGACCGTGCTGAGTCCGGCGGCCGAGTTGATGGCGGCAGATATCGGCGAGCGGTTGGCCGCGCTGTTCGCGCAAGGGCATTGATCGCGTAGGTGTCCACTTTTTGTGGACATCGTTGGCGAAATTCTGCGCTTTCGGATTGACGGCGCGAGTCATAGACTCGCCCCATGCCAATCCGCCGAGAGTTGCCGATATGACCCTGATCGCCCTGAATGCCGATGTGCTCGTCACCATGGACGCGCAACGGCGAGAAATTCCCGATGGCGCGCTGGTTGCCGAAGGTCCTGCGGTGCAATGGGTCGGGACTACGGCGGATCTGCCGCTCGAGTATCGCCGCAAGATCGACGACGGTACGGCACAGATCATCGACATGCGCGGCCACGTGGTGACGCCGGGCCTGGTCAATACGCACCATCACATGTACCAAAGTCTGACGCGCGCGGTGCCCGCCGCGCAGGATGCCGAGCTGTTTTCGTGGCTGACCAATCTCTACATGCTGTGGTCGCACCTGACGCCGGAGATGATCCGCATTTCGACCAAGACCGCGATGGCCGAACTGATGCTGTCGGGATGCACGACCACGAGCGATCATCTGTACCTCTATCCAAACGGCTCGCGCCTTGATGATTCGATCGCCGCGGCGCAGGAAATGGGCATGCGTTTCCACGCGGCACGCGGCTCGATGAGCGTCGGCCGCAGCAAGGGCGGTCTCCCGCCCGATGTGGTGGTGGAGGAGGAGGCCGCAATCCTGCGCGACAGCCAGCGACTCGTGGAGCAATACCACGACGGCTCGCGCCACGCGATGCTGCGCATGGTGCTTGCGCCGTGCTCGCCGTTCTCCGTGTCGCGCGACCTGATGCGCGAATCGGCGGTCATGGCCCGTCACTACGGCGTTTCGCTGCATACCCACCTGGCCGAGAACGATAACGACATCGCCTATTCGCGCGAGAAGTTCGGCCTCACGCCCGCGCAGTATGCCGAGGACCTCGGCTGGGTCGGACACGATGTCTGGCATGCCCACTGCGTGAAGCTGGATGACGAAGGGATTGCGCTGTTTGCGCGTACCGGCACGGGCGTAGCGCATTGCCCATGCTCGAACATGCGGCTGGCATCCGGTATCGCGCCGGTGCGCGCCATGCGCGATGCCGGCGTCAAGGTCGGGCTGGGTGTGGATGGCAGCGCCTCGAACGATGGCGCCCACATGCTTGGCGAAGCGCGCCAGGCACTGCTGTTGCAACGTGTCGGATTTGGCCCGGCCGCGATGAGTGCGCGTGAGGCGCTGGAGATTGCAACGCTCGGTGGTGCGCGAGTGCTGAACCGTGATGACATTGGCGCGCTGGCGCCGGGCATGGCGGCCGATTTCGTGGCGTTCGATATGTCGGCCGTGGGCTTTGCCGGCGGCGGACATGACCCCGTCGCGTCGCTGGTGTTTTGCACGCCCGCGAATGTGGCGACCAGCGTGATCAATGGCAGGGTCGTCGTTCGTGACGGCGAACTGCTGACGGCTGACCTGCCGGTCGTACTGTCGCAGCACCGACAGCTCGCGCGCACATTGTTCGAGCGCGCACGCGACGGCGGAGCCTGAGCGTGTCTTGGTGCCTGCTATCTGGCAGGCACTGAATAATCCAATCAGACGCCGGAAAACAAAAAGGGCCAACCTTGCGGTTGGCCCTTTTTTCGAATTCGCTGGTGGGGCGTGAGTGACTCGAACACTCGACCTACGGATTAAGAGTCCGCTGCTCTACCAACTGAGCTAACGCCCCAACGAAGAAAAAGATTTTAACATGATTTCGGAGTTTGTCAAACACCTGTGTGCATGAATCATGTTTGGCATGCGAGGCATTACGGCTTGCGGCGTCGGCATCGCTCGGCGCCGCAATGGAACCGGCGGCCCCATCCGGTTGTCATTCGATTGAGCGCATCAGCGAGGGTCGGCGCATACGATATCGCTCCGGCCATGTTAGGATGTTTCTCCACTTGCATATGGAGGGCTGCACCGATGGAAATCAAGTTCCAGGAGCAAGAGCGCTACGACATCAACAACGAAGGCCTGCTGTTCCACGCGATCGTCAATGGCGAGCAGGTAACGTGCGTGGTGACACGCGAAGCACTGTGGGAAGGATTCAGTGCCGATCAGGTTCTTTCGCTGGAAGAAGCCTTCCGCGCCGGCCGCGATACGATCGAACGTGCAGCGGTGGTGCTGATAGAACAGGGCGTCCCGCAGCCGGTCGTCGTCAAGCGCGCACACGTGGCGCCGGTCTGATTCGGATGGATGCCCCGGCCAGCCGCAGGCAAGCCGCGGGCGCCCATCTCACATCAGCCTCATCCCGGTAGCACTGCATTCCACGCAGCCGCTACGGCTAACTTGTCATACCCTCGCTGCACGGGCTCTCTCCGGTGTCAGCTTCCCGTCTCAATCCACTGGATTCTGTTTTTCCGACGCTGACGTCATAGCGTTTCTGCGTGCGTTTGCGCGCCGGGGCGTTGGGCGCACTCTTCGAAGATGCGCACCTTGCACTGCGCGCAGACATCGGGCGACAGCTGGCCGATGATGGTGTGCAGCGCCTGACGCTTCGTCGAGAAGACGTGGTCGGGACCGAGCTTGCCGGTGAACCCGGTCTGCTCCCACGTCTGCAGCACCTGCGTGCGCGGACGGTGGAAGTACAGGTCGCCGCCGGCGGCACGCCGCTCCGACAGTTCGGCTTCCCACATCTCCGCGCCGGCCAGGTCGATGAAGTTCATGCTCTTGGTCATCGCCAGCAAGTGCTTCTGGCTGGCATTGACCGTGCGCAGCCAGTGCAGCCGATCCGTCACGTATTGCACGGCGCCAAAGTAGATGGCGCCTTCCATGCGCAGCAGTTTGAGTTGCGGGCACTCCGGTTGAGGCCGATGCAGTTCGTCCAGTGGCGTGAAGCGGCGGCCCGGATCGTCGGCGTCGGGTACGAGGCTGCGCACCGCGGGTCGTGAAGTACGGTACAGGTAGGCAACCAGCGACAGGATCGTGCCAAGCAGCACCGCCATCTCCAGGCGGATCATCAGCGTGGCGGCAAATGTGCCGACCGCGATAGCGAACTCCGTACGACTCAGCGCCGCGATGCGCCGCAGGCGCGCGAAGTCGAAGAGTCCCCATGCGACAAGCAGCAGCATGGCCGCGATCGCGGCGAGCGGAATCTGCGCCAGAAGCGACGCGCTGACGGCGACCAGTGCCAAGAGCCAGAGTGCCGAGAACACGCTGGCCAGCGGCGTCTTCGCGCCGGCTTCGAAGTTCGGTACTGAACGATTAAGCGAACCGCACGAGATATAGCCGGAGAACAGGCCCCCGGCGATATTGGACAGCCCCTGGCCGATGAACTCGCGGTTGGCGTCAATATGCTGGCCTGACCGCAGCGCCACGGCCTTGGCAATCGAGATCGACTGGCCCAGCGCAACGATGGTAAGGGCCGAGGCAATGCCGAGCAGGTCCGGCACGCTGCGCCACGAGATATCGGGCACATGGAAGGCCGGGATGGCGGAGGGAATCGGCCCGACCACGTTGACATGGTGTCCGCCGCCCCAGCCGGTGCGGTTCAGCAGCAGGGCGACGCCGTAGCCGGCCATGAGTCCGAGCAGCATGAACGGCAGCCGCTTGCCAAGCCGCTTGAACAGCAGCGTTGCCCCGAGCGTGACCGCGCCCACGGTGGCAGCCCCCCAGTTGATCGCGTCAACGTTGTCGGACAGGAAACGCAGCACGCCGAACGCGCTTGTGCCGGTGGGCACCGCCAGGCCAAACAGGTCCTTGAGCGCGTACAGGCCGATCAGCGTGGCCGCGCCACACGTGAAGCCGAGCAAGACGGAGGGGGAAATGAAGTTGGCCAGTGTGCCAAGCCGCAGCGTGCCGACCGCCAGTTGCATGAGCCCGACCAGGATCGTGACCGACAGCGCCAGGCCGATATACGCCGGGCTCCCAGCGAATGCCACGGGGCTCAGCATCGCAAACAGCGCGAGCGAATTGGCGTTGGTCGGGCCCGACATCACGTGCCAGCTTGATCCAAACAGTGCGGCGACAATGCACGGCACCACAGCCGTGTAGATGCCGTACTCGGGCGGCAGGCCCGCGAGCGTGGCAAATGCCACGCCTTGCGGCAGCACGAGCACGGCGCCGAGCAAGCCCGCTATCCCGTCCGCGCGCAACGTGGCGCGGGATACGCGTTGCGTCCAGGGAAGCAGGCGCTGCAGCCGGGTGCCGGGGCTGGTTGCGGAGACAGTCATGGGCGGGGAAAAGGGAGGAGGGCAGGCATCGGCAGCACGCTGCGCGATGACGCGGCCGGCGCCGTATGGCGGGCCAGCCTTGGCAAACCAGTGCGTTGGCGACGGCGGGGTGATGCGGGGGTCATCGCCGCAGTGTAGCGGCGCACCCCGTTCGCCGCGAGCCGGGCTTGCCCGGACTTGCGTGAACGGAGCACGCGGTTCAGCCGCAGTTCAGCGTGGCGACCACCGGCGTGTGATCGGACGGCTGCTCCCAGGTGCGCGGCGCGCGGTCGATCACGCATGCCGAGCAGCTGCTGGCCAGTTCCGGCGACAGCAGGATGTGGTCGATGCGCAGGCCGGCATTGCGCCGGAAGGCGAACATGCGGTAGTCCCACCACGAGAACGCTTTTTCAGGCTGTTCGAACTTGCGGAACGCATCGGCCAGACCGAGTTCGACGAGCGCGGTGAACGCTGCGCGCTCCTGCGGCGAGACCAGATTCTGGCCTTCCCACTTGGCCGGATCGTGCACGTCGCGGTCTTCCGGGGCGATATTGAAATCGCCGAGCAGCGCGAGCCGCGGATACTTCGCGAGCTCTTCGCGCAGCCATGCCGTCATGGCGTCGAGCCACTTGAGCTTGTAGACGAACTTGTCGGAATCCGGCGCCTGCCCGTTCGGGAAATACGCGCAAACCAGGCGGATGTCGCCATACGTGGCTGCCACGACGCGCTGCTGCGCATCTTCGAAGCCCGGGATGTTGCGCACCACGTCGACCGGACCGGGCATGCTGGCATCGCGCGCAAGGATGGCGACGCCGTTGTACGTCTTCTGGCCCGTGTACACGCTGTGGAAGCCGGCGTTCTCAAGTTCCGCAAGCGGATACTTGTCGTCAGGCAGCTTCAGTTCCTGCAGGCACAGCGCGTCGATCGGCGCGCCGGCCTGTTCCTGTTCCGTCAGCCATTGCAGCACCTGCGGCAGGCGGACCTTGAGGGAGTTGACGTTCCAGCTCGCAATGCGAAGCGGCCCCGACGTAGGCAGCACCGCGCTCATGCTGCCATGCCTCCGTGGCGCAGCAGCGCGTCGATCTGCGGCGCGCGGCCGCGGAACGCGACGAACGAATCCATGGCCGGGCGGCTGCCGCCGACCGACAGGATCTCGCGCTGGTAGCGAGCGCCGGTTTCACTGTCGAGCACGGTGCCCGAAAGTTGCGCGGCTTCTTCGAACGCGGCATACACGTCGGCCGACAGCACTTCAGCCCACTTGTAGCTGTAGTAGCCCGCGGCATAGCCGCCAGCGAAGATGTGGCTGAAGGTATTGGGCCAGCGCGACAGCGGGTACTGTGGCACCACATGCACGCGGTCGTTGATCTCGCGCGACAGGTCGAGCACCGACTTGGCACCTTGCGGATCGAAGTCGGTGTGCAGGTGCATGTCGAAGGACGAGAACACGATCTGGCGAAGCGTCATCATGCCGTTCTGGAAATTCTTGGCGGCGAGCATGCGGTCAAACAGCGCGCGCGGCAGCGGCTCGCCGCTGTCGACATGCTGCGTCATGCCGCTGAGCACTTCGAATTCCCAGCAGAAGTTCTCCATGAACTGGGACGGCAGCTCGACTGCATCCCATTCCACGCCGTTGATGCCAGACACGCCCAACTCGCCAACCTGCGTCAGCATATGGTGCAGGCCATGGCCGAACTCATGGAACAGCGTGATGACTTCGTCGTGCGTGAACAGCGCGGGCTTGTCGCCGACCGGCGACGAGAAGTTGCAGGTCAGGTAGGCCACGGGTGTTTGCACCTCGCCGTCTGCGAGGATCTTGCGCCCACGCGCATCATCCATCCACGCACCGCCGCGCTTGCCCTCGCGCGCATAGAGGTCGATATAGAACTGGGCGAGCAGCGTGCCATCGGTCGCGCTCACGCGGAAGAAGCGCACATCCTTGTGCCAGGTCTGCGACTGGTCGGGCTGGATCTTGACCGAGAACAGCCGCTCCACAGCACCGAACAGGCCCTGCAGCACCTTGTGCTCGGGGAAGTACTGCTTCACCTCGTGTTCGGAGAACGCATAGCGCTGCTCGCGCAGCTTTTCGGAGGCGTAGGCGACGTCCCACGGTGCGAGTTCGGCCAGTCCCAGTTCCGCCGCAGCGAAGGCCTTGAGTTCGGCCCAGTCCTTCTCGGCATACGGACGCGCCTTGACGGCGAGTTCATCGAGGAACTTGAGCACCTCGGCCGGCGATTCGGCCATCTTCGGCACCAGCGAGACTTCGCCGTAGCACTGGTAGCCGAGCATCTGCGCTTCTTCGCGGCGCAGCGCGAGCTGCTCGCGCATATTGTCCGTGTTGTCCCAATCGGCCTGGCCGTTGCCGTACTGCGGGCCCTGCGCCGACGCACGTGTCACGTTGGCTTCGTACAGGGTCTGGCGCAGCGCGCGGTCGTCCGCGTATTGGAGCACGGGGAAATAGGACGGGAAGTGCAGTGTGAACTTCCAGCCGGCCTTGCCGTCCTTCTCGGCGGCGTGGCGCGCGGCTTCCTTCGCGTCTTCGGGCAAGCCGGACAGACGCGCGGGGTCTTCGATGATCAGCGCGTACGCATTGGTGGCATCGAGCACGTGGTCGGAAAACGCCTTGGACAGCTGCGCCTGGTGTTCCTGGATCTCGGCAAAGCGTGGCTTCTTGTCTTCGGGCAGTTCGGCGCCGCCCAGGCGGAAGCCGCGCAGCTCGTTCTCGATCAGCTGGTGGCGCGCGGCGTCCATGCCGGCGAACTCGGGGCTGGTTGCGAGCGCCTTGTACTTTTCATAGAGCGCCAGGCTCTGTCCGAGCGACGACCAGAACTCGGTCATGCGCGGCAAGTTTTCGGCGTGCGCCTTGCGCAGTTCCGGCGTGTCGGCGACCGCGCTCAGATGGCCGACCACGCCCCACGCGCGCCCCAGCGGCTCGGTGGCGGTTTCCAGTGCCTCGACGGCATTCCCCCAGTCGGCCGGCGTGGCGGGGTCTTCGGCGCGGGCCACGGCAGCCTGGGCACGCTCGAGCAGCACGTCGAGCGCCGGGCTGATGTGCTCGGGGCGGATCTCGGAGAAGCGCGGCAGGTCGGTGAAGTCCAGCAGTGGATTGTTGACGGCTTGGTCCATGGCGGTTCTCGGTTATCAGGCCTGAAGAGGCAATGGCTTGCAGATTGGGGCAGCCCCGGTGCTTTTCCAGTGCCGTTGCGGCACGTGCCGCAACGGCGCGCAGGCTTAGCCGGCGGCGCGCTCGGCGGCTTCCAGCGTGTTGATCAGCAGCATGGTGATGGTCATCGGGCCAACGCCGCCAGGCACCGGCGTGATGTAGCCAGCCACCTCGCGCACGCCGGCGAAGTCCACGTCGCCGCACAGCTTGCCGTTGTCGTCGCGGTTCATGCCCACGTCGATGACGACCGCGCCGGGCTTGACCATGTCGGCAGTGATCAGGTTGCGCTTGCCCACGGCGGCGACGATCACGTCGGCGTCACGCGTATGCGCGCCGATATCGCGCGTCTTGCTGTTGCAGATGGTCACGGTGGCGCCGGCCTGCAGCAGCAGCATGGCCATCGGCTTGCCGACGATGTTCGAGGCGCCGACCACCACCGCGCGCGCGCCGCGCAGCGGGTAACTGATCGATTCCAGCATCTTCATGCAGCCATACGGCGTGCACGGGCGGAACAGCGGGGCGCCGGTCATCAGCGCCCCGGCATTGGCCACATGGAAGCCATCCACGTCCTTTTCCGGGGCGATGGCTTCGAGCACCTTGTGGCTGTCGATGTGCTTGGGCAGCGGCAGCTGCACCAGGATGCCGTGGATCTTCGGATCGTTGTTCAGTGCATCGATGCGGGCCAGCAGTTCGGCCTCGGACAGGTCGGCCGGATAGCGGTCCAGCGACGAATGAAAGCCGTTGTCCTCGCAGGCCTTGACCTTGTTGCGCACATAGACCTGGCTGGCAGGGTCCTCGCCGACCAGGACCACGGCCAGTCCGGGCTGGTGGCCGCGTTCGGTCAGGCGGGCGGCGCGCACGGCGGCTTCGGAACGGATTTGTTTGGCAAGAGCGTTGCCGTCGATCAGTTGTGCAGACATGGGGAGAGGCGGGTTTGTGGCCGGAGTGAAGGCGCCGTCGCGGGGCGGCGCCCGGTCGGCAAAGCTTAAAGGCGAATTATACGGGGTCACGGGCGGGCATTCCGCCCCCCGGGTGGCCACACGGCCGTTTGACCGCTGGCAAGCCGGGATACCTGGCGGCACTGGTAGCATCGGTGCATGCATACCGCGCTCCCATCCCTGCTGTCCGACCCGCTGCTCATCGTGCTGACTGTCGTCGGGCTGGGCTGGGCCCTAAGCCGCCGTCCATGGCATCTGCTGCGGCGCGATTCCCTGCAGCATGCGTGGCTGGGCGGCATGATGTTCGTGGCGCTGCTGTGGACGGTCCGCGCCACGCTGGTGGGCGGTCTTGTGATCCAGCTTCTCGGCGCCACGCTGATGGTGACGCTGTTCGGCCTGCCGCTGGCGCTCGTCTCGTTGTTTGTGGTTGACCTGGTATCGCTGTTCGGTCTTGAGTACCTGGCCGGCCATGGATGGGCGCTGTTCGACTGGCCGTCGCTCTGGGTGCGCTACGTCTGGCTGGCGCTGCTGCCGGCGTTGATCTCGGCGGCCCTGCAGGGGCTCATGCGCCGCATGCTGCCGCACCACCCGTTCGTGTTCATCCTTGGCCACGGCTATTTCTGCGCGGGACTGGCCGCCATGGGCGCCGGCGCGGCGGAAGCGGCCTGGCGGCACTGGATGGCGCCAGGATTGCCCTTCAGCACGGCCGACACGCTCGCGGCCATTGTCATCCTTGCCTTTGGCGAGGCCTTCCTGACCGGCATGCTGGTCGCAGTCTTTGTGGTGTACCGGCCGCAATGGGTCGTGACGTTCCGTGACGAGGATTACCTGCGGAACTGAGGTGTGCGCCGAAGAGCGGCAGGGCAGGGATGCGTGCCCCGGCGAGCGCCGGGGCAGCTTGCGGCATCAGCTATTGCGCGACAGCGCGAGGCGCAGCAGGTCGGCCACGGTATTGACGTTGAGCTTTTCCATGATGTTGGCGCGGTGCGCCTCCACCGTCTTGATGGAAATGCCCAGGTCATCGGCGATCTGTTTGTTCAGGCGGCCGGCCACGATGCGCTCCAGCACCTGCTGCTCGCGCGTGGTCAGCTTGCCCAGCAGGTCCTTGGCGGCGCGTTGCTCGCGCGCGGCCGAGTGATCCGTGCGCGCCTTCTGCAGCATGCGTTCGACCAGCGAGCGCAGTTCCGACTCGTCGAACGGCTTTTCGATAAAGTCGATTGCGCCGCGCTTCATCGTAGACACCGCCATCGGCACATCGCCATGGCCGGTAATGAACACGATAGGAATGTCGATGTTCTCGGCGATCATGCGCTCCTGCAGTTCCGGGCCGCTCATGCCGGGCATGCGCACGTCGAGGATCACGCAGGAAACCTGGCCGGCGTCATAAGCCGCCAGGAACTGTTCGGCGCTGCTGAAAGCACGCACCTGGTAACCATTGCCCTCCAGCAGCCAGGTCAGCGAGTCGCGCATCGCTTCATCGTCGTCGACGATAAAGACGGTCTCGCCGCGGTGAGGGGCAGGGTTTGGCGTTGCGGTCATGAAGTCTCCTGGGACAACCATTCATTTGCGGCAGAAGTGTAACCGGCCGCGGCGCTATGTAACAGATCCGGCACCCCACCGGCGTGGGGTGCCGGCAGTTCCGTGATCGGGCGCGTGTCGTTACTGATCAGCCATTGTCGGCTGCAGAGGCAGCATGATTTTAAACGTACAGCCAATGCCGTCGACATTGTTCTCGACCCACAGCCTGCCCTGGTGGGATTCGATGATCGAGCGGCAGATATTCAGCCCCATGCCCATGCCGTCGGACTTGGTGCTGAAGAACGGCTCGAACAGCCGTTCCTTGGTGGCTTCGTCGACGCCGGGACCCTGGTCGATCACGTCGATATGCACGTTGTTGCCGAACTCGCCCGGCTCGATGCGCGCGTGCAGGCGCACCACGCCGCCCGCCCGCGGGGCGGGCATGCCGGACATCGCCTCGACGGCGTTCTTGAGCAGGTTCACCAATACCTGTTCGATCAGCACCGGGTCGACGTAGATCATCGTCGGCGGGGCAGGCAGGCGCGTCAGGATCGTGACGCGCCGGCGCGTGGCCTCGAGGTCGGCCAGGCCGACCGCGTCGGCCACGATATCGTGCAGCGAGGCCTCGCGCCGTTGCGGCTGGCTGCGCTTCACGAAGCCGCGGATACGGCTGATGATGGTGCCCGCGCGCACGGCCTGGGCCGACGTCTTTTCCAGTACCGGGATCAGGTCTTCCGGCGTGCTGCGGCCCGAATGCAGGCGCGCCACAGCGCCCATGCAGTAGTTGTTGATGGCGGCCAGTGGCTGGTTCAGCTCATGCGCGAGCGACGACGCCATCTCGCCCATGGTGGTCAGGCGGCTGGTGAACTGCAGGCGCTCCTCGTGCTGGCGCGTCATTTCCTCGGCGGCCTTGCGCATCGTGATGTCGGTGGCGATCTGCATCTGCGCGAGATGGCCGTCCACCCACTGGATGTAGCGGCGGCGCACTTCGAACCACTTCTGCATATCGGGTACGAACACTTCGCGCGCGTCCGACGTGTAAGGCATCAGTTCGGAGGCGGGCAGGCCGGCGTACGCATCGACATAGTCGGTGTTGTCGCTCGAGACCTGGTCCTTGTCGACTTCGTCTCCGGCCAGTTTCAGGTGGCCTTCGGCTTCCCAGCCGAACAGCTGGCGGTAGTAGCGGTTAGCAAACAGCAGCTCGGCCTTGTCGGTGGCCAGCACGGACACCGCGGCGTCCAGGCTTTCCAGCACGGTGGTGAAGCGGTCGTGCGCGGCGGCCAGTTCCTCGCGTGCGCGTTTGGGCTCGGTGATGTCCGTCATCGAACTCATCCAGCCCGTGTGGCGGCCGCGGCTGTCCACCAGCGGCGACACGTACATGCGCGAGAAGAAGCTGCTGCCGTCGCGGCGCATCACGCGCATTTCGTAGCCGCCGGACGGCGACTTGCCCTGCAGCGTGAGGTCGATCTGCCGCTGCATTTCCTGCTGGTCGTTCGGCGGCCAGTAGGGGAAGGGCGGCAGACGGCCAACCAGGTCGTTTTCCTGCCAGCCGGTCATGCGGCAGAACGCCGGATTCACGTAGGTGATGCGGCCATTCAGATCCAGCGCGCGCAGGCCGATCAGCATCGAGTTTTCCATCGCGCGCCGGAACGACGTTTCGGCCAGCAGCGCGCGCTGCGCCTCGGAGCGGCGGCTGGTGTGTCGCCACATGCTCCAAAGGCTCCATAGCAGAAAGCACGACAGCCCGACCACCAGCCACAGCAGCATGTTGTTGGGCAAGTTGGACGGCGGCGGATACGCGTCGGCGCGCAGCGACAGCGAATGGCCCGGCGGGTCGAGCAGCACCTCGTACGACAGCGCGTTGCCGGGCACGGGGCGCAGCGAGGTGCTGGCGCGGGTCTGGTTGTTCTTGTCGATCAGAGAGAACCGATAGCGCTCGGTCAGTTCCGGCGGCAGCAGATGCGTGAGGATGCCGTTGATCGAATAAAGCGCGCCGAGCGTGCCGAGGAACTCGTTGTCACGGACGATCGGCACTTCCATCAGCATGAAGCTGTCGCCGCGGTCATTGGTCAGCGGGCGCGAGTAGACCACGCGCTGGGTCTCGCGCGCGGCGTCGAAGGTGTCGAGTACCTCGGGTTCCAGCGGCTGGTCCTGGTTCTCGCGCAGGCGCGCCGCGAACTCCGACGTGGACGGCAGCGACCACCGCCCCCGGCGCGTAGCATCGAGCCAGTTGATGAAGACGATCTCGGGGTTCTCGCGCAGGATTTCCTGCGCCGCGGTCCGGTACGCGCCCTGTTCGAGCTGCGCGGCCGCAATGTCGCGAGCGAGCGAGGCAAGCTGGTCCTGATTGCTCAGCAGGGACAGCCGCACGCGTTGCTGCGCCCAGGCCGCGTCGCGGTACAGCGCGTCACGCTGCTGCTGGCGCTCGGTCTCGTGCAGGGACCAGAGGATGACGCCCATCGCCGCGCTGAACAGCACGATGGCCACCAGTGGGATGAACATGAACCAGCTCGTGGCGACGAGGTTGCGCCAGCGCAGCCACCACAGGCCGCGCGTGGGCGCGGCGACGGTGCCACCGTCATCGACCGGTGCCATGGTGTCGATCGTGCCAAGCGTGCCGGCCGGCGGCGCGGCGTGTGCGCCGTCGCCTCCGGTTGCCCTGGCCCTATCGGACGCGGTAGAGCTCGCGGTAGGGGAGGCGGTGGGCGGAACGACGGCTGCACGCAGGCTGGACAGGAAACGATCGAAAAACGACATGACAGGGATTGACGGCTGACCGAGCAGTGTAGCGGGATTATTGCGGTGCGTCGCTTGGGGAAAGCGCCAATGAAATCAAGCTAATGCCTGACGTCCCGGCCCCGCTTGACCCGTATGGGCTATGCAAGCGGGTGTGAAGTGTGGTGCGCCGCGCCAATATTTCACATTATAAAAAACGATATCGCAATTTGAAAATTTTGCTTGTGCTGCCCTTTCTGCTTCCATAGAATCCGATCGACCAAGAACGCGGGCGGCAACCATGCGCCTGCCGCGCGGAGTGTCCGGAACAGGGCGCCCGGCGGCAGCTCCGATGCAAGGCGCTGCGGCGACGCATCCGCAAGTCATACCCCGTCACCCCAGGGGCCCGAATGCCAAAAGCCAGGGTCCCGGAGCAGGAATTCACCAGGAGACAGTCATGTCCGCCGTACCCGAGCAGATTCTCGGCGCATCCAGCGCCAACGACGCCGATCCCCAGGAAACCCACGAATGGCTTGATGCTCTGCAAGGCGTCATCGCCGCAGAGGGCTCAGAACGCGCGGCCTTCCTGATCGACAAGCAAATCGAGTACGCACGCGTGAATGGCGTTACGCAGCCGTTCCACGCCGAAACGCAGTACATCAACACGATCCCCGTCGAGCAGCAGGCACGTATTCCCGGCGACCAGGATATCGAGCACCGCATCCGCTCGTACACGCGCTGGAACGCGATGGCGATGGTGCTGCGCGCCAACAAGCACACCAACGTCGGCGGCCACATCTCCTCGTTTGCCTCGGCGGCCACGCTGTATGACGTCGGCTACAACCACTTCTGGCGTGCTCCGTCGGAACAGAGTGGTGGCGACCTGGTATTCGTGCAGGGCCACTCGGCGCCGGGCGTGTACTCGCGCGCATTCCTGCTGGGCCGCCTGACCCCGGACCAGCTCGACAGCTTCCGCCAGGAAGTGGACGGCAAGGGCATTTCGTCGTACCCGCACCCGTGGCTGATGCCGGACTTCTGGCAGTTCCCGACCGTGTCGATGGGCCTGGGCCCGATCATGGCCATCTACCAGGCCCGCTTCATGAAGTACCTGGACAGCCGCGGCCTGGCCAAGGCCGGCGACCGCAAGGTCTGGGCCTTCCTCGGCGACGGCGAAACCGACGAGCCGGAATCGCTGGGCGCGATCGGCATGGCCGGCCGCGAGAAGCTGGACAACCTGGTCTTCGTCATCAACTGCAACCTGCAGCGCCTGGACGGTCCGGTGCGCGGCAACGGCAAGATCATCCAGGAACTGGAGTCCGAATTCCGCGGTGCCGGCTGGAACGTGATCAAGGTGGTGTGGGGCAGCAAGTGGGATTCGCTGCTGGCGCGCGACACCAAGGGCCTGCTGATGAAGCGCATGATGGATTGCGTGGACGGCGAGTACCAGACCATGAAGGCCAAGGACGGCGCTTACGTCCGCGAGCACTTCTTCAACTCGCCTGAACTGAAGGCGATGGTTGCCGACTGGTCCGACGACGACATCTGGCGCCTGAACCGTGGCGGCCACGACCCGCACAAGATCTACGCGGCCTACAAGGCTGCCAGCGAGCACAAGGGCCAGCCGACGCTGATCCTGGCCAAGACCATCAAGGGCTATGGCATGGGCGATGCCGGTCAGGCCATGAACGTGGCCCACCAGCAGAAGAAGATGCCGGTGGACGCGATCCGCAAGTTCCGCGACCAGTTCAACCTTCCGGTGCCCGACGACAAGCTCGACGAAGTGCCGTACATCACCTTCCCCGAAGGCTCGAAGGAACTGGAATACATGCGCCAGGCGCGCATGAACCTGGGCGGCTACCTGCCGGCGCGCCGCCAAAAGGCCGAAGCGCTGCAGATCCCGCAGCTGTCCGCGTTCGACGCGCTGCTGAAGGCCACCGGCGAAGGCCGCGAAGTGTCCACCACCATGGCCTTCGTGCGTATCCTCAACACGCTGCTGAAAGACAAGCAGATCGGCAAGCACGTGGTGCCCATCGTGCCGGACGAGTCGCGTACCTTCGGCATGGAAGGCCTGTTCCGTCAGGTCGGGATCTGGAACCAGGAAGGCCAGAAGTACGTCCCGGAAGACCATGACCAGCTCATGTTCTACAAGGAATCGCAGACTGGCCAGGTGCTGCAGGAAGGCATCAACGAAGCCGGCGCCATGTGCGACTGGATCGCCGCCGCTACGTCGTACTCGACGCACGGCGTGCAGATGATCCCGTTCTACATCTACTACTCGATGTTCGGCATCCAGCGTATCGGCGACCTGTGCTGGGCGGCGGCCGACATGCGTTCGCGCGGCTTCCTGCTGGGCGGCACCGCCGGCCGGACCACGCTGAACGGCGAAGGCCTGCAGCACGAAGACGGCCACTCGCACGTGTTCCACTCGGTGATCCCGAACTGCATCTCGTATGACCCGACCTTCCAGTACGAACTGGCGGTGATCATGCAGGACGGCCTGCGCCGCATGTACGCCGAGCAGGAAGACGTCTACTACTACCTGACGGTGATGAACGAGAACTACGAGCATCCGGAAATGCCGGCTGGCGTAGAGCAGGACATTGTCAAGGGCATGTACCAGTTCCGCAAGGGCGTCGAGAACAGCAACGCGCCGCGCGTGCAGTTGCTGGGCTCGGGCACGATCTTCCGCGAGGTGATCGCCGCCGCCGAACTGCTCAAGAAGGACTGGGGCGTGGAATCGGACCTGTGGGGCTGCCCGAGCTTCACCGAGCTGGCCCGCGAAGGCCAGGCCGCCGAGCGCTTCAACCTGCTGCACCCGGCCGAGCCCCAGCGCGAGTCGTTCGTCGCGCAGAAGCTCAAGTCGGCGCGCGGTCCGGTCATTGCCTCGACCGACTATGTGCGTGCGTTTGCCGAACAGATCCGTCCGTTCGTGCCGCGCCGCTATGTCGTGCTGGGCACCGACGGCTTCGGCCGCTCGGACACCCGCGAAAAGCTGCGTCACTTCTTCGAGGTGGATCGCCACTGGGTCACGCTGGCCGCGCTGAAGGCGCTGGCCGACGAAGGCGCCATCAGCCGCGACAAGGTGGCTGAAGCGATCAAGAAGTACAACCTCGATCCCAACAAGCCGAATCCGATGTCGGTCTGACCGGCTTCCTGCACCAACCCCCGCAGTACGGCGACGCCGTGCCGCGGGCGCCCCGGAAATCCGGTGGCGCCTTGCGGCACAGCGGCGTGACAGAAGCGGGCGGCGAGGGTAACCTCGCCGCTTGCGGATGTCGTGCGCGCCGGCCTGCCCAGGAGACACTGAATGAGTCAAGCGATTGAAATCAAGGTGCCGGACATCGGCGACTATGACGCCGTTCCCGTCATTGAAGTGCATGTGAAACCCGGCGACAGCATCCACGCGGAAGATGCGCTGGTCACGCTGGAATCGGACAAGGCCACCATGGACGTGCCCTCGCCGCAGGCCGGCGTGGTGAAGGAAGTCCGCATCAAGGTGGGCGACAACGTATCCGAAGGCTCCGTGCTGGTGATGCTGGAAGCCGCCGGCGCTGCAGCGCCTGCGCCAGCTCCCGCAGCTGCCGCACCGGCGCCTGCCCCCGCCCAGGCTGCGGCGCCCGCACCGGCTCCGGTCGCTGCCCCGGCGCCTGCCGCTGCTCCGGCAGCCGGCGGCACCATTGAAGTCAAGGTGCCGGATATCGGTGATTACGACGCTGTTCCCGTGATCGAAGTCCACGTGAAGCCGGGCGACACGATCAACCCCGAAGATGCCGTCGTCACGCTGGAATCGGACAAGGCCACCATGGACGTGCCGTCCCCGCAAGGCGGCGTGGTCAAGGAAGTCAAGGTCAAGGTCGGCGACAACGTGTCCGAGGGCACGCTGCTAATCCTGCTGGAAGGCGCCGCTGGCGCCGCCGCACCGGCTCCGGCCGCTGCAGCACCCGCTCCGGCTCCCGCGGCAGCACCTGCCCAGGCAGCGGCCCCGGCGCCCGTTGCCGCTGCGCCGGCTCCGGCAGCCGCCGCCTCAGCGCCTGTCGGCGTGACCGGCAAGGCCGCGCACGCATCGCCGTCGGTGCGCAAGTTCGCGCGCGAACTCGGTGTGGATGTTTCCCGCGTGCCGGGCACGGGACCGAAGAACCGCATCACCCAGGAAGACGTACAGCGCTACGTCAAGGGCGTGATGACCGGCCAGGCTGCCGCGCCGGCACAGGCTGCCGCGGCTGGTGGCGGTGGTGGCGAGCTTGGCCTGCTGCCGTGGCCGAAGGTCGATTTCACGCGCTTCGGCGAGGTGGAAAGCAAGGCCCTGTCGCGCATCAAGAAGATCTCGGGTGCAAACCTGCACCGCAACTGGGTCATGATTCCACACGTCACCAACCATGACGAAGCGGACATCACCGACCTGGAAGCCTTCCGCGTCCAACTCAACAAGGAAAACGAGAAGTCCGGCGTCAAGGTCACGATGCTGGCGTTCATGATCAAGGCCACTGTGGCGGCGCTGAAGAAGTTCCCGAACTTCAATGCCTCGCTCGACGGTGACAACCTGGTGCTGAAGAAATACTTCAACATCGGTTTCGCGGCCGATACGCCGAACGGCCTCGTCGTGCCGGTCATCAAGGACGCCGACAAGAAGGGCGTGCTCGAGATCAGCCAGGAAATGAGCGAGCTGGCCAAGCTCGCGCGCGACGGCAAGCTCAAGCCCGACCAGATGCAGGGCGGCTGCTTCTCGATCTCGTCGCTGGGCGGCATCGGCGGCACGTACTTCACGCCGATCATCAACGCGCCGGAAGTGGCCATCATGGGCGTGTGCAAGTCGTACATGAAGCCGGTCTGGGACGGCAAGCAGTTCGCGCCGCGCCTGACGCTGCCGCTGTCGCTGTCGTGGGACCACCGCGTCATCGACGGCGCCGAGGCGGCCCGCTTCAATACGTACTTCGGGCAACTGCTGGCGGACTTCCGTCGCATCCTTCTCTAAGGGGCCGCGGCCATGTCCGGAACGGGCATGGCCATGGTGCTTGCAGTCGAGCGAGGCAAGCCATGACTACTTGTGTCGTCGTCAGAAAGGGTGCAGAGGTCGCGATCGCGGCCGATGCACTGGTCACGTTCGGGGATACGCGCCTGTCGCGCGCCTACGAGCGCAACCAGAAGGTGTTTCCGATCGGCGACAGCTTTGTCGCGCTGGCCGGCACCACGGCGCACTTCCCGGTCATGCGCGCCTTGCTGGCGGGCATGGGAGAGGAATGCCGGCTCGGGTCGCGCGATGACGTGTTCCGGACCTTCCTGAAGGTGCATGAGAAGCTGAAGTCCGAGTACTTCATCAACACCAAGGAAGATGAGGACGATCCGTACGAGTCGTCGCAGATCGTCTGCCTGATCGCGAACCCGGCGGGGATCTTCGGCGTGTATTCGTACCGTGAGGTGTTCTCGTTCGACCGTTTCTGGGGCATCGGCTCGGGCCGCAACTATGCGCTGGGGGCCATGCACGCGGTCTACGACAAGCCCGACCTGGATGCCGCCGCTGTTGCGCGCATCGGTGTCGACGCCGGCATCGAGTTCGACAAGAGTTCCGCAGGCCCGATTGAAGTCCATACCGTAAGGCTGCACGAAGCCGGCGCCGCCGGCGCAGCGGCAACCAACAACGACGGCGCGCCCTGAAGCCACGCAGGCCGGCGCGCATTGAGGAGCAAATATGAGTGTGATCGAAGTCAAGGTGCCGGATATCGGCGATTTCGACGCGGTGGAACTGATCGAGGTCCTGATCAAGCCGGGCGATACGGTCGAGCAGGAACAGTCGCTGATCGTGCTGGAATCGGACAAGGCCAGCATGGAAGTGCCGTCGCCGGTGGCCGGCAAGGTGGTCGACGTGCGCGTGAACGTCGGTGACAAGGTCGGGCAGGGCACGGTGATCTGCACGGTGGAAGCGGAAGCCGCTGCGGCTGCGCCCGCACCGGCGCCGGCTCCTGCACCCGCCGCGGCACCGGCTCCGGCGGCCGCGCCTGCTCCTGCTCCGGCAGCAGCGAGCCATGCTGGTGGCGCTGATATCCAGTGCGAGATGCTCGTACTGGGCGCCGGCCCCGGTGGCTACTCGGCTGCCTTCCGTGCGGCTGACCTCGGCATGAACACTGTGCTGGTCGAACGCTACGCTACGCTCGGTGGCGTCTGCCTGAACGTCGGATGCATCCCGTCGAAGGCACTGCTGCACAACGCTGCGGTTATCGACGAAGCCAAGGCACTCGCTGCCCACGGCATCCTGTTCGGCGAAGCCAAGATCGATCTGGACGGCCTGCGCCACTACAAGAACCAGGTGGTCGGCAAGCTGACCGGCGGCCTGGCCGGCATGGCCAAGGCGCGCAAGGTGCAGGTCGTGCGCGGCATCGGCACTTTCCTCGATCCGCATCACCTTGAAGTGGATGCGACCGAAGGCGAGGGCAAGCAGACCACGGGCAAGAAGACGGTGATCCGCTTCGAGAAGGCCATCATCGCCGCTGGCAGCCAGGCGGTGAAGCTGCCGTTCATCCCTGAAGATCCGCGCATCGTCGATTCGACCGGCGCGCTGGAACTGCCGGAGGTGCCGAACAAGATGCTGGTCGTCGGTGGCGGCATCATTGGCCTGGAAATGGCGACGGTGTACAGCACGCTGGGCGCGGACATCGACGTCGTCGAAATGCTGCCGGGCCTGATGAGCGGCGCCGACCGTGATCTCGTCAAGGTCTGGGAGAAGAAGAACAAGGACCGTTTCGGCAAGGTAATGCTGAACACGAAGACCGTCGCGGTGGAAGCCAAGCCGGACGGCATCTACGTGAAGTTCGAAGGTGAGCAGGCACCGGCCGAGCCGCAGCGCTACGACCTGGTGCTGGTGTCGGTCGGCCGCTCGCCCAACGGCAAGCGCATCGGTGCGGAAAAGGCCGGCGTGGCCGTGACTGACCGTGGTTTCATCAACGTCGATTCGCAAATGCGCACGAACGTGCCGAATATCTTCGCGATCGGTGACGTGGTGGGCCAACCGATGCTGGCGCACAAGGCGGTGCACGAGGCCCACGTGGCCGCGGAAGCCGCCCATGGCGAGAAGGCTTACTTCGACGCCAAGCAGATCCCGTCGGTGGCCTTCACCGATCCAGAAGTGGCCTGGGCTGGTCTGACCGAGGACCAGTGCAAGGAGCAGGGCATCAAGTACAGCAAGGGCGTGTTCCCGTGGGCTGCCTCGGGCCGTGCGATTGCCAACGGCCGTGACGAAGGCTTCACCAAGCTGATCTTCGACGAGGAAACCCACCGCATCATCGGCGGCGGCATCGTCGGCACGCATGCCGGCGACCTGATCAGCGAAGTGTGCCTGGCCATCGAGATGGGCGCGGATGCCGTGGATATCGGCAAGACCATCCACCCGCACCCGACGCTGGGCGAGTCGATCGGCATGGCGGCCGAAATCTACGAGGGCACCTGCACCGACGTGCCGCCCCCGCGCAAGCGCTGATCGCAGCAAGGCACCAGAAACGAAACCCGCCCACGTGGCGGGTTTCGTTTTCGCAAATTGCGCAATTAACCGACAGGAATTTGAACCCTCAGCCTGTCTCGCCGGCAAGGGGGCAGCGGTGGTAATCAGACGGGTTCACTCCGGCTGCTGCGGCGTGGATTCGATGATGTCTTCGAGCTGCGAACTCATGGGGATGCCAAGTCGTTCCCCAGTAGGCAGGCGGTCGACGAACCACTGCTTGTACAGGCGTTCGAGTTCGCCGGTGGTAATCAGGTCACGGACCGCCTTGTCGACGACCGCGGCGAACTGAGGGTCATCCTTGCGCAGCATGATGCCGTAGGGGTCGTAGGACAGGAAATCGCGCGTGACGTCGTATTTCTTGCCGAGGCCATACTTGGCCAGGAAGCCGTACAGCAGGACATCGTCGCCTGCATAGGCGTCTGCGCCGCCGTGGCGCAGCACCTCGAAGGCATCGGCGTGGTCACGCGCGCGGATCAGGGTGATGCCAAGGTTGAAGCGTGTCGAGAGGCGTTCGATCGCATCGGCATTGGTGGTGCCGGCCGTCGCTACCACCGTCTTGCCTTTCAGATCGCGGAAGGTGCGGATCGGCGAGCCGTGGGGTACCAGCAGCTTGGTGCCCGCGACAAAGATCACGGGGGAGAACGACACGCGCTGCTGGCGCTCGGCATTGCGCGTGGTCGATCCGCATTCGAGGTCGATCTTGCCGGACGTCATCGCTTCCATACGGGTTTCAGATGTTACGGGCACCCAGTTGATGGCGAGATCACGGCCCACTTCGTTGCCGGCGGTCTGGACGATGGCCTTGCAGATTTCGATCGAATAGCCGATTGGCCGGCGGATCTGGTTCAGGTACGAGAAGGGCAGAGAGGATTCCCGGTAACCGATGGTCAGGGCGCCAGTCTCCTTCGCCTTCTTGAGCGTGCCGGAGAGGGCGATCGGTTCCTGGGCCAGCGCAAGTCCGGCAGACAGCGCCAGGCATACCGCCACGAACCGCCACCACAAGATGCGGCCGGGCCGGACTCCAGTACAGGACATGCGTCGCTCCTCTGCGGTCTGCGATCCACCGTTTATGCACCAGCCGTCTCGGGCTTGGCCACCGCTTCAGGCTCGCTGCCCATGCCACCCCGGTCATCGGTATCCAGCGTCGATTCGCTGGCGAGCTGGCCTTCCCACTTCGCGACCACGGCGGAGGCGATCGAGTTGCCCACGGCGTTGGTCGCGGACCGGCCCATGTCGAGGAACTGGTCCACGCCCATGATCAGCAGCAGGCCGGCTTCGGGAATATTGAACTGGTTCAGCGTGGCGGCAATTACAACGAGCGACGCGCGCGGTACACCGGCCATGCCCTTCGACGTGAGCATCAGCAGCAACAACATCGTGATCTGTGTGCCCATTGGCAGGTGGATGTCATACGCCTGGGCGATGAACAGCACGGCGAACGTGCAGTACATCATCGATCCGTCCAGGTTGAACGAGTAGCCCAGCGGCAATACGAAGCTAGAGATCTTCCGATTGACGCCGAACTTGTCGAGCGCATCGAGCATCTTCGGGTAGGCGGCTTCCGAGCTCGCTGTGGAGAACGACAGCAGGAACGGCTCGCGAATCAGCTTGATCAGGTTCACGATTCGCTTGCCCAAAAACACGAATCCAGCCAGTGCCAGCAGTCCCCACAGCACGAACAGGGCAAGGTAGAAGCTGCCCATGAACTTGGCAAAGGTCACCAGGATGCCAAGGCCCTGCGTGGTCACCGTCGACGCAATCGCGGCGAACACGGCAATCGGTGCCAGCCACATCACCGCGCCGGTGATCTTCAGCATGACCTGCGCGAGATCTTCGATCACACCTGCCATGCGCTTGCCATGCTCGCCCAGCGTGGCAAGCGCGGTGCCGAAGAAGATCGAGAAGACCACGATCTGCAGGATCTCGTTGTTGGCCATGGCTTCTGCTACGGATTTCGGAACTAGGTGAGCGACGAAGTCCTTCAGCGTGAACGCATTGGTCTTGAGATTGGTCGCGGAACCGACATCGGGCAGCGGCAGGCCGATATTGACGCCCGGCTGCAGCACCGTGGCCATCATCAGGCCCAGCGTCAGCGATACGAGCGAGGCCGTGATGAACCACGCCATCGCCTTGATGCCGACACGGCCGACGGTGCTGGCATCGCCCATATGTGCAATGCCCATGACCAGTGTCGAAAAGACCAGCGGCGCGATGATCATCTTGATCAACCGCAGGAAGACGTCGGTGATGATCGAGATGTAGCCGGCGATCTCCTTCGCCAGCTTTGGATCGGGAAACGCGACATGGCAGGCGTAGCCGACCACGCCGCCAAGGATCATCGCAATGACGATGTAGGTCGTGATATGGCTCTGCGTCTTCATGGCATCTCCTTGGACGCTGTTGCATTGCGCAACGCATGCCCGGCATGGCGCGATATTGCATCGCACCAAGTGAAATCCGGGTGAGGCCGCAGCAGGCCAGAATGCCGCGGGCTGCACCTTGCTAACGATAGTCGCCCGCTCGGGCATTGCGCAAGGAGAACGCTTGCGGGCGCCGGTTGCCTGACATCTGCGGGGGTGGAATCGCGGCGGAAAGCGGACGAAAAAAACCCGACCTCGAGGGTCGGGCTTAACGATACCTTTGGACAAGGAGACCGCGGTACCGAGGAGACACTGGTACGCGATGCGGCAGATTTGCGTTGTGCATTGCGGCTGCCGCCATCATCGTTGGCAAAACGCGCCGTGTGGTGGTGCGCTTTGCCAACGGACCGGCCGGGGCCGGTCGTTGGTACTACGTGCTACATCTCAGCCGAGTTGACGATCAGACAGCGGTCGTCTTCTTGGCGGCGGCCGTGCGAGCCGTGGCGCTGGCTTGCTGGGCAGCCTTGCTGGCAGCCGTAGCGGCAGCCTGGAAGTTGCTTTCGGCGATTTCAACAGCCTGCTTGGTGGCCTTCTGGACCGACTCGTAGGCGTTGTTGGCAGCCGAGATGGCCGACTTCACGATGGCCACGGTCGATTCCGAACCGGCCGGTGCGTTCTTGGCCAGGTTGTCGACCAGAGCTTGCACGTTCTTCGAACCTTCAGCCAGTTGGGCTTCAGCAACCTTGGTGAATTCGCTTTGGGTTTCCGAAGCGATTTCGTACAGGTGACGGGTGTAGGCCAGGGTCTTTTCAGCGACCGGCTGCACCAGCGAAGCCTGGATGGCCAGCAGTTCCTGGGCATCCTTGGCGGACAGCGCCTTCTTGGCGTTGTCGACGTTTTCGGCGAAGGTGGTCTTGACGACCTGCAGGTTCAGTTCGACAAGCTTCTCGACGCCTTCGAAAGCCTTGGTGGTCAGGCCAAACAGCGTTTCCAGGTTTGCCTTTTGCGCTGCTGCGACTTGTTCCGGGGTGAGGATCATTGCTGGTCTCCAGTGGTGAACTTCAAGGTCAAGCAAATTAAGCTGCCCAGATGTCAGGACCGTGACGGAAAACTTTTTTCCGCATCGGCCAGCCCGGGCGGGGGTGGTGGGTCAGGGCGCTTCCCTGATTGCTTTGGTGCGCCGCAACAATTGCAATTCTAGGGAATGCCAGATCAGTGTCAAGCGGTTTTTGTGCGTTGCACAAAAAGAATGTGGCGCTCACCACCAATTGTGCGGTGGGCGCCATGCAGAGCGGCGCGGTACGCGGGTTTTCCAGCAGTGCTACCATCGCAGGCTGCCAACGCTTGACCAAGCAAGCGTCGCTCCGACAACAAAAAATGACCGCTTTGCCAAGCCATGCTCGCCTACTACGCTGACCACTTCGTGCTGCCACTGCCGCCGGGCCACCGCTTCCCGATGCGCAAGTACAGCATGTTGCGGGAAGCCGTGGCCTGCATGCCAGGGGTGGAGCTCCGCGAGGCGCCGCGGGCCGGGGACGATGCGCTTCTGCTGGCTCATACACGCGCGTATGTGACGGAGGCATCGGCCGGCACACTGGACGCGGCACGCCAGCGCGAGATCGGATTCCCGTGGTCCGCGGCAATGGTCGAGCGCTCACGCCGCTCGGCCGGCGCTACGATCGAAGCCTGTCGCACGGCCTTGCGCGAGGGCATTGCCGTGAATCTGGCCGGCGGCACGCACCATGCGTACGCCGACAAGGGTGGCGGCTTCTGTGTCTTCAATGACGCCGCCATCGCGGCACGCGTGATGCAGCGCGACGGGCACGTGGCGCGGGTGGCGGTCGTGGATCTTGATGTCCACCAGGGCAACGGCACCGCGTCCATCCTGCACGCGGACCCGACCGTCTTCACGCTGTCGCTGCATGGTGAGAAGAACTATCCCTTTCGCAAGGAAGCGAGCGACCTCGACGTCGGACTGCCGGATGGCTGTGACGATGATGCCTATGCCGAAGCGCTGCAGTGCGCACTGGCTACGCTGTTCGAACGCTTCGCACCGGACTTGCTGATCTACCTTGCCGGCGCCGACCCCCACGAAGGCGATCGCCTTGGGCGGCTGAAGTTGTCCAAGGAGGGCCTGGCGCGCCGCGACACCATGGTGTTCGAAGCCGCCGTGTCGCGCCGGCTTCCGATTGCCGTGGCGATGGCTGGCGGTTATGGCAACCAGATCGAAGATACGGTCGCCGTGCATGCGCAGACCGTCGGCCTGGCAAATCGTTATCACGCGCGCTACGCGATGGAGCACGTCACGCCCGTTGCGGCGGTGGCGTCATGACCAGCGTGGTGCGCGATACCCAAGCGCGTTCCCGGCATGCGCTCTGGGCTGCCAGCATGCCGTGGCTCTTCGTACTGATCTGGAGTACCGGCTTTATCGTGGCCAGGTATGGCATGCCGCACGCCGAGCCGATGACGTTCCTGTTCCTGAGGTTCGTCGGTGTGCTGGTGCTGATGGTGCCGTTCGTGTGGCTGGCGCGCGTGCCGTTGCCGCAACGCGACGGCCGTTCCGACTGGCGCATGGTCGGCCATATCGCCGTGGCAGGTCTGTTCCTGCAGGCCGGCTATCTCGGTGGCGTTTGGGCAGCCGTCAAGCTTGGCATGCCGGCCGGCATGTCGGCGCTGATCGTCGGCATGCAGCCCATTCTCACGGCGCTGATTGCATCACGCATGGGTGAGCGCATCAGCGCGCGCCAGTGGCTCGGCCTGCTGCTCGGTATCGTAGGTGTGGGGCTGGTCGTGGCCAACAAGCTCGGCGGAAAGGGAATGTCCGAGACGAGCGTGCTGCTCGCAATTGGCGCATTGCTCAGCATCACCTTTGGTACGCTCTACCAGAAGCGATTCTGCGCGGTGTTCGATCTGCGCATGGGATCGGTGATCCAGTTCGCCGCATCGGCGCTCGCCTGCGTGCCGTTCATGTTCCTGTTCGAAACGCGCAACGTGGACTGGACCGCCGAGATGGTCGGGGCGCTGGTCTGGTCCGTCGTCGCCTTGTCAATCGGTGCGATATCGCTGCTGTTCCTGCTGATCCGTCAGGGCGCTGCGACGCGTGTCTCCAGCCTGATGTACCTCACGCCGCCCACCACTGCCGTCATGGCATGGCTGCTGTTCGGCGAGCATTTTCCGCCGCTGGCAGCGTTCGGCATGGCGCTTGCTGCTGCTGGCGTAGCGCTGGTCATTCGCCGATAGCCGCGGGTAGCGCCCGTCGCACATTTTCTTCATCCCTGTCCCGCCACGTCACATGAAACCGCAAGCTGAGCACCGCAGTGCCTATCCGCACTTCCAGGCCATCACCACGCGTTGGATGGATAACGATGTCTATGGCCACGTTAACAACGTTGTCTACTACAGTTATTTTGATACCGTCGTGAATACGTACCTGATCCGGCAAGGTGTGCTCGACTTCGAGGCGGGCAGCACGATCGGGCTGGTGATCGAGACGCAGTGCAACTACTTCTCGTCGCTCAGTTTTCCGGACACGGTCATGGCGGGATTGCGCGTGGCGCGGCTGGGCACATCCAGTGTGCGCTATGAGGTAGGGCTGTTCAGCGGCGATAGCGAGATTGCGGCGGCACAAGGGCACTTTGTCCATGTCTATGTCGACCGCGACACACGCCGACCGGTGCCCTTGCCCGAACCGCTACGCGGGGCATTGCTGCCGCTGACGGCCGCTCGTACGCAGGCGGGGGCTGAGGCGTGATGGAGGAGGGCAAGATGTCGCAGGACGTGAAAGCAGGCACGCCGGCCGTTGACAAAGCGGCTGCGCGGCAGGCGGTCGACTGCGTAGACAGTGCCATCCTCACGCGGCGCTCGGTGCGGGCATTCCTCGACACGTCGGTGCCGCGCGAAACGGTCGAAGAAATATTGGCCGTGGCCAGCCGTGCGCCTTCCGGCACCAACACGCAGCCGTGGCGCGCCTATGTACTCTCGGGCGATGCCAAGGCGAGGCTGTGCGCGGACCTGCTCGCCGCCTATGAAGATCCCGAGCGCGACAGCAAGTATCTGGAGGAGTATCCGTACTACCCGCGCTCCTGGGTTGCCCCTTATCTGGAGCGCCGCCGCAAGGTGGGCTGGGACCTGTATGGCCTGCTCGAGATCAGCCGAGAGGACAAGGCGCGCATGCACGAACAGCACGCGCGCAACTTTCGCTTTTTCGACGCGCCGGTCGGCCTGATTTTCACGATCGACCGGATCATGGAACTCGGCAGCTGGCTCGACTACGGCATGTTTCTGCAAAGCATCATGATCGCAGCCCGGGCGCGCGGTCTCGACACGTGCCCTCAGGCCGCGTTCACGCAGTTCCACAAGATCATTGGCGATCACCTGCGCCTGCCCGGTGAAGAAATGGTGGTGTGCGGGATGTCGCTCGGCTATGCGGACCCGGAGGCGCTGGAAAATAGATTGAGCACGGAACGTGAACCGGTAAGCGGGTTTGCGCGTTTCCTCTCATAGTGAGATGTGTATCAATGTGTAACGATAACTGCCGACATACAAAGGAAGACTGCTGCCGCGATGACGTTGCGGCGTTGTGGCTTACGGGATGCACACGATGATGCACGTGACGAATAGTCAACAATTCCCGTATTGTGGAAATGTATGCAAATCGAACTTTAACTTGTTTCCGTAAGTCTTTAATCTTGCTAACAATTTCTTAATTTCCTACACTAGCGCCATCTTGATGCGCTGAACGAATCATGTTTCGGTCTGATTCCATTATTTCCAGATTCTTCGGCTTTACGCCCCTGAGCGCTGCCGCAGTGGCCGTGCTGGCCTCTGCGTCCCTGCTCGCCGCCCCGATAGCTGAGGCGGCCACCAAGTCGACATCTACCCAGAAGTCTGCCAAAAAGCAGGCAAAATCCTCCAAAACTGAGAAAAAGGTGAGTGCCAGCAGTACGCGCACGGCGGCTAAGGCCGAAGCCTCGACGTCTCGCAAAGTGGTCATCGTGAAGAACGGCAAACGCCAGATCGTGGCGTCGCATCATGCCGCTCCGGTGCGTGCCGTGTTCACGCCGGCCAAGCCGTCGCTTGGCGAGGCTATGGGCCTGCGCGATACGGAAGACGCGCTGGCGCTGCGTTCCAGCGTTGCGCTCGTGATGGACCAGAACACCAACGAGGTGCTGTTCCAGAAGAACCCGAGCGCCGTGCTGCCGATCGCCTCGATCACGAAGCTGATGACGGCACTCGTGGTGACGGATGCGCGCCTGCCGATGGACGAGGTCCTGACCATTACGGAAGAGGACAAGGACACCGAGAAGCACAGCAGCTCGCGCCTGCGCTTCGGCACCCAACTGACGCGCCAGGAATTGCTGCTGCTGGCCCTGATGTCGTCCGAGAACCGTGCCGCGTCGGCACTGGGCCGCAACTACCCGGGCGGCCTGCCGGCATTTGTCCAGGCGATGAACCGCAAGGCCCGCGAACTGGGCATGAACGACAGCCACTTCGTGGATTCCAGCGGCCTTTCGAGCAGCAACGTGTCGAGCGCCATGGACCTGGTGCGCATGGTCAATGCCGCGTATCGCAACCCGACCATCCGCGAGTTCTCCACGCAGACCGAGCATGAAGTGAACGTGCTGGGCCGTACGCAGCACTATGTCAGCACCAATCGCCTGGTGCGCGGCGGCACTTGGGACATCGGCCTGCAGAAGACCGGCTTTATTTCGGAGGCGGGCCAGTGCCTGGTCATGCAGGCCAAGGTCAATGGCCGCAATGTGGTGATGGTGTTCCTGGACTCCGTGGGCAAGCTGTCGCGCTTTGCCGATGCCACGCGCGTCCGCGACTGGCTCGAGCATGCGCCGTCGACGACGCCGCAGCCGCATGCGTTCCCGTCTTCGCCGAACATGACCCAGACGCCCGTTGGCGCGCGCGCAATCCTCGCTTCGCAGCCATCGCGCGGAACCTGATCTGCGGTTCCTCTGACAAAAAACGCGCCGACTCAGGCGCGTTTTTTATTGGCGTCTCGCAGCGTCAGAGCAGCTTGCCAGGATTCATGATGCCGGCCGGATCGAATGCGTGCTTGATTTCGCGCATCAGCCGCAGCTCCAGCGGATCCTTGTACTGCAGGAATGCATGGCGCTTGAGCTGGCCGATTCCATGCTCGGCGCTGATGCTTCCGCCGTAGCGCATGACTTCATCGAGCACGGTGCCGGTCACGGCATCCTCATGCGTTGCCGCCCAGTCCTTCGGCGCACCTTGCGGACGTGACAGGTTGTAGTGCAGGTTGCCGTCGCCGAAGTGCCCGAAGATGAATGGCCGGATCGCCGGGTCAAGCCTATGCAGCCGTGCCTCCATCGACACCATGAACGTCGGGATCTGTTCGATCGGCAGCGACACATCGTGCTTCAGGTGCGGCCCGTCCGCGCGTTGCGCTTCCGAGATTTCCTCGCGCAACTTCCACAGCGCCTGCAGTTGTGCCAGCGAGGCCGATACGGCCGCGTCAAGGCACAACCCGCGCTCCAGCGCGTCGCCGATCACGCGCTCCAGCAGCGCATTGAGGGCTGCTTCTTCCGCGGTGTCGGCCAGTTCTACGAGTACGTAAGCGGGGTAGCGCTGCGCAAACGGCTCGTGCACGCCTTCGGCATGGGTAAGGACCAGGTCCAGGCAAGACCCGGTGAAGAACTCGAACGCCTGCAACCGCGCGCCGCATTGCTCGAACAGCAACGCATAGAGCTCCAGCGCCTGCTGCGGCGATTCGACGGCCGCCAATACGACGCTGCGTGTGTCCGTGCGCGGGAACAGGCGCAGCGCTGCGGCGGTGATCACGCCAAGCGTGCCTTCCGAACCAATCAGCAACTGCTTGAGGTCATAGCCGGTGTTGTCCTTGCGCAGTGCACGCAGGCCACGAAAGATTTCGCCATTCGGCAGTACGGCTTCGACACCGAGCACCAGTTCGCGCGTCATGCCGTAGCGCACGACATTGACGCCGCCTGCATTGGTGGCCAGGTTGCCGCCGATCTGGCAGGAATCCTCTGCGGCAAGACTCAGCGGCAGCAGGCGGTTGGCCTCGGCAGCGGCACGGCGCAGGTTGCCGAGAATGCAGCCGGCTTCGACGACCATGGTGTTGGCAATGGTGTCGAGCGAGCGGATCGCATGCATGCGGTCCAGGCTCAGCACCACGTTCTCCGGCTGGCTGTCTGGCGTAGCGGCACCGCACAGGCCCGTGTTGCCGCCGCGCGGCACGACCGGTACTGCGGCTTGCTGGCAGAGTGCCAGGCAGCGCGAGACTTCGTCGACCGTGCGTGGCCGCACCACTGCCTGTGCCTGGCCACGATAGATGCCGCGCCAGTCCGATAGCCACGGCGCAATGTCGTCGGGCTGCGTAAGTACGGTATCGGGGCCAAGGGCTTCGATGAGGCGCTGGGGCAGGGTGGTGGCTTGCATGGGATCGATGGCTTTCAGGGCAAGGAATCGGCAGCCGCGCGTGCGCGCAGGGTCAGGCCCAGGCGCTGCGCCGCGCATTGCAGGTGATGAGTGGTGGCCTCGCGCGCCGCGGCGGCGTTGCCGTCGCGGACCGCTTCGAAGATGGCTTCATGCTCCGAATGCACGGCTTCGGGCAGGCGTGCCTGCTGCAGCGTGTTCGCGCGCGCCGCGGCAACGGCCTGGTGCAACTGCAGGTTCATGTACTGCAGCAACTGCCGGTAGTACGGGTTATGCGTGGCCGTCGCGATGCCGATATGGAAAGCGGCATCGAGGTCGACCGCCTGCTGCGCATCATAGAGTTGGATCTTCAGCCGTTGCAGCAGCAGCGAAAGGCTGTCCAGGTCTTCTGCGGTGCGGCGCACCGCGGCCAGTGCGGCGGCCGCACTTTCCAGGTCGATGCGCAGGTCGTACAGATCGGCCAATTCGGTACGGCCAAGATCGGGCTCTCGCGGCAGCTGGAAGCCGGCGGAGCCGGTGCGCGAGCGCACGGTGCAGCCCACGCCCTGGCGGGTTTCCACCAGCCCTTGCGAGCGCAGGTGCTCCGTGACCTCGCGGATCACGGCGGCACTGACGCCGTATTGATCAGCCAGTTGCCTGCCTGTGGGCAAACGGCTTCCGATGGGATAGATCCCGTTCTCGATGTCGGTACGTAGCTGACGGGTGACCTGTTCGGTCAGGGTGACGGCGCGGGTTCGCATGGTCTGCCGATTATAGGGTTTGCAGGTTATCTGAAAACTACGAGTAAACCCTTAAATCCATCATCACTGCGTCAGGGTATCCGGCGGCAGCAAGTCTGTGTTCCCGCTGCCGCCGGAACGGCTCACGTCAGGCCGCTTCGGGCTCCGTCACGTATCCCATGCCGCGCGAAATCTGCAGCGCGGTGTCCTTCAGGTTCTGGAGCCAGCTGTCTTGCAGGCGGTCGGCCGGCGCCGAAAGCGACAGCCCGGCGACCAGGCGGCGCGAATCGTCGTAGATGCCGGCCGCGATGCAGCGCACGCCGAGTTCCAGCTCTTCGTTGTCACGCGCATAACCGTTGGTGCGGACCCAGTTCAGTTCGCGTTCGAGCTTGGTCAGCTCGGTGATCGAGGTGCGGGTATGACCGGCCAGGCCAGTGCGCGTGGCATAGCTGCGCACGCGCGTGGACTCGTCGGCGGCCAGGAACAGCTTGCCGACTGAGGTCAGGTGCAGCGGCGCACGGCCGCCGATGGCGCGCACCACCTGCATGCCGGAGCGCTCGCTGTAGGCGCGCTCGATGTACACGATCTCGTCGCCCTGGCGCACCGACAGGTTGACTGTCTGCCCGGTCACGCGGTGCAGCGCGCGCATCGGCGCCAGCGCCGCGTCGCGTACCGAAAGCCGTGCCTTGACCAGGTTGCCGAGTTCGAGCAGCCGCATGCCCAACCGATAGCTGCCCGGATCGGAGCGGTCGACGAAGCGGCACGCCACCATATCGTTGAGGATGCGGTGGGCCGTGGAGGGATGCAGTCCGGTAGCGATCGACAGCTCTTTGAGGCTGACCGGGTCGGCGTGCTGGGCCAGGGCGTCCAGCAGCGTCATCATGCGTTCAATAACCTGGATCGAGGTCTTTCCAGGCGACTTGTCTGCGTCTGACATAGAGAAATGTTGCCATGCGGCAAATTAAGCGTTTGCCTGATTCTATCTCACATCGTGAAAATTTCAATGGGTGAAATGACATTTCAGTAAGAATCCTCTAGTGGGGCAGGAACGAAGGGAAGGATGCGGCCTGAACCGCGTTCACCGCGCCTGAATGGTTTGTGCGCCACCTCGCGGCGCAAACGCGCATAATTGCCGGGTTTCGGGGTCTGGAGAAAGAAATCAAATGCGAGTTGGCCTGTTCGCCACCTGCCTGGTGGACCTCATGCGTCCGGAGATCGGTTTCTCCGTGCTGAAACTGCTCGAAGGCGCCGGCTACGAGGTCATGGTGCCGGAAGCCCAGACCTGCTGTGGCCAGCCGGCCTACAACTCGGGCGAGCGAGCGGTGTCGCGCGACCTGGCTGAAAAATTCCTGCGCGAGTTCGAGATGTTCGACTACGTGGTCGTGCCATCGGGCAGCTGCGGCGGCATGATCTGTCACCACTATGCCGACTTGCTGCGCGACGACCCTGAGCTGAACGGCCGCTACGAGCGCTTGCGCGCACGCGTATTCGAGTTGACGGACTTCCTCGTCAACGTCGCCAAAATCGAACAGGTCGATTCCGGCTTTGCCGGCCACATCACGTACCACGACTCGTGCTCCGGCCTGCGCGAACTGGGCGTCAAGACGCAGCCGCGCGAGCTGCTTGGCAAGCTGCCAGGCGTGCAACTCACCGAAATGAAGGACTGCGAGGCCTGCTGTGGCTTCGGCGGCACCTTCTCGGTCAAGTACGGCAATATCTCGACGGCAATCGTCGACGAGAAGTGCGCGAACATCAAGGCCAGCGGCGCCGATGCGGTGGTGCTTGGCGACCTCGGGTGCATGCTCAATATCGAAGGCCGCCTGCGCCGCAGCGGCGATACGCAGACACGCGTGCTGCATATTGCCCAGGTCCTGGCTGGCGACGCCTGAGACACGGAGACGCGACGATGCAAGTCCACAGCATGGAATTCAAGGCGCGCGCGGGCCAGAAGCTGGCCGACCAGCGGCTGCAGCAGAACCTCAAGAAGCTCTCCACCAAATTCGTGACCGCACGCGCGGATGCCATCCGCGACATCGATTTCGATGCCACGCGCGCCGCGCTCAAGGAACGGCGCAACCGAGCGCTGGAAAACCTGGACGTCTGGCTCGCCACGTTCGAGGAAAACGCCACGCGGCGCGGCGCCACCGTGCTGTTTGCCGAGACTACGGCTGACGCGGCGCGGCTGGTCGCGGAGATCGCCCAGAAGCACGGCGTGAAGAAGGTCATCAAGAGCAAGTCGATGGTGACCGAGGAGATGCAGCTCAACCGGGTGCTCGGCGAGATGGGTGTGCAGAGCATCGAAACCGATCTCGGCGAGTACATCCTGCAGATCAATGACTCGGAGCCGCCGTCGCACATCATTGCGCCGGTGGTGCACAAGGACAAGGACGAGATCGCCGACCTGTTCGCGAAAGTCCACAACAAGCCGCGTCTCACCGATATCCCGGAGATGACGCGCGAGGCGCGCGAGGTGCTTCGCCCCGAGTTCCTGTCGGCCGACATGGGTGTGACCGGCGGCAACTTCATCGTCGCCGAGACCGGCTCGGTGGCGGTCGTCACGAATGAAGGCAACGAAGGCATGTGCACCGTGATGCCGCGCGTGCATGTGGCCGTGACCGGCATCGAGAAGGTGCTGCCGACACTGGAAGACCTCGCGACCGTGATGCGGCTGCTGCCGCGTTCGGCGACAGGGCAGGCCATCTCCAATTATTTCTCGCTGCTGACCGGCCCGCGTGCGGAAGGCGAGCGCGATGGTCCTGAGCATATGTACTTCGTGCTCGTCGACGGCGGCCGCAGCGGCCTGATCGGCGGCGAGTTCCAGGAGATGCTGCGCTGTATCCGCTGCGGCGCGTGCATGAATCATTGCCCGGTCTACCAGAAGATCGGCGGCCATGCGTATGGCTGGGTCTATCCCGGGCCGATGGGCAGCGTGCTGACGCCGAGCTACGTGGGCCTGGCCAATGCCGTCGATCTGCCGCAGGCGGCCACGATGTGTGGCGAGTGCAACCGCGTGTGTCCGGCGTCGATTCCGTTGTCGGATCTGCTGCGTAAACTGCGCGAGAAACAGATGGAGCGTGGCCTGCGGCCCTGGCAGGAGCGGTTTGCGCTGCAGGCCTGGGGCTTCGTGGCGCGACGCCCAGAGCTTTATGCGCTGGCCACTCGTCTCGGCGCGCGCGTCCTTGCGCGCATGGGCGGCAGCAATCGGCTTATCGGCAGCCTGCCTATGGCGGGCAAGGGCTGGACCGAGACGCGGGACATGCCCGCACCATCGGGACGCACGTTCCGCGAGCTATACAAAGAAAGGAGGGCACGCACATGAGCGCGGCCAATACCGATACGCTGGCGCGCATGCGTTCAGCACTGGACCAGCACACCGGCGGATCACTGCCGGCGGCTGAACTTGTGAAGTCGTGGCGCGAAGCAGCATCCGCGCTGACGTTGCCGCCGGTCTTCGGCCAGGCGATGGAAGAGCTGCTGCGCCGGCTCGAGATGTCGGCGGTGTTCGCACAGGACAGTTGCTCGTTTTCGAGCACGGCGGTGACGGATCAGTTGAAGCGGTGGCTGGACAAGGCCGCTACGGTCTGACGGAAAGAAAAAAGGGAGCGACGAGCTCCCTTTCTTCATGGTGCTGCAGGCGGATCAACCGAGCAGCAACGCATCATCATCCAACTGCTCATGCCGCGTCTGCTCGAACATGCGCAGCAGATCGGGCACGTCGAGTCCCTTGCGCTTTTCGCCAGACACATCGAGCACGACCTGGCCCTGGTGCAGCATCACCGTACGCTGGCCGTAGTCCAGCGCCTGGCGCATGCTATGCGTCACCATCATCGTCGTCAGCTTGCTTTCCTCGACGATGCGCGCGGTCAGTTCCAGCACGAATGCGGCGGTCTTCGGGTCCAGCGCTGCGGTGTGCTCGTCGAGCAGCAGGATGCGCGACGGCTGCAGCGAGGCCATCAGCAGGCTCACGGCCTGGCGCTGGCCGCCGGACAGCAGGCCAATGCGGTCGGTCAGGCGGTTTTCCAGGCCCAGGTTCAGCAGGCGCAGCTTCTCGCGGAACAGTTCGCGCGAGCTGCGGTTCAGCGCCGGGCGGAAGCCGCGCTTGGCGCCGCGAGCCATGGCCAGTGCCATGTTTTCCTCGATCGTCAGCGCCTCGCAGGTGCCGGCCATCGGGTCCTGGAACACGCGCGCCACCAGGTGGGCGCGATCCCATGCCTGCTTGCGCGTCACGTCGGTGTCATCGATCGTGATGCGGCCGGAATCGACCATCTGGTCGCCGCTGATCGCATTCAGGAAGGTCGACTTGCCGGCGCCGTTGGAGCCGATCACGGCCACGAACTGGCCGCTCGGGATTTCCAGGCTCAGGCCGCGCAGCGCGCGGGTCTCGATCGGGGTGCCGGGGTTGAAGGTGAGCTTCAGGTCTTGTGCGCGCAGCATCTCAGGCACCTCCGTTCTTGCGTGCAAACAGCTTCTTGCGGGTGGCGGGCAGTACCAGGGCGATCGTCACCAGTGCGGCGGTGACCAGGTTCAAATCCTGCGCCTTCAGACCGATGAAGTCGCTGTTCAGTGCCAGCGCAATGAAGAAGCGGTACAGGATCGCGCCCAGCACCACGGCGAGCGTGGCCCATACGAGGCGACGTGCCGGCAGGATGCTTTCGCCGATGATCACTGCGGCCAGACCGATCACGATGGTGCCGATGCCCATCGAGATATCGGAGCCCCCTTGCGTCTGCGCGAACAGCGCACCAGCCAGTGCGACGAGACCATTCGACAGCGCCATGCCCGCCAGCGTGGCGCGGCCGGTGGCAATGCCCTGCGCACGCGCCATGCGCGGATTGGCGCCGGTCGCTCGCATGGCCAGGCCGAGCTGCGAGGAGAAGAACCAGTCCAGGCCTATCTTGGCAACCACCACCACGATGAACAGCACGAGCGGACGCAGCACGTAGTCCGGCATCCAGTCGGGCTGCAGGATGGTGAACATCGTCGGCTCGGTGATCAGCGGCACATTCGGGCGGCCCATGATGCGCAGGTTGACCGAGTACAGCGCGATCATCATCAGGATACTGGCGAGCAGGTCCATGATCTTGAGGCGCACATTTAGCCAGCCGGTGATGAAGCCGGCCAGGGCGCCAGCTACGATGGCAACGGCCGTGGCGACAAACGGGTCCTGCCCGGCGGCGATCAGCGTCGCGGCCACGGCGCCGCCGAGCGGGAAGCTGCCATCAACGGTCAGGTCGGGAAAATTGAGGATGCGGAAGGAAATCAGCACCCCGAGGGCGACCAGGCTGAAGATCAGGCCGATCTCCAGGGCACCCAGAAGGGAAAAGAGGGACATGGTGAATCCTGTTGACAGCTGCGCGGCCCGCCCGGGTAAGGCCGGTCGGCTCGCCGTCTCGTTCAGGGGCGGGCCCGGGTAGGGCGATCCGGATCTTGTACTGTAGAGGGAGGACACGCGGCCGTCCGCATCGAGCGGACGGCGCTGGTCAGACTTTTGTGCTTACTTGATGACGGTCTTGGCTTCCTTGACCAGGTCCGGCGACAGCGTCACGCCTTGCTTTTGCGCGGCGCCGGTGTTCACGAACAGTTCAAGGTTGCTGCTGGTTTCGGAGGCAATCGCGCCCGGCTTCTCACCCTTCAGGATGCGCACCACGACCTTGCCGGTCTGGTGGCCCAGGTCCAGGTAGTTGATACCCAGTGCGGCGATGGCGCCACGCTTGACGCTGTCGGTGTCGGCGGCAATCAGCGGGATCTTCGACTCATTGGCGACCTTCACCAGCGCTTCATAGGCCGACACCACGTTGTTGTCGGTGTTGGTGTAGATCACGTCGACCTTGCCAGCCAGGCTCTTGGCGGCGGCACCGATGTCAACCGTACGCGGCGCGGCGGCTTCCTTCAGGGTCATGCCCTGCTTGGCCAGCAGTTCCTTCAGTTCCTTGACCACCACGACCGAGTTGGCTTCACCCGGGTTGTAGACCATGCCGACGGTCTTCGCATTCGGCACGACACGCTTGATCAGCGCGACCTGCTTGTCCAGCGGCAGCTTGTCCGACACGCCGGTCACGTTGGTGCCCGACGGGGCCCAGCTCTTGACCAATTGCGCGGCGACCGGATCGGTCACGCCGGAATACACGACGGGCACGGTCTTGGTAGCGGCGACCACGGCCTGGGCCGACGGCGTGGCGATGGCGACGATCGCGTTCGGGTTGTCACCGACGAACTTGCGGGCGATCTGCGCGGCCGTGCCGGTGTTGCCCTGGGCGCTCTGGTATTCCCACTTCAGGTTCTTGTCGGCGTCATAGCCGGCGGCCTTCAACTCCTCGCGCACGCCGTCGCGGATGGCGTCCAGCGCGGGGTGGTCCACGATCGACAGGACCTTGACGGTCTGGGCGTGCACGGCGCCGCCGCACAGCAATGCCAGCGCGACTGCGCCGCCGAGGATGGACTTGGTTGCCTTGAGACCCTTCATATTGATCTGTTCTCCTCCGAGTGACTCGGTTCTGGATGGTGCGGCCGCGCACAAGCTTGGTCTCGCTGCCGGGCCGCCACGACGATAGTGTGGTGGACACCTGCTCATGGCGTTTGCGTCACTTCCGGCGGCTAGTGGAGGCGCGCGTCCGCGCAATGGGCCAGACAGCGATAAGCCTGCGAGGATACCACTTCTCGCGCACGAAATGGGAAGTCCCGGAGGGAATGCGGGGCATCCGATGCTGCCGGAGCCCCCTTATTTGCCATCGGGGCGCAGATTATTGCGCAGGATTGCAGATTTGCTTGTGGATTACCCCGATTGCGGCAATCACGTCTTCATGCAATTGCGTTTGCCACGCATCGATGTTTTCGCGTAGCTGGTCCAGCGACGTGGCGCCAATGATGGTGCTGGCGGCGAACCAGCGCGAATAGCACCAGGCCAGCGCGAGCGTCGCCGGCGACAATCCGGCCTTGCGTGCCAGTTCGACATAGCGCGCCGATGCGGCCATCGTTTCCTTGCGCATATAGCGCGGGCTCCAGTCGGCGCCGAAGCGGGTCAGGCGTCCGATTGCGGCATCGTTGAAGACCGGGTTTGCCGGGTCGCCGCTCAGGTATTTGCCCGTCAGCTGGCCGAAGGCGAGCGGGCTGTAGACCAGCAGGCTCACGTCGGTGCGATAGCAAGCCTCGTCCAGGCCCTGCTCAAAGCTGCGGTTGACGAGGTTGTAGGGGTTCTGGATGGTCGCAATGCGCGGCAACCCGTGCTGCTCGGCCAGGCGCACAAATTCGCTCACGCCCCATGGCGTTTCATTCGAAACGCCGACATAACGAACCTTGCCGGCCTGCACCAGCTCCGCCAGCGTTTCCAGTTGCGCCTGGATGGACGCGCAAGGACGTTCCAGGGCCGGATCGAAGCTGGTCTGGCCGAAGATCGGCGCGTTGCGGGCGGGCCAGTGGATCTGGTACAGGTCGATGTAGTCGGTCTGCAGCCGCTGCAGTGATGCGTCGACCGCCGCAAGGATGCCCGCGGGGGTGAAGTCGTCGCCATTGCGGATCCACGGCATCCGTCCCGGGCCGGCCACCTTGGTGGCCAGCACCACGCGGTCGCGCGGCTGGCGCTTGAGCCAACTGCCGATGATCTGCTCGGTCCGGCTGTAGGTTTCGGCACGCGGCCTGACCGGGTACATTTCGGCCGTATCGATGAAGTTGATCCCGCGCGAGAACGCGTAGTCGAGCTGGCTGTGGCCGTCGGCTTCAGTGTTCTGCTCGCCGAAGGTCATGGTGCCCAGGCAGATGCGGGAGACCTCCAGGTCGCTGCGGCCGAGGCGGACGGTTTCCATGTTGTTCTCCTTGCTGGCTAGCAGAACGGATTCAGGCACGCAGCGCGGCGGCGCAATCGCGTACGAGTGTCGGCCCTCGGTAGATCAGGCCGCTGTAGACCTGGACGAGCTTTGCCCCGGCATCGATTTTCGCGCGGGCGTCCGCGCCGCTGAAAATGCCGCCCACGCCAATGATGGGCACCGCATCGCCAACGACCTGGCGCAGCGCGCGCACCACGTGCGTCGACTGCTCGAACACCGGCCGGCCGGACAGTCCGCCGGCTTCTTCCGCGTGCGGCAGGCCCTTCACGGCATCGCGGGAGATCGTGGTGTTGGTCGCGATCACGCCGTCGATCTTGTGGCGTACCAGCGCGTCGCCGATATTGCCGATCTGGTCGGCATCGAGATCGGGCGCGATCTTCAGGGCCACCGGCACGTAACGCTTGTGCTGGTCGGCGAGGCGCTGCTGCGCGGCCTTGAGCGTCGACAGCAGGCTGTCGAGTTCGCTGGCGCCCTGGAGCTGGCGCAGGTTCTTGGTGTTCGGCGACGAGATGTTGACCGTCACGTAGCTCGCATGCGGATAGACGCGCTCGAGGCAATACAGGTAGTCGTCGGCCGCGCGTTCGATCGGCGTATCGGCGTTCTTGCCGATGTTCAGGCCCAGCACGCCGCCTTCCGCCTTCCAGCGAGATGCCTTGACGTTGGCGATGAACGCGTCGACGCCGCCGTTGTTGAAGCCCATGCGGTTGATCAGCGCGTCGGCCTGGGGCAGGCGGAACATGCGCGGGCGCGGGTTGCCGGGCTGTGCGCGCGGCGTGACGGTGCCCACCTCGATGAACCCGAAGCCGAACGACGCCAGTCCGTCGATATAGGCACCATCCTTGTCCAGCCCGGCGGCCAGGCCCACGGGGTTCGGAAAGCGCACGCCCATCACGGTGCGCGGATCGTCGGGAATGCGATTGCCGATGCAGCCGCCGAGGCCCAGGCGGTGCGCACGCAGCAGGTTGTTCAGGGTGAAGTGGTGGGCGTCCTCCGCGTCCATCGAGAACAGGGCGGGGCGGAACAGGGGATAGAGCGCGTTGAGCACGAGGAGGGGCGACCGGGAAGCCGGCGCAGAGTGAAAACCAAGCCGGCATTGTAGCGGCTGGGGCGCATGACCGCCCGCAGTGTGGTGTCGGGTCGGCCCCCGCCGACGCCTATTCCTGGGCCGGGTCGGTGCCGTCCAACTGCCCGGCGGCCGTGGCATCGGCCGCGTCGTCCTCGAACGCCTGCCACTGGTTGCCGGTCAGCACCTGCAGCGGGCGGAAACGTGCCTTGTAGGCCATCTTCCGACTTTCGGCGATCCAGTAGCCAAGGTACAGGTGCGGCAGGCCGAGTTCGCGTGTCTGGCGGATCTGCCAGAGGATGTTGTAGGTGCCGTAGCTCGCGTTGCGCTCGACCGGATCATAGAAGGTATAGACCGACGACAGCCCGTCATCGAGCACGTCGATCATGCTGACCATGCGCAGCTTGCCGGCCTCGGGCGAGCCGGGGGGCTCGCGGAACTCCACGAGCCGGGAGTTCACGCGGCTTTGCAGCAGGAACTGCTCGTACTGGTCGCGGCTGTCCTGATCCATGCCGCCGCCAGCGTGGCGCATCGACTGGTACAGCAAATACAGCGAGTAGTGCTCCTCGACATACGTGAGCGGCGCCACCAGCGCCTGCAGATGGCCGTGCCGGCGCCAGGCCCGGCGTTGCGAACGATCCGGCTCGAACTGTTCCACGAGCACGCGGCACGGCGTGCACGCGTGGCATTCATCGCAGTATGGGCGGTAGGTGAAGATGCCGCTGCGGCGGAATCCGGCGCGCACCAGGCGCGAGTAGACGTCCGCGTTGATCAGGTGGGCCGGTGTCGCCACTTGCGAGCGAGCCATGCGGCCATCGAGATAGCTGCAGGCGTAGGGCGCCGTGGCATAGAACTGCAGCGCGGAAAGCGGAAGCTCCTTCAGCTTGCTCATGGCGGACTTGGGGCGGGTGATGCAGCCAGCTTGTCAGACGGCCGGGGTGGCGGGCGTGGCGGTCCACCGCTCCAGCACCGATTTGTCGAACCACCAGGGCGTGATTGCCGGTTGTGCCGAGGCATTTCGTACATGGGCCAGGAATTCCGCACGCGCGATCGGGCGCGCGCCAAGCGAGGCCAGGTGATCGGTTTCCTGCTGGCAGTCTATCATCGGCACGCCGTGATTGCCGAGGAACGCGCACAGCGCCGCGAGCGCGATCTTGGAGGCGTCGGTGCGGTGCGCAAACATCGATTCGCCATAGAACATGCGGCCCAGCGCCACGCCATAGAGGCCGCCGACGCGCGTGCCGCGGTACCAGGTCTCCACGGAGTGAGCCATACCGTTGCTGTGCAGCGCACCATAGGCGGCGATGATCTCGCGCGTGATCCACGTGCCGTCCTGTCCCTCGCGCGGCGTCATCGCGCAGGCGCGCATCACGGCGAGGAAATCATCGTCGACACGGATCTCCCAGTCCGGGTCGCGCAGCACGCGGCGTAGTGTCTTGCGGAACGTGGCGGAGATCTTCAGCGCCTGGGGCGCGAGCACCATGCGTGGATCGGTGCTCCACCACAGCACCGGCTGGCCCACCGAATACCACGGGAAGATGCCCTGGCGGTACGCCAGCAGCAAGCGCTGGGGCGACAGGTCGCGGCTGGCGGCGAGCAGGCCCGGCGCTTCCGTGGCCGGCCCGAGCGCGCGCTCCACCGGCGGAAACGGATCGTGCGGGTCCAGCCAGGCGATCATGCTGGGGCTGCTGGCGCAGAAAGAATCAGGGCGTCACCGTCGCCCGGCTGGTCAGCGGGCGCATGGGCTTGTCGATATCCAGGCTGTGCAGCCGGAAACTGCCGTCTTGCAGGCGGCCTGCGGCACGGTCGGCAAAGAAGCAGCGCAGCGTGTGGATCACCGTGGGGAAGGCGAGTTCGTCCCACGGTACATCGGCTTCCTCCACGAGCTTCACTTCGAGGCTTTCCTCACCCGGGGCAATGTCGAGGTCGTCCAGCGTCGCCAGGTAAAAAAGATGCACCTGGTGCACGTGGGGCACGTTCAGCATCGAAAACAGTTCACCTACCTGCACGCGCGCGCCGGCTTCTTCCAGCGTCTCGCGCGAGGCGGCCTGGGCCGTGGTCTCGCCGATCTCCATGAAGCCAGCCGGCAGCGTCCAGAAGCCATAGCGCGGCTCGATTGCTCGCTTGCACAGCAGGATCTTGTCTTCCCAGACGGGGATCGTGCCGACCACGTTGCGGGGATTGATGTAGTGAATGGTGCCGCAGTTGTCACAAACACTGCGCGGGCGGTTGTCGCCGTCAGGTACGCGCAGCACGACCGCATGGCCACAGTTCGAGCAGAATTTCATGAGGGGCGTCCGGGAGGAATGGGGCAAAGTGTATCACCGCGCGGCCCGGCTGCCTGAGTGGCGGGCCCCACAGCGTGCGGCGAGACCCGGAAAGCAAAAAGCCCGCGATTGCGGGCTTTGCGATGAACTGCCAACGAAACGTTTGGCAGATCCGGTTCGACGTGTTGAGGCGTTTGGTTGCGGGGGCAGGACTTGAACCTGCGACCTTCGGGTTATGAGCCCGACGAGCTGCCAACTGCTCCACCCCGCGTCCGTCGAAGAAAAAATTATAGGGCAACGGCTACCGCGTTGCAACACTTATGTGAAAAAAACTGCATTTGCGCGCCGAGCTGCCTTCCGTAACGATTAGACGGCGATGGCGCTGCCGAGGTTCAGCCTTCTGGGGACCTTTCGCTTGTGCGCTGCCACAGCGATGCGGCGAACTCAAAGCTGTCGCGTTGCTGCAGGTCGTCGCGTTGCCAGATTACGCGGTCACGGCGCACCGTCAGCATCCATGTGGTTGTGGCCAGCGGCAGCGGATGGTCAAACGCACGCGGCGTCATTACGGCGCCGCATGGGCCGTGCCCGGGATCGCGGACCGACGTATAGCGGATCAGGCCGATGCCGGCTTCGCGTGCGATGCGGCCGAAGGCCTGGCAGGCCTCGTGGCTATCCGGATCGGTCCATTGCGCGCTGTCGCGGTCGAACGGCGGCGTATCCAGAGCCACGCCTTCGGTGCGCACGCTCACCTGGAACAGTGTCTGGGCGCGGGCGTCGATGCGGGGCAGGGCGGGGCTGTCGTTGAGGAAGCGCCAGCGCCAGTAGCCAAGCTCGGCACAGGCGGTGCGGATTTCCTCGGCGCCATAGAACACACCGGGATCTTGCCCGGCGCGAAAGCGCGAGCCCCACGGCGATGGCGGGTAACGGAACGGCGTGAACAGCAGATAGTGCAGATGCCGGGCCTCCGCGGGCACGGCGGGCTTGCCGGCGTCGAGCACGGCTTCCAGCACGGCCTGCTCGTCGAGGCTGTCGACCAGCGGCATGGTCGAGACCACATGCTGGGCCTCTACCGCACGCCAGAGGGTGAGCGCGAACGGCTGGCGCTCAGATGCGACCGCGGGTGGCGTCCAGGTAGTGAACGACACGAACGAGGCCTTCAGTAGTGCGGATCATTTCGAGAGGTTTGCCGCCAAGCGCGAGATTTTCGTTGGTCAGCCACAGCCGTGCCTGGTCGCCGTGCCCGAGGATGGCGTCAAGCGAGCGGAACAGCCGTACGAACAGCACGCCGAATTCCCACTCCTTGCGGTGCTTGTCGAGGATGTACAGGCCGGATGCCATGCGCGATACGGAGGCCGTGCTGATGCCCAGCACGCTGGCCACGATGGCCTGGCTGATGCCGAGGAAGCTGGCCGCGCGCATGACGGCCTTGGTCAGCGTGGTGCCAGGGTCCGGACCGCTGGCGGGTTCTGCCTCCGGAATTCGCCTCGATTGCATCGCCGTTGCTCCTGTTTCTTGAGAAACATTATAGGCGAGTCATTTCAGAAGGGAAGTGCGAGATGCAAGGAAACCGGCCCGCGAACCGCACGGGCCGGCGGGCATAGCCAGGCCAAAGAGGGGTCAGTAAGTCTCGATATGCAACCGGCCTTCGGCCTTCATGGTGGCCTCCAGTTCCGGCCACGACATGCCTGACGCGGCGCAGACATCGCCGAAGGCTGCCAGCACGCCTTCTTCCATCCCCTTCAGGCCGCAGATGTAGACATGGCCATGCGGATCGGACAGCAGGGCCGTCACGCCGGCCGACGCCTCGCGGATCGCGTCCTGCACATAGCGGCGTGGCACCTCGGCGTCGCGCGAGAACGCGAAATGGATGTCGAGGAAATCTTTCGGCAGCTTCAGCAGCGGGCCGAAGTACGGCAACTCCCGAGCATTGCGCGCACCGAAGAAAAGCATGCGACGCCCACCGAAGTGCTCCATGTTGCGCCGCATGCGCTCGGTCATCGCGCGCATGGGAGCCGAGCCCGTGCCGGTGCAGATCATCATGATGCTGGCTTCCCGGTGATTGGGCATTAGGAACGTAGTGCCGAACGGCCCGACCACCTGCACGGTATCGCCCTTGGCCAGGTCGCACAGGAAGTTCGACGCCACGCCGCGCACCGGATTGCCGTCGTGGTCTTCCTCGACGCGTTTCACGGTCAGCGCAAGATTGTTGTAGCCAGGCCGTTCGCCGTCGCGCGGGCTGGCAACGGAGTACATGCGGATGTAGTGCGGCTTGCCGGCTGCGTCTGTGCCGGGCGGCACGATGCCGATGGCCTGTCCTTCCAGCACCGGGAAGAAATGCGTGCCGAAGTCCAGCACGATGTGGTGGATGTCGCTTGATGCATCCTCGGCGGTCAGCCTGTAGTTGCCAGCCACGGTAGCCGCCATGGGCGCCCGGACGCCGTGCAGGTTGACATACGGATGGGCTGCCGACCATGGCGCGCGCGCCGACGTGTGTCGGCTCGTTTCCACGGCTTGTACCGTTACACCGCCTTCTGCGGCAGCTGTGGCGGTGTCTGCGCGTAGGGCTTCGTCCGTGCCGGCTGCATCGAGTTCCGCTGCAGGCAGCGGTATCTCGGCCGGCAGTTCATCCCACAGCAGTTGCTCTTCGATCGGATAGGCCTGGCCCTTGAGCATGGTGCGCCAGTTGTCGATGGCGCCGGTCGGGCATGGCGAGAGGCAGGCGTTGCACGCGTTACAGACGTCGGCCTTCACCACATAGTTGCGCTCGTCATGGGTGATCGCGTCGATCGGACACGTGTCTTCGCAGGTATTGCAGCGAATGCAGATTTCCGGATCGATCAGGTGCTGCTTGATCATTTCGGGGGCGCCCATGGTATGTCTCCATGTGGGGCGGGGCCGGCTTCGGCCCCGGGGCTACAGTCCTGTCTTTCTTGTGGTGGCGGTCATTCAGTTGAAGCGCACGTACTCGAAATCCATTGGCTGGCGGTTGACGCCGACAGCGGGCGGCGCGATCCAGTTGGCGTACTTGCCAGGCTCCGTCACACGGCCCATCAGCGACGCGACATAGGCGCGGTCTTCTTCCGTGGCGAGCCAGTTGCGCTCGTTGGCTTGCCACTGTGCTTCGGTCAGGAGCTCGCCGGTCGGCGACACGTGCACATTGGAAAGCGTGCCAATCTTGCGATTGAACGCCTTGTGCGGGACCGTCAGCTTGAACGGGATGCCGTGCTTCTCGATCACCTTGTTCCAGCGCGCCACGCCGCCGATCGAATCGCGGATGTAGTCGTCGCGCAGCACTTCATTGAGGGCATTGAGCATCGGCACTTCACGCTCGCCGAGCTGGCCGTCGCGCACTTCGAGCACGCGATAGACGTCGCTCTTGAGCACGTGGTCATCGGTACGCTTGCCTTCCTCGAAGCGGCCCTTGAGCCCGGCGCTGTAGAACGTGGCGGCGTTGGACGACTGGTCCGCGCCGAACAGGTCGATGGTGACGCTGTAGTGGAAGTTCAGGTAGCGCTGGATGGTCTCCAGGTCGATCACGCCGGCAGCGCGCACATCGGCCGGGTCACGGATGTCACGCTCGCGCATTACTTCACAAGTCCGCTGGATCACGCGCGACACGCCCGATTCGCCGACGAACATGTGGTGCGCTTCCTCGGTGAGCATGAAGCGCGTGGTGCGCGCGAGCGGATCGAAGCCTGATTCGGCCAGCGCGCAGAGTTGGAACTTGCCGTCGCGGTCGGTGAAGTACGTGAACATGAAGAACGACAGCCAGTCCGGCGTGCGTTCGTTGAATGCCCCCAGGATGCGCGGATTGTCCTGATCGCCGGAGCGGCGATCGAGCAGCGCCTCGGCTTCCTCACGCCCGTCGCGGCCGAAATAGCGGTGCAGCAGATACACCATGGCCCACAGATGGCGGCCTTCCTCCACGTTCACCTGGAACAGGTTGCGCAGGTCATACAGGCTCGGTGCAGTCAGGCCAAGGTGCCGCTGCTGTTCAACCGATGCCGGCTCTGTATCGCCCTGCGTGACGATGATGCGACGCAGGTTGGCGCGATGTTCCCCCGGCACGTCCTGCCACGCGGCTTCGCCCTTGTGCTCGCCGAAATGGATCTGGCGCGCCGGATCGGCGGGCTGCAGGAAGATGCCCCAGCGGTAATCCGGCATCTTTACGTGCTCGAAATGCGCCCAGCCCGACGGGTCGACCGACACAGCCGTGCGCAGGTACACGTCAAAGTTGTGCGAGCCCTCCGGCCCCATGTCGCGCCACCAGTCCAGGAACGCCGGCTGCCAGTGCTCCAGTGCGCGCTGCAGCGCGCGGTCGTCCGCCAGGTTGACGTTGTTCGGGATCTTCTGGCTGTAGTCGATGCTCACGGCGTGTCTCCTTGCAGGTCGTTATGGCGTCAGACGCGGTTCCAGTCGAAACGGGGCTTGTTCCCGCTCCCGAAAACCTTGAGCGCGCCATTCTCGCCCACCGCGTTGGGGCGGTTGAAGATCCAGTTCTGCCAGGCCGTCAGGCGTCCGAAGATCCGGGTTTCCATGGTTTCGCCCGGGCCGAAGCGCAGGTTCGCTTCCAGGCCGGTGAGTGCATCGGGGGACAGGCTGGCGCGCTCCTCCACAGCGATGCGGATCTCGTCTTCCCAGTCCATATCGTCGGGCGCGGCGGTAATCAGGCTCAGTGAATCGGCGCTCAGTGCATCGAGCGGCTGGCCGATGTGTTCACGTGCTGCGGTAATGGCGGCTTCGTCCCCATAGAAGCGCGCGGCCAGCCGTGACAGCCCATTGGGCATCGGGTAGCGGCCGAAGTTGGCTTCGCTGAGGAAGACGCGCGGCGCATCGTCAGGTGCGTCGGGCAGATGCAGCATGTAGCTGCGATCCGCCGCCAGTGCCAGTTCCAGCAGCGTGCCGGCGAAGCACGAGTCCTGCTCGATCAGCGCGAACAGGCTGCGCGACGACACATCGAGCCGCGCAAGCGTACGGCGCAGCATGCCGATCGTTTCGCGCACGAACCAATGGCTGGCGTGCGCTTCCATCAGCGCATCGGCGGCCAGGACGGCTGCCGCGTCACCGTCAGTCTTCATGATCCACATGCCGATATCGAGATGGTTCGTGCGCAGCGTCAGGATCGCGTCATCCAGTTCGCGCGCCATCTTGAGCGGCCACCATTGCGCGCCCGCCGAGACAACGCCCGCGAGGTCCGTGGGCTGGTGTCGGTCGGGGCCGAATACGGTGATCGTGGCCTTGCGCGCGGCGCGGTCGAAATGGACGCGCACCGTGTCATAGCGGTAGCCGTCTTCCTCGACGGTGCGCGACAGCGGGGTCAGTTCGATGCCGTGGTGGTTCTGCGGGCGATCGCTGGTGGCGGCCAGCGCGGCCGCGCGCTCGGCAATGTATTCGGTAAAGCGCGCGGGTTTGACCACGTCGTCGACGAGCTTCCAGTCCTTGGCGCGCTGTCCGCGCACGCCTTCGGTCGTGGTGCAGAAAATGTCGGCATGGTCGCGACGCACGCGTCGCTTGTCCGTCACGCGGGTCAGGCCGCCGGTGCCGGGAAGCACACCGAGCAGTGGCACTTCCGGCAGGCTCACGGCCGAAGAGCGATCGTCGACCAGCACGATTTCGTCGCAGGCCAGGGCGAGTTCATAGCCGCCGCCGGCTGTGGTGCCGTTGCACGCCGCGATGAACTTGAGGCCCGAATGGCGGCTGGCGTCTTCGATGCCGTTGCGCGTCTCGTTGGTGAACTTGCAGAAGTTCACCTTCCACGCGTGCGTCGACTGGCCGAGCATGAAGATATTGGCGCCCGAGCAGAAGATGCGGTCGCGTGCGCTGGTCATCACCACCGTGCGCACCTCCGGGTGCTCGAAACGGATGCGCTGCAGGGCGTCGTGCAGTTCGATGTCGACGCCGAGGTCATAGGAGTTCAGCTTCAGCGTGTAGCCCGGCCGCAGGCCGCCTTCTTCGTCGACATCCATCGCCAGCGTGGCGACCGGGCCGTCAAATGTGAGCTTCCAGTGGCGGTATTGCTCGGGGTGGCGTTCGAACGTGACGGGTTCAGCGGCTTGAGTGGGGGCGGTGGCCGGCGCGGACATGGCTGTCTCCTTAATGCACTATAGTGCCTTGCGGCTTTCGATGAAATATAGTGCATGGTGACGGAGGGTGCAATACCTTTCTGCACGCCGTGCCGAGGGCGCCCGAAGTCAGGCCGTGACGTGGGAAATCTGGGCGCGCAGGGCCTGCAGCGAAGTGTGGGCGTCCTGGCCGCTGGTATCGAGTGCGAGGTCGGCGCGGGCATACAGCGGCGTGCGCGCCTGCAGAATACGGCGCAGGTCCGTCATGGCTTCGCGATTGCCTTGCATGGGGCGCATGTCGCCCTGTGCGACCACCCGGGCCATGTGTTCCTCGGGCGATGTCTTGACCCACACCGTATAGCAGCGCGACAGCAGCAGGTTGAAGGTGCCCGGTTCGGAGACGAGGCTGCCGGGTGTAGCGAGGACCATGTTGTCGTGCTCGCGCAGTACGCGTTCGAGCGCGCGCATCTCGTAGCGTCGATAAGCAGCCTGGCCATAGAGCGAGTGAATCTCGGAAAGGCTTGCGCCCGCTTCTTGTTCGATCACATTGTTGAGTTCGACGAACGGCATGTCCTCAGCCGCCGCCAGGGCGCGGCCCAACGTCGATTTGCCCGCGCCGCGCAAGCCGATCAGCGCAATGCGGCGATGCCGCGCATCGCGCGATTCCGCGGGTGCCAGCGCATGGCGGCAGGCATCGCGCACGCGTGCAAGGTCGCCCGTTGGCAATTGCGCGAGCCACTGCACGAGCTGCGCGAACTCGGTTACCTGCTGGCCATTCAGGCCGTCCACTTCCGCCAGCACGACCGGCAACGGCACATCGAGCGCGCGCGCCACCTGGCGCAGCAGCAGCACCGAGGCATTACCCGTACCAGTCTCCAGGTTGGCCAGGTAGCGTTCCGAAACGTTGGCGCCGCGCGCCAGGTCCTTGCGCGACATGCCGCGTGCCGCGCGCAGCGAGCGGATACGTTCCCCCAACTGCGTGAGATAGGGGTCGCGTTCGCCGTTGGCGCCGCCGGCGGTGGCATCGGGCGGGGAGTGCGGTTCGGGGTCTCGGCGCATGGCGGACAGGTGTATCGGGCGATTCAGGCGGTTGGGCCGGCCTTTGTGCAGTATCCGGCGGAAAGGGAGGCGAATTATAAGGGAGCCCTGCGGGGCGATTGCCCGCACGGTGTCATATAGTGCATCTACTAACTTGCATGATAGGCGATATGAAATAAAATGCATCAACAAGCCGATGCGATCGCCTTTACGCACCGGCATCCAAGAGCGACCGGCCTGACGCCGCCGCGCTGCCGGTTTTTTCTGCCGGAGGCGCTGCGACCCCAAGGAGTGGAGACATGACGCCCCCCAATACCCCTGCCGGTTCGCCGGCGGGTGCTTCGCTTTCGTCCGGAACTGCCGAATCCGATATCACCGCGCTGCCCGCCCGGTACAACGCTGCCGCCGACTTGCTGGGGCGCAACCTCGCGGCGGGTCGCGGCGACAAAGTTGCCTATGTCGACGACAAGGTCTCGCTAACTTTCTCTGAACTCGATGCGCGCGCTCGCCGCTTTGCCGCGGCGCTGCATGACGCCGGTTTCCGGCGCGAGGAACGTCTGCTGCTGTGCGCGTTCGATACCGTCGACTTTCCAACCGTATTCCTCGGCTGCCTGCTTGCGGGCGTGGTGCCGGTCGCGGTGAATACGCTGCTCACGGCCGACGACTACGCGTACATGCTCCAGCACAGTGGTGCGCGTGCCGTGGTGGTGTCTGAGGCGCTGCTTCCCCTCATGAAGACCGCGGTCGCCAGCAGCGGCCTGTCGCCGGTGGTCATTCAGGCAGCCCCGTACAAGGATGCGGCGCCAAGCTGCAGTGTGGAGGCAGTGATCTCGCGCACGCGCTCGGCGGCGCCGGTGGTCGACACCGGGCCGGACGACATGGCGTTCTGGCTCTATTCGTCGGGCTCGACGGGCCGCCCCAAGGGCACTGTGCATACGCACGGCAACCTCTTCCATACCGCTGACCTGTACGCGCGGCGCGTGCTCGGCATGCGTGAAGACGATGTGGTGTTCTCGGCGGCGAAGCTGTTCTTTGCCTATGGACTCGGCAATGCGCTGACGTTTCCGCTGTTCGTGGGCGCCACCACAGTGCTGATGGCGGAACGGCCCACGCCGGCCGCGGTGTTCCGGCGGCTGTGCGAGCATCGTCCCACTGTGTTCTGCGGTGTGCCGACGCTGTTTGCAGGCATGCTCGCCTCGCCCGAACTGCCACCGCGCAGCGACGTGGCAATGCGCGTCTGCACCTCGGCTGGCGAGGCCTTGCCGAGGGATATCGGCGAACGGTTCTTCGCCCATTTCGGCTGCGACATTCTTGATGGCATCGGCTCTACCGAAATGCTGCACATCTTCCTGTCGAACCGGCCCGGCGACGTACGCTATGGCACGACGGGCAAGCCGGTGCCCGGCTATGAACTGAAGCTGCTCGACGAGCTTGGCGAACCCAGCAAGCCAGGCGAGATCGGAGACCTGTACATCAAAGGGCCATCGGCCGCGCTGATGTACTGGTGCAATCGCGACAAGACCCGCGACACCTTCGTCGGCGCATGGACGCGCAGTGGCGACAAGTACCTGCAGGATGCGGACGGGTACTACATCTACGCCGGGCGCAGCGATGACATGCTCAAAGTGGGCGGCATCTATGTCTCGCCGTTCGAGGTCGAGGCCGCGCTCGCACTGCACCCGTCCGTGCTTGAGGCTGCGGTGATCGGCGTGGTCGATGCCGACGAACTCGTCAAGCCGAAAGCCTTCGTCGTAATGCGTCCGGGACAGCAGTGGCACGCGGGCATGGCTGCCGAGTTGCAGGCCTTCGTCAAGTCACGACTTGCGCCGTACAAGTATCCACGGCAGATCGAGTGCGTGGAGGAATTGCCGAAGACCGCTACGGGCAAGATTCAGCGCTTCCGCCTGCGCCAGCGCGAGGAAGCAGCGCGTGCGGCCGCAACGGCCCACGCCGATGCCTGACCACAGGATCGGCATGCATAGCGATTGGGTAGACATTCCGTTCGACGGCCGGTGTATCCGGATCGAATACCAGTGGCTGCGCGCGGAGCGCGCGCAGCGTCCGCTGGTGGTGTTCCTGCATGAAGGGCTCGGCTCGGTCAGCATGTGGCGCGATTTTCCGCGCAGCTTCTGTGAGGCCGGTGACTTTCGCGGACTGGTGTTTTCGCGCTATGGCTACGGGCGTTCTACCCCGCGGCCGCACGATGAAAAGTGGGGCGTCGATTTCATGCACCGGCAGGCGCGCGAGGCATTGCCGGCATTGTTCGAAGCCCTGGAGATCGGCCCGGGGAGCAGTCACGGAAAGCCATGGCTGCTCGGCCATAGCGACGGGGGCTCCATTGCGCTGATCCACGCCGCGAGCTTTCCCGATTCCGTCGACGGCATCACCGTGCTCGCGCCCCATATCCTCGTCGAAGACGTGTCGGTTCGCAGCATCGCGGCCACGCGCCAGGCCTACCTGGAAACCGATTTGCGCAGCCGCCTGGCGCGCTACCACGACGACGTGGATTCGGCGTTCTGGGGTTGGAACGATATCTGGCTCGACCCCGCTTTCCGCCAGTGGGATCTGCACGATCTGCTACCGCAATTTCGCTGTCCGGTGCTGGCGGTGCAGGGCGAGGACGACGAGTACGGCACCATGGCGCAGATCGAGGGTATCCATCGATATGCCCCGCAAACCGCCTTGCTTAAACTCGCGCGGTGCGGTCATTCGCCACATCGCGACCAGCCGGAGCCGTTGACGCAGGCGGCGGTACGGTTTATAAACGCACATACTTCATACCTAAAATAATTCGTTGCCCGCCCCCTGTGTTGCATCCGGACACGCTCCGGACCCTGGGGGCAGGGACCGATCACGGTTTCGCAACAGGCAAACCGCCGGCTTGACCACCAGGAGACATCATGCACCGCTTCACATCGCGCAGGCTCGCGCCTGCCTGCCTTGCCGTTGCTGCAATGCTTGCCGCCACGGGAGCCGTCCAGGCGCAGAGTGCGCAGGGCGGGAAGATCAAGGTAGGGTTCATGCTGCCCTATACGGGCACGTATGCGGCACTGGGCACGGCGATCGAAAACGGTTTCCGCATGTATGTGCAGCAGCAGGGGGGCAAGCTCGGCGGGCGCGATATCGAGTACTTCAAGGTTGACGACGAATCCGATCCCGCCAAGGCACCCGAGAACGCAACCAAGCTGATCAAGCGCGACCAGGTCGATGTAGTGGTGGGCACCGTGCATTCAGGCGTGCAGATGGGCATCGTCAAGGTGGCCAAGGAAAACAACACGCTGCTGATCATCCCGAATGCCGGCGTCGATGAGGCCACCGGCCCGCTGTGCGGTCCGAACATCTTCCGCTCGTCGTTCTCGAACTGGCAGCCCGGCTACGCCATGGGCCACGTGCTGGCCGAGCGGGGCATGAAAAAGGTCGTCACGCTGACCTGGAAATATGCGGCGGGAGAGCAATCAGTAAAGGGCTTTAAGGAGGCCTTCGAGAGCAAGGGCGGCAAGGTGGTGAAGGAGCTGAGCCTGCCGTTCCCGAACGTGGAGTTCCAGGCGCTGATCACGGAAGTGGCCGCGCTCAAGCCGGACGCCGTGTTCGTGTTCTTCGCGGGCGGCGGTGCGGTCAAGTTCGTCAAGGATTGGGCCGGCGCGGGGCTCAAGGACAAGATCCCGCTCTATGGCTCGGGCTTCCTCACGGATGGCACGCTCGAGGCGCAGGGAAATGCCGCGCAGGGTCTGGAAACCACGCTGCACTATGCGGATGGCCTGAGCAACGCGCGCGACAAGACCTTCCGCCTTGATTACGCCAAGACCTACAAGCTGCAGCCGGATGTGTATGCGGTGCAGGGCTATGACGCCGCGCAGTTGCTTGCCGCCGGGGCGAATGCGGTCAAGGGCGATATGTCCCGCAAGGCCGACGTCTACAAGGCCATGGAGACCGCCAAGGTGGACAGCCCGCGCGGTGCTTTCACGCTGTCGAAGGCGCATAACCCGGTGCAGGATTTCTACCTGCGCAAGGTAGATGGCCGCGAGAACAAGGTGAGCACCGTGGCGGTGAAGGCGCTGGCCGATCCGGCACGCGGTTGCCGTCTTTGATTCCCACCATCCTACCGGAATGAGGCCCGGTGCAGCGGCTTGCCGCGCGCCGGGCGTCCTCCCCCACGCAGCATGGACATCGTCTCCTTCCTGATCCAGTGCCTGAACAGCGTGCAGTACGGGCTGTTGCTGTTCCTCGTGGCAAGCGGCCTGACGCTGATCTTCGGCATCATGGGCGTCATCAACCTGGCGCATGGCAGCTTCTACATGCTCGGGGCCTACCTGGCATTCACGCTGGCCAGCCTGACCGGCAACCTGCTGATTGCCGTGCCGCTCGGCATCGTCCTGGCCGTGGCGTTCGGCTATGTGCTTGAGTGGGCGTTCTTCAGCTTCCTTTATGAGCGCGACCACCTGCAGCAGGTGCTGATGACCTACGGCCTGATCCTGGTGTTCGAGGAACTGCGCAGCATCCTGGTCGGTGACGACGTGCACGGTGTGTCGATTCCCGCGTTTCTCGACGGCGCGCTGCCGATCGGCAACGACATGACCTATCCGGTCTATCGCCTGTGCATCTCGGCGGTGTGCCTGCTGGTAGCAGCGGGCATGTACTACGTGATCCGCCGCACGCGGCTCGGCATGATGATCCGTGCCGGCGCGACCAATCGCGAAATGGTGCAGTCGCTCGGCATCAACGTGACGGTGCTCTACCGGGTGGTGTTCGCCCTCGGCGTGGCGCTGGCCGTGCTGGCGGGCATGATTGCCGCGCCGGTGTCGTCGGTGTACCCGGGCATGGGCGCGCAGGTGCTGATCGTGTGCTTCGTGGTGGTGGTGATCGGCGGCATCGGTTCGGTGAAGGGCGCGCTGGTGGCGTCGCTGTTGCTCGGCTTTGTCGATACCTTCGGCAAGGTGTTCTGGCAGGAAGCGTCAGGTGTGCTGATTTACCTGTTGATGGCGCTGATCCTGTTGTGGAAGCCGCAAGGCCTGTTCAAGGCGGGTTGATATGGATACCAAGCATTCCCTCGCGCCTTCGCATGGCAATGCGCGCGTCGCTTTCGCGTGGCTCGTGGCATTCGCCTTGCTGGCCAGCCTGCCGTTGCTGCTGACCGCCGACAGCCACAAGTTCTATATCGAGCTGCTGAGCAAGGTCATGATCATGGCGATCTTCGCGCTCTCGCTGCAGTTGCTGATCGGCTATACCGGGCTGGTGAGCCTGGGCCACGCTGCTTATTTCGCGGCCGCAGCCTATGCCACGGCGATCCTGGCACCCGAAGCGGGGCCCGGCAATGGTTGGCTGCTGCTCGCCGGCGCGCTCGGCGCGGCAGCGGCACTCGCGGTGCTGGTCGGCATGCTGGTGCTGCGCACGCGCGGCGTGTACTTCATCATGGTGACGCTGGCGTTCGCGCAGATGGTGTACTTCGTGTTCCACGACACCAAGATCGCCGGCGGTAGCGACGGCACCTACATCTACTTCCGCCCTGAATTTCCCGTACCCGGCACGCAGCAACTCACGGTCAACGATCCGAGCCACTTTTACTGGATGGTCTGGGCCGCCATGGGCGTGACCGTGGTTGTGCTAACACTGCTGCTGCGTTCACGCTTCGGCCACGCGCTGGTGGGTATCCGCCACAACGAACAGCGCATGCGCGCGGCGGGCTACGCCACGTACCGCTACCAGCTCGGCGCCTTTGTTGCGGGCGGCATGCTGGCCGGCCTCGCAGGGTTCCTGTACGCGATCCAGTTCGGCTTCGTGAATCCGGAGATCGCGTCCTGGCACCAGTCTGGCAACGCCATGCTGATGGTCATCCTGGGCGGTGTGGGCAGTCTGGCGGGTGCGGTGCTCGGTGCGTTTTCCTTCGTGCTGCTGGCCGAATGGTTCAGCACCATGACCAGGCACTGGCAGTTGCTGATGGGCGGCTTCATCATCGTCGCGGTGGCGCTGCTACCGCGCGGGCTGGTGAGCCTGCCGGCCGTGCTGCGCCAGAAGCATGGCGCATCGGGCGCGCGCAATGGCGGGACGGCAGGCGATGACGATGACACGGCGCAGGGCGCGGGCAGCAAAGGCCGCAGCGCGCGCAGTACGGAGGCCGCATGAGTACACCGGTATTGCAAGCCACGGGCCTGACGCGGCGTTTCGGCGGCCTGACGGCCGTGGCGGGCGTAGACCTGTCGCTGGGATTGCATGAGATCCATGCGGTGATCGGCACGAACGGCGCAGGCAAATCCACGCTGATCAACATGCTGTCCGGCGAACTGCCGCCGTCGGAGGGACACCTTCACCTGCAAGGGCGCGACGTGACCGGTTGGTCCCAGCCGCGGCTGGCGCGGCATGGCATTGGCCGCAGCTACCAGCGCAACAACATCTTCCTGCCGCTGACGGTGCGCGAGAACTGCCGGCTCGCGGCGCAATCGCGTGCCCAGCGTGCGTGGCGCTTGTGGGAAGGCGCACGCAATTGCCGCATGAGCGGCGCGCTTGCCGATGAGGCGATGGAGCGTGCCGGTCTGGCAGCGCATGCAGGGCGGCTCGCCAGCGAACTTGCGCACGGCCAGAAGCGCCAGCTCGAAGTGGCCATGTGCCTGGCGACGCAGCCGGTTGCGCTGTTGCTCGACGAGCCGCTGGCCGGCATGGGCGCAGAGGAATCGTCGCGCATGCTGGGGCTGTTGCGAGGGCTGCGCGAGGGCCACGCGATCCTGCTGGTCGAGCACGATATGGATGCCGTGTTCTCGGTGGCCGATCGCATCACGGTGATGGTCAATGGCGCCGTGATCGCCAGCGGCACGCCTGATGAAATCCGCGCCAACCGCGAAGTGCAACTGGCCTACCTGGGCGAGGCAGAAGACAGTGGGGTGCCCGCATGACGACCACCATGATCGAAGCCAGCGGCATCAATGCGTGGTACGGCTCAAGCCATATCCTTCGCGACGTGGAGTTCCGCGTCGGCGCGGGCGAGACCGTCGGCCTGCTCGGGCGCAATGGCATGGGCAAGAGCACGCTGCTGAGAACGCTGCTCGGCCATGTGCGCCAGCGCAGCGGCAATATCCGCGTGGCGGGGCGCGACGTCTCGCGCGCGCAGCCTTTCGAACTGGCGCGCCTCGGAGTCGCTTATGTGCCCGAAGGACGCGGCGTTTTTCCGAACCTGTCGGTGCGCGAGAACCTGATCATGGCGGCACGCAAGGGCTGCAACGGCCGCCACGACTGGGACGAAGCGCGCGTGCTCGACCTGTTCCCGCGGCTCAAGGAGCGCCTGGGCCACGGCGGCCAGCAACTTTCCGGCGGCGAGCAGCAGATGCTGTCGATCGGCCGCGCGCTGATGACCAACCCGGACTGCCTGGTGCTCGATGAAGCGACAGAAGGCCTGGCGCCGCGCATCGTGCGCGAGATATGGGAGGTTATCGCCACGGTCCGCACGACCGGCATTGCCTCCGTGGTGGTGGACCGCAACTTCCGCTCGGTGCTCGCCCATGCCGATCGCGTGGTCGTGCTGGAAAAGGGCCGCGTTGTCCTGACCGGCCCCGCTGCGGACCTCGCCGCCAAGCCCGAAGCGCTGGACCGCTACCTGGGCGTGTAGGGCGCCTCCAAAAGCGCCTGAAGCGCATCTTTCTGTAGCGGCATCGCAACGTCGTGCCAATGCCGACGGCGTCCCCGAGATTTGCTGGCAGGACTTGACCATCCGCCACTTCCCTCCCATGCTTGATGCGTTCCACCTGCGGTATAGGTGGCATCGTCAGTGGCCGACGGGGCACAGTTCCTCTAGAATTGCGCCCAATTGTGCATTGCAATAGAACATCAGAAGAGGGAGGCGGCCAATCCGACGGCTGCTGTGTCTGGCCGGGTTTCGGGAGATCGATGTCTGCTCCGCGAACCGGTCCCAAAGACCAGAATTCATGACCACCCAATCCGCGACCACCGCCACTAGCCACTACTTTGTCGAAAATCCGAGCACGCGCGCGCTGGTGATCGGCGCCATCGGTGTCGTCTTCGGCGACATCGGCACCAGTCCGCTGTATTCGCTCAAGGAGTGCTTCAGCAAGGAGCACGGCATCCCGTTCAGTCCCGACGCCGTTCTGGGCATCATCTCGCTGCTGTTCTGGGCCATGACCATCGTGGTCTCGATCAAGTACGTGGTGTTTGTGATGCGCGCCGACAACAACGGCGAAGGCGGGGTGCTGGCGCTGATGGCGCTGGTACTGCGCACGGCGGCGCCACGCTCGCGCTGGGCCAAGGTTCTGATGATGCTGGGCATCTTCGGGGCATGCATGTTCTATGGCGATGCGGTGATCACACCGGCCATTTCGGTGTTGTCCGCCGTGGAGGGGCTGGAAATTGCCACACCACAGCTCTCGCGGTTCGTGATCCCGATCACGCTGGTCATTCTCGTGGCGCTATTCCTGATCCAGCGCAACGGCACATCGGTGGTGGGCAAGCTGTTCGGCCCGGTCATGGTGGTCTGGTTCGTGACGCTGGGGCTGCTCGGGCTATACAACCTGGTGCAGGCGCCGGAGATCCTCAAGGCCTTCAACCCGTACTACGGGATCTCGTTCCTGATCGCGCATTCGCTGCAGGCCTTTATCGTGCTGGGCTCGGTATTCCTGGTGCTGACCGGGGCGGAAGCCCTCTACGTCGACATGGGCCACTTCGGCGCGCGCCCGATCCGCTATGGCTGGTTCGTGCTGGTCATGCCGTGCCTGATCCTGAACTACTTCGGCCAGGGCGCCATGCTGCTGACGAACCCGGCTGGGGCCGAAAACCCGTTCTACCTGATGGTGCCGGAACCGCTGCTGATCCCGATGGTGGTGCTGGCGACCTGCGCCACGGTCATCGCCTCGCAGGCGGTGATCTCGGGCGCATTCTCGCTGACCAGCCAGGCCATCCAGCTCGGCTTCGTGCCGCGCATGCGCGTGCGCTACACCTCGGCGGCCGAGATCGGGCAGATCTACCTGCCGGTCATCAACTGGATCCTGCTGGTGCTGGTCGTGGCCGTGGTGATCTCGTTCAAGAAGTCGGAAAACCTGGCGGCGGCCTATGGCATTGCCGTGACCACGACCATGGTGATCACCACGTTCCTCGCGGCCGTGGTGATGCGCAACGTCTGGAAGTGGAACCCGGCGCTCGTGACGCTGCTCGGCTTGTCGTTCCTGCTCGTGGACCTGGCATTCTTCGCGGCGAACCTGCTGAAGGTTGCTGAAGGTGGCTGGTTCCCGCTGCTTCTCGGCAGCACAGCATTCTTCTTGCTGATGACGTGGTATAGCGGCCGCAAGCTGCTGCGTGCGCGCAGCCTCGAAGACGGCATTCCGCTGGAGCCGTTCATTGCCGGCCTGCTCGCACATCCGCCGCATCGCGTCGAGGGCACGGCGGTGTTCCTGACCGGCAATACCGAGTCGGTGCCGGTGTCGCTGTTGCACAACCTCAAGCACAACCGCGTGCTGCATGAGCGGGTGGTCTTCCTGAGCTTTGTCACGCGCGATATTCCGTATGTCGACGACGAGCAACGCCTGAGCTGCAAGGACCTTGGCGGCGGTGTGTTCATCCTGAAGTCGGATTACGGTTTCAAGGAGACTCCTGACGTGCACAAGGTGCTGGACCTCGCGCAGCGCAAGCTGGGCATGCATTTCGAGCTGATGGAGACCTCGTTCTTCATCGCGCGCGAATCGGTGATCCCGTCCAAGCTGCCGGGGATGTCGATGTGGCGCGAAAGCTTGTTCGCGTGGATGCATCAGAACGGCGCCAAGCCGTCGGACTTCTTCCAGATTCCGGCCAACCGCGTGGTCGAACTCGGCACGAAGGTCGAAATCTGACGAGCCCGTGCAGGCAGTACGAAGCCCCCGCCAGGTGCGAACCTGCGGGGGCTTTGTCTTTGAGGCCGTTCACGCGGCCATGGCGGGTGACGACTGGAGAGGGACAGGAAAACGTCCTTGTACAGCTCGGGACAGGTCCTGCGCCGTGCCGTTGATGGCGCGGGAGGGACAAGGCGGGAGTGTAAGTCCCGCGCTCGGCCTAGTCGCTTAGTTGACCAGCGTGCGGGCGTCGACGACGTGGTCGCGATACGCCTCGAAGATCCGGCGCAGCGCCTGTTCCATCGTCACCTCGGGCTTCCAGCCGAGTTCCTGCATGGTGTTGTCGATCTTCGGCACGCGGTGCTGCACGTCCTGGTAGCCCTTGCCGTAGAAGTCGCCCGACGAGGTCTCGACGATTTGCGTCTTGCGCGCTTCCTCGGCGTATTCGGGATAGTCGGCGGCCATCTTCAGCATCATCTCGGCGAGCTCGCGCACCGAGTGGATGTTGGACGGGTTGCCGATATTGAAGATCTTGCCCGTGGCGATGCCGTTCGGGTTCTCGATGATGCGCATCAGCGCCGAGATGCCGTCCGAGATATCGGCAAACGCACGCTTCTGCTCGCCGCCGTCGACGAGCTTGATCGGCTCGCCGCGCACGATGTGGCCGAGGAACTGCGTGACCACGCGCGACGAACCTTCCTTCGATTCGAAGATCGAGTCGAGTCCCGCACCGATCCAGTTGAACGGGCGGAAGAGCGTGTAGTTCAGGCCTTGCTCCATGCCATAGGCATGGATCACGCGATCCATGAGCTGCTTGGAGCAGGCGTAGATCCAGCGCGGCTTGTTGATCGGACCGTAGATCAGCGGCGACGACTCGGGATCGAATTCGTCGTCGGCGCACATGCCGTAGACCTCGGAGGTCGACGGGAACACCAGGTGCTTGCCGTACTTCACGGCGGCGCGCACGATCGGCAGGTTCGCTTCGAAGTCGAGCTCGAACACACGCAGCGGCTGACGCACGTACGTGGCCGGCGTGGCGATGGCGACCAGCGGCAGCACCACGTCGCACTTGCGGATGTTGTACTCGATCCACTCCTTGTTGATGGTGATGTCACCTTCAAAGAAGTGCATGCGCGGATGGTCGACGAGGTCACCGAGGCGGTCGGACGACATGTCCATGCCGTAGACCTCCCACGACGTCGTTTCCAGGATGCGGCGCGTCAAGTGGTGGCCGATGAAGCCGTTGACGCCGAGGATGAGGACTTTCTTGCCTTGCATGGAATTGGGTTGTTGCATGGGTTAAGCGTAAGGGGTGCCGGGCGCTTGGTGCTTCAGCGCTGCGGTGCCGGAGGATTCACGGCGAAGTTGGTAACGGCTACACGGCGCCAGTCCCGCGCCACCACGTACATGGGCGCGTGCTGGCTGAGCTCGTCGAACGTCTGCGGCGACATGATTGCCAGGGCGGGCTTGCCGTCCTGCCACTCTGACAGGAACGCCGCGGTGGTCGGCAGCCATTTCTGCGGCTCCTGGGTAACGCCGAACTCGAGTTCGTCGGGGCGTTCGACCATGACCAGCGGGTGGCGCAGATAGAACGGCAGCGTATGGTCTAGCACACGCACGCCATAGAACTTCATATCGGGGCGAAGTACGCGTGCAAGCGGCTGAATCATGTCGATGCCCGATGCGGAGCGGCCGATGACTTCATGGCCCAGCAGCGCGGCCGTGAACGCTGTGCACATGCCGAGTGCGTAGACCGTGATGCTTGCGAGCAAACCACGCCGCTCCAGCAGCCAGCGCGCAACCAGCGTGCTGGCGATGATCATCGCGAACGCCACGGCGGCCCAGATGGCGTAGGCCCGATACAGCGCATTTGGCGTGTTGTTGGAGTTGAGCGTCGCCACGATGGGGCTGGCCAGCAGGCCGATGGCGCCAATGGCCAGTCCAGCCAGCAACTGCCTGCGCCAGGAGCGCTCGGAGATGGTATCCAGGGCTGCGCCGGCAATGATGCCCAGTGCCGGGAAGATTGGCAGGATATAGCCGGGCAGCTTCGAGCGCGACAGGCTGAAGAACACGAAGATGACAATCGCCCAGACCGCAGCGAGCAGTGCAGGCTGGAAGGGCCGCGCCGCGGTGCCGCGTTCCACGCCAGCGCGCTCGCGCACCGCCTGCCACATGCGCGGAAACAGGCCCAGCCAGGGCAGGAAGCCGGCGATCACAAGCGGTACGAAATAGAGCAGGGGCCCCTTGCGTGAATGTACGGTCGACGTGTAGCGCTCCCAGTGCTCATGAATGAAGAAGAAGCGCAGGAATTCCGGATTGCGTTCGGACACGAGCCAGAACCACGGTACGGCAACCAGTAGCATCAGCGCGATGCCGCTCACGAGATGCAGGCGGCGCCACAGGGCAAAGTCACGGCTGACGAGCGTGTAGATCACCAGCACCAGGCCGGGCAGGGCGATGCCTACGAGTCCCTTGGTCAGGATCGCCACGCCCATCGCGACCCAGCACGCCAGCATCCAGTTGCGGCGTGCGGCCGGGCTGGCCTGCGGGTGCTGGGCCAGCAGCATGAATGCGAGCACGCAGGCCATGGCGCCGGAAAGTGTCATGTCCAGCGTGTTGAAGTGCGCCGCCACGCTCCACATCGGCGCAGCGACGAGCACCAGGCCCGTGAGCAGGGCTGCACGGGCGCCAAACCAGCGATTTGCAGCCAGCATCGAAGCCAGCAAGCCGATGGCGCCGGCCAGGGCGACACACAAGCGCGCCTGCCACTCACCGATGCCGAACAGCGAATACGACAGCGCCGTCACCCACATGTGAAACGGCGGCTTTTCGAAGTATTTCAGGTCGTTGTAGCGAATGGTCACCCAGTCGCCACTCACAAACATCTCGCGCGCGATTTCGGCGTACCGTCCTTCGTCCGGGCCGATCAGGTGGCGCATACCGAGCGTGCCGAACCACAGTAGCGCGATCAGCACGCAGACGCCGGCGAGCACGATCAGCGGAACGCCGCCGAAGCGGCGCTTGTGCCAGGGTTGTGCGGCTTGTGCGGCAAGCACTTCCTGCTTCGTCAGGCGATCGGAACCTTGAAACATCAAAAAAAGGGGGCTGGCGTGGCGGATCGGGGGCCGGAAACCGGGCGGTGCCGTGCGGCAAACAGTATCGCGTGAACGGCGGGACAGCGGCTCGTTCAGGGCAACAGCGAAGGATAAGTGACGAACCTTAATGGCAGATTAAGGAATACTATGCAAAATGTCGACTGCTCGACTTGCCAGGCTTCATTGCCGCGGATTGGCCTATATCTTTAAAAGCATAAAAGCAGGCCTGGAAATGAGAATACTTATTGTTGAAGACGACCCCATGCTGGGTGATGGCCTGTTGCATGGCCTGCAGCTCGTGGGATACGTCGTCGACTGGTTCACCACGGGTGCAGAGGGCGATCATGCACTTGGCATGGTGCACTACGATGCTGCCGTGCTCGACCTTGGACTGCCGGGCGACGACGGCATGACGTGGCTGCGGCGCTGGCGCGAGCGCGGCTGCCAGATCCCGGTGCTGGTACTCACGGCGCGTGACGCCATCGAGAGCCGCATCAGCGGCCTGGATTCGGGGGCCGACGATTATCTGGTCAAGCCGATTTCGCTGGATGAACTTGCCGCCCGGCTGCGCGCCATGACGCGCCGCGCCGCCGGAAACTCCGCGCCTGTCTGGCGGCACGGCGCACTTGAATTCCACCCGGCCGCCAAGCAGGCCCTCTGGCACGGCAAGCCCGTGGACCTGACCAGCCGCGAGGCGATGCTGCTCGAACTGCTGCTGGCCCACCCGAACCGCCTGCTGACGCGCGATTTTCTGCGCGACAAGCTCTATGACTGGCAGGGCGGCCTCGAAAGCAACACGCTGGAGGTGCATATCCACCACCTGCGCCGCAAGATCCATCCGAAGATCGTCCGCACATTCCGTGGCGCGGGCTACACGCTCGGTGCTGCCGAGGACTGCGCATGACGCTGCAGCGGCGCCTGATCCTGGCCGTGCTGATCGCGGCCCCGGTGGTGTGGCTGCTGACCATCGGCATGACCTACGTGCGTGCGCGCCACGAAATCAACGAGTTGTACGACACTGACATGGTGCGCATGGCGATGCAGATGCATTCGCTGGTGCCGCTGGTCGACATCACCGCCGCGCCGTCGCGGGCACGGCTGCCGGCTGCGGCGGAAGGCGATCAGGGCGATGCAGGCCTCGGCGACATGGCTATTGCTGCCTGGCTGCCCGATGGCACGCCCATGCACATCGATCCGGACGGGGATCGCCTGCCGCCCGCGCAAGGCGTGAAGGGCTTTACCGACCGGCGCATCGACGGCCATCGCTGGCGCTTGTATTACCTGGATGACGACGTCAGCGGCTGGCGTGTTTGCATCGGCCAGAAGCTGGGCGAGCGCAACGAGCTGATCCTGTCCTATATCGCGGCTCAGGTGCTGCCGTGGGCGGTGGGCCTGCCCGTGCTCATCGGTGTACTGATTCTGTTCATGCGGCGCGCGATGGCGCCCGTGCGGGAGCTTTCCGCAGAAATCGAGAGCCGTTCTCCGCACGACCCGCGGCCATTGGGTCTGGCGGGCGTGCCCGGCGAACTGGTGCCGCTGGTCAACGCCATGAACCGGCTGCTGGTGCGCGTCTCCGATTCGCTCGAGCACGAGCGGCGCCTTACGGCCGATGCCGCACACGAGATGCGCACGCCGCTGGCCGCGCTCAAGGCCCAGTGGGAAATCGCACGGCGCTCGCCGGACGAGAGCGAACGCGCCCGCGCGCGTGCCAATGTGGAGTCCGGCATCGATCGCATGAGCCGGCTGGTGTCGCAGTTGCTGACCATGAGCCGGCTCGAAGATGCGTCGGAGCTGGCCTTGCTGGAAGACGTGAACTGGCAATCGATTGCGCAGCAGGCGCTGTCGGATTGCCTCGCTTTGGCGCAGCGCAGGAAGATCGATGTGGAATTGATCTGGCCATCAGCGCACATAGCGCCGCTTCCGTTGGCGGGCGACCCGAATCTGCTTGGGCTGATGCTGCGGAATCTGCTGGACAATGCGATTCGCTACAGCCCGGCGGGGGCGATGGTCACCATGGATTTTCGGGCTGACGGCATTGTGGTGTGTGATGAGGGGCCTGGTGTGGCCCCTGAGGTGCTGGCACGGCTGGGCGATCGCTTTTTTCGCGGAAGCGGCCAGCGCGAGCAGGGGCATGGGTTGGGGATTTCCATTGCGCAGCGCGTTGCGCGGTTGCATGGACTGGCAATTACATTTGCGAATCGCGGCGATGGCCGCAACGGCCTGATGGTTCGCATCTTCCGTTGTGCCGGGCAGTCATAAAAAACGCCCCGGGCGGCAGCAGCCGCGCGGGGCGTCCTTCAACAACAGTATTGGCCAGGCAGCTTAGCGCTTGAGCTTGGCGAATGCCGCCGCCATGGCGCCGGCTGGTTCTGCTTCGCGGCGGTTGCCGCCATTGCCGAAGCTCTTGCCACCGCCGGGCCGCTGGCCACCACGGTCACCCGACGACGGTCGCGACGAGGTCTGTCCGGGCTCGTCATCCAGCCGCATGCTCAGCCCGATGCGATTGCGCTTGACGTCCACCTCCATCACCTTGACCTTGACGATCTGGCCAGCCTTGACCACCTCGTGCGCATCCTTGACGAACTTGTTCGACAACGCCGAGATATGCACGAGACCGTCCTGGTGCACGCCGATGTCCACGAATGCGCCAAAGGCCGCCACGTTGGTGACCACGCCTTCCAGGATCATGCCCGGTTGCAAATCCTTCACGTCTTCGACGCCTTCCTGGAAGGTCGCGGTCTTGAACTCGGGGCGCGGGTCACGGCCCGGTTTTTCGAGTTCGGTGAGGATGTCGCGCACGGTCGGCAGGCCGAACGATTCGTCGGTGAACTGCGCCGGCGACACGCCGCGCAGGGCCTCGCGGTTGCCCATGACGTCCGACAGGCCCTTCTTGATATGGTCCAGGATGCGCTTGACCACCGGATAGGCCTCCGGGTGCACCGACGAGCGATCCAGCGGGTTGTCGCCGTTGTTGACGCGCAGGAAGCCGGCGGCCTGCTCGAAGGTCTTGTCGCCGAGGCGCGGCACCTTCTTCAGCGCTTCGCGATTGGTGAAGGCACCGTTGGCGTCGCGGTACTCGACGATATTGCGCGCCAGCACGGTGTTCAGGCCTGACACACGCGCCAGCAGCGGGGCCGAGGCGGTGTTCACATCGACGCCCACGGCGTTCACGCAGTCCTCGACCACGGCATCGAGCGTGCGGGCCAGCTCGCGTTGGTTCACGTCATGCTGGTACTGGCCGACGCCGATTGATTTCGGATCGATCTTCACGAGTTCGGCCAGCGGATCCTGCAGGCGGCGCGCAATCGATACGGCGCCGCGCAGCGACACGTCGAGATCCGGGAATTCCTTCGCGGCCAGTTCCGATGCGGAGTACACCGATGCGCCGGCCTCGCTGACGACGATCTTGGTCAGCTTGAGGTCGGGCGCCTGGCGCATCAGGTCCTGCACCAGCTTGTCGGTTTCGCGGCTGGCCGTGCCGTTGCCGATCGAGACCAGCGCCACGCCATGCTGCTTGGCCATGCGCGCGAGCGTGGCCAGCGAGCCGTTCCAGTCGCGGCGCGGCTCATGCGGGTAGATGGTCGCGGTTTCGAGCAGCTTGCCGGTGGTGTCCACCACAGCGATCTTGCAGCCGGTGCGGATGCCGGGGTCGACGCCCATCACCGCCTTGGGACCGGCCGGCGCGGCGAGCAGCAGTTCGTGCAGGTTGCGGCCGAACACCTTGATGGCTTCGCCTTCGGCGGTTTCGCGCAACTGGGTCAGCAGTTCGGTTTCCAGATGCGGCTGCACCTTGACGCGCCAGCACCAGCGGCACACGTCGCCGAGCCACTTGTCGGCGGGGCGGCCCTGATTCTGGATGCCCACGTGGCGCGCAATCATGCCTTCGCACGGGTGCGGCACCAGCGCATCCTGTTCTTCGCCCAGGCCCAGCTTGACCATCAGCACGCCCGCATTGCGGCCACGGAACAGCGCCAGTGCGCGGTGCGACGGCACGGTGCGGATGGTTTCGCTGTACTGGTAGTAGTCGCGGAACTTCTCTTCCTCGGCGGTTTCCTTGCCCTCCATCACCGTGGAGCTGACGACGCCGTTGCTCCACAAGTGTTCGCGCAGCTTGCCCAGCAGTTCCGCGGTTTCGCCGAACTGCTCGGAAAGGATGTCGCGCGCGCCATCCAGCGCAGCCTTGACGTCGGGCACGCCGCCGTCGGCGGTCGGATTTCCGTTGACGTACTTGGCAGCTTCGGCCTGCGGGTCTAGCGTGGGGTCGGCCAGCAGTGCCTGGGCCAGCGGCTCCAGCCCGCATTCGCGTGCGATCTGCGCGCGCGTGCGGCGCTTGGGCTTGTAGGGCAGGTACAGGTCTTCCAGCGTCTGCTTGGTCTGGGCGCCTTCAATGGCCGTGCGCAGTTCCGGCGTCAGCTTGCCTTGCTCTTCGATCGAGGCAAGGATCGCCAGGCGCCGGTCTTCCATGTCGCGCAGGTACAGCAGGCGCTCTTCCAGCGTACGGAGCTGGGTGTCGTCCAGGTTGCCCGTGACTTCCTTGCGGTAACGGGCGATGAAGGGCACGGTCGAGCCTTCGTCGAGCAGTTCCACGGCCGCCGCTACCTGGCGGGGTTGAACGGTGAGTTCAGCCGCGATGAGCGACACAATCTTTTGCGAAACGGATGCGGGCAGATTGGACATCGGGAAATCGGTCTGTCGAAAGCGGTCAGTCGAAAGCGGGGCATTTTGCCACAAGCTGGCGGATATCCCCCACGGAAGTAGGCCTGATTCAGTCTGTGTATCCCGCGAGACGCCGCCGCACTGGCCGCCAAGGCGCGTGGCAGGCCGGATGCTAGAATCCGGGCATGACCTTCAAGCCCCATCCGGCCGTCGCGCCCGCCATGCCGATGGCCGTCCGCGACACGGCACTCCTGGCCATGTTTCCTGCCGCACGCCTGTTCCGCTCCGCCCCGCGCCATGCCGGGCGAATGACCCTGCCTGCACGCCTGTTCGCCGCCGCCGCGCTGTGGCTGACCCTGGTCGGCGCAGGTACGCTGGCGCCGCTTTCTGATAGCGCTGCGCAAGCTTCCGCGCCGGTAGCGGCGGGCGCCGGTGCACCGCGTGATTTTGCCGCCGAACGCAAGGCCATCGGCGATTCGCGCGCGTGGACGAACTACCGCTTTGCCACGGCCGAACGTGCCTGCTACGACAAATTCTTCGTCACTAGCTGCATCGACAAGGCGAAGGAAGTCCAGCGGCAGGAACTGCAGGTGCTGCGCCAGCGCGAACTGGAAGTGGGGGATGCCGAACGTGCCCAACGCGCGGCCGACCGTGACCGCGAACAGGCCTTGCGCCGGGCTGAATACGAAGCAGGTCAGCCGCAGCGCAGCGCGAATGAGAAAGCCAGCCGCGAGTCCTTCGATAAGAAACAGCAGGATCAGCAACTGCGCGACGCGCAGCGGCAGGCCGATGCGCCGAAGCGTTCGGCCAACGCGCAGGCCTACCAGCAGAAGCAGGCAGACTTCGACGCCCGCATGCGCGAGGCCCAGCAGAAGGGTGCCGAGCAGGCGCGCCAGCGCGAAGAAAACGTGAAGGCCTACGACGCCAAGCAGCGCGAAGCCGAACAGCGCCAGAAAGACCTGGACGAGCGGCGCGCCAAGGCGAAGGAACAGCAGGGCCAGGCGTCGGCGCCGCGTCCCTTCGGCTTCTGAGCCGGAGCGGGCCGCGCCAGCCTGTCCCGGCAGAGGCGGTGGGGGAAATACATATGGACACTAACCTGAACACCCTCGAGCGGCAGATCATTGAACTGCAAATCGAGCACCGCGACCTGGATTCGCTGATCGACCGGCTCGCCGAGGATCCCGCCCATGACGAACTGCAGCTCAGGCGGCTGAAGAAACGCCGCCTCAAGCTGAAGGACGCCATCACCCTGCTGCAACTGCAGCTCGAACCCGACGTGCCGGCCTGAGCGCCGCTGCGCCGACGTAGTCTGCGCCGCATGGCGCGCTATCCCGCTATCCCGCCATCCCGAGCCTTACCAGCCTTGACCACCGTTACCGAGCCGACCGACCTGCCAGAGCCGAACGCAGATACCGACATCGACGCCGCCGTCTCTGCCGTCGCCGCCGATAACCCGGTCCCGGCGCAGACTGAACTGGTTCCCGCGTCCGCGGTGCCTGCCGACCACGCCAGCGAACTGGCAAGGATTTTTGCCGACACCGGCACCCTGGCGCAGGGCATCCCGGGCTATCGTCCGCGCGCCTCGCAGCAGAAGATGGCCGAAGCCGTTGCAGGAGCGATCGAAGCGAGCGACACGGTGATCGTCGAAGCCGGGACGGGCACGGGCAAGACCTTTGCCTACCTTGTGCCTGCCATGCTGTGGGGCGGCAAGGTCATCCTGTCCACTGGAACGAAGAACCTTCAGGACCAGCTCTTCCTGCGCGACATTCCGACCGTGCGGCGCGCGCTGAATGTGCCGATCTCGGTATCGCTGCTCAAGGGGCGCGCCAACTACCTGTGCCACTATCACCTCGAGCGCGCGGAGGCCAATGGCCGGCTCGCGTCCAAGCAGGATGCCGCGTGGCTGCGGGAAATCGCACGCTTTGCCAAGGTCACGTCGTCTGGCGACAAGGCCGAACTGGCCGCGGTGCCCGAGAACGCGCCCGTGTGGCAGATGGTGACTTCCACGCGTGACAACTGCCTCGGATCGGAGTGCCCGAACTACAAGGACTGCTTCGTCATGCGGGCGCGCAAGGAAGCCCAGCAGGCGGACGTGGTCGTGGTGAACCACCACCTGTTCTTTGCCGATGTCGTGCTGCGCGACACCGGCATGGCCGAACTGCTGCCCGCGGCGAACACGATCATCTTCGACGAAGCGCACCAGTTGCCCGATACGGCGACGCTGTTCTTCGGCGAAACGCTGTCGACGAGCCAGTTGCTCGAAATCTGCCGCGATACCGTGGCCGAAGGGCTTTCGCACGCGCGCGACGCAGTGGATTGGGTCGGTATCGCGGCGCCGCTAGAGCGTGCCACGCGCGATCTGCGCCTGGCCTTTGGCAAGGAGAACGCGCGGCTGGCACTGGGACAGATCGAGGCGGACCGGCGCATCGGCGAACCGTTCTTCGACACGCTCGACGCGCTCGAAGAGGCGCTGTCGACTTTCGTCGAGCATCTCGAAAGCCAGGCCGAACGTGCCGAGACGCTGCAGCAATGCCACCGTCGCGCGGTAGAGTTGCAACAGCGCCTCGAAGCATGGCGGGACGAAGGCAAGGCCTTTGAGACACCCGCGCCGCAAACGCCGGATAGCGGCGGAGACGCCGCGCCGGAAGCCGATGCGCCGCTGCCTCCTGCCGCGCCCGCGCAGTTCGGGCCGGACACGGTGCGCTGGGTGGAGGTCTTTTCGCATACGGTGCAATTGCATCGCACGCCGCTGTCGATCGCGCCGATCTTCACGCGCCAGCGCGAAGGCCACCCGCGCGCCTGGGTGTTCACGTCGGCCACGCTGTCGGTAAAGGGCAACTTCACGCACTACGCCGCGCAACTCGGGCTCAACAAGGACAACTCGCTGACGCTGCCGAGCCCGTTCGACTACGGCAAGCAGGGGCTGCTCTACGTGCCGCGCGACATGCCGCCGCCGAACTCACCCCAGTTCACGGACGCCGTGGTGCAGGCGGCGCTGCCGCTGATCGAGGCTGCCGGCGGCCGCACGTTCCTGCTGTGCACGACCTTGCGGGCCGTACAGCGCGCGTCTGACCTGCTTTACGACGCCTTTGCCGAGCGTGGCCTGGAATTGCCGCTGCTCGTGCAGGGCCAGGCCAGCCGCACGGAATTGCTCGACCGCTTCCGCGAACTTGGCAATGCTGTGCTGGTGGGCAGCCAGAGTTTCTGGGAAGGCGTGGATGTGCGCGGCGAGGCGCTGTCGCTCGTGATCATCGACAAGCTGCCGTTCGCGCCGCCCGATGATCCGGTACTGGCCGCGCGCATGGAGGTGCTGCAGAAGAAGGGACTCAGCCCGTTCGCGGTCCACCAGTTGCCGCATGCCGTCATCACGCTGAAGCAGGGCGCGGGGCGGCTGATCCGCTCGGAATCTGATCGTGGCGTGCTGGCCATCTGTGACACACGGCTGGTCGAAAAGCCCTATGGCCGCCAGATCTGGCAAAGCCTGCCGCCGTTCACGCGCACGCGTGAGGCGCCGACCGTCGTACGCTTCCTGGAGTCCTTGAGGGAAGGGAACAAAGGCGAGGCACAGGCGCAGCCGGACTGAGCGGCTTCGCCGATCCGGTCCGCGATCCGGGCCGGACAACGAGAAACGGGGCAGATCCTTGCGGATCTGCCCCGTTTTGTATGAGCCGCGGAATCAGTGCCCCGCGTCCTTACCGATCAGAACACTTCCCACCAGGACTTGTCCTTGCGGCGCTCGCCGTACTTGATGTAGTCGCTGTTCGGGAAGTTGCGCTCCATCACGCGGGCGGTATCGTCACGCAGATCCTTCATGCCGAGCGAGTCGTACGAGCGGATCATGATGTACAGCGCTTCCTCGTTGGCGGGCGCGCCGTCATAGTCCTTGAGTGCCTGCTGCGCGCGGTTGACCGCCGCCAGGTAGGCGCCGCGCTTGTAGTAGTAGCGCGCCGCATGGACTTCGTGCTGGGCCAGCGAGTTGACGATGTACTGCATGCGCGCAGCGGCGTCAGGCGTGTACTTGCTGTCGGGGAAGCGCGTGACCAGCGTGTTGAAGGCGTCGTACGCCGCGCGGGCCGCCTTCGGGTCGCGCTCGCTGAGATCCTGGCCGGAGAAGCGGCCCAGCCAGCCCAGGTTGTCGTTGAAGTTGATCAGGCCCTTGAGGTAGTAGGCGTAATCGATATTGGGATGGCTCGGGTGCAGCTGGATGAAGCGGTCCACCGCGGCCAGTGCCGCTGCGGTCTCGCCGTCCTTGTAGCTGGCGTAGGCGGTGTCGATCTGGGCTTGCTGCGCGTAGCGGCCGAACGGATAGCGGCCTTCGAGCTTTTCATACAGCTTCACGGCACGGGAATAGTCGCCGCCATCGAGGGCGTCCTTGGCTTCCGAATATAATTTGTTGGCCGACCAGCCAGCGGTCTCGTCGGGCTGGTCAGCAAGCAGGCCGCATGCCGACAGCATGACGCAGCCGCCTGCGAGCAGAATCGCTCCAAATCGCGCGCGCCAATTGGCGCGCTTCATGCTCAGCAATTGCATGGGCAACGTATCCCGGATGAAGAAAAATAGCGTCAAGCATTATAGCCCAAGCCCTCAGCCAGAATCCGGCGTGGGGGGAGTGCCGCCTGAACAGGTGCGCGTCCAGGCATCCCAGACCGATAACGATGACACCGACGACTTCGCTGACGAGGTGCCCGCAGCACCCGTAAACGACCTGTCGGTGCCGCTGACATTGGAAGTTGACAGCGCGGCACATGGCGAGCGGCTGGACAAGCTGCTTGCGCGGCACTTCAGCGAGTTTTCACGCAGCCGGCTGCAGCAGTGGATCGAAAGCGGGGCGGTACGCGTCGACGGTGAAGTACGCCGGCCGCGCGACGCAGTGCAGATGGGCAATCGCATCGAGGTCCAGCCGCAGGCTGCGCCGGAATCGCAGGCCTTCGCCCCCGAAGATGTCGCGCTGGACGTCGTGTACGAAGACGACGCACTTCTGGTCATCGACAAGCCCGCCGGGCTGGTCGTGCATCCGGCCGCGGGCAACTGGAGCGGTACGGTCCTCAACGGACTGCTGCATCGCGACCCAACGGCAGCGGCGTTGCCGCGCGCAGGTATCGTGCACCGGCTGGACAAGGAGACTTCGGGCCTGATGGTGGTTGCGCGCACGCTGACGGCGCAGACCGACCTCGTGCGCCAGCTCCAGGCCCGCACCGTCAAGCGCACGTATCTCGCGCTGGTATGGGGACGTATATACGAGGAGGGCACCATCGACGCCCCGATCGGCCGTGATCCGCGTGAGCGCACGCGCATGGCCATCGTCCACACCAACAGCGGCAAGCCCTCGCGCACGCACTTCCGCACGCTGGCCACGGTGCCTCTCGGGCGCAGTTTCGTGTCGATGGTGCGCTGCCAGCTCGAAACCGGGCGCACGCACCAGATCCGCGTGCACTTCGAATCGATCGGCCATCCGCTGGTGGGGGATCCGGTCTATTACCGCGCGACGCAACGCGGGCAGCGGCCAGCCATTCGCGTACCGCTGCCAGTGCCATTCGAACGGCAGGCGCTGCATGCGTTCAAGCTCGGGCTGGTGCACCCGGTCACTGGCAAGACCGTGTCGTGGACCGCGCCGCCGCCGGAAGACCTCCAGGCGCTGATCGATGCGCTCGATTTCTCTGGCGGTGAAACCGAAGCCGATGAGGACGACTGGGACGAAGAGTGGGAAGATGGCCCCGAAGTCATCTGGGCCGACGGGGAGGGTGACGATGACGACTGACACCGCGTGGCTGCGACCCGACTGGCCGGCTCCTGCGTCGGTGCGCGCGTTGTCCACGACGCGTGCGGGTGGCGTGAGCCGTGGTCCGTACGGGCTTGACGGCGGCGCACCAGGCGGCCTCAATCTCGGCACGCATGTCGGGGATGATGCGTCGCACGTCGCGGAGAACCGCACGCGGCTTGCCGCGCATCTGCCTGCCATGCCGCTATGGCTAGAGCAAGTGCATGGCTGCGCCGTGGCAACGGTGGACCACCTTGCGGAACCGGACGCGATGCCGCCGCGGGCCGATGCCAGTGTGGCCGCCGTGCTCGGACAGGTCTGCGCGGTCATGACGGCGGACTGTCTGCCCGTACTGCTATGCGATGCGGAGGGGACCGTTGTCGGCGCCGCGCATGCGGGATGGCGCGGCCTGTGCAACGGTGTCATCGAAGCCGCACTGGCACGCATGCAGGCGGCACGCGGCATGCCGTCGACACGCTGGCTCGCATGGCTTGGCCCTGCTATCGGGCCCGGTGCCTTCGAAGTCGGTGCCGAAGTCCGCGAGGCCTTCCTCGAGCAGGCGCGTGCCGGCGAGCATCCGGCTGTCGAGGCAGCTTTTCGGCCTGGCGCTGAGGGCAAGTACATGGCCGACATCTATGCGCTGGCCCGCACGCGCCTCGCCCGCGCTGGCTGCACCGATATCTACGGCGGCGATGCGTGCACCGTATCCGATCCGCAGCGGTTCTACTCATATCGGCGCGACGGTGTCACAGGCCGCATGGCCAGCCTGGTCTGGCTCGAACGCTGAGAGTTGCGGGCCCGTCACTGCGGTCCCCTTTCGCCAGCTTTGGCGTTTTCCTCCGCGCGCGCTTCCTCTGCCTTGCGTCGCCGTCGCCTGCCGGGCGTTCCCATGATGTACAGCACCAGCGCGACCGGCGCAGCGCCATAAAGCAGAAACGTGGCGACACCGGCAACGATGTTGTGCTCAGTGATTGCCATCATCAGTGCCACGTAGAGCCATCCAATGGCCACGATGTACATGAAACTTTCATCCTTCGCAGGTAGGCTTGCGCGCTGGTCTTGGGCCCCGCGGATCCCTACCCGGGGGTAGGTTTTCACGGCGTATACGCCGACGCGGTTTTCTGCATTGACAGCGCGTACATTGCAAGGCAACAATGACCTCGAATGTTGCGGAATCCCAGTAGATTCCTTTGTTTTGCCGGCAAGCATACCGCATGGCGCTGCCAGCCAGATTGCGGTGTGAACCGGGCAGGGGACGTTATCCAGATGGAAGGGAAAGCTGCAAGCGGCAGTCCTGGACGCCCTGGTCGGGGGCGTCGTGTCAGGTCCATCCGGATTGCGTCTCCAGATGCATAAGTGCCGGCCAGGGCAATGTCCCGGAGCCGGTCTGACATAGTGACGGCAGAGAGACAATTACATCATGGCGACCGGCAAAGGTGCGGCAGCTTCCTCAACGGAAGGCAAGTCCCAACCGTTCAAGTTCCCGCCGGGGCCATTGGATCCAGCAACCTGGCTGGAGTGGTCCCGTCAGTGGCAAGGCCCTGAGGGCAACGGCGGCACGGTTCCCGGTGGTTTTCCGGGTTTCGAGGCCTTCGCGGCGAGCCCGCTTGCGGGTGTCAAGATCGACCCGGCCCAGCTCGCGGAAATCCAGCAGCGCTACATGCGCGATTTCACCGAACTGTGGCGCGGCCTGGCGGGAGGCGATACCGAATCCGCGGGCAAGCTCCACGATCGTCGCTTTGCCAGCGAGGCCTGGCACAAGAACGCTCCGTACCGCTACACCGCGGCGTTCTACCTGCTCAATGCGCGCGCCCTGACGGAACTGGCCGATGCAGTCGAGGCGGATCCCAAGACACGCCAGCGTATCCGCTTCGCCGTGTCGCAATGGGTCGATGCGATGTCGCCGGCCAATTTCCTGGCGACGAATCCCGATGCGCAGAACCGGCTGATCGAGTCGCGCGGTGAATCGCTGCGCGCCGGCATGCGGAACATGCTCGAGGATCTGACGCGCGGCAAGATTTCGCAGACCGACGAGACCGCGTTCGAAGTCGGCCGCAACATGGCCGTCACCGAAGGCGCGGTGGTCTTCGAAAACGAATTCTTCCAGCTGCTGCAATACAAGCCGCTGACGGACAAGGTCTATACGCGTCCGCTGCTGCTGGTGCCGCCTTGCATCAACAAGTTCTACATTCTCGACCTGCAGCCGGAAGGCTCGCTGGTGCGGTACGCTGTCGAGCAGGGCCATACCGTGTTCCTGGTGTCGTGGCGCAACCCGGATGCCAGCATGGCGGGATGCACGTGGGACGACTACATCGAGAACGCGGCCATCCGCGCCATCGAAGTGGTGCGCGATATCAGCGGCCAGGACAAGATCAACACGCTTGGCTTCTGCGTGGGCGGGACCATCATTTCGACCGCGCTGGCCGTGCTGGCCGCGCGTGGCGAACACCCGGTGGCCAGCCTGACGCTGCTGACCACGCTGCTGGACTTCACCGATACCGGCATCCTTGACGTATTCGTCGACGAACCTCACGTGCAGTTGCGCGAAGCCACGCTCGGCGGCGCGTCCGGTGGCCTGCTGCGCGGCGTGGAACTGGCCAATACGTTCTCGTTCCTGCGCCCGAACGACCTGGTCTGGAACTACGTGGTCGACAACTACCTGAAGGGCAACACGCCGGTGCCGTTCGACCTGCTGTTCTGGAACGGCGACGCCACCAACCTGCCGGGGCCGTGGTATTGCTGGTACCTGCGCCACACCTATCTGCAGAACGAACTGAAGGAGCCGGGCAAGCTGACCGTGTGCAACGAGCCGGTGGACCTCGGCGCCATCAACGTGCCGACCTATATCTACGGCTCGCGCGAGGACCACATCGTGCCGTGGACGGCGGCGTATGCGTCGACCGCATTGCTCAAGAATGACCTGCGCTTCGTGCTCGGGGCGTCGGGGCACATTGCCGGCGTCATCAACCCGCCCGCCAAGAAAAAGCGCAGCCACTGGACCAACGATGCGTTGCCGGAATCGGCGCAAGACTGGCTGGCCGGTGCCGAGGAGCACCATGGCAGCTGGTGGCCGGACTGGATGACGTGGCTGGGCAAGCAGGCCGGCGCCAAGCGCGCCGCACCGACCGAATACGGCAGCAAGCGTTACGCTGCCATCGAACCCGCGCCGGGCCGTTACGTCAAGGCCAAGGCATGACTCTTGCGAGCGGTCCCGCTATTCCGGGACCTGCGCGCTGACCCCTAAGCTATTCATTGAGAGGACTCCAAATGACCGATATCGTCATCGTTTCCGCCGCCCGTACCGCCGTTGGCAAGTTTGGCGGTTCGCTCGCGAAGATTCCCGCCCAGGAACTGGGCGCGATCGCCATCAAGGCTGCCCTGGAACGTGCAGGCGTGAAGCCGGAACAGGTCAGCGAAGTGATCATGGGCCAGGTACTCACGGCCGGTTCGGGCCAGAACCCGGCGCGCCAGGCATCCATCAAGGCGGGCCTGCCCTCGTCGGTGCCGGCCATGACCATCAACAAGGTGTGCGGCTCGGGCCTGAAGGCCGTGATGCTGGCCGCCAACGCTATCCTCGCCGGTGAAGCCGAGATCGTCGTGGCCGGCGGCCAGGAGAACATGAGCGCAGCACCGCACGTGCTGCCGGGCTCGCGCGATGGCTTCCGCATGGGCGACGCCAAGCTGGTCGACACGATGATCGTCGATGGCCTGTGGGACGTGTACAACCAGTACCACATGGGCATTACGGCGGAGAACGTCGCCAAGGAATACGGCATTACCCGCGAAGCGCAGGACGAGTTCGCCGTGGCCTCGCAAAACAAGGCCGAGGCTGCGCAGAAGGCCGGCAAGTTCGATGATGAAATCGTCCCGGTGATGATTCCGCAGCGCAAAGGCGACCCGGTGGCATTCAAGACGGACGAGTTCGTCCGCCAGGGTGCCACGCTGGACAACATGTCAGGCCTGAAGCCCGCCTTTGACAAGGCCGGCACGGTGACCGCCGCCAATGCCTCGGGCATCAACGACGGCGCTGCCGCCGTGGTGGTGATGTCGGCCGCCAAGGCCAAGGAACTGGGCCTGACCCCGCTGGCCACGATCAAGGCCTACGCCAATGCCGGCGTGGACCCGAAGGTCATGGGCATGGGCCCGGTGCCGGCATCCAAGCGCTGCCTGTCGCGTGCAGGCTGGGGCGTGGGCGACCTGGACCTGATGGAAATCAACGAGGCCTTCGCCGCGCAGGCGCTGGCCGTGCACCAGCAGATGGGCTGGGACACCTCCAAGGTCAACGTGAACGGCGGCGCCATTGCCATCGGTCACCCGATCGGTGCGTCGGGCTGCCGTATCCTGGTGACGCTGCTGCATGAGATGAAGCGCCGCGATGCGAAGAAGGGGCTCGCCTCGCTGTGCATCGGCGGCGGCATGGGTGTGGCGCTGGCGGTCGAGCGCAATTAAAGGGATGTGCCTTGCCGCGCGACCGTTCGCGTGGCCGGGCGAAGACAACGAAGAGCCAATCAAGGAGCAGACATGACTCAGCGCATTGCATATGTGACCGGCGGTATGGGCGGCATCGGAACCGCGATCTGCCAACGTCTCGCCAAGGATGGCTTTCGCGTGGTAGCGGGCTGCGGCCCGAACTCGCCGCGCCGCGAGCGGTGGATCGAGCAGCAGAAGGCGCTCGGCTTCGACTTCGTTGCCTCCGAAGGCAACGTGGCCGACTGGGACTCGACCAAGACTGCGTTCGACAAGGTCAAGGCCGAAGTCGGCGAGGTTGATGTGCTGATCAACAATGCAGGCATCACGCGCGACGTGGTGTTCCGCAAGATGACGCGCGCCGACTGGGACGCGGTGATCGACACCAACCTGACCTCGCTGTTCAACGTGACCAAGCAGGTCATCGACGGCATGGTCGATCGTGGCTGGGGTCGCATCGTCAATATCTCGTCGGTGAACGGGCAGAAGGGCCAGTTCGGCCAGACCAACTACTCCACCGCCAAGGCCGGCCTGCACGGCTTTACCATGGCTCTGGCACAGGAAGTGGCGACGAAGGGTGTGACGGTGAACACGGTTTCGCCGGGCTACATCGCCACCGACATGGTCAAGGCTATCCGTCAGGACGTGCTGGACAAGATCGTGGGCACCATCCCGGTCAAGCGCCTGGGTGAGCCGTCGGAAATCGCGTCCATTTGCGCGTGGCTGTCGTCCGATGAATCGGGCTTCTCCACTGGTGCGGACTTCTCGCTGAACGGCGGCCTGCACATGGGCTGATCGACAATGCGTGCCGCGCGGGCGCGCCGTTTTTGCGGTGCAGCCAGCGCGGTGCACAACCGGTTTGCGCGGACGCTTTGCGGGCTCTTCAGGGCCCGCAATCCATTTGTGCGTGCGGGTTTTCCTTAAGCCGCCTGTCTTTCCTTAGTGCTTTGTTGGGCATAGAATCAGGGCAGCGGCACGGCCGGCACTATTGTCGTGCAACGTGCGGGCCTTCGCGGGGGCGAGGGCTACAAGGCACTTGGCGAGATCGCCGGCGAGTGCGCACATAGTAACTTTTCACGACCTTTCAGGATGGCCCGGGACTACCGGTTTGCGCACTGCACCGCATGCGGTGCAGCAGCGCCCATCAGCGACGACAAGAGGACAGAGCACCGATGGCCACGAGCAAAAAAGGCGCAGAGCGACTGATCAAGAAATATCCCAATCGCAGGCTCTACGACACCCAGACCAGCACCTACATCACGCTGGCCGACGTGAAGCAGCTGGTCATGGATTCGGAGGACTTCAAGGTCGTCGATGCCAAGTCCGGTGATGAACTGACGCGCAGCATCCTGCTGCAGATCATTCTGGAAGAAGAAACTGGCGGCGTGCCGATGTTCTCGAGCGCAATGCTGTCGCAGATCATCCGCTTCTACGGCCATGCCATGCAGGGCATGATGGGCACTTACCTGGAAAAGAACATCCAGGCCTTCATCGACATCCAGAACAAGCTGGCCGAAAATTCCAAGGGCCTGTATTCCGGCGAAGCCTTCAGCCCCGACATGTGGTCCCAGTTCATGAACATGCAGGGGCCGATGATGCAGGGGATGATGAGCAACTACATCGAACAGAGCAAAAACCTGTTCGTGCAGATGCAGGAGCAGATGCAGAACCAGGCCAAGAATATGTTCGGGACGTTCCCGTTCAACCAGCCCGAGAAGAAGTAAGTCATACCGATGGCGGACCGCCCGGTCCGCCATCGCGCCGCCACCGACCATCGTCGCTCGGTTCCGGTGCTCTGCGGGGCGGCGCCCAAGCAGGTAAAATGCGCCCCTTCTGAACTGGCGGCTCATCTTGCGGACTCGCCTGCAGCGCGATATCCCGATGATTCCAAGCCTTCCCCGTTCCACTTTGTCTGCCCCGGGTTCCGGCGTGACCGCGCTGGCTCGAGCCTGACCATGAGCCGGCTATTCCTCGCCCCGATGGAGGGGCTCGCTGACTATGTGCTGCGCGACGTGCTGACAGGCCTCGGCGGCTACGACGGCTGCGTGTCCGAGTTCGTGCGGGTGACGGGCTCGCTGCTTCCTCCGCGCGTCTACGAGCGCGATACTCCCGAGATCCTGCAGGGCGGCCATACCCCGAGCGGCACCCCGATGGTGATCCAGCTGCTCGGCAGCGATCCCGAGTGGCTGGCACGCAATGCGACTTATGCCGCGACCTTGTCGCCGCACGGCATCGACCTGAACTTCGGTTGCCCGGCCAAGGTCGTCAACCGGCACGGGGGCGGCGCGATGCTGCTGGCGCATCCCGAGCAACTGCATAGCATCGTTTCCGCGGTACGCGCAGCGGTCCCGCCGCATATCGCGGTCACGGCCAAAATGCGGCTCGGCGTTTCCGATACCGCGCTGGCGCTCGATTGCGCCACGGCGCTGGCGGAGGGTGGGGCGGCGTCGCTGGTGGTGCACGCCCGCACGCGTGACCACGGCTACCGGCCACCGGCGCACTGGGAATGGATCGCCCGCATCGCCGACACCGTCGATATCCCCGTCATTGCCAACGGTGACGTCTGGTCGGTTGCCGACTGGGAGCGTTGCCGCGCGGTCAGTGGCTGCGCCGATGTGATGATCGGCCGCGGCGCGGTATCGGATCCGTTCCTGGCCCTGCGTATCCGAGGCCTCATGGACAGCACGCCATCCGATGCTGATTGGCCGCTCGTGCTGCAGCAGATTGCGGCTTACCTGAGGAAGCTGCATGACCGGATCTCATCCTGCCATGAGCACGGACGGGTGAAGTTGTGGCTCAGCTATCTCAAGCGGACCTGGCCGCAAGCCACGGCGCTGCACGATGCGATCCGCAGGATCCACGATTCGGCCCAAATCGAGCAGGTACTGCAGAGTGCCTCTGATGCCACGCAGGGGATCGCCCCGGCATAGGGCCAGAGCCGCCTGTCTTGCCGTGTGCCGCGTCAGGCGCCGTTTGACTGCGGCAAACGGTTAAAATCCGGGTTGCTTGCAGCGCCGGGCGGACTTGCCCGACATCCATCGGGATTACCCGATATACTCCGCCCCGCTTGCCCCACATTCGCATTCCCCGTGAAAAATCCTTCAGAATCAATGACCCAGAAAGACCAGAGCCCGCGCGTCGGCTTCGTTTCGCTTGGCTGCCCGAAGGCGTTGGTCGACTCGGAACAGATCATCACCCAGCTGCGCGCCGAGGGTTACGCAATCAGCGGCACCTATGACGGTGCCGACCTGGTTGTGGTCAACACCTGCGGCTTCATCGACGAAGCCGTGCAGGAGAGCCTCGACGCGATCGGCGAGGCGCTGACCGAGAATGGCAAGGTCATCGTGACCGGCTGTCTCGGGGCGAAGAAGGATGCGGCGGGGCACGACATCGTGTCGTCGGTGCACCCGAAAGTGCTGGCCGTGACCGGCCCGCACGCCCTTGGCGAAGTCATGCAGGCGGTGCACACGCACCTGCCCAAGCCGCATGACCCCTTTACCGACCTGGTGCCGGCGGCCGGCATCAAGCTGACGCCCAAGCACTACGCCTACCTGAAGATTTCCGAAGGCTGCAACCATCGCTGCTCGTTCTGCATCATCCCGTCGATGCGCGGCGACCTGGTGTCGCGTCCCGTCGCCGAAGTCATGCTGGAAGCCGAGAACCTGTTCAAGGCCGGCGTGAAGGAATTGCTGGTGATCTCGCAGGACACCAGCGCTTACGGCGTGGACGTGAAGTACCGCACCGGCTTCTGGAACGGACGTCCGCTCAAGACCCGCATGACCGAACTGGTCGCGGCGCTGGGTGAACTGGCGGCCCAGTACGGTGCGTGGGTGCGCCTGCACTACGTGTACCCGTACCCGCACGTCGACGAGATCATTCCGTTGATGAACGGCGGTCACGTGCTGCCGTACCTGGACGTGCCGCTGCAACACGCGCACCCCGACGTGCTCAAGCGCATGAAGCGTCCGGCCAATGCCGAGAAGACGCTGGACCGCATCCGCGCCTGGCGCGAGGTGTGCCCGGACCTGACGATCCGCAGCACTTTTATCGCCGGCTTCCCGGGCGAAACTGAAGCGGAATTCGAGACCCTGCTCGATTTCATCGCCGAAGCCGAGCTGGACCGCGTGGGCTGCTTTGCGTACTCCCCGGTGGAAGGCGCGACGGCCAACGACCTGCCGGGCGCCTTGCCCGACGAAGTCCGCGAGGAACGCCGCGCGCGCTTCATGGAGGTGGCCGAGGAAGTCTCCGCACGCCGCCTGCAGCGCAAGGTTGGCCAGACGCTGCGCGTGCTGATCGACGAGGTGAACCAGGACGGCGGCATCGGCCGGTCTTCGGCGGATGCGCCGGAAATCGACGGCCTGGTCTATATCGCGCCGCCGGCCAAGCCGTCGCAGCGCTATCGCGCCGGGGACTTCGTTCAGGTGAAGATCACTGGCGCTGATGGTCACGACTTGTGGGGCGAGATTTGATGCAACGGGCTTCTGCTGCCCTTAAGTAAAAGTACGATCGTTCGATTCCGTCGCGATGCCGCTATACTGTGCACCGCAACATAACCTCATGGAGAGAGACATGACGCGTGAAGTCGTGGTAGTGAGTGGCGTACGTACGGCAATCGGCACTTTCGGCGGCAGCCTGAAGGACATGGCACCGACCCAACTGGGTGCACTCGTGGTGCGCGAGGCGCTGGCCCGTGCTCAGGTGTCGGGCGACGATGTTGGTCACGTGGTGTTCGGTAACGTGATTCAGACCGAGCCGCGCGACATGTATCTGGGCCGCGTGGCGGCCGTCGATGGCGGTGTGACGATCAATGCGCCTGCGCTGACCGTGAACCGCCTGTGCGGCTCGGGCCTGCAAGCCATCGTCAGCGCCGCGCAGACCATTCTGCTCGGCGACGCCGACGTGGCCATCGGCGGCGGTGCGGAAAGCATGAGCCGCGCGCCGTACCTGGCGCCCGCAGTTCGCTGGGGCGCGCGCATGGGCGATGCCAGCATGGTCGACATGATGCTGGGCGCGCTGCATGACCCGTTCCACCGCATTCACATGGGTGTCACGGCCGAGAACGTGGCCAAGGAATACGACATCACGCGCAGCCAGCAGGACGAAGCCGCGCTGGAATCGCACCGTCGCGCTTCGGCCGCGATCAAGGCTGGTTACTTCAAGGACCAGATCGTTCCGGTGACGCTCAAGACCCGCAAGGGCGAGGTGAGCTTTGACACCGACGAGCACGTGCGTCACGACGCCACGATCGACGACATGACCAAGCTCAAGCCGGTCTTCGTCAAGGAAAACGGCACCGTGACGGCGGGCAATGCCTCCGGCCTGAACGACGCCGCTGCGGCTGTCGTGCTGATGGAGCGCGCCGAAGCCGAGCGCCGTGGCCTGAAGCCGCTGGCTCGCCTGGTGTCGTATGGCCACGCTGGCGTGGATCCGAAGACCATGGGTATCGGCCCGGTGCCGGCTACCAAGAAGGCGCTGGAGCGCGCTGGCCTGTCGGTGTCCGACCTGGACGTGATCGAAGCCAACGAAGCGTTTGCCGCGCAGGCTTGCGCGGTGACCAAGGCGCTGGGCCTGGACCCGGCCAAGGTCAATCCCAACGGTTCCGGCATTTCGCTTGGCCACCCGATCGGCGCCACCGGCGCGCTGATCACGGTCAAGGCGTTGCATGAGCTGCAACGCGTGCAGGGCCGCTATGCGCTGGTGACGATGTGCATCGGCGGCGGCCAGGGCATTGCCGCCATCTTCGAGCGCATCTGAGTCTTGTTGATGTGTCGTCGCCCCCCGTTGCAGCGCCGTTCGCTCGTCAGCCTGGCTGCCGCGCTGGCGCTTGCGGGGGCGATGCCGGTGCGGGCCGCCGATGACAACGTGTTGTCGACCGGCCCGGCTGCTGCTACTGCTGGCGGCCTCGGCCTGAACGAGGCGATCCGCGAAGGCGAGGCGCGCCGCAACGCGGCGCCGTCCGCCGGCGCGACTGCCGGGGCGCTGTCGCCCCGGCCAGAATTCGCGAAGCTTCCCGTTTACGTCGGCAAGGTCGGTGACAAGCCGGTGCGGCTGCGTATTGGCCCGAAGCCCGATGAGCGCGACAGCCTGCGCGGCGAGTACACGGCCAACGGCGTGCCTGGCGTGCGGCTGCTGGCGGGTGAGTGGGAGGACGGCAGCTTCCTGATGGAAGAGTCCGACGACGGCACCCGTGTTTCCGGCAACTGGGAAGGCACCATCGACGCCAGCGGCGCCGTGCGCGGCACCTGGACCGATGCGTTCAATCCGGCCAACGTGCTGCCATTCATTATCCGCCCGCTCGGCAGCGTGCGGGTCATTCCTCCCTTCGACACGGCACCGGGCAGCGGCGCCACTTACGCGCCTGCACCACCGCGGGCATCGATCCAGGGCTGGTAAGCACGCCCGCCGGTGGCGCGGCCGCCATTTGCTGGTAAGCTCGGACGTATATCGCGTCTCTTTTATGCCTGCCGCGCAACGCGGCGGGGCATGCCAGCCATCAAGGAATCCGCCGTGTCCGATCCCACTTCCGGCAAGCCCGCGTCGGGCTCCGCCAGCCATTACATCCAGACGGTTGCCGTCCAGCCCGAGTTGGACATCGCGCCAGGCTTTGACTCGTTTTCGCCCGCCACCCATCGCGGCTCCACGGTTGTCTTCCGCAATCTGGCGGAACTGCGCGCCTATGGGGATCGGGGCACCACATACTGGCGCTATGGCCTGCATGCCACGCCCACCAGCGAAGCGCTGTGCCAGCACCTGGCGCTGCTCGAAGGCGCGCGGCACACGCTGCTGCTGCCATCCGGGCTGGCCGCGATCTCGCTGGTCTACTTCGCGCTGCTCAAAAGCGGCGACGATGTGCTGGTGCCGGACAACGTGTACGGCCCGAACCGCGACCACGGCGAATGGCTCGCGCGCGATTTCGGGGTGACGGTGCGCTATTACGATCCGATGATCGGCGGCGGCATTGCCGGCATGATTCGCGCCAATACCCGCCTGATCTGGATGGAATCGCCCGGCTCGGTGACGATGGAAGTGCCGGACAGCGAAGCGATCGTCGCCGCGGCAAAGGCGCGCGGCGTGCTGACCGCCATCGACAATACCTGGTCAGCCGGTCTCTATTTCCGGCCGTTCGACATGGGCATCGATATCTCGGTGCAAGCGCTGACCAAGTACCAGTCGGGCGGCAGCGATGTCCTGATGGGCGCCGTGCTGACGCGCGATGACGCCGTGCAGGCTCGCCTGAAGCGCGCGCGCATGCTGATGGGGTGGGGCGTGTCGGCCGACGACTGCCATCTCGTGCTGCGGTCGTTGCCGAGCCTGCCGGTGCGTTTGGCCGCGCACGACCGCGCCGCGCGCGAGGTCGCGGAGTGGCTGCACCAGCGCCCGGAAGTCGTGCGGGTACTGCATCCCGCGTTGCCGGACTGCCCGGGCCACGCCAACTGGCGCCGGGACTTCACCGGCGCAAGCGGCCTGTTCGCGATCATCATGCACGAAAGGTATTCGCAGGAGCAGGTGGACGCGTTCGTCGAAGCGCTGCGCCTGTTCGCGATCGGCTGGTCCTGGGGAGGCGCGCACAGTCTTGCCGTGCCCTACCACGTGCCGACGATGCGACCGGCAGGCAGCTGGCCGCCTGCTGGCTGGCAGCACGCTGGCGAACTGGTGCGCCTCTACATTGGCCTGGAGGACACGCGCGACCTTATCGCCGATCTGCGCCAGGCGATGGAGCAGGTGCTGAAGGGCTGAAGCGCGCTAACTGGCCCGCAATGCGACGTTGAGCTGATCGACCACCTCGGCCCAATCGGCGTCGTCTGCAATCTCGTCTCGAAGCATGGTTGCCTGTGCAGGCGTCCAGAACGACGCATCGGCGAGTTCGATGTCGCCAGGCAGCGGCGCGTGCGTCGCGATGAACTGGCGGATGCCCGATTCATCGCTGGGCAGCCCCAATTGGGCAAACAGTTCGGAAAAGCGGTGGAAGGCCTGTTCCATGGTGAGGTGCTCCGCTTCTGGGGTGGTCACTGCAGCTAGTGTAGGGCACCGGAGCGCGTGAGGCGCACAAGAAAGAGCGGACGCCCAAGCGTCCGTCTTGCGGAAATCAGTGGGGGAACAGCGCCAGCAGGCCGTCCAGCCCGACGTGGTTGAAGGCAACGCTGGCCTGTGCGCGCACGACAGGCTTGGCGCGGAAGGCCACCGAAAGGCCGGAGACTGCCATCATCTTGAGGTCGTTCGAGCCGTCACCCATCACGATGGCCTGGTCCGGCGTTGCGCCGATCTGCGCGCAGACTTCCTGTACGGTACGGGCCTTCACATCGGCATTGACGATTTCGCCGACCACGTTGCCGGTCAGCTTGCCGTCGACGATTTCCAGCGTGTTGGCGCGCGTGACATCCAGCTTCAGGCGTGGCTTGAGCTTATCGGTGAAATGCACAAAGCCGCCCGACACCAGCAGCGTGCGCAGGCCCAGCGCCTGCACGGTCTGCAGCATGCGCTCGGCACCCGGCGACAGACGCAGGCGCTCTTCATAGACGCGATCCAGCACGCTGGCATCCAGGCCCTTCAGCAAGGCCACGCGGCGGCGCAGGCTTTCGTTGAAGTCGGTGATCTCGCCGCGCATGGCGGCTTCGGTAATGGCGGAAACCTCGGCCTTCAGCCCGCAGAAATCGGCGATCTCGTCGATGCATTCGATCGTGATCAGCGTGGAATCCATGTCCATGGCCACCAGACGGAAGTCCGACAGGCGCCGGCCGGCAGGCACGACGGCCCAGTCGATCGCGCGCGGCCCGCAGTAGTCGTCCAGCGTGTCGCGCAACGCCGGCGTAAGCGGGGCGCAGTCTTCGGCGGCTGCGACAGTTTCGCTGCGCAGCTCCGGCTCGGAAGTGCGGGCGAGCGTGCGGATGGCGGAAAGGTCGTCGGAAGCGAGCGGGCGGGTACTCTGGAGGATCAGGGGCATGACAGCAGCAGGCGGATCGGGCGGCGCGCCGAGGGGCGGGACGGCAAAGGCGACATTGTAATCGCTCACGGCCCGCGTGCCCCCGGCGCGTGACGCACGTCAGCGCTGGGCCATGGTCATGTAGTCCACCGTCAGGTTCGACAGCGCACGCACGCCGTTGACAAGCGCCGGCTCATCCACATAGAACTCCGGCGAGTGGTTCGAGGCCGCCTTGGCCAGGTCCGTACCCTTGGGTGTGACGCCCAGATTGAAGAACAGTCCCGGCACCTTTTCCTGGTAGAACGAGAAGTCTTCGGACGCCGTTGCCTTCGGCATGGTCAGCCAGTTGCCTTCGCCGGCCACGCGCCGCAGTGTGGGCGCCATCTTTTCGGTCAGCACCGGCTGGTTGACGGTGGCGTTGTAGAGCTCCACCACGCGGAACGTGGCCTCCGCGCCGGCGCTCGCGGCAATGGTCTCGGTCGTGCGCTTCATGCGGGCGTGAATGTCCTTCTTCATGCCCTCGTCATAGGTGCGCACCGTACCCATCATCTCGACCTGCTCCGGCACGATATTCATGCGGTTGCCGCCGTGGATGGTGCCTACCGTGATGACCGACGGCTCCAACATCGCATTGACCTGGCGGCTCTGGATGGTCTGCAGGCCCATGACGATCTGCGACGCGACCACGATCGGATCGACCCCAGCCCACGGGCGCGCGCCATGGGTCTGGCGGCCCTTCACGTCGATCCAGAACTGGTCCGCGGCTGCCATGGACGCGCCGCTGCGCCAGCCAAGCTTGCCCGATTCCATGCCCGCGGCCACGTGCAGGCCGAAGATCGCATCGACCTTCGGGTTGTCGAGCACGCCTTCGGCCACCATCTGCTTGGCGCCCCACATATTCTTGCCATTCGGTTCGATGTCCGCGGGGCTTTCCTCGGCCGGCTGGAAGATGAACTTGACCGTGCCGGGAAGCTGGTCCTTCATGCCGGCAAGTACTTCCGCCGTGGCCATCAGAATGGCTACGTGCGTGTCGTGGCCACACGCATGCATCACGTCGACCTCCTTGCCGAGGTACTGGCCCTTGGCCTTGGAGGCAAACGGCACATCCACGCGCTCCTTCACCGGCAGCGCATCCATATCGGCGCGCAGCGCCACCACCGGGCCTGGCTTGCCGCCCTTGAGCACGCCGACTACGCCGGTCTTGGCCACACCCGTCTTCACATCCATGCCGAGCTTGCGAAGGTGATCGGCGACCAGCTTTGCGGTGCGCGTCTCGTAGTTGCCGAGTTCGGGATGCTGGTGGATGTCGCGGCGCCACGCGATCAGCTGTGCTTCTACCGCTTTCGCACGCGTTTCGATCTGCGCGTGCAGGTCGTCGGCGCTGGTAGCAGGTGCCGCGGACTGTGCGTTCGCGGCGTTGCAAAGCACGGCGGCGGCGAGTGCCAGGCCTGCCAGCACGAGGCTCTGGGTGGAACGGGATGCAGTGCGACGAACAGCCATGCAGGATCTCCTTCGTTGTTGTTGGTTTGAGGCTGGTGGTGTCTTGGCGCTGCAATGCGCCAGGAAAGCCGAGTGGCTGCTTCCCTCTCGCAATTGGAGAGGGAAGCAGCGCACGGCGAAAAGGGTGGGTCAGGCCACGCGCAGGCTGTCGACGACCTTGCGCAGGAACGCCTCGCAAGCGGCAAGCTGATCGAGCGCGACAAACTCATCCGGCTTGTGCGCCTGCTCGATATCGCCGGGGCCGCATACCACCGCGGGAATCCCCGCGCGCTGGAACAGCCCGGCCTCGGTGCCGTAGGCAACCTTGCTGGTCTCGCGGTCGCCCGTCAGCGCCCGCACCAGTTGCGTGATGGCTTCCTGCTCGGCAGCGTCTAGCGACGGTGCCGCCGCGATTTTGCTGATCACAAGGCCGGCATCGGCGTGTTCGGCGCGCATCTTCGGCAGCAGTACGTCATTGGCATACGACTGGATCCGCGCGAACAGCGCTTCGGGATCCACGCCGGGCAGGTTGCGGAACTCGAATACGAATTCGCACAGCGCCGGAATGGTATTCAGCGCGATGCCGCCCTGGATCGTGCCGGTCTGCGCGGTGGTGTAAGGCACGTCGAAGGCCTTGTCGTACGGGCCGTTGGCCTTGAACTCGTCGGCAATGTCGCGGATGAAGCAAATCAGCCGCGCCGCGTACTCGATCGCGTTGACACCGCGGGGCGTCAGCGACGAATGTGCGGCATGACCCTTGACGCAGCACCGGTACGCGTTGATGCCCTTGTGTGCGACGATCACGCGCATGCTGGTGGGCTCGCCCACGATGCAGCCGGCCGGGCGCACGCCGCGCTCACGGAGTTCGGCAAGCAGGTAGGGCGCGCCCATGCAGCCGATCTCCTCGTCGAACGACAGCGCATAGTGCACGGGCTCGCGCAGCTTCGCGTCGAGCAGCGTCGGCAGCAGCGCCAGGCTGGTGCCGATAAAGCCCTTCATGTCACACGTACCGCGGCCATAGAGCTTGCCGTCGCGCACCACCGGCTTGAACGGGTCCGTGGTCCAGTTCTGGCCGTCCACGGGCACCACGTCGGTGTGGCCCGACAGCACGATGCCGCCATTGGTGTCGCCGCTGGCGGCCGGCACCGTGACGAACAGGTTGGCCTTGTCTTGCTGGGGGTTGTAGCTCAGATGGGGTCGCAAGCCCTTCGCGAGGAAGTGGTCGCGTACGGACTCGATCAGCCCCAGGTTGGAATGGCGGCTCGTGGTGTCGTACGCCACCAGGCGCTGCGTCCATTCGATCGCGCTGCCGCGCGGCGCATTGGCTTCAGTGGCTGAAGACTGGCGTTGAGTATCGGCTTGCATGGGGCAGGGGGCTCTGAACGACGGGTGAAGTAGCTGATGCTACACCCGTCCCGGCCCCTCGGGTAAGACGCCCTGCAGCAAATTCCCTATGCCAGCTGGCGCAGCGTCTGCTTGATGGTCTGCGCACGCACGGCCACGTCGGGCATCTTGGCTTCAATACGCAGCTTGTCCTGCCCCGCGAGCTTGATATGCCGGTTCTTCTGCACGAGCTCGATGATCCGCAGCGCATCGATCGGCGGATTCGGCACGAACTGCACGCTGATCGACGCCTCGCCCGCATCGATCTTGCGCACGCCGAGCGGTGCCGCGGCGATGCGCAGCCGATGGGTTTCCACCAGCGCCTGCGCCTGGTCCGGCATGCGGCCGAAGCGGTCGATCAGCTCTTCCTGGATGTCGTCGACGCGCTCCGGGGTTTCACAGTTCGCGAGCCGCTTGTACAGCGACAGGCGTTCGTGCACGTCGGCGCAATAGTCGTTGGGCAGCAGCGCGGGCGTGCCGAGATTGATCTCGGTGGTCGCCGCGAGCGGCGCCATCAGGTCCGGCTCCTTGCCGGCCTTGAGCGCCTTGACCGCTGCGTTCAGCATGTCGGTGTAGAGCTGGAAGCCGATCTCGTGGATTTCGCCGGACTGCTTGTCGCCAAGCACCTCGCCGGCGCCGCGGATTTCCAGGTCGTGCATCGCCAGGTAGAAGCCCGAACCCAGTTCTTCCATCTGCTGGATGGCCTCGAGCCGGCGCCCCGCCTGCTTGGTAAGGCCATCCACATCATGCACGAGCAAGTACGCATAGGCCTGATGGTGCGAGCGGCCGACGCGGCCACGCAACTGGTGAAGCTGCGCGAGACCGAATTTGTCGGCGCGATGGATCAGGATGGTGTTGGCGGTTGGCACGTCGATGCCGGTCTCGATGATCGTCGTGCACAGCAGGATGTTGTCGCGCCGCGAGACGAAGTCGCGCATCACGCGTTCCAGCTCGCGTTCGTGCATCTGGCCGTGGGCCACGGCAATGCGCGCTTCAGGCACCAGTTCGGCCAGCTTCGCGCGCTTGTTCTCGATGGTCTCGACTTCGTTGTGCAGGAAATACACCTGTCCGCCGCGCTTGAGCTCGCGCAGGATGGCTTCGCGGATCACGCCGTCTTCCTCGCGCCGCACGAAGGTCTTGATGGCCAGGCGTTTTTGCGGCGCTGTGGCAATCACGGAAAAATCGCGCAGGCCTTCGAGCGCCATGCCAAGTGTTCGCGGAATCGGCGTGGCCGTGAGCGTCAGCATGTCGACCTCGGCGCGCAGCGTTTTCAGCGCTTCCTTCTGGCGTACGCCAAAGCGGTGCTCCTCGTCGATGATGACGAGGCCGAGGCGCTGGAACTTCACTTCATCCGAGAGCAGCTTGTGCGTGCCGATCACGATATCGACCGTGCCCTCGTTGATCTGCTTCACCGCCGCGTCGATTTCCTTCTTCGTCTTGAAGCGCGACAGCTCGACGATGCGCACCGGCCATTCGGCGAAGCGGTCCGACAGCGTCTGGAAATGCTGCTCGGCGAGTAGCGTGGTCGGCGCCAGCATGGCAACCTGCTTGCCGCCGAGCACGGCGACGAACGCCGCGCGCAAGGCGACTTCGGTCTTGCCGAAGCCGACGTCGCCGCACACCAGCCGGTCCATGGGCTTGCCCGAGGTCATGTCGGCGATGACGGCAGCGATCGCCGCGGCCTGATCGGGCGTTTCCTCGAAGCCGAAGCTTTCGGCGAAGGTCTCGTAGTCCTTGGGGGAGAGTGGGAACGCAAAGCCTTCGCGCGCGGCGCGCCGTGCGTACAGGTTCAGCAGTTCGGCCGCCGTATCGCGGATCTGCTGCGCAGCCCTGCGCTTGGCTTTGTCCCACTGGCCCGAGCCGAGGTGATGCAGCGGTGCGGTGTCCGGATCAGCGCCCGAATAGCGCGAGATCACGTGGAGCTGATGCACCGGCACGTACAGCTTGCTGCCCTTGTCGTATTCGAGATGCAGGAATTCCTCGTCCCCCTGGCCCATGTCGAGCGACACCAGGCCGTGGTAGCGGCCAATGCCGTGGTCGCTGTGCACGACCGGGTCGCCGATCTTCAGCTCGGCCAGGTCGCGCACCATCGAATCGACGGCGGTGGCCTGTTCCTGTTTGCGGCGGCCCGCGCGGCGCGCGGTGCCGGCGTAGAGTTCGGCTTCCGTGACGAAGGCGAATTTCGCGGACGGCAGCATGAAGCCGCTGTGCAGGGGCGCCACGGCGATGCTGAAGTGCGACTCGCCAGCCAGGAACGCGGCAAAGTCGTCCACGGGTTGCGGGCGCAGGCCGCTTTCGGCGAACAGCTGCAGCAGGGTCTCGCGGCGGCCGGCGGTATCGGCGCACATCAGTACGCGCGTGGCCTTGTCCAGCAGCAGGGATTCCAGGTTCACGAGCGGATCTTCGGCGCGACGGTTCACCGAGACATCGGGAACGCTCGCCGCAAACGCGGGTTGGCCGTCCGCCGCCGGTTCGCTTTGCAGTACCAGCCGCGCGAGCGGCTTGGCCGCAATGAAGAACTGCTCCTCGGACAGGAACAGTTGCGGCGGCGGCAGCAGCGGGCGCTCGCGGTCATGCCGCATGAAGTCGTAGCGCTGCGTGGTATCCGTCCAGAAGCGGCGGATGGCTTCGTCCACCTTGCCGACGAAGGCAAGCTGGGTATCGGCCGGCAGAAAGTCGAACAGCGTCGCGCTGGACTCGAAGAACAACGGCAGGTAGTACTCGATCCCGGCCGAAGGAACACCGTTGCCGATGTCCTTGTAGATGGGCGACTTGCTAGGGTCGCCTTCGAAGACTTCGCGCCAGCGGCCGCGGAATGCCGTGCGGGCGGCTTCATCAAGCGGAAACTCGCGGCCCGGCAGCAGCCGGACTTCCTTGACCGGGTACAGGCTGCGTTGCGTGTCGGGATCAAAGGCGCGGATGGTTTCGATCTCGTCGCCGAAGAGATCGATGCGGTACGGCAGCGCCGAACCCATTGGGTACAGGTCGATCAGGCCGCCGCGCACGCTGTATTCGCCCGGACGCATCACGGCGCTGACGTGCTCGTAGCCTGCCAGCGTGAACTGCGCCTTGAGCGCGGCTTCGTCCAGCCGTTCCCCCTGCTTGAAGAAGAACGTATAGGCGGCCAGGAATGACGGCGGCGCTAGCCGGTAGAGCGCTGTAGAGGCCGGCACGAGCATCACGTCGCACTGGCCGGTCTGGATGTCGTGCAGCGTCGCGAGACGTTCCGACACCAGGTCCTGGTGGGGAGAAAAGCTATCGTAGGGCAGCGTTTCCCAGTCCGGCAGCAGGCGCACGCGCGTTTCGGGCGCGAACCACGGGATTTCATCGGCGAGCCGCTGGGCGTCGACGGCGTTGGCGCAGACCACGGCCAGCATCGGCACGCGCTCCCTGTGCTGGCGCGCGTAGGCGGCAATGGCGAGTGCGTCGGCGGAGCCGGGTAGGCCCGCCATGCTATGGCGCAGCCCGGGCTTGACCAGGGGCAGGTTGGCGAACGGGAAGGCGGGTGCGGCGTCAGGCATCGGGCAGCGGTCGGAATCAACGACAACGAACGACAACGCCCCGCCGGCAGCGCGGGCGGGGGTGCGTGCGCCGCTTGCCGGATTGGCAAGGCGGCATGGCGGCAAACAAGGGCCGTATTATAGAATGCGCTCCGGCCACGGCGCAGGCCATCGCCGTGACGTTTTCAACGCATTTTCCATTTCATCCCGACCCTGTGTCCGACCGCCGCTTCGCCTTGATTCCCTGTGCCGGTACCGGCAGCCGCGCGGGTGGCTCCGTGCCCAAGCAATACCAGCCCGTCGCGGGCCGGCCCATGATCTGGTACGCGCTGGCAGCATTTTCGGCCTGTGACGCGATCAGTGCCACCGCGCTGGTGCTGGCGCCCGACGACATGCCGCTGGAGTCGCGCTTCGGCGCCGATATCTTTGCCGGCTTGCGCTTCGATACCGCTTTTGTCGGCGGCGACACGCGCCACGCGTCGGTGCTCGCCGGCCTACATCACCTGGCGCAGCTCGGCGCTATCGACACTGACTGGGTGCTGGTGCACGATGCGGCACGACCGGGCCTGACGCCCGCGATGATCCATAACCTGGTGCGCGCCGTCGAAAGCGATAACGACGATGATCCCGATGCGGCAATCGGCGGCATCCTGGCCGTGCCCGTCCCCGATACGCTGAAGCGTGCCGATGCCGGCGAGCGCATCGGCACCACAGTGCCGCGCGACGGACTGTGGCAGGCCCAGACCCCGCAGATGTTTCGCGTCGGCGTATTGCGCCAGGCCTTGCAGGACGCCCTGGCCGCGGGCGCGGTGGTGACCGACGAAGCCAGCGCGATCGAACGGCTGGGCCTGCATCCGCGGCTCGTCAACGGTTCGCTGCGCAATTTCAAAGTGACATATCCGGAAGACTTCGCGCTGGCCGAAGTGCTGCTCGGCACCGGGCCGGCCAGGTCTGCCGATTCAGGAGCCTGATCAATGATGCCTTTTGATATCCGCGTGGGGCAGGGCTATGACGTCCACGCACTTGTGCCCGGCCGCAAGCTGATCCTCGGCGGCGTGCATATTCCACACGACCGCGGCCTGCTCGGGCATTCCGATGCCGATGCGCTGCTCCATGCCATTACGGACGCGCTGTTCGGCGCGGCAGGGCTTGGCGACATCGGGCGCCATTTCCCGGACACGGATGCACAGTTTGCCGGTGCCGACAGCCGCGTGCTGCTGCGTGAGGCCGCGCGCCGCGTGCGCGAGGCCGGCTACGAAATCGGCAATGTCGATGCGTCGGTGATCGCGCAGCAGCCCAAGCTGGCACCGCATATTCCGGGCATGGTTGCGAATATTGCCGATGACCTGGGCCTGCCCGCCACGCGTTGCAACGTCAAGGCCAAGACCAACGAAAAGCTTGGCTTCGAAGGACGGCAGGAAGGTATCGTGGCGCAGGCCGCGGTCCTGATCTGGCGCGGCGCAATCGCGGACGCGCAGGACTGAGCGCGGCCCGGATCCCTGGCCGAAGCGGAAGCGAAAGCGCTTACGCCTTGGCCGGTGCAGGCGCGCTCTCTGGCGTGATGGCGTAGCTGTAGTCGATCAGCCTTGCCATGGCGCCCGTTCGGGCGCCAGCCTCCGTGCGCTTGGCAAAGCCCATCTGCTGGCACAGGCGATTGGCGGACGCCATTTCAGGCATGGTCCGCACCAGCAGCGTCGGCGAGCCGATATCGCGCGCACGCTGGATGCAGATCTGCATCAGCGTATGGCCAAGCCCCAGGCCGCGTGCTTGCGGGCTGACGGAAAGCAGCCGGGCTTCCGGCTGGGTCAGCGTAATCGTGCTGCCATCCAGCGCCGGCAGTGTCGCGCCGGGGTGGCAGAACAGAACGGCGCCGGCAATGCCATGTTCGGTCTCGGCCACCCACCATTCCATATCAGGATGGCTGGTAGCCAGCACCGCCTGCATGCCGCGCTGGAAGGACGCCCGGCAATCCTCCATGATTTCCAGTTCGTACTGCGAATACGCCTGCTGTGTGACAGCGGCGATGTCGCCCCAATCCTGGACAGTGGCGAGGCGGTAGTGGAAGCGCGGCGACGTTGGCGAAGGCAGGATGCTCATGGTGCAGGGGACGGGTAACTGAAGTGCGTGTCTTGTCTGGATTGTAGGCCGTTCACTGCACGAGTGGTGCCTTCGGCCGTTGTCGGGGCCGCACATGCAAACAGCCGGCACTTCCCGCTGGGAAGCTGCCGGCTGTTGTTGAGCCGCGCTGGCACCGAAAGAGCGCTTTACTGGGCGGCAATCACGTTGGCGGCCGCGGCGATGACGGCGGCAATGCGGCCGACGTCACGCAGTTGCTGCGACGTCATGCCCTGCTCGTTCTTGAGCAGCTGGTAGTGCGATTTCACGCAGAAATGGCACTTGCCGACAATGGAAGCGGCCAGCGCGTACATTTCGAAGCGGCGCTTGTCCACGCCGCCATGGGTGGCGTAGGCGTTCATGCGCAGGCCGGCTGGCTGGTTGGCCAGGTCCGGATCGTCCGCCATCTCGATATACGGATACCACACATTGTTCATGCCCATCAGCGCGGCGGCGGTCAGCGCGCCATTGACTTCCTCGGCCGACAGCACATTGGCGTTGCGGATCGCATCCACGAGCACCTTGGACTGCGCTGCGAAGGCGGCCGCCAGGGCCACGCCGACGGCGTCATTGCCTTCCAGCGAGGAGCGCGCAATGGTGCCGTCTACGTTCAGGCGGATGTCCTTGGCGTAGTCCGGGATGAGATTCTTAATCGTGCTGAGGAATTCCATTTAATTCTCCTATCGATCAGGGCTCAAAAAACCCGCTTCTGCGGGTTTGGGGCGGAGGGGCAGGGCCCTCCGCGAGTCGCCGTAGTTACCGGCAACCTTGCAGCAATTACAGCGTTGCGCCGCCAACGGCACGGTTGCACGGGCACAGTTCGTCCGTTTGCAGACCGTCCAGAATACGCAGCACTTCGTCCGGGTTGCGGCCGACGTTCAGGTTGTTCACCGAAACGTGCTGGATCACATTGTGCGGGTCGACGACGAAGGTCGCGCGCAGAGCCACGCCAGCGGCCTGGTCACGCACGCCCAACTGGTCGATCAGCGAACCGGTCACGTCGGCAAATTGCCACTGGTTCAGCTTGTTCAGATCCTTGTGCTCGCGGCGCCATGCCAGCTTCACGAATTCGTTGTCGGTCGAGCCGCCCAGAACGATGGCGTCACGGTCAGCGAAATCGCCGTTCAGCTTGGCGAATGCCACGATTTCGGTCGGGCATACGAACGTGAAGTCCTTCGGGTAGAAGTAGATGATCTTCCACTTGCCTTCGAACGACTTTTCGGTGATGTCTTCGAAAGCCGACTGGCCGTTTTCCTCATGGTTGTTGAAACCCGGCTTGACACCAACGACGTGGAAGGCTTCGAGCTTGTCACCAACGGTCTTCATAGACTTCTCCTGATACGGTTGAAGAGAGAGTTTGTGCAAATGCGGGCAATGTCGGCACTGACTGGAGCCAGCGCTTTGGTGCGCCGCGACAAGGGGAGATTATGCGTCAGGACGCACTGCAGGGCTAATTGAAATTCTCAAACAGCCCGATAGGCGGCGCGGCATGGCGCTCTGGATCGTCGCGCATGGGAGTTTGCGCAAGCGGGAAGTATGCCACGACCGGCCGCACAAGGCCGGTGTGGCAGGGACGGCAGGTGGCCGCTCAGGCAGGACGCAGCGCGGGCTGGCCGCGACGTGCGCGGAAAATGATCAGGGTGGCGATCAGGCCGCAGGCGGCGGCGAACATCAGCCACAGGCCAGGGGCCGCCTTGTTACCGGTGGTGTGGATCAGGTAGGTCGCGATTGCCGGCGTGAATCCGCCGAACAGCGCCGTAGCCAGGCTATAGGCCAGCGAGAAACCCGCGGTACGCACCGCCGGCGGCATGACTTCGGTTAGCGTGACTACCATCGCGCCGTTATAGCTGCCGTACAGGAACGACAGCCAGAGTTCGACCATCAGCAGGCGCGAGAACGACGGCTCGGCCACCAGCCACGAGACGGCGGGATAGGCGGTCAGCAGCGTGGCCAGCGTGAAGAACACCAGCAGCGGCTTGCGACCGATGCGGTCGGACACCGCGCCCATCAGCGGCAGCCAGATGAAGTTCGACAGGCCCACACACATGGTGACGATCAGGTTGTCCACGTCATCGAGCTTGAGCACCGTTTTGCCGAAGGTCGGGGTGTATGCGGTGATCATGTAGAACGATACCGTTGTCATCACGACCATCATGCAGCCCGCAATGATGATGCGCCAGTTCTCGGCCATCGAGCGGTAGATCTCGCGCATGGTCGGGCGATGCTTGCGGGTCTTGAATTCCTCGGTTTCTTCGAGCGAGCGGCGGATCAGGAACAGGAACGGCACGATCAGGCACCCGATCAGGAACGGCACGCGCCAGCCCCAGTCATCCATTTGCTGCGGTGCAAGCGTCGCATGCAGGATCACGCCAAGCAGGCCGGCGAAGATCACCGCGACTTGCTGGCTGGCAGACTGCCAGGCTACGTAAAAGCCTTTCTTGCCAGGTTTGGCGATCTCCGACAGGTAGACCGAGACGCCGCCCAGTTCCACGCCCGCAGAGAAGCCCTGCAACAGGCGGCCGGCCAGCACGAGCAGCGGTGCCGCCACGCCGATCGAGGCATAGCCGGGCACGCATGCGATCAGCAGCGTGCCGGCGGCCATCAGCGCGAGCGTGACGATCAGCCCCTTGCGACGGCCGTGATGGTCGATGTACGCGCCCAGCACGATGGCGCCCAGCGGACGCATCAGGAAGCCGGCGCCAAACGTCGCCAGCGACAGCATCAGCGACGCAAATTCGTCGCCGCTCGGGAAGAAAGTCCTGGCAATGGCGGCGGCGTAGAAGCCGTACACCATGAAGTCGTACATTTCCAGGAAATTGCCACTGACGACGCGGAAGACGGTCTTGAATCCGTGCTGCGCTTGCGGTTGGCCGGCGGTTTGGGAGGTGTCTGACATGGCTGTCTCTCTCGGACGTCGCCGGTGGGTCCCGGCGAATGATTGTTCGGTGAGCCAGCCAGGCGTTGGGGAGGAGACAGCAGGCGTCGCCGTGGCTGGGAGGATGCATATGCATCGGCCCTGCTGACCGGCGCCAGTGTGCGCCGCGACGCTGTCATTGCCCTGTCAAAGACCTTACAGATCCCTATCAGTAGCTGTCGAAAACCTGTCAGTCGCCGGGATGTGCGCCGGCAATGTGCGGCGGGCGCCGTTTTCGTCAGGCGCGGCGGAAACAGGCGCTGACGACAAGGCCGGAGTGGGGCGCCGAGCGGTTCGACAGCACCAGCCGGCCGCCGTTGCGCTGCAGGATGCGGTTGACGATCGACATGCCCAGCCCCGCGCCCTTGGCTTCGCTGCGCGCGCTGTCGAGCCGATAGAACGGCCGGGTCAGCAACGAAAGCTGGGCGTCCGGCACGCCCTTGCCGTTGTCGGCCACGGTGAGCACGGCGTCCTTGTCGTCGAGCTTCGTGGTGATCTCGACCTCGGCAATGCCGGTGTCGTCGTTCTTGGCATAGCGGCGCGCGTTTTCGACCAGGTTGTCGAGAATGCGTTGGACTTCCATGCGGTTGGCCACGGCCATGACCGGCTCGTTGGCGCGGACCTGCACGCGCACGTCGTCATGTGCGGCATAGACTCCCACGGCATCCTGGACGAGCGCCGACAGGTCCACCGGCTCGACCATTTCGAGCGGCGGCCGCGCGTAGTTCAGGAACTGGCCGATGATGGCATCCATCTGCTCGATGTCGGTGATCATCGCTTCACGCGTGGCATTGTCGGCCGGCGACATCTCGGTTTCCAGCCGCAGGCGCGTAAGCGGCGTGCGCAGGTCATGCGAGATGCCGGCCAGCATCACCGCCCGGTCGTCATCGAGCTGGCGCAGGTCACGCACCATCTGGTTGAAGCTGTGGTTGGCCAGCGCGACTTCGCTGGCGCCATGCTCGGGCAGTGGCGGCGGATCGCCGCCCGCGCCAATCTCGCGCGCCGCAGTGGCCAGCCGCTTGAGCGGGTAGTTGACGCGTGCGGTAATGAACGCGGCGCCGATGATTGACAGCAGCAACGCCGCGATACTCCACCACAGCCACTGGATGCCTGACACGCGCTCGAAACGCTCCGGGCTGATCGCGACCCAGTAATCGTCACCCTCGATCTCGAAGCTGACCCATACGCCGGGAATATCGTTGACGGTGGTGGCCAGCACCGTGTCCTCGCCAAGCCGGCTGCGGATTTCCTGCTGCACAAGCTGGGTCAGGAACGGGTTGGCGGTCGGCGCGGCAAAATCGTCGTCCTTCTCGCGCGGATAAACCTTGATGCCTTCGTTCTGGACCAGGTCGAGCAGCAGGAACCGGCGCCGTGCCGGGTCCGAATAGAGCAGGGCCGCGCGCGTCAGCTTGACCACGCTGACCACCTGCATGGCGATCTGCTGCGCCCGCGGGGCGCGTTCGAACAGCCGGTAGCTCTGAAACCAGATGCCCAGAGAAATAGCCAGCAGAAGCGCGATCAGCATGAAGGTTCGCCAGAACAGCGAACCAAAGAAACGCGTGGCCGTACGGCCGAGGGCGGTCGCCACGATGTTGAGCGGCCGACCGGGTTACTTCACGCCATCGGGAATGAACACGTAGCCCAGACCCCAGACTGTCTGGATAAAGCGCGGGTTGCTCGGATCGGGCTCGATCAGCTTGCGCAGGCGGGAAATCTGCACGTCCAGGCTGCGGTCGAATACTTCGTATTCGCGGCCGCGCGCCATCTCCATGAGCTTTTCGCGCGACAGCGGCTGGCGCGGGTGGCGGGCAAAAACCTTGAGTACGGAGAATTCGCCCGTGGTCAGGGTGATTTCCTCGTCGTTCTTGGTCAGTGTACGCGTGGCCAGGTTGAGCACGAAATCGCCAAATGCGAACGTTTCCGGCGTTTCCGACGGTGCGCCGGGCACCTCGGCCGGCCCCTTGCGGCGCAGCACGGCGTGGATGCGGGCAATCAGCTCACGCGGGTTGAACGGCTTGGGCAGGTAGTCATCGGCACCCATTTCGAGGCCTACGATACGGTCGACGTCCTCGCCCTTGGCGGTCAGCATGATGATGGGTGTCTGGTCGTTGGCGCCGCGCAGGCGCCGGCAGATGGACAGGCCATCCTCGCCGGGCATCATCAGGTCAAGCACGAGCAGGTCGAAGCGCTCGCGCAGCCAGAGCTTGTTCATGGCAGTGGCATTTTCGGCCACCAGTACCGTAAAACCCTGTTCGCCCAGATAGCGGCGCAGCAGATCGCGCAGGCGCGGGTCGTCGTCCACGACGAGAATCTTGTGGCTGGTATTTTCCATGGCGGTATCTTAGCGACTATCGCTTTCGCTCAAAATGGCTTAACAAAACGTTACATACTTTACCCTGTGGCATTGCGGCATGCACGAACCCTGCCATTACACTGCCGCATACCGTCTTTCGCGCACTATGTCGCACTACTCCATTATCCGGTTGGCCTGGATATTGCCACCGGATTATCTGCGGTCCGCCGCATATTGCATTGCGGCGATCGCGCGGACGGGTACCGATTTTCCGGCTTCATGCAGTCCAGGCGGCTGCAAGTTCGAGGCCAACAACGCCATTATCAATGAAAGTGAACCGTAACCGGCATGGGCAGACCTTGCACGGCGCCTTTGGCGTCTGTGTGGCGCTCGCCGGTGCGGCGCTGTGGCTGTGCGCGGCGCCACGGCCGGCCGTGGCCCAGTCGGCCGGCATGGCCAACCTGCTGCACGGGCACGAGCGTCCCTCCACCCACGCCAGCGAAGCTGCCTCCAGCCAGCGGGAGGCACGCGCTCGGGCCGAACGGCACCGCGCCGAACAGCGCGAGGCCGAGCGCGCCGGCCATCAGGGGCGATCAGGCTCCAGCTTGTCGCCCGACGAGCGCCGCAAGCTGCGGCAGAACCTTTACGACCTCGGACGCGAGATGTACCGGGGCGGCTGAGGCTGCCGGCTGCCTGCCATCAGCCTTGCGCCTGGAAGTGCCGCAGGAAATCCACGAACACTTCGGCCGCCAGCTGCGCGTCTTCTGCGGTAATGCTTTCCAACGGGTTGTGGCTGATACCGCCATTTCCACAACGTACGAACAGCATGGCCACGTCGGTGATGCGCTGCATCATCATCGCGTCGTGCCCCGCGCCCGACGGCAGTTCGAATGCGGCCAGGCCGCGCTTGCGCAGAACGGCACTGAACTGGTCCATCAGCCAGCGCGCGCAAGGCGCGTTGAAGACCGGCTTGACCCGGTCGACCTGGGCCGACAAGCCGCGGCGCGCCGCGATCTGCTGGATGCCGGCAACGATGTCGGCGATCGCGGCTTCGCGGATATCGTCCTCGCCGGCGCGGATGTCCATCGAAAAGGTGCACGCGGCGGGAATGACGTTGCTCGACCCGTCGGGTACCTGCAGCTGGCCCGCGGTACCCACGAGGGCTGGCACCGCGCTGCATCGCGATTCCACCAGCAGGATCATCTCCGCGGCGCCGGCGGCGGCATCCCGGCGCATGCCCATTGGCGTAGTGCCGGCATGGCTGGCCTGTCCCTCGATACGCACCTGGAAGCGGCTACTGCCGGCGATCTGCGTGACCACGCCGAGCGGCAGATCCTTGTTCAGCAGCACTGGTCCCTGCTCGATATGGACTTCGACGAAGCCAAGCAGCGTGGCGGGATCCACAGCGGCGGCCTGCAGTGCCGCAAGCTCGCCATTGCCCGGCAGGCTGGACGCCGCGAGCGCTTCGGCCAGCGTCACGCCATCGGCATCGGTGCGCGTCAGCAAAGCCGCGTCGAAACGGCCCGCGAGCACGCTGCTGGCCAGGAAGCTGGTCTTGAAGCGCAGGCCTTCCTCTTCGGCGAAGCCGACGATATCGAGGTGATAGGGCAGGCGGATGCCTGCGGTATGGAGCGCGCCGACCACGGCGATCGGGAGCAGGATGCCGAGACGGCCGTCATAACGCCCGCCATTGCGCACGGTGTCGAAGTGGGAACCGGTCATCAGCACTCGCGCATCGGGGCCGGCGGCGGCATCCGCCTCATACCTTCCGATCACGTTGCCGATGGCGTCGATGCGCACCTGCATGCCCGCTTGCTCCATCCATTGCGCCAGCAGGGCTTGCGCGGAGCGGTGCGCGGGCGTGAGGAACGCACAGGTCAGGCCGCCTTCCATGTCGGAGAACCGGGCAAGCGCTTCGGCGCGGTCAATGATGCTCTGTCCGAGCGGATGGGGATTCTGGGTCATGGCTTGGCGAACGGCGTGGTGCAGGGCGGGAATGACTTTGGGGGCTAGCTGTTGCGCACCCAGGTCTTCCAGGCGATCCAGAGCTTGCGCAGCGGCGTGAGCGCAATGCGCTGGTTCAGCACCTGGAAGTCGCTGCGCTCGATCTCGTCGAGCAGCGCGTGGTAGATGGCGCCCATCAGCAGGCCTGCGCGCTGGGCGCGGCGATCTTGGCGCGGCAGCAGGTCCAGCGCCTCGCGGTACAGCGCGCGGGCGCGCCCAGCGTGGTACTGCATCAGCGCGACAAAGCGCTCGGAATGCTTGCCCTGGAGGATTTCCGACGCGGGCATCTGGAAGCGCTGCAATGTGTCGACAGGCAGATATATACGGCCGCGGCGCGCGTCCTCGCCGACATCGCGCAGGATATTGACGAGTTGCAGCGACAGCCCGAGCTTCTCGGCGAATACCAGCGTGTGGGGATCCGAATAGCCGAACAGCCGCGCGCTCAGTGTGCCGACCACGCCGGCCACGCAGTGGCAATAGCGGTTCAGGCCGATCTCGTCGAGATACCGGCTCTGGGTCAGGTCCATCTCCATGCCGTCGAGTACTTCCGACATTTCGGCATGCGGCAGTCCGGCGGCCTTCACGTGCGGGCGCAGCGCCTGCGTGACGGGGTGGGTCGGCTCACCTTCAAACAGGTGACGCAGCTCACCGCGCCACCAGTCCAGTTGCTGGTGGGCCAGGGCGGGGTCGTGGGCGTCGTCGACCACATCGTCGACTTCGCGGCACCAGGCATAAAGCGCCGTGATCGCGCGGCGGCGTTCGGCGGGCAGGAACAGGAAGCTGTAGTAGAAACTGGAGCCGCTCTGGGCGACTTTCTCTTGGCAATACTGATCGGGCGTCACGCCGGTCTCGGTCTGGTGAGGTAGGGTGGGTGCGGGCGGCGTCAGAGCCTGGCGGCGGCGGGATTGTAGCATTGAGCCATAGCAGTTTCCGGTGCTGCTTGAGCTCACACCCAGACAGCGCCGGCCGCCATTTCGTGCCGTTCCGCGGTCTAGAAGGAAGCTTCGGTCTTCATTCTGGCAGTTTCGTTACCCGCCGTTTGACGCACCTGAAGGGCGTCGCTATATTGCTGACCGGCCAGTTATTAATTCCGGTGCGCACGAATGCTGTTCTGATTGTGCGTAGTAAGCCTCTGAACGGGCCGCATCAGCTTTCCCACGTTGTTCGATTCGCTGCTTATCCATGCCAGTGCATTGCCAAGTGCCGGAAGTTGCGGCCGTTCGTCCCGAGATATCCTCCGATTCCCTGTCGCGTCGGCGGCTTGTCCGTGTTGGCGCCGCCGTGCTCGCGGCAGCGGTCGTGGCGCTGGCGGGGTGTAGCAAGACTAGTGAGCCCGCGCCTGAAGTGCGGCCCGTCCGCTTGCTGCAGCTGAGCCAGCACACTGGCAAGACGACGTTCGAGTTTTCTGGCGACGTGCGGCCACGCGTGGAGTCGCGGCTGGGCTTCCGTGTGGGCGGCAAGATTGCAGCGCGCCTGGTTGACGTGGGTGCGGTCGTACGCAAGGGCCAGCCGCTGGCGCGCCTCGATCCGACTGACCTGTCGCTGGCCGAGGCGAGCTCGCGCGCCCAGTTCGATGCGGCACGCACGGACCGCGATCTGGCGGCCTCCGATCTCAAGCGCTACAACGACCTGTTCGCGAAGGGCTTCATCAGCGCTGCCGAGCAGCATCGGCGGCAGGCCACGTTCGATGCCGCCGCATCGCGCCTCAAGCAGGCCGAGGCAGGCCTGCGCAGCCAGGCCAACCAGACTGCCTATGCCGTGTTGCTGGCTGATGCCGATGGCGTGGTCACGGCGGTGGATGCGGAGGTCGGACAAGTCGTTACCCCCGGGCAGGCGGTGATACGCGTGGCGCAGTCGGCGGAGAAGGAAGTCGCCATCGGGCTGCCCGAAGACCAGGTCGACCAGTTGCGCGGTATTACCGATGTGACGGTGCGCACCTGGGCAGATCCGGGCCGCGCGTTGCCCGCGCGCGTACGCGAGATTGCCGCCGCAGCCGATCCCGTGACGCGTACCTATGCCACACGTGTGTCGGTGCCGAATCCGCCGGCAGATATCAAGCTCGGCATGACTGCCGTCGTGACCTTCGTGCGCACGGGCGCCGTGCCGGCGGTACGCGTGCCGCTGACCGCGCTGCTGCAGGAGCAGGGCCGCAACCAGGTCTGGGTCTATGACGCGGCGGCCGGCACGGTGAAGCCGGTCCAGGTGACGCTGGGTGATCCGGTCGGCAACGAGATCGAAATACGCCAGGGCCTGGCGCCCGGCCAGACCATTGTCACGGCCGGCGTGCATCTGCTCAAGCCGGGGCAGAGGGTCAGGCCGATGCAAGCGGTCGTGCCGGCATCGGCGCCGTCCGCCCCATCCCCGGCGCCGACGGCCGCCTCCGTCCCGCAGCAGGGCTGAGGGCGAGGCATGGATCATTCTCGTTTCAACCTGTCGCGCTGGGCGCTGGAGCACCAGCCGCTGACGCGCTACCTGCTGGTGGTGTTGCTGCTGGCGGGCCTGATGGCGTTCTTCCGGCTCGGGCAGGACGAGGACCCGCCGTTTACTTTCCGCGTGATGGTGGTGCAGGCGTTCTGGCCCGGCGCCACCGCCGAGCAGATCGCGGTACAGGTGACGGACAAGATCGAGCGGCAATTGCAGGAAGTGCCGTATGCCGACAAGATCCGCAGCTTTTCCAAGCCGGGCGAAACCACGGTCATCTTCCAGCTCAAGGACACGTCGCCGGCGAAGGACACTGCGCAGATCTGGTACACGGTGCGCAAGAAGATCGGCGATATCGCGCAGACGCTGCCGGCCGGTGTGCGCGGCCCGTACTTCAATGACGAGTTCGGCGACGTGTACGGCACCATCTATGCGCTGTCGGCCGACGGCTTCAACTACAAGGAACTGCGCGAGTATGCCGACCTGGTACGCCAGGAACTGCTGCGTGTGCCGGCCGTGGCCAAGGTGTCGCTGCTGGGCCTGCAGGACGAGAAGATCTACATCGAGTTCAACCAGACGCGCTTCGCGCAGCTAGGGCTCGACATCAACGCCATTGCCGACCAGATCACGCAGCAGAACAACCTGAATGGCAGCGGCGTGCTGGTCACGCCGACCGATAACCTGCAAGTGCGTGTGACGGGGCAATTCGCCAGCGTTTCAGACCTTGAGAACCTGGTGCTGCGCGGTCCAAACGGCATTGCGAATATCCGTCTGGGCGACATTGCGCACGTGTATCGCGGCTACGTCGATCCGCCGCAGAGCACCATGCGGTACAACGGCAAGAACGTGGTCGGGCTCGGCATTTCGATGGCCAAGGGCGGTGACATCATCGAGCTCGGCAAGAACCTGCGGGGCGCATTCGACCGCCTGCGCAGGCAGTTGCCGGTCGGCATCGAGCTGGAGCAGGTGCAGGACCAACCGCAAGCGGTCAAGCGCTCGGTCGGCGAATTCGTGCATGTGCTGATCGAAGCCGTGGTGATCGTGTTGGGCGTCAGCTTCGTCTCGCTGGGCCTGCACACGCGGCCGCTGCGCCTCGATGTGCGCCCGGGACTCGTGGTGGCGCTGACGATTCCGCTGGTGCTCGCGGTGACGTTCCTGTTCATGAACATCTTCGGCATCGGCCTGCACAAGATATCGCTCGGCGCGCTGATCGTGGCGCTGGGGCTGCTCGTCGACGACGCCATCATTGCCGTGGAGATGATGGTGCGCAAGCTGGAGGAGGGGCTTTCGAAGATGGAGGCCGCCACCTACGCGTATACCTCCACGGCCATGCCGATGCTGACCGGCACGCTGATCACGGCCGCGGGCTTCCTGCCGGTGGGCCTCGCGAAATCCACGGTCGGCGAGTACACCTTCGCCATCTTCGCCGTGACCGCGCTGGCGCTGGTGCTGTCGTGGTTGGCTGCGGTCTACTTCACGCCATACCTGGGCTACCTGCTGCTGAAATCGCGCGCGGGGGGCGGCGAGCACCATGAGGTGTTCGTTACGCCGTTCTATGCCAGCTTCCGACGTCTGGTCGACTGGTGCGTGACCTGGCGCAAGACGGTTATCGTCATCACATTGGTGACGTTTGCACTGGGCATCTATGCGTTCAAGTTCGTCGAGAAGCAGTTCTTCCCGGACTCGAGCCGGCCCGAACTGATGGTCGAGTTGTGGATGCCGGAAGGCACCAGCTTTGCGCAGATGGAGGGCGAAGCCAGGCGCTTCGAGGCCGCCATGCGGCAGGATCGCGACGTGCAGAGCCTGACCACGTTCGTCGGCACCGGCGCGCCACGCTTCTACCTGCCGCTGGACCAGATCTTTCCGCAGAGCAACGTGGCGCAGGTGATCGTGCTACCGGTCAGCACCGAGGCGCGCGATGCATTGCGCCAGCGCGTGATCGCGGTGCTCAATACGCAGTTCCCGCAGTTGCGCGGGCGCGTCAAGTTGTTGCCCAACGGGCCTCCCGTGGCCTATCCCGTACAGTTCCGCGTGATCGGCCCAGATGCTGCTGGCGTGCGCCAGCTCGCGGATCAGGTCAAGGGCCTGATGCGCGCAAATCCGAACACGGTTGGCGTCAACGACAACTGGAACGAGAGCGTCAAGGTGCTGCGCCTGGAGATCGACCAGGACAAGGCGCGCGCGCTCGGCGTCACCACAAGTTCCATCGCGCGTGTCACGCAGACCGTGCTGACCGGCATTCCCGTGGGCCAATACCGCGATGGCGACAAGCTGATCGACATCATGATGCGCACGCCGCGCAACGAACGCGACACCATGTCGGATCTGGGCAATATCCAGGTGCCCAACAACACTGGCCGCGTGGTGCCCCTGACGCAGGTGGCGCGGCTGTCGCTGCGCTCCGAGCCGGGCGTGATCTGGCGCGAGAACCGCGACTTCGGCGTGACCGTACAGGCTGATGTGGTGGATGGCATCCAGGGGCCGACCGTCACCGCGCAGATCGACCCGCTGCTTAACAGGCTGCGCCAGCAATTGCCGCCGGGCTATCGCATTACCGTGGCAGGGGCAGAGGAAGAAAGCGGCAAGGCGGGGGCGTCTATCGCAGCGCAGTTGCCGCTGTGCATCTTCCTGATCTTCACGCTGCTCATGCTCCAGCTGCACAGCTTCTCGCGCGCGCTGATGGTGTTCTTGACCGGGCCGCTGGGCCTGATTGGCGCGGCCGCCACGCTGCTGTTGCTGCGCGCGCCGATGGGCTTCGTCGCGCAGCTTGGCATCACGGCGCTGCTCGGCATGATCATCCGTAACTCGGTGATCCTGGTGGACCAGATCGAACAGGACATCAAGGCCGGCGTGCCGGCGTGGAATGCCATCGTCGAGGCAGCGGTGCGCCGCTGCCGCCCGATCATCCTGACCGCAGCGGCGGCGGTGCTGGCCATGATTCCGCTGTCACGCTCGCTGTTCTGGGGCCCGATGGCCGTGGCCATTATGGGCGGGCTGATCATCGCCACCGTGCTGACGCTGCTGTTCCTGCCGGCACTGTATGCGGCATGGTTCCGCGTGCGTAAGCCTGGAATGGGGGCAGGGCCGGTGACTTCCTGACTGCGACAGGCAAACCGACCCATCCACGCCCATCCGCATGGCGATGGGCGCATGTGCGGCGACGACCGCCGTAAGGCCAGCTAGTAGCAGAGCGTCCCCGGGACGGGCTTGCCGGAATTCGTCATCCCCTGGCAAGCATCGCCAATTACCAGCGACGTGTCGCTGGCCATGGCAGGGCTCAGCCTCAGTTTGCCCGCTACCGTGCAGCAACCTCGAGGTGCTGGCGGTGGTGGTGGAGGCGGTACTGCTGCGGTGGCTGTTGCTGCCGCTGCCGGGGCAACAGCCGCAGGCGCAGCAGCGGGCGTGGCAGCAGGCGATGCCCTGGTGGCTTGCGCAGGCTTGGGCGCGGGCGAGTCCGCCTGCTCATCCCCATCAGGCGAAACGCATTGCCCCTGCTGGCAAATCCGTTCCCCTTTGCATTGCATGTCGTACTGGCAACCAGCAGCCTTGACCGTCGATGACCATGCAAGCGCCATCGAAGCTGCCAACAGCAGGACAGGTAATTTCATATCCCCTCCGTTCGGGGGCTGAGGCACCGCAGAAAGCTCCCCCGCATTGCGACGTTGATGCGCGCATGCCGGAGGCGTCCCACAACTTCAGCATAGATCGCGGACTCCCATCGCGAAAGGCAAGTCACATGAGGGCTTGCACTATGTCGCCAGCGCGGGGCTGGATTCCCCCCGAGGCTTGCGCTACAATCCGCTGCTTCGTTGCAGAGCGCGCACAAGCGCGGCGGCAGCCGTTACAGGAAGGCGGGCAGTTCCAGCCGCCTTTTTTGCTTTCGCGCCATCGCTGCAACGAGCATCGCGGCCCCGTCCGGGGCTCGCAAGGACCGCGAGGGTGGCGAAATTGGTAGACGCACCAGGTTTAGGTCCTGACGCCAGCAATGGTGTAGGGGTTCGAGTCCCCTCCCTCGCACCAATCTCCTATACATTCCCTAATCGATCCCTCACTCATGTGGCGAAAGGTTGACTTTTAAGTCGGCCGTCCACAACGCCGCCTTTCCCGACGCCTCCGCTTGCCGGCTTAGAATGGTCCTGAGCGAGCGCCACCGGCGCCAGGCAAAAGGACATTGCCCATGTGCTATTCCTCCCAGATCCAGGCAGAGTTCCGCAGGTTCGAGCGCGAATACGGGGCGTCGATCAGCATCGAACGTTTCGTGGAATTGTTCTGGCACCAGCGACGGACTGGCGGCTGGCAAAGAATTCCCAGGGCGCTGCGCAAGGCGTTTGCCGAATCGGCAGATTCGAACGCTGCGATCGTGCGTGATGGCGACAGGGAGCAGGCGAACCGTTTCGAGGCCGAAATCTTCCAGCAACGCAGCCGGCTTGCCGAGGCTGAGCGGACACTGGCCACCCGGCCGACCAAGAAGGCCGAGGCCGACCGTCGCATCGCGACCGACAAGATTGCCAGGGCTCAGCAGAACCTGGGCGACCTGCAGCATTCCGGGCTGGGTGACCAGGACTGTCGTGTCTTTCCCGGCTACTACGCGCCGGTGATCATCTCGCAGGGCGGGCGCAGGGTGGTGGTCCCGATGCGCTACCAGTGCCGCCTGCCCGGCTGGACCGAGGTGGACGAGCGCAAGCGGCCCGGGACTTACAATGCGCGGCGCGACAACCTGGAGCGCGCGTGGCGCGCGCTGTTCGGGCATCGCCACGGGGTGATGGTGATCACCGCCTTCTATGAGCATGTGCCACGCCATAAGGCCGAGCGCCGCGCTCTGCTGCCTGGCGAGGCCGAGGAAAGCTTGATCCTGGCCTTTCAGCCGCGCCCGCCACAGGACATGCTGGTGGCGTGCCTGTGGTCGGTAAGCCCGGGCGGGGAAGGGGAGCAAGACCTGTACTCGTTCGCCGCCATTACCGACGAACCGCCGCCCGAAGTGGCGGCTGCCGGCCACGACCGCTGCATCATTCCGATTCGTCCCGAGCATCTGGATGCCTGGCTCAACCCCGAAGCCACCGACCTGGCCGCCATGCAAGCCATCCTGGACGATCGCGAGCCACTGTATTTCGACTGCAAGCTGGCCGCCTGAGCGTGTCCGTGGCCGCGTAGCGCAGGCGCAATAGCGCGGCCGAACCGTTAGTATGGGGGGATTGTTCCAGACACGTACGCCAATCCCATGATTTCCCACGCAGCGTTCCTGCAAGCGCCACGGCGCTGGCGCTTGCTATTCTGGCCTTGCCTGATCGCGGTGCTGGTGCTGGCGCTGTTGCCGCCCACTCAGCCACTCCCGACCACCGGGTGGGACAAGGCCAACCACGTGCTCGCTTTCCTGGTTCTGGGCTGGCTCGGCAGGCGGGCTTATGCGCGCCAGCGTACGTGGGTGGTGCTGGCTCTGGTCGGATATGGCGTCCTGATCGAACTGCTACAGGGAATGACGTCGTATCGCGACGCGGATCCGATGGATGTGCTGGCCGATTCCATCGGATTGCTGGCTGCCATGGCGCTGGACTGGCTGTTTTCCCGAGCCGGCGGGCAGCGTGCCCGGGCTTCGCGCAGTTAGTCTTCCTGGGCTTCGAGCACGAAGTGGGCGCCGTTGTCCTGCGCCAGCAGTTCCTTGAGCACCGGCATGGCTTGCTGCAGCGATTCCTTGAGGCGCCACGGCGGGTTGACGATGAACATTCCGCTACCGTGCAGCCCAAGCCCGCCGGCAACGGGGTGCTTGACCGTCAGGCTGACATGCAGCCAGCTCTTGAGCGGCAGGTTCTTGAGTTGCACCGGCAACTGCACGGATTCCCGACGCTGCACTTGCGGGTACCAGATGGCATAGACGCCAGTGGCAAAGCGCTGCAACCCATCCTGAAGCGTCTGCAGTGTGCGCGCGTAGTCCTGCTTGTCTTCATAGGACGGGTCGATCAGCACCAGCGCGCGGCGCGGCGCGGGCGGCAGGATGGCCTTGATGCCGCCGAAGCCGTCGCCGTCATAGAGCATGACTTTTCGGCCGGCTCCGCGGAAGTTGTCGCGTAGCACCTGGATTTCGGTGCTGTGCAGTTCGAACAGGCGCAGGCGATCCTGGTCGCGGAGCATCTGCCAGGCCAGCCACGGCGAGCCCGGGTAGTGGCGCAGCTGCCCGTCCGTATTCAGTGCGCGCACCTGGTCCAGGTACTCGTCGAGCATCGGTCCGAGCGCGGTGCCGCTGGCAGCGGCACGCCAGAGCGGACCGATGCCGGTCTCGAACTCCGACTTCTTCTGCGCGTAGGCGTGATCCAGCGCGTAGAGGCCGGCGCCCGCGTGCGTGTCGATGTACCAGAACGGCTTGTCCTTTTGGGTCAGGTGCTCGAGCAGCTGCACGACGACGGCGTGCTTGAGGACATCGGCATGGTTGCCGGCATGGAAGGCGTGGCGATAGGACAGCATGGCGGATCAGCGCGGGGCGGCGGCCGGTGCGGCCGGGCCGGATTGCAGGACGGGGCGCTATGCTACCATCCGCCGCCAGTCGCCCCCTGACTCGCGTTCCCGTTTCCTGCCCATCCATGTCGCGCGCACTCGAGCCCGCCGAGCCTATTCTGTCTGCCGAAGGCACTCCTTATTCTCCACGCTACGACGACGTCTACCACAGCACGGAAGGCGGCCTGGCGCAGGCGCATTACGTATTCCTGGGTGGCAATGGATTGCCGCAAGCCTGGGCGGGGCGCGATCAGTTCGTGATCGTCGAGACCGGATTCGGGCAAGGGCTGAACTTCCTGGCGACGTGGCAGGCGTGGCGTAACGATCCGCAGCGCTGTCGCCGCCTGCACTTCGTCTCGATCGAAAAACATCCGTTCACGCGCGAGGGACTAGCGCAACTGCATGCCGGGCTTGCGGATATGTTGCCGCTCGCGCAGCAACTGCAAGCGGCCTGGCCGGATGCGCTGCCCGGCCTGCATCGGCTCGCGTTCGAGGATGGCGGAGTGACGCTGACACTGGCCCTCGGAGATATCGAGGCAGTGCTGCCCAAGCTGGTGGCCGGCGCGGATGCGTTCTACCTCGATGGCTTTTCTCCGTCGCGCAATGCGGACATGTGGTCGCCGTTGGTGTTTCGCGGCCTTGCGCGGCTCGCACGGCCGGGAGCCACGCTGGCGACCTATACGGCGGCGGGCTTCGTGCGCCGGGGTCTGCGGGAGGCGGGTTTCGACGCGCGCAAGGCGCCGGGCTTCGGTGGCAAGCGGGACATGACGGTTGCGACGTTTTGCCCGGTATGGAAGTCGCGGCGGCATGCGCCGACTCCTGCGCCGGAATGGAAGGTGCGACACGCTATCGTGATTGGAGCTGGGCTTGCGGGCTGTGCCGTGACGGAACGCCTGGCCTCGCGTGGCTGGCAGGTGACGTTGTTCGACGTACATGACGGCCCGGCGCGGCAAACGTCGTCCCATCGTGCGGCTGCGATGCATGCGCATATCTCGTCCGACGACAGCCTGCTGTCCCGGCTGTCGCGCGCTGGCAACCAATACGCGCTGCGTGCCTGGGCCGCGCTTGCTGGTGCGGGTCAACCGGTGGGGTGGCATGGCTGCGGCGTGCTGCAGATCGGCGAGAACGAAGCAGAAGCCGAGGCGCAGCGCGCTGCGCTCGAAGCACTCGGTCTGCCGGAGTCCTTCGTGCGCTGGATGTCGCCGGGGGAGGCGGCATCGCAACACGGCGCCGGCGTGCCGCGCGGAGGGCTGTGGTTTCCGCAGGGCGGCTGGGTTGCGCCGCCCGATATCTGCAGTGCTCAGTTGCGCCGCGCGGGCGATGCCGTGCAGTCGAGGTTTGGTACGCGAGTGGAGCGCATTCGCCGCCGCGACGACGAATGGGAAGCCATCGACGAAGATGGTGCCGTCCTGGCTTCGGCGCCCATTCTTGTGCTGGCCAACGCTCACGAAGCGCCGCGGCTCGCGCCGATGCGGCACCAGGTGATGCGACGCGTGCGCGGCCAGCTCACCACGCTCGCGCCTGGGCAAGTGACAGCGCTCGGATCGTGGCCGGATTGCGTGGTGACCGGTGCGGGATACCTGCTGCCGGTGTCGGAAGATGGCAGCGCGCGGGTGGGTTCGAGCTATGAAGCCGACGATGGACCGCTGGTCGCGCGAACCGAAGTCCATGCGGCAAACCTTGATCGCCTGGCGGGGCTGTTGCCGCAGGCTGCTGCAGCTGCCGGCAATCTCGATGCCGCGGCGATGAACGGATATGTCGGCGTGCGCACAGTGTCACACAACCGCTTGCCGCTGATTGGCCAGATGCCGGACGAGGCAGCGGCGATAGCGGCGGCTCCGTCACTGCGCGGAGCGCACTTGCGCGACATTCCGAGGGTGCCAGGGCTTTACGCAGCGCTTGCCTACGCGTCACGCGGCCTCACATGGGCCGCATTGGGCGCGGAGTTGCTGGCAAGCCAGATCGAAGGCGACCCACTGCCGCTCGAAGCCGATCTGGTAGACGCCATCGACCCGGCGCGTCTGCTGCTGCGTGCACTGCGTCATGGGCAGGTTGGCCGCGAAGAAGGGCATTCCAGCGGACTATCAGGGTAAAAACTGCCGGAACCGGACGCAAACCGTGCGATAATGCTCGTTTTCCGTTTGCGCGGAGCTTGCAATTCGCGGGCACGCGTCAGTGCCGGACTGGCCGGCGCACAAGCGATTGCGCTACGAACACAACTACATTTCTGGATTGGATCACGACCATGTCGAACGTCATTGAAAACCTCGGCAAACTGGACCGCAAGGTGACCCTGGCCATTCCCAAGGCCGAAGTCGAAAAGGAAAAGCAGGACCGCCTGGTTCGCCTGTCGAAGACGGTGAAGATGTCGGGCTTCCGTCCGGGCAAGGTGCCGATGAAGATGGTCGAGAAGCAATACGGCCAGCAAGTCGAATTCGAAGTGCGCTTCGACAAAGCTGCCCGCAAGTTCTTCGACATCACCAAGGAACAGGACGTCAAGGTTGCTGGCCAGCCGAAGTTCGAGATCAAGACCGAAGGCGTGGGCGAGGACGAAGTCGCGTTCGACGCCACCTTCGAGGTGTACCCGGAAGTCAAGCTGGGCGACCTGACTGGCGCGGAAGTGACCCGCACCAAGACCGAGATCACCGATGCCGAGATCGACAAGACCATCGACATCCTGCGCAAACAGCGCGTGCACTACCACGTGCGCGGCGAAGCCGGCGAGCACGGTGACGGCGGCGGCGATGTGACCGCCCAGAACGGCGACCGCGTGACGCTGGACTTCGTCGGCAAGATCGAAGGCGTGGAATTCGCTGGCGGCAAGGCTGAGGACTTCCCGTTCGTGCTCGGCGAAGGCCGCATGCTGCCCGAGTTCGAAGCTGCCACGCTGGGCCTGAAGGTCGGTGAGAGCAAGAGCTTCCCGCTGTCGTTCCCGGCCGACTATCACGGCAAGGACGTGGCCGGCAAGACCGCCGAGTTCACCGTCACGCTGAAGAAGATCGAGTGGGCGCACCTGCCGGAAGTGAACGACGCGTTCGCGAAGTCGCTGGGCATCGCCGACGGCAACGTCGACAAGATGCGTGCTGATATCCGCGAAAACCTCGAGCGCGAAGTGAAGCGCCGCACGCACGCCATGCTGAAGGATCAGGTCATGGAAGCGCTGCTGAAGGTGAGTGAGCTGGATGTGCCGAAGGCCCTGATCGAACAGGACCAGGAGCGCCTGGTGGAAATGGCCCGCCGCGACCTCGAGCAGCGTGGCATGCCGAACGCCAAAGACATGCCGATTCCGGCCGAGATGTTCGCACAGCAGGCCGAGCGCCGCGTCAAGCTGGGCCTGATCCTGGCCGAGATCGTCAAGGCCCACGGCCTGGAAGCCAAGGCTGACCAGATCAAGGCCGAGATCGAGGACTTCGCCAAGAGCTACGAAGATCCGAAGGAAGTCATGCGCTGGTACTACGGCGACCAGCAGCGCCTGGCCGAGATGGAAGCCTACGTGCTCGAAAACAACGTGGTAAATTTCGTGTGCGACAAGGCCAAGGTCACCGACAAGTCGGTGTCCTTCGAGGAACTGACCGCCGAAGGCAACGCACAGCAAGCCTGAGGTCCGGCATGATCCGCAGTCCCCGCGCCGTAGTGCGGGGGTGTGAAGCCCGGCGTTCCTTGCCATCCAACGATACCCTGGAGAACTTGCATGACCCGCAATGATTTGCTTGACCGTCTCGCCACCACGCAGGCTTCGGCGCTGGAAACCCAGGGTCTGGGGCTGGTGCCGATGGTCGTCGAGCAGTCCGGCCGGGGCGAGCGTGCCTACGACATCTATTCGCGCCTGCTGAAGGAGCGTGTGGTGTTCCTGGTTGGCGAGGTCAATGACCAGACCGCCAACCTGGTGGTGGCGCAATTGCTGTTCCTGGAAAGCGAGAACCCGGACAAGGATATTTCGCTGTACATCAACTCGCCGGGCGGTTCGGTCTCGGCAGGCCTGGCGATCTACGACACGATGCAGTTCGTCAAGCCCGATGTGCAGACGCTGTGCATGGGCATGGCAGCAAGCATGGGCGCGTTCCTGCTCGCGGCCGGTGCCAAGGGCAAGCGCTCGGCGCTGCCTAACTCGCGCATCATGATCCACCAGCCGCTTGGCGGCGCGCGTGGCCAGGCTTCCGATATCGAGATCCAGGCCCGGGAGATCCTGTACCTGCGCGAGCGCCTGAACAGCATCCTGTCCGAAGTGACCGGCCAACCGGTCGAGAAGATTGCGCGCGATACCGATCGCGACAACTTCATGAGCGGCGACCAGGCAGTGGACTACGGCCTGATCGACAAGGTTATTGCCCGCCGCAGCTGATGCTGCGGGCCGCTGCGGCAAGGTTGTGCGCGGCGGCACGTCGGCTGGCCAAACGGCACAGGCTACACCCGAACGAGGCCTTGTGCCTCGTTTTTTGCATTTGACCCACAGGCCGGGATAACCCCCGCCGGTTGGGCAAATTGTTTTGGCGTATGATGCGTTAGAAGCGTACTCCTGCGGCGCTCCCTGTACCGCAATGCGCACACTGCTAAGTGACTGATTCCTATGGCGGAAAAAAAAGGTTCATCCAGCGAAAAGCTTCTCTACTGCTCCTTCTGCGGCAAGAGCCAGCATGAAGTGAAGAAGCTGATTGCCGGCCCGTCGGTGTTCATCTGCGACGAATGCATCGACCTGTGCAACGAAATCATCCGCGACGAAGCCACTGCGTCCGAGAAGGATGCGGCTGCGGCCACCCGTTCCGACCTGCCTACACCGCATGAGATCCGCGAAAGCCTGGACCAGTATGTGATCGGGCAGGAGCAGGCCAAGAAGATTCTGGCCGTGGCGGTGTACAACCATTACAAGCGCCTCAAGCACCTCGGCAAGAAGGACGACGTCGAGCTCTCGAAGAGCAATATCCTGCTGATCGGCCCCACCGGTTCGGGAAAAACGCTGCTGGCCCAGACGCTGGCGCGCCTGCTCAACGTGCCGTTCGTGATCGCGGACGCGACCACGCTGACCGAAGCAGGCTATGTCGGCGAGGATGTCGAGAACATCATCCAGAAGCTGCTGCAGAACTGCAATTACGAGGTCGAGAAGGCGCAGCGCGGTATTGTCTACATCGACGAAATCGACAAGATCTCGCGCAAGTCGGACAACCCGTCGATCACGCGCGATGTCTCGGGCGAGGGCGTCCAGCAGGCACTGCTCAAGCTGATCGAAGGCACCATGGCATCGGTGCCGCCGCAAGGTGGCCGCAAGCATCCAAACCAGGACTTCCTGCAGGTCGACACCACGAACATCCTGTTCATTTGCGGTGGCGCGTTCGATGGCCTCGAGAAGGTCATCATGCAGCGCTCGGACAAGACTGGCATCGGTTTTGCTGCGCAGGTGCAAAGCAAGGAAGAACGCGAAGTCAGCGAAGTGCTGCCGCAGACCGAACCGGAAGACCTGATCAAGTTCGGCCTGATTCCCGAACTGATCGGCCGCCTGCCGGTCGTGGCTACGCTGGCCAAGCTCGACGAAACCGCGCTGGTGCAGATCCTGATCGAGCCGAAGAACGCGCTGGTCAAGCAGTACCAGAAGCTGCTGGCGATGGAAGGCGTGGAACTGGAAATCCGCCCTGCGGCACTGTCGGCGATCGCGCGCAAGGCGATCCGTCGCAAGACGGGTGCGCGTGGATTGCGTTCCATCCTGGAGCAATCGCTGATGGACGTTATGTACGACCTGCCGAACTACAAGGGCGTGCAAAAAGTGATCATCGACGAGAGCACCATCAACGGAGACGCACCGCCGCTGCTGATGTACGAGGAACAGCAGCCGAAGGTGTCAGGCTCCAACTGACGCGAGCGCTGTCCGGGTGAAGAGGTCAAAATCCCATGGCAGCCAGCCAGAAAGGCCGTTCGCGTAGAAGCGAGCGGCTTTTTTTGTTTATTTCAACCGACGAAGAGGAGGAAACGCGGGTATGCTGTTCCAGATGGGCCTGCAAGTGCAGGATGCGGCATCAGCCTGTCAATCCAAATCGGTTTCGTCTCGGTATCTTGTAATCGATTTGGGCGGCCCAATTTACGCCTTAAATGACTGACTTGGGGAAAATGATGTCCGGAACACAACTCCTCCCGGCCGAGCCGATTCGCCTCCCACTGTTGCCCTTGCGCGACGTGGTGGTGTTTCCGCACATGGTGATCCCGTTGTTCGTGGGACGCCCGAAGTCCATCAAGGCGCTTGAGACTGCGATGGAGTCGGGCAAGAGCATTATGCTCGTGGCGCAGAAGACTGCCGCCAAAGACGAACCGACCGCCGACGACCTGTATGAGGTCGGCTGCATCGCCAACATTCTGCAGATGCTGAAGCTGCCCGACGGTACCGTGAAGGTGCTGGTGGAAGGCACGCAGCGTGCAAACATCCGCGAGGTCAGCGAAGACGAGTCGCACTTCATGTGCGAAGCCGTTCCCGTGCCACCCGCAGCGGTTGAAAGCGCCGAGACCGAGGCCCTGCGCCGCGCGATCGTGTCGCAGTTCGACCAGTACGTGAAGCTCAACAAGAAGATCCCGCCGGAGATCCTGACCTCGCTGTCGGGCATCGATGAGGCAGGCCGCCTGGCCGACACGATCGCCGCGCACCTGCCGATCAAGCTCGAGCAGAAGCAGAAGATCCTGGAAATGGTCAATGTGACCGAGCGCCTGGAAAGCCTGCTGTCGCAGCTCGAGGGCGAGATCGACATCCTGCAGGTCGAAAAGCGCATCCGTGGCCGCGTCAAGCGCCAGATGGAAAAGAGCCAGCGCGAGTACTACCTGAACGAGCAGGTCAAGGCGATCCAGAAGGAACTCGGCGAAGGCGAAGAGGGCGCCGACCTGGAAGAACTCGACAAGCGCATCAAGGCTGCGCGCATGCCGAAGGAAGCCAAGAAGAAGGCCGACGCTGAATTCAAGAAGCTCAAGCTGATGTCGCCGATGTCGGCGGAAGCCACCGTCGTGCGCAACTACATCGACACGCTGGTGAACCTGCCGTGGCGCAAGAAGAGCAAGGTCAACAACGACCTGGCCAACGCCGAGCGCGTGCTTGATGAAGACCACTACGGTCTCGAGAAGGTCAAGGAACGTATCCTTGAATATCTTGCCGTGCAACAGCGCGTGGACAAGGTCAAGGCTCCGATCCTGTGCCTGGTCGGGCCTCCCGGCGTGGGTAAGACCTCGCTCGGCCAATCGGTGGCGCGCGCGACGAACCGCAAGTTCGTGCGCATGGCACTCGGTGGCGTGCGTGACGAAGCCGAGATCCGCGGTCACCGCCGTACCTACATTGGTTCGATGCCGGGCAAGATCCTGCAGAGCCTGTCGAAGGTCGGCGTGCGCAATCCGCTCTTCCTGCTCGACGAAATCGACAAGATGGGCATGGATTTCCGTGGCGACCCGTCTTCGGCGCTGCTTGAAGTGCTGGACCCGGAACAGAACCACACGTTCCAGGACCACTACATCGAAGTGGACTTCGACCTGTCCGACGTAATGTTCGTGGCGACGTCGAACTCGCTGAACATTCCGCCGCCGCTGCTCGACCGTATGGAAGTGATCCGCCTGTCGGGTTACACCGAGGACGAGAAGCTCAACATCGCGACGCGATACCTGCTGCCCAAGCAGATCAAGAACAACGGTCTGAAGGCTGGCGAGATCGAGGTCACCGATGCGGCGATCCGCGACATCATTCGCTATTACACACGCGAAGCCGGTGTGCGTTCGCTTGAGCGCGAGGTGTCCAAGATTGCTCGCAAGGCGGTCAAGCTCCTGCTGCTGAAGAAGGAGTCGGGCACGATCAAGGTCGATTCGGAGAACCTCGACAAGTTCCTCGGCGTGCGCAAGTACGACTTCGGCCTGGCCGGCAAGGAAAACCAGGTCGGTCAGGTGACCGGTCTGGCGTGGACGGAAGTGGGCGGCGATCTGCTGACCATCGAAGCCGCGATCATGCCGGGCAAGGGCAACATCACGCGTACTGGTTCGCTGGGCGACGTGATGAAGGAGTCGGTCGAGGCGGCACGTTCGGTGGTGCGTTCGCGGGCGCGTCGGCTGGGCATCACGGATGAGATGTTCGAGAAGCGTGACATCCATATCCACGTGCCTGAAGGCGCAACGCCCAAGGACGGTCCGTCGGCTGGCGGTGCCATGACCACGGCGCTGGTGTCGGTGCTGACCGGTATCCCGGTGCGGGCGGATGTCGCCATGACCGGAGAGATCACACTGCGCGGTGAAGTGCTGCCGATCGGTGGCCTCAAGGAAAAGCTGCTGGCTGCCCACCGTGGCGGTATCAAGCTGGTGCTGATCCCTGAGGAAAATGTGAAGGATCTCGCCGAGATTCCCGACAACGTGAAAAACGCCATCGAGATCGTGCCGGTCCGCTGGATCGACAAGGTGCTGGAGCTGGCACTCGAGCGCAAGCCCGAGCCGCTGCCCGAGGAAGACGCCAAGCCTGCCGAAGTGGCGGACAAGGCGGCGTCCAAGGTCGAGATGATCCACCACTGATCCGTCTGCTTCACAGCAGGTGAGAACGCCGCGGAGTGAAACCCGCGGCGTTTTACTTTCCGGAGGTGGCTTCTGCGAGATTGTTGAGATTATTGCGTTCGGTACTTGGCAAATCGAAAACTCTCGTATTACAATCGCGGCCTCGCAACGCAAACTGCGGCAATCAAGCAGCAACCGCCGGGTCGTGCGAAGCGAGATTGCCCTGCAGGCTGCCATGCCTGCGATGGTCTAGTGGGTGCTTAGCTCAGTTGGTAGAGCGGCGCCCTTACAAGGCGTAGGTCGGGGGTTCGAACCCCTCAGCACCCACCACTAAGCCACCGCGCATGGACTCAAGTCTCTCAGGGAGCCGACAAAGGAGTGGTAGTTCAGTCGGTTAGAATACCGGCCTGTCACGCCGGGGGTCGCGGGTTCGAGTCCCGTCCACTCCGCCAGATCATGTAGTGCCAAAATGCCCGCTGATGCGGGCATTTTTGTTTGGGGCGCAAGCGGTGTCTGCGAGGCCACGAACCGGATTTGGCCTCTGGCTTCTCCGGCGCGGCCCTTGGCCGCCAAATGGCTGTGCAGCGCCCGGCTCCTGCTAGAATCGCGGAGTTTGACTTCGTGCCAACCCTCTTACCCGAGTCCGCATGCTTGATTTCGTACGCAATAACCGGCGCTTGATGCTTTTGCTGCTGCTGGTGCTTGTCTTTCCGTCGTTCGTGTTCTTCGGCGTGGAGAGCTACTCGCGCTTCATGGACAGCTCGCACGATGTCGCGAAGGTCGACGGCCGCGCGATCACGGTGCAGGAAGTGGACAACGTGGTGCGTGAACAAAGCGAGCGCATGCGCCAGATGCTTGGCGCCAGCTACGATCCGCGCCAGTTCGAGGGCCCGATGCTGCGCAAAAACGTGACGGATCAGCTGATCCTGCAACGCGTGGTGGCCAATGAGGTGGCGCGCGAACACCTGACGGTGTCGAACGCACGCCTGTACGAGGCAATCAATAGCATTCCGGCGATTGCGCAACTGCCGCGCAAGCAGGACGGTTCGGTCGACGACAAGGCCTATGTGCAACTGCTGGCGGCGCAAGGCATGACGCCGGAGCAGTTCGATGCGCGCATGCGCTTTGACCTCGCCACGCAGCAACTGGGCACTTCGATCGCCGGCACGGCCTTCGTGCCCAAGTCTCTGCTGGACCGCCTGATTGCCGTGCGCGACCAGCAGCGCGACGTTCAGGCCCTGTTGTTCAAGCCGGCCGACTACGCATCCAAGGTGCAGCCTGATGCCGCCGCGCTCAAGGCGTACTACGAGAGCCACCAGTCCGCGTTCTCCGTGCCCGAGCAGGCCAAGGTGGAATACGTCGTGCTGTCCGGCGATGCACTGGCAGCAAGCCAGGCCGTCAGTCCCGACGAACTGAAGTCCTACTACGACAGCAATATCGCGCGCTTCCGCACGGAAGAGCAGCGCCGCGCGAGCCATATCCTGATCGCGGCACCCAAGGATGGCCCGGCGGCGGCGCGTCAGGCGGCCAAGGACAAGGCCGGCAAGCTGCTGGAAGAGCTGCGCAAGCACCCCGATACATTTGCCGACGTGGCGCGCAAGCAGTCGCAGGATCCGGGTTCGGCGGAGAAGGGCGGTGATCTCGGCTTCATGGGCCATGGCGCACTGGTCAAGCCGTTCGAAGATGCGATGTACGCGCTCAAGGACGGCCAGATCAGCGACGTGGTCGAGACCGACTACGGCTACCACATCATCAAGCTGACGGGCATCAAGCCGTCCGAAACCAAACCGCTGGACGCCGTGCGGCCCGAGCTTGAAGCCGAGCTGCGCAAGCAGTTCGCCGCCAAGAAGTACGCCGAAGATGCCGATGCCTTCGGCAACATGGTGTACGAGCAAGCAGATAGCCTGAAGCCTGCTGCCGACAAGTTCAAGCTGACGATCCAGACCGCGGACAACGTGACGCGCCAGCCGAATCCGGCGCTGGGCCAAAACAATCCGCTCAACAATGAGAAGGTCCTCAAGGCGCTATTCAGCGATGACGCCATCAAGAACAAGCGCAACACGGAGGCTGTTCAGGTCGGTCCGACCACGCTGGTTGCGGCGCGCATCGTGGACTACCGCCCGGCGACCGTGCGCAAGTTCGAGGAAGTCGAGGCCAAGGTCCGCGAAGGCTATATCGCCCAGCAGGCCGCGGAGCTCGCTCGCAAGGATGGCGAGGCACGCGTGGAAGCCCTGAAGAAGAGCGACAGCGCGCAAGGCTTCGGCGCCGTCACGATGGTGTCGCGTGCCAAGGCTGAAGGCATGGAACCCAAGGCCGTGGAAGCCATCATGCGGGCCGATGCCTCGAAGCTGCCCGCGGTGGTGGGTGTGGATCTGCGTGCGAACGGCTATGCGGTCTATCGCATCACCAAGATTTCGCAGCCGCAGCAGGCCAATGAGGGCCAGCGCCAGGCAGAGGCGCAACAGCTCTCGCAACTGGCCGGCCAGACCGAGCTTGGTGCGTACTACGAGAGCCTGAAGGCGCGGTCGAAGGTCAAGATCCTGAAGCCGGTTGCCACGGCGGACACCGGGGCCGGCAGCGAAGCGGCTGCGCAATAGCGCTTAGTGCAATGACAAAGCCCCCTGCGAATTCCGCAGGGGGCTTTTTCTTTGTGTTGTTGGTGGCCAGAGGTGCCGTCAGCCTTTGCCGCCGGCCCTGAGCAAGGGCTTGAGGTGAGGCCACACAGTGTCCAGCAGGGCTGGCTGTGCGTCGGCCGTTGGATGGATTCGATCGGGCTGGAACCAGTCCTGGCGTGTGATGACCTTGTCGAGGAAGAACGGTACCAGCGGCGCCTTGAATTCCTGTGCCAGTCGCGGATAGAGCGCGAAGAACTTTTCGGTGTAGTCCTGGCCATAGTTAGGCGGGATACGCATGCCAATCAGCAGCACGCGCGCGCCGGCTTTCTGGGCACCGCCAACGATGGTACGCAAATTCGATTCGGTCACCTGGAGCGAGAGGCCGCGCAAGGCGTCATTGGCTCCCAGTTCCACGATCACCACGGCCGGCCGATGCCGAGCCAGCAAGTCAGGCAATCGCGTCTTGCCGCCGATCGTGGTCTCTCCGCTGATGCTCGCGTTGACGACGCTATAATCGAGACGCTCTTTCTGCAAGCGCTGCTGCAGCAGGCTGACCCAGCCAGAGCCGCGTGCAATGCCGTACTCGGCCGACAGGCTGTCGCCAAGTACCAGTACGGCAGGTGCCGCCTGCGCGGTGGCCCCTGCCGCCGTCACCATGAAGGCCATGCATGCGGCCAGTGCCGCCTTGTGCCAACTGCTTCGGATCCAACTGTTCATGTCCTCTTCCATCCTCGACGTCGAGTCATTGGGAAAGACCGTTGCCGATACGACCGGTTCGCTGACGATTCTGCACGACGTCACGTTTTCCGTCACGGCCGGCGAAACGCTCGCGATCGTGGGCGCATCGGGTTCGGGGAAATCCACGTTGCTCGGCTTGCTGGCAGGGTTAGACTTGCCGACGAACGGCGCGGTGCGCCTCATGGGTCAGGACCTTTTCGCGCTTGACGAGGATCAGCGTGCGGCGCTGCGGGGCAGGCACGTTGGTTTCGTGTTCCAGTCGTTCCAGCTCGTGGGGCACCTGACGGCGCTGGAGAATGTCATGCTGCCGCTCGAACTGCGCGGCGAAACCGAACGGGTCAGGGAGCGCGCAGTCGATATGCTGGAGCGCGTTGGCCTGGGCGCCCGGCTCAACCACTATCCGCGTACGCTTTCGGGCGGTGAACAGCAGCGTGTGGCGCTTGCCCGCGCCTTCGTTACGCGTCCGGATATCTTGTTTGCCGATGAGCCCACGGGCAGCCTCGATACTTCGACTGGCGAGGCCGTGATCGCCTTGATGTTCGAGCTTAACCGCGACGCCGGCTCGACGCTGGTACTGGTCACGCACGACCGCTCAGTGGCGGCGCGTTGCAGCCGCATCCTGACCATCGAAGCCGGCCGCGTGGCCAGCGACGAGTGGATGGCCACCGAGGTCTAGCCGTTCCTTGCCAGCACGCCGCGTGCGCGTGCGATCAGGGCCGCCGTAGAGGCGTCGTGCGAGCCCGCCTGGGCACCGTTCAGCTCCGACTCGATCGGACGTGCGAGGATCTTGCCCAGTTCCACGCCCCATTGGTCGAATGAGTTGATGTTCCAGACCACGCCCTGCACGAACGTCCTGTGCTCGTAGAGCGCGATCAGCGCGCCCAGCACGTGCGGGGTCAGGTCTTCCATCAGTAGCGTATTGCTGGGGCGGTTGCCCTCGAAGACCATATGCGCAATGCGCAGCTCGTCGGTCATGCCGGCGGCGCGCAATTCCTCCGCGGATCGGCCGCGCATCAGCGCTTCGGCCTGTGCAAAGCAATTGGCGAGCAGCTTGGCATGATGGCCCGGCAACTCGCGCGGCGGCACCAGCGGGGCCACGAAATCGACCGGTACGATCTGCGATCCCTGGTGGATCATCTGGAAGTACGCATGCTGACCGTTGGTGCCCGCGGTACCCCACACGACCGGCGAAGTATGCGTGCGCACGCGGCGTCCGTTGAGCTGCACCGTCTTGCCGTTGCTCTCCATTTCCAGTTGCTGCAGGAACGCGGGGAACAGCTCCAGCGACGTGGAGTAGGGCGCCATGCAACTGGTGGGCAGGTTGAAGAAGTTGCGGTACCAAATGCCGAGCATGCCAAGCACCACCGGCATGTTGCGTTCGAGCGGGGCTGTACGGAAGTGCTCGTCCATGGCGCGCCCGCCCGCAAGCAGGTCCGCGAAGGCATTGAAGCCGACCGCCAGCGCGGTCGACAGGCCGACCGAGGACCACAGCGAAAAGCGGCCGCCGATCCAGTCCCAGAACTCGAACATATTGGCCGGGTCGATGCCGAACGCACGCACGGCGTCCACATTGGTCGACACCGCGACGAAATGCCGGGCGAGCTGATCCTCGGCAACGCCGTTGTCCAGATACCATTGCCGCGCGCTGTGCGCGTTGGCCATGGTCTCCAGCGTCGTGAAGGTCTTCGAGCAGACGATCATCAGGGTGCGTCGCGGATCCAGCCGTTCAAGCGCTTCGGCGAGTTCCGTGCCGTCGACGTTCGACACAAAGTGCATGCGCGGGCCCGAGTGGCCGTCGTCGTGCGCAAGGTGCGACAGGGCGCGGCATACCATCTTCGGACCGAGGTCGGAGCCACCAATGCCGATGTTTACGACATCGGTGATGCGCTCGCCGGTCGTGCCGGTCCACGCGCCACTGCGGACGGCTTCGGAAAAGGCACGCATGCGTACCAGCACATTCTGGATAGCCGGTACGACAGGGACACCGTCAACCTTGAAACCGGCACCGGCTGTGGCACGCAATGCGACGTGTAGCGCCGCCCGGTCTTCCGTTGCGTTGATATGCTCGCCGGCAAACATCGCATCGCGACGTGCCGGTACGCCGGCCTCATCGGCAAGTTGCAGCAACAGCTGCATGGTCTGCGGCGTGATTCGGTTCTTGGAGTAGTCCAGGTACAGGCCAGCGGCTTCCAGCGAAAACTGCCTGACACGATCCGCGCCGTTCTCGGCAAACCAATCCGCCATCTGGTGATCGCGAATGGCGTCGTGATGCTGCTGAAGGGCGTTCCAGGCGTGAAGATTCGTGGGCATGCGGGGCACTGATTCGTTTCAGGAGCTCGAGGCCCGGATATTTCCCGGGCTTTGCAAGTATAAGGCGTGTATGGTGTCGATCACGGCTTCTCGGGTGCCGTTATCGTTACGAGATGAAACGGTAGCGTACCCGTTGGCCGCGGGCCTGTCGGCTTTTGTCCGATTGTGTCGATAGTACGGCGGGATTGCGACCGTTGCTGCACCGGGACAGCCGCGTGCACTATCCCGCCTTGCCAGCGAGCAAGGCGTTGAAGACGTTACGCGCGGGGATGGCAAGTTCACTCGCGGTCAGCCCTGCCGGGCCCATACCCTGCGCGACGAGCACGTCGGCGGCCCGTCCATGAATCCACACGGCTGCTTGCGCGGCCTCCGCAGGCGGCATTCCCTGCGCCAGCAGCGCGCCGGCCATGCCGGCGAGCACATCACCGGTCCCGGCACTCGCAAGCGCCGCATTGCCAGTCGGGTTGATCGTGCTCGCGGCGATGCCGGGGGAGGCAATCACGGAACCAGAACCCTTGAGCACGACGATCGCCTGCCATCGCGCCGCCAATGCTTCGGCCGCTGCCAGCCGGTCGCACTGTACGGCCGCGACGGTGCTGCCCAGCAGGCGTGCTGCTTCGAGCGGGTGCGGCGTCATGATGCGCGGTAGCACTGAAGCGGTCAGCGTGCCGGCCAGCCCGGCCTCGGCCGCGAGCAGGTTGAGCGCATCGGCATCCAGCACCAGCGATGGCGGCGAGGGTGCACGGGCGGCGTCTTGGAGGATCTGTGCGAGCGCCTTGCATGCGGCGGGGTCCGTCCCCATGCCGGGACCGATCACCAATGCGGACATGGCGTCGAGCGCCAGTCCGGCAAGCGGATGGAGCATCAGTTCCGGATGGATAGGGTCGACCGCGGGCGTAGACGGCGCAAGAAAGCCGATATGGACCTTACCGGCGCCAAGGAATTGCGCCGCGCGCGCGCCCAACAGCGGGGCGCCGGTCATGCCTGAACTGCCGCCGATGATGGCGAGCGATCCGAATGTGCCCTTGTTGGTGGCGTGCCTGCGCGCGGGCAATGCGTGCCGGAACAAGGCTGGCCCATTCACCAGGGCTCGCGGCCCTTGCGCCGGCGGATAGTCCAGCCCAAGCGGCGCGATGTCGACGACACCGGCGCAATCGCGCCCATCTAGCGTGAGCAGGCCGGGCTTGGCGCCGAGGAACGTGAGCGTGCGGCACGCCCGCACTGCCGGTTCGCCGGCCCCTGTATCGGCGAACAGGCCGCTCGGGATATCGAGTGCAAACACCGCGGCCGGCGCCTGCGCGAGGCGCTCGATCCATGTCGCCATGCTGCCGCTCGCAGCGCGGTTCAGGCCGATGCCTAGCAGGCCGTCGACGATCGCCGCCATCCCTTCGGGCCATGCCGCAGTTGCGGGCATGGCCTGCATGGGCACGCCGGCGGCCGTGGCTTCCTGCCACGCTCGCGTGGCGTCGCCTGGCATGCGCGCAGGATCGCCTGCGAGCCAGACCTCGACCTTGCGCCCGGCCTGGTGCAGGCGCGTTGCCGCAACCATAGCGTCGCCGCCATTGTTGCCCGGCCCTGCGAGAAACAGCAGCATCCCTTCAGGCGCGTGCCCGGCCAGCCATTCGGCCGCGGCGCTACCCGCGCGCGACATCAGTTCGAACGATGGCAGCCGTGCAAAGGCTTCGTTCTCGATGCGGCGGATCGTATCGACGTCATAAAGCGGGATGGCCTCGGCCGAGTCGGCGGTCAGTGCAGTCCAGTCATCGGCCGCAAGGGAAGGGTGGGGGCGGGTCGTATTCATGCGGTTTCGGATCGCGCCGGCGCCCGCGGCGATCGGGCGCCGGGCTGGCTTATTCGTCGCGCAGGGAAGGCTGCACGATGCTTTCCAATGCAAGGGCGGTGCCGATCAATTGCGCATCGCGCATGGGGCCATGGGACAGCATCAACCCCACGGGCAGTTCGTCGGGCGCATGGCAGGGCAGCGAGATCGAGCCGCCGTCGAGGAAGTTGAAGGCCGAGGTATTGCGAAGCAGCAGCGCGTTGGTGCGGAGGAACAAATCGTCGTCTGCGCGCAGCGGTTCAATGGCGGGAGCGACCATCGGCACGGTCGGGCAGATGACCGCATCAAAGCGCGCGAGGCGGGCTTCCACGCGTGAAATCCAGTCGATGCGCGCGCGGGCCAGATCGACGTAGTCCGCTGCACCCATGGCTGCTCCGCGGTCAATGCGCATGGCAACGCGCGGGTCGTACATGTTGCGCCGCGAGGCGAGTGTGTGGCGATGGATGGAAAAGGCCTCGGCCGCGCTGAAGCCGCCTGCGGCGTTCAGGCCCGGGAGTTCGGCGAGTTCAGGCAGGTCGGTGTGCTCCAGTTGCACGCCGGCGGCCGACAATCGGCCCAGCGCGCGGTCGAACGCGCGCGCGACCACGGGGTCGAGGTCGTCCAGCAGTACCTGGCGCGGGATGGCCAGGCGAAGCGCCGCGGCGGCGGGAGCGCTTGGCACCAGCGCGTTGTCGGCAATTACACTGTCCACCAGCAGGCAGTCATTGACCGTGCGAGCCATCGCACAGGCGGTGTCCAGCGTGTAGGACAATGGAAAGGCGCCGGTCAGCGGCACGCGGCGCGTGGTCGGTTTGAACCCGGTCAGGCCGCACAGCGCTGCGGGAATTCGGATCGATCCGCCTGTGTCGCTGCCGAGCGCCGCGACCGCCAGCCCGAGTGCCACCGAAACGGCCGCGCCCGACGACGATCCTCCGGGGATGCGGGCGATACCATCGGCGCTTGCCGGGTTCACCGGCGTGCCGAAATGGGGATTGATGCCCACGCCCGAGAAGGCGAACTCGGTCATGTTGGTGCGCCCGACCAGGGCCGCACCGGCGTGGCGCAGGCGTGCGACCACGGTGGCGTCGGCCGTCGCCGGGGGAGCGTCGTGCCGTACCGCCGAGGCTGCGCGCGTGACCTCGCCGGCCACATCGAAGAGATCCTTGACCGAAACCGGCAAGCCGGCCAGAGGGTGCAGCGCTTTGCCGGCACGGCCCGCCGCATCGGCGGCGCGGGCGGTCTGGAGGGCGGTATCGAACGTGCTATGCAGGAAGACTGCCTGGGCGCGGGGCTGGGAGGCTGCATCGGCAGCGGCTTCGATCAGTTCGACGCGGCTTATGGCGCCTTCGCGCAGACGGGCATGCAGTGTGTTGAGGTCAGGAAGCATCGGTGGCGTGGAGGCGGGCAGGGTGCGCGCTGGCTCCAGGCGTGCCGCCGTCCGAGCCCTGCCTGTTCTTGTCAGTCACTCATGCTCATAATTTGCCGATAAACTGTCAAGCCAAAATTAGCGGGAGCCGCACATGGGCAAGGCCCGGCGGCCCCCGAGCAAGGTAGCAAGGAGTATTTCCCATGGCACGCAAGCCCGCCGCGCCCGGTCCGGTCCCCGAGTCGGATCTTGCCTCCGCGCCGGACACCGCCCCCCTCAGTCCCGTCACGTCGCTGTCGCGCGCCCGGGGCACCAACATTGTGTCGTCGTCGCACCTGGTGTCGGCGCGCAGCCCCGAGTTGTCCGAGTTCGAGTTCGGCCTGAACACCGCTTACAACGCCTACAGCCGCTGGGTGGTGCGCTGTATGGGCGCGGCCGGCGTGCGCGACCTCACGTTCCTCGATGTACTGGTGGTGCACCATGTCAACCATCGCGGCCGCGCCAAACGACTGGCCGATATCTGCTTCGTGCTGAACGTCGAAGACACCCACCTCGTCACGTATTCGCTCAAGAAGCTGCAGGGCCTCGGACTGGTGACTGGCGAGCGGATCGGCAAGGAGGCCACGTATTCGACCACGCCGGCCGGCGCCGAAGCCTGCGCGCGCTACCGTGAAATCCGCGAACAATGCCTGACCAGCAACTTCACCGAAGGCAGCCAGGAAAATGCCGAGATCGGCGAACTGGCTCGCCTGCTGCGCGTACTGACGGGACTTTACGAACAGGCCGCGCGCTCGGCTACGTCACTCTGACCGCCCGGAAGCGGGGTACAAACGCAAAAAGAGACGCATAAGCATTATCACAGCAAGCCGTAACACGGGATTGCCCGGATGGCGCAGTGCAAAATCCGGGTTCCGGCAAGGTACAATAGCGGTTTCCCGCCGGCCGGCCCCCATGCAGCGGTGCCGGCAAGCAGCAGCCCCTACCTCCTACGCCTCCCGACCGCTACGATCATGGCGCATTTTTCGTGCTTCCCCGGCGCTTTGGCGCTTTCCGCCTTCCGCCAGCAACGCCTGCTCACCGCCCTGCGGCAGATCGACACCGATATCGAATCGGTGCACGGCCAGTTCCTCCATTTCGTGGATTCGGACACCGCGCTGTCCACTGAAGACCAGAGCCGCATTGCCGCGCTGCTGACCTACGGCGCCCCGTTCGCCGAGCAGGCCGAGGGCGACCGCTTCGTCGTGATTCCCCGTTTCGGCACGATCTCGCCGTGGGCCAGCAAGGCGACGGATATCGCGCACAACTGCGGTCTCACGCATGTGCACCGCATCGAGCGCGGCATCGAGATCACCGTGATCTGCAAGAAGGGCCTGCTGCGCGGGCGCAAGTCGCTGGACGCCGGCACGCGCGCCGCCGTCGCCGCGCACCTGTTCGACCGCATGACCGAAGCCGTGGTCGCCACGCGCGAGGATGCCGCCGGCCTGTTCGAGGAACTGCCGGCCAAGCCGCTGCGCTTCATCGACATCTCAGCCGGCCGCGAAGCGCTGGCCGCTGCGAACGTCGAGATGGGCCTGGCATTGTCCGATGACGAAATCGACTACCTGGTCGACGCCTACGCGAAGCTTGAGCGCAATCCGACCGATGTCGAACTGATGATGTTCGCGCAGGCCAACAGTGAGCACTGCCGCCACAAGATCTTTAACGCCACGTGGACCATCGACGGCGTGCAGCAGGACAAGTCGCTGTTCGCGATGATCCGCAACACGCACCAGCTCAATCCGCAGGGCTCGATCGTGGCCTACTCGGACAATTCCGCCGTGATGGAAGGTGGTGTGGCCGAGCGCTGGTTCCCGCGCGGCGATGCGCACAAGTACGACCGCCACGAAGCGCTGACGCACACGCTGATGAAGGTGGAGACGCACAACCACCCGACCGCGATCTCGCCGTTTCCGGGCGCCTCCACCGGCGCTGGCGGTGAAATCCGCGACGAAGGCGCGACGGGCCGCGGCGCCAAGCCGAAGGCTGGCCTGACCGGTTTCACGGTGTCCAACCTGATGCTGCCCGAGGCCGTCGAGTCGTGGGAAAACGACCGCGACGCCGCGCAGCCAGTGGCGCACCGCAACCCCGACGACAAGCCCGGCGTGACCGGCAAGCCGGACCGCATCGCCTCGCCGCTGCAGATCATGATCGACGGCCCGCTCGGCGGCGCCGCGTTCAACAACGAATTCGGCCGTGCCAACCTGGGCGGCTACTTCCGTGTCTACGAGCAGAACGTCGGCGGCACCGTGCGCGGCTACCACAAGCCGATCATGATCGCGGGCGGCATTGGCAACATCGATGCCAGCCACACTCACAAGAATGACCTGCCGCCCGGCACGCTGCTGATCCAGCTGGGCGGCCCGGGCATGCGCATTGGCATGGGTGGCGGCGCCGCCAGTTCGATGGCAACCGGCACGAACACCGCTGATCTGGACTTTGACTCGGTCCAGCGCGGCAACCCGGAAATGGAGCGCCGCGCCCAGGAAGTCATCAACGCCTGCTGGCAGCTCGGCGACGAGAACCCGATCCTGTCGATTCACGATGTCGGCGCGGGTGGCATTTCCAATGCATTCCCTGAAGTGGTCGATGGCGCGGGCCGCGGCGCGTGCTTCGATCTGCGCAAGGTGCACCTCGAGGAATCCGGCCTGTCGCCGGCTGAAATCTGGTGCAACGAATCGCAGGAGCGTTACGTGCTGGCCATCGCGCCAGACAGCTTCGCGAAGTTCCAGGCCATGTGCGAGCGCGAGCGTTCGCCGTTCGCCGTGGTCGGCATCGCCACCGAAGAGAAGCAGCTGCAACTGGTCGATTCGCACGTCGACGCCGCGCTCAAGGAGCACTATGCGGTCGACATGCCGATGGAAGTGCTGCTGGGCAAGCCGCCGCGCATGCATCGCGACGTGACACGCGTCGAGCAGTCGCTGCCTGCCGTGGATGTCACTGGCATCGCACTGGAACAGGCCGTGCGCGACGTGCTGCGCCACCCGACCGTGGCCAACAAGTCGTTCCTGATCAGCATCGGCGACCGTACCGTCGGCGGCATGAACGCGCGCGACCAGATGGTCGGCCCGTGGCAGGTCCCGGTGGCCGACGTGGCCGTGACCACGCTCGACTACAAGGGCAACGCCGGCGAGGCGATGACCATGGGCGAGCGCACGCCGCTGGCCGTGATCAACGCGCCGGCCTCCGGCCGCATGGCGATTGGCGAAGCGCTGACCAACCTGGCTGCAGCGCCGGTCACGGACCTCGGCAAGGTCAAGCTGTCCGCCAACTGGATGGCTGCTTGCGGCGTGGAAGGCGAGGACGCCAAGCTGTACGACACCGTCCATGCCGTCGGCATGGAGCTGTGCCCGGCACTCGGCATCAGCATCCCGGTCGGCAAGGATTCGCTGTCGATGCGCACCAAATGGCAGGACGAAGGCGTGGCCAAGGAAGTCGTCGCGCCGGTGTCGCTGATCATCTCGGCATTCGCTGCAGTCGATGACGTGAATCGCACGCTGACGCCGCAACTGCGTACCGACGCGGGCGACACGGTGCTGATCAGCATCGACCTGAGCCGCGGCAAGAACCGCATGGGCGGAAGCATCCTGGCCCAGGTCACGCAGCAGGTTGGCGACAGCGCGCCGGATGTGGACAGTGCCGAGGACCTGAAGAACTTCTTCAACGTGATCCAGCGCCTGAACCGCGAGGGCAAGCTGCTGGCTTACCACGACCGTTCCGACGGCGGCTTCATGGCCACGCTCGCGGAAATGGCGTTTGCCGGCCACTGCGGCATCTCGCTGAACGTCGACATGCTGGCGCTGGATCCGCAGCAGGAACAGGACTTCGGCGACGCCAAGAACTGGGCCCAGCAGATTGCCGAGCGCCGCAACGACCAGACGCTGCGCGCGCTGTTCTCGGAAGAGCTTGGTGCTGTGGTGCAGGTGCGCCTGCAGGACCGCGACACGGTGTTCGCCGTGCTGCGTGAAGCCGGCCTGTCGGCCTGCAGCCACGTGGTGGGCAAGCCCAACACGACCGACCAGATCGAGATTTATCGCGATGCCAAGAAGGTGTTTGGCGCGTCGCGCACCGACCTGCAGCGCAACTGGAGCGAGGTGAGCTGGCGTATCGCGCGCCTGCGCGACAACCCGGCCTGCGCGGACAGTGAATACGATCGTCTGCTCGATGCTGCGGACCCTGGCATCAGCCCTGTGCTGACGTTCGACGTGGCCGAGGACATCGCCGCTCCGTTCATCGCGACCGGCGCGCGTCCGCGCGTAGCGATCCTGCGCGAGCAGGGCGTCAACTCGCAGATCGAGATGGCGTACAGCATGGATCGCGCGGGCTTTGACACGCACGATGTCCATATGAGCGACCTGATTGCCGGCCGTGCAAATCTCGCCGACTTCAAGGGCTTTGTCGCATGCGGGGGCTTCAGCTACGGCGACGTGCTGGGTGCGGGTGAAGGCTGGGCCAAGACCATCCTGTTCAACGCGCAGATGGCCGAGCAGTTCGCGGCGTTCTTCAATCGCCAGGACACCTTCGCTCTAGGCGTGTGCAATGGTTGCCAGATGATGAGCAACCTGGCCCCGATCATCCCGGGTGCCGGTGCATGGCCGAAGTTCACGCGCAACCAGTCGGAGCAGTACGAGGCACGCTACGTCACGGTAGAAGTGCAGCAGTCGCCGTCGATCTTCTTCGCCGGCATGGAAGGCAGCCGTATTCCTATCGTCGTGGCACACGGCGAAGGGTTTGCTGATTTCTCGCAGCAGGGGGATATCGGGCAGGCGAATGTGGCGCTGCGATTCGTGGATAACCACGGCGCGGTCACGCAGACCTATCCGATGAACCCGAACGGTTCGCCGGACGGCATCACCTCGGTGACGACGACCGATGGCCGCTTTACCGTGCTGATGCCGCACCCTGAACGCGTGTTCCGCACCGCCACCATGAGCTGGGCGCCGGATGCCTGGAAGCAGGTCGCCGACGGCGCGAGCCCGTGGATGCGCATGTTCCGCAATGCGCGGAAGTGGGTGGGGTAAGGCCGGGAGGCCATGCCGGGCAGCATCAGTTGCCCGGCGCATGATCGCCGCAAGCGGCGTGGCGTAGCCCGGATCCGGGGTGCGCCACGCCGTTTTTCTTATTCGGGCAACGGCGCCATCAAGCGCGAACTCCACGACGCATAGGCGAAGTGCAGCAGCCTGTGCCGATCACAATCCTGAAGGGGAACAATCTCGCCGCGAGATTCCTTGTAAGCCACCACCGCCCGAAGAATCTTCTCAGGCGCATAGCGGTCACGCAGGGGCAAGTATTGATGGAGCGCGCGCCACCCGGGGGCGGCGCCGTCAAGCGATGCCGAGGCTAGCGCGCAATAGCACATGCCCCGGGAAGAGAGGTGCCAGAGTTGCCAGTAGCCGGTCTGTGGCTCCACGCTGCTGCTTCCTTCTAGTCTGCAGCCCGGCGGGGGTACCGGCCTGCAACGTTACTGGATCTTGGCCTTGTCCTTGAGGGACTTCATCATGGCCTGGAACTGTTCGCGCTGCCAGTTCTGGTCGCCCATCATCATCTGCATGAGCTGCGGTTTGACCTCTTCGAAGCTCGGGATCTTCGCGTCGCGGGTGTCGACGAGCTCGATGATGTGCCAGCCGAATTGAGTCTTGACCGGCGTATCGGTCATCTGACCCTTCTTCAGGGTAGTCATAGCCGCAGAAAATTCCGGCACGTAGCTACCGCTGTTGGCCCAGTCGAGGTCACCGCCATTGGCAGCCGAACCCGGGTCCTTGGACGAGGCCTTGGCCATGTCCTCGAACTTCGCGCCGCCCTTGATCTTGGCGATGATGGCCTTGGCGTCGGCTTCCTTTTCCACCAGGATGTGGCGGACGTGGTATTCCTTTCCGTTGCCGAACTGCGACTTGATCTTGTCGTACTGCTTGCGCAGTTCGTCGTCGCTGGCGCCGTGGGTTTTGACGTAGTCTTCGAACACCGCGCCGGCGAGCACGTTCAGGCGGGCCTGTTCCAGTTGCTCCTGAATGTCGTCGCGCTGGGTCAGGCCGCGCTTGTTGGCTTCCTGCACCAGCAGTTCGCGGTCGATCAGCATGCTGCGCGCACGGTCCCGCAGTTCCGGGTTGGCGGGCTGGCCGGTGCCGGCGATCAGCTTGTCCAGCTTGGCCGAGGGAATGGCCTTGCCATTCACGACAGCGGCATTCTGGGCGGCTGCGGGCAGGCTGCCGGCAGCGAGCACAGCCGCCAGGCTGAACGAGAGGACGGTGGTCTTCATGGAATCAGGTCTGAGAGTTGCTGGAAGAACCGCGTGAAGTTTCGCGGGATTGAAATTCTTGATCGGTGAACGCGGTCACGGCCAAAGCGTGGATCTGCGTGGGGAACAGACCGCGCAGCGCATCATACACCATACGGTGCCGCGCAACGCGGGTGTGACCCGTAAAGCGCTCGCTGACGATGGTCACATCATAGTGGCCGCCGCCGGATGCCGCGCCGGCGTGGCCCGCGTGCAACGCGCTGTCGTCGCGCACGATGAGATGGCTGGGGGCGAGCGCTTCGCGCAGCATCGCCTCGATAGTGGCGGGATCAGCTGCCATTTGTATTCCTCAGGGATTCTTGGGGCGCGGCCGGAGTGCCGGCCACGTCAACGTAACGCAGGCAATCAATCCTGCGCGTTTTCCTGCATGTGGCGCGACAGCCAGACGCTTTGCACGATGATGAAGACGAGCATGAGCCCCATGCTGCCGAACAGCTTAAAGTTCACCCAGGCGTCGGTGGAGAACTGGTACGCCACATAGAGGTTCAGCAGCCCCATGACGGCGAAGAAGCTGGCCCAGGCGAGATTGAGGCGCGCCCAGACGGCGTCCGGCAGCGTGACCTGCTTTTCCATCATGGCGCGGATCAGGTTCTTGCGCCAGCCGAGCACCGAGCCCATCAGCGCTGCCGTGAACATCCAGTAGAGGACGGTCGGCTTCCACTTGATGAAGGTCTCGTTGTGCAGCACCAGCGTGGCGCCGCCGAACACGCCGATGATCAGCAGGCTGACCCACTGCATCGGTTCGACCTTGCGGTGGCGCAGCCACACCCAGCCGATCTGGACCAGCGTGGCGCCGATGGCCACGGCGGTGGCGGTATAGATGCCGGCCAGCTTGAAGGCGGCAAAGAAAAGGATGACCGGAAACAGGTCGAACAGGAATTTCATGCAGGAATGATTCTGGTTGGCGGGCCTGGCAGCGTGCCTGGCCCGCGGGCCGGCTGCACGGGCCAGGCGCATGTGCGTCAGCCGTCGCGCTCAGCCGGGTCGCGATCGTCGAATTTTAGCGCAGCCGAGTTGATGCAATAGCGCAGCCCGGTCGGCGCGGGGCCATCTTCGAATACATGGCCCAGATGGCTGCCGCATTCCTTGCAACGGACCTCGACGCGCACCATGCCGTGCGTGTGGTCGGCGTGCTCGGCAATCACTTCGCCGTTGATGGGCCGGAAGTAGCTGGGCCAGCCGCAGCCGGCGTCAAACTTGGTGGCCGATTCGAACAGCGGCGTCCCACAGCCAACGCATTTGTAGATGCCGTTGTCCCAGTGATCCCAGTAGCGGCCCGTGAACGGGCGCTCGGTCGCGGCCTCGCGTGTGACGCGGTATTCGATGTCGGAGAGTTGCTCGCGCCACTCGGCTTCGGTCTTGCTTGTGGTCATGCTCAATCCTTTCGGTAGGGGGCTGGCGTTCCTGCCGGCCTCACGCATTGGTCGCGGCCGTGGCCCGAACCTTACACCAGCGCCGGCAAGTGTGCCGGCGCGTGCAAGGCGATGATCAGGACGAACAGCTCACTTCCAGGCCGCCCGCCCAGTCAGGCGGCAGCGCGGCGTAGGCTTCGGCCTCCGGCTGTTCGTCGAACGGGCGCGACAGCACGGCCAGCAGGCGGTCCACTTCGCTGAAGTCCTTTTCGCGCGCGCGCCGGATGGCGATCTCCGCAAGGTGGTTGCGCAGCACATACTTGGGATTCACCGCCAGCATGGCGACGCGCCGAGCTGCATCATCGGACTGCTCCGCGCGCAGGCGGTTCCGGTAGCTTTCCGCCCAGGTGTCCCACGCGGCACGGTCCAGGAACAGATCGCGCACCGGCGCATCGCCCGAGCCATCTGCGGACGAGATGCGGGCGAGGTTGCGCCAAAACAAGGTGTAGTCGACGTGCTGCTCGTGCAAGAGCTGGAACAGGCTCGTCAGCAGCGGCTCGTCTTCCTTGTCGCCGCCCGCGGGCATGTGAATGCCCAGTTTTGCGCGGTAGTGGCGGAAAAACTCGCTCGCGTAGCGATCGCGGAACGGGTCCAGCGCTTCGCGCGCCTGCGCCACGGCGCCGTCACGCGCGGCCTCGTCGGCACCGGGCTCCAGCCATAGCGGCAGCAGCGCCTGGGCCAGGCAATGCAGATTCCAGAACGCGACCTGCGGCTGCTGGCTGTAGGCGTAGCGGCCCTGCGTGTCCGAGTGGTTGCAGATGTGGTTGGCGTCGAACGCGTCAAGGAAGCCGAACGGACCATAGTCGATGGTCAGCCCGAGGATCGACATATTGTCGGTATTCATCACGCCGTGGCAGAAGCCGATCGCCTGCCAGTGCGCGACCATGTCGGCGGTACGCAGCGACACCTCGCGCAGAAGCGCCTGGTACGGCTGGGCCGCTTCGCGGCAGGCCGGCATGAAATTGTTGATGACGAAGTCGGCAAGCTGGCGCAGAGCCGCCACGTCTTCATGTGCGGCGAAGTGTTCGAAGTGCCCGAAGCGGATAAAGGTGGGCGCCAGCCGTGTGACCACGGCGGCAGTCTCGATGGTCTCGCGCCGCACAGGCGCATCCGAGCCGATGATGCTCAGCGCGCGCGTGGTCGGTACGCCGAGCGCTGCCATGGCTTCCGAGCACAGGTATTCGCGGATCGACGAGCGCAGCACCGCGCGGCCGTCCGCCATGCGCGAATAGGGCGTCAGCCCGGCGCCCTTGAGCTGGATTTCCCACGGGCCGGTATCGGTCTGCGCCTGCGCCAGCCGGATCGCGCGCCCGTCGCCGAGCTGACCGGCCCAGACGCCGAACTGGTGCCCCGAATACACGGTGGCCAGCGGGTCGGCCCAGTCAGGGACGCTGTTGCCCACAAAGGCCTCAATGAAGTCCGGCTCTGACGCTGCCTCTACCGGCATGCCAAGCAGCGCCGCAGCGTTCGGTGCCACGCTGACCAGATAGGCCGATGGCAATGGCGTGGGACGCAGCCGCGTGAAGAAGCGCTCGCCCAGTTCGGCGAAGCCGGGCATGGTCGGGAAGGGCGCGCTCAGCGTTGCAACGCTATCGGCGGCGTCGCGCGGGGTGGTCTGAGAAGGATGGGTATCGGACATTGTCTGGGGGCGAGCCGCGTGGCGATGGATTCAGGGCTGGCAAGCGATGGCGCGCGTGGCAGTGCAGCGCCGGCATGCCGCAGCGCCCCGAAGTGCGCTTGCGTGCTAGGGAAAACGACATGTTGAGACGCAACATGGCACGCAGTATTGTACTTCCACATCCGGATCTGGCCCGCCAGGCTGCCTTGCCACACGCAATGTTCTTCCCATTGATTGCGTCGATGAATCCGGTGCATGAACTCTCGCAGAATTGCGGCCCCGAATACGGCAGTGCACAACGAAATCCCGTTGACGTTGTTTGAGTGCGTGGGAACAATCGCCAAAAAATAGAACGGTTGTTCGTTTTCAGACGATAAATACTAAAATTCAGGAGACTGTTTCATGGCATTGATGGGTCAAATGATGAGCGCGCCGCTGCTCATTTCCTCCATCATCCGGCACGCTGCCCGCTATTACGGCAGCACCGAAATCGTCTCGCGACGTACCGAAGGCGACCTTCACCGCTATACCTATCGCGATTGCGAGCTGCGTGCCCGCAAGATGGCCCAGGCATTAGCTGCGCTTGGCGTGCAGCAGGGCGATCGTGTTGGTACCTTGGCCTGGAATGGTTACCGGCACCTCGAAATCTACTATGGCGTGTCGGGCATGGGCGCCGTCTGCCATACGATCAACCCGCGCCTGTTCCCCGAGCAAATTGCCTATATCGTCAATCACGCCGACGATGGTTATGTGTTCTTCGACCTGACTTTCCTGCCGCTTGTGGAAGGCGTGGCGCCGCATTGCCCGAATGTGAAGGGCTGGGTGCTGATGAGCGACCGTGCCCATATGCCGGCGGAGTCCAAGGTGAAGCTGCTGTGCTATGAAGAATTGATCGACGCGCAGGACGGCAACTATGATTGGCCGGACCTCGACGAAAACCAGGCGTCGAGCCTGTGCTACACCTCCGGTACGACCGGCAATCCGAAGGGCGCGCTGTATTCGCACCGCTCGACGGTGCTGCATTCCTACGCGTCCGCGCTGCCCGATGCACTGGGCTGCTCGGCGCGCGACGTGATCCTGCCGGTGGTCCCGATGTTCCATGTCAACGCCTGGGGCCTGCCATATTCGGTGCCGCTCGTCGGTGCGAAGCTCGTGTTGCCTGGCCCCAAGCTGGACGGGGCTTCCGTGTATGAGTTGTTCGAGCAAGAAAAGGTGACCTTCTCCGCCGGCGTGCCGACGGTATGGCTGGGCCTGCTGCAGCATGTGCAGGCCAACAACCTGAAGTTCTCCACCTTCCGCCGCACCGTGATCGGCGGGTCGGCGGTGCCACCGGCAATGATCCGCGCGCTGCGGGCGCTGGATGTCGAAGTCATCCACGGCTGGGGAATGACCGAGATGTCACCACTGGGCACCACCTGCAAGCTGTTGGCCAAGCACGAGGAGTTGTCCGAGGAGGCGTCCCAGAAGGTCCTTGAGAAGCAGGGCCGCGTGCTGTTCGGGGTGGATATGAAGATTGTCGATGGCGACGGCAAGGAGTTGCCCTGGGACGGCAAGGCCTTCGGCGACCTGCTGGTGCGCGGTCCCTGGATCATCGAGCGCTACTTCCGCAATGACACCAATCCGCTCGTCGACGGCTGGTTTCCGACCGGCGACGTGGCCACCATCGATCCCGACGGCTACATGCAGATCACCGACCGCAGCAAGGACGTGATCAAGTCCGGCGGCGAATGGATCTCGTCGATCGATATCGAGAACGTGGCCGCGGCCCACCCGGCCGTGCATATGGCCGCCTGCATTTCCGTGCATCACCCGAAGTGGGACGAGCGCCCGCTGCTGGTCGTGGTGAAGAAGCCGAGCGCCGAAGTCACCAGGGAAGAATTGCTGAAATTCTTTGAGGGCAAGGTCGCCAAATGGTGGATTCCTGACGACGTGGCCTTCGTCAGCGAAATCCCGCTGACCGCTACCGGCAAGATGCAGAAGCTCAAGCTGCGCGACCAGTTCAAGGACTACCGCCTGCCGACAGCCTGAGGCGGAACGGGCATTCGCCACGCCGTGCCTGCTTGCGGCACGGTGTTGGCGAGGCAGCCGGGCGAGCAACAACAGGGTCCGCCCGGCGAGCCGCAATCGACGACAAGCCAACGACAAGAGTGAAGGAGACAGGTATGACCAAAATGCGTCCGCTGGTGGCTGGCGTGGCCGTGTTCGCGGCACTGGGTTCTGCGCTGGTTTCAGGCACGGCACTCGCAGATACGGTGAAGATTGCCTTCATCGATCCGCTTTCGGGGCTGATGGCCCCCGTTGGACAGAACCAACTCAAGAGCTGGCAGTACGTGGCCGAGGTAGCCAACCAGAAGGGTTGGGGTGGCCCGCACAAGTTCGAGGTAGTGGGCTTCGACAACAAGCTGTCGCCGCAGGAGAGCCTGACCATCCTCAAGCAGGTGGCCGACCAGGGCATCCGCTACATCGTCCAGGGCAACGGCTCGTCGGTGGGCCTGGCGTTGGAAGACGCCGTTGCCAAGCACAACGAGCGCAATCCGGGCAAGGAAATCGTCTACCTGAACTACGCAGCGGTAGACCCGGACATGACCAACAGCAAGTGCAACTACTGGCATTTCCGGCTCGACGCGAACTCGGACATGAAGATGGAGGCCCTGACCACGTACCTGGCCAAGGACCCCAACGTCAAGAAGGTCTACCTGATCAACCAGAACTACTCGTTCGGCCACCAGGTCGCGCGCGCGGCCAAGGACTACCTGAAGCGCAAGCGTCCGGATATCCAGATCGTCGGAGAAGACCTGCATCCGCTCGCGCAGGTGAAGGACTTCGCGCCGTACGCGTCCAAGATCAAGGCGTCGGGCGCCGATACGGTGATTACGGGCAACTGGGGCAGCGACCTCGCGCTGCTGATCAAGGCGGGCAAGGACGCCGGCCTGACCACCAACTACTACACGTACTACGCCGGCACCACCGGCGTGCCGACCGCCATGGGCGCCGCCGGTGCCGATCACGTCAAGTACGTGGGCTACTACAACCCGAACAACGAGGGCTTCAAGGGCGCCGACATCATCGAGGGCTACAAGAAGAAGTACAACGACGACTTCTACGTGATGGCCGCCTACACCGGCGTGGCCATGCTGGCCAAGGCGGTGAAGGAATCCGGTTCCACGGATCCGGTCAAGGTCGCCAAGGCCATGGAAGGCATCAAGGTCGACAGCATGAATGGCCCGGTCGAGATGCGAAAGACCGACCACCAGGCCCAGCAGTCGCTCGTGGTGGCCACCTGGACCAAGGTCAACGGCAAGGACATCAAGTTCGACCAGGAAAACACCGGCTACGGCTGGAAGACCAATGCGCTGATGGACCAGTACGTTGCCGCGCAGCCGACTTCCTGCCAGATGAAGCGGCCGGGCTGATCCTGCCCACGGCGGGCCGGCCGGCAGCATAAAGCCGGCCGCCCGATCCTGCATACTTTCGGTAGAAGACCGGGGAGCGTCCGGGCATGCATGCCATGCCCGGCAGGATGCGCTCACCCTTGTTCAAACCGGATGGCCGCGCTGTGGCGCAGCCAGATTGAAGGATACGTTGTGGAATTCTTCGTCATTTCTTTGCTGAACGGCATCAGCTACGGGCTGCTGCTGTTCATGCTCTCGTCTGGCCTCACGCTGATCTTCAGCATGATGGGTGTGCTCAACTTCGCGCACGCGAGCTTCTACATGCTCGGGGCCTACTTTGCCTACACCGTTGCCAGCAAGATAGGATTCTGGCCGGCGCTGATCCTGGCGCCGCTGCTGGTGGCATTTGCCGGCGCGCTCGTGGAACGCTTCGGCCTGCGCGCCGTGCACAAGTACGGGCATGTGGCCGAGCTGCTGTTCACGTTCGGCCTGGCCTACCTGATCGAAGAAGGGGTCAAGCTCGTCTGGGGCCTGGCTGCCGTGCCATACCGTATTCCGGCCGAACTCGACGGGCCGCTGTTCACGGTATTCACGTCGTCGTTCCCGAAATACCGAGCATTCATGATGCTGGTCTCGCTGGGCATGCTCGTGGCGATCTATCTCGTGCTCACGCGCACGCGCATCGGCCTCGTGATCCAGGCGGCGCTGACGCATCCGGAGATGGTGGAAGCGCTTGGCCACAATGTGCCGCGCGTGTTCATGATGGTGTTCGGCGGGGGCGCGGCGCTGGCCGGACTTGCCGGCGTGATCGGTGGCAATGCCTTTGTCACCGAGCCATCGATGGCGGCGGCAGTCGGGTCGATCGTATTCGTGGTCGCGGTGGTGGGCGGCATGGGTTCACTGGTGGGGGCGTTTATCGCTTCTATCCTGATCGGCGTGCTGCAGACGTTCGCCGTGACCATCGATGCGTCGCTGGCCGGCCTCTTCCACAGCATTGGCCTGGCCGTCAGCGACGCCACGCCGTTCTACTCGCTGTGGAAGCTGACCGTGGCCCAGGTGGCGCCGGTGCTGCCTTATCTGCTGCTGGTGCTGATGCTGATCTTCCGGCCGCGAGGTCTGATGGGAACCCGGGAGAGCTGAGCCATGAGAATCGAATCGACAATGGAACAACGCCGCGGGCCGGTCGTGACCGGCCGTACCATGCGCTACAAGCCGCTCAACCTTGCGCGCTGGGTGATCTGGAGCCTGACCATACTGGTCATGCTGGTGCTGCCGCTGATCTTTACCGGCGGGTTTGCGATCACGCTGATGTCCCAGATGGGCATCATGATCATCTTTGCGCTGTCGTACAACATGCTGCTCGGCCAGACCGGCATGCTGTCGTTCGGGCACGCCGTGTATTCGGGCCTCGGCGCCTTCATTGCCGTGCACGTGCTCAATATGCTGGGCGCGGGCAAGGTGTGGCTGCCCGTGTCGATGCTGCCGCTTGTGGGCGGCCTGGCCGGCGCATTCTTCGGCGTGCTGTTCGGCTACGTGACCACCAAGAAGTCGGGCACGACGTTCGCCATGATCACCATGGGCATCGGCGAGATGGTGTTTGCCAGTTCGCTGATGTTCCCCGAGTTCTTCGGCGGCGAAGGCGGCATCTCTACCAACCGCGTGGTGGGTGACCCATTCCTTGGCATCACGTTCGGTCCCGGCCGTCAGGTCTACTACCTGATCGCCGCGTGGTGCCTGGTGTCGATGGTGGCGATGTATGCGTGGACGCAGACGCCGCTTGGCCGCATTGCCAACGCGGTACGCGATAACCCTGAACGTGTCGAGTTCATCGGGTACAACACGCAGCGTGTGCGCTACCTCGTGCTGATCCTGTCGGCGTTCTTCGCCGGCATCTCGGGCGCGCTGTCGGCGATCAACTTCGAGATCGTATCGGCCGAAAATGTGAGCGCCGTACGCTCGGGCGGCGTGCTGCTCGCGGCGTTCATCGGTGGCGCCGGCGTGTTCTTCGGGCCGATCATCGGCGCGGTGGTATTCATGCTGTTCGCGGTTGCACTGTCGGACCTGACCAAGGCGTGGCTGCTGTACCTGGGCCTGTTCTTCGTGCTGATGGTGATGTTCGTACCGGGCGGCATCGCGAGCCTGCTGCTGATGCAGATGCCGCTGGTGGCCAAAGGCAAGTTCAAACAGATGCTGCCGTCCTACGGGCGTGCCGCAGCGGCAGGCGTGGTGCTGCTCGCAGCCATGATCCTGACCGTGGAACTGGTCTACAAGGTTCAGGTCGACAGCGCCAACGGCACCGACATGTCGCTGTTCGGCATCGCTTTCGATGCCGGCAAGCCTATGGCCTGGGCGGTCGCGGCCGCCCTGTGGGTGGCGGGGTTGTTGGCGTGGCGCATGGCGGCGGCGCGCGTGCGCACGGCATGGGACAAGGTGCACGGTGAAATCGCGGGAGGCAGGGCATGACAGCGGCACTGGAACTGACCGATGTACGCAAGAAGTTCGGCCAGACGGAAATCATCCGTGGCGTGAACCTGTCGATTGGCAAGGGCGAGCGCCACGCGCTGATCGGCCCGAACGGCGCCGGCAAGTCGACCACGTTCAACCTGATCTCGGGACGCTTTGCGCCGACCAGCGGTTCGGTGCGCCTGAACGGGCAGGAGATCGGGGGCCTGCAGCCATTCGCGATCAACCGCATGGGGCTGTCGCGGAGCTTCCAGATCACCAATATCTTCCACCGGCTGTCGGTGTTCGAGAACCTGCGCTGCGCGGTGCTCTGGTCGCTCGGCTACAAGTACTCGTTCTGGCACCGGCTGTCAGCGCTGCGCGATGCGCGCGAGCGTGCCGAGGAAGTGCTCGAACTGATCGGCATGCAGCATCGCCGCGACTCGCAGGCCGGCTTGCTGACCTACGCGGAGCAGCGCGCGCTGGAAATCGGCATCACGATCGCGGGCGGCGCCGATGTGATCCTGCTCGACGAGCCCACGGCGGGCATGAGCCGCTCGGAATCGGACCACGCGGTCGAACTGATCCGCAAGGTTACGTCAGGCAAGACACTCGTGATGGTGGAGCATGACATGAGCGTAGTGTTCGGGCTGGCCGACCGCATCTCGGTGCTGGTCTACGGCGAGGTGATCGCCACCGACACCCCGCAGGCCATCCGCAACAATCGCAAGGTCAAGGAGGCATATCTGGGTACCACGCTCGACGAAGCCGCGACTGAAGGAGCGCACTGATGGCAAAACGCATGCTCGAAGTCCAGGGGCTGCATGCCTATTACGGCAAGAGCCATATCCTGCATGGCGTCGATGCGCATATCGATGAGGGCGAGATCGTTGCGCTGCTCGGGCGCAATGGCGTGGGTCGGTCGACCATGGCCAAGGCGATCCTCGGCATGGTCAAAGCGGAGGGGTCGGTGCGCTTGCGCGATGAAGAGATCCTCGGACGCCGTACCTTCGAGATCGCGCATCTCGGCATTGGCTATGTCCCCGAGAATCGCGATATCTTCCCGACGCTGACCGTGCGCCAGAACCTGCTGCTCGGTGAAAAGCGCAACCCGCGCCAGTCGAAGCCGCGCTGGTCGATCAACGACATGTTCCAGATGTTCCCGCGCCTGAAGGAACGCGAGAACACTGCCGCAGGTGTGCTGTCAGGCGGCGAGCAGCAGATGCTGACGCTGTGCCGCACGCTGATGGGCGATCCCGACCTGATCCTGATCGATGAGCCTACCGAAGGCCTGGCGCCGATGATCGTGACACTGGTCGGCGATTACCTCAAGACGCTGAAGGAGCGCGGCGTGTCGGTGCTGCTGATCGAGCAGAAGCTGGCCATTGCGCTCGATATTTCGCAGCGTGTGTATGTGATGGGCCATGGCCACATCGTGTTCGAGGGAACGCCGACCGAACTGAAGGCCAATGCGCAGGTGCGCAAGGAGTGGCTGGAGGTGTAATGCCGCAGGTTGCGTCCGTGCCGGGCGGACGCGCCTGACATCACACTTGTGCCGCTTGCCCGGCAATGACTTTTGCCGTCTTCGGCAACTCGAACGGCATATCCTCATAGTCGATCAGCCGCGTCTTCCTGACGATGCGGTACCCCAGCCACAGCGCCAGGAACACCGGCACCCCGATGTACGTCGCAATGATTTCCGGCCAGCGGTTCGGAATGTCCGCGAATGCCTGGTAGTTCTGTCCCGCCACGATCACCAGGCACAGCACGCCCGCAAAGATTGGGCCGAACGGATAGAGCGGCGAGCGGTACGCCAGCGCGTTGATGTCATAGCCTTGATAGACCAGTCCGCGCCGGAAGCGGTAGTGGCTCAGGGCGATACCGAACCATGCGAAGAAGCCCGTCATGGCCGATGTGTTCAGCAGCCACAGGTACACGGCCTTGTCGCCGAACAGCGAACTGAAGAAGCACAGCGCGCCGACGGCGGTGGTGACCAGCAGCGCATTGAACGGTACGCCGTTCACGGTCAGCTTGCCCAGCCAGCGCGGGGCGCGTCCGCTCACAGCCAGGCCGTAGAGAATACGCGTGGAGACGTACATGCTCGACGTGCCCGCCGACAGCAGCGCGGTCAGCACTACGGCGTTCATCAGGCCGGCGGCAAAGGCCAGCCCGGCCTGGCGGAACACCAGGGCGAACGGGCTCACGCCGACGTCGGTCACATCATTGCGCAGCAGGTTCGGATCGGTATAGGGAATCAGCACGCCGATGACCAGGATCGCGATCACGTAGAACAGCAGGATGCGCCAGAAGGTCTGGCGGATCGCGCGCGGGATCGTTCTGGCCGGATCCTGCGCTTCGCCGGCAGCTACGCCCACGGTCTCGGTGCCCTGGAACGAAAACCCGGCGATCATCGCCACGCCGATCATGGCAGGGATGCCGCCGACGAACGGCGCGTCGCCGGTCGTGAAGTTGTGCCAGCCGGATTGCGGGCCGCCCTTCATGATGCCGAAGATCATCAGCAGCCCCACGCCCAGGAACACGATCACCGTGATCACCTTGATCAGCGCGAACCAGTACTCGGCTTCGCCGAAGCCGCGCACCGAGAACGCGTTGAGCGCGAACATCAGCAGCAGGAAGCCCGCGCTCCAGACCATGCCGGGCATGCCGGGGAACCAGAACTGCATCACCAGTTGCGCGGCGGTGAGTTCCACCGCGATGGTCACGGCCAGGCTGAACCAGTAATTCCAGCCGAGCGCAAAGCCGAAACCTTCCTCGACATAGAGCGCGCTGTAGGTGACGAACGAGCCAGCCACGGGCATGTGGACGGCCAGTTCGCCAAGGCTGGTCATCAGGCAATACACCATGAAGCCAAGCAGGGCGTACATCAGAAGCGCGCCGCCGGGACCAGCCTGTGCGATGGAGGCGCCGGATGCGACGAACAACCCGGTGCCAACCGCGCCGCCGATTGCGATCATGGTGAGATGGCGCGCCTTGAGCTTGCGCTGAAGGTCGTCGTGCTCGACGACCGGATGCTGGTGAGGATGAGGATGGGAGTGGGAAGACATCAGGGTCGCTGGAACTTCGCCTGCCCGGACAACTTATGGATGTCCGGGGTCGAAAAATGAAAAGCCGCGAGTCTAACGTGTCTTTTTTAGCGGATCGCTCGTCCGCATCAAATAAAGTCGCATACTGACCCCGATGCCCTGCGTGGATGTTGTGAAAGTGCTGTAACCGACGTGCGACGTTTCGGCGATTACTTGACTTGCCAACGTTTCCCCAACGCCCGTACTGCTGCTCTCATGCACGCCGCGAAGGAGCGAAATAAAGCGCGCGCATGGTGGTCAAATTGCGCAAAAATTAAAATTGAACGACCGTGCTATTTTGTGTATGCTGTGTTTCGCCCGTCGGCTGAAACGCTTGTCGGGCGTGGGAATGCGGAGGGTTTACCCTTCCATCGCGGCTTCGGCCGCTAGTGGTGAAGCGGCCGAGACAGGCCGGCAATGCAGCAAACAACCATATTCGAGAATTCGAATCCCGAGACAACCCAAGACACCAAAGGAACCAGCATGACAGCGCAGTATCAGGTTCAGGACGGCGTAGCCGTCATCACGCTCGACAATCCTCCTGTCAACGGCCTGGGTCACAGCACCCGGCTTGGCATCGTCGATGGCATGACCCGTGCGCTGGACGATGCGGCCGTCAAGGCCATCGTCATCACCGGCGCCGGCAAGGCATTCTCGGGCGGCGCCGATATCCGCGAATTCAATACGCCCAAGGCCACGCAGGAACCGACGCTGCATTCGGTGATCCGCGTGATCGAGGGTTCCTCCAAGCCGGTGGTGGCTGCAGTCCACTCGGTGGCAATGGGCGGTGGCCTGGAACTGGCCCTGGGCTGTAACTACCGCGTGGCTTCGAAGGGTGCGCAGATCGCGCTGCCGGAAGTCAAGCTGGGCCTGCTGCCCGGCGCCGGCGGCACGCAGCGCCTGCCGCGCGTGATCGGCCTGGAAGCGGCTGCCAACATGATCGTGTCGGGCACCGCCGTGCCGTCCGAGAAGTTCGCCGGCACCAAACTGTTCGATGAAATCGTCGATGGCGATGTCCTGCCCGCCGCGGTCAAGTTCGCGCAAAACGTCGCGGCTGCGCCCGGCCCGTACCCGAAGGTGCGCGACCTGAAGGTCCGTCACGAGAACCCGGAAGGCTTCCTCGGCTTTGCCAAGACCACCGTTGGCGCCATGGCCAAAAACTTCCCGGCGCCGCTGAAGTGCCTGGAAGCCGTGGCTGGCTCGCTCAAGCCGTTCGAGCAAGGCCTGAAGGAAGAGCGCGATGGCTTCCTGTACCTGGTGACCACGCCGGAATCGCGCGCGCTGCGCCATGCGTTCTTCGGTGAGCGCGCCGCCAGCAAGATCCCGGACGTGCCGTCGGACACGCCAGTCCGCAAGATCGAAAAGATCGCCGTGATCGGCGCCGGCACCATGGGTGGCGGCATCAGCATGAACTTCCTGAACGCCGGCATCCCGGTCACGATCCTGGAAACCAAGCAGGAAGCGCTGGATCGCGGCATTGGCATCATCCGCAAGAACTACGAGAACAGCGCCAAGAAGGGCAAGCTCACGCAGGAGAAGGTCGAGCAGCGCATGGGCCTGCTGTCGACCACGCTCTCCTATGACGACATCAAGGACGCGGACATGGTCATCGAGGCCGTGTTCGAAGAAATGGGCGTCAAGGAAATTGTGTTCAAGAAGCTGGACGAAGTGATGAAGCAAGGGGCGATCCTGGCTTCGAACACCTCGACGCTCGACGTGGACAAGATCGCCTCGTTCACCAAGCGTCCGCAGGACGTGGTCGGCATGCACTTCTTCAGCCCGGCCAACGTGATGAAGCTGCTGGAAGTCGTGCGCGGCGCGAAGACCGGCAAGGACGTGCTGGCCACCGTGATGGCGATCGGCAAGAAGATCAAGAAGACCGCTGTGGTGTCGGGCGTGTGCGACGGCTTTATCGGCAACCGCATGATCGAGCAGTACAGCCGCCAGGCCGGCTACCTGCTGGACGAAGGCGCGCTGCCCGAGCAGGTCGACCGTGCTATCGAAAAGTTCGGTTTCGCCATGGGCCCGTTCCGCATGGGCGACCTGGCCGGCAACGACATCGGCTGGGCGATCCGCAAGCGCCGCGCGGTGGACAAGCCTGACATCCAGTACAGCAAGACCGCTGACCTGCTGTGCGAAATGGGCCGCTATGGCCAGAAGACCGGCGCGGGCTGGTACGACTACAAGGCGGGCGACCGCAAGCCGTACCCGAACCAGCAGGTCAACGACATGATCGTGCAGCACTCCAAGGACCTTGGCATTACGCGCCGCAAGATTTCCGACGAGGAGATCGTCGAGCGCCTGGTGTTCGCGCTGGTCAACGAAGGCGCGAAGATCCTGGAAGAAGGCATTGCTTCGAAGGCCTCGGATATCGATATGGTGTACCTGACCGGCTACGGCTTCCCGCTGTTCCGCGGCGGCCCGATGCTGTATGCAGACCAGGTCGGCCTGTACAACGTCGCGCTGTCGATGAAGAAGTACGCCAAGGGCTACCACGGCGAAGCCTGGCAAGTCGCGCCGCTGCTGCAGAAGCTGGCGGACGAGGGCAAGGGCTTCAACGACTGAAGCCAAGGCAGCAGCAAGGCTGACGGAGGCGAACATGAGACCCGGTCCGGATGACTGCCTGCTGGTAGTCGACGTGCAGAACGACTTCATGCCAGGCGGCGCGCTTGCCGTGCCGCGTGGCGATGAGATCGTGCCTGTCGTCAACCGGCTCGCGCATGCATTCCCGCACGTGGTGCTGACGCAGGACTGGCACCCGGCGGACCATGTCTCGTTTGCCGCCAACCATGCCGGTACCGAGCCGTTCCAGATGCTCGCGTTGCCGTATGGCCAGCAGGTGCTGTGGCCGGTCCATTGCGTGCAGGGCACAACGGGTGCGGCGTTCCACGCCGGGCTCGACGTGCCCCACGCCCGGCTGGTGATCCGAAAGGGCCATCACACGGGCGTGGACAGCTACTCCGCCTTCATGGAGGCGGACCGCAGCACGCGCACCGGACTGGCCGGCTACCTGCGAGAGCACGGCGTGAAGCGCGTGTTCCTGGCCGGACTGGCGACGGACTACTGCGTGGCGTGGAGCGCGCTCGATGCGCGCGCTGCAGGCTTCGACGCCGTGTTGATCGAGGATGCGTGCCGTGCCATCGACCTTAACGGGTCGCTGGCGCAGGCGTGGCAGGACCTCGCAGCCGCTGGTGTCAAGCGCATCCACGCGGCCGAACTGCTGCAAGCCCCGGGCTGAACCGAACTAACCGAACTGAAAGACACCAAGATTCCGAGGAGCAAGACATGAACGAGGCAGTCATCGTATCCACCGCCCGCACCGGGCTGGCCAAGAGCTGGAAGGGCGCGTTCAACATGACCCATGGCGCGACGCTCGGCGGCCACGCCGTGGAGCACGCCATTGCGCGCGCAAAGATCGAAGCCGGCGAAGTGGAAGACGTGCTGATGGGCTGTGCCAACCCCGAAGGCGCCACCGGCTCCAACATCGCCCGCCAGATCGCCTTGCGTGCGGGTTGCCCGGTCACCGTGCCGGGTGCGACCGTGAACCGCTTCTGCTCGTCCGGCCTGCAGACCATTGCTATGGCGGCGCAGCGCGTGATCGCCGATGAAGGCGATATCTTCGTGGCCGGCGGCGTGGAAAGCATCTCCTGCGTCCAGGCGGAAATGAACCGCCACATGCTCGCCGATCCGTGGCTGGTCAAGAACAAGCCGGAAATCTACTGGAACATGCTCCAGACCGCCGAGAACGTGGCCAAGCGCTACAACATCTCGAAGGATCGCCAGGACGAGTACGGCGTGCGCAGCCAGCAGCGCGCCGCCGCCGCCCAGGAAGCCGGCAAGTTCAAGGACGAGATCGTGCCGATCACGGTGCTCGCAGGCGTGGCCGACAAGTCCACGGGCCAGTTGGTCACGAAGGAAGTGACGCTGGACCGCGACGAAGGCATCCGTGGCGACACCACGCTGGAAGCCGTGTCGAAAATCCGTACTGCCGTGCCGGGTGGCGTGGTCACCGCCGGCAATGCGTCGCAGTTCTCGGACGGTGCTTCGGCTGCCGTGGTGATGAACGCGCGCGTCGCCGCCGCCAAGGGCCTGCAGCCGCTGGGCGTGTTCCGCGGCTTTGCCGTGGCGGGTTGCGAGCCCGATGAAATGGGCATCGGCCCGGTGTTCGCGGTGCCCAAGCTGCTGAAGAAGGCGGGCCTGAAGGTCGACGACATTGGCCTGTGGGAGCTGAACGAAGCCTTCGCCGTGCAGGTGCTGTACTGCGCTGACAAGCTGGGCATCCCGATGGATCGCCTGAACGTCAACGGTGGCGCTATCGCGGTGGGCCACCCGTATGGCGTGTCGGGTGCTCGCCTGGTCGGCCATGCGCTGATTGAAGGCAAGCGCCGTGGCGTGAAGTACGTCGTCGTGACGATGTGCATCGGCGGCGGGCAGGGCGCGGCCGGGTTGTTCGAAGTGCTGTAAGTCTGGTTTGCTTCCCTCTCCCGTGCGCGGGAGAGGGAGCACCCATGTAGTCACTGAAAGGCAGGCGTTCCTGCAAATTCAATACCGCTCCAGGGTCATTCCCATTCGATAGGGATTTCTCGCACCCTCGGGCGCGCCAGCAAGACAAGAAGAACCGCGGTGCGCCACGCAGCGCCCCGCATGGAGACACCATGTCGCTGATCCTTTCCCGCCGTGACCTGAATTTCGTCCTGTACGAATGGCTCAAGGCGGACGAATTGACCCGCATTCCCCGCTACGCCGACCACTCGCGCGAGACTTTCGACGCGGCGCTGGATACGTGCGAGAAAATCGCCACCGACCTGTTTGCGCCCCACAACAAGAAGAACGACCAGCACGAACCCGAATTCGACGGCGAGACCGTCACCATCATTCCCGAAGTCGGCACGGCGCTGAAGGCGTTCTGCGAGGCTGGGCTGATGGCCGCCGGACAGGACTACGAAATCGGCGGCATGCAGCTGCCGGTGCTGGTCGAGAAAGCAGGCTTTGCGTACTTCAAGGGCGCCAACGTCGGCACGAGTTCCTACCCGTTCCTGACCATCGGCAACGCCAACCTGCTGCTTACGCACGGCACGCCCGCGCAGATCGATACCTTCGTCAAGCCCGAAATGGAAGGCCGCTTCTTCGGCACCATGTGCCTGTCGGAGCCGCAGGCCGGTTCGTCGCTGTCGGACGTCACCACGCGTGCCGAGTACGAAGGCGAATCGCCGCTCGGCGCGCAATACCGTCTGCGCGGCAACAAGATGTGGATCTCGGCCGGCGAGCACGAACTGTCGGACAACATCGTGCATCTGGTGCTGGCCAAGATTCCGGGGCCGGACGGAAAGCTGGTGCCGGGCGTGAAGGGCATCTCGCTGTTCATCGTGCCAAAGTACCTCGTCAACGCGGACGGCTCGCTCGGCGAGCACAACGACGTGGTGCTGGCCGGCCTGAACCACAAGATGGGTTACCGTGGCACCACGAACTGCCTGCTGAATTTCGGCGAGGGCATGAAGTACAAGCCGGCCGGCAAGGCTGGCGCCATCGGCTATCTGGTCGGCGAGCCCGGCAAGGGCCTTGCCTGCATGTTCCACATGATGAACGAGGCCCGCATCGGCGTGGGCCTCGGCGCGGTCATGCTCGGCTATACCGGCTATCTGCATGCAGTCGACTATGCGCGCAATCGTCCGCAAGGCCGCCCGGTCGGCCCCGGCGGCAAGGACCCGGCAAGCCCGCAGGTGAAGCTCGTCGAGCATGCCGATATCCGCCGCATGCTGCTCGCACAGAAGAGCTATGTGGAAGGCGGCCTCGCGCTGAACCTGTATTGCGCGAAGCTGGTCGACGAAGAGCGCGCCGCGTCCGCCGATGCGGTCAAGCATGAACAGCTTTCGCTGCTGCTCGATATCCTGACCCCGATCGCCAAGAGCTGGCCGTCGCAGTGGTGCCTCGAAGCGAACAACCTGGCTATCCAGGTCCATGGTGGCTATGGCTATACCCGCGAGTACAACGTCGAGCAGTTCTACCGCGACAACCGCCTGAACCCGATCCATGAAGGCACGCACGGCATCCAGGGCCTGGACCTGCTGGGCCGCAAGGTCGTGATGAAGGACGGCGCCGCATTCCGCCTGCTGGGCGAGCGTGTGCGCGAGACCTGCGAATGCGCACTGTCGAGCGGCGACAAGGAGCTGGGCAGCCAGGCGCGCGCGCTTGGTGCTGCGGCGACACGTCTTGCCGAGGTCACGAAGGTGCTGTGGAGCGCCGGCGATGCCAACGTGACGCTGGCCAATGCGAGCATCTACCTGGAAGCGTTCGGCCACGTGGTGGTCGCATGGATCTGGCTGGAGCAGGCACTGGTCGCGCAAGCTGCGCTGGCAGGTGGCGCCAGCGGCGAGGACGAAACCTTCTATCGCGGCAAGCTTGCCGCGGCCACGTACTTCTCCCGCTGGGAACTGCCCAAGGTCGGCCCGCAGCTCGAACTGCTGGCTACGCTGGACCGTACCACGCTGGATATGCAGGACGCCTGGTTCTGACCCGCGCCGCTATCCGTGTCCACGACATCGAGGAACATCAGGGAACCCAATCATGCGTACCATCCAGCAACTATTTGACCTGAAGGGCCGTACCGCGCTCGTGACCGGCGGTTCGCGCGGGCTTGGCCTGCAGATTGCCGAAGCACTGGGCGAGCAAGGTGCGCGCGTGGTGCTTTCCGCGCGCAAGGCCGACGAACTGCAGGCCGCGCAGGCACACCTGAAAGCGCGCGGCATCGAGGCCGACTGGATCGCCGCCGACGGCGCACAGGAAGCCGATATCGCGCGCCTTGCCGACGAAGCACTGGCGAAGCTCGGCCACATCGACATCCTCGTCAACAATGCCGGCGCTACCTGGGGCGCTCCCGCCGAAGACCACCCGGTCGAAGCCTGGGACAAGGTCATGAACCTGAACATCCGCGGCCTGTTCCTGTTGACGCAGCGCATCGGCAAGCTGTCGATGATTCCGCGCCGCTACGGCCGCATCATCAACGTGGCATCGATTGCCGGTCTCGCCGGCAACCCGCCGGGGTCGATGGAAACCATTGCCTACAACACCTCCAAGGGTGCCGTGGTCAACTTCACGCGCACGCTGGCGGGCGAGTGGGGCGAGCACAACATCACCGTCAATGCGCTGGCGCCGGGCTTCTTCCCGTCGAAGATGACCAAGGGCTCGCTCGATCGCCTGGGCGTGGATGCCATGTGCGAAGGCGTGCCGCTGCACCGCCTTGGCGACGACGAAGACCTGAAGGGCGCCGCGCTGCTGTTCGCGAGCGACGCGGGCAAGCACATTACCGGCCAGATCCTGGCCGTGGACGGTGGCGTCAGCGCAGTCTGATCGCATGGTCTAATGGCGGGTGGCTGCGCCTGGCGTGGCGCCCGTCTCATTGAACCTGACAAGACCATGACGCAACACAACGGATTCCCGAACCGTATTCCCTTCCTGTCCGAACTTGGCGTGACCTGCAACCGCAGCGAAGGGGGGCGAAGCGAACTTGAACTCGCGCTGGAAGAGCGCCACCAGAACAGCTGGGACATGGCCCACGGCGGCGTGCTCATGACACTGCTCGACGTGGCCATGGCGGTGGCCGGCCGCTCGGCCGACACGCTCGGGCGCGGCCTGGTCACCATCGAAATGAAGACCAGTTTCATGGCGCCCGGACGCGGTACGCTCAGTGCACGCGGCGAATGCGTGCACCGGACCACGACCATGGCGTTCTGCGAGGCCGAGATCGTCGATGCCGACGGCAAGACCGTGGCGCGCGCGTCCGGCACGTTCAAGTACGTGAAGCGGATTCCGCCGCAGCGCACGGCCGACGATGGCGCGGACACCGGCGCCGACGGCTGATCGAAACTAACGGGGCAGGAGCCGGCGCAGACCGGCAGGCAATGCAGCAGTCGAAGTCAACACAACAAGATTGATCGGGAGACACGATGCAGAAGACAGCTGGCGCCGCGCGGCGCCTGATTGCCACCCTGAGACTTCGCGCCCTTGGCGCGCTCGGAGCGGGCGTACTGGCGGCGAACTCGCCGGTGCACGCCCAGGCCACCCCGGCCGCACCGCCTTCTTTCCCGGACGCCGCCGCCACCGACCCCATCACGCTCGGGTGGATGCAGGGTTTCCCGCCGCCGGCCGACAAGCAGATCGGCTTCAATATCGCGAGCAGCCGCTTTCCGCGCCAGCGCTGGAGCTTTTCGCATATGCGCGAGCTGGTGCCGACTGCGGCCGTCTGGCATGGCCGCGCCGGTGTGAGCGCGTTGCCACGCGCGGAGCGCGATATCAGCGCTGTGCCGTTCACGGACGCCGACGGCAGCCGCCGCATGTTCTCCGACATGCTGGCACTGACCTACACCGACGGCATCCTCGTGATGCACAAGGGCAAGGTGGTCTACGAACGCTATTTCGGCGCGCTGGACGACCACACGCCGCACCTTGCCATGTCGGTGACCAAGTCCTTCGTGGGCACGCTGGCGGCCGTGCTCGCTGCGGACGGCAAGCTCGACCCGGCCGCGCCGGTCACGCGCTATGTGCCCGAGATGGCTGGCACTGCCTACGGCGATGCTACGGTCCGCCAGGTCATGGACATGACCGTGGGCGTCAGGTATTCGGAAAACTATGCCGACCCGAAGGCGGAAGTCTTCGACTACGCGCGTGCCGGCGGCATGCTGCCGCGCGATGCCGCTTACACAGGGCCACAGAATTTCTATGACTTCCTGAAGACGCTGCAAAAGGAAGGCGAACACGATCAGGCCTTCGCCTACAAGACCGTGAATGCCGAGGTGCTCGCGTGGATCGTCAAGCGCGCGTCGGGTCAGTCGCTGGCGAAGCTGCTGTCCGATCGCGTCTGGCAAAAGATGGGCGCCGAGAGCGATGCCTACTTCACCGTCGACAGCATCGGCACCGAATCGGGCGGCGGGGGCCTCAACACCACCCTGCGCGACCTCGCTCGCTTCGGTGAAACCATGCGCAACCAGGGCCGCTTCAATGGCCAGCAGGTGATTCCCGCATCGGTCGTCCAGGAAATCAGTGGTGGCGGCGACCGTGCCAAGTTCGCCAAGGCCGGCTACGCCACGCTGCCGGGCTGGAGCTACCGCGACATGTGGTGGGTATCCCACGACGACCACGGCGTCTATGAAGCGCGCGGCATCCATGGTCAGCGCATCTATATCGATCCCAAGGCGCAGATGACCATTGTGCGCTACGCCTCGCACCCGATTGCGGCCAACGCCGCCAATGACCCCGTGACCCATCGCGCTTACCGCGCGCTGGCGATGGAGCTGATGAAGCAATAACCGCGGCACAACCCCCGCCGCGTTTCCCTTTACAAGGATCTGACATGTCCACCAATACGTTCAAGCGCATCGTCCTGGCATCGCGCCCCGAAGGCGCCGTGACGCCGGCCAACTTCCGCCTCGAGGAAGTACCCGTGCCGGAGCTTGCCGACGGCCAGGTGCTGGTGCGCAACCATTACCTGTCGCTGGACCCGTATATGCGCGGTCGCATGAACGACAGCAAGTCGTACGCCACGCCGCAGCCGCTGAACGAGGTGATGATCGGCGGCACGGTGGGCGAAGTCGTCGCGAGCAAGAACAGCAAGTACAAGGCCGGCGACAAGGTGGTCGGCATGTTCGGCTGGCAGGAAATGGGCGTGAGCGACGGCACCGGCATGCAACCGGTCGATACCACGCATATCCCGCTGTCGGCGTATCTCGGTTCAGTCGGTATGCCGGGCGTGACGGCATGGTACGGCCTGAACAAGATCATTCAGCCGAAGGCGGGCCAGACGGTGGTCGTCAGCGCTGCGTCGGGCGCTGTGGGCAGCGTCGTCGGGCAACTGGCCAAGCTGGCCGGCTGCCGCGCCGTGGGGTTTGCCGGCGGCAAGGACAAGTGCGACTACGTGGTCAATGAGCTGGGCTTCGACGCGTGTATCGACTACAAGGCCGCCAAGGATTCCAAGGAGCTCTACACGATGCTCAAGGAAGCCACGCCCAATGGCATCGACGGCTACTTCGAGAACGTGGGCGGTGACATCCTTGATGCCGTACTGACGCGCATGAATGCGTTCGGCCGCATTGCCATGTGCGGCATGATCGCGGGCTATGACGGCCAGCCGCTGCCGCTGAAGAATCCGCAGCTGATCCTGGTCTCGCGCCTGACCGTCGAAGGCTTCATCGTTTCCGAACACATGGAGGTGTGGCCGCAGGCGCTGAAGGAGCTGGGCACGGCCGTCGCGCAGGGCAAGCTCAAGTTCCGCGAATCGGTCGCGCAGGGCCTGGAAAGCGCGCCGGAAGCATTCATGGGCCTGCTCAAGGGCAAGAACTTCGGCAAGCAGCTGGTGAAACTGGTGTAAGCGCCAGGGCGTCGCCGGCCGGGCCTGGCGCCCGGTCGGCGGACCTGCGCACAACGACTACCACAGGAGACACGCATGAACGCCCCGCAAGCCCATCCCGCAGCCGCCGACGAAATCGGCGCCGGCCTGTCCGAAGAGGTCAAGGCCCGCTACCGCAACCTGCCGCGGCCGCCGGAGTTCGACACGCCCGCGCAGGAACGCCTCCATCGCAAGCAACGCCTTGCCGCGGCGTTCCGGCTGTTTTCGAAGTTCGGCTTCGACGAAGGCGTCGCCGGCCACATCACGGCGCGCGATCCCGAGCATACCGACACGTTTTGGGTCAACCCGTTCGGCGTGCATTTCAGCCAGGTGAACGTGTCGAACCTGATCCGCTGCGACCATCACGGCAACGTGGTGGAAGGCGACTATCCGGTCAACGCAGCAGCCTTTGCAATCCATTCACGCGTGCACCAGACGCGTCCGGACGCGGTCGCCGCCGCGCACTCGCACAGCACGTATGGCCGCGCATGGTCCACGCTGGGCCGCCCGCTCGACCCGCTCACGCAGGACGTCTGCGCGTTCTATAACGACCATGCCGTCTATGACGATTTCGGCGGCGTGGTGGTGGAGCTGGACGAGGGCCAGCGCATTGCCAATGCGCTGGGATCGAACAAGGCCGCCATCCTGCAGAACCACGGGCTGCTGACGGTCGGTAAGACCGTCGACGAGGCCGCGTGGTGGTTCATCACGATGGAGCGCTCGTGCCAGGTGCAATTGCTGGCGGAAGCCGCTGCCGCGCGCACCAATGCGCCGCTCAAGTTCATCTCCGAGGCCGCAGCGAGCCAGGCCTATTCGATCGTCGGTACCGCGCAGGCGGGCTGGTTCCAATTCCAGCCGTTGTACGCCCGCATCGTCAAAGAACAGCCCGACCTGCTGGACTGAAGCCATGGCCCCGTTCACCGGCAGGGTGGTACTGATCACGGGTGCGTCGGACGGCATTGGCGCGGAACTCGCGATGCTGCTGGCACAGCAGGGCGCCCGGCTCGCACTGGCCGCGCGCCGCCTGGACATGCTGCATGCGCTGGCCAGCCGCATCCAGGCCATGCACCCGCATGCCGAGGTCGCCGTATGGCGCACCGATGTGTCCGATGAGTCCGCCTGCACGCGCCTCGTTGCGGACGTCGTTGCGTATTACGGCGGCCTTGACGTGCTGGTCAACAACGCCGGCGTATCCGCGCACGGCTACTTCGAGCAGGTGTCCGACTACGGCTATTACGAGACCGTCATGCGCGTGAACTACTTCGGCGCGATGTGGTGCACGCGCGCTGCCTTGCCTCACTTGCGCGCGCGCCGTGGCCTGATGGTGGCCGTATCGAGCCTGGCCGGCAAGGTCGGCGTGCCTGGGCGTACCGCGTATTCGGCCAGCAAGTTTGCACTGGCCGGCTTCTGCGAAGCGCTGCGCTGCGAACTGCACGGCAGCGGCGTCGATATCTGCGTGGTGTTTCCTGGCGTGGTCGCGACGGATACGCGGGTCAACGGCTTCGGCCCCGATGGCCGCGCGCTTGGCGAAAGCCGGCTGCGTGAGGACGATGCCATGACCGCGCAGGAATGCGCGCGCCAGATGCTGGCCGCGATGACCGCGCGCAAGCGCGAACTGGTGATGACGGCTAAAGGTCGGCTGGGGCAGTGGCTTAAGTTGCTGGCTCCGGCGATGGTGGATCGCATGGCGCTGAAGGCGCTGAAACAGGCAGGCCGCTGAGCCGGGCCAAAGAAGGTCCGATAAGGACCGAGGGTGTGTGAAAACGTCTCGATCACCTAGACTGGATCAACGCATTCAGATTGGGGGACCGGATGAAGCGATTCATAGAAGGGGAAGATCGCAAGCAAGCTACGCTGCTTCCTGAATGCCTCGATGATTTCATTGCCGAGGAGAACCCCGCCAGGATCATCGACGCGTTCGTTGAAGAGTTGGATCTCGAGTCGCTCGGGTTCGAAGGTGCCAATCCTTCAACAACGGGTCGCCCCTCTTATCATCCTGCCGTCCTGTTGAAGATCTACATCTATGGCTACCTCAACCGGATCCAGTCCAGCCGCCGCCTGGAGCGCGAATGCCAACGCAATATAGAGCTGATGTGGCTTACCGGTCGACTGGCGCCGGACTTCAAGACGATTGCAGACTTCCGCAGGGATAACGGCGCGGGCATTCGCAATGTCTGCCGTCGTTTCATAGTTCTGTGCCACGATCTAAAGTTGTTCTCGCAGGCCCTGGTCGCCATCGACGGTAGCAAGTTCAAGGCAGTCAATACTCGGGACCGCAATTTCACTGCGGGCAAGGTTGATAAGCGCCAGCAGCAAATCGAGGAAAGCATCCAGCGATATCTGAGCGCGCTGGAGACTGCGGATCGCACACAGCCGGCGGAGATAGAACTCAAAACATCTCGACTGCGCGAGAAGATTGCGCACCTCCGTCAGCAGATGCATCGCCTTGACCAGATAAAGGAAGAGCTCAAGACTCTGCCAGATGGTCAGATCTCGATGACTGATCCTGATGCGCGTTCGATGGCAACAAGTGGAAAGGGCTCTGGAATAGTCGGCTACAACGTACAGATGGCCGTTGATGCCAAGCACCATCTGATCGTCGCTCACGAGGTCACAAATGCCGGCAGCGACCGGGCGCAGCTTAGCTCCATGGCTCAAGCAGCTCGCGATGCGATGGGTAAGACCAAGCTTAAAGCCATAGCTGATCGTGGCTACTTCAGTGGGCTGGAGATCAAGGAATGCGAGGATACGGGCATTGCTGCCATCTTGCCCAAACCAGCAAGGTCTAGCGCGAAGGTGGGCGGTCGATTCGTTCGGGCGGACTTCATCTACATTGCCAGGGACGATGAATATCAATGTCCCGCCGGTGAACGTGCGATATACCGCTTCACCAGAGAAGAACATGGACTGCAGATACGCCGCTACTGGAGTAGTGCTTGTCCTCAGTGCACCATGCGGTCTCAATGCACGCCGAGTCCGTACCGGCGCATCTCCAGATGGGAGCATGAGGAAGTTCTGGAGGCCGTCCAGCGCCGGCTCGACAAGACGCCGGATGCAATGACGGTTCGCAGGCGAACCGTCGAGCATGTCTTCGGGACCTTCAAACATTGGATGGGCTACACGCACTTTCTGACGCGCACGCTACCGAATGTAGGTACTGAAAAGCCTGCATGTTCTGGCGTACAACCTGAAGCGCGTCCTTCGAATTCTCGGATTCTCGAAAACAATGAAGGCCATGCGCCTGGTGGGTGCGTAAGCACTCATTTGCGCCCAAAAAATGGGCTGAAGATCGCCCTCAGGGGAGCTATTAGGGCTGTTCGCACGCGTTTCGACGTCGTCCCACGACCGGAATGACCGAGAATTCGATAAGACAGGCTACGCCCCGGAGGGGACACACATTGGTGCGATTCGAGAGACGTTTCCACACGGCCTCGACCTGTACACGACATAGCGAGAGGGGACAAACACATGAATCAATTCGAAGGCCGAGTGGCCGTCATCACGGGCGGCGCGTCCGGTTTCGGCAAGGAGTTCGCACGCATCGGCGCCGGGCTGGGCATGAAGCTGGTGCTGGCCGATGTCCAGCAGGATGCGCTGGATGCAACCGTGGCCGAACTGAGGGCACAAGGCGCGGATGTAATCGGCTTGCGCACTGATGTTTCGCGCGGCGAGCAGGTGCAGGCGCTGGCCGATGCGGCCATGGAGCGCTTCGGGCAGGTCAACCTGCTGTTCAACAACGCGGGCGTTGGCGCGGGCGGCCTGTTGTGGGAGAACTCGCTGAAGGACTGGGAGTGGGTCCTGGGCGTGAACCTGTATGGCGTGGTCCACGGCGTGCGCATCTTCACGCCGCTGATGCTGGCCGCCGCCGCCAAGGATCCGACCTATCAGGCCCACATCGTCAACACGGCCTCGATGGCCGGCATGCTGAGCCCGCCGGCCATGGGCGTGTACAACGTATCGAAGCATGCCGTGGTGACGCTGACCGAAACGCTCTACCAGGACCTGGGCCTCGTCACGGAGCAGGTGCGTTGCTCGGTGCTGTGCCCGTACTTCGTGCCGACCGGCATCAACCAGTCGCAGCGCAACCGTCCCGCGGACCTGACCAACGATGCGCCGCCCACGCGTTCGCAGATGGTGTCGCAGGCGCTGACGGACAAGGCGGTCACGTCGGGCAAGGTCACGGCCGAGGACGTGGCACAGAAGACCTTCGATGCGATTCGTGCGGAAAGCTTCTATATTTATTCGCACCCGCAGGCCCTCGCGCCCGTGCAGCAACGTTTCGAGGACATCATCGGCCAGCGCAATCCCGGCGATCCGTTCGCGGACAAGCCCGAGGTACGCGCAGGACTGGTTGCCGCGTTGCGCGGCTGATCGACGAACCAACCACACGAGGCCCGCGCATGGAGACCCCCATGACCGCTCCCGCCGTCATCCGTCATCTGCAGTTCGCCAACCTGCCAAATGGCACGCGCCTGCACTACGCCAGCGCCGGAGAGCGCGGCAAGCCGCTGATGCTGTTCGTGCATGGATTCCCGGAATTCTGGTTCGAATGGGAAGCGCAGCTTGCCGAATTCGGTCGCACCCATTTCGCGGTCGCACCGGACCTGCGCGGCTTCAACCTGTCGAGCAAGCCCGAAGCGGTAGAGGCCTACCGCCCGCGCCATATCGTCGAGGACCTGGTGCAGTTCGTCGGCGCCCTCGGCTATGAGCGTTGCATCGTGGTTGCGCATGACTGGGGTGGGGCTGTCTGCTGGAACCTTGCCATTCAGTTTCCGCAACTGGTCGAGCAACTGGTCATCATCAATTCACCGCATCCGTATCTGTTCGCGAAGGCGCTGGCCAACGATCCGCAGCAGCAGGCAGCGTCGGCCTATATGAACTGGCTGCGCCGGCCAGGTTCTGAAGCGGTGCTTGCCGCAAACAACTTCGCCATGCTGGAAAGCATGCTGACGGCCGGCGGCGAGCAGCCCGCACCGTGGTTCAGCGGCGAGACGCGCGAGAAGTATCTGGCGGCCTGGGCGCAGCCTGGCGAAGGCAGCGCGCATTCGTTGTCGGGCGGGGTCAACTATTACCGTGCGTCGCCGATGCATCCGCCCGGGCCGGGAGAGGCGCCACCGGACATCTCGCGGCTCGATCCGGCGGCGTTCGTAGTTCGCGTGCCTACGTTCGTGATCTGGGGAGAGAGGGACCGGGCGCTGCCCAAGTCATTGCTGGACGGGTTGGATCAGTTCGTGCCGGATATGCGGCTAGAGCGCATTCCGGATGGCACGCATTGGGTAGTGCATGAGGAGCCGGAACTGGTGAGCCGGTTGATTCGTAGTGCTTTGAAGTAGGTTGGTGGGTTCTGGTCGGACTGGGGCGCCGCCGACTTCTGTCGCTCGGACAAGAAGTAAGTCGCCGGCTACGCCGGCGAAACAGCGGCGCCGGTCAAGGGCGATAACCCAGACTCGACCAGAAGCCCCCACTCACGCTAACCTTTCGCGATAGAGCCGATAATTCTCTTCATCAAAACAAACAAACGTCACCTGCTCAATCCCAGGCGCCGCCGCCAGCGCATCACGCACGGCCCGAATGGCAATATCCGCCGCGCGCTCGCGTGGAAAGCCATAGATGCCTGTGCTGATATTCGGAAACGCCACCGTACGCAGATGATGCTCGGCTGCAAGCCGAATACTGTTTCGATACGCGCTTGCCAGTTGCTTATCTTCATCCCGCGAACCGCCATGCCATACCGGCCCGACCGCATGAATCACGTAAGGCGCCGGCAGCAGCCCGCCGGTGGTGATCACCGCTTCGCCGGTCGGGCAGCCGCCCTGTGCGTCGCGGATGGCCTTGCAGGCCGCCATGATCGCGGGGCCGCCGGCCCCGTGGATCGCGCCATCCACGCCGCCCCCGCCTAGCAGCCCGCTATTCGCCGCATTGACGACGGCATCAACTTCCATCCGGGTGATGTCTCCATGCACAACCTGCAAGTGTTCACCTGTCATTCGCTGTCTCCCGCAGTGGATGAATGTCCCGGGCCGGCCAGGGCCAGGCAGGCCTACATGGACGCTCCAAGCATACGCCGATAATCCGCCGCGCTGGCCTCTTTTGGATTGGTCTTGTGGCAGTGGTCGAGCAGGGCGCCCGCAATCACCTTGTCGAACATGTCTTCGGTGACGCCCATCTGGCGCAGCCCGGTCGGCAGCCCCAGCCGGGCCGTCATGTCGTGCACGGCCTGGGCGACGTCGGCGCCTTCGGGCAGGTGCATGGCGCGGCGCAGGCGCGCGTAGCGGTCATCGCGCACCACGGTGGGCGCGTCGGCGTTGAAGCGCAGCACCGCGGGCATGACCACCGCGTTGAGGGTGCCGTGGTGCAGGCCGGTCTTGCCGTCGATCTTCAGGCCGCCGAGCGGGTGCGACAGCGAATGCACGCAGCCAAGGCCCTTCTGGAACGCCATGGCGCCCTGCATGGATGCGCTCATCATGTTGAGCCGCGCGTCGCGGTCCTTGCCGTCGCGCGTGGCGCGTTCGATGTGGGCCCAGCCTCGCTCCAGGCCATCCAGCGCAATGCCGTCGGCGGGCGGGTTGAAGGCCGGTGCCAGGAAGGTCTCGACGCAATGGGCAATGGCGTCCATGCCGGTCGCGGCGGTCAGGCCCGCAGGCAGCCCCAGCGTGAGTTCCGGGTCGCAGATGGCCGATTTCGGCAGCAGGTGCCACGAATGGAAGCCGAGCTTGCGCCCGTCTTCGAGGATGATGATCGCGCCGCGCGCCACTTCGCTGCCCGTGCCCGATGTGGTCGGCACGGCGATCAGCGGCGCGGCGCGCTCGGTGATCTTCGTGCTGCCGCCTTCGATGGTGGCGTAGGTAGTCAGTTCGCCCGGGTGCGTGGCGAGGATCGCGATGCCCTTGGCGAGATCGATCGACGAACCGCCGCCGACCGCCACCAGCCCGTCGCAGCCTGCGTCACGGTACTGCTCGGCGGCCTTGCGCACCATGGCTTCCGTCGGATTCGACGGCGTCTCGTCAAACACCGCCACCGGCAGGCCCTGCATCGCGTCGATCGCTCGCTGTGCCACGCCGGCTGCGACCACGCCCTTGTCCGTCACTAGCAGCGGGCGGCGGATGCCGATGCGTTCACATTCGGCCTTCAGCAGGCTCACGGCGCCGAAGTCGAGATGAATGTGCGTCAGATAGTAGATAAAGGCCATGGTTCGCTATCTCCTGCGGCGATCTGCCGCGAATTTTGCATTCTGAGAAAAACTGGCCAAGCGGATGAACTAGGGCGATCATCGCCCAGAAACACCCGCTCGCGTGCACGCATCGGGGTTATTTCGTAATGTCTGCTTCTTGAAACACTGGCATGATACTGAAATCGAACGACCGTTCACAATTCGAACTTCCCCCGACTTCGGGGGAAGCCCCGAGTCATAGTGCGGATGCCCAACAGGCCGCCGCCCATGCTGTATCGACGCCAGTATCTGCCATGTCTGCCGTAACCTCCGCCTCGTCCGCTGTGCCGGCCAGCCAGTCTGTCGCTGGCATGCCTGCCGTGCCGCTCGACCCGCAGGTAGCGGCGCTGCTCGACCTGATTGCACGCGCCAAGCGGCCACCCATTCATGTGATGGACGTGGAAGACGCCAAGATCGCCTACGAGAAGAGTGCGCCCATCCTTGATATCTCGCCGCTGCCCATGCATGCGGTCGACGATCTCCACGTCTGCGCGCGCGACGGCCATGGGATTCCGGTGCGCCTGTACGCGCCGCGCGAGGCCAGTTGGGCCGATCCGCTGCCGATGCTCGTGTACTTTCACGGCGGCGGATTCACGGTCGGAAGCGTCAATTCCCACGACGCGCTGTGCCGCATGCAGGCTGCGCATGCCGACTGTATGGTGCTGTCGGTCGACTACCGCCTCGGACCGCAATGGCGCTTCCCCACCGCGGCCAACGACGCCTTCGACGTGCTGCACTGGGTCTTCGAAGAGGCCGCCCGGCTCGGCGCCGACCCCGCGCGTATTGCGCTGGGCGGTGACAGTGCCGGCGGCACGCTTGCCACGGCATGCGCCGTGCATGCGCGCGACAGCGGGCTGGCGCCCGTGCTGCAGTTGCTGATCTATCCCGGCACCTGCGCGCGGCAGGACACGCCGTCGCACGGGGCATTGGCGGAGGGCTATCTGCTCACGGCGGACATGATCCAGTGGTTCTTCTCGCATTACCTCGATCAGGAATCGAGCCGCGACGACTGGCGCTTTGCTCCGCTCGATGGCGGCGGCAGTGGTGCCGATGTGCGCGGCTGCTGTCCGGCGTGGATTGCCGTGGCCGGCTATGACCCGCTGCATGACGAAGGTGTGGCCTACGCCGATAAATTGCGCGCGGCGGGCGTGACGGTCACGCTGGCCGACTATGCTGGCATGATCCACGACTTTTTCAAGATGGGCCGCTTCGTGCCCGCCGTGGCGCAGGCGCATGCCGACGCCGTGGCGGCGCTCCGGGCCGCTTTCGGCACCGGGCAGTAACGCCGGGCCGCGGCACGAATCACACGAATTGCGGTCCGAACTCAAAAACTTTCAGCAGTGACTTGCAGCACAAGGAGACATCGTCAAATGCAACGCCGCCAATTCATCGCCCGTGCGGGCCTCGCCGCAGCCACCGCCGCACTGGGTTTTGCCGCCGTGCCCGCGTATGCGCAGGCAGAGAAATTCCCGCAACGTCCGATCCGCCTGGTCATCGGCTATACGGCAGGCGGTTCCACGGATATCCCGTTCCGCGTGCTGGCCGATAACGCATCGAAAATCCTCGGCCAGCCCGTCATCGTGGAGAACAAGCCCGGAGCCGGCGGCGTGCTGCCGGCCCAGATGATGCAATCGACCGCGCCTGACGGCTACACGCTGGCGCAAGTCGCGATGCCGGTCTACCGCCTGCCGTACACCACCAAGATCAACTGGGATCCGGTCAAGGACCTGAGCTACATCATCAACCTGGCGGGTTACTCGTTCGGCCTCGTGGTGCCGGCGGATTCGCCGATCAAGACCATGCAGGAGTACATCGCCTACGCCAAGGCCAACCCGGGCAAGCTGACCTACGGCTCGCCGGGCAGCATGACCACGCTCCACCTGACCATGGAAGAGCTGGCGCTGAAGCAGGGCGTGCAGTTCTCGCACATTCCGTACAAGGGCAATTCGGAATCGATGCAGGCGCTGCTCGGCGGCCATGTGATGTCCGTGGCCGACACGCCGGCGTGGGCGCCATACGTGGAGCAGGGCAAGCTGCGCCTGCTGTCCACCTGGGGCGAGAAGCGTTCGGCGCGCTTCCCCAACGTGCCGACGCTGAAGGAACTGGGCATGGGCATCGTGCAGACCTCGCCGTTTGGTCTGGTGGCGCCGAAGGGCACTGATCCGAAGATCGTGCAGAAACTGCATGATGCGTTCAAGAAGGCCATGGAAATGCCGAACTACCGCGAATCGCTGGCCAAGTTCGACATGGAGCCGTACTACATGAACAGCGCGCAGTACGCGCAGTTTGCCGCGGATACGGTGAAGAAGGAAAAGGCCATCATCGAAAAGCTGGGCCTGGCCAAGCCGCAATAAATCCGCAGGCATTTTTCTGCACCACGGCTCAGGCCGCCACGCTGCCTGCAACAGGCGGGGTGGCGGCCTGATTGCCATGTACAAGCCAGATCAGAGGAGACCAGCCAGATGGCCAAAGAAGATTTCCGCCACAGCATGCCGTTGCGCGTGCGGTGGGCCGAAGTCGATCCGCAGTCGATCGTTTTCAACGCGCATTACCTCACATACTGCGATATCTGCGTCACCGAATACTGGCGCGATGCCGGCATCCGGTATCCGGAGGACGTGCTGCACGCGCATGGCGTCGATATCTTCGTGGTCAAGTCGACGCTCGAATACCATGCGTCGGCGCGTTTTGACGATGTGCTCGACATCCGTGGCCGCATGGCGCGCATGGGGCGTTCGAGCATGCTGTTCCGCGTGGAGATGTACCGTGGCGACGAACACCTGATCACCGGCGAGATCGTCTATGTGTGCGCGGATCCGGAGTCGAAGACGTCGGCGCCGATTCCGGGGCCGGTGCGGGAGACGATCGCGGCGTATGAGGTGGTGAAGCCGGCCGGGTGACACCGACCGCCAGCAGAACTATCCCGCTGGTTTGCTCCCCTCTCCCGTTCGCGGAAGAGGGGACTGGTCGTCGGTAGATGCGAAGGCGTTGGCAGTAGCAAAGCCTTGTGGCTTACTTCGCCAACCCCGCATCCTCCCTATACGCCCGAATCACTTCATCAAAGCTCGCATCGCTCTGGAACCCGAGCGACACCGCACGCTCTGCATTCCACGCCGCCGGCCACGTGCCGACGATCTTCTCGATGCGTTCCTCGCGTTGCCACGTGACACGGTCAGCCACGGCATCGCCCGCGACGCGGCGCAGCGCTTCGACCATGCCTGCCGCCGTGACGGACAGCCCCGGAAGATTCACCACGCGGCGATTGCCGAGCCGCTCCCCGTCCAGCTCGATGCCGTTGACCAGCGCCGCCACGGCCGCGCGCGGCGACAGCAGCCACAACGGCGTGTCCGCCGCCACCGGGCAATTGGCTTCTACCCCCGACAGCGGCTCACGAATGATGCCGCTCGCAAACGACGAGGCTGCCGCATTGGGCTTGCCGGGCCGCACGCTGATGGTCGGCAGGCGCAGTACGCGCCCGTCGACAAAACCGCGACGGCTGTAGTCGGACAGCAGCAATTCGCCGATGGCCTTCTGCACGCCGTACGACGATTGCGGGTTCAGCGCGGTATCGTCCTGCACCACGGGCGGCAGCTCGCCGCCATAGACTGCGACCGAGCTGGTGAACAACACACGCGGCTTGTGGCCGAGCTCGCGGCACGTTTCGAGCAGCGCGCGCGAAGCGTCGAGGTTCACGCGCATGCCGAGCTCAAAGTCGGCTTCGGCCTGGCCCGACACCACGGCGGCAAGATGGAAGATGGCGCCTGTATCGGCGTCAATGGCCTGCGCGAGCACGGCAGGGTCCGACAGGTCGCCGGTCACCACGCGAACACGCGCGTCATCGAGGCCTTGCGGCGCAACGACGTCGAGCAGCGTCAGGCGGTCGAAGGCGACCGCCTTGCCACCCAGGTTCAGGGAGCCGCGCTGCAACAGCAGGCGCGCCAGTTGCAGGCCGAGGAAGCCGGCGCCGCCGGTAATCAGTACGTTCATGGCAATGCTTCTCAGAGGGTTCAGCGCTTCAGGTACGGCTTGATCCAGCCCAGGCCGGCCGAGGTGCCGGCGCGCGGCCGGTATTCGCAGCCGATCCAGCCCTGGTAGCCGAGGCTGTCGATCGCATCGAACAGGTAGGGGTAGTTCAGTTCGCCGATGTCCGGCTCGTGGCGCTCCGGCACGCCGGCGATCTGGATATGGCCGATGCCGGCGAAGTCGCGCTGCAGTTTCTTCGTGACATCGCCTTCGACGATCTGGCAGTGGTAGCAGTCGAACTGCACCTTCAGGTTCGCGGCGCCGACTTCCTTGCAGATGGCCTGGCCGTCGTCCTGGCGGTTCAGGAAATAGCCGGGCATGTCGCGTGTGTTGATCGGCTCGATCAGCACGGTGATGCCTTGGGCGGCAGCGGCCTTCGCGGCGTAGGCCAGGTTTTCCAGATAGGTGGCACGACAGCGCGCGAGGTCGGTATCGGCGGGAATCAGGCCGGCCATCACGTGGACACGGTCATTGCCGATCACGCCGGCGTATTCGAGCGCGCGGCCGAAGGCATCGCGGAACTCGGCTTCGCGGCCGGGCAGGGCGGCAATGCCGCGCTCGCCTGCGGCCCAGTCGCCCGGCGGCGCATTGAACAGCGCCTGCACGAGGCCGCTGGCGTCGAGTCGCGCACGCAGTTCGGCGGCCGGGTACTCGTACGGGAACAGGTACTCGACGGCCTGGAAGCCGTCCGCCGCGGCAGCGGCGAAGCGGTCCAGGAAGTCGTGCTCCGTGTACATCATCGAAAGGTTGGCGGCGAAACGCGGCATGGTTGGATTCCAGTTGTGAGTCTTTAAAGCGGCGGATCAGCGGTTGACCAGCTTGGCCGGCGTCAGCCACACGAGCACCGCGCCAATGACCAGGATCGCGGAAAGCACATACATGGGCAGCTGCGTGCTGTGGGTCATGTCTTTCAGCGCACCGATCATGTACGGCGACACGAAACCGGCCAGGTTGCCCACCGAGTTGACCACCGCGATGCCCGAGGCCGCGGCGATGCCCGACAGAAACGCGGTCGGCAGCGACCAGAACAGCGGCGCGCAGGTCAGTACGCCAGCGGCAGCCACGGACAGCGCGGCGATGGCCACGGTCGTATTGTCGGTAAACGAAGCCGCAACCGCAAAGCCCGCGGCACCCATCAGCGCAGGCACGATCAGGTGCCAGCGGCGCTCGCGGCGCGCGTCGGCGCTGTGGCCGAGGATATTCATCACGACGACCGCACACAGAAACGGAATCGCCGACAGCAGGCCGATATTGAAGTTGCCGGTCACGCCGCTCGCCTTGACCAGCGTGGGCATCCAGAACGTCAGCGCGTACTGGCCGGTGACGAAGCAGAAGTAGATCAGGCACATCCACCAGACGCGGCTGTCGCTGAAGACGGCGCCGAGCGAATGGCCATGCGCCTTGCCGGAGGCCGCGCCCGCGTTCTGCTGGTCTTCCTCGATATTGCGCTTGAGCACGCGCTTCTCGTCGGCGTCGAGCCACGGCGCCTTGTCGATGCCGTCGCGCAGCACGAAGACGGTTACCACGCCGATCACGAATGCGGGCAGGGCTTCGATCACGAACATCCATTGCCAGCCGCGCAGGCCGTGGGTATCGTTGAACGCGTCCATGATCCATCCCGACAGCGGGTTGCCGAACATGCCGGCCACTGGAATGCCCGACATGAAAAGGGCGATCATCTTCGCGCGACGGTTGGCCGGGTACCAGTAGGTCAGGTACAGGATCACACCCGGGTAGAAGCCTGCTTCGGCCAGGCCGAGCAGGAAGCGCATCACGTAGAACTGTGTCGGCGTCTGCACGAACATGAACAGTGACGAGATGATGCCCCACGTGATCATGATGCGCGCTATCCATATGCGCGCGCCGAGCTTGTGCATCAGCAGGTTGCTAGGCAACTCGAACAGGAAGTAGCCGATGAAGAAAAGACCGGCGCCAAGGCCGAACACGGTCTCGGAAAAGGCCAGGTCCTGGCCCATCTGCAGCTTGGCGAAGCCGACATTGACGCGATCGAGGTACGCGATCACGTAGCACAGCATCAGGAAAGGCATGATGCGCCAGAACACCTTGTTATAGGCGCGTTTTTCGACCTGGGCGTCGGCATCGAGCCGGGCATTGGCGCCCAGGCTGTCGTAGGCGGGCACGCTGGCCGCGGGTTGGTTGGGATTCACGGTGGTCTCCGGTTCGGGTTTCGAGGGCGCGCGTGTTCTCCGCGCGGCAGCCTTGTGGCTGCTGCGCACGGGATCGCGTCTGTATTAGTGGGGTACTGCTGCGATGGTCTACCAGCGGGCCTGGAAGGTCTCCCGTAGTTCAGCCAGAGCGCTCTCGCCGAGCGCGGCGCGGGCCGCGAAGCCCGGCATGTCTTTCATCATCATCCAGAGCTTCGCGGTCTCTTCCAGCTCTTCGAGCGCGAACGCTGCGCGCGAGACGCTGGATTCCCACACCACGGGACCGAGTCGCTCGAGCATCACGCCGCGCACCTTGTTGGCAAGCGAGGCGACACGCGCCGCCACGGCCGGATCGCCCGGCCGGTGGTACGGGATCATCGGGATATGACCGACCTTCATCACGTAGTAAGGCGTGAGCGGCGGCACGATATCGTCGGGCTGCCACACGCCGGCCAGCGTCAATGCGACAAGATGCGTCGAGTGCGTGTGCACGACTGCCTTCGCCTCGGCATTGTGGTCGTAGATGGCACGGTGCAGCGTCAGCGTCTTCGACGGCTTGTCGCCGGACACCCAGTTGCCATCTGCGGATACCTTCGCCACGGCAGCCGGATCCATCATGCCGAGGCACGCGTCGGTCGGCGTGATCAGCCAGCCGTCATCAAGCCGCGCGCTGATATTGCCGGCCGAGCCAACGGTATAGCCGCGCTGGTACAGGCTAGCGCCGATGCGGCAGATCTCTTCGCGCAGCTTGCTTTCCTGGCTCATCACTGGCCTCCGAGTTGCGCGAGCGCTTCGGCGAAGAAGTCCTCGCCGCCGAAGTTGCCCGATTTCAACGCTAGCGCGAGGGGCTGCGCATCGAGCGTGACGGTCGCGGGCACGCCCGGCGCGATCTGTGCGCCGATACGCAATGCGCGGACGCCAAGCGCCTGCACGACGGCGCCGGAAGTCTCGCCACCCGCGACGACAAAGCGGCGCGTGCCACGTGCGAGCAGGCCTGCGGCGATGCCGGCCAGCGCTTGTTCGACCAGATGACCGGCACGTTCCACGCCGAGTTCGGCCTGCACGGCTTTGACTTCATCGGGACTGGAGGTCGCGTAGATCAGCACTGGCTCGTCATGGTTCGCGGCGAAGGCAAGCGCTGTATCCACAATGGCTTCGCCGCGTGCGAGCGCGAGCGGATCGATGCGCAGCGCGGGACGGCCCTGTTCGAGCCAGCGTGCCACCTGTCCGTTCGTCGCACGAGAGGCGCTGCCGGCCAGCACTACGCCATGGCCGTCGACACGCGGGACGGACGCGGCATCGCCGCGCTGCGGCAGCAGGCCTGCGCGGCGGAAGTTCTCGGGCAGGCCGAGCGCGATGCCCGACCCGCCAGTGATCAGCGGCAGGTTCGCGCATGCTTCGCCAAGGGTGAACAAGTCGGCGTCGGACACGGCGTCGGCAATCGCAAGGTGATTGCCATCGGCGCGCAGCGCTTCGATGCGCGCTGTCGTGGCAGCGGGACCCCGTGCAACAGCGTCATAGCGCAGCAGACCGACCTTCGCTTTGCTCTGCCGCTGCAGCACGCGCACAAGGTTTGCGTCGCGCATCGGCGTGAGCGGATGGTTCTCCATGCCCGATTCGTTCAGCAGTCCATCGCCGACAAACAGGTGGCCGCGGAAAATGGTGCGTCCATTCTCGGGGAAGGCCGGGCAGGCGATCGTGAAATCGCTGTCCAGTGCCGCGAGCAGGGCTTCGGCGACCGGGCCGATATTGCCGACGTCGGTCGAATCGAACGTCGAGCAGTACTTGAAAACGAACTGCCGGCAGCCCTGCGCGCGCAGCCATTCGAGTGCGGCCAACGATTGCGACACGGCGTCGGCGGCGGGAATGGTGCGCGACTTCAGTGCGACCACGATTGCATCGGCCTGGCCGACGTCCCGCACGGCGTGCGCGTCGGGCACGCCGATCGTCTGCACAGTGCGCATGCCGTTGCGCACGAGCGTATTGGCGAGGTCGGTGGCGCCGGTGAAGTCGTCGGCGATGCAGCCGAGCAGCGGGCGATCTTGTTGCTGGATGGCGGTCATGACGTGCTTCGCCTCACTCTGCCTTGGCCGGCAGTTCGATGCCGGGGAAGATCTTGATCACGGCGGAATCGTCTTCGCCGCCGTGGCCGGCGGTGGAGGCCATCATGAACATCTGGTGCGCGGCGGCGGACAGCGGCAGCGGGAATTTGCTGGTGCGCGCGGTATCGAGCACCATGCCGAGGTCCTTGACGAAGATATCGACTGCGGACAGCGGCGTGTAGTCGCCCGACAGGATATGCGGCACGCGGTTCTCGAACATCCACGAATTGCCGGCGCTATGGGTGATGACGTCGTACAGCGCATCCGGGTCCACACCTTCGCGCAGGCCCAGTGCCATGGCCTCCGCCGCGGCGGCGATATGCACGCCCGCCAGAAGCTGGTTGATGATTTTGACCTTGGAGCCGGCACCATGCGCGTTGCCCAGGCGGTAGACCTTGCCGGAGATCGCGGCCAGCACGTCCTCGGCCAGCGAATACGCTTCGGCGGGGCCGGACGTCATCATGGTCATCTCGCCGCTGGCCGCCCGCGCCGCGCCCCCGGACACCGGGGCATCGAGCAGAAGGATGCCTTGCTCGCCCAGGCGACGGCCCAGCGCTTCGGCAAACGAGGGCGGCACGGTCGCGCTCGCGATCACCAGCGTGCCGGAGTGCATCGTCGTGGCGGCACCGTCGGCACCGAACAGAACGGCCTCTGTCTGCTGGGCGTTGACTACCAGCGTGATCACGACATCGCAGCGGCTGCCCAGTTCGGCGGGGCTTGCGCACGGCACGCCGCCGGCGTCGGCAAAACGCTGCAGCACGTCGGGCCGAAGGTCGCAGGCGTGCACGGTAAATCCGGCTCGCAGCAGCGACTGCGCGACACCGTTGCCCATGGCGCCAAGGCCGATTACGCCGATATTCCGGGACATAGAAAACTCCTGATGCAGGTAAGGCAGGTCAATCGATAGGGCGGCGCCGGCTTAGCTGGCGGTGCCGGGACGCTCGTCGTCCGCTTCGTCCTGGCCGAGCTGGGACAGGCGGCGGGCGGCGTTGTACATGTGGTTCTGCGCGGCATTGCGCGCGGCCAGCGCGTCGCCGGCGCGAATCGCGGCGACGATAGCCTGGTGTTCCTCGCGCACCTGGCGCGTGAAGTCGGCGCGGCGCGCTTCGTTGGTCCGCGTCACGCGCGTGGCGGCTTCCAGGTACTGGCTCAGGAACTCCAGCGTTTTCAGGAAATAGGGATTGCCCGTGGCCGTGGCAATCGCGCGGTGGAAGGCCACGTCGGCCGCGACGCCGTCGCCCCCCTCGGCCACTTCCGCGTCAAGGCGGGCCAGCGCGGTGTCGATCGCCGTCATGGTGGCATCGGTGCGGCGGCGTGCCGCCTGCGCGGCCACCTCGGCCTCGATGGCACGGCGCAGTTCGACGATCTGCAGCACCGAGTCGAGCGTACCGGTGTCGGTGTAGTCGATCCGCAGCGGGCGGATACCGGCCTGTTCGGTCACGAACACGCCGCTGCCCTGGCGCGACTCGACTACGCCTTCGTACTTGAGCCGCGAGATCGCTTCGCGGATAACGGTGCGGCTGACGCCGAATTCTTCGGACAGTACGGCTTCGGTCGGCAGCTTGTCGCCCCGTGCGAAAGCGCCGCTCTGGATCTTGTCGAGCAGTTGCTCGGCGACGTTGTCGGTCAGGGCGCGGGCAGGTACTTTCTGGAACACGGCATCATCGGGTTATACGGTAGTCAGGTCATCATACAAATTTAATGGTGATATGGTACTGAGCGTAAACCCTGATTTGGTGCTTGCCGCACTAGACCGGTGCGGCCAACGGGGGCCGGATTGTGGGTATCATGTCGGCCGCTGGCTGCCATACCCGTAGTCCGGCTCGCCTTTACGTCATCTTCCCCGCATCGCCATGCCTGTCTCCGTCCTGATCTGCCCTTGGTCCGAAGCCCGTGAACGCGCGCGCGCCATCCGTTACACCGTGTTTGTCGAAGAGCAGGGCGTGCCGGTTGAGCTCGAGTGGGACGAATGGGATGAGCCGAGCTGGCACGCGCTGGCGCTGGCCGACGATGGCACGCCGGTCGCCACCGGCCGCCTGTTGCCGGATGGTCATATCGGCCGCATGGCGGTGCTCGCCTCGGTGCGCGGCACCGGGGTTGGCGCGCTGGTGCTGGGAGCGCTGATGCAGAAGGCCGTTGAACTGGGCTACCCCGAGCTCGTGCTCAATGCACAGACGCATGCCGCGCCGTTCTATGCGCGCGTCGGCTTTGCGCAGGTCGGGGATGAGTTCGAGGAAGCCGGCATCCCCCACGTGGAGATGCGCAAGCGGCTGGGCGCCTGATCAGCGCGGCGCCGGTACCGTGCCCGTGTCGCGCGCCAGGTTTAGCTTGCCGCGGTACGAAACCTCGCCGGTCTGACCGCTCGCATCAAAGCTGCGCTCGCTGAGGTCGAAGCGGCCGTCATGGCGCACGCGCAGCACGGTACTCGCGCGCGTGCCGTAGTTGCCCGAGCGGATAAACGCCGACGACAGCAGTTTCTCCCACTCGGGAGCGACGCCGGTCGACGGTAGCTCGAAGTCGGCAGCCTGCCGGTTATCGGCGAGCAGTTTTAGATAGGGTTCCGCGCTGGCATTGGCATGGCCGGTATCGGCCGCAAGCGCTTCCGCAAGCGCGCCCACGCGGCTGCGTACCTTTGGCCACGGTGTATCGAGTAGCGCATTGGACAGCCCGTACAGCCCCGGGCGCAGCCGCTGCGGCTGGCGCGAGGCAGAGCGGTTGCTGTACCACCAGAGTTCGTTAAGGTCGCTGGCCAGCAAGTTGAAGCCGTTGTAGCAGCCATCGGCGCCTGCCAGCGTGCCGAGGTAGTCCGCAGGCGCGTCATGCCCGCGCAGGAAGCCGGACACCAGTTCGCCGCGCGAACGCGCATCGGTGCGTTTTTCCGATGGGGCGCGATAGTTCGTCAGTGCAGCAAAGCGGCCATCTCCGCCCACACCCATCCAGGTGCCGGGCTCGCCGATCACGTCGGCCAGGTCGCGGCCGGCCAGCACGTGGGAGGCATCCTGCCACCAGTGCGCCGGCGCGGCGGGGCGCGCATAGAATTCGTCGCGATTGCCGGCCACCACCAGGGCATAGTCCGGGTGTGATTGCCAGGCAACCAGGATCAGGCACATTGCTTTGCTTCCTTCCGTTACGGCGCAGAACCAACTGCGACGACCCTAGAGCATGTCCAGGTCGATGAAGTGCTCGACCTGGCGCTCGCCATCGACCCATTGATCGAGTCCGCTCTGGCGCCACAATCCGGCAAGCGTGGCGTCGAAGGCGGGCGGGACATCGGCATAGCATTCCATCCAGGTCTGCACGCCGGCGCGGGTTTCCGGCCTGCGCATCAGCGTACCACCAATTCCGGTCGCTTCGGCAACCGTCTCCATCCAGCGATGCCAGTGCGGTAGCGCTTCGGTTGCCAGCGCTTCGGGGACGCGGAAATAGACGAAGACGTGATCGCTCATGGCAGCGTCCTGGGGTCAGCCGGCGGCCTGCGTGGCTTCCGGCAGCGGTACTTCGTAGGGGAGTTCGCCCACCGTCAGCGCAGCGCCTTCGGCGCTGCCCAGATGCAGGGCCGACGCGGCCGCATCGATCTTCAGTTCGGCCAAGCCCGCCCAGCCGCCTTGCGGGGCGGGGGCGGCGTTCACGACCATGCCGCACGGCTGCTGCGGATCTTCCGGGCGGAAGATCTCCGTAGCGGGCGCCGGCACGGCACCGTCGCCCTGCACCAGCCACATGCGGCGCTTGAGCGTGCCGCGGTACTGGCTGCGCGCCACGATTTCCTGGCCCGGGTAGCAGCCCTTGCGGAAATTGACGCCGCCGACCAGTTCGAAGTTGATCATCTGCGGCACGAACTGTTCCTGCGTCGCGGTGACGATGCGCGGGATGCCGGACTGGACATCGAGCCAGTCCCAGAACGCGGAGTCGGCGTCCGCCAATTCCCCGCTCAGCGCGGCACGGAATTCTCCGGCGCGTTCGGCCGGCAACACGGCTTGCCAGCGAGGCTGGCCAGCAGCGTCCGGCAGGCGGATAACGGTTGCGCTTTCAACACTGGCCGTGCCGAACACTGCGTCGGGCGCGGGCAGTCCGGCCTTGGCCAGTGCTTGGGCGGCTTGCGGACCCGCCGCGCCCACCACGGCCACGACAGGAGACATGTCGCTGAGCTTGGCCTTGGCGCGCAGGACGAACATGCTCAGGCGCTTCTGCAGCGCTGGCTGGATGTCGTCTGACAGTTGCAGCACGATGCCGTCCGCATCGCGCCACATCAGGAAGCTGGCCTGCAGGCGGCCCTTGGGCGAGCAATAGCCGGCCAGGCGGGCAGCGCCGGGGCCGAGGTCTTCGACCGCGTTGGTCAGCTGCGTGTGCAGGAAGGCAGCGGCATCATCGCCCGCCACGCGGATCCATCCGAGCCCGGCCGGTGCGCAGACAACGCCACGATTCTGCAAGGCGTCAAAGCTGGCGGAGAGGTTGTTGGCTGGGGCATTCATTTCAGGCATTCCGATCAGGCAATTGGGTGCATTGGACTGGTGCGCGCCGCGGTTCACCGACCGGCAAAGTCGTGGCCGCGCAAGGCTCCCGGTATTATATGAGGCTGCCGGCATTTCAGCCGGCGCCGGCAGCGCGCGGCTGGGACATCACCCGCAGTCCGGACGCTGCCGCGACCGAACGGATTTCATGACACGTCTTTTTCTACGCCTGGGACTGCTCGTCCTCGTTCTTGCCCTGGCTGCCGCCGGCGCTTTCGCGTGGTGGGCCAACCAGCCGCTGGGCCTGTCCGCCTCGCCTGTCGAAGTCGTCATCAAGCCGAATTCCGGTGTCGCCAGCGTCGGCCGCCAGCTCCAGCGCGGCGGCGTGAGCATGGACCCGCGCCTGTTCCAGTTGCTGGCGCGGCTGACCGGCCATGGTCCGGACCTGAAGGCAGGCGGCTATACATTCGAAACGGGCATTACGCCGATGGGTGTGGTCGGCAAGCTCGCACGCGGCGAAGTCACGCACTATGTCGTCACCGTGATCGAGGGCTGGGAATTCCGCAAGATGCGCGCCGCGGTGGATGCCAGCCCGGCTCTGCGCCATGACACGAAGGACATGTCGGACGCCGATCTGATGAAGGCGATTGGCGCCACGGAAGATGCCCCGGAAGGGCTCTTCTTCCCCGACACCTACCTGTTCGCGCGCGGCAGCAGCGATATCGAGCTGTACCGCCATGCCTACAAGGCCATGCAGCGGCGGCTGAACGAGGCCTGGAACGCGCGCTCCGCGGACCTGCCGTACAAGACCCCGTACGAGGCGCTGGTGATGGCGTCGATCGTCGAGAAGGAAACCGGCCAGGCCACCGAGCGCCCGATGATCGCCGCGGTGTTTGTCAACCGCCTGCGCAAGAACATGATGCTCCAGACCGACCCGACCGTGATCTACGGCATTGGCGAGCGCTTCGACGGCAACCTGCGCAAGCGCGACCTGCAGACCGACACGCCGTACAATACCTACACCCGTACCGGCCTGCCGCCCACGCCGATCGCGCTGCCGGGCCTGGCTTCGCTGGCCGCGGCTACCGCGCCGGCCCCGTCCGATGCGCTGTATTTCGTGGCGCGCGGCGACGGTACCAGCCATTTCTCCAATACGCTTCCCGAACACAACCGCGCGGTAGATCAGTACCAGCGCGGCAAATAAGCATCCATGCGCGGAAAATTCATTACCTTCGAAGGCATCGACGGCGCCGGCAAGAGCACCCATATCGGCGCGGTGGCGGCGCGGCTGCGCGAGCGCAAGGACATCCCGGCCGTTGTCACCACGCGCGAGCCGGGCGGTACGCCGCTGGGAGAGGACCTGCGACAGATCCTGCTGCACCGCAAGATGCACCTGGAAACCGAAGCGCTGCTGATGTTCGCGGCGCGCCGCGAACACATCGCGGAGGTCATCGAACCGGCGCTGGCACGTGGCGACTGGGTGATCTCGGACCGATTCACCGATGCCACGTTTGCTTACCAGGGCGGCGGAAGAGGGCTGGCCACGTCCCGGCTCGAAACGCTGGAAACGTGGGTACAGGACGGCCTGCAGCCGGACCTGACGCTGCTGTTCGATGTGCCGCTGGAAACCGCGAGCGAGCGCCTGGCCGGCGCGCGCGAGCCCGACAAGTTCGAGGCGGAATCGCGCGCGTTCTTCGAGCGTACGCGGGCCGAGTACCTGCGCCGCGCCGCGCAGGCGCCCGAACGCTTCCGCGTGATCGACGCCACGCAGAGCATTGAAGCCATTCGCGTCGAACTTGAAAAGATCATCTCAACGCTTTGATTTTCCAGCTTTATATTGATCGATAATAATGGACCGACGCTGTGCCGTTACGTCATCGGCAGCGGCACGGTTGTAAAGGTGACCCCTCGGCTTTCGCGGCTAACTGACTGATTCGCATGCTCTATCCCTGGCAAACGGAAGACTGGCAACGGCTTGGCGCGCTGCGCGAGCGGCTCCCCCATGCATTGCTGATCCATGGCCAGCAGGGCACCGGCAAGCGTGACCTGGCGCTGCACTTTGCGCAGGGTCTGCTGTGCGAATCGCCGCGGCCAGACGGCCAGCCCTGTGGCCAGTGCGCTGCCTGTCACTGGTTCAGCCAGGGCAACCATCCTGATTTCACGGTGGTACGACCTGAAGCGCTGGAGTCCGGCGGTGAAGGCGAGGCCGATGACAGCGGCAAGAAGAAGGCGCCCAGCAAGATCATTCGCATGGAGCAGGTGCGCGCGCTGATTGACGCGGTGGGGGTGGGCACGCACCGGGCGGGCCTGCGCGTTGTGGTGGTCTATCCGCTGGACGCGCTGCAGGTTGAAGGGGCCAACGCGTTGCTGAAGACGCTCGAGGAGCCCCCGTCGTCGACGGTCTTCCTGCTCGTTACGGACCGGCTCGATCGCATCCTGCCGACCATCCTGTCGCGCTGCCGCCAGTTTTCCACTCAGCGGCCAACGCCAGAAGCGGCGCTGGCCTGGCTCAAGAGCCAGGGCGTTGCCGACGCCGAGGCGCAGCTTGCGCTGGCTGGCGGCTCGCCGCTGACCGCTCTGCATGCCGCGGAGGCCGAGGAGCAGCCGCTGCAGCGCTGGCTGGTCGGCCAACTGGGTGCTGGCGCCGAATTTGACGCGACTGGTGCGGCGGAACAACTACAAAAGCTGCCGGTGCCCGCCGTGCTTGGCATCCTCCAGCGCTGGACGTACGATCTGCTGAAGTGCCGGCTCGACGCCTCGGGCAACGCGGTGCCGCGCTACTTCCCGAAGGAGCGCACCGTGCTGGCGCGTTGCGCGGGTGCCTCCAATGCCCATCGGCTGCAGGCATTTGCCACGCGCCTCAGCGCGCACCGGCGCAGCGAGAACCATCCGCTCGCGCCGAGGCTGGTGATGGAATCCGTGTTTCTTGAATACCGGCAGCTGTTCCACTGACGCCTCCGGCGCAGTACGCGGGGCCCGGCTACAGCCGGGGTGCAGGACCAAAACATCTATAACACAAAGCTGTAGCAGGTCAGAAAGGGGTCAGTCATGAGTACAGATGTCGCAACCTTGCCGCCTCGCGCGGCCGGCGCTTCGGCCGGAACTACGGGCGGAACGCCATCGCGGCCGAACGTGTTGTCCTTGTCGATCAAGGATCAGGCCGGGCTTTACGCCGCATACATGCCGTTCCTGACGCGTGGCGGGATTTTCGTGCCGTCGAACCGGCCGTTCCGGCTTGGCGAGCAAGTGTTCCTGGTTCTGTCGCTGCTGGATCGGCCGCAGAAGTACCAAGTGGCTGGGCACGTGGCCTGGATCACGCCGCCGGGCACACCGATGAAGACGCCGGGTGTTGGGGTGCATTTCCCCGATGACGACAATGGCCGCAACCTCCGCCGTGCCGTCGAGGAGATCCTGGGCAAGCAACTGGAATCCGGCCGGCCCACGCAAACCTTGTGAAATACAAGAGGTTTGCATCGTAACTCATTGTTTATAATGAATTTTGTAGATTCGCATTGCCATATCGATTTCCCCGACCTGGCCGCCCGGCTACCTGAACTGCTGGAGAATATGCGCGCCAACCAGGTGTCGCATGCGCTCTGCATCTCGGTGACGCTCGAAGACTTTCCACGCGTGCTCGCGCTGGCCGAGCAGCATCCGAACCTGTACGCGTCGGTTGGTGTCCACCCGGACTACGAGGAGGGCGAAGAGCCCACGCTGGAACGCCTGCTGGAGCTCTCCGCTCACCCGCGCGTGGTTGGCACTGGCGAAACCGGCCTGGACTACTACCGGCTGAATGGACGCAGCATCGCCGACATGGAGTGGCAACGCGAGCGTTTCCGCACCCATATCCGCGCCGCGCGCCAGACCGGCAAACCGCTGATCATCCATACCCGCTCATCGGCCGACGACACGCTGCGCGTGATGCGCGAGGAAAACGCGGGCGAGGCCGGCGGCGTGATGCATTGCTTCACGGAGACCTGGGACGTCGCGAAACAGGCGCTGGACGAGGGATTCCACATCTCGTTCTCGGGCATCGTCACCTTCAAGAGCGCGGCGGACCTGCAGGAAACCGCGCGCAAGGTGCCGCTGGACCGCATGCTGATCGAGACCGATTCGCCGTACCTGGCGCCCGTGCCGTACCGCGGCAAGACCAACGAACCAGCCTGGGTGCGCCACGTGGGCGAGTTCATCGCCAAGCTGCGCGGTCTGCCGGTGGAGCAGATTGCCGAACAGACGACTGACAATTTCTTCAAGCTTTTCAAGCACATCGACAGGGAAGCCCATGTTTGACCTGAAATCCATCCGCAGCCTGACGGGCGCTGTACTGCTCGGCTGCGCGGCGCTGGTCTGGGCCGCGCCGGTCGACGATATGCGCAAGGCCGTGGAATTCGACGACGCGCGCACCGTGCAGAAGCTGCTGGGCCGCGGCGTGAATCCGAATCTCGCGGATAGCCGTGGCGATCCGATGCTGGTCATCGCGCTGCGTGAGAAATCGCTGAAAGCAGCGGCGGCACTGATCAAGGCCAAGGACATCGACTTCGACAAAGCCAACCCGGCGGGCGAGACGCCGCTGATGATGGCTTCGCTTCAGGGCGAGCTTGATATGGTCAAGCTGATGGTCGACGACATGGAGGCCGAGGTGAACAAGACCGGCTGGACGCCGCTGCATTACGCATGCACGACCGGCCACAACGACGTCGTCAAATACCTGATCGACCACGCCGCCTATATCGACGCCGAAAGCCCGAACGGCACCACGCCGCTGATGATGGCCGCGCGTAGTGGCCATATCGAGACCGTGAAGCTGCTGCTCGACGAAGGCGCCGACATGCGCCTGAAGAACCAGCAGGGCATGACGGTGATCGACTTTGCCGAGCGCTATAACCAGGCGGAAATTGCCACTGGACTGAAATCGCGCTGGCAGAAGCTCTACCCGCAGGTGCCCATCGTCGCCGCGCCGCCGCTGAAGGCTCCAGTCGCGCAGCCCGGCGGGCAGCCGATCAAGGCCGTGCCGGCCAGCGGCAAGTAAATTCCGCCCAACGGCACGCCGGCAATGGGCGTGAACTTGAACCAGCGCCTGCGGCAATGGGCGCGCCGGCTGAAGTCGAGCCTGGTAATGCTGTGGTTCTGCAGCCGCCATCCGGACACGCCGCTGGCGGCGCGGATGCTGGCGGTGCTGGTGGTGGCCTACGCGTTCAGCCCCATCGACCTGGTGCCGGATTTCATTCCGGTGCTCGGCTATGTCGATGACGTCCTGCTGGTGCCGTTGGGTATCTGGCTCGCGTTGCGGCTTGTGCCGGCGGCCGTGAAAGCCGACTGCCGCGTACGCGCGGAAGCCTGGCAGGCGGCGCAAGGCGAGCGCCCGCGCAACCTGTGGGCGGGCGCGATCATCGTGCTGACCTGGGCGCTGCTGGCATGGCTGGGCTGGCGCTGGTGGTCAGCCCGCTGACGCCGTTGCGCACTCAGGCATCGTCCGCGAGCCGTACGCCGGTGAACTGCCAGCGCTGGTGCGGATAGAAGAAATTGCGGTAGCTGGCCCGGATGTGCGATTCCGGCGTGACGCAGGACCCGCCACGCAGCACCATCTGGCTGCTCATGAACTTGCCGTTGTATTCGCCGACCGCGCCGGCACTCGGTCGGAAGCCCGGATAGGGCTGGAATGCGCTGCCGGTCCATTCCCACACATCGCCGAACATCTGGCGCAGCACACCGGAGGTGTTCTGGCGATCGGGCAAGGGCCGCAGCGCGCGGCCTTCGACGAAATTCCCGGTGGCCGGGAGATGGCGTGCGGCGTATTCCCACTCTGCCTCGGTCGGCAGCCGGCGCTCGGCCCAGCGCGCGAAGGCGTCGGCCTCATAGAAGCTGATATGGGTGACGGGACTTTCCGGGTCGACGGGGAGCATGCCGCGCAGCGTCATCTGCCACCACGTGCCTTCGCGTTCTTCCCAGTACAGCGGCGCCTGAATGCCTTGCTCGCACACCCAGCGCCAGCCATCCGAGAGCCACAAGCCGGCGGTCTGGTACCCGCCATCGTCGATGAATTCGAACCACTGGCGGTTGCTGACCGGGTGCGAGCTCAGCGTATAGGGCTGCAGGTACACCCTGTGGCGCGGACCCTCGCAGTCAAAGGCGAAGTCATCGCCGCTATGGCCGATCTCGACCACGCCGCCGTCAAAGCCGACCCAGTCCGGCGCCGCGCGCGGGTCGGCGATCACCGGCTCCAGCAGTTCGGGCGCGAACGCGGGCCGCAGCGGATTCTGTGCGAACAGGTGCAGGATGTCGGTCAGCAGCAGTTCCTGGTGCTGTTGCTCATGGTGCAGGCCGAGCGTGATCAGTGCCGCTTCGGCGTCGGTTTGGGCGGTGCCCAGCAATGTCAGCATCGACTCGTCGACGGCCTCGCGGTAGGCCAGGATCTCGTCCAGCGACGGGCGGCTCAGTAGCCCGCGGCGCGGGCGCGGATGGCGTGGGCCAACCGACTCGTAATACGAATTGAACAGGAAACGGTAGGCCGGATCGACCGGCTCGTAGCCGGGCACGCGCGCGGCCAGCACGAATTCCTCGAAGAACCATGTGGTGTGGGCGAGGTGCCATTTCGCCGGGCTCGCGTCCTCCATCGACTGCACTGTCGCGTCGGCGTCCGACAGGTCGGCGACCATGGCCTCGGTGGCGGACCGGATGTGCCGGTACTGCGACAGCAAGGCGGGTTCGTGCGGCGGGTGGATGGCGGCGGCTGGCAGCAGGGCTGAAGTCATGCGGGCTCCCGGGATCGGTCGATGACTGGGCGAAGGACGCAACCAGCCAGCGCAGCAGGCTGGCCAGTGACGTCGCCAATGGCACGCGGGGCGCCGTAGCGCCCCGCATTCATCATAGACCCGTTCCGCCCGAGGGGCGAGCCGGTCAGGCGGCCAGGCGGCCGCCGTCGTTCAGTGCCGCGATTTCCGTGCGGGCGCTGCTCAGGCCGGCTTCGCGAGCGTCCGGTCCCATGGCGAGGCCGTGGGCACGCACGTAGGTGATGTCGGTAATGCCCAGGAAACGGAACACGACGTCCACAGTCTTTTCGTGCAGATCCAGTTCATTGGCATCCTGGCGCACGCCGCCGCGCGACGACACCACGATCACGCGCTTGCCGCCGGCCAGGCCGACCGGGCCGTTCTCGGTGTACTTGAAAGTGCGGCCAGCCTGGGCGATGCGGTCGATCCAGGACTTGAGCTGGCTCGGGATGCTGAAGTTGTATTGCGGCACGCCCACCACCAGCACGTCGGCAGCCAGGAACTCGGCCAGCCACGTTTCGGTACGCTGCAGTTCGGCTTCCTGCGCGGCGTTCAGGCCGTCCTTCGGGCCGCCCAGCACGGGCAGCAGATGGCCGGACAGGTGGGCCGGGGCATCCTGGTCCAGATCGCGCACGGTCACCTTGGCGCCAGGGTTGGCGGCGACCAGGTCAGCCACCACGCTGGCGGTCAGGTTACGCGAAACGGAATGGCCACCAAGAACGCTCGAATCGATCTGCAGGATGTTCATGTCTTTCTCCACAAGGTGCGGTTGCGATGAACACAGATTAGCGGCTGGCCATTGGTGTCGGTAGTGAGGCAAAATGCAAATAATTGTTCTATTCATGCAACGAGCGTCGGGATCCCTGTCCATGGTTTCGTTGCACAGGCGGAGGCCGATATGCAGGACCTTAACGATCTGTCGCTGTTTGCCCAGGTGGTAGAGCACGGCAGCTTTTCCGCAGCCAGCCGCGCCACGGGGATTCCCAAGTCGCGCCTGAGCCGGCGTATTGCCCAGCTCGAACGCGACCTCGGCGTGCAGCTGTTGCGCCGTACGACCCGCCAGGTGCGTGTCACTCCGCTTGGAGAGTCTTACTACGAGCGTTGCCGGGCCATGCTGAAGGAGGCAGAGGCCGCGCACGAAGTGATCGAGCAGGCGCGCGACCAGCCTGGCGGTACACTGCGCGTGAGCTGCCCGGTGGCCATCGCGCAGATCCTGCTGGCGCCGGCGATCGGCCATTTCATGCGCGCGAATCCGGCCGTACGCATCGAGCTGGAGGCCACGAATCGACGCGTCGACGTGATCGGCGAGGGCTATGACCTGTCCTTGCGCGTACGCGATGTCCTGGAGGACTCGAGTCTTGCCGTGCGTACCTTCGGTGAAAGCCAGCTCATGCTCGTGGCCAGCCCCGGCCTGCTCGACAGTATCGGCCGCCCGCGTACGCCGCAGGCGCTCGACGGCATGCCAGGCGTCGGGCAAAAGCCGCACGACGGCAAGCATGTCTGGGTCCTCGGCTGCAAGAGCGGCGAGACAATCCAGATCGCCTACGACCCACGCCTGGTCACGGACGAGTTCTCGCTGCTGCGCGAGGCAGCGATTGCAGGCATCGGCGTTGCCATGCTGCCGCGCATGTACTGCCGCGATGCGATCGATGCCGGCGAGCTGGAACTGCTCCTGCCCCAGTGGGAAATGCCCGTGGGCACGCTGCACGCGGTATTTCCGTCGCGCAAGGGCGTGACGCCTGCCGTCCGGCGCTTTCTCGATTTCCTCAGCGAGATCCTGCCCGAAAATGCGCGCAAGGTCGGCATGCACGAGCCACGCCAGCCGGCCATGCACCGCGCCGTCTGACGGCGGTGCCATGGAGCGCATTCGCCACGCTTGCGCCTTTACCTTCACGCCACGGGGCACTAAGGTACAGGGGCGAGCCCCGTTGCGTGCGGGCGAAGTCGCTTGGCCGGATTGATGTCCACAGCGGATGGCAAGCGTTTCCCGGGTGCTCCTACTGTTCTCAACCGACAAGGAGGATGGCCATGAGCGGCTCTCAGGGTTCGCAGGATCTGGGCAAGGCACTGTTGCGCATCGTGCTTGGGGTATTGATCCTGCTGCATGGCATTGCCAAGCTGAAGGGCGGGGTGGGCTTCGTCGAGCAGACCGCGACGCAGGCAGGCTTGCCCGCGTGGGTGGCTTACGGCGCGTATATCGGCGAGGTCGTTGCCCCCGTGCTGCTGATCCTCGGCCTGTGGACGCGTCTGGCGGCGCTGATCGTGGTGGTCAACATGCTGTTTGCGGTTGCCCTTGTGCATACGAAGCAGATCGCCATGCTCAACGATACCGGCGGCTGGCAGCTCGAGCTGCAAGGCATGTACCTGGCAGCGGCGCTGACGCTGGTGCTTATCGGTGGCGGGCGTCTGGGCCTCGGTGGTGCCGGCGGCAAGTGGAACTAGCCACTGCCGCGAGTTCCTGGAGACGTATCGTGGAACTTCCGAGAAGCAGGACGGCAACGGCTGTTGTCGTGGCATCGGCGTTGCTGGCCGCGTGCGCGAGCGCACCGGATATCAAGACCGATTACAACCACAACACGGATTTCAGCGTGTACCGCAGCTTCGGCTTCGTGCAGAACCCGGGCACGGACCGGCAGGGTTACGAAAGCCTGACCACGCAGTACCTGAAAAGCGCGGTGCAGCGCGAGATGACATCGCGCGGGTATCAGTACAACGCCCAGGCGCCCGACCTGCTGGTCAATTTCAACGCGCGCACGCAGGAGAAGGTGCAGGTCACGCCGGCGCCGCCGCCGATGATGGGCTACTACGGCTATCGCGGCGGGCTCTACGCGCCGTGGCCGGGCTACGGCTTCTATAACGACGTGTACACGTACACCGAAGGCACGCTGAACATCGACGTCGTCGACCGCAAGGCGATGAAGCTGGTCTGGGAAGGCGTTGCCGTGGGCAGCGTGGATACGCACGACCAGTCCAATATCCAGCAGCGCATCGACAAGGTCGTCGGACAGATCTTCGCCAAGTACCCGTTCCGCGCTGGCAGCCAGTAGCGATCGGTAGCGACCCGTAGCGCCCGGTAGCGAGCGGCAGGGCAGGGGAGTGTTGCCGGCACGCCGCGCTTACGAATACTTGCGCTTTATTGCGCTGCCCGGGGCGATGGCCGGCCGCCTTAACCGCTACAATCGCTGCCCGTAGTTTTGAACGTGGCGTGGCGATCATGGGTTTTGGCTGGTTCGGATTTTCGACTCTGTGGCTGGTGCCGCTCGTGTGGCGGTTCTTCGGCGGCCTGCTGGCGCGCGAACGGCGCCTTTCCGGCCCGGGCTCGTTGCGCATCTGGCTCGGCACGGTGATCGTGCTCTGTGCAAGCGCATCGCTGGAGGCGCTGACCGGCGGCGAAGGCGGGACGGCGGGCGGTTCGGCCGGCCGCGCGCTCGGCGGCATGGTCGGTAACCTGTTCGGCTGGACCGGCGCTTTGTTCGTGATGCTGGGCGTGCTCGCGCTGGCCGCACCGATGGTGTTCGGAGAGACATGGCGCAGCCTGTTCCTGCTGCGCAAGCCGCTCAGCGCCCCGCGCGCCGAAGACGAGCCCGCCGAATTCGTGCCGACCCAGCCGATGCGCGAACCCGAACGCTGGGAATCGACCGCGGCCAACGGTGCCGCATCCGGCGGCTGGAACGCGCCATCGCCGCGCCACCGCAGTTTCGACGCCGTTTCCGCGCGCCGCCAGCCGGCCTGGCAGCCGCCGCCCCGCACGCGCGAGTCGCCGCCCCAGCCCGGCGAGATCTGGCTGCATCATGCCGAATCGCCCGGCGCGGTGAAGCCGCCCGTGCGGCCTGCCGCGCAGTCCGTGCCAGAAGCCACGGCACCACGCGCCCAGCAGAATCCGCCGCCGCGCCGTCCGGTGAGCTTGCAGGCTGCCGCCGCGGCCGCTGCAACGCCGACGCCGGCCCCGGCTGCTGCATCCCGTCCGGCCGCGCCCGCACCCGCTCGCGCCACGGTGGTCAGCACGCCGTTCCGCCAGCCGCAACCGATCGTTCGCTCTGCCATCACGACCTTGCCGGAAGCAGCGGTGGCCGCCGCGCCTGCGAAGGCAGCGGCAACGGTCGCGGCTGCCTCTGCGGCGGTTGCCCCCGCTGTCGAAGCGGCAGTGGCCAATGCGCCCGCCACGGCGACAACTGAGGTTCTCGCCGAAACGACGACTGATGACGCAGTCGCCGTGCTTGATCCCATCGTTGTCGAGGCGGTTCCATCCATCGAGATGACCGACAGCCACGCCACCGAAGTGGCTGCGCAGACCGCTGAAGTGGAGGGATCCGAGGCGGACGAAGCTACGGTCGAAGCTATCCGCCAGGAAGCGCTGCAACTGCTGGCCGAGCTGCAGATGCTGTCGCGCAAGGCAGTGCCTGTTCAGCCGGCCGTCGAAGCGCAGGCTCCGGCCGCTCCTGCGGTAGAGGAAGCCGCGCCGGAGTCGACGGAATTCGGGGAACCTTCGTCCATCACCGAACTCGCCGTTGAAGCCGAAGCCGAAGCCGAAGCCGAAGCCGAAGCCGAAGCCGAAGCCGAAGCCGAAGCCGAAGCCGAAGCCGAAGCCGAAGCCGAAGCCGAAGCCGAAGCCGAAGCCGAAGCCGAAGCCGAAGCCGAAGCCGAAGCCGAAGCCGAAGCCGAAGCCGAAGCCGAAGCCGAAGCCGAAGCCGAAGCCGAAGCTGACGCCCCAGTCGACGCTGCGTCCGCATCGGAAGCTGCACCGGCGTTCGTCATGGAGGACGGTCCGCTCCCTGAAGCGGAACCTGAGGATGCTTTCGAGGCGGAAACGCTCGTCGATGCCAATGCCTTGCTGGGTGCGTCGGTACCTGAATCCGAGCCGTTGCCCGAACCCGAGCCGGCACCGGCACCGGTTGCCCCGGCGGCCAAGCCGCGTATCGTGCTGCCCGCAGTGGTCGGCAAGACGGTTCCGCTCAACGCGCAGCCCGTCCAGCCCGCGCCGGTAGCTCCGGCACCCGCGCCTGCACCGCGCGTCATCGTCGATTACCGCCTGCCCCCGACAGAACTGCTGGAAGCTGCGGTTGACCATACGGAGCAGGTTTCCGAAGAGCGCCTGCGCGAGACCGGTGAGCTGATCGAACAGCGGCTGTCGGAATTCAAGGTACCGGTCGCCGTGGTAGGCGCCAGCGCCGGCCCGGTGATCACGCGGTTCGAAGTCGAGCCCGCGATGGGCGTGCGTGGCGCGCAGGTGGTCGGCCTGATGAAGGATCTGGCGCGCGCGCTTGGCGTGACGTCGATCCGCGTGGTCGAGACCATCCCCGGCAAGACCTGCATGGGCCTGGAGTTGCCCAATGCGCGCCGGCAGATGATCCGGCTGTCCGAGATTGTCCGGGCGTCGTCGTTCCAGTCGCACAATTCGCGGCTGGTGCTGGCCATGGGCAAGGACATCACGGGCCACCCGGTCGTGACCGACCTGGCCCGCGCGCCGCACCTGCTGGTGGCGGGCACCACGGGCTCGGGCAAGTCCGTGGCGGTCAATGCGATGATCCTGTCGATGCTATACAAGGCCACGCCCGAGGACGTGCGCCTGATCATGATCGACCCGAAGATGCTCGAGCTGTCGGTCTACGAAGGCATTCCGCACCTGCTCGCACCGGTGGTCACCGACATGAAGCAGGCCGCGCATGCGCTGAACTGGTGCGTCGGCGAGATGGAAAAGCGCTACCGGCTGATGTCGGCGCTCGGCGTGCGCAACCTGGCCGGCTACAACCAGAAGATCCGCGCGGCCGAGGCCGCGGAGCAGAAGGTGCCGAACCCGTTCTCGCTGACGCCGGACGCGCCGGAGCCGCTATCCACGCTGCCGCTGATCGTGGTCGTGATCGACGAACTGGCCGACTTGATGATGGTGGCCGGCAAGAAGATCGAGGAGCTGATCGCACGGCTCGCGCAGAAGGCGCGTGCGGCTGGCATCCACCTGATCCTGGCCACGCAGCGTCCGTCGGTGGACGTCATCACGGGCCTGATCAAGGCCAATATCCCGACACGCGTAGCGTTCCAGGTGTCGTCGAAGATCGATTCGCGCACCATCCTCGACCAGATGGGCGCGGAAAGCCTGCTGGGGCAGGGCGACATGCTGTTCCTGCCGCCGGGTACCGGCTATCCGCAGCGCGTGCATGGCGCGTTTGTCGCGGATGATGAGGTGCACCGCGTGGTCGAGCACTGGAAGCAGTTCGGCGAACCCGACTACGATGAAGCCATCCTCGCCGGCGATGCCGCCGAGGTGGGTGCCAGCGATCTGTTCGGCGATAGCAACGGCGACGGCGAAGCCGATCCGCTGTATGACGAGGCCGCATCCTTTGTGCTCAATTCACGCCGCGCATCGATCTCTGCAGTCCAGCGCCAGCTTCGCATCGGCTACAACCGCGCCGCGCGGCTGATCGAGCAGATGGAAGCCGCGGGCCTGGTCTCGCCGATGGGTCGCAACGGCGCACGCGACGTGCTGGCGCCCGGGCCGGGCGACTGAATCTCCGGAGGCCGACATGGACCCGAAGCACGGCAATCTCTTCGCCGACGTCCCTGTCGGCGCGCCCGACGAGATCTTTCAGCCTTTGCTGGAACGGAAGGGCCTGAAGATCGAACGGATCATCTCCAATGGCCAGGCCAGCCCGCCGGGCTTCTGGTACGACAGCCCGCAGGACGAATGGGTGATGGTCGTCAGTGGCAGCGCGGGAATCGAGTGCGAGGGCGATACGGCCCCGCGCGTCATGCGGCCCGGCGACTGGCTGCACGTGCCAGCGCACTGCCGTCATCGCGTCGCATGGACTGATGGCGGCGAGCCGACGGTCTGGCTGGCGGTGCATTGCGACGCTGCGTAGCGTCCCGCTGTGCGATCGGCTGATTGCATTGGATGAATCGTTCGAAATCCCGCCGCCGCAGGAATGACGGAGCGGGAGTGCTACGCGGCAGTGGCGTCGGCCGGAAACACCGGCTCCCCCAAATTCAACATCAACCGGTTCGCCCACGCAAAGATCGCGACCGAGTGAATCAAGTCCAGAATCTCCGCTTCGCTGACTCCCACCTCGCGCAGCGCAGCCAGACTCTCCGCTGACACACCCGCCGGATTTTCCGTCAACTCGACCGAAAACTTAGCAATTGCCTTCTCCCGCTCCGTCGTGCCAGCCGTACGCGGATCCTCGAATACCTGCTTGATCACGTCATTCCGCTTGGCAAGCTGCTCGAAGCGCTGCGCATGTACGGAAGCGCAATAAACACAGCCATTGAGCCGCGACACCACCGTGGTAGCCAGTTCACGCTCGGCGCGCGGCATGCCGCCGGGCGCGTACATGATCGCGTTGAACGCGGTGGAGCGCTGGCGCAGGATCTCGGGCTGGTGCACGAGAAAACGGTAGTAGTCCTGCACCCGGGCTTTGGGGTGGCTTTCGTCGAGCACGGCGACCTGCTCGGGCGTGGCCTGGTCCAGTTCGACGATGTCGAGCCAGGCCTTCCAGTCCAGCACTTCGTTGGTAAAGCCGTGGGATTGGATGATCTCGCTCATGCCTGTGCTCCTGCGTTGTCGTTCAGTGCCGTCAGGGCATCGAGGCCGGCGACGAGCCGTACCTGATATGACAAGAAGGCGATCAATTGCGCCAGCGTGACCACGGCAGGCGTGGTCAGGCCTGCAGCGGGCAGCGCTTCGAGCGCGGCCTTGTCGCCTTCGATCGGTTTTTCGATCAGCGTGCGCGTGAACGTCAGCATGGCGCGCAGGCGCGGATCGGCGGCATCGGCGGGCGTGCCTTGTTCGGCGATGGCGATCGCTGCGGCATCGGCGCCGGCCACGGCCAGGCGTGCGCGGTAGTGGTTGGCCAGCTTCGGCGACGGCGTGAGGCGCGCGGCGTAGAGCGCGACCAGCAGGCGTTCCACCAGCGTCAGGCCGGGCAGGGCCGGGTCGAACAGCGCGTCGTAGCTGCCTTGCGTGGCTGCCACGACCTTCTCGCGCTGGTGGCGCAGCGCGTGCGTCGCGCTGCCGGGTTGCAGGCCGGAGATCGCGTCGATCAGGTCCGGCGGCGTGGGGGCTTGGCTCATGGTGCTTGTGAGGTTCCGGTCGGGTTCAGAATCAGGATTTCAGTGCGGGCGGCGGTGCCGGCACCCATTCGTCGCCAAACACTTCAGGCTCGGCATAGGCCTGCAGCGCGGCGTAGTGCAGTTCAACGTCTTCCTGGTAGAGCAGGCCGGCAATGCCCTGGCCCAGGCGCTTCGCGCCGTCGCTAATGGCGGGGATATCGCCCGACACCGTGCCGTGCGACAGCGCGGACGGGTAGCAGAATGCGTGGATGCGCGACAGCCCCGGACAAGCGCCCGGCGTCTTCTCCTGGAATTCGAAGACCGGGCCGAGATCGGGGGAATCGGACAATTCGCCGTCTTCCTGTCCGGGCCGAGGATCGAAACGGTCGCGCCAGAAACGGATATGCGGCGCGAACGCGGTGAACTCGGGGCGGGTCTCCAGCGCGATGCGGAAGCCGGTCGAGAAGATCAGGAAGTCCAGCTCGAATATGCCCTTGGGCGTGCGCACGCGCAGCACATCGCCGTCTACGTCCACCGCGTCGAGCGCACAACCGAGGTTGAAGCGCGCATTGGCATGGCGCGAGACGCGCAGCGTGCTGCCGCGCGGCGGCGGTACCTGCTGGCTGTTGATGTAATGGCGCAGGCGCCATTTCCATTCGTCGGACAGGCCATTGTGCCCAAAGGTCAGGCCGGGATTTCCCGCGCCCTTGCTCTTGTTGACGCGGGGGATATCCGCGCGGCGGATCAGCATGTCGACGCTCGCGGCGCCTGCCTCCAGCGCGGTGGCGGCACTGTCCATGGCCGAGGCGCCCGCGCCGACCACGCCCACGCGCTTGCCGCGCAGGCTGGTGTAGTCCATGTCGTCGGACGAATGCGCCCACAGCTTGCGCGGCAGGTTTTCGGCGAGCGGCGGCACGTAAGCGCCGCCGAGGCCGTCACGGCCGGTGGCAAGTACCACGCGGCGCGCCAGCACCGTGCGCGGACCCTCCGGCGCCACCATCGAGAGTGCGACAAGGCCGTCGGCACGCGGCAGTACCTGCTCGACGCGGTGCGCGTTGCGGATATCGAGGTCGAGCACCTGCCGGTACCAGCGCAGGTAGTCCATCCACTGCAGGCGCGGGATCTTGTCGAGCGCTTCCCATGCCTCGCCACCAAACTGCGCCTCGAACCACGCGCGGAAGGTCAGAGCGGGCAGGCCGAGTGCGGGCCCAGTGAGCTGCTTGGGCGAGCGCAGGGTTTCCATGCGTGCCGTGGTGGCCCACGGGCCCTCGAAGCCTGCCGGCGACTGGTCGAACGCGCAGGCCTGGATGCCAAGGTGCTTGAGCGTGGCGCTGACCGCCAGCCCCGCCATGCCGCCGCCGATCACCGCGACGTCGAGCACGGCTTGTCCTTCGTGGGTGCGCGGCATGGTCCAGGCCTTGGCCGGCAGTTCCAGCCAGGCAAGATCCTGGCGCAAACGCGCTTCGAGCGCGGCCAGGCCAGCCGCGCCGCATGGGGTGTTGGTGTCAGTCATGACTCAGGGATTCGATATCTTCAGTCGGGGCTGCGCCGTCGCCATACAGCGACTGCAGTAGCGCGCCATGTTCGGCGGGACCGCGGCGCACGAAATCAGGCAGCAGCGCGGCAGAGGCCTCGGCCAGCAGGTCGACCAGTCCGAGTACGACGGCACTGGCCGGGCGCGCTTGCGGCGTGATCACGCCGAAATAGAACGGGATGTCCGCGTCGACGGGGCGCACGGCGATGTCGGCGAGCGGCAGGCCGCGCGCGGTTATGGGTTCCAGTACGGCGATGCCGAGCCCGGCGCGCACCAGTGTCAGCGCATTGATCGACGTATTGGTGTCGATCACGCCGGCCGGGCCGATGCCAGCGCGCTTGAAGGCGGCATCCGTTCGGCGCCGCAGGCGGTACGGGTTCTGCATCGTGACGATGCGGCGGTCGCGGCAGTCCGCCAGGCGCACAGTCTCGCAGGCCGCGAGTGGATCGTCGACGCGCATCGCCGCCACGCAGCCGGCCTGTCCGATCCAATGGACGTTCACGCCGCGGTGTTCGAGCGGCAGGCTGTTCACGCCGATTTCGGCCGCGCCGGTCAGCACCGCATGCACGACCTGCTCGGGCGACACACTCTGCACTTCCACGCGCTCCGGCGCGCACAGCCCGCGCCCGAACGCCAGCGCGAGCGCGGCGGGCAGCAAGCCGGCCGACAGTGCCGGCGTGGCGGCGATGCGCAGCGGCCGGCCATCGCCACGTGCAAGCGCTGCAGCACGCATGCGGATCTGCTGCAGCCCCGCCAGCGTCTGTTCCACCTCGTCATAGAGCAGGAAGCCTTGCTCCGTAGGGCTCACGCGCGGACCGCTGCGCGTGAACAGCGCGAAGCCCAGTTCGCCTTCCAGCTCCTGGATCAGCCGAGTGATAGCGGGCTGCGAGCGGCCGAGCAGGCGGCCGGCGGCGGTGACGCTGCCGGTCGTGACGACCGCTGCAAAGGCTTCGAGTTGCCGGATTTCCATCAAAGGCGAACGTGTTTGTATGCGAATTATGGATTCTGCATGGTCAATCATGCGAATTGCAAATACTATTTCGCTATGACGTCATGCGCACGCGCCCGCCTATGATGTAGAGATGCCGGATGCACATCGGCCAACCACGCCCCGCCGGAGCCGACGCTTTGTCCTTATTCAGCCGCAGAGGTGTGTTTCCCGGCATGGCCGCGTGTTTCGCCGGCATGCTGATTGCGCTTGCGTCTGCATGCCAGGCTCAGGGCGGCGACAGCCTCCGCGTCGGTTCCAAGCGCTTTACCGAGTCCTACATCCTTGGGGAATTGCTGACGCAAGCTGCCGGCAATGCGCGTCATCACGCGGGGCTGGGCAATTCCGCGATCGTGTTCGAAGCGTTAAGGTCGGGCAGCATTGACCTCTATCCCGACTACACCGGCACGCTCGCGAGCGAGATCCTGAAGCTGCCGCCGGGCGCGACGCTGGCACAGATCAACGATGCGCTGCGGCCGATGGGGCTCGGCGCGGGCATCGCGCTGGGATTCGAGAACACCTATGCGCTGGCTGTGCAGGAAACGCGTGCCCCTGGCTTGCGCCGGCTGAGCGATCTGGCGCGGCAGTCGCAGTTGCGCATGGGCCTGTCGCATGAGTTCCTGGGGCGTGCCGATGGATGGCCGGGACTGGCCAGGCGTTATGGGCTCCCGCAGAAGCCGGTCGGACTCGACCACGGTGTAGCCTACGAAGCGTTGGCAGCCGGGCAGGTCGATGTGATCGACATCTATTCGACGGACGCCAAGATCCGCAAATACCAGTTGCGCGTGCTAGAGGATGATTTGCACTTCTTTCCGCGCTATGACGCCGTGGTCGTTTACCGGCTGGACGTGCCGCGCCGGTTTCCGGCGGCTTGGCAGGCGCTGCAGGCGCTGGCCGGACGCATCAGCGCGGCGGACATGGTGGCGATGAACGCGGCGGCCGAAATCGACGGCCAGTCGTTCGCGGCGATCGCGCGAGACTTCCTGTCCGGCCATGCGGCGAAGGCGCCAGCACGCGCCGGCCTGATGCAGGCGCTGCTTGATACCGACACGCTGCGCCTGACACGCCGCCACGTTGCGCTGGTGGTTGGCGCCGTGGGCGCGGCCACTCTCGCGGGCGTGCCGCTCGGCATCGTGTCGGCGCGGCGTCGGCGGCTGGGGCAGGGTGTGCTCGGCGTGGTCAGCATGCTGCAGACGGTGCCGTCGCTGGCGCTGCTGGCCATGCTGATTCCGTTGCTCGGCCGCATCGGCGTCTGGCCGGCGATGGTGGCACTGTTCCTCTACGCATTGCTGCCGATCGTGCGCAATACCTGCACGGGGCTGCAGCAGGTTTCCGTCAGCATGCGGGACGCGGCGCGTGCGCTGGGCCTGCGCGATCTGCAGGTGCTGCGTTACGTCGAACTGCCGCTGGCGCTGCCGGTGGTACTGGCCGGCGTGAAGACCGCGGCGATCATCAGCGTGGGGACCGCGACCATCGCGGCGTTCGTCGGCGCCGGGGGCTACGGCGAGCGCATTGCCACCGGGCTAGCGCTCAACGACACGGTGATGCTGCTGGCCGGCGCCATACCCGCCGCCGTGCTGGCCCTGGCGGTCCAGGCCGGATTCGAGTTGCTGGAATGGGCGCTGCGCCGGAAGCGGCACGCCGGGCCCCCCATCTGATATGCAAGAATTCACGATATCTGCTGCTGTCATGTCCGCAGGCTGGCGCCGATAATCGGCGCCAGGGACTGGCAGCGCAAGGGCGGCTGCCTCCCCGAGACAAAGGAGTCGCCATGAACCCGTTGAGGCTTGTCCGCACTGTGCTGTGGGGCTTTCTCGGCCTGCGCAAGGGCCAGGAGCACCAGCGCGATCTCGAGAACATGCGGCCGGTGCCGCTGATCCTGACCGGCGTGTCGCTGGCGGCCGGGCTGGTGTTTTGCCTGCTGATGGTGGCAAAGTTCGCGGTAGCCGGCGCCTGAGACTGGACGCCCCGACGGCACGCTGCCGTGCAACCCCAGAACAATAAGACCTGGACGGATCCATGTTTTTCCCTGCAAGGCGGCTGCTGAGCGCCGCCACGCTGCTCGCTGGCCTGTTCGCCGGCTTGCCGGGCAGCATCGCCCCCGCTGCCGCAGCGGATGCCGCCTCCGCCGAGGTGGAACGCGGCCGCTATCTTGCGCGCGTCGCGAACTGCGTGGCCTGCCATACGCGCGAAGGCGGCAAGCCTTTCGCCGGCGGTCTGCCAATCCGCACCGAAGCCGGCACGCTTTACTCGACCAACATCACGCCGGATGTCACGACCGGTATCGGCGGCTACACGCTCGCCGAATTCGACCGTGCGGTGCGCCAGGGCGTCGCGCGCGACGGCAGGCGGCTGTATCCGGCCATGCCTTACCCGTCGTACGCGCGCATGCGGGCCGAAGACATTGCCGCGCTCTATGCCTACATGCGCGCCAGCGTGGTCCCCGTCACCCAGCGCAACACGGACGCCCAGATGCACTGGCCGTACAGCATGCGCTCGCTGCTGATCGTGTGGAACGCGCTGTATGTGAGTGGGGCACCGGTGCGCACCGATGCCGCAAAGGACGCGGCGTGGAACCGCGGCGCATACGTCGTGCAAGCTGTCGCGCATTGCGGGGCGTGCCACACGCCGCGCGGCTGGCTGTATGGCGAGAAAGGCCTCGACGAGCGCAGCAAGCGTTTCCTGTCGGGCGCCAGCGTGGAAGGGTGGTCGGCCACCAATCTGACCGGCGATCAGATCACGGGCCTGGGCGCCTGGTCGCGCGCGGAAATCGCCGAGTTCCTGCGCACCGGACGCAATGCGCACGCGACGTCGTTCGGGCCGATGTCCACGGTCATCTCCACGGCAACGCAATACATGACGCCAGCCGATCTCGATGCCGTGGCCGCCTACCTGAAGTCGCTGCCCGGCGCTCGCGGCGAAACCCGGCCGTTCCAGCATGACACATCGACTGCGCCAAGCCTGCTGGAGGGCCGCTACGACAGCCCTGGCGCGCGCCAGTATTCGCAGTTCTGCATGCCTTGCCATGGCGCCGACGGCAAAGGCTTTGCGCGCGTGTTTCCGCCGCTGGCCGGCAACCCGACGGTGGCGGACCCGAACCCGGCCTCGCTCGTGAATTTGTTGCTGAATGGCGCAGTGACTGCCCGCATCAATACGGCGCCGACCGACTATCACATGCCCGGCTATGGCTGGACGCTGGACAACCAGGAGCTTGCCAACGTGCTCACCTTCATCCGCGGCAGTTGGGGCAACCGCGCCGCGCCTGTCAGCGAAGCTGACGTAGCGGCACGCCGGCGCCAGCTCGAAGCCACCCGCTGATCCCGCCACGACGACCCATGACGATTTCGCGCAGAGATTTCCTCAACGGCACCGCGCTCGCCATCGCCGCCGGCATGGCGCCCGCGCAACTGCTGGCCGCCGCGCAGGGGCAGCCGGGCGCAGCTTATCCGCCCGCGCTGACCGGCTTGCGCGGCAACCATGCCGGCACATTCACGCTTGCGCACAGCCTCGCGCGCGAAGGCGCCAAGTATCCGACGGTGATGGCCCGCGAGTCCTTCGATCTCGTGGTGGTGGGCGGCGGGCTGAGCGGGCTGGCGGCTGCGTGGTTCTACCAGCGTCGTTTCGGGACCGGGAAGCGCATCCTGGTCCTGGATAACCACGACGATTTCGGCGGTCACGCCAAGCGCAACGAATTCACGGTGCGCGGCAAGCGGTTGGTGACCTATGGCGGCAGCGCCGAGGTGCCGCCCTCGGCCGCCACCGACGCTGCCGTGCGCGAACTGTTCACCGGCCTGGGCGTCGATGCCGCACGCACACCGCCGGCCGAACAGGCGGACCCTTACGCCGCGCTCGGCATGGGCCGTGCGGTGTTCTTCGATGCCGACCACTTCGGCCGCGACCAGTGGCTGGCCGGCGACCCGTTTGGCGAATACGTCGATGCACGGGCCGGGCGGCAGGGCTCCGCGGCGCCGGACGCAGCAGCCTTGTCGCGCTTCCTCGATGCTGCGCCGTTGCCGCTGCAGGATCGCGCGGCACTGGCCCGGCTTGTCGACGGCACCACCGATTATCTGACGGGCATGCCGGCCGGCGAACGTGCGGCGTACCTCCGCAGCACGCGCTACGCGGCATTCCTGCGCGACAAGGCCGGCATCGGCCTGGCCGGACAACGCTTCCTGCGCAGCCGCAGCAACGATACCTATGCGCTCGATGCCGACGGCATCAGCGTGGCGGATGCCATCGGCATCGGTCTGCCGGCGGGCGCGGGCATGCCGGCGCCTTCGCCCGATCCTCGCCTTGGAAAATCGCCGGCTTCGCGGCTGTGGTTCCCGGACGGCAATGCCTCGCTCGCGCGACTGCTCGTGCAGCGCATGATTCCAGGCGTGGCGAAGTTAACGCGTCCGTCGGACATCATGAATGCGGCCTTCGATTACGGGCGGCTCGACCAGGAAGGTGCGCCGGTGCGGCTGCGCCTGGAAGCCACGGCCATCGCCGTCGATCCGGACGGACCGATCACGCGTGTCACATATGGCTGGCGCGGCAACCTGCATCGCATCGAAGCGCGCCACGTGGTGCTCGCGGGCTGGAACATGATGGTGCCGTACCTGATGCCATCGCTGCCGGCTACGCAGCGCGACACCATGCGTGCCGAAGTGAAAGCGCCGTTGGTCTATACGAAGGTCGCGCTCGACCACTGGCGCGCATTTGCCGCGCTCCAGACGCGGCGCATTCACGCGCCGGCCATGGCCTACACCGATCTCTGGCTGGAGCCGCCTGCCGGCACAAGTCCGGCTGATCCGGCGGTGCTGCACATGCTCTACGTGCCGACGGTGCCCGACAGCGGCATGAGCGCACGCGAGCGCTTCCGCGCAGGGCGTGCGTTCCTGCTCGGCACGCCGTTCAGCGAACTGGAGCGTGGCATCCGTACACAGCTTGACCGCATGCTCGGGACTGCCGGGTTTGCGTCAAAGGATGTCATTCGCGCGATCACCGTCAACCGATGGGCGCACGGCTACAGCTATCGGCCTGACAGCCTTGCCGGAGAAGATGCGGCCACGTGGGCGTCGCCCGCGGGGGTAGGTAATGTGAGTTTTGCGGGTAGCGACAGCGCAGGGAGTCCGTCACTGACGGGGGCGATTGCGCGGGGGCGGAGTGCCGTGGACAGGCTGCCGGTCTGAAGTCAGGCAAGCGTCTCCCGCCCATGCGGCGCATCGAGATCCAGCACCGGCCCCGCAGGCACGATACCTGCCGGATTCAGCGTACGGTGGCTTTCATAGTAATGGCGCTTGATGTGCTCAACATTCACAGTCTCCGCAATACCCGAATGCTGGTAGATATCTCGCACAAACGCTGACAGGGCAGGGTAATCGGCAATCCGCCGCAGATTGCACTTGAAGTGCCCCACATACACGGGGTCGAAGCGAACCAGCGTGGTGAACAGCCGGATGTCAGCCTCCGTCAGGCGATTGCCCACGAGATAGCGCTGCATCGACAGCCGGTTGTCGAGCCAGTCGAGCGTCTCGAACAGCGGCCACACGGCTTCTTCATACGCTTGCTGCATCGTGGCGAAGCCGGCCTTGTACACGCCGTTGTTGACGGTGTCATAGACACGCGCGTTGACCGCGTCGATTTCCTCGCGCAATTCCGCCGGGTAGTAATCGCCCGGCCTGGCGCCGACCGCGTCGAACGCACTGTTCATCATGCGCAGGATTTCCGACGACTCGTTGTTCACGATGGTGGCCCGCTGCCGGTCCCACAGAACGGGCACCGTGACCCGGCCCGTGTATTGCGGATCTGCCGCCGTATAGACCTGGTGCAGTACGCGCGCGTGATTGACAGTGTCTGGCACCACGCCGGGACCTTCGGAAAAGGTCCAGCCTTCTTCACGCATGAGCCAGTGCACGACCGAGACGCCGATCATGTCATCCAGCCCCTTGAGGCGCCGCATGATCAGCGTGCGATGCGCCCACGGACACGCAAGGCTGACGTACAGATGGTAGCGCCCGGCCTGCGCCGCGAAGCCGCCGTTGCCCGACGGGCCCGGTGCGCCATCGGCCGTGATCCAGTTTCGGAATGCTGCGTCCTTGCGCACGAAGCGCCCGCCGGTGGAGGCGGTGTCATACCACTTGTCCTGCCACTGGCCATTTACCAGAAGTCCCATTTGCTGCTCCTTGACGGTGGCGCGCGGTGTGCGTGTTGCGCGGGCCGATGCCGCCATGGTGAGCGCTTTCGGACGGCTTTCCCTACGATTTTCCAGAGCAACTCGTTCGACTGCGTTGAACAAGTTGCCGCCTGATCCACTTTCGAAAGCGGCTTCAGCGGTCCGTCGACTGCGCCAGCAGGTCATCGATCTCCGCGTCCTTTTCCTGCCAGCGTGCGTCGAGCCAGCGATGGAAATCGCCACGGAATCTGGAATCGGTGCCGTAGTCTGCGTTGCAGAATGCAGTCGGGATGGGCAGTTGCCGCATGCGCACGATTACCGGGCCCGTACGTCCGCACGCAAACTGCCAGAAGCTCGGTGAACCGTGCGGATAAACGATGGTGGCGTCGAGCAGCGCACGAAAGCGACTTCCCATGCAGTTGATTGTCACTGCAAGCCCGCCTGCGCGCGGCTTGAGCAGGTGTCGGTACGGCGACGCCTGCGCCGCGCGCTTGGCTTCGCTGAAGCGCGTGCCTTCGGCGAACACCATCACGCTGGTGGGAGACAAAGAAAATTTCTCGCAGGCGCGCCGCGCGGTTTCCTGGTCCTCGCGCCGCAGTTCGGGCCTGCGGCGCAACTGCGCCCGCGTGTGGCGCTTCATGAACGGAAAGTCCAGCGCCCACCACGCCAGGCCGATGAACGGCACATAGAGCAACTGCTGCTTGAGGAAGAACTTCAGCAGCGGCACGCGCCCGTTGAGCACACGCTGCAGCACGAAGATGTCCACCCACGACTGGTGGTTGCAGTTGACCAGGTACCAGTCGGAACGTGCCAGGCCGGTCACGCCGTCAACGTCCCACGCGTGCCGCTGGATCGCGCCGAACCACGCGCCGTTGCAACGGATCCATGCACGCGCGACGGCATTGAGTATGGGGTCGAGGCGCCGCCTGGCACCGGGCATCGGCAAGGCCAGCTTCAGCAGTGCCAGCGGGAACAGCAGCAGGCACCAGAACACGGTGTTGAGCCCCAGCACGAGCAGGCTGGCGGCACCCAGCGGCCAGCTATGCGGCGGAGGGCGCGATGTGCGCTGGTGGGCGGGGCGGACGTTGGTTTCGTGGTGACCGGGCTGGCCGGCAGCGATGGCGCTGCCGGCGTCGGGGGAGGGAGGCGATGTCATGCGCGCAAGTTTGGCGGCGCAAAGCGCACGAGGACTTGCGCGGGATCAAGTCCTGTCCGATGCGATCCGGAAATCAACGATTGTCGCCGGATCACTCGGCGTCCTTCTTGGCAGGCGCCTTCTTATGGCTGTTGTGTGACTTGCCAGACGATTTCGGCTGCGTGGATTTGTCATCCGCGAGCGAAGAGGCCGTGCCTTGCTTTGCGCCTTGCGTGTACGGATCGAACTTGTCCCCGGCGCGCTGCGAGTCTGGGACGTAGCCGTCCTTGTTGGTGGCACGCTGCGCATCGGGAACGTAGCCGTCCTTGTTGGTGCTGCGCATGTTGTAGTCGTAGCGGTCCGCCGGATTGGCGGGCCCCGCGGCGTAGGCGGCCATTGGGGCAAGAGCGGCGATGGCCAGTGCGGCAACGGCTTTCATGAGTGCTCCTTGCGAATCGGGATCACGCAGATCCCATCTGGGGACGTGCCAGACCCTAGCCTAGGCGCATCGGCCACAAAGTTCCAGTGCCGGGTAAGGCGGCATGTGTCGTGAACGTTGCCCGACTGTCTCAATCTGAGACACCGTGATCGTCGACGGAAATCGAGTACCGCGTCGGCAGTGAAATTGCGCTGCCAGCCGTCTTGTATTCGCGGGAATGCTCCAATAAAGTACCGTCCAGCTTACGCGCGGGTCGCCAGTGGCGGCGCGGCGCGAAGACCGACCGGTCTCACGCGAAGGCCGGCATCCCGCTGTCGTGCCCGCTGCGCACGCTGGCCAACGGAGACAAACGCAATGCCACTTGCACCCGCTGCCCTTGCACGCGACGCCTCGGCGGCGCGGCAGAATTTCCTCGAAGGAAAGGATTTGCCCGCCGGCATGGTGCCCGACCCGATCGTGCGTTCGTGGCAGCGCGCTGTGCAGGCCGGCGTGCGGCCCGAGCAGCGCCTGCTGTTCTCGGATGTCGTCACACGCAGCCAGTGGCGGCGTGCCGAAGAAGAGAACCAGGCGCTCATCACGATGGCCGCTACCGATATGGATATCCTTGCCGGCGCATTTCCGTCGCAGCATTGGATCGTGCTGTGCACGAATGCGCAAGGCACGATCGTGGCGTCGCACGGTCGGCTCGGCGCGGGCCCTACGGAGCCGTCGCCATTGCAGCATGGACGGATGCTGTCGGAGGAAGGCATTGGCACCAATGCGCCCGGTTGCGTGCTGGAAGAGCGCGGCGGCCCTGGTATCGAGATTCGCCGGGGCGAGCACTATCTGCATGAACTCGTCGACGTGGTCTGCGCGGCAGCGCCTATCTTCGATTGCCATGAGCAGCTGATTGGCGTGCTCGATGTGACTGGCTTCGGCGTGGACCTGCCGCGCTACACGCTGTCGCGAGTACAGGCGGCTGCCATGTCGATCGGCAACCGAACGTTCGAACGGCTGCCCGGCTGCCGCGTGGTGCGCCTGCATCATGACTACCGCATGTTGCAGACGCCGGTAGAGGGCGTGATCGCCGTATCGGAGGACGGCGTGGTGGTCGCAGCGAACCGCGCGGCGCGGCAGATGCTGCATCTGTCCGATGCGGCTCTTGGGGTCACCGAAATCGGCAGCCTGCTGGTTGGCGGCCTGCGTGGCCTTGGCGGTTCCGCGCCTGCGATGGTCCATACCCACGGAGGCGAGCGTCTGCACGTCGTGGCGGCGCATCCGGCGGGCACGCGGACGGTGTCCTACCCAGGCAGTACGCCACAAGCTGCTGGCGCGCCGCAGGTCATCGCGGATGGGGCGCTCGGCCGCGTCTTTGGCAAGGCCATCATGGCGGTGCGCGAACAGGTGCCGCTGATCCTGCTCGGCGAGACCGGCACGGGCAAGAGCATGCTGGCGCGCATGCTGCACGAGGCGAGCCGGCCCGATGGCAAATTCATTTCGCTGAACTGTTCGGCAATTCCGGAAGGCCTGGTGGAGGCAGAGCTGTTCGGCTATGCCGATGGCGCCTTCACCGGCAGCCGCCGGGGCGGCTGCGCGGGCAAGATCGAGCAGGCCAACCACGGCACGCTGTTTCTGGACGAGATCGGCGACATGCCGCTCGCGTTGCAGACGCGCCTGCTCAGCGTGCTGCAGGAGCGCAGCGTCACGCGCGTGGGCGGCGCTGCGTCCATTGCGGTCGATATCTCCGTGGTCTGCGCCACGCACCGCAATCTGCAGGAACTCGTGCGCGAGGGCGTATTTCGCGAGGACCTGTTCTTCCGCCTCAACGGCATGTCGGTACGCCTTCCCGCGCTGCGCGAACGTACCGACCTGCCGGAACTGATCGACAGCACGCTGTCAGCATTATCGCGCGGCCGCCGCAAGGTGCTCGACGCCGACGTGGTGGCGTTGCTGATGTGCCATGCATGGCCGGGCAACGTGCGCGAACTCCATCAGGTGTTGCGCGCGGCGGTCGCGCTGTCCGGTGAAGCGGTGCAGATCCGCCGTGAGCATCTCGATGAAAGCTGGCTTGAGTCCGTCATCGATACAGCTGTCACCACGGCACCGACGACAATCATGCCGCCGCAACGTATGCCGACACGGCTGGCCGACGTTGAGAGCCGCATGATCGAGCGCACGCTCGCCGAACTGGGCGGCAACCGCTCGCAGGCGGCCAAGGCGCTGGGTATCTCGCGCGCGACCTTGTACCGGAAGCTGGCCCAGGACAGGGACAAGGGCCGCTAGTTTTCCGCTGCCTCAATCTGCGCCGACTGTCTCGGGCGGACTGACTCAAGCTGAGACAGTCCGCCGCGCACTCCCGCATATCCCCCTCGAAAAGGGCCTGTTTCCGGCCGGAAATCCTCTCCACGCCGTCGTCGGCCGTGCAGGCACGCCCATTGCATTGTGATGCGTGAGCGCCGCTTCACGCTTGATGCAATGCCGGTTTCCTCCAGTGACGGCATCGAAGCGGTCGCTTCCCCGACGCACACTGACAATGCAAAAGAGGAGACACACACCATGCAGACCCATGCAGGACTGCTGATCGACGGAAAACTGGTGCAGGGCAATGCCACGCTGGACGTGGTCAACCCGGCCACGGGCGAGGTATTCACCACCGTTGCCCGCGCCACGGAGCGCGAGGCCGCTGCCGCCATTGCCGCGGCCAAGGCCGCGCAGCCAGCGTGGGGATCATTGGCACTGGAACAGCGGCGCGCGTTGCTGCTGCGCTTTGCCGACGAACTCGAAGCCAACGCGGAAGACCTGGCCGCGTCGTTGGTGCTGGAACAGGGCAAGCCGCTGGCCGAGGCGCGGCAGGAGTTGCAGTTCGCGCAAGCGTTCGTGCGCCACATCGCCGGGCTCAGCCTGCCGGTATCGGTCGTGCAGGACGATGCTACGCACCGCATCGAACTGCATCACAAGCCGCTGGGCGTCGTGGCTGCCATCGCCGCGTGGAATTTCCCGGTGCTGATCGCAGCCTACAAGCTGGCCCCGGCGCTCTTGATGGGCAACACGGTGGTGCTGAAGCCTGCGCCGACCACGCCGCTTGCGACGCTGCAGATGGGCGCCATCCTGAAAGACATCTTTCCGGCGGGCGTGGTCAATGTCATCACCGATGCCAATGACCTCGGCAGCTTCCTGACCTCCCATCCGGACATTGCCAAGGTCTCGTTCACGGGATCGACCGCGACGGGCAAGAAGGTGATGGCGAGCGCCGGCCCGGGGCTCAAGCGCATTACGCTGGAACTCGGCGGCAATGACGCGGCCATCGTGCTGGACGATGCCAATGTCGACGACATCGCCCCAAAGATCTTCGGCAGTGCCTTCTACAACTGCGGGCAGGTGTGCCTGGCGCTGAAGCGGCTCTACGTGCATGCGTCGATCCACAACCAGCTTTGCGAGGCGCTGGCGGAGCTGGCCCGCCAGGCTGTCGTGGGAAATGGTGCCGACGAAGGCGTGACGATTGGTCCGCTGCAGAACGCCATGCAGTACGACAAGGCGGGGCGTTTTCTCGCGGCGGCGCGGCACGACGGCAAGATCCTGGCCGGTGGCGCCTTGCTCAACGGCGATGGCTACTTCGTCGCGCCCACCATCGTGCGCGACCTTCATGACCAGAGCGAGCTGGTGGCGCAGGAACAGTTCGCGCCGATCCTGCCGGTGCTCCGGTACGACGCCATCGACGAGGCCGTGGTGCGCGCCAACGCTTCGCCCTATGGCCTGGGCGGCTCCGTGTGGTCGGCCGACGAAGACCGCGCCCGCGCAGTGGCACAGCGGCTGCAGGTCGGCACGGCATGGGTGAACCATCACCTGCACTTCGGCCCGCACATTCCGCTGGTGGGCGCCAAGGAGTCGGGCGTCGGCGTGGAGTTCGGCACCGAAGGCCTGGCCGAGTACGCGCAGCTCAGCGTGATCAACATCGCTCGGCAACAGGCGGCCTGAACACCTGCCAGCCAGCAACGCCGGGCGCCCATGCCCGGCGCACGGCCACGGCCACGGCCACGGCCTGTCCGCGTGCTGCACGCGGGCGGCCGGCCGTGCAACAAGAACAATTCGGAGGAGACATGCATCAGACACTGACGGCGCGCGGCCGGGGACGGCGCACGCCAGGCAGGATCCGGAGGGCATTGCAACAGGCCGGCGCGGCCATGCTGCTGGCCCTGGCCGCGCCAGCACACGCCATCGACGTGGACGCCGGCGACTACACCGCCTTGCCGGCCGGTACCAACCTTGGCCTGCTCTACTACCAGCACGTGGCGCGCGACCGCATCTATGCCGGGGGCAACCAGGTCGCGGGCGGCAGCCTTGACTCGGACGTCGGCATTCTGCGTTATGTGCATTTCATGGACATCGGCGGCTTTACCGTCGATCCGCAGTTCCTGCTGCCGTTCGGCAAGTTGCGCGGCTCAGACAACCTGTCCGCGCTTGGCAGCGCGAGCGGCGTGGGCGACCTGATCCTCGCGGCAACGGTCTGGCTGGTCAACCAGCCGGAGAAGAAACAGTACTTCGGCATCACGCCGTTCCTGTACGTGCCGGTGGGCAGCTACGACAAGGACAAGCCGCTCAACCTCGGCGAGAACCGCTGGAAGTTTGCGCTGCAGGCGGGCTATATTGCACCGCTGGCACGGAAGGTGACGCTGGACCTGGTTGCCGACGTGACGGTGTTCGGCAACAACACGAAGTTCGGCCCGGCATCGGCCACGTTGCGGCAGGATGCACTGGCGCAGGGGCAGGCGTGGCTGCGCTACCACTTCACGGATGCCTTCGATATTCGCGGTGGCCTGTCCTATGCATTTGGCGGCGAGACTTCGGTCAACGGCGTATCGCGCAACGATCGCACCAATACCTCGAAATTCTCGATCGGCTTCGCGTGGTTCCCGGCGCCGACCGTGCAAGTGCTGGGCACGTACGGCCAGGACATCTCCGTACGCAACGGCCCCATGGAGAATAATCGCTTCAATGTGCGCTTGCTCAAAGTGTTCTGACCCCACATTCCAACGACAAAGAGGAGATTTCGATGAACACCTCACAGATGCGTTCCCGTAACCGCTCACGCCGGCCGCACGGCCTGGTGCTGGCCGGCATTGCCGCCGCCATGGCCATGGCTGGCGTGACCGCGCAAGGCGCAGACGGCCGGCCCGTGACCGCGCAGAAGATACGCGCGAGCACCGCCCGCGTGGACGGTGCGGCCATCCGCGCCAACGAGACTGCCACGCCGAACTGGCCGACCTATGGCCTGGACTATGCCGAGACGCGCTTCAGCAAGCTTGACCAGATCCACGCCGGCAACGTGAAGGACCTCGGCCTGGTCTGGTCCTACAACCTTGAATCGACGCGCGGCGTGGAGGCCACGCCGCTGGTCGTCGATGGCGTGATGTACGTGTCCGCGCCGTGGAGCGTCGTGCATGCCATCGACGTGCGCACCGGCAAGACGCTGTGGACCTACGACCCCAAGGTCCCACGCGACCAGGCCTACAAGGGCTGCTGTGACGTCGTGAACCGTGGCGTGGCGCTCTACAAGGGCAAGGTGTTCGTGGGTTCGTTCGACGGCCGCCTAGTGGCCATCGACGCGGCCACCGGCAAGAAGGTCTGGGAGCAGGACACCATCGCCGACCGCAGCCATTCCTACACCATCACGGGCGCGCCGCGCGTGTACAAGGGCAAGGTCATCATCGGCAACGGCGGCGCCGAATATGGCGTGCGCGGGTACATCACCGCCTATGACGCCGAAACCGGCAAGCAGCAGTGGCGCTGGTTCACGGTGCCGGGCGATCCGTCTAAGCCGTTCGAGAATGACGCCATGGCAAAGGCCGCGGCTACGTGGGACCCGGCCGGGAAATACTGGGTCAACGGCGGGGGTGGCACGGTGTGGAACACGATGGCGTTCGATCCCGACCTGAACCTGATGTACATCGGCACGGGCAATGCCGGCCCGTGGAGCCGCAAGGCACGCAGCCCCGGCGGTGGCGACAACCTGTACGCGGCTTCGGTGGTTGCGCTCAACCCGGACACGGGCGAATACGTCTGGCACTACCAGGAAACGCCCGGCGACAACTGGGACTACACCTCGACCCAGGACATCATCCTGGCGGACCTGCCGATCGACGGCCAGCCGCGCAAGGTGATCCTGCACGCGCCGAAGAACGGCTTCTTCTTCGTGATCGACCGGACCAACGGCAAGTTCATCTCCGCGAAGAACTTTGTCGACGTGAACTGGGCATCGGGCTATGACAAGAACGGACGCCCGATCGAAACGCCGCAGGCGGATACCTCTGGCAAGCCCGTTGATGTCGTGCCGGGTCCGTTCGGCGCCCACAACTGGCATGCGATGTCGTTCAACCCGCGTCTCGGGCTGGCCTTCATCCCGGCGCAGCATGTGCCGCTGACGCTGGCCGACAACAAGGGATGGGAGCACAACCAGAAGGATTCCCCCGAAGCTCACCGCGGCGTGGGCTGGAACCTCGGCATGCTGGTCAACGCCGAGCCGCCGAAGAGCAAGCCGATGGGCCGCCTGATCGCGTGGGACCCGATTCGGCAGAAGGCGGTCTGGCACCAGGACTACACCGGCCCATGGAATGGCGGCACGCTGACCACCGCGGGGAACCTCGTGTTCCAGGGCACTGCGGACGGACGCTTTATCGCCTATCACGCCCAGACCGGCGAAAAGCTGTGGGAAACACCGACCGGCACCGGCGTGGTGGCGCCGCCTGTGACCTACCTGGTCGATGGCAAGCAGTACGTGTCGGTTGCCGTGGGCTGGGGCGGCGTGTTTGGCCTGAGCGCGCGTGGCACTGACCGGCAGTCGCCGGGCACGGTGTACACCTTTGCTGTCGGGGGCAAGGCCAAGGCGCCGGCATTCGCGCCGTATCCGATGGCCGAGCTGGTATCAGGCGTCAAGTACGACGCGGGCAAGGTGCAGGAAGGGCAGAAGCTCTACGTCAACAACTGCGTGTTCTGCCATGGCGTGCCGGGCGTGGACAAGGGCGGCAACATTCCCAACCTCGCTTACGTCGGTGCCCCGGTCATCGAGCATCTGGACAAGTTCGTGTTCAACGGGCCGTTCGTGCAAAAGGGCATGCCCGACTTCACGGGCAAGCTGACAGCCGAGGATGTGACCAAGATCCAGGCCTTCATCCTTGGCACCGCGGATGCCGTGCGGCCGAAGAAGCCGTAACCATGTAAAACGCCCGGGACGCTGCGGCGACCCGGGCGATGTGGGCAGGCGCAAGAGTCAGGCTCAGGCGCTTTGCTGCTGGCAACTGCATTTGAGCAATGCCTTGCCAACACGCGACCCATACGGCCGCCCGATTGCCTCGGAGATGAAGGCACCTGCCTGGATCACCTGGCCAAGATCGATGCCAGTATGGATGCCCATGCCATGCAGCATGTAAAGCAGGTCTTCCGTCGCCACATTGCCCGAGGCGCCCTTGGCGTATGGGCAGCCGCCAAGGCCTGCGACCGACGCATGGAAGATGCGGATACCGACCTGCAGGCTGGCCAGGATATTGGGCAGTGCCTGGCCATACGTGTCGTGGAAATGTCCCGCCACCCGCTCGCGCGGAAAGACTTGCGCCGCGGCGTTCATGACGGCCTGCGTGCGCAGCGGCGTGCCGACGCCGATGGTATCGGCGATGTCGATCTCGTCGCAGCCGAGATCGCGCATGCGCGATACCACCTCGGCGACCTTTTCGATCGCGATCTCGCCCTCGTACGGGCAGCCGAGTGCGCACGAGATGCTGGCGCGCAGGCGCAGGCCGGCCGCCTTGGCCGCAGCCGCCACGGGCTCGAAACGCGCGATCGATTCGGCCACCGAACAGTTGATATTGCGTTGGGAGAACGCTTCGCTCGCCGCACCGAAGATGACCGCCTCGTCGGCCCCTGCTGCCAGCGCGGCTTCGAAGCCCTTCATATTGGGCGTCAGCGCCGAATAGACGGTGCCGGCCCGCCGCGCGATGGCGCCCATGACTTCAGCGCCGTCGGCCATCTGCGGTACCCACTTGGGCGAGACAAACGATGCGGCCTCGATATTGGCGAAGCCGGCCTCGCTCAGGCGATTGACGAGTTCGACCTTGACCGCGGCCGGTACATGGTGCGTTTCATTCTGCAGGCCGTCGCGCGGCCCGACCTCGACGATCTTGACGGCGTCAGGCAACGGCAGCGCCTGGAGCAGGGAAGGGGCGTTGCGTTCCATGTCAGGCGGCCTCCTGTTCCAGCGTCACGAGCTGCGCGCCTTCCTGGACCTGGTCCCCCACGGCGTACAGCACTTCCTGCACCTTGCCGCCTGCGGGGGCAGTCAGCGTGTGTTCCATCTTCATCGCTTCCATGACGATCAGTGCATCGCCCTTGTTGATGGTGGTGCCGGCTTCGACCATGACGGCGATGATGCGTCCCGGCATCGGCGCGGCCAGCTTGCCGCCTTCGCCTTCAGACTCGCCTGCATGCATCAGTGGGTCCACCAGCACCAGCGAGCACTGGCCTTCGCCGCTGAAGACGTGCAGGGTGTCGCCTTCCAGATGGCAACGTCCCTTGACGGTGCGCTCGCCGAGATCGACGGTATGGACTTCGTCGCGCAGCGATGTGCGGAACGGCAAGGTCTTGTCGCGCACGGTCAGCGACTGGCGGCGGGCGTCGCTTTGCACGGCGACATCGATGTCACCGTCGGGCGTTTGCAGGCGATACGTGGTGCGGCCTGCACCGTTCAGTCGCCATGCGCCGGCGTGAGTCCACGGGGAATACTGGTCGGCGGTGTCGATATGTCGCTCGCGCGTTTCACGATCCAGCAGCGCGGCGGCGGCCAGCGCGATGGTTTCCATGCCGACCGGAGCGGGCGGCGGGAACAGCGTCGCTTCATTGCGCTCGATCAGGCCCGTGTCGAGATCGGCGGTGCGGAAGGCTTCGGACTTCACCAGCCGCTGCAGGAATGCCACGTTGGTCGACAACCCCACCACGTGATACGCCGCCAGTGCCTGCTGCATGCGCGCAAGCGCTTCGTCGCGGTCTTTGCCCCACACGATCAGCTTGGCGATCATCGGGTCGTAGTAGGGGCTGATCGTGTCGCCCTCGCGCACGCCCGAATCAATGCGGACACCGGCCGGGCCGTGCGCATCGCCGCCGCGCATGAACTGCACCGCAGGCGGCGTGCGCAGAAAGCGCAGCGTGCCCGTCGATGGCAGGAACTGCTTGTCAGGGTTTTCGGCGTAGATGCGCGCTTCGAGCGCGTGGCCGTGGATGTGGAGTTGTTCCTGCTTCAGCGGCAGCGGTTCACCAGCCGCCACGCGCAGTTGCCATTCGACCAGGTCCTGTCCGGTGATCATTTCGGTAACCGGATGCTCGACCTGCAGGCGCGTGTTCATCTCCATGAAGTAGAACGAACCGTCCTGGTTGGCGATGAACTCGACCGTGCCGGCGCCGACATAGCCGACTGCTTTCGCGGCGGCGACGGCCGCTTCGCCCATCGCGCGGCGACGTTCCTCCGTCATGCCCGGCGCGGGCGCTTCTTCGAGCACCTTCTGGTGACGGCGCTGCACGGAGCAATCACGCTCGAACAGGTAGACGCAGTTGCCGTGCGTGTCGGCGAACACCTGGATTTCAATGTGGCGCGGACGGGTCAGGTACTTTTCGACGAGCACCTTGTCGTCGCCGAAGCTCGCCGACGCTTCGCGCTTGACCGAAGCGAGCGCGGCTTCAAACGCATCGCCCGATTCGACCACGCGCATACCCTTGCCGCCGCCACCGGCGCTGGCCTTGAGCAGCACCGGGTAGCCGATGCGGTCGGACTCGCGGCGCAGCAGCGCCGGGTCCTGATCTTCACCGTGATAGCCCGGCACCAGCGGCACCGAGGCCTTTTCCATCAGTTGCTTGGCCGCGCTCTTGCTGCCCATCGCGTGGATGGCTGAAGCCGGCGGCCCAATGAAGACGAGGCCCGCGGCGGCGCAGGCTTCTGCAAACGCCTCATTCTCGGAGAGAAAGCCGTAACCGGGGTGGATCGCCTGCGCCCCGGTCTCCTTCGCCATCTCGATGATATGGTCGGAACGCAGGTAGCTGTCGCGCGCCGCAGCGCCGCCGATATGCACGGCCTCGTCGCAGAAGGCGACGTGGCGCGCATCGGCATCGGCGTCCGAGTACACCGCGACGGTGCGGATGCCCAGCCGGCGGCAGGTGGCGGCAACGCGGCAGGCGATCTCGCCGCGGTTGGCGATCAGGATCTTGTTGAACATGGTTTCTCCTGGAATGGGGGCGGGCGAGGGCAGCGGTATCACGCCGGCCGCTGCCGCATGCGGGCAGCAGGCGGACGCCGCCTCGGCATGCTGCCGGGGTTCGTTTTGTCGGGGTGTCGGAAGCGCTTACGCGGGCTTCCAGGCAGGCGAGCGCTTTTCCAGGAACGCGCGCACGCCTTCGCGGCCTTCGTCCGAGGCGCGGATCGCGGCGATGCGGTCCGCCGTATCGGCCAGCAGGTCGTTGTCGACCGGTCTGCCCGCCACTTCCTGCACAAGTCGTTTGCTCTCGCGCACGGCGTTGGGACTGTTGCCGACCAGTGCCGAAGCGATTTCCGTCACCTTGGCGTCGAGCGCATCGGCCGGTACTACGGCGTGGACGAAGCCGAGGCGCAACGCTTCCGCGGCATCGAAACGCTCGGCCGTAATGAAGTAGCGGCGCGATGCCTGCTCACCCATGGCGCGGATCACGTACGGGCTGATGGTCGCGGGCAGCAGGCCCAGGCGCGCTTCGGACAGGCAGAAGTGGGCGTGGTCGGCGGCCACCGCGATGTCGCACGCCGCGGCAAGGCCGACGCCGCCGGCATAGGTGTCGCCCTGGATGCGGGCAATGATCGGGCGCGGGCAGGACCAGATGGTGTGCAGCATCTGCGCGAGCGCCAGAGCATCGGCACGGTTCTCGTCGTTCGAGTAACCGGCCATCTTCTTCATCCAGTTCAGGTCGGCGCCTGCGCAGAACGCGGGGCCGTTGCCGGCGAGCACGATCGCGCGCACTTCGTCCATGTCACCGAGCGCGCGGAAGGCGCCGGTCAGTTCGGCGATGACGGTTTCGTTGAACGCATTGCGCACGTCGGGGCGGTTCAGCGTCACGGTCGCGACATGCCGGGCGATGGTGACGGTAAGCGTGGTGAATTCCATGGCGGTATGGCTTGAATGTGCGTTGGTCGGGGGCCGGCTTACATGCGGAACACGCCGAACTTCATGTCGTCGATCGGCGCGTTGAGGCTGGCCGACAGGCCCAGCCCGAGCACCGTGCGCGTCTGCGCGGGATCGATGACCCCGTCGTCCCACAGCCGCGCGCTCGCGTAGTACGGATGACCCTGATGCTCGTACTGGTCGCGGATCGGCTGCTTGAATGCCTCTTCTTCCTCCGCGCTCCAATTACCGCCCTTGGCCTCGATGCCGTCGCGGCGCACCGTCGCCAGCACGCTTGCGGCCTGCTCGCCGCCCATCACGGAGATACGCGCGTTCGGCCACATCCACAGGAAGCGCGGCGAATACGCACGGCCGCACATGCCGTAGTTGCCCGCACCGAACGAGCCGCCAATGATCACCGTGAACTTCGGCACCTGTGCCGTGGCGACCGCCGTGACCATCTTGGCGCCATTGCGTGCGATGCCTTCGTTCTCGTACTTGCGGCCTACCATGAAGCCCGTGATGTTCTGCAGGAACACCAGCGGAATCTTGCGCTGACAGCACAGTTCGATGAAGTGCGCGCCCTTGAGCGCCGATTCGGAAAACAGGATGCCGTTGTTGGCGATGATGCCGACCGGGTAGCCCCAGATGCGTGCGAAGCCGCAGACGAGCGTCGTGCCATAGCGCGCCTTGAATTCGTCGAACTCGGAGCCATCGACAATGCGCGAAATGACCTCGCGTACATCGAACGGCTTGCGCGTATCGGTCGGGATCACCCCGTACAGTTCTTCTACCGGATACAGCGGATCGGCCGGCGCATGCAGGCGGATCTGGTCGGGCTTGCGCCGGTTCAGGTGCTGCACGATGTTCCGGGCCAGCGACAGCGCGTGATGATCGTTCTGCGCGAAGTAATCCGCCACGCCTGACAGGCGCGTATGCACATCGGCGCCGCCGAGATCTTCGGCCGTGACTTCTTCGCCCGTAGCGGCCTTCACCAGCGGTGGGCCGCCTAGGAAAATCGTGCCCTGGTTCTTGACGATGATCGACTCATCGCTCATTGCCGGCACATAGGCGCCGCCGGCCGTGCAAGAGCCCATCACCACGGCGATCTGCGGGATGCCCTGCTTGGACAGGTTGGCCTGGTTGTAGAAGATGCGCCCGAAGTGATCGCGGTCGGGGAATACATCGTCCTGGTTCGGCAGGTTCGCACCGCCCGAGTCCACCAGATAGATGCACGGCAGGTTGTTCTGCTCGGCGATCTCCTGTGCTCGCACGTGCTTCTTGACCGTCATCGGGTAATACGTGCCGCCCTTGACGGTCGCGTCGTTGCAGACGATCACGCATTCCTGCCCGGCCACGCGCCCGATGCCGGTGATGATGCCCGCGCCCGGCGCGGCGTTGTCGTACATGTCGTACGCGGCGAGCTGCGACAGTTCCAGGAACGGCGTGCCCGGATCCAGCAGTTGCTGCACGCGATCGCGCGGCAGCAGCTTGCCGCGCGACAGGTGCTTGTCACGCGCGGCATCGCCGCCGCCTTCGGCGAGCTTGGCGACCTTGGCCTTGAGGTCGGCGACCAGCGCCTGCATGGCTTCGGCATTCGACTTGAACGATTCGGAGCGCGCGTTGAGTTTGGTTTCTAAGGTCGGCATACGATCTTGGGCAGTCTTGTTCTGGTCGGGCCGCCGGCAGGGCGGGCAGTGGGGGCGTCGGTTGCGGATCAGGCCGTTTCGGCAAACAGCTCGCGGCCGATCAGCATGCGGCGGATTTCCGAGGTGCCGGCACCGATCTCATACAGCTTGGCATCGCGCCACAGGCGGCCGGCCGGGTACTCGTTGATATAGCCGTTGCCGCCGAGGATCTGCACCGTTTCGCCGGCCATCCACGTGGCCTTCTCGGCCGTGTACAGGATCACTGCTGCGCAGTCCTTGCGCACCTGGCGCACGTGGTCGCTGCCCAGCGAATCCAGGTTCTTGCCGACCGTGTACAGGTAGCTGCGTGCCGCCTGCAGCGTGGTGTACATGTCGGCGACCTTGCCCTGGATCAGCTGGAACTCGCCGATGCTCTGGCCAAACTGCTTGCGATCGTGGATGTACGGGGTGACCACATCCATGCAAGCCTGCATGATGCCGATCGGGCCACCCGACAGCACGGCGCGCTCGTAGTCGAGACCGCTCATCAGCACCTTGGCGCCGCCGTTCTCCGCGCCGAGGATGTTCTCGGCGGGAACTTCCACGTCCTCGAACACCAGTTCGCCGGTGTGCGAGCCGCGCATGCCGAGCTTGTCGAGCTTCTGCGCAACCGAGAAGCCCTTCATGCCTTTCTCGACAATGAACGCGGTCATGCCGCGCGCGCCGAGTTCCGGTTCGGTCTTGGCGTAGACCACGAGCACGTCGCAGTCGGGGCCGTTGGTGATCCACATCTTGGTGCCGTTGAGCACGTAGCGGTCGCCCTTGCGTTCGGCGCGCAGCTTCATGCTGACCACGTCGGAGCCTGCATTGGGCTCGCTCATCGCCAGTGCGCCGATCCAATCACCGGAGACCAGCTTGGGCAGGTACTTCGCCTTCTGCGCGGCCGTACCGTTGCGGTGGATCTGGTTCACGCAGAGGTTCGAATGCGCGCCGTAGGACAAGCCGACCGACGCCGAAGCGCGGCTGATTTCCTCCATCGCGACCATGTGGGCGAGGTAGCCCATGTTGGCGCCGCCGTATTCTTCGGCCACGGTGATGCCAAGCACGCCGAGGTCGCCCATCTTCTTCCAGGCGTCCATCGGGAACTGGTCGGTGCGGTCGATCTCGCCCGCACGCGGCGCCAGTTCGGCCTGGGCCCAGTCGCGCACGGCGCTGCGCAGCATCTCGATATCTTCGCCCAGGTCGAATCTCAGGCCAGGGAGTTGGGTCATGATCGTGTTCTTCCGTAGATGTGTGTGGGGCGCCGTGGGTCAGGCGGTCTTGCTTTCGGTGAGGTTCAGTTCCTTCGTCATGCGTTCGCGCATGACGAACTTCTGCACCTTGCCCGTGATGGTCATCGGCATTTCGTCGACGAAACGGATATAGCGCGGGATCTTGTAGTGGGCGATCTGGTCGCGGCAAAACGCACGGATCTCGTCTTCCGTCGCGGTCTGGCCAGGCTTGAGCACGACCCATGCACAGATTTCCTCACCGTACTTCTGGTCCGGCACGCCGAACACCTGCACGGCCTGGACTTTGGGGTGGCGGAACAGAAATTCCTCGATCTCGCGCGGGTAGACGTTCTCGCCGCCGCGGATCAGCATGTCCTTGACGCGGCCGACGATATTGCAATAGCCCTCGGCGTCGATCGTGGCCAGGTCGCCGGTGTGCATCCAGCCGTCGCGGATCGCTTCGCTGGTGCGTGCTTCGTCGTCCCAGTAGCCGAGCATGACGGAGTAACCGCGTGTGCACAGTTCGCCGGTTTCGCCGACTGGCACGATCTGGCCCGTGGCATCGACCACCTTGCATTCCAGGTGCGGCTGCACACGGCCGACCGTGGAGACGCGCTTGTCGAGCGGATCATTGGTGGAACTCTGGAACGACACAGGGCTCGTCTCGGTCATGCCGTAGGCAATGGTGACCTCGGCCATGTGCATGTCGGCGACGACGCGTTTCATGACCTCGATCGGGCAGGGCGAACCGGCCATGATGCCGGTGCGCAGCGTCGAGAAATCGAAGCGGCTGAATTCCGGATGGTCGAGCTGCGCGATGAACATGGTCGGCACGCCGTGCAGGGCGGTGCAGCGTTCCTCGCTGACGGCCGACATGGTCGCGACGGGTTCAAACGCCTCGCCCGGGAAGACCATGCATGCGCCGGTGGACACGCACGCCAGCACGGCCAGCACCATGCCGAAGCAGTGGTACAGCGGCACCGGAATGCAGAGCTTGTCCTGCTCGGTGAAGCGCATCGCGGCGGCGATGTAGCGCGCATTGTTGAGGATGTTCCGGTGCGTCAGCGTGGCACCCTTGGGCGCGCCCGTGGTGCCGCTGGTGAACTGGACGTTGATCGGGTCATGGCGGTCGAGTTGCGCCGTAATTGCGTCGAGCTCGGATACGGGGAGGCCGGCGCCGCGCGCGTGCAGTTCCTGCCAGGTCAGCATGCCGGGTGTCGGCTTGTTCTCCATGCGGATGACCCAGCGTAGTTCCGGCAGGCGCGCCGCCTGCAGCGCGCCCGGTTCGCTCTGCTGCAGCTCCGGGGCCAGCGTCTGGAGCATCTCCAGATAACGCGACGTCTTGAACGACTCCGGCGCGATGACCGCCTTGCAGCCAACCTTGTTCAGCGCATATTCAAGCTCCGACAGGCGGTAGGCCGGGTTGATATTGACCATGACGAGGCCGACGCGCGCGGTGGCGAACTGGGTCAGCAGCCATTCCACGCGGTTCGGCGACCAGATGCCGACGCGATCGCCACGGCGCAGGCCCAGCGCGTGGAAGCTGGCTGCCAGTGCATCGACGGCCGCCGCGAATTCCTGCCAGGTCCAGCGGATGCCCTGCTCGCGGAACACGACCGCCGGGCGCTGGCCGAAGCGGGCGACCGTGTCGGCCAGCATGGCCGGGATCGTCTGTTCGCTGAGCGGGGAGGTGGTGTCGCCTTTTACATAGGACAACCCGTTGGTGGGCAGGGTTGTATCGGGCACGGTCCGGGAAGTCCCAGGCTGCATCGTCATGCTCGTCTCCAGAGTGCGGCGTTCGGTGTCGTTCTTCCCGTATTTTGAGCGTAGCTCAAGTTTATGGCGGGAAGCCTTTCATTCGGTTTGGCGCTGCTTTTTTCTTTCTGTCCGGTAAAGTTATACCTGCGCTCAGAAAAAATCAACAAAAATTGAGTGTTGGTCAACTATCGTATAAAGTGGATCGACAGGCCTGCAATGGCGGCGCCTGAGCGGGAAGCCGCACTTATAATGCGGCCGTCGTCACTATCACCACGCAAGGACACGTCGATGCAGCAGATTGCGGGACAACGCCGGGTGCCGGCACGGGCCAAGGCCGAGCAGCGCATGCGCGACATCCTGCGGGTCGGCCGCGAGGTGTTTTCCGAGCTTGGCTACGAACGCGCGACCACGACCGAGATCGCGCAGCGGCTCGGCATCTCCGAAGGCACCGTCTTTACGTACTTCCACAGTAAGCGCGACCTGTGTGTCCGGGTGATCCAGGACTGGTATGACGAGATCATTGCCGCGATCGAGAATGGCCTGCCGCGCGAGCAGAGCACCAAGGTGCAGCTCGAGTTCTTCGTGCGCACGCATTTGCGGCTGTTCCTGATACAGGGCACGGGACTGTGCGCACTGGTGCTGTCGGAGGGGCGGGCCAAAGGCCAGGGCCTGGATGAAGTGTTCGTGCCGCTGCAACGGCGCTACACGGCGCCGTTGATGGACCTGCTGGCGCGGGCCCAGGCACGTAAGGAAATCCGGACGGACCTGTCGCTGCGGCTACTGCGTTCGGCCATCCTCGGGCCGATGGAGCACGTCCTGTGGGATGCGGTGGTGAGCGGGCGTCCAGTGGACATCGACCGGACGGCGAGCGACCTGATCGCGCTGCTCTGGCCAGCGCTGCAACCGCCCGATCTGGATGCCGTCGCGCTCAAGCAGTTCTACGGCGAGGTGGGCGCAGCGCTGGCGCGGGTCAAGCAGGCGGAACCGCCGGCGGAGTAACGCTGCGCCTTACCACACGGTCTGGATCATGCCTGGCAGTCGTGCTCCGAAATCTTCCTTGATGGTGTCGGTCTCACCGGCGAGGAAGAGGGTTGCCAGCGCTGCGGTGACTACGGCAATCAGGTAGACAAGTCTGGCATTCATGGCTGACTCCTTTGGGATCCGGGCTGGCGCGCGTGGCTCGCGGTTGCCTTTACCCATGCACATGGCATGCCATGTCGGGAAATGGCCTTCAGACGGCCGGTGACCTGCGGTAAATCGCCGAAACTGCCGGATTTGCACCGACATCTGCGTCCAATATGTTGGCTCGGCACCGACCTTCGCGTCGTCGCGTTGTAGCGCCGAAAATGTCGGATATCCCAAAAATGCTCAAGGCGATCACGTGTGTCACCGCGCTCGTCTGCCATCGTCCGCTGCACCAATGCAAAGCGCCCGCCCGGGCCGCGGCTGCGGCACAGGCGGGCGCTTCGTGCTCCTGCCGACGGAGCCGGGTGTCGTCTTACATACGGCCCTTCCAGGGCACCAGCCACGTTTCGGACTTGCGCATCAGCAGGTCGAACAGGAAGGCGATCAGCCCGATCAGCAGGATGCCCATGATCACCACGTCGGTGCGCAGGAAGTTGGACGCATTGAGCACCATCTGGCCGAGTCCGGCGGTCGCTGCGACCATCTCGGCGGCGACCAGCGTGGTCCAGCCGAAGCCGATGGCGATGCGCATGCCGGTCAGGATGTCGGGCAGCGCAGCGGGCAGCACCACATGGCGGATCACCTGCCACGGCGTGGCACCCATCGAGTAGGCCGCATTGATCTGCTCGATCGTGACCGAACGCACGCCGGCGCGCGCTGACATGGCCAGCGGCGCGAAGCAGGCCAGGTAGATCAGCAGGATCTTGGAGGTCTCGTCGATGCCGAACCAGATCACGATCAGCGGCAGGTAGGCCAGCGGCGGCAGCGGACGGTAGAACTCGATTGGCGGATCGAAGACGCCGCGCGCGACGCGCGACACGCCCATCAGCACGCCGATCGGCACCGCGGTGAGCACGGCCAGCGCGAAGGCGCCGAACACGCGCACCAGGCTGGCGTGGAAGTGGTCCAGCAACGGCAGGCCGCCTTGCACATTGCCGTTCCAGGCATCGATAAAGGCCCGGATGATGGCCTCCGGCGTGGGCAGGAACAGCGGCGGCAGCCACTGCAGGTGGCTGGCGATCCACCACAGCGCCAGCAGCGTCATTACCGTGACGGTGGCGATGCGCGAGCTGGAGCCTTCGCCCGGCATGCGGTAACCGGAGACGGTGCGCATGGCGCGGCGCGGTGCGGCGGGCTGGCCGGCCGGAGCCGTGCTCCGGGTCGGGACGGCGGGGGCTGCCACGGCGGCGGCGTCGACCTGTTGGGCGGGTACGGTCATGGCTTTGTCCTCAGGGCGTGGCATGGATCAGGTCGACGATTTCTTCGCGATAGCGGATAAATTCCGGATCGGACTTGACGGCGCGCGCGTCGCCGCATTCGATGTAGCGGCGCGCGAACGGCAGGTCGTAGCTGTGCGCGATGCGGCCCGGCGACGGCGTCATCACGATCAGCCGCGTGGCGAGGAACAACGCCTCTTCCACGCTGTGCGTGATGAAGAAAACGATCTTCTGTTCGCGCGCCCACAGCCGCAGGATCAGCGCCTGGATCGATTCGCGCGTGAGTGCGTCGAGCGCGCCCAGCGGCTCGTCCATCAGCATCACCTCGGGGTCATTGGCCAGCGCGCGTGCAATGCCCACGCGCTGCTGCATGCCGCCCGACAGCTGGTAGACGGGCTTGCTGGCGACTTTCTCGAGACCTACCTGGGCCAGCTTTTCATGCGCGATGCGCAGGCGCTCGGCACGGTTTACGCCGCGCAGCCGAAGGCCCAGGGCGACGTTGTCGGCCACGTTGAGCCACGGCATCAGCGCGTGCTTCTGGAACACCACGCCGCGTTCCGCGCCAGGGCCGAGCACAGGCTTGCCGTCGAGGCGGATCTCGCCCTCCGACGGTTGCATGAAGCCCGCAATGCAGGACAGCAGCGTGGTCTTGCCGCAGCCCGAGGCGCCGAGGGCGACCACGAAGTCGCCGCGTTCCATGGTCAGGTTCACTTGGGACAGGGCCAGCGTCTGCGCGCCTCCGCGGCCGCCGTAGTTGACGCTGACCTTGTCGATTTCCAGCCGGGACATGACAGTCCTCCTGAAGATTTGGGGTGTGGCTTGCCGCATCGCCGGCCGTATGAAGCCATGGGCGGGCGAGGGCAGGTACGTCGGTGGGCCGTGGCCGGCACCGACGCGTGCACTGCAAGGGGCCGCGGCTACTGCGCGGCGCGCCGGACCCATTCGGCGTTGACACCGCCGCTGTAGTCGGGCAGCACGGTCTGGATCGTGCCCTGTTCCTTCAGGAAGACTGCCGCCGAGCGCAGGGCGCTGGCCGCGCCGCCGCCGAGCCAACGCGACGATGCCTGCTCCTGCAGCGTGGGGAAGCTGTAGAGCGCCATGCTGGCCGGGACTTCCTCGGCCTTGGCACCGGTGAGCCGGGCCACGGACTTGACAGGCGGGGAATCAGGCGTCCATGCCGCCTTGTTGTTGCGGTAGTTGTCGTCGGCGGCGGCCAGCACGCGCACGAACTTGACCATGAAGTCCGGGTTTTCACGCGCGAACTTCTTGTTGGCGATCATGCCGTCGAAGGTCGCCTTGCCGGTCTGCGCGGCGATCTGGCCCGACGTGGTCAGCACCTTGCCGGAGCGCTTGACCTTGGCCAGCACCGGGTCCCAGATAAAGGTCGCGTCGATGTCGCCGCGTTCCCACGCCGCGGCCACTTCCGGCGGCCGCATGTTCATGATCTTGACGTCTTTCGGATTGACCTTGGCCTGCTCCAGCGCCACCAGCGTGTGGTAGTGCGTGGTCGAGACGAACGGCACGCCGACGCGCTTGCCTTTCAGGTCGGCGATATTGGACACTTGCGCACCATTGCGGGCCACGAAGGCCTCGGCCGCGTTGATGTCGTCAAGGATCCAGAACAGCTCCACATCGAGCCCCTGCGACAACGCCGAGGCGATGGGCGAGGAACCGGCCTCGCCGATGGCGATCTGGCCCGACGCCATCGCGCGGATCACGTCGCCGCCGCCGGTGAACTGGCGGAACGAGACCTTGTAGCCGGTCTGCTTCTCGACCTCCTTCATATCCTGCGCGTAGCGCCACGGCACCACCATGTCCTGATAGGCGATGATGACTTCCTTGGCCTGTGCGTGGGCGGCCGGGGCCAGTACGGCCGCGAGCGCGATGCCTGCTGCCAGTTGCTTGATCCAATGCATGATCGGACTCCTCGATTGTTGAAACTGCCTGGATGCCGTCCGTTGGACGGCACGGTGGGTCGGCACCGTCGCAGTGCCTGCGTGTGGTGCCTAAACGAGGAGGAAGGAAGGTTGAGCAAGAGGCATGCCAGTCTCCTTGGCTGGGGTGTCGTTGCACCCTCTGTTGGATGGGGCTCCCCGCTACTGCGCAGAGCGCCGGCACATGACGCATGGCGCGGCATGTGAGCGCCATGGTAGGGAAGGCCGTTTTGCGGGGTTAGTGCCAGTGGGGGGCTTTCGTTGGGTCCAGCGGGGTGGCTGTCGCGGGGGGGGGGATGGCTTTTCGCAGGCGCAGCTGTTTCCAGGTTCGCCGAACAGCGCCCTTCTGGTTGACGCCAAGCCATCGATCTTGCTCCATCGACTCCGCGAGAAGGATTTCCACCTCACGATCGAGAAGGGCAATTGCATGAGTCGCTTGGCGCCGGAATGGCATCCAGAGCGGCAGCGACCTAGCGGGCAGCCTCGTGCGCGATGGCCAACGGATTATCCGCAACGCTCGTTGCAGCCCGAGTTCGCCAGGCCTGCCTGCCGTCGACGAAATCGGCATTAGTGTCGAGTCGGCCGTCAACAAATGGCCAGCGCTTACATGCGGGACGGTAGCAACCGACCCAGCCGGTCGGAAATGTGACGACATTGGGCGGAGCCGCCGGCCAATGTCGGAAGTGACCAGTTCGAGTTCCCCGACGTCGATCACTACCAACGGCACCGGCACGATGTATGTCGCCGACCCCTGCGGCAACATCCGGGGGAGACTAGCTAACGCCTAGATTCCTACATTGCCCGGAAATAGCGACCGGCAACGTGACTTAAGCCACTCAAGGAAGTGCTTGAAGCAGGTGCGATTATCCGGCTGCGCCTGAGAGTTCTTCCAGCCGAGACATGTTTATTCCAGGGCCCGTCGAGGGTACCTTCACCCCTAGTTTGATAACACTACAACGAGACTAGGAGCAACGCGATGCAGTCTGCCTATGGACACCAGACACCGCCAGTCACTTCCGAACTAACCTGCGTTGAGCCGGGCAGCCCAATGGGTGAGTTGCTGCGGCGCTACTGGCAACCTGTCTGCACCTCCGATGAATTGACGGACCGGCCGCGCAAGGAAAAGCTCCTCTGCGAGGAGATCGTACTGTTCCGCGATGGGACAGGGAAAGTCGGCGCCTTGCAGCCGCATTGCTCGCATCGCGGCACCTCGCTCGAATGGGGGCGGATCGAGGACAGGGGCTTGCGTTGCTGTTTCCACGGCTGGCTCTACGGCACCGATGGCCGCTGCCTTGAAATGCCGTGCGAGACCGAGGAGTTTCGCGAGCGGATGAATGTCTGGCAGCCGGCCTATCCGACGCTCGAATTCGGCGGAATCGTCTTCGTCTATATGGGCCCGGCCGGCACCGAGCCGATATTCCCTGTCTACGACATTATCGACCCGAACGTGGTGGGCGAGGTCGAACTGCGCGGCATGCGACTCTGGGGCGATCACGGGATCGGCTACGTCAAAGACTGCAATTGGCTCCAGCATTACGAGAACGTCGTCGATCCCTGGCACCTCATCATGTTGCACCAGGTGATCAGCGGCAACCAGGGGCACAACATGCTCGAGGGCCTGGCAGGCGACACGTTGGCGCGGGACATGGCGAAGATCGACTTTGAGAAAACGCCATTGGGTGTGCGCTTCAACATGGTGCGCGAGTTGCCGAACGGCAACCACTTCATTCGGCATGCGGAATGCATCGTGCCGAACGCGTTCCTGGTCCCCGCCGTCTACGACAGCGGCGCGCGCAAGACACGCGCCACCGAGCTGTCCTGGGTGGTGCCGGTGGACAACGAGCATGTTCGCGGCATCAGCATCGTCGCGTGGCCCTTGCAGGACGGCAAGCCGAAGCCCGGCTGGCGCCCCGGGACCGACATCAGCGACGCAGTCCGGCCGGGCGCGGCGTTGGAGCGGAGCTACGAGGAACGCCAGCGCAAGCCTGATGACCGCGAAGCGCAGGAGGGCCAGCGCACGACTGCCGTGCATGCGCTCGAAAACCTTGGCACCTCCGACGGCGGCGTCGTGATGTTGCGACGTATCTTGCGCGAACAGTTGAAGCGGCTCGAACAAGGACTCGACCCGCTGAACGTCGTGCGCGACAAGGACGCCGCGCGCGGCATTCCGACCGGAACCTGGAACGCGGTCCTCACCTCCGCCGAAGCCGCGGCTCTCGGCGCGAATGTGGGGCGCCTCGCCTGACTCGCCGGAGTCACGTCCCTGGCGCTCGACGTCCGGGACGTGCGGGCCGCGGCTCACAACTGCATCGTCCGTACCTTTGCCGAGGGTGGCGGATCGGGGATATGCGCCACCCGCCGCGGCTATGTCGTGGCTGATGATCCCGGCTAGATCCCAACATGGAGCGAAAACAAGATGCTCGAATTTACCGCCTGCGAGCGCTGTCCGACGGAGCGCCTCTCCAGCCGATTGGTGGCGTCGCCGGGGACGGGCGGCGTCGTCGGGCCCCTGATGGAGACGTGGATATGATGCCGAGCTCGACGGTCGTCATCGTCGGCGCCGGCCAGGCTGGCTTGCAGGCAGCCACCTCGCTGCGCCAAGCGGGGTTCGACGGCAGGATTCGGCTGGTCGGCGATGAGCCCTGCATCCCCTACGAGCGCCCACCCCTGTCGAAATCCTACCTTGCAGGCGAGACCGGGCTCGACGGCCTTTGGTTGCGGCCGGAGATGTTCTACGGAAAGGAGCGAATCGAGCTGGAACTGGGCCAAACCGCGACCGCGATTGACCGGCAGACGCGGCAAGTCGAACTCGCCTCTGGCCGCAAGGTTGCCTACGACCGATTGGTGTTAGCGACCGGTGCTCGCTTCCGCCCCTTGTCGGTCCCGGGCGCCGAGCTTGACGGCGTTTTGCCACTGCGCACTCTCGCCGACGCAGACGCTTTGCGGCCGCGGCTCGCAGAGGCGCGCGAGGTTGTTGTCATCGGCGCCGGCTTCATTGGCCTTGAATTTGCCGCCGTCGCTCGCAAGGCAGGGGTTGCCGTACACATCATCGAAATGACGCAGCGGCTGATGGGGCGGGTCGTCTCCGAGCAGACATCCCGCTTCTACACCAGGGCGCACCGCGACTGGGGCTCAGAGTTTCTGTTCGGCACCGGTGTTGCCCGTATTCTCGGCAACAGGCGGGTCAGCGGGGTTGAGACTAGCGATGGCCGCACACTGCCGGCCGACCTCGTATTGATCGGCATCGGCGTCGTGCCAAATACCGAGATCGCTGCGGCAGCGGGGCTGGCGATCGACAACGGCATCATTGTCGACCAGAACCTGGCGAGCACCGACCCAACGATCTTCGCGATCGGCGATTGCGCCAACTACCCCAGCCGCTTCGGCCGCTGCCGTCTCGAATCGGTACAGAACGCCGTCGATCAGGGCCAAGCCGTCGCTGCCGCGATTGTCGGCGAGTCGATACCCTACGACAAGGTGCCATGGTTCTGGACCGACCAGGCCGATTTGAAACTGCAGATCGCCGGCATCACGGCTGGCCACGACCGTTCGGTATTGCGCGGCGATCCTGAGAGCCGCAGCTTCTCGGTGTTCTTCTTCCGCGACGGCACCCTGATCGGCGTCGAGTCGATCAACCGGCCGGCTGACCACGTGGTCGCGCGTCGGTTGCTGCTCGCCGACCCGCGTCTGTCCCCGGAACAGGCCGTCGATCCCGACTTCGATCTGCGGGCGCACGCGATCCGCTTTTCGCGACGTGAGAGGGCGCAAACATGACGGTCAAAACGACGTTGCGGGCGAAACGGGTATTTCCGATCTCGGCTTGCCATCGGGTGGCAGCCAAACAAGCGCGGGGGCGATGAATATGGCAGGAGAAACGGCACATTTCGGATTGCGCAACTGGCCGCCGGCGCCGGCGATCCGACCATTCGAATTGACGCTGCGCCAGCAGAAGCTGGTCGATATGGCGCGGGCTGGCCTGGCCGAGCCGTTCCGCGGGATCAGTTGCATCGGCTCGGTAGCCGAGGGGCAATTTCCGCCCGCTGCAACCGGCGTCTCGCTCGCCCCGCTGCTGGAGGCGGCGCGCGCCTTTCTCGCGAGTCTCGACGCCAGGCAGCGGCGCGCCGCCTGCCTGGCAATCGACGACACGGCGTGGCGCCAGTGGTCCAACTTTCATCCCTGGCTGATGCCACGCAATGGGATCTGCCTCGCCGATCTCAGCCACGGCCAGCGCAAGGCAGCGCTGGCACTGATGCGTGAGACGATGAGCGGGGCGGGCTATCAGACCGCGCGCGATGTCATGCGACTCAACGAGCACGCCCTCGAAATAACGGGTAAGCCCGAGGAGTACAGCGAGTGGTACTACTGGATCAGCATCTTCGGGACGCCATCGCCGAACGCCCCTTGGGGCTGGCAGATCGATGGGCACCACCTCAACGTCAATTGCTTCGTGCTCGGCGACCAGTTCGTCATGACACCGACCCTTATGGGTTCGGAGCCGGTCTTGGCGCGGTTCGGTAAGTACAGCGGTCTGCGGGTGTTTGCTGCCGAGGAGGAACAAGGCCATGCGCTGATGAGCGCGCTGTCGGCCGAGGCGCGGCAACAGGCGACGCTCGGCACTGACTTGCCGTGGGAAGTGTTCGCCGGTGCTTACAACGACAACCGGCATATTGAGCCGGGCGGCATCCGTTACGCGGACCTGCCGCAGGAAGGCCGCGAGCGTCTCGAGGCGCTGCTGGCAACCTATATCGGGTACATCCGCCCCGGTCATTCCGATCTGCGCTGGGCCGTGGCCAAACGCCACCTCGGCGATACGCAATTCGCCTGGATCGGGCCGTTCGACGATACCAGCCCGTTCTATTACCGCATCTTGAGCCCGGCGATCCTGGTCGAGTTCGACCACCAACCGGGCATCGTGTTCGACAACGATAAGCCGTCCCGTGATCACATCCACACGCTCGTTCGCACGCCGAATGGCAAGGACTATGGAAAGGATCTGCTGCGCCAACATTACCTCCGGTGGCACACAGGTGACCACGGAGCCTATACGCACTCGCACGAAGACGGGGCCGCCCGCGCCCAGGACAGATGAGCCCGCCGGCCGGAGTACAGCCATACCGCCGACGTACCTGCACTAACCCAATCTGCAAAATTTAGTCAACAGAAGGAGACGACTGATGCACCATGCCATCCGCATTCACGAGACCGGTGGACCCGAAAAGCTTGTCTGGGATCAGATTTCCGTCGACGATCCCGGCCCAGGGCAAGCGCGCCTTCGCCAGACGGCCGTCGGCGTGAACTTCATCGACATCTACTTCCGCACCGGCCTCTACCCGTTGCCGCTGCCGTTTATCCCGGGGCGCGAAGCGGTCGGCGTAGTCGAGGCAGTCGGGCCTGACGTCACTTCGCTGAAGCCGGGCGACCGTGTCGTATATAGCGGCGTGCAGGGCGCCTACGCCCAGGTCCGGCTGGTGCCGGCCGATCGCATGGTCAAACTTCCCGACGGCATCAGCGACGAGATCGGTGCGGCGGTGATGCAGAAGGGCATGACCGCGCAGTTCTTGTGCCGTCAGACCTACCAAGTCGGCAAGGACGACACGATCCTCGTGCACGCGGCCGCAGGCGGCGTCGGCCTCGTGCTGTGCCAGTGGGCCAAGCATCTGGGTGCGACCGTCATCGGCACCGTGTCGACTGAGGAAAAGGCGAAGCTTGTGGAGGCCCACGGCTGCGACCATGCGCTGATCCACGGCAGGGACGACTTCGTCGAGGTAGTGAAGGAGATCACAGGCGGCGTCGGTGTCCCAGTCGTCTATGACTCGATCGGTAAGGATACCTTCATGGGCTCGCTCGACTGCCTCAGGCCGCGCGGCCTGATGGTGCTCTACGGCCAGTCCTCCGGCCCGGTGCCGCCGTTCGACATCAGCATCCTCGACAAGAAGGGCTCGCTGTTCCTGACCCGCCCGACCCAGAATGCGTACCTGCCCACCCGCGCCAAGGTCGAGGAGGGTGCGCAGGAGGTGTTCGACGTCGTGCAGTCAGGGGCGGTGAAGGTTCACATCAACCAGCGCTTCGCGCTCAAGGACGCGGCTGAAGCGCATCTTGCGATGGAGTCGCGCAAGACGACCGGTTCTCTGGTGCTGCTGCCCTGAAGCGAAGCGCCGTCGGCGTCTCGAAGCCGGCATTGCTTTTCAGAATGATCTTTACCCTGCCCGGGGCGGACAGTCCCGGGCAACGTTTTGCTTCACGATGTGACGAAGTGCGCGGCCTCGATCATCGGCAAGCTCAAGACAACAAATTTCGAAATGGACGGACTCTATCGATGGCACATGTCAACCTGGATATGGATGCGGTTAGGAGCGAAATCGGTCCCTACGCAGATACACAAACTCCTCTCGCTGAACGCGAGCAAGCCTACAAGGACCTCGTTGGCTTCCTGCCGCCACGCATAGCCGCCCGACTGGCCGTGACGGGAGCGCTCGATCCTGAACTGCTTGGTCTCCAAGAGGAGGTGCGCCTTCGCACGTTGTATCCGGCGTGTTTCGACACGAAAACTTCCCAGCTAATGGTGTTTGGCATTCTGCTCGCCAAGCTGCTCGACGCGGCCATGTTGCATGCGCGCGCGGCACGCCGGGCTGGCGCTAGCTGGGAAGAAATGCAGGCCGTTGTTAGTCTCGCTTACCTCTATGGCGGGATACCGTGCGCAAACCGCGGCGCGGAGATCATTGCTCAGCTTGCCGAGTTTGAGAGCGCGGACCGGACCGGCACCATAGTTTGACAATTGAGGCCGTTTGAGAAGTACTGCAGAAGAACGATAGATCTTGGGGCGACCGCAAAGCGAGCCCTATCTATCGTTCCGCCGGGGCTTACGGCGTGGCTTGGCTGAAGAGCCTTGCAAGGCGCGGATGTCGCTATGTCGGCGTGCATCCAGACTCCCAAGAGAAGGCAGGCAGATCAAGGATCGAGCGTGATCGTACCATGTCATGCTTATCAACCCTTTGCCTCAACAGAAGAAGGATCGAGGAAAAATGTCGCGACTTTATTCCAATCTTATCGCCGGAGAATTCGTTGAAGGGGCGAATATCTCTCGCAATATCAACCCATCCAATACGAACGACGTTGTCGGCGAGTACGCGCAGGGTTCCGTGGCGGACGTTAATAAAGCAGTGGACGCAGCTAAGGCTGCTTTCCCGGCCTGGAGCCGTGCGACGTCACAGGAGCGCTTCGACATCTTGAGGAAGGCTTCCGATGAGATCATCGCCCGCAAGGAGGAGCTTGGCCGGCTTCTCTCGCGCGAGGAAGGCAAGACGCTCGCCGAGGGCATCGGCGAGGTGGCCCGTGCAGGGCAGATCTTCGCGTTCGCCGCAGGCGAATGCTTGCGTGCCGGTGGTGAGGCAATTCCTTCAGTACGCGCTGGTGTCGGTGTCGAGATCACCCGCGAGCCGGTGGGGATTGTCGGGATGATCACGCCCTGGAACTTTCCGATTGCAATCCCGGCGTGGAAGATCGCGCCGGCTCTCGCCTGGGGCAACTGCGTCGTCATCAAGCCGGCCGACCTTGTGCCGGGCTCCGCCTGGGCGCTCGTCGACATCATCCAGCGCGCCGGCCTGCCTAAGGGCGTGCTCAATCTTGTCATGGGTCGCGGTTCGGTAGTTGGTCAGGCGCTGCTCGAGCACAAGGACGTGCACGCGATCTCTTTCACCGGCTCGGTCGCGACTGGTCGCAAGGTTGCGGCCACCTGTATCGCCTCGAACCCGATGAAAAAGGTCCAGATCGAGATGGGTGGCAAGAACCCGCTTGTCGTGCTTGACGACGCGGATCTCAACACGGCGGTCGAAGTGGCAGTCAACGGCGCCTTCTTTTCCACCGGTCAGCGCTGCACGGCGTCTTCGCGCCTGATCGTCCAAGCGGGCATCCATGACCGCTTCGTCGAGGCCTGCATCGAGCGGCTGAAGAGCATCGTCGTCGACGACGCGCTGAAGCAAGGCACGCAGATAGGCCCGGTGGTCGACCAGAGCCAGATCGACCAGGACCTTAGGTACATCCAGATCGCTAAGGATGAGGGCGGCAAGCTGGTCTTCGGTGGCGAACTCCTGAAGCGTGCGACGCCCGGCTTCTATCTCCAGCCGGCGCTCTTCACCGAAACGACCAATGCGATGCGGATCTCGCGCGAGGAGGTCTTCGGCCCGGTCGCCAACATTGTGCGAGTCAGGGACTACGACGAAGCACTAGCGTTGGCCAACGACACCGAGTTCGGCCTCTCCGCTGGTATCTGCACGACCTCTCTGAAGTATGCGACGCACTTCAAACGCAGTAGCGAGGCTGGCATGGTGATGGTCAACCTGCCGACAGCGGGTGTCGACTATCACGTTCCGTTCGGTGGTCGGAAGGGCTCGAGCTATGGCTCTCGTGAGCAAGGGACGTACGCCAAGGAGCATTACACTACGATCAAGACCGCCTACACGATGGCTTGATAGCGCGTGTAGAAATTTCTTCTGGGACGAATCTGGCTTCCGATCTGACGGGTGCATGCCAGGACCCGTGCGCCGCGCGGCGAAACGCCAGTTTTCGTTCGGCCTAGCCAGCGGCAAAGCGTGAGCGCGGCGTCCGCCGTCAATTAGAAGGGTGCCTTCTGGTTTGCAACGTACGAAGGCGGGCTCAGAGGGAATTGTTTGTCACGCTGCTCAGGAAGCTGATGTTCAATTGAAAGAAGGCGGTGCATCTGACCGTGGATGGATTGCCAGCGCATAAGAAGGCCATCATCAAGGACTACGTCGCCAGTACGCAGGGAAAACTGACCTTGCATTTCCTTCCCGGCTACGCACCGGACCCTCAATCCAGACGAGTTGGTGTGGAGTCACGTCAAGCGCCGCGCCGCCGCGCGGTCCCCTTTGCAAGAAAGGCGAAAGGTTGGGGCCACAAATTCACGAGCAGCTCGCAAGTTGGACGCAACCCGAAGCTCGTGCGCTCGGTTCTTCAGGCACCCATCTGTCCGCAACATTTCCTAGCAAAGCAATTCGCTTAACGTGACGCGTCAATTACGTTGACAAACGCCGGTTTGGCGCTCCAGTATTGACGTGACTCTCAACTGTGACTTAATTGGTGGAACGCATGGATCGGATGGCCAGTCTTACCGCCTTTGTCCGCGTCGTCGAGAGCGGGGGCTTTACCGCGGCGGCGCGTCGCCTGGACCTGTCGACAACGACGGTCAGCAACCACGTCCAGGCGCTCGAAGACAGCCTTGGTGTGCGCCTGTTGAACCGCACCACACGCCATGTGAGTCTAACCGAGATCGGCCGCGAGTATTACGAGCGCTGCTCACATATCTTGCAGGAGTTGGCGGAAGCCGACGAGATTACCAGCGCGTTGCAGGTGACTCCGCGCGGCCGGCTTCGCCTCCGTTGCCATCAATCACTGGACCGGTTCATCGCGCCGGTCGTCACCCGCTTCTTGGGCAATTACCCGGAAGTCTCGCTAGATTTCGAGACCGACGTCATGATCGACCCCGTGCGGGAGGGCTTCGACCTATCGATCATGCCGGCATCACCTCCTGACTCGACCCTGATCAGACGGACCCTGGCGAAATGGCACTACCTATTGTGCTGTGCGCCGGCTTACCTCGAGACGCATTCCGTGCCCCACAGCCCAGCCGACCTGGTCGACCATAACTGCCTGCTTTACGCCTATTCGATCTTCCGCAACGAGTTTCATTTCGTCGATCCTGCCGGCAATCCGATGAGCACTCGCGTTTCGGGCAACATGGTCACCGCCAGCATTACCGTAATGCGCGCAGCTGCCGCAGCCGGACTCGGATTGTGGCTGTGCCCCCCGTTTCTCGTATCAGACCTTCTCGCCTCCGGTGCGCTGGTGCCGCTGCTGCCCGATTACCGAACACAGGAGTTGGAGATCGTCGCGCTCTACCCCCATCGGCGTCAGGTAAGCACCAAGGTCCGGTTGCTCCTCGATATGCTGGTCGACCGGTTCGCCGAAGAGCAGCGCTGGCTTGATGCCATGCCTGATCGGTAAGACCGGAGTAGCTGCTTTCCGGCAGCGCCACGATTCGGTGAACGCAGCCCAGCCAGAGATCGGCGTATCGAGGCTTTCCATTACGTTCATCAGGTTCATGCAGTAGTTGCCCGACAATTGCTTTGCAAGTCTCCCAGCAAAGCATCGATACATCTGAACTACGCGGTAAGAGCTCGATTCCGACTCGAAGTACACGCCGCGGTCCGCCATGCTGGGCTGCGGTCTGGAAAATTCCTCGTTATTAGCCACCTCCCGAATCTGTTGCTGTTCGGCCTCAGCCAGCCGCTCGGTCGTGGTGCGGCCATCGGCGCGCACCGGGTCCTCACCGCGTGCCACCCAGCGCTGAAACGTGCGCGCGTTTACGCCCATTTCCTCGCAAGTCCCTCTCCAGCCGGCAGCCACACTGCGCCGCCTCACGCGTCAAATCCCAACGAGTAAGTCTTCATTCATTCTGATATTACCGCCCCCGAACCCAAAGTGAGTCAGATGTCGTCACAACGAGTTTGGGACCGGGGCGCACGTTCCAAGCAAGTACGTGATCTTTTCGAATCGCCTAAATGTCTATCAAGATTGAGGGGAGTTATCCCGTCAGGAAAGAGGTCTATATTGCAGTCAATGCAGACGCGGTTCCACGTTGATCTAACCCCGTCGCGCAATGTAAATCGGCAGATCGGCTGTCAGATTTGTCGATTGAATCTGCATATGTGAAATAGTGTCAGGCGAAATTCGGTGGAAGAGAGGTGAAGCATGCACAAAGGTGATGATGTTTGTAGCGTCGCGGAATTAAAGCCAGGCGAAATGAAATGTGTCTTCGTAGAAGGCACGCGGATTCTGCTCTCTAACGTGGACGGCAAGGTGTACGCGACCAGTGATGTCTGTTCGCACGCTTTGGCCTATCTGTCGGACGGCTGGCTCGAGGGATCAGTGGTCGAATGTCCGCTCCATGGTGCGCAATTCGATGTCGTCACAGGAAAGGCGTTGTCGGCGCCGGCAAACGGAGACATTGAAACCTACGGGGTCACGGTGGCCGATGGCAGGATCTTTGTAGCCTCTGCCCAGTTGACGTCCGCGAAAGGCTGAGGCGGGCCCATGGATTCGACAATCGCTCGATCTGAGCGTGGAGGAAAACTGATATGTCTTTCGAAACAGCATTGACCAAAGCACTTAATTTGCGCGTTCCGGTGTTGGCGGGTCCTCTCGGGCGAGGCTCGAGCGCGGAATTTCTCGGAGCAATGGCCGATAGCGGCAGCTTCGGCTTTACTGCACTGATGCATATGCCGGAAGAGACTGTAAGCGACGAGCTTGCAAAGATCAGTCGAGCGACGAACGGTCGGTTTGGTGCAAATCTGACGTTGATTGTTGACCAACGGAAGAGGCTGGCGACTGCGTTGGATGCGGGAGTGCGCGTATTCTCGATGTGGCAGGGAGATATCGAGCCTTATGTTCGTATCATCAAGGATGCAGGCGGGCTGGTGTTCTGGACCGTGGGTACTCCCGAAGATGCGGCGCGGGCAAGGGATATTGGCGTCGACTTTATCGTTTCCCAGGGGCGGGAGTCGGGGGGGCACCTGGTAGGCAGCGCGCCTACGATGTCACTGCTGCCTGCTATCGTGGACGCCGCCAGGGGAGTGCCTGTGGTAGCCGCAGGCGGAGTTGCGGATGGGCGGGGCCTGGTCGCTGCGATGGCGCTTGGTGCTTGTGGGGTCTGGATGGGAACGCGTTTTGTGGCAAGCAGCGAATCGGCCAACCATCGCGGTTACAAGGAGCGGGTTGTTGCAGCGCGCGCGACGGACCTTGTCGAGACAAGGCTCTTCGACGCGGGCTGGCAGGAGTCTCCGCATCAGGTGATTCGCAATTCCACGTTTTCCAAATGGGAGGCCGCCGGTTGTCCACCTACCGGTCAACGACCTGGGGAAGGCGAGCCTATATCGCGTTTTCCGAATGGAAAGCCACTCTGTCGCTATGACGTCGCGGCTGCGTGGGACGCCATGGAGGGAGATTGGGAGGCAAGTCCGCTGTATGCCGGTGCAACGGTTGAACTTATCCACGATGTCAAGCCTGTAGCAGAAATCGTGGGCGAAATCAGGGCAACGGCCGAGGCGGCGTTCAATAAGGTCGCGGGTCTGCGGACCGGTCGCTAAATAGGTCGACGCTGCCAAGGCGCAATCGGACCGGTCCTCCCAATGCCGCTGATGGACGGTCCCGGCAGCCAGGCCGGCATGCCGACACGCGGTCGACGAGATTGGAAGCCACTGTCGGAAAAAAAACTAGCGCTATTTAGTATCCGGAACACTAAGGAGCTTCAATGTATTTCGCTATTGTAGCCATCGACCGCCCCGGGGCCACCGATGTCAGAACCAGCACTCGCCCCGCTCACCGCGAATACTTGGGTACCCCTCATCCTGGAGTGACTTACAGGCTGGGCGGACCACTTCTAGCGCCTGACGGCGCGACGATGATCGGTTCGTTGATTGTGATCGAGGCGCCAGATCTGGTCACCGCTGAACGATTTTCGGCCGGCGATCCCTACAGAAAGGCGGATCTATTCGCGGAGGTCTCGGTCAGGCCTTGGGATTGGGGGTCAGGCAATCCGGACAAAGGATGAGGTGGAGAATTGCTGAAGCTTTATACCCTGGACCACGCCAAATGGCCGCAAGGTTTTCCGTCCTGCTCGAGGAACTCGAGCCTCTCTTATGCGGTGCATTCCGTGAACATCACGAAGGATGAGCAGCTTCGTCCCGAGTTCCTTGCTTGGAATGCGAACAACTAGATCCCCGTACCGGTCGACCCCGAGAGGGAGCGGGGCGATCGCTTGGTGCTGGCCGAGTCGGGCGCAATCCTCATCTACCTTGCAAAGGAACGGCAGCACGCCGCTCCCGGCGAACGCCTCACGTGGGCATCGATGCTGCAGGGGTTTATGTTTCAAATGGGTGGTGTCGGACCGATGTTGTCGCGTACGACGGCCTGCGTCCCGATTAACCATTGCCGATTGCGCGGTCAGTAGCGAACTGCCATGCAGACTTACGATTACGATCTCTTTGTCATTGGAGCAGGCTCCGGTGGCGTTCGGGCAAGCCGCATCGCCGCAGGCTACGGTGCGAGAGTTGCTGTCGCCGAGGAGTATCGGACCGGCGGCACCTGCGTCATCCGCGGCTGTGTGCCCAAGAAGCTTCTGATGTATGCATCCCATTTCGCGCAGGCAGTTGACGACGCAGCGGGGTTCGGGTGGAGGGCCCCAACGCCGGTTCATGACTGGGCTTCGCTGATTGCTGCGAAGAACGCGGAGATCGCGCGCCTGGAAGCGATCTACGTGCGCATGCTGCAGAGCGCCGGCGTTGATGCAATTACGGGACGGGCGCAGATTGTGGGCCCACACCGCGTCGAGGTCAACGGCGTCATTTTCACCGCGAAGGTCATACTCGTTGCCAGCGGGTCGGTTCCCGTGGAGCCTGCTATCCAGGGTGCGGAACTGATGATCACGTCGAATGAGGCGTTCTATCTGGATACGTTGCCGAAGCGTATCGCGATAATCGGCGGCGGTTATATAGCGTGCGAGTTCGCAGGCATCTTTAACGGGCTCGGCAGCGATGTCACGCAGCTATACCGGGGCCAGCAGATCTTGCGCGGCTTCGACGACGAGTTGCGCAATCACCTCGGCGCCGAAGTGTCGAAGAGCGGGGTGGATTTGCGCGTCGCGGTGGACGTCGCAGCGGTGGGAAAACGGGGCGATGGCCTGGTTGTCCATCTGACGACGGGCCAAGCCATCGAAGTCGATGCCGTGATGGCTGCAACCGGAAGACGCAGCAACACGTCGGGAATGGGGCTGGAGTCCGCGGAGGTCCTACTGGACGAGAGCGGGGCGATCAAGGTCGATGAATACTCGGCAACGTCCAATCCGGACATCTATGCGGTCGGTGACGTAACCAACCGGCTGAACCTGACACCGGTTGCGATCCACGAAGGGCATGCGTTCGCCGACACCGTGTTCGGCGGCAGGAAGCGGGCGAGTGCGCACGACAACGTGCCCTTTGCAGTGTTCAGCCAGCCCCAGGCGGCATCGGTAGGCCTGACGGAAGCGCAGGCTCGCAGACGGCATGCGAAGGTCGACGTCTATAGCAGCGCGTTTCGGCCGATGCGTACCGCGCTGTCGGGTCGCGATGAACGGGCCCTGGTCAAACTTGTCGTGGATGCGTCGACGGATCGGGTGCTAGGCGCGCATATCGTCGCTGCCGACGCGGCAGAAATCATTCTGGGCATTGCGGTTGCGATCAAGGCGAAGGCGACGAAAGCTGATTTCGACGCAACGCTAGGCGTTCATCCCACACTTGCCGAAGAGTTCGTCACGCTGCGCAATCGGCGATGACGTATGTGCCGGCCAGCGCCGGCAATCCGGCGGCACGCTAACGTCGTAGCCGTATTCAAGATATCGCGCTCCTCGAGCGCCTAGTCATTCTGGAGAACGAAACATGATTGATCTCTATTCGTGGAGTACGCCGAACGGTCGAAAAATATCGATCGCGCTTGAGGAGCTCAACCTGGGTTACACATTGCATCCGGTCGACATCTCGAAGGGCGAGCAGTTCAGCGCGGAGTTTCTGGCGATGAATCCGAACAATAAGATTCCTGTCATCCGCGACAGCGATGGGGTGGACGGGCATCCGGTCACGCTGTTCGAGTCGGGTGCGATTCTCGTTTATCTCGCTGACAAGGCCCGGCGCCTGCTGCCGGTAGCGGGGCGCGCACGGTATGAAACAATCCAGTGGCTGATGTTCCAGATGGGCGGCGTGGGTCCGATGTTCGGACAAACGCATCACTTCCAGCGTTACGCCGCGCACGAGAAGTACAGCCTTGAGCGCTACACCACCGAGACCCATCGGCTATACAAGGTGCTCGACGGCCAGCTCGCGAAAAGCGAGTTCGTGGGTGGCGACGCGTACAGCATTGCCGATATCGCGATCTATCCGTGGGTTGCGCGCTTCGGTCTGCATCAGATCGACCTGGCTTCTGTGCCGCACGTCAAACGCTGGTATGACACCTTGGGTGAACGGCCGGCGGTGCAGCGTGGCATGGAGGTGCTGTGATGACCAGCCCTTCGACCCTGACTGTGCTTGGACGTGCGAACTCTTCTAACGTACAAAAAGTGATGTGGCTGCTGGCCGAAATCGGCCAGTCGTGCCATCGCGTGGACATGGGGGGGGCGTTTGGCGGTAACCGGGAGCCTGAATATCTAAAGAAAAACCCCCATGGGGTGGTGCCCACTTTGATCGATTTGGAGACCGTAGTTTGGGAGTCCAACACCATCGTTCGATATCTGTGCAACCGGTTCAATGCGCGCGCGCTGTATCCGGACGACGTCGCGCGCCGGGCTATGGTGGAGCGCTGGATGGACTGGCAGTTGTCGACGCTGGGGCCGGCGAATGCACAGCTGTTTCAGAGCATCGTGCGTACCCCCGCTGGGAAGCGCGTGCAAGAACTGATAGACGGGTACAGGGACCGCAACGCGACGCTGTTTGCCGTCCTCGATCAGGCGCTCGATGGGCACGACTACGTCGAAGGCAACAGCTTGACGCTTGCCGACATCGTCCTTGCTCCATTGACCTACCGCTGGTTCGAACTGCCGATCGAACGTCCGCAATACACCCATCTGCGGCGCTGGTACGACCTGATCTGTCAGCGGCCCGCGTTTCAGGAGCACGTTGTGGGGGTAGGTCTGAGCTAACGGTGCTTAAAGATCGCCAGAATTGACGTGGACAGAGATGAGAATGGAGCAGTAACACTAGCCCGATGTTGATCATCGCCGGCTCGCTGGTGCGTTCCTCCGGTGCCATCCGGTCGTACATCAGGTGCGGGCCATGAACCGCTCGTTCTTCAACGCGCTGCTGGGCGGCTTCGGCGGCGCCACCGGTGCGGCGGCGGACGAGGGCCAGTTCAACGTGAAGTCAGGCCCAGCGGACGACGCCGCATTCCGGATTGGCAATGCGGAGACCGTGATCACTGTGCCCGGCTACGGGATCGCCGTGGCGCGTGCCTAGCACGCCTTAGAGGAACTGAACGGCCTGCTCATCGAGGAAGGCGTCACCGTGAAGTACGCGATCCACCCGGTGGCGGGCCGCATGCCGGGCCATGTAAACGTGCTGCTGGCCGAGGCCGAAGTGCCATACGGCCAAGTCTTTGAGATGGAAGACATCAATGGCGAATTTGGCCGGGCCGGCGTGGTGCTGGGCGCCGACTACGTGGTCGGGTGCAGGCGAGCCGGGATCCGTTCACCTATCAATGACATCGAGGCAATCATGCGCGTGTGCGATATTTTGCAAATCAAGGCGGGTCCGATCCCTTTCGTCTCGCCAAACACGCTCCTTTCAGAATGTCTCTTCGTGATGGCGGACAATGATCTCGGATCGTTGGCCGTAGTCGAGCGAGGGACGCTGGTGGGACTGGTGACTTTCCGCGAGATTTTTTCGGCAATGGCGCAACACCATCGAGGCCGCAATATGGAGCATGGACCACAGGTGCTGGGTATCCGAGCCCGCCACATCATGAACCCAACTCCCATTGTCGTCGACCCGGAAATGGGCATCGCGGAACTGCGAGGACTGATGGTCCAGCACTCCCTGCGATACGTACCGATGGTAAGCAAAGGCGACTTCCTCGGAATCATCTCGTTCCATGATGTCGCTAAAGCCGTGCACGAGGAGCAGGCGTTCGAGAATCGGATGCTGAAGTCCTATATCGGCGATTGGCCCGCTGAGGCTATCGCGGTCAGTTTGGCAGCGGAATCCTCTCTTGGCGCCTCGTGTTGACGAGTTCGGATTCTGGTGCAAAGGGAGACGGAAATCGAATTGCACCCTGGCAAAAGGCGCGCCAATGCCGAGCGATTCATAGCTCGTCGGGTCTTGTACCTGCTTCAGATCCACCACGCGGCCATCGCGGGCGGCAAAGGCAAAGTCGTCGTCCAGATAGGTGTCGCAGGGCAGATTGATCTGGATCTGGGTAGTCAGAGTCCGCTTGCTTTGGCCCGAGATCAGGTAGTGAATCTGAGCCGGCCGGTTGCCTGAGCGGGGCGTGCTACCGGGCCGGGAGCCGAGAGCCTGCTCAGCTTGCTCGACAGCCAGCGCACCTGCTATGCAGCGCAGGACCTGTCGGTACAACTGCGGCTGGCTAGGCTTCGGGCGCGAGTGGCGATGTACCGGGCGTTCGGAGGCGGGTGGGGCGGCTGAAGCGGCGGGGCCTGGCAACTGCACAGCTTCGCGACGCGAGGTGCGGCGCCACGGCGTCGATGCCTTCGCGGCTCGAAGGGTCGTTTGCAGCCCCCCGGAACGAGGTGAAGATTTCAGGGCTTGGCGGGCGCCACCAGCGGGGCGCCCTTCCTGACGACATAAGTCGCCAGTTCGGATGCCTGCCCGCTACCCACATTGCGCGCGGAATGCGCCGTCCCCGCCGGGATGAACAGCGATTCGCCGGCCTTCAGCGTGACAGGCGGCTGATCGCCAAGCTGGTATTCCAGCGATCCCTGCAGGACATGGGCGATCTCCTCGCCAGGGTGCGTGTGCTTTGGCGCAAAGGCGCCCGGATCAAAGTCCACCCGGACCTGGATGCCTTCGATGCCCGGCGCGCTGAGTGCGTGCTGGACGAGATCGGTGCGGTGGACATCGGCTGCTTGCGCCGGCACGGCCTGCATGATCGCGCCCATGCCGGCGACCAGCACGGCAGCCATGATTCGAATCGACTTCATGTAGAGACTCCTTCGTTACGGTTAGCCAGAGGAGTCTCCATTTCAGCAGGTCGTCGTATCGGTGATGTATCGGCGGGAAGGGGAAGTGTTTCGCCATGTATTCCCCTGGTGTGGTAATACATGCCGATACAAAGACCTTTCCGCGTTATTCCGGCTTGGCGGCTTCGTCCACGGCCGGTTGCGCGTTCGCGGATTCACCGTTGGCCACTTCGGCCACCTTTGCCGCTTCTGCCGAAGCTTCTACCGCAGGTTCCCCCGCAGCCTGCTGCTTCCCCTTCTGCGCACGGCTAGCGCGATGTTGCTGGCCACGCTGCTGCTGCGCGCGTTTGGCATCGGCCAGCGTTACCTGCCCGGCCGGCTGGCCCGCCAGGTCGACGCGCTCGACGCCTTCGACCATGCAGGTCCAGTAGCGGGTACCGCGGCACCAGGTCCGCACGGCTTCGCGCAGCATGGCTTCGTCCAGCCCCAGCGTCGACGCATGCTGTAGCAGGTCCTCGAAAATGCCCACCTTGAGCGGCAGCTTCGGCGCGGGGTTCTTCGGGAAGGCCAGCGGGAAGCGCTTCTGCAGCTTGCCGATCGCCTGGATCACCGGATCCACGGGCTTGGCCGGGGCCGCCGGGGCTGCCGAGCCGGCAGGACGCGCGCGCTGGGGCTTGGCCGGTCGTGCGTCCTTGGCCGGCCGTGCGTCCTTGGACTGCTTTGCCGGGCGGGCTTCCTTTGCGGGGCGCGCTTCCTTTGCTTCCTTGGCCTGCTTGGCCAGTTGTGCCTTCAGTGCTGCGAGTTGTTCGAAACCCATCTTGTCCTGCCAATTGTGAAATTTGGGGTGATTTTAGCAGTCCCGGCGTCGCCCCCGCCCAAGGGGCATTCGCCATCGCCAGCAACGTGCCCTATGCTGCAGTGGCAGCAGGGCGATGCCGCCCGCGCCGCACATGACGCCATCGAACGGTATCGAAGGAGGGCCTGTGTCGGACGATTCCCATGACGCGCCGCAAACCGTGGTCGCAGTGCATCCCGACCGGGAGATTTCCACGATGCAGAAGCTGCCGTACTTCGTGGGCATTTCCCGGCAAACGGCGGGTGCCAGGGGCCTGTCGATGTCCGTCGTGGTCGTGCCGCCCGGCGGCCACGCTGAGCCGCATATCCACCGCGGCTATGAAACCGGCATCTACGTGCTCGAAGGGCGGGTGGAAACCCGCTATGGGCCGGGCCTGCGCCAGTCGGTCGTGACGGAAGCCGGCGACTTCCTGTTCATTCCGCCGGGCGTGCCGCACCAGCCGTTCAACCTGAGCAAGACGGCCCCGGCCCGCGCGATCGTCGCGCGGGATAGCGCGGACGAGCGCGAGGAGGTTGAGCCTTATGAACCGGAAACGGGTGTGTAGGGCCCGTCAGCCGCCCTCCGGCTGATCCCGCAACGATGCCTTCGCCTCGGCCTCGGTCTCATACACATAGGGTGCGAGCCCGCGACGGGCGAGGGTGTCGCCGAGCTTGGCGCGCATGAAACCGCTGGTGGTGAAGCGCGTCACGCCGATATAGAAGCGATGCACCATTTCCGCGATCATTTCGACATAGGCGTCCTCCACGCTGCGATCCAGCACGAAGCCTTCGTAGTTGACCACGGCATAGACCTTGTGGCCCAGTGGCTCGCAGACGCGGCATACCTGTTCGCGGATCGCTGCGATGTCCTCCGCGCGCTTCACTTCGAGCTGCTCGAAGTTCAGGAACAGGATGTTCTTGTCATCGTCGTAGTTGACGCGCGCTTCCAGCGGCAGGCGCAGCACGTCCGCGCGCAGTCCCATCGGCTCGGGGCTGAAGATCCGGGGGTCCATCAGTGCCGGCGAGCGCACGATCGGCGTGAAGTCCATCCTCGCGAGAATGTCGCGCTCCAGGTCGACGCCGGGCGCAATCTCGATGAGTTCCAGTCCTTGAGCAGTCAGTTCGAATACGCACCGCTCGGTGATGTATAGGACCGGCTTGTTGGCCGCAGCCGCGTGCGGCCCCGAAAACGTGCGGTGCTCCACTTCCTGGACGAACTTCCTGGCGCTGCCATCGCGGTGGATCTGGAGCTTGCCATCGGCAATCGCGATCTCGCTGCCGCCGGCCATGAAAGTGCCGACGAACACGACCTTCTTGGCGTTCTGGCTGATGTTGATAAAGCCCCCTGCGCCGGCCAGGCGCGGCCCGAACCGGGATACGTTCAGGTTGCCCATGGCATCGGCCTGCGCCAGCCCCAGGAAGGCGAGATCGAGCCCGCCGCCGTCGTAGAAATCGAACTGATAGGGCTGGTCGATGATCGCATCCGGATTGGTCGCCGCGCCGAAGTTCAGCCCGCCGGCCGGGATGCCGCCGATCACGCCAGGCTCGGCGGTGAGCGTCAGGAGGTCGAGGATCCGTTCCTCGTTGGCGATGCTGGCGACACCTTCCGGCATGCCGATGCCGAGATTCACCACGCTGTTCGGCTTGAGTTCCATGGCCGCGCGCCGCGCGATGATCTTGCGCTCGCTCATCGGCATCGGCGCCACGCTGCTCACCGGCACGCGGACTTCGCCCGAGAATGCCGGGTTGTAGGGCGTGGAAAAGGTCTGCTGGTGGTTTTCCGGTCGCGCGAGCACCACGCAGTCCACCAGCACGCCTGGAATCTTCACCTGGCGCGGATTGAGCGAGCCGCGTTCGGCAATGCGCTCCACCTGTACGATCACCAGGCCGCCGCAGTTATGCGCGGCCATGGCGATCGCCAGCGCTTCCAGCGTCAGCGCTTCGCGCTCCATGGTGATATTGCCGTCCGGATCGGCGGTAGTGCCGCGCACGATGGCGACGTTGATCGGGAAGGCCTTGTAGAACAGATACTCCGCGTCCCCGATGCGCATCAGTTCGACCAGGTCCTGGGTGGTGCGCTCGTTGAGCTTGCCGCCGCCAAAGCGTGGATCGACGAAGGTGCCCAGCCCGACGCGCGACAGGTGGCCCGGCTTGCCGGCCGCAATATCGCGAAAAAGATGCGTGATCACGCCCTGCGGCAGGTTGTAGGCTTCGATCTGGTTACCGACCGCGAGCTGCTGGAGCTTCGGCACCAGGCCCCAGTGTCCGCCAATGACCCGCTTCACCAGGCCCGGCAGCGCGAGATGGTTCAGGCCCCGTTCCTTGCCGTCGCCTTGCCCGGCGGCGTAGACCAGGGTCAGGTTGCGGGGCTTTGTGAGGCCGACTGGCGACTCGTCTTCCTGCGCCAGGCAGAGTTCCTCGATCGCGATGGCGATTTCCTCCGCGAAGCCGATGCCGACGAAGCCCCCGGTCGCCACGGTATCGCCGTCGCGGATCAGGCGCACCGCTTCGCGTGCCGAGACCAGTTTGCCGTTCTCGCGCGAGTGGACGGCCAGTCTAACCGTGCTTGCTTGCGTGCTCATGATGGTTACCTTGGCAGTATTGGATATCGAGCGGGGTTGCCTGCCCTTGCCATGATCCGCGATTCCGTGGTTTCACGGAAGTGCACCGCCGGCTTGGACGAACTGAGCGCTCTCAAAGGAACTCTTCGCGCAGATCGACGCTGCAGCGTTCCCCAATGGCGCTGTAGTTCTGCGCCAACCAATGCTCCGCTTCATTGCGCCCCTGGTCGCGCAGGTGGCAGAGAAAGTCCCAGTCCGCATTGAGTTTGCTGGACACGCCCAGCCCGGCCATGATCTTGTCCGAGCGGATCGCGTGGATCAGCATCTCCTTCATGTCGGCCCGGTCCACCTTGCCTTCCTGGATCAGGGTGGTGACGAAGCTGATCGCACGGAGCTCTCGGATCAATGAAGAATTGAAGCTGACTTCATTGATGCGGTTGAGAATCTCCGCCGTGGTTTTCGGTACGCCCTTGCGCACGATCGGATTGATATGGACGATCACCACATCGCGCGTGGTGCAGTGGTAGATCAGCGGAAAGATCGCTGGGTTGCCGACATAGCCGCCGTCCCAATAGTGCTGGCCGTCGATTTCCACGGCCTGGAACAGCGACGGCAGGCAGGCCGAGGCCAATACGGCTTTCAGGCTGATTTCCTCGCGCGAAAACAGGCGCACTTTGCCGGTCTCGACATTGGTCGCGCACAAGAAGAGCTGGATCGGGCAATCGTGGCGCAGGGCGTCAAAATCCACATGGCGGGCCAGGACGTCGCTCAGCGGGTTGAGGTTGAGCGGATTGAACTGGTAGGGGGAGAGTACGCGCAGCAGCAGGTCCGTCATCACGTACATCGGTGAGTTGTCGAGCCCGTAGCCGCCACGCATCCAGATCTCCCATGGCAGCTTGCGGAACGGGCTGTAAAGCCGTGCGGTGCTGGAAACGTCTTGCCAGAACCGGTGCAGCGCCGTGCGCGCGCCGGGCGGCCCGCCCTGGAGCAAGCCGTATGCGAGAACTGCGGCATTCATTGCGCCGGCACTGGTGGCGCTCACGCCTTCGATGGCGAGCCGTTCATCTTCGAGCAGGCGGTCCAGCACGCCCCAGGCAAAAGCGCCATGGGAACCCCCGCCTTGCAAGGCAAGCGTGATGCGCTTCACGGAGCCCTTGGCATCGCCTGCATCGCGCGTTCCCGGGGTGGCAGACATGTCGCGTCCCTCCAGTGCTGGATCCAGCCGCCGTCCCTCTCGGTCTCAAGCGTCGGGCTCTTGACGAGAATAGACTCTGCCGTCGCTTGCGAATGGTGCGATGTATGGGGGAGCGTGCCAATCGCCGTGCGTTGTGTGGAACGCTGCACTTTTTTCGGTCCGTCGTGCGGTATATTCCGGGCTTCCACAACACGCTCAAGCAGAAGGCATGGCCAAGAAATCGATTCGGCTCTCGCATGTGGGGGTACCCGGTGACCTGAGTGTCCTGAAACTGAAGGGCTATCTGAAGTCCGCGCTGGCTGAGGTGGCGGAAGGTGCCGGCGAGGACGAAATCCTCCTGGTCAAGGTACTCGTGCCACGGCCACTGGGCCTGCGGGCCGGCGAAAAGCTGTTCGACAAGGTCCTGCAAGGGATCGTCGACAAGGATCCGCGCGTGGCGCGGGTATCGGTCGAGTTTGTCGAGGGCGAGGTGACGCCCGAGAAGATCGCGGAAAGCGAGGCACGCACGCAGAAGGAAATCGATGCGTACGGGCATTTGCTCCAGGAGTCGACCGACGACGAACAGCCTGGCTGACCGCGCTGCGGCCGGGACCGTGACCCGCGGGGTCAGGTTGCCCGGCCCGATATGCCTTATTGCGGCAGATCGCTGACCCGCATCGCAGGCGTAATCTGCAGTGGGTCGGTCACCAGTTCCAGCACGGCTGGCTTGCCCGCCTGACGGGCACGCTCGAATGCCGCCGCAAAGTCTTCCGTCCGTTCCACGCGCTCGGCCCAGGCACCGCATGACCTGGCCATGGCCACAAAATCCGGGTTGACGATGGTCGTGCCGCTCTGGCGGCCCGGGTAGCGGCGTTCCTGGTGCATCCGGATCGTGCCGTACATGCCGTTGTTCACCACGATCACGACCAGGTTCACGCCATGCGCGGCGGCCGTGGCGATTTCCTGCGGATACATCAGGAAGCAGCCGTCGCCGGCCAGGCAGAGCACCGTTTTTTCCGGATGGCGCAGCTTGGCCGCGATGGCTGCCGGCAAGCCATAGCCCATGGCGCCGCAGGTCGGCGCCAGTTGCGTGCGTGACTGCTTGTAGGTGTAGAAGCGGTGCAGCCAGACCGCGTAGTTGCCGGCGCCGTTGGTCACGACGGCATCCTCGGGCAAGACCTGGCTCAGGTGCGACATTGCCGCGATCATATCGACGCCGGTCAGTTCGGCATGGGGCGTCGGTGGCGCGACGAACCCCTCGTGGTCGGCACGCGCGCCGGCGGTCCAGTCCTTCCACGGCGCGGTAGCCGGCGCGGGCAGGGCGGCCAGCATTGCGGCGGCGGGCGCCACGCCCGCGTGGATCGGCAGCGCGGCCTGGTACACGCGCCCCAGTTCCGCGCTGTCCGCATGGATATGCACAAGTTTCTGCGTCGGCACCGGTACCTGCAGCATCGTGTAGCCGTCTGTCGCGATATCGCCGAGCCGCGTGCCGACGGCCACGATCAGGTCGGCCGTCTTCACGCGTTCGGCCAGCTTCGGGTTGACGCCCAGGCTCAGGTGGCCGACGTAGTGCCGATCGCGGTTGTCGATCACGTCCTGGCGGCGGAAGGCACAGGCGACCGGCAAATCCCACGCCCTGACGAAAGCGGCGAAATCGCTGGTCGCTTGCTCGGTCCAGTTCGCGCCACCGGCAATGACCAGCGGACGCTGCGCGGCGCGCAGGGCAGTGGCCAGCGCGTTGGCATCCTCGGCACGCGGTGCGGCGGCAACCGGCCGGTACGGCGCGGCATCGGCGCAATTCACGAGGCCGTCGAGCACGTCTTCCGGCAGCGCCAGCACCACGGGGCCGGGCCGGCCCGATGTGGCGACCTGGAACGCACGTGCCACCATCTCCGGAATCCGGGCCGGATCGTCGATCTCGGCCGCCCACTTGGCCATCGAGCCAAACACTGCGGCGTAGTCCACTTCCTGGAACGCCTCCCGGCCCTTGTGCTCCCGCGCGATCTGGCCCACGAACAGGATCATCGGCGTCGAGTCCTGCCGGGCGATATGCACGCCGATGCTGCCATGCGTGGCGCCCGGTCCGCGCGTCACGAAGCAGATGCCGGGGCGGCCAGTCAGCTTGCCGTCGGCCTCGGCCATGTTTGCGGCTGCGCCCTCGTGCTTGCAGACGACGAGATCGATGGCTGGCTGGTCGTGCAGCGCGTCGAGCACGTCGAGAAAGCTCTCGCCCGGCACACAGAAGATGCGTTCGGTGCCATGGATGCGCAGTTGGTCGACAAGAACGCGGCCGCCGGTGCGGGCGGCCTGGGCAGGAGTGGAGGTCATGGCGAGGTCTGGTCGGATGAATGTCTGCAATTGTTCCGTTTGACGCGCGGGGTTGTGCGGCCTATCGTGCATTTCTGTTATGCGATTTCTGCAAGTCGGCGAGGTGCTGTCCGTGTAGATTTGCTGCTGGGTCTTGCATGGAAACGACACGGAAACGCGCGGTCTGCCTTGGGTTTGTAGCCGGAGGCCGTCACTCGAAGCCATAACGATACCGCACCGGCGCACCCGAATATTCGCGCGAACAGGAGACACAGGATGCATTTTTCACATCTCGGGATGCGGCCGGTACTGGCCGCGCCTTGTCACGCGGAGCCAGCATGAGTAATCACCGAATTCCGACCGCCGGACTGCATCAGTGGGTGGTCGACCTCTGGCTGGCCGCCGGGTCCGATGAACGCGAAGCTGCGCTGACCGCTGATCACCTGGTCGGCGCCAACCTGTCAGGCCACGATTCGCACGGTGTGGGGATGATCCCCAAGTACGTGATGTCGTGGCAGGCCGACCAGCTGCAGCTGAACCAGCAGGTCAGCGTGGTGCACGAGTCGGGCGGCATCCTGAGCCTCGACGGCAACCGCGGCATGGGCCAGGCCGTGACCGAACAGGCCATGCGGCTGGGCATCGAACGGGCGCAGGATCATGGCGTATGCGTGCTGGGGCTGCGCCGTTCGCACCATCTGGGCCGCGTGGGACACTGGGCGGAGCAGGCCACTGCGGCCGGCATGATCTCGATCCACTTCGTGAACGTGCTGTCCAAGCCGATCGTCGCGCCGCATGGCGGCTACGATCCGCGCTTCGGCACCAATCCGTTCACGATCGGCGTGCCGGTGCCCGGCCAGCCGCCGCTGGTGCTGGACTTTGCCACCAGCGCCATTGCGCTGGGCAAGGTGCGCGTGGCCAACAACAAGGGCGTGCCTGTGCCGCCGGGCTGCCTGATGGACGCGAACGGCTATCCCACCGCCGATCCCGGCGTCATGTTCCCGCCCCCGGGCACGCCGCAAGGCGCGCTGCGCACGTTCGGCGAGCACAAGGGCTATGTGCTCGCCGTGATGTGCGAACTGCTGGGCGCGGCCGTGACTGGCGGCCACACGATCCGGCCGGAAACGCTCACGCATGAGCACGCGGTCTGGAACAACATGCTGGCGATCATTTTCGATCCGGCGCGGCTTGGCAGCAGCACCACGTTCGGCCATGAAGTGGAAGCGTTCGTCGAGTGGATGAAGGCATCGCGGCAGCAGCCAGGCAACGACGCCATCCGGCTGCCTGGCGACCCCGAGCGCGCATGGCGCCAGGCCCGTGCCGAATTCATCCCCGTGGACAGCGGCACGCTTTCCCAGCTCGACGATGCCGCCGCGCGCGTGTTGCAGGCACGCGGCAAGTCGCCCGGTCCACTTTCCGCGCTCGCGGCCGAATGAACAGGAATCCCGACGATGACCACTCCCTCCGTTATCCCGCATCTGCCCCAGATCCATCCGCTGCCCAACCGGTTTCGCGCCGACATCCTGGCGCGCAAGCGCCTGATCGGCTTGTGGAGTTCGCTGGGCCAGCCCGTGACCAGCGAGATCATTGGCCTGGCCGGCTTCGACTGGCTGCTGCTCGACGGCGAGCATTCGCCCAACGACGTGCTGACACTCGCGCCGCAGCTCATGGCGCTCAAGGACAGCGTCAGCGCGCCCGTGGTGCGGCCGCCGTGGAACGACCCCGTCATGATCAAGCGCCTGCTCGATATCGGCTTCTATAACTTCCTGATCCCGTTCGTGGAATCGGCCGAGGAAGCGCGCCGCGCGGTGCGGGCCACGCGCTATCCGCCTGACGGCATTCGCGGCGTGTCGGGCGTGCAGCGGCAGAACCGCTTCGGCACGCTGCCGGACTTCTTCAAGACCATCAACGACAATATCTGCGTGCTGGTGCAGATCGAAAGCCGCAAGGGTGTGGAAGCGGTTGCGGAGATCTGCGCGGAGCCTGGCGTCGATGGCATCTTCATTGGCCCGAATGACCTGGCTGCAGCCTATGGCCACCTTGGCAACCCGAACCATCCCGATGTGCAGGCGGCCGTGCGGCAGATCTGCGATGCGGCCAACCACGCTGGGAAGGCCATCGGCACCCTGACACCCGTGGAGGCCGACGCGCGCCGCTACCTTGACATGGGTGCGCATTTCGTCGCCGTCGGACTGGATCACGTACTGTTGCGCGATGCGGCGCGCGCGCTGCGCGAGCGTTTCGCGTCCTGACACGACTTCAACCGGACACAGACATGAGCAAGATCGGATTCATCGGACTCGGTGTCATGGGCAAGCCCATGGCGGAACACCTGCAGGCGGGCGGCCATATCGTCTATGCGCACACGCGCAGCGGCGTGCCGCAGGAACTGCTCGACAAGGGCATGCAATCCTGCTCCAGTGCCGCGGATGTGGCCCGGCAGGCCGAAGTCATTTTCCTGATGCTGCCGGACACGCCCGATGTGGCCCGCGTGCTGTTCGACAAGAATGGCGTGGCCGAGGGCCTGAGCGCGGGCAAGATCGTCGTGGACATGAGTTCGATCTCGCCGATCGAGACCCGCGAATTCGCGGCGAAGATCGAGAAGCTCGGCTGCAACTATGTGGACGCACCGGTGTCCGGCGGCGAGGTGGGCGCGAAGGCCGCCACGCTGTCGATCATGGCCGGCGGCAAGCAGGATGTGTTCGACAAGGTGCTGCCTTTGCTGCAGCTGATGGGCAAGAACATCACGCTGGTGGGCAATGCCGGTGACGGGCAGGTGGCCAAGGTGGCCAACCAGGTGATCGTGGCGCTAACGATCGAGGCTGTCAGCGAGGCACTGGTGCTGGCCGCCAAGGCCGGCGCCGACCCGGCACGCGTGCGCCAGGCCTTGATGGGCGGTTTTGCCAGTTCGAAGATCCTGGAAGTCCACGGTGAACGGATGATCCAGCGCACGTTCAATCCGGGCTTCCGCATCGAGCTGCACCAGAAGGACCTGAACCTGGCGCTGTCGACGGCAAAGCAGCTTGGGCTGGGCTTGCCGAATACGGCATCGACCCAGCAACTGTTCAACGTCTGCGTGGCGCAGGGCGGGGCTGGCTGGGATCATTCAGGGCTGGTCAAGGCCATCGAGCATCTGTCGAGTTTTGCCATTGGCGATACGCCGAAAAAGGCCTGATGCCGCGATGACGTCCGCGCTGAATTCCGACGACCTGGCGAGCTTTGTCTGCGTGGCCAACGCGCAAAGCATCTCGCGCGCCGCGCTGGAACTTGGTGCGGACCAGTCGACGGTAAGCCGCCAGATCGCACGGCTTGAAGCCGCACTCGATACGCGGCTGTTTCATCGCAGCGGACGCGGCGTGGTGCTGACCGAAGCGGGCGGCACGCTGCTCGGCTACGCGCGGCAAGTGGCGGCCACGCTAACCGAGGCGCGCGACGCCGTGCGCGCTTCGGCCGCGCAAGGGCCGGCGCAACTGGTCATCGCCGCGCAGCCCACCATTGCCAATACCGCTTTTGCGGCCATCGGCACCGCGCTCAAGGCACGTTTCCCGGCGACGAAACTTCGCTTTGTCGAAGGGCTGGCCAGTCCGGTACTAGCCTGGCTGGCCGCCGGAGAGATCGACGTGGCCTTGCTCTACCTGCCGGAACAACAGGGCGCACTGAAGGTGGATGTGCTGCTGGAAGAAGATCTGACGCTGGTCACGCCGACATCGTGGAGCCATCTGGGCCCGACGTTCCCGGCGCGGCGCCTCGGCGAGATTCCGCTGATCCTGCCGAGCACTGCCAACGGCCTGCGCGTGCTGGCCGAATCGCTCGCCACGCGCGTCGGCACCACGCTGAACATGGCAATGGAATGCGATGCTTCGAATACGGTGTCGATGCGGCTCGTGGAAGACGGATGCGGCGCAACGTTGCTGCCGTTCGCCGCGGTGGCCGATCGCGTTGCGCAGGGCCGGCTGCATTCGGCGCGCGTGGTGGATCCTGTCGTCACGCGGCAGGTGGCCCTGACAACGGCGCGCAATCGTGCAGTCGTGCCGGAGTTGTGGGACATCATGCAGACGGTTCGGCAGTCGGTGCGCAGTATCGTGATGTCGGGGGCGTGGCCGGGGGCGCGGTTGGTTTAGGCAGGAAGTTCACCGCTTCGAGATGCCGGGGTCCAGCCAGGGCGATGCCACGCAAGCGTGGCATCGTGCCCCTTATGGCGTTCGTTCCGCGCGATCAAACAGCCGAAGGATGGCGAGCCAACGGTGTGACCTGAATGTTCATGTACGGGAACAGCGGCAACGACGACAGCAGTTCGTGAAGCTCGTCGTGGCTGTCCACGTCGAATACGCTGATATTCGCGTAGCGCCCGGCCACGCGCCACAGGTGCGGCCACTTTCCGGCTTTCTGGATCTCGATGGCACGCGCCCTTTCGGCGGTCTTGATGGCTTCGGCGCGATCTGCCGGCAGGGAATCGGGGATATTCACTTCCATCTGTACGCAGTAAAGCATGGGGTCTCCTTGTGTGGAATGTCCTGGACGCCGAAGCGCTCAGCTTGCCGGTTCATCGCCGGCGACTGGCGCGGTACGGAAGGGCTTGAGTTGGCCGATGAAGGTCTTGCCGTGCTCGAACCAGGCCTTGCGGATGTCCGAGGCCATGTACGTCGCATAGGCGGCGTCATCCTTGAACCAGCATTCGCCGATCGCATCGACATGGCCGATATCAAAGAAGGGCACGTGAGTGTCAGTGGGCTGCTCGGCGACGAGTCGGACTTCATACTTGTGCAGGCCCGGCACATCGTGCGACATCTCGTAATGGCGCAGGCACTCCGCGCGGAACGTCTCGTCGGACATGCCGGCTGGTTTGACCAGCAGGTACAGCAAGCGAATCATGTTGGCTCCTCTGTCGATGTGTTGGTGTTCGTTTGTATCAGCCGCCGGTGCTGGCGCGGCGCCATTCAGGATCGAGCGCTTGCCGGCTGGGCCAGCGGTGCGGCGGGAGAGTGCGCATCGGCTTCGCCGATGTTCTCGATCGCGATGCCGCGCGTCTCGGGCAGCAGCATGATGCCGAATACCGCAAAGGCGTAAGCGACCAGGCAGAACGTGCCCATGGCGTTGGCCAGGCCGATATGCGTGGACAGCACGCCGACGCCGACGACGGACCCCGCTCCAATCGACTTGCCCACGTTGTACGCGAATCCCATGCAAGTGGTGCGCACATTGGTAGGAAACAGTTCGCTCAGGAACGGGCCAAGCGCGGCGAACATGCCGATGGCGGAGAAACCCACCAGGAAGCCGAGAATCGCTGTCAGCGTGGTGTTCAGCGGCAAAAGCATATAGCTGACCGTCACGATCCATGCGCAGACAGACAGCAGGATCAGCGTAGGGCGCCTTCCGATGCGATCCGAGAGGTCAGCCGTCACCGCGAAGCCGCAGAAGGAGCCGAAGGCCATGATGAATACGGTGACGATCATCGAACCGGCCGCGACCTGCCGCTGGTTCAGCAGGGAAGGCAGCCAGACCAGGATGGCGTAGCAGCCGGCCTGCAGGCCGATGACCAGCACGCTGGACAGCGCTAGCGTACGGGCGTACTTGCGATTGAACACCGAGGACAGCGAGGCGCGCGGGGCGCGGCTCTGGCGTGCCCGTTCGAACATCGAAGAGTCCTTGACATGGCGCCGGATGAACAACACGATGAGGGCGGGGATGATACCGCTCCAGAACGCCACCCTCCACGCCATTTCCTTGGGCAGCCAGGCCAGCAGCAATGTGGCGACGACGACCGCTAGTGCCCACCCCAGCGCGAAACCGGACTGCACGAAGCCGATGGCCTTGCCGCGATGCCTGGAGTCGATGACTTCTGCCATCAATGCCGCCCCGACCGCCCATTCGCCGCCGAAGCCGAGGCCCTGCAGCGTACGGGCAATCAATAGCTGTTGGTAAGACTGGGCGAAGCCGGCGAGCACGCCGAACAAGGTAAACCAGATGATTGCCAGCACCAGGATGCGTGCGCGGCCGTAACGGTCGCTCAGGATCCCGGCGCCCCAGCCGCCAATCGCGGTAACGACCAGCGCAACGGTCCCGAGGACGCCAACCTCGGCCTTGGTAAGGCCCCATGTAAGTGTGAGGGCCGGCAACAGGAAGCTGAACATCTGCATGTCGAAGGAATCCAGCGCCCAGCCGGAGTAGCAGGCCCAGAATGTCTTTTTCTGCTGGGGCGATCCAGCCTTGTACCAAGCAAACATGGTTGTCTCCTGAGGTGAGTCTTTTTTCGTTGTAGGTGCGGTACCGGGCATTGGATGGAACGATCCGCCGGCCCCTGCAGAGAAGGCTAGGCAAGCTCGGCCGTCGCCAGGGTGGTGAAATCAAGCTCCACGTCCGTGACCGACTGCAGTGCCTGTGGCGACATGTCGCCGATGATCTCGATGACGGCCACGCCCTGCGGGCCGATGGCGAAGGTGCCGAGTTCCGTGTACACCCGGCTGACGCAGGCCAGCCCGGTCAGCGGATAACTGCACTGGCGGCGCAGCTTGCTCGCGCCATCGCGGGTCATGTGGTCCATCATGACGAACACGCGCCTGGCGCCGATCGCGAGGTCCATAGCGCCGCCTACCGCCGGAATGGCATCGGGGTCTCCGGTGTGCCAGTTGGCCAGATCACCGTGCCCGGACACCTGGAATGCGCCAAGCACGCAGATATCAAGATGGCCGCCGCGCATCATGCCGAAGGCGTCCGCATGGTGGAAGAACGCCGCGCCTTTTTCCAGCCGGACCGGTTCCTTGCCCGCGTTGATCAAATCAGGATCTTCTTGCCCCGGCTCGGCGGCCGACCATTGGCCCAGCACGCCGTTTTCGCTATGCAGGATGATTTCGCGATGCCGGGGCAGATGATTGGCGACCAGCGTCGGCAGGCCGATGCCGAGGTTCACGTACGATCCGTTCGGGATATCGCGCGCCACGCGCGCTGCCAGCAGGTTCTTTGCGACTTGGTCCATGATTTCAGCTCGCGTGCATGAGGTTGGCCTGCATGGCAGCGCTGTCGCGCAGCACCACGCGGCTGACGAAGATACCGGGCGTGACGACGGCTTCCGGGTCCAGTTCACCTAGTTCGCAGATGCGTGCCACCGCGGCAATGGTCTGGCTGGCGGCCATGGCCATCACGGGGGCGAAGTTGCGTGCGGTCTTGTTGTAGACGAGATTGCCCCAGCGGTCGGCAGCGGCAGCGTTGATCAGTGCGACGTCGACATGGATCGGGTACTCAAGCACGTAGCCGCGTTCGTTGATCACGCGCGTCTCCTTGCCCTTCGCGAGCAACGTGCCATAGCCAGTGGGGGTGTAGAAGGCGCCGATGCCGCTGCCCGCGGCGCGCAGGCGTTCGGCGAGCGTGCCTTGCGGAACGACTTCCAGTTCGATCTCCCCGGCGCGGTACAGGGCTTCAAATACGTGGGCGTCGCGCTGGCGCGGAAAGGAGCACACCAGCCTGCGAACGCGGCGCGCCTTCAGCAACGCGGCCAGTCCGGTTTCACCATTGCCGGCGTTGTTGCTGACGACGGTAAGGTTAGTGGCGCCGTGTTCGATCAGCGCATCGATCAGTTCGTCGGGCATGCCCGCGCCACCGAATCCGCCGATCGCGATGGTGGCACCGTCCGGCACATCGTTCACGGCGTCGCGCGCTGTCCCATAGAGCTTGTCAATCATGTCTCGCCTTCGTTGTTGTCTGGCGAAACAAGGTTGCCACGCTGCCCGGCGGTTCACAATTTCGACTTCTGCAAGCGCCCTTAGCGATGGCTTAAGTCCACCGGCGCGAGGCCGGCGCATGGGCTAGCTTCCTTCCGCGCCGGGCGCGTAGTGGCCGATCAGCAGATTGGCGAATTCACGTGCAAAGCTGGACAGGCCGTCCAGATCGCGCGCGCAAACCTGGAACGTGCGCACGGCCCAGTCATCGCGCAGGTTGCAAGCGCCAATCTGCTGCTGGCCCTTCAGGCGCACGAATGCTGCCTTTGGCATGATGGCAATCCCGGCGCCCGCGGCCACCATGCGGCAGATGGCGTCGTAGCTTGCGACATGCACGCGGATGGTCATGGGCTTGTGCAGAGAGCCGGCCGCGCGCGTCATGAACATCTGGAACGCGCTGCCTTCGAGCAGCGCGACAAAGGCGTGGTCCAGGACTTGCCCGAACCACACGTCCCGCTCGGCCAGGAGCGGGTGGCCCAGCGGAGCGACCACGATCAGCGAACTCTTGACGAACGGTACCGATTGCAGGCCCTGGGTCGGGATGTTGCCCGAGATGATGCCGAGATCCGTACCGCCTTCGCGTACCAGGCGCACGATATCGTCGCTCAGGCGCTCGCGCACTTCAATGCGCACATCGGGGTGGGTGGCCAGGTAGTCGCCGATGACCGGCGGCAGGTATTCCGTAATGGCCGTGGTGTTGGCCACCAGCTTGAGCTGCCCGCTCAGGCCCGTGGTGAACGGTTGCAGGTTTCCGGTCAGGCGTTCCAGTTCCGTCAGCACCACGCGCGCGTGCTGCAGATAGACCTCGCCGGCGGCGGTCAGCGTCACCCCCTGCGGCGAGCGTTCCAGCAAGCGCAAGCCCAGCGTATCTTCGAGGTTCTTGATCCGGTTGCTGACGGCCGGCACGGACAGGAACGATCGCTCGGCACCGCGGGTCAGGCTGCGCGTTTCCGCAACGTTGACGAACAGGCGGAAATCGGTAATGTCAAAGGGAACCGGCATTCTTCGAATCTCGCGGCGAACATTCACTGACCCGCGATGATAGCCGCGTCACCGCGGAATCGCCGCCAACTGCCTGTACCGCGCTGCCGCATGGCGCGGGGCGGCAGGCACGTCGTGCTTACCACGTGGCCGGCTCGAAGCGGAAGCCGGTCCCCTCGCGTCTGACATAGCCGCAATAGGGCTCGCCAAAGTGCACCGGCAGGATCAGTGCCTCACTGTCGGCGGCCTGGTTGAGGAGGGCGAGTCGCGTGCTGCGTGCCAGGTCAGGGCGTATGCAGTAGCCGGAGTTCACGTCGGGGCGCACGATCTGCAGCGGGCTGTGCAGGATATCGCCGCAGAATATTGCTTCCTCGCCCCGGGAGCGCACACGGAACGCGACCTGGCCAGGGCTATGGCCTGCCGCGGACTCGACCTGCAGGCAACCGGCAATTTCCTGCCCGGGCATCATCATCTGCGCCAGGCCTTCGCTGACGACCGGCATCACGCTGTCGAAGAAAGACTCGCCGAATACGTCGACCACACCCGGCTCCTTGTTGCGTCCTTCCTCGCAGAAGACGAAGTCGTCCCTGGGAATGTAGTAGCGCGCGTTTGGAAAGGTCGGGACCCAGCGGTCGTCCTGCCAGGTAGTGTTCCAGCCGACGTGATCGGCATGCAGGTGTGTCATGACGACATGCGTGACTTTCTCCGGCGGGGCGCCGGCCGCAATCATCCACTCGCGCACCAGCGTGTTGAGCATGTTCATGCGCGCGATGCCGGCCCGTGGCTTGAAGTTGCCCACGCCGGTATCAACCACGATGATGTTGCCGCCGGCATGCACCACCCAGAACTGGATCGTCACGATCAGCTTGTTCATATGGGGCATCCAGTGATGCGGCGCCATCCAGTCCGCGTTCGCGTCCAGCACGCCGCGGTCGATGTCGGGAAAGAGGAAGGCGGGATCGTGCGTCGGACCCGCGTACTCGAGAATGCGGGTGATCTTGAGGTCGCCGACTTTGCGCGTTTGCATCATGTGCCTTGTCTCCATTGTCCGATGGTGCTGCTGCCAGCGCCCGCAGCACTCGCGGGTCGTGGTAGCGGTTGTCGGCGTAAAGGATCGGTGAATTTTCGAGCCCCGCAAATTTTCCAATCCGAAAGGGGGCTTTCACGAGGCCTTATGCGCCGGCCAGACAGGGAGAAAAGTATGGACCCCGGCGGCTCGAACGTCCAAGACCAATGATGTCTCAACCCATACCTGTCAGGTATGGGTTGGTGGAGTCGAGCATAGATTCGCGTCGGATGTCTTCGTACGCCGGCCAGCGTCGCGCCAGCCGCGGAGGGCTGGCGTGTCGACGATGCGCTTGGCGTTCAGGACGATTGTCAATGGATGCGCTTCTCGGTTGCGCCGATGGCCCACCCTTGTCCTGTGGTGCTGGCGGTCAAAGGGCAGAGCCGGCCTGGATGGCCGGCCCTGCCTGAAGGTCACTGCGTGGCGCAGGTAAAGCTCGCCGCCGCGTTGACGTCGCCCGAGCCGTTGTACTTAGGCCAGCTCGGATAGTCGCAAAGCGGTCGCGTCCGGCCCGGTACACCAACGGTGTCCTTCACCGTCAGCGAGGCCGGTGCCGTGTTCTTTTCGACCCAGTTCTCCAGCGCTGTCAGCGAGTCCCACGAAGCGTTGAAGACCGAGCTCGCGGCATGACCATAGCCTGGGATCTCGTAGTAACGCATGAACGTGCTGACATTGCCTGCGCCCATCGTGCTCTGCACGCGCGTGAAATACTCTTCTGTCGACCGCGTGCTGACCAGCACGTCAGACATGCCGTGCGCCATCAGGATCTTGCCGCCCTTGGTCCTGAACGCGGAGAGGTCGGTCTTGTTGACGTCCTGGATGCCGGCGAGCTGGCTGATGCGGTCCTGCCACGAGCCCGGGTTCTGCGGGTCGAGCGTGAGCGAGTTGAAGGTCGGGTCGCGCGTCACGAAGTAGCGCGCCCACTGGTCCCAGAACACGCTTCCGTACGGGGCAGTCGTCGGCATCGGGTTTGCCGGGGCATCAAGGTTGAGTGCCAGTGCGATCACCGTGGCCTGAACGGAGGCATTTCCGGCGATGCCAAGATCCGCGCCCCAGACGTTGAAGCCCGGATAATGCTTTTCTCCGCTGCCCAGCGCATAGCCGAAGACAATTTCGGAGTTATAGACCTTCAGTGCACTGATCTGAGCGTCCGACAGGCAAGTGTCGCCGGTATCGCCGCCGTTGGCGCAGCGTACCGGTTGGCCGTTCAGCATCGCCGTCGATGGGTCGAAGTTGGCGTTGCAAGCGGAAATATTGCTGATCAGACCGTCCTTCACGCCGTCGAGGTTGTCGCAGGCGGCAATCGCAGCGTCGTAGAGCACTTTGCGCTTAGCCTGGTTCGGATAGGCGCCCGGCGCGGCCAGCGCGCGGGTGATACGGCCGAACTGCAGGTCCAGGCTCGCGGCATTCCAGGCAGGATAGAGCACGATGGCGCCATCCCAGTCCTGAGGCCAGCGCTGCACCACCGCCAGCGCTTCGCGGCCGCCGCTCGAGCCGCCCGCGAAGTAGGCCTTCTTCGGGCCATCGGCGGCGTAGTGCATCTGGATCAGCGCCACCGCAACGTCGCGGGTCTTCTTCAGCGCGTCGCCGGCGAAATTGCGCAGGGCTTCGTCATTGGTGCCGAACGAGCCGTCGCGGCTGCCTAGCGCACCGGCCTGGTGGCCCGAATCGCTGGCGAAGGTGGCATAGCCGCGCGCAAGCGGCGTGGGCTGGTCAGTCGGGCCGGCGGGCACATTGCCTGCCGTGTTGGGGATGGTGCCGTCGTAGCCGCCGCCGCCAAACATGACCACTTTCTGGTTCCAGCTCGCAGGCATGTCGACCTCGAACTTGATCGCCGGCGCAGTCGGGTCAACGGAGGTAATCGTGCCGGTCACCTTGCAATACTCGCCAGTGCCAAGCTGGCCGCCACCTGACGCAGGCACCTTGACCGCATCGTTGACGGTCGCTCCTTTGGTCGGCAAGCCGATGTTGCTGGCCGAAACGGTCCTGCCGGGCATGTTTTCGCACGACACCGGAGTCGCCGGGTGGTTACCGGCGTTGTTGTCGTCACCGCCTCCTCCGCCGCAGGCAGAAAGCATCAGCAACGCTGCCGTTGCAACGACGTGGGGCGCCAGTCTGATTGTTGCTGGCAAAGGTCTGCATCCAATGTCTTTTGACATTTGTGTTCTCCAGGTGTCTCCAGAAATGGGATAGCGCGGTATAACCCGACGAGATATCCCGCGTGTACGTCTGCATTTGGCGTGCCTGACATAGTGCGGGGCCTGGAAGTGGAGCAGGAAATATGCAGCAGATTTCCTATGTGGTGCACGAGTACCGACGCAGGGGGCGACTCATTTGTTCCTGCGCGTGTTGGAGTGGAGCTTTTTCAAAGGCCTGAAGAATTGGCTGGTTGCCCTTGCAGCCCAATCAACCCGAATCAGAGGCGCGACGCGGTGCAGGATTTACAAAGTTTGGATCGCGCGGGGTAATGGACCAACGTCGAGTTGGAGGAATCCTCGCGGTGCAGCAACGCCGCGTCGAGCGTTGCCGCGTCCTCGTTGTGAGCGCTTCAGATGAATTGTGCGGTGCAGCTACCGATGCCACTGATCTGCATGGACAACCGGTCCCCCGCTTGCACGGGAATCAGTGCCGCCAGCGAGCCCGATAGAATGGTTTCGCCTGCCAGTAGTGGAATGCCGAAGCTGCCAAGCGTGTTGGCCAGCCACGCCACCGCATCGGCGGGGTGGCCCAGCGCGGCGCTGCCTGATCCCGTGGCCACGCATTCGCCGTTCTTTTCGAGCGTCATGGCGCAAGCAGCCAGGTTCAGCGCGTGCGGACTGATACGCTCGTCGCCGAGCACGTAGACGCCGCACGAGGCGTTGTCGGCAACGGTGTCCTCGATGCGGATGCGCCAGTCCCGGATGCGCGAATCGACGATCTCGAAGCAAGCCGCGACGGCCTCAGTGGCATCGAGCACATCGTCGCGCGTGACGCCGGGACCGCGCAAGTCGCGCCGCAGGAAGAACGCGATCTCGCCTTCGGCGCGAGGCTGGATCAGCGTGTCGGTGGGAATCGGCAGGCCTTCGGCATAGTGCATGCTCTGCAGCAGGATGCCGAAATCCGGCTGGTGGACATCGAGCATTTGCTGCACGGCCTGGCTGGTCACGCCGATCTTCTTGCCCGTGATGCGGTCGCCGGCCGCGAGCCGGTGCGCAATGAATCCTTGCTGGATGCGGTAGGCGTCGTTGATGCCCAGGCTCAGTCCACGGCCGCTCAGGGGCGGCACGGGCAAGCGCGTGACGAGCGCATGGTGAAGTTCGTTGCTGAGCGAGGTGATCAGATCGGCTGTCATGGGGGAAGGGGAATTCGGTCGATGCAGCCGCGGCGTGAAGCCGCCGCGGCGCACGCGGGTCAGAAGGAATACTTGGCGTTGAAGGCCACGTAGTCGCGGTCAGCCAGCGGACGGTTGGCGATGCTTGCGCCACCGATGAACGCGGCATAGGTCAGGTTGAGCTCCAGGTTGTTCAGGTACTTGAACGTGAGGCCAACGCTGGCACGCTTGTCGCCGTATCCCATCAGCGTGCCGAACGCACCGGCAACGGCGGCGTTGCCGCTGAACTGCTGCGCATACGTGAGCGGCACCGTCAGGTCCCAGCCATCGAACACGTTGTTGTAGGTGAGCGACCAACCGACCTGGAACGCTGCGGAATTGCGCGTGTTCGACAGCTTGTCAAAGCCCATCACCGAATCCACGCCTATCACGTGCAAGTAGGCAATTTCACCGAGCAGCGTCTGCGAGTTGGCCAGGAAGGTCGGCCCGATCGCGTAGATCGCGGACAGCTGTGCCTGCAGCGCCTTGCCACGAGATGCGGTGGGCGAGCCGGCCACGTCGACCAGCATCGGTACGCCGTCCTTGTAGCTCACTTCACCCGCGACGTTAGCGCCGGCCAGCTGCGTCGAGAAACTCGCACCGGTGAGGTTGATGCCGCCGAAGTACTTCTGCTGGTACTGCAGCGTCGGGAACAGCGAGGTCACGACGCTCGGGTTCTTGTCGTGGTAGCGCAGCTGGTAGAGGCCGATTTCGGTGTCTTCGAACACCCGGAAGCGACCGCCGATACCCCACTGGCCCCAGTCGGACGGCGAGATGTCGGGGCCGCGCGGAATGCGGAAGCCCGGCCCGATGATGAACTCCGCGCCCGGACCGACGATGTCCGACGTGCTGAAGTAGCTGCCCGGCGCGAAGAGCTGGTTGGGCTTGAACGTGAACTGGTAATAGCCCATCAGGCTGAACGCCGGCGTGACCTGCCACTGCACCGATGCCTGCGGCACGGGCAGCAGGATGTCCTTCACTTCCGCGCCCGGCACGAACGCCTTGGTCGCATCCGCAGGCCCTTGCGCGCCGGCGATGTTGGCGAAGAACAGGCTCTCCCCCCAGGCCACTACCTGGTTGCCGAGCTTGAAGCTGAGTTGCGTGCTTTCGATCGGCACTGCACCGTAGACATAGGCGTCAAGCAACTGCGCTCGGGACTCGTGGTAGTCACGCGCGGAACCCGTGAACTCGTTGAACGGGCCGCTGTGGTTGACCGTGCCTGGCGCGTTGTTCGAGTTGGTGCCGCTGTAGGCCCAGTCGTAGAACACGCTGCCGCGCACCAGCGCGCCGAATGCGTCGTGCTTGACGTGGGCTTCGCCCAGCAGCGAGACGCGATTGGCGGTCATGTCGCCGCGCTTGAAGTTGCGGTTGCCGTCGTCGCCGTTGATGTTGGCGGGGCTCAGCAGCGTGTTGCTCTGCGTACCGGTGCGCACGGCAGCGCCGTAGCTGGCCGTGACGCTGTAGTCAAGCGTGGTGTCGTGGCCGAGATCGATGGTTTCGCCTGCCTGGGCGCCTGAGGCCAGCAAGGTGGTCAGCGCCGCGGCAGCGGCGATCGGCCGCAGTTTGCGCAAGCGCGCTGGTTTCGCCGGCAGTGGGCAGGATCGTGGAATGTGCATGGTTGTCTCCCCTTGGTATCGGTGATGGTTCATTGCCTGACACTTCGATTAGCGCTCGCTAGTCCACTGCGTCAGTCGAAGAGCACCCCCGTTCTACTGCGCCTCGAGGCCGCATGCGTCGTTGCAAATGCTCGCAATAGCCCGCTATTGCTGCGGTTTGCGCCTAGCCTGCGGCCTCGATGCACAGCCGCCCGGGTGCGCTTTCTCGGACGAAGTGGACTAGGCGCAAGCGTAGTGAGAGGAGGCAGTGCACAAATCGGCAGAACGGACTAGGCGGATTCCCCAAGCCGCAGCGCTCACGAATGGTTCACCGATGCCGCGCCCAGGAACGCCGGCCGCTCGCCGCCACCGTCGATAACGAGGTTCGCGCCCGACACATAGGAGGCGTGCGGCGAGGCGAAGAACAGGCACGCACTGGCAATGTCCTGAGGGTTCGCGAGCCGGCCCAGTGGTACGGTTTCAGCCACTTCACGCAGCGCTTCCGGGTCACCGTAATGCTGCTGCTGCGATGTCTCGGTCAGCGTCAGCCCCGGGCTCACTGCGACCACGCGCACCTTGGGCGCCCATTCCACCGCGAGAGTGCGCACCGCGTTGAGAATGCCGGCTTTGGCGGCGCCATAGGCCGCGGTGCCCGGCGATGGCCGCAGCGCGCTGATGCTGCCGATGAAAAGCTGCGTGCCGCCCGTTGCCTGCTGCTGCATGCGCGCGTTGGTACGCTGCGCCAGTTGCAGAGGTGCCACCAGGTTCAGCCGGATCACCGATTCAAGTAGCCGCGGCGAGGCGTCGGCGGCCATCGCGAACGGCGAACCGCCAGCGTTGTGGACCACCACGTCGAGCGTCGGGCTGTCCTGCGCAATCTGCGCGAGCATGGCCTCGACCTGCTCCATATCGCGAATGTCGGCCGCGATGAAATGCGCTGCGCGGCCATCGGCACGCGGCAACTCGTCGCGGCTCGCAGGCGCGGTGCGCCCGCATACCCAGACCTGCGCCCCGGCGCGCAGGAAGGCTTCACTGATCGCGCGGCCGATGCCGCGCATGCCGCCCGTTACCAGAACGCTCTGGCCGGTGTAGTCGAATTCCGTCATGGGTGCTCTCCCTCTCATTGGAGCGCCCATCGTAGGAGAAGCGGCCATGCCGATCGTAGTCCGAATGAACGATGCCCGGCGCGCGCCCGCCCAGCACTATCGTCGCCACTACAACGGGAGACGCCATCATGTCCGCTACGTCACAGCCGGCCACGCCAGCCGCCACGCCTTCGTCGCTGCACCCATCGCTGCCGATGGGACGCTTCATCACCACGGCCGCGGGCCTGCGGCTGCACTGCCTGGATACGGGCAGTGGCGAGCCCGTGGTATTCATCCATGGCAGCGGCCCGGGCGCGAGCGGCCACAGCAACTTCCGCCACAACGTGCCGTCGTTTGGCGCGGCGGGTTTCCGCACCGTGGTGGTGGACCTGCCGGGCTACGGGCTGTCGTCCAAGCCGGATGACGTCGAATACACGCTGGACTTCTTCGTCGCCGCACTGCGCGAACAACTGCTGGCGCTGGAACTGCCGCGCTGCGTGCTGGTCGGCAATTCGCTCGGCGGCGCGATTGCGCTGCAGTACGCGCTCGATTATCCGGAGCATGTCAGCCGGCTCGTGATGATGGCGCCGGGCGGTGTCGAAGAGCGCGAGACCTATTTCCAGATGGCCGGCATCCAGCGCATGGTGTCGCTGTTCACCGGCGGGCACATGAACCCGGACACCATGCGGCAACTGCTGCAGCTGCTGGTCCACGACGCCAGCCTTGTGACCGACGCGCTGGTCGACGAACGCATGGCCGTGTGCCGCGAACAGCCGCGCGAGGTCTTGTCGACCATGCGTGTGCCGAACCTGACCGAGCGGCTTGGCGAGATCCAGTGCCCGGTGCTGGGCTTCTGGGGCACCGAAGACCAGTTCAATCCCGCGGGCGGCGCCATGAAGTTCCTCGCCGGCTGCGCCGATGCGCGCTTCGTGATGATCAACCGCTGCGGCCATTGGGTAATGGTCGAGCACGCGGACTACTTCAACCGCGAGTGCCTCGGCTTCCTGGCCGATACGGCAACGGCCCGCTGAACCGCTCAGGAGAACCATGATGGTTGACAACGCCACCAGGAAAGCCACGCTGCTGCAATACGTGGAACGTTTCAACGCCGCAGACGCGCAAGGCGTTGCCGCGCTGTATGCCGACGATGCGACCGTTGAGGACCCGGTCGGCGGGGAGGTGATTGCCGGACGCGACGCGATCCGCGCGTTCTACCGGCACACCACCTCGCTGGGCGCACGGCTGGAAGTGATGGCGCCACCGCGCGGTTCGCATGGCGATGCCGCCGCGCTCACGTTCTCGGTTCATGTGCGCATGGAAGGGCGCCCGGCCCGCATCGACGTGACGGACGTCATGACCTTCGGCGCCGATGGTCGCATCCGCAGCATGCGGGCCTACTGGGGGCCCGACGATCTTCACTTCGTATAAGGCGCGCGCAGCCATGGGCCGCCGCCGCCGCGAGGATGCGGCCATGACGCGCGAACGGGTCCTTGCCAGCGCCTGGCAGGTAATCCGGGAGCGCGGCGCGCACTGCGTCACGCTGGAAGAGGTCGCACGCACCATTGGCATGACGCGCGGCGCCATCTACGGGCATTTCCGGTCCCGGGCCGAACTGTTTCGCGCCTTGCTGACCGATGCCGAGGTCGAGATCTCGCTGCGGCTCGCGCGTTGTGATGCGGACGCGCCGGGGCAGCTCGAGCGCTTGCTTGCAGCGCTGCTCGATGGCGATGCGCTGGCGCCGCATGCGAACTTGCTGTCTGCGGTGGTACAGCACCGCTGCACGGAAGACTGTGAGCTCTGCCCGCTGCGTGCGCACGTGCTGCAGCGCGCTGAATATGCATGCGAGCGGCTGCGGTCATGGCTGCCCGATCCGCAGCGCGCAAACCTGCTGCTGGCCCACCTGTGGGGCTTGCTGAGCGCGCAGTCGCTATGGCTGGTGCCATCGAGCCTGGCGCATTGCGTCGCACCGTTGGCGCGGCTGTACGCAGGCGCCGATCTTCGGCTGGCATCTCTGCCATGTGCATCCGTCGCCACTGCCGGGAGGGCGGCGGTGCGGGATACCCCCTAGTCTGCTTGGACGAATCGGACACCCACGCCACTGACTACGATCGACTCACAAGCCATGCAAAAAGGCGGACGGGAGACAGCGATGAAGCGGACTCGGTGGTTGGCGGCGCTGGGCGCCGGCATGGCGGCCGGTATGGCGCTGGGCCTGACAACGGGCGGATCGGGCATGTTTTCCGACCGCGACGAGGCGGACGAACACCGTGCCGGCATCTTCAGGTCGGCCGACGCCGGCCGTGAGGCCTGCGACGACGCCTGCGTGCGCAGCCGCGGCGTCGCAGCGCTGACGGTGCTGGGCCAGCGGCCGGCACCGTGATGCCGTCCTGCCGGCTCCTTTCATTTCTTCATCCACGGAAACCAACACATGACAACTGCGGTCATCACCGGTGCCGCGTCCGGCATGGGCGCGGCCATTCGCCAGCGCCTGCTTGACACCGGCTGCCGGGTCATCGGCATCGACCTGCGCGATGCGCAGATCCACGCCGACCTTTCCACGCCGGAGGGCCGCGCAGCGGCGATCGACGGCGCATTGTCGCAGTCCGGCGGCAAGATCGACAGGCTGATCTGCTGCGCCGGGGTTGGCCCGCACGTCGATCCCGCCACCCTGGTGGCGTCGGTCAACTACTTTGGCGTGGTGGCGCTGCTTGACGGGCTGTTCGATGCCTTGCAGCAGGGCACCGATCCGTGCGCCGTGGTGGTGTCATCGAACTCGGCCACGCTGCAATCGTGGGCAGGCAGCCCGTTGCGCGACGCCTATCTGCGTGGCGACGAGGCCGGCGTGCATGCGCTGGTGCGTGCCGCGATGGCGGCCGACGCGACGCGGGACCAGTCAGGTTACGTGGCCTATGCCAGCGCCAAGAACGCCGTGGCGGCGGCCGCGCGGCAACGCGCTGCGGCATGGGGCAGGGCAGGCGTGCGCCTCAACGTGGTGGCACCGGGTGCCGTGCAGACGCCGCTGCTCCAGGCGGGCCTGGACGATCCGCGTTATGGCGATGCCATCCGCGATTTCCTGCCGCCGATGGGCCGGCGCGCGGAACCGAAAGAGGTGGCCTCGCTGATCGAATTCCTGTGCAGCCCGCAGGCTTCCTACATACACGGCAACGTCGTCTTCATCGATGGCGGCGTGGACGCGGTGCAGCGGCCACTCGATTTCTGATTTGCGTGACGCTCCGGGTAGGAGCGTCCGCATGCCTTTGGTGAGCGCTTCGCGCTTGCCCTATTGCCGTTGTGCGTGAAGCGCCTCGGCCCGCGCCTTGACATCGCGCGCCACCTGGTCGAAGCCTTGCTTCACCCAGGCACCGTGCTCGCGCATGATGGTGTCGGCGTTCAGCCCCAGGAACAGGTCCGTGGTGAAGTAGCGGGTGCGTGCGGGGCCGATGGCCTGCACGTACTGGTCGCGCCGCGCGGCATCCTTGTTCTCGTCGGTGGGGCGCTGCTCCCATGACAGCAACCGTTCCGGCTCCCATGCCACCAGGTACTCGTTGACGGGAATCGTCTGGTCGGTGCCAGGGATGCGCACCTGCATATGCACCATGTCGCCCAACTGGCCGGTGGTCTCCAGGCCCGGGCAGAAGCTGTTCCATTCCGCATAGCGCCTGAAGTCGGTCAGTACTTCCCACACCAGCGATGCGGGGGCGTCGATGTCGACGTGGATCGACGTGACGAGATTCTCTGCCTTGGCCATCTGCTCCTCCGTAGGCGCCGGCCCGTTTACCGCACCGGCGCGGGTTGACTCGTACCGGCACGTGCCGGCCGCCCGATGCTAGGGCAGCGCCCCGTGCGTTCGCATACTCCGAACGGACGAGTCCGAGCGGACGAAGCCGCTACGCCAGCGGCAGGGCAAATTGATGCCACGCTGCGCGCGATGGCAGCGGGCACGACAAAACTTTCCAGGAGACAGACGTGAAAGCCCGACCACTGAAGATTCTGTTGCACGCCGGCGTGCTGGCGGCCGGCGCCCTGGCCGTCACGATGGCCACGGCGAAGATTACCCAGGACGACCTCAAGCAACTGGATGGCAACCTCACGCCGCTGGGCGCGGAGCGCGCCGCCAACAAGGATGGCACCATTCCCGCATGGACGGGCAAGTGGCTGGGTGCCCCCACGGGCGTCGCCTATAAGGCCGGGGAGCGCTACCAGGACCCGTATGCCGACGAGAAGCCGCTGTACGTCATCACCGCGCAGAACATGGCGCAATACGACAAGCAGCTGACCGATGGCCTGAAGGCCCTGTTCAAGAAGTATCCGGAAACCTTCAAGATGCCGATCTACGCCACGCATCGCGATTTCCGCTATGACGACGGCACGTACAAGGCGATCCGCACCTATGCGCCCCAGATCGAGATGCTGGGCGAAGGCAATGGCGTGAAGAACAGCCCGCCCACGTTGCCGTACCCCATTCCGAAGACCGGGCTGGAGCTGCTGTGGAACCTGCGCTTTGCGTCGGCAATCGAGAGCGAGCGTGCAGTCTACGACCAGGCGGTCGTTTATGCTGACGGCAAGGTCGCCTGGGGCAAGGTCAAGTATGAAATCTGGTCGCCCAAGGACGGCCAGCATTTCGATGCCAAGGCGCCGATGAACGCGCGTGCGTTCTACCGGATGTACACCGAGTTGCCGCTACGCGATCGCGGTTCGATTATTACTGGCTATACCGTTTATGACAGCCCGGAGCCGGACAGCAACCGCGCCTGGTCCTACAACCCCGGCACGCGCCGCGTGCGCCAGGCACCGGAGTATGGCTATGACCAGCCGTTCGGCCCCGGCGGCTTCCGTACCGTGGATGACGACCACTTCTTCAACGGCTCGCCGGAGCGCTACGACTGGAAGATCGTCGGCAAGCGCGAACTCTACGTGCCGTACAACAACTACCGCATGAGCTCGCCGTCGATCAAGTACCAGGACCTGTTGACGAAGGGCCATGCCGACCCGTCCAACATGCGCTACGAACTGCACCGCGTATGGGTGCTGGAGGCCACCCTCAAGCAAGGTTTCCGTCACCAGTACGCCAAGCGCATCATCTATATCGACGAGGATTCGTGGTACGGCGTGCTGGCCGACAACTACGACAGCCGTGGGCAGCTGTGGCGCACCAACATCCAGGCCAACGTCTATGCCTACGATGCAAAGCGCTTCTACCCGACCGCGGTGTTCTTCCACGACCTGATCTCGGGCGCTTACCTGGCGGACCGGTTGACCAACGAAGGGCAACCGCCGCGGCTGAACAGCGAGCCGAAATACGTGGAAGCCTATTTTTCGCCGGATGCCGCGCGAGGGGCGGGGAACTGAGTCTCCATGAGCTGTGAGCTTGGGGCCGATCATCTCCGATGGTCGGTCTTTTTTTTATTTATTGTTGATTTGTGGGGAGGCGGCGTGTTTTAGAACGACTCGTCTCTGCGATTCGAGTTCAGGAATGCAGACGACTGAGGTGAGTGAAGTCGCTGCCCACGACGGGCGCACCCCCAGGCGACAACTCGGCGGTGCCTTTAACTTCTGCAGTCGACTAGGTTGCACTGCTCACGGCTACTCGCCCGCGCAGCTTTGGCCAATGGCATCAAGGTGTCATGACCCATATCACAAAGCGATGATCTACATTCTTCAACGGCAGGTAGATTTCATGCGAAGCAGGATCGACCGCCAGAGTGTGCGCGTTCGCTCCGACCACACCTTCGCTGCCAGCCGGCCACCGCCACCAAGGCTGTGGAAATACACCCCATGCAGAATCATGGAGTTCGAAGCGATCAGTTCTTCGCGTTTGAGCCCGTTGAGCACAAACACTGGGGCTGTCGCCACATCCATCCATTGCCGCAAGGTCCGTCGTGATGGCGTTCAGGCGCTTTACGGCGCCACCGTAGTTGTTCTCGTAGTGGCTGGCGATCAGGTTTTCCGACAGGCCCGTCGGCTCGCACAGGAGCGGTTTCATCTGGTAGGTCATGGAGTCTCCTTTTGCATCTTAGTGATGCAGCAGCGGATAGGCCACCAGGCCGATCAGGGCCGCTCCCGCAACGATCACAGGCTCGGGCAATTTCTTGAACTTCAGCAGCAGCGCCACGGTGACGAGCGCCAGCAACGCAGTCGGGATATCCACAATTGAGCGCTTGGCCAGTACGATCACCGCTCCGGTAATGGCGCCGATGGCGGCTGCGGTGACGCCGTCCACGAATGCCAGGATGGCGGGCAGCTTCCCGTACTTCTTGAAGTACGGCGCCGGCAGGATCGTGAAGAGGTAACAGGGCAGGAATGTCGCGGCCGCCGCCACGCAAGCCCCGGGCAGGCCGGCCACCAGATAGCCGATGAAGCCGACCGTGATGACGACCGGGCCGGGGGTGATCATGGCCACAGCCACGGCGTCAACAAACTGCTTGTCGTTCAGCCAGTGATGTTCGGTGACGACGCCGCCGTACAGGAACGGCACAATCGCAAGACCGGAGCCGAAGACAAACGCACCGGCCTTGGCAAAGAACACGCCGATCTGCGACAGGAGCGGCCAGTCCAACGTACTGACCATGCCGCTGGCTGCCGGCAGCGGTGTTGCCGCCAGCGCATTGAGCTTGCCTTGACGCAGCCACTTGGGCGGAGCACGCCAGAACCAGGCCAAAACGCCGGCCGCGAGGAACAGCCAGGCCACCTCCGATTCGGTAATGACTGTGACTGCGACGAGAACCAGATAGATGAACCACAGCAGCTTGTCCTTGCCCACGCTCTTCTTGGTCAGCTTGTGAGCGCTGATCGCGATGATGCCGATCACTGCCGCGCCCACCCCGTAGAACACCGACTGCATCCAGGTCAGGCCGCCGAAGCGCACGTAGGCCCAACCAAGCGCCAACACCATCAGGAATGAGGGCAGCACGAAAGCGATTCCAACGAGCGTGGCGCCCAAAATCCGGTAGTGGACATAGCCAAGGTAGATCGCCAACTGGGCGGCCAGCGGGCCCGGTGCCAATTGCGCCAGCGCGAGGCCTTCCTTGTAATCTGCATCGGTGATCCACTGCCGCGAGTCCACCAGGTCTCGGTGCATATAGGCCGCGAGCGCTACCGGACCGCCAAAGCCAAAGGTGCCAAGCCGCAGGAAGTACATCACCAGTTGGCGCAATGTGTAGCTGGGGCGTTCGTGCGGGGATTGGGCTAGAGAGGTCTCCGTTGGTTGGGGCGAGTTCATCTTGTGTCGTATGGAGTGGAAACTAGACTTTGCTGGTTTGGCAACGAGCTAGCGCTTGCGCGGGCTCGAGTAATGCGTATGGAGGGAGTCGAGGACATGGCCGACTTCGTCGAGCAATGCATCGTCATCGGGAAAGCGCTCACGCGCGCCAGCCAGTACGGCTTCGAAGCCGCTGGCTTCCGCAACCGGCGTGCCGCCAATGTCCAGCACATGAATCATCTGACCAAGACGCGCCAGCCCCTTGTCCTCATCGAGTCCGAAGCTGGCGAGCAGTACCTCAAAGGAAACGCGATCGCCGATATGCGTGAACGTGGCGCCATCAAAGTCGAACCCCAGCACGTCGTCAGGACATTGGCGAACGTCGTCGAGCCAGAGGAAAGTGGCATGGGGATCGATGAAGCGTCGGATCAGCCAGGCACAGGCGACCCGGTCGACCCAGAGGTGCCGCCGGGTGGCCCAGCGTCGTCCCTGATACTGGGAAGGGTCCCGTCGCGGAATGTTGCCCGCCACGCCGTGCGGTTCACCCGGTGACAGCATGATGTCGATGGCCGCATTGAAATCTCGCCAATGCGCCTCCGCACGGGCGGACGCCTCGTTGGGGAAGAAGTCGATTTTGCGGATCGCGTCGAATCCCCGGCCCTGGCGGCGAGCGATGCGCAGTAGCTCCGCTTCGCCCGCGGTACCCAACGTTGCACGGGCGCCCGAGAGTTCCGCCATCCAGGCCGTGTATTCGGAGCTTCGGTCGAACAGCGCGCGATACTCGGCATCTTCCTGTGCATCCGCGGCCTGCACCGACAGAATCCACACTTTGCCGTCCCCGCTGGCCGCGTCGTCGGCCAGCGCCTGAAGCTGGGCTCGCAATCCCGCCTCGTTTGGCAGAAGATAGGCGCCATCGCGCAATGCCGCGCCGCCCAATGCCTTGACGCCTCGCCACAGCCGCATACGCGGCGTGGCGGCCGACGTTGGCAGACTCACGACAAGCAGTAGCCAGGCGGGTTGAGAGATGGATTGAAGAGTAGTCATGCGCCCAGCTTAGCCGGCCGTAGTCGCTGCTTCAACGTTGTAGAGACCTCTACAACCCCCGTTTTCGCACGTCCGATTGGGAAGAGCGCGTGGTCACGTGCTTTATGATCAAATCGCCCCCTTGACCTGCATCCCCCTCCGCTTCGCTCACCATGTCTATTCGTACCGCGTCCCCGGCACTGTTTGCTGCCTTGCTATTTGGCGCGAGCACTCCGCTGGCTAAGGCGCTTACAGGTTCTGTGACACCGCTCCTGCTAGCGGGCCTGCTTTATCTGGGCAGTGGCGTAGGGCTGACATTGGTGCTGGCGATTCGCAGAATCTGGACGCCGCCGGGACCGGAAAGCGACCGGAGCGGTATCCCCGGAGCGGAGGTGCCGTGGCTGATCGGCGCCATCCTTGCGGGTGGCGTGGCAGGACCAGCCTTGCTGATGACAGGGCTTGTTTCCACCAATGCCGCGTCGGCTTCGCTGCTCCTGAACGTTGAGGGCGTACTGACGGCAGTCATCGCCTGGCTGGTTTTCAAGGAGAACGCCGATCGCCAGATCGTGCTGGGAATGCTCGCCATCGTGGCCGGGGGCTTGCTGCTGTCCTGGCAGCCGGGAAGCCTGCAAACGTCATCTGGCGCACTGTTTATCGTAGGTGCTTGCCTGTGCTGGGCCATTGACAATAACCTGACCCGAAAAGTGTCCAGCAACGATGCGCTCCTTATCGCTTGCCTGAAGGGGCTGGTTGCCGGGCTCTGCAACACGGGGCTCGCTCTGATGCAGGGGGCCGTGCTTCCTTCAATGGGCACCACGGCTGAGGCTCTGCTTGTCGGCTTCGCTGGATACGGCGTGAGTCTCGCCCTGTTCGTTGTGGGATTGCGGGTGCTGGGCACTGCGAGAACCGGCGCGTATTTTTCCATTGCCCCGTTGTTTGGGGTGCTGATCTCGTTCGTGATCTGGCCCGAAGTGCCCAGCCTGGCGTTCTGGTTTGCGGCGGCTCTCATGGCCCTGGGAGTGTGGTTGCATCTTCGCGAACGTCACGAGCACGAGCATACCCATGAGCCGCTGGCGCACAGCCACTCACATCGGCACGACGAGCACCATCAGCATGAGCACGACTTCCCGTGGGATGGGAAGGAACCGCATAGGCATTGGCATAAGCATGAGGTGATGGTCCACAAGCACCCCCACTATCCGGACGTGCATCATCGCCATACGCATTAGCGCGCGCCGTGATCCTCCCAGCGAGATCCGCCGTGCGCGGTTGCCGGTCCTTATCTCGGATTGCCCGCGTGATGTCAGGCCATTTCACTGGCCGTTTCGCCAGTCAGCGCGACTTCCGTCTCGTCGGCCACCGTGCTTTCCGCAATCGCGTTGTGGTGTTCGGAAACCATGTCGCCCAGACCGATGACGACCGTGATATTCGGCGTCCAGTTCTTGCGGTCGGTGCTGACCTCGGCAAACGTGGTCACCGTTGCGGTGTAGCCCTGCGCTCTGAGATCGTCGGCTAGCCGTTGCGCGCGCGGTTCAAGCGCGGCTTGCGGATTGTCTTCGTTGATGTCGAGTACCAGGCTGGTCTCGAATTCTTCCTTGCCCCTCTGGATTGCCGTTTGCATTGCCTTCAGTTGCTTGTTCGCGAGCGCGACGAGCTTGCCGTACCTGGATTCTTCCTGGCTGGCGCGCAATGCCTTGGCGGCGTTGATGATTTCAGTGCGGTCCACGAACATGATTGCCTTTCGAAGTGGGGGAGGGGAAAGGGTCGCCGCCGCACGGGCTTGACTTCAGGAGCCAGCATTTCCGGATGCGACGACAACTGTATAAATATACAACTGTATAAATATACAGTCATCACCACCTGGCCGGCAAGACTTGGTCACTGGAGATCGGGATTCATCAACGACTCCGTATCGATCGCGGCGGACTGCGACCGTCAGCTTCGGATTGGCCGCAAGGAAGCTGGTAATGCCGGGACGATCTGGTCGATGCCGAATGCCTGCGGGACGCTGACCCGCAGATCGCTCACCGGATCCTCCGGCCCTGCGCGTCAATCACGGCCTCGCCGTCCTCTTTGGAGAAGGCACCTTGCTGCGGCGCGGGCAGGATATCCAGCACGACTTCCGACGGCCTGCACAGCCGTACGCCGAGCTCCGTGACGACAAAGGGTCGGTTGATCAGGACCGGGCGGGCCAGCATGGCATCGAGCAACTGGTTATCGGTCAGTGCGGGATCGGCGAGGCCAAGCTCTGCATAGGGCGTCCCCTTTTCGCGAATGGCTTCGCGCACGGAAAGTCCGGCATCGCGGATCAGCGCCAGCAGCGTCTGCCTGTCGGGAGGCGTGTCCAGGTATTCGATGACGGTCGGCTCGATGCCCGCATTGCGGATCATGGCCAGCGTATTGCGCGACGTTCCGCACGCAGGGTTGTGATAGATGGTGACGGACATGGTGATTCCTCAGGGCGATTCGTACCAGCGCTGCGAGCGGTTGACCACGCCCACCACGAACAGCATCACGGGCACCTCGATCAGCACGCCGACGACGGTGGCGAGCGCCGCGCCGGACTGGAAGCCGAACAGGCTGATGGCGGTGGCCACGGCCAGTTCGAAGAAGTTGCTCGCTCCGATGAGCGCGGACGGGCCGGCCACGCAGTGGGCCACACCGAGCTTGCGATTGAGCAGGTAGGCGAGGCCCGAATTCAGCAGTACCTGGATCAGGATGGGCACGGCCAGCAACAGGATGACGAGGGGCTGCTCCACGATGGCACTCCCTTGAAAGCCGAACAGCAGCACAAGTGTTGCGAGCAGTGCGGTGATCGAGTAGGGCGCGAGCGCACCGACTACGCGCTGGTATGTCGCCGCGCCGCGCGCCAGCAGCACCTTGCGGATAACCTGTGCGATCAGCACGGGCACGACAATGTAGAGCGCTACCGAAGTGATGAGCGTGTCCCACGGCACGGTAATCGACGACAAGCCGAGCAGCAGGGCGACTACGGGCGCAAAGGCCACCACCATGATCGCATCGTTGAGTGCCACCTGCGACAGCGTGAAGTACGGATCGCCCTTGCAGAGCTGGGACCAGACGAACACCATTGCCGTGCAGGGCGCCGCGGCCAGCAGGATCAGGCCCGCGATATAGCTGTCGAGATGGTCTGCCGGCAGCCAGCCAGCAAACAAATGCCGAATGAAGATCCAGCCCAGCAACGCCATCGAGAACGGCTTGACGAGCCAGTTCACGAAAAGCGTCACGCCGATGCCGCGCCAGTGTCCCGCTACCTGGCCCATCGCGCCGAAATCGATCTTGATCAGCATCGGAATGATCATGATCCAGATCAGTACGCCGACCGGCAGGTTCACGCGAGCCACTTCCATGGCACCAATGGCGTGAAAGACCGCCGGCAGCCATTGGCCGAACAGGATGCCGGCGACGATGCACAGCGCCACCCAGATGGTCAGATAGCGTTCAAAAAAGCCAATGGCGCCAGGTTGCGCTGCCAAGGCGGTACTTTGCACGGTGCTCATTGCCCCGACTCCACAAGTTGCTATGTACGTAAAAGTTCAGCAGTAGCCAGACACCGGCGAACAAGGCGTGCCACCGCAGCAGTTCTCGGTGAGGTAGCCCAGCAGGGCGTTCATGGTCTCGAACCTTGCCATGTAGATGATCGACCGGCCCTCCTGGCGGCTTACCAGCAGCCTGGCCCGGTGCAGTTCCTTGAGGTGGAATGACAGCGACGACGCTGGCATTTCCATCAGTTCAGCGATGCGCCCTGCAGGCAAGCCTTCAGGGCCGGCTTGCACGAGCAGGCGGAAAACAGCCAGGCGAATAGCGTGGGCAAGCGCCGCAAGTGCTTCAAGCGCATTATCAGTTTCCATGTTTCGACTATATTCGAAATATAGAAACTAAGCAAGCCGGAGGGATTGCCGGAAATTCTCGCTAAGCCGCTCACGGCGGATGTTGGCACGATGGTTGCGCGTCTCCGCCTGCGTATCAGCGGGGAGAACGAGAATGGCAACGCTCATTGCATCTTTCACCGAACGGACGGACGCCGCGCGCGCATGCGAGGAACTCGTTGCGGAGTTCCCGGGCGTCCGCTTTGCATTGCACCAGTCGCCAACCGGGGAAAAGAAGAGGGCCAGCGACAATCTGCGAAGCCTGATCGTCGAGATTGTCGGTGTTGGCGAGCATCCCGGCGAAACGTTCCCGCTGGAAGTCGTCATTTCGGATGTCAGCGAGTCCGAGGTGCCAGCGGTGAATGCGTTGCTCTTGCAACACCATGCTTCTGTCCGTACCGAAACGATGTAGATCCGCGCGGCGCTGGCGTTTCGACTTTCTTCCATGCAGAAGAAAGAATTACTTATCGGCGCTATGCCGTGGCATAGACGTTCGTCTCACCCCATCGCCACCACACTCGACAGCAACGTCTTCACCAGGACCGCCTGCCTCGTCGCCCCCGTCTTGGCAAAAATTCCGCGCAGATGCGCCCGGGCCGTATTCTTCTTGATCCCCAGCCGGCCGGCGGCTTCGTCTAGCGTCAGCCCGTCCATCATCAGCAGCGCGAGTTCGATCTCCGTAGGCGTCAGCCGGAACAGCTTGCGCAAGCTTGCATGCGCATTACGCGGGGATCCCGCCGGATCGCGGATGAAGACCGCCACGGCAGGCCGCCGCGCCTTGTCTTCGGCACGGTAGCTGAGCGGAATGGGCCGCACCAGCACGCTCAGCGGCGTCGCCACCGCGGGTCGCGTCAGCGTAGTGACTTCACTGCGCGATGCCGCCAGTCCATGGGCTTCGATCGCCGCGTCCACGATTTTGCGGAACGTGCGGTTCTCCACCGGATTGTTTGCCTGTAGCGCACCGTTGCAAAGACAAAGGCCGTCGCGTGCCTGCAGCAACCGCCCCGCAAAGTCATTGGCCTTCATGACCTTGCCGTCTTCGTCCAGGATCACGGTGCCGACCAGCAGGCGGTCGACCGCATCGGCGTACAGCGCGCGTTCGGATTCGAGTACGTCCAGCGCCGCGTGCAGGTCCACGGCGCGTTTCAGGTGGGGCAGCAACTGCGCCAGCAGCGTCTTGCCGGCAGGGCCGAAGTCTTCCCCATGATGGCCGCGGCTAATGAACAGCGCACATTCGACGCCGTCCGGTGTACGCAGGTTGGCCGCCAGGATGTAGCGCAGGTCCAGCGGCTGCAGATATTGCAGATAGAAGGGATGCGCGATCCATCCCGCTTCGCCGAACAGCTCATCGGCGCTGAAGATCTGGTCGGGGTGCAGGTTCAGGAATGGACATAGCGCGTAATACTGTTCGCTGTAGGAAGGCTCGCCCGGCAGGTGCGGTCCGAATGGCGATGCGTTGACGATCAGCCCGGGCCGGTCGGTGGCGGGATGGCGCAGCACCAGCGTGACGAAGGACGCGTCGAGCCGCTCGCGCACGCTTTCCAGAAAGCCGGCCCACGGTACCGTTTCGGTGGGGCCCTGGTAGAGCTGGCCGAGCAGGGCGCTCAGCTCGCTGGCCGGCAGGGCGGCGGCGTCGGGGGCAGGCAGCATGGTCGCGGATCCTCGGAGCGCTGGAGCGAAAGAAGGCGGGTCAGGGCCCGCCTTCTTTCATCCTACGGATCGGCGCTAACCGCTCATCGTCCGTTTGTACTAGACGCGCCGGATTCCTGCAGACCCGTTTCCTGCAACCAGGCGACGATGCGCTCCGCCGCCTGTTCGGCCGTATCGGCCGTGGTGTCGATACGGATTTCGGGGCGCTCGGGCGGCTCGTAAGGCGAGTCGATGCCGGTGAAGTTCTTCAGCTCGCCACGCCGCGCCTTGCGGTAGAGGCCCTTGGGGTCGCGCAGCTCGGCCACGTCGAGCGGCGTGTCGATGAAGACCTCTGCAAACTCGCCGTCGCCAGCAAGCGCGCGCGCCATCTCGCGCTCCGAGCGGAACGGCGAGATGAAAGAAACCAGCACCACCAGACCCGCATCGAGCATCAGCCGCGCCACCTCGGCCACGCGCCGGATGTTCTCCACGCGGTCGGCTTCAGAGAAGCCCAGGTCCTTGTTCAGGCCGTGGCGCACATTGTCGCCGTCGAGCAGGTAGGTGTGATGGCCCAGCGCGTGCAGGCGCTTTTCCACGAGGTTGGCAATGGTCGATTTTCCCGCGCCGGAGAGCCCGGTGAACCAGACAATGCGCGGCGCCTGGTGCTTGAGCGCGGCATGCGCGCGGCGGTCGACGTCGATGGCCTGCCAGTGCACGTTCTGCGCCCGCCGCAGTGCAAAGTGCAGCATGCCCGCGCCGACGGTGTTGTTGGTAAGGCGGTCGATCATGATAAAGCCGCCCAGGTCGCGGTTGCGCGTGTAAGGGGCGAACGCGACCGGCTGGTCCAGGTGCAGGTTGCACACGCCGATTTCGTTCAGCTCCAGCGTGCGCGCGGCCAGGTGCTCGAGCGTGTTGACGTTGACCTTGTACTTGGGCTGGGCCACGGTAACGCCGACGGTACGCGTGCCCAGCTTGAGCAGGTAGGGGCGGCCGGGCAGCATGGCATCCTCGTTCATCCACACCAGTGTGGCTTCGAACTGGTCTGCCACCTCGGCCGGGTCTTCCGCGCATGCCAGCACATCCCCGCGGCTCACGTCGATCTCGTCGGCCAGCGTCAGCGTCACCGCCTGGCCGCGCATGGCTTGCCCGCACTCGCCATCGGCGCCGACGATGCTGGCCACGCGGCTTTCCCGGCCGGACGGCAGCGCACGTACGCGATCGCCGCAGCGGATCTCGCCCGCACTGACGGTGCCGGCGAAGCCGCGGAAGTCGAGGTTGGGGCGGTTGACCCACTGCACCGGCAGGCGGAACGATTCGTCCTGCGCCGGCGCGCGGTCGACCGGCACGCTTTCGAGGTGCGCCATCAGCGTGGGCCCGTGGTACCACGGTGTATTGGCACTTGGTTGCGTGATGTTGTCTCCATGCAGCGCGGACATCGGGATGCAGACGATGTCATTGAGTCCGATCTGCCGCGCAAAGTCACGGTACTCGGCTTCGATGCGGTCGTAGACCTCGCGCGAGTAGTCGACCATGTCGAGCTTGTTGATGGCCACCACCACGCGGCGGATGCCGAGTGTCGACACCAGGTAGCTGTGGCGGCGCGTCTGCGTCTGCACGCCGCGGCGCGCGTCGACCAGCAGGATCGCGAGATCGGCGGTGGATGCGCCCGTCACCATGTTGCGCGTGTACTGCTCGTGCCCGGGTGTGTCGGCGACGATGAACTTGCGCTTGTCCGTGGCGAAGAAGCGGTACGCCACGTCGATGGTGATGCCCTGTTCGCGCTCCGCGGCGAGGCCGTCGACCAGCAGCGCGAAGTCGAGATTCTCGCCCTGCGTGCCCATCTTCTTCGAATCGGCTTCGAGTTGGGCGAGCTGGTCTTCGAACAGCATCTTCGATTCATACAGCAGCCGGCCGATCAGCGTGCTCTTGCCGTCGTCGACGCTGCCGCACGTGATAAAGCGCAGCAGGCCCTTGTGTTGCTGCGCACGCAGGTATTGCCCGATGTCGTCATTGGCCGTGACCGGCACGGTTTCCGTCTGCATTGCCATCAGCGCTTCCATCAGAAGTACCCCTCTTGCTTTTTCTTCTCCATCGACCCGGCCGAATCGCTGTCGATCAGCCGCCCCTGGCGCTCCGACGTGGTGGCCAGCAGCATTTCCTGGATGATCCCGCCGAGCGTGTCGGCTTCGCTGTCGATCGCGCCGGTGAGCGGATAGCAGCCCAGCGTGCGGAAACGCACTTTGCGCAGGGCCGGCGTCTCGCCCGGGCGCAGCGGCAGGCGTTCGTCATCGACCATGATCATCGTGCCGTCGCGCTCGACCACGGGACGCTCCTTGGCGTAGTACAGGGGCACGATCGGTATCTTGTTCAGGTAGATGTATTGCCAGATGTCGAGCTCGGTCCAGTTCGACAGCGGGAACACGCGCAGGCTTTCGCCCTTGCGCTTGCGGGCGTTGTACTGGCGCCAGAGTTCGGGGCGTTGCATCTTCGGGTCCCAGCGGTGCTGCGCAGTGCGCACCGAGAACACACGCTCCTTGGCGCGCGATTTCTCTTCGTCGCGACGCGCACCGCCGAACGCGGCATCAAAGCCATAGTGGTCGAGCGCCTGCTTGAGCCCCTGCGTCTTCCAGGTGTCGGTGTGCACGGCCGAGCCGTGTTCGTGCGGGCTGATGTTCCGCGCGATGCCTTCCGGATTGATATGCACGCGCAGGTCGAGCCCGAGCCGTTCGACAGTCTGGTCGCGGAACTCGATCATTTCGCGGAACTTCCACGTCGTGTCGACGTGCAGTAGCGGAAAGGGCGGCCGGGCCGGGTGGAAGGCCTTCATCGCCAGGTGCAGCATGACGGAGCTGTCCTTGCCGATGGAATAGAGCATGACGGGGTTTTCGCATTCCGCCACCACTTCCCGCATGATGTGGATGCTCTCCGCCTCCAGTTGCTCCAGGTGGGTCAACATCGAGATCTCCTCTTCGTGTTGCCGGCGCCGTCCACGGATTTCGCGGTGCCTGGCATGGGGAAAAGGTAACGAGCCGAGGCCTTGCGCAACTTCGTCCGGGCGGACTAAGAAATGCGAGGACCCATCGCGCATTTTCTAGTCCGCCCGGACGAGGATCGGGCCACCCGCGGCTAGGTATCGTTGCTTCGGTGCGGGACAGCGGCATTGCCGTCCCGTGTGCACTGACGAACCACGGGGAGCAGGCAGATGGCGACTTCCGCCGAAGAACAATTGCTGAGCGGCCAGACCTGGGCCGAGTTTTGCGAGGTGCTAAAGCGCAGCGGGCAGCAGATCCTGCGCCCAGAGGCACCATCGGACGCCCTCACGCGTGCCGAGGGCTTCCGTTACCTGAGCCGCTTGCTGCGCATCGCGCTCGAAATGCACGTGGAATTCGCCGATCCGGCGTTTCCCGGCTTCTTCTCGCCGTCGCACGAAACCGCCAAGATCGGCGCCGACAATCCGGACAACCTCTATCGCTATGCGCGCCTGGACGGTAACGCCGAATACCGGATCCGGGGCCGGCGCGGCACTGTGGCCTACCTGAGCTTCGGTACGCAGAAGGGCGGCTACGAGACCAATGGCCGCATGATCCAGACCGGCTTCATCGACAGTAGCCAGCTCGCCGTGGCGCCGGATGGCAGCTTCGAGCTCATCCTCAGCGCGCGGCCGCATGACGGCAACTGGGTGCGGATGGAGCCCGCCACCAATGCACTGGTGGTACGGCAGACCTTCCTTGACCGCAAGGCGGAGACGCCGGCAGAACTGAGCATCGAGCGCATCGATGGCGGCGCCAAGGCCCTTCCGCCGGTGCTCGGCGCCGAGCGCCTGCACGGCGGGCTGATGCGCGCCGCGGGTTTTGTCGAGAGCACGGCGCGCATCTTCGCCGACTGGGCACAGGGCTATGGCGGCCACGTCAACGCGCTGCCGCCGGCGGACCAGGCCGTGTGCCAGGCGGCCGGTGGCGATCCCAACATCTTCTACTACCACTCGTGCTGGGCGCTCGCGGACGACGAGGCGCTGGTGGTCGAGGTGGACCGCGTGCCCGAATGCGAGTTCTGGAACTTCCAGATCAACAACTACTGGATGGAATCGCTCGACTACCGCTACCACGACATCTGCCTGAACAAGCACCGTGCGCGGCTCGGCGCCCACGGCGGTGTCACCGTCATCCTCAGCGCGCGCGATCCGGGCCTGCCCAACTGGCTCGAAACCGCCGGACACCAGAACGGCACCATGTGCTGGCGCTGGGTCGGCGCGGCGCAACCCGTGCATCCGCGCACGCGCGTGGTCAAAGTCGAATCGCTCAAGGGGGCAGCATGAATACCGCAGTGGTCAACCAGGCCGTGTTCGACGTGGAGCGCCTGCTGACGCTGGCCAGCGGGCAGGCGGGCGGACTGACGGACTTCGGTCCGGGCAATCACCGCGAGGCGCTTGGCGTACTGTTCGATTCGCTGAGGCGCGAGGCCAACCTGTCAGTGCAGGGCGCGCAGATGCTGCACGGCAAGCTGCTGGCCCAGTTGGTGAACCGGCTCGTGATCCAGGACTACTGCCGGCGCCATCCCGAAATCCTGGAGGAGCGCATCGACGACCCGCTGGTGATTGTCGGCCTGCCGCGCACGGGCACCACGCTGCTGCAGCGCATGCTGGCCAGCGACCCGCGCTTCCATTCGGCAGCCTGGTGGGAAACCCGCTACCCAGCGCCGTTGCCGGAAGAAGACGTGCGCGACGCCAGCCGGCGCATCGGGCTGGCGCGGGACGAGGTCGCGCAGATGATCCACTTCATCCCGGACATCCTCTCCATCCACCCGCTCGACGCCATGCAGGCCGACGAGGAGTTCATGCTGATGGAGCACTCGTTCATGTGCGCCATGGACTCATACGCGAACGTACCGGCCTATACCGCGTGGCTCTCGCAGCAGGACCAGACGCCGGTCTACACCTACCTGAAGACCATGCTGAAGTTCCTGCAGTGGCAGAAGCGCCAGCGCGGAGAACCGGCGGCGCAGCGCTGGGTACTGAAGACACCGCAACACCTGCATACGCTGGAGGTACTGTTCCGGGTTTTCCCGGGAGCACAAGTCGTGCTGACCCACCGCGACCCCGCGCAGACCATTCCTTCCATGGCCAGCATGGCCCATACCTTGTGGAAGCTGTATGCCGACGCGCCCGATCCGGTCACCGTGGGCCGTCAATGGAGCGCCCAGATGCAGCGGGCGATGGCGCACGCGATGGCCGTGCGCGAAAGCCTTCCGGCCGAGCGTTTCCTCGACGTCCGCTTCGAAGACACCGTGCAAGATCCGTTCGGCGTGGTGCGGGCGGTCTATCGATTCGCCGGCATGCCGCTGACCGAAGCAGCGCGTGCCGCCATGTGGGCGTGGATGGAGGGCAACCCGCGCAATCAGCGCGCGGCGCATGCGTATTCACTAGACCAGTTCGGCCTCAGCCAGGCGCAGCTCGAGCGGGATTTCGCCGGCTACCGCGCCCGCCACGTATTGAACACCCGTTAACAGACAGCGCACTGCGCACCGAGGAGACAACATCATGCTGCTGAAAGACAAGATCGTCATCGTGTCCGGGATCGGTCCCGGACTTGGCGCAAAGCTGGCCGTGGAGGCCGCGCGCGAAGGCGCGCGCGCCGTGGCCATTGCCGCACGCACCGCGGCGAAGCTGGATGAGGCCCAGGCCCGGATCGACGAACTGGGCGCCGACTGCGAGGTGCTCAAGGTGGTGACCGACATCACCGACCGCGCCCAGTGCCGGCAACTGGCCGGCGAGACCCTGCGCCGCTACGGACGGATCGACGCGCTGGTCAACAGCGCGTTCCAGCACGGCAATTTCCCCGAGCCGATGGAATCCGCCGACCTCGACGTCTGGCGCGAGGTGTTCGACACCAACGTGTTCGGCACCATGACGCTGACCCAGGAAGTGGCCGCGCTGATGAAGCCGCAGGGCGGCGGCGCGATCGTGATGATCAATACGCAGGCCACGCGCAAGCCGATGCCCGGTGAAGGCGGCTACGCGGCGTCCAAGGGCGCGCTGGCCGTCGCGGTCAAGTATCTGGCGCGCGAACTGGGCCCGTATGGCATCCGCGCCAACAGCATCTTCATGGGCTGGATGTGGGGCGCGCCGGTGCAGGGCTATGTGCGCCACGTTGCAGCGGAGCAGGGCATGAGCGAAGATGCGGTGATTGCCCCCGTCACCGCGCAGATCGCGCTGGGCCGTATGCCGACCGACGACGACTGCGCGCGCGCCGCGCTGTTCCTGGTGTCGGACTACGCCCGCGCGATCACCGGCGCCTCGCTCGACGCCAACGGCGGCGATTTCATGCCCTGACCGTGGTCACCGGAAACCTGCCATGACACGCTACTTTGCCTTCAACGGCGACGCCGACGGCCTGTGTGCCCTGCAGCAACTGCGCCTGGCCTGTCCCGGCGACGCGACACTGGTCACCGGCGTCAAGCGCGATATCCACCTGCTCGACCGTATCGACGCCGGGCCGGGCGATACGGTCGCCGCGCTCGATATTTCGCTCGAGCAGAACCGCGGCGGCCTGCTGCGGCTTCTCGCGGCCGGGGCGCGGGTGGATTACTTCGACCACCATCACGCGGGCGAATTACCCGCCCATCGCGGGCTCTGCGCGCATATCGACGAAGGCGCGGACGTGTGCACAAGCATTCTGGTGGACCGCCATCTTGGCGGTCGCCACCGGCGCTGGGCGGTCACGGCTGCCTTCGGCGATAACCTGTCAGGCGTGGCCCGGCTGATGGCTGCGCAAGCCGGGCTCGACGCGTGCGATATCGCCGTGCTGGAGCGACTGGGCACCTGCCTCAACTACAACGCCTACGGCGAGTGCGTGGCCGATCTGCATTTCGACCCCGCCGAGCTGGCCGCGCACATGCTGCCGTTTGCGGATCCACTGGACTTCGCGGCCCAATGCGCGGCTTACCGGGTGTTGTGTGCCGGCTATGCGGACGACATGGCGCAAGCGCGCTGCCTGGCGCCGTCGCATGAGGTCCCTGGTGCGGCGCTGCTGGTCCTGCCCGACGCCGCGTGGGCGCGGCGCGCGATTGGCGTGCTGGCCAATGAACTGGTAAGCGGGCGCCCCGGCGACGCCATCGGTCTGTTGTCGCCCAAGACGGACGGCGGCTTTGCCGTCAGCGTGCGGGTGCCCGCGCACAGCGCCACCGGCGCAGCCGACTTCTGCCGCGGCTTCGATACCGGCGGCGGCCGGCGCCTGGCAGGTGGCATCAACCACCTGCCGGACGCCGACGTGGACCGCTTCACGCGCAGCTTCACAGACTGCTTCGGCCGCGCGTAGCCGCCATCGGTATCGTTGCCCGCCTTGTTCAGGCGGGCGGCACGAACTCCGTGACTTCCAGCTCGAAGCCGGCGACCGTGCGGTAAGGCACCGGATGGCTTAGCAGGCGTAGCTTGCGCGCGCCCACGTCGCGCAGGATCTGCGCCCCTACGCCCAGTGCGCGCTGCGCAAACGCCGGGGCGGGCGTAGCGGCGGCCGGCGCGGCGAGCCGCTCCAGCCGCTGCTGCGGCGATTCGCGTTCATCGAGCAGCACCAGCACGCCGCAGCCTTCGGCACCGATGCGCGCGAGCGATCGCTCCAGGTTCCAGGCCGGCAGCGCCGGCGTGCCGAAGCCGAGCACGTCGCGCTGCATCTCCACCGTTTGCACGCGCGTCAGCACGGCCTTGGCCGGGTCGGGTTGCCCCAGCACCAGCGCCAGGTGCAGCGCATCGACCGGCACGTCATGGTAGGCATGCACGGCAAAGCGGCCATAAGGCGTGTTCAGTTCGGAGGTGCGCGTGCGGCGCAGCGCGCCTTCGGTCAGCAGCCGGTGGTGGATCAGCCCGCTGATCGATACCGCGGGCAGGCCGTGGCGCTGCGCGAACGCGAGCAGGGCGGGGCCGCGCAGCAGGTCGCCGGCATCGTCGAGCAGCATCGCATAAGCGCCCGACGCGACGCATCCGGCCAGCGACGGCAGGTCGGAGCACGCTTCGGCAAAGCCCGCGCGGCGCAGAACGCCATCAGGCTGCGCCACCACAGGAAAGATGTGGCCAGGCTGGACCAGATCCGCCGGTTGTGCGAGCCGTGCCGCGGCCACGCGCAGCGTCAGCGCGCGGTCCGCGGCGGAAATGCCGGTGCTGACGCCGCTGGCGGCTTCGATCGACACCGTGTAGCGCTCGCGCTGGCGATGGTTGGCGGCCATGGGCGGCAACTGCAGCCGCTGGCGGCGCGCCTCGGTGATCGCCATGCAGACCAGTCCGCGGGCCTCGGCGGCCATGAAGTTGACGTCGCCCTCGGTGGCGCGCTCGGCGGCGACCAGCACGCAGCCAAGGGCTTCGTCGGTCTCGTCTTCGAGCACCACCACACGCTGTCCCGCAGCCAGCGCCGCGAGCACGTCCAGCATCGGCGGGAGCATGGCGGCGTTCATGCTGCCTCCTGCGTGCCGCTGGCGGCGAAAGCCTGGCGCAATGACGCAGCGGCGGCATCGAGCGCATGGCTCGCGGCATCGAGCACGCCCTGCATGCTCATGAAGCCATGGAACTGGCCCGGCCAGCGGCGTACGGTGGCCGCACCGCCCGCGCCCCGCAACGCTTCGCCATACGCTTCGCCCTGGTCGCGCAGCGGATCGAATTCCGCCGTGATGATGGTGGCGGCCGGCAGGCCCTGCAGATCTCGCTGGTGCAAGGGGCTCGCGCGGACATCGGCGGCGGCGTCCGGATTGGCCAGGTACTGGGCGCGATACCAGTCGAGTTCGCGCGCACTGAGGAAATAGCCTTCGGCACAGGCGCGGTAACTGGCGCTGTCGGCGGCGGCGTCAGTGCAGTCCAGGTAAGGGTAGAGCAGCAACTGGTGCTTCAGCGCGATGCCGCTGCCGCGCAGTTGCTGGCACACGACTGCGGCGAGGTTGCCGCCGGCGCTGTCGCCGGCCACTGCCAGCCGGGCCGGGTCGACGCCAAGCTCGGCGGCGTGCCCGGCGGCCCAGCGCACAGCCGCAACCGCGTCGTCGGCCGCGGCCGGGAAGCGCGCTTCCGGAGCCAGCCGGTAGTCGACCGACAGCACCAGCGCGCCGCTGCGACGCGCCAGGCTGCGGCAGATGTTGTCGTGCGAATCGAGGCCGCAGAGCACGAAGCCGCCGCCATGGAAATAAACGATGAGCGGCGGACCTGCGCTGTCGTCGGGCCGGTACAGGCGCGCCGGCAACGGGCCCGCGGCGCCATCGATGGTCAGGTCTTGCTGCGCGGCAACGCTGTCGCCGGGCGCAAAGGCCGGCATGGCGGCGACTGCCGCACGGTAGTCGGCAGCGCGCAGCGTGGTGAAGTCGGGACTCGGCATGGCGGCCATGGCGTCCAGCATGGCGCGGGCCTGGGGATCGAGCGGCATCGGGTCTCCTGAGTAACTTGGGGTGATGATGGTCAGAGCGCGAAGGCGGGCGCCTTGCCGGCGGCAATGCCTTGCGCGCGTACGAGCGCGGCTTGGGCGGCCTGCTCGTGCGGCAGGATCCAGAACTGGCCCGCCGACACGCCGTCGAGGATCCGCTGCGCGACGGCATCGGGCGTCATGCCCGCGGCAATGCCGTTGCGCAGCGCGCCGTTCATCTGGTCCACCTCCTGCTGCGCCGTGCCGCCAAGTCCCGCCGCGATGCCGGTGGCGACCGGACCTGGGCAGACCACCGATACGCCCAGCGGTATCCCCGCCGCTTGCAGTTCGAGCAGCAGCCCTTCGCTGAGCGCCACCACGCCCTGCTTGGACAGCGTGTACGGCGCCAGCCACGGTCCTACCGCGAGGCCTGCCATCGACGCCACGTTGACGATATGGCCTGAACCCTGTTCCGACATGCGGGGCACGAAGTTGCGCAGCGCGTGCAGTACGCTCCACAGATTGACGCGCAACACACGCTCGAACACCTCCGGCTCCAGTTCCCAGCAGCGGCCGGTCGCGAGAATGCCTGCGTTGTTGACCAGCAGGTCGACACGGCCCAGCCGCCGGAAGCTCTCTTCGCACAGGTGCTCGATCTGCGCGGCGTCGGACACGTCGGTGGGGATGGCGATGACGGTCGCCCCTTGCCCGGCGAGCGCCGCGCGTGCCGCTTCGAGCGCATTGGCGTCGATATCGGCGAGCGCCAGCGCATACCCTTGCGCCGCCAGGGCCTGCGCGAGCGCGCAGCCGATGCCGCTGGCCGCTCCGGTGATCACTGCGGCCTGCTGCCGCGGATTTGCCGCCATGGTGTTGCTCCTCGGTGAAAAGAAGGCGGCGGAAATCGCCGCGCATGGCTGTCTTGTAGCGGCAGCGCGGCGGCACGGCATCGTCTGTTTGGGTAGGGCGGCGACCGGCGTCTGGCCGGATTCCAAAGGATCCGGCGACGCCTAAGGGTTTGCCCCCGGCATGGCGGGCTTGGGGGAGGGCAGGGTGGGTCTGCCCTTAGTCTGTTTGGAGTATGTGCGTGCGCGTCAGGCGCGTGAGCATTGTGCTATCCCGCAGGACTAGTCCGCTTCCCATGCATGGCCGGATTGCCTTGGGGAAAACCATGAAGGTGGCCGCGACGCCGGCCACCGCCACCGTCCCCGTCATCGGGACGCACGGAAGGGCCGCAGAGCCCATACAAAGTCCAGCCGCGCGGCACGTCTCGCGCGCTGGGCACGCCACACAATGGAGACAGAGGAAATGCTGATGGAGGCTAGCCAGAACCCGGCAATCGCACACCTGTTCACGCAGGCAACCGTGTCGCTGTCGGACTTCAGCGCGTTGCTGGGGAATATCTACCAGGGGCCGATGGAGCAGGTGCCATGGGGCAAGGCGCTGGAGCAGATCCGCAGGCAGCTCGATGCCAACTACGTCACGCTGATCCTGCGCTCGCCGGCGACGGACCGTCCCGGGCTGATGGTGAATGCCTCCGAACATGGCCAGACGCTGCCGGGCGAGGTGTCCTACAACAGCTACTACTATTCGCTCGATCCGTTCATCGGCCTGCCGTCGGACCGCGTCGTGACCATCGACGAGCACCTGGGGCACGGCGTCTGGTGCATGAGCGAGCTGTACCAGCAATTCCTCAAGGACATCGGCATCCGCTACATCCTGGGCGCGGACCTGCGTACGGACGACGGCGTGGAATGCCGCTTCCGCGTCTGCCGCAACCATGACGGCCCCGACTTCTCCACCTCCGATAAGGCGCTGTGCACGGCGCTGCTGCCGCACCTGAAGCGCGCGGTGGACCTGCACTCACGCATCGACGTGGTGGAATCCGAACGCACGGTTTACGCCAGCGCCATTGACCGCATGCTCGTCGGCATGGTGATCCTCGACGAGTCCGGCACCATTATCAAGACTAATGCGGCTGCCGACGAAATCCTCGCCGCCAAGGACGGCATCCGCATTGCCAAGGGCGGGCTCGACGTCGAGTACGGCCAGGAGAACCGCAAGTTCCAGCGCGTACTGCGCCAGGCGATGATGGGCCACGTCGGCACAGCGCCGCCGGTGATGGAGGCCATGTCGATCACGCGGCCGTCTGGCAGCGCCAAGCTGGGCGTGCTGGTCCGCACCATTCCGCTCAGCGAATGGTCCGAGGACAATCGCAAGCGGCCGGCCTGCGTGGTGTTCATCCGCGATCCGGAGCGGCGTTCACAGGCGTCGCATGATGTGGTGCGCCAGCTGTTCGATCTCACGCCCGCAGAGACGCAGCTCGCGTTGCAGCTTGCCAACGGGCTTACGCTCGATGAAGCCGCGGACGAACTCGGCATCAGCAAGAACACGGCGCGCGCGCACCTGCGCGCGATCTTCTCCAAGACCGGCGTCACGCGACAGGCCACGCTGGTCCGCATGCTGCTGAGCAGCGTGATCTCGCTCGGCTAACTCGCCGGCGCAAGCTTTGCGCTGAGCACCAGCGCAAAGCCTTCCGGCGTGTGCAGCACCGCACGCGCTTCATGCGGCCCCTGCGCCGGGGGCTGCGTCACAGCAGCGCCAGCTTTCACCAGCCGTGCGACTGCCGCCGCAATGTCTTCCCCTTCGTCCACCTTGAACGCAAGCGCCGGCTGTTCCACCAGCCTTTCTTCACCGGCCACCAATGCGAGCGTCAGCGCTCCCGCGTCGAGCGCGCAGTAGCGATCGCCATCACGGAATTTCACCGGTAGTCCGAGTCCTTCCGTGAAGAACGGCAGGGCCGTGTCGAGATTGCCGACGGGGTAGAGCAACAGCTTCGATTGCATGGTGTGCGGTTCCTTTCGTTGAAAGAGGGCCGTAATGCCCGTTGCCAATGATAGGTACGCACAATGTCCTGCTCATAATCCAATCAGACGATGTTGCAACGCCTTGCGGCGACCACACTGCGATTACACAGGCCACATCCGGCCACAGGCGCAGCGTCTTGCAGTGCCCCGGATGCGGATCTGGACCGATACAAGCCGAGAGGGGACTGCAATGCGTTTTTCGCTGATCTATGAAGCCCAGACCGTCGATGCTTCGCGCGCCGGCGACCACAAGGTGTTCGATGAAATCATGGAACAGGTGGTACTGGCCGAAGACATGGGCTTCGATGTGGTCTGGGCGGTGGAGCACACCGCGCTGACCAACTATGCGCACATGAGCGCGCCGGAAACGTTCCTGGCTTTCGTCGCCGGGCGCACGCAGCGCATCGGCATCGGCCATGGCGTGGTGTGCCTGCCACCTGCGATGAATCATCCGGTCAAGGTGGCCGAGCGTATCGCCACGCTGGACATCCTGTCCGGCGGCCGCGTGCACTTCGGCGTGGGCAAGGGCGGCACGCAACAGGAAGCGGGCACCTTTGGCTATGACCTGAACACGCTGCACCCGATGATCGACGAGTCGATGTACCTGATCCCGAAGATCCTCACGCAGGACGAGATCGAGCACGACGGCGAGTTCATCAAGATCCCGCGCCGCCCGATTCACCCGAAGCCGCGCCAGGACCCGCATCCGCTGATGTACCTGGCCTGCACCAATGCCGACACGCTGCAGCGTGCGGGCGCGCGCGGCATGGGCGCGCTGGTGCTCGGCTTCGGCGGCCCGGAGGATGTCGCCAAGAAGAACGACATCTATCGCGCCGCCTGGGTAAGCCGCAAGCCCGAGGACCAGGTCGGTTTCCGCCCGCACCAGCACCTGGCCGCGCTGTGCCCGACCATCGTGCTCGAAGACGGCCTGGCCGCGCGCAAGATCGGCATCAAGGGACAGCGCTACTTCATGGAATCGCTGTCGTACTGGTACGCCGGTGGCGAGCGCCCCGATCCTTCGAAGTGGGACGACGAGCACGTTACCGCCACCGACGCGCAAGGCAAGGACGTCATCAACACGAGCTTCGCTTCCGAGAAGGTCTCGGTGGACTTCAGCGACCCGGCGATGATGATGCTCAACCCCAACCATGCGTACGGCACGGTCGAGGACTGCATCGGCTACGTGCAGCGCCTGATCGACGCCGGTGCCGACGAAATCCTGTTCATCTGCCAGATGGGCACGGTGCCGCAGTGGGCCCAGCTCGAAACGATCCGCAATATCGGCGAACACGTGATCCCGCATTTCCGCAAGCAGGGCCACAAGCTGCGCGTGGCCTGACCGGGGCGCATTTCTCGCCGATGGCTTGCGCCCCTCTCCCGCATGCGGGAGAGGGGCCGGGGTGAGATGCCAGCGCATCCATGAAATGCCTGGCGTAATCGCGCGTGGGCTAGTCCCATCAGACGATGGCACCCGAACCCGCGGATGCAAACATCAACGCCAGCCACAAGACAAAATCACAAGGAGACCGCGGTGCATCACGACAACAATCCCAAGGAACTGGCGGCACGCCTGATCGCGCGCGCCGAGCAGATGATTCCCGTGCTGGCGCAGCGCGCCGCGCAGGCAGAAGCCGAGGGACGCATTCCCGAGGAGACCGTGGCCGACATGCAGGCCGCGGGCTTCTTCAAGGTACTGCAGCCGCGCCGCTACGGCGGCTATGAGCTGGACCCGCAAACCTTCTTTCGCATCCAGATGGCGCTGGCCAAAGGTTGCATGTCGACGGCCTGGGTCTACGGCGTGGTGGGCGTGCACAACTGGCAACTGGCGCTGTTCGACGAGCGCGCCCAGCAAGAGGTGTGGGGCAACAATGCTTCGACGCTGATCGCCTCGACCTACATGCCGGTCGGCAAGGTGACGCCGGTGGAAGGCGGCTTCCGCTTTTCAGGGCACTGGAAGTTCTCCAGCGGCAGCGAGCTGTGCGAGTGGATCTTCCTGGGCGGGCTCGTGCCGCCGTCCGAGCCGGGCGGTGCTTATGACTACCGCACCTTCCTGCTGCCGCGCTCCGACTACAAGATCGTGCGCAACTGGGATGTGCTGGGCCTGCGTGCCACCGGCAGCCATGACATCGTCGTCGATGATGTATTCGTGCCCGAGTACCGCACCCACCGTGCCGTCGATGGCGCCATGGGCACCAGCCCGGGCCTGGCGCAGAACAACGTGCCGCTGTACCGGCTGCCGTTCGCGCAGATCTTCGTGCGCGCGGTCTGCACCGCCTGCATCGGCGCGCTCGAAGGCACGCTGGACGATTTCGTCGCCTATGCCGATGGCCGCGTGAGCAGCAACGGCGGCAGCAAGACCGCAGAGGATGGTGGCGCCCAACTTGCATGCGCTAACGCCGCGATTGCCATTGACGAGATGCGCACCATTCTCGAACGGAACTTCGACGAACTGCTTGCGCTCGCCCGCGAGGGCGGCCAGATGCCGACGCCGCGCCGGCTGCATTTCCGCTACCAGTCGTCGCAGGTGGCCGAGCGCTGCGCGCAGCTTGCCAACAGCCTGCTGCGCTATGCGGGCGGCAATGGTATCTACCGCAGCAACCCGATGGTGCGCCGCTTCATGGACCTGCACGCGGCACGCGCCCACTACGCCAACAACCTGGACCGCTTCGGCCAGAACCTCGGCGGCGTGATGATGGGCCGTGCCAACACCGATTTCTTCATCTGAGCCGCGCTTCGCTCAAGGGAACCGATCATGAGCCAGAGCACAGCGCGCAAGCAGCCGGCGGAATTCGATGTGGTGGTGGTGGGCTCCGGCGCGGGCGGCATGCTGACTGCCTGCCGCGCTGCCGACCGCGGCCTGTCGGTGGTGGTACTGGAAAAGAGCAGCCAGTATGGCGGCACGTCGGCCGTGTCCGGCGGCGGCATCTGGATTCCGCTCAACCACCATATCGCCGCAGCGGGCGCGAAGGACGACTACGCGACCGCACTCGAGTACATCCTGGCCTGCACGGGCGAACACGGCGATCCGCAACGGCTGCGTGCCTACCTGGACCATGCGCCGCGCATGCTGCAGTACCTGGAGAAGCAGGCCGGGGTGCACTACTACACGCTGCCGCGCTACGCCGACTACTTCCAGAAGCAACCGGGGGCGATGCCGGGCTATCGCTCGCTTGACCCGATGCCGTTCGACGGCGCGCGCCTGCGCGAGGAATTTGACCGCCTGCGCCCGCCGTCTCCCGGCACGCTGGTGGCCGGCCGCGTGGCGGTCACTTCCGGCGAGGCGCACAAGCTGGTGTGCAAGTCGCCGGGCTGGCTGTGGTTGGCCGTGCGTCAGTTCGCGCGTTACTGGCTCGACCTTGGCTGGCGCCGCAAGACGCGGCGCGACCGCCGGCTCACGCTCGGCAACAGCCTGGCTGGCGGCCTGCGGCGCGCGATGATGGACCGGGCCATTCCGCTGTGGCTCGATACGGCGCTGCAGGACCTGATCATCGAAGACGGCGTGGTCCGTGGCGTTCGCGCGCTGCAGGACGGCCGCGTGGTCGAGATCCGTGCCTTGCGCGGCGTGGTCCTGGCCGCGGGCGGCTTCGAGCGCAACCAGACCATGCGTGAGCAGTACCTGCCGCAACCGACGCAGGCCGCGTGGAGCGCTACGCCGCCCAACAATACCGGCGATGCCATCCGCGCCGGCCAGGCCGCCGGTGCCGGCGTCGCACTGATGTCCCACATGTGGGGCGCGCCAACCGTGCGCGTGCAGGGCGAGGAGAAGCAGCGCGCGCTCTTTATCGAGCGCGCCATGCCGGGTTGCATGGTGGTGAACGGGCAGGGGCGGCGCTTCGTCAATGAAGCCGCGCCGTATTCGGAATTCGTGCCTGCCATGTACCGCGACCACGAGCAGACGGGCTGCAGCGTGCCGGCGTGGATGGTGTTCGACGCGACCTTCCGTCACAAGTACCCGTGCGGGCCGATCCTGCCGGGCTCGGTCATGCCGGATCGCAGCATCCCCGCCAGCCTGTCCGGCATTCTGGTGAAAGCCGACACGCTGGATGCGCTGGCCGCGCAGACCGGCATCGATGCCGCGGGGCTGGCCGACAGCGTGGCGCGCATGAACCGCTACGCGGCGAGCGGCGTGGACGAGGAGTTCGGCAAGGGCGACAACTTGTTCGATACCTACTACAGCGATCCCACCGTCCGCCCGAATCCGTGCCTCGCGCCGATTGGCAAGGCGCCGTTCTACGCCGTCCGGCTCGATGCCGGTGACATCGGCACCAAGGGCGGGCTGGTGACGGACGCCAGCGCCCGCGTGCTGCGCGAAGACGGTTCCGTGATCCCGGGGCTCTTTGCCATCGGCAATACCAGCGCCGCGGTGATGGGCACCAGCTATCCAGGCGCGGGCTCCACGCTCGGACCCGCCATGACTTTCGGCTTTATCGCCGCCGACGTGCTGGCGCAGCAAGCGCGGCAGACTGCCGCGGCGCCCCACACTCAATCCGTTCAGGAGGCCTTATGAGCGCCAATCCCATTCCCGGCGCCACGCTGCGCGACGACATGCTGATGGCCATGCGCCGCATGGCGCGCTCGGTGGCGGTCATCAGCTGCCGCGATGGCGAGCGCCGCTATTCGATGTCCGTGACCGCGGTCGATTCGCTGTCCGCGGATCCGCCGTCGCTGCTGATCTGCATCAACCGCAATTCATCGATCTACCCCCCGCTCGATGCCGGCGCGGACTTCTGCATCAACCTGCTTGCCGCCGATCATCGCGATATCGCGGTGGACTGCAGCGGCAGGCTCAAGGGCGAAGAGCGCTTTACCAGCGGGCAGTGGGACGATGACATGCTCGGCGTGCCGTGCCTGCGCGACGCCCAGGCCAACCTGATCTGTACGCAGGACGGCCGCTTCGACTATGGCACGCACGCGGTCTTTATCGGCCGGCTTCGCGAGGTGCGGCTGGCGGGCGAGGTGTCGCCGCTGGTCTATGTCGACGGGGCCTATACCACTTCCGCGCCGCTCGCCTCGTTGTGTCCGGCGTAATCCATATGTAAGCGGCCGTCGGAAGGCCGCCATGCAAACACCAGCCGGCCGGCAACCGGCAGGCGGAAATCAGAAACAACAATCAGCAGGAGACCAATCATGAGCCGACGTACTGAAGGAAAGATCGCCATCGTCACCGGCGCCGCGAGCGGTGTCGGTCGGGAAGACGCGCTGTTGCTGGCGCGTGAAGGCGCGCGCGTGGTGCTGACCGACCTCAACGAGGAAGCCGGCCATGCGCTGGCCCGCGAAATCGGCGAGACCGCGCTGTTCGTGCAGCACGACATTGCCAGCGAGGCCGGCTGGCAGCAGGTGATGGCACGCACCGAGCAGCGCTTCGGCGCTCCCAATGTCCTCGTCAACAACGCCGCAATCCTTCTGCTTGGTAACGTCGAAGACACGTCGCTAGAGCAATGGCAGCGCGTGCAGCGCATCAACGCCGATGGCTACTTCCTCGGCTGCAAGTACGGCGTGGCCGCGATGAAGGCGGGCGGTGGCAGCATCGTCAACATGTCGTCGGTGGCGGCACTCGGCGGCATGGGTGCATTCTGTGCCTACAGCGCCAGCAAGGGCGCAGTGGCAGCACTGACGCGCAGCGTCGCGGCCCACTGCAAGCAGAGCGGTTACAAGGTGCGCTGCAACTCGATCCACCCCGACGGCATCCTCACGCCGATGACGGCGGCCTTCCTTCCCGGCGGTGCCACCGCCTTGCCGGAAGAGGTGGGCGGCGTGGACCCGATGCAGCGCATGTGCCACCCGCGCGACGTGGCCAATCTCGTACTGTTCCTGGCCTCCGATGAATCGCGTTTCATCAATGGCGCCGAGCTGCGCATCGACAACGCGCAGTCCATCATGGGCGTCGCCTGACGCAAACGACTATGGTGCAAGCGCAATTTCACCGGCTGCAGATCGCCGAAGTCGTGGCGGAGACGGACCAGGCGCATTCGCTGGTCTTCGCGCTGCCTGAGAGCCTGCGCGACACCTTTGCCTACCGGCCGGGCCAGTTCCTGACGCTGCGCGTGCCGGTAGACGGCGTGCCGCAGCAGCGCTGCTATTCGCTGTCGAGCGCGCCGGAAGTCGACAGCGCGCTGCGCGTGACGATCAAGCGCGTGCAGGGCGGGCGGGTTTCCAACTGGGTCTGCGACCACCTCGGTGCCGGCGATACGGTAGAAGTCATGCCGCCCGCCGGGGTGTTCACGCCCCCCACGCTGCACGGCGACTTCCTGCTGCTGGCCGGCGGCAGCGGCATCACGCCGGTGCTGTCGATCGCCAAGGCGGCGCTGCGCCATGGGCGCGGCACGGTGACACTGGTCTATGCCAATCGCGACGAGCAATCGGTAATCTTCCGCGAAGCGCTGGGCGAACTGGCGCGGCGTCATCCTGGCCGGCTGCGCGTGATCCACTGGCTCGACAGCGTGCAGGGTCCGCCCAGCCAGCGCCAGATCGAAGAGCTGGTGCGGCCGTGGAGCCTGGCCGAGTGCTTTATCTGCGGGCCCGGCCCGTTCATGGACAGCGCGCAGGCGGCACTGCAGGAACTGGGCGTGCCGCGCGGCAAGCTGCACGTGGAACGCTTCGTGTCGCTGCCGGACCGCGCGTCGGCACCTGTGCAAGCAGTGATGCCAGCGGCATCCACCGTAGTCACGCCAGTCCCGGTGGCAACCATGCACGGCGCCGCGCTGACCGTGCAGCTCGATGGGGAAACCCACCAGGTCAGCGTCGCGCTCGATGAAACCGTGCTCGACGCCATGCAGCGCGCCGGCGTGGCGGCCCCCAATTCCTGCCGTGCCGGCTTGTGCGGCGCATGCATGTGCCAGGTGACGCAGGGCGACGTCACGCTCGGCGAAAACCATGTGCTCGACCAGGCCGACCTGGAGTCGGGCTGGACCCTGGCTTGCCAGGCCCGCCCCGCGAGCGGCGACATCCACCTCAAGTTCCCGGATTGACATGACCACATCTGACACCATCGACGCTATTGCGGCATCGGCCGGGACCGGCATGGCAGCGCGCGACGACATCCCGGCGACTATTCCGGAACTGGTGCGGCGCGCGGCGCAGCGCTATGGCGATCGCATTGCCATTCAGGAAGATGGCCTGCGCCTGAGCTATGCCGCACTCGACGCGAGCCGCATCCAGGCAGCGCGCGCGCTGATGGCGCTCGGCGTGCAGCCGGGCGACCGCGTCGCCATGTGGGCGCCGAATTTCTCCGAATGGATCATTGCGGCGCTCGCCACGCACAGCGTGGGCGCGGCACTGGTGCCGCTCAATACCCGCATGAAAGGCGTGGAAGCCGGCGCTGTACTGGCCGACAGCGGCGCGCGGCTCTTGTTCTGCGTCGACGACTTCCTGGGCGAGAGCTATCCGCAGATGCTGGCGCCGCATCGACCCGCCATGCTGGAACGTCTGGTGATCCTGCGTCCCGGACACGGCAGAGCGGCAGCCGACGGAGAACTCCCATGGGAGGCGTTCCTCGCACTGGCGCAGCAAGTCGACATGGCTGCGTTCGCGGAACGCGAGGCCACCGTACGCGGCGATATGCCGATGGACATCATGTTCACGTCCGGCACCACCGGCCGGCCCAAGGGCGTGGTGACCGCGCACGTACAGAACCTTCGCGCCGTTGACGGCTGGGCCGCCATCACCGGCGTGCAGGCCGGCGACCGCTACCTGATCGTCAACCCGTTCTTTCATACATTCGGCTACAAGGCCGGCTGGCTCGCGGCGCTGTCGCGCGGGGCCACGGTGCTGCCGCACCTTGTCTTCGACGCCGAAGCCGTGATGACGCGCGTCGAGAACGAACGCATCACGGTGCTGCCCGGGCCGCCGACGCTGTACCAGACGTTGCTCAACGCGCCGCGCCTGCGCGAGTTCGACCTGTCGTCGCTGCGCATCGCGGTGACCGGCGCTTCCGCCATTGCGCCGGCGCTGATCCAGCGCATGCGCAGCGAGCTGGGCTTCGACACCATCATCACCGGCTACGGCCTGACCGAATCCTGCGGTTTTGCCACGCTGACGCGCGCCGGCGACGATGCCGACACCGTCGCCGCTACCTCGGGCCGCGCCATGCCGGGCATAGAAATCCGCTGCGTGGATGCGCAGGGTCAGCCCGTCGCCACCGGCGAGCCGGGCGAAGTGCTGGTGCGCGGCTACAACGTGATGCAAGGCTACTTCAGCTTGCCTGAAGCCACGGCCGAAGCCATCGACGCTGATGGCTGGCTGCATACCGGCGATGTCGGCACGCTCGATACGCGCGGCTACCTGCGCATCACCGACCGCATCAAGGACATGTTCATCGTGGGCGGCTTTAACTGCTACCCGGCGGAAGTCGAAAAGCTCCTGGTTGCACACCCGGCTGTGGCCCAGGTAGCCGTGGTTGGCATGCCGCACGACCGGCTAGGTGAGGTCGGTCGCGCCTATGTCGTACTGCGCCATGGCGCGCGCGTGGATGCCGACACGTTGATCGGCTGGGCGCGCCGGCAGATGGCCAATTACAAGGTGCCCCGCGAGATCGTGTTCGTACCGACCCTGCCAGTCAGCGCGGCAGGGAAGGTGCTCAAGTACCAGTTGCGGGAATCCTGAGGAGGAGAGGGGGATGACAGATATGACCGATATGAAATCGCTGGCGCAGCGGCTCGACCGGCTTGAAGCGGCCGACGCCATCCGGGCGCTCAAGCTGCGCTACCTGCGTGCGTGCGATGACAAGAACCCGGAGGATATGCGGGCCTGCTTTGTCGCCGACGGCGCGCATATTCACTATGACCGCATTGGCAGCTTCGCGGGGCGTGATGCGCTGGTGCAGTGCTTCACTGAACTGGCCTGCCGGCCAACGCTGGGGGAGATGCATTTCGCGGGGCAGGGGGATGTTCAGGTGCTGGATGATGGGACAGCGCGGGGGAGTTGGGATCTGGCTTATCTGGCGATTGATGATGCCAATGGGGCTAGGACGTTCCTGAGTGGTCGCTATGCCGATGAGTATGTATGCGTTGATGGCGTGTGGCTGATCCGCTCGACTGTCTTTACGACCGGGCTGTTGTCGCAGGGGGCTTAGGTTTGTCGTTCTTGGCAGGCGCCGCGGTTTGCCGGCGTGGCCGGCGGGTTTTGGTTGAGCGCGCGTTATCGCTCTTGGCAGGCGCTGCTGTTTCGCCGGCGTAGCCGGCGACCTACTTCTTGTCCGAGCGACAAGAAGTAGGCAAGAAGCGCGTCGCCTGGCGGCTGGCCATCAACGATGCGCTTCTATGGTTCCAGCGGCTTTGGTCTCGCGAGGCCGGATCGACGTTAGAACCTGCTACGCATAGTGATTCAGAACCTGTGCCTGGCGCGGCACGGCTTTTGGACGATCCCCAAGTTGGTCTCGGGTACAGCGTTTCAACCAGGTCAGTGGTGGGACGCCTTCGGCTGCGCTGCGCGCACGTCGTCGTCGGGGTGCAAGCTCATCAACGGCGCCGGCGCCCGAGGTCGGTTTTCATCTCCCTGGCGCGCCCTCTACTTCGCGCATGCTATGGCTGGCCTCGTCACCCAGGCGGGGGTTGCCCTGGGCTCACGCGCTCAGACTAGAGTTCTGCGCGTAGCGCAGCCGAAGGCGATCACACGATATCGCTTGCAGCAGGGTCCACGGACAGTTTCGGGGCTCGTTCAATCAGCGCTGTATTCCCACCCACGGTGGTGCCCCACGCGGCAGGCAGCGTGAAAAACCTCTGAAGCTCATACCCGTACAACACCCCAAGCCCACTACGATAAATATTCGCCCGTTAGGGCAAGCCTGACGCGCTTTTGCCTACTTTTGCCGCTCGGGCAAAAGTAGGTCGCCGGCTACGCCGGCGAAACAGTGGCGCTCGCCAAGCACCACAAACCAGCCCCCGCTTAGAAAAGCTCCCGCCGGCTACGCCGGCGAAACAGCCACGCCAGCAAGAGCGCCAACACCGCTCAAATCCACAGCCTTATCAGCGTTCTATTCAACAATCGCCGGATGCACCCCCGGCGGCCCGCCGAGCACCTGCCGATACGACGGCGGCTGCACCCCCTCATCGTCCACGATCCCGTACTCCAGCGCCGCCTCCGCACAGATCAGGACCTTCCCGGACTTATCCATCAAGGCAGGATCCCGATACAGCGCATCCACAATGCGCCCCGTGAACTCCGGCGTCTCCGCCACCGGCGCAAACGACGCATATTTGTCTGGATGCTTCTCCCAAACCTGCATCGTTCGCGCAGTCCGCAGCGGCCCCATCCACAATGACACCGCAGCTACACCATAGGGCCGCAGGTCCACCGCCATGTCATGCGCGAACTTGTCGATCCCAGCCTTCTGCGCGCCGTAGGCAGGCCCGTGCATATAGCAATTGGCGCCGAATGACGAAGTGAAAACGATCAGCCCGCTCCCCTGCGCGACCATCATCGGCGCAGCATGCCAGCTGGCCACATAGCCAGACCGCAGACCCACGTCGAGAATGCCGGTCATCTCCAGCGGCTTCTGCCAGAAGGGCCCCGGCATGATCAGTTCGTCATGCAGGAAGGTGGCGTTGTTGACCAGGATGTCGAGCCGTCCCGCTTCCTCGCGCACGCGCTGGAACAGCGCGGCCACTTGCGCATCGTCGCTATGGTCGCAGGCCACCGCGATACCGCGGCCGCCGAGCGCGTCGATGTCGCGTGCGGTCGCGTGAATCGTGCCCGGCAGCGGCGCGCTGCCTTCCTGTTCGGTACGTCCGGTCACGTATACCGTGGCGCCGGCCGCGCCGAGTGCCAGTGCAATGCCCCGGCCGGCACCGCGCGATGCGCCGGTGACTACCGCGACGCAGGCTTGTTTTGAATCGCTCATGTCTCCTCCTCTGAGTATGGGAACCGCTTCCAAGATTGCGGTTCGAGGGGAACCAGCACATCACTCGTTCGGACTAGCCATGCTCGAAGCCGGCTAATCCACCCGGACGATGGCTGCTGTCTCCACGCAAGCCACGATAGGCGCGGATACGCCCACGCGCCGCGAGCGGCGCAACCATCAACAATCAAGGAGACAAGCGATGCCAGACCCCGAATCCATAGAAGCGATCCGCTCACTCGCCTGGCGCTACGCCCAGGCCGTAGACCGCCGCGAGTTCGCGCGCCTGACGGCACTGTTCACACCCGACGCGCAATTAAGCGGCCCGGGGTTCCACCTCGACGGCGCACAGGCCATCGCCGAAGGCATGTCGGCACTCGGCAATTACAGCGCCACGCAGCACCACGTGCATCACCAGCTGGTCGACGTGAACGGGGACACCGCCAGCGGCGAGACCTACTGCATTGCCAACCACCTGTATCAGGACGAGGGCGGCGTTCCGCGCAAGCTGGACTGGGGCATCCGCTATCAGGACCGCTATGTGCGCCGTCAGGGCGAGTGGCGAATCGCCGCGCGCACGGTGCTGGTCGACTGGACCCAGGATCTCCCACAGAAAGGATGAGGCACAGCATGACGAAAGCATTGGAAGGTAAGGCAGCACTGGTTACGGGCGGCGCAGGCGGGATTGGCGCGGCGAGCGCGTTGGCACTGGCGCGCGACGGCGCCGCGGTGGCATTGATGGGCCGGCGGCGCGAAGCGCTGGAAGTTGCCCGGGACGCGCTGCGCGAGAAGGTGCCCGGCGCCAGCATCGAGATCTGCGTGGGCGATGCATGCCGCGCCGACGATGTGCAGGCCGCATTGCAGCGGGCGTGGGACCTGCGCGGGCGGCTCGATATCGTCGTGCCAACGGTCGGTGGCGGCGGCTTCAAGCCGATGCTGATGCATGACGCGGCTTCGTTCATGGCCGAGATCGAGTTCAACATCGCCAGCGCGTTCCTGGCCGTGCGCCACGCCGCGCCGTTGATGGCGCCGCACGGCGGCAGCATCGTCTGCATTTCGTCGGGCGCGGCGCGCATGAACTGCCGCTGGCTGTCGGCCTACTGTGCGGCCAAGGCCGGGCTGGAGGCGTTCGTGCGCGGCGCCGCGGAGGAACTGGCCGAAGCCGGCATCCGTGTCAACGCAGTGCGGCCGGGGCTCACACGCTCGGGCGCGACTGGCCCGATGTTCGACAACGAAGCGGTGCTGGGCCAGTTTGTCGCGCAGATGCCGCTGGGCCGCGCGGGTGAGCCGGAGGACATCGCCAACGCCGTGCGTTACCTCGCTGGGCCGGAATCCGGATGGGTGACGGGACAGAGCTTTGGCGTCGATGGCGGCAACGAGCTGCGCGGCAACCCCATGCTGGACGATGCCATCGCTGCCATGTACGGCAGGGCCGCGCTGGACGACGTGCTTGCCGGCAGGATTCCGGCCGCGGCATGAACGGCCGGCACAACGAAGGAGGAGAACGCAGATGAAGCAAGAAGGTAGGGTGAAGGGCAAAGTCGCCCTGGTCACCGGCGCGGCCAGCGGCGTCGGCCGTGCGGACGCGCTGCTGCTGGCCGCAGAAGGCGCGAGGGTGGTACTGAGCGACGTCAACGAAGAAGCGGGCCAGGCGCTGGCGCGCGAGATCGGTGACGCGGCGCTGTTCGTCCGTCACGACATCGCTAGCGAGGAGGACTGGCGCAGTGTCATGGCGGCTGCACTGGATCGCTTCGGACGGCTGGACGTGCTGGTGAACAATGCCGCGATCTGTCCGCTCGGCTCGATCGAGGAAACCTCGCTCGAATGCTGGCGGCAGGTCACGCGCGTCAATGCCGATGGCTATTTCCTCGGCTGCCGTTTCGGCGTGGCGGCGATGAAAGGCAATGAGGCCGGCGGCTCGATCGTGATGATGTCTTCGGTGGCAGCGCTGGGCGGCCTGCCGATGATGTGCGCGTACACCGGTTCGAAAGGCGCTGTCACCGCGCTGACGCGCAGCGTAGCGGCGCATTGCAAGCAGCAGGGCTACCGCATCCGCTGCAACTCGATCCACCCGGACGGTATCTGGACCCCGATGACGCAGGCGCTCGTGCCGGATCTCGACCCGGTCGCACTCGGTATCGGCACAGACCCGATGGCGCGCATGTGCAACCCTGAGGATGTCGCCAACCTGGTGCTGTTCCTCGCCTCGGATGCATCGCGCTTCATCAATGGCGCTGAACTGCGCATCGACAATGCACAGCTGATCTCGTCGCTGTGACGAGGACGCGGCAGCCGCCAGTACGGAGCTGCCGCGTTCTGGTTAAGCGCTGTATTGCGCGACGATCTCCCTGACAGTGCGTGCGATGTCCTGGCGGCGATAGCCGAGCAGCGCGGTCTCGGCTGCATCGGGTTCGTAGTACAGCGTATTGCCGCGGCCGAAGCAGATGGCGGCATCAGGCATCAGCGGATGTTCCTGGTCGATGGCCGGAGGCACAGGACGGCCCGCCTCGCGGAAGAAGGCGCCGAAGTAATCCTGGAACGTCAGGTTCTCGTCGCCGACAAGATAGGCCTTGCCGTTCTCGCCGCGCAGCAGCGCGCCTTCGATGGCTTCCGACAGCGATGCCGCCGAGATGAAGTTGACGCCGCCGGGCGGCGCAAAGTCGGGCATCGGCGCGAATCCGCCCTTCGCATAGTCGGTGTAGGCCTTGAACATGGGCACCAGCAGGCCCGGCACGGTCCCGACCACGAACGGCGCATTGACGCTCACCACGCGGAAGGCGGGGCCGGCCAGTGCACGTACGCCCTCGTCAGCGAGCTTGCGGGAGCGGATATAGGCGTTCTGTTCGGCCAGCGCCGGCATGGCCTGCGGATAGAAGCTGCCGACATGCACGGCGACACGGATGCCGGCATCGCGCGCCGCACGGAAGAAGCTAGGCACGCCCTGCACATTCGCGCGCTCCCAGTGCGCGGCTTCGTTGCCGTCCGGCGGCAGGTGGCGCACATCGTTGCCCGCGGCAAAGACCAGGGCATCGAACGCCCCGAGCTGCGCGGCCGGCAGGTCGTTGGCGATGTAATCGCAGCGCAGGTAGTCGAGTTCACCGAGCGGCGTGCCGGCGGCGGGGCAGTTGCGGCCGGCAATGGTGACTTCGTGTCCCTTGTCGCGCAGGGCCAGGGCGGCGTGGCCGCCAATCATGCCCGTGCCGCCGACGATCAGAATCTTCATGCTGTTCTCCTTGCTCGTGGTTGTTGTTGGGTGGCTGATGCTTACGACGGGTTCGATCAGCCGTCAGAGGTTCATGCCGTTGCCGACCATCACCGGCATATTGGTCCAGTTGCCTTTCGGGTCGCGGTACCAGCCGGACGCCGCCAGCGCGCCGCCGTTCACATGCAGGGCCGTGCCCGTGATCCACGAGGCGCGCGGGCCCGCCAGGAACACGATGCCTTCGGCAATGTCCCGCGGCGTGCCGAACCGGCCCAGCGGGATCCAGTTCGGCATGTGGTGCCGGTGCTCTTCCGCAACGACCAGCGACACCGGCACCTGCGGCGTTTCCGTGGTCTCGGGTGCGATCAGGTTGACGCGGATGCCCGACGGCGCCAGCTCGAGCGCAAGGCTCTGCGTGAAGCCGGTCAGTGCGGCCTTGAACGCGCCATAGACGCTGCAGTTCGGGATGCCGCGGAAGCCCTCGATCGACGACACGCTGACGATGCTCGCCGCCGCGCTGCGCCGGAGCAGAGGCAGCATCGCGCGTGTGACCGAGAAGACATGGCGCAGGTTGACCGCGTACAGGCTGTCGATCTCGGCGTCGTCATACAGTTCGAAGGGCTTGGCGATGCGCAGGAAGTCACCGACGTTATTGACCAGCACATCGAGCGCGCCGAAGCGTTCGCCGATCTGCGCGGCGAGTGAAGCCACGGTCGCAGCGCAGGTGACGTCGCCGTGCACGACCAGTGCGTCGTTGCCATCGCCGCCGAGCAAGGATGCGGCGGCGTCGGCGCGGCTCGGATCGATCTCGATCACCGCCACGCGGGCGCCCTGTTCCTGAAAGGCCTGTGCGGCCGCCAGCCCGATGCCGGCGCCGCCGCCGGTGATCAATACAGTCTTGCCTTGGAAATCCATCAGTCTCAGTCTCCTTCTTCGTCGTGGCGGTAGATGCAGGGAAAGGTCGACAGCGACCGTAGCAGGCCGCCCGTGGCGACTTTGAAGCGCCGTGGTGGCGTGGACATCGTCCGAATGCATGGCAGGGAAAACACCGATAAGGCAGGGCCCGGGGTGGCCCTGATGCGTCCCTATAATCGCCGCTGACCCAGGCGCCGGCAGAGCGCCGGGCAATACACACCGTGCGAAGCGAGGAGACGAAAAGTATGTTGATGGCCACGGAGCCGGCGCCGGACGCGTCGTCGCCCCTGTTCACCCACTCCAGGCTCGGCCTGGCGCAATTCAGTGCGCTGCTGGCAGCCATCTACGAAGGCCCGATGGAGTCCGTGCCCTGGGGCCGCGCGCTTGAAATGCTCCGCAAGCAACTGGACGCCACGTATGTGAGCTTTATCCTGCGCTCGCCGGCCAGCGACCGCAGCGGCCTGGCGGTACATGCGTCCGAGCAGGGGACCTCGCTCGAGGCGGAGGCGTCATACAACAGCTACTACTACGCGATCGATCCCTTCATCAACCTGCCCACCGACCGCGCCGTTACCGTGGACGAGGCAACCGGATCGGGCAACTGGTGCCACAGCGAGATCTACCGGCAGTTCCTGCAGCCGCTCGACATCCGCTACCTGCTGGGCGCGGACATCCGTACCGACGACGGCGTGGAATGCCGCCTGCGCATCTGCCGTCCACATGCGTCGCGGGATTTCGACGAGAAGGACAAGGCTGCCTGCGGCGTCATCCTGCCGCACCTGAAGCGGGCGGTGCGGCTTCATTCGCGGCTCGACGTGGTCGAGTCAGAACGCAGCCTCTACGCCGGTGCCATTGACCGGATGCTGGTGGGCATGCTGATCCTGGATGAGTCGGGCGCCATCCTCAAGAAGAACTTCGAGGCTGATGAGATCCTGGCCGAGAACGACGGTATCCGGCTCAACGGTGGCAACTTCGAGATTGCCTACGCGCAGGAGAGCCGGAAATTCCAGTTCCTGCTGCGTCGTGCGCGCATGGGGCACCATGGCGGCGCGCCGGCGATTGCCGAAGCCATGTCGATCACGCGGCCGTCTGGGCGTGGGAAGCTTGGCGTGTTGATCCGCACGATTCCGTTGAGCGAGTGGTCGGAGGATAACCGGCACCGGCCGGCATGCGCGGTGTTCATTCGCGATCCGGAGCGCAAATCGCGCGCCTCGCATGAGGTCGTGCGCAAGCTGTTCGATCTCACGCCTGCGGAGACGGCGCTTGCACTGGTGCTGGCGGACGGGTTGACGCTTGATGAGGCAGCTGTCGAACTGGGCATCAGCAAGAACACTGCGCGGGCGCATTTAAGGGCTATTTTTTCGAAGACTGGGGTGACTCGGCAGGCGACGTTGGTCAGGACGTTGCTGAGTAGTGTGGTGGCGTTGGGGTAGGGGTTGGCGGCTTAACGCTCTTGGCAGGCGCTGCTGTTTCGCCGGCGTAGCCGGCGAAACAGCAGCGCCTGCCAAGAGCGATAACCCAGCCCAACGAGAAAGCCGCTCCCGCCGACATCCCCGTATACCCGGTAGTCCACTTGAGGTATGCCCCTCACCCCCCAGCCTCCTAGCATCCTTGCGAACCCCTGAACGCCATCGGCGATGTCGTTCTAAACGGACCGTCAGGTTGAAACCTGCAATCCCTTCGCACAAGGAGCCAAGAGCATGGAAAAAGTCATCTACATAGTCTGGCGCGACCCCAGCACCAAGCCGGAAACATTCGCGCATGACCTGCGAACAAAACTGGCACAGCAGCTGCTCCAACTAGGCGCCCGCGGCGTACAGATCAACGTACAGGACGAGGACGTGGCACCCGCCGCAGCCTTGCGGCAAGTGAACACACTCCCCCAGATGGACGGCCTGGTCTCCGTCTGGGTCGACAGCGCCATCACCAGTCTGCGCCGGCCATTCGACGACGCCGTACTGGCTGCCACCGGCCGAATGGCCGGCTACCTCGTCACCGAATCCCAACCCATCCGCAACACGCGGCATCCCGCACGCGCCGGCGAGCGCACGCCCGGCTTTTCGCAGCTGGCGTTCCTGAAGCGCCCGCCGCGCCTGACCCACGAGGCATGGCTCGATACCTGGCACAACCGCCACACCCAGGTGGCCATCGACACCCAGGACACGTTCCTCTATGTGCAGAACGTGGTGGTGCGCGCGCTGACGTACGGCGCGCCGCCGCTCGACGCGGTGGTGGAGGAAGGCTTCCCTGAAGCCGCCATGACCGACCCGCAGGCGTTCTTCGATGCACCCGGCGACGAGGCGAAATACCAGCGCAACCTGGCCGCCATGATGGAAAGCTGCCAGCGCTTTATCGACTTCGACAAGATCGACGTGGTAGCCAGCAGCCAGTACATCGTCAGGCCGCCAGCCGCCTGAATCCCGCCTGAACGCGCCGGATCCGGCTAGTCCGCTAGGACGATGTGCCGGCCGGCCGCGCACGGAAGAATGGTCTCCATACCGAATCAAACCAGAGGAGACCAGCATGTTGGACATTCGTGCGCTTGGCTACATCGTGGTCGAGTCCACTGACTTAGGGCAGTGGCGACACTACGCCGAACAGGTGCTTGGCATGGCCTGTTCCGGGGCTCCGGGCGGCGCGTTGTACGTGAAGATGGACGAGCGCGATTACCGCTACCTGATCGTCCCCGGCACGCGTGACCGCTACCTGGCTTCCGGCTGGGAACTGGCCGATGAGCCGGCTTACCGCCATGCGCTCGCTACGCTGCGCGAGGCCAACGTGGAAGTGGTGCACGCCAGCGCCGCGGACCTGGCGCAACGCCGCGTGCAGGCGCTGGCCTGGTTTGTCGACCCCTCGGGCAATCGCCATGAGATCTCGTGGGGCATGCGCTCGGATTTCCTGCGCTTTGTCTCGCCGATCGGCGTGCCGCGCTTCATTACCGATCCGATGGGGGCAGGCCACACCGTGCTGCCGGCACCCGCCTTCGACGAGACCTATGCCTTCCTGCGCGATGTGATGGGCTTCGGGCTGTCGGACATCTTCCGCGTGCGCTTCACCAACGACCCGGCCGAGCCGGAGAAGCGCATCCATTTCCTGCATTGCGGCAACGGCCGCCACCACAGCCTGGCGATCTTCGAGATGCCGTCGGAAGCCGGCTGCATCCATGTCATGGCCGAAGTGCCTGAGATGGCGGAAGTCGGCCGCGCACTGGACCGCGTGCAGCAGCACGGCGTGAAGATGTCCGCCACGCTGGGCCAGCACTGCAACGACCGCATGACGTCCTTCTACATGAAGACGCCGGGTGGTTTCGACCTCGAATACGGCCATGGCGGGCTGGTGGTGGACTGGAGCCACCACGCCGCCTACGAAGCCACGCGCGTCAGCCTGTGGGGACATGACTTCAGCATCGGATACCGCTAAGCCCTGAATACCTATGATCAAGACAATCGACAAGACCATGAGCGCGGCCGATGTGGTCGGCCAGTTCGCCGATGGCATGACCATCGGCATCGGTGGCTGGGGCCCGCGCCGCAAGCCGATGGCGCTGGTGCGCGAGATCCTGCGCTCGCCGCTGAAAGACCTGACCGTTGTCGCCTACGGCGGCCCTGAAGTGGGCATGCTGTGCGCAGCGGGCAAGGTGCGCAAGCTGGTGTTCGGCTTCGTGTCGCTCGACGTGATTCCGCTCGAGCCGTACTTCCGCCAGGCGCGCGAACGCGGCCAGCTGGCGGTGACGGAGCTGGACGAGGGCATGCTGCAACTCGGCCTGCGCGCCGCCGCCGCGCGCTTGCCGTTCCTGCCGACCCGCGCGTCGCTGGGCACCGATGTGCTGGACAGGAACCCCGAACTGAAGACAGTGCGCTCGCCCTACGCTGACGGCGAGGTACTGGTAGCGATGCCGGCCATCGAGCTGGACGTGGCCCTGCTGCACGTCAATGAGAGCGACGTGCTCGGCAATACCCGCATCGACGGTCCGGATCCCTTCTTCGATGAATGGTTCGCCCGCGCCGCGCGCCGCTGCTACGTGAGCTGCGAAACCCTGCGTCCAAGCATCGAGGATGAAGACCTGTCGCGCGCACGCGGCAATGCCTTCGAACGCTCGCTTGTGACGGGCGTGGTCCACGCACCCGGCGGCGCCCATCCCACGTCCTGCGCTCCGGCTTATGGCTGGGACCTGCCCGCGCTGAAGGCGTACTGCGCCAGCGCCGAGGTCGAGAACGGCTTTGCTGCGTACCGCAACGAGGTGGTGGGCGCGAGTGAAGCCGCCTATCTGGAGCGCATCGGCGGCCTTGGCCACGTGCATGACCTGCCGCTGCCCGTACTTTGAACCCGTCAACTCTAGGAGCGACCGTGAGCGCCACTTATGAATTCACACGCGCCGAGCTGATGATCGCCGTCGCCGCCCGCGCCTGGCGCGACGATGGCGAGGTGCTGGCCACCGGCATCGGCACCGGTCCGCGCATTGCAGCCGGACTGGCACGTCTCGCGCACAACCCCGGCTTGCTGCTGACCGACGGCGAAGCCTACCTGGTGGAATCGCCGGTGCCGCTGGGCCCGCGCGAGCCCGGCTACAAGGTCCGCGCAAGTGGCTGGATGGGCTACTCGCGCGTGTTCGACTGCCTGTGGGGCGGACGTCGCCACGCGCTGGTGATGCCCACGCAGATCGACCGCTTTGGCCAGGCCAATATCTCGTGCCTGGGCGGCACGCATGCACAGCCGAAGACGCAGTTATTGGGTGCCCGTGGCTTTCCCGGCAACAGCATCCACCACGCCAATTCCTTCTTCGTGCCGGCGCACAGCACGCGTGCCTTTGTCGCCGGCGAGGTCGACATGGTCTGCAGCACCGGCTACAACCCGGCGCGCCAGATCGAAGGCATGCGCAGTTTTGTCGACCTGCGCGTGATCGTCACCGACCTTTGCGTGATGGATTTTGGCGGCCCGGATCACGCCGTGCGCGTGCGTTCGCTGCACCCGGGCGTAAGCCTGGAGCAAGTTCAGGCGGCCACCGGCTTCGCGCTGGCCAACACGGCCGGCGAAGTACTGCCCGAGACTGCGCCGCCCACGCCGGAAGAGCTGCGCCTCATCGCGCAGCTCGACCCGCACAACCTGCGCGCGACCATCGTGCGCGGCAACCCTTCCGGACGCGCGTGAGGCAACCATGACAACGCCAGCCATCGAGCCCATCGCACTCGGCCCGGATGCCGAAGTGCTCTACCACGTGGCGGACGGCATTGCCACCGTCACCATGAACCGTCCGCAGTACCACAACGCGCAGAACTCGAAGATGACGTATGCGCTGGACGAGGCCTATCGCCGCGCCGCGTCGGATGACGCGGTCAAGGTGATCGTGCTGCGCGGTGCAGGCAAGCATTTTTCCGCCGGCCACGATATCGGCACGCCTGGGCGCGACATCAACGAATCGTTCGATCGCACGTCGCTCTGGTATGACCACGTCAACAAGCCTGGCGGCGAGTTCCTCTATGCACGCGAGCAGGAGGTGTATCTGGGCATGTGCCGTCGCTGGCGCGAACTGCCCAAGCCGACCATTGCGATGGTGCACGGTGCCTGCATTGCCGGCGGGCTGATGCTCGCCTGGGTGTGCGACCTGATCGTGGCGTCCGATGACGCATTCTTTGCCGACCCGGTCGTGCGCATGGGCATTCCCGGCGTGGAGTACTTCGCGCATCCCTATGAACTGCACCCGCGCATCGCCAAGGAATTCCTGTTCCTGGGCGAGCGCATGAGCGCGGAACGCGCCGAGCGCATGGGCATGGTCAACCGCGTGGTGCCGCGCGATGCGCTGGAGGACGCCGTCTACGGCATGGCCGCGAAGGTCGCGCAGATGCCGAGGCTCGGGCTGACCCTGACCAAGCAGGCGGTCAACCATGTGGAAGACCTGCAAGGCAAGCGCACAGCAATGGACGCGGTCTTCGCTTGGCACCACTTCGCGCATGCACACAACGAACTGATCAGCGGCGACAAGCTCGGCGGCTACGACGCGCGCGCCATGGCGGCATCGCAACGAACCGGGGAGGGCAAGGCATGAGCGCGTCCGGCCTGCATACGGTGCTGTGCGACCTGCTTGGCTGCCGCTATCCCATTGTCCAGACGGCAATGGGTTGGGTGGCCGATGCGAAGCTGGTTGCGGCGAGCGGCAATGCTGGTGCGTTTGGCTTCCTGGCCGGCGCGACGATTCCTCCCGGCGAGGTCGAGCGGGAGATTCTGCGGGTCAAGGCGCTCAGCGAAAGGCCGTTCGGCATCAACTTCCACATGTTCCAGCCCAACGCGGATGAAGTCATCGAGATGGCCATCCGCCACCGGCTGCGCGCGGTCAGCTACGGGCGCGGGCCGGACGCGAAGATGGTCGGCCGGCTTAAGGCGGCCGGCGTCGTCTGCATGCCGACCGTCGGCGCCGCCAAGCACGCCGCCAAGGCGGTGGAACTGGGCGCGGATGTGGTGACCGTGCAGGGCGGCGAGGGCGGCGGCCATACCGGCGGCACGCCAACCACGCTGCTGCTGCCACAGGTGCTCGACAGCGTGCGCGTACCGGTGGTGGCAGCGGGCGGCTTCTTCGACGGACGTGGACTCGCTGCGGCGCTGGCGTACGGTGCGGCAGGCGTGGCCATGGGCACACGCTTCCTGATGTCGAGCGAGTCGCCGGTGCCGGCGCAGACGCTGGAGCGTTACGTCAAGGTGCGTGATCCGGCCAGCATCCGCGTGTCGCTGGCGATTGACGGCCTGCCGCAGCGGATGATCGACAACGCGCTGCTGCTGGAACTGGAACAGGCCGGCCCGTGGCGGCGCACCTGGCTGGCGCTGGGTGCCGCGCGCAAGTGGCGCGCACGTACCGGGATGAGTTCGGCGCAGATGCTTGCCACCGCGTGGCGCGCCATGCGCGAGCAGGACTACAGCGCCGCGCAGACGCTGATGGCCGCCAACGCGCCGGTGCTGATCCAGCGCGCGATGGTGGAAGGGCATCCTGACGACGGCGTGCTGCCGAGCGGCCAGGCCGCCGCGGCCATTGGCGCCATCGAATCGTGCGAGCAGATTGTCGCGGGCATCGCTGCCCAGGCGCAGGTGCGGCTGGCCGCGTTGTCCGGCACCGGGCTGGCTGCTGCCGCCTGACCACAGACAGAGGAAACCATGCAAACGAATCAAACCGCCCAGAAGGCGCCGTTTCGCGTCTACATCGGCGATGGCATCGCCGAACTGGTGATTGATCATCCCCCCGTCAATGCGCTCGACAATGCCGGTTGGCAGGCGCTGGCACGGGCAATCGACCGCCTCGGCGATGACCCGACGGTGCGCGTGATCCTGCTGCGCGGCGAAGGCCGTGGTTTCTGCGCGGGCGTCGATATCAAAGAACTGGCGAAGCATCCGCAGCGCATCGTCGACGTCAACGCCGGTAACTACGCGACGTTCCGCGCCGTGCACCGCAATCCCAAGCCGGTCATTGTCGCCGTGCACGGCTTCGTGCTGGGCGGCGGCATCGGCATCTGCGGTGCGGCCGACATCATCGTGGCGTCCGAGTGCGCAAGTTTTGGCGTGCCGGAGATCGACCGCGGCGCCATGGGCGGCGGCGCCCACCTGCAGCGCATGTTCGGTGTGCAGAAGGTGCGCGCGATGTACTTCACCGGCGAGATGATCGATGCGGCCGAGGCCTTCCGCCTCGGTGCGGTCGAGCGTGTCGTGCCGCGCGACGCATTGCGCGACGAGGCCCTGGCGCTGGCCCGCAAGATTGCCGCCAAGAGCCCGGCCATGCTGCAGCTTGCCAAGGAAGCGCTCAACGGCGTCGAGGACGGCAACCTCGAGGACAAGTACCGCTGGGAGCAGGGCTTCACGCTGCAGGCCTATATGAGCGCCGATTCCGGCGAGGCGCGCGCCGCCTTCGTGGAAGGCCGCGAGGCCCGCTTCGCCTAGCCCGGGAATCCACCATGCATCTCGAATACACCGACGCCCAGCGCGCTTTCCGCGCCGAGGTCCGCGCGTGGATGGCCGAACACGTGCCGCGCACGCCGCTGGCAAGCTTTGATACCGAAGAAGGTTTCGCGCAGCACCGCGCGTGGGAAGCCAAGCTTAACGAGGGCCGCTGGAGCATGGTCACGTGGCCGTCCGAACTGGGCGGGCGCGGCTGCGACCTGATCGAGTGGCTGATCTTCGAGGAAGAGTACTGGCGTGCCGGCGCGCCGCTGCGCGTCAACCAGAACGGCATCTTCCTGCTCGGCCCCACGCTGATGGAGTTCGGCACCGAGGCGCAGAAGGCGCGCTTCCTGCCGCGCATGGCTTCGGGCGAGCACGTCTGGGCGCAAGGCTGGTCCGAGCCGAATGCCGGTTCCGACATGGCCGCGATTCGCTGCAGCGCAGTGCGGCAGGGCGATGACTACGTGATCAACGGCCAGAAGATCTGGTCCACCCGCGCGGTATGGGCGGACTGGCTGTTCGGCCTGTTCCGTACCGATCCGTCGTCGTCGCGCCATCACGGGCTGACCTTCATCCTGGTGCCGCTGAACACGCCCGGCATCACCGTGCGGCCGATCCGCCAGCTCAACGGCCAGACCGGCTTTGCGGAAATCTTCTTCGACGAAGTGCGCGTGCCGGTAGAAAACCGTCTGGCCGCCGAAGGCGCGGGCTGGCAGGTCGCCATGGCTACCGCCGGCTTCGAACGCGGCCTGATGCTGCGCTCGCCGGCGCGCTTCCAGGAAACCGCGCGGGCGCTGGTGAAGCTGTACCAGCAGCACAAGGCATCTGCCGACCGCGATCCGTCGTTGCGCGAAGCGGTGCTGCGCGCATGGATGGATGCGGAGGCTTACACGCTGTCCACCTACGCCACCGCCAGCCGTCTGGTGCGCGGTGGCCATATTGGCGCCGAATCGAGCACCAACAAGGTGTTCTGGTCGGAGTTGGACATCCATATGCACGACACCGCGCTGGCCATCCTTGGCCAGGCCGCAGAAGTCGCGCCGGCCGACCAGCCGTCGGGCTCGCTTGGCCACTGGCTGGATGGCTTCCTGTTCTCGCAGGCCGGGCCGATCTACGCCGGTACCAACGAGATCCAGCGCAATATCGTCGCGGAGCGCCTGCTCGGCATGCCGCGCGCGTAACGAGAAAAACGGCATCCGAGGGGAAACACGATGGATTTCACTTTCACCGAAGAGCAGGAGCAGTTTGCCGAAGCGATCCGGCGCTTCCTGATGACCGAGATGACGCCCGAGCTGACCCGCGAGCTGTGGGCCACCGAATCTGGCCGCTCCGATGCGCTGTGGCGCCAGCTTGCCGATCAGGGCATGGCGGCGTTGATGGTGCCGCAGGAGCAGGGCGGGCTGGGACTGGGCGAGGTCGAATGGGCGCCACTGGCGCAGGCGTGCGGATATTTCGCGCTGCCCGAGCCCTTGCTCGACACCGCGCTGGTGGCGGCGGCCCTGTTGCGCGATGCGTTGCCCCTTGTGCAAGACGACGCGGCGCGCGACCGTTGCACGACGCTGCTGGAGCGCATTGCTGGCGGCCATGCGCGCATCGCGGTGGCGCATCCGCAGGAGCTGCTGGTGGCCGACGCCCATGTGGCCGACGCCATCCTGTGCGAGCACGAAGGCGCGGTGCACTTGCTGCGGCGGGACGAGGCCGTGCTGACGCCGCGCGCGGGGCTCGATCCTTCGCGCCGCCTGTTCGAACTGGCCTGGACCCATTCCGAACAGACGCAACTGATTCCCGCGGCGGCCGCCGCTACCGCCGGCCTGTGGGACGACGCGCTGAACCGCGGCGCGCTCGGCGTGGCGGCACAACAGCTAGGCCTGACGCAGCGCATGCTCGATCTTGCGATCGACTACAGCGCGCAGCGCAAGCAGTTCGGCAAGGCCATTGGCACCAATCAGGCGGTCAAGCACCTGCTGGCGGACGTGGCGATCCAGCTCGAGTTCGCCAAGCCGGTCCTGCACCGGGCCGCCAGTGCGCTGGCGCAAGGCCTGTCGCAGGCGGGCCTGCATGTGTCGCATGCCCGCGTGGCGGCCGCGCGCTGCGCGTGGTCCGCCGCGCGCCAGGCCATCCAGGTGCATGGCGCGATGGGCTACACGTGGGAACTCGACCTGCAGATCTTTACCAAGCGGGCCTGGGCCCTGGCGGGAAGCTGGGGCGACCGGGCCTTCCACAAGGCGCGCCTGGGCGCGCACATCCTGGATGGCGCGCATGACATCGGCGCCGGCGCCACCTTTGCCTGAATCCGAAGAGAGTCCCAAGAGACATGACCATGAAACACGCCTATATCGTTGACGCCCTGCGCACGCCCACCGGCCGCCGCAAGGGCGGACTGTCGCACATGCACGGCGCGGACCTCGGCGGCTTCGTGCTGGCCGAGCTGGTGCGCCGCAACGACATTCCCGCCGAGGACTATGACGACGTGGTGTTCGGCTGCGTCGACACCATTGGCCCGCTGGCCGGCAATATCGCCCGCAGCGCGTGGCTGGCCGCCGGCCTGCCGCTGACCGTGCCGGGCGTGACGGTGGACCGCCAGTGCGGTTCGTCGCAGCAGGCCGTGCACTTTGCCGCGCAGGCGGTGATGAGCGGCACGCAGGACGTCGTGATCGCCGGCGGCGTGCAGACCATGACGCAGATCCCGATCTCGTCGGCCATGCTGGCAGGGCAGGCGTTGGGGTTCTCCGACCCGTTCTCGGGTAGCAAGGGCTGGCACGCGCGTTTCGGCGATGCGCCGGTGTCGCAGTTCCACGCCGCGCAGCGCATCGCCGAGCACTGGAAGCTGTCGCGCGAGGCCATGGAAGCGTACGCGCTGGAAAGCCACCGCCGCGCCGCGGCTGCGATCGAGGCCGGCCACTTCGCGCGGGAAATCGTGCCGTGCGAAGGCGTGAAGCATGACGAGACACCGCGCCCCGATACCACGCTGCCCAAGATGGCCGCGCTGGAGCCTCTGATGCCGGGCAGCGCGCTGACCGCGGCTGTATCAAGCCAGACTGCCGATTCGGCCGCCGCGCTGCTGATCGTTTCCGAAGACGCGCTCAAACGCTACCAGCTCACGCCGCGCGCACGCATTGCGCATATGAGCGTCATGGGCGACGACCCGCTGTGGATGCTGACCGCGCCGATCCCGGCGACGAAGCGGGCGCTCGAACGCAGCGGCCTGAGCCTGGCCGACATCGACGTGGTGGAGATCAATGAAGCCTTTGCCTCGGTGGCGATGGCCTGGCTGGCGGAGACCGGCTACTCCGCCGCGCGCACCAATCCCAACGGAGGCGCCATCGCGCTGGGCCATCCGCTCGGCGCCACCGGCGCACGCCTGATGACCACGCTGCTGCATGAACTGGAGCGCACCGGCGGCCGCTACGGCCTGCAGACCATGTGCGAAGGCGGCGGCCTGGCGAACGTCACCATCATCGAACGACTGTAAGGAGAAGGCCATGGGAATCTGCGACGGACGCACCGTTATCGTCACTGGCGCCGGCGGCGGGCTCGGCCGCGCCTATGCGCTGGCCTTTGCCGCCGAAGGCGCCAATGTGGTCGTCAACGACATCCGGCGCGAGGCGGCAGAGGCCGTCTGCGCCGACATCCGCACGGCTGGAGGTAGCGCGCTGGCGAACGATGACGACATCACGCAACTCGTGACCGCGCAGCGCATCGTCGACGCGGCTGTGGCGGCCTTCGGCGAGGTACACGTGCTGGTCAACAATGCCGGCATCTGCCGCGACCGCATGTTTGTCAGCCTGACGGAGGCCGACTGGGACGACGTCATGCGCGTGCACCTGCGTGGCCACTTCTGCCTGGCCAACCTGCTGGCCAGGCGCTGGCGCGATGCGGCCAAGGCCGGTCAGTCGGTCGACGCACGCATCATCAACACCAGCTCCGGCGCGGGGCTACAGGGCTCGGTCGGGCAGTCCAACTATGCCGCGGCCAAGGCCGGCATTGCTGCGCTCACACTCGTGCAGGCGGCCGAGCTGGGCCGCTATGGCATCACCGCTAACGCGCTGGCGCCGGCCGCGCGCACCGGCATGACCGAGCAGGTGTTCGCCGACATGATGAAGGCGCCGGAAGGCGGCTTCGATTACTACGACCCGGCCAATGTTGCGCCGCTGGTGGTGTGGCTTGGCAGTACCGCTTCGGCACAGGTCAACGGCCGCATGTTCGAGGCCGCGGGCGGCATGATCTCCATTGCCGACGGCTGGCGCACCGGCCCCACCGCCGACAAGGGCGCACGCTGGCAACCGGCGGAACTCGGCACGACGGTGGGCGAACTGCTGGCCCAGGCGCACGCGCCGCAGTCGGTCTACGGCGCGGCCTGAGCGCGACGGCCATGGACTTTTCCCATTCCGTCGAACAGCAGATGATTCGCGACAGCGCGCGGGACTATCTCGCCGCACACAGCGATTCCGCAGCGGTGCGGCGTGTGACCGAAGCCGGCCCGGCCCATGACGACGCGCTGTGGCGCGCGATGGCCGGCGAGCTTGGCTGGTGCGGCATCGCGCTGCCCGAAGCCGTGGGCGGCGCCGGCCTGGGTGCGCCCGGACTGGTGCTGCTGCAGGAACAGCTCGGCCAGCGCCTTGCGTGCGTGCCGTTCTGGTCCACGGTTTGCGTGGCAGCACCGCTGCTGCAGGCCAGTCTCGGTCCGCGCGGCAGCGCGCAATGGCTGGAACGGCTGGCCTGCGGCGAGATCCGTGCCGCCGTGGTGTTGCCGGACGATGGCGGCTGGCGGTATGACCGCGTTGCCGTCACCGCACAGGCGGGCGCGGACGGCTTCGTGCTGCATGGAAATGCCGCACAGGTGGCCGATGCCGCCGGCGCGGACTGGCTGCTGGTGCCGGCGCAGCTGGAGGATGGCAGCCCCGCGTTGTTCCTGCTGGAGCCCGTCGCCTTCGCAGGCGATGCACGCTTCTCGCTGCAGCCGCTCGATACGCTCGACCGCACTCGGACGATGGCCGCACTACGGCTGGACGGGCTGCCCGTCAGTGCCGACGCCTTGCTCGCACGCGGCGACGCCGCCGCGCAGGGCCTGGCCCACGCCTGGTGGCACGGCAAGCTGATGCTCGCAGCGGAACAGCTTGGCGCGGCGCAGCAATGCCTGGACCTGACCGTTGCCTACGCGTCGGAACGTATTCAGTTCGGCCGCGCCATCGCCTCGTTCCAGGCAGTGAAGCACCGCTGCGCGCAGATGATGGTGCTGATCGAAGCGGCACGGTCCGGTGTGTATGGCGCGGCCAACGCATGGGATGACGAGGATTCGGCCCGTGCCCGTCCCGACATCGCCGCGGCCTCGATCGCGGCCGACGACGCGTTGCGCTTCTGCGCACAGGAGGCTGTCCAGCTCCATGGCGGGGTCGGCTTCACCTGGGAATACGACCCCCAGCTCTATTTCAAGCGCGCGCAGGCGGCCAGCCACTGGCTCGGCGGGGCGGGCGTGGCACTCGATTACATCGCCGATGTTTCCCAAGACGCGGATAGCGAGCCGGGCGCGGGGAGGACAGCATGAACACGAACGAAGACGCGGCATTTCGTGCCGAGGTAGCGCGGTGGATGTCCGCCAATCTGGCCGGAGAGTTCGCCTGCCTGCAACACCGCGGCGGGCCCGGTGACGAGGAGGCTTATCCCGAACTGCGCAAGGCCTGGGAGCGGCGCCTCGCTGAAGGCGGCTGGACCGGGCTCGGCTGGCCCCGCGCGCACGGCGGGCGCGAGCTGCCGGTGATGCAGCAGGTGATCTTCCATGAGGAATACGCGCGCGCCGGCGGCCCGGGCCGCATGGGGCATATCGGCGAGGGGCTGATCGGCCCGACGCTGATCGCCTTCGGGTCGGAGGACCAGAAAGCGCGCCTGTTGCCGGGCATCCGCAACGGCACGACCTTCTGGTGCCAGGGCTATTCGGAGCCAGGCGCGGGCTCGGACCTCGCCAATGTGCGCACGCGCGCGGTACGCGACGCGGCCACCGGCGACTGGCTGGTGAGCGGGCAGAAGGTGTGGACCTCGCTCGCGCACGAATCCAACTGGATCTTCGTGCTGGCGCGTTGCGAGCCCGGTTCGCACGGCAGCAAGGGCCTGATCTTCCTGATGCTGCCGCTGGACCAGCCCGGCATCGAGATCCGGCCGATCCGGCAGATGGGCGGTGGTGCGGAATTCAACGAGGTGTTCTTCGACGGCGCACGCGCGGCGGCCGCCGACGTGCTCGGCGAGCCCGGCGACGGCTGGCGCATCGCCATGGCGCTGCTCGGGTTCGAGCGCGGCATCTCCACGCTGGGCCAGCAGATGCAGTTCACGCATGAACTGGAATGGGTCGCGCAGGCCGCGCGAGACAACGGCAGCAGCCGCGATGCGGTGGTGCGCCAGCGTATCGCGCGCGCCTGGGCCGGCCTGCGCGTGATGCGCGCCAACGCGCTGCGCATGCTGGCCGGCGCGGCGCAAGCCGGTGCCGACGGCGGCGCCACGCTGCAGCGCGAGGCGCTGATCTACAAGTACTACTGGTCCAACTGGCACCGCGACCTCGGGCAACTGGCGCTGGACGTGCTGGGCCCGCTAGCCAACGTGCTCGATGCCGGCGAGGCGGGCGATGTGCGCCGCACGCGGCTGCAGCAGATGGCGCTGTTCTCGCGCGCCGACACCATCTACGCCGGTACCAACGAAATCCAGCTCAACATCATCGCCGAGCGCGGACTCGGCATGCCCCGCGAGGCAAGAGGACAGTCATGACCCCGAACACCGAAACCATTGACCTGCCGGCCGCGCCGGCCTACGTACCGGGCCACCAGCTGCTTGCCGGCAAGAGCGTGCTCATCACCGCGGCTGCAGGCGCCGGCATCGGTTTCGCGGCCGCGCGCCGCTGCGCGGAGGAGGGCTGCCGCGCGCTGATGATCTCCGATATCCACGAAAAGCGGCTGGAGGAGGCGGTCGCGAAGCTGCGCGCCGACACTGGCCTGCAGGCCATCTATGGCCAGCTCTGCAATGTCGCGGACGACGTGCAGGTGCGCGCACTCGTGGCGGCGGCGGAGGAAGCGTTGGGCGGGACCGATGTGCTGATCAATAACGCGGGCCTGGGCGGCTCGCGCCGCCTAGTCGAGATGGACGATGCCGAGTGGTCGCGCGTGCTCGATATTTCCCTCACGGGCACTTTCCGCATGACGCGGGCCATGCTGCCGCACATGCAGGCGCGGCGGCGCGGAGCCATCGTCAACAACGCTTCGGTGTTGGGCTGGCGCGCGCAGAAAGAGCAGTCGCACTACGCCGCGGCCAAGGCCGGGGTGATGGCGCTGACGCGCTGCAGCGCGATGGAAGCCGCCGAGTTCGGCATACGCATCAACGCCGTGGCGCCCAGCATCGCGCTGCACGACTTCCTGAAGAAGTCGGCGCCGGCGGACCTGCTGCGGCAACTCAGCGAACGCGAAGCGTTCGGGCGAGCGGCCGAGGTGTGGGAAGTGGCCAATGTGATGGTGTTCCTGGCGAGCGACTACGCCTCCTACATGACGGGCGAAGTGCTGCCGGTGAGCAGCCAGCGGGCTTGAATACAACAGGAAAGCAGATGTCACGAGTCTTCCGTTCCGCGCAGGACATCCACGACGCCGTCGGCCAGCGCCTCGGCGAAAGCGCCTGGACGCGGATCACCCAGGCGCAGGTCGGCCAGTTCGCCGATGCCACCGGCGACCACCAGTGGCTGCACGTCGATCCCGAGCGTGCTGCCCAGGGGCCGTACGGTGCGTGCATCGCGCATGGTTACCTGACGCTGGCCCTGGTCAACCAGTTCCTGCCGGAACTGATCACGGTCGAGGGCATGAAATGGGGCGTCAACTACGGCTGCGACAAGGTGCGCTTTCCGGCGCCGGTGCGCGTGGGCGCCCGGGTACGCGGCGTGGGTGACCTGGTGCGGGCAGAGACCCTGCCGGGCGGCGTGCAGTCGGTGGTGCGCATGACCGTGGAAATCGAGGGCGAGGACAAGCCGGCCTGCGTGGCCGAGACCATCAGCCGCTACTACTTCTGAGAAGGAATCGAGCATGAATGAAGCAGTCATCGTCGCCGTCGCGCGCACGCCGATCGGCAAGGCCTTCCGCGGCGCCTTCAACGACACCGAAGCCCCCGTGCTGGGCGGTCATGTGGTGCGTGCGGTGGTCGAGCGCGCGGGCGTGGACCCGGCCGAGGTGGAAGACGTACTGATCGGCGCGGCTGCGCAGCAGGGCACCCAGGGCTATAACCTGGGCCGTCTTTGCGCGGTGGCGGCGGGCCTGCCGGACAGCGTGCCCGGCATGACCTTGGACCGCATGTGCGGCTCCGGCCTGATGACCATTGCCGCGGCGGCGCGTGCGATCCAGTGCGGCGAGGCCGACATCCTTGTCGCCGGCGGCGTGGAATCCATCTCGCTCACGCAGAACAAGCACAAGAACGCCTTCCGCGCCCAATCCGAAGCCGTACTGGCGCACCAGCCCGCCGCCTATATGGCGATGATCGAGACCGCCGAAGTGGTCGCGCGCCGTTACGGCATCAGCCGCGCCGAGCAGGACGCCTACGCCTGGCGCAGCCAGCAGCGCACGGCCGAGGCACAACGCCGCGGCGCCTTTGACGACGAGATCGTGCCGCTGGAAACGCGCCGCGCGCTGTTCGACAAGAGCGGCGTGCTGACCGGGCACGAGACCGTGCGGCTGGAGCGCGACGAATGCAACCGGCCTGACACCACCGCCGAAAGCCTCGCCGCACTGAAGCCGGTCTGGAGCGGCGGACAGGCGATCGCTCAAGGCGAATACATCACCGCGGGCAATGCGTCGCAGCTTTCCGATGGCGCGGCCGCCGTACTGCTGATGAGCGCCAAAGAGGCACAACGTCGCGGCCTGCGCCCGCTGGGCCGCTACCGCGGCATGGCCGTGGCGGGCTGCGCGCCCGACGAGATGGGCATCGGCCCGGTGTTCGCCGTGCCGAAGCTGCTGGAGCGCCACGGCATGACGGTGGCCGACGTGGGCTTGTGGGAGCTGAACGAGGCGTTTGCGTCGCAGGTGCTGTATTGCCAGCAGAAGCTCGGCATTGCCGATGCGCGCCTGAACGTTAGCGGCGGGGCGATCTCGGTCGGCCACCCGTTCGGCATGTCGGGTGCGCGCATGACCGCGCACGCGCTGATCGAGGGCCGCCGCCGCGGTGTGCGGCAAGCGGTGGTGACCATGTGCATCGGCGGCGGCATGGGTGCCGCGGCGCTGTTCGACGTACTGCCCTGAGCAGCAATCCTGGCATGGAAGCGGCCCGCCACGAGGCCGCCCGCCATGGCTCCATACGGAGGAGACATCATGAAACGACTGATCGGCATCGCCATGTCGCTGGCGGTACTGGCGACCGCGGTATGGGCCTTTGCGCCGCGTCCGCTGCCGCCGTTCCCGGCGACGGTGCTGCGTCCGGACGGCCTGCAGGTAAACGGCATGGCGCGCGCCGGCGAGCGGCTGGTGGCCGTGGGCGAGCGCGGCAAGATCCTGTTCAGCGATGACCAGGGCCGCAGCTGGCGCGGCGCAACCGTGGACCAGCCGCAGGGCGCCACGCTGACGCAGGTCGCCTTTGCCGACAGCCGCCATGGCATGGCGGTGGGCCACAGTGGCTGGATCCTGCGCACCGAAGACGGTGGCGAGCATTGGCAGCAGGCCGCGTTCGACGCGGAGTCGTCCGATCCGCTGCTCGGCGCGTGGGCGCAGGCTGGCGGGACGTGGTTTGCGGTTGGCAGCTTCGGCCGCTTCCTGGTCTCGCGCGATCTCGGCAAGCATTGGGAAGATGGCGCCGCGAAGGGCATGCCGGAGGCGATGAAGGATCGCCACCTGAACGGCATTTCGGGCGATGCGCAAGGCCGCCTGATGCTGGTCGGCGAAGCCGGGCTGGTGCTGCGCTCGGCCGACGGCGGCGAGCACTGGGAAGCCGTCAAGGCGCCCTATGAAGGATCGCTGTACGGCGCGCTGTCACTTCGCGATGGCGCCTGGCTGGCGTTTGGCATGCGCGGCAACGTGCTGCGCAGTGAAGACTTCGGTACCACCTGGCAGGTCGCAGAGACAGGCCTGAAGACCTCCTTCTTCGGCGGCGTGATGCTGCCTGATGGCCGCATCGTGCTGGCCGGGCAAGGTGGCAGCCTGGTGATGTCCGCCGACGGCGGGCGTCACTTCGCTGCATTGCCCGCCGGCAGCCCGCAGACCCTGGCCGCGCTTGCCCCGACCGGCAAGGACACGCTGGCGCTGGGCGGCAACAGCGGCATTGCGGACCTGACACTCCCCGCTGTCCGCTGACTCCCACCCGCCTGAACGATTGCGAGAACGATCATGAACCGCCCCCAATCCCCCGGCCGCCTGGGCCGTTTCGTCGACGCCTGCGCCAGCGTGCTGATGCGTAGGCGCCGCCTGCTGCTGACCGTGTGCCTGGCCATTACGGTGGCACTGGGCTTCTCCGCCACGCGGCTGCGGCTCGATCCCGGGTTCAACAAGATGATCCCGTTGCAGCACCCGTACATGCAGGTGTTCACCAAGTACGCGAGCACATTCTCGGGCGCCAACACGGTGCTCGTGAGCCTGCGCTGGAAGGGCGACGGCGACATCTATAACGCGGCCTTCATGGACAAGCTGCGCCGCGCCACCGACGAGGTGTTCTTCATCCCCGGCGTGGACCGCTCACGCGTGTTCTCGCTGTTCACGCCGAACGTGCGCTTCACGGAAGTCACCGAGGCCGGCTTCCGAGGCGACGTGGTGGTGCCCGGGCGCTTTTCGGGCACGCCCGCCGAGCTCGACAAGGTGCGCGGCAACGTGGCGCGCTCCGGGCAGATCGGCCGGCTGGTCAGCAATGACCTCAAGTCCGCGCTGATCCGCGCGGAACTGCGCGAGACCGATCCGGCCACCGGCAAGACTATCGACTACGGCGCGGTCGCGCGCCAGCTCGAGAAGATCCGGGCCGAGTTCGGTGGCACCGATGTCGACGTGAATGTCGTGGGCTTCGCCAAGCTGGTCGGCGACGTGGAAGAGGGCATTGCCGGCGTAATGGGCTTCTTCGCGTTGGCTTTTGCCGTGACGGCGCTGCTGCTGTGGCTCTATACCCGCTCGCTGCGTACAACGCTGCTGGCGCTGGTGGTGGCGCTGCTGCCGGTGGGCTGGCTGCTCGGTCTGCTGCCGCTGCTGGGCTATGGCATCGACCCGATGTCGATCCTGGTGCCGTTCCTGATCTTCTCGATCGGCGTGTCGCACGCGGTGCAAATGACCAACGCGTGGAAGCAGGAGGTGGTGCTGGGCCACAGCGCGCTGGACAGCGCCAGCGCCGCGTTCCGCAAGCTGTTTATCCCGGGCACGGTGGCGCTGCTGACCAATGCGCTCGGCTTCATGGTCATCATGCGCATCGAGATCGATATCGTGCGCGAGCTTGGCATCACCGCCTGCCTGGGCGTGCTGCTGATGATCGTGACCAACAAGGTGTTCCTGCCGATCCTGCTGTCGTACACGCGGCTGGAGCCATCGGCGCTGGCAGCGGCGCAGGCGCGCCGTGCACAGGGCGGCGGCCGGCTGTGGCAGAAGTTCGGTGCGCTGGCGCGACCGGCACCGGCGCTTGGCGTGTTTGTCGCCGCGCTGGCGCTGCTGGCGGTCGGCGCGATCGAATCGCGCGGCCTGAAGATCGGCGACGTGGGCAGCGGTGCGCCCGAACTGCGCGCCGACTCGCGCTACAACCGCGACAGCGCCAGCGTGGTCAGCCAGTACAACATTGGCTCGGACGCGCTGACGGTGGTGGTGGAGCCGGCCGGCTTTGACGACGGCTGCCTGCATTACCCGGTGATGAGCGCGGTCGAACGCTTCGAGATGCATATGCGCGGCGTGTCAGGCGTGCAGTCGGTGGTGAGCGTGTCGTCGCTGGCCAAGGTGGTAGTCGGCGCCTACAACGAGGGCAATCCGCGCTGGGAGGCACTGCCGCGCAGCAGCGACGGCCTGAGCCAGGGCGCCAAGGCCTTCGACCCGGACAACGGCATGAACACGCCGAACTGCCAGGCCATCCAGGTGCTGATCTACACGGCCAACCATGAAGGCGCCACCATTGCCCACATCATCCGCGAGATCCGCCGCTTTACGGCCGAAGACAAGACAGCGAACGTGGCGTTCCGCCTGGCCGGCGGCAATATCGGCGTGATGGCGGCCACCAACGAGGCGGTAGAAGAGGCCGAGGTGGCGATGCTGCTGTCGATCTTCGGCGCCATCACATTGCTGTGCCTGCTGACGTTCCGCTCGTGGCGCGCGGTGCTGTGCATCATCGTGCCGCTGACGCTGGTGTCGGTGCTGTGCAATGCTCTGATGGCGCGCCTTGGCATCGGCCTGAAGGTTTCCACGCTGCCGGTGATCACGCTCGGCGTGGGCGTTGGCGTGGACTACGGCATCTACCTGTACGAGCGCATCCAGCACCAGATCCGCGAAGAAGGCCAGAATCTGCCGCAGGCCTTTGCGGAAGCCATGCGCCAGCGCGGCTCGGCCGCGCTGTTCACGGCGCTGACGATGTGCATCGGGGTGGGCACGTGGGCGTTTGCCGCACTCAAATTTCAGGCGGACATGGGCATCCTGCTGGCGTTCATGTTCCTGGTGAACCTGTTCGGTGCGGTATCGCTGCTGCCGGCGCTGGCGGCATGGCTTGGCGTGGAAGAGGAGGAGCGCGCCCGGGTGGCGGCGGGGAGTGCCGTGCACGACGAACGGGTACGTCCGGCACGCGGGCTGAAGTCCGATACGGCATGAAGCCGGCACGATAGCCAATCCGCATGTCGATGGTCTTCTGCGCTGTCCCACGAACGGGGCAGGGCAGAAGACCATCGGTTCATATGAGTCATTACCAAAAGCAAAAGACCCAGGGAGGGACAGCATGGAGGCTCCGCAATCCGAAGGCGCAGCGGCATTCGCACCAGTTCGCATCGGCCCGCTGACGCTGCGCAACCGCTTTATCAAGGCTGGCGCAAACGAGGGCATGACACCCGAAGGCCTGCCGACGCAGGCGCTGGTCAAGCATCACGCCGACCTGGCCGCAGGTGGCGTAGGCATGACCACGGTGGCCTATGCCGCCGTGGCCGATGACGGCTTGACCTTCGCGCACCAGCTCAGCATGCGCGCGGAGCAGGTGCCGCATTTGCGCGTACTGACCGATGCCGTGCATCGCGAGGGCGCTGCGGCCTGTCTGCAGATTACCCATGCCGGGTCGTTCACCACCATGCGCCACGGCGGCAGCCGTGCGCCGGGCAGCGCGTCGTCGGGGCTCAATGCCTTCGGCATGATGCACGGCGTGTATTTCCAGCGCGCCATGAGCCCGGCGGACATGTCGCGCCGCGCCGCGCAGTTCGCACAGGCGGCACGGCTCGCGCGCGAGGCCGGCTTCGACGCCGTGGAAATCCATATGGGCCATGGCTACCTGCTTAACCAGTTTCTGTCGCCGCTAAGCAACCGGCGTCGCGACATGTTTGGCGGCAGCGTGGAAAACCGCACGCGCTTCCCGGCGATGGTGCTGCGCCAGGTAAAGGATGCAGTCGGTGCCGAGATGGCGGTCTGCTGCAAGCTCAGCGTGACCGACGGCGTGCCCGGCGGCAATGACGCTGCCGACTCCGCAATCACCGCGCGCATCCTGGAAGCGGAGGGCGCCGACCTGCTGACCCTCAGCGGCGGACGCAATGTCGAAAGCCCGTGGGCGCTGTTCGGCAGCCCGATGCCGACCGCGCAGATGAAGGCTGCAGCGCCGAACGCAATGGCCCGCTTCGGCATCACCATGCTGGAGAAGCGCACGCCGCGCGACCTGACATTCCGGGAACTGTATTTCCTCGAGGCGTCGCGCGTGGTGCGGCAGGCGGTGCAAATGCCGCTGGCCTATATCGGCGGCGTGAAATCGCTGCAGAACGTGGATGCATTGCTCGGCGAAGGCTTCGACTGCATCGCGCTGGCGCGCGCGCTGATCCACGATCCGGCGCTGGTCGAGCACTGGCGTAACGGCGTGGCCGCGCGTTCGGCGTGCGACAGCTGCAATGGCTGCGTGGCAAAGATCTACGACCCGGCGGGCGTGTGCTGCGTGCACGGCCCGGCGAACGATCCCGCGCTCACCGGCATCCCGGCGGCGTTGAAGCCGATCCAGGTCCTGAAGTCCGTGAAGGCGCACACAGAGCCTAGTCTGATGGGACGATGAGCGGCGTGCGCGCGCCTCGTATCGTGAAGCATCCACAGAGATCCAAGGAGACTGACGCCATGACAACTACCGGCTACAAGATCGAAACGCGCCCGCTCGAGGCCCGCTACGCGCGAGGCTGGCACTGCCTGGGACTGGCCGATGATTATCGCGACGGCAAGCCGCATACGCTGAACATCTTCGGCAAGCGCCTGGCGGCGTTTGCAGACTCGACGGGCGCTATCCGCATCGTCGACAGCTATTGCCCGCATATGGGGGCCGACCTCAGCACCGGCACCGTGCAGGGCGACAACCTGGTCTGCCCGTTCCACGGCTGGCAATGGGGCGGCGACGGCGGTTGCAAGTCGATTCCGTACTGCAAGCGCGTGCCGCCCAAGGCCCGCATCGGCAGCTGGGAGACTAGCGAGCAGAACCGGCTGCTGTTCGTCTGGCACGATCCGGAAGGCCGTCCGGCGCCGCGGGAGGTCGCCATTCCGCGCATCGACGCCTGCTTTGCGGCGGACTGGTCGGACTGGGCCATGGACAAGATGCTGATCGGCACCAACTGCCGCGAGCTCGTCGACAATATCTCCGACATGGCGCATTTCGGCACCGTGCACGGCGCTCCGGTGGATTACTTCGCCAACCTGTTCGAACACCACAAGGCCACGCAGCTGATGATCGGGCGCAGCGCCCGGCTGTCGGGTGACTCGCGGCTGACCGCGCACTCGACGTATTTCGGCCCGGCGTACCACATCACCGAGATGACGGGAAAGATGGGCGACCAGGAGATCCACTCGATCCTGCTCAACTGCCATGTGCCGATCGACCTGAACAGCTTCGAGCTGCGCTACGGTGTGCTGGTCAAGAAGATACCGGGCCTGTCGGACGAGCAGAACCGCGCCGTGGCGCAAGCCTATGTAGAGCAGGCACGTGAGGCCTTCTACGAGGATGTGGCGATCTGGGATAGCAAGATCCGCATCGACAATCCGCTGCTGTGCGAGGGCGACGGCCCCATCTACCAGATGCGTGACTGGTACCAGCAGTTCTACACCGATGTGGAACAGGTGCGCCCCGCCAGCGTGGCGCGACGGGTGTTCGAGCTGAATCCTGGCGGCATCGAACCGCCAACGCTGGGGCACGTGTTCGAGGCTTGAGGCCTGAAGCTGGTGGCCAGGAGGGAGACGAAATGCGCGAAGGCGCATTTCGCTTTTTTCCGCTTAGCGTTGCGAAGGAATATTGCCGCCGTCGACAACCAGTTCGGTGCCGGTGACATAGCTGGCTTCGTCAGACAGCAGGAAACGGACTACGCGTCCGATCTCTGCGGGCGTGCCAAGGCGGCCCAACTGGATGCGGCGCTCAAAGGTGCCAGGCGGCAGGGCGTCGATGGCAGGCTGGAGCATCGGCGTGTGGATCTGTCCCGGAGAGACGGCATTGATGCGGATCCCGTCCTGGCCCAGGCTGTCGGCAAGGGAACGCACCAGTGAGAGCAAGCCGCCCTTGGAAGCCGAATAAGCCGGAATCAATCCATTGCCCAATGTCGCATTGATCGATGCGATGGCGACAACGGCGGCGCCCGGTTGCTGGCGCAAGTCGGCCAGCATGGCCTGCATCAGCAGCGGCATAGCGCGCAGATTGACATCGAGCACGGCATCCCAGCGAGCCTGCGTCAGGCCCTCGATACCGCTCTGGTCCACCACGCCGGCGGCATGCACCATGCCGCCCAGCGCCGGCAGGGCGGCGCGGGTGCGGGCCAGCGCATCTTCGAGCCCTGCGGGTACCCGCAGGTCAATGCCGAGCCCGAAAGCGGGTACGTCATAGCGTTCGGCCAGCGTCGCCGCGACGGCTCGCGCCTTGTCCTCCTGGATATCCCAGATCGCTACAGGCCGCCCGACAGCGGCCAGGGCCTCCGCGCAAGCCTCGCCAATGCCGGAGGCGCCGCCGGTAATCACGACACTGCTGGCCGGGCTATTCAGGGCCACGCGAAACTCGCTGGCGGCAGGATGTTGGGTCGTCACTTGTTGTCTCTCCCGGATGTCTTGGTTAGCGTCACAGCCGAAACAGGCGCGGCTGCCATACGCATTGTTTCTGCTCACGTCCAAGGTGACATAGTCCAAACAGACTAAAGCAGGCGCGCCGGCCCCGGCATCTGCCGTCCGACGCGCCTGAATTGCCGGGTTCTGCAAGCCTACTTCACCGGAGTCAGGATCGGTGCGCCCTTGTTCTTGATCAGCAGCACGACAAATTTGGCCGGCTGTGTGGAACTGGCGTTGCGCCCGACGGTATGGATGTCATTGGTGCCTTCGTGGAAGGTGTCGCCGGGCTTGAGCGTCACCTCCTTGCCACCCTTGACGCCCATGATGATATTGCCCTCGAGCACGTAGACAAAGGCGTGCGCATCATGTCGATGCACCGGGTCCACCGCGCCCGGCGGATAGTCCACGACGATCATCTCGACTTCCTTGCCAGGGTACTCGGGCAACGGTTCTGTCCGCAGGGGCGTGACCTTCGCTTCCGGTGCGGCCATTGCCGGCTGCGCCGCCATCAGGCACGGTAGCATCAGCGCTGCCGCAAAAGAGACGATTGCTTTCATGGCTTGACTCCTCATTGCTTGTTCGCTTGCGAGAGCCACTGTTCGAGGCTGATGCGGCCGAGCCGCGCGTCGCCGAGCGGTACGAGCGACATTTCCTCGACCTGGCCGCCGTAGTAGAGGGCTTCGCGGTCCGTCACCACCGGGCGGGCATCGCCCGTCGACTTCAGATAGCGCGCAACGATCTCGGCGAAGGGGGCGCGGTCCGGGCCGGCAATCTCGATGGTGCCGTTGCGCGGTGCTTCCAGCGCCACCTGCGCAAGGATTGCCGCGACGTCTTGTGAAGCAATCGGTTGAAACAGTCCGTCACCGATGCGCACGGTGCCACCGTCCGTGCCGAAATCCGCGATACCGCCCAGGAACTCCATGAACTGGGTGGCGCGGACGATCGTGTATGGCACGCCGGCCGCTTCAATCGCCTCTTCCTGTGCGACCTTGGCCGAAAAATATGCATTGCCCGGCATGCGGTCGGTACCGACGATGGACAGCGCAACGTGATGGCGCACGCCCGCGGCCACTTCGGCCTTGCCGAGATTGCGTGCGGAAGTGCGGAAGAAATCGAGTACGGCCTGCGGTTCCCACGATGGTGCGTTCGCCACATCCACGACGACGTCCGCGCCCTCGAATGCCTGGGCCAATCCTTCGCCCGTCACGCTGTTGACGCCGGTACTTGGAGAGGCCGCGATTGCGGTATGGCCAGCCTTGGCGAGCAGCGCGACAACTTGGGAGCCGATCAGGCCGGAACCACCGATTACAACGATCTTCATGGCAGATTCTCCAGATGAGAGAGTAAGGGAGTGCGCGGTGCGGCTGCCGGGGGCATCCATTCGGGTGCGTGGCCTTCGTCGCATCGTGTGAGACCATTGTGGAACAATCATGCCCTATGGATAAGGGCCAAGAATTGTCGAAATGACTAGGCCAAGTCCAGCCTGTTCACATTGCCCGCGAACCCATCATGACTGCACGGACCTCCGCATTGGCCATCGAAATCGACCGCCAGGACCGCTCGCCGATCTATCTGCAGATTTGCGAGCGCTTCAGGACGGCCATCGCAGCAGGGCACCTGCGTCCCGGTGATCGCGTGCCCGCGCTTCGGGGGCTTGCCTTGCAGCTGAATACGGCACGCGGCACGGTTGAAATGGCCTATACCATCCTGGTCGACGAGGGCTACCTGCAGATGCGCGGTGCGGCGGGGACGTTCGTCTCAGCGTCGTTGCCGGCATCGGTGACGCGCCCGGCACGTGGCGGGGATCGGGAGCAGCCGCCCGCCAGGGAGCAGGGCGCGACGAAATCGTCCCATGCGTTGCGCGGTCGTCAGCCGGCAACGCGTCAACTGGCGATCGCCGTGGCGATGAGCGGGGAGCCGAAGCTCTTGCAACCCGGGCTGCCGGCGCTGGACGCGTTCCCGCGCAAGCTGTGGAACCGGCTCGTCTCGCGTTGCGCGCGCAGCGGTGAGCGCGCGATGCTGGCCTATCCGGATCCGGTTGGTTACCGCGCGCTGCGCGAGCACATTGCCACCTATCTGGGCTTGTCGCGGGGCGTGGCGTGCGTGCCGGAGCAGGTATTCATCACCGCTGGCTACCGCGCGACGCTCGAACTTGTCTTGCGCAGTCTCGCGAGTCCCAATGACCGCATGTGGTTCGAAGACCCCGGCTACCTGCTCGCACGCGGCTTTCTGGCCGAAGTCGGCGTCAATCTCGTACCGGTGCCGATCGACAGCGAAGGGATCGATGTCGACCGCGGCATCGCGCTGGATCCGCTCGCGCGTTTCGCACTGGTGACGCCATCGCACCAGGCGCCGCTCGGATACACATTGTCGCTCGCCAGGCGCATGGCGCTCCTCGACTGGGCGGCGAAAGGGTCAAGCTGGATCATTGAAGACGACTACGACAGCGAATTCCGCTATGTGGGCCGGCCACTGCCGGCATTGAAAAGCCTCGACAAGGACGATCGCGTGATCTATTGCGGCACGTTCAGCAAGGTGATGTTTCCGGGACTACGGCTCGCGTATGCCGTGGTGCCGGAGCGTGCGGTCGAACGCGTGGAGCGCGTGGCCTGCAGCATGAATGCCGGCTCGCCGACGCTATTGCAGGCGGCCGTGGCGGACTTCATCGAACAGGGACATTTTGCGCGCCACGTAAAGCGGATGCGTGCGTTGTACGGGCAGCGCCGCACGCTGATTGCGCATGCGCTGGAGCAGGCGTTCGGCGAGCGCATGCTTGTGGAGCTGCCGCACGGCGGCATCCAGTTCGCGGTCCAGTTTGCCGAAGGTCCCGATGGTCCCGTCGACGACGTGGCCGTTGCCGCGCGCGCACGCGACGCGGGGCTCGCGGTGGTGCCACTGTCGATCTGGTATGCGAACGGACGCACGCGGCGCACCCCGCGTGGCCTGGTCATGGGCTTCGCCAACGTAACCGATGCGAGAGAGGCATTGCGTCTCGCGCGAACGCTATACGGTTGCCTGACCGGTTAAGCCCGCACGAAACTGGACAAGTCCGTCAATCTGCCCGGCGCCATGAGGCCCCAGCTTGCTCACAGGGCAAACACGATTGTCACCAGCAGCGAAATCCACATCGTTGCCGTGGCGAGCCACGCCAGCGAGTGGACCCAGCCCGGCGTCCGGAATTCGCCCACCACGGCTTTGTGTCGCGACATCAGCTGAAGCATGACCATGGCCGGCGCAGCGGCTATGCCGTTCAGGACGGCGCTCCAGACGAGCATCTTTGCGGGCTCGATGGGCAGCCAGCACAGCGCCGTGCCGATGACCATGGTGATGCCGATGACCGCATAAAAGTTCCTGGCGGAAAGCGGCTTTTCTTCAAGGCTGCGTCTCCATCGCATCGCCTCGGCTACCGCATAGCCCACGGAACCGGCCAGGACCGGCACGGCCATGAGGCCTGTGCCGATAATGCCCGCGCTGAACAGCAGCAGCGCCCACTTCCCCGCGACCGGCTCCAGCGCCTTGGCGGCGGCGGCCGAACTGTCGATGTCCAGGATGCCTGAGTTGTGCAACGCATATGACGTTGTGAGCATGATGCAAAGGGCGATGACCGCAGACACCACCATGCCCGTCACCGTGTCCACGTTGATGCGCCTGAAATTCATCCTGGCCTGCTCAGGCGCAGCGTGAAGCGGCAAGGCGGTACGGTCGATGTCGAGCTCTTCGACCTCGGCGGCGGCTTGCCATACGAACAGGTAGGGGCTGATGGTCGTGCCGAGTACCGCCACCACCATGAGCAGATAGGCGCTGGAGAACTCGATCCGGGGCCACACCATCGCCAGGGCCGCGGCGTGCCAGTCGATCTTGAGCAGGAACATGGCCGCGATATACACCAGCAGTGAAAGACTGAGCCATTTCAGATAGGCCGCATACCGACGGTAAGGCATGAACAGCTGCAAGAGCAGAGATCCCGCCGCGAGGGCCAGCGTATAGATCCAGCGCGCGCCGCCGAGGACCAGAGCCAGGGCATCGCCCATGGCAGCCAGGTCGGCGCCGACGTTCAGCGTATTGGCCACGACCAGCAAGACCACAAAGGCGTAGGCGAGCGGCCGTGACTGGTGGCGGCGAATGTTCGCAACGATCCCCCGGCCGGAAATGCGGCCAAGTCTCGCACATACGAGCTGGATGGCGATCATCAGCGGCAGCGTCAGCAGCACACTCCACAGCAGCCCGTTGCCGAACTGGGCACCAGCCTGCGCGTAGGTGACGATGCCACTGGGGTCGTCATCAGCGGCGCCGGTGATCAGGCCAGGCCCCATGAGCTTGTACCAGGGCACGTTGGCGTCGGTGTCGGTACTGGTATCGGCGACGGGGGAACCGGTCTCGCTCTCGTCCATGATGGGCTCCCGGAAGATCCATTTCAAAACTGTGCATGGACCCGTGCTGAATAACCGTGCCAGTCCGGAGCCACTCTAGCAATGCCGGTCCTCGGGGGATGTCAGACGAACTCGGAATTTCGGGGGCGCCGTCGAGTTTCGCGCGGCAATTGGGGACGAATGGGGCCAAAAGTGACTTGCCGCCTACGCCAGCCTACGCCTGCGAAACAGCGGTGCCCCGGTGGGAGTACCGCTCGAAGGCAATTTCTTGCGGACAACAAACAGGCGCAGCTTCGAGGCCTAAGCCTCCGCCGAGTTGAAAAAACGCACCGACACCGCGCTGCCGGGCGTCGGCGCGAACTGCGTGTCGCTGAACACGCATGCCATGCCGTCCGCATCCCCCAGTTGCACAAGTGCAGGGCGCCACTGCGGCCCACCCGTCCGAGTGCGCACCGCGCCAGCGTATTGCCCCACAGGCGGCACGCAGATGCCGTGCGGGAGACAGATCTCCGCCGCGCCGCTGGCTCTCGCAGGCGCCTTGGCGACTACCATGGCATGAATTTCATGCGGGCGTTCGAGCAACGCGGCCGCAGCACGCACGTCGCCGCTCTGAATCAGGCGGCGGGCTTCCGTGGATGAACAGCGCACATCCATTCCGGTTGCGTTGGTGGCATGCAACGCTACGGACTCGACGTCATAGCGGTGCGATTTGCCGAGCTGGCCGAGATAATCGATATCGCCCTGGCGTCCCCGGCCGCAGCGGAAATTCGCGCCGACTACCAGCCGCCGCATGCCCAGACGCGCGAGCAACAAGCCACGAACGAAGTCATCCGCACTGGCTTCGCTGAGCGCACGGTCGAACGGCAGCACCAGGCAGTGGTCGACGGCGCCGCTTTCGGCCAGCAGCGCGATGCGGTCATCGACCGTGGAAATCATGCGCGGCGCACTCTGCGGCTGCAGGAAGGCCCGCGGATGCGGATCGAAGGTCAGTAATACGGTCGGCAGACCAAGCGCCCGCCCGCTGGCGCGTAGCGCCGCCAGCACGGCACGGTGCCCGCGATGTACACCATCGAAAGTGCCGATCGAAACGACGGATGCCGCCAGACGCAGCGGGCCTGCTTGCCTTGTTACCTGCATGATGCTCTCCTCCTCTTGTCATGCACCGCATGCTAGGAGGCGATGGCGCAGGACGCCAATCCTTTGCCGTCATGGTGTCTATAACCGGCGCTCATCCTTCCATGTTCGCCCCGGCAGCCGCGCCCGCCACGGCATCGTGCCGGGCGAACAGCCTGTGTACGAGCGCACGGATCCACTGGTTGCCGGGCTCGCGGTGCACGCGGTCGTGCCAGTGTTGGGCGATGTCCATGCCGGGCAGCGTCAGCGGTGGCATGACAACCGTCAGGTCGAGGTCCTTGCAAAGCGCGCGTGCCAGCGTTAGCGGCAGGACCGCCACGGCGTCCGAATGCTTGGCGATCAGGCCCGCGGTGGCGAAGCTGGGCACGCGGCAGATGATGTTGGTGTGCGGCACTGCGGCCTCGATGGCGCGCTCGATGCTCAGGTGCTGGTGGCCCGTACCGACCGCGGATACCAGCACATGCTTCTCGGCGACGAAGGCATCCAGGTCTCCCAGTTGAGCGAGCCGCGGATGGTCTTTGCGCACGACCGCGCCGTAGGTTTCATGCCATAGCAACTGCCGGCGGATGCTCTGCGTGAGGCCCGGGAACGAACCGATGGCCAGGTCGACAAGGCCGTTCTCCAGCCAGATGTCGAGATGCGTGGCATCGGCGTTGACCGCCTGCACCAGGATGCCCGGTGCTTCTTCCGCCAGCCGGCTCAGCAGCGGTGGCAGCATCTGCGAGGCGCCGGCATCGAGCAGGAAGAAGCTGAAGCTGCGCTGGCTGGTGCGCGGATCGAAGCCGACATGGTCCGAACGCAGCGCGCGCACGCTCTGGAGAATGCCCCGCACCGGATCAGCAAGCTCCAGTGCCTTGGGGGTCGGCTCCATGCGCAGGCCGACGCGGACGAACAGCGGGTCACCGAAATACTGGCGCAGACGCGCCAACGTCTTGCTCAAAGCAGGCTGCGTCAGGTTGAGCACGCGCGCCGCCTTGGTGAGGCTGCGCTCGCTCAGCAGTACATCCAGCACCAGCAGTTGATTCAGGCTGAGTTCGTCTTCATGACGCTGGGGAATAGTGTCCATGATGCGAGGTAATTAGCAAACGGGCCGGCTCGGCTGTAGTCTAGTTTCACACAGCTGACACAGATCAGAAAGCAGGTTTCCAGAGACAAAGCTTCATTCAAGCCCTGTCGCAGGGCAACGAAGAAGGCCCCCAACAAGGAGGAGATCGCCATGTCGTCCGCAGTCTTCATCGAAGCCGGCGCGAGCCGCATTACCGACGCCGCCATCGACGCCATCGACGCCACGCGCTTCCGCGACGCCTTGTCGCGTGCAGTCACCGCCGTGACCGTCATCGCCACCGACGGCGCCGGAGGCCGCGCTGGCGTCACGTGCTCGGCTGTTTGTTCCGTGAGCGATTCGCCGCCCACCGTGCTGTTCTGCATCAATCGCCGCAGCGCCGCAAACAGCGTGATCAAGTCCAACGGCGTCGTCAGCATCAACTGGCTGCACGCCAGCCAGACCGCGGTGTCCCAGCTGTTCGCCGGTGCCGGCGCGGTGCCGATGGCGCAGCGCTTCGACGGTGACAGCTGGGGTGTGTTCGGCACCGGCGCGCCATACAGCAAGTCCGCCATGGTCGCGCTCGACTGCAAGGTCGTTGACCAGCTCGAGATCGGCACGCACAGCGTCTTCGTCGCGCAGGTGCTCGGCAGCTCGGGCGCGGAAAGCAGCAACGACACGCCGCTGGTCTACTGCCGCCGCAGCTACGCCACCACGCAGCCAGTCGCCGCCTAGCGCGACTTGAAGCGGCCTGGCCCGCGCCAGGCGAGAACCCGATTTCGTATCCGTGTCCATATGCCCTTCTCCAGGGCAGGGACTGTCACACCCCGAAAACCACCAAGGAGACCTGGCGATGATTCGCACTGGCAAGCAGTACCTGGAATCGCTGAACGACGGCCGCAACGTATGGGTCGGCAACGAGAAGATCGACAACGTCGCGACGCACCCCAAGACGCGGGACTACGCGCAGCGTCACGCCGACTTCTACGACCTGCACCATCGTCCCGACCTGCAGGACGTAATGACCTTCGTCGACAAGGATGGCGAGCGCCGCACCATGCAGTGGTTCGGCCACTACGACAAGGAACAGCTGCGCCGCAAACGCAAGTATCACGAGACGATCATGCGCGAGATGGCCGGCGCGTCGTTCCCGCGCACGCCGGACGTCAACAACTACGTGCTGCAGACCTATATCGACGATCCGTCGCCGTGGGAAACGCAGACCATCGGCGCCGAAGGCAAGGTGAAGGCGAAGAACATCGTCGACTTCGTCAATTTCGCCAAGAAGCACGACCTGAACTGCGCGCCGCAGTTCGTCGATCCGCAGATGGATCGCTCCAACCCCGATGCCCAGCAGCGTTCGCCGGGGCTGCGCGTGATCGAGAAGAACGACAAGGGCATCGTCGTGTCAGGGGTCAAGGCTATCGGCACTGGCGTGGCGTTTGCCGACTGGATTCATATCGGGGTGTTCTTCCGCCCCGGTATCCCGGGCGACCAGATCATCTTCGCGGCCACGCCGGTCAACACCCCGGGCGTGACCATCGTCTGCCGCGAGAGCGTGGTCAAGGAAGATCCCATCGAACACCCTCTGGCCTCGCAGGGCGATGAGCTGGACGGCATGACGGTATTCGACAACGTTTTCATCCCGTGGTCGCACGTGTTCCATTTGGGCAATCCGGAACACGCCAAGCTCTACCCGCAGCGTGTGTTCGACTGGCTGCACTATCACGCGCTGATTCGCCAGTCGGTGCGCGCCGAGCTGATGGCTGGCCTGGCGATCCTGATCACCGAGCATATCGGCACCAACAAGATCCCCGCGGTGCAGACGCGCGTGGCCAAGCTGATCGGCTTCCACCAGGCCATGCTCGCGCACATCGTCGCGAGCGAGGAACTGGGCTTCCATACGCCGGGCGGGGCCTACAAGCCGAACATCCTGATCTACGACTTCGGCCGGGCGCTTTACCTCGAAAACTTCTCGCAGATGATCTACGAGCTGGTCGATCTCTCCGGGCGCAGTGCGCTGATCTTCGCGAGCGAAGACCAATGGAACGACGAGGCCCTCAACGGCTGGTTCGAACGCATGAACAATGGTCCTGTGGGCCAGCCGCATGACCGCGTGAAGATCGGCCGTGTGATCCGCGACCTGTTCTTGACCGACTGGGGCAACCGCCTGTTCGTCTTCGAGAACTTCAACGGCACGCCGCTGCAGGCCATCCGCATGCTGACTATGCAACGCGCCGAGTTTTCCGCTGCTGGTCCCTACGGCACGCTGGCGCGCAAGGTCTGCGGCATCGAACTGACCGAGGGCCACGACAGCGAATACAAGGCCACGGCCGGCTACGCCCAGGCTCTGGATTCCGCGCGTCATCAGGAAAAGCTTGCCCTGAGCGGCACGATGACTGTGTGACCGCCTCAACCTCCGGCCAGCGTCGTCTGGCCGGAACACCCGAAACATGCAAGGAGTGAATGATGCAAACCAATGAACTGCTTGACAAGATCTTCCGCGGTGCACGCAGCCAGAATGGCTGGCTGCCCACGCCGGTGCCTGACAGCAAGCTGCGGGAACTGTATGACCTGATGAAATTTGGCCCGACCTCGGTCAACTGCTCGCCAGCCCGGCTGGTGTTCGTGCGCACGGAGGAGGGCAGGGAAAAGCTGCGTCCGGCACTGGCCCCCGGCAACGTCGAAAAGACCATGGCGGCGCCGGTCGTCGCGATCGTCGGCTACGACACGCGCTTCTACGAGCAGCTGCCGGATCTGTTCCCGCACAACCCCGCAGTCAAGGCATGGTTCGAGGGCGACGAGAAGGTGGATTTCGCCAACACCACCGCGTTTCGAAACGGCACGCTGCAAGGCGGCTATCTTATCGCCGCTGCGCGCGCGCTGGGTCTCGATTGCGGCCCCATGTCCGGCTTCAACAACCAGGCCATCGATCAGGCCTTCTTCGCCGGCACCAGCATCCGCTCGAATTTCATCTGCGGCCTTGGTCACGGCGACCCGGAAAAAGTGTTCGCCCGCAGTCCACGCCTGTCGTTCGAGCAGGCCTGCCAACTTGCCTAGCGGCCGGGAGTCCAGTGATGCAAGAGTATGACCAGCATAACCTGACCAAGGCCGTCATTGCGCGCCTGGCCGATACGCCCAATGCGCGCACGAAGCAGATCATGACCAGCCTGGTGCGGCACCTGCACGACTTCGCGCGCGAGGTCAGGCTGACCGAGGCCGAATGGAAGCAGGGCATCGACTACCTGACCGCCACGGGCCAGATGTGCGACGACAAGCGCCAGGAGTTCATCCTGCTCAGCGACGTGCTCGGCCTGTCGATGCTGACCGTGGCCATGAACCAGGAGAAGCCGGAAGGCTGCACCGAGCCCACCGTGTTCGGTCCCTTCCACGTCGAAGGCGCACCGCACTACGCACATGGCGCCGATGTGGCCAACGGCGCCAAAGGCGAGCCCTGCATGGTCTATGGGCGCGTCACCGGCGTAGACGGCCGGCCGGTTGCCGGTGCCGTGGTGGAAACCTGGCAGGCGGATGCTGATGGCCACTATGACGTGCAGTACGAAGGGCTCGAAGTCGCCCAGGGCCGCGGCGTGCTGAAGTCGGGAGAGGATGGCCGCTTCCATTTCCGCACCATCGTCGCGCAGGCCTATCCGATTCCTGACGATGGCCCGGTTGGCGAATTGCTTCGCGCCACCGGCCGCCATCCGTGGCGGCCCGCGCACCTGCACTTCATGATCAAGGCGCCTGGCTATGAGACGCTGGTCACGCACGTGTTCCGGCGCGGCGACAAGTATCTCGACTCCGATGCCGTGTTCGGCGTGCGCACGTCGCTGATCGGCGACTGGGTGCGCCAGACGGACGGCACTTACCGGCTCGACTTCGATTTCGTGCTCAATCCAACCCTCTAGCACCGGAAAGCGCCGCGCTGCCCTTGCGGGCGGCGCGGCGGCAACCACGCACCGCGCCAGCCGGCCCGGTGTTCCACGCGGTCTTTCGGAGTGGCAAATGGGTTCGACAGATGGCATGAAGGTCCGGCGGGCGCGCGCAGCGCTGCCGGTTCAGTTCGGGCGGCTGGCGCTCGCCGCCGCATGCGCGGCAGGCAGCATGTCGGCACGGGCCACGGAGGGTGGCGGCAATTCTTACCCCATCGGGGTCGATAACCTGTATTCCGGCCTGATGTTGCCCGAGGGCGCCAACTGGCTGCTGTTCTACCAGCATTACGATGCGGGCAGTTCCAAGGACAATGCCGGGAACGACAATCCCAAGCTGGCCAGTTTCCACCTGCGCCTTGACGCGCTGGCGCCGCGGCTGTCGTATGTCTGGCCTGGCGTCAGAGTGTTCGGCGCCAACCTGGAAACGCGCATCGTGGTACCGATCGTGTCTGCGAACCTCGACATGTCGGTTGCCAGGCCGGCACCGCTGCCGCCGCTCGACAAGGGCGGCAACAAGACCGGGCTTGCCGACATGACGTTCGCGCCGGTGATCCTCGGCTGGCACAGCGGCAGCTTCCACCAGATGGCGGGCGTCGAGTTCCATCTCAAGACCGGCGCCTATGATGTCCATGACCCGGTCAATATCGGCCGCAACTACTACCAGATAGCGCCCAGCTACGCTTTCACGTGGTTCCCGACTCCCAAGGTCGATATCAACGCCAAGTTCCGATACGGCTTCAACACACGTAACGAAGCCACCCAGTATCAGTCGGGTGACGAAGCCACCATCGAATTCAGTGCCGGCTACCACGTCACGCCAAGGCTGACGCTGGGCCTGAACGGCTACTACTACGTTCAGACCACCGACGACACGCAGAACGGCGTGCGCATCAACGGCAATGGCAACCGTGGCCGCGTCACGGCGCTGGGGCCGGACATCTGCTTCCAGCTCAACGACAAGGTCAGCTTCTCGCTTAAAGGGCAGTTCGAGTTCGGCGCCCGCAATCGGCCGGAAGGCAACCGGATCTGGGCCATGGGCCGCATATCGTTTTGACGGGAGACCCTACGATGAAAGCATTCCAGTACGCCGCGCGCGCCCAGCGCATCGTCTTTGGCGCCGGCACGATCCGGCAAGTCGGCGAGGAAATCGATGCACTGGGCGCATCCAGTGTCCTGGTGCTCAGCACCCCCGAGCAGCGCCGGCTGGCCGAACAGGTGTCGGACCTGCTTGGCGCCCGCGCGATCGGCATCTTTGACCGCGCCGTGATGCACGTGCCGGTCGAGACGGCGCGCGCGGCCTGCGCGATGGCATTCGAGCTGGGCGCCGACAGCGTGGTGGCGATCGGTGGCGGCTCCACGACGGGGCTCGCCAAGGCCATCGCCCTCGAGATGAGCGTGCCCGTGCTGGCGATTCCCACCACCTATGCCGGCTCGGAGATGACTACGATATACGGCCTCACCGATGCGGGCCTGAAGCGTACTGGGACTGACGTGCGAGTGCTGCCGCGCACTGTCATCTACGATCCTGAACTGACCTACTTGCTGCCGGCGGCGATCAGCGTGACCAGCGGCATCAACGCACTCGCGCACGCAGCAGAAGGTTTGTACGCCCATGACCGCAACCCGATTTCGGACCTGATGGCAAGGGAAGGCATTCAGGCCATGGCGGCGGCGCTGCCCGCGCTCGTCAGCGAACGGGATACCGCCAGGTTGCGCGAGGCGCGCGCGCAAGCCCTGTATGGCGCGTGGTTATGCGGAGCAGTGCTTGGCAGTGTGGGGGTGGCGTTGCATCACAAGCTCTGCCACACGCTTGGAGGCAGCTTCAACCTGCCGCATGCGGAAACGCACACGATCATCCTGCCGCACGCGCTGGCCTACAACGCGAAGGCTGCGCCGGACGCCATGGCCTCCATCGCGCAGGCCCTGGGCGCAGACAATGCGGCACAAGGAGCTTTCGACCTGGCGCGCACGACCGGTGCGCCGTTGGGGTTGCGCCAGATCGGCATGCGCGAGGACGAACTCGACAAGGCTTGCGAGATCGCGCTGCAGAACCAGTACCCGAACCCGCGTCCGCTTGAAGCTGGGGCGATCCGTGAATTGCTGCAGAACGCGTGGGAGGGGCGTCGGCCCGTTTGAAGCGGTATGTGTTGGTGGCGCGCGATCAGTTCGCGCTCAGGGGGCAAACAACGGAAGGCACAAAATGTGGAAGGTTCCAAAGCAATACAGCCATTTTGCGTTCGGCGCGATACAGGCAGGCATAACGTGCGCGGTGGCATCTGCGATCGCAAGCATGCAGTTCGTCGCGGAGGGCACGTTCATTTCGCACTGGGTGCGTGCGTATTTGTTTTCCTGGGCGGCAATGTTGCCGGTTGTCATTGTCGCGGCGCCGTTCATTCACTGGCTTGCAAAGCGGATCACACGTTGAGGGTGCAATGGGTGGAAAGGCTAGAGCCGGATCGCTGGCGGCCGGTTAAGCAAATATCAGGAAGCGGCAAGAGCCTTCGTCGCGAGAGGGGCCGCGACGAGCCGCCAGCATCTCAGCCCAACAGCCGCCAGGCCAGCCGCGCCGCCACGCGCGCGCCCAGATTGTCGCGGTCGTACTGAGGGTTATATTCCGCGAGATCTGCCGCGCGCAGCTTGCCGCTGCGGCGTGCGAGCAGGGCGATTTCCTCTACGACCGGTAACGGCACGCCATAGGCGGCAGGCGCCGAAACGCCCGGCATTACGGTTGCGGGCAATGCGTCGAGGTCGATAGTCAGGTACACGTGGTCCGTGGCGTCGATGCGCGCCGCCAGTTCCGCGAGCCGCGATGCCAGGTGCCGTTCCTGCATGTCCACGTCTTCGACGTAGCTGACGCCCAGCGCGTCGGCGCGGCTGAACAGCGCCGGCGTGTTGCTCAGGCGGCTGACGCCCAGGCAGACATAATCGAACGGCTGGCCCCGCTCCGCACACGCGTTGGCGATCTGGTCGAACGGCGTGCCGGAGCTTGCGGGCCGGCTGGTGCGCAAGTCGAAGTGGGCATCGATATTGATGATGAGCAGGCGCCCGTCATCGTTCCGTGCGTCCAGATGCGCGCGCAGGCCTTGCCACGTGCCCCAGGCTACTTCATGGCCGCCGCCCAGCACCAGCGGAAAACCGCCGCGGCTGAGGATGTTGTGTACGGATCCCGCCAGCGCGAGCTGCGCCGATTCCAGGTCGCCGTGTTCACAAGCGATATTGCCGGCGTCGTATAACGCGGGCAGCCCATGTGCCGGCACGTTGGCCAGTGCCTGACGAATGGCGTCCGGACCGTGCGCGGCGCCAGCGCGGCCCTGGTTGCGCAGCACGCCGGCGTCGCAACCGAAACCCAGCAACACTGGCGATCCGCCAAGGGTTTTCGCCTCAGACGATTCCAGCGTATTCACGATACGGAACAGGCGAGTGGTGTCGCCAACTTCGCCGCTGTCGACGCGGCCCTGCCATGGATTCTGTGTCACCGCCATCCTCATGCCCGCGTCAGCACGGCTTGCAGGAAGCCGCGCGTGCGCTCCTGTGTCGGCGCCGAGAAGATGACCGACGGCGGTCCGGCTTCGATGATGCCGCCGCCATCCATGACCACCACCACATCGGCCACCTCGCGCGCAAAGCCCATTTCATGCGTGACCACGACCATGGTCATGCCTTCCGCGGCCAACACCTTCATGACCTGCAGTACTTCGCCGACCAGTTCGGGGTCCAGCGCCGAGGTCGGTTCATCGAACAGCATCACGCGTGGCTCCATGGCCAGTGCGCGCGCAATGGCCACGCGCTGCTTCTGGCCGCCAGACAAGCTGGCGGGCATGGCGTGTGCCTTGTGGGCAAGGCCGACTTTCTCGAGCAGGCTCATTGCCTTGCGCTCCGCGTCCTCGCGCGAGGCGCCGCGCAGCATGCGCGGGCCCACCGTGACGTTGTGAAGCACAGACAGGTGCGGGAACAGGTTGAACGACTGGAACACCATGCCCACTTCGGTGCGCAATTGGTTCAATTCGTGCTCGCCGATCAGCTGGCCGTCAGTGACCAGCCGCTTGCCGACGATGTCGATGGTGCCCGCTTCAGGTTGTTCCAGACCGTTGCAGCAACGCAGGAACGTGCTCTTGCCGGAGCCGCTGGGGCCGATCACGACCACGACCTGCGACGGCTCGACATCGAAGTCGATGCCGCGCAGGACGGTATGGCCGCCGAAAGATTTGCCCAGGTTCCGGATCCGGATGATTGCGGAATCGCTCATTGCACCATGCCTCCCATGCGCAGGCGTTGTTCTGCGCGCCGCAGGATCAGCCCGGCCGCGCTCGTCAGGATCAGATAAACCAGCGCGATCGCCAGATAGACTTCCAGCGACCGGTACGACACGCTGATGATCTTCTGGCCCTCGTGCATCAGGTCGGCAATGGTCAGCAGCGAGACCAGTGCCGAGTTCTTGATCAGCGCGATGAACTCGTTACCCAGCGGCGGAATCATCCGCACGATGGCCTGCGGCAGGATCACCGCGCGCATGGCCTGGCCCGAAGACATGCCGATCGAGCGGGCCGCTTCCATCTGGCCTTTTTCCACCGACTGGATTGCGCCTCGCACGATTTCCGATACATAGGCGCCGGAATAGACGCCCAGCCCGATCACGCCGCAGACAAAGGCCGGCAGCATGATGTTGAATTGCGGCAGCCCGAAGAACAGCAGGAACAGCTGTACCAGCAGCGGCGTGCCGCGGATGAACGTCACATAGGCCGTACAGATGCTGTAGATGACGCGACGCTTCGGGTCGAGCCGGCCGATACCGACCAGCAGGCCCATGACGCAGCCCAATACCAGCGCGCAGGCTGTCACTTCCACGGTGACGATGGCACCGTGGACGATGTCAGGCCAGCCGCTGAAGACGGGAGAAAAATCCAGTTCCATGATGATGACCGGCTCGGGTTACTTGGAGGCGGCCGTGCCGAACCACTTCTGGGTCAGCTTGGCGTAGGTGCCATCGGCCTTCACTTTGACGAGCGCCGCATTGAGGGCACGGGTGAGCTCGGGCATGTCCTTGCGCACGGCCATGCCGTATTCCTCGGTGGTGAGCGGTTGCTCGACCATGCGCAGGCCGCCGCGGGTCTTGACGTATTGCATCGCGGCCGGCTTGCCGGTCACGGCGGCGTCGGCACGGCCGATCTCGACCAGGTTGAACATTTCCTGGTTCTTTTCCACTTCCACGCGTTGCACCTGCGGATACGTGTCGCGCAGGAAGCTGACCGACTTGGTGCCCACCTGCACGCTGACCTTCTTGCCGTTCAGGTCGGCCGGGGCGTGGATGGTGGTGTTGCCGCTTTTGACCAGCGCCACCAGGCCGCCGGTGTAGTACGGCTCGGTGAAGTCCACCACCTTGCGGCGCTCCGGCGTGATGTAGATGCCGGAGACGGCCATGTCGAAGCGGCGCGAAACCAGGCCGGGAATCAGGCCCTTGAAGTCGATGTCGGTCCATTCGACCCGCTTACCCATGGTCTTGGCCATGGCTTCCACGAGCTCCACGTCAAAGCCGGTGCGCTTGCCGTTCTCGATAAATTCCATCGGCGGGAAGGTGGCGTCGGTGGCCACACGCAGCACGGCATTGTCCTCGGCGTGGGCGGCGGCGCCAAAAGTCAGGCCGATCAGGGCCGTGAGGCCGGCCATCAGGCATTTGCGGCGAAGGTTCATGGAGGTCTCCTTTTCTCGGGAACGAGGAATCTGCCGCCACATGGGCTTGCCGACGGCAGCGGTAATGAGGGGCTTCGTAATTCAGTAGGACTGCAGGCGCGCGGAAATCCGCATCGCCGCGGCCACGGTCATGTCGATCAGCGCGGTCTCACGCCCTTGCCGTCGGGTGGCCGGCACCATCAGCGTGATGGAGCCCAGCGCATCCGTCTTGCCGCGCCGCGAGAAGAGCGGGGCGCTCACGCCCCACACGCCCGGATCCACGGCGCCCTCGCTGACGGCGTAGCCGGTCTCGCGAATGGCGGCGAGTTCGGCCAGCAGACGTTCGGCTTCGGCCGGCTCGCACTGGGCACGTACGACGCGCTCGCGCGCTTCGTCCCGCATGAAGGCGAGCAGCGACATGGCCGACGCACCGGTGCGCAACGGCACGCCGCGGCCTTTCTCGAACGAGCAACGCAGCGACTGGCGGCTCTCGACCATTTCAAGGCAGACGACGTGATCCTTCACGGCAACGACCAGGCCCACGCTTTCATCGGATTGCTGCGCGAGCAGCCGCATGTCCGGCAAGGCTTCGCGGGCCAGGTGGGAGGCCATGTCAAAGCCGAGCGCCAGTTGCAGGCTGATTGGGCCCGGTGCGTATTCGCCGTCGGACTCCAGCACAAAACCCCAGCGCTTGAGCATCATCAATTGCCGGTAGAGCGTGCTTTTGGGGAGTCCGGTCGTGGCAACGAGTTCGCGCACGGTGATCGGCGCGCCGTGCTGGGCGAGCGTCGCCAGCACGAACAGCACACGATCGGCGCCGCCCGCGGGCTGGGCGGATTCGGCGGACGTGGAAGGCGCGGGATTCATGGCGCCGGGCTTATCGACAGCATTCAACATAGGGGCAAAGAATAGGACTTCGTTCCCAAAAATCAAAACTCCAAGTCTCGGGAAATGGGAATAATGAGCTAGGGATAACCCTTATATCGTGCAGTTTCGTCGACGAAGCGCCCGGAACGCCGCTGCGATCGGTCACCGCAATACCCTGACCACGCACATCTCCTTCTGTCTGGCGCGAAATCCCAGCTCGTCCGAAAGCCACACCACCCTTCAGTTCACGCGCACAGCTTGCGCGATGCTAATGCCGACAGACAGCGTCCTCGCGGACCGTCGCTGTCAGAAAAGGGAAAGCGCCAGACGCATACGGGAAAGCGAAAAGCCGTGTCAGACCCGATGATTCGCCACACAGGTTGACCCTCCGGCAAGCCCGACCGGCAAGCCGCAGGTGCAATTTCATATTCCACAGAAGACAGGAGACGACATGGCGAAAGTCGTTAGGATTCACGAAACGGGCGGCCCCGAAGTCCTTCGGTTTGAAGACACGACGGTGGGCGAGCCGGGACCGGGAGAGGTCCGCGTGCGTCACGTGGCCGTCGGGCTGAACTTTGCCGACACCTACTTTCGCAGCGGCATGTATCAGGTTCCGCTGCCCAGCGGCATCGGCAATGAAGCCGCCGGCTTGATCGAGGCCGTCGGGCCCGGCGTCACGCACCTGTCGGTTGGCGACCGCGTGACTTACACGGGCTTTACCAACACGCTGGGCGCATACAGCACCGAGCGCCTGATTGCCGCCGCACCGCTGATCAAGCTGCCGCCTGAGATCAGTTGTGAAGTCGCCGCGGCAATGACCATGCGAGGCTTGTCGGCCTCGTATTTGATGCGCCGGATCTGGCCGTTCAAGGCGGGCGACACCATCCTGCTGCATGCCGCGGCGGGTGGTGCCGGCCTGATCATTTCGCAGTGGGCCAAGCTGCTGGGTCTGAACGTGATCGGAACGGTATCCACCGATGCCAAGGCGGAAGTGGCGCGCGCCCATGGCTGCGATCACACGATCAACTACAGCCATGAGGACGTGGCCAAGCGCGTGCGCGAACTGACGGATGGCGTGGGCGTATCGGTGGTGTTCGACAGCGTGGGCAAGGACACCTTCATGGCCTCGCTGGATTCTCTCAAGCGCCGTGGCCTGCTGGTGTGCGTCGGGTTTGCCTCGGGCCCGGTCACCGGGTTCGATCCGGCAATCCTGGCACGCAAAGGTTCGGCATACCTTACGCGCCCGGGCCTTGCCGACTATATCGCCGATCCTGCCGAGAAGGCGGAACTGGTCAATGAACTGTTCGGCCATGTGGCGGCAGGCCGCATCCGTATCGAGATCAATCAGCGCTATGCGCTAGAGGATGCCGTGCAGGCACACCGGGATCTCGAAGCCCGAAAGACCACCGGATCATCGATTTTCGTGATTTGACAGATCCCTCCGGCGAAATTCTCTTCTCTGGTTCGACGCTTGATCGTCTCCATTATTCTGGATATCCAATACCATGCATTTCCTTGACGGCCACCTGTACCCCGAAAACCAGCAACCGCTGATCATCACCGCCGCTCCCTACGCGCCGGGCTGGATCCCGGAGGACTTCCCGGAAGATATCCCTGTCACCATGGAGGACCAGATCCAGAAGGCGGTGGATTGCTACGAAGCCGGTGCACGGGTGCTGCACTTGCATGTGCGCGAAGCCAACGGCAAAGGCAGCAAGCGCCTGTCCAAGTTCAATGAGCTGATCGCCGGCGTACGTGAAGCCTGCCCCGAGATGGTCATCCAGGTCGGGGGCTCGATCAGCTTCGCGCCTGAAGAGGGCCAGGGCGCCAAATGGCTTAGCGATGACACGCGCCATATGCTCGCCGAGCTGGATCCGAAGCCGGACCAGGTGACGGTGACCGTCAACACCTCGCAGATGAATGTGACGGAACACGCAGGTATCGATGATTTCCGCGGGGTGTCGCGGGGCTTCCCGGAGTACTACAACACGTACAAGGACATGGTCGTGCCCTCGACTCCCAGTTGGTACGAGGAGCACGTTAAACGACTGTCGGCAGCCGGAATCCAGAGCGCGTTTCAGTGCTACAACATCAATAGCTTTGAAACGGTTGAGCGAATGATGCGCCGCGGCGTCTACAAAGGTCCGCTGGTCATGAACTGGGTGGCCATCAGCGGCGGCATGGACCAGGCGAACATCTTCAACCTGGCAAACATGCTGCGTGCTGTGCCTGATGGCGCGGTGCTCACGGTGGAAAGTTCGGTACTCAATGTCCTCCCCATCAACATGATCGGGATGGCTTTGGGCCTGCATGTTCGTTGCGGCATCGAGGACGTACTCTGGAACCAGACCCGCACCGGCAAGATGAGCACCGTCGAGCAGATCAAGCAGTTGGTGCGCATCGCCGGTGAATTCGGCCGCCCCATCGCGACTGCACAGCAAACGCGTGAGATCCTGAAGCTTGACGTGTTCTACGACACCGTGGAAGAGACGCTCCAGGCCAATGGCTTCACGCCGAATCGCAACGGTGGCCATCAGGGCTTTCTCAAGAAGTTCGAGATTACTCGCGGCGACTAATCAGCGGACGCTTGCAGTCCTTCAACGGTTCACACGTCCCTTTCTTGCTGAGCTTCGCGTTGGCGTTGCTCTGCCTCATTAGGCGGCGTGGCGTTCGTCATTGGCGTTGCTCCACTGCCATGCCGATGCACATGGAAGGCACACAGGCCGAGCGATCGGCCACAGAACAATGATATGGAGGGTGACAATGATATTTCGAATGCAAAAGCCGCTTGCGGCCACGCTGGGCACGGTAGCGCTTGTGGCATTGTGCGCATCCGCGCCGGCGCGCGCGGAAGATGCGTGGCCCGCGCGCCCCATTCAGATGGTCGTCGCCTCATCGGCAGGCTCGGGAACCGATTCCCTGGCACGCCTGATGGCGCAACGGTTGTCGGTGGCCCTGAAGCAGCCGGTCGTCGTTGACAACCGGCCGGGCGGCAGTGGCGTGGTCGGGACCAACGTTGTCGTCAAGGCGCCGTCCGACGGATACACGCTGCTTTACACCACGGCATCGAACATGGTCATCGCCCCGGCCGTGTTGAAGACCATCCCCTACGATCCGAAGAAGAGCCTTGTGCCGATCGCCGAAACGGCGGAGGGTGGGGTAGTGCTGCTGGTGAGCAACGATCTGCCGGTGCACAACCTGCCGGAGCTGATCCAGTTCCTGAAGGCGAACCCGGACAAGTACGGCTACGCCACGTGGTCCACGGGCTCGTCAGGGCAACTGACGATGGAATGGCTCAAGAAGCAGACCGGTGTGAAGACCGATCACGTCCCGTACCGGACTTCGAATCAGCTGTTGACCGACCTCGCCTCAGGTGTCGTGAAGATCGGCTGGACCGATCCGGGCGCGCCCATTCCGTTCCTGCGTTCCGGCAAGGTCCGCGCCATCGCGATTGCCGGCAATGCGCGCGCGCCGCAACTGCCTGATGTCAAAACCATGGGGGAACAGGGCTACAAGTTCGACGCGGTGGGCTGGTTCGGCGTCTTCGCACCGGCGGGGACCAGTCCGGCAATCCTGAAGCGGCTGGCGGATGAGATCAGCAAGGTCCAGAAGTCTCCCGACGTCGCCACCACGATGAAAACCATGAACTTCGGGCCGCCCCCTTCGAAGACTCCGGAGCAGTTCCGCGACCTGGTCAGTCACGACCTGCAGCTCTGGTCGAAGATCGCGACCGATGCGGGCATTCAGATCGATTAACGCTCTGATTCCGCTGCAGACCCGCAGCAAATTCAAGCTTTAAAACCGGACGAAGCGCAATCGCTCACCCAAAGGGAGAGGGAACGCGCTCGTCCCTGCAGATGCGCGGCTGTATTGCGCATGGGGGGGAAATCGACCCTCGATTCGCCCCCTCAAACGCTTCGACCTCTTGGCATTCGCGCGCCACCGGGTTGAAGACGACAACAATGAACGTGGAGGAGTTCTGGTGAAAAGAAAGATTCTTGCCCTGGCTGCTGTCAGTGCGTGTGGGGCAGCGAGCGCGCAATCCGGCGTGACCTTGTATGGTGTGGCGGATATCAACGTAGAGTACGTCAACCGCGTCGGCGCCGCCGTGCCGTCGGCCGCCAACGGCTTCCAGTCGGGTGCCGGCCATAGCGTCGTCCGCGAGAATTCCGGCGGGTACTCCGGCTCGCGTTGGGGGCTTCGCGGCACGGAGGATCTGGGCGCCGGAATGAAGTCCATCTTCGTCCTGGAAAGCGGCTTCAATCTCGATAGTGGCGCGTCGCAGCAGGGCGGGCGTTTGTTTGGTCGCCAGGCCTTTGTGGGTCTTAGCTCCGAATATGGTCAGCTCACCTTCGGCCGGCAATACCATTCGATGTTCTCGACGCTGGCCAACTTCATTCCGGCCCGATATGCGACCCAGTATGAACCCGTGGGCGTGATCGCCGGTGCGAATTTCCGCGAGGACAATGCGCTGAAGTACGTCGGCGTGTTCGGCGGCCTCACGGCACAGGCCAACATGTCGTTCGGCGTCGGGACGACACTGCCGCAAGTCATCGCAAGCGTTCCGGCCGCCGGCGGCAATGGCGAGGTGCCGGGGCAGTATCGCCGCGACACGGCCTATGGTGTTGGCTTGAGCTATCTCGCCGGGCCGTTCGGGGTAGGCGTTGCCTACGATCAATGGAATCCGACGATCGGCACTGGCAGCGGTACCTTCAAGAAGGCCGCGGTCATGGGCAGCTACGCTTTCAACGCCACGGCGAAAGTCATGGGCGGTTATCGCTGGGGCCAGAACAAGAACCAGAATGGCGGCCTGACCATGCGTGACGATTTCTATTGGGTCGGCGGTCAGTACCGGTTCTCTTCTGCACTCGACTTCACGCTCGAGTATGACTATCAGAACGTGAAGAGCCTCGGCGGCAATACGCACGTTGCCAATCCCTGGCAGGTTGCGCTGATTGCCGACTACACGCTCTCGAAGCGGACAGATATCTATCTGACCATGGCCTATGCCAAGAACGCCGGCCTGGCGATGGAATCGGCAGCGAGCAACTATGCCACCAGCCTGACAGTCAACAACTACGCGCTGTCCAATGGCCAGAGCTCGATGTTTGGCGCCGCTGTGGGTATCCGCCACGTGTTCTGAAGGCGGCTCTGAAGAGCCATCTGCATGAGTCTCCACCGGAAATGCCGATCTTCAGCCAGCCTGGCACTTTCCTCGGCACTTCCGGCTTCAAAGGTTCGACAGGTAGCCCCTGTGGAACCTTTGTCTTTTTTTAATAAGCGAATGTCTGGGGAATGCGCGTCTGGGGTCCGCTTTAGACGAACCAAAAATGAACGAAGCGGCGCAGCGCTATGATTGCGCCTCTCCGTAATGCTTTGGTGGGTGACGACGCCTTGTGAAAGGCCGCTTACGCGGCAGTCTTCCCGCCGTTGACGTGAAGGATCTGGCCCGTGATGTACGTCGCTTGCTCGGAGGCCAGGAAGAGGATTGCATCGGCCACTTCCTCCGGCGTGCCGACGCGTCCTGCGGGAATCGTTGCCGCGACCGACGCTACCCGATCGGTGCCGCCCGCAATGCGCTCGAGCATGCCGGTTTCAATCGGGCCGGGCGCCACGGCATTGACGCGGACATTCGATTGGATGGCATCGAGCGCCGCCGACTTGGTCAGGCCCTCGACCGCGTGCTTGCTGGCCACGTACATCGGATTGCGCGGATTGCCGCGGCTGCCCATCGTGGACGAGAGATTGACAATCGACCCACGCTTTTGCGAGATCATTGCTTGCAGCTCGTGCTTCATGCAGAGGAACGTGCCAAGGACATTCGCATTGAACGTCGTCGTGTACGACTCGACGGTCTGCTCGACGATCGACCCCGGTGTTCCTTCCGTCCCGGCACTGTTCACGGCGATATCGAGCGATCCAAAGCGTTCGATGGCATGCCTGACAAGACGGATGACATCGCCCTCAAGGCTGATGTCGGCCGCGAGGAAGTCTGCTTCGGCGCCCATTTGCCGGAGTTCCGAAACGAGCGCGTCTCCGGCCGTGGCGTTTCGCCCGGAGCAGACCAGCCGCGCGCCTTTGGCTGCGAAGGCAAGCGCCGTCGCGCGGCCGATGCCTGCGGTTGCACCGGTGATCAGGACAACAGGATGAGACATGTGGAGTTTCCTACAGTGAGTGAAGAGAAGCGATTCAATGGATCAGAACGCGACAGCGTCCCGGCCCTTCAGCTGAAGCATGTCGCGGGCTTCGTCCGGCGTGGCTACCTCGAGGTTCAGTGACTTCAGAATGCCGACCACGCGTCTGACCTGGTCGGCATTGCTCCTGGACAGCCGGCCCCGGTCTTCCCACAGCGAATCCTCCAGCCCGACGCGAACGTTGCCGCCCATGGCAGCGGCCATCGAGGCAATCGGCATTTGGCTGCGGCCGGCGCCGAGCACGGACCAGTAATAGTCCTTCCCAAACAGGCGCTCTGCGGTGCGGCGCATATGCATGACGTCGTCGGGGTGCGTGCCGATGCCGCCGAGCAGTCCAAATACGGACTGGATGAAGAAAGGCGGCTTGAGGATGCCGCGGTCAATGAAATGCGCAGCGGTATAGAGATGGCTGGTGTCGTAGCACTCGATCTCGAAGCGCGTGCCGTTGTCGGCGCACGATTCAAGGATGTAGCGGATCTCCTTGAACGTGTTGCGGAAAACGCGGTCTTCGGAGCCCTCGAGGTAAGGGCGCTCCCAGTCGTACTTGAATGTTTTGTGCCGGGCGATCATCGGATAGAGACCGAAGTTCATCGAGCCCATGTTCAGCGAGGCCACCTCGGGCTTGAGCTGCAGCGCCGGCTGCAGGCGTTCTTCGACGAGCATGTTGGGAGCGCCGCCCGTCGTGAGATTGATCACAACGTCCGAACGCGCTGCGATCCGTGGAAGAAACTCGAGGAAAAGCGCGGGATCCTGTGATGGCTGGCCATTCTCCGGCTTGCGCGCATGGAGATGGACGATTGCGGCGCCGGCCTCTGCCGCCGCAACGGACTCGTCTTCGATGTCCCTGGCGGTAATGGGGAGATGAGGCGACATTGTCGGGGTGTGAATACCGCCCGTCACGGCGCACGTGACGATCACTTTGTTCTGTGGTGCTGCCATGGTAGAGGCCCTTCGCGCTTTGGCTGTGAAATGCACACGTTCGTGCGACGTCCTCATGCTACGAAACATCGCCGTCCCTTGCCGCAGTTGCGCGCGCAATGTCGCGAATTGGAAAGTCAATGTCCTGAGCAAATAAGCATGGAAGCCTGGAAGGCCAGATACTTGCTCACCAGAAAGTCGGACAGACAGAATCAACCGGACTGCAGGAGACATAGCAATGAAGATCAGGCAAATCACCCCGGCCATTGGTGCCGAGATTTCCGGCGTCAACCTTGGCGAGGGGGCGCGCGATCCGGCACTGTTTGCCGAAATCAAGGCGGCGTTGCTCAAGCACCGCGTGCTCTTCTTTCGCAAGCAGGAGATCACTCGCGCCGATCATGTGGCCTTCGCAAGCGCTTTCGGCAAGCTCGAAGACCATCCGGTTGTCGGCAGCGTTCCTGATCACCCGGGCCTCGTGAAGGTCTATCGCAGCGACAACCCGCACAGCTACGAGAACAGCTATCACTGCGACGGCCTGTGGCGTCCCAACCCGGCCATGGGCGCGGTGCTGCGCTGCCTCGAATGTCCGGAGATCGGCGGCGACACCATCTGGGTCAACATGGTAAAGGCGTACGATGAACTGCCTGAAGAGATCAAGAGGAAGATCAACGGCCTACGCGCCAGGGCCAGCATCGAACACAGCTTCGGCGCAGTCATGACGCCTGAAGATCGCGCCAAGCTGGCCCAGGATCATCCTGCGGTGGAGCATCCGGTGGTGCGCACCCATCCGGAGACCGGGGAGAAGATCCTGTTCGTCGGCGCCTCGTTCACGACGCATTTCACCAACTACAGTACGCCGGACAACGTGCGCCACGGCATCGACAAGTCGCCCGGCGCGTCCCTCCTGCTCAACTACCTGACTAGCCGCGCCACCATTCCCGAGTACCAGGTGCGCTGGGCCTGGCAGGAGGGCGATGTTGCAGTGTGGGACAACCGCAGCACGCAGCACTATGCGGTCAACGACTACTATCCGGCGCCGCGCAAGATGGAGCGCGCGGGAATAGTGGGTGATATCCCATACTGATTCGAAACTGGGCCAGCAGAACGACTTGATGCGCGCCATGCGCAACGGCACAAGGGCACCATGAAGGCGATCTGGTACGAAAAACAAGGGCGGGCGGAAGAGGTGCTGGCCTTCGGCGAGCTACCCACGCCGCAACCGGCCCCTGGCGAGGTCCGCGTGCGCCTCCACGCATCGGCCGTTAACCCGGCAGATGCAAACCGGCGCGCCGGACGCATGCATGGTGGCATGGAGTTCCCGCGCATCATTCCGAATAGCGATGGCGCGGGTGTGATCGACGCGCTTGGGCATGGCGTCGACCAGAAGATGCTGGGCACGCGGATTTGGTTGCATTTCGGACAGCGCGGGCGTCCGTTCGGTACAGCGGCAGAGTACATCTGCGTGCCACACGAATTGACGTCACCACTGCCCGAGCATCTGGACTTCGCGCAGGGCGCATGCCTGGGCATTCCTGCAATGACGGCATATATCGCCCTGTTCCAGCGCGGAGCGATCAAAGGCAAGTACGTCCTCGTGACCGGCGGTGCGGGAGCCGTTGGGCACTACGCGGTGCAACTCGCCAAGTGGGGCGGCGCACATGTCATTGCCACCGCCAGCTCCGCACGCAAGGCGGCTCACGCCGCAGCGGGTGGCGCCGATGCAGTGGTCGACTACCGTGCTCCCGATGCTGCGCAGCAGATTCTCGATGCCACTCACGGGCAAGGCGTAGACCACATCGTCGATGTCAATGCCATCGACAATTCCAGGCTGTGCTTCGAAGCAGCCGCTAACCATGCGCAGTGGGTCTCGTATGCAAACGGTGCCGGCCTCGAACAGGCGGTTCCGCTGGTCACGCTGATTCGCAAGAACCTCTGCCTGCAGGGACTCTACCTGCCGGGATTGCCCTACGAGATGCGCTGGATTGCGCAGGAGGGCTTGTCGCGCTGGATGCACGACGTCCCGAATGCCATCCACGCTGTCGACAGCGTCTTCGACCTGCAAGACACCGAGAAGGCTCATCAGGCCGTCGAGGCCGGCGCGAAGCTCGGCACCGTTGTGGTTCAGTGTGTCGCGCAATAGATCACCAGCGCCGTGCTCGCTGGCGGACATAACAGTGAGTTTTCCAATCAAACGAGGAGTGTAAATCCCATGACATCCGGAAATCAGCCAACCGTTGTGATCGTTCCCGGCTTTCGCGATCACATGCCGGAGCACTGGCAGTCGCTGCTGGCAGAACGCCTGGAGCAGCAGGGAAGAGCGGTGCGCATCGTGCCCCAGATTGATCACGACAAGCGGTTGCGCCGTGCCAGGGTCGAGAACCTGGAGCGTGTTGTCAGTAGCATCTCGGGACCGGCCATCCTCGTTGGCCACAGCGTGGGGTGTCTGATCACCGTTCACTGGGCACAGGAGACGCAGTGCGCGGTGCACGGCGTACTGCTTGCCGCGCCGGCCGACTTCGATAGCCCGTTGCCGCCCGGATACGCGGTTCCGCAGACGCTGGCGGATGAAGGATGGACCCCGATTCCGCGGCGGCCCCTCAAATTCCCGAGCATCGTCGTCGCGAGCCGCAATGATCCGCTCGGCAAGTTCGAACGAATCCGCGAGATGGCGCAGGCTTGGGGCAGCCGGTTCGTCGATGCCGGGGAAGTCGGGCATCTGGGGCCGGCGGATGGCTTTGGGACGTGGCCGCTGGCGGAGGCGCTTGTTCAGGAACTCTGATCAGGAGCGGCATCGATCCAATGCCTGATTGGTTCGATGCCGCGATGCAAGCGCTCGTCAGCCCTGACGCTTCGCCAGGACCTCGCGGATGATCTGCGCGAAGGCGTCGGCTGACTGCCCGCCCGCGACGAGATAGCGGTTGTCGAAGATGATCGACGGAACGGAATTGATACCCATCGCCTGGAACTCCGCGACTTCCGCGCGGACCTCGGCAGCATACTCGCCGCTCTCCAGCACGCGCTGTGCTTGCGCGGCATCGAGCCCTGCAGCCTTGACTGCTTCCAGCAGTACCTCGTGATTGCTGGGGTCCTTGCCGTTACCGTGATATGCCTTGAGCAGCGCCTCCTTGAGCGCCAGCGCCTTGCCCTGCGTACTGGCCCAGTGCAGCAGCCGATGACCGTCGAAGGTGTTGTAGACATGGGTCCTGGGAGCGAAGTCGAAACCGGCGCTTGCGCCGCGTTCGCGTATCAGCGCAAGCCTCTCCGCGACTTGCGTAGCGGTACTGCCGTTCTTCCTGCTAGCGTAGTCGAGAAGGGTCTGGCCTTCCGGCGGCATATCCGGGTTCAGTTCAAACGAACGCACGACGACTTCGGCATCCACTTCGTCGCCAAGTTGCTCCAGCGCGTGCTTGAGCGACGACAAGCCGATGGCACACCACGGGCAGGCAATATCGGAGACGAAGTCGATCCGCAGTGCTTGAGTCATTTCCTTTTCCTGTGAGTGATCTTTTTTCGCATGTCAGATCATCCTGCACGGCGATACTTCGCGCTTTGCATTACGTGCCAGGCATTTGACCTTTTGTGACAGCGGGCACTGGTGCAGGAAACAATGGCGCGCATCGTTGCGGATTCGGAGAAGACAGGAATGGCGTAGTGCCATGACCGGCTTTTCGTGGCGGGTTAGTCCGGCTTGACAATGCATGACCTAGATTTACCATGGACTGTCATTTTCTGATTAGCCCCCGATGTCGCTACTTGTCCGCGCCGCAGCCCTTACCAACTACTGCGAAGTTGCGCGTGCCGGCGGGCTTGATCCGCTACGAATGATGTTTGACGCCGGAATCAGTCCGAGCGTACTGCGCGAGCCGGATCTCATGATTCAGGTGGATCGTTTCGGGCGGCTGCTCCAGACCTCTGCAACGCTGTCAGGCAACGAGAGTTTCGGATTGAGCATGGCCGAGTCGCGCCTGTTGTCCAACCTGGGGCCGGTAGGCATGCTGATCCGCGACCAGGCGACGCTGCGCGACGCGCTCGGCATGTTGATGCGCTACCAATCGATTCTCAACGGCGCGAAGTCGCTGGCAGTCGAGGAGTGTGGTGGACGGGTCATCATTCGCGAGGTACTGATCGCCGGCAGCGCGCATCAGCCAACTCGCCAACGGGTTGAACTGGCGCTGGGGGTCATGGTGCGGCTGATACGCCAGCTCATCAAACCGGACTGGCAGCCGCAGCGCGTATGCTTCGAGCACCCGGCCCCGCGCGACCTCAGTACGCATCAGCGGTTCTTTGGCCCGAACGTCGCATTCAATTGCGATTTCAATGGCATCGTCTGCGCAAAGTCCGATCTCGATGCGCGCAACCCGTGGGCCGATCCGGCCATGGCACGCTACGCGCAGCGCCTGATCGACGAGTCGGCCGCGGCGCGGCAGACGACCATGCTTGAGGACGTACGGCGCACGATCCTGCTGTTGTTGCCCGGCGGGCGCTGCAGCGTCGAGCAGGTCGCGGAAAATCTCGGCGTGGTCTGCCGCACGGTCCAGCGCAGGCTGGCGGAGCAGGGGCAGAGCTTCTCATCGGTCGTCAACGACATCCGCGTGGAACTCGCAATGCGTCATGTCGTCGAGAGCGATCGACCTTTTACCGAGGTGGCGACGCTGCTCGGCTTTTCTGCGCCAAGCGGATTCTCGCGCTGGTATCAGACGCAGTTCGGATGCAGCCCCAAGGAAAGCCGCGCTGCAAGTGCCGCGGTGGGCGAACGGGTGACAGCAACCCCATCTCCTGCCCGCTCGTCGCCCACAGTCAGGCCTCTCAGTCGAGGGTGATCTTCCCCGCCTTGACGATCTGGCCATAGCGCGAAATATCGCGCTCGATCAGTTTGCGGAAATCCTCGGATGTACCGCCCACCGGCACGAAGCCGAGGTCGGTCAGCTTCTTCGCCACGTCCGGGCTGCGCGTTGCGGCGGCAATTTCCTTCGCCATGCGGTCAACCACCGGCGCCGGCGTGCCGGCAGGCGCCAGCAGGCCAGTCCAGGAACTCATGACGAAGCCCGGGAAGCCTGACTCTTCCATGGTCGGGATATTCGGCTCGCCGGGCCAGCGCTTGGCCGAGGCAACGGCCAGCACATTGATCTTGCCGGACTTCACGTGCGGCATCGGGACCAGCAGCGGATCGAAGGCGACCGACACCTCGCCGGATATGAGCGCCGGCAGGATCGGTGCGCTGCCGTTGTAGGGAATATGAGTCATCTTGACTTTCGATTCCATGGCCAGGCGCTCGCCGGTCAGGTGTGCCGAGCTGCCTACGCCGCTGGAGCCGAAGGTCAGCGTGTCCGGATGCTTCTTGCCGTAGTCGACCAGTTCACCGACGGTCTTGACGGGCAGCTTCTTGCTCGAGAACAGGAACAGCGGAAGTTCCGCCATCTCAGCCACCGGCACGAGGTCCGAAGGCTTGTAGCTGAGCTTGGAATACAGCGACATGTTGGCGCTGTAGGCTGCAAGCACCGAGACAAAGGTATAGCCGTCCGGCGCCGAGCGCGCGGCGACGCCTACGCCCAGCGTGCTGTTCGCGCCGGGCTTGTTCTCGATGATGATCGGCTGGCCGAGGCTTTGCGCGACCTTCTCGAACACGACGCGGGATACCGTGTCGGTCGACCCGCCGGGCGTGTAGGGAACAATGACCTTGATCGGCTTGGTCGGCCACGCGTCGGCGGCAAAAGTGGTGTGGCCCAGAACCATGCCTGCAATGGCGAATGTCGCCAGTCGTGCGCCGCGCGCCACGGAATTCTTGATGCTCAACTGCGTCTCCTGCATTGGAACAAATCTTCCCCCGCGTTTGCCGGGGTTCTCGCGGTCAATCCGCAGGCCGATTATGCCGGAGGGGGCGAGGGCGTATTTCGCGCGAAGCCCGCAATCGGCCGCATGCCACGCACGGAGTGTGCGATAAGCGACCGCCTGCGTGGGGACGCGGCATTGGTCTTGCACGAGCAGCCCCTCGGGCTGGCTCGCTATCGGTTTATGCGTGCAACTCGGCGACGATGCGCTCCGCCAGAAAATCGCAGGGCGGCCGGTTCGACGTGACACTGCGCGCAAGGATGATCTCAAGCGTGCCGATCTCGGGCAGACCCTGCGCCGACCCGAGCAGCGTAAAGTCGGACGGCACCGCGCACCGCGCCAGCGGGGTGATGGCAAGGCCGGCGCGCGCCATCGTCAGCAGGCCCAGCAGGCTGGGGCTCTCATAGGAGGTGCGATACGCGATCTTGGCGCGCTCAAGGCTTCGGATCGCCTTTTCGCGCGCGACGCTTCCCGGCAGGAACACGGCGATGGGGAGGGGCCGCTCTCGCCAGATTTCCGTGGACCCCGGGTCGGTTGCCCACACCATTGGCTCATGCCGCAGAAACTCGCCGGTCAGCCCTTTGACGCGCGTCGCGCAGACGAGATCCACCGTGCCATCGCGCAGCATCGGCGCGAGCGCGACGCTGGGCAGCCCGATGACCTGGATCTCGACCTTGGGGTAGGTGGCCGAGAACTTCTTCAGAATGGGCGGGAACAGCGACGATGCGTAATCGTCAGGTACGCCGATCACCACGCGGCCCGTGACGTCGGGCCGCACGATCGCCGCCCACGCCTCATCGCGAAGGGCAATGATCCGGCGCGCATACGTCAGCAGAACCTCACCGTCCTGCGTCGGAATCACGCTGCGTGGCTTGCGTATGAAGAGCGCTTTGCCGAGCGCCGATTCCAGCGTTTTGATCTGCATGCTCACGGCCGACTGCGAGCGATGCACGAGGTCGGCAGCCCGGCTGATGGTGCCGGAGTCTGCGACGGCAATGATCATGGTCAGGACGTCGACGTCGAGGGCTTTCATCTCAGTGGTCATGCGTTTGTCCGGGAGGCATCAGAAAATCTGAAGGATTCCATCAATATTATGCGATTTTCTTTTTTCGTGCGCTGCAGCAAAGTTCGCAAAACGGAGTCATTCCAATGAACGCACGAGCGCCCCTGTCTACCTTGGCACTTGCCGGTGCCTGGCCCCAACCCGCCTTTGTCTCCACTGCTTCTGGCATTTCCATTCCCTACGTGGAGGCCGGGAGCGGCGAGCCTATGGTATTTGTGCACGGGTCGCTGTGCGACTACCGGTATTGGGATCCGCAGCTCGCTTCGCTGTCGAAGCACTTCCACTGCTTCGCGCCGAGCCTGGGCCATTACTGGCCGGAGACCTGCGCCTTCGGTCGCGGCGACTTCAGTTGGGAGGCACACGTCGCCGAGATGGCGGAGTTCATCCAGGCGTTGCATCGCGGGCCGGTCCATCTGGTCGGCCACTCGCGTGGCGGCTGCATTACGTTTCATCTGGCGCGCGAATGCCCGCATCTGGTGAAGACACTCACGCTCGCCGATCCAGGTGGCCCCTTGCAGACAACTCCGCAAGCAGAGGCCGCCAAACTCCCGCCGGCCACCCAGGCATTGCGGGCGAAGGCCGCGGAACTGATCGAGCAAGGCGAATTCGATGCGGGCCTGAACCTGTTTGTCGACTCGGTCACCATGCCCGGTTTCTGGGACAAGAGTTCCCCGAGCTTCCGTACGATGGCGCTCGATAATGCGCTCACACTGCCGAAGCAAATGCGTGACCCGTTGCCCGCCTACACGCGCGAGGCTGCCCGTGACATCCAGTGCCCGACGTTGCTGATCGATGGGCAAAAGAGTCCGCGCATGTTCCGCAGCACGGTTGAGAAGCTCCAGGAGTGGATCGGTGGCGCGCAGCGGCAGACCATTGCCGGAGCTTCCCACGGCATGAATATCGCGAACCCCAGCGCGTTCAATCGGGCCGTTGCGGCGTTTAGTGCTGGACTATCACTTCATATCTGAGCATTCGGAGACTGGGGCGACAACCGCGCAATTTGGCGATGCATCGGCCAGCGGGTCAGCAAACGGCTCGCCGCCGAGCATATTGCGAACGATTGCGGACTGCTCACTCATGTCCGGTGACGCGGTATCGCCTGGGCTCGGTGTTTTCCACCTGACATTCTTGTGAGTCGCGAGCGTGCCATCCTGGAACGCGATGGCGACTCCCCAATATTCCAGTATCCGAATGTAGTGTGCCGGAGCGCACTTGTCTCCGCGGGTGTTGCGACACAACGCTTAACCGCACCGTAACGATCGTGCGTCGCTGGTTGATTGATGCACACCAGCACGATTCGTACAGTTGACTGCAAATGACCCCCTTGAGGGCGGCGCCTAAAACAGCAACTGGAGACACCATGATCATCTACGGAACCGCGCTACTGGCCATCTGCCATCTGGTGGGCCTCTACCTTGGCGACCTGCTGGGCGCCGCCATCGGCGTCAAGTCGAACGTTGGCGGCGTGGGCATCGCCATGCTGCTGCTGATATTCCTGCGGCTCTACCTGCATGACCGGGGCCTGATGCCGAAGGAGACCGAGGCCGGTGTGGGGTTCTGGGGTGCGATGTATATCCCCGTGGTGGTGGCGATGGCGGCCCAGCAAAACGTGGTGGCCGCGTTGCGCGGCGGCCCGGTGGCGTTGCTGTCGGCAATCCTGGCGGCGGCAGCTTGCGCCTGCCTGATTGCACTGCTCAGCCGCACCGGCGACCACGAGCCCCTGCCGCCGTTGGCAGCCGAAGCTGCTTCAAAATAAGTGGGAGAACGCCATGACTATCGCTGCTCCGGCCATAATGTTCGATAACGTGCTGCTCCATAACGGTCTCGTGACGGCATTCGCCACCGTCGGCATCGTGATGTGGGTGTCTTCGCAGATCTCGAAACGGCTTACGAAAGGGCGCCTGCATGCCTCGGCCATCGCCATCATGATCGGCCTTGCGCTGGCGTATTACGGCGGCGTGGTGACCGGCAAGGAAAAAGGGATGGCCGATTTCGCGCTGTTCTCGGGCATCGGCCTGATGGGCGGTGCCATGCTGCGCGACTTTGCCATTGTCGCCACCGCCTTCGAGGTCCAGGTGCGCGAGGCACGCAAGGCCGGCATGGTAGGCGCCGTGTCCCTGCTGCTGGGCACCATAGTCCCGTTCATCGTCGGCGCGTTGGTAGCACGGGCGTTCGGCTACAACGATGCGGTCAGCATGACGACCATCGGCGCCGGTGCGGTGACCTACATCGTGGGCCCCGTGACGGGGGCGGCGCTGGGCGCAAGTTCCGACGTGATGGCGCTGTCGATTGCCACGGGCCTGGTCAAGGCCATCATCGTAATGATCGGCACGCCATTCGCGGCCGGCTTCCTGGGCCTGAACAACCCGCGCGCGGCCATGGTGTTCGGCGGCCTCGCCGGCACGGTCAGCGGTGTATCGGCCGGCCTGGCAGCCACGGATCGGCGGCTGGTGCCTTATGGCGCGCTGGTGGCCACGTTTCACACGGGACTGGGTTGCCTGCTCGGGCCTTCCGTGCTGTACCTGGCCACCAAGGCGCTGGTGGGTTGAGCCCGATCCCAGCCGGCGCCATCATGAGCCTGACACACGCCCAGATTCGCCTGGCTTCGCTGGTGGCCACTGGCTACCAGCTGACGATCAGACGTTCGCCGGTCGACGCGCAGCCAGTGTGCGTCGAAGTGGTTCAGCCAGCATCACAGGAAGTGGCAGGACAGGTACCGTGGCGGCACATCCAGCCGCTGCTTCGTGCGAGAAAGGTTGTATTCGATACGGGCGATGCCACGACAGCGACAGCGGTTGTGGCGCCCGGCACCATCAGGACCTTGCAGGAACACGATCTTTGGTAACGGCTGATCGTCCTTACAAGCCGGCGTAGACCATCTTTGTGAACTGGTCGCCGTTGAACACAAAGTTGCCCCATTTCGCATCGAACGCGGCCGTTGGCCTGGCAGCAATGATCTCGTCAAGCGATTTGCCTTGCTGCTTCAGGATCGCCACGCTGCTGCGGACTGTCACCAGCATGTCGCGAAACTCGATCAGCTGCGCGCGCGTGCCGACCGCACCGTGCCCGGGAACGACAATCGTATGCGCAGTAGTACGCGCCACCGCCTTGTCGGCCCATTGAATCGCGCCGTCGATGCTGCCGCCATCCTCGTTATCGATATAGGGGTAGAAGCCGTTCCAGAAGGTGTCGCCGAGCACAAGGACATCTGCTTTCGCGAAGTAGACCCATAGATCTCCGTCGGTATGACCGTGGCCGAAGTTTTCCACTTCGACCCGGCTACCCGCGAACTCGAAGATCTTCCGGTCCTTGACCAGCAAAGTCGGTCGTGCATCGTCCGGCACTGGCTTGAATGTCCAGTTCCAGGCATTGACATGCGTGGTTTCGGTCAGATGCCGGAAGGTATTCTCTTGCGCGACGATGGTGGCGCCGGCCGCATGCATGTCGGCATTGCCATCGGTGTGATCCCAGTGCCAATGCGTGTTCACGACATACTTTAGCGGGGCGGGGCTGATCTTCTCAAGCGCGGCACGCAGTTTCTCCTTCGACTTGCTGATGCCTGCGTCGACCAGGAACTTGCCTTCCTTTCCGGAAAGCACCGTGATGTTGCCACCGGAGCCCATCAGGACGGTGATGTTGTCGCGCAAGGGTTGAACGACGAGATCGGCATCGGCTCGACGCAGATACCGCGCGCCTGCACCGGTATGAAAGTAATCGTCTGGCGTGGTCTGCTGGCTGGCGGGCGATTGCATGGCGGGGGCAACAGCGGTGGCCGCACAGGCGGGCAGCGAGCTCGCCGCAATGAGCGTGGAAAGGAATAGTCGCTTTAGCATGACGTCTTGTGTGTGATGCATAGATGCGGGCGGGATTGCGGGCATCCACGACAAGTATGGCGATGCCGGACGAGCGATAGCATCTGCGCCGGGGGGCGATTCCGGCCAAACGGCGGTGGCTTGAGGTCTACGTCGGTGTCAAGGCCCGGGAATGACCGCGCTTTCTGCCGGCGTGGAAAATGTCGCGCGATACTGCTGGGGCGACACACCGAACCGTCGTTTGAAGATCTGGCGCATATTGTGGGGATCGCCGAAGCCGCATTCATAGGCGATGCGCTTGAGCGGAACCTTGCCGTTTTCGAGCATGACCCGTGCCGCATCGACCCGGGCGCTTTCGACGAAGGCGGCGGGGGTCATCCTGGCTTCCCGCGCAAAGATCCGCGCGAAGTTGCGCAGGCTCATTTTCGCGATGGCGGCCAGGACGCTGACGCTGAGGTCGTCCGCAAGGTGTGCCAGCACGTATTCGCGCACCTGCGCAATCGGCGAGGTCGGCTCCGCGTAGGGCGTCAGGTAGGGACTGAACTGGGATTGGCCGCCCGCCCGCTGCATGACCACCAGCAGCCGTCTGGCGACGCTGAGTGCCACATCGTCGCCATGGTCCTGTGCGAGCAGGTATAGCGAAAGGTCGATGCCAGCCGTCACACCGGCCGACGTATAAAGTTCGCTGTCACGTACAAAGATCCTGTCTGCCTCCACACGGGTCGTGGGGCAGAGGTGCCGGAGCGATTCCGCATCATTCCAGTGCGTGGTAACGGTGCGGTCGTCTAGCAGGCCGGCCCGCGCGAGGGCGAAAGCGCCGTTGCAGATCGAACCGTAACGGCGCGAGGCCGCGCACACGCGTCGCAGCCAATCATACGCACCTGCTTCCCAGACGGCCGAAGGCAAATCCGGCCCGCCCGCGGCCAGCATCAGGTCAAAGCAGGTGTCCGATGGGTCGACGTCGGCATACGCGCGGTGCACTTTGAGCAGCAAGCCATTGGAGCAGGCAACCAGCGCGTCCTCGCCGATGCCGATGACCTCGATCTCGTAGCGCGCGTTACTGGGCACGAAGCGGTTCGCCTCGGCAAACACATCCATCGGACCACTGACGTCCAGGGCCTGCACGCCGGGAAAGACCAGCAGGGCAACAGTTCGAGTCATGGGCGTAGCTTCCAGGGCGCTGGACGAGAACTTCGTTGAACTCCAAACGATAGCGGAAATGGTCTCCCGGGCGCGAGGCTTGCCGTGCCATGGCCGGAATTCCACGTCATTTGGCTCAAGAAACACCCAGAATTCACGGGTGACGGAGACTGGCACGAAAACCACGCGGATTGGCACGTTCCAGCAGTCCGTCAACGCTGCCTTCAGCCATGCGCGCAGGAACAATTCTCCCCTCAAGGGTCGAAGCCGTTTCGGCCTTCTCACAGGAGAGAACAGAATGCGTGAAGTTACCCAATCTCTGGCCGAGCGCGTCGGGCCGGCCTTTTCCGTCGATGGCATGTTGCTGGCTCGTAAGAAGACCCGTGAGGCGATTGCCGAGATCGCCGCTCGCGTCAAACCGGGGATGGTCGAGGAAGACGCCGTTCAGATGGCGAAGCGTGTCATGCTCGACGCCGGCCTTGCGCTGAGCTGGCATCCCGCGCGCGTCCGCTTTGGTCGCAACACCATCAAGCCGATGAAGCTGGCATCCGAGCCAGGGGTGATCCTGCAGGACAACGACATTTTCTTCATCGACATCGCCCCGCGTCTGGACGCCTGGGAAGGTGATGGCGGCGCATCGTTTGTGGTCGGGCAACATGCCAGCTACGCGCGTTGTGCGCGCGATGCCGAGGCGCTCTTCCACGAAATGCGCGGCATCTGGAAGCGCGACCGCCTGACCGGACAGAACCTTTATGCCGAAGCGGACCGTATTGCCACGTCGATGGGCTGGGAGCTCAACTTCGATCTACCGGGTCACCGCGTGTCGGACTTCCCGCACGCCACCATCCACACTGGCTCGCTGGCCGACTTCGATGCGAGCCCGTCGGCGATGCGCTGGATCCTGGAGATCCACATCCGTGATCCCCAGAATCGATTCGGCGCGTTCTTCGAGGACATGCTGCTGGATGATGAGGACTATCTGTGACTTCGGAAATACCCGGGCGCGCTCTGTGCCAGGCAGGACCAGAAACCACCGTCCTTTGGCCTGATTCGATTGCCGTCTGGCATCAGGGAAGCGACGTGTAACGCCTACACTCCCCTTGAAGGCTCGTATGGGTATGCAGGGTCAGCGACGAGCCAGGTCGCGTGTCGCGCTTCGTCTCGGCAAGGACGGTTTAGCGCACTTGCTTCAAGCTACTGAACCGGAGTTGCCGATGTTCGCGCTGCTTTCCGTCACATACGTTCTCCTGGCCGTACTTCTTGGCGGGTACTCAACCTATCTGCTCGCCACGTTGGTCCCGGAAGACGTCCTGGAACAGGCAAGCCGGAACGGCAGATTTTCCGGGCTTTATGACGGTCCGGTCGAGCATGCCACGCCGGCTGCGGCGGATGCGACGGCGTCAGGCTCCGCGTTCTAAAGGCTGATGACAAGAGGCCAAAAGGTGGAAAGTGCGTTATCCGATTTACCGACGTTGACATGAAAACCGCAGCTGTCCTGGTGTTTCCCGAAGTTCAAGGCCTGGATGTCTCCGGGCCGCTTGATGTCTTTGCGGAAGCCAATCGCTTTCTTTCTTCGGAAGACCAGTATTCCTTTGAAATTCTTGGAACTGAACCGGGACGGATACGTTGCTCCAATGGACTGGAAATCCACCCGGATCGCTTGTTTTCTGAATCCAATGGCGCCTATGAGCTATTGCTTATCGCCGGAGGACCCACGTTGCCTCAACAGAGCTTTGCGCCTTCCCTATATGCATGGATCCGGTCGGCGTCTGTCAATTCAGCATGCATTTGCACAATCTGTAACGGCACCTTCCTGTTGGCCAGAGCCGGTGTCCTCGATGGCAAGCATGTCACGACCCACTGGAATGATGCGGCGAGCCTTGCCCGGGAGTGTCCAACGGCCGTGGTGAGCCCTGACAGGCTGTATATCCAGGACGGCAATCTGGTGACATCCGCAGGCGTGACGGCCGGCATCGACATGAGCCTCTATCTGCTGGCAAGAGACCATGGCCGGGAGGTAGCCATCCAAGTTGCCAAGCAGTTGTTGCTCTTTACGCATCGCGCAGGGGGCCAGTCACAGTTCAGCCCTTACCTCAATACATCGGTAGAGCCCAGTTCATTGGTTTCGCGCGTGCACGAGTACGTGTTTGCCAATTTGACCGCGGACCTGTCGCTGAACGTTCTCGCGAACGTCGCGAGAATGAGCGTGCGCCACTTCACGCGGATTTTCATGCGCGAGTCCAACATCAGTGTGATGGACTTTGTCGAAGCCGTACGGCTGGACGCTGCCAGAAGCTTGCTTGAGACAACATCCAGGCCGATCAAGGCAATCGCCTATGAGTGTGGCTTTTCCACGGCACACCGAATGCGTTCGGTATTTCGAAGAAACCTGGGCATTTCACCGCAGGACTATCGCGCGCACTTCCTGGATCCGGCGTCTGGCTCACGGCAGCTCCCTGATTTCCCGGCACGAGACCAAAAAAACCATCGCCATACGCTGATCAACGCCTGAAAAATAGTCCTTCTCGTCAGGGACGGTGAGGCATCCGGATCGAGGAATCCCTAAGTTGAAAAACGATGTTGACTTCAACATTGAAGTCATATTGTGGATTCCTTTTGCATGCAGTCTGCATTACAGCAGGAGACAAAGGTGAACGAAAGAAACAACGGGCGAAATATTGACTTACTGAAAATCGCGGACGACGCGAAATTCAATTCCTTCCACGTATCGATTCTGGCGTGGTGCGCACTGGTCATCATATTTGACGGATATGACCTTGCAGTCTCCGGTATTGCGTTGCCATCCATCATGAAAGACATGAATGTCGACGCTACCCGGGCCGGCATGATGGTTAGCTCGGCACTATTTGGGGCAATGTGCGGTGCGGTGTTGCTGGGGTCCCTGGCCGACCGCATCGGGCGGCGTCGTGCCATTGCGCTTTGCGTGTCCTTGTTCAGTGTGTTTACCGCAGCGGCTGGCCTGGCCAGCGACCCGATTGCCTTTGGCATTGCGCGCTTTATTGCCGGAATCGGGATTGGCGGGGTGATGCCGGCGGTCGTGGCGCAGATGACCGAGTATTCCCCGCGCAGGTGGAAGACGACGTTGGTGACGGTGATGTTCAGCGGCTACTCTGTCGGAGGCATGATTGCCGCCATGTTTGGCAAGGGCTTCATAGGGACCTATGGCTGGCAAGCCGTCTTCTATGCTGCGGCAGCGCCGGTATTGGTGGTTCCCTGGATCTTGAAATATGTTCCGGAATCGCTTTCCTACCTGGTCAAGCACAATCGCACGAAGGAGTTGAGCCGGATTTGTGCGCGGCTGGATGGCACCTATGTACTTCGCCATGATGATGCGTTCGTCATTGGCGCCAACCGAAGCGGCGGGACCACGTTGCGCACGCTTTTCGGCGACGGCAGGGGCGTGAGCACCTTCATGTTCTGGATCGTGTTCTTCATGTGCCTGTTCATGGTTTACGCGTTGAGCTCATGGCTGGCAAAGCTCATGGCCAACGCCGGGTATAGCCTCGGATCGGCGCTGACGTTCGTCCTCATTCTGAATATCGGTGGAATCTTCGGCGCGGTTGGTGGAGGCATGCTTGCAGACCGCATGAACATACGCACTGTGCTTGTCTTCATGTTTGCGCTGGCGGGGGCATCGATTGCACTGTTGGGCTTCAAGTCATCAACGCCAGTGCTGTATTTCCTTCTGTTTGTAGCCGGTGCGTCGACGATTGGCACGCAGATCGTCGTCTACGCTTATGCGGGTCAGTATTATCCCTTGACGATTCGATCGACCGGTATCGGCGTGGGTTCGGGCGTCGGGCGGATTGGCGCCATCTCGGCGCCGGTCATCCTTGGCACCGTGGTCGGCATGCAACTTCCGTTGCATCAAAATTTTCTGCTGATGGCAATTCCGGCTGCCATAGCAATGATTGCCGTTGCCTTTATTGACCGCTCCAATAGTTCGCCTTCAATCCGTGCAACGGATCTGGAGCCGCGGGCTGACGCTGCACGCCTGCAGACTTGATCCGCGAGCACGATGCGGGTTGCTCGCTCTGGTGTCCATCAATGTCCGCAACGATTCTCACGTTACCAGCGGACACGAGATAACAAATAATGTCAGCGAATCCAATGCAAAGTAGCCACTGTACGATCGACGCACCCGAGAACGATCTCTGGCGCTGGTCCGGCGCCGAAATTGCGACTGCGGTTTGTCGAGGGGATGTTTCGGCCGTCGAAGTGGTGGAAAGCGTCTACGCGCGTATCGCCGCAGTCAATCCCATGATCAACGGCATTGTCCATATGGACAGGGAGCACGCGTTGACGGATGCCGGTGCGCTCGACCGGCGGCGCCAGGCCGGCGATCCACTGGGGCCGCTTGCCGGCGTGCCGGTCTCGATCAAGCTTAACGTTGACGTCGCCGGTGAGGCGACAAGCAATGGAAATCCGCTGTGGCTTGATCGCATTGCTGAAGCGGACAGTGGCGTGGTTTCCAACCTGCGCCGTGCGGGGGCCGTGGTCATAGGACGGACAAATGCTCCGCCGCTTTCTTTCCGCTGGTTCACGGAAAACCCCATTTATGGACGAACTCATAACCCATGGTCGCCGGCAGTCACCTCGGGCGGCTCAAGCGGGGGCGCCGGTGCTGCGGTAGCGAGCGGGATGGGGCCGATCGCGCATGGCACTGACATTGCGGGATCCATCCGCTATCCGGCGTTTGTCAACGGTGTCGTCGGCTTGCGAGCAACTACGGGACGCATCCCCGGATTCCAGGCCACTGCGCCACAGCGCTTCTTTGGACTTCAGGCGATGTCTGCGCAGGGCCCAATCGCACGCACGGTTTCGGATGCGCGGCTCGGACTGGAGGCGATGGCTAGCGACGGCGGCATTGACCCGGTCTGGGTCGATGCCCGCCTGAATTACGATGACGATGAGACGCCAACACGCGTTGCGCTGGTAGACGAGATCCGTGGCATCGATATCAGCCCGGAGATTCAACAAGCGCTCTCATCGGCCGCCGCGGCGCTGATCGATGCAGGTTACACGGTCGAACGCGTCGCGTTGCCAGACCTCAAGCGCGGGATGGAGTTGTGGGAAAGCATCGTCATGTCCGAATGCAACCTGGGCATGCTTGCCGCCGTGGATGCAATTGGCGACGCGACCATTAGTACGCCGGTCCGCAACATGGCCGCCTGCGCGCCTGTGCCAAGCCTGGCTGGGTATGCCGCAGCAATCGCTTCACGCGATGAAATGCGCCGCAGCTGGAATATCTTGTTCCAGCGCCATCCGCTGGTGCTCATGCCTACCTCGTGTCGCCAGCCACTGCCGTGGGGCGCAGATCAGGGCTCAGTCGATGAAATGCGTCGCTTGCTGGAAATACAGAGCCCGCTTATGGCGGTTGCCGTGTGTGGGTTGCCAGGGCTGCACGTCCCGACAGGGCTGTCACAGGGATTGCCTGTCGGCGTCCAGCTCGTTGCGCCGGCATTCCGCGAAATGCGGCTGTTGCACGCGGGTGCCATGATCGAGGCGGCCCACGGAACACTGACTCAGCAGCTTTGGGAAAGGCCTTGGTAGCGCACCCACTTCCCAATCCACGTAAACGTCATTCCAGTAAAGGTCATTCAAATGGATCGTCGACTACTGATGCTGGCCCTCGGCATGTTTGCCATGGGAACGGACAACTTCGTTGTTGCCGGCATTCTTCCGAACGTCGCTGCATCGCTGCACACGACCCCGAGCCTCGCGGGCCAGATGGTCACCGTCTATGCGCTGTCCTATGCAATCCTGGCGCCGGTGATGGCGGCTGTCGCGGGGGCGTGGCCAAGAAAGCTGCTGCTGGTCACCGCGCTCGGCATCTTCGTCATTGGCAATGCCATCACAGCCCTTGCGACGGATTTGAACACGGTCCTGTTCAGTCGCGCGCTGGCGGGCCTTGGCGCGGCGATGTTCTCTCCTACCGCATTGGGTGTCGCCACGTTACTGGCGGCTCCTGAGAGGAGAGGGCGCGCGCTTGCCACGGTGACCGCCGGCCTCGCGGGCGCAACGGCGCTGGGCGCCCCGATCGGCACGTTCATCGGTGGGTTCGGCAGTTGGAGAACCACGCTCTGGTTCGTCGCGCTCCTGGGGCTGATCGCGATGATCGGGATCGGGGCCATGCTGCGCTCGGTTCCTCAGCCTGCGCGAATCTCGCTGCGCGATAGGCTGACGCCCCTGCGCGACGTCCGCGTTGCCCTGACCCTGCTCACGTCCCTGTTTGCGTTCGGCGGCTTCCTGATGGTCTACACCTATGCCGGACTCGTGCTGGATTGGGTGACCGGCGGCGACGAACGCGTGCTGGCCGGCATGCTGCTCGTCTGGGGCTGCGCCGCGACAGTCGGGAACATGCTTGCCGGCCGCCTCGTTGACCGCTTCGACAGTCGCAAGATCATCAATGCAGGCCTTTGCATCGGCATTCTCAATTTCTGTGCGCTGCCATGGACTTCGGCATACATGGTCACCGCCGCAGTCTCCTTGGTCGCCTGGGGGCTGGTCGGATGGGGATTGATTGTGCCGCAACAGCACCGGCTGGTAAAAATCGCGCCTCCCATGGCGCCGTTGCTGCTGGCCCTTAACAATACGGCTACCTACGGCGGGCTGGCCTGCTCAGGTGTTCTCGGGGGCATTGTGCTGCTGTTCATCGACCGGCAATACCTCAGTATCGTGGGTGCCGGATTGATCGCGATCGCTCTGGTTTTCGCCGAGGCCGCGCATCTGTGCTCTGCGCGCCTCTCCACGAGCATGCGACCTATGCCTTCGTGAAGATCTCCAAAAAATGCTGGCTCGGATCCTCGAAGTAAATCCGGCGGCCGCCACCGTCCGTGTTGACCTCGCCGGGGCGGCGACGGTAGGGGTCCGCCCAGTACTTCAGATTGCGCGCCTGGATGCGGGCGAAACCTTGCTCGAATTCGGCGTCGCTGACCAGGAAGGCATAGTGCTGCATGGCCACATCGCCTTCCGCGTCCATAAAGTCGAGCGTGACATCGTTGTCCAGCCGTACGGTAAGAAACGGTCCAAAGGGGACCGCCGCGGGACGTCCCAGGATCTCGCAGAGGAAGTCGGCTGACGCCTTCTTGTCGCGGGAAAACACAATGGTGTGATTGAGCTGGATGGCCATGTCGCAACCTCCGGGACGGGGTGGATCTCCAAGGTGCAAGCCTGCGCGGTTCGCCCCCCCACCGTTGCCGCGCCACCCTGGCAGGGTACATGGATTCGACGCTCCGCGATGGCCGAGCCCACGAAGCTATCGGCCGATCGCCAGGAACTGCATGACCGGGCCGCCAGCCGCCGGACCTGTCGGGATCAGGCAACGCCACCATTGGCGCGCAGCACCTGTCCATTGACCCAGGCGCCGTCCTTGCCGGCCAGGAATGCCACGACACCGGCGATGTCCTCGGGCTGGCCCAGCCGTTCCAGCGGCGGCATCCTGGCGAAGGTGTCGATCTGCTCGTCAGTCTTGCCATTGAGGAACAAGTCCGTGGCCACCGGACCGGGCGCCACCGCGTTGACCGTGATGCGGCGGCCGCGCAGTTCCTTCGCGAAAACACGGGTGAAGGCTTCCACTGCGGCCTTGGTGCCGTTGTAGATAGCGTAGCCGGGCAGGTTCAGCGCCAAACTGGTAGTCGACAGGTTGATGATGCGCCCGCCATCGTTCAGGCGCGTGGCAGCTTCGCGCAGGGTATTGAACACACCCTGGGTATTGATCGCGAAATTCTGCGCGTACAGCTCGTCGCTGGTCTGCGCCAGCGGAGCGGTCTTGAGGACGCCGGCGTTGTTGACCAGCACGTCGATCTTGCCGAGTTGGTCTTCGACGGTGGCGAACATGGCATGCACGTGATCAGCCCTGGAAACGTCGGCCTTGACCGCGATGGCAGAGACGCCAGCCTGGGCCAGCTCGGCCACCAGGGCGTCGGCTTCGGCCGCATTGGATGCGTAGTTGATGGCGACGGCGAAACCGTCACTGGCCAGCCGGCGCGCAATGGTGGCACCAATGCCGCGGGAGGCGCCGGTGATCAGGGCAACTTTGGAACTGGTCGTCATGGTCTGAATCCTTGGGTCAGGGGGGTGAGAAGGATTCTGGACTGTTCACCGTCAAAGATAATTACGTGTAAATTGCGATCACAATTCCATTTGCTTTAACTTTCTCCCGGGATTGATCTATCCTGCATTTTTGCGGCAGGGCCTGCGAATCTGGGCGCCGCACGTTATGTCGTTGCTCAACAATTGGCGCTGATGGATCGTTTTCAGGAAATGCAGGTTTTTGTCCGGATCGCCGATCGGCGCAGCTTTTCGCTGGCGGCGGAGGATCTCCAGATTCCACGCGCGACGGTGACCAATCTCATCAAGCGGCTGGAGCAGCGCCTCGGCGTCAGGCTGCTGGAGCGCACCACCCGTCAGGTGCGAATGACGCACGACGGCGAGGCTTACTACCATCGCTGTTTGCGCCTTCTGACCGACCTGGAAGAGGCGGAGAATTCGTTTCGCGACGCGCCGCCCAAGGGCTTGCTGCGGGTGAACCTGCAGGGGACACTTGCCAGGCATTTCGTCATGCCGGCCTTGGGTGAGTTCCTGGCACAGTATCCGGACATCACCTTGCATGTCGGCGAGGACGACCGGCTGGTGGACCTGGTTCGGGAAGGCGTGGACTGCGTACTGCGTGCCGGCGTGTTGCAGGACTCGTCCCTGATCGGGCGGCAGATCGCGTTGTTGGAACAGGTCACCGTGGCAAGCCCGGCATACCTTGAGCGGCATGGCGTGCCGAACACGCTGGATGATCTCAAGCACCACTACGCCGTGAACTACGTTTCCAGCGCGACAGGGCGGCCGAGCGCCCTGGATTTCTACGTTGGCGAGGAAACCGTCGATTTGCAGCTCACGTCGAAGATCTCGGTGACCGGGGCGGATCTCTATACGGGCGCCGCAATCTCCGGACTTGGGCTCGTACAAGTGCCGCGGTACCGGATCGAGAAAGAACTGGCCGATGGCCGGCTACGCATCGTCTTGCCTGACAGCCCGCCGCCACGGATGCCTGTCTCCGTGCTGTATCCGCAGAACCGGCAGCTATCGGCGCGCGTGCGAGTGTTCTCTCAATGGCTGGCGACTCGTTTTGAGGGTCCGGTATCCCGGCCGAAGGAAAGTCACTGACGCGCGCCAGCGTCAGCGCTGAAGCCTGCCGCTGGCTTCCACCAGAGCCATCAGCGCAGCCATGCATGGGCTGGCCGCCGCCAGCATGCGCTGTTCGTCAAGGATGTCCTGCAGGATGGCATGCGTTGTATCCGGATTGGCCAGCACCACGCGGAAAACCGCAATCGGGCGCCCTGCAAACTGTGTTGACGTCAACTGCGTGCGCGACACGAACGAGCGTCCGGCATCGCGCTGCATTTCCTGGATGCTGACGGTCAACGCATCGAGCGCATCCAGGATCTTCTCGCGCTTGTCCTCCGAAGCCGTTGCCAGTGCTGCGCGCACGGTCTCAGGCAAGTAACGATAGGTCAGGAGGCAAAGCTGCGGATGGCTGACGAGCTCGAAATCCGGCTGCTGCGCAATCAGCGAAGCAAAGTAGTGGGCGTTGTCGATGCTGCGGTCGATCAACTGCGCCAAACCCTTGCGACCGAGCAGATGCAGGTTCGCGTAAAGCATGACAGCCGCCGCGCCACGCGAGCCTTCGAGCGTATGACGGCCCAGGTCCACCGAGCCCTTGCGCACGATGTAGTTCGCATGCTGGATGATTTCCTGCGTCCACGCGGGGCTGCGGAACAGCACCATGCCGGCGCCCATCGGCACGTAGAACTGCTTGTGCGCATCGATGACGACGGAATCGGCACGCTCGATGCCCGCGAAGCGCCAGCGCTCGCGCTCCGACAGCAGCGTTGCGCCGCCCCATGCTGCATCCACGTGGAAATGGCAGCCGGCCTCCTGCGCAATATCCGCAATCGCATCCAGCGGATCGACCGAGCCTGTCTCGGTGGTCCCCGCTATGCCGACGATCGCCATCGGCCGGATGTTGCGCTGCTGCAGGTCACGCATGGTGTCGCGCAGCAAGTCGATGCGCATGCGGCCTTCCGCATCGACCTCGACAGGCACGAGATTGTCGCGCCCGATGCCAAGCACATCGGCTGCCTTGCCCAACGAGTAGTGGCCGCGCTCCGAGACGACGATCGCGAGGCCGTCATAGCCATAATGGCGCAGCGCTGCCACCATGCCGGCACGATGGATGCCGGCGAAGCCATCACGCGCGCCCAGCAGCTTGTTGCGGCTCGCCCATAAGGCGGTGAGGTTGGCGACCGTGCCACCAGAACAGATGGCGCCAAGCGCGTGATCGGCATCGTGCAGCCATCTGCCATAGAACGCACTGTCCTGGCTAAACACCAGCTTGTGCAGCATGCCGACGACCTGGCGCTCGAGCCCGGTCAGCGCACCCGACGTCTCCAGCTTCACGACGTTCTGATTCAGCGCAGCGACCACCTTGGCCAGAGAAGGCATGAACGATGGCAGCGACGACGTCATGTGTCCGACGAAGGTCGGCGATGCCACGGGCATCACGTGCCGAAACACGTCATGGAGCAGATGATCGGCATGCGCTTGCGGCGATGTCGGCGTCTCTGGCAGTTCTACCGACGCAAACACCGCCTCGCGTGTGTGGCAAGCGCCTACCGGTTCAAAGCTCTTGCCGGCGAAAAAATCCGCCGGATGCTCGGCGATCAGCCGCTCGAGCGATTCGAACGCACCGAGATCCGCATCGAACCAGCGCAAGGGGCAGTCGTCGCCCCCGTCCATGCTTTGGGAGGTCTTTTCGAGAGAGGTGTCCGGCGTCATTGCATTAGCGTGTGAAACGCAGCGAGGTCTCTAGTGAAGCTTGGGCCGGTGCGCCACACCCCTTGGTGTCATCAACGCGGATGGCAGCAGCGAGACTTGCAAGGCGCGCCTGCGTGGCAGACTGCAGCCGCCCGCCGGTGCCGCTGCGTTCAGATTTCAGGGGATTTTGCATTAAATGTTGCATCGTCACAAGGCGCGCAAGGCAGCGCCGAGGCGTCCAGGTAGGGGCGGACACTGCTCATGCCTTGCTGGTCCAGCCAATCCGATGCCGCTCCTGCGTCGCCTCATGCCGCGCATCGTCTTCGGTATGCAGGTAGATGCTGGTGGTGGAGATCGACGCGTGGCCAAAGTTGTCGCGGACATGGCGCAGGTCCACCTGCCGGTCGCTCATGTGCGAGCCCGCCGTATGCCGCAGCCAGTGTGCCGACGCGCTGGCCAGCACATCGGCCTGCGCCGCCCATTGCGGCCCGCGCGCGCGCAAGCGCTCTGCCGCCATGCTGAACACTTCCTTGAGGACCAGATGCAGGGCGCCGCGCGACATCGCCTTATCGGGGTTCGCGCGGCCGATCACCGGCAACACCAGCGGCCGATCTTCCCCGGGCTGCGGCATGGGCGGCAAGCCATTCGCGCGCCGGTAGCGGGCGAGTTCGGCAACGAGTTCGTCGGTCGCCGGGACCAGCCGCGGCTTGCTGCCCTTGCCGACGACCTCCAGCCACCAGCGCTCAATCCCCTGGGCGTCGCGCCGGCAGAAGAAGGCCCCCATGGTGGTGCCGGCGACTTCCGAGGCGCGCAGACCCGCCAGATACAGCACCGTGCAAAGCCAACGGCAGCGCGCCGCGTGCAGGCACTCGCGCTCGGTACCGGTCGGCATCGCTTCGATGGCTTCCTTGACCGCATCCCACAACGCGTGGCTCAGGTAGCGCGTAATCCTGGCCTGCGTCGGCCCGCGCCGGCGCCGCGCCAGCGAAAGCGGATTGCCTGACAGGTAGCCGGCTTCCGTAAGCCACGCAAAACAGGCATTGAGGATGACCATGGCCTGGCGCGTGCTCGCCGGCGACAGCGGGCCGGCAAACGGGCGCCAGCCGGGGTGGTTGCGCGCGAGCTTCTTGCCGGCGCCGAGCACCCACCGCGCGGCGGGTTGGGGGTCGCCGAGGAAGTGCTCGTAGGCCAGCAAATCTTCATGCGTCAGTGACGACAGAGGCTTCCCGCGTTGCAGCGTGGCCCACAACACGAGCCGCTCGACTTCGCGCCGATAGGCCTGAAACGTGGCCGGACTGTTGGCATAGCGCGCGAGCCAGGCGGCAACAGCGGCCAAATCATCCGACGCTGCAATCTGCGACCCGCGCGCCGGCGCCCGATTCGTGCCCTGAGCACCAGAAAGCTCGATGGGCAGGTGCAAGCGCTCGATCGGTACAGGCACGATGGCGGCGAGGGCGCGGGCGACCGGGGAGTGGACATCCAAGGCGGGTTGCATAGCGAGGGCAAGGGGAGAAATGTGATCTCGACGTTATTATAGACATAAGAACACTTATGTCTAAGAAAATTCGCATCGATCAAAATAAATAACGTATTACGTAGTAATATATACAGATCGAGCCGATTTGACCTTCCAATGCCCGTTGCCGACCTGGATTTAACCGATTCCGCCCTGCAAGCCGACCTCGCCGAACTGCGCGGCCGCTTCCCCGAAACCCGGGCGCTGTACCGGGAAGTCTGCGGCCTGCTGTTCTTTCGCTATGGCGTGACGCCCACCGCCAACAAGCTCTACAGCCTGGTGCGCAAGGGCAGCATGGGCACGCCCGCCGAGGTGCTGCAGCAGTTCTGGCAGGAGTTGCGCGGGCGCACCCGTGTCACGATTGACCACCCGGATCTGCCCGATGCGTTGAAAGAAGTCGCCGCCGACGCCATCAAGACGATTTGGCAGGCCGCCAACGAAGCCGCCAGCAGCGAGCTGGCGGCGCTCCGGGCGGAAGCCCGCGACGCGGCGAATGCGGCCGAGGCCGGGCGCGATGCCGCGCGCGCCGAGACAGCAGCGGCGCGCGAGGACGCACTGGCGATCTCGGCGCAGTTGGGCGAGGCCCGGCAGGCGCATGAAGCGGTCCAGGTCGAACTGGCGGCCGAGCGCCAGGCGCACGCCGCGACGCGGGCGCGATGGGAAGCGGGACGGAGCGAGCTGGAGGCGGCGGGCCGTCAGCTGGCGGATCTGCGCACCCAGTTCTCGACCGAGCTCGAGCGTGCGCGCGAGCAGGTGGTCATTGCCCAGGAACGGGCCGAGGCGAGCGAGCGGCGCGCGCTGCGTGAGCTCGACCAGGAACGCACGGCTCGCCAGAAGAGCGACCGCACCGCCGAAGAGTTGCGCGGCGAACTGGCGGCGGCGCGCAGCGAAGCCCGCGACGCCGCGGTGTCGCAGGCCGAGGTCCGCGCCCGGCTCGAAGCCCAGGTCGTAGCGCTCACGGACCGGCTTTCGGCCGCCGAACAGGCGCAGGGCCGGCAGGCGCTCGAGCAGGAGCGGATGGGCACCGAGCTGGCGGCGGCACAGCGACGCGCCGAGCGCGCCGAAGCCGAGGCGGCGCTCGTGCCTCAGCTGTTGGCGGAGTTGCGCGGGGCGCTGCACGAGCGGGACAGCAGTCGGCGACGGGGGAAGGGTCGCGGGCAAGCGCCGGCAGGGAACCAGGCCCAGCACCCACAGCAGCCGGATCCGGGCGTACAGGCACCGTCCGCCGACGGCGGCGACAGTATCGATAGCAGCAGCGATGACCACGAACACTAAGCGGACGGCGAAGATTCGCTGGATCCAGTATCAGGTGGCCAGCTACGGGCTGACCCGGGACGGGCAGGGGAGATGGCTTTCGTGGCTCAAGCTGGCGGTCAATGCGGGCAGAGCGAGGAGTTATGCCGGGCTGGACAGGCCCGCAGATGCATTCGGCCTTTGCCCCCCCGCCCGCCGATGTGACGAGGCTAACTGACACAACCAACCACGATCCGTTTATGAAAGTACGCGTTCTCACCCTGTTGTGGCTCGCCGCTATGGCTGGCGGCGGCCTCCTGCCAACCGCGCCGGCGCATGCCGGAGCGTTCGACGATGACCAGGCACGCAGGACGGTCATCAACCTGCGTGACCAGTTCAACAGTTTCCAGGCGACTGCGACCCAGCGCATCGAGCAGAACAGCCGCACCACGCTCGACCTCCAGAACCAGCTCGAAGGCCTGCGCCAGGAAGTGGCGCGGCTACGCGGCCAGAACGAAGTGCTGCAAAACACGGTGACGACCCTGCAGAAGCAGCAGAAGGACTACTACGCCGACCTTGATGGGCGCCTGAAGACGCGCGAGCCGCAGCAGGCTTCGGCCGAAGACCGCCAAGGGACATCGGCGCCGGGGGAGAAGCCCGAATACGACGCCGCGCTCAGGCATTTCCAGGCGGGCGACTTCAAGAGCGCGGGGAACTCGTTCTCGTCGTTTATCAAGAAGTATCCGCAGAGCCCGTACGTGCCGCTGGCGCAGTACTGGCTCGGCAACTCGCTATACGCGCAGCGCGACTATAAGGGGTCCACCTGGGTGCTACAGCAAATGATCCATGCGAACCCGACGCATCCGAAGGTGCCGGACGCCATGATCGCGGTGGCCAATAACCAGCTCGAATCCGGTCAGAAGCCGGCCGCGCGCAAAACGCTGGAACAGGTGGTGGCCAAATATCCCGGTACGGAAGGCGCGCGTACGGCAAACAACCGGTTGAAGACATTGCACTAAGTGCGGAGGTCTCCAGCGGGCCGCCTCTTAGGCTTTCGGCGTACGTTGTGCTGTAGGGAGCATGTATAAGTGAAAAAGCAATGCTATTGCATTGTTTTGGTAAAGGAGGTATTCGATAGTATTTTCCGGCTCAGTCACTTCGCAAGGGCTAGTTTGCGCTTTGTCCACCACCTATTGCATGGATTTTGGCGTACATGCATTCGATAGCGTGTATCTCTCTTGTCCGGCGGCGATTGAAGCCACATACTATGGAAGAGTTTCCAGCGCAAAAAGTATGCTATGTCATTACTCTCGCAGACGCAGACCCTGCGCAATCGCCGCGGCATCACCATCGCCGATCTGAGCCGGATGATCGGTATGGCAGCGCAAAACCTCTCGACTATCCTGCGGGGGAAAAAGGATAGCCGGGCCTCGACTTTCGAATCGCTGGCCGCTGCCATGGATGCCGAGTGGGTACTGGTGCCCAAGGAGAAGCTGGCTGAGGTACGCCAGGTTCTCGACGGCAAAGGTAGCGGTCCGGATCGCACTGCTCGGTCCACACTGGATTACCTGGTGAGCAAATAATGAGCTTTGAACTGCACCCCCGGTACCTGGAGGTTCACCTTCATGGGCGGCTCTGCGGCTTCCTTTGTGAAGCGGGTGGGAATACCCGCTTCGTTCCCACGGACGAATACCGTGGCGACAACGAGCGTTACACGCTCAGCTTGTCCATTACTCTGCCAACAGAGATTGGCCGGGAAGCCACGTCGGCAGTGTTCGACAACGCGTTCCACCCCGCGATCTACAACACGGGCGGCGAGCTTCCCCCGTACTTTGCCGGGTTGCTGCCGGAGGGCGAACTGCGCAAGCGCCTTGAGTCCACCCGAACGAATCCTGAGGACAAGGACGATTTTGGCGTTCTGGCCTCCGCTGGCAACGATTTGCCGGGCGCCATCGTTGTGAAGCCGGCCGATGTCCGCGCACTGCCGGGATACGTGCGCACCTACGGCGTGACGGGCGGCGCTGACAACCTCGAGATCGCGGTAGTCGAAGGCGCGACGGAAGGCGCGGCGTCGGTTTCGGGTGTCCAGAACAAGCTGGCGCTTTCGACGATGCGCAAGGGCGAGCGGTACACCCTCCCGACTAAGGGGAAGGTATCCGACATCATCGCCAAGCTGCCGGCGAAGAATGACGATTCCCAGGTGTTCAACGAATACGTGTCGATGCATCTTGCAGCGGCGGCCGGAGTGAACATCGCCCCGATCCAGGTTCTTCCCATGTCGAGTATCGACGTGCCGGACCTGGCAGATTTGATGGGAAAGGGCTTGCATTACCTGGCGGTGGAGCGCTTTGATCGCGCCGCCGACGGTGGCCTTCTCCATGCGGAGGACGGCTGTCAAATGCTCGGCCGGATGCCCAACAGGAAGTACGCAAAGCGTGAAGAGTACATTCGGCTACTGGCGGCACTGTACCGGCTCAGCCCGAAGGGATTTGAGAACGTACGACAGTTCTTCTTGCGCCAGGCAGTCAATACGCTGATCGGCAATAGCGACGCGCATCTGAAGAACTTCTCGGTGATCTACCGCGACCGGAAGCTGCCGGAGCTCTCGCCGGCGTACGACATCGTGTGCGTCGCTGCCTTGCCCAACTTCACGTCCTATGGTCAGAACGTTGCGATTGACGAGATCCAGCGCAAGGAGACCATGGATCTTTATGAAGATATCGCGGACAAGGCCGGCATCCCCAGGCGGATCGCTACAGCCGCGGTCAAGGAGGCCGTGTCCATGGCCCACGCGCATTGGCCAGGCCTTCTGGAGAAGATGGGCGCATCGCAAGCGTTGCGCGACGTCATCGCCGAGCGACTGGAGAATCTACCGTTGGCTAAGGTGGGAAGGCCAACGAGGAAGGGGGCTTGACCGGGCATGCCATGATTTCGACCAGGTGATTGTTGCGTAACGGGAAACCGTCTGTTGCTGAGTTCCCTCTTTGTCGCTTTCGGGAAAACCCTTATCTTTCAATCCATGCGATACCGCAACGCAGCAACTCCATCACTGGCGGGTCGCTCGGAAAAAAAGAGAAAAGAGAAAAGAGAGAGGGAAATCATGAACGCCACCCGCTACACCTTGATCGTCATCACCGCCATCGCCGCCGCCTTGTCGGCTGCCCCGGTTCTGGCTGACAGCACAAAGTTCGATCCCTACACTGCCGGTGCTCGGGCTGCGAAGTACGACATCTACGCCGATGGCGCAAAGGCAGGCAAATTCGATGTCAACTCCGACGGCGCCCGCTACGAGTTCTCGACCGACCACATGCCGCTCTGAGGCAGCGAGCCCGGAATTCGGGCGCATCTAGCGGTGCGGATCGAGGGGACGCATCTTCAACCCAGACTCATGATCTCGCGCGCCTGGGCCGCGGTTGCGACAGGGCGACCATACTCCTCGCAAAGCTCGGCAACCTGGCGCACAAGCGCGGCATTAGATGGGGCGAGCGTATTCTTGTCCAGTCGCACATTGTCCTCGAGCCCGGTGCGGCAGTGTCCCCCGAGTTCCAGTGACCAGCGGGCCATTGTCAGTTGATGGCGACCGATGCCGGCGCCAGTCCATGTCGCATCGGGCGAAAGGCGCTTCAGGGTCTGAACGTAGAATTCAAGCACTTCGCGATCGACGGGCATTGCATTCTTGATGCCCATGACAAACTGGATGTGTAGCGGACCGACGATCGCGCCGGCCGCCTGCATGGCAGCGGCCTGGAAGATCATCGACAGGTCAAAGGCCTCGACTTCGGGCTTGATGCCGTAGGTTTTCATCTCGGCGGCGAGCCAGTCGACCAGCTCCGGCGGATTGTCATAGACGCGGGTTGGGAAATTGACCGACCCGGTTGCCAGGGACGCCATATCAGGCCGCAGGGAAAGCATGGCGCCTCTCTCATTGCCGGCGCCGGAGCGACCACCGGTGGACACCTGAGTGATCATGCCCGGCGCGTGCTTGCGAATGCCCTCCAGCACCAGTGCGAAACGATCCGGATTTGACGTGGGCGTTTCGTCATCGTTGCGCACGTGGAGATGAACCAGGGTCGCCCCGGCTTCGAATGCCGCCTGGGTCGATTCCACTTGCTCGCTCACTGTGATTGGCACAGCCGGATTGTCTTTCTTGCGCGGCAGTGATCCCGTGATCGCAACAGAAATAATGCAGGGCTTGTTCATGCTTGATGTCGGTAGATTAGGCGGGCGGGCGAGGGCTTGCTGGTGCCTCCAGGGGCGCTGACATGGCGACCTCTGCGCTGGGGCGCGCCCTCGTTCGTGTGGGTCGACACTTCGCATGCATCGTATTGGCGGCGGCGGGGCTCAGTCCAATACTGATTGGGTCTGCAACCATACGGATGGAGTATCGATTGCCGTAGCGGACCGGTCGCCTTGTGTTGTCACATTGTTCACAGTGAGGGGGTCTGCGGTCTACCACCGAGATGCGCCAGCAGACTTTGCATCGGCTTAGACAGACTGTGCCATTGCTGAAAGCACAGGCAGAGCTGTCTGCGCGCCCAATCCTCTCTGATCATGAGGGTTTTGAACGGATATCTGCGTCGATAGCGTTTTGCGGCCGCCAACGGAATGATCGCGACTCCCACTCCCTGCGACACCATCTGGCACGATCCCTCGAAGGTCTTCATGCGAATACGGAGTGACAACGTCTTACGCAGACCTGCGGCGTGTTCTTCGATGTGGTCTTGAAGCGCGCTCCCCGCCTCCAGGCCAACGAACTGCTCGCCCGTAATTTCGGCAAAGCAAACTTCCTTCGATGCTGCGAGTCTGTGTGCCACAGGAACAATCAGGACGAGATGGTCGCTGCCGACGGGCTGGATTGTGAGACCCGTGGGATTGACGGCATCGGATACCACGCCCGCTTCGGCCAGTCCCGCGCTGATCATCTTCACGATCTCGGCACTTGTACGTTCTCTGAGATCCATGTGCAGACGCGGACGCTGTGCAAGCCACGGGGCAAGCTTCTCCGGCAACAGGCCAGTCAGCGCCGCCGTATTTGCGTACAGCTGCAACGTACCGCGTGCACCAGCACCAAAGTCCCGTAGCTCCCCTTGCAACAGGCTGTGCTGTCGGAGGATCAGACGGGCATGGTGCGCCAGCGCCTCGCCTGCCTCGGTGGTTACTACCCCTTTGCGGCTTCTCTCAAGCAGGACGACACCGGCATCCGCCTCGATATTGCTGAGACGCTCGCTTGCCGACGCCAACGCAAGGTTTGCTTGTCTGGCCCCGGCTGTGATGCTGCCGGCATCGACCACGCAAACGAACAAGCGCAGATCCGCGAGATCGAATCTCATACGGCCTCCAAGACGGCTTTCCTTCGGCAAATCCGAAGGGGGTGTCGGAAAAACCGCATTGTGCCAGCCCAGGACCCGATATGTAATGGCCGCTATGACTGCGCGGACCATCGTATGAATACTCTGACCATTGGATCGATTTGCCTGCTCTCCGCCACGTTCGTCGGGGCCGGTATGGTCAAAGGCGTGACGGGAATGGGGTTGCCAACGGTTGCCATGGGCGTGCTTGGCGCGATCATGTCACCGCTCACAGCGGCGGCGATCCTGATCATTCCGTCGTTCGTGACCAACGTGTGGCAAATGCTGGCTGGGCGCGGCACGCTCCGTCTCATGCGACGGCTCTGGGCAATGATGCTCTGCATCGTGATCGGTACCCTGATGGGGACGCGACTGCTGGTAATCGTTGACCCGGTCTGGGCGGGACGTGCGTTGGGCCTGGCCTTGATCGCCTATGCTGCCTACGCTCTGTTCTTGCCGACGCTCTCGGTCCCGGAACGGCTCGAGTCCTGGCTTTCGCCCGTCATCGGCATTGTTACCGGGGTATTGACTGGCGTCACCGGTATCTTCACGATTCCTGCCGTGCCCTATGTGCAGTCGTTGGGTCTTCAGAAGGACGAACTCGTGCAGGCCCTTGGCCTTTCGTTCACCGTCTCCACAGTCGCACTCGCAGGAGGGCTCCTGGCCCAAGACGCGTTTCGACTCGATCAGCTCGGCTTGTCCCTTCTGGTTGTCATTCCCGCGCTCGCAGGAATGTGGTTGGGCGCGATCGTGCGGCAGAAGATCAGTCCCCAAGCCTTCCGTCGTGGCTTTCTCATGTTCCTGATCATCCTGGGTCTCGAACTGGCGCTTCGTCCTTTTTCCTGAGGCCTGCAGAGCCTTAGACACAACGGGCGGCGGTATCGTAGAAGCCGCGCCAGCGCGTAATCTTGCCGTCGCGCACAGTGAACACATGCGCCCAGTCGGATTCGAACGGCTTGCCTTCCGGCACCGTAGTCCCCTTTACAAAGCCGAGCACCACCAAATCGTCTCCGGCTTCGATAAATTCGCGAGCTTCGAAGACCTCGATGACATCGTCCTGCATCATCTGCTCGAAGACTTCGCGAATCTCCGCCAAGGTTCCGCGCGTGCCTGCGTACCGCATGGCCGGCGGCCCGACGAACTTCCAGTCAACCTGTTGAGCCATGAGGCTCATGACGGTATCGATCTGCCTCCTGCGATACGCCTCGTATGACGCTTGAACGACTTCCTTAGGACTTGGCATTTCTGGCTCCCGTTTCACGCAAGCCGGCTTGTCGCGCCGACGCATCCAAACTAGGGCGCATCAGAATCACTTTCAAGCTGCAGCAGGGACTTTGATAAATCGCCCAGCCTTGACGGAAGCAAAGGATCAAGGCAACCGCCCAATCAGTAGTTTCTGGTGGAGGGAGTGCGACCTGGCCGAGGCAAACTTTGCGATTGGCTTTCGCTATTGCGCTGATTATTAAATTTCAACACCTTTGCCTTGATTTTGTGCCGGCAAGTACTACTCCAACGGAATGCCACCTCAAATATGGTGCCCCCGTCCTGGAGGATGATATGACTGACAAGCAACATACCAGAAGTGTTAGCGAGAGCGAGAACCCTGCCATCCCTTCACCGACTCCAAAGGTCAGCCGCCCCAGGCGGAACAAGGACTGGTGGCCGAATCAACTGGATCTTTCGGTGCTTCACACGCACTCGCACCTGTCCTGCCCGCTGGAAGAAGAATTCGACTATGCGGACCAGTTCAGGGGTCTTGACGTTGACGCGCTGAAGCAAGACCTCATCCAGCTGATGACGACATCGCAGGATTGGTGGCCGGCCGACTACGGCCACTATGGGCCGTTGTTCATTCGCATGTCCTGGCATGCCGCCGGCACGTACCGCATCGCCGATGGCCGCGGTGGCGGCGGCGAGGGCCAGCAGCGGTTCGCGCCGCTCAATAGTTGGCCGGACAACGCCAATCTCGACAAGGCGCGCCGACTGCTCTGGCCCCTGAAGAAAAAGTATGGCCAGAAGGTTTCGTGGGCCGATCTGCTGATCTTTGCGGGCAATGTGGCTTATGAATCAATGGGGTTCAAGACTTTTGGCTTCGGCTTTGGCCGGCCTGATGTCTGGGAGCCAGAAGACATATTCTGGGGTCCGGAGGACACCTGGCTCGGGGACGAGCGCTACAGCGGCGACCGCGAACTCGCCAAGCCACTCGCCAACGTACAGATGGGCCTGATCTACGTGAATCCAGAGGGGCCAGGGGGCAACCCCGATCCGCTCGCTGCGGCGAGGGATATCCGAGAGACTTTTGCCCGCATGGCCATGAACGATGAAGAAACCGTTGCGCTCATCGTGGGCGGCCACACCGTCGGCAAAACACATGGTGCTGCGCCGGCGGCAGGGAATGTCGGTTTGGAACCGGAGGGCGCCCCGATCGAGGAGCAAGGCCTGGGCTGGAAGAACAAGTTCGGCAGCGGCAAGGGTTCCGACGCGATTACCAGCGGACTTGAAGGCGCATGGACCAACAATCCGACCAAATGGGACAACGGCTTTCTGGAGAACCTGTTCAAATACGAGTGGGAACTGACGACAAGCCCGGCGGGCGCGAAGCAGTGGAAGCCGAAGAATCCGGAAGCGAATGACACGGTGCCCGATGCACATGGAGCGTCCAGGCGACATTCCCCGACGATGCTGACCACAGACCTGTCACTGCGCATGGATCCGATCTACGGACCGATTGCCAAACGCTTTCACGACAATCCGGACCAGCTCGAGGATGCATTTGCCAAAGCCTGGTTCAAATTGCTTCACCGTGACATGGGTCCTCGCTCGCGCTATCTGGGCCCATGGATCCCCGAGGCGCAGCTTTGGCAGGACCCGATCCCACCCGTCGAACATGAACTGGTCAGCGAACAGGATATCGACGCCCTCAAGCGAACGATCCTCGGTTCTGGTCTGTCCGTCCCTGAGTTGATATCGACAGCGTGGGGCGCTGCCGCCAGCTTCCGTGGCACCGATAAACGTGGTGGTGCGAATGGCGCGCGGATTCGCCTGGCGCCGCAAAAGGACTGGGAGTCCAACGAGCCTTCGCGGCTGGCAAAGGTCCTGACAGCCCTAGAGCGCATCCAGAACGACTTCAACGGCTCGCAGTCCGGCGGCAAGAAAGTCTCGCTTGCCGATCTGATTGTTCTTGGCGGTTGCGCCGCTGTTGAGGAAGCGGCCAGAAGAGCGGGATTCAACATTAGCGTCCCGTTCGCGCCGGGCCGCACCGATGCATCGCAGGAACAGACGGATGAGAGCATCTTTGACGTGCTCGAACCTATCGGTGACGCGTTCCGGAACTATTTCCGGGCAGAAGACCCTCTGTCGCCGGAAACCCGTCTGCTGGACCGGGCCAATCTCCTGAAGCTGACCGCGCCGCAGATGACGGTACTCGTCGGCGGCATGCGAATGCTCGATGCAAACCACGGCCAATCCAGGCACGGCGTGTTCACCGACAAGCCGGGCACGTTGAGCAACGAATTCTTCGTGAACTTGCTCGACATCGGCACAGCGTGGAGACCTTCCGTTGCGGACAAGAGCGTGTACGAGGGCATTGATCGCACTTCGGGCAAGACCCGGTGGACCGCGACGGCCGCCGACCTCGTCTTCGGAGCGCATTCCCAATTGCGCGCGCTGGCCGAGGTCTACGCGTGCGACGACGGCAAGGAAAGATTCGTGCGCGACTTCGTGGCGGCGTGGAACAAGGTCATGAATCTCGATCGCTACGATCTGCTCGGCACACGAAACGGACGACGGGCGGTTACCTCCAAACCAGTCTGACAACCCGGCAGCAAGCAGGTGCAGGCGCTCCCGCAAGGGGCGCCTGCACCGCGTTGCGAAAAGGCATCATTAGCTACGCCGCTGGCGGAGTTCGATTTCAGAATAAAGGGGCGAAATACCCGACACTGGAGATATAGTCACGAATGCCGCTCGCGCGGGCGTGGTTGTGGGACAGACAGCACCCGCGCGAGCGCTTCCGCAGTGCGCATCGCACGCTGCCGAACAGGAGCTCCCCGTCGCCTTGTGCCGTATTGCGCCCCAGCATGACTTCCCAGACCCGCTACTCCGTCAGTCTGTTTGGAGAGTTCCAGCTCGACGGCGCCGACGCGCCCCGGTTCAACGCAAACTCGCCCCGTTTGCAGGCGCTGCTCGCCTGTCTTGTCCTGCATCGCGACGCACCGCAGACACGGCAGCAGCTTGCGGTTCTGTTCTGGCCGGATTCCTCGCAGGCACAGGCGCGTAATGCCCTGCGTCAGCTGCTGTTCCAGCTGCGCAAGGCCTGGCCGGAGGCAGATCAGTTCGTCCATGCCGATGCCCAAACGGTGCGATGGTTGCCCGATTCGGCGCTCGACCTCGATGTCGCCCAGTTCCAGTCGGCGCTTGCGGCTGCGGCCAGGGCCGCAAGGCACGGCGACCCAGGCGCTGAAGAAGAATCGCTGACGCATGCCGCGCATCTCTATCGCGGTGACCTTCTGGCCAACTGCTACGACGAGTGGATCCACGCCGAGCGCGAAAGGTTGCGCGAACAGTGCATCGCGGCGCTTGCACGCCTCGGTCAACTGAGCGAGGACCGGCGAGACTATGCCAAGGCGCTGAAGTACACACAGCAGTTGCAGCGGCTCGACCCGTGCCGCGAGCCGACCTGCATGGCGCTGATGCGCCTGCATGCGCTGAACCACGACCACGCATCGGCCATGCGCGCCTATCAAACGTGCGTGGAAACGCTCGCGCGCGAATTGGGTGTCCTGCCTGGCGAACCCATGCGCGAGGCCTATGCGCGGCTGGCAGGGCAGGGTGCGTCCATGCAGCGCCAACGCCCGCGGGAAGCGATGCTGCCCATGATTGGCCGGCATAGCGAATGGCGCCGGCTTCTTGAAGTCTGGCAACGGGCCCAACTGGGCGACAAGCAGTTTGTGCTGATCCTGGGCGAGGCCGGTATCGGCAAATCGCGCATGGCAGAGGAACTGCTGGTCCATCTGTCCGAGCAAGGCATCACTGTCGCGCATTCGCGCGCCTATGCGGCCGAGGGTCAGCTCGCGTTTGCGCCGGTGACCGGCTGGCTGCGCAGCGCTGCCCTGAGCGGCGCAATCGGCAAGCTCGACAGACTGTGGCTGAGCGAGGTCACGCGACTGTTGCCCGAACTCCTCACGCAGCAATCCGGACTATCGCCGCCGTCGCCGCTGACCGAGTACTGGCAACGCCAGCGGTTCTTCGAGGCGCTGGCGCGAGCCGTGCTTGCACAAGGCGGGCCGCTGCTGTTGCTGCTCGACGACCTGCAATGGTGCGACGGCGAGACGCTCGAATGGCTGCGATTCCTGATGCGCTTTGACGCGACGGCAAGGGTGATGGTGGTCGCAACGGCGCGGCCCGAGGAAATCATGCCGCGACATGCTGCGAACCGGTTGCTGGACGCACTGCGCCGGGACGACCAGTTCGTCGAGATTCCATTGGGGAGTCTGGATGCCGCCGAGACGGCAAAGATTGCGGCCCAGATCCTGGACCGGCCGCTGGCCGACACGGAAGCCACCCGGCTGTTTGAAGAGAGCGAGGGCAACCCGCTGTTTGCGGTCGAGATGACGCGGGCCCGCTCCGACACCGTGCCGGTCGGCAACACACAGGGCGGCATGGCATCGAAGTTGCCGCCCAAGGTCTACACCATCATCTCGAACCGGCTGGCGCAGCTTCCGTCGGAAGCCCGCGATATGGTCGGGGTGGCTGCAATCATTGGCCGGGCATTCACGACCGACATCCTCGCCCAGGCCAGCGACCTCGACGAGGATGCCCTCGCTGGCGCGCTGGACGAGTTGTGGCAGCGGCGCATCGTGCGCCAGACCGACAGTGGTGGCCTGGCCTTCGACTTCAGCCATGACAAGATCCGCGACGTTGCCTACGCCGAAGTCAGTCCGCTGCAGCGCCGCCGCCTGCATTTGCGCGTGGCGCGAGCGCTCGAGCGGGCGCCAGGCGAAGCGCCCGATGCGGCAAGCGCGCAGATCGCCTGGCACTATGAGCAGGCGGGCCAGCCAGCCCAGGCGGCGGCATTCTATCGGCGCGCGGCCGGTGTTGCGCAGCGTGTGTATGCCTATGATGACGCCATGGCATTGCTGACGCGAGGGCTGGTGCAAGCGGAGCAGATTGCCGATCCGCATGAGCGCGCCAGTCAGTCGCTGGCCCTGCAGCTCGACCTTGCGCCACCGATTCGCATCGCCCGTGGTTGGGCCGCTCCTGAACTGGACGCGCCGCTGCGACGCGCGGTGGAACTGAGCCGGCTGGTGGGGGACAGCAATCAGCAGGCCCGCGCCCAGGTCAGCCTGTCATTTTTCCTGGCAGTGCGTGCAGAACTTGCACAGGCACGCAGCCTGAGCGAGGAGGTGCTTGCAGGCATGGGGAAGCCCGGTTCGGGCACCTACTCGGTGATGGCATGGACGAGCATCATGGGCAGCCTGGTCCAGCAAGGCGACTGGCTCGCTGCCGAGCCGGCGTATCAACGCGCGCACGCTGCCTATGACGAAGCCCAGCATGCCGAGCATGCGTCCCTGATGGGCGGTAACTTCGGCGTGCTGGCTGCCGCGTGGTCGGCGCACGCACTGTGGTTCCGCGGGCTTGCCGATCAGGCTCTTCAACGTGGCCACGAAGCACTCGAGATAGCGAACCGGGTAGCGCACCCGTTCTCCCGGGCGCTTGCGCTGTCCTATCTGGCGACACAGCATGCGCTGCGAGGCGAGCACGGTCTCACGCTCGACTATGCCCGCCAGGCGCACGAGATCGCCGAGCAATACCACGTAGGCTACTACCTCGCCTGGGCAGACATGCTGCTCGTCTGGGCGAACGCGAAGCAGTCGCCGGGTGCCGATGCCGTAGTGGCCATGCGGGCGGCTCTCGAAGCCTTTCACGCGACGGGCGCACGCCTGCGTCTGCCGCTCTATTTGGGCATGCTGGCCGAATGTCTCGGCGACGTGGGAGAGACCGAGAGTGCGTTGGCGGCTCTGGACCAGGCGTTCGAATGTGCCGGTCGAACTGACGAGCACTGGCTGGACGCCGAACTGTACCGTCTGCGCGGCGACTTGCTGCTGCGCAGCAGCGCCAACGTCGCCGAAGCCGAGTCATCGTTGACCAGGGCGATCGAGATCGCCACGGCCCAACGCGCCCTCCCGCTTGAACTGCGTGCCACGCTGTCATGGGCGGCACTGCGTGCCGCGCAAGGGCGCGTCGCTGCGCACGAGGTGATCGCCGCGCCGCTTGCGCGATTCACGGAAGGCTTCGATCAGCCCGACATCGTCACGGCGCGGGCGTTACTCGCGCGTTAGTCTCCGCGCGACCGCCGCGCTCAGGTCGGGGGACAGAACCCCCATGTAACGGCGCACCTAACGCTTTCGAAACGCCGAGGTTGCTAAAACTCCTGCATACCAGCCGGACAGGAGGCAACCATGGAAACTTCGATGAGCGAAACCGTCGCCACCGCACTCAAGGCGAACTTTCGCGGACAACTGATTCAGCCGGGCGACGCGGCTTACGATCAGGCACGTACCGTGTACAACGGCATGATCGACAAGCGTCCTGCGATCATCGCGCGCTGCGTCGATGTCGCGGACGTCGTTGCGGCGGTGAACGCGGCGCGCGACAGCGGGATGCTGCTGGCCGTGCGTGGCGGTGCGCACAATGGCGCCGGGCTCGGCACCTGCGACGGCGGGCTGGTCATCGACCTGTCGCCCATGAAGGGCGTGTTTGTCGATGGCGGCCGCAAGACGCTGCGGGTGGGCGGTGGCTGCACCTGGGGCGACGTGGATCACGCCGCCAGTGCCTACGGGCTGGCGACGCCAAGTGGCTTCATCTCGACAACGGGCGTGGGCGGGCTGACGCTCGGCGGTGGCATCGGTTATCTCAGCCGCGCCTACGGCCTGACGATCGACAATCTGCTCAGCGCCGAGGTCGTGCTGGCTGATGGGCGCATCGTCACCGCTAGCAACGAGGAAAACGCCGACCTGTTCTGGGCATTGCGCGGCGGCGGCGGCAACTTCGGCGTGGTGACGTCGTTCGAATTCAAGGCGCACCCCGTTGCCACGGTTTATGGCGGCCCGATGTTGTGGCCGATGGAGCAGGCACGCGAGCTGATGGCATGGTGGCGCGATTTCATCCTGAACGCGCCGCAGCAGATCAATGGCTGGTTCGGCTTCGTCACGGTACCGCCTGCACCGCCGTTCCCGGAGGAAGTTCACCTACAGAAGATGTGCGCCGTCGTGTGGTGCTACACCGGGCCGCTGGATGAGGCCGATACGCATTTCCGTACGATTCGCGAGGCCATGCCGCCCGTAGTGGACTTTGCCGGGCCGATCCCCTGGCCGGTCCTGCAGAGCCTGTTCGACGGACTGTATCCGGCTGGCCTGCAGTGGTACTGGAAAGCCGACTTCGTCAGCGACCTCAGCGACAAGGCGATCGATCTGCACATCAAATATGCGCAGCAGTTGCCGTCGATGCACTCGACCATGCACCTGTATCCGATCAATGGCGCAGCGCATCGAGCCGGTTGCGACGACACGGCCTTCAGCTATCGCGACGCCAATTTTGCGAGCGTGATTGTCGGCGTGGATCCCGACCCGGCCAACAACGACCGCATCGTGCAGTGGGCAAAGGACTACTGGCTGGCCCTGCATCCGTACTCCGCGGGCGGCGGCTACATCAACATGATGATGGACGAGGGCAATGACAACGTGAAGGCGTCCTATCGCGACAACTACGCGCGGCTGGCGCAGATCAAGCGCAAGTACGACCCGGCCAACCTGTTCCGCGTGAATCAAAACATCAAGCCGGCCTGAAGCAACACGATGGCACATGGGGCGCGGGTATTCCTCGTGCCCTGCGGAAGGAGATTTCCATGAACGGCTTGTTGTGCGTCGGAATTGCAGCGTTGATGCTGGCGTGCGCCGGTTGCCGCGACACCGGGGCCGATGCGGATTACCCCAGCGATAACGCCATGACCGCGATCGCGGGCACCGGCGAACTGGCAAATGGTGACCAGCATTCGCTGTACCTGTTGCGCTAAGGCGGGGAGGTGCTCCTTTCCCTATTCGCAACCACTGACTCAGAAGTCCGGGCCTGCGCCGCAGCCACACCAAGCGGCCGGCCCACGCCAGGCAACGGCTTGCACGGCAGAGGCGATCCCGTGCGGCACGTGTCGTTTCGTCCGATCGCCTGCACGAGGAGTGCCGCCGCGGCAGCGCCGCCGACACCCATGTTGGAGATTGCCATGCACAAAAATCTTGCCAAGACCCTTCTTGCCACCGTTGCACTGGTTGCCGGCTTCAGCCAGAGCGCCCATGCCGGCGGCTATGCTGATGCACTGATCGTTGGCGCGCCGAGTCACAACGGCCCGCGCGATCCCTATACCGATGGGGCGCGCATCGGTGCGCGCGATCCCTTCACCGACGGTGCGCGCATGGGTTCGCGTGACCCCTTTACGGATGGCGCTCGCATCAGTTCGCGTGATGGCTTCACCGACGGCGGCCACAGCGATGTGCACGGCGGCGGGGCATGATTTTCCCAAGCCAAGCCAACAGGGCGTCTTTTCAAGGCCGCTTCGCTGTCCAGGCGCGGATCTAGGGCAGATGCCTGCCGGGCAGCGGGACGGCCGGCGCGCGCGCACCGGCCCGGCGCGGTTGCTGGCCGACGGTGGTGGGGGTTCGACCCTGGACTGCCTTGCCGTCCCGGCTGTCCGCCGTAAAGCCACGGTTGCGGCTCGCATGTCCCGGCTCGGAGAACGCGCCGATCCTGATCTCTTCGCCCATCCCACCGACGGCACGCTGCGCATGCGCGGTGCCTGCGGTTGCCAGCACAGCCATTGCCATCAGGGTAAGCGTTTGGATCTTCTTCATACATTCTCCGGCCTCAGGCCTCGTGGGTCAGTGGCCAGCTTGGGCCGTTGGCTGCGGAGGTTAATGCAAACCGATCTCACCATCTGTAATGGATTGTTAATGGACGAGCACACGCCCCGGGTGTCGTGTCAGCCACATGCTATTTTCGGCGCACCAGCGGCGTACCGCGCCAGCATGCACGGTACAGCATGCGTGCCGCTTGTCGGGTTCGCTGACCTCGGCTAGCCTGCTACCCATACCGATTCTTCGCTGCGTTGCGACACCTATTCGATGCGAGAACGCTCGACCACCCGGGGCAAGGCGCTGCAGCGCCTGCGCCAGGTCTTTTCCCCCTTGAACCTGGGCGCGGCGGCGTGGCTGATTGCAACGTGGTCGTTCGCGGCGTTTCAACTCGTGAGCGAGCGGGACCGGTTGCTGCACGACGCTGCCGACCGTACCCAGGCAGAGGCTCTGGCGTTCGGCGCGTACTCCAAGTCCAGCATCCTGCGGCTGTCCGAGTTCCTCCTTGACCTGCGGGCCAGTTGGCTGGCCGGTCAGACGGGCTTCATCGACATGGTGCGTGAGCGGGAGAACCTGGTGGTCGATCTCACGTTCCAGGTCGCCGTGATCGACAAGCATGGCTTGCTCGTCTACTCATCTATCGCCCCGCCCGCATCCGGCGAGAAGGTTGACCTGAGCGGGCGCGAGCATTTCCGGGTCCATCAGGACGCGGGCGGCCGCGACATGCTGTTTATCAGCGACCCGGTGAAGGGCAAGGTCTCGGGCAAATGGTCGATCCAGTTCACGCGCCCGATCCTGCGCGAGGGCAGCTTCGACGGGGTCATCGTGGTCTCGGTCAGTCCGGAGCAGTTCGCCAGCTTTGCGCAGACGTTCACTAACCGCGATGGCGAAGTGGCGTCGGTCATCAAGAGTTCGGGCCAGGTCATTGCGCGCGTACCGAGCCTGGAGGGCTCACTGGCAAGGGCGGTCACCAACAGGCCCTATCTCGCCAGCGGGTCGCCCCAGTCTGGTAGTTATCGCGCGGTATCGGGCTCCGAAGGCGTGGAGCGGGTCTTTGGCTATTACCGCATGCCGGAGTTCGGACTCAATTTCGTAGTGGGCGAGTCGGTGGGCCTGGTGCTGGCTCCCTACGAGGTCTATCGCCGCATTGCGTTGGCCGGCGCCATGGCTTCCACGCTGCTGGTCGGACTGTTGTACTACAGCCTGCGTCGCTCCATGGTGGAGCGACGGCGCCATCTGGAGGAGATGCGGCTGGCGGCGCTGGTCTATTCGTCGAGCAGCGAGGCCATGATGGTGACCTCCGTCGACGGCACCATCATCGACGCGAATCCCGCCTTTGCGGCTGCCACCGGCTATACGGTCGAGGAGATCAAGGGCCGCTCTGGCTACAGCATTAGCGGAGCCGGCAATGCGGCAGGGCTGGTCGAACGCCTGCGGGCTACCTTGGGCGCCAAGGGCAGATGGAGCGGCGAATTCTCGATCCGACGCAAGGACGGCAGCGAGTTTCCCGCCTACCTGACCGTTGATACCTACCTGGCACACCAGTACGGCGAGCACCGCCGCGTCGCGCTGATCCATGACATGACCGAAAAGCGCCAGGCGGAAGAAGTCATCCGGCACCAGGCGAATTTCGACGCGCTCACGGACCTGCCCAACCGCCGCCTGTTCTTCGAGCGGCTGGAGCAGGAAATCGAGCGTTCGCGCGGCACGCAGGATGTGCTGGCGCTGCTGTTCATCGACCTGGATCGGTTCAAGGAGGTGAACGATACCCTTGGCCACGACCAGGGCGACCTGTTGCTGCTGGAGGCGGCGCGGCGCATCGCGGCATCGGTGCGCGCGTCGGATACCGTCGCGCGGCTTGCCGGGGACGAGTTCACCGTGATCCTGCCCGCAGTCGGCGATGCCGGCGTTGCCGGCGGCATCGCCGAGGCGATCCTGCAGCAGATTGCCGCGCCTTACCGCCTGGCCGGCGAGCTGGTGGTGGTGTCGGCCAGCATCGGCGTGGCGACCTACCCCAAGGACGCCGACAATGCCGAGGCGCTGCTGGTGTACGCCGACCACGCGATGTTTGCCGCCAAGGAGGAGGGGCGCAATCGCTGGAAGATCTTCACCCAGGCGCTGCTGCAGGCAGAGAGGGAACGCCTGCGTATCACGCAGGACCTGCGCACGGCGCTGGCGTCCGAACAATTCGCGCTGCACTACCAGCCCATCGTTGATCTGCGCACCGGCAAGGTCTGCAAGGCCGAGGCCCTGATTCGCTGGAACCATCCGGTGCGCGGGCCGATCCACCCGGTCGATTTCATTGCCGTTGCGGAGGAATCCGGCCTCATTATCGACATCGGCCGCTGGGTGCTGACGGAAGCGCTGCGCCAGCTTGCGCGCTGGCACGTATTGCTAGGCAAGGATTTCCAGATCTCGGTCAACAAATCCCCAATGGAGTTCTGCGCGCCTTCAAGCGGACCCGAGTCCTGGTCCAGCATGATCGAGCGCAGGAACGTGCCGGTGGGCAGCCTCGTCATCGAGATCACTGAAAACTCGCTGATGGAGCAGAACGCCGATGTCATGGATCAGCTCTCCCGCTTTCAGGCGGCCGGCATCGAAATTGCGCTCGACGACTTCGGCACCGGCTACTCCTCCTTGTCGTACCTGCGGCGCCTGGACATTGACTACATCAAGATCGACCGGTCCTTCATCCGCTCGCTGACGCGCGGTCCGGACGACGTGGCCCTGTGCCGCGCCATCATCAACATGGCGCACGCCCTGCGCATCCGTGTGATCGCCGAGGGCGTCGAGACCCAGTCGCAACGCGACATCCTGCTCGCTGCCGGCTGCGACTACGGGCAAGGCCACTTCTTCTGTCCTCCGGTAGAGGCCAGCGCATTCGAGGCGTTCGTGAGCGCCGTGACCTGAGGTGAACGGCGTCCCGGTGCTGTGGTGCCGTGGTGCGTGACGGCGCACATATGCTGCCGGCCATTGTCCATAAAGCGGGCATTGTGACGTTCCCCGCGCGAAGCTTCCGCGAAATGAAAAATCTAGACTTCAAATGGAAGGCTGGCAACGGCTGATCCCACACTTTCCATCAGGTTCGATCGCCAATTGCGCCCGGCATCTCAAAGGTGCACTTCAGAAGGAGAGTGCAATGACAACGAAGCGCAGGGATTTCATGGAAACGTGTATGGTCGGATGCGGCCTGGTACTCGCCGAATCTTTCCTGTCCAATGGCTTGGCCGCGACGCAAGAGAAAAAGGTAACGGCAAACGAAGATCTCATGCGCGAGCACGGCGTGCTTCGCCGGGCACTATTGGTCTATGGCGCTGCGGCCGACCGCTTGATGCAGCAACCCGCCTCGCTCCCGGCCCATGCACTGGCGAGAACCGCCCGGCTGTTCCGGACATTCGGAGAGGACTACCACGAGCGCAGGCTGGAAGAAAAGATCATCTTCCCGGCGATACGCAAACTCGAGGGGCCGGTTTCCCGCTACGCCGATGTCCTGCAGCAGCATGATCGGGGACGGGATCTCACCGATTATGTCCTTCGTGTTGCGCAGGGCGGAAATGTTGCCGGCAGCAACGCTGCGCCGCTTGCCGCGGCACTACGGGAGTTCAATTTGATGTATGCACACCATGCCGCCCGCGAAGATACCGTAGTCTTCACGGCATGGAAAAATTCCTTGTCGCAGAAGAACTATGAAGAAGCAGGGGAGGAATTCGAAAAAATCGAAAAACAGGTATTTGGCCATGATGGCTTCGATTACGCTTCGAAGGAGATCGCGAGTATCGAGGATGAGATGGGTTTGTCTGATATTGGCCGGTTCACCATGAACAAGCCGCCGGAAAACAAAAAATAGATGGCGTGAAGTCAATGTGCCCACCTCAAGACACGCAACTGACCACCCCAAAGGAGACGGAGGCACAAATGAATGAGGTATCACTGACGATTCCGGAAATAGGGTTGATTGCCGGAACACGAGCGGCGGGCGCAGCAGGACTGGCGCTGTTGCTCAGCAACCGAATGAACCCCGAACAGCGCCGCGCCATCGGCTGGACGCTACTTGCCGTAGGGGTCGTGACTACAGTGCCGTTACTCGCCCAAGTGCTCGGAAAGCGCCAGGCATACAAGTGCCACGACGACAGCTGACGTCAATGCAAATGCCCGCCGAAAAGCCCTAGTACGCCAATGACGATCAGGTAAATGGCGACGATGTAGTTAAGCAGCCGGGGCATGATGAGAATCAGGATTCCGGCAATCAAAGAGATCAGCGGGCCGGCACTGGTGATGAAGTTCATGATAGTTCCCTGGAATGTGAGCGGACGGTCCGGCCGATGGCCGCTCGTGTCGCCTAATCCGCTCACCCCCTCTATGTGAGGCGGCAGGCGAGCTCAGACACCGTCCGTGCCATCCTCCGTTTCCAGCAAATGTCGCACCAGCATCTGCGACGCCACGGGTAAGGCATCCATGGAGCGCACGGCCAGCAGGAACTCGCGCCTCGCCAGCGCATCGCTGAGCGGCACGATGCATAGCGGCATCGTGGCGCAGTTACGCTGTGCGATCGCCTCCGGCAGTATGCCGATGCCGAGTCCGGCGCTAACCATCACGCACAAAGCGTCGAAACTCGTTACCCGGATACGCAGTTTCAACGGGCAATGCAAGTCTTGCGCGGCACGCAGCAGCGCGACGTCGATGGCACTTCCTGTGTGCATGCTGACGAGTTCGTGATCGAGCAGGTCTCGAAGGGCAACGTGGGGCCGATTCCCGAGCACATGCCCATGCGGTGTGACCACGACGAGCCTGTCCTTGCGGAACGGGAACGTCTGCAACCCAGGCACGGGCATGACCGGCAGGTAGATGCCGATGTCGGCGGCGTTCTCGGCAACAGCCTTTGGCACCAGTGTGCTGGTCTTTTCCTCCAGCTGCAGCTGGACCGTTGGGTATCGTGCCGAGAACGAGTGAAGCGGTTCGGCGAGGAACTGGAGAATGGCTGAGAGGCTCGAGCAGATGCGCACCAGTCCGCGTACACCCACGGCAAAGCTCTGCATCTGCACCAAGACCTGGTCCAGCTCATGCAGGGCACTGCGGGCGAGCGTCAACAACGCCTGGCCGGCTGGAGTCGGTTCCACGCCCTTGTTGGTGCGCACCAGCAGCTGCGTCTGAAGCTGGGCTTCAAGGTCGCTCAAGCGCTTGCTGACAGCCGCTGCGGAAATGTGTTCGCGCTCTGCGGCGGCGGCGATCGTCCCATGCTCCACGACGTGGATGAAGAGCTCAAGCGAAAGCGGGTCAAGCTGGCTCATGGGGATGTCGTTTGCTCCACGTAGAGGAGCCGTACTGCCCTCAGTTTTCGTTATGGCGGCATCGCAAAGCAATGCTTTGCGCAGGCGTCCACCTTGTCCAGAATAGCAACCTGTCCGGACGGCGCTGTCTGGGCGGCACGGTCTGCCAACGTGCCGATGCGCCGTCGGGGTTCCAGGTGCGCGTGGGACGCCACCGGGACTGCGAGATGATTTGACCTATGGCCGCACATGCCCGGTTGTGCCGCCCGAAAGCTAGATCGGAGACGCAATGCTCAGTCACCATGAAATCTCGGCACTGATTCTTGTGCGGAACGCGCCATACCATGCGACCGACGCTCTGGAACTGGAGGGGCTGGCGAATAAAGGCATGATCGAATGGGTGCGGCGCGGCATCACCCAGCGTCGGCCGTGCCTGACGGCCCTCGGGGAACGGTTCTACAGCAAGGTGGTGACGCCGTTGTACGCGGCGGCATAACGTACGACACGACCCACCTAGCCAGAATCCGGGCACCGCTGTCCCTTCGCTGCCGCTACCACGCAAAGCTGCAGTCGGACGGTGTGCGGAGTTGCCAGTCGCCGTTGCCGCACAGTTCCAGTACCTGGACGTGATATTTGAGCAGGGTGGGGCGGTGGCTGACGCTCACGATCGTGGTATGGCCAGCGGAGAGCTGGCTGTAGAGGGCGGCCTCGTTTGCGACATCGAGCGCGCTGGTCGCTTCATCGAGCAGCGCGTAGCGCGGACGGGCCCGCAGCAGGCGGGCGAACGCCAACCGCTGCTGTTCACCGAGCGACAGGACCTTGCCCCAGTCCAGCTCCGCGTCCAGGCCGCCGACGCGTTCCGCCAGGTCAGGCAGGTTGACCATGTCCAGCAGCTTCAACAGCTCCTCATCCGATATGCGATGCTGCCCCTGGTCGGGATACAATAGCTGGCAGCGCAGGTTGCCAACCGCCATGTATGGCCGTTGTGGCAATATCAGCATCTGCCCGGGCTCGGGATGCACAATGCGGCCGCTGCCGCAGTTCCACAGGCCGCTGATAGCCCGCATCAGTGAACTCTTGCCCCCTCCGCTGGGACCGATGATCAACAGGCTCTGGCCCTTGCCCACCGTCACGTTAAGGTCCTTCAGCAGGGTACGATCATAGTCAGGGGTATGCAGCGTCAGGTGCTCCAGTGACAGCGTGTCGCCGCGCTGGTGATCGATCCGCCCCCCGGGCTTGCGCCGCAGCACGCGCGTATGCGCAAGCGACGAGGCGAATGTGGCAAGCCGGTCCAGGCCTGCCACGAAGCGGCTCAGGCTTTCGAAGTTGTCGACGATGACCGTCAGCGCCGCCAGCACCGCTGTGAACGCTCCCGCGGCCTGGATCGCGCTGCCGACTTCCAGTTCGCCGTCGAGCACGCGGTTGGCGACGATGACGCTTGGCAGCATCAGTGTCAGGAACGCATACGCATACTGGAACAGGTAGAGGTTGAGCTGCCAGCGGTTCAGGCGGTTGTAGTTGGCGAACACATGCTGGAACCGGCCGCGTACGTGGTGGAACTCATGTTGCTCGCCGCGATGGAAGGTGATCGATTCGGCATGCTCGCGCACCCGGATCAGGCTGAAGCGGAAGTCGGCCTCGCGCCTGAGCTGATAGAAGTTCAGCCCAATCAGTACCTTGCCGAAGCACAGCACCGAAACCACCGTGCCGCAGATGGCATAAAGCACCAGGAACAACACCAGTTCGCGCGAGATCGACCACAGCACCTCGCTGAACGCAATCAGCTGCAGCAATGACCCCAGCATCAGCAGCAGGAAGTACAAGGACTGCTGCGTAAATGTGCTGATGTCCTCCGAGATGCGCTGGTCGGGGTTGTCGATGTTGGTGTTGTTGTTCAGCGCATAGAAGGCGCAGTTGCCAAAGTATTTTTCCAGGTACTGGTGCGTCATCCAGGCGCGCCAATGCATGAACAGCCTGTTGCGCGTGTAGTAGTAGAAGGCGTAAACGGGAACGGCCGCCAGCAGCACGTAGACGAAGATCCGGATGGCATACCAGAAGCGGTCAGCGTCTCCGGCCGCGAGTGCCGAGGCAAATTCCCCTGTCTGCTCGTTGAAGCGCACATTGGTCCAGGTCTGGCCTAGCAGCAAGCCGACCAGTATCAGCAACAGCGCCCAAGCCTTTCCCTTTTCCCGTGACACCCAGTATGGCCTGGCGATGTCAAGGAACCGCTTCCACAGATTGCCGCTGCGCGTTGCCATGACCATGTCGTTTTGACAAGGCTGCGGGCCGGCAGGAAGCTCCCGCCGGGCCTAAGGCCTCTAACAGCCCGGGCATACGCATTTCGCATGCCAGCTGGCATGGTCGGTTTGCCGGGGTTGGAGACCCATGCGTAGATCATAGTCGTTCGATTGCCCCGCGAGGTACCGTCAACCCAGGAAATACCGGTACCATCGTCCTACTTACGCGCCAAGGAGCAGGCATGCAGTTTCTCTGGCCGCAGATGCTCTGGCCGCTGGTTTCTCTTCCCCTGCTGGTGGCCGCTTACCTTTACCTGCTTGCCCGGCGCAAGAAATCTGCCGTGTTGTATGCCAGCCTTGCGCTGCCGCGTGCCGCGCTGGGTCGCAGGCAGCGGCTGCGGCGTCACATCCCGCCGCTGCTGTTCCTGTTCGCGTTGGCCGCGGCGCTGCTGGCCTGCGCCCGTCCCACCGCCACCCTCACACTGCCATCTGACACCGTCACCCTGGTGCTCGCGATGGACGTCTCGCGCAGCATGGCAGCGAGCGATGTCGCACCCACGCGCATTGGCGCCGCCCAGCAGGCCGCACGCGATCTCATCGTCGGGTTGCCGCCTGGCGTGCGCCTTGGCATTGTCTCGTTTGCGGCTACGGCAATCGTGGTGCTGCCGCCTACCGACAACCGGCTTCGCATGCTCGACGCGATCGACCGCTTCGAGCTCCAGAACGGCACGGCGACAGGCAGCGGACTGATCCAGTCGCTGGCGGTGCTGTTTCCTGATGACGGCATCGACCTCGAAGGGATCCTCTTTGGCGGCGAGTCGCTTGCGCCGGGCACTGGCGGCCGCTCGCTGACCGAGGCCGCCGCGGCGGACGCCGTCCGCAAGCGCGATCTGGAACAGCCCGGGGCGGCGCCCGGCTCCTACCGGCACGGTGCGGTGATCCTGCTCAGTGATGGTCGGCGCACGACCGGCCCGGATCCCCTTGACGCGGCGCGCATGGCCGCCCAGCGCGGCCTGCGCGTCTATACCGTGGGCTTCGGAGCGGTACAGGACGCTGGTACGGAGGGATCCAGCTTGTCTTACGAAATGCAGGTGGATGAACCGACCTTGCGCCAGATCGCGACGCTCACGGACGGCGAATACTTCCAGGCCGGCTCGGCCGCCGACCTGACGCGTGTGTATCGCCAGCTGAGCGGCCGCTTCGCACTCGAGCGCAGCGAAGTCGAGATCGGTGCCTTGTTCGCGGCAGGCTCGGTTGTCTTACTCGTGGCGGCGTGCGTGCTGTCGATGCTCTGGTTCCGGCGGTGAACGGCAGCGTAGGCAAGCGGCTGGCATGCGCCAGCCCGGGTGTCCTGGAGGAGAGACACAACGTGCGGCGTCAATTCAAAATCTTCGCTTTCGTGATTCTCACTGCGCTCGGTACCGCCCGTGCCGACGACGGGAGAGGTTTGGCACGGAGTGGTAATCCCAATGAGGTTTCGATTTCAGGGGTTTCATCCGGCGCTGCCATGGCCATTCAGTACGCTGTCGCCCATTCCAGTTCCATCGTCGGAGTGGGCGCCGTTGCCGGCCCGGGGTGGGGCTGTGCGGACGGCCGACTATCCGTGGCAATCAATGACTGCATGTGTGGACGGCAGCCTACTGCTCCCCATGTTGCGGGCGCCCGCGCGCAAGCGGCGAGCGGGTCGATCGATCAGCTGGTCGCGGGCAAGCCGGTGGCACTTCAGCGCTCCTATGTCTTCCAGAGCCCGGAAGACCATACCGTGGTAAAGCAGTCGGGTCAGGCGAGCATTGACTTCCTGGCTGCCTTTATCGGAAAAGCGCCTGTCGTAGACAGAGGGAATGCCGCGGACGGAAGCAACCGGGCCGGCCACGGCATTATCTCCCCCGACGGGACGGATGCGTGCCAGTCCAATGGCAAGGAAAAGACCTACGTTCGCCGCTGCGGCGCGGAAGACAATGCCGGGAAGCTTTTCCACGCCCTTTATGAACCGGCCACGGTCTACGATCCGACCAGGCGTGTCAGGGACATCCCGGCAACGGAGGTCTGGGCATTCAAGCAACAGCCGCTGATCGACCCGATCAAAAAGAGCGACGGCAAGATCGCCCCTGACGGTATCTTCTGGCTACCCTTCAGCACCGCGCGGCGCAAGAACTTCGATATGGCGGATACCGGATATCTCTACGTTCCGCCGTCCTGCCGAAGCAGCGGCAGCCGTTGCCGGATACACATTGCACTGCATGGCTGCAAACAGACGGCGAAAGAGTTTGCCGTGACCGCGGGCTACAACAATTGGGCGGACTACTACAAGGTCATCGTCATCTACCCGGCGCTCGATCACCAGACGTCCATGGATGGAGAGGTTTGCGCCATGCCCGCGGCGTTGCGGATTGCCGATTCCAGCTGGGTGAAGCCGAACCCGAACGCCTGCTGGGACTGGTGGGGCTATCTGGACGATGAGACGCCGCAGGCCAGGCGTTACCTGACCAGCAAGGCGCCGCAGATGCGGGTGATTGAAAGCATCATTGGCGAAGCCACACGGTAGGGAAACCTTTGCGATGGCGGGTTTGGCAAAATGCCACCATGAATGCGCATATTTCCGGAGATCCACACCGAGCTGGGCGCCCATCTCGTGGAAGAGCAACTGCTTCACATCGACGAAGGGTACTTCGCCTGATGACTCTCTGGCAGACCGGCAATTACGCCGATCCCCGGGGCATTGCCGCCAACCCCTCCAGCTCTCGCCACAAGGGCGCATAAGCACCCGCATGGCTGGCCGCGACTGCCGCTGCCGCTGCCGCTAGTCGCGCCTGGCCCGCAAGGTCCGCTCGCGGCTCGCTAAGCACCGAGGCCATCCAGCCGCCCATGGCCGCGTCCCCGCAACCGACGGTATCGGCAACCTCCACCCGGAACGCCGGCTGCTCCACCACGATGTCCGACTGCAGCAGCGTCAGGCCATCAGCCCCGCGCGTGAGCATGATGGTGGCGTTCGGCGCGATGGCCCGCACCTGCGCAAGCGCCGCGTCCAGTGGCAGCGCCGGGAAGAGGCCCGCCAGGTCTTCATCCGAGATCTTGACGTAGGACGCCAGCCGCAGCATGTGCGCAAGCGTTTCGCCATAGCCCGGTGCGCTCATGAGCGAGCGGTAGTTGGGATCGAAGGCAATGCGCTTGCCGGCCGCAGCGGCCTGCGTGGCTTCCTCGCACAGGCGTCCGGCCAGCGGCTGCCGTACCAGACTGATGGAGCCGAAGTGAATGACCTCCGCCGCCTCGTGCCAGCCCTGCGGCAGCCGGGACGGCTCGAAATGCAGGTCGGCACTGTCGTCGCCCACGAAAAAGTATTGTGGAGGATGCCGCGAAGCGACAAAAGCCAGGAACGGCGAACGCTCGACACGTTGCAGAAAGCGCATGTCGAGTCCGGCTTCCTCGGTGGCCCGGGCCAGTGTATCGCCGAACAGGTCCTGGCTGACAGCGCCGGCAAAGGCCGTGTCGATGCCCAGGCGCGCGCCGACGCGGGCCACATTCCAGCAGGATCCGCCTGGCAGGCCGAGCCAGTTGCCGTCGGCCTGGAGCACCATGTCGGTGAGCGCCTCACCGAACACGACGTAGCGGGGCAGGGGTCTTGACATCCGTGTCTCCTAGTCTGTGCTTGCACAAAACTGTGCGGCGCGGCGGATCAGCGCGGCCGTCGACGCGTCATGCGGCTGCGGGGGCGCTCCTTCCAGTTCGCGCTCGATGGGACGGGCCAGCATCTTGCCAAGTTCCACGCCCCATTGATCGAAGGGATTGATGTTCCAAAGCGCGCCTTGCACAAAGGTGCGATGTTCCGACATCGCGAGCAAGGCGCCGAGGTGGAACGCATCCAGCCGCTGCAGCAGCAACGTATTGCTGGGGCGGTTCCCTTCAAATACCAGATGCGGCACCAGCGCCTCGTCAGCCTTCCCCTCGGCGCGTACTTCGTCGGCGGTGCGCCCGCGCAGCAGCGCTTCTCCCTGCGCAAAGCAATTTGCCAGCAGCTTGGTATGGTGGCCGGGCAGGTCGCTGTGCGGTTGCAGGCAAGCGATAAAGTCCACCGGTACGAGCTGCGAGCCCTGGTGGACCATCTGGAAATAGGCATGCTGGCCATTGGTGCCGGTGGTGCCCCATACGACCGCAGCCGAACCGGCCTCCAGCGCCGCACCGTCGTGCTGCACCGACTTCCCGTTGCTCTCCATTTCGAGCTGCTGCAGGAACGCCGGCAGCAGGTCCAGCGGCTCGCAATACGGCGCGACGCAGCGGCTGGCGGTGCCGAGGAAGCTGCGATACCAGACATCCAGCAGGCCCAGGATCATCGGCAGGTTCTGTTCGGGCGGCGCGCCGGCGAAATGCCGGTCCATGGCGCGTGCGCCATCCAGCAACTGGCGGAACCTGTCAAAGCCGATCGCCACCGCGATCGACAGGCCAACCGCCGACCACAGCGAGAAGCGCCCGCCCACCCAGTCCCAGAACGGGAACATGTTGACGGGGTCGATGCCGAACGCCGCCACGGCGTCCCGGTTCGTCGACACGGCCACAAAGTGGCGCGCCAGGTCCGAGTGCGTGACGCCATGGCGCAGGAACCAGTCGCGCGCGGTGCGGGCGTTGGCCATTGTTTCCAGCGTGGTGAACGTCTTGGAGCAGACGATCACCAGCGTGGTGGCGGCATCGAGGCGAGCCAGCGTGCGGGCCAGGTCGTAGCCGTCCACGTTGGCGACGAAATGCAGGCGGGGCCCCGGTTCTGTGTCCTGCTCCAGCGCGCGGCACACCATACGCGGCCCGAGGTCGGAACCGCCGATGCCGATGTTGACCACATCCGTGATGGCGCGTCCATCAAAGCCGGTCCAGCTGCCGCTGCGCACGTCTCGCGCGAAGCGTTCCATCTGCGCCAGCACGGCGGATACATCGGCCTCCACCGGCACGCCCAGTGCGCGGTAGCCGTCACCGGGGTGAGCGCGCAGCGCCATATGGAGCGCAGCGCGGCGCTCCGTGGTGTTGACCGGCTCGCCGGCAAACATGGCATCGCGCCGCTCGCAAACGCGAGCCTGGCGGGCGAGTGCGAACAGCAGCGACAGGGTGTCTTCGGTGACGCGGTTCTTGGCGTAGTCAAGGGTCAGACCGCAGGCCTCAACGGTCAGGCGCACGGAGCGCGCCTGGCCCTGCGGACCCGTGAACCAGTCACGCATATGGGTATGGCGAATTTTGGCGGCATGCTCGCGCAGGGATTGCCAGGCGGAGAGGGACGTCGACATCGGGATTGCTCCAACGGAAATTCGGACGACAGAACTACATTTCTTCATGCCACGCCATGCCGTCGCGCGACAACAGGGCGCTGGAGGCCGCCGGCCCCCATGTGCCGGCGGTGTACAGCTTGGGCGGCGTGTTGGTGCTCTGCCACGTCTTGAGAATCGGTGCGACCCAGCGCCAGGCCTGGACCTGTTCATCGCGCCGCACGAAGAGGCCGAGCCTGCCGCGGATGACATCGAGCAGCAGGCGCTCGTACGCGCCCATGCGGCGCACGCGCGTGCCTGTCCCCGGGCGCTGGAGATCCAGCGAGGCCGGCACCAGGGCCTGCGTGTCTCCGGGTTGCTTGGTCAGGAAATAAAGCCGGATGCTCTCCTCCGGCTGCAGCGTGATGACCAGCCGGTTCCCTGCCGGCGTGCCCAGCGGCCGATCGAACAGCGCGCAGGGTACATCGTGGAAGTGGATGACGATCTCCGCCACGCGCGACTGCATGCGTTTTCCGGTGCGCAGGTAGAAGGGCACGCCGGCCCAACGCCAGTTCGCGATCTCGGCCTTGATGGCCACAAAGGTCTCGGTCCGGCTGTCGGCCGGGATGCCTGGCTCGCTCACGTATCCCGGCACCGGGTCGCCGCCAGCCGCGCCGCGGCAGTACTGGCCGCGCACTACCGTCTCCGCCACTGTCTCGGGCCGGATCGGCTTGAGCGCCTTGAGGATCTTCAGCTTCTCGTCGCGGATGGCGTCTTCGGACAAGCTCGTGGGCGGTTCCATGGCGACCATGCACAGTAGCTGCAGCAAATGGTTCTGCACCATGTCCCGCAGGGCCCCGATGCCGTCGTAGAAATTGCCGCGCCGCTCCACGCCCAATTCCTCGGCGATCGTGATCTGGACCTCCTTCACCCACTCGCGCCGCCACAGGGGCTCGAACAGTACGTTGCCGAAACGCACTGCCATCAGGTTCTGTACGGACTCCTTGCCCAGGTAGTGATCGATCCGATAGATCTGGTCTTCGGCGAAGAATCTGGCCACGGCCGAATTGATTTCCTCGGACGATTCCAGGTCATGGCCCAACGGCTTTTCCAGGACGATGCGGCTGCGTTGGTCGGTCAGGCCGACACGCGACAACTGCTCGCAGATTCTGACGAAGAGGTGAGGGGCGGTGGCCAGGTAGTACACGACCACCGGCGCGGCCCGGGCATTCACCAGCTCCGCCAACGCATCGAAGCCCGGCTCGGCGTTGGCGTCCACCTGCAGGTAGACGATTCGCTCCACGAAGCTGGGCCAGGACGAGGCCACGGCGTTGCCGGCCAGCGCGGGCAGTACCTCGTCGTTGAGCATGGCCAGATAGGCCTCGTGGGAGAGCGGCTGGCTGCCCAGCGCGAGGATCCGTCCACGCGGATGCAGCGCGCCTGCCGCATGCGCATCGAACAAGGCGGGCAGGAGCTTGCGGCGCGCGAGGTCGCCCGTGGCGCCGAACAATACGAAGTCGAAATCCGGGGCCTGCGCGCCGGTCTTGGAGCTATCCATCATGTCACCTGGGACGGTCAGAAAGGTGTTCGGGGTATGGCAGGGCGCGCACTATCTCGGGGTCGCCCAGCCCTTGTAATCGCGGACATTGGCGCGCGTGACGAGCGTGGAGGGCAGCAGCACCACCGGTTTGGCGGGCCGCTGGCCGTTCATCATGCCGACGCCCAGCTGCACTGCCGTGCGGGCGATGGCCCACGGATCCTGGCTGGCCGAAGCTTGCACGAGCGTGTCGGCCTTCAGCGCGGCCTCGATGTCGGGCGCGCCATCGACCGAAGCGATCAGGATGCCGCGCCGGTTGAGCTGCCGGGCGGCCAGATCGGCGCCGACGGCCTGCGGGTCATTGATGGTGAAGACCGCATCCACCTTGGGAAAGCGCGTCAGGTAGAGCTGCATGACATTGAGGCCGCCTTCGCGCGATCCCTTGCCGTCCTGGTCGTCGGACAGGATGCGGATGTCCTGGTGCTTGGCCAGCACCGTCTTGCAGCCCCTGACCCGATCCAGCACCGCCGACACCGGCGGCCCGTTCTGGATGATGACGTTGCCATGGCCCTTGAGTTGCTCGGCGATGAAACCGCAAGCGAGTTCGCCGGCCTGGATGTTGTCGGTCTGCACGGTGGCGTCGGCGCCGGCTGCGGCCACGTCCACCGCGACCACCACGATGCCTGCCTTCTTCGCCTTGCGCACGGCCGGCTCGATGGCGCGCGCATCGGCCGCGTTGATCAGGATCAGGTCCACGCCGGCGACGATGAAGCTATCGATGTGCGAGAACTGCTTGTTGAGGTCATAGTCGGCCGACAGCACGGTGACCTTGGCCTGCGGGTTGACCTGCTTCGCGGCTGCTTCGGCGCCGCGGGCCAGCGCCACGAAGTAGGGATTGCCGAGCGAGCCCAGCGTGACGCCCACCTTCTTCAGCTGCCGCGGCGCAGCGGTCGTCGCGCTGTCTTTGGCCGGCGCCTGCGCCATGGCCCCGGTCATGCAGCATGCGCCCAGCGCGACTGTCATCAGGAATTGCTTGATCACTTGCGTCTCCTGTGCGGGTTCAGGTCCGGGCCGAGCCCTTCTGGCGATAGCGGTCCAGCGCCACCGCGCCGATGATGACCAGACCCTTGATGATGTATTGCCAGATGTCCGACACACCCAGCAGCACCAGCCCATTGGAAAGCGCGGCAATGATCAGCGCGCCGATCAGCGTGCCGCCGATGGAGCCGACGCCGCCCACGAAGCTCGTGCCACCGAGGATCACCGCGGCGATCGCGTCGAGCTCATAAGACTGGCCCAACTGCAGGCCGTTGGCCGCGTACAGGCGCGAGGCGGACATCACGCCGCCCAGCCCCGCCAGCAGGCCAGACACGGCATAGACGAACAGCAGCACCACCCACACCTTGATGCCCGACAGCCGCGCCGCCTCGGCGTTGCCGCCCACGGCGTAGATCTGCAGCCCCAGTACGGTCCGGCGCAGCACGACCCAGGACACCGCGATCACGGCACCCGCGATGATCACGAGCCACGGCACGCCCAGCACGTCGCCATTGCCGATGAAGGCAAAACCGATGTCCGGGTTGTAGAGCGTGCTGTCATGCCCGACCAGCCGCGCCAGCCCGCGCACTGCGGTCAGGCTTCCGAGCGTGACGATGAACGGCGGCAGCTTCATGAAGGCAATCAGCGCGCCGTTCACCAGCCCGAACAGCAGGCCGCACAGCAGCGCGGCGGGCACGCTGAGCGCACTCAGTTCCGGCGTCAGCGACGTCAGCATCGCCGCCACCGCCGAGATCGACAGGATGGAACCGACCGACAGGTCGATCCCGCCCGTCAGGATGACGAAGGTCATGCCGGCCGCCAGCACCAGGTTGATCGACGCCTGCTGCGCGATGATCGACAGGTTTTGCAGGCTGGCGAAGTTGTCGGTCAGCACCGTGAAGCCGGCGCACAGCAGCACCAGCACCGGCAGCATGCCGAGGGCTCGAAGGCGTTCCTGCGTGGTGGCGCCGCCGGGGCGACCAAGCGTGCGCGCCGCGCCTTGTGAAGCAACGGCGTGCGCCGTGGGATGAATGGAATTGCGCATGATGTCTCCTGAGTCTGTGGGACGGCGCTTGCCGTCGACCGTCTGCGCGGTCTCGGGGAATGTCGGTTCAGTGCAGTACGGTGGCCTGTGCCGGCTCATCCGCGCCGGTGGCGAGTGCGATGATGCGTTCCTGCGTGGCTGCGGCATCCGGGCAGGCTTGCACCTCGCCCACCAGCCGGCCTTCACGCATCACCAGCACGCGGTCGCACAGGCCTACCACTTCCGGCAATTCGCTGGAGATCAGCAGGACGGCCACGCCGGAGCGGGCGAGGGCGTCGATCAGGCGGTAGATCTCCGCCTTGGCACCGATGTCCACGCCACGCGTGGGCTCGTCCAGAATCAGCACACGCGGCTTGGTTTCCAGCAGGCGCGACAGCATCACCTTCTGCTGGTTGCCGCCCGACAGCGCACCGACATTGACGCGCGGATGCGCCACGCGGATGCCCAGCGAACTGACGGCATCGGCCGTACGCCGGCGTGCGCAGGCACGGTTGAGCCGGCCGCCGCGCAGCGCATCGCGCGCGGCAACGATCAGGTTGATGTTCTCGTGCACGCTCTGGTCGAGGAACAGGCCCTGCAGCTTGCGGTCTTCCGTCAGGTAGGCAATGCCCGCGTCGATGGCCTGGCGCGGCTGGCTGATCGCCAGTGGCGAGCCGGCGAGGAACACCGCGCCGCTGCTGCGCGCATCCGCGCCAAACACCAGCCTCGCCAGTTCCGTGCGGCCCGCGCCGACGAGGCCAGCCAGGCCCAGGACCTCTCCGGCATGCAGGTCGAAGCTGCAATCGCGCACGCGGCGGCCGTCCGACATATTGCGCACCGACAGCACCATGTCGCCGACCTGCGTCTCGCCATGCGTCTTGGTGTAGAAGCCCGACAGGTCGCGGCCGACCATCATCTTGACCAGCCCCGCCTGGGTCAGCTGGGCCTTTTCCAGCGTGCCGACGTAGCAGCCGTCGCGCAGCACGGTGACGCGATCCGCGAGTTCGTCGATCTCGGCCATGCGGTGGCTGATGTAGATGATGGCCATGCCGTCGGCCCGCAGCTGGCGGATCAGCGCGAACAGGCGGTCGGTTTCGCGGGTGGACAGTGGCGTGGTGGGTTCGTCCATCACCAGAATGCGAGTCTCGAAATGCACCGCGCGTGCGATTTCCACCAGTTGGCGCTGGGCGATCGACAGGCGCTCGACCAGCGTCTGCGGCGTGAAGTCAGCACCAAGCCTGGCTAGCGTGCCTTCGCAGGCGCGCGCCATTGTGGCGCGGTCCACCATGCCGTGGCGGTGCAGGTGCCGTCCCAGATAGATGTTCTCGGCCACACTCAGGTTGGGGGCCAGGCTCAGCTCCTGGTAGATCACCGCCACACCATGCGCGCGGGCCGCGAGCGGGCCGTCGATGACCACGGGCCGGCTGCCGATGCGGCACTCGGCGCCCTCATCGGCGATATAGGCGCCGGAGAGTATCTTCATCAGCGTGGATTTGCCCGCGCCGTTTTCGCCCATCAACGCGTGGACTTCGCCCGGGAAGATCGTGAGCTGGACATTGCTGAGTGCCTTCACACCCGGGAAAGTCTTGGAAATGTTGCGCATTTCCAGCAGCGGCGCCGCGGCCGCAGTGGCTTCAGACAGTGGCATGGCTGGCCTCCGGAACGATGGCGGACGCGCCCTTGAGCAGTTCGGCGCGCGGCGAGAAGTTCATGAACATCGGCAGCGAAGCGGCGCCGACCGCGCCGGCATTGGCGCCAAAGCAGCCACGCACGATGCGGGCGGCCGGGCGCGCCTCGGGGGCATTGGCGTCCAGCTCTTGCTGCAGTCGCTCGATCAGCGTGGGCACCAGACCGCCATCGATATCGGCATCAAAGATCACCAGGGGCACGTCCAGCACGGCCAGCGCGGATTGCAGCGACGGCGCCAGCGCATCGACACAGTCATCGACCCATTCCGCCACGGCCGGGTGCTTCAGTTCCACCTCGCGCTGCAAGTCGGCATGGCCATGCACCGTCACGCCGTGGTGGCGCAGGTGGCGTGTCAGTGCGTTGAGCGAGGCGCGGGAAATCAGGATGTCCCGCCGCCGGCCGGGCACCGTCGCGGCAGAAGCCAGCCTGCTGGGCGGCACCGGCATCATCGCGATATCGCCGGCATTGCCGGAGACGCCGCGCACGCAGTCGCCGTTCAGGACCACGCCGCCCCCAATCGCCGGACCGAGAAAGACATAGAGGAAGTGCTGGGCGTGGTGCCGACCGTAGAAGAGTTCCGCGACCGCGGCCGCGGTGCCGTCGTTCTCGCTGAACACCGGCAGCAGCGTGGCGTCGGCCAGCATCGACGGGAAATCCACCTCGTCCCAGGCGCGGAATGTGGCCTGGAAGGTCTCACCTTGCAGATCGAGCTCTCGCAGCCACGCGCCGAGGTTGTAGGGCTGGGCAACGCCGATGCCGAGCAGGCGTTTTTGCTCAACCGGGGAGAGCAGGGCGCGCATTTCATCGATGTCGCGACGCACCAGCTCCAGCGCCTGATCGGGATGGGGCAGGACCATCTGGTGCGCCCGGCTGGCCAGGATATGCCCGGCAAAATCGACCATCACGGCCTCGATGCTGCCGCGGTCCAGCCGCACGCCAATGCCGAAGGCGCCCTTGGGCTGAAGGCGAATCAGGCTGGCAGGCTGCCCGCGCTGGCCGTCCACGCGCCGTCCGGCAAGCTGGATCAGGCCTTCGTCGGTCAGCGTTTGCACGATGCTGCCCACCGCCGTATTGGTCAGCTGAGCCATGCGGGCCAGATCTGCCTTAGAAGCTTCACCCGCGCGGCGCAGCGCAAGCAGCAGGGCCCGTTCGTTGTAGAGACGCAGGCTGGCGGAATTCACGCCACGGCCCGCCTTGGATGCGGTCATCTTGTCTCCGTCCGGTTGGCTCCATCGAGGAGCGCTATTAATTAATTCACGTTGAATTAAATAGCACGGACGGGCAGAACTCAACCGCGGGAAAACCCGCAAGGCAGCTTCGTCACATTGGAAAGTGAGGGAGTTGGGTTACATCGCGGCGAAGCGAACAGGGTCGTAGGGCAAGGGATCCACGTAGGGCTGCTCGCCGTTGATCACCTCTGCGAGCAGGCGCGCCGTTACCGGTCCCAGCGTGAAGCCCTGATGCCCGTGTCCAAAGTGGAACCAGAGGCCTTCATGGCGGGGAGCCTTGCCGACGATGGGCTTCATGTCGGCCACGCAAGGACGTGCACCAAGCCACGGCTGCGACTCGGCCGGTGATCCCAGATTCACCAGTTCCCGCGCATAGCTTTCCGCCCGTCCCAACTGGACGGGCGTTGGCGGCGCGTCGCGCAGCGCGAATTCGGCGCCCGTCGTCAGGCGCAGGCCGCGCTGCATCGGTGCCAGCATGACGCCTCTCTCCACATCGAGCAGCGGCAAGCGGGGCATCGGCTCGGCGGCATAGTGGCGGTGATAGCCGCGCTTGACGAACAATGGAAAGCGGTAGCCGAGCGTCTGGATCAGATTCGAAGCCCATGGACCGAGGGCGATCACGACATTGGCTGCGCTTAGCGGACCCGTTTCCGTGGTTACGGTCCAGCCTGCGCCTGTCTGCCTCAAAGTGGTAGCGTCCCCGCGGCGGAACTCACCGCCTTCGCGTTCGAACAGCGCGGCATAGCGCGTGACAAGCTCACCGGGGTCGGCGATTGTCCAGGGATCGCGCCAGTGGATCGCACCAGCGAGTTTCCCGCTGATGGCCGGTTCCGTGGCAACTACACCAGCCTGGTCGAGAACCTTGCAATCCAGTTCATGGCCGCGCGCGATTGCGGCGGCTTCGCTCGCCGCGCGATCGAACGCTTGCGCCGTGCGGTAGCCCTGCAGCCAACCGGATTTCCGCACAAGGTCTTGCGCGCCAGCGAGCGTGATCAGCCGGTCGTGCTCGCTCAGGCAGTGGCGGATCAGCGCGCTGTAGGCGGTCACGATGGACGCATAGCGATCGGGCGCCGACTCGCGCCAGTAACGCATAAGCGTCGGTGACAGGTGTGCCAGCGCGCCGGGATGGTAGTGCACATCATTGCCCTGGCGCAGGGCAACGCGCAGGATGGCCTGCCACTCGCGCGGAAAGGCATAAGGCTGCACCGCCTCCCGCTGAATAATGCCGGCGTTGCCGTAGGAGGTTTCTCTGCCGGGTGCCTGGCGATCGACCAGTACCACCGCATGGCCGCGCTGGCGCAGTGCCAGCGCCGTGCATACGCCCACCATGCCGGCGCCAAGTACCACAATGTCCTTTGTCATGCCTTCCGTGCTGTCTCTTGTAGGGTTGCCTTGGCTGATTCCTGGTCATGCCTGATCAGATCCGCTTCAGATTCTCCGTGTCGCGCGAACCGAAGGAAATATGCCTGCGCAGCATTTAACAGAACCATGGATTGCAATTTCGGCAATCAAGCGGTGCCGACACCGGTAATGGTCTGCACCAACTGCTGCACGAAGGCGCGCGCCGCAGGGGGCAAGCTGCGCTTGGCCAGCGTTTGGATCTCGATGTAGCGCTCGTTCATTTCCCGGTCGCGCAACGGCACGGCGGCGATCGTGCCGGACTCCAGGCGCCCGCGTACCGACAGCTCCCCATAGAAACTGATGGCGCCGCCGCCTGCCACCACGAAGCTTACGAGCGCGTCGAGATGATTGCTGGAAAACACCGTCTGGTAGTGCAGGTCCTGGCGGCTGCAGCTCGTATCAAGCAGCTGCCGCAGCGAGCTGCCCTTCGGCGGCAAGGCGAGCGGATAGGCAATGACTTGCGACAGCGAAACCTGGCGTTGCCCCGCGAGCGGGTGGTCGGGCGCCATGATCGCCAGTACGGGGGCAGGGTGGCGAAGTTCCACCTCGATCTCCCGTTCAGGCAGTCCGCTCAGCGTGACCCCGATATCGGCCTCGCCGTCGCGGATCCGCCGCGCGACATCGCCCTGCAGGCAGACATCCAGATCGAATCGAATGCCCGTGTGCTGCTCCCTGAACCTTGCCGCCAGGGTGGGAAGAAATTCGTGCGCGATGCCCTCGACGCTGGCCAGCCGCACTCGTCCTGCGCGCAGACCCCGCAGTGCCTGGATGTCACCCGTGACGCGTTCGATGTCCTGCAGCGACCGCTTCGCGAACGCGGCCAGCAACTCGCCCGCGGCATTGGGGACCAGACCCCGCGCTCGTCGGTCGAACAGCAGGGTGTCCAGCTCGCTTTCGAGCTTGGCAATCTGCCGGCTGACCGCTGACGGCGCCACGTTGAGCTTGAGCGCGGCATCCTTGACCGAGCCGGTGCGTACCACTTCGAGGAAGTAGCGAACGGCGGTTTCCTGAAGGATCCGATAGGAGGACATGGGGACTGACGCTGACAGTGACGATAGGGACAGCCTGTCCATTCTACGGATTGCCGAAACGGCAATCAATTGTTCTAAACATTGCCACGAATTCAGGCTGGCGAGACCGTAGGATAGTGACACACGGCATGGCGCCACTGCATGCCAACAGTCGATCCCCATCCTTGCCGGAGCATCGAGATGCGACCTCCTCTCCACCACGCTCTTTCCGTGCTGACTGCCTGCGCACTCGCCATGGGGGCGGCCCTGACGCCTGCCCTGGCAAGCGCGCAAGGCAACTACCCCACCAAGTCGATCCAGCTGGTGCTGCCGTTTCCGCCGGGCGGCGCGACCGACGTCGTGGGCCGCATCATCGGCCAGAAGCTCGGCGAGAAGCTCGGTCAGACCGTGGTCGTCGACAACCGCCCGGGCGCGGGCACGATTGTCGGTGCCAGCTATGTCGCGAAATCAGCCGCCGATGGCTACACCCTGCTGGCAACGTCCGGAACGACTTTCACGGTCAACCCTGCCATCTATCCGCGCTTGCCTTATGACCCGCAAAAGAACTTCGAGCCGATTGGCCTGATCGGATCCACCGGCCTGATCCTGCTGGCCAACCGCGATGTGCCGGTCAACAACCTGAAGGAATTCGTCGCCGCCGCCAAAGCGAATCCCGGCAAGTATTCCTATGGCTCGTTCGGGGCGGGAACCACCGCGCATTTTGCCGGCGAAGCGCTGCTGAGCCTCACCGGCACAAAGCTGCTGCACGTGCCCTACAAAGGCAGTTCACCAGCCATGACCGACCTGATTGGCGGCCAGGTCCCATTCAGCATCGATACCGTGGCCGCAGCCCTCCCGCAGGTCAAGGGCGGCAAGGTCAAGGCCATCGCCGTCACCACGGCCAAGCGTTCGGCGCTGCTGCCTGATGTGCCGACAGTGGCCGAGAGCGGCTATCCCGGCATGGACGCCAGTACCTGGATCGCGCTGGTCGCCCCGCGCGGTTTGCCGCCGGAGGTCCACGCCAGGCTCGAGAAAGCGCTGGCCGAAGTCCTCGCCGCCCCGGACACGCAACGAAAGCTGAACGATAACGGCATCGAACCGCACTACGCGCCGGGCAAGCAAGTCAGCGACTTGATCGCGAAAGAGATGCCTCAAATGCGCGAGGTAGCGCGGCGCTCCAATATCAAGCTCGACTGAGCCTGCGCAAACGCCCACCGATCCACGTCCCGGGCCGCTCGCAAACCCAGCGGCCGCTCCAGGAAACTATCGTCCCATGTACTCGAAGGACTCGCTGACTTCCGCCTCCGCAGTCGAACTTCGCCGGCTGATCGGCACCCGCGAAATCTCTCCCGTGGAGCTGCTGGACGCCTGCATTGCCCGTATCGAGACCTACAACCCAGCCATCAACGCGATCACGGCGACTTGCTACGAGCGGGCGCGCACGGAGGCGAGGGCGGCCGAGCAGGCCGTCATGCGCGGCGAGCCGCTTGGCCTGTTGCACGGGCTGCCGCTGGGCGTCAAGGATCTGGAGGCGACCGCCGGGCTGCTCACGACTTATGGCTCGCCGCTTTACCGTGACAACGTGCCCAGCCAGGACAATGTCCTTGTGGCACGCCTGCGCGCGGCCGGCGCCATCGTGGTTGGCAAGACCAATATTCCGGAGATGGGTGCGGGGGCAAACTCCCGCAATGCGGTATGGGGCGCCACCGGCAACCCGTTCAATCCGAACCTGAACGCCGGGGGCTCCTCGGGCGGCTCGGCCGCGGCGCTGGCCGCAGGCTTTCTGCCGGTCTGTACGGGGTCCGATACGGGAGGATCGCTGCGTATCCCGGCGGCCAAGTGCGGCGTGGTGGGCTTCCGGCCTTCGCCGGGCGTCGTGCCGAACTCGCGCAAGCTGTTGGGCTGGACCCCGATTTCGGTGGTTGGCCCGATGGGCCGCACGGTCGCCGACGCCTGCCTGCAGCTGGCAGCATCGGCGGGTGCATCGGTCTCCGATCCGCTCAGCTATGAACTCGACCCTGGCGCCTTCCTGACCCCGCAGCACGTCGACCTTTCCGACCTGCGTGTCGGCTGGACAGAGGATTTTGGAAGTTGCAGCGTCGACGACGGCATCCGCCGCGTCTTTCGCGCGAAGATCGCCGAAATGCGGCACCTCTTCAAGTCCTGCGATGAGGTCAGTTTCGATCTGGGCGATGTGCACCGATGCTTTGACGTGTTGCGCGCAGAGAGCTTCGTCGCGAGCCTGCATGAGGCCTATCAGCGCGATCCCGGCAGCCTCGGGCCCAACACCCGCGCCAACTATGAGCTGGGCGCGAAGATGTCGCTCGGCGACAGCGCCTGGGCCCAGGCCGAACAGACACGGATCCTGCAACGCTTCCAGCAGGCATACCGGGACTATGACGTCATCCTGTCGCCGACGACGCCGGTCTCGCCATTTCCGTGGACCCGCCTGTTCGCGGAAATCATCAATGGCGAGCGGCAAGAGAACTATTACCGCTGGCTGGCACTGACCTATGTGGTCACCCTGACCACACACCCGGCCATTTCATTGCCATGCGGCGTGGACGAGCAAAGCATGCCATTCGGTCTGCAGATAACCGGAGGCTTTCGCGGCGATGCCATGGCGCTCGGCGTGGCGCAAGCGATGGAGACCGCCTTTGCGGCCTCGCCAGCACTGTGCCGTCCGATTCCCGACCTCGATGCCATCGTGCCGGCCGTGCCCGCGCTTCGCTCCATCGTGACGGCGCCGCCCACCTTTGGCGGGACGACGCAGTCGAACGGCGTATCGGCCGTTTGAATCCGCGTCCCGCCACCAGTTGAGCTCAGGATCGGCTCGCCGAGGCGGCAGCGTGCCGCCCGGCTTGTCGGCCGAAGAAGGTGGCATCCGCGAGTGACATCCCTGAGCTGTACCCGCCGCCCCAGCGTGGCAATCCACACGACGTTCGTCCGGCAGCATAAAGACCGTGGATCGGTACGCGTTTCTCGCTGAGCACCTGGCCAGTGGGCAATGTGTCCAATCCTCCCAGCGTGAAGTGCGGATAGAACGCATAGTCGACGCGGCAGTCGAGCGCGACAAAGGGCGGTTCATCGAGCGGTTTCAGCCACTTCGCCGCTTTGTGGAACAGGGGATCAGCGCCGTCGGCAGCGTGCCGGTTGTAGTTCGACACCGTGGCGCTCAGTGTTCCCGCCGGCATGCCCAGATCATGCTCGACTTCCTCCCAGGTGTCGCCAGCGGCGGCAATGCCGATGCGCGTGAATTCAGCGGGCTGCTGATACGTGGCACTATCGACCAGCAGATAGATACGGTCGCCGAGCTGCTGCATGATGTGGTGGCCGATGCGGCCGTGATAGCAGTCCTCGTTGATGAAGCGCTGGCCGCGTTCATTGACGAACACGCCCTTGATCAGCGATTCGGGCGCGTAGAAGGGCAAGCTGACGAAGCCCTGATCCATGTGTATCGCGGCGCCGCCCACGCTGATTCCCATCAGGATGCCCGAGCCGTCGTCTCCGGGGCTGCCAATCGGCTCGTTCGCGCGCAGCAGGCCGGGTGCGTGTCGCCTGACCATGTCGCGATTCATCACGAACCCGCCGGCGCAAAGCACGACGCCGCTGCGTGCGCGTGCGTAGCGCGTCTGGCCGTTGATGCGCACGACAACCCCGTGCACGTTGTTCGCCTCATCGGCAATCAACGCGAGGACGCGGCTGTCATAGCGCACATCCACGCCAAGCTTGACAACGCGCGCGGCCAGCACGTCCATCAGCATGCGGCCGCCGCCCCAGCCGGCCCACTGCGGCGTATGGCCGCGCGGGCAAGGCTTCGCGTTGCCGGAAAAAGGCCATGCCTCCTCACTGCCCGACCAGATCAGGCAGTCGTCCGTCTCCGGCTCAAGCATGCGCTCTGGCAGATAGGTGTTCTTGTAGGTCAGCCCCTGTTCGACAAGCCAGTCATAGTGAGCACGGCTGCCGTCTGCATAGGTGCGAACCTTGGGCTCGTCGGCATCAGGGCCGCCTGCCATGAGCAGGTAGCGGTACAGGTCCTCGGTATCGTCGACAAAGCCAGCCTGCTGTTGAGCGGGCGTACCACCGCCACCGCCCAGGTAAATCTCGCCCCCGGACAAGGCGCTTGTGCCGCCACTGCCGGAAGCGACCTCGAACAGCGTGACCACAGCGCCGGCTTGGGCAGCTTCGATGGCTGCACACGCGCCCGCCGCGCCAAAGCCGACGACGACCACGTCGGTTTCCATGTCCCATTGCGGGACGTTCCCAAGGCGACAGGGGTGCGTGACGGAGAACTCCAATGACATGAATCAGCCTCGTGAGAAGAGCCCACAGACACGGGTCGTGTCCGGGCTTGTTGATGCTTCACCACGTTGCCTTGCGGCAACCCGAGCCGACATTACTTTGACCGCGGGTTGCCATTCATCGTCTTATCGGACTAGGCGATGTTTCGGGCAGGCTGGACTGATGCCAGGGAGTCAGCGGCTGCGCATGGTAACCATGCGTCCTTCAGCGAGGCAGACGCCCGCTCAGATGTCCAGCACAATCTTGCCAAAATGCTGGTTCGACGCCTGGTAGCGAAACGCGTCAGCCATGGATTCGAGCGGAAAGTGGCGGTCAATGACCGGGCGGATGCCGGTGGCATCGAGGGCACGCACCATGTCAAGCTGGTGTCGGCGACTCCCGACGAGCAGGCCGGTCAGACGCAGATGCTTGCGCAGCAGCTGCGTGACAGTAATCGGCGCGGTCGCGTTCCCCAGCGCGCCGATCACGGCGATATGGCCGCCGACACGGGCTGCCGTCATCGATTGATCCAGCGTTGCGGCGCCGCCTACCTCGATCACATGGTCGGCGCCGGCGCCGTCCGTCATATCACGCACGGTCTCGCCCCACTGCGCCGTCTTGCGATAGTTGATCAGGCAATCCGCGCCAAGCTCCCGAAGCCTGTCGAGCTTCTCGTCCGACGAGGAAGTGGCGATCACGCGCGCGCCGGCCGCTTTGGCGAACTGCAGGGCAAAGACCGATACGCCACCGGTCCCAAGTACCAGCACGGTCTCTCCGGGCTTCAGGGCGCCGTCGACAAACAGTGCCCGCCAGGCTGTCAGTCCGGCGGTGGTCAGCGTCGCGGCCTCGGCATGGCTGTAGCCGCGCGGCGCGAGCGTGAAGCAATCTTGCGGCATCGTCACGGCGTCGCGCGCAAAGCCGTCGACGCCATCTCCGGGGACGGTAGCGAAATCGCACAGTCGCGGCTCGCCGTCCTGCCACGTCGGGAAGAAGGTGCTGACGACATGGTCGCCCACCGAGAAACCCTTGACGTCCGCGCCGACAGCTGTGACTTCTCCGGCGCCGTCCGCCATCGGAATGCGTCGTTCCGTCAGGCTCCTGCGGCCGGAAACCACGGCGTAGTCGTGATAATTGAGCGAGCTGGCCCGAATGCGGACGGTGATCTCGCCCGGCCCCGGCGGCGCAACGTCAGCGGTGCCGACGACGATGTGATCGAAACCCGCCGGCGGATCGAGATAAATGGCTTTTGCTTGAGTCATGGCATTCCCTTCTTGCGACCGGCGCGATTCCGCCCGGTGCGGCTTCAATGGTGCACGGAACTAGACAATGACGGAACGGTTCACGTCGGCGACGGTGTTCGCCCCAAGCATAGCCATGTTTCGATCGACTTCGTCGCGCAAGAGCGTGATGGCGTGGCAAACGCCCTCGGGTCCACCCACGGACGCTGCGTAGATAAAGGGCCGCCCCAGGAAGACAAAGCGGGCGCCCAATGCAAGGGCTTTCAGCACATCACCGCCGCGCCGGATACCACTGTCCATCATGACGGCGGTATTGTGCCCGACGCTGTCACAGATTTCCGGCAGTACGGCAAGCGGCTCGACGGCACCGTCCAGTTGGCGGCCGCCGTGATTCGAGACGATGATGCCGTCGGCGCCCAACGCGACAGCGCGCTCTGCATCAGCCTTGTGCAAAATCCCCTTGATAACCAGATTGCCGGGCCATCTTTGCCGGATGCGTTCGATGTCTATCCAGTTCAGGTGATCGCGTCCTGTTGTGTCGCGAATCGCCGAGGCCGACAGGATCGGTGCGCCGCGCGTGGCAAAGGAATTCTCGAAATGCGGCATGCCGCTCGTGAGAAGCGTCCTGGCGAACGTCCCGGCCAGCCAGCGCGGACGGGACACACCATCAAATGCCAGGCGGACAGACGGCCGCAAGGGCAGCGAGAAGCCAATACGGACGTTGTTCTCCCGATTGGCCCAGACGGGAATATCCACGGTCAGGACCAGGGTACCGAATCCCGCCGCGCAAATCCGCTCGATCAGCGCGTCCCGCCGCAGGGCATCGCCCGGCAGGTACGCCTGGAACCACGTGCCGGGCGCGGCAGCGTGGACCTCTTCCATCGGAATCAGCGACGTGCCGCTCATGATGGCGGGTATTTGCGCGTCGCGCGCGGCTTGCGCCAGCACCACGTCGCCACGGTAAGCGGCAATCGCGCTGATTCCGACGGGCGCAATGCCAAAGGGAGACGCGTAGCGCTGCCCGAAGATCTCGGTCGCTTGCGATCGTCCAGAGACGTCGACCAGGACCCTGGGGCGAAACCTGACCGCGTCGAATGCCGACCGGTTGGCGGCGAGCGACTTTTCATCCTCCGCCGCCCCGGCAATGTAGCCAAAGATCGGGCGCGGAAGCACGCGCTTTGCGGCGGTTTCAAAATCGGCGAGTGAAAGGATAGGGCGCAAGCGTCGATGAATCTGGCGGTTGACGCCATAAGCAGCCTTAGCAGCCGTAGCTGGCATTCCGGCGCTTAGTGCAAGCTGGCTTGCTGCAACTTCTGTTCGAGATGTCATCTTGTTTGAAGCCTCTGTCCAGCCCGGCAGCTGTCACGGCCAGCCGTGCCGGAACCCATTACATGTTCACGCGAATGTCCCGCGCTGGCGCATCAGTTCCCGGAACAGCAAGGGGTTCTTTTCGAACGGCGCGCGGCCGTGGACGTAAAAGTAGTTGTTCAGGACAACCAGATCGCCAACGGGCAGCGACACCTCCTTCGTTCCCGGCGAAGCCTCCATGGAAGTCGACAGGTCGTTCAGGAATGCAGCTTCCTCACGATTGCGAGGCTGTACGAATTGATCGATGAACGACATGGACAGCCCGAACTCGTTCTGGAAGAAGACCGGGCGTTCGACGGTATCGCTGACATTCTTGGACCCCGGGGCCTTGTAGACGAAAGGCTTTGTCCCGAGACGGTGGCTGACAAACCGGTTGATGTCTGCCCAGTCGTCCAGATGCAGGAAACGGGACTCGCCACCCACGGCGTTGCGTTCCGCAAACTTCATCATCAACAGCCAGTCCGTCGCTTCGCTGACGAAAGTGCCATCGGTATGCATGGTGAAGAGACGGTAGGCCTGGCGCAAATAGGAGTCGCTGTTGTCCGTATGCTTGACCACGAAGCGGGCATAGTAGGTGCCCGACATCGCATCGTGGTTGCCCGGACCCAGCAGATGGCCGATGGCAGTGCCGAAGCGCACGAAGTCGTCGGCGTCGGACGTCAGATCCTGGAGTCCTGCCGTGAAGCCGCCGTGATGCCGGTCTTTCACGATGCTGTTGACGGTTGCCGCGAAGTCCTCGCCGACATGCCTGGCAAGCGTGCTCGCGAGCTCGTAGCGCATGAAGGGAACGTACTCGAGATTCTGTACGTCGATCTTGCGCACTTCCTCGAGGAACGCCAGCAGCGCGTCACGTTCGATGGTCACATGCACGATGCGATGGTGATCCGGGTGCCCGGACAGCTGGAAGCGGGGCTGGTCATTGGCGGCGAGCAATGCCGCGGGAAGCGGAGCATTCATCGGTCATTCTCCGGGATGTGGTACGGATGGTATGAGTGGTATGGCGCTATTTCATCCGGATTCTTTGATATGATCCAGATGTCAATCTGTAATTTTTGTTCCGATATTCCGATTAAAACGATGATCGACGTACGTCAGTTGCAGTGCTTCCTTGCCGTGGCGGAAGAACTTCACTTTGCAAAGGCGGCGGATCGGTTAGGCGTCGCACAATCGGGGCTCAGTACCCAGATCCAGCGCCTGGAACAAGACCTGGGCGTGACGCTCCTGAATCGGAACAAGAGAAAGCCAGTGTCACTGACGGATGCGGGGCAGTTATTCCTGGCCGAGGCCGCCGCCGCGTTGAGGCACATCGAGCGTGCCGACCAGGTCGGCCGCCTCGCGGCCAGAGGACTGGCTGGCGTGATCCGTGTTGGCTATGTCGCTTCCGGCGTCAGCAGCGGCCTGCTGTCCAGGTTGCTGAGCGCGTTCCGGAAATCCCATGAGATGGTCCGGCTCGAGATCGTGCCGATGGATACGCCAAGGCAACTCGAAGCGCTTGGCGATGGGCAGATCGATGTGGGAATCGTCAGGCCGAGACGGCTCTATCCGGCTGGCGTGGTCAGCAAAGTCTTGCAGACGGAACGTCTTCTGGCCGCCATGGCGGAAGGCCATCCCCTTGCACGGCGCGCGACGGTTGCCGCACGCGCACTGGCCGATCAATCGTTCATCGTCCCACAGTTTGCCGAGGAGGAAGGGTTCGGATCTGCGTTATCGGCCTTGGGCAAAGCAGGAGGATTCACACCGCACCTCGAATATCGCGTGCAGGATTTCATCTCGGCGATATGCCTGGCCTCGGCGGGATATGGCATGGCCATCGTACCCGAGTCGATGCAGAACTTCTCCCAGCCGGGCGTCATCTACAAGCCGATCAGCGACTTCCTGCTCTCGGTGAACCTGGCGCTGGCTTACCGGCGCCGCGAAGTATCGCCAGCCGTACGGGAGTTCGTGAAGCTTGGGACTGAGACGTTCAAGGTCAGCGCTTCGTAGGCCTCCCCAGGCAGGAGAAGTCGTCATTGGAAACTCCGGCCTGCCATGCTCTGGCAGGGTTTTCCCTCTGTTTGCGCGAAATGGCAAGAACGTGGCGCGATTGGCCAAGCGGGGTGACCCAGTGTCCTCGCAGAATAGCCCCAATCATCGACAAAGCCTTCTCGACAGAAAGCGCGGCAATCAAGAGGAATGTACATGAAGCAGCATAACAATCACTTCCGGTGGACCGGATACGCCCTGGCGATCGGTGTCGGTGTTGCAGCGTGGATTCCCTCGGCCCAGGCCCAGGATGATTGGCCAACGAAAACGATCCGCCTCGTAGTAGGCGGGCCCGCCGGCGGCACCGCTGACGCGCTGGCACGGCTGCTCGCGGAAGGCCTGCAGAAGACGTGGGGCAAGCCGGTGATCGTCGAAAACAAGGCTGGCGCCGCCGGTGCGCTCGCAATCGCCGACTTGCAGTCCACCGGCAAGGATGGCCATACGCTTCTGGTTATCCAGGGCGGCGTCGTGAGCGAAGCGCCTTTGGCCAACAAGGTCCATTACAAGCCGTTCGACGACCTGAAGCCGCTGGCCCAGGTCAGCCGGACGGGATTGGTACTGGTAGCCAACAAGGATCTGCCGGTTTCCAACCTGAAGCAATTGGTGGACTACGGCAAATCGCAAAAGGACGGTCTCGTCTTCGCGTCTTACGCGCCGGGGCTGAAGGGCCACACGTCGGGCATGCTGTTGGGACAACTCGCCCACGTACCCATGCGGCATGTGGGCTACAAGGGCTCTCCGCCGGCATTGAACGACCTCATGGGCGGCCACGTGCCGCTGATGTTCGATGGGGTGACGACCTCATTGCCGCTGATCAAGGCGGGCAAGATCAAGGCGATTGCGGTGGCCTATCCGACCCGGATTTCCGGACTGGCGGATGTGCCTACGTTCAAGGAACTCGGCTACCCGCAACTGGCGCAAGCAAGCTGGTTCGCCGTTTGGTCGCGTCCGGATGTCGCTCCGGCAGTCCAGCAAAAAGTGCGGGAGGCTACGCTGACGTACTTCAAGCAGCCTGCGGTGCAAAACCGCCTCAAGGAAATGGGCATGGAGCAGGGCGATGCCGTCACCTCGGAAGAGATGATGGCGGACCTGAAACAGGCCTACCAGCAACAGGCCGCGCTGCTCAAGTCGATCAACTACCAGCCGGAATGATGGGAAGGGATTTACGCTGGACTCGCCGCGGCGCTTGGCTCAGGTTTGCGCAACCATCAGCCAGCGCAAGCCCGGCTTCCGGCACGCGGTCGCGCAGGCCCGGGGGAGTAGAAGCGATGTGTGACTGTCAGGGTCGATGTTCAAACGGGTGCATCACCGACGATGGCGGTGCGCTCCATCTTCCGGTGACACGGCGGGTAATCCATCACTGCGTAATGCTGCGTCGAGCGGTTGTCCCAGAACGCGACACTGTTCTTCTTCCAGCGAAAACGCACCTGGTATTCCGGGATCATGGCCTGGCTGACCAGGTAGTTGAGCAGGTTGCTGGCGCCCGGCGACTTGTCCAGCCCGAAGCGCACGTTGGCTGGCACGTTGTAGTTGGTGAAATGCGTCGTAAAGCTTCCGTTGACGAACAGCACCTTCTCGCCGGTTTCCGGATGGACGCGCACCACCGGATGCTCGGCGTCGGGGTACTGGGCCTTCAGCGCAAGACGCTTTTCGATCGGCATTGCAGCGCCGAAGCTCGCCTCGATGCTGTGGCGCGCGCGCAATGAGCCGATCTTCGTCTTGATCTCTTCGGGCAACTGGTTATAGGCCTCGACCATGTTGACCCACATGGTGTCGCCGCCCACGGGCGGGCATTCGATACATCGCAGCACGCAACCCAGCGGCGGCTTTTCGCGCCAGGTGGCATCGGTGTGCCAGGAGTTCTCGTTGCGCTCGGGCGGACTGTCCGGAGTCTTGTAGATCTGCACCAGTCCCGGGTAATCGGGGTGGCTGCCCACCACCGGGTGGTCTTCCAGCTTGCCGAAGCGGCTCGCAAACGCCACGTGCTGCGCGCGTGTGATGTCCTGGTCGCGGAAGAACAGCACACGATGCTTGAGGAGCAATGCGCGGATCTCGGCCATCTGCCCGTCATCCTCCGCAGCCGCGCCCAGATTGACGTTGCTGAGCTCCGCACCGATTGTGCAAGTGAGGGGCTCGACCCGGATCGAACTGCTCAGGGAGGTTGCGCGGACCACGGCGGGGGCCGCGTCTGGGGATTGGGTCATGGACGTTGTCTCCTGTGATCGATCGGGCCGATCGGATCCTCTCAGTTTGGGCGCTGCAGGCGTTTCCCGCTTGACACTACGTGACAGGCATTTATCCTTAGCTGTCAAATGCTCACTCACCGCCCCCTCCGATGTCGTCACTTGTCCGCGCCGCAGCCCTCACGAACTTTAATGAGGTCGCTCGTGCCGGCGGCCTGGATCCGGTGCGGATGCTGCTCGATGCGGGACTGAGCCCGAGCGCGCTGCGCGAGCCGGACGTCATGATTCCCGTGGAGCGTCTCGGACGCTTGCTTCAGGCGTGCGCTACCCAGTCTGGCAACGAGAGTTTCGGGCTGTGCATGGCCGAGTCGCGCCTGTTGTCGAATCTCGGTCCGGTCGGGCTGCTGATCCGCGACCAGCCGACGCTGCGTGACTCGCTTCGGATGCTGATGCGCTATCAGGCGTTGCTCAACGGTTCGTTGTCGCTGGCGATCGAGGAGTGCGGCGATCTGGTCATCATCCGCGAAGTGGTCATGGCTGGACATGCGCATGAGCCCACGCGCCAGAGGGTCGAGCTGGCGCTCGGGGTGATGGTACGGTTGATACGCCAGCTCCACCGGTACGACTGGGAGCCGGCGCGCGTATGCTTCGAGCACCCGGCGCCGCGCGACCTCAGTGTGCACCAGCGCTTTTTCGGCCCGAACGTCGAGTTCAACTACGACTTCAACTGCATCCTCTGCACGAAGGCCGATCTCGACGCGCGCAACCCGTATGCCGATCCGGCCATGGCGCGCTATGTGCAGCAGTTGATCGACGCCACGGCCATGTCGAAGCAGGCCACCATGCTTGAGGACGTCCGCCGCATCGTGCTGTTGCTGCTGCCCAGCGGCCGGTGCAGCATCGAGCAGGTGTCCGAGCACTTGGGTATCGGGTGCCGCACGGTGCAACGCCGGCTGGCGGAAGAGGGTCAGCCCTTTTCAGCAGTCGTCAACGACATCCGCACGGAACTCGCGGCGCGCCATGTCATCGAGACCGACCGCCCATTGACCGAGGTGGCGACCTTGCTCGGGTTCTCGGCGCCGAGCGGATTCTCGCGCTGGTATCACGCGCAGTTTGGCTGCAGTCCCAAGGAAAGCCGCGCCGCGCGCGGCAGCGTGCGCCGATAGGCGGCTTCTTTTCGGATGAGCGTGGATGGCAATGCGGCCGGCGCAAGGGCCGGCCGCATGGGCAAGGGCTTGCCGCTTCAGCGGCTTACTTGCCGGTCCACACAGGTTTGCGCTTCTCGGCAAACGCAGCGGCGCCCTCGCGGGCATCGGATGACGTGAACACCGGGGCGACAAGCGGACGCTGGCGCTCGAACATCTCGGCCGCCGACCAGTCAGCGGACTCGCTGACGATCTGCTTGCTGACCGCCACGGCCATCGGACCATTGGCACCGACTTCCTCGGCCAGCGCGATCGCGGCTTCCAGTGCCTGGCCCGGCTCGGTCAGGCGATTGACCAGCCCGTACGTATGCGCCTGTTCGGCGCCGAGCATATTGCCGGTCAGCGCGTATTCCATGGCGATGTGGTACGGGATCCGGCTCGGCAGGCGCATCAGGCCGCCAGCGGCAGCCACCAGGCCGCGCTTGACTTCGGGCAGGCCGAACTTGGCCGCCTTCGAGGCCACGATCAGGTCACAGGCCAGCGCCATTTCAAAGCCACCGGCCAGTGCATAGCCTTCCACCGCGGCGATCAGTACCTTGCGCGGCTGCGCTTCGGTCAGGCCGCCAAAGCCGCGGCCCGGCAGGCTGGGGCGCTTGCCGGCCAGGAAGCCCTTCAGGTCCATGCCGGAGCAGAAGGTACCGCCCGCACCGGTCAGGATGGCCACGCTCAGGTCGTCGCGCGACTCGAGCTGGGCGAGCGCGGCGGCCAGCGCCGTCGCAGTCTCGAAGTCCATGGCGTTGCGCGCCTCGGGCCGGTTCATCGTGATCAGCAGGATATTGCCGCGCGTTTCAAGTTGCAGCGTGTCGCTCATGCTTGTCCTTGTGTTGCTTGAATCGGTATTGAAGAGAAACCGGCAGCTCAGCGCGGGGCCATGCGAATAGCGCCATCCAGCCGAATGGTTTCGCCGTTGAGCATGATGTTTTCGAGGATGTGCAGGGCAGTCGATGCGTACTCGTCCGGCGCGCCCAGGCGTGCCGGGTGCGGCACCATCGCGCCCAGCGAGGCGCGCACGTTTTCCGGCAGCTTGGCCAGCAGCGGCGTGTCGAACAGGCCCGGAGCAATCGTGCAGACACGGATCGCACGCTGCGCCAGGTCACGCGCGGCCACCAGCGTCATGCCGACGATGCCGGCCTTGGCCGACGAATACGGAATCTGGCCGATCTGGCCTTCGTAGGCGGCGACCGAAGCGGTCAGCACGCAGGCACCACGCTCGCCGTCGATCATTTCGTTCTTCGCCATGCGCGCGGCACCCAGGCGCAGCGCATTGAACGTGCCGATCAGGTTGATGCGCACGATCGACTCGTACTTTTCCAGCGAACCCGGCGAGCCGTCCTTCTCGACCACGCGCACCGCGGCACCAAGACCGGCGCAGTGCACCAGCGCGCGCAGCGGGGCGAGCGCTTCGGCCGCGTCGTAGACGGCGTTCATCTGGTCGGTGTCGCAGACATCGGCCTTGACGAAGCGCGCCTTGGGACCGAGTTCGTCCAGGGCGGCGTTGCCGCGTTCTTCGGAGAGGTCGGCGATCACCACGCTGACACCGCGCTCGATCAGGCGGCGTGCGGTAGCCAGGCCCAGGCCGGACGCGCCGCCGGTCACAACAGCGGACATATCTGCGGTCAGTTTCATCTTGAGTCTCCAGTTCTGATTCAGGAATTCAGGGATTCAGGGATTCAGCGATACGGAAATACGGCTAGTCGCGAAATGCGGCACGGACCGGTACACAGGCCGGTCCGTCAACGCCTTACAGACGTTCGATGATCGTGGCGTTGGCCATGCCGCCGGCTTCGCACATCGATTGCAGGCCGTAGCGGCCGCCGCTGTCCTCCAATGCGTGGAGCATGGTGGTCATCAGTCGCACGCCCGATGCACCGAGCGGGTGGCCCAGCGCAATCGCACCACCACGCGGGTTCAGGCGCGCCGCGTCGGCGCCCAGCGCCTTCTGCCAGGCCAACGGCACGCAAGCGAACGCTTCATTGATTTCGTAGTGGTCGATCTGATCGAGCTTGAGGCCGCTCTTCTTGATGGCGCGCTGGCTGGCCGGGATCGGTGCGGTCAGCATCATCACCGGATCGTCGCCACACACGTCGAAGGCCACGAAACGCGCACGCGGCTTCAGGCCCAGGCGCTGCGCCATGGATTCGCTCATCAGAAGCATGGCCGAGGCGCCGTCGCTGATCTGCGATGCATTGCCGGCCGTCACGTTCCAGCCGATCTGCGGGAAACGCGCGCTCAGCTCGTCATTGCGGAACGAGGCCTGCAGCGTGCCAAGCTTTTCGACCGAAGTGCCCGGGCGGATGGTCTCGTCGTGCTCGATCACGCCATTCGGCGTCACGATCGGCAGGATCTCGCGGCGGAATGCACCGGCTTCGCGTGCGGCAGCGGCCAGTTCGTGCGAACGAGCCGAGTAGCCGTCCATCTGCGCGCGGGACAGTTCGTACTTGGCGGCAACCAGTTCCGCTGCCACGCCCTGCGAGACCAGACCCGGCGCGTAACGCGCTTCCATCGACGGGCCATAGGGGTTCTGGCCGATACGGGCCGAACCCATCGGCACGCGGCTCATCGACTCGATGCCGCAGGCGATGACGATGTCATAGGCGCCGGCCATGATGCCCTGCGCGGCGAAATGCACGGCCTGCTGGCTCGAACCGCACTTGCGGTCGATCGTGGTGGCGGGCACATGGTCAGGGAAGCCGGCCGCCAGCCAGGCCACGCGGCCGGGGCCGGCGGACTGTTCGCCGGCCTGCGTGACGCAGCCGGTGATGACGTCGTCGACGAGACCCGGATCCAGCTTGTTGCGCTCCACCAGGCCCTTGAGCACCTGGGCCAGCAGTTCCGTGGCATGCAGTTCGGTGAAAGCCGAACCGGGCTTGGAGCGGCCCATCGGGCTGCGGATGGCGTCGACGATGACGGCTTGTTGCATGGAGGGTCTCCTGTAAGAGGGCAGCAGATTTCAGTTGGCAGCACGAGCTAGATAGTGAGACCTCGGTGCCAAAAAATGATCGTCCGATACGATGATTTGGCATTCTGGCTTCGGAAAAGCCCCCTGTAAATCTAAAGACGCTCGATTTGACTTCGGGAAAAACGAAGGGCACCATCCAGGTTTTGAGACGCTGGTATCGAAAAACCCGAGAAGCAGCCGTTTATATGACAAATGGATCACATAATCCGATGACCTTGCCAACCGCTGCGAGCGCGGACGCCGAAGGCGAAGCCCGCCTTGTCAGCGCCCTTGCGCGTGGCATTTCGATCCTCAACTGCTTTTCGCCGACCGTGCAGGAGCTGAGCAGCCGCGAACTCATGGAGCGGACCGGTCTGGCCAAGCCGACCCTTTTTCGGTTGCTCGATACCCTCTGCGAGCTGGGCCTGCTGCATTACTCGGAGCGCTTGTCGCGCTACGTGCCGGGCGTCGGACTCGTCAACATGGCCGCGCCCGCGCTCGCGCGCATGACGGTGCGCCAACTCGCGCGCCCGTTGATGCAGGAACTGGCCGACCATATCGAGGGTCAGGTCGAACTGATGGTCGGCTACGGGCACACGCTGACCTACGTGGAGATCGCCCAAGGCCTGCGCAGCCGTGTATTCCGGCCGGAAGTCGGCACCCGCGTGTCGATGTCGCGGACGGCGTCGGGCCGCGCCTACCTGTCAATGATGGGTGAGAGGGAACGGAACGCTTACCTGGAACAACTCCGCGCCACCGATCCGCAGCGCGCGACGTGGCTGCAGGGCCGGCTGGAAGAGGCCCTGCACGACCTTGACGAGCACGGCTTCTGCCGTGGCCACCGCGATCTGCATCGGGAAATCGAGGCGATTGCCGTGCCCATGCGCGCCCGGCGCGATGGCGAAGCCTGGCTGGTCGCCGCCTCCGTGCCTGTATTCAGCCAGCAGAGCAAGCAACTGTTCGAAGACGTCGGGCCGCGGCTGGTCAGCCTGGTGCGCAACGTGGAGGGGTCGCTGGGGGCAGCGGGGTAATGTGAAACAAAGGCGGCGCGCAAGGGCAATCCGGCGGCCGCCTGAAGTCCACGCCTCAGTTGCCCGAAAACACCGGCTTGCGCTTTTCCAGGAAGGCCTGCACCGCCTCACGATGATCGGCGGTCTGGTGCGACAGCGCCTGGAAGCCCGCGGAAAGCTCCAGCAGCGTGTCCAGCCGCGTATGCATGCCTTCACGCAACAGGCGCTTGGCAAGCCGCACGGCGTGCGGCGGATTGGCCGCGATGCGCTCGGCCATGGCGTTCGCGGCTGGCAGGAGTTCTTCGGGCGGCACCACGCGCGATACCAGGTTCCATTCCAGCGCTTGCTGTGCGCTGATGGACTCGCCGGTGAAGATCATCTCGGCGGCACGCGAGAGCCCGATCACGCGCGGCAGCAGCCATGCGCCGCCATCGCCGGGGATGATGCCCAGCCGCACGAACGATTCCGCGAACTGCGCGCGTTCGGACGCAATGCGGATATCGCACATGCAGGTCAGGTCCAGGCCGGCACCCATGGCCGCGCCATTGACGGCGGCGATTACCGGTACTTCGAGGTTGAACAGCGCCAGCGGCAGCCGCTGGATGCCGCAGCGGTAATCCTGGCGGATCTCCATGCCGCTCACCTCGCCAGAGGCCTGGCGTTCCATGTCATGGATATTGCCGCCTGACGAGAACGCGGTGCCCGCGCCGGTGATGATGACGGCGCGCACGCTGCGGTCGCCGTGAATACGGTCGATCGCGGCCAGGAACTCGTCGACGGCGGTATTGCCGGTCAGCGGGTTGCGGCGCTCGGGTTCGTTCATGGTCAGGGTCACGATGTGGCCCTGCTGCTCGTAGCGAAGGAAGTCAGCCATGTTGTGGTCTCTCCGTTTCTGAATCTGAAAACGCGTTATTGCTTCGGAATGCCGGCCTGCTCGGCTGCCTCGGACCAGCGGCGGATATCCGCGAGCTGGAAGCGGCGCAGTTCGTCGGCGCCGGCGACAAAGACATCCCAGTTGGTGCGCGCGAGGAACTCGGCCGATTCCGGCGTGCTGTAGATCTCGACGATGGCCTGCTCCAGTTTATGCAGCACCGGCTTGGGCGTGCGGGCCGGCGCGAACGCGGCGGTCCAGTTCACCATGAAATAGCCGGGAAAGCCGCTTTCCTGCAGCGTAGGCGTGTCGGGGCGGCTGGCGAGGCGCTTGTCGCCCGTGACCGCCAGGATGCGGAGCTTGCCGGCCTGCAGCAGCGGCAGCGTGGCGCCGTAGTCGGCAAATGCGAAGTCGATCTGGCCGGCGGCCACGTCGGTCAGCGCAGGCGCTGCGCCCTTGTAGGGCACATGGTTGCCCTTGACGCCTGCACGGGTCAGGAACAGTTCGGTGGCGATCTGGTACGAGGCGCTACCACCGCCATAGTTGAGCTTGCCGGGATTACGGCGCGCCGCGTCGACCAGGCCAGCTACGTCGCGGTAGGACGATGAGGCCGGCACCACCAGCGCCATGGCGCCAACGCCAAGCCGCGCAATGGGCGCCAGGTCGGCCACCGGGTCATAGGGCAGCTTGCGGAACATGGCCACATTGGTGGCGACAGGCGAGTTGCTGGCCAGCAGCAGCGTGTAGCCGTCCGGCTCGGCGCCGACAACGGCCTGCGCGGCGATGAAGCTGTTGCCGCCGGGGCGGTTCTCCACCACCACCGGCTTGCCGAGCTTCTCTTCGAGCTTGCGCGCAACGTAGCGTGCGCTTGTGTCGGTGCCGCTGCCCGGCGGGAACGACACCACCAGCTTGACCGGCCGGTCCGGATACTCCGCGCGTGCCGGTGCGGCACAGAGCACCAGCGTGGCGAGGACGGTTACGCCCGCGATGGCTGCCACGCGCCTTTTGATTGCCTGCATGTTGTCTCCTCGTATGCGTTTGCCCGTTCGACGGGTCTGTGCCGCCAAGGCTAAGGGGAGGGGCATGCGCGCGTCCAATATTCATTTATTGCCGCGCGATATCCGCTAGATATCGCTCTCGAACAAATGAATATTGGACACTGACACTCGCGCACTCCTAAGCTGAGTTCCGCTGCTTCTCCGTGGTCCGTGCTCCGTCATTCGGACCGGTGGCGGCAGAACAGGCCCAGAACAGCAAGGAGACCCATGAAGAAAGCCCTCGGACACCTCAGGGTGCTGGACCTCACACGCGTGCTGGCCGGCCCCTGGGCGACGCAGAACCTTGCCGATATGGGCGCGGACGTGATCAAGATCGAACGGCCTGGCGCGGGCGACGACACGCGCGCCTGGGGCCCGCCCTTCCTGCGCGATGCACAAGGCGAGGAGACGCGCGATTCGTCCTACTTCCTGAGTGCCAACCGCGGCAAGCGCTCGGTGACGGTGGATATCGCCACGCCCGCGGGCCAGGCCATCATCCGCGACCTCGCGCGTGAGGCCGACGTGGTGGTCGAAAACTACAAGGTCGGCACGCTGGCGCGCTACGGGCTGGGCTACGAAGACCTGCGCGCCATCAACCCGCGGCTCGTGTATTGCTCGATCACCGGCTTCGGCCAGAGCGGCCCGTACGCATCGCTGCCCGGCTATGACTTCGTGTTCCAGGGCATGGGCGGGCTGATGAGCATCACCGGCATGCCCGACGGCGAGCCCGGAGGCGGGCCGGTCAAGTCCGGCATCGCCATTACCGACCTGCTGACCGGCATGTACGCGACCACGGCCATTCTCGCCGCGCTGGAACACCGGCACGTAAGCGGCGTTGGCCAGTACATCGACATGGCGCTGCTCGACTGCGTGGTGACGATCAACTCGTACCAGGCGATCAACTACTTCCTGTCGGGAAAGATTCCGCAGCGCATGGGCAATGCGCATTCGAACATGGTCCCGTACCAGGTGTTCCGCTGCAAGGAGGGCGACGTCATCGTCGCGGTCGGCAACGACGGCCAGTATCGCGCACTGTGCAAGGTGATCGGGCGGCACGACCTGGGCGAAGACGAACGCTTCGCGACTGCCGGGAACCGCAACCGCAACCGAGAGGTGCTGATCCCGCAAGTCGCCGAAGCCATGCTGGCGCGCACCATGACGGAATGGGTCGAGCTGCTCGAAGCGGCTAACGTGCCTTGCGGCCCGATCTACAACATGCAGCAGGTATTCGAGGATCCGCAGGTACGCCATCGCGAGATGCAGCTGTCGCTGCCGCACAGCGCTGGCGTGAGTGCACCAGGCCTGGCCAACCCGATCCGGTTGTCCGACACGCCGGTCACATACGAGCGCTCCGCGCCGACGCTGGGCGAGCATACCGACGCTGTACTCGGCGAACTCGGCTACGACGCCGCGCGTATTGCCGCGTTGCGCAAGGAGGGTGTGCTGTAGGCCACATCGACGGCATCGCTGCATGAACACATACCAACCAGAGGAGACAGCAGTGAAGACCCGATTCCCGTTGCGCCTGGCCGTCGCGATGACCGCGGCCGTGCTTGGCGTCATGGCCGTACCCGCAGGCGCCCAGTCCCGCGCGCAGCCGATCCGCTTTGTCGTGCCATACCCGCCCGGCGGCGCGGCCGACCAGATCACGCGGCTCGTGGCCCAGCAGGCAAGCGTGAAGCTCGGCACGCCCATCGTGGTGGACAACAAGGGCGGTGCGGGCGGCATCATCGCCGCCGAAACCGTGGCGCGAGCCGAACCCGATGGCAAGACCTTCCTCGTGGGTTCCAACGCGCCGCTGGTCATCAACAGCGCGCTCTATACGACGTTGCCGTATGACCCCGTCAAGGACTTCAAGCCCGTCGCCGGCATGGGCAAGTCGCCGCTGCTGCTGGTCACGCGGCAGGACTTGCAGGTGAAGTCCGTGAAAGACCTGGTGGCGCTGGGCAAGCAATCGCCCGGCAAGTTGACGATGGGCTCGGCCAGCAGCGGCAATATCACGCACCTGGCGGGCGAATACGCGGTGTCATCGCTCGGCCTCAAGGTCACGCACGTACCGTTCGCGGGCAGTGCGCCGGCCATCATCAGCCTGATGGGCAAGAACGTCGACATCATGTTCGATGCCTTGCCGTCGTCCATGCAGCAGGCAAAGAGCGGCAAGCTGCAGGCGCTGGCCATCCTCGACCGCAGCCGCTTTCCGCTGCTGCCCGATGTGCCGACCATGCAGGAACTCGGCTATCCGGGCCTGGAAGCGAGCGCGTGGTTCGGCGTCGTCGCACCCGCGCGCACGCCTGACGCGGCCATTGCCGGGCTGAACCGCGCCATCAACGACGCGCTGCAGCAGCCGGACCTGCAGGACAAGCTGCATGCCATCGGCGCGCAGCCGATGCCGGGCTCGGCGGAGGCATTCGGTCAGTTCGTGCGTGACGAGCGTGCGCGGTGGATTCCGCTGGCGAAGACGCTTGGGGTTAAAGCGGACTGAGCTGCAGGGGCGGGCGCCATCCGGCGAAAGCCCCGAGTACAAAGCGGGAACGCACGCCCTGTGCGTTCCCGCTCGGTTCAATCCTCCGCAACGAAGCCGGTCGCCTCCACGATGGGCCGCCATGCGGCGCGTTCCTTCTGGATGCGATGCCGCGCCTCCTGCCCGGGCCGCGCCACCACTTCAAGGCCCAATGCTTCGAGCTTGGCGGCGGTGGACGGGTTTGCCGAAGCGGCAAGGAACATTTTCTCGACCTTGGCCAGCACATCGGGCTGAGTGCCCGCCGGCAGGAACACGCCGTTCAAAAGACCGACGGGCCGGCGCCAATGTGCCGGCCCGCCAGACCTCAAGGACACACGGGAGCAGGGCGCCTTCGGGCCGCCTCGGCCGATCTTCGCCCGATCTCAGAAGACCAGCGTTGCCGTCCCCATGAAGGTCTTCGTACTGTCAATGCGGTTCTTGCTGGCCACGGTCGGTACCCATCGCAATCCCAGTGACAGCTTGCTTTTGGCGCCGACCTTGGTGTCGTAGGTGACGATCGGGCCCAGGGCCCAGTCGTGCCCGCGGAAACCGTTGAGCCGGTCGGCGGTCGGACCGCTGTCGTCGCCGAGCTGCTGCGTGGTGCCTGCGACAATGCCGGCGCCGAAGCCATTGGCGAAACGCTTGAGCACCATCGCATCGAGCGTGAAGAGCGGAGCGTTCTGGTAGTCGGTGGCGTTGTTGCGCGTATAGAACTGGATGCCAGCCACGGCATCGAACTCCAGGCCGTGTTCTGGCATCAGCTTGGTGAACGCCACCTGCGGGATGAAAGTCCAGTTATTCAGGCTCGGGTTGGCCAGCGCGTTCTTGTCATACTGCCCGGTCGGTGCCCAGATATTCAGGCTCAGCGCCATGTGGGCCGTCTGGGAAAAGTGATAGCCGGCGATCACCGGCGTGAACGTGATGTCGAACAGGTTCGAGGCGCGGTCTTCCGTGCGTCCCTGCAGCCGGCCGGCCGAAAACGTGGCACCGACCTGTGTCCATACATAAGGCAGCGTGAAGCTGGATGCAAAGTTCCACGCGCCGGGGCCCGTGTCCCAGACTTTCATGATCGTGGCCAGCGTGAAGGCGATCTCCGCGTCGATACCAAGCGAAGTCTGGCCGACGACCGGCACCTGCCGGCCGCCGCCGATCGATCCGTTCAGGTAGATCTCCCCGAAATTGACCACGGTAATGGGCTCGGGCGCCACGATGCCGGCATTGGGCAGCACGCTGGTGCCGGTGACCGGGCGGCCCAGGCCGCCTTCGGTCGCGTGTGCGGTGCCCATGCATGCGCCTGCTACGGCCAGCCCGGCAACGAGCGGTCGGGGCGAAGGGAAGCGACGAATCGATCGGGCTGGCGCAATTTGCATGTTCGCTCCTCGTTGCCGGTCGCGAAGGGCCGGATGCCGGGTGATACGGGCGTCTGGTTAGTTATGGCGTTCTGGATAGTACTTAATTTAGTTTTCCAGTTTCCCCGGCATTGTCGCCGTGGCGCGTCGGACCACGAAGTTAAAGTTTTCAAATCGCCATTAAAAATGTCCCAAAGATAGAACAGCGAGACATGTCACGGACCGGCACGCTTCATGCTGCCCCCGGGACGGGATGCCATCTTTCGAGGAACCCCACCAGCGCATCGGCCGGCAATGCGCGCGAATACAGCCAGCCTTGCGCGTACTGGGCGCCGTGCTCTTTCAGGTAACGCGCCTGCGCTTCATGCTCGACGCCCTCGGCCACGACTTCAAAGCCGAGTTCATGCGCCATGCTGATGATGTGCGGCGCCACCGTGCTCGACGCCGCATCGCGCCCGATCGTGTCGGTAAACGACTTGTCGATCTTCAGCGCGTCGACCTTGAAGTTCTGCAGGTAGGACAGGCTCGAGTACCCCGTGCCGAAATCATCGATATAGACGGGGTGGCCGGCATCGCGGAAGGCCTGGATGATGCCCCGGGCGGCTTCGGCCTCTAGGAAGGCGTGCTCCGTGATCTCGATACGGATCTGCCGTGCGCCAATGCCCGTGCCGGGAAGGCGGGCGCTCAGCACGTCGAGGAAGCGGCGCGCCTTCAGGTCCTGCACGTCGACGTTGACGGAAACATAGAAGTCGGGATGGCTGCGCAGCCAGTCGCCGAGATCCTGCAGGACGTTGTCCAGCACCTGGTCTGTAATCTGTGCCATCAGTCCCGCACGCCCGGCCACCGACAGCAGCAGTTCCGGAGACACCATCTCGCCGTTATGCTGCCAGCGAAGCAGGGCCTCCGCGCCGACACAGCGTGGGTCTGCCAGCGCGATGATCGGCTGGAAATGCACGCTGATCTGGCGGCGTTTGACCGCGTTGCGCAGCGCCCATTCCAGCGAGAACCTGTGAGAAACAAGGCGCAGCGTCAGCGCGCCGGCCGCGGTGCCGATCGCCAGCCCCGTCAAGATGCACAGGCCCAGCAACAGCGGCCAGTTGGAGACCAGGCGGCCCCGCGGAGCCCGGGTCACCACCGCGAACGGCATGCTCGCGGAGCGGACCACCGCGTAGTAGTGGCTATTGTCGCGGGCCGAGGGATCGGCGTACTGGCGTTCCATCTCCACCGGGTCCGTGCCGGCCTTGGCCGCCACCAGACGACCGGTGCCGAGGCTCACGGCCGCCAGGTCGCGCCGCTCGAGGTCGACCACATCCACCATGGACTGCGGATCCAGCGAGACGTAGTGGCCGCTGCGGCCGACCAGCAGTTCGGGGCGGGGCGCCCCGAACGGATTACGTACCGAGAACCAGTATTCCAGCCCGTCCAGGCCCTGCCAGTCCTGCTCAGGCAGTGTCAGTCCGCGGCCATAAGCATCGCCGAGCAGCGCCGAACACAGCCGCGTGTTGCCGACGCGCCGGCCGGCATCCTTGACATAGCGGTAGGTAAAGGCGACGCGCCGCAGCGCGAGCAGGTTTCCCGGCGAGCACGGCGGATCGGTCTGCGCCTCCATTTCCTGAAGGCCCTGGATGGCATCAGTCATGACGCGCTCGATGCGCAGCACCGCCGCCCGTGTAAAGGCGTGCAGGTGTTCCTGTTCGCGCCGGTCCGCTTCCTGCTCGGCCACGCGCACGCTGACCAACACCGGGACCAGCGCCGCGACGCTTGCCAGCGCCACCGACATCAGCAGGAACATGGGACGATTCATCCGCGTACCAGTAGACCGTTTTGCAAGGGGTACGCAAGATTACTACGCGCCTTCGGCGACTTTGCCGACATTGCGTATTCAGAATCTTTTGCACGGCAGTGAATTTTTTCGCGTCGTGCGCGGATGGGGTCCGTTTGCCGGCCCACGCGGGCACAATTCAGGCAGGGTGAGGGCAGTATGGCTCACGCACCGGTGGCGGAACTGCCCATTCGTGACCGGATTCGTGACCCGTTCGGGTCAACAGGTGTCAGGCTATGACTGTAGTGATGGTCCTGCTGATCGCGCTGCCACTTGTCGCCGCCGTCCTGACATGGCTGGCGGGCAAGCGTGCCGCTCAGCTCGTTGCACCGATCACCATCGGCTTCCCGCTGGCGGCGCTTGTGCTGCTGTTCAGCGTGCGCGAAGCGGTGTTCGACCACCCCGACCATGCGCTCGTCTGGCGCGTCAACTGGCTTCCAGAGATCGGCCTGAACCTCGGCCTGCGGCTGGACGGCCTGTCTTTCCTGTTCGCGCTGCTGGTCATCGGCGTAGGCCTTCTCGTCGTCCTGTATGCACGCTACTACCTGCCGCGCAATGCCTCGGCAGTGCGCTTCTTCTGCCTGCTGTTGTTGTTCATGGCCGCCATGCTCGGCGTGGTGCTCGCCGATAACCTGTTGCTGCTGGCGATTTCGTGGGAACTGACCAGCATCCTGTCTTTCCTGCTGATCGGCTTCTGGTCGTGGCGCGAGGACGCGCGCCAGGGCGCGCGCATGGCGCTCACGGTCACGGGTGGCGGAGGCCTTGCACTGCTGGCGGCGGTGTTGCTGCTCGGGCGCATCTGCGGCAGCCTGGAACTGGGCGACGTCCTGGCGCAGGCCGGCAACGTGCAGCGCCATCCGCTGTACCTGCCGATGCTGGTGCTGGTGCTGCTTGCGGTATTCACCAAGTCCGCGCAATTTCCGTTCAGCTTCTGGCTCCCACACGCCATGGCAGCGCCGACGCCGGTTTCGGCCTACCTGCACTCGGCCACGATGGTCAAGGCGGGCGTATTCCTGCTGGCGCGGCTTTACCCGGTGCTGGATGGCACCAACGCCTGGTTCTACCTCGTCAGCATGACGGGCCTGGTCACGCTGATCATGGGCGCGGCACTGGCGCTGCTGCAGCGGGACCTGAAGGGCCTGCTCGCGTATTCGACCATCAGCCATCTCGGCCTGATCACGCTGCTGTTCGGGCTCGACACGCAACTGAGCACCGTCGCCGCGCTGTTCCACATCATCAACCACGCGGTATTCAAGGCGTCGCTATTCATGGCCGCCGGCATCATCGACCATGAAACCGGCACGCGCGACCTGGACCGCCTGCACGGGCTGGCGCGCTACATGCCGCATACCGCGCTGCTGGCCGTGGTGGCGTCGCTGTCCATGGCCGGCGTGCCGCTGTTCAACGGCTTCCTGAGCAAGGAGATGTTCTTTGGCGAGACGCTGGCGCAGGGCCTGCTCGGCGATTTCAACTGGGTGATTCCGGCAGCCGCCACGGTGGCCGGCGCCATGACCATGGCCTACTCGCTGCGCTTCATCTACGGTGTCTTCTTTGGCGGCGAGCGCCCCGATGTACCAAACTATCCGCCGCACGAACCGCCGCGCTTCATGAAGCTGCCGGTCGAACTGCTGGTGGTGATCTGCCTGGTGGTGGGCCTGGCGCCTGGCTATACAGTTGGCGACCTGCTTGCAACCACCGCGCTGGCCACGCTGCGCGCGCCGCTGCCCGACTACAGCCTGCACCTGTGGCATGGCTTCAACCTGCCGCTGCTCATGAGCCTGGTTTCCATGGCCGGCGGCGCGGCGCTGTTCTTCCTGCGGCGCGACGCCTTGCGGCGCTGGCAGCAGGCAATCGAACCGCTGAGTGCGCGACGTTCGTTCGAAGCGGGCATTGCCGCGCTGGAACGCCTGGCCCGCGCGCTGACGCAGCGCATGGAGAACGGTTCGCTGCAGCGCTACATGGCCTGGATGCTGGCCGCGCTGGTGGCGGTGCCAGCGGTATTCCTCGCCGATCTGGATACGCTGGCCGGGACAACCTCCGATGGAACGATCGATCCAATGGGCGCGGCTTACCTCGGCTTGCTGGCGTTGTGCGCTGTGGCGGTAGTCGTAGCTCGGCGCCAGCGCGTGGCGGCGCTGGTGTTCCTGAGCACGTGCGGGCTTCTGGTATCACTGCTGTTCACGCGCTTCTCGGCCCCCGACCTGGCCCTCACGCAGATTTCGGTTGAAGTGGTCACCGTCCTGCTGCTGGTCCTGGCGCTGTTCTACCTGCCGCCGGAGCCGACCATGGCCGCAGCACCAACGCGGCAGGTGCGGGACATCGTGCTGGCGTTCGGCGGCGGAGGCATGCTCGCCATCTGCGCCTACGCGGTGATGACGCGGCCTTACGATCCGGTGTCGGGCTTCTACGTCGAGAACGCCGTGCCGGGCGGCGGGGGCCACAACGTGGTCAACGTGCTGCTTGTGGATTTCCGCGGCTTCGACACGATGGGCGAAATCTGCGTGCTGCTGATTGCCGGACTGGCTGTGCAGGCACTATTGCGCGGCATGCGGCTACCGATGCCCGAGGCCGGTCCCGACGGCAAGGCATGGTCGGCGCAACGGCATCCGTTGCTGCTGGCCATGCTCGCGCGGCTGATGCTTCCGCTGACGCTGCTGGTGTCCGTGTTCTTGCTGCTGCGCGGGCACAACCTGCCGGGCGGTGGCTTCATTGCGGCGCTGATCACATCGGTGGCGCTGCTGCTCCAGTACGTTGCCAGCGGCGTGCGCTGGACCGAGGCGCGCATCGCCCCGGACTACCGTGCGCTGGCCGGTATCGGCATCCTGATTGCCGGGTTGACTGGCCTTGGCAGCCTCGCGTTCGGCTTTCCGTTCCTGACCACTGCGTTCGGGCATTACCACGTGCCCGGACTCGGCGAAATCGAACTCGCGACGGCGATGATCTTCGACCTTGGCGTGTACGGCACGGTGACCGGAACCACGCTGCTGATCGTCTCGCACCTGGGCGTGCGCAACACGCCGGCGGCATTCGGGCGGCCGCGGCAGGGCAAAAAGGGCGCATGATGGCGGCGCTCTATGCCGGAGCAATCGGCGTGCTTGGTGCGTGTGGCATCTACCTGCTGCTGCGGGCGCGTACGTTCACTGTCGTGCTCGGCCTCACGCTGCTGTCGTACGCGATCAGCCTGTTTCTGCTTGGCATGGGCCGGCTTACGATCGGCAGGCCGCCGGTGATCGCGTCGGGCGCCAGCTATGCCGACCCGCTGCCGCAGGCACTGGTGCTGACCGCAATCGTCATCGCGTTCGGCATGACGGCATTCGCGGTGGTGCTGTCGCTGCGCTCGCTGGGCCTGACAGGCAGCGACCATGTCGATGCCGCCGGACAAAACGATGCGCAAGCGACGGAGGGCCGCCCGTGACCCACGTCCTGCTGCTTCCCATCCTTGTGCCGATGTTCGCCGGTGCACTGCTGACCGCCATGCCTATGCACAGGCTGCGCGCGCAGCGCGTGGTGTGCATGGCCGCCACGCTGCTGCTGGTACCGGTTGCCGGGCTGCTTGGGGACCAGGCCGCGGGCGGCAGCATCGCCGTCTACGCGCTCGGCAACTGGCAGGCGCCGTTCGGCATCGTCCTGCAACTCGACCGTCTTGGCGCGATGATGCTGGGGCTGACCGCGCTGCTGGCACCGGCGGCGCTCGCAGCTGCAGGGCCGGAACTCGTGCGTGCGGGCCGCCATTTCCACGCCTTGTTTCAGTTCCAGCTCATGGGACTGAACGGCGCGTTCCTGGCCGGCGACCTGTTCAATCTGTTCGTGTTCTTCGAAATCCTGCTGATCGCTTCGTACGCGCTGCTGATCCACGGCGCAGGGCGCGACCGCATCGGCGCGGGACTGCACTACGTGTTGCTGAACCTTGTGGCATCGTCGTTCTTTCTCGTCGCCATCGGCATGCTGTACGGGCTGACCGGAACACTAAACCTCGCGCATATAGGCTTGCGTTTGCAGGGCCTGCCGGCCTCAGATTTGCCGCTGGCGGTGGCCGCGGGTGTCATGCTGATGCTGGTATTCGGACTCAAGGCTGCCTTCTTTCCACTGTACTTCTGGCTGCCGCGTGCGTATGCGCAGACCGCGGGGCCGGTGGCGGCGCTGTTCGCGGTGATGACAAAAGTCGGCCTGTACGCGATCCTGCGCTGTGACGCACTGGTCTTCGGCGCCGGGCAAGGACTGCTCGCGCCATTCATGCAGACATGGTTGCCGGTGCTGGCGCTGGCGACGCTGGCAGTGGGCGCCATCGGCGCACTGGCAGCCACCAGCCTGCGTGCGCTGACCAGCTACCTTGTGCTCGCCTCCGTTGGACTGCTCGGCATTGCCGTCGCCATGCAGACGCCCGTCGCCTGGGCCGCTGCCCTGTACTACCTGCTTAGCACGACACTATGCACGGCGGCGCTGTTCCTGCTGGCTGACGCGCTGGAGCCCCCGCATGCGGACGGGCAGGTGTCGATGGTGGCCGGCACGCGGCTCGCTGGTCTGCTTTACCTGACCGGCGCGGTGGTGGCGGTGGGCCTGCCGCCGCTGTCGGGCTTCCTCGGCAAGGTCATGATCCTGCGCGCCGTACCGACCGACAGTGCCATCGTCTACTGGCCTGCCATCCTGGCATCCGGACTGGTGTTGCTGGTGGCTGCGTCGCGCACAGGCACGCGCCTGCTGTGGCGCCTGCCGCACGATGGCAGCCACCCGTCGCAGGATGCCGCCGTGCCAGCGCGCGTCCGCTCACGCCCCGAAGGCCGCAAGCTTGCCTGCAGCGCGTTCCTGCTGGCCTGCAACGTCATGCTGACGGCATTTGCCGCGCCGGTAAGCGCCTATGTCGGACAGGCAGCCGTCCAACTGCAGGATCGCACTGCTTACGTTCGCGCCGTGCTGCCAGCCGGCGTTCCGGAAACGGCGGAGAGGTAGGTCAATGCTCGCGCGCCAGTTCCCGCATCCATGGCTGAGCCTGATCCTGCTGCTGATGTGGCTGATGCTGTCCAACAGCGTGGCGCCGGCACACTGGCTGCTTGGCGCATTCCTGGGCTGGGGGCTGGGACGGCTCGCGGACCTGTGGCTCGTGCTCGGGCCATTCCGGCTGTCGCGCCCGGACCTGATGCTGCGGCTGGCCGTGCATGTGCTGATCGACATCGTGGTCGCCAATGTGGAAGTGGCGATCCTCGTGCTGGGCCGCACGGCGCGGCTGCGGCCCGCATTCATTGTCGTACCGCTCGATGTCGAGCATGAACTTGCGACCACTGCACTGATCAGCATCGTCTCGCTGAGCCCCGGCACACTGTGCGCGGAACTCAGCGACGATCGCCGCAGCCTGCTGGTGCACGTGCTGGACCTCGACGACGAAGCCGCCCTGGTCGAACGCATCAAGTCGCGCTATGAAGTGCCATTGAAGGAGATCTTCCTGTGCTTGCCCTCGTGATACCGGTCTGCCTGGCGATCCTGGGCCTGGCGTTCCTGCTGACCTTCGTGCGCCTGGTGCGCGGCCCCGCGCTGGTGGACCGCATCGTCGCGCTGGACACGCTCAATATCAACGCTATCGCGGTAATCGTCGTGCTCGGCATCAGCCTGCGCTCGGCGATGTTCTTCGAGGCAGCGCTGCTGATCGCGTTGACGGGCTTCGTCGGCACCGTTGCGTTGACCAAGTACCTGCAGCGCGGCGACATCATCGAGTACTAGCCATGCCTGCAAGCGGAAGCGTTCCGATGAGCACGATCGCCGAACTTGCCGTCTGCGTACTGCTCCTGACTGGCAGCCTGTTCACGCTGGTCGGCGCCATCGGCCTGTTCCGGCTGCCGGACGTCTTCATGCGGCTGCACGGGCCGACCAAATCGACCACGCTCGGCGTGGGCGGCGTGGTGGTGGCATCGGTGGTGTATTTCAGTTGCCAGGGGCAGGGTGCCAGCGTGCACGAACTGCTGGTGACGGCCTTCCTGTTCCTGACCGCGCCGATCAGCGCGCACATGCTGGCCAAGGCAGCCATCCAGCGGCAGTTGCCGGTGGATCCACGCACGCGTGGTGGACCATGGGCTGCCGTGGGGCGAGTTCAGGCGGAGGACATGCAGGCGGCAAACGTAAATGCTGGCGAGCAGGCAGACAGTTAGAATGCCCGGCTGGCATTCACCGTCGCTTCCCATGCTCCCTTCAAGAACCCGCCGCACCTTGCTTTTGGCCGCCGCCGCGGCTCCGTTTGCCTCCGCCTGCGCCAGTTCGGCGCGCTCCACCACGCCTGACGCCGAATCGAGACTGGCCGCGCTGGAGCGCAGTGCCGGCGGCCGCCTTGGCGTATTCGCGCGCCACACCGGCGATGGCCGCCAGGTACGGCATCGCGCCGAGGAGCGCTTCCCGTTTTGCAGCACGTTCAAGGTGATACTCGCCGGCGCTGTCCTGCAGCGCAGCGCAGGCGCGCCCGGCCTGCTCGATGAGCATGTCCGCTACACGCGCCAGGACCTGGTTGCCTATTCCCCCATTACGGAGAAGCGTGTCGCGGACGGCATGACCATCGCCCAGTTGTGCGCCGCTGCGATCCAATACAGCGACAACGGCGCCGCTAACCTGCTGATGCACCGTCTCGGCGGCCCCGCTGCCGTGACCGGATTCGCGCGCTCCATCGGCGACCAGACCTTCCGGCTCGACCGCTGGGAAACCGAACTGAATACCGCGATTCCCGGCGATCCGCGCGATACTTCAACGCCTGCCGCCATGGCAGCCAGCCTGCAGGCGCTGGCGCTCGACGGCGCCTTGCCCCCAGTACAGCGCAATCAATTGCAGGCATGGCTGCGCGGCAATACGACCGGCGCAGCGCGCATCCAGGCAGGAATGCCCGCCGGCTGGCAGATCGGCGACAAGACCGGCAGCGGCGACTATGGCACGACCAACGACATCGCCGTGTTGTGGCCCCTGGCGGGCGCGCCGATCGTGGTTGCTATCTATTTCACGCAAGCCGCCCCGGATGCGAAGTGGAGCAATGAAACGATCGCCAGCGCGGCGCGCATCGCGCTCTCCGCGCTGGGCTGAAATCGTCAGGCAGTTGGTTGCACATACGGCGTAGAGTCGGCAAGTGCGCCGAACTACGGATACATCACTTTTTCCGTCATCTTTCAAGGTCATGCTTCAGAACCCCTGAGGGGTGACGATAACGCGAGGGCCAACACCCTGGTGTCCACGAATGACGAGCCGCTGAAAACCAGCACCGTACCCCGGTGCGATGCGGCTGCCGTGGTCTGAAGTCACGGGCGGGCGGGTGCCTCACGGCATCCACCGCAATAGATGCAGATACGGTTCAAGTGGAGAGATTTCAGGTATGTTGAATTCGTTCAAGCGCGTGCGCATCGGCACGCGGCTGGCGGCGGCGTTTTCGCTCAGTGTGTTTATGTTGCTGGTGATTGCCGTGGTGGCGTTGCAGAAGATGGCCACCATGGACGCCAATACGCAACTCATCGTATCGGACCTGAACAACAAGATCCTCGAGTTCCATGGACTGAAGGATCGCGCGGCCCATACAGCCATCATTCTGCGCGACCTGGCGCTGGCGCCGGACGCGACCAAGGTGGAGAAGGGCGTTGCCAGGATCGCAGCGCTGCGTGCCGTCAACGAAGAGAAGATCCGAGGCATGGCGAACATCTTCTACACCGACAAGGGCAAGGCGCTGTACAAGGACCTCGCGGCGGCCGATACGCGCTACTGGTCGCGCGTGGCGATCGTGATCGATGGCGTGCGTGCCGGCGATGCGGAGAAGGCGCGCGCCGAGCTCAACGGTGAACTGTCTGCCGCGCAAGCGAGCTACTTCGCGCCGCTGGATGCCCTGATGGAAGTGGGCAAGGCCGTCAGCGCGAAGGAATCGGCGGAGGCGAACGAGGCCTACCGTTCGGCGAAGGTGTGGCTGCTCAGCGTGCTGGCGATCGCGGTGCTCGCGGCCGTGGTGTCGGCCGTGCGCATCACGCGCTCCGTGACGCGGCCGGTGGCTGATGCCGTAAAGGCGGCCCAGGCACTCGCGCAGGGCGATCTGTCCTATCCCGTCACGGCGACCAGCCACGACGAAATCGGCGAGATGATGCAGGCGCTGGAACGCGCGTTCACGCAGCTACGCACGCTGGTGGTAAACATCCAGGTTGCGTCGGGCTCGGTCGACAGCGCCGCGCATGAAATCGCGCAAGGCAACACCGACCTGTCCCAGCGCACCGAGCAGCAGGCGGCTTCGCTGCAGGAAACCGCGGCCTCGATGGAGGAACTGACTTCGACCGTCACGCAGAACGCGGGCAACGCACGCGCTGCGCGCAAGCAGGCGCAGGACGCGATGGGCGTGGCCGACAATGGCGCGGCGACGGTGCGCGGTGTGGTGGAGGTCATGCAAGGCATTTCGACTGCGGCGACGCGCATGGCCGACATCATCGGCGCGGTGGAAGGCATCGCGTTCCAGACCAATATCCTTGCGCTGAACGCCGCTGTGGAAGCGGCGCGTGCCGGCGAACAGGGGCGCGGATTCGCGGTCGTGGCGGGCGAGGTGCGCACGCTCGCGCAGCGCTCGTCCGGTGCGGCGAAGGAGATCCGCGAACTGATCTCGTCGTCGCTGCAGCAGGTGGAAGCCGGTACCGGGCGCGTGGCGCAGGCCGGCGAAGCGATGGACAGCATCGTCATGGCGGTACGTCAGGTGACCACGCTGATCGAGGAAATCGCCGAGGCGAGCGACGAGCAGTCGACCGGCATCGAGCAGGTCAACCAGGCCGTCGCGCAGATGGATCAGGCCACGCAGCAGAATGCGGCGCTGGTCGAGCAGGCGGCCGCGGCAGCCGAGAGCCTGCGGGAACAGGCGTCGCGGCTGGTCGCGGATGCGGGCACGTTCCGTGTTGAGGCGGCGGGGGCCATCGGCTGGCGTTGATCGACGTTGATCGACGTTGATCGACCATTACGCAGCACGGCCGTTTGCGCTACGCTCTCGGCTTCACTACGCCGAGGGAGCGCCAAGCCATGGAATGCCGGCCGCTGTGCATCGATGACCTGGAACTGGTTTGCCGCCACCGTGAAGCGATGTTCCGCGAAGCGGGCCGCGATGCCTTGACGCTTGCCGCGATGCAGGACCCGTTCCGCGACTGGCTTCTGCCGCGACTTGCCGATGGCAGTTACTTTGGCTGGGTGATGGAAGAGGGCGGCGCGCCGCTCGCGGGCATTGGCCTGATGGTCATTGAATGGCCGCCGCATCCCTCGCATCCGCTGCAGGACAAGCGCGGCTACATCCTCAATCTCTACGTTGATCCCAGCCACCGCGAGCGCGGCATCGGGCAAGCGCTGATGAACCGCGCCGAGGCCGAGTTTGCCGAGCGCGGCATCGCTTTTGCGGTCCTTCATGCCACGGAGATGGGGCAGCCGCTCTATGCGCGCATGGGCTGGAGCCCGACCACGGAGATGTCGAAACCCATTGCCGGATGAGCGGAAGTCCGGCCATCACACCGTAAATTTTCGTTCACGTTTTCCCAAAGCCTCTGCTAGAATCGACCGCATGTCTTGCAAGCGCCTCACCTCCCTATCCCTGCGCCGCCTAGCCCTAGTGCTCGGCCGGGATCTGCTTGCCTAAGCTCTCCGGCGCCTGAATCGAACGATTCGCAGCGCGCCTCCTGATTTCCCCCTGATCCCGGCCCACGAACCAGCCTTCGCCATGCGAGGGGCTGCAGGGGAAGTCACATTGCATTTGCCTGTTTGACTTCCCGGCACGGCCCGCAGCGGACCGTCCGGCACCGGATTCGTGGACCATGATGATTGCCCAGCCCTCCGCCAAATACCAACCGTTCCCGCCCGTCGGCCTCACCGATCGCACCTGGCCGAACCGCACGATTACCTCAGCGCCCATGTGGCTTTCGACCGACCTGAGGGACGGCAACCAGGCGTTGTTCGAGCCGATGAACGGCGAGCGCAAGATGCGTCTGTTCCAGGAACTCGTGCGCATCGGCTTCAAGGAAATCGAAGTCGGCTTCCCGTCGGCGTCGCAGACCGATTTCGACTTCATCCGCAAGCTGATCGATGAAAACCTGATTCCCGACGACGTGACCATCATGGTCATCACGCAGTCGCGCGAGGAGCTGATCGACCGCACCGTGGAAGCACTGAAGGGTGCGAGCAAGGCTATCGTCCACGTCTACAACGCGGTTGCGCCGGCCTGGCGCCGAATCGTGTTCGGCATGAGCGTGCCCGAAGTGATGTCGCTCGTGCACCATCACATCGACTACCTGAAGACGCTGACCGACCAGCATCCTGAAACCAAGTGGACGTTGCAGTATTCGCCCGAGACCTTCAGCGCAGCCGAGCTCGAGGTGTCGCTGCAGGCGTGCCATACGGCCATCGAGGCATGGGGTGCAAGTGCCGACCGCCGCGTGATCATCAACCTGCCGACCACCGTCGAAAACGCGACGCCTAACGTATTTGCCGACCAGATCGAATGGATGCACCGCCGTCTCGTGCCGCGCGAGCATATCGTGCTGTCCGTGCATCCGCATAACGACCGCGGCACCGGCGTGGCTGCCGCCGAACTCGCGATGATGGCTGGCGCGGACCGCGTCGAAGGCTGCCTGTTCGGAAACGGCGAGCGCTGCGGCAACGTGGACATCGTCACGCTCGCCATGAACATGTACACGCAGGGCGTGCATCCGAACCTCGATTTCTCCGACATCAACGCCGTGGCCCGGATTGCCGAAGAAGCGACGTCGATCCCCGTGCATCCGCGCCACCCCTATGCGGGCGACCTCGTGTTCACGGCGTTCTCGGGCTCGCACCAGGATGCGATCAAGAAGGGCTTTGCCGCACAGGATCCGAACGGCGTGTGGGAAGTGCCTTACCTGCCCATCGACCCGGCCGACCTCGGCCGCACCTATGACAGCGTGATCCGCGTGAACAGCCAGTCGGGCAAGGGTGGTATTGCGTTCATGCTCGAACGCGAGCACGGCGTGGTGATGCCGCGCCGCATGCAGGTGGAATTCAGCGCGGTCGTGCAGCGGGCTACCGACGCGAGCGAGACCGAGATCAGCGGCCCGGAACTCTGGAAGCTGTTCGGGGAGACGTATCTCCCATCCGATGCATCGGGCCAGGGCATCGTCTACCACGCCTACAAGCTCGACGAGAGCGGGGAGGGCATTGCGCTCGACGTGACGGTCGACGGCGTGCGCAAGACGCTGCACGGCAAGGGTAATGGCCCCATCGCAGCCGCAGTCCACGCGCTCGACCTGCGCATGCGCATTGATGCCTACGAAGAGCGCGCCACCGGCGCCGGTGCCGATGCACAGGCGATGGCCATCGTCGAAGCCGCGCTGGAAGGCGTGCCCGGCGCCAGCTTCGGTGTCGGCATGAGCCACAACATCGTGGAAGCGTCAGTGCAGGCTGTGATCAGCGTAGCGAACCGCCTGGTGCGCCAGCGCCGCTCACAGGCCTGATTCCCCCGATTCTGGACCAGTCAATCCCTACTGCCCTTGACGCATGACCCAGGCTACCGCCTGGGCCAGGAACTGAGAGCTGTCACCAACCCGATAGCTCATGATGACAGGGGACACGAACCCCGGCGCATCGATCGGGCAGTAGCGGACATCATCGCGATGCAGGCGTTGTATCGACGCCGGCACCAGCGTAATGCCGACGCCGGCTGCCACCAGCCCCAGCGCGGTCTGCAGTTCGTTGGCTTCCTGCGCCACACGCAGTTGCAGACCCTGCGCGCGGAACAGCGACAGCAGGTGGTCGGCATAGCTCGGCCGTGGCCGCGCCGGGTAGAGAATGAACGGGCGCGTGGCCAGCCCCTGCGGCGTCAGCGCGTCCAGCGCCGGTACCGGCTGGCTTGCCGGCAGCGCTGCCACCAGCGGTTCTGCCATTACCACCTCCTGGCGGATGGCAGGGTCATTGATCGCAATGCGGCCGAAGCCCAGGTCGATGCGGCCGGATTTCAGTGCCTCGACCTGCTCGACGGTAATCATCTCGGCCAGCCCGACTTCTACCTGCTGTTCCGAGCCGCGCAGTTCGCGAATCAGTTCCGGCAACACCCCATACAGCACCGACGGCACGAAGCCGATGCCGAACCAGCGCTTGTCCTGCCGGCCGATGCGGCGGGTGCTTTCGATGGTTTCCTCAAGCCGCTGCGTCAGTTGCGTGGTTTGTTCCAGCAGGAAACGGCCCGCCTCCGTCAGCCGCAGTCCGCGTCCCACGCGATCGAACAAGGTCACGCCGACTTCATCCTCCAACTGCCGGATCTGGCGTGAAAGCGGCGGTTGCGCCATATGCAGCCGCTCTGCGGCACGCGTGACATTGAGTTCCTGGGCCACAACCTGGAAATATCGCAGGTGTCGGAGTTCCATTGGCATACCTGTAGGGTATTGATTGAGACATCATCGGTCTTGGACGTGACTCGCGTCAAGATTCATACTTCGTCGACAATCCTTCTCCGCAGCGCAAAGGTATGACAGCCACGATTACCTCGGTCGAAGCCATCCTGGTCGACCTGCCCACCATCCGGGCCCATCAACTGGCCATGGCCACCATGCAGCAGCAGACGCTGGTGATCGTGCGGCTGCGCTGCAGCGACGGCATCGAAGGCATCGGCGAGGCCACCACCATCGGCGGCCTTTCCTATGGCGATGAAAGCCCCGAAGGCATCAAGCTGGCGATCGACACTTACCTGGCGCCTGCGCTGGCCGGCGAAGATGCGACCAATGTCCATGCCGCCATGGCACGCCTGAACAAGATCGCGCGCGGCAATCGCTTTGCCAAGTCGGCGCTGGAGACAGCGCTGCTTGATGCGCAGGGCAAGCGCCTCGGTGTGCCGCTCGCCACGCTGCTCGGCGGCGCCGTGCGTACCACGCTGCCGGTGCTGTGGACGTTGGCCAGCGGCGATACCGCGAGGGACATCGACGAAGCCGAGCGCCTGCTGGCCGAGCGCCGGCACAACACGTTCAAGCTCAAGATCGGCCGGCGCAGCGTGCGTGATGACGTGGCGCACGTGTCCGCGATCAAGCGCGCGCTGGGTGACCGTGCACGCGTGACAGTGGATATCAACCAGGCGTGGAACGAGGCCGATGCCGCGGGTGGTATTGCCATGCTCGAAGCCGCTGGCATCGACCTGATCGAGCAACCCACGCCGCGTGAGCAACGTACGGCGCTGGCCCGTCTGGCGGCGCGCTTCGTCGTGCCGATCATGGCGGATGAAGCGGTATGTGGCCCAGAAGATGCCATGGAACTCGCGCGCATCGGCGGTGCCGATGTGTTCGCGCTGAAGATCGCGAAATCGGGCGGCATCTTCGGCATGCTGCGCACGGCAGCGGTTGGCGATGCCGCGGGTATCGCGCTATACGGCGGTACGATGCTGGAAGGCAGCGTGGGCACCATCGCTGCCGCGCACGGCTTCTGCACGCTGCCGCAACTTGCGTGGGGCACAGAGTTGTTCGGCCCGCTGCTGCTCAAGGACGATGTAGTCGTGCAGCGGCCCGAATATCGCGATTTCAGCCTGCACCTGCCCGCAGGCCCGGGGCTGGGCCTCGCGCTCGACGAAGACAAGCTCGCGCACTACCGGCGCGACCGCGCTTAAAGAACTGATCTGATTAGCCAAGAGGAACGCCATGCTTTACCTGGTCCGGATGGATGTGAACCTGCCGCACGACATGCCTGCTGCGCAGGCCGATGACATCAAGGCGCGCGAGAAGGCGTATGCCCAGCAGCTTCAGCACGAAGGCAAGTGGCAGCAGCTTTACCGCGTGGTCGGCGAGTACGCCAACTACAGCATTTTCGACGTCGGTTCGCACGACGAGCTGCACACGCTGCTGTCCGGCCTGCCGCTGTTCCCGTACATGAAGATCCACGTGACCCCGCTGGCGAAGCACCCGTCGTCGATCCGCTGAACGGCGGTACGCGAACAGAACAACCCGCATCACGCGAGCAAGCAGAGAGGAGACTATGAAGACGTTGTTTCAGCGGCTGGCAGGTGTCAGCCGCACAGGCGCGCTTGCGCTGGCCGCGAGCCTTTCGTTCGCCGCACCGGCCGCGCACGCGGCCTATCCCGACCACCCGATCCGCTGGATCGTGCCGTTCCCGTCGGGCGGCGCGATGGACAACATCGCGCGCACGCTGGGCGAGGACATGTCGCGCACGCTGGGCCAGTCGATCGTGGTCGAGAACCGCCCCGGCGCGGGCGGCAACATCGGCGCCGAACTGGTGGCGCGTTCGCCGGCCGACGGCTATACGCTGATCATCGTCGCCAATGGCATGGCCGTGAACCCGGCGCTGTACGGCAAGCTGTCGTATGACCCGATCAAGGATTTCGCGCCGGTATCGCTGCTGGCCGTCGTGCCCAACGTGCTCGTCGCCAACAAGGCGCGCCGCCAGGAGACCACCGTCAAGGACGTGATCGCCCACGCGAAGGCATCGCCGGGCAAGTACACCTATGCGTCGGCCGGTAACGGCACATCGATCCACCTGGCGGGGGAACTGTTCGCGTCGATGGCCGGCGTGGACATGCTGCATATCCCGTACAAGGGCAGCGGCCCGGCCATGACCGACCTGCTGGGCGGACAGGTCGACTACATGTTCGACAGCATCACCTCGGCCAAGCCGCAGATCGATTCGGGCAAGCTGACGCCGATTGCTGTGACGACCGCTAAGCGCTCCAGCGCGCTGCCGAACGTGCCGACCGTGGCCGAGGCCGGGCTGCCCGGCTATGAACTGTCGCCGTGGTTTGCGACGTTCGTGCCGGCGAAGACGCCGCAGCCCGTGATCGACACCCTGAACCGCGCCATGCTCGAAGCGCTGCGCAAGCCGGCTGTGCAGAAGCGCCTTGCGATGATCGGTGCCGAGCCGATCGGCAGCTCTCCGGCGGTACTGCGCGACCACCTGGCAAAGGAAACCGAGAAGTGGGGCGCGCTCATTCGCCAGCGCGGCATCCACGCCGACTGATCCAACCAAGCCCGCTGCGGCGGGCAGCCTGACATGACCAATCCTGCTTATCCCGCCCGCACCGGCACGGCCATCAGCGCCGGCGTTTCCATCCACTACACGATCGAAGGCGCCGCCGGCGCGCCGGTGCTGGTCATGTCCAATTCGCTGGGCACCACGCTACAGATGTGGGACCCGCAGATGCCGGCTTTGCTCAGGCATTTCCGCGTGCTGCGCTATGACACGCGCGGTCATGGCCGCTCGTCGGTACCTGCGCAGCCGTTCAGCATGGCGGAACTCGGTGCGGACGTGATCGCGGTGATGGACGATGCCGGCGTCGAACGTGCCCAGTTCTGTGGGCTATCGATGGGCGGCATGACCGGCATGTGGCTGGCGCGGCATCACGCTAACCGCTTCGATCGCTTCGTGCTGGCCAATACCGCCGCGCTGATTGGCCCGGCCTCGGTGTGGGACAACCGCATTGCTACCGTGCTGCGTGATGGCATGGCGGCTATCGTTCCGGGCGTGCTGGAGCGCTGGTTCACGTCGTCTTACCGCGCGTCGCACGCACAAGCCATGGAGCCCGTGCGCGACATGCTGCTCGGCTGCGATCCCGCAGGCTATACCGCCAACTGCGCCGCCGTGCGAGATGCCGACCTGCGCGCCATCGTGCCGCAGATCGATGCCAGCGTGCTGGTCATCGCCGGCGAGCAGGATGCCGCTACCACGCCCGCGCAAGGCCGTGAAGTCGCGCAGGCCGTGCCGGGCGCGGAATACCTGTCGCTCGACGCAGCGCACCTGTCGAACTGGGAGCTGCCGCAAGCGTTCGCGGATGCCGTGGTGAGGTTTCTCAAGGCAGCGTAAGACGCTCGCCACCCGCTGACGCGCCCCACCCGCCGCACACCTCGCCCGCCGGCCACGCCGGCTACACAGCGGCCATGCGCTCGCCTGATCCCAGCTGTTCCCTGAAGAATAAAAAAATGCCCGCTCCTGGGAAGGAGCGGGCGCCGACTCAAGCAAGGGAAATACTCAGGCTGTCCGGAGGGAAGCCGAGTGCATAAAAATGTACTGGGAATGGTATCTCGTTAGTTCGTCCGGAATGGATCCATTTCGGACGACGTCGGGTCACCACCATGTCACTCCGACAGGGTGACAACGAACCGCGCGCCGTTTTAGGTCTTGTGCGTAAAAAAGCGCTTTTTGCCAAAGCGGCGTCATCGGCCACCGGCCTCGCATCGAACAAACCCACCCCTCGGGTCTGAAATTTCCGATAGGGCAATCAGCCCGTGCCCAATGTTAGGCAAAGGGTAGGAAACCTACTATCCCGGCAGTACGCGAGCCGCTGAGGGTTCGCATCCCATCTGCCAAGGAGACGTAGCGATGATCAGGGTACTCATTGCCGATGACCATCCGATTGTCCTCAGCGGCCTCCGCCAGGAACTGAGCCGCCACGCAGGAATAGAGATGATCGGCATGGCCCGCAACTCCACCGAACTGGTCCGTTTGCTCGACGCTGTCCCCTGCGATGTGGTCGTGACCGACTACTCGATGCCCGACGGCGAGCATGGCGATGGAATCGCAATGCTGGAGATGCTGCGACGACGTTATCCGGACACGCGCCTCGTGGTGTTCACGATGATCGAAAACGCCTTGTCGATCCGGAATATCCGCAGCGCCGGGGTTGCGGTCGTGCTCACCAAGACCGATCCGCTGCACCACCTGGCGCCGGCGATCCGTGCTGCGTTCAGCGAACTGACCTACGTACCGCCGTCGTTGCACGAGCTGCCCGATACGGCCGTGACAGGCGAGGGCGGTCCCGAAACCAGGCTGTCGCATCGAGAACTTGAGGTGCTGCGCAAATGCGCAGCGGGCATTTCGCTGGTTGAAATTGCGCGGCAGGCAAACCGCAGCCGCAAGACCATCAGCGTGCAGAAAAACATGGCGATGAAGAAGCTCGGCCTGAGCACCGGCTACGAGCTGTGTCAGTACGCCATCGCGCATGGCCTGCTGCCGGGCAGGCAATAAGGCGTGAATGGCATGAATGGCATGAATGCGCCTTCCCGATTTCCACGGCCGCGCGCCGTTTTTTTAACCCAGCACAGAGACAGAATGAATACCAGGCTTTTTACCGCACTGATGATGGCCGGTGCAGCAACCAGCGCGTCATACGCGCATGCGTCGGACGGCACGATCACCTTCAAGGGCCAGGTCACCGACACCACCTGCACCATTACAACGGGCAACGCGGGCAGCTTCACCGTGACGCTGCCCAATGTGTCCAAGACCAATCTGGCCGCCGCCGGTAGTACGGCCGGCACGACGGGCTTCTCGATAGCGCTGAGCAACTGCAATCCTGCCAGTGGGAACGTCCATGCCTTCTTCGAAGCGGGCGCCAATGTCGATCCCGCGACCGGACGGCTCGTCAACACCGATGATATTGGCAGCGGCGGCGCAGCCAACGTGCAGATCGGGCTGCTCAATCCGTCGAGCGGCAGCCTGATTTCCATTGGCGCCTCCGACGGCGCTGCGCAGAATTCGATGGCGCAGCCGATCAAGCCGGATGGCACGGCACTGCTGCCATACGCAGCCCAGTACGTGGCGACAGGCGGCGCGGCCGCTGCCGGGTCGGTCTCGTCGAGCGTCACCTACATCCTGTCGTATCAGTAAGGCCACGGGGCCGGAACAGGGGCAGCTATTGGCGGCCCTGTATTCCGGCTCTGCCGAAGTACCCATGCCAAGCCACCTTTTCAACTCACGGCGGCCTTTCATGGCCGTGCTGCTGGCCGCGCTGGTCGCCGTCGGCGTGAGCCCAGTCACCCCTGCGTTCGGCTCGGTGGTCATCGCCGGCACGCGCGCCGTCTACAACGCCCGTGATCGCGAAGTCACGATCAAGCTGACCAACGAAGGCAACGCGCCGGCGCTGGTGCAGTCATGGTTCGACAAGGGCGATCCCGCAGCGCCGCCGGCAAGCATCGGCGTGCCGTTCGTGCTGACGCCACCGGTCGCGCGTATCGATCCAGGAAAGGGTCAGAGCCTGCGCATCGTCTACACCGGCGAACCGCTACCCGAGGATCGCGAATCGGTCTTCTGGCTCAATGTGCTGGAGATACCGCCCAAGCCCAACGCGGAACAGACTGGTTCTAACAAGCTGCAACTCGCATTCCGCTCGCGCATCAAGTTTTTTTACCGTCCCGAAGGGCTCAAGGGTACGCCGGGCGAGGCGCCGGCGAAACTTGTCTGGCGACTCGCACGAACCGATGGCCGGCTGCTGATCGAATGCCACAACCCTACGGCGTTCCACGTTTCGGTCGTCAGCGTCGAGCTGTCGTCCGGCGGCAAGCGTGCCGTCAACGAGCGCGGCGCCATGGTGGCGCCCGGCGAAACGCGCCAGTTCCCGCTCAACGGCGACGTCCCGTCCGTCCCCGGCACCAAGGTCCGCTACCACACGCTCAATGACTGGGGCAGTTCGAACGATGGCGAAGCGCCACTGGACGACGCCAGGTAGCCGTGCTGGTCCGCAGGTGCCGCGACGGCCGCGCGCCGAACCGACCGGCTCCAGGAAATCTCAATGCAAGTCAGAAGAAGGCAGCGCCTGTTTCCTTCCCGTCTGCGCCCGTGCTGCGTGGTGGTGCTCTCGCTAATCAGCATTTCGACCGCCCGTGCAACCACGACTGGCTCCGGGGACGTGGAATTCAATGACGTATTCCTGCGGCAGCCCGGTGGCGGCAAGCTTGATGTGTCGCGCTTCAACCGAGGGAACGTGCCGTTGCCGGGGACCTATCGTGCCGACTTGCAGGTCAACGGGGCGTGGGTTGGCATGGCCGAGATCACACTGCGGCAGGCGGGGAATGGTGCACGCGATGTCCAACCCTGTTTTGACCGCATGCTGATCGAACGCGCAGGGGTGGACGTTACGCGGTTGCCGGCCCCATCCGCCGAGCGTCTTGTTCATGCAGCCATGGCGGACTGCGTGACGTTGCCGGAGCTGGTTCCCGGCGCGAACGCCGCCTTTGACAATGGCGAACTGCGGCTCGATCTGAGCGTGCCGCAGTCGTTCCTGAGCCGTAGCGCGCGTGGCTATGTCGATCCGCGCTACTGGGACGAGGGTGTCACTGCTGCGCGCCTGGCGTACAACGCCAACGTGTATCACACGGAGAGCACCGGAGTTTCGTCAACGCAGGGCTATCTCGGCCTGAATGCGGGCATCAACATCGGTCCCTGGCGTTTCCGGCACTATGGCACCCTTTCGTACGATGCGGTCGCCGGCAATCGCTACCAGTCGGTGCAGACCAGCGTACAGCGCTCGATCACGCCGATGCGCAGCCAACTGGTGGTGGGGGATGCGTTTACGGACGGCGCCATGTTCGACAGCTTCGGCTTCCGCGGCGTGCAGTTCGCCACCGACGATCGCATGCTGCCCGAATCGCAGCGCGGCTACGCGCCGACAGTCCGGGGCATCGCCAACAGCAACGCGCGGGTGCAGGTACGGCAAAACGGCAACATCATCTACGAGACCACCGTCGCGCCAGGCACGTTCGAGATCGACGATCTCTACGCAACCGGCTACGGCGGCGACCTGGAAGTGCTGGTGACCGAGGCGGACGGCAGTGTCCGTGCCTCGTTCGTGCCTTACGCGCCCGTCGTGAACGCGTTGCGCCCCGGCATCTGGCGCTATAGCGTGACATCGGGCCAGTATCGCAACACCGGCGTGCAAAGTACGCCGCTTTTCCTGCAGGCAACCGTGCAGCACGGCATCTCCAACCTGTTGACTGGCTATGGCGGAATGCTCGCTGCTCAAGGCTATTTCTCGATCGTCCTCGGCATGGCGATGAACACGCGCTACGGCGCATTCGGCGCTGACGCTACCCATGCCACCACGCGCCTGGTCAGCCAGCCCGACCGTAGTGGCCAGAGCATGCGCTTGTCCTACAGCAAAATGGTCTCGCCCACGCGCACCAACGTGACGCTGGCCGCCTACCGGTACTCCACGAGCGGCTTTCTGAACTTTGCCGATGCAGTGGCAACGCGCAGCCTCGATGACGCGGGCGCCGTCCCCGTGCCTGGCGGCGTCCGGCGCGGGCGCCTGCAAGTCACCATCAGCCAGGGCATGCCGGCAGGATACGGCAACGTCTACCTGTCAGGATCCGCGCAGGACTACTGGAACCACCGCGGCCGGGACACCCAGTACCAGGCCGGGTACAACAACAGCTACAAGCGTGTCAGCTACGGCATCTCGGCAGCACGGCAGATCAACCTGGGCACCGCCAGGTGGGAGAACCGCGTCATGCTCACGGTCGGCATACCGTTGGGCAGGACACCGCACGCCCCGTATGCGATGACGAGTCTGCAGAAGGACTCGTCCGGTGTCATGGGCGTTCAGGAATCCCTGACCGGCACGCTCGGCGCGGACAGCAAATTCACGTATGGACTCAACGCGAGCCACGGCAGTGGCGGTGGCACCGTCACCAGCAGCGTCGCCGGCAATGCGGGCTATGTCTCGCCAATTGCGACGCTGACCGCCAACGCGAGCCACGGCAACCACTACAGCCAGTACGGCGCCGGCATCTCCGGCGGCATCGTCGCTTATGCCGGCGGGGTGACGTTCTCGTCGGCGCTGGGCGATACCGTCGCCATCGTGGAGGCTGCGGACGCTACCGGCGCGCGCGTGGCCAATGCCAATGGACTGCGGCTCGATCCGTGGGGCCATGCGATCGTGCCAAACCTGATGCCGTTCTCGCGCAATCCCGTCGAGATCGACCCCAAGGGCCTTCCGCTCGATGTGGAGCTGCGTTCGACGCTGCAGCAGGTGGCGCCAACGTCGGGGGCCGTGGTCCGTGTACGGTTCGATACCGGCAAAGGTGGCCGGGCGGCGATCCTGCGCGTGCGCATGAGTGACGGCACGCCGTTGCCGTTCGCCGCCGAGGTATTCGATGCCGACGGGAACCTTGCGGGAACCGTCGGCCAGGACGGGCAACTCCTGGCGCGCGGGCTGACACGGGACGCCGGTGTGCTGACAGCAAAATGGGGACCGCTGCAGGCGGACACTTGCGCCTTCCGCTATGCACTGCCGGCGTCTACGGGCAATCCGGGACGCGCATTACCCCGCGCCGACGGTGTATGCGGCGACCACGCTTCGGCTACGGTGTCCATGAAGCGCAATCATCCGGATGCACAAGGAGCGCAATGATGGCCGTGCTCGACGTCAGCGCGGGAGCACAGGCGGCGCTCCGCAGCCTGCTCGCCGCGATGCTGCTGCTGGTATCGCAGGCAGCCCATGCGGCCTGCACCGCAACGCCCGCCATGCCGTACCTGCAGGCCATGAACGATATGGCCGTGGTGACCACGCTGCCGGTGGGCAGCACCATACCGGGAACCGTGCGCAACTACACCTTCAGCGGAACGTGCGACAACGTGCCATCGCACGTGGTGCCTGGTGCGCAGATCGTGGCCTGCTACTACGGCTCGGGCACCGAAGGCTCGGACGGTGTTTACTCGACAGGCGTGCCGGGTATCGGCATTCGCATGCGCAATGCCGCGGGGCAGCCCATCGCTCATGCTGCGGGCGTCTGGTGCAACACGACAGGGGAAGGGCTCGGCACCCTGAACGCGGACATGACGTACGCGGTTTCAGTCTCGATCGAGTTCGTCAAGACCGGCCCCGTCACCGGTGGCACGTTGGACCCGTCACAAACCCGGTTTGGCTTCGGGGTCTACCAGGGCTCGACCGCGGGTGCGCTTGGCGGGAGCGGGAACAACTATATCGGCTTCAGCGGCAATGCCGTGCCACGGCCCATCACTTGCAACGTGAACTACCCGTCGACCGTGACGCTCCAGCCTGTTCGCGCGGCCGATCTGCGCTCGCCGGGGGCGACAGCGGGGTCGGTGCCATTCTCCATAGGGGTGACGTGCGACACACCAGCCATCATCGGCGTCACCTTCGATGCGGCGCCCGGCACACCGATACAGGCGGCGCAGGCGGGCGTGCTCGGGGCGTCGGAAGCCGGTGCGCAGGGCACCGCCGCTGGTGTTGGCTTCCAGATCGTGACCGGAGGCAGCGATCAGCCCGTGGCGCTGCAGGGTCGCACTGCGCTGGGCAATATCCAGGCCAACGTTCCGGCCTCGTACAGCTATGCGGTTCGCTACACCAGGCTGAACAACGGCTTGCCTGTGACGGCCGGTACGGTGACCAGCGCAGCGACGTTCACGTTCGATTACGAATAGGCAAACAGCTCCGCCACTACTTCTTCAGCCGATACGCGAGCTGCGGCCGCGTGATGCCCAGCATACGCGCCGCCGACGACAGGTTGCCGCGCGTCGTGTCGATCGCAAGCTGCATCAGCCGCGCCTCGATCTGCGGCAACGACACCTGCTGATCCAGCAATTTCTGGATCAGCGCATCGGCATCTTCGGGCGCCTCGACAGCGGCCTGCTGGCTCGCGAACAAGTGGGACGTATCGATCAGGCCGGCAGCGGGCGCCAGCAGCACGCCGCGCTCGATCATGTTTTCGAGTTCGCGGATATTGCCGGGCCACTGGTACTGCATCAGCGCATCACGCGCCCGCTGGCTCAGTCCGCGTACCTGCTTCTGGTAGCGCGCGTTGAAGCGCTGGATGAAGGCTTGCGCGAGCTCCGGAATATCGTCGCGGCGCTCGCGCAGGGCAGGGATGGCGACAGGATACGTGCTGATACGGTAGAACAGGTCCGCGCGGAACTGCCCCTGCCGGATCGCCTGCGCCAGGTTCACGTTGGTGGCTGCAATCAGCCGCACATCGATCTTGCGTGTCTCGACACCGCCCAGCCGCTCGACCTCTGCATTCTGCAGCACCCGCAGCAGCTTGACCTGCGCCGACAGCGGCAGGTCGCCGATCTCGTCGAGGAACAGCGTGCCGCCGTGCGCGCGCTCGAAGCGGCCGGGGCGCGACTGCTGCGCGCCGGTGTACGCGCCTTTCTCCACGCCGAACAGCTCGGACTCGATCAGCTCGTGCGGGATCGCCGCGCAGTTCACGGCGATGAACGGTTGCTCGCTGCGCGGGCCGTGGTCATGCAGCCAGCGCGCGAACATCTCCTTGCCGGCGCCGGTTTCGCCGGTCAGCAGCACGGTGATGTGGCTGTCGGCAGCGGCGGACAGCAGACCAAACGCTTCGCGGAAAGCAGGGGACTGGCCGATCAGGTTGCCCTGGTTGGCGCCGCACAGCGTTTCGCGCAGCGTGCTGACTTCCTGCTGCAGGGTGAGCAGATCGCTGATGACGGAATCGGGCTCGAAGTACTTCAGGTAGTCGGGATCGTTCCACTCCTCGGCCGGCTTGCCGACGATGCGGCACAGTGCGTCGAGCCGCCGCTGGCATTCGGTTTCCTTGTAGATGACGAGGCGGTCCATGAACGTGCTGCTGTAGCCGGACGCATAGCCGAGCTGCACCCAGCAGCCGCCTTCCTCCCGGCTCAGCGACTCGTTGAAGGGCGCTTCGCCTTCCCATGAATCCTGCCAGAGGAATTCGCCGTAGAAGTGGCCGGTGTCGCGGTTGATCTCCAGGCGCACGGGGTCGACCCGCGTCACACCTTCGAGCATGTGGAGCTGCGGGCCCAGCAGGAAGGCGTCGTTCGGCGAATGCTCGAGTTCTTCCTTGCGCTCGCGCTTGACCATCTCGGCATCGCGCATGCCTTGCGCGTAGCCCATGCGGATCAGCAGGCCCTTGCCGCGCTCCAGGCCAAGCGTGTCGAGGATTTCCTTGCGCAAGTAGCTCAGGGCCTCCGTGTGCATCAGCACCATGCGGGAATCGCCCAGCCGGATCTGTGCGGCCTTGGGGTCGATCGTCAGCAGCGAAGCCAGGTCGAACGGCGGCTGCTTGGGGGGCGCGGTCATCTCATCTCCAGAATGCCTGCGGGCGCGAATCGATCCGGAGGGGAGCGTCCTGGCCTCGGTTTTCCGTAGCCTAACACGCGCGTTCGGGGCCTACGCAAACGCTGCCGCGATGCCAGATTCGCGTGTTGCACCGCAATAGCGACGGATTTGATCATTTGGTGAAAACCGGCTTTTTCATCTCATCAAATCGTCAAGCGACCTCGGCGCGCCAACCGCGCGCGACCTCCCGCCAGCCCTTGTGGCATATGGGCTCGTGTCCCGTGGCACGGCCTTCGCTATATGTCTCCTCACCAAAAACAGCGCACGCCAGCCGGTGTGCAGCGCAAAAGGAGCGAGACATGACCACGCCCATCGTCCATTCCGCCTCGTCAGCTTCCCGCCGGTCGCAGCCCTACGTCCGGGTGACCTCGCACGGCCAGCAATGGGTCGAGTTCGAGTTCTCGCTCGGAGACCCCGCGCTGTATGTGGAGCTGGTCATGCGCCCTGACCAGTTCACCGCGTTCTGCGCGGCGCAGTGCGCCATCACGGTGTCGCATCAGCTCGGCCGTGCGCTGGAACGCGAACGCGACAAATGGTGCGAGACCGTGGCCTGAAGCCGCGGCGGCACGACATCCACCAGGGAGACAGGAGAGCCCACATCATGCAAATCGATATCCGCACGGACAGCGTCAGCCCGATCCGCCAGACCTTCGCCAACCTGGCGCGCCGCCTCGGCGCAGACAAGCCGGCCACGCGCTACCAGGAGGCAATGTACGACCTGCAGCCGGAAACCAGCTTCCACTACCGCCCGCTGTGGCAGCCACAGTACGAGCTGTACGACGCGCGCCGCACGCAGGTGGTCATGCAGGACTGGTACGCGCTGAAGGACCCGCGCCAGTTCTACTACGGCAGCTACGTCAACGCCCGCGCACGCCAGCAGGAAACGATGGAAAAGAACCTGGAGTTCGTGGAGAAGCGCGGCCTGCTGGCATCGCTGCCCGAGCCGCTGCGCGAGGTGCTGACGAGCGGCGTGGTGCCGCTGCGCCATGTCGAATGGGCGGCCAACATGAACAACGCCGCCATCACCGCGTATGGCTTTGGCTCCGCCATCACCGAAGCGGCGATGTTCCAGACGATGGATCGCCTCGGCATCGCGCAGTACCTGACCCGCATCGGCCTGCTGGTGGGCGACAAGGCCGCCGTCGACGCGGCCAAGGCGGCATGGCTGGAAGACCTGGCCTGGCAGCCTCTGCGCCATGCGATCGAGGACCTGCTGGTGCGCGATGACTGGTTCGAACTGCACGTTGCGCAGAACCTGGTGATGGACGGGCTGCTGTACCCACTGATCTACCAGCGCCTCGATGCACGCCTGTCCGCCGAAAGCCCGGCGTTCTCGCTGGTCACCGACTTCATGAACGCCTGGTACGCCGAGACGGCGCGCTGGGTTGATGCCACGGTCAAAACCGCTGCGCAGGAGTCGCCCGAGAACGCCAGCGTGATCGCCGGCTATGCCTTCACCTGGCTCGACCGCTTCCAGCATGCGCTGGCACCGCTCGCGCGCCGCCTGTTCGCTGGCGATGCTGGAGCTGCGCTGGACGAGTCTGTGGCCGCTCTGACCAAGCGGCTTGCGGGACTGGGTCTGACCCGTGCCACTGACGAAACACCGGCTAAGGCCGCTGCCTGACACCGAGGAGACCGCCATGACCGCACAGATCGTATTCATCGCGCTGCAGGCCAACGAGGAGATGCGTCCCGTCATCGACGCCATCGAGGCCGACAACCCGCACGCCACCGTCAACCGCTACCCGGCCATGGTCAAGATCGACGCGCCCGGACGGCTCGAGATCAACCGCGCCAGCGTGGAAGAGCGCATGGGACGCGCGTGGGACGTGCAGGAACTGCAGCTCGGCCTGATCTCGCTGGCCGGCAACATCGACGAGACCGAAGACCAGTTCGTGCTGGCCTGGCACTGAGCCGGACATCAAACCCGACATACCAGGAGACAAGGACATGACCACCGCCACCGCAATCGCCTCCGCCGCTCGGCAAGCCGCCAGGCCCAAGCTGTCGCTCAAGGAAAAGTACGCCATCCTTACGCGCGACCTCGGCTGGGAAACGACCTATCAGCCGATGGATGCCGTATTCCCGCAAGACAAGTTCGAAGGCATCGTGATCCATGACTGGGATGGGTGGGAAGACCCGTTCCGCCTGACCATGGACGCGTACTGGAAATTCCAGTCCGAGAAGGAACGCAAGCTGTACGCGATCATCGACGCGTTCCAGCAGAACAACGGCCAGCTCAACGTCACCGATGCGCGCTACGTGAACGCACTGAAGGTGTTCCTGACCGGCGTGTCGCCACTGGAATATGCCGCGCACCGCGGCTTCGCGATGGCCGGCCGCACGCTGCGCGGCGTCGGCGCGCGCGTGGCGTGCCAGATGCAGTCGGTCGACGAGCTGCGCCACTGCCAGACCCAGATCCACACCATCAGCCACTACAACAAGTACTTCAACGGCTTTGCCGACTGGCGCCACCTGCATGACCGGCTGTGGTACCTGTCGGTGCCGAAGTCGTACTTCGAGGACGCCATGACGGCGGGGCCGTTCGAGTTCATCACGGCGATCTCGTTCTCGTTCGAATATGTGCTGACCAACCTGCTGTTCATGCCGTTCATGTCGGGCGCGGCGTACAACGGCGACATGGCCACCGTGACGTTCGGTTTCTCGGCGCAGTCGGACGAATCGCGCCACATGACCCTCGGACTCGAAGTGGTGAAGTTCATGCTGGAACAGGACCCGGCGAATCGCCCGATCATCCAGAAGTGGATCGACAAGTGGTTCTGGCGCGGCTACAGGCTGCTCACGCTGGTGGCGATGATGATGGACTACATGCTGCCCAAACGCGTGATGAGCTGGAAGGAAGCGTGGGAGATTTACTTCGAGCAGAACGGCGGTGCGCTGTTCGCCGACCTGGCACGCTATGGCATCCGCATGCCGAAGTACCACGAGCAGGCCGCCAAGGAGAAGGACCACCTGTCGCACATCGCATGGTCGATCTTCTATAACTTCAACCACGCCGCGGCGATCCACACCTGGGTGCCTGAACCATCGGAAATGGACTGGCTCGCGGAGAAGTATCCCGACAGCTTCGACAAGCACTACCGCCCGCGCTTCGACTACTGGCAGCAGCAACAGGAGGCAGGGCAGCGCTGGTTCAACCCTGGCCTGCCGATGTTGTGCCAGGTGTGCCAGATCCCGATGGCCTTCACCGAGCCGGGTGACCCCACCCAGATCTGCTACCGCGAGGCCGAGCACGACGGCGACCACTATCACTTCTGCTCCGACGGCTGCCGCGACATCTTCCTCGGCGAACCCGAGAAATACGTCCAGGCCTGGCTGCCGGTGCACCAGATCTTCCAGGGCAATTGCGGCGGCGCCACGTTGCCTGAAGTGCTGGACTGGTACCACCTGCGTCCCGAAGACCGCGGCGACTATGCCGATTCACAGGACCGCGCGAACTGGCAGCGCTGGACCGGGGCCCAGAGCGCGCAGCCGGCGGAGCAGGGCAGTGGCGCCGCGTGCTGCGACCACAAACACGACTAAGAACGAACCGGAGACCACCATGCCAGTCATCGCACTGAACCCGGGCTACGCGGGCGAAACCCGCGACCGCGTCGAGAACTTCCACGGCAACCAGCTCGTGTATTTCGGCTGGGACCAGCACCTGCTGTTCTGCAGCCCGTTCACGCTGCCGCTGCCGCCCGACATGCCGTTCGGCACCATGGTCAGCGACGTCATCGCGCCACTGCTCGCCGCGCATCCCGAAGGCGCGGCTATCGACTGGACGCAGGTGCAGTGGCTGCTCGGCGGCGAGCCCTTTGCGCCGGATGCGGACGCCAGCCTGGCCGTCAACGGGCTCGGCCACAAGTCGCTACTGCGCCTGCGCACGCCGGAACTCCGCGGCATTGCCGGCTCGTGCAACTGACCTCACGGAGGCTGCCATGACCTACCAACTGACCATCGAGCCCCTCGGGCAGACCATAGGCATCGAGGAAGGCCAAACCGTGCTCGACGCGTGCCTGCGCGCCGGCGTGTGGTTGCCGCATGCGTGCGGCCACGGTCTATGCGGGACCTGCAAGGTGCAGACGCTCGAAGGCGAACTCGATCACGGCGAAGCATCGCCATTCGCGCTGATGGATTTCGAGCGCGAAGAAGCCAAGTGCCTGGCCTGCTGCGCGAAGCCGATGTCCGACATGGTGATCGAGGTCGATATCGAGCCCGATCCCGATGCGCAGTGCCTGCCGCTGATGGATTTCACCGCGGAAGTCGTGCGCATCGAGGCGCTGACGCCCACCATCAAGGGCGTGTTCCTGCGCATCGAAGGCGAGCCGCTGCAGTTCCAGCCGGGCCAGTACGTCAACGTGTGGATCGGCAAGGAAGCCGCGCCACGCGCCTTCTCCATCGCCAGTGCGCCGACCGCGGGCGAGATCGAACTGAACATCCGGCTCGTGCCCGGCGGCAGTGCGACGACCTATGTGCACGAACAACTTAGCGTGGGTGAGCGCCTGCAGCTGTCGGGCCCGCTGGGCCGGTTCTTCGTGCGCAAGAGCGATCCGCGGCCGCTGGTGTTCATGGCGGGCGGCTCGGGACTGTCAAGCCCGCGTTCGATGATCCTGGACCTGCTGGAATCGGGTGACCAACGCGAAATCGTGCTGGTGCAGGGCGCACGCAATGCCGGCGAACTGTACTACCGCGATGCCTTCGAAGCGCTCGCACGGCAGCATGACAACTTCACCTACCTGCCGGTGCTGTCGGGCGAGCCCGAGCAAAGCGACTGGGGCGGCGAGCGCGGCTATGTACACGATCTTGCAAGCCGTCATTTCAGCCAAGACTTCCGCGGCTGGCGTGCCTACCTGTGCGGGCCGCCGCCGATGATCGAGGCTTGCATCGCCACGTTGATGCAAGGCCGCCTGTTCGAGAAAGACATCTTCACCGAGAAGTTCCTGTCGGCAGCCGACGCGAGCCAGGCCACCCGCAGCCCGCTGTTCCGCTCGCTCTGATACCGCAGCATCAGCCGCATTCCCACAAGGCCATAGGAGACAACCATGGACAAGATCGCCATCGACACCGTGCTCAACCGCATCGAGGAAACCACGGGCCAGAACGCCAACCCACGTATCACTACCATCGTGCACCGGATGGTGCGCGACCTTTTTTACATGATCGAGGACCTCGACATCCAGCCCGAGGAGTTCTGGGCCGGCCTCAACTACCTGGCCGAGGCTGGCCGCAGCGGCGAACTGGGCCTGATCGCTCCAGGACTTGGCTTTGACCACTTCCTGGACCTGCGCATGGACGAGGCCGAGGCGCGCGCGGGCATCGCAGGCGGCACGCCGCGTACCATCGAAGGCCCGCTGTACGTGGCCGGCGCACCGGTTGCACAAGGTGAAGCCCGGCTTGACGACGGCACCGACGACGGCGAGGTGCTGGTGATGGAAGGGCAGGTATTCGACAACGCCGGCAAGCCGCTGCCCGGCGCGAACGTGGAAGTCTGGCACGCGAATTCGATGGGCAACTACTCGTACTTCGATCCGACCCAGAGTGCGTTCAACCTGCGCCGTACCATCGTGACCGACAGTGAAGGGCGCTACCGCCTGCGCAGCATTGTTCCGGTCGGCTACAGCGTGCCGCCGAATGGGGCCACCGACCGCCTGCTGAAGCAGCTCGACCGACACGGCACGCGGCCGGCCCACATCCACTTCTTCGTGTCGGCACCCGGTCACCGCAAGCTGACCACGCAGATCAACATCGATGGCGATCCGTACCTGTGGGATGACTTCGCGTTCGCCACGCGCGAAGGGCTGGTGCCACCGGTGACACGCGTCGAGGACGCTGCAGCACTGCAGGCGCTGGGCGTCGACAAGCCGTTCTCACTGATCCGGTTCAACTTCACGCTGCATGCCGACAGGGCCGATGCACCGCAGGCGGAGGTCGCGCGTCAGCGCGCGGCCGTGACAGCCTGAGAGAAGGGCGCCAGCGTGCGCGGCGACAGCACGCTGGCGCGCGCAAGTCTGCGGCGTCCCGGTGTTGTCAGTACCGAGCCAACAGAGCGGCAGCCCTTACGGTCAGAAGCCGCCCGTAATGCGTGGCGTTTTCCACACTTGCCTGCCTTCAAAGGCATCCCGCCATTTCCGAGGGGGCGTGCAAGGCACGAACGCTCCTTGCTGGCGGGAAAATTGCTTCTCCTCCTGTGTGAAGCCACTCGCACAGTCTGGAGGTTCCATGCACGCACGCATCACCGCTCACAAGGGGATCCTGGTTGTCGAACTGGTGCAGAACCCGGCGCCGGAAGCGGGCGCCACCGGTGTCCGCTCCAACCTTGAAAAGCTCCGCAACCTGGGCACGATTGTCCACGACACGCGGCGGTACCTGGGCGTTTCAGAAGAGGCGCTGGCGCTGCTGAAGGTCGTCAAGCGTGGCCTCGACCGCATCGGCGATTTCGCGTGGTTCCGCAGCGACGACGGCGTAGATCATTTTGCCTGGCTTGGCGGCCCGAAGCGGCTCGTCGATCCGAAAGAGGTCGCGACAGCCCGCAGCTATGAAATCCTGGGACATCAGGTCATCCCGAACGAAGTGCCTGCAGGGGCGAGGGCGGCCATCGAGGCCAACTTCTGAATCAGATAGAAAAAACGGCGGCACGATAGCGTGCCGCCGCCGTCCCAATCGGACGCGCCACGGTTGTGGCACGTCCGGGGGGTCTACTTCGCGCAGGCCAGATTGACCCTGAGCCCGCCCCAGTCGGTCGCCTGGTTAGTATCGAGCTGCACCTGCAGCTTATCGTTGTGGTTGACGGTCCCTGCCGGCATTTGCTGGCTGCAGCTCTGTTGCCCGTTGCTGATCTTGCAGCTCAGGTTGCCCACCGGCGCGATTGTTGCCGCCACACCGGACCCGGTGACCTTATATACGGCCATATTGAGCGTGCCAGTCGCCTTCCCAAGCGTGGACGCGGTAAGCGTGACGGTCGCGCAATCGTAGGGAATGATGACGCCGAAATCCGACGGCAAGGCAACCGCTCCACCTGCACCCGTCATGACATACTTACCGCGACTGAGCGTGTTCGGCACGTTGAAGTTACCGTTGTAGACGGTCGGCACGGTGGTGCCGGTGGTCGGCCAGTGGCCGCTGGCCTTCGGCCCATACAAGGTGCCAGTCGAAGTATCGTAGTAGAAGTCGCCGTCGACGCCCACGCTGTCGCTGGGCGCACCGGTGCCGTAGAGCACGTGGTTGCCATTGCCGACAGGAGTGCCACCGTCAGTGCCACCGGTACCGCCGGCGCCACCACTGCCACCGCTGGCACCACTGCCGCCGGGCTGGCCGGCAAGCGCCACGCCTGGAGGCCATTGGCCATTGGCCTTGGGCCCGTAGAGCGTCCAGGTCGTGGTGTCGAGATAGTAGTCGCCATTGGCGCCAATACTGCTGTCCGGCGCCCCAGCTCCAGTCAGGACCGTGCCGCCGCTGCCCCCGCCGCCCAGCGGGACGCCCGGAGGCCACGCGCCATCGGTCTTCGGTCCGAACAGCGTCGAGGTCGTGGTGTTGATGTAGTAGTCGCCGTTGTTGCCGACCGTGGCGGTCGGATCCCCCGAGCCGGACAGGATGGTGTTCCCGGCCGTACCGGTATTGGCCGGCACCCCTGGGTCGTTCTTCGTTCCCGTGCTGCCCGTTCCGGCGACGGAAACGCCTGCCGGCCACACCCCGTTCGCCTTCGGTCCGAACAGCATCCCGGTCGTGGTGTTCAGGTAGAAGTCCCCATCCTTGCCAATGTCCGGCGTCGGATCGCCGGTGCCCGACAGCAAGGCGCTCGTGGCAGCCGTTGGCGTTGTCGCAGGCGTCGTGGTTCCCGGGCCTGGTACGGCCGCGGTAGCAGCAGGCGCTGCGTCGCCGCCGCCTCCGCCACAACCTGCAATGACAATGGCCAGGCATGCGAGCGGCACTGCCGCTAACCTCATGTGGACGATTTTCATGACGCTCCCCGGATTTGTGCGAATGATCAGATTCGCTGGCATTTCTTCGATGCCCGCGATGCGTTCAATCTAGTCACCGGCGAGGAAGGCGAAAATACGCTCTTTGGACGAGCATTAAAGTGTGAATCAGAGATGAAACGCCTCATCGCATTCGGGAAATCAGATTCACATTGAGTTTGCGCTTCGGAATAGGGTAGTCCGCCAATGCTCTGGGCGGCATGCATACAAAACGACGAAGTCGCTTTGCCGACGTATTACTAAGGGGAAATCCCCGGAAAAGCGCGCCAAAAAGTCGGGTATTCTGATGCTGGGAAGTCACATCCGGCCTTACATTGAGAACACTTAACGCGCCTGGCTTCCGCGAGGGGACACCATGACATCCTTCTTTACGACGTTCACCGGAGGGGTTCCGATCGACAGACACCCCGACCACTATCCGGCCGCCGCGTTGGCGGATCCGGCCCGGCAAGCGCAGACCACAACGCCCGATGCGCGCGTGTCTTTCTGGTCGGCGGCGCGGCGCCGTCTGGATGCGCTGACCGCGGTCTGGCGAAATCCGCGCCGGTAGCGGATGGTGCGCACCTGCAGACCACTGTCATTCGTTCTTTTAAGTCGCACCGCGATGTGCTTGACTGTGACTGTCAACAGTACAAGCGCTGACCGGCATCAAATCCGATGCCTGGTATCGACTCCGGAGGACGATGATGGAGCAACTGCTAGTGGATTCGGTTGTATTCCTCGCAGCAGCGTTGATCGCTGTACCGTTGTCCGTACGCGCAGGCTTTGGTTCTGTACTGGGATACCTTATCGCAGGCGTCGTCATCGGGCCCTGGGTTCTCAGGCTCGTAACGGATGTCGATTCCATCCTCGACATCTCCGAACTCGGCATTGTGCTGATGATGTTCATCATCGGCATTGAAATGGACCTCAAGAAGCTCTGGGCCATGCGCCGTGCCATCTTTGGCTATGGCGGCATCCAGGTCGCGCTATGCGCAGCGCTGCTTGCGGCGATCTTCACGATATTCGGCGCGCCGTGGCGCGTCGGTGTCGCTGCCGGCTTCGCGCTATCCCTGTCATCGACCGCCATGGTGATTGCGATCCTGGAGCAGAACCGCGAGATGGATACGCCGGTGGGCCAGACCTGCTTCGGCATCCTGCTGTTCCAGGACATCGCCGCAATACCGATGATCGCGCTGCTGCCGCTGCTTGCCCCGGCGCCGATCGAAGACAACGATCCCAGCGGCTGGTTGATGACGGCCAGGGCACTGGCCATGCTCGCCGCCGTGGTCTTTGGTGGCCGCTTTATCCTGCAGCATGCGCTGCGCATCATCCAGCGAAGCGGTACCCGCGAGATTTTCACCATCTTCGCGCTGCTTTGGGTCATCGGGATTGCGTTGTTGATGCATGTGGTGCACCTGTCCATGTCTCTCGGCGCCTTCGTCGCCGGAATGCTGCTCGCCGGCTCCGAATCGCGTCACGAAATCGAAGCCGACATGGCACCGTTCAAGGGCATCCTGCTCGGGCTGTTCTTCATTGCGGTGGGGATGTCGATCGACTTCCGCGTGCTGGCCGAACGGCCATGGCTGGTCGCGATACTGGTCGTTGTGCTTGTCGGCGGCAAACTGCTGGCCTTGATGTTCCTGGCCAGCAAGATCAACCTGCCGCGCGAACAACGCATCTACTTCGCAATCCTGCTGTCGCAGGGCGGCGAGTTTGCCTTTGTCGTGACGGCTGCGGCGCAGGCCGCGCGACTGCTCGACAACGAGCAGTTGTCGATCGTCACGGTGGTGGTCGCGTTGTCGATGGCGACGACTCCGTTGCTGCTTCTGGCATTTCGGAAGCTGATGGCGGTGCAGCCAGCTTGATACGACTGGGGTACGACATTTCTTTTTGATTGGCCGATCTGAGACATCGATCCGGGTGGCAGGGCTTGGTGGCATGACGCTCCCGTCGAAGTCCGCTAACGGCGGCCAGAAGCAGCCATTCGCAACGGGTCCTCAATAGCGGTCGCCCGAAGCGATTTCTCTACGCAGCGGGATGGATGGAATGAGGGTGCTGGTGACGGCTGCAGTCGCCGTTGTCATCGCCGCCAACATCGCAAGCGCCGCCCAACCAGCATTGACCGCTACCGCACCCGCCACTGCCGCACCAATCGCCCCCGCCACGTAGTAGAAGGTTAGGTATATCGAGTTCAATGCACCTGCGCGCGCTGGATGGATAGCAACGACGCTGGCTTGATTGGCGACTTGCGCGGCGAAACAGCCGGCGTCGAATACGGCCAGCGCGACAGCAGTGGCAACTGGGTGCCCTAGTGCGATTGCGAGTGCACACGAGGATGAGCTTGCGAGTGCGAGGCCGCAGGCGATCACGGTGCGGCTGCCGAACCGGTCCGCCAAGCGCCCGGCGACACGGGTCACAACCAGGCCCAGTAATCCAGCAACGCTGTACAGTCCAATGGTTGCTGCGTCTGAGTTGTACGGCGGCGCGGTGAGACGTACTGCAAGGCCGACCCAGATTAAATTGAAAGAGAAGAACCACAACATCCCGGCGTAGGTTCGCAAACGTAGCTCTCGAGATGCCCGTATCAAGGGCGGCATAGTACGCAACGTCGAGAAGTATCCGGTTTTCTCCTGTGACCGCCCGGATGGCAGCAATGGAAAAACGCAAAGCGCCGAAACGGTGGCGAAGGCCGCGAATGCCAACAGTGCGCCTCGCCATCCGCACCACTGCGCCAGCACCCCGCCAACGAATCGACTCAGTAGTATCCCTGCGGATATGCCCGCAGAGATCGTCCCCACGCGCCGCGCCCGGCGTTCCGGTTCGGCGTACTTGCCGATGATGGCACTGCTTTGCGCAGCAACCGTCGTCGTGGCACCGATGAGCACGAAGCACCCAATGAGCAATTCCGGGCCTGGCGCCCATGCCGCAAGTACCAGGGCGCATGCGAGCGCGCATAGTTGTGCTGGAATCAAGGCGCGTGCGCTCAACTTGTCCACCAGCGGCACGAGGAACACCAGTCCGAGCAGATAGCCAATCATTGCACCGGAGACCACGGCCGTAACCGGTGCAACGGGCACCCCAAAATCGGCGGCGATGACCGATAAGGCCGGTTGCATGGCGTAGTTGTTCGCGATGGCACCACCAGCAGCAATCGAAAGCACAGCCACTGCGCGGCCCGACAGCCGCGCGTTCCGCTCGGCCGTGGCCTTCACTTGCCGACCCTTACGGCAATGGCCTCGACTTCTGCGAGGATCGCCTCATCGACGAACGGCAGGGCATGTACTAGCGAAAAGGCCGGCCGAATGTCGCCATAGACCTCGCCATGTGCTCGCGCAGCGTCTTCCCAGTGTTCAAAGTCCGAGACGACCAGACGGCTCTGGACCACATCCGACATCCGGAAGCCATTGTCGGTGAGTACCTTCTCGACAGTTGCAAGTGCATCCCGAGTCTGCGTGTAGACATCGGGCCCTTGGCCGGCCGTTCCTGAAATGTAGATCGTATCGTTCACGATCACGGCCCGCGAGTAACCGACCTTGGGCTCCCACGGGGAGCCTGTGCTGATCCTTTGACGCATGTGGTTTGTCCTTTGACGATATGGTGCGGAATAACTACTTGGGTAGTAGTTATGTGGGATCGTATACTACTTCAGTAGTAAGTCAACCCTCTGAACTAAACATGAGTCACGCATGACAGCAGACGCAGAATTGATTGCTTCGATGACGCGGCTGGGATTCACCCAGTACGAGGCGCAGGCATACACGGCCCTGGTGGGGCAGGCCCCGCTTACGGGAGCCGAAGTGGGCCGGCGGGCATCGATGCCTGCTTCGAAGGTGTATGAGACCCTGGCCCGCCTGGAAACGCGGGGTGCCGTACTCGTTCACCGCTCCGAGCCCGTGCGTTACGCGGCGGTTCCGCACACGGCGCTACTGGCCGAGCTGCGCTCACGTTTCAATGCTGACCTCGACGCCGCGGCCTCGGCGCTGGATCGCCTGCCGGTTCAGCAAGAGCCCGGGATGGTCTGGTCGCTCAGCGGCAGGGAGTCAATCCTCCTGGCTTTCGCACGGACGATTTCGAACGCGAAAGCCAGCCTGTTCGCCGGTATCTGGGACGAGGAGCTCGACGAATTGGGTCCGTTGCTTGACGCGGCCAGCGCGCGGGGAATTGACACCCATGTCGCCATCTATGGCCACAAGGCCTTGAAAGGTCCTCACACATATGACATGGCCGCATGTGGGGCAAGTGCGAGACTGCGCCTATCCGGCCGTCGCCTTGCTGTGGTGGTGGCAGACGAGGACGACGCAGTGGTGGCGGAGTTCGGCGACTACACCAGCGATCAGGCTACTGTTACCACCAATCCGGTCATCGCACTGCTCGCCGTCGAGTACATCAAAGCCGATGTCAGCGGGCGCCTTATGATCAGCGCGATGTCCTCAACGGCATACAAGAAGTTGCTGACGACCCCGCCCATGCAGGCAATGCTAAGCCCTGTTGCAACTAAGCCCGCAAAAACTATTCGGTGACAGCGAATGATTGCTGCGCGCCAGCACTGAGATGACCGTCAGCCAATCGGCAGCGGTTCTTGCGCCCGCACGCGGGCAAGCGGCCGAAGTGGGTCGGTAGTGTGCGCCAGGACGCAGGCTCAGTCGGTGCTGGATGGCGCGACGCTGACATCCGTCTTAAGGCGGATGGGAGGATCGGTCGTGGCGAGGCGAGGCGAGATCGCGTCCACTCCGGTCGGTCATGGCCTGACCTATGTTGGGCTGATGACGCCTCGGTCGCGGATCAGGCCGCGCACGCGGGCTTCGAGCCCAGGCGGGAGCTGGCGGTTGCTGTCACGACCACGCTTGCGCGAGCCCAGGCCGCCAGGACCGTCCTCACGGTAACGCAGTACCAGACGTTCCACCTGACGCCGCGACAAGCCGAGCTTCTCGGCGGCGCGCCAGACCGCCAGGCCATGGTCGACCACGGCCTGAATCACCTTGAGCCGATCGAGTTCGCGCATCGTCATCGTGATGGTCTCGGGCTTGGGCATCGCGGCCTCCGGTCTCGGACGGACGGAAAGCCGCCAGCATGCCAGCCTTGGCAAGGGGGTACGACATTTCTATTTGGCTCAAGTACGACATTACTATTTGGGCGTAACAACCATTGTCCGCATAATGTGTATTATGTTAAATGCAAAAAACAATGCCGAAAGTGACATGGCGCCGGCTTGCACAAGCCTGTTCCTCGATTTTGCAGAATCTCGTTCCCGGCCCCATGGGGCCAGGAGCGCGCGCCCCTGCGTGCCGCCCCCGTGATCGCGCACGGCGGCTTCCGAAGCTGCGGGGTCCGAGCGGCAGGGTCGTTGGCCTCAGGACGAACGCTGATCCTTAGGCTTGTAGTTGTCGACCTGGTTGGCCGACTCGAAGCTGGCGCGGTTCAGGCTGAGGAACGACTCCGCAGAAAACGGTGCCTGCAGTTCGCGCACCACGTCGGCACCGACTGAGCGGACGCGGTCCCAGGTGGTGTTGGTCTTGTTGTCGTGATGCACGCAGAAGTCGCCGCAGTCCTTGTGGTGGGACATGATGATGGCGGCCACCTGGGTCTTGGCGGCCGGCGTAGCCGCGGAGTTGGCCAGGTAGTCCTCGGCCCTGGCGGACTCCAGGAAGTGCTCGCGCACCTGGTTCTTGTAGTCGGTCACGCTGCTGCGGCATTGCTGCGACCACGTGGAGCAGGCGCTCAGCAGCGCCTGGAGCTCGGCAACCTTGGTGTCGAAGATGTCGAGGCGCCGCTCCGCTTGCGCGACCTTCAGGGCCAGGTCCAGCTTGCCGGCGCAGCGCGCGGTGCCGTTCTCCGTGCCCACGCGCCCGGTTGCATTCCACGCGTCGCCGGCGGCCTTCATCTCGTCCACCGAATGGGACACCTTGAAACGGTAGCGGTCCATGTCGGCAACGCTTGCTTCCTTGAGCGAGAACTTGACATGTTCCTCCACCGTGATCGGCCCTCCCCTGTTCAGCTTGCGGGTGTGCATGTAGCTGCGCAGCTTGCCCTCGATCGCCGTCTCGGCCTGTGAGATCAGGCCGCCGATCACGGGGATGGGGATCAGGCTCAGCGAGGCCCGGCCGATCGCAGTCAGCCCGCCCAGCGCCTTCGAAGCGAAGGAGCCCTTTGAGTTGATCGCGCTGCGCAGGCCATGGAAGCGAGCCGAATGCCCGATCCGGGCCATAACGCCTTTGTTGGAAACCTTCTCGGCTGCGTAGACCCAGATGTCGCGAGTTGTCGGCATGGTTGTTGTCCTTAGAAAAAGCGGTGTTTCTGCATGGATTCCACGGTTCAGGCTATTGCTGTTCCAGCAACGCCAGGTAGCGATGGACGTCGCCGTCCTCGCGCAGGATGTCGCGCATCAGTTCTGCAAGCGGCATCTGGCCCCAGCTCACCGCGCGCCTGAGCAGGTAAGGCGTAGGGCTATGCGGCTCGTTCTGCGCCAGGAAATCAGCGATTTCCTCGAGCAGCCGGTAGGCATGGGTCCGGTTCGCAATGCCGTTCGCCGGCTGGCCTGCGGCCAAGCCGGCGCCGGCCACTGAGGCCGTGGCCAAGGGTTGAGTCGCAGTGCGTATCGGCTCCTGCCATTCATTCATGCTGGCCTCCGTTGCGATGTCCGCTGCGGCATCCATGACCGCCGACGCACCGGCGTCCGGCGCCTGTCCCTGCAGCACTTCGTCATACCCCTGCAGCAGCGTGGCGACAGCGCGCTGCAGGCGCTGGAGCGCCTCCGGCACGCGCCGCAGGCTGGGGGCTTCGCCGCCAAGCCGGGCATCGATGGCGAGATCGAACTCGTGCCAACCCTGCATGGCAGCGTCGAGCTGGCGCCGCATTGCCACCAGCGCAGCCTGGTTGCGCCCCTCGCCGGCGCGCCGCACCAGGGAGTCGCGGCTCAGCCCCTCCTCACCGCCCGTGGCCGTCCGTTCCCAGCGCTCCAGAGAGACCGTGGGCACATCCAGATCGGGCAAGACCAGCAGCGGCACGTGCAGCGCCAGCACCAGCGGCAGCGTCTCGTTGAGCCAGGCGAAGGGCGCGCAGCGCGCGTCGCTGTCGCCGTGCTCGATGGCGGGATGGCCGTCGTCCCAGTAGTGCTGCGCCAGCGCGCTGAGGGCACGCGTGCCTGCCACAACGCCGGCCACACCGTGCATGTGGGTCCAGGCCTCGCACAGCCAGGCGGCTAGCTGGAAGTCTTTGCTGCGCCCGACCAGCGCCTCGCTGCACAGCGCGGCCACGCGGCCCCAGTCAGCCTTGGCCAGTGGGCGCTCCCACTCGCCCATTGGCAGCGTGGCGTCATCCTGATGTCGCGCGGCGCGGATTGCCGGATAGAGGGCGTCGTAGCGCAGCGAGATGCCGGCGCGCGCGTCGCCCGGAACCGGGCTGATCAGGGCTTCAAGGTCCAGCAGCGGCACGCCCGCGGCTTCGGCCAGATTCGGCGGTCTCATGGTCATAGCGATCTCACAGCGGGTTCCAGTCGGGAGCACGGGTCGGGAAGCTGCGCGGCCACGGCAGCGGCGTCTTCTTGCCGGCGGGGGTCAGCGCCAGGCGCAGGAACACGCGGCCCTGCCCCTGCTTCGGCACGGCAGTCAAATCTGCCGGGGTGGCCGGCGCCAGCGGGAAATCGAAGCGCAGCAGCGAGGCGGCACCCTCGGCGCGCACCGAAGGATCCGCCACCCGCTGGCGGCCGATAAAGGAAATGAGCGCCCAGGGATCGGCAAAGCGCCAGGTCATCGACCTGCCGTCGGTAGACAACGCGCGCTGGCGCGGGTCCGCCGTGGCCTGCAGCGGCGAATCCTTGGCGAAGCGCAGTGTCAGCATCACCGGCATGCCGTACTCCCAGCGCAGCGAGCGCGGAGCCTCCTGCTGAGACAGGTTCTGCGCGCCCACGCTCAAGCTCCAGTCGATGATCTGGTTGCCGGCCAGTTCGGCACTCCGATTGACACGGAAGTCGACGTTGATGTCGTAGCCGCCGGGTGTGCTGTCATCCGCCGGATACAGCGGGGAAAGCAGTGTCCGGACTTGCTCGAAGTTGTCCATAAACTGGTGCACCGGCATGCCAGCGGACAGGCCCTTGAGCGGGCCGTCGCCGCGTGGCTCGCGATAGACCGTCGAGACCTGCTCGTAGCGCTTGAGCACGCGACCGAGTTCGCCGTAGTCGGCCATGGTCTGATCGGCCGGGTTGGGCCCGCCCTGCACGGCCGCGCCAAAGGGCGCATGCCCTGCCACGCGTTCATTGAAGATCGCGGAGAAGCCGTCCCACTGGCGCTGCAGTTCGGCGAAGTACCCCTGCGCGCAACGCGCCAGCAAGCCCTCGTAGACACGTGCCTGGAGCGTGGCGAAGTAGTCGTCGGCACCGCGCGGCAGGCGGCTGGCGAAGCGGCCAAAGCAGCCCCCGCGGCCACCATCGGCGGCCATTCCCTGGATGAACTGCTCGAGCATCAGCAGGTGGCTGTTCGGGTTCTTCAGCCGGTAGCGTTCGAGGTCGCGCGTGATGGCCAGCCAGCGCTGCGCCAGCGGCGAGGCGGCATCGCCCGAATTGAGCACGCCCAGGTAAAGCGAGGCCTCGCGCCCCAACGCCAGCGCGCGTCCCGACTGCTGGTCCAGGTAGGGGCCGAGCCCGGCCGCATCGCTCAGGCCGAACGCCGCCAGCATCGGCGACCTGCTGCGGGCATCGCCGCCGGACTGGCGGATGGCATAGAGTTCGGACTGTTGCAGGGCCTCGTCAACCGCGCGCAGATGCGCCAGCGCATCGCGCGAGATGAGCGCATCGAGATCTTCCACGCGCGCCGTGGCGTGCATCTCGGCCAGGGCGGTCTTGATCTTCACCAACCGGCCCAGCGCGGCCTCGAACGCGGCGCTGTCGCTGCCCGTGCTGCCTGCGCTGCCCGCGGCGCCGGCCGGCGCGACCACCGCGGCTGCCGCCACCTGGTCCATCATCAGCCGCGTGAACTGCGCGTCGATGCTGCGCGCCACCGTATCGCGCGAGGCGCCCGGCAGGTCGGCCAGGCCCTCGCCCACGAAACGCTTGCGGGTCTCGGCCAGGGTCATGGCCTGGTCGAGCTGCTGGCGGTCCCAGTTCACCACCGTGCGCGCACCGAGCGCGGGCAGCGGCAGGTCACGCGGCGCAGTCATGAAGGGCTGGCTGACCAGCGCGGCCAGGCGGTCGCGCAGCGCCAGCCGTTCGGGCGCCACCGCGTAGCGGCCCTCCTTGTCCTGCCAGACGATGCCCGCTTCGGGACCGCTGAAGCGTTGCGCCAGTTCCTCGCGCAGCGCGGCGAAGCCGGCCCGCGAACGCTCGCGCTGGCGCGCCACCAGATCCTCGCCCAGCAGGCGACTGCGCGTGGCCTGCGCCAGCAGGCGCTCGTAGGCCGGGCCGGGCGCGAACTGCGGCTGCCGGAGCCAGCCGGCCTTGCCGCCCGCAAGCAACTCCTGTTGCGTACCAATGCCCGCCACGATCCCGCGATAGTCGCCCAGCACATGGCTGAAGTCCGTGCCGGCGCCGCTCAGCGCCTCCAGGCCGTCCCGAACCGATCGCTCCGCCACCAGCAGGGCGTTGTCGCTGAACAGGCGCGCCTCCAGTTGGCGCGCGCCCTTGTCGTAGCTGCAGCGCAGCGGCTGCACCACTTGCGCCGGGCCTACAGCCGGTGCGCTGCCGACCATGGCGTGTGCGCCGCGCCCGGCGCCGCCGTCGGTGCGGAAATACGACAAGGTGCCGGAGACATCCCCATGCAGTTCCGCGCCCAGCGCATAGCGCACCACCGTGCGCAGCGCCTCGCTGCGCCCTTCCCCGCCGTTTTCCAGGCGCTGCAGCGCTGACAGAGCGGCGTCGAACTGGTCGACCGCCCCCACGTACTGCTGCAGCGCGCGCATCTCGGGCAGGTCTTCGATCGCGAGGGTGCGCGGACCGCCCGCGTCACCACGCGCACCGGCGGGCACCGCGCAGTCGTCGCCGATCACCAGCTCGGCGGTGCTGGGGTCGCGCACGACACCGGTGAGCTGGCTGACGCGCGCCAGCATCTCGCGGTGGATCGTGGGGAGTGCCACCTTGCCGAATTCGCGCTGGAAATGCTCGCGCATGCGCTCGTCCAGATCGTCGAACGGGCTCCAGGAACCCGGCATGAACACGGACCAGGTCGACTGCGCCATCAGGCGCTGGTTCATATCGATCAGGCCGAGCGTCTGGCGCCGGTACCACTCGGGCGGCAGCTCCTGGCCGGCTTGCTCCGCCTGCGCACGCTGCTGGCTGGCATTGCGCAGCCCACCCAGCGCTGCCAGCAGCTCCGCCTTGCGTTGCCCGAGCTGCCAGGTGTTCACCGCCAGACCGACACCCCACAACCCCAACAGCGCCACGCCGCCCCAGCGCAGCGCGCGGTGCACCACCGGGCGGGCCAGATGCTGCGAGCGCGAAGGCCGGGTCAGGCCGTATTCCAGGAATATCTTCTTGTCGAACAGGTCGCGCAGGAAGGCCGGCTGCAGCATCAGCTCGGTCAAATGCGTGCCACCAGCGACACTGCTTTCGCCGGCGTCCAGCACCGGCTCAATGCGCTCCGGCAGGCTCTCGCTGTCTTCGCGTTCCGGCTCCGTCTCACCGCGCGGCACCGCGCTCAGGCCCTGCGCCGCCAGCTCGCCGCTGTCGCCGGTCAGGTAGACGCCTCGAAAGAAGAACGGCTCGTGATAGGCGCTCGGGCGCAGCAGCTCGTCGATATAGCGCTGCAGCTGCGCGCGCATCGCCTCGATGCGGGCTGGCAGCAGCAGCAACTGGCGCGCGTCGAGGTCGGGCGGCGCCGCCGCCAGCAACTCGGCGGCGCTGTCGGACACGCTGCGCACAATCGACGACAAGGCAGCCTCGACCCAGTCCGACTGGTAGGTGGCGGACAGGTCGTAGGGCGAGGACCAGCCCAGCATGCTGGCTCGCATCGGCTCGGGCAGGTCCCGCGCGAACTGGGCGAACCCCGGCAGCGCTTCGGCGCCGGTCACCACCACGTATACGGCAAAGCGCACCGCGAAGCGGTTCTGCGCGAGCCACAGACGCCGGTGCACGAGCTTGGCGCGCCGCACCAGTTCGAGCTGCGCGTCGGTGTCGTCCGCCAGCAGCTTCGCCGCCGGCACCGTTATCACCACGCTGTCGAAGGGGCGCTGCGGACGGTAGTTGCGGCACAGCCCCAGGAACTCGTCCCAGGGCTTTTCATCGCCATCATCGTCGGGCGAACCGAGGTAGCCGGCGTTGATGTCGATCACCACGCCACGGTCGAAGAAGTGCCACGAGATGCCCTGGGTGGCGGCCGCATTGGCGGCGTCGGTACCAAGCGCGCTGGACACGCCCGACTGGGCGATCGGCAACGGCCGGGCATCGTCGCCCTCGTTGAGCACCATGATCCAGGGAATGTTGTAGCGCTCTGCGCGCGAAACGAGATTCCCCTCGATCAGCTCGATCGCCTGGCGAAACGCCGCGCGCAGCGTATCGGTGCGCAGCCGCACGATCTTGCGCTCGCCGGCGGGCTTGGCGCGACCGCCCTGCGCCGCGTAGTACAGCACCAGGCCAAGCACGGCGAATGCGACCAGCGTCAGCACGCCGATCGAGATCAGGAAGAGATTACTGGTCAGCATGCCATGGCTCCCCTGCTGGCTTCAGCTTGGACGCGGCTCATGGATTGGCTCCCACCACCGTATCGGCGCGCAATGCCTGGCGCAGCGGCCACGACTGCCACAGCCACAGCACCTCGGACAGGGCCAGCAGGCTGACCAGGCTGAGCGCGAACACCACGGTCCAGCGCGTCATGGTAGGCAGCTTGCGCGGCGCGATATGGGATAGCGTGTGCGCGTACGCGGCCTCGCTGACCACGCGGTCGCGCCCGCTCAAGTCGGGACGGCGCTGGTAGACAAACTCATACAACTCCTCGCGCAGACTGCGCAGGCGTGCGTCGGCATCAGCGCCGCGAAAGCGCCCCTGAAAGCCCAGCGCCAGCGCAGACAAGTACAGCCGGGCCAGCTTTCGGCGCGATGGCTCGCGATCCAGCAGCAACTGCTCAATGCGGCGGAACACCTCATCGCCGGCGATATTGGTGCGGAACAGCGTCGATTCCAGCAGGTGGGCATGCCACTGCGCCTGGCCCGCCCAATCGGTGTTGAGCAGGATCTCGTCGGCGAGCACCGCCTTCAGGTAGCGGGCGTCGGCGACGTCCTCCATCTCGAAGCGCGTGCTGTCGCGGCGCGACTGCAAAGTCTGCAACTCCAGCAGGTTCAGCAGGTGGCGGCTCATGCCCTGCGCCACCGCCTCGGGCGTGGCGTCGGCACTCTCGGACAGGCGCGCCTGGGCATTGACCAGTTCGTCCAGGAAGGCGCGGAACTGCTCGCCGGCGAGATCGTCGTCCTCGGCTTCGGGTCGATAGCGTGCCATTTTCAGATTGCCTTCATGTTGTCTGTCATCCCTTGACGAACAGCAGTACTTCCTGCGGCCGCTGCGCGCTGGCACCTTCGTTCGGATTGCCGATCACCAGGGCCTCGTTGCCGTGGATCAGCGCCGGATCGGTCTCGATCTCGAACAACACATAGCCGGAGCCAGCGCGCACGCCGAGTTCGTCGGCATGCTCGACGACGCGGCGCGCGGCGCCGAGCACGCGGTGCGCACGCAACGACGGATAGGCCGACTGCGAGCCCACCATGGCGCCATCCATCCATGTCCGCAAGTCGCGCTCGGACTGGCCGCGCAGCCCCACCACCAGGTGTTCGCCGATCCAGTCAGGTTGCAACGCGATCTCGAACGCGCCGTGGAGGAACTCGAACTTGTGCTCGCGGTAGGCTTCGCTGACCTCTGCCAGCGACTCGCGCACCGCACGCAGCAGCGGCGCGAACGCGGTCATAGGGTTGGCGTGGTCGTAATCGTGCGGCACCGGCGGCAGCGCACCGGGGCGCAGCATGCTGAGCGAGCCCAGCAGCGAGGCGAGCGCGAGGTACAGCGCAAGCGGATGCAGATGGGGCGTGCGCAGCACCGCCTCGACCAGCGGCAGCTCGCTCAGCAGGCAGCGCAGCCGGTCCCGGAGTTCAAGCTGGGTCAGGCGATCGTCGGCCTTGGACGATGGCACCGCGGTCTGCTTGGCAACGAATGCGGCCTTGCTGCGCAACTGCCCGAGCATCGACGCCACCGCCGTCCACAAAGGGGTCTCGCGCCCCACCTCGAGCAGCGGTGGCAGGCGCTCGCCCAGCCGCACCACTTCGTTGTCCTTGTAGGCGGTGCCCAGGCACAGCGATACATAGAGCGAGGATGGCTGTGCGCCGGCACTGAGGGCGAGGTTGGGCACCAGCCGTGCAATGTCCGCCGGCGGCGCCTGCGATACCTCGTCCTCGACCGGGGCGCCGAGCACCGAGCGGAAGCGCCGCACCTGTGCGTCGCGCCGCATGGTTCCCGCCACCGGCAGCACCAGGTGGATGTCGACCGTGCCACTGGCCAGTTGCTCGGCAAACGGCGCCAGCGACAGTTCCAGCGGCCCTAGCCGTTCATCGTCGCCACTGTAGGAGACCGCGGTGCCATCCGGCATCACCGCGTCGAGTTGCAGCACGCGCACGATGCCGACCGGCAGCAGGCCCGTGTCGAACACCAGGCGCCGAACGCCCCAGCTGAACGGGGCTGCTGCCAGCGTCTGCCAGGCCACCAGCGAATCGAGGCGGGCTGCCAACAACTGGAAATGCTGCGGTGCCAGCAGCATCCCTTCGTGCCATTCGACACGGTCAACCAGCGTCAGGTTGTCACGCATGGACGGCTCCACCAGCTAACGCGGCTGCGGCGCGATGCCGGCCATGGGAAGAAAATTGCAGAACATTCATTTGCTTGTCGAGACGCTGACGGCACTGCTGTTCAGCTGGACTGCCAGCGTGCCGCTGAATTGATCGATCCGGACGCGATGTGCGCCCGGTTCCGGGTAGTTGGCAAATACGAAGACGGCCGTCACGCGCGGCCCTTCGAAGTCCTGGGGCGGGACTTCCAGGCGCTGTCCCGGCACCAGTTCCCAACTGCGAATGCGCAGGCTCCCAGGATAGGTATTGCTGAGGTCGGTCCGGCCCGCGAACCATTTGGAGGCGGGCAGATCGACCAGCCGGCCCTGCAGCGCCTCGTCGCTGACCAGCACCACGTCGACCGCCACCGGGCTGTTGCCGTTGGCGTCGTCGGCAGCATTCAGGACGACCTGCTTCCACTTGACGCGCTCGCCCTTGAAACTCAGGAACGACGGTGCCGCGCAGCCGCCCAGCAGCACCGTTGAAGCCGCCAGCGCGCCCGCCAGGAGCAGCCCGCCGGCCCCACGCGCAATGCCACGCCAGATCGACACTACCTTCATTGCATGTCTCCAGACTGTCGGCAGACGGCCATCATTTGGCGCCCACCCCGATTCCCATCAGCACGATCAGTGCCGCCGCGGCCAGCCCGCAGGCGCCGAGCAGCATCATTTGCACGCGTGTAAATACCAGCCGCAGCACCACGCCGCCGCGCTGCTCCATCTGTACCGGCTGCGGCGCCGGGCGTTCGCTGGGCAGGCCCACCGACACCAGCGCCACGACTGCGCAGGTGCAGATCAGGCTGAGCGCGTTGCGCGGACCGTCGCAGATCGGGTCCACCGCCAGCAGCAGCACGCCGGCGGCTTCTACCGGCAACTGCAGCGCGGACATCACCACACCGGCGTAAGCCACCGTGCCAACGCCGTTCTGCCCGGCCGACAGGCAGGCAGCAACGGTGGCGGCGCCGGCAATCCAGACCAGCTCGCCGGCACCGATCGGGTGCCCGTACAGGTTGGCCACGAACACCGCCACCAGCCCGAAATACAGCGCCGAGCCGGCGCGCAGGAAGACCGACCCGAACGGCACCGTCAGTTCCACCAGCCCACGCGGAAAGCCCAGGCGCGTGCTCATTACCTCGATCGCATGCGGGATCGGCGCCGTCGCGCTGCCCGACGCCAGGCCGACCATCATCGGCCCCTTCAGTTCGGTCATTACCTGCACCAGCGGCAGCCGCGCGCAGCGCGCGATAGCCAGCGCCGCAGCCACGCTCAACAGCAGGCACAGCACCGTAAAGCTGCACAGCACCCCGGCCATGGCCTGTACCGTGGCCGAATCGCTATGCATGGTCAGGTGTGCAGCCAGCCCGAACGCCAGTACCGGCAGCAACAGGTTGGCGTGGGCAATGATGCTTTCGAACGTGCGGTAGATGCCCTCGAAGACGTTGCTGAGCATGCTGGTCTGCTCGCGCGACAGGGCCGCGAACGCCAGGCCGAACAGGATGGTGCCGGTCAGGATGCCGAGCGTGTGGCCCTGCGCCAGCGCGCGATAGAAGTTGTCGGGGACGATGTCTTCCAGCTCCGCCGCCGGCACTCCCGAACTCCCTGCCGCGCTGTCGTCCGCGCCCCGCCCGGCCAGGTCCATGCGGACCTCGCCACCATCGGCCACCTGCTTCATGATCAGCTGGCCCAGCTCGCCGCCCGCGCTGTGTGTCAGGCCGGCACCGGGCGCCATCAGCACGCCGGCCAGCGTGCCCGCCACCGCGCACAGTGCGAGCAGCGCCACGCCGACGCCGAGCAAGGTGCCGGTGCGCAGGCCCGGCCGTGGCAGCGTCAGCACCTGGCGCAGGCCGAAGAAGGTGGCCACCACCAGCAGCGGCACCGACGCCATGTTGACCACCGACAGGTAAAGCTGTCCGAACAGCCATGCCAGCGTGCCGAGCGGCGCCATCACCATGCCCGCGCCAGCGCCGGCCACCAGGCACAGCAGCAGGCCCGGAAAGGAGTTGGAGAGCCAGCGCAGGGCTTTCATTGGGCCTTGTTCCAGCCGCGCTCCATGGCGAAGGCCACGGTGGCGCGCGCCAGTTCGAGGGTGCTGTCGATCATCGTCAGCGGCGCAGAGCGGAGCTGGCGCAGCGCCACCGGGATTTCCGTGCAACCCATGATGGCCACGCCAATATTGCGTGCGGCAAGGGACGCCAGCACAGCCTGCAGGGCTTCGCCCGCGGCCTCGAGCGCGCCGGCCTTGACCGAGCGGATGCAGGTGTCGACCTGGACCTGCTCGGCTTCGTCCGGCACCACCGGCTGAATGTCGCGCTCGGCCAGCGCGTCCTGGTAAATGCGAGAAGCCAGTGCGCCGCGCGTGGCCAGCACTGCCACGCGGCGGGTGCCGTGCGGCAGCGCCGCCACGCAGGTACTGGCGATATGCAGGATCGGCGCGCTGCTGCGCTCGCGCAACTGGCGGTACCAGTGATGGGAGGAATTGCACGGAATCACCACCAGCCCGACCTGGTTGCGGTTGAGCAGGTCGATTCCCGCCAGCAGATGCGGCAGCGGCAACTCGTCGCCAGCCAGGATCGATCGCGAGCGATCCGGCGTGTGCGGCAGGTGCGCCACCACCATGGGCAGATGCTCCTGGTCGCAGGAGGCATCGGTCAGCCGAACCACGCGGTCCATGAAGTCCACCGTCGCCAGCGGCCCCATGCCGCCCAGAATGCCAATCATCGCCATGACGCGCCTCGTGCTGTCAGAGTCAGATCTTGAGAGGACGCGGGCAGATCACCGAGACCGCGGCCGCATTACCGATCACCAGGATCAGCGTGCGCAGCATGTCGCAGACGGGATCGACCGCCAGGAACAGAATGAAGGCCGCCTCGAACGGCAGGCCGAGGTAGGCGCAGGTCATGCCGACCAGTGACACCGTGACCAGGCCGGTCATGCCAGCCGAGGCAAAGCCCGCCAGCACCGAGGCCATCACCACCGTGGCGATCTCGACCGGGCCGAGCGCACGCCCGTAGAGCTGTGCGATGAACAGCGTGGCGCACACGTAGTACACCATCGGCCCCACCCGCAGCAGCGACACCGCCAGCGGCACCAGCAGCTCCACGCGCGCGCGCGCAAAGCCCAACCTGTCGACCAGGCTTTCGATCATGCTGGGCATACACGCAGCGCTGTTGCGCGTGGCCAAGGCCAGGGCGAACGGCGCGCGCAGTGCGTTAAGGGTGTCACTCAGGCTCTGGCTGGAACGCTTCCAGATGATGGCCACCGCCAGCGCCAGCAGCAGCACCGACGCCACGAAGAAGGCAATGACGAACTGCAGCATGGCCTGCAGCGGCTCGAAGCCGGACTTGCCGAGCTGGGCCGCGCTCATGCAGAACAGGATCACCGGCAGCGGGTAGCTGAGCCAGTGCATCAGCTTCTGGCAGGCGTGATAGATCGTCTCCAGCGACAGGCTCAGGCCAATCGAGATGCGTTCCGGCACGCGTCCCACCGCCAGCCCGAACAGCAGCGCGAACACGAGCGCCTTGAGCGCGTCGCCGTTGGCCAGCGCGGCAAAGATATTGGTCGGAATCAGGCTGGTCAGCACATCGGAAAACCGCAGCGACTTCTCCGGAATGTCGGCACCGTACAGGTTCATGACGGTATCGCTGGAATTGCTGTCATGGCCGACCATGGCGCCAAACGTCTGCATGGTGGCGGCGGACAGGTTGGTGCCCGGGCTCAGCAGCATCAGCACCACCGCGGCCACCAGCGCCACCAGCACCGAGGCGCCGACGAACACCGTCACCACCCGGATCAGCAGGCGCGAGGCGCCGCCGTCGCGAAACAGGCGCTGCAGGCTGAAGATCACCGCCGACACCATGAAGGGCAGCGTGGTCATTTTGAGCAGATCGACGTACAGATCACCTACCACGCCGAGCGCCTGCGCCATCGCGGGCCACAGGAGGCCCATGGCGCCGCCCAGCGTCAGGCTCCCGATCACGACCCACGGGTTGAGGGCAAAGGCATATAGCTTGGTCGTGTTCATCTTGGTTTCTCTCCTGGTGTTTATTGCGCGGCGGCTTCGAGCACATCAGCCACTTCGAGGTGCTTGGGCCGCTCCGCCAGGAACTGGTTGACAAAGGCCAGCAGCGCCGGCGCAGACACGTTAACGGCAATGCCGAGCGTGTCCTCGAGATCGTGCAGCGTCACCACGCGCAGGCGCAGCGCCGCGGTGGGGTCGGCCTTAAGCACGCGCTTGACCTCGAATTCGTCGCGGTAGACCGCGGTGACTTGGCCGGCGTCGAGCGCCTTGAGCGCGCTGTCCCAGGTCGGGTAACGGGTGACAAAGGCCTTGGGGAAGTTGCTTGTCACGTATTCGGAATAGGACGAATTGCCGACCACGCCGATCGAGCTGTCATAGGCGCGGATGACGTCGGGCACCGGCCGTCCGCGCGCCATCTGGGCGAACTTGACGCGGTTGAGCAGCAGCGCGCGGTTCAGGCGCAGGTAAGGCGTGCTGAAGCTGATGATCTGGGTGCGTGGCAGCGTACGCGACAGCTTGCTGACGGCCATATCGGCCTTGCCCTGCGCCAGCAGGCTGACCACACCGTCGAACGTGGTGGCATCGCGGTTAAAGCGCAGCCGGACATTCAGCTTCTGCGCCAGTTCACGGGCCAGGTCGATATCGAGCCCAAGCAACTGGCCGTCGCGCTCCTGGAAGAACGGAGGTTGGTCGACCTTGAGCACCGCCACCACCAGTTCGCCGCGCTCGTAGATACGGGCGAACTCCGGCGCCAGCAAGCGGCCGTCAGGCATCTGCACCAGGCCGGTGGAGGTCACCACCGGTGATGCGGCGGTAGTCGACGTGCTGGCCGACGCATTGGCCGACGCATTAGCCGACGTGCTTGCCGGCACCGGGCGGGCGGCGGCCGGCGTGCCCGCGGCCGCCGCCGCTACCGGCAGGCAGACCACCACTGCGGCCAGCAAGCAGGCCAGCGGTGAGCGCAGCCTCGCGGCGGCTTGGCTCAGGCGCGAAGAGAATGCGCGTGACAGCGTCGGCGCAACGGGAAAGTCAGCAAATGACATGGGGCGAAATCCGCTCGGTTTCATTGAATCTTGGGGGGGCTGGCAACCGTCGCCACCTCGGCGACAGCGCCGGGCGCGCTGGTCTGTGCCTGCGCGGGCATCTGGTCTGACTCCGGCACCGGTTGTTGCGCCGGCATCTGCATGGGGGCGGCGGCCGGGGCTGGATGCGCCAGGCGGGCGCCGATCTCCATACCCATCAGGAACAACAGCGCGCACAGCACCACCGCGCAGCTCACGGCGATGGCTACCATCCGCGAAGTCATGGAAAAGACGTAGGTCATATTGGTATCAGGCAGTCATCACGGTGGTCTGGCCCGGCGCCACAATCTGGATCACCCCTCCCCAGGCACACATCAGCTTGGATGAGTTCTGCAGCGCAGGCATGCCGCCGATCAGCACGGTAGGCGAGCCCGGCATCCACGGCGCGGTGGTCACCGGCACGCAGGGCATCGGCGTGAGCGCGCCCAACGCTGCAGCAGTGGCTGCGGCCACCACCGGATTGGCCATCGAGTTGCAGCTGCCGAATGGCGGAATATTGACGATCGGCTTGTTGTCCATCACGTTGGCCGCCGGCGCGCCGGCCATAACGCGATTGACCGGCAGCACGCACAACGCCGACGGCGCTGCGCCAAAGCTGCACTGCATGGTGGTGCCGGTATTGACCTGGATGCCCATGGTTTCAGCCCCTGACCCAGCGCTCGAGGCGTTGGGAAAAACTCGGCGCGGCGGCGCCATTGTCGGTCGCGGCCGCAGCGCGCCATTGGCCGCGCGGCTTGCCATCGGTGTAGTCGCGCTGCCAGCTGACACGGCCGGCCTCGTCGAAGCGGCGTGCGGTGCCATGCAGCAGGTCGGCGCGAAAGGGCTCGGACAGCGTCAGGGTCCCGTCCGCCGCATAGCTGCGGGTCTCGCCCTCCAGCTTGCCGGCACGGAAGCGGCTGCGCCGCACCACCACGCCTTCGTGCAGCCAGATCGCTTCGCCCTCGAGCAGGCCCCGGCGAAACACTGCCTGCGCCACGAGTTCGCCCGCAGGCCCATAGCAGCTGCGCTCGCCTTCGAGCACGCCGTTCACGTAGTGCTCGCGGCAGGCCAGACGGCCTTGCTGGTAGCTTTCGCTGGGACCGTGGAGCAGGCCGCCGGCATAGTGCGAAGCCAGCACCGGCTCGCCGGCCGCGTCATAGTTGCGCAGCCAGCCCGACAGCTTGCCCGCTACATAGTTGGCTTCCAGCAGCCGCGTACCGTCCGGGGCGAAGCGCTCCATGCGGCCGTGCGGCAGCCCGTCGGCCACGCTACAGCGCGACAGCAGCTGGCCCGCGGCATCGCGCTCCTCGACGACTTGCGTGTCGGCGGGGGCGGTGCTCGCGTTGGCGGCAATGTCCAGGGGGGCGGTGGCGTGCATCGGCGGCTTCAGTTCAGTTTCACCATGGCGCCCTTGAGCTCCAGCATGCCGCCGCTTTCCACCGTGTGCGAGGCCGACGCCTTCTGCTGCACGGTCAGGCCCTCGCCACTCAGCGTAGTGCCTGCCTTGTTTGCCAGCGTGGTGCCCGCCTTGTTGCTCAGCGAAGTGCCAGCCTCAATCGCCACCGAGCCTGCCGACTTGATGGTGATGGCGCCCGTCACGTCGATGACCAGATCGCCAGACACCTTGAGCTTGTAGGCCCCGCTGACCTCCTGGGTGAAGGCGGCGCCGTTGGTGCGGGTCTCGTCACCGGTCACCTCGAGGCTACGGGTGCCGCTCACCTTGTGAGTTTCGTTGCCCGACTGCACCTCGACCAGCCGGTCACCCTTCTGGACAACATGCGACTCGCCAGCGCCGACCACGGTGGTGGACAGCTTGTTTTCCACCGCCACGTTCATGTCGCGCTGCGCGTGCAGGTAGAGCTCTTCGGCGCCGGCCTTGTCCTCCATGCGCAGCTCGTTGCCGGCGCTGCCGTTCTTGGAAGTGCGCGAGCGGATCACGCTCTGGGTCTGCATCGAGGGAAGCGTCACCGGCGGCGTCACCTGGCCGTTGTAGACGCTACCGGTCACCAGCGGCCGGTCGGGATCGCCGTCGACATAGCTGACTACCACCTCCTGCCCCACGCGTGGCAGGAACAGATGGCCCCAGCCCTGGCCAGCCATGCCCTGCGCCACCCGGACCCAGCACGAGCTGTCCTGGTCGGCGCCGGGCGCCTGGTCCCAGTGGAACTTGAGCTTGATGCGGCCGTGCTGGTCCGTCCAGATTTCCTCGCCCTGGGAGCCGACCACGGTTGCGGTATGGGTGCCGGCCACCAGCGGACGCGGCGTTACCAGCGGCGCGCGGAATGGCACCGCCAGCGGAAACACCGTGAAGCTGTTGGCATAGTGGCTGCCGGCCACCGAGTGCTCGACCGCGCGCACCACGTACTCGGCGTTCAGTGCCGCATTGACGTGGCCGTTGAGGGTGAAGGTACTGCCTGCGGCAAGGCCGTGACAGTTGCTCTCGCCGCTGCCGGAGCGAGCCTCGACCTGCTGTGCGGCCACTCGCACCGCCGCCTTGCGCGCGGCATCCGAGGCATCCTTGTGGCGCCCCGGGAAAATGTACTGGCGCGCGCCGGGCGCGCTCGAGTCCGGCTGCGCACTGCCCTCGCTGGTCTGCGCCTGCACATAGTCATAGTCGACCAGCACGTGGTTGGCCGGACCGAGTCCCTGTTCCATGCGGAAGGCCGCCAGCATCGGCAGGCCCGCCGCCTGCTCGCCCGGCTGGCCGCCCCACAGCTCGGCCTCGTGGGCCAGCGCGGCGTGGGCCGAGGGACTGTCACCCAGCACCATGGTGTGCGCGCCGTCGGAAAAGGTGAAGTAGTAGAAGATGCCCTCTTCCTCCATCAGCCGCGAGATGAACTGCAGGGGGCTTTCGTCGTACTGCACGCAGTACTCGCGCACCGGGTAGCGCGAAGCGGTGACGCGCGCGTCGAATGCCACCTCGAACTCGCCCAGCACGGTGCGGATGATGTCGAGCGCGCTCTGGTTCTGGAAGATCCTGCGGTCGCGCGCCAGCGTCAGCAGCCACAGGCGCGGCGCCAGCTCGGCGCTGTAGAACGCGTGGCTGGGGTCGGCGCCGGTATGGGCGAAGCGCGTCACGATGCCGTTGAAACAACGCAGGAAGCCGCCCGGCCGCTGCACCCTGACCGTGACCTTCTGGCCAACGATGCGGCTGGCATCGAGCGCCTTGTCCGCCGAGCGCATGCGCAGCTGGAAGGAAAACAGCTCGGAAAGCGCCTCGCGCCCGGCAAATCCGTCGAGCAGCAGCACATCGTCGCCAAACGGCGTGGTGACCGTGGCGAAGCTGTCGGACTGGGTGGCGGTGGCCGGAATCATTGCCTCAGGCCTCCGCAGGCGGCAGGAAACGGAAGGCTAGGCCGCCCTGCGCGTCAAGCGAGAGATGCACACCGCCGAACGGCTCGGCGATCGACATGCGCTCCAGCACCTGATGCGCGAGCTCCGGCAGCACCGACTGGGTCAGGATATGGTCGACGTTGCGCGCGCCGCTGTCGACTTCGCTGCAGCGCTGCACGATGGTGCGCGCCAGCGCGTCGTCCCAGGTCAGGCGGGCGTTGTGGTTGCGCTCGAAGCGCTGCGCCATCCGGCCAAGCTTGAGGTCGACGATGGCGGTGATCTGCGCATCGCCAAGGTGGTAGTACGGCACCAGCACCATGCGCGCCAGGAAGGCCGGGCTGAAGCGCTGCAGCAGGGCCGGACGCAGGCGTTCTACAAGTTCTTCCGGTGGCGGGCGCCGGCCGCCTTGCGAGGCCTCGGTGATGACGTCCTGGGCCGCGTTCGAGGTCAGCAGGATGACCGTGTTGCGGAAGTCGATCGGTACCCCTTCGCCGTCTTCCATCATGCCCTTGTCGAATACCTGGAAGAACAGCTCCAGCACGTCGGGGTGCGCCTTCTCCATTTCGTCGAGCAGCACCACGCTATAGGGGCGCCGCCGCACCGCTTCGGTCAGCACGCCCCCGCGCCCGTAGCCGACATAGCCCGGGGGCGCGCCCTTGAGCCCCGACACGCTGTGCGCCTCCTGGAATTCCGACATGTTGACGGTGATCATGTTGCGCTCGCCACCGTACAACAAGTCCGCCAGCGCGCAGGCGGTCTCGGTCTTGCCAACGCCGCTCGGACCGACCAGCAGGAACACGCCCACCGGCTTGCCGGGGTCGTCGAGATCCGCGCGGAAGGTTCGGATGCGCCGCGCGATCGCATCGAGCGCCTCGTCCTGGCCGACCACCCGCTCGGCCAGCTTGTCGTGCAGGTGAAGCACGGTGTGAAGCTCGTCGGCCAGCATGCGGCCCACCGGGATGCCAGTCCAGCTCGAGATGACCTCGGCCACCGCTGCCGAATTGACGCACACCGGCACCATTGGCTCGTCGCACTGCACGGCCTCCAGGCCCTTTTCAAGCCGCAGCAGGTTGGCGCTCAGCGATTCCGCGCTGTCGTCGCTGTCTTCGCTGTCCTGTGCATCCACGCCCGCTTCGCCACCCGCCTGGCCGGCCAGGCACGCGGCAATCCTGCGCCGCCATGCCAGGATCTCGTCGACTACGCGCTTTTCCATCACCAGCTTGTCGGACAGGCGCGCATGCTGGCTGCGTGCCTCCTCGAGCTGGCGCGTGGCAGTGGCAATCTCGTCGGCACGGCTGGCACCGGTGGCCGCCTCATGCCGAAGAATGCGCAACTGGTTCTCGGTGTTTTCGATGCTGCGCCCGAGCGATTCGATCTCTGCCGGCACGCCGTTCTGCGCGATCGCCACGCGCGCGCAAGCGGTATCGAGCACGCTGATCGCCTTGTCCGGCAACTGGCGTCCCGACACATAGCGGTGCGACAGCTTGACCGCATCGCGCACGGCATCGTCGAGGATCTCCACGCCATGGTGCGCTTCGAGCTTCTTCACCATGCCGCGCAGCATCTCCACGGCCACCGGCTCGCTGGGCTCCTCCACCTTGACGATCTGGAAGCGGCGCGCCAGTGCTGGATCGCGCTCGATGTACTTCTTGTACTCGGCCCAAGTGGTCGCGGCGATGGTGCGCAGCTCGCCGCGTGCCAGCGCCGGCTTGAGCAGGTTGGCGGCATCGCCCTGCCCTTCGCTGCCACCCGCGCCGATCAGCTGGTGGGCCTCGTCGATGAACAGGATCACCGGTACCGGCGAGGCCGCGACCTCGGCAATTACCGACTTGAGCCGGTTCTCGAACTCGCCCTTGACGCCAGCGCCGGCCTGCAGCAAGGCCAGATCGAGCGAGCGCACCGAGACATTGCGCAGTGCCGGCGGCACGTCGCCGGCCACGATGCGCTGGGCAAAGCCTTCCACTACGGCGGTCTTGCCGACGCCGGCCTCGCCGGTCAGGATGGGGTTGTTCTGGCGACGGCGCAGCAGTACGTCCACAAGCTGGCGGATCTCGCCGTCGCGCCCGCGCACCGGATCGATCGCGCCTTCGCGCGCCAGCGCCGTCAGGTCGATCGTGTATTGGTTCAGCGCGGATTTCTGTGCGCCGCCGGCGCTGGCCTGCGGCATTGCCGGCATGGCGCGCCCGGCTACATCGGCCGGCGCGCCGCCGCCAGCGCCAGCGCCCAGCAGCACGGGCAGCGCCTCGCGCAATGCCGTGCGTGGAATCTTCAGCAGCGACGGCGCCGACTCCAGAAGCAGGCCGCGCAGGCTTTCCACTTCAAGCAGCGCCAGCATCAGCGTGCCGGCGCGCACCTGTTGCTCGCCCAGCAGCATCGAGCTGAGCAGCCAGGCCTCCTGGAACAGCGGCGAGAAGTTGGGCGACAGCGCCGGGGTGCGGCCATTGCCGCGCTTGAAGCCGTCGATGGCCTTGTGCAGCTGCGCCAGCAGCGTCTCGCGCGCAATGCCGAAGTGCTCGAGGATGACGTGCAGGTCGCGCGCCTCGACCTCCAGCAGCTGCACCAACAGGTGCTCGACATCGACGTTGTAGTGGGTGTGGCGCACGCAGAGTTGCGCCGCGGCCTCCATGGCCTGGCGGCATTCCGGATTAAGCCGGCTCAGCAGTGTGCGGATATCGATGTCCATGCTTGTCTCGGATCATGAAAGCGTGTCGGCACCGACACGCAGCGACAGCCGCACCGGTGCGGGACGTGCAGCAGCACCACCGGCCAGCCACGCAGTCCAGCCCAACCGGGCGCCGCCGCCCAGGCGCGTGGCCGGCCGCTCGGCAACCTGCAGCGCGAGCTGCACGTCGAAGGGTTGCGACGCATGGCTGCGCACCAGCCATGCCACCAGGCCGTGATCGGGGCCACCGGGCAGCAGCCCCTCCAGCCGGCGCGCGTCCGGCACCTGCAGGTCCAGGCCGATGCCGGCGGACTGGTCCCAGCACCGCCGTCCCAGCACCGCGCCTCCGCCGAGCTGCGTCCCCGGTGCGCCACGCGCGCCCAGGCGGACCGAGTCGGTGCGCTCCACCGCCAGCCAGCCGCCGACGAACTGGCGGCCGCGCACCCGCAGCCCGAGCCGGTCGCCCAGCAAGGCCAGCAGCCCTTCCATCGAGCGCGGCGCGGCGCCCAGCAGGCCGGCGTGGCGCAGCCAGGGCGCAGCGCCGCCCGGACCGCGCGGGCCGGCACGCAGGCCCAGGTTGCTGAGCGCGTCGAGGCAGCCGGCCAGCGTCGTGGTGGCAGGTGCCTGCGCGCCCAGCCCCGGCGCGTGCTTGACACGACCGCGATAGAGGAAGGACAGGAAGCGGTGATTGAAGATGTCGAGCAACTCCGCCATGGCATGGTCGCGCGCCGCGCGCCGCTCCAGCAGTAGCTCGGTGTATGGCAGCGGCAGCGGCCCATTTGCCCCCGCCAGCGACAGGGCCGGCGTGGTCAGCGTGTAGGGCGGCTGGCCGGCCTCACGGGGCGGCTCGTTGTCGGCATGGTCGGCATCTTGCGGCGCACCGGCAACCACCGATGCCACATCGCGCGGCTGGAAGGCCAGCGAAACCAGCCCGCGCAGGCGTACGGCCTCGCCGCTGCCGTCGCCGTGGCCGAGCGGATGCGCACCGGGCGTGGCCCGTTCCAGCAGGCCGATGGCCTGGAACAGGTTGAACGCGGCGGGGTTGGCGGCGAGACGGTCGATCACAGCAGCGTCTGGCAGCCGGTCATCGGCTCCCATTGCTTCCATATCTCGTCTCCGCGGCGCACCACCAGCCGCACAAAGGAATTGACCGAGGTGTACAACGCAAAGAAGCGCGCCAGCACGGCGCCCATCAACAGCGGCGATCCCCCGGCAAAGGCGTCGGCATCGAACTCGATGGCGATCTCGGTGCCACGGCAGAAGCCGCGCCAGGCATCCCCGCCGATATGTGCGGTGACACCGCGCGATTGCACGCTGCGTATGCCACGGATCTGTTCCAATTCGCGGCTGCCGTCGGCGGCGAACAGGCGCAGCATCTGCTGCACCTCGTGGCGACCGGTGGCACCGCTTGCCAGCGTGCCGTGATGCAGCGTCAGCAACGACACAAGCCGCCACAGCGATTCGCCGCCCAGCGGCGGATTGCGCTGAACCGTCGGCTCGTACAGCAAACGCACGCGCGCGTTCTGCGAAACGTTTTCCACCAGCATGCGCGCGCCCACCGGGACCTGCTCGGCCAGGCGCCGGTTGGTGCAAAGCACGTTGGCATAGGCGACTGGCGCTGCCGGCTGGCTGCTTGTCTTGCCCGCATCGACAAAGGTCAGGTAGGTGTCGGTGCCGGACAGGCCGGGCCGAAGGGTCGGCTCGCGGCGGGTCCACCAGTACACGCCGTCGGCACCCGCGTCGCCGCTGGCCGCGGCAACTGGTGGCACAGCCTGGGTTCGATCGCTGGCCGGATCGGACAGCACCACCGAGCTGACCGAATGGATCTCGGTGGCGGCCTCGCGCCGCTGGTCCGCCACCAGCCGGTACTCGTAGTGACGCTGGTCGAGCACGATCGGCTCACTGGTCTGCGAGAACAAGTTGATGGCCGGCACGCAGCCCAGGCGGAAATTGCCGGCGCCAATGCGCGCCATGCCGCGCGACACTCGCGCCAGACGCAGCACGATATCGCAGCGCGTGCCGCGCCCAAGCCGGCCCGCGGGCAACGCCAGATCGAAGAAGTGGAACTTGCGCGGAAAGGCGAAGTACTCCTGCATCAACCCATAAGCCGGTTGCGCATTGGGCGGCTGCGGCAGCACGGCCTCGTCGGCATCGTAGCCGACCTCGCGCCAGGCCGAAGCCGGCAGCAGCGAGGCCTCGCCGTCGCTCGGCTCGATGCGCACGCCGGCCACCCCGCTCAACAGCAGTTCGTAAAGCGGCATCGTCACCATCCAGTCGCCGTGCAGGTGCAGGCGCAGCGTGGTGAGTTCCAGCTCCGAGAAGTCGACACCGTCGGCACAGGCAAGCGTCAGGCGCAGGGTATGGTCCTGGTCGAACTGGGCCTGCTCGACCGTCAGCGGCCACAGCGTCGTTTCCCAGCTGGTGCGGAAGCGGCAGGTCTGATCGTCCTCGGTACGGGCCTGCAGTCCGGTATGGCGAGGTACCCGGTAGCCTGCGGTGACCTTGCCCTGGCTCGGGTCGAGCGCGAACTGCACCACGGTCATCGAGGGCAGCGGTTGCACCAGCGCCGGGCAGACATTCTCCAGCAGCGACGAAGCGACCTGCGGAAAGGACTGGTCGAGATCGCGGTGCACACGTGCGGCCAGGAAGGCCGTCGCCTCGATCAGGCGTTCGGTATGCGGGTCAAGCGATTCGGTGCCGTGCAGCGCCAGGCGCGACGCCACCATGGGATAGCGTTCGGCGAAAGCCGCGCCCTGCGTACGCAGATAGGACAGCTCCCGCTTGTAGTAGTGCAGGATGTCGCCTTCGCCCAGCTCAGCCATGATCGGCCCCGCGCAGCTGGGCCGTCTCGTCGCCTGCGGCCAGTTCGAACGAAACCCGCTCGGGCGCCTGGCCAAGACAAAGCTCACCGTCGATCAGCAGGACCGGCTGCGCCAATGCGGTGTTCAAAGAGGTACTGAATTGCACGTTCACGTTGCGCAGCCGCGGCTCGAACAAAGTCACGGCATGCCGCACCAGCGCGGCAATCAGCGCGCGGTCCGGGCCGGACTGCAGGGAACGCGAAGAGCAGTCGGGCACGCCGTAATCAAGCACCGTGCCCTCGCTGGCGAGGAAAGCCTCGGCGCACAGGCGCGAGCGCGTATTGAGCAGGCGTCCCAGTTCGCGCGCCACCGATTGGCGCAACTGCGCCCCGTCGAGCAGGTGCGCCGACGGCTCGGTGCCGCCGAACGCCAGCCGTTCGAACAGGGGCACGGGTGCGCCGCTGATGATCGTCGCCATGGAATCGCCTCGGGCTCAGGTCCGCCAGGCAGGCCTGCCGCTCAGGAAACGGCCTTGTTGGTAGCCAGGTCCCAGCCGAAAGCGGCCGTGCCCTGCTTCTTCGAGTCCGAACCCTGCTTGGTGTATTCGACCTTGATCTCGGTGAAATCCAGACAGAACGTGTCCATCGCTTCGCTGCCGCCACCGCCGGTGCTGATGTTGCTGACCATGGTGTTCTTCAGCGTGTAGGTCATCAGCGGCATGAACGTGTCGCCCTCGTTGCGACCCATCAGCAGCTTGACCACGCCAAGGTCCTTGCCGCCGGCGCAGGCGCCGTACAGGCCCGGGGTGGCCTGGTCGGTCATCTTGCTGAGGGTGATGTTCTGGAAGTCCGGGCGACCCATGGTGCGCTCGGAATTCGAGACATCCCGGTTCATGTGCATCGATACACCATTGCTGAAAGACATGATCTGGATCTTGTCTTCATGGCCGGTGATCTTGGTGTTGCCCTTGATATCAGTGATCTCGAGGATGATGGTGTCCATGGCTTGTTTGGCTCCGGAGAAACTCGGGTAATGTCAGCAGGCTGGCTGCGGTGCAAGGGGGCGGAATCGTCCGGCCGCCTTGCACCGCGCGGCGGTGTCGATCAGGCGGCTGCGGCCGGCAATTCGGCCACCAGGCGCATCGATGCGGTCAGCTCTTCCATCTGGAAGTGCGGCTTCAGGAAGCAGGTCGCACGATAGGCGCCCGGCTTGCCCGGCACTTCCGTCACATCCACGCGTGCCTCGCTGAGCGGGAACCGCGCCTTGGCTTCCTGCGATGCCGACGGGTTGATCAGCACGTAATCCGCGATCCAGTTGTTGAGGAAGTTCTCCACGTCGGTGCGGTTCTGGAAGCTACCCACCTTGTCGCGCATGATCACCTTCAGGTAATGCGCGAAGCGCGATGCCGCCAGCACGTAAGGCAGGCGAGCCGACAGCTGCGCGTTGGCGTTGGCCGAGTCCTTGTTGTAGATCTTGGGCTTGTTGGCGGTCTGGCTGCCGAAGAAGGTGGCGCTGTTGGAGCCCTTGGCGTTGACGATGGCGATGAAGCCGAGGTCGTTCAGCTCCTTCTCGCGACGGTCGGTGATGGTCACCTCGGTCGGGCACTTGAGCACCACGTCGCCTTCGTCGGTCTTGTAGGCGTGGGCAACCATGCCGTCCACCTTGCCGCCGCCTTCCACGCCGCGGATCGCGGTAGCCCAGCCGTAGCGCGAGAAGGCGCCGGTGATGCGCAGACCGAGCTGGTAGGCCGAGTTGGCCCACAGGTACTTGCCGTGATCGGTGCCGTCGACATCTTCCTCGAAGTTGAAGTTCTCGACGGGGTTAGTCTTGGCGCCGTACGGCAGGCGTGCCGCGTAGGACGGCAGCACCAGTGACACATAGCGCGAATCCTCCGACTCGCGGAAGGAGCGCCAGGCTGCCAGCTCGGCGCTCTCGAAGATCTTCGAAAGGTCGCGCGCCACACCCAGGTCGGTGAACGTCTTGAGGTCGAACAGGCTCGGCGCGGCCGAGGCAATGAACGGCGCGTGGGCGGCTGCGGCCACCTTCGACACGCGCTCCAGCAGCGCCAGGTCCTGCGGATGGCGGCCAAAGCTGTAGTCGCCGATCAGCACGGTGTAGGGATAGCCGCCGAAGGTGCCGTACTCCTCTTCGTAGACCTTCTTGAACAGCACGCTCATGTCGTGGTCGACCGCCGACTCCAGGTCCTTCAGCAGGTCACGCTTGCTGACGTTGAGCAGGCGCAGCTTCAGGTTCTGGCCGGTCTCGGTGCCGTACACCATGTCATGCAGGCCGGTCCACGACGCTTCCAGCGCCTGGAAGTCCGCGTCGTGCATGATCGCGTTGAGCTGGTCGGAGATCAACTGGTCGATCTCGGCCACGCGCTCGTTGATGGTTGCCACCAGGCTCTTGTCGGGGCTGGTGCGCATGCCTTCGTCGAGAATCTGCGAGGCCAGCTGGCCGATCAGCTTCTTCGCGTAGACGCTCTGCGACGGCTCCACGGCCATGTTGCCTTCCTGCACGATGCGCTCGAGCAGGGTCAGTTCGGTTGCGGCGGCGGCGGCCGCCTTCGATTCGGTCGCCGCTTCGGCGATAGGATTGCTTGCCATCTGGATCACCCTCAGGGAATTCGTTGCTTCCTATGCTTCGGACTTAGCTGGCGTCGGCCGGCGTTTCTGCGGCTTGCTCGTCCGCTGCGGCCGGCTGGCCGGCGTCGGCTTCGCTGCGCACCTTCTTCAGCTCATCGGCATCGCGCACGATGCGCTCGAGCAGCGAGTCGAGCTCGTCGTTGCCGTCGAGCTTGCCCAGCAGGTCGCGCAGTTGCTGGCGCGCCTCGAGCAGCTTGGCCAGGCGCGGAATCTGACCCACCAGGCTTTCCGGATGGAAGTCGCTGAATTTCTCGAAGTTCAGTTCGACCTTCAGGTTGGACTGGCCGTCCTTCATGGTGTCGGGAACCGACAGCTCCAGGCGCGGCGCGATCTTGCCCATGATCTCGTCGAAGTTGTCGCGGTCGATCTCGACGAAGCGGCGCTCCTTCAGCTTGGGCAGCGGCTCGGCGGGATGGCCCGACAGGTCCGCCAGAAGGCCGACCACCATGGGCAATTCACGCTTCTCGATGGCGTCACCCACTTCGACGTCGTACGAGATCTGGACACGGGGCGGGCGATTGCGCCCGACCCACTTCTGCAGGCTATTGGACATGGAACTCTCCGGAAGGACTTGAATGCGTCCGAACAATCATCGAATTCGCACAAATATCGTGCGCATGGCAAAGCCCCCCGGCGTAGACGAAATCATCGTCCCACGCCGAGGTCGAAGACGGCCTACGCCGCATCAGCCGCAAGGCAAGCCTTCTTTGGCAATCTTTGTGTTTTAGCTACCCGTTCCTATCGGGACCGCGTGCACAAGCAGCGGGCGCTGCCAGCTCGTTCGCCCCGTCAGGCTCTCTTTTTGCCCCGGAACATGTTGTGTCAGAAACAACACGACATCCCCGGGAAAACCCCTACTTCCGCGCTTTTGACCCCTAAATCTTTGTGTTTCTGTTGGTTGCGCAACGGAAGTCAGGCGAAATTTACGCTGTGCGACTTGGACAGGACAATACCTGTAATCCGGTATTTTCTACAGTTCGCGCAAAGTTGCCAGAAACGCGAAAGTCGATGGCATCGAATTGCTCATTTTTGGGTATTCTGAGAGCGATGCATTTATGTCAGTTTTCTGCCTGCGGCGTGGACGGCAAAAGTGTGGCTCGCCCGTCAACCCTCATTTCCAAATGAATCCAACAATTACCAACAAGAAGCCTGCGCTGACGGGGAACCTCTTGCTGGTCGGACACGAAAAGCGTATGCGCGCCCGCCTTTGCGCGATCCTCTCGGATCTCGACTACACGGCAGACGCACTCACCTACACCTGCTGCCCCGAGGAAGCCCATGCCCAGCTGGTCGAGCGCCCGTTCGACATGGTCCTGGTCGACAGCAGCCTGGCCCACGGCAATGGCATCGACCTGATCGGCGCGCTGCATGCGCGCGATCCGCGCATGCCGATCGTGGTGATCTCCGATCCAGCCGCCGAAGCCGACGTAATGAGTGCCTTGCGCGCCGGAGCAAGCGGCTACCTGCTCAAGGAGCGCGACGACACTGAACTCTCGGTCTCTCTGCGCAGTGCCCTGCGCGGCGGCATGCCGATCGATCCGTTCATCGCCAGGCAAGTATTGCGGTCGCTCGTGCCTGCCGACCCGCACGCCGCCTGCAGCCCGCCGGCCGGCTGCGCGGGGCCCGAGGCCAGGAGCCCGCTGAGCACGCGCGAACTGGAGATTCTGCGCTGCATCGACCGCGGCGCGACCAACCGCGAAATCGCCGCCGCGCTGTCGCTGTCCACGTTGACCATCGAATCGCACGTCAAGAACATCCACAAGAAGCTGGGCGTCAAGACGCGTACCCAGGCCACCTTTGAAGCGCGCCGGTATGGGCTGCTGAACTAAGACGCCATTCTGAAAATTTGCTGCAGATGAGTTCCGGCAATGCCGCCTCGCACGCTGTGTTCACTTTGCGTGGCAAGCTGGGCATTACCTATGGGAGGCAGGCCTACGGGCAGCTTCCCGCCGCCCATCGGAGCGAGCCAGTATTGGGGATCTGCGCCCTTGCGCCATTAGCGCTGCGGCGCCGAACGCAACACAGCCGTGGCAATTTCGCCAGCTAGGTCCCCCGCAGCAATCAGTTCGCCATCAGTCAGCCCGCCAGCGATGCGCGTGGCTCCCCAATCGCCGCAGATCATGGCGACGCACCTGTTGCGAACCTTGACGGGAATGAGCAGCACCGAGCGCGTGTCGGGCATGGCATCGCGATACCAGCGCGGGACGCGGTGCGACACGGCCTTGTCGCGCAAATCCTCGATGAGCAAGGGCTTGGGCGCAATCATCGCGAAATGGAAGACGTCCGGCACGAAGCCTTCTTCGAAGGATAACTTCTCAAGCTTGTCCCGCATGCCTTCGCCAAAACCGAGACGCGCGCCGAAACGCTTGTTCGTCGGGTGCAGCAGCATCAGGAAACAGTGCGAGAAGTTCAGCGCCCGCATGGCGGATTCGAGCACCAGCGGGGCAAGCTGCGATACGGTCATTCCCGCGCCTTCCTGCCGGATTTCCGCCAGTGCGTGCTGCAGCCGCGTCAACGTATCGGCGGGCTTGCCCCCGTCGTCGGGAAGGCTGCCCACCCCAGTATCCGGTGCTTCCGAGCGCGCCATCGACGCCTTCAGTGTCCCGGCCTGCTGAATCGCCACGTTGACGTGCGACGGCTCCAGTCCCAGCTTTTGCGCGTGGGTCAGCAGCGGTTCCAGGACGACTTCCTCGGGCTGCTCGGCCAGGATCGACGCTGCCGCATCGGACGACAGGCTTGCCACCGCGCCGAGCCAGTCGGCATGGGTTTCCAGTACGGTTTCTTCGTGGAGCTCTCGGCCCAGCATGCCGTCGGCGATCAGTGCCGGCAGACGCCAGCGAAACGCTGCGGCTTTCGCCAGATCGTCGAGCGAAATATCGATGACTTCTCGGCAGGCGTCGTTTTCGCTCATGGCACCGTCGGCGCTTAGCGCCATGATGCGGTCCCATTCGTCCGGGAAGTAGAAGATCACGAGCAGGCGGCTGACATGGTGCATTAGCGTGCAGACAACGCCTTCTTCTCCACCAAGGATGCCGCGCGCATCGTTGAGCGCGCGCGTGATCTCGCCGGCCATGATGGCCTGCTTGAGCGCCCTCGCCGCTTGAGGCCGGTTGGGCGCAACGCCCTGAAAAAAGTCGAGGACCTGGACTCCCAGCGTGAGGTGGGTAATCGTGTCCACGCCCAGCACCATGATGGCGCGCGATACGGTAGTGACCTCGCCCCCGAACGATCGGTACATGGCCGAGTTCGCCAGCCGGATGACTTTCTGGGAAAGGCTGAAGTCCGACAGCACCGTGCTGGCCATTTCACCAACGCTCAGGTCGCTGTTCAGCGTCTTGAAGACGTTGTCGATGCAATACTGGAGCGTCGGGAAATCGCCTTTCTGGGCCATCCTGGCCCAAAGCTGATCGAGGAACTGTTTCTTTGACATAGTCTCAATCAGCCAGCCAATGCGTCCGCGGCGTCAAGCCGGAACCTGCCCGTGCGGACAGCATCCTCGAAATCATTGGGCGCCATTGCCTTGGCAAAGCGCCAGCCTTGTGCCAACTCACAGCGCTGTGCGGCCAGCAGATCGCATTGCGCTTCGGTCTCGACGCCTTCCGCAATCGCCACGAGCCCGAGTTCACGTGCGAGCGACAGCACCGCCGAAACGATGGTCCGGGCGTGCGGAGAATCGACCATATCGGCGACAAAGCTGCGATCGATTTTCAGGGCGGACAAGGGGAAACGGCGCAGATAAGACAAGCTCGAATAGCCCGTGCCAAAGTCATCGACTGCGAAACGGATTCCGAGTGCTCCGAGTTCGGTCAGCAGGTCCCCGGCAGCCTTGGGGTCGGTCATCAGCGCGCCTTCGGTGATCTCCAGCACCAGCCGGTGCGGGTCGATCCCGGTATCGCGGATGGCAGTGCGTACGCTGTCGATAAAGCCCGGATGCCTGAACTGCACCGGCGACACGTTGACAGACACATAACCGAGTGCGACACCGTTGGCCTTCCAGGCAGCCAGTTGCGCGCACGCGCAGCGGATGGCCCAGGCGCCGAGATGATTGATCAGGCCGTTACTTTCGGCCAGCGGCACGAACACCTCGGGCGAGATGGATCCGGCCGGATGTTCCCACCGCATCAGCGCCTCGACCGCGCAGACCGTGTCCGGACCGACCCTGAAAATCGGCTGGTAATGCAGGAACAGTTCGCCGTTGAGGACCGCCTCGAACAGGTCCTGCTCGATGCGGAATTGCTCGTTCAGGCGATGGTCGAGTTCCGACGAATACAGGCAATAGCGGTTGTTGCCCTGGGCCTTGGCCTCGTACATGGCGCGGTCGGCCCGCCGCAGCAGCTGTGCATCGGTCTCGCGCACGCCCGACGCAAACGCCAGCCCGATGCTGGTCGTCACACGGACCTGGCAGCCGGCCAGATGGAACGGCTGCCTGCAGACACGCATGATCTGCTCGAGCATCCCCACCGCGGCCTCTTCCGAACTGACGTCGTCAAGCAGGATCACGAATTCATCGCCGCCAAGGCGCGCAACGGTGTCGCGAGAGCGCACGGTTGCCACCAGGCGCTGGCTCAACTCCTTGAGCAGGATGTCGCCGATCTCATGGCCGAGCGAATCATTGATCTTCTTGAATCCATCAAGATCCATCAGCGCAATGGCAAAGCGGCCGCGCTGCGAGGCATCGCCGGTGAAATACGCTTCCACCCGGTTGCGGATCAGCGCCCGGTTTCCTACACCGGTCAGTGGATCGGTCAGCGACTGTTCCGTCAATTGATGGAGCTTCTGGGCCCATTTGGTAACGTCGGCACCAAACAGCAGCAGCGAAGCTCTGCCCTCTGCAGTGACATGCCGGCAAATGCGCAGGTCGATCCAGCGCGTGCCGTTTATGGCGTTGGCAAAACGGATATCGGCTTGTCTGGACACGCCATCGCGAAAACAGGCCTGCAGCAGATGGGCGGCGCGCTCGCGTTCGTCGAAGGCAATAATGTCCTTGATCGACGCATCCAGCAGATATTCGCGCGGGAAAGCCAGCAAATCCGCGGAAGCACTGGTGGCCTGGAGAATATTCCCGGTCTCGCTGACATGCAGTGCCAACCCACCCCAGGCTTCCAGCAGCGCCCAGGCATCCCGGTTACCGGCAAGCGTCGTCGCTGTGGCAACGCTGCCGGAACGGACCGGTCCCGGCGCATTGCCTGCGTGCACAGCATCATACGTAAACGACGTCATGTGGTTGTTGGCCTGGCCTGTTTGACGACTGCACCGTGCCGATCCCCGGGGGTCGGCGTTAACGCATGAAAAGCCGGTAAAGAGGACAGCATTAATGGTCCGAAAACACGACTGGCCGCCATGAGTGTGAATTGACGGGAATCCAATTCTATTACGGCCTCGCGGAATCGCGCTGCAAAACCCGTCACGGTATTGACATTCACAACGCACTCTTCCCGTTTCACTAAGGTGTGGGGTAGACAAAACCCTTGATCTATGGAAGCACGTGGATATCGCGCGCCACGGACAAGGGTAAAGATTTCGGTACGTCAGTGGTTATCGGCAGCCGTTGTCTCGTCTTTAGCGTCCCGTGACAACTTTGCTGCGCTGATTTTCACCACGTCCAGTACGGCGGCGGTCATCACCGCGGTCGACACGCCAAACATCAGGATGCCGTGGGCCGCTTCAATCGGACCCAGCATGCGCCAGTTCTCGGACATGACAATATCGCCATAGCCAAGCGTGGAGAAGTTGACCGCCGAGTGGTACAGAGCAACGCCGAAGCTAGTGAATTCGCCGAGCAGCAAGAACAATCCTGCCCAGATGGCCATTTGCGCGAAGTTGCCGCACAACGTGGTCAGCATCACTGCCGACAACATGGCGACGTCCACCCAGAGCGGTTCACCGCCGTGCCAGTCATTGCGGAAGCGCGCATAGCGGCGCAGGCACAGCGCCACGACCAGGCTTTGCAGTAGCAGGCAGGTCAGCATGACCGGGATGGCGACAAGCAAATGAATGCGCACGGTGGTTTTCCCTGTCAGGTCGTGGGGCGCACGGCGTGCGAGTCCCGGCGGCGTTGATCGAGCAGTCGCAGCACCAGGCACGCGTACAGCGTCACCCCGATGAACAGCCCCATGCGGACCGCAAAGGCATGGTAGACATCCTTGCCTGCCGCACTGTCCTCGACGGACTGACCCAGCAGGATGATCAGGGTCACCAGCGTATTAAGCCAGAAGCCCGGCGAAAGCCGCGCGGGTGGCCCTGCAAACAGCTTGCGCGCCAGCAACAGCGCGAACAGGAGCATCCACAGGAAGAACATCCACAGATGCACGAACAAGCCCAGGGCCCACCAGAACAAGATCGCCAGCAGCCCGCCCAGCAGCGTGGAGCCGATCAGTTCAAGTGCGGCGCCGCGCGCCATCGTGCAGCTTTGGCGGCCCAGGCTGACGGCCTTCATGAGAATCGGCATGTAGGCGGCTGGGTCGCCCAGGGCCAGCAGGACGGTCGGCATGACCACCAGGGCCGAGCGCAGCGCCATCCAATTGGCATCGTGCACCGAAAATGCCGGGCCGCGCGGCGCGGCGGGTCTCTTTGCCGGTTCCGGAATCAGCCAGTAGCAGAGCGCCAGGACCGCCACCGCCAGCAGCAGCCCCTTGACCAGCGCGGCGATGACGGTGACGGCCAGGCCGATGTCCGCGGTGCCAGCCACCGAAATCATGGTCAGGCCGACTGCCAGCAGCGTGCCGACCAGGCTGTTGCCACCACGCAGGCCATGGCGGAAGGCCAGGAACAAGCCCAGCCCTGTCATCAACACGCCGCTGAACGGGTAGTGGCGCAGGAACGGGACGATCAGCAGGCCGCTGCCGGTGGCCAGCATGGCCACCAACGCCAGCCCCACGCCGGCCCTCGCGGGCAACGGCCGGTCGAACGAAGCCAGCACGAATGCGCCCATGACGGGTGCCACCATCGGAATGGCCCAGCCAAGGCCGAAGCTCGTCGCCAGGCAGATTGCTGTACCGATGGCCAGCCGCAGCGCTCGCCGCCCGCGGATGCCTGCCGCGCTGGCCGCACCGCCATCAGTAGACATAGGACAGCCAGCTCATCAGGTGCAGGAATATCCGGCCGAGCGGGTTGAGCGGATTGCCATCGGTCGGGAAGGCCATCACCTCGGCTTGCCCGCCTACGCGGACACCCCGCAGCGTCGTCAGTTCCCCCTTGTCGATCTCGACGATCACCGGAAACCGCTGGGCCGGACGCAGCCAGTCGCGGCTGTTCTGGACGGTCGGCAGGCTGCCCGGTGGCGGACTCTGGCCGACGCTCACCCCATAGCCGATGCTGCGCACCCGGCCGGAAAGTACCCTGCCCGGCAAGGCATCGAGCACGATTCCCACTGGGGTACCTGGCTCGACGCGGCCAAGATTGTTTTCGGTCATGTCCGCACTGATCCAGATGTCATGAATCGCGATCAGCGTCATGACGGGGCTGCCTGCCGCGGCATACTGGCCCGCTTCCGTGCGCAGATCGGTGATGAGGCCAGCGATGCGAGCGCGGACCCGGGAGTTGGCGAGATCCAGTTCGGCCTTCTCCAGCGCCGCGGCGGAGCTGCGTAACTTGGCGTTGTCCTCTTCGCTGCCGCCCTGCTGCTCGCGCGCGCGTACCACCTCGGCGCGGGCTGCGTCGACCTGGCTGACGGCCTGCGTATGCGTGGCGCGCGCCACCTCGAGCCGCCTCAGCGAGACAGTGCCGGGATCCTCGCTATACAGGCGTTCCAGGCGGTCACTGTCCTGGCGCGCCTTGACCTCGTTGGCCTGCGCGGCGCGCAGCCCGGCCTGAGCCGAGGCGATCCCGGCCGTGCTCGCACCGATCTGCCGGCGCATGGATTCCAGGTCCGCGCGCGCCCGATCGGCCGCGATGCGGTATTGCTGCGGATCGACCTCGAACAGGACCGCTCCCGCCTGCACGTCCTGGTTGTTGTGCACCAGCACACGCGTCACGCGGCCCGAAACCTCCGATGCCACCGGCACGACAAAGGCCTGGACGCGCGCCTGCTGTGTGTAGGGCGTATAACGGTCCGCGAACAAGTACCAGGCCAGGCTCAGCACGATCAGCACCACCACCACCTTTACGCCCTTTCCGGCCGGATCTGCCGAGGGAGATGGCGTTGGCGATGGCGCGGGCGCCGGGGGCGGAGATACCGGGGCGGGTGGCGCGTCGTCACTCATTGGGTGTGCCTCGCTGCAAGGAAGAGCGTTTGCCGGTTGTAGCGTTCACCGTCTCGTCGAGCAGGCCGCCCCAGTCGGTACGTTGCTCCATCTGCTGCCGTGTCGCGGTATCGACGAGCGGCTGCGCCGTGTCCCAGCCACCGCCGAGCGCCTTGTACAGTGCGATCAGATCCGCGACTGCCGTGCTGCGGTTGACCAGGTAAGCGTCCTGCTGGGCAAACAGCGCGCGCTGGGCGTCCAGCACGCGCTGGAAGTCCGAGTACCCCTCGCGGAACAGCGCAGTGGCCAGCGCCAGCGAACGGTTCGCGGACTGCGATGCCTGCGCCAGGATCGCTTCGCGTTCCAGCGCCTTGATCAGGCCGCTGGCGGCATCGTCGGCCTCGCGCGCGGCCTGGCGCACGGAGTCCTGGTAGGAAACGATCAGCTGCTGCAGGCGCGCATCCTGGATGCGCACGTTGTTGCGGATGCGCCCGTAGTCGAACACATTCCAGCGCAGGCTGGGCCCGGCGATCAGCACCAGCCCGTTAGGCGTGGCGGGCAACGAGCTGGCCGACCAGCCAATGCTGCCGAGCAGCGTCAGCGACGGATAAAGCTCGGCCTTGGCCACGCCGATCAGCGCCGACTGCGCAGCCATCTGCAGTTCGGCAGCGCGGATGTCCGGGCGGCGCAGCAGCAGGCTGGCCGGGACGTCCCGCAGCACCGCCCGGTCGATCAGTGGCACCACACCCTCCTTGTCGGGCATGTCCAGCAGTTCGTGCATGGGAGCCGGCGGGCGCCCGATCAGGATGGCCAGCGCATTGCGTGCATGCAGGATCTGGCCCTCCAGTTCGGGAATGCTGCTCAGCGTGCCGAGGTATTGGGTCTTGGCCTGCTGCAGATCGAGCTCGTCGCTCTCGCCTCCCTTGAACAGGCGTTCGGTGATTTCATAGCTGCGCTTCTGCAGCCGCGCGTTCTCGCGTGCGATGCGTAACCGTGCTTCGGCCGTGCGCAAAGTGAAATAGGTCTGGGCCAGTTGCGCATGCAGCAGAACCAGTACGTCCTGATAGTTGGCCTGGGAAGCAAAATATGCCGCATCCGCCGATTCGATCGCGCGGCTGAAGCGCCCCCAGAAATCCAGCTCCCAGCCAACGTCGAAACCGGCGCTGAACTGCCAGACGCGGCTGGTCTGCACCGTGGCGCCGGACTGCCGGCTATGGACGTAAAGCGCCTCGCCACTCGCTTGCTGGACCTGCGGATAGCGCCCGGCCTGCGCAATGCCAAGCTGGGCCCGGGCCTCCACCACGCGCAGGCCCGCGATCCTGACGCCGGCGTTATTGGCGTCGGCCTCGGCAATCAGTTTTTCCAGGATGGGGTCGTCGAACACCCGCCACCACTGGCGCAGGTCGGGCTGCTCCCGTTGCTCAGTGGCTTGTTCGAGTGAGGGGCTGCTCCAGGATTCGGTCCACGGCTCGCGTTGCGCCTGGAAGTCGGGGCCAAGCTGGGTACAGCCGCCGAGCAGCAAGGCCGCCATCATCAGCCGGAGGGGCGAACGGGCCGGGAGCGGCATGGTCAGCTACCGGCCACGGCAAAGAACAGGCCAGCGCCGGGCGCGCATGCCGGGTAGCCTTAGGCGGATCGTCATTCCCATGGTGGGAACCTGCGGCATACGGGTCTCCTGTGCGAAACCGCCGTGAGACGACACGATACCCGCCAATTATGATGCGCCGACGCGACTTCGGCCATCGGTCGTTAGTTTTAGCCCTCGTTTTCGCAGCGGATGTAACCGAAAACGATGGCAAAAAAAGACACGGCCGATCTTTCGAACGGCCGTGCCGGCTTTCCCTTGTTGTCGTCAGGCGACGCTTATCGGTTGGCCGCCTCGAAGCGGTCCAGGTTCATGACCTTGTTCCAGGCCGCGACAAAGTCCTGGACGAACTTCTCCTTGGCGTCGGCGCAGCCATAGACCTCCGCCACAGCGCGCAGCTCCGAGTTCGAGCCGAAGATCAGGTCGACACGCGTGCCGGTCCACTTCAGCTTGCCCGTCGCGCGATCGTAGCCTTCGAACAGGTCCTTGTTGTCGGCCGTCGGCTTCCACTCCGTGCCCATGTCGAGCACATTGACGAAGAAATCGTTGGTCAGCGTTTCCGGACGATCGGTAAACACACCATGCTGGGTTTGCCCGAAGTTCGCGTTCAGCACACGCATGCCGCCGACAAGCGCGGTCACTTCCGGTACGGTCAGCGTCAGCAACTGGGCCTTGTCGACCAGCAGCGTCTCGGCCGTCACGGCATAGGTGCCCTTCAGATAGTTGCGGAAGCCGTCAGCGATGGGTTCCATCACACTGAACGACTCCACATCGGTCTGCTCCTGCGTGGCATCCATGCGTCCCGGTGTGAACGGCACCTTCACGTCATGGCCGCCCTTCTTCGCCGCCTGTTCGATGCCCGCGCAACCAGCCAGCACGATCAGGTCGGCCAACGACACCTTCTTGCCGCCGGACTGGCTGCTGTTGAACTCGTTGCGGATACCTTCCAGGGTTTCCAGCACCTGTGCCAGCACGGCCGGCTGGTTAACTTCCCAGTCCTTCTGCGGCGCCAGGCGGATGCGCGCGCCATTGGCACCGCCGCGCTTGTCGGAGCCGCGGAACGTCGACGCCGAGGCCCAGGCCGTCGATACCAGCTGCGACACCGGCACCCCCGTCGCCAGGATCTTGCCCTTGAGCGCGGCAACGTCCTGCTCGTCGATCAGCACATGGTCGACCGCGGGAATCGGGTCCTGCCAGATCAGTTCTTCGGCCGGGACTTCAGGGCCCAGGTAGCGTGAACGCGGCCCCATGTCGCGGTGCGTCAGCTTGAACCATGCGCGGGCGAAGGCGTCGGCAAACTGGTCGGGATTTTCGTGGAAGCGACGCGAAATCTTTTCGTACGCCGGATCCACGCGCAGCGAAAGGTCCGTGGTCAGCATGGTCGGGCCACGACGCCTGGACGGATCGTAAGGGTCCGGAATGGAGTTGGCTCCGGCATCGCCATTCGGCTTCCACTGGTGCGCGCCGGCCGGGCTCTTCGTCAGTTCCCATTCATAGCCGAACAGGTTCCAGAAGAAGTTGTTGCTCCACTTGGTCGGCGTGCTGGTCCAGATGACCTCCAGACCGCTGGTGATGGCATCACTGCCCTTGCCCGAGCCAAAGCTGCTGCGCCAGCCCAGGCCCTGCTCCTCGATGCCTGCGGCTTCCGGTTCCGGACCCACATGCGATGCCGGGCCCGCGCCGTGCGTCTTGCCGAAGGTGTGACCACCGGCAATGAGCGCCACCGTCTCCTCGTCGTTCATGGCCATGCGCGCAAAAGTCTCGCGGATATCCACAGCCGCCTTGGCCGGATCGGGGTTGCCGTTGGGACCTTCCGGGTTCACATAGATCAGGCCCATCTGGACGGCTGCCAGCGGGTTTTCGAGATCGCGTACGCCGGAATAGCGCTTGTCGGCCAGCCACGTCGTTTCGGAGCCCCAATAGACGTCCTGGTCCGGTTCCCATACGTCCTCGCGCCCGCCGCCGAAGCCGAAGGTCTTGAAGCCCATCGATTCCAGGGCGACGTTGCCGGTCAGCACGATCAGGTCAGCCCACGAAATCTTCTTGCCGTATTTTTGCTTGATCGGCCATAGCAGCCGGCGCGCCTTGTCGAGGTTGACGTTATCGGGCCAGCTGTTCAGCGGCGCAAAGCGCTGCTGTCCGGAACCCGCGCCGCCACGGCCGTCGCCGGTGCGGTACGTGCCCGCGGCATGCCATGCCATGCGGATGAACAGGCCACCATAGTGCCCGAAGTCCGCAGGCCACCAGTCCTGCGAGACCGTCATCAGTGCGGCAAGGTCGTGCTTCACCGCTGCCAGGTCCAGGCTCTTGAATTCCTCGGCATAGTTGAACCCCTTGTCCATGGGGTCTGCCAGCGATGAGTGCTGGCGCAGGATGCCCAGGTTCAGCTGATGGGGCCACCAATCCCGGTTCGAGGTACCCGAACCCGCAGCGTGATTGAACGGACACTTCGCTTCAGTCGACATGTGTTCCCTCCTTGCTTCGATTGCATCCAGATCGTTGTTATCGGATCGTTTGCTTCAACTGCACGGCCCAGCCTTGGGCTCAGGGCTGCCCTGAGAAGAGTACTGGTTCTCCACACGAGGCGGAAATAGGTTTACTTCATGGCTGAGCAAGAAAAAACCTAAAGCCGGTACTTCGCGTTGCTGAACTTGATAACAGAACGATGCCACCCCGTTCGGGTGAGACACCGCTCCGCAGCCTCAGCATTCGCAGTGGCGCAGCAACCGGTCATGCCGAAGTCGGGCCGGACAGTGTACGCCCGCCGACTAGAATGAAACAGCCCGCACGACGGGTACATCGACGCGGCCGCCCGCGTAACGCTGGTCCTGCGCTGATGGCGGCGCTGCTGCACAGTCCCCTCTGAAACCACGCTGCAGGAAGGATTGCCATGACGGAACTCGATAAAGACAAGGTCGTCGGCGTGTTGAATCGGATACTCGAAGCCGAACTCGCCGGCGTTGTGCGATACACGCACTATTCCTTCGTGGTGTTTGGCTTCGGCCGCATCCCGATCGTGTCGTGGCTGCGCGAGCAGGCCAATGAATCGCTGTTGCATGCGCACCAGGCCGGCGAGTGGATCACGACGCTGGGTGCCTATCCGTCTCTGGGCATCGGCAAGCTGCTCGACAGCCATACGCTCGATATCGGATCGATCCTGCGCGAGTCGCTGGCGACGGAAACGCTGGCGCTTGCGTTGTACCGTGAACTGCTCACGCTGGTAGAAGGCCGCTCGGTAGCGCTCGAAGAATATGCGCGCCAGCAGATCCAGATCGAGGAACTGCACGCCGGCGAAGTCGACAAGATGCTGCGCAAGCCCGGCCAGACTGGAACCACCCAATCCGCTCCTGGTTGAGCGCTCTGATGTCCCGGTACCGCCCGGGACATCAGCCGTGCGGCGCTTGCCCGGCCGCCTGATGGATCGCAGCGCGGATCCGTGGATACGTGCCGCAGCGGCAGACAATATTGCCCATCGCCGCGTCGATGTCAGCGTCGGTAGGCTTCGGCCTGGCCTTGAGCAGCGCGCATGCGGCCATGATCTGCGCGCTCTGGCAGTAGCCGCACTGGACCACATCGAGATCGAGCCAGGCCGCACGGACAGCGTCGAGTTCCTTGCTCCGCATGCCCTCGATGGTCGTGATCTTCGCGCCCGGCCGCAACTTCGACATCGGCAGCTGGCATGCGAGTTCGGGCTTGCCATCCACATGCAGCGTGCAGGCGCCGCAAATGCCCACGCCGCAGCCGAACTTTGTTCCTGTCAACGCAAGGTCGCAGCGCAGGATCCATAGCAACGGCATATCCGGCTCCGCGTCAACGCTGACGGCCTTGTCGTTCACGTTCAGGGTCGCCATGGTGGTCTCCTTCACTAGATCAGCTTGAGCGGCAACGAACGCAAGCGCTGGCCGGTCAGCGTATACAGCGCATTGGCCACGGCCGGTGCGATCGGCGGTGCGCAGACTTCGCCAGTGCCCTGCGGCGGCTCCTGGCCGGGAATGATGTCCGTCTCGATGACCGGGCAATCCGTCATGCGCACGACCGGAAAGTCGTGAAAGTTCTTCTGCTGCACCACACCATCGGCGAACGTGATTTCCTGGTACAGCGCGGCGGACAAGCCAAATATGATGCCGCTCTCCGCCTGCTGGCGGATCAGGTTGGGATTCACGGCAATGCCGCAATCGATTACGCAGAACACGCGATGCACGCGGATCGTCTTGTCGGGTGCGACGGACACCTCAGCCACTTGCGCGACGATGCTGCCGTATGACTGGTGCAGTGCCACACCGCGTGCCCGCGCGATGCCATCCGGAGCGCGCGCCATTGGCTTGCCCCATCCCGACAAGGTCGCCACGCGTTCCAGCACGGCCCGGTGGCGCGGATGTTCGCCAAGCAGGCTGGCGCGAAACGCAACCGGATCCTTGCCCGCGGCCGCCGCCACCTCGTCGAGAAAGCACTCCGTGAAGAAAGCCTGGTGCGAATGCCCAACCGAGCGCCAGAAGCCCACCGGTATGGGCAGGTCGACATTCGCATGCGAAATCCGCGCTGCCGGCCATCGGTAGGGCTGGTCGAATGCGCCCTCCGCCGCCGTCTTGTCGATGGGAATACGCGGGAAGCCAAAGTCCCGCGCCAGCATCTGCGGTACCACGGCCTGCCCTGCAGATCGCGCCTGCCAGCTGATCAGCCGCCCGTCGCGATCCATGCCGGCACGCAAGCGCGACACACAGGCGGGCCGATAGAAGTCATGGGTCATGTCCTGCGCCCGCGTCCAGACGGTCTGCACGGGCCGCCCCTTGACCTCGCGTGCGATCGCCGCGGCCTGCGACACGAAATCCGCTTCCAGCCGGCGCCCGAAGCCTCCGCCCAGCATCATGACCTGCAGGTCCACCTGATCCGGCCGCAGACCCAGTATCTTGGCGGCATGGGCGCGCGCAATGCCAGGCACCTGCGTCGACACCCACACTGTCGCCGCGTCGCCGCCATACAGCACCGTGCAGTTAATGGGTTCCACGGCACCGTGCGCAAGATATGGTGCGCGATACTCGGCGCTGACCACCTTGGCCGCGCCGCGCAGCGCCTCATCGACATCCCCGCGCGTGTAGTAGCCGTGGCCATCATCGCGATCCAGCGTCGCGGTAATCCGCGCCAGCAGGCGTGCACTCGTCAGGCCAGCAGCCGGCCCGGGATCCCAGTCAACCTTCAGTGCGTCGAGCGCCCGCATCGCGCGAAACACGTTGTCGGCAATGACCGCCACGCCGCCTGAGCCACCGTCGAACGGCGGCACCGCAAAGGCCTTCACGACGCCGCGCTGCGCGAGTGCCGCACTGACGTCGGCATGCTTCACGCGACCGCCGACGGTCGGGCACATGAGCACGCTCGCGTACAGCAGGTTGGGCGGCAACGCGTCGATGCCAAAGCGGGCCGACCCATCCGTCTTACGCTCGGCATCGACCCTGTGCAACGGCCGGCCGATCAGGCGAAATGCCGATGGCTCCTTCAGCTTCACCTTGTCCGGCAAAGGCACGCGTCCCGCTGCGGATGCGAGTTCACCAAACGTCATCGAGCGCGCGGCGCCCTGCAGCACCTTGCCGCCTTCCGTGCGGCATTCCGCCTCGGTCACGCGCCAGCGCTGCGCTGCCGCGGACACCAGCATGGCCCGCGCCGAGGCGCCGGCCTCGCGCATGGGCATCCAGAGGTCGCTGATGCCGGACGAACCGCCAGTGGCAATCTCGCCAATTTCGCGCATCAGCTTGCGCGCGACGTGGTCCGAAAGCCGGCGGAAAAACCTGTGATCATCGGGATGAAACGGCAGCCCGTCGACGACGACCTGAAGGTTGTTGAAGATCTTGTCAGGCGGCGCGTTTTCCACGCGCACGCGGCTCCAGTCGGCATCGAGTTCGTCCGCCAGGATCATCGCCAGCCCGGTGTGCACGCCCTGTCCCATCTCCGAGCGGCACATCATGATCGTGACGCTGTTGTCCGCATCGATCTTGAGCCATCCGTTCAGCGCGACCTCCGTGCCTTCCGTTGGCAGCGGCGCCGACGTCGTCAGCCGCTGGCGTACGGGCAGCACGGTCCAGCCGACCAGCAATGCGCCGGCCGCGCCGATACCGCCGAACAGGAACGCTCTGCGCTTCATGGCGAGATCAGAACTCCAGGCAGAAATCGATCAGGCGAGCCTTGTCCCAATACACTTTGCCGAGATACACGCCCGGCGCAATGCAGCGGATCTCGTCGCGAATCCAGTGCGCGACCAGCGAGGTCTCCGAGTAGTCGAGCACAATGCACTCCTTCTGGTCGAGCCAGCTGTCCGCCTTGTAGACCTTGGCCAGGATGGCTTCCAGGCCAAACGGCGTGATGCGGTTCTTGAGCACGCCGCGGCTGGCGTCGAACACCTTGCCCTGCCAGGCGAACAGGCTGACCATGCGCGAGATGCTTTCGCTGAATGTCGTGCCCGGCGAGATGATGGCCGTGCCCTTTGCCTCGCCGTTCGGGATATCTCCAGCGGCGCTGTTGCGAAATAGATCATCCAGTTCGGCCTGCTGCATTTGCAGGAGCTTGTGCACGTCGTAGGCCATGGCGGTCTCCTATCGGGAACGGCAAGGGTGGCGTGGCCTGCGCCGTGGCCAGCAGTACGTCGGCGGCCTTCTCGGCCATCATGTAGATCGCGCTGACCGGAAAGAAGCCCGGAATGCGCGGAAAGGCCGAGGCATCAACAACGCGCAGGCGGCGCGTGCCATGCACGCAGAAGTTGCTGTCGAGCACGCCGCCTGTTGCGCGCGCGCCAATCGGGCACGAGCATGATGCGTGATGGCCCCAGGCGTTGTCGCGAATATAGGCGGCCAGTGCTTCGTCGCTCTGGACATCCACGCCCGGCAGTTCTTCGTTGGCGATCAAGCCCTGCTCTGCCAGCGGTTGCGCCAGCCCGCGTACGAAGCGGATAGCGCCGATCAGCGCGCGCATGTCATCGCCGTGCGGGTCATCCGCGCCGTCGAAATAGCGGAAATCGATGTCGGGCATATCGCGCGGGTCGGCCGAGCGCAGCGACACCACGCCGGCACGGTTGCGCGTGTGCGCCTTCAAGATCGCCCACGTCAGCACATTGTCGTTCTGCGCGAAGACCTTCGAGTAGCCCGGGTAGTAGCCGACAAAACGTTCGAGCAGCGCCATGCAGAAGATGTCCGGTACAGGCATGCGCCGGCCCGATCGGCGGATCACCGCCGTTGCCACGCCATTCGTGGTGTAGACGCCGTCGCGCGAATCGAACCAGCTCTGGTACGGCGCGTCGTCACGCACGAATTTCGCACCCTGCAGCACCTCCCAAGAGCGCGACATACGGTTCACGACGCCAATCTCGTAGCGATCCTGCAGATTGCGGCCGACTCCGGTCAGATCCACGCGCACCGGAATGCCATGTTCCTGCAGGTGCTCGGCCGGGCCGATCCCGGACAGCATCAACAGTTGCGGGGTATTGAACGCGCCGCCCGCAAGGATCACCTCACGCCGCGCGCGGACCTGGCAACGCTCACCGTCCCCATCGCTCGGTTTGACATGGGCTTGATAGAGATGCCTGCCCTTCAGATACTCCACGCCGCACGCATTGCCCTGCGCGTCGAACAGCACGCGCGTGGCCAGCGCATCGAGTTCGATCCGGAGCCTGTCCGGATACCGCTCGGCCACATCGAGCAGACGTTCGCGCGTACCGTGGCGCGCGTGCCGCTGCGTGGTCAGCGGCGTATAGCACACCCCGTGAAAACAGCGTCGGCCCCACAGCCGCGAGTTCGGATCACCTTGCCAGCGAATCAGCCGTAGCCACGCGCGCACGCGCCTTGGCACACTGCGCGCGGCAAGTTCCATCGAACCGATGATGACGCGGACCAGTGCGTCGTCGGCGAGCGCTTCCAGCGGCATCGCGCGCTCAGTATGCAGCCAGCCATCCCAGCCATGCAGCGTGGGATCGATGCCGAACCGTCGCGCGAGATTCCAAAGCGGTCGATGGCGGCATTGCTCGATCCGCTTCGCATAGCTCCGCATGCGAGTCGCCGTCCATGACGGATCGCCGGTCACGTCGGCAATGTGGTCCCAGTCTGCATCGTGCGGATACAGGAAGATCAGCGCGTTGTGCGCAGTGCAACCGCCAAGCGTCCCCGCGCGCGGGTACAGCACGCCCGCGGGACCGCATTTGGGATCGCGATGCTGTTGCGCGTCGTCCGTGTAGTGGCGCACGAAGAAATTCCATGCCATGGCCGGATTCTCGCTTGCACAGGCGTGAAAGCCGGGCACGTCATAGTCTTCAGGCATGCACGACATCTCATGCGCGCGCGCATCGCAGCCGGCTTCGAGCACGCACACGCGCATGCCCGCCTCTGCCAGGCGCGCGGCCAGCGTACCGCCGCCCGCGCCGGAACCTACGACTACGTAGTCCCATTCTGTTTCATCTTCCCCAGACATAGCCCCCCGCTACGCCGCCGGCATTGCATCGTCAGAACGTCTTCAGGAAGGCGATCAAGGCCCGCTTGTCATCGTCGCTCAACACGGGTTCCTTGCCGAACGCGCGCTCGTCGGCGCTCAGGCCGTCCTGGTTGTTGAACTCCGCGGTGCCGAAGTAGTGGCCGCGATTCACGACGAAGTCCGGGCATTTGCTGAGCGACAGCATCGGCTTCACCACGTCCGCATAGATCTTGCGCAGGTCGTCGTCGCTCGCGCCCGCCGGCACGGATGCCAGATCGCCTTTGAGCTTCACCAGCAGCTTCAGCACCTTGGCTGCGTGTTCCGCCTTGGCGACTGGGTCCGATGTCTCCGACAACGGCTGCAGGTTCGCCAGCAGGTTCACCGGCATCCGGGCCGGAGCGGGGCCGATCGTCACATCGCCGCCCTCGCCCACGAGCCATGGCACCCAACGGTGCAGCAGGTCCTCCATGGGGTGCAGCGCATCCGGAACGAACCCGACCGGAATCGTGATCTGGCTACGTTCCGTGGTCCGGTCGATTACGCCCGGCACCTTTGTGCCGAGTACGGAATCGTGGTTACGTTTCTCGGGCCAGAGCAGTTGCTCGATCGAAGCGTCGAATACCTGTACGCGGCCTTTGACAGAAGGGTCGCCACTGAACGGCCCGAGCGCGTTGTTGAGCAGGAACGGTGCGGTCGACCAGATGCTGATCAGCGACGGCACACGCGTATAGCCGCGGCCGCCGGCGGGCATATGGTATTGCCACCGCTCGGCCGTGAACGGGTCGTGCAGCGTCACAGTGCCGACCGACGGCAGGCTCTTGTACGTCTCCGAAGAAAAGTTGTCCCAAATATTGCCGCGAAGCGCGTTGGTGGCCAGCGGGCTGCAGATGTTCGTGCGCAGCAGCGTGGCAGGCACGCGGACGTCGCTGGACAGGTAGTTATTGGCGAGGAAATCCGGCGCGTTGACGATGTCGCGCATCTTCGCCTTGTACTCGTCCGTCTGAGTCCATTTCCAGTAGCGCTGGAAGCAGCCGATGTACTTGTCGCCACCGCATTCGCGCATCTTCAGGTCGGCTGGTGGCGGAGGGCCCTTGCTGGAATGGCAGCGCGCACAGGTCTCGGCGAACACGGCCTTGCCGCGGTTCAGCAGTCGGCCGCCATCAGGCGTGGCGGGATCGGCCAGGAAGGCCTTGCCGCCCGGGGCATCGGCGAGATGATCGGCAGGTGTCGATTTCAGCAGGAACGCTGCCATGTTGAACGAACCGGCTTCCGTCGCGCGCCAGTAAGCGGAATTCTTCTGCGCCACCGCGATCTCGATCGGCGAGATCGACTTGCCTCCGAGGATCGGATTGAAATGCAGCAGCCATTCCTCGCTGAACAGGCCGATGTTCAGGTAGACCCGGTTCAGTGCGCCAAGCACGCCGACGGAATCGGCACCATCCTTGAGCACATGCGGCGTCCATACCGTATCGGGTGCCTTGAAGAACTCGGAAAGCGGCCCCGACTGGACGAAATCGTTCAGTTGCTTGTTGTTCTTCTCGCCGCCGGCGATGGTCTCATGCCCGATCCGCTTGGCCACGCCCATGCGTGCCATCAGGTCATAGAGGGCGTTCATGGTCCGCGGGTTGTTGATGTTGTCGGTGGACACCAGCGAGGTATCCATCGCGCCAGGACGGAACGTGTGGACGAGCTGGAACATGAAATTCTGCTTGCCAGCGGGCGTCGCTGCGTTATGGATGAAAAGGCGATCGACCCACATGTATTGGGCGCCCACGGTAGAGCTAAGCTCGGCCCATTGCGGATGTTCGGGGTCAGCGGGCGGATGGACCGGGCTCGGGCCGATATGACAGAACCCGCATGACATCCCCACGCGATAGGGTCGGATCAGGTCCGCGCGGTTGTAGTAGGAGGGATCGGTGTAGTAGCGTTCCGGGTCCCAGGCTTTGGCGGCTTTCTCGTCGAATGCGGGATTGGGAAAAAGGCGCAGACCGACAATGCCGGTCGGGTAGCCATAGTACGAGCCGACGGGCAGCTTCTGGCCGTTCGAAAAAGTGCCGCCTCGCGCGCCGATCTTGACGCCGGGATAGGCTTGCTCGTTTTCGAACGGGTCTGCAGGGCAATCCTTGCCCCGCTGATCCAGCCACAGGCCGAAACGCTGCGGGTCCGCCCCGGTCGGCTTGCTGAAGCACGGCTCGTTGATCAGTCCGAGATAGGTCCAGCGGTTGTCGCGCGAATAGCCCTGGCTGGGATGCGAGCTGATGGATTTGAGCAGGTCGAACGCGCCGAACGTATAGTGCGTCATCGCGTCCCAGAACCGGTCGTTGCCGCCGGTCCATACGATCCACATGTTGCGGCCCTGGACCTCTTGCTTCGTCAGCGCTACGCCGCGGTCCATGTCGCGGAAGTAGTCTTCCGCCGCGTGCTGGAAGGAGTCGTCCTTGCGACCGGCCTGCTGCGCTTCATCCTCGACATGGCCGGATTTCAGCTTCGAACAGCCGCTCATGATCACCGCGATACAGAAAACGGCGGACCAAAGAATCGACTTGCTGTGCAGGTTCACCGTCGTCCCTCCCCGACCGGATGGTCTATCACAGCAGCGTGTGCGCTACGCACGCCGTTGAGTACAGATAAACCTAGAAATGACCTGAGGAGAAGTCAAGGTTGTTACTGATCTACAACGCTATTTTTGGGGCCGCGTGTTCGAAGATGTTTTCGACAGAGTTAAGCGAACAGATATACCACTCACGCTGGTTGTGCCCGGTGAGCAACTTGCGCCCCCAAAAAGCAAAAACCCCTCAGCTCGAATGAGCTGAGGGGTTCTGCATTATAAGAGCCTGGCGATGACCTACTTTCACACGGGTATCCGCACTATCATCGGCGCGGAGCTGTTTCACGGACCTGTTCGGGATGGGAAGGGGTGGTTCCAGCTCGCTATGGTCACCAGGCATGAGGGGTTGTGAGGCTGACGCGGTCAACCTCACCAATTCGGGATGTAGTTTTGTAGCGTTGGGTTGTGCTGTATCGGCACAAGGCGATTGACTCACCAGGCTAAAACACACTGGTTATAGGATCAAGCCTTACGGGCAATTAGTACTGGTTAGCTTAACGCATTACTGCGCTTCCACACCCAGCCTATCAACGTCCTGGTCTCGAACGACCCTTCAAGGAGGTCAAGCCTCCAGGGAATCCTCATCTTCAGGCGAGTTTCCCGCTTAGATGCTTTCAGCGGTTATCTCTTCCGTACATAGCTACCCTGCGATGCCTCTGGCGAGACAACAGGTACACCAGCGGTACGTCCACTCCGGTCCTCTCGTACTAGGAGCAGCCCCCGTCAAGATTCCAACGCCCACGGCAGATAGGGACCAAACTGTCTCACGACGTTTTAAACCCAGCTCACGTACCTCTTTAAATGGCGAACAGCCATACCCTTGGGACCGGCTACAGCCCCAGGATGAGATGAGCCGACATCGAGGTGCCAAACACCGCCGTCGATATGAACTCTTGGGCGGTATCAGCCTGTTATCCCCAGAGTACCTTTTATCCGTTGAGCGATGGCCCTTCCATTCAGAACCACCGGATCACTATGTCCTGCTTTCGCACCTGCTCGACTTGTCGGTCTCGCAGTTAAGCACGCTTTTGCCATTGCACTTTAGGTACGATGTCCGACCGTACCAAGCGTACCTTCGAACTCCTCCGTTACACTTTGGGAGGAGACCGCCCCAGTCAAACTGCCTACCATGCACTGTCCCCGACCCGGATTCACGGGCCAAGGTTAGAACCTCAAACAAACCAGGGTGGTATTTCAAGGACGGCTCCACGTGAACTAGCGTCCACGCTTCAAAGCCTCCCACCTATCCTACACAGATCGGTTCAAAGTCCAATGCAAAGCTACAGTAAAGGTTCATGGGGTCTTTCCGTCTAGCCGCGGGGAGATTGCATCATCACAAACACTTCAACTTCGCTGAGTCTCGGGAGGAGACAGTGTGGCCATCGTTACGCCATTCGTGCAGGTCGGAACTTACCCGACAAGGAATTTCGCTACCTTAGGACCGTTATAGTTACGGCCGCCGTTTACCGGGACTTCAATCAAGAGCTTGCACCCCATCATTTAATCTTCCGGCACCGGGCAGGCGTCACACCCTATACGTCCACTTTCGTGTTTGCAGAGTGCTGTGTTTTTATTAAACAGTCGCAGCCACCATTTTATTGCAACCCCTTCACCCTTCTGGCGCAGGCCAGTCAAGCTACCAGGGCGTACCTTATCCCGAAGTTACGGTACCAATTTGCCGAGTTCCTTCTCCCGAGTTCTCTCAAGCGCCTTAGAATACTCATCTCGCCCACCTGTGTCGGTTTGCGGTACGGTCTCGTATGACTGAAGCTTAGAGGCTTTTCTTGGAACCACTTCCAATTGCTTCGCGAGCCTAGCTCACTCGCCCCACAGCCTTGAATTGCGCGCCCGGATTTGCCTAAGCGCCTTCTCCACTGCAGGGACCGGGACTTCCAACACCCGGACAACCTTCCGCGATCCGTCCCCCCATCGCATCATACGACGGTGCAGGAATATTAACCTGCTTCCCATCAGCTACGCATCTCTGCCTCGCCTTAGGGGCCGACTCACCCTACGCCGATGAACGTTGCGTAGGAAACCTTGGGCTTACGGCGAGGGGGCCTTTCACCCCCTTTATCGCTACTCATGTCAGCATTCGCACTTCCGATACCTCCAGCATCCTTTACAAGACACCTTCACAGGCTTACGGAACGCTCTCCTACCACGCACATTACTGTGCGTCCGCAGCTTCGGTATATGGCTTAGCCCCGTTACATCTTCCGCGCAGGACGACTCGATCAGTGAGCTATTACGCTTTCTTTAAAGGGTGGCTGCTTCTAAGCCAACCTCCTGACTGTTTTAGCCTTCCCACTTCGTTTCCCACTTAGCCATATTTGGGGACCTTAGCTGGCGGTCTGGGTTGTTTCCCTCTTGACACCGGACGTTAGCACCCGATGTCTGTCTCCCGTGATTGCACTCTTCGGTATTCGGAGTTTGCTATGGCGGGGTAATCAGCAATAGACCCCCCAACCATGACAGTGCTCTACCCCCGAAGGTGACACACGAGGCACTACCTAAATAGTTTTCGGAGAGAACCAGCTATTTCCAGATTTGTTTAGCCTTTCACCCCTATCCACAGCTCATCCCCTAACTTTTCAACGTTAGTGGGTTCGGTCCTCCAGTACGTGTTACCGCACCTTCAACCTGGCCATGGATAGATCATCTGGTTTCGGGTCTACACCCAGCGACTAATCGCCCTGTTCGGACTCGCTTTCGCTACGCCTGCCCTAATCGGTTAAGCTCGCCACTGAATGTAAGTCGCTGACCCATTATACAAAAGGTACGCCGTCACCCCTTACGAGGCTCCGACTGTTTGTATGCATGCGGTTTCAGGATCTATTTCACTCCCCTCCCGGGGTTCTTTTCGCCTTTCCCTCACGGTACTGGTTCACTATCGGTCGATCACGAGTATTTAGCCTTGGAGGATGGTCCCCCCATCTTCAGACAGGATTTCACGTGTCCCGCCCTACTTGTCGTACACCTAGTTCCACAACGCTGTTTTCGCATACAGGGCTATCACCTGCTACGGCCGGGCTTTCCATCCCGTTCTGCTAACAACACTGCTAAAGAGTACAAGGCTCTTCCCATTTCGTTCGCCACTACTTTGGGAATCTCGGTTGATTTCTGTTCCTGCAGCTACTTAGATGTTTCAGTTCGCCGCGTTCGCTTCCCACACCTATGAATTCAGTGTGGGATGACCCATTCGGGCCGGGTTTCCCCATTCGGACATCTCCGGATCAAAGCTCGTTTGCCAGCTCCCCGAAGCTTTTCGCAGGCTACCGCGTCCTTCATCGCCTGTGATCGCCAAGGCATCCACCACATGCACTTGTTCGCTTGACCCTATAACAAGTGTGTCTCAAGGACACCGTCTCGCTACAGGTTGAGTTCTCGCATTTGTGCCGTATTCCAAGTCATCTTTCGATCACTTAAATACTTTGGTTGATACAATCACAACCCGGTATCGCGTTATACAACTGAGCGTCTCATCAACGCTCGCGCGACACCTTTACTACATCCCATATTGTTAAAGAACAGCCGATCTTGCGATCGCTTGGCAAATGCCAAAGGCAAGCGCTCAATGCTAAGCGCTTGCCTTTGGCCAACCATTCTGGCTGCAACAACAAACAAACCGATAAGTGTGAACGCTTGACTTGGGATGCACACTCTGGAAAGGAGGTGATCCAGCCGCACCTTCCGATACGGCTACCTTGTTACGACTTCACCCCAGTCATGAACCCTGCCGTGGTAATCGCCCTCCTTGCGGTTAGGCTAACTACTTCTGGCAAAACCCACTCCCATGGTGTGACGGGCGGTGTGTACAAGACCCGGGAACGTATTCACCGCGGCATGCTGATCCGCGATTACTAGCGATTCCAGCTTCACGTAGTCGAGTTGCAGACTACGATCCGGACTACGATGCGTTTTCTGGGATTGGCTCCCCCTCGCGGGTTGGCAACCCTCTGTACGCACCATTGTATGACGTGTGAAGCCCTACCCATAAGGGCCATGAGGACTTGACGTCATCCCCACCTTCCTCCGGTTTGTCACCGGCAGTCTCTCTAGAGTGCCCTTTCGTAGCAACTAGAGACAAGGGTTGCGCTCGTTGCGGGACTTAACCCAACATCTCACGACACGAGCTGACGACAGCCATGCAGCACCTGTGTCCACTTTCCCTTTCGGGCACCTAATGCATCTCTGCTTCGTTAGTGGCATGTCAAGGGTAGGTAAGGTTTTTCGCGTTGCATCGAATTAATCCACATCATCCACCGCTTGTGCGGGTCCCCGTCAATTCCTTTGAGTTTTAATCTTGCGACCGTACTCCCCAGGCGGTCAACTTCACGCGTTAGCTACGTTACTGAAGAAATGAATCCCCAACAACTAGTTGACATCGTTTAGGGCGTGGACTACCAGGGTATCTAATCCTGTTTGCTCCCCACGCTTTCGTGCATGAGCGTCAGTCATGTCCCAGGGGGCTGCCTTCGCCATCGGTATTCCTCCACATCTCTACGCATTTCACTGCTACACGTGGAATTCTACCCCCCTCTGACACACTCTAGCCTTGCAGTCACAAGCGCCATTCCCAGGTTAAGCCCGGGGATTTCACGCCTGTCTTACAAAACCGCCTGCGCACGCTTTACGCCCAGTAATTCCGATTAACGCTCGCACCCTACGTATTACCGCGGCTGCTGGCACGTAGTTAGCCGGTGCTTATTCTTCCGGTACCGTCATCCCCCCACCGTATTAGGGCAAGGGTTTTCTTTCCGGACAAAAGTGCTTTACAACCCGAAGGCCTTCTTCACACACGCGGCATTGCTGGATCAGGGTTGCCCCCATTGTCCAAAATTCCCCACTGCTGCCTCCCGTAGGAGTCTGGGCCGTGTCTCAGTCCCAGTGTGGCTGATCGTCCTCTCAGACCAGCTACTGATCGTCGCCTTGGTAGGCTCTTACCCCACCAACTAGCTAATCAGACATCGGCCGCTCCTATCGCGCGAGGCCGTTACCGGTCCCCCGCTTTCACCCTCAGGTCGTATGCGGTATTAGCTAATCTTTCGACTAGTTATCCCCCACGACAGGGCACGTTCCGATGTATTACTCACCCGTTCGCCACTCGCCACCAGGCCGAAGCCCGTGCTGCCGTTCGACTTGCATGTGTAAGGCATGCCGCCAGCGTTCAATCTGAGCCAGGATCAAACTCTTCAGTTCAATCTCTGTGTGGACCCGAAGGTCCTCGCTCTTTCGAGCGGTCGCTCACTCTCAGAAAACTGACTGACCAGATCCGTAGACCCAGTCACGTTTTGCTGTGCGAGCACTGATAACTTTTGAGCTAAAAGACCGAAGTCTTTCGCATCCATTATCAAGCGCCCACACTTATCGGTTGTTTGATTGTTAAAGAAGCCACCCTTTCGGGCTACGCTCACCGGCTTTGCCGTTTGCGTTACTGCGTCAGCAGCAGAGAAACAAGACTTTAAAGTATTTTCGACGATTAATCAAGCATTTTCGCGAAATTTCTTTTTTCCGGCGGCTTTGCCTGCCGAACTTGTTCCTGCTTTTTGCCTTTGCCTGCGCCGCCTTGCAGCGACGGCTCCAGCAGAAGGGAGCGAATACTAAAGCGTTACTCCGCGACTGGCAAGTCTTTTTCTAAAAAGCTCGTGAAGAGACTTTGGGGATACAAATTTGCCTCTATGTGCCGGGTAGTATGAAAAGGAGACGCCCACTGCTTTAGTGCTTACTGCAGCGACTCGACCACTGTTGTTTGAATGTGCTGCACCTTGCCCTCTTCACTGATGTCCTGCCGCATAACGATGGCTTGGGCCGGGCAATACCAGTCGGTGACCTGCATCCGCGTGGCCTTGGTCACGATCTGCTCGCCCGCGATGACCATCGGCCCCAGCGACGTCGTACGCACATATTCAATCGGCACGCATTCCGAAAGCCCAAGTGCGGTGCGAATAACCTGCCGCTTGCCGACGCGCCGCGATGCCACCGAAACCGTCGCGTGCGGCGCGACGAGTTTGCCGACTTCGTCACCGGATTCGCGCGCATAGATGGTGAAGGACGCACTGGCGTCGACGGACTCGCCGGGGATCACATCGCCTTCCCGCAGCGGCAGGCCGCGGTACTGGTTATCCAGCAGACCCAGCCCGTCAATGCTCGTGGTGCCATACAGGCGTGCGTATTTGCCCCACGCATTGACCGTTGCCTCGCCTGTGATGCTCGGCGGAGCTCCGTTTGTCGCGGGCCGGAGCAGCACCCGTTGCTGCTGCTCCGTCACGACGGGCGGCCCCATCAATGCAGCAAGCGCTGTCTTGGAATGAATCTCGATGTCAGCCAGGCAGCCTGCATCCGTGGGCAATGGCGGTTGCAATACAGTCCGGCGCGACAGCGGCATCGAGCCATCTGCCTCCATCTGCACGCGTGCGCCGTGCGTGAACCACACGGTGGCGCAGACGTTCGCATTCTCGCGTGCCCCAGGCTCGTCGGCCCATGCCGATGGCGCCCCCACAGATATGAAGCCGGTAAGCAGAGAAAGGCAGACAAGGCTACGCCCAACCGGCACGGGCTTGTTCTGCGCAAAGCCATTCAAGAACGAACTGCGTGCATTCCGCATGGTCAGGATGCCCTCTTTGCCCGGTGGATTGCAGGCCTGAACGCGTCAGGATTCGATCCGGTTGCGCCCGCTCTTCTTCGCGCGATACAGCGCCAGGTCGCTACGCGATAGCGGGGCTTCGGCATTGGCATCGGCCGCGGTCATGAGCGCAATACCGATGCTGACTGTCAGGTCGATCCGCTGCTCATGCTCGATCAGCGGGTACTCGGCAATGCGTTGCTGAATCTGCCGCGCCACGCCAACCGCGCCGCGCATGTCGGCCCCATCGAGCAGAATCCCGAACTCTTCGCCGCCGAGACGTCCGGCCATGTCGCCGGGGCGCAAATGCGCGCGCAGGATGCTACCGAAATGGCGCAGCACCCGGTCGCCGACCCCGTGCCCCCAGCGGTCATTGATCGACTTGAAATGGTCAAGGTCGCACATCATGAGCGCCGTAGCCGCGCCGCGGCCGCTCTGCAAGCTCGCCAGCCGCGTCTCGATCTGCGCCATGAAATGGCGCCGGTTCGGCAAGCCCGTCAGGCTGTCGATGGTCGCAAGCTCTTGCAATTCTGCTTCGATCCGCTTGCGCTCGGTCACGTCCGTAATGAAGCCGTGCCACAGGATGCTGCCATCGGGAAGACGCTGTGGCCTGGCATCGCCCTGCCGCCAGCGCAGGCCCTGCATTGGCAGTTGCACGCGATACTCGAGATGCCACGGCGAAAGCTGTGCCGCCGAAGCGTCAAACGAAGCTCGATAGGCAGCCAGATCGGCCGGGTGGATCAACGCGTCGATACACGACGCATCCGCCGCCACCTGGGCTGGGGTCAGCTCGTAGATCTCGGTGATGCCCGCGCTTGCGTAGGGAAAGAACGATGGGCCGCCGGGCACCGAGCGGTACTGGAACACCAGCCCCGGCACCTCGTTGGTGAGATTCGTGATCAGGCTGACCGCTTCAAGCAGTCTCTCCGACATCGCACGCTGCGAGGTAATGTCCGTGGAAGTGCCCACCATGCGCAGCGCACGGCCGGATGCGTCGCGGTCAACCACCCTGCCCCGGCTGCAGATCCACTTGTAGCTTCCGTCCCGGCAACGGATGCGGTGTTCGACTTCATAGCTGTCGCTGCGGCCCTCGAAGTGGGCCTGCATTGTCGCTTTGACGCGATCGAGATCGTCGGGGTGAAGACGTTGGTAGCTGTCTTCGATCCGGTTGGATACCTCCCAGTCGGCATAGCCCAGCATGGCTTTCCAGCCGCTCGAATACTGGATTTCGCCTGTCACGACGTTGCGATCCCAGATCCCAGTGCCACTGCCTGCAATCGCCAGCGCTAGCAGCCGTTCGCGCTTGCGAAGTGTCTCGATATCGTCGCCCTGCAACACCCCGTCCCCGGCACGGCCCTCCGCCGATTGCGCCAGGGACCGCGATGCGGTCGGTACGTCTTCCGAGGTCGGCGGTGCAAGCATACACACGTCAGAGATGGGCCTGCGGCGAGTATACATGTGCTATTCCGTACGCAGCAGGATGTTGCGCGCAAGCCCTTCATCACGTGGCAACTCAATAACCGACTTACCCAGAATCCGTACCCGGGGTATACTAGTAGGTTGCCGCAGCAAAACCTTGGGTTCCGGGTGAGGCTGTATTCAGGGCCGTCCGCGCTTCGGGGACCTGATGGGCGCCACTTTTTGACTTCCGGGCTTTATGGCCGGCAGTCGGTGCGGCCGGCAAACGGGGGCGCAAGGAACAGGCCGTGAATGATGGGGCTGCAGTGGACTCACCCGCAGTCCAGCCCACGCTTGCACGTCCCGGTATGCTGCAACGCACCAAACACTGTAGAATATGCGCCCCCTGCTCACCGGCCCATAACGCCGGGGTTCGGCTCATCGCCACGCCAATGTCAGTCCGAAGCCTTGACAGCGGGCCAGAAAACGCACGCAATGAGTGCGCGCTGCAATCAAAACGCGGTGCAATCAAAACGCGATCACGAAGGAAACAGCAGTAGATGACGAGCGGTCCACAACGAACGGCTGCGAAAGCCCGCGAAGCAGGTATTGTCAAGGGCCTCGGCGGCTCAACGGAATCCATGTCGCCGGATGAAGCCAATGCGCGCACCCAGCAACTGCGCGCGCTGATCCAGCTGGGCAGGCAACGTGGGTATCTGACCCACGCGGATATCAGCGACCATCTGCAAGAGAACTTCACCGACACGGCGGCGATGGAAAGCATCGTCACGACGTTCGCCGAAATGGGCGTGAAGATCTTCGAGCAGACGCCCGATGCCGAGACGCTGCTGCTTAGCGACAACGCAGTAGTCGCTTCCGACGACCAGGCCGATGAAGAAGCCGAAGTGGCGCTTTCCACCGTGGACTCGGAGTTCGGCCGCACGACCGATCCGGTGCGCATGTACATGCGCGAGATGAGCTCCGCCACGCTGCTGACGCGCAAGGAAGAAGTCGAGCTCGCCAAGCGGATCGAAGATGGCCTGAACAATATGGTGCACGCCATTTCGGCCTGCCCGTCCACGATTGCCACCATCCTCGAACTGTCGGGCCGCGTGGCCAGCGCCGAGATGGGCATCGACGATCTGGTCGACGGCCTGACCGACGAAAGCGGCGCTGATGCTCCCGTGACCGCCAGCGCTGACGATAGCGACGACGACAGCGCCGACACCGCGGATGAAGACGACAGCAACGAGGACGACGACGATGCCGAAGAAGGCTCGACGCAGCAGAGCGCTGAAGCCGATCTCGCCAAGCTGCGCGACGAATGCCTGAAGCGCTTTGCGCGCGTGTCCGAGCAGTTCGAGCTGATGCGGCAGGAATACGCCGCCAACGGCAGCGGATCGGCAGGGTTCGTGACCGCCCGCGACACGGTGCGCGACGAGCTGCGTACGATCCGCTTCACCGCAAAGACCATTGAACGCCTGTGCGCCGATGTCCAGTCCATGGTCGACGATGTACGCGTGGTCGAGCGCCAGGTGGTCCAGCTGCTGGTCGACCGTTGCGGCATGGACCGCGAGGACGTCATCGCACGCTTCCCTGGCAATGAAACCAACCTGAGCTGGGGCCGCGACCTTGCCGCCGCATCGCGCCCGTACAGCGCCGCCGTCGCGCGCGCGCTGCCGGATCTCGAAGCGCATCAGCAAAAGCTGATCGACATCCAGGCCCGCGCGGCGCTCCCGCTGGCCGAGCTGAAGGCGGTGAACCGCAAGATGCTGGCCGCCGAGCGCCAGATGCGCCAGGCCAAGCACGAGATGACCCAGGCCAACCTGCGCCTGGTGATCTCGATTGCGAAGAAGTACACGAACCGCGGCCTGCAGTTCCTGGATCTGATCCAGGAAGGCAATATCGGCCTGATGAAGGCCGTGGACAAGTTCGAGTACCGCCGCGGCTGGAAGTTCTCGACGTACGCGACGTGGTGGGTGCGCCAGGCCGTGACGCGCGCCATTGCAGACCAGGCCCGCACGATCCGCGTCCCGGTCCACATGATCGAGCAGATCAACAAGCTCAACCGCCTGTCGCGCGAGCTCATGCAGCAGACCGGCAAGGAGCCGGATCCGGCCGTACTGGCCGAGCGCATGGACATGCCCGAAGAAAAGGTCCGCGCGATCATGAAGATCGCCCGCGAACCGGTCTCGATGGAAACGCCCGTGGGCGAAGACGGCGACACGAGCCTCGGCGACATGATTGCCGACTCGGACACCGCGACGCCGGCCGACGCCGCCCTCCAGGCGAGCCTGCGCGAAGTCGTGCGTGAAATGCTCGACGAGCTCACGCCGCGTGAAGCCAAGGTGCTGCGCATGCGCTTCGGCATCGATATGGCCACCGACTACACGTTGGAAGAAGTCGGCAAGCAGTTCGACGTGACGCGCGAGCGTATCCGCCAGATCGAAAGCAAGGCGATGCGCAAGCTGCGCCACCCGAGCCGCGCCGATCAGCTCATCACCTATCTGCGCGACGCGTAATCGGCATGGCGGGGCATCCTGCACCCGCAGGATGCTTTCGCTTACCATGACAACGACTGCCGGCGGCCCTTGGGCTGCCGGTTTTCGCATGGATGGCTGCTACACCACACACGCCATACTGGCTGACATATCGCTTAGTGCAAAATTCCGGCTGGAATACTTGAGGGCCAGGCGGAGCGCATCCGGCAGGAAAAGCACAGCGTTCCGATGCACCGCTTCTCATGCCGCATCGCGCACTTGCCGCGGACCGGGACAGCTCGTCCCCCAACAGAGCACACAGGAGTTTTTCCATGACCGACTCGAACATCTCTTTTCTTGGCAGGATCTCGCTGGCCGTGGGCACCTTCTTTGCCATCCTTGGCAACGGTGAACTGGCTGCCGGGGTACGCCGCCTGCGCAACGGCGAACTGCCTGCTGCCGCGCCGGCCCCGGTGGCCGCGCCCGTGGCAGCCCCGGCTCCCGCTGCGCCCGCACCGGCGCCCGCACTGAAGGAAGCAAGCCCCGTCGCGGCCCTGCAACTGCTGGGACTGCTCCAGCGCGATGCGCGGTTCATCGACTTCGTCGAGGAAGACATTGCCGGCTATACCGACACCGAGATCGGCGGCGCCGCCCGTCTCGTCCACGATGGCTGCCGCGCCGTGCTGCGCGAGCATTTTACGATCCGCCCGGTACGCAATGAAGCCGAAGGCAGCCGCGTAACGCTGGCCGACGGCTTCGATGCCACGGCCGTCCGCCTGACCGGCAATGTGGTCGGCAGCGCGCCGTTCCACGGCAACCTCAGCCATCGCGGCTGGAAGGCCGAGGAAGTCAGGCTGCCGCGCCTGGCCGAGCGCCATGACGCCACCGTCATCGCCCCCGCGGAGGTCGAGCTATGAGCGAGGCCCGCTATTCCATCGGCATCGACCTGGGCACCACGCACAGCGCCCTGTCCTACGTCGACCTGACCGGCAGCGACGGCGAGAAGACCAGCCAGGGTGTCCTGGCGATCCCGCAGCTGACCGGACCGGGTGCGACGGAAGCACGCGATCTGCTGCCCTCCTTCCTGTATCTGCCGCACGAGAGCGAGCTGGCGCCGGGCGACCTGGCCCTGCCATGGAGTGCCACGCGCGAATTCGCCGTGGGCGAGCTGGCTCGCAGCCGCGGTGCCGGCACCCCTATCCGGCTGGTATCGAGTGCAAAAAGCTGGCTGTGTCACCCCGGCGTGGACCGCCGCGCCGCGATCCTGCCTAACGATGCGCCGCCTGAAGTGCCGCGCGTATCGCCGCTCGAGGCATCGGTGCGTTATCTCACCCACCTGCGCGAAGCGTGGGACCAGGCGCATCCCGACGCGCCGTTCGCCGAGCAGGACGTGACGGTGACGATTCCGGCCTCGTTCGACCCGGCCGCGCGCGAACTCACCGCAGAGGCCGCCGCGGCCGCTGGCTACGCGCGCATGACGCTGCTCGAAGAGCCGCAGGCTGCGCTCTATAGCTGGATCGAGAAAAGCGGTGGCCAGTGGCGCAAGGACGTCAAGGTCGGCGACATCATCCTCGTCGTCGACGTTGGCGGCGGCACCACCGACCTGTCGCTGATCGCAGTCATCGAGCGTGATGGCAACCTGGAACTGCATCGTGTGGCCGTCGGCGAGCATATCCTGCTCGGCGGCGACAACATGGATCTGGCACTGGCCCACGTAGTCGCGCGCAAGCTCGCTGCGCAAGGCACGCAAGCCGACCCGTGGCAACTGCGCGCGCTGACCTATGCGTGCCGGGCGGCCAAGGAAACGCTGCTGACTGACCCGACGGTGGATACCGTGCCGCTGGTCGTGCCCAGCCGCGGCTCCAAGCTGATCGGCGGATCGATCCGCACGGACCTGACACGTACGGAACTCACCCAGATCATCCTGGAAGGCTTCTTCCCGCAGGTCGACGCTGCGGCCCGGCCGGTAAGCCGTGCGCGCGTCGGCCTGACGCAGCTTGGCCTGCCCTATGCACAGGATGCGGCAATCACGCGGCATCTGGCAGCCTTTCTTGGCCGCCAGGTCGGTGCGCTCGCCGATCTGGAAGGGTTCCGGGGTACGCAGCCGGAAAGCGCGACTTTCCTGCATCCGACCGCAGTACTGTTCAACGGCGGCGTATTCAAATCGGGCCTGCTCGCGGACCGTATCCAGCAGACCCTGAACGGCTGGCTTGCCGCAGAAGGCGCGGCCCCTGCCCGGCTGCTCGGCGGTGCCGAACTGGACCTGGCCGTGGCACGCGGCGCCGCGTACTACGGTTATGTGCGACGCGGCAAGGGCGTGCGCATCCGTGGCGGCACCGCGCGCTCGTATTACATCGCCGTGGAATCGTCGATGCCCGCCGTGCCGGGGTTCGAACCGCCGATCCAGGCGCTGTGTGTGGCACCGTTTGGCATGGAAGAAGGCACCGAAACCGAATTGCCGCCGCAGGAACTCGGCCTTGTGGTCGGCGAACCAGTGCATTTCCGGTTCTTCGGCTCCTCGGTGCGCCGCCAGGACCAGGTCGGTACCTTGCTCGATTTCTGGGGCCCCGAGGAACTGCATGAACTGGAGGAAATCCAGGCGACCCTGCCGGCCGAAGGACGCACGCCGGGCGAAGTCGTTCCGGTCAGGCTGCACGCACGCGTGACGGAAGCGGGCACGCTAGAACTCGAGGCCGTCCGCGGCAACGACGAGCGCTGGAAGGTCGAATTCGACGTGCGCGGCGGCGCGCAGGGTTGAACACCGTTTAGCGGATAAGCAAGGAAGCAATGAAGCGGTACACCGTCGGCATTGACCTTGGCACCAGCAATACCGTGGTGGCCTATGCGGAGACAGGATCGGACAATATCCGCGTCTTCGAGATCGACCAGCTCGTAGGCCTGGGTGAAGTCGCCGCGCGCCCGCTACTGCCTTCGGTTCGCTACCACGCGGCGCCCGGTGAAATCAGCGGCGACGATTTGCAGCTGCCATGGCAGTCGGCGGCGAGCGCCGCCGCGCGCCGTACGGTGTTCGGCCGCCTGGCGGCCACGCTTGGCGCACAGGTGCCAGGCCGGCTTGTGGCCAGCGCGAAAAGCTGGCTGTCGCATGCCTCGGTTGATCGCACCGCCCCCATCCTGCCGTGGGGCGCGGACGAGGAAGTCGGCAAGATCTCGCCTGTCGCCGCGAGCGCGAGCTATCTCGGCTATGTGGCTGCCGCGTGGAATCATCGCTTCCCCGACGCCCGGCTGGAAGAGCAGGACGTCGTGCTCACCGTGCCAGCGTCGTTCGACGAGGGCGCGCGCGCGCTGACGCTTGAGGCCGCGCGCATGGCCGGCCTGCCTGCGCTGCGCCTGCTCGAAGAGCCGCAGGCCGCACTCTACGACTGGCTGTTCCATCACCGCGAGACGCTCGATGCAGAGCTCGCGCGGACTCGCCTGGTGCTGATCTGCGACGTGGGCGGCGGTACCACCGACCTGACGCTGATCCGCGTCGACATGCAGGACGGGCAGCCGCAGCTCACGCGGATCGGCGTGGGCAACCACCTGATGCTCGGCGGCGACAACATGGACCTGGCGCTCGCGCATCTGGTCGAGGCGCGTCTCGGTCCCGCGCAAGCGCGCTTGTCGGCCTCGGGCTTATCCCAACTCGTTGCCCGCTGCCGTGCGGCCAAGGAACAGTTGCTCAGTGCGCGAGCGCCGGATGCGGTCACGGTCACGCTCCTTGGTGCCGGCTCGAAGCTGATTGGCGGCGCACGCTCCGTGGAGGTGACGCGGCAGGAAGTCGAACAGCTTGTGGTCGATGGCTTCTTTCCCAAGGTGGCGTCCACCGAGCGGCCGGGCCGCGCGCGCGGAGCCATCGTCGAATTCGGCCTGCCGTATGCGTCCGATCCCGGTGTCACGCGACATGTCGCGGCGTTTCTGAGCCAGCACGCCGCGCAGTCGCGCGTGGCGCTGGGCCAGCCGCAGTCCGGCGACGATGCGTTGCCAATGCCTGACACGCTGCTGCTTAACGGCGGGGTATTCCGTGCCGAAGCGCTGGCGAGCCGCATCGCCGATACGCTGGGCACATGGCGCGGGTCGCCCCTGAACGTCCTGCACAACGCCGATCCCGATGTCGCCGTTGCGCGCGGCGCTGTAGCCTACGCACGGGCGCGAGCGGGACAGGCACCGCGCATCGGCGGTGGTTCGCCGCGCAGCTATTTCCTGGTGCTCGATGACGGCGCATCGGGGCAGCAAGGCATCTGCCTGCTGCCAAAAGGCACCGAGGAAGGCCACGAAATTCACCTGAAGGACCGCACCTTCGCGCTGCGGCTTGGCCATCCGGTCCAGTTCCATCTGGTCTCGTCCGTGGCCGACACGGCCTACCAGCCCGGCGAATTGACGGGGCTTGAGCGCGGCGACTTCGTGCGCCTGCCGCCGATCGCAACCGTCGTGCCGACGCGCGGCAACAGCGGTCCGCGCGAAACGCCGGTGCAGATCACGACATCGCTGACCGAGGTCGGCACGCTCGAAGTCCACTGCAGCGAGATAGCGGATACCGCGCAGCGCTGGCGGCTCGAGTTCCAGTTGCGCGGCAACGAAGCGCCGGCCGAAGCGCCCACGACCGAAACGTTGCACCCGTCGCTGCCACAAGCCTTCGACGCCATCGACCGCACCTTCGGCGCACGCGCCCAAGGCGTCGATCCGAAGGAAGTCAAACGGCAGCGCGCCCATCTGGAACAGCTGCTGGGGCCGCGCGAGCAATGGGATAGCGCGCTGCTGCGCGAACTGTTCGGCGCCTTCCTGGAGCGGGCCAAGCGCCGGCGGCGTACCGCCGACCATGAGCGGCTCTGGCTGAACCTGGCCGGCTATTGCGTGCGGCCGGGCTTCGGCTATCCGCTGGACGAGTGGCGGGTCGAACAGCTGTGGTCGATGTACGACCAGGGCATCCAGTACGTCAACGAAAACCAGAACTGGTCGGAATGGTGGACGCTGTGGCGCCGCGCAGCGGGTGGTCTCGATGAGAGCGCGCAACTGCGCCTGCTCGACGATATGGCCTTCTATCTTCAGCCGCCGGGCAGCGGCCACTACAAGAAGCCCGCAGGGCCGACGCGTTCCGGGTACGCCGACATGGTTCGGCTGGCCGGTTCGCTCGAAAACATCCCCGCCGAGCGCAAGATCGAGGTCGCCGAATGGCTGCTGGCCCGGCTGCGCAAGCCGTCGGAAAACAACCAGAGCTGGTGGGCCGTGGGCCGTATTGGCGCGCGCCGGCCGTTCTATGGCAGCGCGCATGGCGTCGTCCCGGCCGACATCGCTGCGCGGTGGGTGGATGCCATCCTGGCGCTCGACTGGAAGAAGGTCGAACCGGCGGCGTTTGCCGCGACGCAGATCGCACGCATGACCGGCGACCGCACGCGGGATCTGCCCGATGAGGTGCGCGCAGCCGTCGTGCGCCGCCTGGAGGCCGCCAACGCGCCGCAAAGCTGGATCGCCATGGTGCGCGAGGCCGTGGAGCTCGATGCCGCCGACGAGGGACGCGTTTTCGGAGAGGCATTGCCTGCGGGCCTGAAACTGATCGGCGGAACTGCCTGAACTGCATTGGCGGCGCGTCGCAGCGGGTGCCATGGACCTGGCGGATAATGCGGCTTCACAAGAAAAAGCCAACGTCACACCCATGCACGCCAGCACCACCGGTACCAGACGCCTGGACTGGACCACACTGTTCCTCCTTACCTTCCCCCCATTGAGCTGGGCCGGCAACGCCATCGTCGGCCGCCTGGCCGCCGGAACGGTGCCGCCGGTCACGCTGAACTTCGTGCGCTGGCTGCTGGCCGGTCTGCTGCTCGCGCCTTACGCATGGCGCGGCGTCGTCGAGCACCGCGCAGCGCTGCGCCGGCATGCGGGGGTGATCCTCGCCCTCGGCATGCTGTCGATCGCCAGCTATAACGCGCTGCAGTACCTGGCACTGACCACGTCGACGCCGATCAATGTCACGCTGATCGGCGCCTCCACGCCGCTGTTCCTGCTGATCATCGGCGCTACGTGCTTTCACGAGAAGATGAAGCCGTGGCATGTCGCGGGCGCCCTGCTGTGCCTCGTGGGTGTTTCGTTCGTGCTCGTACGCGGCGAGCTTGGCCGCCTTGCCCAACTCGACTTTGTCGCGGGCGATCTCTATATGCTGGCCGCCACCATCGCGTGGAGCGCCTATACCTGGCTGCTGCGCAAGCGGCGCCCCGAGTTGCCGTTGCCCGTGCTGCTGTTCGCGCAGATCGTGACCGGCCTGGTGGTAAGCGTGCCCGTGACTGCGTGGGAACTGATGACGCTCGATCAGCCGCTCCAATGGAGTGGCAAGGTCGCGGCGATCCTGCTCTATGTGGCGACCATCCCATCGCTGCTCGCCTACTTTGCCTGGGACCGCGCCATCGCGCGTGCCGGCGCGCAGTTGCCAGTCTTCTTTATCACGTTGACGCCGGTGTTCGCGGCCCTGCTGTCCACGCTGCTGCTCGGCGACTGGCCGCGCTGGTACCACGCGGTCGGGTTGGTGACTATCGGGGCCGGTATCTGGCTCGCGCAGCGGCGCTGAACTGCCCCGCTGCTGCCAAATGGCGCAATGCTGCAGTCCAAGCCACTGACGATTGCGGAGTAGACTGAATAGCGTGCCCGCTCAGGGATGGCAGTGCGCCAGGAGGCAATCGTGCATGGCTATCAGGTCACTTTCTACACCGTGGAGAGCCGCCGCCACCACGGCAAGCAGTTGTCGCACTGGTTGCTGCAGCTCATGCGGGACATGAATGTTCGTGGCGCAACGCATCGCGTGGCGGCCGAAGGCATGGGGCACGATCACCGTTTCCACAGCTGGCATTTCGTCGAACTGGCCGATCGCCCCGAGGAAATCATGATGATCGCGACCGAGTCGGAGACGCAGGCGCTGTTCGATCGCCTGGCGGCTGAGGACGTGCGCGTCTTCTACACCAAGTTCCCCGTGGAGTTCGGCTTCCTTGGTAAGGCGGCGCCAGACATGGATGACGGCCCCACGTGAGCCCCCATCACATGACGGCGGCCCGCTCCGTCACTGGCTCAGCAACGCCATGCAGACATACAGCACGCCTGGGACCAGCAACGCTGTCGCCAGCACTGCGTAGTACCGCGCGCCGTGATGGGGCGGATCCGAATGGAAATGGTGCACGACCGGTTTCATGATGACCCCCATTAGTGACTGGATGTGGGGATGCTTTAACAATAGTCCTCCCCTGTCCCTTTCGCGAAGGGGAGTTGGCAAGTAGCGTGCCAGTGTCAGATCGATGCAACGCGACGCAGCGCGATGCAACGGAAGTCAGACGGAGACGACGATGAACAAGGTGAGAAAGACCGCGCGCCAGCTTCTGGCGGACAAGCCCCGCGATGTCATTTCGGTCGCGCCGGATGATTTCGTGCTGGCAGCGCTCCAGCTGATGGCCGACAAGGACATCAGCACGGTGCTGGTCATGCACGGCGACACGCTGGCCGGGATACTGTCGCAGCGCGACTACGCCCGTGGCGTCGAACTGGCAGGCCGCAGCGCCAGCGCAACGAAGGTCCGGGACATCATGACGACCAAGGTCGTCTGTGTTTCGCCTGACCATACCTGCGACCAATGCCTTGCGCTGATGCATGCCAGGCGCATCCGCCATCTGCCGGTTCTGGAATCCGGGCGTATCGCCGGGGTGCTGTCCAGCCATGACATCCTGGAAGAACTGCTGAGCGAAGACGAACACCTGATCCGCGACCTCGAGCACGACATGCTCAACCTGACCGTCGACACGGGCGGTTGCTACTAGTTTTCGGCATGCCGCCTCGGAGCTAGCTGGAAAGCTCCGGCATCCGCGGCGTGAAGCGGCTGTAGTCGATCACCCCGGCGCGGCCAACCAGGATCGTGGCCTCGGGAATCTCCTGCCACACGCCTTGCACATCGATCAGCGGCTCTGACAGCACAAGGAATGCATCGTCGCCGGCGGCGATGATGCGCGGGTCGTCGGGATACAGTTCGCGCAACTGGCGGAACGAGGTGCTGTGGAACAGCGAGCGCGAATCCGCTTCACTGGAATAGCGCACCGCAACAATCTGCTGGCCGTCGGTCACGCAGACGGTCATGTTGATCGGATGCTCCACGTCGTAGCGGTGGCCGACTTCCTCGATCAGCCCCACCATCTGCTCAAGCGCGGCGCGTGGGTCACGTTCCAGCCCGAAAGTCAGCGCCAGGAAAAACATGATCTCGGAATCCGTAGACCCCTCGATCCAGCGGAACAACTGCGGCGAGACGGCCATCATCAGGTCGCGCCGCAATAACGGAAACTCCCGGATCAGGCCGTTATGAACAAAGAGCCAGCGGCCGAAGCGGAACGGATGGCAATTGGTTTCCTGCGTAGGCGTACCGGTAGCCGCCCGTACGTGCGCAACGAACAGCGGCGCCCGCACCGCCCGGGCCGTCTCGCGCAGGTTGGTATCACTCCAGGCAGGGTGCAGGCAACGGTAGCGGAATGGCACCTCGGAGTGGCGTCCATACCAGCCAACGCCAAAGCCATCGCCATTGGTGGTGGTATGGCCCAGCCGCGCATTCAGGCTCTGGTCGATCAGCGAGTGTTCCGGCTGGAATAGCACCGCTTCGAGCGGCACGGATCTGCCTGAGTAGGCCAGCCAGCGGCACATGGTGTTCCTCCTCTTATCGGCGGGGCCGGTGACTGCCGCCCCACACTTCTGTTTTAGGACGGCTGCCCGCGAACGGCAAAGGAACGCCGCCGCACCCAGCGCCGGATGCGGCCGGCGCGCGACGGTCTGGCATGTCAGAGGGAGATTCGGAAAGCGAAGGGACCTCGCTATACGCACGATTCGTCACTTTTGGCGGGCAACCCAGGGCAGCGCCCGCAAATCCCGCCCTTAATACGGCGTCCGGCTCAGCCGCCTCCGATACCGCGCCGCATACGCCGCCTGTTGCTCCTGCACCGGCAACGCGGCCTGGATGGCTTCCACATGGCGGTCCGAACCTGCATAGAAGTCGGACAGGTCCGCCTTCATCGCCGTACGGGACGCATTGTCGAGATAAATCATGTGCCCGGATGGGTAGTTCCTGACGGTCAGCGTCGTCGCGATGCCCGCATGGGCGGCCGGCATGTTCTGGAAGTTGAGGATGGTCTGGAAGAACGGCGTCACGGCGTCGTAGTAGCCGTTCGCCGAGAACACCCGCAGGTAAGGATTCAGCGCCATCGCCGCAGCAAGATCGCCGGCCGTGTAGAGGCTTTCGACACCGCCGCGTTGCGCGCCAGTGGGATCGACGTGGCCGAAATTCCAGTTGAGAAAGGCCTCGTCGTTCAGGTCCATGAAAGGCGAGGTCGACGTGAACTGCAGTTCCTCGTTGAGATACACATTCCACATCGCCGTATAGACGCCGCCCACGGCGGTCATGGTGGGATCGTTGCCGCCGGAATTCGGGGCGATGTATTCGGCGATGCCCGTGTCCTGCGCCGTGACACGGCCATCGTATGCCCCGACCGCCAGGCCCTTGTCCAGCAACAGGCTGGTCAGGAACACCGAGCCGTTTGCAGTCGAGGGGTCGAGTTTCCAGTAGCGCAGGACTTCCTGCGGGATGCCGAGAATGGCGCTGAGGTACTCGAGCGATTTCTGGTCGAACTTCGGAAAGCCGGATAACGCCTCGACGTAGGCATCGATGGCAAACGCCTCCACGTCGTCCATGAACGTCGCCAGTTCGGCAGGCACCGGCGACAGCGTGACCATCTTGTGGAACCACGCATCGGCCGCAAGCGTAGGAAGCAGCCCGATGGGATTTCCCGCCTGCGAATAGTCGAGGATCGACGATTGCAGCACGATGCCGTTGAGGTCCACGCCATCCTCATGCAGCAGCCATGTCAGCACGCAGGTACGCGGCGTTCCGTAAGACTCCCCGAACAAATACTTCGGCGAATTCCAGCGGTTGAACACCGTCAGATAACGCTTGATGAACTGCTTGATGCAGCTAGCGTCTTCGTCCACGCCCCAGAAGTCCTTGTTGGTGCCCGGTGCGACCGCGCCGGAATAGCCCGTTCCAACGGGGTTGATGAAGACGAGGTCGGTATGGTCGAGCAGGCAATCCTCGTTGTCTTCCATCTCGTAGGGCGCGGGTGGCGTGAAGCCGGGCATGCTGGTCTTGATCCGGCGTGGTCCGAAAGAGCCGAGCAGCAGGAAGACCGATGACGATCCGGGGCCACCGTTGTAGAAGAACGTCACGGGCCGCTTGGATGCCGCCGTGCCATTGAGCGTGAAGGCGACATAGAACAGCTTGGCGGCCGGCATGGCGCTGTATGGGTCTGTTGTCACCAGATGGCCCGCGCGCGCCGTGTAGGCGAGCGATTTGCCATGCAGCTTCAGCGTGTGCTGCGTAATCGCCGCGGTCTCCGTGACGTCGGTCACCAAATCGTCCGGGCCATAGCCATAGGGCGTGGTGTCGATAAGCGGCTCATCGGACGGAACTTCCTTTCGTGTCGTCGGGCTCATTGCATTGTCCTCCGTGTGCGAAATGGTGAAGTCCGCTGGCGCCAGATCGTCAGACCGCAGCCAGCGCGGCGAGCAATCCCTGCCCGTTGGGCACGCCCCAGCCGGTGACCGCATCAAAGCCCGCCTTGGCCGTATAGCCCTTGCCGGGGCTCGGACGCGAGGTGTTCTGGCCCGAAACGACGTCGCTGAAGCCCGCGCGTCCCACATCGCCCTTGTAGAGCAGCGGCGCAAGGAATCGCTGCCGCTTGCCGGCCGGCAACGCCGCATCGATACGCGCCACCAGCGCCGCCCACAACGGCGCGGCGGCGCTCGTGCCGCCATCGGGCAATGCGTGGCCATCGAGCAGCAGGTCGTAGAGCGGCGGCCCCGCCAATGCGGCCACGTCAGGCACCACGCGCCCGTTTGCGGCGCCGGGATTCAGAGACGCCACCGAGACGTTCTGCCACGGCGGCCGCGGATTCAGCACGCTCACGCCACCACCGGTCGAGCCGCCGCCCTGCTGTGTGCGCTCGCCCGGCGCTTCCCACCACGCCACTTCCTCGGACTTCCCGTCCGCATGTGTGACAAGCATGGTGCCGCCCACGCTCAGCACATAGGGACTCGAGGTCGGGAATGCGACATGACAGCGCTTGCCCGGTTGATTGCAGCCGCTGCCGTCATCGCCCGACGATACGCACACGGTCACGCCCTGCATCGCTGCAATCTGAAGCCGCTGGTTGATCGATGCCATCGCACCATGGCTCCAGTCCGTGGCCTCTTCGGCGAGACCGTAGCTGATGGACAGCGCCACGGGCACGGGCCCTTTCCCCGAAGTGACTTCATCGAGCAGGTTGATCCAGCCGCTCTCTCCCCACGTCGCGAAATACACGCCGATATCCGCCTTCGGACAAAGTCCGGCGACGATCTCGATATCCATCATCGTCTCGGCGGTCTGCACGAACAGCAGGTCCTGCAGGTCCTTGGGAAGTTCCTGAATCTCGGCCCGGAACTGCTGTTCGCTGAGCGGAGACAGGCCAACGCTTTCGATCCGCACCACAGGCACCGGCAACCCTTGCCGCTTGCAGAACAGGGATACGTCCGAAGGAAGATACGCGGGCGGCAGTACCTGCCCATTGCCGATGTTCTGGCCGAATTCGGCGATGGCGATCGTCCGGTCTGCGCCATCGCCATCAGGAAAGTGGTATCGCTTCACAAGGTCTGCGGGGGTCAGCGGGACCAGCGTGCGCACCAATGCCGCGGCTTGCGCATGACGCTTCGCCATCTGCCGCTGGTCCAGGCCGAACACACCCTCCACGACGTCGGCGATCTCGCCCGGCACCATCAGCACGCCGTGGCGCGCGCGGATCTGACCCTGTCCGGGCACATGGTAGATGCCAAGTTCGGGCTTGAACGCGGCGATCATCGCAGACGCCGTTCCGCGCACCCGTATGCTGCGGCCGCCTTGCTTCACCTCGACGACCTGGAGGCCATAGCCCCGGAGCACGTCCTCGACCTTGCGCACCGTTTCCGCGGGCACGCCGAAACGCTGCACGATCTCTTCGCGCGACAACGCCTTGTCGGGCATCTGTTCCGGTGCGGGAAGATCGGGACCCTTGAGCGTGACCGTGACGTCGACGATCGCGTGCGGATCCACGTCGCGCACCCGGATGGCGTTGTGCGGCAGCGGCCGGCGACTGCCAGCAAGCTGTACGTGTGTGTCCGCCATGTTTTCCTCCCGCACTGACGTTGCCTGCGGCTTTGGCGGCAGGCTCAAACGAGCTTAGGTATTGCGGGGCCATTCGTCAAAATGCCGCTGCTGAGCGTGTTTTATATCTGTGATAAAGCAGAGTGCAATGGGCCGCATGCCTGTCTGCCCATTCGTACAAGAGCACGCACAGCAAACTTGCGTAGCTCAGACCCGTTCCGGCACCACGCCGACATAGCGGCCTCTCGGACGGATCACCTGTCCCACACCCAGTTGCTCCAGGCTATGCGCGAGCAGTCCGATGCTGCGCGCCGTGGCGAACATCCCGAATGCTGCATCGTCGGGCAGGCCGCAGTGAATCACCAGCGCGGCCAATGCCACGTCGATATTGGGCTGCAAGCCGGTCAGGCGTGTTGCCTGTGCGATGAACCGAGCGATGACCGGCGGCGGCTCGAACCGCGACAGCAGCGCGGCGGCGCGCGGGTCGCCCTCGGGATAGAGGTGGTGTCCGAAGCCCGCAAGCGCCTGGCCGGTCGACAGGTAGTGCGTGATGACCTGATCTTCGCCCTGCCGTTCGACGTCGTTGAACAGCGCCTTGACGCGACCGGAAGCATCACCGTGCAGCGGCCCGGACAAGGTAGCGAGGCCGGAGAGCAGGCACGCGGGCAACGACGCACCGTTCGACGCCGCGATACGCGACGCAAACGCGGAGCTGGTCAGTTCATGATCGACCAGCAGCACCATGGCCATCCTCAGCAACTCGGCCCCTGCCGGCTTCAGCCCCCACCCTTGCGCGAAGCGCATATGCAGCGCTTGCTGCCCCGGCTGTGCGCCAAACGCGTTGGCCAGCTGGCCGACCAGGCCCTGGCCTTCCGCATGCAGGACGCGCGTCATGCGGCCATGTGTCGAATGACCGGTGGCAGCCAGTTCGGCCAACGCCTTGAAGGCCGCCACACGCCCCGGTTTTGCCACCTTGGTGGACGACGAAAAATTCACGGGCTGCGCTGAATCCCACAGCAACTGCGCGGCCTCTTCCAGCGTGGCGGTTTCGGCGAGCACCACCGCGTCGCGGCCACGGTAGTAGAGCCGTTCGCGCAGGAACGTTGAGATCGCGGTCGGAATGCTGGGCTCGGCGCCAAACAGCGTGTTGGTGGCCAGCGTCTCATGCTTGCGGCCAGCCTGCTTGCGTTTGGCCAGCGTCGCCACGTCTTCGGCGCGATACAGGCTGCGACGCGTATCGACCGGATCGGACATGACCTCGATCTTGCCGCGGCTGACGTACGCGTAGACCGTCTGCGGCCTCACGCCGAGCCGCGCGCATGCCTCGTCCATCGATATCCAGGGACCCATGGTGATTTGCTCCACATCTATTTATGTTGATTTTATATATCAATATTGCATTGACAATCAACCATTAACTACCATGGGTCCTACATTCCAGCCGACTCCGACGACCACATGAAGCCGCACATCCTGCAACTGAATCCCATCCTGATCCCCGCCGCCAATGACGAACTGGCCGCCCTTTACCACGTGCACAAGCTGTTCGAGGTCGAGGACCAGGCCGCCTGGCTCAAGGAGCATGGATCGGCCATCCAGGCCGTCATCACGGGCGGGCACACCGGGATTTCCCGGGCGATGCTGGAACAGTTGCCAGCGTTGAAGGTGGTGGCCGTCAACGGTGTGGGCACCGACGCGGTGGACCTGCCCTATTGCCGCGAGCGCGGGCTGCCGGTCACCGCCACGCTAGGCGCACTGACCGAGGACGTGGCAGACCTTGCGATTGGCCTGCTGATTGCCGCCTGCCGGAATATCTGCGCGGGCGACCGCTTTGTCCGCGATGGCCAGTGGGAACGCTTTCCGCAACCGTCGGCCATTCCGCTCGCGCGCCGGTTCAGCGGCATGCGCGTCGGTATTGTCGGCATGGGCCGCGTCGGCCGCGCGGTCGCCACGCGGGCCGCTGCATTTGGTTGCCCGATCCGCTACACCGATCTGCGGCGCATGGACGATTTGCCGCACGCGTTCGTGCCCGATCTGGTCGACCTCGCTCGCAACAGCGATGCGCTGGTGCTGTGCGCGGCGGCCGACAAGGCGGAAGGCATCGTGAACGGCGCCGTCCTTGATGCCCTGGGGCCGCGCGGCTTCCTGGTCAATGTGGCGCGTGGGCGCCTGGTCAATGAAGACGACCTGGCACAAGCCATCGAGGCCGGCCGCATTGCCGGTGCTGGCCTCGATGTCTTCGTGGACGAACCGCGCGTGCCGCTGGCGCTGCGCAAGTCGGATCGCACGACGCTGCAGGCGCATCGCGCCAGTGCCACGTGGGAAACCCGCGCCGCCATGATCCGGATGGTCCTGGACAGCGTGGCCGAGGGGCTGGCCGGCAAGCGCCCTGCGATGAGCCTGACTACCTGAGTCGACAGGCCCCCCCCACTCAGGAGCGCCATGATGGAATTCGTCCTGCCTGGCACGCTTTCGGGCGTAGGCCCGTTGCAGCGCGGCGATGTGATGGATGCCAGCGTCACGGGCCTCGGCGAAATCCCGCTGGTCGTTACTTAGCCCCGGCCGCTTCCCATCCTGTGCATCGAAAAAAGAACACCCCATAACAATACGGAGACCACTGTGAATACTTCCCGAAGAATCGCGCTAGTCACGGGCGCCGGCAGCGGTGTCGGCCGGCTGACTGCGCTGGCACTGCTCGACGACGGATGGACAGTCGTACTTGCAGGCCGCCGTGCCGATCCGCTGCAAACGCTGGCCGCCGAAGCGGCCGCGCGAGGCCAGACCGCACTGGCCGTACCGACCGACGTCACGGACCCCGCCAGCGTGCAGAGCCTGTTCGACACGATCGAGCGCGAGTTCGGGCGGCTCGACATGCTGTTCAACAACGCAGGCGTCAATGCCCCCGCCGTGCCGATGGATGAACTGCCCCTGGACAAGTGGTTCAACGTCATCAACACCAATGTGACCGGCGTGTTCCTGTGCGCGCGGGCCGCTTTCGGCCTGATGCGCCGCCAGTCCCCGCAGGGCGGCCGCATCATCAACAACGGATCGGTCTCCGCGCACACGCCGCGTCCGTTCACAGCGCCCTACACTGCCAGCAAGCATGCCGTCACCGGCCTGACCAAGGCCCTGGCGCTCGATGGCCGGGCCTTCAACATTGCCGCGGGCCAGATCGACATCGGCAATGCGTTGACCGAACTGTCGGAACGCATGACGCGTGGCGTGCTGCAGGCAAACGGCACGACGGCACCGGAGCCGATGATGGAAGCACGACATGTGGCCAATGCTGTGCGCCACATGGCATCGCTGCCGCTGGACGCCAATGTGCTGAACATGACAGTCATGGCCAGCGCCATGCCATTCGTCGGCCGCGGCTGACGGGAACAGGGCGCCCCGGGGCATCGCACGCCGGGGCACCACCAGAGTTGACACGAGTTGACCAGCATCCAGACGGAGACACCCCATGCGCATCACCACACCGAAATTCACTACACTCACCACGCTGATCGGCGCCTTGGCAGGCTGCGTCGCCCTTGTTACTGCGACGGGCGCGGCGGCCGCGCAGAACTATCCGACCCGCCCGGTCACGATCATCGTCCCCGCGCCGGCCGGCGGCGGCATTGATCTGATTGCGCGCGTGGTCGGAGAAAAGCTTTCGGTGACGCTCGGCCAGCCCTTCATCGTCGAAAACCGGCCGGGGGCCTCCAATAACCTCGGCACCGCCGTGCTGGCCAACGCCAAGCCCGACGGGTATACGATCGGCATCGTCGGCGGCAGCCACAACATCAACAAGTTTCTGTTCAAGAACCTCGGCTGGGACCCTGAAAAGAGCTTTGAGCCGATCGTCTACACCCATGAGATTCCGCTGGTGTTCGCGGCGTATCCGAAGCTGCCGGTGAAGACGGTGCCCGAGCTTGTCACGTGGATGAAGGCGAATCCGGCCGAGGCCAAGGTGGCCACCTCGGGCCGCGGCAGCGCGCAGGAGATGGCGGCGGAAATGTTCCGCATGGTCAGCGGTGCGCCGGTGCTGCTGGTGCCGTACAAGGGCTCGTCCGCCGCCCACCCCGACCTGATTGCCGGCCGTACGGTCCTGTACATCGACACCCTCAGCGCCATCCAGGAGCAGGTCAAGTCGGGCAATGTGCGCGCGCTCGCGGTATCCACGCGCAAGCGCGCGAAGGCACTGCCCAATGTGCCAACAGCCGAAGAACAGGGCCTGAAAGGCTATGACGCCAGCACCAACGGCGGCTTCTTGGCCCCGGCCGGCACACCGAAGGACATCGTGGCAAAGCTCAACGCCGAGATCAACGCTGCGCTGAAGCTGCCGGAAGTCCGGGCCAAGCTAGAGACCGCGGGCATCGACATCCAGGGCGGCACGCCGCAAGACTATGCGGCGCTGATCAAATCGGACCTGGCCAAGTGGGGAAAGGTCGTCAAAGAAGCGAACATCCAGGCAGAGTAAGCGCCGCACGCTCTGCGAAGCATGCCCCTTGTGGCGGAATGGCCGGCAAACGCACTGCAGCAAGCCGGCCACGATTCGCGCTAATATTCGGCGATATCCGCATTCCTGCTACTTTTACGCCGAAGGTGCTCCCTCCGGCGCTTTTTTGATGAGCAATCTCAACCCCCAATCCGTACTTTCCGTTCACCACTGGACTGACACGCTGTTCAGCTTCACCTGCACGCGTGACCCGGGCTTCCGCTTCGAGAACGGCCAGTTCGCCATGGTCGGCCTCGAAGTCAATGGCCGCCCGCTGCTGCGTGCCTACAGCATTGCCAGCGCCAACTACGAAGAGACCCTGGAGTTCTTCAGCATCAAGGTGCCCGATGGCCCGCTGACCTCGCGCCTGCAGCACCTGCAGGAAGGCGACCAGATCTTCGTCGGCAAGAAGCCCACCGGTACGCTGCTGGTCGACAACCTGCTGCCGGGCAAGACCCTGTGGCTGCTCGCCACGGGTACCGGCCTGGCGCCGTTCCTGTCGATCATCCGCGACCCGGAAGTGTATGAACGCTACGACAAGATCGTGCTGACCCATACCTGCCGCTTTGTGGAAGAGCTGGCGTATCGCGAACTGATTTCGGAACACCTGCCGAAGCATGAATACCTCGGCGATCTGGTGCGCGAGAAGCTGGTGTATTTCCCGACCGTCACGCGCGAGGACTTCCACACTCGCGGCCGCATCACCGAGCTGATTGAAACCGGCGAGCTGTTCGACCGCCTGGATATGCCGGCCTTCTCGAAAGAAAATGACCGGATCATGCTGTGCGGCAGCCCGGACATGCTCAAGGAAGTCCGCGCGATGCTCGATGAGCGCGGCTTTATCGAAGGCAATATGAGCCATCCCGGGCACTTTGTGCTCGAAAAGGCGTTTGTCGGCTGAGTCGGCTGCTATCGGCTTTTCAAGAGGGGGGCGCGCTCCCCCTCCCCGCTTAGCCAAGCCTGATTTCTTCACGACGTCAGGCCTTTGGCACGCAACCTCTCGATCTCGTAAGAGCCTCGCGATTCCTTCCATACGATCTCGCGCTCACGAAGGCCGTCGATCGCATTCTGAACTGTCGCGGCGCTGACGAAGCAAGGCGTCGGGCGAGCCGATTAGTGGCATTTATATCCTGGTCAGATAAGTTATTTGGCCAGGATAAATTGTGATAAATGCTCAATAAGCCACAAAGAGACATCCAATCGACCTCAGTGTCCCCTCGGAGTCGTACCTTCCGCCGCGTTGCGGTCCTTGGGACCACATGAAGCACTACTGAATCCGGCCGAATCCGTCGGCTGCCCAGCGCTCCGCACGCGTACGCGTCAGCTTGAAGTCGGGCGGCACCTTCACCGTGGCGATGACATCCCCGAAAGGATCCACGGCTGTCAGCGTGCCAAACGGCTCGAACTCATCCGGTGTGACCACCAGCCTGACCGTCAGGCTTCCCGATTCGGTCTCGATGCTGCACTGCTTGTTGAGTTGGGCATGCAACTGCTGCTCATGCCGGCGGATGACTTCCGATGCGGTCTTGACCAGCGTCTGATGGGCCGTCGCATCGAGCGGCTTCGGATCGACCTTGTTTCTCCCCATGGTCCAGGGGCCGACCAGCGCCGGTTCGGCGCTGCCGTCGCGGATCATCTCGACGGCCCAGCCATCGCCGTCCTCGTTCTTGATCACGCGGGCGGTCCAACCCTTGTCCCGCCAGAGTCGGGGCTCATGGATGGCAGAGGATTCTTGCTCTGAATGAGCGTCGTCGGTGTCGTGCATCAATCTTGTCGTACTAGTCTGCGCGTCAACCGCGCGCCCCTTTTTCAGCCGACTGGTCCGAACCAGTCAAACCAGTCGGAGGGGTAAAAATCAGGCGGAAACCGCCGGTGCTGCCACAGCTGCCTTGCGCGAGACCTTTTTCGCCGCTGCCGGCTTCTTCGCTGCGGGCTTCGCTGCTGCCTTGCGCGGAGCCTTCACGGCTGCCTTGGCAGGCGCGGCCTTCTTCGGGGCGGCCTTCTTGCCAGCGGTCTTGCTCGCCGTTGCCTTCTTGGCGCCAGCAGCCTTGGCCTTCTTCGCCGCGAGCTTTTCCTTGGCGGCTTGCTTCTCAAAACGCAGTGCAGACTTTGCGGCGTCTACAGCCTGGGCAATCTCACGCTTTGCCGCTTCGATTGCCTTCTTCGTGTCAGCGCGCAGCTTCAGCAGGCGCTTCTTCGCTGCCTGGGCTTCACGTGCCAGCACGCTGGCCTTCTTCGTCGGCGCAGCGATTTTCCGCGCGACAGGCTTCTTCTTTGCGACCGCGCTCTTTTCAGTCGTTGCCTTGGTTGTTGCGACCATATCGATCATTACCCGTTAGTTGTGGAGCGCGGAGTATAGCTTGTGGATCGCTTTATCCATAGCGACCCCGCTTTCGCACGCATCGCAGGATGTCAACAGAAACAGGTTTCGCGGGTCATGTCCCGCCCTTTGCATCAGCCTCCAGCGCCGGTTCACCATCCTTCGTAGCAATCAATTCCTTCGGCGCCAGCGCGATCAGCGGCAGGATCAGCGCATAGACCACGGTGGTCGCGATCACACAATATGTGAATCCCTGCGCCGCGCCACTGTTGTAGATCCATGAGCCAAGCAGATCGCCGGCGCGCGCGGAAAGTGCGAACACACCGTCCACCAGCATCATCAGGGTTCCCTGCAACCCTGGCGGACAGGACCGCATTGCAAGATCGAGATACGCTGCAGTAGCGATGCCGCCCATCAGCCCGATCGGCGCCGCCAATACCAGCGCAAGGTTGGCGGAATGAATGAATGCGAGCGGAATCATCTGCGGCACCGCGACAATCGTTCCCCACCACAGCAGCTTGCTCAGCGAGACCTTCTTGCAGAGATAGCCATACAGTACGAACGTCGGGATGAACGCGAGGGCAAATATCCCGTTGTAGTACGAATAGACGGAATCCGATGCATGCAGCTCATTGGTCAGGTAGAACTGCAGAGGGGTGGCGGCTCCGGGCGCGAAATTCCACAGAAAACAGATGAGAACCGCCGGATAAACGGCCCGATGCCGAACCAGACGCCGGAGGTTTGCAAAAAAATCCTCGCCTCTGGCTTCCGGCTTCTCGTAGGCATGGCCGAAGACGGACTCTGGCTTCCAGAGCGCCAATACGGCAATCAATACATTGAACGTCGCCACCAGAAAGAAGGCCTGACTGACGGCGAGATGATCGGAGACATATCCGGAAGCGAACGCTCCCGCGACCACGGGAACGGAACTCACGACATTCAGCAGAGCGCTCAGGCGCCCCGACATGAGCTTCTCCTGGCCCACCAGGGCGACCAACCCCTGGTAGGCTGCGGCGACGAATCGGGACGACACCATTGCCAGCAGCATGCCGACCGCGAGGCCTTCATACGAAAAGCCTGCGAACGCCATCCCGATGCACGCCGCCGCCGTAACGGGAGCAAAGATCAGGAAGAAACCGCGGTCCCGCAATCCCAGCGGGTTCCAATGGTCGCGCGCCAGGCCGAACGCGAACGCCAGATAGACCGGTATGCCCGTCAGCAGCCGGAATGTCGATATCTGCGTCGCCGACGCATGCAACTGGTTCTTGAGCAGGTACGACGTCTGGATATCGATCAGGTATCCGGCCGGCGTTGCCAGATAGATGAACAGGGTCAGCCAACCGAAGTACAGCAAGGTTCGGTCACTGTCCTCGGAACCCGTTCCACCAGTAGCGGCCGCCATGTTGATCGCTCATCGGCAAGGCTGGATTTGGCTCGGCATCTGCCCGGCGCGCGGGCGGCTTCAGGAGCGCCGTTCAGGGCTCTCGAGCGAACTAAGTGTAGGTGAAGAAACTGGCGCCCACTAAATCGAGCGAACAGTAGATCGCTCTCTTACGATGTGCCATTCTGCCGACCTGTCTCTTTTGACATCACCACATTGGTGCAAACGGAAACGAACGGGAACAGGCTATCAAGCGCCATTGCCCATACTCCGCGACTTTTTGGTAGGCTGGATTCTGTAGGTACAACCCTCTGAATGCCGGAGTGAGCCCTCCTCTGCGCTGCTGGTTGTGGCCAAAGGATGAGTCATGCAAGAGTTGGCCTTTCGCACCCTGCTATATCGCTATTTCTTTTTCAACTGGCTGTTCAGGGACGTCAGCCGCGGCAACCTGGCCGAACGATCCATGGCCTGGCATTTCAACAAGGCGCATGCGCATTGGCTGCTCACATACATGCGGCGCTGGCTCTGGTGTGGCGTGATCCTGTCCGCTGCTGGTGGTGTCGTGGAACTGGGGCTTCGTGCGCCTGCGCTGTCGGCATTGTTCTATGTACCGGGCGTACTCAGCGTGCCGATCAATGTGGTCATCGGTGCGCTATGGGTCGGGCTCAAGATGCTGCCCGGTCCACTTGGGCGGCGGCAGGAATAGACATGCCCGGACCGGAGCGCGTGCAAGCGAGCGGCATGCTGCCCGCTACAATGGACGCCCTTCCATTCTCGCCACAGCAGGCACACCGCAATGTCAATGCACGCCGACCAGCAGTCCGAATATCTCGCCTTCGCCGGTCGCCTGGCCGATGCGGCAAGTGCCGTGACGCTTCCTTATTTTCGCGCCCCGATTAGCGTGGTCGACAAAGGTACCGCGCGCTTCGACCCCGTCACGGTGGCCGATCGGGAAGCGGAACTGGCAATGCGCGCACTGATTCGAAGCACGTATCCCGCCCACGGCATCCTTGGCGAAGAAGAGCAAAGGATTACCGGTACTGACCCGCACCATTGGGTACTCGATCCGATCGACGGCACGCGCGCCTTCATTACCGGGCTGCCGCTCTGGGGCACCCTGATTGCACTCAATGATGGCCAGCGTCCCGTGCTCGGCGTGATGGACCAGCCCTTCACACGCGAGCGTTTTTCCGGTGACCGCGAGCGAGCCTGGCTCAATGGCAATCCGCTGCAGGTGCGCCCCTGCGCGGCGTTGTCGGAAGCCACGCTGCTCTGCACCACGCCGGACATGTTTGAATCCGGCGAACAATGGGATGCGTTCCAGCGCGTGGCACGCGCTGCGCGCATGCAGCGCTATGGCGGCGATTGCTACGGCTATTGCATGGTCGCCGCAGGCCAGGTCGACGCCGTGGTGGAAGCAGGCTTGCAGCCGTATGACGTGCAGGCCCTGATCCCCATCGTCGAGGGTGCCGGCGGCATCATGACAAGCTGGACCGGCGGCGATCCTCAGCATGGCGGGGCAGTCGTCGCTTGCGGCGATGCCCGTGTCCATGCAGAGATCCTCCGGCTACTGAATTCGCCGGGCTGATCGGACTACTCCTCCACATAGCCCTTGCGCAGTTTCTCAGCGACCAGCTTGTCCATTTCACGGCGGGCCCGACCGGGCTCGTCGAAGACCTTGACGCTCGACTGTCCGGCACTGCCGATGCGGCCGTAGGTGACGGAGAGTTCCGCCCCGCTCACGCTCGCGCGCCAGAATTTGCGCGACGTGCCTTGTTCGAAGCGCAGCATCCGCGCGAACTCTGCCTGGGCACCCGTGGCTGTTGCCTCAGCCGCAGGCGCCTCGCTCCGCACCGCAGCCGGCCTGGCAGACGGCACCGGCGTTTCCGCCACAACGTCCAGCGCACCATCCTCGCCGTCGGCCAGCATCGCCTCGATGCGGGCCAGCACGGCCTCCCGGTCATCAAGCCAGTCCTTGCCGGGGATATCCAGTACGCGCCAACCGAAAGCACGCAGGATGCCCGGGCGAAACACATAGCGTTCGGCAGTGTCCGCCACCGCCTCGGCTGGCGTGTCGAGCAGGATTGCCAGCGCATAACCCTGTCCCGACGGCTCGGCAATGGCCAGGTCGCAACGGAACTGCGAGCGACCCACGTTTACGTGAACCTGATGGCCGCGCGCACGCAACGCCTCGGCCAGCGCATCGCGGATGCTGTCGGGCGTCGCCGTACGCGTGAAGGCATCGCGCGCGCCGGGGTTCAGTGCACCGAGCACCGACTGCGCGCGCTCGAACTCGCCACGCGCGCTGGCCTGCGCGAACTGCAGGAATGCGCGCAGCGCGGCCGCGCCATCGTTATGCACGTTGGTAATCGCCTCGGCCTGGATGGTCGAGACCACCGCCATGCGGTGGCGCGCACGGCTGAAAATCACGTTCAGGCGCTTCTCGCCGCCACGCTGGTTGATCGGGCCGAAGTTCATCAGCATCTTGCCGTCCGGCCCCGGCGCGTAGCAGATACTCAGGATGATCACATCGCGCTCGTCGCCCTGCACGTTCTCCAGGTTCTTCACGAACAGCCCGTTGAACTGGTCGTCGTCCTCGCGCACGTATTCGCGTTCGAGGCGCATGGCGAAATCCGCGTCTTCGGCGGCCAAAGCCTCAAGCGCGGATTCGATGGCACCCTGCTGCGCCTCGGAAAACGCGACGATACCCAGGCTCAGGCCAGTCTCGCGACGGAGCATCTCGCGTACAGTCCGGGCGATGTAGACGGCCTCGGGCGCATTGCGTCGTTCCGCATAGACGCCGTCGGCGAGACGATGGAAGCTGACCGGGCGCGCCAGCAACGCGTCCGCGCCCGCGATGCCGGCATCCTCCAGATCCGAGCGCAGCGGCGGCGCCTCGTGCTCGGCCGCTTCCAGCACACGGTCGGGAATGGTGACGAGACGCCCGTCGTAAAACGCCGCATTGGAAAAGCTGATGAGCGACTCGTGACGGCTGCGGTAATGCCACGCCAGCAGCGTGGCGGGCAGGTTGCGCGCGGCCTGGTTCAGCAGGCTGTCCGAATCCAGGTTGATCGCGATGCGCTCGCCCTCCTCCTCCACGACGATCTCATCGTCGCCGTCCGCGCCGCCAGCCGTGAAGAAGTTCGTCGGCGGCAACTGCATCTCGTCGCCGACCACCACCACCTGGCGCGCCCGGCTCAGCGCGGGCACGGCCTCCTCGGTCGGAATCTGGCTCGCTTCATCGAAGATCACGACGTCGAACAGGTCCGACGACAGCGGCAGCGTGTCGGATACCGACAACGGGCTCATCAGCCAGATCGGCTTCAGGTCGTTGATGACGATGCCAGTCTCGTCGTCGGCAAGATCGCGGATCGAGCGGTGGCGCATGCTCTTGCCAAACTCATGTTCCAGTTCACGGCGGCCCGTGGCGTATTGCTTCTTGAACGCCTTGCCGTCGGCGTCCAGCATCGTCGCCGACAACGAGGAGGTGCGCACATGTTCAGCAAACTGCTGATGGCGATTGGCGCGCACGACCTGCGCATTCAGCGCGAGCAGTTCGCGCTGGCCCTGCGCCACGGCGCGCGCGGCCTGCGCCAGCGCAGCGCCGCCGAAGCGCGCGAGCAACGGGCTTTCGCGCGTCAGGCGACGCAACGCTTCGTCGGCCACCAACGCTTCCAGCTGGGCGGGCTCGTGATCGAGCCACTGCAACGTGGCAGCGCAGGCGGGATCGCTGGCATGCAAGGCGCGCAGCAGTGGCAACAGGTCGGGCAGCTCGTCGAGCGCTTCGCGCAGGTCGCGCAGCAGTTCGGCGATGTCGGCAAGACGTGCATCGCCGTCAAGCACCAGCCCGTCGCGAACACGCTGCGCGAGCTTTTCCAGCGCTTCGCGCGCACCGGCTTCGGCGCGCGCCGCCGCGATCGGATCGACGGCCTGGCGCAGATGCGCGACCAGTTCGCGCGGACCCGTGGTCGACTGCAGGCGCTGCTCGAGTTCGCCAAGCGCGCGCAGGAAAGCCTGCATCTCGCTCACGCCGTAGCGGCGGCGGCTGTCGGCGTCGGCCGCCGCCAGCGCCGTATGCGCGGCATGCTCGGCCGCCAGCGCTTCGAGCACCTTGCCGAAGCCCGGATGGATAGCGTGCTTGCCAAAATCGTAGCGTCGCTTCAGTTCGCCGCGCAGTCGCCACCACGCAGGCTGCAGCCAGCGCGCGAACGACGGCTCCAGACGCCGCGCGAGCGCAAGCGCAGACTCGGTATCGCCGGGGCTCAGCTTGTCTTTCCAGTTCGCCGTTGCCGCTTGCGCATCGGCGAGTGCCTGCGTGCGCCGCTCCAGTTCCGCGCGAATCTCGCGCAACGCGGCCTGCGCCGGCGAGGCCGAATCCAGCAGGTTCAGGTGCGCGGCGAGTCCTGTATCGAGCAGCCACTGACTGTCGGCGGCATTCGCGCGCGCCTGCTCCAGCGCGGTGTCCTGGCCAGTCAGGCTGGCGGTGCTGTCCATCAACGGATCGAGCGCATCGAACAACCCTTCGGCGTCGCTGCAAAGCTGCTCCGCGCGACCATACGCGCGCTCATCGACGAGCAATCGCGGCGACAAGCGAGCGAACGGATGCGCCGCCAGGCTGTTCAGGCCAAAGCGCTCGCGCATGGCGCGATGCACGCGGTGCGCGAGATCACGCTGCCGGTCCCACGCAGCCAGCGCCGGAAGGCGCTCGCGCATGGCCGGCCCGGTATCCGGCACGGCGGGCAACGCGGCCACCCGGCGAAGCAGCGCCCGCACGCTGTCGCCCAGCGCCTCGGGCGCGGCAGCCATCGCCGACTCGAACGCATCGATGCGCTGCTGATGCGCACTCAGCGCATCCACCACCTGCGTGCGGCGCGCCGCCAGAGCATCGCCGTCGTGAGGTTGCGCGATCCACTGCTCATAGCACGCGCGCAAGTCGGCAATAAAGGCCTTCTTGTCGGCTTGCGAGTCGTGGATCAGGCAGCACAGCGAGTCTAGGCCGCTTTGCCTGAGCCGATGAAACACCACGTCGAGCGCGGCGCGCTTCTCGCAGACGAACAGCACGCGCTTGCCGCGTCCCGCGTAGTCGGCGATCAGGTTCGTGATGGTCTGCGACTTGCCCGTGCCCGGCGGCCCCTGGATGATGAAGCTGCGCGCGCTGCGAGCCAGCCCGACCGCCGCGTTCTGCGTCGCGTCGGCCGCCACCACATTCCACTGCTCGGACGGTGCGAGCGCCGCGGGAGCGTCCGTCTCCACGTCGCGCGGGTCGATCGAGAAGACGCGATCGAACGCCGGATTGGCGCCGGGCTCGTCGAGCAACTGCGCGTAGTCGCGCACCAGCGACATCTTGCGATAGTTGAAATTCGCCAGTGTCACCTGCGTCAGGTCCAGGTCCCAGGCATAACGGTGGCCCTCGGACTCCTCAAGCACGTAGCCCTGGCGCTCTTCGCTCTCCGCCGTGGCAGCGCCACTCATCTGCGGCTGGCGCGGGCCGGCACTCGGTGCTGCGCCCGCTTCGAATCGCTGTGGCAGCGCGCTCGGCCGCACCCAATGCTCGAACAGCGCGCGCCCCAGCGGCCGATAATCGTCCTGCGCATAGCTGTACGGCGGCAGCCAGCCACCGATGCGCGCGACAGCCGTGCCTGGCTTGCGGCGCTGGAACTGCTGCATGCGCTGCAATGCCTTCTGCCGCACGAGCCGCACCGCTGCCTTGTCGACGAGGCGCAACTCCACCGCAGGTTCCGATTGCCGAATCTGCGCGAGGATGCCGGCATGGATCTCTTCAAGCGAGGTCTTGCCGAGATCGACTGACTCATCCAGCCGGATGCCGTAAAGCTGGTTCAGGTAGTGGCGCAGCACCGGGTTGAACTCGGCCTCGCCGCCCGCGCTCTGGATCACATACTGGTCTCGCACCCCCTTGCGCTTGACCAGTTCCACCGGCAGCCACAGCAGCGGCGTCACGATGCGCTCGTCCGGCGCCTCTTTCAGGTTGTGCCAGCGCAGGAACGCCACCACCAGCCGCAGGTTGCTGAAGCCGTATTCGGCGCGGTCGCGGCGGGTTTCGGCGATCAGGCGATCGAGCGATGCCGGCAGGTAGGGCTGGTCGTCAAAGCGCAGCCACTGCTGCAGCGACACCGGCTTGCCCGCTACCAGGTCGGCGGCGAACGGCCCGCCCCAGGTGCAGATGTGCTCGGGCTGCACGCTTTCGATCTGCAGCATCAGCGGCACGCTGGCCACGGTCAGGTTGACGCTGGCCGCGGTCGGACGGAAATGCAGCAGGCGGTTGCGCCGCGACAGGTCGAACAAGCGGTCGCGCAAGTGCGTGAGCACGGCGGCACGGCGCGGCGTGGCGCCGGCAGTGCCCGCCAGTGCGCGTTCCACATCCAGGGCCGCCGGCTGGTCGCGCCAGGTGCGCAGCCGGGTTGCCTGCGCGGCGACATCGGTGGCCCGGTCGTGGCGATTGATCTCGGTCATCTCGACGATCACCGCGGCGACGATCGGATGCAGCCGTTCGTGCAGCAGGAACAGATTGCGCCGATGCGCCACGAAGCTGCGCAGGTCGTCCTCGTCGGTGAAGTCCAGGCCGCACGCCAGGCTCGCGAGCGCCATGCCGAGCAGAAAGACATCGCCGATTTCGTCGTGATGGCCGATCAGCTTTTCCCAGCTCGCGGGTCCGGGCAGGAAGACCGGGCGTTCGATGGGCGCCGCCAGATCCAGCTGCAGGGCCAGGTCGGCTTGGTCACGGTGCCCGCTATCGGCGTGGCCGAGCCGCAGCGCGCCGACGATGTTCAGGGCCGAGGTCGGATGGGGTTGCACGCGATGGATCGCACCAATGTCCATCGCCGGCGTCTCGCCGTCTGGCCGGCGCAGGCGCAGCGCGCCTTCCTCGTCCACGAGGATGCTGTCCGGATCGAGCGCCGCTACCCTGCCCCGCGCGTGCAGCGCGGCGACCTGTGAGAACAGCGGCAATACGAGCACCAGCACGTCGTCGGTCGCCAGCGCCGCGCCCGCCTGTGCATCGATCAGGGCCCGTAGCGTACGCGGATCGTTGCCGCCGGTTGCTTCCGGAATCGTGTTCGCGGCGTGGATGGTGCTATCGGTGCTATCGGTCATGACTGGCCCTCCCTGGCCAGTTGGCGGTGGAGTTGGCGCTGGTATCGGTCCAGCTCGCGCTTGCCGAAGCCGCCATCGCGGCGCAGGTTGCCTTGCAGCGCTTCCAGGCTGCCAAGCGCTTGTGCCACGTGACCAGCGCGCAGAAGCGCTGCGTCCTGCTGGTCGGGGTCGGCAAGCGACAGGTCCATCATCAGCGCGTTGAGGTACCCGCGCACGCTGTCGTCAGCCACGTCCGGGCCCAGGCCCTCGGGGCCGATTGCCGGCTCGTCGTCGCGCCAGTCGGGGAACAACATTCGCAGCTGCGCAAGCACCGCATCGCTTCCCAGCGTCGTACCGGCAAGGAAGTGCGCGAGAAAGCCGCGCGTCAGCGCCTGCAGCCGGACCTGTCCCGGCAGGTCGAGCTTCTCCAGCGACAGTGGGCCATGCAGTCGGGATTCGATCCATGCATCGAGATTGCCCTCGCCCTCCCACCACAACGCCAGCGCGCGGGCGCGGATGAACGTTTCGGGATGGCTGTGGGCCGCGCTCGCGCCCGCCTCGCCGGATTCGATCTCGGCCGCCTGGCGCAGGTAGGCGGCCGCGTCCACGCTGCCCATGCCGGTCTGCACCTTCACCAGTGTCGACACGGCCGGGGCGACCGCCCCAGCTGCCACGGCGCCGCCACGATCCGCGAACAGCTCGGTGTGCAAGGCATAGCGTCGCCAGGTTTCCCGGTGGCTCGCGCTGGCAGCGGGCGCCGCCAGCGCGTCGTTCAGAATGCGGTCGGCCATGAGGAACTGGCCGTCGTCGCGCGACCACAGCAGGTAGTGCGCCAACTCATGGCCAAATACCGCGAGCAATTCCGGCGGTGCCAGCCGTTCCAGTAACGGCCCCTGCAGGACGATGTGGACCTCGCCGGGCACATAGAACAGCGATGCATTCATGTCCTGGCCCGGGGACTGGTACAGCGTCGCCGGTGCGTCGATGCCAAGCCGCGCCATCGCCTGCGCCAGCACCGCGTGTACATCGGCGTGGGCGTCCGCCTCGATGCGGTAGGTGTCGCGCAGCAGCATCGCGCGCAATGCCTCGCGGTGGTCGGCGCCGGTTGCGCGCGCGCTCGCCCAGCACCAGACCTCGGGCTCGTGCTGGCGCAGGTAATCGACCACCGTTGCGTGATAGGCCAGCGGCATCAGCGCGCCGCGATCCGGAGCGTGAGAGTCCATGCAGGTCGTTCCAGGGTTGCGTGGTCGCCGATTCTACAGGCCACGATTGGGGATGCGATGGCCAGCCGCGGCCTGCAGACCAGAGGGATTGCCTCGGCGCACCGTGTAAACTCGCGCACTGGCCAGACGCCAACCATTCCTGAATTGAGAAAAAAACATGACTCGACAACCACTTCGTACCCTCTGCCTGACACTCCTGCTCGCCGCAGCCACCACGCCGGCGCTGGCCGATGACCTGAAGAACGCGGTAGGCGGGGGCCTGGGCGGTGCCGCGGGCGCAGCCGTCGGTGGTGCGCTGGGCGGCAGCACGGGTGCCGTGATCGGCGGTGCGGTCGGTGGCGGCGCGGGCGGCGCGGTGACCTCGAACAAGAAGGAGCGCACCGGTGCCGTCGTCGGTGGCGCGCTGGGCGGCGGTGCGGGCGCAGCGGCCGGCAATGCGCTGGGCGGCCGAACCGGCGGCATCGTCGGTGCCGCGGCCGGTGGCGCAGCGGGTTCGGCGCTGGGCGGCAATGTGTCGCGCAACAACGATGCCGACGACCACGATCACGGCAATCGCGGCAAGCACAAGGGCCAGAAGAAGCATCGCCACGACGACTGAGCAACGCGACCGGGCACCACGGCGCTAGTGCCCGCCGCCAGCCACGGCATCAGAAGTTCCAGAACAGGAAGCGGTGATGCCGTGGCGGACGGGCCTTGCGAGGCGGCCGGCTCTCAGGGTTGAATCGCGCATCGGAATCGATCACTCGCCCCCGTAGCGCCATATCGTAGAACGCGCCCACCATCGGCAGGGCGCTGCGCGCGCCTTGGCCCCAGTAGTCGCCGAGCGTCACGCGTCCGTCGTCAAATCCCACCCACGCGCCGGCCACCAGTTGCGGATGCATCAGGATGAACCAGCCATCCGCGTTGTCCTGCGTCGTGCCGGTCTTGCCGGCCACGTCCGCGCGGATACCGAAGCGCGTCCGGATCGCCGCACCGGTGCCGCGAACCACTGCGTCGTGCATCACATCGACGAGCGTTTGCGCCGCGCCAGCCGGCAAGGCCTGTTCGGGCGCCGCGCTGGCAAACTGAGCGAGTACCTTGCCGTCGTGGTCCTCGATACGAGTCACCATGCGCGGCTCCAGATAGACGCCGCGGTTCGCGATCGTGCTGTACGCCGAGACCATTTCCTTGAGTGTGACCGGACTTGTACCGAGTGCGAGCGACGGTACCGCTTCCAATGCGCTGTCGCGCACGCCCATCGCACGCGCGAGCCGCGCGACCTTCTCGGGCCCCTCCTTCAGCATGAGCTGGGCGGTAACGCGGTTGCGCGAGTACACCAGCGCGTCGCGCAGCGACATCGGTTGGTCGGTCGGCGGTTCGGCGTCGGTAGGCCGCCAGGTCACCTGCCCGGCCGTTGGGATGGCAACGTTCCGGTCCCAAAGCGTGTCGCTCGGGCGTGCACCGTCCGCGAACGCCGCCCCGTAGACAAACGGCTTGAAGGTTGAACCCGGCTGGCGCCGGGCCTGCAGCACGTGATCGAACGGCGTGTCGCTGAAATCGCGGCTGCCCACCCATGCCTTGATATCGCCGCTACGCGGATCGATCGCGACAAAGCCTGCCTGCACCTGCGCCTTGCTGCGGCAAAGGGCGCGTACGAAGGCCGGGTTCGTCCCGAGCTTCCTGAGCACGGCCGGGTCCGATTCGCCAGCATCGCGTGCCGCGCGATACTCGGAGGTTTGGCGCATGAACGTCCGGAACGGCTCGTTGCCTGGCCTGCAACCCGTGTATTCGTTCCATGCCCCGTTCGCGACCCATTGCAACTGGTTTGCCTGCCAGGCCATGGCCTGCACCGCCATGGCCTGCAGGCGCGAGTCCAGGGTCGTGCGCACCACGAGACCGTCAGCGTAGAGGTTGTAGCCGTTGCGATCCGCCCACGCGCTCAGCCACCGGCGCAGCTGCGCGGAAAAATGCGGTGCCGCGCTTCGTGACGCGGTCTGCAACTGGAAATTGACATTGAGCGTTTGCCGGCTCAGCCACGAGTAGGCACTGGGCTTTAGCGTCCCGTACTTGTTCATCTGCCCGAGCACCGTGTTCCGCCGCTGCAAGGCACGCTCGGGATTGAGCACGGGGTTGTAGGTGCTGTTGGCCTTCAGCATGCCGACGAGTGTCGCGCTTTCGAGTATGTCGAGTTGGCGGGCTGTCTTGCCAAAGTAGGTACGCGCCGCCATTTCCACGCCGTAGGCGTTGTACAGGAAGGGCACATTGTTCAGGTATGTCTCAAGGATCTGCGCCTTGCTGTATACCGTTTCGATCTTGAGCGCCGTGATCGCTTCCCTGAGTTTGCGCGCAAGCGTCGGTGCGCGGCCGATTTCGTCGGGATAAAGGTTGCGCGCCAGTTGCTGCGTGATGGTCGAACCGCCCTGTCGATCACCGGAGAACGTATGCAGCGCGGCTGACGCGATCCGCAACCAGTCGATGCCGTGGTGCTCGTAGAAGCGGCGGTCTTCGGTGGCGATCAATGCATCCACCATGTATGGCGAGATCTGCCCGAGCGGCACCCATTCGCGATTGACTGGCTTGAACTCGTCAATGACCTTGCCATCGGCCGACACGATCAGCGCGGGACGATCGATGCGCGCCTTGCGGATGTCGCCGATGCTCGGGGTGAAAGGCACAAGTGCGATCGCGTAAAGCAGGAACAGCGCCGGCACAGTGGCGAGGGCCAGGAGGATGCCGCGCCGCGTCGGATGCCGAAGGCGGCGCATCGCGCCCCCCAGCGCGCGACTGGCTAACGCGATGCCGGCTCTGGCCAGCGGGCGGATGTGGACGAGCCCCCGCGCGCAATACTCACGAAACAACGATACATAGCGGCGATTCACGGGGACGGGGCGCGTTGCGGAAAGAGCGCGATCGTACCAAAGGGACAGGACACGTCGTCTGCCCGATCAGGCTGGGGATGCACCGATTAACAGACGATTACAAATGTTTCGAATGCGCAAAGACCACAGTGCTTTTGGCTGAGACGCCTTGCACTGCCGTTTTGCCGCCAGATATTGAGTCAGCAATGTGACACCCACCGCGAACAATGACGCGAAATCTCGCACGGTCTTTCCAGAATCAGGAACAATCGCCGGGTGGTGCGTTGGCACGCGTCTGACCACTATGCGTGAACCGTTCTATTGATCTGGATCAGTTCCAATTGGTGGCCGACGACTATCGTGTGCACACGGGCTGCGCGAACCCGAGCAGCGGATCCGATCACCAATTTGACGAGCTTCCCAGGAGGGAACCATGGCCGACCCACTCGCCGTCTGGCATACCGACCATATCCATTTCGCCAGCCTGCTCAACCTGCTGGAACAGCAGGTCACTGCCTTTCACCGGGGAGAGGAGCCGAACTACGGCTTGATGGGCACGATCGTCTACTACATGCGGAACTACGGCGATCTGTTGCACCACCCGCGTGAGGATGTTGCCTATGCCCTGCTCGTCGAGCGCGATCCAGGCATGCAGATCATCCTCAGCCGGCTGCTGCAGGAGCATCGCGTGATTGCCACGGTGGGCGAAGAACTGCTCAACCGCCTGCGCGAAGCCGAAAGCGAGATCGTTACGTCGCGAGCCGCGTTGGAAGCTGCTGCAGCCATGTACCTTGTCTACTATCGCAACCACCTTTCGACCGAAGAAGGACTGGTTATGCCGCGTGCGGCTCAGTTATTGACCGAAGCGGATTGGGCAGAGATCGCAGCCGCCGATTCGGCCATTGCCGATCCGCTGTTTGGCGCCAGGGTGCAGGAGCGCTTCGCGACCTTGCGCAAACAGATCGACGGGGAAGCGAAGGCATATATGCACTGACATACATGCACTGCCCCTGGAGGTAGCAGAGGAGCGTCAATCCATCGGCCCGAATGGGCATCCGGCAACAATCCTGACTGGACCGGTCGACGAACGCGCAATGATGCGCGAACATTGCCGACAATAAACGCCCCAGATACAGGAGATGCCATGCCCCTCACGCGGTGGAAGCGCAATACCTCGCGCATCCTCGGATCGTCAGCCCTCGTCCTGGTTGCCGCCTCGGCAGCACCCTTTCCCGCTTTCGCGGCGGATACCGTCCACCACGACGCCTTCTACTGGCTTGGCGAGATCAACAAGGCATCGGCCGTCATCAACACCGACGAAGGCCTGCTGGACAAGTCACTGGCACCGAAAGTTGCCGGGGGCATTGCCACCGTGCTCGCGAACGGCGACAAGCCCGGCGGCAAACGCCCGTCGACCGTCATTACGTTCGAGCCGCTGATGATCCAGGCCGCAGGCCAGGAAGTCACGCTGCTGCACGCCGGCCGCTCCAGCCAGGACATGCTGGCCACGGTCCGCGCGGCGATGCTGCGCGAGAAGGTCCTGGCACTGGCCGACCAGCTCAACAAGACCTCCGCCACGATCGTCGGACTGGCCAGGCAGCATGCCGGCACCGTCGTGCCCAACTACACCAACGGCGTAGCCGCGCAGCCGAACAGCTACGGGCATTACCTGCTCGGCATTACCGCCGGGCTCGACCGCGATGCCGAGCGGCTGCGCGAAGCCTATCGCCGCATCGACCGCTCGCCGATGGGCACGACTGTGCTCAATGGCACCGGCTGGCCGCTGAACCGTACGCGGATGGCGAGCTACCTTGGTTTCTCCGCGCTCGTCGACAACGCTTATGACGCGTCGCAGATCAGCGCCGTGGACCTGCCGGTCGAGGTGGCGTCGATCGTAACCAGCATCGGCCTGCACGCCGGCAGCTTCATCGAAGATGTGATGACGCAGTATGCCCAGCCGCGTCCGTGGATTCTCCTGCGCGAAGGCGGCGGCAATACCTATGTATCGAGCGCGATGCCGCAGAAGCAAAACCCCGGACTGCTGAATTCCACGCGGGAGCGCGCGTCGACCGCACTGACGCTGGCGATGGGGCCGGTGATGCGGGCCCACAACCTGCCGCCGGGCATGTCGGACGCCAAGGATGCCGTCGTCAACGGCGAGATGGTCGATAGCGCGATCCGCGTACTGCAGGGCTGGGACAAGATCATGCAAGCGCTCGTCATCGATCCGAAGCGGGCATTGGAGGAGCTGGACAGCGACTGGACTGCATCGCAGGAACTGGCCGATGAACTGATGCGCAAGTACAAGCTGCCGTTCCGCGTCGGCCATCATTTCGCGTCGGAGCTGGTCGAGTACGCGAAGGCGCATGACATCCGCCCTAGCGCATTTCCCTACGCCGAGGCGCGGCGCATCTATGCCGAATCGGTACGCAGCTACAGCAGCACCACGGATTTCCCGATGAGCGAGGCCGAATTCCGTGCGGCGCTGGATCCGGTGGCGATCGTCAACCACCGTGTCACGAGCGGCGGCCCTCAGCCCGCAGAGATGGCGCGCATGCTGAAAGAGGAGGACCAGAAAATCGCGCAACAGGAGGCCTGGATCAAGGCAACGCGCGGTTCTATCGATGCGTCATTGGCCAGGCTCGATCGGGACTTCAGCAAACTGTTGAAGTAAGGTGTGGCGGCCTCGGCAGTAAGGCCCTGGGCCGCCCTCTTCCCCGCTCATTTCCTTATGGCTCCTGCATCGTTACCCCATGGTTGGCAAAGATGCGGGCCAGTTCGCCCTTGCGCCGCACCGCGTCGAGCGCGTTTTCCAGCGATTCAGCCAAGGCCTTGTCCCCAGCCTTGATGGCCATGCCGATGGCCCATCCGCGCGGCGGCAACAGCGGTGAACTGATGTCCGCCGTGGCGAAGCGCGTGGCCGACTGACCCGCGGCTTTTAGCGCGCTCTCGTACTGCGCGCGGGTCACCACAACTGCAGCGATCTCACCAGAAAAAAGCGCGCGCAAGGCGTCCTCGCCTTCGGGGTAGATCTTCACCTTGTCGCGCAAGGCGCCGCCGGCGCCCGACAGCAAGGCGCTGGCGCCGCCCGAACCGGCGGCGGCACCGGTAGGCTGGCCGGCCAGGTCTTCGAGGCCACGAACGTCCGGCACGCGCTGGCGGTCGCGCACCAGCACGAAAGTCTCGCGGTAGTACGGCGCAAAGATCAGGGCCTGTTCGTTGGCGCGCATGAAGGTGCGGTCGACCGGCACGTGCAGCATTACGTCCGCCGGCCCGTAGCCGAGGTAATGGCCGCGCCATACCATCGACCGCAGATCGTCGGACATGTCGTCGTCGGCATCGAAGGGCAACAGCGACACCTGCAATCCCAATTCGCTGGCCAGGGCCTTGGCCAGCGCGACATCGATGCCGGTGTACTGGCTGCCTGCCACCGCCGAGAACGGCGGCAAGCCCTTGTAGACCGCTACCTTCAGCGTGCCGTTCTGGCGGATCCGGGCCAGGTCTGCCAGCGCCGGCCGGGTGCCGAGCAGCGCGCCTGCGGCCAGCAAGGCGCCGCACAGCCGGCGCCGGGCACTGCTGGCCGGCGAGGCAGCAGGCGGACAATGCATCGGGGACATGGAGTCTCTCCTGAACGCGGAATACAACAAGGGTGAGAGGAAGATCTGGCGTGCCGAACGGGACCGCTTCACTCGTGCCGCGATTCCAGATAGGTCTTGATGGCCCACACCGCTTCCTGGCTCAGCACGCCATCGAACGGCGGCATGTAGACACGGCCGTCGCGAGTGCGGCCCTTGCGCACGGTGGTGGTGAAGTACTGCGAGATCTCGGTCATGCAGGCCTGTTTCTTCTTGGCATCGGCGAGAGACACGCAATCGCCGTCGAGCTTGCGCAGGTCAGGCGCGATGCCGCCGGACACCGCTTCCAGGCCGTGGCAGCGCGCGCAGTTCTGGTTGTAGGCCGAGCTGCCGATACGCTGGGCTTCCTGCTGTTCGTTGCCGGCGCGATAGGGGTTGTCCGGGCGCCATTCGTCGCCGAGCTGCGGCAAGGATTTGGTGTCGACGGCTTGCGGCGTAACATCGCCATGGGCCCAGACTGTCCCGGCCGGGACAGCGCTCAGCATGGCGCAGAGCGAAAACAAGGCAAGCAGGCGGCGCTGCGTTCTCATGAGTGTCTCCTACAGTTGTGGATGGGATTTTTGTTTGCCATCATTTCCGCAAGAGACATACCAGCGGGCCGGAACGGGCACTGCACGGCGTTGCAGCAGGCTTTCCGGGGCTTCGCGGCGGCGTGTGCGGCGCACCATCGCCCCAGCGGTGTCCCGGAATGCCACACTCTGGCAAGCGTTTTGCTTCATGGCGCCACACTGTCGACGGCCTGCCCGGCGACGGCGATGAAGGCCGGCAGCGACCCGCGCAAAAGATCGCGGGCGAATTCATAGGAGACCCAGACATGACCATCCCAGCGGAGCCCACTCGCCCTGCCATCTCCGGCGAGACGGGCGACGGGGCTGTCCAACCCGAGCGCGCCGAACTGATCGCGCAGGCCCACCAGCGTTCCGCCTCCTATGGCCTGCGCCCGTACGAGTCGCCGGACTTCTGCCCGGTGCTCCAAAGCGAGCTGAAGACGCGCATCGAACGCAGCCAGTCGCTGTTCACCTACGCGCTGCCGGTAATGGAAACGCTCTACGACCAGATCGTGAACACGCAGAGCATGGTGATCCTGACCGACGCCGACGGCCTGATCCTGCACTCGCTGGGCGACGACGATTTCCTCGCGCGGGCCGACAAGGTGGCGTTGCGTGCCGGTGCCGACTGGTCGGAGGAAAGCCGCGGCACCAACGCCATTGGCACCGCGCTGGCCGAGAACCGCGCCACTCTGGTCCACGGCGCGGACCACTTCCTGGAGGCCAACCAGTTTCTGACCTGCTCGTGCATGACCATCCTTGACGCCTATGGCAAGACGGTCGGGGCGCTCGATGTGACGGGCGACCAGCGTGGCTTTCACAAGCACACCATGGCGCTGGTGCGGATGTCGGCACAGATGATCGAAAACCAGCTGTTCGGCAGCGCGTTCCGCGACATGGTCTGCATCCACTTTCATTCGCGCGCGGAGTTCCTGGGCACGCTCGTGGAAGGTATCGTCTCTTTCACGCCCGGCGGGCGTTTCCTGTCGTCGAACCGCAGCGGACATTTCCAGCTGGGCCTGACCAACAAGGCGCTGCAGGCGCATACCTTCTCTTCGCTGTTCGGGATGCCGTTGTCCCTGTTCTTCGATGCCGTGCGCGGCGCGCCGGCTGGTATCGTGCAGTTGCAACTGCCCAGCGGCGTCAAGGTCAGCGCGCGCATGGAATGGAAAGCCAGTCCCGCCTCGATGGCCGGCGCGGATGTGCCCGCGACCACGCCAGATGCCGTCGCGGCACCGCGGCGACTCTGCCCTGCCCCCGCCAAGCCCGAAGGGCTGGCTGACCTGGACACGGGCGACGCACAGGTCCGGACCGTGATCGGCAAGCTGCGCAAGGTCATCGGCAAGGACATCCCGGTGATGGTGCTGGGTGAAACCGGCACGGGCAAGGAACTCATGGCACGCGCCATCCATGCCGACAGCCCGCGCCACGCGGGCCCCTTCATTGCGGTGAACTGCGCGTCGATCCCGGAGAACCTGATCGAATCGGAGCTGTTCGGTTACGAGGAAGGCGCCTTCACCGGCGCACGCAAGAAAGGCGGCATCGGCAAGATGCTGCTGGCCAACGGCGGCACGCTGTTCCTGGACGAGATCGGCGACATGCCGCTGCATCTTCAGGGACGCTTGCTGCGCGCGTTGCAAGAACGCGCTGTCCAGCCGCTGGGCAGCAGCAAGGTGATCCAGGTGGATGTGCTGGTGGTGTGCGCCACCAACCGAAACTTGCGCGAGATGGTCGCCAGCGGCCAGTTCCGCGAAGACCTGTACTACCGCCTGAACGGACTTGTGGTGCGGCTGCCAGCCCTGCGCGAGCGCAGCGATCTCGACGTGGTAGCGGGCAAGCTGCTGCGCCAGGATCAGAGCCAGGGCCATGCCAGCGGCGAGCCACCTCGCATCAGCGATGCCGTGATGGAACTGTTCCGGCGATATCACTGGCCCGGCAATATGCGCCAGCTCGGCAACCTGCTGCGCACGGCGCGGCTGATGGCGGAAGGCGAAGCCGAGATCACGGAAGACCACCTGCCCGACGACTTCCTGGACGACTTGCGCGAACGCCAGCAGCAGGCAGCAACGACGGCGGCCCAGGCGGCGCCGGTATCCGCGGTTTTGCCCGTCGGGCAGGGGGCCGCACAGCCCACGCGGCTCGCCGAGGTCGAAGCGCTTGCCATCGTCGCCGCGGTGAATGCGCACCACGGCAATATCTCGGCGGCGGCCAAGGCGCTGGGGATATCGCGCAACACGGTCTATCGAAAGATGGAAGAGGCGCGCGCGCTGTCGCAACCCCCAGGCTGATCCCGAACGGCACGAAACAGCAGTGTCCCATTTCTGAACAGGTGTCTCACGCTGAAGCAGTCGTGACACAGCAAGCACGCAACTGCGTGCGTGCGGTAAACGCTTACCGTATGGCCTGATGCGTCGCAGCATGTGTTGGCCGCCGCCGCGCGACTGAAAGGCATTGGCCACGTCGCCATCCCTCGCCAGCCATCTCTCCCCCCAGTCCGGCAGCGCACGCATGCCTCCGCGCTTCCCGCAGTCACAGTTCACCGCAGATGGAAGTTGGAAATGCGTCTGGGCATGGATGTTGCCTTTTGGGTAACGCGGCAGCCCCGCTGTCGCGCCAAGACGATATTCACCAACGATGCCAACCAAGGAGAGAGACATGAACTGGACCACGCCTGCCTATACCGAGCTGCGGCTGGGCTTCGAAATCACGATGTACATCGCCAACCGCTGAAGCCTGCTGCACGCGGCGGCGTGCCGGCGTGCGGTTCCGGCATGCCGGAACCGCACGCCCGCCCCGCGCCTGGATGACCCACTTCGACTCGCTCGCGCCATGACAACTATCCGCGTACTCGGATCGGCCGCCGGCGGCGGCTTTCCGCAGTGGAACTGCAACTGCCACAACTGCGATGGCGTGCGCCGCGGCACCGTACACGCCACGCCGCGCACGCAATCATCGATTGCGCTGTCCGGCGACGGACCGGATTCGATACTCGTCAACGCGTCTCCCGACATCCTGCAGCAACTGCGCCAGACGCCCGCGCTGCAGCCGGCCCGCTCGCCACGCGATACGGCAATCGCCGCGGTGCTGTTGATGGATGCGCAGATTGACCACGTCACCGGCCTGCTGATGCTGCGCGAGCATCGCCAGGCCTTGCCGCTGTTTGCCACGGCCGCAGTGCTCGACGACCTGAGCAACGCGTTTCCGCTCACCCGCTTGCTGTCGCACTACTGCGGCTTGCAGACGCATACCTTGCCCTGCGACGGCACGCCGTTCTCCGTGCCGCCGCTGGACGGCGTCATGCTCACCGCGGTGCCATTGCAAAGCAAGGCGCCGCCCTATTCGCCGGGGCGCCACGCGCCGCGCCTCGGCGACAACATCGGCCTGCGCATCGAAGACCGCCACAGCGGGCGCCGCGCCTTCTATGCGCCAGGCCTGGGCAGCGTCGACGACCATGTCTTCGCAGAACTGCGCAGCGCCGACGTCGTGCTGGTCGACGGCACGTTCTGGCGCGAGGACGAGATGCGGTCGCTCGGCTTCTCCACGAAGGCTGCTGCCGATATGGGCCATCTCCCGCTGTCTGGCCCGGGTGGCATGATCGAAATCCTCGACCGGCTGTCCGCGAGCCGCAAGATCCTTATCCACATCAACAATACCAATCCCGTGCTGGTGGAAGACTCGCCGGAGCACGCGGTGCTGGCGCGGCACGGCATCGAGCTGGCATACGACGGCATGGAGATCACGCTATGACATATTCCACCGCATCGGGTCCCGCGGAGTTCGAAGCGCGGCTGCGCGCCAAAGAAACCGGCTACCACATTCATCACCCGTTCAACCAGCGCATGGCGGCCGGATTGTGTTCGCCGGGACAGATCCGCGCCTGGGTCGCCAACCGCTTCTACTACCAGGCCAATATCCCGCTGAAGGACGCCGCCATCCTTGCCAACTGCCCCGAGCGCGACACGCGCCGCGAGTGGGTGGTACGCATCCTGGACCACGACGGGACTGACACCCAGCCCGGTGGCATTGAAGCCTGGCTGCGGCTGGGCCAAGCCATAGGGCTCGAGCGCGCGGCATTGCTTGACCATCGGCACGTGCTCCCAGGGGTGCGCTTTGCCGTCGACGCCTATGTCAACTTTGCGCGGCGAGCGCCGTGGCAGGAAGCCGTGTGCTCCTCGCTCACCGAGATGTTTGCCCCGGAGATCCACAAGGAGCGGCTCGCGGGCTGGCCCACGCATTACCCTTGGATCGAGGCCGCCGGGCTCGATTACTTTCGCTCGCGCATCCCGCTCGCGCAGCGCGACGTCGAGCACGGCCTGCGCGTGACGCTGGGCTACTTCCGTACACCGGAGCAACAGCAACGCGCGCTCGATATCCTGCAATTCAAGCTCGACGTGCTGTGGTCGATGCTCGATGCCATCCAGCTAGCCAACCCATGACGACCGATCCGCCAGACCTCGCCCGTCCGGTCCTGCACCGGACTTTCCGCCTGCAGTGGGAAGAGGCCCAGCAGAGCTGGGTGCTGCTCTACCCCGAAGGCATGGTGACCCTCAACGACAGCGCCGCCGCCATCCTGCAGCGCTGCGACGGTAGTCATACGCTGGACATGATGATTGACGACCTGCAGGCCGCATTCAGCGTGCAGGGCATCGCCCCGGAGGTACACGCCTTTGTCAAACATGCGACCGAACGCGGCTGGCTTGTCTGAGCCCCGTGCCGCCGAACGGCCAGGCCCGCCGCTGTGGCTGCTGGCCGAGCTGACCTACCGCTGCCCGCTGCACTGCGCGTTCTGCTCCAACCCGGTGGACTATGCCCGGCACACGGCCGAACTCGGCACCGGGCAATGGTGCGATGTATTCACGCAAGCCCGAGCGCTGGGCGCGGTGCAACTCGGGCTGTCCGGCGGCGAGCCGCTGCTGCGCAAGGACCTGGAAACGCTGGTGCGGCATGCGCATGGGCTCGGCTTCTATACAAACCTCATTACTTCTGGTGTGGGCCTGACCGACGCGAGGCTCGCTGCGCTACGCGAAGCGGGGCTGGACCATATCCAGCTGTCCTTCCAGGACTCCACTCGCGAGCTCAACGACTTCCTCTCCAGTACGCGCACCTTCGACCTGAAGCAGCGCGTGGCAAGGCTGATCAAGGCGCACGATTACCCGATGGTGATGAACTGCGTGCTGCATCGGCATAACCTGCCCCATGTCGGCACCATCATCGAAATGGCGCTGCAGATGGGCGCCGAATATCTGGAGCTCGCCAACACGCAGTACTACGGATGGGCATGGCACAACCGTCTTGCGCTGATGCCGACGCTCGAGCAGTTGCTTGAAGCCGAGGACATCGTCAGGCAATACCGCTCGCGCATCGGCAAGCAGTGCCAGATACTGTTCGTGGTGCCCGACTACTTCGAAGGCAAGCCCAAGAAGTGCATGAATGGCTGGGGGACAACCTTCCTTGGCGTGGCGCCCGACGGCACTGCGCTGCCGTGCCATGCGGCGCGCATGCTGCCGGGCCTGGCATTGCCGAACGTCACGACGCAAGGACTGCGGGAGATCTGGTGCGACAGCGAGGCCTTCCGCCGTTTTCGTGGCACCGCGTGGATGCAGGAGCCCTGCCGCTCATGCGACCATCGCGAGGAGGACCAAGGCGGCTGCCGCTGCCAGGCGCTACTGCTGACTGGCGACGCCGCCGCGACGGATCCGGTGTGCGAGCGCTCTGGCGAGCATGGCAAAGTCAGGGAGATCGTGCTGCAAGGCAGGCTGGCGGCGTCGCAGAGGCACGCCGATGTGCAGCCGATGGTGTTTCGCAGCGATGGCAATTCCTTGCGGCTGAGCAGCGGGAACGAATGACACAAGCGATGTTTTGATGGGCGGGTCCCGACACGACAAACTGCAACGGTCGTGCCGCGGACCACCATACCGCTTACCCGATACTCAGCACCCATTCCGCCAGTTTCCGGGCATCCGCCTCGCCGAGATTCCCGTGCGCCGGCATTGGAACGGGCCCCCACACGCCCTTGCCCCCTTCGCGGATCTTCTTGCCCAGACGATCGGCCGCCTGGCTGTCACCCTTGTACTTGGCCGCCACCTCGGCAAATCCCGGGCCGATCACCTTCGCTTGCATGCCATGGCAAGCGAAGCACCCATTCTTGTCAGCCACGGCCTGCATATCGGCCGCAGTGCCCGCCAGTGCCGCGCAAGGCAGCAGCGAAGCCACGACCAGCGCCATCCATTCGATCTTCATACCGTATCCCACTGTTTCGCGTTGCGAGAACGCTGGCATCCGCACAGGGATGCCAGCGTCTCCAGCCATCAACCTGCCTGTCGTTCAGCCCTTGTGCAGCTTGAACACCCACACCGAACCGCCCTGCTCCAGGAAATTCACGCGCTTGGCGACTTCCCCGCCCCACAGCGGCACCGCACCGCCCCAGCCCGACACCACGGCGACATACTGCTCGCCGTTCTCTTCCCAGGTGACCGGCGGCGCGACCACGCCACTGCCGGTCTGGAACTTCCACAGCTCCTTGCCGGTCCGGGCGTCGGCGGCCTTGAGGTAGCCTTCCGGCGTGCCCCAGAACACCAGCCCGCCGGCGGTGGTCATCACACCGCCCCACAGCGGCGCGTTGTTCTTGACCTCCCAGACGATCTTGCCGGTCTTGGGGTTGATGGCGCGCAGCGAACCGATGTAGTCCTCGTTCAGTGGATGGATGGTGAATCCGGCACCCAGGAAGGCGGCGCCCTTCTTGTAGCTGACGGGCTCATTCCAGATATCCATGCCCCATTCGTTGGCCGGCACGTAGAACAAGCCCGTCTGCGGGCTGTAGGCCATTGGCTGCTGGTTCTTGCCACCCAGGAAGCCGGGCGCGGCGAACACGGACTTGCCCTTCTTCGGGTCGGCGCCGCTGGCCGGATCGCCCGGGCGACCCTCGTCGTTGAAGGTGGGCCGGCCGGTCTTCAGGTCGATGCCAGTGGCCCACGTGATCTTCTTCACGAACGGGAAGGCATTGACCAGTTTGCCGTTGGTCGCATCGTTGACATAGAAGAAGCCGTTGCGGTCGGCCTTGCCGCCCATGCGCTTGCCGTCCAGGTCGAAGGTCACGAACTCATTGACGCCGTCAAAATCCCAGCCGTCGTTCGGGGTGTTCTGGTAGTGCCAGACGATCTTGCCGGTGGCCGGATCGATGGCCACCGTCGACGCCGAATAGAGGTTGTCCCCCTTGCGGATATGGCTATTCCACGGGCCGGGGTTGCCGGTGCCGAAGTAAGCGAGACCGGTGGCCGGATCATAGGTGCCGCCGAGCCACGTGGCGGCACCGCCGGTCTTCCACGTTTCGCCGGGCCAACTTGCGTTCTCCGTGCCGGTCACGCCGTTCTCGGTCTTGTTGCCGTCCTTGTCGTACTTGTAGCCCATATGGCCTTCCACCACGGGGCGCGACCACACCAGTTGCCCGGTCTTGGCGTCGCGGGCCTCGACGCGGCCGACCACACCGAATTCGCCGCCCGAGATGCCGGTGAGCACCATGCCCTTGACGATCAGCGGCGCCGCCGTATAGGAATAGCCTGCTGCATAGTCCTCCAGCTTCTCCTTCCACACGACCTTGCCGGTCTTCTGGTCCAGTGCCACCAGTTGCGCATCGAGCGTGCCGAAGATCACCAGGTTGTCGTAGAGCGCCGCGCCGCGATTGACCACGTCGCAGCACGGCATGATGCCTTCCGGCAGGCGGTGTTCGTACTTCCACAATTTGCTGCCGGTCTTCAGGTCGAGCGCGTAGATGCGCGAATACGACGCCGTGACGAACATCTTGCCGTCGTGGATCAGCGGCTGCGCTTCCTGCCCGCGCTGCTTCTCGCCGCCGAACGAGAACGACCACGCCGGCACCAGGTTGCCGACGTTTTTGGTATTGATGCGCGTGAGGCCGGAATAGCGCTGCCCTTGCGGTCCCATGCCCCATGACAACACGTCGCCGGGGCTCTTCGCATCGTTCTCGATCATGGCATCGGTCACTGCCGCCTGAGTGGCCAGACTGGCCACGGCGGTCGCGACGGCCATCATTAGTCGTAACGTCCTCATTGTCATCTCCTCATTGTTCTCGGTGTCCGCGGCGCACCACTGCGCCATGCATCCGACACGCAGTCGGCAATTCCCATGCCAATCGAATCGCCGCCAAAACCGGCCGGCTGCGGCCGCAAAGCGCTGTGCGACCGTGTCAGCGCGCAACACTGCGTTGCATCTGCTCCAGAACTGAGCAACCGCCAACAGCCTGGCCGGTCAACCGAAACCATGCTCCACCGCATAGCGATGCATCTCGATGCGGTTGGCCAGTCCCATCTTCTTGCGGATGAGCGTCTGGTAGTTGGCCACGGTCTTGGTACTGAGGCAGAAGCGCGCAGCGACGTCCTCAAGCGCGGTGCCACGCGCGAACTGACGGAACAGGTCGAACTCCCGCGGCGACAACGCAAGGTGCGGCGGCTGCCCACCCGTGTCGAGCAGGCCGGCGATGTCATCGGACAGCACCCGCAGGCCGCCCGCCACCCTGCGTACAGCGTCCACCAGCGCCTCCGGCGCGCTGTTCTTGGTCAGATAGCCAACCGCCCCGGCGCGCATCGCCTGCATCACGATGGCGGCGCTGTCGTGCATGCTGAACACCAGCGTGTGCAGCGCGGGAACGCGTATACGCAGCCGCTGGAGCATCTCCAGGCCGCCGCGGCCGGGCATGGAAAGGTCAAGGATCAGCACGTCAGCCCGATTGCGGACCAGCCAGTCGTAGGCAGTATCGGCATCGCCGAACTCCGCCACCACACGCATCCCCTCGTCCAGTTCCAGCAGGCGACGGTAGCCGGTGCGCACCACTGCGTGATCATCGGTGATCACTATGTCGATCGTTTTCATGCTGGCTGGCTCCCCTGGTGAATTTGCGGGACCGGCGGGATTGGCGGGATTGGCGGGATTGGCGGGATCTGCGGGATCTGCGCCGTGTCGTGCGCTGGTGCAGGCAGCGGAAAGGCCGCGCTCAGCCGGCAGCCGCGCGTGTCCCCGGTGCCCTCCGCAGCCCCGATGCATAGCGTGGCGCAATGCGCCCACGCGCGTTCCTGCATGCCCCGCAAGCCGTGGCTGCGCTGCATCGCTGCGGCGATGTCGCCTATGCCCGAGCCATCGTCTTCCACGCACCAGCGGACTTCATTGCCGCGTCGCACAATGCAGATCGACGCGCGGCTGGCGCCGGCATGGCGCATGACATTGGTCAGCGCCTCCTGCGTCATCCGGTAGAGCGTGAGGGTCAGATCCGGATCCAGCACGGCGCCGCCCAGGTCGACATCGCAATCGAGCCCCACCGCCTGGCCTGGCTGTCCGCGCCAGCCCCGGACCAGGTCCTGCAACAACCGCGGCAGGCAGGCGACGCGTCCGTCGGGTTGCCCGCCATGCGGGCGCAGCCGGTGCAACAGGTGGCGGACTTCGTCCTGGATCCGGGCGCAGTGCCCGGCCAGATCGTTGGCCACGATCTGCAGCATCGGCGCATGCGCGCTCTTGCGTACCAGGTAGGTGGCGTCCGCGCGCATGGCAGTCAGCACCTGGCCGAACTCATCGTGCAGCTCGCGCGCCAGCCTGGCGCGCTCGCACTCCTGCGCATCGAGCAGCTTGCGGCTCAGCGCCCGGCGCTCGAGCTGGTGCTGCGCTAGCGCGCCGGCAAGATGATTCAACGCCCGGCGCACCTGATCCAGTTCGCGGATGTGCATGGCGGGCAGGCGCACGCTGTAGTCCTTGCGTTCGTAGTGGCCTATGGCATCGAGGATCTGCTGCAAGGGCGCAAACGCGCGCCGCGCCGTCCACGACAAGCAGCACAGCAACAGCACGCTGTACGCCCCAAGCATGGCCAGGTTGCCAACGACGTCTCCGCGCGCCTCACGCAGTTCGCTGTCCGGGTTCCAGCGCAGCGCCGCATGATAGACGGTGCCATCGCGCGCGCGGATCTCCCATTGGCTTTCTGCGTGCACCAGGTCGCCTTTGGGTGTCGCATCCACCAGCACGCGGCCAGCGGCATCCTCGACGTGCAGCCGCAGATGGCGCATCCGCGCCGACTGATTGATGGCGCGCAGCGCAGCGAGCTGCGCCGCGCGTTCGGCCGGTCCGGCGGCCTGCAGTGCCGACAGCCGCGCAACCAGTTGCGCTGTCGCGGCTGCGCCGCTGCGCTCTTCGCCGATTGCCTGCCGTGCTAGCCACAGGGCTCCCAGCAGCGCACAGCCCAGGCACGCGCAAGCCAGCCACAACGCTCGGCTGGCCAGAAAGCGGGACATCGTCATGGCGGTGCTCCTCCGCAGGATGGGGCGCAGGCAGGGCTCAGGTCAGGAGGTTTTCCCGACGCGGGCGGTATGGAACCTGCTCGCTCCTGCACTCAGTTTGTTCAGATCAGACCAGGTGTTGCCCGACGCAGGCAGCCCACCCGTGTTCCGGAGGAGATGCAAGATGCCAGCCAACCCGTTCCCTGCCCCGCTATCGCAGGCCAACCGTCACGCCGCGGCGCACCGGGGCAGGCGCTGTAGCCGTGCCACCACGATCATCGCCATGGCCGCTGCGGTGCTGGCGCAGCGGCCGGCTGTTGCACAACAGGACACCGTTGCTCCAAAGCAGGACAGCGCGGTGCTGCCCGAAGTCCTGGTGGTAGCCACCGCGCCGCTTCCGGGCATCGGCGTGGACAGCGACCTGGTGCCCTACACCGTGCAGACCGTGCGCGGCGAACAACTCGATGGCACGCGCGCGAGCAACCTGACCGACTACCTGGCCCGCAACCTGGCCGGCGTCAACGTCAACGATATCCAGGGCAGCCCGTTCCAGAGCGACATCACGTACCGTGGCTACCGCGCTTCGTCTATGCCGGGCATGCCGCAAGGCCTCTCGGTCTACCTGGACGGCGTGCGCGTCAACGAACCGTTCGGCGATGTGATCAGCTGGGACATGATTCCCGAGGCCGCGCTGTCAAGCGTCTCGCTGGTCTCCAGCGCCAACCCGGCCTACGGCCTGAACAGCCTCGGCGGTGCGCTGGCAATGACCACGCGGTCCGGCCTGGACTCGCCGGGCTTCACCGCCGACCTCTCGTATGGCAGCGGCAACCGCAAGCGCGCCGACCTCTCAGGCGGCGTGCGCAGCGACAGCGGTTGGCACGCTTTCGCCGCCGGCACGCTGTTCCAGGAACATGGATGGCGCGACAACTCGTCGGGACGGCTCGGCAACGTCTTTGCCAAGGCTGGCTATGCGGGGGAGACCAACAGCGTGGATGTGTCGCTGCTGCACGGCAGCAGCACGTTGACCGGCAACGGGCTGGTACCGGCCTTCCATGCCAGCGGCAATGGGACGGAGGCCGACCTCTACCAGACGAACCGCCGCGCGGTTTACACCTATCCGGACCAGACCCGCAACCAGGTCACACAGGTCGCGGTCAACAGCCGCCACTGGTTCGACGACAAGACCAGCGCCGCCGCCCTGGCCTATGTGCGCACCAGCCGGCGCGACACCGCCAACGGCGACGTCAACCCTGACTACGAAACCTATATCGAAGCCTGCGAGGATGGCTTCAACGCCGACGGCAGCCCACGCGGTGATGGCTGCGGCGTGACCCGGGCCGAAGGTGCGGCGTTGCGCCCCGCCATCATCAACACCACGCATATGCGGCAGCAGACCGTCGGCGTTGCGTTGAGCCTGGCCAAGGAGACCGAGCACCACGTGCTGAACGCCGGCACGACGCTGGACCGCAGCCGCCTGACCTATTCCCAATACGCCCAGCCTGGCACCTTTACCGACGACCGCGGCGCCGTGGCCGATCCCGATGCGCCCAATGCGCTGGTCTCCGGCGTCAGCGGCAATGCGCGCACATTCGGCGTGTACCTGTCCGACACCTGGTCGGTGACGCCAAGCACCTTCCTGACGGCATCGGCGCGATGGAACCTTGCCACGGTGAGCAATACCCTGCAAAACAGCGACGGCACCGAGCAGCCGCGCGAGAGCTTTACCTACCGCCACCTCAACCCCGCGCTCGGGCTGGTGCAGAAGCTGGGCGCTGGCGTCACGGTGTTCGGCGGCTACGCGCAGAACAACCGCGTGCCTACGGTTCTCGAACTCGGCTGCGCCGACCCCGCGCAGCCGTGCCGTCTGCCGGCCGGGCTGCAGGCCGACCCCTATCTCAAGCAGGTGGTCTCGCACGCCTTCGAAACCGGCGTGCGCTGGCGCCGCGGCAAGGACACCGAAGTCACCGCGACGCTCTATCGCATCGACAACCACGACGACATCCTGTTCCTGCGCGCGCCCAACACCCAGTTCGGCTATTTCGCCAACTTCGACCGTACCCGCAACCAGGGCCTCGACCTCACCGCGCACCATCGGGTCGGCGATGTCACGCTGCGCCTTGGCTACAGCTATCTGCAGGCGACCTACCAGGCGAACGGACAGCTGGCGGCAGGCGAGCGCACCATCGACGTTCACCCCGGCATGCGCATGGCCGGCGTGCCGCGCCATTCGTTCAAGTTCGGCATAGACTGGCAGGCGCTGGCGGGCCTCACGCTGGGTGCCGATGTGGTGGCCGTATCCAGCAGCGTCGCCAGCGGCAATGAAGACGGACTGCGCAGCGATCCGCAGCCGGGTCAACCGCCCAAGACGGCGGACTGGCATGTGCCCGGCTACGCCACCGTCAACCTGCGGGCGGCGTACCAGGTGAGCAAACGGTTCGAGGTCTATGCGCGCGTGGCCAATCTGTTCGACCGGCGCTACGAGACCTACGGCCAACTGGCTAACAACGTGTTTCCTGGCGGTAACCTCGTGCAGCCGCATGTCGCGCCGGGAGATAGCGCGACGTCGTTGTTCGTGGCCCCGGGAGCGCCGCGCAGCGTCTGGCTGGGCGTGGTGTACAAGATGTAGCAGCCCTCTCGGGATAGCGCGATCCGAATTGCGCGCGGATTGGCTGTGCTTCGTGTTCGTCTGGCTTGGGGTCGCCGCACAGGAACCCTCTATTTCGGTTACCGTGCGGCGGCGCCAGAGCCAGATTTCAGATGTGAGCGCCATCAGTGAACGGATCGCGCGGATCCGTGATCTTCGCGCTGTCCGTGAAGACATCGAAATTGTTTGTCTTCGCGCCGTCGGTGAACGGATCGCGTGGCCCCGCGACGTGAGTATTGCAATCGGTGCAGGCACTTTCGGTGCGGCCAGCGAAGGCATTGGATTGGGACGCGAAGGATGCCAGCGCGACAGCGGCCAGTGGAATCAGGAATTTCATGACAGTCTCCAGATGCGGTAAGTGCAGGGACCGAGGCACACGGCGTATCGTTACCTCGACCTTGCCTCGGCTGCACGACGCTCTGTCCTGGTAGAGATCCTGGACCTCGCGGAACAGGCGCCGTGCACCAGTAAAACGCTCGCCACGCGCCTTTTATTCCCGCATTCTTTGCGTAGCTTGCAGTGCTTGTACAAACGCCTGCAGGTGCGCGGGCTCCGCGTCGGTGATGGCCCAGAAGTTCATGCCGTGCTGGTGCCAGCGCGCCACCGCGTATCCGTCAGTGGAATAGCTTGCCGCTACCGTTTCGCCGTTCTTTGCCGGCACGATGTAGAGATCGATCGGATGCTTCTGGTAGCGGTAGATCAGCACGCCGACGGTGCGGCGGTCGACATAGTCGACCCGGCCGCCTGCCAGTGGAAAGCCGTCCGCCTCGAGATCGATGACGGGCGGCGCGTAGTCGAGCCGGCCGTTGAACCACGGCTTGACGGTGTGCTGGTCGGTCGAGACCACATCGATCGGGTGCTGCGACAACAGCGCGCGCACATGGCTCGCAAGGATCTCCTGCCCCACATCGGGCGGAGGCGGCCGCACGAAGATCAACGCACCGACCAACAGCGCCGAGGCCGCCACGCCAGCCAGACCGCCGCCAGCCCACGCCAGCGCGCTGCCCGAAGACAGCGTGGGCCAGGTGAAGCGGGCCAAGCGGGTGGCACGGGGCCGCGGTTCGCGTGGCAGGGCGGCCAGCACGCGCGCGGACAGATGCGCCGGCGCACGGTAATAGAGCGATCCGTCGTGCAGCATGCCGTGCAGCGAGTTTTCCATCGCATCGTCATCCATGATTCGCTCCCATCGAATGGTCCTGCACCGGCACCTGAAGACGCGCGCTGCCGCCGACATGGCTATGCGCCCTGGCCTGCTCGGCGCGCACCGCGGCACAGAGCATGTGACGCGCGCGCGCCAGCCGCGACATCACGGTTCCGATCGGGATATCGGCAACCAGAGCGATATCGCGATAGCTCATGTCTTCGAGTTCCCGCAGGACAAGCACTTCTCGGTACACGACTGGCAAGCGTTCGAGCGCCCGGTGGACCAGCTGCACTTCGTCGTGGCGCACCGCAAGCATTTCCGGATTGGTGCCGATATCGTCGACCCAACCGGGCAATCGCTCATCGCCATGCAACGTATCGTCGTAAGGCGTCCCGTCCGCCGCATCACGCCGCCGGCGCCATTCGCTGAACCACGTGTTCCTGACGATGGCCAGCAGCCATGCGCGCGCGCCATCGCCGTTGAAGCTGTCGAAGAATCGGTATGCGCGCAGATAGGCATCCTGCACGATATCGTCTGCATCGCTTGCGCTGCCGCTTAGCCAGCGCGCCAGGTTGTAGGCGGCATCCAGATGCGGCAGCGCCACTTGCGCGAAGCGGCTGGACTTGTCGGTTGCTATCACGGCGCTCTCCTGTTCCCGGCCTGTGTAGAACCGCCAGAAAACGGGATTTATTCCCGGCGTTGCGGATTTTTATTAATCCGGATCCGGGAATAGAATGCGGCGCGAGGAGGTATACCGGCGGCGGCAAATACCGCTGGTGGCGGAAAATGAGAAGACAGAGTTGCCGCCCCAATCTTTCAGTGCGACTTCCCATGCAGATCGAGCGGCACGGGCTGTGTCAGCGTCTCGGGCCGCAGGATGTGGTCAAGCTCCTCTTTCGACAACAGGCCCTTGCGCAGCACGATCTCATAGACGCTGCCGCCGGTGGCGTGGGCTTCCTGCGCGACGGCTGTTGCGTTCGCATAGCCGATGTAAGGGTTGAGCGCCGTGACGATCCCGATCGAGTTCTCGACGGTAGCCCGCAGCCGATCTGCATTTGCCGTGATGCCCTTGACGCAACGCTCGGCGAGCGTCAGGCAACCGTTGCGCAGATGGCTGACGCTCTTGAACAGGCTGTGGGCAATGATCGGCTCGAACGCATTGAGCTGCAGCTGGCCGGCTTCGGCTGCGAAGCTGACCGTCACGTCGTTGCCAATGACCTCGAAGGCAATCTGGTTCACGACTTCGGGGATCACCGGATTCACCTTGCCGGGCATGATGCTGGAGCCGGCCTGCATCGGCGGCAGGTTGATTTCGCACAGCCCCGCACGCGGGCCGCTCGACAACAGCCGCAGGTCGTTGCAGGTCTTTGAAAGCTTCACCGCAACGCGTTTCAGCACGCCGGACAGTTGCACGAAGGCGCCGCAATCCTGCGTAGCTTCGATCAGGTTTGGCGCTGTCTCAAGCGGAATGCCAGTGATGTCGCGCAGCCGCCGCAGCACCACCGGCGCATAGGATGGGTGCGCGGTAATGCCGGTGCCAATGGCGGTGGCGCCGAGGTTGATCTCGCAGATCAGCATCGCGGCTTCACGCAAGCGCGCCTCGTCTTCGCCGAGCATCACGGCATAGGTGCTGAATTCCTGGCCGAGCGTCATCGGCACCGCATCCTGCAATTGCGTGCGGCCCATCTTGATGATGTGGGCGAACTCCTCGGCCTTCGCCTCGAACGCCTGGCGCAGTACCGCCATGGCCTCCACAAGCCCACGGATGCCGAACCATGTCGCGACCTTCAACGCGGTCGGATAGACATCGTTGGTGCTCTGGCCGATATTGACGTGTTCGTTCGGATGCAGGTGCTGGTACTCGCCCTTCTGATGCCCGAGAAGCTCGAGCGCGCGATTGGCGATGACCTCATTGGCGTTCATGTTTGTCGAGGTGCCAGCGCCGCCCTGGATCACGTCGACCACGAACTGATCGTGCAGCTTTCCGGCCATCAGTTCCTGACAGGCAGCGACGATCGCGTCGCAGCGTGCCTGGTCTAGCAGCTCAAGCTCATGGTTCGCTTGCGCCGCGGCTTGCTTGATCGCGGCCAGCGCCTTGATCAGTTCCGGGTAGATGGAAATTGGCGTGCCCGTGATCGGGAAGTTCTCGACGGCGCGCAGGGTGTGGACACCGTAGTAAGCCTGGGCCGGGACTTCCCGGTCGCCCAGCAGGTCATGTTCGGTTCTGAAGGGTCCGGCAGTCATGGTCGCGCTCCTCGCGTAAAGTGGCTTCAGCTTTCCTTCAGAAGTCTAGGGAATCGGCTGCTCCACCGCTACGTTCAATGCCGAGATTTCATGGCCTGCGGCACGTCGAGGCAGGTTTATGCGCAAATCGCATAAGTGCTGCTATTGGCGCTAATACCCGGGGCCGGATGCGATGAACTTTCGGCTTTCACTCTTTTGCCGTATTACGTCTGTAGCAATGGATTACCAGGCGCCTCCGCAGTGGCTTGGTCACCTGCCCATACGTGGTATCGCGGCTTCCCGTTACCAGCGCGGATCTCTTCAGGAATTCGCACGCGTTGATGGTTTCGGCTCTGCACCGGCGCGAATCCCTGCCGCAATAAAACTCACCAGATACTCGGACTTGCGCCGCGTGTCGCCGGCCTTGACCTTGCCTGCGGAGATGCGCTCGATGCGGCTGTCGAACACACTCATGACCAGCGCGCCGACAGCGAACAGATAGGCCCAGTGCGGATAGCTTGTGCCGTTTCCCGGCAGCGCCTTGCGGATCGCCTTGGCGAATTCAACGGCAAACGGGTCGAAGTAGTCGGCCACGATGCCACGCTCCACCTCCTTCGGATCCGAGGCTTCGCGTGCGACCAGTTTGGCATAGGCGAGGCCGCCTTCTGTCTCCTGAATCCGCATCACAGGCTCGACGAACGCCCGCGCGATGTGCTCGATAGGATCTTCGCCGTCCGCCAGCGGTTCGCGCAGTGCCGCCACGCGCGCCTCGAACACCGATTTGCGCCGCTCGAAGAGCGCGCGGTACAGGTTCCCCTTGGTCTCGAAGTGATAGACGATCAGCGGCAGGCCGACATCCGCGGCGGCCGCGATATCGCGCATCGACACGCCGTCGAAGCCGCCCTCAGCAAAGAGTCGTTCCGCAGCATCGAGCACGCGTTCGCGCTTGCTCGCCTCAGGTACCGGCGACTCCTGCGCTGGTTTGCGCGCCTTGCTCCGCGCCCCGGCCGCTGACTTCCGCGCTTCCCTGCCTTCCATGCTGCCTCCGTCGTTCTGGACGCGCCATTGTAGCGAACCTCACATCACGTCTTCGTGCACCCGCGTTTACCCCAGTGCACCGCTTGACTGTACGAGCGTACAGTTCGCCAAAGCTCGTACTGTACGATCGTACAGTCAGTCAAACTCAAAGGCGCAGCCCACGCCTGGCCAAACACCGGAGACGCACCATGCCCCGCCACTTTGTCGATCTCTCGATCTACCTGGAAAACGACGTCGTTTCCGACCCGCCCGGTTTTGGCCCACGGATAGAGTACCTGTCCCATCGCTCCACCGCCGCGCAGGTGACGGGCTTTTTCCCGGGATTGCAGCCGTCGGACCTCCCCGACGGCGAAGGCTGGGCGATCGAGCACGTCCAGCTCAATACCCATAATGGCACGCACCTGGACGCTCCCTATCACTTCCACAGCACCATGAACGAATCGCTGGGGCAACGAGAACGCGCCATCACCATTGACGAGGTGCCGCTCGAGTGGTGCTTCCAGCCTGCCGTGAAGCTCGATTTCACCGGCATGGACGACGGTTATGTAGTCACCGCCGACGATGTCGAGGCCGAACTCGCCCGCATAGGCCACGTGCTCAAGCCGCGGGAAATCGTGGTGGTCAATACACGTGCTGGCAAGCGCTACGGCCACGCCGACTATGTCTCGTCGGGCTGCGGCATGGGTTTTGAAGCCACCATGTACTTGCTCGAGCGCGGCGTCCGCCTGACCGGCACCGACGCGTGGAGCTGGGACGCGCCGTTCGCACATACCGCGGAAAGGTATGCGCGGACGCACGATGCCTCGCTGATTTGGGAAGGCCATAAGGCGGGCCGCAATATCGGCTATTGCCACCTGGAGAAGCTGCACAACCTCGAGTCGCTGCCGGCGCGCGGCTTCTACATCTCGTGTTTTCCTCACAAGATTCGCGGCGCCTCGGCGGGCTGGACCCGTGCCGTGGCCATCTTCGACGACGCCCTCAACGCTGCGTGAAATCGCCATGGAACTGAACCACACGCATGATGCATCGCGCTGCAGCTGGCTGGATTCGGCCAATCTTGCAGGCACCGATTTCCCCCTGCAAAACCTGCCGCTTGGTGTGTTCCGGCGCAAAGGGAGCGCTGAAACGTGGCGTGGCGGCGTAGCCATCGGTGACCAGATCGTCGACCTGGCCGCGCTCGAGTCGCTTCCCGGACTGCAGGACCGTGTCGCCAACGCCATGCGCGCTGCGGCAGTACCCACGCTCAATGGCCTGCTTGAGCAAGGGCCGGAAGCCTGGCAGGCCCTGCGTCATGGACTTTTTGCGCTGCTACAGGATGGCAGCCTGCTGGAACGGCGGGTCCGTGAAGCGCTCGTGCCGCAGGCGGATGCCGAGCACGCCGTCCCCGTGGGTATTGGCGACTACACGGACTTCTACACCTCGCTGGACCACGCCGTGAATTGCTGCCGCCAGTTCGGCATCGAGGTCAATCCGAACTTCGACTGGCTGCCCGTCGGCTACCACGGCCGCGTGTCTTCGATAGATGTCAGTGGTCAGCAGGTCTATCGGCCGATGGGCCAGTACCGCATGGATCAAGACTCTGCGCCCGTGTATGGACCCTGCCAACGCCTTGACTACGAACTCGAAGTCGGCGCGGTGATCGGCATCGGGAACGCCCGTGGGACGCCAATTCCTTTGGCCACGGCGCAGCAGCACATCTTCGGCCTGTGCCTGCTCAATGACTGGTCCGCGCGCGACATCCAGACCTGGGAGATGCCACCGCTCGGGCCCTTTCTCGCCAAGAACTTCGCCACGACGTTGTCGCCGTGGATCGTGACCCTGGAAGCGTTGCTGCCCTATCGCCGGGGTTGGATGCGTGCGCCCGATCGCCCGCAGCCGCTCGACTACCTCCACGCCCCCGCCAACGCTGCGCATGGCGCGTTTGACATCCGGCTCGAAGCCGCGATCCTCAGCGCGCGCCAACTGGCGCAGGGCCGCAAGCCGCGCACGTTGACGCACACCAGCTTTCGTCACCAGTACTGGACGCTGGGTCAGATGATTGCCCACCACACCGTGGGCGGCTGCAACCTGCAGCCCGGCGATCTCCTTGGCAGCGGCACCGTTTCAGGCCCCACCCCCGGCGAGGCCGGAGCGCTGATCGAACTGACGGTATCCGGGACGCAACCCGTGGATATCGGCGACGGCGAGCAACGCGGATTTCTTGAAGATGGCGATACGGTCGTGTTCCGTGGCGGGTGCGAGCGCGAGGGCTTTGCGCGCATCGGCTTCGGCCTCAACTACGCGACCGTAATGGCGGCCCCTGCCTTTTGACCAGACCGAAGCAACCACGACGGAGGAGATCGACTTGACCAAGGAACGACAGCCGGCTTGTGCCAGGCAAGGCACGGCTTCCAGCCGGCGCAGGAATCCGAAAGGCGCACCGCCCAGGGCGAAGTGGTACACGCTGGTGCTCATCGCCATGCCGTGTGCAGCCCATGCGAACGGCGCGCAGCTCGCACAACTATATGGGCTCGCCGATGCGTATGTCGGCGTGACCCATCTCAGTGGACAGCGCTCCGCGGCGGGTGTGGAAAGCGGCGGCATGCAGACGTCCTTCTGGGGCATGACCGGCAGCGAAGACCTGGGCGGCGGGATCAAGGCAAACTTTCGCCTGGAGGGATTCTTCCTTGCGGACACCGGTGCCAACGGACGCGCGCCTACCGACGGGCTCTTTGCACGCAATGCCTACGTTGGCCTGGAGAATGGCTTTGGCGAAGTGCGTCTCGGCCGGCTCGCCAATCCTACATACCTGGCTACCGCGCTCTTCGATGCGTTTTCCGGATCGACCAAGTTCTCCCCGCTCGAGAACGTGCTGTGGACGCCCCAGCAAGGCCGATACATTGCCGGCGACACCGCATGGAACAACGCGCTGGGCTACTACTCGCCAGAATTCGCGGGGCTTTCATTCCGGGGCTTGTACAGCCTTGGCGAGCAGTCAGGCACGAACTCGCAGAACAATGCGGTCGGCATGCTGCTCTATGAGCGCGGGCCATTCTCGGCGACGTTCGCCATTCAGAGGACCCGGGTCGGTCCCGGACTTCCCGCCGGAAGTTGGGCGCAGACTGCCATGGTCGGAGGATTGTCCTATGACTTCAAAACCATCCGCCTCATGACCGAGTATGCCCACACCAGCACGAGCGGTGCCTCGACGTCGACCGATACGCTGCAAGTCGGCGCACAGATTCCGCTCGGCAGCGGCAGGCTCCTGGCCTCGGCGGTGTCTTCGCGCGTGCGTAGCGACGCCATGCCGGACTACCGCCGCCACGGACTTGCCGGCGGTTATGACTATGCCCTGTCGAAGCGCACGGACTTGTACATTCTGACGATGTTCGACAAGGTCACTGGAAAGGGCAGCGGCACCAGCCTTGCGCTGGGCATGCGCGAGAAGTTCTAACGCTCCAACGCTCTAACGTTTGACACATACAGACAGGAGACAGACATGCAAATCGATTGGGATGTCGAAATCCTCATGGACGATGGCCTGCTAGTCCGGGCCGACGTCTTCCGGCCGGAAGAGGAAGGCCGCTATCCGGTGCTGATGTCGTACGGGCCCTACGCCAAGGGGCTGCCCTTCCAGGCCGGGTTTCCCACGCAATGGCAGTCGCTCACGGAAAAACACCCGGAAGTCCTCAGGGGCAGCAGCGGCAAGTACGCGAACTGGGAAACCGCGGATCCGGAACGATGGGTGCCGCTGGGCTACATCTGCATTCGCGTGGACTCGCGCGGCGCCGGCCGGTCGCCCGGCGTCATTGATTCATTCTCCCCGCGCGAGGCGCAGGATTTTCACGATTGCATCGAATGGGCAGCGCGGCAGCCCTGGAGCAACGGGAAGATCGGGCTGGCCGGTGTGTCCTATTACGCGGCCAGCCAATGGATCGTCGCGGGAACGCGCCCGCCGCATCTGGCGGCCATCTGCCCGTTCGAAGGGTTCAGCGACTTCTACCGGGACGTCGTCAGGCACGGCGGGATCCTGAACACTTTCATGACGGAGTGGTATCCGATGCAGGTGACCAATGTACAGCACGGCCTGGGTAGCCGTGGGCATGTGAATCCCAACAACGGCGTGCCGATTTCCGGACCGGCGGAACTCAGCGACGAACAACTGATCGCCAACCGCGTCGATATCGATGCCATGCAGGTCGGCTCGGAACTTATCTCGGCGGACTACTTCGACGGCAGGCGCGCCGACCTGGCGGCCGTGGAAGTGCCTGTGCTCTCGTGCGGAAACTGGGGCGGCCAGGGCTTGCACATGCGCGGCAACATCGAGGGGTACCTGCACGCCGGATCGAAACAAAAATGGCTGGAGATGCACGGCCTGGAGCATTGGACCGAGTTCTATACCGACTATGGGGTTGCGCTCCAGCGCCGGTTCTTCGACCACTTCCTCAAGGGGGAAGACAACGGCTGGGACCGTGAGCCGCCCATCAAACTGCAGGTGCGCCACACGGACAAATTCGTCGAGCGAGCCGAATTCGAATGGCCCTTGGCCCGCACCGCGTGGACCCGCATGTATCTGAACGCGGACACCCTTGCATTGCAGCCGGAACCGGGCAAAGCCACATCGCTGCAGTCGTTCGATGGACTCACCGGCAACGCAAGTTTCAGCACGGCGCCGTTTGAACACGATACAGAAATGACCGGCCCACTGGCCGCAACGCTCTATATCTCGTCGACCGCCACCGATGCCGACCTGTTCCTGACGGTGCGCGCCTTCGCTCCGGACGGAAAGGAACACCTGGTGCTCGGTTCCGTCGAGCCCCATGCCCCCATCACGCAGGGCTGGCTGAGGGCGTCGCATCGCAAGCTGGATCGGCAGGCATCCACGCCGTACCAGCCCGTGCATGCGCACGACGAACTCCAGCCGCTTGTGCCTGGCGAAGTCTACGAAGTCCACGTCGAAATCTGGCCAACCTGCTTCGTGTTTCCGAGGGGCCACCGGCTCGTGCTGACGGTGGGCAGCTCCGACTTCCAGCATGATCTGCCGGGCCCTCATCCCCGCCTGTACGGCAAGGAACTGCGGGGTTGTTCCGTGATGCTGCACGATCATCCGGCCGACAGGAGCCAGGAGCGATTTGGCGGCGTGACGTCCCTCCATTGCGGCGGTGAATACGCGGCGCACATCTTGCTGCCTGTTATTCCGGCGACCTGACCGGTCGTCCACGAGGAGCGATTCAGGAGGAGATTGTCTGGCCTCCTTTCGGTGAGGCGCATGGGCGGCACCCGCAGCGGCCTGACCGATAGCCGCACAAGACATGCAGCCCCGCCCGCCAGGCGGCTGTGCTTCACATTGACACCCGCCTGGCCACCCCCTACGCTGGCTTCACCCGGTGAATTCAGCGCTTGCTTAATCTTCAGGCCGATCTGCGAGATGCCGCCGGGACAACAATAACGACCCGAGACATCCCGCCGTGCCATCCCGCTTCGACGCGCTCCGCCCTGCGCTCCCCATCCTCCTGGGCGCCTCTGTCATGCTGAGCCTGGCCATGGGCCTGCGGCAGAGCCTGGGCATCTTCATGCCCCCGCTGACGAAGGACATCGGCATCTCGGTGTCTGACTTCACGGTGGCGATTGCCGTGCAGAACCTGGCGTGGGGGCTGTTGCAGCCGTTCGCAGGTGCGTGGGCCGCGCGTGTCGGCTTCCGGCCGCTGATGATGGGCGGCTCGCTGCTCTATGTGGTCGGGCTGGTGCTGCTGGCGACATCGCATGGCCTGGCCGGCGTCACGCTTGGCGCCGGCGTGGCCATTGGCGCGTCCATGGCCTGCACGGGCAGCGCGATCTCCATGGCCGTGGCGGCACGTCCGGTTCCGGCCGCCATGCGCAGCACCGTGCTGGGACTGGTGTCGGGGGCGGGATCGCTGGGCGCGCTGATTGCCGCGCCGATCGGCCAGGTCGTAGCGCAATCGTTCGGCTGGCGCACCGGCATCGCCGCGTTCGTGCTGCTCGCACTGGTCATGCTGCCCGCGGCCTGGTTCGCCGGACGCGTAGACCGCCTGCCGCTGAGCGTGCCGCACGGCACCGGCCAGGACAACGCGCGCCAGGCCCTCGGCTCCGCGCTGCGGCACGTCCCGTTCCTGGTCATGGCAATGGCGTATTTCGTCTGCGGCATGCAGCTGGTTTTTCTGACCACGCACCTGCCCTCCTACCTCGATATCTGCGGCATGGATCCGATGCTGAGCGCGAAGGCGCTCGGGGTCATCGGCGGTTTCAACGTGCTGGGCAGCATCTTCTTCGGCTGGGCCGGCGGGCGCGTCAACAAGCTGCTGCTGCTCGGCTGCATCTACACCATCCGCTCACTGGCGCTGACGTGGTACTTCTCGTCGGCACCCACGCCGACGAGCACGCTGGTCTTCGCCGCCGTGATGGGCTTCCTGTGGCTCGGCGTGGCACCGCTGGTTGCAGGCTGGATTGGCGAGACCTTCGGCCTGCGCTGGCAGGCCATGCTCGGCGGCATGGCGTTCTTCAGCCACCAGATCGGCAGCTTTGTAGGCGCCTTCGGCGGTGGCCTGGTGTATGACGCGCTGGGTTCGTACACGCTGGCCTGGCAGGTTGGCGTCGGGCTTGGGCTAACGGCGGGCCTCGCGCAGATTGCGTTTGCCGTGGCCACGCAGCGGCGGCCGCCGGCGCTGGCGACAACGTAATGTGATCATCTGATTTCCACGTTCTCGTGGACTAGTCTTCCTTAGAGAGACCCTGAGGGAGCTGGCTCATGACACGTGCGCGAATCGCCATCCGGCACGCCGCCCTGCTGCTTATGGCCCTCATCCTGGCAGCCTGCGGCGGCAGCGGACAGGTGTCGATCAACTTCGGCACGCCGCCCGCCAGCGCACTGGCCGTCGTCATCAACGGCCTGCCGTCGGGCGCCACCGGCGACGTAACCGTGAGCGGGCCAGCCGGCTACCGGCAACGGCTGAGCAGCAGCGCCACGTTGTCCGGCCTGGCGTCCGGCACCTACACCGTGGTGGCCGGCAATGTGCTTGCCGACTCGATGAACTTCATTCCCCAGCCCACCACGCAACAGGTCACCGTCGGCAACGGCACGGCAAGTGTCACGGTCACCTACGGCACGTCGCAGCCATTCGCGCTGGCACTGCAGGAAGTCGCAAGCGGGCTCTCCATGCCCGTATTCCTGACGGCGCCCGCCAATGACCCGCGGATGTTCATCGTCGAGCGCGCGGGACGCATCCGCATCCTGCAGGGCGGCGCGATGCTGGCGACGCCGTTCCTCGATATTTCCGCACTGACCACGACCGACGGCGAGCGCGGCCTGCTGTCGATGGCGTTCGATCCCGCCTATGCTGCCAATGGCCGCTTCTACGTCTACTACACCGACACGGCCGGCAACATCACGATCGCGCGCTACCAGGTGTCGGCATCGAACGCCAATGTCGCGGACCCGGCCGCAACGATCGTGCTCACCATCGCGCATCCGAACTTCAGCAATCACAACGGCGGGCTGGTGGCGTTCGGGCCGGACGGCATGCTTTATCTGGGTACAGGCGATGGCGGCGGCAGCACCGGTGACCCGGCCGGCAATGCGCAGAATCTCGGCTCGCTGCTCGGCAAGCTTCTACGTATCGACGTCAGCCAGGGCCAGCCTTACACCATCGCTTCGGGCAATCCGTTTACTGGCCAGCCAGGACGTCGCGGCGAGATCTGGGCCAGCGGCCTGCGCAACCCATGGCGCTTTGCGTTCGACCGCGCGGACGGCACGCTCTACATTGCCGACGTGGGCCAGGATCGACGCGAGGAAATCGATGTCGCCGCAGCGGCATCCGGTGGCCAGAACTATGGCTGGAACCGGCTGGAGGGGTCGGCCTGCTTCGGAGCGCCGACCTGCAGCCCAGATGGGACCACACTGCCGCAACTCGAATACAACCACGATGCGAATGGTGGCTGCGCCGTCGTAGGCGGCTATGTGTACCGTGGCAACGCCATGCCAGCGCTACGCGGCCGTTACCTCTATTCGGACCTGTGCAGTGGCTGGCTGCGCTCGTTCGCATTCCGCGACGCGGCAGCGGAACAGCTCGACTGGGGCATCACCATCCCCGGCAGTGTGCTGTCGTTCGGCATGGATGCGCAGGGCGAGATTTATGTGTTGGCCGACCCGACCACATCGGCTGGCAGCGGCAAGGTGTACCGCATCGTGCAGCGCACAACGCCGTAAGTGGCATTGGCCGGATGCGGCTCAATGCCAGGCGCTGCCGACCTGGATGTAGAAAGCGTTCTGCCCTTGGCTGTGCGCCACGTCAATGCCCATGGAAACGCCGAGCTTGCGGGCGATCATGTAGCGAAAGCCCGCGCCGACGCTGTAAACGTTGCTGGCATCCGAGAAATCATGCCAACGGCCGTAGGCCTTGCCGGTGCCTGTAAAGCCGAGCAGCGACCAGCGCGGGGTGACATCCCAGCGCAATTCCATTTCGGCCATGACAGCGTTGCGGTCCTGGTAGCGGCCTTTCTGGACGCCGCGGAGATCCACGTAGGGCTGCGCGTAGAACGGAACATCTCCGGTGGAAAAACGCGTGTCGGCGCGCAGGCCCAGGATCAGCGTGCGCGCCACCGGTATCCATGTGAAGCCGCGCGCGTTGTACATATTGAAGGTCTGCGTGCTGCCGAAGCCTGTGCGGGCCAGCTGCACTTCGAGTTCCGCATAGCTGCCGCGGCTCGGATAGAAGATGTTGTCGCGCGAGTCATAGTCGACGACGATGCCTCCCTTGCCGATGCGCTGGTCCTTCTCGAAGCTGCCCAGCTCCTGCGCGTTGCCAAACTTGAACGTGGCCGACGAATCGAACAGCACGTAGCGCGGCCCGACATACCACCGCGTGTCGCCAAGACGGACCAGGAACTGCTGTACCAGGAAGGTCCCGCGCAGTTCATAGGCGCGCGCCTGCTTCAGCTGGCCGAAATAGTCGAGCTGGGCATCCACCTGGGCGATGGCACCGAGATAGCGGTAGCGGTCGCCATCCCAGGTGTGGAAATGCGCGAGGCCCGCTGCCCACGTGCCGTTTTCCGTATACGCGCCGCCCACGGCGGTGATGTTCGGCGGCGCCGGTCCTTTGCCTGAGGCCTTCGCGCTGGCCTGTGCTTCCGCCATCGACTGCGAGAAGAACAGCAATCCGAGGCCGAAGCCGTAGCCCACCGCAGGTTCGGTGATGATGGTCGGCACCGGCAGCGCGCCCTTGTGGTTGAGCAGGAAATCGCTGGCGTCGAGCATGCCGTCTTCGGGATCGAAGAATGACAGCTTGCGCTCGGGCGTCGCGCCGGCCGGCATGGCGGGCGGCGCGTCTTGCGCCTGTGCCGTCGTCCATACTGACGGCGCCAACGCTGTCAGCAGCGCAACCAGCAGGTTTCGGGCGGATGTTGGCACAAGTCTCATGCGGGGATTGGTTCGGCGTCATGCGGTGTTGCCGAATGTATCGCGGGATGCCCATCGGAGACACTGTGCCGTCATGAAACTTTTCGAGCTGTGAATTCAGCGGCGTGACACTGGCTCCGCGTTGGCGAGCCCGCGCGCGTGAAAACGGGTCCCGGCCTGCACTACAATGCGGGCTTTCCCCGCCACACGAGCCACGACGCCCATGACCACCATCGGAACTCCCCTCTCCCCTTCGGCCACCAAGGTCATGCTGCTCGGCTCCGGCGAGCTCGGCAAGGAAGTGCTGATTGCGCTGCAACGGCTGGGCGTCGAAACGATTGCCGTGGACCGCTACGACAACGCGCCCGGCCAGCAGGTGGCTCATCATGCGCGCACCATCGCCATGAGCGACCCGGAGCAGCTCAAGGCACTGATCGAAGCGGAAAAGCCGCAACTGGTCGTGCCCGAGATCGAGGCCATTGCCACACCGATGCTCGAGTCGCTGGAAGCCGCCGGCGTCGTGCGCGTGATTCCCACCGCGCGCGCAGCGCGCCTGACCATGGACCGCGAAGGCATCCGCCGGCTCGCGGCCGAAACGCTGGGCCTGCCGACCAGCCCGTACAAGTTCTGCGATTCGCTTGAAGAACTGCAGGCTGCGATCGATGGCGGCATTGGCTATCCGTGCGTGGTCAAGCCGGTCATGAGCAGCTCGGGCAAGGGCCAGAGCAAGATCGACGGGCCCGAAGGCGTCAAGGCGGCCTGGGACTACGCCATGGCGGGCGGGCGCGTGAGCCACGGCCGCGTGATCGTCGAAGGCTTTATCGACTTCGATTACGAAATCACGCTGCTGACGGTGCGCGCACTGGGCGCTGACGGCAAGGTCGAAACGCAGTTCTGCGCCCCGATCGGCCACGTGCAGGTCAGCGGCGACTACGTCGAAAGCTGGCAGCCGCACCCGATGCACCCCGCGGCGCTCCAAACGGCGCAGCACATTGCGCGCGCCGTCACGTCGGACCTCGGCGGCCAGGGCCTGTTCGGCGTGGAGCTGTTCGTCAAGGGCGAACAGGTCTGGTTCAGCGAAGTCAGCCCGCGCCCGCACGATACCGGCATGGTCACCATGGCGACCCAATGGCAGAACGAGTTCGAGCTGCATGCGCGCGCCATCCTGGGACTGCCGGTCAGCACGGCGCTGAAGAGCCCGGGCGCCAGCGCCGTCATCTACGGCGGCGTGGATGCGCAGGGCGTGGTGTTCGACGGCGTGGATGCCGCCCTGCGCGTGCCGCAAACCGAGGTGCGCCTGTTCGGCAAGCCGGAGAGCTTCGCCAAGCGCCGCATGGGTGTGGCGCTGGCCTATGCCGATGACGTGGACACCGCGCGCCAGCGCGCGAAGGAAGCGGCCGCGTGCGTCAAGCCGCGCGTGGCGGGCTGAGGCCGAGGCCGAGGGCTACCGCATCGGCGTGGATAGCTGCACGGGCGGCGCCGCCTGTGCGGCCACGACCTGCGCTGCGGCCAGCACGGGGTTGAGGCGCACGCCGCTCAGGTCGGCGCCTGACGGCGCCTGGTACAGGCGGAGGCTCAGCTCGGGCAGGATCGCCAGCAGGTGGTCGAAGATGTCGCCCTGGATGCGTTCGTAGTCCATCCACGCGGTCAGGCGCGTAAAGCAGTAGACCTCGACCGGAATGCCCTGCGAATCTGCCTCCATCATGCGCACGTTGAGCAGCAGTTCCTGGTGGATTTCCGGGTGCGCCTTCAGGTAGGCAATGCCATAGGCACGGAACGTGCCGATATTGGTCAGGCGGCGGCGGTTCACCGGGTCGCTCCCGGCTTCGATCAGCAGCCGGTTGGCCTCGTCGACCTCGGACTGCTTCTGTTCCAGGTAGTCGTGCAGCAGCCGGAAGCGCATCAGCGCGTGGACTTCATCATCGCTCAGGAAGCGCACACTGCCGGCGTCGATACGCAAGGTTCGCTTGATGCGGCGCGCGCCTGACTCGAACATCTGCCGATAGTTGCGGTAGCTCTCCGAAAACAGCTTGTAGGTCGGCACTGTGGTCACGGTGTTGTCCCAGTTCTGCACCTTGACCGTATGCAGCGCGATGTCCTTGACGTAGCCGTCGGCATTGCATTGCGGCATCTCGATCCAGTCGCCGATGCGCAGCATGTCGTTCGACGTGAGTTGCGTGCTGGCCACCAGCGACAGCAGCGTGTCCTTGAACACCAGCAGCAGGATTGCCGACAGCGCACCCAGGCCCGACAGCATCCACAGCGGCGAACGGTCGATCAGGATCGACAGCACCAGTACGCCGCACACCAGCCACAAGCCCAGGCGGCCCACCTGCACATAGCCCTTGATCGACCGCGTCTGCGCGCGCCTGGTGCCGGCAAAGACGTCCTGCCAGGCACCGAGAGCGCCAGCCAGCATCGTGAAGATGCAGATCCACGTGCCCGCATGCGTCACCCTTTCGACAGCCTGCGCGTAGCGACCGATATTCGGGACCTCGCCCGCGCCCACGGTGATGATGGCAAACCAGACCGCATAGCCAAAGCGCCGGTACACCCGGTGACGCATGAGCGCCCTGCTCCAGTGGCCATTGCGCGCGATCACCAGCAGCCGGTGGGCAACGCGCGACACCACCCTGGCCACCACCCACTGCGCCACGGTCGCGACCAGCACGAGGAGCGCCATGTAGACGAGGTTCTGCGCCCACGGCCGGGTGGGCATGTATCGCTGGAGCAGGTCCGGCAGGGCATCGAAGTCCATGAATGGCGGAATTGGGGGCTGACTCAGTCGTACAGTGTACAAAACGTGCGGGCCAGCCCCCGCCCGGCCATGGCGGCAATCCGTGACGGCTAGGCCGCGGGCATCGCCATGGCTGCTGCCTGTGCCGCGCCAGCCTGCCCCTGCCCGGCGTAGATCGCCAGCAACTGTTCGTCGGTATAGCCCCAGTCGGCCGGGTCTTCGAACGCGACCACGGTGTCGTCGCTTGTAGACAGGTCGATGACTTCCGGTGTCAGCGCGCTCGATGCCGACACCGAGTAGAACGCCATCACGCGCGGCCGCAGCGGCTCGGATTCATGCTGCGCGCACACCACCGCCAGCCGGTTCGAGCGCAGCCTCAGCACGGTACCGAGCGGATAGATGCCCACCGTGCGTGTAAAGGCTTTGAACACACGGCTGTCGAACAGCGTGTCGACGCGCACCGCCATGTATTCCATGGCGCGTGCCGGCGACCATTGCTGGTGCCCCGGACGGCTGGAAGTCAGCGAGTCATAGGTATCGCAGATCGCGGCAATCCTGGCGTGGACGCTCAGCTCCCGCCCGACCAGCCCGAACGGATAGCCGCGGCCGTCCACGCGCTCGTGGTGGTGCACGCAGACATCGAGCACGATGTTGGCGTTCAGGCGCGCCTCGTTCAGGATGCGGTAACCGGCCGACGGATGGCGCTTGATCTCCTCGTCCTCGCCCGGCCTGCGCGAGGTGGGCTTGTGCAGCACGGCCTCGGGAAGTGTCAGCTTGCCGATGTCATGCAGCAGGCCTGCCAGGCCGAGATCGCGTACTTCTTCAGGTGGCAGCTCCATCGTGCGGCCGACGGCCACCATCAGCGCGCACACGGCGAACGCGTGCATGTAGCTGTAGTCGTCGCGCGCCTTGAGCCGCGCCAGGGCGATCAGCGCCTGCGAATGCCGCGACAGCGACTGCGACGCCGAATCCACCAGCAGCAAGGCGCCACTGACCTCAAGCGCGCGTCCCATGCGCACATCGGCAAACATCGAGCCGATCACCGATTTCCCGGACTGCAGCAGCTCGCGCGCCAGGCCGAATTCCGCCGGCAGGCTATTGGCGGTGGCCAGCGCGGGGGCCGGCTCCGGCGTTTCCCACGGACTGGTCGCCGCCTGCGGAGTCGGCGCATTGCGCCCCTTGAGGATGTCGATCCAGACCTCATCGACGCCCGAAGACCGGATCTCGCCGACCTGCTCCTCGCTGGTGACCAGGAACCGCGAGCGCCGGAAAGCGCGCGCGTGCCACGGTCCGCCCAGTCTGGCCACGAACATGCCAACCTGCAGTTGCTCCGCCTTGATTCGTCTCAACATGCAATGCCCCGTAGGAAAAGGTGCTGGTTCTCGCCCCATATCGGCATCGGCTGCCAATACTTTAGGAAAAATGTGACTTCAGGAACCGACCGGGCCGCCGCTGTCAAGCGGCGGGGAAATGCCCGGACACGCTCGTCGGGCATTCCGGGGACCGTGCCGGGCGCGGCTACAATGGCCCGCCAAACGCTTACCAGACGCTCGCAGACGCTCGCCGGTCATCCATGTCCAGAACGTACACGCTAGTCGGCATCGCCCGCGCCAAGGCCAACCGCCGGGAAGCCCTGGTGACCAAGCTCGATTCGCTGCGCACGCGCGGGCTGACCGAGCCCGGCTGCCTGAACTACCACGTCGGACAAGACGCCGAAGACGCCCACGTCTTCGTGGTCTACATGGTCTGGGACTCGCGCGGCGCCCTGGAATCGCACCTGAACCGCGAATATGTGCGTGACTTCCACGCCACGCAACAGGAACTGGTCGAAGGCGATTTCCGCTTCCGCTGGCTGAACGCCGCATAAGGTGCAGGCGCCTGCGCGCCACCTGTCTTGTCAATCTCCGCTGCCCGGTCTATCACTCTGGATGAAGCCCCATGCCACGCGGGGCGCGGCAGGAGTGCGCCATGGATGTCAGGGATGGTTTTGTCGGCACGGTCGGACATACGCCGCTGATCCGGCTCGGCGGGCTGAGCGCCGAGACCGGGTGCGACATTTACGGCAAGGCGGAATTCCTGAACCCTGGCGGTTCGGTCAAGGACCGCGCGGCGCTCTACATCATCCGCGACGCCGAACGACGCGGCACGCTGCGCCCGGGCGGCACGGTCGTGGAAGGCACCGCCGGCAACACCGGCATCGGGCTGGCGCACATCTGCGCGGCGCGCGGCTACCGCTGCATCGTCGTCATTCCTGATACCCAATCGCCCGAAAAAATGGAGCGCCTGCGCATGCTGGGAGCCGAGGTACGGGCCGTCCCCGCAAAGCCGTACGCCGACCCCAACAACTACCAGAAGATCGCCGGCCGGCTCGCCCAGGAAACGGCAAACGCGATCTGGGCCAACCAGTTCGACAACCTCGCCAACCGCCAGGCCCACTACGAAACCACGGGCCCGGAAATCTGGCACGACACCGCCGGCCGCATCGATGCCTTCGTCTGCGCCACCGGCACCGGGGGCTCGCTGGCGGGCATTTCGCGCTTCCTGAAGGAGCATGGCCCGCATGTGCGTATCGTGCTGGCCGACCCGTACGGCAGCAGCCTGTACAACTTCGTCAAGCATCGCGAACTGAAGTCCGAAGGCAACTCGATCACGGAGGGCATTGGTTCGAGCCGCATCACGGCGAATCTGCAGGACACCGTGATCGACGACGCCGTGCGGGTCGACGACCAGGCCTGCGTGAACATGGTCTACCGTCTGCTGCGCGAGGAAGGGCTGTTTCTCGGCGGATCGACCGGCATCAACGTTGCCGCCGCCGTCGCGCTCGCACGGGAGATGGGGCCGGGACACACCATCGTCACGCTGCTGTGCGATCGCGGCGATCTTTACTTCGGCCGGCTCTTCAATCAGGATTGGCTCGCCGGAAAGGGGCTGACGCCAGCGCCATTTGCGCGCATGGCGCCCCGCGCGGGCTAGCATGGCGCCTGGCCGCCCGCTCCGGCGGCCAGATAACCCGCGCCTTGCGCATTCTTCCTGCGAGCCCCTCCGCCTCATGGATGTACACCTGACGATTCACGGCCGCCAGAATCTTGCCGGCCAGCTCTATCGGCAGCTTCGCGCCGGTGTGATGGACGGGCGCCTGGCGCCGGGGCAACGCCTGCCTTCCACGCGCGAACTGGCGCTGCGGCTCGGCGTCTCGCGCAAGACCACGCTCGATGTGTTCGAACGGCTGATTGCCGAGGGCTATCTGCGCTCGCGCGCCGGCGATGGCACCTTCGTCGCGGACGCCATGACGCGGCTCGCCCCGCCGCCCACCAAGCCGGCCACTTCGCCCGCGACAGGGTCGCGACGCGCTGCCAATGACGCGCACAGAGGCCCCGCCCGACTATGACTTCGTCGGCGGCGTCACCGACAAGCGCGTGTTTCCGTTTGACCAGTGGCGCCGCTGCGTGAGCCACGCGCTGCGAGTTCAAGCACGCGGCCGCGGCGCCTACCACGATCCGGCAGGAGAGCAGGAGCTGCGCCTGGCCGTGGCGCGCTATCTCGCCTTCAGCCGCGCCGTGGGCAGCCACTGGCAGGAGGTGATCATCACGCAGGGCGCGCAGCAGGCACTGGACCTGTTGACAAGGGTTGCCATCCGGCCCGGCGAAGTGATTGCCATGGAAGACCCGGGCTATCCGCCTGCACGCATCCTCTTCGCCGCGCTGGGCGCGCACGTGGTGCCGGTAGCGGTGGACGAGGAAGGCTTGATTGTCGACGCGCTGCCACCGAATGCGCGGATGGTCTACGTCACGCCGTCTCACCAGTTTCCGCTAGGCATGCCCATGAGCCTGGAGCGCAGGCTGGCCTTGCTGGCATGGGCTCAGCGCCACGGCGCGCTGGTGGTCGAAGACGACTACGATGGCGAATACCGCTTCGAAGGCCGGCCCATGGAGTCACTCAAGAGCCTGGACACCGCCGGCGTAGTGGCTTACGTGGGCACCTTTTCCAAGACCATCTTTCCCGAACTGCGCGTGGGCTATGTCATTCCGCCCGCGCCGCTCGGCACCGCGCTGCGCCGGGCCAGGGAGGTCAGTGACTGGCACAGCTGCACCATGACGCAAATTGCGCTCGCGAAGTTCATGCTCGATGGCTATTTCGCCAAGCACCTGCGGCGCATGCACAAGGAGTACGCCGCGCGGCGCGCCGCATTGCTGGAGCGCTTACGCGGCGATCTGGCGCAATGGTTCACGCCGCTCCCATCGGCTGCAGGGATCCATCTGGTTGCCGCGATCCGGGGCCCGCACGATGAAGCCGCCATGATCAGGGTGGCTGCCACCAGATCGGTCGGGCTTTATGGCACCGCCGGCATGTTCGCCGGCACGGCACCGCGTCCGGCGCTGTTGTTCGGCTACGGTGGCATCGACGTCGCTGGAATCCAGGGCGGACTTGGCCGACTGGCAGATGCGCTGTCCGGCCACCGCGACGCAGACTGAACGACGGCTGCGACAGGGCGGCCCCGCGGCAACCGGTTACCTAAAAATCCTAAAAATCGGCCATTTTGCATAACCAGTTGGCGTCCTACTCTTGTTCCCATGGCGACGCCGTCCGGCGTCGCGCAACAGACCCCGAGACACGAACTGGAGCAAGCCATGCAACAACGTCTGGATTTCTACAAGCCAAGCCCCGCCGTCATCAAGGCCATCATGGCGCTCGAAGAACAGATCGCCAGGAGCGGATTGGACAAGCCGCTGGTGGAACTGGTGCGCCTGCGCGCATCGCAGATCAACGGCTGCGCCTTCTGCATCGACCTGCACACGACCGACGCGCGCAAGGGCGGCGAAGACGACCGCCGCCTGGCGACCGTGTCGGTGTGGCGCGAAACGCCGTTCTTCACCGATCGCGAGCGCGCCGCGCTGGCATGGACCGAGGCCGTGACGCTGGTGTCCCAAGATCACGTGCCCGACGCAGTCTGGGAAGCGGTGCGCCCGCATTTCGACGATGCGGAACTGGTCAACCTTACGTTGCTGGTGGCCGCCATCAACACCTGGAACCGCTTCGCGATTTCGTTCCGCAAGACGCCGGCCTGATACAGCCGCTCAGGCAGCCCGGAGCCGGCGCCACAGCGTGGTCGGGCTGATCCCGAGGATGTGGCACGCCGCGTTGCGGTCGCCACCGCACTCGGCCAGCACGCGGCGGATATGCTCGGCTTCGCTGGCCTGCGCAACACCGGCTAGCGAACGGCCGACGCGACGCTGGCGGCCACCGCGCATAGGTTCCTGTACGGGCTCATCCACGGAGATCGCGGCATCAGGCATGGCGCCCAGATCATCGCCAAACAATTCCGGGACCGCGGCCTGCAGTTCGCGCAGCAATTCCGCCGGTTCCAGCGGCCGGCCGGCGACCAGCACGGCGATGCGCTCCGTCACGTTTTCCAGTTCGCGGATATTGCCCGGCCAGTGATAGCCCGCCAGGCGGGCGCGGGCCGCTTGCGGCAAGCCTTCGTGATCCTCAAGGCCCAGCCGTTCGAGCGCGCGCCGGTAAAGCAGTTCGGCCAGCTCAGGCAGGTCCTCCGCGCGCGCGCGCAGCGGCGGCACTTCGATGCGCAGGATATTCAGCCGGTAGTAAAGATCCTGCCGGAAGGTCCCCTCGCTGACGCGCTGCACCAGGTCCCTGTGTGTGGCGGCGATCACGCGCACATTGACCGGCACAGCTTCCAGCCCGCCGATCGGCAGCACCTGCTTTTCCTGAAGCACGCGCAGCAAACGCGTCTGCAGAGCGGGCGGCATGTCGCCGACTTCATCGAGGAAGAGCGTGCCGTTGTGGGCAGACTCGAACAGGCCAGCCTTGCCGCCGCGCCGCGCGCCGGTGAAGGCTCCCTCCTCGTAGCCGAACAGTTCGCTTTCCAGCAGCGTTTCGGGAAACGCGGCGCAATTGACCGCCACGAACGGGAACGCGCGGCGCGGGCTCGCGTCGTGCATGCCTTGTGCCAGCACCTCTTTGCCAGTACCGCTCTCGCCGCCAATCAGCACGGTGGAGTCGACCGACGCATAGCGCCGCGCAAGTTCGCGCACGTGCATCATGGCTGCCGACGTGCCGGCCAGGTCCTCCAGGCTGTAGCGCACACCGGGCAGGCGCGTACGGCTGCGCGAACGCAGGTTGCGGTCCACGCGCTGGATGGCCGTCGCGTCCTGCAGCGTCAGCAGCGCGCCCGTAGTGCCGGATTCATTCGCGAGCGGGATGCGGTTGACCACCACCATGCGGTCGCCCACCTTCTGGATCGCTTCGAGTTCCTTGGCGCCAGTCTGGATCACATCGTCCAGCGACAGCCCCGGCGACAGCGACTGCAGCTTGCGCCCGACGGCGCTCGCGGCAGGCGTGCCGAGAAAGCGTTCCATCGCCGGGTTGAACGACTGGATGCGCCCCTCACCGTCGACGGCCGCCACGCCCTCGTTCAGGTGCGCGAGGATGTTGTTGACGTAGTCGCGCCGGCCGGACTCGATGCGCCGCAGCCGGGCCGCTTCGATCGCGTCCTCGAGCGCCATGCGCACGGAGTTGCCGGAATAGAGAAAGACGCCGATCAGGCCGAGGCGGTCCGCCAGGTCCGTCACCAGACCGGGGCCGACCACCACCTTTACGCCCTCCTGCTTTAGCGTCTGCACGCGGGCGGTCGCATCGTCTTCGGTCAGATAGGTGTAGGCCGGAATCGACAGCGAGAACGCGCGCGTGAATTCATCCACTTCGGCATAGGTGGACGCATGCGTCACCAGCGCCACATTTGGCGAGATGCGCCGCGCTGTCGCGAGCGCGCTCATCACATCGAAGCCCGTAACCTTGACCAGCACCACCGGCACATCCACGTGCTGGCGCAGGTAGGCGCCATTCGAGCCGCCGGACACGACGACATCGAGCTTGCCCTCGCGCGCCTCGCGGCGGATCGCGTCGGCCGCGGAGTCATAGGCGCGCCCGACGATGCGGAACTCTGCAAGGTGGGAATAGGCGGGAATCAGTTCGGCGAAAGCGCGCTGCAGACGGCTGATGCCGAGCGCCCAGATGCGTGGCAGGCCGGGGGAAGAAACGGTCGGTGGCATGGTGTTTAAGGCGTAGAGTGCCGCTATTGTGCGCGTCAGCCGCTTGAATTTCAATCATGCAATGCGAATTGCGCCAATGAAATGCAAGGCAGGGATGAAATCCATGAAACGGAGCCGGAGCGCTGACTTAATACATTGAAAATTTCAATTACATCAATAGGTTAGTTGCTCACCATGAGTCCGCCGCGCAGGCTGGCATAGCGCTTGCAGTAAAGGCCCTGTTCATTCCCTGCCTGAAACGAGACACCGCAACCATGACCTATTCCGCATCCGACCTGGCCCGCTCCGCTGGCGCCCGCTTCCGCCAGGCCCTGGCCGAAGAGCACCCGCTGCAGGTGGTGGGCACCATCAACGCCAACCACGCCCTGCTGGCCAAGCGCGCCGGCTACCGTGCGATCTACCTGTCGGGCGGCGGCGTGGCCGCGGGCTCGCTGGGCCTGCCTGACCTGGGCATCTCGGGCCTGGAAGACGTGCTGATCGACGTGCGCCGCATCAGCGATGTATGCGATGTGCCGCTGCTGGTCGACGTCGACACCGGCTTTGGTTCGTCGGCCTTCAACGTGGCACGCACCACCCGCTCGCTGATCAAGGCCGGCGCCGGTGCCATGCACATCGAAGACCAGGTCGGCGCGAAGCGCTGCGGCCACCGCCCGAACAAGGAAATCGTCACGCAGACCGAGATGGTCGACCGCATCAAGGCCGCCGTTGACGCCCGTACCGACGAGAACTTCGTGATTATGGCGCGTACCGACGCGCTGGCCGTGGAAGGCCTGGAAAGCGCCATCGAGCGCGCCGTGGCGTGCGTCGAGGCTGGCGCCGACGCGATCTTCCCGGAAGCCATGACCGACCTGGCCATGTACCGCAAGTTCGTGGATGCCGTGAAGGTGCCCGTGCTGGCCAACATCACCGAATTTGGCGCCACGCCGCTGTTCACCACCGACGAACTGGCCGGCTCCGGCGTGTCGATGGTGCTGTACCCGCTGTCGGCCTTCCGCGCGATGAACAAGGCCGCCGAGAACGTCTACACCGCCATCCGCCGCGACGGCACCCAGAAGAATGTGGTCGAGACCATGCAGACCCGTGCTGAACTGTACGAAAGCATCGGCTACCACGCCTACGAACAGAAACTCGACGCCCTGTTTGCACAGGGCAAGGCCAAGTAAGGCCACCCACCTGTCGACCCGTACCTCACAAGGAGACCCAGATGTCCGAAGCACAAGCGATCGCCACCCCGAAGCCCAAGAAGTCCGTTGCCCTGTCGGGCGTGACCGCCGGTAATACCGCGCTGTGTACCGTCGGCCGTACCGGCAACGACCTGCACTACCGCGGCTATGACATCCTGGACGTGGCAGACGCCTGCGAATTCGAAGAAATCGCCCACCTGCTGGTCCATGGCAAGCTGCCGAACAAGGCCGAACTGGCCGCCTACAAGACCAAGCTGAAGTCGCTGCGCGGCCTGCCCGCCAACGTCAAGGCTGCGCTGGAATGCGTGCCCGCCTCGGCTCACCCGATGGACGTGATGCGCACTGGCGTGTCGGTGCTGGGCACCGTGCTGCCCGAGAAGGACGACCACAACACCCCGGGCGCGCGTGACATCGCCGACCAGCTGATGGCCAGCCTGGGTTCGATGCTGCTGTACTGGTACCACTACAGCCACAATGGCCGCCGCATCGAAGTGGAAACCGACGACGACACCATCGGCGCCCACTTCCTGCACCTGCTGCACGGCAAGAAGCCGTCCGCGCTGTGGGAGCGCGCCATGCACACTTCGCTGATCCTGTACGCGGAGCACGAGTTCAATGCCTCGACCTTCACCGGCCGCGTGATCGCCGGCACGGGCTCTGACATGCACTCGGCCATCTGCGGCGCGATCGGCGCGCTGCGCGGCCCCAAGCACGGCGGCGCCAATGAAGTGGCCTTCGAGATCCAGAAGCGCTACGACACCCCGGACGAAGCGCAGGCCGACATCACCCGCCGCGTGGAAAACAAGGAAGTCGTGATCGGCTTCGGCCACCCGGTGTACACCGTGGCGGACCCGCGCAACCAGGTCATCAAGGAAACCGCGCGCAACCTGTCGAAGGACGCCGGCTCGATGAAGATGTTCGACATCGCCGAGCGCCTGGAAACGGTGATGTGGGACATCAAGAAGATGTTCCCGAACCTGGACTGGTTCAGCGCCGTGAGCTACCACATGATGGGCGTGCCGACCGCAATGTTCACGCCGCTGTTCGTGATCGCTCGCACTTCTGGCTGGGCTGCGCATATCATCGAGCAGCGCATCGACAACAAGATCATCCGCCCGAGCGCCAACTACACTGGTCCGGAGAACCTGACGTTCGTGCCGATCGAAAAGCGCTGATCTGAACAAGCGCCCTGCGGCAAACGTGCTTCGTTCCCGCGAAAGCGGGACGAAGCACGATACCGGACCAGGGTATTCCTTGGCTCCTGCATTACCCAGAATTCCCCACGCCATGAACACTGCACACCGCAAACCACTGCCGGGCACCAAGCTGGATTTCTTTGACGCGCGCGAAGCCGTCGAGGCAATCCAGCCGGGTGCCTATGACAAGCTGCCCTACACGTCGCGCGTGCTGGCCGAGAATCTCGTGCGCCGCTGCGACCCGGCCACGCTGACCGATTCGCTCAAGCAGCTGATCGAGCGCAAGCGCGAACTGGATTTCCCGTGGTTCCCCGCGCGCGTGGTATGCCATGACATCCTTGGCCAGACCGCGCTGGTGGACCTGGCCGGCCTGCGCGACGCCATCGCCGACCAGGGCGGCGACCCCGCCAAGGTCAACCCGGTGGTGCCGGTGCAACTGATCGTCGACCACTCGCTGGCCGTCGAATGTGGCGGTTTCGACCCGGATGCGTTCGCCAAGAACCGCGCCATCGAGGATCGCCGCAATGAGGACCGCTTCGACTTCATCAACTGGACCAAGAAGGCCTTCCAGAACGTCGACGTGATCCCGCCGGGCAACGGCATCATGCACCAGATCAACCTGGAGAAGATGTCGCCCGTGATCCACGCGGACAAGGGCGTGGCCTACCCCGACACCTGCGTGGGCACCGACAGCCACACGCCGCACGTCGACGCGCTGGGCGTGATCGCCATCGGCGTGGGCGGCCTGGAAGCCGAGAACGTCATGCTGGGCCGCGCCTCGTGGATGCGCCTGCCTGACATCGTCGGCGTCGAGCTGACCGGCAAGCGCCAGCCTGGCATCACCGCCACCGACATCGTGCTGGCACTGACCGAATTCCTGCGCAAGGAAAAAGTCGTCGGCGCATACCTGGAATTCCGCGGCGAAGGTGCCTCGAGCCTGACGCTCGGGGACCGCGCCACGATCTCGAACATGGCACCGGAGTACGGCGCTACGGCCGCGATGTTCTTCATCGACAACCAGACGCTGGACTACCTGCGCCTGACCGGCCGCGAAGACGAGCAGGTCAAGCTGGTCGAGACGTATGCGAAGACCGCCGGCCTGTGGGCCGACACGCTGAACAACGCCGAGTACGAGCGCGTGCTGAAGTTCGACCTGTCGAGCGTCGTCCGCAACATGGCCGGCCCGTCGAACCCTCACAAGCGCCTGCCGACTTCGGCACTGGCCGAGCGCGGCATCGCCGTGGACCTCGACAAGGCCAAGGCGCAGGAAGCCGAAGGTCTGATGCCCGATGGCGCCGTGATCATCGCCGCCATCACCAGCTGCACCAACACCAGCAACCCGCGCAACGTGATTGCCGCCGCGCTGCTCGCGCGCAATGCCAATGCGCGTGGCCTGACCCGCAAGCCGTGGGTCAAGTCATCGCTCGCGCCGGGATCGAAGGCGGTCGAGCTGTACCTGGAAGAGTCGAAGCTGCTGCCGGACCTGGAAGCACTGGGCTTTGGCATCGTCGCGTTCGCCTGCACGACCTGCAACGGCATGTCGGGCGCGCTGGATCCGAAGATCCAGCAGGAAATCATCGACCGCGACCTGTACGCGACGGCTGTGCTGTCGGGCAACCGCAATTTCGACGGCCGCATTCACCCGTACGCCAAGCAAGCCTTCCTGGCTTCGCCGCCGCTGGTGGTGGCCTACGCCATCGCCGGCACGATGCGCTTCGACATCGAGCGCGACGTGCTGGGCACCGACAAGGAAGGCAAGCCGGTGTACCTGAAGGACATCTGGCCGACCGACGAAGAGATCGACGCGATCGTCGCCAAGTCGGTGAAGCCCGAGCAGTTCCGCAAGGTCTACGAGCCGATGTTCGCGATCACCGCGCAAAGCGGCGAGCCCATCAGCCCGCTGTACGACTGGCGCGCGCAGAGCACGTACATCCGCCGCCCGCCGTACTGGGAAGGCGCGCTGGCCGGCGAACGCACGCTGAAGGGCCTGCGTCCGCTGGCAGTGCTCGGCGACAACATCACCACCGACCACCTGTCGCCGTCGAACGCGATCCTCGCCAACAGCGCCGCGGGTGAGTACCTGGCTAAGATGGGCCTGCCGGAGGAGGACTTCAACTCTTACGCAACCCACCGCGGCGACCACCTGACCGCGCAACGCGCAACGTTCGCCAACCCGACGCTGATCAACGAAATGGCCGTGGTCGACGGCCAGGTCAAGAAGGGTTCGCTGGCACGCGTCGAGCCCGAAGGCAAGGTCGTGCGCATGTGGGAAGCCATCGAGACCTACATGGACCGCAAGCAGCCGCTGATCATCGTGGCGGGTGCCGACTACGGCCAGGGCTCGTCGCGTGACTGGGCGGCCAAGGGCGTGCGTCTGGCGGGCGTGGAAGTGATCGTGGCCGAAGGCTTCGAGCGCATCCACCGCACCAACCTGATCGGCATGGGCGTACTGCCGCTTGAGTTCAAGCCGGGCGTGAACCGCCTGACGCTGGGCCTCGACGGCACCGAAACCTACGACGTGACGGGCGAGCGCCAGCCGCGTGCGGACCTCACGCTGGTGATCCACCGCCGCAATGGCGAGCGCATCGAAGTGCCTGTGACGTGCCGCCTGGACAGCGACGAGGAAGTGTCGATCTACGAAGCCGGCGGCGTGCTGCAGCGCTTCGCGCAGGACTTCCTTGAATCCGCGAAAGCGGCTGCTTAAGGTAGCGAGATAAGCGGGCGGTGCGGCAACGTACCGCCCGCTGCAGTTTTGACCAGGACAAAGACTTCCATGGCCCACGTACCCCAGATCAAGATTCCCGCCACCTACATTCGCGGTGGCACCAGCAAGGGCGTGTTCTTCCGCCTGCAGGACCTGCCCGAGACGGCGCAGGTTCCCGGCAAGGCACGCGACGCGCTGCTGATGCGCGTGATTGGCAGCCCTGACCCGTACGGCAAGCAGATCGACGGCATGGGGGCTGCGACGTCGAGCACCAGCAAGACGGTGATCGTGTCGAAGAGCAGCCGCCCGGACCACGACGTCGACTACCTGTTCGGCCAGGTCTCGATCGACCAGCCGTTCGTCGACTGGAGCGGCAACTGCGGCAACCTGTCCGCCGCAGTCGGCCCGTTCGCGATCAGCGGCGGCCTCGTCGATGCGTCGCGCGTGCCGCAGAATGGCACGGCCGTCGTGCGCATCTGGCAGGCGAACATCGGCAAGACCATCATCGCCCACGTGCCCATCACCAACGGTGAAGTGCAGGAAACCGGCGATTTCGAACTCGACGGCGTGACCTTCCCCGCCGCTGAAGTCCAGCTCGAATTCATGGACCCGGCTGCCGACGAAGAAGGCGACGGCGGCGGTGCGATGTTCCCGACGGGCAATCTCGTCGATGATCTCGAAGTGCCTGGCGTGGGCACATTCAAGGCGACCATGATCAACGCCGGCATTCCGACGATCTTCGTCAACGCGGAAGCCATCGGCTACACCGGCACCGAACTGCAGGAAGCCATCAACGGCGATCCGAAGGCGCTGGCGATGTTCGAGACGATCCGTGCCTACGGCGCCGTGCGCATGGGCCTGATCAAGAGCGTCGATGAGGCCGCCAAGCGCCAGCACACGCCGAAGGTCGCCTTCGTCGCGAAGCCGAAGGACTATGTCGCTTCCAGCGGCAAGCCGGTCGGCGCCGGCGACGTGGACCTCCTCGTGCGTGCGCTGTCGATGGGCAAGCTGCACCACGCGATGATGGGCACGGCCGCCGTGGCGATTGGCACCGCTGCAGCCATCCCGGGTACGCTGGTCAACCTGGCGGCCGGTGGCGGCGAACGCAATGCGGTGCGCTTTGGCCATCCGTCGGGCACGCTGCGCGTGGGTGCGGAAGCGAGCCAGTCCAACGGCGACTGGACCGTCACCAAGGCCATCATGAGCCGCAGCGCACGCGTGCTGATGGAAGGCTGGGTGCGCGTGCCGGGCGACGCGTTCTGATTGGAAAGCGCCGGGGCCCCTCCCGGCGCGCTCCTGACCTTGCCGCCGGTGGCAATACTTCCGCCGGCCATCCGGACCGCCGCAATGCATATGCGGATTTCTATGTGATTTGAGTTATCAACTCGCCGGGGTCATGCCGAATCGGCATAACCCTCGTATCCCCTCTCGCGCGGCAATTTCTCCTGCCTTATAGTTCGACCCGCTGCCGACCATGGCCCGAAACCCGGGCCTCCTCGCAGCCACCAATCGAACATAAACGGCGGCGTCCGGCCCAAAAGGCACGCAAGCCGTTTGCACCGAGGAGAATCATGAAACGTTTCGCCCGCACCACGACTCTGGCCGCCGCCCTGCTCGCCGCCAGCCTGATCACCGGTACTGCCCACGCTCAGCTTGCCCCGGCCGCTCCGTCATCGGGAACGCCCGCCGGGACCCAGGCGGAAGCCCGCAAGGCCAATATCGTCATCATCGGCACGGGCGGCACCATTGCCGGCGCCGGCGCATCGGCGACCAACACGGCGGCCTACCAGTCCGCGGTGGTGCCGGTCGACAAGATCATTGCCTCGGTGCCAGAGATCTCGAAGGTCGCGAACGTCAAGGGCGAGCAGATTTTCCAGATCGGTTCGGAGAGCTTCAACAACGAGCGCCTGCTGAAACTGGGCAAGCGTGTTTCGGAACTGCTCAAGCAGCCCGACGTTGATGGCATTGTCATCACGCATGGCACCGACACCATCGAGGAAACGGCCTACTTCCTGAACCTGACGCTCAAGAGCGACAAGCCCGTAGTGGTGGTTGGCTCGATGCGTCCCGGTACGGCGCTCGGTGCCGATGGCGCGCTGAACCTGTATGACGCCGTGCTGGTTGCTTCCAATCCCGCGTCCCGCGGCAAGGGCACGCTGGCGGTGCTGAACGACGAAATCCACACCGGCCGCGATGTGACCAAGAGCAATACCTTCAAGACCGAAACCTTCCGCTCGCCGTTCGGCCCGCTCGGCTACGTCGTGGAAGGCCGCACACTGTTCTACCGGCTGCCGGCTCGCCCGCACACCACGCAGACCGAGTTCGACATCGACAAGATCGACAAGCTTCCTGAAGTCGCGGTGGTCTATGCCTATGGCAACGTGAACCCCGGCAGCGTCGACGCTGCTGTGAAGAACGGCGCCAAGGCGATCATCTATGCCGCCACCGGCAACGGCAGCGTCGGCGACTACATGGTCGAGCCGTTGAAGGCGGCGCGCGCTAAGGGCGTGCAGATCGTGCGTGCCTCGCGCACCGGCAGCGGTGTGGTGATCCGCAACGCCGAGCAACCGGACGACAAGTACGACTGGATCGTCACCGACGACCAGCTTCCGCAGAAGGCGCGCATCCTGATGGCGCTGGCGCTGACCAAGACCAACGACAGCAAGCAGCTGCAGCAGGTCATGTGGAAGTACTGAGCCTTCGGGGCTCTCCCTCTTTGTGCTGGTAGTAAGTTGAGCGCGCCGGATTCCGGCGCGCTTTTTTGTTTGAGGCGGAACCTGTCGGTTAATTGCGTTAATCACACGCAAGTCGCCGCGCGTTAATGACAAATTTGTCATCAGCCTGCCGGTCAATGGTTGGTATCCCCCTCCTAGACTCGTTTCCACGGCAAGACAATCGCTTGCCGGGAAACTGTCAGGAGAAACACCATGAAGCCATCCCATCGATTCATCGTTGCCGCCGTGCTTGCCACGGCGCTGGGTTCCGCCGCGCAGTTCGCTTCGGCGGTATCCGATCCTTCCGCCACGGCGTTCGAATCGGGCAACGCCGATCAAGTGCACCGTCAACGCGATCCTTTCACCGATGGCGCCAACAACAATGCGCGCGATCCTTACCTGGATGGCGCGCACCAATCGTCGGAAGGCTAAAAAAAAGCAGCTCAGGGAGATGCCGGGCGTTCAGGAAAGACCAGTCGGAAGATGGTCATTTCGCCCGGCGTCGATTCGGCCTGCACGGAGCCATGGTGAAGTTCCATGATGGTCTTCACGATGGCCAGTCCGATGCCTGAAGACTCAAGCGAATTGGCGCGCGCCGGATCGCCGCGGAAAAAGCGGTCGAATAGCTTAGGCAGATGCTCGGCCGCAATCCCCGGCCCCGGATTGCTGACTTCGATTCTGGCCTCGCCCTCAAGCTGGCGAGCCGACAATCCGATCTGTGCCCCTGGCGGGGAATAACGCACTGCATTCGAGATCAGGTTGCCAATGGCTCGACGCAGCAGGAAAGCATCAGCAAAGACCATCCCGCGTGCGTCGACGGATATGGTTATCTGCCTCGAATCCGCGAGCAACTCAAAGTAGTCGGCCTGCCGGTCCAGTTCCACGGCCAGGTCCAGGTCAGCATAGTTGAGAGCTACCCGTGCGTTGTCCGCTCGCGCCAGGAACAGCATGTTTTCGATCATGCGGGCCAGACGCTCATACTCCTCGATGTTCGACGCCAGCAACGCCTGGTATTCGTCTGCAGAGCGGTCGCTCGCGAGCGCCACCTGTGTTTGCCCGAGCAGGTTGCCAATCGGCGTTCGAAAGTCGTGTGCAAGATCGGCAGAGAACTGTGACAGCCGCTCGTACCGTTCACGTAGCCGTTCGATCATGTGCTGGAGCGCCTGCGCCAGCTCGTTCAGCTCGGCTGGAAGCTCCGACGGATCGACAGGCAAGGCACCGCTTGAGAAAGTGACCGTCTTCGTCCCGGCTGCGATCCGCCTGAGTGGGGCCATACCGGCATGTAGTGCGGCATAGCCAAGCAAGCCGGCACCCAGCGCGCCCAGGCATGCTGCGATCATGACTTTCCATCGATAGGTGCGCAGCAGCGCCAGGCGCGAGGCGGCAACCTGATAAAGCACCACCTGCGGCTGCCCAGATCCTGCCCCGGCCGGAGCCAGCATGAGTACACCGCGCACCGGGTAGCCATGGCTTGTGCTCCATGACTGAATCGCATTGCCGTCAATCGGCACGCCCGCTGCAAGGCTAGCCACCTCGGGAATGGTTCCCGCATCGGCGCCAGCCGCCAAAAGCACGGTCCCGTCAGGCGATCGCACCCGCAGGCCGTATTCGTCATTGCCGGATACCACCCTGCCCAGTTCGCGCAATGGCTCCGCCGCGCTGCCGTCGCGTTCGGCCAGTTCGGCACGCGCGCGAGTCGCCTTGCGCAGCAGCTCCGCGTCATCGCGTTCGATAATCTGCGTGGCGAGCGCCTGGTACAGGTACATGCCGACGCCGGCAAAGGCACAGCCTGCGATCAGCGCAAATGACAGCGCGAGACGCGTGGTCAGTGAGCGTGCCTGTGTCACGATGGCCGTATTTCGAGGACGTAGCCGATGCCGCGTACGCTGTGGATCAGCTTGGGCGCGAAGTGGTCGTCCATCTTTGCGCGCAGGCGGCGGATGGCCACGTCCACCACATTGGTATCGCTGTCGAAGTTCATGTCCCACACCTGGGAGGCAATGTGCGTGCGGCTGAGCACCTCCCCATGCCGCCTGGCCAGGAAATGCAGCAGGGCGAATTCGCGCGGAGTCAGGTCGATGCGCTGGCCAGCCCGGGTGACGCGATGGCGGATCACGTCGATCTCCAGGTCGCCGATTTCGATACGGTCGGCCTCGCGCACCGGTCCGCGCCGCAGCAGCGTGCGTACCCGCGCGAGCAGTTCGACAAAGGCAAACGGTTTGGCAAGATAGTCGTCGCCGCCGAGCTCCAGGCCGCGGACACGGTCTTCCACTTCGTCCCTGGCCGTCAGGAACAGGACCGGCGTGTCCTTGCGCTCGCGCAGCTGCCTGAGCACGTCCCACCCGCTCATGCCCGGCAGCATGACATCCAGGATGATCAGGTCGTATTCGTGTTCCGTGGCCTGGTGCAGGCCATCTCCGCCCGTCACCGCGACATCGACCACAAAGGATGACTCGGTCAGGCCTTTGCGCAGGTATTCGCCCGTCTTGGGCTCGTCTTCCACAACAAGAATCTTCATGGTCTTTCCGTTCCAGGCCCCGTGCGCTTACCGCGCATGCCTGCTTTCTGCAATCCGATGATAGCGGCGCTGCTTGCCGCTCAGGATGACAAGACTGTAATCGTTCTGTTGGCGTCCGGCGCACCCCTGCCTTCCTAGAATCCGGTCGACATGCCAGGCCGTCGCATTCGGCTGGCCAGGCAGCCTTCTGGGGGATGAAATGTGGATTGTCAGGCTCGCCCTGAGCCGGCCTTATACCTTTGTAGTGCTGGCCATTTGCCTGCTGCTGGCCGGCCCGCTGGTGATTCTGCGCACGCCTACCGACATTTTTCCGTCGATCGATATCCCGGTGGTCAGCGTGGTATGGACCTACAACGGCCTCTCCGCCGAAGACATGGCGCAGCGGATGGTGACGGTATATGAGCGCTCGCTGACCAACAGCGTCGACGACATTGAACATATCGAATCGCAGACGCTGCCCGGTGTGGCGGTCATCAAGGTCTTCTTCCATCCCGGCGCCGATATCAATCGCGCGATTGCCCAGGCCTCGTCGGGCGCACAGTCGATGCTCAAGAGCTTGCCGCCGGGCACCACACCGCCGCTGATCCTGAGCTACAGCGCCTCGACGGTGCCCATCCTGCGGCTCGCGCTGGGCAGCGACAGCCTGCCAGAGCAGGACCTTTACGATCTCGGCAACAGCTTTATCCGCACGCAGCTCGCTACCGTGCAGGGCGCATCGATCCCCTTGCCTTACGGCGGCAAGGTCAGGCAGGTGATGGTGGATCTCGACACGCGTGCGCTGCAGGCGCGCGGCCTGTCGCCGCTGGACGTGGTCAACGCTATCAATGCCCAGAACCTGATCTTGCCGGGCGGCACGGCCAAGATCGGCGCGCTCGAGTACCGCGTCGACCTGAACGGCAGCACGCAGACCGTCGCGGCGCTGAACGACCTGCCGGTCCGAAGCGACCGCGATGGCACCATCTACGTGCGGGACGTGGCCCATGTGCGCGATGGCTATGCGCCGCAGACCAATCTGGTGCGCCGCGACGGCAAGCGTGCCGCGCTGCTGGAGATCGAGAAAAGCGGCAACGCCTCGACCTTGTCGATCATTGCCCAGATCAAGGCCTTGCTGCCGAAGGTCACTGCAGGGCTGCCGAAATCACTGCAGGTGCAGCCGATCTCCGACCAGTCCGTGTTCGTGCAATCGGCCATTGACGGAGTCCTGCACGAGGCGCTCATTGCCGCCTGCCTGACAGCCCTGATGATCCTGCTGTTCCTGGGCAGCTGGCGCTCCACGCTGATCATTGCGGTCACGATTCCGCTGTCGGTGCTGGCGGCCCTGATCGCGCTGTCGGCGCTGGGCCAGACGCTGAACATCATGACGCTCGGCGGGCTGGCGCTCGCCGTGGGCGTGCTGGTGGACGACGCCACCGTGGCGATCGAGAACGTGACGCACCATCGCGAAATGGGCAAGCCCCTGGAACAGGCGATCCTGGACGGATCGGCGCAGATCGCGCTGCCTACGCTGGTCTCCACGCTGTGCATCTGCATCGTGTTCCTGCCGATGTTCATGCTGAGCGGCGTGGCGCGCTACCTGTTCGTGCCGATGGCCGAAGCCGTGGTGTTCGCGATGATGGCCTCCTACTTCCTGTCGCGCACGCTGATTCCGACGCTTGCCCACTACCTGTTGCGCAGCGAAGCCACCAAAGGGAACGGCGCCGCCACCGCTGGCCGCGTGCGGCGGTTCTTTGCAGGCCTGCACCACCGCTTCGACCTGGCATTCGAGGCGTTGCGCGCGCGTTACAGCCGTCTGCTCGGCACCGCGCTCGCTCACCCGAGGCGTGCCGTGCTCGTGTTCGCGCTGGGTTGCGCCGGCTCCATGGCCCTGGTGCCTTTTCTTGGCCAGGACTTCTTCCCCAGCGTGGACAGCGGCGAAATCCGCCTGCACATGCGTGCGCGGACCGGCACGCGCATCGAGGAAACCGCACGCATTGCCGATGAGGTGGAGACGGCCATCCGTAACGAGGTCGGCCCGGCACGCGTGTCCGGCATCGTCGACAACATCGGCCTGCCGGTCAGCGGCATCAACCTGACCTACGATTCCGCGCTGCCGATCGGCACCGCCGATGCGGAGATCCTGGTGTCGCTGAAGCCCGGCAGCGGTGGCACGGCGGATGTGGTCGACAGGCTCGGCGCCCTGCTTCCGAAGGCGTTTCCCGGCGTGAGCTTCTCGTTCCTGCCGTCGGACATGGTCAGCCAGATCCTGAACTTCGGACTGCCCGCGCCGATCGACGTGCAGATCGTCGGCAATGACCTGAACGGCAACCGCGTGGTCGCGCAGCGGCTGTTCGGGAAGCTCGCGGCGGTGCCTGGCCTGTCGGACCTGCATATCCAGCAGCCGGCCGACCAGCCGGCACTCACGGTGAATGTAGACCGCACGCGCGCACTGCAAGCGGGGCTGTCGCAACGGGAAGTCGCGCAGAACCTGCTGATCTCGCTTTCCGGCAGCAGCCAGACCTCGCCGAACTTCTGGCTCAATCCGAAGAACGGGGTGAGCTATCCGTTGACGGTGTCGGTGCCCCAATATGCGATGGGGTCGCTGCAGACGCTGTCGAATATCCCGCTCGGGCTCGGCGCCGCCACGGCAAGGCTTGGCGGTGCCGGCGAACTGGGACTCTTCAGCAGCGTGACCCGCACCAGCCAGCAAGGCGTGGTGTCGCACTACAACGTGCAGCCCGTGCTGGATATCTTCGGGGCTGTGCGGGGCCGGGACCTGGGCGCCGTGGCGGCCGACATCGACCGCATTGTCGCCAGCGTGCGCAAGGACCTGCCGCCCGGATCCGACCTGGTGGTGCGCGGGCAGGTCCAGACCATGCGGACCTCGTTTTCCGGACTGGTAGGAGGCCTTGCCGCGGCCATCGTGCTGGTCTACCTGCTGATGGTGGTCAACTTCCAGTCCTGGCTCGACCCGCTGGCGATTCTGGGCGGATTGCCGGCCGCGCTGTCCGGCATCGCATGGATGCTGTTTGTCACGCGCACCACGGTCAGCGTGCCTGCCCTCACCGGCGCCATCATGTGCGTGGGCATCGCCACGGCAAACAGCATCCTGGTGGTCAGCCGGGCGCGCGAACTGCTTGCCCAGGGGAAAACACCATTCCGGGCGGCGTTCGATGCCGGCGCCGGCCGCTTCCGCCCGGTGGTCATGACCGCGCTGGCCATGCTGTTCGGCATGGTGCCGATGGCACTTGGCGCCGGCGGCGCGGGGGCCCAGAACGCGCCGCTCGGGCGCGCCGTGATCGGCGGCCTGGCTTGCGGCACGGTCGCCACGCTGGTGCTGGTCCCGGTCTTCTTCGCGATGCTCCACACCTGGCTCGGCACGCGGTCCGCTGCAACGCCCGCGCATTCGGCACTTGGCTCTGATGAAAAAGGTCTGGTATGACACTGCCCACACTGCGGGAAACCGCTGACAATGCACCGCCTGAAACTGCCTGCCCGCCACCTGCCGAGCGCGGGAGGGGGCGCCTCATTCTGGCTGCCGCGGCCGTCCTCGCCTGTGCGCTGGCCGCCGGGATCGTCCCCAGGCTGCACGCGCACGCTGCACTGGCCCAGCGCACCGCGCAGGCGATGGTGCCGGCCGTCAGGATCGTGCGCCCCGGGCATGCGGCGGCGATGCGCGAAATCGTCCTGCCCGGAGATGTGCGGGCCTATCAGGATGCAGCGGTCTATGCGCGCGTCAACGGCTATTTGCGACGCTGGTATGCGGACCTCGGTACGCCGGTGAAGAAGGGCCAGTTGCTGGCCGAGATCGACGCGCCGGAAGTGGCTGACCAGTTGCGCCAGGCACGCGCCGACGAAGCGACCGCCGCCGCCAACTACGCGCTGGCGCGGAGCACTGCGGACCGCTGGAAGGACCTGCAGGCGTCCAACTCCGTCGCGCAGCAAGAGACCGACCAGAAGATCGCCGACATGCAGGCCAAGGCTGCCGTACTGGCATCGGCGCGCTCGAATACGTCGCGCCTCGCGCAACTTGCGTCCTACACGGAGATTCGCGCGCCATTCGACGGGGTGATTACCGCCAGGAATGTCGATACCGGTGCCTTGGTCGATGCCGGCAGCGCCCCCGGCCAGGGCCGTGAACTGTTCCACATCTCGGCGGGCGGCACGCTGCGGGTCTACATACAGCTTCCCCAGGACGCCAGTGCGATGGTGGGCCCGGACATGCAGGCATGGCTGACGCTGCCGCAATCGCCAGGCGAGCGGTTTGCCGCCACGGTGACGCGCAATGCCGGTGCCTTCGATGCCGCCACGCGCAGCCTGCGGGTCGAACTCGAGGTCGACAGCCACGGCGGCCGCATCCTGCCGGGCGCCTATGCGGAGGTGCACCTGAGCACGAATGCGGACACTGCTGGCTTCGACCTGCCGGCCAGCACGCTGGCGTTCCGCCCCGCAGGTCCGAGCGTCGCCGTGGTCGGCAAGGATGGGCGCGTGGAACTTCGCAACATCACGCTTGGCCGTGACTTCGGTACCCACGTGGAAGTGCTGGGCGGGCTGCAAGGCACGGAGCAGGTCATCGTCAACCCGGGTGACGGCCTGATGGCTGGCACCCCGGTACGTGTCGTTGCCGACCAGGCCGGTGCGGCCCGGTCGTCCTGATCGCTTTGCCATCCCATCATGCTCAACACGTCCGCGACGGAACACCGCAAAAAGCAGCCTGCCAGGCATGGAACACTCAGACACCAGGCCGGGCGGGCACTGGCAACGGGGCTCGTGGTCCTGCTTGCCGGATGCGCAGCCGCCCCGCCCTATCGGCCACCCCCCATAGACCTGCCAGACGCCTACAAGGAGGCCGGCGCCAGCCCGGCCAGGCCCGGTGGCCCCGACGCGATCGCGCCTGACTGGTGGCGCGCCTATGGCGACGCGACCCTGGACCGCCTGGAAGCGCGCGTCGAGGTCTCGAGCGAGACCCTGCGCAAGGCCGTGGCGCAACTGCAGGATGCGCAGGCCCAGGCGCGGGCCGCCAGGTCGGCCTACTTTCCTACCGTGACAGCCGGCGCGGCATTCAGCAGGAGTCGTGTCTCTGACAATGTCGTCGGGCGATCGCTGGCGGGCAAGACCACCAATGACTACCTGCTTGGCGTGGGCGCCTCCTGGGAGCCGGACCTGTTTGGCCGTATCGGCAGCACCGTGGATGCGGCCGAGGCGCGCGCACAGGCCAGCGCGGAAGACGTGGCGGCCGTGCGTCTGGGCCTGCAGGCGGAGCTGGCCGACGACTACTTCGGCGTGCGCTCGCTCGATCGAGAGGCAGCACTGCTGCAGCAGACCATCGAGGCATACACATCCGTGGTTGAGCTGGTAACGAACCGATACCGCGGCGGCATCGCCACGGAGGGCGACGTCGCCCAGGCCCGCGCCCAGCTGGAAAGCACCCGCGCCCAGCTGTCGGACCTGCGCCTGAACCGGACGCAGCTCGAACACGCCCTTGCCACGCTGGTGGGCGAACCGGCAAGCCGGTTTTCGCTTGCGCCGGCTGATGGGACAGCCCATCCGGAACAGCTGCCGCCAGTCCCGGCCGCCTTGCCCTCGCAACTGCTCGAACGCCGGCCGGATGTCGCCGCGGCCGAGCGCAGGGTGGCGGCCGCGAATGCGCAGATCGGGGTCGCGCGGGCCGCCTTCTTCCCCAGCCTGATGCTGACGCTGGGCGGCGGCCTGGAAAGCTCAAGCCTGGCAAGCTGGCTGACCGCACCAAGCCGCTTCTGGGCCATCGGGCCGGCATTGGCCGGCACGCTGCTGGACGGCGGGCGCCGCCGCGCCGGTGAAGACAGCGCCCGCGCGCAGTTTGACGCCAGCGCCGCGGACTACCGGTCCACGGTGCTACGTGCAGTACAGGAAGTCGAAGACGGCTACGCCGCCATCCAGGCCTTGCAGGACGAAGCGCGAAGCCAGCGGATTGCGGCGCAGTCCTCTGGCCGGGCCCTGTCTATCGGGCTGGACCGCTACCGGAAAGGCGCGGTGGCCTACCTCGACGTCAATGTCCTGCAGGCGGCCTCACTTTCCAGCGACCGCGCGCTCGAGAGTGTGCGCCGGCGTCAGTTGACGGCGAGCGTGGGGCTCATCAAGGCGCTCGGAGGTGGCTGGGAAGGCACGGGGCCAGTGGCGCGGTCAGTGCCACTACCGCATGAGTAAGAACCGGCGAAACCTGCGCGGCCGACGCCAGCCAGGCGCCGAACAGGATGGTCACGATGCGTAGCGCGACCCATGGATTGAGCATCAGGGCCCGTACCTGCTCGCTCTCGCTCTTGCCATACAGGCACCACGTACAAAAATGCTCGCAGTTATTACTCAAGACTCGGTAGCAATCCTCGCCGAGCCGCGAGCGCGCACGTTTGGCAGCCTCCTGCTCAACGTACTTCGGAGGCGGACCGGCAGCGATCCAGATTGCGCCACCGGCGGAGAAGTCCGCGAGGCTGACCTCCTCGACCGGGCCGCGCCGCAGCGCCCCCGCCAGGCCCGCGTAGTGCACAACCTTGTCGTGGCCCACGTAGATGCCGTGGTGGTTGTAGCCGTGCCGGGGGGTGACAAGATGGGCACCGATGGGCGGTTCCATGCCGCTCCAGGAGCCCCACACCGCCGCCAGTACATCGGCGCCGCCATTTCGAGAAGCGCTTGTTCGGTCCATATTTCACCGCCTGAACAACTGATCCTTGGTCAAAGCGTAGGGACCGCCATGCATTAACAACAATTAAACATATTTCTAATGTTCATAAGTATTCTTATATATGACGCATTGGAATCAAAGCCCGGCAGTACTATCCATAGGGAATGCGGTTACCTGCTGTCGCTTCGTGCTTGGCCTCTCGGTATTCTCAGATCACGCCCCGCTCGCGCAGTGCCACGATTTCACCGGGCGCATAGCCCGCGTCGCGCAGCACTTCCTCGGTATGCTCGCCCGCCGTCGGCGGACGCCGGGCGATGGCCGGTGCGGTCCGCGACAGCGACACCGGCGTGGCAACGAGCGGTACCTGCGCCGCTGCGCCCGGGTAGTCAACGCCATGGAAGGCGCCGGAGGCACGGACGACTTCGTCCTCCAGCGCCTGTCGCGGCGTGTTGACCGGGCCGCCGGGAATGCGCGCGTCCTCCAGCATCGCCAGGGCTTCGTCGCGCGTCCGGCCAGCGCACCAGTCCGACATGATGTCGCTGAGGACTTCGCCATGCTCGCCGCGCAGCGCATCGTCCGCGAAACGCGGATCATCCAGCAGTTCCGGGCGCTCCACCATGCGCGTCCAGCGTTTGAACATCGCGGGGCCGATCACCTGCGCGATGATCCAGCCATCCTTGACGCGAAAGATGTCCGACGGGCCATAGGTGGGGCTACGGTTGACGGTTGCCTGCCGGTTCAGTCCGCGCAGCGCTTCCTCGATCAGGCTGCCGCTGGACAGCGTGAGCGCCGTGTGCAGCAGCGACGCGCCGACCTCCTGCCCCTGGCCGCTCGTCTTGCGTTCGTAGAGCGCCATCATGGTCCCGAGCGCGCAGCACAGCGCGGTCGAAAAATCGACGACCGGCACCATCGACTTCATGGGATGGTCCGGCAGCCCCGTCAGGTGCACCGCCCCGCTCATCGCCTGCCCGACGCCGTCGAAGCCGACACGGTCGCGCACGGCCGGGTCTGCGCCAAACGCCGACGAAGCGGTCAGGATGATGTCGGGCTTCACCTTGCGCAGGCTCTCATAGTCGAGGCCGAGCGCCGCAATGGTACGCGGCGGCATGTTCGCCACGACTACGTCGGTGTTCAACAGCAGCTTGCGGACCACCGCGCGCCCCTCCTCGCTGTCGAGATCGAGCGTGATCGAGCGCTTGTTCCGGTTGACCTGCAGGAAGAACGCGCCCTCGCCTTCACTGGTCACCGGCGCGACGAAGCGGTCCTCGCTGCCGCCGACGCGATCGATACGGATGACGTCCGCGCCGAAGTCGGCGAGCAGCGCCGCGCAGAACGGGCCGGCGATGAACCTGCCGAAATCCAGGACCCTGATGCCTTCGAGAACTTTCATTTTTCTGCCCGCCTCATGCCTGCGGGCCGGTGCCCGATGCCGCGCGGATCTCGTCGAGCGACGCGGGGTTGTCGAGCGACGAGAGGTCGCCCGGCGGCGTGTTGCAATACACGCTGCGAATCACGCGGCGCATGATTTTGGAACTGCGCGTCTTCGGCAACTGATTCACGACGTGCACCGCGCTCGGCCGGAATGGCCGTCCGAGGCGCTTGTCGACATGGCTGATCACGCGGGACGCGACAGCATCGGCGTCAGCAGCACCGCCAGTTTCGCCGACGACGAACACCACCAGCCGCTGCCCCTTGTCCTTGTCGTCCACGCCAATTGCTGCGGCTTCCGAGACTTCCGGCAGTTCCAGCACGACTTCCTCCACCTCCGCAGGCCCCAGCCGCTTGCCGGCCACCTTCAGCGTGTCGTCGGAACGCCCCATCATGAAGAACGTGCCGTCCCGCCGGCGCAACGCCAGATCGCCATGCACCCAGAGGCCGGGAATGGTGTGCCAGTAGGTATCGAGATAGCGCTCCGCGTCCTGCCAGAACGACTGCGTCATGCCCACGAAAGGCTGGCGAATCACCAGTTCACCCACCGTACCGGTCAATGGCGTGCCACCCGCGTCGACCACGTCCACATCCACCCCCGGCGAGGTCGTGTTGAAACCGCTCGGCGGGATGGGCCGTACGACGACGCTCGACAGCAGCGCGCCCGACACCTCGGTGCCGCCCGTGTAGTTGATCAGCGGCTGCGTGCCGCGCCCGAAGGTCCGCTGGAACCAGCAGAAATGCTCGGGATCGATGCCCTCGCCGGCTGTGATCAACAGGCGAACGGAGGACACGTCGCCTTGCAGCGCCACTTGCTCGTTGCTGGCGAGGCCCCGGATCAGCGTCGGCGCCGAGCCGAAATGGGTGACCTTGTGCCGCTCCACCAGTTGCGACATACGTGCCCAGCTCGGGTAATCGGGCGCGCCGTCGTAGCAGACCAGCGTCGCGCCGCGCAGCAGCGCGCAGCCCAGCACCAGCGTGCCGGCGATCCAGCCCATGTCGGCGGGCCAGCAGAAGACGTCGCCCGGCGCCACATCGAAGTGCACTACCGCATCATGGGCGATCTTGAGCGGGAAACTGCCATGTGTATGGACGACACCCTTTGGCTTGCCGGTCGTGCCCGAGGTGTAGATCACCATGAAGGGATCCTGCGGCCCCAGCGTGACAGGGTCGGCCAGTCTTCCGGCGCCCGACGCCATCACTGCCTGCCAGTCGAGATCCTGCGGTCCGGCCGCCGGCGCCGCGCCAGCCTGCTTCCAGACCACGCGCTTGAGCGCGGGCAGCCGTGCCCACGCTTCGCGCAGCGTCCCCTCCACGTCGATGCGCTTGCTGCGTCGGCTGAAGCCCGTGGAGGCAATCACCGAAGTGGCCTCGGCCGCCGACAGCCGCGCGACGATGGCGTCCACGCCGAAGCCGCTGAACAAAGGCACGACGATCGCCCCGATCGACGCGAGCGCCAGCAGCGATACCGTCGCCTCGATACCGTTCTCCATCAGCAGGCCCACGCGCTCGCCGCGCCCGATGCCGAGCGCCTGCAAGCCGCCCGCGAACTGGCGCACGCGCGTGCCGAGTTCCGCATAGCTGACTGTCTGGACCTCGCCGTCCTCCCGTTCCGCGACGACAGCCGCCTGATCGCGCGTGCGAGAGTCGTCGGTCCACGCCAGCACGGTATTGACCCAGTTCAGTCGCCCGCCCGGGAACCACTGGGGGAATTCGCGCGGCGATGCCGGATCGAGGTAGCTCGTCGGCGGCGTGTCCCACACGATCCCGCAGTGCTGCATGGCCACCTGCCAGTAGCGGTCGGGATGATTGCGCGAGAGATCGAGCAGGTCGTCATATCGCGTCAAGTCGAACGCGCGCATCAGTTGCGCAATGCCGGAGGCCTGCAACTCGCGCGGGCCCGGCTTCCAGGTGTTGGCTTCGGTATCCATCATGTCTCGCTTCAAAATCTCTCGGGGCGATGGCTCAAGATCGCCGCAATGTCGACTTAAGGCCGTGTCACTCAGCCAGGCAGCTTCGCGGACGGGAATTGCGGTGCGCGCTTGTTGCGCACGGCGTCGAGGCCTTCGCGCGCGTCTGCGCCGAGGAAGCCCAGCATCTCCGCGGCCAGCGAGGCGTCGAAGATCGGCCCGGCCATCCGCATCCAGTTGTTGATCGACATCTTGGTGGCGCGAATCGCCGTCTGGCTGCCGCGCGCGAGCGACTGGGCCACGGCCAGCGCGCGGTCCATCAGAGCCTGCTGTGGCACGCAGAACGTCACCAGCCCCAGGCGCTCAGCTTCCTTGCCGTCGATGAAGTCCGCGGTCATCAGGTAGTACTTCGCCTTGGCCACACCACAGAGCAGCGGCCAGATGATGGCGGCATGGTCGCCCGCCGCCACGCCGAGGCGGGCATGGCCATCCGTGAATCGCGCCGATTCGGCAATGATGCTGACGTCCGCCAGCAGCGCGACCGCAAGCCCCGCGCCGACGGCGGTGCCGTTGATCGCCGAAATGATCGGCTTCTCGCAGGCCAGCATGTTGTAGACGATCTCGGCGGCCTCCTTCTTTACGACCGCCACCGCATCGGGGTTACCCACCATCTCCTCGACCCACGCCAGATCGCCGCCCGCCGAGAACGCACGGTCGCCCGCGCCCGTCACCACCACCACCTTGACCGACGGATCTTCATTGACGACCCCCCACAGCTTCGTCAGTTCCCAGTGAAGCCGGGCGTTGGTCGCGTTCATCACCTCGGGCCGGTTCAGGGTGGCGAGCAGGACGCCATCCGGCTGCCGGTCGAACAGGATGAACTGGAAGTCTTCGTAACGCATGGTGGAATGTCCTGAAAATGATGGGGCAACGTGCCCCATTACACGCGGTTGGCTCGATGGCTCCAATAGCAGCCGGACCGATGTTCCGTACTCTGGAAGATCAGGCGCGGACGGGCGGTGCGATAGCAGATGCCCTTTCCTGCGAGGGCATCCCGTTTGGCGCCATGCATCGAAGCGTAGGGGCGCACGCCGCGCGCGCCAACTGGCCTTTTCCGAAGCGCCGGTTCACGCGCCGCGAAGCCGGCACACCGCCGGCTTCATCGCTGACGAATCGCTGTTTCGAGAATGGTCAATTGGTTCGGCACCGGCACGCCACTACCCTTCCGGTGGTCCCGGTCACCGCATCGCCCGCAGTCCATCCGTACCTTGCATTGGCCGGGACTCACAACAAGGACATCCAGGAGACAACGTGCATCAATCAACACTGCCGGCCCGCAGCAGCCTGTTCGTGGTCATATTGTGCTTTCTGACGATCGTGGCCGACGGCTACGACCTCATCGTCTACGGAGCCACTCTCCCGAAGCTGCTGGAAGAGCCGGGCTGGGGCCTGACGCCGGCGACGGCCGGCATGATCGGGAGCTGGACGCTCGCCGGGCTGATGGTCGGCATGGGCGCAGCCGGCCCGCTTTCCGACCGCGTGGGCAGGCGCAACCTCATCATGGCCGGCGTGCTGTGGTTCTCAGTCGGCTCCATCCTCTGCGCGCTCGCCGCTTCGCCGTTTTCACTGGGCGCCGCGCGCTTTTTTACCGGCATCGGACTGGGCGGCGTGGTGCCGTCCGCCGTGGCGCTGACGGTCGAATACGCGCCTGCGAACCGGCGCCAGTTGTACAACGCGCTGACCCTGACAGGCTATTCCGTGGGCGGCGTCATCTGCGCGCTGCTGGCGATGACACTGCTGCAGGAACACGGATGGCGCACGCTCTATGCGCTTGGCGCGCTCTACGCGCTGATCCTGCCCGTGATGTACAGGTGGCTCCCCGAGTCGGTTAGCTTCCTCGTCGAGCGCGGCCGCATGGAAGAGGCGCGCGTCCTGGCCGCCCGCCATTCGCTCGACTTGGAGCAAATGGCGCGGGAGCAACGGGCCCAGGCGGTGCACGCGGCCGCGACCGGTACGCGCGGGTACCGCCTCCTGGCAACCGATGCACTCCGCACCTCGGCGCTGTTGTTCGGGATGGTGAGTTTCTGCGTCCAGCTGATCGTCTATGGCCTGAACGCATGGCTTCCACAACTGATGCGCAAGGCCGGCTATCCGCTGGGGTCGTCGCTGCAGTTCCTGCTGGTGATGCAGTTCGGCGCCGTCGCGGGCATGATCGGCGGTGCGTGGCTGGCGGACCGGTTGGGCTCCAAACGGGTGATCATTCCGTTCTTCGCCATCGGCGGCCTGTCACTGCTCGCGCTGAGCCAGAAGCTGGCCTTCGGCTGGTTGATGCTCGCGGTGTTCGGCGCGGGCATTGGCTCCATCGGCACGACTACACTGATCTACGGCTACATCGCCACGTACTTCCCGGCTTCCTGCCGCGGCTCCGCGCTCGGGGCGTCACAGGCGTTCGGGCGCTTCGGCTCCATTCTCGGTCCGCTGATTGGCGGTTGGATCGTCGGCTCGAACCTCGCGCTGCACTGGAACTTCTACGCATTCGTCGTGCCTGCCGTCGTCGCCATCCTTCTCGTGCCCCTGATCCCGAAGCCGGCACAGGAACCCGACGCCGCGCCAAGCGCGGATTACCGTACTGCGGACTGAGTCCGCAACCCGCTACGCCACAGAGGTGAAATCATGAAAGCCGTCAGCATCAAGCATCAGTACTGGGATATCGCAGCAGACCTCCACTTCCCGCCGGACTTCGACGAGAACAAGAAGTACCCCGCTATCATCAGCGCCCATCCGATCGGCAGTTGCAAGGAGCAGACCTCGGGAAGCGTCTACGGCACCGCGCTCGCCGAAGCCGGCTTCGTCGTCATCGCGTTCGATGCCAGCTTCCAGGGCGCTAGCGGCGGCGAGCCCCGCTATATCGAGGATCCGACACTCCGCGTGGAAGACTTCCGCGTGGTCGCAGACTACCTTGTGACGCTGGCCTATGTGGACGAAGCGCGCATCGGCGTGCTCGGCGTCTGCGGCGGTGGCGGCTACTCGATCAATGCCGCCATGACAGAGCGCCGCATCCGCGCCGTGGGCACCATCACCGGCGTCAACTACGGCCGCCTGATGCGCGAGGGCTTCAGCGGCTACGATCCGATCGGCGCGCTGGAAGCCATGGCACAGCAGCGCACCGCAGAAGCACGCGGTACCGCGCTGCGCGTGGACGACCTGCTGCCGCCGTCGCCTGAGGAAGCCAAACAGCGCGGGCTGACAGAGATCGACCTCTACGAGGCCACGGAGTACTACCGCACGCCGCGCGGGCAGAAGCCACACGGCGCCAACCGCTCGCTCTTCTCCCACCAGGGCGCCGCAGCCGGATGGGATGCCTTCCACCTGGCCGAGGTCCTGCTGACGCAGCCGCTGATGGTGGTGGTCGGCGACAAGGTCGGTGCCTTCGGCGCCTACCGCGACGGCTGCGAGATCGTGGGCCGCGCACGCTCGGAAAAGAAGGAACTCGTCGTACTCGACGGCTGGTCGCACTACGACCTGTACGACAAGCCCGAGCCCGTGCGCAAGGCGCTCGACAAGCTGATCCCGTTCTACAAGGAGCATCTCGGATGCGCGGGATGATCTTCCGGGGCGCCCGCGAGGTCGAGCTGGCGCACTTCGACGATCCCACGCCCGGCCCCGGCGAGGCCGTGATCGAGATGAAGGCGTCGGGCATGTGCGGCACCGATCTGCACTACTACCGGCATGGCATGGCGGCATCGCTGGAGATGCTTGGCCTGAAGGACCGCATTACGTCCGACCGGATCATCGGCGGGCACGAGCCGTGCGGCGTGGTGGCTGCGCTCGGCCCGGGCGTGGACAGTAAAGCGTTCCGCGTGGGCGACCGCGTGATGGTCTTCCACTACGAGGGCTGCCGCCACTGCGACCATTGCCGCACCGGCTGGACGCAGCTCTGCGACCACGGCGCGCGCATCCACGGCGTGCTGGCGCATGGCGGCCATGCCGATTACATGAAGGTGCCGGTGTCATCGCTGGTGCACCTGCCGCAGGAGATGTCGTTCGCGGGCGGCGCCGCCGTGGCATGCGGCACCGGCACCGCGTACGGCGCCTTGCTGCGGCTCGACATCAGCGCCCGCGACACGCTGGCCGTCTACGGCCTTGGCCCGGTCGGCCTGTCGGTGGCCCAGCTTGCCGCCGCGATGGGCGTCGAGGTGTTCGGCGTCGACATCAGCGCAGCGCGCGTGACCCGCGCGAAAGACTTCGGCGTGACACACGCGATCGACGCCACGCAGTCCGACCCGGTCGCAGAGATACTGAAGCTGACCGGGGGCAAGGGCGCGTCGTGCGCGGTGGAGTGTGCCGGCGGCGAGCTGCCGCGCGCTCAGGCCGTGCGCAGCACTAAGGTATGGGGCCGCATCGCGCTGGTGGCCGTGGGCGGCAATCTGGTGCTCGATGCGATGAAGGATCTGATCGGCAAGCAGCGGCAGTTGCTTGGCTCCTTCACGTTCTCCGAAGTCGAGATGAAGGCTTGTGCCAACTTTATCGCCACACGCGGCATCGAGGTGGACCGGCTGTTCACCGACACCTGGCGGCTCGACCAGGCCGCGCAGGCCTATGCGCACTTCGACCAGCAGGCGGGCGGCAAGGGCGTGTTCCTGTTCTGAATCCTGCCCCCCTTTTTCACGGTTGCCGCCGGCCCCGGCGGGCAACGGAGATCCATTCCATGACGAACCGAACTATCGAACTCAAGCACCCGCGCCAGTTGTACATCGACGGCGTATGGGTCGAACCGTCCACCGGCGGCGTCTTCGACGTGCTGGACTGCTCCACCGAGCAGGTCGTGGCGACAGTCGCCCGCGCCGAGTCGGCCGACATGCAGCGCGCCGTCGCCGCCGCCCGCAAGGCATTCGACGACGGCCCCTGGCCGCGCATGACGCCGCTGGAGCGCGCCGGCTTCCTTGAGAAGATCGCCGTGCGGCTGGAAGCGCTGAACGATGAGTTCGCCCGCATCTGGTCGCTCGAAACCGGTATCGTCTACAAGGTCGCGCAGCCACGGATCGGGCTGTTCATCAGCGGCGCCTTCCGACAGTACGCGGCAATGGCATCGACCTTTCCCTTCACTCAGCCGTGCCAGTCTGTCACCGGGAACGACGCGTATCGGGTCTACGAGCCGGTGGGCGTGGTCGCCGAGATCATTCCCTGGAACGGGCCCGCCGGCCTGCTCGCGTACAAGACAGCGCCGGCACTGCTGGCGGGCTGCACGCTGGTCATCAAGTCGCCGCCCGAGGCGCCGTGCTCGGGCTACCTGTTCGCGCAGGTTTGCGAGGAAGTCGGCTTGCCCCCGGGCGTCGTCAACGTCATCCCCGCCGAACGCGACGTGTCCGAGGCACTGGTGCGCAGCCCGGAGGTCGACAAGATCACATTCACCGGCTCGACTGCGGCCGGCCGCCGTATCGCATCCATCGCCGGCGACCGCGTGGCGCGCGTGACGCTGGAACTCGGCGGCAAGTCGCCCGCCGTCATCCTCGACGACTACGACGTCGAAGCCGCTGCGGCAACGCTGGGCAACTCCTACTTCAGCTACAACACCGGGCAGATCTGCCATAGCCTCACCCGCATCATCGTGCCACGCGCAAAGCACGACGCGATGGTCGAGGCACTGTCCGCCATCGCGCGGGAGATCGTGCTAGGCGACCCGCTCGCGGCAACGACCACCTCGGGCCCCCTCGCCAATGCCCGCCAGCGCGATACCGTCGAGCGCTTCGTCGCCATGGGCGTGGCCGAAGGCGCCGTGCTGGCGACAGGCGGCAAGCGGCCGCCGCACCTGGCGCGCGGCTTCTTCTTCGAGCCGACGGTATTCGGCAACGTCGACAACCGCTCGAGCATCGCCCAGCAGGAAATCTTCGGTCCCGTGCTGAGCGTGATCCCTGCCGACGACGAGGCCAGTGCCATCCGCATGGCGAACGACACGCCGTTCGGCCTGAACGCCGCCGTCTTCACCAACGACCGCGACCGCGCGCTCGCCGTAGCGCGGCAAATCCGCGCGGGCACCGTAGGCCACAACGGCCCGCGCACCGATTTCTCCATCGGATTCGGCGGCTTCAAGCAGTCCGGCATCGGCCGCGAGGGCGGCGTCGAAGGACTGACCGCCTTCATGGAGTCAAAGACCATCGTGCTGAGCTGACGATGGCGGCCGTCCGAAGCGGGCGAATGTCCGCCGCCCGCTTCGGGTCGTCCTTCGGGTCTTCCGAATCGCAGCTTCGAAAATGGCAAGTTGGCCGCGCGGCCGGGGCGCTCTACCCTTGCATCAAACTCGTCCGGAAGATGCAAAGGAGACAACCTTGAACACCGAAACCGGCCGCGCCGCGGCGGCCACGCAGGAGCAACACCCCAACCCCGACCGCCCGCTCCAGGGCGTGCGCGTGCTGGCCGTGGAGAACTTCGTCGCCGGCCCGTTCGCGTCCATGTGGCTCGCCGACGCGGGCGCCGAGGTCATCAAGATCGAAGCCCCGGCCGGCGGCGACTTCGCGCGCAGCACCAGCCCCGTCAGGATGGCGAAGGACGGCAGCCCGCACGCGCTGTCGTTCCTGCGCACCAACCGCAACAAGAAGAGCCTGACGCTGGACCTCAAGCAGCCCGAGGGCAAGCGGCTGTTCCTCGAACTGGTCGCCAGCGCCGACATCGTGATCGAAAACTTGCGCCCGGGCGTCATGGACCGCCTCGGCGTCGGCTACGACACTTTGCGCGCGCGCAACCCGCGCCTGATCTACGTTGCCATTTCCGGCTTTGGCCACACCGATGTGAAGCCAAGCCCTTACACCGACCACCCGGCCCTCGACATCGTCGGCCAGGCGCTCAGCGGCCTGATGTACCGGCCCGAACGGCAGGACGACCGGCCGACCTATCTCGGCTTTTCGATGACCGACCTGCAGGGCGGCATCCTCGCTGCGCAAGGCGCGCTGCTGGCCCTGTACCAGCGCGAGCGTACCGGGCGGGGCAAGAAGGTCGACATTTCGCTGTACGACGCCTCGCTGGTCCAGAACGAGATCTCGGTCACCATGTACTCGGCCCTGCACCAGCCGCTGCCGCCGGGCGTACCCGCGGTGACAGCGCCGTTCGGGCCGTTCCGCGCCAGCGACGGCCATATCGTCATCGCGGTGCTCGGCGAGCACATCTGGCGCCGCTTCTGCGAGGTGATCGGCAAGCCGGACCTGGTGGACGATCCGCGCTTCGCCGATGGCATCGAGCGCCGCAAGCACAGTGCCGCGCTCGATCCGCATATCGACGCGTGGCTTGCCACGCGCACGCGCGCGCAAGCCGTGGACCTGCTGCGCGAGGGCGGCGTGCCAGCGTCGGTGGTCAACGATGTGGCCGACCTGTTCGACTGCCCGCATGTCGCCGCGCGCGAGATGCTGATGACGGTCCAGGACCCGGCGTGGGGCCCGGTGCAGGTGGTCGGCAACCCGATCAAGATGTCGGACGTGCCCGAGCCCGAGGCGAGGGTGCCGCCGCGGCTCGGGGAGCATACCGACGCGGTGCTGCGCGACTGGCTACACCTCGATGCGCGGCAGGTCGCCGCGCTGCGCGCCGACGGCATCGTCTGACCGGAAGACAGTGAAAGCACAGCAAGGAACCAGCAATGAAGAATCTTGAAGGCAAGGTGGCGATCGTCACCGGCGGCACCGGCGGGATCGGCCGGGGCGTGGCACTGCAGCTCGCGGCGCGCGGGGCGCTGGTGGTCATCAGCGGCAGGAGCGCGTCAAAGGCGGACGCGGTGCTCGCCGAACTGCGCGAGGCGGGCGGCCAGGGCGATTTCATCCCCGGCGACGTCCGCGTGAAGGCCGACATGGATGCGCTCGCCGCCGAGACCGCGCGCCGCCACGGCGGCATCGATATCGTGGTCGCCAATGCCGGCGGCAACGACGACGAGGCGCGCCGCCCGGAAGTGCGCGGGCCGTTTGGCGATATCGACGTCGCGCGCGTCTGCGCCGTGGTGGCGGAGAACACCGCCGCGAAGCTGCTGCCGGTGCAGTCGGCCCTGCCCTTCCTGCGCGAGCGCGGCGGCGGCGCGGTGGTCTTCGTGACCTCGGAAGGTGGGCGCGTGCCGACGCCGACGCAGACCGCGGTGGCCACCTTTGCCGGCGGCCTGATCAGCGCAAGCAAGGTGCTATCGAAGGAACTCGCGCGCGACCGCATCCGCGTGAATTGTGTATGCGTGACGGTGGTGCGCGACAGTCCCTCCTGGAAGGCCGCGTTCGAGCGCACCGATGGCGTGTCGGACCGGCACCGCAAGCAGTACGAGAAAATCATCGCCAGCAGCCCGCTCGGCGTGGCAAGCCCGGAGGATATCGGCCAGGTGGTGGCTTTCCTCGCCTCCGACGAGTCGCGCTACCTGACTGGGGCGACCATCAGCCCGACCGGCGGGCTGACGATTCACTGACGATCTGCTGAAGACCGGCTGCGCGGCCCGCCGCCTCACACAATGGCGCCGGCCGCGCGCAATGCCGCAATGTCAGGTGCGCTGAAGCCCCAGTCGCCTAGCACCACGTCGGTATGCTCGCCGGGGCGGGCTGGCGAATTCTGGATCGCGCCGGGCGTGCGGCTGAAGCGCGGGGCGGGCGCAGGCTGCACGACACCGTCCCGCTCGACGAACGTCCCGCGCGCCCGCAGATGCGGATGGCCGGGCGCCTCCGCCAGCGACATGACCGGCGCGAAGCAGACCTCCCGTCCTTCGGCCAGCGCACACCATTCGTCGCGCGTACGCGTGCGGAAGATTTCCGCGAATCTCGCCTGCACCTCCGGCCAGCGCGAACGGTCGTGCTGGTCCGGCATCTCCGCCTCGTCCAGCCCGAGCACTTCTAGCGTCTGGCGCCAGAAGCGCGCCTCGCTGGACCCCACGCTGATCCAGCGGCCGTCCTGCGTCTCGTAGACGTGGTCGAGTGCGGCGCTGCGCCGGCCGCGGTTGAGCAGGTTGAAGCGCGGATCGCCGGGCTGCCCGCCATCGTGGCCCGGTGGACGGTCGATGCGGATGATGTCCGCCCCAAGGTCCGCGAGCAGCATGCAGCAGAACGGCACAGGCCCTGTGCCGCCCAGTTCCACAATCCTGACGCCCGCGAGCGGGCCCTGGGTCTTGCGCATCGTATTGGTCTCCCCAAACGTTGAAACCCGGCTCGTCAAGGAGCCGGGTTCCGGTGGTGATGCTGGCGTGTTCTACTTCGCGATCTCCGGGTCAAGCACTGCCTCGCCGCCCGAAGGCTCCGCATCGCGCCAGCAGCGCCGCGATGCCATCAGCCTGTCAAGGTCCGCATTGTCCTGGCCCACGTCGCGCGCCGCCGACAGCGGCCCCGGCCGCTTGCCATTGAATGACAGCGGCAATCCGACCAGCGCGAGATCGTCCCCGGACGGCTTGCCGATGATGCCCAGCGCCCGTGTCTGCTCATGGTTGACCAGTTCGCTGGTGGTCTGCACCGGCGCGCACGGCAGGCCGGCTGCGCCCAGCACCTGCTGCCAGTGCGCACGCGGATGTTCGGCCAGCCGTCCGCCGATCAGGCCATCGATCTGCGCGCGGTGGCGCAACCGCCCGTCATTGGTGGCAAAGCGCGGGTCGGTGGCCCACTCCGGCCGGTCCAGCGCGGCACACAGGCGCGCGAAGAGCCGGTCGTTGGCGCAACTGACCACCAGATGGCCATCGGCCGTGTCGTAGGCGCGGTGCGGCACGATGAAGGCCACGCCCGAGCCATGCCGGCCGCCCGTATCACCGTCCGCGTTGTAGTTGGCAATCCCCACGGTCATCCAGGCAATGGCCGTCTCGAGCAGCGAGCTATGGACTGTTGCGCCCACGTGCTTGCGCTGCCGCCGGCACAGCGCGGCGAGGATGCCGATGACGGCCCACATGCCGGCGCCGAAGTCGACGATCGACACGCCGGCGCGCACTGGCGCCTGTCCGTCCTCACCCGTCACGCTCATGATGCCGGCGAAGGCTTGCATCAGCGGATCGTAGCCTGGCGCCTGGTTCAGCGGACCGGCGTGGCCGAACGCGCCCACCTCGCAGCAGACCAGTTCGGGCTTGGTCACGCGCAGGCTGTCTGGGTCCAGTCCGTATTGCGCGGCCGAGCCCGGACGCAGGTTGTGAAAGAACACGTCGGCATGCTCGGCAATGAGCCGATGCAGCGTGGCGAGGTCGTCCGGGTCCTTGATGTCGAGGCTGATGAAGCGCTTGCCCTGGTTGATCGCATGGAAGGCGGCACCGCTGCCCTTCCACTTGCTCGGTCCCCAGCCGCGCGCCGAATCGCCGGTGGGACGTTCGATCTTCCACACATCGGCGCCCAGCGCCGCAAGGATCTGGCCGGCGAACGGCGCCGAGGCGCTGTCGCTCAGTTCCACGACCACCACGCCATCGAGAGGAAGGTCACGCATGGCTGCTTACTCCGGCTTGTAGTTGAGTTCGGCGAAGAGGCCTTTCCATACCGCGACCTCTTCGTTCAGTTGTTGGGCAAACGCGCCCGGCGACGACGCCACCATGCTGCCGCTCAGGCGCGACTCCACCAGGCTCCTGAACTGCGTGTCCGCCGACAGCGTCCGGAGATCGCGCGCGATCCGGTCCACCAGGGCCGGCGGCGTGGACTTCGGCACGAACATGCCGGCCCACAGCAGCGGCAGGTAGCCCTTGTAACCCACGGCCTCCGACAGCGTCGGCACGTTGGGCAGGTCCGCATACCGCTCGGCGCTGATGGCGGCCATCGGCCGCAGCTTGCCCGCCTCCATCTGCGACTTCATCGAGCTTGGCGTGTTCACGAGGAACTGCGCATCGTCGCGCATCACCGCCATGTTCATCGCCGTCACGCTGTTGAAGTCGAGCGGTGCGTACTTCATGCCGAGCGACTTGTTCAGCAGCGCCATCGTCAGGTTGAAGATCGACGTGCGCCCGGTGCCCGCGAAGAACAGGCCATTCGGATCGCGCCGGCTCAGGTCGACCAGCCCACGCATGGTCTTCGCCTTGCCGGCAGTGCCGTCGTTGGCGGCGACCACAAGCTGGTAGTTGATGACCTTGTACACCGGGACCAGGTCGGTCGTCGGGTCGAACTTCAGGTTCTTGGTAGTGAACTTCGGCAGGATCGAGCTTTGCGTACCCAGCAGCAGCGTATGCCCGTCAGTGGCGTTCACCACGTATTCGGTACCAATCACACCGCCTGCGCCAGGCCGGTTCTCCACGATCACCGGCTGCTTCCACATGCCTTCGAGCCGTTGCGCCAGCAGGCGCGCGAGTAAGTCGCCGCTGGAGCCGGCGGCCAGCGGAATGACGATGCGCACGGGGCGCGTCGGCCACGGTTCGGCCGCCGCCAGTGCCAGCCCGGGCAGCAGCATCGCCGCACAGCCGGCCGCGCAGGCGGCGCCCGCCGTGCGTAGCCAGCGCCGCCGGCGATCCCGTTCACGGGGGTCGGTCATGGGTCTCCTCCTTATGTCTCTTTATACATGTCTTGCCGGATGGCCGGCGAAGCGTCAGGCTGCAGCGAAGACCGGCAGGCGCTGCCCCCCCCGCTCGATTAGCCGCGCCGTCATGCGCGCGCCGATGTGCAGCGTTTCGGGCACTCCCTCGATCTGCGCGAACAGGTGGTAGCCCTCGTCCATCTCCACGAAGCCCACCGTGTACGGGGCAATCGAAGCAAACGCCGGCGTGGGCCCGCGCATCACGGTGCTGAACGAGTACAGCGTGCCGGTGCCTTTTGCTTCCTGCCACACGAGCCCCTCGCCATCGTCCGCCTCGCAATGGGGGCAGAACGAATGTGCGGGCCATACGGCTTCGCCGCAGCTGGTACACCGCTGGTACTTCAACTGCCCCGCCGCGAGCCCTTCCCAGTAGGGTTGGGCGTCGAGCAGCGCGTAAGGCTGTGGCCAGCCGTCTTTGGTCTGGATCATCACGTGCTCCCGTTCAGGTTGTCGATGACAGCAGCACCACGCTGCCGGCCGCCAGCATGCCGCCCGCACCCTGCACGAGCACGGTCTTCGGCCTGCGCTGCGGCGCCGCGCCCAGCGGCTGGCCGCGCAACTGCCGCACGGCTTCGACGAGGCTGTCCATGTTGCAGGAGATGCCCGGCTGGCCGAACGACAGCCAGCCGCCATTGGTGTCGGTCGGCAGGTCGCCGCCGACACCGGTGCGGCCCTCGCGGTACAGGTCGATTCCCCGGCCCTTCTTTGCAAAGCCCAGGTCCTCCATGACGATGGGCCCCATGTGCGCGAAGTTCACGGAGATCTGCGCCATGTCGATATCCGTGCGCGACAGTCCCGACATGCCGAATGCCTGGTTCGCCGCCGCGGCCGTGGCCGTGTGGGTCAGGTTGGGCATGGGTCCGAGTTCGGGGAACCGGCACGCGCGCATGTTCATGCGGTCCGTCAGGTATTCGTGCGTCGTGGCAGACCCGTAGCCGAGCAGGTAGACCGGATCGGCGTGCATCGCCCGCGCCCGTTCCGGCGACGTGACCACCAGCGCACCGCCGGTGCCGCCGCCCCACGTCGAGCACATCCACCGCCGCAGCGGACTGGCGACGTAGGGCGACGCCAGCACCGTCTCGCGGTCCACTTCCCCGAAGCGCGCCTTGGCCGCGTGCGGATGGTGAATGCCCCAGCGCTGGTTCGACACCGCCACGTCGGCCAGATCGGCCTCGGTCAGGCCGTACTCGTGCAGATACCGGCAGGCGGCCTGCCCGTACAGCGCCGGGATGATGGGCCCGTACGGCACTTCGAACTGCGGATCGGCGTCGGCTTCGGCGCCCATGGCGACGGCGTCGACGAACAGCTCCGTCGCATCGCTCTGCAGGCACAGCACGTACTCGGCCTGCCCGGCCGCGATCATCTCCGCGGCCACCGCCAGCGTCGCCGTGAGGCCGGCCCCGTGCATCGTGATCTCGGTGGTGCGCTTCACTGGCATCTGCATGTGCGAGATGAAGATGTTGCTCCACTGCGAGCGCTTGTCGGCCCACGGCGAGCGGCCCGTGTAGACCGCGTCGACCTGCTCCTTGCGGATGCCCGCGTCACGCAGCGCGCGCCGCGTGGCTTCGGCCGCAAGCTGAAGGGGGTCCTTGCGATTCTGCCGGGAGGCGTAGGCGTCCCCCATCCCGACAATCGCGGCGACTGGCTTCGTCGACATCATGCCGCCCTCAGGCCGCCTTCAGTTCGGGCAGCGACGACGCGATCAGCGCGTCGAGGTCCTCGCGCTTGCGCAGCATCAGCAGGCTCCATTCGCCCTGCTGGAGCAGGTCGCCATTCTGGTTGATCGCGCTGATGCGGAACTTGATCACGCCGTACTTCTCGTCCTTCTCCTTCTTGCCGATGACCTCGCATACCGCGTAGATGGTGTCGTTGATGTACACCGGGTTGCGGAAACGCATGTTGTCGATGCCATAGTTGGCCTGGATGCCGAGGCCGAACTGGATCAGGCCGGTGACGATGGAGTACGTCAGCGAGCCCTGCACCAGCCGCTGGCCGAAGCGGGTCTTCGACGCATAGTGCGTGTTGGAGTGGATCTCGATCCAGTTGCCGGTCAGCGCGCAGTAGTTGACCACGTCGGCCTCGGTGACGGTGCGCCCGCCCGAGCGGAACACCTGGCCGATCTCCAGTTCGTCATACGTCTGGTCGATGCGGTTGTTGATGATGCGCTTGCTCGTGTCGCTCATGTCTTTCTCCTTCTATGTCGTCTGGTTCAGCCGATCCGCATCGACTTGGCGATGATGGTCTTCTGGATCTGCGAGGTGCCGCCGCCGATGGTCGACTGCACGCTTTCGCGCAGGTAGCGCTCCATGTCGGCTTCGGGCAGGTTGGCGTAGCCGCCGAGCACCTGCATGCCCGTCAGCGCGCACTGCTTCAGCGTTTCGGAGCCGTACAGCTTGGCCATCGACACCTCGCGGCTGCACGGCACGTCGGCCGCCGCCATCTGCGCAGCGCGGTAGCACAGCAGGCGCGCGGCATCCACTTCGGTCTGGCGGTCCGCCAGCATGTGCTTGAGCACCTGGAAGTCCCACAACTGCTTGCCGAACTGGATGCGCTCGTGGGCGTACTGCGTGGCCTTCGACACTGCCGTCTGCGCGTTGCCGACATAGGCAGCGGCCACCGCGCAGCGCTCCAGTTCAAGGTGCTTGGTAATGATTTCCCAGCCCTGGCCTTCCTCGCCCAGCAGGGCGTCGGCCGGCACGCGGACCTCGTCGAGGAAAATCTCGGTGGTGCCCGTGGCGTGGCGCGACAGCGTCGGCAGCTTGTTGATGACCAGCCCCGGCGTGGAGTTGGGAATCAGCAGCACGGAGAGGCCGCCGTGCTTGTTGTCGGCATCGGTGCGCACCAGCATGGCAATGACCGTGTCCTTCGCCGCCGCGCCGCTGCACCACAGCTTCTGGCCCGAGACGATCCAGTCGCCGTTCTCGTCGCGGCGCGCGCGGGTCTTGGTGTTCGAGGCGTCGGAGCCGGCGTCGGGCTCGGAGATCGACACCGAGAAGCGGATCTTGCCGTCGATAAACGGCTTGATGTACTTGTCCTTCTGCGCGGCGGTGCCGTACTTCCCGATGTTCATCGCCGTGAAGGTCGGCACCAGTACCGCGGCCGCGAAGTCGAAGCCGAACTTGCCAAGGCCCTCGGCCATCAGCGTGTAGTCGAAGATGTCGCCGCCCGCGCCGCCCTCTTCCTCGCTGAACAGCAGGCCCAGCCAGCCCTGCTTCGCGATCTTGTCGTAGGCCTCGTACGGATAGTCGCGGTTCTGGTCGCACTTGCGTACGTATTCGACCGTGACCTCGTTATCCATGAAGCGGTTCACGGTGTCGAGCCACAGGGCCTGGGATTCATTCAGGAAGTTCGGTTGCACTTCGTCTCTCCGTTGTTGGGTTGCGCCGGCCTGCATGTATGCGGCGCGTATTGGAAGAGTAGAGTCGTGCCACCGCGAGGCCAACTGGCCATTTTTGAAGCGGCGTTTCGGTGCGGGCGAAATGAAAAAGGCGGGCACGAATGCCCGCCTTGCTGGCGGTCCGGAAATCCGGGGTATCAGTGTCAGCTCAGTCCTGCGCTGGCGCGGGCGCCTGTTCGCCGGGACGTTCGAGCAGTTGCTTCATCAGCGCGGCGGCGGCCGGACTCAGCAAACGGCCGCGCGGCGTGGCGATATGGACGCTGCGCACGGCCCACGGTTCATCCAGCGGAATGCAGCTCACGTCATCGAACAGTTCATGGCTGACCAGGCACTCCGGCTGCACCGTCACGCCCAGCCCCGCTTGCACGAGACTGATCGCCGTGCCGGCGCTGCGCACGCTGAACAGCGGCTGGAACTCCTTCCCAAGCCGCTTTGCCGCGACGCGAAAAGCGCCGAGCATCGCGTCGACCGGAATCACGCGCTCGGGCAGCAGGTCGGCGAACGTGACGATCTCGCGCGCGCCCAGCGCGTGGGACCGCGGCACCACGGCCACCAGCCGGTCGCGTCGATACGGCGTGACATCCACGCCGCCGAGTTCCAGTTCGTGAGCCATGGCGAACACGCCTATGTCGGCATCGCTGCGGGACACCGCCTCCAGGATCTGGGCGTTCTCCACCTCGCGCACGGCCAGCTCCACCAGCGGAAAATCCCGCGCATAGTCGCCCAGTTCGCGGGCCAGGAACGGCGCAATGATCGAGCGCGCCGACGCGACCACGACCTTGCCGCGCATCCCTTCGGTGAAGGCCGATATCTCGGAGCGCATGTCCTCCACGTTCTCGAAGATGCGGCGTGCGTAGTGCACCAGCACCGCGCCGGCTGGACTGGGCACCACGCCTTTCGGGCCGCGTTCGAGCAGCTTGACGCCCGCGATGTCCTCAAGGTCCTGGATGCGTTTGGTCGCCGTCGAGGCGGCAATGTTTTCCCGCAGCGCAGCACGCTGGATCTGCTGCTCCTCAACGGCGGACAGAAAGAGGCGCAGCGTGAACAGGTCGATCTGCCGGATCAGGTGCAGGCGATTGAATGTGCCCATGGATGTGCCCAAGTGTCGGAGGTCGGGACAGGTGTGATGAGCAGGATATTACGCCTCGCCGCGGCACGGCGTTCATCAGCCCGGAGCGCTGCGCTGCCTGCTGGCGATGCAGGGGCGAAGCGTAGGGCGTGCGGCTCGGCAGGCCAACTGGCCTTTTTTGAAGTGGCCGTTCGGTGTAGTCGAAGCAGTCGCTGTGCGGCCGCACTTATCCAAATATCGTGCTGCTCACCAGCGCCTTCGCCACCAGCGTGCCGGCATCCGGCTCCTCCGCATACACTTCCACGTCGCTGACAACCTGGCGACGCCCCCGACGCACCACGGTCGCCACTGCACGCAGGCTGGTACCGTTGGCCGGGGCAAGGTACTGCACGGTCAGCGAGTTGGTCGCCCCGCCCTTCATGTGCTCCGGGTCCGCGCCGGATGCCGACGCGGCGGCACCCGCGATATCGATCAGCGTGGCGATGACGCCGCCGTGGACCATATTGCCAACGGTGATGTTCTCGTGACGGAAAGGCAACACCAGTTCGACGTGTTCCGGCTTCAGCACATCGAGCTGCACGCCGAGCGCTCGCGCCACGGGGGACCCGATCAGCACCTCTTTCACCATCTGGCGCATGCGCGAATGGGTCACGGCGGGGACAGGAACGGCCTGGGCTAGGGCTTCACGCATGTCTGGCTCCTTGGGTTCGGTGTGGTTGCTGGCAGCGTACCGGGCATGGCGTATCCGCTCAATGACTTCCGAGGTAATTGGCACGATTCGGCCCCTATCTGGCAGCCAATGCTGCCGCTCCGGGCGCATGCAAACCCGGGACGTCCTGGCTGGCCGTTTATAATGCCGGACTGCCAGTTCCTCCCGCTTCTGCATGTCGTCTTTCCCCCATGATTCCGCCCTGCCCGCCGTCCAGTCCGACGCCACGGGACTGGCTGACCGCCCTGACAGCCCCTGCATCGGCATCTGCTCGACGCTGTTCGACGAGATCTGCCAGGGCTGCGGACGCACGGCGGCCGAGGTCAGCAACTGGGTGTTCCTGAGCGAGGATGAAAAGCAGGTGGTCTGGGAACGCATCACCCGCGAGGGTACAGCCCGGCGCTTCCGCCAGGGCTGAGCGCGCAGGGAGCATCAGCCACCGGCCAGGCGCTTCTCCATATCCTCGACTTCATGCCGCGCCACCCGCTGGCGCGCGAGCTTGCGCCAGTTCTCGGCCAAGGGCGGCAATTCCGCCATCTCCGCCAGCGCCGTAAAGTCGAGGCGTTCCACGTACAGCACGCGCAGCAGGCGCGCCAGGCTCCAGTCCGGATACGGCCGGCTGACCAGTGTCAGCGCATCGCCAGCGCGCAGTTCACCCTCTTCGATCACGCGGTAGTACCAGCCCGTCCGCAGGCTCTCCTGCACGGCGCGGGACATGCCCGTGTGGCCAAAACGATGGTTCAGCTTCCAGCACGGCTGGCGCGCCTGTGACAGCTCCACCAATGCCGTGCCCAGACGGAAGCGGTCGCCAATGCAGACGTCCGCCTCAGTCAGCCCGCTGCTGCTCAGATTCTCGCCAAAAGCGCCTGGCGCCCACAGGACCGCGCCGGCCTGCGTCGAGATATCTGCAAGCTCGGCCCGCCACGCCGGATAGTGGTCGAATGCGTAGTGATGCAGCGCTTTTTCCGGGCCGCCGTGATGCTTCGGATCGCCCCGGCCATCGCCAGCGAGGCCTAGCGTAGTCACCGCTACAGCCTCCGTCAGCGGCCGCTTGTCGATGCCGCTCGGGATGCCCTTGGGGCCGAACGGGCGAACCGGGCCGATCAGCACCGTATCAATCGTGACCTGGGGTAGTTCCGCCAAGGTTGTCTGGCTCACAGGCCGGCCTCATCGAGCCAGCGCGCGAACATGCGCTGTCCTGCTGCCGCCACACGCTCGCCAACCTCGGCCGTGCGGGCGCGGATGGTGCGCGGATCGATGCCGGCCTTGGCCAGTTCCACGGTGTGGCCGATCAGCCAGGCTTCGATATCGCGTGGCATCACCTCGGGATGGAACTGCAGCGCCAGCACCTGCTTGCCGATGGCGTAGGCCTGGTTCATGACGGCCGCCGTCGATGCCAGCAGTTCGGCGCCTGCTGGCAGATCGAACGTATCGCCGTGCCAGTGCAGGACCTCCCAGTCGGCAGCCTCGAGTTCCGCCAGCGCGGAATCGCGGCCGCGTGCCGTCGGGACGATCGGCGCCCAGCCAATCTCGCGGGTTCCGGGATAGACGCGGGCGCCGGAGGCGGCGGCAATCAGCTGCGCACCAAGGCAAACCCCGATCACCTTGCCACCGGCTGCAAGGCGCGCGCGAATCAGCGCGATTTCCTGTTCCAGCCAGGGATAGGCAGCAGTCTCGTACACGCCGATCGGGCCGCCGAGCACGAGCAGCAGGTCCGGAGCATTATCTGCAATGGGTTGCAGGTCATCCACGCCCGCCTGGAACACCTGCAGGGCATGGCCGCGCGCGCGCAACGCTTCGGCGATCACGCCGCCGTGCTCGAAAGCGACGTGCTGGATGATGTAAGTGGTACGCGATGGGGTGGACGTTGCCATGCACGGCTCCTGCCGAAAGAATGGCCCGAAATAGTAACGCCATTCCGCTAGCGACGTCCGGCGCGCGGCTATTTGCCGCGTACAGCCCCTTCGCGTACCTTGGCGGGTTCAAGCACCAGCGTATCGAACGGCTCGCGCACCGGCTCCTGCTTTCCTGCCATGGTGATGTATTCAACGGCGGCCCACTTGCCGGTCCAGTCGCGGTAGTTCGGCGACACGGGATTCCCTGATTGCCCGGTCGAATCCATGAAACGCGAGGCATCCAGATCGGACAGGTCATAGAGCGCCCGCAAGCTGGCCGCATGCGTGCTCTCGAACGGCGCCTGCTCGTCGCGCAGGTTGTTGCGGCCGACGTTGACGGTGTACGTATCGCCGCCAGTGGGCACGCGCAGGTTGAAGAAGCCCGACAGGTACGGCTGCTTGCCGAACGGCTTGTGCTCGGAACGCGCTGCATGTGCCTTGCCCCAGCGCCACTTGCCGGCGTTATCGCCATAGCGCTGCGACAGGTCGGCGATGGCGAGCGTCCACGCATCCGCGACGGCAGCGGCGCATGACTCATGCTCGGTCGTACCCAGCTTGTCGCACCAGAAGCTGCCCAGCGATCCCGGACCCGCCGGATTGCGCAGGATATTCAGCATCGGCTGATGCACGTTGCGCTGTTCCCACATGCGCTGGAACAGGGCCTCACCGACCTTGTCCTCGAACAGCCGGCGCGACAGCTCGCGCAGCCACGCGGAAACGACCAGCGGTTCGGCCGATGTGGCATCCATGGTGCCGTCCCACTTTCGCAGGGCATCGAACAACTCGCGCTCGCGCCCGGGCCGCGATTTGTCGCTCGCTACCGGCGAGGCCAGCAGCAACGGCAGAATATCGCGCACGGCAAGCGACACCACATCCTTCTGGATCGCACCGAACGACTCGAAGGTATGGCGCGGCGTGGCATCGAGCAGCGACCGGATGCGCTGGTAGCGATACGGCACGGTCCATTCGCTCGTGATGAAGTACGGATAGTCCGTGCCCACGATGCGCTGGTTCGCCGTCACGATGATGCCGTTGGGCGGGTTGTAGGCACGCGGCAGGTGCTCGAACGGGATAAAGCCGTTCCAGTCATAGCGCTCGTCCCAGCCCGGCGCCGGCGCAAGTCCCTTGAGATCGTTGTCGGCACGGCGCAGCGGAATCCGACCCGGCGCGATAAAGCCGATATTGCCGTCCACATCGGCATAGACCATGTTCTGTTGCGGCGAATGGAAGTCCCGCAGCGCCTGCGTGAAGCTGGCCCAGTCCGTGGCGACATTCAGTTTCAGGCCGGCCTGAAACGTGCGATCGTCAGCGCGCAGTGCGGTCCACTGAAACGCGACGACATAGCGAGCGCCCAGCGGCGACGCGGCATTGGCGACCGGTTCCGACACATCGGAGATGACCGGGCCATGGCGCGTCTCGCGCACCGTCAGCGCAACATCGGCCGCGCCTTTGACATGGATGGTCTCGGCACGCGTCACGAACGCGGCCCAGCCATCCGGCGTCTGGTAGTTATCGGTGCTGCCCGGCTGCAGGCGCTCGAGGTACAGGTCTTGCACGTCCGGCGCGGTATTGGTGAAGCCCCACGCGATGCGCGCATTGTGGCCCAGCACCACCAGCGGCGCACCGGGCAACGTCGCGCCGGCCACGTCCAGCCCCGGCGCCTGCAGATGGGCGAAATACCACAGCGCTGGAGCCTGCAGGCCCAGGTGCGGATCATTGGCGAGCATCGGCTTGCCCGATTGCGTATGCGCACCCGAAACGACCCAGTTGTTCGACCCCATGCCCTCCACATAGCTGGGCGGCGCCATGTCGCCGACGCGGGCCAGTGCCGAGGCGAGCGGCGCCAGATGGCGGTACAGAGTGCCGTAGTCGAGCGTGCGCACGGGCCGCTCACCCGGGTAGGGTGCGAGCAGTTCGCTGATGCGCGCGGTCGGCAAGACTTGCGACAGCGCCATGCGCAGCGTTTCCTGGGTCCAGTTGCCGCCGAGATCCCAGGCCATCATGGTCTGCCAGCCCAGTGTATCGGCAGGCTCCCAGTGTTCGGGGCGCGTCTGCAGCAGAAGGAATTCGGGCGGCAGCGGTCCCTTGCGCTGGTCGATATAGGCATTCACGCCGGCCGCATACGCTTGCAAGGCCGCGCGCGTATCGGGTTCGAGTTGCGCGTAGATGGCATCAGCATTGCGGCGAACGCCGAGCGTGCGCAGGAACTTGTCCGTATCGAGCGCCTTCGGCCCGAGGATTTCAGCGAGCCGCCCGGCCACGATGCGCTTGTTCATCTGCATCTGCCACAACCGGTCCTGCGCGTGCACGAACCCCATCGCGTAGTAAGCGTCGAGGCGCGAGGCCGCGCGGATATGCGGTACGGCATTGCGATCGCGCACGATGGTGACGCGACCCTGCAGCCCCTGCAATGACAAGGTACCTGCAGTCTGCGGTTGCGATGCCTGCCGGTACCAGATATACCCGCCTGCCAGCGCTGCCGCCGAAACCAGCAACAGCACTATCACCAGCCAGGCCAGGCGTCGGAACCAGCGCATCTGTTGTCTCCCTTTGAGGACTCGTCCTTATTGTTTGGCCGCAATTATCGCCACGAATGCATCCAAATAAAAAGCCCCGCATGCTGCCATGCAGGGCTTTTGCACCAGAATGCCGGTCTCGCGATCAGGCCGGCTTCTTGAATTGCAGGGACTTGTACTCGAGGAATTCCTCGAGCCCGTACTTGCCGGCCTCGCGCCCGTTGCCGGACTGCTTGTAGCCGCCGAACGGCGCCGACATATTGAACGGGCCGCCGTTGATATCGACCTGCCCGGTCCGGATGCGGCGCGCCACGCGAATCGCGCGCGCCTCATCGCCCGCCCAGACGCCGCCACCGAGCCCATAGATGCTGTCGTTCGCGATACGCACGGCGTCTTCTTCCGTGTCGTAGCAGATGATCGACAGCACCGGCCCGAAGATCTCTTCCTGCGCCACGGTGGCACGCGGCTCCACATTGCCAAGCACCGTCGGCTTGACGAAGAAGCCCTTCTCCAGGCCAGCCGGTGCATCCGGGCCGCCCGCCACCAGCTCGGCGCCCTCTTCCAGACCGCGACGGATATAGCCCGTCACGCGGTCCTTCTGCACGGCGGAAATCAGCGGTCCAAGCCTGGTGGTTTCCTGCAGCGGATCGCCAACGGTGAAACCCTCGACCACCTTCGCGGCGATCGCCTTGACCTCGTCATAGCGGCTGCGCGGCACCAACATGCGGGTATGTGCAGAGCACGTCTGGCCAGAGTTCAGGAAGCACGCATTGATGGTGCCCTTTACCGCGGCAGGCAGGTCCGCGTCATCCAGGATCACCGAAGCCGACTTGCCACCAAGCTCCAACGCCACGCGCTTGACGGATTGCGAGGCCAGTTCGGACACGCGCTTGCCGGCGCGGGTCGAACCCGTGAACGACACCATGTCCACTTCGGGATGGCTGGCCAGCACTTCGCCAACCACCGGGCCATAGCCGGTCACCAGGTTGAACACACCAGGCGGCAGGCCCGCCTCCGCGATCACCTCTGCCAGCACGAAGGCATTCAGCGGCGCCACTTCCGACGGCTTCAGCACCACCGTGCAGCCGGCCGCCAGTGCTGGGGCCACCTTTAGCGTGATCTGATTGAGCGGGTAGTTCCACGGCGTGATGGCCGCGACCACACCCACCGGCTCTCGCACGACCAGAGAATTGCCGACCTCTTCCTCGAAATCGAAACCTTCGAGCAGTTTCGCTGCCTGGCCCCAGTTGTAGACGGGGCCACCGACCTGGATCGCGCGCGCCAGCTTGATCGGCATGCCGACCTCGCCCGCGATGAGCTGCGCCAGTTCCTCGGTGCGTGCCTTCAGGCCCTCCGCAATCTTGCGGATGTAGCCGACCCGCTCTGCCGGCGGCGTGGCAGCCCAGCCGTCGAACGCCGCGCGGGCCGCCTGGATCGCGTCTTCCGCGTCACGCGCGCTGCCTTCGGGGATGCGGCCCATGACCGCTTCGGTGGTGGAGTGAATGACGTCGATCAGCCCCGTGCCGTGCGGGCTGACCCATTTGCCGTTAATGAAGAGTTTGTCTCGTTGTTGCATGGCCACAGTTGTCAGATTGGTCAATCAGCGGTTGCAATTTTTGTTACTTTTATGGTGCACGCACATTGTAGAGCGGATTGCGCCGGGCGGTTTTTTGCGCCGCGAAGCCACGATACAACAGATGGCGATAATCGGCCGCGCCTCAGGGGAGCTCGCCCGCGCGGCCGATACATAACAAGGAGCGAGACATGGTCAATCCGATTTACCGCAAGACCGAAGCGGGTCTCGACGAGATCAAGACGCGCGCGCGCAAACTCGACCACAAGCTGCGCGCCCTGCTGCTGATCGTCAATGGCGAGCGGCGCGAACAGGAACTGCTGTCGCAGCTCGACGGCATGGGCGTGGGGCCTGAGTCGCTTGGTCAACTCGTGCAGATGTCGCTGGTCGAGCCGGTGACTGAGGCTCTTCCGGTATCGCCTTCTAAGGCACCAGCGCAAGCCTCTGCGCCAGCCACCGAAGACAGCAATCTCTTCTCGCTGTATGCGATGCGGCGCGTCGAAGCGCCCGCGGCCCAGGCACCGGTTGCGGCACTGTCGCCTGCCAGCGAAGACGCCGTGCATTCGCCGGCGGCCATCCAGGCCTACCAGCGGCTCTACCACTTCTATACGGACGTCATCAGCCAGCATCTCGGCCTGCGCGGCTATCTCATGCAGGTCAAGGTGGAAAAGGCTACCGACCTGCCATCGCTGATCGCCTTGCGCGATCCGCTGCATGCGGCGTTGCTCAAGGCCAAGGGCGATATCACCGCGCAAGCCATTACGGGGCAGTTGGACCAGATCGTCGAGGCGATCGAGGCGGACAAGGGGATCTAAGGAAACGCTGGCGCAACAAACGCAAAGGCCGCCCGGAGGCGGCCTTTGCGCTGTCAGGATGCCCGACGATCAGCCGTCGATACCCTGCGACTGCAGGTACTCGTCATACGTGCCGAGGTAATCGGTCAGCGTGCCATCGGTACGCACTTCGATCACGCGCGTGGCCAGGCCGCTCACGAACTCGCGGTCGTGCGAAACGAAGATCAGCGTGCCGGTAAACTTGTCCAGCGCGATCTGCATCGACTCGATCGATTCCATGTCCATGTGGTTAGTCGGCTCGTCCAGCGCCAGCACGTTATGGCGGCCCAGCATCAGCTTGCCCCAGATCATGCGGCCCTTCTCGCCACCGGATAGCACCTTGACGTTCTTCCTGATGTCATCGGCCGAGAACAGCAGGCGGCCCAGCGTGCCGCGCAGCGACGTTTCGTCATCGCCCGCCTGCGTCCACTGGCTCATCCAGTCCATCACGTCGCGGTCTTCGGGGAATTCCTCGTAGGTATCCTGCGGCATGTAGCCGACGTTGGCGTTCTCGGCCCACTTGACCGTGCCACGATCCACCTCGACACCGCGCTGCACGCCGGTCTGTACTGCACCGTTCAGCAGGCTGCGCAGCAGCGTGGTCTTGCCCGCGCCGTTCTCGCCGATGATTGCCACGCGCTCGCCGGCCTGGATCGCCAATGACAGGTTGTTGATGATCTTGCGGTCGTAGGTCTTGGTGACGCCTTCGACTTCCACGGCAAGATTGTGCAGCTTCTTCTCGAACTCGAAGCGGATGAACGGGTTCTGGCGCGACGACGGCTTGATGTCCTCGACCTTGATCTTCTCGATCTGCTTGGCACGCGAGGTCGCCTGGCGGGCCTTCGACTTGTTGGCCGAGAAGCGGCGCACGAAGTCCTGCAGTTCGCTGATGCGTTCCTTGGCGCGCGCGTTGGCGGCCATCTGGCGCTCGCGGGCCTGCATCGACGCTTCCATGTAGTCGTCGTAGTTGCCCGGGTAGACCTTCAACGTGCCGTAGTCCATGTCGGCCATGTGCGTGCACACCGAGTTCAGGAAGTGGCGATCGTGGGAAATGATGATCATGGTGGAGTTGCGCTCGTTGAGCACGGTCTCCAGCCAGCGGATCGTGTTGATGTCCAGGTTGTTGGTCGGTTCGTCGAGCAACAGCACGTCCGGGTTCGAGAACAGTGCCTGCGCCAGCAGCACGCGCAGCTTCCAGCCGGGGGCGACATCGCTCATCGGGCCCTGGTGCTGGCTGGTAGGAATGCCCACGCCCAGCAGCAGTTCACCGGCGCGCGCTTCGGCCGTGTAGCCGTCGTACTCGGCGTACTTGGCCTCGAGCTCCGCGGCCTTCATGTAGTCTTCGTCGGTCGCTTCCGGGTTGGCGTAGATCGCGTCGCGCTCCTGCGCGGCGGCCCACATCTCGGTGTGGCCCATCATGACGACGTCCAGCACGCGCATGTCTTCATACGCGAACTGGTCCTGGCGCAGTTTGCCCAGGCGGATGCCCGGTTCCAGCATGACGTTGCCTGCGGACGATTCGAGATCGCCGCCCAGGATCTTCATGAAGGTGGACTTGCCGCAGCCGTTCGCGCCGATCAGGCCGTAGCGGTTGCCCTCGCCGAACTTGACCGAGATATTCTCGAACAACGGCTTGGGGCCGAACTGCATGGTGATGTTTGCGGTAGAAAGCACGTCTGGAACCTTGTCTGGAAACGGGGTATGGCGCCTGTGCGCCTGGCTTGCCGGAACGGTGCGCCGTCGATGCGCCCCGGTTCATGGGAGAACCCGGCAGGAAATGGGGAAATAACCGATTATTTTACCATCCGCCTGCCTTTCCGGCGACCGGATGGCACGGCGGCACATGCTGTCAGGCCAGCGGCGGAAGCACCGGATAGCCTGACATGACCAGCGTGAAGCCTTCCGCACTTGCAGTGAGCTGCGCGTGCCCACCGACCGGCAGCGTCAGCTTGCGCGCGCAGTGACCGAACGGCAGGCCTGTCAGCACCGGCACGTGCAACTGGTCGCGCAGATAAGCAACGACGGCGTCCATGTCGTAGCCATTGTCGTAATCCGTCACGCGGTAGTTGGAGAAATCTCCAAGGATGATCGCGCGCTGCGTACCAAGCACGCCGGCCTGGAACAATTGCAGCAACATGCGCTCCACGCGGTAAGGCGGCTCGTTGATGTCTTCAAGGAACAAGATGCCGCCTTCCACCCGCGGCATGAACGGCGTGCCGAGCAGGCTGCACAGCATGGCCAGGTTGCTGCCCCACAGCGTGCCCGTGACCGTGCCCGAGAACGGCTGGCCGTCATCTTGCGGTGCCAGCACAGTCACCGTGTAGGCCGGGTCGCGCAGCACGCCCTCGAAGTGCTCCCACATGAACGGATCGACCGTGTCGGCGCCAAAGTCGGCGAGAAGCATCGGGCCGGCAAACGTCACGCCGCCAGTTGCGGCCAGATAGGCGAGCTGGAACGCCGTGAAGTCGCTGTGACCGACGATGGGCGTGGCGGTTGCGCGCGCCTGTTCGGCAATCTGCGCGAAATCCAGCCGGTCCAGCAGTCGCGCAATGCCGTAGCCGCCGCGTACGGCCAGCGTCAGTTCATGCGGCGCACCGGTGCCGATCGCATGCAGGTCCGAAAGCCGTTCCGCATCGGTACCGCCGAAGCGCAGGTAGCGCCGCGCCAGCACATCGGGGTTGGTCGTGTGATACCCGTGCGACTTGAGCCACGCACAGCCGCGCGCCGCAATGGCGACATCGTGCGGGTAGCCGGACGACGCGATCAGGCGAACTTCGGTATGCGGCTTGGGGCTCGGTGTGCTCATGCGGATTCGTGATCGTCCGGGGGATCAGGATTGTTCGGGATCGGACAGCGTCCGGGCAGCGAGTTGCGCCGCCTTCTGCGCGCGGCGCCGGGCACCGAAGAAGTCCTTCAGCATCTGCCCGCACTCGTCCGCGAGCACTCCGCCCGTAATGGTGGTCTGGTGGTTCAGTTGTGCCTGCTCGAACAGGTTCACTACGCTACCGGCGGCGCCGGTCTTCGGGTCCGACGCACCGAACACCACATGGCGCAGGCGCGCATGGAGGATCGCGCCGCTGCACATCGCGCAAGGTTCCAGCGTCACATACAGTTCGCACTCCGGCATGCGGTAGTTGCCGAGCACCTGGGCCGCGGCGCGCAGCGCCTGCATTTCGGCATGGGCTGACGGATCCATCGACTTGATCGGCAGGTTGTGGCCGCGCGCGATGATGGCGTCGTTCCACACCACCACCGCACCGACCGGCACCTCGCCCGCGGCCTCGGCCAGACGGGCCTCGTCCATGGCGGCGCGCAGGTAGCGCTCGTCGCGCGCGATCTCGTCCGCGGTGCGGGTATCCGTCATCGCCGGCTCAGTCCTGCGCCGGCAGCGCGACCGTGGCGGTGACTTCCGCCCAGCAATTCGGCGTTTCGAACAGGACCAGGCGGGTCAGCTGCAGATGATGGCCGAAGCAGTCCTTGAACACGGGCGCCAGCATGTCGAAGGCGATCTGCGCGAGGTTCTCGACGGTCGGAATGGCATCAAGCACCACAGTCTTGTGCCCTTCCATCGATTGCAGAAAGTTCAGCAGCGCGGTGTCGCCGCGATAGATCAGGAACGCATGGTCCCACTTCGACACCAGATGCTCCTGCGCCAGCGACTTGATATCGCCGAAGTCCAGAATCATGCCGTCGTCGGACGCGCCTTCACGGTGCAGCACTTCGCCCGACAGCGTCAGGTCCAGGCGATAGCGGTGGCCGTGGATATTGCGGCATTGGCCGCAGTGGTTCGGGATGCGGTGGCCGGAATCGAATTCCAGCCGGCGGGTAATGGAAACTTGTTTGCTCATGAGTACGGGCGCATGCTAGGCGGCCTGCGTTGAATGGGCTTCGTGCCGGGGTCCGCGGCGCTATTGTCGCCGAGGTGCGACCTGCGCGACAGCAATCAGCGGATGCCGAGCAGCTTGTGGGTCTGCAGCGACAGCCGCCAGCGCGGATGCCGCTGGCAAAACGCCACGGCGGCGGCGGTATTTTCGCGGGCCAGCGGGCCGTCCATGGCCTGCACCAGGAAATACTGGAAATCCAGCTGCTCATATGCGGCAAAGTCCTGGCCGACCTGGGGGATCACCACCTTCAGCTCGTCGCCCTTCCTTACCACCAATTCGGACCCCATCTTCGGGCTCACGCAGACCCAGTCGATGCCCGGCGGCACCTTGATGGTGCCGTTGGTTTCGATCGCGATCTCGAAGCCCTGCGCGTGCAGCGCGTCGATCAGCGGCGCATCGAGTTGCAGCAGCGGCTCGCCACCCGTGCATACCACCAGCGGCTTGCCGCCGGCGCCCTGCGGCCATTCGGAGGCGACTGCCGCAGCCAGCTCCTCAGCGGTACGGTACTTGCCGCCGCCCGTGCCATCGGTGCCCACGAAGTCCGTGTCACAGAACTGGCATACCGCCGTCGCCCGGTCCTCTTCGCGCCCGCTCCACAGGTTGCAGCCGGCAAAACGGCAGAACACCGCGGCACGGCCAGCGTTGGCGCCTTCGCCCTGCAGCGTATAGAAGATTTCCTTGACGGCGTAAGTCATGCTTTGCGCGCGCTCCGGTCAGGAACGCAATGGTTTCAGCGGCCGATGGCGGCCAGTCTTTCATGGGTCGGGAGAGCGAGGCCAGGACTCCGGATCAGAGATGGCATGAGGTAAAACGGCCACCGGCAGTCGATCGGGGCGATGCTCCGCGTAGCCTCTCGCAGGCTGTATCCGGCAGCGGCCAGACATCGCGCAAGTATACCAGACGTGTCAGGGTTTTCGCTGATGGGGCGACTGGCGCGCACGTCGGGCGAAGGCAGATGTCATCACACCCCGGCTTCCGTTGCTCAACGTTTGACCGGCCAGCCCGATCACACATTCTTGAATTCAATTCAAATATCTTCTGTCGATCACCACCTTAATCCGCAAAGATAATGCGGGCACACTGCCGCCATCCACTTTTCGGAGGCAGACATGCCCATTGCCCTGTTAGCGCTGACCATCAGCGCATTCGCTATCGGCACGACGGAATTCGTCATCGTCGGGCTGATTCCCACCATTGCCGCGGACCTGCACATCAGCCTGCCATCGGCGGGCCTGCTGGTCAGCCTGTATGCGCTCGGCGTGGCCGTTGGCGCACCCGTACTGACGGCGCTGACCGGCCGCTTGCCACGCAAGACGCTGCTGCTGTCACTGATGGCGCTGTTCACGCTCGGCAACCTGCTTGCATGGAAAGCGCCCAGCTATGAGTCGCTGGTCGTCGCACGGATCCTGACCGGTCTGGCGCATGGCGTATTCTTCTCGATCGGCTCGACCATCGCCACCGGCCTCGTGCCGAAGGAGAAGGCCGCCAGCGCGATTGCCATCATGTTCACCGGCCTGACCGTCGCACTGGTAACGGGTGTCCCGCTGGGCACGTTCATCGGCCAGCATTTCGGCTGGCGCGAGACATTCCTGGCCGTCTCCGGACTTGGCGCAATCGCCTTCGTGGGCAGCCTGCTGTTCGTGCCGTCGTCGATCCGGCATACGCAGCCGGCCTCATTGCTCCAGCAGGCGCGCGTGCTGGCCGAGCCGAGGTTGCTGCTCGTCTACGCGAAGACCGCGATCGGCTATGGCGGCTCGTTCATCCCGTTCACGTTCCTGGCGCCCATCCTGCAGGACGTCTCGGGGTTCAGCGCCAACGCAGTCGGGCTGGTGATGCTCGTGTACGGCGTGTCCGTGGCCGTGGGCAATATCTGGGGCGGCCGCCTTGCTGACCGCCATGGTCCGATCGCTGCGCTGCGCCTCGTGTTCCTGCTGCTGGCGGCGGTGCTGTTCGTGCTGACCTTCACCGCACCGCACCCGTGGCTCGTCGTGGCGACGGTACTGGCCTGGGGCGCCGTGGCCTTCGGCAATGTGCCGGGCCTGCAGGTCTACGTCGTCAAGCAGGCGGAGCGACACACACCGCATGCTGTCGACGTCGCATCCGGCCTGAACATCGCGGCCTTCAACCTTGGCATTGCCGGGGCAGCGTGGGCCGGTGGTCTCATCGTGACCCACCTGGGGCTGATGCATACGCCATGGATCGGCGCGCTCGTCGTGCTGGTTGCACTGGGCCTGACTGAGCTGAGCGGCCGGCTGGACCGCGCAGCCGGCTTCGATGCACGCGGCAGCCTGCCTGCAGGCGCCGCGATGCACTGAGCCCCGGCGCTGCCGGGACCGGCACGCTCAACGCGTGCCGAGATAGTCCATCTTGCCGATCTGCACGCCCTTGTGGCGCAGGATGTCGTAGGCAGTGGTGATGTGGAAATAGAAGTTCGGCAGCGCAAAGCCCAACAGATAGCTCTTGCCATCGAAGGTGATGGCGCCCTGCCGCAGCTTCAGCTCAATCGTCCGCGTCTCGCTGCCATCAAGCAGCTCGGGACGGACGGACTTCAGGAAGTCGATCGTCTTGATAATGCGCTGCTGCAGCTCCGGAAAGGTCGCTTCGGTATCGGCCATGGACGGATTGTCGATGCCGGCGAGCCGTGCCGCACAGCCCTTCGCCGCATCACTGGCGCGCTGCACCTGGGCCGCCAGCGTGTCCATGTCGGCAATCAGGCGCGTCTGGATCAGGTCGGCCGGATCCGTGCCCTGCGCCTGCGCATGCGCCGCCCCTTTTTCCAGGATCGCGGACAGGTTGGTCAATGCGCGAATGAACGCGGGGATGGATACGTCATACATCGAGAGGGCCATGTGGTCTCCTGGCATGGTCGCGTGTGGGGTTGGCTCTGTTCCTGGTGGCGAGACGGCGCTGCGCCGCCAGCGGCAGCATAAATCGAATCCGCATATCGTGCTGTCGGTCCATTGCCTCCGGCCCCGCGTCGTGATTTAAGATATCCCGCTACCGGCCCAGCACGGGCCCGACATGCCAGCCCCCGATGAACGCGCCCTTCCCCATCCGCACGGAGTGCCCACCCGGCGCCTGCACCTGCCGCAGGGAAGCGTTGCTTGCCGATCCCAACGCCGACATCCGCGTATTGCGCCTGACTCGCGAGGAAGAAAAACGCCTGGTGGCGCGCCTGGAAAGCGTGACGAGCCTGGCAGACCTGCGGCACGTGGGTGACCGGTTGCAGGCCCAGTTGGGCATCGTCCTGACCATCACGCCGAGTGCCAATGGCGTGCGCACGCTGCGGGGGATCAACATCCAGCTGGAAGACCAGCCGGGACTCTGCAGAAAGACGAAGCAGGCGATTCCCGCGGCGATCCGCAGGGCGATGGAGACGACGCCCGAGATTGCTTACGCGCTGCTGGATGAGCAGGATCTGCTGGGTGGCGCCTGAACTGGGGCCTGGCCCTTACCTGGCCCTTACCTGGCCGGCACGGGCCATACACGGCCGTCCCCGACTACGTAGTACTGCTCCCCCGGTTGTGCCCGGATGGTGGTGTGGCCTGTGAACGCGCCAAACGCCGGCAGGATTGCGCATTGTGCGCCGAACACGAAGCACGGCAGCCGCAACGTATCGCCGCCGGCACCACGCAGCACACAAGCCGGATGCAGATGCCCTGCCAGCACAAACCCTTGCGGCGAAGCGCCCGGCATGTGGCACAAGGCGAATGGCCCCGCGGCAAATGGCTCCGTGACGACCATGATTCCCAGTTCGGGAGGCGGATCGCCGGCATGTGCGTCGTGGTTCCCGCGTACCAGCGTGCAGCGCAAGCGCTGCGGCAGAGATCGACGCCAATCATGCAGCGCCACAAGCACTCCCGCAGTATGCGCGGCGCGGGCGTGCAGAAAGTCCCCGAGAAAGACCAGCTCATCCGCCGGATAGCGCAGCACCAGCGCGCGCAGCCGGGCCAGGTTGTCTGTCGTGGTCCCGTGGGGCACCGGCTGCCCCAGCGCACGGAACGCCGCGCCTTTGCCGATGTGGACATCCGCGACGAGCAGCATGCCGCCGGCGGGCCACCACACCGCATGCTCGGGCAGCAACCACAGCGTTTCGCCGGCCACGTGCACGACGTGGGCTCCCATCGCCACCGGGTTGATGTCTCGGATCCGAGTCATAGCAGCGGTAACGGCCGCGATGGCTTGCGCGCCCGTCGGGGCTTGCGCGGGCCTGCCGGTCCGGCGTGATCCGCCATGCCAAAGCGCGCTTGCGCCGCGACCCAAGCCGCGTCGGCCCCTGATTGCATGTCATGCATGGGCCCCGTGTAGTCAGGTGCGGGCCCCGCCGCCCGCTCCAGGTCGGCGAGCATCCGGGCGATGCGGTCGGCGAGCTTTTCGGTACTGAGCTTTTCGCGCAGGAACTCTACGATCAGCGGGAATGCCAGCGGCGATGGCCGCTCCAGCACGTGCAAGTCCAGCCGCATTGTCGCCAGCCGCGCCAGCGTGGTGGCCAGCCGGTGCGCATCCAGTTCCTGCATCAGCACCTCGCGTTCAGCCTGGCCGAGCAGAAGATTGCCGGGGTCGTACTTGCGAAAGACTTCATAGAACAGGCTCGACGAGGCCTGCAATTGCCGCGCACTCTTTGCCGCGCCGGGATAGCCCTGGAACACCAGCCCCGCAACGCGCGCGATCTCGCGGAAGCGGCGCAACGACAGTTCGCCTGCGTTCAGGCTGCCCAACACATCGGCGGCCAGATCGCGATGGCGTTCTTCCGCCAGCACCTGCGGCAACCACTGACTCCAGTCGAGGGGTGCGGACGCCAGCAATTCCAGACCGTAGTCGTTGACGGCGACCGAGAACGTGGCCGGCACCTTCTGCCCCAGCCGCCACGCCAGGAGGCTGCCCAGTCCGAGATGCACGGACCGTCCCGCAAATGGATAGAGAAAAAGATGCCACCCTTCGCGCGAATGCAGAGTTTCCGCGAGCAGCGTTTCGGGAGTGGGCAGCGCAGACCAGCGCATCTGAAGCTCCACCAGCGGCTGGATCAGCGGCAACTCCGGCGTGGTGGACGGATCCAGCCGGCCCGCCTGCACCGCGTCAAGCGTCGTGACAACGGCGTCGGCGAGTTCGGTGGAAAGGGGCATCTTGCCACCGTTCCACCGAGGTACCGCTGGCCGCTTGCCCGTGGCACGGCGTACGTAGGCGGTCATCTCCTGTGTGCGCACCAGTTCCAGCAGGCGCCCGCCGAACAGAAAGCAGTCGCCCGGCGCAAGTCGCGCAATAAAGCCTTCCTCGACTGTGCCCAGCGACGCCCCGCCGCTCCCCGCCCGGGTCCAGTAGCGCACCTGCATCGTCGTCTCACTGACAATCGTGCCCACGCTCATCCGGTGCCTGCGCGCAAGCCGGGCGTCGGGAACCCGCCAGACGCCGTCCTCGTCAGGCATTGCGCGACGATAGTCGGGATACGCCGACAACGTTCCGCCGCCATCGCGCACAAAAGCCAGGCACCACTGCCATTCCTCGTCGGTCAGCGCGCGGTAGGCCCATGTGGTGCGCACTTCCGCCAGCAGCTCGCTTGCACGGAAGCCTCCGCCGAGTGCCACCGTGACCAAGTGCTGGACGAGCACGTCGAGCGGCTTATCCGGCGAATCGCGCGCCTCGATCCGCCCAGCCAGCGCGGCTTGGCGCGCGGCAACCGCCTCCACGAGTTCCAGGCTGTGCGTGGGCACCACGGTCACGCGCGAGGCCCGGCCGGGAGCGTGTCCCGATCGCCCTGCGCGCTGCAGCAGCCGGGCTACGCCCTTGGGCGATCCGATCTGCAGCACGCGCTCCACGGGCAGGAAGTCCACACCGAGATCCAGGCTCGAAGTACACACCACGGCCCGCAGCGCGCCGTTCTTGAGGTTCTGTTCGACCCATTCGCGTACAGCTCGGTCCAGCGACCCATGATGCAACGCGATCAGTCCCGCCCACTCGGGCTTCGCATCGAGCAGTGCCTGGTACCACAACTCCGCCTGCGATCGCGTATTGAGAAAGACGAGCGTCGTGCCGCTGGCTTCCAGTTCCCGCACCACGTGAGGCAGCATCGACAGACCAAGGTGCCCCGCCCATGGAAAACGGCTGGCGGCGTCCGGCAGCAGCGTGTCGATGATCAGTGTCTTTGGCGTATGGCCATGCACCAGTACCCGCCGTTCCGGCGAGACACCGGCCAGCAGCACATCACGCGCATGGTCCAGGTTGCCAAGCGTCGCGGACAAGCCCCACACGCACAGATCTGGCTGCCATCGGTGCAGTCGTGCCAATGCCAGTTGCACCTGCACCCCGCGCTTGCTGCCAATCAGTTCGTGCCATTCGTCGACCACGACCAGCCGCACGCTTCTGAGCGTCTCACGCGCATCGGCACGCGTCAGGAGCAGCGACAGGCTTTCCGGGGTGGTCACTAATGCGGTCGGCAACCGGCGTGCCTGCGCTGCGCGCTCGCTGCTGCTGGTATCGCCGGTGCGAAGCCCGACGGCCCAGTCGAGGCCGAGTTCGCCAAGCGGTGCAATCAGCGCACGCGTGGTATCCGCGGCGAGCGCGCGCATCGGCGTCAGCCAGAGCACGGTCAGCGGAGGCGGCGGCGCGCCGGGGCGGGATGGCGCCCTGGCAAATGCCAGCAACGCACCCAGCCATGCGGCATAGGTCTTGCCTGTGCCGGTGGTGGCGTGCAACAGGCCGCTTTGGCCTCGGCCAATGGCCTCCCATACCGCGCGCTGGAAGTCAAACGGCTGCCAGTGACGGGCTGCAAACAGATCGGGCAGTTTGCGCGCCACCGGCGGAGCGGATGTGAGGGGAGCACCCGCCGTGGCTTTAGTGGAGCGACGTGCGCTCATGGAGCAACCTCGCGCGACGTGGTGGGAAGCTTGCCGGCCACCCGGTATTGTGGAGCGTAGTCGGCTCCTTCGCCTCCGTCAGTCGGAGACGTCCCGTTCGCTTGTCGGCGTATTCCGACACCTCCGCCCGCTCCAAGTCCATACAAAGCTCACTGCCAACCTCGAAACAACCATGAAGGTCGATAGCCAGAAAGACGAAACCCGCGATATTTCGCGGGTTTCTTGGCATTGCCGATAGTCAGCAATTGACTTCAGACGACGTCAACTCACTCCCACTCGATCGTCGCAGGCGGCTTCCCCGACACGTCATAAACGACCCGGTTCAGACCCCGGACTTCATTGATGATGCGGTTCGAGCATCGACCGAGCAACGAATACGGCAGATGCGCCCAGTGCGCCGTCATGAAGTCCGTAGTTTGCACCGCACGCAGCGCGACGACGTAGTCATAGGTCCGGCCATCGCCCATCACACCGACGGACTTCACCGGCAGGAATACGGCGAACGCCTGGCTGGTCAGGTCATACCAGCTCTTGCCCACCTGCTGCGGCTCGCACAGGCCGGCGGCTGCGTCCTGCTCGGTCGCGATGGTCTTGCGCAGTTCCTCGATGAAAATCGCATCGGCACGGCGCAGCAGATCGGCGTAGTCGCGCTTGACTTCGCCGAGGATACGCACGCCGAGGCCCGGGCCCGGGAACGGATGGCGGTACACCATTTCGGGCGGCAGGCCGAGCGCCACACCCAGTTCGCGGACTTCGTCCTTGAACAGGTCGCGCAGCGGCTCCAGCAGCTTCAGGCCCAGCGTCTCGGGCAGGCCACCAACGTTGTGGTGGCTCTTGATCGTGGTTGCCTTCTTGGTCTTGGTACCGCCCGACTCGACCACATCCGGATAGATCGTCCCTTGCGCCAGCCACTTGGCGTTGCTGAGCTTCTTGGCTTCTGCCTGGAAGACTTCAACGAATTCGCGACCGATGATCTTGCGCTTCTGCTCGGGGTCGGTCACGCCGGCCAGGTGGCCGAGGAACTGTTCCGATGCGTCGATGTGGACGACCTTCGCATGCAGGCGGCCGGCGAACATGTCCATCACCATCTTGCCTTCGTCCAGGCGCAGCAGGCCGTGGTCGACGAACACACAGGTGAGTTGGTCGCCGATCGCGCGGTGGATCAGCGCGGCGGCCACCGAGGAATCCACGCCACCGGACAGGCCGAGGATCACTTCCTCGTCACCGACCTGCTTGCGGATCAGCGCGACGGCTTCCTCGATGTGGTCCTTCATCACCCAGTCTGCCTTGGCGCGGCAGATGCCCAGCACGAAGCGCTCGATCATCTCGCGGCCCTTCGAAGTGTGCGTGACTTCCGGGTGGAACTGGACGGCGTAGTAGCCACGCGCCTCGTCGGCCATGCCGGCGATCGGGCAGCTCGGCGTGGATGCCATCAGCTTGAAGCCCGGCGGCAGCGCGGCGACCTTGTCGCCGTGGCTCATCCAGACCTTGAGCATGCCGTGGCCTTCGGCCGTGGAGAAATCCTCGATGTCCTTGAGCAGCGGGGTGTGGCCATGGGCGCGCACCTCGGCGTAGCCGAACTCGCGGTGGTCGCTCCATTCGACCTTGCCGCCAAGCTGCACGGCCATGGTCTGCATGCCGTAGCAGATGCCCAGCACGGGCACGCCCAGATCCCACACGGCCTGCGGTGCGCGCAGCTGATGGTCTTCGTACGTGCTCGCGTGGCTGCCCGACAGAATGATGCCCTTGGGCGCGTATTCGCGGACGAATTCGTCGCTCACATCATTCGGGTGGATCTCGCAGTAGACGTGCGCCTCGCGAACGCGGCGGGCGATCAGCTGCGTGACCTGCGAACCGAAATCAAGAATAAGGATTTTGTCGTGCATGATGGACGTGTGGCGTATCTTCCGGCTGGGGTTCGGTTGTCACTTCCGTGCCGGGGCCGTAGCCGGGCGGCGGCGTGATGACCGGCTCACGCCGGCTGTCGGGGAATTGCGTTGTTTGCGGTCGGCGCGCGGCGCCGGGTTGCTTGCGCGGGTCGTGGGCGTTGGTGGCCTGCTCCAGCTCACGTTCTGCCTCAAGTTGCCGCTCCCGGTTGCGTACGCGCTTGGCTGCCGGTATCTGGACCAGCGCAAAAAAGCCCAGCATGACCGCCAGCACGGGCAACCAGAGCTTGCCTGCGCCTTCGAGCGGCAACTCCAGGAAAATCATCCAGGAGAGGATCAGCAGTGCACTGGCCAGATTGACGTAGCCGACAGTCCGCGCGACCGTCACCGTCATCTGCCCGTTGAAGGCGGCGTGCCACAGCAACCAGGCCAGGCCAATCAGCGCCACGCCGAGCAACTGGCCGAACAGCGCCGGTTGCGGCTGCGGCAACTGCAATGCCGCATACAGCGTGGTGAACGGTGACATCAGCAGCAGCACACCGAGCAGCAGATCGAGCAAGGCATCGAAGAACAGCACGGCTCGCAGCAGTACCTTCATGAGCGCTCCTCAGCAGGCACGGCAAACATGCCTGCCGGGATGCCTGGCATCTGGCCCGGCATGCCTGCCGCGCGGGTCAGTCGATGTGGTAGTTCGGCGCTTCCTTGGTGATCTGCACGTCGTGCACGTGCGACTCACGCATGCCGGCTGCCGTGATCTGCACGAACTGGGCACTCTCGTGCCAGTCGGCGATCGACTTGCTGCCGCAGTAACCCATCGAGGCGCGCACGCCGCCGGTGAGCTGGTGGATGATCGCCATGACCGAGCCCTTGTAGGGCACGCGGCCTTCGATGCCTTCCGGAACCAGCTTGTCGACGTTGGCGGTGTTGTCTTCCTGGAAGTAGCGGTCGGCCGCGCCGTCCTTCATCGCACCCACCGAACCCATGCCGCGGTAGCTCTTGAACGAGCGGCCCTGGTACAGGAATACCTCGCCCGGCGCTTCCTCGGTACCCGAGAACATGCCGCCCATCATCACGGTGTGCGCGCCGGCTGCGAGCGCCTTGGCCACGTCGCCCGAATAACGGACGCCGCCATCGGCAATCAGCGGCACGCCGGTGCCCTTCAGGGCTTCGGCAACGTTCGACACGGCAGTGATCTGCGGCACGCCGACACCTGCCACGATACGCGTCGTGCAGATCGAGCCGGGGCCGATACCGACCTTGACGCCATCAGCGCCATGCTCGACCAGCGCGCGCGCGGCATCGCCGGTGGCGATGTTGCCGCCGACAACCTGCACTTGCGGGAAGTTCTGCTTGACCCAGCGAACGCGATCCAGCACGCCCTGGCTGTGGCCGTGCGCGGTATCGACGACGATCACGTCCACCCCGGCCTTGACCAGCAGTTCGACACGCTCGTCGTTCTCCGGACCCACGCCAACGGCCGCGCCAACGCGCAGCTGGCCGTGGTCGTCCTTGCTGGCCAGCGGATTCTCGACCGCCTTCTGGATATCCTTGACGGTGATCAGGCCGCGCAGCTCGAATGCCGCATTGACCACCAGCACGCGCTCAAGGCGGTGGCGGTTCATCAGGCGCTTGGCTTCTTCAAGCGGAGCGCCTTCGGCGACGGTCACGAGCTTCTCGCGCGGCGTCATCTTGGCGCGCACCGGTGCGTCGAGTTCTTCCTCGAAGCGCAGGTCGCGGTTGGTGATGATGCCGACAACGGTCTTGCCTTCCAGCACCGGGAAACCCGAGATACCGTGCTGCTGCGACAGCGCGATCACTTCCCGCACTTTCATGTCCGGCGAAATGGTGATTGGATCACGCAACACGCCCGATTCGTAGCGCTTGACGCGAGCCACTTCGCGGGCCTGGTCCGCCGGCTTGAAGTTCTTGTGGACGATGCCGATGCCGCCGGCCTGCGCCATGGCAATGGCAAGGCGAGCCTCCGTCACGGTATCCATGGCAGCGGACACGAGCGGAATGTTCAGGTCGATCGAACGGGTCAGGCGGGTACGAAGGGAGACATCCCGGGGCAGGACGGCCGAATAGGCCGGCACGAGCAGCACATCATCGAACGTGAGTGCTTTCTGGACAAGACGCATAGCAATTCCTCTAGGCGCAAAAGCGAATTATACAGGAATCCGCGCGCCCTGACGCGCCGCCAACGCCCGTGCACAATGGGCTCTGCTATGCTCGATGTCTTTTTCTTTCGAGCGTAGGGACAATGGGGATCGGCGTACTGTGCGGGCTGATGGCGGGGGCGTTCTGGGGCATGGTGTTCATCGCTCCCAAGCTGCTGCCGGCATTTTCCCCATGGGAACTCGCCATCGGCCGCTACCTGGCCTACGGGGTCGTCGCGCTTGTCGCCGCCCTGCCGCTGATGAAGCGGATTGCGCGCAAGCTCACGCGTGCCGACTGCGTCGCGCTGCTGCGCCAGGCCTTTACCGGCAACCTGCTCTACTACGTGCTGCTCGCCTTCGGCGTGCAACTGGCCGGCGTAGGCCCCACCTCGCTGATCATTGGCATCCTGCCGATTTCCGTGACCATCATGGGCCGCCGCGACCATGGCGCGGTGCCGCTGTCGCGGCTGATCTGGCCGCTGCTGGTGGTGGCGGCCGGCATTGCCTGCATCAATGTCGACCTGTTCGGCGGTGGCCAGAGCGCCCATGCCGCCGCCGCAGATGCCGTGGCGCGGCCTGTCTGGCAGAAGCTCGCCGGCGTAGCCTGCGCGGCCGGGGCGCTGGTCTGCTGGACGCTGTATGCCGTGGACAATGCGCGCTACCTGCAACGCAATCCGCACTACAGCGGCAACGAATGGTCGGCCCTGTACGGGCTGTCGACCGGGGCGGTATCTGCCGTGCTCGCGCTGGCAGGCTGGCTGCTGGACGGTGATGCACTCAGCGCCCCGGAGGCCGACCGTGGCTGGCAATGGTTCTGGATGGTCAACGCGGCGGTAGCACTCGGAGCGTCGCTGATTGGCAACAACCTTTGGAATATCGCGAGCCGCCGGTTGCCGCTGACGCTGTCCGGCCAGATGATCGTGTTCGAGACGCTTTTCGCGCTGGCATACGGGTTTGTGTTCGATCATCGCTGGCCGCGGCCGCTGGAAATTGCCGCCATCGTGCTGCTCATGGTCGGCGTTGCCTGGTCTGTCCGCTTGCACGCCAACGACAAGTCTGCGTAGACTGGTGTTCGATGCCGCCGGGGTCACATCCGTGGCATTTGACTGGGACAGCAACCGTTGCCGGCCACCAAAAAACGTCCAGCCACTACCGACTTTCTGCCATGATCCGTTCGTCTGCGCTGTCGCTTTCGCTGCTTGCCGCCGCCCTCGCCGCCGTGCCGGCAGCAGCATCCGCCCAGTGGCAATGGCGCGACGCCAACGGCCGCATGGTGTACAGCGACGTGCCCCCACCGCCTTCGGTCACGCGCATTGTCAAGGCGCCGGGACAACTCGCCGGAGAATACAGGTCCTCCGAGTCCGCCCCCGCCAGTGACGGCGCATCGGCGAAACCCGCCATCGCCAAGTCCGCCGCAGCACCCTCTCCCACCGCCGAAGAAGGCTTCCAGAAGCGCCGCGCCGAGCGGCTCGAGGCCGCCACCGAAGAAGCCCGGAAAGAGAAAGAGGCCAGCGAACGCGCCAGCCGCTGCGCCGAACTGCGCAACTACGCCAACGGCTTGCAGCAGGGCGTACGTGCCGCCGTGATGACCGGGGACGGCAGCGTCCAGCGTCTCGACGGCGAACAGCGCCAGGCCGAGATTGTGAAAACGAACGCCAACATCGAGAAAAACTGCGGCTGAACCCAGACTCAGCCGCGCCAGCAGTTCAGGCGCCGCCGCGCAACCATTTTTGCCCTTCGCGCGTGCCGCTCTCGCGTGTCTTCTGCACCCGACGACGACGCGCCAGCTTCGGGTCTGCGGTGAGGGCCCGATAGATTTCCACGCGGTCGCCGGTACGCACGACGGTATCGGGCGTCTTCAGCTTGCCGTATATGCCGACCCGCATGGTCGACGGATCGACCTCCGGACAGACTTGCTGCACGCCTGAACTCACAATGGCAGCGGCAATCGTCGTACCTTGCAGCACGTCGAACTCCTTGAGGAACACCGAGTCCGGCCTGGCGTAGCACACCGAAATGCGCACCATGTCAGCTTGCGCCATAGACCACCTCGGCGCGCTTGACGAAGGCATCCACGAAGGTATTCGCGATGATGCTGAATACAGGACCGATGATCTTTTCCAGCAGAAGGCTGGAAAACTCGTAGTGAAGGTGAAACTCGATCTTGCACGCGTCCTCGCGCAGCGGCGTGAAGCGCCAGGACCCATTGAAGGTCTTGAACGGTCCATCGGCGAAAGTCATGTCGATGCGTGTGGGCCGCTCCTGCGAATTGCGCGTGTGGAAGAACTGTTGGATACCCTTGAACTGGATGTGGATCTTTGCATCCAGCGTGGTATCGGTCTGCTCGAAGACCTCCACGCCGCCACACCACGGGAGGAACTTCGGATAGTCCTCCACGCGCGTGACCAGGTCGTACATCTGCGCAGCCGAATAGCCGAGCAGGACGGATTTATGGACGTCTGCCATGAATGGGGAAAATCAGGTTCCCGGCCATACTGCACCGCAATATCACGCGAGGTCGAATCTCGCGCGCGGCGGGCATGGACCGGTACCGGGGCTGGTTTGCTAAAATGGGGATTTTAGCCGACCCTGCCGCCCGAGGCACCCCCGCCTCAGAACGGGCCAATCACGGCCAGCCATTCCACTTACGCATCCCTGACCCGCACGCATGACCATCGCAGATAACAAGAAGGCCTTTTTCGACTACTTCATTGAAGAGCGATTCGAGGCCGGCATCGTGCTGGAAGGCTGGGAAGTCAAGGCGATCCGCGCCGGACGCGTGCAGATCAAGGAAGGTTACGTGGTCGTGCGCGACGCCGAAATGTTCCTGATCGGCGCCCACATCAGCCCGCTGCAGAGCGCCTCCACCCACGTGAATCCGGACCCGGTGCGCACGCGCAAGCTGCTGCTCAAGGCCGACGAGATCAAGAAGCTGATCGGGAAGGTCGAGCAGCGTGGCTATACGCTGGTGCCGCTGAACCTGCACTACACGCGCGGCCGCGTGAAATGCGAGATCGGCCTCGGCAAGGGCAAGAAACTGTTCGACAAGCGCGAAACCGAGAAGCAACGCGACTGGCAGCGCGAGAAGTCACGCATCATGAAGGGCGGCAGCAAGGAGTAACGCGCTCGGGCCCCGCAGTTTCGCTACGTTCTCAGACGGCCTTCTGGCCTTTCACAATCTGCAGCGCCGAGGCAATCATGCTGCTCATCTCGCCGAGGTCGCCCGGCACGATCAGCGTGTTGCCCTGTTTGGCGAGATTACCGAACGCCGTGACGTATTCCTCGGCCACCTTGAGGTTCACGGCTTCCATGCCGCCATCCACGCGAATGGCCTGACCGATCTTCTGGATCGCCTGCGCGTTGGCCTCCGCCACCGCCAGGATGGCCGCGGCCTCGCCCTGCGCCTTGTTGATAGCGGCCTGCTTCTCACCTTCCGATTTCTGAATGGCCGCTTCACGCGCGCCCGACGCCAGGTTGATCTGCTCCTGGCGCTTGCCTTCCGATGCTGCGATCAGCGCGCGCTTTTCGCGCTCCGCGGTGATCTGGGCCTGCATCGCGTGCAGGATTTCCTTCGGCGGCGTCAGATCCTTGATCTCATAGCGCAGTACCTTCACGCCCCAGTTCGAAGCCGCCTCGTCGAGCGCGTTGACCACGCTGTGATTGATGAACTCCCGCTCCTCGAACGTCTTGTCGAGCTCCAGCTTGCCGATGACCGAGCGCAGCGTGGTTTGCGACAGCTGGGTGATGGCCACGACAAAGTTGCTCGACCCATACGAGGCCTTCATCGGATCCGTGACCTGGAAGTACAGCACACCATCGACCTGCAGCTGCGTATTGTCCTTCGTGATGCAGACCTGGCTGGGCACGTCGAGCGGGATTTCCTTCAGGATGTGCTTGTAGGCGACGCGATCGATGAACGGCACCACGATCGACAGCCCCGGAGTCAGCGTCGCGTGATAGCGCCCCAGACGCTCGAGCACCCAAGCGTGCTGCTGCGGCACGATCTTGATGCCCTTCGCAATCAGCACGATCGCGGCAATCAGGATAATCAGCGGCAACAGGCCAAGCTGAAAGACTTCCATGTAAGACCCTCCGGACAGTTGACCAAAACGGACGACAACGGACAACAATGCCGCGCAACGGCGCGCAGCAACAATGGCAATCAGCGCGGCAGGACAATCAGTGTCGAGCCGCGGATCTCGACAATGCGAAAGCGGCCCGGTGCAGCGTCGGCACCGGGTGCGAGTTCGACGGTCCAGTCGGCACCACGGTATGGCACCCGCGCCCGTCGATAGGTGTCCCATGCCGGCACTTCGAGCTCCTGGCCGATATCGAGATTGACACCAGGATCGGACGCCGCGCTGCCCCGGCGTAGACGGCCGAAGCGCGAGCGACGCAGCAGGACAATGCCGACGACAGCCACCAGCGCGGCCACCAGCGTCTGCGCGGACGGCTCCAGCCCCGCGAGCGCCGCAAAGCCACCTGCGGCAAGCCCAACCGCCACCATCAGCAGATAGAACGTTCCGGTAGCCAGCTCCGCGATCACTAGCACGACCACGGCGACGAACCACAGGTAGTGCAAAGCCATCTGTCCCCTTCCCCGGCCCGACCGGGCGACCGTCATCAAATGCGGCAGGCAAAGAAAAACCCCCGCAACGCCAGCGGCGCCTGCGGGGGCCCTTGTTCACACCTGCCGCAGGGCCGGTGCTACCCGGCGCATCGCGGCGCCGGCAGTTATCGTTATTGTGACGTCAAAAACATCAGGACGCCAGTTGCTGCCACGTGTCGACCACCGAATCCGGGTTCAGCGAGATCGACTTGATGCCTTCCTTGACCAGCCAGGCGGCGAAGTCCGGATGATCCGAAGGACCCTGGCCGCAGATGCCAACATACTTGTTCTGGCTGATGCAGGCCTGGATCGCGCGCGACAGCATGAAGCGCACGGCGGGGTCGCGCTCGTCGAAGTCCTTGGCCAGCAGCTCCATGCCGGAGTCGCGGTCCAGGCCCAGGGTCAGCTGAGTCAGGTCATTCGAACCAATCGAGAAGCCATCGAAGTACTGCAGGAACTGCTCGGCCAGGATGGCATTCGACGGCACTTCGCACATCATGATGACGCGCAGGCCGTTCTCGCCGCGCTTCAGGCCATGCTTGGCGAGCAGGTCGATAACCTTCTCGGCCTGGCCCAGCGTGCGCACGAACGGCACCATGATCTCGACGTTGGTCAAGCCCATTTCGTCGCGCACACGCTTCATGGCCTTGCACTCCATCTCGAAAGCTTCAGCGAAGTCTTCGGCGATGTAGCGCGACGCGCCACGGAAGCCCAGCATCGGGTTCTCTTCATCCGGCTCGTAACGCGAGCCGCCGATCAGCTTCTTGTACTCGTTCGACTTGAAGTCCGACAGGCGCACGATGACCGGCTTTGGATAGAACGCGGCACCAATGGTGGCGATACCTTCCGCCAGCTTGTCAACATAGAACGCACGCGGGCTGGCATGGCCGCGGGCTACGCTTTCCACGGCCTTCTTCAGGTCGGCATCGACTTGCGGATAGTCGAGGATGGCCTTCGGGTGCACGCCGATGTTGTTGTTGATGATGAACTCGAGGCGGGCCAGGCCCACGCCGGAATTCGGGATCTGCGCGAAGTCGAAGGCCAGTTGCGGGTTGCCCACATTCATCGTCAGCTTAACGGCGATTTCCGGCATTTCGCCGCGCTGGACTTCGGTCACTTCCGTTTCCAGCAGGCCGTCATAGATGCGGCCTTCGTCGCCTTCGGCGCACGACACCGTCACCAGCGTGCCGTCCTTCAGGATGTCGGTCGCGTCGCCGCAGCCAACCACGGCCGGCACGCCCAGTTCACGGGCGATGATGGCCGCGTGGCAGGTACGGCCGCCACGGTTCGTGACGATGGCCGAGGCGCGCTTCATCACCGGCTCCCAGTTCGGGTCGGTCATGTCGGCCACCAGCACGTCGCCGGGCTGCACGCGTTCCATCTCGGACGGGTCGTTGATGACGCGCACTGGACCCGTACCGATCTTCTGGCCGATCGCACGGCCGCTGGTCAGCACCGGAGCGGTACCCTTGAGTTTGAAGCGCTGCTCGGCCTTGCCGGCCGACTGGCTCTTCACGGTTTCCGGGCGAGCCTGCAGGATGTAGATCTTGCCGTCCTTGCCGTCCTTGCCCCACTCGATGTCCATCGGGCGACCGTAGTGCTTCTCGATGATCATGGCGTACTTGGCCAGTTCCGCCACGTCAGCGTCAGTGATCGAGTAGCGGTTGCGCAGTTCGGCCGGGACATCGACGGTCTTCACGCGGCCAGCTTCGCCCGGCTTGGTGAACTCCATCTTGATCAGCTTGGAGCCGATCGAGCGGCGGATGATCGGGTACTTGCCGGCTTGCAGCGTCGGCTTGAAGACGTAGAACTCGTCCGGGTTAACGGCGCCCTGCACCACCGTTTCGCCCAGGCCATAGCTGGAGGTGATGAAGACCACGTCCGGGAAGCCCGACTCGGTGTCGATCGTGAACATCACGCCCGAAGCGGCCAGGTCCGAACGGACCATGCGCTGCACGCCGGCCGACAGAGCGACCACGTCGTGGGCAAAGCCCTTGTGCACGCGGTAGGAAATGGCACGGTCGTTGTACAGCGACGCGAACACATGCTTGATCTTGTCCAGCACGTCGTCGATGCCGCTGACGTTCAGGTACGACTCCTGCTGGCCGGCGAACGATGCATCGGGCAGGTCTTCCGCGGTCGCGGACGAACGCACGGCGAACGATGCCTCGGCGCCTTCGCGCTCGGCGGCGCGTGCATAGAACTCACGGACTTCCTGTTCCAGGCGCGGCTGGAACGGTGCCTCCACGACCCAGCGGCGGATCTCTGCACCGGCTTCGGCCAGGGCCTTGACGTCATCGACGTCCAGGGCCTTCAGGCGATCCGAAATACGGGCGGTCAGGTCGTTGTGAGCGAGGAAGTCGCGGAATGCCAGCGCGGTGGTGGCAAAACCACCGGGAACACGGACGCCGGCCTCGGCCAGCTGCGAGATCATCTCGCCCAGCGACGAATTCTTGCCGCCGACCGTTTCCACATCCTGCATGCGCAACTGCTCGAACGGCTGCACGTAGGCGCCGTTATTTGCCTGGTTAGTCATGAAAGCCTCAAAACAAAGTAAGAAAACTGACGCGGGTATCCGGTATGTTCTTGTTGTTCTGTCCCCGGACCGATCGCTTGGCTAAACAACCCCGCAGTGCTGAGGGGAATTTCGTTTTGTGGCTCTCGTCTCGCAGCGCACATTGTCGACAATTCCAGGCAGGAAGGCCGCCCAGGCAAAGGCCCTGCAGAATTGCTTAGCGAAAAGATCGCCGCTATTCTACCGTGCTGCGCCGCACTTTTCTGCGGAACGTTGAATCTATTTATTCTTCTGCCAGCCCATGTCTGAGCCTGTCGCGCCGGACGGCGCCCAGCCGGCCCCTGCCGGTGCAACGCCCCAGCCTCTCCAGCCCATTGCGGGCGATCGCCCCGCCACCCGCACGGTTTTTATCGTCTCGGACGGTACCGGCATTACCGCCGAAACCTTCAGCCATTCGATCCTTGCGCAGTTCGAAATGCGCTTCCGCAAGGTACGCATGCCGTTCGTCGATACGCCTGAAAAGGCACATATCGCCGTCGGGAAGATCAATGAGGCTTTCCACACCGAAGGCGTGCCTCCCATCGTCTTCACCACGCTCGTCAACCAGGAAGCGAACAAGGCACTGCGCCGCGCCAAGGCGATGATCCTGGATATGTTCCAGACCTTCATCGAACCGCTGGAAAAGGAACTTGGGCTCAAGTCGACGCATGCGATCGGCCGCTTCCACCAGAACGCGGACACCGAGGCGTACAAGAACCGCATCGAGGCCATCAATTTCTCGCTCGCGCATGATGACGGCCAGTCACACAAGAACCTCCAGGAAGCCGATGTGATCCTCGTTGGCGTCTCGCGCAGCGGCAAGACGCCGACCAGCCTCTACCTGGCCATGCAGTACGGCCTGAAAGCGGCGAACTATCCGCTGATCCCCGATGATTTCGAGCGCGGCAAGCTGCCAAAGGCGCTCTACGACTACAAGCCGAAGATTTTTGGCCTGTCGATCGACCCGCAGCGCCTCACGGAAATCCGCAACGAGCGCCGCCCGGGCAGCAAATACGCCGCGATCGAGAACTGCCGCTACGAGGTCAACGAGGCCGAGGCCATGATGCGACGGGAAGGCATCAAGTGGCTGTCCTCGACGCATAAGTCCATCGAGGAAATCGCGACGACGATCCTTCAGGAAATCAAGGTCGACCGCGACAACTACTGAGCCGTACTGCCGTTACTGGGTGCCGCGGCGCTGCCGCACTGCCTCGAACAGGCAGATCGCGGTGGCGGCGCCCACATTCAGCGACTCCAGGCCGCCCGGCTGAGGAATGCCGACGGTGCGCGCAACGTGCTCCATCCATGCGTCACTGACGCCGGCGCCTTCGTTTCCGACGATCCAGGCCACGGGGCCTCGCAGGTCGGTGTCGAACACTGCGGCATCCGCATGCGACGACGTCGCCAGCAACGGCACCGCAAGCCGCGGCGCGAGCATGTCGATCGTGCAGTGCTCGACAATATTCAGGTGGAAGTTGGCGCCCATGCCTGCGCGCAGGGTCTTGACCGACCACGCGAACGCGCAACCGGTACCGAGGAATGCGTGGCGGATGCCGGCTGCTGCGGCGCTGCGCAGGATGGATCCGACATTCCCTGCATCCTGCAGCCCATCGAGGATAATGCAGTCTTCTTCTATGCGTGCCGGCAAGTGCCCAGACGGCGTCTCGATCACGAGCATCAGATCGATGCCGTTGACCACGCCGCTGACCTGCGTGAACAAAACATCGGCCAGGACCACGACCCGCTGGCTGTCGACCGCTGCCAGCAGCGGTGCCACCTCGGCATGATCGTAGTGCCGCTCCGACACCACGCAACTCACCGGCTGACCGAGCGCCGCGACATAGGCCTGGGCAAGATGCACGCCATCGAGCAGCGACTGCCCTGCCTTGCGGCGCTGGTGTGTCGACGTGGCCAGAGCCTTAAGATGTTTGAACAGCGCGTTGTCGCGCGATGTGACGTGCTTCACAGGAGTGGATCTCGGTTCGCCCGGCTCAGAAGGCCACCAGGCCTCGGGCAATGGCCTCGCGCACGGGCGCAAACGAGCGCCGGTGGTGCGGCGTGGCGCCGAATTGCGCCAGTGCGGCAAGATGCTGCGGTGTCGGATAGCCGGAATGTGCGTCGAAGCCATACTGCGGATAGACCTCGTGCAGCGTCAGCAGCTCACGGTCGCGCGCCACCTTGGCCAGGATGGACGCCGCCGAGATCGCCTTGACCAGCGAATCGCCTTTAATGATCGCCTCGACCGGAAACGGCACCTGCGGGCAGCGGTTGCCATCCACCTGGACCAGATCCGGCGTGACGCCCTTCTCCGCCAGCCCCTGCACCGCGCGTTGCATCGCAAGCATCGAGGCATGGAGGATGTTCAGCGTATCGATTTCCTCGACCGTGGCGAAGGCGATATGCCAGCCGAGCGCGCGCTCGCATATCTTGTCGTAAAGCGCTTCACGCTTGTTGGCGGTGAGGACCTTGGAATCCGCCAGCCCACGGAGCATTGGCTTCGCTGGGTCGAACACCACGGCGGCGGCATACACCGGGCCGGCCAACGGCCCGCGGCCAGCCTCGTCCACGCCGCACAGGAATCGGACGCTTGCTGCCAGCGGCGCAAGGTCAAGCCCCATTTGCGCCGACGAAAGTTTGCCGCGCGCCATCAGACCAGCCCCCGCGAGCGCATCAGGTCGACGACCACATCCGCGGCGAGCTGCGCCGTATTGCACTTGAGCGTTTCGTGCATGCGCGTGAAGTGTTCGTACAGGAAGGCGATATTGCCCTGGTCATTGAGCTGCAGCAGCGTCTCGCGCGCGAGCGCTTCCGGCGTAGCATCGTCCTGCAGCAGTTCGGGCACCACAAAGCGCCCCGACAGGATGTTCGGCAAGCCCACATACGGCAGGTAACCCTGCCGCTTCATGATCTGCGCAGTAAGCCAGGGCACCTTGTAGGAGATCACCATCGGCTTCTTGTACAACGCCGCTTCGAGCGTCGCGGTGCCACTGGCCAGCAGCACCACGTCGGCCGCTTCCATCGCCTGATGCGAGTTACCGTCGACGATCGTCAAGCGAAGCTCGGGGTACTGCTGATGCAACTCCTCAACGATGGCGCGCAACGGGGCGCTCGCCGCAGGCAGCACGAACGCCAGGTTCGGGTCCATGTGGTGCATCCGCGCCATGGCAGCGAAGAATGTCGCACCGAGGTTCCGCACTTCGGACTGCCGACTGCCCGGCAATACGGCAACCACGCGACAGCCAGCGGGCAGGTCCAATGCCGCACGCGCGCCTGCGACATCGGGCACCATCGGAATCACGTCGGCCAGCGGGTGGCCCACATAGGTCGCCGGAATGCCAGCCTTGGCGTAGATCTCGGGCTCAAACGGGAACAGGCAGAGGATGTGGTCGACCGCACGCGCAATGGTGCGGATCCGACCTCCCCGCCAGGCCCAGATCGACGGGCTGACGAAATGGACCACCGGAATTCCGGCGCGCCGCAGCGGCACCTCCAGACCAAAATTGAAGTCCGGCGCATCCACGCCGATGAAGCACAGCGGCGGATTCGCGAGCAGCGAATCACGGATGGCACGGCGCGTGGCCAGAATCTCGCGCAGCGAGCCAAGCACCTCGACGTAGCCATTGACCGACAGCGTCTCCATCGGCCAGTGCGATACAAAACCCTCGGTCATCATGCGCTTGCCGCCAATGCCGGCATAGCTGACCGTATCGCCGAGGCGGGCCTTGAGCCCGCCCAGCATCAGCGATGCCAGCAGGTCGCCTGAAGCTTCGCCGGCGACCATGGCAATCGTGCCACGCTGGCTGGCGTTGGTCCCGGTACCGGCAGGCAATGTGCCCCGAATCGCAGCGTCGACCATGTCCGGGCCAGTCTCAGCGCACGATGCCGCGCTGGGTGGCGGCGATGAAGTCGAGGAACGCGCGCAGCGGTTCTGCCGCGCTTGCATCGGCCTGGGCCAGCAGCGCAGCGATCTCGTTGCGCGCCTCGTCGAAACTGAGATCCGACTTGTACAGCAGCTTGTAGGCTTGGCGCAGGCCGGCAATCTGACCCGCGTCGAAGCCACGGCGACGCAAGCCTTCGACGTTGATGCCGTGCGGTGTGGCCTTGTTGCCGTTCTTGTCGCTCGCGGCGATCACGAACGGGGGCACGTCCTGCACCAGGGCCGACGCACCGCCCAGCATCGCATGCGCGCCGATGCGCACGAACTGGTGCACGCCGCTCATGCCGCCGAGGATGGCCCAGTCGCCCACTTCCACGTGGCCGGCGATCTGCGCATTGCTCGAGAACACCGTGTGGTTGCCCACCGTGCAGTCGTGCGCGATGTGCACGTACGCCATGATCCAGTTGTCGCTGCCGATCGTGGTCACGCCACGATCCTGCACCGTTCCCGTATGGATCGTGGTGAACTCGCGGATGGTATTGCGATCGCCGATGTCGAGCCGCGTCGGCTCGTTACGGTACTTCATGTCCTGCGGCACGCCACCCACGGAAGCGTAAGGGCCGATGTTGTTGCCCTGGCCGATGGTGGTGTGTCCTTCCACCGTGGAATGTGCGCCGATATTCGTGCCGCTGCCGATCCGCACGTTCGGGCCGACAATGGAAAACGGGCCGACGGTCACGTCAGCCGCAAGTTCTGCTTTCGGATCGACCAGTGCGGTGGGATGGATTTGCGTCATACGTCCTGTCCTGTTGGTCTGGTGTCTGGGGGCCTGGGGGCTGGGCCGCCCGGCCCAGGAATGGCGGCATGTGGTGGCCTTTCAGGGCCTACCGCCGCCTTGCCCGCGGCGCGCCGCGGGCGCGGGACTCAGGCGTCAGCCTGCTTGACAGTGCACATCAGTTCCGCTTCACACGCGACCTTCTCGTCCACTGTGGCAAACGCCTTGAACTTCCAGATGCCGCGGATATAGCGCTCCACGGTCACGTTCATGTGCAGTTGGTCCCCCGGATAGACGACCTGCTTGAAGCGCGCGCCGTCGATGCCGACGAAGTAATACAGCGCGCCTTCCTTGCGCTCCATGTCGGCGCCGAAGGTCAGCAGGCCGGCGGACTGGGCCAGCGCTTCCAGGATCATCACGCCAGGCATCACCGGCTGGCCGGGAAAATGTCCCTGGAAGAACGGCTCGTTGATCGTGACGTTCTTCAGCGTCTTGATTCGCTTCTGCGGTTCGAATTCGAGCACACGGTCCACCAGCAGCATCGGATAGCGATGCGGCAGCAGTTTCAGAATCTGGCGGATGTCGATCTCGGCGGCGGTCATGATGTTTCTCTTAGTCTTGTGAGGTTTGGGTCCCGGCGGACTGGCCGCGCAGGCGGCGCTCCAGTTGCATGACGCGTTCACGCAGCTTGGTCAGGCCACGCACGATCGCGGCATTGCGCTCCCATTCGCCGTGTGGCAGGAACGGAAACACGCTGGTGAAGTGGCCACCGGGCTTTGTAATGGATTTGGTGATCGAAGTCCCGCCGGACACCGTGGTGCGGTCGGCAATCTTCAGGTGCCCCGAGAAATTCGCGGCACCGCCGATCACGCAGAACCGGCCGATATGCGTACTGCCCGAGACTGCGGCGCAGCCGGCAATCACGGTATGCGCGCCGACGCGCACGTTGTGCGCGATCTGGACCTGGTTGTCGATCTTGCAGCCGTCTTCGATCACGGTGTCGGCCATCGCGCCACGGTCGATGGCGGTATTGGCGCCCACTTCGACATCGTTGCCGAGCACGGCGCGGCCGGTCTGCGGAATCTTCACGTATTCAACGCCGGTGGGACCGATGTCGGGCGCAAAGCCGAACCCGTCCGCACCGATCACGACCCCGCTGTGCAGGATCGCGCGCGCGCCGACCACACAATGGTGGTAGACCGACACATTGGCGTACAGCAGCGAGTCGTCGCCGATCTCGGCATGCGCGCCGACGAAGCTGTTCGCGACGATGCGCACGCGCTCGCCGATACGCGCACCGGACTCGATCACCACGTTCGGGCCGATAAAGCACGAAGCGGGAACCGTGACATCCGCAGCAACGCTGGCGCGCGGATCGATACCCGTACGCGCGTCCTGGTTGGCCTTGTCGAAGCGCTGCGCAATCCGCGCGAAGCACACATACGGATTGCGCGCCACAAGCCAGTTGCGCCCGTCGGCCTGCCCTTCGGCGCGGATGCGCTCCAGGTCCGCCGCGGACACGATCACCGCGCCAGCCGCGGACGACAACGCCTGGGCAAGGTACAGCGGATTGGAGAGGAACGAGAGTTCGCCGGAACCGGCCTGATCCAGCGGAGCCAGGCCGATGATCGCGAGGTCGGGATCACCCACAACCTGCGCGCCGTTTTCGGTGGCGAGCTGCCCCAGTGTGGGTGTCTGCATGGCGGTACTTCCTGAAAAAAGAACGGCCAGCGGCTTACTTGCCGCCAGCGTTCAGCGCCTTCATCACATCGTCCGTGATGTCGATGCGCGGGTTCACGTACACCGCTTCCTGCACGATCAGATCGTACTTGCGCTGCTCGGCCAGCGAGCGGATCACTCGGTTGGCGCGTTCGAGCACCTGCGCCAGTTCCTCATTGCGGCGCTGGTTCAGGTCTTCACGGAATTCACGTTGCTTGCGCTGGAATTCGCGGTCCAGGTCGGCGACTTCGCGCTGGCGACGCTGACGGTCCGAATCGGCCAGCACGGCTGTATCCTTGTCCAGCTTGTCGGCCATGCCCTTGATCTTCTGGGCCATGTCCTGCAGTTCGCGGTCGCGCTTGGAGAATTCCTGCTCGAGCTTGACCTGAGCCGCCTTCGCTGGCTGCGAATCGCGCAGGATCCGCTCGGAATTCACGGCGGCAATGCGGGCTTCCTGAGCCATTGCCGGAGCCGCGGCACACAGCGCTGCAGCTGCCACAGCGGCGGCGCTCAGGGATTTGACCAGTTTGGATTTTGTATTCATGAAACAGATCCTTTTACAGAATCAGAACGCAGTGCCGATCTGGAACTGGAAGCGCTGAACCTTGTCGGTATTGTCCTTCTTCAGCGGGAAGCCCATGCTGATCTTCAGCGGACCGATCGGCGACAACCACGACATACCGAAACCGGTGGAATACTTCAGCTCGCTGAACGACAGCGGTGCACCTTCCTGATACACGTTACCGAAGTCGAAGAACGTGAAGAGACGCAGCGTACGATCCACACCCGAACCCGGCAGCGGGAAGATGAATTCGACGTTACCGATCATCTTGGACGCGCCACCGACAGGGTTGCCGTTCTGGTCCTTCGGACCCAGCGTGCTGGTCTGGTAGCCGCGCACCGAGCCGATACCACCGGCATAGAAGTACTTGTACACCGGGAACGGCGTGTTGCCGTAGCCATGGCCGTAGGCGACTTCACCGTTAAGGGCCAGCGTGAAGGCCTTCGAAATCGGATAGAAGTACTGCTGCTGAACGCTGGCACGGTAGTACTGCACGTCGCCGCCCGGGATGCCGACTTCCAGGTTGGCCTGCGTGTAGGGGCCCTTGGTCGGCACGAGCGCCGAGTCACGGCGGTCACGCGCCCAGCCGATCGTGAACGGAAAGTTGTTGATCGGCGAAGCCGTGCCGGTCGTCTGGCCTGCCGGCATCTTGCCGATGTCGTGCAGGAACTTCACGTACTGGCTCGGCGTGTTCGGCGACACCGAGATACGGGTCCATTCGTAGCCGATGCCGAAGAAAACGGTATCGACTTCCGAGAACGGCACACCGAACTTGAAGCCGCCGCCGGCCGTTTCGATCTTGTAGTCCTGGTCGCCCGTGTAGTACAGCGGGCGGGACGTACGGTAGTAGACGTCAGTCGAGCGGCTGATGCCGTCCACCGTGAAATACGGGTCGTACTGCGTCAGCGCGATGGTACGGAACGACTTGGCGGTGTTCACGTCCAGACCGAGACTGGTACCGGAACCGAACACGTTGTCCTGGCGCAGGCCAGCCTGCAGCACCAGCTTGTCCGTGGACGAGAAGCCCACGCCGAGGCTGATCTGGCCGGTCGGCTTCTCGGTCACGTTGACGTTCACATCGACCTGGTCGGGCGCGCCCGGCACGTCTTCAGTGGTGATGTTGGTGTCGGTGAAGTAGCCCGTGCGGTTGATACGCGCCTGCGACTGCGTCAGCTTCTCGCTGTCGAACCAGGAGCTTTCCATCTGCCGCATTTCACGGCGCACCACTTCGTCGCGGGTCTTGCTGTTGCCGACCACGTTGACGCGGCGCACATACACGCGGCGGCCCGGGTCGACCATCAGCGTCAGCGCGACTTCACGCTTTTCCTGGTCGATCTGCGGCTGCGGGTTGATCGTGGTGAACGCATAGCCATAGGTGCCGAGCAGGTCGGTAATGGACTTGGTGCTTGCCGTCAGCTTCTCGGACGAGAAAATGTCGCCCTTCTTCAGCTGCAGCAGCTTTTCCATTTCCTCCTGCTTGCCCAGCAGTTCGCCGGCGAGACGGATATCGGACACCTTGTACTGTTCGCCTTCCTTGATGTTCAGCGTCAGGTAGATGTCCTTCTTGTCCGGCGTGATCGACACCTGCGTCGACTCGATGGCGAATTCCAGGTAGCCGCGGTTCAGGTAGTACGAACGCAGTGCTTCCAGGTCAGCCGTGAGCTTCTGCTTGGAATAGAGGTCGTTCTTGGTGTACCAGGACAGCCAGTTCGGCGTCGACAACTGCATCTCGTCGCGCAGCGTGCTTTCCTTGAAAGCCTTGTTGCCGACGATATTGATCTGCTTGATCTTGGCGACCGGGCCTTCTTCCACGTTGAACACCACCGACACGCGGTTGCGGTCCACCGGCGTCACCGTGGTCTGCACGTCGGCCGCGTAGTAGCCGCGGGCCACGTACTGGCGCTTGAGTTCCTGCTCGGCCTTGTCGATCAGGGCCTTGTCGTAGTAACGCGCTTCAGCAACGCCCACGGCACGCAGCGAGCGGCGCAGCGTGTCCTTGTCGAATTCCTTGATGCCGACGAACTCAAGCTGCGAAATGGCGGGACGTTCTTCGACCTGCACGACCAGCACACCCTCTTCGGCGCGGATCTGCACGTCCTTGAAGAAACCGGTGTTATACAGCGCGCGGATGGCGTCGGCGCCCTTGTCGTCGGTGAACGTTTCGCCGACGCGGACCGGAAGGTAGCCGAAGACCGTACCAGGTTCCACGCGTTGCAGGCCCTCAACACGGATGTCCTTGACGACAAACGGATCGGCGGCCCAGCCCGCCGGGCTCCAGGCTGCAATAACGGCACTCGCGAGCAAGCCCAGCGAGACGCGCTTATGTCTGATCAATCTTGATCCCCTCTTTGATTCCATCCAGGATTGCGCTCCGATGCTTCGTGGGACTGCGCCTGTCAATAGCATCCCGGGCGACGGTGTCGGCAACACGATCGCCCTGTTTGCCAGTACTGCTCCTAGCCATTGGCCAGGAACATCCGGCTGACGTCATTGAACAAAGCGAGCGAAGTCAGGAGCAAGATGCAGGCGATGCCTACCTTCTGCAGCATTGCCTGCCAGTGGTCTGGGACGGCCCTGCCAGTCAAAAATTCCACGCAATAATACAGCAAATGCCCCCCGTCCAGAACCGGAATAGGTAACAAATTCAGCACGCCGAGGCTGACGCTGACCAGCGCCAGGAAGCTGACGAAGGCCTGCAGCCCGAGGTGGGCGGCACGTCCGGCGTAGTCCGCCACGGTCAGCGGGCCGCTCAGGTTCTGCAGCGAAGCCTGGCCGATCAGCATCTTGCCGAGCAGCTTTAGCGACAGCGCGCTGGTGTTCCAGACCTGCCCGACGGCACGGTCCAGAGCCTGAACCGGGGCGTAGCGGACGGTCTCCATCTCCACCGCCTGGGTAAGCGCCGCACCCAGCTTGCCGGCCGGCGCCGCCCCAGACGCCTCGCCGTCCCGAGGCGGTGCAGTATCAAGCGTGACGGGAATATCCAGCCGTTGGCCATTGCGTTCGATGCCGAGCGCCACGCGCTGGCCCGGCTGCGCCCGCACCGCCTTGATCAGTTCCGAGGCCTGCGTCAGCGGCTTGCCCTGCCAAGCCACCACCCGGTCGCCGGCCTTCAGGCCGGCTCGCTCCGCGGCCGAACCCGCCATGACCTCGGTGATCGTCACGGGGCCGCCCTTGAGCGACAGGCCTAGCGTGGCCAATGGATCCTGTTCCGGATTGCTGCCGGTGCTGGGCAGACGTGCCAGTGTCAGGTCGCGCTCGCTGCCATCGGATCCGCGTACACGCAGCACCGCGCGGGCATCGCCGAACCCTTCGGCAAATACCGCCATACGCAGTTCGTTCCAGGAGCGCACGGCCTCTTCCCTGCCGTTGGCCTGCAATGACAGCACCCGGTCGCCCTCACGCACACCAGCCTCGGCGGCCATGGTGCCGGCTGCGGGCGTTGCCAGGATCGGCGCGGGCTCGCGCATGCCGCCTGTAAAAAGGCCGAAATACAGCACGATCGCCAGCGCAAAGTTGGCTAGCGGTCCGGCGGCGACAATGATGAAGCGCTTCCCGACGGGCTGCCGGTTGAACGCGCGCGGCAGTTCCGCCGGGTCGATCGGCGCGTCGTGCTGCGGGTCACGTTCACGCTCATCGAGCATCTTGACGTAGCCGCCAAGCGGAATGGCCGCGACGGTCCATTCGGTGCGGTCCCGCCCCTTGGAGATCCAGCGAAGCAGCGGCCGGCCGAAGCCGATCGAAAACCGCAGCACCTTGACTCCGCAAGCGCGCGCAGCAAGGTAGTGGCCCATCTCGTGGACGAAGATCAGCACACAGAGGGCGACGACAAAAGCGATTACGGTTTGCATGGCAGGTCGTCAGGAAAGTTGGCAGGGCCGGGGGGCAGGTCGCGATGGCATAGGCGCCGGTCGCGGCGGCAATACCATTGTCGCAGATGCCACCGGCCCCGCCGTCAGCGGACGGCGCTTGTTGTCACGTCCTGCAGACATGCACGCGCGGACTGTCGCGCCAACTGGTCGGCCTCGAGCACGCATTCGAGCGAGTCAGCCGCACCATGGGGTGCTTTTTCCAGCACGTTGCCGACGATCCTGGCGATGTCGGTGAAGCGGATGCCGCCCTGCAGGAATGCTTCGACAGCCACCTCATTGGCGGCATTGAGTACGGCCGGCGCCACACCGCCGGCACGAAGCGCGTCGAAGGCAAGCGCCAGGCAAGGAAATCGCACCAGATCCGGTTTCTCGAAATTCAGGGCTCCGGCCAGCGTCAGGTCAAGCGGAGAAACCCCTGCATCGATCCGCTCCGGATAAGCCAGCCCATAGGCGATCGGAGTGCGCATGTCGGGATTGCCGAGTTGGGCAAGCACCGATCCGTCGCGGTAGGCAACCATCGAATGCACGATGCTTTGCGGATGAATCAGCACTTCGATGTGCTCGGCCGGCGCCCCGAACAGCCAATGGGCCTCGATGACTTCCAGGCCCTTGTTCATCATGGTCGCCGAGTCCACCGAGATCTTGCGACCCATCACCCAGTTCGGATGGGCGCAGGCCTGGTCCGGGGTAATGTCGTGGAGCGTCGCCGGATCGCGCGTACGGAATGGGCCGCCCGAAGCGGTCAACACGACCTTGGCAACGCCTGCCCGATAACGCTGATCGTTCGCCGGCAGGCACTGGAAGATGGCATTGTGTTCGCTGTCGATCGGCAGCAGCGTGGCGCCGTGTTCGCGGACCGCATCCATGAAGATGCGCCCGGACATGACCAGCGCTTCTTTGTTGGCCAGCAGCACGCGCTTGCCGGCGCGCGCCGCTGCCAGCGTCGGACGCAGCCCCGCTGCACCGACGATCGCAGCCATGACCGAATCGGTCTGCGCGTCGCTGGCCACCGATTCCAGCGCGGCTTCGCCGTGGCTGACTTCGGTCTTGACACCGGCCATGCGCAGCAGCGCTTCCAGTTCGGCTGCGGCTTCCGACGTCCCCACCACAGCGCGGGCGGGGCGAAACTCGATGCAACTCGCCGCGAGCTTCTGCACCTGCCGATGTGCGGTGAGGGCATGCACCGCATACCGGTCGGCGTGGCGCCGTACGACGTCGAGCGTGCTTTCGCCGATCGAGCCAGTAGCGCCCAGGATGGTAATTCGATGCATATCAGAACAGAGCAGCTTCAGAAATAGGTCACCATCAGCGCGGCCAGCGGGAACACCGGCACCAGCGCGTCAATGCGGTCCAGCACGCCGCCGTGGCCAGGCAACAGCCGGCTGCTGTCCTTCATGCCGACCTGCCGCTTGAGCAGCGACTCGAACAGGTCACCGACGATGCTCGCCGCAACCAGCAGCGTGGTCAAGAGGGCGACGAGCGCAAGGCCACCGCGGTCGGCCATCACGGAGAACCAGGTCGGAGCAAAGGCATGGGTGGCGGCCAGACCCAGGCCGATCAGCATGGCGAGCAGCCAGCCGCCGATCGCGCCCTCCCACGACTTGCCTGGGCTGATGGAAGGGGCGAGCTTGCGCCGCCCGATGGCCTTGCCGACAAAATAGGCGCCGATATCCGCCGCCCACACCAGCACGGCCGCTGTCAGCAATACGCCAATGCCGGCGCTGCGCAGGATCATGATGGCGTGCCCGAATGCGGGAAGCATGATGAGGCCGAGGATGGCGCCCAGCACCGTGAAACCCGGCGTCGCAGTCCGCACGCCGCGCGCGAGCAGTACAAGCGCCACGCCCCAGCAGACCACGGCGGCCTCCAGCAGCCTGGTCAGGCCATGGCGGTCCGGCAGGTCATGCCAGCCAATCAAGGCGAGCAGGCAGGCCACGGCGTACACGTACGGCCAGGCGCCGCGCAGCCCGATGAGCCGCCCGAACTCCCAGCCGCCAAGCAGCACGATCACGGCGACCAGCCCGGCCAGCGCCGAGGGCGGTGCCAGGAACAGGATCGGCAGGATCAGCAGCAACAGGCACAGGGCGGTGATGACGCGGGTGAGAAGCATGCGCTGCTAGTCCCGTGGAAAGTTGAATGACCTGCCGCTCAGGCAGTGCCGGACAGCCCCGGCGCCACCAGCTGCGCGCTGGTGCGGCCAAAGCGGCGTTCGCGCTGGCGGTACGAGGCAAAGGCCTTGTCCAGCTCGGCCGCGTCGAAGTCCGGCCAGAAGACATCGGTGAAGTACAGCTCGGAATAGGCGAGCTGCCACAACAGGAAATTGCTGATGCGCTGTTCGCCGCCGGTGCGGATGAACAGGTCTGGCTCCGGCGCGTAGGACATCGCCAGGTGCGGCGCCAGCACCGATTCGTCGATCGATTCGGGATCGAGCATCGGCGAGCGGGCCAGCATCTTGCGCATGGCCTGCAGCAGGTCCCATCGGCCGCCGTAGTTGGCGGCAATGGTCACCGTCATGCCGGTGTTGCCGGCGGTGCGCGCCTCGGCATCCTTGATCAGCTGCTGGATGCGGGGACTGAACCTGCTCAGATCTCCCACCACGCGCAAGCGGATGCTGTTCGCATGCATCTTGACCACCTCGCGGCGCAAGGCAGTCATGAACAGGCGCATCAGGAACGATACCTCGTCGGCAGGACGACGCCAGTTCTCGGAGCTGAACGCGAACAGCGTCAGGAACTGCACGCCGCGCGCGGCGCTGGCCTCGACCACCGCCCGAACGGCATCCAGCCCGCGGCTGTGACCGGCCACGCGTGGCAGATGGCGCTGCGTCGCCCAGCGGCCGTTGCCATCCATGATGATGGCAACGTGGCGGGGCACATAGGTACTGTCGGGGACGGCGAGCGTAGAACTGATGTGCTGCATGATGGCAGACGACACTGAAGGTCCCGGCGGCATAGCGCCGGGAAACCGTCAGACCGTCATGATCTCCTTCTCTTTCTCGGCGACCATCTTGTCGATTTCCGCCACATACTTGTCGGTCAGCTTCTGCACGTCGTCCTGGCCGCGGCGCTCGTCGTCCTCGGAGATCGCCTTGTCCTTGACCAGCTTCTTGAACTGCTCGTTGGCGTCGCGGCGCAGGTTGCGCACAGCGATCTTGGCGCCTTCGGCTTCGCCCTTGACGACCTTGGTCAGCTCCTTGCGGCGCTCTTCCGTCAGCGGCGGCATCGGCACGCGGATGACTTCGCCCATCGTCGCCGGGTTCAGGCCGAGGTCGCAGTCGCGAATTGCCTTCTCGACCGCGCCGACCATCTTCTTTTCCCACGGCTGCACGGTAATGGTGCGGGCATCGCCAAGGCCGATATTGGCCACCTGGCTGATCGGCACCATCGAACCGTAGTAGTCCACCTGTACGTGGTCGAGCAGGCCGACGTGGGCACGGCCGGTGCGGACTTTAGCCAGATCGGCCTTGAAGGCCTCGATCGACTTCTGCATCTTCTGCTCGACGCTCTTCTTGGTTTCGGCGACGCTCATGATTACCTCCGGAAATCAGCTACCAGGATCCCGAAATACCGGGATCGAAAATGAATCATTCTACTCTTTGCCGGCCCGCGCAACAGATTCCGCGGCCGGCACCCGTCCTCAGACGTGGACCAGCGTACCTTCGTCCTCGCCCAGCACCACGCGCTTGAGCGCGCCCGGCTTCACGATCGAGAACACCTTGATCGGCAGCTTCTGGTCGCGGCACAGCGCGAACGCCGTGGCGTCCATGACCTGCAGATTGCGCGAGATGGCCTCGTCGAACGTAATCGTGGTGTAGCGCGTGGCGCTCGGATCCTTCTTCGGGTCGGCCGTGTACACGCCATCGACCTTGGTCGCCTTGAGCACGATCTCGGCGCCGATCTCCGCGCCACGCAGTGCCGCAGCGGTGTCGGTAGTGAAGAACGGGTTGCCGGTACCGGCGGCAAAGATCACCACCTTGCCCTCTTCAAGCTGGCGAATCGCGCGCGGGCGGATATAGGGCTCGACCACCTGGTCCATGCGCAGCGCGGACTGGACACGGCCCTCGATATTGGCGTGGCGCATGGCGTCTTGCAGGGCCAGCGCGTTCATCATGGTGGCCAGCATGCCCATGTAGTCGGCCGTGGCGCGGTCCATGCCGGCAGCACCGCCCGCGACGCCGCGGAAGATATTGCCGCCGCCGATGACCACCGCCACCTGGACGCCGAGCTTCACGATCTCGGCAATGTCGTTGACCATCCCTTCGATGGTGGCGCGGTTGATGCCGAAAGCATCATCGCCCATGAGGGCTTCACCGGAGAGTTTCAGTAGGACGCGCTTGTAGGCTGGCATATTCACCCTCGGACAGGAGCAAGCTGCTCGATTTGAGACGTATTGTTTTGATACACCCATGCGGTAAGGCCGCGCGGATGCCGGAGATAACCGGTTTTCGGCGGCACCCGCGGCAGGCGGATGGCGCCGGAAACTGGCTGGTGCAGCGCACGCAGCCGGGGCTGCGTGTTGCTGCTTCGGTCCCACTTACACAGAGGGGCACCTTGCGGCGCCCCTTCGGCATTATAGGCGGCGTGCCAACCCTGACGGGAGGCACCGGCCGCCCCGGACATCAGCCCTTCTGGGCAGCGGCCACCTGCGCGGCCACTTCGGCAGCGAAGTCGTCCTGCTTCTTCTCGATGCCTTCGCCCACGACATACAGCGTGAAGCCCTTCACGGTCGTGTTGGCAGCCTTGAGCATCTGCTCGACGGTCTGCTTGTCGTTCTTCACGAACGGCTGGTTGAACAGCGACACTTCCTTCAGGTACTTCTGGACCGAACCTTCCACCATCTTGGCGGCGATTTCAGCCGGCTTGCCCGACTCGGCAGCCTTTTGCTCGGCGATGCTGCGCTCCTTGGCGATCAGGTCCGCGGGAACCTGCTCAGCCGACAGCGACACCGGCTTCATGGCGGCCACGTGCATGGCGACGTCCTTGGCGGCGGCTTCGTCGCCGTCGAACTCGACCATCACGCCGATACGGGTGCCGTGCAGGTACGAAACCAGCTTGCCACCGTTGGCATAGCGCACGAAGCGGCGGATCGTCAGGTTCTCGCCGATCTTGCCGATCAGGGCGGTACGGGTGGCTTCAACACTCACGCCGTCGAGTTCCAGCGCCGACAGCGCAGCCACGTCGGCCGGGTTCTGCTTGGCGATCAGTTCGGCGACCTTGGCCGAGAACGCCAGGAAGTCGTCGTTCTTGGAGACGAAATCGGTCTCGCAGTTCAATTCGACCAGGACACCGGTGGTGCCGTCGATGAACGAAGCGACCACGCCCTCAGCGGTCACGCGCGATGCAGCCTTGCTGGCCTTATTGCCCAGCTTGACGCGCAGCAGCTCTTCAGCCTTGTTCAGATCGCCGTCGGCCTCGGTCAGGGCCTTCTTGCATTCCATCATCGGCGCGTCGGTCTTCGCGCGCAGTTCTGCCACCATGCTTGCGGTAATTGCCGCCATTTGTCACTCCTTGAATGGTTCGCGCCGGGTGCGCCAGTTTCCTGGCTCGCAACCGGCCGGGGGTGTACAGCTTCACCCGCGGCAGAGCTTGCCTGCGGCGGATGACAATCATTCGGATACTGCAAATTCAAAAAAAGGGGGCGCCGGATGTGCCCCCTTTTTTTCTTTCAACTTGCCGAGGCCGGCTTTGGCCAGCTCCGCTGCAACGCCCCGCACCTTTTGTCAGGTCCGGTGGCCGATGCCTTGTGATCGTTCCGTGGCGATGCGCGTGATCGGGGTCCTCTCGGCGGCCGGCAATCAGCCTTCTTGCACTTCGACGAAATCGTCACCGCCGCGGGCGGCTTCAACGACTTCCTGCACGGCGTTCGCACGGCCTTCCAGGATCGCGTCAGCCACGCCGCGCACGTACAGGGCCACAGCCTTGGACGAGTCGTCGTTGCCCGGGATCACGTAATCGATGCCTTCCGGCGAGTGGTTGGTATCAACCACACCGATTACGGGGATGCCCAGCTTGTTGGCTTCGGTCACGGCGATCTTGTGGTAGCCGACGTCCACCACGAAGATGGCGTCAGGAATGCCGCCCATTTCCTTGATGCCGCCGATCGACTTTTCCAGCTTGATCATCTCGCGCTCGAACATCAGCGCTTCCTTCTTGCTCATGGTGTCCAGCGCGCCGGCTTCCTTGGCGGCTTCCATGTCCTTCAGGCGCTTGATCGAGGTCTTGACCGTCTTGAAGTTGGTCAGCATGCCACCGAGCCAGCGGGCGTCGACGTAGGGCATGCCTGCGCGGCCGGCTTCTTCAGCCAGGATTTCGCGCGACTGGCGCTTGGTACCCACGAACATGATGGTGCCGCGATTGGCTGCCAGCTGACGCACGTACTTCAGTGCGTCCTGGAACATCGGCAACGTCTTTTCGAGGTTGATGATGTGGATCTTGTTGCGATGGCCGAAGATGAAGGGGGCCATCTTCGGGTTCCAGAAGCGGGTCTGGTGGCCGAAGTGGCAACCGGCTTCCAGCATTTCGCGCATGGTAACGGACATGTGATTCTCCAATAGGGTTCGGTCTGAAGTCCGCCCCGACATTCCTGAAAAGGAACACCCCGGATGGGCGGACTAGCGATTTCGTTCAGAATATTGACCCGCCGCGGCAAATGCTGCACCGCAAACAAGTCAGCCCGCTATTCTAGCAATAAATGGGCGCAGCACTCAAGCGGACATCAAGTGTGCTGTCCGGCGACGGGTGGGCCGGGCAGCGCGTTTCATCTGACCCCGATTGCACGGCGGATCGCTGCGATCAGGCGCCGATGGTGCGATAATCCCACATTACCCTATCGATTCCGGCGCGGCCTGTGGCCTCGCCATCACTTATTCTGGCGAAGCAGCATGAGCATCCACCTGAATACCGCCGAAGACGTCGCCCAAATGCGCGTGGCTTGCCGCCTTGCCTCGGAAGTCCTCGACTACATCACGCCGTTCGTGAAGCCTGGTGTGACGACCGGCGAACTCGACCGGCTGTGCCACGCCTACATGCGTGACGTACAGGGCACCGTACCGGCCCCGCTAAATTATGCGCCTCCGGGCTACCCGCCTTTCCCCGGCGCGATCTGCACTTCGGTCAATGACGTGATCTGCCACGGCATTCCTGGTGACCGCGTGCTCAAGGCCGGCGATGCCATCAACCTGGATATCACCGTCATCACCAAGGAAGGCTACTACGGCGACACCAGCCGCATGTTCATCGTTGGCGAGGGCTCGATCCTCGCCAAGCGCCTGGCCCAGGTGACTTACGAGTGCATGTGGAAGGGCATCGCGCAAGTCCGCCATGGCGCGCGCCTCGGCGACATCGGCCACGCCATCCAGGTGCATGCCGAAGCGGCCGGCTACAGCGTGGTGCGCGAGTACTGCGGCCACGGCATCGGCAAGAACTTCCATGAAGATCCACAGATCCTGCACTACGGCCGCGCGGGTACGGGCGCCGAGATCAAGGCAGGCATGATCTTCACGGTCGAGCCGATGATCAACGCCGGCAAGCGCGACATCCGCACCATGCCTGACCAGTGGACGGTCAAGACCCGCGACCGCAGCCTGTCCGCGCAGTGGGAACATACCGTGCTCGTGACCGAAACCGGCTACGAGGTGCTGACGGTCTCCGCCGGCACGCCGGCGCCGCCCGCATTCATTACGGAATCGGTCGCGGCCTGAGCCGCAACATCGTTGGGGGGCGCCTGACAGGCGCCTTTCTTTTTCCAGCCGTGCCCACGAACCTTCCTGCCCTGCCCATGGACACCACGCCGGAACTCCTGCTCGCCGCGCGCGTTCGCGACCAGTTGAAAGCCGACAAGCAGGCCCTGTTTGCCGACTTTGACTTGTCGTCCCACGTCGGCACGCTGGTTACGCGTCTTCGCCGCGCCGTGGATGCCGCGCTCGCCGAGGCCTGGCGCGGGCTCGACATGCCTGCCGATGCAGCGCTGGTGGCGGTGGGCGGCTACGGCCGCGGAGAGCTGTTCCCGTACTCCGATGTGGACGTGCTGCTGTTGCTTCGGGCCGAGCCCGATGCCGACACCGTGAGCCGGCTCGAACGGTTCATCGGCATGTGCTGGGACCTGGGGCTGGAGATCGGCTCGTCAGTGCGCACCGTGGAAGATTGCATCCGCGAGGCGCGCGCCGATATCACGATCCAGACCTCGCTGCTCGAAGCGCGGCTGCTGACCGGCAACCGCAAGCTGTTCGAGGCGCTGCGCACGCAGCACCAGGCCGATCTCGACCCGGCCGCGTTCTTCCAGGCCAAGCTGCTGGAAATGCGCCAGCGCCACGCCAAGTACCAGGACACGCCTTACGCGCTCGAGCCGAATTGCAAGGAAAGCCCGGGCGGCCTGCGCGATCTGCAGGTGATCCTGTGGATGACCAAGGCTGCCGGCCTCGGCGACAGCTGGAAAGAATTGTTCGAGCGGGGCCTGCTGACGCAGCGCGAAGCGCAGGAGCTTTCGCGCAACGAACGCCTGCTGAAGACCATCCGCGCGCGACTGCATCTGGTGGCCGGGCGTCGGCAGGACGTGCTGGTATTCGACCTGCAGACCGCACTGGCGGAATCATTCGGCTATCGGCAGAACGCCAACAAGCGCGCCAGCGAGCAGCTCATGCGCCGGTACTTCTGGGCCGCCAAGGCGGTGACCCAGCTCAACAGTGTGCTGCTGCTCAATATCGAGGCGCTGCTGTTCCCGAGCGAATCGCAGGTGACACGCGTGATCAACGAGCGCTTTGTCGAGCGCCAGGGCATGCTGGAGATCACGAGCGACAGTCTGTATGAAGACGACCCGCACGCGATCCTCGAGACTTTCCTGCTCTATGAGCGCACGCCGGGCATCAAGGGTCTGTCGCCGCGCACGCTGCGGGGCCTCTACAACGCGCGTACCGTGATGGATGCGCGCTGGCGCAGCGACCCGGAAAACCGCCGCCTGTTCCTGGCCATCCTGCAGGAACCACAGGGCATCACCCATGCGCTGCGCCTGATGAACCAGACCAGCGTGCTGGGGCGTTACCTGATCAACTTCCGGCGCATCGTCGGCCAGATGCAGCACGATCTCTTCCACGTCTACACCGTGGACCAGCACATCCTGATGGTGGTGCGCAATATGCGCCGCTTCGCGATCGTCGAGCACACGCACGAATTCCCGTTCTGCAGCCAGCTCATGGCGAGCTTCGACAAGCCTTGGGTACTGTCAGTGGCGGCGCTGTTCCACGACATCGCCAAAGGCCGCGGCGGCGACCACTCGAAGCTGGGCACCGTGGATGCGCGCCGCTTCTGCAAGCAACACGGCATCGGGCGCGAGGACGCCGACCTGATCTGCTGGCTGGTGGAGCACCACCTGACGATGAGTCACGTGGCGCAGAAGCAGGACCTGACCGATCCTGACGTCGTTCACGCGTTCGCGCGCGTGGTCGGCGACGAGCGGCACCTTACGGCGCTGTACCTGCTGACCGTGGCCGATGTCCGCGGCACCAGCCCCAAGGTCTGGAATGCCTGGAAGGGCAAGCTGCTCGAAGACCTGTACCGCATCACGCTGCGCGTGCTGGGCGGCGCCAGGGTCGATCCGCATTCGATCTGGGCGCAGCGCCAGGAAGAAACCATCTCGCAGCTGCGCCTGAAGGCGTTCGACCCCGAACTGGGCAAGCCGCTGTGGGCACAACTCGACGTGGCCTTCTTCCTGCGACACGATTCGCGCGACATCGCCTGGCTGACCCGTCACCTGTTCAACAAGGTTGACAGCCCGGTGCCGGTGGTCAAGGCACGCATCTCGCCGGCTGGCGAAGGCCTGCAGGTAGCCGTCTACGTCAAGGACCAGCCCGACCTTTTCGCGCGCATTTGCGGCTACTTCGAGCGCAAGGCGTTCTCGATCCAGGATGCCAAGATCCACACGACGCGCCATGGCTACGCGCTGGACACGTTCCAGGTCACCGACCCTGGGCTGGCCGACGACGGCGGCAACTATCGCGATATCCTGGCGCTGGTCGAGCATGAACTCGGCGACCGCCTGCAGCAACAGGCTGCGCTGCCCGAACCGAGCCAGGGCCGCCTGTCGCGCCAGTCGCGCAGCTTCCCGATCAAGCCGCGCGTGGACCTGCGGCCCGACGAGCGCGGCCAGTATTACCTGCTGTCGCTGTCGGCCAACGACCGCACCGGCCTGCTTTACGCGATCACGCGCGTGCTGGCAAAACATCGCGTGTCCGTGCATACGGCGCGCATCAACACCCTCGGGGAACGCGTCGAAGACGTGTTCCTGGTCGACGGCAGCCGTCTTGCCGCCGACAACCGATTGCAGATTCAGCTTGAACAGGACTTGCTCGCCGCGCTGGAAATCTGATCCGGCCGCGCAGCATTGATGATATGACCGACAGCAATTCGCCGAAGCGCAAGACGCTCGGCATCAAGCCGCCCGACGGCACCGCCACCCGCAAGCCGGCGGGCAACCGGCCCGTGCGCGTCTCCGACCTGAACCGCAAGCGCGTGCAGGCCGTGGCCGAAGGGATCCGGCGCGCCCAGGGCGGCGCTGGCGCCAAGTCCGGTAAGGGCGGGATGCCTCCGGCCGACCCGGCAGCCGGCCGCGCTCCGCGGCCTGCGCGCGGCGACAGCGATCGCCCGCCTCGTCAAGGCCGCCCCGCCGATGGTGAGCGCCAGGCGCGTCCGCGCCGCTTTGATGACGACCAGTCGCGCCCTCGCCGTTTCGGCGACGATGACAACCGCCCCCGTCGATTCGGCAATGACGACCGCGCTCCGCGCAGGTTCGGCGATGATGAAGCAAGGCCGCGCCGCTTCAGCGACGACAACCGCCCGCAGCGCCCGCGACGTCCCGAAGGTGGCGAACAGCCGCAGCGCCGCTTCCGCGATGACGAGTCGCGTCCGCGCCGTTTCGGCGACGATGAGGCACGCCCCCGCCGCTTCAGCGACGACAACCGTCCGCAGCGCCCGCGACGCCCCGAAGGTGGCGAACAACCGCAGCGCCGCTTCCGCGATGACGAGTCGCGTCCGCGCCGTTTCGGCGACGATGAGGCACGCCCCCGCCGCTTCAGCGACGACAACCGTCCGCAGCGCCCGCGACGCCCCGAAGGTGGCGAACAACCGCAGCGCCGCTTCCGCGATGACGAGTCGCGTCCGCGCCGTTTCGGCGACGATGAGGCACGCCCCCGCCGCTTCAGCGACGACAACCGTCCGCAGCGCCCGCGACGCCCCGAAGGTGGCGAACAGCCGCAGCGCCGCTTCCGCGATGACGAGTCGCGTCCGCGCCGTTTCGGCGACGATGAGGCACGCCCCCGCCGCTTCAGCGACGACAACCGTCCGCAGCGCCCGCGACGCCCCGAAGGTGGCGAACAACCGCAGCGCCGCTTCCGCGATGACGAGTCGCGTCCGCGCCGTTTCGGCGATGACGACCGCCAGCGCCGCGCACCGGACGCCGGTGACCGCCGGGGCGATGCACCGGCCCGACGCTTCAGCGACACCGCCGACCGCGCGCGCCCGGTCCGTGCCCAAAGGCAACCAGCCCATTCCAGCGGCGACGCCCCTGAGACCAGCCACGACGATGGCCTGGTCCGCCTGTCCAAGCGCATGTCCGAACTGGGCCTGTGCTCGCGTCGCGAAGCCGATGAATGGATTCCGCGCGGCTGGGTAATCGTCGACGGCAAGCCCGTGACCGAACTCGGCTCGCGCGTGCGTGCCGATGCGAATATCGAGATCCACCAGGCCGCGCGTTCCGAACAAGGCGAGCGTGTCACGGTACTGCTGCACAAGCCCATGGGCTATGTCTCCGGCCAGGCCGAAGACGGCTACGAGCCCGCGGCCGTGCTGTTCACGGCGGAGAACCAGTGGTCGGAAGACCCCACGCGCAAGCGCTTCGCGCCGTGGCAGCGCAAGAGCCTGGCGCCTGCCGGCCGTCTCGATATCGACTCCACCGGCCTGCTTGTGCTGACGCAGGATGGCCGCGTGGCGCGCGCCCTGATCGGCGAAGACTCCAACGTCGAGAAGGAATACCTGGTGCGCGTGCAGTGGCACTCGCCGGACGGCGTGGTCGAGCGTAATGTCAGCGAGGTCTTCCCTGCTGACAAGCTCGAACTGCTGCGCCATGGCCTATCGCTCGACGGCGTGGTCCTGAAGCCGGCCAAGGTGAGCTGGCAGAACGAGGAGCAACTACGGTTCGTGCTGCGCGAAGGCCGCAAGCGCCAGATCCGCCGCATGTGCGAACAGGTTGGCCTGGAGGTGGTTGGCCTCAAGCGCGTGCGCATGGGCCGCATCGTGCTGGGTGACCTGCCGCCGGGGCAGTGGCGCTTCCTGGGTCCGTTCGAGAAGTTCTGAGAATCGGCATCGCATCGCCGGCGCACGTCGCCGGCGAGGTCGCAAAAGAAACGGGGCGCCAGTTGGCGCCCCGTTTCTTTTGTGTCCATGCCGCGCTTCAGTCGTCGCTGTTCGGCGGCAATTCCGGAAACAATACATCGGTAAAACCGAAGCGCGTAAAGTCGCGCACCCGCATGGGATACAGGATGCCTTGCAGGTGGTCGCACTCATGCTGCACCACGCGCGCATGGAAGCCTTCGGCGACGCGGTCGATGCTGCCGCCCATCAGGTCGTAGCCGCTGTATCTCAGGCGCGTATGGCGCGGCACCACGCCGCGCAGGCCGGGCACCGACAGGCAGCCTTCCCAACCATCCTCCAGATCGTCGGACAGCATTTCGAGCATCGGGTTGATCAGCACCGTCTTTGGCACCTTCGGCGCATCGGGATAGCGCGGGTTCCGGTCGAAGCCGAAGATCACCACCTGCAGGTCCACACCGATCTGCGGCGCCGCCAGCCCCGCGCCGTTGGCGTGGTCCATGGTGTCGAACATGTCTTCGATCAGCGTGCGCAGTTCAGGCGTATTGAAGCGCTCCACCGGCCGCGCCTGCTGCAGCAGGCGCGCGTCGCCCATCTTGAGAATCTCGCGGATCATGACTGTTCCCCCGGTTGGCCCGCGCCGACCGATTCCAGCAGCGCCAGCATTCCTGCCTCGTCGAGCACCGGTACACCCAGCGCCTCGGCCTTGTCGAGCTTACTCCCAGCCTCGGCGCCGGCCACGACGTAGTCTGTCTTCTTCGATACAGAGCCTGCGACCTTGGCGCCCGCGGCCTCCAGCATTTCCTTGGCTGCCTCGCGCGACAGGCTCGGCAGCGTGCCTGTCAGTACGAAGGTCTTGCCCGCGAGTGGTGCCGGCGCGCGCGCGACGGGCTCGCTTTCCGGCCAGTGTACGCCTGCCGCGCGCAACTGCTCGATGACCTCGACGTTGTGCGGCTCGCCGAAGAAATTGACGATCGACTGCGCCACCACAGGGCCCACGTCGTTGACTTCAAGCAGCGCGGCCTCGTCGGCCACCATCAGTCCGTCGAGCTTGCCGAAATGGCGGGCCAGGTCCTTGGCCGTAGCCTCGCCCACGTGTCGAATTCCAAGCGAGAAGATGAACCGGTTGAACGTGGTGCTGCGCGAGGCTTCAATGGCAGCCACGAGGTTGCCCGCCGACTTGTCCGCCATGCGGTCCAATGCGGCAAGCTTGGCCACACCCAGTTTGTAGAGATCCGCCGGCGTGCGCACGATGCCCTGGTCGACCAGCTGCTCGACGACCTTGTCGCCAAGGCCTTCGATATCCATGGCGCGACGCTGCGCGAAATGCAGCAGCGCCTGCTTGCGCTGCGCCGCACAGATCAGGCCGCCCGTGCAGCGCGCGATGGCCTCGTCTTCCAGGCGCTCGATGTGCGAGCCGCATACCGGGCAGGCAGTCGGCATCACGAACGCGCGCGCATCGTCGGGGCGGCGCTCCAGCACCACGGCGACGACCTCCGGAATCACATCGCCGGCGCGGCGTACGATCACGGTGTCGCCGATATGCACGTCCTTGCGGCGCACCTCGTCCTCGTTGTGCAGGGTGGCATTGGTCACCGTCACACCACCGACGAACACCGGCTGCAGGCGCGCGACAGGCGTAATGGCACCGGTGCGGCCGACCTGCACTTCGATGTCCTCGACGATGGTGGTCATCTCCTGCGCCGGGAACTTGTGCGCGAGCGCGAAGCGCGGCGCGCGCGACACGAAGCCAAGCTGTTCCTGCTCGGCCAGCGCGTTGACCTTGTAGACCACGCCATCGATGTCATACGGCAACTGGTCGCGCTTCTCGCCCACCTTGCGGTAGAAATCGAGCAGGCCTTGTGCGCCTTTCACCACCGCGCGCTCGTTGCAGACGGGCAGGCCCATGGTCGCAAAGCCATCGAGCATCGCGCTGTGAGTAGCCGGACGTTCGATGCCCTGCAACTCACCGAGGCCATATGCGAAGAACGAAAGCGGACGCTTCGCGGTAATGCGCGGATCCAGCTGCCGCAGGCTGCCGGCCGCGGCATTGCGCGGATTGACGAACGTCTTATCGCCGGCCTCGGCCTGGCGCGCATTGAGCTTGTCGAAATCCCGGCGGTACATGAAGACTTCGCCGCGCACCTCGAGCACCGCAGGCGCCGCGCCGCGCAGCTTCAGCGGAATCGCCTTGATGGTGCGCACATTGACGGTCACGTCTTCACCGGTTTCACCGTCGCCGCGCGTGGCCGCCTGCACCAGGCGACCGTCTTCGTAGCGCAGCGACATGGCCAGGCCGTCGAATTTCAGCTCGCATGCGTATTCCACCCCTTCCGCGGCGCTGAACAAGTCCTGCTCGCCGCCTGCTGCGGCGCTGCGCCCGAGTCCTTGCGCGCAGCGTCGGTCAAAACCGGTGACGTCCTCGTCGGAGAAGCCGTTGTTCAGCGACAGCATCGGCACGCGGTGGCGTACCGTATCAAATGCCGACACCGGCGCGCCGCCCACGCGTTGCGTCGGCGAATCGGGCGTCAGCAGCTCGGGATGCTCGGCTTCGAGTGCCTGCAGTTCGGTGAATAGCGCGTCGTACTCGGCATCCGGAATGGTCGGTGCGTCGAGCACGTAATACTGGTAGTTGTGGCGGTCCAGCTCGTCGCGCAGCCATTGCACGCGTTCCGCGGCAGTTGCGGGCGGCAAGCCGCCAGCCGGCGCGGAGGCATCGGCCTGCGCACCGCGATGGGTTGCGTTCATGACAGGCTCCCGCTAGACGCTGAACAACCGTGCCGCCACCGGCGAACCGGCCGGCATCCCGCGCGTTTCCAGCTTCTGGTAGAGGGCCTCGAGCTGGTTGAAGATCGCCACGAACGACGCCTCGGTCAAAGGCCGCATATTGTCGTCGACTAGCTGCGCGCCCATGCGCTGGGCCAGCGAGTTGCCGTATTCGCAGACGGTCTTGAACGGCTTGCCGGCCTGGTCCGCCTGCGGCACGTCCAGCAGCAGCGTGATCTGGCCACCGCCCTTGACGGTCAGGTCATCGCGCAGGAAGTTGGTGTCGCCGAACTGCAGCGCGAACAGCGGGCGCTGCACCCCTTCTGCATTGGCGTGGTAGCGGATGAAACGCGTCCCGTCGCGCGACAGCACCAGCCCGTCCTGCGTCGCCACGCTCTGCACGTAGGCGGCCGACCACGGCGCACCATCGGAGATCACGTTGACGCCAAGCTGCACGTCGCTACTGGCCGCGAACGCGTCGAGTTCACGCGCGTTGGCCACCGTCTCGCCCATGTCCGGCAGTTCGGCCGAAGCATCGAGCGATTCCGCCAGCGCTTCGACGGCGTTCACGAATTCCGAGAACTCCAGCGCATTGAGGGGGCCGCTGCGGTTGGCGAGCTGCACCGCCACCTGCAGGTCTTCGTACTGATGGCCGGCCGTCACGGGTTCCCACGCATTGGCTTCCATGCGCAGGCCTTCGATATGGATCTGTTTGGTGCCAGCGCGGCGCAGCCGGCCGGTCAGCGGCAGGATACGGTCGCCGGACGCCTTGCGCTCCAGGTGCAGCGGCACGATGCAGTCGATCAGCGGATCGATCGTGGCCGGCATCGGCTGGCCTTCGGGAACCACCGGCTCGGGCTGAGGCTTCTTGATGGGCTGCACCACGGCTTCTGCCTTGGTTTCGGTCTCCACTTCGCCTTCGACTTCCGCTTCGAGTTCCGCCTCCGCAACGGCTGTTTCCGACGGCACTCCCGCCAGCGCGACCTCTTCGGCCACGACATCATCAGCGTCCGCCGAGCCGGCAGCGGCCGAGGCGGCAGCCGCAGCGAAGTCATGCTGCGCCGGGCGTGCAGCCGGCGTCAGCGTCGGCTCACGCCGCTCGACGTGCTCCTGAGCAGGCGGCTCATGCAGCTTGGCAGCCACTTCAGGCGTGGTGGACTGGCCAACCACGGGCTCGCGCATCGGCGGCAGGTCGTCTTCGGGACGCAGTTCGCGCGGGCGGCGCGCCTTGCGGATCTGCCACTGGTTGTAGCCAAACAGCAGCGCAAGGAAAACGAGACCCGCAACGATCAGCGCGGTCTGTAGGTCCATGTTGAAGCTCATGCTGCCTCCGCCATCGAGACTGCCGCATCCATATCCACCGCCACGATGCGCGACACGCCCTGCTCCTGCATGGTCACGCCGATCAGCTGGTGCGCCATTTCCATGGCGATCTTGTTGTGCGAAATGAAGACGAACTGCGTCTTGTCCGACATGCGGGCCACCATATTGGCGTAGCGCTCCGTATTGGCGTCATCGAGCGGGGCGTCCACCTCGTCCAGCAGGCAGAACGGGGCCGGATTGAGCTGGAACATTGCGAACACCAGCGCAATCGCGGTCAGCGCCTTTTCGCCGCCCGACAACAAATGAATGGTTGAGTTTTTCTTGCCCGGCGGCTGCGCCATGACCTGCACGCCGGCATCGAGGATTTCCTCGCCGGTCATGATCAGGCGCGCCTGGCCGCCACCGAACAGCTGCGGGAACAGCTCGCCGAAATGGTGGTTGACCTGATCGAACGTGCCTTGCAGCAGCGCGCGGGTTTCCTGGTCGATCTTGGCGATGGCGTCTTCCAGCGTGGTGATCGCATCGTTCAGGTCGGCCGATTGCGCGTCGAGGAAGGTCTTGCGTTCGCGCGCCGCCGCCAGCTCGTCGAGTGCGGCCATGTTGACCGGGCCGAGCGCGTTGATGGCGTTGTTGATGCGCGTGACTTCGCCCTGCAGGTACGACGGCTTCAGGTCCCCCGTCAGCTTCTCGGCCAGCGCGGCTTCGTCGACTTGCGCGGTCGTCAACTGCTCGCTGAACTGCTCCTGGTTCAGGCGCGCGGCCTGTTCCTTGAGCTGGCTCTCCGTGATGCGGTCTCGCAGCGGCTGCAGGCTGCGTTCGGCTGCCAGGCGCTGCTCGTCATGCTGTCGCAATTGCGCGGACAGCGCGTCGAGTTCGATACGCGCGGCGCCGAGCTTCTCTTCCTTTTCGGCACGGCGTTCGAGCGCATCCTGGAGGCCGGTGTGAGCCGTCTGCTCGTTGATCGTTTCCAGTTCCGCGCGCGCGTTCTCGAGCGATTCGACGATACGCTCGGCCTGGTCGCTCGCCACCTGAATATTGCGATGCAGTTCGTCGATGCGGCTGGCCAGGTTGCGCTCCGCAAATACCGCTTCCTGCGCCGCGCGTTCGAGGTCGCGCAACTGGTGGCGCGCCGACGACAGCTTGCTGTCGAGCGCCTCGAATGCCATCTGCTGGTCTTCGTGCGTAGCCTGCATCTCGGCCAGCGCCGAGTCATGCTGCTCGAAGCTCGCTTCGGATTCGGCGCGGATTGCGCGCTGTTCCTCGATCTGCGCGTTGATCTCCTCGAGTTCCTCGCGAATCTGGCCGCTGCGCGCGGCGTAGCGCTCCATCGCCTGCGACAGCTTCAGTACATCCATCTGCAAGGCATGCACGCGGCGCGTAGCCTGCTCGGCGCGCGTACGCGCGTCGGCCAGCGACTGGCTCGCCTGCGTATAGGCGGCTTCGGCACGTACGGCCTGGCTCTTGGCCTCGTCCGACAGCAGCATCTGCGCGCGCGCCTGCTTCTGCAGGTTCTCGATTTCCTGCTCGCGGGCCAGCATGCCGGCTTGCTCGGAATCGGCGGCGTAGATCTGGATTGCGTTGCGGCCGATCAGATGGCCTTCGGCCACGACGAACGATGCGCCTTCGGGCAGCGTGTTGCGTGCCCCCAGCGCCTGCGTCATGTCCGTAGCGGTGTAGATATCGGCCAGCCAGTCCTGCATCACCGCGCGGATGCCCGGCTCGGTGATCTGCACGAGCGACATCAGCGGGCGCAGGCCAGCCGGTGCCTCGACGGGCCTTGCCGCAGGCGGCGGCGTATAGAACGCCAGCTTCGCCGGTGGTGCATCCGACAGGAACGCCTTGACCCAGTCCAGGTTTGATACTTCCAGCGCGGCGAGCTTCTCGCGCAGCACCGATTCCAGCGCGTTTTCCCAGCCCGGCTCGATATGGACCTTCTTCCACAGGCGGGGCAGCTCGGCCAGCCCGTGCTTGGCCAGCCATGGCTGCACCTTGCCGTCGGTCTGCACGTTTTCCTGCAGCTGCTTCAGCGCGGCCAGGCGCGCCTCCAGTGCGGCAATCGCGGCGGCTTCGCTCTGTACGCGCTCCTGCGCGGCACGGCGCTCGCCATCGAGGCGCGGCACGCTGTCTTCGGCATCGGCCAACGTTGCCTGCGCCTCTTCCAGCACGGCTTCCTGCTCGGCCAGTTCCGCACGAGCCTGCTCGAGGCGCGTCTCGTCTGGTCGATCCAGGCCCTTTTCCTCGCCCGAAAGGCGTTCGCGGCGCTGTTCCAGTTGCTGGAGCATCTGGTCTGCGCTGCGCTGCTGCGCGGCTTCGAGCTTGAGTGCCTGCTCCGCCTGCATGATGCCGGCACGCTGCTCGTTGAGCAGTTGCTGGGCGTCACGCCACTGCGCCTCGAGCGTCGGCAGCTCGTCATTCTTCTGGGCCACCGCTTCCTGCGCTTCCACAGTGCGCCCTTCGGACACAGCGAGGTTTTCCTCGGCCTGCGCCAGTTCGTCGCTGGCCTGTTCCGATTTGCCCTGCCACTGCTCGCGCTGCGCCGTCAGTGCGGCAATCTGCGCCTGCACGCGGTTGCGCGATTCGACCACGTAGCGGATCTCGGCTTCCAGCTTGCTGACTTCGGCGTTGGCCTCATACAGCGCGCCTTGCGCGGCGTGCATGCCGTCGGACGCCGCGTAGTGCGCCACGCGCATGGTTTCGAGTTCTGCCTCGACATGGCGCAGTTGCGCGGTCTGGGCTTCCAGGTCGATCTGGGCCTGCTCGATGGCACGCTGGTGCCGCTCCTGCTCGATCTGGGCCTCGCGCTTGCGCAGCAACCACAGCAGGTGCTGCTTCTCTTCGCCGTCGGCCTGCAGCGTCTTGAAACGCTGCGCGACTTCTGCCTGGCCCTCAAGCTTTTCGAGGTTCGCGCCGAGCTCGCGCAGGATGTCTTCCACGCGGGTCAGGTTCTCGCGCGTATCGGACAGCCGGTTTTCGGTCTCGCGGCGGCGCTCCTTGTACTTGGAAACGCCGGCTGCTTCTTCCAGGAAGATCCGCATGTCATCGGGCTTGGCCTCGATGATGCGCGAGATCATGCCCTGGCCGATGATGGCGTAGGCGCGCGGACCCAGACCGGTACCCAGAAAAATGTCCTGGATATCTCGGCGCCGTACAGGCTGGTTGTTGATGTAATAGGACGAGGTGCCGTCGCGGGTCAGTACGCGCTTGACGGCCACTTCGGCATATTGGCTCCACTGCCCGGCGGCACGGCCTTCGGCATTGTCGAACACCAGTTCGACACTGGCCCGCCCCGCTTGCTTGCGGGCCGTGGAACCGTTGAAGATGACGTCCTGCATGGATTCGCCACGCAGCTCGGACGCACGTGACTCGCCCAGCACCCAACGGACTGCATCGATGATGTTGGATTTACCGCAGCCGTTGGGACCTACGATGCCCACGAGTTGACCGGGCACCTGGAAATTGGTCGGATCGACGAATGATTTGAAGCCCGCCAGCTTGATCGAAGATAGTCGCACGGTTGTCGTGTGGTATCGGCGCTGATGGCAGCGCGCGCAGCATTAGAGCGTTCAGGAATGAGCGGCGCACGCGGACGGCCGGACGCGGCGTGCCGCCAGCGTCCCTTCTCGCCCCCCGTGCCCGAGAATTGGCGGTAATCATACCATCGCCGAAGGCCCTTCCGGCCGCTCCCGCTGTGGGTTCCACGGCATTTTTCCGCCCCGGTTTCCCTTTGGCGGCAGCCATTTACGTGCGTTTCCGCAAGCACTTTTGCAATGTGCGCGCGACCGCGTTCCCAAGCGGTTATTTCACGACTGGGAAACTAACTAGGGTAAATGCTAGTCTCTCAGACATGCCAGCGTGACGCCGAATGCTCCCCCAGGGCACCCGTCCCTCGTGGCATACGGCCTTTCTTGCGGAGGATCGAGCATGACCCAGTCGTCAGCGGCAGCTCTGCCGTGGTCTGTCAGCGAAATTGATTTCCGGGCAATCGAGTCCGAACGCGTGCGGGATAACCGCGACCTGTTCTACCTGCTGGTTTCGGCGTCGTTCATCGAGAGCGGATCCGATACCTACGCAGGCAACCTCGCTTCCTATTACGCCAGGGTGCCCGAGGCCGCCGGATGGCTAGCCGACCATTGGGAGGCTGAGGAACTGCAGCATGGGCTGGCACTGCGACGCTATGTCGAGCATGTCTGGCCAGAATTCGACTGGGAACGCGGCTACGAACGATTCTTCCAGGAATACAGCGCCACCTGCTCGATCGACCAGTTCGAACCGACCGAGGCGCTCGAAATGGCCGCCCGCTGCGTGGTGGAAACCGGTACGGCGGCCTACTACCGGGCCCTTGAGCTTGCCAGCGACGAACCGGTGCTGCGCGGCCTGACGCGGCGCATCGCCGACGACGAGGTCCGGCACTACAAGCACTTTTTCCGCTTTTTCAACCGCTTCGCGGAGTCCGAGCAGGTCGGGCGCGCCCGGGTGCTGGGCGCCCTGGCGCGGCGGCTTCTCGAGATCAAGAACGAGGATGCCGCCATCGCGCTGCGCAATGTACTGCGCATGGAGCGCGGGCAGGAAGATATCCCCGAACACGAAGTCAAGGCACTCAACTCACGCGTCAGCGCCGTGGTCCGCCGTCACCTGCCCGTCGATATGACCGTGAAGATGCTGCTGCGCCCGCTCCACCTGCACAGCACCGTGGAGCGCGCCGTGCGCAAGCCGCTGGTGGCGGTGGTATCGCGGGTCATGCTGCACTGACCCTCGCCGGCTCAGGCGACCGCTTCGGCGCCGCCTGCCGCGGCTTCCGGTTTGACGCGACTGCGATGGACCAGGCCCGACAGGGCGCCGGCAGCAACAATGCAAAGGCCGCCCGCGGCCTCCTTCCAGCTCAGCGTTTCGGTCGCCAGCCACCACGAAGACACAGCGGCCACGACGATCTCGAAGAGCATCAGCAGCGACACGCGGTTGGCTGGCAGGCGCTGCAGGCCATACTGGACCACCGAATTGCTCAGTACGAGCACGGCTGCGAGCGCCGCCACCAGCGCCGCCACGGCCGCGCCCGCCCCGGGGACGATCGCCGCCGATTGGGCATCGAGCAGCAGCGCGCAAGGCACGCCCACCACCGTGCAGCCGAGGTAGACCACCACCGTGCGAAGTCGCGCATCCATATCGGGAAACTGCTGTCCGGCGCGCCGCGACAGCACGTTGTTAACGGCAAAGCCCATACCGCCGACCAGCCCGGACCATTCCGCTGCGTTGCCCGGGAGCGGCACGCCGACCTCGGGCGTCCAGAGCATCAGTCCGGCACCCGACAGCGCCAGCGCAACCAGCCCCAGGCCAGCCGCCGACAGCCGCTCGCCGAGGAACAGCCGCGCAAACAGCGCAGTCCAGACCGGGGTCAGATAGAACAGCAGCAGCACGCGCATGACATGCCCGTTCACGCTGCCCCAGACAAAGCCCGCATTCGTGACGCCGGCCGCCAGGCCGATGGCCACGAACAGCCAGGACGCACGCATGCCCCGCAGGTGCTTGCGGAACGCCAGCAACGAAATGACGGCTGCAGCACAACTCACTAGCGCGGCCGCACTCATGCCGCCCAGGCCCCAGCCGGCGAGCACCCGGTACGGAAACCATGCGATGCCCCAAACCGAGGCACCGATCAAAATGGAAAGCGATGACTTGACCGAATGGCGGTCGGCGGCGCCATATTTCGCCGCAATATTATTCTTGGTCATTTGGAAACAATTACACGTAGGACGCAGGCCCGGGAAATCGCACGCATCCGCCGCGGGCATCACATACCAGTGATGCCCGGCATCCGCACACCAGATGCGCCGCGCGGGCCGCGCCAATGCGCGGGATACCGTGCCGTTCCTTTATAATGCTGGGTTTCAACCGGCCCCATCCAGAACGTGAATCCGCGCCTCGACCTGCTCCAGCCCTACCCCTTCGAGAAACTGCGCGTGCTGTTCGCGGAGGTGAAACCGGCCGACAAGCCGGCAATCAGTTTCGGCATCGGCGAACCCAAGCACCCCACGCCTGAATTCATCAAGAAGGCGCTGGCCGAGTCGCTGGCGGGGCTGGCGAATTATCCCACAACGGCTGGTTCCGATGCACTACGACAGTGCATCGCCACCTGGCTGGAGCGCCGCTACGGCCTGCCGAAGGTCAATGCGGCGACCGAAGTGCTGCCAGTGACGGGCTCGCGCGAAGCGCTGTTCGCCTTCGCGCAGACCGTGGTCGATGGCACGCGCTCCGGCGCGCTGGTGCTGTGTCCGAACCCGTTCTATCAAATTTATGAAGGTGCCGCGCTGCTGGCGGGTGCCACGCCAGTGTTCGCGAACAGCGACCCGGCGCGCAACTTCGCCCCGGCGTTCGACCGCATTGCCGACGATGTCTGGAAAAATGTCCAGCTCCTCTTCGTCTGCTCGCCGGGCAACCCAACCGGCGCTGTGCTGTCGCTGGAAGACTGGAAGCAACTGTTCGCGCTCTCGGACAAGTACGGCTTCGTAATCGCCTCAGACGAGTGCTACTCCGAGATCTACTTCGATGAGAGCCGCGCGCCGCTCGGTGCGCTGGAGGCCGCCCACAAGCTCGGCCGCGGCTTCGAGCGGCTGGTGATGTTCTCGAGCCTGTCCAAGCGCTCCAACGTCCCGGGCCTGCGCTCCGGCTTCGTCGCCGGCGATGCCGCGCTGCTCAAGAAATTCCTGCTATACCGTACCTACCACGGCGGCGCGATGAACCCGGCCGTGCAGACGGCCAGCATTGCGGCCTGGAACGACGAAGCCCACGTGCGCGAGAACCGCGCCGCCTACGTGCGCAAGTTCAGCGAAGTGACGCCGATGCTGGCCGAGGTGCTGGACGTGGCGCTGCCCGATGCCGGTTTCTACCTGTGGGCCGATGTTTCGCGCACGGGCCTGAATGATGTCGAGTTCGCCGCGCAGCTGCTGGCGGCGCAGAACGTCACCGTGCTGCCGGGCAGCTACCTGGCGCGCGAAGCCGATGGCATCAACCCGGGCGCCAACCGTGTGCGCATGGCACTGGTCGCCACGCCGGAGGAATGCCTGGAAGGCGCGCGGCGCATTGTGGAATTCTGCAAGTCGCTGGGCTGATCCATCGGATCGAACGAACTCCCGTGGCGCGGCCCGACCGCCGCGCCTTCTCCAAACAACCACTGAAGAAACGCAAATGACGCAAGCTCTGCAAGCCCTGATCGACCAGGCCTGGGAAGACCGCACCAGCCTGTCGCCGAAGTCCGCCCCCGCCGATATCCGCGAGGCTGTCGCCAACGTCATCGGCCAGCTCGACGCCGGCACGCTGCGCGTGGCCGAAAAGCAAGGCAAGGACTGGATCGTCAACCAGTGGGTCAAGAAGGCCGTGCTGCTGTCGTTCCGCCTGGAAGACAACGCGCCCATGAGCGCAGGCGGCTTCGCCCAGTTCTACGACAAGGTGCCGACCAAGTTCGCCAACTGGAGCGGCGACGACTTCGCCAAGGCCGGCTTCCGCGTGGTGCCGCCCGCTGTGGCACGCCGCGGTTCGTTCATCGCCAAGAACGCCGTGCTGATGCCGTCGTACGTGAACATCGGCGCCTACGTCGATGAAGGCACCATGGTCGACACCTGGGCCACCGTCGGTTCGTGCGCGCAGATCGGCAAGAACGTCCACCTGTCGGGCGGCGTGGGCATCGGCGGCGTGCTGGAGCCGCTGCAGGCCAACCCGGTCATCATCGAAGACAACTGCTTCATCGGCGCACGTTCGGAAGTCGTGGAAGGCGTGATCGTCGAAGAGAACTCGGTCATCTCGATGGGCGTGTACCTGGGCCAGTCGACCAAGATCTACGACCGCGAAACCGGCGAGATCCACTATGGCCGCGTGCCGGCCGGCTCGGTTGTGGTCGCGGGCAACCTGCCGTCCAAGGATGGCAAGTACAGCCTGTACTGCGCCGTGATCGTCAAGAAGGTCGACGCGCAGACCCGCACCAAGACCAGCCTGAACGACCTGCTGCGCGGCGACTGATCGCCCGCGGCCGGCCCGGCCTGACGCTCTGCCAAGCGTGGAGCGCAGCCGGGCCACCCTCTGCATCACCCCGCCACACCGCCCGCGACGTGCCCTCCCTCCGCAAGCGACTCATGGCCCTGGACCCCACCACCGTCAGCACTGTCCTCTCCCTCCTGCCCACGATCCTCGAACAGGCCAACAAGACCATCGACAAGATCAAGAAAGGCCGGCGCAGGGACGATGCCGTGGAAGGCGGCCCCGCGCCGGAACCGCGCGACCCGGCTGTGCGCATTGCGGAACTGGAAGCCGCCGCCGTGCAGCAGGCCGAAGCGGTCAAGCTGCTCGCCGAACAGCACGCTATTACCATCGATGCGCTGCGCAAGGAAGCCGCGCGGCTGGATCGCCGCCTGCGCCTGATGACGGCCGTGGCGATGGCAGGCGTGGCACTGGGCCTCGGCGGCCTGGTGATCGCACTGAATCTGCTTTTCCGCTGAACCGCAGCACAACATACAACAAGCCATGAACGTCCTGCTCTACGGCATCCCGAACTGCGACACCGTCAAGAAGGCGCGCACCTGGCTGGACGCCAACGGCGTTGCCTACACCTTCCACGATTTCAAGAAGCAAGGCGTCGATGAAGCGATGCTGCGCGGCTGGCTCAAGCACGTGCCGCTGTCGACGCTGCTCAACCGCAAGGGCACCACGTGGCGCGCACTGTCCGACGCCGACAAGGCCCGTGCCGAGCAGGAAGCCGGCGCCATCGCGCTGATGCAGCAGAGCCCGTCGCTGATCAAGCGCCCGGTGCTCGCGCACAACGGCAAGGTCTCCGTAGGTTTCTCCGCCGACCAGTACGCCAGCCAGTTCTGAATTTTTTGTCCTCCCATGACCGCCACCCTTGCCCTCACCGAAGACCTGATCCGCCGCCGCTCCGTCACGCCCGCGGACGAAGGCTGCCAGGCCGTGCTGGAAACGCGCCTGAAGGCGCTCGGCTTCACGTGCGAAGCCATTGTCAGCGGCCCCGACGATTTCCGCGTGACCAACCTGTGGGCCGTGAAGCGCGGCACGCAAGGCACGGACGGCAAGCTGCTGGCCTTTGCCGGTCACACCGACGTGGTGCCGACCGGCCCGCTCGAACAATGGAACTCGGACCCGTTCGAGCCGACGCACCGTGACGGTCGCCTGTATGGCCGTGGCGCAGCGGACATGAAGACGTCGATCGCCGGCTTTGTCGTGGCGGTCGAGGAATTCGTCAAGGCGCATCCGGCCCATGCGGGCTCGATCGCGTTCCTGATCACCAGCGACGAGGAAGGCCCGGCGCACGACGGTACCATCAAGGTCGTCGAAGCGCTGAAGGCGCGCGGCGAACGCCTGGACTACTGCGTGATCGGCGAACCCACGTCGGTCGACACGCTCGGCGACATGGTCAAGAACGGCCGCCGTGGCTCGCTGTCGGGCAAGCTCGTCGTCAAGGGCGTGCAGTGCCATATCGCCTACCCGCACCTGGGCCGCAACCCGATCCACGAAGCCGCGCCCGCGCTGGCCGAGCTGGCTGCCGAGGTATGGGACCAGGGCAACGAGTACTTCCCGCCGACGAGCTGGCAGATGTCGAACATCCACGGCGGCACCGGCGCGACCAACGTCATCCCGGGCCACGTCACGATCGACTTCAACTTCCGCTTCTCGACCGCAAGCACGCCCGAAGGCCTCAAGTCCCGCGTGCATGCGATCCTGGACAAGCACAAGCTCGAATACACGCTGGACTGGACGCTCGGCGGCGAGCCGTTCCTGACCCCGCGCGGCGACCTGTCCGATGCGCTGTCGGCCGCCATCGAGGCCGAGACCGGCGTCAAGACCGAACTGTCGACCACGGGCGGCACATCCGATGGCCGCTTCATCGCCAAGATCTGCCCGCAAGTGATCGAGTTCGGGCCGCCCAACGCGACCATCCACAAGATCGACGAGAACGTCGAAGTCCGCTTTATCGATCCGCTCAAGAACGTCTATCGCGGCGTGCTCGAACGGCTCATTGCCTGATCGCCTGCCGATCGCTCCCCCCATCGACCACAGGACTCCACGACCATGGCAACCCCCTCCCCGCTGCGCACCGTGCGCGACCTGCTGCGCCTGGCGGTGTCGCGCTTCACCGCCGCGCGCCTCTCGTTCGGCCACGGCAGCGCCAATGCCTATGACGAAGCCGCCTACCTGGTGCTGCATACGCTGAACCTGCCGCTCGATACGCTCGACCCGTTCCTCGACGCGCGCCTGTTGCCCGAGGAAATTGACGCGGTGATGCGCGTCATCGACCGCCGCGTCAACGAACGCGTGCCGGCCGCCTACATCACGCACGAGGCCTATATGCACGGCCTGCGCTTCTACGTCGATTCGCGCGTGATCGTGCCGCGCAGCTTCATCGGCGAACTGCTGCAGGAAGGGCTGGAGCCGTGGATCGGCGAAACCAGCCAGGTCGGGCCGGTGCTGGAGCTTTGCACGGGTTCCGGCTGCCTGCCGATCATTGCGGCCCATGTCTGGCCCAATGCGCAGATCGACGCCGTCGACATCTCGCCCGACGCGCTCGCCGTGGCCCGCCGCAACGTGGCCGACTACAAGATGCAGGACCGCATCCACCTGTTCGAGGGCGACCTGTACGCGCCGCTGCCGGCAGGGGCCACGTACGACGTGATTCTGACCAACCCGCCGTACGTCAACGAATCGTCGATGCAGGCGCTGCCGCCCGAATACCTGGCCGAGCCGCGCGTTGCGCTGGCCGGCGGTGACGACGGCATGGACGTGGTGCGCCGGATCATCGCCGGCGCCAAGGCGCGGCTGAACCCGGGCGGCGTACTGGTCGTGGAGATCGGCAACGAGCACGCCAATGTGGAAGCGGCGTTCCCGAACCTCGAAATCGTCTGGCTGCCCGTGAGCGCGGGCGACGAGCAGGTGTTCCTGCTGACTTACGATGCCCTGTCCGGCTAATCGGCCATCCGTAGTACGGGGCGCGGCCGGCTGCTGCGCCCCGGGTTCCTGAAGTCCTGAATCTGCAGCACCCATAACAAGAACAATGACCGGAGACGACCTCCAGGCCCTGCCTCACGGCGGCGCCGCTTCCTCCCGGGATGCCGCGACACGCGGCATTGCCATCCTGACCTTTGCGTTTGCGCTAAGCCAGTTCTTCCGCTCCTGCCTGGCCGTCATGGCGCCGGAACTGCAGCACGATTTTGGTCTGTCTCCGGCCGGTTTCGGCGCGCTGTCCTCCTCCTTCTTTCTCGCGTTTGCCGTGGCCCAGATTCCTGTCGGGATTGCGTTCGACCGCTATGGCGTAGGCAAGCCCACGGCATGGCTGCTGGCGGTCGGTGCAGTCTCGTCGATCGGGTTCGTCGCAGCGCCCAACGGTGCAATCGCCACGCTCGCGCAGGTTGGCCTGGGCCTGGCCTGCGCGCCGGTATTCATGGGACTGCTGCATTTCGCATCCGAACAGCTCTCCGAGCGCGACTACACGCGCGTAGTCAGCAAATCGAACGCCATGGGGATGATCGGCGCGCTGTGCGCGACCGCGCCGCTCGGCTGGGCGACCGAACTGGTTGGCTGGCGCATGTCGATGTCCGTTTCTGCGCTCGGCATGGTCGCCGCGGCATGGGGCGTCTCGCGCTTCGTGCGTGACACCGGCCATGCCGAGGCACGCAGCGCCTCGTGGCCGTCGATGCTCACGCAAAGCGTTCGTCTGCTGGGCCTGGCGCCGCTGTGGACGCTGATCCCGCTTTGCGTCGCCATGGCTGCCGGCACGGCATTCCGCAACGCGTGGAGTGGCCCGTATCTGGCCGATGTCTATGGACTCAGTTCAGGTTCCCGCGGCGTGGCGCTCACACTGCTGAGCGTGGCCGGCTTCGTCACGGCATTTCTGCTGCCTGTACTGGTGCGGCGCAGTACGCTCAAGACTGCCATCCTCGCGTGGTCGTGCGTGTCGATGTCCGGTGCCGTGATGCTGACGGCGTGGCCCGATTCTGGCGTGGCAAGCGGCGTTGCGATGATGGCGCTGCTGTCGACCATCGGCATGCTGCATCCGCTGGTCATGGCTCAGGGGCGTAGCCTGATTCCGCCGTCGAAGCGCGGGCGTGGGCTTGGGCTGCTCAATACGTTCGTGTTTCTTGGCTCCGCGCTGACCTCGTGGGGGTACGGGTTGATTGCCAATATGGGGCATGTGCAGCGCTGGGGAGAGCCCGCCACGTATGCAGCGATTTTCCTGTCGGCAGCGATGTTGGTGGCTGCGGCGTTGGTGCCTTATTTCTTTAGTCCGGCACAGGGCAACCATTGAATCTGGTGCGGTAACACATTCGCTCTGACAAAGCAGCAGTGCAGACGGCGCGCATGACGCCACCCCGCAGCGTCGCGACGCACTTCATTCAGACATCGCTCAGTCCTCCAGACCTGTCATGAGAGCAAAGCAGCAGGCGCGCGTTAGGTAACCGGCTTTGCAGACGGCACCTCAAGGACGAACCACGCAGACTTCACCGGAAGGAACGACTTCCCCCTTGCACGATGACGATCTCGATGATCGCAATATCTTGGCGAAGGCAAAGCGCCTCCCCGTCTAATGATGGGCGAACAACGCGATCAGGATGATGAGCGGAATGGGTACGCCAAGCATGTAGAGCAGGATCGAACGCATGATTGTGTCCTGTCGAAAATTGAACTTAGAAGTCGCGTTGCCGCCCGCCAATCGTGGCGGTCAGGCTCGCAGCGAATGCGCCCATCAACAGCGAGACGAAAAGCCAAAGTGAAACGTGGATGCCAGCTTTTCGGGCTTTGTCGGCCGCATCCTTTGCGGCGGCTTTGAGGTCAGCAAATCGTTGCTGAAGCTGCGAATAGGTGGCAGTGACACGTGTCTGTGCGGCGTCAAGCGAAGACCCTGTTCGCTGCGAAACCAGCCGTGCGGCATAGCGGGCGTCACTGGACGACAGCGGGGCACCCGAAGCAAGACTGTTCAGGAATATGCGGACGACTTCCTTCTTGTCTGCCGCAGTCGCGTCGGGGGTGGCATTAGAGTTTGCTGCTGCAGAGTCGGACTGACGAAACAGACCATCGACAAGATAGCCCATTGGCCACGCATCCAGCGCGGCAGACGCGTTGCCACGATCCTTCAATGTGCCCATTGCTCCACCAGTCGCACTGACCGACGCTACCTGCGCAGTCACGTGAAAGAGTCCTGAGGCTGCAGAAGTGACGAAAATCGCCGTCACGAGCGTCGCAGATGCCCAACTCAGGAAGCCGTGCGCGGTATCCCGGAAATAGGTCTCGTCCCCGTGGACCGCCACCCAGCGTTTCCTCAGCCGTCCGGCCAAATAGCCGCCCAGGCCGGAAGCGAAGATCTGTGTCACACAAATCCAGACGATAGCCGCGACGCCGAAGCGGGCGGCGCTTTCGCCCGCGGGCGCCCAAGGGGAAATGGCCGCCAGCCCGAGCCCCGACCCCAGCATCAATAGGATGAGAGAAAACGCCGCGGCAGCGACCCCGCCCGCGAGAATCGCTCCCCACGATACCGCGCTGGCAAACGCCTCAACCGACGGCGGGTCTTCGACGATCGCGTGGCGCCGAGTGTCTTCGAACTCGCCCATGTGGACCTCCTTGTCCCATGTTTGTAAGGGACTGATCTCCAGTGCCCTACGGACGGGAAGGAAGAAAGCACTACCTGTGCCTGCTATGTCAGAGCCACGTTTCCATCCCTTTCTCAAATTGAGAGCTTCAACATTGCGCTACAAGACGTTCAGATTCGCTGTGCCAGCCAGGCAACTCATGAAAGTAAGACTGGCTTCGCACCGGTAAATTTTGCGTGCAGTGTCATTCGCACCATGGCGAAAGGCTGGCCGATAACTCGACGCCCAGGTCGCCGAATAGCCGTTATCCCAAAAAGCCGAGCCCGTGGTCGCGCCCGGTTGAAGGGCGGTAACGGGTCGGTCAGAGACGGCCGCGGCATCTGGGCGCAAAGGCGCCCCGGCGCGATTTATCCTGCCAAGCCCTTGTTCGGGTTGATCAGGTACTTCTCCCCCGTCGCTCGCTTGTTGTAGACGGCGATCATGTCCAGATCCAGTACCTCGGCCAGCGAGATCTCTTTTGAGTAGTGGCTCGCAAAGGTGGTCTTCAGCTCCGCGACCACGCGTTGCTTCAGCGCGTTGGCCCGCTCGCGCCCGATCTTCTGCAGGAACGGGAACAGCAGCCAGCCACCCATGCCCCACGCCATGCCGAAGTTGCGATTGAACTCGGTGGGGCTTGTGTCCAGGCCACCGTAGAGGTAGACCTGCTTGTGGGTGGTCGAGCCATAGCGGCTGTATTCGCGGGCCGATTTGTTCAAGGCCGCTTCCATGCAGGTGAGGATCTGCCCGCCGAGTTTGCCGCCACCCGTGGCGTCGAACGCGATCGTTGCGCCAGTGGAGACGAGTGCCTCGGTGAGGTCCTGCATGAACGTGGGCGACGCGGCGTTGCAGACGTGGACCGCACCTTGTGCCTTGAGCAAGTCCGCCTGCTCTTGCTTGCGCACGATGTTCACCAGCTTGATGCCATCCTTGAGACAGATCTGATTGAGCATCTGGCCCAGGTTGGAAGCCGCCGCGGTGTGCACCAGGGCGCTATGTCCTTCGAGGCGCATGGTTTCGACCATGCCGAGTGCCGTGAGCGGGTTGACGAATGACGACGCGCCGTCAGCAGGTGTGGCGCCTTCGGGAAGGACCAGGCACTGGTCCGCAGGAATGCAGCGGTACTGCGAGTACATCGCGCCGCCGATGGCAGCCACAGTCTTGCCCATCAAGGCTTGCGCTGCCGGGGACGAGCCTGCCTCGACGACCACTCCCGCGCCCTCGTTGCCAACCGGCATGGACGCATCCAGGCGGCCCGCCATGCTGCGCATCGCGCCTTCCGGAACGCGCGCGGTGACTATCGGGCGCTCGGCCGTGCCGCTGGCCTTGGCCGTGCTCATGTCCGCAGCACCGAACAGCAGGCCGAGATCGGACGGGTTGAGAGGAGAGGCTTCAATGCGGATGAGCACTTCATCCGGACCAGGGTGCGGCGTGTCGATGCTGTCTAGCGACAGCTCGAGCTCACCGCTGCTCTTGATTCGCGAACGAAGTTGAAGTGCACTGTGCATTCGATATCTCCTTGGTCTGTCGGTTTGCGGTGAGCGGGGCAGCAGCGTGGGGCTGTTTTCGCCAGCAGCCAGCAATGTAGCAAGTTCCTGCGGATCCCGTACTGGGCGGGCGACTCAGGTCATGCGTGGGCCGACAGGCCATCATGCATCGCAGTGATAGTGGTTGATAGCGGGCAATCTCCTGGCGGATTTTCAGACGTGGCCACAGGGAAGCCTACGCAGAAGGACCTAACGCTCGGACAGCTCGGCGCCGCCTCTTGCTTCTCGCCTCACCGCCTGCGGCGGCACCCCGAATCCTCGCAAAAACGCCTCGCGCAAATGCCGTCGGTCACGGAAGCCCGTCTCACGCGCCACCACCTCCAGCGGATGCCGACTCTGCTCGATCATCAGCCGCGCCGCCTCGAGCCGTAGTCCCTCCACTGCCTTGGCCGGCGACTGCCCGGTCTCCTGCATGAACGCCCTGCTGAACTGGCGCGGGCTGAGGTTGGCGGACTGCGCGAGTGCGTCGACGGTCAGCGGCTCGCTCAGATGCTGGCGGGCGTAGTTCAAGGCATGCTGTATGCGGTCCGACTTCGGCGAGAGGTCAAGCATTTCGGAGTGCTGCGACTGCCCGCCAGAGCGCCGCTGATGCATGACGAGCTTGTGTGCGACGGAACGCGCCACGGCCGCACCGAGATCGCGCTCGACCATCGCAAGGGCGAGATCGAACGCGGCCGTCATGCCTGCCGACGTCCAGACCGCGCCATCAACGATAAAGATGCGATCCTCCTCCACCTCGATGTCCGGATGCCGCTGACGCATATCACGCGCAAAGGCCCAGTGGGTCGTCGCCCGCCGTCCGGCCAGCAAGCCGGCCTCTGCGAGCACGAAGCCGCCCGTACAGAGTCCGGCGATGCGGCGCGCGCGGGGCGCTGTGTCACGCAGGAGAGCGAGCTCCTCCGGCGCCGGACGAGAGGCAACCGGATCGGTCACGCCGATCACCATCCAGGTGTCGATGAGATCGCGCGGGCCCGGCCGCCTTGTGCCCAGGGTCATGCCGAGCGACGACGTCACCTGCCCGCCCGCAGTCGAAAAGTTCTCCACCGAGTAGAAGGGTTCGATTACCGTCGCGTTGGCGACCTCGAACACAGCCTGGGTGCCGAGCGCCATGATCTGGAAGCCGTCGGCCAGCAGGTAACCAATGCGATGCATGTTTTGCTCCGAAAAACGTAACGACCTGAATCATGACTATATACGTCATTTACGCCATGCGCAGGGACACCTACGATTCAGGCACAGAAAACCCCACAGGAGCAACGACATGAACCCGACCACCCACGCTGGCACCGCGCTCGTTACCGGCGCCTCCTCTGGCATCGGCGCTATTTACGCCGACCGCCTGGCGCGCCGCGGTTACGACCTGATCCTTGTCGCCCGCAGTCGCGACCGCCTCTCCGCTCTCGCCGACCGTCTCACGACTGAAACGCGCCGCAACGTCGAAGTGATCGGCGCGGACCTGAACGACAGGGACGAACTCGCAGTTGTGGAAAACCGCCTGAGAGAAGACGAGAGCATCGCGCTGCTGGTCAACAACGCTGGCATCGGCACGCACACCCCGCTGCTGGACAGTGATGTCGATCGGATGACTCGACTGATCGAACTGAACGTCACGGCCCTCACCAGGCTGACCTACGCTGCTGCGCCGCGCTTCGTCGCACGCGGCAAGGGCGCGATCATCAACATTGCATCGATCGTAGCCATCGCGCCGGAGATCCTGAATGGCGTGTACGGAGCCAGCAAGGCGTTTGTGCTGGGGCTCAGCCAGTCGTTGCACCATGAACTGTCTGGCAAGGGCGTGCGTGTGCAGGCCGTGCTGCCGGGCGCAACTGCCACGGACTTCTGGGCCACGGGAGGCCAGCCAGTCGAGAATTTGGACCCGAGTATCGTGATGTCTGCTACGGCGCTGGTCGATGCGGCGCTGGTCGGATTCGACCGCGGCGAGTTCGTCACGATCCCGTCCTTGCATGATGTGGCGAAATGGGAAGCCTACGCAGCAGCACGCATGGCGATGATGGGCGAGCTGTCAACCAGCACGCCTGCGCCGCGCTACCTTGGCGTGTGAAAACGCCTTCAGCCTATCCGAAACGGCAGGTTCATCCGGAATGCCATCAACCCGTTGCTAAAAAGAGCGGCATCGGTACCAGAATTGAACTCCCACTATCCCGCTTGATTTCCTGCCAGGCGACCTTTGCCAAGACCTAGCTCATGGATCAGTTCGACCAAAGCGCGTAGCCGCGCTGTCACGAACCTGTGGCCGGAGTAGTAAAGCCTGAGGCCGCCAAACGGCTGGCACCAGGGAACGAGCACGGGGACCAGGGCGCCGGACTTCAGTTCTTCGTCAATGAACCACTCCGAGATGAAGCCGATGCCGAGTCCGAGCAGCACCGCCTGCTTGATGGCCGGCATCTCGCTGAGGGCCATGCGCACGGGCAGTTCCATCTGCAGCTTCTCGCTCTTGTGCTTCAATTCCCATTGATAGATGCCGCCGTGGGACATGCGCATGCCGATGCTCTGGTGCTTGAGCAGATCGCGCGGATGCCTGGGCGTACCGTTGCGCTTCAGGTAGTCGGGCGTTGCCACGACGAGCATGCGGAGGTCGCGGGAAAGCGGCACGGCGATCATGTCCTGCGGCACGGATTCGGCAAGACGGATGCCTGCATCGAAGCCTTCCGCGACGACATCGATCAGACGCGACTCGCTCACGATGTCGATGAATACCTGCGGATAGCGCTGCGCGTACTGATGGAAAAGCGGCTCCAGCAGCAAGAGCGCTACCCCCTGCGGTGCGTTGATGCGCAAGGTGCCGCTGGGCGCAGCGGACTCCATTGCCGCCTCTTCGTTGGCCCGTTGGATTTCGGCAAGCGCCGGCGCTATGCGCTCCACGTAGCGCCGACCCGCATCGGTCATGGCCACGCTGCGCGTCGAGCGGTTGAACAGGCGCACTTTCAACCGCGCCTCCAGGCCGGCCACGGCGCTGCTCACCGCCGTGGCCGACATGCCAAGCTCCAGCGCCGCGCCACGAAAACTGCTGCGGCGCGCGACGGCCAGTACCACTTCCAGCTCGGTCATTCCTGTGCGGTGCATAGATTGTCCTGATTTTCGGGATACGTCATCTGCCATAGGACGGCTTATCAAAACAATAACGTATTCCTAGACTTCTATGCACGCGGACGCAATGTGGAGTTCCACCCCACCTCCCGCACCTGGCAGTCATACCAAAGGAAACGATATGCAACGCATTGATCATATGTACATAAATGGCGAGTTCGTGACGCCGCTCGGCCGGGAATGGTTCGATCTGCACAACCCGAGCACGGAAGAGATCATTGGCCAGGTTCGACTTGGCGACGAGAAGGACGCGCAACGCGCTATCGCTGCGGCGCAGGCAGCATTCCCCGCCTGGTCACGCACCACGCGCGAGGAACGCATTGCAGCGCTGCGGCGCATACACCGGGCCGTCGCTGCGCGCGAGGAGGAACTGCTGGAGGCCATCGTGACCGAATATGGTGCGCCGTCCGTACGCTCGCGCTGGATGGCGGAGTATCCGGCCCAGACCGTTGCGCAAGCCATCGACGCGCTGGAATCGTTTGAGTTCGAGGAGCGCGCTGGCGCCGCACGTGTCGTGATGACGCCTGTTGGCGTCGCGGGCCTGATCACGCCTTGGAACAGCAACGCCGGGTTTATCTGCAACAAGCTGGCAACGGCGCTTGCCGCTGGATGCACAGCCGTCATCAAGCCCAGCGAGATGAGCGCAATGCAGACGCAGATCGTGGCCGAGGCGCTGCACGAGGCCGGCCTGCCGCCAGGCGTGTTCAACATCGTCAATGGCCGCGGCGACGTGGTTGGCGAAGAGATCGTGCGCAACCCCGGCATCGCCAAGATCTCGTTCACCGGCTCTTCCGCCGTCGGCAAGCGGCTGGCGAGCGCGGGGGCTGCCACCATGAAGCGTGTCACGCTGGAGCTGGGCGGCAAGTCGCCCACGGTGGTGCTCGATGACGCTGACTTCGCCGACATCATGCCGCTCGTGCTCCAGGCGGGCTTCCTCAACAGCGGCCAGGCCTGCATTGCCGGCACCCGCATTCTGGTGCCGCGCCATCGGCTTGCGGAGTTCGAGCAGATCGCAAGGGGAGCGGTTTCGCACGTCAAATCCGGCGATCCGCGCAACGCCGACACCGACATCGGCCCGATGGTGAGCGCCAGGCAATGGGAACGGGTGCAGAACTACATCCGCATCGGCATGGAAGAAGGCGCAGCGTTGCTGGCCGGCGGCGCAGGACGACCCGACGGCTTTCACAAGGGCTGGTTCGTCAAGCCCACCCTCTTCACGAACGCGAGCAACCAGATGCGCATTGCGCGCGAGGAGATCTTCGGGCCTGTACTCACCATCATCCCTTACACCGACGATGCCGACGCTGTTGCCATCGCCAATGACACTACCTACGGCCTGAGCGCGATGGTGCTCGGCAAGGACATCGAGCGCTGCGAACGCATCGCCCGGCAGATCGACGCGGGTCGCGTGCTCGTCAACACGCTCGCCCATGAGCCGCGCGCGCCGTTTGGTGGCTTCAAGCATTCCGGACTTGGACGCGAGATGGGGAAATGGGGCATCAGTGCGTACCTGGAGCCCAAGACCTTGATGATGGCGTCGGCGCAGGCTTGACAGCAAGACCGAAAAGCCCCGTCGCTTCCCCAGCCATCATCTCCCGCTGAACCGAGCCGGACGGCGTTCGATGAAATGCGCCACGCCTTCGGTAAAGTCCTCGCTCTGGATGCTGTCGAACATTTCCGCATTGGCCATCTGGGTGGCTTCTGCCAGCGTCTGGAACGGCTGCGCCCAGAGCTGGCGCTTCATCACGCCGATGGAACGCGGAGAGACGTTTTCGGCCAGGTCGTCGGCATAGGCCAGCGTATGCGCCATCAGGTCATCGGCCTCGCACACGCGATCCACCAGCCCCATGCGCAAGGCTTCATCCGCCGGTACCTTGCGCGCGGAGTACAGCAGGTCTGCCGCATGCCCCGGCCCCACCACACGCGGCAGCAGCCAGGAGATCCCATGCTCGGCAATCAGGCCGCGCCGTGCAAAGGCGGTGCTGAAGGCCGCCTTGTCGCTGGCGAAGCGCATATCGCTGTATAGCGCGAACACCATTCCAAGGCCGGCAGCCGCGCCGTTGATAGCAGCAATCACTGGCTTGCGCATCGCCGGAAAGTAGCCGTAGCGGGTCTGGTAGTCGGCGCGGCGGTTCATGTCGTACGGCCGCATCCACTGGGCAGCACGGATGTCGCCAGGGGGCAGGACCTCAAGTTCGTTGATGTCCATGCCGGCACAGAAGCCCTTGCCGGCACCGGTCAGCACCACGACGCGGATGGTGTCGTCGCGGTCCGCGGCCTCCATGGCTTCGCGCAGTTCGGCCTCCATGACCTTGGTCAGCGCATTGAGTTTGTCCGGCCGGTTCATGGTCACGATGGCGACGTGCTCGTTCCGGCCCGAGCGGGTCACTGAAATCTGCTGATACATGCTGGATATCCTGAAGTTTGACTTAGCGGGGAAACTGGATGGCGCGCGGTTCCAGGAACTCTTCGAGCCCATAGACACCGCCTTCGCGGCCAACGCCGGACATGCCGAAGCCGCCGAACGGCGCCGCCGCATTGAATCGTGCGCCGTTGATATCGACCTGCCCGGCGCGCAGCGCATTGGCCACGGCCTCGCCACTGGCTTCGTCGACCGCCCAGACCGAAGCAGCCAGGCCATAGCGTGTGCCGTTGGCCAGCGCTATGGCGCCCTCGACGGACTCATAGCAAAGCACCGCCAGGACCGGCCCGAAGACCTCCTCGTTGGCAAGCCGGCTGTCCGGCGCCACGTTCCCGTAGATGGTGGGCGCAACGAAGTAGCCGTGCGCCGGCACCGGCGCATCGGGACCCCCTGCAATGCGGTCGAAACCGCCCTGCTCGGCTTCGGCAATATGCGCCAGCACGCGTTCGCGCTGCAGTGCCGACAGCAACGGGCCGATGCGCGTGGACGCGTCGGACGGATCGCCCATTGGCATGCCCGCCACAGCCTCCGCCAGCAATGCGCGGCAGGCCGGATAGTCTTCCCGCGGCACGATCAGGCGCGTGATAGCGCTGCATGTCTGTCCCGAGTTGAGAAAGCACGAGGCAACAGTGGCCTTGACGGCGCGTGCGAGGTCCGCGCCGGGCAGCACCATTGCTGCCGACTTCCCGCCCAGCTCCATCGACAACCGCTTCATGTCGCCAGCCGCCAGCGCCGCCACCTTTCGGCCCACGGCCGTCGAACCGGTGAACGACACCATGTGGACATCAGGGTGCGTGACCAGCGCGTGACCCACCTCGGCATCGCCCAGCACGATGTTGAGCACCCCCGGCGGCAGGCCGGCCCGTTCGCAGGCGGCCATCAGACCGGTCGAAGCGGCGGGCGCCAGTTCCGACGGCTTCAATACCACGGTGCAACCGGCCAGCAATGCCGGTGCAAGCTTGCCTGTGATCTGGTGCAGCGGGTAGTTCCACGGCGTGATCGCCGCCACCACGCCCACCGGCACCTGCGTGACACGCGAGTTGCCCACCTCGCTGACGAAGGAGAAGGTATCGGCCAGCGCGGCCGTCGCGCGCCACGCCGCAATCGGGGCCTCTACCTGGATACGTTGCGACAGTTTCAGCGGCATGCCGACTTCGCGCGAGATGCCGTGCGCCAGGTCCTGCCCCATGCTTTCCAGCGCGTCCGCCACCGCGCGCAGCAGCGCCGCGCGTGCGTCCACCCCCATCTGTTGCCAGCCCGGCAGCGCCAACCGTGCCGCCTCGACGGCCTCATCGACATCTCCGGCATTGCCGAGATGGACGTCACCGAGCGGTGCTTCGGTGGCGGCATCGTGAATGCGAACGGTGCGCCCTTCGCGCACGGCTCGTCGCGCGCCGTTGATGAGATGCTCGTTCCACTGGATCATTGCGACTTCCTTGCATTCCGTTTGCCGAGAAATTCGGCCATCACGCGTTGCGGCTCGCCGTCCGCATAGCATTCGAGCTGCGCGCGGATGCCCGCTACGCATGCGTCGTCGAACCCGGGCTGCGTCATTGCCCGCAGCCGTTGTTTCGACAGCCTGACCGATGTTGGCGGCAAGGCGGCCAGCGACCGGGCACGCGCCAGCGCGGCGCCCATCAGTTCCGCCTCGCCATGCAAGGCGGTTACCAGCCCGATCTCGTAGGCCCGCTGCCCTGATACCAGTTCGCCCGACAGCGACATCTGCACGTTGTGGGTATGCCCAACGTGCAGCGTCATCAGGTATGAGCCGACGATGCTCGCCAGGCCGGCCTTGACCTCCGGCTGGCCCCAGCGGCTGTCCGCCGTCGTCAGGCGCCAGTCCGCGCACAGCGCAAGCTGGAATCCCGCACCGGCGGCCACGCCCCGCACCGCTGCCACGCAGGGCTTGTCCAGATCGCGCACGGATTGGTACATGGCCCGCTGACGGTTCAGCCACGGCACGATCTGCTGCCACGTCACCGCAGCTGCTTCATCAAGATCCTGTCCGGCACAGAAGGCGCGCTCGCCGGCCCCTGCAAGTACCAGGGCGCGCACGGCCGGATCGGCGTTGAGCCGGGCCAGCGCATCAATCAGCCCGCCGCGCAGCGCATCGTTGACGGCGTTCATGCGCGCGGGACGATTCAGCGTGACGATGGCCACGTCGCCATCGCGTTCCACAATTACGGGTTCCATGTCAGGCTCCTTGCAGTTCCACCACGGCGTCCACGGCCACCACGCCGTCGCCGGCGGCCATCACCATCAGCGGATTGATGTCCACCGACTTCAGCGTGCCGCGATGGCGCAGCGCCCAGTTGCCGAGCGCCACGGCCGACGCGGCAAGCGCATCGAGATCAAGTACAGGGATGTCCCGGTAGCCGTTGAACAGCGGCGCCAGCCTCAGCCGGGCACAGGCTGCCTTCACGTCGGCCATGGTGAACGGCGCCAGCAGCGTGACGACGTCCTTGCGCAGTTCCAGCAGCGTGCCGCCCTCGCCAATCATCACGAGCGGCCCGAACAGGGAATCGACCGATACGCCCAGCGCGAACTCATGGCGCCCCCTGACCATCGCCGCCACCACCACACGAGGGCTCGCGACACCAAGGCTGCGCAGCGCGGCCAGGCAGTCCTCCGCAGCCTGCGCCACGGCCGGCGCATCGGCCAGCCGCAAATGCACCAGTCCATGCTCGCTCTTGTGCGGCACCTCCGCCGCGCAGCCCTTGACCACCACCGCGCCGCCGCCGAGGGCGGCAAATGCCGCCACAGCTTCATCGGCATTCGCGCAGCAGCGGTACGGCACCACGGGCACGCCTGCCTCGCCCAGCAGCGTCAGGCTGCGCGCTTCGTCCTGCAAGCCGGTACCGTCCAGCGGTTGCAGTGCCGGCCACCCCGCTTGGGGCTCGACTTCGGGCTCTGCCGCCACTCCTGCCAGCCGCGCGTGGCCGGCGTACTGGGCCAGCGCCGCGACCGCATCCGCTTCGGTCACGAACGTCGGAACGCCGTGGCGCACGAATGCATCGCGCACGTTCTGCTGCGGCGCGCTGGCCACCAGCGGCTTGCCGAACCGGCTGCTGAACGCGGCGGCATCGCGCGCCAGCGCTTCGACATCGTAGCCAGGGCCGGCCACCGGTATGCCGACCATAAGCATGTCGGCCTGCGGGTCTGCGCCCAGTGTGTCGAGCACGCGCGGGAACATGTCGCCCTTGCCCATCAGCGCAGCGGTCATGTCGAGCGGATTGCCCGCGGTGCCGAACTCGGGAAGGATCGCACCGAGCCGGTCGAGCGTGGATGACTGCAGCGCCGCGAGCGGCAGGCCATGGCGTTCGGCCAGGTCGGCGGACATCACCCCGACGGCGCCGCTATGGCTCATCACCACAGTGCGGCCCTGTCCCGGCGCACGGCCTTGCAGGTAGAGCGGCACGGCACGCACCAGTTCGCCGATATCGCGCGCACGCCAGATGCCATGGCGGGCCAGGAAAGCGTCGATGGCTGCATCATTGCCCACCAGCGCACCCGTATGCGACGCCGCTGCGCGCGCGCCGTGCTGGCTGCTCCCCGCCTTGACGGCCACGATGCTCGCCCCGCGGCTGCGGGCCAGCGCGGCGGCCCGCGCCAGCGCCGCCGGGTCCGTGATCGATTCGAGGTACACCAGGATCAGCCGGATTTCCGGGTCGGCGGCCACGGCGGCGGTCATCGCGCAGGCATCCAGATCGGCGTCATTGCCGGTGGCCACCAGATAGCGCACGCCCAACCCGGCCTGGCGCAGCAACGCATACGGCATCACGCTGGCCGCGCCGCTCTGGCTGATGATGGCGATCGGCCCGTCCTGGGGCGTCACCTCCATGAACATCGTCGAGAAATTCAGCACCGCGCCGCTGGCGAAGTTGGCCGTGCCCTGCGCGTTCGGCCCCACCAGCCGCATGCCACCAGCATTTGCCGCGTCCACGAGTTGCTGCTGGCGCCGCCGCCCGGCCTCGCCGGTTTCCGCAAACCCGGACGCCATGATCACGGCCGCCTTCACGCCGGCATCGGCGCACAAGCGCACCTGTTCCAGCGTGGCGTCGCCTGATACCGCGATGACCGCGGCTTCGGGCGTTCTGCCGATGTCATGGAGTGTCGGATAGGCGCGATATCCCTGGATCGTCGTGCGGCCCGGGTTCACGGGGAACACCTCGCCCGCATAGCCGAAGTGGCGCATGTAATGGATCGGGCGGCCGCCGACCTTGTTGGGATTGTCCGACGCGCCAATCACGGCCACCGAGGCCGGCGCGAACAGCGCATGGAAGATCTCAGTCAAGGGTAGCTCCCGAAGCCTTCACCACAGGCGCCCACTTGCCGGCATCGTGCTGAATGAGTCTGGCGAAATCGGCGGACGTGCCGGGCATCGGACTGGCGCCCAGCGCGGAAAGCTGCTTCTGCACGTCGGCCTGGGCCAGCACCTTCTGCAGTTCGCCGTTGAGCCGCTGCACCGCATCGGGCGGAGTGCCCTTCGGCGCCGACAGGCCGAACCAGATCGTGACGTCAAACCCCGGCAGCCCGGATTCCGCGATGGTCGGCACCTTCGGCAGCGCATCGGAGCGCGCGGGGCCGGTCACGCCAAGCGCTTTCACCTTGCCCGAGCCGATGTACTGCACCTGGCTCGACACGGTGTCGAACATCATCGAGATGCGCCCGCCCAGCAGATCGGTAAATGCCGCCGCCGAGCCCTTGTACGGTACGTGGACGATGTCGACGCCTGCCATCGACTTGAACAGTTCGCCCGACAGATGATTCGAGCTGCCGTTGCCGGCCGATCCGAACGTCAGCGAACCGGGCTTCTGCTTCGCCAGCGCCACCAGTTCCCTCACGTTGCTGACCGGCAGGCTGTTCGGCACGACCAGCACGTTGGTCGTTGACGCCACCGAGCCCACGGCATCGAACCCCTTGACGGGATCAACCTTCAGCGAGCGATAGAGCGACGGATTGATCGCCATCGTGCCCGTGGTGGAAAACAACAGCGTATAGCCGTCGGGCGCCGAGGCGGCGACTGCCTCGGTGGCAATCGTGCCGCCGGCACCGCCCCGGTTATCCACTACCACGGGCTGGCCGAGCTGTTGCGACAGGTGCTGACCGATCAACCGAGCCATGGCATCCGTGGGCCCGCCGGCCGGAAACGGAACGATCAGGCGGATCGGCTTGATGGGATAGCTGGTGGCGGTGGCAGCACCGGCGACACCGCAAAGCATGAGCGGCGCAACGGCCATCAGCAGGGTGCGCAGCGACTGGCGCATGGAGCGCCCTATCGTCGAAAAACTTCGCATGTTGTCTCCATATCGTTTGAGCAACCCTTCTCTGCAGCGAAGGATGCACCCAGTGTATGGAGACTTCAGTTAGCGCAAAAGTGTATATTCTGCTATACCAGCTATCCACTTTATGGATAGATGACCATCAACCAGGCAAAGTGAACCTCAAGCAACTGGAAACCGTGGCCCTGGTGGCTGAACTGGGCTCGCTGTCGCGGGCGGCGCGCGCGCTGGGCACGGCGCAGTCGCTGGTCAGCCGCGCCATCGCGCAGATCGAAGCGGAATGGGGTGACCGGCTGTTCGAGCGCACGGGACGCGGCGTAGTCCTGTCCGAATTCGGCACGCGGATCTTTCCGGAGATCGAACTGCTGCTGGCCCAGTCGGCGCGCCTGCACGACGAAGTGCGCAACGCGGCGGGCGTGCCGGTCGGGATGGTGCGGATCGGCGTACTGCCGTCCATGACGCGCCGCCTGATTCCCGCTCTGTTCGCCGACCTGCGCGATACCGCGCCGGGGGTCCGGCTGCGTGTCGCGGAAGGCTTCAGCGGCCAGCTCGACGAACAGCTCGATTCCGGCCACCTCGACCTTGCGGTCATCAACCGCTATGGTCCAAGCCCGCGCCAGAACGAGGATGTACTCGCCACCGTGGCGAATTATCTGGTCAGCGCGCCGGGTCATCCGCTCACGGCAGGGCCTGCCGTCGATTTCCGACGGCTAGACGGGGTGCCACTGGTATTGCCGCCTGCGCCCAACGGGTTGCGCCTGATCCTGGACCAGCACGCACGGCAACAGGGCGTAGCGCTGGACGTTGCGCTGGAGGTCGAATCCCTGAACGCGATGAAGGAGGTTGCATTGTCAGGGCACGCCCTGACCATACTGCCGCAACTGGCCGTGGATGATGAAGTTGGCGCCGGGCGCCTCGCGGCCGCGGAAATCGTCAAGCCGCAACTGCCACGAGCCATCAGCCTGGGGGTCACGCAGCATCACCCGCTGTCTCGTGCGGCCAGGGTGGTACTGTCACGCCTGCATGACCTGGTCCCGCACGTAACGGCCCGCAACTGGTCAGGCAAGGCGAAGTAACGCTCGCCGCAAGGCCCGCATACGCGGGAAGCCCATGGCCATTGCAGCGGAGCCTGCACCGGCGAAGTTCGAATTCGACCGCAACGAGAGGAGACAAATGGTTTCAGGACACGTCTTTATTGCTACCAGCCTCGATGGCTATATTGCCCGCGCCGATGGCGACATCGGTTGGTTGCTCGAGCGGGACGATCCGGCCGAAGATCATGGCTACGCCGAGTTCATCGCCGACAAGGACATGATCGTGATGGGAAGGGGTAGCTTTGAAAAGGTCCTCACGATGGGCCCGTGGGCCTACGACAGGCCCGTGCTGGTTCTCTCGCGCCAATTGGCCGGGAAACCCGTGCCGGAACCGCTGCAGGGAAAGGTGCGGTTCTCTGATTGCGCCCCCAGGGACGCAATGGCGGAACTCGCTGCGGAAGGCGCGCATCGCGTGTATGTCGATGGCGGCCAGGTGGTCCAGTCATTTCTGCGCGAGGGATTGATCACCGATCTTGTCGTCACCACAGTGCCCGTGCTGATCGGCACCGGCAGGCCATTGTTCGGCGCCTTGCCGCGCGACGTGGATCTGGCGCTCGAGTCGAGCCGGCACTTTCCGTCAGGTTTGGTGCAATCGAAGTACAGGGTGCTGGGCTGATGGCGAAAGCCTTCATCTCGACATCATCTTCACCATGTCAGCAATGACGGTAAAACGAATCACACGCAAGCAGGCCAGTTCCCAGATCCGTTCCGGTGCATATTCGAATGACCAGATGTCCCGCTCGTCGCGCAACGTGCCCACCGGTGCGCCATTGATGCTGTTCGCGATCAATCATGCCCGTCCTTTGCTGACCGCTCCGATGCAATCTGTGCCGAGGTCTGACGTCGCTTGCCGCGCGCCCGCCGCTGTTGCAGCTTGTCGCGTTCGATAGAAACCAGCGGCGTGGCTGCCTCAGGCACATCTACCAAGACACGTACGCCAAGCCCGCTCAAGACTTGGAACAGCTTGCCCCACTGGATGCCCTCGGCGCCGTTTTCGACACGAACCATGAAGTTCTCGCTGACGCCTATCGCCCCCGCAGTGTCGTCCTGGCGAAGACCACCCGCCTTGCGCGCGGGCCCTCACAGGGGCGCCGATGTCGGAGGCGTCGTTGACTTGTATCTGCACAAAAATCTCCCTGATCGCAAAGATTCGAGCTTACACGGGCATCCAAAACGCAAAATCTCCCTGAACGCCACGATTTTGCTGAGGCCACACCCCGGCCAAACCCTCCCTTAGCCATTCCCGAATTCCCCTCCTCGCGCGCGCGATTTAAGGTTTCCGACACAAGTGCCCCACGCTCCACGCGCGGAGGCGCCCCGGCCTTCGGCCGGCACAAGAACACTGAAGGAGACAGCGATGAACACGCTTTCACGCACCGCTCAGCAGCGCCGTGCCTGGCTGCTGGCATCTGGCCTGGCATTCGCCGCGGCCGCCACGCTCGGCCATGTTGGACTGGCCAGGGCCGAGACCTGGCCTTCCCGCCCGATCCAGTTGCTGATCCCCTATCCGCCTGGCGGCAGCGCCGATCTGCTGGCGCGCCCCGTGGCGGCGAAGCTGCAGGAGCGCCTGGGCCAGCCGGTGGTGCTGGACTACCGCCCTGGCGCCGGCGGCACCATTGCCACCCAGATGCTCGCGCGCGCCAAACCCGACGGCAACACGCTGATCATGGTGCTGGCCGCGCATGCGATCAATGCGAGCCTGTATCCGAAGCTGCCGTATGACACGCGGAAGGACTTCGCGCCGGTCTCGCTGGTGGCGAACCTGCCGATGATCCTGGCGGGCAGCAGTTCGCTGCGCGCCAACACGGTGCCGGAGCTGATTGCCCAGGCCAAGGCGTCGCCCGGCAAGCTCACGTTCGCATCGGCCGGCAACGGCAACACGGGCCATCTCGCGGGCGAGTTGTTCGATTCGGTCGCGGGCATCAAGATGACGCACGTGCCGTACAAGGGCAGCGCGCAGGTCGTGACAGCGATGCTGTCGGGCGAGGTCCAGCTGACGTTTGACAGCATCTCGACCACGCTGCCGCATGTACGCAGCGGCAAGGTGCGTGCGCTGGCGGTGACCGGCACCAAGCGTGCCGCCATCGCCCCCGACGTGCCGACGCTGGCAGAGGTCGGCGTGCCCGGCATCAACATCACGGGCTGGTATGCCGTGCTCGCGCCGGCCGGCACGCCCGCGCCGGTCGTCGACCGGCTCAGCCGCGAGATTGCGACTGTGCTGAAGGAACCGGAACTGAAGGCCAATCTGGCATCCAATGGCTATGAGCCCGTGGGCTCCACGCCGGATGCACTGCGTTCGCATATCGATGCCGAGATCACGCGCTGGAGCAAGGTCGTCAAGGACTCCGGCGCACAGGTACAGTAAGCCCTTCTTGCTTTGAATTTCCCATCGCTGGCGGAACGAAGCTCCGCCGGCCTGCATGCCATGACCGACACCTCCATCATGCAACGCCCCTTCACCAGCATGTCCGCGCTTGTGCGCGGCCACGCTGCGAGCCAGCCCGCCCATGCCGCCCTCGTGCATGGCGAGCGATCGATGTCCTATGGCGAACTCGATGCCATCATGACCCGCATCGGCGCCGCGCTTCAGCGCGATGGCGTTCAGGCCGGCGGCACGATCGCAATCTGTGCGACGTCGTCCATCGAATACGCAGCGGTGTACCTTGGCGCGATCCGCGCTGGCGTGGTCGTCGCCCCGCTAGCGCCGTCGTCGACCGCCCAGAGCCTGGCCGGCATGGTGGCCGATGCAGGCGCAAGCATTTTCTTCGTCGATGCGGCGGTCGCTGAAGCGCTCCAGTCCGTGCTGCCGCAGCTCGGGGCCACGCGCCTTGTGACGCTCGACAACAGCGCCGCGGGGCAGACCTTCCAGTCGTGGCTGGCGCCGGCCAGCGCACCGTTTGACGAACCGGAAGTGCGGCCGGAACTGCCGCTCAACATCATCTACTCATCCGGCACGACCGGCGTGCCCAAGGGCATTGTGCAATCGCACGGCATGCGCTGGGCGCACGTGTCGCGCGGCGCGATGACGGGTTACGGCACCGATGCCGTCACGCTGCTCTCCACCCCGCTCTATTCGAACACCACGCTCGCGAGTTTCTTTCCGACGATCGGGCTCGGCGGCACGGCCGTGCTGATGTCGAAGTTCGATGCCGGCAAGTACCTGGAGCTCGCCCAGCGCTACCGCGTCACGCACACGATGCTGGTGCCCGTGCAATACCAGCGCCTGATGGCCCACCCGGATTTCGACAATTACGACCTGTCGAGCTACAAGCGCAAGTTCTGCACGAGCGCACCGTTCAGCGCGGCCCTCAAGGCAGAAGTGGTGCGCCGCTGGCCCGGCAAACTGACCGAGTTGTATGGCATGACCGAAGGCGGCGGTGGCTGCCTGCTGCACGCGGACGAGTTCCCTGACAAGCTGCATACGGTCGGCCGCCCGGCGCCGGGCGCGGACGTGCGCATCATCGACGAGAACGGCAAGGAACTGCCACCCGGCAGCACCGGCGAAGTGGTCGGACGTTCAGGCGCGATGATGAACGGCTACCACAACTTGCCGGACAAGTCGGCTGAAATCGAATGGCACGATGCCGAAGGCAACCGCTTTATCCGCACGGGCGACATCGGCCGCTTCGACGAGGATGGCTTCCTCGTGCTGATGGACCGCATGAAGGACGTGATCATCTCCGGCGGCTTCAACATCTATCCGAGCGATATCGAGGCCGTGGTGCGTACGCATGAGGCTGTGGCGGATGTTTCCGTAGTCGGCGTTCCGTCGGAAAGCTGGGGGGAGACGCCGGTCGGCTTTATCGCACTGCGCGATGGGCATGATGTCACCGCGCAGGCCGTGCTCGCCTGGGCCAACGAGCGTCTTGGCAAGACGCAGCGGCTGAGCGCATTGCACGTGGTCGACAGCCTGCCGCGCAGCGCGATCGGCAAGGTGCTCAAGCGCGAACTGCGGGACCGCATTACCACCTGAGCGAAAAACTTTTCCAAAACACTTGCACAGCCGCAAAGGCATCCCTATAATCTGCGGCTTCGCTAGGCTCGTAGCTCAGCTGGTTAGAGCACCACCTTGACATGGTGGGGGTCGTTGGTTCGAGTCCAATCGAGCCTACCAACGCACAAAGCAGACACGGACGGTCGCCACTTCGGCACCGTCCGTTTTTGTTTTTGGTGCCGTCTTTTGCGACTCAGGCCTTCCAGACCGATGCATCGGGCACGACCGTCGCAAAGCGGTCGTGCAGCGCGGCCAGCGTGACGCGCTGCAATTCCGCTGCGCTCAGCGGTGCGCCACCCAGCGGATCAGGCAGGTCGCGCGTGGCGCACGCGTTGGCCACGAGCGTGACCCGATAGCCGTGATCCAGTGCAGAGCGCACCGTCGCGCTGATGCACATATGCGTCTGGAAGCCGGCCACGATCAGCTCCTTGCGGCCCAGCGCCGCCAGCTTCGCGGCCAGGTCTGTGCCGGCAAAGCTGTTGGGCAGGTGCTTGGCCACGGTCTGCTCGCCGGCCTGCGGCGTCAGCCCCTCGATGAACGCCACATACGGACCTTCCGGGTCAAAGGCGCCGCCCTTCCCTTTGCCGTGATGCATTACGTGGATCACCGGCGTTCCATGCTGCCGCGCCAGCGCAAGCAGATCGGCACAAGCGGCCACGGCTTCGGGCATGCCGACGAGCGGCAGCACGCCATCAATGTATTCGCGCTGATGATCGACCAGAACCAGCACCGAATCCTCCCAAGGGGAGGGCTTGCGGCTGGCGCCAACGGCATCGAGCAGGGTCACGGGCGTAGCGGTAGTCATGTCGGAACTCCGGGTGAACAAGTTGTGCAGGCATCGTAGAGCACGCTATGCTGTGCGCCAATTACCCACTCACACACAGCCGCTGTGCAAAAACGTACAGTCTCGTGGGACGACCTGCTGACCCTGTCCACGCTGATTCGCGCCGGCAGCTATTCGGCCTGCGCGCGCGAACTCGATATCACCCACGCCACCGCGATCCGGCGCATTCGCCGTCTCGAAGAGGCACTCGGCAAGCCCGTTGCCACGCGTTCTGAAGGCGCTTTCGAACTGACCTCGGCAGGCCGCAGCGCACTCACCGCAGCGCGGCAGATGGAGCAATCGGCCGGCCGGTTGCTGCGCGAGATCGAAGGCGCGGGCAGCGGCGTGTCGGGCGTGGTGCGTATTGCCGCGACTGCCGCGCTCGGCAGCCACTTCCTGACACCGCGCTTGCCGGACCTGTATGCCGCGCATCCCGATATCGTGGTCCGACTCGAACTCGATGACCGCGTGGCAAGCCTTGCGCGGCGCCACGCGCATCTGGCCATACGGCTCGCGCGCCCCAAGGAAGACGATGTTGTGGCCCAGCGCGTCGGCACCGTGCGTTTTGGGCTCTATGGGTCTGCCAGCGTGCCCATGGACGACAGCACGCCGTTGTGCGCCTTGCTCGACGAAGGCTATGACATTCCCGAGGCCACCTGGCCGCTGCATGCGAAGCGACGCATTGCCTTCCACGCCAACAATATGCTCGCCATCTGCGAAGGCGTGCGCGCCGGCCTTGGCACTGCCCTGCTGCCCCACTATGTGGCCCGCGAGGATGCGGGACTGCGATTACTTCACGAAGTGCCCGAGGTCATGCGCGAAATCTGGCTGGCCTATCCGACAGAGTTCCGCGGCGCATCGCGCTTCCGGCCGGTGATCGAGTGGCTGGCCGATACGCTGTCCCAGTGTTGAGGACGCTCGGCCAGCCGGTGTGCCACTAGGCGTCGGCAACGCCAAATTCGGCAAGCACCGATGCCGTGTGTTCGCCGAGCAAAGGTGCCGTCCCATGCGGATGGACGGTTCCGGCGAACCCCGGCAAATTCGCCCACGGCAGCTCGCCAAGGCCGGCCTGTGAAACGTTGCCGAATACGCCAGCCTGCGTGCATTGCTCGCTCACCCGCAACTCGCGTGGCCGGCTTACGCGTGCGAAAAGCACATCATGCTCCGTAAAGATCGACTCCCAGTACGCCAGCGGCTTCTGCGCCAGCGCGGCGCCCAACCGTTGGCATAGCTCGGCCGTACGCGGCAGGCGGCCCGCGCTCGTGCGCAGATCCGGATCGGCCAGCCAGTCATCAAACCCGAGAACGGAGGCCAGACGCGTGAACATCGCGTCATTGAGCATGCTGACGTAGAGCGGGCCATCCGCAGCCTGGAACATGCCCGTCGGCGCATTCGCGGCGGCAAACTCTGCGTCGGGAAACATCGCATCGTCCACCAGCAGATACGACTGCAACGCCGCGCTCGCCTCCAGCAGCGACATCTGCACGTGCCGCCCCTTGCCGCTGCGTGCCGCGCGGAACAGCGCAGCCGATGCATGCTGTGCCGCGTACAGGCCCGTGCTCAGGTCCACCAGGAAGAAGCCGATGCGGCGCGGTTGGCCGGTGGCGTCGCGGTTCACATGCATCAGGCCGCTGAAGGCCTGGATGGTCGTATCGACCGCAGGCAAGCCCGCGAGCGGGCCATCCTGACCGTAGCCCGTGATCGAGACATAGACCAGCGCAGGGTTGCGCGCCGACAGCGCTTCATAGCCGACACCCATGCGCTCGGCCACGCCGGGGCGATAGTTTTGAATGACCACGTCGGCCTGCTCCGCGAGCTTGCGCAGCGCGGCCTTGCCTGATTCGGTGCGCGTATCGAGCACCACGCTCTCCTTGCCGGCGTTGTAGGCAATGGCGATCGCAGTCTGCCCTTCACGCACGCGGCCCATCTGGCGGCCCCAGTCGCCAGCGGGCGGTTCCACCTTGATCACGCGCGCGCCCTGCTGGCGCAGGATCAGCCCGCAATACGGACCGGCAATGCCCTGACTCAGGTCCAGCACGGTCAGGCCGGCCAGCATGGCTTCATCGTCGGCCACAGGTGTCTTGTTCAAGTCTGTCTCCCGTTGTTCTTTGATGCCCCTGCCGCCCCGTCAGGGCATGTCGAGCATGACCTTGCCGATCGCGCGGCGCGACATGGTGGTGTCGACGGCCTCGAGCCACTGGTGCAGGCCGAAATGCTGCAGGACCGGCTTCGGCATCTCGCGGTTCGCCACGGCATGCATGATCTTGCCGACCACGTCCTGCACCTGCGGCGCGAACCGGCTGCGCTCGTCGGTCAGCCCCCAGCCGATGTAGTAGCCGTAGTTGAAGCCGATCACCGACAGGTTCTTCACGAGCAGCAGGTTGGCCGGCACCTCGGGAATGCGTCCGCCGGCATAGCCGATCGACAGCAGGCGGCCACCCGGCGCCGCACAGCGCAGCGAGGCATCGAACAGATCGCCGCCGACGGGATCGAATACGACGTCCACGCCGCCGGCAGGGCACAGCGCCTTCACTTCGGCCGCCAGCGATTGCGGATCAGACGACAACGCATGCGCAGCGCCGTTGTGCAACGCTGCCTCGCGCTTGGCTTCCGTGCTGGCCGTCGCAATCACGCGCGCCCCCATCAGCCGTCCTACCTGCACGGCCGCCGTCCCCAGCGAACCGCTTGCGCCGTGAACAAGCATGGTCTCGCCCGGCTGCAGCACCGCGCGCCACGCCAGCGCGGCCCAGACGGTGCCGTAGGTGACTGGCAACGCCGCGGCACTCGCCAGGTCCAGCGCATCGGGCACCGGGTACACGGTATCGGCGGTGGTCACGACTTCCTGCGCAAACCCGCCCCAGTCCAATGCGGCGGCTACGCGCTGTCCGGGCCGAAGACGCGTCACATCGGGCGCCACCTCAATGATCTCCCCTGCCGCCTCCGTGCCCGGCGTGAACGGCAGCGGTGGCTTGCGCTGGTACTTGCCTGACACGAACAGGCTCAGCGCAAAGCCCACGCCCGCATGCCGCACACGGATGCGCACCTGCCCCGGCGCCAACGGACGCCGTGCGATACGCTGCAGTTCCAGTTCGCTCCAGTGACACCAGCGCGAGCACACCAGCCCAAGGTAATCGCCCATACCGCGCTCAAGCCTCCTTCATTCCATCGCGATGCCGACATCGCGGATGATGCGGCTCCATTTGTCCTGGTCGCTCTTCAAGACTGCCGCGAACGCCTCGGGCGAATTGCCGACGGGCTCGAGATTCAGGTCCTTCATCTTCTTTGCGATCTCGGGCATGCGCACGATGCGAGCAACCTCGCGCGACAGCGCATCGACGCGCGCCTTGGGCACGCCAGCCGGGAACATCAGGCCCATCCACGCATCGGGCTCGAAGCCCTTGTAGCCGGCTTCGCGGAAAGTCGGGACGTTCGGCAGCAATGCTGAACGTTCGGCGCCGGCCAGCGCGACGGGGATGATCTTCCCGCTTTGCAGCAGCGACATGGCCGTACCGACCGGCACCAGGCCGATCTTCACGTGGCCGGCTGCCAAATCCGTGACGAGCGGCGCGCCGCCTTTGTAAGCGACGTGCGTCATGTCGAGCCCGGCTTCCCGCTTGAACAGTTCGCCGAGGATATGGCCCGTGGTGCCGGCGCCATACGACCCATACGGATACTTGCCTGGATTGGCCTTGACCAGCGCGACCACGTCCTTGAGCGTGCGCGCCGGGAAATCCGAGGACACCGCGAGCACGGTGTAAGAGATGGCCACCTCGCTGACCGGCGCGAAGTCCGCGATCGGGTCATAGCCGATGCGCTGGTATAGCGACGGGTTCTGGACGTGAGCGGTGAACGTGAGCAGCACGGTGTAGCCGTCCTTCTCCGCACGCGCCACGTATTTGGTACCCGTGGTCGTGCCGGCGCCCGGCTTGTTCTCGACGATCACGGGCTGGTTCCACGTCCTCGTGAGCTCCTGCCCGATCAGCCGCGCCGCGGCGTCGTTGACGTTGCCGGCCACGGACGGCACCACGATGGTCAGCGGCCGAGACGGATAGGGCTCCGTCTCGGCTGCCATCGCGGCGGTCCCGGTCACGGCGCTCAGCACGATGCCCAGCAAGGCGGCACGCAGCCGCACGCCGCATGTGGCGAATTGGTTCTGCATTGGCTTGTCTCCTGTGTGTGGCGCCTGTTTGCGGCATGCATGGCCTGTCAGCGCCTTGGCCGCAGTCTAGGGCAGCCGCCCGCGCTCCGTGATTCCCGCGAGTACCGGCGCGATTCCCGGCAGGAATGGACAACCAATGGCAGCTACAATGCCCCGACCCCATTCTTGCGCTCACTCGTCGACGCGATGCGATTCGAGGACATCGAAGCTTTCCTGGTCGTGACCCAGCACGCCAACCTGCATCGCGCCGCCGCCGCGCTGGGCGTGACGCAGTCCGCCCTGTCCAAGACGCTGGCGCGGCTCGAGGCAGAAGCCGGCATGCCGCTGTTCGAGCGCACGCCGCGCGGGCTGGTACTGACCAGCGTCGGCAAGACACTGCATGCCCATGCACGCAAGATCTCGCTGGCCGCGAGCGACATGCGGCAGGAGCTGGCCGAGCAGCGCGTCGCCAAGGCGGGCACGGTGCGGCTCGGGGCGATTCCCTATCTGGTGCCGTCGCTGCTCTCACCGCTGCTGGCGCAATTTTTCGTAAGCCGCCCGCTGGCCGTGTTTTCAATCGAAACCCACCTCAGCGCGCGCCTGATGGCTGTACTGCAGAACGGCGACGTCGACCTGATCCTTGCCGCGCGACCTACCAGCGTGCCCGAGGACGTGAGCGGCCTGCCGCTAGGCCCGCTGACGATGCAGATCGTCGCGCGCAGCGAGCATCCGCGCCGCGCGCGCTTCCGTTCGCTGGCGGACCTGACCGAAGAACGCTGGGCAGTGCCCGCGAGCTCGCTGTATCTGCGGCAATGGCTTGAGGAACGCTTCACGGCAGTGGGGCTCCCACCGCCGCGCGTGGCCGTGGAAAGCACGGCGTCACCCGTGGCATTCGGCGAACTGCTGCGTCATTCGGACCTGCTCGGCATCATGCCGCCGCGCATCCTGAAGCAGGCGGAGGGACAGGGACTCGAAGCCATCGAAGGCCCGGACATGGCCTGGCAGCATGATCTGGCCATCTTCTGGCGCGCCGATGGATACCTGTCGCCGATCTGCCAGGACTTTCGCGATGCGGTGGTGAGCTGGTGCGAGCAGGCGGATATCTGAGCCGCCTCAAATGCCGCCATGACAAGGTCTGCCTACGGTGCCCGGCATATTCCGACCAGATCCATTGCCGAGATGCGCTGCATCCGGCACACCGCCATCTGCCCGTTATCGCGCGCGCATGGCCTTGCGGACGGCTTCGGTCACCTGCTCCACCACGCCCGCGCGCCAGTCGTCGGCATCGCCATAGAACGCGCGCCACATAGCCTGCCGGACCAGCGTGCGCTGGTTTTCATCGGCTTCAGGATGCAGGTACAGCCAGTGATCGCCACGCAGCGCGTCGAGGACTTCCGCAACCGGCAGCGTGCCAAATTCCAGCGCTATTCCTGCATAGTCGACGTCCGGCAGCGTGCCAGGGACAGCCTCCCAGGCAAGGCCAGTCAGTCGGGCCGAACTTGACGAGCCGTCATAGATCGAAGTTACCTCGCCGCCCCAGATTGCGCGGGTACGCTTGAGTTGGCCATCGTCATCGGGCCCCATGCAGATCGGCTCGCCATACCCCCAGGGGCCGAGGCCCGTGTGGATGTCGATCCAGCGCAGACTGCCGCGCCCGCTGCCGAAGCGCGCGAGCACACGCCGCAGCGTGTAGTTGCTCCAGGTCTCCTTGTTGCCGCCATAGAAGAGGCCTTTCGGATCCTGGTACTGGCCGCTGCTGACCGCGGTCTGGTACCAGTCCATGCCTTTCTCCGCGACGGCCTTCATGAACTGGGCCTGCTCTTCACCAGAGGGCGGCCAGTGTGCGGGCAACAGCATCGGCGCAATTTCCGCGTAGGGCGCGTTATCCGGCAGTGGCTGCGCGAAATCCATGAAATTGCGGTTCAGATCGACGTTGTCTTCGTTGACCCGGCGCAAATGCGAAAAGCCGTAGGGATTGACTGCGTGCACGACCAGCAAGCCCAGGCGTGCTTCGGCGCAGTCGGCCAGCAGTATCGCGTCGGACAGCAGCGCCACCTGCGCGCCGGAGCCGCAGAAACCCTCCACGCCATGCACACCGGAGCTGATCATCAGCACGCGCCGGGCGTCGGCAGGCCCTACCCAGGCGACATCCATGGCAAGGTCCTCGCCGGCACTGCCGCGCCGGGTCGGATGGGGAAATTCGGCAAGTGTCGCGCCCGCACCGCGCGCCGCGGCCAGGAACTTCTGCCGCGCCTCGGCATAACTGGTGGCAAAACATCCCGAAACCTGGCCCATGGCAACTGCCCCTTGCGGACGGAGATGCTGGCATTAGACGCCAATTCGTCCCGGCTTGCCAACGTGCAGTGCGTCAGAAGAGTTGCCCGCTGTCCCCGGCTCGTGCCTCGTCCGGCCCCCAGATGCCGGGCGAGCTGAATGCCTGTGGATGCATCTCGATGCCCGCTGCGGCAAGCTGGGCGGCTGACAACACCAGTTGGCGCGCGAGCCAGTCATGCAGGCCGCGCAGGAACCGGATGTTGTCGAGCCGGTTCGAGGCCGCAATCAACCGCTCGAGCTTGACATGCGCGGTATAGACATCGAGCAGATTGGTCGCCCTGAGCCGCGGCGGCGTGGTCGGGCTGCGCTCGATGGCAAGGATGCGGCTCACCTGGGCCCGGCTCAGGTCACCGGTGCGCTGGAAGTATTCGTAGACGTCCTGCAGTGGCGCAAAGCGCACCGTGGGCTGCACGCGCGGCACGGTCAGAAGTTTTTCCATGCGCAGCACAAGGTAGCGGATCGCCGCCAGGCGCTGCGCGGTGTCCCGCTCGGCGCCGGTGGGCCGGCGGCGTGAAGCACTGGCGATCACGGCATCCAGCGCTTCCGATTGCCGTACCACGTCGCGCTCGGTGTAATCCGGTACTTGGGCAAGCAGGCCGGGATGAACCACCGCGGCCCGGGCACAGGCTTCTCCAAACGGATATTCGTGGCCTTGCGCATCACGCAGGATATAGGCCCTGCCGTCGGGAAAACCGTGATGACGCCCCGTGGCGCCGCGCGCGTGGCAGCGCGTGTCGAGGTCGACGAAGTCCTTGCGTACGGGAATCCACCCCCCGTGCTGTGCCTGGGTCATGAGTCTGCGTTAATGCGGTATTTCGGGTAAAGACAGCGAGGCCGGCCAACAGACCAGCCCGCGCCCAACCCGTTATTGTCGCCGATCGCGCCGCGACCCGGCCAATGCCGCTATTTCAGCATGAACGACATCGCCGACAGGCAGTTCAGCATGCGCACGGCCGACTGCACGGAATCGGCTGAGAACGACAACGTGACGCCATCGACGCGCTCCAGCGTCGGCCACTGGCAGAACAGGTCCGCGTGGGCGGCTGTCTGGGTCTGGAGCCGGCAGGTCACGGGGCCGTCGATTCGGAATGGCGTTGCATCGGCCCGGTCGCGTACAGCTTGCGACGCCGCTTTCCGAACAGCATCGCGCGCCGCCGCCGGCGCGAGCGTGCTGCCGCTGCCGAAGCCGCCCGCCGACTTGGTCTGCACATAGCGCACCCACGGCATCAGCGGGCGGGTCTCGCCGATAAAGACATCGTCGCCACTGGCCATCAGCACCGGCACACCGAACTCACCGGCCAGCGCGGCGTACAGGCCGGCTTCGCCCAGTTCCTGCTCGTTCAACCACACGCGCGCAAACGCGCTGCTGTTGATCGTGTGTGCCAGCACCCCGCGACTTTGCGCGCGGCAGTGATAGCCAATCAGGAACACGCCGTCACAGCCTGTTTCCACGCCGGCCATCATGCCCAGATAGCGGGGCTTGCCGAGTACGAGCTGCGCACGTGAATCGATCTGGTCCGGCAGCAGATTGCGGAAACCGCCGTGCGAGTCGTTGACCAGCACCGCGGTCGCGCCGGCGTCGAAGGCGCCCTGCACGGCCGCATTGGCTTCGCCGGTCATCCATGCACGGGCTCGCTCATATTCGCCATTGCCCGGACGCGTCTGCTCGGCGTGAAAAACGCCGGCAATACCTTCGATATCGGTGGAGATCAGCAGCTTCATATTGGAGTGCGTAGTTCGGGCATGACATCGAGCAACGCCTGACGGCGGTGTCCGCTACGGCCATGGACGGGCACCGCCTGCCAGAGTGCGTGAAGGATGGCCTGTTCCACGCTGTCAGCCGCGGCGCGGAACAACGGGTCGAGTCGGCTTTCGTGCAGCAGCGGCACGGAAGGCATCGGCTCCGCAGCATGGTGCGGCACGGTGTACGCCGTGGAAAACGCGAACACGATATCGCCCGAGCCATGCCCGTACACCGACCCCGTACGGGCCAGGCCGGCTCCCGCGCGAAGTGCCAGCCGGCGCAGCTGGCGCGCGTCGAGCGGCGCATCCGTGGCCAGGATCATGATGATCGATCCTTTCTCCGGCTCGGGCGCGGGTGCCGCGAGCCGCGCGGCCAGTTCACCGCCGACCTGTCGGCCAGCGATAACGAGCGATTCCGGCGTGCCGAAATTCGCCAGCACAAGCGCACCCACGCAATAGCCGCCGACTAAGCGCGATGCAGTGCCGATGCCACCCTTGACGCCAAACGACGACATGCCTCGCCCGGCACCGACCGATCCGGCCTGCACATCGGCGCAAGCGGCAGCACAGGCCGTCTCATAGTGAACGCGATCAACGGCCATGGCCTGGATATCGTTCAGGTAGCCATCATTGCATTCGAACACCAGTGGATTGACTGTCGGCAGCGACCGACCGATTTCCGGATTCGCCGCTACGGCCTCGCAGATCTGCGCGTGCGCCACGGCCCCGACGGCAAAGGTGTTCGTCAGCGCGATGGGCGTTTCCAGCACGCCCAGTTCCTCCACCTGCACAAGCCCGATGCTTTTGCCGAAGCCATTGATCACAGCGCAAGCGGCCGGCACCTTCTGCAGATAGACGTTACCGGCATGCGGACGCACGACGGTCACGCCGGTCTGGACGTCGCCGTCATCCAGCGTGCAATGTCCGACCGTCACGCCGGCCACGTCCGTGATGCTGTTGCGTGCGCCAGCGGGCAGCGCACCAATGACCGGCGGTGTCAGGGGTTCCATCTCCATCTCGCCTCAGCGCCGGTCGATCTTCGGATCGAGCGCATCGCGCAGGCCATCACCGAGCAGGTTGAAGGCCAGCACCGTCAGGAAGATCGCCAGGCTCGGGAAGATTGCGACGTGGGGCGCCGTCACCATGTCGGCGCGGGCCTCGTTCAGCATGGCACCCCACTCCGGCGTCGGCGGTTGTGCGCCGAGCCCGAGGAACGAGAGGCTCGCCGCGGTGATGATCGACGTGCCGATCCGCATCGAGAAGTACACCACGATCGACGACACCGTGCCGGGCAGGATATGCCGCATCAGGATGGTCCAGTCCGACGCTCCGATGCTGCGCGCAGCTTCCACATAGGTCAGGCGCTTGAGCATCAGCGTATTGCCGCGAACCAGCCGCGCAAACGCCGGAATGCTGAAGATGGCCACGGCGAAGATTACGTTGACCATGCCGTTGCCGAGGATCGCGACGACACCGATCGCCAGCAGGATGCCCGGGAACGCGAACAGCACGTCGGAGATGCGCATCACGATGCGGTCCCACCAGCCTTCGTAGTAGCCGGCCAGCAGGCCCAGCGCGGTGCCGATCACGGCGCCGATGATGACCGACAGGAAACCAGCCGCCAGCGAGATGCGCGTGCCGGCCAGGATGCGGCTGAAGATGTCGCGGCCGAGCGAATCCACACCCATCCAGTGGGCTGCGGACGGGCCGGCGTTGAGCGCGTCATAGTCGAAGAAATTCTCGGGATCGTAGGGCACCAGATGCGGCGACAGGATTGCCACCACGATCAGCAGCAGCACGAACCCACCGGCGCCGAGCGCCAGATGCTGCTTGCGGAATTTGCGCCAGAACTCGGTCCAGGGCGTCCGCACGGCCTGAGGGGCCGCTGCGACGGTGGCTGCCGGGGTGTCGGCGGGCGTGGAAATCTCGGTCATGCCTGCCTCCTTTTACTTGTAGCGGATGGTTGGGTTGATCACGGTGTAGAGCAAGTCCACCACCAGGTTGATCAGGATGAATTCAAGCGAGAACAGCAGCACCTCGGCCTGGATCACCGGGTAGTCGCGCATCTCGACGGCATCGACCAGCAGGCGCCCGAGGCCCGGCCAGTTGAAGACTTTCTCCACCACGATCGAGCCGCCCAGCAGGAAGCCGAACTGCAGGCCCATCATGGTCACCACGGGAATCATCGCGTTGCGCAGCGTGTGCTTGGCCACGACCACGGTCTCGCGCACGCCCTTGGCGCGCGCAGTACGCACGAAATCTTCCTGCAGCACCTCGACAAACGACGCACGCGTAAAACGCGCCATCACCGCTGCCACGGCTGCGCCCAGCGTCAGCGACGGCAGCACGTAGTGCTTCCAGCTATCGGCGCCGATCGACGGCAGCCAGCCGAGCTGCACCGAGAACACTTCCATCAGCAGCATGCCGAGCGCAAACGCCGGGAACGAGATGCCGGACACGGCCAGCGTCATGCCGAGCCGGTCTGGCCAGCGGTTGCGCCAGACCGCGGAGCAGATGCCGATCACCATGCCGAACACGACGGCCCAGGCCATCGACGCCACGGTCAGCCACAGCGTCGGCATGAAGCGGTCGCCGATCTCATCGCTGACCGCACGCTTGGTGCGCAGCGAATGCCCGAACTCGCCGCGCACGGCGTTCGAGAAGAAGTTCACGAACTGCTCGGGCAGGGTTTTGTCCAGCCCCAGGTCCTTGCGCACCAGCTCGACGGTGGCTTCGTCGGCCTCGGGGCCCGCCGCCAACCGCGCCGGATCGCCGGGCAGGAGGTGGACGAACAGGAATACCAGCACTGCCACGATCAGCAGTGTCGGGATCACGCCCAGGCATCGTTTGAGGAAATAGTTCAGCATGACGCTTCAGGGAAAAGGCCGCAGGCCGCCTGTCCATGCCCCTGCGATGGGACAGGCGGCCACGTTCGGCTTACTGCTTGCTACCCGGTGCGCGCCGCGGTAGCGGCGCGCTTTCCGCAGGCTTACTGCTTGATATCGATGTCGTCGAAATTGAACGAGCCATCGGGCATCACATACGCACCGGTCAGGCGCTTGCTGCGCGCGTACAGCACCTTCTCGGTCACCAGGAAGGCCCACGGCGCATCCTTCCAGATGCGTTCCTGCGCGTCCTTGTACAGCTTGGCCTTCTCGCCGCGATCGGTCGTGCGCAGCGCGCCGGCGATGTCGGCATCGACCTGGTCGTTCTTGTAGTACGCGGTGTTCAGCAACTTCGGCGGCATCGATTCCGAGGCCAGCAGCGGACGCAGCGCCCAGTCCGACTCACCGGTCGACGACGACCAGCCGATGTAGTAGATGCGCACGCCGGCGTCTTCCGGCTTCTGCACGCTTTCCACCTTCTCCACGCGCTGGCCGGCTTCCAGCGCCTGCACGCTGGCCTTGATGCCGACCTGCTGCAGCTGCTGCTGCACGAACTGGATCACCTTCTGCGCGGTGGTGTGGTTATAGGCCGACCACAGCGTGGTCTCGAAGCCGTTCGGGTAGCCGGCTTCCTTCAGCAGCGCGCGCGCCTTGGCCGGGTCATACGGCCACGGGCCCAGCTTCTCGGCATAGTCCACGCCCGGCGGCACCACGCCTTCGGCCGGCACGGCGTAGCCGGCGAAGGCCACCTTGGTCAGCGCGTCCTTATTGATTGCGTAGTTGATGGCCTGGCGCACCTTCGGGTCGTTGAACGGCTTGACCGTGGTGTTCAGGCTCAGGTAGCGCTGGATAATCGACGGCGCCGCGATCAGGTCCACCTTGGGGCTGTTCTTCAGCACCGCGGCCTGCTCGAACGGGATGCTGAAGGCAAAGTCGGCCTCGCCGGTCTGCATGATGGCCGCGCGGGTGTTGTTGTCCACCACCGGCTTCCAGGTGACGGTGTCGATCTTCGGATAACCGGTCTTCCAGTAGCCTGCGAATTTCTTGCCCTTCAGGTGATCGGGCTGCTTCCACTCGACGAACTCGAACGGGCCCGTGCCGACCGGATGGAAGGCAATCTCCTTGCCGTACTTCTGCAGCGCCACGGGCGAGATCATCACGGCCGACGGGTGGGCCAGCACGTTGATGAACGGCGAGAACGGCTCCTTCAGCGTGACCTTTACCGTGCTGCTGTCCACCACATCGGTCTTGGCGACGCGGTTGAACAGCGTATAGCGCTTGAGCTTGTTGGCCGGGTTGGTCACGCGGTCAAGGTTGGCCTTCACGGCGGCGGCGTCGAAGGGGGTGCCGTCGTGGAACTTGATGCCCTTCTTGAGCTTGATCGTGTAGGTCAGGCCGTCCTTGCTGACGTCATAGCTTTCGGCCAGCACGTTGACCAGCTTCATGTCCTTGTCCAGGCCGAACAGGCCCTGGTAGAAGCTTTTGGCTACGGCCTGCGACAGCGTGTCGTTCGAATCGTACGGGTCCAGCGTGGTGAACGTGGAAGCGACAGCCATTACCGCATCCTTGGCGGCAAAAGCGGACACCGGCGCCAGCGCGCCTATCGCGCCGGCCACAAGCAGCCCGGCCACCAGCCTGGGCGAAACCATCGATGCAGACATCTTGATTCTCCTTGGATAAACCGATTTCAGTAGGCACCGCCAATGGCGTGCCGCGCGACAAAGTGACCGATTCCACGGCTGTCCGCGACAGGCACCAGTGGCTGCACCACCGGTTCGTCGCCGACCGCGCGGATCGGGCTGGGAAGTTCGTCCGACAGCGGTTCGCGCCGCAGGTGGCGGCGCGCCGGATCGGCGATCGGCACCGCCGCCATCAGCTTCTTCGTGTACGGATGCTGCGGATTCTCGAAGATCGCGCGGCGCGGACCGATCTCGACGATCTGCCCGAGGTACATCACCGCCACGCGATGGCTGACTCGCTCCACCACGGCCATGTCGTGCGAGATGAACAGGAACGCAATGCCGAGTTCGCGCTGCAGGTCCAGCATCAGGTTGACGATCTGCGCCTGGATCGAGACATCGAGTGCCGACACCGACTCGTCAGCCACGACCACCTTCGGGTTGAGCGCGAGCGCACGTGCAATGCAGATGCGCTGGCGCTGGCCGCCCGAGAACTCGTGCGGATAGCGTGCGGCATGCGAGGGATCGAGTCCGACCTTCTCCAGCAGCCACGCAACGCGCTGCTCGGCGTCCTTGCCGCTGGCCACCTTGTGCACGAGCAGCGGCTCCATGATCGAATAGCCGACCGGCACGCGCGGATCGAGCGAGGCGAACGGGTCCTGGAAGATGAACTGGATATTGCGCCGCAGGTTCTGCAGCGCGGGGCCTTCCATGTGGCTGATATCGTGCCCGGCGAATTCGATGCTGCCGCTCTGGCTTTCCACCAGGCGCAGCAGAGAGCGGCCCGTGGTCGACTTGCCGCAGCCCGACTCACCAACCAGCGCGAGCGTCTCGCCCGGATAGAGATCGAAGCTGACCTGCTCCACGGCATGCACGCGCCGCGTGACGCGGCCGAACACGCCGCCCGGCACGTCGAAGCGCGTGACCAGATCGCGCACGCGCAGGATCGGCTTGGCGTCGGACGATACCGTGTCCTGCGGTGCTTCTTGTGTCGGTGCGGAATCGCCAAGCTGCAGCAACGGGAACTTGGCCGGCAGGTCCGTGCCTTGCATCGCGCCGAGCCGCGGCACGGCCGACAGCAGCGCGCGCGTGTACGGGTGGGCCGGCGCGCGGAAGACTTCGTCGGAGCCGCCCTCTTCCACCTTCTCGCCCCGGTACATCACGAGCACGCGATCAGCCACTTCGGCCACCACGCCCATGTCGTGCGTGATGAAGACCACGCCCATGTGCATCTCCGCCTGCAGGCCGCGGATCAGTTGCAGGATCTCGGCCTGGATCGTCACGTCGAGCGCCGTGGTGGGCTCGTCGGCGATCAGCAATGCGGGCTTGCAGGACAGCGCCATCGCGATCATCACGCGCTGGCGCATGCCGCCCGAGAGCTGGTGCGGGAAACGGTCAAGTACGCGCTTCGCTTCCGGAATGCGCACCAGTTCCAGCATGCGCAGCGCCTCGGCACGCGCGGCGGCGCGGCTCTTGCCCTGGTGCAGGCGGATCGATTCCGCGATCTGTTCGCCCACCGGGAACACCGGGTTGAGCGAGGTCATCGGCTCCTGGAAGATCATCGCCACGTCGGCGCCACGCACGCTGCGCAGCGTGGCGTTGTCGGCACGGGCCAGGTCGATGACATCGCCGCCGCGCCGGCGCAGCGCCATGCTGCCCGATGCGATCTTGCCGCCACCATGCTCGACGAGGCGCATCAAAGCGAGCGATGTCACGGACTTGCCTGAGCCGGATTCCCCGACCACGGCCAGCGTCTCGCCACGGTCAACGTGGAACGACAGGTTGCGCACGGCTTCGACGGTGCGCTCGGACGTGGAAAAGCGGACGGTCAGGCCGTCCACCGACACCACACGCTGCGGCGGCAGCACGATATTCGATTGAGAAGAGAGTTCAGCCACTGGCTCCCCCTGGGATTGCTGCGGGAATTGCGGATGGAAAACGGCGTGTCAGCCGTAGATCGCCACGGTCACCGGACCGTCCGCGCGCGCAAAGCCGCGGTACATGCCCTCTGTATTGAACGGCAGCGTGATATTGCCGGCACGATCCACCGCGATCAGGCCACCGCGGCCGCCAATGGCCGGCAGCTTTTCCATGACCACGCGGCGCGCCGACTCCTCGAGCGACAGGCCCGCATACCGCATCTGTGCCGACACATCATGGGCTGCAACAGTGCGGATGAACATTTCACCGGTACCGGTGGCTGACACCGCAGCAACATCGTCGGCATAGCAGCCTGCGCCGATCAGCGGCGAATCGCCGACGCGGCCGACCTGCTTGTTGGTGACGCCGCCCGTGGACGTCGCGGCGGCCAGGTTGCCGAAGCTGTCGCAGGCCACGGCGCCGACCGTGCCGAACTTGCTGTCCGGATCGATCGGATCGGGCTTGCCGGCCAGCGCGCGCGCGGCGAGCGTGGCCGCGTCATGATCGAGCAGTGCCATGCCTTGCACGGCGCGCGCGCGTTCCCATTGCTCGTAGCGGGCCTTGGTGTAGTAGTAGTCGCGCGACACCAGTTCCAGGCCATGTGCCTCGGCAAAGGCTTCAGCGCCTTCGCCGGCAAACAGCACGTGTTCGCTGTGATCCATTACCGCGCGCGCGGCCAGTACCGGGTTGCGCAGCCGCGACACGCAGGCCACCGCGCCGGCGTTGAGCGTCGCACCGTCCATGACGGCGGCATCGAGTTCGTAGGTGCCGGCGTGCGTCAGCACTGCGCCCTTGCCGGCGTTGAACAGCGGGCACTCTTCCAGCAGGCGGACAGCTTCCGTCACGGCGTCGATGGCCGTGCCGCCGCCGGCCAGCACGCGCTGGCCTGCCAGCAGCACCTGTTCCAGCGCTTCGATGTATTCGCGTTCGCGGGCCGAATCCATGGCCGCGCGCGTGATCGTGCCGGCGCCGCCGTGGATGGCAATGACTGCTTGGTTCATTGGGACTACGCTTTTGGGTGCTTGGAAGGGTTGCGGCGGTCGGCGCCGGGCTTGCCATCGACATCGGCTGATGCCACGGGCTGTGCGGCTGCCGTGGTGCCGGCATTGCCGGCATTGCCGGCATGGGGGCCATACAGCCACGGCAGCAGGAACTCGGTCATCTCGGCCGCGGCCTTGACCGGGCGTTCGGCTCGGTGTGCCACGGCGCCGCACAGCGCTTCGATCAACGCCAGCACGTTGGCATCCGAATTGGCCGACAGCCGGTTAGCGGCCTGCGCATAGAGCGCGATATCGGCAATCGGCGCCAGCGGCGAGGTCGGGCCATCGGTCAGCGCCAGCAAGCGCGCGCCGCGTGCCTTGGCGCGCTGGGCCAGCACCACGGTATCGGACACGTAGCGCGGAAACGCGATGGCGATGACCAGGTCGGCAGGGCTCAGCTTGAACAACTGGCGCGCCGCGTGCGACGCACCGCCCGCGCCGGCGACCGAGGTCACCATGCGGCAGTGCATTTCCAGGCCGTGCTGCAACAGGCCCGACAGGAAGCCGCTTGCGCCAAAGCCGGCAATGTAGACACGCTCCGCGGCAAGAATCGCGGATACCGCCCGTTCGCACGCGTCGGCGTCCAGCGCGCGGCGCGTGGCCTCGAGGTTGGCTGCGGCATTGTCCAGCGACGCGGCGAATGCCTCGGCCGCCGTGGTGGGCCGCTCCAGCTCCGAACGCAGCCGTTCCACCGGCGCCAGCGTCGCCTCAAACCCGCGCACCAGTTCGGCGCGGAACTGCGGATAGCCGTCAAACCCGAGCGCGCGCGCAAATCGGTTGGCTGTCGCCACCGACACCTGCACCGCGGTCGCGAACTCGTCGATCCGCATCGTCGCGGCGCGGAACGGATTGGCAAGCACGTACTCGGCCATGCGCTGGTGCGCGGGCGTCAGCGCTGGCAGGCTGCGCGCAATACGTTCAGAGATCGAGGCGCCGTCCGGCATGGGATCAGGAGATCTGGCCGATGTGAAAACCAAACATCGGTCGTGGTGGCTGCAATGAAAATGAATTTACACGCAGACCGCGAACAAGAAAACAGAGTTTTCATCATTCAAGGGTAATCCCTAGGACATACCGTCAATCGAGCGGGTCACCGCCAACGGGAAACGCTACAATGCCGCCCAGCGCCTCATCTCGGGCTGCTGTCCGCGCTTTCTCGCGCTTTTCCGCTGTTTTTTATCCCCGCTTACCGACGCTCCTGCCTTACCCGTGATCCGAATCGACCAGCTTGTCCTCCAGCGCGGCACCAAGGTGCTGTTCGACCACACCAGCGTGACGCTCAACCCGGGCGAGCGCGTGGGCCTCGTCGGCGCCAACGGCAGCGGCAAGTCCACGCTGTTCGCCATGCTGCGCGGCGAACTGCATGCAGATGGCGGCGACGTGACGGTGCCTGCCCAATGGCGCATCGCGCATGTGGCGCAAGAGACGCCGGCGGTGGCGCGTAGCGCGGTCGAATACGTGATCGACGGCGATACACGCCTGCGAGAGATCGAAGCCGCCATTGCCGAGGCGCAGGCAGTCGGCGACGGCAGCGCGGAAGGCGAAGCGCACGCGGCCTTTGCCGACGCCGACGGCTACACCGCCCCGGCGCGCGCCGAGGCGCTGCTGTTGGGCCTGGGTTTCACGCTGCCGCAGGTGTCGCAGCCGGTATCGTCGTTCTCGGGCGGATGGCGCATGCGCCTGAACCTGGCCCAGGCCCTGATGTGCCCGTCGGACCTGCTGCTGCTCGATGAACCGACCAATCACCTGGACCTCGATGCCATCGTCTGGCTCGAAGACTGGCTCGCGCGCTACCCCGGCACGCTGGTCATGATTTCGCACGACCGTGAATTCCTGGACGCGATCTGCAACGTCACGGTCCATATCGAGAATCAGCAGTTGCGCCGCTACGGCGGCAACTACACGCTGTTCGAGACGCTGCGCCTGCAGCAGATGGCGCAGCAGCAGGCGGCCTATACCCGCCAGCAAAAGGAAATCGCGCACCTGGAATCGTTCATCACGCGCTTCAAGGCCAAGGCGACCAAGGCGCGCCAGGCGCAAAGCCGCGTCAAGGCACTCGAGAAGATGGAACGGCTGGCGCCAGTGCACGTCGCCGCGGGCTTCGCCTTCGAATTCCGCGAGCCCGATGCGGCGCCGAACCCGATGATGGTGCTGGACGGCGTCGACTGCGGCTATGCCGAGGCCGATCCGCCGGTGACCATCCTGCACAAGCTGGCGCTGTCGATCCAGAACGGCCAGCGCATCGGCCTGCTCGGCGCCAACGGGCAGGGCAAGTCGACGCTGGTCAAGACGCTGGCCGGCACGCAGGATCCGCTGACCGGCACGCTGCGCCTGGGCAAGGGCCTGCAGATCGGCTACTTCGCCCAGCACCAGCTGGAAACGCTGCGTGACCACGAATCTCCGCTGCAGCACCTGGCGCGACTGGCGCCGGACACCCGCGAGCAGGAACTGCGCGATTTCCTCGGCAGCTTCAATTTCCGCGGCGATATGGCCACCGCGCCGATCGAGCCGTTCTCGGGGGGCGAAAAAGCCCGCCTGGCGCTGTCGCTGATCGTCTGGCAGAAGCCCAACCTGCTGCTGCTCGACGAACCGACCAACCACCTGGACCTCGACACGCGCGAGGCGCTGACCATGGCGCTGGCGCAGTTCGAAGGCACGCTGATCCTGGTTTCGCACGACCGTCACCTGCTGCGCGCTACGGCCGACCAGTTCATGCTGGTCGCCGATGGCACCATCAAACCGTTCGACGGCGACCTCGACGACTATCGCGACTGGCTGCTGCAGCAGGCCGCGGCCAAGCGCAACGCCGCCGTGGCCGCGCACCAGGCGGAAACCGGCGGCAACGCCGCAGCGGTCAACCGCAAGGACCAGCGCCGCGCCGAAGCGGACGAGCGCCAGCGGCTGGCGCAACTGCGCAAGCCGCTGACCAAGGAACTGGAAAAGGTGGAAAAGCGCATGACGGTGCTGCAGACCGCCAAGGCCGAGATCGACCAGTTCATGGCCGATGAGACCAGCTATGCCGAGGCCAACAAGTCAAAGCTGATGGAGATGCTCAAGCGCCAGGGCGAAGTCAACGGCGAACTGGAAACGCTCGAAGAGAAATGGCTGGAGCTGCAGGAGCAGATCGAACAGATCGAGTGAAGGGGTTCGAGTCCGCTACCTCGTATCCACCCATCGAATGTCGTGGCTGCGAACAAAAACCGGCGCTCAAGGCGCCGGTTTTTCTATCCGATCAACGGAAATTCTTCTCCCGCCGGATCAGTCCCACCGCCAGCGTCAGCGTCAGGATGAACAGCCAGATCAGCGACCATGCCGGCACGGACAGGCCCAGCACCGGCGGCAGCGGCGCCGTGCAAAGGCCGTCGGAATAGAACACCTGCGGCAGCACCTTGGCCGTCGGCAAGGCGTTGACCCAGTTCTCCAGCGGATCGATGCCGCAACTCGCCTTCGGGTTCAGCAGCAACGACACGTGATACACGGCCACGGCAATGCCGCCGACGCCGGACAGCATACCCAGCCCTTGCCACAGCGAACGCGTGTTCTGGGCAATGACCGCGAGCAGCGAGAACAGCCCGATGCCGATAAAGGCGAACCGCTGCATGATGCACAGCGGGCAAGGCTGGTAGCCCTTTTCAAACTGGAGGTAGAGCGCAAAACCGACCAGCCCGAATGAAATGAAGGCGATCAGCAGGAAATAGGCGCGGGAATTGGCTTGCATAAGCGGGCTTGCATGAACGATGAACAGAGCGGGATCAAGGTTGCGGGGTTGCCAGCACGCGATCCCCTCCGGCTGTTGGACGGCATTATTACCGATTTTGCGAAATGTCCCCTGACACCGCGTACGCAAACGGCATATTCGCGCCTGTGGCGGATTGCCGCAGGCTCAGCCGCGACCTTGTGTCGCAGCTGCCCACTCGGCGTGAGCCAACCGGTAGAGGCAATGTGACCGAAGCGGATGGCTTTCCGGCATTGCGGGGTGCTCGAACACGAGCGCATCCTCATGCATGCCGAGGCGCTCCATCACCGCGCGCGAGCGGCGGTTGCCGAGCGCGGTAAAGGACACGATCTCATCGAGCCCGAGCCGCTCAAACCCGACGGCCAGCGCCGCGCGTGCCGCTTCGGTCGCGAAGCCCTGCCCCCATGCCGCGCGCGCGAGCCGCCAGCCGATCTCCACGCATGGCGCGAACGGCAAGGCCGCTGCCGGCATGTTGAGCCCGACGAAGCCGATGAAAGCGCCATCGGCCTTACGCTCGCATGCCCAGAAGCCCCAGCCGAGCGCGGCAATCTTGTCGCGGCAACGGTTGGCCAGGCCGTCGCTTTCCGCCCGGCTCAGTGGCGCGGGAAAGTAGCGCATCACCTCGGCGTCGGCGTTCAGTGCCGCAAACGGCGCGTCGTCGGCATCGCGCCACTGGCGCAGGCGCAGGCGCGGCGTGTCGATTTCGATGAGCTTGGCCATCGCTCAGTCGAGATGGCGCACGCGATCGATCGCCTGTTCGATGCGCTCGACTGCGATCACCTCGAGTCCGTCGATCTTCTGCTTGGGCGCATTGGCCTTGGGGATCACAGCCTGCGTGAAGCCCAGCTTCGCGGCTTCCTTCAGGCGCTCCTGCCCGCGCGGACTCGGGCGAATTTCGCCGGCCAGCCCGACTTCGCCGAACACCACCAGCCCGCGCGGCAACGGCTTGTTGCGCATCGACGAGTGGATCGACAGCAGCACGGCCAGGTCGGCCGCGGGCTCGGTAATCTTCACGCCGCCCACAGCGTTCAGGAACACGTCCTGGTCAAAGCAGGCAATACCGGCATGCCGGTGCAGCACGGCCAGCAGCATCGCGAGCCGGTTTTGTTCAAGGCCCACGGCCAGTCGTCGCGGGTTCGGCACGTTGGCGGTGTCGACCAACGCCTGGACTTCGACCAGCAGCGGCCGTGTGCCTTCTTGCGTTACCAGCACGCAAGACCCCGGCACCATCTCTTCGTGCTGCGACAGGAACAGCGCCGACGGATTGCTGATGCCGCGCAGGCCGCGCTCCGTCATTGCAAACACGCCCAGTTCATTGACAGCACCGAAACGATTCTTGAACGCGCGGATCAACCGGTGCGAAGAATGGGTGTCGCCTTCGAAATACAGCACGGTATCGACGATGTGCTCGAGCACGCGCGGACCGGCCAGGTTGCCTTCCTTGGTCACGTGGCCGACCAGGATGATGGTGATACCGCTGCTCTTGGCAATGCGTGTCAGTTGCGCCGCACACTCACGCACCTGCGCGACCGACCCCGGTGCCGAGGTCAGCACCTCCGAGTACAGCGTCTGGATCGAGTCGATCACCGCGACCTCGGGCTTTTCCGCCTCCAGCGTGGCCTGGATCTTCTCGAGCTGGATTTCGGCGAGCAGTCCGAGCGTCGGGCTCTCCACGCCGAGGCGCTGCGCGCGCAATGCGATCTGCGCGCCAGATTCTTCGCCACTCACATAGAGCACGCGCCGCTGTCCGGCCAGGTTGGCCAGTGCCTGCAACAGCAGCGTCGACTTGCCAATACCCGGATCGCCACCGATCAGCACCACCCCGCCCGCAACCAGCCCGCCGCCGAGCACCCGGTCGAATTCATCGATCCCGCTCGAAAAACGCGGGACATCGGCAGCGTCGATCTCGGAAAGCTTGCGCACCGTGGCCGATGCCGCCAGCGGCTGGAAGCGCTTGCCCGCCGTGCTGCCTTCCGCAACGGTCTCGACCAGCGTGTTCCACTGCTGGCAGTGCGGGCACTGGCCGGCCCAGCGCGGCGTGGTGCCGCCACATTCGGTACAGGTGTAGACGGTCTTGGTCTTGGCCAATGGAAGATCCTTGGATTGGGATAGCGGAAACGCGACGGCCGGCCACCGCATGGCAGCCGGCCGTCAGGACAGATCCGGTCAGGGTAGCACTCAGGCCAGCAGCGGCGAGGCGCTGTCCGGCGCCGTAATGGTGGCCACCGTGGTCGGCACGCGCGGCGCCAGCGCGCACATCAGTTCGTAACCCACCGTGCCGCTGGCCTGCGCGACATCGTCGATCGGCAGGCCCTGGCCCCACAACGTGACAGGACTGCCGATCCTCGCCTTCGGGCATGGCCCCAAGTCTACGCACAGCATGTCCATCGACACGCGGCCCACGAGTTGGGTGCGCACGCCGTCCACCAGCACGGGGGCGCGGTGTTCGCCCCAACCCGTTGCATGCCGCGGGTAGCCATCTGCATAGCCACAGGCCACCACGCCGATGCGCATCGGCCGGTCGGCGGTGAACATGGAACCGTAGCCGACCGTATCGCCAGGCTGCAGGTCCTGGACCGCAATCAGCTCGCTGTGCAGCGACATGGCCGGCTGCAGGCCGACGCCCGCAATGTCGGCCTCGCGGCCGGTCGGCGATGCGCCATACAGGATGACACCGGGCCTCACCCATGCGCGGTGCGCTTCGGGATGCCACAGGACCGCCGCGGAGTTCGACAGGCTGGCCTCACCTGGCAGGTTGGCCGTGGCTTTGTCGAAGGCCTCGATCTGGTGGGCGATGCCACGCGGGGTGTCGGCATCGGAAAAGTGCGTCATGTGGACGATACTGCCCACGCAGGGCATGGCGCGTGCGCGCTCCCACGCCGTACGGTATTGCGACGGGTGGAAGCCCAGGCGGTTCATCCCCGTATTGAGTTTGAGCTGGATCGCCAGCGGACCCTTCGGGCGTGCGCTCTCCAGCATCCGGAGCTGCTCGTCGCAATGCACCGCGGTGGTGAGCCGGTATTGTTCAAGGAGCGGCACGTCCTGCGGTTGGAAAAACCCCTCCAGCAACAGGATCGGGCCTTGCCAGCCGAGGTCGCGCAGCTGCACGGCTTCGTTCAGGTCGAGCAGCCCGAAGCCGTCCGTGCCACGCAGGCCGGCGAACACACGGCGGATCCCATGGCCATAGGCATTGGCCTTGATGACGGCCCATACGCGGGAACCGGGGGCGTGACGGCGGACGACCTCAAGGTTGTTCGCAATGGCGGGTTGATGGATGACGGCGTGGATCGGTCTTGGCATGAAGTCACATCTCGCGAGGCAAGCATCGCTGCCGGTGGTAGGAATCCTCTAGACGCCGCGGCGTGATGCGGGCGTCACCGGATGTCACCGGGCGTCACTTTCAGCGGCGTATGCACCAGATCAGGGAAGACCCGGTCCGCGGTCAGCGATGCGCAGCCGTTATTTGAACACATCCTGGGAGGACGACCTGCAAATCCCGGGGAATCGCAGCGCGCTCGCGCTGTCAAACTGGCGCCTTTGCGGATTCGGGATTGTCGTGTTTTCGTGATATAAAGCCGGACGCTAAGGCCATGTTCTAAACGCGAAGCAATATGTCAATGACGGTCAGGCAAACCGCGCGGCGCCACGGTGCCAAGCATGCGACACAATTCGACAAGGCCGCAGCTCAGGGTCCCCTGCAACAAACCATGGCCACGCCGATGGGCGTAGCCCTTCCCAAAGCGCACGCAGAACGCGATGGAGACAAAGTCGAAAGCATGAAGAAGGGTTTTTACACCATCATGGCCGCGCAGTTTTTTTCGTCGCTGGCCGACAACGCGCTACTCATCGCCGCCATCGCCCTTCTCACTGAGTTGCATTCCCCGCAGTGGATGACTCCGCTGCTCAAGTTGTTCTTCGTTCTCTCCTACGTCATCCTGGCTGCCTTCGTCGGCGCATTCGCGGACTCCATGCCGAAAGGCAGGGTGATGCTCATCACGAATGCCATCAAGATCGTCGGCTGCGCGATCATGATGTTCGGCCTGCACCCCTTGCTGGCCTACGGCATCGTAGGCTTCGGCGCGGCCGCTTACTCGCCCGCCAAGTACGGCATCCTGACGGAACTGCTGCCGCCGGAGAAGCTGGTGATGGCCAACGGCTGGATCGAAGGGCTGACCGTGGGCTCCATCATCCTGGGCACCGTGGTCGGCGGCGCGCTGATCTCCGTGCACATTTCACAGATCCTGCTGCGCTTTGACATCCCGTATTTCGACACCGGGATCAATACGCCGGCTGAAGCCGCGATGGTGGTGATCATGCTCTTTTACTTGATCGCCGCCATCTTCAACATCTTCATTCCCGATACGGGCGCCCGGTATCCGCAGCAGGAAAAGAACCCGATCAAGCTGATCGCGGAATTCGGCGACTGCTTTGTCGCGCTCTGGCGCGACAAGCTCGGCCAGATCTCGCTGGCCGTGACCACGCTGTTCTGGGGCGTGGGCGCCACGCTGCAGTTCATCGTGCTGAAGTGGGCGGAAAAGTCGCTGGGCCTGAACCTGTCCCAGGGCGCCCTGCTGCAAGCCGTGGTCGCCGTCGGCGTGGCGGTCGGCGCCATCATGGCGGCGGCGCGCATTCCGCTGCGCAAGTCGCTGTCCGTGCTGCCATTCGGCGTGGCCATGGGCGCTACCGTGATGCTGATGGCCTTCTACACCAAGGACGCCATGCCGCAGATCATGGTCGACGTGCTGGGCCTGCACATGCCGCTGTATATGGCGATTGCCTATGTATTCCTGATGATCGTGGGCGCCATGTCCGGCTATTTCGTGGTGCCGATGAACGCGCTGCTGCAGCACCGCGGCCACGTGCTGCTGTCCGCCGGCCACTCGATCGCCGTGCAGAACTTCAATGAGAATGTTTCGGTGCTGCTGATGCTGTGCCTGTATGCGTTGCTGATCAAGCTGAATGTGCCAATCGGCCTCGTCATCGTCGCGCTCGGCCTGTTCATCTGCATCACCATGGCGCTGGTCATGAAGGTGCACAAGTACAACGTGCGCACGTTCAATTCGCTCGCCATGATCGGCGAGGACAAGCATCACTAGGCACCCCTAGGCAACGCTAGGGGTTCGCCTCCACCGGCTCCGCGGCGCGCACGCGCGCCCGGGCTTCCCACCCCGGCGGTACCACGAAGCCGCGCGAGCGTTCGCGCCACCAGCCCGGCGCCTGCGCGCCGGCGGGTTCCAGTTCGCACAGCATGACCGGCGATTCGCGTCGCCAGCTGTGGCCGTGATCAGGATCCGCAAAGCGCTGTGCCAGCGCCTCGCGCAGCGTTGCGGCGCCTTCCGTATCGCGTTCCTCCAGCCATGCGCCGGACAACCATCCCGGGCGCGGCAGCCGGCACCAGCGCGCGCCGGGCGCCGAAGAGGCGCGCGCGAACCAGTCATCGAGCGTGGACCACCAGCCGTGCAGGTGATTGTGCGCAATGCCCAGCGCATCGAGCCCCGCCGGCAACTGGCCATCCTGATAGAACAGCCACCCAAGCAGGTAGACCTCGCTGCGGTCCACCGCAGGACCCAGCAGCGCCTGCGCCTCGGCCGTGCGCGCCAGCGGTAGTTGACGATGCACGATGTGGTCGAGCTTGTCGCCCAGCCGGTCCACCAGGTTGGGACCGACAAACGCTCGCAGCCCTTGCGGTGGCGTGCCGCCAGCATCGACCATCAGATAGAACTTGGTGGCCATTTCCCAGTGCACGACCTCACCGCTGCCCAGATCGCGCCAGACAAAGTCGAGCTCGCCCAGCGTCTGGATGCCATGGCCATGCGCGCGCCGCACCGGCACGTTCGCGGCAATCAGTTCCAGCCCCTGCGCATGGCGCAGGGCGAAATGCAGCAGGCGCTCGGCATGGCGCCCCAGCCGCAGGCTTCGCGCGCGGCCTGGCTCTTCAGGTAAAGCATCGGCAATGCCATTGGCAAGTTCGCCAATGGTGGCGGGAAGACCAGCGGGATCGGCTTGCTCGAGCCAGCGCTCCCAGGCGGCCTGGGTACCCGCGGGCCAGCGAGCCGGACGCGCGTCACCATTGGCGGTACCGGGCAGGGTCCCCAGCAGTGGGGGTGACAACGTGCACCAGGCCAGGTCGCGGGCGCGTTGCGATGCGGCCTGACGCCACAGCGGCAGCGCCGGCGTATGCACGCCGTTGCCGCCGTGGCTTATCGGGAGATCAGGCCTGGGCTCCCGCACGATCGTGCACCTCTCGGGCCAGGCACAGGTCTTCCCATGCGCGCGCCTTGTCGGTCAGGGTGCGCAGCAGGTAGGCGGGATGGTAGGTCACCACCACGGGAATCCCCTCGTAGCTGTGGACGGTACCGCGCAGCTTGCCGATCGGCGTCGTGGTGCGCAGCAGCGACTGCGCGGCAAAGCGGCCCAGTACGACGATGACCTTGGGCCGCACCAGCGCAATCTGCCGTTTCAGGAACGGCTCGCACTGATCGACTTCGGCCGGTTCCGGATTGCGGTTGCCCGGCGGACGGCACTTCAGCACATTGGCGATGAACACGTTGCGGCCGCGCCTGAGCCCGAGCGACGCCAGCATGTTGTCGAGCAGCTTGCCGGCCTGGCCGACGAACGGCTCGCCCTGCAGGTCTTCGTTCTCGCCAGGGGCCTCGCCGATGAGCATCCATTCCGCTTCGCGGTCGCCCACGCCGAACACGGTATTGGTGCGCGTGCTGCACAGCCCGCAGGCCTCGCACGCGGCCACGGCGGCGTCCAGCGTGGGCCAGTCCATGGCGGCAATAGCAGCTGCCCGGTCCGAAACCGGGGCGATGACCGGCAGATCGACAACCGCTGGCGGCAACGGCTCTGCGAACGCCTCCGCGACTTCGACGACCCCGACTGCCTCCATGTCGACCAATGTCTGCGCCGACACGGATATCGTTTCCGCTGGTTCTTCCGGTTCAGCGGCCATAGCGGTCGGCAAGTCCGCCTCGACAGTGCCGCCTTCAGCGGCGGCAGGCGGCCTGCGCGAAATCCACTCGGTCGGAATCCCCAGCACTTCCAGGAACTGCGCGCGTCGGCTCATGCTGCGTCCTCCCCGCCGGACCAGGCCCGACGCAGCACCAGTGCGTCTTCGCGAGCGTTACCGGTTGCCGGGTAATAGCCTTTGCGACGTCCGATCTCGACAAAGCCCGCCTCCAGGTACAGCGCCAGCGCGCCGGTATTGGAAGGCCGCACTTCGAGCAGCATCGTATGCAGGTGGTGGGTATGCGACGTGGCCAATGCCACCGCCAGCATCAGCCGGCCCAGACCCTGGCGCTGCCGGTGAGGCTCCACGGTGATGTTGAGCAGGTGCATCTCGTCAACGACCGGCATCAGCACGGCATATGCCACGAGCAGGCCCAGCGGATCGCGCAGGGTCAGCCCCATATGGCCTGCCTTGATGGAGTTCTCGAAATTGCCACGCGTCCACGGATGGGTGTAGGCACGCGATTCGATCTCCGCCACCGCATGCAGGTCCAGCGCGCTCATGCGTCCAAGCGCCCAGCCATTCGCGAGCGCGGGCATGGCCGGAATGTCCGGCCAGTCAGGCGTTGCGGTCGCATCCGAACGGTAGGACACGCTCACGATGCGCCCCCTGTCGCAGCTTTCGCAGCGGCCTTGGCGGCAGCGGCCGCTTCGCGTTCTTCGATGGTCTGGGCGACCTTGTCGCGCAGATAGATCGGCATGGCGTCAGCGGCGTCGATGGTTTCGCCGCGCGCCAGCGCGCGCAGTGCGATGGCCAGCATCGGCTGCGCATGGGGCATGGCATCGGGCAGCACGCGCGTAGCCTGTGCCAGTCCCGCGAGGCGCTCGCCAAATACCGTCGCAGCGTTGCCGGCTACCCAGAATTCGCCGGCCGGCAGCGGCACGGTTTCCGGCGGGCCGACCTGCAGCGGCGTTTCGGCCGCCCATTCCTGCGCCGCTTCGTTCCAGCGGAAGGCGCTCGAATAGGCTTCGTCCATGCGCGCGTCCAGCGCGACCAGCACCGACACGTCAGCAGGCAAAGCCGGCGTGGCGCCGCGTGCGCTTTCGGCGCAGACCATCAGCGTGTTAACGGGAATGACCGGCAGCCCGGCGCCGAAGGCAAGGCCTTGCGCCACGCCGCAGGCGGTACGCAGGCCGGTAAAGGAGCCCGGGCCCGCGCCAAACGCAATCGCGGCGCAATCGGCCAGTGCAATGCCGGCCTCGGCCAGCAGCTCCCCTGCCGCGGGCAGCACGCGCGCGGAAGAGCGCGCGCCGGTATGTTCATGGCGAGACCATGACTCGACCGCGCCATCCGCCGTGGCACGGCCCAGTGCAACAGAACACCACTCGGTGGAAGTTTCGACAGCAAGAATCCAGGACATGGCGCGATTGTATCCGTTGGCGCCCCAAACCGAGTCCTTCCTCGGTTTTTTGACGGGCGCGGGCGGCGGGTTGGCGACTATCATCGGGCCATTCTTTCCCCCGACCTCACCAGGAGACCCCATGAGTGACCTGCAAGCCCGGTTCGAACAGGCCCAGATCGACCTCAAGCAACTCAGCGAGCGCCCCAGCAACATGACGCTGCTGCGCCTGTACGCACTGTTCAAGCAAGGCAGCGAAGGCGATGCCCACGGCGACAAGCCGGGCATGACGGATTTCGTCGGCCGCTACAAGTTCGAGGCGTGGGAAGCCCTCAAGGGCACGGCCAGGGATGCGGCCATGGAGAGCTACATCGCGCTGGTGGAAGACCTGCGCAACGGCGCGACGAACTAGGCTTCGCTGGCGCCGTCCGTTCCAGCAGACGGCGCCCCGCCTCAAGCTCCTGGCACCGGCTTCGGCCGGATGCGCCAGGACGCAAGAATGGCCGTGGCGATCACCAGGCCTACGGCCAGGAAGGTTTCATCGAACGCGCGGATACGCGCGGCTTGCGCCAGCACGTCGCCGCCCTGCCCCAGCGCCACGCCGTGCTGGTTCAGCCGCCATTGCAGGCCCACGCCGGCCAGGCTGACGCCGATCGCCCCGCCAAGCTGGCGCACGAAGTTGATGCAGCTAGATCCTTGCGCAATCAGCGAGAAGTCCACACCGCGCATGGAGCCCAGCGTCAGCGACGGCAGGATGCAACCGAGCCCGATTCGGCCCAGCACCGCCAGCGCCACCAGCACCAGGTACGGCGTGGACGGCGAACCCGTCGCCATCAGCAGGAACGACAGCGCCAGCAGCGCCAGTCCCAACGACACCTGCAAGTGCGGCGATACGCGATGCGTGAAGCGTCCCGCCACAGCGATCGTAATCCCAAGCGCAATGCCGGCCGGCAGCAGCACCAGGCCCGCGCGCGACGGCGTATAGCTCAGCGCCATCTGCATGTACACCGGCAGCAGGTAGGTCGAACCGAACAGGCCGGCGCCGTAGATGAACGCGACCACCGCGCCCGCCGAGAACTGGCGGTAGCTGTAGAGCCGCATGTCCATCAGCGGATCGGCCGCGCGCAGCTGCCACATCACGAACACCACGATCAGCACCACGCCCAGACCGGCCAGCGCCAGCCCGGCGCCCACGCTTTCGCGCATTTCCACGAGCCCGTTCAACAGGCAGACCGTGGCGACACCGGCCAGCGCTAGCCCGCGCCAGTCCAGCGGCTTGCGTTCGCCCATCATGATCGAGTCGACGGCCATGAAGCGACGCGCCATGACTGCGCCGAGGAGCGTCAATGGAACCACCACAAAGAAGATCGAGCGCCAGCCGAAGGCCTCGACAAGGAAACCGCCCAGACTCGGACCCAGCGCGGGCGCCAGCACCACGCCGAAACCGAACAGGCTCATGGCCTTGCCCTGCTCGCGTTCGTCGAAGACACGCAGTACGAGGATGTTGGGCAGCGGCTGCATGATGCCCGCGGCGGCGCCTTCCGCCACGCGCATCGCGATCATCACGCCGTAGGTCGGCGAGAGCCCGCCTACCGCCCCGCCTACGCCCAGCAGCGCCAGCGCGCCCAGAAACGTCCGCCGCAGTCCGTACCGGTTGAGCAGCCACGGGGTTAGCAGCATCGCCAGCGTCATGGCGATCATGAAACTGGCCGCGACCCATTGTGCGCGTTCCTGTCCCAGCACGAAATGGCGGCTCAGGTCGGGAATAGCCACGTTGATGATGGTGGAAGAGACGATGGACGACATCGTCCCAAGCATCAGCGTGAGCAGTACCAGCCAGCGCAGGCGGTCGCCGTAGCGCGCGCGCAGCGCCGCCCGGGTCGGTCCGCCCGACCCGCCGCCGGAATCTTCCGGCGCGTGCGGAGCGCGGCTCACCCCAGGCGCCCCGTGGCGGCGATCTCGCGGATCTTGCGTACGGTGTCGATGTCCGCCTCGTGATAGGCGGATTTGACGATCTCGGCGTAGCGGTCGTCGCCGCTGGCATCTACGGCCGGCATGGTCGTGTCGTACACGAAGCGCAGCAGCAGCGCGTCCGCCGCGGGCGTCTCGATCACCATCGTCAGCGTGCCGCCGGCGTGTTCGGCGGTGGCAGCGGTCTCGTAGCGGACCTGGCGTCGCGGCTCGAACACCACGCGGTCATGGATCTTCGCAGCCCCGAAATGCAGCACCCGGTCGATCCAGCTTTCGCCGCGCCCGACGACTTCGGCGCGGTCCAGGCCCAGCACGAACAGTTCGGGCGACTCGGCGCGCAGGACCAACCCTTGCCAGAGCTGGTCAGGCGTGAGCGGATCCAGTTGAGGATTGCCTGGATCGTTGATCTCTACCAAGTGCTCGAAACGCAACTTATTTCTCCGTGTTCTGATGTAATCGATATTATGAGGTGTCCGGCTGGTTCGTCAGTACCATTTCACTGCGCAGCGCAGCATCCGCGCCACGCGCCTGAAGGAGCCCTTCGCATGCCATTGACCGCGCCGTCTGAAGTCGATCCGCTGCAAATCCTGGTCTATGCCGATTCGCTTTCGTGGGGCATCGTGCCCGGCACCCGCCGGCGGCTTCCCTTCCCGGTTCGCTGGCCAGGCCGGCTCGAACTCGGCCTGAACGCCGACGGCGGCGCCCCGGTCCGCATCATCGAGGACTGCCTGAACGGCCGGCGCACCGTCTGGGACGACCCATTCAAACCGGGCCGCAACGGCTTGCAAGGGCTGGCGCAGCGCATCGAGATCCATTCCCCGGTGGCGCTCGTGGTTTTGATGCTGGGCAACAACGATTTCCAGTCCATGCATCCGCACAACGCCTGGCATGCGGCACAGGGCGTCGGCGCGCTGGTCCACGCCATCCGGACGGCGCCGATCGAACCGGGAATGCCGGTGCCGCCGATCCTGGTGGTGGTGCCGCCGCCGATCCGCACGCCCTGCGGGCCGCTCGCGCCCAAGTTCGCCGGCGGCGAACACAAGTGGGCAGGCCTGCCCGAGGCGCTGCGCGAACTGTGCGCCACAGTCGACTGCTCGCTGTTCGATGCGGGTACCGTGATCCAGAGCAGTGCCGTCGACGGCGTACACCTTGACGCCGATGCCCATGTCGCCCTGGGCGATGCCCTGCAACCGGTCGTTCGTGCGCTGCTCGCTGAATCCTCTGGACATCCCTCCTGACAGCAGCTGTCAGGAGCGCGGGCGCACAATGAGGCGGCAAATCCCCCGAAGCTGTCAGGAGACCATGATGCAGTTGTTGATCAACGTCGACGTCGATGACCTGCCGCGCGGCATCGGCTTCTACCAGGAAGGACTGGGCCTGCGCCTGAGCCGCAAGCTGTTTGACGATACTGTCGCAGAAATGACGGGCGGTGCCACGCCCATCTATCTGCTCGTCAAGCCGGCCGGCACGCGCCCGACCTCGCGCGCCGATACCCGGCGCGACTACCGCCGGCACTGGACGCCGGTGCATCTCGATTTTGTGGTGGACAACCTCGAAGCCGCCATCGAGCGCGCGCTGGAAGCCGGAGCGGAGATCGAGGACTGGCCGCAGGAGTTCGACTGGGGCCGGCAGGCGACGCTGTCGGACCCGTTTGGGCATGGGCTTTGTTTTATTGAGTGGAAGGGTGACGGGTATGGGGCGGCGCGGCACTAAGCTGCGTTGCTATATTCCTAGTCCGCAACGATGCGGATTCCGTAGTGACAATCCCTTCCTCAGAAGATCGAATGAAACCCAACGACACTCGGGCAAGGCTAGGCTAAGGCCAGTCGGGCAATTTCCGCCGCGGGCACGCTAGCTCTCGGCGATTTCGCCAACGTCGACGACGAATATCTCCAGTGGCAGGACAACCCGGGCAGCATTAAATGCCAAGCCGAGCCTGATGCTTGAATTCATAAGCATATGAAAAACAAATAGACGCCAAAATCCCCTGCGCCACCCCGTTTGGACGCAATTGCGTTAATCTTTGGCCTCGCCCGCCCCACCCTACACGGACCGGGGCCAGGCGCCTTTCAAGCCACAAGCTTCCAATAACATCCAAACTCTCCTATGCGCAGCATCTCCCTTTACAAGCGTCTGGCGGTTGCCGTGTCCGCCGTAGGTTTCATTGCCGCCGCCGGCAACGCCTCGGCCCAGGAACAGACTATTCGCGTGGGTACCGTGAGCGGGCCGGACGCTGAAGTCTGGCAAGTCGTGCAGAAAGCGGCCAAGAAGAATGGCCTGAACGTGAAGGTCGTGGAATTTAACGACTACGTGCAGCCGAACGCCGCACTGGATGCCGGCGACCTCGACGCCAACAGCTTCCAGCACCAGCCTTACCTCGACAGCCAGATCAAGCAGCGCGGCTACAAGATGGTTAGCGTGGGCTACACCTACATCTCGCCACTGGGCATCTACTCGAAGAACCTGAAGTCGCCGAAGGATCTGGCGCAGGGCGCCAAGGTTGCCGTGCCGAATGACCCGTCGAACGAGAACCGTGCCCTGCTGCTGCTCCAGGCACAGGGCGTGATCAAGCTCAAGGCCGGCGCAGGCACAAACGGCGCCAACGCGACCCCGCTGGACGTCGCCGAGAACCCGAAGAAACTGAAGATCGTGGAGCTGGACGCCGCCCAGCTTGCTCGCGCCCTGCCCGACGTCGGCGCCGCCGTCATCAACACCAACTACGCGCTGGCCGCCGGCCTCCAGCCGACCAGGAATGCAATCGCCCTGGAAGACATCCACAGCCCGTACGCCAACATCATCGTCGTTCGCACGCAGGACAAGGACAAGCCGTGGGTGAAGAAGCTGGTGGCGGCTTATCAGTCGGAAGACGTCAAGCAGTTCATGAAGACCCAGTTCAAGGGCGCGATGGTCCCTTCGTTCTGATGGAACGACGGAGTGATGTCCTGATGGACTGATAGCCATACGGGACCGGATCAAGCATCGAACATCATGATCCGGTCCCGTACGCCACGGCAAATCCCCCACGATTGCGACCATGTACGTGCCGTGCAAGCGCACCGTGTCTCCTGCCAAAACCCGGGCCCGCAAACCGATGCGTGGTACAGTGAGCGCCCTTCAACGCGAGAGGCCCGCATGTTCCGCCGCGCCAATGATTTCACGCTGAAAAGGGAGACGCTCGCGTGACCGACTCCCCGCGCCAGCCTTCCTCACGCAGCCCTCTTTCCATGGTGGTACGGCTCGTTGCCGCGCTGCCGCTGCCGGTCGCCCATGCAGTCGGACGCATGTTGGGACGGCTCGTCTATGCCCTGCCGGGCCGGTACCGCCAGCATGTGCAACAGAATGCGGCCCAAGCCGGATATCCGGGGCCTGCTTTCGCACGCCGCGCGGCGGCCGAAACCGGTGCGATGATGACCGAACTGGCCCATGTCTGGTTTCGCAGCGCGGACTGTATGGAGAAGGTCATCTGCGAAGACTGGGACGTGATCGAGCAAACGCTCGCCGAAGGCCGTGGTCTCGTCATGCTTACGCCTCACCTGGGATGCTTCGAACTGGCGGCCCGCTATGCCGCGGAACGCATCTCGTTGACGATCATGTTCCGGCCGCACCGCAAGGCAGTGTTTCGGGAATTGCTCGACTCCGTGCGCGAAACGTCGAACCTGAAGGCGTTTCCGGCGACCGCACAGGGGGTACGTGCGTTCGTACGCGCATTGCGGCAGGGCGAGGCGGTCGGTCTGTTGCCCGACCAGGCCCCCAAGGGCGATGGCGTGTGGGTGCCCTTCTTCGGCCGCAAGGCCTATACGATCACCTTGCCGTGCAAGCTGGCATCCCAAACTGGTGCGCCATTGATCATCGCCGCCGGCGAGCGGCTGCCGCATGGGCGCGGCTGGCGCATGCATGTGAAGCGACTGACGGCGCCGATGCCGCCGACCGCGGAAGAACAGGCAGCGTGGATCAATGCCGAGGTCGAGGAAATGATTCGCCGATTCCCCGAGCAGTATCTGTGGGGTTACAACCGCTACAAGGTACCGTCCGGCACGCAAGCGCCGAGCGCGAACAGCACCGAGACCGCAAACGCCGCGTGACGACTGCGCTCGCGGCGCATTCCTCGCTCACTTGAGGTATTTCATCGTCGCCACGCCCGTGGCGACGAGCGTTTCTTCGTCCAGCCAGACCTCCGCGCGCGAGAAGAAGATCGAACGGCCACGCCGCTCGACCATGCCTTTCGCGGTCAGCAGCTTGCCTGTCCCGTTGCTCAGGAAGTTTGACGTCAGCGACAACGTGACGGCGTGCAACGGCGCTTCGCCGGGCGGCGAGTACAGGCCCGAATAACCGGTCGCAGCATCCAGCAACGTGCAGATGGTGCCGCCGTGAATGACACGGCTGCGGTTTAGCATATGGGGCGCGACGTCGAGCTCCAGCTCCACGTAATCGCGGCGCCATTGGGTAATGCGGACACCGACACTTTCCAGCGCAGGATTATCGAGGCTGAATCGGCCGCGCTCGTCGCACGAAACAACATCCGCAGCAGTGGCGGTTTCGGAGAATGGATCTTTCATTTCATGAATCGGCGCTGCTTCTTGGGGAAGCGCACGCCTTGCAAGCTACAGGGGCACGCCGGGCCGCCCCTTCAGGAAGCGCAGGCCCGTTTGCTATCGCGCGACAGCAAGAGCGTAACTTCCGGCGATTTGCCCCTGCGCGTAAAGCCGGATTTCGCGAACGGTCCCTTTTGTCCGCGTGAATCCCTTATTCCTTTGCGGTTTCCGCCAGGATGCTTTGGATCGCCTGCTCGAAGGCTTCCACCGGCTGTCCGCCCGTCACCAGGTAACGGCGGTTGAAGATGATGGCAGGCACAGAACTGATGCCCATCGACTGGTTTTCGCGTTCCGCCTCGCGCACCTCATCGGCATAGTCGCCGCCCTGCAGCACCTCGCGCGCCCGCGCGCCATCGAGCCCTACCGACTCCGCAACATCGACCAGCACATCATGGTCACTGGGATCCCGGCCGTCGCCATGGTAGGCCTTCAGCAGTGCCAGCTTGAGCGGAAGCTGGCGACCTTCGAGCCCTGCCCAATGCAGCAGCCGATGCGCATCGAACGTGTTGTAGACACGCGTGCGCGGCCCGAACGCAAAGCCCACCGCAGCCCCACGATCGCGAATCATCGCCTGCGTCTCGGCAACTTGCTCAGGAGTGCGCCCGTACTTCTTGCCGAGGTACTCGACGATCGTCTCACCGCCGGGACCCATGTCGGGATTCAGTTCGAACGGATGGACGGCGATCTCGGCGTCGACCGCATCGCCAAGGCGCGACAGCGCAAGCTGCAACGAAGACAGCCCAATGGCACACCACGGGCAGGAGATATCGGAAACGAAGTCGATGCGGAGCGGTTGGGTCATGGTGTTTGTGACGGGAACGCGATTCGTGGAGTAACAGTGGCGGACAGGGTATCGCGAATCGCTAGACCTTGCTGACGCAGGGAATTGACGGTCCTCGAACACGAAACGGTGTTGCGTGTTGCCAGCCCCTACCTGGGCGAGGTCGTCGGCGTGTATGGGGACTGGACCGCAACGAATCGGGTGGGGTGCCTCGGGGCGTAACGGCGGCCAGGCAATCGTCGGGTTCGGGGCCGAGGGCGAACGGGCGATCGACCGGCCATGGCTGCCGCCTCGAACAACAACCTCATCGTCGATGACTTCCGCCTCAGCGCAGATCGCCGGCTGCTGTTCGGCGCCGGCGAGACGTTCAGCGCGCGCCCGCCGCGCAACCTTGTGGAGCGCATCCGTTCACGCATGGTCAGGGTATTTCCGCAGACGGCCGATCTGCAGATCGAATATGCCTGGGGCGGCTTTATCGACATCCCCATGAACCGCGCACCCGACCTCGGCCGTATCGGCAAATGCCTTTACTACGCGCAAGGCTTCTCCGGGCATGGCGGGAAAGCTGATGGCCGAAGCCGTCAGCGGGGATGCCACGCGGTTCGATGTGTTCGCGCGCATCCGGCATCGCCGCTTTCCGGGCGGCGATGCCTTGCGAACGCCGGCACTGGTGCTCGGCATGTGGTACTACAAGCTGCGCGACCCGCTTTGATGCCGTCAGCCCCGGTAACGTTGCGCATTGCAGAACACGTAGCGCAGTTTTTCAGGGCCGTGCAAAACGGTTAGTCCGGTCAGTCGGTCAGGTCCTTCGGCAGCTTGCCGCCGTTTGCAGCGAGTTCCTGCATCACGCGCTTGTGGAGCCAGGTGTTCATCGCTGCCGAGTCGTTGGTGTCGCCCGAGTAGTTCAGCTCTTTCGCAAGTGCCTTGCGATGTTCGAGGCTGCTGTCGACGCCCAGTGCCTTGAGCGTGTCGACAATGGATGTCCGCCAGCTGAGCGCCTGGCCCGAATCATTGGCAGCCTTGTCCATGACGGCCTCCACGTCGACTTGCGAGAGCGGCTGCTGCTGGCTTGCCGTCGTTCCAGATGGCGCCGTGCTGCCTGCCGGTGGCACTGCGCCAGCGGACGGTGCCTGCGGGCTCGCTGAGGGCGACGTCGTCCCGGTGGTAGCACTGGGTGTCGTGCCAGGCGTGGCGGTCGCAGTGCCGGTCTGCGCTTGTGTCTGCGTTTGCGCGGACTGGCCCCGGTGCAACAGCTTGTTCAGGATGTCCTTGAAGATGCTCATGTCAGCTCCCTGTTCAGATTGACGAGAGCGTTCCGTGCAACTTTCATTCCCTGTCGTCAGCCGGCCCGGCAATACCACTACTCAAACAAAAACCCGCGGCTCTCACCGCGGGTTTTTTCACTGCCTTAAGCCCTGCCTTAAGCCGCTACAGGCTCAGACTTCTTCGTACAGCGGCAGCGTCAGGAATTCGGCAAAGTCTTCCGACGTCGACATCTGCTCGAAGATTTCCGCAGCGCGGTCGTACGTCCTCGTCTCGCCGCCGACTTCAGCCTTCACCTTGGCCAGTTCTTCCGGAATCAGCTTGCGCACGAGTTCGGCCGTGACCTTGGTGCCGTCTTCCAGCTTGCCCTTCGGCGAGCGGATCCATTGCCACACCTGCGAGCGCGAGATTTCGGCGGTGGCCGCATCTTCCATCAGGTTGTGGATCGGCACGCAGCCGTTGCCGGCCAGCCAGGCGCCCAGGTAGTGGATGCCCACGTTGATGTTCATGCGCAGGCCGCCTTCGGTGATCGGCGTTTCCGGCTGGAAGTCCAGCAGGTCCGAACCCTTCACGTTCACGTCCGGACGCTGCTTCTCGAACTGGTTCGGCTTGTCGCCGAGCACAGCCACGAATTCCTTCATGGCGGGCTCGACCAGCCCCGGGTGAGCCACCCAGCCGCCGTCGTAGCCGTCGGTCGCGTCGCGCTTCTTGTCGTTGATGATGCCCTGCATGGCGATGGCGTTCTTCTCCGGATCGTTCTTGATCGGGATCAGTGCGCTCATGCCGCCCATGGCGGGCGCGCCGCGATAGTGGCAGGTCTTCAGCAGCAGCAGTGCGTACGCGCGCATGAACGGCGCGGTCATGGTGACCTTGGCGCGGTCGGCCAGGCAGAAGTTCTTGTCGTTCTTGAACTTCTTGATGCACGAGAAGATGTAGTCCCAGCGGCCGGCGTTCAGCCCAGCGCTGTGCTCGCGCAGTTCGTACAGGATTTCATCCATTTCGAACGCGGCGAGGATGGTTTCGATCAGCACCGTGGCCTTGATCGTGCCTTGCGGCAGGCCGATCTCGTTCTGGGCCATCACGAAGATATCGTTCCACAGGCGTGCTTCCAGATGGCTTTCCATCTTCGGCAGGTAGAAGAACGGGCCGTCGCCGCGGGCGATTTGCTCCTTGGCGTTGTGGACCAGGAACAGCGCGAAGTCGAAGATGCCGCCCGAGACGCGCTTGCCGTCGATCGTGACGTGCTTTTCGTCGAGGTGCCAGCCACGGGGACGCACCTGCAGCGTAGCGATCTTGTCGTTGAGCTTGTATTGCTTGCCCTTCGATTCCAGCGTCAGCGTGCGGCGCACGGCAGCCTTCAGGTTCACCTGACCCTGCATCTGGTTGTGCCAGTTCGGGGTGTTGGAGTCCTCGAAGTCGGTCATGTAGCTGTCAGCGCCCGAGTTGAAGGCGTTGATGACCATCTTGGCCTCGACCGGACCGGTGATTTCCACGCGGCGGCATTCCAGGGCCTTGGGGATCGGGGCAACCTTCCAGTCGCCTTCGCGGATGTGCTTGGTTTCCGGCAGGAAATCGGGCACTTCGCCAGCGTCCAGGCGCTTGGCGCGTTCCACGCGCGCGGCCAGCAGTTCCTGACGGCGCGGCTCGAAGGCGCGGTGCAGTTTGTCTACCAGGGCCAGGGCTTCCGGCGTGAGGATATCTTCGTAGGCCGGCAGGATCTCGCCGGTAATCTTCATGCCCGCGGGCAGCGTGATAGCCATCAGTCTTCTCCTGTTAGTCGATAGCTTGTTAGAGGGTTGACCGCTCGTTGCCGTTCAGATTTCCACGCCTTTGGCGCGGACGAAATCGAGCAGGTCGTTCATATCGTGCCCGGTGCCGGAGGGCGCTACGTCAAGGCGCTCCGCCGGGTGGCCGGCACGGTTGATCCAGAACGTGGTGTAGCCAAACCAGGTCGCGCCGCAAGCATCCCACCCATTCGACGAGACAAAGAGGATGTCTTCTGCCGGCAGGTCGAATGCCTTCGGCCCGAGCGCATAGGCCGCCGGTGCCGTCTTGTACTGGCGCACGGCATCCACGGACAGCACGTGGTCAAACAGCCCGTGCATGCCGGCACTCTTGACCGAAATGTCCAGCATCTCGGCATTGCCGTTGGACAGGATGCCGAGCGGCAGGCCCGCGCGTCGCAGTCGCTTGAGCGCACCCAGGTTCTCCGGGAACGCGGACAGGCAGGCGTATTCCTTAAGCAATTGCGCCTCGGTCGCCTCGTCCAGCGTCACGCGCAGCCGCTCTGCGGCGTAGCGCAGCGAATCCACCGTCAGGGCCCAGAACGGCTTGTAGTACTTGCCGTCGGGCGAGGCCATGCTGCGAACGCGGGTGTAGTCGATCTGGCGCTCGCGCCACAGCAATGCCAGTGCCTCACCCTTGCCCGGGAACAACTGTTCCGCGCGCGCCGTGACGGAATACACGTCGAACAGCGTGCCGTAGGCGTCGAAGACGACTGCGCGGATCTTGGTCATGGGCGCTCTGGTTTCTGGAGATGTGCTGTGCCGTAGGCGTTTGCGTGGGGCTGTACACCATTGAATGCATCGCATTGTAGGCAGTCGCTGCAGTGCGGCAAAGCGGGCCCGGGTCACTTGATCTTTTACTTTTCGGCATCTAATCTTGGCTGACTCATCGAACAATAAACACCAATCCTCTCCCATTTGCGTGAAATCCCCGTCCACCAGCCCGTGCCGGTGATCGCGCAGGCATCGCAGGCAAACATTTGTGGACCATTTCAAACAACTGGAGACTTTTGTATCCGTGGCCTCGCGCGGCAGCTTGTCCGCCGCGGCGGGAGCCGAAGGGGTGGCACCCGCCATCATCGGACGGCGCATCGATGCCCTGGAGGAGCGGCTGGGCGTCAAGCTGTTGATCCGCACCACGCGCAAGATCAGCCTGACCTTCGAGGGTTCAGCCTTCCTGGAAGACTGCCAGCGCATCCTGAATGACCTGCACAACGCGGAAGCCAGCGTGTCGGCCGGTGGCGTAAAGGCCAGCGGCCACCTGCGTGTCACGGCCCCGGCCGGTTACGGACGCAAGCATGTGGCGCCGCTCGTGCCGCTGTTTATCGAATCGCACCCTGATGTGACGATTACGCTGGATCTATCCGATCGCGTCGTCGATCTCGTCAATGAAGGCTTTGACTGCGCCATTCGGCTGGGCGATCTGCCGGATTCCAGCCTGGTTTCCATCCGGCTCGCCGAAACACGTCGTGTGGTGGTGGCATCACCCGACTATCTGGCAAGGGCAGGCACTCCGGTTCTGCCGGAAGAACTGCAGGGCCATAACTGCCTGGCGTTCGGCGCGAGCGCCAATGTCCAGCGCGGCTGGGTATTCCAGCAGGAAGGCCGTACGGTCACGGTCAAAGTGGGCGGCGATATGGAATGCACGGACGGCGCCGTGCTCCACGAGTGGTGCCTGCAGGGGCATGGATTGGCCTGGCGTTCGTGGTGGGAGGTGGGCAGCGAAATCGCCAGCGGCCGGCTGGTGACAGTGCTCGATGAGTTCCAGGCGCCGCCGATCGGCATCCACGCCGTATTTCCGCAGCGCAAGCACCTGCCGCTGCGCGTGCGCTTGTTTATCGACCATCTGAAGAACACTTACGGCAATCCGGCCTACTGGCGCCGGACTGAGCAGACTCCGGCTCGGACAGCCATGACGGCAGTGGCGGGATAAGGCAGCTACGCGGGAGCAGGATGTGCGCTATCGCACTCTGTTGCAATTGATTTAGCGCAATGCCCTACTCGGCACACTGTCTACAATGGTTTTCAGACAGGCGCTTTCCGGTCGCAAGCAAAAGTCTTGTGAAGGTCGCAACCGGGCCTGCCCTCCCCTCATCCCCCGCATGAAAGGAGTCCCGCATGTTCCAACACATCCTTCTCCCCACCGACGGTTCCGACCTCTCCAAGAAGGCAATCAACGGCGGACTGGAGCTAGCCAAGGCCATCGGCGCACGCGTCACTGCCTATGTCTGCCTGGAAGAGTATCCATACACACCGTTCAGCGAGATCGTGGTCGAGGCACCGCAGGCCTTCAAGGACCGCATCGAGAACCAGGCCAAGCTATACCTGAAGGAAGTGGAAAACCTCGCCATGGCGGCGGGCGTGACGTTTGACACCGACATGTCGACGTTTGCAGTGCCTTATCTCGGCATCATCGACGCGGCCGAGCGGCATGGCTGCGATGTGATCTTCATGGCGTCGCACGGCCGGCGCGGCTTGTCCGGGCTGTTGCTGGGCTCGGAAACCCAGAAGGTGCTCACGCACACCGACATTCCGGTGATCGTTTATCGCTAATTTCGATCGCTGGCAGGACCGAGGCCAACGGCCCGGTCCTGCCCCTGCCGTTCTGGCTCAGGCCGCGAGCTTGCGGAACGTCTCAAGCACGGCGTCGCCCTTGAACGGCTTGACGATCCAGCCGCGCACGCCGGCTGCCTTGCCGCGTTCCTTCATGGCCGGGCTGCTTTCCGTGGTCAGCATGATGATGTTGACACCGGCGTTCTTCAGTTCGCCGCGGATCTTTTCCACCATGGTCAGGCCATCCATCTCGGGCATATTGATATCACTGACCACCAGGCGAATGTCCTGACGGCCACGCAGCTTCGCGAGGCCGTCCTTGCCGTCCACCGCAGTCTCGACATCCAGGCCATTGCGCCGCAGGAATCCGGCGACCTCGTCCCGCACGGTGCTCGAGTCGTCTACTACGAGAATCTTCCCCATTTATTGCCTCGCTTTCCTTTGCATCAACTTTCGTATCAATTTTCGTGTCAAAACAATTCCAGCTCGCCGCCACTCTCGGTCTCCGCCGCGACTTCGGCCTGGAAGTCGAGCGGACCATTGGCACACACCGCCAGCGTCACACCCACCTGCACCCCATCGTTGATGACCACCGCATAGGTGGCCAGCATTTGGGGGCCGAGCGCATCGACGTACGACAGGCAATGCGCGCCAAGCACGTAGGGCGTGGACATACCCAGATCCGGGAAATACGCGGACAGCACCTGGCTGATGGCGCCGCAGCAAAGATTGCCGATTTCCAGGAAGCCTTCCAGCGGCGTCACGCTGGCCGTATCACGCACGAAGTACTGGCGCGTCTGTGCACGCGCCGGCAGGTGCAGCAGGAGCAGCAACCGAAACGCGAGGCCCGAAATCGTGAACGTGACGATATCCGCGTCGGTCTCCATGGTTTCCGTGCTGACGCGCGCCACGTTGCAGTGGTCGGCGGCATCCATCACCAGCCGGCTGCGCACGGCGTGCTGGAGGATCCGGTCGAAGCTGTCGCTTGCGTTCGCGCTGATCACGACCCGGCCCTGCCAGACAGGGAAACGAGTTGGCCGGCCAGCGACTCGACCTGGCTCAGCGATGCGGTAATCATCTTGCCGCCGGCCTGGATATCCTGGAACGTCGCTGCGGTGGACAGGTCGTTCTTGTGCAGGCATTCGCCGAAGCCGCGCGCCAGCGCTTCCGACCGGGCCGCGAGCGTCCTGACTTCGCCAGCGACGATCGCAAAGCCGCGGCCGAACTGCCCGGCATGCGCGGCTTCGATCGAAGCGTTCAGCGAGACAATGACCACGTGTCGCACGATAGAAGCGAGCTCCGCATTCTTGGTGTGCATCTCGCGGTTCTGCGCCATCAGCGCGATCATCTGCTCGTGCCAGCGCTCGAAGGTCGTGGCCAGGCCGCGCAGGCGGTTCGTTTCGGCAGCGATACGGGCGGCATGCGCAGCCCCGTTGCGCGCGGCCTCTTGCGCGCCGCGCAGCGCCTCGGCTGCCTGGCGTGCCTGCCGGGACTGCTCCGTCAAAGCCTCCCGGCTCTGCGCAAGTTCCTGCTCGAGCTGCGCCACGCGCTGTTCGGCAGCCTCGCGCCGCTCGCGCTCGCCATCGTCGTGCCACACCGGCGGCTCAACCACCGGCTGCGCTGCCGTGGCGCGCACGGTGCGCCTTTCACCGAACCATGTCTTGCATCGCGCGGCCCACGTGCCGGCACGGCCGGCGGATCCCTCTGTCAAAGTCTGTCTGCTCATTGCACTGATACTGATACGTAGATCGATTACGCTTCCATCGGCTGCGGTACGGCTGCGCGGTCCGCTTGCGGGTGCCGGCCCTCAAGTCCGGCGGCGTCCACGATGTAGCGTTGCGGCAGCCGCACGATGGTTTCGAAGAGCCTGAACGTCGCGCCTTCGCTGTCGTCGGTAAAGTGCAGGCTCACGTTGCCGCCCTCGCGCTGCAGGAAGGCCAGCACCGCCTCCATGCCGACACCGCGACCCGAAACAGCCGTCACGTTCTGCGCCGTGGAAAACCCGGCGCGGAAGATGAACTGCGCAAGCTCCGCATCGCTGCACGCCTGATTGGCTTGCAACCAACCGCGCGCGATGGCAATGCTGCGGATGCGCCCAAGGCTGAGCCCGCGACCGTCATCGGCTAGCGTTACCCGCAGGCCCTGTTCGTCCGTGATCACATCGACCGTGATCCGGCCTGCAGCCGGCTTGCCCTCCAGCCGGCGCACGTCGGGCTGCTCGATGCCGTGGTCGAGCGCATTGCGAAACAGGTGGGTAAAGACATCCGTGAGCACGGCGCCGGCCTTCGCCACTACGCGTTGGCCGCCACCATTGACCTGTACAGCCGGCGCGGCCTTGCCGAGTTCCGTGGCCAGCGACGGCAGGGAGTCGATCACGCCCGACAGCGCATGATCGACGCTGACTGTCCCAAGGCAGCTCAGGTTGCGGTGCACGGCATCACGCATGGCAGCCAGTTCGCGCAGGCTGGTCGGATCAGATTGCTCCACGAGCGCCAGCGTCGCGCGGATGGCTTCTTCATCGGCAGACGGCATGCCCACCGCCGAACCACCGCCCTGCATGCTGCGCCCGAGCCGCGATTCGCTGATCATTGCATAACGGCCCAGCGCGTCATGCACGCGCTCAAGTTCGTCGAGCAGGCGGTCCTTGTCCCAGTTGCCCTGGGCGGCGGCGCTGCGCAGCGAGTCGTAAGACTGTTCGATCTCGTGCGCGACTTCGGCAATATGGCGGAACTGGTGCGTGCGCGCATTGCCCTTCACGGTATGCATATTGCGGAACAACGCGTTGACCGCGTCGATGTCCGCCTGCACGTTCTGGCGCAGGATGCGCTCGTTCTCGCGCGCAAACCCGACCGCGCTTTCCATGAAGCGGCTGAACGATGCCTCGTTCACCGCGAGGATTTCGCCGATGATCTCGAGATCCTGCTTCTGTTCGCTCGCTTCGGCGGCAAGCTTGCGCAGTTGCGTGACATCGCGCAGGCACAGCATCAGCCGCACGATGTTGTCGTGCTCGTCGGTGATCGGCGACCAGCTCAGGTCCAGCACTTTCACGCTCCCGTCCGGCATGCGGCGCGTGACTTCCTTCACGAGCAGATGCTCGTTGAAGTCGAAGTTCATCAGGTCCTGCCCTAGACAGGCGTCAATCGCAGCATCCACCTGCGACGCCAGCTCGGCGCTGATATCGCTGTGCGCAACGATCAGCTCCATGACATGGCGGCCCTCGATCTCGTGCGTTTCCAGAATCTGTTCGAGAAACTTCGAGTACTCGGGATGAACAACGGCGCCCGGCACCACGGTCAGGATGCCCTGCTGCATGTTCTGCAGGATAGCCTGCATGTCGGTAGTCTTCTGGCGCAGCAGGCCCGCGTTCTCCTGGATCCTCTCGATCATGCTGTTGAACGCGATGATCGAACGGCCGATTTCGTCCGCGCTGCCGACCGGTACGCGCCGCGAAAAATCCTGGCTGTCCGCAATCTCGCTCATCATTGCCTGCATGCGCGTCAGCGGGCGAGCGATCTGGCGATACAGCACCATGCCGACACCAACCAGTAGCAGCACTGCGATGCCGCTCACCACGCCGATCGCCGTGGTAGTCGTACTCATCAGCCCGTTCAGTGCGGTGATGGCCTCGTCTTTCTCGCGGTTTTTTTCCACGCGAAGCGTCTGGACGATCTTTTCCATTTCGTCGCGATAGCGCGCCACGTTGGCAAACAGAAAGGCCTGCGCGAGTTCATCGCGGCCAGCGGCTTTCATTTCCGCGGTCTCGCGGATGGCCTCGGCGTAATTGCCGAAGCTTTCCCTGGCCTGCTCCACCAGTCCGCGCTGAGCCTGCGTATGGGCGTGCTCCGCCTGGGATGCGAGCGCCATGCTTAACGCCGCCTGATGGTCCTTCAGTTCGGCCTGGCTTTGCGCCACCAGCGCGGCGTCGGGCGCATACACGAGCGCCATCGTCGCAAGCTGCACATCCTTGACGAGTGCGACGACATCGGCAGACGCCAGCGCGCTCGGCACGACGCCTTCCGTCACTTCCTTGACCTGTGCGGCGCTGCCCCGCGTCTGATAGACGGCGTAGCCGCCAATACCGGCCAGCGACAGGAACGCCAGCATGATCAACAGCGTAATGCGATGACGAATACTCATAGCTACCTGCAATGCCCCAATGCTGTGTTTGCGAACTGATCCTGCGCCATTGCGCAAGTCAGAAGAGAGGTGGAAAACAGGGCCAAATTATTGTGACAAAGTGTTACCGCGACATGACTACGCGTCACTTTGTTTAACGAATGCAAGGCGGGAGCGGAAACTTGCGCGTCAGGCGGGGGACGTTCGGGAAGAAGCACCCGCAGCAAAGTCAAAAAGGAACTTGCCCGGCGGAGTCAGATTGCTAATCTGGATGGCAGTCGCGGAGGAATGGCCATGATAAGGACAGACAGCAAGCAGCAACTGATCCGCAAGATCGCCGAGGAATGCCACGCCCCGGAAGCGCTGGTCGCGGACATGTACGAACACACGATGGAGGATCTGAGCGCACAGGCTCGCATCCGCGACTATCTGCCGTTGATGGTGGCGCGGCGTGTCCGGCAGGAAATCAAGGACAGCCAGCACATCTTGCATTGAGGCGCTGAGGCGCTGTGCCGCCAGGCCAAGCACACCACGCGGTTGCGGCCCAGGCGTCTTGCCTCGTAGAGCTCGAAGCGGGCGAGCGGACGGGCGTGGCGTTGTTGCCGTACCCGCCGTTGCAGGGCCGCCGTACTTACGCACCCTTGTTGATGCGCTCCTGAATATGCTGGGCGCGCGCATCCGATCCCGGATGCGACGAGAACATGCTGGACTTGCCGCCATCGAGCTTGGCCAGCTTCTGGAACGCCGTTACCAGCCCACTTGTGCTGGCCTTGTTCTTCGTCAGCAGGTCGAACGAGTAGTCGTCCGCCGCCGATTCCTGGGACTGAGAGAACTGCGCGTTGATCAGCTTCTCGCCGAGTTCGCCGAGTTGCGACGACGACAATGCGGCCACCGCACTGCTGCTGGCCGACGCTGCCACGCCACGCGCCGCGGTTGCCGTGTAGGCGACCTGCATCGCCTTCTTCGTGTGGCCCAGCGCCACGTGGCCCATCTCGTGGCCGAGCACGCCGCGCACCTCATCGTCGGTCATCATGTCCATCAAGCCGCTGTACACGCGCACGCAACCGTTGGCCATCGCCCACGCGTTGACGTCCTTGGTCATGTAGACCCTGGCGTTCACGTTGGGCATATCCGAATTCTTCAGACCCGTCATGACTTTGGCCAGGCGTCTGGAATACGTGCTGCCGGAGGCGGCGATCTTGTTGGTCTTGTCGGATTCAGCGCAGGCCTGGTCGGACAGGCTCTTGACGTCGGCGTCGCTGAGCGTAGCCGCCTTGGCCAGGCTGCTGCCGGCGGCCATCATGCCGTCGAGGTTGGTGCCGGCGCAGCCGGCCAGGGTCGCGGCGGCTGCTGCTGCGAGGGCAATGAGAAGAGTTGCTTTCATGGTGTCGCGGGATCAACGCACGGCAAGCGTGCAAGAGGATGTGTGTCGGATGTGCCTTGAATGTGTCATTCAGGGCACCCGGACTTTATTCCACTTTTATGCCACGGCGGGACGGTTGATGCGCGATAGCCACCAATTATGACAATTAATTACATTTGAGTTGCCCTGCCGAGCAGACAAAAAAAAACCGCGCCGCCTCCTGAGAGAGAAACGGCGCGGTGCCTGAAAAAGAGGAGCGTGATGGTCGCACGCTCCCCCTGGTCTGCTGAACCTAGAGACTGCTCGGTTCCCCCCGATCTATGTTTCAGCAAACGGTGGCCAGGAGAGTCAGGCCACTTTCTTGTCTTCGAAGAACTGCTCGTCTTCGGTAGATCCCTTCAATGCGGTTGTCGATGACTGGCCGCCTTCGATCGCCTGTGTCACGGCGTCGAAATAGCCGGTGCCGACTTCGCGCTGGTGCTTCACGGCGGTGAAGCCTTTCTCGGCTGCCTTGAACTCGGCTTCCTGCAGTTCCACGAACGCGCTCATCTGGTTGCGGGCGTAGCCGTAGGCCAGGTTAAACATCGAGTAGTTCAGCGAGTGGAAACCGGCCAGTGTGATGAACTGGAACTTGTAGCCCATCGCGCCCAACTCCCTTTGGAACCTGGCGATGGTCGCGTCGTCGAGGTTCTTCTTCCAGTTGAACGACGGCGAGCAGTTGTAGGCCAGCATCTTGCCCGGGAACTTGGCGTGCACGGCTTCGGCAAACTTCTTGGCGAACTCGAGGTCCGGCTTGCCGGTTTCGCACCACACCAGATCAGCAACTTCAGCGTAGGCCAGGGCCCGCGAGATCGACTGCTCCAGGCCGTTGCGGACGCGATAGAAGCCTTCCACAGTGCGCTCGCCAGTGCAGAACGGCTTGTCGTTGTCGTCTACGTCCGAGGTAAGCAGGTCAGCAGCTTCGGCATCGGTACGAGCAATCACCAATGTCGGAACGCCCGACACGTCGGCAGCCAGACGCGCCGCGGTCAGCTTGGCCACGGCTTCCCGAGTCGGGACCAGTACCTTGCCACCCATGTGCCCGCACTTCTTCACCGAAGCGAGCTGGTCTTCGAAGTGCACGCCGGCTGCGCCCGCTTCGATCATCGACTTCATCAGTTCGAACGCGTTCAGCACACCGCCGAAGCCGGCTTCTGCGTCAGCCACGATCGGGGCGAAGAAATCGGTGTCGCCCGAGCCCTCGCTCCACTGGATCTGGTCGGCGCGCTGGAACGTGTTGTTGATGCGCTTGACGACCTGCGGCACCGAGTTGGCCGGATACAGCGACTGGTCCGGGTACATCTCGCCGGCGAGATTGGCATCGCCAGCGACTTGCCAGCCCGACAGGTAAATGGCCTTCAGGCCGGCCTTGACTTGCTGCATGGCCTGATTGCCGGTCAGTGCGCCCAGCGAGTTCACGAACGGCTCTGTATGCAGCAAGTTCCACAGTTTCTCGGAACCGCGGCGTGCCAGCGTGTGCTCCACCTGGACCGAACCGCGCAGGCGCACTACGTCTTCAGCCGTGAAGTTGCGCTTGATGCCCTTCCAGCGTGGATTGGTATCCCAATCTTTTTGCAGAGCCTGGATTTGTTGTTCGCGGTTCATGTTCACTCTCCTGTCGACAAACGGGGGATGGCAAGGAAACCTGTGATGCCTGACCTGTCCGCTCTTGTCGGCGGTGACGCGTCTTTTACGTCTCAGGTCATTTGTCTTATATAAGAGTGTAGGGAAACGTCCCGCGTCGCAACAAGCCTTGAATGCAGCTACTACTTAGTTTTTTTATCTATGCATATCAAAGGCTTACCAAGCTTATTTCACGATACGGGACACAATATTCCATCATGAGAAATCTCGTTGTGCTCCGCAACCCTATAATTTTGCGGCTCAAAATATCTTTCCACATTGTGAAATATGAGCAGAAAAAGGCCGATTGGATTGTCAATACTGTCGGGCACATGTGGTGGTCCTTCCTGTCGGACGCACAATGAAAAACGGCGCCGTGAATGGGCGCCGTTTTGGACGGATAGAAGCAGAAGGGATATCACGCTGCAGCGGTATCTCGCGCCTTGCGGTAAGCCACCCAGTCGCCACTGTTGATGCACGGTAGTCCCGTGACGGCTGCATCGGCCACGGGATACAACAGGCAATCCACCGGCTGGCCCTGATGAAGGACGGCCTGTTCTTCCCGGACAAACAGCGAGGCCTGGCCCGGATAGACTTCCTCGATCTCGTCGAGGACCGGCAACAGCGCCTCAGGCACGTCGTAGATATCGCCCACCGCCGGACTGGCCGTCGAATCGAGCACCAGCCCCGGATAGGTGCCGAAGTCATAGAGCCGCCCGGCAATGGTCCCCGTGCCGAGCAGCGTAGGGGCGGCGATGCCGTGCCGGTGTGCAGCAGTGTTCAGATCGTTGACCTCGCCGGCGCGCAACGTGCCGTAGACAAAAACCTTTGGCATATCAGGCACCAAGCTTTTCTTCGGACACCAGTACGCCATCGGCATCCACGTAGATCCAGTTGCCGGGGCGTACCACGGCACCGGGCATCTGCACTGCCACGTCGCGCTCGCCAGCACCGCGCTTCTGGCTCTTCTGCGGATGCGCGGCGAGCGCGCGGATGCCGATGTCGCAGACATCCAGCTCGCCCGTGTCGCGCACGCAGCCATTGACGATGATGCCGACCCAGCCGTTCTTCTCGGCCAGCAGACCGAGGTTGCCCCCGACCAGCGCGCAGCGCAGCGAGCCGCCGCCATCGACTACGAGCACACGGCCCCGCCCCGGCGATTCCAGCGCCTCGCGCACGAGCGAGTTGTCTTCAAAGATCTTCAGCGTCGCAGCCGGGCCGGCAAAGGCCTGCTGCTTGCCGAACGCGCGGAACACCGGAGCCATGACGCGCAGCGTGCCGTCAGCCAGACGCGGCTCGTTGGCATCGCAAAGATCGGTGGTGACATGCTTCATCTAACACTCCTGCAAGGAAGAATTTCGGTACCGCCTGGTCAGCGCTAGGCCGCCGTTGCCTGCGAACCAGCATCGCGGCGCGAACGGTTGCCGTTGCCGACCGTCACGGCGGTCAGGATCGACACCAGCTGGAAGCCGCCGATCATGAAGAACACCCAGTTGGGCAGGTGCGCGTCCATCAGCGCACCGAAGAACAGCGGGCCGCTCGCCAGGCCGATATCCAGGCCCGAATACACCACCCCGTACACGCGCCCGGTAGCCCCGGCCGGGGCCGCAGCACGCACGAGCAGGTCGCGCGACGGACCCGCCGTGCCCGCGCCAAAGCCGACCACGCCCAGCAGCACCGGCACCAACAGGCCCGGTGCAACATTCAGGCCCACCAGCACGGCCATCAGGCCCGATACCGTGAAGCTCAGCGCGATCAGCCTGTCATGGTTGCTCGTGCGTGTCGCGGCAAACCCGCCGACCACCATGCCGCCCGCGCTGCAGAGCATGTAGATGGTGTAGGACGCCGTCGCGAGCGTAAACGGAATGCCGTAGAGCTGCGTCAGCGCCGTCGGTGCGAAGCTCTGGATGCCGGCGGCCGAGAACGTGGTCAGCAGGAAGAAGGCCCAGCATACCCAGACCTGCGGCAGTTTCAGGAAACCCAGCAGGCTGCCGCCGGCGCCGGACTGCGCGGCCTTGGGACGGCCGACCGCACTGCCCAGTTCGCGCGGGTCGAGCACATGGCGCAGCACCAGCAACACCGCCAGCACGCTGAAGGCCACCACCGAAGCAGCGGCCAGCGCCACGCGCCATGTCGCCAGGTTGGCAATGGTTACCAGGAATACCGGTGCGGCCGCCCAGCCCAGGTTGCCCGAGATGCCGTGCACCGAGAACGCATGGCCTAGCCGGGGCTGCGACACATGCTTGTTCAGCAGCGTGAAATCGGCCGGATGGAACACGCCGTTGCCTAGTCCCGCCACGCCGGCGCCGAACAGCAGCATCGCATAGCCGGTGCTCGTCGACAGCAGCAAGGCCGCCGCACCCAGGAAGGCCAGACCGCCAAACAGCACCGGCCGGGCGCCTATGCGATCCACCACGAAGCCTGACGCCGTCTGCACCACTGCCGACACAGCAAAGAAGACCGTCATCAGCAGCCCGAGCTCGGCATAGCTCAGCCCGAACTCCGCCTTGATCCATGGGAACAGCGGCGCGAGCAACAGGTGATAGAAGTGGGAAACCCCGTGCGCCAGCCCTACCAGCCCGATCACCTGGGCATCATGGCGGAGCGTATTGCGGCTGGGATCGAAAGCGGCGGTAGTCATGGCGGCGGATTCGCGGGATGGAGCCAGGCACGCGCGCCGCAGCCCTGCAAGCGAGGGCATGCAAAAACGCGCACCGAAGCTCGCATCATAGTGGAAAACCGCAAGCGACTGCGTCCCGGTGCAGCCGCCGCCGCAACGCCGGAGCCAACTACATCTGCTTGAACAGGTAGGCGTACTGCCGGGCCACGGGCAGCGATTCCGGCCGATCTCGCAGGCGCAGCGACACGCGGCCGAGCGACTGCGGGACAGCGCTGGCGACGCATGTGATATTGACCACGGTACCGCGGTGGATCTGCCAGAAGCGCTCGGGATCCAACTGCTGCGCCAGTTCGCGCAGGCTGGTGCGGATCAACGCCTCGCCACCGGTAGACACGACGTTGACGTACTTGTCGGTCGCTTCCAGGTAAATCACCTCATCGACCGGGATGATGCGGACCTCCTGTCCGACCAGCGCCTTGATGAAGCGCAGGTAACTGCCCTGCTGCCCTGTCGCGGCACGGGCGGCTGTTGGATTCTCCAGCGCATCCAGCCGGTTAAGCAGTTGAGCCAGCCGGTCGTTGTCGATTTGGGCGGTGCTCGGCTCCGCATCGGCCTGTGCCGCCGCCAGCCGCGCCTTCAGCCGCGAAACCGTTGCCTCCAGCCGCTCGTGCTGCACGGGCTTGAGCACGTAGTCCACGGCGGCGCGTTCGAACGCCTCCAGCGCGAACTGGTCGTAGGCCGTCACGAATACCACAAGCGGCGGGTCATCGAACTCGACCAGTTCGCGGGCCACGTCCATGCCGCTCATACCGGGCATGCGGATGTCGAGGAACACCACGGTCGGCTGTTGTTGCCGTGCGGCTTCCAGCGCAGCGACGCCATCGTGCACCACGCTGACCACGCTGGCTTCCGGCCACAGCGCGCTCAGCTCGGATTCCAGCACGCGGGCCAGCAGGGGTTCATCATCGGCAATCAGCAGGGTCGGAGTCATGGCAGGGATCAGGGGCGTGATCGATGTCAGCAGGCAGGGCGTTTCAGATCATCCGAGGCGAGGCATGGCCGGTGTAGCACCGGCAGGCGTGGCGGGCACCGGAGGAGCAGCCGGCGCCGGCATTGGCACTTCGGTATGGCGAGTCATCGGCAGCGTCAGACGCACGACCACGCCGCGCGGCGTGTTTTCTTCCATCTGCATGCTGGCCGCCGCGCCAAAGATGCGCGCGAGCCGTTCGCGCACGTGGGTCAGGCCGAGGCCAGAGCCCTTGCCCGATCCATGGCCGAAGCCGACGCCGGTATCGGCGATGATGACCTGTACCGCGTCTTCGCCAGCCGCGCGCGCCGACAGCGTAATGTGGCCACCTCGCATGCACGGCTCGATGCCATGCGTGACCGCATTCTCCACCAGCGGCTGGATCAGCATCGGCGGAATCTCCACACCGGCCAGCTCGGCAGGCAGGTCGAAGTCGTAGCCAAGGCGCGTGCCGAAGCGCATGCCCTGGATATCGAGATAGCTGCGCAGCAACTCGAACTCCTGGCGCAGCGTGCATTGCTCGGCCCGCGTATGCGACAGCGAGGTGCGCAGGAAGCCGATCAGCCGTTGCAGCAGCTTGCGTGCCGCGCGCGGGTCCGTGGCAATGAGCCCGTCGAGATTGGCCAGCGAGTTGAACAGGAAATGCGGTTCGATCTGTGCCTGGAGTGCCATCAGCTGAGCGCGCACGAGTTGCTTCTCGGCTTCTTCGCGCTGGAGGGCGTCCAGCGCGGCCTGGCGTTCGAGATAAGCCAGCTTTTCGCGTGACCAGTAGAAATAGATCATGCTGGCGGACGCCAGCATGCCCACCACCAGGCACATGCGCAGCATATCGCCGGTTTCAGCGGACAGCTTTGGCGGCAGGTTCAGTACCTCGCGCGTGGCCCAGCTGCCCAGAACCACGCCCATAGGCACGGCTGCCGCGGCCAGGAACAGGAACGGCCAGCGGCGCGGGCGATCGTTCCACCAAATCATCACGCGCGGAATATCGATCAGCATCCAGATCGATATGCCGATCAGGTGGCTGTAGACAAAGTTGTGCCACAGCGTGCCTCCGGTCTGGAAGCCGTAGTTCAGGCTGACCGCGATCACCGTGTTCATGCAAAGCACAAAGAGCAGGTCACGCCCAAGGATTGTCAGCCGGGACGGGATGGCAGCAGAGATACAGCGTTCCATGGCGTTCATGTTAGCGTGCCCTATGCCTTACGCAATGTGCGGTGATCCGCAAGCATACGGTTCCTGCCCCGCCTGAGCCACCCGTTCTCATGTCTCTCTCACTTGTCAATGGCATCGCGCGCAGTCTCTGTTGCGCTGCAGCATGGAACGGAGAGTCGCTTCTCAGTCGACGTCTCCCGCACGTGCAGGCACTTTACGATGCCTTGGGCCGGAAAGAAAAGTATCGTGCGACGAACGGCGGGCGCGCGGCGCGAACCGCGCCGGGACGGGATGGACAGCGGCATGCGCCGCTGCCTGCACAGATGGGGCTGCCCGGATGGGGCAGCGAGGCAAGGCCGGCCGGGTAGCCGGCGCGCAATCACGCGGCCAGGGCCTGCCGCGTGTCGCTTTCGCCCAGCGCGCTGGAGACCGTATCGCGTGACAGGTGCGGCGCGAACATGTTGATGAAGGCGTGCGCATAGCCGCGCAGGTATGAGCCACGGCGCACTGCGACGCTCGTGGTGTTGGAGTCGAAAAGATGGTCGGCGGAAATCCGCACCAGGCCCGAATCCTTGCGGTCGTCGTAGGCCATCGAGGCAATGATGCCGACGCCAAGTTCGAGCTCGGCATAGGTCTTGATGACGTCCGCATCCAGCGCCGTCAGCACGATTTCGGGCTGCAGGCCGGCCTCGGCAAAGGCACCATCGATCTTGCGGCGGCCGGTGAAGCCGGCGTCATACGTGATCAGGGGGAAACCGGCCAGGTCTTCCAGCGTCGGCTCCGGCACGAGCGTCAGCGGATGATCGGGCGAGACCACCAGCACGTGCTGCCATGTGTAGGCGTCAAACGAGGTCAGCCCGGCCTCGGTGGCAAGCGCCTCGGTCGCGATGCCGATGTCGGCCTGCCCCGTCAGCAGCAGTTCGACGATGTGCGTGGGCGACGCCTCCTGCAGCGCGAGCGTGACGTGCGGATACTCGCGACGGAACGACTGCACCACCTTCGGCAACGCATAGCGTGCCTGCGTGTGCGTCGTGGCCACCGTCAGGCGGCCAGTGTGGCGGCCCGCAAATTCGTCGCCGGCCTGGCGCAGGTTCTCGGCCTCGAGCAACAGGCGCTCGACGATGCGCACGATCTCGCGGCCCGGTTCGGTCAGCCCGGTCAGGCGCTTGCCGTAACGCTCGAAGATCTCCACGCCGAGCTCTTCTTCGAGTTCGCGGATCTGGCGCGACACGCCCGGCTGCGAGGTGTACAGCGCGTTGGCGACTTCGGTCAGGTTGAACTGGCGGCGTACCGCCTCGCGGATCGATCGGAGTTGCTGAAAATTCATCGCACTGCCCCTTGCCGGCTTGACGTCGCGCCGTTGGCGCGCGCGTTCGATTGTTGTTGTGTGTGCTGGGTGAAGACACGCAGCTGGCGCGGACGCACCGCCAGCAGTTCGCCTTCGCGGAAGCCCGCGTGGCGGAAGCGCTCGAGCGGCAGCGCCACTTCGATCACGTCCTGGTTGTCCTCGCGCTCGAGTTCGAGCTGGGCCACCGGGCCCAGCGTCAATGCGCGGCGCAACGTGACGGCGATGCCGTCGGTGCCTGGCGCATAGCGTTCGAGATCAAGGTCGTGCGGCCGCACATAGGCCACCGCATCGCCGGCGGTCTCATGGCCGCTGCCCACGACCGGCAGCACCGCTTCGCCGGTATGCAACAGGCCGCCGCTCTCGCCCACTTCCAGGCGGCCATGGAACAGGTTGACGTTGCCGAGGAAGCCGAACACGAACGGCGTAGCCGGATGGTTGTAGACCGCTTCCGGCGAGCCGAACTGCTCGACATGCCCGCGATTCATCAGCACCACCTGGTCAGCCACTTCGAGCGCCTCTTCCTGGTCGTGCGTCACGAACACGCTGGTCACGTGCAGTTCGTCGTGCAGGCGGCGCAGCCAGCGGCGCAGTTCCTTGCGCACCTTGGCGTCGAGCGCGCCGAACGGCTCGTCGAGCAGCAGCACGCGCGGCTCCACGGCAAGCGCACGGGCCAGCGCAATACGCTGGCGCTGGCCACCCGAAAGCTGCGCGGGATAGCGGTCGGCCAGCCAGTCGAGCTGGACGAGTTCCAGTAGCGACTTCACCTTCTCGCGGATCTTCGCTTCGCTCGGGCGCTCGTTGCGCGGCTTCACGCGCAGGCCGAACGCCACGTTCTCGAACACGCTCATGTGCTTGAACAGCGCATAGTGCTGGAACACGAAGCCGACCTGGCGCTGCCGCACATGCTGCTCGGAGGCATCGCGCCCGGCCAGCACGATCTGGCCCGCATCGGCGCGCTCCAGGCCCGCGATAATGCGCAGCAGCGTGGTCTTGCCGCAGCCCGATGGCCCGAGCAGCGCGGTCAGCTCGCCCTCTTCGAAGTCCAGCGAGACGTTGTCCAGCGCGACAAAATCGCCAAAGCGCTTCTCTACGTTCTTGACCTGAATGCTCATGATGCCTGTCCTTGCAATGCAGCCAGCGGAAGTTCCGTGGCAGCGTCTTCGTTTTCCTTGCGGGCGCGCAGTTCGACCAGCGTCTTGATGCCCAGCGTGACCAGGGCCAGCAGCGTCAGCAGCGATGCGACCGCGAATGCCGCAGCGAAGTTGTACTCGTTGTAGAGGATCTCCACGTGCAGCGGCATGGTGTTGGTCAGGCCACGAATATGGCCCGATACGACCGATACCGCGCCGAACTCGCCCATCGCACGGGCGTTACACAGAATCACGCCGTACAGCAGGCCCCAGCGGATATTCGGCAGCGTGATGTGCCAGAAGGTCTGCCAGCCCGACGCACCCAGCACGATGGCGGCTTCTTCCTCCTCACTGCCCTGCGCCTGCATCAACGGAATCAGCTCGCGCGCCACGAACGGGAAGGTGACGAAGATCGTGGCCAGCACGATGCCGGGCACCGCAAACATGATCTTGATGTCATGCGCCTCCAGCCACGGACCAAACCAGCCCTGCGCGCCGAACATCAGCACATAGACCAGGCCCGAGATCACCGGCGACACCGAGAACGGCAGGTCGATCAGCGTGGTCAGCAGGCTCTTGCCCGGGAACTCGAACTTGGCGATGGCCCATGCTGCAGCCACGCCGAACACCAAGTTCAGCGGCACGGCAATCGCGGCCACCGTCAGCGTGAGCTCGATTGCAGACAGCGCGTCCGGCTCGATCAGCGCTTCCCAGTAAGTCTCTACGCCCTTGCGCAGCGCCTCGTAGAAGACCGATGCGAGCGGCACGAACAGGAACAGCGTAAGGAACAACACCGCCACGGTGATCAGCGTGAAGCGCACCCATACGGCTTCGCCGGTGGCGTCGAACTTGTGGTGGGCCCCACCCTGCCGCCCAAGGCGGCCCGAAACTGCGCCGGCCATGTCAGTGCTCCTTGTCCGTGGCGGGCGCTTCGAGTGCCAGGCCGCTATGCGCGCCCGACTGGTGGCGGCGCGTCCAGGCCTGCAGCAGGTTGATCACGAGCAGCAGCCCGAAGGAAATCACCAGCATCACCACGGCCACGGCGGTGGCGCCGGCGTAGTCGTATTGCTCGAGCTTCGAATAGATCATCAGCGGCGCAATTTCCGAGACCATTGGCATGTTGCCGGAGATGAACACCACTGAGCCGTACTCGCCGGTGGCCCGTGCAAACGACAGCGCAAAGCCAGTCAGCAGCGCGGGCAGGATGGCGGGCAGGATCACGCGGATAAAGGTCTGCAGACGCGTGGCACCGAGGCTGGCCGCGGCTTCTTCGAGCTCCTGCTCGACGTCTTCGAGCACCGGCTGCACCGTGCGTACGACGAACGGCAGGCCAATGAAAGTCAGCGCCACCACCACGCCCAGCGGGGTGAAGGCCACCTTGATGCCTAGCGGCTCCAGATAGCGGCCAATCCAGCCATTGCCCGCGAACAATGCCGTCAGCGCAATACCAGCCACGGCCGTGGGCAGCGCGAACGGCAGGTCCACCAGCGCATCGATCAGGCGCTTGCCCGGAAAGCGGTAGCGCACCAGCACCCACGCGACCACCAGCCCGAAGACCGTATTGATGATGGCGGCGATCAGCGAAGCACCAAAGCTCAGTTGATACGAGGCGACCACGCGTGGCGCCATCACCGTCGTCCAAAAGGCCTCCCACGTCATCGTGAACGTCTTCAGGAACGTGGCCGACAGCGGGACCAGCACGATCAGCGTGAGATAGAAAATCGTGAAACCGAGGGACAGGCCAAAGCCTGGCAATACCGTAAAGCGCTGGCGGCTGTTACGGCCCGGCGCGCTGCGGCTGGCACGCGAATCGGGGGCGGCCGGTGGGGGCGTGTCCGCCAGGGAAATGGTCGGTGGCATGTCGTCTCGTTGGTGATCGGCCCCGCGACGTGGCGCGGGTCCTTATGAAACCGGCGCATAAAGCACCGGCCCTACGAGACAAATTCTGCAGATGCCGCCTTATAAACAGAACGAATCTTTGCGAATTTTCTTAGACGATTTAGATATATGGGACCGTAGAAGCGACTTCCACGCCAGCTTCCCAAGGAGCTGCCTGGTCACCTGTGGCTTCGGCGCTACCTGCAAAGTTGATCCGCTGCACCAGCGTGCCAAGCAAACCCAGACCTTCGCCCCACTCCCCCAGGCCGGAATCTGCATTGATGTGACCGAGGCTGCCCGCATCGATCAGCTCGCTGCCCCAAAGCGTCCCCCAGCTGAAGGCCGTGCGTTGCGGCATCCACGGATCGTTGCGGCTCGCAATCAGAATGGTTGGGAATGGCAGCCTGTAAGCGGGCAACAGATGCGCGACAGCGAATTTGTCTGGATCCGCGGGCGCCACCAGCAGCGCGCCGGCGATGCCCGCCGGATCGAGCGCTGCCTGCCGCAGCGTGGCCAGACACCCGAAGCTGTGCGCGACCAGCACCGCGCCGCGCGATGCCACGCGTTGCGCGCGCATGACGCCTTCTGACACGCGTTCCGCCCACAACGGCAGGCTCGGACGCGACCAGTCATGCTGCTCGATGCGCTGCCAGCCGGGGAAGCGCTGCTCCCAGCGGCTTTGCCAGTGCCCCGGACCGCTGCCGTGCAGGCCCGGCACCGTGAGCACTTGCAGGTGCCTGGGGATTTCCAGGCGCGGAACCGGCTTGCTAATCTCCGTCATGCCACCTCCTCGCTCAATGTCCGTGCAGGCCGCAGCGACGCAGGCGTCATCAGCCCGCCCGCAAACGCGCCCTGCCCCAGCCCGATACCTGCCGCCTGCAGGCGCTCCACGCTCGATGCGTCCTGCAGCCGCCGGCCAATCAGCGTGACGCCGGCGTTGGCCGCGCTCGCGCCCAGCCCGGCAAGCTGGCGGTCGGTCCATGTACGGCGCATATCCAGTTTGAGCCAGTCGGGCAAGGCGTGCGCCATCAACGCGCCGGCCTCGGCCGGATCGGACGCCTGCAGGCTCACGGCAAAGCCATTGCGGCGATAGTTGCCCACTACATGCAGCAGCAGCGGCAAGTCGTCATTGGCGCTGGCGGGCACCTGGATCACGAAGCGATCGACGGGCAGGCCCAGCGACTGCAGCGCGCGCCGGAATGCGGAGCCATGGTCATCGGCCACTGCCGCCAGCAGGCGGTTGTGCACATTGAGCACCAGCTTGTGGGCGCCGTCCGCGGCAAAGTAATTGATGGCATGCACGAGGCGCGACAGACGGTCCAGCGACACCAGCGTAGCGTCATCGGCGGCCATTGCAAACAGCTTCCAGGCGGCAAGGCCGACACCGTCCTCTGCATACGTGTGGATCGCCCCTTCGTGTGCAACGACCTCGCGGTCGGCCAGCGTCACCAGCGGCTCGAATGCGCTCGTGAGCGAACAGTTGAAGAACTGGCCCTGCACCTGGCCACGCGCGTCGCGCCAAAGCTGGCGGTCGGCCAGCGGCTGCCGCGGCAGCGTTTCAAGATAGCGCTCCAGGGCGCCCCACGTGGCTTCGGGTGCGTTCGCGCCTGCGATGGCCATGCCTGTGTTTCCTTTCGCGCCTCCCGGCGCCTTTGTTCCTGTTGGACAGTCAAGCTGCAGGCCGTGCGTACACAGCCCGCGGCACTTTACAGCTTGGCAATGGACACTTCGGTGGCCTTGACCAGCGCAACGACTTCGCTGCCCAGCGTGAGGTCGAGGTCGCGGATCGAGCGCGTGGTGATGACCGAGGTGACGATGCCGGCTGGCGTTTCCACGTCCACTTCGGAAACCACCGGGCCTTCGATGATGGCGGCAACCTTGCCGCGGAACTGGTTGCGTACGTTGATCGCCTGAATGCTCATGATAGAAGCTCCTTTGGTGAAGGCGTATGAAGATTGTGTAATGACGATGCGCGGGTTCCGAATGCGTTACACCGCGAAGCGCACCGACTCCACCGTGCGCACGAGCGACCAGTCCGCGGTGGCTTCCGGCTCTGATTGCGAAACGCCCTCCGCATCCGGCGTGTGCTGCATGACCCGCCGCAGCACCCGTTCCTCAATCTGCGCGAACGCGGCCGAGCCATGTTGCCGGGGCCGTGGAAGCGCCACGCGCTCATCCATCGCAATGTGGCCGTCTTCGATCAGCACGATGCGGTCGGCCAGTGCCACGGCCTCGGACACGTCGTGCGTCACGAGCAGCGCGGTAAAGCCTAAGCGTCGCCACAGCGATTCGATCAGCCCTTGCATCTCGATGCGCGTGAGCGCATCCAGCGCACCGAGCGGTTCGTCGAGCAGCAGCAGGCGCGGGTGGTGCACCAGCGCGCGCGCCAGTGCCACGCGCTGGCGCTGCCCGCCGGAGAGCCGCGCCGGCCACGCATCCGCGCGATCCCTGAGGCCAACCTGCGCGAGCACCGCCGCGGCCTCTTCGCGGCGTTCGCGCGGCAGGCCCAGCGCTACGTTCTCCAGCACGCGTTTCCACGGCAGCAGGCGCGAGTCCTGGAACATCACGCGGATGTCCTGCTGCAGCGTACGTGCCGGTTGTGCGTCGAGCGTGATGGCGCCTTCGTCCGCGCATTCGAGCCCTGCCACCAGCCGTAGCAAGGTGCTCTTGCCGCAGCCGCTGCGGCCCACGATGGCGACGAATTCGCCCGGTGCCGTTGTGAGTTCGATACGGTGCAGCACCTCACGCCCGTCATAGCGCTTGATGACCTGCTGCACGTGCAGCGCGACACCACCAGGCTGCGTTTCGGCACTGAGCGGCGCATCCGTCTGCTTCAGCCGCGTACCGGCATAAGCGAGCGCGGCCTGTTCCACGGGATTGCTTTGCATGTCGCGTTCTCCTTATGCAGCCTGATAGCCGGGATGCCAGCGCAGCCAGATTCGTTCGAGCCCGCGAGACAGCACATCGGCCAGCTTGCCGAGCAGCGCATAGAGCAGGATGCCCACGAGCACCACATCGGTCTGCAGGAACTCGCGTGCGTTCATGGTCATGTAGCCGATGCCCGATTGCGCGGAGATAGTTTCGGCCACGATCAGGATCACCCACATCAGGCCCAGGGAGAAACGCACGCCTACGAGAATGTTCGGCAGCGCGCCGGGCAGGATCACCTCGCGGTACAGGGGCCAGCCCGACAGCCCGTAGCTGCGCGCCATCTCGATCAGACCCGGATCGACGGCACGGATGCCGTGGAACGTGTTCAGGTACACCGGGAAAAACACGCCCAGCGCGACCAGGAACAGCTTGGCGGTCTCGTCGATGCCGAACCAGAGGATCACGAGCGGGATCAGCGCGAGCGGCGGGATATTGCGCACCATCTGCAGCGTGCTGTCTAGCAGCGTGGCCGCGCTGCGGAACGTGCCAGTGAGCAGCCCCAGCAGCAGCCCGAGGCCGCCACCGATGGCGAACCCAACCAGCGCGCGCCACGTGCTGACCCAAACGTGCTCCCACAACTCGCCGGAACGCGCGAGGCCCCACGCCGCCTCCACCACGGCGAGCGGCGCGGGCAGGACACGCGTCGACAGCCAACCGCCTTGCGAGGCAGCCTGCCAGACGATGATCAGCAACGCTGGCACCACCCACGGCGCCAGCGCGCGCGCGACGGAGCGCCACTCGCGCCGTGGCACTGTCAAGGAAGCGGACATGGCAGCCTCCTCAGCTCTGCGAGGCGCGCGGCACGATGCCGGTCGCCATGACTTCCCCGAATGGACCCGACAGGACCTGCCCGGGCAGCTTGTTGCGCACGGCCAGCGGCAGCAGCGGGAACACCAGTTCCGCGAAGCGATACGCCTCTTCGAGATGCGGATAGCCGGACAGCACGAACGTGTCGATACCCAGCTCCGAGTATTCGCGGATGCGCGCAGCCACCTGATGCGGATCGCCGACCAGCGCCGTGCCCGCGCCGCCACGCACCAGGCCCACGCCGGCCCACAGGTTGGGGCTGATTTCCAGCGCTTCGCGCGTGCGCTTGCTGCCGCCCGCATGCAGGGCAGCCATGCGGCGCTGGCCTTCGGAATCCATCTTGGCAAACACGGCCTGCGCGCGCGCCACGGTCTCGTCGTCGAGGCGGCTGATGAGATCGTCCGCCGCGGCCCAGGCAGCGGCCTCGGTCTCGCGCACGATCACGTGCAGGCGGATGCCGAACTTCACCGTGCGGCCGTGGCGCTCGGCATGCTTGCGCACGTCGGCCAGCTTCAGCGCGACATCGGCCGGCGGCTCGCCCCAGGTCAGGTAGGTATCGACCTGCTCGCCCGCCAGCTCGTGTGCAGCGGCAGAAGAACCGCCGAAGTACACCGGCGGATGGGGGCGTTGCAACGGCGGGTACAGCACGCGCGCGCCCTTCACCCTCAGGTGGCGCCCTTTGAAGCTGATCTCGCCGCTGTCATGGCTGGCCGCGAGCACGTCGCGCCAGATGCGGATGAACTCGGACGACGCTTCGTAGCGTGCGGCGTGGTCGAGAAACAGGCCATCGCCCTCGAGTTCGGCCACATCGCCACCCGTCACCAGGTTGACCAGCAGCCGTCCGCCTGAAATGCGGTCGAACGTCGCGGCCATGCGCGCGGCCAGCGTCGGCGTCATCAGCCCCGGGCGTACGGCCACGAGGAAGCGCAGCTTCTGCGTCACGGCAGCGAGCGCCGATGCCACCACCCACGGGTCTTCGCACGAACGTCCCGTCGGAATCAGCACGCCCTCGTAGCCCAGCGTGTCGGCGGCAACGGCTACCTGTTTCAGGTAGTCGATGCCAACCTCGCGCGCGCCTTCGGACGTACCCAGGTAGCGGCTGTCGCCGTGGGTCGGGATAAACCAGAATACTTGCATGCGGTACCTCGTTATCGTTGTGGTCGTCCAGCAGGATTTGCGTCAGCGCCGCGCCTGCTGCCAGCTTGCGTCCGAGACCTTGATCGGCTTCGGGATCAGCTTGAGCGAGTGAAAGACGTCGGCAATGCGTTGCTGCTCAGCCAGCACGTCAGCACTCACCGGCCGCGCGCCATACGAAAAGCGCGAGACGGCCAGGTCGAGCACGGCGGGGTCGAGTCCGAGTTCGCCGGTCAGCACGGCCGACGCGTCCTTCGGGTTCTTCTCTGCCCACGCGCCGAGCGACGCGAGTTCATCGAGCAGCAGCTTGACGATCTCGGGCCTGGCTTGCGCATAGGGACGCGACGCGAGATAAAACTGGTGATTGCTGACCACGTTCTTGCCGTCGGCGCCGCGTCCATCGGCCACCACGCGCGCGCCGAGCTGCTTTTCCGCGGCGGCCAGGAACGGGTCCCAGATCACCCACGCATCGACCGCGCCGCGTTCGAATGCGGCACGCGCGTCTGCTGGTGGCAGGTAGACCGGCTGGATGTCGCTGAAGGGAATGCCGGCCTTCTCGAGCTGGCGCACAAGCAGGTAATGCACGTTCGAGCCCTTGTTCAGCGCCACGCGCTTGCCGCGCAGGTCGGCGACGCTCTTGATGGCCGAGTCCTTCGGCACGACGATGGCCTCGGCAGTGGGCGCCGGCGGCTCGTTGCCGATATACGCGAGTTGCGCGCCGGCGGCCTGCGCGAAGATCGGCGGCGCTTCGCCGACCGTGCCGAAGTCGATCGCGCCCACGTTGAGGCCTTCCAGCAGTTGCGGCCCGGCCGGGAATTCCGTCCACTTGACCGTGATGCCCTGCGGCGCCAGGCGCTTCTCCAAGGTGCCGCGCGCTTTCAGCAGCGTCAGCGTGCCGTACTTCTGGTAGCCGATGCGCAGCACCTTCGGATCGACGTTCTTCGATTGCGCCTCGGCGCGGCCGGGCAACACGCCGTAGGCCAGGCCGGTCGCCAGCACTAGCGCGGCGGCCAGAATGCGGCGGCGGCGCTGGCTGCCGATTTGCGGATGGCGGGAATGGATCGATTCGCCGGCAACCGGCGACAAGCTGGACGATATCATGGATGGCTTCCTCAGCCGGCGCTGGTCCGGCAATCTGTCTGCATGGATGGTTGTGGCCGAATGCGGTCCGCAATCCGCCCTGCCGGCCTGCTCTGCAGGCGGCATGACAACGTGATTGCGGTGGAGGCGCCGGCCCGGTGTCGGTACGTCAGTACGGGTGGCCGGCGGGACTACGAATCAGCTCAGGCGGGACATCGCTGTGTCGCCGCGGCCTGCGTGGAGCGCCGGGGCAGCGAAGCAGAGGGCGATAGCCCCGAGGGACTGCAGGACAGCGTAAGGATCGACATCGGGGCTTCCTTCTTCTGGTTGGCGGGACGGTGCCGGTCGCCCGAAACCTTGGGGCCGGCCCGTCCGTCTTCTGGATGACTATTGCTTCTTGCCGGGCTGGTAGATCTGGTCGAACGAACCGCCATCGGCAAAGTGGGTCTTCTGCGCCTTCTGCCAGCCGCCGAAAGCTTCATCGATGGTGAACAGCTTCACCTTCGGGAAGTTTGCCGCGTACTTGGCGGCCACCTTCGCTGAAATCGGACGGTAGTAGTTCTTGGCAGCGATTTCCTGGCCTTCATCGGTGTACAGGAACTGCAGGTAGGCTTCGGCCACCTTGCGCGTGCCCTTCTTGTCGACCACCTTGTCGACCACCGCGACGGGCGGCTCGGCCAGGATCGAGACCGACGGCGCGACGATGTCAAACTTGTCCGGACCGAGTTCCTTGATCGCCAGGATCGCTTCGTTTTCCCATGCGATCAGCACGTCGCCAAGGCCGCGCTCGACAAAGGTCGTGGTCGCGCCGCGCGCGCCGGAATCGAGCACGGGCACGTGCTTGAGCAGTTCGCCAACAAATTCGCGCGCCTTGGCGTCATTGCCGCCCGGCTGTCGCTGCGCATAGCCCCATGCGGCCAGGTAGTTCCAGCGCGCGCCGCCCGAAGTCTTGGGATTGGGCGTGATGACCTGCACGCCTGGCTTCACCAGGTCGTTCCAGTCCTTGATGCCTTTCGGGTTACCTTTGCGCACCAGGAACACGATGGTCGAGGTGTACGGCGAGGCGTTGTGCGGCAAGCGCTTCTGCCAGTCGGGCTTGATCAGGCCTTTCTCGGCAATCGCGTCGATGTCGTAGCCGAGCGCCAGCGTAACCACATCGGCATCAAGGCCGTCAATCACGGAGCGGGCCTGCTTGCCCGAGCCGCCGTGCGACTGGCGTACTGTCACGGTATCGCCGCCCTGCGCCTTCCAGGCCTTGGCAAACGCGGCGTTCACGTCCACGTACAGTTCGCGCGTCGGATCATACGAAACGTTCAGCAGATTGGTTGCCGTCGCCGTCTGCGCGGCGCCGATAGCGGCAAATGCGGCCAGGCCAATGGCCAGCTTGCGGATCATCTTGTTGCTCCCGTCAGGTCTCGTGACTGGCGCCGGAGGCGCCTCATTGGCTTGCCCGCCATGTGTGGTCGGGCTTATGTCAGGAGCAAGACTACCGAGGGGCCTATCTGAACGGAACGAATGGTTTCGCCGATCCTTGCGTGTTTTCCGCATAAGATCGCGCGGAAATATGCACATGCCGGTGGAGGGTGACGCAGGGTGGCTCCCCTGGTCAATCGGACACCAAAAGCGCACGCCCAAAAGAAAACGCCCGCACCGTATGACCGGTGCGGGCCAAGTTTCCATTCGGAAACGGGTAGACAAGTCATGAAGAGCGCCCCCGCATCTCCATGACAGAACCAATGGTATCGGGACAGCCTCGATTCCGGATTGATCAAGGTCAAGCCGGGCTCATTGCGTCGGGTCGCATGGATTTTTCGGTTCGCCGCGCCGGGTTGCGCCGCCCGCATCACAAACCGTTCAGTACTTTGCTGCATCGCAAAACACTTTATCGGGCGCTCAAAAAACTGCAATTGCGTACGCCGTTTGCTGCCGTTAGTGTCCCTTTCGGTTTTCATAACGTGCCGCCCGGCGCGCCCGCTTATGCTCGCGAGATCTTCCCTGGCGTTGCTTATCTTCGGTGCCATGCCCGGAGTCCCCGAGGCCGAAGCGGCCGAATGTTCGCCATGGCAAGGCGGCAAGGCCGTTGCCAATGCGTGCGAGCTGACGCTTGCCGGTGGCACCATCGATACCGGCCGGGGCGATTACCAGGCTGCGGTGACTGCGCAAGACGGCGGCATCGTGACGGCCACCGGCCCGCTCAAGCTGTTCACCGCCGGCAACGACGCAACGGGCATCTTCGCGCAAAGCCAAGGCAAGATCACGCTCACCGTGCCCGGCAATTCCGTGATGACAAGCGGCAAGAATTCCTACGGCGTGCAGAGCTTCGGCTCGCAATACATCACCGCGCAAGCCACGATCGTGACCTCGGGCGAGCAATCGCACGCGGCGTTCGAAGACTTCGGCGGCGCCATCCGGCTGACGGACTCTGACCTCACGACCAGCGGCGCGCGCGCGGCAGGCGCGGCGATTCAGGGCGGCGGCGTCATCGACCTGGAAGGCACCACCACCATCACCACGCACGGCGATTCGGCGCCGGGCCTGTTTGCGACCGATGCGGGTTCACGCGGAATTCTCGGCGTGAACGGCGCTGGCAACTTCACGATCCGCACCAACGGCGCCGACGCCCCGGCAGCCATCGCTCGCAACGGCGGCGTGCTGAACCTGCGTGGCAACAGTGCCATTACGACAGCGGGCCGCGGCAGCCATGGCCTGTATGTGTACGCCGATGGCTCCAGCCTGACGGCGCAGAACGCGCAGGTCCGCACCGAAGGCCCATCCGCCCTTGGCGCGCTCGCGACGCAGCACGGCGCCATCACGCTGGCCGATAGCACCATCACCACGACTGGCCCAGGCAGCCATGGGTTGTCTGTCCATGAGGGCGCCAGCATGGTCGCGCGCAATGTGACGGTCAACACGTCGGGTCAGCAGGCCCATGGGGCCGAGCTCGCCAACGGCGCACGGCTCGACCTGTACAACGTGACCCTACGCAGCACCGGCAGCGGCGCTGGCCTCTACAGCTATGCTGCCGACGCCAATGCGCCTGTTACCGTGCTGATCGACGGCGGCCTTGTCGATACGGCGCAATCAACCGCCCAGGTAGCGGGCAGCAATATGGATCTGACCGTGCGGAACGGGGCCATCCTGCGCGCCGGCACAGGACGCGTGGCCGAAGTCATGTCGATGAACGGCCAGGCGGCACGGCTCACCCTGGCAGCCGACCGCGCCACGCTGAACGGTGACATCGTTGCCGATGCCGCCGGCGGCAACATTGCAGATATCACGTTGACCAACAGAACAGTGCTGACAGGGGCCGTCACCGGCGCACGCACGCTTGGCGTACAGCAAAGCCAGTGGACCGTCACTGCCGACAGCACCGTCGGCACGCTGACCAACAGCGGGGCCATCGTCTTCGGTGATGGCTTTCACCTGCTCGCCACGCGTAGCTACACCGGCCAGTCCGGCAATCTGACGCTCAATACCCGACTGGGCATCGACGAATCACCGTCCGATCGCCTGCAGGTCGCAGACATGGCATCCGGCACCACGGCGCTGCGCATACGCAATGCCGGTGGCCCCGGCGCCACCACGACCGGCAACGGCATACTCGTCATCGACGCCCACGCCAGTGAACCGCATGCCTTTGCGCTGGCCGGCCCCGTGGTCGCAGGCCCGTACGAGTACACGCTGCAGCGCGGCAGCACCGACGCGAGCGCGCCGCAGAGCTGGTACCTGCGCTCGACACTCGACTGTTCGGGCGCGGGAGCGCCGTCCCCGCCCTGCCCTGCGCCGAAGCCATCGCCCGCACCTCCTGGTCCTGTACGGCCGATTCCCAACTACCGGCCTGAAGTCTCGCTCTATACCGCCATCGCACCGCTGGCGCTTCAGTACGGCCGCTCGCTGATGGACACGCTGCATGAACGCATGGGCGAGCAGGCCGTGCTGCGCAACCGCAGCGACCTTTCAGGCGAGCCGGTGCCCAGCGCTGGCTGGAGCCGCGTCATCGGCATGCAGGGCAATCGCGATGGCGGCCAGCGTGGCATCTACGGCAAGACACCGAGCTACGACTATCGCTTCGCCGGCATGCAAATCGGCGCAGACCTGCTGCGCCACACGCATGACGACGGACGCCGCGACCACGCCGGCGTCTATGGCGCCATTGGCTACGCGGGCATGGATGTCGATCACTTCACCGGCGTGCGTGCCGGCACCAACCGCTTCGACGGCTACACGGTCGGCAGCTACTGGACCCACTACGGCCTGCAGGACTGGTACTTGGACGGCGTGATTCAGGGCACCTGGTACAACGTGCGCGCAAGCTCGAACCGCGGCCTGCCCGAACTGACCACCCATGGCGTCGGGCTTGCCTCATCCATCGAAGCAGGCTATCCGTTTGCCTTGGGCCAGGGCTGGGTGCTGGAACCGCAATCGCAACTGCTGTACCAGTGGGTGAAGCTCGACGACTCGTCGGATGCGGGCGCCACCGTGCACTTCGACAACGTCCGCTCGCTGGCGGGCCGTGTCGGCGCACGAATCGCCAGAACATGGCAAGACGACGAAGCTGTCCAGCCGCGCCAGTTCACCGTGTGGGCACGTGTATCGGCGTGGTATGAATTTCTTGGCGATCCGCTCACGGCGTTTTCCACTGCATCGGGGTTCATCCCGTTCCAGGCAGATCTGTCGGGCGGCTGGAGCGAACTCAAGGCCGGTTTCAGCGCAGAGTTCCGGCGCAACCTGTTCGCCTACGCCAGTGCCGGATACCAGCGCGGATTCGATGGCACGCGGCAGGCCTGGGACGGCAAGCTTGGCGTGCGGTTCAACTGGTAAGCCCGGGACAACAAAAAACCCGCCGCATCACTGCGGCGGGTTTTTGGCAAGCACATGAAGGCGACATTGCTGTCAGGCTTCGCGCTTACTGGGCAACTCCACCGATCACAAACGCCCCATCGGCATAGTCCACCGGCACCACATCCTTCGCAGCAAACTTTCCTTCCAGGATGGCACGTGCCACCGGGTTTTCGATCTGCTGCTGGATCGCCCGCTTGAGCGGACGGGCCCCGAACACCGGGTCGTAACCCGCGCTCGCGATCTTCTCCAGCGCCAGTTCGCTGACCTCCAGCGTCATGTCCATGCGGGCCAGGCGACCCTGCAGGCGTTGCAGCTGGATGCGCGCGATCGACTCGATGTTCTTCTGGTCGAGTGCGTGGAACACCACGACTTCGTCGATCCGGTTCAGGAACTCGGGCCGGAAATGCGTGCGCACCTCCTGCCATACCGCGCCCTTCACCGCTTCCTGCGGCTCGCCCACCATCGACTGGATGATCTGCGAACCGAGGTTGGACGTCATCACGATCACGGTGTTCTTGAAGTCCACCGTACGTCCCTGGCCATCGGTCAGGCGGCCATCGTCCAGCACCTGCAGCAGCACGTTGAAAACGTCCGGGTGTGCCTTCTCGACTTCGTCGAGCAGCACCACGCTGTACGGCTTGCGGCGCACGGCTTCGGTCAGGTAACCACCCTCTTCATATCCGACATATCCCGGCGGCGCGCCGATCAGGCGGCTCACGCTGTGCTTCTCCATGAACTCGCTCATGTCGATGCGGATCAGGTGCTCTTCCGAATCGAACAGGAACTCGGCCAGGGCCTTGCACAGTTCGGTCTTGCCGACACCGGTCGGTCCCAGGAACAGGAACGAGCCATACGGCTTGTTCTCGTCCGCGAGGCCCGCACGCGAACGGCGGATGGCATCGGACACCAGCCGCACGGCTTCGTCCTGGCCCACCACGCGGTTGTGCAGTCGGTCTTCCATCTTGAGCAGCTTCTCGCGCTCGCCCTGCATCATCTTCGATACCGGGATGCCCGTCGCGCGGCTCACCACTTCGGCGATTTCCTCGGCACCGACTTGCGTGCGCAACAGCTTGTTGGGCTGCTTCTGCTCGCTCGCTTCGGCGTCGGTCGCAGCCTTGAGTTTGCCCTCCAGGCCCGGCAGCTTGCCGTACTGCAGTTCCGCCACCTTGTCGAGCTTGCCTTCGCGCTGCAGCTTGGCGATCTCCAGCTTGACCTTCTCGATCTCTTCCTTCAGCGCAGCCGTACCCTGAGCGGCGCCCTTTTCGGCCTTCCAGATCTCGTCGAGATCCGCATACTCCTTTTCCAGGCGCGTGATCTCCTGCTCGATCAGGTCCAGGCGCTTGAGCGACGCTTCGTCGGTCTCTTTCTTGACCGCCTCGCGTTCGATCTTGAGCTGGATGGTGCGGCGCTCGAGCTTGTCCATCGCCTCCGGCTTGGAGTCGATTTCCATCTTGATGCGCGCAGCCGCCTCGTCGATCAGGTCGATGGCCTTGTCGGGCAGGAAGCGGTCGGTGATATAGCGATGCGACAGCTCCGCCGCAGCGACGATGGCCGGGTCGGTGATTTCAACGCCATGGTGCAGCTCATACTTTTCCTGCAAGCCGCGCAGGATGGCGATGGTCGCCTCCACGCTCGGCTCATCGACCAGCACTTTCTGGAAACGGCGCTCGAGCGCGGCGTCCTTTTCGATGTACTTGCGGTACTCGTCCAGCGTGGTCGCGCCGATGCAGTGCAGCTCGCCGCGCGCCAGCGCCGGCTTGAGCATGTTGCCCGCGTCGATCGCGCCTTCAGCCTTGCCGGCGCCGACCATGGTGTGGATCTCGTCGATAAAGACGATGGTCTGGCCTTCATCCTTGGCCACATCGTTCAGCACGGCCTTCAGGCGTTCCTCGAACTCGCCGCGGTACTTGGCGCCAGCCAGCAGGCCGGCCATGTCGAGCACCAGCACGCGCTTGTTCTTCAGGCTTTCGGGCACTTCGCCGTTGACGATGCGCTGCGCGAGGCCTTCGACGATCGCGGTCTTGCCCACGCCCGGCTCGCCGATCAGGACCGGGTTGTTCTTGGTGCGGCGCTGCAGGATCTGAATCGCACGTCGAATCTCGTCGTCGCGGCCGATCACCGGGTCGAGCTTGCCCATTCGAGCGCGCTCGGTCAGGTCGATGGTGTACTTCTTGAGCGCCTCACGCTGCGTTTCGGCGTCGGCGCTATTGACGGCATCGCCGCCGCGCACGGCCTGGATGGCCGCTTCCAATGGCTTGCGGTTCAGCCCGTTCTCGCGCGCAATGCGCCCGGCCTCGCCTTTGTCTTCCGACACGGCAAGCAGGAACAGCTCGCTGGCGATGAACTGGTCGCCGCGCTTGATGGATTCTTTCTCGGCGGCGTTAAGCAGATTGACCAGATCGCGGCCCACCTGGACCTCGCTGGTGCCCTGCACTTGCGGCAGACGCTTGATGGCCGCATCCAGCGCGGTCTGCAAGCCGTTCACGTTGACGCCGGCGCGCTGCAGCAGCGCCTTGGCTGCGCCGTCGTTCTGCGCAATCAGCGCACGCAGCAGGTGCTGCGGTTCGATGTATTGGTTGTCATTGGCCAGTGCCAGGCTTTGCGCATCAGCCAGCGCTTCCTGGAACCGGGTAGTCAGTTTGTCAAGACGCATAGGATTCCCTCTCTCAGTGAGTGTCCTGATGCTAGGAAGCTCGCCCCGCCGGACACTGGATGTCTTTCCGAAAGATAAGGCTTTGACTTGACATTTCAAGGCCACGCCGGAGCAATCTTGAAATGTCTGCGAGTGCGGGATGCGATACGCCAAACGAGCGGCACGGGACGTCGCTGTCTAGCGTAAGTCTTCCCTTGTTTCCAGAGAGGATTCCGCCCCGGAATGAGCCTTTCCCTCCACTACACCGGGAACGTCGCCAGATGACGTGCAAGTCACCGGCCGCACCGACCTCGCAGTCGCATTCGGTACGGACCCCGGCACGCATCAATCAGGCACATCGACAGAGCCAGTGCTGGCCGCGATCTGATTGGCAGCATCCGGACTTGCCGAGATCGGTGGCACGTTGACCGGCAGCAGCGTCGGCGCGGTCGTCGTATTGGTGGCGCCGCCACGCGGAATGGTGCGCACTACCTGCGACGGCGGCAGCGCCTTGCCGGTCGTGAGGTTGTCATAGACGGCATCGAGCGCACGGATCAGGTACAGGTGCAGCGGCACGTAACGGTTGCTGTACCCCGACACGGCCCCAATGAAAGCATCGAAATGCTGGGCGTTCTCGACTTCGATATACGACAGCTTGCTGGCCGCACCTTCCTGCTGCCGGTTGAATCCGAGATACGGCCGCGAGGTGTGATTCACGGGCAGCAGGCCGTCGCTGCGGCCGTGCACGATCAGCGCTGGCTTGCCGTGCAGGTTGCCCGAGCGCTGAATCTGCGACACGCCCGACTGCAGCGCCTGCGCCTGCGAATCGGTGCCAGTCAGCAGGTCGCGCAGGCACTTGGCCCCGTCGAAGTTGGCATCGGCCCGGTTATTGGAAGCCGACACCGACTGGCCGTTCATGAACGGCCCATGCTGCAGATCCCGGTCATTGATCAGTTGTACGGTACTGGTCGGCGGTACGCCGTTACCGGTAGCGAACATCGATGCCAGCACGGACGGCGCGATCGCCGCCGGCTTGAAGTCAGCCAGCGTGGCGGCGAAACTGTAGCCGCACAGCCGGTCGGTCACGCTGGCCCTGGCGTACGAATTGGCGTAGGTCACGGCAATCGAGGCCGCCGTATCGAATAGCGACAACGACGGATGGAGTGCATCCGATTCCGGCTCCCAGCCAGCCAGATGTAGCTGGTCGAGTGCACTCGCCGCCTGGTCACTCACCGTCGTGCCGGAAATCAACTTGTTGTCCACAAGTGTCTGGCAGCGGGAGATATAGAACTGGTTGGTGGCAAACGCCGGGGCATTGACCAGCGCGGTCGCCTGGGATGCGCATAGCTGCAGCAAGTTGGCCGTGGTGATGTAGTCGTACAGCAAACGACCCGACGCATTGACCGGCTTGCTGCCACGCTTGACGAGGATGCTGGCATTCGGCGGCAGGTTCAGGTTGGGCTCGGCCACGGCCACACCATCAATCAGCCCATCGGTATCCTGCTCGGCCGCGGCAACCGCCGCGCCGCCGCCATTGGATACGCTCGACGCAATCACGACGATCTTGCTCTTGGCCAGCGTGCGCTGGCGCACGCCGTTGGAGGCGACTGTGCCGAAGCGGTCATTGATGGCCCAGATGCCGAACTCGATCGCCTGCAGCGTGAACTTGCCCCAGTCCTTTTCGGGGTTTCGCTGGGAATGCGCGTGCTTGAAAGCCAGGCGATGCGGCACCTGCGCCGTGAAATCAGCGAGCGACAGGATGCCGGGTCTCGCGGCGAACTGGGCGTTGGTACCGGCTGCGCTACGCGTCGTGCGCGTGCCGTCGATCAGCGGCACGGTGTCGGTGTCGAGATCGTGCGGCGCGGCGCCGGTGCCCTTGTCGGTATAGGCCACCGCGCAGCCGCGCTTGAGTCCCCACTCGCCCACGGCAATGGCGCCATACACGCCACGCGAGCCGGAAGACGTCGCGGTAATCATGCACGGCTTGCTCTGGTTGAACGTGTTCGGGATCTGGACCAGCATGGTCACGTTTTCCTGCCCGCTGCCATCGTCGGAGAAGGCCAGATACTCCACACCAGCGATCTTGCCCTGCCCGGTGGTGACATTGCCCTGCGCATCCACATTGGGCCCGTAGAGCGAGCCAAAGCCGCCGCCGGCCGTGGTGTCCACGATAGCGCGGTAGTTGGTGTAGATCGCATAGCGGCGCAACTCGGCCGCGGTCGGGCTGTTCGGGCTCGCGGGGACAGGCGCCGTGGCGCTCGCCAACCCGTCCTTGCCGAGCCCGGCCGTCAGCAGGTCATCGGTCGCGCCATCGTAGGCCTGGATCGTCACCGTGCCGATGTTGGCCGGCTTGATGTTCGGGTTGGTGTTGCCGTCGCTGCTGTCGCCGCCCCCGCAGGCAACGGCCAGCAGTGCCGCCGCTGCCGCGAATGCTGCGTTGCCAAGGCGACGAAAGTTGTCATGGTGCATGGGACGCCTCCTGTTTTGCCGAGGTTTGCTGACGTTCCGCTCCTGCCGGTAAGACTATCGAACTGCAAACTGCCTGGTCTCACACCGCTTGTCCGTGACCCGAAAACCGCGTGCGCAGCTTGTGCTTTAGTGCCGGGCGTTCTGGTGCAGCCAATCACATACTTGGCATACCATCTCCGTGCGCCGGTTCAGGATGAGGCATCGCGCGACGAAGCGGCGCCGCGCAGCCGTCCCACCACGCCCTGCGGAAAATAATAGACGCTGAGGATGAACAGCAGCCCCAGCCACAGCAGCCAGCGGTCCGGGTGCAACAGTCCGGCAAGTAAGGGCACGGACACCGTAGCATCGCTCGCGAGCTTCATCACATCCTGCAGGTAGGTCTGCGCCAGGAGGAACAGCGTCGTGCCGATGACCGCGCCATAGAGCGTGCCCATGCCGCCGATCACGACAATCAGCAGGATATCGACCATGATCTCGAACGACAGCGAGGTGTCCGGCCCGTTGTACCGCAGCCAGATCGCCATCAATACACCAGCCATGGTCGCGAATATGGCAGACAGTACCGTGGAGACTGTGCGGTAGACCACGGTCCGGTAGCCGATCGCCTCGGCGCGGAAATCGTTCTCGCGGATGGCCTGCAATACCCGGCCGAACGGCGAGTTGACGATGCGCAGCAACAGCAGGAACAGCAGCACGGCGCCGGCAAAGACCAGGTAGTAGCTCAGCAGCTTGCCATTGAGCGGCGCGCCGAACCATTCGGCGTCCCCAAGCGAAAAGCCGGGGCGCAAGGCCTCCGGCACCTTGAAGGTCAGGCCGTCCTCGCCGCCGGTCCATTCTGACAGCTGCGAGATCAGCGTGGCAAAGGCCGTGGCCACGGCCAGCGTGATCATGGCAAAGAAGATGGCCCGCACGCGCAGCGAGAACAGGCCGATCAGGAACGCCAGCACGGCCGACACCGCCAGCGCCGCCACGGTTCCCGCCAGCAGCGCGCCCCACCCCGGCTCCATGCGCGACATGGCAATCGCCACGCCGTAGCCGCCGATGCCGAAGAACATGGTGTGGGCAAACGACACGATGCCGGTATAGCCAAGCAGCAGGTCATAGCTGCCCACCAGCACCACGAAGATGCAGATCTTGGCCGCCATGTTGAGCGCGCGGGCGCCCGGAAACACGAACGGCGCACAGGCCAGGGCCAGCACGATCAGCACCAGCATCGCGCCCAGCAAGCGGCTGCGCGGCAGGTCGCCCGAAAGCAGTCGGATCATGTCGCGTCTCCTCTCAGCGCCTGGCCGCCGCAAACAGCCCTTGCGGCCGCCACAGCAGGATCAGCATCATCAGCAGGATGTTCGAGAACAGAGCCACCTTGGGGAACAGGAAGCCTGTGTAGTTAGCCATCAGCCCCACCAGCACAGCGCCGACAAAGCAACCGGTGGTGGAGCCCAGTCCGCCGATGATAATGACGATGAAGATCAGCACATTGACCTGCGCGCCGATCGCCGCCGTGATGTTCTGCTGGTACAGGCCCCACAGCACGCCGCCCATGCCCGCCAGCGCGGCCCCGGCCACGAACACGCCGATGAACAGGCGCCGCACGCGATAGCCCAGCGCTTCCACCATCTCGCGGTTTTCCACACCGGCCCGGATCAGCAGGCCGATACGCGTGCGGTTGAGCAGCAGCAGCATGGCGATGAAGACCACCAGCCCGAGTACCATGGCGACTAGCCGGTACTTCTCGATCGCGGCATCGCCGAGCAGCACCGCGCCGCGGAACGCCGCTGGCACCTCGAGTGCGATGGTTTCCGGCCCCCAGATGGCCCTGATCAACTGCTCGGCCACGATCATGCCGCCCATGGTGATCAGGATCTGCTTCAGGTGCTGGCCGTAGACCGGGCGCACCACCACGCGCTCGAAGAACAGCCCCACCGCCCCGGCCGCCGCCATGGCGGCGAACACCGCCAGCGCGAACACCGCGAGGTTCAGCGCGAGGCTGTCGGCCTGGACCCAGCCCGACAGCGGCAACAGCACCGATGCCGCCACATAGGCGCCCAGCGCAATGAAGGCGCCATGGCCGAAATTGAGCACGTCCATCAGGCCGAACACGAGCGTCAGGCCCGACGAGACCACGAAGATGATCATGCCCATGGCCAGTCCGGCAATGGTCAGCGTCAGCCAGGTCGAACCGCTGCCCACGAGCGGGAATGCCAGCAGCATCAGCAGCGGCACCAGGGCCAGCGGCGTCCAGTCACGCCGGACTTTCGGCAGCGATGCCGCGCCTGCCGAGGGCAACGTGGTTGAAGTTGTCATGTGTCTCGTCCTGCTGATCGTGTACTCGCTTCCCGCGCGTGCGGGAAAGGCCAGCAAATCCTCGAACTGCGTGCGTCCTTACTGGTGCGCTGCCAGCGACAACCCAAGCAGGCGCTGCTGCAGCGTTTCATCCTGCGCCAGCGCCGCCATCGTGCCGGTGTGCACGATACGCCCGTCATCCATCACGGCCACCGTATCGCCCACCGACTTTGCCATATGGAAATTCTGCTCGACCAGCAGGATCGACACCTCGGTCTGCTTCAGTTCGCGGAACACGGCGATCATGTTCTGGATGATGGCCGGCGCCAGTCCCTTGGTCGGTTCATCAACAATCAGCAGCTTGCGCGGTTCGATGATGGCGCGTGCCACCGACAGCATCTGCTTCTGGCCGCCCGACAGGACCCCGGCGCGCTGGTGCCAGAACGTCTTTAGCGCTGGGAACATGCGGAAGACCCAGTCCAGCCGCCGCTCGTCGATGGCGCCGCTACGCGCGGCCAGCCTCATGTTCTCGGCCACTGTCAGATCGGAAAACACGCCCATGTTCTCGGGCACGTAAGCAATGCCAGCCTGCGCGATGGCCGGCGTGCCGTGTCCGGTGATGTCGCCACCATCAAACGCCACCGTGCCCGCACTGGCGCGCCACAGGCCCATGATCGTGCGCAGCGTCGTGGTCTTGCCCGCGCCGTTGCGCCCCAGCAGCATGGTCACACCGCCGCGCGGCACGTCGAAGCTCACGCCATGCAGGATGTGATACGGGCCGATATGGGTCTGCACATCGCGCAGACGCAGGATCGGGCTTGCGCTGGCGTGGTCATGTTGTTCACGCATGGCTTGCCTCCATGCCGGTTTCGGCCACGCCCAGATACGCCTGCTGCACGATCGGCGACGCAATCACCTCCGCCGGGTCGCCGTCCGCCATCAGCGTGCCGTTGTGCAGCACGATGATGCGGTCGGCCAGCGAGCGCACCACGTCCATCTTATGTTCGACGAGCAGCACGGTCTTGCTGCGGTCCTGCCGGATTTCGCGGATCAGATCCAGGATCACCGGCACCTCGTCCACGCTCATGCCGGCCGTCGGCTCGTCGAACATGAAGATACGCGGCTGCAGCGCCAGCAAGATGCCAACCTCGAGCTTGCGCTGGTCGCCATGCGGCAGCGCGGCCACCGGCAGGTGCCGCTTGTCGGCCAGCGCCACGCGTTCCAGGCAAGCCTCCGCCTGCGCGCGCACGCCGCGGTGGCTGGTCCACATCGACAGCAGGTCGATGCCGCGCTGCTGGCGCGCCTGCACGGCCAGGCGCACGTTTTCCAGCACCGGCAGGTTCGGGAACAGGCTGGTCAGCTGGAACGCGCGCCCGATGCCGCGGCGCGCCTTGAGCGAGACCGGCAGGCGAGTCACGTCCTCCCCGTCCAGCAGGATCTGCCCTGCCATGGCAGGCAGCTGTCCCGAGATCAGGTTGAAGTAGGTCGTCTTGCCCGCGCCGTTGGGACCCACGATACACGTCAGCTCGCCGGGCCGGAACGCGCACGACACCGCATTGACGGCCACATGGCCGCCGAAGCGGATGGTCAGATCGCGCGTTTCCAGCATCGGCGGCGTTGCCGCAGTGGCCGCCACGTCCGTCAGCGCCGGTTGCGGATCGGTACGTTCATTTCTTCGGGCTTGATCTCGCGGACCAACTCGGGCACGCCCCAGGCGAACGCCGGGTCTACCTTGATCTTGAAGTGGTACATGGACTGCATCGCCTGGTGGTCTTCCTTGCGGAAGACCATCCGGCCCTTGGGCGTTTCGAACGCCATGCCTTCCATTGTCGAGATCAGCTTTTCGGTGTTGGTGTCGCCGCCCGTCTTCTTCAGCGCTTCCACCAGCGCGATGCCGGCCGACATGCCGCCAGCCGTAAAGAAATCAGGCGGCGACTTGAACTTGCTGTAGTGGTTCGACACCAGCCATTCGTTGGCCTTGTTCTTCGGAATGCCGAAGTAGTAGTACGTCGCGCCTTCCATGCCCGGGAAATTCTTGTAGCTGGTCATGGCCGGCAGGATGTTGCCGCCCGAGGCAATCTCGATGCCGTAGCGTTTCGGGTCGAGGTCCGCGATCTTGAACGGGTTGCCCGCACCGGCCCAGATGATGAAGATCACCTTGCGGCCGGGCTTGTCCTTGAGCGAATCGAACAGCCGCTGCGCACCGGCGGTGAAGTCGGTGGTGTTGGTCGGCAGGTATTCCTCATGGACAATCTTCGCGTTCTTCAGCGCGCCCTTGAACGCCTTCACGCCATCACGGCCGAAGGCGTAGTCCTGCGCCAGCGTGGCGATCTGCACGCCGGGCTTGTCCAGTGCCACCGCGTTGGAGATGGCATCCTGCGACGAGTTGCGACCGGTGCGGAAGATGTAGCGGTTCCACTTATCCCCAGTAATGGAATCGGCGACGGCGGGCTCGACCAGCAGGATCTTCTTGTATTCCTCCGCCACGGGCAGCATGGCCAGCGCGGTGCCGGACGACGTCGGCCCCAGCGCGATATCGGCGCGGTCATCGCTGTAGGCAGCCGCGAGCTGGGCCTTCGCCACATCGGGCTTGCCCTGGGTGTCCTTCTCGATCACCACGAGCTTGTTGCCGTTGACGGTCATGGTGCCGTTCGTGGCGTACTCCAGGCCCATCATGAGTCCAGTCTGGGTCTGCTTGGCATAGGCTTCCAGCGCGCCGGTCTTGTCGTAGACGTGGGCAATGCGGATGTCCTTGGCAAGCACGCCCGCACTGGCGAGCAAGCCGGCGGCCAGCGCCAGGGCATGTATGGCGATCGTTCTGCGTTGCATGGTTGTCTCCTCTTTTTCTTGTCGCTTCGGTATCTCGGCCGCCGCCAGCCATCACCGCGCTTGCAGCCCGTGCGTGATCATGTCGAACGCGGCATCGACCACCTTCTCCATCGATGCCGGCCGTTTCCACAGCGCATAGCGCATACCCAGGAAATTGCTGATGCCGATCAGGCACCAGGCGCGCACCTCGGCGTCGCCGGGTCGGAACTCGCCCTGCTCTGCCGCACGGCTCAGGCGCCGGCTGTAGAGATCGGCAAAGACCTGGAAGTAGCCGCTGTAGATGGTCTCGTCCACCGAATACGAATCGAGCACGATCCGGTAGAGGTTCTTGTGTCGGGAAACGAAGGACAGGAACGCCTTCAGGCCCAGCCGTTCGGCCTCGATCTGGCTGGTGGCCGGCGCCACGTGCTTGCGCAGGTGGGTGCGCAGCAGCTCGAGCATGTGCTGGACCAGCGCGCGGAAGACATCTTCCTTGTCCTTGAAGTACAGGTAGAAGGTGCCCATGGCCACCTTGGCTTCCTGCGTGATCTCGGAAATCGATGCGACGTAGTAGCCTTTCTCGCCGAACACCTTCTCGGCGGCACGCAGCAGGGACTCGCGGGTTTTCTGCCCGCGCGGGGTCTTGGGCGGGCAGATGCCGGATTCAGTCCTGGCGGATTCAGTCCTGCCGGAGTCGGTCTGGGACATCGTGTCTCCACTGTGGCGCTCGGGCGCCCTCTGTGTGTGCAAGCTGTGTCCCGCGCCCTGCCCGCCGTCCGGCCTCCTCTGCCCGGAGCGGCCCTGCGAAACATGATGACTGATTCATGTTTCATCGTATGAGGCCTCGGCGGCCGATGTCAATTCATGGCTTTCCCGTATCACGCCGCGCGAGCGAGCCGACGGGCGCGGCTGCCGATACGGCCTTCAGGCCAGCAGGCGGTACGTCCAGAGGCCCAGCGCGGCGAACAGCAACGAGCCGCCAAGGTGGCTGAGCAGATGCAGCAAGGCCCAGCCGTAGTCACCTGATATCAGGTTGGCCAGCGCTTCGCTGGAAAAGGTGGAGAACGTCGTCAGGCCGCCGAGGAAGCCCGTGATGGCCAGCAGCCGCCATTCCGGCGGTAACCCGGGATGAGTATCGAAAAAGCCCACGGCTAGCCCGATCAGGTATCCGCCGAGCAGGTTGGCGGCCAGCGTGCCGTACGGCAAGGCCGGGTTCAGGGCGTTCCACATGACCGATAACCCCCAGCGCAGCCACGCGCCGACCGCAGCGCCGATGCCGACCGCAACGAATCCGAGCGGCCCCATCAGGCCTCGCCGTCGCTGTCGGCTTCAGTGCCGCTCGCGTTGAAGGACGGAATCCCCCAACGCTTCAGGGCCGCCTCGTCGGTCACGCGGGCGTCGACCCAGCGCGCACCTTCCGGCGTCTCTTCCTTCTTCCAGAACGGCGCTTCGGACTTGAGGTAGTCCATGATGAATTCGCACGCCGCAAACGCATTGCCGCGATGCGCGGAGGCGACCGCCACCAGTACGATCTGGTCCAGCGGCAGCAGCGGCCCGACGCGGTGGATAATCGTCACGCCCAGTAGCTCCCAGCGCGCGCAGGCAGCGGCTTCGATGCGGGCGAGCGCCTTCTCGGTCATGCCGGGATAGTGCTCGAGCTCCATCGCGCTGACGGCGCTACCCTCGCTGATATCGCGTACCGTGCCGATGAAGCTTGCCACCGCGCCCACGGCCGGACGGCCGCTCCGTAGCGCCGCGACTTCGGCGCCGAGGTCGAAATCCTCCCTCTGTACCCTGACGCTCATGTCAGCCTCCGGTGACCGGTGGGAAGAAGGCCACCTCGCAGCCTTCGGTGATCGCCGTATCAGCGCGTGCCACGGCGTGGTCAACGGCCATGCGCAGCGCACGGCCTTCCGCCAGCGCTTCCGCCCACGCGCCACCGCGCGCACGCAGCCATTGGCGAAGCTCGCCTACCGTGCGCACGTCGCCCGGGACTTCGGCGCGCTCCCCGGCAACGCCCAGTTGTTCGCGCACGCTGGCAAAGAAACGTAGTTCGATGTTCATCGCGACTTCTTGCACCTTATGGCCCACTATGCGAGCAGGCCGTCGAACGGAATGAACTGCACGGTATCGCCGTGCGCGATCGCCCGGTCGGGCGGGTTGTCGATCAAGCCGTCGCCCCACACCGTGGAGGTCAGCACGCCCGAACTCTGGTTCGGGAACAGGTCCAGGCCGCCATTGGCGTTGATGCGCGCGCGCAGGAACTCGTTGCGGCGGTCGCCCTTCTTCAGTTCGAAGTCCGCTCGCAGCGGCAGGCGCCGCGGCGCCACGTCGGCCACGCCTTGCAGGCGCAGGATGAATGGCCGCACGAACAGCAGGAACGTGACGAAGCTCGACACCGGGTTGCCCGGCAGCCCAAGGAAGAACGCCGCATCGCTGCTGCCATGGTTCACGTGCCCGAACGCCAGTGGCTTGCCTGGCTTGATAGCGATCTGCCACATGTCGAGACGCCCTTCGGCTTCGACCGCGGGCTTGATGTGGTCCTCTTCGCCGACCGAGACACCGCCCGACGTGATGATCAGGTCGTGGCCCTGCGCAGCCTTGCGCAGGGTCTCTCGCGTGGCAGCCAGCGTATCGGGGACGATGCCAAGGTCGCTGACTTCGCAACCGAGGTTCTCGAGCAGTCCACGCAGCGTGAAGCGATTCGAGTTGTAGATGGCACCCGGCTTCAGCGGCTCGCCAGGCATGGCCAGCTCGTCGCCCGTGAAGAACACTGCGACGCGTACACGCCGCACCACCTCCAGCCGTGCCTGGCCCACGGAAGCAGCCAGACCCAACGCCTGCGGTGTCAGCCGCGTACCGGCGGGCAGGATCACACTACCGGCTTCGATGTCCTCGCCGGCGCGGCGGATCCACTCGCCGGACTGCGGCACGTGGTTGACGATCACGTCATTGCCATCGGCCACGCACTGTTCCTGCATCACCACCGCGTCGGCGCCCGGCGGGATCAGCCCGCCGGTGAAAATGCGTGCGGCGGTGCCCGGCGCCAGTTCCGTACCGACATGGCCGGCCGGAATACGCTGCGACACCGGCAAGCGTGTACCGGCTGCGGGTACGTCCGCGGCACGCATCACGTAGCCATCCATCGACGTATTGTCGGCGGGCGGCACCTGCAGGGAACTGGTGACCGGCGTGGCCAGCACGCGGCCGTTGGCGGCCAGGGTATCGACCTGCTCGAACTGCGCCAGCGGGCGGGCGGCGGCCAGCAAGGCGTCGAGCGCCTGGGCCATGGTCAGCATCGGGGGGCGGGAAGACGCTGCAGCTTGGGTCATGGTGGGATGTGTGATTTCTGGGCGCCCATGAAAAACGGCCCGCGCATTGCGTCGCACTGGGTCATTCGACCTGGCGGGCAATCCGGGGGCCGCGACTGGGCCACGGCTAGCCTGATTGTAGCGAGTTGGCGCCGCCAAGGCATGCGGCGGCGCCGCAGCCACATTGGCGCCCGCTCCGCTTACAGGCCGGTGTGACCAGCGATAAAGGCCTTGACCTGGCTGGCGTCGTTGGCCATCACCTCGAAGCGCTGCGGCAGCTTCTCGATGCCTTCGAACGCCGCCGGGCGCTCGGGCTCGTGGCCCAGCGCTTCACGGATGGTGTCGGCAAACTTGGCCGGCAGCGCGGTTTCCAGCACTACCATCGGCACGTCGGCGCTGAGATGCTCACGCGCCACCTTGATGCCATCCGCGGTATGGGTATCGATCGTGATGCCATAGCGCGCCGACATGTCGCGGATCGTCGCCACGCGGTCCCCGTGCGTGCTGCGGCCCGAGACAAAGCCAAACTCGCCGCGGATGCGCTCGTACTCGGGCGTCCCCGACAGGTCGAAGCCGCCCTTCTCGTCCACATCGCGGAACAGCGCGGCCAGCTTGCCGGCGTCCTGGCCGAGCAGGTCGAAGATGAAGCGTTCGAAGTTCGACGCCTTCGAGATATCCATGCTCGGGCTCGACGTATGGTAAGTCTCGGCCGACTTGCGCACACGGTAGGCGCCTGTGCGGAAGAACTCGTCGAGTACGTCGTTCTCGTTGGTGGCAACCACGAGCTTGTCGATCGGCAAACCCATCATGCGCGCGATATGGCCGGCGCAGACGTTGCCGAAGTTGCCCGACGGCACGCAGAACGACACCTTCTGGCCTGGGCCCGTGGTCGCGAGCAGCCAGCCCTTGAAGTAGTACACGACCTGGGCCACCACACGCGCCCAGTTGATCGAATTGACCGTACCGATACGCTGGCGGGCCTTGTATTCGAGGTCGTTCGAGACCGCCTTGACGATGTCCTGGCAATCATCGAACACACCTTCCACCGCCAGGTTGAAGATGTTCGGATCTTGCAGGCTGAACATCTGCGCGGTCTGGAACGCGCTCATCTTGCGGTGCGGGCTCAGCATGAACACGCGGATGCCGCGCTTGCCGCGCATCGCGTATTCGGCAGCGCTGCCGGTATCGCCGGACGTGGCGCCCAGGATGTTGAGCTCCAGCCCGGCACGGCCCAGCGCGTACTCGAACATATTGCCGAGCAGTTGCATGGCCATGTCCTTGAAGGCCAGCGTCGGGCCGTTGGACAGGCCCAGCAGTTGCAGCTTCGTGCCGCCTTCCTCGCCCAGCGTGCGCAGCGGCGTGATGTCGGCGGTGTTATCGCCGGCGCGCGCGTTGCAGTACACCTCGGCGGTATAGGTCTTGCGCGTCAGCGCGCGCAGGTCCTCGGCCGGGATATCGTCGCAGAACTTGCTCAGGATCTCGAACGCCAGGTCGGCGTACGACAGCTTGCGCCAGGCCTCCAGCTCGTCGGCGGTGACCTGTGGGTACTGCACGGGCAGGTACAGGCCGCCGTCCGGCGCCAGGCCGCCCAGCAGGATTTCAGAGAACGATTGCGGCACTTCGTGGCCGCGGGTCGACTGGTATTTCATGGGTCCGGAATATCCTGCCGATCAGTTCAGTTCTTCCATGCGCAGGCGCGTGACCGGCGACAGCACAGTCGGCAGCGACTCGATCTTCGCAATGGCGGCATTGACATGCTTCTCGCGCGTCACGTGGGTCAGGATGATGATGTCGGTCTGCGGCTCGCCCTCGCGCGATTCCTTCTGCAGCATCGCGTCGATGGAGATGCCCCCCTCGGCCAGGATGCGCGTGATCTCGGCCAGCACGCCGGTCTCGTCGGACACGCGCATGCGCAGGTAGTAGGCGCTGTTGATTTCCTCGATCGGCAGCACCGGCACGTTCGACAGCTCGTCCGGCTGGAACGCCAGGTGCGGGACGCGGTGATTCGGGTCGGCGGTGTGCAGGCGGGTCACGTCCACCAGATCCGCAATCACGGCCGAGGCGGTCGGCTCGGCGCCGGCGCCCTTGCCGTAGTACAGCGTGGCGCCCACGGCGTCGCCCTGCACCAGCACCGCGTTCATCGCGCCTTCCACGTTGGCGATCAGGCGCGAGGCTGGCACCAGCGTCGGATGCACGCGCAGTTCCACGCCATCGTCACGGCGGCGCGTGATGCCCAGCAGCTTGATGCGGTAGCCCAGTTCCTCGGCGTACTTGATGTCGGTCGCGGCCAGCTTGGTGATGCCTTCCACATGGGCCTTTTCGAACTGCACCGGCATGCCGAACGCGATGGCGCTCATCAGCGTGACCTTGTGCGCGGCGTCGACACCTTCGATGTCGAAGGTCGGATCGGCCTCGGCATAGCCGAGTTGCTGAGCTTCCTTCAGGACCGTGTTGAAATCCAGGCCCTTGTCGCGCATCTCGGACAGGATGAAGTTCGTGGTGCCGTTGATGATGCCGGCGATCCACTGGATGCGGTTCGCGGTCAGGCCTTCGCGGAGTGCCTTGATGATGGGGATGCCACCGGCCACTGCGGCCTCGAACGCGACGATCACGCCCTTCCTGCGTGCGGCTTCAAAGATCTCGTTGCCGTGCACGGCCAGCAGCGCCTTGTTGGCGGTGACCACGTGCTTGCCGTTCTCGATGGCCTTCAGCACCAGCTCACGCGCGATGCCGTAGCCGCCGATCAGCTCGACCACGATGTCGATGTCCGGGCGCGCCACCACCAGGTTGGCGTCGTTGACAATTTCGACTTCGCCGTTGGTCAGCTCGCGTGCGCGCTCGGTGTTGAGATCCGCCACCACAGCGATCTCGATGCCGCGGCCAGCGCGGCGGCGAATTTCTTCCTGGTTGCGCTTGAGCACGTTAAACGTGCCGCTACCGACGGTACCGATGCCGAGCAGGCCAACTTTGATGGGGTTCATGGACGATCTGACTCTAGGTTGCTAAGGATAAGTTGCAGCGGCCACCTGATCAGGCAGCCACCTTGCCGTGGCGTTTTCGATACGCCTCCAGGAAGCGCGCAATGCGATTGATCGCCTCGCGCAGATCCTCCTCATGCGGCAGGAATACGATTCGGAAGTGGTCCGGCTTGTCCCAGTTGAAGCCGGAGCCCTGTACCAGCAGCACCTTGGACTCCTGCAGCAGTTCGTAAATGAACTCCTGGTCGTCCTGCACCGGGTACATCGACAGGTCCAGCTTCGGGAACAGGTACAGCGCGGCCTTGGGCTTGACGCAGCTCACGCCCGGAATCGCGGTGATCAGCTCATAGGCCAGGTCGCGTTGGCGACGCAGGCGGCCGCCTTCGGCAACCAGGTCGTTGATGCTCTGGTAGCCGCCCAGCGCGGTCTGGATGGCCCACTGCCCCGGCACGTTCGCGCACAGACGCATCGAGGACAGCATGTTCAGGCCCTCGATATAGTCGAGCGCCGGACGCTTGTCGCCCGACACCACCATCCATCCGGCACGGTAGCCGCACGAGCGGTAGTTCTTGGACAGGCCGTTGAAGGTCACCGTCAGCACGTCGGTCGACAGCGAGGCGATCGAGGTGTGGACATTGCCGTCGTACAGGACCTTGTCGTAGATCTCGTCGGCGAAGATGATCAGCCCGTGCTCGCGCGCGATCGCGACGATCTCGAGCAGCAGTTCGTCCGAATACAGCGCGCCGGTCGGGTTGTTCGGGTTGATGATGACGATGGCCTTGGTGTGCGGCGTGATGCGGGCACGGATATCGGCCGGATCAGGCATCCACTCGTTGGACTCGTCGCAGATATAGTGCACCGGCGTGCCACCCGACAGGCTCACTGCCGCAGTCCACAGCGGATAGTCCGGCGCCGGCACCAGAACCTCGTCGCCGCTGTTGAGCAGCGCGTTGACCGCCATCACGATCAGTTCCGAGGCGCCATTGCCCACGTAGATGTCTTCCAGGCCGACGCCCTGGATATTTTTCTGCTGCGTGTAATGCATGATCGCCTTGCGCGCGGCGAAAATGCCCTTGGAATCCGAATAGCCCGCCGAATTCGGCAGGTTGCGCATCATGTCCTGCTGGATTTCCTCCGGGGCATCGAAACCGAATACGGCCAGGTTGCCGATATTCAGCTTGATGATCTTGTGCCCCTCTTCCTCCATCTGCTTGGCCTTTTCCAGCACCGGGCCGCGGATGTCGTAGCAAACGTTATTGAGTTTGTTGGATTTCTGGATGGGTTTCACGGCGATATCGGCGGAGGCGAAAACTGCCGCGTCGGCGGCAGCGAACATGGGAATCCGGATGGAGTGTCTCGGGGGCGCCGTCCGCTGCGATGCAACGCAGTCACGCCGCGAAAGTGGCAGACACGGAGGCAAAAGCTATAATTTATCGGATTATGACAGACTTCGGCAGCAATTCTTGCATTGCAGCGTGCCTCGGGGATACCCGCCGCCCGCGCCTGCAGCCTGCCGCCAACCCGCTGCCTGCCCGCGCTGCCGGCCATCCGCCCCGCGGAAGGCACCGCTGCGCCAGCCAGGCCGCCTCCGGGGCCCAAATTGAAACTCCACGCTGACCAGCCACAGTCGCTCAATACCGTCACGGCCTACGGGCCAGACTACATTGAAATCAACCTGATACGTCACACGCACTCAGTCCTGGTACTGCCGGAGGGTGAAGTCCGTCCCTGGCCGGTACAACGCTTCGAAGACCTCGAGCCCGCCCACTTTGAGACGCTGGCCGAACTCGGGCCCGAAGTCGTGCTGCTGGGCACGGGTTCGAAGCTGCGCTTTCCACACCCGCGCCTGACCGCGTCGCTCGCGCGCAAGCATGTCGGAGTCGACGCCATGGACATGCAGGCCGCATGCCGCACTTACAATATCCTGATGGCGGAAGGGCGCAAGGTGGCGGCCGTGCTGCTGCTGGAGCCGGAAGCCACGGACAACTGAGCCGTCATTGGCCGCCAGGGAAAGTTAAGGCGACGCCACGCTTGAAGTTCGGCTGCACGCCCCAATCTGCCCCTTCCGTGACGCAGGCGCGCTACCCGTGCCCCCTGTGCCCACACTCTCGCAGCGTCTCCGACACCGCCCCTCCCCTGGAGCCATAATAATGACAGTCAGTCTCAACAAGGCAGTGCCCGACTTCAGCGCACCGGTCACTGGTGACGGCGGTACCTTCCGCCTGTCCGAGCACCGCGGCAAGACCGTGGTGCTGTACTTCTACCCGAAGGACAACACCCCCGGCTGCACGACCGAGGCCATGAACTTCCGCGACCAGTACGACGACTTCATCAAGGCCGGCGTGACCGTGTTCGGCATCTCGCGTGACAGCCTGCGCTCGCACGAGAACTTCAAGGCGAAACTCGAACTGCCGTTCGAACTGATCTCGGATCCCGACGAGGCCGTGTGCAATCTCTTCGATGTCATGAAGATGAAAAAGCTATATGGCAAGGAACACCGCGGCGTCGAACGCAGTACTTTCATCGTCGACGGCAAGGGCATCCTGCGCCACGAGCTGCGCGGCATCAAGGTACCCAACCACGTGGACGAGGTGCTGGAGATCGTGCGCGGTCTCTGAAACACCATCCGCGTGGCCTCCGGCAACGCGAGCCGATTGGCATTGCTGCGACACCACGCATACCCCGCGTGACTGGCAATTGCCAAACCGAAAACCTTCGGATACATTGGGTCGTAATGAGTTCAGATTCCGGATGCCACGCTGATTCGACTTCCTGGCCCAGGCGGTTCGCGCCGCAGGCCGGTAGCGGATCTGCCGTGTCGCAGGTCCGCAAGCAAGCCGCCAAACCTGTACCGCAGGGCTGGCGGCTTTTTTGTTTATCCGATGCCCCGGGTGCCTCGCGCGTGCATGCCCCGGTGGCCGCTGGCATTCTCCTTGCGAGTTGCCACACGGATAGTTCCGCCCCCATCTTGTCCCCCTGAAAGGAAAGCCAAGCATGCCGCTGCCTACCATGCCCGCCAAGCCTGCCCAATTGCTGGATCCGAGCGAGTTCGCTCCGGTCACTGCGGTGCCCAAGGCCAAAGCCGTCGCACAGGGGAAAAAACCTGTGCCGGCGCTCGAACGCGTGGCATTGCTGGAAACCGGCGAAACACAGGCGCCTGCCGTCAAGGCGCGCGCTGCCGGTGGCACCCGCGCCCGTTCGACACCCACGCAAGACATTCCCGCAACGCCCGCCGCCACACCTCCGGTCAGCCTGGTCAAACCGGCCGCCGGCCCGACGCGCCGCGCACGCAAGACCGAAGGTCCGAGCAAGCTGTTCGTGCTCGACACCAACGTGCTGATGCACGACCCGAGCTCGCTGTTCCGCTTTGAAGAGCACGACGTCTATCTGCCGATGATGACGCTCGAAGAGCTCGACAACCACAAGAAGGGCATGAGCGAAGTTGCGCGCAATGCGCGCACGGTCAGCCGCACGCTCGATTCGCTCGTGAGCGGCACCGGCGGCGGGCTCGATGACGGCCTGCCGCTGGCCAAGCTCGGCAACCGCGACGCGCAGGGCAAGCTGTTTTTCCAGACCAAGCTCAACGACATCAAGCTGCCCGAAGGCCTGCCGCAAGGCAAGGCCGACAACCAGATCCTGGGCGTGGTCAGCGCGCTGCAGCAGCAGTACCCCGAGCGCGAGGTCGTGCTGGTGTCGAAAGACATCAACATGCGCATCAAGGCGCGTGCCTTGGGGCTGCCGGCCGAGGACTACTACAACGACCAGGTTCTCGAAGACAAGGACCTGCTCTACGCAGGCGTGATGCAGCTGCCCAGCGACTTCTGGGCCAAGCACGGCAAGGGCGTGGAAAGCTGGCAGGACCCGAAGACTGGCGCGATGTTCTATCGCCTGACCGGCCCGCTCGTGCCCTCCTTCCTGGTCAACCAGTTCGTCTACCTGGAGCCGGTTGACGGCAGCCTGCCGCTCTACGCGCAGGTCAAGGAAATCAACGGCAAGACCGCGCTGCTGCAAACGCTCAAGGACTACACGCACCACAAGAACAATGTGTGGAGCGTGACGGCCCGGAACCGGGAGCAGAACTTCGCGCTGAACCTGCTGATGAACCCGGACATCGACTTCGTCACGCTGCTTGGCCAGGCCGGCACCGGCAAGACGCTGTTGGCCCTGGCCGCGGGCCTGGAGCAGGTGTTGGACCAGAAGCTGTACAACGAGATCATCGTCACCCGCGCCACCGTGCCGGTCGGCGAGGACATCGGCTTCCTGCCCGGCACCGAGGAAGAGAAGATGCAGCCGTGGATGGGCGCCTTTGACGACAACCTCGAAGTCCTGCAGAAGAGCGACGACAGCGCGGGCGAATGGGGCCGCGCTGCCACGCAGGAGCTGATCCGCTCGCGTATCAAGGTCAAGAGCATGAACTTCATGCGCGGCCGCACCTTCGTCAACAAGTTCGTCATCATCGATGAAGCGCAGAACCTGACGCCGAAGCAGATGAAGACGCTGGTCACGCGCGCGGGCCCGGGCACCAAGATCATCTGCCTGGGCAATATCGCGCAGATCGATACGCCGTACCTGACCGAAGGTTCGTCGGGCCTGACCTACGTGGTGGACCGCTTCAAGGGCTGGAGCCACAGCGGCCATATCACGCTGGCGCGCGGCGAGCGCTCGCGCCTGGCCGATCACGCTGGCGACGTACTGTAAGGCTTGCCGCCGGCCGGCCCTCGTGGCCCGGCCGGCGGACATGGTTCGCTCCCCGGCCCACGGGCCGCGGGCGCTTGTCCCGTTCGCTGTGAGATTGCCCGACAGGAGGCGTCGATGACCCCTCAGCAACCGCGCGTCCCGGCTACGCTGCGCCTGCAGGACCGCAAGCGCATGCTGGCATTGGCTGCACTGGCCTCCGCGGGGATGGCGCTGAGCACCGCATGGCGGCCCGCACACGCCGCCGACGAAATGGTGATCCGCACCATGGGCCCGGTAAGCTATGTCTGCGGCGGCATCGCCGAAGACGAACGCAAGGCACTGGCCGACCTGGAAAAGAATTTCAATATGGGCATTCTGTTCACGCAGGGCAGCAACGGCGAATTCCTGTCTGACGTCGCCGTGCGCCTGTTGCGCGACGAGCAGGAAATTGCCACGTTCCGCGCCGCCGGCCCACGCTGCCTCATACGTGCGCCAGAAGGCAGCTACAATATCGAGGCCAGTTACAAGGGCCAGACCAAGACCATCAAGATCGGCACCGGCAGCCGCGACGCACAGTTGCGCTGGTAGCGAAAGGATCCGGGTCAAGGCTGGCGACCGACCCAGCAAGGATGCCTTCGCGCCGTTCCCCTGTTCTTCGCGCCATCCGGCTGCGCCTGCCCGCGGTTCCTGCCGGGGCACGGCTGCCGCTGGTATGTGCCGCCGCGCTGCTGCTCGTGGCGTGCGCCGGCGCGCCGACCCGCCACGCCAGTCTGCCCCGCACCCCGGGCAAGCCGATGATCGATCCGAGTGCGGGACTGGAAGAAATTTCGATCCAGGCCATGTCGCTGGTCGGCACGCCATACCGCTACGGTGGCAATACGCCGGACAGCGGCTTCGACTGCAGTGGCCTGGTGCGATACGTGGTTGCGCGCGCCGCCGACGTCAACCTGCCGCGCACCACCGAAGCCATGGGCACGCGCGGCTCGGCGCTGGACCGAAGCGAGGTAGCTTCAGGCGACCTCGTCTTCTTCAATACAACAGGGCGTGCCAATTCCCATGTCGGCATCTACGTCGGCCAGAACCGATTCGTGCACGCGCCGTCCACTGGCGGCACGGTGCGGCTCGAGGACATGGGCAAGCCATACTGGGCATCGCGATACAACGGCGCGCGCCGCGTGGTGGCGGCCGTCAACCAGCCGCTGCCGGTTCAGCCCGCCAGTCCTGTCCCGACACCAGTGCCCCCCGCTGCGCCACCTGACCCCGTCCCGGCTGTCGACGACGATCCGATCGCGGCTTTCGCCAATAAATAGCGACTTCCAGAACGACAAAAAAGCCAGGCGAGTGCCTGGCTTTTCTTCATACGCGGATATCCACCCAGCCTTACAGGATGTGGCGGCCAACCCACCACGCTATCGCGGACATGAACGCGGAGGCCGGAATGGTCAGCACCCAGGCCCATACGATGTTGCCAGCGACGCCCCAGCGGACCGCCGACATCTTCTGCGCGGAGCCCACACCGACGATCGCGCCGGTAATCGTGTGGGTGGTCGACACAGGCACACCCAGCGCCGATGCCAGGAACAGCGTCATCGCGCCACCGGTTTCGGCACAGAAGCCGCCGACGGGCTTCAGCTTGGTGATCTTCTGCCCCATCGTCCGCACGATGCGCCAGCCGCCGAACAGCGTGCCCATGCCAATCGCCACGTAGCAGCTCACGATCACCCACACCGGCGGTTCGCCGCCCGCCGCGACATGGCCGCTGGCGATCAGCAGCATCCAGATGATACCGATGGTCTTCTGCGCGTCATTGCCGCCGTGGCCCAGGCTGTACAGCGACGCCGACGCAAGCTGCAGCCGGCGGAACCAGCGGTCCACGCGCGACGGCGGCGTACGGAAGAAGGTCCAGCCCACGATCACCATCATCAGCGAGCCGAGGATGAGACCCAGCAGCGGCGAGATCACGATAAAGGCAACGGTCTTCAGCAGGCCGTTGCCCACCAGTGCACCGGTGCCAGCCTTGGCCACCGCAGCCCCGACCAAACCGCCGATCAGCGCATGCGACGACGACGAAGGAATACCGTAGTACCACGTGATCGCGTTCCACGCGATGGCCCCGACCAGCGCACCGAAAATCACGTAGTGGTCAACGATATTGACGTCTACGGTGCCGGTACCGACGGTGGCTGCCACCTTCAGGTGGAAGATGAAGATCGCGACGACGTTGCACATTGCCGCCATGGCCACCGCATGGTGCGGCTTGAGCACGCCCGTAGACACCACCGTGGCGATCGAGTTGGCTGCATCGTGAAAGCCGTTCATAAAATCGAACAGCAGTGCGAGCGCCACCAGCAGGCCGATCACCCACAGGCTCATTTGAATGGTATGCATTGCCGATTCCGCTTCAGGCGTTTTCCAGGACGATGCCTTCAATGATGTTGGCCACGTCCTCGCACTTGTCGGTAATCGTTTCGAGCTGTTCGTAGATGGCCTTCAGCTTGATCAGGCGCTTGACATCGGTCTCGTCGCGGAACAGCTTTGACATGGCCGAGCGCATCACGCGGTCGGCTTCCGATTCAAGCTGGTCGATCTGCTGGGCAGTCTTCAGGATGGTGCTCGCATTGCCCATGTCCTCGAGCAGGCCCACGGCGATCTTGACCTGGTCGCAGCACTGCACGCAGATGGCGGCCAGGCGCAGCGCCTCATCGGTCAGGCTGGTCACGTCGTACAGCGAAATCGTTTCCGCCACGTCTTCCATCAGGTCCAGGATGTCGTCCATGGTCGTGATGAGCTTGTGGATCTCGTCGCGGTCCAGTGGCGTGATGAAGGTCTTGTGCAGCAGGTCGATGGTGTCGTGCGTGATCCGGTCGGCCTTCTTTTCTGTGGCCTGGACCCGGCGGGCATGCGCCTCGGCATTGGGCAAGTCATTGACCAGTGTCTGCAGTTCATGGGCGGCAGTCACCGCGCAGTCGGCATGCTGGTTAAAGTATTCGAAGAACTTGCCCTCAGTGGGCATGAATCGGCCGAACATGGAATGTTCCTTGTCGCAGCGCCATGGCGCCGCTTGGTTTGTTGCTGGAGGATGCGCAATGCGTCGCGCGACGGCAGCTTTTTGAGCCCCCGTCATCAAAGCGCAATATTTTACAGGGTTGTTGCTGCAATGCCCGCCCATATGTCGCAAACGAGACGCTTGCTCGCAGGCAGGCTTGACTTCAGTTGTCGTTGTCGAAGAAGGCAGGACCGCCACTGAAGTTATCGAACTTGGTGAACTGGCCCAGGAAGGTCAGGCGCACCGTGCCGATCGGACCGTTACGCTGCTTGCCGATAATGATTTCGGCCGTGCCCTTGTCCTGCGAATCCTGGTTGTAGACTTCGTCGCGGTAAATGAACAGGATCACGTCGGCATCCTGTTCGATAGCGCCGGATTCACGCAGGTCGGACATCACCGGGCGCTTGTTCGGGCGCTGCTCCAGGCTTCGGTTCAGCTGCGACAGCGCGATCACCGGGCAGTTCAGTTCCTTGGCCAGGCCCTTCAGCGAACGGGAAATCTCCGAGATTTCGGTCGCCCGGTTCTCACCGCCACCGGAGCCCGACATCAGCTGCAGGTAATCGATGATGATCAGGCCGAGCTGCCCGCACTGGCGTGCCAGCCGGCGCGAGCGCGCACGCAGTTCCATCGGATTCAGCGCGGGCGTCTCGTCGATGAAGAGCTGGGCGTCGTTCATGCGCTGGATCGCATGCGTCAGGCGCGGCCAGTCTTCGTCGAGCAGCCGGCCGGTACGCAGGCGGTGCTGGTCCAGGCGACCGACCGAACCCAGCATACGCATGGCCAGCTGGGTGCCCGCCATTTCCATCGAGAACACCGCGACCGGAAGGCCCTGTTCCACGGCCACGTGTTCGCCGATATTCAGCGAGAAGGCCGTCTTGCCCATCGACGGGCGGCCTGCCACGATGACCAGATCACCGGGCTGCATGCCGCTGGTCATCTTATCGAGGTCGATGAAGCCGGTCGGCACGCCGGTCACGTCGGTAGTCGAATCGCGGTGGTACAGCTCGTCGATACGCTCGACCACCTGCGTCAGCAGCGGCTGGATTTCCTGGAAACCCTTCTGGCCGCGCGAGCCCTCTTCGGCAATCGCGAAGACCTTGGATTCTGCTGCGTCCAGCAGTTCGCGGACTTCACGGCCCTGTGGCGCAAATGCCGACGAAGCGATGTCATCCGCCACCGTCACCAGCTTGCGCAGCACCGCCCGCTCGCGCACGATTTCCGCGTAGCGCCGGATATTGGCGGCGCTAGGCGTGTTCTGCGCGAGCGAGTTCAGGTACGCAAGGCCACCGACTTCCTCGGCCTTGCCGGCCACCTGCAGCATCTCGAAGACCGTGATCACGTCCGCCGGCTTGGTGGCGGAGATCAGCTTCGCAATGCTCTGGAAGATCATCCGGTGGTCAAAGCGGTAGAAGTCCGCTTCGGAGATGAAATCGGCAATACGGTCCCAGGCGGCATTGTCCAGCAACAGACCACCGAGTACCGATTGCTCGGCCTCGATCGAATGCGGGGGTACTTTGAGACTGTCGAGTTGGGGGTCGGCGACGGGCGCGTTCATGGGGTGGGATTATACCGGCGGGCGGACGCTACCCGCCTGACAAATGAGCGGCAACAATTCGGCATCAGGCCTTGACACCAGAACGTGTGCAGCGAAAACGGAGGTGACGCGGCGCGGATGCCGCAGACAAAGAAAAAAGGCAGGAGCCATGCTCCTGCCTTTCTTGTTGCGCTTGCCGGACAGGCCGGCCACGCAAGGTCTTGCTTAGACTTGCTCGCCCACGACGGCGACGGTCACGTCGACCACCACGTCGGTGTGCAGGGCAACAGCGACCGGGTGCTCGCCAACGGTCTTCAGCGGGCCGTTCGGCAGGCGAACCTGAGCCTTCTCGACCTTGAAGCCTTGGGTGCCCAGGGCAATGGCGATGTCGGCATTGGTCACGGAACCGAACAGGCGGCCGTCCACACCCGACTTCTGGCTGATCTGGACGGTCTGGCCGTTCAGCTTCTCGCCTTCAGCTTGCGCAGCGGCCAGCTTCTCGGCAGCAGCCTTTTCCAGTTCGGCGCGCTTCACCTCGAACTCTTGGATCGCGGTTTGCGTGGCGCGGCGGGCCTTCTTGCTCGGGATCAGGAAGTTACGGGCGTAACCATCCTTCACCTTGACGATGTCACCCAGGTTGCCCAGGTTGATCACTTTTTCCAGCAGAATAATTTGCATCGTGTTCTCTCCTTTACGGACCTATGGCCTGGACTATCAGTTCTTGTGCAGGTCGGTGTACGGCATCAGCGCCAGGAAGCGGGCGCGCTTGATGGCCGTATCCAGCTGACGCTGATAGTGAGCCTTGGTACCGGTCAGGCGAGCCGGCGTGATCTTGCCGTTGTCGCCGATGAAGTCCTTCAGGGTGTCCAGATCCTTGTAGTCGATCTGTTCCACGCCAGCCACGGTGAAGCGGCAGAAGCGCTTGCGCTTGAACAGCGGGTTCTGTTGCTGGAAGCGCTTCTTGTTCTTGTTGTCACGTTTGATGAATGCCATGATTCAATCCTTTACGAATGCTTTACATCCGGTGATGTGAAAGACGAGGGCCTTGCTGTTGCGGTGCTTGCGGGTCAGGAATCCTTCGCAGTCGAGCAGCGTGCCGAGCGGCAACCGCTCCAGGCGCTGGCCGACCGGCCCGATCCCCATCGCTGCAATGGCAAACTCGACCTGCCTCGGCGTATCCGCCTCGACCGCCTCGCCGCTGTACTGCAAGATGCAGTTCACGACGGGCACGCCGGCCGGGGTATACCTGAGAGCATCGCGTTCCGCCAAGGTGGCGGCTAGCCGAAGCTGGTTCAACGCGCGGCCCCTTGCAGTGTGTTGCCCATGCCGCCGTGGTCAGCTTTGCCAGCCACGACAGGCACCGCAGTCCGCATTCAGGCGGCCTGACCTTCGGTGGTCGTTTGCGCGGCCTTGCGGGCTTCTTCGCGCTGCACTTCCTTCATCATCGGCGAAGGAGCGGTTTCAGCCTTCTTGGTCTGCACGATCAGATGACGCAGCACGGCGTCATTGAACTTGAAGGCGTGCTCCAGTTCAGCCAGGGTTTCCTTGCCGCACTCGATGTTGACGCAAACGTAGTGAGCCTTGGCCAGCTTCTGGATCATGTAAGCCATCTGGCGACGGCCCCAGTCTTCCACGCGGTGAACCTGACCGCCTTGCGACGTCACGAGCGACTTGTAGCGCTCGATCATGGCCGGGACTTGTTCGCTCTGGTCCGGATGGACGATGAAGACGATTTCGTAATGACGCATTGACGCTCCTTTTGGATGAGCCACCCGGGCGTCACGTCCGGTGCGGCAAGGTTGAATAGCCTTAAATTATAGCCCGGCTATTGACAAACGCGCAACCGCTGTCACGAAGAGGCAAACTGCCCTTGCAGGCGTTCCGGGTCGGAAGCGAGCCCCGGATCCTGCGCCAGGGCCAGCAACAGCAGGACCCTGGCCTTATAGGGATTGAGATCGGCGGCGGAAAGGAATGCCCCGCCGAGAGGATCAACAACTGGCGGAATCGCCACATGACCCGCCGTGGTACGCGAACTGCGGACCACCGCGACGCCAGCCGCCACGGCATCCCTGAGCGCGGCCACGAGCGTCTCGTGTACCGAGCCGTTGCCCGCCGCCGCTACGACGATCCCCCGCACACCAGCGCCGACGAGGGCATCCACCACCATGCGGCCAGGTTGCGCATAGCTGGCGATGATCTCCACATCGGGCCAATGCTGCGGCACTGGCAACACCCCCACGCCAGACCGCACCGGCGCGCGGGCAATGCGCACCAGCTCGTCCTGCACGAAGCCAAGCGGCCCGCATGGTACCGATACGAAAGCATCTACCGCGGACGTATGCGCCTTGACCACGTCGCGCGCCGCGTGGATCTGCTGGTTCAGCACGACCAGCACGCCCTTGCCGCAGGCATCGGGATGGGCCGCAACCCGAACCGCATCGAGCAGGTTTAGCGGACCATCGGCGGACAGCGAGGTCGACGGCCGCATCGCCGCAGTCAGCACCACCGGCACCGGGCAAGCCTGCGTCAGGTGCAGGAACATGGCGGTTTCTTCCAGCGTGTCGGTGCCGTGCGTAATGACAATGCCCGCGACGTCCGGCTGGCCCGACCAGTGCTGCACGCGCGCCGCCAGCGTCGACCATAGAGAGAACACCATGTCCTTGCTGTCGACCTGCGCCACCTGCTCGGCCTCGACCCTGGCCACGGATTGCAGCGCCGGCACGGCAGCCAGCAGCGTCGTCACCGGCACCGTTGCAGCCTGATAGCGCGCACTGCTGGCCGGATTGGCGGAAGCGCCGGCAATGGTGCCGCCGGTAGCCAGAATGACGACGCGGGGAAGCTGGGACATGGATCGTGACATGGGCAGGGCACGAGGAAGTAAAGGTTCGCCGATTCTACCTGCGGCATGCCGGCAAACCCGAAGTCGAGCAGACGGCTCTGAAATTCTGCTTGCGCTTGTGCCGATACTGTATAAAATCACAGGCATACTGTTTAAACATACAGTGCCCGCCTGGCTGGCAGCCGTATTGCACCGGGGCACTCATCAAGGAAGCGCTTCCATGGCGACCCTGACACCCCGGCAGCAGCAGATTTTCGATCTGATCCGCAACACGATCCGCAATACGGGCTTTCCGCCCACGCGCGCCGAGATTGCTGCCGAGTTCGGCTTCTCATCACCCAATGCCGCGGAAGAGCATCTGCGGGCGCTGGCACGCAAGGGCGTGATCGAACTGACGCCGGGCGCCTCGCGCGGCATCCGCCTCAAGGTGGCGCGCAGCGATTCCGAGATGCCCGACCAGTTCTCGCTGCCCGTGTCCGGCATCATGCAGCTCACGTTGCCGCTGGTGGGCCGCGTGGCCGCCGGCAGCCCGATCCTCGCCGCCGAACATATCGACCGCCAGTATCAGGTAGACGCCTCGGTCTTCGACGAACGCCCCGACTACCTGCTGCGCGTGCGCGGCCTGAGCATGCGCGACGCCGGCATCCTCGACGGCGACCTGCTCGCCGTGCGCAAGGCCAGCGAAGCGCCCAACGGCAAGATCGTCGTGGCCCGGCTCGGCGATGACGTGACCGTCAAGCGCTTGCAGCGCCGTGACGGCGCGATCGAACTGATCGCGGAAAACCCGGACTTTCCGAACATCATGGTCACGCCCGGGCGAGAAGAATTCTCACTGGAAGGTATCGCCGTCGGGCTGATCCGCTCCTCGGGCTTCTGACCGACGCGGCCAGCCGCGCGCTGGTCGCCGCCCTCCCCTTTTGCTGTACCGATGCCGCCCGCCAGACGGGTGTTGACCCCGCTTTTGCCGCTTTTTGCTGCTTTTGCCAAATCGAGAGGTGTAGCCATGCCGCAAATCAACCACATTGCCGCCGCCCGTCAACCGGTCAAGCCGGTCCCGTTCCGGCAATCGAAAGGCGTTCGCATCTACCAGGGCGCGCAGCGCCGCACCATGGTCGGCAGCATGGCAGACATCTGCCGCATGCTGGAACTGGCCGAGCCGCCGAAGCTCCTGGCCTGATCCTTCCCGCCAGGCATGAGGGCGCTGCAGCCCTCCTTGATGGCAGATTGATCGAGAATTGCATATTCTGCATATCTCATCTTCATTTGTTTTGTCCGCGGCACCTTTCCATCGAGGGTGTCACCTTCTAGCCTTCAGATAGCAGGCACAGCGCGCCACGGCGCCGTCGCAGAACGGCCCGACCGCAGCATGGCGCGCCATCGGAGGGGACCGGCTCGCGCCCGTTGCCGCCGGCCGCCAGCTTTGCGTTTGCCGGGGTATTTGCGAACGCTCGGCGCTGTCGGCGCCGTCAGCGAATCCGCATGGGAGGCATCATGGCCACCATTGCGCTAACGGACGCCTTGCGTCAGGACTACGCATCGCTGTTCAACAACTGCGTCATCAACGCCGCGCGCGCGGCGGACGTCGACGGGCTCGTCAGGTCACTGGAACGCAACCGGCCTCGCTATGAGACTGCGGGCACCCTCTCAGGCGTGCCCTGGCACTTCATCGCCGTGATCCACAACATGGAGTGCGGCCAGCGGTTCGATTGCCATCTCCACAATGGCGACCCGCTGGGCGCCCGCACCACGCATGTGCCCGCCGGCCGCCCGCGCGCCAGTTCGCCGCCGTTCAGCTGGGAAGACAGTGCAGCCGATGCGCTGGCCCTCAAGGGACTTGGCGCGGCCACCGACTGGAGCCTGTCCGGCATGCTGTTCCAGGTGGAGCGGTACAACGGCTTCGGCTACCGCTCCTACCATCCGCAGGTCTCGACGCCTTACCTCTGGAGCTTTTCCAACCACTACGTTTGCGGCAAATACGTGGCTGATGGCACGTGGTCCGACACGGCGGTGTCGCGCCAGTGCGGCGCCGCGGTACTGCTGCGGCGCATGGCCGAGACCGGTGCGATCGGCTTCGCGGACCAGCCACCGCATGCCGAGACAGATGCGCCGCTGGTCGTGCGCTATGCCGCGCGCAAGCCTATGGATGCCACCGTCATCGCGCAGGCAGACGCGCTACAGCGCTGGCTCAATACGTACCCCGGAATCTTCGTCAAACTGGACGGCTATCCGGGCAAGCGTACCTCGGCAGCCTACCGCGACGTGACCGGGCACTACCTGCCCGGCGATCCGCGAACCTTGGCATAGGCCTCCCTCCCCCGACCGCCCATGCCACGCAACTACTCCGAACTGGAAATCGTGATCGGCACGGATGCCGCGGGCGGATACGAAGCCGAGGCCAGGCATCGCGTGCCAGAAGGCGACGTCATCACGCCACGCGTCGCGCTAAAGCTTGCGCCGGATGACCCCGCCCTGCGCGATGCCGATCCGCAGGTATGCGGCCGCGCGCTGGCCGCGAGCCTGTTCGGCGCACCGCCACTGCGTGACGCCTTCGTCGTCGCCCAGGCATCGGCCAATGAGCGTCGCCTGGACCTGCGCGTGCGCCTGCGCATCGGCGTCGATGCGCGGGAACTGCACGCGCTGCCGTGGGAAACGCTGTACGACCCCGCCGGCGAGCACGCGTTGTTCATCACCCAGCGCTGCTTCTTTTCGCGCTACCTGTTCGCGCGCGAGATGCGCCTGCCACGCCTGCGCGCGAAGAGCGATGTCAGCGCGCTCGTGGTCGTAGCGAACCCGAGCGGGCTGGGCCCCGAACTCAAGCCGATCGACGCGGCCGGCGAAGCCGCGCGGGTCATTGCCGCGCTAGCGCCGATTCCAGCCACGACACTGGCCGAGCCGGGCCACGCCACGATCGACCGCATCTTCGCCGCGCTGCAGGAAGGCGCTGACGTGTTCTGCCTGATCTGCCACGGCGCGCTCGTCGATGACCAGCCCATGCTCTGGCTCGAACAGGCCGACGGCAGCCGCGATCCGGTCAGCGGCAGCGTGCTCGTGAACCGCATCGGCACGCTGGAGCGCCCGCCGAGCCTGGTCGTGCTGTGCTCATGCCAGAGCGCCGGTGCTGGCGCCGCGCGCAGCGCCAGCACGCTGATGGCGCTGGGTCCTCTGCTCGCGCAGGCCGGCGTGCCGGCCGTGCTCGCGATGCAGGGCAATGTCGGCATGGCCACCATGGATGCGTTCCTGCCGCTCTTTTTTGCCGAGTTGCGCGAGCATGGCGAAGTCGATCGCGCCGCCGGCGTGGCACGCGCGGCGGTCAGCGAGCATCCGGACTGGTGGATGCCCGCGGTGTTCACGCGACTGGACAGCGGCCGCATCTTCTATCCACCTGGCTTCGCGCCCGACGACGGCGATGGCGGCGACGCATGGCGCGCCGTCATCGAGAACATCCGCCACGGCGAGACCACGCCAATCCTCGGCCCCGCGATGAGCGAAACGGTGTTTGGTTCACGGCTGCAGCTCGCGCAAATGTGGGCCGAGGCCTACCACTTCCCGATGGCGCCGCACGAGCGCGACGAGCTGCCGCAAGTCGCCCAGTACCTCGCGGTTTCACAGCAGGGGGTATTTCCGCGGCGCTTGTTCTACAAGTTCGCCTACCAGCATATCGTGCAGCTGTATCGCGACCTGCTCCCACCCGAGCTGCTCGCGCTGAAGAACGAGGACATCATCGCGCAGCTCAGCGACGTGGTCAGCGCCGTCGGCCGCGCGCAGCGCGACCGCGAGCCGCAGAGTCCGTATCGCACCATGGCGCGTCTGAAGCTGCCGGTGTACCTGAGCACCGACCCCAGCGACCTCCTTCCCGATGCGCTGCGCGAGAACGGTGCCGATCCGAGCGTGCGGCTATGCCGCTGGAACCGCCAGGCCGAGGCTTGCGACGACGCGCTCGCCGAGGGCCGCAAGCGCGCCGCACCGACCGCGCAAGCGCCGATGGTGCTCAAGCTGTTCGGCGACCTGCGCGAGCCCGGCTCGCTCGTGCTCACCGAAGACCAGTACTTCGATTACCTCACGAGCGTCTCGGTCAACCGCAATGCGATCCCGCTTGCCGTGCGTGCAAGGTTGAACGACAGCGCCCTGCTCTTCGTCGGCTTCGACGTGCAGTCGTGGGAATTCCGCATCCTGTTCCGCAGCATCCTGAACCTCGAAGGAGCGGACCTGCGGCAGGAATACCAGCACCTGTCGGCACAGCTCGATCCGAACAGCATCGTCGACCCGGTCAGTGCGCGCCGCTACCTGGAGCGCTATTTCCAGGACAAGGCCAGGCTCAAGTTGTACTGGGGCGATGTCGGCATGTTCACCGCCGAGCTACAGCAGCGCATGGAGCCATGACATGGCAGACGCCCACGCCGGCCCCTACATCGGCCCGAGTCCACTCGACGAAACCGACCCCATCTTCGGCCGCGACGCCGAGATCGAAGAGTTGCGCGACCGCCTCATCGCCGACCGCATCGTGCTGCTGTACTCGCCATCGGGTGCGGGCAAGACCTCGCTGATCGAAGCCGGGCTGCGTCCGCGGCTGGCCGATCGCTTTGACGTGCTGCCCACCGCGCGCGTGAGCGCACCGTATGGCGGTGCCAACCGTTATGTCACGAGCGTGCTGCATTGCTGGGCCACGCGCACGGGCGTAAAGCCGCGCGCGGACGACACGCTGCTGTCGTGCGTGTCCCGCATGCAGGATCAGCCCAGCAACACCAGGCCGCGACGGCTCATGATCGTGCTCGACCAGTTCGAGGAGATCTTCACGCTCGACAGCGACGACATCGCGCAGAAGCGCGAGTTTTTCGCGCAGCTCGGCGATGTGCTCGAGCATGGCGCCAGCCCGGTCTGGGCACTCGTGTCGATGCGCGAGGAATATTTCTCGTGGCTCGACGCCTATCGCGATCTCGTGCCGACGCGGCTCACCAACACCATGCGTATCGACTTGCTGACGCGCGAGCAGGCACTGGAGGCGTTGACCGGGCCGGCAAAAGCCGTGGGTGTGGATTTCCGCGAAGACGCCGCGGAACGCCTGGTGCATGACCTCGCGCAGATCCGCACGCGCGACGCAAATGGCCAGGCCGTCATGCGCGAGGGCCGCTTTGTCGAACCGGTCCAACTGCAAGTTGTTGGCCTGAGCCTGTGGCGACAGTGCTTTGGCGAAGCCGGCACGCCGCCCGCCGGTGCGGTCATTACGCTCGATCAGGTGCAACGGCTCGACACGGGTGCCGCGCTGGCCTCGTACTGCAACCTCGCCCTCGATGCTGCGGCGCCGACCCGCGCGCGCCAGCGCGTGGTACGCGAATGGATCGAAAGCCGGCTGATCACCGCCGCGAATATGCGCGCACAGGCCACGCTCGATGCCGGTGTTCGCGCGTCGCCCACCGCGGCGGAACTTGGCGTGCTGCAGCAATATCACCTCGTGCGTGCGCAGAGCCGGCAGGACGCGCAGTGGTACGAGCTCACGCACGACCGCCTGACCGAGCCGCTGCGCGCGAGCAACGCCCAATGGCGCACGCAGTTCCTGCCGCACTGGAAGCAACTTGCGCGCGCGTGGGCGCTGTCCGGCGAGAACCCGGGCGTCTTCGGCAAGCTCACGTCCACCGAAGAACTCGACGACACCCTGCTCGAACCGGAAGACATGCACAGCGAAGCCGAGAACCGCTTCCTGGCGGCATACCGGCGCCACCGCGAATCTCGCGCACGCTCGCGCAAATGGCGCATATTGGGTTATGCGCTGGGCACGGTCACGCTGCTGTTCCTGATCGGCTTCGTGCTGTCGGCATGGCAACTGCGGTCAACCAAGCAGGATCTTGCGCGCCAGAACGCGCTGTTTTCGCTGCTCAATTCACGTCCGGCGCCCGACGCGGCATTGCTCGCCGCCGTCGAAGGCACGCGCGGACAACACGGGCACGATCGCCCCGACAATGCATTCGATTTCCGCCGCCCGCTGCTCGGCACGCTGCATCGCGCACGCCATATCGATGCCTACCTGGCCCGCGCCGACGGCCGCATGCTCGAAGTCCAGGCCGATGCCACGCACCGCGTGACAGCGCGCCTCGAAAACGGACGCTGGGCCATCGAGATTGTCGAATTGGCACCGGGCGGACGCAGCGCCAGCCTCGACGAGGCGCAATTGCGCAACCAGCATCCGCAAGGCGTGCGTGCTTTCGTGCTGGCCGGGGCCGGGACGCTCGCCACGGGCGGCCAGGACGGCAGCGTGGCGCTGTGGAGCATCGCGCAGCCCGGCCGGGCCACGCGGCTGGCACTGCCGCGCGGCGCACGCCCGTCGGCCGGTTGGGGTCCGGTATCCGCGCTCGCCAGTGACGGTCGGCGGCTGGTCGCCGGCTTCGAAGGCGGCCGGGTAGTCATATGGGACCTGGCCCGTGCGGGCGGCAACTGGCAGCAGCCGGTCGCCACCGGCCGCGCGCATGCCATGCGCGTCACCGGACTGGCGCTGTTCGACAACGGACGCCAACTCGCTACGGTATCGCGCGATGGCAAGGCAAGGCTCTGGGGCCTGACGGAGGGCGCCGCGCCTGGGCCATTGCTGCTAACCGACCCATCTCAGGAGCTGACTTCGCCGCCCGGCAACAACGACTGGTTTTCCGGCTACCACAGTGTCGCCGTGAGTCCTGATGGCAGCCTTGTCGTGGCCGGTACGCGCAGCGGCCGCATCGATGTCTGGCGCGCCGCGGATGGCGGGCGCTGGCCCCGTCCGCTTTCCGGCCATGACGACGCGGTCGTCCGGCTCGTCTTCACAGGCGACCGGCAACTGCTGTCCGGCGGATGGGACGGCCGTGTCATCAAATGGCAGCTCGACCCCGAAGGCATGCAGGTCGTGCGCAACGAGCTGATCGACTTGCCCGCGCAGATCACCGGGCTTGCACCGGGCGGGCACCAGCAATTGCTGGCCTCGACCGAACAAGGCGAACTGCTGCAGATGCGCGTGGATACGCCGCGCAATCCGATCGCACGCATTGTGGCGCGCAAGCAGGACAACGCCCCGCCGCAATTGCTGGCCCTTGCCGGCAGCAGCCCATCACAGGCTGCCGCCAGCGATAGCCAGGGACTGACGATGCTGCAAGCCGAGGGCGCACAGCCCGCCGTGCGCCGCCTGCCCGGTCAGTTCCAGCCGCCCGTCACCGCGCTGGCATGGTCGCGCGCGGCACAACGCCTGGCGCTGGCAGATGCCAGCGGCAATGTGTGGATGGTCGGTACCGACGGCGCAGGCCTGCCGCTGCCGGACGTCAGGGCCGGCAAGCAGGCCCGCCTCGCGCTCAGTGCAGGCGCCGATTTGCTCGCGATACGCTCCGACGATCCCGGCAGTGGCCGCCGCCTGCAGATGTGGCGCTTGCCGGCAGCCGGCAAACCTGGCGCATCAACGCCGTGCCAGATACCACTGCCGGACGATCTTGCGCGCGCCACCAATGCCGTATTCCGCCCCGGCGGCAGCGAGCTTGCCGTGTCCGACGACGACCGCCTCAGCCTGTGGCGCATCGACGTTTCCGCGCCCGATTGCGCTGGCGCGCGGGCCACATTGGTGCGCCAGTTCCAGGACCTGCCGCGTGGCCAGATCACGAGCCTCGCTTTCGACCACCAGGGCAATGCGCTGGTCGCAGGCAACTACCTCGGCAAGGTGTACCGGCTTGCGATCGGACCACAGCCATCCACGGATCCCGCCAAGGCATCGGTCGCGCCAGTATTGCTCAAGCAGGATGCGTCGGGCGTCATCACCTCGCTTGCCGTCCCGGATGCGCCATTTGTCGTCGCCGGCGACGACCACGGCAACCTGTTCCTGCTCGACAGCCATGCCGACCGGCCGCTGCCGATTCCGCAGGCGCTGTACCACGACCCGCGCCAGCCCGTCGCCCAGCTTTCCGTCAGCGACGACGGGCGTTGGCTCTATGCCGCGGGCACCGAAGTCGCTGCCGTCTGGGATCTCGATCTCGACGCGTGGCGCCGGCAAGCCTGCGCCATTGTGGGGGGCGGCTTCACGGCGCAGCAGAAGGCCGACTACTTCAAGGCCGACACGCGGCAGCCGGATGCGTGCGAGACGCGCTGAGGCCGGCACAAACATCAGGAGTCCGCCATGCCAATCCAGACCATCGCAGCCACCGGCACCGCTTACGCGCTGATCGCGCTGGACGCCGACGGCAATGAGCGCAACGACGACCCGGACGCCGCTGCCGGGCAAGCCGGACGCCTGTCCGACCGCCTGCTCGCGCAATGGCGCGACGGCCCCGCCCCGACCGACATCTTCCTGTGGAGCCACGGCTGGCAGGGAGATATCCCGGCCGCGCGCAGCCAGTATGACCGCTGGATCGGTGCATTCAGCAGCTGCGCGGTCGACGAGCAGGAAATGCAAATGGCACGACCGGGCTTCGCACTGGCCCATATCGGCGTGCATTGGCCAAGTCTGCCCTGGGGGGACGAAGAACTGGGCGACAGCGCGAGCTTTGCCGCTCCCGCGCACGCAGGCAAGGACGCCATGATCGACGCCTATGCGCAGCGCCTTGGCGATACACCGGAAATCCGCGCAGCGCTGGCCGTCATCGTGGAAGCGGCGCGCACCGGCGCCGACGCCGCCCGGCTGCCGCCCGAAGTGCGGCAGGCCTACCTGCAGCTTGACCAGGCACTCGCGCTTGGCGCAAAAGGCGTGGACGGCGATGCCAGTGCCGACCGCCTGCCCTTCAACCCCGATGCGTCGTTCGCCGAAGCGAGCCAGTTGAGCGCCGCATTTGGCGCGCCTTCGCTTGGAGGTATCCTCGCACCGCTGCGCCAGCTCTCGTTCTGGACCATGAAGAAGCGCGCGCAGACCGTCGGCGAGCAAGGCGTGCATCCGCTGATCAATCGCTTGCTGGATGCCCTGCCCGACGCCCGCTTGCACCTGATGGGCCACAGCTTCGGCTGCATCGTCATGTCGGCGGCACTGGGTGGCCCCGGCGGTGCCGCGGCACTGCGCCGGCCGGTGGATTCCTGCGTGCTCGTGCAGGGCGCGATGTCGCTGTGGGCCTATGCACCGTCGATTCCGGTACGGCCCGACTCCGCAGGCTATTGCCATCGGCTGCTGGCCGACGGCAAGTTGCACGGGCCGCTGGTCACTACGCGTTCGCGGCATGACACAGCGGTGTGCGAACTCTATCCCTGGGCCGCCGGCGTCGCGGGACAGGTCGCGTTCGACGCTGCGCAAACCTATCCCACCTTCGGCGCAATCGGCGCATTCGGCATCCAGGGCGTGGAGGCCGCGGCCGACACCGCCATGCTCGATATCGACGGGCGCTACACCATGCCCGGCGCACGCGTGCTGAACGTTGAAGCGAGCGACTATATCTGCCACAAGTCGGGCGTTTCGGGCGCGCACAACGACATCAGCGGACCACAGGTGGCGCACCTGATCTGGCAGGCCGCTGAGGCAAGCGCCACGGAGGCACCATGAGCGAAACGTCGCTGCCCATCGCGCTGGGGATACACGCGGACACCGGGCAACCGCTGGCCGATCTCGACAAGGCAGGCATCGAGGCGTTCTGCACGCGCGAGCAGGCCGGCCGCCGAGCGCCAGAGCGTGCCGCAGAAAAGGCGCGACAGATCGATACCTATGCCGTCATGGGCGACGTGGACGCCGACAATCTCGCGGAAGCCGGCTGGGGCTTGCTGTTCGCCGCCGACACCGATCCCGCGCCCTACCTTGAAGCACTCGCTCCGTTGATCGAAAAGCGACGTTCGGAAGCGGGCGACATCAAAATCTTCCACGGCCCGGGCGGCTGCCTGCACGGCGACACTGCCACGACCTGGCTGGCTCGGCACAAGGTGTCACTGAACGTCGTCGATCCTGCGCTTGGTGTGCCGTACTACCTGCTTCTGATTGGGCCGCCTGACGGGATATCGTTCGCCTTCCAGTACACGCTTGACCTTTACTGGGCGGTCGGCAGGCTGGATTTCCCTGAATTCGAAGACTACCGGCGCTACGCCGACAGCATCGTCGCCTACGAAAGCGCGCCAACCGTGCCATCGCGCCGCAACGTCGCCCTCTTCGCCACGTGCCACGACTTCGACCGCGCCACGCAGATGCTGACGCGCCAGCTCGCCGCGCCACTGGCCATGGGAACCGCGCAAACCAAACCGCTCGGCGAACGGCAAGGCTTTGCCATGCGCGCCTTGCTCGGCGATGCCGCCACCAAGGCAGCGCTGAGGGGCCTGCTACGCGGCGACGGTCCCGACGGCGCGCCGGCCGTGCTGCTGACCGGATCGCATGGCATGTGCGTGCGCGCCGACGACGACCGCATTGCCGAAGTACAAGGTGCACTCGTCTGCCAGGACTGGCCCGGCTATGGCGCCATCGACTCGAGCCACTGGTTTGCAGGTAGCGACATTCCCGCCGACGCGCAATGCCATGGCCTGATCCATTTCTGCTTTGCGTGCTTCGGCGCGGGCTCTCCCGATCTGGACAACTTCAGCGCACCCGGCGCCGACAGCCACCGCATCGCGCCCTACCCGTTCACGGCGCGCCTGCCCCAGCGGCTGCTCGCACACCCGCAGGGCGGCGCATTGGCCGTGCTGGGCCATGTGGATCGTGCGTGGGCGTACAGCTTCCAGTCCGAGCGCGCCGATCCGCAAACCCAGGGCTTTCGCGACGTGGTCGGCAGCCTGCTGCGCGGCCAGCGCGTGGGCCAGGCCACCGATCGCTTCAATATTCGCTGGGCAGCATTGAGTACGGAACTCGCCGATGTGCTACGTGATCGCAGTGCGGGAGCCGCGGTGTCGGAAACCGAGCTGGCCCTGCGCTGGATCGCTCGGGACGATGCACGCAATTACGTTGTGCTGGGCGACCCGGCGGTGCAATTGCGGGTGGGGGATATGGAGCGATAGCGCGGGCTAGTCGTTGGCGTCGCCGGAGATATCGTCGATCTCGTGTTTCGCCGCCGCATAGGCCGCGTCGATTGCATCGCCTTCCGATGTCAAAAGCGCTCCGGCGTTATGCCTGTGTCCATGGCCCCGGATGGAAAAGGACCAGTTCCATTGGCCCTCGGCGGCCTTAAGCGCCTGAATCGAGATTTCGCGGCCCTTGTATCGATATTCCATGGCGGTCTCCCGAAAGCCGGTCCATCGTAGCATGAAGCTTCAGATGATCAGGACCGCTCGACGAGCCTTCAGATCCACTGCGGTTGTGCCGTTTTCTTCTTGCCGAGGATCGCCATGAGGACCAGCCCGAGCGACGGCGTAAAGACCATCGAGAACGCCACCCAGACAGCACCTGAACGACCCAAAATGTGAGCCAGCAGGCCAACCGCAAAAGAGCAAAGACACCAGAACGCGAGAGCAAACATGATAATGACCGCCGTAAGGTTGTTGCGGCTTCAGTATGGAAAATCTGGCTCAGGCCATTTGATATTGCGGGACATTTTCTTGGCATTCCGGGACATATTGGGGAAAGACCTGAGCGATAGAAGTTGATGGACGACGGCAGGTGTTCGAAGTGACGCGTGATAGCATGATTCGCGGTAAGGCACTGCCAATGTGCTGCTCAATGGAACTGCAAGAAACGAGGTGGGCTGTGGGGGACGACCAGGCGCCATTTGGCGTTGTGTTTGAAGACTTCCGTTTGATCTGGGTGGCGGAGCGCCTGCAGGACGGCAAATGGACCGCGCGCTACTGCTGGCAACCAGGCACTTCCGAGGCAGCGGACCGGGCGCTGCAAGAAGCTGTGCTGAACGGCAAGTCGCGCCGGCTGCTGGGTCACTATGACACCGAGGCGGAAACCGTCGAAGCCATCAAGCAGGCCGTACTGCTGGAGGCCAAGTGGAGCCCCTCCAAAGGATGAAGACGCTTTCCTAAAAAAAATTGTGCGGGATACTAGCCATACCGGAAAGTTGTTTGTATAATCTTGGTTTTCGTCGATCAGCGCTTCGCTGATGACCTCTACGGTGGCTGTAGCTCAGTTGGTAGAGTCCAGGATTGTGATTCCTGTCGTCGTGGGTTCGAGTCCCATCAGCCACCCCAAATAATTCAACACTTCGCAGGTTTGTAGTCACTGACTTGTGAGGCTTTTTGGAAGATCAGATTCCAAAATTGGAAGATGCCCGCCCACGTGCGGGCATTTTGCATTTTGGCTTAGGCGTCCCTTCTTCCACAATTCAGTCCACTCCAGGTTCCCGCGTGAAATGCGCGCAGGCGTGCACAAACGGCGCGTACCGGTTGTGCGGGCAGTCGAATATCTGGTAGTCCCAGCCATACCCCTGTTCGACATAGATACGCGGCTTCGAGCACTTCAAGCAGACGAACTCGTCGGAGATCTCGTACGTTGGCTGGGGCGGCCGCTGAATCTGGATGGTCATGATCAGCAATGTATATACATACAGTATATCGAACCCCTTTTCTCCTGGCTGTCGGACGGCGCCTGATACAGCCGTCTGCGCCGTGCGCACAGGCTGTCAGCATAACCATGCAGGAGACAGCATGCCTGGACACGACATTCATGTGGTTCCCGCTGACGACCGCTGGGCCGTCGAGACCGAGGGCGGCCACGGCCGCGAGACGTTCGACACGCAGGCCGACGCCATTGCCTAAGGGGGGCCAAGGAAAAGAAGGTGACTGCACTGGCCACCCGATTTGCCTGGTCCTCGCGCGGTTCGGTCATCTCGGGCCCGCGTATTGAAAGCTGGCGCGACGGCGATGCAGAACATCGGCGGCTTGTCGTGCTCCTTGAACAAGACGCTCTAACTCGCTGCCCCCCGCTTGTGGGGGGCTGCTCAACGAGCATGCCACCACTTCTTCTCATATGACATTCTTCTGTTGTGAGACAATTTGCGATATTTTTCGCACAGAGACGGAGGGTGTGTGCGCTTTCAGCAACAAGAAGAAGAGGCCGTTAGAGCAGTTGTTCTTAACGAACGGGACTATCGCGGGGCGGTATTCATTTTCATCTGTGGGCTAATATTTTCGCTCACATACGCGATTCACTCGAACAACCCTGGCCCCCCAACACGCGTCGAGGCACTTGCGACTCTACAATCCTTTTGGCCTTACAAGCCTCGCGTTCTGGCTGCATGGATTGTCTATAAGTTAGTAGGCGGCGAGGTCGCGGAAACTGTGGGTTTCAGGTTTGCGTATGCTTTCGCCCTATGGTTCCCGATCGTATATCTGCTGAGCAAGTTCTACGAAAGGCTCGGGTGCCCACGGTCGACACAGCCGCTTCTAATTGCCAGTTTCACCTTGGTAATGCTCGCGCATTACAGTTTGCCTAATGTGTTTTCGCCATACTACATCTATGACACACCGGCATTGCTTTTCTATCTGATCACGGTGCTTCTACTTTGCGGTAACACACCCGCTCAGTGGATCGCCGGGATAATCTGTGCCGGCGTGTTTTTTGTAAATCGAGAAACGATCATTATCGCGACCGTGCATGCGTTCGCGATAAGAGCAGCTGAAGTCATGGCGAAACGCGATTTTTCAGCGAAAGCACTGTCGATCCTCTTGCCGACCGTCATCGCTGCGATCGTAGCGCTGTGCGTCCGGGCCGTTCTTTTGAAGGCGTGGGATGGCAACGCAATCGACATGGTGTCGGGCCCGATGTACGAGGACGGCCAGTTGCGCATCGTGGCAAACCTCAAGCGCATCTACACGCTATGGGGAGACCGCCAGCAACTCATCTGCATCGGGTTCGGCTTCTTCTTATATTTACCGTTTGTTTGGCGCTTTCTTCCATCGAAAGCAAAGTTCACTGCGGCATTCTCAACAATACTGCTCGTGCCGACCTGGATTCTTGGAAATATCACCGAGATTCGTCTTTACAGTGAATTTCTGCCACTGATGACATGCGCCCTGACAATCTGCGCAGGCGGCCTCATACGAATTGATGAAGCAAGACGATGAAGACTGCGTTTAGGTTTCTGATTGCCGGCAGCTTAGCGTCGGGTGTTAATTGGTTATCACGATGGGGCTTATCACTGTTAATGCCATTCACATTGGCAGTGATTGTTGCTTACATGATAGGCATGGTATTCGGATTTTTCTTATACCGAAATTGGGCATTCCCGCCAACTGATCGCCATGCACACACCCAGGTTCTGCCATTCGTCCTGACCAACGCTGTTGGCCTATTATCAGTGGTGGCGACCGCAGTGATCTTCGCCCATATGCTGACCGCCATGGGCGTTGTTGATCGGGCAATGGCTGAGAATATTGGCCACTTTGGGGCCATCTGCATTGGGGCCGTGGTCAATTTCTTCGGGCATCGGCTGGTAACCTTCGCAAGTTGAACTCGAAGCGGCGTAGCTCTACCCGCTTGCCACGCCGGCTGTTTTAGTGTGGCCACGCCTCGACCGTCTTGCTGTGCTTGGCCGCACACATCCCCAGCGCCTTTAGCAAGTCCCCCATCACCCATTCCTGCCAAACGTCATAGTCTGCGGCGGCCGGGGCGTCTGGAACCCGGCACGGCGCGGCCAGCGCGCTATCGAGCGGCGGCGGCTTGCTTGGCTGCCTCGACGGCGTCGGACAACTTGCGCATCCTGAAATCGTCAGGGCGGCAATCCAAAGGCAGAGGCTTCTTCGCATTTCGAAATTCCTTCACAGCGGCGTCCACCTTGGCGCTGAGGGCGGTCTGGGTGACGTTGAATTCGTCGGCCCTGGCGCGGATGGTGTCAATGGCCATGCCAATGTTCTCGATGGCCTTGTTAGCGCTGACCAGATCGTCCTGTGTGCTGGCCGTCTTCACGCGCTCGATCTCGGCTTCCTTGCGCCAGCCGTTGGCCGTCCAGCCGACAGCAAAGATCGCAGCGGCTAGTGCGGCTACGCCGATCACACGCCACTGGAAATTGGCTAGTAGTGGTAGTGGGATCAAGCTATCCTCCCCTTAACAAGGTGCCGTAGCTCTAGGCGCCAGACGCCCCAAAGCGCGCCCAATGCCATGGCCACGTTTAGCCCGATCTCGGGTTCACTGTGGCAGTACCAGGGGCTGACCATGTTCCCGAGCGCAGCGAAATTGACCAGCAGGAGCACAATGGCACCCCCGGTCCGGTTGGGCACTTTCCGCGTCAGCACGGCCCAGATCGAGCCGCCCCAAATGATGGCGTTAGCCACCAGGTTGATCGTCATCAGCATGGGTCAGCTCCCCAGGGTCTTCCTGCGCAACGCGGCGAAGATCTCCGGGATCTGCTGCATCCCGTTGTTCACGATGGCCAGACCGAACACCGCCGCCGCAGCAACTGCGAGCATGTGCGTGTAGCTGCCGGCCACCAGGCCGAACCGCTCCACAGCAAAGCCGCCGACAAGGCAGCCGATCCCCAGACTCCCGACAAACGAGAGCAGGCGCTGCCACCAATTCCCCGGAATGAACCTCAAAGCGATCGCCGAGCCCAGCGCTGCCGCGCCACCGACTTTCGCTGCAACCACTACGACTTCGTCGCTCATTGTTGAACCCCGTTGTCTACGCCGCCATGCAGCAGGTATTGCGCCCTGAGGGCGTCGAATCGATGTTCGGGCTGGCCGTAGCCGGCACCCGGCAGGCTGGCCCAGATGTTTCGGCACTTGCTGATGGCCGCAGAGAGCCATCCGGCCTGGATGTCCGATACCGCGCCGCGCTCGCGGATCAGCTGCACGGCCCACTTGTCCTGTGAAGCCGGCCCGAAGTCGGGAAGCTTCAGCAGCTCGCGGTAGTACGCGTAATCCTTCAGCATGTGCTGGTACCGACCGGCTGCATTCGACGTCAGGCCGCGGCTGTTGATGACCTTGGACCGTCGGCCGCGCGAGAATGGGTGCGCCGAGAAATCGGTGAAGGTTTCCGGCTTCTTATCGATCCCGGTGACGATCACGTCGTACCCGTCGCACTTCGTCGTAGGGCTGTTGCTAGTGCCTTCGGACCAGGCAAGCATGTCGAGGAAGGCGGCCATGTTCTGCCCGCCGGGCAGAAGACTGGGATTTGTGAATGACATGGGCGTCTCGGAAATAGAAAATGCCCGCACGAGGCGGGGCGTAGAAATTTCGGTGAAATGACCGTTAGTGAGCCGGTAAGGGGGCGCGCTATACTGCCGCTCGACCAATAACCATTAGCTCGCAGGGAGGGAAATTTCCCATGAAGGGTCATGTTGAGACCGACAAGATTGATGGCCACCACTCACCAATGAGGCGTGCCCGCCTATCTATTAGCGATACAAACACCGAAATGATTGATCAACCGCTCACAAGAGAAGAAACTGTTAGGTCATCGAACGTTGTTGACCGTGAATTTTTAACTCCCGCACTACTTGCATTCGGCGCCACTTTCGCAGCGCTCATCGTTTTTCAAACGGTGTGGTGGGAAACAAGGAATCTGTTCGCCGTCCCTTGGTACGATGACATGTTCGACCACGTGCGCATGCACCATGCGATGACCGACATCAAGTCCTTCATCGCGTACATGGTATCGCCGCACAATGAGCACCGCATTTTCACTACGCGACTCATCTCGTTTCTAGATGAGCGCTTCCTGAGTGGAAGGGAGTACGGCCAGGTGCTGGCGACGAACTTGCTGCAAGCACTTGCGGCTGTCATTTCATGGGTCGCGTTCACGCGTAGTGGAATTTTTGAAGGGCGGTTGCAAAAGCTGGCGCTGCTTCCGCTGATGCTCGTGTTTTTCATCAACCCGAACTTCCTGTACACGCTGATCGTTCCGTTTCAGCTTCAATTTGGCTTTATGACGGCGATTTGTGTCGGTGCGGCCCTTGCCGTCAGCTCAGCATCTGCGATTGACAATCCGACGCGCGCCGATCATGGTCGATTGGTCTTCGTGCTGCTAGCGCTGGCCGGCGCGGCGACTTTCACGCTGGGCAACTCACCAGTTGTGTTGCTGGCCTCGGCTGCCACTGCCGTGATTCTCCGGTGGAGGCGGCCACTGACATTCGCGTTGATCGGCCTGGCAATCTTGCACGTTGCAATCATGCTGGCCATCACGCCAGCCAATGGCGCGCGAACGCACAACCCGCTTCTGATTATTAAGTTCTCGCTGATGTATCTCGGCGGCACATTCACGCGCGTTGATCCGTGGCCCGCAAGCTTCCTCACGTGGAGCGATTCACCTTACGTTGCCGCCTCAATCGGAGCATTCATCTTCGCTACCGCTATCGCGTTCGCAATCGCAAGGTTTTTGCGGCCCGGTCTCGGTGGCCGCCTTGCCGTGTTCGGATTCATGCTTTTGACTGCCGTCATCATCACAAGTCTTGCTGGCGGCCTAGCGCGCGCTCAATTCGGCATACTCGAAGCTCTTAACAAGAAATACGCCTCGTTTGCATCGATGGCCTGGCTTGGCACGTATGCCGTGCTGTCAGGCGTCCTGTTAGACAAAGGCAGCCCCTTCCGCCGCCTCGCTCCAGAATCGATGGTGTCCGCCCTGGCGATCATGGTCGCACTCACACTGACTGGCGCAAGCCGGGAAGAAAGACTCTGGGAGAAGGCGCGCAACGGCACATTGGAAGCCGCGCTTGCCGGGTTCGTGCAAGTCAACAACCGGGACGCGGTTCGGGCGCTTGACGATCGCGAAAGCGAAGTGCCCGAATACATGCACCATGCCCGCGCCCACAACCTCGGCGTTTATTCCTATTTTCCGTTCCGCATGGATGACGATGCGTCGCTATTCTTTTCCACTCGCCAGGAAACCAGCTGCCGTGGAGAAGTTGAGGCGATGAACCCCGTCAGCGCTGATTCTCCCCGCTACTACGACGTGCCGGGAGGTTCCGCCAGCATCTCAGGTTGGGCGTGGATGTCAAATGAACACAAGCCAGCAACGACGGTGATCGCTGTTGACTCGACGAATCACATCGTCGGGGCGGCGCGAAGCACCCGAAAGAGTGAGCGCGCCGAACAATGGCTGTCTCAGTCTTTCAATCAGAATCTCGGATGGTTCGGCTACGCCAGAACATCGACATGGAACGGCATCAAGTTCTACGCGTTGTCGAGCTCCGGCGATCAATTCTGCCCACTAGGCCCGATTGGAAGCGTCCGCTAAGAACCCCTCCCATCCCTGAAATGCTTTATGCGCCCGCCGACTCAACGGCGGGCGCCGTGAAGTTTTTTCCATCGTACATACAACCTATTCCGACTCCTAGCAAATCGCCAACATCAACGAGCGATGTTCCTTGGGGTGGCGCCCATTCCGTTTTTCCGTCCCAAACCACCGTGTTGATCACCACGCCATTTTCTACGATTGCGTACATTTGCTCGCTCCCTAAGCGTATTCGTAGACGATCAAGACACCCTGCTGGCCTGCAAATCCTGCTTGAGCGGATGTCGAAACGCCCGCAGTTTGCGCTCCAGCACCAGCTCCATAACCAGCACCGGCTGCGTTACCTTGACCTCCAGTACCCAGCGGATTACTGCCGCCAGTGCCTCCCATCGTGACGGAGCTTGCCGGGACGACATTGCATCCGACGCTTCCTCCTTGCCCCGGAACACTAGCCAGTGTCTGCGCAGCACCAGAGATCGTCGCCCCCGAAGCACGCCCGCCCGCTGGTGTCGCGGCGGCACTCCCTACCACGGAACCACCCGCCCCTAGCACCCCACCGGGGCAAGAGAATATGGCTCCCAATGAAGTTGTCCCGCCCGACCCACCATTATTTGCGCCTGCCGCTCCCGCCGATCCGGCCGCCCCGATCGTCACGGCTAGACCACTAGTGAATCCAGATGTAAATCGCGCCCTCGCATATGTTCCGGAGCCACCAGGCTGACTAACTGCGCTTTGTACGCCAGAAGTAGCGGCGGTTCCACCAGAGCCACCGCCGCCGCCAACTCCTTCGACGATGACACTTTTCGTGCCTGACGTCGGCGTGTACGTGCCGCTCGACGTGAACACCTGAACATTGATCAGACGGCCCGTCGTGGCAGTCTTCAAGTTCGCCAGCAGCGTTGCGGTAGTACCGTCGTCAAGCGCATCCAGACCGGTGTTGTCAGCGATGAATTGCGCAAGCACCGCCGACATGATGCTCGACTGCCGCCACACCTTGTTGAGCTGGGCGGATTGCGCGACACCCGACGAGAAGCCAGCCGTGCGCGCGGCCAGGCCCGAGTAGGTAACCTGCGTGATGACGTTGGCGCCGGCACCGCCGCCGAACACCAGAAAATCGTTCGTTGCCATTGATGGTCCTTACAGAGGTGTGCCCCAGGCGCCGGTATCAAAACCAGCCACTAAGTTGTTGTTCATGTCGAAGCCGAAGATCGGCGCGCCATCGGCTGAGGTGACGATCACAACGTTGATGCGCACGCCCTCAGGCTTGAGCGGAATGTAGCCACCCTCAAGCAGCGCCAGGAAGACGGCCGAAGGAACCTTCCCAGCCACGCCGATGGTCATCGACATGTCCTGGTTGTCCTGGATGAAGACGTATGTGCCGCCGTTGAAGATGCTGTTCAGGATCGCCGCAGACGATTCCAGCGTGCCGTCCCAGTGGTTCGCGCCGATCTTAGCGCGCAGCACCAGCCGAAAGGTGTCGTCGTCCAGCAGCGTCAGGCCGGTGTCCGGGTCGAACGGCCCCTTCCAGTTGCCTTGATCGAAGCCGACGCCCGCCGTGTCGAACGAGAAGTAGACGCCGGTCAGCGGCGTGGCCACGCGGCGGCCGATGCCAACCCACAGTCCGACGGCATCGAGCTGCACGCCTACAGCCTGATCGAGATCGAAGGCGTCCGGCATGCCACCGAGCAGGTCCTGCAGCGTGACCATCGGCCTTGCAAGAGCCTCCACCACGGCCATGAACTTCGGCCGCCGGTTGTGCTCCGACGTGATCAGGCCAGTGTAATCGGTGAGGTCTGCCATGTCAGGTCACGTTGAGAGTGATGCTCGCCGGCGTGCACGACGCCGCCTGGTTGTAGGCCAGCGCGACGTCAGGCGCGCCGGGGCCGCCCGGGCCGCTCAGTGTCAGGCCGGTGAGCTTGAATGTCGTCCCGCCACCCACGCTGTTCGCCGCGGTGATCGCGTCCGCCCACTCCACGCTGCCGGACAGGCCGCCGCCGATGGCTACGCCGTTCACGTAGTTGGCGATGACCTGCTTGATCGCGTCCGCGGTTTGCGTGCTATAGCCCGCCAGCGCCTTGATGTTGGCCGTTGCGGTGATCGCTGCGTTCGACGGTCGATAGAACCGGATCGTGATGGGCCGCCCGTAGACGTCCAACACCACGACGGACGTGGTGCCGTACGTGCCGGCGCCAGGCGTCTTCTTGTTTGCGATGGCCGTGGCAATGGCCGTCGAGTCGCCACCCTCCACCACCAGCGAGATCGAATGCTCGGGAATGCCGTTGGCATCCGTCGCGTCCGTGTCGTTCTCGTAGGCAGCCCACCGCGTCACGCCGGGCAGGCTGGCCACGGCGCCGATGATGCCGTCCAGCACCGTCAGCGATGGCAGCGCGGTCGAGATGGTCTGGCGCTGGCGCAGCGCGGGGTCTGTCTCCACCGGCGCGCCTTCGGCAGCGTCTGTCGGGTTGGTCACCGTCTGCCAGCCCAGAGTCGGCGTGCCGATCTGGATGATGCTGCCTGCCGGCGCCGAAACAGCGCCGATGGTCTGGCATGTCGCGGTTACTGTGATCTGGCCCGCCGGCGGGATAACGACGCTCGCAGGCAGAGCCCACTTCACGCCGTTTGCATCTTTGGCAATGCCGTTGGTGATCGTCGTGCCAGCCTGGCCGACCAGCAGCAGATCCACCGTCGAGTAAGACGAAGCGTGCCGTGCGATGCCGTTGATCTTGACATTGCTGGACAGCGCGGTGCCCTGCGCAGTGGCTGGGCTGAACGAGTTGTAGATTGCAATGGCCACCGAGTTGGCATCGTTGATCGACGACGCGAATACCGCCAGCAGCTGGCCGTCCTGGCTGTCGCCCTCCAGATACACGTCAGGCCCGTAGATGGCCCGGTACTGGTCCTTGAGGTATTCCAGCACGTCGGCGTATGTCGGCGCCGTGATGCCGTTGGCATCGATCGTCGGTGCGGTCGTGGTGATGGCCATCAGAGTGTCGCCTGAACGGTGGTGGTGCCGTAGATGGTGTTGATCGTCGCCATCACGCTGAGCGCGCGCGTCTCGCTGTTCAGGGTGCTGGAATAGGCCGCCAGCTCGCGCACGCCCTGCGTGCCGAGAATCCGCTGCCGGATCGCCGCGTCATAGGTGCCGCCGGTGTACTTGCCCAGCACCTGGTCCCACAGCGTGCCCTCGGTCGTGTCCAGGAACCACTCGCCGCGCGCGAGCCGGAGCCGTGTCAGCACGGCCTGGCCGATGGCATCCGGGCTGTCCTTGTAGAAGTCGGCCTGCTGCCCGCCGAAGGCATAGTCGCCATCAGCGTCCAATTTCCGATACCGCATGGGAATCCTCAGTTGACCGTGCCCGTGTTGCCCGCGCCCGGCTGCACACCGCTGTGCGTGTGGCTATCGTCGATCCGCTTGCCGTTCGCGCGCACCTGACCGGTGAAGGCGGTGTTACCGGTGATCGCGCATGCCGTGCCAGCGCCGCCGCTGTTCTGCACGGCGATCGCGCCGGTCATGGTCACCATCGGGGCGTCCAGCGTGATGCCGCCGGGAGCCTTGACCTTGACGATCTTCCCGGCCGGGTCCAGATCCACGTACGTGTCGCCCGCGTCGTTGCGGAGTTGAGTGGTGCTGGTGCTGATGCCGGTCAGCGCGCGCGGCTTGGACCGGAAGCCCAGCAGCACGAACCCATCGGACAGGTCGTGCATGCGCAGCTCGGCCTGTTCCTGCACGCCGCCAGACTGCCACCAGCTGTCGATGCAGCGGCTGGCGAAGACCACCAGACATTCGTCGCCAAGCTTGACGGGAAAGGTCAGACTACAATTCCCTCCGGATGGGAACTGCACCGGGCAGTCCACCAGCAGCGGCAGTGCGACCGTCACGATCGAGCCGTCGATCTGGCGCACCGGCACCTTGATGGTCGGCTGCACTTCGCACGTCATGGCATCGTCGTTGAAGCTCTGGATGATGCCTGGCAGCGCGGTCCATATGCCCGCGCGCAGCCCGTCGAACGCCTCCCGAAGCGCTACCTCGGGATCGTCAACCCGCTCTCGTCTATCCATGGTGATCGCAATGAAGAAGCTGGTACTGATCGCGGCGCTGGCCTCCGCCACAGCAGCAAGCGCCGAGGAAGCATTCGTATACCCGTTCGGCGGCATGAAGGTTGGCGAGACGGTCAACAATCCATTCCCGACGGTGCTCTATCTGAAGCGGAAGTGCGAACTGCCGCTGGTCAATGCCAAGGACATGCGCGCTTACGCGTCCTTCGGCGGACGCTGGGACATTGGCTGCTGGGGGCAAACCATCGACGGTCAGGCAGTCATCGTCGTGCCGAACCTGCCGACCAAGACCATCGCCATGAGCGCACTGGCCCGCGCCGATGTCCAGCAGGACCGCACGACCATGACCATCAAGGCGCTGCCCACGTACGGCCGCTAGCCGAACTTCTTGATCACGTTGTCGGGCGGCACCGTGGCCTTGTCCTTGAAGTTGTCCGGCAGCACTGTCACATCCGCCGCCAGGCAGATCACATCGGTGTAGAAGTCGTTCCCCCGCGTGTCGCCCTCGTGCTCGGCGATCATCACGTAGTAGTAGCCGTCGTCCTGCAGCTTCGCCTGCTGCTCGATGCGCTCGTTCTGGGCCTGCTGCCCGACATTCAGGCTGTACTCGTACTGCTGCACGCTGGCATTGTTTATCCAGATCAGCCGCCCGATCTTGATGCTGGGGTTCAGCAGCATCTTCACTGTGATGCCGTTCTGGGTCTGCTCAGGCAAGCCCACCATGCCGGTCTCGGCGGTGATCTCCGGGATGTCGCCCGGCATATAGGACGTCTCCGGCACCATGATCACCTTGCCGTCCTGGATGCTCCATACGGTCTGGCACGTGCGCGCCGTCCATCGCATGAACTCCCGCGCCATGCCGAACATCACCTTCCCGCGCGGCAGCGGATTGGAAGGAAGCTCAGGCAGATATCCTTGCGTCACCCCGTACGGGTTCATCGCCGTGCACGCCGCCGCTACGTGGTCCGCCGGCGTCGAGCCGGCCGCCAGGGTGGTATTCACCACGGCGAAGTTGTAGGCCGAATCGCCGTCGGCGGCGGTGATGTCCAGGTACGTGTCCGTCTGGCTTTCCCGGCCGCGGCGCACCTGCTTGATCGTGCCGTCGAAGATGAGTCCGAAGTTGCCTGCATAGCCGGCCTGCAGCACGACGCGCGAGAACTCCTTCTGCGCCCGGCGCGCGGTGTCTGCCGACACGTTGTAGACCCGGATCCGGGCCGAGTTCGGTGTCTGCAGGTCGCCGCGCCTGACATTGAAGCGGAAGCGCAGCTCGGACAGGTCCAGCGCATCGCCGGAGTCCTGCCCGAGAATCAGCGAGACCTTGCGGCCGAATTGCGGCGTGCTCATGCGTCCGTCACCCAGTAGAGATGCGAGCCGATGCCCAGATCCTCGTATGTCGGCACATCGTCCGGATTGGCCGCGCCTTGGACCCAAAGCCGGCCGGCGAAGCCGAGGTACCGATACTGCGCCAGCAGATCCGTGCCGGTCACCAGCGGGATGCCGGACACCAGCGGCGTATTATTCGCATCGGCAATGTCCAGCACCCAGCCGGCGCCGCCGGCCTTCCGGTACTGGACCGTCAGGCGGTAATCCACGGCGCCCAGCGTGATCGTGAAGCGCTGCGGCACCGGCGACAGCGGGATCTCGAAGAAATTGGGCATCACATGCTCGTCGGTGGTACTGAGCCACCCGGCGCCGGCGTGGCAGGGGTCGCGGCCTTGACGCCGGTGTTCTGGGTCTCGGCCGTGGCCGCCGGGTCGGCCTGGTTCTCGCGCGGCGGTAGCGTAGTCGCCTGCGTCTGGACGATGCGGATTTCCTTCAGCGTGGCCGTCACGGACAGCGCCAGGCCCGTCTTCTGGTCCTTCACCACGCCCAGCGACTTGAACAGCATGCTGTCGTACTGGCGCAGCGACGTGACCACGTCGAACGGCTCGCGCAGTTCCTGCAGCGCCAGCAGCTGCGAGTAGACGGTGCTGATGTAGTCAGCTGTCGGCAGGCTTCCGCCCACGAAGATGGCCTGCAGCGTGCCGGCCAGCGCCTTCAGGTCAGCATTGCTCCACCCGCACTTGATCACTACCTCGGGCTGGCGCTTGAAGGCGTGGTCGTTGATCTCCGCGCCCTTCTCGACCGGATGCTCGGTGATCTGCAGCTCGTCCTGGTAGGCCTCTTCGAAGGTCACTGGGATGGTGATGCTGCCGAGCCGCTTTGGCACGAAGGTGATCATGTCGACAATCACGAGAACGCTCCTTGCATGTTGCGCACCATGTCGCCGTTCACCTGGCGCTGCTGGTCGGATACTGCGCGGCCCGCAGCGGCCGGGTCGGATACACCGTAGACGTTGATGTTCGTCTGCTGCTGCAGGTCGACAGCAGTAGCCCCGCGGCGCGCGGCCTCTGCGTCGGCCTGTGCCGGCCTCTCGTAGTACCGCGACACGATCTCGCCCGACTGCTGCGCATTCTGTGCCGCGCGCAACAGCTGGCCTGCGCGGCGCTCGGCGCCCTGCGTCAGCTCGTAGTTCACGAACTGCAGCTGCTCCATCAGCGACGAATCGCGGATGTCCTTGCCCGACCAGGCCTTGAAGTTCGCCTGCCTATCCGGATGCCACTGCGCTACGCCATAGGCCTTGCCGCTGTCACCCACTGCACTCGGGTTCAGACCACTTTCGTGCCGTAGGTTGGCAACAATGCCAGCCGCTTGCTCGTGGTTCCATCCCATGCGCTGGAAGAAGGCCACCGCATCGAATGCCGCCTGCTTGCCGGCCTGTGGCCGTGGTCCTCCGGCGCCGTCGGAGTTTCCGGCCGGGCGCTGGCCAGCAGCTGCGCGTCGGCGATCCAGTTCCGCCTGCTCGCCTTCGTTCAGATTGCCGCTGTACAGCGCCAGCCCGGCCGCGCCCGCGATGCGGCCGACCCACGGCAGGAAGCGGGACATCCAGCCGGCAGCCGCACCAGCACCGGCCGCAGCGCCACCCGCACCCGCCGCGCCGCCAGCAGCAGCGGCTGCGGCATTGGCCGCGCCGAGCGCGCGCACCGCCGCCACCATCTTCCAGATGCCGGCAATGATCTGGAACCCGCCCAGCACCTTAAAGACGCCGACCAGCAGCAGGAGCTGCGTTGACCAGCCGTCCGTGGCCTTGTCCAGCTCGATGAACTTGTCGGCGATCCACTGCAGCGGCGGCCCCATCGCGGCGGCGGCCGACAGCACCGCGCTGGCAATGGTCGCCACGCGGTCGGCGATGGCCGGCGAGTTCTCGTCGAACCAGCGCCGGAACTTCTCCAACTGCGGGCCGATCTTGCGCAGCAGCGCGCCTTCGAGGCGGATCGCGAAGTTCTCGAACGTGGTGCCCAGATCGCGCAGGGCGATCATGAACTCGTGGGCATCCTCTGTCGCCTTGTCCAGGCCATTTGTCCGGGACATCTCCCGGTACTGCTGCATGAACTTGGCGAAATCGCCGTCGCGCATCGCGAGCAGCAGGTTCTCGTCGATGCCGAGCGTCTGGCCGTACTGGCTCGCCAACCAGGTCGGCTTCTGCGCCAGTTCCTTCCCGAGGTCGGCCAGGATGTCGACCGTGTCGCGCAGCTCGCCGTTGGCGTTGCGCGTCTGCACGCCCAGCGTGGCCAGGTAGCCCTCGCCTGCCGGATTGTTCCGCAGGAACTTTGCCAGGCTCTCCACCGCGCCAAAGGCGGTCTCGGTCGAGATGCCCAGGTTGCGCGCGGCGAAGTCGAAGGCCTTCAGGCTGCTGGCCGCGGCGCCGGTCCGCTTGGAGACGAAGTACAGGTTCTCGAGCTTCGACGCCAGTGCGGACACGCCCACGCTGATGGCCAGCGCCGACGCCGAAATGGTGGTGACCAGCTGCCTGACGCCCTTGGTCGCCTGCTCGACGCCATCGTTGAACTTCTTCAGGCCCTTCTCGTCGACCTTGAAGCCGAGGGCGACGAGGAATTCACGGATGACGGTACTTTGGGCCATTCTGCTGTTCCAAGATGCGGCGTGCGGCCGCCTGGTTGTCGGCCCGGACGGCCAGCGCGTCGTTCATCAGAGCGATGTCTTCGAGCCCCAGCGTGCCGTCAATCAGCGACTCGTACTTGCACAGGCCTTCGAGAACCGGCGCCATCAGCCAGTCCTCTCCCCCTGGCAGATGCCTTAGCCAGCTTGCCCCGGCAGATCCGGATTGCTCGGCAGGCTGGTAAGCAACCCTCGAATAAAAGGGCCGAGGTTAGCCACGATGACCTGCACCACCAGCGGCAGCATAACGCCCAGGTCCATGTCCTGGAACATCAGGGTCTTCTGCTCGAGCGACACTACTCGCGCCCAGCCGCTGTCCTGCCGACGTTGCACCGCCGACAGGCAGTTGTCGAACACGTAGTCCGCATCGGCATCGTTCAGCGCGGCCAGCGCATCGGCGAACGGCTGCAACGCCTCGCCAAGGTCCGACAGGTCACCGCCCATCAGCAGCTTCGCCGTGGCCGCGCCAGATGCTTCCGGCGCATCGACGCCGCTGGCCTTGAGCTTCTCGGCCAGCTTCAGGAACGCCGGGATCATTGGCGGGATCACCGGTGCAATGCGGCGCGAGACGTGCAACTGCTGCTTGGCCGACAGGCGTCCGATCGAATAGGTATTGCCGCCCAACTCGATTTCACGGCTCATGGTCAGTACGTCCCCAGCATTTCTTCGATCCGGCCGGCGTCGAACACCCATTCGACAGTGCCGCCCTCGGTGGCGTAGGTCAGATCCGGCACCTTCTTGAAGGCACACTGGATGCCCGTTGCGATGTCGCCGGCCACCGACTGGCCCACCGTGATGACGTTCTTGCCCCACATGCGGCTGTCGATCTTCTGGGCGTTGTAGAGCGCCATCAGAGTGCGGTTGACCGGCGCAGTCTTCAGGTAGCGCAGCGTGATCTGGCCAGAGCCGTCGGCGCGCAGGCTGTGCATCACGGCGCCGTCGGACCCGACGGTCATGGTGTTCTTGTCGTTGGCCGCGGCAATGGTAATGCCTTCGTCGGCCGTGGCCTCGCCGTAGCCCAGCGAAAACGCGCCGCCGGGCCCGACGATGGAGGCCTGCACATCGATGAACGAGTACGTTCCGGACATGGTTTCCCCTATCAGCGGTTCACGTTGACCAGGATGTCAACGCTGTGGATGGCGCCGGCTTCCTTCGCCGCGACCTGGAAGGACACCGACTTGCGCGCTTCGCGGTCGGCCTGCGACTGCAGCGCGATGGGCGGCGCGTAGACGTAATAGCCCTTGGCCAGCGTGTCGCCCTGCTTCAGCGCGCCGAAGCCGCCAGAGTTCCAGACGCCGGGTGCCAGGTAGCCGTTATTGACCGCGGCGTCGCACGCAGCTTCGATCGTCGTAGCGATCAGCGCATTGCCGGCATCGGTCTGCGGGATCTTCGTCGGGCTCTGGTACAGCAGGTTGTAGACGTCGGTCTGGATGCGGTTCTGGAACCAGATCGAGTTGTAGACCGAGTCGATGAAGATGCCGCTCGGCGTCGAGCCATACTGAATGATCGCCGTGTCATTGTTGTAGGCCACGAACACGTTGCAGCGCTTGGCCTGCAAAGTGTCGGCCTGGCTGCTGGTCAGGGTCTCCGGCACGATGCCCGGTTCCTGCTTGTACATCAGCGTGATCGTGGTGTTGTTCGCGTTGAAATCGACCGTCAGCAGGCGGCCGAACATCGACGCGGCAGCGTATGGGCTGCTGCTCGAGTACTGCACGAACGAGTACTTCAGGCTCAGCGCCTTCAGCGTCGATGCCAGATCCGCGCTGCTGGTCGAATCCAGTGCCGTCGGCTCCTGCGTGGTCGCACCGTAAATGTGGCGCTGGTCCGCCTCGATCAGGTTGGCCACCGCCGTGTGCTGTACGTTCGTCAGCGACGTGTCGGCGAACATCAGGCCGAGGAACTTGTTGGCAAAGCGGTTCAGGAACAGCGACACGCACGCGTCCGGCGTCTCGGCAACGATGCCATCGACCGGGACCGACGCGAGGCCACTGGTCAGGCCAAGCATTGCAGAAATGTCGGTGCCCGAGCCAGTGGCGCTCGCATAGCTGATCTTCGAGCTGATGCCAGTGGTCGGCGAGGTGATCACGAACTGCGAGCCGTTCCAGGTGCAGACAGCACCGGCAAGCGCCGTGGTGATGATGCTCGCCACGTTGTTCAGGTTCGTGGCGGCGGCGAAGTTGAGCGCCGACAGCGTCTTTAGCGTCGCGTCGACGGTCACCTTGAACGAGCCTGCCGTGACGGCCTGCCAGACGGTGATGTCCTTCTGCGCGGCCGAAAGCGCCGCGCCGCGGATCAGGCCAGACGTGGCAGTCTTGGCCCAGCGGCCCAGGTACAGCTGCGACGGCTGGGGCGTCTGCTGGAAGTACAGCAGCGCGGCAAGATATTCCGGCGCGCTCGTGCCGAAGTCGGCGGACACGGCGTCGATCGTGCCGTACGACCGCATACGCTCGTTGGTGTCGATCACCGCGGACGCGCCCAGGATCAGCGCCGTGTTCAGGTTGGCGCCCTGGGCCGCCAGCGGCGACATGTTGATGGAGACGTCGATCAGCCGCGAAACCGGCAATCCGTTGGACATGTGGAACCTCACTAGGAAGTCAAGTCAAGAATATGCGAGCCCGTTCAAATGTCCCCCGCTAACGTGGGGTGAAGATCACGTTCACTCGTTCGATAAGGAGTGCTCGTACACCTTGAGGACTCAGAATGTCGACCAAGAAAATCGCTGCGGCGACTTCATTGGCAATGCTTTGCTCAGTAGCGCACGCGGGCACCTTCACAACCCGCGCGCATGGCGATGGAATTCAGGACGTTGGCGCATCGATCTCGGACATAGTGACTGAGAATTTCACTCGCGCTTTTGACTCGAAGACCTATGCAATCGTGGTCTCATACCAGCACCACCAGATCGGTGACGACAATTTCTGTGCTGCTCAAGTCGGTGTGAGCCGACGTCCCGCCGCGAAGCGCTCGGTCGCCATCCCAGACTGGCGTTTTCAAACCGCGCGTGTCGAAAGGAACACCGGCTCAATGAGCTATGGCCAGAAGGAAGCGTGCATGGTGGCGGCTGTTCGTTCGGCCGTAAGGGATCTGATGCAGGCGGATCCAGAAACAATCAGAGCCAAGAGTTCAGAATCCCTATAGCCCAACCAACGGTGTACTCGTCATGCGACCACCGGAACCGTCGTCGTAGCCTCTCCTAATCCCGTGGCAACCCGACCTGAGCGGACAGAAGGTTCAGGACCGGATAGGTCCGGGTGATCTTGCGGCGCAGCTGCACGGTCAGGTCGTACCGCCGCACCCACTGCTGGTTGACGAAGTCGGGCGCCGCGCGAATCTCGCTGACGCTGACGAACTTCATGTCGTTCAGCGCCAACTGCTCGTTGTTCTGCGGGATGGCGAGACCGTCCGCCAGCCGCTGCGCATAGCCCTTGCCGGCCGGCCCGTAGAACGAGCACAGCAGCTCGATGGCCTGGTGCCGTATGTACGTGTCGCTGCCGTCTCCGTTCGGGTCGTGCTGGATGGCAGGGCTCGCGTCGTTCTGCTGCACGTCGACGCCCAACGCGCACCAGTTCACGGACGGCTCGGGCTGCTTCGGCACAGTCGGCTGCCAGCGCGGCCGCACCATGCTGCCGGGCAAACCGCTGATGCCGGCCACGAGCGCCTGCAGCAGATCGTCGAGCGCGTCATCGTCTGGCGGTACCGGCGCGGTCGGCGCCAGGTAGCCGCCGGTGGCGCTGGTATTGGCCATGGCTTATCCCGAAAGCGGTTTCAGGTCACAGGTGGCGCATACGAAGCCGCGCCCGAAGTGGCTGTAGTCGTTGACGTTGGCCACGGTGTACGTCCGGCCTTGCCAGACGATCTCGTCAGCGTCCTGGCCGGCGCTACCGTCCGATAGCCGGAACGTCGTGTGGACGGTGATCGAGCCGATGATCCGGCTGCCGTCCGCGTTGCGGTGCAGGATGTCGCCCTTGTCGCTGGTCACCACCGCGGCGAACGGTGTGGCCGTGACGGTATTGGTCGCGCGGCCGTGGTCGTCGACCGTCTGCGTCATCCGGTTGCACACCAGGCCGGTGTCCATGAAATCCGGGTCCAGCAGGACGTCGGTGACATCGAGCAGAGCCATGGCTTATTTCCGTTTTCTGATGACGTACGTCACCGCGTTCCGAAGTTGACCGGTGTCCACCAATGGCTTGGCCAGATCCGTGCCCGGCTTCTCGCCAGCCGCGCGCCGCGCCAACTCTTCCTTGGCGCCTTTGCGGCCACGCCGCGCGCGCTCGCGCAGGGTCGCCTCGCTCAGCGCCGGGGTGATGCCACTGTTGATGCGTTTGCGGACAGACGACTGCGCGACAAGACCAGCAGAGGACAGCCGACGCTGCATGCCGTCGATATCGCCATCCAATGCAGCCTCAGTCGCCTTCTGCAGCTGCGGCAGCGTCTTTCCCTGTACAGCAGCGACACCCGGCACCAGAAACGGCCGAGCCGGCAGATTGTTGGCCGGTGAGCCAGTCTCCTGGATGTACCCGATTTCGGCGTTGCTGAGTGGTTCGCCGTCGTCCTTGCGGCCGGCGGTGCTGTCAGGGATGCCGACGAGCACCTGCTTGTCGACGAGGCCAGTGATCGACTGAAGAACCTGCTTCAGCCGGTCTACCTTGATGACGCCCATGGGATGCTCCCGATGGGCGGTGCGCGCTACAGCTGAATGCCGCCAGCGCCCATCATTCTGGCGAGCGTCAGATAACGCACACCATACGTGGTCAGGTTCCACATGCCTGCATCGTCGATGGTCGCGGCGCCCGTGTCGTAGCTGGCGCTGACCTTGTCGACAGCCTTGGAAGAAAGCGGGCCGGTGACCTGGCCCGGGATGCCGCCAACGTCTGCCGTCTGCTCGTCGCGCGCGGCCAGCACCAAGTGGTGCGCCGTGCAAAGCTCGATGCCCTGATCGGTCAGGACGCCCCACCGGCACGGATTGACGAGCGATTCCGACACCGTTAGCCAGAACTCGACCGTGGCGTCGGGATACTTCGTCGTGTCGGCGAACTCCGGAAAGTCCTCGCGGAACTGGTCAGGTGTCATGGGTGATTGGTTGATGCCCCTCGCGAGGCATCATACCCCTCATTTCGCCTTCGTCGCCTTGGCAGCGTCGGCTGCGGCCTTGTCCGCCGCCTGCTCGCGCTCCGCTACCGTCGCTTCGCGCTTGGCCAGGTCGGCGTCGCGTTGCTCGGCAGCCTGCTCGCGCTCGGCGACAGCCCTTTCGCGGCCGCCCAGATCGTCCTGCAGATCCTTCAGCTGCTTGGCCCTGCCTTCCAGGAACTCGGCTGCAGAGTCCAGCACGGCGCGCTTCTCAGCGAGGTCGTCTGGCTCGCCCTCGCCGGCAGCCGGCTCTTCGCCGGTATGCGCCTTCACATACCAGTGCTCGGCCACGTCGGCCGGCACCGTGTGGTTGCCCACCGGGAAGTCGTGCCGCTCGTCCTTGTGGTGCAGCGTGAACGCCTTCTTGACGTAGATCTTCGGCATGCTTGTCTCCCTCAGATCCCGTCGCGGTAGCCGATCAGCTCGGGATACACCACCTCGACCACGCCCAGGCGGCCAAAGTAGGTAGTGAGCTGGCGGATGTCGCGGTACTCGAGCGGCGTGCGCTGCAGCGGCACCATCGGGAAGCGGACTTTGTCCTGCTCCTTGGTGTACGCCATCATGCGGTCGGCGCTGGCAGTGCCGCGCTGGTACAGCCACTTCAGCGGCTGGATGTTCAGCGGTCGGCCGTTGATCGAGTTCGAGATGGTGTTCTGCTTCACGTACTCGAGCACGCTGATGTTGCCAGCATCGCTGACCTTGCGGCTGACCAGGATGCCGAACTTGACCGGCGGCAGGCGCAGCTCGGCCGGGCAGTAGGCGTACGCCGAGGCAGCCCAGACGCTCGTCAGCAGCTCGTTGATGTCGGCGACGATCTGGTCCGGCGTGGCCGTTGCCCAGTTGCCAGTGACCGCGTTCGAGACGTTGGTCACCGCGGTGTTGTTGACCAAGCCGGTGACGCCCAGCACGGTATCGCCGATGTAGACCTGCTCATCGACGTCCATGTTGTGCTTGAGCTGCATGCCGGCGAACTTCTGCTGATCCACCGGTCGGCCGAGCTTTTGGGCGGATTCCAGCTCGGGAATCGTCCAGCCGATCTGCATGCCCCACAGGGTCAGCGGGTTGGCCGTCTTGCCGATGTCCAGCGCGATGCCGGCGATCGCGGACGCATCCTTGCCGATCCACGACTTGCCGTTCGGCGATGCGCCGCCGGCAGCAGCGAAGCTGGAGTTGGTGAACGACGAGGTCTCGTCCGCGATCGAGACGTCCTCGCGCAGGTCGATGTCGCGCGACCAGGTGACAGAAGCCAGCGGGCCGTGCAGCGTCTGGTCCAGGCGCTCCAGCTCGCCGATCAGGAAGCTGCCGGTGCTGTCGATCGTACGGCTGTCGAACGTCAGCATGTTGTCGCGCGTGCGGGCGCGGATGATCGCCGGGGCGTTGACCATGGCGATAGCGGCCGCCGCAGCCATGCGCGGGAGGATGATTTTGCTCATTCTGGGTGACCCCTTAGATGTTGTAGGCGATCTCGACGTTGCCGTCGGCATCACCAGCGTTCATGAACGTCGCACCGGCCATCACCACGGTGTTGGTGCTGTCGGCCGCAGCTTCGATGCCGCCGATCGGCTTGCCGGCGGCAGCGGCAGCCACGCGCACGTACACGGGACCGCCCAGCGCCGGGGTACCGGCGTTGTTCTTGACGGTCATGTAGCCGCGGCGCATGACGTCCGCGACGCCCTTGGTCGGCGGCGTGGCCGTGCCGAGAGGTTCCGAGCCGGCGCCGCCGGTAGTCGGGTACGGGCGCACCAGCAGGCCGTAGATCACGGTTGCGGCATCGCCGCTGGCGACGGGCACGAACTTGCCCGACACGATCTTGCCGGGCACGCCATACGACGGGAACGGCAGCGACGAGTTGAAGATCTGCGACTCGACCGTCGCTTGCGACTGGCGCGAAATGTCCCCCGGAATGCCCGAGGCCATGCGATACAGGATTGCGTTGCCCATGTGCGGGACTCCTTAGTTGGCGGACCGGTCGGCCCAGTACTTGCGGTTGGCGGCGTTGATGTCGGCGACCGTGCGGGCCTTGCCGAAATCCTTGGTCGTCGCGACGCTGTCGTGCGCGCGGCCATTGTTCTGTGCCTTGATGATCTCGCTGGCGCCCATGAATGCGGCGTGCACCAGGCCGGCAGGCAGCTTCTCGAAGTCCGCCTTCTGGCTGCCCAGCAGCGGCGCGATTGCGGCTCGGCCGGCATCGGTCTTGAACGCGATGTCGAGCGCCTTGCGCTGGCACTTGCACAACGCAGCAGCGCGGTCGGCCGTGGCCATCTTGCTGTCGAACGTCGGCAGCTTGATGCCGGGGGCCAGGATCTCGGCGCGAGATGGGATGCTGGCGGCGCTGTCGCCGGTGTACAGGTCGACCTCGGCCTGATTCAGCTTTCCGGCCGTCTCGGGCTCGATGACCGTGTCATCGGTCTTCTTCTTGTCCGGGTCTTCCTCGTCCTCGTCGTCCGTTTCCTCGCGCTCAGCGTCGCGGGCCTCGATCTTGGCCAGGCGAGAGTCCAGCGCCTTGACGGTCTTCAGAATCTGGCCGAGGGCGTCGCCGGTCTTGGCTTCCTTTTCCTTGGCTTCGCGCGCCGCGCGCTCTTCCTCGGATTCCTCGTCGTTGGCCTTGGCCTCTTCCAGCGCTTCTTCCATGGCCGCCTCGTCGCCAGCCTTGAAGGCCGTCCAGAGGCGGTCCCACACGGTGCGCTTGCCCTTGGGCTTGCTGTCGAAAGTCTTCATGTCTTCGGGTTCCTTATCGCCGATCGCGCAGCGCGGGCCGCACCGGCCGCGCTCGACGAGGGCTACGTGGTTGACAACGATGTTCCGCTGTACCCCGCGGCCGGGTGATACCTGTTCGTAGTCGGCTTCATAGCCGAGGCTGACTTCCTCGATGCCATCCTTCTGGATCGCCTCGATGGCGGCTTGGTCGGTCACCATCAGGTCGGCGATCAGCAGGTCGTCCTCGATGCCGCTGCCGCGGCGCAGGTTGAGCATGGCGCCCTTGCCGAGCGCGGCAAAGTTGGCGGGTGTAACGAAGTCGTCCGGGTGGTCCAGCGTCACAGGCTTGCCTATGCAACTGGCCAGCGTCTCGGGCCTGAAGACCTCGTCTGGTGTCCGGCTGATGCGGATGAGGCCGTCAGGGCCTGGCTCGACTGGCACCTCGCCGGGGCCATACAGCATCTCGCCGGTCCGTGCGACGGGCACTTCCTCGCACAGGAGGAAGCCCTCGGGAGTCAGCGAGCGCTTCGGGCCCAGCTTCTGCACGGTGTAGAAGCGGAGTGCCATGGATCAATCCTCGGGAATGATGGGTTCTGCCCAACAGCGGCAGTTTGGGAACTGGCCGGCGTGGCCGGTCATCTTGTCGATGGTCGGCGGATCGCTCCACGCGACTACCTTCCCGTCCATTCGTCGATGTGATTCGCGGACATCGCTGTCTTCGCTGGTGTGCCAGATGTAATGCGTGCTCCCGACATGCATCGCGCGGGCCTCGGTCAGCGTCGACGCGGTGCGCGCCACCTCCGTCCTGGCGATGAGGTCAGCGCGGCTCTTTGCCACGTCGCCTGATGCCTGGATGGCCTTGGAGATCTCCGACGCCCGGGTGCTGTCTTCCAGCCCCTCGATCGTCAGCCGGTGCACGCGCTCGGCAGCTTCCAGCGGGATGGACTTGATCAGACCGACCTGCTCGGCCATCAGCGCCTGCATGGTGGCTCCGGTGGGCGCCGTGCGAATCTCCAGACGCAGCGCGCGGGACATATCCTGCGCCTGCGCCATCCAGGCTGCCTCGTCGCGCCGGTTGACGTCAGCCAGCATGCGCGCCGCTGTGGCCTCGGCCCATGGTGTCAGGGCTTCGGCGTAGCGGCGCAGCAGCTGTTCAATCGTCGGTACCGCGGAGGGATCGCCAGGCGGAAAGCCATTGACCAATGCTCCTACCTGCTGCGCGACCTGCCGGAGCTGCGTCCTGTACACCCTTTCCGGCCCGCTGAGCTTGACCGGGTTCTTCCGGCCCTTCTTCCGGTCGGTCGTTCGGGTCATCAGCATTGGGCAAGTCCATCTCAGGCGTCGGCGGCGGCTCGTTCTCGGCTTCCGTGATCTGCTCGTCGGTGATGCTGGTGAATACGCCTGTGCTATGGCTGGACGCCCGCAGTTCCTTCATGCCGGTGGCGGTATCCACCAGGCCGGCATCGAGCGCAGTGGTCACGGCCTCGGTCACCGTCTTGGCGTTGTTCGCCTTCTCGGTGTCGGACAGCTGCCAGAGCGACGTGAACTGGTAGGCGAAGCCTTCCGGCGGCGCCTTTCCGAGCACTGAGCGCACTAGCACATCGAACAGGCGTGTCAGCGGGCTGCGCAGCCGGCGCTCCTGCTGCTGCTTGATGTTGTCGTAGTAGGTCCGCAGGTCGGACTCGCCGGTGCTGTTCAGGCCGGCCGGCGACTGGCCGAACAGGCGCACCAGCGGAATCTGCAGGGCGCCGGACAACTGCTGACCGAACTGCATCAGCACGTTGTCCAGACCGGAGAACGTGTACTGGTGCGCCTCGAACGTGTCCTTCGCGTCGATCAGCGTCAGCCCTTCGTTCGACTGAAAGCGCCGGATCATCTCGACGTGCTTCAGCAGGCCCTCCATCGCCGGACCGCCAGCGGCGATCACCTCGCGCAGCTTGTCGATGCTGAGCGTGCGCAGATGCGCCTTGTAGACCAGCTGCGCGGCGCCGATAGTCGTGCTGTCGAACGCGACCAGCCGGTCAATCAGCCGCTCGATGACCGACTGGCCCCACAGGTTCTCGCTGATCTTCTGCCAGTACGGCAGCTCTACGCCATCGATGCGCAGCACGCGGCTGTAGTGGATGCGCTGGCGACGCAGGGCAATGCTGTCGTCCACCACGTCGTAGTAGCGCGGCACGCCCATGTCCGGGCCCAGCTCCGTGACCAGGTCGTTCAAGGTCGGCTGCACCATCCAGCGGTCCAGCACGAACAGGCCTTTGAACTGGTCCTTGTGGATGCTGTCCGGCCGCAGCGGCGTGGACGGGTTCTGACCGTCGATGAGCATCACCGCCAGCGCGCCGCCATACAGCCGCGACCATTTAATGGTGTCGTTGATACGGTCCCACAGCGCCATGGCCTCGAACGCCGCCGTTAGCTTGTCGCGGTCGCCCGGGTCCATGTCGGCGTCCACATCGACGCCAGCGCGCGTCATGTCGTCAGCGACCACGTCCACGGCCTGGCCGACGATCCAGCTCGAGCGGTACATGGCCTCCATCTGCACGCGGTTGCGCGAGATGAAGTCGAAGCCGTAGGTGAACTGGCTAGCCTGGTTGTTCGTGCCGAGCCCGACGCGGGCTTCGAAGTTCTGGAAGCTATCGCCGCTGATCCAGCGCTTGGCGCCGGCGGACGCGGCCACATTGGCCCGGTGCGCCAGTTTGTGCGCCTTGCGTTGGTTTCGGTTCATTGTGCGAGCTTTGCCCAGGTTTCAATGGAGTGCTCGCCCGGCGCGTAGCACATGATCAGCGCGTCGGCGATGTTCGGCGACGGCCTCGGACCGCCGGGCCTGTTCGGCTTGGCCAGATCCTTCTTGCTCTCGACCTTCACGCGCCCGTTGTCGTCGAACTGCCGGCGCGGCGTGGCCAACTCGTCGATCAGCTTGTCCAGATGCGGGCACGCGCTGTCGAGGCTGATCAGCTGGTCCTCGGTGAACTGCATGCCGCGCTTGACCGCGTTATAGGTGTTGCGGAACCGGTCCGCCACCATCCACCAGGCCTGCGCCTTGATGTTGGCGAACTGGTCCTTGTTCGTGATGTTCGGCTGCTGGTAGATCTCGTCCGGCTCCCAGACCGCCGCGCCAGCGTTGAACTTCTCGTAGAACACGGATGCGTTGTCGCTGTCCGCGCGCCGCGCCTCGTTCAACTCGGCGAACTTGGCCCCAGCGCTGGCACCGACGCCGATGGAGTCGTACCGGATGGATGCGCTACGCTCGCGCGCCACCGCGTAGGTCCGGCTGCAGCTCTGCAGCAACTCGTCCTCCCCCGCCTTCCACTCGTCGGCCCACGACACGACAGAGCCGTGCGCGAAGACGTTGGCGCATTTGTCCGCGCCGCCGTCGGCCACGTCGAACCCGAGGCGTCGCGTGCCGGCAGGGCCGAAGCCCAGAGCCTTGTGCGCATCGATCGCGGCCAGCAGCCACGAGCGCTTGATCACCGCGCCTTCGTCATCGTCCTTGGGCACGCCCAGGTAGATGTGGGCGAACTCTTCCTCGTCCTCTTCCTTGGCCGCGTTGATCACGGCCAGCATCGTGTCCGACAGGAACTGGTTCTCGTCGTAGTTGATCTTGCGAACGATGGTGTTCGGCGGCGGGTTCAGCACGAAGCGCCGGTAGACGAAGTCGGTCGCCAGACGCGGGTTGAAGATTATCCAGATCTGCGAGCCGGCCTTCCGGATCGTCGGCTCGAGGATCTTCCACTGTTCCTCGGTCAGGTTGTGCGCTTCCTCGATCCAGAGGATGTCGATACCTTCCAGCGACTTGATTTCGTCGATCGAACGCCAGAGCCCGTAGAACAGGAACTCGCTCTCGGTCTCGCGCCCGATGATCTTGTTGTCAAGGATGCGGAACTGGCTGGTGAGCCCGAACCGGCTGATCTGCGCCTTCAGAAGCGTATAGACCGATTCCTCGATCTTGTTCTGGAACTGCCGCACGCACAGCACGCGCAGCTTGTAGTTCGACGTCAGGAACGTGGCAAAGCCGGCAGCATCCCATGACTTCGTCGACGCCCGCCCGCCGTACAGCACGCGGTTGCGTGCGGGGGCCAGCCAGAATGGCCGCAGCGCCGGATTAAGCGTCGGCCGCGCTGCTGTCGTCTGACTCGCCATAGAAGTGGTTCAGGCCGGCAGGCGCCGGCTTCTTGCCGCGGCTGGCATCTTCCAGCGCTTCCTTGTTGGCGCGCAGCAGGTTCAGACCGATCTCGCTTGCGCCGTTGGCCATCTTGGTCAGCGCCTGGACGCCGAGCAACTGCTGCATGCTCTTCGTCAGAGGCTCCGCATCATCGACCTTCTCGACCTGCTGCGCGGCGATGCCCGCGAGCCGGTGCGCCGTCATCGCGCCGTAGCGCGCGGCGCCAGCCAGGTGTTCCGAGATGTCTTTGAGCGAATCAGCCAGCGACCGGGCGGCCATTTGTTCCGAAACATTGAGTTTCGAAAGAGCGCGTTCCGTCTCAACTATCTGATTCGCAACGGTTTTGATCGTTTCGTTACGCTTAGAAAACCGGACCGATATGGCGGTCTTACTGACGCCGAACTCGCGGGCCAGCGCTGACGTGGATTCGCCTGCCAGCAGGCGTTTGCCGACCTGCTCCCATTGGGCGTCGGTCAGCTTGGATGGACGTCCCATGGTGGTATGCCTGTGAAATGGAAATGCCGCCGCCCGTCGCCATGGAGTACCCGCTGCCTAACGGGGAGGAGACTGGCTTACGTTACGTCGGCGGCTGCCGGTGTTTTACCCCACCGCCGGCCGGGGATAAATCTCAGCCAATTGGTTGACACACATGGCCATACAGCCGATTGCGCGCACGTAATGTCCGAAACTACCCTCAAAAGAGAGTGCAAAGACAAGAACGGCGCATTTTGGAGGAATGCATGCGAAACAGACGCCTGATGACCGCAGTTGGAGCGTTATGCCTTACCGCAACCCTGGTTGGATGCGCACGTACCCATTACCCGTCCACGGCAGGGCTACCGGTTGAGAAGCCCCAAACGCCCGTTGCTCACCTGGAAATCGTGAAGAAGCCAGCAACATCATCTTCGGACTGCCCCGTCACTGTCATGATCGTCAACCGAATGGCAAACGCCGCGTGGGACGGCGTCAGCTTTCAGGTAGTGATGCGGGATGCCAGGAACGAAGTTGTCGGTGAACTGCGCGAGCTCCCAATGAAATATGTCGATCCCAAGCGTGGGATGGTGTTCTCTTCAGTAGTGCGAGGGACACAATGCGACAAAATCGCCCGTATGAGTCTCACCTACTTTGGTTACTACCCGACCGGACAAGGCCAGGTCAGGGTTTCAGAGGCCTTGGTCACGACGGGGCTAAAGTAGCCAGCGAGGTAACGGCACAGCACCAAAACAAAAAGCCCGCGCAGCACTAACTGGGCGGGCTTTCGGGTTACATCCGTTATCAGGGCAAGCGCCTCAGTGACTTTTGCACGATCTCAAGCAGCATCATTGCTACCCAACCCCGTACGTCTTCGCCCTGGCCAGTCTCTGGCGAGCAGACAATTGTGAAGTTGTTGACAGCAGTACCGACATTGCCGAGGTAATCAAAGTAGATAACCGCCAAAGGAACCTGCTCGAGCTTCCCATTCACCATGCGCCGAAACATGAGAGCGCCGCGGAGTACTTCGCTGCCGTTCGCGCTATAGAACACATGCTCAAGCGAACCAAGAAGACGCTCGTGGTGTACCACGGCAGTAACGGCGTGCCCCTTGTCATCCGATTTCTCGAAACGCACGCTTGGAAACTCGTTGCCGTTGATCAGAGCGGCGACGATGGAATCGCCAATCCTGTCGACTTCAGCGCCGCGTTTGGCATTCACGCCTGTCATCTGGCTGGGGAACATTCTTACCTCGGTTAGCTAAGGGGGCACTAGCTTGCCGGAAGTCTGCGGAATGAAAAAGCCCCCAAATGTGGGGGCTTCGGACGCTACTGCTGCGAGTCTGGGTGAAATCTACATCGCTTGTTTCAAAAACGCAAGATGTTTCTAACCGCTATCCCTTACGCAGCAACAGATTCCGCCGAGTCGCACGCTGTACGGTCCGGCACCAGGCCATGAGCCACGAAGGACGGTTCCAGCCGCTCCAACGCCAGCCTCTCCAGCGACCTAAAATTCGCCTCCATCCACTTCGCCGCCCGGAACACCCGCGTCTGATCGGCTTTGTGCTTGTCGGCCAGCGCCCGAAACGTCAGATCCTTGCGCAGCTGCTTCGGCAGGTAGTGCCGCGCCGTCAGGTCCAGCAGCAGCGTGCCGGCGGTGATCCCGCACGACCGGCGCGCGAACAACGCCAGGCGCTTGCAGCCGGCCAGCTTCTCCTTCCCGTGGCCGTAGCGCGCCAGCACCGCCGCGTATTCCGGGCTCGGCAGCCGCGTCTTGGCCGCGTCCGTGATCATCGCGTACTGCGCCCGGTATTCGTCCATGGTCAGACGGTCCGGGTCGAACTCCCCGGCTGGCCCGCGCAGTTCCGCCAGCCACTTCTCCTGCGCTGCCGTCGGCTCATCGATCGCTTCCAGCAGCTGTATCAGCATGTTCCGGAACGGCGCCTTCTGCCGCGGCGGGAGCGACAGCACCAGGTAGGACACGTGCAACGCGTGCGAGACGTCTGCGAACATCGGTTTTTCCATCACTTCTCCCCGTCATTGAAACTTTGGCAGCGCCGGCCGTGTGGGCGCCGCTTCCCGCCCGGCAGGAGCTTGGTGCAGACCGTGTGCGTGGTGCCCATCAGCCGCGCCGTGCGTTCGTGGACACAGCCCTTGCAGCTTCGGGCCTCGGTCTCCTCGTAGACCACCGCCGGGTCGCGGAACATGTAGGCCGGCAGGGTCACGTGTGCACCCCGTCGAACGTCACGCCGAACTCGTTCGCCGCATGCGCCTGCACTTTGGTCAGGAATTCGCTGAACTCCCCCGCTGTCATGTCGGAAGTCGACTTGCGCGTCAGGTGGATCCGCCCGTCCGGCAGCGTGCGCTCTATCTTCACGCCGTAGAGGTCGGCGAAGAACGTGTGCCACGTGTCCTTGTCGAACTGGCGCCCTTGCACCCAGGCCTGCTCGCTGACGTCGCGCAGCACCACGCCCCAGTAGTAGCGGTTGGACTCGTTGGTCCGCCTGCGCTCTTCGGCGGTCACGATGATGCGCAGCGGTGCGCCTTTATCCGCGCACGCCGCGGCATTGGCCTTGATGAACGAGACGATGAAGGGCCAGATGCCGGGGCTCTTCAACGTGAATTCCTTGTAAAGTGCGGCCACGGTCAGTCCTCCCTCGCCTCGTCCGGATCACCCCAGCCCGACATCACCTTCGCCTGGTAGCGCGAATGCCCTTCCTCGATGAGATCGCGGTACCGCTGGTACGTCTCGGCGATGCCCGGGTAGTAGCAGTCCTCGCACCAGCGCGAGCCGAATACCTGCACCTCGCAGCGGCACTTGTAGCAGCGTCCGTGGGTCATGCCAGCCTCGCCAGCCGCACGCCGCGATTCCAGCGGCAGTTGTCCGCGCGGTGGCCAAGCGCTCCGCAATAGCAGCAGTAGCCGTTCCAGGTCGTCTTCATTTCCAGATCCTCCAAAGCGGCCAGCCGAACGCCACAGCTAACCAGATCAAAAACATCGCGAGGCACAGGTCAGCGTCGGTCATGCCTTCGCTCCCATGCCGAACAGCGCGCACACCACGGCGTGCTGGCGCTTGACCTTCCCCGTCTTCAGTGCAGCGCGCGCGGCGTTGCGCGCCAGGTACACGCGATACGCGATCGGGTCGTTCTCGCGCAGCCGATTGCGGAAGCGCTTGGACGTCTCGGCCAGCGTCATCGGGCGCGGACGGCGGGCGCTCTTGCCGGGCATCGGCAGCCACAACGGCACGGGCGCGCCGTGCCCCGTCTGCCAGCGCGCGACATGCGCCTGCTTGGCCTTCTTCCGGTCGTAGAACAGGCAGTCGATCGTGTGCCGCGCGGCGCCGGTAGCCTCGGCCAGCTCGTGCACCGAGCGCGGCACGCCGTCGGCGCAGATGCGATGAATGGCGATCCACGTCGGCGAGCGCTCGGTGGTCAGCGGCTTTGAGCCCAACCCCATGGCCTTGGCCTTGTGGAACACGGTGTCGCCACTGCGGCCGAGGTGCGCGCCAATGACGCGGTACGACTGGCCGGTGGCCACAAGCTCGCGCAGCTTCTGTTCCTCTTCGGGTGTCCAGCGGGCGGCCATGTCATGCCTCCGCGAACAGGCCGGCCTGCACAATCTCGTGCTCGATCGCAGTCACCGTGACCACCAGGCGCCCTTCCCCGTCCGGCTCGGCCCGCTCGGCGGTAATGCGCCGCACCCACCGGTCGTCCTCGAACACGATGCCCTTGAGCGCGTCCATCAGCACCTTCTGAGCGTTGTCCAGGTCGATGCACTGGACCGTGTCATCCCAGAGCGCGCCGTCGCGGCGCATGCGCTTCTGCCAGTCCAGCGGGCGGTTCGGGAACAGCGTGTAGGCAACGGCTACGCGCCCCGCCAGCGGCGAATGGATGCCTGCAGCGCGCGCCAGCCAGCCCACCTCCTGCTTGTAGGCCTTGGCCTCCGGGCTCAGCGTGGTGACTGGCGCCTTGAATCCCTTCGGCATGTACGTGCGCCAGTAGCGGTTCGCGCTAACGGGATACGGTAGGGTCAGAACGATTTTCGTCATGTCGTACCTGATGCTGCGTATGGATTTCGTTTCAAATCAGAGCTCTGCGGCAATGCCGCGCTTGCGCACGGCCGGGCCGCCAGACAGCATCGGCAGCGGGCCCGTCCACTCGTCGAACTTCGTCACCGCGCCGCGGTACAGCAGCGGCACGTCGCCAAGCGCTCCGTTGCGCTGCTTGCGGATCAGCACCTCGGCGTAGCCCTTCAGGTCGGTGTTGTTCGGGTCGTACATCTCCGGTCGGTGCACGAACATCACGACGTCCGCGTCCTGCTCGATGTCGCCAGAGTCGCGCAGGTCGGAGAGGATCGGCTTCTTGTCCGGCCGGTCCTCGTTCTTGCGGCTGAGCTGCGCCAGCGCTATCACCGGGATGTTCAGTTCCTTGGCCAGCGCCTTCAGGCCACGCGAGTAGGCCCCGATCTGCTGCGTGCGCATCTTTTCCTCGCCGCCAGTCATCAGGCCGAGGTAGTCGACGATCAATACGTCCAGCCCGTGCTTGCGCTGGTGCGCCTTCGCCTTCATGCGCACCTCGAGCAGCGTCAGAGCCGGCGAGTCGTCCACGGCGAAGTTCAGGTCGGCGCAGGCCTGCACCGCGTACGTCAGGCGCGGCCAGTCGGATTCCTCCATGCGGTTCAGCAGCGACGACAGGCGAATGGTTCCGCGGCTGGCCGCCGCGCGCGCGACGATCTCCTGATCCGACATTTCCATCGACAGCAGCAGCACGCTGTAATCGGTCGATTGGTTGAGGCCGATCTCCGTGGTCAGCGCGGTCTTTCCCATAGACGGGCGGCCGGCCACGATCACCAGGTTGCCGCGGCGCAGTCCACCGTTGAGCGCGCGGTCGAGCGAATCGATACCGGTCGGGATGGCCGTCTCCACGGTGCCGTGGTACCGCTGGTCGACGCCCTCGACGAACTCGGTCATCAGCTCGGCCAGGAATTTCGGCTCGCGGCGCACGCCCACCTGCGCCAGGCCACCCAGCAGCGCCTGAGCACGATCCAGGATCTCGGCGCCCTTCATCGGGCTCGGCGTCTCGACCATCTCGAGCACCTTGCGTGCGGCGGCGGCTGTCTCGCGGAGCATGGCGCGGTCGCGCACGATCTCGGCATAGCGCGCAATGTTCGCGGCGCTGGGGGTACGGTGCGCGAGTTCGGTCAGATAGCCCAGGCCGCCGATGCGCTCGGCCCTGCCCTGCGATTGCAGCATCTCGAACACGGTCACGACGTCGGCCGGCCGGTTGGCGACGATCAACTGCACGATCTGCGAGAACACCAGCCGGTGGTCGTCGCGGTAGAAGTGCGCGGCGTCCAGGCCGTTTATGCGGTCCACTGCGTTGTTGTCGAGCAGCAGGCCACCCAGCACAGCCTGCTCGGCTTCGAGGCTGAACAGCGCGCGGGCCTGCGGGAAATCGTCGGGCGCGTTCATGCTGCGGCCTCCTCGTTGTGGTACCGACCCTCGCGGATCTTCGTGAAGTTCTCGGCCTTCACAATCCAGTCGAGGCTGGCAATGAACGGCTTCCGACCTTCAGGCGTGCGAGCGCGGCCGGTCAGGAACTCGGACTGGCCGATGTAGGTGAAAAGCTTCCGCCAGTAGCCAAGGTCCTGACGCTTCTTGTCCTCGTTCCAACGTGTGCGCAGGTTCACCTGCCGCGTGCCGCTCCATTCGCGGATGGCCGAGCACATGGGCAGCAGCTCGTGGTACAGCGCGATGATTTCCTGATGCGGGCAGGCAGGGCGAGAGGCTGGTTTGCCTCCGCCCTCGACCACGAAGAGGTCGGCAGCTGTGTCGCTGTCGACAACTACTTCGTTAGAAGTAGTAGATAACTCTTCTCTTCTCTTCTCTTCTCTGGTAGACGCTGATGTAGACGCACGTGTAGACGATGCAGTAGATGCCTCACTGCCTACAAGACCGTCTGCTTTTCTCTCCCGCCATCTTGCTTGTCGTTGATTCTTAAGGCTTCTTTCTTTTGCTGAATCGCCGTTGTGCTCGCCGAATTCAGGAATGCAAATTCCGCCTTCATCAACGCTCAGCCATCCAACGGAAGTAAGAGCTGCAGCGAGACCGTCTACACGCGTTGCACGGTCTACAAGCTGCGACGTTGCACCGTCTACACGACCGTCTACAGAATGACGGTCGATCCACGACCAGAAAGCAAACAGCGCACCGACGGCAAACATCTCATCCTTTCCCAGAGCCTCAGCAATCTTGAATACCTTGGGATGTGTGAAGAGGTCCGTCCGCATCTTGATCCAGTCTCCAGCCATTACTGCTACCTCACTGCTCCGCGCGGCTCACCTGGCTGGCCAGCAGCTCGGCGATCGCCTGTTTGGTTTCGGCGCACAGCTGCATGCGGACCTCGACCGTGTTGGCCAAAGTCATCCTATGCAGGAGTTCATTGACCCAGGCGCGCTGGGTGATTTGCTTCTGTTCCGCATTCATGCCGCTGCCCTCAAGCTGGCGAGCTGCTCCTCGAGTTCGCGAATACGCGCATCCTTCGACAGCTCGATCAGTTCGCAACCAGTCATCAGCGCGTCGTACTGGGCCGGCGCGCGGTTGCCGCAGATCGCCATCAGGTCAATGCGCTTCGTGTCCGGGAACCAGGCCTTGCCCTGCATGATTCGGCTGAAATGACCCTTGTCGATGCTCAGGGCCTCGCGGATGAAGTCATGGGAATGGCCGCTCAGCTGAATGCAGAGACGGATGGCATCGAGCCCATGGCGACACCGTTTGATCAGATCCATCGGCGCGTGCTGCATGGCCCTGGCTTCACCGAAGAAAGGCATTTCGCGTTGCATTTCGCTGACCCTTTGCGAATGGTTGAGGCAGGTTGATTTGCGTTGACGGTCCCTGCCCGTAAAAAATGGCATCACCCCTTTCGAGGTGATGCCTTCAAGCCGCTTTGGCGTAGAAGAAGGCCAGCAACTCTTCCCGTGAAAACGGAGCGCCAAAGTCGGCGCAGGCCCGCCAGAGAGCGTCCATGCTTGCTTTGCGCGGTACCTTGCGCGCGTAGACGAGGTGCGTCTCGATGTAGACGGTGGTCGTGTTCGCCGCCGATGCGAACGCCGCTCTGCGCTCCACCGGGAGTGATCGGTAGAAGGCTTTGAAGTCTCGGGCGCAGGTGTTTGTGTCCATGGCGCGATTCTATGACCGTTTTGGTCATAGCTCAAGGAGGATTTGTTACCACTTCGGTTTATTTACCTTTTGGGTTACTCCGGGTTCAATCACGCGCATGAAGTCAATCAAAGAAATCCGCCGCGAAAAGCTGGCGATGGCGATCGAGGAGAAGTGCGAGGGCAACCAGTCCCGCGCTGCGGAAGCGCTCGGCTACTCCTCCCCTTCGTTAGTGAACCGCTATGTCAGCGGCGCGAAGGACATTGGCGACCGCACCGCCCGCAAGATCGAAGAAACCTTCGGATATCCTGAGTTCTGGATGGATGAGGGCACCTCGCTAGTCCCTCCAAAGGCGGCCCTCTCGCTCGCACGAGGACTCGAACCGTGGCAGATAGAGGATGCCGCACGCCTGAGAGAGATGTTTGAGACGAAGACCAGGTACAGCCAGGAAGAATTCGGCCGGCGATTTGAGATCGGCAGCCAAGGAATGGTCTGGCAGTACCTGAACGGCCGCCGGGCCTTGAACATCAAGGCGGCCAGCGCTTTTGCCAACGGCCTGGGGGTTTCAGTGGATGCCTTCAGCCCGCGCCTCGCCGAGGAAATCCGCCTCGCCTCTTCACACGTCGCTGACTTCATCCCTGCTGTTCCAGCGGACGCGGAGTTGGACAAACGGCCGAGTGACCGCATTGCCTTGGTTATGGCCGAACAGCACCTCGACGTTCGGGACCTAGCACAGCTGCTTGGGGTCGAGCCGGCTGTAGTCCGCGCCTGGTTGGAGCCTGAAGCGCCAAAAATGGGGCTTCACCATGCCGTGAAGCTCCAGGAGGCCTACGGCTACAGCCCCAAATGGCTGCTCAATGGCGCTGGTGATCAAAAGCTAAGTGGTGCCGTTGAACCAGAGTTGGATGAACCCACTCTGCCCTTCGACACCTTCCCGATTCCGCAGGACGCATTTAGACGCATTCCCGTACAAGGCATGGCGCAGTTAGGAGACAACGGACACTTTGTGGACGTCGAATACCCCGTAGGCCACGGCGACGGCTATGTGTACTTCCCGACGCGAGATCCGGATGCTTACGCGCTTCGCTGCAATGGCGAATCCATGCGACCGCGCGTTAAGCACAATGAATTTGTGGTGGTTGAGCCAAACACGCAGATCCAGAACGGCGACGAAGTCCTAGTGAAATCGCAGGATGGCCGCGTCATGGTCAAAGAGCTGGCGTACGTTCGTGATGGCATCGTCCATCTCTCATCCGTGAACGAGAAGCACGGCATGCTCCGAATCCCCCACGAGCAGGTGGAACGCATGCACTTCGTCGCTGGCATCGTAAAGCGATCCGCTTGGCGGCCGGATTGATTCCCTGAGACACCGCGTCATAAGCCCGTAAGCCACGGGCTTATATTTTGCCTATGGCTGTTACCGGATAGGTAAAAACAATCAATCGGCGCTGTTACCTTTTTGGTTTGCTTTGCTGTTACCCGATTGGTAACATGCACTCCATCAACGCACTTGATGGAGTCCAGCAATGCCCAGCCCCGCCACCTACGCCCGGATTTTCCGCGGCCCGGCGCGCACAGACGAAACGCGCACCGTCGTGCATGTCGCCGGCCTGTTCTGGTCGATCACCGGCGAATTCACCACCCCGGCCATCGGCCGCACGCCCGCCTTCACCGCGACCGACGTCCGCCTGGTAAATGACGACGGCAGTGAGAGCGCCGACATGCTGGACATGCTCGCCCTGGCCTTCATCGTGCAGCTGCAGGAGCAAGCCGTGGAATCGCTCACGGAAGGCCGGAGGTACGCAGCGTGACTACCGCAGAACTCTCCTACGGCACGACCGCCGAGCGCGCGTTCCTCGACCAGATGGCCGCCGGCCCGGCCGCGCCGACCCTACTGCGCAACTACATCACCGCCGCCGATAAGCGCATCGCCTGGGGCTCGATCAACAAGACCGAGGTGCTGCTGTACGCCGAGATGCTGCTGGGCAATGCGCTGGCAAAGCAGGCGGCAGTTGATCGGCTTCTGCGGAGGGTGGCGTGATGGACAAGCAAGCCAGCCTGCGCGAAGTCCAAGCCCGCAACCGCGCGGTCCTCTACTACGTGCTCGGCATGTTCGCGGTGATCGCCGCCGCGCACGAGATCGTGGCCTACATCGGAGGCTGACGTGCACTACGACCCCGCATCCAACGCCCTACTGCGTGCCGCGCGTGCGCCGTCGCTGGCGCAACTCGTCGCGGCTGCCATCGGCTTCGGCCTGGCCGTCGGCTGCATCTGGTACCTGACCGTCGCCATTCGAGCCGGCGCCCTGTTCTGACCCTTCGCACCTGGAGACCACCATGGAACCCACCACGCCCGCAATCGACATGCAGGAAGTGCAGTCGTCGCAGATCCACAGCATCGGCCACGACGCCGAGAGCAACACCCTCGCGATCCGCTTCCGCGACTACAAGACCAACGGCCCGAGCTCGCTCTACCACTACCGCGACTTCAGCGCCGAGGACTTCGCTGCGTTCAGCAGGGCCGACTCGATCGGCAGCCATTTCAAGCAGCATATCAAGCCCTACGACAAGAAGTACCCGTACACGAAGGTCGAGGCCAAGCCGGCTGCCTGACCCTGCCCAATCACCTGGAGAACCACGTCATGTCCACTGCCGTTGCCGAGCGCCCGGCCCCGAACCAAAGTCTGGTCGCGAAGTTCGCCGGCCGCTACAACATCGATCCGAACAAGCTTCTGGCCACGTTGAAGGCAACAGCATTCCGCCAGAGGAACAACCGCGACATCACCGACGAGCAGATGGCCGCGCTGCTGATCGTGGCCGACCAGTACAAGCTCAATCCGTTCACGAAGGAGATCTTCGCCTACGAAGACAAAGGCGCGATCGTGCCGGTGGTCAGCGTCGACGGTTGGGCCCGGATCATCAATGAGCATCCGGCATTCAACGGCCTGGAGTTCCGGTATTCCGAGGAAATGGATACGCCAGCGGCCGGCAAGGCATGCCCCGTCTGGTGCGAGATCCTGATCTACCGCAAGGACCGCGACCGGCCAACCATCGTGCGGGAGTATCTCGACGAGACGTATCAAGGTCCGCGCGGCGAGAACAAGGTCAACGGCCCGTGGCAGAGCCACACGAAGCGCATGCTGCGCCACAAGGTGCTGATCCAGGGTGCGCGTATCGCATTCGGGTTCGCTGGCATCTACGACGAGGACGAAGCAGATCGCATCGTCGAGCGTGACATGGGCGCCGCCGACATGGCGCGCCCGGCTACCGGCCAGGTCGTCGCCATGCCGCAGGCAAAGCCCAAGGCGAAGCAGATTGAGCAGCAGGAAGCCACGACGCTGCAGCAGCCGGCGCGCGCGCAGCAGCAGGCCGAGCCGGTCGAGCGAGTCACTGCCGCCGAGCAGCCGGGCCGCCGCGCGCAGCAATCCCAGGCAGTCGAGGATGTCGAGGCGAACGACCTGGCTACCGATGGCGAGAAGCAGTGGGTGCGCAACAAGTTGAATGCCGCCGAGATCCCGGTGCAGGAAGCGCTCGACGCGCTTGGCTTGTCCACGCCCGACACGCTTGACGGCCTGACTCGCGACGCCTTCGTGGCGCTGCAGGACTACATCAGGGAGAACGGCTGATGTCTGAATTGCTCTTCGACGAGGCCACGCATACGTACACCGTGGGCGGTGTGGTCGTGCCGAGTGTGACGCAGATCCTCGCGCCGCTGAACGACCTGTCGTTCATCCCGGCCGAGACACTGGCGTACAAGCGCCAGCTCGGCACCGCTGTCCACAAGGCGACCGAACTGTACGACTCCGGCGACTTGGACGAGGACACCGTGGCCGACGTGGTGCGGCCCTACCTGGACGCCTGGATCCGCCTGCGCCGTGAGACGCCGCTGGAAATCCTAGGCATGGAGAAGCGCGTCTATCACCCCTCGCACCGCTACTGCGGCACGTACGACCGCCTAGTGAAGTTCGACGGCCGGCGCTGCATGTGGGACCTCAAGACGGGTGCAATGTACCCGAGCTACGGCCCGCAGACCGCCGCCTACAAGAACGCCGAGGAAAAGGAAAGCGGCAAGCGCATCGAGGGCCGTCACACGATCGAGCTGCGCGCCGATGGCACCTACCGCATACACGAGATGAAGGATCCCGACGACTGGGCAGTCTTTCTCTCTTGCCTGACCCTCCACAACTTCCGCAACAAGCACGCCGCCTGAGCACGGCACCGGAGAACGAGACCATGTCCGATACCACCAATACCCAAGGCTCCGTGGCCTATGACGCTAGCGACGCCGTCGTGCTTGGCACCAAAGCGCAACGCATGCTCACGGCGGCGCAAGGCTACGCGATCGACAGTCCGACGATGTACGAGCTGGCTGCCGAAGACCTCCGCGCGGTGAAGCTGCTCGCAAAGGATGTTGAGGAAAAGCGTACCGCCATCACCGGGCCGCTCAACCAGGCGGTCAAGGCAGTCAACGACCTGTTCCGCGCACCGAAGACCTACCTCGAACAGGCCGAATCGACCCTGAAGGGGGCGATGTTGACCTACGACCGCGAGCAGCAGCGCAAGGCCGACGAGGCGCGCCGTGAAGCTGAGCGCAAGGCTCGTGAGGAACGCGAGCGCATCGAGGCAGAGGCCCGCGCCGTGGAGAAGGCAGCCGCGGAGGAAGCCGAACGCATTGCCGCCGAAGCCAATGCTGCCGCCGCCTCAGGCAATGCCAAGAAAGCCGCAGAACTCGAGCAGCAGGCGATCGCCACCGCGGAGGCTGGCGCGAACGAAGCACGCTCCCTGGAGCTGTCCGCCGAGCTGGTCACCGCCGCGCCGGCGCCGGTTGCGACCTCTGCGCCGAAGGTGGCCGGCCTGTCCACGCGCCAGAACTGGAAGGCGCGCCTGACCGACAAGATGGCGCTGATCCGCTTCGTGGCCGAACACCCGGAGCACCAGCACCTGCTGGACGTCAACCAGTCCGCCCTGAATCAACTGGCTAAGGCGCAGAAGGATGCCATGCGTTTGCCCGGCGTCGAGGCCTATCCCGATGCCGTCATGTCGGCCCGCGCGGCCTGAGCCCAGTCAATCACCACGGAGCCACACCCATGCTCGAACTCGACACCGAACTGGTCAAGATCCTCCACATCAACACGCGCAATGAGAAGCACGGCGACGACCATGTCTTAGGCGTAGACCTGAAGCTGCAGGCGCGCCTGTCCAACGACGTGCTGTCGCTGTTCTCGCCGACGCTGAAGGCGAGCTTCTACCACAAGGACGAGTCGGTGCAGGGTGACCTGGTTACCGACGCCGGATACCTGCCGAACCTGAAGAACCCGGCCCTCGGTGTTGTGAAGTGGTCCGGCGACTGGGAGCACCACCGCCTGGTGATCCACAACGGCGTCAAGCCCGAGTTCGACATCGTGCTGGACGAATCGAAGGTCAACAAGCTGGCCTTCGACTTCCAGGAAGGTGGCACGGTTTTCGTCAACTTCCGCGTCCAGGCGCACCCGGACGAGACCACCACCGCGAAGCTGCTGTCGCTGCTTGGGCAGGAAGTGCACATGAGCCTGCACTTCGACGAGCCGGCCGCGCTACAGGAAGCGGCGTAACGCCATGGGCAAGCCGTTCCCCAGCTCCGCTGCCCTCGCGGCGCGCCGACTGAACGACGACATCGCCGACTTGGCGCGCGACTCCACGGCGCTGAAGCGCGAGAACGCGGAGCTACGCCGGCAGCTCGCGACCGCCGAAGAGGCGCTGGCCATCAGCCGCGAGGCGCACGCCGTCATGATGCTGCAGATCGCGCTGCTGGAGCGTCTGGCGCGCGAGATCAAGCGCGCCGCAGAGAAGCAACCACACTGGCCGCTCGCCCGCTGGGTGAAGTTCGGGCCGATGGCTGCGTTTCTGGCAACGATCAAGGATCCATCATGAAAACCGGTCTATCGGCTAAGAGCCGTTTCCGCACTCGCCACGATGCCAGCTGCAGCGCTCTCGAACGCCTTCGCCCTATTGACCCAACCCACCGCTTCCGCAATGAAATCAGAGTCGAGCGCGTGGCTGGACCGGCCGAGGTGGCTTTCCACTTTTCTCGCCATCTCTTTCAGCTGAGTTCGGATAGACAGCGTCAGGGGGCCAGCGTCGAACTCCTGGTCTTGCTCCTCGATCCTGCGAGAGGCATCCGAAAGGACTGTCAGCGACGACAGGTCAAAGGAAAAGCCATGGGGGCCTCCAACTGCGCCAAAGGTCTGTACATCGTGATGAAGATGCATTGCGGCCAAGACGACCTCACTGACTACCGCCTGGAGACGTCGAGCCATGAACAGCCGATGAACAAGATCAGCCCGCCTTCGCTCCACGATCTGGTTCTGTTGCTGCCTCCACGGCACATAGATTGCGATTCCAATGCCAACAATGGATCCAATCGCCTGCACCCAAGAGGCCCACGCCGAAGCATCGAGACAAAAGATCGATTGCGCTGTGGCAATCGCCATCGCGATGCCAACGATGGCCACATAACCAATCAGCCAAAAACTCACGCGATGCTCCCGTTCCTATTTTTGGGAGGCATCCTAGCATGAGCGCGTCAGCAGTCATCATCCATCATCGCCACAGCGGCGCAACATCGCGCCATCGCGCGGTAGACCAGGTCGGCCTCCGCTTCGGGCATGTGCTCGCACAGGTCGTAGCAGTCGTCGATCGCTACGGCCAGCGCATCGATACGGTCCTTGATCGTGCAGGCCTTCGCCAGGTTGCGAAGCGTGCAGTGGAGCGCCGCGATCTCGGCGCGCAGTTCGTGTGTCGTGTCCATGGAAGCCAGTCTATCGACGGCGGCTATGCCTTCCATGCGACGAGTCGGAATCCAGTACTGCATTTGAATGCGGAAACGTCCGCAAGGATCGCAGCATGAAAGCAATCGACCTGTTTGCCGGGGCCGGCGGCTTCTCCACAGGTGCGCAAATGGCGGGAATCAAAGTGGTATGGGCCGGCAACCACTGGCCCGTAGCCGTGGAGACACACGCTGCAAATCATCCGGATACGCAGCACGTCTGCCAGGATCTGCATCAAGCCGACTGGACGAAAGTCCCCGCGCACGACATTCTGCTGGCGTCGCCCTGCTGCCAGGGCCACAGTAAGGCGCGCGGCAAATCAGCCAACAATCCGCAGCACGACGCCAGCCGCTCGACAGCCTGGGCAGTTGTGTCCGCGCTGGAGTATCACCGGCCGGCCTTCGGCATTGTCGAGAACGTTCCGGAGTTCGTGCAGTGGTCTCTGTATCCAGCATGGCGACTTGCGCTGCAGGCGCTGGGCTATCAGGTGGCACCGCACATCATCGATGCAGCCGATCACGGCGTGCCGCAGCATCGCGAGCGGCTGTATCTGGTGCTAAGCAAGAGTGAGCGCCCGATGATGCTTCAGCTGCCCCAACGCAAGCACGTGCCCGCAGCGGATATCATCGACTTCGGCGTGGGGAACTGGTCATCTGTCGAGAAGCCCGGCCGCGCTGCGGCAACACTCCAACGCATCGCCAATGGGCGGCGCGCGCATGGTGATCGCTTCCTGACCGCCTATTACGGCAACGAGGCCGGCGGCCGGTCGCTGGGTCGACCGCTCGGCACGATCACAACGCGCGACCGCTACGCCGTGATCGACGGCGATCGCATGCGCATGCTGCGCGCCGAGGAATGCCGAGCCGCTATGGGCTTCCCAGTGGATTACCGGCTGCCGCCTCAGCACCGCACGGCCGTTCATCTTCTGGGCAACGCTGTCTGCCCGCCGGTGGCGCGCGACATCATCTCGGCAATCCGGGAGGCAGCGTGATCCTCGACCACTGCTACCAAGGTGACTGCCGCGCCGTCGTGCGCGATCTGATCGCCTCGGGCGTGCGCGTGCAGTGCATCGTCACGAGTCCGCCGTATTGGGGTCTGCGCGACTATGGCGTCGACGGCCAGCTAGGTCTGGAACCTTCGCTGCAGGAATTCCTGGCCCACATGGTCGGGGTGTTCGATCTATGCCGCCAGTTGCTCGCCGACGACGGCACGCTATGGCTGAACATGGGGGATGCCTATGCCGGATCGTGGGGCGCACAGGGCAGGCCTCAAGGTATGGGCGATATGACCGGCCGCAGTGTGGCCAGCGCCAGGCAGATCGGCGCGAGCCCGCGCTTCGGCAGCGGCACTGGGACGCGCGGCCGTGAATTGGGCCTGAAGTCCAAGGATCTGATGGGCCAGCCGTGGCGACTTGCCTTCGCGCTGCAGGACGCCGGCTGGTGGCTTCGCCAGGACATCATCTGGCACAAGCCCAACCCGATGCCCGAGAGCGTGCGCGATCGCTGCACGAAAGCGCACGAGTACCTGTTCCTGCTCACCAAGAGCGAGAAGTACTTCTACGATTTCGACGCTATGCAAGAGCCCGTCACCGGTGGCGCTCACGCGCGCGGATCTGGTGTGAACCCAAAGGCCGCACCGAGCGGGTGGGACACGTCGCCTGGCGGCCACCGCGAACTGAAGGGACGCTACCCTGGTACCGGTGTCGGCTTTGGACGCGGCTATGACGCAATCGTGAAGCCTCGTGTGAAGCAGAACGCGTCATACAGCGCCGCCGTGACGGATGTGGTCGGAACGCGAAACCGCCGCAGCGTCTGGACCATTCCGACGCAGTCGTACGACGGCGCGCACTTCGCGACCTTCCCGGAGGCGCTAGTCGAGCCTTGCATCCTGGCGGGATCTCGCCCCGGCGACATCGTCTTCGATCCGTTCATGGGTTCCGGCACGACGGCCAGCGTCGCACAGCGCTTGGGCCGTCGATGGCTCGGCGCTGAACTGAATCCGGAATACATCGCGCTGCAGGCCGACCGGACGCGGCAGCCTGGGCTCGTGCTGGAGCCCCAAGCATGAGCGCGCTATTGATGTGTTCGGCCAAATCCGGCATGCAGCCGGATCTCAGCCTCGACAGCACTGATTGCCTCATCTTCGGTCGGGAAGTGGCTGTATGTAATGCGCACCTTCATACCGCCAAATCTGTCGGCCAGCAGCTCATGCGCATCCTCATCAGTCGCTCCGATACGCCAAACGTACTGAGCGCGCCACCATCCATCGCTGTCCTGGAATGTGGTGACCATGTAGACGAACTTGCCATCAAGAACGTGCCAAGGAACGCTGCTCACGTTCACTCCTATAAAGAACGGAAACCCATTTTGCCATGACGAAAGAACGCCCCATCCTCTTCTCCGGCGCCATGGTGCTCGCCATCCTCGACGGCCGGAAGACGCAGACGCGGCGCGTGCTGAACCAGGCTACCGGTCCGAGCCTGAGTGTCGGCATAGAGGACGAACCTGGCGTGGCTGAACTGTCATGGCTGTATGGCGACGGCCCCGGCCACGAGGTGCACGAGTGCATCCAGCGCGTAGCCTGCCCCTACGGTAGGCCGGGTGACCGCCTGTGGGTGCGTGAGACGTGGGCACGGCCGGCCGCGCTGGATCCGGGTCCGACCGTCTACCGCGCGGACTATCCCGCGTGCGTGCCGGCCGCCTTTGAGAACGTCCCGCCGGCGGATGCCATCACCTGGAAGCCGAGCATCCACATGCCACGCGCGCTATCGCGCATCCTGCTGGAGGTAACCGGCGTGCGGGTAGAGCGGCTGAACGACTGTAGCCAGGCTGACGCAATCGCCGAAGGCGCGCCGCCGAGTCATCCGTCGATCGACGTGGTATCCCGTCAGTTCGGATACGAGGACTTCTCTCGGTCGTGGTACGCGCAGCTATGGGAGCAAATCAATGGCGCAGGCGCGTGGGAGGCGAACCCGTGGGTCTGGGTGATCGAGTTCAGACGCATTTATCCCGAATTATCCAAAGGCGATAATTACCTACCACATCGCTAAAGCAGAAATACGCATCACATTGGTAATGCAGCAGAACGTAGAACGGATCATCATGACAACCCGGCAGCACTGGGAGAGCAACATGGGCGCATTCCTGACCGCCGATGAACTGGCCGACATCATCGGCTGTGCGAGCAACAGCTACGCCTGCATGCGGCGGCATCTGGCCCGCAATGGCGTGCCGTTCATTCCCAACCTGCGCGGCTTCCCCCAGGTGGATCGGGCCTACTTTGAGGCTCGCATGCGCGGACTCGCGCCGGTCGTGGCGCAGGACACGGTCGAAGAAGCCGAACCCGACTTCTCGGCGATCTGATCATGATCGGACGACGCAAGCGCCCAGACGGGCTGCCCTACCGCCTGTATCCACGGGTCGGCGCACGCACGACCAGCTTCGGCTACAAGCTGGCCGACGGCCGCTGGGCGTTCCGCCTCTCGGCACCGACGCGCGATGCGGAAGCTGTGAAGGCCATCAAGGACGAGGCCATCCGCCGCGCTAACGAGCTGAACGGCAACGTGGTGCGCGCTGGGACCACGGAAGAATTGTTCGAGCGCTATTTCGACTGGCAGGATGCCCTGCCCCGCGACAGCGAGCTACGGAAGGCGCAAGGCACGCTCGACGAGAACAAGCGAGAGGCAAAAAAGGTCAACAGCGTTTTCGGAAAGGTGCGCCCTGCCGCCATCAAGCCGGTCCACATCTACCGGTATCTGGCCGATCGGGCAAAGAAGGGAGCGCCAGCCAAAGCGAACAAGGAAATCGCCCTCCTGTCCGCCGTGCTCGAATACGGCCGGCGCCAAGGTGATCTGGAAGAGAATCCGTGCCGCGGCATCAAATACAACCCGACCAAACCAAACGACCGGGTGGTCAGCGATGCCGAGATCGCGATCATGCGCGAGGTGGCGCGCCAGCGCGGCGGCAGCTACCACATCATGGCGCTGTGCGCGTGGGTGGCCTACTTGACCGTCAGCCGGCCGGAAGAGATGCGCGGGCTGCTGCGCCAGCGCATCCTGCCGGACGGCCTGCAGGTACCGGTCGGTAAGCGCAAGGCAGGTCAGGCCCAGCGGTGGAAGCTGGTGCACTGGTCGCCGGAGCTGCGCGCCGCAGTCGACGAAGCGATCAGCCTGCAGCGCACCGCGGGGATGTACGTGTTCGGGAACACCGCCGGCCAGCGCTACAGCCGCAGCGGCTGGAACACGATCTGGGGGCGCCTGATGACCTACTGCGAGGCCGAGGCGGCAAAGAAGGAAGTGGCGTTCAAGCGATTCGCCCTGGCCGATATGCGCCCGAGTGCAGTCACCGAGCGGATGGACGAAGGGGATGCGAAGATTATTGACGCCACGGGCCACACGGACGGAAAGATGGTGGCCAAGGTCTACGACAGGCGGCGCGTGCGCAAGGTGAAAGCGACCCGGTGAAGCCTCGAAAAACGTTGGAAGATGCTGAAACTGTGCGTGTAGTTATGCGGGTTTCCGGCTGGTACCAGATTCCAACGAACAACGGCAAGTTATTGATTCTTAAGCAAGTTGCTCAAAGGATTGTGATTCCTGTCGTCGTGGGTTCGAGTCCCATCAGCCACCCCAAGAATATCTTTGCACAACAGCCGCTTTCTCAAGCGGCTGTTGTGTTTTCAGGGTATCCAACGGCTACGCCAGCCGGAAAGCGATATCCGATTTCCCCGCATATATGCTACGCACAGCCCCTACCTACGCAGGGTTCAACAGTTGTCGTCGCACACAGATACTCTCCTCCGAGGGAAATTGACCCCCCTCGACCTTCCCGTCAGGCGGCCGACTAAAGCGCCGCCTGTCTTTTTTGGCATCTGCCGGATCATTCGTACGGAACCCCTTGGCATCGCCACAGCCAAAGTTGCTGTGTCGCTTTCAGGAGTTCGGCAGTGAACAAGGTATTTGGCATGGCAGCAGCAGCCCTGTTGGCAATGGCGCTGGCAGGTTGCGCCGGTAGTGGCGCAACAGATGGCGGGTCGGGGTCGAGCATTACCACCTACGGCACGATTGACGTCGGCGTCAGCCATACGAGCAAATAGCTCACACGGCGTGGAACTTTATCGTCACAGTACTATCAAAGCGTCATTGCTCGACATGAAAGACGCCCCAAAAAAAAGAGCCCGCAGCGCGGACTCTTAACTTTTGCGATCTCAAATGCCCTGAAGGCCGTTCCAATGTAACTGGCAATCGGGACTAGCGCCATTCGGGTAAACCGAAGTCGCCGTCGCACAACCCCAAAAAAAAGCAGCCCGCAAAGCGGGCTGAATAATCAGTTGAAGAAAGCCCTGTATTCGAGGGCAGGCACAGTGTAAGAAAGGGCCTGCCTTCGGCTAATTAGGGGAATCCCTTTCCTGGTGCGGGTCTCCGGGCGACGAATCGACGCAAGTGCCGCTCCCGCTACCCGCCCTGCCCTGATGCATAAATCCACCATTCGGAATTAGAGTATTTATTCGATGACTTTTCTGGCGCCGCCCCTCCGAATCGCCTATGCGGCTGCGCGATGCTCGGGTTCGAGCGGGGCGTTAGCATGCAGATGGGACCGCGCTTCTTCGAACAGCGCATCCACATTGGCATGCGTGCGGGCCGCCGACATCCGCTTGGCGTCTGACAGCACGCGCCGCCAGCCGCGGCCACCCGCCACACCGCGGTAGAGGCCCAGCATGTGGCGCGTGACGGCGCCCATGTAACCGCCGCGCTCCACCAGTTCGCCGATATAGCGCTGCATGGCTAGCTCCACGTCCAGCCGCGATCGCACCGGCGCCTCCGCGTCGCCGTAGAACCGGCCATCCATCTCCGCCAGCACATAGGGCTGGTGATAAGCCTCCCGGCCGATCATCACGCCGTCGACATTCTCGAGGTGGCTCGCCATTTCGTCATAGCTGACGATGCCGCCGTTGATCAGGATCTCCAGTTGCGGGAAATCCTGCTTCAACTGATAGGCAACTTCATAGCGGAGCGGCGGGATCTCGCGATTTTCCTTCGGGCTCAACCCCTTCAGGATGGCATTGCGTGCATGGACGATAAACGTTTCGCAGCCTGCCTGCGCCACGGTTCCGACAAAATCCCGAACGAAACCGTAATGCTCGACCTTATCGATGCCGATGCGATGCTTGACCGTAACGGGAATCGACACGGCATCGCGCATGGCTTTCACGCAGTCGGCCACGAGTTGCGGTTCGGCCATCAGGCAAGCGCCGAATGCACCACGCTGTACGCGCTCGGACGGGCATCCGCAATTCAGATTGACTTCCGCATAGCCCCACTGCTGGCCAAGGCGAGCGGCTACGGCGAGATCTGCTGGCTCGCTGCCGCCAAGTTGCAGCGCCACCGGGTGCTCGGCGGCGTTGAAATCCAGGTGCCGTGGCACATCTCCATGCAGCAGCGCGCCAGTGGTCACCATCTCCGTGTACAGCCAGGTATGGCGGCTGAGCTGGCGATGGAAGGTGCGGCAATGGCGATCGGTCCAGTCCATCATCGGCGCCACAGATACCCTGCGCGGGCTTGTAGCAGCGGTTTTTCCTTGTATATCAGTCATTTGATTGCGAACCGGCTGGACCGATTCTTACTGCAAATTCCTAGAAATTACCCTCGCTTCTGCTACGATTGCTACGAAATTGCTACAAGCCAGGGGAGAAAGATTGGCGTCTGTCATCAAGGTCGGCAACAAGTGGCGCGCCCAAGTCCGACGCAAAGGCCACCCGCCGGTAACGCGCACATTCGAAAAGAAGTCGCACGCGGAGCGGTGGGCACAAGACGTGGAAAGTCAGTTGCGGGGCGGTGGGTTCGCCGACGACAGAAAGCTGGCCGAGTTTACCATTCGGCGGCTGATCGAGGATTACGAGGAGGAAGTGGGCAAGCTGCGGCCCATCGGCCGCAGTAAGTCCGGGGCACTGGCGATGCTGAAACGCCACATTGGCGACACTTCCCTCGCCAGGCTGAGTGAAGCGTCCGTTGTGGACTATGCCAAGCGTCGAAAGGCCATGGGAGCCGGCGGTGTCACAGTCGCCATGGAGTTCACCTACCTGGACGGGGTGCTCGAAATGGCGCGCTCCCTGTGGAAACTCCCCCTTCCCCCGAGCCCCATTGCCGCGGCACGCAAGAACATGCGATACCTCGGCCTAATCGGGAAATCCAAGAAGCGCGATCGGCGCCCCACCGAAGCCGAAATCAACGCTATCTGCGCCTGGTTCGAGAAGAAGCCGCGCCAGCGCGTGCCGATGCCGGACATCATCCGATTCGCTATCGCTTCTGCGATGCGGGCCGGAGAGATCACCCGACTTCGGTGGGATGACATCCACGAAGACGACAAGACAATCCTGATCCGGGACCGCAAAGACCCGGAGGAGAAGATCGGCAACGACCAGACGGTGCCGCTGCTCGGAGATGCCTGGGCGATCGTCCAGCGGCAGCCGCGCAAGGGCGAGCTGATCTTCCCCTACAACGAGAGGACGTTCTCCACCCTCTTCCCGCGCGCTTGCAATGATTTAGGGATCGAGGATTTACGATTCCACGATCTCCGCCATGAGGGGGTATCTCGCCTCTTCGAGGCCGGCTACTCCATTGAGCAGGTAGCGCTAGTCAGCGGCCATCGCGACTGGAAGCAGCTCCAGCGATACACCCAGATCAAGGCCAAGAATCTGCACCGGGAATCCGAGCCGGCCAAGAGCGAGCGGAAGCGCCACCAGCGGCCCGGCGCAGAAATCTTTGGCTTCGCGCTCCGGCGAAGCCGAACTGGAGCGTAATAAGGACAAGTTGCGCACGGCAAAAGCACTCAAACGCATGAGTTACAGTCGCATAGAATTCGCAGGGATCACTTTGCGTGGGCCCGACTTTCTAGGCCCTTAAACTTTACTGTATATCCATACAGTAAACTCAAGCATTCGAGTTCGGCTCGGCGCCTCATGTACTGTATATGCATACAGTTCACCGACACGAGACCGCCATGCTCCCGGAACCCGCCAACTGCCCTCTCTGCTCGGCCGCGGCCGAACGCACGAGAGCCGCTCCACGCGGCTTTCGCTACACCTGCCCCGCCTGCGGCACTTTCCACATCAGCAACACCGCGCTTGGCTGCCGCAACGACATCCCCGCGTCGGCGCGCGAGGACGTCCGTCGGCTGCGCTCTTTCGGGTACACGGCAAGAATTGACATTGATAAGCAGCACGCGGTGCGCGTAACACCAGCCTGAGGCGCCCCATGCTTGGAGACTTCGTAAGCCCGCGCCACCCTCCGCTCACCCGCGACGAGCTTCGGGATGTGTGGACACGGAACCGCTCGGCCGACGTGCGGGACCTGCTTTGGGAGATTGCCAGGCTGCGCAATGTCGTGCTTCACTCGCATCACCATGCCGAACGCTTCCAGCACAAGCTCTCGGGAAACATGGAGTACGAGAGCTGGATTCAAAGCCTGATGAACGAGCCGTGCATCATTGAGGCATTTGAGGCGGACTACGGCAGCTTGATACCAGGGAGCCGCGGCCAGCGCGGCGAAGTGCGGCCACCAGAGCACGAAGAACGGCTGGCGGAAATGCGCCGCGCCAGCAACGCCAGAATCGCCGAACGTCAAGCTCGATCGAGGAGATAGGCCATGTGCGTCAACTACGCCCCCCTCCAGCGCAAGGTGTTGCGCGACATCTTCCTAGTCGAGCCGCCGGAGGAAGAGTGGAAGCCGGACACCTGGCGCGACTATGCCGCCCCGATCGTGCTGCACGATGGCGACGGCGGGCGGGACTGCGTGATGGGGTCGTTCGGCCTGGTGCCCAAGCTCGAGATCAAGCGGCGCAATGAAGAAACCGAGCGACGCACGGGCCAGCCACCAAAGCTGAAGGACTACGACACCATGAACGCCCGTTCCGAGAGCGTGGCGGAACGTGTCGCCTTCAAAGGCCCGTGGCGCCAGACCCAGTACTGCCTCATCCCTGCGGCATCGTTTGATGAGCCCAACTACGAAGCCGGCCCGAAGTGCGTCTGGTACCGGATCCGGCCCGCCGACGAGCCGGCCTTTGGCATTGCCGGACTGTGGCAGCGCTGGTACGACGGCAGTTACACCTTCACCATGCTGACCGTGAACGCCGAGGGCCATGCGGTCATGGGTCGCATGCACAAACCGAACGACGAAAAGCGATCCCTGGTTCTTGTGCCGCCCGAGCAATGGGACGACTGGCTGCAGTGCGGCAACCCAGAAGTAGCCCGCACATTCATGAAGCTCTACCCGGCCGAAAAGATGGCTGCAGCGCCGAGGCCGGCGAAGCTGGCTGCGGTGGAGTGACGTAGGAGCGCCTGCGGGCGCGTTTGAGAGACCGGATATTGCTGTCGGACGGCGCCCTATACCAGTTCACGCGAAGCTGGAGCAGGCTGGCTGCATGTACAAGAAGGAGACAACCATGCCTGGGCAAGACATCCATGTGGTTCCGGCTGACGACCGCTGGGCCGTCGAGACCGAGGGTGGCCACGGTCGCGAGACATTTGATACACAGGCCGACGCCATTGCCGCCGGCACGCGGCAGGCCAAGGAAAAGAAGGTCGAGCTGTTGATTCACGGTCGGGACGGGAAGATCCGCGAACGCAATTCGTTCGGCAACGACCCGCGCGACATCCCGGGCTAATGCCATGGCCAGCCGGCTGCCCTCGGCGCCTACGCTAGCTGATCTGCGGCCGATGCTGCTGTGCGAACGCAAGACCATCCCATATGAATCAGGCTGGCATTTTGAGATCAAATACGACGGCTACCGACTGCTCGCATCCACCGGCGGTGCGCCGCAATTGAAGTCACGGAACGGGGCCAATGCGACCACCTGGTTCCCGGAACTTGTCGCGGTAATGGCCGACTTGCCGGCCGGCCATATCATCGATGGCGAGGTTTGCGTGCTGGACGACATCGGCCGCAGTGACTTCGAACGGTTGCTAGCTCGAGCACGCCAGCGCGGTCGGCGCTCCGGAGACGATGCGGTCGCCTACTGCGTTTTCGACCTACTGGTTCGCGATGGGCGGGACGTGCGGGCGCTGCCGCTAGAACGGCGCAAGGCCGCGCTTCGGGACCTGCTCGCCAGTGACCCACCCGGGTTCTTGTATGTTCAGGATGTCCAGGACGGTGGCTGGCTCTATGAGGCTGTGCTCACCCTAAAGCTAGAAGGCGTCGTCGGGAAGCGGGTCGGAAGCCCGTATCGTTCTGGAGTCCGCTCGACAGATTGGATCAAGGTCAAGCGGCCAGGCGCTGTGCCGCCGAAGAGGTCTAAGCGCTAATTCCTCTCTACTCCCACCAAGGCCTGGAGCTATCAGCCGCGCCACACGGATAAAAAAAATTTCCAACACATGTGCGCTTGCGAACGTCTTGCCAAAATCCCTTGCCGTACCGAGGTTTCTAAGAATGTGGCGCTGCCGCACTTGTCATCCGGGTGTCGCAACCACGCTTGTCAAGACTGGTCATTCCCATTTCTTCCACTACACTTGCTCCAGATCTTAGCGCGCCCCACTAGATATAGTGGCTACTGGAGAGTCGTGTGAAAAGAAGATAAGTCAGTCCCCGACCGAGTGCCACCTCGGGGGCTGAATAAAGCAAAGGCCCAAACAGCGCTCTACTTTTCCACGAGCGATCGCTGATTGGGCCTCCAGGCACAGAGCCTCGAAAGTGAGCAAGATCTCCCAGCTTGCGCGGGTTCACTACGCCCATCTTTCGGGAGAAGTGGCTCCCAAACGTATTTGGCTACGGGGACCTCCAACTTCTCGAGGCTCGATTCTATGCAGCAGCTCGCGCCCACGCCAATAAAACTTTCTGATTTGACACTTGGCGATAGGCGTGCATACGAACTGAGCCGCCCTGCGCGGCAGGAGAACGCAATGCAATACATCGCGCGATTGACCATTCACAACGGAACGTATCAGGACTACGAGAACCTCCACTCCTACATGAAGCAACGAGGATTCCGTAGGTACATCACCGCAGCGACCGGCGTCCACTACTGGCTGCCGGACGCTACCTACATTATTGATTCCATGGCCGACATCGATTCCGTCTACAAGGCGGCTCATGCCGCCGCAAAAGCTGCTTCGCGGGGAACCGAGCCGCAGGTTTTGGTCGCCGAGTATGGGAAAGCAACGTTCAGCGGCTTAACGGTTGCCAAGTAATTTGCCCACGAAAGCCGCGACCGGAAATTCGGTTGCGGCTCTCACCTGGCTGGGCGATTAGCTAGACCACGCCCCGACACCAGTCCAGCTAGGTATCATGGGCAGCCACGGTTGATGCAGCAGTACCTTTCCCTTATCCAGTAAGGGTTTCAAACAGAACCTACGCCAAAACCTACGCTGTCGGATCAAGCGCACAGAGAGCGAGACATTGCCCATTAAACCCGAATTTGTTTCGGTGCTCTCCCCCCTCAGCGAAGAGCATCAGCCTCTCGTCAAATATCCCCGCCGGACTACCGAGTTCGAGATACAAGCATGGCTCTTTGTGAAACTCCTAGAAGTCGGTTTTGATGTACGCGGAGAAGCCGCCATCAATTTGCCCGCAGGGGAGCGCTGCTTTTTTGATCTCCTAGTCTTCGAAGAGGAACAACTGAAATGCATCATCGAGATAAAGACGATGCGCGCAAAAGGCAAATCCGGCGAGCATGAGAAACGTCAGCGTCAACACTATAGGCGGTTCGGCGTTCCGGTTTTCTATGTCTACGGGATGATAGGTGCCTTGGAAGTTCGCGATGAATTGCTTAGGACTCGGGCAAGAGACTTAACGCTTAAGAGCCACGGCAAGGTTCTTTACACCCCTGTGTACCCGGACGACGGGGAACTAGTGGAAGCATGGCGACAGCGGGACAAGGATCACTAGCCCCTCATATGAGAAACAGACAGAGCAAACCGACATGCTGAAACGACGATTGGTCCGAACGCTCGTGGACTGGCTGGGCGAATGGAACAACGAGGTTCACGAGGCCATCGAGGCGAAGGTATTTGCTGAACACCGACGCGTGTATCCAGACGGCGACGACAACGTTGCCAAGACGATCGAGGTAATGCGGACGTTCTACTACAACCGCATGGCGACCACGGCGAACGTGATGATTGGTGCGGTCGCAGTCCTGGTCGCGCTCGTGTCGCTGGTCGTCTCGGTCATCGCGCTGGTGAAGTAGAGAAAGCGCCCCAAGGGGTTATCAACGCAAAGGAATGCAATGACGGCAAACGAAACAAGTGCGGAGCACCTGGAGTGGTGGATTGGGATCCAGAAATCGATGGTGGAAGAGACGCGCAAGCACCTGGACACCCTCGTCCAGCAGAAACAACGGGAAGCGCGCAATAGCGCCGACCCTGCTACGCGAACGTGGTTAGACGACGCGATTGCCGATGCGCATGACTCGATCGCCAATTTGCAGAAGTCCATTACCTTTGCGGAGTCCGGGCTAGCGTTGGCACGCGAGGGCCGGCTGCACGACCCCCGTCGCTAACTGGAAAGGAGCCGCCCGACATCGGGCGGTTTTTTCGCGTCACTTGCCTTGGCCGATAACTGCTGATCGGCATGGCGGCCGTCTAGAACAGGCCGGCCGGCTCGGCACTCCGATCCCAGCTGTAGATGATCACCTCGCGACTGGCCACGCCCTTGCCGCCGCCGACGGTGTAGTCGATCGAGAGGGATTCCATCTCGAAGCCCGCAAACACGCGCCGGATCTCCGGGTGATCGTTGAGGCTGACGATGGCCTTGCCCTTGAGCGTGCGCATCAGTGCCGCCATGCGCTCGTATTCGGCCAGCGGGAAGTCGACGCCATAGCCCTCGGTTTGCCAGTAGGGCGGGTCCAGGTAGAACAGCGTGTGGGGCCGGTCATAGCGCGCCAGGCACGCGGCCCAGTCGAGGTGTTCCACGAAGGCGCCGGCCAGGCGCAGGTGCGCGGCCGACAGGTTCTCCTCAAGGCGCAGCAGGTTCAGCCCCGGCGGTGCGGTGGTGGCCACCCCGAAGGTCTGCCCTTCCACCTTGCCGCCAAAGCAGTTCTGCTGCAGGTAGTAGAAGCGCGCCGCGCGCTGGATATCAGTGAGCGTTGCCGGCGCCGTGGCCTTGAGCCAGTCGAACACCTGGCGACTGGTGAGTGCCCATTTGAACTGGCGCACGAACTCCTCGAGGTGGTGCTGCACGACGCGGTACAGATTGACCAGCTCGCCGTTGATGTCGTTGATCACCTCGACCTTGGCGGGCGGGCGCATGAAGAAGAGCGCCGCGCCGCCGGCGAAGACTTCGACGTAGCACTCATGCGCGGGAAAGCGCGAGAACAGGGTGTCCGCGAGGCGTCGCTTGCCGCCGATCCACGGGATGATGGGTGTTGCCATTGTGGTGAGCCTTTCACTTTTTGGTATGATTCGCCCGCCTCCTAGGAAGGTGGCAGGGCCTTGGCTGGGCTCACTGCTGCAATCAGTGGGTTCGGTGACCGCCGCCGGTGCGTGGAGGCACTGGCAGCGGTCGCCCTGTCTTTACTCGCTCGCCGCGTTCAATTGCTCGCGGACGGCGTGGTAGAGCGCGATACAGGTGTTGGCATCGCGGATGCCGGCGTTCCCGTCGGCGGCGATGGCATAGAGAGCTGCTCCAGCCTCTGCAGTAAGTTCGGCGCGCGCGGCGCCAGCTCCGCCGGCAGCGGTGGCATCCGTGGGCACAGCACCGGGTCCGGGCGCACTGGCACGGACGGGGAGGGACAGCCGGTGAGCACCAGTACGCAAGGCAGCCAGCTCAGCCACCACCACCTGTTTTTCAGCATCGGATTCCTTTCTGGCCTGCGCCAGGATGTTGTCGCGGGCCAGGCCCGCATTACGTTCGGATTCGCGGTAGCGCTCAGTGGCCAGCCGCGCCTCGCGCTCGGCCGCGGCGATCGCCTGGGCGTGCTCGGCGCGCAGCTCCGCCAACTGCGCCTGGTAGCGACTGCCCTGCCAGGCGCTGGCCGCGAGACCGCCGAGCACGGCCCCCAGCACCGCGACCAGGACGTAGCTGGCCAGCTCGGCCAGTAGCGCTTTAAGACTTGCCATGGCGCCCGCCTCCCTGCCGGTCAGCCCAACGTCGCAGATACACCTCCAGGCCTTGCGAGCCGATGATGCCGAGCACCGCGGCAATGCCGCACAGCCCCAGCGGCGGCAGCGCCGGAAACTGGATCAGCGCCACGCCCGCCACCATCGACGTGACGCCACCCAGCAGCGCGCGGCCGAGCACCACGCGCGGCGTGATCGGGTCATGGCTCACCAGCAGCTTGCCGATCGCCGCCACCACCCCGAGGCCGATCAAGGTCCCCCAGGTCCCGTATTCCTGTTCCACCATCGATCCCCCCCTCAGACGTTGAGATACTGTTTGGCGATACCCCAGCGACGCCGCCGGTCGACCAAGCCATTAAGACCACCATTGATGCGCCGCGTGAGCTGCTCGATGTCACCCAGATCCGCGAGCTGGTTGCAGCCGTTGGCGTACCAGAACCACGCAGCCGCGCGCGCGGCGAGCGTGTCGTCGGTGGCCAGCAGATCCGGCTGCGCGATTAGATCGACGCCGAGCGCATGGCCGCAGGCCTCGTAATTCGCGCGAAACGTGACCTGTTTGAGCGAACGTCCTCTGTACCGCCACCCATCACCACTGGCCGCCTCGCCGTTGCCGTAGCGACTGGCATAGACGATCGCGGCGATACGCGCCTGGCGTTCCAGTGGCACCATGCGCTCGCCAGGCTGGCGACCGAGCTGCGCAGCGATCGCCGGCGTGATGCGCTTGCCGAATTGCGGCACCAGCGCCTCCACCGAGTAATCGAAGGACTCCACCAACGTGGTAAAGCCCTTCGATTCGTGGCCCACCTGACCAATCCAGGCGGCGACTCGGTGCGGCGCAAGGATGCCGAACTCGAACAGCGCCGCTGACACCGGCGGATACCAGCGATCCGCCAGCTCGACACTGATGTCGGCGGCTTTCTGAAAAGTTTGCTTGTCCATGACCCCGGAAATGAAAACGCCCGCATGTAGCGGGCATGAAAAAGGCCACCGCGAAGGGTGGCCGGTGTCGACAGGGTGGCGCGCTAGGCCGTCAGCAGGCGGTAGGCCTCCTCCTGTGTGATGGACAGGTCGTAGTTGCTGGCCAGCACCGCAGCGAAATGCAGCGTTGGCAGCGGCCCGGTCACCGCTAGCTGCGCGCGATACGCCTCCAGCTCGAAGCGCAGGCGCCAACGCGGACTCAGCCAGGTCAGCAATCCATAGAGGCCGCCGGTACGCCAGAACTGCCGCACGTGCGTGAGCTCGTGCGCGAGTAGCGCCTCACTGGTACCGGGCCGCACCAGCACCACCGGGCCGACCGTGTAGCCATCGAAGCGCGCCGGGATGAGCCGCGACGCCGTGAGGATCACCGCGAGCGGATGCGTGCTGAGCCTCATGCCCACACCCGATATGGTGTCTCCGGCGACGGCTCCAAAATCCATGCGCCGACGTGCGTGAGCTCGTCCTCGGTCAGCGGCCGCACCAGGCGAAGGTTGGTATGCCAGCCCGGCACCGGCGTGGGCGGCGTGAGCTCGTTGCCCTCGGCATCCCACTCGCCGCCAATGGAGATCTCGCCGGGCGAAGTGATGCTGACGCCGTCAGCCGGCACGCGAATCATCTGTCCGTCTTCGTCCTGCACCTCAACTGTGAGGCCCGCCGCCAGTAACGCGGCACGCACGGCATCGCGATTGGGGCCGCGCAGATAGTAGTCGTGAAACATCATCACCTCCTGGTCAGGTCGTCAGAGTCTGGAGCTTGGAGTTGATGGCCCGTTGCGGGATATAGTTGACCGACGTCAGCCAGCCGCTCCACGACCCGGACGAGCCGCCGTATGAGCCGATCGACATGCGATCAATGCCGCTTGGCAGCGTCATCTGCCCGAGCGTATTGACTACGGCCCCATTCAAGCAAAGGGCGTTGTCTCCGCTCTTATAGGCAAAGGCCAATTTGAATTTGCTGCCGCTCGGGATGACCGGCCCCACCACTGGATAACCTGCCCCTCCGGTGGTAATCGATGCGCCCGCCTGATTCCCCGCCGAGCTCCGGTACATCGACATGTTCTCGTTGGAATTCGCGCTGGAATACAGGACCATCAGGCGCGGCGAAGACCCCCCCTGTTGCACGGCATTGGCGTTGTAGCACTCGCCACCAATCACGACCGTACCTTCGCTCGGATTGAACCCGATCTTGCTCAAGTCGGTGATGATCGCGCTGTCGACCGCGCGGGTAACCTGCGCGCCGGTAGTCAAGATGGTCGACGTTGCAAAGGTGCCAAGCTCAAACTGCGGGGCACCGATGCGGAGGGTGAAATCGACCGTTGCGCCATTCGCATAGCTGGCCACCAGGCCATAGCGCAGGTAGGCCGTCTCAGGCCTGTTCGCCGTGATTGCATCTGATCGCCACGCTGCCGACAGCTTTCCGCCAGAAGGCGGGACAAAGTTGGGGCCATTCACAGTGCTCAGATACGCTTGCGCGGCATCGTGCTGGTACAAGCCATGCTTGATGCTGATGCCGCTTAGCGAGCCCGCCACCAGCACGCAGAAGGTGCTCTGTGACCATACCTGACCGTTAGCGCCGGCCACGGTCGGCGTGGGATCCACGAAGAACGCACCAACGGTATCGCCAGTCGTGCCGCTCATCCGCACTTCAAAGTACGGAATGCCATCCTCTACGCCGACAGCGGTAATCTGCCGCGTCAAGCCGGCAAATCCGCCGACATTCCAATTTGTCGGCATCGTGCCTGGCGCCCCCGCCACGGCGCCTACCATCGAGTTATTGCGGATCACGTTCACCCGCTGCTCCTCGATCAGCAAGCCCCTTGCCGCACGCGTAATCGGATCATAGTCCAGGCGTGGCACGTTGGCCGCCGCCTGCGTCAGCACACCGCCTGCGCTGAAGCTCCAGGCCGCCGAGGCACGCGTGAGGGTGACCAGGTCACTAAAGTTTTTGCTTACCAGCATGGTTATGCCTTCCCCTTGAAAACGCCCACTACGCCGTAAGGCCATGCGGGGTCATCCACCCAGCCACGGTAGAAACCGCCAGCCAACTCCAGCGACAGCGTGAGATCGTTGACCGCGGTGAAATCCAGGCTCAGCGTGCCGCTGGCCAGATCGTCTGGGTCGTAGCGCGGCGCACGCACCCCGACCACTGTGAGCCCGATGCCCAGCTGCATCAGAGCACCACGAAGTCACTGGCGGTCGTGCCGGCCGCCTTGATGCGAAAGCAGCGAATCGGCAGGATCGTTCCCGAGCCGACGTTCTTGAACAGCACCACGGTGCCGTCTTCGCGCGTGACATTGACATCGCCGCCGGTGCCCACATAGATGGCACGCGACACCTGCGGCAGATCGTTGTTATCGTCCTTGGTCGCCGCTACGAAATCTCGCGATGGCGAGCCAAGCTGCTGCTGGTGAAACTTGAACTTGTCTTCTGCAGGCATGTAGGCCTCCAAATGAAAAAGCCACCCGAAGGTGGCACGATGAATTTTGATTGCGGGTTAGAGCTTGATCAGGTCGAGCTCGAAGCTTCCGGCGCCGGTGAATAGCGTGGCCGCGGCAGAGCCCACTGCGAGCTCCGGTGTAAACCAGTTCCCTGTGCTCGCCGAGTAGGTCAGCGTCACCTCACGGATAAATCCGAAATCCTCGTCGAGCAGCCTGGCTTTGACGTCATTGCGGAAGCCAGGATCCGAGGCAAAGACCAGTCCTGTCTGTACCGTCGCCCCCCCGTATGTGGTCGTCATGAGCTGGCGGATCTGCACATTGCCGAAGTACACATCGGTCGATGGGAACAGTGCGCCCACAAGGGACGACGCACTGTATCCGATGCTATTGCCGCTCACTGCGGCATCCACACCGGCCCAGTAGGGTCGCGTCTTGCCCAGCAGCTGCGACAGCGACACGCCGGTCGCCAGTCGCGAGAGACCCGCCAGGCGCTTGACATGGTCGTAGTTCAATTGCCCCGAGCCGACAATCCGCAGCTCCGCGGAGATGTTCTGGATCGAGATCGGCGGCGCGGCAGGTGTGGTCATGCGCGCGCCCCTTCCAATTGGCGCACACGCTGCGACAGCGCCTTCACCGCCTCGATCAGAACCGGTCCCAGCGTGCCATAGTCGACCGCCAGCAAGCCATCGGCCCCTTCAATGACCGCCTCCGGCAGCACCTCGCGCACCTCCTGCGCAATCACGCCCACGTGCGCGCGGCCGTCGCACATATCACTCCGGGTGTACCGCACGCCGCGCAACGATTCCACCAAGCCGAGGGCGCCCTCGATCGTGACGATGTCCTGCTTGACGCGGGCATCCGAGGTCCACGTCACGTTTGCCGTGGCCTTGAGGTTGCCCGTCACCAGCAGATCCCCCAGAAACTGGAACTTGTCGGCGGTGTTGTCCGCCGCTCCACCGAACAGGTGGCGGCCCGAGCCGTTGACCACGTGCTCGGCCACAGAGGTACTGTAGTCCCGTGCTGCCGCGGTGTTGCGCACCAACGAATAGAGGCCGCCCTGGACCTGCGTCATGAACACGCCGGCGGCGCCGCTCTGATCGCTCTCCACGTAGCGCGTGCTGGGCGCTGTGTCCGTGAGCGTGGTGCTCTTGGCGGCAAGAGTATCCCCGGCGATCGCCCCGGTGGCGGTCACCGATGTCGACGTCAGCGCCGCGACGGTCAATGACGGCAGCGTCTGCACCCAAGCCACCCCCGTGGCGCCCGCATTGACCGCGAGGATCTTGTTAGCGTTGCCGGTCAGAGATGGAATGCCCGCCGCAGCTTGGGCGGCCGCCGCGTACGTCTGCGCCTGGCTGGCCGAGGTGGCAGCGGCGTCGCGGTAGCCCAGCACCGTGGCAGCCGTGGTCTTGATCCACTGCGCCAGCTTCATGAGCTGCTGCAGCGCGATCATGAAGCGGGTGCGGTGGCCACCGTTCGCGAGTCCCGTCGTCGCGCTGTCGGTGTCGTCGATCGTGATGTTGTCGCCGCCGACATCTGGGGTAAAAGTTACGCTGGTCATAGCTCCTCGATCTCAAAAGCGTTGCTGTGGTTGCCGACAAAGGCGCGGGCGATGGGGTTGAGCTGGCGCTGGTGCCCGAGGTAGGACTGGCGCAGCAGGTTGATGGGATCGTCCTTGTCCCACACCAGCAGGATCTCGCCATCGATGCCGGCGCGCCGCTGCAGCTCAAACACCTGCCCGAGCGCCTCGTCGCGCGACAGATAGCCCAGCTCGAAGCGGGTCACGCGCCGCCCGTCCTTGCGGTCGAAGTACGGCGTACCGGACAGCGCGCGCTGCGTGGTGGTATCCGTCTCCCAGCCGATCGACGCGCCCCAGTTGGCGTTATTGAGCGGCTGCCAGGCGCGGCTGACGAACAGCCGCCCGAACTCCACGTAGCCATCCGGGTTGGACTCGTCGTCGATCTCGATCTTGATGTAGCGGCCGGCCGTCGGCTTGGGCAGGATCACCAGGAGCATCGACGGATATTGCTTGCGCTCCTCCTCGGTGATCGAGCCCGTCCAGAAGTTGTCGTCCTCCCATTCCAGCGATGCCGGCGGAAACAGCGTCGGCCAGGCCAGCGGCCAGTCTGGATCCCACGCCAGATAGCTCGGCGCGAGGAAATCCATTTGCAGCGAGGCACTGCCGTCCGGTGGGTAGATCACGGCGTTGTCGTAGACCGGACTCGCGAAGCTGGGCGCATTGGCCACACGCAGGCGCCACTTGGCAGACGTCGACAGGTTGTGCCGTACCACCGCGATCACCGACACCAGCCGGCTCTGGCCGAGATCCAGCACGAACTGGGTATCCGCCTTGAGTGCGGTGGCACTGCGCGCCACGCGCGACAGGCGCCGGTCCTTCAGATTGTTGAGCGCCACCTGCCAATTGCCGCCGGACAGGGTGCCGCTGTCGGCGACATTGGGGTGCGCCAGAAGTACGTTTGCCATTTAGCCCCACAAGGTCAGTTTGGCCGTGCCGCGATCGGCGCCGGCATCGAGGCCGATCACGCACAGCAAGCGCCCGCTCAAGCCGTAGCGAGTGGTCTCGATCGTCACCACGCTGCCGAGATCGAGCGCGCCCAGCTCGGTGCGCGGGATCTCGATATCGACCAGCATGCGGCGCACGCTGTACAGATCGGCGCGCCGGCTCGCCTCTGCCGACGCATCGGCCTCGGCCACCAGCGCCGCATCGAACGACAATTCATCCGACGAAGGCCAGGCCGTTTGCACCGCCGTGCGCTCGCTCGCGGACTGGCGCTGGTCCTGCGCAAGGAAGGCACGCCGCGCCGCGCTGACCGAGCCGGCCGGCTGGTCCTGCACCGTGTAGTTGCGCGCGTAGCGGACCACCGCGCGCCAGTTCGGCACGCCCGCCGAGCGTACCGACAGCGCCATGTCTGAGTCCGCGTAGAGCGTCGTCGGCGTACCACTAGGCGCGGTGAGGCGCCCCATGCGCAGGCGGTTCAGACGATCGAAGCCGTACCAGGCGCCGATCGCGTTGGCCAGGGCATCCATTACCGACTGGCCGCTCGCCTCGCCGTCGACCCACACCCCCACCGGCGCCGCGTTGGCCGCATTCAGCGCCGTCACGTCGGCCGCGACGATATCGCCCGAGGGGATGCCCGCATCGAGCGCCACCGCTTGCAGCAACGCGCCCGTGCGCGTCTCGCCCGTGGCCGCATCCGCCGTCACCTGCCCCGCCGGCGTCGAACCGAGCCGGAACAGGCCACCCCAGCGCCGCACAGTGCTGGCCGCCGGCGCGTTGGCCAGCAGATCCGCCGAGCTGGTGTAGTCGGCCCCGAGCGCCAGCGCGACGCCGTTGTCGTAGACCGCGCTGACCGTGCAGGCCTGGTCGGACACCTGATAGATCAGCTTGCTGGTGTTGACGCACTTGGCCAGCACGTTGAGCACGCTGCCGTACACGCGCGGCTTGTAGCCGTCTTTGAGATCGTCCTTGGTGCCCTCCAGGCCATCGGGCAACACGTTGTTGCCGGCGTACTTCGGCCGTGGCAGCACCTTGCCCAGCACCGCCAGGCGATCGCGCACCACCAGGCTCAGCTCGCCGCCCTCGCAGTGCACATCGTCCAGCACGCCCGACATCACCACCGGCCAGGTCGATACCGCCGCCGCACGGTCGCCCACACGCACCACGAAGGCGCGGCCATCAAAGGCATAGTCGGTCAGGAGAATGTCGAGACCGCCGTCGGCGTTGTCCAGCAGGATCTCGCCGGGCGTGCTCCGCGACGCGCCGTAGGTGGTGGCCTGGTCAAACAGCGTGCGTGACAACCGCGGCACCTCATCGAGACGCGGCTCGAAATACGCATTGGCCGGCGTATCGCTCGGCCTGGTGGTAAATCCGTCATCCGCAAAGCGGAGCGTTTCTACCAGGCCGGTCGATAGCCGGTACGCGCTGACTTCAATCGCAATGGTCATTGCTTATCTACGAGTTGTTTCTGCAGGCGGACCTGCTTGGTTTGCACAACCATCGCCTCGTCGTGGCGCGACTGGGCGCTCTGCTCCATGGCCTGCGCGAGCCGCCCCTGCAGGTCCTGCAGCGAGGCGACTTGCGCACGCAGCGCCTTGACCTCCTCGGCCAGCGCCGCGTTGCCCCCGCGCCCGTACTGCGACCAGTTCGGCATCGGCGCGCTGTAGCGGGCGTTCTCTGCCCGCGTCAGCACGCGCTCGCCCTGGTGCAGCTCGGCCCGGTATCCGTCGAACGGCACGTAATCCAGGCCGCCGGCGTGCGAGCCGTTGGGACGGAAGCCCTGCACCGAGGCGAAGTCGGCCGCGTACTGGCCACCGCTGGCGAAGTAGCCGCGCGAGGCCTCCAGGAAGGCCTGCGCGATCTGCGTCCACTGCGATTGCGCGGCGCTGTCTCCCGACATGGCCGCGGCCGAGGTTTCGTCATAGCGGCGCTTGGCCTCGGCATACTTCTGCTCCGGCGTCAGCGTCGACAGGTCACCGCCCATGAGCGACTGCTGGAAGTCCGACACCTGCTGCGCGAAGGCCGACATCGCCTGCTTGGCCTGGTCGAGCCCGTCGACCAGCTTGGCGAATGACGGTGCCATCGCCATCAGCGCGGTGTAGGCCTGCTGGCCGGAATCCGTCGTGAGATTCAGCCCCTCGACCATCGCCCGGAAGGCTTCCTTGCTGTCCGGCATCGCCACGCCCAGCGCCGCAAACTGATCCCACAGCGTCTGGCGCAGGCGCTGCAGCTTCTCCTCCTCGCTGTAGTACGTCTCGTAGTACGTGGCCAGCTGCGAGGTGAAGGCATCCATGCCGCCCGCGGCATCGATCAGGTGCTGACGCATATCGGTGCTGGCCAGGCCCACAAAGCCGAACACCGCCTGCACGTCCTTGCCGAACACCATGGCGATCTGATTGGTCGCCGTGAAGACGCCCGTCAGCCGCGTCGCCGTGTCGAGCAGCTGCTCGCCTTCCTTGCGGAAGCCCTCAATGCCCGGCACCAGGTGATCGCCAAGCGCGTCCGAGAGCTTGCCGAACGACTTGGCGATGTTCTCCGGGCTGCTCCAGTCGTCGCGCATGGTGTACCGGAAGCCGCTCATGTCACCGCTAATGCCGGTGGCCTTGTTGAGCGCCTGGTAGGTACCGACCATGCCGCCGAATTGCGCGTTGACGCCGTCGAGCGTCTTCTGGTCGACCGCGGCGTAATCCGTGCCACTGCGATTGGAGCGAAACCACCCGCCCTTTTGCGACCAGTCGGCGAAGGCCCGGCCATCAAAGCCGTCAGCCGTCACCACCCCCTCGAAGCCCTTATCCCCGTAACGCTTCGGGCCCATGCCAAACGCACGGTTCACCAGACCGCCCGCCACACCCCCAATGATTGCGCCGATCGCCGTGCCAATACCGGGCAGGATGGCCGTGCCGATGGCAGCGCCGGCCGCCGTGCCGCCGCCCGTCGCGTAGGCCTGGTTATTGCCGATCGCCGAGAACTGGCCGGAGATCATCGACCCCAGGCCATAGCCGGCCACGATGCCGCCTGCCGCAGCCCCTGCAGGCCCCATCGCAGCGATCAGGCCCGTGGTGCCGGTGCCGGCGCCGCCTGCGGCCGCGGTCGACGCGAGGCCTGCCGCGCCGAATTCGCCCGTCTGCGCCGCCAACATGGCTGCCTGCGATCCCGCACCGAACGACGTCAGCCCCGGCACCGCCGCGGCATAGGCCGCCGACGAGCCGAACACGGTGGCACCGACGCCACCGGTCAGGGCGCTGTAGGCACTCTGCAGGTTGCTGGCCGCGCCGAGCAGGCTGGTGCCGCCCGACGCGTACGCGGTGCCAGGCACCCCCAGGACCCCGCCACTGAACATGGCACCGACCGGCGCGACGATCGCCGAAATGATCGGACGCAGCACCAGCGTGCCGAACATGTTTTTCATCGTGTCGACCAGGTTGCGCGCGTACCCCTTGCCGCTCTCGAAGCCGCGCAGCAAGGAATCCGTGAGCGAGCGGTTGATTTCCTCGCTGCCACGCTTCCAGTCCTTGACCGACTCCTCGGCCGCCTTGCGCACGCTGTCGCGATACTCGTTGCCCTGCAGCGCGTCGGCATACTCGCGCTGGGCCCGCGCCAGGCGCGACACGCCTGCGATCGCCTCGTCGTAGTAGTCGAGCTCGGCCTTGGTGCCGTCCAGCATGGCCACACGTGCCCGCCCCTGCTCGAGCAGCGCGAGCGACTCCTCGTAGCGCTCGGCCGTCACCGAGGCGAGCTGCCCCTTGGTCATGCCGTAGTTTTCGTTCTCCAGGCGCAGCGCATCGGTCGACTTCTGCAGCGAGCCGACATTCTGGTCAATGCCGTGGGCATACTCGGTGGCCAGACGCGTCTGCAGCTCGGCAACGGCGTTGACGTGCGTCTGCTCATTGTTGAGCCGCTCCTGCTGCAGCTTCTGCAGCTCGCCGACGTACTTCTGGTAAGCGGCGGTCTGTTTCTTGCCGCCCAGCGCCTCGAGCTCCAGCTCGACCAATGCCTGGCGGTCGACCAGGTAGTTGTCCTGCAGCTGATAGGACTGGTCCAGATAGTCACGCTCGCTGATCAGGCCTTGCTTGCGCTGGCTGGCCAGATCCCGCTCCTCGCCCTTCTTGATCTCCTCGAGGGTCTGCTGGTAGCCCTCATAGACCGCGATCTGCGCATTGAGCGCTTCCTTGGCCGCCGCCCCGCTCTCCGCGTATTTCTTGCGGATATCGGCTTCCATGCGCGACACGCGCGTCGGGTCCAGGCGCTCGTCGTTCGGGTTGACGGCCCGGATCGCGTCCAGGTTCTGCCGGTACTCGCGCAGCTCCTTATTCATGCGGGCGGCCTTCGAGGCGCCGTCTTCCAGGTTGCCGATGAAGTCCGACGCCTTCATGGCGGCCTGTTGCTTCTGCTGGAAGCGGGACGCCTCCTCCGCCAGGCGGCGCTCCTCGACCTGCAGCGCCTGCATCGAGGCCTCGACCTGCGCGGCCTGCTCCTCCAGCGCCTTGGCCTGGGCGGTATCCCCGCGACCCCGCGCCGCGCCAGCGCGACGCAGCAACTCGTTGCGGCGGTCATTGATGACTGCCGCGCCGGCATTCGGCGCATCGCGTCCGAACGACTTCGCCGAGTCCCATGCGCCCGAGATGGCACGGCCCACCGCGCGCCACGCCCGCTCGAGGTAGCCCAGGCTCTCCACGCCCTTGGTGGCCAGGTGATCGTGCAGCGCCTTGGCGTTCTCCAGCACGGCCGCCTGCGTCTTGCCCTGGTCTTCGAGTTCCTTGATGTAGTCGTACTGCGCCAGGGTCATGTAGTGCAGCGACTTGTTGTGCTCGGCCGCCCACTTCGCGACGCCGTCCGGCATCGACGCGTAGTCCTTGGCGATGCTCTCCATGCTTTCGCCGGAGAGCTGCGCCTGGCGCACCGCGGCCGCCCCGAGCAGATCCAGCGCTGCGCCGGTCAGCGTGCCGGTGGCCATCAGCGCCTGCAGCGCCTCGCGACCGGTCCCGATGCCGGTGGCTGCATCCTTTGCAATACGCTGGGCCGAGGCGCTGAATGCGTCCGCCGTCAGGCCGGCGTAGTTGCCGGTCAGCGCCAGCGTATCGTTGAACGCCTTCTGCTCCTGGTGGCCCTGGTAGACCGCCAGGCCCATGACGCCCGCCGCGGCGGCGAGCGCACCGAAGCCCAGCACCGCTGGCGAAAGCGCTGCGGCGATGCCGGCAAACATCTCACGGAAGCCGCCGAACATGTCGCGCGTCTGCAGGCCCTGCTGCATCAGCACGAGGAGCGGGTTCTGACCGCCGGCGAGCTGGGTGGCCACGTCGCTGAGCTGCGCCGGCAACATCCGCATGGCCTGCGTGGTCTGGCCGACGCTGGTGCCGACCTGCTTGGTTGATTGCTGCAGCCCTTTCTGCGCGGCGTCGAGCTTGCGGATCATCGGCTCAGCCTCGTCGCCGACGCCCAGCAGCGACGCCTTGTGCCGCAGCATCTGCGTCTGCGTCATGCCCAGCGTTTCGACCTGTTGCCGCAGCGTCTTCAGGTAGGTGGCGCCCGCAGCGATCTGTCGGGCCTGCTCGGCCGTTAGCCCCGCCATGTCCTGCGTCTGCTCGCGCACCGCACCGCTGGCCGCCGCCAACGCCGCCGCCTTGCGGCTCTCCGCCTCGGCCAGTTGCGCCGCCGCGGTCGAAGCGGCCCCACCGGCGGCCTGCGTCGCGTTGCCGGTTTCCTGCGCCGCCTTGGTGGCGCCGCCCATGGCCCCGACTGCGGCCTGACCGAACTCCGACAGCTTCTGCGCCGCCGCCTCCAGGCCGCGGTCCACGTCGCCCATGGAGAACCCCATGCGCATGACCAGCTTCGGCAGATCCGCCATTCCCCCCTCCCCTCAAAATGCGAAGGCCTGCGCTGGGCAGGCCTTTTCTTTACGACTGCTCCAGCCGCTGGTGGAGCACCTCGAGCGCCGCGCGCTCCATGAGCTGGATCCGCTCGAACAACTTGCGCTGACGCTGCCTGCCGTCGACCTGCAGCGCGATCTGCGCGACCACCGAGGCGTAGTTCAGGCCGCGTGGGATCGAGCCGGCCATGCCTGCGCTGGTGCTCTCCCATTGCGTGGCCACCGAGCAGAAAAACTCGTAGACCGGCAGGTTTTCCTCCCACAGGTAGAACACTGCCTCGCCGGCCTGCGCGCGGGCGGCCGCGATCACCTCGGCCGGCGCCTCGGACGCGACGAGCTGCTGCACGATGCCGTCATCGGCGGCAAACTCGTCGCGCTCGCCGGCCCAGTAGCGCGCGGCCTCGATCAGTTTTTTGTGCGCAGCGCCTTGATCTCTGCAACGCGGTCGATGGCCAGGCGTACGCCGGCGAGCACTTCCGGATCGGCGATCAGCACGAGTAGGTTCTCCGGCGAGAACTGGAAAGCATTGCCGGCTTCGTCGACCACGTCCTCGAAGCCCACCATCCAGCGCTTGACGTAGTCGTCAGCCGCGGCACTGGCCTTGTCCAGCTCGTTCATCGTCTCAGGCAGCGCATCGACGTAGTCCTTGTGCGCGTTGAACAGGGCGGAGCGCTCATGCCGGTCCAGGCGGCGGAAAATGCCGGTGAACTCGAATGTCTCGATCTTGCCGAAATCGTTGCGACGCTCGACCTTGACCTTTTCCTTGATCGTGCCGCCAGCGGCGCGGATTTTCATCGTCATGGGGATAGCTCCTCAGAATAGAAAAAAGGCCCGCACGATTGGCGGGCCCTTGGGGTAGCGCGGCGGGGCCGCTTATTTGACGGTCAGCAGGAACTCGTCATTGCCGGCATTCGGCACCAGGATCAGATTGGCGCTCACCTGGGCGATGCCGCTGTCATCGGAGTACTGCAGATTGGACAGCTGCACCTTGGGCGCGTCGATCTTGACGATGTTGCCCGCCGTGAGGCCATGCGTGATCGACAGCGTGTCGAGCACCGCGCCACGGACCTTGGTCCACCAGTCCTGCGACGCGACCGTGCCGAGGTCCAGCGTGACGCTGCCGGCCGGCTTGCGATCGGTCAGCACCGACGACTCGCTACCGATCAACGCGCGCCAGGCGATATCGTTAGCGAGATCCAACTGCAGCGCCGACAGCGCGCCCGTGTAGCCGTGCAGCGCCCAGGTGGCCGTGTTGGTCTTGTTCGCGATGCGCGGCGCGATGAACTTGGTGTAGTCCGCGGTCGGGTTGGCGCCATCGGTCACCGGCGAGAACGCGCCGATGAACTTGAAGCGCATGAACGGGATCTGCTTCGCCGTGATGTCGAAGGCCACCGTGCCGACGCAGCCGATCATCTTGTGCAGCAGGCCGTCCAGGTAGAAGTACAGCGTCACGGTCTCATTGTTGCCCGTGATAGGCGCGTACTTCACGTCGGTGGCCGCGGTGACGGTTTCCGACAGGCCGCACGCGCGCAGCAGTGGGCCATAGCCCGGCGCCGTGCCGGCGGCACCAGCGCCCGCGAGCTCGACCTCGACATCCATCTCGCTGTGCTCGCCGACCGGGATGTTTTCGCTGTTGCCGAAATAGGCCCGGATCAGGTTGCGCGGGACGTTGTCGACGACCAGCGGCTGGGGCGTGGTCGCGCGCACCAGGATGGCGTTGGCGGCGCCGGTCGGCACCGGGTCGGTACCGGACACCGCTTCGATCTTGGCCAGCAAGATCTGCTTCCGCATGAGTTTTGGCATTTATTCCTCGCGAGGTTGTTCAGCGGCCGCGTCAGCGGGCTGGATGGCTTGGGCCGGCGCTTCGGGAGCGTCAAGCGGGCTGCCGTCTTCGTCGATCCGTTGCCGAGTACCGGTCACCGGATCGAACAGGTAGCGCCCGGCTTGACCGGCGTACTGGTCGGTGGCCAGCACCTCCGCCGAGTCCAGCGGACCCTTCTGGGTTTTCATGGTCGTTCCTCTCATGCACTCAGGCTATTGCGCTGGGTGCGGTAGTGCAGGTCATAGTGGACGGTGCGCGCCGAGACGAGGCCGCCGGCGTTGTCGTAGGCCGGCGAGTCGGTTTGCAACTCGGCGACGTCAATGAGGCCGTCGGCGACGAAGCCCATCACCACCGGCTGGACCAGCTCGAGCACGGACTCGGACACCTGGTCGGGTTCCGGATCGCGCACGACGACGGTGAGCAGCACCTCGCTATGACGATCGAGCATCCCGACCACGCGCTCCTCCGGTGCGTCGGCGCCGTGGTGGACCACCACCACGATGCGAGTACTCCGCATGTCCAGCGCGGCGTACAGCGAACGCGAGAACTGCGCATTCTTGGCCTGCAGCGCAGGCGTCTGGCGCAGCGCGTCGTAGAGCTGCTGCGCGTAGGTTTCGCGAAGGGTCGTCATGTCGCCACCTTGTTCAGTTCCACCGCCACGAAGGCGCCATCGTCGATCGGCATCGGCGCGCCGAACGGGTGATAGTTGCCGGCGGCATATCCGCCCTCGACCACCACCAGGTCGGTGCCGACGAGCTGGCCGAACACATCAGCCCGCCCCGTCAGCGTGAAGGACAGGCCGCGTACGATGCCATTGATGACGTCCTTCCAGCCCTGCTCAATGACCGCTAGCTGACTTGCAATGCCGCGGCTGGCCACCGTCACCGGATCGCCGAAGTCCTCGACAAAGGCGTCCAGATCCTCGCCGGCCAGCATCAGCTCTGCGGCTCAGTGCCGCCGCCTTCACCGCCCTCACCGCCTTCGCCGGACTCGCTCTCGCTATCCTTGGCGGCGACTTTCTTGCGGTCGAGGATCTCGACAGCACCCGAGCGTTCGAGCTGCTCGGCTTCGTCGTCCGACACATCGAACTTAGCGCCGGTCGGATACACCTTGTCGCCGGTATCGACCGGCCAGTTCGCTTTGACTTTCATGCGTACTCCTCAAAAGGAAAACGGCCCGCACGCGGCGGGCCGACAGGGTTGCAGTGGCGCGCCGTTAGGCGATCGCGTTCTGGAAGAAGAAGGACAGATCCGGTGCGGTCACCAGCTCGTTGACGCGCTCACCCGCGCGCACCTGGTAGCCACCTTCGAGGCCGCCGTGCTGCTTGCCGAACTCGGCATCGGAGATGCGCTCGCCCTGCTGGGCGGTAAAGCCCCAGGTGGTCGAGCGCGTGGTCTCTGCCGGGATCTCGCGGTAGATGAAGGCGGCATGCTTGCCCCAGCAGCGCTGCAGGGACATGGCCTGACCCTTTTTCGCCGTGTTGACGAAGGCGCTACCGACCAGGATCTCCTCGAGCTCGAGCGCATCGGCCAGCTGCTGGCGCGTCACGCCCCCCGAGGTGCCGCCCTTGCCGTTGACGTAGTCGATCACCTTCGGGTGCAGGATCAGCTTGGTCCACACCGAGCGACCGAAGATGGCCACGTTGGGGCGCATGATCGGCGTGTCCAGGTTGGTCAGGATCGCGCTGATCGGGTCCGAGCTGGTGTAGTCCGACCATTGACCGGAACCCGACAGCGTGACCTTGTTGTTGTGGTTGGCCGCACCGAAGACGGTATTGGCCACGCGCACCTCGCGGTCCAGCGTCACCAGCTTCATCACGAACTCGGCGGCCAGTGCCAGCGGGTCGACGCCTTCCGGCGAGTTGCGCACGTCCTCGATCGGGACGATTTCATCCAGGCCATAGTCGAACACTGCACCGGTCTGCATGATGCCGGAGCTTTCGACCTGGTTGGGACGCGCCTTACGGCCCACCTTAGTGTCGGGCACGGTGAAGTGATCCGCGACGGTCTGCACCAGGTACTTGAACTCGGCCTGCGAGACGGTCACACGGGGCATCACCTTGTCGGCGATCATTTCGCCGTTGGTGTAGGCGATGACGATCGACGCGATGAGCGCCAGGTTGATCGGGTACGGCGCGACAGCAGTCGACATGTAGAACTCCTAGAAATTGGAAAGGGAAACCGCAGGCAAGCGGGGCTTAGCCCTGCATGACGCTCGGTGCGATGAAGACCGAGCCGATATCGCCCAGCACGCCCGACACCTCGGCGAAGCCGATCAGGCGCACGTTGGAGCCGCCCGCCGGAGCCGCCGCGACCGCGCGGCCGCTGGCGTCAGCGGTCAGCGGCTGGCCGCGCGTGACGTTGCCGCCGTACTCGACGTCGGCGAGGCCGCTACGTACGATGCTGGGGCGATCGCCGATGGCGTAGGCAAAGCCCTCCGTCACGCCGTTCAGTGCATCGGTAGCAGCACCCGCCTGCTTAACCGAGCCGTCGGTGGCGCCGGGCGCCGTGATACGGAACTTGGCCAGGGCGGTCTCGGCAATGGCCGTCTTGATCATTCCAGGATTGCTCATGATGTGGTCCTGTAGTGGTAGGGAGGAAAGCGCGGACGATCAGGCCTGCGCCAGTTCTTTTGCGGCCTGGGTGGCTGCCATCGAGTAGCTCAGTTTCTTGCCGGAGGCCTCCGCGGTGCTCACCAGTTCGCGGGCGCGCGCGGCGATCGCCTTCGGGTCCGGCTTGGCCGAGGCCGCCGGCGCGGGATCGGCGACCGGTGCAGCCGGCAGCGGCGTCGGCGCGTCGGCAGTCATGGCCGAGGCCTGCTTCGCCAGCGCGGCACGGTGGGCACCGAGGATCTGCGCGGCAGCCTGGTCCGGCGTGGTCTTACCATCGGCCTTGAGCGAGTCGACCAACGCCTCGTGGCCGACCATGGCGTGCGCCTCGATACCGAGGATGCGGGCGCGCTCTGCATCGGCGCCGGCGGTGCGGGCCTCGGTCTGGATTTCTGCCAACAGCTCGGGCGACTGGGCCGCCAGCTCTTCGCGGGTAATGCTCATCGTGGTTCCTTTCGGAGAGGTGGGCAGTTCTGCCCGGTTCTTGACAGGCGCGGGCTTCGCGCCAGGGACTTGAAACTCGCCGGCGGCGAGCCGGGCGATCAGCTGCTCGGCTGTGGCCATTCCGTCCACGAGTCCGGCATCGATGGCTTGCTGGCCGATGAAAATTCGGCCATCAGCCATATCGGAGAGCACGGTGTCCGCCGACGTGCCGCGGTTCTTGGCGACAGCGTCGACAAACTGCTCATACATGTAATCGGAGTGGGCCTGAATCGTTGCCCGGCCCTCATCCGATAGCGGCGCATAGCTGCTGGCGATGCGCTTGTACTTGCCCGAGTAGATCTCGGTGGTCTTGACGCCGCGTTGCGTCTCGGCGCCGGACACATCGCGGTGCGCATTGACCACGCCGATCGAGCCGACTTGCGTGGTGCTGTCGGCGACATAGACCGCCTGCGCAGCGCTGCCGATCCAGTAGGCCGCGCTGGCCATGGTGCCGTCAGCGAGTGCAATCACCGGCTTGATCGCACCGACCTCACGCACGATGTCGGCGAGCTGCTGCGTGCCGGCCACGGTGCCGCCCGGCGAATCGACATGCAGCAGGATGGCGCTCACCTGGCGATTGGCCGCCGCGGCACGCAGGTCCCGGCCGATCAGGTCACTGGAGGCCCCACCCGAGATATCGGTGAATAGGTTGGCGCGCTGCGCGATCGTGCCCATGATCGGAACAATCGCCACGCCGTTGGCGATCTCATAGTCCTGCGGCGCGCTGCCCAGCGGCTTCCCGATGCTCGCCTCGACCGCTTTCAGATCGATGGCATCGCCACGCATACGCATGTCGTATGCGTCTACGATGGCCACCAGCTTGTCGGGCAGGATCGCCCACGGGCCCGTGACCACGTCCAGTAGTCGGTTCATCGTCGCTCCAGAAAAGCGAAACCCGCCACGCGGGCGGGTTCGGGTTGTCATTGATCGTTCGCGTTATCGGGCGGCGCGAGCAGCTCGTCGGCCTGCCCTGGCGGTGTCGGCAGGAGACCGTCGCGCTCGCGCGCGGCATGCTCCCGCGTTTGCTGGGCGTGGTTGTCTTCCCAGTTACTGCCGTCGTAGGCCATCGTTTCCTTGGCCAGCGTGGTACGCCCGATCTTGAGGTTGAGCTCGGAGGCCTGCGCCTCTTTCATCGGGTCGATCGCGCCCGGCGCATCGCCCACCCACTGGCAGCCGAGCCAGGCGCGACGAATCAGCGGGTGATCGAAGTAGCCCGGCGCCGACAGGTACCCGTTGGCCACCGCTTCGTCGATGATCAGCTCATAGACCGGCTGGCAGAAGTTGGTGGCCAGCCAGAAGCGGCGCATCTTGAAGAAGCGCCACGCGTCCAGGATCGCCGCCCGCGCTGCGGTGTAGCTCGAGGTGTAATGCTTGATCAGCACCTCAAAAGGCAGCTCCAGCGCTACCCCAATCTGCCGCAGGATCGACTGCACGAACGGATCGAACAACGCGTTGGGCCGCCCTGGATTGATCACCTCGACGCTGTCGCCGGGCGCGCCCTGGATCACCGCGCCCTTGCCCAGTTTGTAGTCGGGGTCAGACTGATTCGGGTCCGGCTGCAGCGGGCCCTCGCCGTCCCCGGACTTGATGAAGACGGTGAACATGCCGGAGACCACTGCCGCGGCCAGCTCGGCATCGGTATAGGTGCCAAGCTGGCGCAGCGGGTCAATTACCGGCGCCAGGTAAGGCTCGCCGCGTGTCATGCCGATGCGCCGCCGCTCGAACAGGTGCAGCACGTTGCGGCGTCCGGTGCCGCTGCCGAACGCTTCGCGCCGATCCCACTGGCGTTGGGCGCCCGCGGCGCCAAGCGCACCGGGATGCTTACGCAGAAAGTGGTACGCGATCGGAGCGCCGAAATCGTCGAGCTCGACGCCCCCTGCAAACTGGTCGTCGTCGCGCCGGCCCTGCGGGTTGCAGCACCGATCGGCCTCGATCAGCTGCAAGCGCGTGCGATATCGCGTGCGGTGGCGATCGAACATCGGCGTCAGCATGAACGTGTCGCCGTTCTCTGCCGTCGAGCGAAAGGCCAGATTCTGCAGCTCGTAGAACGTCTGCCCCAAGGCCGCATCGCATTCCTTGCTCTCGGCCCACAGCGCAAACTCGCGCTGCGCCTGGCGCTGCCACGCGGTCGCCTCCTCCTGGGTGAGGCCCAGCACGTCGGCATCGACCGTCGGCTGCGGCGCCAGGCCGGTGCCGACCACGTTGGTGACCATCGTGTTGATGGCGCCGCGAGCGAGCGGGTTATTGCGCGCCAGGTCACGGCTGCGGTTGCGCAGCACCGCCAGCTGCGGGATCAGGTCGGCGTCTGCTGAGCCACCGAACGCAAACCAGTTTTTGAGGGAGCGCTTGGTGCGCGAGCCGCCCTCGTACGCGCCGGAGTAGGCCTGCACCGTACGCGCGTGCGCTCGGCGATTACCGGCGGCCGGATTGAAGTAGTTGACGACGCGGTCGATCACCGTCAGCTTGGGCGCGGGCTTGGCCATCTTCATTCCGCCACCCCGTAGCCGATCGTCATGCGACGCCCGCCGCGGCGGGCTCGCGCCACGCGCGCCTCCCAGTAGTCGATCTGCTCGCGGATCTCGGCGGCATCCACACGGGTCATCTTGCGGCCACCGATCTCGTAGGCCTGGCCTTTGGCCACGGCGATGCTTGCGGCCAGCCAGACATCGAGCTGGGCCTGCGCCTGTTCGGCTGTGATCATGGGTCAAATCTCCACGCCACGCGACACGGTGCCGTATCGGCGCCGACGTACTGGTGGCAGGTTGGGTGAATCGGTGTCGCCGACTGCAGGCGGCGGTACCGGCGCGACGTCCTCAGTGCTCGACGCGTCGTCGTCGACCTCCTCCGGCTCGACTGGTGCAGCCGTGGGCGCGGGCGGCTCGGGCGCTTCCACCGCTTCGGGCTCGTCGAACAAGCCGCTCTGCGAGTGCCGCGCCTCCAGGATCGACCAGTCGCGTTCCTGCATCAGGTGCACCTTGGCCGCGCGCGATGCGTGCAGCGCGTACACCTCGCAGTCGAGCGCCTCGTTGCGCTTGCCGACCTTTTTTTGCCAGACGCGGATCACGTGCCCGTTCTTCTGCCGCATCGGCGCCTTGACCTCCGCCAGGAGCTGCTCGAAGTAGTCCGCGATCACGTTCTTGTAGACGTGAAAGCGGCCCGGCCCCTTGCCCTCCAGGCCGACGCGCCCGCGCTCGCCGATCAGCAGATCCTTGGCGCGCCCGACACCGACCTGGAACACCGACACGCCATAACGTGCGGCCTTGGTGTTCTTCTTGTTGGTCTCCAGCACCGGACCCGGCTTGCGGAAGATCTCCGCGTCCGCGCTGCGCGCGCCCTTAATGGCCATGACGTGCGGCACGCCGCGGCCCTGGCGCGATCGCACGTACTTGTAGGCCGCGTCCGAGGTATTGCCATCCCCGCTGTCGATCGACACGGCGCTGATCCCTAGCGCGAAGCCGCGGGCGTGCCGGTACTTGCCGAAGAGCAGTTTGTCGAGCTGATTCCAGACATCATCCTGAATCAGCGCGACCTGCCCATAGAGCCGCTCGTACAGCACCAGCCAGGACTCCTCGCCGCGACCATACGCGCGAATGACGACTTCCAGCCGATCGGGCTGCAGGTCGACGCCCATCACCAGGATCAGGCCACCGGCCGGCACCATGCGCGGCAAGTAGTCCTTCGCGCGCTCGGCCAGCTGCTCGGGCTTCGCCTGGTCGCCCTTGAACGAGTAGGCCTCGCCTTTAGAGCTATTGGTGAAGGCCACAAGCTTGCTCTCGTCGCCCATCGCCAGGTGATGCAGCGCCGTGAGCCAGTTCTCCATCAAGGTCGGCATGGTCGAGCCCGGAAACGGGCTGTACAGCTCATTGATGAAGTAGCCGGCGATGCCGTTGAATGGCGCGGTGGCCATCCAGCGTCCGCCGCGCACGTTGCGACGCTTCTCCGCGTCGTTCCAGATCCCGCCGCAGTGCGGGCAGACGTAGTACGCCTTTTCCGGCAACTTGCTGCCGAAGATCGGATGCGCTGCGGCCGGGTCTTCGGGGCACTTCAGGTTGTCGAAGCTGAGCGCGTGCTCCTCGCCGCAGTGGTGGCAAGGCACCATGCCGACGCGTTTGTCGGACAGCTCCATCTCGGCGGCGATGGTCGACGTGCCCTCGACCGTCGGCGTGCCACCGATGACGATCTTGACGCGCGAGCGCCGGAACGTCTTGGTCCGTTCCTTGGCCAGCTTGATCGAGTCGCCCTGACCGCGCAGGTTCAGGTTGCAGTCGTCGGGCTCCTCGATGAATATCCGCGGAATCGGACTCGACTTCACCGAGCTGGGCGAGTTGGAGCCGACCAGCTTGAGGAAGCCACCGCGAAACCGCTTGAACAGCATGCGCTGCTGGGCCTTGCGGCTGCGCAGATCCACCGCCTGGCGTAGCCGCGGCGTGGCGGTGACCATCGGCTCAAACTTCTCGGCCATGTATTCCTTGGCCGCGCCCTCTTTCGGGAACAGCCCAAGGATCGGCGACGGGTCCAGGTCGATCCACTTGCCGAGCACGTTGCCGAGTACTCCCGACGTCCACGCCACCTGGGCTGACTTCTGGCAGCACACCTCGATCACGGTCGGATCGTCCAGCGCCTCGAGCGGATTGCCCGGCCAGCACAGGTAAGGCGTGACCTCGGGATCGTACTTGCCGGCGCGATCGGCCTCGATCGACGACAGGAAGCGATACTTGCGCGCCCACTCCAGTGCATTCATGCGCGGCGGCAACGCCCAACGCGCGACGGCCGAGCGCAGCACGCGCTTAGCTGTCGTCGTCATCCTCGTCATCGTCGCCGGCATCGCCAGAATGCTCAGCGTCGGGATCTCCATCTTCGTCCTCGTCCAGGTGCTGCAGCTTCGCGAGGCATTGCTCGACCAGCGGCAGGATCAGCTGCTCGTCGACCTCGACGTCATGGGCCTCGAAAATCGCGTCCGCGACCTTGCCGGGCAGTAGCAGCAGTTCCGTTTTGGCGGCCTCGATGTGGTCGCCCCACAAGCGCTCGAACGTGGCCGCGGGCGCCAGCATGTCGAGCTTTTCGCCGATGCGGATCTCGACCTCGATCTTGCGCGCGCGGTCGAGCTCGTCTTTCGGGCTCGACAGGCCTACGCGATGCAGCTCGCGTTGCGTGAGCCAGGTAATCACCGCGCTGGTGTCGTACTCGTTGCCGCGGCCGCGCTGGCCAGCCAGCATGACGGGCATGCCCTCGTCTTTTTGCCAGCGAATCAGCGTCTGCACGGCGAAGCCGGTGATCTCCGCCAGCTCCTGCAGGTTGACTGTCTTGCCCATCGGACCCCCAAACTAACTAACCCTAGAGCCCCCTTTATCTAGAAACAAAACGCGGCTCGAATCACCCCCATGCGAGCGGTCCCGGAAGGACCCGCGACGGGGGGTCACGCTCGGGCCGTGGCTAGGGCGTGACGTGTCGATGCCTCGAAGTTGGCCGCCAGGCTGCCCTCGACCGTCTCGCGCACCAGGTCGAAGAAAGGGAAGATCGGGCGGTAAGCCGCGTGGCGCACGAACAGCAGCACGGGCTTGGCGCCGCCGCGCTGGAGATGCGCAATACGACCGCTCTCCGCAGTGCTGTACGCCACGCGCTGGTAGATGCCCGGCGGCAGCTTGCCCTCTTGCCTGGCCAGCGCGAAGTACGAAAATCCCCGCACGCCCTGCGATGGCTTGCCCTTGAGCAGGTTGGCACGGCGCTTGTCCGTCATGTTGGCGCGGTAGCCCTGCTCACCAAACGCGCGGAAGTACGACAGCAGCTGCACGATCTGCCCGCGGCTCAAGTTGCCGAAGGCATCAAGCTGGGCCGCGCGACCCGTCACGGTGTACATGCCGGACGGGAGTACTCCTGCCGCCTGGAGCGATCGCTCGTAGCGCTTCTGCCGACGCTGACCACCGATGACCTCGGGCCCGAGATACCGCTCGGCCGGCGTGCCCTTCCCCGCTTCATCCTTGACCCACACCTTGGCCTCGAGCCGGTCCTTGGAGGCGTAAGAAATCCGGATCGAGTTCAGCGTGTACGGCGTCGCTCGATCGAAGCGCTGTGCCATCTCGCTGACCAGGCGCTGCTTGGCCAGCTCTGCAGTCTTGTTGAGCGCCACGCGCAGCGCGTAGGGCAGCTGCCGCCCGAGCAGATCCCGCGTGGCGTCGATGGCCGGCCCGAAATTAGGGCGCACCGTGAATTCCGGTCCTGGCATCTCGTCCTCACAAAAGTAATCTGGCTGCGAAGGCCACTCACACGGGTAGCTCCAGAAAACAAAAAGCCCGACACTGTGCATTGTGTCGGGCTTCCCTTAATGAGGGACTGCGGCAGCGAAACAAAATCCACTCAATCTAATCGACATGAAATATATAGCTCATGCATCAGGCCACACACGGAAAAAATCCCTAACAGGAACGGCACACCAGCATCAATGAAGAGCCATCGCATATTCTGGCTTTTAAGGAAATGCCGAAACCAGGAATCGAATCGTCCTAGGGATACAGGTATCCGGTCGGACTGGACGATTGACTCCACGCGTTTCACAGATGTGTGAATCGCCTCAAGATCAGCACTGAAGGAGTGGATTCGCTGAATGAGCGTAGTTGAACCGCTTATAGCGTCTGATGCTCTATCTGCAGATACAGTCTCGGCAAGATCATTCATTGATTTCTGGACACTCACTAGCATGTCCGCGATCCCTTGTAGTCCGCGAGATTGCTGCAGCCACCAATTATGAAGTGTGGACTGCTTAGGGTCTGCAGGATAATCTGCATGCTCGCTTCCGAAAGAAGCCCCAGTGAGGTATGCAACGCGAGTACCGGTAAGGCGAAGCCTCCACTCGACAAAGGAATCCCACACATACCATCCAAAATGGAGGAGCAGATAGAGCGTTACGGAAAGTAATCCGACGTTAATCATTGTCGGCGTAAGCCCCGTAAACTTAAACCCGAGCACGGTAGAGGCAGGATCGACCTGTATATTGCCCAAGACACTGAAGAAAGAAACCAGTGAAGCGATGAGCAAGTTTCGTCTGACCTTCAAGGCCTCATCTACGAGCTGCGCTGCAACAGGCTTACCCAGCACCGCCTCGACTGCCTCCCTTTGCTTTTCCATGGCCTCGACCCTAGTTAACACGCGCCTGATTCTGCCAGATGTGCCGCACATAAGAAGAAAGCCCGACGACGAGGGCCGGGCTTCCTATTCCCCTGCACGCACCGAGCGCACAGCGTAGCCGAAATCTATCACCACTCTGTCAGGATTTAAGCAAGATACGAAGGGGGGGTGTACTAACCCCCGGATTCTTAAGCAGAAATCCGATTATCTTTGTCAAGGTCGCGTGTAGGCGCCAAACATGGCTTTCGCCGACGCCCATCTCCTCTGCGATCAGCGACTTCGGCCATTCGCGGATGTACCAGGCCGCCGCCAGGCCTTGCAACTCGGCCGGCAGTTTGCGGACGGCCTCATGCGTGCGCTCGCAGTCCTGCGGGATGACGGGCACGTAGGCGTGCACTGGCATCGAGCGGATTTCCTCGAGCGTCAGGCAGCTCGGGCCGTAGCTGTTGCTGCGAAAATCCGACTTAGCCCACCTACCCCATGACTGCAAGCGCGCCACCACCCACGCGTGCGGATCACCACCCTTCGCCATGCTCACCTCCGCTTGCTCACGATGGCGCGCATATGCGCCAGACCGCGATCGGCTGCCGTCGCATCTGTCGGCAGGTTATCCACCTCTGGCACGCCAGGGATCGGCGGCAGGTGTTCTCGCCGCGCGACTGCCCACAGCCGCGTCCAGCGCTCGGCCGCCGCGGGCCATGTGCCCGGTGCGATATCGCCCACACCGTATCGCACCGCCGTCCAGAAGACCGCACGATCGCACCAGCGGTCTTGCTGGCCAGCACGAAGCTGCAACTGCTCGACGGCCTCGGCGTAGGCCTGCTCCGCGGTCATGCCAACGATGCCCTGGCCAGACCCGCTCATTTCCTACGCCCGCCCTTGAGGATCGCCCGGACCGTCGCAAGCCCGCGCTCGCGCGCCGTGGCCGTCGACGGCAAGACCTCTACCACCGCGATCGCATCCGCCCGACTCTCGGCCATGCGCTCCTGGTGCGCCGCCTCCTCGGCGGCAACCGACGCGGCCATGGCGATGGCGTTGGCGCGCGCCGCCGCGATCTGGTCGGCATATTTCGCCTCCCACGCGTCGCCCAATTCTTTCGCATTCTGCAACAGTCCCCGGAAGTAGGGCCACGGGCTCTTCGCCTTGATCACCTTGGCCTCGTAGGCGCCGTGCCATTCGTCCAAAACGCGTTGGGCCAGCTCTTTCGTCATCCCGATCGTCGATCGCGCGATGTAGGCCCGCTGCGCGTCCGCTATGCCGGTCGGCCACCGCAGGTGCGTCTCCCATGCGATTTCCTCCGCGGACCTCCCCTCTGCAAGCTCGCTTTTCTCGGCCCTTGACCTGCGTGGGCGCCGCTCCGAGGGCGCACGGCGCTGGCGCTCCGTCGGTTCTTCGTCAGAGGGGTTGTTCGCCTGACCCGCGCCCAGCGGGGCAGGGTCGACTTCGCCATCCCCGGAGGGGGTAGGGGGAGGGTTTAAGGTTTTAAAACCAGAACCCTGATGTGTGTCGGCTTTCGGCTCGGAACTACTTTGTGCATAACCTCCGAGAGCCCTGTCGGCATTGGCATTGCTGGCATCTTCCGGGCCTGTTGAACCCCCTCCGGCTTTATTGGAGACGTGCGAAAGCCTGCGGGCGGCCAGCAGTCGAAATTTGAGGCGCAGGCTGTTGCCAATGGACTCCACCAGGCCAACCTTCTCGAGCTGCCCCACACGCCGGCGGAGCTGCTGCTCGGACGGCTTGGAGGCGCGCACGCCAGGCCGTCCCTCCAGCTCGGTGTCCTCGCGCAGCGCCCACCAGGACACGGCCTTGCCTTCTCCGTCGCCCACGATGCCCGTGGCAAAGTCCATCCGACGGCGCAGCGAGAGGTACAGGTCGCGTGCGAGGTGGTCGACCTTGCGCATCAGCACCCACTCCCGGTCATCGATGACAAACGCGGTCATTGGCTGGCCTCCGGCTTGAGTGGCACCGTAAGCTTCCCCATCTGCGCCCACACGTGGCCATGCTCCCACTGGCGATAGTGACTGCCATACCGCGGGTACGGATTGGCGTTCTTCTTCTCTCCGCCCTCAGCCGCTTCTTGCCCTGCTTTGCGAAGCGATTCGATCGATTGAATTGGTAGGTCCATAGAAGCTACGGCCGCGCGCCGGCGGCCCCATAGAGAACATCGAAGGTGGCCGTGAACTCGGGTGAGGTCGAGGCAACAAGATCAGCACGGTAGGCCTCTCGCGCGGCCCCGGCCGGCATCGAGACGCATCGCGCCACGCAGACAAGCGCCAGCGCGGACATTTCCGCGCCAGCGTTGAAGATCCAGAACACGTCAGAAAGCGGCCAGAATTGCAGGAGGTCGCGAGCGAATGCCTGCAGCGCGGGCAGGCCCTTCGGCTTGCGCACGCGCTCCAGGTGGTGCCAGGCGCAGCAGAGTTGACTGCCGTGGTCGCACGCTAGGCTCATACCTGCCCGCGTCGACTTGCAGCAGTTCATGTCGCGCCAAAACACAATCTCCACCTTCACCTTGCCAGCCTCCTATCGAAGCAGCACACGGCGTCCCATATCTTCAGCAGATCAACATCGCCGCCCCACACTTGCCCAACACGGTGGTTCTGATACACAGCGCGGCGCTGCTGCCTTTCGAAGTTAGGGTCTTTCTCGTTGATGATTGCGAAGATGCGCGCGTCCTCGCGGCGAACCCGCCTGGCACGTGAGCCATCGCCACTGGCTGCACCAGGCGGCTCGCTCCTCTTCGGTACAGCAAAGACTGCGAACTTCTCAGCTGTCCTCCCCCTTTTGATCTGTCGCTCGACGTAGTCGACAATGCGATCCATGAGCGCATTGCGCTCCCGCATAGTGAGAGGCCTCTCCCTGCGATACAGGTTTCGTGGACGTGGGCGCGAGCCAATATCGGGCGCCGACGATTCGACGCCCGGCAGCAGGTCGATACATGTCATACGGAAGGCTTCTCGACGATCGCCTGTGAGGCCAAAGCAGCCTCGATATGGCGCAGCACGCCCTGCTGCGACGCCACGGCTTCGCTGACCTCTCGGTAAGCCGCGCGTAGTGCTTCCGGGGATGCGTCCGACATCAAGCTTGTGACCGCCAAGTGCGCCTCACCATCTTCCTTGAGCATGCCCGCCAGTAGCAGCGGGACCGGCAGCTCAGCATTTGTGCGTGCGCAAAGCGGGCGAACGGTCAAACCTAACGGCGCAAGTAATTGGCCCAACAGCTTCAAGCGCAGATCTGCCGGAAGGGCCGCAAGGATGGACGGGATGAAATTGGCCGGCAGCAGCGAGCTGTCCTTGGTCTCGTCGTCGAGCCAGCGAAAGATGCGGTCCGCATTGACCTTCATGCGCTCATATGCGTCTGGAGTGCGCGGGTCAAATCGAATACCCGTGCGATCCTCCACGCCCAAAGATTCGTGCGTGATGACGATCTCCTGCGCGACAGTCTCGCGCCCCCAGCGCTCACGCGTGCGCCAGGCGATAACGCTTTCGCGCAGCAGGCCGATCAACGTCTGTTGCGAATTGATTCGCATGCTTTCTTGTTCCCCGGTGACTAGACTGCCTACACAACAAATCGGCGCCCATTCAGGAGCGCCGCAGCAAGGGAGAAATCTGTGTTCCAACCCAGGCCGAAATTTCTTCGCCGCTTGACACTGACGGAGAGGCGGCGAATCCCCTCATTCGTGGAATTGGTGCGCACCCCAAGTTCAGGTATGTACGTTGGCTCTGACCTCAACAACCCAAACCTGAAAGGGGTAGGCATGGAAGACGACAATCAACTTAAGGTCCAATTCACCGTCGATCGAACCGAAGCCATGATCACCTTCAAGGAGCGATACACCGCTCTCGAGATTGAGACGCTCATGTTTGATTTGGCCGAAATCCGCTCGCTAATGGCCCCCGCAGTACCGCACAAAGCCCCGGATCCGGATGCATCTTCTGACAACGATCAAATCAGTTGCTTTGCGGGCGCCGACATCACCGCCGGAGTCGTAGTGGGCGACCAAGTAGCGCTGCAAATCAGGCACCCCGGAACCGGTTGGCTCTACTTCACACTGGATCCTCGGGCCGCTTTGGAGCTGGGCAGGTACTTGTTATCTCTACCCCCGGCCAAAGACCTAGAGCCTTCGCCCTTCTCAATTTCGCCATCCACACCTCACTGACGGCGCGCCGAGATCGAATTTCGACTCGATGCCAGTTTTTGCGCTCGCTCTCCCTTGCCTCAATGGCCTTTTGCTGAACAGAGAGCGGCTTCACGGTCGACTTGCCGGCGCTCACGTAGTGGACGCTCGCGACAACGAGCTCTTCATGCTGCAAGTGCACGAGCGCAGGGCGAATTAGCCAGAACACCAGACGGGCGTAGAGTTTCTTGATCATTGGTCTTTGTATTCCTTCAATGAAAGTTGGCAGCTGACCGCCCCGACTGGCGAGGAAACGCTAGACAGTCCAATCCCCACCTCAGCGGTGATGAAGCCGTCGATCTTCTCTAGGGTGTCCGAGCGAGGGTAGTAGTCCGGCGAGTTTGTGATGCGCTCCAGCGTCTTGGGATTGATTCCCAGTCGCTTCGCAATCGCACCGCGCCGCCCCTTCTGTTGGGCTAACCAGTCCCGAATTTGTGCGGTATCTCTCATAGCCCCGGATGGTAGTACATATATGTACGATCATCAATCAAATTGTAGATCACATAAGAACTACTCCGATCCGTACCATGCAGATATGCCGAAAGCTCAAATCCAATCGCCAAGTCTTTCAACGCTAGTCGGACACCTGGACGGGCTGATCGGGCCCGGTCGGCGCTTCGCAAGCATCAATGCGATGGCCGTTGCACTGGGCATGCATGCGACTACGCTTCGGCGGTACATGAGCATGGAGTCGGATATCACACTATCCATGCTCGACCACATCGCGGACGGATTGGGGATACCCGCTGGAGGCCTTTTGGACCCCGCCAGCGGCCAAGTCGAACCGGCGCACGAACTGGTGTTGGCTAGCCTCAAAGTTCTTAGATCTCTTCCACCATCAGAGCTGGAACGCGTTTTCCAATTGCTGATGGCTTACGCTTTCCCCTCCAAAGTGCGGCTTGAAAACACGACAAAACCAGTGGATCTGGATGCTTTGACGGTACCGCACAGCGCCCCTGAAGAAGGGCATGGGCGGGAAGGGGTTATACGTAGTGCAGTTGGCCAACATCCACGAAAAAGAACGCGCTGAAATCCACGATGCTTTGATCGCCCTCCTACGCCTCAATGGCGAAGGCAGGTTACGCGGCCTGACCTTCGGGCTCGCGCTCGACGATGGCGACTATCGAATAGGGATCAAAGGGAGCGTGCGACGACACCCGATGGAAGCTTTAGCCCTGTTCTCCCGCGGCGTGTCCACAGCAAACTCATTGGTTTCCACCCACCTTCAGAAACTAACCACTGAGAGCCCTTAGGCTATTGGACATATCTGTCCAATAGGAACAAATTCGACCATCTCAAAGTCGGATGGGACATTTATGTCTAGTAGATAGTTCATATATGCACTACACTCACGGGGAAATCCGAGTGGACATATATGGACAACCGTACACGCATCAAAGGCTGGATTCTCTACCTCGCTCTGGTAGGCGCCGCCCTTTTCGCCCACGCCTGCGCAGTTGAGTCCGATCTGCAGGGCAGTGCTGATCACCGCCACTGCGCGCCAGGTGTGAGGTAGCTGCCATGCATCTCGAATTCGACCGAAAAGGCAAGGCCTCCCCCAACAACTGGGTTGTCATCGACGACTTCGGAACTGAGCACGATGCGTCCAGCAAGGGCTCCTTCTGTGGCTACAGCGACCAGCCCGCCATCCAGCGCCGCGGTTTCCGTCACAGCGAAGACCACGACCCGGACGTAAATCGCGCGCACTGGTGCTGGCCGCGCTTCTATTCCGTCCGCGAGTCAACTGCCTTCGCCAGCTCGCTGGGGATGAGCATCGAAGTGGAGATCCGCATCGACTTCGAGCTGATCCCCGCATGGGACGAGCGCTATGGCGAGGAGCGATTGACCCAAGCCGACGGGGCGACGATTCGCGTCCTGTATGCAGGCACAAACGAATGGGAGTTCCGCCCGGCCTCAACGGTGCTTACGTCGAAGACCATCGAAGCCTTTTGCTGGGCCTACATCGAGATGGAGAAGGCACGCGAGGCCGCCGGCAGCTCGAGGAGGGAGATCCAATGATTACCTTCCGCGTCACTCTCGACGGCCACATCCACTACTTCGGCCTGTTCGCCCATGCGATCGACGCCATCGCTGATGGCCTCGACCGCGGCGCACGATCCGTCGCTGTCAGGCGCGCATGACTCGCCGCCCCTTCTCCCAAGCCGCATTGGTCGCAGAGTTTCTGCGCATCCAGGGCAGCGGCATTGCAGAGGAGGAGGTCATGAAACCAGCGATTCGCAAGGCACTGATTCGACTGATCGCCGCGCGCCTTAACGCCCAGCGTCGCGCCACCCGCCAACTCGATCGCCAGCGCCGTTCGGCAATCGACGTGAAGCGCCTTCAAGCCAACGACCTCGACTAACTGAGGAGAAAGCCATGCTGATCGGACTCACCGGCCGCACCGGCGTCGGCCAGGATGTTGTCGCCGACTATCTCGCGCGCGCCCACGCATTTACGCCCACCAAGTACATCACCGACCCGGTCGTCGATGACCTGCCCGGCCACCACGTTGTGGTGACCCACGTTCGCGATTACATCGACGCCGAGCTGCTGGCCGAGCGCGGCGGCATCGTGGTGCACCTGAGTGATGCCCAACTGCCCGACTTTGGACCGGAGAACGGCATCACGCTGCGCGACATCGACCACCAGGTCACGGTGACATCCGATTTCTTCCACGCCTTCGACCTGCTCGACCGCGTGATCGGCGAAGCCGAGTTCTCGGGAGCCGCAGCATGAAAAAGCGCAGCCGTTATCAGATGCGGGCGGTAGGCGTCCCGATGATGCCCTTCAACAAACGCCACGTCGAGCTGACGTATTACGCCGACCTGGTCAGCTTCATCAGCGCACCCACCGACACCGCCTACAACCGGCTGATGCGCACGCTGGAGCTCGTCGCCTTCGCCATGGAGGCGCAAAACATCCCGGACTACCGCGTGCACCTGCGCTCGACCAAGCTCGCCATGTCGGCAGTTTTCGACCGCAGCCAGCACACCGGCAGGGTCACGGTGCTGGATCTCGAAGCGATGACCCTGCGCGCCGCCGCCGCCGCCATCGAGCAAGCCATCAGCCGCATGCGCCTTGACACCTTCAACGAAGCCCACTTCATCACCAAGCTCGCCATGCAAGCGCAAGGCGCACCAGTCGAAGCCTGACCGTCAAGAGCCCGCCATGACCACTCTCCGACCCACCGCCCCTCTGACTACAGGAGATCGCATGACAAAGCATCGCCGCACTGGACGTGCGCCCTCCATCAACAGCATCGGCGCCCGCATCACCGAAGAGCAGGGCCTGCGGCTGGCCGCAGCCTCGGATCCAGATCGACCCTTCCGCAAGAAGCGGAGCATCAACACCGACGACATCGGCGTGGAGCAGCTGGCCGGCGCAATGAAACGCAAGCTGGCCAAGTGCCGGGCCGCAGGCCGCGGTGGCTGGGACAGCCCGCTCGATTGCTCGATTGAGCGGCTCGCCGCAATGCTTGGCGAAGCCGTGTGCAAGGGCGACCCGGTCGACGTGGCCAACTTCGCCATGATGCTTCATGTGCGCGGCGGCGATCACCAGCTCATTGCACAGACAGCCATGCGCGCGCTCCTGTGGGGCAGCCGCGAAGACCAGTCGGAACGCATTGCCGAGCTGGAAAAGCAGCTTGCCGGAGCAAAGGTGGGCGCCGCGAAATGACGCACTACACCGCGCTACTCGTCACGATGGCAGCGGGGCTGCTCTTCGCCACTGTCGGATTCTACGCCGTTCGCTGCCAGGCCAAGTGGATGCGCGACGCACTCACGCAGGAGCAATCCTCCTCAATCCGCCAGCAGATTGATCGGTACCAATCGGGCAGGCTGCGCGACCAAATCGAGACCCGCAACCTTAGCTATTGCTTTGACGGTAATCACGCTCGGCGGTTCGGAACGTTGAGCGAACTCTGCCAGCAAAGACTCAGCGATACCGGTTCTCGCGGCCATGTCCTGCAATCCGTACTCGGAAACTATTCGCCCCAGCGCGAAATTGATCAGGCGCGCATCTTCGCGAACCAACGCCATGGTCAGGTAGACAGCCCAGCGGTTCTCTCTGGCGATCAGGCCCTCGGCCGCCTTGATGATTTCATCAATTTGGCTGTTGATAGATGTGGTCATTGGAGTCTTCGTACTGCAAAAGGATGCTCTATCGGCAGCCGATCTAATTTCTTGAGCGTGCAAAGAGCCACGGCCAACCAACGGACCGCGCGAGGCCAACGAGTCCACAACCAAGAGGGAGCATAAGACCATGTCCCGCCCTGCCCTCGCCCGCACCGCCGGCATCTTGTGCAGCCGTACTGACTTCCGCAACTTCCTCGCTGAACGCTATCCGCACGCCTGGGCGCAGTTCGGTGCGCTACGCGACATCGAACGCGCTGCCGCAGTAATCCGCGCCCTCTGCGGCATCGAATCCCGCAGCGAGCTCGACAGCAACCCTGCCGTCGCCCAGCGCTTCCACACTAAGCTGGGCTTCCCGTTTAGCGCCTGGCGTCGCTCCATCAAATAGAACACCCGGTAGCCTAAGCTATGAACTCGAGCCTATTTCTCCTCGCCGCACAATTCGATGGCCGCATGCTTCTGTCGCTGGACGAGGTCTGTGACGCCGTCGGTATCCAGAAGCAGACAGCATACAATCGGCTGTCCGCTGGCACGTTCCCAATTCCGATGCGCAAGGAAGGCCGGTCGCTGATCGGCGACATCCGTGACGTGGCTGAGTACCTGGACGCGCAACGCGCCAGCGCAAAGGCAGAGCATGACCGACTGCGGCAGTCGATGGCCGCGCGATGAGAGCCACACGGCCAGTTGTTGGGGCGGGCGTTTGCAAAGGCCTACGGTATTAGCTACGGTCTACCCGGTGCGCGCACAGTACTGCTTGGACTTGCCTCCAGGCTACCTTTGTGGGTTCCGCCGGGCCGGCGGCTTCGCAAAATCTCCTCAGCTAAGCTTGACTTCCGACATACCCACCCCACCGCACTTTTAGTCTTGGCGCATATCAAAGACGGACCACAATTCGGTGACAGCTAATCTATCGTCGCGATAACGATATATGCAAACTACATTGACGTGGTAATCGTGCTCCGTAGCGCTTCGCATTTCTTTGTATTCTTAAAGAGTACAGCTAGATAGCAGTCGGCGCCATAAAGTTTGTCAATCGCCGCCTTTAATGACAAATGTATTTTTTCCATTTTCTTTGAATTGATGCTCCCCTTGGTCGTGAGGAGTACATTTTCAATGAATCTGTTTCCATGTACCGCCAACTGTGCTTCGCGCCCCGAATGCTGAGCCGCATATGTCGCGACGATCGAAGAAGCGATGCGCCATCTTTTTACCAGCTCCCACGCGGCATTGGCCTCAATATTTTTATCGAAAAGTTTGGAATAGTATCCACTTGGATCGGTAAGTGACCCAACATTACGTTTTGCCACCGTAACGCTTGTCATGTTGTCGCTCGATACCGCGAGAGCCGTTGCCAATTCTTGAACCTCAAGCCCATGGTTGACGTCGGCAACACGCTCTCCCCGCCGATAACAATACTGAATGCCAATCTTCTTCATTGACTCACCGATACCGTCCTGAATTGGATCGATGGCTAGGAAATCCTTGGCCTCTACACGGTTCTGGGTGTTAGTGGCGGTAGTTATTCTATTTGCGATGTCAATCGGCGCCTGATCAAGTGAAATTACTTTTATCTGAACATATGCCTTTTTAACCGATTTTGGATTTTTGGCGTAGGCTTTCGCTATAGACCCCGTTGTTTGGGCCCCATTGACAATTTTTAGATTTCCAACTTTCCAAAATGCGCTCTCCTTCTGATCCCCAAGTCCAATTGGCTTGCGGATGACCTCGTCGGCAATAGCTGTGATTCCATTGTTTAAATACCAGAAGTCTGCAGGCTGACGAAGAAGCGCTGATTCAATCTGAATATTTATATCACTCTCAGGAAGAGTATTTCGGATATTTTCAGAAAAAAGCAAGTCCTCGTGAGTGGCATACCATTCGGCGACATCCGCGCAAGAAATCTTCCCGTAAATTGCGTAGTAGGGTTCCTTCTGTTCGCCCCACTGTAGAAGATTCACGTCAACATCGGATTTTGTGCCAGATTTAACCGCCTTGATTGTCCGAAGGATCCGCTTCAAGTCAAACGAGCGGAAGCTAACGACCTCTTGAGAGTCAGAATTATTATCCTCTAGAAACTCATCTACGATGGCCTGCGCATCCGCGCTCAGCGCGTTATCACTATTATATGCGGCAACCAAAATGATTTCTGGATCATTCCGAATTGCATCGGAAATCTCTTGCGAAATGGATTTCACCCTGCTGTTAAATTTTTTCCAATCCTCATTGAGAAGATCATAAACGCCTGAAATGAATTTTCGAACCTCTCCAGTCTCAATGGTGCTCGTTCCTTTGGTAGACCATTTTGATTGAACAATATAGAGCTTATTACGGGGACTATCGAAAATAACCCCATCGATTCCGTTGTCCCTAGTGCCGTCAACGATGTATTTGGCAACTTGAGCGTATTGCATTCCAGCCAAACCGGCAAGGCAAATAGCTGCGATGCCACGAGAGAGAAGCTTTCCTTCGTCGCCGTTTATATCATCGAGATAGAGGTGTTCTTTTACAATGGATTCGATATGGTTGCGAACGCGATTTGAAAGAATGATACTCATGATGTCGATGAGTGTGTGCGGCGTGGCTGTGTGGGCGGCCTCAGCAAATGAGCCGGGTTCTGAATAGTGCGACCGTCGATAATGCCGTATTCAGTCGCGCGCGGCAACGAAAAAAACAGAGGGCTAAGCACCAGCATGGGCACAGTATCTGAAGCAGCAGTCAGTGGACGCTCGTTGAACGCTAACTCGGATGCAGCGCCACTTCGCACTTACCGACGGTAAGAGACAAGTTGTTGACAGCCAACTGACCGTTCAAAGGTCGAGCTGCTGCCAAACAGTCGGAGGCAGCCTTCCGACGACCGGCGCTTCTTGGCCGAACCAGGTCGACGCGCGGCGGTTCAGAAGATGGCAGACCTCCTCCGTCCTAGAACACTCCCCAATGGCTGCAGAAAGACGTCCATGTCATCTGTACTGCACGGTTCCTAAGGCCGCTTCTTCCCGTTTTTCTCATTCACTGCTACGAGATTGCTACAGCATTGCCTGTCGCTACCCGGAAAACCGCATGGTTAAGCCAAACCGATTCTTACTTCGCACCAGTCCATCATCGGGGCAACCGAGATGCGGCGGGGGCTTACTTTCATGGGAAAACGGCGTCAGTACTAGGGTCTGCGGGCGGTCTCGCCCTGTCTCGTCGTCTCGGAATTGACCTCGTTGAAGCCATTTTGGGGTGCAAGCGCTACGTTGTAGCACCACGAAGCATTTCGTGTAGCACCGCCGGGCAACGGAAACGATTGTCGAGCGAACGCAAGGACAAGAGTATAGGTTACCCGGCGCAGATTCGCCCGAAGCGAGGCCGGAAGCCCCCCACAACCAAACCATGACATTGGTCGCACCAGGCCGACTTCGTTGGCCTTCAGTCAAGCACGGGCAGTGGAACGCACCCGGTCAGGCCCGCCTTGCGCCGCCCCGCTGCCGGCGCATGGAATGTCGGCGCACCATCCCACTCAACCGGTATGATCGCGCGCAGAACACGGCAACGCGCCCCGCCATCGGGTCTCGCCAAGTGAGTCGAGGGGATTCCTGGGCAAGCCTGCTCGCTACGCTCCGGCCCATTAGCGCTCGGCTACGCCGGCGCCGGACTGTCAACATGACATCGAAAACCAAGTCACCTCCGGTGACCTCCGCGCACGAATCCCGATCCGATATATCATGCTATGACGTATCTCGGCTGCTCAAGCGGTTTGAAACCGGCCAGAACAGTGCGCATGGGACGATTACACAAAGCCGCAAAATGATGAGAACGAGCATCGTGTTGCTATCGGAGATAGGTCGATTCGGTCCCAGGCCGTGGTAAAAAACAGGACAGCAGATAGGCCACAGCGCACGATTGCGCCGCGGCCCGTGCCATCCGCCAGCTACATCAGCGCGCAGCTGCGTTGCGTTCGATCCAGGCCGCGTACGTTGTCAGGTACTTGCCCAGGAAACCGCGGGTAGATTCGTTCGCGATACCGCCCTGCTCGTCGAACAGCCTGTCCACGCCGCTGATATAGGCCTCTGGCTGCTGCAGGATCGGCACGTTCAGGAATACCAGCGACTGCCGCAGGTGATGATTCGCCCCGAAACCACCGATGGCGCCGGGCGAAGCGCTGATCACGCCGCCGGGCTTGCCGTCCCAGGCGCTGCTGCCATATGGACGCGATCCGACATCGATCGCGTTCTTCAGCGGCGCCGGCACGGAGCGGTTGTATTCGGGTGTGACGAAGAGGACCGAATCGGCACGGCGGATGCGGTCGCGAAAGGCGGTCCACTCGGCTGGCGGACTGGCGTCGAGGTCCTGGTTGTACAACTGCAGGTTGCCAATCTCGACGATTTCGAGCTTGAGTGGCTGTGGCGCCAGCGCGATCAGCGCCTTGGCCAGCTTTCGACTGAACGACTCCTTGCGCAGGCTTCCCACCAGTACAGCGACATCACGAGGATTGCTCATAACGACTCCTTCAACTGTGCGGTTCGAGTGAAGCGGAATGGCGCCGGCCACATGGATGGCCTGTCATGCCTGGCGCCGATCCAGCCGTCACTCTACCCGAGTCTGGAGAGCCGCGTGGCTCACCCCCTTACTTGCCGAGACTGGCCAGCGGGTGATCTTCCGCACGCCACGGGCTATCGAAGAACGACAGCACTTTCTCGTGACTCACGTCGTCGACGCGCGCGTCCTGCCAGCGTGGCTTGTGATCCTTGTCGATAGCGAGCGCACGGATGCCTTCCACGCCGTCGCCCTTGCGGAACACGTAGTGCATCATGTCGAGTTCCATGCGAAGTTCGTCGTCCAGCGACATGGTGCGCGCACGGCGGATCTGCTCGAGCGATACGTGCAGCATCAGCGGCGAACGGCTGCGCAGCATTGCTGCCGTTTGCGCGGCCCAGTCGCCCGGCGCCTCGCTGATCGCGGCAAGAATGTCGACCATGGTGTCCCCGGCAAAGATACGGTCGATCTCGGCCGACAGCCCCGCAAGCTGGCTTTGCGCCGGCATGCACGCATCGCGATGCTGCTGCGCGAACGTGGCGATGTGGTCGAGCACGGCCTGGCCGTTGTCGAACGTGCGCGCGCGCAGCGCGCTGACCACTTCAGCCAGTACATTGGAAGGCAGATAGGCGTCGGCCAGTCCAGCATAGAGCGCATCGGCCGCGGCAATGACCGTGCCGGTGAGACCCAGGTATTCGCCGATGCGGCCCGGCGTACGCGCGAGGAACCAGCCCCCACCCACGTCCGGAAACAGCCCGATATTGGTTTCCGGCATGGCCATCTTGGTGCGCTCCGTGACGAGGCGCAGGCGCGCCCCTTGCGAAATGCCCATGCCGCCGCCCATGACGACACCGTCCATCAGCGCGATATAAGGCTTGGCGTAGCGGTGGATCAGAAAATTGAGCGCGTATTCCTCGACAAAGAACTGATCGAGCAGCGGATCGCCTTCATGCGCGGCCTTGTGGAAATAGCGAATGTCGCCGCCGGCGCAGAATGCCTTGCCACCGGCCCCCGCCACCACTACAGCCACGACCTCCGGTGCATTGACCCAGGCCTGCAGTGCCGCGGTCATGGCACGGATCATCTCCAGCGACAGCGCATTGAGCGCCTGCGGCCGGTTCAGCGTCAGGTAGCCGATGCCACCCTGGACTTCTGTCGTGACGAAGTCAGTCATGATGCTCTCCTACGCAAATGCAAGCCGCGATTCTACGCCGATCATTCGCGCGGGAGCGCTGCATGTGCGGCATCCGCACACGCGTCACAGCCTTGTATCGTCACGCGAGCCGGAACGTCGACACCAGCGACATCAGCCGCTGCGCCTGATCCTGAAGCGATGCTGCCGCGGCAGCGGCCTGCTCCACCAGTGCTGCGTTCTGCTGCGTCATGCCATCCATGTGCGACACCGCGAGGTTCACCTGCTCGATGCCGTTGGACTGCTCGTCCGACGCAGAACTGATATCGCGGATGATCGCGCTCACGCGCCGCACGGCATCGACGATGTCCTGCATCGCACGGCCCGCGTCATCCACAAGACCCGTGCCCTCGCGCACATTGGCCACCGATTTGCCGATGAGTCCGCGGATTTCCTTCGAAGCGCCCGCACAACGTTGCGCGAGATCGCGCACATCGCCCGCGACCACCGCGAAGCCCCGACCATGCTCGCCTGCCCGTGCGGCTTCTACCGCCGCATTCAAAGCGAGGATGTTGGTCTGGAATGCGATCTTCTCGATCACGTCGATGATGTCGACGATCTTGCCCGAACTTGCGTCGATCGACTGCATCGTATGCACCACGCGCAGCACCGCTTCGCTGCCGCGCTCGGCGAGCGTCGTCGCGTCGTTGGCGAGAGTCGCCGCTTCGCGCGCGCTGTCGGCGTTCTGGCGTACCGTGCCGGTCAGTTCTTCCATGCTAGACGCCGTTTCTTCCAGCGACGCGGCCTGCTGTTCCGTGCGCTGCGACAGGTCGGCATTGCCGCTCGCAATCTGCCGGCTGGCCGCGGCGATCGAATCCGCACCGCCGTTGACCTGGCTGACCATGGACACCAGGCTGGCCTGCATATTGCCGAGCATGCCAAGCATGCGGCTGGTTTCGCTGCGCGCCTTTTCGTCGGCAACGATGCCGGCATCGGTGGCAGCGCCACTGAGATCGCCATCTGCAATGCGCTCGAATCGCGCGATGGCAACGTCCAGAGGCTGCACGATAGAACGGCGCAGACGCCATGCCACAACTGTGCTGAAGACCAGGCCGGCAACGAGCACCACCGCTGACCACACGAGCAACTCGTTGTAGCGCTGCTGCGATTCTTCGTACACGCGGTGCGCACTCGCGATCTGCGCGCGACTCAGATCGCCGCTGGCTGCAGTCAGCGCGATGTCGAGCTTTGGAATGGTTTTCATCACCGACGTCATCACCGCTTCGCGGTCGCCGGCCCTCAACGCCGCAACCATCGGCGCAACGCCTTGCGAGAACAACGCTTCCCGCTTGGCAGAGACATCCTGCGTCAGGTTCGATTCTTCCGCGGAGCGAGGCACGGCGAGGTAAGCCTTCCACGCGGTCTCCGAATCGCGCGCGAAACCCTGCGCCGTTTCGGCGCGCGCGCGCGCATCGGCGGGATCCTTGGCAAGCGTCGCCTGGTCGAGCAATACACGGACCAGCAACTGGTTGGAACGGGCCTCCGCGAGGCGCATGGCGGCGGTCAACTGGTGCTCATAGATTTCGTGCGTAGCATCATTGCTACGCGACATGCCGATCATGCCGAAGGCTCCGACAATCAACAGAAGGAGGTTGGTGACGACAATCAGGAACCACAATCTGGCGCCGATAGTAGTGTTGCGAAACATGGGCTCTCCGGGGTAAAGGGAACGGCCCGACCGGCCGTCCTGCTGGTCTACGGCGCTCCCGATCGTTCCTTGACCCTTACCTGACGACAGACAGAACTGACTTTTTTGCATCGTCCGGTAACGTGAATCTGGCACCAGGAGGTATCTCTCCTGGTGTCTTTCTGCGGCGCTTGCAAGCTATGCGCATGCACACCGAATCGCTCGATCCCGGACTGATCGCGCTCTCGTTCGCGCCGGCATTCCTGGACCATCTTGAAAGGACGCCATAAAAAAAACCGCGCACAAGGCGCGGTTTTTTTATTACTGCGTTGAAGCGCGTTCTTACACGCCTTCGCGGGAGGCACGCTTGCGCTCGTGCTCCTTCAGGTGGCGCTTGCGCAGGCGGATGCTCTTCGGCGTGAGCTCGACCAGTTCGTCGTCGGCAATGAACTCCACCGCATACTCGAGCGACATCTGGATCGGCGGCACCAGGCGCACAGCTTCGTCGGTACCCGAAGCACGCACGTTGGTCAGCTGCTTGCCCTTGATCGGGTTCACGACCAGGTCGTTGTCGCGGCTGTGGATGCCGATGATCATGCCTTCATACAGCGCATCGCCCGGCTTCACGAACATGCGGCCGCGATCCTGCAGCTTCCACAGCGCGTAGGCCACGGCATCGCCATCGTCCTGCGAGATCAGCACGCCGTTGTGGCGCTCGCCCAAGCCGCCTTCGCGCACCGGTGCGTAGTCGTCGAAGATATGGCTGATCAGGCCGGTACCGCGCGTCAGCGTCAGGAACTCGCCCTGGAAACCGATCAGGCCGCGGGCCGGGATGCGGTATTCGAGGCGGGTACGGCCCTTGCCGTCCGATGCCATGTCGAGCAGTTCGCCCTTGCGGCGACCCAGCTCTTCCATCACGCCGCCCTGGTGGCTGTCTTCGACGTCAACGGTCAGCAGTTCGTACGGCTCGTTCTTGACGCCGTCGATTTCCTTGAACACCACGCGCGGACGCGATACGGCCAGTTCGTAGCCTTCGCGACGCATGTTTTCCAGCAGGATGGTCAGGTGCAGTTCGCCGCGGCCCGACACTTCGAAGATCGTGTCATCGCCGGTGTCGTTCACGCGCAGCGCCACGTTCGACTTCAGTTCGCGGTCCAGGCGCTCGCGCAGCTGGCGGCTGGTCACGAACTTGCCTTCACGGCCCGCCAGCGGCGAGGTGTTAACGCAGAAGTTCATGGTCAGCGTCGGCTCGTCCACCTTCAGCATCGGCAGCGCGTCCTGGGCGTCCGGCGCGCACACCGTGCAGCCGATTCCCAGTTCTTCAATACCGTTGATCAGCACGATGTCGCCGGCTTCCGCTTCGGACACAATCTCGCGCTCCAGGCCCTGGAACTTCAGCACCTGGTTGATGCGGCCCTTGATGGGGTTGCCTTCGGGGCCGAACTTGACCACCACGTCCTGCAGCGGCCGGGCGCGGCCACGCGAGATGCGGCCCACGCCGATCTTGCCGACGTAGCTCGAGTAGTCCAGGGAGATAATCTGCAGTTGCAGGGGACCGTCGCGATCGTCGTCACGCACCGGCACCTTGTCCAGCACGGTTTCGAACAGCGGCTTCATGTCGCCGTCGCGCACGTCTTCGGTCAGGCCGGCAAAGCCATTCAGACCCGAGGCGTAGATGACCGGGAAGTCAAGTTGCTCGTCGGTGGCGCCCAGCTTGTCGAACAGGTCGAAGGTCTGGTTGATCACCCAGTCCGGGCGCGCGCCCGGGCGGTCGATCTTGTTGACGACCACGATCGGCTTCAGGCCCAGCGCCAGTGCCTTGCGGGTCACGAAGCGGGTCTGCGGCATCGGGCCTTCAACGGCGTCCACCAGCAGCAGCACGCCGTCGACCATCGACAGCACGCGCTCCACTTCACCGCCGAAGTCGGCGTGGCCCGGGGTGTCGACGATGTTGATATGGGTGCCGTTGTACTCGACGGCACAGTTTTTCGCGAGAATCGTGATCCCGCGTTCCTTTTCCAGGTCGTTCGAGTCCATCACCCGTTCGGCAACCTGCTGGTTGTCACGGAAGGTGCCTGCCTGGCGCAGGAGTTGGTCGACCAGGGTGGTCTTGCCATGATCGACGTGGGCGATGATGGCGATATTACGGATGGCGCGGGTCATTGCAGCGTCTCGCTGTACGGAAATCTGAAGTAACCCAACATTATAGCATGCTGCGGCGCGACATGCCTTGCGCCAACTGCGCCGAAGACATGGGCAAATTATTTCTAAAACCGAAATACCGAATTTCTATCCTTGCGGATAGTTAAACGGCTACATATATTTGCCATAGCAAAGATTGCAGAGGCAAATGATGTCACCCGGCTATTCCGCCACTTCATCCGACGATCCGTTTGATCCCGCCCGCTATGTGATGGCGGAGAGTGTGGGCTACCTGATCTCGCGGGCCAAGAACACGCTCGCGCACAGCATTGAACAGGAAGTCAGCGGACTGGACATCACGCATGCCCAGGCCAGTTGCCTGATCATGCTGTCATCCGGGCGCGCCAGCACGGTCACGGACCTGGGCCGGGAACTGAATACGGACATGGGATCCATCACGCGGCTGCTGAGCCGCATGGAAAAGCGGGGCCTGATCGAACGCACGCGCCGTGATGACGACCGCCGCGTTCTGGATGTGACCCTCACGCCAGCGGGCCACGCGCTGGCGGCGCAACTTCCCACAGTCTTCTGCAAGGTGATGGCTCAGCATTTCCGCGGCTTCAGCGCGGAAGAGATCGAAATTCTGCGCGGCATGCTCAGGCGTGTGATCTGCAATAACTCCGGCTAGCGTGCCGGCATGCTTTGCGCTTGCGCCACCAACATCGATCCAGATAACAAGCTGGGCCCCTTCGCCCAATGCATCAACAATGAACCACGCCCTTTCAACACCTGTTACAAGCCCATCGCGTCCACGCACCCTGGGACGTCGCGCCAGCACGCTGGCGCTGACGGTCGTGGCCGCGGCCGTGCTCGCCGGTTGCGCCGCCCTCGGCGACTCGCACAGCACCCAGACCGTGATGGACCCCAGCGCGCTGGCCACCGGCCAGACGCTGCCGTCCGAGCAAGGCCAATGGCCCGGCATGGACTGGATTGACCAGTTCCAGGATCCGCAGCTGCACGCGCTGGTCGACGAAGCGGTCAAGGACAATCCCAACCTGCAAGTCGCGTTTGCGCGCGTGGAAGCGTCGCGCGCCATGGCGGACGTGACCCGCAGCGCTCTCTATCCGACCGTCGGCTTCAGCGCGGACATCACGCGCGAGATCTTCTCGCAGACCGACCTGTTCGCCGGCACACCGCTGGCCGGGCGCTGGTGGAACCAGTCGCACCTGCAGGCCAACCTGTCGTACGAGTTCGATTTCTGGGGCAAGAACCGCTCGGCGCTCGAAGCGGCGCTCTCGGACGACCGCGCCGCGGAGGCTGAAAGCCAGGCCTCGCGCCTGATCCTGACCACGTCGATCGCCAGGGCCTACGCCCGCCTCGCCGCGCTCTACGCGCAACGCGACGTGGCCGAGCGCGCCATCACGCAACGCCAGGACCTGACGAGCCTGTCGCAGCAGCGCCTGGCCGCGGGCCTCGACACGCAGGTGGAAACCACCCAGGCACGCGGCACTGTGGCAGCGGCACGCACCGACCTGCAGCGCATCGACGAAGATATCGCGCTGTCGCGCAACCAGATCGCTGCGCTGCTCGGCAAGGGGCCGGACCGGGGCCTGTCGATCCAGAAGCCGGTCCTGCTTGCGCAGGCCACGCCGAAGCTGCCGGATGACCTGACCATCGGCCTGCTCGGCCGCCGGCCCGACCTGGTTGCCGCTCGCTGGCGCGTCGAAGCCAGCAGCAAGGAAATCAAGGTCGCGAAGACCGAATTCCTGCCCAACATCACCCTGACCGGCTTTGCGGGACTGGCCTCGCTGCGCCCGGAAGACCTGTTCATGGGCATCAGCCGTACGATGGGCTTCGGCCCCGCGCTGCACCTCCCTATTTTCGAAGGCGGCCGGCTGCGTGCCAACCTGAAGGGCAAGTACGCGCGCTATGACATTGCCGTGGCCAGCTACAACCAGACGCTGGTCGATGCCCTCAAGGAAACCGCCGACACGATGACGAGCATCCGCAGCGTCGACAACCAGATCAAGACACAGCGTGAAGCGCTGGACCTGGCCGAACACGCGTACGCGCTCGCCACCACGCGTTACAAGGCAGGCCTTGGCACGCAACTGACCGTGCTGAACGCCGAGAGCAACGTGCTTCAGCAACGCCGTCTCGCCACCGACCTGCAGGCCCGCCGGCTGGACCTGCAGATGGCGCTGATGAAGGCCCTCGGCGGCGGCTATGAAGAGCCGAAGGAAGGCGGCGAAGGCCATGCCCCCGCCGCCGCAGCGAACCAGACAACCAGCCAGGCCGGCGCACGCGGCTGATCCGCGCGCCCGCCGTCGCAGAACAGATTCACGAGAGACCAAAATGAGCGATAACCAGCAAGCCGGCAACCCGAACACTCCGGCGGCATCCGTCAACAACAATGGCAAGCGCAAGCGCCTGTTGCTTTCCCTGACCGCGGCCATCGTCGTGGCAGGCGTCGGCTACGGCGTGTACTGGGGCCTGTACGCGCGCCACTTCGAAAGTACCGATGACGCGTACGTCGCCGGCAACGTGGTCCAGGTCACGCCGCTGGTAGGCGGCACCGTGGTGTCGATCGCCGCGGATGACACGCAGCTCGTCACCGCAGGCCAGCCGCTGATCCAGCTCGACCGCGCCGATACGCAAGTCTCGCTGGAACAGGCCGAGGCCATGCTGGCGCAGGCCGTGCGCGAAGTCCGCACGCTCTACGTCAACAACGGCTCGCTCGCCGCGAACGTGGCGCTGCGCGAGGCCGACGTCGCCAAGGCGCGCGACGACCTGCGCCGCCGCCAGGCGATCGCCGGCTCGGGTGCGGTGTCGGGCGAAGAAATCTCCCACGCACAGACCGCGCTGCAGGGGGCGCAATCGGCTCTGCTTGCCGCACGCGAGCAGCTCGCCTCGAACAAGGTGCTGACCGACCAGACCACCGTCGAAAAGCATCCGAACGTGCAGCGCGCGGCAGCCAACCTGCGCTCGGCCTATCTGTCGTTCGCGCGTTCCGCTCTGCCCGCGCCGGTCACGGGCTACGTCGCCAAGCGCTCGGTCCAGGTCGGCCAGCGTGTGGCCGCCGGGGCACCGCTGATGGCCATCGTGCCGCTGGACCAGGTCTGGGTCGACGCGAACTTCAAGGAAGTGCAGATCACGCATATGCGCATCGGCCAGCCCGTGACGCTGGAAGCCGACGTCTATGGTTCGAAGGTCAAGTACAACGGCAAGGTCGCGGGCTTCTCTGCCGGTACCGGCTCCGCGTTCTCGCTGCTGCCCGCACAGAACGCCACCGGCAACTGGATCAAGGTGGTGCAGCGCCTGCCCGTGCGTATCGCGCTTGACCCGCAGCAGCTCAAGGATCACCCGCTGCGCGTCGGCCTGTCGATGAACGTGACCGTCGACGTGCGCCATGAAGAAGGCGCCGCCATGGTCAGCGCCGCCGCGGCCAAGCCGATGCAGACGGACGTCTACGACAAGGTCGCGCAAGACGCCGACCAGCTGATCGCGCGCATCATCGCCGTGAACAATGGCGGCCGCGCGCCAGCTCCCGCAGATGCCGTACCTGCCAAGGGCGCACCGGTCATCAATGTTCCGGCCGATGACGCGGCCAGCGCCGCTGTGGCGCGGCCTTCCAACCGCGGCTGATCATGGCGGACGCACTGACCGTGGCTGAACGCGCCGGCGCCGCACCAAAGCTGCCGGCGCGCCCCGCGCAGCCGCAGCCGCTGAGCGGCGGCAAGCTGGTGATCGGCACCATCGCGCTGTCGCTGGCCACGTTCATGAACGTGCTGGATTCGTCGATCGCCAACGTGTCGATCCCGGCGATTTCAGGCGACCTCGGCGTGGCGCCGAACCAGGGCACCTGGGTCATCACCTCGTTCGCGGTGGCCAACGCGATCTCGGTGCCGCTGACGGGCTGGCTCACCACGCGCTTCGGCGCGGTGCGCCTGTTCATCACGTCGATCCTGCTGTTCGTGCTGTCGTCGTGGCTGTGCGGCGTCGCGCCTAACCTGGAAACGCTGCTCGCAGCACGTATCCTCCAGGGCGCCGTGGCCGGGCCGATGATCCCGCTGTCGCAGTCGCTGCTGCTGTCGAGCTACCCGCCGCAGAAGAGCACCATGGCGCTCGCGCTGTGGGGCATGACCACGCTCGTGGCGCCGATCATGGGGCCGCTGCTCGGCGGCTGGATCTCGGACAACATGACGTGGCCGTGGATCTTCTATATCAACGTGCCGGTGGGCCTGCTTACCGCGTACGCCACGTGGGCGATCTACAAGGACCGTGAAACGCCAACCAAGGTGCTGCCGATCGACCGCATCGGGCTCGCGCTGCTGGTGATCTGGGTGGGTTCGATGCAGCTCATGCTCGACAAGGGCAAGGAGCTCGACTGGTTCCACTCGACCGAGATCGTGGTACTTACGCTGGTGGCCGTGCTCGGCTTCCTGTTCTTCCTGGTATGGGAGACCTACGAGAAGCATCCGATCGTCGACATCACCCTGTTCAAGGGCCGGAACTTCAGCTCGGGCGTGGTGGCGATCTCGGTCGCATACGGGCTGTTCTTCGGCAACCTGGTGATCCTGCCGTTGTGGTTGCAGACCATCGTGGGCTACACGGCCACCGACGCCGGCATTGTGATGGCGCCCGTGGGGATCTTCGCGATCCTGCTGTCGCCGCTCATCGGACGCAACCTGCCGAAGATGGACGCACGGTGGGTCGCCACGGCAGCGTTCATCACGTTCGGCATCGTGAGCCTCATGCGTGCCGGATTCACCACGCAAGTGGACACCGTCACGCTGATGATCCCTACGCTGATCCAGGGCGCCGCCATGGCGATGTTCTTCATCCCGCTCACGTCGATCATCCTGTCCGGCCAGCCACCGGAGAAAATCCCGGCGGCGTCCGGCCTGTCGAACTTCGTGCGTATCACGTTCGGTGGTATCGGCGCGTCGATTTCGACCACGGTGTGGGAGAACCGCTCGGCCCTGCACCACGCGCAACTGGTGGAGAAGATCAATCCCTACAACCCGGCCTACTCCGAGCAACTGCACCACCTGATGCAGATGGGCATGAACCAGGCACAGGCCGTCGGCGTCATGGAGCGCAACATCAGCCAGCAGGCGGCGATGCTCGGCGCGAACGACATCTTCTGGATCTCGGGCGTACTGTTCTTCGTGCTGATTGGCTTCGTGTGGCTCACCAAGCCGGGCAAGGGCGGCGCAGGAGCAGACGCCGCAGCCGGCGCACATTGAACAGACGGAAACATCCGGGAACAGACCGGAACAGACGGGAACAGGCGGGAACAGGCGCCGACGCCCGCGAGCGGCTCGTAACAAAGCCACGCGGCTCCGGATCCCCCGGAACCGCGTGGCTTGTTTGACTACAGCACGGCCTGACTGCGCCGGACCGTGTGCATCGCCGTCAATGCGCGCCTGGCTGCCCCGCCTCCAACTGTGCGCGCACCGCCGCAATGTGCTCTCCCACCTCGTCCACCGCGTCCTCCAGGGCGCTTGCGGTACATCCCAGTTCCTGACACCAGTACTGCACCTCCGCCGGGTCCATCAGGTTGATCCGGCCCGGATCGAGAGGTCGGAACTGGCTGATCTGCTCGCTCATGCTGCCTCCTGTTGCCATTGGCCTTCACACGGCTCTTGCATTGTAGGCGAGCGATTGGTCTGTACCCGCACAATCTGAGCGCTTGAATTCGCATCGGTACGGTCTCTGAACCGCGTGGGCGACGCGGAAGCGGCACGCCGGATCATCGACAGCGCCGAGCTGATCGTAGTCGGCGGCGGCAACACCTTCCGCCTGTTGCAATGTCTGCGTGAGAGCGGCCTGCCGGACGCTTACAGCCGGACCAGTCGTTCCGGCCGCAAGGCGCCTTCACGCATGCGGGCCACGCCGAGCAGCTTCGGCGGCTCGCCGCCATAGACACGCGCAAGCACGCCTTCCTGCGGCGCACTGTCGGGGTCCAGATCCCGGTATGCGAGGCGTTGACCTTGCAGGAAGCGCGACATCGCTTCGGCGGACAGCGTCACCGGCGGGCAGCGTCGCAACAGCGCATCGACCGGCGCCAGCATGGCCGGGCGGGCCTCGTCCGCCTGCGCGTCGATCTGATCGAGCGTCACAGCGCCATCGAGCGTCAGGTCGCCGACAGCGATGCGGCGCAACCCGGTCAGGTGTGCGCCACAGCCGAGCGCCTCGCCAATATCCTCGGCCAGCGTGCGGATATACGTACCCTTGCTGCACTTCACCCGCATCGTGAAGGAAGGCGCCAGCGGCAAGGCGCAATCGAGCACGTCGATCGCGTGAATCGTGACGCGCCGGGCGGGTCGCTCCACGGTCTGCCCCGCTCGCGCGTACTCGTACAGCGGCCGGCCATCCTTCTTCAGCGCAGAATGCATCGGCGGAACCTGGTCGATCTCACCGAGGAATCGTGCGATTGCGGCGTCCAGCCCGGCACGGTCGCAGCTCACCGGCCGCTCAACCACAACTTCGCCTTCGGCATCGCCGGTTGTGGTTTTCTGACCGAGCCTGACGACCGCCTCGTAAGTCTTGTCCGCATCGAGCAAGTCCTGCGAGAACTTCGTCGCCTCGCCAAAGCAAAGCGGCAGCAGCCCTGTGGCGAGAGGGTCCAACGTGCCGGTGTGGCCGGCCTTGAGGGCCCGCAGCAGGCGTTTGGCGCGCACGAGCGCGTCGTTGGAAGACAGCCCTAGCGGCTTGTCGAGCAACAGCACGCCGTGCACCTCGCGGCGCGGCAGCCGGGGCGGACGATTGTTTGCGGAGTCAGTCATGGAAACAATGCGGGGCGACGGGCGATACGGCCCGCGCCAGGACGGCGCTTCCCGGCGAGGCCGGAATCAGTCGTCCTTGGAACGCGTGGCGTTCGCTTCGTTGATCAGCTTGGACATCTCGATCGCATGCTCCACCGACGTGTCGTGATGGAAATGCAGCGTCGGCACCGTATGGATGTGCAGGCGCTTGAACAGCAGCGAGTGCAGGTAGCCAGCCTTCTCCTTGAGAATGGCAGCGGCCACTTCGGGTTCCGCACCGAGCACGGTGAAATACACCTTGGCGTGCGCGTAGTCCGGCGTCAGCGCCACGGACTGGAGCGTCACGAGCCCCAGGCGCGGATCACGGATTTCGCGCTGGATCATTTCGGCCAGTTCTTTCTGAATCTGGTCGGAAATGCGCAGATTGCGGGAGGAGATATTGCCTTTCTTGGCCATTCAATACTGTCTTGTTCCAAAGTGAAAACGGCAGGCCGGAGCCTGCCGTTTTGCGTATCGCCTTACAGCGTACGCGCCACCTCGGTGATTTCGTACACTTCGAGCTGGTCGCCTTCTTGAACATCGTTGAAGTTCTTGATCGACAGACCGCACTCGAAGCCTTGCTTGACTTCCTTGACGTCGTCCTTGAATCGCTTGAGCGAGTCGAGTTCGCCGGTGTGGACAACCACGTTGTTGCGCAGCACGCGCACCAGCGAGTTGCGCTTGACCAGACCGTCGGTAACCATACAGCCGGCCACCGCGCCGATCTTCGGCACGCGGAACACCTGGCGCACTTCCACCTGACCAATCGTGGTCTCGCGCTTCTCCGGCGCCAGCATGCCCGACATGGCCGCCTTGATCTCGTCTACCGCATCGTAAATGATGTTGTAGTAGCGGATGTCGATGCCATGGTTCTCGGCCAGCTTGCGCGCACCAGCGTCGGCACGCACGTTGAAGCCGATGATGACCGCCTTCGAAGCGGTCGCCAGGTTGACGTCCGACTCCGAGATGGCGCCCACGCCAGCATGCACGATCTGCACGCGCACTTCCGCGGTCGACAGCTTCTGCAGCGACTGCACCAGCGCTTCCTGCGAACCCTGCACGTCGGCCTTGACGATCAGCGGCAGCGTCTGCACGTCGCCTTCCGTCATCTGCTCCAGCATGGTCTCCAGCTTCGCGGCCTGCTGCTTGGCGAGCTTCACGTCGCGGAACTTGCCCTGGCGGAACAGCGCGATTTCACGTGCCTTGCGCTCGTCCGGCAGCACCAGCACTTCCTCGCCCGCGGCGGGCACTTCCGACAGACCCTGGATTTCCACCGGGATCGACGGACCTGCCTCCTTGGTCGGCTTGCCGTTCTCGTCCAGCATGGCACGCACGCGGCCGTAGGCGCTGCCAGCCAGCACCACATCGCCACGCTTGAGCGTGCCGCTGCTGACCAGGATCGTCGCGATCGGGCCCTTGCCCTTGTCGAGCTGGGCTTCCACCACCAGACCCTTGGCAGGTGCATCCACCGGCGCCTTCAGTTCCAGCACTTCAGCCTGCAGCAGCACCTGCTCCAGCAGATCCTCGATGCCTGCACCGGTCTTGGCGGACACTGGCACGAACGGCGAATCGCCACCGTACTCTTCCGGCAACACCTGCTCCGCCACCAGTTCCTGCTTGACGCGGTCCGGGTTGGCATCCGGCTTGTCGATCTTGTTGATCGCCACGACGATCGGCACGCCGGCAGCCTTGGCGTGCGCAATGGCTTCCTTGGTCTGCGGCATCACACCGTCGTCGGCCGCGACCACCAGGATCACGATATCGGTCGCCTTGGCACCGCGGGCACGCATGGCCGTGAAGGCCTCGTGACCCGGGGTATCCAGGAACGTGATCACGCCACGCTCGGTTTCCACATGGTAGGCACCGATGTGCTGCGTAATGCCGCCAGCTTCGCCCGCCGCCACCTTGGCGCGGCGGATGTAGTCCAGCAGCGAGGTCTTGCCGTGGTCGACGTGACCCATCACGGTCACCACCGGCGGACGCGGCAGCTGTTCGGCGTCGGTGTGTTCTTCACCGTCCACCACGAGCAGCGCTTCCGGATCGTCCAGCTTGGCGGCGAACGCCTTGTGGCCCATTTCTTCCACCACGATCATGGCGGTTTCCTGGTCCAGCACCTGGTTGATCGTGACCATCTGGCCGAGCTTCATCATCTGCTTGATGACCTCGGACGCCTTCACGGCCATCTTGTGCGCCAGGTCGGCCACCGAGATGGTTTCCGGCACGTGCACTTCACGCACCACCGGTTCGGTCGGTGCCTGGAAGTTGCTGCGGCCATCGTCGGCATGCTGCTGACGGCCGCCACGGCCGCGCGGGCCACCGCGCCAACCACCCACGCCGCCCGACGAATCGCCACGCGTCTTCAGGCCACTGCCCTTCTTACGGCTGCTGTCGTCCTGCCACGAACCGGGCTTGCCGGTCTTGCCCTTCTTGTCGGCGGTGGTGGTCGCGGTCGTGGTCGTGGTCGTCGCCGCGGGCTTCTTGTCGCCCGCCTTGGCTTCGGTCGCGGTCGCGGAAGCCGGCTTCACCGGCTTGTGCAGCGTACCAGTCTGCTCGGCCTTCTTTTCCTCGGCCTTGCGCTCGGACGGTGCCTTGAGCACGCGCGCCGGCGCATTCAGCATCTGCTGGATGGCGCGGGCTTCGGCTTCGGCAGCCTCGCGGCGCTTGCGTGCGGCGTCTTGCTCGGCACGCGCCTTGTCGGCGGCAGCCTTGGCATCGTCGGCAGCCTTTTGCGCGGCAGCGCGCTCGACGGCGACACGAGCCTGCTCGTCTTCGGCCTTCTTGCGCGAAGCGTCCTCGGCGGCCTCGCCCACGGCACGCGCGGCAGCGGCTTCCTCTTCGGCCTTCCTGGCAAGCAGTTCAGCCTGGCGGCGCTGTTCGGCTTCCAGTGCCTCCTGCTTGGCGCGGCGCTCGGCTTCCTCGCGCTCGGCGGCCTCGCGGCGTGCCTTCGCTTCGGCTTCCTGGCGCGCCAGCTCTGCAGCCTGCTGGCGTTCCTCTTCCTCGCGGCGTGCCTGCTCAGCAGCCTCGGCTGCCAAGGCATGCTGATCCGCAGCCTCGTTGTGCTGGTCGGCGCCCGCCTCGTCACGCTTGATCAGCACGCGCTTCTTGCGTACCTCGACCTGGACGGTACGAGTCTTGCCGGTGGAGTCAGCCTGACGGATCTCGGAAGTCTCACGCTTGGTCAGTGTGATCTTCTTGCGTGCGCTGTCATCGGCCTGGCCGTGCGAGCGCTTCAGATAGTCCAGCAGCCTGGTCTTATCCGATTCCGTGACGATGTCTTCTGGCGTCGCCTTGCCCAGCCCAGCCGCCTGCAATTGTTCCAGCAGGGCAGCTGCGCTGCGACTCAGTTCTGCGGCCAGTTGGGCAACTGTTGTGCTTGCCATTCAAACCCTTTCAATGCATGGTTTCTACGTCGGGACAAATCGTATGCGGAAAGCGCGTCCGGACAATGTGCTGTGCACGCGTCCCGGACGTGTCCCTCAGTTAAACCAATGTTCCCGTGCTTTCATGATCAGCGCCTTGGCTTCTTCCTCGGTGACGCCCGTCATCTCGACGAGTTCGTCGACGGCCAGTTCGGCCAGGTCGTCACGCGTATGGATATCACCTTCGGCCAACTTGCCGATCAGCTCGGGATTCAGGCCGTCGAGCGAGCGCAGATCCTGCGACACCTCTTCCACCTTCTCTTCCCGGGCCAGTTCCATCGTCAGGAGCGCATCACGTGCGCGGTTGCGCAGCTCGTTGACGGTGTCTTCATCAAACGCCTCGATTTCCATCATTTCACTGATGGGAACATAGGCCACTTCTTCCAGCGTGGAGAACCCTTCCTCGATCAGGATGTCCGCCACTTCTTCGTCGACGTCGAGCTTGGCCATGAACAGCTTGCGCACGGCATCGCTTTCCTCGGCCTGTTTCTGCGCCGACTCTTCCTGCGTCATGATGTTGATCTGCCAGCCGGTCAGCTCGGACGCCAGGCGTACGTTCTGACCACTGCGACCGATGGCCACCGCGAGGTTCTCCTCATCGACGACCACATCCATGCAGTGCTTTTCCTCGTCCACGACGATCGACTGTACCTGTGCCGGCGCCAGCGCGCCGATCACGAACTGCGCCGGATCTTCGGACCAGAGCACGATGTCCACGGCTTCGCCGCCGATCTCGTTGCGCACGGCCGTCACCCGGGTACCGCGCACGCCGACGCAGGTACCGATCGGATCGATACGCTTGTCATGCGCCACGACGGCGATCTTGGCACGCACGCCCGGGTCACGGGCAGCCGCCTTGATCTCGAGCAAGCCCTGCTCCATCTCCGGCACTTCGTTCTCGAAGAGCTTGATCAGGAACTCGGGCGCGGTGCGCGACAGTTCGATCTGCGGGCCGCGCGCGGCGCGATCCACATTCAGGATGTACGCACGCACACGGTCGCCGGTGCGCAGGTTTTCCTTCGGGATGATCTGGTCGCGTGCCAGCAGCGCTTCCACGCGACCGGATTCGACGATCAGGCCCTTCTTGTCGGCACGCTTGACCGTGCCGGTCATGATCTTTTCGCCGCGCTCGAGGTAATCGTTCAGGATCTGCTCACGCTCGGCGTCGCGGATACGCTGCAGGATCACCTGCTTGGCGGCCTGCGCACCGATACGACCGAATTCGACCGACTCGATCTGCTGTTCGACATAGTCGCCCAGCTCGAGACTGGCGTCGTCATCGCGCGCCTCGAACAGCAGGATCTGCTTGTCCGGCTCCTGCAGGCCCTGTTCATCAGGGACAACAAGCCAGCGGCGGAACGTCTCGTGCTCGCCCGATTCCCGGTCGATAGCGACACGGATATCCACGTCTTCCTCGAAACGCTTCTTGGTCGCCGAGGCCAGTGCAGCCTCCAGCGCGCCGAATACCACATCCTTGTCGACGTTCTTCTCACGCGCAAGCGCATCGACGAGCAACAGAACTTCGCGGCTCATTGCTTGTTCCCTTTTCTTTGATTTCCTTTGAAGTCGATCACCGGCACCAGGCGCGCCTTGTCGACATCAGATACAGTGAATTCCAGCAACGCCGGACCATCCTTGCCCTCGAACTCCAGGCCGACCTTCTCCGCGCCAGCCTCTCCAGTGGGCTCACGCAGGATGCCTGTGAAGTTCTTTTGCCCATTGACGGGCAGGCGCAGCGTCACGCGCGCTTCTGCCCCGGCAAAGCGGACATAGTCGGCCAGCTTCTTCAGCGGCCGGTCCAGCCCCGGCGACGAGACCTCGAGCCGTTCATAGTCGACGTTCTCGACGGTCAGCACATGGGTCAGCTGCCGGCTTACCTTCTCGCAATCCTCAATGACGATGCCGGTTTCAGGCTGATCGATATAGACACGCAACAGTCCGGCCGGAGCCCGTTCGAGCTCAACCAGCTCGTATCCCATGCCGTTAAGGGTGGTTTCGATCAAATCTGCCAGATGCACTGTATTCCCGAATAATGGCCATCAACACCAGGCAGGCCGGCTTTGCCTGCCCCGCCTGGGACGACATGGGCACAGCCACCTGCCAGCCAACTCCAGCGCGCATGCGTCAAACGGGCGAACCAAAAAAAAATGGGCGCAATGCCCATCATTCGCCCATCCTCTGGAGGATGACTTTTTGAATAGACTTTAATTATACGCAGATTATGTCCAAAAGGCAAAAGGGCATGTATCGGCGCGTAATGGATCCCCGGCAGGCGCTAGCCGCCGGGGTTGGAGCGGGAAGATTCAGCGGTTTCCGCCGCGATTGCCACCGCGATTGTTGCCGCCACCACCCTTGTTGCCACGGCCCGGGCGGTTGCCACCACCACCACCACCACCACCACCACCGCCACCGCTGCCACCGGACTTGGCCGCCTTCGGCATCACATTGCCGTTGACATCGCCACCGCCGCGGCGCTGGGGCCGACCCTGGCCACCCAGTCCCATGCCCGTGCCACGGCCGGCACCACCAGCACGCCCGCCTCCCTGCCCGCGCCCACCACCGAGATTGGCGGCGTGCGACGTCAACACGGTCGGACCATGGCTGATATAGCCCATCGACGTGCGCATCGGATCCGGCTGACCACGACCAGCGCCGCCCTTGTCGACGCGCGGCAAACCGTCCATGCCGGTGTGCATGGGCATGCCTGCGATCGCCGCCTCGGTACGCTGCTTGCGCCCGCCGACCTTGGTCACGCCCTTGCCGCCCTGCTCGCTCGTGCCGGGCACCTTCAGGCCGATCGCAGTCATCATCGACTTGACCTCGTTCGCCTCCAGCTCCTGCCAGCGGCCACGCTTGAGGCCGCGCGGCAGCAGGAACTGGCCGTAGCGCGTGCGGATCAGACGCGACACAGTCAGGCCAACCGCCTCAAACATGCGCCGCACTTCGCGGTTGCGGCCTTCGGTCAGCGCCACGTGATACCACTGGTTCACGCCCTCGCCGCCGCCATCCGCAATGCGCAGGAAATTGGCTTCGCCATCATCGAGCTTGATGCCATGCAGCAGACGCTGGCGATCGGCTTCCGCCAGTTCGCCCAGCGTACGCACCGCGTACTCGCGCTCCACGCCATAGCGCGGATGCATGAAGCGGTTGGCGATATCGCCGGACGTCGTAAAGATCAGCAGGCCTTCGGTATTGAAGTCCAGGCGCCCCACGGCGACCCACTTGCCGGTCTTCATGCGCGGCAGGCTATCGAACACGGTCGGACGGCCTTCCGGATCTGACTGGCTGACGATTTCACCGGCCGGCTTGTGGTACAGCAGCACGCGCGGCGGCTTGGTGGAGACTTTGCGGTGGATCAGCTTGCCGTTTACGCGCACCTGATCGGTCGGCAGGATCCGCTGGCCGATATGCGCGGGCAGTCCGTTGACGGAGACGCGGCCCTGCAGGATCAGCTCTTCCATTTCGCGCCGCGAGCCAAGGCCGCCTTCGGCCAGGACCTTGTGCAGCTTCGGTGCATCGTCGTCGGCCGACAGTTCGCGCACCGGCTTTGCCTTGGTGCGGGGAATGACGGTGTCTTCCTGGTCGTACTGGTCGGAAATGACGAAACGGAACAGGTCTTCGCTGCCTGCGGCCGACTTCTCGGCGCCGCGTTGACCCTTGCGCTGTTGCTGGACACCACCCTGCTGGGGGCCGCCCTTGCGTCGGCCCTGTTGCCGGGCTGCCGGCTGGGCGTCACCTTCCGGAGAAACCCTGGCTGCACGCTGGCCTTGTGGCTTGCGCTTGCGGCCAGCCGACTCGGCCTTTTCGCCACCTTCCTGCGCGGGTTGGCCGCCTTCACGCGGCGCGGTGCCTTCGGCCCTGGCCGGCTTGCGCTTGCCGCGGCCACGCGGGGCGGCACGTCCGCCGGCCTCGCCGGCAGCCTTGCCCTCGCCCGCATCGGCCGGTGCCGAAGATTCCGTCTCCTCGCCGCGGTCGTCGCGATCCTGCGCAGCCTGCCGGCGCGAAGCCACCAGGTTGCGCAAGCCGCGCCTCAGCCCTTTCCTGCGCGGCGCGCCATCGGAGCCTGATCCGGATTCTGCAGCGCCATCGGCGGCCGGTGCCCCGGCGGCCCGGGTGTCTTGTTCAGCGGAGTCAGACAAAGTATTCACTATCGGATGTTGCATATTGTTCAGTTGGGCACGCGCTCATCGTGCTCGTTCGCGTGCGGCGGCGCAGCGTCGTCGTCGCCGGATGGATTGCCGCCGTCCTGATCGCCCGGCGCGTCTTCGGCATGGAAGCCGTTTGCCTCGGAAACGGCAGACGCGAGGTCTGCCACGTGCATGGCATCGGCGGAGGCTTGTGCGACAGCGTCGGCCGCCTCGGCCGGCGACTCATCGGCAACCGGTGCGGCTTCGGCGACTTCAGCCACCTCGCCTGCCGGCGGCGTTGCCCCCGATTCGGGGAAGGCCTCTTCGTCGCCGACCACCGGCTGCGCCGTGGCCAGCTCTTCAAAATCTATTGCCTGCTGGTCAAGCAGCGTCGCCTGGGCCTGCGCCTGGGCGTCTTCGAGAGGAGGCAGCTCATCGAGCGTGCGCAGCCCGAGATCGTCCAGGAACGCCTTGGTCGTTGCATACAGCGCCGGCCGGCCGGGCACATCGCGGTGGCCGATCACTTCGATCCAGCTACGGTCTTCCAGCTTCTTGATCACTTCCGTGCTGACCGTCACGCCACGGATTTCCTCGATATCGCCGCGCGTCACCGGCTGTCGGTACGCAATGATCGCCAGCGTTTCCATGACGGCCCGCGAATACTTGGGTGGCTTCTCAGGATTGAGCCGGTCCAGGTACTCGCGCATCTCGGGGCGGCTCTGGAAGCGCCAGCCACTGGCCAGCGCCACCAACTCGACCCCGCGCTGGCGCCAGTCCTGGCGCAGTTCATCGAGCAGGACCCGGATGGTATCCGCACCGACATCTTCGGCGAACAGCCGGCGCAGATCGCCTACGCGCAGGGGTTCCTGCGCACAGATCAGCGCGGTCTCGAGGACGATTTTCGCCTCTTGGGTATTCATGTGGGTGTGCAGCCTGTCTTTGCACCTGCTCCCGGACGAACCCGGAGCCCTGGACATTGTGGATTCAGCGGTGCGAATGCCACCACCATCTCGTCGCGCAGCAAACCTGGAAGCGCTTTCGCCTCAAGGTCGTGCACCTTCTTTTTGCATCGATTTGCCGGGTCGATCCGGCAGGAGATCATCCGGTCACCGGCAAGTACCAGTGCACGAACCTCTTGCACGCGCCCAAATGGACGGACATGGCTTCCGGCGAACGTCCGCCTAGGCCGCAAGAAAATAAACGGATATCGGGAGCAGGGCCAGCAATGACCGCACCACGGTCGCAGTGCCAGCCGGACTTTTGAAACCAGATCTTTTGAACCGGATGGACTGCGGAAGGGTTCGGCGCCGAAATGTCAGCTCATTGCCCGAAACCCTGGGCGCGCCCCTTTTTTTGGAAGGGCTGCCAGGCGCCGCTCGGAAAACACGCCGCGCGATACCGCAATGCAGAGGATTGTATGGCATTCCCGCCCACGCCTGCAACCACTACGCGGCGACAGCGCGTCGCCCCGGGCCTTAGAACACCAGGCAGAAGCCATGCTCGGCCAGCGAATGTGGCAATAACACCGCACGGGTGATACCCATCGCCCCAAACGCCATGACTGCTACCCCGGCTCCCATCCTGACCCGTCTCCGGCGCGACCAGGCCCGCAGGAGTCCCGAAAAACTGGACAGCGCCAGAAGATTCGGCAGCGTGCCAAGGCCAAATGCGCCCATCACCAGCGCCCCGGACGGCGCATTTCCGGCCAGCAGCGCGAGCGCCAGTGCACCATAGACCATGCCACAGGGAACCAGGCCCCACGCCAGACCTGTTCCATAGCGCCGGATCAGGCCACCGCGCCGCACTACGCCAACCGGCGGCTTCCGACCAGGACGCGCCATGCCAGCAGCAATGGCCCTGCTGGCCCGCGCCGCAAGCTGTTCCAGCCAGACGATGGAAAACGCCTCGCCACGCAGGAGCCTCCAACCGGACAAGAGCAGCATGGCGCTGCCCGCCCCGAACAGCCAGCGCTGCACCGGCAGATAGTCCTGCCGCCAGGCCGTCGCACCCACCCCGCCGAGCAACGCGCCAAGCACCATGTAGGTGGAAATCCGCCCGAGGTGCATGACGAGCAATTCCACGAGCCAGTCCTGCCGCCGGCGCACCATGGCAACCGGTACGTCCCCGGCACGCTGCTCGACAGCCAGCGCAACGCCGCCGCACATGGCAGCGCAGTGAAAGCCACCCAGCAGGGCTAGCATGAAAACACTGAGAAGCACACCAAATGTCAACTGCAACTCCCTACCGCATCACATCGCGCGTTAAAATGCATACATTGCGCCCTCGCCGCTAATTACTCGCAGGTTCCAATTGCTAACATCCATTCCCGTCACCGAGATGTCGCCCCGTTGCTCCACTTGCGGCATGGGGCAACTGTGCCTGCCGGTGGGCATGAACCAGCAAGACCTGCAGAAGATGGACACTCTGGTGCAGGAACGCGTTCGCGTCCACAAGGGCGAGACCCTGTACCGCATGGGCGATCCGTTGACCGCGGTCTATGCGATCCGCTTCGGCACCTTGAAAACGCATGTGACCACGGAAGACGGCCGCTCGCAAATCACCGGATTCCATCTGCCCGGCGAGGTGGTCGGCCTCGACGGCCTCGGCGAAATGCAGCACGCGTCGGACGCAACCGCACTCGAAGATACCGAAGTCTGCGTTGTGCGCCTGTCCGACCTGCAGTCGCTTTCGATGGACCTGCCATCGCTGCAGCAGCAGTTCCTTCGCCTGATGGGCAAGGAAATCTCGAATGACCAACTCATGCTCGTCACGCTGGGCTCCATGCGCGCCGAAGAACGCCTTGCCGCGTTCCTGATCAACCTGTCCGAACGACTCTCCGCGCGTGGCTATTCTTCGACCGAGTTCGTCATGCGCATGAGCCGCGAAGAAATCGGCAGCTATCTCGGGCTTAAACTCGAAACCGTCAGCCGCCTTTTCTCGCGCTTTGCCGAAGCCGGCCTGATCCAGATTCGCCAGCGCCATGTGAAACTCGTCGACATGGCAGGCATCAAGCAGGTCTACAGCCGTTCCTGCTGAAGCAGACGGCCGCCTTGCGTGGCAAGGCGGCCGCCCTCCCTTTTACTCCAGTTCGTCCGTTTCGCTGAGCTTCGTCGGCATCGTGTACAGCGTCAAGCCGCTGGACAACGCGCAGAAGACCCACGCGAGCAGGAATCCGATCGTGTAGACGGCCTCGCGTGAAGCCTCGATGGGCTGGCCGAAGAAATTCAGGTCACCGGGATCGACCACGGAAAACACCGTCGCCGTCGCTACGCCGGCCATCAGGAACGCTGGCCACAGTACCCACATCAGCCAGCGCAGCCTCATGGCTGCCTCGCTTGGGGCGCCTTGGCACCACCCGAGGAAGCCCCTACCTTTTCGACCACCAGACCATGGCGTGCGACACCTTCGACCACAGGCCGGTCGGGATTCGCGGAAGCCAGCCAGATCGTTACGCCGCAAGCCACCATCGCCAGCAACGGGCCGCTCATCAGCAGCCACGGCCACGGCTCCTTCCACCACGGATTGCCCTCTTGCATCGTCTTGCCCCCTTCGTCTGCGCCTTGTCCGGGCGCTCGCGGTTGGTGCGGCACAGCGCCGATGCGCTGCAACCGCCTTTAGCTTTACAAATTGCGCGGCACGATGAAACTGGTAGATTGCCTGATTTGCGCACTACCCTGCCCCGTACCTTCGCTGGTCACTGTCACGCTGATCTTGTGCGTACCCTGCGCGGCATCATCGATCGGCACGCGGATCCGGATCGGCACCAGCTTGTTCGAGGTCGGCGCCAGGGCCTGCGCATCCGGATCGTATTCGACGGTCAGGTTCTTCAGGTCATCGCTTTCAGCACGCACGCTGATACGCATAGGCGCCTCAGTCGTGTTGATGAGCTGCAAGCGATAAACGTTCTCGATCCAGCGTCCATCCACTTCCCGGCCCAGCGCACCACGATCGCGAATGATGTCGACCTTCAACGGCGTGCGCAGCGCAAGCGAGGCTGCGAAGCCCGCCACCAGTACCAGCCAGATGACCGAGTAGATGATGACCCGCGGACGCACCAGACGCTTGCGCGCAACCGCTGCGGACAGCGCCTTGCGCATCGCGTTTTCGGACGTGTAGCGGATCAGCCCGCGCGGGTAATCCATCTTGTCCATGACCTGGTTGCACGCATCGATGCAGGCGCCGCAGCCGATGCACTCGTACTGCAGTCCGTCGCGGATATCGATGCCCGTCGGGCACACCTGCACGCAGATGCTGCAATTGACGCAGTCCCCGAGTCCCGCCTGATGGTGGTCCACCTTGCGCGACCGGCTGCCGCGCGGCTCGCCGCGACCGACGTCGTACGTCACCACATAGGTATCGCGATCGACCATCACGCTCTGGAACCGCGCATACGGGCACATGTACTTGCAGACCTGTTCGCGCATGAAGCCAGCGTTGCCCCACGTGGCGAACGCGTAAAAGAGCATCCAGAATGCCTGCCACGGCCCTAGCGAGAAGGCAAGCACCTGACTGCCAAGGTCGCGGATCGGCGCGAAGTAGCCGATGAACGTGAATCCTGTCCACAGCGCGACCACCACCCACAGGAAGTGCTTCGTGGCCTTGAGCCGGAACTTGCGCACGCTCCACGGATCGCCATCGAGCCGGATCCGAGCGAAGCGATCGCCTTCGACATGCCGCTCGATCCACATGAATATCTCGGTGTAGACCGTCTGCGGACATGCGTAGCCACAGAAGAGCCGCCCGGCAAGCGCAGTGAAGAGGAACAGCGATAGCGCGGAGATCACCAGCAGGACGGCCAGGTAGATGACGTCCTGCGGCCAGAGCACCAGTCCAAAGATGTAGAACTTGCGCGCGCCAAGGTCGAACAGCACGGCCTGTCTGCCATTCCATTGCAGCCAGGGCGTGCCGTAGTAGATGAGCTGGGTCAGGAGAACCATCCAGACCCGCCAGTTGGAGAACGCCCCCGTCACCGAGCGCGGATAGATCTTGCGGCGAACCTCGTAGAGCGTCTCGTCGGAGGTATCGACAGGCGCCGACGCCGGCCCTTGCGGGCCAGCCGTCCGGGCCAGCGATTCTGTCCCGGGTGCATTCATGGGCGCCCCCCCTTATGCAATATGGCGCGCCCCGGGCCTGAGTCTGTGATCATTGCCCTGCGCCTCCGGTATTCGAAAGGCCCCAGACGTAGGCCGTCAGCATGCGGATGCGCTCCGGAGTCAGGATTTCCTCGTGCGCCGGCATGTGGTTGTTGTGGCCCTTCAGGATCGCCTCGACGATGCTGCCTTCCGAGCTGCCGTACAGCCACACATTGTCGGAAAGATTCGGTGCGCCGAGCGCCTGGTTGCCCTTGCCGGTCGCGCCATGGCATGCCGCACAGGTGGACTTGAAGGTACTCTCGCCACGTGATGCACGGATCGGATCGGACGACAGGCCCGACAACGAACGCACGTACTGCGCAACGTCACCGGCCAGCTTGCCGTCGATGGTCGACGCAAACGGCGGCATCACACCATTGCGGCCCTTGGTGATGGTCTGCTGGATCGTTTCGGGTTCCCCACCATAGAGCCAGTCATGATCCGTCAGGTTCGGGAAACCGCGGCTGCCACGCGCGTCCGAGCCATGGCATTGCGCGCAGTAGTTCAGGAACAGACGCTGGCCGATCTCGCGTGCCTGCGGGTCCGCCGCCACTTTCTTGATATCCATGTTCAGGTACTTGGCATAGATATCGTGCTGCAGCTTCTCCTGCGCCTGCTGGTTCGCAGCCAGTTCCCCTTGCGTGGAGAACTTCAGCACACCGGCATAGGAGCCCAGCCCCGGATAAAGGACAAGGTAGACCAGGCCAAAGATGCAGGCCAGCAGAAACATCCACATCCACCAGCGTGGCAAGGGGTTGTTCAGTTCACGCAGATCGCCGTCCCAGACATGGCCAGTGTCATCGCCGCCGTTGGCGACCTTGGTGACCTTGCGTTGGGAGAACAGCAGCCACACGCACCACACGATCCCGACCAGCGCGATGGCAGCGATGTAGTAACTCCAGTAATCGGAAAAGAAATCGCTCATGACTAGGTATTCCGGCTCGGTGTTGTGTGGATCTCGTCAGGCAGTGCGAACGGGAGCATCGCGGACTCTTGGTTGGCGGCCTGCCGGCCTTTCGACCAGGCCCACCAGCAGATCCCGAGGAACACGACCATCGACACGACCGTGAAAAACGCAGTCAGCATCGCCATGGCTTACTCCTTTGCAGGCGCGGCAGGGGCCGCTTCCACACGTACGTTGCGACGATTGGTGCCCAGGCCCTGGAGGTACGCGACCAGCGCATCCTCTTCGGTCTTGCCCTTGATTTCCTCGGGCGCCTTGGCGATTTCGGCCTCGGTGTATGGCACCCCAAGGCGAACCAGCGCGCGCATGCGGGCCTGGACGTCGTTGGTCGGCAATTGCGCTGTCTCGAGCCACGGGTAGGACGGCATCACCGATTCCGGCACCACGTCACGCGGATTGCGCAGGTGGATGCGCTGCCAGTCGTCGGAATAGCGGCCGCCGACGCGCGCGAGGTCAGGACCGGTACGCTTGGAGCCCCACAGGAACGGGTGGTCGTAGACCGACTCGCCCGCCGTCGAGAAATGGCCATAACGCTCGGTTTCGGCCTGCAGCGTACGCACCTGCTGCGAGTGGCAGCCGACGCAGCCTTCGCGGATGTAGATATCGCGGCCCATCAGCCGAAGCGGAGAGTACGGCTTGATCCCGACATCGGGCTTGGTCGTGGAATGCTGGAAGAACAGCGGCACGATCTGCACCAGGCCGGCGATGCTCACCACCAGGATCGTGCAGACAATCAGCCAGCCGATGTTCTTCTCCAGCGTTTCGTGGGAAAAGAAGCTTTGTTTTGCGGACATCGTTTCTATCCTGATGAATCAGTGAGCGGAGGCAGGAATGCTGACCGGAATCGGTGCATCCACCGCGCGCTTGCCGATGATGGTTTTCGCGACGTTGTAGGCCATCAGCAGCATGCCGGACAGGAAGCAGATGCCACCAAGCAGACGGATCAGGTAGAACGGATACTTGGCCTTGACCGCTTCAACGAACGCGTAGGTCAGCGTGCCGTCAGGCTGCGTGGCGCGCCACATCAGGCCTTCCATCACACCGGCAATCCACATCGAGGCGATATAGAGCACCACGCCGATGGTCGCGATCCAGAAATGCCATTCGATCAGCCGCACGCTGTACATCTGCTTCTCGCCGAACAGGCGCGGAATCAGGTAGTAGAGCGAGCCGATGGAGATCATCGCGACCCAGCCTAGCGCGCCCGAGTGCACGTGGCCAATGGTCCAGTCCGTGTAGTGCGAGAGCGCGTTGACGGTCTTGATCGACATCATCGAGCCTTCGAACGTGGCCATGCCGTAGAACGACAGCGCCACCACCAGGAACTTCAGGATCGGATCGGTACGCAGTTTGTGCCAGGCGCCCGACAGCGTCATGATGCCGTTGATCATGCCGCCCCACGACGGCGCCAGCAGGATCAGCGAGAACACCATGCCCAGCGACTGTGCCCAGTCAGGCAGCGAGGTGTACTGCAGGTGGTGCGGGCCAGCCCACATGTACGTGAAATTCAGCGCCCAAAAGTGGACGATCGACAGGCGATACGAGTAGATCGGCCGTTCGGCCTGCTTCGGGATGAAGTAGTACATCATGCCCAGGAAGCTGGTGGTCAGGAAAAAGCCCACGGCGTTATGGCCGTACCACCACTGGATCATCGCGTCCTGCACACCGGCATAGGCGGAATAGGACTTCCACATCGACACCGGCATCTCGATGTTGTTGACGATATGCAGGATCGCGATGGTCAGGATGTACGCGCCGAAGAACCAGTTAGCGACGTAGATATGCCGGGTCTTGCGCTTGACGATGGTGCCGAAAAACACGATGGCGTAGGCGACCCAGACGGCCGTGATCAGCAGATCAATCGGCCATTCGAGTTCGGCGTATTCCTTCGAGCTGGTGATGCCCAGCGGCAGCGTGATGGCAGCCGCGACGATCACCAGTTGCCAGCCCCAGAACGTGAAGGCGGCGAGCGGGCCGCAGAACAGGCGAGCCTGGCAAGTACGCTGGACCACGTAGTACGAGGTCGCGAACAACGCGCTGCCGCCGAAAGCAAAGATCACCGCATTGGTATGCAGCGGTCGCAACCGACCGAACGATAGCCACGGCGTGTTGAAGTTAAGATCCGGCCAGATCAGCTGCGCTGCGAGCAGCACGCCGACGGCCATGCCGACGATCCCCCAGACTACCGTCATGACAGCGAACTGTCTTACGACGCCGTAATTGAAGGTGTCGACGCGTGAAGACGCGGCTGAGACATCCATTCAGACCCCCACAGAAAGAAGAATAAACCGATTGACACTGTGACTGTATGGAAGCAACGCTCTTGCCGCGTTGATCTTTATCAAGTTGCGGAGGTTGCCCCTGAACCTATCTCCACATGGCAAGTCCGTGGCCCCGGTTCAAGGCTTGTCGTTGTCCAGCAGAATGGCCTCTCCCGGCCGGTCCAGATCGTCGTACTGCCCGGCGTGCAGCGCCCACCACAAGGCACCGGCGATGACCACGACAAGGACCAGGCTCATTGGGACCAACAGGTACAGCGTTTCCATTCCCAGACTCCTAGACTCCGTTTCTGCCCGCGCGCAAAAGGCGCCAGGCATTGGCCACCACCAGCAGCGACGACACCGACATGCCGATCCCTGCCATCCACGCCGTGACAACGCCCGTGGCTGCCAGCGGAATGGCAACCACGTTGTAGAAGAAGGCCCAGCCAAGGTTTTGCCGCACCACGCGGCGGGTCTGACGCGCCAGCGCAAGCGCGTGCGCGATGTCGGCGACGTTGCCGTGGGTCAGGACTGCATCGGCACCTGCCTGTGCAAGCGGAGCGCCGCTACCGATGGCGATAGACACCTGCGCCTGCGCAAGTACTGGCGCGTCGTTGATGCCATCGCCGACCGCCAGCACAACGGCGCCCTTGCGCTGAAGCTTCGCGACATAGTCGCGCTTGCCTTCCGGTGATACGGCGCCGATGGCGTGATCCATACCGAAGCGCGACGCCCACCATTGCACGGTCTCGGCGCTGTCGCCGCTGACCAGGTGGCAACGCGCCCCATGTCGGCTCAGTGCCTCCAGCAGTTGCGGCGTCGATTCGCGCGCCTTGTCGGACAATGCGAAGACAGCCAGCATGCCCGCTTCATCGCCGAGCCATACCTGCGTCGACCCTGGAACCGAAACGGTGTCTGCTTCTTTGATCTGCTCCTTACCGTTTACATTGCGGATTCCGGCCACAAAGGCGGTGCGCCCGAGTCGAAAGCGCTTGCCCTGCATTTGAGCCTCGACCCCCTGCCCCGGCACATTGCGTACGGTGGCCATGGACGCGCCGCCGATATCGACACCAGCGCTGCCAGCGGCGCTAACCAGCGCCCGCCCTATCGGATGTTCACTGCCCGCCTCCATGGCAGCCGCCAGCGCCAGGCATTGGGCCGCAGGCTTGGGCCCGAGCGTCTGTTGCCCCGTCAGCGCAAAGCATCCTTCGGTCAAGGTGCCAGTCTTGTCCAGCACGACATCCGTCACGCCTGCCAGCGTCTCCAGCGCATGTGACCGCGTGAGCAACAGGCCGCGTCGCGACAGCGCGGCACCCGCTGCAGCCAGCGCAGCCGGCGTGGCAAGGGAAAGCGCGCACGGGCAGCTGACGACCAGCACCGCGACGGTGACCAGCAGGGCCCTTGAAGGGTCAATCCAGAGCGCCCATACCACGCCGGTCAACGCAGCCAGCACGAGCAACGTGGCCACGAACCAGCCAGCGACACGGTCAGCCAATGCCGCAAGGCGCGGCTTCTCCGCCAGCGCGCGATCAAGCACGGCCACGATCTCGGCCAGCCGCGTGCCAGCGCCAACGTGATCCACCGCGATTTCCAGGGGGCTGGCGGTGTTGTAGCACCCCGCCAGCGCCATGTCGCCCACGGTGCGATGCACGGGCCGGCTTTCACCGGTCAGCATGGATTCGTCAAGTTCACTCGCGCCCGATACGATCGTGCCGTCGGCGGGAATGATTTCCCCCGCCCTGACCCGGATGCGATCTCCGTGCTGAAGGCGCGCGACCGGTACCCGCTCCGGCGCCGCGCCTTCCGCACCAAGCCGCTCGCATGTCGCCGGCAACTGGCGCGCCAGCATTTCGGCGCCGCTGCGCGAGGCTTGCCGTACACGCAACTCCAGATAGCGCGCGGCCAGCAGGAAGGCGACGAACATCGTCACAGAATCGAAATACACCTCGCCAACACCGCGCACTGTCGCCACGGTGCTGGCCACAAACCCGGCGGCAACGCCGATAGCGACCGGCACATCCATGCCTAGATGCCGCTGGCGCAGGCTGCGCCGGGCACCCGAGAAGATCGGCGATGCCGAATAGAAGACGACCGGCAACGTCAGGGCCAGGCTGGCCCAGCGCATCAATTGCAGCATGCCGGGGTCAATCGTGGCCTCGTGCGTGTAGATCGGCCACGCGTACATCATCACCTGCATCATGCCGAGCATGGCTACGGCCATACGCATCAGCAGGCTGCGACGCGCACGACGGTCAGCCTCGTCGCTGCGGGAGACCTCGAACGGCCATGCTACGTAGCCGATCTCGGCCAATGCGGCCAGCAGGCCGGAAACCGTCTGCTCCGCATCGCGCCATCGCACAACGACGCGGCGCGTCGCCACGTTTGCGATCGTGGATTCCACGCCAGGCAAGCGCCCCAGATGCTGCTCGATCAGCCAGGCGCAGGCCGCGCAACGGATGCTTTCGGGCGCCAGCGTGATCTCGGCGCGGCCGCCTTCAAGCGGGCGCACGAACTGGCTGCGAAGTTCAGGCGTATCGTAGGCCGCCCAGACCGGTTCGGATTCCCGCCTGGCGGAGTCATCGATGGGACGGGCAAAGCGTGCCTCGTCCCCATAGAGATGGGCAAAGCCGGCGGAATGAAGCGTGCGTGCCAGGGTCTGGCATCCGCCACAGCAAAATACGCGCCGCTGGCCGGCCATCTCCTCGGCCAACGCCTGGCCCGCGGGCACTGGCTGCCCACAATGGAAACACGCCGACCGCGCGGCCGGCGCCGTGCGCTTGACGGAAGCGTTCTGGAGGGCGGACGACGGAGGGTCCGCAAGGAGGTTGGCGTGTGGGGCGGACATGGAGATCTTTTTTTACCCGTTGGAGGGTATATGCCGATCTCCAAATCGGCCTTGATATAGGTCAATAATGGCCGGCTGCCTTCGCTAATCCGGCCGCAACGCTCAGGTGAGCGAGGTATCCATAGTGCGCCGTTCGGATTCCAGGTACTCGCGGGACTGCATCTCGATAATGCGCGAGACCGTACGGTGGAATTCGCTGGCCATCTGACCTTCGACGTAAAGCTCATCCGCAGGCACTTCAGCGGACATCAGCAGCTTGACCTTGTGGTCGTAGAATACGTCGATCAGCCATGTGAAACGACGGGCTTCCGACGACATCCGCGGCGTCATGCGCGGAACATCGGACAAAATAACAGTGTGGAACTGGGATGCCAGCTCCAGGTAGTCGTTCTGCGAGCGCGGGCCCCCACACAGCGTCGCAAAGTCGAACCAGACCACGCCATTCGCCTTGCGCAGAGCACGCAGTTCGCGGTGTTCGATATGCAGTACCGGCGACTCATCGGCCACGCCCGCGATGGACGTAAAGGCATCGCGCAGCGCCGAGTTGGCCTTGGCATCGAGCGGCGTGTGATACGCCTCGACCTGTTCCAGTGCGCGCTTGCGATAGTCGATCCCGGCATCGACATTGAGCACGTCCAGCTTCTGCTGGAGCAACGCAATGGCGGGCAACACGCGGTCACGGTGCAGGCCGTCCGGGTACAGCAGGTCCGGGCGGTAATTGGACGTCATGACGAACTGCACGCCATTCTCGAACATCTGTTGCAGCAGCCGGTGCAGCATCATGGCATCCGCGACGTCACTGACGTGGAACTCGTCGAAGCAGATCAGACGGTAGCGCCGGGCGATCCGTTTGGCCAGTTCGTCCAGCGGATCGGGACGGCCACGCAGCTCTTCGAGCTGGCGATGCACTTCGCGCATGAACTCATGGAAGTGCAGGCGGGTCTTGCGCACGACCGGGACGCACGTATAGAAGCTGTCCATCAGGAAGGACTTCCCACGCCCCACCCCGCCCCACATGTACACGCCCTTGGGTACTTCCGGGTGCACCAGCAGCTTGCGAATGGCATTGCTGCGCCGGCTCTTGTAGGCCACCCATTCGTCGTAGCACTGCTGCAGGCGCGCCACGGCGCGCAACTGCGCCTCGTCGGAATGGTAGCCGCGCTCCTTCAGTTCCTTCTCGTAGTACTCGCTGACGTTCATGCTGGCTGCTTCGTTCTGGACTGCGCGCGAAAGGCACCAATACGCCCTTCGCGGCCATGCCCGGCACCGTTTCGATCCGGCATGGTTTGCAAGTGAAAACGGCGCGCCGCTGTTGCGGCGCGCCGGTGCTCAGGCAAATGCAGGCAAAGGCCTTACATATTGAGCTGACGCTTGTCGACGGCCAGCGCGGCTTCGCGCATGACTTCCGACATCGACGGGTGCGGATGGCAGACGCGGCCGATATCTTCGCTCGCCGCCTTGAACTCCATCGCCACAACGGCCTCGGCGATCAGGTCCGACGCGTTGGCGGCGACGATGTGCACGCCCAGGATCTCGTCGGTCTTGGCATCGGCCAGCATCTTGACGAAGCCTTCCGGATGACCCATGCCGAGTGCACGGCCATTGGCCATGAACGGGAACTGGCCAGCCTTGAACTCGCGGCCTTCGGCCTTGAGCTGTGCTTCGGTCTTGCCCACCCATGCGATTTCCGGGAAGGTGTAGATCACCCACGGAATGCAGTTGTAGTCGATGTGCGGCTTCTGGCCGGCGATGCGCTCGGCCACAGCCACGCCTTCGTCCTCGGCCTTGTGGGCGAGCATCGGGCCACGCACCACGTCGCCGATGGCCCACAGGCCCGGCACCTTGGTTGCGCAGTGATCGTCGACTTCGATGAAGCCGCGCTGATCAGCGGCCAGGCCGACAGCTTCCAGGCCCAGGTTGTCGGTGTTCGGGACGCGGCCGACCGACACGATCAGGCGATCGACTTCCAGCGTCTGGGCAGCGCCATCCTTGTCGGTGTACTTGACGGTCACGCCGCTCTTGCCGGTCGTCACTTCGTCAACCTTCACGCCGAGGCTGAACTTCAGGCCCTGCTTGGTCAGCTGCTTCTGCGCTTCCTTGGCCACGCCTTCGTCAGCGGCACCCAGGAATGCGGGCAGCGCTTCCAGCACGGTCACTTCAGCACCGAGACGGCGCCACACCGAGCCCAGCTCCAGGCCGATCACGCCGGCGCCGATCACGCCCAGCTTCTTCGGCACTGCTGGGAACTTGAGCGCGCCTTCGTTATCGCTGACCAGGTCGTTGTCGACCGTGATACCCGGAAGATGGCGAGCCTTCGAACCAGTAGCGATGATGACTTGCTTTGCGGTCACGACTTCACCGGCGACCTCGACCTGGAAGCCCTCGGCGGTCTTGCCGACGAACTTGCCGTAGCCCTTGAGCAGCGTCACCTTGTTCTTGCGGAACAGGAACTCGATGCCCTTGGTCATCTTGCCGACGATGTCGTCCTTGCGCTTGAGCATCTTGGACACGTCGACCTTGACGTCGCCCACGGTAATGCCGTGGTCGGCCAGATGGTGCTGGGCGTTCTCGAATTCTTCCGAAGAAGCCAGCAGCGCCTTCGAGGGAATGCAACCCACGTTCAGGCAGGTGCCGCCCAGGCGCGGTTCGTTCTTGGGATCGTCGTAGGCGTTGCCTTCGCAGCACGCCACGTTCAGGCCGAGCTGGCCGGCACGGATAGCGGCGATATAGCCGCCGGGGCCGGCGCCGATCACCAGCACGTCGAATTGTTTGCTCATGGAAATTCCTTTCTGGGCGCCGACAGCAGCTTGTGCCGGCACTCCCTCAACACTGGGAACACGCCCCGCGCGACCGATTGCGGCAGCGCGCGGGGAAACCGGTTCTTACAGGTCCAGCAGCAGGCGGGCCGGATCTTCCAGCGCTTCCTTCATCGCCACCAGGCCCAGCACGGCTTCGCGGCCATCGATGATGCGGTGGTCATACGACATGGCCAGGTAGTTCATCGGACGGATCACGATCTGGCCGTCTTCCACCACGGCGCGATCCTTGGTCGCGTGCACGCCCAGGATGGCCGATTGCGGCGGGTTGATGATCGGAGTCGACAGCATCGAACCGAACGTGCCGCCGTTCGAGATTGAGAACGTACCGCCGGTCAGTTCTTCCAGCGACAGCTTGCCGTCGCGGGCCTTGGCGCCGAACTCGGCGATCTTCTTCTCGATGTCGGCCAGGCTCATCTGGTCGGCGTTGCGCAGAATCGGCACCACCAGGCCACGCGGCGAGCCGACAGCGATACCGATGTCGAAGTAACCGTGGTAAACGATGTCGTTGCCGTCGACCGACGCGTTGATGACCGGGTACTTCTTCAGCGCGTGGACAGCGGCCTTCACGAAGAACGACATGAAGCCGAGCTTCACGCCGTGTTCCTTCTCGAAGCGGTCCTTGTACTTGTTGCGCAGATCCATCACCGGCTTCATGTTCACTTCATTGAAGGTGGTGAGGATGGCGTTGGTCGATTGCGACTGCACCAGGCGCTCGGCGATACGGGCGCGCAGGCGGCTCATCGGCACGCGCTCTTCCGGACGGTCGCCCAGCGCGGCGAAGTCCACATTGGCAGCAACTTGCGGCAGGGCCGGCTTGGCGGCGGCGGGTGCCGGCGCCGCCTTGGCGGCCGGTGCGGGTGCCGGAGCAGCCGAAGCGCCCAGCACGTCGCCCTTGGTGATGCGGCCATCCTTGCCGGTGCCGGCGACCTGGCCAGCCGACAGGCCGGCTTCGGCCATCAGCTTGGCAGCCGACGGCATGGCGACTGCGCCAGCGGCGGCCGGCGCAGCAGCGGCGGCAGCAGCCGGTGCGGCAGCGGCCGGAGCCGGTGCGGCGGCGGCGGGAGCCGCAGCGCCAGCGGTGGCTTCGGTGTCGATCTTGGCGATCAGTTCATCGGCCACGACGGTGTCGCCGTCGTTCTTGATGATCTGCGACAGCACGCCGGCCGACGGTGCCGGCACTTCCAGCACGACCTTGTCGGTCTCGATCTCGATCAGGATCTCGTCCTGGGCGACGGCTTCGCCAGGCTTCTTCTTCCAGTTCAGCATGGTCGCTTCGGCGACCGATTCGGACAGTTGCGGAACCTTGACGTCAACAATAGCCATGGTTGTGAATTCCTCGTGTATGCGTTTTGTTCTTCAGGCAGGAAAGAACACGGCGGTCACCTGCGAGCGCCGCCGTGCTGCCACATTTACTTGGTCAGGACAAAGCCCTTGAGCTTCGAGAACGCCGCGTCCAGCAGCGCCTTCTGTTGCTCGTTGTGCTTTGCGTAGTAGCCCACTGCCGGCGAAGCGGAGGCGGGACGACCGGCATAACCGAGCTTCTGGCCTTCCGTCATGTTTTCCATGATGTAGTGCTGCACGAAGAACCAGGCACCCTGGTTCTGGGGCTCGTCCTGGCACCACAGGATTTCGTTGGCGTTCGGGTACTTCTTGAGCTCCGTGGCCAGCGCCTTGTGCGGGAACGGATACAGCTGTTCCACGCGGATGATCGCGGTGTCGTTCGCCTCGCGTTCCTTGCGCGTGTTGACCAGGTCGTAGTAGACCTTGCCCGAGCACATGATCACGCGCTTGACCTTGCTGGCGTTCAGTTCCTCGTGGTCGGGGATGACCGTTTCGAAGTGACCCTTGGCCAGGTCGGACAGCGGCGAGACGGCGTCCTTGTTACGCAGCAGCGACTTCGGCGTCATGATCACCAGCGGCTTGCGGAACAGACGGATCATCTGGCGACGCAGCAGGTGGAAGATCTGGGCCGGCGTGGTCGGCTGGCAGACCTGCATGTTGTGGTCCGCGCAGAGTTGCAGGAAGCGCTCGATACGTGCCGAGCTGTGTTCCGGACCCTGGCCTTCGTAGCCGTGCGGCAGCATCAGCGTCAGGCCCGAGGCACGGCCCCACTTCACTTCACCCGACGAGATGAACTGGTCGATCACGACCTGCGCGCCGTTGACGAAGTCACCGAATTGGGCTTCCCAGATCACCATCGCGTTCGGTTCGGCAGCCGAGTAGCCGTATTCGAAGCCGAGCACGGCTTCTTCCGACAGCACCGAATCAATCACGGTGAACGGTGCCTGGTTTTCCGACACGTTCTGCAGCGGCACATACGAGCCGGCATCCCAGCGCTCACGGGCCTGGTCGTGCAGCACGGCGTGGCGGTGCGTGAAGGTGCCGCGGCCGGCGTCCTGGCCGGTGATACGCACGGGATAGCCCGATGCCACCAGCGAGGCGAAGGCCAGGTGTTCACCCATGCCCCAGTCCAGCGGCTGATCGCCGCGACCCATGTTGGCGCGGTCCTTGACGACCTTCTCCACCAGCGGGTGCAGCTTCAGCGTCTCAGGCGTGGTGGTGATGCGCTCGGCCAGGCGTTTCAGCTCGGTCACCGGCACGGCAGTGTCGGCAGCATCGGTCCACTTGCGGTTCAGGAACGGCATCCAGTCCACGGCGAACTTGTTCTTGAAGTTCGACAGGACGGGGTCGGAGGTATGCTTGCCGGCGTCCATCGCGGCGCGGTATTCCTTGACCTTCTGGTCACCGAAGTCGGCCGGAACCAGGTTCTGCGCGACCAGCTTGTCGGCGTACAGCTTGCGCGTGCCCGGATGCTGGCTGATCTTCTTGTACATCAGCGGCTGCGTGACAGCCGGAGTGTCCTGCTCGTTGTGGCCCAGCTTGCGGAAGCAGATGATGTCGACCACGACGTCCTTGTTGAATTCCATGCGGAAATCAACGGCGAGCTGCATGGCGTACACCACGGCTTCAGGATCGTCGCCGTTCACGTGCAGCACCGGCGCCTCGATCATCTTGACCACGTCCGTGCAGTACAGCGTCGAACGGGCGTCGCGCGGGTCCGAAGTCGTGAAACCGATCTGGTTGTTGATGACGATGTGCATCGAGCCGCCCGTGCCGTAGCCGCGGGTCTGCGCGAGGTTCAGCGTCTCCATCACCACGCCCTGGCCGGCAAAGGCCGCGTCGCCGTGCACTTGCACCGGCAGCACTTCCTTGTGGCCGGCGTCGCCGCGGCGCTCCTGGCGCGCCTTGGACGAGCCCTCGACCACCGGGTTGACGATTTCCAGGTGCGACGGGTTGAACGCGAGCGACAGGTGAACCGGGCCGCCTTGCGTCGAGACATCGCTCGAGAAACCCTTGTGGTACTTGACGTCACCGGCCGGCAGGTCGTCGACGTGCTTGCCTTCGAATTCGGCGAACAGATCAGCCGGCATCTTGCCCAGCGTATTGACCAGCACGTTCAGGCGGCCGCGGTGGGCCATGCCGATCACGATTTCCTGCACGCCCTTGCTGCCCGCTTCCTGGATCAGCTCGTCCATGGCCGCGATGAAGCTCTCGCCACCTTCGAGCGAGAAGCGCTTCTGGCCGACGTACTTGGTGTGGAGGAAGCGCTCCAGGCCTTCGGCCGCGGTCAGGCGGTCCAGGATGTGCTTCTTCTTTTCCAGCGTGAACACCGGCTTGGAACGCGTGGATTCCAGGCGCTCCTGCCACCAGCGCTTCTGCGCCTGGTCGCTCACATACATGAATTCGGCGCCGATGGTGCCGCAGTAGGTTTCGCGCAGGTTGTTCAGCAACTCGCGCAGGCTCATCGACTCCTTGCCAAAGTAGGTATTGCTGGCATTGAAGACGATGTCGAGATCAGCTTCGGAGAAGCCGTAGAAAGCCGGGTCCAGATCCGGAAGGGGCGGACGCTCCTGGCGCTTGAGCGGGTCCAGGTCGGCCCAGTGCGACCCAATGTTGCGGTAGGCGGCGATCAGCTGGGTGGCAGCGACACGCTTGCGACCCATGTCGGAATCGGCCGAGGCAACGATGGTCTTGATGGGGCCTGCTTTGGCGCGCTCGGCGAACGAGGCAACGATGGGAGCGTGCGGAACGTCACGCGAATTGGAACCATCGACGGCCGGGACGTTCTGCATCGCGTCGAAATACGCGCGCCAGTTGTCGGGAACCGAAGTGGGGTTCTGGAGATAGGCTTCGTACAGCTCTTCAACGTACGGGGCGTTGCCGCCGAAGAGATACGAATTGCTCTGATACTGCTGCATCATGGGACGCTCACTTTTCTCCGGGTATGCCGGAGTTCAGCGGGTTATTCAACCTTCCGCGACACGGCTTGACCGGTTAGCGGATCGCAAACAACTCTTGGGAGCCCAACGAACGGCCCTTGGACAAACGGCACCACTAGGGCGCCGGAGTATAAGTGCCGCCACAAGGCCCGAAAGGGCAAGTTGTGCGGGGAAGGACCTAAGTCTTCACGCCGGTAAGAATAGCACGTTTGCTTATGCGCTATGTGGACTTTTCGCGATGTGGTATTACACGCCGCATTAATTCGCGTCTCAAACAACAGATCCGCAACAATTAGTCGGCCGGGGAAATGGCGTCGACAGCGTCCGTAATCAGTCCGTCGAGCCCCCAGCCGATCAGTTCGGCAGCGCGCCCGGGATCGTTCACGGTATAGCTAAGCACCTTCAGTCCCGCGGAGTGCGCGGCGGCAATGACCTGAGCATCGAGCCCCTTGTGGTTCGCATCCAGCGCGACGCAACCGAGCGCCTGCGCGCGGGCGAGCCAGTCCGGCGGCAGCACATCGACCAGCAAGGCGCGCGGAAGCTCCGGCACGGCCAGCCGCGCCGCGGCGAGCGCCTCTTCCGAAAACGACGACAGCAGGGGCGGCACGTCGGCTCCGCGCCACATGGACCGGGCGTCCAGCGCGACTGCAGCGCCGGTTTCCCTTTCCCGCCCGGGGACAGGCTTGATCTCGATATTGCAGAGAAGCCCGTTGGCTCGCGTATAACGCGCGATGGCGGCCAGGGTCGGCACCGGCTCGCCGGCGTATCCGGGGCTGTGCCAGGCTCCGGCATCGAGCTGAGCCAACTCGCCGAACGTTAGTGCATCGACGCGGCCGGTACCGCTGGTAGTCCGATCCAGCATGGCATCGTGCATCAGCACCGCCTTGCCGTCCGCGCTCAGCTTCACATCGAACTCGAACATCCGGTAGCCAAACGACGCACCGAGGCGGAAGGCAGTCAGCGTGTTCTCGGGCGCCAGCTTGCCGGCGCCGCGGTGCGCGATGTGGCGAGGGTATGGCCAGTTGGCCGCCGTGACGGGCGCGAATTGCGGTGCATCCATGCTCAGGCCTCGATGCGCTTGCCCGATTGGGCGTCGAAGAAGTGAAGATGATCCGGCGACGATGTCACCGGCAGCTTGTCGCCGGCGCGCACCCGGGCATGGCTGTCGAGCCGCACGACGATGGGCTGGCCACCCAGTGATCCATAGGCAAAGGAATCCGCACCCAGTGCTTCGACCACGCGCACGTCGACTTCGGCAATCGCATCATGCGCAGCACACGGCTCGATATGCTCCGGCCGCAGCCCGAGCAGCGCTTCGGCCGGCAGATGCAAACCCATCGGCAGGTGTCCAAGCGTCGCGTCGCTGGCGCCCCCCTCCTTCCCTAACACGCGCATCTGCGCCACGCCGCCCGCTCCCGCCGCGCCGCCGTTGCGCGCGACCGGGACCAGATTCATCGGCGGCGAACCGATAAAGCCGGCCACGAAAGTACTGGCCGGGCGCGTATAGACCTCCAGCGGCGTACCGATCTGTTCGACACGCCCGCCGTTGAGCACCATCATGCGGTCAGCCAGCGTCATGGCCTCGACCTGGTCATGCGTCACGTAAAGGCTCGTTGTACCAAGTCGTCGATGCAGCTCCTTGAGCTCCAGGCGCATCTGCACCCGCAGCTTGGCATCGAGGTTCGACAATGGCTCGTCAAACAAGAACACCGACGGCTCGCGCACGATGGCACGCCCCATCGCCACGCGCTGGCGCTGGCCGCCGGAAAGCTGCCGGGGCTTGCGGTCCAGCAGCGGCGCAAGTTCGAGAATGCCGGCCGCATGTTTGACGCGCTGCTCGATCTCGGCCTTGGCCATGCCGCGTATCTTGAGCCCGTACGCCATGTTGTCGTACACGCTCATATGCGGGTACAGCGCGTAGTTCTGGAACACCATGGCGATGTCGCGCTCGGCCGGCTCCAGATTGTTGACGACCCGATCGCCGATATGAATATCCCCGCCGGTGATGGTCTCCAGCCCCGCCACCATGCGCAGCAGCGTGGATTTGCCGCAGCCCGATGGGCCGACGATGACGATGAACTCGCCGTCAGCGATCTCCATGTCGATACCGTGCACGACTTTGACGTTGCCGGCATAGGTCTTCTGAACATTGCGAAGCGACAGTTTTGCCATTGTGTGTTCCTGAACAGCCTGCGTGAATCCAGTCTCCGGATCGCGCGCTCACTTCTCGGTTTCGACCAGTCCCTTGACGAACCACTTCTGCATCAGCACCACGACGACAGCTGGCGGAATCATGGCCAGCATCACGGTGGCCATTACGAGGTTCCAGTCCGTTGCCGCATCGCCCGAGCGCGAAATCATCTGCGTCACACCGACCACGATCGGCGTCATCGACTTCTGCGTGGTGATCAGCAGCGGCCACAGGTACTGGTTCCAGCCGTAGATGAACTGGATCACGAACAGGGCCGCGATGCTCGTGCGCGACAGTGGCAGCACCACGTCCCAGAAGAAGCGCAGCGGCCCTGCGCCATCGATGCGCGCCGCTTCGGCAAGCTCGTCGGGAATCGTCAGGAAGAACTGCCGGAACAGGAACGTGGCCGTGGCCGAGGCGATGATCGGAATCGTCAGGCCAAAATAGCTGTCGAGCATGCCGAGGTCGGACACGACCTTGTAGGTTGGCAGAATGCGGACTTCCACCGGCAGCATCAGCGTGATGAAGATCAGCCAGAAGAAGGTCTTGCGCAGCGGGAAGCGGAAATAGACGATCGCGAAGGCCGAGATGATGGAGATCGCGATCTTGCCCAGCGCAATCCCGAGCGCCATGATCAGGCTGTTCATCATCATCGTGGAAACGGGCGACGCGGCATTGCCAACACCGTCCACCAGGACCGTCCTGTAGTTTTCCAGCAAGTGGCTGCCTGGCACCAACGTCATGGGCGCCTGTAGTACCTCGTCCGCGGTTAGTGTCGACGCGACGAAGGTCACATAGACCGGAAAGGCCACGATGCCCACGCCAAGGAGCAGCATCAAATGAGAAAGTACATCGAGCAAAGGTCGTCGTTCTACCATCTTGCAGCCCGCCTCTTAGTATTGCACCTTGCGTTCCACGTACTTGAACTGCACCACGGTCAACGCGATCACGATCACCATCAGCACCACTGACTGCGCCGCCGAGCCGCCGATATCCAGCCCACGGAAACCGTCGTGGTAGACCTTGTACACCAGCGTATTGGTCGCGTTGACCGGCCCCCCGTGCGTCACCGCGTCGATGATCGCAAAGGTGTCGAAAAACGCGTACACCACATTGACCACCATCAGAAAGAAGGTGGTCGGTGATAGCAGCGGAAACACGATCGACCAGAAGCGCTTCCACGGTCCCGCGCCATCGATCGCCGCCGCCTCGATCAGCGACTTTGGAATGCTCTGCAGCCCGGCAAGGAAGAACAGGAAGTTATAGCTGATCTGCTTCCACGCGGCGATGATCACCACCAGCAACATCGCCTGGTTGGCATTGAGCAGAAAATCCCAGTGCACGCCTGCAGCATGCAACGCATAGGACACGACGCCCAGCGTTGGATTGAAGAGAAACATCCACAGCACGCCGGCCACCGCCGGCGCCACGGCATAGGGCCAGATCAGAAGTGTCTTGTACCCCGTCGCGCCACGCACCACGCGGTCGGCAAAGTAGGCCAGCAGCAATGACACGGAAAGGCCCAGCAGCGTCACTCCCACCGCGAACACAGCCGTGACCTGCAAGGAGTGCAGGTACTCGCCGTCATTCGCCAGCACCCGGAAATTGTCCAGCCCGACGAACTGCAGGTCGATGCCGAACGCGTCTTGCTGGAGCACCGATTGATACAGGGCCTGCCCGGCAGGCAGAAAGAAAAAGATCAGCGTGACCGCCATCTGCGGCAGCACCAGCAGATAGGGCAGCCACGAAGAGCGGAAAACAACCCGTTTTTCCATAAGACATCCCGCGCCGCGACGGCCAGGCGGCCGCCTTGCATAAACCCATGCAGAGGCAGGACGCCCGCCTTGCGGCCGTCCCGGCCCCGCTACAGAACTGGCGAAGCTTACTCGCGCACGGTCTTCTGGAACCGCTCCAGCAGTTCGTTGCCGCGCGCCACGGCGGCATCGAGCGCCTCCTTGGGTTGCTTCTTGCCCGACCAGACTGCCTCGAGCTCTTCGTCGATCACACTACGGATCTGCGGGAAGTTGCCAAGGCGAATGCCCCGCGACTTATCCGTGGTCTTGACGATCATCTGCTTGACCGCCACGTCCGCGCCCGGGTTCTTGTCGTAGTAGCCCGACTTCTTGGTGAGCTCGTAGGCGGCCACCGTCACGGGCAGATAGCCCGTCGACTGGTGCCAGTCGGCCTGGACATCGGGGCGCGACAGATACGAGAAGAACTTGGCCACGCCCTTGTACTCGTCCGGCTTGCGGCCACTCATGACCCACAACGATGCGCCGCCGATGATCGTATTCTGCGGGGCACCCGGCACGCCCTGCTCGTACGGCAACGGCGCCACTGTGAAGTCGAACTTGGCGTTCTTGCGAATATTGGCAAGCGCTGCCGACGAGCCCGTCAGCATCGCGCACTGGCCGGCAATGAACTTGGCCTTCGGCTCATCCTTGCGGCCGCCGTAGACGAAATAGCCCTTCTGCGACATGTCCAGCAGGTTGGCGATGTGCTTGACATGCAGCGGCGAGTTGAACACCAGGCGCGCGCCCGGTCCGCCGAAGCCATTGTTTTCCGTCGCGAAGAGGACGTTGTGCCAGGCAGAGAAACTCTCCAGGTGCACCCAGGACTGCCAGTCAGTGGTGTAGCCGCACGAAACGCCGGCCGCCTTCAGCTTGGCTGAGTCGGTCGCCACTTCCTGCCAGGTTGCAGGCGGCTTGTTGGGGTCCAGCCCCGCCTTCTTGAACGCATCCTTGTTGTAGTACATCACCGTGGTCGAACTGTTGAACGGGAACGACAGCATCTCGCCCTTGTTCGACGTGTAGTAGCCCGCCACCGCCGGAATGTACGCCTTCGGATCAAACTTTTCGCCCGCCTCCTTCATGACCGTGGCCACGGGCTTGATGGCGCCCTTGGCATTCATCATGGTGGCCGTGCCGACTTCGAATACCTGCAGAATGGCCGGCGCATTGCCAGACCGGAACGCCGCAATACCCGCCGCCAGCGACTCGTCATACTGACCCTTGTAGACGGGCACGATCTTGTAGTCGGACTGGCTGGCATTGAACTGGTTGGCAATGGCATTCACCTTGTCATTCAAGGCGCCTTCCATCGAATGCCACCACTGGATCTCGACCGCTGCCTGGGCGCTGCCCGCCCCGGTAAGGGCGGCCAGCACGGCGATCTTCAGCACACTACGGGAAAAGGACATGGGTGGTCTCTCCTGGTCAAGTTGTTCGCTGCATCGGGAAACAAGCGAATTTATGTGCTTTTTATGACACCGGCATGTTACGCCTGTCGCACCCCGGGCGGCAATTCAGCAAAATCACCAGTACGAGACTTATTGCAGTGCAATGTCGACCGACCCCACCGCTTCCCGCAATGGTGCAGGGCAAGCGGCAGTACAATCCGGCACCATGCAACCGCTCCAAACCCTGGCCGCCCCCGCCCTGCGCCGCGTGCGCGGGATCCTGACCGACATCGATGGCACCCTGACCACGGGCGGCAGGCTGCCGGCGCGAGCAGCCCTCGCGCTGGAGCACCTCCACCAGGCCGGCCTGCATGTGATCCCGGTCACTGGCCGCTGCATCGCCTGGGCCGAGATCCTGGTGCGGCTATGGCCCGTGGACGCCATCATTGGCGAGAACGGCGCGTTCTACTCGCACCTGCGCGATGGCCGATTGCTGACGCGCTTCCTCGATGACGCCCCAACCCGCGCCCGCAATCGCGACCGTATCCGTGCACTGGGCGAGCGCATCGTGCGCGAAGTCCCCGGCAGCACGCTCGCCTCTGACCAGGCCTGGCACGCAGCCGACCTGGCCATCGACCACGCCGAGGATGTCACGCCGCTGCCGCCCGATGCGGTTTCCCATATTGTTCGGCTCATGCAAGACGAAGGCATGACGGCGACAGTCAGCTCCATCCACGTCAACGGCTGGTTCGGCCAGCACGACAAGCTCAGCATGAGCCGGCTGTGTGCGGCGGAACTGCTCGGCGAAGACCTCGACATCCGGCGCGACGAATGGCTGTTCATCGGCGACTCGGCCAACGATGCGAGCATGTTCGCGCATTTCCCCTTGTCGGTCGGCGTCGCCAACGTGCGCGAGATCCTGCCGCAATTGCCGGTGGCGCCGGCCTACGTGACCGAGGCCGTGGGCGGCGATGGATTCGCCGAGATGGCCGAGCGTTTGCTTGCGGCGCGCTCGGATAGTGCATAGCAAGAGAAAAGGCCGGGGCGAACCCGGCCTTTTCGCTGAAAGCCATCATCGGTAGCTTAGTCGAAGCCCAGTTCCTGCAGCTTGCGCGTGATCGTATTGCGTCCGATGCCAAGCCGCGTGGCAGCTTCCACGCGGCGGCCCCGCGTCACACCGAGCGCCGCCTCCAGTACGGCCTTTTCGAAGCGCCGCGTCAGCACGTCCATGACTTCCGGCTGGCCGGACTCCAGCATTGCCTTTGCCTCGCCAGCGAGCAGGGTTTCCCATCCGGCCGCGAGCGACGAAGGTGCTGGCATCGAGGTCGCCGTGACTGGCCTCACCGCGGTCATGGTGTCCGCCTCGGCGACTGGCATGGCCAGTCCGCCGTAATCGGAAAGATCATGGCCGCCCTCGAAATCAGCCGATGGCAAACGCGCCTCGACCGCACGCGGCACCGGCGCGCTTTCCGCACTGCCGGTGCCGATCATCTCGCGCGGCAAGTCCTTGACCTCGATGGTCTGGGCCGGCGCCATCACGGTAAGCCAGTTGCAGAGGTTCTCTAGCTGGCGCACGTTGCCCGGGAACGGCAGCGTGCTCACGTACGCCAGCGCCTCGTCGGACATGCGCTTGGGCTCCACGCCCAGTTCCTTCGCGCTCTTCTGCAGGAAATGCCGTGCCAGCAGCGTGATGTCCTCGGGACGTTCGCGCAGCGGCGGCAGGCGTAGCCGGATCACGTTCAGGCGGTGGAACAAGTCTTCGCGGAACAGGCCCTCCTTGACGCGCAACTCCAGGTTCTGGTGCGTGGCGGCAATCACGCGCACATTGGCGCGCAGCGGATTGTGCCCGCCCACACGGTAGAAGTTTCCGTCGGACAGCACACGCAGCAGCCGGGTCTGCAGGTCGAACGGCATATCGCCGATTTCATCGAGGAACAGCGTGCCGCCCTCGGCCTGCTCGAAGCGACCGCGGCGCATGGTTTGCGCGCCCGTGAACGCGCCGCGCTCATGGCCGAACAGTTCGGATTCGAGCAGATCCTTCGGGATGGCGGCCGTGTTCAGCGCAATGAACGGGCCATTCGCGCGCGGGCTGTGCTTGTGCAAGGCTCGCGCGACGAGTTCCTTGCCCGTACCGGACTCGCCCGTAATCATCACCGTCACATTCGATTGCGACAGGCGGCCGATCGCGCGGAACACGTCCTGCATCGCGGGCGCCTGCCCGAGGATTTCCGGCGCATCGACGAGCCGGTCGTCCATCTCCTCCTCGCGCAGGCTTTCTTCGAGCGCGCGGCGGATCAGTTCGACGGCCTTGTCGACATCGAACGGCTTGGCCAGATATTCGAAGGCGCCGCCCTGGAATGCCGCCACGGCGCTGTCCAGGTCCGAATAGGCCGTCATGATGATGACCGGCAGGCCTGGGTGCTTCGCCTTGATGGCCTGCAGCAGGTCCAGGCCCGAGCCGCCGGGCATGCGGATATCCGATATCAGGACCTGCGGAACATCGTCTTCCAGCGCCGCGAGTGCGTCGCGGACATTGGTAAAGCTGCGCGAGAGCAGGCTTTCACGGGCCAGGGCCTTTTCAAGTACCCAGCGGATTGATTGATCGTCGTCGACTATCCAGATCGGCTTCATGTGCGTCGCTTGTCTGCTCGGTGTCATTTGGTCTTCCGCATGCCCGGCCTGGCGGCAAGTGCAACGATCGATCGCGGATGCCGGCGGACAGCTAGTGCAGCGGCAGCAGGATGCGGAAGTCGGTACAGCCCGGCCTGCTCTCGCATTCGATCAAGCCCTCGTGCTGCTGCACGAAGGTTTGAGCGAGTGTGAGACCGAGTCCGCTGCCGCCGTCCCTACCCGAAACCAGCGGATAGAAGATGCGTTCGCGGATGTCATCGGGAATTCCCGGGCCGTTGTCGATCACATGCAAGTCCAATGCCAGCTTGAACAATCGCTTCGCAATCGTGACCTGGCGGGCGACGCGCGTGCGCAGGATGATCTGCGCGTCGCCGCGCGCAATGCGCTCGGCCAGCGCCTGGGCTGCGTTATGGACGATATTGAGCACGGCCTGGATCAGCTGTTCCATGTCGCCGCGCAGTTCGGGCAGGCTGGCATCGTAATCGCGCTCGATGTCCAGCCCGTTGGGAAACTCGGCCAGCACGACCGAACGCACACGCTCTAGCACCTCGTGGATATTCAGGCTCGACACGATATGCGGATGGCGGTGCGGCTCCAGCAGCCGGTCCACCAGCGTCTGCAACCGGTCCGACTCCTTGATGATGACCTGCGTGTATTCGCGCAGTGCACGTTCGGGCAACTCGAACTCGAGCAGTTGTGCCGCGCCACGGATACCGCCGAGCGGATTCTTGATCTCGTGGGCGAGATTGCGGATCAATTCCTTGTTAGCGGCCGTCAGGTCGAGAATGCGCTCTTCCCTGTCGCTGCGAACCTTCTGCTCGTTGGGCAGGATCTCAACGAGCACGGTATCGCTGAAGGCCTCCAGCGCGCCGATGACCACGTGCGCGTGAATGGGCTCCTGCAATGGTGGGCGCAGCACCAAGTCCTGGCGCCGCACATCGAACTGGCGCGTGATCACCGTGTCGATCATGCCCTGCAGCTCTTCGGACTGCCCGAACAGGTCCGACAACGACAACTCCACCATCGCCTTGCGCGACACTGCGAAGGTCGATTCCGCCGCCGGATTGGCATACATCACGCCCAGACCCGGTTGCCTGACGAGCAGTACCGGGTTAGCGACGACATCGAGGCCGGCATGCAGCGCCACCGCGCCTAGTGGCAACACCTGACCGCTGCCCGGACCATTGGCCGGTGGAGTCCGGCCGGCAGTGTCGCCGCCGGCGCCATCGGCGCTACCGCTCCTGCGCGACACGCTGCGAATCAGGCGACGCATATGACTAGTCCTTCAAGTTGGAAAGCTCGCGGCGCAACGACGCCGCGTTGGCTTCGCTGCGGGCGATGTCATCGCGCATGGCTGCCGTGCGATCCAGATACTTTTGATAATTCCGTTCGTTGCCCTGCCGCTCGGGCTGGCCGTTGTTGTACTCGGCACGCAGGGTGGCCAGCTTGGCGTCCTCGGCCTGCAATTCCTGCTCCAGCACGGTGCGCCGCTCGCTGTCACGGCTCTTCTGCGTGGCGCTATCCACCCGGGGGAAACCGGCCGTGGACGCTGTCGCTGCCGGAGCCGCAGCAGCCTTTGCCGACGCCGAGGTACGCCCGCCTGGCACGGAAACCACATCGGGCAGGTTCAGCCGCTTGCAGCCTTTGCCTGCGTTGCCATTGCGATACTCGGGCACGCCATTGGGGCCGACGCAGACATAGACGTCGGAGGACTGCGCCTGTGCAGTCTGGCTCCACGCAGATGCCAGCAGCACGGCCGCAGACACCAGGATGGGGAGTCGGACACGGGAATGGTGCAGCAGCTTGGCCAGCCGGGCCAGGGGCGCGAACTCGTTCATGAACATCAGCGATAGGGTTGAACGGAAAGCCCCATTCTAGCCATCAAAAGAAAAAGGGACAGCCAAAGCCGCCCCTTGATGGTGCTACTGTTGCCCGACCACAACCTGTCGTCATCGCCGGGCAACAACTCGCTTACAGCGAGTAATACATTTCGAATTCGACCGGGTGAGTGGTCATGCGGAAGCGGGTGACTTCTTCCATCTTCAGCTCGATGTAGGCGTCGAGCATGGAGTTGGAGAACACGCCGCCGCGGGTCAGGAACTCACGGTCGTTGTCGAGGTATTCCAGCGACTGGTCGAGGCTGTTGCAGACGGTCGGGATCTTTGCATCCTCTTCCGGCGGCAGGTCGTACAGGTTCTTGTCGGCAGCTTCGCCCGGGTGGATCTTGTTCATCACGCCATCCAGACCGGCCATCAGCAGTGCCGAGAAGCCCAGGTACGGGTTCATCAGCGGATCCGGGAAGCGGGTCTCGATACGGCGGCCCTTCGGGTTGGCAACGTACGGAATACGGATCGAGGCCGAACGGTTGCGGGCCGAGTAGGCCAGCTTCACCGGCGCTTCGAAGCCCGGCACCAGACGCTTGTACGAGTTCGTACCCGGGTTGGTGATGGCGTTCAGCGCGCGAGCGTGCTTGATGATGCCGCCGATGTAGTACAGCGCGAATTCCGACAGGCCGGCGTAGCCGTTGCCCGCGAACAGGTTCTGGCCGTCCTTCCACACGGACTGGTGCACGTGCATGCCCGAGCCGTTGTCGCCGACGATGGGCTTCGGCATGAACGTGGCGGTCTTGCCGTAGGTGTGGGCGACGTTCTGGATCACGTACTTCTGCAGCTGGGTCCAGTCGGCGCGTTGCACCAGCGTGCTGAAGCGCGTGCCGATTTCGTTCTGGCCCTGGCCAGCCACTTCGTGGTGGTGGACTTCAACGGGAATGCCCAGCGATTCGAGGATCAGGCACATTTCCGAACGCATGTCCTGGAACGTGTCGATCGGGGCAACCGGGAAGTAGCCGCCCTTCTTGCCCGGACGGTGGCCCGAGTTGCCGTGTTCGAATTCCTTGCCCGACGACCACGGGGCTTCTTCGGAATGCACCTTCACGAAGCAGCCTTGCATGTCGACGTTCCAGGTCACGCCGTCGAAGATGAAGAATTCGGGTTCCGGACCGAAGAAGGCGGTGTCGCCCAGTCCGGTGCTCTTCAGGTAGGCTTCTGCGCGCTTGGCGATCGAACGCGGGTCGCGGTCATAGCCCTTGCCATCCGACGGCTCGACCACGTCGCAGGTCAGCACCAGCGTCGGCTCTTCGTAGAACGGGTCGATGAAGGCGGTGTTCGAATCCGGCATCAGCAGCATGTCCGAAGCCTCGATACCCTTCCAGCCAGCGATGGACGAACCGTCGAAGGCATGGCCGCTTTCGAACTTGTCGTCGTCGAAATGCGAGGTCGGCACCGAAACGTGTTGCTCCTTGCCTTTGGTATCGGTGAAACGGAAATCGACGAACTTGACGTCGTTTTCCTTCACAAGCTTCATCACATCTGCAACGCTTTGGGCCATGCCAATCTCCTGAAATTCGGCTGAAGTCTAGAAAGCCATTCGTGGGCCGGTCATCGCGTCAACGGCAAAGTGCTGAGCCTCACGGCCGCTGTGCCCGCGCGATTCCTTGCCCTGAAAAGGACGAGGAATGTTAGCAGAAAGCATGCCAAGGAAATGCCTGCCGCATTGCCGCCGTCCCGAAAAAAGTGCGGATCCAAAGCCCGCGCACCGCTGCGGGGGCACGTCGATCAACGGGCGCAGAGCCGCCTCATGACAACGTGATTCAAACGCAACAGAACACCGGCAAAGTACCCCACCCATAAAACACCATAACGGTGCGCACATCAAGATTTGGCACCTTATTAGTGCTTATGCACCAAACAGGTTCATTGCGCACCGCAAACGCCCCATTGCGCTTCATTGCCTCTGCGCAAGCGACGAATCGACCCGCCTGCATCGATGGTCATTGGCGGGGCGCGCTATAGAATAACGGTTTGGCAGCTCCGCCATTCCAACTACCAATCTTGTCAGCCAGATGACCACCCGAGACGAACTCCTCAAGACTGCGCAACAACGTCAGCAACAGAACCAGCTTCCGTATTTCGGCGCGCTGTCGCCTGTGGAAGCCTTCGCGCTGCTGCAGAGCGATCCGTCGGCTGTGCTGGTCGACGTGCGCACGCAGGCCGAGCTCGACTGGGTCGGCGGCGTCGACCTGCCCGACGCGCAATTCGCCCACGTGGAGTGGATGTCCTATCCCGGCGGCGCGCAGAACGCGCGCTTCGTTGAAGAACTGAAGGCGCGCGTGCCGGCCAACGCGCCGGTGCTGTTCCTGTGCCGCAGCGCCGCGCGCTCCAAGCATGCCGCGCGTGTTGCGACCGAAGCCGGTTACCAGTACGCGATGGATGTGCTGGAAGGCTTCGAAGGCAACCGCGACGACAACCACCACCGCAAGACCGTTGAGGGCTGGTGCGTACGCGGCCTGCCGTGGCACGGCGCCTGAAGCGCGCAAGCGTAGAAGCGCAAAATGAAACAGGGGCCGCGGCCCCTGTGTTCTTGTCTCGGAACGACTCAGCGCGCAGCTTCCGCGCCGGCCTGCTCCACCGTTTCGAATCCCATGCTGCGTACCCCTTCGAGCAGCATGGCGTACGCCGGTGCGACCTGCTCCGAGGCGCCCTTGACGCCAAGGTCGATATGGCGCCGGGCAAAAATCTCCCCGCGCTGCGCATCGCCCACTGATGGCAGGCTAAACACGCGGATCCCCGGGAACGCCGCCTCGACCCGCTCCATCAGCGGCGTCAGCGTCGATTCCGGCGCCTCGAACACGTAGAACGCACGTTCCTGCTGGCCAGCCTGATGAAACAGGTGGGCATAGGCATGGTCCAGTACCCATTCCATCATCGGCCATGCCATGACGGGGAAGCCTGGCATGAAATGGTGGTCGGCTACCGAGAACCCCGGAATGCGGTTGTAGCTGTTCGGGATGATGCGCGCGCCCTCGGGAAACTCCCCCATCTTGAAGCGATGCTGGTTTTCGGGCAGGTTGAGGTCGCCCTTGACTGGATCGCCCTGCGCGGTTTCGGCAATCCGTAGTGCGATCTGTTCGCGGGCCTCGGGATGCAGCACCAGCGGCACGCCGAGCGCTGCGGCCGCGCACTGGCGCGTATGGTCGTCGGGCGTCGCACCGATACCACCCGTGCAGAACACCACATCCGGGCCTGCCAGTGTGCGGCGCAGCGTGGCTGTGATGCTTTCACGGTCATCGCCGACATACTGGGCCCAGTCCAGTTTTAGGCCGCGCTCGCCAAGCAGCTCGATGGCGCGGCGCAGGTGCTTGTCCTCCCGCCGCCCGGAAAGTATTTCGTCGCCAATGACGATCAGGCCGAAACCCATGATGCCCCCGCTTCAGGAATGTTCAATGCGGCGCACGTCGGACGGCGCCAGATCAATAACGGCACCGGCCGGCGCCGAAGGCGGCGCGGTCGAGGCCCGTTCGGCACGCAGTTGCGCGAGCGCACGCAGGCAGAAATGGCCGAACCACAGCGCCGAGAAAATGAAGATCAGCACGTAGAGCCACAGCGTACCTGCCAGCACGAACGGAAAAAGGAAAATGACCGCAGCAGACGACACCCACAGCAGCGTCGGGGCTGAGCCGAGCAGCCCGACCACCACGCCCATCGTCAGCAGCGGGACACGATGGCGCTGCATCAGCGTCTTTCGCTCTTCGGCGGACGCGTGATCGGCCAGGGCGTCATAGGTCATTACGCGGTAGGTCAACCAGCCCCAAAGCACGGGCGGAATCAGTGCAAAGAACAGCGGCATCAGCCACAGCGGCAACGTCACCACCACCAGGACCAGGAACACCACCGTGCTGCCGAGCGACTGGAACACGCTGCCCACGACGCTGCCGCCGCGCTTCTTGTCCAGGTCCGGGTAGCTACGCTCGAGATGGCGCACCACCGCAGGCACCGAAAACAGGCTGATGAACAGCAGCATCGACGCAATGACCAACGGCACCGCCAGCGCAACCACGAACAAGGGCGCCACCACGGCTCGCATCGACTGAAGCCCGAACCAGTCCAGCGTGCTGTAGATCCAGCTGGTCAGCACGGAAGTTTCGAGGAAAGACCGCATGGCGCCCATGATCGGGTCCCAGCCCCACCAGAGCAGGCCGCCCCACAGCGCCGTCGCAAGGAGGAAAGGCAGGATCGTCAGCATCAGCATGCGAGGATGCAGCTGGCTCACAAGCGCGCGGCCAAACGAGCGAAAAATATCGTTCATGCAGGATATCGGAAGGGAACAGTGCAATGCGCCGGAAAATGCACGCGCACCGGAACACTAGCATACGCCGCCTGTGCCGCGGCGTGTCGCTCAGCCGAGGCGCAGCAGGCGTTTGATGCCGTACCACTGCTGGGCCAGCAGCCCCGCGCCGTAGTCGCGGCCCTTGCCCGTGGGAGGCGGCATCTGGTCGCGGATGCCGGTCGGATGGTATGCCGGCGTGAAGACAGCGGTGCCGAACAGCATGTCCCACCACGGGAAGATCACGCCATAGTTGCAGCCGCCGAGACGCGCCGGCACGCCGGCCGCCTCATGCCCGATCCCCACGGCATGGTGCGTACGGTGAAAGCGTGGCGAGACCAGCAGGCGTTCGCCGAACGCGCCGAAGTGCAGGCGCAGGTTGGCATGCTGAAGGCTTTGCAGCAGTTGCGACAGCGCTACGAGAAGCACGTATTGAGACGGCTCCACACCCACCGCAATGGCAACCAGGGCGAACACGAGGTCGCGCAGCATGTCGTCGAGCAGATGATTGCGGTTATCGCTCCACAGCGTCATCTGGCGCTGGCTGTGATGCACCGCGTGCAGGCTCCACCACCAGCGGTAGGTGTGCGACAGCCGGTGGTACCAGTAGTCGAGCAAATCGAACAGCAGCAGGTAGACGAAGAAGCTGACCAGCGGGATCGACGTCACGCCGGGCCACCAGTCCTCCACGTTCACACGCTGCCAGCCGACCAGCCGCAGATGCCCTTCCAGCGCATCGGTCAGCGGCGCCAGCATGAAGAACATCGCCAGCCGGAACAGGCCGAGACGGTGGATCAGCGTATAGAGGATGTCAGTGCGGATGCCGGCCCGGTCGGTGACCGGCTCGACCGGGCGCAGCTTTTCCAGCGGGCCCAGAATCAGCACCATCACGGCGATCTGCACCAGCCCCACCAGCAGCCATTCGGTGCCGGTGAACGCGTCTTCGGCATAGCCGCCGAATCCCAGGTTGTAGACAAGCGGCAGCACGACGTCCTGGAACAGCGTGCCTTCGAACTGGGCAATCCACCCGTTGAGGGTTTCCCACATCAGCGCTTGCCCTCCTTGCGCGCACCCTGTCCGGCAGTGGCGATCCAGTCCCGATAAGCCGGGTGCTCGCGCAGCGTGGCGAAACAGAAGCCCTTGTGCTCAAGCCCCGTGATCAGCGGCTCCAGCACGCCGGGTGCCCAAGGGTCCTTGCGCGACCAGATGCCAAGGTGCGCCATGGTGATATCGCCGTCGCGCAGGTCGCGCAGCGCGCTTGCGAGCAGCGCCTGGTTCGGATAGCGCTCCGATGACAATTCGTCACCAAGAAAACCGGCCGGAGCCCATCCCACATGCTTGAACCCGCATTGCTCGGCCCACTGCAGCGTTTGCGGGGCGGTGCGGCCGCCCGGCGCGCGCCACAGCGGCACCATGTCGACACCCGTCATGCCGCGCAGCGCCTGTGCACTGCGTTGCAGCTCGCGGCAAAAACCGTTGGCGTCCATGGTGACATCCTTGCCGGCATCGGCACCGAACTGCGGGCGCATGGTGACCTTGCCATCGCGCACGCTGCGTAGATAGACATGATCGTACGTATGCGTGCCGAATGCATGACCATCCGCTGCCAGCACTTTCCAGTATGGCGCCCAACCGGCCTCCAGCGAGCTATCCTTGTTGATGGTCGGCTCGTTGGCCAGGAAAAACGTGGCCTTGATATGGTGGCGGCGCAGCGTGTCGGCAATCAATTGGGCCTGGCTCATGCTGCCTGTATCGAAGGTCAGGTACAGCGTGCCTGCCCGGCAGGCCTGGCCTGGCGCCAAGGGGGCGTCAGCAGCCTGCAGACCCGTCACCGGCGCGGCCATTGCCGCGATGGCGGCGATCAGCCAGTTGAAGCGAGACACGTTGGACTTGCTCATGATCCTGCCCTGCGGTCGTCAGTAGAGCGGCGCCCGGGTGCGGAAATAAATCCCGTGGGGCGAACGGCCTACGCGGATGGTTTTCACCAGCTTGCGGTTGGCCACGTCGATCAGGCCGACCGCGCGCGCCCAGCGGAACGTCACCCACAGCGTCTTGCCGTCGGCAGTCAGCTCCATGTCGTCCGGACCCGGCGGCAGTCCGGTGATCTCGCCCACCTTGGTCAGCGTCTGCTGGTCGACGATGCTGATGCTGCCCGATACGCGATTGCTCAGGAACAGGTGGCGCTTGTCACCGACGGCACGGAAGTTGTGTGCGCCCTTTCCGGTCTGGATCTGCTTGACGATGGTACGTGTGCGCCAGTCGATCACCGCGACATAGTCGGCGCCCGTCATGCCGACCAGCAGGTAGCGCTGGTCCGGCGTCACCCAGATGCCCGCCGGCGCCGAGCCCGCGTCCATGCGCCACATCACGTTCTGCGTGACAAGGTCGATCGCGACCACCTCGTTGGAGTCCTGCAGCGTGATGAACGCGATACGGCTGTCGGCGGTATAGGCGATATGGCTCGGCGTCTTGGCCAGCGGAAACTGCTTGGCGATCTTCAGCGCCTTGCCGTCCCAGCGATAGAGGTCGACGCGGTCCAGCCGGTTGCCAGTGGCGATGAACCACTTCTGGTCGGGCGAAAAGCCGATCTGGTACGGATCGTCGATGTTCGGGACGCGCTGCTGCACCTTGCCGGTCACCGGATCGAGGAAAACGAGGTCATTGCCCACGGCGTTCGCCACGATCAGGGACTTGTCGTCCGGCGTGGCGATCAGGTGGTGGGGTTCCTTGCCGACCGGGAAGGTCTCCAGTACCTTCTGCGAGTCCTTGTCGATCAGCGTGACGGTAGCATCACCCGAATTGAGCACCACCACGACTTCCGCCGAGGCCGGCGACGTCATCAACCCCAGGGCCAGGGAGCCGACCGTCAACACACCAGCAACAACACGACGCAACACGAGCATAAGTCCAGTTAATCCATAGGCGGAATCGCACATTCTAACGTTTCGGACCGACGCCACGATGACCGGCGAACTGATCAGGAACAAGTCTTTCACAATTCGTTACACATCTTTGTGCTGTTCCTGCCCCATCGGCATGGTCCTGCGGTGGTTTACCGCTGCATCGCCTCCCAGACCTTTTGCAACCGCTTGACCGACATCGGCACAGGCGTGCGCAGTTCCTGGGCAAACAGCGCAATGCGCAGTTCTTCCAGCATCCAGCGGAATTCGTCGAGCCTGGCATCGGCACCCCCCTTGCCTTGCGTGCGCAACTGCTTTTCTGCGCGCTGCCATTGCTGCAGCAGCGGCATCATTTCCTGCATGCGCTGCGTGTCGCGAGCGGGGTCGCCCTTGAGCTTGTCCACGCGCATGGCGATACCCTTCAGGTACCGCGGGAAATGCACGAGCTGCGGATACGGTGTGTCGATGATGAACTGCTTGCCCATCAGGCGTCCAAGCTGCGCTTCCATGTCGGCGTAGGCCGTGCCGAACGGCTTGGCCTGCAGCAGCTTGCGCGGCAGTCCGGCGTACTCGGCCAGGATGGTGCCCGCCAGCCGCGCGATCTCCTGTGCGAGCAGCGACAACCGGGCCCGACCCTCGTCCTTGCGCGCGGTGAACTCGGCATCGTTGCGGGGCAACGGCGCCTGCAGGCAAGCCCGTTCCAGCGCCAGCAGCACGATCTGCTCCCGCAGCATCTCCTGCGTGCCGAGCGTCATGTACTGCATCGCCATCTGCTGCAGGCCGGGGATATTCTTCTCGATGAACTTGACCTGCTCGCGCAGCTGCAATGCGAACAGCCGGCGCAGGCCCGCATGGTGAATACGTTCGGCCTCCTGCGGATCGTCGAACACCTCGACGTCGCAATGCGTGCCCTTGTCCACGAGTGCCGGGTAGCCGAACAGCGTCTGGTTGCCTTTGCGGATCTCCAGCAGCTCGGGCAGTTCGCCGAACGACCAGGACGTCAAACCCTCGTACTGGCCGGCTTCGGCCGCCGGCACGTCGCGCGCGGCAATGTTCTGGAACGACTGCTGCGCCTGGCCACCGAGTTCGGCGCGAAGCTGCGCCAAGTTGCGCCCCATGTCCAACTGCCGGCCGTGCTCGTCGACCACCTTGAAGTTCATGAAGTGGTGCGCGGACAGCGTCTCCGGCTTGAAATCGGCGCGCCGCACCATCGTGCCGGTCTGTTCGCGGATATCGGCGATCAGCACGTCGGTCAGCTCGCCCTCGCCGAACGGTTGCCGCGCGACGAAGCCGGCGGCGTAGTCCGGCAGCGGCACACAATGGCGGCGCAGCTTCTGCGGCAGCGATTTCAGCAGCAGGTGAACCTTCTCCTTGATCATGCCCGGCACCAGCCATTCGGTGCGCTCCGGGCGTACCTGGTTGAGCGCGTACAGCGGCACGGCCAGCGTCACACCGTCGCGGTGGCTGCCCGGTTCAAAGTGATATGTCAGTCCCATGTCGACGCCGGCCACGGACATGGTCTTGGGGAACAAGTCCGTCGTGATGCCGGCCGCCTCATGCCGCATCAGCTCGTCGCGGTTCAGGTAGAGCAGCTTGCGGTCCTTCGCGCTTTCAGTCTGGTACCACTGTTCGAACGCTGTCTGCTGGCAGACGTCGGCAGGAATCGCGCGGTCGTAGAACGCGTAGATCAGCTCGTCATCGACCAGCACGTCCTGGCGGCGCGACTTGTGTTCAAGATTCTCGATCTCGCGCACGAGCCGCTGGTTATGCGCATAGAACGGCAGCCGCGTGTCGAACTCGCCTTCGACCAGCGCCCGGCGGATAAAGATTTCGCGCGCTTCCTTCGGGTTCATCGGCCCGTAGTGCACGCGGCGGTGCTGGTACACCACGAGCCCGTAGAGCGTGGCGCGCTCCATCGCGAGCACCTGCCCCGCCTTCTTTTCCCAGTGCGGATCGCTCCAGCTGACCTTGAGCAAGTGGCGGCCAACTTGCTCCAGCCACTCTGGCTCGATGCGCGCCAGCGTGCGCGCGAACAGCCGGCTGGTCTCGACCAGTTCGGCGGCCATGACCCAGCGGCCGACCTTGCGCGCGATCAGCGAGCCCGGCCACAGGTGGAACTTGATGCCACGCGCGCCAAGATATTCGCGGCCCTTGCCGTCGCTGTCCTCGATGCGGCAGCCGACGTTGCCTAGCAGGCCAGTCAACAGCGCCTTGTGCAACTGCTCGAACGTCGGCTCACTGTCGTTCAGCCGCCAACCCTGCTCGGTCACCGTGGTCAGAAGCTGCGAATGCACATCGCGCCACTCGCGCAGCCGCACATGCGAGAGGAAGTTGGCGCGGCACTGATCCTGCAATTGCTTGTTCGACTTCTTGTGCGCAACGGCCTCTTCAAACCATTTCCACAGCTTGACCCAGCCCAGGAACTCGGACTTCTCGTCCATGAATTTGCGATGCGCCTGGTCGGCCGCCTCCTGCGCTTCCTGTGGACGCTCGCGCGGATCCTGCACCGACAGCGCACTGGCGATCACCAGGACCTCGCGCAGACAGTGCTGCTCGCGCGCGGCCAGGATCATGCGCGCCACGCGCGGGTCCAGCGGCAGCTTGGCGAGTTGCCGGCCCGTGCCGGTTAGCTGGTTGGCATCGTCGACCGCGCCGAGTTCCTGCAGCAACTGGTAGCCGTCGGCAATAGCGCGGCCCAGCGGCGGCTCGATGAACGGGAACGATTCGATCTCTGTCAGCCGCAGCGCCTTCATGCGCAGGATCACGGCCGCCAGCGACGAGCGCAGGATTTCCGGATCGGTAAAGCGCACGCGGCCCTGGAACTCCGACTCCTCATAGAGCCGGATGCAAACGCCGTTGGCCACCCGCCCGCAACGGCCGGCGCGCTGGTTAGCGGCGGCCTGCGAAATCGACTCGATCTGCAGCTGTTCGACCTTGTTGCGATACGAATAGCGCTTGACGCGTGCGAGCCCGGTATCGACCACATAGCGGATGCCCGGCACCGTCAGCGAGGTCTCGGCAACGTTGGTTGCCAGCACAATGCGGCGCGTGTTCGACGGCTTGAACACGCGTTCCTGCTCCTGCACCGACAACCGTGCAAACAGGGGCAGGATTTCGGTGTGCGGCGGATGATGCTTGCGCAGCGCCTCGGCGGTCTCGCGGATCTCGCGCTCGCCAGGCAGGAACACCAGCACGTCGCCGGGGCCAAGGCGAGCCAGCTCGTCCACCGCATCGACGATGCCATCGTACAGGTCGCGCTCGCGCGCCTGCGCGCTCTTCGGCGGAGCGTCGGCGGGCTTGTCCTGCTGGATCGGCCGGTAGCGGATCTCCACCGGATACAGCCGTCCGCTCACCTCGATCACCGGGGCCGGCTTGCCGTTGGCCGCGAAATGCGTGGCGAAACGCTGCGCGTCGATCGTGGCCGACGTGATGATGACCTTGAGATCCGGGCGCTTCGGCAGGATCTGCTTCAGGTAGCCGATCAGGAAATCGATGTTCAGGCTGCGTTCGTGCGCCTCGTCGATGATGATCGTGTCATACGCGCGCAGCAGCGGATCGTTCTGCGTCTCCGCGAGCAGGATACCGTCGGTCATCAGCTTGACCGAGGCACCGGCGGACAGGACGTCGTTGAACCGCACCTGGTAGCCCACGTGCTCGCCCACCGGGGAGCCGAGTTCCTGCGCGATGCGCTTGGCCGTCGAAGTGGCAGCAATCCGCCGCGGCTGGGTGTGGCCGATCAGCCCGCCGCCTTCGCGCCCGGGCCCACGGCCGATCGACAGGCAGATCTTAGGGAGCTGCGTGGTCTTGCCCGAACCAGTCTCGCCCGACACGATGACGACCTGGTTGGCCTGCAGTGCCGCGGCGATCTCGTCGCGGCGGGCCGAGACCGGCAGTGCCTCCGGGAACGTGATCGGCGGCAGCGGATTGGCCTGGCGCGGCGGCCGTGTCGGGCGCGCGCGCCTGGCCGGCGCCTCCCCGCCGGGCGCGCCCGGTGCAATTTCGGGCCGCGGGCCGGAACGGGATGGCGGGCGTTGCGCGGGACGGCCGTCGGATCGGGGGGCAGGCCGTGCGCCAGCGGCAGGCTGGCGTGGCGAAGAAGGCTTGGCGGGACGTTGTTCTGACATTGGCCGGGATTATAATCCGCGGCATGAATGCCAGAACCGACACGCCCCCGCAGGCGCCCGCTCCTTCCGAGCCGGCCGAGCCACAGCCTGCCACCGAATCGCAGCCCGCCGTGGGCGCGCCCCAGACCGAAGCCGGCGAGCGCGGCGCGCCGGACCATCAGCAATTCGTCGACTGGCTGCGAGCGGTCGCACCGTATATCCACACATTCCGCGGCAAGACCTTCGTGATCGCTTTCGGTGGCGAACTGGTCAAGGCCGGCGTCCTAAATGCGCTGGTCAATGACGTGGCGCTGCTGCATGCCATGGGCATGCAGATCGTGCTGGTGCACGGCTCGCAGCCGCAGGTGGAAGAGCAGCTGGCCCTGCGCCATGTCGAATCTCAATTCGCCAATGGCGTGCGCATCACCAACAACGCAGCGCTCGAATGCGCCAAGGAAGCTTCGGGCGAATTGCGTCTGGACATCGAGGCCGCTTTTAGCCAGGGGCTGCCGAATACACCGATGGCCGGCGCGCAGCTTTCCGTGATTTCGGGCAACTTTGTCACGGCGCGGCCCGTGGGTATCGTCAACGGCGTGGATTTCCAGCACACCGGCATGGTACGCAAGATCGACGGCGAATCGGTCCGCATGTCGCTGTCCCACGGCAAGATCGTGCTGCTGTCCCCGCTCGGCTTCTCGCCGACTGGCCAAGCCTTCAACCTGACCATGGAGGACGTGGCCAGCGCCACCGCCACCACGCTGAAGGCCGACAAGCTCATTTTCATCACCGAAGTCCCTGGCGTACTCGATCCGGTCGGCAAGCTGATGAAGGAGATGTCGCTGCGCACCGCCGTGGACCGCCTGCAGAACAATGACCTGCAGCCCGACGTGGCCTACTTCCTCGAACACCTCGTCAAGGCGCTCAAGGGCGGCGTGCCGCGTGCGCACCTGATTCCCTATGACCTCGACGGCTCGGTGCTGCTGGAACTGTTCCTGCACGACGGCGTCGGCACCATGATTTCCGACACCGACCTGGAAAGCCTGCGCGAAGCCACGCTCGACGACGTCGGCGGCATCCTGCAGCTGATCGCGCCGCTGGAGCAGGACGGCACGCTGGTTCCGCGCGGCCGCCACCTGATCGAGCGCGATATCGGCAACTTCTCTGTGATCGAGCACGATGGCGTGCTGTTCGGCTGCGCCGCGCTGTACGACTATCCGCGCGAGAACATGGGCGAAATGGCTTGCCTGACGGTGTCGCCCGAAGCACAGGGCACCGGCGACGGCGAGCGCCTGCTCAAGCGTATCGAACGGCGCGCGCGCGCGCTGGGGCTCGAACGCCTGTTCGTGCTCACCACGCGTACCGAGCACTGGTTCCTCAAGCGCGGCTTTGTCCACGCCAATGTGGACGACCTGCCCGAGGACAAGCGCAAGCTCTACAACTGGCAGCGCAAATCGATGGTGCTGATGAAAAAGCTGTAGGAAATGTAGGGGCAATGCCGCCGTGGGGCGGCGCCCCGCCCTGCTTGGCTACAATATCGCACCAGTCGTCCACTGAACCACAAAACGGGAGCGCAGGACGCGCGGCATGCCGCGCCGGCTTCCGACCACGCACACAAGGAGTCCTCATGGCCCGCATGGTCCAATGCATTAAGCTGAACAAGGAAGCCGAAGGGCTCGATTTCCCGCCCCTGCCCGGCGAACTCGGCAAGAAGATCTGGCAAAGCGTCTCGAAGGAAGCCTGGGCCGGCTGGCTCAAGCACCAGACCATGCTGATCAACGAGAACCGCCTGAACATGGCCGATGCGCGTGCCCGCCAGTATCTGCTCAAGCAGACGGAGAAGTACTTCTTCGGCGAGGGCGCGGACGAGGCCGCGGGCTACGTGCCTCCGCAGGCCTGATCTTCCTGCACGATTGAAATGAAAATGGGGTGCCGCCGGCACCCCATTTTCATTGTGGCTTGCAGCCACTGGCCGATCAGTAATCGGTGCGCTGCACGCCCTCGCCCGTGCCGAGCAGCAGCACGTTCGCACCGCGCAGCGCGAACAGGCCCACGGTCACGACGCCGGGAATCTGGTTGATCGACTGTTCCAACCCGCGCGGATCGGTGATTTTCAGGCCGCTTACGTCCAGAATCACATTGCCATTGTCGGTCTTGTAAATGCCGCCGTCCTTGTTCATGCGCAGGCGGGGCTGGCCGCCAAGCGCGGCGACTTGGCGCGCGACCGCCGCGCGTGCCATCGGAATCACTTCGACGGGCAGCGGGAAGGCGCCCATCGTTTCGACGAGCTTACTGCCGTCCGCGATGCAGACGAAACGGCCGGCGACCGAGGCCACGATCTTCTCGCGGGTCAGCGCGCCGCCACCGCCCTTGATCATCGCGCCACTGGCGTCGATCTCGTCGGCGCCGTCGACATAGACGGGGATATCGTCGACTTCATTGAGGTCGAGCACCTTGAAGCCATGCTGTTGCAACCGGCGCGTGGACGCCTCGGAGCTCGATACCGCACCCGCGAAGCGATCCTTGAACGCCGCCACGGCGTCAATGAAAAGATTGGCCGTGGAACCGGTGCCAACGCCGAGCACGGCGCCTTCCGGGACTTCCTGCTTCACGTAGTCGGCCGCGGCTTGCGCCACCAGCGCCTTGAGTTCATCCTGAGTCATGACAACAGCCAGATGGCTTTCGGGAAAAACGCGTAGTGTAGCGGATTGCGATGGCAAGGCTGCCCGCGACGGTACAATGCCTCAACGGCGCCGCGAGTCGGCCGCCTTCCCGCCTCCCCATGACGACTGCAACGACTTACCGATCATGAACCAGCTCGAACAACTCAAGCAGTTCACCACGGTCGTGGCCGATACCGGCGACTTCCAGTTGATGAAGCAGTACACGCCGCAGGACGCCACCACCAACCCGTCGCTGATCCTCAAGGCGGTGCAGAAGCCCGAATACCGCGGACTTCTGGAACAGGCCGTGCGCGACTACCACAACGAAGGCGGTGTCGACGCCGTGATGGACGGCGTGCTGATCGCGTTCGGCTGCGAGATCCTCGCCATCGTGCCCGGACGTGTGTCGACGGAGGTCGATGCGCGGCTGTCGTTCGATACCGAAGCGACGGTCGAAAAGGCCCGCCACCTGATCCGCCTGTACGAACAGCGCGGCGTGGCGCGCGAGCGCGTGCTGATCAAGATTGCATCGACGTGGGAAGGCATCCGCGCCGCCGAGATCCTGCAGCGCGAAGGCATCCGCTGCAACATGACGCTGCTGTTCTCGCTGGTGCAGGCAGTCGCGTGCGCCGAGGCCGGCGCGCAACTGATCTCGCCGTTCGTCGGTCGCATCCTCGACTGGTACAAGAAGCAGGCCGGCGACCAGTGGGACGCTGCCGCCAATGCGGGCGACAACGATCCGGGCGTGCGCTCCGTGCGCCAGATCTACGACTACTACAAGAAATTCGGCTACAACACCGAAGTGATGGGGGCCAGCTTCCGCAGCACTGCACAGATCGTCGCGCTGGCCGGCAGCGACCTGCTCACGATCAGCCCGGACCTGCTCGAGCAACTGGCACGCACCGAAGGCACGGTGGAGCGCAAGCTGTCGGTCGATCTCGCACAGGCAGGCAATATTGCCCGCATCCCGGCCGATGAGCCAGCCTTCCGCTGGCAGCTCAACGAAGACGCCATGGCCACCGAGAAACTCGCTGAAGGCATCCGTCTGTTTGCTGCGGACGCAATCAAGCTGGAAAAGCTGGTTGCGGAAATCGCCGGCTAAGGCGCCGACCGAGGCGGCCGCTCAGTCCATCTCCGTATCGGAGCCGGACTGCGGCCATAGCAGCGGCAGGCTTGCACCTGCTGCTGCCTGCAGTACCACATCAGCGGTCTGATCCAGCACCGAGGGCTGCGGATTCACCACGACGACCCGTGCGCCGTGATCCCTGGCCAAACCCGGCAGCCCGGCTGCCGGGTACACCAACCCCGACGTCCCCACGACGAGGCACAGGTCCGCCGTCTCGGCGGCATGTTCGGCGCGGAAACGCGCCACACGCGGCAGGTCTTCCCCGAACCACACCACCCCGGGGCGCATCAGCGCACCACACAGGCTGCAGCGTGGCGGATCGCCGGGAATCGCCGTGGCCTCATCGCAGCGCCCGCAGCCGTTCAGCCATTTGTTCGCGAACAGGTTTCCATGCAGCTCGATCACATGATCGCTGCCGGCGCGCTGGTGCAGCCCGTCCACATTCTGCGTGACCAGCGTCACCGTCTTCTGCGCGGCCAAAGCCACCAGCGCATAGTGCGCAGGATTCGGCCGTGCGGCAGCCACGAGGTCGCGGCGATGCTGATACCACTCCCACACCAGTGCCGGTTGGCGGCGGTATGCCTCTTCGCTCGCCAGCTCCTCGGGATCAAAACGTGCCCAGAGACCGGTCAGCGCATCCCGGAACGTCGGCACGCCGGATTCCGCGGAGATGCCTGCCCCGGTCAGCACGAACACGCTGCGAGCCTGGGCAATCAGTTCCCGGGCTTCTTCCAGGCCGGGCCACGGCGACGACAGGGGGATAAGGGCATCATCGTTCATGGTGTCATTTCCCGCCTGTCGGCCGAGATTGCGGGATATCTGCAATGCACTGCATAGCAATCGCCTTCAGGAAGTCGGACAGGCATGGCACGGCGGCAACGGCCTGCTCACAGGTGCTGCCGGCGCGGCCAGGCCAGGGGATGACACAGATTCTAGCCCCGTGCGACGGGGACAGCGCGGACGGCCGGCAACGTGCCGCGTTACAGCGGCAGCAGATACAAGGATGCTTTACTTCAAGCGCCGCTGGCGCACCGCTTCGTACAGGCAGACACCGCTGGCCACCGACACGTTCAGGCTTTCGACACCGCCAAGCATGGGGATGCCAACCAGTTCGTCGCAGGTCTCGCGCGTCAGGCGGCGCATGCCCTCGCCCTCGGCTCCCATGACGATCGCCATCGGGCCCTTCAGGTCCACATCGTAAAGCGTCTTGTCAGTACCGTCGGCCGTGCCGACCACCCAGATGCCCCGTTCCTGCAGTTCACGCAGCGTGCGGGCAAGATTGGTCACGGTGATGTAAGGCACGGTCTCGGCCGCGCCGCTCGCCACCTTGGCCACGGTTGTATTCAGTCCGACGCTGCGGTCCTTGGGCGCGATCACCGCATGCGCGCCGGCGCCGTCCGCCACACGCAGGCAGGCGCCGAGGTTATGCGGATCCGTCACACCGTCGAGCACGAGCAGCAGCGGCGTGCCCTCAATACCATCGAGCAATTCGTCGAGATTGAGTGCAAGCGCCACGTCTTCAGCACGCGCCACCACGCCCTGATGACGGTCGGTGCCCGCCATGCCGCGCAAGCGTTCGGCATCAACGGGGTGCAGGCGCACACCGAGGCTCTCGGCCAGGCGGATGAAGTCCTGCATGCGACGGTCGCGGCGCGAAGCCTCGACATAGACATCGGTGACGCCCTTGGCGTCCTGGCGCAAGCGCGCGGTGACGGCGTGAAAGCCGATCAGAAGTTTTTGTTTAGCCATGGCGCGATTGTACTCGCCCGGCCCGGCCATCACGCTTGTGCGTGCCGCCCGGGGCGCCGATGTGGAGGCGCCCCGGAGCGGCTCAGGCTCAACGCTTGCGCGGCGTGCGCGAGGTTTTGCCTGCGGTCTTGGCCGGGTGCGTCTTCGAGGCCGGCTTGCGCGACTTGTCCAGATGGGCTGGCTTGGGCTTGGCGGCACGCTTGGCCGGCTTGCCGCCGGTCTTGACGTGCGGACGCAGCGGCGTGATCACGGCTTCGAACACCGGTTGCTCTTCGATCACGCGGTCCAGCGTTTCATCGAACGACTCCTCCGGCTTGGAAGTACCGCCGAGCAAAGCCGCCAGTTGCCGGCCCTTCTTGCGCGCCGGCACCGCATGGGCGGCCGGCACACGCGGCGGTTCGCCCACGCCGGCACGGGCCCGCAGCGTCTTGGCCGATGGCTCCTGCACCAGGCGGAAGTCGATCTTGCGCGCGTCGAGATCCACACGCGACACCTGCACGCGCACGCGATCCGTCAGTCGGTACCGGATACCCGTGCGTTCGCCGCGCAGTTCGTTGCGCGCTTCGTCGTACTGGAAGTAATCGCTGCCGAGTTCGGTGACGTGCACCAGCCCTTCCACGTACAGCTCGTCGAGCTGCACGAAGATGCCGAACGACGTCACGGCGCTGACGGTACCGGCGAAATCGCTGCCGAGCTTGTCGCGCATGAAGTAGCACTTGAGCCAGGCCTCGACATCGCGCGATGCCTCATCGGCACGCCGCTCGTTGGCCGAGCAGTGCAGCCCCAGTTCGTCCCAGATCGCCTCGTTGCGCCGTGCACGCGCCGCCGTCAGTTCCGCCTTCTGCTCGGCGTCCTTGGCTTGCAGGCGCCGCGCCTTCGGGGAGATCGCGGTGTTGAGTTCGGTACCGTGAGCGAAGGCCGGCTGATACTTGGTGTGCGCAAGGACGGCCTTGATCGCGCGGTGCACCAGCAGGTCCGGATAGCGGCGGATCGGGCTGGTGAAATGCGCGTAGGCTTCGTACGCCAGGCCGAAGTGGCCGATATTGTCCGGGCTGTACACGGCCTGCTGCATCGAGCGCAGCAGCATGGTCTGCAGCATCGGCGCATCGGGCCGCGACTTGATCTTGTCCATCACCTCGGCGTAGTCGGACGCCTGCGGCTTGTCGCCGCCGCCGAGCGACAGGCCCGAGGTCTTCAGGAACTCGCGCAGGTTCTTGAGCTTTTCCTCGCTCGGGCCTGCGTGGATGCGGTACAGCGCCGGGTGCTTGAAGCGCTCGAGGAAATCGGCCGCGCAGACGTTGGCCGTCAGCATGCACTCCTCGATCAGCCGGTGGGCGTCATTTCGCGTGCGCGGCAGGATCTGCTCGATCTTGCCCTGGGCATTGCAGACGATGTAGGTCTCGGTGGTATCGAAATCGATCGCGCCACGCTCGCGCCGCGCCTTGAGCAGGACCTGGAACAGCTCGTACAGGTTCTGCAGATGCGGCACCAGCTCGGCGCGCTTGTGGGCCTCCGGCCCCTTCGTGTTCGACAGGACCGACCAGACCTCGTTGTAGGTCAGCCGCGCCGCCGAGTGCATGACCGCCGGATAGAACTGGTACCCCTTCAGCTCGCCCTTGGCCGTAATCACCGCGTCGCACACCATGCACAGGCGGTCCACCTGCGGGTTGAGCGAGCACAGGCCATTCGACAACTTCTCCGGCAGCATGGGGATCACCCGGCGCGGGAAGTACACGGAGGTGGCGCGATCGAGCGCGTCGGCATCGAGCGGCGTGCCAGGCCGCACGTAGTGCGAAACATCGGCAATGGCCACGATCAGGCGCCAGCCCTTGCTGCGGCCCATCTTCACCGGCTCGCAGTAAACCGCGTCGTCGAAGTCGCGCGCGTCTTCGCCGTCGATCGTGACAAGCGGCACATCGCGCAGGTCAATGCGGTGGTCCAGGTCGGTCTGGCGCACCTCATCGGGCAGCGCCGAGGCTTCCTTGGCCGCGGCTTGCGAGAACGCATGCGGCACGCCGTACTTGCGCACCGCAATCTCGATTTCCATGCCCGGATCGTCGATATCGCCGAGCACCTCCACCACGCGCCCGACCGGCTGGACGTAGCGGTCCGGGAACTCGATCAGTTCGACGCTGACCACCTGGCCAACGCGCGCCTTGCCCTGCGCCTTCGGCGGGATCAGGATGTCCTGGCCGATGCGCTTGTCCTCGGGCGCGACCACCAGCACGCCGCCTTCACTGAGCAGGCGGCCGATCACGTAGCGGTTGGCACGTTCCAGGATCTCGACGATCTGCCCTTCCGGGCGGCCGCGCCGGTCGTAGCCGACCACGCGCACTTGCGCGCGATCGTTGTGCATGGCCTTTTGCAGTTCGCGCTCGGGCAGGAAGATATCGTCCTCGCCATCGTCGCGAATCAGGAAGCCGAAACCGTCGCGGTGCCCCTGCACGCGGCCGGTAACGAAATTGGGTTGATGGGCCAGTTCATAGCGGCCCTTGCGGTTCAGTTCGACCTGCCCGTCGCGTTCCATCGCGGCCAGGCGCTTCTGGAATCCGTCATGCTCCTTGCGCGTGACGGACAGGGCCTTGGCGATATCGCCGGCCGACAGGGGCGACCCCGATGTTCTCAGTACGCCGAGGATTTCTTCACGGCTAGGGATCGGATAGTTGTTTTGATTCAATTTTTTCTGAAAACTATTTGACAAAATTTCGGCGCTCTCTATAATGAGCGCTTCGGTTGTTTCGACACCTGCCCAGGTGGCGGAATTGGTAGACGCACTAGGTTCAGGTCCTAGCGGTGGCAACACTGTGGAGGTTCGAGTCCTCTCCTGGGCACCAGATCAGCGAGAAACCCGCAGCGCTTTCAAAGCCTGCGGGTTTTTTGTTTTCCGCCTTCGCCTTGCGCATCTGATCCGGCAATTTGCACTCCTCGATTTGCAGCCAGTCGCCGCTGCATTCCATTTGTTGATTTATCGCAGCCATACGGACTGCTGCGAACCAGTGTATCAGTTTCAGTGGCGATTCCGGCATTCTGCTGCCACCTTTACGACACAAAATCGCGCGAGTCGCCACGAAGCTGCATTCCGCCACCTTTCCACCGATTGACAATCCCATTCATGTGTAACTATCATGGTTTCACATTCGATTCTCCATCATGACCACCAGCAGCCGGTTCGCCGTCGCCGTCCATATCCTGACCTTGCTGGCCAGCGCCAGCGAGCCGCTGCCGTCATCGCTGATTGCCGGCAGCGTGGGGACCAATCCGGCATTGATCCGGAGGCTGATCGGCCAGCTTGCCGAAGCGGGACTCGTCACCAGCATCATGGGCAGTACCGGGGGCTCTACACTGAGCCGCCCCGCTGAACGTATTACCCTGCTGGACGTATTCCGCGCGGTCGAGACGACGGCGCTGATTACCCTGCACCAGAGCGCGCCCAATCCGGCGTGCATGGTTGGCAGGGAAATCACCGGAGCGTTGCGACAGGTGGCGGACCGCGCCCAATCCGCGATGGATAATGCCCTGGCCGAAATCACGATTGCGAGCATGCTCGCCGATGTCGAGCGCGCTGCGCAGCGTCGTAAGCGCTGAAATTTTTTTTACCCCGATATGTAACTGAAGTAGTTTCATATCGGAGCCTCCACGCCAAACACGTGGCAACCGCTAACCCGATTTCATCCTGACTTAAGGAGCAACCATGAATATCGCCATCATCGGCGCCACGGGCCGCGTCGGCACCCGCCTGATCGACGAAGCGCTGCGCCGCGGCCACCACGTCACCGCACTGGCCCGCACGGTCAGCCGCCTGCCGGCACGAGAAGGACTGGCCACGCACGATATCGACGCTACCGACAGCCAGGCGCTCGCCGCAGCGCTGGCCGGCCACAATGTGGCCATCAGCACCGCCCGATTCGAACAGCTTAACGCGCAGCAGGTCGTGGGGCCGGTCAAGGCCGCAGGCGTGCCGCGCCTGCTTGTGGTGGGCGGCGCAGGCAGCCTGTTCGTGGCGCCTGGCAGCCAACTCGTCGATACACCGGGATTTCCGGCCGCATACAAGAGTGAGGCATCCGCGGGACGCGACTTCCTCAATGCACTGAGCGGAGAATCGGATCTGGACTGGACGTTCTTGTCGCCGTCCGCCCTGTTCGAGCCGGGCCAGCGCACCGGCAAATACCGTGCAGGCAAGGATCAACTGCTGGCGGATGCCGCCGGCAAGAGCTGGATCTCGATGGAAGACTACGCGATTGCGATGCTCGATGAGATCGAGCAGCCGGCGCATCCGCGCCAGCGCTTCACCGTCGGCTACTGACGCCGATGGTGGACGGCCCCGGCGTGGGGCCGCCCTTTGACACGATAGCGCGCGTTAAGCTTGCGCGCTGTCCTGTCCGTCCTGCGAGCGCTTTCCGCGCTTGAGCCAGGCAGACAGGTTGTGCGGACGCAGCGTGTCGTATTCCTCGAACGGCTGGTGGATCCACGGATTCGAGGGCAGGAACGTCACGTGGTAGTCCGGCTGCACCTTGGAGCAGGCCTTGTACCACAGCACGGCCGAACGGACTTCCGTCACTGCGGGATAGCGCTCCCGTAGATGGCGTCCCACGCGCTCGAGCGTCACGCCCGAATCGACGAGGTCGTCGACCAGCAGAATCTTGCCGGTCAGCTCGCCGCGCGTCATGGTGATGTACTGCGCGATATCGAGATCGCCCTGCTGCGTACCTGCCGCCTCGCGATAGCTGCTGGTGGCCAGAATGGCCAGCGGCACATCGAAGATGCGGGACATCTGGTCACCCACGCGCAAGCCGCCACGGGCAAGGCACAGGATCTTGTCGAATTTCCAGCCCGATTCATGCACGTTCAGCGACAGGCGTGCTACCAGGCGATGGTACTCATCCCAGGATACCCACAGGTTCTCGTCGTCGTTCGTTGGCTGATTCATGATTTGCTCTTTCTGCTTTCTGTCTTCTGGTCGGTTGACCGATATAGTTCGGCCCGCATGCGCGGGCCGATTTGTTCTTGCCAGCCGCAGCGCTTGTGGCGCGCGGCCGTTGCAACGTTGTACGCCGGATCAGGCCAGGTACGGGTGACGCAGCAGGATGGTCTCGTCGCGGTCCGGACCGGTCGAGATCATGTCGATCGGGATACCAACCACTTCTTCCACACGCTTCAGGTAGACACGCGCCGCTTCCGGCAGCGCATCCCACGCCTTCACGCCAAAGGTCGACTCGTTCCAGCCCGGGAATTCCTCGTAGACCGGCTCGCAGCGCGCGACAGCATCGGAGCCGCGCGGCAGGATGTCCACGGTCTTGCCGTCGAGCGTGTAGCCCACGCACAGCTTGATGCTTTCTAGGCCATCAAGCACGTCGAGCTTGGTCAGGCACAGGCCCGACACGCCATTGATCTGCACCGAGCGCTTGAGCGCGGCGGCATCGAGCCAGCCAGTGCGGCGCGGACGGCCTGTGACCGAACCGAATTCCTTGCCGACGTTGGCCAGACGCACGCCGACTTGATCCTGGCGCGCCGGATTGTCGTTGTCGTACAGCTCGCTCGGGAACGGACCAGCGCCAACGCGCGTGCAGTAGGCCTTGGTGATGCCCAGGATGTAGCTCAGGCGGCCCGGGCCGACGCCGGCGCCTGCGGCAGCCGCACCGGCCACGCAGTTGCTGGACGTCACGAACGGATAGGTGCCGTGGTCGACGTCGAGCAGCGTGCCTTGCGCGCCTTCGAACATCAGGTTGCCACCGGCAGCATTGACGGCATAAAGCTCTGCGGACACGTCAGCGACCATCGGTGCCAGGCGCGGCGCAAAGGCCAGGGCGTCATCGAGCGTCTGCTGGTAGTCCACGGCTTCGGCGCCGAGGTACTGCGTCAGCATGAAGTTGTGGAAATCCAGGTTTTCGCGCAGGCGTTCGGCGAACTGTTGCGGATCGAACAGGTCCTGCACGCGCAGCGCGCGGCGTGCCACCTTGTCTTCGTAAGCAGGGCCAATGCCACGGCCGGTCGTGCCGATCTTGGCGGCACCGCGGCGCGCTTCGCGTGCCTTGTCGATGGCCACGTGGTACGGCAGGATCAGCGTTGCGGCTTCCGAAATGCGCAGACGCTTCTGCACTTCCAGGCCAGCCGTCTCGAGTTCTTCAATTTCGCGGAACAGGGCTTCCGGCGACAGCACCACACCGTTGCCGATGTAGCAGACGGTGCCTTCACGCATGATTCCCGACGGGATCAGTCGGAGGATGGTCTTCTTGCCGCCGATGATCAGGGTGTGGCCAGCGTTGTGGCCGCCCTGGAACCGCACCACGCCTTTTGCATGATCGGTAAGCCAATCGACGATTTTCCCCTTGCCTTCGTCACCCCACTGGGTGCCGATCACGACGACGTTGCGTCCCTGGCCTACTGCGGATGCGGACATATTGCTTTGGTCAATAGGTTAAAAACGTATTCTACTCTTGTTACCGGTCGATTCCCGCTTTTTGGGGCAACCACCCGGCGGCAAGTCCTAGCGAGGCGCGACGACCCAGCCTGCTTCCTGGCGTACGAGTTGCCGGTCACAGTTGAATTCGTCGAGTTCCTTGGTGTGGCCGGGCAGCGACTGGATCACAATCTCCCCGGCTGCACGCAATGCCACAATGGCCGCGCGAAGCGCCGGATCGGCGTCCCACGGCGCGAATATTGCCTGAGCGCGCACTTCGATCGGCGACAAGGCGGCAACTTCGCGCAAATCCAGCGAAAACCCGGTTGCCGGACGCGCACGGCCGAATGCTTCACCGACCTTGTCATAGCGGCCGCCACGCGCCACGTAATTCGGCAAACCTGCCACGTACGCCGCGAACATCACGCCGCTGTGATAGTGGTAACCACGCAAATCGGACAGGTCGATATTGATGCTGGCCCCGCGCACCTGCGTGGCAAGTGCGACCAATTCATCGAGCGCACGGCCGATCGCCGGGCTGGCGGGCAGTGTCGCCCGCGCGCGGTCGATGACCTCCACGCCGCCATACAGCGTCGGCAGCGCCAACAGCGCATCGCGCTCGGTCTGCGGCATGCCCTGCGTAATCTCGCGCAGCGCCGAGACATCCTTGGTCTCCAGCGCTGCGAACAGCGCGTCCTCGATCCGGCGGATCGATGGCAGGCCGTCCAGCAGTGCCTCCAGGATGCCGGCATGGCACAGGTCGATGCGGATATCCGACAGCCCAGCAGCTTGCAGCGCGGCCAGCATCAGCTCCTGAATTTCGACATCGGCTTCCAGGCCGGCGTGGCCATAGATCTCGGCCCCAACCTGAATCGGCTCGCGCGTTGCGTGGAAGCCGGCCGGGCGCGCATGCAGGACGTTGCCGGCATAGCACAGGCGGGTCACGCCGGGGCGGTTCAGCAGGTGCGCATCGATACGGGCAACCTGCGGCGTGATGTCGGCGCGCAGGCCCATCGTGCGGCCCGACAACTGGTCCACGAGCTTGAGCGTGCGCAAGTCCAGGTCATGCCCGGTCCCTGTCAGCAGCGACTCGAGGTATTCCAGCATCGGCGGCATGACCAGCTCATAGCCGTAGGTGCGGAACAAGTCCAGCATGCGGCGGCGCAATTCCTCGATCTTGCGGGCCTCCGACGGCAGCACGTCGGCAATGTTTTCTGGCAGCAGCCAATGGTTGGACATGATGAATCTCTTCTCTGTATGACACGTTTGCGGGCAGGCCTGGCCTGCACACCCGGCGAGTCCGGTATCGGCCAGCGCGTCCGCGCCGTCACTTCCGGTGCAGACCTCCAGCCGGACAAAACCCCGGCAAGCCGGGGTTTTGTCATCTCGCCACAAATTCCGCGGTCTCGCTAGCGCCGCCCTCCGGACGCGCCGCTTGCCGCCGGCGCCGCAGCGCCACCGCTTGATCGCATGTAGCGGAAGAAGTCCGAGTTCGGCTCCAGCACCATGATGTCGCGCTTGTCGCGGAAGGTATTGCGATATGCCTCCATGCTGCGCCAGAACTGCGCGAACTGGGGATCCTTGCCGAAGGCATCGGCATAGATCTGCGAAGACTTCGCATCGCCCTCTCCCTTGATTACCTGGGCGTCGCGATAGGCTTCGGCCAGCACCACTTCGCGCTGGCGGTCCGCATCGGCGCGGATCTTTTCGCCTTCCGCGGCACCCGTCGAGCGCAATTCGTTAGCCACGCGCTTGCGCTCGGCTTCCATGCGGCGGTACACCGATTCACTGATGGCCGGCAGCAGGTCCACGCGCTTGAGGCGCACGTCCAGGATCTCGACCCCGACCGACTGCGCATACTCCGACATGCCGGCGCGGATATTCTGCATAACCTTCTCGCGCTCGCCGGCGACCACGTCAGCCACGGTGCGCTTGCCGAACTCTTCGCGCGCGACGGCATCAATACGCTGCGTCATGCGGTCCTGAGCGCTGCGCACATTGCCGCCGAACGCGACGTAGAACTTGCGCGGATCAGTGATGCGCCATTTGACGAACCAGTCCACCACCATGCTCTTCTTTTCAGCGGTCAGGAAGCGCTCGCTGGCGGCCACGTCGATGGTCTGCAGGCGGCGGTCCATGAACACCACGTTCTGCAGCGGCGGCGGCAACTTGAAGTGCAGGCCCGGCTCGCGCACCACCTGCTTGATCTCGCCGAAGGCGAACACCACGGCGTACTGGCGCTGATCCACGACGAACATCATCGAAGACACCACGGCGAGCACGATGAAAGCGCCGATCGCAAAGGAAATCAGTCGGTTCATGACGGTCTCCTCAGCGCGAATCGCGGTCACGGTTGCGCAGGGATTCGCGCGACCGGTTGTCGCCGGGGGAATCCTGCGTGGGCGCTGGCGTGCCGGCACCGCTGGCCGGCTGCGACGGCGTCTGCGCGCCGCGGCCATCGGCCTGACTCTGCGCCATCAGCTTGTCGAGCGGAAGATAAAGCAGGTTGCTGCCCTGGCGGGCATCCACCAGTATCTTGTTCGAATTGGCGTAGATCTGCTGCATGGTTTCGATATAGATGCGGTCGCGCGTCACCTGCGGCGCCTTGGCGTATTCGCCCTGCACCGAACGGAAGCGCGAAGCGTCGCCCTCGGCCTGTGCCACCACGCGCGCACGATAGGCCTCGGCTTCTTCCTTCAAGCGCGCCGCCGTACCCTTGGCGCGCGGAATTACGTCATTGGCGTAAGCCTGCCCTTCGCTGATCGCACGCTCGCGATCCTGGCTGGCCTTGTTCACGTCGTCGAACGCGGCCTGTACCTGCTCGGGTGGCTGCACGCTCTGCACGTTCACCGAGATCACGCGAATACCGGTCTTGTAGGCAGACAGGATCGACTGGATCGACTTGGCCAGACCTTGCGCAATCTGCTCGCGGTTCTCGTAAAGCACCGCATCCATCTTGTTGCGGCCGACGATCTCGCGCACCGAAGTCTCGGCAGCCTGCGTCACGAGCTCTTCATCGCCACCGCGGTCGGTCTTGTTGAAGAACAGGAATTCGCTTGCATCCTGAATGGCGTACTGCACCGTGAAGCGGACATCGATGATGTTCTCGTCCTGCGTCAACATCGACGAGTCCTTCAGGTTGCTGTCCTTGATGGAAGTGGAGCGCCCCACTTCCACCGAACGCACGGCCGACAGGTTGACGACCTCCGCCGACTGGATCGGCCAGGGCAGGCGCCAGTTGATGCCGGGGCCGGTCGAATACTTGAACTTGCCGAACTGCAGGATCACGGCCGTCTGGCCTTCCTGCACCATGAAGAAACCACTGGCCAGCCAGATGCCGACGATCGCGGCTGCGACGACGCCCACGCCCACGCCTGAGCTCTTGCCCGGCGTCCGCGGTCCGCCAAATCCCTGGTTGTTGCCGCCACCGTTTTCCTTGCGGCCAAGCAGCCCGTTCAGGCGCCGGTTGAAGTCGCGCCAGAGCTCGTCGAGGTCAGGCGGGCCATCCTGCGGACGCTGGTTCTGCTGACGGTTCCCGTCCCGGTCGTTCGCGCGGCCGTCCTTGTCTTCCTCGTCCTGGCCATCGCGTCCCCAGCGGGGATCGTTCAGCGAGAAAATTGCGCGCAGGCGCTGCCATCCCGCACGCAGCGGAAATCGGCCGCCCGGGGTCAGGCTCGATTCAGGATTCCGGGAGAACTGGGGCATGAAGTGCACGGGTCCGGGAAGTTTGTAACAGGGGGATTCTAGCAGTCATCTGCGCCACTTTTGGCCAATGCGCGTAATCCGGCCGCGAATCTCGCCGAAAAGGATCAGGACGGGCGGCGATCTTCGCGATCATCGTGACCCTCGCGCTCATCCCATTCAAACTCCTCGTCGTCCAAGCGCGGCCCCTGCTCCGCCAGCCGTGGATCAAACGGTGCCGGCTCGGGCGGACGGCTCGCAAGCCATTGCGCGACCTCGACGATCGACTGCCGCAACGCATCCAGGCCAATGCCCTCGCGCGCACTGAGGAACACCCGCGTCGGAACGCCCTCCTCGTCACGCTCCACACGCACGCCCTGCTCGAGCAGTTCCGGCGCAGCATCGATCTTGTTCATCACGATGATCTGCGGGATGCCGGACGCTTCGATTTCCGCCAGCACACGGTTGACCTGTTCGATCTGCTCATGCCGCACGGGGCTAGACGCATCGACGACATGCAACAGCAGGTCGGCATGCACAGTTTCGTCCAGCGTTGCGCGGAACGCCTCGACCAGTTGCGTCGGCAGGTCACGGATGAAGCCGACCGTGTCCGACAGCACCACATTGCCAAGCCCGTCCAGGAACATCCGGCGCGAGGTCGTATCAAGCGTCGCGAAAAGCTGGTTGGCCGCGTACGCGCCGGCCTTGGTCAACGCATTGAACAGCGTCGACTTGCCCGCATTGGTATAGCCCACCAGCGAAATGCTCAAGGTGTCGTTGCGCGCGCGGGCGCGCCGCTGCGTGCGGTGCTGCCGCTGCAGCCGGGCAAGGTCGGACTTCAGCCGCTTGGCCCGGTCATCCAGCATGCGTCGGTCCAGTTCGAGCTGGCGTTCGCCCGGGCCGCCCCGCATGCCGATACCGCCCTTCTGCCGCTCCAGGTGGCTCCACGCACGGACCAGGCGTGATGCCTGGTACTGAACCTGCGCCAGCTCCACCTGCACCTTGCCCACGTGGCTCTGGGCACGCTGCGCGAAGATGTCCAGGATCAGGCCGGTACGGTCAATCACATGGCGCTGCAAGAAGCGTTCGAGGTTACGTTGCTGTGCCGGGCTCAGGGCATGGTTGAACACCACGATATCGGCATCCAGCGCGTCCGCCGCTTCCCGCAGCTCTTCGGCCTTGCCCGAGCCGATGAACAGCGCCGGGTCCGGGCGCGAACGTTTGCCGGTCAGTGTATGCACCGGCATGGAGCCGGCAGTGGTGGTCAGCAAGGCAAGCTCGCTCAGGCTTTCCTGGAAATCGTGCTTGCCGAAATCCACGCCAACGAGAATGGCACGCGACGGTTCGGTGTTGGAGGTAGCTCTGGGATCCAAGCGGGGGGCGCTACGCGCGAAGTGAGACGGTTTGGGGAGATGTCCGGATATGAGCCGGACAGAAGGCCGGACGTGTCCCGGTTCAGCGGGACGGGAGCGGGCCTGCACAGGCGCGCGCTCCCTTGCGCAATTGCGGCGTGGGGACAGCTGGCAGCCGTTCCGGTTCACCGCATGCCGGCCGCACTTGCGAACCGGCGACCGGCACCGCGGCAACGCCGGCTGGCATTGGCACGATGTCGGCTGGCAGAGGCCGCAAGCCGTTGCGGCCGGCAGGAAAATCAGCCCTCGGCGGAATCATCCACGCGGAAATTGACCGCGCGAGCCGGGACGACGGTGGAAATCGCATGCTTGTAGACCATCTGCGTCACGGTGTTACGCAGGAGCACGACATATTGGTCGAACGATTCGATATTGCCTTGCAGCTTGATGCCATTGACCAGATAGATGGAAACCGGCACGTGCTCTTTGCGCAGCGCGTTCAGGAACGGGTCTTGTAGCAGTTGCCCTTTGTTGCTCATGGCACACTCCAAATTTATAGGTTTAGTGGTGAATAATGGGGACGGAAGTCCCCGGTTCAAGTCAATCGGCGCAAGCTCGCGCCAGAAAAAAGATCAAAAACGGTACCAAGCTGCATCAGCGTGCAGAGAACCCCTGCTACCGCAAATTTAGCCGCAGTTCCAAACGAACGCAAACGAAAACTTGCCGCGCCAGGCACCCGCCAGGACCTCAGTCCTTCGAGTCCGCATACGGGTTTTTGTTCGTACGAAATTCGATGCGAAGCGGTGTCCCCTTCAGTTTGAACGCCGCGCGGTAGCGGTTCTCGAGATAACGCCGGTAGGTCTCGGAAACGGACGACAAGGCGTTGCCGTGGATCACGATGATCGGCGGGTTGGAGCCACCCTGGTGCGCGTAGCGCAGCTTCGGCCGCGACACGCCGGCGCGCTTGGGCTGCTGGAATTCCACGGCCTCCTGTAGCACCCGCGTGAGCTGCGGCGTGGGCAGCTTGACCATGGCCGCGGCATACGCATCGTCCACGGAACGCATCAGCGCACCGATGCCTGTGCGTTCCCGCGCAGACACGAAATGGAAATTGGCGAAGCTCAGGAATTGCAGCTTGCGCTCGAGATCGTGCTTGATGCGATCGCGGGTATGGCCGTCGAGGCCATCCCATTTGTTGACACCGACTACAAGGGCACGGCCGGATTCGACGATGAAACCGGCAATATGCGCGTCCTGGTCGGAAATATCCTGCTGCGCATCAAGCAGCAGGATCACGACATTGGCGTCGGCGATCGACTGCAGCGTTTTGACCACCGAAAACTTCTCGATTGCCTCGAACACTTTGCCCCGGCGCCGCAGGCCCGCGGTGTCGATCAGCGTGTACGGCTTGCCGCCGCGCTCGAACTCCACGTAGATCGCGTCGCGCGTGGTGCCAGGCATGTCGAACGCAATCACGCGCTCTTCGCCGATCAGCGTATTGACCAGCGTCGACTTGCCGACGTTGGGGCGGCCAACGATGGCGATCTTCACGCCCTTGCCACTGTCCGCGTCTTCCTCGGCCAGCTCCGGACGCTCCTGGACAGCCAGCTCCAGCGCCTCGTCCACGAGCTCTCGAACGCCGTCGCCGTGCGCGGCCGAAATCGCGTACGGATCGCCCATGCCAAGTTCATAGAAATCGGCGGCGACCGAGGTGTACTTCATGCCCTCGGCCTTGTTGACCGCGAGCATCACGCGCCGACCCGTCTTGCGCAGGTAGTCTGCAATGGCGCGGTCCTGCGGGGCCAGGCCCAGCCTGCCATCGACAATGAAGATGACAACGTCCGCCTCGACCACGGCTTGCTTGGTCTGCTTGGCCATCTCGGCGACGATGCCTTCCTTGACCACCGGCTCGAAGCCGCCGGTATCGATGGCAATGAACGGACGATCGCCGATACGACCCTCTCCGTAGTGGCGGTCGCGCGTCAGGCCCGGCAGGTCGGCGACGAGTGCGTCGCGTGAGCGGGTCATGCGGTTAAATAGCGTCGACTTCCCGACGTTCGGGCGGCCGACAAGTGCAATAACTGGTTTCATGCAATAAACGGAAACGGGGGCCGGCACCTGCCGTCCCCCTGGAACTCCGGAGTCAGTTGATCCTACGGCGCCTTATGCAAAATATGCATGGCCAGCCGCTTATCCTGTCGGGCGGAACTGGCGCCAAGCCCGTCCCGCATTTCGCCGCACGACCAGGGATCATGCTACCGGAATTGCGCCGCCCGTACCGACAGGTGTACGGGCAGTCGCTGCCTCATTGACGCTTCAGTGGCTCATCGTCGGCTCAGCCCGGCACATAGCCGTAGACATCGCCGTCGCGCGTCTGGACAACCATGGTTTGCCCCGCCACAACCGGCGCAGCGCTGATGGCGCTGCCATCGGTCTTCATGCGCGCCACCACCGTGCCGTCCTCCCGCGAGAGGAAATGCACATAGCCTTCGAAGTCGCCCATCACCACCGAACGGCCCAGTACCAGCGGCGCGCCGAGCCGTCGATAGCGCAGTTCGTTGTTCTTCCAGCGCTCGTTGCCATTCTGGCGATCGAACGCGAACACCACCGACTGCTCGTCGCTGGCATAGATCGCATTGTCATCCTGCGCCGGGCCGGACGGCGACGAAAAATCCTTGCCCCACTGCGGCTGGCCATTGGCCAGCTCCAGGCAGGCCACGCGGCCCTGGAAGGTGGTCGCGCATACCTGGCGGCCGCTCACCATGGGCTGGCCGGTCACGTCGTTCAGGCGCTCGATTTCCGACACGCCCTTCGGATAGGAAACCGCGCTTTCCCAGCGCAGCACGCCGTTGGCCGGCGTCAGGACGCCCAGCTTGCCGCCGGGGAAGCCCATCACGATGCCGTCGCCGGCGAAGACCATGCCCATGGCCGCACGCAGGTTCAGCGGCGTCTGCGAACGCTGGTAGATCCAGCGGCGCTCACCAGTTTGGGCGTCCAGTGCGAGCACCCGGGTATCGGTCGTCCGCACTACCACGATGCCATTGCCGACCAGCGGCGCCGACAGGACTTCACCGTTGACCTGCTTCTTCCAGATCTGCTTGCCGCTGGTGTCAAACGCGTAGACGGCACCCTTCTCGCCCGCCACCGCCGTCACCGAGCCATCGCTGCCCGGACCGGTGGTGATGTCGACGTCGGTCTTGGCCTTCCACAGCGTCCGGCCGGTTGCGCCGTCCAGCGCCATGATGGTGCCGTTGTTGGCCGACACATACACGTTGTTGCCCGCCGCGGCCGGCTGCAGCGCATACGGCCCGCTCTTGCCGACGTCCGCCTTCCACGCCTGGCGCACGGACAGCGTCGCCGACACCGGCTTCAGTTCGGCCGGCGGATGCTTGTTCTCCTTGCTGAACAGCGAGCAGCCGCCCAGGGCCACAAGGCAGGCGCCGGCGACGAGCGCACGGGCAATCTTGCGGTGGGACTGGCCTTGTTGTTCGGCACCGGAAAGCATGAACGTCATAGGGTTCGAATCCTGGATTGGGTTATGGCGGATGTCCTTCACGTGCAGCGGCGATCAGGCCGTGCCCAGCGCGTCGAGCTTGAACTGGATGATCTGGCGCATCGACTGATCGTCGGCACCGAGCTTGTCCAGCGCCTTGCGGTAGGCGGCACGTGCATCGGCACGCTTGTCCTGCGCGGCGAGCAGATCGCCCCTGCGATCGGCGTAGATCGCGACGAACGCCGCCGGCGGCTCGTCCTTCAGCAGCGCCAGGCCCTGGTCGTAGGCCTTCTCATCAAGCAGCACGCCGGCAAGGCGCACGCGCGCGATATGCGAGTACTCGCCATCGCCGTGGTCCATTGCCCACTGCAACTGGGTTTTTGCACCTGCCAGATCGCCGGCATCGTACAGCACTTTGGCGGCCACCAGCGCACTCATCGGGCCATAGGCGGTCCTGCCGAACTTGTCCTCGAGGTCGCCCGCTGCGCGCTTCACGCGCTCGGCATCGCGGCCTTCGGCGGCCTTCATCACCTGGTCATACAGCACGGCCGCTTCGGAAGCCTGCTTGCGCTCCCAGTACTTCCAGCCGTTCCAGGCAGCGAATGCCAGCAAGGCGGCAATCAGGATCCACGTCAGGGCATTGCCATACTGACGCCACCAGGCCTTCAGATTTTCAAGCTGTTCCTGCTCTTCCAGATCGTATGCCATGTCGAGGCAGTCTTTTTGCGGTTGGTTTGTATCTCAGGCCGCTTCCGGCAGGCTTCGCTTCCTGCCGGGCGGATCTTGCTACGCCGTTACTTGCGTCGTCAGTCGTCGCGTTATTCGCTGGCGCCGACCATCGCGTCGATCAGGTAATCGACCAGGTTTTCAGCGGGCACCTGCGCCTGCTGGCCACCACCTTCAGCCTGCGCGCCCTGGCGAAGTTCCTTCACCTGCACCACGCCCGCAGCGACTTCATCTTCGCCAATGATCACGGCATACGCCGCACCGCTCGCGTCAGCGCGCTTCATCTGCGACTTGAAGCTGCCGCTCTTGCCATCGGGCGTGGCATGCAGCACCACGTCCAGGCCGGCATCACGCAGGCGCTCGGCGGCAACCGTCGCCTGCTGCTGCGCCGCTTCGCCCTGATGCACCAGATAGACGTCGCAACCGACCGCATCAGGCACCACGCCTTCCTCGCGGATCAGCTCGATGATGCGCTCGATGCCCATGGCCCAGCCGCAAGCCGGCGCCGCCTTGCCGCCCATCTGCGCAATCAGCGGGTCATAGCGGCCGCCACCGGCGATGGTGCCCTGCGCACCGAGCTTGTCGGTGATCCACTCGAACACCGTCAGGTTGTAGTAGTCCAGCCCACGCACCAGGCGCGGGTTGATCTTGTACGGGATGTTGTTGGCCTTGAGCAGCCGCTGCACGCCCTCGAAGTGGGCGAGCGATTCCTCACCGAGGAAATCGATCAGCTTGGGCGCGTTGGCGGCCATTTCCTGCAGCGCGGGATTCTTCGTATCCAGCACGCGCAGCGGATTCGTGTAGAGGCGGCGCTTGCCGTCCTCGTCCAGGATGTCCTTGAAGCCTTCGAGGTACTTGATCAGCTCCTCGCGGTGCGCGGCGCGCTCGTGCGCCTGGCCCAGCGAGTTGATCTCCAGCCGCACGCCGGTCAGGCCCAGGTCGTCCCACAGGCGCTGGCACATCAGGATGATCTCGGCATCCACATCCGGGCCCGCAAAGCCGAGCGCCTCAGCGCCGAGCTGGTGGAACTGGCGATAGCGGCCGCGCTGCGGGCGCTCGTGGCGGAACATCGGGCCGGTGTACCACAGGCGCTTCGGGCCGTCGTACAGCAGGTTGTGCTCGATGGTCGCACGCACGGCGGCGGCAGTGCCTTCCGGACGCAGCGTCAGTTGTTCACCGTTGAGCGCATCGGTGAAGGAATACATCTCCTTCTCCACGATATCCGTGACCTCGCCGATACCGCGCACGAACAGCTGGGTATGCTCGACGATCGGCGTGCGGATCTGCTGGTAGCCGTAGGCGCGCAGCATCGCACGCGCGGCGTTCTCGAAATGCTCCCACAGCGGGGCATCGGCGGGCAGCATGTCGTTCATGCCCTTCACGCCCTGCAAGGCCTTCGCGGGGCGTGCCTTGTCTTCTGGCTTGGCGCCGCTTTGCGCGGACGGATTCTCGTTTTGCGTCATTCTGTCGTTATCTTGCTGGGTGGACTGGCCAATGCCGGCTCAGGCCACCGCTTCCTTCTCTGCCCGCGCTGCGCCCGGACCGTAATGCGTGCGAACGTACTCGTCGACGATCGCCTGGAATTCCTCGGCGATGCGCTCGCCGCGCAGCGTCTTGACCTTGACGCCATCGACAAACACCGGCGCCGCCGGCGATTCGCCCGAACCCGGCAGCGAAATGCCGATGTTGGCATGCTTGCTTTCGCCAGGGCCGTTGACGATGCAGCCCATCACGGCCACATCCATCTCTTCGACGCCCGGATAAGCGGTCTTCCACTGCGGCATCTGCTCGCGCAGGTACGCCTGAATGCTTGCCGCCAGTTCCTGGAACGTGGTGCTCGTCGTGCGGCCGCAGCCGGGGCACGCAATCACCATCGGCGTGAAATTCCGCATGCCCATGGTCTGCAGGATTTCCTGCCCGACATAGACTTCCTTCTCGCGCGGCGCACCGGGTTCCGGCGTCAGCGAAATCCGGATCGTGTCGCCGATGCCTTCCTGCAGCAGCACCGACAGCGCCGCCGTCGACGCCACGATGCCCTTGCTGCCCATGCCCGCCTCGGTCAGGCCGAGGTGCAGCGCATAGTCGCAGCGGCGCGCGAGTTCGCGGTACACCGCAATCAGTTCCTGCACCTGCGACACCTTGCACGACAGGATGATCTGGTTGCCCGGCAGGCCGATTTCCTCGGCCTTCTTTGCCGAATCGATCGCCGAAGTGATCAACGCTTCGATCATCACGCTCTGCGCGGGCCACGGCTCCGCGCGGCCGGCGTTCTCGTCCATGATGCGCGCGAGCAGGTCCTGGTCCAGGCTGCCCCAGTTGACGCCGATGCGCACCGGCTTGTTGTACCGGCAGGCCATCTCGATCATCTGCGCGAATTGCGTGTCGCGCTTGGCGCCCTGCCCCACATTGCCGGGGTTGATGCGGTACTTCGACAGCGCCTCGGCGCAGGCCGGATAGTCCTGCAGCAGCTTGTGGCCGTTGTAGTGGAAATCGCCCACCAGCGGCACGTTGACGCCCATGCGGTCGAGCTGCTCGCGGATATGCGGCACCGCTGCCGCTGCCTCGGGCGTATTGACCGTGATGCGCACGATCTCGGAGCCCGCGCGCGCCAGTTCCTTGACCTGGATGGCCGTGCCAATGGCATCGACGGTATCCGTATTGGTCATCGACTGCACGCGCACCGGCGCGCTGCCACCGATGGTGACGATGTTGTCGCCCCACGCGATGCTCGCCTGGCGCCTTTCGCGGCGCGGCAGCGGGCCCGGCAGGACCGGAAGACAAAGCTGTTCGTTCATAGCGTTACCACCTCGCAATGATGCACGGTGTCGAGCCGCGTCAGGGCAGCGTCAACCGCGCCACGTTGTTGCGATTCGCCGCCTTCAGGTCAACCGGCGTGCCGTTCCGGCTCATCGATTCCACACCCTTGACGTTGCCGATGGTCACCTTGTACGGTGCCGTGCCGCCGCCCGCGACTTCCTGGCCGGCCTTGGCGGTACCGCCGAGGACAACCTTGCCGTTGCGGTCGCGGATCTCGTACCAGGTATCGGCGGAGAACTTGATCTGAAGTTCGCCTTGCGCCGCGGGAGTCGCTGCAACAGGCGCCGTATTGGCAACCGGCGTGACCGTCGTTGCCACGGCGGGCACGGCCGTGGTCGCTGCCGCGGACTGTGCGGGCACCGCGACGCCGCTCGCGGCCGGCGCGCTGGCGGGCAATTCCTCGGACGGAGCCGGAGAGTCGGCGGCAGCCATGACCGGCGGCAGTGCAGCCGTCACGGTGCCCGGCTCGCCGCCCTGGCCCGCCGGTTCCTGCACTTCGGCTGGCGCGGCCTGAGCGGCGCTGTTGCGCGCTTCCAGCCATTGTTTCATATGGTCGAGCCCGAACCAGCCGCCTGCCGCCAGGCCGGCAATCACGAGTGCCAGCCAAACCCAGCGCCCACCGGCCCCTGCGCCGCCACCGCGCTTGCCAAAGCGCCTGCGATCGTCAAACGTCTCGTTGAGACCGCCTTCGCGCTGGCGCGCCATTTCGGTGACCTGCACGGGCCGCGGGTGGAAACGCGCAAGCAAGCCGTCAATGTCCACGTGCAACATGCGTGCGTACGCGCGCATCACGCCCTTGGCAAACGTGATGTCGGGCAGCGCCTCGACGTTGCCGGATTCGATCGCCACGAGCTTCGGCGCCGCCACCTTCAGACGGGCGCTCACGTCCTCGACGGACATCCGTTGCGATTCCCGTGCCTGCGCCAACAGGGCGCCGATCTCGCGCGCCACGGCTTCACGTTCTGAATCGGTCGCGCCCCCGCCGACGTGTCCCGTCGATGCGGCCTGGCCTGCGGCGCGCTCTTGCTCACTCATCCCATGCTCCTTGTTCGTACGCGCTCAATTCGCGCGAGTCGGGAAAACGCTGGCGCAGCTGTGCCGCCAGGGCACCCTGCGCCGCCGCGTCGCCCTGACGGCGCGCAATGCGCGCACCCAGCCAGAGGGATTGCGCGCTTGCGAATTTGCTGTTGTTGACACGCTCGGCAAATTGCTGAGCCTGCCTGAGGTCGCCACGCCGGTAATAGACGAGCGCCAGGTTGGTGTTGGCGACAGGATTGTTCCGGTCATAGCCGAGCGCCGCCTTCAGGTTCTTCTCGGCTTCCGCGCCGGCGCCATTGCGCAACTGGCAGGCTCCGAGGCTGATCAGCGGCTTTGCCGGCCCGCCAGCGGAAGGCGCCGACACCGCGCGTTCGAGCATCGGCACCGCCTCGCCATACCGGCCTTCCTGGCACAGGAACCAGCCGTAGTTATTGAGCAGGTCACCGTCATTGCCGCGCATGGAGACCGCGGTGCGGAAACTGTCGTCGGCCAGCGCCTTCTCGTTCATCGCCATGTAGACCAGCGCACGCACATGGTAGGCGTCGGCCATGGCCGGGTCGGCGGCAATCGCCTGCTTCACCTCGTCAAGTGCGACCGAATTCTGGCCGGCCTCAAGGTAATTGGTGGCGAGCTGCAGCCGGATGCTGGCGCGGCGCCTTGCATCGGTCTGGTCGGAAGTAGTCTGGAGGTCCTGCGTCGGTGCGGGCGGCAACTGGCAGGCGGACAACATCAGCAGCCCCAACAGGGCTGCAGCGATCAGACGGATCATGCAGGGCGAGCCTCCCCGGCTTGGCCAGTCGCGGCGACCGGCACCAAAGGCGTGATCTTGCCGAACTTGCCCCGCTCGGCAAGCCGGGTGCGATCCTTGACCTCCCCGGCAAGCTGGCCGCATGCCGCGTCGATATCGTCGCCGCGCGTCTTGCGGATCGTGGTCACGATGCCCGCATCCATCAGTACCTGCGCAAAGCGCCGGATCTGATCGTTGTTGGAACGCTTCAAACCCGATTCAGGGAACGGATTGAACGGGATCAGGTTGAACTTGCACGGCACGTCGGCCACAAGCTTCAACAGTTCCCGCGCATGTTCGACGCCGTCATTGACGCCATCGAGCATGCAGTATTCGAAAGTAATGAAATCGCGCGGGGCGAATTCCAGATAACGGCGGCATGCCGCCATCAGTTCGGCCAGCGGGTACTTCTTGTTCAGCGGCACGAGCACGTCGCGCAGGGCGTCGTTCGACGCGTGCAGAGACACGGCCAGCGCTACCGGCAGGTCTTTCGACAGACGGTCCATCATCGGCACCACGCCGGAAGTGGACAGCGTCACGCGGCGGCGCGACAGGCCATACGCGTTATCGTCGAGCATCAGCCGCATGGCCGGCACGACGGCATCGTAGTTCAGCAGCGGCTCGCCCATACCCATCATCACCACGTTGGAGATGACGCGGTCGTCCTTGGGCCCACGGCCCAGCTGTTCGCGCATGGCGAATTCCGCCATCCACAACTGGCCAATGATTTCGCCCGTAGTCAGATTGCGCGAGAAACCCTGCTTGCCGGTCGAGCAGAACCGGCAGTTGACAGCGCACCCCGCCTGCGAGGAGACGCACAGCGTGCCGCGCGTTTCCTCGGGGATGTACACCGTCTCCACCGCGTTGCCGTTACCGACATCGAGCAGCCACTTGCGCGTGCCGTCAGCCGACAGGTTGTCGGTGATGGCGGCCGGCGAACGGATCTCGGCGCGCGTCGCGAGCTTTTCGCGCAGCGACTTGGCGAGGTCCGACATGGCGTCGAAACGGCTGGCACCAAACTGGTGGATCCAGCGTTGCAGCTGCCGCGCACGAAACGGCTTCTCGCCGAGCTCGCCGCAATAGGCAGTGAGCGCGTCCGCATCCAGGTCGAGCAGGTTGACGAGATCGTTCATGACGGCAAACTCAGCTTCCGTGTCTGTCTAGTCTTGGAATTGACCAGACAATCAACGGGTATAAACGTTCATGCCCGGGAAGAAGAAGGCAATTTCCACAGCGGCAGTTTCAGCAGCGTCCGAACCGTGCACGGCGTTCGCGTCGATGCTGTCGGCGAAGTCGGCGCGGATGGTGCCCTTGTCGGCCTTCTTCGGGTCGGTGGCGCCCATCAGGTCGCGGTTCTTGGCGATGGCGCCTTCACCTTCCAGCGCCTGGATCATGACCGGGCCGGAAACCATGAAGTCGACGAGGTCCTTGAAGAACGGACGCTCCTTGTGGACAGCGTAGAACTGCTCGGCTTCGCCGCGCGACAGGTGCACCATCTTGGCAGCAACGATCTTCAGGCCGGCGGCCTCGAAACGGGCGTAGATCTGGCCGATAACGTTCTTGGCCACGGCATCCGGCTTGATAATCGACAGGGTGCGTTCGATCGCCATGAAAAACTCCGAAAAATGAAGGGGTTACAAATGGATTAAACGTGCAATTCTAGCACGAGACGATGACGGTTTCGAGCGCAGCCAGCCTTTCGCGAAAGTGCAGCTGCATGAGCGGAAAACGCCATATCCGGGGCGTCGAAACCGACACCTTCCGTTGACCACACAATGCACGGAACGCAATACATATAAAACCGTCCAACGTGAGCAACAAATCTGGCCTTTACCGCATGGAAGTGGCCCATGCGACACTTTAATCCTCTTGCAATTCCGCAGACGCGGTGCCACATTGGCGTTGCGTCGCTCCGGGTCGCTCCGGCGCCTCACCATTCAGAAACAGGAGTCACCATGGATAACAAGCTGAACACCTACGGTTTCGGCAATGCGTCGACGGTCAGCGATGTCGTCGTGCGTAATCGGGTATTGCGCAACACCTACTGGCTGCTCGCCATTTCGATGATCCCGACCGTGCTCGGCGCATGGATCGGCGTGGCCACGGGCTTCAGCTTCATGGCCGGCAGCCCCGGCTTGTCGCTGATCCTGTTCCTCGGCATCGCATTCGCGTTCTTCTACGGCATCGAGAAGACCAAGAACAGCAGCATGGGCGTGGTCCTGCTGCTCGCCTTCACGTTCTTCATGGGCCTGATGCTGTCGCGCCTGATCGGCGCGGTGCTGCAGTTCTCGAATGGGCCGGCGCTGATCATGTATGCCTTTGGCGGCACAGCGGCGGTGTTTGGCGCCATGGCTACCATTGCGACGGTCAGCAAGCGTGATTTCTCGGGCCTCAGCAAGTTCCTGTTCGTCGGCCTGATCCTGCTGATTCTGGCGAGCGTGGCCAATATCTGGCTGCAACTTCCGTCGCTGATGATCACGGTGTCGGTGATCGCCATCGGCATTTTCTCGGCGTACATCCTGTTCGATGTGCAGCGCGTGGTAAATGGCGGCGAAACCAACTACATCACGGCCACGCTGGCGATCTACCTCGACGTCTACAACGTTTTCACGAACCTGCTGGCCCTGCTGGGCATCTTCGGCGGCAGCCGCGACTGACGCAGTCCTGCGTAAAACAAGAACGCCGGCCACTTGGCCGGCGTTTTTCATTGGGCGCTAGCGTTGTCGCGCGCTCAACGCCGCTCGAAGACGGCAATCGATTCGACGTGCGACGTATGCGGGAACATGTTCACGACGCCCGCCCCTGCCAGGCGATACCCGGCCTCATGCACCAGCAGGCCCGCGTCGCGCGCCAGTGTTGCCGGGCTGCACGACACATAGACGATGCGTTGCGGCAGCACGTCGCTGCCCTGCTGCGACAGCTCGCCCAGCGCCTTGCACACCGCCAGCGCACCTTCGCGCGGCGGGTCGATCAACCAGCGATCGAAGCGGCCCAGCGCGGCGATATCTTCGGCGGTCACTTCGAACAGGTTGCGGCAGGCGAATTCCGTCTTTTCCGCCAGGCCGTTGTAGCCGGCATTCGCCAGCGCCCGGGTCGTCAGCGCCTCGCTGCCTTCAATGCCCATGACCGAGCGGCCCTGCGTGGCGAGTGGCAGCGTGAAGTTGCCGATGCCGCAGAACAGGTCGAGCAGGCGGTCTTGGGGCTGGACGTCCAGCAGGCGCAGTGCGCGGCCGATCAGTACCCTGTTGATGTGGTGGTTGACCTGCGTGAAGTCGGTCGGCTTGAACGGCATACGGATGCCGAACTCGGGCAGCGTATAGGCCAGCTCACGGTCGAGCGGATAGAAGGGCACAACGGTATCCGGGCCCTTGGGCTGGAGCCAGAACTGGACATTGTGCTGGTCCGCGAAGGCGCGCAGCAGGTCCTTGTCCGCGTCGGTCAGCGGTTCGAGGATGCGCAGCACCAGCGCCGTAACCTCATGGCCCACCGCCAGTTCGATCTGCGGCATGCGGTCGCGAATGGACAAGCCCGTCACCAGTTCGCGCAACGGCACCAGCATCGCCGAGATATGTGGCGGAAGGATCTCGCAGCTCGTCATGTCCGCCACGTAGCTGCTCTTGCGCTCGTGGAAACCCACCAGTACCCCACCCTTCTTAGCCACATACCGCACCGTCAGCCGTGCGCGGTAGCGATAGCCCCAGTCCGGCCCGGCGATCGGCCGGAACATCACTTCCGGACGAACCTTCGACAGGTGCCAGAGGTTGTCTTCGAGTACCCGCTGCTTGATCGCAAGCTGCGCGCGCGAGTCCAGGTGCTGCATGGAGCATCCGCCGCACACGCCAAAGTGCTTGCAACCTGGCTTGACACGCATCACCGATTCTCGACGCACTTCCAGCAGATGGGCCTGTTCGTAGCTCGGCTTGCGGCGGAAGCTCTTGTAGCTCACGGTTTCGCCGGGCAACGCACCTTCGACGAAGATGACCTTGCCGGGAGTGCCGTCTTCATTGACCAGGCGCCCGACGCCGCGCGCCTCCATGTCGAGGCTGTCAATGGAAACCACGGGATCGGAACCGGGCGCGACGGCAGCCGGAGAGGCAGATGCCGCACGCGGCGCTGCCGGCATTTCTTGTGGGGAGGACACGGCTTGGGACACCAGACGAAACCTGACGTATTGTTTTGCGAAAGCGCGATTGTAGTCCAGACGCGCGCTCCGACGCCCGGGTAATGGTGCCGCATCGCGCAAAGGAGTGATGCAATGGAACTGATTTCATGGAACATTCAATGGGGCCGCGGCGCTGACGGACGCGTGGACCTGTCCCGCAGCGTGGCCACCATGCGGGCGATGGCCGATGCCGACGTCATCTGCCTGCAGGAAGTCACACGCGGCTTCGGCGAGCTGCGCGGCGCGCCCGGGGCAGACCAGGTGTCCGAACTGTCCGCGCTGTTGCCCGGCTATCGGCTGCTGTTCGCGCCGGGCGTCGACCGCTTCGGCAGCGACGGTGGCCCGCGCCAGTTCGGCAACCTGATTGCCACGCGCCTGCCCGTGCATGAAGTCTTCCGCCACGCGCTGCCGTGGCCGGCGGACCCCGACGTAGCGTCCATGCCCCGCGTCGCGATCGAAGCGACGCTGCAGGCCGGCAGCCGGCCGTTGCGCGTCATCTGCACACACCTGGAATACTACTCGGCGCATCAGCGCGCCGCCCAGGCAAACGCCCTGCGAGACTGGCACGCGGAAGCATGCGGCCATGCGCTGCGTCCCGGGCGCAGTGAATCGACGCCGGGGCCATTCACGCCGGCGGTGCGGCCAACGGAAGCCGTCCTTTGCGGCGACTTTAACAGCAAGCCCGACGACATCGCCTACCGGCGAATGCTCGAACCGTTCGACGACGACACCACGCCGTGGCGCGATGCCTGGATGCACATCCATCCGGGCCAGTCGCATGCGCCGACCTGCGCGATGTACGACAAGGAGCAATGGCCCGAGCCGCCCTTCGCGTGCGATTTCGTCTTTGTCACCGAGAACCTGGCGGAACGCGTCAGGCGTTGCGAAGTCAATGCAGCGACGAAGGACTCGGATCACCAGCCCATCGTGCTGTCACTGGATATATGAAAAGGCCCGCGGGATCGCCGACCGTTCGCCAACTTACTCGATCTCTTCGTCTTCTGGCGTCAGGCGCTTCAGGCGGAATGCACGCAGGTATTCCATCCACTGCTCGCCTGGCAGCTCGGCCAGCGATTCCTGCACGAGTTCCATCTCGAGATCGAACTCGCGCGGCAGCAGGCCGCCGCGCATGAGCTGGAAGCGGCAGTACATCAGGTAGGTGTTGACAACGTCGGTCTCGCAATAGGCGCGGATCGCGTCGAGCTGACCTTCCCGGTACGCCTGCCAGACTTTGCTGCCATCCATCCCCATCTTGCCTGGGAAGCCGCACAGCTTGGCCAGGTCATCCAGCGGCGCGCTTGCGCGCGGCTGGTACATGGCAAGGAGGTCCATCAGGTCCAGATGCCGCATGTGGTAGCGGCTGATGTAGTTGTTCCACTTGAAGTCGCGGCTGTCGTCGTCGCGGCCCTCGCCCATTTCCCAGTATCGCGGCGCGGTCACGCCATGGACCAGGCCACGATAGTGCAGCACGGGCAAGTCGAAGCCGCCACCGTTCCACGACACAAGCTGCGGGCTGTAGCGCGCAATCAGTTCGTAGAACTTCTGGATCAGCGTGGCCTCACCATCCTCGAGCGTTCCCAGCGAGCCGACATGGAACACGGCCGAGCCGTCGCGCTGCGTCCGGCGCAACACGCACGAGATCGCCGCGACGCGCTGCAGATAGTGCGGCAGGAAATCGCTTCCGGTCTTTTCGCGGCGGGCTGAGAACGCTTGCTCGGCGACTTCCTCGTCGCTCATCGATGCGGGATGGTCATGCAAACGGCGCAGGCCGTCGACATCGGGAATGGTCTCGATGTCGAATACCAGCACAGGGGTCATAGAACAGCGTCCTTCCTGACACCTTGCGATGCGAAATGCCGCTTGAGCTTGACCAGGGCTTCCTGTTGGATCTGGCGCACGCGTTCGCGCGTCAGGCCCATCTCTTCGGCCAGCTCTTCAAGCGTGGCCGGTTCGATATGGTTGAGGCCGAAGCGGCGCTCCACCACATAGCGGTGCTTTTCCGACAGGCGGGCCAGCCACAGCTTCATCAGGCCTTCGAGCTCGCGGTGCGCGACTTCCTGGTCCGGGGCGGCGTTGTGCTCGTCGGAAAGGAAGTCCAGCAGGCTGGAGCCCGGGTCCAGGTCAAACGGCGTATCGAGCGAGGTGGTATGTTCGTTAAGCGCCAGCACGTCCTGCACCTCGTCAGGCGTCTTGCCCAGCAGGTGGGCAATGTCTTCGAGACTGGCGTCGCGGCCGTCGGTGCCGCCTTTTTCGAGATGCCGCTTGGCGCGCAGCACCTGGTTGAGTTCACGGATCACGTGGACCGGCAGCCGTACCGTGCGCGCCTGGTTCATGATGGCGCGCTCGATGCTCTGGCGGATCCACCAGGTCGCGTAGGTAGAAAAACGGAAACCGCGTGACGGATCGAATTTCTCGATCGCGTGCATGAGACCAAGGTTGCCTTCCTCGATCAGGTCCAGCAGCGGCACGCCGCGATTGAGATAACCCTTGGCGATGCTCACGACCAGGCGCAGGTTGCGTTCGATCATGACCTGCCGCGCGGAAAAATCGCCGTCCTTGGCCAGCGTCGAGAAATGCAACTCCTCAGGAGCGGACAGCAGCGGCTTGATGCTGATGCGATTCAGATAGTGCTGGACCGTATCGGCAGCCAGCTCGGTATGCAGCACGGTACGGAAGTCGTCATGCTCGGGCGCCGCTTCGGCGACGTTCTCGCTTTCGGATTCCTCTTCCTCCTCTGCCTCATCCTCGTCATCATCGCGCAGCTGACGGTCGTTGTCGTCGCTGAGCAAATCGGCTTCGCGCAGGCCGACCGTTGTCGTGGTCGAGATCGGCTCGTCGGTCGGGGGAATCAGGTCGGCACCGACATCCTTGTCGAATGCATCCAGTTCAACGCGATCGTCGGTTTGGGCCACACCAGCCTTCACTTCCGGCTGCTTGGGACGGCGAGCCCTGCTGACGGTTCCGGAGGAGACAGTTTTCTGGCGTGGCATGAACCCTCACTGTGGTGGCAGATACCGCATCGGATCAACCGGCTTTCCGTTCTTGCGAACTTCGAAGTGAAGCTTTACCCGGTCGGTATCACTATTGCCCATCTCCGCAATCTTCTGCCCCTTTCGGACCGTTGATTGCTCTGCCACGAGCACCTTGTCGTTGTGGCCGTAGGCAGTAAGAAATGTCTCGTTGTGTTTGATGATGACAAGATTCCCGTAGCCGCGCAAGGGGCCAACGTGAATCACCCGACCGTCGTCGGCGGCGAGCACGGCATCGCCTTTCTTGCCCGCAATATCGATGCCTTTATTGCTCTTGTCATCAAATTTACCGACCAGTTGGCCGGTTGCCGGCCAAGCAAGTTTCATCGCGGTGTCCGCAACCGGGCCTGACGTGCCCGCGGACGCTGCGGCACCTGCCGCAGGCGCGGTGGTGGCTGCAGGCGGCGGCACCGGCGTGCCGGCCGGCCGCGCCTGATCGATCGGCTGCGACTGGATCGCGCCCGGCGCCACCGGCGTCGTGGTCACGCCCTGGCCGGCGTTGACGTCGGCGCCTGGCGGCACGACACGCAACAACTGGCCGACCTCGATCTGGTTGGCGTTGCTGATATTGTTCCAGCCCGCGACATCGCGGTACGACTGGCCGTTCTCGAGCGCGATGCGGTAAAGGGTATCGCCTCGCTTGACCCGATAGTACCCAGGGGGTGCCGGCTCCAGCGGGGCTGCAGGGGCAGTGCCGGCAGTGGAAGTCCGGTCCACCACGGGTGCCGGCATCGGCGAGTTGGCGCAGGCTGCCAGCATCGCCACCAGCGTGGAAGCCGCCACAAGCTGGCCTGCGCGTGCAAATTGTTGCGAATTCACGATCTTGTGCATAGTTCGACTCAGATGGTGCCCGATTTTAAGGGCACAAAGAAAACGGCTTCAAGCGCGGTCCGGTGAAAACGATGCCGATTGAGCCGCTCGATCAGCAGCAACTGCTGCGTGACCGTCTGGCCCGATCCGCCCGCTGGCGGAACCACCGCCACGGGCGCGATCAGCCTGCCGCCGATGGCAAGCTGCTCGAGCAGGGCCTGCGGCACCTCCATGCCGGCGGCGGCAAGGATGATGGCCGAAAACGGCGCAGCCTGCGGCAGGCCTAGCCTGCCGTCGCCATAGTGCAGCCGCAGGTTCGGCACACGCAGCGGCCGCAGGTTCGCCTTGGCCTGCTCGTGCAACGGTCGGATGCGCTCGATGGAAAAAACTTCACGCGCCACCAGGCTCAGCACCGCGGCCTGATAACCGCAGCCGGTGCCGATCTCCAGCACGCGCTCGACCGGCGTGTCCGCCGAAAGGCCCTCGCGCAGCAGTTCGATCATGCGCGCCACCACGGAAGGCTTCGAGATCGTCTGCTGATGGCCGATGGGCAGCGCTGCATCTTCATACGCCTGCGATGCCAGCCCGGGCTCGACAAACAGATGGCGCGGCACAGTGCCAATGGCGGCCAGCACGCGTTCGTCGCGGATACCCGAGGCGCGCAGCCGCGCCGCCAGCGCGCCGCGCGCGCGGTCCGATGCCATGCCCCCCCCGCCCGCCGTCGCCGCCGAGGCACGCGCCTCTACGGCGCTGGCCGCAGCCGTGGGCGCCGACGGCTGCTTGTCGCGGGCTTTGGCCTGCGCCTGCGCAGGGCCCGGCGCACCGACCGCGGGCATGCCGGCGGTACGCGCCGGTGCTGGCTTGCGCTGGACTACCGCATCCAGCGGCAGGGGAAACTTGCTGCGAGGGGGTGTGGGACTCATCGGCGCTGAGGCACTGCGGCGGGAATGGCTAGTTCAGCCACTGGGCAAGCGCCTCGAGCTGGCCACGATGTGTGAGGTCGAGTTGCAACGGCGTCAGCGAAACATAGCCTTCGGCGGTCGCGTGGAAATCCGTGCCCTCGCTCGCATCGCGTGCGTCCCCGGCGGCGCCGATCCAGTAATTGAGATCGCCGCGCGGATTGACCTGCGCGATCACCGGCTGCGACGGATGCCGCTTGCCGAGCCGCGTGGCACGATAGCCCTTGATGTGTTCGAACGGCAGGTTCGGGATATTGACGTTCAGCAGGAACGGTTCGACCGGCGGCGTCGCAATCGCGCGTTCGACAATGTCGCGCGCCACGCGGGCGGCGGCGTCGAGATGCTCCCAGCCCTTGTGCAGCTGCGAGAAAGCAATGGAAGGAATGCCGAGCAGGTAGCCTTCGATAGCGGCGGCGACCGTGCCGGAGTACAGCACGTCCTCGCCCATGTTCTGTCCCTGGTTGATGCCGGACACCACCAGGTCGGGTTTTTCGTCGAGCAGGCCGGTCAGCGCGATATGCACGCAGTCGGTCGGCGTGCCGTTGACGAAGCGGAAACCCTTCTGCACGCCTTCCCGCGCTTCATAGATCGAAAGCGGTCGCTGCAGCGTCAGCGAATTAGAAGCACCGCTGTGGTTTTGCTCGGGCGCGATCACCGTAATGCGGCCCAGCGGCGCGAGCGCGGCATGCAGGACGGCCAGTCCCGGCGCGAGATAACCGTCGTCGTTAGCGAGAAGAATGTGCATCCCGCGATTGTACCTGACGACGACTGTGCAAGCGGCCTCTCAAGGCACTGCCAAACCGCTCTGCCAGGCGTCGCCGGCGCGTCGGCAAACTCGCGCAAACGGGTGAAAGCCCATAACAGAACGATCGTGCTATTTGCGTTACACTTGGTCTTGCCGTCTCGCCGCGCGCGGCGGCACACGGCACGATTACCCGCCCATACATATCACCGGAGACATGATGAAAGCCGTACTGTGCAAGGCCTGGGGGCCGCCCGATTCCCTGACCGTCGAAACCCTGCCGGATCCGGTGCCGGATCAGGGCGAAGTGGTCATCGAGGTAAAGGCCGCCGGCGTGAATTTCCCGGATGTGCTCATCATCCAGAACAAATACCAGGCCAAGCCGGAACTGCCGTTCACGCCGGGCTCGGAACTGGCGGGCATCGTGACTGCCGTTGGCGCGGGCGTCACGCACGTCAAGCCCGGCGACAACGTCATTGCGTATCTCGGCAACGGCGCATTCGCTTCGCACGTGAAGGCGCCGGCCAACAAGGTCGTGCCCATGCCGCCCGGCGTGGATTACGAAACCGCGGCAGCATTCACCCTTACCTACGGCACCTCGCACCACGCCGTCGTCGACCGTGGCGAACTCAAGGCCGGACAGACCATGCTGGTGCTCGGCGCAGCTGGCGGCGTGGGGCTTGCCGCGATTGAAATCGGCAAGGCCATCGGCGCGCGCGTCATCGCGGCGGCGTCGACCGATGAAAAGCTCGCAGTTTGCAAGGAACACGGCGCCGATGCGCTGATCAACTACAGCACCGAAGACCTGCGCGAACGCGTCAAGGCGCTGACCGATGGCAACGGTCCGGACGTGATCTACGACCCTGTGGGTGGCGTCTATGCCGAACCGGCGTTCCGCTCGATCGCATGGCGGGGCCGCTATCTGGTGGTGGGCTTCGCCAATGGCGAGATCCCGAAGATTCCGCTGAACCTGGCGCTGCTCAAGGGGGCTTCGCTCGTGGGCGTGTTCTGGGGCGATTTCGTGCGGCGCGAACCGCGTGCGAACCAGGCCAATATGGCGCAAATGCTTGGCTGGATGAAGCAAGGCAAGCTGCGCCCGCACATCTCCGCGCGCTACCCGCTGGAGCAGGCTCCGCAGGCGCTCAAGGACATGGAAGCGCGCAAGGTGACCGGCAAGGTGGTGATCGTTCCCTGAACAGGCGCCACAAAAAATAAGGACGCAGAGCGTGCGGCAACGCTCTGCATCCCCTGCTGGGGCAATACGCCCCAAGCTGTCTTCCACCTTCACGCACACCCCTACTGGCAGCGGAAGACAGTTCCCAATCAGGTCAGCCACTCCAACAGTCGCTGACTCGACATGACACTCTCTGATCAGAAGCGGTGCTGCAGGCCGGCCATCACGCCGGTCTGGCTGTTGGCGTACCCCACGAAATCGCGCGACAGGCTGACGTTCTGGCCGTTGCGGGCCTTGGCATAGCCGGCCGACAGATAGGCCAGCGTGCGCTTCGAGAACGAGTACTGCGCGCGCAGCGAGAACAGGATCGGATCGGCGTCGTTACCGCCCTTGATGTTCTGCTTGTAGACCGCGCCGTACAGCGTGAACGCCGGCGTGAAGTCATAGCTTGCGCCGCCCCAGTACATATCGCTGCGCTCCGACGCCGCGCCGGTGGTCAGCGTGCGCTTGTAGTTGCGGTAGCCGGCAAACAGCGACAGGCTGCCGAAGTCATAGCTCGCGCCCGCGTGGATGCCCTGGATATAGTCCGTGGTATCGGCCGGCGTGGTGCTGCTGCCAGCCCCGTTCTGGCGATCCCAGGTCGCCGCGGCGGCGAACTTGCCCGCGTTGTAGCCGACGCCGAGGGCATACTTGGACGCGGTCTTGAAGTCGCCCGCCACTTCCCCCATGGCCGCGGTCGCGCCCAGCTTCAGGCCGCCAAACTTACCGTCATAGCGGACGGCATTCGATGCACGCGAGAACAGGCCGTCCTTGCGACCGCCGGTCGCCGTGGACGACGTCGCCCACGAATAGTTCGGCGCGTAGCCCATCGGGTCGAACGGCAGCATGAAGTCGTACGTCGTGGTGAACGTGCGGCCCATGACCACCTGGCCATAGTTGCTGCTGAGGCCGACCGTGGCGCGGCGATCGAACAGCGTGCCGCTCGTATCGAGATTGCCGGTGTCGATGGCAATGCCGCTTTCCAGGTTGAACACCGCCTTCAGGCCGCCGCCGAGATCCTCGACGCCGCGCATGCCCCAGCGCGAGGTATTGCGCCCGCCCGAGGTCAGCTTGACCACTGAGCCATTGGGCCCGGCATGGTTGACATACTCGACCCCCGCGTCGACCAGGCCATACATGGTCACGCTCGACTGGGCGCAGACCGAACCGGTGCCCGTCAGACCGATGCAGGCCAGAGCCAATGCCGTACGTTTCATTCTTCTCTCCTTGCTTTGCTTGTTGTGGTTTGTGGTAACAGCCATCGCGTTCGCCTGAGGATCGTGCCCGCCGGTAAAGCCGGCGGCGAATCGCGGTGGCATGACGGCCGCCCCGCGTCGGCCGCAGTACCGGCACGACCGCATGCCGGCACACCCACCACAACCTGTCCCCTGGTCGTTATGGCGCTCCATCCGCTGGCGGTGGAACACTCGAATGAGCGGCATCGTAGGGGACCGGCACTTTCAGTTCGCTTTCGTGCGAAGACGGATTGGCGCGTGATGCACCAACCCGGGGTTGGGAGTTTCCCTAGTTTCAAAGACCGTGCACTTGGCTGTATCTGTCTGGGCCATTCCATCCATTGAATTGCCCCCGGGCTGTGCGCCGTGGCGGGACACGGACATGCACGCCTGGGCGCACGGCTATTGGGCCGGTGCAGCAAGCGCCGCCTTGCCCGTCCCGCAGCGCTGCCTGCCTTGCCGCTTTGAATTACCCCGATGCGTATCCTGCTTGCCGAAGACAACCTGATGCTGGCCAACTCGCTGACCCAGGCCATGACCCAGGCCGGGTTTACCGTCGACTGCATGCACGACGGCCGTAGCGCCGACCACCTGCTGGCCACGCAGGACTATGCGTTGCTGATCCTCGATCTCGGCTTGCCACGGCTGGACGGTCTTGAAGTGCTGCGCCGGCTGCGCCAACGCCGCAACCGCATGCCTGTGCTCATCCTGACCGCGCATGGCTCGGTGGAGGACCGCGTGCGCGGTCTGGACCTGGGCGCCGACGACTACCTGGCCAAGCCCTTTGACCTTTCCGAGCTAGAAGCGCGCGCACGCGCGCTGATCCGCCGCAGCCACGGCCATGAATCCACACAGCTGAGTTGCGGCCCCCTGCACTACGACAGCGTGAGCCGCGCGTTCACGATCGACGGCGAACTGCTGCAACTCACGCGGCGCGAGCGATCGGTGCTCGAAGTGCTGTTGCTGCGTAATGGCAAGGCCGTCAACAAGTCAGCCCTCTCCGAGAAGATCTTCGGCATTGACGAGTCGGTCAATCCGGATGCCATCGAGATCTACATCCACCGCCTGCGCAAGAAGCTCGATGGCAGCGGCGTGGCGATCGTCACGCTGCGTGGGCTCGGCTATCTGATCGAAGCGCGGCCACAGCCTGCGCCATGAACATGTGGGGCAGGACACCGAGCCTGCGCCTGCAACTGTCGCTGTGGCTGCTACTGCCGCTGCTGGGATTGCTGGCGCTCGATGCCTGGCTGACCTATGAGCGCGCCATGTCGGCTGCGCACACGGCGTTCGACCGCACGCTCGAGGCATCGCTGCGCGCCATGCGCGAGGGCATTGCCCTGCGCGACGGCCGGCTCGAGATCGACGTGCCGAACCTGGCACTCGAACTGTTCGACGACAAGGCAGGCCCCCACGTCTTCTATCAGGTGCGCGACGAGCACGGCGAGACGGTCACCGGCTACACCGATCTGCCGGGACCGCCCGGCACGCGCCCGCCGCTCTACCGAACCGTGTTCTACGACACGGTGTTTCGCGAACAGCCATTGCGCATGGCCGCGCAGGCGCTGCCAATCCATGACGTGGGCTCGGCCCGCAGCCAGCTGGTGTGGGTCGTGGTGGGCGAAACCATCGAACCGCGCCAGGCGTTGGCGCGCGAGATCCTGGTGGGCTCGCTGCTGCAGGAACTGGTGCTGGTAGCGCTGGCGCTCGGCATCGTCTGGCTGGGCGTGCGCCGCGGGCTGCGGCCACTGCATCGCTTGTCGGATACGGTGGCGGCGCGCAGCGCGAGCCAGCTCGACCCGATCGAGCATCGTGACCTGCCGTCCGAAATGAAGCCGCTGGTGCGCGCGCTGAACCAGTACGTGGATCGCCTGCACCGCATGCTGCAGGCACGCAAGCGCTTCTTCGCCGATGCCGCGCATCAGCTCAAGACGCCGCTCGCCGTGATCCAGGCCGAATCCGAACTGGCGTTGCGCGAGCCCGATGGCGAGCGCGTGCGCGAACACATGCGCCTGCTGCACGGCACCGTGCGCCATGCAGCCAAGGGGGTGCAGCAATTGCTGTCGCTGTCCAGGCTCGATCCGGACAGCGGCTACGCGCCCACGCTGCGCGACGTGCCGCTCGATGCCGCTGCGCGAGCGGTGGCACTGGAATGGGTGTCGGTCGCACGCCGGCATGGCGTGGACCTGGGATTTGAAGGCGATGACACCGTCACGGTGCAGGGGCAGATGGAACTGCTGCAGGAACTTACCGGCAACCTGATCGACAACGCGATCCGCTATGCGGGCGACGGATCGACTGTCACGGTTCGGGTGGCGCAGGAAGCGGACGGCACCGCCCAGCTGCAGGTGATCGACGACGGTCCCGGCATTGCCTCCGCCGAACGCGAAGACGTTTTCCGACGCTTCTACCGTGGCGAAAGCGGCCAAGGCGTGGAAGGCACCGGGTTAGGGCTGCCGATTGTCAGGGAGATCGCCAGGCTGCATCAGGCCACTGCCGGCCTCGACGACACGCCCGGCGGCGGGCTCACCGTGACGGTGCGCTTTCCCGCGCCGGGTGGCGAGCCGCAGGCCTAGTCCATCTTCAGAGCTTCTCGGTCTCGCCGATCTTCGGCTGCCATTTCATCAGCCGCTTTTCACCGGCGCCGACCATCCAGTCCAGCACCAGCGCAAACGCCGTCAGGACCACGATGCCCGCGAACACGGTGTTGATGTCGAATGTGCCCTCGGCCTGAAGAATCAGGTAGCCCACGCCGCGCGCGGAGCCCAGGTATTCACCGACCACCGCGCCGACAAAGGCCAGGCCGACCGACGTATGCAGCGACGAAAACACCCAGCTCGTCGCGCTCGGCAGATAGACATGGCGCAGCAGTTGCTGGCGATTGGCGCCGAGCATGCGCGCATTGGCCAGCACCACCGGGCTGACTTCCTTCACGCCCTGGTAGACGTTGAAGAACACGATGAAGAACACCAGCGTCACGGCCAGCGCCACCTTGGACCAGATGCCCAGCCCGAACCACACCGCGAAGATCGGCGCCAGGATCACGCGCGGCATCGAGTTCATCGCCTTCACGTAGGGGTCGAGGATCGCCGACGTCAACGGGCTCAGCGCGAGCCAGAGGCCGACACCCAGGCCGGCCACGGTGCCGATGCCGAAAGCCAGCACCGTCTCCAGCAGCGTCACGCCGAGATGCAGGTAGATATCGCGCTCGACGATGAACCAGTTCCAGATGCGCTGCGCCACCATCAGCGGCTCGCCAAAGAAGAAGGCGACCTCCTGCGACCGCGTGGCAAAGTGCCACACGCCGAGGATCACCACGAGGACGAGCAGCTGCCAGACGCGCAGCATGCCCTTGGAGTCAGGACGGAATGCCATGGAAATTCGGATTCGATGTCAGGTTGAACGCAGCAATCAGGCCGCGTTGCGCTGCTGCGCATAGCCCTTCAGGACCTCTTCGCGCAGCACGTCCCAGATCGCGGCGTGCAGTTCGACGAAGCGCGGATGGTTGCGGATCTCGGCTACGTCGCGCGGGCGCGGCAAATCGATCGCGAACTCGCCGATCGGATGCGTGCCCGGCCCTGCCGACAGCACCACCACGCGGTCGCTCATGGCGATCGCCTCATCAAGGTCGTGCGTGATGAACAGCACAGCCTTGCGCTTGGCGGCCCACAGGTCCAGCACCTCGTTCTCCATCAGCTGGCGCGTCTGGATATCGAGCGCGGAGAACGGCTCGTCCATGAGAATGATGTCCGGATCCAGCACCAGCGTCTGTGCCAGGCTCACGCGCTTGCGCATGCCGCCCGAAAGCTGGTGCGGATAGCGGTCGCCGAAGCCGCCCAGGCCTACGCGACGCAGCCACTCCTCACCTTGCTTCACGGCCTCGGCGCGCGGCACGCCGCGGAATTCGAGACCGGCCACGACGTTGTCTAGAGCGCTGCGCCATGGCATCAGCGCCTCGGCCTGGAACATGTAGCCGGCGCGTTGGTTGATGCCGCGCAGCGGCTCACCGAACACGCGGACCTCGCCGCTCGACGGCTCCAGCAGCCCGGCGCCGACATTGAGCAGCGTGGATTTGCCGCAGCCGGTCGGGCCGACCACCGATAGAAACTCGCCCGGCTGGATGGCCAGGGTAACGTCCTTGACCGCCGTATAGCGCTGGCTGCGGTCGTCGCGCGAGACAAAGGTGCAGGTGACCTTGTCGAGGGAAAGTGCGGGAATGCTCATGGGAAACCGTCTCGTTCGCCGCGCCATGGCGCGCATCGAGGGTGATGATGGCCGCCGGCCCCGCAATGCAAAGGCCGGCTGCACACAGCAGCGGGCCCGGGACGCACGCGGCGCAGGCTTACTTGTACTTCGCGTTGGCCTTCTGCACGAACGCGTTGGTGTACGTGTCTTCGAGCTTGACGGACTTGCCCTTCAGCTCGGCGTCAAATTGCTGCAGCATGCTCAGCGCGGTGCGCGGACCATCGGCCGGCATCATGCCGTCCGGCGAGATCGCTTCCTTGACCTTGTCCCACGCAGCCAGGTACAGCGCGCGATCGCCGAGCAGGTAGCTTTCGGGCACGGTCTTGACGATGTCGGACGGGCCAGCCTTCTGCAGCCACTTCAGTGCGCGGACCATCGCGTTGGTCAGTGCCTGGGTGGTGTTGGGGTTCTGCTGGATAAACGCTGCCGACGCGTACAGGCAGCCCGACGGCATATTGCCGCCGAACACGGTCTGCGTGTCCTTGAGCGTGCGGGTATCCGAAGCGATGCGGACCTCGTTCTTCTGCGTCAGCATCGAGATCACCGGATCCAGGTTGGCCATGGCGTCGATCTGGCCCGAACGCATCGCAGCCACCGCGCCGGCGCTCGCGCCCACGCCGATGAACGACACGTCGGACGGCTTGAGCCCGGCCTTGGCCAGCACGAAGTTCGCCATCATATTCGTCGACGAGCCCGGCGCGGTCACGCCGATCTTCTTGCCCTTCAGGTCGGCGATCGATTTGAACCCCGGCATGGTCTTGTTCGAGACCACCAGCACGATTTGCGGCGCCCTGCCCTGCAGCACGAACTCCTGGTAGCGCTGCCCCTTGGCCTGCAAGCCGATGGTGTGTTCGAACGCGCCGGACACCACGTCCGCGCTGCCGCCCACCACGGCCTGCAGCGCCTTGGCACCGCCGGCGAAGTCCACGATCTCGACGTCCAGCCCTTCTTCCTTGAAGTAGCCCAGCCGCTCGGCAATGGTCAGCGGCAGGTAATAGAAAAGGTTCTTGCCGCCGACGGCGATCGTCACCTTGGTTTTCTCGGGCTTGCCCTGAGCCTGTGCCTGACCGAAGGTGAACCACCCGGCCAGAAACAGCGCCAGCGCGATCAGGAACTGTTTCCAGAATTTCTTGTTATACATTCGATTCTCCTACCCGTTGGGATCTGCAAACGGCGTGCCGCGCTGCGGCCCAGTGCGATGCTAGCGGACCTTTCACCGACCCGCATCGGTGCGAATACCTAAAGCCGGCCAGATTGCTGCCGGCTTCAGCATACGCCCCATTGCTTTCGATCGGCTTGCCGTCCGCGCTTATTCGGCGTGGATGTCCGCGGACTTGATCACCTTGCCCCATCGCGCCAGTTCTGCCTTCTGATACTGCGCCAGTTGCTGCGGCCCCATGAAGACAGCCTCGGCACCCAGCTCCTCGGCTTTCTTGCGGAACGCATCGGTGCGCATGATCTTCTCGATCTCGCCGGCCAGCTTGTCGATCACGGGCTTGGGCGTGCCCGCCGGCGCGTACATCGCGAACCACGACGACACGTCGAGGTCGGGATAGCCGGCTTCCGGCGCCGACGGCACGTCCTTCAGGCTTGGCAGACGGGTCTTGCTGGTCACCACCAGCGGACGCAGCTTGCCCGCGGCGATATGGCCCATCAGCGGCGGCGGCGTGGTCATGGTCAGGTCCACATTGCCGCCGAGCAGATCGGTCATGGCCGGGCCGGTGCCCTTGTACGGCACGTGGGTTATGCGGATGCCAGCCATCTGGTTCAGCAACTCCGTCGAGACGTGCTGCAATGAACCGTTGCCCGACGATGCGTAGTTCAACTTATCCGGATGGCTCTTGGCATAGGCCACCAGTTCCTTGAGCGACTTCACCGGCAGCCCCTGGCGGACCACGAGCACCTGCGGAGCGGACAACAGATTGGCGACCGGTGCGAAATCCTTGACCGGATCCCACGGCAGGTTCTTCACCAGCAGCGGCGTGATAACGTGGAAGCCGGAGTACTGCACCAGCAGCGTGTAACCGTCCGGCTTGGCACGCGCGACGACCTGCGCCGCAATGCTGCCGTTGCCGCCGGGGCGGTTGTCCACCACGACGGCCTGGCCCAGCGCCTTGGCCAGCGGCTCCGAAATCATGCGTGCCGCCAGATCGGTGGTGCCGCCAGCCGCGGCCGAGACCACCAGCGTGACAGGTCGAGTCGGGTAGCTGCCGTCCTGCGCAAAGGCGCGCGGCGCAGTGGTGACGATAGCGCCGCCAAGGGCGAGCATGGCTGCGGCCATGAGCTTGCGGCGCGCCGGCCGTAGGGAAAAGGCTTGCTTCATGGAATGTCTCCGGTATCGGTAAAAGTCTTTTTTTGTCGTCGCGCCGCTTGCCCCGGCGCGCGCATGCCTCAGGAACCTAGTCCTGTCCGGCGAAATGCTCTGCCAGCCAGGCTGGCGGCTGATGCGTGCGCAGGCGCGGGCCGGCGCGCAGCAGTTGGCTGCCGATGTCGCGTTCCACCAGCGCGGGAATGCCGGCGACGACATCGAGCAGCGCAGGCAGGTCCACGCCGGTCTGCACGCCCATGCAGGCAAACATGTGCACGAGCTCCTCAGTACTGACATTGCCGCTCGCACCGGGCGCATAGGGGCAGCCACCAAGGCCGCCGGCCGCGGCATCGAAGCGTGTGACGCCGGTTTCCCAGGCTGCCACGGCATTCGCCAAACCCATGCCGCGCGTGTTGTGAAGATGAATGGTCAGGCCCGTATCCGGCAGGCGTTGCTGGAACTGCTCGCACATCTGCGCGACCTGGTTCGGAAAAGCCATGCCGGTGGTATCGCACAGCGTGATGCCTTGCGCGCCGGCCTCCGCAAAGCTGTGAGCCAATGCCATCACGGCGTCAGTGCTCACCTCGCCCTCGAACGGACAACCGAACACCGTCGACAGCGACACGTTGACCGGCACACCGGCCGCGCGGGCCTCAGCGATCATCGCGAGCAACTGCGCCTCCGATTGCGCACGCGTCATGCGCAGGTTCGCGCGGTTGTGGGTTTCGCTGACCGACATCACCAGGTTGACCTCATCGGGCCGGCACGAAAGCGCGCGCTCCAGGCCACGGAGGTTCGGCACCAGCGCGGTATAGCGCACGCCGGGCCGGCGATGCATGCGGTGCATCAGCGCTTCGGCATCCGCAAGCGCCGGGATGGCCTTGGCCGATGTGAACGATGTGGCTTCGATGCGCGCGAAGCCACAGGCGGACAGCGCATCGACAAAGGCGACCTTGGCATCGGTAGGCACCACGACCGGCTCGATCTGCAGGCCGTCGCGAGGCGACACTTCGTTAATCTCGATACGGGCTGGGCCGCGCAAGGCCGGGGAGTTGAATTCGGCGGCGCTCATGCGATTACCTTGCGTGCGCGCAGATCGGCGATGGCTGCCGCGTCAAACCCTGCCTGTTCCAGCACCGTGTCGGTGTGCTCGCCCAGTGTCGGCGCGCGGTCATGGATCGCGCCGGGACTGCCCGACAGTTTCGGCATGATGCCGGGCACTTCCACGGTCAGGCCGCCGGCCGACGTGACGGATTCGATCACGCCACGCGCACGGTAGTGCGGGTCTTCAGCGATGTCCTTGACGGTGTAGATGCGCCCAGACGGTACCTCGGCCTCGCGCAGCACGGCGAGCACAGCTTCCACGCTTTGCGTGCTGGTCCAGGCAGCGATCGCGGCATCGATTTCCTCGACACGCTTCACACGGCCATCGTTCTGCGCGAGCGCCGGGTCCTCGGCCAGGTCGGCGCGGCCGATCGCATGCATCATGCGCTTGAAGATGGCATCGCCGTTGGCCGCCACCAGTACATACTCGCCGCTCTGGCACGGATACGCGTTCGATGGCGCAATGCCGGGCAGCGCGCCGCCGGCTGGCTGGCGCACCGCGCCGAATGCCGAGTATTCCGGCAGCAAGCTTTCACTGAGATTGAACAGCGACTCGTACAGCGCCACGTCGATGACCTGCCCTTCCCCGCCACGCGCATCGCGCTGGTAGAGGGCCAGCAGCACGCCCATCGCACCGTGCAGTCCGGCGATCGTGTCGCCCAGCGACAGGCCGGCACGTACGGGAGCCCGGCCCGGCTCGCCGGTCAGGTGGCGCAGGCCGGCCATGGCTTCGGCCACGGCGGCAAACCCCGGTTCGTCCTTCTTCGGGCCCGTCTGGCCATAGCCAGACACACGCAGCATGATCAGGCGCGGATTGTCGGCGTGCAGCACGTCCCAACCGAGGCCCCACTTTTCCATGGTGCCGGGGCGGAAATTCTCGATCAGCACATCGGCTTCGGCGGCCAGCTTGCGCACCAGCGCCTGGCCTTCGGGCTGGCGCAGGTCGATGCAGACTGATTCTTTATTGCGCGACTGCGCTTCCCACCAGACCGATGTGCCCTCATGCAGCATGCGCCATTTGCGCAGCGGATCGCCCAGGCCCGGCGGCTCGATCTTGACCACGTGGGCGCCGAAGTCGGCCAGGGTCTTGGCGGCAAAAGGGCCGGCAATCAGTTGCCCGAGTTCGAGGACGCGGATGCCCTCGAGAATCTGTTGCGCCATGGTTGTCTCCGTACGGTGCGGCCCGCTGAGCGTTGCGGGCGTGTTTGCGTTTCGACGGAGTTTGCCCCAGCGGCGGGCTGGCCGGAATCGGCAATCGGTGAAGCGGGCTTTCTCCGAATGCGAAAGGCCTGCGGCTTGCAGATGTGATTAGAACGGCGCGCGGTCGCCGCAAAGATGTGAAATGAGCAGCCGCGCCGAAACCGTCAGGCCGGCCGGGTCGCGCATGCCGATCAGCAGCGAGCGCTTCGCCCAGGCATCCTGCAGCGACACCAGCGATAGTCCCATCGACTTCACATGCGGTTCGGCCGCGATGCGCGGCAGCACGCCCACGCCAAGGCCGGCCATCACCATGCGGCACATGGCGTCAAAGCTGCGCACCTGGATGCGCAGCCGGAACGGGCGGTCCAGCCGGCTGCTTTCCTCGAGCAGGCGCGCGGCAAGGGAAGTCACCTGCGGCAGGCTGACAAAGTCGAATTCGAGGGTGTCGGCGTAGCGCACCGGCCCACGCTCGGACAAGGGGTGGCCCGGCGGCGTGACCATGACCAGTTCATCCTGGCGGTACTCCACGGTCACCAGGCCCGCGCACGGCGTGCGATCGGCAAAGATGCCGACGTCGGCGCGATTCTCGACCAGCGCCGCGACGATGTCGCTGCTGTTCTGCTCTTCGAGCTCGATGCGAATGGTCGGATGCAGCCGCATGAAAACCGCCAGGTCGTCAGGCAGAAACTGCGTGATGGCGGAGGTATTGGCGCAGACGCGCACCTGGCCGCGCACGCCGCTTGCATAGTCGGACATCACCCCGGCCATGCGCTCCACGTCCTGTAGGATCGTCAGCGCATGGTGGTAGCAGGCCTGCCCGGCTTCGGTCAGCTGCACGCCCGCGGCATGACGGAAAAACAGCGGGGCGCCCACTGCTGCTTCCAGATCCGAAATGCGCTTGCTTGCGGCGGCCACGGCCAGGTGCGACTGCCTCGCTCCCGCCGAAATGCTGCCCTGCCGGACGACGGCCACGAACAAGCCGAGCGTGACAAGATCGAAGCGGGCCAGGTTCATTGCGGGCAGTGCAGGAGTCGGTTAGCGAGAGGCAGTTCGGAGCAGGTCATGATGCGGAGTGCGCCAGCCTCAGAGATTGCGGCGGTCCATCACCGCGCGGGCAATGGTGCCGGCATCGACGTACTCGAGTTCGCCACCGACCGGCACGCCGCGTGCCAGGCGCGATACCTTGAGGCCGCGCGCCTTGAGCATCTCGCCGATGTAGTGCGCGGTGGCCTCGCCTTCGCTGGTGAAATTGGTCGCGACGATGACTTCGCCCACCGGCCCGCCCATCTCCGTATCGGTGGCTCGCGCGAGCAGGCGGTCCAGATGGATTTCCTTCGGGCCGATGCCGTCAAGCGGCGACAGCCGGCCCATCAGCACGAAATACTTGCCGCGATAGGTCAGCGTCTGCTCGATCATGATCTGGTCCGCCGGGGTTTCCACCACACACAGGATCGAACCGTCGCGCCGGTCATCGAGGCAGGTCTCACAGATTTCCTGCTCGGTGAACGTATTGCAGCGCGCGCAATGGCGGATATGGTCAGCCGCCCCGCGCAGTGCATCGCCGAGTTTGCGCGCGCCCTCGCGGTCGTGTTGCAGCAGGTGGTAGGCCATGCGCTGGGCGGACTTCGGACCCACGCCGGGCAGCACCCGCAGCGCCTCGATCAGCGCCTGCAGCGAGGTGGGCGGCGCAGCCTTCACGGCCGCCCTCCCACGTACCGCATGGACATTGCGCGCGTCTTGATCATGCCGTCGGCGTGCCTCAGAACGGCAGCTTGAAGCCCGGGGGCAGCGGCAGGCCCGAGGTCATCGAGCCCATCTTTTCCTGCGTGGTCGCCTCGGCCTTGCGCACGGCGTCGTTGAACGCGGCGGCAACCAGGTCTTCGAGCAGATCCTTGTCGTCGGCAAGCAGGCTCGGATCGATGGTGACGCGCTTCACGTCGTTCTTGCAGGTCATGACCACCTTCACGAGGCCGGCGCCGGACTGGCCCTCGACCTCGATCTGGGCGAGCTGCTCCTGCATCTTCTTCATGTTTTCCTGCATTTGCTGGGCTTGCTTCATCAGCCCGGCCAGTTGACCTTTCATCATGATGGAATGCTCCTGGATTCGATAGAAAGCGGTTGGAAGGCCGCGCCCCGCGCGGCCCGGAAAATTCAGGCCACGCGCGGCTGGATCGAGCCCGGCACGATCTGGCCGCCAAAGTCACGCAGCAGGCCTTGCACGAACGGGTCGGCTTCGATATTGGCCTCCGCCTCGCGCTGGCGCTCGGCACGGGCCTGCGCATCGGCCGCGGCGGCCGTCTCGGAGACCGCGCCGATTTCGCACTGCACGCGCACCGGCACACCGAAGTGGTCCGACAGCACTTGCTGCAGGCGCTCGGCAACGCCGTTTTCGCCGAGCGCCGCAACTGGAATACGCAGGTTGAAGGTACGCCCGACCACCTGGGTCAGTTCGCTCTGGTAGGCCAACTGCTGCGGCAGGCCCTTGAGCGGCAGGTTGGCGGCCAGCGTAGGCCACTCCCCCGTGAACACCGGCGGCGTACCGTCTTCCGCAGCTGCGGGCGGACGCGGCGGAACAGCCTTTGCCACAGGCCGCGGGCGGGGCGCCTCGGGGGCCGGAGCTTCCGGCTTCGACGCGCGCGCCGGCGCTGCTGCCTTCGTCGGCAGGCTCACGGGCTCGTTGTCATAGGGGCCAAAGACCGGCAGGTCAGGAGGCAGGTCTTCCCACGGAGGGATGTCGCTGCCGCCCGACGCCTCCCACGGCGGGGCACTTTCGGCTTGCGGGGCGGGCTTGCGGGCCGGTGCAGGCGCTGCGGCCGGCGGCACCGGCCTTGCCGTGGGCGCAGGCGCAGGGCGCGACGCGGCGGCGGCGGGTGCCGGCGCGCGCAGCGGCTGGGCCGGCTGGCGTGCGGCACCGCCTGCCGGGGTCGACATCGGCGCCGCGGCAAGCGCCCGGCCGCTACCACTACCACCGCCGCGAGCGGCAGAAGCCTGCCGCGCTGCCGCGAGGGCGGCCCGGGCAGGCGACATCGGTGCATCCCCACCAGCGTCCTGCCTGGCCGGCGCAGCCACCGCAGGGGCCTGCGCTGCCGGAGCGGGCGCAGGGGCAGGCGTCGGCGACGCAGCAGATTCCGCGTAGCGCGCCACGGGTTCAGCCACGACCGGCGCGGACGCTGCCACAGTACGGGCACGCGGCGTAGCGCCACCGCCCTGCCCCGGCGCTGATGCAGGCAGCGGTTCCGGCGTCGACGACGGGCGGAACGCCAGCATACGCAGCAGCGTCATGGTGAAACCAGCGTACTCGTCAGGCGCCAGCGCCAACTCGCTGCGGCCAAGGTTCGCGATCTGGTAGAAGAGCTGGACTTCCTGCGCATCGAACACGCCCGCCAGACGGCGCACATCGCCAGCTTCCGGCCATTCGTCCTGCACCGAAGCCGGTACGGCCTGGGCCAGTGCGATCTTGTGCAGCAGCGAGCCAAGGTCCTGCAGCGCGCCGGCGAACGACAGGCTGCGGTCGGCCATGGCGTCGGCAATGCCGATCAGCGCGGCGCCGTCCTCGGCTGCCAGCGCGTCGAGCAATTGCACGAGATAACCCTGGTCGATTGCGCCGAGCATGCCGCGCACGGCTTCCTCGGACACCTCGCCGGCGCTGTAGGCAATGGCCTGGTCGGTCAGCGACAGCGCGTCGCGCATCGAGCCGTGGGCCGCCTGGGCCAGCAGCCGCAGCGCATTGCCGTCATGGCCGATGCCTTCCTGCCCGAGGATATTGTCCAGGTGGGACACGATCTGCGCGGGCGGCATCTGCTTGAGATTGAACTGCAGGCAGCGCGACAACACCGTGACCGGAATCTTCTGCGGGTCGGTCGTGGCCAGGATGAACTTGACGTGGCCGGGCGGCTCCTCCAGCGTCTTCAGCATCGCGTTGAAGGCGTGGTTGGTCAGCATGTGCACTTCATCGATCATGTAGACCTTGAAGCGCCCCGCCGTCGGCGCGTACACCGCCTTGTCCAGCAGCTGCGCCATTTCGTCGACGCCGCGGTTCGAGGCCGCGTCCATCTCGATATAGTCGACGAAGCGGCCGCTATCGATTTCGGTGCATGCCTTGCACTGGCCGCACGGCTGCGCCGTGATACCGCCGTTGCCGTCAGCACCGGTACAGTTGAGGGCCTTGGCCAGGATCCGGGACAGCGTGGTCTTGCCGACCCCGCGCGTGCCGGTGAACAGGTAGGCGTGGTGGAGCCGTTGCTGTTCCAGCGCGTGCGTGAGCGCGCGGACCACGTGCTCCTGGCCGACCAGCGTGGTGAAATCCCTGGGGCGCCATTTGCGCGCTAGAACTTGATAACTCATGCCGGCGATTGTAGCAAAAGGCGGGGCCGCGACGGCGGCCGCCACGGCAACCGCCGCCCCCGCCAGCCTTGGCGCCGACTGGGCTAGCGCCGGGCCCGGTCAGCCGCACTCGCCCACGTATCCGCAGTTGGCGCACTTGGCGCAGCCGTCCACCTTGTGCAGGGCGTGCGCGCCACACTCCGGGCATGGTTTTCCGGTGCCGAGGGCCGGGTTGACAGGGGCAGCGGCGACCGTGTTGCCCTTCCCGCTCTCCGCCCCGGCGGCGCCATTCTCGCGGCGGGCCAGGCGCGCTGCCAGTTCGGCCACCGGCACCTGGATACCTTCGGCATCAAGAAAGCCGCGCTTGATCAGGATGCGCTGGAGCGCATAGCCGATGGCCGCCACCTCGGAATCATGGAAACGCGGCACCTCGGTGCCGTCCTGCCGCGCCAGCGTACCGTAGCGGACCGTGCCCTTGTCCCATACGACATTGCGCATGTCGGCCAGCGCCTTCGCCACCGAGCCGCCGGAGCGCGCCACCATGGACAACAGGCGCATGGTCGACGTGATCCACTGCTGCCCCTCGCTGCGCTGCCCGGCCGGCATGAAGAACTCGATCGGCCGCTCGATCTCGACCGGCTTGCCGTCCACCATGCCGCTGACCCGCATGAAGTTCACGGTCAGGTAGACGGTCTTGTGCCCCTCGTAGGTCATGTAGTCGAGCTTGGAAGTCACCCCTTCGAGGTCGCCCACGGGGCGGCTGCCATACGGCCGCACCAACGGGTCGTCAACGGTCGTCGCCGTCGAGGAGGCCGCGACAGCCGGCACACTGACCGACAACACTGCACCGAGCACGCTATTGGGCCGATAGGTCGCCAGCCCCTTGAGCCCGGCCTTCCAAGCCTCCAGATAGAGGTTCCGGAACGCCTCGTACGGGTAATCCTCCGGCACGTTGACGGTCTTGCTGATGCTGGTATCGATATACGGCTGCACGGCCTGCAGCATGCGCATATGGTCCAGCGCCGACATCTGCAGCGCCGTGACGAAGGCATCCGGCAACTTGTTCATGTCCGCACCCGTGTGACGGTAGCGCCGCCATGCGTGGTCGGCCACTTCGTACGTGCGGTACGTGTTGTCCGGCATGCGCTTCTTGCGCTGGTACGTCCACGAGAACGCCGGTTCGATGCCATTCGAAGCGTTGTCGGCAAAGGCCAGCGTGATGGTGCCGGTTGGCGCGATCGACAGCAGGTGCGAGTTGCGCAGGCCATTGCGCATAATCGCCTGGCGCACAGGCTCGGGCAGCCGGCTCGCAAAACCGCTTTGCAAATAGGCATCGGCGTCGAACAACGGGAAAGCGCCCTTCTCCGCAGCCAACTCCGTCGATGCAAGGTACGCCTCATCCCGCATGCGTTCGGCGATGCGAGCGGCCACCACCCGCGCCGGCTCGCTGTCGTAGCGCAGGCCAAGCATCACGAGCGCGCTGCCCAGGCCCAGAAAACCCAGCCCCACGCGGCGCTTGGCCTGCGCTTCAGCCTGTTGCTCGGGCAGCGGCCAGAAGGTCACGTCGAGCACGTTGTCCAGCATGCGCGTGGACACCCGGACGACTTCCGCGAACGCGTCGAAGTCGAAATCGCTGTCCGGCGTGAACGGCTGCCGCACGAAGCGCGTCAGGTCGATCGAGCCCAGGCAGCAGCAACCGTATGGCGGCAGCGGCTGCTCGGCACACGGATTGGTCGCTTCGATGGTCTCGCAGTAATAGAGGTTGTTGTCGGCGTTGATGCGGGACAGGAACAGGATGCCGGGCTCGGCATGGTCGTAGGTCGCATGCATGACCTGATCCCAGAGCAGGCGGGCAGGCATGCGCCGGTAGACCCACTGGCCGTCGTCGCGCCGGTAGGCGCCGCCGGCGATCAGGTCGGCACCGGGCTCGGCCTCGTGCACGAGTTCGACTTCCTCGTCACGCTCGACCGCGCGCATGAACTCGTCAGTAACGCCGATCGAAATATTGAAGTTGCTGAGATCGCCCTTGTCCTTGGCGTGAATAAAGCTCTCGATATCGGGGTGGTCGCAACGCAGCACGCCCATCTGCGCGCCGCGCCGTGCGCCGGCCGACTCGACCGTCGCGCACGACGCGTCGAACACCTTCATGAACGACACTGGGCCCGAAGCGCGCGAATGCGTCGCGCGCACCAGCGCACCGGCCGGCCGGATGGCCGAGAAGTCATAGCCGACGCCGCCGCCGCGCCGCATGGTTTCGGCTGCCTGCGCGACCGCCGTATAGATACTGGGCCTGCCACCGCGCGGCTCCGACACCGAATCGCCCACGGGCTGCACAAAGCAATTGATCAGCGTGGCCTGGATGCCGGTGCCCGCGGCCGAGTTGATGCGCCCAGCCGGCACAAAACCGCTCTCCTGCGCCCAAAGAAAACGCGCGGTCCAGCCTTCGCGCTGATCCTCCGTCTCGGCCTGCGCGAGTGCGCGCGCCACGCGCTTGCGCACGTCCGTGACGCTCTGCTCCTCGCCTTTGGCGTATTTCTCCAGCAGGACTTCGGTCGAGATTTCCTGCGGCGCCAGCGCGCCGCGCAGGATCTGGTCGTTTGCGTTCATGTCTTGGCTCACCATTCATGTCCGATTGGGCAGCCGGTATGCTCCAGCCACGGCAGGCAAACGCGCCTGCGCAAGATCAATCCGATGCAAGTTCGACGCAGTGCGCCACTCTGGGGTACAATAGCGGTCGGACGGGCCTCCTCGCATGGTGGCGCGGTCAACCTGGTCAGGTCGGGAACGAAGCAGCCATAGCCGTTTTCCACCAGTGCCGAGGGCCAGGCTCGTCCACCTCATTCCTTCCGCTTCCCCCTGCCTCGGTCCGGCTTCACGGGCTGTCCGGCAAAAAAATCCCCTACTTTTCTCAGGCCTTTCCGATACGTCGTCGATACGTCGTGCGTTCGTCCACGCAGGGCATCCCGTCACTGTAGTACAGCAACGCCACGGGCGCCGTCCTCGCCATTCTGCACCGATTCCGGCGAGATGGGAGGACGCGCCCGGCTCTGCTTTCAGAACAGCGAACCCTGCACTGGCTCCGCTGCCGGCACGGACAGCGCTTCGACGGGGATCCATTCCCCCTTCGCCGTGACCACCCCAGCGTCCACGCGCTTGCCGCGGAACATCGGCGTCACGGCCACCACGTAGCGCATGAGCTGGCTGCGGTAAGCGGCATGTTCCTGCGGCAGCAAACGCAGCTTGTAGTCGATGATGACGACCCTGTCGTCGAACTCCACCAGCCGGTCGATACGCAACAGGCGGCCGCGGCCATCGTACAGTTCGACCTCATTGCGCGCGGACACTGCGTCGGCGCTCCGTAGCAGCGGGAAAAGCGCCTCGGCCGACAGCATCGTGCGCACCGCCTCCACCGCCTCTTCGATCTGCGCCTGCCATGCCTGCTTCGCGCCTGGCGAGCCAGCGCCCGCAAGCGGAAACCAGCGCAGCACGGTTTCCACGTCCGGCACGGCATCAAACGCGTCCGGATAGCGTGTAATCCGCTCCAGCAACGCGTGGATCAGTTCCCCGTGGCGCGCCGCGGCGGCATTGAAGACGATGCCTTCGGTCTCGTCGCCCGATGTCTCAAGCAGCGGCGCGTCCAAGTCGTCCGCATCTTCGGCAAACCGTGCCACGTCAGCCGCATCGCGATAGCGCAAGCGGAAATCCGTGAAGCGCACGGGCTCGCTCGCGCGGGAAACCGCTGGCACGTTGCCCGCTTCCACCGGAGGACGATCGGCCACGGCCTCGCCTACGCCGGCCGCCTGCAGCCTGACATACCAGCTTCCCGAAATCTCGCTGCCCGACTCCGCCTCGGCATTGCGGCTGGCGCGCCCCTTGACGCCGCTGACGAGCAGGCCTTGCTGGGCCCGCGTCATCGCCACGTAAAGCAGATTCCAGTTCTCCCGCTCGCCCAGCGCGGCCTCGGCTTCGAACAGCGGCGCTCGGGCCAGCCCGCGCTCGCTGCGCTTGCCATATGCGGAAAAATGCCGCGGCACCCGCGATTCCGGCGACCAGTCGATCAGGATGCCGCCGCGATCCGGTGCGGGATCGCTATGGTTCGCGTCCAGCAGCACGACGAACGGGGCCTCCAGGCCCTTGGCGGCATGGACGGTCAGGATATGCACCGCATCGAGCCCGGCCTGCGAAGGATCCTCATCAGTTGGCTCGGCATCTTCGGCCATGCCGCCTTCATCCGGGCTCTCCTGCTCGTCGCCGCGTCGGATTTCCTGCAACTCGTCGATGAACTTCGGCAGGCTCGGATAACGGCCGCCGTCGAGATCCAGCGACAGTTTCAGGAAGGCATCGAGGTTCGCCAGCACCTGCTCGCGGATGTCTGGCGGCGCGGCCTCGGCATAGCGCCGTCGCACTTCGCCGCCGTGGAAAATCTGGTCGATAAGATCGTGCACGGGCTGGTGCGGCGCGAGCCGCAACCAATGCCGCAGCCGCGCCACGCCATCGCGCACGGCGTCCGAGCATGATGCCGGAACACCGCTCGCCTCAATGCGCGTCCACCAGCCGCGCTCGCCTTCCAGCTGCGACAGCGCGATCAGGTCATCGTCCGTGGCGCCAACCAGCGGGCTCTTGAGCACGTGGGCGAGGTCCAGGTCCGACTCGGGCGTCATCAGGAATGCCAGCAGCGCCGACAGATCGAGCGCCTCCAGCGTAGCCAGCAGGCCGCCGCGGCGCGGGCTCAGGCACGGGATGCCGGCCTCGCGCAACGCGCGTTCGTAGTCGGCCAGATGGGTTTTGCGCCGGACCAGCAGGTGCATGTCGCTCCAGCGCGCTGGCCGCTGTTCGCGGCCTTCGTGCACGGGGACAGTGTCATGGATGTGCCGCAGCCATGCCGCTACGCGCCGGCCTTCTTCGAGGCGCAGCGAATCGCCCTCCTGCCGCCGCGGTTGCAGCAGCGTGTCGCGGTGGCCGACTTCGGATGTAGCGTCATCTGCCGATTCCGATGCGTTGGCGAGCGCCTCATCTCCTTTGTCCTCGGCCTCCACGAGAGGCAGCAACCAGACCGGCCCGCCCCCTTCCGGCAGCGCCGTGGTCTGCGTTTCGTAGAGCGGATATCGCCCCTCAGCACGCGCAGAGTCAAACACCGCATTGACCCATGCGAGCACTTCCGCGCGATTGCGCCGCGTGCGATTGGTGCGCAGCACAGTAGCGCCGAACTCCGCTTGCAGCATGGTGCTGGCCGCGCCAAACAGGCGCGCGTCGGCACGGCGGAACCGGTAGATCGACTGCTTCGGGTCCCCGACCAGGAACACCGTCGGGCGCTCGCCAAGACCTGCGTACCCGGCAAGCCAGCCTTGCAGGATGCGCCACTGCAGCGGGTTCGTGTCCTGGAATTCGTCGAGCAGCAGATGGCGGTAGCGCGCGTCGAGACGCACCTGCAGATAGGTGGCGGTTTCCTCGTCAGCCATCAGGCAGGCGGCCTGCCATTCGAGGTCGGCGAAATCCATCGCGCGCTGCTCGCTCTTGTACTGCTGGTAGCGTTCCAGCAGCGCATTGCCCAGCCGGTAGAGCGCAAGATTGACAGCCAGCACCGCGGCTTCGCAGCGTCTGGCGCTGATCTCTTCGAGCATCGCGCACAACTCGCCGTGCTCGGCCAACAGTGCATCCGCCTGCGATTCCCCGCCGGCCGACTTGACCAGCGCGCTGGTCCGGCGTAGCGAGCGCGCACTGCCCGCCGCCGTGAAGAACGCTGTGCGCAGCAGCGCAAACGCCTGCTCGCATGGCTTGCCGGACACCGCGCCGGCTTCGCGCCAATTGCCGATGGCGATCAACGCATCCTGGATGCGGCCCGCATGGGTCTGCTCTGTCTTGCCAGCCGTACCGAGCCGCGATGCCAGCGACTGGCACCGCTCCAGCGAGACTTCATCGCACAGGGCCTGCACAAGCACCTCGCCCTGCGCATCTTCTCCGAGGCACTCGGCCAGGGCCTCGGCCGGATCGCCGCCTTCGCGCATGGCCCACCATTCGCTGCGCGCGTGGAACATCGCATCAAGCAGGCCGCGCGCCTGGAATTCGCCGACCGCATCGACCAGCGCTTCATAAGCCTGCCTGAGTTCGGCGTACTTCGGCGTCGCCAGCGAGCGCCAGACTGGCGCCCAGGCTTCACGCTTCATGCGCAGCGCATCTTCGCGCAACGAAGCGCCCGGCACGACACCTGAGGCGAGCGGCGCGCCGCGCAGCAGCGTGCCGAACCAGCCGTGAAACGTGTCGATGGCCATGCGGCCCGGCGCGGCGAGTACCTGAGCGTGCAGGCGACGCGCGCGCGGCAGCGATTCATGGGCGGCCTGCGCGGTCATGCCACGCATGACAAGCGCTTCGACCACGGCCTCGTCGCTGTCGCGCGCGAGTTGTGCGAGCACTTCCAGCAGACGCTCGCGCATTTCCTCCGCGGCCTTGCGCGTGAAGGTAATCGCCAGAATTTCGTGCGGGGCGGCGCCGGCCAGCAGCAGGCGCACCAGACGTGCCACGAGCAGCCAGGTCTTTCCGCTGCCGGCGCAGGCCTCAACCACGACGGAACTGGCGGGATCGCAAGCGGCGCGGGTGAAATCGGCCTCGGCCACCGGCTGGCCGTCGCGCAGGTAGGCGTGAACTGTCATGTTGTCAGCGCTGGCACGGCGGTGGATTCCCAAAAGCCCTTGCGACACAGGCCGCGGGCACTGCAATACATACAGGCGGATGCGTCGCCGAACGCCGGCAGCCGCGCGCCTTCGCGCAGGCGCATGACGTCGTCGCGCAACTGCCGCTCGAGCCACGCAACGGCGGCGTCGAAATCAGGCAGGTCGACTTCGCGCTGCAGGCTGGCGGCGCCGTCGCGCACGCCCTCCAGCGCCACCCAGCTTCCGCCGACCGCATCCGCGCGCAACAGGCCATAGAACGGCAGCTGGCAGTCCTCCTCGACCTCGCTGGTCTTGCGCTTGAGGCGCGCGGCGCTCTGCGTCTTGTAGTCGAGCACGGCATGCGCGCCGCCCGGCCCCTGGTCGAGCCGGTCGATGCGCCCGTTCAAACGGATCGGCTTGCCGTCCGGCATGGGCAGGTCCACGCCGGCGTCGATTTCGCCGCCCCGCCAGAACCATCCTTGCGCTTCGCGCTCGGTCTGCCAGGTCACGTAGGACGGCAGGACTTCACACCAACGCCGGTAGTAACCGATGGCATTGCCGTCCTCGGCCATCAGTGCGCCAAAGACGTCGTCCGAGATTTCGCGCAGCCGGTCAAGGCGCTCCGCCTCCGGCACGGTCTCGCCGCGCTCACGGCGCGCCAGCAGTTCGCGATGGTAGCGCAGCAGCACGCGGTGCAGCAGCTCGCCGATATCGCGTTTCTCGAGATCATCGCTGACAGCGTCAAGCCCGGCCAGGCCCAGCATGCGGCCGGCGAAGAATTGATACGGGCAGCGCCGCAGCATGTTGTAGGCCTGCGCGCTCCAGCGTGCCGGCACCAGCTGGGGTGCAGCCGGTGCGGGCATGCCCTGCGTTTCGGCGAAGGTCTGATGAACCAGCGGTGCCATGCTGGCTTCAATGGCGACACCAGCGCGCGCGCAGCATGCGGAAAGGCGCTCGATCCAGCCGGATACGTGCTTGGGCTCGCCGCGGCCGCCCAGGCGCTGCCAGGTCAGCACCACGTCGTCGTTGTTAAGCAGGACTTCGGCTAGGTCGCGCGCCTGCTGCGCAAAGCGTGACTCGCGGTCCTCGAGCTGCAGTTCGCGGCGCATCTGGTTGGAAAAGAACATCAGTTCCGCCGCACTCGACGGCAGTTGCGCGTCATCGCAGCCCACCACCACCACGCCGTCGAAACGGCGCATGCGTGCGCCGTTCAGCGGCAAGATGGTGATGCGCGCCGCGCTTGCCGCCGATGGCTCCTTGTACGCCACGGACTCCAGCAAGGCCGACAGCATCGCGCGGAACTCGGCCTGGCTCAGCGTGGCGTGCGAACTGGTTTCATCCGAAGGCAAGTCCTGCAAGCGCGCGAGTGCATCGAGCAATTGCCGACCGGCTTCATCGGCAGCGAGCGCGGCGCGCATGCCGAGCGCGTCAAGCGTGCCGTCCAGGCAACCGAGCCACATCGACAACGGATGCTGCGCGAGGCCACGCGGCCAGCGTGCCGCCTCGTCAGCAAGGATGGTGAGCAGCTCGCCCGCACTGCGGCGCACTGCCTCGGCGCGCTTGATTTCGGTGTCGTCAGCATCGGCGTCGGCCAACGCAGCGGGCAATGCGCGCGGCAGATGGCGCAGCCGGTCCCAACCGCCACTGACATTGTCGCGGCGGACCTGGCGCTCGATCAGCGCGATGGCGGCACCGCGGTCCGGGAAATCGGGCAGGCAGAACGGACTTTTCAGCAAGTCGAGCAGCGCGGCGGTGTCGCCATCGCGCACGAGCAGGTCGAACCAGCGCATCAGTGCCGCGGCCGCACGCGTGGTCGACAGCTTCCAGCCGGTCTCGTCCCGCACCGGTGCACCGGCGCGCGCCAGCAAAGCACGCACGCGCCTGGCCACGACGCGGTCGTGTGCGACCAGCGCGATATTGCGGCGCCCGGCGTTGAGCCATTGCACGAGCTGGTCCGCCGCAGCGGCCGCTTCATCCTCGAAACGGGCGGTACCGATGACGCGGATAGCCGGGCGCGCTTCGGGCAATGTGGGCAACGCTGGCGTGAATGCCGGGGCGTCGGCGGCATCGGAGATCCGTGCCTCGGGCCACAGCGAGATCAGAGTGTCATACCAGCCCGGCTCTTGGGCTTCGGCGGCGCCAGACCAGTCGTAGCCGATCTCCAGCACTGGCACGAGCTCGTCGGCATCACGCAGGAAGGCGCCTTCGATAGGCGTCGGCGGCGTCGGGGCGATCCATACGACCGGCCCGGACAGTTGCTGCGCGAGCCGGCGCAGCGCACGCCGGCGCGATGGCAGCGGATCGTCGGGTCCCGACAGCGCCTGCCAGAACGCGAGCACGATGCGCGACTCCTCGCCCAGCATCCGCTCGGACAGGTGCGCATAGGTACGTTCGAGCGCCCCCTGCAGCAGCGCCGCGCGGTCAGTGCCATCCATGGCTTCGCCGTCGCTCACGGCGACGTCTTCGAGCCAGCGCGTATTGAGTTCGTCGCAGATCGACAGCAGCGTCTGCGCGAGGCCCCACGCGGCAGATTCCGTCTGGGCGCCAAACGATCGCCTGAGCCAGTCCTGCGCGCGCACGGCCTGCTGCACGGCCAGCAGCCTCGCGGCATGGCTGCGCACCGGCGCGCCTTCAGGCGGCAGGTCGAGCAGCCAGTGGCCGAGCGTGAGCACGCGCGGCAGCAGCCGCGGCTGGCCGGCGGCGCGCGCTGCAGCATCGAGCGCCATGCGTACGCCGGGGATCTGCGCCGCCGTGGGAACGATCACGTGCGCGCCCGCTTCGGACACACCGCAGCGGTCAAGGAAAAACCAGGCAGCCGCAGCTGCCTGGTCGAGGAAATCCGGGCCGGGACGAAAGCGCAGCGGCGTCATGGGCGCACCTGCCGCGTGCTACGCGGCCTGCGTGGAGAAAAGGGATACGACAACGAAGGAAAAAACAACGGCAATGGCAAAAACAACAAAATCCCCATGGTCCCCGCCGCAAATGTCGGCGGCGGCTCTGTACAAAAGCCCGGGATCTGCGCGGTCGGGTACGGGCTGGCTCAGTGCGGGCCGCCTTCGATCCGCGCTCGGATTTCGCGAGCGGTTTCCAGCAGGCCTTCGTAGCCAGAACGGGCGTGTTCGGGCAGATCCGGGTCGCCGACCAGCGTGCCAAGGGTCTCGATGATGCTGTACACCAGCCCCTTGGCTGCGCCGCTGGCAATGCTGTTGGTCTCGACCGCGCTGCTGATGTGATCCAGCGCGTCGCTCAGGTGTTCCACATCCGGGGACGGCTGTCCGGCGTCGGGCTCTGTGGGCTTGCGGGAATCGGGAGTCATGTCGATGGCCTTGTCGATGGCGCATGGCGCGCAGGAAGTGCTGCCCTTCCATTCTACGCGTGCGGCCTGCGCATCAGGCACATATGCGGGCAAATCCGGCGCCAGCTGTCGATTCTGACATATGCCGTATGAATCACATCTACGATTGACGGAATCTCTTGGCATCATTGAAACAAGCATTCATGTAAATGCGGGATTCAAGGCAGAATATCCCCACGCCGACGATTTTCCGGAAGGTTTTGAGCCCCTTGCAGACGGGCGCTTGAAAATCCGCAAACTGGTACCATATCCGCGAAACAGAGGCGACCGAGGCCCTGCCGAATCCCGCCGGAGTGCCTCAGGCGAATTCGGGGATTCTCGTGTAAGGTAACGGTTCGGCCATTCCCAGCCATTGACAAACTGAGCGAAACCAGAGGTTTTCCGCCATGAGTGAACAAATCAAGTATGTGAGCGACGCCTCGTTCGATGCCGACGTCCTCCAGTCCGACAAGCCGGTCCTGCTCGACTTCTGGGCGGAATGGTGCGGCCCGTGCAAGATGATCGCCCCGATCCTGGACGAAGTGGCCAAGGACTATGGCGACAAGCTGCAGATCGCCAAGATCAACGTCGATGAGAACCAGCAAGTGCCGGCCAAGTTTGGCATCCGCGGCATCCCGACGCTGATCCTGTTCAAGAACGGCGCGGTGGCGGCCCAGAAGGTCGGCGCACTGTCCAAGTCGCAACTGACGGCGTTCCTCGACGGCAACCTGTAAGCGATTGCCTGCCGGAGCCCTGACGACGCGGGCTCCGGGTTTCCCACGATCCGATGTGCGTGCGCCACGTCCTGGCGCGCCGGTCGGATTGTGCTAAGATGCCACCAACAACTTCCCCGAGCGTTCGCTCATTTCTTCCCCCTTCCCTCTAGGTCTCGCCCGTCCGGGCCTTCTGTACCCTTTGTCTATGCACCTGACAGAACTCAAATCGCTTCACGTGTCTGCGCTTCTCGAAATGGCGGCAACGCTCGAGATCGACAACGCACAGCGGATGCGCAAACAGGAACTCATGTTTGCGATCCTGAAGAAGCGCGCCAAGATGGGCGAAACCATCTACGGAGACGGCACCCTGGAAGTTTTGCCAGACGGCTTCGGTTTCCTGCGCTCGCCGGAAACGTCGTACCTGGCCAGCACGGACGATATCTATATCAGCCCGTCGCAGATCCGCCGCTTCAACCTGCATACCGGCGATTCGATCGAAGGTGAAGTCCGCACGCCGAAGGACGGCGAGCGCTACTTCGCACTGGTCAAGGTCGACAAGGTCAACGGCAATCCGCCGGAAGCGGTCAAGAACCGCATCATGTTCGAGAACCTGACGCCGCTGCATCCGAACCGGCCGCTCCAGCTCGAACGCGACATCAAGGCGGAAGAAAACATCACCGGCCGGATCATCGACATGATCGCGCCGATTGGCCGCGGCCAGCGCGCACTGCTAGTGGCCTCGCCGAAGTCCGGCAAGACCGTGATGCTGCAGCATATTGCGCACGCCATTGCCAACAATCATCCGGAAGCCGACCTGTTCGTGCTGCTGATCGACGAGCGCCCGGAAGAAGTGACCGAAATGCAGCGCTCGGTGCGCGGCGAAGTGGTCGCCTCCACGTTCGACGAACCGGCCATCCGCCACGTCCAGGTGGCCGAAATGGTGATCGAGAAGGCCAAGCGCCTGGTCGAACTGAAGCGCGACGTGGTGATCCTGCTGGACTCGATTACGCGTCTGGCCCGCGCCTACAACACCGTGGTGCCGGCCTCCGGCAAGGTGCTGACCGGTGGTGTCGACGCCAACGCGCTGCAACGCCCGAAGCGTTTCTTCGGTGCCGCGCGTAACCTGGAAGAAGGCGGTTCGCTGACCATCATCGCCACCGCGCTAATCGAAACCGGCAGTCGCATGGATGACGTGATCTACGAAGAGTTCAAGGGCACCGGCAATATGGAAGTGCACCTGGAACGCCGACTCGCCGAAAAGCGTGTCTATCCGTCGATCAACCTGAACAAGTCCAGCACGCGCCGCGAAGAACTGCTGATCAAGCCGGACATCCTCCAGAAGATCTGGATCCTGCGCAAGTTCATCTCGGACATGGACGAAGTGCAGGCGATGGAATTCATCCTGGACAAGATGAAAGCGACGAAGAACAACGCAGAGTTTTTCGATATGATGCGCAGAGGCGGCTAAGCCTCGGCATCTTCGCCCTGCGAACAAAAGGCGTGCCGCGGCACGCCTTTTTGTTTTTTGTCGTGTGGCCCGCGGCAACGTTGCCCCCTAGCACCATGCTCGGCAAACTGACCCAATTCCTGCGCACCCGCTCGAAAGCCCGCAAGCTGGAGCACTACGCGATTCCCGATGCGCTGTGGGACCACACCGTGTCGGCACTGCCGTTCGTCCAGCGCTACCCGGAAGATGATCGGCGTGCGCTGCGTGAACTCGCCACGCTCTTCATCGCCGAAAAGGAATATTCGACCGCGCACGAACTGCCGCTGAGCGACGACATGGTCGTCAGTGTCGCCGTGCAGGCATGCGTTCCCATCCTCCGGCTTGGCATCGAGTGGTATCGCGGCTGGCATGGCATCGTGCTGTACCCGGGCGAATTCATCATCCGGCGTACGGTGGAAGACGAGATCGGTCTCGTGCATGGCATCGTCGAAGAGGCGAGCGGCGAAGCCTGGGAACACGGCCCGGTCATCCTGTCCTGGCCCGACGTCGAATCCCCAGGCGGGGGGCTCGATACCGAGCACGACGTTCCCGCAGACACGTACAACGTTGTCATCCATGAATTCGCCCACAAGCTCGACATGCTCGACGGCGAGCCGGACGGCGTGCCGCCGTTCTCGCGGGTGTTGCACCCTGGCGTCGATGCCGAAGCGTGGGCCGAGACATTCCTGACTGAATACGACCGTTTCGCGGAGACCTGGGACCGGCATCCGGTCGAAGCCTGGGAACACCCCGAGCGCTTGCCCGCCGCCTTGCGGCTGATCGACCCGTACGGCTGCGAGGCACCGAGCGAGTTCTTTGCAGTGACGGCCGAAGCATTTTTTGTCGAGCCCGTGGGCCTGAAGCGCCACTGGCCGGTGGTGTACCAATGCCTCGCAACGTTCTTCCGGCAGGACCCGGCTGGAACTTCCGCATAGCCAGCGCCGACGAGCAGGAGACGGTCGGCCGCGAATTGTGGTTGCGCTTCCCCAAGCCATTGTTTTTCTGCCATAATTCCGGTTTGCCCGTAATCGGCAAGTGGTTCGTTGGCCGCCGCGGCATTGTGCCGGCAGCGCGCAGCGGACTGGCTACCCAACCAGTAAGGAATCACCATGAAAGAAGGCATCCACCCGAATTACCGCGAAGTCGTGTTCCAGGACATGTCCTGCGACTTCAGCTTCATTACGCGTTCGACCATCCAGACCAAAGACACGATCGTGAAGGACGGCAAGGAATACCCGCTGGCCAAGATCGAAGTCTCGTCGGAATCGCACCCGTTCTACACCGGCACCCAGAAGATCATGGACACGGCCGGCCGCGTCGAGAAGTTCCGCCAGAAGTTCGGCAGCAAGCTGGGCAAGGTTGCGAAGTAATCGCTCCGGCGAACTTCCGTTTGCGTGGTGCCTGGGGACGGATGTTCCGGTACCGTGCAAACCCGCAAAAGAGGCAGCCGCGGCTGCCTCTTTGCATTTTTACCCTCTGTCATGACAATAGCGCCGCCGTTTCGCTTGCGGCAGCGGCTCGCGCCGCATTGCTGACCCGACCCGCCGATGCGTGAAGCCAAGACTTCCCCCGTCCAGTTGACTGCCGCCGCAACCGGTGCGCTGCCCCGCGTCCTGCTGCTGGCCATCTGTCTCATCTACGGGCTGACCGGCCTGTTCGACCGCGACCCATGGAAGAACGAGGATGCGGCCGGGTTCGGCGTGATGTGGCAGCTTGCAACGGGCGGCGTGCATGACTGGCTGATGCCGAACATCGCCGGGCGCCCGTTCACCGAAGACGGGCCGCTGGTGTTCTGGATCGGTGCCGCAATGATCCGCTTGTTCGGCGGCTGGCTCGGCGCCCCCGATGCGTCGCGCCTGGCCACGGCGCTGTGCTTCTTCGCCACCTGCGCCTTTATCTGGTACACGACTTACCTGCTCGGACGCCGCGACGAGGTCCAGCCCTTTGCTTATGCCTTCGGCGGACAACCGAGCGCGCGCGACTATGGCCGCACGCTCGCCGACGGTGCGCTGCTCGTGTTCCTGGCCTGTGTCGGCCTGGCTGTCCGCGGCCATGAAACGACCGCCCAGGTCGGCCAGGTCGCGCTGATCGCGATGATCCTGTACGCGCTGGTCCGCAGCCTGGACAAGCCCGTGCAGGGCAGCCTGTTGTTCGGCATTGGCCTCGGGGCCCTGACGCTCGCCAGCGGCCCCATCCTGCCGCTGGCCTTGCTGCTTGCGGGCGCGGTCTGCGCGGCGATCTGCGCTCAGCTCTCCTGGCGGCGCCTGGCCGCGATTGGCCTGCCCATGGCGCTCGTGATCGTCGCGGCGTGGTTAGCGGCTGCCTATTTCAGCGTGGCAGACCGGACTGAAGCGGTGAGCTACATCCGCGAGTGGGCACGCTATGACCGCCGCAGCTACGGCGCGCCGAACATGCAGACCTTCGGCTTCAACATGCGCAACTTGTTCCTGTATGCGTGGCCGGTCTGGCCGATCGCAGGCTGGGCCTGGGTTGCCTGGGCCGGCATGCGCCGCGCCCCGCATGTGGCGCTGCCGCTCGCACTGTTGTTGCCGACACTGGTGTTGCTGTTCCTGCAGACCAACGCCAGCGACGTGCAATTCATCCTGCTGCTGCCGCCGATGGCGATTCTCGGTGCCTTTGCGCTGCCGACGCTCGCGCGCGGCGTGATCAACGCGATCGACTGGTTCGCCCTGCTGTTCTTCACCATCTTCGGCGGCACGGTGTGGTTCCTGTGGATCGCCAAGACGACAGGATGGCCGCCGCGCATCGCCCGCAACGTGTTCCGGCAGTTGCCCGGCTTCCAGCACCACTTCACGCTTTCCGCGGTCATCTTCGCGCTGCTCGCGACGGTGGCGTGGGTGCTGGTGGTACGCTGGCGCCTGTCGCGCGCGCCCAAGCAGATCTGGCGCCCCGTCGTGATTTCCGCAGCCGGCACCACGCTGATGTGGGTCATGGCCATGACGCTGTGGCTGCCGTCGATCAATTACGGCAAGACTTACCGTGATGTCGTCGAAGCCGCGTCCATGGCGCTGCCGTCGACCTATGAATGCGTGCAGCCGATCCGCATGGGCAATGCGCAGCTCGCTTCGTTCGCCTACTTTGGACATTTCCGCTTCGGTGGCCCCGAGGATGGCTGCGACATCCTGCTGCGGCACGACAGCGCCGATTACGGCGAGCCGAGCAAGATCTCGCATTTCGAATGGCGGCTGATCTGGGAAGGCCGTCGCCCGGCCGACCGTGACGAACGTTTCCGGATGTATCGCCTGGTCGATACTTCGCACGCCACGCACACACGCCCTGAACTGCCGCGGCGCCGTCTGCCCCAGTAACCCTGAACCCTCCTGTCGGCGGCATGGCTGGCGGCCGCGCCGCCGCTGCCGGCTGACCTATGCGCTCTCTCGCGCTCGTATGAATCCGGCATGAACCTGCTCCACGATCTGCGGCGCATCGCCCATCTTGCCGCACCAGTTTTGGTTGGCCAGCTAGCCGTTATAGCGTTCGGCGTCATGGACACGGTCATGGCCGGTCGCGCGTCGGCCAGCGACCTCGCAGCGGTCGGCCTCGGCGGCTCGATCTATATCACCGTCTACATCAGCCTGATGGGCGTCCTGCAGGCGCTAGCGCCGATTGCCGGCCAGCTATATGGCGCGGGACGCAGCGACGAGATCGGCAGCGAAGTCCGGCAAGCCGCGTGGCTCGGGTTGGCGCTATCCGTCCCTGGCGTCCTGCTGCTCGCCTTCCCGGAACCGCTGCTTGCCTTCGCCAAGGCGCCACCGGAATTGGTCGGCAAGGCGAGCCAGTATCTGCATATCGGCGCGTTCGGCCTGCCCGCCGCGCTGGGCTTTCGCATCTATTCGGCGCTCAACAATGCGCTGTCGCGCCCGGTCATGGTGACAATGCTGCAGATCGTCGGCCTGGCCCTGAAGGTGCCGCTCAATGCGTGGTTTATCAACGGTGGCTTCGGCGTGCCGGCCATGGGCGGCCCCGGCTGCGCGCTCGCTTCGACACTGATCAGCTGGACCTGGTGCATCGCGGGGCTACTGATCCTGCGCTACAGCGCGGTCTATCGGTCCCTGAAGATTTTCTCGGCCTGGAGCTGGCCCGTGGCCACACAGTTGCGGGCACTGTTGCGGCTGGGCGTGCCGATGGGGCTGACTTACCTGATCGAGATCACATCGTTCACGCTGATGTCCATTTTCATCACGCGCATGGGCACCGTCATGCTTGCCGGACACCAGATCATCGCCAACCTGGGTGCCGTGGCCTACATGCTGCCACTTTCGCTGGCCATCGCCACCTCGACGCTGGTTGCCCAGTCGATTGGCGCGCGCGACATGGCTGGCGCCAGCCGCCTCGCGTGGCGCGGCATCTGCCTGGCAGCAGCCTTGGCCATGTTGACCGGCTGCCTGCTATGGCTGCTGAGGGAGACTGTGCTGCACGCTTATACGAAGGATGGTGCTGTCGTGGCCGCGGCACTGCCACTGGTGCTGTTTATCGCCTTCTATCAGGCTTTTGATGCCGTCCAGGTCATGACAGCCTTTATCCTGCGCGCCTACAAAATTGCGCTGATTCCGACGCTGATTTACGCCGGTTCGTTGTGGGGCATCGGAATTGGTGGGGGGTATGTGCTGGGATTCGGGCTGATCGATACCCTGCCCCCGTTCACGCGCGGCGCCTCCGGCTTCTGGATCGCCAACAGCGCGAGCCTGGCAGTGGCCGGCTTTTTCCTGGTTCGGTATTTCATGCGTATCAGTGCAGCGGAACGGCACTGAGCATTATTGGGCGGGTATTGGCTCTCTGCCCGGATGGAGAGTGAATGGCCCGCGCTATTGGCACTGATCCGGTATTTGATATTGAGCCAAGTACAAAAGAAAAAACCCACATGGCATTAACCATGTGGGTTTAGTTTTGGCGGAGTGGACGGGACTCGAACCCGCGACCCCCGGCGTGACAGGCCGGTATTCTAACCGACTGAACTACCACTCCTTAGTCGGCTGCTACCTCGAGCTTCGCTCGACGCAGCATATTCAGGCATTTGATTACGCCCGATGTTATGGCGTCCCCTAGGGGATTCGAACCCCTGTACTCACCGTGAAAGGGTGATGTCCTAGGCCTCTAGACGAAGGGGACAGAAACTTGTCTCTCAACACGTTCCGTCTCGCGCTGATTAGTCCGGTATTCTAACAAACTTCTCTGCGCTTTGGAAGCATCTTTTTTTACTGCGATGCTTCCTGAATTCTGGTGGAGCTAAGCGGGATCGAACCGCTGACCTCTTGCATGCCATGCAAGCGCTCTCCCAGCTGAGCTATAGCCCCGTATTACGGCATTTACTTCGCTACTGCATTTCACCGTCTTCGGTATTAACACCGCGTTCAGCGAATAAAAGGATTATATACAGCTTCGATATAAACCGCAACAGTTATTTGCCATTACGGTGATTATCAGATAATCCTCTCACTTATAAGAAAAAACCCACATGGCATTAACCATGTGGGTTTAGTTTTGGCGGAGTGGACGGGACTCGAACCCGCGACCCCCGGCGTGACAGGCCGGTATTCTAACCGACTGAACTACCACTCCTTAGTCGGCTGCTACCTCGAGCTTCGCTCGACGCAGCATATTCAGGCATTTGATTACGCCCGTTGTTATGGCGTCCCCTAGGGGATTCGAACCCCTGTACTCACCGTGAAAGGGTGATGTCCTAGGCCTCTAGACGAAGGGGACAGAAACTTGTCTTTCGACTTGTTCCGTCTGGGAACATCCAAACTGCAGATAATCCCGAAAATCTTGGTGGAGCTAAGCGGGATCGAACCGCTGACCTCTTGCATGCCATGCAAGCGCTCTCCCAGCTGAGCTATAGCCCCATGGTACTGCCATTTACTACTTTCTGCTCATTCGCCTGAGTCGGCATTAATCCACCGTTTCAAGCGAAGCCGAGATTATATATCAACCTCGATTTTTTGCAAGCACCCAATCTGTCTTTTTCTTGCCTGCTTTTCGCAGTTTTCAGCCTCACGACGCAAGATCTTTTCCAGACCGCCCGCTTGATCACTGACCGCGCTGCAGGGAGAACGAGATTATGGCGAACTCCGGGCCGGAGCGCAAGCCCCTGCCAGGAGTTTTTCGCAGCTTTTTACGCTTCGACGCCCGCGCCGATACGGCGCAGCACAGCTTCCCGGCCGAACAGCTCGAGCACCGCGTCGATGCTCGGCGTCTGCAACTGGCCAGCGACCAGCAGGCGCACTGGCATGGCCAGCTTGGGCATCTTCAGCCCAAACTCCGCAAGCACCGCCTTGAACGTAGCGCTGATGGCTTCGCGCTTCCATTCGGGCAAGGCGCCCAGTTGAGTCGCCAGCGCCTTCAGTGCCGGCTGGATTTCCGGCGTCAGGTGCTCGGCCTTCAGGGCAGCATCAGCCTGTGGCTCGCCGCGGTAGAACAGCAGCGCCGTCTGCGCAACGTCCTTGAGCGTATTAGCCCGGTCCTTGACGAGTGCGATCACCCCAACCAGGTCCGCACCCTCCACCTTGCCGCCGAGCGCCTCGATGAATGGACGCGTCAGCTCGGCCAGGCGCGCATTGTCGCCCACCTTGATGTAGTGGTTGTTCAGCCAGGCCAGCTTTTCCGGGTTGTACTGCGCCGGCGACTTGCCCAGGTGTTCGAGGTCGAACCACTCCACAAACTGCTCGCGGCTGAAGATTTCCGCGTCGCCATGCGCCCAGCCCAGGCGGGCCAGGTAGTTCACCACGGCTTCCGGCAGATAGCCTTCATCGCGATAGCCAGTCACGCTCATGGCGCCATGACGCTTGCTCATCTTCTCGCCGCTCTCGTTGAGCACCGTGGGCAAGTGCGCGTAGACGGGCTGTGTGCCGCCAAGCGCGCGGATGATATTGATCTGACGCGGCGTATTGTTGACGTGGTCGTCACCACGGATCACGTGCGTGATCTTCATGTCGAGATCGTCGACCACCACGCAGAAGTTGTAGGTGGGCGTGCCGTCCGGCCGCGCAATGACGAGGTCGTCCAACTCCTCGTTCGAGATCTCGATACGGCCCTTGACCGCGTCGTCCCAGACTACGCTGCCGTCAAGCGGATTGCGGAAACGCAGCACCGGCTTCACGCCGGCCGGCGGCTGCGGCAAGACCTTGCCCGGCTCGGGGCGCCAGAAACCGTTGTAGCGCGGCTTTTCGCCGCGCTCGCGCTGGGCTTCGCGCAGCGCGTCCAGTTCTTCCGTGCTCATATAGCACGGGTAGGCCAGGCCGCTGTCGACCATCTGGGCCAGCACCTCGCGGTAGCGGTCCATGCGCTGCATCTGGTAGAACGGGCCTTCGTCGATATCCAGGCCGAGCCACGCCATGCCTTCGAGGATCACGTCGACGGCTTCCTGCGAGGAACGCTCGACATCGGTATCTTCGATGCGCAGCACGAAATCGCCCTTCATCCGGCGGGCGAACGCCCACGGATAAAGCGCGGATCGAATATTGCCGAGGTGGATAAAGCCGGTCGGGCTCGGCGCGAAACGGGTGCGGACGCGTTGGGTCATGGCGGTCGGGGAACAAACAAAAAAGCCCGCGCGGACGCGCGCAGGCTGGAATATGTCGGTGCTGCATTATAGCAAGCGAACCCGCTGGCCCACGCCCGCCAGGATGCTCGCCAGCCGACCCGCCACCCTCCCGGACGGAATCATTTATGCTTCGGGCGGTCACAAGAACGGCCAGTGCAAGAATTCCCCATCACTGAGCCGGCCAAGTCACATTTCCGATTCCGCCTGCCTCTGCTTATCCACTGGCACCCGATTCATGCAACGACGTCATTTTCTCGGCGCCTCCGCAGTCGCCTTGCTCTCCGCGTGCTCGTTCGGCCCGCGCCCTTCCACACCGGTTGAGCCCGCTAATCCGGTGGCCACACAGCCAGCGCCACGACCCATCAAGATCGGCCTGGCGCTCGGCGGTGGCGCCGCGCGTGGCTTTGCCCATATCGGCGTGATCAAGGCGCTCGAAGCACAAGGCATCCACCCGGACCTGGTCACGGGCACCAGTGCGGGCTCGGTGGTCGCAGCACTCTATGCCACCGGCATGAGCGGCTTCGAGCTCAACAAGCTCGCCCTGACCATGGATGAAGCCGCCATCGCCGACTGGGCCCTCCCCTTCGGCACCCGCTTTGGCGGCTGGCTCAAGGGGGAGGCCCTGCAGAACTACGTGAACCGGCTGGTTTCGAACCGCCCGATCGAGGCGATGAAGCTGCCGCTGGGCATTGTGGCAACCGACCTCAAGACCGGTGAGCGCATCCTCTTCCGGCGCGGCAATACGGGCCAGGCCGTGCGCGCGTCCAGCAGCGTGCCAGGCGTGTTCCAGCCGGTTTCCATCCAGGGCCGCGATTATGTAGATGGCGGTCTGGTCGAGCCCGTGCCGGTCGATTCGGCGCGCAGCATGGGGGCCGATTTCGTCATCGCCGTCAACATCTCGGCAGACCCGTCCAGCCAGAAGAATGGCGGCCAGAGCGGCGTGTTGCTGCAGACCACGACCATCATGGGCCAGTCGATCAACAAGATGGCACTCGCGCGTGCGGACGTGGTGATCCGCCCTGAACTGCCGGACATGGGCAGCGGCGATTTCAACGCCCGCAACCGCGCCGTACTGGCAGGAGAACAGGCCACGGCGGCGATGATGGCGACCTTGCGCCAGAAGCTGGAACAGGCCCGGCTGCGGCCGGCCGGTACCGTGGCGGCGCAATAGCCGGACTGCCGCACAAAACAAAAGGACTGCCGGGGCAGTCCTTTTGTTTTGGCGCATGGCTGACGATCAGCCGCCGTACAGCGTGCGCGTGCTCGCGTTCGGGTCGAATCGCTTGAGCGTCTCGACCATGTTGCCGAGGCTGTCGCCGCGGCTCGACGACTGGTTGTCGTCGATGCGGCGTGCGCCGTTGTAGCGCGTCACCCAATAGGCGGCGCGCATGTCGTCGACACGGATCTTGCTGCCCGTGGACGGGGCATGCACGAACTTGTTGTCGCCGATATAGATGCCGACGTGCGAAAACGTCTGGCGCATGGTGTTGAAAAACACCAGATCGCCGGGGCGAAGGTCGCTGGCGGCCACGTTGGTGCCGACCTGGCTGATTTCGACGGAACGGCGCGGCAGCATGAAGCCGAAGGTGTCATGGAACACGTAGCGGACAAAGCCGCTGCAGTCCAGGCCGGATTCGGGGCTGTTGCCGCCGAAGCGGTAACGCACGCCGATCAGGCCAAGCGCGTTCATGACCAGGTCACCAGCCTTGCTGGCGACATTGCTGGTGGAAGTCACGACCGACGACAGCAAGCCACGCTTGCCTTCCGCATGCGTGTCCGCGCCCAGTTGGGCCGAAGCGTCGATGCGGGCATCGGGATCCTTGAAGACCGTATCCGCCAGCACTCCATTCGACACAGTCGCACCGCAGGCAATGGCAATCCCTGCGGCAACGCGTGCCAGGGAATGAAGTACCGATCGCTGCATTGGTTCTCCTGATGAATCGTTCGAATCATCCCCATCACGCCGGACGAATACCGCGGCGCGGATGGTGATGCCTGAATCATTGCGGGGATGAACCGAACGCAAGAAGCGCGCCGGTCATATGGGCACAAAAACCGTGCAGGTCTCGCCGCAAAGCGGACGAGCGACCACCCCGAAAAATAGTCCTCGCGGGATGGTATAGGCTTGTCACCCGCCTGTCAAAGTTCGTTACAAATTTGACAGAAAGCGCTTTGCAATCAATGACCTACTTCATTTTTCGCATCTGGATTGTCGTTTTTTTCATCACAAATGCGTGACACCGCCGGGAGGCGGTGTCTTGCTGCACGGCAATGGAGTCAGGCTGCACCAATCTGGGCAGCAGCCATCAGCTTGCGCGTATAGGGATGTTGCGGCGCACCGAGAACGGCCTCGGTCTCCCCTGCCTCCACCACCTCGCCGGCCTTCATGACGATGACCCGGTGGGCCATCGCCCGGATGACCGCAAGATCGTGGCTGATGAACAGATAGCTGAGGTTGTATTTGTGCTGCAACTGGGAAAGGAGACCCAGCACCTGCTGCTGGATCGAGACATCGAGCGCCGATGTGGGCTCGTCGAGCACCAGGATCTGCGGCTTGAGGATGAGCACCCGCGCGATCGCGATGCGCTGGCGTTGTCCGCCCGAGAATTCGTGCGGATAGCGGCCGAGTGCAGTCCGGTCCAGTCCGACCTCGCGCAGCGCTTCGATAACCCGCTCGCGCGTGGTCTCGCGCTTCAGGCCCGGCTGGTGCAACGCCAGCCCTTCCCCGACGATCTGCTCGATCGTCATGCGCGGCGACAGCGACCCGAACGGATCCTGGAACACCACCTGCATGCGCGCGCGCAACTTGCAGCGGTCCTTGCTCGTGGCGTCGTCGAAGCTGCGGCCCAGGAAATGGATCGTGCCCGCGCTCTTGCGCTGCAGCGCCAGCACGGTATGGGCCAGCGTGGTCTTGCCGGAGCCAGATTCCCCGACGATGCCGATGGTTTCGCCTTCGCGCAGCTGAAAATCGACGTCCTTCACCGCAGCGAACTGGTCCTTGCCGAACCAGCCGGCGATGCCCTTGCGCTTGCGCGCGTAGTTGACGCACAGGCCGCGCGCCTCCAGCAGCGTCGGCGCCAGTGGCACGAGCGGCAGCACCTCGCGCCGCGGGCGACTGTCGATCAGCTTGCGCGTGTAGGGATGCTGCGGCGAGGCGAACACCTGCGCGGTCTCGCCGGTCTCGACCAGCACGCCCTTCTCCATGACACCGACACGCTGTGCGAACGAACGCACGAGGTTCAGGTCATGGGTGATCAGCATCACCGCCATGCCGAACTCGGCCTGGAGATCACGCAACAGGTCCACGATCTGCGCGCGAATGGTGACGTCGAGCGCCGTGGTCGGCTCGTCCGCGAGCAGCAGCTTCGGGCGGCAGGCGAGCGCCATGGCGATCATCGCGCGCTGGCGCTGCCCGCCGGAAAGCTGGTGCGGGAAACTGTCGAAGCGGTGTGCCGCATCGCTGATGCCGGTGCGTTCCAGCAGTGCAATCGCGCGTTCGCGCGCAGCGCGCCGGTCGAGCCCTTCGTGGAGCGCCAGCGTCTCGACAATCTGGTTGCCGATCGTATACAGCGGGTTCAGCGCGGTCATCGGCTCCTGGAAGATCATGGCGATCTCCGCACCGCGGATGGCGCGCATGTCACGGTCCGATACGTCGAGCAGGTTGCGGCCCTCGAACCGGATCGCACCCTGGTAGGCAGCGTCCTCGACGAGCCGCAACATGGCAAGCGCGGTGACCGTCTTGCCGGAGCCCGACTCACCCACCAGCGCATAGCGCTCGCCGGCACGCAGGTCGAAGCTGACCTCGCGCACGGCGCGGGTAGCGTCGTCGCCGTGACCAAACGTCACCGACAGCTTGTCCACGCAGATCAGCGTACTGCCCGGCGCCGGGGACGGCGTCGGCTCGAGCGGCATGGCCTCCGCTTCCCGCAGCTTCGGTACCACGTTCATGGCGTCACCCCTGCCGGCGCGCCGGCCGGCACCTTCGGCGCCACGCGGCCGCGCAGCGCAGCCAGGCCCAGGCGCGTATCGAACGCATCGCGCAACGCGTCACCCATGAACGTCAGCAACAGCAAGGTGACCACGAGTACCGTGAAGGTCGACAGCGAGATCCACCAGGCATCGAGGTTGCCCTTGCCCTGCGCGAGCAGCTCGCCAAGGCTCGGCGTAGTCGGCGGCACGCCCAGGCCCAGAAAGTCCAGGCTGGTCAGCGCAAGGATCGCAGCACTCATGCGGAACGGCAGGAACGTGATCACCGGAGTCAGGCTGTTGGGCAGGATATGGCGCCACATGATCTGCACATTGGACAGACCAAGCGCCCGCGCCGCCTTCACATAGTCGAGCGAACGATTGCGGTAGAACTCCGCGCGCACGTAGTCCGACAGGCCCATCCAGCCGAACAACGACAGCAGGATGATCAGCAGCGCCAGGCTCGGCTCGAAGATCGACGCAAAGATGATCAGCAGGTACAGCTCCGGCATGGAACTCCAGATCTCGATGGCCCGCTGAGAGAACAGGTCGAAGCGCCCGCCGAAGAAGCCCATCAGCGCCCCAGTCAGCGTACCGATCAGCACGCCGATCAGCGTGAGCGCAAGCCCGAAGAGCACCGACACGCGGAAGCCATAGAGCAGGCGCGCCAGCACGTCGCGGCCGCGATCGTCGGTGCCAAGCCAGTTCTCGGCCGACGGCGGCGCCGGATTGGGTTCCTTGGCGAAGTAATTGAGCGAATCGTACGAATAGTGGTTCAGCGGGAATACCGCGAAATTGCCGTTGGTGGTGATGCGGTCGCGGATGTACGGATCCAGGTAATCGGCCGGCGTGGCGAAATCACCGTCGAACGCGGTTTCCGGATAGACCTTGACGATCGGGAAATACCACGCGTCCTTGTACCGCACCACCAGCGGGCGATTGCTCGACAGGACTTCCGCGCACAGGCTGAGCACGAAGATCGCGACGAACAGGATCAGGCTCCAGTAGCCCAGGCGATTGCGCCGGAAACGCTGCCAGGCCCGCTGGCGCGGGGACGGCGAATGCGGCAGGCCGTTCGGCACCGATTGCGAGAGGACTTTCATTTGTGCAGGGCCTCGAAGTGGATGCGCGGGTCGACCAGCACGTAGCAAACGTCGGAAATCAGCCGGGTCACCAGGCCGATCAGCGTAAACAGGTAGAGCGTGCCGAGCACGACGGGATAGTCGCGCCGCAATACCGCTTCATAGGACAACAGCCCGAGGCCATCAAGCGAGAAGAGCGTTTCGATCAGCAGCGAGCCCGTGAAGAACGCGCCGATGAACGCAGCCGGAAACCCCGTCACGAGCGGGATCAGCGCATTGCGGAACACATGCTTCCACAGCACGCGGCGCTCCGACAAACCCTTGGCCCTTGCCGTCAGTACATACTGCCGGCGGATCTCGTCCAGGAACGCGTTCTTGGTCAGCATGGTCACCACGGCAAAGCTGCCCACCACCGATGCGGTGATCGGCAGCACCAAGTGCCACAGGTAATCCATGACCTTGCCCATCAGCGAGAGCTGGTCCCAGTTGTCGGAAGTCAGGCCGCGCAGCGGGAACCACTGAACGAAGGTGCCGCCGCCGAACAGCACGAGCAGCAGCACGCCCAGCACGAAACCCGGAATCGCGTAGCCGACCAGCACGATCATGCTGGTCACCACGTCGAAGCGGCTACCCGCCCGGATCGCCTTCGAAATACCGAGCGGCACCGATATCAGGTAAGTCAGGAAGAACGTCCATAGCCCCAGGCTGACCGAAACCGGCAGCTTGGACTTCACCAACTCCCACACACTGCGGTGCTGGAAGTAGCTCTGGCCGAGATCGAACCGCGCAAAGCGCTTGAGCATCAGGAAGTAGCGTTCGAGCGGCGGCTTGTCGAAACCGTACAGCGCCTGGATTTCCTTGATCTTCTCGGGATCGACCCCGCGCCGGCCACGGTACTCGGCACCGCCGCCACTCGCCTCGCCGCTGCCGCCGCCACGCCCCTTCAGTTCCAGCATCATCTGCTCGACGGGGCCACCCGGCACGAACTGGATGACGACAAAGGTCAGCGTGATGACGCCGATCAGCGTCGGGATCATCAGCAAAATGCGCTTGAACAGATAGGCAAGCATCGGCCGTTCCTTTTGCTCAGCGAGCCTTCGGTTGCACGTCGGTGCGCCACCAGTTGCTCAGAATCCAGCCTTCGGCAGTGTAGTAATAAGGCAGCCGGTCCTTGGGATAGCCCAGCTCCTTGCGATACGCGACCCGATGCGACGCACTGTACCAGTTTGGCACGATGTAGTACCCATGCATCAGCACGCGGTCCAGTGCCCTGCCCGCGGTGACGAGTTCTTCACGCGTGTTGGCATGCAGCACGTTATCGACAAGCTGGTCCACCTGCGGCGACTTCAGCCCGAACAGGTTGTCCGAGCCCGGCGTGTCGGCCGCTTCGCTGGAAAACCGGTCGCGCAGTTCGTTGCCGGGGCTCTGCGAATCGGGGAAACGGATCGACACCATGTCGAAATCGAAATCTTCGAGCCGCTTCTGGTACAGCGCGTAGTCGGTGGTGCGCTGGTTCACCTGGATGCCGAGCTTCTCGAGATTTCGGACATAGGTGGTAATCACGCGGCTCATCGCGCCGCCATCATCGAGGAACTCGAACACCATCGGTTCGCCCTTGGCGTTGCGCAGTGCATCATCGGTATAGGTCCAGCCGGCCTGCGCCAGCAGGCGGCGTGCTTCGCGCAGGTTGTCGCGCAGCGTTCGCGGGGGGTTCGTGGACGGCTGCACGACGTCGGGGCCGAAGACTTCGGGCGCCAGCTTTGCGTGCATCGGCTCCAGCAATTTCAGTTCGCTCGGCCCCGGCTTGCCGTCGAACGTGGCGCTGGCCGCCAGTTCGCTATTGGAGAACCAGCTGTCCAGGCGCTTGTATGCGCCATAGAAAAGCTGGCGGTTGAGCCATTCGAAATCCAGCGCGAGGATCAGCGCCTGCCTGACGCGCACGTCCTTGAAGATGGGCTTGCGCATGTTCATGACAAAACCCTGCATGCCCGCGCCGTTGCGGTGCGGGAACTCCGTCTTGATCAGCTCGCCCTTGGTGAACTTCGTGCCCTGGTAGCTCTTGGCCCAGTTCTTGGCACGGTACTCGACGATCGCATCGAACTCGCCCGCCTTGAACGCTTCGAGCTTGGCGGTTTCGTCCTTGTAGAGCCGGTAGATGACGCGGTCGAAATTGAAGGTGCCGCGCCGCACGGCCAGCTTCTTGCCCCAGTAGTTCGGATCACGCTTGAAGATGATGCCGCGGCCCGCGTCATAGCGATCGATGATGTACGGGCCGCTGGTCACCGGTTCTTCGAACGTCAGCTTCTCGAAGGGCACGGCCTGGGTCCATTTCTTCGAGAACACCGGCAACGAGCCGACGATCAGCGGCAGTTCGCGGTTGCGTTGCTTGAAATCAAAGCGCACGCTGCGTTCCCCCGTGACCACGACCGACTTCACGTCCATGCACATGCTGCGGTAGCCCGGGCTGGACGCCTTGCTCATCAGCATGTCGTAGGAATATTTCACGTCCGATGCGAGGACCGGGTCGCCGTTGGCGAAGCGCGCTTCGGGGCGGATATGGAAGACGACTGAAAGCTCGTCCGGCGCCACCGTGACATCGTCAGCCAGCAGCCCGTAGGCGCTCGCGGTTTCGTCGGCGCTGCTGATCAGCAGCGACTCGAACATCAAGGCGTTCAGGCCGGGCGCGGCGGTACCCTTCAGCGTGAACGGATTGAACTTGTCGAAGCTCGTGCGGCGGTCCGGGTTGGCCAGCACCAGCGTGCCGCCGACCGGAGCGTCCGGATTCACGTAATCGAAATACTTGAAATCGGCCGGGTACTTGAGATTCCCGTGCAAGGCAAAGCCATGCGCCGCATTCGCCGTTGCGGGAATGCCCGCAGCGAGCGCCAGCGCCAGCCCAAACCGCAGTACCGTGTCTCGACGGAAGCACTGCCATGCCGCCTGAAGCGGCCAACGTGCTTGTATAGGCATCCCGCTGGATTCCTCCAATATGACGCTGAGGTCCGGCGTTCTGCAGCCGGGCCAAGTTGTGAGACAATTTTACATGCGTCCGGGTAGGCTCCAGCCATCCGGACATTCCCTCTACACGGCGCAATAAAGTGGCCGTCGGACACCGGGGCATGCCCACGGCCGCGTGGCCGCAGCAGGAAGCGTGCCCGATACAACACCTTGGAGAACTTATGGGATTTCTGGCAGGTAAGCGGATCCTCATCACCGGCTTGCTATCGAACCGTTCGATCGCCTATGGCATCGCATCGGCCTGCAAACGCGAAGGCGCCGAACTCGCCTTCACCTACGTCGGCGAACGGTTCAAGGACCGGATCAGCGACTTTGCCAAGGAATTCGGCACCGATCTCGTCTTCGAATGCGACGTCGGCAGCGACGAGCAGATCGCCGCAACCTTCGACGGTCTCGGCAAGCGCTGGGAAAAGCTCGACGGCCTGGTGCACTCGATCGGTTTCGCCCCGCGCGAAGCCATTGCCGGCGATTTCCTGGAAGGCCTGTCGCGCGAAGGCTTCCGCATTGCCCATGACATCTCCGCATACAGCTTCCCGGCGCTGGCCAAGGCCGCGCTGCCGATGCTGTCGGACAAGGCTTCGCTGCTGACGCTGACCTATCTCGGCGCCGAGCGCGTGGTCCCGAACTACAACACCATGGGCCTGGCCAAGGCCGCGCTTGAGGCGAGCGTGCGCTACCTGGCGGCGTCGGTCGGCCCGCGCGGCATCCGCGCGAACGGCATTTCGGCCGGCCCGATCAAGACCCTGGCTGCGTCCGGCATCAAGGACTTCGGCAAGCTGCTCAATGCCTTCGAAAACTCGGCCCCGCTGCGTCGCAACGTGACCATCGAGGAAGTCGGCAATGTCGCGGCCTTCCTGCTGTCCGACCTCGCCAGCGGCGTGACCGGCGAGATTACCTACGTCGACGCCGGCTTCAACATTGTTGGCGCGGGTCTGCCGGAGTAATCAGCGCAAACAGCGCAAGCTCAAACCCGCCAACCGGCCCTGAAGGGGTGCCAGCGCTTGCTGGCACCCCTTTTTCATTGGGTCAGCCCGGGCGCGTCCGCTGGCGTCAGCGTCCCATGCGCCGATCGTAGCGATTCGAGATACGGCCCAGCAGGTTAGGATCGCGCGAATCGCTCGCATCGAACTGCACCCGCACCGAGCCGTCGGCCTGCCGCTGCACACTGGCGCGGACGACCGTGTTGCCGTAGTTCCCCGCGATGGAGCCGCTCGCGTAGTCCTGCACGCTGACGGCCACGCCTTCATCGCGCATGGCGCCCGCCGCGGCATCGAAGGAACGATCGAAACTCGCCGGCGTCCCTGGAGCGGGAACGCCATAGTATGTACACCCGCCCTGCAGGAGCAGCAGGACGACGGCAAACACTGCCAGCACGATGCGTTTCATGGCGCCACCTTCGTCCGGACCGGACCGAGTGATGTTCCCGATACGACCTTAGTGCGTCGCTGCCACATTTTCAATTTCTACTGCAACAACGGGATCTGCCGCGGCGCAAACGACGCGCCGTTCCTACCCAATCCCAGTCGCCGCCGTTTGCCTGCCATGTGCCTTTCCTCTGCCTAATATGGGGAAACACCGGGTCGCCTAACGCTTCGCGACCTTGGCGCCATGGCTCTTTCCGCACGCCTCAGACCGCCGCCGCTCGCGCTCTACGCGTTTTCCCCGACTGTCCCGAGATGCAAACAGGTTGTCCCGCATAGTCAAACCGCGACCCGCCAATCTCCGATACTTCGCCAGTCGCTTCCGAGACCATGTCACGGTCCCGGGCCGCCCGATACCGGCATGACCAAAAGGGCGTTCAAGATTCTCAGGAGAAGCATTCATGCTTGGACATTCTTCCACTCAACCCGCCATGGTGACCGGCACGCAAACCGTGGCCGCATCCCGCTTCTATCCATGGCTGGTTTTCGCGCTCAGCTTTGGCCTGCTGCTGTCGGACTACATGTCGCGCCAGGTGCTCAACGCAGTATTCCCGTTGCTGAAAGCGGAATGGGCACTCTCCGACACCGAACTCGGCGCCCTGGGTGGCATCGTGGCGCTGATGGTCGGCCTGCTGACGTTTCCGCTGTCGATCCTTGCCGACCGCTGGGGCCGCGTCAAAAGCCTGACGCTGATGGCCGCGCTCTGGAGCGTGGCGACGCTAGGCTGCGCGCTGGCCAACAACTTCGGCGAAATGTTCATCGCCCGCCTGTGCGTCGGCATCGGCGAAGCGGCCTACGGCAGCGTGGGCATCGCCGTGGTGCTGTCGGTGTTTCCGCGCCACCTGCGCGCCAGCCTGAGTTCGGCCTTCATCGCTGGCGGCGCGTTCGGCTCCGTGCTTGGCATGGCTGCAGGCGGCACGCTGTCGGCCCAGTTCGGCTGGCGCTGGGCGTTCGCCGGCATGGCCATCTTCGGGCTGGTACTCGTGGTGATCTATCGTGCGCTGATCACGGAGCCGCGCCTGCAGGCACAGCGCCGCGCATTGGGCGAAGACGCGGCACCTGAAGTGCAGCGCGAGAGCATGACCATTCGTCCGCTGCTGTCGGCCCTGTTCTCCGCGCGGTCCATCCTTTGCGCCTACGTAGGCAGCGCCCTGCAACTGCTCGTGATGGGCGCACTGCTCGCGTGGATGCCCAGCTTCCTGTCGCGCTACTACGGTATGGCGACGGACCGTGCAGGCATTACCGCTGCGGCGTTCGTCCTGGCCGCCGGTGCGGGCATGGTGGTGTGCGGCGCGCTGACCGACTGGGTCGCCCGTCATTCCCCGTCGCGCAAGTGGCTGATGGCCATCGGCTACAGCGTCACCTGCTGCGTGCTGCTGGCTGTGGCGTTCCGGCTGCCGGCCGGTACGGCGCAGCTTGCGCTGATCGGTGCAGGCATGCTGCTGGTCGGCGGCACGGCTGGTCCCGCCAGCGCCGTTGTGGCCAATCTGACTCGTCCCGCTATCCACGCGACCGCGTTTGCCACGCTCACGCTGGCCAACAACCTGCTGGGCCTGGCCCCGGGCCCGTTCGTCACCGGTGTGCTTGCCGACCGCATCGGCTTGCTTGGCGCGCTGCAGTGGATTCCGCTGACCGGCCTGCTCGCCGCAGTGTGCTTCATCGCCGGCCGCCGCTACTACACGGCGGATCTGGAGCGCCTGGAGCGCCAGCGCGGCGCAAAGTAAACCACTACCTGACCTACTGGAATTCTGGAACTCCAATGAGCCTTACTACTGACACCACCGTCCTGCTGGTTCCCGGCCTGCGCGACCACGTCGCCGAGCACTGGCAGACCCTGCTCCAGGCGCAACTGCCGAACGCCCGCTCCGTGGCGCCGCTGGAACATGACAAGCTGAGCCGGGATGCGCGCGTGGCCGCCCTGGACGCCGCGCTCGCACAGATCGACGGCCCCGTGGTCCTGGTTGCGCATAGCGCCGGCGTGATGATCACCGTGCATTGGGCCGCGCAGCACCACCGCAAGATCCGCGGTGCACTGCTAGCGACGCCCGCCGATCTCGAAACCCCGATGCCGGCCGGCTATCCGCAGCCCGAGGCACTCGCCGACCACGGCTGGCTGCCTGTGCCGCGCAAGCCGCTGCCCTTCCCGAGCATCCTCGCGGCCAGCCGCAATGATCCGCTGGCGAAGTACGAACGCGCCGTGCAGCTGGCAAGCGACTGGGGCAGCGAACTGGTCGACCTTGGCGAAGTCGGCCACCTCAATCCGGCCGCCGGCTTCGGGCCGTGGCCGCGCGCCACCGCGCTGATCGATCAGCTGCTCCGCAAGAACTGAAGCCGGCGCGCAACACGCCGGCTGCAGACCGCAGGGGCCGCTCCGGCCCCGCAAGCTCCCATGCAATCCCCAGCAGTACCCAGCAGTACCCATTTCGACGGGCAGTTCCGCCTTGCAACCCCATCCCCAAAGGAAAAGAAGGAGATTTACCCCATGAAGCTCAGGAGCATGGCCCTGGCCACCTTGCTTGCCTGTTCTGGTAGTGCATTCGCGCAGTCGACAGTGACGCTCTATGGCGTCGCTGACATCAACATCGAGTATGTGAACCACGTCGGCGCCATTCCGACGGCAGCCAACCAGTTCAATCCGGGCGCGGCCCACAGCGTGTTCCGCATGGACTCGGGCGGCGTTTCCGGATCCCGCTGGGGCCTGCGCGGCACCGAGGATCTCGGCAACGGCGTGAAGGCGCTGTTCGTGCTGGAAAACGGCTTCAGCCTGGATTCGGGCGCGCTGCAGCAGCAAAGCCGCCTGTTCGGCCGCCAGGCGTACGTCGGCGTGCAGAGCAGCAGCCTTGGCCAGATTACGCTCGGCCGCCAGTACACCTCGATCTTCGAAGCGCTCGCCAACTTCGTGCCGGGCGCTTATGCCACGCAGTACGAGCCCGCAGCACTGCTGACGGGCGCGAACTTCCGTGAAGACAACACGGTCAAGTACACCGGCCAGTTCGGTCCGGTCACGGCGCTGGCGCACTACTCGTTCGGCACCGGCCTGGCACTGCCGGCCTTTGTCGGCGTGGCAACGCCGATCGGCGGCAACGGCGAAGTCCCGGGCCAGGCCCGGCGCGACAGCGCGTACGGCGCTGCACTGGCCTACACGCAAGGTCCCTTCGGCGTGACCGCAGGCTATGACCAGTGGAATCCGACCATTGGCACCAGCAGTGGTACCGCCAAGAAGGCTGTCATCGCCGCCAGCTACACCTACGGTCCCGCCAAGGTCATGGGCGGCTACCGTTGGGGGCAGAGCAAGAATGCGGCAGACGTCCTGATCGGGCGTGACGACTTCTACTGGATCGGCGCCGCCTATCAGGTGACGCCCGCCGTCGCCCTGTCGCTCGAGTACGACTACGACAACCTCAAGAATCAGTTCGGAAATACAAGCCTCGCCAACCCCTGGCAGGTTGCGTTTATCGCGAACTACGCATTCTCCAAGCGTACCGATGTGTACCTGAGCACGGCTTACGCCAAGAACGCCGGCCTCGCGCTCGATTCGGCGTCCAACTTCTATGCCACCAGCCTTGCCACGGGCAACAGCTACGCGCTGCCCAATGGCAAGAACTCGATGCTGGGTGCGGCTGTAGGCGTGCGCCACAAGTTCTGAGCGCACAAGGATTCAACTGATGCTCGTTTGGCCATGCCAGGGAAACCTGGCATGGCGTTTTTTTTTGGACCTCGCGGAATTGCGAGGGATCAGCCGACACGCGCTACATCTTCTCCGGCATGGCCGACGAGTGATGACTCGTAATCAGCCACTGCGTGCCATCCCACCGATACGTGTATGTATAGCGTGCCTTGACCACAGCCCCCGTCCGCGCGAAGGTGAACGTGTAGAGGCCGGCGTCCACGGCAGAGTTGCATCCGATTTCGATGGTGCGGAAGTCGATCTTCCCGGATGGCCTGTCTTGCAGGAAGTGATGGAAGTAGTCTTCCTTCTCCGCGACCGTCACGCGGGGCTTGTTCGATACCGTGGGAAGAAGAATGGAGCGCTCTGCATAGTTGGCTGCGACCTTGCGCGGGTCGCCTGTCTGCAATGAGCGGTTCCATCGATCAAACAGCGCCGAAATCTCCTGCTCCGATGTCGCCTTGCAGCTTTCCGTGCGCGACGCCTGCGTACTCCCTGTCGCGCCTGTAGTAGCGGTGGTACCTGCGGTGCCTGGCGTGCCCTGGTTCATGGCACATCCCGCGAGTACCAGCGTCAACGCTGCAATGCGATTGGGGTTCATGACAGAGCTCCTCAATTTCAGTTCTTGGTATTGAGAATGGAGCCTGGGCTCAACGCATGGAGTATGGTACATCCCGACAGCGTTAGCCATTTCCATCTGCCGTCCGCAACGCCAGCCGCCCGCAATGGGGTCTGAGCACCACTCCGGATGAACCGTGCAGATTGGGAGCGAAATTTTTCGCTTGCCGGCATTGCGGCGCACCGCCCCCTCGCTACCGGGCCTGAAAGCGAAAACGCCCCGTCATGGACGGGGCGCATGGACGGGGCGCCGTGTCAGCGGCCTTCTCGCAGGAACTCTCCCACCACCCGCGCCGATTCGCGTGCCGCGGTCAGAAGAAAGAGATGGCCATCGTCGTGGAACACATGCAGAGCCGAGTCCGGAATGCAACCGGACAGGATCTTTGCGTTGATCAGCGGCACGATCGGGTCATCGCTGCCATGCAAGACCAGCGTGCGCTGCTTCAGCGCCCGCAACCACGGCAGGCTGCTCCAGCCCCATGCGGCCAGCAGTTGATACAGGTAGCCGCGCCCGCGCGGCGGACGCATATGCCCCCCATGGACATCGAGCAATGACGGGTCGTCGCGAAAGGCGCCGCCGTAGATGTCCCCACCGACTCGCCGCAGGTACTCCGCATCGGTGTAACGTCGAATGCCGATCATCTTGGTGAGGACGGATGGGCTGCCCGGCACCATGAGCACGCCAGGCGATGTGGCAGCCAGCACCAGGCGGCGGCAGCGCTGCGGATACAGCCGCGCGAATTCCTGTGCCAGTGCGCCGCCCCATGAAACGCCGAGCGTATCGACCGGTCCGGCATAGCCGAGGTGCGACAGCAGCTTGTCTGCCATCACGCAAAGATTGGAGAAACGATAGGGGAACAGGGGCGCCGGAGAGCCGCCGGCACCGGGGATGTCGAAGATGATCACTTCCACATCCGGCAGCGCATCGACGAAGGGTTCGACGAGTTCAAGGTTTGCGCCGATGCCATTGAACATAAGCAGCGGCGGGAGATCGCCGCTGCCGGGCCGGATGCCGACCCTGAGTACCTGCCCGTCTAGGTCTACCGTACGGGTCTGCATGATATGTCCAGCTTCGGGGCTGGCATTGTTAGTTGTCATCAAGTCGTCCCGGAGAGGTTGGCGGTGAAGCATGGCCACCGGGGCCATGCTTCCTTGCGCTTACTGCCTGGGACGCAGGATCCCTTTTGCCTCTTCGACGTTTTCCGCCAGTCGCTTGCCGACCGTGGCAATGCTGTCCGCCTGGACCTTGTACACGGTGTCCGTCACGTTGCGCAGGCCATCGACGGCCTTCTGCAGCGAACGCGGCAGCACTTCCGACACCTTGACGGCCTGGCCTTCTGCGCCCTGGTCGCGACGGGCGAGCGATTGCAGCTCGGCAGCGGTGTCAGTCAGGAACGCAGCCTGCTGGCGAACCAGCGATTGCAGGCCGCCGAGCAGCGCAGCGTTGATGCTGGCGATTGCCTCGATATCCTTGCGGCGCGATTCCAGGATCGCGGCCGGATCCAGGCGGTTCTGCTTGACGAAGTCGAACAGCTTGCGGGACGCAGCGGCTGCGGCATTGGTGGCTTCCATTTTTTACTCTCCTTACAGATTACAGTTGGCGTTACAGAAATCGGTGGCCGGGCTTACGCCTCGGTCACATAGCGTCCCGGCGCGTCGGCGCATGGCGCATGGCGGTCGCTGCCCAGGCGGGACGGCGCGGCGTTCAGGGGGCCAGAACGCGTTTTCAGCCACTCGCTCCAGTGCTCCCACCAGGACGACGGGGTGACCGTGGCACCCTCGAGCCACGCTTCCGGGTCCGCCATCTGCGCGTCGTTCAGGAAGAACTTCGCCTTGGCATTTCCCGGCGGGTTGATGAGGCTCTGCACATGACCGCTGGAGCTGAGCACGAACTCGGTCTTGCCGCCGAACGCGCGCACCGAGCGGTACACGCCCTTCCACGGCGTGATGTGGTCGGTCATGCCGGCAAGCACATACTTGTCGCAATCAACAGCCGAAAGGTCGATCGGCTGGCCAAGCACGCGCAGCGCGCCCGGTGTCGACAGCTGGTTCAGCGTCAGCATGTCCAGCAACTGGCCGTGCAGGCCGGCGGGCAGGCGCGTGGTGTCGTTGTTCCAGTAGAGGATGTCGAACGCCGGCGGCGCCTTGCCCAGCAGGTAGTTGTTGACCCAGTAGTTCCACACCAGGTCATTGGGCCGCATCCAGGCGAACACGCGCCCGAGTTCCCCGCCATCCAGCACACCGCGCGCCTGGCTGCCCTGCCGCGCGGCATCGATGGCTTCCGGCGTGGCAAACAGTCCGAGCTGGGACTGCGAGTCGAGGCCGAACACGGACACCATCAGCGTGGCGGCATTCACGAGCTTTTCGCCGCGCGCTGCGCAGTACCCCATGAGCGCGGACATCGTCATCGCGCCCGAGCACGCGCCATGCAGGTTCACGTCGGGGCTGCCAGTGATGTCGCGGATCGCGTGGATCGCTTCGATCAGCGCACCGACATAGGTGTCGAGGTTCCAGTCGCGGTGCAACGTGGTGGGATTGCGCCAGCTCACCATGAACACCTGCATCTCATTGCGCACCAGGTACTCGACCATGCTCTTGCCCTGCGACAGGTCAAACACATAGAACTTGTTGACCTGCGGCGGCACGATGAGCTGCGGACGGGCATGCACGTTTGCCGTGGTCGGCGTGTACTGGATCAGCTCCAGGACATCGTTGCGGAAAACCACCGCGCCTGGCGTGGCGGCCAGATCCTTGCCGATACGGAACGCGCTCTTGTCCACCTGGGACGGCATGCCCTGGTTCGTCAGCGTATCGGTCAACAGGTTGACCAGGCCGCTGACCAGGTTCAGACCACCCGACTCGAACGTCTTCCGCAATGCAGCCGGATTCCCCAGTAGCGTATTGGTCGGCGCCACGGCGTCGATCAGCAGGTCGGTGAAGTACTGCGCGCGTTCCTTGCTGCGACCGTCCATGACCGAGCCGGTGACGAAGCCGGTCAGCGCATCGCGCCAGGCCTGATATCCCTGCAGGGCCATGCGATAGACCGGGTTATCCTGCCATGCCGGATCGCCGAAGCGGCGGTCACGCGTGCACGGCGGCGGCGCCGAGCCGTCCACGACCGCGAACAGGTCCTGCGCGAGCTTGGTCTGCTGCTGCAGCAGCAAGGTCGGTTCCTGCACGCACTGCGCGCCGATCTGCTGCGCGGTGCTGACCATATCTTCGGGGCGCAGCCCCACGAACGGGTTCGGTCCCGTCATGGCCGGCGCGCTGTCAAAAATTGCCTCCGGAGCGACAGCACTGGCTGCCGGCTTCTTCGCCTTCTTTGTCGTCTTCGCCAGCGTTCTCGTACCCACGGCTGTTGTCATGCTACTACCCTCGTCTTCTTGTTCGTACCTTGTTTGATCCTCAGGCGACCAGCAGCGCAAGCGCTTCAGCCACCAGCGCGGGCTTGCCCTCGCCTTCGATTTCCACCGTGCACTGCGTCCTGACCAGCACGCGGCCATCGCCCTTGCTGTCGGCAGCCAGCAGGACCACGCGGTTGCGCACGCGCGCACCGGCCTTCACCGGCGTCAGGAAACGCGTCTTCTCCAATCCGTAGTTCACCGCAGCGCTTGCGTCATGCGGGACCACACCCATTTCGGTGAGCTGGCTCGCCACGAGCGAAAGCGTCAGGTAGCCGTGAGCGATGGTGCCGCCGAACGGGCTTTCCCGCCGGGCACGCTCCACGTCCACGTGAATCCACTGGTGGTCGCCGGTGCACTGCGCGAATGCGTCGATGCGCGCCTGGTCGATGTCTTCCCACGCCGATACGCCGAGTTCCTTGCCAACGAACGCGCCGAGCGTGGCCATGTTGTAGCCTTCGATTGCCATCTTTATTCCTTCCTGATCTTGTGTGCCGAGCGCTGCGTCAGAAGCAGGCTTCGTCCAGACCCAGGAACCCGTCCTGGCCAGTCGTGCTGATGACGGCTGCTTCGAACGCCGAGGCGCGCGGCAGGACGTGGTTGGCGAAGAACTCGGCCGTCGCGATCTTTGCGCCGTAGAACGCTTCGTCTTCACCGCGTTTCTGCATGGCGACGACCAGCGCCCGCGCCATTTGCCAGCCCGTCAGCACGATGCCAGTCAGCTTGAGATAGGCAACGCTGGCGCCGAACACCGCATTCGGGTCCTTGCGGCCCTTTTCGACTACGTGATCCACCGCATTGCCGAGTGCCAGACGTGCAACACCAAGGCGCATGAGCATGGCGCTGCACGCGCCGTTGCGGCAGCCGTCGGCGTATTCCTTGAGTGCCTCGAGCGTCTTGTCGATGTCCGCGAGGACGGCTTGCGCTGCCGCGCCGCCGTCGCGCATGGTCTTGCGGCCGATCAGGTCATTCGCCTGGATCGCCGTCGTGCCTTCGTAGATCGGCAGGATGCGCGCATCGCGGTAATGCTGGGCCGCGCCGGTCTCTTCGATGAAGCCCATGCCGCCGTGCACCTGCACACCAAGGCTCGTCACCTCCAGCGACATCTCGGTGCTCCAACCCTTGATGACGGGCACCAGGTATTCGTACGCGGCACCATAGTGGGCGCGAGTCTCGGCATCCGGTGACTGGTGCGCCAGATCGGAATAGCCCGCCGCCACCAGTGCCAGTGCGCGTGCGCCTTCCGTCAGCGCACGCATCTCGATCAGCATGCGGCGCACGTCGGGATGCTGGATGATCGTCACAGCGTCCTTCGACGAGCCGTCCACCGGGCGGCTCTGCACGCGCTCCTTCGCATAGGCGACAGCCTGCTGATAGGCGCGGTCCGAGATGGCGATGCCCTGCACGCCTACGCCGAAGCGCGCAGCGTTCATCATCACGAACATGTACTCGAGGCCACGGTTCTCTTCACCGATCAGGTAGCCGATGGCACCGCCGTTGTCGCCGAACTGCAGCACCGCGGTCGGGCTCGCCTTGATGCCGAGCTTGTGCTCGATCGACACGCACTCGACGTCGTTGCGCGCGCCCAGCGAACCGTCGTCGTTGACCAGGAACTTCGGCACCAGGAACAGCGAGATGCCCTTCACGCCTTCGGGCGCGTCCGGCGTGCGCGCCAGCACCAGGTGCACGATGTTCTCCGCCATATCGTGCTCGCCGTAGGTGATGAAGATCTTGGTGCCGGACACCTTGTAGGAACCGTCCGCCTGACGCTCGGCGCGGCTGCGCACCAGTGCCAGGTCCGAGCCGGCCTGCGGCTCGGTGAGGTTCATGGTGCCGGTCCACTCGCCGGCGATCAGATGCGGCAGGTAACGCTGCTTGAGTTCGTCCGAGCCCGCCGTGAGCAGCGCTTCGATGGCGCCATCGGTCAGCAGCGGGCACAGCGCGAACGACATATTGGCCGCGTTCATCATCTCGATGCACGGCGTCGCCACCAGCTTGGGCAGGCCCTGGCCGCCAAACTCGGCCGGATGGACGATTCCCTGCCAGCCGCCTTCGCCGAACTGGCGGAAGGCATCGCGGAAGCCCGCGGTGGTGGTGACCTGGCCATCGTGCCAGTTGCTGGGCTGCCGGTCGCCGGCAGCGTTCAGCGGAGCCAGCACCTCGCCGTGGAATTTCGCAGCTTCCTCCAACACGGCCTCGACCGTCTCGGGGGTGGCGTCTTCGTAGCCGGGCAGCGTGGCAATCTTTGTCAGTCCGGCCAGTTCGCGCATGGCGAACAGCATGTCCTTGGTGGGCGCGGTATAGCTCATCTCATTCCTTTCGCGGAGATGCAGCGTCGGCTCCGGCTTCATGCCCTGCGGCGCTGCGACATCATTGATGGTCCTGATCGTAAGGGTCATCAACGCGAAAGCTATTACCCAAACCCGCCCTTTGAATGACAAATCTTGCCGCATTGCACCATGCCACGGCCGACGCACGTTAAGTGCGGCGTTACAGGCGCTTGATGTGGCAGGATTTGTCAGTCGGCGGCCAGCCTTGCCAGCCGCCTTACACGCTTACAACGCGCGTCGGTAGGCGTTTGGCGTGCTGCCGGTCCAGTGCCGGAAGGCGCGATGGAAGGCGGTGGGATTGTCGAAACCCACATCGAACGCAATGGCAGCGATGGGGTCTTCGGAGCGCGTGAGGCGCCGGATGGCGATATCGCGCCGGACTTCGTCCTTGATGGCCTGGAAGGTGGTGCCTTCGGCCGAAAGCCGGCGGCACAGCGTGCGCACCGAATGGTGCAGCGCCTGCGCCACCTCTTCGATGGTCGGCGATGCCGGCAGGCAATCGGCCACGTGTTGGCGGACCCGGTGGCAGGTCATCTCCTCGGCGAACGAGACGAAGATCCAGTCCTCCGGTGCGCGCGCGAGGAACTTCTCGAGATCGGGCTTGCGCTGCCGGACCGGCAGATCGAGATAGGCGACATCAAAGACGATGCGCGTGTGCTGCCGATCGAAATGGACGGGTCCCGGAAACAGGTAAAGATGGTCGCTGGCGAGCGCCGGCCGCGTATCGGGCAACTCGACCGCCTGCAGCGGTATGCGCTGGCGGATCAGCCACGATGCCACGCCATGCACGAGCTTGAGCATCAGCTCGCGCCCCAGCATGCTCGCGGCCGGTCCGGCCGGGTTGTCCACCAGTTCGACGATGCCGCTCGCACCATCGCGCCGGGATTCCATGCGGAAATCGTCGAGGATCAGGTGGAAGAACTGCCCGAAGCGGCGCAGCGCGACTTCCAGTCTTGGCGCGTCGAGCAGGCTCAGGCACAGGTACTTGAGCACGCCATTGCGCAAGGGCCGGCTGAAGATGCCGGGCATTTCGTCGTCCAGTTCCTTCGCGAGCAGGCGATAAAGCGTCGAGAACTGTTCCTGCGTGACCCGTGCGGCTGGCTCTGCCAGCAATTCGGAGGCAATGCCGGAGCACTCGGCAAGCCGTGCCATGGCCGCAGGATCGGCCCCGGACAAAAAACCGTTGACGACGGAGATGGGGACGGTCGCAGAAAAGTCGTTCACGTCATTCACACGGGACTCTGGCAATGCGTGCGATGAAAAGGTGGCGGCTGGTGCATTCTGTCACAGCCGCCGCGCGGTGAGAATCCGTCAGCGGATCCCTCAACTATGCGGTGTTCCTCCCCTGGCCCTCATGCTGCAAGCGCCATTTCGACACGCTGCAGCCGAACTGGCCGCCGAACCAGCGCGAAAACGCGCTCAGCGACGAGAAGCCCAGCAATGTGGCCACTTCCGACAGCGGCCGCTCACGGTTGTCGATATAGCGCACGACCAGGCTCGCACGCGCTGCGTTGACGATATCGGAATAACTCGTGTTCTCCTGCGCCAGCCGACGGTGTACCGTGCGGCGGTCCACACCAAGATGCTGCGCCACGCGGTCGACCGAGCACATGCCGGACGGCAGCAGCACGTGGACGAGTTCGCGCACCTTGTCAGGCAACGTGGTGTTTGCTTGCGCCAGCAAGGTACCGAGATAGCGCTTGACCTGATGCGCCATGACCGGATCATACGAAGGCAGCGGCGCTTCAAGGTCCGCAGCCACACAGACAATGCCGTCGAAGTCCTGGTTGAACACGCACGGCATGCCGAACACGCGCTGAAAAGTCGCCTGGCTGGCGGGCGCCGCGTGCGTGAAGCAGATGCTGCGCGGTCGCCACGATGCCCCCAGACACACGCTCAGCAGGCGGTAAACCACGCCGACCGCAAGGTCCGTGGCCTGGCGTAACGTACCCGGTTGGTCGTTGAGGATATGCAGCCGAATCATCAGCAATCCTTCGGACTCCTCCATGCGCATCGCCAGCGCTTCATTCTGGACGCCCATGTATCGCACCATCGACTCCAGCGCGCGCCGCAACGTCGGCTGCTCGCGCACGACGAAAGCGAGCGGCCCGAGGTTGGAGACCTGGCGCAGTTCCGCCATGCGCAGGCCGAAATCATCCACGTGTGCAGCGCGCGCGGAGTCGTCCAGCAGGCGGCCGACCTTCTTGGCCGGTATGCGGATATCAGGATCGAGCAGCACATCGCGGCTGATCTTCGCCGCGCGCAGAAACTGATGCGGATCCAGGCCCACGGCGCGGGCCACTTCCACGTAATTGGTAAGGCTGGCACTGCGAAGGTAGTAGGACATCGCGTTTTCCCTGACTGTCCCGAAATGTAAATCGTGCGTCCCGGATCGTCAAATTTCCCTACACCATTCGCCGATACTTTGACCATCGGAACAACGGTTCCCACGACAAGGCAAAAACGGCAGCATACATAGCCGGCAGCCAACACATTCAGGAGCAACGCAATGCAATTTCTCGACGATTCCCTGCACCCCGAGAACCAGGACAAAGTGGTCATCACCGTGGCCCCGTACGGCCCCGAGTGGATGCCGCAGGACTTCCCGGAAGACATTCCGGTGACCATGGAAGAACAGGTGCAGAAGGCCGTGGATTGCTACAACGCGGGCGCCACCGTGCTGCACCTGCATGTGCGCGAACTGGATGGCAAGGGCTCGAAGCGGCTGTCGAAGTTCAACGAACTGATTGCCGGCGTGCGCGCTGCCGTGCCCGACATGATCATCCAGGTCGGCGGTTCGATCTCGTTCGCACCGGAAGATGACGGCCAGGCCGCCAAGTGGCTGTCGGACGACACTCGGCACATGCTGGCCGACCTCGACCCGAAGCCGGACCAGGTCACGGTGGCGATCAACACCACGCAGATGAACATCATGGAACTGCTGTACCCCGAATACCTCGAGGGTACGTCGCTGTCCCATCCGGCCTACGTCGAGGCCTATCGCGAGATGACCGTGCCGGCCGGCCCGGGCTGGGTCGAAGAGCACCTGCGCCGCCTGAGCAACGCTGGCATCCAGCCGCACTTCCAGCTTACCGGCATCCATGCGATGGAAACGCTGGAGCGCATGGTTCGCGCCGGCAAGTACAAGGGTCCGCTGAACCTGACCTGGATCGGCATCGGCGGCGGCTTCGATGGTCCCAATCCGTTCAATTTCGTCAACTTCGTGCATCGCGCACCGGACGGCTGCACGCTGACCGCAGAGTCGCTGCTGAAAAACGTGCTGCCGTTCAACATGATGGCGATGGCCATGGGCCTGCACCCCCGCTGCGGCATCGAAGACACCATCATCGACCAGCACGGCAACCGCATGACCTCGGTGCAGCAGATCGAGCAGTGCGTGCGCGTGGCCAGGGAACTGGGCCGCGAGATCGCCTCCGGCAAGGAAGCGCGCGAGATCTACCGCATTGGCACGTGGTACGACAGCGCCGAAGAAACACTGGAAGCGCACGGCATGGCGCCGAACCGCAAGGCCGGCCAGAAGAACCTTCCGCTGCGCAAGGCAGCCTGACGCGCACAGACTGTGCCGACCTGGGGCACATCGCCCCGGGTCGGCCTTTTGCCGCAAACGGCGTCTCACGCAAAGGACATCATGAACCCATCTACTTCCGTCGCGAACCCCTGCATCAACATCTGCCGTATGGACCAGGCGGGCAAGTATTGCCAGGGTTGCGGCAGGACCCTGGTCGAAATCGGCCGCTGGGAGCAGATGACCGAACCCGAGCGTGCCGAGGTGATGGCCGCGGTGTCGGCGCGTCGCCCACGGCGCAGCGCCCCGGTGTCCTGCGCCTGAGCGCCGCGCGCACATTTCCCTGCGCCATCCCGCAGTAGCCATGACCCATTCCAATATTCTCTCGGTCGAAGCGTATTTCGACCTGATCTGTCCGTGGTGCCTGATCGGCAAGCGGCATCTTGAAACCGCCATCGACCTGCTCGCGCGCGAACGCCCCGACGTTACCGTGCAGCTGGAGTGGCGCTCTTACCCGTTGATTCCTGCCACACCGCCGGATGGCATTCCTTACCGCGATTTCTACGTAGCCCGACTCGGCAGTCCGCAAGCCGTGGCTGTGCGCCAGGCGCAGGTCATTGCCGCGGCACGCGAAGCCGGCCTCACGCTCGCACTGGACCGCATCGAGACCTTCCCCAACACCATGCTGGCCCATCGCCTGGTACGCTTCGTGCGCGAACAGGACGGCGCTGCCGCGGCTGCCACGCTGGTCGACAACCTGTTCATGCGCTACTTCATGCGCGGTGCGAACATCGGGGATGGACAGGTGCTCCGGGAAGCGCTGACCGAGTGTGGCATTCCGTCCCCGCTGGAACAAGGTACGCCCGTGCAGCACGACATGGACTGGCTGCCGCCGCTGAACGGCCCTGATGATCCGCCACCGCGCGCCGGTCTCGGCGTACCGCATTTCATCTTCAACGGCACGCATAGCGTGTCGGGTTCGCGGCCGCCTGCGGCGCTGCTTGAAGCCATGCTGCGTGCGCTCGCACGGGCCAAGCAAATCGCCACGCGGGCGGTTGCCTGAGTCGCTTCCACGGGGACAGGACCACGTCCGCCCTGCTTCCTGCATCGATCGATTCCGGAGTACCCTGCGCTCGCCTGTCATAACGGCGGGGACATTGAAATCGCCCTCCAATGTGGAGGGCGATTTCGTTGGGGCTTCTGGGTGCGGGTGTCTATCGCGCGTATCTATCGCTCGTAGCAAGCGCCGATGTTTTCGCCGGTGTAGCCCGCGCGGGTTTTGTGGTCGGGATTAAGGCGTCGCTCTTGGCATGCGCCGCTGTTTCGCCGGCGTAGCCGGCGACCTACTTTTGTCCGAGCGACAAGAAGTAGGCAAGAAGCGCGTCGCCTGGCGGCTGGCCATCAACGATGCGCTTCTTGTGTTCAAGCGGCCTTGGTCTCGCGAGACGTGATCGACGTTCGACCCGGCTCACGCTATGTGAGTCAGAACCTGTGCCTGGCGCGGCACGGCTTTTGAACGATCCCCAAGTTGGACTCGGGTACAGCGTTTCAACAACGTCAGTGGTGGGACGCCTTCGGCTGCGCTGGGCGCGTCCTAGTCTGGGTGCAAGCTCATCAACGTCGCTCGCGCCCGTGGTTCGTTCCGAAGCCCCTTTCCTCGACTTCGCGCATGCAATGCGCGGGCCTCGTCACTGAGGCGGACGAACTCTGAAGCCCATACCCGTACAACACCCTCAGCCCACTACGATCAATATTCGCCCGTTAGGGCAAGCCTGACGCGCTTTTGCCTACTTTTGCCGCTCGGGCAAAAGTAGGTCGCCGGCTACGCCGGCGAAACAGCGGCGCTCGCCAAGAGCGACATCCCCTCAAAAACCCCAGACCTCTAAATCCAAACCAAAAAAAAGCGCTGACTCCCCCTTCAAAGAGCCAGCGCACAATCCCTTCCTACCTTTGCCTTCAGGCTGCCTTTTCCCGCAGCTGCTTCTTATTGATCTTCCCGACACTGGTCTTCGGTATCTCCGCCACGAAGGCGATACGTTCCGCTTCGGGCACCGCGTATTTGCTGATGCGACGCGAATCGACATGTCCCAGCAGCTTTTCGCGGATGCTGTCCGCACCGACTTCCGCGCCGGCCTTGCGGACGACGAAGGCCATCGGCCGCTCGCCCCACTTGTCATCCGGTACGCCGATCACCGCGCATTCCTGAACGCCCGGCACTTCGGAAATGAGATTCTCGACTTCGATCGACGACACCCATTCGCCACCGGTCTTGATGACGTCCTTGATGCGATCGACGATCTGCACGAAGCCGTCTTCGCCCATGACCGCGACGTCCTGCGTATGCAGATAGCCGCCCGCCCACAACTCTTCCGAAGCGCCAGGCTTCTTGAAGTACGACTGGGTCAGGTAAGGCGCACGCAGCACGATCTCGCCACGGTTCTTGCCGTCGCGCGGCAGGTCCTGCATGTCTTCGCTGACGATGCGGAAGTCCGCCATCACCACCGGTCGGCCCGTGGAGCAGCGCATGCGAACTTCGTCGGCGCGATTTGCCGGCTTCACATTGGGCGGCAGCTGTGCCAGCGAGACGATGGGGCCGGTCTCGGACATGCCATATCCGGCGAAGATGTCGATGCCGCGATCAAGCGCTGCTTCGCACAGTGACGGCGGCAGTGCGGAGCCACCGATGATGATCTTCCAGCCGGAGAGATCTTGCCCACTGTCCTGCGAGGACTGCAGCAGCATCTGCAGGATAGTCGGCACGCAGTGCGAGAACGTGACCTTTTCCGCTTCACGCAGCTTCAGCAGCACGTCCGGCGCGTAGCGGCCAGGCAGCACGGTGCGCAAACCCAGCGTGACGGCCAGGTACGGTATGCCCCAGGCCAGCACGTGGAACATCGGCGTGATCGGCATGTACACGTCTTCGCGATGCATGCGCTGCCCGTCGCGCGGCGAGCAGAGGCTGGCCGACGTGGACAACGTGTGCAGCACGATGTCGCGATGACTGTAGCAAACGCCCTTCGGGTCGCCGGTGGTACCGGTGGTGTAGAACGTTGCCGCCTTGGTGTTCTCGTCGAACTCGGGAAAGTCGAAATCCGGCGAGGCATCTGCCAGCAGCGCTTCATACTCGCCCGCGAACTGCAGTTCCGTCTGCGGCGCAGCGTGGCCGTCGGCCAGCAGCACGAAGCGCGGATTGCAGGTGAGCTCGTTGCGGATCTGGTCGAGCACCGGAACGAAATCCGGATGGACCAGCACGATGTCCGCGTCAGCATCGTTGAGCGTGTACAGGATCTGCTGCGGCGACAGGCGCACGTTCACGGTGAACAGCGTCGCGCCCATCATCGGCACGCCGAAGTAGCACTCGAGATAGCGATGGCTGTCCCAGTCCATCACGGCCACCGTGGAACCATGCTTGGCGCCGAGCGATGCGAGCGTCGAGGCAAGCTGGCCGACGCGACGACGGAAATCGCGGTACGTGTAGCGCATTTCGCCGCGGTAGCTGATTTCCTGGTCGCCATAGAGGCTCATCGAGTGAATCAGCAGCTGCTTGACCAGCAGCGGATACGAGTACGCCGAGGGCGTCGATACGATCAGGTTTTGCTGCATATTGTTTTCCTCTGGCGTTCGGTCAGTACGGCTTGCTGCCGATGATGCCGGCACGCTCCATCTTGCGGTGGCAAGGCGGGTAATCCATCACGGCGTAGTGCTGCGTGGCGGTGTTGTCCCAAATTGCCATGCTGTTGGGTTCCCAGCGCCAGCGCACCTGGTACTCGGGGATATACGCCTGGCTGATCAGGTAGCGCAGCAGGTCGGGCGCGCCCGGGTTCGCGTCCTGGCCGAAACGCACGCGATTGGCCGTATGGAAATTGGTGAAATGCGTCGTGAACGCGTTCACGTAAAGGATCTTCTCGCCGGTCTCCGGATGCGTGCGCACCACCGGGTGCTCGGCATCGGGATACTGTGCCTTCAGGGCCAGGCGCTTTTCGATCGGCATGGCTGCGCCAAAGCTTGCCTCGATGCTGTGGCGGGCGCGCAAGTCGGCAATCTGTGCCTTGATGTGTTCGGGCAGGCGCTCATAGGCCAGCGCCATGTTCGCCCACATGGTGTCGCCGCCTACCGGCGGACATTCCACGCAGCGCAGCACGGCACCGAACTGCGGCGCCTCGCGCCACGTGGTGTCAGAGTGCCACGCGTTCTCGTAGCGGTCGTTGGGCTGGTCGGGCGTCTTGTAGATGCGAACCAGACCCGGGTGCTCCGGATCGCTGCCGGCAACGGGGTGGTCTTCGAGTTCACCGAAACGGCGCGCGAACGCGACGTGATCGGCACGGCTGATGTTCTGGTCGCGCAGGAACAGCACGCGGTGCTGCAGCAGCAATGCGCGGATTTCCGCGAACAGGCCATCGTCCCTGACGGCGTCAGCGAGGTTCACGCCGACCAGTTCCGCACCCAGCGAGCAGGTGATTTGCTTGACTTGCATGACGCGCTCCCTCAGATGACAAAGATCGACGAACCGGTGGTCTTGCGCGACTCCAGGTCCCGATGGGCTTGCACCGCGTCCTCCAGGGCATAGCGCTGGTTAATCTCGATCTTGATCCGGCCTGCGCCGACATGGCCGAAGATCTCGCCGGCCAGCTCGGCCTTCTCGGCGGGATCCGCGATGTAGTCGGCCAGGGCCGGGCGCGTCAGGAACAGGGAGCCCTTCATTGCCAGCAAAACGGGATCGAACGGCGGGATCGGGCCCGAGGCCGTGCCCACGCAAACCAGGGTGCCGCGGCGCTTGAGCGAATCCAGCGACGCCATGAAGGTGTTCTTGCCCACGCTGTCAAAGACGACCGACACGCCGACGCCGTCGGTCAGTTCACGCACGCGCTTGGCCACGTCTTCGTGGCTGTAGTTGATGATGTAGTCGCAGCCATGGGCACGCGCCACTTCAGCCTTGGCTTCGCTCGATACCGTGCCGATCACCGTCAGGCCGAGCAGCTTCGCCCATTGCGACACGATCAGGCCGACGCCGCCGGCGGCAGCATGCAGCAGGATGGTATCGCCCGCCTTGAAGTTGTAGATGCGGCGCATCAGGTACGCCGAGGTCAGTCCGCGCATGGTCATGGCGGCAGCAGTCTCGAAGCCGATGGTCTCCGGCAGCCGGATCAGTGGCGCGGCCGGCACCAGGCGTTCGGTGCTGTATGCCCCCAGCGTGTTGATGAAGCCGGTATAGGTCACGCGGTCGCCCACGGCAACATTGGTGACGCCCGGCCCGATGGCCTGTACCACGCCGGCCGCTTCCACGCCCATGCCGGCAGGCAGCGGCACCGGATACGTGCCATTCCGGAAGTAAGTGTCTGCGTAATTCAGGCCGACCGCCACATGGCGGATCCGAACCTGTCCCGGCCCCGGCTCGCCAACGTCCATGTCCTCATAGCGAAGGACTTCCGGGCCACCGGTTTCATACATGCGCACGACTTTTGCCATCTTACTTGTCTCCGAAATCTGTGTCGGCGCGAAGGGGCGCCGCTCATGCAGTGAAATGTAGGTGGTGCCGGAACGCACCGCTTTGCATTGGCTTCCGCCAACTTTGCATTTCATGCCACGGCCGCCTATCATGCGGCTGCATGGGACAAAGCAGGCGCAACGCAACGGCGCGCGCTGCACAAAGAACGAGATGGAGACATGCCTTGGACACACTGGTGCGCGCGGGCGCGCTGACCAATTTCTTTGAAGTCGCCCGGGACCTGGGTCTCAACCCACAGCCATTGCTGAGCGAGGTCCGTCTGAGCCGCGCACTGCTCGGCGATCCGGACCAACGCGTGTCGGTCAATGCCTGCGCCAGGCTGCTCGAACGTGCGGCGCAAGCGGCGAACTGCGAGACCTTCGGCCTGCGCATGGCCGAATCGCGCCAGCTGTCCGACTTCGGCGTGATGAGCCTGCTGATCAGCCAGCAGCCGACGCTGCGCGCGGCGCTGGCCACGATCATCCGCTACCGGCACCTGGTCAACGAGTCTCTTGCGATCCTTCTCGAAGAGACGGGCAAGATCGTCACCATCCGCCAGGAAGTGGTGCTCGATACGCCTTCGCGCCAGGCCAGCGAGCTGGCGGTCGGCGTGGCGTTCCGCCTGTGCCGCGCGCTGCTTGGGCCGCACTGGCACCCCCTCAATGTCAATTTCACGCACGCGCCGCCGGCAGACCTGCAGGTCCACCGGCGCCTGTTCGGCTGTCCAATTGAGTTCGAAAGCGAGTTCAACGGGATTTCCTGTCTCGCGGCGGACCTTGATGCCGCCATCCCGACTGCAGACCCTGGCATGGCTCGCTATGCGCAGCGCTTCGTCGACACGCTACCGCGCGTCAATGCGCCGTCGATCGGACGCGACGTGCGCAGTGCCGTCTACCTGATGCTGCCCATGGGGCGCGCCACTTGCGAAGGCGTGGCTCAAGGCCTCGGCCTGAGCCTGCGCACCATGCAGCGACAGCTTGACGATGCCGGCGAAACCTTTACCGACATCCTCAACGAAGTCCGACGCGAGCTGGCGCAGCGCTATGTGGAGAACCCGCAGTATTCCTTGCTGCGCGTGGCCGAATTACTGGGCTACGGCTCGGCAAGTTCGTTCACGCGGTGGTTCTCCGCCCAGTTCGGCGAAGCGCCGCTGGTCTGGCGGCGCCGGCATGACAGCCGCGCTCCGCAGGGAGCGCAGCCGGCGCACGGCACGCTGTAACGCCGGCAGGCGCCGAGCGTCAGCGGCTGGCCTTGGGTGTCACGGAAACAGCCAGCGCTTCGGTGTAGACGGCCTGCACCTGGTCACCCTTGCGGATGCCCTTCAGTTGAGCGGGATCGTCGACATGCAGGTCCACCGTCTTGCCCTTAGGGCCCTTCAGGGTGACCTTGCCGGTCTTCTGGTTCACGGCGACGACATCGGCCGTGACGGTCACTTCGCGCCCGACCATGCCGCCGGGCTTGGCGCCCGGCGCGGCCCGGTCCTCAATCTGCCGCTCGGTGCTGGACCGCACGCCGGTCTGCTTGCTCAGGTTGACCGACAGGGCCTCCTTGTATTCGGCCGTGACCACGTCGCCAACCCGCAGCTGGTCGAAGTTGCGCACCTCGTCGCCGACCTGCAGATCCGTCACCTTGCCCTGCTTGTTCTTGAGCGACACCGTGCGCGTGGCGGCATCGATCGCGGTAATGGTCGCCGTGGATTTGACGGTGCCGGTCACCATCGCGGCCCCGACGCCCGATGCCATTTCCACGCGGGCTTCCGGCTGGGCCATGGCCAGGTGGGATGCCGCGGCCAGGGCGGCTGCTACCAGTAGCTTGCTGGAATTCATGCTTTTGCTCCTTGCGGGAGTTCAGGAAAACCGCGGCGGCAGGTGCCCGCGGGGCTACAACATGCGTGCTGCCTCGTCCAGCAGCGTAGCCTGCGACAACATGTCGGCCCGCGCGTACCGCACAAGGGAAAACCAGCGCACGAGCGGCGGATCGCCAGGCACGTGCGCGCACAGCAGTTCGAGGTCTTCGCCCGGCACGGTACTGTCCGCGGACAACAGCACGTTTACCTGGCTGAGCCGCACCGTGCGGCTGTCGACGTGCATGCGGTTGGCCGCGTCCGCCAACACCTCGCCCAGGCATTCGAGCTGCCGCTCGAGCGTATCGCCACCGTGGCCCAGCGCCGCGAGTTCTCTGTCGTTGCTGGCGATCTCGTCCTTGACGGCCTGGATTGCCGACGCGTCGGCGACCTCCCCGCCCACCATCGAGCGCAGGCCCGTGCCCTGGCGCTCGTAGAGCTTGAGCTGCGCTTTGAGCAGGATGAGTTCGCGCTCCAGTGTGTCGCGCCGCCCCTTGCCCGCTGCAAACTGCGCAATGGCCTCGATGGCAAGCTGATCCAGCATGCGCAGCAGGATCTCGGCACGGAGTGCCGTATCCGAGGCGGCGCAGATCCTTACCTGGTGGTCGGTGAACGACACGAGGGTCTGGGGAACGTCGGCGCGCATGACATCGCCCTCCAGCGCCACACCGAGCGTGCGCCGCTCGTTCATGGCCATGCCAAGCACTGCATAGGCGTGGTCCGCTTCCGGCGTACGCTCGAAGAATTCACGCAAATCGGGGCAGCGGCTGAAGGCGCGAGGGACATCTGCAGGCGTGCCGAAGTACGCATGGATATGCGGATCGGTCGCCCACGCGGCTTCGCTCGCCTCGCGCGGCGCGGGCAGGCTCGTCACGGTCGGACGAATGGTTTCGAGCGCGGTGGAGAGCCGGGACGCCAGCCGCTTCTCATAGTGCGGGACGAGGCGCAAGCGCGGGCTGAGCGCTGTCAGGCGCTCGGTGAGTGCGGCCAGTTCCTTGTCGTCGCGGCGCCGGGGGGGATCGCCTCGTCGCTGGATCCACTGCAGAAAGCCCATGGCGCGCGTAACGTGAGAACTCGCGATCAGCGGAAACGCTCGGCCATCACCATGGCGTTGATCTTGTGTCCCTTCCAGAACATACCGTGGATACGGGGCTGGAGCTTGCGCAGCGCATCGGGGTCGAGATCGTTGAAGACCACCGTCACGCCAGGATGCGTGCCGTCGCCCGCGACATGCTCGATTTCGTCATAGGCGGGCAAACCGTACTTGACCAGGAAATCCCGGACCTCCTCGTCGGTGGCGGCAGCGTCAACATTCCCGAGAAACAAGACAGCCATGATGAGCTCCCATTCGCAGCGGCGCACGCGGCCGCGTCCTCGTATGTTCTAGATCATCCTTGGTGAAGTACAAGGCTGTTTTGGTGGGGTGGCCGCATTCCGCGGCAACGCACGCCGCTTTGACAGACCGAGCCCGGCATCGCTACCCTTCGTCTTGTCCGACGGTTTTACCGCCGGCGCTGTCACATTTCGGAGAGCCTATGCGCAAGCACTTGCCGCTGTTGCTGACCGCCCTGATGACATTGGGCGTGGCCACCACTTCCCTGGCGCAGTCGGCCCCGAGCGCGGGCGGAGGCGCGGCGAACGCCATATCGGAAGCCGTGCAGGGAGGATCCAATCCCTATCGCCCGCCGTCAGGCGGCAGCACCGATCCGGAGGAAGCCAGGCGCGCCAAGTGCGAGGCACTGAAGGAAGAGTTCAACGCGACGTCAAAGCAGCGTGCCTACGAGTCGTCGGGAACGTCAACGCATAACGCACAGGGGCGGCCCGTCCCGAAGATCGAGCGGGACACGACACGGAAGGATCTGCAGGAGACATACCGGGCCAATTGCACCTGATGGTACGGGCGCGTCGCGCTGGCCAGTCGCGGGCCGGCTTTATGGCCGCAGGGATTTGCGGTGCGGGAGATGGCGCGTCCTAGAGGACTCGAACCTCTGACCGCTCGCTTAGAAGGCGAGTGCTCTATCCAACTGAGCTAAGGACGCGAAGGGCAGCATTCTACCGCAGTGCGATGCCGCACGGCGGATCAGGATGCCGCCCGCCGTTGCCACTGCGCGGAGCCGCCAAGGGTTACGCCATGCGACGGCTTGGTCGCGCGATGCAGCGAAACGCAGTTGCGACCCCGCTGCTTGGCATCGTAGAGCGCCTGGTCGGCGCGGCGCATCAGACTGTCCACACTCTCCCCTGGCTCTCGCTGTGCCATGCCGATGCTGGCGGTATAGGCAATGGCATCGGGCTCGGACGGGCACGGGGTGTTTCTCACGGTCGTGCTGAGATGCATGCTGACCGCGCGGCCGCGCTCGATTGTGGTGTCCGGCATGACCACGGCGAACTCCTCGCCGCCGAGCCGGCCGATGATGTCCTCTGGCCCCGCCGTCTTTCGTAGCAAGCCGGCGAAATGCCTCAGGACACTATCGCCCGCCAGATGTCCGTACACATCGTTGATGGCCTTGAAGTGGTCCAGGTCGATGAAGGCGACCGTCAACGGCTTGCCGTGCCGGTCCACATGCGTGCTGGCTGCCTCGAGCGCCTGCCAGAATGCGGTGCGTGCCAGCAGGCCGGTGAGATCATCGTGGCTGGCCTTGTGCTCCAGCATCCGGCGCAGACGGTCATGAGCCATCAATGCAAAGCTCACGGACAACCCCACCACGGCAAACACATTCAGTACGACGAGCGATCCGTCCCGCAGCAACGGGCCGGCAACGGCGGGCTGGCCGATCGAACCGGCGAGCTTCCAGGCGTTCAACCCGGCGCAAGCTGCGGCGATCACTACCAGCGACAGCGCAGCCAACCTGCCCGTTCCGCGCTTTTGGGCAAGCAACGGCGCAACGCTGCGCGCGAGATCGAGCAGCAGCAGGACATGCCCGAGCCTGAGCACTGCCGGCATCCATGGACGCAACGGCTCCAGCCAGTCCGCATGCGTCAACCATGTGCCGCCGGCGATGGCCGCAACCAGCAGCACGTTTGCGGCGATGAGCACGGAGGCGCGCCCCGGCTTTCCCGCGAAATGCCGCGTGCCCACCACCATGAGGGAAACAGCCGAGAACAGGCCCATATCGACGGCATCTGCCGCCAGCCAGTAGCCGGCGAACCCCGCCGCGACCGGCATTACTGCCGCCAAGGCGGCCATCAGATCGCCGAGCGCCCAGGAAGTCAGGCCGCTCATCGCCATTCCCGGCGTGCGGCGCAGCACGGCGCAAACCACCGCCATCTGCAGGGCAAACACGCCTGCAATGAGCACAATCATGTGCGACTGAAACATCTTCATTCCCGTCCAGCAACAGGCAGCGCCCCGCACAACGCCACCGTCCCTTTTGTCGGTCCTGCTTTGGGACCGTTGTTTTCAATTTGCCGCCACACCGGGGTCCGGACGTTCCGCGCAAGGGCGGTCATGCGTCCGGATGCGCCCTTCTAAAAGGAGGCGCTTTCTTGATGATGGTCAGATCAGTCCGTCCGGAAATGGCCCAGCCCTCGAACACAGCGACGACGACGGATTCCGACGGTCTGGCGATTATCGCCGGGCGCGAAGGCAAGTCAAGCCGCAGTTGGCATGCCACAAGGCGGGCCGTCCTGCCAGCCGGCATCTGGGCGCCGCAGAAGGCACCTTTACGCATGGATTGACCGTTTGATGAGAACCCAGCTACAATCGCCGGCTTCGGAGCGTAGCGCAGCCTGGTAGCGCATCTGATTTGGGATCAGAGGGTCGTAGGTTCGAATCCTATCGCTCCGACCAGTATTTGCTTGATGGAACAACGGCCTGGACAGCAATGTCCAGGCCGTTTTTCTTTGCCTCCAAGGAATACGCCACCTTAGTATCGCGGCCCTCCTTGCCAATGGTCCCTGTCTCCGTAGTCGCGATGATCACCCCGGTCATGGTCCCAATGACCGCGGTCGTGGTCCACCCGACCGTCTCCGTGGTAATACCCGTCCCGGTATCCGTCCTGATCAGGTGCCACAACGCAGCCGCTCAGCAATGCAACGGACGTGGCAAGCAAAACAAGAATGGTCTTCATAAGGCTCTCCTGTTCGTCCTTCGATCCCTATTTTCAGCTTAAGCTCCAGAGTCAGGCTCGAATGTAGGAAAGCAGGCTCCCGTTGCAGGCTCGATTCCTACAAACAAGGGGTGCACTCTGTTTTGTAATCAGCCCACCGTGAACGAACAAGAACGGCTTACGTCGCAAAGACATAAGCCGTACTTCTCTTGCCGCTTTCGGGTTTCTTTTGCTGATCGCCTCGCCTTTACGGCGGCGGACTGCTCTGTGGGGCTCCCGCCGCCGCGTTGCGCCGCTCGAAATGGCAATAGGCATCCGCAGCCACCAGCCCGAACAAGGCGTGGGCAAACAGGCTTTCCCAACCGCGTGCCTCATCGAACCAGTTGAAGTAGCGGCCCAACACGTAGAAGTTCAGCAAATAGGCCGCCACGCCGAACACGATGCCAACGACGGACGCCAGGCCCATGCTGGAATCCAGTCGGAAAGAGCCGAGGATCAGCGCCAGTGCAGCGGCCAGGATGATGGAAAGCGCGTAATGGACAGTCGCTGCCGCCAGCACAATGGTCCAGTTGAAGGCGTCTGGTGACGACAACGCTTCCCGGCCAAGAATAATGGCCGCCACCATTTTCACGGTGTCCCAGGCACCCAGGTAGAACAGGAAGCGCGCTGTCAGCAGTTCCAGCACCATGTAAGCGGTGCCGGCGATCAGGCCAGCGACGACAGCGGCCCGCCAGTCAGGCCGGCAGCGCACATAATGGTGCGATTGCATGTGGAGTTCCATGGATGCCTCCGTTTGCAAAAGGGAGCCTTTACATGCAGGCCCGTGAGTTAGTTCTAGTTCATATGGCTCAAATGCCAAGGCTACCGCGCCCCAATAAGCGATCTACAGATTGCATTCAGCGATTCCCAGCGCCCGCAGACGGCTGAATGCACACTGTTCGCTTTCACGCAACACCGCGCTCATTGAAAATTGCTGCACGTGCTACAATGTATCGTTAGCCCGGGATGTTCCGCGCATCCCTGTCACCGGGCGTTCTCTCCAGCGTGAAGGCCGGCCCTTCAGATCCTTCCGCAACGCTACACCTATGGCGAGCGACCGGTAACACGGTGCCCCCGCATCCGCGACTCGCACGGCCGAGGTTCTGCGGCCGCAATCGGCAAGACAGATCGGCCGGGCAGACTGCGCCCCCTGGACGATTCCCTAACCGGACCGGATGGCACGTGGCCTGTTGCGTCGCCTGGCCCTGTCAGCTTGCCGGGGACCATCCAAGGCGCGACCCGCCGCCGTGCGGCAAACCCGTGCACATGTGCTGGACCGGCATGCCCGCGCGTCGCGTCACATCGGATCGGTAAAACGTAACCATTGCAGCCCCCGGGCTGCCGAAAGAGGAAGATAGATTGGCTAAGGAAGAACTCATTGAATTTGGCGGTGTGGTGTCGGAAGCCCTGCCCGACAATCGTTACCGAGTCCTGCTGGAGAATGGCGTCGAGATCTGGGCCTATGCATCGGGCAAGATGCAGAAGCACCGAATCCGCATTCTGGCGGGCGACCGCGTCACCCTGGAAATGTCGCCGTACGACCTGACCAAGGGCCGCATCAACTTCCGCCACAAGTCCTGAGTCATTGCCAGCGCCGGCGGCAGCGGAACAGCGTCCGCGCCGGCGTCAGCACATTGAGTGCGCACCAGCGTGTGTCACGCGCCTGACACCACGCTCGGAGACACTTGCGGGCTGCCCGACCGGCAGCCCGTATTGTTTGGGCCACGCGCCACCGCGCCCCGCCCCGCTTGCGCCTGTCGGACGGCTTCACCATACTCGAAGCTCGAACTTTGCCTCGTTCCGACATGAACCTGATCCTGTGGCGTCACGCTGAAGCCGAAGAACTCCCCGATCCGCTCAGCCTCAGCCGGCATGCGGACCTGCAGCGTCCGCTTACGCGTCGCGGGCGCAAGCAAGCGGACGCCTCCGCCGCATGGCTGCGCGCCCAGTTGCCAAGCGGCACACGCGTGCTGTGCAGCCCGGCGCTGCGCACGCGCGAGACGGCAGCGGCATTCAGCAGCCACAGCGAGGTCTTGGATGACCTGGCTCCCGGCGCCGACGTCAGCGCCGTGCTTGGTGCAATTGGCTGGCCACAGGGCGACGAGAATGTCGTCGTCGTAGGCCATCAGCCATGGATCGGACGGCTCGCCAGCCTGCTGCTGGCCGGCACGGAAATGGACTGGAGCGTGCGCAAGAGCGGTATCTGGTGGCTGACCAGCCGCACCCGCGAAAGCGAAGCGCAGACCGTGTTGCGAGCGGTCATCAATCCCGAGTTCCTCTGACGCGTTCGATAAGCGAGTGATTCGATAAGCCAATTCCGAATTCCCGCCCACGGCGACGTGGGCGGCCCGGTGGCCACTGTACCGTCCAGGAATATCAAGAAAGTGCGATAGCCCCCTGTTTCTCCGCTCAATAGAGTCGCGTGGTTCGCCGGCCTGTCCGGCACTGGTGACCCGGAGAAGCAAGCATGCCCCACTCGTCCGTCCCGCCCGTTTGCCCTGCCGAGGCCGAGCCGTCGCCGGCGGCCGGGCCACGCGCCCACACCGGGGCGTGCGTCATGGAAGCGTCATCACCGGGTCACGGCACTGTCACCGCCACTGACTACATTGCTTCGCAGCAGTTTCGTCACCAAAAGGACACACTGATGCGAGACCTCCCGACGCCTACCCAGCCGCTTTTCGACTCCCTGCCCAATGGCCTCGGCGGCCAGTCGGCGCGGAGGCGTCTTCATCGCCCGTCGGATACAACGGCAAGTGAATCGCCTGTTCTCAGCGTGGCGTGGGCGCGCCACCAGGATGAAGTAGTCGAAGCGCAACGCCTGCGCTACAAGGTGTTTGCCGAAGAGATGGGCGCACGCCTGACGTCGAAGGTGCCTGAGCTGGACGTCGACATGTTCGACGCCTTCTGCGATCACCTGATCGTGCGCGACATGGCGACGCTCAAGGTGGTCGGCACCTACCGCGTACTCCCGCCGCACCAGGCTAAGCGCATCGGCTGCCTGTACGCCGAATCGGAGTTCGACCTGGTCCGCCTGTCACACCTGCGCCCGAAGATGCTCGAGCTTGGCCGTTCCTGCGTCCATCGCGACTACCGCTCGGGCAGTGTCATCATGGCACTGTGGGGCGGCCTGGGCGAGTACCTGCAGCGCTGGGGCATTGAGTCGATGCTCGGCTGCGCCAGCGTGCCGATGAGCGATGGCGGCCACTATGCCGCAAGCCTGCACCGCCTGTTCAGCGAGCGCTTCTTGGCGCCGATCGAATACCACGCGTTCCCGCGCCTTCCGCTGCCCGTAGAAGACCTCAACCAGCAACTCGATGTCGAGCCGCCCGCGCTGATCAAGGGCTACCTTCGCCTCGGCGCGCGCATCTGCGGCCTGCCGGCCTGGGATCCGGACTTCAACGTGGCCGACTTCCTGACGCTGCTGCGCGTGGGCGACATGAACCCGCGCTACGCCCGCCACTTCCTGGGACTGAACAACAAGACCGCCTGAAACAGGCATGCCTGAAGCGCTCCGGCGAAATGAAAACGGCGGCCCTTGGCCGCCGTTTCCGTTGACGTTCGGCGCCGCGACTCAGGCGTACACGACCTTGTAGCGCTTGCCGATGCGCTGCCATTCATCGGCTTCCTGCGCCAGGCTGTATTCGACCAGCGGATTGGCTTCGATCCAGACCTTGGGCACACGCACCTCGAAGCCCTCATCCAGCGCATCCGAGCGCTGCGAGACCTTGATGTCGGGCAGCGGGGAGTCCGAGCGCCGCCGGCACAGCACGAAGGCAAGCCGAAGGCTGAATAGCATGCGCCAGTCGAGGAACTTGCCGCTGCCAGAAAGCTTGCCGAGCTTCCCCGCATGGCCAAGCAGCAGTGCCGCCAGGCGAGCCTGATCCGTCTTGGAGAAGCCCGGCATATCCGCATGCGTCGCGATATACGCCGAGTGCTTGTGGTAGCCGCTATGGGAAATCGACATGCCAACTTCATGCAGGCTCGCGGCCCAGCCCAGCAGCCCGAGGTTGTCCTCGCGCCGCTCATGGCGCGGCTGCGGAAACTGCGACAGCAAGATGGTCGCCGCGCGGCGCACGCGAGTCGCCTGAGCCCGGTCTACTCCGTAGCGTCGCATGAACTGGTCCACCGTCACGGTGCGCATGTCCTCGTGATGACTGCGTCCCAGCAGGTCATAAAGCACGCCGAGCCGCAAAGCGCCGTCGGTCACGTCCATACGATCGATGTCGAGTTCGGCGAATACGCCCAGCATGATCGAGAGCCCGCCTGGCAGCACCGGAATACGGTCGGCCTTCAGGCCGGTCAGCTTGACGCGGTTCGCGTTCTCGGCCTTGACCAACGCGCGCTTGAGCCGTTCGAGCCCTTCGCGCGTGATGCCATGCTCGGCCGCGCTGTCGTTCATGCCATTGAGCTCGATCAGTTCGGCCAACGCACGCGCCGTACCCGATGAACCGACCGCCTGCTCCCATCCCGCCGCGCGATACTGGCGCACCAGCACCTGGATCTCTCGGCGTGCGGCGAGTTCGGCCTGCTTCATCGCATACTCGTCGACGTTGCCGCTCGGAAAGAACTGGCGGCTGTGCGACACGCAGCCGATGTAGAGGCTTTCCATCAGCTTCGACTGGTAGCCGCTGCCGATGATGAATTCGGTCGAACCGCCACCAATGTCCACGACAAGGCGATTGCCCTGGCACACCGGTGCATCGTGCGATGCGCCCAGGTAAATCAGGCGCGCTTCTTCACGGCCTGCGATGACTTCGATCGGGAAGCCAAGCGCCGCTTCCGCCTCGATCAGGAATTCCGATGCATTCTTGGCCACGCGCAGCGTGTTGGTCGCCACGGCACGCACCTGATCCGGGGAGAAGTCGCGCAGCCGGTCGCCGAAGCGGCGCAGCGCGTCGATGCCGCGGCGCCGTGCCGGCTGGTCGAGATACTTGTCCGGTGTCAGGCCTGCTGCGAGCCTCACCGGCTCGCGCAGCGCGTCGACCTGGAAGATCTGGCTGGCCGGGCCGTTGCTAGTGGGGGTTTCGTCCACCCGCCCGATCATGAGGCGGAAGCTGTTCGAACCCATGTCGACGGCGGCCAGCAGGCGTGGAGTGTTGTTCATTCGGTATCTGGAAAACTGAAACGCAGAGGGCGCCGGGAGGCCGCATCAGACGAGATGGACGCTCCGCCCGGGGGCGGCTGGCACCCCAGAAAATTATGTCCTCGGCATGTCCGCATCATGACAAAATCGTAGTGTCATAAAAGTGACATGAATGTATGAAAAAGTCGCCACATTACCAAAAGAAGGTCATGCCCATGTCGACGACACCGTCCAGCACGCTGCTCAATCGCGAGCTGGGCATTCTGGAATTCAATGCACGCGTTCTGGCACAGGCTGCCGACTTCCAGGTACCGCTGCTGGAAAGACTCAAATTCATCTGCATTGTGTCCAGCAATCTGGATGAGTTCTTTGAAATCCGCATGGCCGGGTTGAAGGAACAGATGCGGGACAACGCCTCCGGCCTCACCCCCGACGGTCTTTCCTTCCAGCAAGCCTACCAGCTGGTCACGGCGCGGACGCAGCAACTTGTTGCTTCGCAGTATGACATGCTGCAGAACGTCATTTTTCCCCTTCTTGAGAAGGAAGGCATCTTTTTTCACCTGACAACCACCTGGACCGATGCGCAGCGCGAGTGGGCCAGGGATTTCTTCGTGCGCGAGCTTGGGCCGGTGCTCACACCGATCGCCCTGGACCCCGCGCACCCTTTCCCGCGGGTACTCAACAAGAGCCTGAACTTCGTCGTCGAACTTTCAGGCAAGGATGCGTTTGGCCGCGAGGCGGATCTGGCCATCGTGCAGGCGCCGCGCGCGCTACCGCGCGTCGTGAAGATGCCCGAAAAGCTGTCGGGCTATCCGTTCGGTTTCGTGATGCTGTCGTCGTTCATGCAAGGTTTCGTGCATGAACTGTTCCCGTCCATCGACGTCCGGGGCTGCTATCAGTTCCGCGTCACGCGCAATTCCGACCTCTTCGTTTCCGAAGACGAAATCACGGACCTGCGCGAAGCACTGCAAGGCGAGCTGCCGACGCGGCACTTCGGCGATACGGTTCGGCTCGAAGTCTCGTCAGACACACCACCCGCGCTGTCGCGCCGCCTGCTGCTGGAATCGGGCCTGGGCGAACAGGACCTGTACCGCGTGTCGGGTCCGGTGAACCTGGTGCGGCTTATGCAGATCCCAGACATGGTCGACCGCCCGGCGCTGAAGTTTCCGCCGCATGTGCCGGCACCGGTCAAGCCTTTCACCAGTGGCGCACCGATCTTCGATGTCATACGCCAGCAGGACGTGCTGCTGCACCATCCATACGAAAGCTTCAACTCTGTACTGGACTTACTGCAACAGGCGGCGACCGACCCCAACGTGGTGGCGATCAAGCAGACGGTGTACCGGACCGGCAACGAATCGCTGGTCATGGAAGCGCTGATGACCGCAGCGCGCAATGGCAAGGAAGTCACAGTCGTGGTGGAACTGCTCGCACGCTTCGACGAAGAAACCAACATCAACTGGGCCGAGCGGCTGGAGTCGGCCGGCGCCCACGTCATCTACGGCGTGGTCGGCCACAAGTGCCACGCCAAGATGCTGCTGATCGTGCGCCGCGAACTGGCCGGCGCCAAGGCCAAGCAGGTCAAGCTCCGCCGCTATGCCCACCTCGGCACCGGCAACTACCATCCGCGCACGGCACGCCTGTACACGGACTTCGGCCTTCTGACCGCGAACGAGGCCATCTGCGAGGATGTCCATCACGTCTTCCAGCTGCTGACGGGCACTGCCGGCACGATACGGCTGAACCACCTGTGGCAGTCGCCGTTCAGCATGCATAGCAACCTGGTCGAGCATATCCGTGCCGAAGCGCGCAATGCGCGCGCCGGCAAGCCTGCTCGCATCATCGCAAAGATGAACGCGCTGCTGGAACCGTCCATCATCGATGAGCTCTACAAAGCGTCGCGCTCGGGCGTGAAGATCGACCTGATCGTGCGCGGCGTCTGCGCGTTGATGCCCGGCGTGCCCGGCATGTCAGAGAACATCTCGGTGCGCTCGATCGTCGGTCGCTTCCTGGAGCATCATCGCGTCTACTACTTCCTGGCCGGCGGCGAGGAAGTGCTCTACCTGTCGAGCGCCGACTGGATGGACCGTAACCTCTACCGCCGCGTGGAAGTCGCCTTCCCGGTCCTGGACAAGGCGCTCAAGGCACGCGTCATCAAGGAAAGCCTGCAGGTGCACCTGCGCGACAACGCCTCGGCGTGGATCATGCAGCCCGACGGCAACTATGTACGCAAGCAGACGCGTTCCAAGCATCCACACGTCAGCCAGAACGACCTGCTGGCATCGTTCGGAAACGCATAAGCCAGGCTCCGCCAGAAAGAAATGGCCCGCTTGTGCGGGCCATTTTTCCAAGGGAAAGGATGGTTGCCAGCGGCAAATAGCCGCCAGCAGCGCTCAGGCAGCGCGGCGCGAAGGATCGGCAGTGTCCGCCACCTCGCGCACGCTGCGCTCGATCGGAAAAATGATCCGAAACACGCTGCCCCGCCCCACTTCGCTGTTCACGCGCAGCTCGGCATGATGGCGCGAGACCACATGCTTGACGATTGCCAGGCCAAGCCCGGTACCGCCGGTGTCACGCGACCGGCTGCGGTCGACACGGTAGAAACGCTCGGTTAGCCGGGGAATATGCTCGGGCGCGATGCCCAGCCCGGTATCCGCGACCGAAAACACGGCATGTCCATCATCCCAGCCGAGCCGGACCGTGATTCGCCCGCCGGCGGGCGTATAGCGCACGGCATTCGATACCAGGTTGCCCAGCGCCGACATCAGTTCGGACTCGGTGCCGCGCAGCTCCACGGTCGGATCGATCTCCGCAGCGATATGATGGCGGCCTTGTGACAGCGCCTCCGCATCGTGGACGAGATGATCCACCATCTCGCGGACCGGGACGAGATCCTGCCCGGGCGGTTGCGCATCGCTTTCCAGCTTGGCCAGCGCCAGCAGGTCTTCCACGATGCTCTGCATGCGCATGGACTGCACCAGCATCATGTCGACATAGCGCTGACGGTCTTCCTCGGAAACCGGCAGGTCACGCACGGTTTCCAGGAAGCCGGTCAGCACGGTGAGCGGCGTCTTCAACTCATGCGAAACGTTGGCGACAAAGTCGCGCCGCATGGCTTCCGTATTCTCGAGCTTGGTGATGTCCTGCGTGATGACCAGCTTGCGGTTGTCGCCATACGGCAGCACCTGCACCGAGATCACGCCCTGCTTGTGCTCGCCCATGTCGCGCATGGCCAATGGCTCATCAAAGCGCTGGCGTGTCAGGTAGTGAACGAACTCGGGACGGCGAATCAGGTGCGTAATGCGCTGGCGCACATCGCGCCGTGCATTCAAGCCGAGGTGCAGTTCAGCCACGCTGTTGCACCACTCGATCTGGTCGGCGTCGTCCAGCATCAGCACGCCGTTGGGCGAAGCCTGGATCGCCTGGATAAAGCGCGTGTGCTGCTGCTCCACTTGCAGTACCTGCAGGCGCCAACGCTTGACCAGCCGGTGCAGGCGGTAATAGACCTCGCCCCACAGGCCCGGCGCGCTGGGAATTTCACCATACGCTGGCGCGTCCAGCACTTTCCACAGCCGGTTGATCTGGTACAGGTGGAATGCCACCAGGCAAAGCAGCGACACACTCATCACCGCCAGCGCAGGCACCGCCCCCGCCAGAAGATAGACCCCGACGGCAACCACCACCAGGCTGATCAGGATGGCCACGGAGCGGGCCCAGATGACATTCATGCGCGCAAAGGAGACTCAGGAACCCGCGGTGCGGGCAAGTGGCGGGGGAACCGCCGTTGCGGCAGAGTTTGCCACGAATCCGTGACAACTGGCCACGCAAAGGATGGCCAGGGCCAATCTCAATTGCCTGGCGTGCGAGCCAGCCGGTAACCGCTGCCGCGTACGGTTTCAATCATATTGCTGTAGCCGCCCGGCGTCAGCGCAGCACGCAGGCGCTTGATATGCACGTCGACCGTACGTTCTTCGACGAACACGTGATCGCCCCACACTTGATCCAGCAGTTGCGAACGGCTATGCACGCGCTCCGGATGCGTCATCAGGAAGTGAAGCAACCGGAACTCTGTAGGACCGAGGTCGAGCTTGATCGGGCCGGCGTTGTCTTCGCCGGTCACGCGGTGCGTGGCCGGATCCAGACGCAGGCCATTGATGGCCACCACATCATCGGTGAGCTGCGGCGCACGGCGGCGCAGCACGGCTTTGATGCGGGCAAGCAGTTCCTTGGGCGAAAACGGCTTGGTGACATAGTCGTCCGCACCGGCTTCGAGCCCCATCACCTTGTCCTGCTCTTCGCTGCGGGCGGTGAGCATGATGATGGGAATCTGCTTGGTGCGGTCGTTCGCACGCAACTCCTTGGCGAAGGTGGCGCCTGACTTGCCCGGTAGCATCCAGTCCAGCAGCACCAGGTCTGGCAGCACGTCGCTCATCAGCGACAGCGCCTGTTCGGCGTTGTAGGCCCGGATCGGATAGTGCCCCGCGTGCTGCAGGTTGACGGCGATTAGTTCAGCGATCGCCGGTTCATCTTCGACAACGAGAATACTGCTTGGCATGTGTATGTTTCTCCGGAGATAACGCCGCTCAGCTCAGGGCCTCACGCTCCATGTCCTCGCGCGAGGCGTGGCGGACATCCGTCCCCTTGACGATGTAGATGATGAATTCCGCAATATTCTTGGCATGGTCGCCGATGCGCTCGATCGCCTTGGCCACGAACAGGAAGTCCAGCGCGACCGAGATCGTACGCGGATCCTCCATCATGTAGGTAATCAGCTTGCGCACGAAGCCACGGAATTCCTCGTCGATGGCCTTGTCGTCCTTGACGATGCGCGCGGCCGCCACCGTGTCCAGGCGCGCAAACGCATCCAGTGCCTGGCGCAGCAGCGTGATTGCCATTTCGCCCGACAGCTTCACTTCGGCATAGTTGATATTATGCGCCGCCGCATCTTCCATGATGTGCTTGGTGCGCTTGGCGATTTTCTCGGCTTCGTCGCCCGCGCGCTCCAGGTTCGTGATGGTCTTGGAGATGGCCATCACCAGGCGCAGGTCGCGCGCGGTTGGCTGGCGGCGCGCGATGATGTTGCCGCAGTCGGCGTCGATCTCGACTTCCAGCGCGTTGAGCTGCTGTTCGCGCGCGATGACCTGGTCGGCCAGCGAGGTGTCAAAATCGGCGAGCGCACGCATCGCGAGTTCAATCTGCGATTCGACCAGGCCACCCATCTGCAGCAGCTTGGTATTGATGGCGTTGAGGTCGGCGTCGAATTGCGTTGACAGGTGCTTGTCAGTCATGGGTATCTCCAGACCGCTGTGGGTTTCCGGGGCGTTGGCGTGGCACGGCGGACGGCATCAGCCGAACCGGCCAGTGATGTAGTCTTCGGTTTCCTTGCGGTGCGGCTTGATGAAGATCTTCTCGGTCTCGCCGAACTCGATCAGCTCGCCCAGGTACATGTAGGCCGTGTAGTCCGAGCAGCGGGCAGCCTGTTGCATGTTGTGAGTCACGATCACCACCGTATATTCGTCCTTGAGCTCGGCGATCAGTTCCTCGATGCGGCCCGTGGAGATCGGGTCCAGCGCGGAGCACGGCTCGTCGAGCAGCAGCACTTCAGGGCGGATCGCAATGCCGCGCGCGATGCAAAGGCGCTGCTGCTGGCCACCCGACAGGCCGTAGCCCGACTGGTGCAGCTTGTCCTTTGCCTCGTTCCACAGCGCAGCCTTGGACAGCGCCCACTCCACGCGATCATCCATTTCCGAGCGCGACAGTTTCTCGAACAGGCGCACGCCGAACGCGATGTTGTCGTAGATGGACATCGGGAACGGGGTCGGTTTCTGGAACACCATGCCGACCTTGGCGCGCAGCAGCGCGATGTCCTGGCGGCTGGTCAGCAGGTTTTCACCGTCCATGTTGATCTCGCCCTCGGCGCGCTGCTCCGGGTAGAGGCCGTACATCTTGTTGAACGTGCGCAGCAGCGTGGACTTGCCACAGCCCGACGGGCCGATGAACGCCGTGACCTTGCGGTCCGGGATCGACATATTGATGTTCTTCAGGGCGTGGAACTGCCCGTAGTAGAAGTTCAGGTTACGCACGTCGATCTTGGCGCGCACCGAGTCGGGGATGTCGATGACAGTCGAAGTCATGCTGGTATCTCGCTAAATATTCGGGTTCCGGTCCGATTCCTGGAATCGCGCGCCGGTTACTTCTTGAACAGCATGCGCGCCACGATATTGAGCGCAAGCACACCGATCGTAATGAGGAACACGCCTGCCCAGGCCAGTTGCTGCCATTCCGTGAACGGGCTCATGGCGAAGCGGAAAATCGTCACAGGCAGGTTTGCCATCGGCTTGTTCAGGTCACTGGTCCAGAACTGGTTGGACAGCGCGGTGAACAGCAGCGGTGCAGTTTCGCCGGCAATACGCGCCACGGCCAGCAGCACGCCGGTAACGATGCCGGCGTAGGACGACTTCACCGTGATCGACAGCACCATCTTCCATTTCGGCGTGCCAAGCGCGAAGGCGGCTTCACGCAGAGCGTTGGGCACCAGGTTCAGCATGTTCTCGGTCGTACGGACCACGATCGGAATCTGCAGCAGTGCCAGTGCGCATGCACCCGCCCAGCCCGAGAAGTGCCCCATGCGGGTCACCACCAGGGCGTAGACGAACAGGCCGATCACGATCGACGGCGCCGACAGCAGGATGTCGTTGATGAAGCGGATGAAGCTGGCCAGCGGCGACGCCTTGCCATATTCGGCCAGGTAAATGCCGGCCAGGATGCCCAGCGGCGTGCCGAACAGCGTGGCGACACCAACCATCACGAAGCTACCGAAAATCGCATTGGCGAGGCCGCCACCGGCGGTATTCGGCGCGGGCGTCATCTGCGTGAAGAGGTCCAGCGACAGGCCGCCGACGCCCAGCGTGACCGTGGTGAACAGGATCCAGGCCAGCCAGAACAGGCCGAAACCCATGGCGCCCAGCGACGCGGCCAGTGCAATCAGGTTGGTGCGGCGGCGGCGCGCTTGCAGGCGCGTGCGCACAGCGTCGGCGTCGGGCCGTACAGCGGGAATCGATGCGGAAGACACAGCGTGGCTCGCCTGGTTCATTTTGCACCCTCATTCTTTGCCAGTCGCAACAGCAGCAGCTTGGAGAGCGCCAGCACCACGAACGTGATGAAGAACAGAATCAGGCCCAGTTCCATCAGCGCAGCCGTGTGCAGGCCGGCGCCGGCTTCCGCAAACTCGTTGGCCAGTGCGGACGTAATGCTGTTGCCCGGCGAGAACAGCGACGCGCTGTCAAGCAGGTTGGTATTGCCGATCACGAAGGTGATGGCCATGGTTTCGCCCAGTGCGCGTCCGAGGCCGAGCATGACGCCGCCGAGCACGCCGGCGCGGGTGTAGGGCAGCACCACTTTCCACATCACTTCCCAGGTCGTGCAGCCCACGCCATAGGCGGATTCCTTGAGTAGCACCGGCGTCACTTCAAACACGTCGCGCATCACCGAGGCGATGTACGGAATGATCATGATCGCGAGGATCACGCCCGCGCACAGCAGGCCGATGCCGAGCGGCGCACCCTGGAACAGCTTGCCGATCACCGGCACCTGGCCGATGGTGGCAGCCAGCGGCTTCTGGAAGTACTCGCCGAAGATCGGCGCGAACACCAGCAGACCCCACATGCCGTAGACGATCGACGGCACGGCGGCCAGCAATTCAATAGCAGTGCCGAGCGGACGGCGCAGCCAGGCTGGCGACAACTCGGTCAGGAACAGTGCGATGCCAAAGCTCACCGGCACGGCAATGATCAGTGCAATCAGCGAAGTCACAAGCGTGCCGTAGATCGGCACAAGTGCGCCATAGACGTCAGCGGGAGGATCCCATTCCGCAGTCCAGAGAAATCGGGCGCCGAATGTCTGGATCGAAGGCCATGCGCTGATAGCCAGGGACACGATGATGCCGCCCAGCAGCAGCAGCGTCACGATGGCGGCCCCGCGGGTCAGGCCGCCGAACAGGATGTCGCCAGTGCGGCTTGGTGGCCGGACGGCTGAAATTTCGGACGAAGTCGCCATGGTGCAGAGAATACGGATCGATGGTTTGGCAGGCACCGGCGGCAAGCGCCGGGCCACTCAGCCAGCCGCCGCGCATGCCGCAGCCAGCTGCCATGCGGACAGTAGCTTAGTACTTAGTACAGCGCCTTGCCCGACGCGTCCTTAACGCTCGTCTTCCAGGTCGTGCGAATCTGGTTCACGACCGCATCCGGCAGCGGCACGTAGTCCAGGTCGGCGGCCATGTTGGTGCCGCTCTTGTAGGCCCAGTCGAAGAACTTCAGCACTTCCGCGCCTTGCGCAGCCTTTTCCTGGTTCTTGTGGACCAGGATGAAGGTCGCGCCGGCGATCGGCCATGCCGCCTTGCCCGGCTGGTTCGTCAGGATCTGGTAGTAGCTCTTGCTCCAGTCCGCACCGGCGGCGGCAGCCTTGAAGGCGTCGTCACCGGGCTGAACCACGGCGCCGGCCGCGTTCTTCATGTTCACGTGCGTCATCTTGTTCTGCTTGGCGTAGGCGTACTCGACGTAGCCGATCGCGCCATTCAGACGCTGCACGAAAGCGGCAACGCCTTCGTTGCCCTTGCCGCCCGTGCCACCGCCCGGCCAGTTGACGGTGGTGCCTTCGCCCACCGACTTCTGCCATTCGGGGCTGACCTTCGACAGGTAGTTCGTGAAGATGAAGGTGGTGCCCGAACCGTCAGCGCGGCGCACCGGCAGGATGTCCTGGTTCGGCAGCTTGGCGTGCGGGTTCAGTGCCTTGATGGCCGGATCGTCCCACTTCTTGATCTTGCCCAGGTAGATATTGGCCAGCACTTCGCCCGTGATGGTCAGGTCGCCCGGCTTCACACCTTGCAGGTTGATCACCGGCACCACGCCGCCGATCACAGTCGGGAACTGGACCAGACCCTGCTTGTTCAGATCTTCGTCCTTCAGCGGGGCATCCGAAGCGCCGAAATCGACCGTCTTGGCGCCAATCTGCTTGATGCCGCCCGACGAGCCGATGGATTGATAGTTGACCTTGTTGCCCGTTGCTTTTTGGTATGCGTCGGCCCACTTGGAATAGACGGGCGCCGGGAAGGAAGCGCCTGCACCGGTAATTTCCGCCGCGAACGCAGTACCCGCTACGACCATCGAAACGATGCCTGCCACGGCAGTCTTGACCAGCTTCATATGTCCTCCAGAGAACATTGGTTGGGAATGACAAATTTTTGACAAGACGAACTGTATGCTCCGCACATGACAATTCCGTGACATCGCAGAATCTTCTTGGAAGCCTGTATGGACGCGGCCAAATCCGGTGTGCGCATCCCCTCCGGTAGTGGGGAGAGCCCCTCGGTTAATTGCGCAACGGCGCAAAAAAACGCCGGGCAAGCCCGGCGTGATGACGTTGAGGTGCGGTCCCGCCTGGTTGGTCAGGCGCGCAATGCCTCCGCGAGCGTCTGTGCGGCGCGTTCGGCCGTCTCGGCGTGCTCTGCCTCTACCATCACACGCACCACGGGCTCGGTGCCGGAAGCTCGAATCAGCACACGGCCGCGCCCTGCCAGTTCAGGCTCCACGACCGCGCGGGCCGCTTTCAGACCGGCATGCGATTGCCAGTCGAACCCCTTCTCAACCCGAACGTTGATGAGCTTCTGCGGAAACAGGCTGACACCGTCAAGCAAGCCGGCCAGCGTCTTGCCGCTACGGCGCAGCGCCGCCAGCACCTGGAGCGCCGAGACAATACCGTCGCCCGTGCTGTGCCGGTCAAGGCACAGCAGATGCCCCGAGCCCTCGCCACCGAGCGTCCAGTGACGCTTGTTCAACTCTTCCAGGACATAGCGGTCGCCGACCTTCGCGCGCACGAATTCCACGCCGATGCGCTTGAGTGCCAACTCCACGGCCATATTGGTCATGAGCGTGCCCACCGCGCCTTCGACCGCAAACCCTGCCGCCATGCGATCGCGCACGATCAGGTACAGCAGTTCGTCGCCGTTGTAGAGGCGACCTTCGCTGTCCACCACCTGCAGCCGGTCCGCATCGCCGTCGAATGCAAGTCCCAGGTCGGCGCCGTGCTCCCGGACGGCTTCGATCAGCTTGCCGGGCGCGGTAGCACCGTAGCCGTCGTTGATGTTGCGGCCGTCCGGCTGGTTTCCGATCGCGATGACGTCCGCGCCCAGTTCATGGAAGACGTGCGGCGCAATGTGGTAGGCGGCGCCATGCGCGCAGTCCACCACCAGCTTGAGACCGCGCAGGTCCTGGCTGTTCGGGAACGTGCTCTTGCAGAACTCGATATAGCGACCCGGCGCGTCGTTGATGCGCCGCGCACGGCCCAGATCATCGGACGGCGCGCAGGTCATCGGCTCTTCAAGGGCCGCCTCGATCTTGGCCTCGACCTCGTCGGGCAGCTTGTCGCCATCGGCCGAGAAGAACTTGATGCCGTTGTCGTAGTACGGATTGTGGCTAGCCGAAATGACCACGCCCGCCGACAGGCGCAGCGCGCGAGTCAGATAGGCAATGCCAGGGGTCGGCAACGGTCCGGTCAGCAGTACGTGCACACCTGCCGAAGTAAAGCCGGCTTCAAGTGCCGCCTCAAGCATATAGCCCGAAATCCGCGTATCCTTGCCAATCAGCACGGTGGGCCGTCCCTGCCCGGTACTCGCACCATGTGCCAGCACCTTCCCAGCGGCATGTCCCAGCCGCATGACGAAATCTGGCGTGATCGGCGATTCGCCGACTTTGCCGCGTACGCCATCAGTCCCGAAATACTTGCGCGTCATTCCCTTAAATCCTTTCTTGCTTGCTCTGTCTGGCAACTATGAATGTGACTACTGCCGTTCCACTCCTGTCACGGCTTCATTCCGGACTGCCCACCAGGTCTTGAGGGCATCCACCGTATCCTGCACATCATGCACGCGCACGATATACGCTCCGCGCTCTGCCGCACATACCGCTGCGGCAATGCTGGCCGCCACACGCTGCAGCGGCGGCCGGCCACCCAGGATCGCGCCAAGCGTTGACTTGCGGGACAGGCCCACCAGCAAAGGCAGCCTGGCTTTCGCAAGGGCTGGCAATTGCCCAAGCAGGCGCAAATTATGATCCGGAGTCTTGCCGAAGCCAAATCCCGGGTCGAGCGTGATGCGGGCCGTGTCGACGCCAGCCTGGCGCAGCACGGCCACGCGTTCATCGAGGAAAGCAGCGACCTCGGCCACCACATCGGTGTACTGCGGGTCCTCCTGCATTGTCTGCGGGTCCCGCTGCATGTGCATCACACACAGACCGGCCTGCCCCTGCGCCACCGCCTCGACGGCGCCGGGCATGCGGAAGCCCCAGATATCGTTGATGAGATCTGCACCGGCCGCGAGCGATGCGCGCATGACCTCCGGCTTGTAGGTATCGATCGATAGCGGCTTGCCGCAATCGCGCAGCGCCTCGACGATGGGAATCACGCGGGCCAACTCTTCATCCAGCGGCAATGCGTCGGAACCCGGACGGCTCGACTCGCCACCGATATCGATGATGTCCACACCTTCTGCGATGAGCTGCTCGGCGTGCCGCAGGGCAGCGTCCCGGGTGGCATGCATGCCGCCATCGGAGAATGAATCAGGCGTTACGTTGAGAATGCCCATGACAAGCGGGCGGCGGTCCAGCGCAAAGCGAAAGCGGCCGCACTGGAAATACGTGGATGGCGAAGTCTGCTGCAAGGTAGAAGCCGGAAACAAAAATAGAAGATCTGCGCACGCTCCGCGCAGAAACGAAAAAGCCGGTGCCAAGGGCACCGGCTTGTCGGAACAGCTAGGTCGTCACCGTCTCGCTGACAGTGCGATCCGTGCCATCAGGCCGTGGCAGGCGCGTTGGTCGGCGCCACCGGCGAACCACCGGACGGGGCATTGCCACCACCGTTCGGGCCCGACACACCACGCGGCGGACGTGGCGGCTTGCCAGCCATGATGTCGTTGACCTGATCGGCGTCGATCGTTTCCCACTCCATTAGCGCCGAAGTCATGGCCTCGACCTTGTCGCGGTTCTCTTCGAGCAGGCGCTTGGCCAGGCCATATTGCTCGTCGATAATGCGGCGGATCTCGGCATCGACCTTCTGCTGCGTAGCCTCGGACACCGTCTTCGACGACAGCTTGCCGAACATACCGTCCTGCTCGGTGTCGACGTAGACCATGGCGCCGAGTTCGTCGCTCATGCCGAAGCGGGTCACCATGTCGCGGGCAATCTTGGTCGCACGCTCGAAGTCGTTGGACGCGCCCGTGCTCATGGCGTTGAGGAAGACTTCTTCCGCCGCACGGCCGCCGAAGAGAATGGCGATCTCTTCGAGCATGTTGTCCTTGTACTTCGAGTACTTGTCATGCTCCGGTAGCTGCCAGGTCACGCCCAGCGCCCAGCCACGCGGCATGATGGTGACCTTGTGGACCGGATCGGCCTTCGGCAGCAGCTTGGCGACCACTGCATGGCCTGACTCGTGGTAAGCCGTGGCCTTGCGCTCTTCCTCGCGCATGACCGTCGACTTGCGCTCCGGGCCCATGTAGATCTTGTCCTTCGCGTCTTCGAAGTCCTGCATGTCGACCACGCGCTTGCTGCGGCGGGCGGCGAACAGGGCAGCTTCGTTGACCAGGTTGGCCAGGTCGGCGCCAGAGAAGCCCGGGGTACCGCGCGCGATCACCGAAGCGTCCACATCGTTGCCGATGGGCACCTTGCGCATATGGACCTTGAGGATCTGCTCACGGCCGCGAATATCCGGCAGGCCAACGTAGACTTGGCGGTCGAAACGGCCCGGACGCAGCAGCGCCTTGTCGAGGACGTCGGAACGGTTGGTCGCGGCGATCACGATCACGCCTGAGTTGGCTTCGAAGCCGTCCATCTCGACCAGCATCTGGTTCAGGGTCTGCTCGCGCTCGTCGTTGCCGCCGCCCATGCCGGCGCCACGATGACGGCCCACCGCGTCGATTTCATCGATGAACACGATGCACGGCGCCTGCTTCTTGGCGTTTTCGAACATGTCGCGCACGCGGGCCGCGCCCACGCCAACGAACATTTCCACGAAGTCCGAACCCGAGATGCTGAAGAACGGCACCTTGGCTTCGCCGGCAATGGCACGTGCCAGCAGCGTCTTGCCGGTACCCGGAGGGCCGACCAGCAGCACGCCGCGCGGGATGCGGCCGCCCAGCTTCTGGAATTTCTGCGGATCCTTCAGGAAGTCGACCAGTTCGACCACTTCTTCCTTGGACTCATCGCAGCCGGCCACGTCCTGGAACGTGACGGCATTCTGGTTCTCGTCGATCAGGCGCGCACGCGATTTGCCGAACGAGAAGGCACCGCCTTTCCCGCCGCCCTGCATCTGCCGCATCATGTAGAACCAGAACACGATGATCAGCAGGGTCGGCCCGAGGTAATAGAGGGCCTGCACCAGCACGTTGGGTTCGTCGTCAGCCTTGCCGGTCACCTGAACGCCGTACTTCATCAGGTCGCCGACCATCCAGATGTCGCCCGGCGAGATGATGGTGTACTTGGCGCCCTCTTTCGGCGACACCACGAGGTTGCGGCCCTGCACGTCGACACGCGACACCTTGCCGTTCTTGGCGTCATCCATGAACTGCGAGTAGGTGACGCCGTCCTGTGCACGGGGCTTGTCGAACTGCTTGAAGACGGTAAACAACACCAGCGCGATCACGAGCCAGATTGCCGCCTTTTGAAACAGGTTGTTATTCAAGGCCGAACTCCTTTGCGATTGCCTTGCCAACGGATAGCTGCATTGTAATGCAGTGCCCGCCCCGAAGGGGAAACAGCGAAACTATGAAGCCGATAGCCCCGAGCCAGTAACTGCCCTGCACCTGCCGGATCCGTCAATTCACCACTTTCAGGTAACGCCCAAGGATAAAAGTTTCAGAGGATTTGTCGCGCGACGCCTTGGGCTTGCGTGGGGCGACCACCTTGAACTGTCGTTTGAACTTCTCGACGATCTGGCTGTAGCCACTGCCGTGGAAACACTTTACCAGCAATGCGCCGTCCGGCTTCAGGTGGGTCTGGGCAAAATCCAGGGCCAGATCACACAGATATTCGATGCGCGCAGAGTCGGCTGAGGCTACACCAGACAGATTGGGGGCCATGTCCGACAATACAAGATCGATTTTTGCGCCACCAGAAGCGGCCATGACCACTTCCTCCAACTGGCGGAATACGTCTTCCTCGCGAAAATCGCCCTGGATAAACGTGACGTCCGCGACAGGCTCCATTGGGAGGATATCAATGGCCACTACGGCGCCGTCAGGCTTGCCGCCAGTTGCGCGCGGCGACGCAGCCAGCTTGTTGCGCGCGTACTGGCTCCAGCTTCCCGGCGCGGCGCCCAGATCCACGATGACTTGGCCGGGCTGGATCAGCTTGTCCTGCTCGTCGATTTCCTTGAGCTTGTAGGCTGCGCGCGCACGATAACCTTCGCGCTGCGCCATCTTCACATACGGGTCGTTGATGTGGTCGTGCAGCCACGACTGGTTGAACTTGTTCTTGGACTTGCCTTTGGCCATTCTGATTACGCCTGTTTCCTGTCTGCCGTCCCCGCGAAGGCGGGCGCGCCGCAATTTCTTGCCTGTTTTGCCGTTTTTTGCCGCCAACCTGTACTGGTTTGGCGGATAATACGCGCCAATCGCATGCCAGCGGCGGCCACTCCGGCCCGCCATTTGCCCGTTCGGGCCGCTGGCAGCACTTATTGCCTGCGCTGTCAGCGCCTATTTATGTCCGCACTCCAACTTATTCCAGCCCAGCGCTCCGAACTCCGCTCCCGTGCCCATGGCCTCAATCCGGTCGTGATGATTGGCGCGGAAGGCCTGACGCGCGCGGTCCTGGCCGAAATCGACCGCAGCCTGGCTGCCCACGACCTGATCAAGATCCGCGTATTCGGTGATGACCGCGAAGCCCGCATCGCCATCTACGAAGCCATTTGCGATGAACTCGACGCCGCGCCGATCCAGCATATCGGCAAGCTGCTGGTCGTCTGGCGCCCGGGCGAGGCTCGCCTGAAGGAAAACCAACCGCAAGACCTGGGCCGCCACACCCCCGCTCGCCGTGGCGCCGCGCCGCGTACCGTCACGGTGAAAAAGCCGAGCGGTGCACCGAACCGCCGCCCGACCCGCAAGGATGTGACCGTGCTCGGCAACGAACGCGTCACGGCGGGTGGCAACGTCAAGCGCTCGCGCGCCCGGCCCACCAGCCAGAAGAAGAAGGCACTCGCCTGAAACCACGGCGGCCCTGTGCGGGCCGCCTGCCCTTCCACGCCGGCTATTCGCCAGCCGAGCGCGGCGCCGAAGCGCGCCACACCAGCGCCAGTGCCAACAGGCTCTGCAGCAGATAGAAGGCGCTGGACACGCCGTGCAGCATGCCGAACTGTGCACGGAACGGCGACTCCGACACTCCAACGCCGAGCGCAGTCGCCTTCTCCTTGAGGCTGCCCATGAATGGCTGGGTGCCGAAATATCCCACGAGCACGCAAACGAGCATGGCAAGCACCAGCCAGCGCAAGGCCCTATAGCGGTTGGCGCCACGGCGGATCAGCACATTGCACAGCACGAGCTGCAGCACACCGATGGTCACGCCGAGAATGGCCTCGGTCTGGAACAGGTGGCCAGCGATCATGCCTGCCGTCTCGCGGCTGGGCAGCACGGAAAACAGCGTGGGGGCCACCATGTAGCCCACCGTCCAGAGGCTGCCGGCCCAGACGACCGTCAGCAGCAGGAAAATGCGGTGGGGCAGCGGCGGCAGACTGGAGTAAGAGGACGAAAACACTATCCGGTTCCGTGAGCCTTGCAGCCTCAGACGTAACGGACGGTGATGACTTCGTACTCTCGTTCGCCGCCCGGCGCCAGCACCGTGGCCACGTCGCCTTCGAACTTGCCGATCAGCGCGCGCGCGATCGGCGAGCTGACGGAGATCTTGCCGCTGTCCAGATCGGCTTCATCGTCGCCGACAATCTGGTAGCTGACGGGGCTGCCCGATTCCAGGTCTTCCAGGTCGACCGTGGCGCCGAATACGATGCGGCCGTCCGTGTCGAGCTGGGTCGGGTCGATCACCTGTGCGGCCGACAGCTTGGATTCGACTTCCAGGATACGGCCCTCGATAAAGGCCTGCTTTTCCTTGGCGGCGTCGTACTCGGCGTTTTCGGAGAGGTCGCCCTGTGCACGCGCTTCGGCGATGGCATTGATCACCGCAGGACGTTCGACGGCCTTGAGGCGGTGCAGCTCTTCCTTCAGGAGCTCGGCGCCACGCTTGGTAATCGGAATGGTGCTCATGTCTTCGATTCAACAAAAAAATGAGCCGCAGCGGAGCTGGAACTGTGCCTGGCAACTGGCCAGGGCACTCCCGCTCAACCGCGGCTTTCGGATGGGAAAGGCGCCCGGAATACGGGCGCCGATCGACGAATTCGGAGTAGTTTAGGCCAAGAAGCCCGCCGACAGCAACACCGGCGGACTTGGTGGCCTTGACGGAGCGCAAGCGCCCCGCCCCATCGAAATGTTATGCCAGCGACGCATGCAAGCCTTGCAGGTCGTAGACCTCCAGGCTTTGCATGTGCTTCAGGCCCTCCACCGCGGCGCTCGCGCCGGCAATGGTGGTGTAGTACGGCACGCGGTTGGCCAGCGCCGAGGTACGGATCGAACGCGAATCGGCAATCGCGCCACGGGTCTCGTCCACCGTGGTGAACACCAGCGCCAGTTCGCCGTTCTTGATCATGTCCACGATATGCGGACGGCCGTCCTTGACCTTGTTGACCACCTTGACCGGGATGCCGGCGGCTTCAATGGCCGAAGCCGTGCCGCGCGTGGCCACGATCGGGTAGCCCATGTCGTGCAGCATGCGGGCCACCGCGACGGCGCGGACCTTGTCGCTGTCCTTCACGGTGATCAGCACGGTGCCCCTCTCGGGCAGGCGCGAACCGGCGGCGAGCTGGCTCTTGAACAGCGCTTCGCCGAAGGTCTTGCCCACGCCCATCACTTCGCCGGTGGAACGCATTTCAGGTCCGAGGACCGGATCCACGCCCGGGAACTTGTTGAACGGGAACACCGCTTCCTTGACGCTGAAGTACGGCGGCACCACCTCGGCGGCGACACCCTGCGAGTCCAGCGACTGGCCAGCCATGCAGCGCGCGGCGATCTTGGCCAGCTGCAGGCCGGTTGCCTTCGACACGTACGGCACGGTACGCGACGCACGCGGGTTCACTTCCAGCACGTAGACGGTGTCGACACCGTTGTTCTGCTGGATCGCGAACTGCACGTTCATCAGGCCGACCACGTTCAGCGCCTTGGCCATGGCGGCAGTCTGGCGCTTCAGCTCGGCCACGGTCTCGGCCGACAGCGAGTACGGCGGCAGCGAGCAAGCCGAGTCGCCCGAGTGCACGCCAGCCTGCTCGATGTGCTCCATCACGCCGCCGATGAACACGCGCTTGCCGTCGCTCAGCGCGTCGACGTCGCATTCGATCGCGTCGTTCAGGAAGCGGTCCAGCAGCACCGGCGAGTCGTTCGACACCTTGACGGCCTCGCGCATGTAGCGCTCGAGGTCACGCGGCTCGTGCACGATTTCCATCGCGCGGCCACCCAGCACGTACGACGGGCGCACCACCAGCGGGTAACCGATTTCCTCGGCCAGGCGCAGCGCTTCGTCTTCGGCACGCGCGGTACGGTTGGGCGGCTGGCGCAGGCCCAGGTCCTGCAGCAGCTTCTGGAAGCGCTCGCGGTCTTCCGCCGCGTCGATCATGTCCGGGCTGGTGCCGATGATGGGCACGCCGTTGCGCTCGAGGTCCAGCGCGAGCTTCAGCGGGGTCTGGCCGCCGTACTGCACGATCACGCCGACCGGCTTCTCGATCGCGACGATTTCCAGCACGTCTTCCAGCGTCACCGGCTCGAAGTACAGGCGGTCGGAGGTGTCATAGTCGGTCGACACGGTTTCCGGGTTGCAGTTGACCATGATGGTCTCGTACCCGTCTTCGCGCAGCGCCAGCGCGGCGTGCACGCAGCAGTAGTCGAACTCGATGCCCTGGCCGATCCGGTTCGGGCCACCGCCCAGCACCATGATCTTCTTCTTGTCGGTCGGGTTCGCTTCGCACTCGCCATGCTCGGCCTCGTAGGTCGAATACATGTACGCGGTGTTGGTCGCAAACTCGGCCGCGCAGGTGTCCACACGCTTGTAGACCGGACGCACGTTGTTGGCGATGCGCGCTTCGCGCACGGCCTTGGCCTTCGTCTTCAGCAGCTTGGCCAGGCGGCGGTCCGAGAAGCCCTTCTGCTTCACGTAGCGCAGCTCGGCAGCCGACAGGGTTTCCAGCGTACGCGCCTTGATCTGGCCTTCCGTCTTGACGATGTCCTCGATCTGGGCAAGGAACCACGGATCGATATCGGTCTCGGCGTACACCTCCTCGAGCGACATGCCGATACGGAACGCGTCGCCCACGTACCAGATGCGGTCCGGGCCAGCCTCGCCGATTTCCTCGACGATCTCGTCGCGGTCGGTCGACTTCTCGTCCAGGCCGTCGACGCCGACTTCCAGGCCGCGCAGCGCCTTCTGGAACGATTCCTGGAAAGTACGGCCCATGGCCATCACTTCACCGACCGACTTCATCTGGGTGGTCAGGTGGCTGTCGGCCTGCGGGAATTTTTCGAAGGCGAAACGCGGCACCTTGGTGACCACGTAGTCGATCGACGGCTCGAACGACGCCGGGGTCGCGCCGCCGGTAATTTCGTTCTTGAGCTCGTCCAGCGTGTAGCCAACGGCCAGCTTGGCCGCGACCTTGGCAATGGGGAAGCCCGTGGCCTTCGAAGCCAGTGCCGACGAACGCGACACACGCGGGTTCATCTCGATCACGATCATCCGGCCATCCTTCGGATTGATCGAGAACTGCACGTTCGAACCGCCGGTGTCCACGCCGATCTCGCGCAGCACGGCCAGCGAGGCGTTCCGCAGGATCTGGTATTCCTTGTCGGTCAGCGTCTGGGCCGGGGCCACGGTGATCGAGTCACCGGTGTGGATGCCCATCGGGTCCAGGTTCTCGATCGAGCAGATGATGATGCAGTTGTCCGCCTTGTCGCGGACCACTTCCATCTCGTATTCCTTCCAGCCCAGCAGCGATTCTTCGATCAGCAGCTCGCGCGTCGGCGACAGGTCCAGGCCGCGCTTGCAGATCTCTTCGAACTCTTCGCGGTTGTAGGCGATGCCACCGCCCGTGCCGCCCAGCGTGAACGACGGACGGATCACGATCGGGTAGCCGCTGGTGCCGGTGTCCTGCGCAATGCGGGTCTGCACGGCCAGCGCTTCTTCCATCGAGTGCGCGATACCTGACTTGGCCGAACCGAGACCGATCTTGGTCATCGCGTCCTTGAACTTCTGGCGGTCCTCGGCCTTGTCGATAGCTTCCGGCGAAGCGCCGATCAGTTCGACCTTGTACTTGTCCAGTACGCCGTGGCGATGCAGGTCCAGCGCGCAGTTCAGCGCGGTCTGGCCGCCCATGGTCGGCAGGATCGCGTCAGGACGCTCTTTCTCGATGATGCGCTCAACCACTTCCCAGGTGATCGGCTCGATGTATGTCACATCGGCCGTGGCCGGGTCGGTCATGATGGTCGCCGGGTTCGAGTTGACCAGGATGACCTTGAAACCTTCTTCACGCAGCGCCTTGCAGGCCTGGGCGCCGGAGTAGTCGAACTCGCACGCCTGGCCGATGATGATGGGGCCGGCGCCGATAATCAGGATGCTCTTGATGTCTGTGCGTTTTGGCATTGCACTATCTCTTTTTTGGTCCGGCGGCCATCGGGGCCGCCGTCCGGAAAATCAGGAATCCAGCAGGATTCGGAAAGTTCAGCTCAGGGTGGCCGTCGCCAGCTTCGCGCCGAAGCCGATGAACATGGCGCCCACGCCGCTCGACACGCCCGCCGACAGGCGTCGGCGGCGGCGGAACGCGGCGGCCAGCTTCACACCGACGAAGATCAGCGTCGTCAGGTACAGGAAGCTGAATATCTGCACGACCACGCCCAGCGCCAGGAACGACAGCGCCGCATAGCCGAAGCCCGGATCGACGAACTGGATGAAGAACGAGATGAAGAACAGGATGGCCTTGGGGTTCATCAGGCTGATGACCAGCGCCTTGCGGAACGCGTTGGACTGGTCCGCCGGCGCGGCAACGGCGGCTTCCGCCGCAGCCCGCTCCGTCTTGCCGGCGCTCGTCCAGTTACGGACCGCGCCGCGCAGCATGTTGAACCCGATCCAGCCGAGGTAGGCCGCGCCGATGTACTTCACCACGTAGAACAGTGCGGGGCTTGCCTTGAGCAGCGAGGCCACGCCCGCGGCCGACAGCACCATCAGCACCGCATCGCCAAGGAACACGCCGCACGCACCCTTGTAGCCCGCGCGAACACCGCGCTGCGCCGCCACGGACAGCACATACATCGAGTTCGGCCCCGGCAGCAGCACGATGAAGATCGTGCCCAGCACATAGGTCCAGAAATCGGTGATGCCGAAGGCGGTATGCATAAAGGCGTTCATGGCGTGTCCTTGTTCCCTGCTCGTCTCTGTTCTTCGCTGCTCGTGATGGGCCGCGCTTACTTGCGCGCGTCCGCCATCATCTTCGTGAAGCGGTCGAACAGGTAAGCCACGTCGTGCGGGCCAGGCGACGCTTCCGGGTGGCCCTGGAAGCAGAATGCCGGCTTGTCGGTCAGCGCAAAGCCCTGCAGCGTGCCATCGAACAGAGACACGTGCGTCGCGCGCGCATTGGCCGGCAGCGTTTCCGCATCCACAGCAAAGCCGTGGTTCTGCGACGTGATCATCACGCGACCGTCATCGAGATCCTTGACCGGATGGTTGGCGCCGTGGTGTCCGGCCTTCATCTTCAGCGTCTTGGCACCGATGGCCAGCGCCATGATCTGGTGGCCCAGGCAGATGCCGAAGGTCGGGATGCCGCGCTCGATGAATTCGCGCGTGGCCTTGATCGCGTAGTCGCACGGTTCCGGATCGCCGGGGCCGTTGGACAGGAACACGCCATCCGGATTCAGCGCCAGGGCGTCGGCCGCAGTGGCCTGCGCCGGCAGCACCGTCACCTTGCAGCCGCGCTCGGCCAGCATGCGCAGGATATTGAACTTGACGCCGTAGTCATAGGCGACCACGTGGAACTGCGGCTTGTCCTGCTTGCCGTAGCCCTGGCCGAGTTCCCACTCCGACTGCGTCCAGTCATACGGCTCCTTGACCGACACCACCTTGGCCAGGTCCATGCCAGCCAGGCCGGGGAACGAGCGCGCCAGGTCGATGGCCTTCTGGACGTTGTCCTCGCCAGCCAGGATGCAGCCGTTCTGGGCGCCCTTCTCGCGCAGGATGCGGGTCAGCTTGCGGGTATCGATGCCGGCAATGGCGACGACCTTTTCCTGCTTCAGGTAATGGCCGAGCGTATGCTCCTTGCGGAAATTCGAGGCCAGAATCGGCAGATCCTTGATGATCAGGCCGGCGGCATGGACTTTCGTGGCTTCAACATCCTCACGGTTGACACCGTAATTCCCGATGTGCGGATACGTCAGCGTGACGATCTGCCGGGAATAGCTCGGGTCGGTGAGGATTTCCTGATAACCGGTGATGGCGGTGTTGAACACCACTTCGCCGATGGTATGGCCGGAAGCGCCGATGGAATAGCCACGAAAGACCGTGCCGTCTGCAAGCGCGAGAATGGCGGACGGGAAAGACGGTAACACGGGTAGGCTCCTGCTGGACTCACCCCGTGACCGACCTGATCAACGCCTCGTGCCCCATTGAGATCCCGGTACGGCTGCATTGGCACTGTGCCAAGCGGCGCGACTCGGTCGCTGCATGCTCTTTGCATCACATATCTCAATGCTGGCGAAGGCTGCGCGGACGGGGGCGGCGGAAGGTGGAAAGCGGTTGGCGCTAGGGTGAAGGGTTCTGAAAGCGAAACTTTCGAATTATATCCCGCGCCGACCAATTTCTCAAGTTTTCAAGGACTTGCGTGCGACCGGGCCGCGCCTGCACCGCCCGCTCCGGTCGTCGTCGCCCCGGCACCCGGCCCTATGCCGCCGGCGGCACAACCGCCGTCACCTCTATCTCCACCTTTGCGCGTGGCTCGACCAGATCGGCCACTTCCACCGCGGTCATTGCCGGGAAATGACGGCCGATGATATCCCGGTAGTGCTGCCCGATGACCGGGTACGCGCCAACATACTCCGCCTTATTCTTCACGTACCAGGTCATGCGCGTGATGTGTTCGGCCCGGGCACCGCCGGCTTCCAGCACGGCGACGATATTGCGCAGCGCCTGCGCGACCTGCAGGCCGAAGTCGTCCGTCTCGAACTCGCACTGGCCATTCCAGCCGATCTGGCCTCCGACGAAGATGAGCCGGCTGCCGGCCTGCATCTCAGTCATGATGCCGTTGGAATAGCCGCGCGGAGCGGCCCAGTCGGGCGGCTGCAGAATTTTCATGATTTTGCTTCCTGATAGTTCGGTTACTCGAATTGCCTTGAATCTTCAGAGGCCCGGGCTGCCAGTTGCCGCCAGAGTCTCATCCACGTAGGTCGCCATCGCCTGTCGCACGGGATCCGGCAGCGGCCGTGGCGCGATCTTGTCCGTATCGACGCAGACCAGCCGCTGCGTCACTTCCAGCCGCAAGTCACTGTCGGGGCCCATGAACCGTACCTGCACTGTGAAGCTGGACTGCCCGAGCTTGACCACGCGAAGCTCCCGTGTGAGCGTCTCCCCGAGGCGGCTCGGCGCGACAAAGCGGCAGTGCAGGTCGGCGGTCGGCACGCCAGCCTGTCCGGCGCCATGCATGGCATCGAAGGGCCAGTCCAGCGCTTGAGCGAACCAGTCCTCGATGAAGTCGTTGAGCATCTCGAAGTAGCGCGGATAGAACACGATGCCGGCGGCGTCACAGTGCTTGAAGCGCACCAGCACGGTATTGCGGAATACGGCAGTCATGGCTGCTCCGCCATCTGGCGCAGCCGGAACCGCTGCAGCTTGCCAGTCTCCGTGCGTGGCAGTGCCGGCACGAAGACGATGCGCCGCGGATACTTGTATGGCGCGATCTCGCGCTTCACATAGTCCTGCAGCGCGGCGCGCGTGGCGTCGCTGGCCTCCACCCCTTCGCGCAGCACGACGTAGGCCGTGACGACCTGCCCACGCTCCGCATCCGGCGCGCCGACCACGCCGCATTCCGCCACGTCCTTGTGCTGCATCAGCGTGCTCTCCACCTCCGGACCGGCGATGTTGTAGCCGGCCGAGATGATCATGTCGTCGGAGCGCGCCTGGTAGAAGTAGTAACCATCCTTGTCCATGACGAAGGTGTCGCCGGGCAGGTTCCATCCAGCCTTGACGTAGTTGGCCTGACGGGGGTCGTCCAGGTAGCGGCAGCCGGTCGGCCCGCGCACCGCCAGCTTGCCCACGGTGCCGGGCGGCACGGGCTGCATGTTCTCGTCGACGATCTGCGCGATGTAGCCGGGCACGACCTTGCCGATGGAACCCGGCTTCACATCGGCACCCGCGCTGGAGATGAAGATGTGCATCATCTCCGTGCCACCGATGCCGTCCGTCATCTCAATGCCGGTAGCCGCCTTCCACGCCTGGCGCGTGGCATCGGGCAGCGCCTCGCCGGCCGACACGCTTTTCTTCAGACTGCGCAAGTCGTAACGCGACGCCAGCGCGGCCATCTGACGGTAGAAGGTCGGCGCGGTGCACACGATGGTTGCGCGGAAGTCCGCGATCAGCTGCAGCAGGCTGTCCGGCGTGAGCTTCTCCGCCAGCACGGTGCTGGCGCCGATGCGCCATGGGAAGCACAGGATGCCGCCTAGCCCGAACGTGAAGGCGATCGGCGGCGTGCCGCAGAAGATGTCGTCCGGTTCCGGGCGCAGCACATGGCGCGGGAATAAGTCGCACATCGCAAGCACATCGCGATGGAAGTGGACCGTGCCCTTGGGCTGGCCCGTGGTGCCGCTGGTGAAGGCGATCAGGCAGATGTCGTCGGTCGCCGTATCGCAGGCATCGAAGGTGTCCGGCTTGCCCGCCATGGCGGCTTCCAGCGAGCCTTCGCCTTCGCCGTTGAAGTACAGCGCCTGGGCCAGGCTCGGGCAGTGATATTCCGCGCCCGGCTGCCGGTTGGCCTCCAGCTCCTCGCGCAGGCGCACGTCGCACAGCGCCGCAGTGACCTGCGCCTTGTCGATGATCTGCTTGAGCTCCTTGGCGCGCAGCAACGGCATGGTCGGCACCGCGATCAGGCCCGCCTTGATGGTCGCTAGCCAGCTCGCCGCCATCATCAGGTTATTGGGCCCGCGCAGCAGCACGCGATTGCCCGGCACCAGCTTCATATCCTCGGTGAGCACATGGGCAATGCGGTTGCTCAGCGCCGCGAGCTGCGCGAACGTGATCGTCTCGATGCCGTCGCCGCGCCGCTGGCGGATGGCCACGCGCTCGCCGCGCCCTTCGCGCACGTGCCGGTCAACCAGTTCCACGGCGCAGTTCAGGCGCTCGGGGTAGTCGGTATCCGCATTGAAGCGGAACTCGGGCCACGCCTCGGGCGGCGGCAGCCGATCCTGGGCGAAGGTATCGAGGTGGGCGGTGTTCGCCATGACTTGTCTCCTGTCTGCTGTGTCGCTGACTTGATGATGTGTGTCGGGCCGTGCCGCTTCAGGCGACCTGCGCCGCCAGCGTTTCGCGCGCGATGATGAGCTTCTGGACCTCCGTCGCGCCTTCATAAATGCGCAGCGAGCGGATCTCCCGATAGAGCCCTTCCACGCGCGTGCCGACCTTGACGCCGAGGCCACCGAACATCTGCACCGCGCGGTCGATGACCTGCTGCGCGTTTTCGGTGGCCACCATCTTGGCCATGGCCGCTTCGCGCGTGGTGCGCACGCCCTTCACGTCACGCAGCCACGCCGCGCGGTAGGTCAACAGCGCCGCGGCATCGATGGCCGTGGCCATGTCGCCAATGGCCGCCTGCGTGAGCTGGAGGTCCGCCAGCACGCCGCCGAACATCGGCCGTGCACGCGCACGTGCCAATGCTTCATCGAGTGCAGCGCGGCCGAAGCCAAGCGCGGCTGCCGCCACTGACGCGCGGAAGATGTCCAGCGTCATCATTGCCACCTTGAAGCCCTGCCCCGCTTCGCCCAGGCGATTGCCTACCGGCACGCGGCAGTTGTCGAAGCGCAGTGTGGCGAGCGGATGCGGCGCCATGACGTCGATGCGCTCGGCAATGCTCAAACCCGGCGTGTCGGCATCGACCACGAACGCGGAGATGCCGCGCGCGCCGGGCGCCTCGCCGGTACGCACGAACACGCAGTAGAAATCGGCAATGCCGCCGTTGGAGATCCACGTCTTGGCCCCGTCGATCACATAGTGGGTGCCGCCTGCGTCGAGCTGCGCGCTGCACCGCATCGCCGCCACGTCCGAACCGGCGTCCGGCTCGGACAGCGCAAACGCCGCGATGGCTTCGCCACGGGCAACGCGCGGCAGGTAGCGTTTGCGCGCGGCGTCGCTGCCGGCGAGCGAGATCGCGCCCGATCCAAGCCCTTGCATGGCGAATGCAAAATCGGCCAGCCCATCGTGACGGGCCAGCGTTTCACGCAACAGGCACAGCGAACGCGAATCGAGCGCCGGCAACGCGCCGCCATGCGCGGCCGGCACGCAGTAGCGAAGCCAGCCGGCTTCGCCAAGCTGGCGCACCAACGTGCGACATGCGGCATCGGTATCGCTGTGGTCCACCTTCAGGTTCGCCTCGCACCACGCATCCAGATCGCGTTCGAGCATGCGGTGCGAATCGTCAAGCAGAGGCAGCTCGAGGTAAGTCTTGTCGGACATCGAAAATCCTTTTGGTTGCGCCTTCGTTTGCGTTCAGTCGCCCTCGAACACCGGCTTGTTCTTCGCCACGAATGCCTCGTAGGCGCGCCGGAAATCACGCGTCTGCATGCAGATAGCCTGCGCCTCGGCTTCGGCCTCGATCGCTTCGTCGAGGCCCATGTTCCATTCCTGGTGCAGCAGCTTCTTGGTCACGCCGTGCGCGAAGGTTGGGCCAGCAGCGAGCTGCGCGGCTAGCACATGGGCCTCGGCCAGCACCTTGGCAGACGCATGCAGCGCGTTGAAGAAGCCCCACTGCAGTCCTTCTTCCGCGGTCATCACGCGGCCGGTGTAAAGCAGTTCGCTGGCCCGGCCCTGCCCGATCACGCGCGGCAGCAACGAGCACGCGCCCATGTCGGCGCCGGCCAGCCCTACGCGCACAAACAGGAAAGCGGTCTTGGCCTGCGCCGTGCCCACTCGCATATCGGAGGCCAGTGCCATCATGGCGCCAGCGCCGGCGCAGATGCCGTCGATCGCGCTGATGACCGGCTGCGGGCACGCACGCATGGCCTTGACGAGGTCGCCGGTCATGCGCGTGAAGTCGAGCAGCTCCGGCATGGTCATCTTCGTGAGCGGCCCGATGATCTCGTGCACGTCGCCGCCCGAGCAGAAGTTGCCGCCGGCGCCCGTGACCACCACGGTCTTGATATCGCTCGCATAGCACAGCGCACGGAACAGGTCGCGCAGTTCGGCATACGAGTCGAACGTTAGCGGGTTCTTGCGCTCCGGGCGGTTGAGCGTGATGGTGCCTACCTTTCCATCGTCGGAGACGGACCACAGGAAGTGCTTCGGCGAGTAGTCCGCGAACTTGCGCTTGTGATGGCGCATGTGGAGTGCGATGTCGGTCATGGTTTCTCTCTGTCTTGTCTGATTCGGTGTTCTGGTGCTGCCGCTTGCTCTCAGCACGCAATCATCCTGTCATGACTTCGCCGCCTGCCACGGCGATCGCCTGTCCCGTCATCGAGCTCGCCGATGGCTGGCACAGCCAGGCCACCGCGTCCGCGACTTCGTCGGGTTGCACCAGCCGGCGCTGCGGGTTGCGTGCCGCGAGTTCCGCGCGCGCTTCGGCCTCGCTGCGGCCGGTCTTGTCGACGATATTGGCGACAGCGTCGCGCACGATGTCGGTTTCGGTGTAACCGGGGCAAACCGCGTTGACGGTCACGCCACTGCGCGCTGTTTCCAGCGCCAGTGAGCGCGTGAGGCCGATCACGCCATGCTTGGCCGCGCAGTAGGCACTGACGTAGCCATAGCCGATCAGGCCCGCGGTGCTGGCCACGTTGACGATGCGTCCCCAGCCAGCCGCCATCATCGCAGGCAGCGCGGCCTGCGTGCACAGGAAGGTGCCGGTCAGGTTGACATCCATCATGCGTTGCCACAACGCCAGGCTGGTCTTGCCGAACGGCGCGCTGTGCGCCTGGCCGGCGTTGTTCACAAGCACGGTGACCGGGCCAGCTTTGGCCTCGGCTGCGGCAAATGCCGCCGCCACGCTGTCGGCATCGCTGATGTCGGCAGGCACTGCAGCCAACACGGCATCACCGATCAGCAGCGGACGCAGTTCCTCGACTGCGCGTTCCAGTACCTGCACGTCGCGTCCGACCAGCGTGACGCTCGCTCCGTCAGCCAGCAACCGGCGCGCGATTGCCGCGCCGATGCCGCGCCCGCCGCCGGTGACCAGTGCGTGCCGGCCTTGCAGGGAAAACTCCGCTGCCATCATCAGTGCTCCACCACGGCGCGGGCCAGGGCCGCGGCGCGTTCCAGGTTGGTTTCGAGCTGGCGCTTGCCCGCCTCATACTGCCGCGGCCAGCTTACGTCGCGGTAGCCAAGTTTTGCGGCCTCGTGCAGCGTCCATGCCGGGTCGGCCAGATGCGGCCGTGCCACGGCGCACAGGTCGGCACGACCCGCGGCGATGATGCTGTCGACATGGTCGGCTTCGAAGATCGCACCAACCGCAATCGTAGGAATGTCCGCCTCGTTGCGAATGCGGTCCGCGAACGGCGTCTGGTACATGCGGCCGTAGACCGGCGCCTGGTCCGGGCTCACCTGACCCGACGAACAGTCGATCATGTCCGCACCGACTGCCTTGAAGGCGCGCGCGATCTCCACCGCATCATCGGGCGTGATGCCGCCTTCGACCCAGTCGTGCGCCGAGATGCGCACCGACATCGGCTTGTCCGCCGGCCATACTTCGCGCACTGCCGCGAAAACTTCAAGCGGGTAACGCAAGCGATTGGCGAGCGTGCCGCCGTATTCGTCAGTGCGCTGGTTGCTCAGCGGCGAGATGAAGCTCGACAGCAGGTAGCCGTGCGCGCAGTGCAGCTCAAGCCAGTCGAACCCCGCCTCCGCGGCGCGACGGGCAGCAGCGACGAAATCATCGCGCACGCGGTCCATGTCTTCGCGTGTCATTTCGCGCGGCACCTGCGACTCGCCGGGCAGGTAGGGAATCGGCGAGGCCGAAAACAGCGGCCAGTTTCCGTGCGGAAGCGGATGATCCATCTTCTCCCAGCCGAGCTGCGTCGAGCCCTTGCGCCCGGCATGGCCGATCTGCATGGCGATGCGCGCATCGCTGTTCGCATGCACGAAATCGACAATGCGTTTCCACGCATCGCGCTGCGCGTCGTTCCACAAACCCGGGCACGCCGGCGTGATGCGCGCATCGGGCGACACGCAGGTCATCTCGGCCACGACCATGCCGGCACCGCCGAGCGCGCGCGAACCGAGATGCACCAGATGGAAATCGCCCGGCACACCATCCACGCTCGAGTACATCGCCATCGGCGACACGACCACGCGGTTCTTCAACGTGACGCCGCGCACGCGGTACGGCGTGAACATCGGCGGCACGGGCTTGTCTTCGCGCAGCCGCAGCGATTCGGCGGGCACACCGGCCTCTCCGGCCAGCCAGTGCTCGAACTTTCGCACGTAGCCAGCATCACGCACGCGCAGGTTCTCATGCGAGATGCGCTGCGAACGGGTCAGCAGCGAATATGCAAACTGCTCGGGCGCAAGGCTTGCATAGCGCTCGACATTCTCGAACCACTCGGTGGAATTGCGCGCCGCGTTCTGGATCTTCAGCACTTCCACGCTGCGGGTAGCTTCGTAGCGCTCCAGCGCCGCGGGAAGCGCGTCATGCGCAGACGGGCCCGAAGCTGCGATCTCGGTAGCCAGGTCGATTGCGTCTTCCAGCGCCAGCTTGGTACCCGAGCCGATGGAGAAGTGCGCCGTGTGCGCGGCATCACCCATCAGCACCACCGGCACGCGCCGGCCGTCGGGCAGCGTGTTCCAGTGCACCCAGTGCTTGCAGATCACGCGCGGGAAGCGGATCCAGTTTGCCGAGCCGCGCAGATGCGTCGCATTGCTGATGAGCTTGTTGCCGTCGAGGTATTTCGCGAAGAGCTTCTCGCAGTACGCGATGCCCTCTTCCTGGCTCATCTGCTCGATGCCTGCGGCGCTCCACACTTCTTGCGGCGTCTCCACGATAAAGGTCGAAGTGTTGTCATCGAAGCGGTACGCATGCGCCTGGAACCAGCCGTGCTCGGTCTTCTCGAACGCAAACGTGAAGGCATCGAACAGCTTGTGCGTGCCGAGCCAGACGAAGCGGCACTGGCGCGTGTCGATGTCCGGCTGGAAGGTACCGGCGTAGCGGGTGCGGATGCGGCTGTTCAGGCCGTCCGAGGCAATGACGAGATCGGCCTGGTACTGCATCGCCAGCGCCTGGTCGTCCGAGACATCCGTCTCGAACACCAGCTTGACGCCAAGCGCTTCGCAGCGCGCCTGCAGGATGTTGAGCAGACGCTTGCGGCCGATGCCGATAAAGCCGTGGCCCCCCGAGCGGATGGTGCGGCCGCCGATATGGACGTCGATGTCGTCCCAGTGGTTGAACGCCTCATTGATTTCGGCGGCGCTGACGGGATCGGCAACCTTGAGGTTGTCCATGGTGGCGTCGGAGAACACCACGCCCCAGCCGAACGTATCGTAGGGCCGGTTGCGCTCCGCCACGATGACCTCGTTGGCCGGATCCTGCAGCTTCATCAACAGCCCGAAGTACAGTCCCGCCGGGCCGCCGCCAATACAAAGCACTCGCATCTGTCGTCTCCTGCCGAGCCCCCTCGCATCGGCAGGGAGCGCATCTAAATCATGTTTAAATATTTTATGCTTCAAATATTAGTCTGCATGCGCTGGCGTTGCAAGATGAATCTGCAATGTGCCCCGATCGGCGCACATTGCAGATGCCCATTAACCGGACGCGGCCGCCCGGCCCGCTTCAGCCCTTCAGGGCGGATACCAGTTGTTCCAACGCTGCAGGGTCTTCGATCGTCGTAAGGTCCCCCGGATCTCGCCCTTCCGCGACAGCCTGGATGGCGCGTCGCAGCAACTTGCCGGAGCGCGTCTTGGGCAGGACGTTCAGGAAGAACACGCGTGCCGGGCGCGCCACCGCGCCAAGCTGCTGCTCGACCGTCTTCATCAGCTCGCCCTCGAACGCCAGCCGGGCCTCCGGCGTCGCCGTGCGCGCGGCGTCGCGGGCAATGCAGAAACCCATTGCCACTTGCCCCTTGAGCGCGTCTTGCACGCCCACTACCGCAACTTCGGCCACGCCGGGGTGCGATGACAGGCTTTCCTCGATCTCCCGCGTCCCCAGACGGTGGCCGGCGACGTTGATGACGTCGTCAGTCCGGCCAAGGATAAACACATAGCCATCCTCGTCGCGCACGCCCCAGTCGAAGGTCGAATAGCAGAGCCGGTTCGGCACCGCCGACCAGTAGGTACGCACGAAGCGATCATCATCGCCCCACACCGTACTCATGCAGCCAGGAGGCAGCGGACCGTCGATGGCGACCACGCCCTTCTGCCCCGGGGCACACTCCTCGCCGGTGCTCTCATCGACGATGCGCAAGTCATAGCCATACGCCGGCACGCCCGGCGAGCCGAGCTTGGGCTGCAGCGCCTCGATGCCGCGCTGGATCGCGATGATCGGCCAGCCCGATTCTGTCTGCCAGTAGTTGTCGACCACGGGCTTGCCGATGCCATCCTGGATCCACTGTGCGGTGGGCTCGTCGAGCGGCTCGCCGGCCAGGAACAGCAGCCGGAGGCTCGACAGGTCGTATCGCGTCAGGAACGCCGGATCCTGCTTCTTGAGCACGCGGATGGCCGTGGGCGCGCTGAACATCAGGTTGACCTTGTACTGCTCCACCAGCCGCCACAGGATGCCGCCGTCCGGGCGGATCGGCGTGCCCTCGTACATCAGCGTGGTCATGCCCGCGAGCAACGGGCCATAGACGATGTAGCTGTGCCCCACGACCCAGCCGATATCCGACGCCGTGAACATGGTGTCGCCGGCCTTGCCGCAGAAGATGTAATCCATGGAAGTGGCCAGCGCCACGGCATATCCGCCCGTGTCCCGCTGCACGCCCTTGGGCTTGCCGGTGGTGCCGGACGTGTAGAGCACGTAGGACGGTTCGGACGACTCCAGCCACGTGCACGGCACCTGCGCGCCGGCCACGCGTTCGCGCCAGGCTGCGTAGTCTTCATCGCGGCCATCGACGCGCGGCATGTCCGCGAGCTTGCGATCGACCAGCAATACTTTCTCGGGCTTGTGGCTGGACAGGCGGATGGCTTCGTCGAGCAGCGGCTTGTACGGCACCACCTTGCCGGCTCGCGAACCGGCGTCGGCACTGATCACCACGCGCGGCTGCGCATCATCAATGCGCGCGGCAAGGCTGACCGATGCAAACCCGCCGAACACGACCGAATGGATCGCGCCAATGCGGGCACAGGCGAGCATCGCGAACGTCGCCTCGGGGATCATCGGCATATAGACCAGCACGCGGTCGCCCTTGCGCACGCCAAGCCCCTGCAGGATGGCCGCCATGCGGTTGACCTCCTCGTGCAGTTGCGCGTAGGTGTAGGTGCGCTGCTGGTCGGTTTCGGTGGATACCCAGACCAGCGCTGGCTGCTGAGCGCGGGCGGCCAGGTGCCGGTCCAGCGCGTTATGGCACAGGTTGGTGCGGCCGCCGACGAACCAGCGCGTGAACGGTGCGCGGCTGTTGTCGAGCACTTGTCCGAACGGGGTTTCCCAATCGATGCGCTGCGCCTGTTCGGCCCAGAACCCCTCAGGGTCGGCCAGCGAACGGGCATGCACGGCATGGCTTGCCGTCATGGCAGGTCTCCTCCGCTTCTGCGGTCGTTATCGTCCTGCTAGTTTGCCACCGGCACGGCGTCCTGTGCGCCTTCGGCCAGATGGGCATGCGGCACTCCGCGCCGCGCCGAGGCAAAAAAAACGGGGCGTGCCCAGGCAACGCCCCGTTTAGTCCGGCGATTCCGGCGCCCTATCGCGCCTTGGCAGCCTTCGAAGCCCCCTTTGACGAGGCCTTGACCGACGGCGCAGACTTGGCGGCGGCCGAACGCGAGGCGCCAGCGCTCTTGCTCGCCGCCTGGCGTGGTGCGGCTTCCACCGTCATGCGCTTGCGGCCTTCCGCCTTGCCTTTGCCCTTGCCGGACGCGGATACGCGTACCACCTCGGGCTTGTCGGCCTCCGGTTCCGCGCGTGCGGTGCGCGTGGCCTTGCCGGCGCCGCCGGCGCGAACCGGCACCATCAGCACCAGGCTTTGCCCTGCGACCAGCTTGGTGCCTGAGAGCTTGTTCCACGACAGCACCTGGCTGGGCGATACCCCGTAGCGGTGCGCCACCGAGGTCACCGTATCCCGGCGCCCTGCGCGCACGACGAGGCGGCGGGCATCGGGCAGGTCCGGCTCCATCGCCAGCATGGCACTGTCGGCGAGCGTGGCGCTGATGTCCTGGTCGTGGTGGCCGGAGCGCGGGATCATCACCGTCGAACCTGCCTTCAGCCGCATGCCGCGTGGGATGCTGTTGATCTCGCGCAGCGTGTCCGGATCGACATTGAGGCGCGCCGCGAGCGCTTCCACGCGTTCTCGGTTGTCCACCGTCACCGCGGTCCAGCTCGACAGCCCGCCGCGGTAGGTGTTCAGGTTGTACTGGAAGCGTTCGGCGTTATCGAACGGCAGCAGGATCTGCGGATTCGACGCCCCCAGGATCACCGGCCGGTTGAACGACGGGTTCAGCGCCTTGAACTCCTCGAGCGACATATTGGCCAGCTTGGCCGCCAGCGTGACGTCGATATCGCGGCTCGTTGTGACCGTCACGAAATACGGATGGTCCGGGATCTCGGGCAGCCTGACGCCGTACGCGGCCGGGTTGGCGATGATGTTCTTCACCGCCTGCAGCTTGGGCACGTAGTAGCGTGTCTCGTTCGGCATGGTCAGGCTGGCGTAGTCCGTCGGCAGGCCGCGCGCCTGGTTGCGCGCAATCGCGCGCGACACCGCGCCCTCGCCCCAGTTGTACGCCGCCAGCGCGAGATGCCAGTCGCCGAACATGTCATAGAGGCGCGCCAGGTAGTCGAGCGCCGCGTCGGTCGACGCCAGCACATCGCGGCGTTCGTCCCGGAACATGTTCTGCTTCAGGTTATAGGTCTTGCCCGTGCTCGGGATGAACTGCCACATGCCCGCCGCCTTGGCGCTCGACTGCGCCTGCGGATTGAACGCACTCTCGACGAACGGCAGCAACGCCAGTTCGGTCGGCATATTGCGCCGCTCCAGCTCTTCCACGATGTGATACAGGTAGCGGCTCGAACGCGCCACCATGCGTTCCATGTATTCCGGTCGCTGCGAATACCACTGCGTGCGGTCGTCAACCAGCGTCCCTTCCAGGTCCTGCATGGCGAAGCCACGGCGGATGCGATCCCAGATGTCGGTGGACGGACCACGCAGCCAGTCCAGCCCGGGCTGATCCGGGTTCATGCTGGCTGCGCCAGGGGCAAGCGTCTTGTCGACGCTGAGCGAGTTGAGCGGGTCCTTGCCGCTGCGCGCGGAGGTCAGGGCGGTCGGGGCGCCGGACGCACTGGCGCCGGGCGGTGTGGGCGTGCTAGCGCAGGCTGCGAGCAGCGCCACGCTTGCAAACACCGCCAGTAATCGACCAAATTTCATTAAATTCTCGAATTGTGACGCTAAAAGGTTGCGTGATGCTAAAAAAAACAGGCTTTCACGTCAATGAGATTTTCCAGAAGACAATTGGCATTCGACTTGTCGCAGACCCTTGCCGCACGGACGCAAGCGAGCCCGCGAGGTTGATCACTACACTCAGCGGAAGTTGTCTTTCCAGCCACGCAGCGCGCCGAACGCTTCCGCATCTCCTGCCACGCTGCCGCCCTGGGCCTTGACCGCCTCCCGCACCGTCGGTTCTCGCGAACGCAGGAACGGATTGACCTGGCGCTCGAGTCCGATCGTGGACGGCACAGTCGGCTGGCCCGCTTCACGCAGCGACTCGACGCGCGCTTCCCAGTCGGCCAGCGCGGTGTTGCCGGGTTCCACTGCGCGCGCGAAGCGCACATTGCTGCGCGTGTATTCATGTGCGCAGTACACGCGCGTCTCACCGGGCAGCGACGCCAGCTTGTCAAGCGACGCGAGCATCTGGGCCGGCGTACCCTCGAACAGGCGGCCGCAGCCGGTAGCGAACAGCGTATCACCACAGAACACGACCGGGCCAACGCCTGGCAGGTCGCCGGCGTAAGCAACATGGCCGGCCGTATGACCCGGCACATCCAGCACGCGAAACTGCAGCGCGGGCGCCGGCAACGTCACCGTATCGCCTTCGCGCACGGCCTGTGTGCGTCCGCCGATGCGTTCCCCGGCGGGCCCGATCACGGGCATCGGCGCGCCGTCGTGCGTAGTCGGATAGGCCGAAAGCAGCTCCGCCACACCGCCCTGGTGATCACCATGGTGATGGGTGATTACAATAGCGCCCAGAGCCAGGCCCTTGTCCTTCAGGAACCGCTCCACCGGCGCCGCCTCGCCGGGATCGACCACGGCGGCATTGCGGCCGTCGTGGATGGCCCAGATATAGTTATCCTGGAATGCGGGGATCGGCTCCACTTTCAACATGCGCGTGCTCCTATGGCTGACCGTCCGATTGTAAGCTGGGAAGACTGGCTGGCTTCGCCCCCCGGGCAATACATGCTCGAGTGGGAGGCGCGGCAATACGACCGGACCGTGCCGGATATTTTCGGCTATCACGCGGTCCAGATGGGGCTGCCCGCCATCGATACCCTGCGCGAGAACCGGATGCCGTTCTCGGCGCTCGCGCTCGATCCTGCCAGTGGCCCACACGGGCCGCGCGCGGCACACCCGGACGCGCGCCAGCTGCTGTGCCGCTTCGACGAACTGCCGTTCGACACCCAGAGCATCGACCTGGCCACTCTGCCCCATGTGCTGGAGTTCGCCGAAGATCCGCACGAAGTCCTGCGGGAGGTATCGCGGGTGCTGATGCCCGAAGGCCGCGTGGTGGTGACGTGCTTCAACCCGATGAGCCTGTGGGGCGCGCGCCAGGGCCTGAACCGCCTTGGCGCCATGCCGTTCCTGCCGACGGATGCGCAGTCCATCGGCTTCGTGCGCATCAAGGACTGGCTCAAGCTGCTCGGCTTTGACATCATCCGCGGCCGCTTTGGTTGCTACTGCCCCCCATACCGTACCGAGCGCTGGCTGCAGCGCGCCGCGTTCATGGAAAAGGCCGGCGACCGCTGGTGGCCGATCTTCGGCGCGGTCTACATGATTTCCGCGGTCAAGCGTGTGCGCAATATCCGCCTGGTCGGCCCGGCCTGGAAGACTGCCAAGGCGGCACTCGCGCCTGTCGCCGCGCCGGTGGCTACGCCGACGGGCACGCACGGCAAGACGCCGGGCGACGAAAGCTGACCCGGCCGGCGCGCACACATAACTCCTGTGGCAGCCCTTGCGGGCTGCCCTGACAAACGACACATGCAAGAAGTAATCATCTATTCCGATGGCGCCTGCAAAGGCAATCCCGGCCGTGGCGGCTGGGGCGCGGTACTCGTGGCCGGCACGAACGAAAAAGAGCTGTTCGGCGGCGAGGCCAACACCACCAACAACCGCATGGAGATGACCGCGGTCATCGAGGCGCTGCGCGCGCTCAAGCGGCCCTGCACCGTGCAGGTGTACACCGACTCGCAGTACGTGCAGAAAGGCATCAGCGAATGGCTGCCGGGCTGGAAGGCGCGCGGCTGGAAGACGGCCGACAAAAAGCCCGTGAAGAACGCGGACCTGTGGCAGGAACTCGATACGCTCGTACAGCCGCACAAGATCACCTGGCACTGGGTGCGCGGACATAATGGCCACCCTGGCAACGAGCGCGCCGATGCGCTTGCCAACCGCGGCGTTGCATCGCTCGCCTCCTGACCTCGCCCTGCCGTCCGCTAGAATGCGCGCCATGCGACAAATCGTTCTCGACACCGAAACCACTGGCCTCAATGCCGCCACGGGCGACCGCCTGATCGAAATCGGGTGTGTCGAACTGGTCAACCGCCGGCTCACGGGCCGCCACCTGCACTTCTACGTCAACCCCGAGCGCGACATCGACGAAGGCGCCATCGCCGTGCACGGCATCACCGTCGAATTCCTGGCCGACAAGCCAAAGTTCGCCGAGGTCGTCAACGAGGTCCGCGACTTCGTGCAGGACGCCGAGCTGATCATCCACAACGCGCAGTTCGACCTGGGCTTCCTGGATATGGAGTTCCGGCTGCTCGGCTTGCCGCCGTTCCGCGAACACGTCGGCAGCGTGATCGATACCCTGCTCGAAGCGCGCCAGATGTTCCCCGGCAAGCGCAATTCGCTGGATGCGCTGTGCGACCGGCTTGGCGTGAGCAACGCGCACCGCACGCTGCACGGCGCGTTGCTCGATGCAGAACTGCTGGCAGAGGTCTACCTGGCCATGACGCGCGGCCAGAACTCGCTGGTCATCGACATGCTCGACGGCGCCGAAGCCGCGGACGGTTCCGTCGCGGAATCAGACCTTTCGCACATCGTCCTGCCTGTGCTGTATGCGAGCGAAGCCGAAGTGTCCGAGCATCTCGCTGTGCTCAAACAACTGGACAAGGCAAGCGGCGGCAAGACGGTATGGCAGGACACCCCCGCAGTGCAATAGCGCCCGGCACCCATCTTCTGAAAAAAAATCTGAGAAAAGGGCTTTACAAGATACAGGAAGGTCTGCATAATCTCGTTTCTCAGCTGCACGACAGTGTCAACGCGAAAGCGAAGCAGCCTGGGGTGGTTAGCTCAGCGGTAGAGCACTGCCTTCACACGGCAGGGGTCACAGGTTCAATCCCTGTACCACCCACCAGATTCCAAAAAAGCCAGCTTTGTGCTGGCTTTTTTCATTTCCGCCTCCCTGCTGCAAAGCCCCGGTTTCAACTAAGCGGCATCGTCTCATTCCGGTTCCAATCCCGCGTCGATACGGTAGTCCGCTTCACAACCGAGCAGGAGCGGGCTCATGCCGCAACCCTCCCTTCCAACACGTTGGCAACCAGCCGCCACACAGCCAGCATTCGCGTGGACCGGCCGCTACCCAATATCACCTGGCTGGTTCGAAATCCGCCCCGTGCGCATTCCTCGCGACGCCAGGCCAGTCTACGACGAGGACTTTGACTGCATCACGGGCTACCACCGCTGCTTCGGGCGAACCGCGCTCACGTATGACCTGCTGGGTGGTTTCGTGGCGATCGATGAAGTAGGCGAAGCCGGGTTGCTGCAAGCCGCGGCGCCCTACCTCGCCATCGGCGCACTGTGGCAGCCCGGTGCCACTGGCATGACGCGCGCCGGCTTCCATGCCGAAGGCGCCGCGCTGGGCGCGCGTACAGGCGCCAGCCTTCGGCAACGGGTCATTGAACTATCGCGGCTGCCGCTGCATTTCTCTTTGGCAGCCCTGGCCGACATGCAGCAGGCTGAGCGCTTCGTGCCCTTGCATATCCTTCGGCTCGCGATGCGATGCGGCTGCTGCGAGCCGTCGACCGATGACGACGATACCGCCGCCGTACGATACACCGCCGGCATCACGCGTAAACAGATGCCGGCGTTGCTGGAGCTGGCCGTGCGGGTCGCCGACCGCGCCATCCTGCGCATCCGCCAATGGCCGCTCGGCGCTGCGTAGCGCGCCCGACCGTCGCATCGTTGCCACCGATTGCATAGACGGAGTGCCGCATGCCCCACAATGCCGAACCATAAAGTTCCATGTGCGTGGCGACAAGTAGGACATCTGCTACCCTGAACGCCTGGTTCCGTACGAATAGGGCGGGGTCGTCATTCCACATGCCCCTGGGACCGGAAAACGGGTCAGTGCGCAGAAGAAAAGTAACCATGCGTCACTCAATAAAGCTGCGGATGGCGGTGGCAACCGCCATGGTGGTTACGTTGATCATCGTGCTGCGGGCGCTCTACTCGCAGTACTACGCGTACCACACGCTGAAGGAGCTGCTGCAGAACCATCAGGACTCGCAAGTCCGGATGGTGGCCGAACAGCTCGATGGAAAGTTCGAGATTCGGGCGTCCATGCTGCGCCATATGGCCCAGCAGTTTGCGCCCATGCTTGGCAGTCGCCCTGCCGAACTCCGACGCATGGCGGCACAAATGCCGGATTTGCCGGACACCTTCAACGCCGTCTTCATGGCCGCTCCATCAGGCGAAATGATCTTCAGCACGGCCGTGCCGGAAGGCGTGCGTATGAGCCTCAGCGACCGCGACTATTTCCGGGCGATTGTGCGCGGCGCGCCGTTTGCCGTATCCGACCTGCTGCAGGGCAAGCTCACCAGGTCGCCCGGGGTGGTATTGGCAGTTCCGCTGCGCGGCCCCGGCGGCGAACTGCGTGCTGTGCTCGGCGGCGTGATCAACCTTTCTCTGGACAATTTCCTGCGCGAACTGGCGCGCAGTCCGGTCGGCGTCACGGGTAGCTACTGCCTGGTTTCCGCCGGCCCCCGACCGCGCTACGCCATGCACCGGGATCCGGCCAAGCTGCTGACGCCCGCCCGCGCCATCGGCGAGACGTGTGGCGCGGACCAGCCCGAGTCGTTCTGGGAGCCGATCCGTCCGCGCCGGCCGATCGTGGGTCGTTACCTGCTGGAATCGAATGGCTGGGAGTTGGTCGCAGTCCTGCCTGCCAACGAGGCCTATGCGCCGCTGATCGAAGCCAGGCGCCGAATGTTCGCCATTGTCGGCCTCTCGCTATTGGTTGCCGGCGCGCTGATGTGGCTGGCGATGTGGCGCTTGCTGGCGCCGCTGCACCGGCTGCATCGCGCCGTGCGAGGCATCACTGCCAACCCGGCCGCCATCAAGGAACTGCCAGTCGGCCGCGAGGACGAAATCGGCGAACTCGCTTCCACGTTCGCCGAAGTCATGCACCAGCTTTCCGAGCGCGAAGCCGCGCTGAAAGCCGCCAAGGACCACGCCGCCGAGAGCGAGAAGCGCATCGAGGCGATCGCCAACCATGTACCCGACTTTGTCTCGTTCATCGACATGAATGAGCGCTTCGTCTTCGTCAACCAGGCCTACGCACGCCATTTCGGCTTGCCGGCACAGCAGATCATCGGCCTGACGTTGCGCGAGCTATGGGGCACGCAGGCCTATCTGGCCTCGCGGCCCTACCTGGAGCAGGCGCTGGCGGGCAAGGTCGTCAGGTTTACGCGCGAGAGCCCGGACGGCTCCGAATGCATGCAGTTCACCTGCCAGCCAGCCTGGAACGACACGCATGACGCGATCCATGGCATGCACCTGTTCGCACGCAATGTCACGAGCGAGCGCCAGAAGCTGCGCAGCCTGGAAGCGCAGACCGTGTCGGACCACCTGACCGGACTGCTGAACCGCAAGGGCTTCGACCGACGCTTTGCCGAAGCACTGGCGCGCGCCGATGACAGCGGCCAGGCGGCAGCACTATTGCTGGTCGACCTGGACGACTTCAAGGCCGTCAATGACGGCTACGGGCATTCGATCGGCGATCGCCTGCTGGTCGCTTTCGCGCAGCGCCTGACCCGCAGCGTGCGCAAGAACGATGCCGTGGCGCGCATCGGGGGCGACGAGTTTGCGGTGATCCTCGAAAACGTGGGCGATGTCCGCGCGGTCGAGCGTATCGCCAGCACCATCGTGCAAACTGCGCTGGCACCGGTGATCATCGACGGCCATGAACATGCGGCCACGGTCAGCGTCGGCTCGGCGATCCACCGCCCCGGACAGGGCATGTCCGTGAGCGAGCTGTTCATGCGGGCCGACATGGCGCTGTATGAAGCCAAGCGCCATGGCAAGGCCCGCTACGCGGCGCCGCTGGAAGATTCGACGGCCTGATCCACTGCGACACCGGAGCCTGCCCATCCGGACAGGCCCGCTTCCCGCCTCAACGCACGCGCCCCTCCTTCCAGGCCTGCAGCAGCTTGTCGTAGGCGATGGTCTCGCCCTTCGGCTTCTCGTTGTCGAGCTTCTTCCACGGTGCGTGGTCACTCGACAGCCACTTCGACGGATCGCTCTTCGCATTAAGCTTCGGCGCGCAGTTCGTCATGCCCGCACGCTGCAACCGTGCCATGACCTGATCCATCTCCTCGGCCAGGTTGTCCATGGCGGCCTGCGGCGTCTTTTCGCCGGTCACGGCGGTGGCCACATTCTTCCACCAAAGCTGCGCGAGCTTCGGATAGTCGGGCACGTTGGTACCGGTCGGCGTCCACGCCACACGTGCCGGGCTGCGATAGAACTCGATCAGCCCGCCATACTTGGCCGCGTTCTTGGTCAGGTACTCGTGGTGGATATCGCTGTCGCGGATGAACGTCAGCCCAACCAGCGACTTCTTCAGCGACACCGTCTTCGCCGTCACGAACTGCGCGTAGAGCCATGCAGCCGCTAGCCGGTTCGGATCGGTGTTCTTGAAGAACGTCCACGAACCCACGTCCTGGTAGCCGTTCTGCATGCCCTGCTTCCAGTACGGGCCATACGGCGACGGCGCCATGCGCCACTTGGGCGAACCGTCGGCGTTCACCACCGGCAGGCCCTTCTTGGTCATGTCGGCGGTGAAGGCCGTGTACCAGAAGATCTGCTGTGCGACCTGGCCCTGTGCCGGCACCGGGCCAGCTTCCGAGAAGGTCATGCCCATGGCCTGCGACGGCGCGAACTTCTTCATCCAGTCGATGTACTTGGTGAGGGCGTAGACCGCTGCAGGGCTGTTGGTGGCGCCGCCGCGCGACACCGACGCACCCACCGGCGTGCACTTGTCCTCCGCCACGCGGATGCCCCATTCGTCGATCGGGATGCCGTTCGGCAGGCCCTTGTCGGCTGTGCCCGCCATCGACAGCCAGGCATCCGTGAAGCGCCAGCCGAGCGATGGGTCCTTCTTGCCGTAGTCCATGTGGCCGTACACCTTCTTGCCGTCGATTTCCTTCACGTCGTTCGTGAAGAAGTTGGCAATGTCCTCATAAGCGGACCAGTTGGTCGGCACGCCGAGGTCATAGCCATACTTGGCCTTGAACTTGTCCTGCAGGTCCTTGCGGGCGAACCAGTCGGCGCGGAACCAGTACAGGTTGGCGAATTGCTGGTCGGGCAACTGGTACAGTTTGCCGTCGGGCGCGGTGGTGAACTTCGTGCCGATGAAATCCTTTACGTCGAGTCCGGGGTTGGTCCACTCCTTGCCCGCGCCGGCCATGTAGTCCGACAGCGGCAGGATGGCGCCGTAGCGGTAATGGGTGCCGATCAGGTCGGAGTCCGAAATCCAGCCGTCATAGATCGACTTTCCCGACTGCATCGACGTCTGCAGTTTTTCCACGACATCGCCTTCCTGGATGATGTCGTGGTTCACCTTGATGCCAGTAATCTCCTCGAACGCCTTGGCGAGCGTCTTGGATTCGTATTCATGCGTAGTGATGGTTTCCGACACCACGCTGATCTGCGTAACGCCCTTGGCTTTGAGCTTGGCGGCCGCGTCGATGAACCACTTCATCTCGGCCTGCTGCTTGTCCTTCGAGAGCGACGAGGGCTGGAACTCGTTGTCGATCCACTTCTTCGCTTCGGCCTCGCCAGCCAAGGCGTGGCCGCATGCCAGCGCGGCCGCGCAGGCAAGGACTGTCATTCCCGACTTCACGTGCACGTTCATCAGTGTCTCCTCAAGAGCCCCCTCCCCGTTTGCTGTCCGGGCGCGGCCCCGGGGAAGGGATAAGCCGCATGTCCCATGACTTCGGTCGCGTGTCGTGCCGCGCTTTCAGCCCTTGCGCATGATCAGCAGCAACACCAGCATAGACAGGCCGAAGCTGATCCAGATAGACGGCTCCTCGGGCAGCGACAACCAATGCGTGATCTTTTCACCCAGCCCCACCCACGCGAGGTTGATCCACGCCGCGCACATCAGGCCGATGAACAGCCGGTCGCCGCGCGTGGTGGCAATCGGCAGGAAGCCCTTGCGCATCACGGCCGGCGAGCGGACTTCCCAGACCGTCATGCCGAGCAGCATGACGACGATGCAGGCGAAGAACACGGCCACGGGCGTGGTCCAGACCATCCAGCTCAGCATGGCGATCTCCTTTCCGTCGGCAACTGCACTACACGCGGCCCATCGCGAAGCCCTTCGCGATGTAGTGGCGCACGAACCAGATCACGATGCCACCGGGCACGATCGTAAGCACGCCGGCAGCGGCCAGCACGCCCCAGTCCATGCCCGACGCCGAAACCGTGCGCGTCATAGTCGCCACGATCGGCTTGGCGTTGACCGACGTCAGCGTGCGCGCGAGCAGCAGTTCGACCCAGCTGAACATGAAGCAGAAGAACGCCGCCACCCCGACACCAGCCTTGATCAGCGGCAGGAAGATCGTGAGGAAGAAACGTGGAAAGGGATACCCGTCGACATAGGCGGTTTCATCGATCTCACGCGGTACGCCCGACATGAAACCTTCGAGAATCCACACCGCAAGCGGCACGTTGAACACCAGGTGCGCAAGTGCCACGCCCAGGTGTGAATCCATCAGCCCGATGGTGCTGTAGAGCTGGAAGAACGGCAGCAGGAACACCGCCGGCGGCGTCATGCGGTTGGTCAGCAGCCAGAAGAACACATGCTTGTCGCCGATGAACTGGTAGCGCGAGAACGCGTAAGCCGCAGGCAGCGCCACGGTAATCGAGATCACCGTGTTCATTGCCACATAGATCAGCGAGTTGATGTAGCCCGAGTACCACGACGCATCGGTGAAGATGGTCTGGTAGTGCTCGAGCGTGAACGCCGCCGGCCATAGCGACAGCGTCGACAGGATTTCCTCATTGGTCTTGAATGACATGTTCACCATCCAGTAGATCGGCAGGATGGCGAACAGCAGGTAGACCAGCAGGAACGCAGGGCGCCACCATGTGGCGCGATCGCTCGTATCAGCCATGGGGCATGTCCTCGCTGCCGGCGGTGCCCGCGCGCTGCATCCAGTTATAGAGGACGAAGCACAGGAGCAGGATGATCAGGAAGTAGACGATCGAGAATGCTGCAGCCGGGCCAAGGTCGAACTGGCCGACGGCCTTCTGCGTCAGGTACTGCGACAGGAACGTGGTGGCATTGCCCGGCCCCCCGCCGGTGAGCACGAACGGCTCGGTGTAGATCATGAAGCTGTCCATGAAGCGCAGCAGCACCGCGATCATCAGCACCCCGCGCAGCTTGGGCAACTGGATGTAGCGGAATACGGCGAAGCGGCTCGCGCCGTCGATCTGCGCGGCCTGGTAGTAGGCGTCGGGAATGGCGCGCAGGCCCGCATAGCAAAGCAGCGCGACCAGCGGCGTCCAGTGCCAGACGTCCATCACCAGCACGGTCACCCAGGCATCGAAGGCGCTGCCGGTGTAGTTGTAGTCAAACCCCATGGCGTCGAGCGCGGCGCCAAGCAGGCCGATATCGGTGCGGCCGAAAATCTGCCAGATAGTACCGACCACGTTCCACGGGATCAGCAACGACAGAGCGACGATGACGAGCACCGCAGATGCCTTCCACCCCTTCGCCGGCATCGCCAGCGCCAGCAGGATGCCCAGCGGTATTTCCACGAGCAGTACTGCGAGCGAGAAGCCCAACTGGCGCAGCAGCGCGTCATGAAGTTCGCCATCGCGCAGCACCGTGCGAAACCACTCCGTACCGACAAACACGCGCCGCTCGGGCGAGATGATGTCCTGCACCGAGTAGTTCACGATGGTCATCAGCGGCAGGATGGCCGAGAACGCCACGCACAGCACCACCGGCAACACCAGCAGCCACGCCTTCTGGTTGATGGGCTTCATGACGGGCTCCCGGGCACCAGCACTTCGTTCACGTAGTAGCACGTGTGGCGGTTGAAGACGGACAGCCACGCGGTGTCGCCGGGGCGCAGTGCCGCGGCCTCGCCGCCCAGCCGCGCGCGCAGCGTGCCGGCCTGTCCGCCGGCTTCCTGCAAGGTGCCGGTCACGAGCCAGTAGGTTCCGATATCCTGTGCGCGCTCGACGCGAACGGGCACCGCCTGTGCGTCGTCCTGGCCGGCCAGTCGCAAATACTCGGGCCGCACGCCGACGCGGAAGCTGCCCGCCTCGCGCAGCGCGCCCGCTACGGCATCGGGCAGCGCTGGCAAATAGCGGCGCCCGGCAATTTCCACGGCACCCTCGCGCCAGTCCGCCGACACGAAGTTCATGCCCGGCGAACCGATGAAGTGTCCGACAAACGTGTGTGCGGGCCGCCCGAACAGCGCGTCGGCCGACCCCACCTGCACGGCCTTGCCGCGCGACATCACGACAACCTGGTCGGCAAAGGTCAGCGCCTCGGTCTGGTCGTGCGTCACGTATATCAGCGTCAGCCGGAATTCGTGATGGATCTCCTTGAGCTTGCGCCGCAACTGCCATTTCAGCTGCGGATCGATCACGGTCAGCGGTTCGTCGAACAGAATCGCCGACACATCATGCCGCACGAGGCCGCGCCCCAGCGAGATCTTCTGCTTGGCGTCGGCCGCCAGTCCGCTCGCACGCCGGTCCAGCGATGCCGACAGTTCAAGCATCTCGGCCACCCGCCCTACCCGCTCGCGCACCTGCGCCGCCGGCACGCCGCGGTTGCGCAGCGGAAAGGCGAGGTTCTCCCCCACGGTCATGGTGTCGTAGATCACCGGGAACTGGAACACCTGCGCGATATTGCGCGCCTGCGGCGACTCGGCGGTGACGTCCCGCCCGTCGAACAGGATGCGGCCCTGAGACGGCCGCAGCAGCCCCGAAATGCAGTTCAGCAGCGTGGTCTTGCCACAACCCGAGGGGCCCAGCAGCGCATAGGCGCCGCCGTCCTCGAAGCTGAACCTGAGCGGCAGCAGCGCGTAGTCGTCATCGGAGCGCGGATCGGCCACGTAGGAATGGGCGAGATCAAGGTCGACGCGCGCCATCTCAGCCCCCCGTCGCTGCGCCGGCAGGCGGAACAGTGGCCGCCAGGCCGCCGGGCCGGCGCGGCGCGCTCAAGCGCCGGCCGCTGTCATCGAACACGTAGAGCTGCGCCGGGTCGAGATGCAGCGTCAGTGGCGCACCGAGCCGGAGATCGAACACGCCCGCGAACTGCGCCACCAGGTTGCCGACCGGTGTATCGGCATGCACGAAGGTATCGGAACCGGACAGTTCCGCCAGTGCCACGCGGCCAGGCACGGGGACCGATCCCGGCACGCCATCGAGTCGCAGTGCGGCCGCGCGCACCCCCACAGTAACGGGGCCGGCGTGGCTGCCCGCTCCGGGCACGGGCACCGCGATGTCGTCCGACAATGTGACCCAACCGCCTCGCAGCGAGCCTTCCATGAGATTCATGGGCGGATCGCTGAACGCGCGCGCGACGCGCAGCGAATCGGGATAGTGGAAGACCTCGGGCGTCGGGCCGTATTGCAGCAATTCGCCGGCATCGAGCACGGCGGTGTAGCCGCCGAGCAGCAGCGCCTCGGCCGGCTCGGTGGTGGCGTAGACCACAGTGGCATCGCCTTGCGCGAACAGGTGGGTCAGTTCTTCGCGCAACTCTTCGCGCAGCTTGTAATCGAGGTTGACCAGCGGCTCGTCCAGCAACATCAGCGGCGCGCCCTTGGCTAGCGCGCGGGCCAGCGCCACGCGCTGCTGCTGGCCGCCCGAGAGTTCTGCCGGGTAGCGGTCCAGCAAGTGGTCGATATGCAGCCTCGCCGCCAGCGACCGCACGCGTGCCGCGATGTCATCGCGACTGGCCTGCCGCTGCAGCCGCATCGGAGAAGCGATGTTGTCGAATACGCGCATCGACGGATAGTTGATGAACTGCTGGTACACCATCGAGACATTGCGCTCGCGCACCGACACACCAGTCACGTCGGCGCCGTCTACCAGAACGCGGCCGGCGCTGGGGCGGTCCAGTCCGGCCATCACGCGCATGAGGGAAGTCTTGCCGGCTTGCGTGGCGCCAAGCAGCACTGTCACCGCACCCGCCATGGGCGCCAGCGACATTGGATAAAGGCAGGCTTGCGAGCCCGCTTGCTGCGCAATGCCCTCAAGACTCAGCTGCATCCGATCTCCATGTTCGAACTTCCCCTTCCACCAGGAAGCCAGCGCGCTGCGGGCGCCCAATGTGTGGCTTATGCTCGTTTTAGTAAATGAACGAACATAAAACAATAGTGCACCGCATCATTTGTTTTCGTTTGTGTTTGAACTAGAATGCCTCGCATGACCCTGAATCCCCGCCAGACCGCCCTTCTCGAAGAAGTCCGCACCCAGGGCTTCGCGTCGATCGACGCGCTTGCGCGAAAATTCGGCGTGACATTGCAGACCGTTCGGCGCGACGTGAATCTGCTGGCCGAAGGCGGCATGCTCGCGCGATTCCACGGCGGGGTGCGGGTCGAGGGCTCGACGACAGAGAACATCGCTTACCGGCAGCGGCAGGTGCTAAATGCCCAAGGCAAGGTGCGCATTGCGCGCGCGGTGGCCAAGGTGGTACCCGAAGGCTGCTCGCTGATCCTGAACATCGGCACCACGGTGGAAGAGATTGCGCGTGCGCTGATGCATCACCGCGGCTTGCGCGTGATCACGAACAACTTGAACGTGGCCAATATCCTGGCGGACAACCCCGACTGCGAAGTCATCGTCGCTGGCGGCGTATTGCGCTCGCGCGACCGCGGCATCGTCGGCGAAGCGACGGTGGAGTTCATCCGCCAGTTCAAGGTCGATATCGGGCTGATCGGCATCTCGGGCATCGAGGCCGACGGCACGCTGCGTGACTACGATTTCCGCGAGGTCAAGGTGGCACGCACGATCATGGAGCACGCGCGCGAGGTGTGGCTGGCCGCGGATGCCAGCAAGTTCCATCGCCAGGCAATGGTGGAACTGGCGCACCTGTCGCAGATCGACAGGCTGTTCACCGATGAGCCGCTGGTGGCCCCGTTCGGGCAGATCGTGGCGGACAGCGGAGTGAAATGTGTGGTGGCGGACCAGGACTGACGCTGCCGCCGCGGCGGCGCACGCCAGTATCCGCATACCGGCCGGCGCGATGCGCGCCGGCGGCGAATTGCAGCAATTACTTGAAGACGACGGTCTTGTGGCCGTTCAGCAGGATGCGGTGTTCCGCATGCCACTTGACTGCGCGGGCGAGCGCCACGCATTCGACATCGCGGCCCACGGACGTGAGCTGGTCGGGGTCCATGCTGTGATCCACGCGCGCGATTTCCTGCTCGATGATCGGGCCTTCGTCGAGATCGGCCGTCACATAGTGCGCGGTCGCCCCGATCAGCTTCACGCCGCGGTCATGGGCCTGGTAATACGGCTTGGCACCCTTGAAGCTCGGCAGGAACGAGTGGTGGATATTGATCGCGCGGCCGGCCAGCTTGCGGCACAGGTCATCCGACAGCACCTGCATGTAGCGCGCGAGCACGACGAGGTCGATGTTCTGGTCGCGCACCACTTCAAACACGCGCGCTTCCTGCGCGGCCTTCTGCTCGGCCGACGCGTTCATCAGCGGCAGGTGGATGAACGGCACGTCGTAGGACGCGGCGAGCTGGTAGAAGTCGCGGTGGTTCGAGACGATGGCGGCAATCTCGACCGGCAGGCCGCCCACCTTGGCACGGAACAGCAGGTCGTTCAGGCAGTGTCCGATCTTGGACACCATGATCATCACGCGCGGCTTGGCGGAGGCATCGAACAGCTCCCACTGCATGCCGAACTGGTCGCCGACCGGCGCGAACGCCGCCTTCAGCGCATCCAGGTCCGGACCGCCGGCCGACGGGGTGAAATGCACCCGCATGAAGAAGCGGCCGGTGAATTCATCACCATACTGGTCGGAATCGACGATATTGCAGCCGTGCTGGAACAGCAGGCCGGAGACGGAATGAACGATGCCCGGCTGGTCCGGGCACGAAAGAGTAAGAATGAATCCGGTGTTGCTCATCGTGTGTTGTTCTGTCGGGTGCGTGCGGCACGGGGCCGGGAGAGCGCAGGCGGGGCCCGGGGCCCTGCATCAGGCGGGATTGCCCGCCGGGGCCAGCCAGCCGCGTCGGCGGAGAGCATCCAGCGTCACCAATGTCGCATCGACCGTCATGGCGCCGGCCGACATGATAGCAAGCAATGCGTCGGGACCGATGCGGCGGTGCTCGGCCACCTCGCCGTCCTGGTTATGCGGCGTGAAGTCCGCGGGCAGCTCCAGATCATAGACATAGACGTGCTCCCACTGCACGCCTTCCGGAATCTCGCGCAGCACTTCGATGCAGCCATGAGCCTGCACGCCGCGCGCCAGTGCGGCCGGGATGCCGGATTCTTCCTCGCATTCGCGCACCAGCGTGGCGAGCGGATCGCTACCATGAGGCATGCCGCCGGCGACGAGGTTGTCCCACATGCCGGGATCTACCGCCTTGCTCTGGCTACGGCGCGAGATCCAGAACGTCGGCTCGCCATGAACCACGCCGTTCATGTGAGAAGCAAACGTCAGCAGGCCCAGGAAACGCGCGGCGGCACGTTCGACCACCGCAAGCGCTGGCGCATCCAGGGACGGCGTCACCGCAAACAGCTCGTCGCGCCAGCCGCGCACATGTCCGCCCTCGGCCAATTGCCTTGCCAGCGCCTCGAGCGCGGCACTGCGTACCGCGAAGTCGCCACGTCCCGGCAGCAGTTCGACGCAGGGGCCCGACGGCGTCTGCTCTTCCGGCCCGAGCACGCAACCCATGCCGCGCAGGACATCGGCATGGGCACGCGGCAGCCAGCCGACGTGCTGCCCCGCCACCATCAGGCGCAGCTTGGTGGCGCGGTCGAACGGGCTGCGCGCGGCGATGGACGCGTCAATGGCGGCAAGGGTGTCGGTGGGCATCGGCGGACGCAAGTTACGCAAGTTGAGGATTTTCAGGGACGAAAGGCATGAACCAGCAGACCACGCAGGCCGCGCAGCAGCAGTTCGTACTGGCGCTGGACCAGGGCACGAGCAGTTCGCGGGCCATTCTGTTCGACCACGCCGGCAATGTGGTACGGCTTGCCCAGCGCGAATTCCGCCAATATTACCCACATCCCGGCCACGTCGAGCACGACCCGTACGAAATCTGGCAGACGCAGCTCGCGGTCGCGCACGAGGTCCTGAACGACGCGGGTATCTCGGCCTCGCAGTTGCGCGCAATCGGCATCACGAACCAACGCGAAACCACGGTCCTGTGGGACCGCAAGACCGGCGAGCCCGTGGGCCGCGCGCTGGTCTGGCAAGACCGCCGCACCGCGCCCATGTGCGAGGCACTGCAGGCGGCCGGCCATGCCGGCATGATCCGCGACAAGACCGGGCTCGTCATCGATGCCTACTTCTCCGGCACCAAGCTGCGCTGGATGCTCGACAACGTCAAGGGCGCGCGCGAACGCGCCCAGCGCGGCGAACTGGCGTTCGGCACGATCGACAGCTGGCTGATCTGGCAGCTCACCGACGGCGCGCGCCATGTGACCGACGTGTCCAACGCTTCGCGCACGATGCTGTTCAATATCCACAGCTTCGCATGGGACGATGCGCTACTCGCATTGCTGGACATCCCGCACAAGGTGCTGCCGGAGGTGGTGCCCTCCAGTGGCCAGGTCGCGCGCACGGTGCCGCGGCTGTTTGGCGCGGAAGTCCCTATTGCCGGCATCGCGGGCGACCAGCAGGCCGCCACGTTCGGCCAGGCCTGCCTGTCTCCGGGCATGGCCAAGAACACGTATGGCACGGGTTGCTTCCTGCTGATGAATACGGGGCCGCAGCCGGTGGTCTCGCGCAACCGCTTGCTGACGACGGTCGGATGGCAGATCAACGGGCAGACGCAATACTGCCTGGAAGGCGGTGTCTTTATGGGCGGCGCCACGATCCAGTGGCTGCGCGATGGCCTGAAGATCATCGCAAGCGCCCCGGAGGTCGAGCCACTCGCGCGCCAGTGCACGGACACGGGCGGTGTGGTGCTGGTGCCGGCCTTTGCCGGCCTCGGCGCGCCGCACTGGGATGCATTCGCACGCGGCACGCTGGTCGGTATGACGCGCGGCACCGGCCGCCCGCAGATCGCACGCGCGGCGCTGGAATCGATTGCGCTGCAGAGCGTGGACGTGCTCGATGCCATGCAGAAGGACGCCGGCATTTCGCTCGCGGAACTTCGCGTAGACGGCGGCGCGTCGCGCAGCGACCTGCTGATGCAGATGCAGGCCGACCTGCTCGGCACGACCGTGGTACGTCCGCGCATCACCGAAACGACGGCACTGGGCGCAGCCTACCTGGCCGGCCTCGCCACCGGGTACTGGAGCGACCAGGAGCAGATTTCCCGGCAATGGCAGGTGCAGCAGCGCTTCGAGCCCAACCTGTCCGCCGATGAACGCGCGCACCGGCTGTCGCGCTGGCACCGCGCCGTGGAACGGGCCCGCGACTGGGCCCGGGAAGATCACGAGGCCACCAGCGGCAAGAGAACGTGACGCGCCGTCGCGGCCACACCTTACGGAACCCTTTATTCAGATTCAGAGAGTGTCATGCCGAAAGCCCCGACCCCGATCCAGCCGCCGTCCCGAGCCGCCCTGCTCGCAAGGCTGGAACGCGAGCCGCGCTGGGACGTGATCGTCATCGGTGGCGGCGCCACCGGCCTCGGCACGGCCGTCGATGCCGCGTCGCGCGGATATCGCACACTGCTGGTGGAGGCCGCCGACTTCGCCAAGGGCACGTCGAGCAAGGCCACCAAGCTCGTGCACGGCGGCGTGCGCTACCTGGCCCAGGGCAATATCAGCCTGGTGCGCGAAGCGCTGCATGAACGCGGGCTGCTCGCCCGCAACGCGCCTCACCTCGTGTGGCCGCTCGGCTTTGTCGTACCGGCTTACCAGCTGTTCGACCAGCCGTTCTATGGCATCGGCCTGAAGCTTTATGACATGCTGGCCGGCGGCCTGAATCTCGATGGCAGCCGCTGGCTCAACCACCGCGAGGTACTGGCCGCCGCCCCCACGCTGGCCGAGCATGTCGGCGGACGCCCGCTGCGCGGCGGCAACCTGTACTTCGACGGCCAGTTCGACGACGCACGCCTCGCCATTGCGCTGATGCGCACGCTGTTCGACGTCGGCGGCACCGCCATCAACTACCTGCCGGTAATCGGCCTGTCGCAGCAGGGCGGCGTGGTCAATGGCGTGACCGTGCGAGATGCGCTTGGCGATACCACGTTCCGCCTGCGCGCGGATTGCGTGGTCAATGCCACCGGCGTGTGGGTGGATGCCATCCGCCGGATGGAAGACGGGCAGGCGCGCACCATGGTCGCGCCGAGCCAGGGTGTGCATCTGACGCTGCCGCGCAGCTTCCTGCCCGGCGATCGCGCCATCCTGATTCCGAAGACCGATGACGGCCGCGTGTTGTTCGTGGTGCCGTGGAACGGGCATGTCATCGTCGGCACCACCGACACGCCGCGCAAGGACCTGCCGCTGGAGCCTGGCGCAAGCGGCGACGATGTGGATTTCATCCTCGATACCGCTTCGCGTTACCTGGCGCGCGACCCCGGCCGCACCGATGTCACAAGCGTCTGGGCCGGATTGCGGCCGCTGGTCAAGGCGACAGGCGAGGCATCCACGGCTTCGCTGTCGCGCGAGCACACCATCGTGGTGTCGCGCGCCGGGCTGATCACGGTGACCGGCGGCAAATGGACCACGTACCGCAAGATGGCCGAAGATGTCATCGAGACGGCCATCCAGCGCCAGATGCTGCGCGCCGCGCCTTGCGTGACCGCCGATCTGCCGCTGCACGGCGCGAGCGGCCTGCCAGCCGACCTGCCCGCGCCGAATTCGGTGTCGCCCGATCGCTACTATGGCAATGAGTTGCCCGCATTGCGCGCCTTGCCCGGCATCGACCATGTCCTGGCGCCGGCGTCCGGGCTGACCGAGGCGCACGTGCGCTTTGCGGCTCGCCATGAACTCGCGCGCCGCGTCGAGGATGTGCTGGCGCGGCGCAACCGCGCGCTGTTCCTGGACGCGCGCGCGGCCGTGGAAGCCGCCCCACAGGTGGCAGCGATCCTGGCGGAAGAACTGGGCCACGACGAAGCCTGGCAGGCCAGCGAAGTGGAAAACTTCCGCAAGCTCGCCGCCGGATACATGCTCGACTGAACGTGACGGATGCCGGATCCACGTATCCGACCGGAAAACTGATATGACCCATCACCCGCACCCGCACCCGCTCGCCCTCCCCGCCCTGCTTCTGGCCGTTTGCGCCAGCGCCAGTGCATTCGCCGCAGGCGCCCCCGGCATCGACAGCGTTCGTTTTCCCGACGTCCGTACCGTGCGGTACCAGTGCGACGGCGGCAAGGACCTGACCGTGCGCTACTTCAACAGCCCGGACAACCAGGCAGCCATCCTGCGGCTCGAAGGCAAGCCGGTGCTGGCGGTCAGCGTCGTGAGCGGTTCCGGCGCGCGCTATGTGGGCGGCCGCTATGAATGGTGGACCCAGGGCGACGACGGCACGCTGCGTGACCTCATGCAGACAGACGCCAGTCCGCCGATGCTGGGCGGGTGCCGCGCGGTGCGATAGCGCGCTCCGCCACTCCGCCATCACCCGCCTTTTGAGGCGACGGCATTCCGGGAGATAATGCGGGCCATTGCAATACGGAGAACACCATGGACGAGATTGAAGGCCTGTCCGACTTGCCGATGCCACGCTTCATCTGGGGCTTCGCGGTCGCCGCGGGCAGGGACGGAGACGTTCTGCACGATGAATTCGAGTACCTGACCCATACGCGCACCCCGCGCTTTACCTGCCGCGTGGTCGAACTCGAAGACGTGCCGAGCGACAACGAAGAAGGCGACATCGACGGACGCATCGTCCACCCCGACGACCCGCGCCGGATGTTCTACATCACCGATGCCGGCATGGCGCTGGTCAACTTCGCGATGTTCGACAAGATGCCGGACCGCCAGAAGCTCAAGAAGATCTGCGACGACGCCATCGCCAACTGGATGCTGCGTCGCGAATTCCTCGAGGACGAGGAAGACGAGGACGACGAAGAGTAAGGCGCCGCCGCCAAGCGGACCGGCTACGCCGGTTCGTCCTTCACCTCGATGAGGTCCGCCGCCACGCGCTGGATCTCCGCGTAAACCGGAATGGCTTCAAGCGGTCCGGTACAACCCACGGCCGTTGCCTGACGGGCATCGGCACCCGGTGGCAGGAACACGAAAGCCATGCCGGGCCGCCAGCCCGGATGGTTGCGCAAACTGTCGTTGAGGATGTCGAGATACTGAGCACGCGTGAAAACATGCTTTGCCATTGTCCGTCTCTCCGTATCCGCGGCCGGCGGACCGCATGGCCTGCTGTTCGCAGGATCACCGCGGACGATCGTAGCATGGCATCCCGCACGCTTGTCATCGTGCGGGCCGAGGCGCCAGCCTGACAACAGTCAAGGCTTCAGCATTCCCCCTTCTTGGCGTGCCCCGGCGGGCAGTGATAGCCCTTGGGACCCTTGCCTTTGCCACGGTGGTCGTCCCACCGGCCCGGCACCAGCACCCAGCCATCGCGCGACTGAATCCAACGCGGAGACTCATAGACGTAACCCGGACGCTCGTGTTCCCAGCGACCTTTCTTCCACGCGTGCTTGTGGTGGTGATCGTCCCAGTCCCAATAGCCTGGCATCCAGACATAGCCTGGGCGCGGCGCGGGCACTACCTCGTAAACCGGCGCCGGCGGTGGCACGCCAATGGCAATATTGACCGAGACCTGAGCCTGTGCGGACTGGCCAACGGCAAGGCCACCGCAAACGAAGGACGCAAGCAGAATCGCGCGCGGCAAGACGCGGGAACGAATCATCATGGAAACCCTTTCTTGTCTTGGAGATGTGGCCCAAGTCTAACGCTGGGACGGGCACATCCATTGTAAGAAAGGGTATCCGGGCACCGGCCGTCGCACCGGGTTGCGGCGGTGCAACGGACTAGTGGTCCGCAGCCATGGCCTTCAGTTCGGCGTCGCCCGCCACCCGGGCAGCATCCGATGTCGTGAAGGTATCGTCGGACACAATGGTGCGCCGGATCTGCTGCGCACTGAAATCGACCAGTGAAATGATCCAGACATAGCGGCCCGCCTGGGGCGCGGTCTGCACGAAAGCCTTCAACCCGGAACGGGATTCATTCACCATGATCCACCTCCTCGCAATGCGTGTCTGAAAAGACTAGCACAGCGGTGCGACAGTTCCCCGACAGGCGCCGGACACTCAATCTGTCGATCGGCCGGCCATCAGTTGGCCATGCGCCCCAAGGTCGCCACCGCGACATTGAGCAGGCCCAGCACAAGATTGATACCGACCGCCTGACGAATCCGATTCAGCGCAGCGCCGGCAACCGGCCATTCGCCGGCATCCACGGCTTGCCGCAAGACCGGATAGGGCTTGAAGAAAACAAACAGAAAAACCAGGGCCATCACCACGCCGATGCCGGCCATCAGGTGCCAGTTTGGCGGCGCCGCTGCCATGCCCGCATTGGCCATCATGGCGCCGCCGCTGCCCAGTATCAGCACCAGCGCTACCCAGACCCAGCGGAAAAACCGCTCGAAGACGCCGCGCCAGAGCCGCAGCCGCGACGGCGGGTCGAGCACCTGCCCCGCAACCGGGCGCAGGCACAGGTAAGCGAAGAACATGCCGCCCACCCATACGACGGCGGCAACCACATGCAGGAACAGGAGAATCGGCAGGAAAGTCATCGTGATGGTGTGGGATAGGCGCTGCGCGCTGAACCTGCATTCTATGCGCCGCGCGCATTATTGCGCACAGTCAGCGGACGCCACGATCCCCCGGAATTCAGGATTCCGGCGCTTCTGCCGATAACCGGTCCTGACAGTGCCGGCCCCGCCCCAACCCGCATCCCGGCGCGATTCAGAACCAGAACCAGTACAACAACCGCGGCCTGGCGCCGGCTGGTGCATGGCTTGACCGCCCGACGCAGCCACCGGGACAATATTTTCGCCACGCCGCCTGCCCCTGGAACAACTCATGGAAGGAACGCACGTATCCTGCCATGAGTGCCCCCCGGACAACCCGATCAGGCAGTACGCATACTCCGCCACCCATGGCTCGCGCCCCAGCCAGATTCCGAATCATCCGCGACCGCAGCCCGCTTCGCTACTGGCTGCGGCTGCTGACGGCAGCCGTGCTTGCCATCGTGCCGGCCGTGCTGCCTCCGGGCGTCACCGCGCAACCGGCTCCGCAACGCACAGACATGGTGGCGCGCGTGGTCTTCAGCCTGCTTGGCTACGCGCGCTGGCCGTCGGAACGCGAACCGGTCCGCCTCTGCGTCGACAACACCAGCCGGTATCCGGCGCGCCTGCTGGAAGGCGGCACGCTGAGCAACGGCCGCACGGTACGCACGCGCGAAGTCGATGTCATGACGGAAGCGCTCGCGAGCAACTGCGACGCGCTTTATCTTGGCGCCATGACCGACGCACGACGCCAGCGGCTGGGCGCGGAACTGACCGGACGGCCGGTGCTGGTGATCAGCGAAGAGGACTTCGAGTGTGAAGTTGGCAGCATGTTCTGCCTGAACATCCGCGAGAACCAGGTGTCGTTCCGCGTGAATCTCGATTCGCTGGCCCGCAGCGGTGTCCACGTCCATCCGGCCGTGCTGCAACTGGGTCGCCGCAGGGGCGCGTCGTCATGAAGCCCGGATCGAGGCCCGCGGGCGGCCGACAACGCCCTACCCTGTACAGCACGCTGCGACGCATTCATCTTGGCGTAGCGCTGCTGGCGGTCTGCACGGCGGGCCTCTCCCTGACCGCGCTCGGCTTTGCTGCACTTCGGGTCTATGCGGACCACAACCTGCGCCTGGTGGCACGGTCGATCTCCTATACGCTCGAAGCGCCGGTGGTATTCCGCGACAAGGTCGCCACTGGCGAGACGCTGGCCGTGATTGCCGCGTCCGAAGACGTCTCCCGCGCTACCGTCCTCGATCTCGACAACCGCGTGCTGGCCGACTGGCAGCGTCCGGCCACGAACGCCGAGACGGCTTGCGGTACGCGCTCGGGCGAATTGCTCAGCACCGGCGTGATCGAGCAGCCGATCCTGCACGACACCCAGCCGGTCGGTACCCTGCGGATGACCGGCGATCCGTCCAATCGCTGCAGTTCCTGCTGCAAGGCGCGCTGGGCCTGCTAGCCTGCCTGCTGCTGACCGCCGTCAGCGCGCACTATATGTCGAGCCGCATGCTCGCGCAGATCGTCGAGCCGTTGCGCAACCTGCGCGTGGCTCACGCCGTACGTTCGGAGCGCGCGACTTCGCCCAGCGCACCCCCCCCCCCGCCCGCATCGAGGAACTGAATGCACTTGGCGACGACTTCAACGGCCTGCTCGATGAGCTGGAAACGTGGCAAAACCAGATGCAGCATGAGAACCGCTCGCTCGCGCACCGTGCCAGCCATGACTCGCTGACCGGCCTGCTCAACCGGTCCGCGTTTGAAGAACTGCTTGAGCTTGCCGTTCGCGCCGCGGCTGCCAGCGCTAGCTATGCGGCATTGCTCTATCTCGACAGCGACGACTTCAAAGGCATCAACGACCGGTTCGGCCATGCCGCCGGAGACGTGGTGCTGGTCGCGCTGGCTCAGCGCATCCGAGCAAGCGTGCGCGAAGGCGATGTGGTCGCGCGCCTTGGCGGCGACGAGTTTGCGGTGCTCGTCACGTCCTTGCGCGCTGCGGCGGATATCGTGCCGATTGCCGAGCAGATCCTGCGGCGAATCCCCGAACCTATCCTCTTGCCCGATGGCACCTGCATCACGGCATCGCTTAGCATTGGTGTAGCCGTGTTTCCGATGCATGCGCAGGGCAGCCAGGGGTTGCTGCATGCGGCAGACGCGGCCATGTACGGCGCCCAAGTCGCCGATGCGGCGGGACCTGGCAGAGTGCCGAGCCACGCCTGGAGGCCAGCCGGGACCAGCGATGACGCCTGCCCTACCGTTCCGCTGCGGCAAGCCAGTTGCCGCATACCGGCCCGCGGGATACCCGCGGGCTGGCGGCGGGCGCACTGCTGGCGGCTCTGGCAGCGATGGTTCTGGCTTTGTCCGGGCTGCAAGACCGCCCCTTCCGGCCCAGGGCGGGCCTGACACCGGCACAGGTAGCCGTGTGCCGCAGCAGGGAAGGCTTTACGGAGACAGACGTCGGCTGGGGAACTCGGCCGTCCGCTCAAAGTCCTGTTTGGCTTCGACGAAGATGCCATCCCTCCCGATCGGATTGCCGACATCCGGCGCCTCGGCGGCGTGCTGCTAGGCGTGGGCATCGACCATGTACGCGTGAGATGGCCACACCGATCACACCGGCAGCACCGAATACAACCTGCGGCTTTCGCTGCGGCGCGCGGAAGCCGTAGCCAGGGTACTGGTCACTGCCGGTTTCGAACCGGCGAACATTGAACTGCGCGGCATGGGCAAGGGCCGGCCGGTGGCAGACAACCGCACCGCCCGCCGGTCGCGCGGAGAATCGGCGCGCCTCCATCGTGGTGACGGTGGAGTAACCGCGCGGGACACATCGCGGCAAACGACTGCCGGCAACGCCGACAGCCTCAGTCGCCGAAGGGATTGGACGCGCGGTTCTCGATGGAGTCAGACAGGTCGAATTCGTCGCGCACCTTGTCGACGACGGCGCGAATGCTTGCCTCGTAGCCGGTGGACCGGCCGAAGCCCTTCATGTCCCAGTTTCCGTCCGCGTGCATCGCGTGGATGAGGCTCAGGCATTGGTGCGCGGATCTTTGCACCGTCCTCGCCGATTTCGTCGATCTGCTGCACTCGCCGGCTTACACTCGTCCTTGCAAGGCGCGCCGGCCGCGCTCGGCGCTTGGCCATGGCTGTCTCCCGGAAGCGGTTCGGCGGTCATGCTAGCACGGGCATGCCCGTGCGCTCAAAGCGCGGCCTTGGCGGCCTGGTAAGCGTCGTAGAGCTTGCGAAAGACCGGGCCGGGCGCTCCTGCTCCAATCGTCTGTCCATCAATGGACACCACTGGCAATAGTTCCTTGCTCGCCGACGACAGCAATACCTCGTCCGCACCGAAGACCTCCTCGCGCGAGATGCGGCGGGTTTCCAGCGAGATGTCCAGCGCGGCGCACAACTCTTCCAACAAACCGTAGCGGATGCCCTCCAGGATCAGGTTGTCCTTGGGTGGCGCCGATACTCGGCCCGCTAACGCACCACCCAGACATTGGACGCCGAGGCTTTCCGTGAGCCAGCCATCGCGAAACTGGATCGCCTCGGTTGCGCTATGCTCCGCCGCATATTGCGCGGCCAGCACATTACCGAGCAGCGACGTCGACTTGATCTGGCAATTGAGCCAGCGCCGATCCTCCATCGTCACGCACGCCACCCCCTGCGCCACCGCCTCCGCAGCCGGCAGCACCATCGGATTGGTCATGATCAGCACGGTCGGCGTGACTTCCGTTGGAAACGCATGTGTGCGCCGTGCCACGCCCCGGGTGACCTGGATATAGCTCATTCTGGTCGGACAGCCCGTTCGCCTCCGCCACGCGCGCGATCAGCGCCAGCCATTCGGGACGCGTCGTGCGGATCGGGAATACCGATGGCCGCCAGGCTACGCGCGAGGCGTGCCAGGTGCTGAGCGCCCCGGAACGGCTTGCCGTTGTAGATCGGGATGACCTCGTAAATGCCATCACCGAAGATGAAACCGCGATCCAGGACGGGGATGCGGGCTTCGGACAAGGGGGTCAGATCGCCGTTGAGATAGACGAGAGGCTCGGACATGGTAAGTGCTTGCTGAGGGGATGTCCGATTCTTTCACAGGCGCGTGGGATGGCTTATGCAATATGCGCATAAGGCTTCGGAGCTCCGGACGGGTCGCTTCCCAACAGGGTCAGGCGCCCGCTGTCGGACGGCGCCTGATACCGGCGCACCGTTTACCTGTCGACACTGTCTCCATCAACCCAGGGAGACAGAGATGCCCAATAAAAATATCCACGTCGTACCCACCCACAACGGTTGGGCAGTACAACTCGACGGTGGCTCCGGTAACGAACATCGATTCACCTGCCAGAAACATGCAATTGCCACCGGCACCGAAAGAGCCAGGCAGGCGAAAGTCGCGTTACTGATACATGGCCGCGACGGACAGATCGTGGAACGCAGTTCGTTCGAAACGGAAGCGCTCGAGGTGAAGGACTAAACCCGCGGCAAAGGGGCGCAATCAGAGCGTGCAAAAACAAAAAAGCCGCCTACGAGACGGCTTTGGATGGTGCAAGCGGCAACCTCGCTCCGGTCCTTAAAGATAGCGCTCACCATGCTGGCGCGTTCGGATAACCTTCGACGGCAGCCCATAGGCGACCGTCAGCGGCTCTATGTCTCTCGCAACCAACGATCCAGCGCCAATGACCACGTCGTCGCCGACGGTGATGCCGTGAATCAGGTTCGCACCTAACCCTATGGCGGAAAAGACGCCGATCTTGCACTCCCCCCCTGTGACAACGCCAGGCGCGAGACTGGCATAATCGCCCACCTCGCAATCGTGATCCACGCATGCGCCGGTGTTGATAATGCAATGCCGGCCAACGGTCGAACATGCATTGATCACCACGCCCGCCATCACGACCGAACCTTCGCCGATCGTGGTCCCTCTGCCGATGCTGGTTGCCGGATGAATGGCCGCTGGAAACCGGAGACCCGGGCACAGCGCCATGATTCTTTTGGCGACCTGGGCACGTGCGCTGTTATCGCCGATTGCGATCAGCGCGCCATCGATCCGATATTCCCTGACAAGAATCGGCAAAGCCGCCTCATCACCGAGCACCCGATAACCCATCACTTCGCGCCGGGAAGTGTCGATCAGTCCGACTATGTGATGTTTGCGCTGAGTTTCTACCGCATCGATGACGGACTTCGCATGGCCGCCCGATCCGATGATGACAATGTTTTCCACAGCGGCTTATCGATGTCGGCGAGAGTGTCAAACCCACCGATAATAATAATCCCCCGTTCGGGTCGGAGCCTTCGCAAGGTTGTCCATAATGCGACCTTTCGAACATTCCGTAATGGCAGGACTATGAGTGTCCTGCATAAGGTAGTGTTGGCGCCCCACAGGCAAACAAAAAGGGGCCGGGGTCAATGACCCCAGCCCCTTTTTTACGGCCTACTGCGAGCGATTGCTAACCCGCGAAGCCCTAAAGAATCCTGGCGGAGAGAGGGGGATTCGAACCCCCGATAGGCTATTAACCTATACACGCTTTCCAGGCGTGCGACTTAAACCACTCATCCATCTCTCCGGGAAGTCCGCGATTATAGCAGAGCGCGGCGACGCGTCCAGTGTTTCATTGGCCACCCCCTACCCCTTCCGCAAGTAGTTCACCAGCCTGTTGATGACAGGCGCATTCCTCGGTGTGACCAGACTGACCAGGATGGCTGCAGCGAAAACCCGCAGGAACGCCAAAGGCACCTGACGCGATGGGATCGACGCCAAACCACCGGTCACCAAAGATACCCGTCATCCGCGTGAAGAAAGGATAGTTGACGAAGATGTAGTAGACCGAAATGCCCAAGCCCGCCGCCATCCCCGCGACCGCGCCAGCGGCCGTCGTGCGGCGCCAGAAGATGCCGAGCACCAGCACCGGAAAGAAGCTTGATGCCGCCAGCGAGAAGGCCGCGCCCACCAGGAACAGGATGTTGCCGGGACGCAGCGATGTGACGTACGAGGCGAACAGCGCTACGCCGAGCAGTACGATCTTTGCCGTCGTTACGCGCCGCTGGTGGCTCGCCTGGCGGTCGACCATGTGATAGAAGACATCGTGCGACAGCGCATTGGCGATGGTCAACAGCAGGCCGTCCGCCGTCGATAGTGCAGCCGCCAGCGCGCCGGCGGCGATCAGTCCGGATATTACGTAAGGCAACCCCGCAATTTCAGGTGCGGCCAGCACGATCATGTCGGGTTGCAACAGGATTTCGGCCCACTGCACGATGCCATCGGCGTTGACGTCACGCAGCGCGAACACCGGTGGATCGACCTTGCGCCACTGCACGACCCACTGCGGCAGTTCAGCGTAGGGCGTGCCGACCACGTGCTGGAAGAATTCGTACTTGACCAGCGCCGCCAGCGTGGGGGCCGACACGTAAAGCAAGGCGATACAAAACAGCGCCCACGCGACGGAGTTGCGCGTTTCCTTCACCGATGGTGTTGTGTACAGGCGCGTGAGGATGTGCGGGAGGCTGGCGGTCCCCACCATCAGGCAGAACACCAGCAGCACGAAATTCAGGCGCTTGGTGCCACGCTCCTGCTCGGAGGCCGAAGGATAAGGCTCCGTCGATGGCGTGGAAGGCTTGCTGCGTGCGAGCGCATCTTCACGCATCTGGTTCCACTGCAGTTGCGCGGCAGCCGCGTCGGCGGGGAACTCGATCCGTTCTCGCTCCAATGCCTTGATTTCCCGCAGCGGCGCATTGCGAGCGCGCAAGTCGCGCAGGCGCACGTCGAGCGCGTCGCGTTCTTCGGCAAACGACTGGGGCAGACGGGCGATGCGCTCCTGCATCTGGATGGCCTGCTGCCGGTAGAAATCGCGCACGGCCAACTCGGCCGGTTCGCGCTCAAGCTGCCGTTCGCGCTGGTCCAGCTGCGAAAGCAGCGGCCCGTAGCTCAGTTGCGGCACGACTTCATGATGATGCTTCCACGCAATCATCGAGACCGTTACCAGGAACGCGACGATCATCATGATGTACTGCGCGACCTGGGTCCACGTGACGGCGCGCATGCCGCCCAGGAACGAACAAACCAGGATGCCGGCCAGCCCGAAGAAGATGCCGACCGCGAACTCGACGCCGATGAAGCGTGTCACGACAAGGCCCACCCCCTGGATCTGCGCGACCAGATAGACAAACGAACACAACGATGCCGCAAGCACCGCAATGGCGCGCACAGGGAGGTTGCCGCCCGGCTTGCCGTTGCCATAGCGTGCCGCGAGAAAATCGGGAATGGTGTAGCCGCCGTACTTGCGCAGGTATGGCGCGAGCAGGAACGCCACCAGGCAATAGCCGCCGGTCCATCCCATCACATACGCCAGCCCCTCATAGCCGGAAGCGAACAGAATGCCGGCCAGGCCGATGAACGACGCGGCGCTCATCCAGTCCGCCGCGATCGCCATGCCATTGAACATCGCCGGCACGCGCCGCGCGGCGACGTAGTATTCGTTGAGGTCGGACGTACGGCAGATCAGCCCGATACAGGCGTAGATCGCGATGGTGACGAAGAGAAAGACATAGCCGAGCCACAGCGCATCGGCATTGGATTTCTCCAGCAGCCCCATCATGCCGACGAAGCCGAACAGACCCAGCGTGAACAGGCCGTAGTACAACATCAGCCGGCGGCGGAAACGCGACTGGGCGTCGGGCATAGGCAAGGATCTGGCTGTGAGGGAAATCTAGAGTAAAGAACCCGCCGGCGCGATTCACGCGGCGGCGGGTTCTGTCGGACGAGCCGTTACCGAATGGACCGGTTATTGCGCCTGCTTCAATTGATCAAGGATCGCAGGGTTCTCCAGCGTCGAGGTGTCCTGCGTGATTTCCTCACCCTTGGCCAGCGAACGCAGCAGGCGGCGCATGATCTTGCCCGAGCGCGTCTTCGGCAGGTTGTCGCCGAAGCGGATGTCCTTGGGCTTGGCGATCGGACCGATTTCCTTCGCGACCCAGTTGCGCAGTTCGGTGGCGATCTGCTGCGCCTCGGCATCGCTCGGACGCGCACGCTTGAGCACCACGAATGCGCAGATGGCCTCGCCCGTAGTGTCGTCCGGGCGACCGACCACGGCGGCTTCAGCCACGATCGGGTTCGCGACCAGCGCCGATTCGATTTCCATCGTGCCCATGCGGTGGCCCGACACGTTCAGCACATCATCGATACGGCCCATGATGGTGAAGTAGCCGGTCTCCTTGTCGCGGATCGAGCCATCGCCGGCCAGGTACAGCTTGCCGCCGAGTTCTTCCGGGAAGTAGCTCTTCTTGAAGCGTTCCGGATCGCCCCAGATCGTGCGGATCATCGCCGGCCACGGGCGCTTGACCACCAGGATGCCGCCGCTCCCGTTAGGTACGTCATGTCCAGTCTCGTCGACGATCGCCGCCATGATACCCGGCAGCGGCAGCGTGCACGAGCCCGGCACCAGCGGCGTGGCGCCCGGCAGCGGCGTAATCATGTGGCCACCGGTCTCGGTCTGCCAGAACGTATCGACGATCGGGCAGCGCTCATTGCCGATGTTCTTGTAGTACCACATCCAGGCTTCGGGGTTGATCGGCTCGCCCACGGTGCCGAGCAGGCGCAGGCTGGAAAGGTCGTACTGCTTCGGATGGATCTTCTCGTCTGCCTCGGCGGCCTTGATCAGCGAGCGAATCGCGGTCGGCGCGGTGTAGAAGATGCTGACCTTATGGCGCGCGATCATGTCCCAGAAGCGGCCTGCGTTCGGATAGGTCGGCACGCCTTCGAAGATGATCTGCGTGGCACCGGCGGCCAGCGGGCCGTACGCGATATAGGTGTGACCGGTGACCCAGCCGATGTCGGCAGTACACCAGAACAGGTCGTCGGGCTTGATGTCGAAGGTCCACTGCATCGTCATCAGCGCCCACAGCAGGTAGCCGCCGGTGCTGTGCTGCACGCCCTTGGGCTTGCCGGTGGAGCCCGAGGTGTAGAGCACGAACAGCGGATGCTCGGCGCTCACGGGCACGGCCTCGCAGGTGTCGGGCTGGCCGGCGGATACGTCTTCCATCCAGCGGTCACGGCCTTCGACCCAGTTGACCTTGCCGCCGGTGCGGCGATAGACGATCACGTTTTTGACCGCCTCGCAGCCGCCGAGCGCCAGCGCATCGTCGGCAATCGCCTTGAGCGGTAGCGCCTTGCCGCCGCGCATCTGCTCGTCCGCGGTGATCAGCGCCACGGCGCCGACGTCCACCAGCCGCTCCTGCAGCGACTTGGCCGAGAACCCGCCGAACACCACAGAATGCGTGGCACCTAAACGCGCGCACGCCTGCATGGCCACCACGCCTTCGACCGACATCGGCATGTAGATCACCACGCGATCGCCCTTCTTGATGCCAAGCGCCTTCAGGCCATTGGCGAAGCGGCAGACCTTGGCGTGCAGGTCGCGATACGACACGCGCGTCGCGGTGCCGTCATCGGCCTCGAACACGATCGCGGTCTTGTCGGCATTGCCGTTCTGCAGGTTGCGGTCCAGGCAGTTGTACGAAGCGTTCAGTTCGCCATCCTCGAACCACTTGTAGAACGGTGCATTGCTTTCATCCAGCACCTTGGTGAAGGGCTTGTTCCAGTGCAGCAGGTCGCGCGCACGGCTGGCCCAGAAGCCCTCGTAGTCGCGCTCCGCCTCGGCGCACAGCGCGCGGTAGGCGTCCATGCCTGGAATCGCGGCTTGCCGGACGAAGGACTCGGGCGGGTTGAAAACGCGATGCTCTTGCATCACCGATTCGATGGCGGACATAGGCGGGTCTCCTGGTATTTGACTGAACGGCTTGGCTGCAAAAGTACGCGCGGCGGCTTACTTAAACCTGACGCTCCCTTGCGCGGCAAAAGCATGCCCGGTTCTTGCTGCAAAGCAACAAACCCGCATGAAAGGGCGCGGCGCGAGGAATGTGCAGCCTTCTTCATTAGGCTAGCACAGCTATAATGCCGCGGGCCCGATATTCGGCTGCCCGCGCGGCCCCGGCGCGTCCAATGCCAGCGCTCACGAAGCGCCCGCACCCTGCCCGCAAAACCGGCTGCGTGCATACTCCCGAGGCAGTATCCGTGTCCATTTATCCCTTCTTCCTGATCGCCTCGATGGCGCTCGTTGGCAGCAATGTCGGCCTGGGCAAATCGATCATCGTGCATGTGCCCGTGCTGCTGTTCGCACTGCTGCGCTTTGTCATCGCCATCATCTGCCTGTCGCCGTGGTACCGGCCGTCGCGCATGCGCCAGGTGGCGCGCGCGGAATGGCGCAACCTGTTCCTGCAGGCGTTCTTCGGCACCTTCCTGTTCACGCTGCTAATGCTCAATGGCATGCGGCTGACCAGCGCAATGGCCGCTGGGGTCATCACCAGCACCATTCCCGCGACGGTCGCGATCCTGTCATGGCTGTGGCTGCGTGAGCGGCTGTCGCGCCGGACGATCGGTTCGGTGCTGCTGGCGGTGGCCGGCGTCGCGGTACTGAATATCGCGCGCGGCGGAGCGCACGACAGTGGTGGCGGCGGCCAGGCGCTGCTCGGCAACCTGATGATCCTCGGCGCCGTGATCTGCGAATCGATCTACGTGATCCTGTCGCGCCGCCTTACGCAGACGCTCGCGGCGATCGAGATCTGTGCCTACACGCACCTGATCGGCGGCCTGCTGATGCTGCCGCTGGGCCTGATCCCGCTGCTCGGGTTCGATCCCTCCACCGTGCCGACGCAGACCTGGCTCATGCTGCTGTGGTACGCGCTGTCCGCCAGCGTGTTCTCGTTCTGGCTCTGGATGAAAGGGATCCGGCATGTGCCCGCACAACTCGCGGGCGTTTTCACTTCGGTGCTGCCGGTGGCGGCGGCCGCCTACGGCATCGTCTTCCTTGGCGAGACACCGGGCTGGCCTCATGCGGTGGCGCTGGCGTGCGTGCTGGGCGGCATCGTGCTGGCGAGCTGGCCGGGCCCGGTAGCGCGCCGGGCATGGCGCGACGTGACCTGAAGCGTTTCAGGAAGTGACAGGCGTCGCGGGACGCAAACAAGGCAAGGTACAATCCAGACCCATTTCGAATGTCTGGCGACAAAGACTTTTCACCTGTTTGCTTATGGCCCAAACCCCGATGCGTCCCATCCCCCGCCTTATCTTTGCTTCGCGCTGGCTCCAGCTGCCCCTCTATCTCGGCCTGATCGTCGCGCAGGGCGTCTACGTCTATCACTTCATGGTGGAGGTATGGCACCTGCTGTCGCATGTGACCGAGTACGACGAGAACAAGATCATGCTGGTCGTGCTGGGCCTCATCGACGTGGTGATGATCTCGAACCTGCTGATCATGGTGATCGTGGGCGGCTACGAGACCTTCGTTTCCCGCCTCGGGATCGACAACCACCCCGACGAGCCGGAATGGCTCGACCACGTCAACGCCGGCGTGCTGAAGGTCAAGCTGTCGATGGCGCTGATCGGCATTTCCTCGATCCACCTGCTCAAGACGTTCATCGACGCCGAACAGCGTTCGACCCACACGATCATGTGGCAGGTCGCTATTCACCTGGCATTCCTGATGTCGGCGCTGGCAATGGCCTGGGTAGACCACATGGTTTCCCATCCGGCCGCCGGCCACGCGAAGTCCGAGTCATACTAAAGCGGCATACATCGTCGGCTTCACCCCGGACCGCGACCTTGTGCCGCGGTTTTCGATCGGGTGTCGTCAATGCCAACATGTGCCGTAATATGCACGGCGAGCCGTGTAGACGCCTGTATGCAGCCGGGCAGAGCGCCCCGGCTCGGTGTATGATTTCGGGCTGTGTTTCACCGCTGCCACCCCCCACAAAATGACCGTCATCAAGCAAGAAGACCTCATCCAGAGCGTCGCAGACTCCCTGCAGTACATCAGCTACTACCACCCGATGGACTACATCACCAGCCTGGGCCGTGCCTATGAGCTGGAGCAGAGTCCCGCGGCAAAGGATGCGATCGCGCAGATCCTGACCAACAGCCGCATGTGCGCGGAAGGCAAGCGCCCCATCTGTCAGGACACCGGCATCGTCACGGTCTTCGTCAAGGTGGGCATGGACGTGCGCTGGGATGGCGCCACCATGGGCCTGACCGACATGATCAACGAAGGCGTGCGCCGCGGCTATACGCACCCGGACAACGTGCTGCGCGCGTCGATCGTCAGCCCGCCCGAAGGTGGCCGCAAAAACACCAAGGACAACACCCCGGCCGTGATCCACTACGAAGTGGTGCCGGGCAACACGGTGGACATCCAGGTCGCGGCCAAGGGCGGCGGCTCGGAGAACAAGTCCAAGTTCGTGATGCTGAACCCGTCCGACTCGATCGTTGACTGGGTGCTGAAGACCGTGCCGACCATGGGCGCCGGCTGGTGCCCGCCGGGCATGCTGGGCATCGGCATCGGCGGTACCGCCGAGAAGGCCATGGTCATGGCCAAGGAATCGCTGATGGAGTCCATCGACATCCAGGACATCATCGCTCGTGGTCCGAAGGACTGGGTCGAGGAACTGCGCGTCGAGCTCTACGAGAAGGTCAACGCGCTGGGCATTGGCGCGCAAGGCCTGGGCGGCCTGGCCACCGTGCTGGACGTCAAGATCATGGCCTGCCCGACGCACGCTGCGTCCAAGCCGGTCGCGATGATCCCGAACTGCGCAGCCACCCGCCACGTGCACTTCACGCTGGACGGCAGCGGCCCGGCCAAGCTGGAAGCGCCGGACCTGTCGCAATGGCCGAAGGTCGAGTGGGCGCCTAACACCGAAACGTCGAAGCGCGTCGACCTGAACACGCTGACGCCGGAAGAAGTCGCCTCGTGGAAGCCGGGCCAGACCCTGCTGCTCAACGGCAAGATGCTGACCGGCCGCGACGCCGCGCACAAGCGCATCGCCGACATGCTGGCCAAGGGCGAAAAGCTGCCGGTGGACTTCAAGAACCGCGTGATCTACTACGTCGGCCCGGTTGACCCGGTCCGTGACGAGGCCGTCGGCCCGGCAGGCCCCACCACCGCCACACGCATGGACAAGTTCACCGAGATGATGCTGGCGGAAACCGGCCTGATCTCGATGATCGGCAAGGCCGAGCGCGGCCCGGTAGCCATCGAAGCCATCAAGAAGCACAAGTCGGCTTACCTGATGGCCGTGGGCGGCGCCGCTTACCTGGTGGCCAAGGCCATCAAGGAAGCCAAGGTCGTCGGCTTCGAAGACCTCGGCATGGAAGCCATCTACGAGTTCGACGTCAAGGACATGCCCGTGACCGTCGCCGTGGACAGCCAAGGCACTTCGGTCCACAAGACCGGCCCTGCGGAATGGCAGGCCAAGATCGGCAAGATTCCGGTCGCGGCGCTGTAAGATTGCGCATCTGCATAAGAAAGCCGGGCTCCGCCCGGCTTTTTTCCATCCCCGCCCTTCTGCTTGCCTAACGTGAACCCCGCACCCATCGGCGTCTTCGATTCCGGCCTCGGCGGCCTGTCCGTGCTGCGCGAGATCCGCGCGCTGCTGCCGCATGAATCGCTGCTCTACCTGGCCGACTCGAAGTACGCGCCCTATGGCGAGAAACCGGAAGCTTTCGTGCAGGCGCGTACGCTGCAGGCGTGCGAGTGGCTGCTCGCGCAAGGCTGCAAGGCTCTGGTGATCGCGTGCAACACTGCCACCGGCCATGCCGTGGAGCTGCTGCGCCAAACACTTCCCGTGCCGATCATCGGCGTGGAACCGGGACTCAAGCCGGCTGCGGCGGCCAGCCAAAGCAAAGTCGTGGGCGTGCTGGCCACGGCCAACACGCTCAAGAGCGGCAAGTTCGCGCGGCTGCTGGCATCACTCGACGGCGAAAGCCGCTTTATCTGCGAAGCGGGACTGGGCCTTGTGCCACTGATCGAGCAAGGCGACATCGATGGCCCCGACATCCGCGGGCGGCTCGACAATTACCTCACGCCGATGCTCGAGGCCGGCGCCGACACACTGGTACTCGGCTGCACTCACTACCCTTTCCTGTCCGACACCATCCGCGACATGGTCGGCAATCAGCTGACACTGGTGGATACGGGCAGCGCGATCGCACGTCAGCTGGCGCGCAAGCTCGTCGAGCACGATCTTGCCGTTGCGCCCGGCGCCGTGCCGCAAGACCGCTTCGTCTCGACCAAGGATGCCGCCCACCTCAGGCAGATGGCCGCCGCGCTGCTGCATATCGAAACGCAGGCGGAAACGGTAGCCATCGAACCCGCCCCGGCTTTCTGACGCCTATCGCAGGAACCCCACCGGACGGTGCGCGCGCACGTCTGGCTTGACTGCATGCTCATGGCGCAACTGCGCGAGGAATTCCTCTGGCGTCAGTGAGTCCCCGAGCAGCACGCACTGGCGCTTGACCGTGGCGAAGTCACCCGGAGTCAGGCAATCCATCGCATCGAGTTCGTGCCGCATGGACTCCGTCAGCCGGGTTTCATCGCCTTCGAGCGCTTCGTCGACGAACATCGTGACTCGCTGCGCGGGCTTCAGCGGCAGGAAGCGGATCTTGAACGAGAACCTGCGCAAGGCGGCCTCATCGATGCGGTCGAACAGGTTGGTCGTGCAGACGAAAATGCCGTTGAAGCGCTCCATGCCCTGAAGCATCTCGTTGACCTCGGATACCTCATAGTTGCGCACGGCCTGCTGGCGGCTCTGCATGAAACTGTCGGCTTCGTCGAGCAACAGCACGGCACCGTCTTCCTCGGCCCGCGCAAACATCGCGGCAATCTGCTGTTCGGTTTCGCCGACGTACTTGCTCATCAGGTCGGAGGCGCGCCGGATCATCAGTGGCATGTCGAGTGCGGCGGCAATGTGCTCGGCAAGCGCGGTCTTGCCCGTGCCCGGTGGGCCGTAGAAACACAGCGTGCCGCGCTCGCGCACGCGCAGCGCCTCGATGATCTTGGCGACTTCGTAGCGGGTTTCCAGGTGCAGGTTGTCGAGGCGGTAATGCGTCACCACCGGTCGCGCCTCGGCTTCCGGTCGCAGCCCCATCGCGCGGTCAGCGTGTTCGAGCTGGCGCAGGATCAGCGCCTCGACGGGTTCGTCCACGTCGGGCCGCGCGAGCTGCACGAAGCGCGCGGCGGATTGCACTTGCGCCGGCGTGAGCGTCTTGCGCCCCGCCAGCGCTGTGATGAAGGCATCGCTGACATCGAGCCCGCCCAGATGCTTGCGAATGATGTTTTCGCGCACCAGCGGCGGCGGAATCTTCAGTTCGAGGTGGAACTGAAAGCGGCGCAGGTACGCCGGATCGATCTGGCGAATCGAATTCGAGATCCAGATCACGGGCACCGGGTTCTGCTCTAGCGTCTGGTTGACCCAGGCCTTGCCGTTGACCGACGCACGCGGATCTTCCTGGGCAAACAGGCTCATCAGTTCGCGCGAGCTCCCGGGAAAAACGTCCTCGACTTCGTCGAACAGCAGCGCCGTGCGCGGCCGCCCGCGCAGGAAAGCCTGCGATACCTGCAGCGACCGGTAGCGGTCCTTGCCCGAAAGGCTGTTACCGTCGCGGTCCAGGCAATCGACCTCGTACAGCTCGCAGCCGGACTCGCAGGCCAGCAGGCGCGCAAACTCGGTCTTGCCGGTGCCGGGCGGGCCATAGATCAGCACATTCACACCAGCCGCGTGCTGGCGCGTGGCATTGGAAAGCAACGCGGAAAGATAGCGCGCGTCGGTTTCCACATGCGGATAGTCGGTCACGGTCAGCGTGGGCGGCGCGGCCGGCCGCGTGAAGACCGCCATCATCTCGGCTTCGTTCGCGTAGTTGCCGAGCAGTACGTGCAGCAGGCGGTCGGACAGGCGCATCAGGTCGCCGAGATCGGTCACGCTGTTCTCGGGCAGCGGCTGTTCGATCAGGTTCAGCGTTTCCAGCCGGGAACCGGGCCGCAGCGACGCAGCGACGTCCGCCGGGCTGGCGCCGGTCAGGCCGGACAGGATCTGGAACGCTTCCTGGCTGTGCGCGACCTTGCAATCGACCATCACCGCACGCAGGTCGCGCTTGTACTTGGCCAGCGCCGCGTACAGCAACAGCTTGCGCTCGTGCTCGGGCAGGTCGAGCACATGGCTGAGCATGTCGATGTTGCGCACCAGCAGCACGCGTTCGCCATCAAGCCGGCTCGCGATGGCCGCAGCCGAGGCGTCGAACACTGCGAACATGTCCTTGGCGTGGTGCTTGACGTACTCATCAAGGTAGTAGAACAGCGCGCTCTCGTCGAACGCGCTGTTCCACTGCCCGTGGCGTTCCAGGAACTCCTCGGGCGTCAGGCGCCCCGCCCCTTTCCACGCCGGCATGTCGGCGCAGCGGGCCGACAGGAAACGCTGCACGCGCAGTACGACACCGTACGGCCATACCATTTCCGGCGCGCTGACCGTGAGTACGTCATTGATATTGCTGCGCAGATTGAACCGAGGGCCCAACGCACATACGACGCGCAGGGCAAACTGGGCACACATCCAGTCCAGCGCCGAACTGGCCGAGATGCCCGGACCGGAGCGCAGTATCCGCGAGCGGTCCTCTTCAGCAAAACGTGTGAAGTCCATCGCATCGTCCCCGTGTACCCGCGGGCGGCGCCGCAACCGGCCCCACCGCCACGCTTGCAGTCTTTTTCCTATGCTACGCGCTTTGCTGCTTGCAGCGCATTCGGCCGCCCTGCCATTCGCCGGTCACTGTGGTACCGGCCACCAATGCGAAATTGCTGCCTGGATTTGAGGGTATAACTGCGCTTCGGACAAATTTCCAGCTGCGACGCACAAATCACAACAAATAAGAATCATTATCGTTTATACTATCCAGCTACACGCCGCCCGAGAGTGGCGCTCCCCAGCAGACCCATTGCAGGAGCGTTTATCATGGAATTGCTTGTCAGCTTGCTGGTCGGATGTGGTATCTCGCTGATTCTGTTCTATCGCAAGTGACTTGTGCCGTCCGGCAGACCTGTTGTTCATCCCATGTTCGATCAACGCTTCTTCAAGATTACGCTCGCCGTCCTGCTGTTCCACGCCGGCCTGCTTTACCTGATCCAGAGCGGCATGGGCCGCAAGATGACCGAGGCGGTGATCGCCCCGGAAATCATCGCCCGCATCATTCCGCTCGAGCAGCCTAAGCCGGCCGCCCCGGAACCGCCCAAGCCCAAGACGGAAACGCCACCCAAGCAGGTCAAGGTGACCACGCCGCGGCCGACGCCGCAGCAGCCCAAGCCGGTTCCGCAACCAGTCGCCGCGCTGCCGCCATCGCCCACTGCGATCGAGGCCCCGCCGTCGCCCCCTGCTCCGCCCACCCCGGCGCCCGCGCCAGCGCCTGAGCCGGCGCCCGTCGCCGCAGCACCCCGCGCCGTCGGTATCGGCGAGATCCAGTGCTCGCCGCCGCAACCGAGCTATCCGGCCCAGTCACGTCGCATGGGCGAGACCGGCAAGACCGTGGTCCGACTGACAACCGACGAAACCGGCAAGGTGATCAAGACCTCGGTGGTATCTAGCAGTGGATCGTCACGACTGGATAATGCTGCTGTGGAGGCCGTCCAGCGTATGCGCTGCAAGCCGTACATGGACAACGGCCGCGCCATCGCCGTGACCGCGCAGCAGCCGATCGGATTCGAACTCAACTGATCTCAACCTACAACGCACCTACCAGGAACCAACATGCAGGATCTCGGACTTTCCCACCTCTGGTCGCAAGGCGATTTCGTCATGCGTGCGACGGCCATCATTCTGCTGATCATGTCGCTCTTGTCGTGGATCGTGATCCTCACCAAGGCGTGGGATCTGATTCGGCTGAAGAAGATGGCGCACGGCGCGGAAAAGCGCTTCTGGCACTCCGACGACTTCGACCACGCGCTGGAGACACTCGGTTCCAATGACGCGAACCCGTTCCGCACGCTGGCCATCGCCGGCAAGGAAGCGGCACAGCACCACCGCGCCAGCCAGCCGCAACTGCATGACGTGATGGACATCTCCGACTGGCTGACGCGCTCGCTCAAGAGTTCGATCGACGACGCCGTGGCACACATGCAGTCTGGCCTGGCCGTGCTGGCTTCGGTTGGCTCGACCGCGCCGTTCGTGGGCCTGTTCGGCACGGTGTGGGGCATCTACCATGCACTGATCGGTATCGGTGCCTCAGGCGTGCCGACGATCGACAAGGTCGCCGGCCCGGTCGGTGAAGCGCTGATCATGACCGCTTTCGGCCTGGCCGTTGCGATTCCGGCCGTGCTGGGCTACAACGCACTGACCCGTGGCAACAAGTCGGTCATCTCCAAGCTGAACCGCTTCGCGCACGACCTGCACGCCTATTTCGTGACCGGCGCACGCGTTCGGCCGGCCAGCACCCGCGGCGACGACAACGCCGTACGCCTCGCCTCTGCACGGCAGTAACACTACCGCATCAAGGAAGTCATCATGGCATTTGGCACGCTCGACGGGGACGATGACGAGGTGATGAGCGAAATCAACATGACGCCGCTGGTCGACGTCATGCTGGTGCTGCTGATCATCTTCATCATCACGATCCCGGTCATCAACCACGCGGTGAAGATCGACCTGCCGCGCGCAAGCAGTACCCCGAACGAATCCAAGCCGCAGAACATCAACGTCTCGATCGACGCCCAGGGAAAGGTCTACTGGAACCAGACCGAGGTGGACGATACTACGCTGGCCAACAACATCGCGCTGGCCGCGAAGCAGGAGCCGCAACCTGAACTTCACCTGCGCGCGGACCGCGACGTGCGCTACGAGCGCGTGGCCGAGGTCATGGCCGCCGCGCAGCATGGCGGGCTAGGAAAGATTGGTTTCATCACCGAGCCGAAGCAGTAAATTCTGATCGTCCGGCCACACCGGTCGACAGCTTCAGGAAAGGGCATCCCTACGGATGCCCTTTGTGCTTTTGGTGCGTCAACTCGACGAGAGATGTAACGATTGATCAGCACCATTGAAATGGTAATGGTTCTCATTTAATATCCATTTCATCGCAAGCACATGCCTGTCGAAATCGCACTAGACAGTGTGCAAGCCAACCAACCTTACCGCCGAACGGAGCCAGATGATGAGCACCCTTTCCCTGCCGCTGTCGCAACCCCGTGAAGTTACCCGCCGCCGCCTGTCGTTGCGCCGCGTGGAAGTTTCGCCCCAGGGCCGACGCGATGCTGCTGCGGCATCCGCCCTCGAATCCGTGAAATCGGCCGTTGCAGCGTTGCCCGCAAGGCTGGAAGCGCTCGTGCGAGACAGCCTGCCGAGTACGCCGGCGAGCGAGCCCGTCGCGCTGGAAACGATCATGCGCGGCGCCACGACGCTGCCGATCCGCCACAACGGCGACATCTACACGCTGCGCGTCACGCGCTACGGCAAGCTGATCCTGACGAAGTAAAGGGAATGCACGACGCCTGCACTATGGTGCGGGCTGTGGAGAAATGAGAAGCCGGGGGAGCGGCAGGCCGAACGGCCCGCCGGGAGGATGCAAATGCCAGCCCCGCCGCTGCGGGGCTCTACGACGAGCGATCAGAGACCCAGCGCAGCAATGCCGGCACGGGCGATCTGCGCGTCTTCCGTCGACTTGACACCGGAGACACCCACTGCGCCAACAACCTGGTCGTTGTGGACGATAGGCACGCCGCCCTCCAGCATGCCCTGCAGCGTCGGGGCAGTCATGAACGAATAGCGGCCGTTGTTGATCATGTCTTCGTAGACCTTCGACTCGCGGCGGCCCAGCGACGACGTGCGGGCCTTTTCCGTGGCGATGTAGGCCGAGATTGGCGCGGCGCCATCCAGGCGCTGCATGGCCAGCATATGGCCACCATCATCCACCACCACGATCGAGACAGCCCACTGATGGGTCTTTGCCTCGGCCTCTGCTGCGGCCATGATCTTCTTCACGTCTTCTGCCGTCAGCACGGTCTTTTGCTGCATACCACTCTCCTGATGTTCATACTGTGTGAACCGGAAGTATAGCGCTGCACAAATACCCCAGTCATCGCGCCAGCCGCGTCAGCAAAGGTCAAACACAATTGCCCAAAACGACTTGACCCGCACGAATGCGGGTCAATCTGCGGTCTGCAAGATGAGCGCCCTCAGCCGGCGCCATCCACTGCGGGTCAGGCGCCGTCCGTGAACGGGTCAGGCTTGCTGACGCGGCCGCCATCGGTATACGGATCGCGCTGGCTGATGCTGGCGCCGTCCGTATAAGGATCGGTCTTACCAACGCGTGCGCCATCGGTAAACGGATCGGGCTTGCTGATCTTCGAACCGTCCAGATAGGGGTCCACCTTGCCCGTGCCGGCGAACGAGGGCAGCGATACCATGGAAAGCGCCGCAAGGGCCATTGCTGCCGCCAAACTACGCTTGAGATTCATGAGAGATTCCCCTTTTTTTCACTGACAGAAGGCGCCGGCGGACACGAACTTTTCGTGTGACATCGCGGCGTCACAGGTGCAGTTTAGGGGAAAACCCTAATCCGAACATCTGCAACCGTTTGATCAGTCTGTTCAGGAAATTTGACCACACTGATCTCATAGGGAACCGGCGGAGACCCGCCTGCTACAAGCCTCCGATTTGGGGTCAAAATAAAAGAGCCCCGTTTCCGGGGCTCTTTCTTTTCAAAAGCCTTGCAAAATCGGCTCAACGCCAGTGGCCATGGCCGTGACCGTGACCACGAGGCCCGTAGTAGCCACGAGGCCCGTAGTAAGGCCGCGGGCCATAGTAACGCGCCGGGCCGTAATAACGGGGACCGTAGTATACCGGCGCGGGCGGCCCATAGTAGACCGGCGCTGGCGCCACCACCACCGGCGGTGCGGGCGGATAGTAGACGGGAGCCGGAGGGTAATACGCCGGCGCGCCAATCACGACACCTGGCACACCGACCGCAACGCCAACGCTCACATGAGCCATTGCCGCTCCCGACGCAAGGCCGGCGCCGATACCGAATGCTGCGAGCCACCAACGTTTCATTTCCTGCCCCTCTGTCCCAGGATTCCTCATGACTCTATTTTAATGGCTCAGAAATTTCCGAGTGCAACGGCGCTCGCGACATTGTTACCAGCCGTAACAGAGGGATCACATTTGTCGGAGAATCGGTTTCGACAAGCAGCGATTGCGCCATGTACTTGCATCCCGGATGCGCAACCACCACAATATCGGGCTTTCCGCGCGGCCGTGGAGAAATTGGTAGACTCAGCAGACTTAAAATCTGCCGCCCTTACGGGCTTACGGGTTCGAGTCCCGTCGGCCGCACCAACCCCAGGCTGGGTGCGGCCACTGCCTTAGTCATTCAGCTGGATCCCGTCGCTCAGGCCATCACGTAGCAGAGCGAAGCACCAGCGACCATCAGGAAGATAAACAGCACACCGGCGAGGGCGAGCGGCTTGCGCCCGGCGCGCAGCAGGTCGCCGATCCGCGTGTGCAGCCCGATCGCCAGCATGGCACAGGCCAGCAGCCAGTTGTCGAGCGCAATCAGTCCGCCCTTCCATTCCTGAGGCACCGCACCGACAGAGTTCACCGCCATCACCGCGACGAAGCCGACCGCAAACCACGGCACCGACTTCAGCAGGCCACGCAGGCTTGGGCCGCCAGCCTGGGCTTTTGCGTCCTTGTTCGGCCACAGGGCCATCACCAGCAGCACCGGGCCGAGTGCCAGCACGCGCACCATCTTGGCCACCACCGCGGCGTCCGCCGTGGTGTCGCCGATCATCTTGCCTGCCGCGATCACCTGGGCCACCTCGTGCAGCGTAGCGCCGGTGAAGATGCCGAACATCCGCTCGCTGACATTCCAGTGCCACGGGCCCGTCACCAGATCGAACAGGTACGGATAGAGCAGCATGCCGACGGTACCGAACAGCACCACCGTCGCCACGGCCACGGCCGTCTGCTTGTCATCGGTGCGCACGACGGACGCCACCGCAATCGCTGCAGCGGCGCCACAGATCGCGCTGCCCGAGCTGACCAGGATCGCCTCGCGCCGGCTCAGACCGAACACCTTCGTGCCGATCAAGGTACCGAACAGCAGCGTAGCAAGCAGCATGGCAAGCGGCACCACGATGCCCGGCAAGCCCAGCGCCGCAATCGACGCAAAGGTCAGCCGCAGCCCGTACAGCGCCACGCCGAGACGCAGCAAGTAATGGCGCGCGATCTGCATGCCCGGTGCCAGCGGCTGCAGCCAGTGCTTGGGCATCGTGTTGGCGGCGACCATGCCGGCGCACATCGCCAGCGTCAGCGCGCTCAGGCCGTAACGCGAAATGGCCGGATGATTGGCCAGGACCATTGCGATCCAGGCCACGCCGCCCAGAGGCAGCAAAGGCAGCAGGCGCTGGTGCCACGAGAGCACGGCGGCTGGCGAAACAGCCTGGGCAGAATTGGGAGCGGACACGGTAGACATGGCGGCAGTGGGTTTTGGTTAGTGCTTGCAGCGTAACTGCCCCACTTCAATCTGCAAAACGGGTAATATCGCTATGAATTACCTGAAATGTCGATATGGACCAGCGCCCTCTTCGCCTGACATTGCGCCAGCTGCAAGTCTTCGTGTCCGTGGCCCAGCACGGCAGCACGGTGGCCGCGTCGGAAGCGCTGGCCATGTCGCAGTCAGCTGTCAGCGCGTCGCTGGCGGAACTGGAACGTGCGCTCGACGGCCCCTTGTTCGACCGCGTGGCGCGGCGCCTGAGCATCAACGAGACTGGACGCCAGTTCTTTCCGCGCGCCTTGTCGCTGCTCGACCAGGCACAGGAACTCGAGCGCTTTGCCACGCAGACCGGCGTGCAGCTGCGCATCGCGGCCAGCAATACAATCGGCAGCTATATCCTCCCTGCCCTGCTGGCGGGCTTTCGCGCCTCGCAAGCGGGCCCTTGCCAGCTCGACCTGCGGATCGGCAACACGCGCGATGTGCTGCGCTCATTGATGCAATTCGATGCCGACATCGGGCTCGTTGAAGGCGCGAGCCATGAACGCGAATTGCGGAGCGTGCCTTGGTGCGATGACGAGATGGTCGTAGTCGTGGGGCCGTCTCATCCGCTCGCCGGACCGAATGCACCACTCGATGGCCTGCGCGATGCCGAATGGATCGTGCGCGAGCCCGGTTCAGGCACGCGCGAGATCATCGAGGAAAGGCTTGTGCCGCTGCTCGGAGAGCTGCGCTTCGCACTGGAACTGGGCAATGCGGAGGCCATCAAGCGCGCCGTGATGAGCGGTTTCGGCGTGAGCTGCCTGTCGCTGCATGTGGTGCGCGACGAACTGGAGCGCGGCACGCTGGTCGCAGTGCGGGAAGGCCTGCCGCGCATCATGCGTCCGCTGCAGCTTGTCGTGCACCAGGACAAGTTTCCGACGCGGGGATTGCTGGCCTTCACCGAATACCTGCGTGTCGTCGCAGCGCAAGCCAGCGCACCGGCCTGAACGTCGCAAAGTCGACGCACAAACGAAAACAGCGCCCATCGGGCGCTGTTTTCTTCAACTGGAGGCGGAGGTCGGAATCGAACCGGCGTACACGGCTTTGCAGGCCGCTGCATAACCACTCTGCCACCCCGCCAGGTGACGTGCTGCTGGATTGTATCTGCATTCATCGAACGCTGCCTGACAGCGCCTGCGGATCCCAACCCAAACAAAAAGGGAAGCGCTGCTTCCCTTCGGGATGGAGCGGGAGACGAGTCTCGAACTCGCGACCTCAACCTTGGCAAGGTTGCGCTCTACCAACTGAGCTACTCCCGCGTACAACGTTTGCTACTTCGAGCCCGACGCAGGCGATACGAATTGCCTGACATCAAACCCAGAATCAATCTGGAGCGGGAGACGAGTCTCGAACTCGCGACCTCAACCTTGGCAAGGTTGCGCTCTACCAACTGAGCTACTCCCGCATTGCACCGCTACGCATTTGACTGCAAATAACAGCTTCTTGCGTTAAACCGGCTTATCTTGCTGCTTTCGTTTGCGTCGTCAGCAGCGAGAACGAGATTATTGCAAAGAATGAATCCGTTCGTCAACACTTTTTTGCGCGGGACTTCATTTTGGCGCGCGCGCTTCGTTGAGCACGCCGCTGCGCTCGCGGATCTGCGGCCACGCCAGCTTCATGTAATAGAACATCGACCACAGCGTCAGCACTGCCGCCAGGTAGATCATCCACGTACCCAGCACCTGCGCGTCGACGCCGAACAGGCGGTCCGTGTAGAGCAACAAGGGGATCGCGATCATCTGCACCGTCGTCTTCAGCTTGCCGAGGAAGTTGACCGCGACGCTCTTGGAAGCGCCGATCTGCGCCATCCACTCGCGCAACGCCGAGATCGTGATCTCGCGGCCAATGATGACCAGCGCCACCAGATCCGCCACGCGGCCCAGGGCCAGCAGCGATAGCAGCGCAGCCGTGACCATCAGCTTGTCCGCAACCGGATCCAGGAACGCACCGAACGCCGAGGTCTGGTTCCAGCGCCGCGCGAGGAATCCGTCCAGCCAGTCGGTGACCGCTGCGATGATGAAAAACGACGCCGCAGTGATGTTCTTCGTGTGCATCGGCAGCCATGCTTCCGGCAGGTAGTACACGCCCACCACGAGGGGAATCATGGCAACGCGCAACCAGGTCAGCAGGATCGGGATATTGAAGGGCATGGGGCTGGGAAACCGACAGTGCAGTGACGAATTCCGCGATTGTCGCCGATTTCCGTACCAATGCGCGCCCGGCGGGACAATTCGCCGGGCACGGGCACATCAATGTAGCTGGCGATAGATCTCTTCGGCCAGACCACGGGAGATGCCGTCGACGCTGGCGAGCTCGTCGATACTGGCCGCCATGACGCCGCGCAGGCCGCCAAACCGCGTCAGCAGCTTCTGCCGCCGGCGCGCCCCCACGCCCTCGATCTCTTCTAGCCGCGACGTGGTACGCGCCTTGGCCCGGCGCGCGCGCATGCCGGTGATGGCGAAGCGGTGTGCCTCATCGCGGATCTGCGCCACCAGCATCAACGCCGCACTGCCCTGCCCCAGTTCCAGCGATGGACGGCCATCGGCGAACACCAGGGTTTCCAGGCCCACCTTTCGGCCCTCCCCCTTGGCCACGCCGACCAGCAGCCCGATATCGAGACCGAGTTCCTCGAACACCTGCCGCGCCACCTCGACCTGCCCCTTGCCCCCGTCGATCAGCACCACATGCGGCATCGGCGACGAAGCCTCGCCAGCCGGATCGAGACCGCCCTGCTCCTGCATCAGCTCGACGAGCTTCTGATAACGGCGCGTCAGTACCTGCCGCATGGCCGCGTAGTCGTCGCCCGGCGTGATGTCCTGGATGTTGTAGCGCCGGTACTCGCCATTCTGCATATCGTGGTGATGGAACACGACGCACGACGCCTGCGTCGCTTCGCCCGCGGTATGGCTGATGTCGAAGCACTCCACGCGCAGCAGTGCAAGATCTTCCAGGTCGATGCCGATGGTCTCCGCGAGTGCGCGTGTACGGGCCTCCTGGCTGCCCTGCTCCGAAAGCCGCCGCGCGAGCGCCAGCGCGGCGCCCTGCTGCGCCATTTCCAGCCAGGCCTTGCGCTGGCCCTGCGGCTGCCGCACCAGCGCGATCTTGCGACCGGCGTGAAGCGCCAGCGCCTCCAGCAACGCCGCATCGTCCGGAACATGGCTGACGACAATGATCGGCGGCGGCGCCTGGTCGAGGTAATGCTGCGCCATGAATGCCGACAGCACGCGTGCGGCAATGCGCTCCACGCCAAGCGGCACTGCCGGCGCCGGCTCGGTTTCCCCGCCTTCAGCGCCTTCGTCACCGTCCTCGACGATCATCGCCGCTTCGTCGGCATGCGCGGGGAAATAGGCTTTGTCGCCAAGATGGCGGCCGCCACGCACCATGGCCAGGTTGACGCACGCGCGGCCACCTTCCACGGCCACCGCCAGCACGTCGATATCGCGTGCCTGGCCGACTTCCTCCACCGCCTGGCGCTTGAGCACCGTCGACAGCGCTGCGATCTGGTCGCGCACCGCGGCGGCCTGCTCGAACTCCAACTGCATGGCGTGCTCTTCCATCTTCGACTGCAAGCCTTCGAGAACCTCCGTCTCGCGTCCTTGCAGGAAACTCGCCGCGTTGCCGACGTCGCGTGCATAGTCAGCCTCGCTGATCGCACCCACGCAGGGCCCGGTGCAGCGATGGATCTGATGCAGCAGGCAGGGCCGCGTGCGGTTGTTGAAGACGGTGTCTTCGCAGGTGCGCAGCTGGAACACCTTCTGCAGGATCTGCATGCTCTCGCGCACCGCATAGGCGCTCGGGAACGGGCCGAAGTACTGGTGCTTGCGATCCGTGGCGCCACGGTAGTAGGCCATGCGCGGAAAGCGATGGCCCGTGAGCTTGAGGAACGGATACGACTTGTCGTCGCGGAACAGGATGTTGTACCGCGGCGCCAGGGCCTTGATCAGGTTGTTCTCGAGCAGCAGCGCCTCGGCCTCGGTGCGCACGACGGTGGTGTCGATGCGCGCGATCTTGGCCACCATCATCGCGATGCGCGGCGACAACTGCGTCTTGTTGAAATAGCTCGATACGCGCTTCTTGAGGTCGCGCGCCTTACCGACATACAGCACGTTGCCGGCACTGTCGATGTAGCGGTACACACCAGGCAAGCCCGGCAGGCGGGCGATGACCGGCTTGGGGTCGAAGGGCTCTGCCTGGGCAGGATCAGGCGGTTGAGCCGAAGCGTCTGGAAGCTGGTCGGACATGAGGGACGATGACCAAATCGATGCGGCCGGCTCGCGATTCGCGGCAACGGCTCTAAAATCCGGAGTTTAGAGCCGAAGTTTAGTGCAATTCACCGCCCCCCTTGCTTTACCCGCCTTGCCTGACATGCCAATCCGTTCGTGGGACATCTTCTGCACCGTCATCGACAACTTCGGCGACATCGGCGTCTGCTGGCGGCTGGCGCGCCAGCTGGCGCAGGAACACGGCCATGCCGTGCGCCTGTGGGTCGATGACCTGCACAGCTTCGCGCGGCTCGCGCCGACGCTCGACACGGCCGCCCGCAGTCAGCACTTATCGGGCGTGGAGATCCGCACATGGCGCCCGGGCGGCGATGCGGACGACCGGGCGCGGTTTGCAGACGTCACCGTACATGACGCCGTCATTGAAGCGTTCGCCTGCCACCTGCCCGATGTGTTTCTTGCGCGCATGGTGGCGCGCGAACTTGCGCCGGCATGGATCAACCTCGAATACCTGAGTGCCGAGCCATGGGTGCGCGAGCACCACGGCATGCCGTCGCCGCATCCGCGGCTGCCCCTGGTCAAGCACTTCTTTTTCCCGGGCTTCGAGCGTGGCACCGGCGGCCTGTTGCGCGAATCGATGCTCGGCGCGCAGCGCAGCGCTTTCCTCGCCGGACCGGCCGCACAGGCCGCGCTGTGGCACCGGCTGCGTGCGACGCCAGACGGCAGTGCGCTGAAGATCAGCCTGTTTTCATACCAGAATCCCGCACTGCCGGTGCTGCTCGAACAATGGCGCGACGGCCCGGAGCCGGTCCAGTGCCTGATCCCCCAGGGGCTCGCGGCCGAACAGTGGGCCGCATGGTCGGGAGAAGCCGCCGTGCCTGGCAAGGCGGTCACGCGCGGCAACCTGCAGGTCAATATCGTGCCGTTCGTGCGCCAGGAGCACTACGACGAGATGCTGTGGGCCTGCGACCTCAACTTCGTGCGCGGAGAAGATTCCTTCGTGCGTGCGCAGTGGGCGGCCCGGCCACTCGTATGGCATATCTACCCGCAGGACGAGGATGCGCACCATGACAAACTCGACGCCTGGCTCACGCTCTTCGGCCGCAGCGGTGTCGACGCCGGGGCCGCGCAAGCGCTGACGGCTTTCTGGCATGCGTGGAATGCGTACGGCAATGCACCCGACTGGGCCGCGCTGCGCAGCAAACTGCCCGCGCTGACGCAAGCTGCGCAGCAATGGCAGGCGCGCCTGCTCGGATTGGGCGACCTGGCGGCAAATCTCGTGGCGTTTTGCGAAAATCGGGTAAAATAGCGGGTTGATTTGATGGCGACCGGGCCGGGTAACCAAGGCTCCCCATCACCAGCCGGCAGCGATGCAATGCGCGCGCCGCGGTGCGGGAACCTGAGCGAACACTGAGCACGGGGTCAAGAGCGCGTGGGCATGGGCCCACCAGGCGCTGCCGGTAGCGACAGGCTGCCTGCACGGCGCCTCCGCCATACCTCGCCATACCAATTTCCGAGACTTTCTTTTTCAGGAAAACAGTTCAGATGAAAATCGCACAGGAACTCCGCGTCGGCAACGTGTTCATGATGAACGGCGCTCCGATGGTTGTGCAAAAGGCCGAGTACAACAAGTCGGGCCGCAACGCCGCCGTGGTCAAGATGAAGTACAAGAACCTGCTCACCGAAGCCCCGGGCGAGTCGGTGTTCAAGGCTGACGACAAGTTCGAAGTCGTGGTGCTCGAGCGCCGCGAATGCACCTACTCGTACTTCGCCGACCCGATGTACGTGTTCATGGACGCCGACTACAACCAGTTTGAAGTTGAGCAGGACAGCATGGGCGACGCCCTGAACTACCTCGAAGACGGCATGGCCGTCGAAGTGGTGTTCTACAACGAGAAGGCCATCTCGGTCGAAATGCCGACCACGCTGGTCCGCGAGATTGTCTACACCGAACCGGCTGTCAAGGGCGACACCTCGTCGGGCAAGGTGCTGAAGGGCGCCAAGATCAACACCGGCTTCGAACTGCAAGTGCCGCTGTTCTGCAACATCGGCGACAAGATCGAAATCGACACGCGTACCGGCGAATATCGCAGCCGCGCCAACTAAGCGCACGGCTCGCTCCGCCTCCGTGGCGGAGCCGGTGATGAAAAAAGGCAGCCGCGGCTGCCTTTTTTGTCGTCTGGCGCAAACCCGTCGCGCGCTCAGGCGATCAGATCGTGGTCCTTGAGCAGGCGCAGCGCGGCACGGTATTCGCCCTCCTGCTGCAGCTTGTTCCAGTCGAGCGGCTTGCGGCGCGCGAAGAGCTTGCGGATCCGGCGCTGCGAAGTCTTGCCGATGTTCACGTCGAGTTCGGTCAGCAACTGGTCGGCACGCTCGGGATGGTTGCAGATCAGCACCATGTCGCAACCGGCCGCCAGCGCGGCGCGCGCGGCTTGCGTGACGTTACCTGCAACGCTGGCGCCTTCCATGCTCAGGTCGTCGCTGAAGATCACACCCTCGAAGCCGAGTTGCGTACGCAGGATGTCCTGCAGCCAGAAGCGCGAGAAACCCGCCGGGTTGGGGTCGACCTTCGGGTAGATCACGTGCGCCGGCATGACCGACGCCAACGACAGGCCCATCCAGTCGTACGGACGTGCGTCCTGCGACAGGATATCTTCCAGCGAACGCTCGTCCACGGGAATCGCGACATGCGAGTCCGCTTCCACGTAGCCGTGGCCGGGGAAGTGCTTGCCGCAGTTGCTCATGCCGGCCAGCAACAGGCCATGGTTCAGGTGGCCCGCCAGCATGGTGACCACGCGCGGATCGGCGTGGAAAGCGCGGTCGCCGATCACGGCGCTGCGGCCATAGTCGAGGTCGAGCACCGGCGTGAAGCTCAGGTCGATATCGCACGCGCGCAGTTCGGCGGCCAGCACATAGCCGCACGCGATTGCTGCCTTGGTAGCAGCCAGGACATCGCGCTCCCACAGTTCGCCAAGCTTTCGCATCGCTGGCAGATGCGTGAAGCCATCGGTCTTGCAGCGCTGCACGCGGCCGCCTTCGTGGTCGATACAGATCAGCACGTCTTCACGCACCGCGCGGATCGCACGCGTGAGCGCCAGCAATTGCGCGCGCGACTCGAAGTTGCGCGCGAACAGGATGACGCCGCCAGTCAGCGGGTGCGCAATACGGCGTGCGTCTTCGGCGTCGAGCTGCTTGCCGACGACGTCAAGTACCACCGGTCCCGGCCGTTTGCCGGAAAGCTTCTTGATCATGGAGTTTGTTCGAGGCTAGGCTGGGTTTTCGGGGACTGCCGCATGGCCGCCCCGCTCGGCGATTGCAAAGGCAACCGCATAGTCACGTTCATCACTGACACTGACACGCACGGTGATGCCGCGTTCCGCGATCCACTGCGCGAGTTCACCATGACAGATCGGCGTCGGCTCGCCAGAAGGCAGGTTCATCAGTTCCATCGCGCGCCAGGTCATCGGCCAGCGCATGCCGAGGCCGATGGCCTTGGAGAAGGCCTCCTTGGCGGCAAAGCGCGTCGCAAGAAAGGCCAGCCCGCGCCGCTCGGAGCGCGCCTTGCGCGCGTGGTACTTGGCCAGTTCATCGGCCCCGAGCACCTTCTCGGCAAAGCGGCCGCGCGTGCGCTCCATCACGCCCTGCACGCGCGCGATCTCGATGATGTCGGTGCCGACGCCGTAGATCACGCCGGCTTGCCTGCAGCGGGGTAACGGGTGCCGAGGCGCGCGGCCACCATGATGGCCTTCATCTCGCGCACGGCGTTTTGCCAGCCCACGAACACGGCATGCGCGACGACCGCGTGGCCGATGTTGAGTTCCTTGATGCCCGCCAGCGCCGCAATCGGCTGCACGTTCGTGTAATGCAGGCCGTGGCCCGCGTTCACGACCAGGCCGTGGCGGATGCCGGCATCGACGCCGTCGGCAACGCGGCGGAATTCGATGGCCAGCTCGTCAGGCGTATGCGCATCGGCATAGCGGCCGGTATGCAGTTCGATCACCGGCGCACCGCAGGCCGCAGCGGCGGCGATCTGGTCGGCATCGGCGTCAATGAACAGCGATACACGGATGCCGGCGGCGGCGAGCTGCTTGCAAGCGGAACTGACCTGTCCAAAGCGACCTGCCACATCGAGCCCGCCTTCGGTCGTGACCTCCTCGCGCCGCTCGGGCACGAGGCAGACGTCCTGCGGCCGGATCTCGCAGGCGATGTCGAGCATCTCCTGCGTGATGGCGCATTCCAGGTTCATGCGCGTGGCGAGTTGTGGGCGCAGCGCGCGCACATCGGCATCGCGGATATGGCGGCGGTCTTCGCGCAGGTGCAGCGTGATCAGGTCCGCGCCGGCTTCTTCGGCCTGCAATGCTGCCTCGATCGGGTCGGGATACACCGTGCCGCGCGCATTGCGCAGCGTGGCGACGTGGTCGATGTTGATGCCGAGGTCGATGACGCCCGGATTTGCGTGGAAGATCATGCTTGCGGAATCAGCGGTGGGCCGGCTGCCCGGCGGGTCAGAGATAGTGCAGGTCGATCAGGATCTGCCGCGTCTTGAGCGGCGCTCCCTGCAAATAATAATGCAGAAGGAAGCGCATCAGCGCGCGGCTTTGCAGAGCGGTCTGCGCGCGCCCGTAATCGTCCTGCGACATGTCGAGCAAGGTCTGGCCCGACACCACGGGCCACGACGACGGATCGCTCGGCTGGGCCCGGCGCACACCGCGCTCGGGCTGGTAGACATAGTCCAGATGCGGCTGCACGCGCTCCCCTGTGCTCAGGCACTGGTCGAAGGCCACTGCAAAGCCGGTTTCCTGCAGCAGCACACGCTCGAAGCTGCGCAGCACCAGACCTGCGGCCTCGCCGTGCGCCAGACGCGTGAGCGTCGCCATGTAGTGCCGGAACAGCGCCGGATGGCCGTCCTCGCGCGGGCAGAACCGCATCAGCAGTTCGTTGAGGTAGAACGCGGACAGCAGCGCATCGCCGGCCAGCGGCGGCATGCCGCCGACCCACTCGGCGCGCGTCAGCGTCTTGACCTCGCCGCGGCCGCTCCACGACAGGGAGATCGGATGGAAGTGCTGCAGCACAGGACGCAGCGCCGAATGCGGCCGCTTGGCGCCCTTGGCAACCATCGACAGCCGCCCGTGGTCGCGCGTAAAGACATCGAGGATCAGGCTGGTCTCGCGATACGGCCAGGCATGCAGCACGAAGCCCGGCTGCTCCGACACGCGGGTTTCGCTCCGCGCCGGCACGATGCGCATCGCGCGGTCCATCATCGCGCGGCCGGCAGCGTCGGCCATGCCGGGCAGCGCGCGGCTGTCCAGCAGCTCGGCGGCCTCGTCCACGACCGGATCGGCGCGGCGGGCCTTCGCAGGCCCACGCGCGAAGTCAGGCATTTTGCTCACTCGTAGCCGTATGCGCGCAGTCCGGCTTCGTTATCGGCCCAGCCGCTTTTCACCTTGATCCACATTTCCAGGTAGACCTTGCCGTCGAACAGCTTTTCCATGTCGAGGCGCGCCTCGGTGGAGATCTGCTTCAGCTTGCTGCCCTTGTTGCCGATGATCATGGCCTTGTGCGCGTCGCGCTCGACCAGGATCGTGGCAAACACGCGGCGCAGGCGCCCTTCCGTCTCGAACTTGTCGATGATGACGGTGCTCGTGTACGGCAGTTCGTCGCCGGTCCAGCGGAACACCTTCTCGCGGATAATTTCCGAGGCGAGGAAACGCTCGCTGCGGTCGGTCATCGCGTCGGCGTCGTACATCGGTTCGCCTTCCGGCAGGTAAGGCCGGATGATCTCGAACAGGCGCGCGATATGGTCGCGCGTCTTGGCCGACATCGGCACCACTTCGCGGAACGGGAACAGCTGGCCCATCTTTTCGAGGAAGGGCATCATCACCCCGGCGCGGTCGTCAGTCACGCGGTCGAGCTTGTTGGTCACCAGCAGCACCGGCGTGTTCTTCGGCAGCAGCGCGAGCACCTTTTCGTCATCGGCGCCATAGTAGCCGGCTTCCACGACGAACAACACCAGGTCCACCGACGACAGCGTGGAGGTGACTGCGCGGTTGAGCGAGCGGTTCAGCGCACTGGCGTGGCGGGTCTGAAAACCTGGCGTGTCGACGAAGACATACTGCGCGTCATCCGTGGTCTGGATGCCGACCAGGCGGTGACGCGTGGTCTGCGCCTTGCGCGACGTGATGCTGATCTTCTGGCCGACCAGCGCATTCATCAGCGTGGACTTGCCGACGTTGGGGCGGCCAACAATGGCCACGGTGCCGCAGCGGAACGCCTTGGCTTGGGTATCCGCAGCGGGCTGCTGCGAATCATGGGATTCGGTCATTCCTTCAACCTGAGAGACAACTGTGGGTCCGGCGGTACCGGCTGCTTGCGGGTCTTGCCGGTGCGCTCGGCGCGGCTGCGCTTGAGCAGCTGCGGCACGAGCTTCTGGACTTCATCGAGCGCCAGCTTGGCCGCCGCCTGCTCCGCGGCTCGGCGGGAGGCACCGGTGCCGAACACCCGGACTTCCAGTTTAGGCACCATGCACTCGACTTCAAACTGCTGGCTGTGCGCGGCGCCGTGAGTGGCGATTACGTTATATTGAGGCAGGGCGATCTTGTGGCCCTGCAAGTATTCCTGGAGCAGCGTCTTGGCATCCTTACCGAGCGTGCGTGGATCGACTTGCTCCAGGATGGGGATATACAACTTGCGGATCAGCGTGCGCGCGGCTTCGAAACCGGCATCGAGGAACACCGCTCCGACAATGGCTTCAAGCGCATCGGCGAGAATCGACGGGCGGCGGAATCCACCGCTCTTCAGTTCGCCCTCGCCCAGGCGCAGCACTTCGGACAACTGCAGCATCTGTGCAATTTCGTACAACGCCTGCTGCTTGACCAGGTTCGCGCGCACGCGCGACAGGTCGCCTTCATCGAGTTTGCCGAACATGCCAAACAGCATGTCGGCCACGGCGCAGTTCAGCACCGAGTCGCCCAGGAATTCGAGGCGTTCGTTGTGCTGGGCGCTGTGGCTGCGGTGCGTCAGCGCCTGCTGCAGCAACTCAGGCTTGCTGAAACGGTAGCCGAGACGTTGCTGCAAGGCGTCGAGGTTCATATCAGTGCTGCGTTCCCGAATAAGTAATCAGTAAGCTCAGTGGACCGTAGACAGGAACTTCGGTCCGGTAGGCAAAATCGACCGACTGGATCGTTCCATTCTCATTTTCGCGAATCTGGAGGTCTTCCCCCTTCACCGCGGCAATCCGGTCGATGGTTGCCTGCTTGTCAAAATACTCCACCACCTCTCGCTTGTTGGTGGCTCGTTGCTTGGCGTAACTTGCCGCCCGCTTGACCGAAAAATATTCAGTCAGGCTCGGTATCGCCCTGAGCGCCGGCAAGGCAACGCCGATCACGAATACGATCACGACCAGCAGCGTCCACAGAGAAAATCCCCTTGCCCGCCGCCGGCTATCTTTCCCGACCCAACCCAATTGACCCATCTGACCCATTTGCGCTTCCCTCGTTCTAGTTGAGTGTTCTGCGCCGCGCAGGTGTTATTTGAATGAACCGACGCGTCCAAAATTGCCGAGGTTCATCCAGATCACGAACGCCTTGCCGACGATATTCTCGTCCGGCACGAATCCCCAGTAACGGGAATCCAGGCTGTTGTCGCGATTGTCACCCATCACGAAATAGTGACCTGCAGGCACCTTGCAGGTCACACCCTGCTGATTGTAAGTGCAGTTTTCCCGGAACGGGAAATCCGGATCGGCACCGGCGACAAATGCCGGTCGATCCACATCATTAAGGATGCCGTGCTCCACGCCGCCGGGCAGTTTCTCCCGGAAATGCTTGGAATAGGCCAGGCGTTCCTCATCCAGATAATCAGGCAGTGGCGTGTAGTCAGCGGGCTTGCCGTTGATTGTCAAATGCTTGTTCGAATACTGCACCACATCGCCAGGCACGCCGATCACGCGCTTGATGTAATCGAGCGAGGGGTCTTTCGGGTAGCGGAACACCATGACGTCGCCGCGCTGCGGCTCGCCGACGTCGACGATCTTCTTGTTCACCACCGGCAGGCGAATCCCGTAGTCGTACTTGTTGACCAGGATGAAATCGCCGATCAGCAGCGTGGGAATCATCGAGCCGGACGGAATCTTGAACGGCTCGACCACGAACGAGCGCAGTACGAACACGGCCAGGATGACCGGGAAGAAGCTCGCCGAATACTCAAGCCACCACGGCTGGCGCAGCTTTTCTTCGGCCAGACGCTTGCGCGTCGAATCAACCTCGCCGGAACCGAAGCGGCCCTGCAGGTCCGACTGGCGCGAATCGAACTCGGCCAGCGCAAGCCGCGCTGAAGCGCGCCGTTGCCGCTCGAACACGAGCTTGTCCGCGACCCACGCGATACCTGTAATCACCACCAGCACAAAAAGGATCAGTGCAAAATTCATGACGGCTTCTGGTTCTTGGATGTCTTGCTACAGCCTCTTCTACTACCGCCGCGCCTCAGACGCGGCAGCCCCGTTCCTGTTCGCGAAACCGCTTACTTGTCGTCGACCTGCAGGATCGCCAGGAAGGCTTCCTGCGGAATCTCGACGGTACCGACCTGCTTCATCCGCTTTTTGCCGGCCTTCTGCTTTTCGAGCAGCTTTTTCTTGCGGCTGATATCGCCGCCATAGCACTTGGCCAGCACGTTCTTGCGCAACGCCTTGACGTTTTCGCGCGCAATAATATTCGAGCCGATCGCGGCCTGGATCGCCACGTCGTACATCTGGCGCGGAATGATCTCGCGCATTTTCGCGGCCACTTCGCGACCACGGTATTGCGAATTCGAGCGGTGCACGATCACCGACAGCGCATCGACCTTGTCGCTGTTGATCAGGATATCGACCTTGACCACGTCGGACGGTCGATATTCCTTGAACTCGTAATCCATCGATGCATAGCCACGCGACACCGACTTGAGGCGATCAAAGAAATCCATCACGATTTCCGCCATCGGAATTTCGTAGGTCAACTGCACCTGCTTGCCGTGGTAGCTCATGTTGATCTGTGAGCCGCGCTTCTGCGTACACAGCGTGATCACCGAGCCGACATATTCCTGCGGCATGTACAGGTTGACCGTGACGATCGGCTCCAGGATGGCCTCGATCCGGCTCGGGTCGGGCATCTTGGCCGGGTTCTCCACGGTCACCATGGTGCCGTCGCGCATCTGTACCTGGTACACCACGGTCGGCGCCGTCGTGATCAGGTCCATGTCGAATTCGCGCTCGAGGCGCTCCTGCACGATTTCCATGTGCAACAGGCCCAGGAAGCCGCAGCGGAAACCAAAGCCAAGCGCCTGCGACACTTCCGGCTCGAACATCAGCGACGCGTCGTTCAGGCGCAGCTTTTCGAGCGATTCGCGCAGTGCCTCGTACTGGTTTGCCTCGACCGGATACAGGCCGGCGAACACCTGCGGCTTGACTTCCTTGAAGCCCGGCAGCGGCGCCTCGGCCTTGCGCGGCAGGGTCGTGATGGTGTCACCGACCTTGGCGGCCTTGAGTTCCTTGATGCCTGCGATGACGAAGCCCACCTGCCCGGCGGTCAGCGAATCGCGCTGCACCGACTTCGGCGAGAACACGCCAACCTGCTCCACGAGGTGCTGCGCACCGGTGGCCATCAACAGCGCCTTGTCCTTCGGACGCAGCGTGCCATTGACCACGCGCACCAGCATGACCACGCCGACGTAGTTGTCGAACCACGAGTCGATGATCAGCGCCTGCAGCGGCGCGCTGGCGTCGCCCTTGGGCGGCGGCACCTTGGCGATCAGCGCCTCGATCACGTCCTCCACGCCCTGGCCAGTCTTGGCCGAGCACGGGGTGGCGTCGTGCGCGTCGATGCCGATGACGTCTTCGATTTCCTGAATGGCATTGGCCGGGTCGGCCTGTGGCAGGTCGATCTTATTCAGCACCGGCACCACTTCCACGCCGAGTTCGATCGCCGTGTAGCAGTTGGCCACGGTCTGCGCTTCGACACCCTGCGAAGCATCGACCACCAGCAGCGCGCCTTCGCACGCCGACAGCGACCGGCTCACTTCGTAGCTGAAGTCGACGTGTCCCGGCGTATCGATCAGGTTCAGGTTGTAGACCTTGCCGTCACGGGCCTTGTAGGTCAGCGCGGCAGTCTGCGCCTTGATCGTGATGCCGCGCTCCTTCTCGATATCCATCGAGTCGAGGACCTGGGCCTCCATTTCGCGATCGGACAGCCCCCCACACAGCTGAATGATCCGGTCGGCCAGGGTGGATTTCCCATGGTCGATATGGGCAATGATCGAGAAATTGCGAATGTGGTCCATCTAATCTTCAGGCAGGCGCCGGCGACTTCGCCCGGGCGCAGCGGATTCGTGAACGGCCCCGTCGCGGGCGCCCATCACAGGCGCCCACGTCGTGGCCGCGGGTCTTGGGGCGCGGATTTTGCGCCAATCTGGAATTTTACCGGATTTTCAATGACTTCCGGCCGCTTCGGTGCGATCGGAAGTGGCCGTTCGGTCGCCTGCTGCGACGCATGCCACACCCGAAGGGCCACGACATAGAGGAAGTCGTGGCAAAGCTCACAGGGATCCCTTCCCCGTGAGCGGCAGCATGACGACGGTCAGCGGGCGGCGGTCGCCCCCGGACGCAGCGTCAGGACCTGGGTGGCATCGCCACGACGCACGAACACGGCGGCGATGCGGCTCTTGTCCAACCCCTTCACCAGATCATTGAACTGGCGCGCGCCGGTCACGTCAGTATCGCCAAGCCGCAGGATGATGTCGCCAGGACGAATGCCTGCACGCATGGCCGGGCCATCCGCGACCTCGACCTCCACGCCGGACCTTACCTTAAGCTCCTTCAGGCGAGCGTCGGGAATGTCGTTGACGATCAGACCGAGCGCGTTAGGTTTAGGTGCCTGCGCACTGGCGTCATCCTTGGACGAGGGGGCATTGCGCGCCTTCGCGCGGGCTTCCGGCTCCAACTCCGTCACGGTGATCGACACATCGCGGGTGGCGCCCTTGCGCCACAACTGAATCGGCACGCGCGTGCCCGGCTTGGTATCGCCAACCATGCGCGGCAGGTCGGACGCCTTTTCGATCTCGCGGCCGTTGAACTTCAGGATGATGTCACCGGGCTCGATGCCGGCCTTTTCCGCCGGTCCGCCCGGCTCCACGCTGCCGACCAGTGCCCCGCGCGCACGGCCCAGGCCGAGTGAATCGGCCACTTCCTTGGTCACATCGCCGATCGCCACGGCAATCCGCCCGCGCGTGACGCGGCCCGACGTCTTCAACTGCTCGGTGACGCGCATGGCCTCGTCGATCGGGATCGCGAACGAAATGCCCATGTAGCCACCGCTGCGGCTGTAAATCTGCGAGTTGATGCCGATGACTTCACCGCGCAGGTTGATCAGCGGGCCGCCCGAATTGCCTGGGTTGACCGCCACGTCGGTCTGGATGAACGGCAGGTAGTCGCCGGTATCACGGCCCTTGGCGGACACGATGCCGGCGGTCACGCTGTTGTCGAGGCCGAACGGCGAACCGATCGCGAGCACCCACTCTCCGGCACGAACCTTGTCGGAATCCCCAAGCACCAGCTTTGGCAAGCCTGTCGCTTCAATCTTGATCAGCGCCACGTCGGTACGCTTGTCCGAGCCAATCAGCTTGGCCTTGAACTCGCGCTTGTCAGGCAGCGTGACATAGATGGTTTCCGCGTCAGCCACCACATGGGCATTTGTCATCACATAGCCGTCCTGGCTGATGATGAATCCGGAACCGACGCCGCGGCTCTGTTCCTCGCCCTGCGGCGGCTGGCCGCGGCGCGGCGCATTTGGGGCCCCCGGCGTCGGAGCGCCTGGCATCGGAACCCCGAAGAAACGCCGGAAGAACTCAGCCATCTCGTCGTCGTCGCCGCCTGAACCACCGCGCGAGCGAATGCGCTCCGTGGTCCGGATGTTGACCACGGCGGGGCTGGCCTTTTCCACCAGGTCGGTAAAGTCGGGCAGGTTGTAATTGGACGCGGCGGCCTGGGCGTGGCCCACTTCGGCAACCGCCGGGCCGAGAATCAATATGGCAGCCATGACCACGGCACGCGCCAGGGCTGGGGATCTGAACGTCATCGACAACTCCCGGGATTCAGCAAATGATGAAGTAGCGACTGGAACGAAGCGGCAGGACGCCCTCACAGGGGCCACCGGACACGGGCTTGCGAGCCCCGTATCCGGCACTTCCCCGAGCTCAGTGTAACGCCTTGGGAGGGCGATATTCCACGGCCGACGCGAACTGCCGCACCGTGCTGGCGGGCACTTCGCCCACCACTGTAATCCAGTAGTCCGCAATGCGGCGGACCACAACCTGCGTGGCGCCCAGCGACGCGACGCCTTCGCGGCGCACACGCTGCTCGGAGACCGGTTCGATAAACACCGACAAGCCAGTCAGCCCGTCGCTGTAGACGACCTGGAGCACCTCGAACACCTGGCCGCGTCCGCTGCCCTGCGCAGGCGCGCGCAGTTCACCGAGCGGGCGACGCACCTCGCGGATCTTCTGGAAGCCCTTCAGCGGCACCGCAATGGTCCAGCCTTCGTCCGCGACGTTGGTTGGCTGGTACGTGACCTCATAGTGATTCCAGGAACTGGCGTTCTTGATGGCCCCGAGGATGCGCTGCTTGTCCGACGGCACGCCGATGTCGACCTGCGAAAAGGCAACCTGCTCCAGCACCTTGCCGCCGTCCCCGATGGTCTGCGCCCGCATCAGCAGGCCCGAATTTTTTTCGGCCCACAAGCGTACGGCGTAGCGGGCCGCATCGTGCGGCTCCAGCGAGAACACCTCGCATTCCACGCCGGCCACGCGCTCGCCCGGGAGCTTGCGCATCTCGTAGAGATCGAGCACGTCGCTCTTGGTGGTGGCCAGCAGCGCCGGGAAGCGGTCCTTGGCCTCCTGCTTCTCGACCACCACGAGCTTGGCTTCGGGAATCAGGCTGTGCACCACGTCATTCTGCCGCAGCACTTCGCGCGGCTTGCCGTCGAGCGTCTCAAGCCGTTCGTACTCGTTGTGCACGAGATCGCTGTAGTGCTGGATCTTCGACGCATGCATCACACTGCCGCGCTGATAGATCAGCGTGCCGACATAGTTTTCGCGCTGCGCTGCACGGTGGATCTTGCTGAGCCAGGCGGACGCGTCGCGCCGGTTCAGCGAACTGTCCGAGGGCTGGGCCGTGGCCGCCGCCGCGCTCAGACACAAGGCCAGAAAAAAGGACCTACGCAGGGCCCCCATTCTCGGTGCGCCCGCTACGTTGGCGGGCGACCATCCTTTGTGCATGTCCGGCATTATTCCTGCGAATTGTCCTGAGAGAAATTGGCACCGTTGGCGACCGTACGCATGGTCGGCACGAATGCCTCCGTTGCGACGGACGTGCGGTGGGCACGCAGGTATTCGTCCAGCCGCGGATCGCGGATCATCTGGGCGTTTTCGGCTGCGACGGTAACGATGTTCGCGGCCGCGGCTTTCGCGGCGGCGGGCTGGTCGACGCGCGCAACCACGGCGTCAGGCGTACCCAGGTCGGACGGTCCGCGCAACTGGGGAACGACGACCCAACTCACAGCCGCTACTGCCGCGGCAATCGCGGTGCCCGGCATCACGCGCCGCACCCACGAAGGTCGCACCAGTAGGCGCTGTCGCATGCCAGCGGCCTGGGCCACGGCGGGCACCAGTACGTGCGGCTCGTCTTCGAGGCGCGCGGCGAAGCGGGCAAGAAAATCGCCGGTCGGGCCCGCATGGCTCAACTCTTCCGACCGCAGCGTATCGCCGATCATCTGGAACATGGTCCAGTTCTCCATGCCGGGCTCGCTTTTCGCGAGCGCCAGTACGGGATCGACCTCGTGCGGCGACAACTCGCCATCCATCAGGACGGAGATTTGCTCCGCCGCTTCCACTACATGAACCGACTGCTTATGAGCCTGACCCATTTCCCACCCCAAGACATTCCAATTCCATTGAACACCGATAATCCCGTCACTTGCTGTCGCTTATCGATGCAGGAATAGGCTGCAACGCTGGCCGCACGACATTCTTCTCACTACCATCGCTTGCCCTCTGCCGTTCCCAGCAGCGGGCGCAATTTTTCAGCAATCGCCTCACGCGCACGGAAAATGCGTGAACGCACCGTTCCGATCGGGCAACCCATCGCCTCCGCGATTTCCTCATAGCTGAGGCCTTCGATCTCGCGCAGGGTGATGGCGGTACGCAACTCTTCCGGCAACGCTTCCATCGCTCGGTTCACCGTTTCGGCGACTTGGCGCGTGTGAAGCATCGACTCCGGCGTATTGATATCCCTTAGTTGCTCACCGTCCGCAAAAGTTTCAGCCTCTTCCGTATCGATGTCGGTGGACGCCTCGGGTCGTCGTCCCTGCGTAGCCAGATAGTTCTTGGCCGTGTTCACGGCGATCCGGTACAGCCATGTGTAGAAGGCGGATTCCCCGCGGAATTGGGGCAAGGCACGATATGCCTTGATAAAGGCATCCTGCGCCACATCCTCGACTTCGGCGGGATCTCTCACCAGGCGCGAAATCAGGCGGATGATCTTCCGGTGGTACTTTGCCACCAGCAGCTCAAAGGCCCGCTTGTCGCCCTGCTGGACGCGTTCAACTAGGAGCTGATCGGCTTCGCGTTCGCTCACGTATGGTTCACCTGCAGTGTATCTCTTGGTTTGGTCGTCACGACGAACGTTGTATTTTACCTACGAACTGCGATCGCCCAGTGCTTGAAAGTGCATGCTGTGACCGCTGGCTAACAATAACGTTCCCTATGGTCTTGCAAAGGTTGCACCTCTCGTGCAACCGCCAGAGCAAGCCGCGCGGCACGTAGCACTCGATGGGATCGCGCCTGGAACGGCAAAACCAGCAGTCCGCGGCGTTTGCCGGGGCCCTGCGCCAGACTCAGGAAGAGGATGCTGCCGATGTTCCAGCTGCCCGTCACGACCGCAGTTTCACTGCTGGCGCCGGACCGCCGCACCACCACGCGAGGCATGCCGTAGCGCTGCGGCGACGGCAAGACCGCGGAACAGGACTGGGCGGCCCACGACCACCAGCCACGCGTGACCCAGCCAAGCAGGACAGACAGACCTAGCCCAGCAGTACAAATCAGGAAGGGATAGACGCTGCCGACCAAGCCCCGAGGCGGGATTGCATTCAGGCACATCCGGGCCAGCAGGCCGAAGGCAATTGCCTCGCCCGCCCAGAGCACGAGCAGGGCCCACCGCAAGCGATGAAGCCCGCCGAGTCGGGAGCCGGCGAGGCGTGTCCGTGACACCGAATCAGGCGCGACGGAAGACCAGCGTGCCGTTGGTACCGCCGAAGCCGAAGTTGTTCTTCACGGCCACATCGATTTTCATTTCACGCGCCGTGTTGGCCACGTAGTCCAGGTCACATTCCGGATCCTGGTTATCGATGTTGATGGTCGGCGGCGACACCTGGTTATGCAGTGCGAGCACGGTGAACACCGATTCCAGGCCACCTGCGCCCCCGAGCAAGTGGCCGGTCATCGACTTGGTCGAATTCACCACCATCTTGTAGGCATGGTCACCGAAGGCTGCCTTGATAGCATCGGTTTCGTTCTTGTCGCCGAGCGGCGTCGACGTGCCGTGCGCGTTCAGGTACTGCACCTCGTCCGCGTTGATGCCGGCGTCCCGCAGCGCGTTGACCATGCAGCGGCGCGGGCCGTCCATGTTCGGCGCAGTCATGTGGAATGCGTCTCCACTCATGCCGAAGCCCACGAGCTCGGCATAGATGCGCGCACCGCGCGCCTTCGCAGATTCGTACTCTTCCAGCATCATGACGCCGGCACCCTCGCCCAGCACGAAGCCGTCGCGGTCCTTGTCCCACGGGCGCGAAGCGGCTGCGGGATCGTCATTGCGCGTCGACAAGGCGCGCGCGGCCGCGAAACCGCCGATGCCCAGCGGCGACACGGTCGACTCGGCACCGCCCGCCAGCATGGCGTCGGCGTCGCCGGCCTGAATCAGGCGAGCAGCCAGGCCAATGCTGTGCAGGCCGGTCGTGCAGGCGGTCACCGCGGCGAGGTTCGGGCCCTTCAGGCCGTGCATGATCGACAGGTGGCCAGAGATCATGTTGATGATCGATCCCGGCACGAAGAACGGCGAAATACGGCGTGGACCACGCTCGGTCAGCGTGGCATGCGTGTCCTCGATCATCGGCAAGCCGCCAATGCCCGAGCCGACCAGCACGCCGATGCGCTCCGCATTGGCATCGGTCACCTCATAGCCGCTGTCCTTGAGCGCCTGGGCGCCGGCAGCAATGCCATAGTGGATGAACGTATCCATATTGCGGGCTTCCTTGGCCGGGATGTAATCCTCGGCATTGAAGCCCTTCACTTCACCGGCAAAGTGCACGGAAAGCGCGGAATGATCGAATTTGGTGACGGTGGCGATACCGGACTTGCCGGCAACCAGGTTGGCCCAGCCTTCGGCAACCGTGTTTCCGACCGGAGACACAAGGCCAAGCCCAGTGACAACGACGCGACGACGGCTCACTATGATTTCCTACGGGTGCGTGATGCAGGATCAGGGACACGTGCCGCCAAGATCGCGGACCCGAGGGTCAGCGGCGCGCGGTACGTGCCTTGATTCTGCGTCTTCGAACAGACGAAAGCCACAGAAAACAGCGAGGCGCGACCGAACGGTGCGCCCACCCGCCTTCTGTGGCTCGGAATTCAGAAACGACTGGCTTAGGCCTTGACGTGCGCGGTGGCGTAGTCGATTGCCTGCTGCACGGTCGTGATCTTCTCGGCTTCCTCATCAGGAATTTCCATGCCGAATTCATCTTCCAACGCCATCACGAGTTCAACCGTGTCCAGCGAGTCCGCACCGAGATCGTTCACGAACGACGATTCGTTCTTGATGTCTGCCTCGGCCACGCCAAGCTGTTCTGCCACGATTTTCTTGACGCGTTGTTCGATATTGTCCATGTAACCCTCCAGGGAAGTTCGACAAAAAGTGGGCGCATTTTAGCAGGTTTGGGGCGTCAGAAATGCCGCCTGCCAAGCTTTGCAAGAATCGCGCCCGATTGGTTCGGAAAACTACGACTTCAGGCAGCTTCTTCCGGCTTCTGCACCGAACGATCCGCCCAAAAACTCATTAATTCATGTACATGCCGCCGTTCACATGCAGCGTGGTGCCGGTGATATAGGCGGCTTGCGGACCAGCCAGGAAAGCGACCGCATTGGCAATATCTTCCGGCTGGCCCAGGCGGCCAAGTGGAATCTGCTGCTTGAGCGAAGCATGCTGCTCTTCCGACAGCGCCTTGGTCATGTCGGTATCGATAAAGCCCGGCGCGACGCAATTGACGGTCACGTTGCGGCTGCCGATCTCGGCAGCCAGCGAACGGGTCATCCCGGCCACGCCGGCCTTGGCCGCCGAGTAGTTCATCTGGCCGGGGTTGCCCACCGAGCCGACCACCGAAGTGATGTTGATGATTCGGCCCTGGCGTGCCTTCATCATCGGGCGCAGCACCGCGCGCGACAAACGGAACACGGAAGTCAGGTTGGTCTGGATCACGGCGAGCCAGTCCTCATCCTTCATGCGCATGGCGAGCTGGTCCTGCGTGATGCCGGCATTATTGACCAGCACGCCGATGCCGCCGTGGGTCTTCACGATCTCGTCGATCAGCGCGTCGCAGGCTGCCGCGTCATTGACGTTCAGCACTGCACCCTTACCCTTCAGCCCGTCGGCGCCCAGGTATTCGGTGATACCCGCTGCACCGGACTCGCTGGTAGCGGTGCCGATCACCGTGGCGCCCTGACGCGCCAACTCCAGCGCGATGGCGCGGCCAATGCCACGCGAAGCGCCGGTGACCAGTGCGACCTGGTTCTCGAGAAGTTTGGTCATGCTAATTATCCTTTTCTTGCGTTCGCTTACTTCAGCAGCGCCAGGGTTTCCTGCAGCGAGGCCGGATCGAACACCGCGCCGCCGGTCAGGCTGCCGTCGATACGCTTGGTCATGCCGGCCAGGACCTTGCCCGGGCCGCATTCGATCACGTGCGTGACGCCTTCGGCGGCCATCTTCTGCACGCACTCCACCCAGCGCACCGGCGCGGCGGCCTGGCGAACGAGCGCGTCCTTGATCGCTTCCGGATCGTTGACGATGGCGACGTCCACGTTGTTGACCAGCGGAATGGTCGGTGCCGAGAACGTCAGGCCGGCCATGCGCTCGCGCAGGCGGTCCGACGCCGGCTTGAGCAGCGACGAGTGGAACGGCGCCGACACCGGCAGCGGCAGCGCACGCTTGGCGCCCTTGGCCTTCGCGACTTCGCAGGCCTTCTCGACGCCGGCCTTGCTACCAGCGATCACGACCTGCGACGGTGCGTTGAAATTGACGGCCTCGACCACGCCAGCAGCCGACGCTTCGGCGCAGGCAGCACGCACGTCATCGTCGGACAGGCCCAGGATGGCGGCCATGCCGCCCTGGCCCACCGGCACCGCCTCCTGCATGGCTTGTGCACGGAAACGCACCAGCGGTACGGCTTCGGCGAACGGAATCACGCCGGCCGCGACCAGTGCCGAGTATTCGCCCAGGCTGTGGCCAGCCACCATTGCGGGCGCCGGACCGCCGGCGTCGAGCCATGCGCGGTAGACCGCCACGGCGGCGGTCAGCATGACCGGCTGCGTGTTGGTGGTCAGGTTCAGTTCTTCAGCCGGGCCTTCGGCGATCAGGCGGCCGATGTCCTGGCCGAGTGCCGTCGAAGCTTCCTCCAGGGTAGCGCGCACCACGGCGTTGTCGGCGAACGCATTGAGCATGCCGACCGACTGCGAGCCCTGGCCAGGAAATACGAATGCAAATTTCATCGGAGTGCAATCCTAGATTTGAATACCGGTAGCCGCGCGTCCGGTCTCGCCCGCCGCGCCGGCTGTCGTTACATGCGCAGCAGCGCAGCGCCCCAGGTGAAGCCCCCGCCCACGCCTTCCATCAGCACGGTCTGGCCGGGACGGATGCGGCCGTCGCGCACCGCGGCATCCAGTGCCAGCGGAATTGACGCGGCCGAGGTATTGCCGTGTTCGTGGACGACCGCAATCATGCGCTCGGCGGGCAGGCCGAGCTTGCGCGCGGTGCCCTGCATGATGCGGATATTGGCCTGATGGGGAATGAGCCAGTCGATCTGCTCGGGCTGGATCTCGGCCGCCGCCATGGTTTCGCGCGCGACCTTGTCTAGCACGGTCACGGCAAGCTTGAACACTGCCTGGCCATCCATGTGCAGGAAAGCATTGCCTGCGATCGCGCCGCCGTGGACGTTGCCCGGCACGCACAGGATGCCCACATGGCTGCCATCGGAATGCATGGCCGTCGACAGGATGCCGGGCTCGTCGGATGCCGACAGCACGACTGCACCGGCGCCGTCGCCAAACAGCACACAGGTCGTACGGTCGTTGAAGTCCAGGATCCGCGAGAACACTTCGGTGCCAATCACCAGCACATTGCGGTGCGAACCACTGCGGATGAACTTGTCGGCCGTGGCCAGCGCATACACGAAGCCCGAGCACACCGCTTGCAGGTCGAAGGCGGCGCACTGGTTATTGATGCCCAGCTTGTTCTGGATGATGCACGCGGTGCTCGGGAACACGAAGTCTGGCGTCGACGTCGCGACCAGGATCAGGTCGATGCTCTGGCGGTCGATGCCAGCCGCTTCGATCGCCTGCTCGGCCGCCTTGACGGCCAGGTCGCTGCTGGCCACGTCCGGGTCGGCCCAGTGGCGTGCCGAGATGCCGCTGCGCGAGAAGATCCACTCGTCGCTGGTCTCGATGCCCTTCTCGGCCAGTTGCGCCGTCAGATCCTGGTTGGTCACACGCCGCGGGGGCAAGTAGCTCCCGGTACCGATGATTTTTGCGTACTTGGTCATGTAGTGTCGGATCGATTTGTCCGTATGGCAGCCTCAGGCGCCGGCCCGATGCATCAGGCGGCGCGGGTGCTGGGGTGCGGGGTCGGGGCTGTCTCCGGGCTGGCCGGCGCAGCGCCCGCAGCGCTGGTCTTGTCGGCAAATGCCCTTGCTATGCGTTCGATGACGCCGTTCTTGGCGGCATCATACCCGCGTTTGATCGCCCATTCAAAAGAATGGGCATCCGCCGACCCGTGGCTCTTGATCACCAGACCGCGCAGGCCGAGCAGCGAGGCGCCGTTGTAGCGCGCCGGGTCGAGCCGCTTGGCCAGCCGCGACAGCACCGGCATGGCAATGCCCGCAAGCAGCTTGGTGAACCAGGAACGCGTGAATTCTTCCTTGATCATGCCGCCGATCATCTTCGCCAGGCCCTCGGTGCTCTTGAGCGCCACGTTGCCGACGAAGCCGTCGCAGACGACGATATCGGTCGTGCCCTTGAAGATGTCGTTGCCTTCCACGTTGCCGTGGAAATTGAGTTCCGAGGCGCGCAGCAACTCACCGGCGCGCTTGACCACCTCGTTGCCCTTGATGACCTCTTCGCCGATGTTGAGCAAGCCTACCGTCGGGTGTTCCTTGTGGTCCACCACGGCCACCATGGCCTCGGCCATGCGCGCGAATTGGAGCAGGTGCTCCGGCTCGCAGTCCGCGTTGGCGCCGAGGTCCAGCACCGTGGTGCCCCAGCCCTGCTCGTTCGGAATCGTGGTGGCAATGGCCGGGCGCTCGATGCCTTCGAGCGTCTTCAGCACATAGCGCGATACCGCCATGAGCGCGCCGGTGTTGCCTGCGGAAATGCACGCGCCGGCCAGGCCTTCCTTGACCTGGGTCACCGCGACCCGCATCGAGGAATCCTTCTTCTTGCGCAGTGCCACTTCCACCGGGTCATCCATGGTGATGACCTCGGTTGCCGGCACGACGCTGACGCGCGGATGATCCTGCGCGCGCAGCTTTTTCAGCTGCGCCTGGATGGCGTCGGGCAGACCGACCAGCACCACCGCGGCATCGTCGTGGCTGGCGAGAAAACTGATCGCTGCCGGGACAGTCACGGAAACGCCGTGGTCGCCGCCCATGCAGTCGATAGCGATTTTGATCGTCATTGTTCCGGATACGGATTACGCATCGGCGCCGGCAAAAAGCCGGTGCGCGTCCCGAGCGCCCAACAAAAAAGCGGCAACGATCTTGCCGCTTTTTTGTTTCTGATCTACAGGCATGCGCGAGCGAGACGCAATGTCACGCCGAACGAAGCGATCAGTCGTTCTTGGTCTTGATGACCTTGCGACCACGGTAGTAGCCGTTCGGGCTCACGTGGTGACGCAGGTGGGTTTCGCCGGTGGTCGGCTCAACGGCCAGCGGGGCGACCGACAAGTGGTCGTGCGAACGATGCATGCCGCGCTTGGACGGCGACTTCTTGTTCTGTTGAACAGCCATGATGACTCCTTCGAGAATTTTTCAATATTAACACACGCACCCTGCACTAGGCGTAGCCGGGGCCCGGCCGGATGCTTCAACCACTACCTGCAAGACCTTGCGTCGTGCCGCATCGCGGCATCAGTGCTTGGTCTTCAGGCCGGCCAGCGCCGCGAAGGGCGATGGCCGCTTTTCCTCTTCTTCGGGTGCAGCCTCAGGCTCCACCTCGCCGTCCACGCCCGTCACGAGACTCTCGTGCACGGTCGGGCAGACGGCATGCTTGGGTGCCGCCGGCAATGCCAGCAACACCTCATCTTCAATCAGTTCCAGCAACGAAAACCGCTTCGAGCCAGCGATTGCATCGAGCTCGTCGTCATCCATCGGCGCGGCATCGGCCGCTTCCTCGCTGGAGAAAACCTCGAAGCGCATTGACGTGGCAACAGGCTCGGCATAGGCCGCCAGGCAACGCTGGCAATCCAGCCAGACCTGGCCATTCACTGCGAGTTCCAGGAACAAGCGCTGCACCATCGGCGCGCCGGGCTCGGTGGCCTCTTCATGCACGAAGCCGGTAGCCGTATAGGTGAATACCTCGTCGGGCGCAGAAGCTGGCGCTTGCGCGGCCGTCTCGGCTAAGATGCGCGGCAAATCCCGCACCGCCACCTCGCCGGCTGCGCTGCTGCCTTTGCGGCAGAACGCAAAGAGATCTAGCTCGCGCAGGTCGATCGGCTGGGTCATATTGCTGCTCATGCTTGGCTCGCCACACCCAGGGCCCGCCGCCTGACCGGCAACAAGGCAACCGATATTCGGATGCAGCTAAACGCGCGATTATAAGATGAAATCTGCCCTGTGGTCAAAGGCCTTGCCTGCATTGCCCATGGAATTCCTGTTCCGCTTCAATCACTTATGACTTCAACACCGCTTCCCAGGCTGATCCTGGGCTCCAGTTCCCCCTATCGGCGCGAGTTGCTCGAACGGCTGCGCCTGACTTTCGAGGTGGCGGTGCCCGATATCAATGAAACCCCTCTGGCCGGCGAGTCGCCGGAAGCCACCGCGCTGCGTCTCTCGTTGAACAAGGCTCAGGCCATCGCACAGCGGCACCCGGACGCCCTGATCATCGGATCGGACCAGGTCCTGACGCTCGATGGCCGGCAGATGGGCAAGCCCGGTTCCCATGACAAGGCCCGGGAACAACTGCGCCTGATGCGCGGACGCACGGCCACATTTCATTCGGCGCTGTGTCTGCTAGATGGCCGCACCGGCCAGTCGCAGCTTGCCGATGTGCAGACCCGCGTCACCATGCGCGACCTCACCGATGCCGAAATCGACGCCTACCTGCGTCTGGAAAAGCCGTACGATGTCGCCGGCAGCGCGAAGTCGGAAGGCCTGGGCATTGCCCTGCTGTCGCGCGTCGAGTCGGATGACCCCACCGCGCTGGTCGGCCTGCCCTTGATCGCACTCACGTCGATGCTGCGTCAGTCCGGTTACCCCTTCTTTGCCGCATGAGCGGTACGCATACGATGAGCGGCACTCTTTATCTGATCCCCAACACCCTCGGCAAGCGCGACGAAGCCGACCCGCTGCCCGACGTCATCCCGGCCGGCGTCCAGCAGATCGCCGCGAAACTGGACTATCTCGTCGCAGAAAACGCCAAGACCGCTCGCGCCTTTCTGAAGAAGCTGGGCGAAACATGCCCGCTGGCGCGCCCGATCCAGCAGATTGAAATCCGCGAACTGAACGTCAATACCCGTACCGATGCGCTGGCCGACCTGCTCGCCCCGCTGGCGACAGGGCGCGACGGCGGCCTGCTTTCCGAAGCCGGCGTGCCCGCCGTGGCAGACCCGGGTGCCGAACTGGTGCGGCTGGCCCACGCACGCGGCATCCGCGTGCGCCCGCTCGTCGGACCGAGTTCGATTTTGCTCGCTGTGATGGGATCCGGGCTGAACGGCCAGAGCTTTGCCTTCAACGGCTACCTGCCGGTGGAGCCGGACGAGCGTGCGAAGCGGCTGCGTGAACTGGAACAGCATTCGCGCAAGTTCCGCCAGACGCAGGTGTGGATCGAAACCCCTTACCGCAATGGCCCGCTGCTTGATGCGCTGCGCCAGCACTGTGCCGGCACGACGCTGCTGTCAGTTGCCGTGGATCTCACGCTGCCCACGGAGACCATCGTCACTCTGCCACTCTCGGACTGGCGGCCGGACCGGCTGGACCTGCACAAGCGCCCCGCCATCTTTTCGCTGCTTGCGGGCTGAAATACAAGGCAAACAGAAAAGAGGAAGGCTCCCGAAAACATCGGGGAGCCCCGCTGTATTGCCTGTTACCGCATGCCCTGCATCCCGGTGCTCCAGAGCATCGTTTTCATCGCCGCCGTGCCCACGGCCGCGCCAAAACGCTTGGCCACGCGTTCGGCGATGTTCTCCTTGACGGTGTAGTCGACGATGTCCTCGGCCTTGAACAGGTCGCGTGCGACGTAGTCAGCACTGCCCAGCCCGTCCGCCAACCCCAGTTCGACACTGCGCTCGCCCGACCAGAACAGCCCCGAGAACAACTCAGGATCGCTCTTGAGGCGATCGCCCCGCCCTTCCTTCACTACATCGATGAACTGCTGATGGATTTCCTTGAGCATCGTCTCGGCATAGGCCTTCTGCCGCGGCACCTGCGGAGAGAACGGATCGAGCATGCCCTTGTTGGCACCCGACGTATACAGACGGCGCTCGACGCCGAGCTTGTCCATCAGACCCGTAAAGCCGAAGCCATCCATCAGCACACCGATCGAGCCGACGATGCTGGCCTTGTCGACGTAGATCTTGTCAGCCGCCGCCGCCACGTAGTAGCCGCCCGACGCGCAGATTTCTTCCACAACCACGTAGAACGGCTTGGACGGATACAGCGTACGCAGCCGATGGATTTCATCATTGATGATGCCGGCCTGCACAGGCGAGCCGCCCGGCGAGTTGATCTTGAGAATCACGCCGGCCGCATTGCTGTCGGCAAACGCAGCCTGCAGCGATGCGTTGATCGATTCCGCGCTGGCCGGTGTCCCGGCAGCGATTTCGCCGTCCAGCGAAACCATGGCGGTATGGCGGCCAGATCCGATCCCGCTGTCGCCCTTGAAATCGAACACCGCGAAGAAGACCACCAAAAGGATACCCAGCACGGCAAAGCGGAAGAAAATGCGCCAGCGCCGCGCGGCGCGCTGTTCGCGCAGCGTCGCCATCAGCACCTTCTCAAGCACATCGCGCTCCCAGCCCGCGCCGCCGCCCACCGGCGTGCTGGCCTTGCTGCCCTCCAAGCGCGCCTTGCGCTCGCCCGCCTCGCGGCGCGCGGCATCGTCGGCGGCTCTCAGTTCGCGTTCGAGCGGATAGTCGGCCTTGTGAGCCGTCTCCAGACGTTCCGATTCGCCGTTACTGCCCGTGCCTTCCGGCGCTGCCGCCGGGCTGGCCACCCCGTGTTCATCCGGCTGACCCGATTCGCCAAGCGGCGGTTTCTGCTGTTCTGTCATGCAAGTGGCTCGTGGAAAGGCTCTTGGAATGGCTGGTGCGACAGCACCCTGGCCAAGTTACGCGTTATCCGCCGTGTCGGCCGGATGATATGGCGCTTCGGGCACCCAGAATACATTGCCGTCACGCTCTTCGATCCGCAGTTTGGCCAGGGAAGCACCCCGGCACGGGCCGCCAACGCACAGTCCGCTATCAGGCTCGTACATCGCCCCATGTGTCGCACAGATCAAGTATAGGCCCGAGGACTCGAAAAACTGACCCTCCAGCCAGTCCAGCTCCATGGGCACGTGGGCGCACTGATTCAGGTAGCCGTGCACGGCGCCGTCGAAACGCACCGCGAACGCGCCAACCTGGCGCGTGTTGAGTTCAACGGTGAAGCGCACGCCGGACCCGCCATCCACCAGCGCATCAGCCGGGCACAGAAACCGGGCGGCCGCCATGCCTTCAATACCGGACTCAGGCATTCGCCAGCAACCATTCGGTCAGGTCGCCGATCGACCCCGCGCAGTGCAGCGGGGTCATTGCACGCAAGGAATCTTCGGGATGCGCACCATAAGACACGCCGATGCCATGAGCGCCGGCATTGGCTGCCATCTGCAGGTCGTGAGTCGTATCGCCGATCATGACGGTGCGGCCCATGTCCTGGCCGAGTTCCCGCGTGAGCTCCTGCAGCATGGCCGGGTGCGGCTTCGAGAAGGTTTCGTCCGCGCAGCGCGTGGCATCGAACCACTGGGTCAGGCCGCTGGCGGCCAGCGCGCGTTGCAGCCCGACTCGGGTCTTGCCCGTTGCGACACCAAGGAAATAGTGCTCCCCGTGCAGGGCTTCGAGCATCTCTCGCACGCCGGCAAACAGCACCAGCTCGGCATCGCGCGTCAGAAAGTGATAGCGATAGCGCTCGGCAAGACGCGGATAGTCAGACGGATCCAGCGTCGGCACGGCATAGGACAGCGCGTCCTTGAGGCCCAGGCCGATGACGTGGCTCGCAGCGCTGTCATCGGGCACCGGCAGGCCCAGGTCCTTGCTGGCCAGCTGGATGCACTTTGCGATGGTCGGGGTGGAATCCATCAGGGTTCCATCCCAATCGAACACGATCAGGTCAAATTGTTGCCTGGCCATTGGTTTCCTTGTTGGCTGGGTAGGCACCCGGCTTCGGAGTGCCCTGATTGCTCTGGCTGCGCAATTGTTGCAGGAATCCGGTGCATTCGTCCGGCAGTGGCGCCGCCACCACAAGAGGCTCGCGCGTACCCGGATGGACAAACGTCAGCCGGTGCGCGTGCAGGAACATGCGCTTGATGCCCGGCCGCGCGCCGGCGCGGGCCAGTTGCTTGTTGAGCGCGAAGTCACCGTATTTTTCGTCGCCAATGATCGGATAGCCCGAATGCGCCAAGTGCACGCGGATCTGATGCGTGCGGCCGGTCTTCAGTTCCGCCTCCAGCAGCGTGAAGCCGGGAAATGCCTCGACCCGGCTGAATACGGTATGCGAGGGAAGGCCATCTTCCTGGACGCGGACCCGGCGCTCGCCGTCCGGCGTACTGTACTTATATAGAGGCAGCTTGACGTGCTGGCGGTTGTTGGGGAATTCGCCGGCCACGCAGGCAAAGTAGCGCTTGTCCATGCTGTTGCCGCGGATCTGCTCGTGCAGGTCGACCAGCGCCGAGCGCTTCTTGGCCAGCACCAGGATGCCCGACGTCTCGCGGTCGAGTCGATGAACCAGTTCGAGAAACTTGGCCTGCGGCCGCGCCTTGCGCAGTTGTTCGATGACGCCGAAAGCCACCCCGGAACCGCCGTGGACGGCCACGCCGGCCGGCTTATTGATGACCAGCAAGTGCGCGTCCTCGAACAGCACCGGAAAGTCGGCTGCCGGCACGGGATGCCGCGTCGTTTGTGAAGGTTCCGCCACCCGCATCGGCGGAATACGCACGACATCCCCGATCTGCAGCCGGTAGGTAGCATCGACGCGCCCCTTGTTGACGCGAACCTCGCCCGAGCGCAGCACCCGGTAGATATGGCTCTTCGGCACCCCCTTGGAAACCTTCAGCAGGAAGTTGTCGATACGCTGCCCTTCGGCGCCTTCGTCAATCGTGACATACGCCACCTGGGGGCCCGCGGGCGCAGACTTTGTCCCTGTTTCAATTTGATGGCGTAACTCATTCATTTTCAATATAATTTCCTCGCTGATCCGGCCAATGACCGGTAGCGCAAGACCTGTGTAAGCGATTTATCGCATTTTACACTTGGGGCTGCCGCCAGCCCTTCCGTCTCCCGCTTATTCGCGTAACCCGCAAAGCGCCAGACGGGCAAATGGCGGCAAAGCAGCACGCGCGCAGTTGCCGGCGCGCAGGAAGTCGCCCATAGGTGGCTTCGGCAAGGCCGGCAATTACGTGGGAACAAAGTGTTCAGGTAATACAGAATTCAAAGGCGGATGCCACGTGGCATCCGCTTCGGTGAGAGAAAGTCCCGCCGCACCGGGAAACGGTGCCGGCCGGCAGGCGGTGCCTGCCCCCTGACTAGATACACCGGCGCCCGGTCGCAGAACTCCAAGAAGTAGTAGGTGCGCCCGCCAGGAGATGTCAGGTGGCAAATGGCCGCAGTGCCGTGTCCGAAAAACTTGCTCTTTGACGCGCCCAGGCCTTCCGTGGCCGGCCGCGATGCCGCCGGCGCCAGTTGTGCCGGCCCCGCATCGCCACCGGCATCCGGGAACGCGCCGGATGTCTGCGACAAGAGCAGCAGCCGGTGTTCTCTCCCGCCACGCGGACGTCCTCCCGGCGTCGTCGCCTTTCTTTCACCCGCGCCCAGCCGGTTGTGTTCCAACGCAATCTGGCGCTTTTCGGCAATTCTCGCGCCTCGCTTCGCTCCCTTGCGTGCTTCATCGATAGCCGCGGACACCGCTTGACGGTGAATCCGCGACACTGGAGTGAGGTATTGCGATGAAACGCATGCTGTTCAACGCGACGCAACAGGAGGAGTTGCGCGTCGCCATCGTCGACGGTCAGAAGCTGATCGATATCGACATCGAAACTGCCGGGCGCGAACAGCGCAAGGGCAACATCTACAAGGGTGTCATCACCCGCATCGAACCCTCGCTGGAAGCCTGCTTCGTCAACTACGGCGAAGAACGCCACGGCTTCCTGCCGTTCAAGGAAGTGGCCCGCGCCTTCTTCAAGGAAGGCATCGATGTGCGCAACGCGCGCATCCAGGACGCCCTGCACGAAGGCCAGGAACTGATCGTCCAGGTCGAGAAGGAAGAGCGCGGCAACAAGGGCGCGGCCCTGACTACGTTCATCTCGCTGGCTGGCCGCTACCTGGTGCTGATGCCCAACAACCCGCGCGGCGGCGGCGTGTCGCGCCGCATCGAGGGCGAAGATCGCCAGGAACTGCGTGAAACCATGTCGCAGCTGCAGGTACCGGACGGCATGAGCATCATCGCCCGTACCGCCGGCATCGGCCGCTCGGCCGAGGAACTGCAGTGGGACCTGAACTACCTGCTGCAACTGTGGAAGGCCATCGACGGCGCCGCAGGCGACAACAAGGCCCCGCTGCTGATCTACCTGGAATCGAGCCTGGTGATCCGCGCGATCCGCGACTACTTCCAGCCGGATATCGGCGAGATCCTGATCGACACCGACGAGATCTACGAACAGGCCCGCGCGTTCATGAGCGTGGTGATGCCTGACAACATGAACCGCGTGAAGAAGTACCGGGACGACGTGCCCCTCTTCTCGCGCTTCCAGATCGAACACCAGATCGAGTCGGCGTACTCGCGCATGGTCATGCTGCCGTCGGGCGGCGCCATCGTGATCGACCACACCGAAGCCCTCGTTTCCGTGGACGTGAACTCGGCCCGCGCCACCAAGGGCGCCGACATCGAGGAAACCGCGCTGCGCACCAACCTCGAGGCCGCCGACGAAATCGCCCGCCAGTTGCGCCTGCGCGACCTGGGCGGCCTGATCGTGATCGACTTCATCGATATGGAGTCGGGCAAGGCCCAGAAGGATGTCGAAACCCGCCTGAAGGATGCGCTGCGCCACGACCGTGCGCGTGTGCAGATGGGCAAGATCAGCCGCTTCGGCCTGATGGAGCTGTCGCGCCAGCGCCTGCGCCCGTCGCTGTCGGAGGGCTCGCACATCACTTGCCCGCGCTGCAATGGCACGGGCCATATCCGCGATACCGAATCGTCCGCCCTGCAGGTGCTGCGCATCATCCAGGAAGAGGCGATGAAGGAAAACACCGCCGCCATCCACTGCCAGGTGCCGGTGGAGGTTGCTGCCTTCCTGCTGAACGAGAAGCGTCAGGAAATCAACCTGATCGAACTGCGCTTCAAGGTCAACGTGCTGCTGATCCCGAACAAGCATCTGGAGACGCCGCACTACAAGCTGGAGCGCTTGCGCCACGACGATCCGCGCCTGGAAGAAGGCATGGCCAGCTACCGCATGGCCGAAGCCGCCGCCAAGGAACTGGAGGCGGACACCAGCTACAGCGCCCGCAAGAAGGAAGACGCCAAGCCGCGCCAGGAAGCCGCCGTCAAGGGCATCACCCCGGAGCAGCCGGCGCCCGTGTCGGTGCCGCGCCCCGAGCGCGCGCCGCGCCAGGAAGCCGCTCCTGTGGCGCCGCCGGTCCCGGCTACCAAGCCCGTGGAAAGCGGCGGTTTCATCGCCTGGCTGAAGGGTCTGTTCGGCGCACGCCCGGCTGCACCGGTCGTCGTGGAGCCGGCCAAGCCGGCCGCCAGCGAGGCGCGCAGCGCCGATGGCCGTCGTGAACGCGGCCAGCGTGGCGAAGGCCGTGGCCAGGGTCAGCGCGGGGACCGCGCCGAGCGTGGCGAACGTACCGAACGTGCCGAACGCGGTGAGCGTGGCGAGCGCGGCGAACGCCAGCGCGGCGATCGCGGCCCGCGTGGCGAGCGCGTCGAGCGCCAGGGCGGCGAGCGTGCCGAACAACGCGAACAGCGTGAGCCGCGGGAACAGCGCGAGCCGCGTGGCGAGCGCCAGGGCCGCCAGCCGCGTCAGGGTGAACAAGCGACTCCGGCGCTGGCTCGCCAGCCTGAAGCCGCACAGGGCGAACGTGCCGAGGCGCGCCAGGAAGGCCGCCGCGACCGCAACCAGGAGCGCCGTGAACGTCAGCGGGAACGCCAGCGTGATCGCGGCGACGCACGGGAAACCGAAGCCGGCGAAGCCGTGCCGGCTGAAGCGGTAGCCGCCATTCAGGCCGCCGCCAGCCTGCCGGAAGCCGCGTTCGAAGACACCCAGCCGGCCGGCCAACGCGCTGAACTGCCGGAAGGCGCGGAAGCCGTGACCGAAGGCGGCGAAGGCGAGGAACGCCGCCGCCGCAACCGCCGCGGTCGCAACCGCTATCGCCGCGAACGCGACGACTCGGTGCAAGGCACGCAGGATGACGCCGAGGACACCACGTCCGCCGAGGTCGTGGCAGATGCCGCACAAGCCGTCGCCGTCGAAGCCAGTGCCGCCCCGGCCGTGGCGGCCCCGGTGGCCGACGAGCGTGAAGTGGAACCTGTCGCGCTGGCCGCTGAAAAGCCGGCCCAAGCCGTGGAAGCTGTCGCTGCCCCTGTTGTCACCGTGACTGAAGTGGCTGCCCAACCGGCTATGACGCAGGTGGCGGCGCCGGTGGTTGCCGAGGCCCCGGCTGTCGAAACTGCACCGGCTGTCATCCCGGCCGTGACCATGGCCGAGCCGGCACCGGCTCCGCAAGCGGCACCGATCGAACCGGCCGCACCGGCGGTGCAGCCTGCCGCAGCCGAGCCTGTGGCGGTCGAAGTGGCTATCGCAGCGCCTGCCGTCCCGGTTGCCGCGCCTGTGACCACCGTTGCCGCTGCTGCGGCCAGTCCGTCGACCCAGTCGCTGGAAGGTCTGCAGCCGATGCTGGCAACGGCCGGCCTGGAATGGGTCAGCACGGACAGCGAAAAGCTGCGTGCCGCGCAGGAAGCGGCTGCTCGCATCGTTCCGGCGCCGCGCGTGCCGCGTGAACGCAAGCCGCTGCCCCCGCTGCCGGAAGGCCCGATGGTCCTGGTCGAGACCAGCGCCCGCGAAGTCGAGAAGGCTGAGCAGCACTAAGCACCACATCCGCGTCAGTGGAGAATAAAAGGGGACGGCCGAGGCCGTCCCCTTTTTTCGTGCATGGGCAATCCCGATGCCGGTGGCCCGCCTCGGCTAGAATGGCACCAGAATGCATCCGGTTCCCCCGAGCCTTGCTCGCCGGAGGCATCGCCCACCCACAGGCCATGACCGACACCGTCATTCCGATCTTCGACCTGCGCGATCATCGCTACCGCTCGATGACGCCCAGCATCCCCGAAACGCTGGTCGAGCCTTCCGGGCTGGTCGCCGATACCCGTGCGCGGCCGCTGCACGACCTGCGCATCTCGGTGACGGACCGCTGCAATTTCCGCTGTGTGTATTGCATGCCGAAGGAAGTCTTCGACAAGGACTACACCTTCCTGCCGCATTCGGAGTTGCTGAGCTTCGAGGAAATCGAACGCACCGCGCGCCTGTTCGTGAGCCTTGGCGTCGAGAAGATCCGTCTGACCGGCGGCGAACCACTGTTGCGCAAGAACATTGAGAAGCTCGTCGAAATGCTCGCGCGCATCGACACCGTCTCGGGCAAGCCGCTGGACCTGACGCTGACGACCAACGCGTCACTGCTCGCGCGCAAGGCGCAGTCGCTGCGCGATGCCGGCCTGCGCCGCGTGAGCGTGAGCCTCGACGCCATCGATGACGTCACCTTCCGCCGCATGAACGATGTGGACTTTGCCGTGGCCGATGTGCTGCACGGCATCGAGACCGCTCAGGCCGTTGGGCTGGCGCCGATCAAGGTCAATATGGTGGTCAAACGCGGCACCAACGATGCCGAGATCGTGCCGATGGCGCGCCACTTCCGCGGCAGCGGCATCATCGTGCGCTATATCGAGTTTATGGATGTCGGCGCCAGCAACCACTGGCAGATGGATGAAGTGCTGCCGTCCGCCGAGGTGGTTCGCCGCATCGACGAAGTTTTTCCGCTGGAGGCCGTTCAGGCGAACTACGCCGGCGAAACCGCCGAGCGCTGGCGCTACCGCGATGGCGGCGGGGAGATCGGCGTGATCTCCAGCGTGACGCACGCGTTCTGCGGCGACTGCAGCCGCATCCGGCTGTCCACCGAAGGCCGCCTCTACCTGTGCCTGTTCGCGACCGAAGGCTATGACTTGCGCGCACTGCTGCGCGGCGACTACAGCGACCTGCAGGTTGCGAATGCGATCGCGCAGGTCTGGCAGGGCCGCACCGACAATTACTCGGAGCAGCGCAGCAACCCGGCGGTACGGCAGGCGCGCGCCGAGCGCAAGATCGAAATGTCATACATCGGTGGATGACCCGCCGACCTCCCTTCCTCCGATGATTGCACGCGACGACATTACCGGCCTGATCCTCGCAGGCGGCAGGGGCAGCCGCATGGGCGGCACGGACAAAGGCCTGCAGCCCTTGCGCGGCACGCCCATGGCCATGCACACGATGATGCGCCTGACGCCGCAGACCGGTGCGCTGATGATCAACGCGAACCGGAACCTGGCAGCCTACGAGTCTTTCGGCGTACCGGTGGTGACCGATTCGGTGCCGGACTTCGCCGGCCCGCTGGCCGGCATGCTGGCCGGACTGGAGCAATGCCAGACCGGCTGGATGGTCACCGCGCCATGCGATTCTCCGTTCCTGCCGGCAGACCTCGTACCGCGGCTTGCCCAGGCCATCGAAGCCGAAGGCGCGGAGCTGGCCATCCCGGTCACCGTGGATACGGATGGCCGCCGCCAGCTCCAGCCGGTGTTCTGCCTGATGCCGGTCAGCATGCTGGACGACCTGATTGCCTACCTGAACGGCGGCGGGCGCAAGATCGAAACGTGGGCCACGTCGCACCGGCTGGCGGAAGTCCTGTTCGATGACGCTGGCGCCTTTGCCAATATCAACACTCTCGACGAGCTGCGCACGCACGAAGCCGGCTGAACGCCCGTTCCCACCATGCCATCCCTGCAATCCGTCATTTCCTGCCTGTCCGACTACGATCCCACCGCCCTGCCCGTGGACCAGGCCAACCGCATCATCGGCGAAGTGGTCGAACCCGTGCGCGGCATCGAGCAAGTGCCGATCCGCAGCGCGCTGGACCGCGTGCTGGCCGAGGACATCATCTCGCCGATCGATGTCCCCGCTCACGACAACTCGGCAATGGACGGCTACGCGTTCGCCAGCAGTGCACTGCTGGCCGCCGATGCAGGACAAGTGGAACTCGAAGTCGTCAGTACCGCATTCGCGGGCGGCGGCTTGAGCAGCCAGCCGGGCGCGAGCCAGGCCGTGCGGATCATGACCGGCGCCGTCATGCCGGATAGCTGCGATACCGTCGTGCCGCAGGAATTCGTCGACGTGTTGGCAGACGGCAGCCGGATCCGCTTTGCCGCGGACACTGTGCGTGCCGGCGACAACCGCCGCCTGCGCGGCGAAGACCTCGCGCGCGGCCAGTCCGCGCTGCAGGCCGGCCGTATCATCCAGCCTGCCGACCTGGGCCTGCTCGCCTCGCTCGGCTTCGCCGAGGTACGCGTGCGCCGTCGTTTGCGCGTGGCGTTTTTCTCGACCGGCGACGAGCTGCGCTCGATCGGCGAGCCGCTGGACGCCGGTTGCGTCTACGACTCGAATCGCTACACGCTGCACGGCATGCTGCGGCGCCTGAATGTCGATCTGATCGACATGGGCGTAGTGCGCGACGACCCCGCGGCGCTGGAAGCCGCGTTCCGCACGGCCTGCGAGACGGCCGATGCGGTGATCACCTCGGGCGGCGTCTCGGTCGGCGAAGCCGACTATACCAAGCAGATCATGGCCAGCCTCGGCGATGTCACGTTCTGGAAGATTGCGATGCGCCCCGGGCGGCCGATGGCGTTCGGGCGGATCGCTTCGGGCGGGCGCGACGCGCTGCTCTTCGGCCTGCCGGGCAACCCGGTCGCCGTCATGGTGACCTTTTACCATTTCGTGCGCGCCGCGCTGCATCGACAGATGGGCGCCAACGTGCCGCCGCTGCCGCTGATGCGCGTGCGCAGCGCCCAAGCCATCCGCAAGAAGCCCGGCCGCACCGAATACCAGCGCGGCATACTTGCGCGCGCCGATGGCGGAGAGTGGGAGGTGCGCATCACCGGGCAACAGGGCTCCGGCGTGCTGCGCTCGATGAGCGAGGCCAACTGCTTCATCGTGCTGGCCCATGAACAGGGTGCGGTCCGGGCCGGCGACATGGTCGACGTGATGCTGTTCGACGGGCTGGTCTGAAGGACGCACGCCCACCCCGATCTGTCGTTTTTGCGCCGCATATTGATGCCTGCCGCCGAGCCGCGGCAGGTGAAATGCACGCCACCTCTCTGCCGGACTATGCTTGCGTCCGGGCAATCGCTACACTTGCCGCACGATTTTGAAACAATGTCCTCCCCCGTCATGAATCAGGAGATTGCCTACCTCCACCCGGTCAAGACCGCCCGCGCGCTGGTGCTGGTCTACCTGTGCTTTTCGGTGCCGATCGTCTCGCTGGGCCTGTTTGTCGCGTTCGTCCGCTACGGCGACCTGCCCGGCATTACCGTGTTCAGTGCATTGATCCTGAACGCGCTGATCGGATTCGGGCTGCTGTGGCTCGCCTGCAAAGCCTACAACTGGGTCGCCGCGCGTTTTGGCGGCATCGAAGTCCACGTACGCGAACTCGCTCCCGAAGAAGCGGAGCACTGATCAGCCCCCCGAAGGCCGGCGCGCATCACGCGCCGACCGGTCTCAGCCGCCTGCGTCTTCCGGCACCTCGGGCACGGCCGTGCCCAGTAACTGCTGCGCAGCCTCGCCAGGCAAAGCCTCTACCGTCCGCAGCTTGCGCGCCATCTGGCGCGTGCGAACCTCGGCCTGCTCGATATTCCGCGCCGCGCGTTCGAGCGTATCGCGGGTCTTGGCCAACACTTCCCCGAACTTCCCGAATTCCGTCTTCACGGCGCCCAGCACTTCCCACACCTCGCTCGACCGCTTTTCCAACGCGAGCGTACGGAAGCCCATCTGCAGGCTGTTGAGCAAGGCCGTCAGCGTCGTCGGCCCCGCCACCGTCACGCGGTAGTCGCGCTGCATGACGTCCGTCAGCCCAGGCCGGCGCAACACTTCAGCATACAGGCCTTCGGTCGGCAGGAACAGGATCGCGAAGTCGGTCGTGGCCGGCGGCGACAGGTACTTCTCCGAGATGGCCTGCGCCTCGCGCCGCAGTGCCACTTCGAGTTCGCGGCCAAAGGCAGCCACGCCGTCGACATCGCCACGCTCCTGGGCATCGAGCAGCCTCTCGTACTGTTCCTTGGGGAACTTGGCGTCGATCGGCAGCCACACCACGCCCTGTGCGGGATCCTTGCCCGGCAGACGGATGGCAAACTCTACGCGTGCGCCCGAGTTGCGCACAGTTTCCACATTCTTGCCGTACTGATCCGGCGTCAGCATCTGTTCGAGCAGCATTTCTAGCTGCACCTCGCCCCACGTGCCGCGCGACTTCACGTTGGTGAGCACCTTCTTCAGGTCCCCCACGCCCTGCGCGAGCATCTGCATCTCGCCAAGACCGCGATGCACCTGTTCGAGCCGCTCGGAAACCAGCTTGAACGATTCGCCAAGCCGCTGCTCCAGCGTCGCATGCAGCTTCTCGTCGACGGTCCGACGCATCTCGTCCAGCTTGGCGGCATTGTTCGCCTCGATATCGCGCAGCTTCTGCTCGAGCGTCGCGCGGACTTCCGCCAACCGGCGTTCGTTGGCTTCCGACATCTGCGCAAGCTGCTGCTGCAGGCCGTCGCCAAAGCGGCGCAGCGACACCGCCTGCTCGTCACGCGCCTGCTGCCCCTGCAGCAGCAGGTTCTGCCTGACGTGTTCGAGCTGCTGCGTGTTCGATTCCGTCAGCTTGGCGAGCTGCTGGGCAAAGGTGTCGATCTGGTTGTTCTGCAGCGTTGCGATGCTGGTCAGTTGCGACGACAGCGTCTGCTGGAAGCGCAGCATCTGCTGGGCAGACTCCGAACGGCCGCCGCGCGCGGCTTCGGCCACGTCGTTGCGCAGTTCGCGCTCGAGCCGCTCCATGCCGCGCTGGCTATCGGTTCGAGTATCGGCAAGCTCGCGCATCAGCTCGTCAGCCGCGGTAGGTGTCGCCTGCTGGCGCAGCAGCAGAACGACAAGCAGGGCGAGCGCCAGCAGCGCTACGCCCAGCGTCAGCAAGGGAATCCAGGTCATGAGTAAAACTTCAGCGGCGATGCCCCATCACGGCAGGGTCGATCACCGAAGGCGGATGGCCGGCATTGGGACCGGCGTCGAGCGCGGCGATCAGGTTGTCCGCGGCCAGCATCGCCATGGCGCGGCGCGTCTTCTCGGATGCGCTGGCGATGTGCGGCGTCAGCACCACGTTCGACACGGTCAGCAGGTCCGGATGGACATCGGGCTCGCCTTCGAACACGTCGAGGCCTGCGGCAAAGATGCGGCGAGTCTTGAGCGCATGGGCCAGCGCCTCGTCATCGACGATACCGCCGCGCGCAAGGTTGACCAGCGTGGCCGTCGGCTTCATCTGGGTCAGCTCCGTGGCGCCGATGGCATGGTGGCTTTCCGGCCCGTATGGCAGCACCAGCACCAGGTGATCGGACTGCTGCAGCAACTCGGCCTTGCTCACATAGCGCGCGTTGAGCGCGCGCTCGGTCGCCTCGGGCAGCTGGCTGCGGTTGTGATAGAGCACGGTCATGCCAAACCCGGCCGCGCGGCGTGCGAGCGCCTGGCCGATCCGCCCCATGCCGAGGATACCCAGCGTGCTGCCGTACACGTCCATGCCGACCAGCATGTCGTAGCTCCACCGCTGCCACCTGCCATCGCGCAGGTAGTGCTCGGACTCGGTCACGCGGCGCGCGGTGGCCATCAGCAGCGCCCAGCCGAAGTCGGCCGTGGTCTCCGTCAGCACATCGGGCGTATTGGTGGCGACGATGCCCGCCGCCGTCAGCGCGGGGATGTCGAGGTTGTTGTAGCCGACCGCCATATTGCAGACGGCACGCAGGTCGGGCAGTGCGGCGACCACGCCGCCATCGATGCGGTCGCCAGCGTTGGTGAGCACGCCCGCCTTGCCGGCCAGACGCGCCTTGAGCGCCGCAGCGTCGAGTACGACATCCTGCTGGTTGTCGTCGACCTCGAAGTACTGCGCAAGATGGTCGATGACATCGGGAAAAATGGCACGGGTGACAAGAATGGACGGCTTCATGGCATCACACACGGAAAAAGAGGAACGTCATCACCAGGAACAGCGGCAACAGGATGGAGCCAGACCATAGCATGTAGCCGAAGAAACTGGGCATGCGCAGGCCGCGGTTTTCTGCGATGGCCTTCACCATCAGGTTCGGCGCATTGCCGATATAGGTATTGGCGCCCATGAACACCGCGCCGGCCGAGATCGCGGCAAGTGTCGACGCGTCGCGTGTCATCAGCGTGGCGGCGTCGCCACCGCCGGTATTGAAGAACACGAGGTAGGTCGGCGCATTGTCCAGAAATGAAGAAAGTATGCCGGTTGCCCAGAAGTACATGCTGTCGACGGGCTGACCGTGGGCATCGCTCACGGCCCGCACCACGACGGCGAACGCACCATCGGTACCCGCCTTGAGCATGGCGATGACAGGAATGATTGTCAGGAAGATGCCGGCAAACAGCTTGCCCACCTCAAGAATCGGCTCCCAGCTGAACTCGTTGCCGCTGCGCGCGGTGTGCGGCGTCACCAGCAGCGAGACGATCGCCACCACCACGAGCAGTACGTCGCGCACCGCCGCCTGCAACGGCACCTCGGTACCGAGCACGTCGAACGAAATGCCAGGCTTCCACAGGCCGCTCATCAGCACCAGTCCCACCACCGCGAGCAACAGCACGAAATTGATCTTGCCTTCAATGCGGATGCCCCGCGTGTCTGGCGTCGGATCGCTGCGCTCGGGCAGCGCTTCTTCCTTGTTGAGGAAGTAGTGGCGATCGATCAGGTAGAAGATCGCAAGCAGCGCGGCACACAGGAACAGCGTCTCTGGAAGGATATTGCGCATGGTCCAGAAGAAATCCACGCCTTGCAGGAACCCCAGGAACAGCGGCGGGTCGCCGAGCGGCGTCAACGCCCCGCCCGCATTGGCCACGAGAAAGATGAAGAACACGACCACGTGGGCCACATGGCGGCGGTTGTCATTGGCGCGCAGCAGCGGACGGATCAGCAGCATGGCCGCGCCCGTTGTACCCATGAAGCTGGCCAGCAACGTACCCAGCGCCAGGATGCCGGTATTGAGGCGCGGCGTTCCATGCAGGTTGCCGCGCACGCAGATGCCGCCAGCAACGATATACAGCGCCGCGATCAGCGCGATGAACGGGATGTACTCGCCGAGCAACGCATGCACAGCACTTGCCAGCGCTGCATGTATGCCGAATACGGCGGCAAACGGCAGCAGGAACAGCAGGCCCCAGACCGCCGCGATCTTGCCGTAGTGGTGGTGCCAGAACCGCGGCGCGAGCAGCGGGACCAGCGCGATCGACAGCAACACGCCGGCGAACGGCAACCCCCACCAAGCGGACAGGGTCGCGCCGTCGACGTCGGCGGCGTGGGATAGCGAAGGAACGATGGCCAGCATTGCCGGCAGCGGCAACAGCACGCGGGCGCGTTGCATCAGATGGGCTCTCCTTTTGACAGTGCACGTGGCCGGCATTACCGCAGCGGAGTTTCCCCTGCGGCAATGCCGGCGCCTCGCGCGTGAACATGCCAGTGTAAATCAGGCGCCACTGCGTCCCGCGCGGCGCCGGCCGGACAGGCGCGGCGAGATCAGGCCTGGTCGACCAGGATCACGTGGACGCGGTACGGCCCGTGAGCACCGAGCACGATGGTCTGCTCGATGTCGCCGGTACGCGACGGACCGCTGATGATATTGGTTGCGCGCGGCAGCTCGCCGCGTTCGCTGCGCACCAGTGCAAAAGCGTCTTCGAGGCTGTCGACGATGCGCGATACGGGCACCACGGCGATATGCGTTTCGGGCAGCAACGCGGCCGAGGCAAACGTTTCGGGCCCAGACAGCAGCATCAGCGAACCGGTTTCGGCAATGGCGCAGAAGCAGCCGGTAATGCCGACCAGGTCACCATGGTCGTGATCGGCCTGTGGATCGCGCACCGGAGGCCGGCATTCGACCGTCATGCCGCTTTCCTGCCATGGCAGCGCGCCGAACGCATCCCACGCCACGGCGCGATGCGCGAGGTTCAGGCTGTCGAGGAAGCACACCGTTGCGGCAGGCACGTCGTCGAGCGTGGCAACGCGATCGACTGTGGAAGCCATGCGCTGCGCCCAATCCATGAACGCTTCGGTACGGTCCGGCCGAGGCGTCGGGCGCGGCCCCTGCGGATGGCGCGCCAGATAGTCGGCCACGGCCTCGCGTTCGCCGCTGGTCACCTTGGGCGAACGCCCCTGCGCGGCGCGGATACGGGCAAAGATGCGATCACGGGCGTTGTTGGTTTCCATATGGCTTGGACAGGTTCAGAAAATGCGGTGCGATGCACGCCATTATAGAGACGCACCCTACCGCGCCCGTCTCTCCGAGCCGCTGAAAATGGCTACGCGGACGCCTTAACGTCGAATACCTGACGCAGGTAGGCCAGGTAGCCGGGGTCGTCGCACATGGTCTTTTCCGGGGTATCCGACAGCTTGGCCACCGGCTGGCCGTTGCAGCGGACCATCTTGATGACGATCTGCAACGGCGTGTAGCCGAGGTCGTTGGTCAGGTTGGTGCCGACGCCGAATGCCAGCTTGCAGCGGCCATGGAACCGCTCGTACAGCTCGATCACGCGCGGGATATCGAGGCTGTCGCTGAAGATCAGCGTCTTGCCGAGCGGATCGACACGATTGGCCGCGTAGTGCGCGAGCATCTTCTCGCCCCACAGGAACGGGTCACCGGAATCATGCCGAACGCCATCGAACAGCTTGCAGAAAAACAGATCGAAGTCCCGCAGGAACGCGTCGAAGCCGTAGGTGTCCGACAGCGCGATGCCCAGGTCGCCACGGTATTCGCGCGCCCAGTTCTCCAGCGCGAATACCTGTGAGTCGCGCAGGCGCGGACCCAGTGCCTGGCACGCCTGCAGGTACTCATGGGCCATGGTCCCCAGCGGCACCATATTGTGCCGGTATGCAAAAAGCACGTTGCTGGTGCCGGCCAGTTGCGCCCCCAGCGTCTTGCGTGTCGCCAGCAGGATTTCCTCCTGCCAGTCGCGCGAGAAGCGCCGGCGCGTGCCATAGTCGGCAATCACGCAGTCGCGGTACTTCGGCGCCCGCAGCAGCGTCAGCTTCTGTTCCAGCCGGCGACGCCCCTCGGCGAAGTCCGGCTGCGGCTGGGTGGCCCGGAAATAAACCTCGTTGACGATGGCCAGCAGCGGCACCTCGAACAGGATCGTGTGCAGCCACGAGCCGCGGATCGCAATCTCGATTTCACCATTGCCCTGCGGCGCCGGCTCGATCGACACGTATTTCTCGTTCAGGTGGAACAGCGCGAGGAAATCGACGAAATCGCTCTTGATGAAGCGCATGCTACGCAGGTAGGCAAGTTCGTCATCCGAGAAGCGAAGGCTGCACAGGTGGGCCACTTCCGCGCGGATCTCGTCGACATACGGAGTCAGGTCAACATCCGCGTTCCGGCACTTGAAGCGGTACTCGACCTGGGCCTGCGGGAAATGGTGCAGCACCACCTGCATCATCGTGAACTTGTACAGGTCGGTGTCGAGCAGGGATTGGATGATCATAACGGGCCAGACGGCGATGCCGGTTCAGGCACACATGCTAACCGAAGTCCGCGCTTGCCGGCGGGCGTGCGCCAGGATGGCAGTTCAGCCGCCATCGAGAAAAGGTTGTGGACGCCGGAGGACCCGAGCGCCTTGCACGCACCACAGGGGGCGCCCGTCGGTGGCCTGGCACGACACCAGCGTAGCCGACGCGCGCGGCACGTGTACGGGCAACGGATCGGCGAAGGCACCATTCTCGGCCATGATGCGCTCGGAATAAACCTGCCGTCCCGAACGTTGGAAGGTCAGCACCTGCACCATCTGCCCCGCTTCTGGCTGGAGCTCGGGCCCGCACGGCAACAGGCCGGCTCGCCCGCAACTGGCCATGGCATCTCCGGCGGGGGCCCGCGTGACGCTGAAGCTTTCCCAATCGAAGCTCGTCAGTGCCGCCAGCGTCACCGGCTGATCTGACCGCGTGCGCCAGGCCACCAGCCGGGATACCACGCTATCGGCCATGGCCGGCTCGGACAATGTCTGCGCAGTCGCAGCGGGCGCAGTTCCCAGCATATGGAGCGCGATTAACCCGTACAGCGTCAGGCGAAACACCCGCTTCCCGAACCCCGACGAACCAAAGCGCTGCTGGCAAGGCATGGTGAGCTTCTCCTGGTGGACCACGACGGCGGACGCGGCGCGCAAAGTGCTTCCGGCACCATGGCATCGTGCCAGTACTGCACAGCCTGGCACAGACCTGTTCGCAATCAAATATACATAAAGAAATAAGAAAACTATCTGATCCAGCTATATAGACCCGCTATTCTTGCCAGAAGGCTCGGATACAATATCGGCTTCTGAAAGGCCACGGCACTCGCTCGTCCCGTGCAGCTCGCCCTCGGCGGACATGCACGGCCGTGCGCTGACATATAAGTGGCCGAAACCAGTTTCCCATTCAAAAGCCGACCCGTTTTCCTGGAACCGAAATGACTCACGTTGTCACCGAATCCTGCATCCGTTGCCGCTACACAGACTGCGTTGACGTATGTCCGGTGGATTGTTTCCGTGAAGGCCCGAATTTCCTGGCCATTGACCCGGATGAGTGTATCGACTGCGCCGTGTGCGTGGCCGAATGCCCGGTGAACGCCATTTACGCCGAGGAAGACGTTCCGGGCGACCAGCAGCAGTTCATTGACCTGAACGCCGAGCTGGCGCGCAACTGGCCGTCCATCACCAAGACCAAGGCCCCGCTGGCCGAGGCCGAAGAGTGGAAGGACGCGACCGACAAGCTGCAATACCTGCAGCGCTGAGCTGACTAGAAAGCCGTCCCCACGCGCTTTCCGCAATGCCGGGCACGCGGTGCCCACAACGTATCAGGACGATTATGGACTTGAGCATTCCCAATCCCGTTGCCGACACGACGAAGGCCGCTGACGCCGGTACCGCTGGCGGCCAGCCGCTGGAAATCGATGCGCTGATTGTCGGTGCCGGCCCGGTCGGGCTGTTCCAGGTGTTCGAGCTGGGCCTGCTCGAAATCAAGGCGCACGTCATCGACTCCCTCAAGGTGGTCGGCGGCCAGTGCGTCGAGCTGTATCCGGACAAGCCCATCTACGATATCCCGGCCGTGCCGAGCTGCACCGGCCAGGAACTGACCGACAACCTGCTCAAGCAGATCGAGCCGTTCGGCCCCACTTTCCACCTGGGACAGGAAGTCGCCGTGGTCGAGCGCCGTGATGACGGCCGCTTCTTCGTCGAGACCTCGCTCGGAACGCGCTTCATCACGAAAACCATCTTCATCGCCGCGGGCGTGGGCTCGTTCCAGCCGCGTACGCTGAAGGTCGACGGCATCGACAAGTTCGACGGCAAGCAGCTGTTCTACCGCGTCAAGGATCCGAGCCGCTTCCACGGCCGCAACCTGGTGATCGTCGGTGGCGGCGACTCCGCCCTTGACTGGACGCTGGACCTGGTTGGCAAGGCCGAGTCGGTGGTGATGATCCACCGCCGCGACGGCTTCCGCGCCGCGCCGGCATCGGTCGCCAAGATGAAGGAACTGTGCGAACAGATGGAAATGCAGTTCCTGGTCGGACAGATCGGCGGCTATGAAGAAAAGGACGGCGTGCTCACCGAGATCAAGGTGACCGGCGCCGACGGCGTGACCCGCCGCCTGCCGGTGGACGACGTGCTGGTGTTCTTCGGCCTGTCGCCGAAGCTCGGCCCGATCGCCGAGTGGGGCCTGGACCTGGAACGCAAGCAGATCAAGGTGGACACCGAGAAGTTCCAGACCAATATCCCGGGCATTTTCGCGGTGGGCGACATCAACACCTACCCCGGCAAGAAGAAGCTGATCCTGTCTGGCTTCCACGAGGCCGCACTGGCCGCGTTCGGTGCTGCGCCGTATATCTTCCCGGAAAAGAAGATCCACATGCAGTACACCACCACCTCGCCGAAGCTGCACAAGGTGCTTGGCGTGGAATCGCCGGTGTTCGACTGATCACGGCGCGACCCGCCGCGATCGAAGAAAAAGGCCGCCGAAATGGCGGCTTTTTTCTTTTGGCTGTAAGTCCGGCGCGCCGCTATAATGCGGCCTCGCTGTTGGATGCGACGCTGCGGAGAGCCAAACAGGCCTTCTCTGCACAGCGCCCGCGGCAGCCAGTCATCTCGCCATTACAAACCGGCGGCAACAAAAAGATGCCGAAGGGTATTGACGAAGGAATGAGAAGCTGGCTATAATTTCTTTCTCTGCTGTTCCCCGATAGCTCAGTCGGTAGAGCGCCGGACTGTTAATCCGTAGGTCCCTGGTTCGAGCCCAGGTCGGGGAGCCATCCGATACAAGACGAAGGCCGATGCGAAAGCATCGGCCTTTTTCTTTTTCTCACTTCAGCGAGCTTGCGGCACTTTCCGCATCGTTGCGATCGAAGTAGCGCCCAGGCAGCGGCATTGGAGTCGCCTTTACGCCCTCCCCCCGCATTAAGAGCCCATCCAGACGTTTCAGAACGTCTTGCTGATCGACGCCCATGCCGTCGCCTTGCCCATGTAATTTCCCCTGGCATTGGTATAGACGGTTTTGTCGGCATTCGTGTCGATATACGCCGCCACCGACACCGAAAAGCCCTTGCCCAGGTCCTTGGTCAGGCCTAGCTTCCAGTCCGTGTACGAGACGCATCGGTGATCTGCACCTTCTGGTAGCCCACGTGCGCGTTCAGCGTCAGTCCCCACACATTGAGCGGCACGTTCGCCGACAGGTCGGCATACCAGCTGTGCTTGCTGTCGGCAAACCCGAACAGGTTCGTCGGCGCGTAGGAGTATTTCAGGAACACTGGGCCATAGCCGATGCCCGCGTACAGCTCGGTGGAAGTGATTGCAATAAAAAGCGCTGCGCTGCCCTACCCTGCAAATCGGTAGCCTACGCCGACTTCAGTGAGCAGATGCGCTGGCTGCGCAGGGTCTGCCTCGAGCTTGTGACGCAGATGGCCCATGTAGACGCGCAGGTACTGGCTGCTCTCGGAATGCGATGGTCCCCAGACCTCCCGCAGCAACTCGCGGTGCGTCATCACCTTGCCGCGATGCGCGATCAGCACCGATAGCAGGCGGTATTCGATCGGCGTCAGGTGCACGGGCTCTCCGGCACGCGTGACCATGCGGTTGGCCAGGTCAACTTGCACCTCGCCAAAGGCGATCTGCGCAGAGCCGTGCGGGTTCGACCGCGCATGGCGGCGCAGCAGCACGCGCAGTCGCGCCACCAGTTCGCCAACGCCGAACGGTTTGGTCAGGTAGTCGTCGGCGCCGGCATCCAGCGCGCCGATCTTGTCTTCTTCTGCACTGCGCGCCGACAGCACCAGCACCGGCACTTCGGTCCAGGTGCGCACTTCACGGATCAGGTCAACGCCATCGCCGTCGGGCAGGCCAAGATCGAGGATCACCAGGTCGGGCTGGCGCGTGCCGGCCTCGATCAGCCCGCGCTTGAGCGAATCGGCCTCGCGCACCGTGCAGCCCTCGGCCTGCAGCGCCGCACGCACGAAACGGCGGATATGAGGTTCGTCCTCGACGAGCAGCACCGTGGGCGAAAACTCGAAAGGCATCTGTTGCACTCCATCTATGTGTGTCCGCGCGGATTTATGCGGGAATGTCCGCGGCTTCGGGCTCGATCACCGGCGGATTGCCGCGCGGCAAGGCCACTATGAATCGTGCACCGATGCCAGCCCCTGCCGTGGCAGCATCGCGCACAGGCTCGACCCAGATCCGTCCGCCATGCGCCTGCACGATCGCGTCGCAGACGGCAAGGCCCAGGCCCACGCCGGTTGTCACCGATTCACGTTCACCGCGCGTGAACTTCTCGAAAATCTGCCGTTCGCTGCCGGGGGGCACGCCGGGGCCATCATCTTCCACCACGAGGCGCACCTCGTCGTCCACGACCTCCGCGCGGATGCGGATTTCGGTTCCGGCAGGCGTGTACTTGGCGGCGTTCTCCAGCAGGTTGCACAGCACGCGATCCATCAGCACGGCATCGCACTCCACCAGCGGCATCTTGTGCAGATCCGCCACCGCGACACGATGTCCGACAAGCGCATCGCGCAAGGCTCCAAGCGCCGCGCCAACAAGCTCCTCGAACGACTGCCACTCCTTCTGCATGCGCACGTCCCGCCCTTGCAACCGCGCCATGTCGAGCAGGTTGACGACCATCGTGCTCATGCGCCTGGCCTGGTCACGCATCGCCGAGACCGTATCCGCTACGCGCGGCGCGAGCGGCGGATCGCCGCGCTGCAGGGTCTCGGCCATGCCGATCAGGCTGGTCAGCGGCGTGCGCAGGTCATGCGACACCGCGGCCAGCAGCGAACTGCGCAACCGCTCCGACTCCATCGACAACAGCGCCCGCTGCGCGACGTCCACGTAGTGCAGCCGTTCGATGGTGATGGCGATCAGCGTCGCGAATACATCGACCTGGCGCCGCAGTGCCGGCTGCGCAAATGCGCGCCACGCCTGCGGCTCGACGGCCAGCACGCCACGCGTCTGCATCGGCGCCTTGAGCGGCAGGTACAGCACGGTACCGGCCGGCAGCGTATGGGTGCCTGTGCCGGCCGGCTGGCCATGGTCGAACACCCACTGCGCGAGCACGCGGTCGATCGCGTCGCTGTGCCCGCCGGCCTGTCCCTGCGTATCCACCACAGGCGGCAGCAGCCGGCCGTCCGGTCCGACGAGGAAGAATGCCGAGCGTGCGTCGAAGGCCGCGCGCAGGAAGCGGCTGCCAATCGAGACGATCTGCTCGTTCATCAGGGCCGACGACAGTTCGCGCGCGAGCTCGTACAGCGTGCGCGCATCGGTCTCGCGTTGCACCGCGACTTCGGCCTGTTCGCGCAGTCCGGCCGTGAGCTGACCGATGACCAGGCCCACCGACAGGAGCACCAGGAAGGTCAGCAGGTACTGCACGTCGCTCACGCTAAACGACATTCGCGGGGGCACGAAGAAGAAATCGAATGCGCCCACGGCAACTACCGAGGCCAGTGCCGCCGCCGCGCGGCCATGGCGCAGCGCCACGCCGACCACCGCCACCAGGAACAGCATGGCGATGTTGACAAGGTCGAACCACGGCCGTGCGAGCATCGACACTGCCGTCGCGCCGGCGCACCACGCAATGGCCCACAGGTACGACTGCATGCGCACGCGACGCTCCTGTGCGTGCGCGGCCTCGCTTTCCTCGAGCGGGATCGGCGCGCTGGCGGGCTTGACGTCTACGCGCGTGGTATCAGCCGCGACGCGTATCACGTCGATCTCCGGGCACGCGGCCGACAGAGCATCGGCAAAGCTCTTGCGGCCGAACAGCCATGCGCGCGCGCCCAGGAATGGAGATAGTACCCAGGCCAGTAGCGAACGCCCCTGCATCAGCAGCGAGTCATCTTCGCGCCGCCATCGCGTCGGCGTGCGGCCAAGCACGACCTTGGTCAGGTTGTGCCGCCGGACATAGCCGGCCACCGCCTGCACCATGTCGCTGCCGGCCAGCGTCTCGGTGCGCGCGCCGAGTTCCTCGGCCAGCCGCATCGCCGACTCCAGCCGCACGCGCTCGGCATCGGGGACAGACGCCAGTCGTGGCGCCGCTACCGTGATCACATGGCAGTCGCAATCGAGCTGGCCGGCCAGCCGGCGCGCGCTTCTGACGACCTGCTCGGCATCGCTGCCAGTGCCGATGCAGGCGAGCACCGCCTCGCGCGTGCGCCACACCGACTGGATCGATTCGGCGCGGCGATAGGCACGCACATCGTCATCGACACGGTCCGCGGTACGGCGCAATGCCAGTTCACGCAGGGCAATCAGGTTGCCCTTGCGGAAGAAGTTGCGCACCGCATGGCGGGCCTGCTCGGGCAGGTAGACCTTGCCTTCACGCAAGCGCCGCAGCAACTCGTCGGCCGGCAGGTCAACGAGGATCACTTCGTCGGCGCCGTCGAACACGGCGTCCGGCACGGTTTCCCAGACGCGAATGCCGGTAATGCCGCCGACGGCTTCATTGAGGCTGTCCAGGTGCTGCACGTTGACGGTCGTCCAGACGTCGATGCCAGACGACTGCAGTTCCTGGATGTCCTGCCAGCGTTTCGGGTGGCGGCTGCCCGCAGCATTGGAATGGGCCAACTCGTCGACGAGAACCAGCGCCGGACGACGCGCCAGCGCACCGTCGAGATCGAACTCCTTGAGCACGCGGTCGCGGTACGGCACGTCCTTCATGGGCAGGCGCTCGATGCCATCGATCAGTGCCTCGGTCTCGGCGCGGCCATGCGTCTCGACCACGCCGATGACCACGTCCACGCCCTGCTCTCGCAGCGACCGCGCCGCGGCAAGCATGGCAAAGGTCTTGCCCACGCCGGCCGAGGCACCGAAATAGACGCGCAGCTTGCCACGCGCGGCGCGCGCGCCCTCCTCCTGCATGCGTTGCAGCAGGGTGTCCGGATCCGGACGTTCGGCGGGAGATCGCATTTCGGGCATGGTCAGCTGCGCCGCCCGGCGTGGGGGCAGCCGCAGTCAGATTGTGCCACGCGCACCGCGTGCCTATTTGCCCGATGCCGCATCCAGCGCCAGGTTCAGTTTGAGCACGTTGACGCCTGGGGCACCCAGCACCGCCAGCCGGGGCGATTCCATGTTCGCCTTGATCAGATCCTGGACCTTTTCGAGCGGCAGGCTACGCAGCCGCGCGACGCGCGGCGCCTGGTAGTCCGCCGCAGCGATGCTGATGTGCGGATCGAGACCGCTGCCGGAGGCGGTGACCAGATCCACCGGCACCGCTGCCTTGTTGTCAGGATCCGCCGCACGCAACGCATCGATGCGCGCACGTGCCGCATCGGTCAGCGCCGGGTTGGTCGGCCCAAGGTTCGAACCGGCCGACGCTCCGGCGTTGTACGGCATTGGCGCGGTGGCCGACAGGCGACCCCAGAAGTACTTCGGGTCCGAGAACGACTGGCCAATCAGCGACGAGCCCACTGCCTTGCCGTCCCTGACGATCAACGAGCCGGCTGCCTGCTCCGGAAACACGGCTTTCGACACCGCCGTGATCACGCCGGGGTACAACAGCCCCGTCACCAGCGACAGCACGACGAAAACCACCGCCACGGGCCGCAACAGTCCGCCTTGCAGCGGTGCCGCCGGCGCGGATTGCGTGGATTGCGCTTGCATATTCATGAGTTCCTCTCAATGCAGGAATAGGGTCAGACCCAGCCCAGCAGGGCCAGCGCCATGTCTATCAGCTTGATCCCGACAAACGGCACGAGAATGCCGCCAAGGCCGTAGATCAGCAGGTTGCGACGCAGCAGCACCGCCGCGCCGAGCGGCCGGTAGGCGACGCCCTTGAGCGCCAGCGGGATCAGCGCGACGATGATCAGCGCATTGAAGATCACCGCCGACATGATCGCGGACGCCGGCGTGCTCAGCCCCATCACGTTCAGCAGGTTGAGCTGCGGATAGGTCGTGGCAAAGGCAGCCGGAATGATGGCGAAGTACTTGGCGATGTCGTTGGCCACGCTGAACGTGGTCAGCGAACCGCGCGTCATCAGCATCTGCTTGCCGATCTCGACGATCTCGATCAGCTTGGTCGGGTTGCTGTCGAGGTCGACCATATTGCCTGCCTCCTTCGCCGCCTGCGTGCCGCTGTTCATCGCCACGGCGACGTCGGCCTGCGCCAGCGCGGGCGCGTCGTTGGTGCCGTCGCCGGTCATCGCCACCAGGCGTCCCTCGCCCTGGTACTGGCGGATCAGCTTGAGCTTCGCTTCAGGCGTGGCCTCGGCAAGGAAGTCATCGACGCCCGCCTCGGCCGCGATGGTCGCCGCGGTAAGCCGGTTGTCGCCCGTAATCATCACGGTCTTGATGCCCATCTTGCGCAATTCGGCAAAGCGCTCGCGGATACCGGTCTTGACGATGTCCTTGAGCTCGACCACGCCGAGCACGCGCACATTGCCGTCGGATTCCTCGGCCACCACCAGCGGCGTGCTGCCGGCACCGGCAACGTCATCGACGGCCTGCATCACGGCTTCCGGGAACTTGCCCGCGCGTTCGGTCACGAAGCGGCGCACTGCGTCGGCAGCGCCCTTGCGTACGATGCGTTCGCTGTCGCCATTGCGCAGGTCCACGCCGCTCATGCGCGTCTGCGCCGTGAACGGCACGAACACCGGGCGCAGCTGCGCCATGTCCGGCGCGGCAACCCCTTGCTGCTGGCGCGCAAGCGTCACGATGCTGCGGCCTTCGGGCGTTTCGTCGGCGAGCGACGACAGCCACGCTGCCTGCGCAAGCTGCTGCGCCGAGATGCCCGGTGCCGGCACAAAGCGCGCGGCCTGGCGGTTGCCATGCGTGATGGTGCCGGTCTTGTCGAGCAGCAGCACGTCGACGTCGCCTGCCGCTTCCACGGCACGGCCCGAGGTGGCGATGACGTTGGCCTCCATCATGCGGCTCATGCCGGCCACGCCGATGGCAGACAGCAGGCCGCCGATCGTGGTCGGAATCAGGCACACGAGCAGCGCGACCAGCACGGTGATCGTCACCGGCATGCCGGCCTTGGTGACCAGCACGCTGTAGAGCGAGAACGGCAGCAGCGTGGCGGTCGCCAGCAGCAGCACGATGGTCAGGCCTACCAGCAGGATGGTCAGTGCGAGTTCGTTCGGCGTCTTTTGCCGCTTGGCGCCCTCGACCATGCTGATCATGCGGTCGATGAAGCTCTCGCCCGGGTTGGTGGTGATGCGCACCACGATCCAGTCGGACAACACGCGCGTGCCGCCGGTCACCGACGAGAAGTCGCCGCCGGATTCGCGGATCACGGGCGCCGATTCGCCGGTGATGGCGCTTTCGTCCACCGACGCCACGCCCTCGATCACTTCACCGTCGCCGGGAATCATGTCGCCGGCCTGGACCTGCACGATGTCGCCGCGCCGCAGGGTTGTAGCCGCGCGCGTTTCCGTCGCACCGCCTCGCTTGCCGTCCACGAGTACGTGCGCCATGGCAGTCGTCTTCAGACCACGCAGCGATTCCGCCTGCTGCTTGCTGCGCCCTTCGGCCAGCGCCTCGGCAAAGTTGGCGAACAGCACCGTGAACCACAACCAGACCGAGACGGCCAGGATGAAGCCGGCGCTTTCGCCGCCCGCCACCGGCGAAGCCAGCGCCTTGAGGAACAGGACAGTGGTCAGGATGCTGCCGACATACACCACGAACATCACCGGGTTGCGCACCTGATCGCGTGGCGACAGCTTCTTCACTGCGGCCAGCAAAGCCGGCTTGACGAGTTCGGCAGCGAACATGCCGCGGCGCGGCGGGCGATGCGGATGCTGGCCGTGCGGACGGTTAGCGACGCCCGATGGCGGGGCGGCATTGGCCGCCGATGCGTTGGTTCTGGATGCGGCGCCGCCGGTCTTGCCCTGCGTCGCCATGGATTCTTGTTGCATGCGTTTCTCCGCAATACGCTTACTTGGCAATCGCCGTCACCGCGCCCTGCAGCTGCTCGGCGACGGGTCCCAGTGCCAGGGCCGGGACATACGTCAGCGCACCCACCAGCAGCACCGAGCCGACCAACAGCACCACGAACAACGCGCCGTGCGTGGGCATGGTGCCGCCCGTCACCGGCAGCCGTTTCTTCGCCGCGAGCGAGCCGGCCAGCGCGAGGACCGGGATGATGATCCAGAAGCGGCCAAACCACATGGCCGCGGCCAGCAGGGTGTTGTAGAACGGCGTGTTGGCGGACAGGCCTGCAAAGGCGCTGCCGTTGTTGTTGGCCGCCGAGGACAGTGCATAGAGGATCTCGGAGAAGCCGTGCGTGCCGGGGTTGAACACGCCCGCCCTGCCCGCCTCCGTCATCACCGCGATCGACGTGCCGACCAGCACCAGCAGCGGCGTGACGAGGATGGCCACCGCGGTCATCTTCATCTCGTAGGCTTCGATCTTTTTGCCGAGGTACTCGGGTGTACGGCCGATCATCAGGCCGGCGATAAACACGGCCAGCACCGCGTACACGAGCATGCCGTACAGGCCGGAGCCGACGCCGCCGAACACGACTTCGCCAAGCTGCATCAGCAGCATCGGCACCAGCCCGCCGATGGCGGTGAACGAGTCATGCATGGCGTTGACCGCACCGCACGAGGCCGCCGTGGTGATGGTGGCGAACAGTGCCGACGCCGCCATGCCGAAGCGCGTTTCCTTGCCCTCCATGTTGCCGCCGGCCTGCAGTGCCGATACAGCGTGGTCCACCGGGAGGCCGGATAGCGCAGCATTCACCTGCAGCTCGGAAATGGACGTCACGCAGGCCATGGCGATGAAGATCACCGTCATCGACGCGAGCACCGCCACGCCCTGGCGCCGGTCCTTCACCATCTCGCCGAACGTAAAGCACAGCGCTGTGGGGATCAGGAAGATGGCCAGCATCTGGATCAGGTTGGTGAGCGCGGTCGGGTTCTCGTAGGGATGCGCCGAGTTCGCGTTGAAGAAGCCGCCACCATTGGTGCCGAGCATCTTGATCGCTTCCTGCGAGGCCACCGGACCCATTGCCAGCGTCTGCTTGTCCGTCTTCAGGTCTTCGGTGACCGGCTTGCCTTGCGCGTCGAGCACCGGCTGTCCGGCCGCATCCACCTTGGGCTGGCTGTACTCGACCGGCGTCACCAGGCTGACTTCCTTGTAGCTGTCGAAGTTCTGGATCACGCCCTGGCTGACCAGCGCGAGCGCGATCACCGTCGAGATCGGCACCAGCACATACAGCGTGCTTCGGACTATATCGACCCAGAAGTTGCCGATGGTCGCGCTGCTCTGCCGCGCGAAACCGCGGATCAGCGCGAACACCACGGCAATGCCCGTCGCCGCGGAGAAGAAGTTCTGCACGGTGAGCGCCAGCATCTGCGTCAGGTAGCTCATCGTCGATTCGCCCGCGTAGCCTTGCCAGTTCGTGTTGGAAACGAAGCTGATGGCGGTGTTGAAGGCCGAGTCCGGCGTCACCGCGCCAACGCCCTGAGGGTTGAACGGCAGATAGGCCTGCAGCCGCTGCAGGGCGTAGACCACGATCACGCCAAGCAGGTTGAACGCCAGCACGGCGATCGTGTACTGCTTCCATCCCATCTCGGCATCGGCGCGCACGCCGGCGAGCCTGTAGATCACGCGCTCGAACGGACGCCCCCATGCGGTCAGCTTGTAGCTGCCATCTTCCATTGCCCGCCGCATATAGCGGCCGAGAAACGGACCTGCGGCGAACAGGATCGCCAGATACAGGGCCAGCAGGCCCAGGAACTCGTTCGACATCAGAATTTCTCCGGGCGGAAGAGCGCGATCAGAAGGTAGATGAAAATCAGCGCGGCGAGCGCGCCGCTCAGCAGGTCAGCCCAGTCCATCACATCCCCCTGTCGGCAGCGCTGTGCTTGCCAGGCGCTGCGTGGTAGTGAACATCGCCGTGCTGTGTGCCGGCATCTGGTGCCTGGCTGCCCAGCGCATCGCAGAGCCGCAGCAGTGCCGCGGTGGCGGCGGCGAATACGATCAAGGCGATCAGAAAAACTCCGTCCATGACTTCTGCCATCCGTGAGTATTTGGTGTCTGGCAGCTTATGGATCGGGCGCTAAAAACGGGGTAGAAAGTGGCGCAAGCGGTATAAAGAACGCATAAAGACGGGCGCGTTGCCGTGCTCGTCGATGCCGCGCTTCGGTATCGCCGGACGCAGTCGCCGGTTCTCGCGTATCATCGGCGCCGCGCCCGCAAGAGCTCGACGAATTGATGTGCAGCGAGCGTCGCAACCCGTTTCCGGAAGACCCGCTCACCGCTGCCTTGTTGCGGCACATTCTTGACATTTGCGTCGTATACGTGCCATAGTTACGGGCGTATAGCTTTTTACGGAAACCGGTACTGCCAGGCTCCCGCTGTTCAAGGAACCCGGCGCTATCAGCCCCTGACACTGGTTGCACGGACTCACAGGTCCACATCTTTCAGGTTCGCGGGGGTGCACCAGGGCAAATCGCTCCTCGTGCAATACCAGCTGCTCCGGCGGCCGCAGTTTCCCCCTCGTTTGAACCAGCCGCATGTGCGGCACTCCCCTAAAGGACTGAATTGACTAAGATCGTCTTGAAACCCGGTGAGCCGGTTGAAGTTGCAATGCGTCGCTTCCGTCGCGCGATTCTGCAGACCGGCCTGATCGTCGAACTGAAGAGCCGCACGGCCTACGAAAAGCCGACGACCGAGCGCAAGCGCAAGAAGAAGGCTGCCGAAGCGCGCCTGCGCAAGCGTCTGCGCATGCAAATGCTGCCGAAGAAGCTCTACTGATTCGGTTTCGCGCTCAGAAAAAACCGCCAGCATGCTGGCGGTTTTTTTATGCCTGGAAGTCGACTGGCTGACCGGCGCGCAATGGTGCAGTGCATCACAGGTCATGCGCGGCGATGACCGGCATAATGGCGGATATTGCGCCCCGCCGGCGCGCCTACCGGTTCCTGCCTTGACTGCCATCCTCGAGTTGCGCAAGGTGCGCAAGCAATACGGCGACACGGTTGTCGTCAACGATCTGGATCTGCAGGTGCACCGTGGCCAGTGCTTCGGCCTGCTCGGCCCCAACGGCGCTGGCAAGACCACCACGCTGCGGTTACTGCTGGGCCTGACCACGCCGGCAGGGGGCTCGCTGACGCTATGCGGAGAGCCGATTCCCGAGCGCGCGCCGCAGGCACGCATGCGCGTCGGCGTGGTTCCGCAGTTCGACAATCTCGATCCGGACTTCTCCGTCATCGAGAACCTGCGCATCTTCGGCCGCTACTTCGGCCTGTCCTCTGCCGTGATCGAACGCCGCGTGCCGGCCCTGCTGGAATTCGCCCGGCTCGAAAACCGCGCCAACGCCCAGGTGCGCGACCTGTCCGGCGGCATGCGCCGGCGCCTGACCGTGGCGCGTGCGCTGATCAACGACCCGGACCTGCTGATCATGGACGAGCCCACGACCGGGCTCGATCCGCAGGCCCGCCACCTGATCTGGGAACGGCTGAAGTCGCTGATGGCCAGCGGCAAGACCATCCTGCTGACCACGCACTTCATGGAAGAGGCCGAGCGCCTGTGCAATTACCTGTGCGTGATCGATGGCGGCCGCAAGATTGCCGAAGGCAAGCCACACGACCTGATCGACAGCCAGATCGGCTGCGATGTGGTCGAGGTCTATGGCGATGAACTCGACACGCTGCGCGGCAGCCTGACACCGCTGGCCGAGCGCACCGAAATGAGCGGCGAGACGCTCTTCTGCTACGTGCGCGAGCCAGCCCCGCTACTCGCCGCCCTGCATGGCCAGAGCGGCGTACGCTACCTGCACCGTCCGGCCAACCTCGAGGACGTGTTCCTCAAGCTGACCGGCCGCGAGATGAGGGACTGACATGAGCGAACAGGATCCGCGTCCGGACACGGCAACTGCCGCAGCGACGCAAACCCGCACCCGCAACGGCAACGCCGCATCGGCACAGCACTATCCGCAGCCACTGCTGCCGCGCAATCTGCGCAACTGGATGATGGTCTGGTACCGCAACTACATGGTGTGGAAGAAGCTGGCCATCCCGTCAATGATCGGCAACCTGGCCGATCCGATGATCTACCTGTTCGGCCTTGGCCTCGGACTCGGCCTGCTGGTCGGGCAAGTGCACGGCGTGTCGTACATCGCCTTCCTCGCCGCCGGCACCACGGCATCGAGCGTGATGATGTCGGCGAGCTTCGAATCGATGTACTCGGCGTTCTCGCGCATGCACGTGCAGCGCACGTGGGAAGCGATCATGCATGCGCCGCTGACGCTCGGCGACGTGGTGCTCGGAGAGATCCTGTGGGCCGCCAGCAAGGCGGTGCTGTCGGGGCTGGCGATCATGCTCGTGGCCGGGGCGCTCGGCTATGCGCACATGCCGGGCGCGCTGCTGGCACTGCCGGTGATCGTGCTGGCGGGCATCACGTTCGCGAGCCTGGCGATGATCGTCACGGCGCTGGCCCCCGGCTATGACTTCTTCATGTTCTACCAGACGCTGGTGATGACGCCAATGCTGCTGCTCTCGGGCGTGTTCTTCCCGCTCGAACAGTTGCCCGAAGGCGCTCGCGCGGCGACCAATGTCCTGCCGCTCGCGCATGCGGTTGCACTGATCCGTCCGCTGATGCTGGGGCGGCCGATCGACAATGCCGGGTTGCATATTGCCGTGCTGATGGCCTACGGCATTGTTGCCCTGGTGCTTTCGCTGGTACTGTTGCGGCGCCGCTTGCTGCGCTGAGCTTCGCAGGCGGCCGGTTGCCGGGGCCCGATGTCCTGGCGCCTATTTACGTGCCCACCGGGCAGCCTTGCATGCCGTTTTCGTTTTCCGGTTTTCCCCGACCCTCATACCGCGTCGCCGCACGGCTAGTCGCGATCGCAACAGGCGCCTTGCTGGCAGGATGCAGCGTCGTTGGGGCGACCATTGCGGTAGGCAGCGCTGCCGTTTCCACCGTGACAACGGTGGGCTCCGCAGCCGTCAGTGTCGCTTCGACGGCGGTGGAAACCACTTACGACGTGACCAAGGCCGGCGTCAAGGCCGTGGCTGGCAGCGATAACGCAGCACCAGCCCAGACGCCCTGAGCCGGCACTATCCTTCCGCGGCTGTCGTCTTACTCGCCGAGCCCGCGCAGCAGATCGGCCTTCAGATCGGCCACCGTCTCAAGTCCCACCGCCAGGCGGATCAGGCCTTCACCGACACCCGCAGCTGCCTTGGCCTCCGGACTCACACGCGCGTGCGTGGTCGTGTACGGATGGGTAATCGTCGTACGCGTATCACCGAGATTCCCGGTGATCGAGCACAAGCGCGTGTTGTCGATCACGCGCCAGGCATTCGCACGCTGCTGCTCGGGCGTCGCACCCTTGAGCTCGAACGACACGATCGCGCCACCACCGCTCTGTTGACGCATGGCGATCTCATGCTGCGGATGCGACTTCAGCGCGGGATGGAACACGCGTGCCACTGCCGGATGCGATTCCAGGAACTCGGCGAGCGCCAGCGCATTGGCAGAATGCCGCTCCATGCGGATGGCCAGCGTCTCCATGCCCTTGAGGAGCACCCACGCGTTGAAGGCCGACAGCGTCGGACCCGCGGTACGCACGAACGGGAACACCTTGCCCATGATGAAATCGTGCGAACCGACTACCGCGCCGCCGAGCACACGGCCCTGCCCGTCGATATGCTTAGTGGCCGAATGCACCACGATGTCGGCGCCAAACTTGATCGGCTGCTGCAGCGCTGGCGAACAGAAGCAGTTGTCGACGATCAATTGGGCGCCGGCGTTGTGCGCGATGTCGGCCACGGCCGCGATGTCCGCTACCTCGGTCAACGGATTCGACGGGGTCTCCAGGAAGAACAGCTTCGTGGTCGGTCGCACTGCCGCGCGCCAAGCGTTCAGATCGCCCGGGTCGACGAAGGTCGTCTCGACGCCGAACTTCGAGAAAATGTTCCCGAACAGCGTCATGGTCGACCCGAAGATCGCGCGCGAGCTCACCAGGTGGTCGCCCGCCTGCATCAGCGACATCACCACCGACAGGATCGCGCTCATGCCCGACGCGGTCGCCATGCACGACTCCGCGCCTTCCAGCGCCGCCAGGCGCGACTGGAACATCGAGACGGTCGGGTTGGTGAAGCGCGAGTAGGTGAAGCCCTCTTCCGAGTTGGCGAAGCGTTCCGCGGCTTCGGCGGCGCTGTGGAAGCAGAAGCTCGAGGTCAGGTACATCGCCTCGGAATGCTCCATGTATTCGCTGCGCAGCGTGCCGGCGCGCACGCCAAGGGTATCGATGCCAAGCGATTCAGGATTGAGCGGTTGGTTCATGCTGGTGGCGCGGTCGTACCCGCGCGAATGCAGTGGTCTCGACAAGCCGGCGGCAAACGGCCGGCCATGAAAAAAGCCCGTGCGATCGGAGAGTCGGATCGACGGGCTTGCGTATTCTGCGGATACCTAGGGATTTCACGGCGGCTGCGCCGGAATTTCCCTTCTGACGGCTATCTCTTTAGCTGTTTCGGGCAGGACCCGCGTCCGCAAGCTGACTCTCAAATCGACGCCCGGCCATGTTACGGCCGGGCCTCGCATTCGTCAACGCGCACGGACGCGGCGCGGCTTACTCGTTGCCGCCCGAACGCTGCAGGTGCAGTTGCGAGCGCTCCATGTCTCCGGTGCCTTCGCGATCAGCCAAGCTGCGCGCCGTTTCCAGGCGATCCAGGTAGGCCTCGTCGATGTCGCCGGTAACGTAGCGGCCATCGAAGCACGACGCGTCGAAGTCGTTCAACGCGGGGTTGATGTCGCGTACAGCCTGCTTCATCGCTTCCACGTCCTGGTACACCAGCTTGTCGGCGCCGATGATCTTGGCGATCTCTTCGTGCGTGCGGCCATGGGCCACCAACTCGCTGCGCGTCGGCATGTCAATGCCGTACACGTTCGGGTACTTCACCGGCGGCGCGGCCGAGGCGAAGATGACCTTGTTGGCGCCGGCGTCGCGCGCCATCTGCACGATCTCGAACGACGTGGTGCCGCGCACGATCGAGTCATCGACGATCAGCACGTTCTTGCCCTTGAACTCGACGGCCATCGCGTTGAGCTTCTGGCGCACCGACTTCTTGCGCACCGCCTGGCCCGGCATGATGAAGGTGCGGCCCACGTAGCGGTTCTTGAAGAAACCTTCGCGATAGCCCACGCCCAGCCGGTTGGCTACCTGCATGGCGGCCGGGCGGCTGGAATCGGGAATCGGCATGACCACGTCGATGTCGCCGGCCGACACTTCCTGGCGGATCTTTTCGGCCAGGTAGTCGCCCATGCGCAGGCGGGCGTCATAGACGGGCACGCCATCGATGCACGAATCCGGACGGGCCAGGTAGACGTACTCGAAGATGCACGGCGTCAGCACGGGGTTGTCCGCGCACTGCTTGCTGTACAGCTTGCCGTCGAGGTCGATGAAGATGGCCTCGCCGGGCGCCACGTCGCGCTCCATGCGATAGCCGATGCCTTCCAGCGCCACCGACTCCGACGCCACCATCCATTCCTTGCCGGTGGGCGTGTCCACGCTGCCAAGACTCAGCGGGCGGATGCCGAACGGATCGCGCACGGCAAGCATGCCGTAACCGGCGATCTGCGCGGCAATGGCGTACGAGCCCTTCACGCGGCGGTGCATGCCGGAAACGGCCTTGAAGATCGTTTCCGGATCCAGCGCCATGCCCTGGCTCGCGCGCTGCAGTTCGTCAGCGAGCACATTGAGCAGCACCTCGGTATCCGAGTGCGTATTGATGTGGCGGCGGTCGCGGCGGAACATTTCCTCGCGCAGTTGCTGCCAGTTGGTCAGGTTGCCGTTGTGGGCCAGGATGATGCCATACGGCGCATTGACGTAGAACGGCTGTGCCTCTTCTTCGCTGGAGGCGGAGCCCGCGGTCGGGTAACGCACCTGACCGATGCCGGCGGTGCCCGGCAGGCCGCGCATATTGCGGGTCCGGAACACGTCGCGCACGAGGCCGTTGGCCTTGTGCATGTGGAAAGTACTGCCGTTGGCGGTGGCGATGCCGGCAGCATCCTGTCCGCGGTGTTGCAACAACAGCAGGCTGTCGTAAATCAATTGGTTGACGGGCGAGGTAGAGACCGCGCCGACGATACCGCACATGCCATGCTCCCAGGAAAGGCTTTGAATCAGGGGCGCAGCCCGGTCCTGAGGACAGGGCCTGCGTTTCGTACCGGCCAGGCATCGGTGCCGGGCCTCAGTGTCATGTCTTGACGTACTTCGCCAGCTCCGGTGGCAGCCATGGTTTCAGCGATTCCATAGCCTGCATCACATAGGGGCGGCTCAACGCGTCGCGCCAGAATTCCTCTTCCGGCAATTTCGTCAGTCCGGCCAGCGTGACCAGCAGCATCACGATCAGCGCGCCGCGCAGCAGGCCGAACACCAGGCCGAGTCCGCGGTCCGCCGGCTTCAGGCCGGTGCTTTCCAGCAGCTGGCCGACCACCGTGCCCGCCAGCGCCGCGCCGATCACCGTGCCGATCAGCAAGGTCACGAAGCCCAGCGCGTGGCGCGCGATCTCGCCGCCGGGCAGCGATTCCGGCATCCATCCGGCGGCCACGCCACCAAACCGGTAGGCAACCCAGAACGCCACCACCCAGCCGATCAGCGACAGCACCTCGCGGACCAGTCCGCGCAGCACGCCGATCAGGCCGGAAGCAAGCAGGATGAAGACGACAGCGTAGTCGAAGAAAGTCGGCTGCATCGTTGCAGGCGGCCGCATCGCGCGGCCACGCAGGCTTACTGTTCCACCACCTTCGACGCGAGCCCGGTCGCGCGTACGCGCTTGTCGGCGGCGTCGGCGGCATCACGGTCGTTGAAGGGGCCCGCGCGCAGCAGGATACGCTCGCCGTCAGCCAGGACTTTCCGTTCGACATACGCCGGCACCTTGCTCGCCTTGAGCTTGGCCAGCCAGTTCTTTGCCCTCTCTTCCGAAGAGAAAGCGCCAATCAGGATCAGGTACTTGCCGCTGCCTTGCGGCTTGGCATCCGCCGTCTTGGTCTCGGCGGGCTTGGTATCGGTACGTGCCGCGGGCTTGTCCGCGGCGGGGGCCGGCTTTGACGGCGCGCTGACCACTTCTTCGCCAGCGTCGAGTGCTTCCGCGGTGTCGCCCCGAGCCTGCTGGGACTGCGGCGCCGGCGGCAACGGATCCGCCTTGCGGGCTTCAACCTTCGGCTTCTGTGCACCCTGGCCGCCTGTGACTTTCACCGACACATCGTCGGACACCGGGCGCGGCTTGGTTTCGAAGATGATGGGCAGCACGATGACCGCGGCCACCACCAGCACCACGGCACCGATCAGGCGGCGGCGTGCGCGCTGCTTCTGCGGAAATTCGGGATCCAGCGTGTCGTCGGCATATTCCTCCGCGAGTCGACGCGACGAGGCGATGCCTGCACCAGGGTCGGTACGCTGCCTGCGCGTACGCTCGGGTGCCGGGTCGTTGCCCTTGCGGGAAGAAAACAGCGAAAGCAGGCCCATAGATTGGTTCGGTGCGGCGGCCGTCGGATTCGCTCCGTGCCGGCCGCTGGTTTGTCGCTCGATTGCCGCGAACTTGTGCCGCACTTTCGTGTGCGGCGCTGCGCTAGTTTGCCTGAGTGGCGCGGTATGCCATTACGCCGGCAACGGTATAGAACGATCCGAAGACCAGAATTCTATCATTCTCGGTCGCTCTCTCGATGGCATCGCGGTAAGCGGCTTCGGGGCTGGAAAAACAGGCCGCCGTGGCATCCGGCCCCGGCTGGAAACCGCCCTCTTCGAGCTTCTGCAGCAAATCGGCGGCAGTTGCCGCGCGCTCGGTCGGCAGGTCGCACAGGCACCAGTGATCCACCTTGTCGGCCACCTGGCGCAGGACACCCGCGAGATCCTTGTCCTGCATGGCGCCGAACACCGCGTAGGTGTAGCGGAAGAAGCCCATGTTTTCCAGGTTCTGGCCCAGCGTGGCGGCCGCATGCGGGTTATGCGCCACGTCGAGGATCACCGCCGGGCGTCCCGGAAGCACCTGGAAGCGCCCGGGCAGCTCCACGAAGGCCAGGCCGTTGCGGACTTCCTGCGCACTCACGGGCAACTGCGCACGCATCGCCTGCAGCGCTGCCAGTGCAGCCGAAGCGTTCAGCAATTGATTCGCGCCGCGCAACGCCGGATAGCCAAGCCCGTTAAGCTTGCGCTCGCGTCCGCTCCAGTCCCACTGTTGGCGCTCCTGGCCCTTGGCGGCCTGGTGGCGGAAATCGCGCCCGACCAGCCACAGGTCGGCGCCGATCGCCTCGGCATGGTCGATCAACGACTGTGGCGGCACCGGATCGCCACAGATCGCCGGCACGTCCGGACGGAAAATGCCAGCCTTCTCGAAGCCGATCTTCTCGCGCGTGTCGCCGAGGTATTGCGTGTGGTCGATATCGACGCTGGTGATCACGGCACAATCCGTATCGATCACGTTGACCGCATCGAGTCGCCCACCCAGGCCCACTTCCAGGATCATCGCGTCCAGCCCGGCCGCCGCGAACATATGGATGATCGCCAGCGTGGTGAACTCGAAATACGTCAGGCTGATCGGGTCTGCAAAGCTGGTGCGGGCACGCTCCACGGCCTCGAAGTGCGGCAGCAGTTGCGCATCCGTCGCCATCTCGCCATTGAGGCGCGCGCGCTCGTTGAACGTCACCAGATGCGGTGAGGTATGGCAGCCCACCTTGTAGCCGGCTTCCAGCATGATGCGCTCCAGCATGGCGCAGGTCGAGCCTTTGCCGTTGGTACCGCCGACCGTGAACACCACGGCATCAATGCGCAGGCCCAGCGCTTCCTTGACGCGCGTGATACGGGTCAGGCCCATGTCGATGCCCACGGGATGGGCGGTTTCGAGATGGGCGAGCCATTCGGGAAGGTTGTGGAAGACAGGCATGAAGGGGGGTGGAAATGCTTTGCTTCTAGATTTGGCCAGCCGGCCTGAAAGTCAAGGCCGGAGCTGACATTGCCTCGGCGCCAGGAAAAGCAAAAGGCGCGTCAACCGCCCGCGCCCTTGCCTGTGCCATCCGGCCGCTCTTACGCGACCGCGTCCGCCGGCTGCTTCTGCAGCAGCGCAAGCAACTGCGCCAGCTCGGCGCGCAGCTTGCGGCGGTCGACGATCATGTCGATGGCGCCCTTCTGCAGCAGGAATTCGGCGCGCTGGAAGCCTTCCGGCAGCTTTTCGCGCACGGTCTGCTCGATCACGCGCGGGCCGGCAAAGCCGATCAGCGCCTTCGGCTCGGCGATCACGACATCGCCGAGGAACGCGAAGCTGGCCGACACGCCACCCATGGTCGGGTCGGTCAGCACGCTGATGAAAGGCAGCTTCGATGCCGAAAGCTGGTTCAGCATCGCCGTGGTCTTGGCCATCTGCAGCAGCGACAGCAGGCTTTCCTGCATGCGCGCACCGCCCGTGGCGGTAAAGCAGATGAACGGCACCTTTTGCTCGAGCGCCGCCTGGGCGCCACGCACGAAGCGCTCGCCGACCACGGAGCCCATCGAGCCACCCATGAACTCGAACTCGAAGCAGCTCGCCACCACCGGAATGGTGTGGATCGCACCGCCCATCACGACCATCGCATCGGTCTCGCCGGTCTCGTCCATGGCGGCCTTGATGCGGTCGGGGTACTTCTTGCTGTCCTTGAACTTGAGTGCGTCCACCGGCACGATTTCCTGGCCGATTTCATAGCGGCCTTCGGCGTCGAGCAGCGCGTCCAGGCGCGCGCGCGCGCTGATGCGCATATGGTGGTCGCACTTCGGGCAGACGTGCAGGTTGGCCTCGACGTCGGTCCGGTACAGGGTGGACTCGCACGACGGGCACTTGACCCACAACCCCTCGGGAATGCCCTTGCGGGTACGGGGGTCGGTCTGTTGAATCTTGGGAGGCAGGAGTTTATCCAACCAGCTCATGAAAGCTCCTTTCGGATGACTGCCGCTCGCGATGCGCGACTTGCGCTACGCATTGGCCCGGTGAAACCGGAGGAACGGCAGGGAATCAACCCGAGAATTTACCATGCCGGCATGGTTCGGCCGAAGCAGAACACGCATGGCGCGCAGGCTCCGGCACTTTTTCGCCACCATCAGGCAGCCAACTCATCACTTCAGGCGTCCAGCGCCTCGCGAATTCCGGCGATGAACGCACGCAGCGATTCTACCGCGTGGCCGCGCGGCGCATCTTCGAGCAGCTGAACCAGCCGGCTACCGATCACCACGGCGTCCGCCACGCTGCCGATCGCGCGTGCCGTCTGCGCATCACGGATGCCAAAGCCCACGCCAACAGGCAGGTTCACGTGCTTCTTGATCAGTGGGAGGCGTGCCGCGACACTGTCGAGATCCAGCGTGGCCGAACCGGTCACGCCCTTGAGCGAGACGTAGTAGACATAGCCGCTCGCCACCTTGCCAACGGCCTCGATGCGCGCATCCGTCGAAGTCGGCGCCAGCAGGAAGATCGGATCGATGCCGTTGTCGCGCATCAGCACGGCGAACGACTCGCACTCTTCCGGCGGATAGTCGACCACGAGCACGCCGTCCACGCCAGCAGCACCAGCGGCCTTGGCAAATGCGGCCTCGCCCATGCGCTCGATCGGGTTGGCATAGCCCATCAGCACGACCGGCGTATCGGCATTGGTCTGGCGGAATTCACGCACCCACTGCAGCACCTGCGTGAGCGACACGCCATTGGCGAGCGCGCGCTCGGAGGCGCGCTGGATCACCGGGCCATCGGCCATCGGATCGGAGAACGGCACGCCGAGCTCGATCACGTCGGCGCCGCCGGCAACGAGTGCGTGCATCAGGTCCACCGTCAGCCCCGGTTCCGGGTCGCCTGCGGTAATGAACGGAATCAGGCCCTTCTTGTTCTGCGCGGCGAGAGCCGCGAATGTCTTCTGGATGCGTGACATATCAGGGAATCAGGTGAGGCAGCTGCGCCGACGAATCCTCGTCATTGGCAGCCGCCGATGTTGGGTTGCGGTCCGCCTCGGACCTGGCCAGTTGCGCGGCCGCGGCCACACGCCCGCGCGCCACCTCGACATACTCGGGATTGATCTCGAAGCCCGCGAAGCGCCGGCCATGGCGCAGGCACGCCACCGCGGTAGTGCCGCTGCCCGCGAACGGGTCCAGCACCAGCCCGCCCGGCGGGCAGCTCGACAGCACCATGCGCTCGACGATTTCCAGCGGCTTCTGCGTCGGGTGATTGGCGCGCTCGGGATCCTGGCGGTGGATGCGCGAGATGCTCCACAGGTCCTTCGGGTTGTAGCCCATCTCGAGCCACTTCTTGCCCTCGAAACGCGGGCGGCTGCGCGCCTTCTTGGTCTCCGGGTCGTACGGAATTCGCACCGGGTCCAGGTCGAAGTAGTAATCGCGCGCCCTGGCGAAGAAGCCGATGTTGTCGTGCACCGACGAATACTTGCGCGTGGTGCCGCCCATGCTCGGCACGCGACGGTCCCAGATGATCTCGTTGATCATCGTCAGGCGGCGCTTGAGCATCACGAACAGCTCCGGCGAATACTGCCACGTGCAGAACAGGTACAGGGTGCCCTTCGGCGCCAGCTTTGGGCAGACGGCATCCATCCAGCGCTCGGACCATTCGAGGTAGGCATCGCCCGACAGCAGGTCGGAATCATTGCCGTAGTCCTTGCCCAACCCATAGGGCGGATCGGCGACGACAAGGTCGACCGAGCCGTCCGGCAGGCGTGCAATGCCTTCGAACATGTCTTCCTGGAACAGCTGCAGCGCAGGCGCGTCCGGCGCACCGGGCAGGTCCGAAGCCCCGCCCAGGGCCAGCTCCGACGGTACGGAAGGTGGCAGCGCGCGCATCAGAGCTTGAGCCCCGAGCGTTCGGCGACGGTGTGCATGTCCTTGTCGCCGCGGCCGGACAGGTTCACCAGCAGCAGCTTGTCCTTGGGCAGTGTCGGCGCGAGCTTGCACGCGTAGGCGATCGCATGGCTCGATTCCAGCGCGGGGATGATGCCCTCGATGCGGCAGCAATCGTGGAAGGCCTTGAGCGCCTCCTCATCGGTGATCGGCACATACTGCGCGCGGCCGATGTCCTTGAGCCACGCGTGCTCGGGACCGACGCCCGGATAGTCCAGACCGGCCGACACCGAATGCGTCTCGATGATCTGCCCATTTTCGTCCTGCAGCAGGTAGGTGCGGTTGCCATGCAGCACGCCCGGCGTACCGCCGATCAGTGCCGCTGCATGGCGCCCCGTGTCCAGCCCATCGCCGGCGGCTTCGACACCGATCAGCTGGACGTCCTTGTGCTCGATGTACGGATAGAAGATGCCCATTGCATTCGAGCCGCCGCCCACGCAGGCGATCACGGCATCCGGCTGGCGGCCAGTCATCTCGGGCATCTGCACCTTGGCTTCCTCGCCGATCACGCACTGGAAATCGCGCACCATCATCGGGTACGGGTGCGGGCCGGCCACGGTACCAATGATGTAGAACGTGGTCTCGACGTTGGTCACCCAGTCGCGCATCGCTTCATTGAGCGCATCCTTGAGCGTGCGCGAGCCACTTTCCACCGGAACGACGGTCGCGCCGAGCAGCTTCATGCGATAGACGTTCGCGGCCTGGCGCTTGACATCCTCGGAGCCCATGTAGACCACGCACTCCATGCCGAAGCGTGCGGCGATAGTGGCCGTGGCAACGCCGTGCTGGCCGGCGCCGGTCTCGGCGATCACGCGCTTCTTGCCCATGCGCTTGGCCAGCAGTGCCTGGCCGATCACGTTGTTGATCTTGTGGGCGCCGGTGTGGTTCAGGTCCTCGCGCTTGAGGTAGATCTGCGCGCCGCCGAGCAGCTCGCTCCAGCGCTGCGCATGATAGATCGGCGACGGACGGCCGACGAAGTGCTTCAGCTCGCGGCGGAATTCGGCGTCGAACTCGGCGTCTTGCTGGTAATGGGCATAGGCCTCGCGCAACTCATCGAGTGCGTGGACCAGCGTCTCGGAGACGAAGGTGCCGCCATAGGGGCCGAAATGGCCACGGGAATCGGGCAGGTCGTACATGTCTGGGCTCTTCAGGTCAGCGGCCTTGCCTCGCGGGCAAGGGCGCAAATTTTGACTGCGATGCGAGCGGCGCTACTGCAATTCGCCGGGGCCATGGTGAAGGGGCCGATCTTGCGACCGCTTCATCCTGCCTCGGCACTGCGGACTGCGCGCACGAACGCGGCGATGCGGGCGTGGTCCTTCACGCCCTTGGCGGCCTCGACTCCGCTGCTGACATCCACAGCGTAGGGCCGCACGCGTTCAATCGCGCCAGCGACGTTTTGCGCGTTCAACCCACCACTCAAAACGATGCGAGGAGCGCCGTTTGCGTTCGGGTTGCCGGGAGACGGATGGTTGGAAGCAAGCCATGCCGGAGGGATCAGGGTCCAGTCGAAGACGTGGCCGCCGCCGCCATAGCCCTCGACGAAAGCGTCGAGCAGCAAGCCAGCGGCATCGCGGTATTGACCGGCGAATTCTACCAAATCGAGCCCTGGCCGCACACGCGCCGCGCGCAGAAAAGGCAGGCGGCAGCGCTGGGCGGTCTGGGTGCAGGACTGCGGGGTCTCGTCGCCGTGGAACTGGAGCATCGTAAGGGGCACACGCTCGGCGACGTGGGCCACGTCTTCCATCTCGGCATTGACGAACAGGCCGACCACGGACACGAACGGCCCCGCGACCTCGGCAAGTTCCGCTGCGCGGGCCAGATCCACATAGCGCGGACTGGGCGGATAGAACACCAGCCCGATCGCGTCAGCACCCGCGTCAACCGCGGCGCGGACGTCGTCCTCGCGCGTGAGGCCGCAGATCTTGATGCGGGTGCGGGCCGGTGCCGCGGCGTCGGCACGCTCAGGCTGCGTCATGGCGGAATACTCCGTGGAACAGGCTGGCGGATGGGTCCGCCACCGGAATCTTGTAAGCCTCAGGATACTTCACGTCCGCGAGGTAGAGACCGTCCGGCATGAAGGTGGGCGCTGCGAGCTTGCGATCACGGGCGGCGAGCACTTCGGCCAGCCATTCCGGCGGATAGCGTCCGCGCCCTACCGCCACCAGGCAACCCATCAGGTTGCGCACCATGTGATGCAGGAAGGCGCTCGCGCGGAAGCGCAGGAAGACCCAGTTGCCGTCCGCCTTCAACGTCACGTCATACATGGTCTTGACCGGTGACTTGGCCTGGCACTCGGCCGCACGGAACGACGAGAAATCCTGCTCGCCAAGCAGGCAGCGCGACGCGGCCTGCATGGCATCCACGTCAAGCCTCTGGCCCGGCGGCAACATAAGGTACCCGGCCCGGCCATGCGCGAGTGGCACGCGGTGCGGGCCAGTGTAGAGCGCGTAATAGTACATTCGCTCAAACGCCAGGAAACGCGCATGGAAACTCTCGTCGACCGGCCGAGCCCATTGCAGCGCGATCGACGGCGGCAGGAAAGCATTGATGCCGCGCACCCATGAGAACGTGGTGCGATCCAGCGTCGTGTCGAGATGGATCACCTGCCCCAGCGCATGGACGCCGGCATCAGTGCGCCCGGCAACGGTCGTCAACAGGCGCACGCCCGCGAAGCGCTCGATGGCGTCTTCGAGGTAATCCTGCACGGTGTTGCGATGCGGCTGCGACTGCCAGCCCGAAAAGGCGGCACCGTCGTAGTGGAGGCCGATGGCGATGCGGTTCATGGAGCGGGAAACTGGCCTGCGATGGCCGACAAAAACAAATGCGCCGGAAGGGACGCTTCCGGCGCATCACTTCGGGCCGCGGCATGACTGCCGCCTGCCCGGATCGTCGATGATAACTCAGACCACCTCAAGCAGCAGCGAACGCGCCTCCGCCTGCAGGTCGTCCTGCGACTGCTCCACGACTTCCTGCAGCAGCTCGCGCGCCCCTTCCTTGTCGCCGATCTCGATATAGGCGCGGGCCAGGTCCAGCTTGATCTGCATGTCGCGCCCACCGTCCATGCCGTCTGTCGACAGCGTGCTCGGCGAAACGCCCGGCGTGGTGTCGGGACCGGTGTCGCCCAGGGCGGCCAGATCGATCGGCTCTGGCAGTTTGCCGTCCCGGATCATGGTCGGCGAAGGAAGCTGCGTGGTCGCATCGGCTTCGTCCCTGGACTCGGTGGCGGCGTCGGCATTGAAGTCGAGCGAGAGGCCCGACATGTCGAATTCCATCATGCGAGAGCGGGTCGGCGTGTCCAGCCGGGGCACGTCTGCGAGGGTGTCGTCACCGTCGACCGGCAGCGTCAGGTCCAGGTCACCGTCGAACTTCGCTGCAGGCTCCAGCGGTGCGTCGGCGCGCATGGCGGTGTCGCTGAAGACCAGCGACGCCGACTCCGGCGCAATGATCGGATCACCAGCCGCCGGTGCCGGGAAGGCATCCAGCGGCAGCGCCAGATCACCCAGCGAAGGTTCGCGCGGCGCCACGGCCGGATCGTGCGACGGGTCCTGCGTGCGCCACTGGTCCGACGCCGGCGTGGACGTTTCCGGCCCGCTGCTCGTGTCCGGCGACACCGCCAGGTACAACGCATTGCCCGCATCGAGTGCGCGCCCCATTTCCGCGGCCTTGAGCCATTCCGCCCCTTGTCCGCCGGTCTGGGCGAACATCTCTTCTGCAATCACGCGGAAACCTTCCACATCCTGACGATTACTGTAAATCTCCAGGAGCTTGAGCCGGATCGGCTGCTGCTCCGGGTCCTTCTCGAGCGCTTCACGCAGGATCTCTTCCGCCTGCACGTCGCGCCCGTAGGCGATATAGACCTCCGCCTCGGCGAGCGGGTCGACCTCGCTGGCTTCCGGCATGTTGTTGCCGATGCGGAAATCCGCGCCGAACACGCTGTGCTGCGACGTGTCCACGCTCTGCCCGCCGGCTGCACCGAACAGCGAATTGGCGCCGGCCATCACGGTGCTTTCCTGCGACAGGATGGAGTCACCGAAGGCTCCGCCATCCGCCGACTTCTGCTGCTGGCGGCGACGGTAGATCGCATAGCCGCCAAGCAGCGCCACCAGCAGGCCACCACCGGGCAACAGCATAGGATTGGCCAGCAGACCGTCGAGGAACGACGGCTCCGGCGCCGGCTCGGCCTGGACCACGACCGGTGGACGCTTGGGTGCGGGCGCTGCAGCCTGTGCAGTGCTGGCACCGGCAACCGGTGCCGAGGCAGCCGGAGTAGCCGGACTAGTAGCCACCGCAGCGGTTGCCGCCGCTGCAGCCTGGGCCGGCGCGGCACTTGCGGCATCGACTTGTGCCGTCGGTGTGGCCGGTGCGGCCTGGGCCGGTGCATCAGTCTTAGGCGGTTCGGCCGCGACCACGGTCGGCGCCTTGGCTTCCGCCGGCGCAGCCTTTTCCGCCCTGCCCTTGTCGGCCGCAGCGGCCTGGTTAGCCTGGTTGGCCTGGTTGGCCTGGGATAGCTTGGCGATCTCGCTGTTCTTCAGCTCGAGCAGCTTCTGCATGTCGCCAACGTTCTTCTGCAACTGCGCCAGCCGCGATTCGGCTTCCTTCAGTTGCCGGTCGCGCGCGACGTTTTCCTCGGCCTGCGCGGTGGCATTAGCCTGGCCCGCGCGCTCGCCCTTGCTCAGCTTGAGTTCGTTCTGCGGACCAGCGGCCGGAACGGCCTGGTCCTGCACGCGCGCCGTGACATTGCCCGACTGCTGGCGCCCGCTGTCCGCCTCGACCGACTTCGCCGCGGCAGCACCAGCCAGCCGGCTGCGGTACGCGTCAAAGCCCTGCGTACGGGCCACCACCTCGCGGCGAGCGGCCTTGGGCGTGAGCGACTGCGCCTGCTGGCGCGAAGGCACCTGCAGCACCGTGCCGGATTTCAGGCGGTTGATATTGCCGCCGATGAAGGCATTAGGATTATTGCGGTACAGCGCGACCAACATCTGATCGAGTGATACGCCCTCCTGATCGAGCAGCGCATCGTTGGCGATCGACGACAGCGTGTCCCCGCGCTTGACCGTGTACGCTCCGCTTGCCGGTGACTCGCCCCCGGTGACAGCCTGAGCCGCGTGGCTACGACGACTGGCGGGCTGCCTCGCGGGCCTTGCGGCCTGCGCCTGCGCTTGGGCAGCGGGCTGCGTGCTCTGGGCGGCAGCCGGTGCGGGTTCCTGCAATGGCACCGGCGCCGGTGCGGCAGCCGGCGAGGCATCCGGCGTGGCGGCCTGCACGACCGTCGCCGGCGAGAAAGTCTGGTTGGAAGGCTTGGCCCCGGCGGGGTCAAGCAGGAAAGTATAGGCCCGCGACACCTTGCCGCTGGACCAGCTCATGTCGATCAGAATATCGACGAACGGCTCGCTGATCGGCTGGCTGGACCGGACCTTGGCCACGTAGCTGCCATTGGGACGGCGCTCGATATCGAGTCGCAAGCTGCTCACGGCCGGCAGATACGTCAGCCCCGCGCTTGCATACGCCGCCGGCGAGGCCAGCTTGACGTTCAATCCCGCTGCCTCTTCGGCAGTCACCCCGCTGATGTCGATCTCCGCCTGCAGCGGTTGCCCCAGATTCGACTGTACCCGCAATTGCCCGAACCCCGCGGCATACGCAGCTGGCTGCGCAAGCAGCAGCCCGAGAGCCGTGACGGCCAGCGTTGACCAGCGCTGACGGACGGTTGGCGCATTCTTCCGGCGATGTTGGCTCACACTCACCTTATGCTCCGTTATGTTTTAGTAGCGATAGAAACCCGACCCCAAAGCATTCACTCCGGCCAGCGGGCATTCTAGTGTGCCTCTCACCGGATTGCGCAAGCGTGCCGACGGAGGGCCGGCAAGCGGTCGCATGCCGGCGTATTGTGACGCATCGCCCGAAAAAATAGGCGTTCAGATGTAACAACGCCGCGCACGGGCGCGGCGTCACGGACAAAGCTGTTGTTTCTGTTGCCTGGCTGCAACGAAAGCCTCCAGGCATCAGCAACGTCGCTCCCCGGGATCAGGACTCGATCAAAATGCGCAGCATACGGCGCAGCGGCTCGGCCGCGCCCCACAGCAGCTGGTCGCCAACCGTGAAGGCCGACAGGTACTCGCCGCCCATCTGCATCTTGCGCAGGCGCCCGACCGGAATGGTCAGCGTGCCCGTCACGGCAGCCGGGGTCAGGTCGGTCATACTGGCTTCACGCGTGTTCGGCACCACCTTGGCCCACTGGTTGGCCGCCGCGAGCATGCCTTCGATCTCGTCCAGCGGCACGTCCTTGCGCAGCTTGATGGTCAGCGCCTGCGAATGGCAGCGCATGGCGCCAATGCGCACGCACAAGCCGTCGACGGCGATCGGCGTGGCGCCGGTCGCACCCAGGAAGCCTTCGCCGCGACCCAGGATCTTGTTGGTCTCGGCGCCGCCCTTCCATTCTTCCTTCGACTGGCCGTTGCCCAGGTCCTTGTCGATCCAGGGAATCAGATTGCCGGCCAGCGGCACGCCGAACTGCTTGGTTTCTTCGGCGGACAGGCCATGCTGCGTCGCCAGGATCTGGCGGTCGATTTCCAGGATGGCCGATGCCGGGTTATCCAGCAGCGACTTGACCGATGCGTTCAGCGTACCGAACTGCGTCAGCAGTTCGCGCATATGCTGCGCACCGCCGCCCGAGGCGGCCTGGTAGGTCATCGAAGTCATCCACTCGACCAGGTCGGCCTGGAACAGGCCGCCGAGGCCGATCAGCATGCAGCTGACCGTGCAGTTGCCGCCGATGAAATTCTTCACGCCCTTGGACAGGGCATCCTTGATCACACCCTGGTTCACCGGATCCAGCACGATGATGGCATCGTCCTTCATACGCAGCGACGAAGCCGCGTCGATCCAGTAGCCCTTCCAGCCCGCTGCGCGCAGCTTCGGGAAGACTTCGTTGGTATAGTCGCCGCCCTGGGCGGTCAGCACCACGTCGCACTTCTTCAGCGCGTCGATGTCGTTGGCATCCTTGAGCGTGGTTTCGTTCTTGGCCATGGCGGGCGCCTTGCCGCCGGCATTGGACGTGCTGAAGAAGACGGGCTCGATATGGTCGAAATCACGCTCTTCCTGCATGCGCTGCATCAGGACGCTGCCGACCATTCCCCGCCAACCGACGAGACCTACAATCATGATTTACCTCGGATGTGATTTTTACTTCCCCGCCATTTTCCTCGCCCGGCGTGGCTGCGCGGGGAAGACGGGCAGGCACGACGAACGGATCTAGGCGATCGCGGTTTTAATAATCGTTTTAATCGTCGTTGCGGTCTGGCCGAGCGAAATCGTGCCGACCGGGCCGCGGGTAACGGTCAGGGCAGCAACAGCAGTCAGGGTGGACTGGGAAAATCGGGCCATTCGCAGAGTCTACACGATTTTGCGGCGGTGCCGCAGCGTGGAAAATCGGGGACAAATAAAAGAAAAGGCGCTGCAGCGCAGCGCCTTTTCCGGATTGTGACTTACAGAGCGGCCAGTACGGCCTCGCCCATTTCGCGCGTGCCGACCTGCTTGCAGCCCGGCGTCAGGATGTCGCCGGTGCGATAGCCCTGTGCCAGCACCTTCTTCACGGCGTTCTCGATGCGGTCGGCCTGTTCGGCCTTGTTCAGCGAGTAGCGCAGCATCATCGCCGCCGACAGGATGGTCGCCAGCGGATTGGCGACGCCCTTGCCCGCGATGTCCGGGGCCGAACCGTGCGACGGCTCGTACAGGCCCTTGTTGTTCGCATCAAGCGAGGCCGACGGCAGCATGCCGATCGAGCCGGTCAGCATCGCGGCCTCGTCCGACAGGATGTCGCCGAACATATTGCCGGTGACGATTACATCGAAGCTCTTGGGCGCCTTGACCAGCTGCATCGCGGCGTTGTCGACGTACATGTGCGACAGCTCGACGTCCGGATACTCCTTGCTGACATCGATCACGATGTCCTTCCAGAACTGAAAGGTCTCGAGCACGTTGGCCTTGTCGACGCTGCACAGCTTCTTGCCGCGCTTGGCCGCGGCCTGGAACGCCACATGCGCGATGCGGCGGATTTCCGGCTCGCTGTAGCGCATGGTGTCGAAACCTTCGCGGGCGCCCTTGAACAGGCCGTCCGGCGCCTCACGCACGCCGCGCGGCTGGCCGAAGTAAATGTCGCCATTCAGTTCGCGCACGATCAGGATGTCCAGGCCCGCGACCAGTTCCGGCTTCAGGCTCGATGCGCCCGTCAATTCCGGATAGCAGATCGCCGGGCGGAAGTTGGCGAACAGCTGCAGGTGCTTGCGCAGGCCCAGGATGGCCTGCTCGGGGCGCAGCGCGCGCTCCAGGCTGTCGTACTTCCAGTCGCCCACGGCGCCGAACAGGATGGCATCGGCTTCCTTGGCCAGCTTCAGCGTGTTCTCCGGCAGTGGGTGGCCTTCGGCCTCGTAGCCGGCGCCGCCCACCGGGGCGGTTTCCATCTCGAACTTCTCGTCGAGCGCGTTCAGGACCTTGACGGCCTCGGCAACGATTTCCGGACCGATGCCGTCACCTGGCAGGACTGCGATCTTCATGCTGTGTTTTCCTTGTTTGATTTCCGCTGTGGCGTTCAGCCGACCACGCGGTTGTTCAGCCACGGCATCTTCGCCACGCGCTCGGCTTCATAGCTCTTGATCTTGTCGGCATGGCGCAGGGTCAGGCCGATATCGTCAAAGCCATTCAGCATGCAGTACTTGCGGAACGGGGCGATGTCGAACTCATAGCCCTGGCCCGACGGCGTGAGCACGACCTGCTTGTCCAGGTCGATGGTCAGCTTGTAGCCGTTGAACGCGTTGGTCTCGTTGAACAGGTGGTCGATTTGCTGCTCGCTCAGCACCACCGGCAGCAGGCCGTTCTTGTAGCAGTTGTTGAAGAAGATGTCGGCGAAGCTCGGCGCGATCACGGCGCGGAAGCCGTATTGCGAGAGCGCCCACGGCGCATGTTCGCGCGAGCTGCCGCAGCCGAAGTTGCGGCGCGCGAGCAGGATCGACGCACCCTGGTAGCGCGGCTGGTTCAGCACGAAGTCCGGGTTCAGCGGACGCTTGCTGTTGTCCATGCCGGGCTCCCCGACGTCCTTGTAGCGCCATTCGTCGAACAGGTTCGGGCCGAAGCCGGTGCGCTTGATCGACTTCAGGAACTGCTTCGGGATGATGGCGTCGGTATCGACGTTCTCGCGGTCCAGCGGCGCCACGAGGCCGCTGTGTACAGTGAACTTGTCCATGTCTCTTTCCTTACTTCTTGGCCGCGCGCTCGAGCGAGCTGCCGGCGGCCTGCGTGTCCTTGCCCAGACCGGCCATGGTGTTGCAGCCGGCCAGTTGCAGCATGCCGAAGCATGCCAGCAGAGCGATCAGGGTTCTCATCTGCAGCACTCCGCTCAGCCGAGCTTGCGGATGTCGACGAAGTGGCCTTCGATGGCGGCCGCGGCGGCCATCGCCGGGCTCACCAGATGGGTGCGGCCACCCGCGCCCTGACGGCCTTCGAAGTTGCGGTTCGACGTGGACGCGCAGCGCTCGCCCGGCTCCAGGCGATCGGCATTCATCGCCAGGCACATCGAGCAACCCGGCTCGCGCCATTCGAAGCCTGCGGCCTTGAAGACCTTGTCGAGCCCTTCGCGCTCGGCCTGTTCCTTGACCAGGCCCGAACCCGGCACGACCATCGCCAGCTTCACGTTCGAAGCCACCTTGCGGCCCAGCTTCTGCACCACCCACGCGGCGGCGCGCATGTCTTCGATGCGGCTGTTGGTGCAGGAACCGATGAACACCTTGTCCACGTTGATGCTTTCCATCGGCACGTTGGGCTGCAGGTTCATGTACTCGAGCGCGCGCTCCATGGCGTTGCGCCTGGTCGGGTCCTTTTCCTTTTCGGGATCCGGCACGCGGTCTTCGATGCTGACGACCATTTCGGGCGACGTGCCCCAGGTCACCTGCGGGCGGATGTCCTCGGCACGCAGCTCGATCACCTGGTCGAAACTGGCGCCGGCGTCCGAATGCAGCGTGCTCCAGTAGGCCACGGCCTGGTCCCACTCTACGCCCTGCGGCGCATACGGACGACCCTTCACGTATTCCAGCGTGACATTGTCCACGGCCACCAGCCCCGCACGTGCGCCGGCTTCGATGGCCATGTTGCAGACCGTCATGCGGCCTTCCATGGTCAGGTCGCGGATGGCCGACCCGGCGAATTCGATCGTGTAGCCGGTACCGCCGGCCGTGCCGATCTTGCCGATGATGGCCAGCACGATGTCCTTGGCGGTGCAGCCGCGCGGCAGCTTGCCTTCCACCTTGACCAGCATGTTCTTGGCCTTCTTGCCCAGCAGCGTCTGCGTGGCCAGCACGTGCTCGACTTCCGACGTACCGATGCCATGCGCGAGCGCACCGAATGCACCGTGCGTGGAGGTATGCGAGTCGCCGCACACCACCGTCATGCCCGGCAGCGTGGCGCCCTGCTCCGGCCCGATCACGTGCACGATGCCCTGGCGATGATCGTTCATCTTGAACTGGGTGATGCCGAAACTGTCGCAGTTTGCGTCCAGCGTATCGACCTGCAGCTTCGACACCGGGTCGGCGATACCTTCGCTGCGGTCAGTGGTCGGCACGTTGTGGTCCGACACCGCCAGGTTCGCGCTGATGCGCCACACCGGACGCTCTGCCATCTTCAGGCCTTCGAACGCCTGCGGGCTGGTCACTTCATGCAGCAGATGACGGTCGATGTAGAGCAGCGTAGTGCCGTCTTCCTCGACGTGGACGGTGTGGTCATCCCAGAGTTTGTCGTAGAGCGTCTTGGCCATGATGCATGGGGCGGCCAGCGTGCCATTCCGGCGGAAATGGCGCACGGTACCGCGCAAGTAGTTTGCAGGGATCTTTGTGTGGTCCGGCCGCCTCGTTACCGGGGCAGGACACGGCGACGGCAACCGCGATGATGACGCTGGAGGCCGTCGGAAGCGAGCGCTTTTTGCAATGCTTGACTTCTCAAGCGATTATGCCATGGGTGAGGCGCCGGCCTGCCCCGGCACAGCCTTGCGCTGCGCCGCGATTGGCGAAAGGGGGCTTTCGTGGATGGCGAAAGCCATACCGTCGCCCCCGCGACGCGGGAACGACGGCATGGGATCAGCCGCCCAGATAGGCTGCCTTGATCCGGTCGTTGGACAGCAGGTTGGCGCCGGTATCGGCCAGCACTACCTTGCCGGTTTCCAGCACGTAGCCGCGGTCCGCGACCTGCAGCGCCTTGTTGGCGTTCTGCTCGACCAGGAACACAGTGACGCCTTCGTCACGGATCGTGCGGATGATGTCGAAGATCTGCGCGATGATCAGCGGCGCCAGACCGAGCGTGGGCTCGTCAAGCAGCAGCAGGCGCGGCCGGCTCATCAGCGCGCGGCCGATCGCCAGCATCTGCTGCTCGCCGCCCGACATGGTGCCGGCGCGCTGGGCCGACCGCTGGTTCAGCCGCGGGAACAGCTTGAACACGTGCTCGATGCCCGCCTCGATGTCTTCGCGCTTGGCGAAGAATGCCCCCATCTTCAGGTTTTCCAGCACCGTCAGGCTCGGAAACACGCGCCGCCCTTCCGGCGAGATGGCCATGCCCATGCGCATGATCTCGTGCGTCGAACGGTTCGTGATGTCCTGCCCCTCGAACAGCACGCGGCCGCTCGACGCGCGCGGCGATCCGCACACGGTCATCATCAGCGTCGTCTTGCCGGCGCCGTTGCTGCCGATCAGGGTGACGATCTCGCCCTTGTTGACTTCGATCGATACGCCCGACAGCGCCTCGACGGCGCCGTAGTGGGTATGGACCTGTTCCAGCTTCAGCATCAGTCCTCTCCCAGGTAGGCCTTGATCACGCGCGGGTCGTTGCGCACTTCCTCGGGCTTGCCGATCACGATCGGCTTGCCGTGCTCCATCACCAGGATGCGGTCGGACACGCCCATCACCAGGCTCATGTCGTGCTCGATCAGCAGCACGGCGATGCCGTACTCCTTGCGCAACTGGTCGATGAGCTGCGACAGCTCGATCTTCTCTTGCGGGTTCAGGCCCGCAGCCGGTTCGTCCAGCATCAGCAGGCGCGGCTTCGTGATCATGCAGCGCGCGATCTCGAGCCGGCGCTGGTGACCGTACGACAGCGTGCCTGCCTCTCGGTTGGCAACCTTGGTCAGGCCCATGCGCTCCAGCCATTCGGCGGCACGCTCCAGCGCTTCACGTTCGGCGCGGCGATAGGCCGGCGTCGCGAACAGTCCGCGCAGGATGCCCGCCTGCACCTGCAGGTGCTGCGCGACCAGCAGGTTCTCCACCACGGTCAGGTTCTTGAACAGGCGGATGTTCTGGAACGTGCGCACCAGGCCCTTGCGCGCCACCATATGGCTCGGGAGGCCGGCGATGGCATGGCCGTCCAGCGTGACCTCGCCCGCCGTCGGCTTGTAGAAACCGCCGACGCAGTTGAACACCGTGGTCTTGCCGGCGCCATTCGGGCCGATGATCGCGAAGACCTCGTCGCGCCTGACATCGAACTCGATGCCATCCACCGCCAGCAGGCCGCCGAAGCGCATCTGCAGGCCGGAAACTTTCAGCAATTCCGCATTTGCATTCATCGCCGTACTCATCGGGGAAGCTCCACGTGCGGACGGCTCGCGGGCAGCAGGCCCTGCGGACGCCACATCATCATCAGCACCATCACCAGGCCGAAAATCAGCATGCGGTATTCGGCGAAACCGCGCGCCACTTCGGGCAGCACGGTCAGCAGGATCGCGGCGAGGATCACGCCCAGCTGCGAACCCATGCCGCCCAGCACCACCACGGCCAGCACCAGCGCCGATTCGATGAAGGTGAACGATTCCGGATTGACCAGTCCCTGGCGGGCCGCGAAGAACGCGCCGCCGATGCCCGCGAACGCCGCCCCCAGCGTGAACGCCGACAGCTTGATGCGGGTCGGGTTCATGCCCAGCGATCGGCACGCGATCTCGTCCTCGCGCAGCGCTTCCCACGCACGGCCCATCGGCATGCGGATCAGGCGGCTGGTTACGAACAGCGTGAAGCCCACCAGCAGCAGCGCGAGCAGGTACAGGAAGATCACCATGTGCTCGCCCTTGTAGTCCAGCCCGATCAGCTCATGGAAAGTGCGTGCGCCTTCGACGGTGGCGCTGCGCGCCATCTCGAAGCCGAATACAGTGGGCTTCGGAATGCCCGAGATTCCGTCCGGGCCGCCGGTGTACTCGGTCAGGTTGCGCGCGAGCAGGCGGATGATCTCGCCGAAGCCCAGCGTCACGATGGCCAGGTAGTCACCGCGCAGGCGCAGCACAGGGAAGCCGAGCAGGAAGCCGAAGGTGGCAGACATCGCTGCAGCAATCGGCAGGCATTCCCAGAAGCCGAGGCCGAAGTACTGGTTCAGCATGGCGTAGGTATAGCCACCCACGGCGTAGAAGCCCACGTAGCCAAGGTCCAGCAGTCCGGCGAAGCCGACCACGATATTCAGGCCAAGCCCGAGAATCACGTAGATCAACGCAAGCGTCGCCACATCCACCGCACCGCGCGAGCCGAAGAAAGGCCACACGAGGCCCACGACCAGCAGCACCCACACCGCCGCGCGCTGCTGGCCGACGCCGAGTTGCGGCATGGCCGGCATGCGCACGGCGCTGCCGGCACGCGACAGCAGCGGCTTGAACAGCTGGAACAGGAAGACCGCCGCCACGGCGATCCACACCGGCCGCCAGTGCGGCTCCAGCACGACCTTGTAGCCGTCCAGCTTGAGTTGCAGGCCGAGCACGGGAATGGTCAGGATGGCCGTCATCACCGCGGCCACCACGGCATTCTTCAGGGATTGCCCTGCGGGCAGGGCAGAAGCCCGGTTTGCGGGCATTGCAGAAGTCCGGTTTGTCATGTCGCGTCTCCCTCAGACCTTTTCCACGTCTGGCTTGCCGAGCAGGCCGGTCGGGCGGAACAGCAGCACCAGCACCAGCAGGCTGAAGGCCACCACGTCCTTGTATTCGGCCGGCATGTAGCCCGACGCGAAGGTTTCGACCAGGCCCAGCAGCACGCCGCCGAGCATCGCGCCCGGGATGCTCCCAATGCCTCCCAGCACCGCGGCGGTGAACGCCTTGATGCCGGCGATAAAGCCGATAAACGGATTGAGCTTGCCGATGGTCAGCCCGATCAGCACGCCGCCGACCGCGGCCAGCATCGCGCCGAGCACGAACGTGAACGAGATCACGCGGTTCGTATCGATACCCAGCAGGTTGGCCATGCGCATGTCCTCAGCGCACGCGCGGCACGCGCGGCCCATGCGGGAATGGCCGATGAACAGCGTCAGCGCGATCATCAGCACCAGCGTCACGCCGACGATCAGCAGACGGGAATATGGCACTGTGACGGTGAAATCGCTGCCCATCTGGAATTCGATGGCGCCCGAGATCAGGATCGGCACGGACACGTCGCGCGCACCCTGCCCGATCTGCACGTAGTTCTGCAGGAAGATCGACATGCCGATGGCCGAGATCAGCGGCACCAGCCGCGGCCCGCCGCGCAAGGGCCGATACGCCACGCGCTCGACCGCGAAGCCATAGCAGCCGGTGATCACGACGGAGACCAGCAGAGCGGCACCCAGCACCAGCGGCAACGGGTAGCCGGCCTGCACGCCGATGGCGGTCAGTGTGACCAGACCCACGTACGCACCGATCATGTAGATCTCGCCGTGGGCGAAGTTGATCATGCCGATGATGCCGTAGACCATCGTGTAGCCGATGGCGATCAACGCATAGATCGCACCCAGCGTCAGGCCATTGACCAGCTGCTGGGTGAACTGTGGAAGAAATTCGTTCATGGGGGGAAGCCTCAGGAAGTCGAAGCCCGGATGAAAGCCCGCGCCGAAGCCCGATAGCGGACCATCCCGCGGCCCCTTGTGGAGGCGCGGGATGGCTACGAAGGAAAGGCCGGGATCAGTTGGCGGCGGTCTTGCTGGCGTCCTTGTGCCAGGTGTAGACCACGAACTTGAAGGACTTCAGGTCGCCCTTGTCGTCGTACTCGACCTTGCCGATCGGGGTCTGGAAGGCGTTCTTGTGCATGTACGCCGCGACCTTGGTCGGATCGGTGCTCTTGGCGCCGGCGATGGCGTCGCCGAGGATCTTGACGGCGGCGTAGGACGGCATCTGGAACGGGCCGTTGGCATCACGCTTCTTGTCGGCGAACGCCTTCACCAGGCCTGCGTTGGCAGGGTCGGCCGAGAAGTCGGCCGGCAGCGTCACCAGCATGCCTTCGGAAGCCGGGCCCGCAATCGCGGTGACGTCCTTGTTGCCCACGCCCTCGGGGCCCATGAACGTGGCCTTCACGCCCTGCTCGCGCGCCTGGCGCATCAGCAGGCCCATTTCCGGGTGGTAACCGCCGAAGTAGACGAAATCCACGCCCTGCGACTTCAGCTTCGTGATCACGGCGGAGTAATCCGAATCGCCGGCGTTGATGCCTTCAAACAGCGCCACCGGGATCTTGGCGGCTTCCAGGTCCCTCTTCACCGAGGTAGCGATGCCCTGGCCGTAGGACTGCTTGTCGTGCAGCACGGCGACCTTCTTCGGCTTGACCTTGCTGATGATGTACTGGGCGGCAGCCGGGCCCTGCTGGTCATCGCGGCCGATGGTGCGGAAGATGAACTTGCGCTTTTTCGCTTCGGTCAGTTGCGGTGCGGTGGCCGACGGCGTGACCATCACAATGCCTTCGTTCTCGTAGATATCCGAAGCCGGGATGGTCGAGCCCGAGCACACATGGCCAATGACGTACTTAATGCCCTGGCTGACGATCTTGTTGGCCACGGCCACGGCCTGCTTCGGCTCGCAGGCATCATCCATCATCACCGCCTCGAACTTGTTGCCGCCGGCACCACCGGCTGCGTTGATCTGTTCAATGGCGGTCAGCGCACCGGCCTTGACCATATCGCCATACTGCGCCACGGCGCCGCTCATCGGGCCGGCAATAGCGATCTTCACGGTTTCGGCGTTGGCGGCAGCGCCAAGGGTGGCCAGCACGGCGGCCAACGAAATGGACGTAAGGCGGGAAAGCGTCATCAGGAGCTCCTCGATTGGTATTGTGGTCATACGGGCAAGAGACGGCATGACCTGCGCAATCGAACTACACCCCGCGGACGACAGAGAAACCAGGTCCGAGACGCGGAAGACGGGTCCGGCAAGAAGACAGCGAATGCGGGGCCCGGCATGTGTCAGCCCCCGGAAGGATCAGGGGAGCATGGTTCGGAAAGACAACGTTTGATGCGTTCTCTATTGCGCAAGCGCTGTCGCCTGCCCCGCTTGCCGCACGGCTTGCCGGAAGGGTGACCCGGCTGCCATCGGCAGAGCAGCCCGCATTATAGGGTCAAATTCCCTGCCGGATACGAAAATCGCACAACAAATGCGGAACCCGTTTGGTCGATCGCGACACAATTCACCACAAATTGCGCTTCTGACCACTCGAGGTGCAACTTCCTGCTACTGCGATCGCTGCATCGCACAAGACGCGTGACGCCGGAAAGACAAACGCCCCGGCGAGCCGGGGCGTTTGGGATTGCTGCGGTGCGCAGCCAGAGCGATTCCCGCGCTTAGCGCTTGGAAATGTCCGGCACGTCGCGCGAAGCGGCGCCGTTGAACAGCTGGCGCGGACGGCCGATCTTGTATTCCGGATCGGTGATCATCTCTTCCCACTGCGAGATCCAGCCCGGGGTACGAGCCAGCGCGAAGATGCAGGTGAACAGCGACGTCGGGATACCCAGCGCGCGCTGGACGATGCCCGAGTAGAAGTCGACGTTCGGGTACAGCTTGCGGCTGACGAAGTATTCGTCTTCCAGCGCGATCTTTTCCAGCTCCATGGCGAGCTTGAACAGCGGGTCGTTGTGCAGGCCCAGTTCGTTCAGCACTTCATGGCAGGTTTCGCGCATCAGCTTGGCGCGCGGATCGTAGTTCTTGTACACGCGGTGGCCAAAGCCCATCAGGCGCACGCCCGAGTTCTTGTCCTTGACCTGCTTGATGAACTCGCCGATGTTGTCGACGCTGCCGATCTCTTCCAGCATCTTCAGCGCGGCTTCGTTGGCGCCGCCGTGAGCCGGACCCCACAGGCAGGCCACGCCAGCGGCGATCGCTGCGAAGGGGTTCGTACCCGACGAACCGGCCAGACGCACGGTCGAGGTCGAAGCGTTCTGCTCGTGGTCGGCGTGCAGGATGAAGATTCGGTCCAGCGCACGCTCCAGCACCGGGTTCACGGTGTACGGGGCGCACGGCGTGCCGAACAGCATGCGCAGGAAGTTGCCCGAGTAGGACAGGTCGTTCTGCGGGTAGATGTACGGCTGGCCGATGTTGTACTTGTACGCCATGGCGACCATGGTCGGCATCTTGGCGATCAGGCGGATGGCCGAGATCTCGCGCTGGTGCGGATCATCGATGTCCATCGCGTCGTGGTAGAACGCGCTCATGGCACCGACCAGGCCGGTCAGCACGGCCATCGGGTGCGCATCGCGGCGGAAACCGCGCAGGAAGAACTGCAGCTGCTCGTGAACCATGGTGTGGTTCATGACGTGGCCGGTGAATTCTTCCTTCTGCTTGGCGTTGGGCAGTTCGCCCTTCAGCAACAGGTAGCAGGTTTCGAGGTGGTCGCACTTCTGCGCCAGTTGCTCGATCGGGTAGCCGCGGTACAGCAGCTCGCCCTTGTCGCCGTCGATGTAGGTGATCTTCGAATTGCACGAAGCCGTCGACATGAAACCGGGGTCGTAGGTGAACTTGCCGGTCTGGCCGTACAGCTTGCGAATGTCGATCACGTCCGGGCCTACGGTGCCCTTGTAGATCGGCAGCTCAACGCTGGGGGAACCATCGGAGAACGATAGCGTGGCTTTCACATCGGACGGCGTCATGTCGGATCCTTCAAATGCTGTGAATAATAATATTGACCAAATACTCAGACCGAACGCAGCAGGCCAATGATGCGCTGCATCGGGGGCGTGTCGAGCTCACCGTCTAGCTCCTTGCGGGCAAGGAGCAGGTCCATCAACTCGTTGTCGCTGAGCTCGAACAGCTCGCTCAGCGAAGCCACATCCTCATCGGACAGGCTCTCCTCGTAACGGTTGAAGAATCGCTCGACGATGATGTCGTTCTCCAGGAGGCCGCGACGCGCACGCCAGCGCAGGCGCGCACGCTTGTGCGGATCGGCCTGATGGGAGAAGGTGGTGGAGAGACTCTCGGTCATGGCTTCCTGCTTTCCGGCGCGCCCGCCTGATATAGCCGCTCAGGCTGACGCGCCGCTTACAACTACTGCTCTTTACTGCAAACCACCGTCGGATCAGACCGCGCGGCGGACCATCAGCTCTTTGATCTTGCCGATGGCCTTGGTCGGGTTCAGACCCTTCGGGCACACGTCCACGCAGTTCATGATGCTGTGGCAACGGAACAGGCGGTACGGGTCGTTCAGGTTGTCCAGACGCTCACTGGTGGCCTGGTCGCGGCTGTCCGCGATGAAGCGGTATGCCTGCAGCAGACCGGCCGGGCCGACGAACTTGTCCGGGTTCCACCAGAACGACGGGCACGACGTCGAGCAGCTCGCGCACAGAATGCACTCGTACAGGCCGTCGAGCTCGTCGCGCTCTTCCGGCGACTGCAGACGCTCTTTCTCGGGCGGCGGCTCGTCGTTGATCAGGAACGGCTTGATCGAGTTGTACTGCTTGAAGAAGTTCGTCATGTCGACGATCAGGTCGCGCACGACCGGCAGGCCGGGCAGCGGACGCAGCACGATACGGTCCGGCAGCTCGCGCATATTGGTCAGGCAGGCCAGGCCGTTCTTGCCGTTGATGTTCATCGCGTCCGAACCGCACACGCCTTCACGGCACGAACGGCGGAACGAGATGGTCTCGTCCAGCTTCTTCAGCTTGACCAGCGCGTCCAGCAGCATGCGCTCGTGACCGTCGAGCTCGACCTCGTAGGTCTGCATGCGCGGTGCCGCGTCCTTGTCCGGATCGTAGCGGTAGACTTCGAAAATACGCTTCATTTCTGTAGGTCCTGTTTTCTCTACGATGCGGTGCTCAGAAAGTACGGGCCTTCGGCGGAACGCTTTCCACCGTCAGCGGCTCCATCTTCACCGGCTTGTAGTCGAGGCGGTTGCCTTCGCTGTAGAACAGCGTGTGCTTGAGCCAGTTCTGGTCGTCGCGGTTCGGGAAATCGCTGTGGGCGTGCGCACCGCGCGATTCCTTGCGGGCAGCGGCCGAAATCATCGTTGCCTTGGCCACTTCCACCAGGTTGGCCACTTCCAGGGCTTCAACCAGCGCGGTGTTGAAGACCTTGGACTTGTCCTTCAGGTGGATGTTGTTGGCGCGCTCCGACACTTCCAGGATGCGCTCAACGCCTTCGTCCATCAGCTTTTGCGTACGGAACACGCCGGCATGCGACTGCATGTTCTTGCGGATGTCGTTGGCGACGTCCTGCGTGTATTCGCCCGACGACGTGGCCTGCAGCTTGGCCAGGCGCGACATCGCGAGGTCCGCGGCATCGGCCGGCAGCGGCTTGTGTTCCTTCTGCTTCAGGTTCTGGGCGATGATGTGGTTGCCGGCGGCACGGCCGAACACCACCAGGTCCAGCAGCGAGTTGGTGCCCAGGCGGTTCGCGCCGTGGACCGACACGCACGAGCATTCGCCGATCGCGTAGAAACCGTTCAGCACCTCGTTCGGGTTACCGTTCTTCGGCACCACGACCTGGCCGTGGAAGTTCGTCGGAATGCCACCCATCTGATAGTGGATGGTCGGGACGACGGGAATCGGTTCCTTGATCGCGTCGACGTTGGCGAACTTCATGCCGATTTCGCGGATCGACGGCAGGCGCTTCATGATGGTCTCGGCACCGACGTGGGTCAGGTCGAGCAGCACGTAGTCGCCGTTCGGGCCGCAGCCGCGGCCTTCCTTGATTTCCTGGTCCATCGAGCGCGACACGAAGTCACGCGGCGCCAGATCCTTCAGCGTCGGGGCATAGCGCTCCATGAAGCGCTCGCCGTCCTTGTTGCGCAGGATACCGCCTTCGCCGCGCACGCCTTCGGTGATCAGCACGCCCGCGCCGGCCACGCCGGTCGGGTGGAACTGCCAGAACTCCATGTCTTCCAGCGGCACGCCAGCGCGAGCGGCCATGCCCAGACCGTCACCGGTATTGATGAAGGCGTTGGTCGACGCAGCGTAGATACGGCCGGCACCGCCCGTGGCGAACAGCGTGGTCTTGGCTTCGAGGATGTAGACCTCGCCGGTTTCCATTTCCAGCGCGGTCACGCCCAGCACGTCGCCGTCCTGGTCGCGGATCAGGTCCAGCGCCATCCATTCGACGAAGAAGTGGGTCTTGGCGCGCACATTGCGCTGGTACAGCGTGTGCAGCAGTGCGTGGCCGGTACGGTCAGCCGCGGCGCAGGCGCGCTGCACGGGCTTTTCACCGTAATTGGCCGTATGGCCGCCGAACGGACGCTGGTAGATCGTGCCGTCCGGGTTACGGTCGAATGGCATGCCGAAGTGTTCGAGCTCGTACACGACCTTCGGGGCTTCACGGCACATGAACTCGATGGCGTCCTGGTCGCCCAGCCAGTCGGAGCCCTTGATGGTGTCGTAGAAGTGATAGTGCCAGTTGTCTTCGCTCATGTTGCCGAGCGAAGCACCGATGCCGCCCTGCGCCGCCACGGTGTGCGAGCGGGTCGGGAACACCTTGGACAGCACGGCCACGTTCAGGCCGGCTTCCGCGAGCTGGAGGGATGCGCGCATCCCGGCGCCGCCAGCACCGACGATGACCACGTCAAAGCGGCGACGCGGCAATCCAGTCTTGACTGCGACCATTTATTACACCCTCCAGAGAATCTGAGCAGCGTAGCCCGCACAACCGACGAGCCACAGAATCGTAAGAACTTGCAGCACGAGGCGCACGGCCATCGGCTTCACATAGTCCATCCAGATGTCACGTACGCCGATCCAGGCGTGATACAGCAGCGACAGGATGGTCAGGAACGTGATGATCTTCATCCACTGGTTGGAGAAGAGCCCTGCCCACGCTTCGTACGAAGCGCCGTTCGACAGCAGGAAGGCAATAGCCAGGATCACGGTGAACACCACCATGATCACAGCCGTGACGCGTTGCGCGAGCCAGTCTTTCAGGCCGTAGTGGGCACCGACGACAAGACGCTTGGGACCGATATTATTGTTTGCCACCTTGATTCTCCTCAGAACAGGCCGAACAGCTTCAGGCCGAAAATCAGGGTAAGCAGCAGGCTGACAACCAGCACGCTGATGGCAGACTTAGCCGAAGCGGGCTTGGAAACGCCGACGTGCACGTCCAGCAGCAGGAAGCGGATACCAGCGCAGAAGTGATGCAGATAACCCCAGATCAGGGCCAGCACAACCAGCTTGACGAAGCCACCGGACAACAGGGCCGAGAACTTTGCGAAGCTCAGTTCGGAGGTAATGCTCTGCTCAAACAGGTACAGAACAAAGGGAAGAAGAAGGAACATCATTGCGCCGCTCACGCGATGCAGGATGGACACCTTGCCGGCCCAGGGCAACCGGTATTTCGCGATCTGCGAGATACCGATATTCCGGAACTCCGGCCTGGCTTTGTTGACGGCTTCAGCCATGCGAGACCCCATTTTGCGGTAAACAAAAAACGAAACTGCCATTGCCCTGCATGCAAAAGAATGCATTGGGGCAAATCCATGAGATTTTAGCGCCTTTGTTGCGCGCCGCACCAATAATTTTCAGCTATCAGGCCCGGACAGCCGGCGCGCGACAATCGCACACGGCGCGTCGCGATGCGCCAAATCCACCCCTGCCACGCAACAGCTACCGCGATCATGACAATTGCCGCAATAATCCCGGCGGCATTCAGCTCAGGTCGTTCTGGTAATAGTGGCGCGTCGTCACATACAGGCCGCGCCGCACTTCGACCGGACGGTCGCCATACGTGTACGACACACGCTCGACTGACAGCAGCGGTGACCCGACCGGGACGGAAAGCAGGGCGGCCGCCGTCTCGTCGGCAGCCACCGCGCGAATCTTCTCAGAGGCCCGAATCATGCGGGTACCGAATTCGGCCTCGAACAATGCGTACATGGGGCCCTTCCACTCAGTCAGCTTCTCTGCCGTGAGCCCCTTGAAGTTGGCGCCGAGCAGCCAGATCTCGTCCAGCACGGTCGACTCGCCCGAAAATGTCAGCACGCGGCGAATCTGCACGACGCTGTCGCCGGTGCGGATATCGAGCAGCCGAGCGATCTCGGCGGGCGCGCGCAGCCGCTTGCATTCGAGCACGTGGCTGGCGCCATAATGCGGTTCGCCTTCGTCCGGCACCAGCCGCAGGAAGCGGAACTTGACCACGTCTTCGTGGTGGGTGGTGACGAAGGTACCCTTGCCTTGCCGCCGCGCCACCAGGTTTTCGGCCGCCAGTTCATCGATGGCCTTGCGCACGGTGCCCTGGCTGACCTTGTAGCGCGATGCCAGCTCCATTTCGCTGGGTATCATGTCACCCGGTTTCCACTCGCCCGATTGCAGGCTGCGCGTGATCAGGGCCTTGATCTGCTGGTAAAGCGGACTGAAAGTCGGCGACGGCACGGCGTGGACAGCGGTGGAAGGCGGCTGCTGGGAAGACGATGAGGAAGACGACGGCTGCGCCCCGGCGCCGGAGGTGGCGGCGGCAGAATCCTGCGCTCCGGGTAGGGCAGCGCCGGTCAGGGACGTAGGCAGGGAGGACATAGCCGGATTTCACCACAAAACGGCGAAGCCCGTCCAGCCTGACGTTAAACGTCTTATGTCTTATATAAGACATATGAATTGACATGAGGGGGAGCCCCGGCCTACACTCGCGCTGGTCCACGCCAGCGGCGCGCGTGACACAGACATGACAGCCGCTCAATCTGGCTAATGCGCCCCGCTTCGCAGTAGACTTACGCTTCGTTGCTTCACCATGACCCGTTGTGGCTACCCTCACCGGTTCCCCCAGTGGCTTTGCCACCTGGTTCCGGCAGAGTGCCGCTCCCCGCTGTGGCGACAACCAGCACGTGGTGACGAGCCTCCCCCTACGCGGCACGCCACCCACCGGTTTCCCCCATCTATTCGTTTGGAGATTTACTCATGGCTAAAGCCCCAATGCGCGTCGCAGTGACCGGCGCCGCTGGCCAGATCGGCTACTCCCTGCTGTTCCGCATCGCCAACGGCGACATGCTGGGCAAAGACCAGCCGGTCATCCTCCAACTGCTCGACCTGCCCCAGGCCCAGGCGGCCGTCAAGGGCGTGGTGATGGAACTGGAAGACTGCGCCTTCCCGCTGCTGGCCGGCGTGGTCATCACCGATGATCCGAAGGTTGCGTTCAAGGACGCCGACGTTGCCCTGCTGGTGGGCGCCCGTCCGCGCAGCAAGGGCATGGAACGCAAGGACCTGCTCGAAGCCAACGCCCAGATCTTCACGGTGCAGGGCAAGGCACTCGACGAAGTCGCCAGCCGCAACGTCAAGGTGCTGGTGGTCGGCAACCCGGCCAACACCAACGCCTACATCGCCATGAAGTCGGCACCGAGCCTGCCGCGCGAAAACTTCACCGCCATGCTGCGCCTGGACCACAACCGTGCCCTGTCGCAGATCGCCGCCAAGACCGGCAAGCCGGTGGCCTCGATCGAGAAGATGTTCGTGTGGGGCAACCACAGCCCGACCATGTACGCCGACTATCGCTACGCGACTGTCGACGGCAAGAGCGTCAAGGACATGATCAACGATCCGGTGTGGAACAACGACGTGTTCCTGCCGACCGTTGGCAAGCGCGGCGCCGCCATCATCGAAGCGCGTGGCCTGTCGTCGGCTGCCTCGGCTGCCAACGCCGCCATCGACCACGTGCATGATTGGGTGCTGGGTACCAACGGCAAGGTCGTCACCATGGGCATCCCGTCGAACGGCGAGTACGGCATCCCGGCCGACACCATGTTCGGCTACCCCGTGACCTGCGCCAACGGCAAGTACGAAATCGTCAAGGGTCTGGAGATCGACGCCTACAGCCAGGAAAAGATCAACATCACCTTGAACGAACTGGAAGAAGAGAAGGCCGGCGTGCAGCACCTGCTCGGCTGATCCTCGGACCCTGTCCGCATAGGAAACCGGAGCACCGCAACGATTCACGAATCGGCGCGGGCTCCGGTTTTTTTGTATTGGGCCCCTACCCTCGACTGTTTCGGCCCATCCCACAACCTTTCCCCACTGAAATCCAAGTGCATCCCTCCGAGGTCTTGTTCCAGGGCGAAGCCATCCCCATCCAGTTGCCGGTGTGTGACCACTACGCGGGCAGCGAAAAGCTGATGCTCAAGTCGCTGGCCCTGCAGCAAGAGCTTGGCCCCGTTTTCGACATCACGTTCGATTGCGAGGACGGTGCCGCCGTCGGCCTGGAACGCGAACACGCCGAACTGTGCGCAAGCCTGATCAACGGTCCGCTCAACGCCCACAACCGTGTGGGCGTACGCATCCATGACCCGGCCCATTCGTGCTGGAAGCAGGATGTCGACGTGCTGGTGCGCGCGGCAGGTACCCGGCTGGCCTACGTGGTCGTGCCCAAGGTGACCGACGTCGTCGAAGTGGCGCGCGTGACCGACCACGTCAACCAGGCAGCCCGCGCGGCAGGCATTGCCCGTCACATCCCAATCCATGTGCTGATCGAGACGCACGCGGCGCTAGAGCAGGCATTCGACATCGCTTCGCTGGTGCAGGTGGAATGCCTGAGCTTTGGGCTGATGGACTTCGTGTCGGCCCACCATGGCGCCATTCCCGGCGAGGCCATGCGCTCGCCGCAGCAGTTCGAACATCCCCTGGTCCGCCGCGCGATGCTGGAGATCTCCGCAGCGTGCCACCGCCACGGCAAGGTGCCTTCGCATAACGTCAGCACCGACGTCCAGGTGCCCCAGCGCGCGGGCGATGATGCGCACCGCGCGCGCAGCGAGTTCGGATACCTGCGCAAGTGGAGCATCCACCCGGGACAGATCGAGCCGATCGTCGCCGCGTTCCGACCCGGCATCGAGGAAATCGGCGCGGCCAGCCAGATTCTGCTGGCCGCCCATGAAAACAATTGGGCCCCGATCCGGCACGACGGCCAACTGCATGACCGTGCCAGCTACCGTTACTACTGGTCGCTGCTGCAACGCGCTCACGCCACCGGCACGCCGCTGCCGAAGAACGTGGCCGAGTTGTTCTTCGACTAGTCCGCGGCCCGCCCTGCACGCGCACAACAAGCATCCGGCATAGACCGATTCCAAAGGAGAACAGGATGTCCGCAGCCAATCACACCACCCCGGCAGACGCTCCGCAATCGGCGGGACCGAAGCCCAAGAAGTCCGTTGCCCTTTCGGGCGTGACCGCCGGTAATACCGCGCTATGTACCGTCGGCCGTACCGGCAACGACCTGCACTACCGCGGCTATGACATCCTGGACGTGGCCGATGCATGCGAGTTCGAGGAAATCGCCCACCTGCTGGTCCATGGCAAGCTGCCGAACAGGGCCGAACTGGCCGCCTACAAGACCAAGCTGAAGTCACTGCGCGGCCTGCCCGCCAACGTCAAGGCCGCGCTGGAATGGGTGCCTGCCTCGGCCCACCCGATGGACGTGATGCGCACCGGCGTGTCGGTACTGGGCACCGTGCTGCCGGAGAAGGACGACCACAACGCCCCGGGCGCTCGCGACATTGCCGACCGCCTGATGGCCAGCCTGGGCTCGATGCTGCTGTACTGGTACCACTACAGCCACAACGGTCGCCGCATCGAAGTGGAAACCGACGACGACTCGATCGGCGCCCACTTCCTGCATCTGCTGCATGGCGAAAAACCGTCAAAGCTGTGGGAACGCGCCATGCACACCTCGATGATCCTGTACGCCGAGCACGAGTTCAACGCATCGACCTTCACCGGCCGCGTGATCGCCGGCACGGGCTCGGACATGTACTCGGCCATCTGCGGCGCGATCGGCGCGCTGCGCGGCCCGAAGCACGGCGGGGCCAATGAAGTGGCCTTCGAGATCCAGAAGCGCTACGACAGCCCGGACGAAGCGCAGGCCGACATCGCCCGCCGCGTCGAGAACAAGGAAGTCGTGATCGGCTTCGGCCATCCGGTGTACACCATTGCCGACCCGCGCAACCAGGTGATCAAGGAAACCGCGCGCAACCTGTCGAAGGACGCCGGCTCGATGAAGATGTTCGACATCGCCGAACGCCTGGAAACGGTGATGTGGGACATCAAGAAGATGTTCCCGAACCTGGACTGGTTCAGCGCCGTGAGCTACCACATGATGGGCGTGCCGACCGCAATGTTCACGCCGCTGTTCGTGATCGCTCGCACTTCGGGCTGGGCTGCGCATATCATCGAGCAGCGCATCGACAACAAGATCATCCGCCCGAGCGCCAACTATACGGGCCCCGAAGATCTGAAGTTCGTACCGATCGGCAAGCGCAAGTGATTGGCATGTGAGGCCCAGGCACCTGAGGCGCGGCATGTGAAGCGCGCCTCCGCCACATTCGCGCAGTATCGTCCGGATTATGTAACGAAAGGACAGGCTGCTTGCCCTACTCCGCAAATCGTAGAGAATAGCGGCGGAATCTTGCCCAGGCTCCGGACTCTCCGGGGCTTGCCAGACCATAAAGACACAGACCCTGAAAGGTTATTCCCATGAAAAAGCTCATCCTCGCTGCGTGCATCGGCGCGTTCACCCTTGGTACCGTCGGCACCGTGATGGCCCAGGAACCGGCCAAGAAGACGACCACCAAGAAGGCGACCGCCAAGAAGAGCAAGGCAGCCCCGGCTGCCGAGACCGCCTCCACGCCGACGGGCGAGAAGTGGCAGTGCGAACTCGGCAACGTCCTGTACATCTCCGGCAACATGCTGCGCGATGAAGTGCTGACCGTGCACTGGCAAGGCCGCGACTACAAGCTGCCGCGCCAGTCCACCGTGACCGGCGCTGACCGCTACTTCGACGCCCGCTCCGGCCTGGACCTGGTGGTGATCCCGAGCAAGGCCATGTTGTTCAACAAGAACCTGGGCCAGCGCCTGGCCGACGAATGCCAGAACGCCGAGATGCAGGCCGGCGGCGCCGCGCCGACGCAAGCCGGCGGCCTGCGTGCGCCGGTGGCCTCGCCCCTGCTGGCCACGCCGCAGCAGCAACCGCAATCCGACGCCACGCAGCAGTCGGCGGCACCGAAGCAGTAAATCCCGCAGTTTCCCGGCCCAGCCTCCTCGAGGTTCGGGCCGGACCCGGCTTGCCATGCCGGCGGGGAATGGTTGCCGGCATGGCGGTCATGGCGCGAACACGGCGTTCGCCGGCCCGGCGCTGGCGACCCGTGAGCGCGGCAGTTAGAGTATCGGTGCGCAGCCGACATCGGACCGCGGTGATCGCCGTGGCGGCGCACCAAGGGGTCAGGTCCGAGTCAACGCCACTGCATCATTCCTCGCTAGGTTCCTCGATCGGAGTATGGCAATGCCCTACAACCTCAATAAGACGCTAAAAGAATTCAAGATCGGCTCTTCAGGCAACGGCCAGTTCTATTCCCTCCCCCAACTGGGCGAGGAGCTGAACGTGGCGATCGAACGCCTGCCGGTGTCGATCCGCGTGGTGCTCGAATCGGTGCTGCGCAATTGCGACGGCAAGAAGGTCACCGAGGAACATGTCCGCCAGCTTGCCAACTGGAAGCCGAACGCGGAACGCGTCGACGAGATTCCGTTCGTGGTGGCGCGTGTCGTGCTGCAGGACTTTACCGGCGTGCCGCTGCTGGCCGACCTCGCCGCCATGCGTAACGTGGCCGAGAAGATGGGCAAGAACCCCAAGCAGATCGAGCCGCTGGTGCCAGTGGACCTGGTCGTCGATCACTCGGTCCAGGTCGACCACTTCCGCGAAAAGAAGGCGCTCGACCTGAACATGCAACTGGAATTCCAGCGCAACAACGAGCGATACCAGTTCATGAAGTGGGGCATGCAGGCGTTTGACACCTTTGGCGTGGTGCAGCCGGGCTTCGGCATCGTGCACCAGGTCAATCTCGAATATCTCGCGCGCGGCGTCCATAAGAAGGACGGCGTGTACTACCCCGACACCCTGGTCGGCACCGATAGCCACACCACCATGATCAACGGCATCGGCGTGGTGGGCTGGGGCGTTGGCGGCATTGAAGCGGAAGCCGGCATGCTGGGCCAGCCGGTGTACTTCCTGACGCCGGACGTGGTGGGCGTGGAACTGACCGGCCGCCTGCGCGAGGGCGTGACTGCGACCGACCTCGTGCTGACCATCACCGAGATGCTGCGCAAGGAAAAGGTCGTCGGCAAGTTCGTCGAGTTCTTCGGCGAAGGCACGGCCAGCCTGGCGCTGCCGGACCGCGCCACGATCGGCAACATGGCGCCCGAGTACGGCGCCACCATGGGCTTCTTCCCGGTGGACGAGAAGACCATCGATTACTTCAAGGGCACCGGCCGCACGGAAGAGGAAATCGCCGCGTTCGAAGGCTATTTCCGAGCGCAAAACATGTTCGGTATCCCCAAGTCCGGCGAGATCGACTACAGCAATGTGGTCAAGCTGGACCTCGGCACCGTCGCGCCGTCGCTGGCAGGCCCGAAGCGTCCGCAGGACCGCATCGAGATCGGCAACGTCAAGAGCACGTTCAGCTCGCTGTTCAGCAAGCCCGTGGCCGAGAACGGCTTCAACAAGGAGCCGGCCGAACTCGATCGCACCTACCAGACCACGGACGGCATCGACGTCAAGAACGGCGACGTGCTGATCGCCGCCATCACGTCCTGCACCAACACGTCCAATCCGAGCGTGCTGCTTGGCGCCGGCTTGCTGGCCAAGAAGGCCGTGGAAGCCGGGCTGACGGTGGCGCCGCACATCAAGACGTCGCTGGCGCCCGGAAGCCGCGTGGTGACCGAGTACCTGACGGCCGCCGGCCTGCTGCCGTACCTCGAAAAGCTTGGCTTCGGCGTGACCGCCTACGGCTGCACCACGTGCATCGGCAACGCGGGCGACCTGACGCCGGAACTGAACGAGGCCATCGTCACGAACGACCTGGTCGCGGCCGCCGTGCTGTCGGGCAACCGCAATTTCGAGGCCCGCATCCATCCGAATATCCGTGCCAACTTCCTGGCTTCGCCGCCGCTGGTGGTGGCCTACGCCATCGCAGGCAATGTCACGCGCGACCTGATGACCGAGCCGGTCGGCAAGGGCAAGGGCGGCAAGGACATCTGGCTCGGCGACATCTGGCCGAGCTCGGAGGAAATCCACGCGCTGATGAAGTTCGCGATGGACGCCAAGACGTTCAAGGGCAACTACGAGCAGGTCAAGAAGCCGAGCAAGCTGTGGGGCGCGATCAAGGGCACCAAGGGCCAGGTCTACGACTGGCCCGCGTCGACCTACATCGCCGAGCCGCCGTTCTTCCAGGACTTCAGCATGGAGCCGTCCGGCGCCACTGCGAGCGTGCGCGGCGCACGCGCGCTCGGCGTCTTCGGCGATTCCGTGACGACCGACCACATCTCCCCGGCCGGTTCGATCAAGGACACCTCCCCTGCCGGCAAGTACCTGCTGTCGCATGGCGTGCTCAAGGCGGACTTCAACAGCTACGGTTCGCGCCGCGGCAACCATGAGGTGATGATGCGCGGCACGTTCGCCAACGTGCGCATCAAGAACCTGATGATCCCGCCCAAGGCCGACGGCTCGCGCGTCGAAGGCGGCCTGACGATCCACCAGCCGACCGGCGAGGAAATGTCGATCTACGACGCCGCCATGAAGTACATCGCCGAAGGCACGCCGACGATGGTGTTCGGCGGCGAGGAATACGGCACCGGCTCGTCGCGCGACTGGGCGGCCAAGGGTACGCAGCTGCTGGGCGTGAAGGCCGTGATCGCGCGCAGCTTCGAGCGCATCCACCGTTCCAACCTGGTCGGCATGGGCGTGCTGCCGCTGCAGTTCAAGGGCACCGACAGCGCGCAGACGCTGGGCATCACGGGCAACGAGACCTTCGACATCGAGGGCATCGAGGGGGATCTCAGGCCGCAGCAGGACCTGGTGCTGGTGATCAACCGTGCCAATGGCGACGTGCAGCGCGTGCCGGTGCTGCTGCGCATCGACACGCCGATCGAAGTCGATTACTACAACCACGGCGGCATCCTGCCGTTCGTGCTGCGCCAGCTGCTGGCCGCCTGAACCGGCTGAGGCAGCACCACGCCGCCCGCCATGCCCGGCCTACGCGCCGGGCGCGGCGGGCGGTTTTCGTTGGTTCCGAAGCGCCCCTCCCATCACCTGGCGCCATCGCCGGCATGTAAGTTCCACGCAAGCCGGGGCTGCCACACTGTCCCTCACAAGAACGGCGCTCAGCGCCCGCGGGACGGTGGTACGACCATCGCTTCCCCACCCATCATGACAGGAGACACCATGGTCAAGATCATCATCGCATTCGTTGTCGTCGCCGGCGCTGCCTTCTACCTGCTCAGCAAGGGCGGCGGCGACGTATCGATGGGCGGCGAGCAGCACGGCACCGAAACCCACGCCCCGGCCGCGCCCTCGCAAAAGTAAGATCGTTTGCAGGAGGTGCCGGCGGTATCGGGCTGGCATCATTCCTGTCGACGCAGCGAGTAGAATACCGTTTTACGCAAAAACGGATAATTTCACTCTATGGCAGGTTTTCGCCCCAAGGCTTCCCCGCGTCTTTCGCCCGATGCCGAGCGACTGGTGGCCGATGCGCTCGCCCTTGACGCATCGGGCAGCCGCATGGAGGACGCATACTGGGAACGGCGGCTCTCGCAACGCCTGGGCCGGCTGCTGAAGAACGGCAGCCAGACCGCGCTTGACGCGGCGCTCGAACACCTGTTCAAGCACAATGCGGATGCCTCGGACGTGCTGGCCGAACAGGCCGAGACGCTGGCCGAATCCGCCATGGTGGAAGTCGACGGCGTGCGCTATGACGCCCTGCTGGTGGCTGCCCCCATCCTCGCGCATACACGTTACGCGATTCCGTCCGGCTCGCTGAAGCCGGACCTCGCGCAGACGTTGGCTGTGCACCTGCAGGCGCATGTGCTGGCCACCGGCACCAAGGTCGCGCTGTCGCCGTACCTGTACAGCATCGACCAGCTGCCGCGCACGCACAGCGACACGTTCGCGCTGACACACAAGCTCGCGGCTGCCGCCCTGAGCGGTACCGTGCCGAAGGTCGACCTGCGCGACCTGCCTGAGACCGCACCGATCCTGGCTGATCCCCGCTACCTGCTGGCGGTGGTCGTCGCTCCGCACGAACAGGCGCTGTTCCGCTGGCAGGAAGATGCCAAGGAGCATCATGCCGAGCGCTCCACCTGCCTCGAGCAGTGGCGCAGCCAGGTGCAGGCCACCGTGGCGCTGCTGCTACCGGGCTGCGAGTTCGAGCTGCTGCTGCCGGATGCGTTCTTCCTGTCCTGCCGCGAGTCCGACAAGAGCATCCGCCCGCTGACCGTGCGCGCGGCCGTGAATTACCTGAGCGGCACGCTCGACGTTCCCGCCGGCCAGCTGGCGGCCGTTGTCGCGGCGTTCGGCGAGGAAGTGGTGGAAGAGTACCGTGTCGGCTTCACGATGCGCGGCGAGAAGGATGTGATCTACGGCATCGTCTGGCCCGTCTACGGCCGCGAAGCCGGCGAAGTCGATGCCGACGAAAAGGGCAACCCGCTCGAACAGATCTGCGAGGAACTGCGCAATGCCGGCGTCGAAGACATCTTCCGCCACGCCGCACTGTTCGATCCCGAGTACTGCGAAGACTGCGGCACGCCGCTCTATGCGGACCGCAACGGCGAGATCGTTCACGCCGAGCTGCCCGAAGATGCGCCGACACAGCAGCCGCTGTTCCACTGACGCGGAACGGCGCCACGGCGCCGCTTCAGCCCCATGCAACGGCCCGCACTGCGGGCCGTTGTGCTTTCCGCTTACCGCTGGGCTACGCAGCGCCAGAGGCCATGCCCTGAAGCCGCATACTTGCGCTCGAACGGCGTCATGGCGGTTTCAGGCTGCCACGCCTCGGTCACCGACGGCCGGCCCAGCATGCCCAGCGCCGTTACGAATTCGTCGACATAGACCTTCCAGTTGCTGCGGCACTCGAGATAATCGCCACAGGCCGCCAGCGCGGGAAAGACCGCATGCCCTTGCCAACGCCGACCCAGGTGGCCGATTTTCGGCCAGGGATTGGGATAGAGCACATAGTGCCGCGCCACCGGCACGCCATACTCCTGCAACACGCGCCACACATCGACCAGATCGGCCCGCGCCCAGCAGAAGTTGCCCGGTATCGGCGCGTCACCCCACCAGTCCTTGCCGGCGCCAAGGCGCTTTTCCGACTGATCCACGCCAATCACGAAATGGTCCGGGAAGGCCGTGGCCAGGCGCAGCGTGCTTTCGCCCACGCCGCAGCCTGCGTCGAGGATCAGCGGCACGTTGCCGGCTTGCCGCCAGCGCGCCAGCGCCTCGTCCAGCGCACGCCGGCTCACCTCGCCGATCGGCTTGCGGAACGGCTCGGCAAGATGGCGCGTCACACGCGCCGCGAGATGTTCGTGGATGTCGGACTGCGCCGAGACAATGGTGGGGGAATTGGCAAACATGGCCGCCATTTTACCGGCGCCAATCAACCGCATCTGATCGGAAAGCCTGCAGGGATGTCGTTTTGCCGGCACAATGCGGGCAAATTGCCTGACAACCGCTTGAGAACAGCCCATGGCCGCGCGCCCTCCTCGCCCGCGGCCGCCCGGGCCAGCATGAGGAGCCTAGCGCCATGAATTCCCGCCGCCCGTCCATCGTTTCCGGAGTCGCCCGCACCGCACTGCTGTGCGGCGCCTTGTTCGCGTTGTCGCCGGTTGGCAGCGCATACGCCGAAGACCTGCGCGTCGGCCTGGCGGCCGATGTCACCTCCATGGACCCGCACTGGAACAATGCCGGGCCGAACAATGCCATCGCGCTGCATATCTTCGAGTCGCTCGTGTTCATGGACAAGAATGCACGCTATATCCCGGGGCTCGCGCTGTCGTGGAAGCCCGTCAACCCGACCACGTGGGAAATCAAGCTGCGGCCGAACGTCAAATGGCACGACGGCTCGCCGTTTACGAGCGCGGACGTCAAGGCATCGCTCGAGCGGCCCGAGAAGCTGACCAACAGCCCCGGCTCGTTCACGAGCTACACCAAGCCGATCGCGCGCATCGACACGCCCGACGCGCTCACGGTGCGGCTGACCATGAACGTGGCCAACTATGCCAACCTGGCCAATGACCTGAACAGCGTGCCGATCATGCCGAAGAAGGTCGCCGCGACGCTTACGCAGGCCGATTTCGATTCCGGCAAGGCCATGATCGGCACTGGCCCGTTCAAGTTCGTGCGCTTCGCCCGCGGCCAGGAAATTGTGATGGCGCGCAATCCCGACTACTGGGGCGCCAAGCCTGAGTGGGATCGAGCCATCTTCCGCATCATCACCGACAACGGCGCCCGCACCTCCGCCCTGCTCGCCGGCGATGTCGACGTGATCGAAAGCGTGCCCGCCGCCGACGTGGCCAAGCTCAAGCAGAACCCGAAATTCCGCATCGAGCAGACCGTGTCATGGCGCACGATCTTCTGGCAGATGGACCAGTCGCGCGACAACCCGCCCTACGTCACCGACAAGGCCGGCAAGCCGCTGGGCAAGAACCCGTTCAAGGATGCACGCGTACGCGCGGCAATCTCCAAGGCCCTCAACCGCGACGCGATCGTCAGCCGCATCATGGAAGGCCTTGCGGTGCCGGCCTCTTCGCTGGTGTCGCCGCAGATCTTCGGGCACCCCGGCACCAAACCCGACGCCTACGATCCGGAAGGCGCGAAGAAACTGCTCGCCGCCGCCGGCTATCCGAACGGTTTCGGGCTGACGCTGCACGCAACCAACAACCGCTACCTGAACGATGCCGCCGTGGCGCAGGCTACCGCGAGCATGCTAACGCGCGTAGGCATCCAGACCAAGGTGGAAACCTTGCCCGTGGCCGCGTACTTCACGCGCGCGCGCCAGGGCGATTTCTCGTTCGAGATGCTGGGATGGGGTTCCGCCGCCGCCGACGTGGCGCTGCGCTCGATCGCCGGCACGCCTGACCCCAAGACCGGCTACGGTACGTGGAACTGGGGCAAGTACAGCAATCCGCAGTTGGACAAGCTGATCGAGAAATCACTGACCACCGTCAGCAGCGACAAGGCGCGCGAGGATAACGCCAAGGCCGCCGCGAAGTTCGCGCTGGACGACCATGCGGTCATCCCGTCGCATAGCCAGCTCGCGATGTGGGCGATGAAGACCGGCCTGAAGTACGAGGCGCGCACCGACGAATGGTCGCTGGCGCAGTTCTTCCACAAGCAGTAACGGCCGCGAGCCCGGAGCCTGGCTCCGGGCAGCGGACCGATCAGATCACCAGCTTTTCTTCCTGCCGCGCATTGGCGGCACGCAGCTTCTTCACCCAGTCACGCGCCGGCAGCTTGGTGTTTGTCTCTACCACGTCGGCGCGCGCTTCCAGCGTTTCCCACGACACATCGATCGCCGGGCCGTTGAACGCGAGCGCGATGACGTTGCCGTCGTGCACCTCGGGGAACACCAGCACGCGGTTGTCGAAGGCATCGCAGATGCGTTCGATGTTCTTCGGGAAGCTGTCGTGATCGCCGAACAGGTTGATAGTCATCACGCCCGGCGCCTTCAGTGTGCGGCGGCAGGCGCGATAGAAGGCCGTGGTGTCCAGCACCGGGCCGCGTGCCGTGGCGTCGTACAGGTCCACCTGCAGAGCATCGACCGAAGCCGTGCTCGCGGCATCCATCACGTAATCCCACGCGTCCTGCTCGCGCACGCTAAGGCGCGCATCGTCCTCGCGCAGGCCGAACATGCTGCGGCCGGCAACGATCACCGCCGGGTTCAGCTCGACCGCGGTCACGCGTGCCCGCGCGAAATGCCGGTGGGAGAACTTGGTCAGCGCCGCCGCCCCGAGTCCGAGCTGCACGACGTGGAAGTCCGGCGCCGATGGCGACAGGAACAGCAGCCAGGCCATCATCTGCTGCGCGTATTCGAGTTCGATGGCATCGGGCTTGCGCAGGCGCATCGCACCCTGGACCCATTCGGTGCCGAAGTGCAGGTAACGCACGCCATCCATCTCGGAAAACGTGACGGGGGCAAAGCGCGGCGTCATGCGCTTTTCTTCCTTGGCCGGGCGTTCGCCACGAGTCCGGGTGCCGCGCGCGGGGCGGCGCGAGGCGACGGCCTCGATCGATTTGCGTTTCAGTAGGGTCATGTCTTGCTTGTTCGGGCGGGCTGGACGCAGCCAGCGCAGGAAAGCCGCGATTGTGACAGAAACGCGCGCGATCATTGTCCCGCGCTGCCGGGAATGCCGGAACCGGCCTCTGCCAGCCCGGCCACCGCGTGCGGAGTCAGCACCGGCTCGCCCTTGACCGCACGCCCGATCAGCGCATCCGCGACATCCACGGCAATGCGCTGCTCCTGGTACCAGTCATCGTCGTAATACGTCGTCGCGTACCGCTCGCCGCTGTCGCAAAGCAGCGTGACGATCGCGCCGGCCTGCCCCGCCGCGCGCATGCGTTGCGCGAGGTACAGCACGCCGACAAAGTTGGTACCGGTCGATCCGCCTACGCGCCGCCCGAAGCGTTGCGCCAGATAGCGCATGGCCGCAAACGAGAGCGCGTCGGGCACCTTGAGCATCGCGTCGACGCACGTCGGGATAAAGGAGCGCTCCACGCGCGGGCGGCCAATGCCTTCGATGCGAGAGCCCGTATCAAGCGTCAGCGCCAGGTCCGGCTGGCCTTCCAGGCAACCCTGGAAATGGTCGAAGAACACCGAGTTCTCCGGATCGGCGCACAGGATGCGCGTCTGATGCCGCCGGTACGCCACGTAGCGGCCGAGCGTCGCTACCGTGCCGCCCGTGCCCCCGCTGGCCACGATCCATGCGGGCACGGGGTGCGCCTCCTGTGCCATCTGCTTGAAGATGGACTCGGCAATATTGTTGTTGGCCCGCCAGTCCGTCGCGCGTTCGGCGTAAGTGAACTGGTCCATGAAGTGCCCGCCCGATTCGCGCGCGATGCGGTGTGACTCGGTGTAGATCTCCGACGGATTGGCGACGAAGTGGCAGCGCCCGCCGTAGAACTCGATCGCCTCCACCTTCGCGCGCGAGGTGCCGGCAGGGATCACCGCCACGAATGGCAGTCCGAGCAGGCGCGCGAAATACGCTTCCGAAATCGCGGTCGAGCCGCTGGAAGCCTCCACCACTGTGCTGCCTGCGTGCAGCCATCCGTTGCACAACGCGTAAAGGAACAGCGAACGCGCCAGCCGGTGCTTGAGGCTGCCGGTCGGGTGGCTCGATTCGTCCTTGAAGTAGAAACGGATATCCGGATAGCCCGGCAGGTCCAGCGGAATCAGGTGGGTATCGGAAGACCGGTTGAAATCGGCCTCGATCCTGTGGATCGCTTCGTGGGTCCAGTCCGAATGCGGCATGGCACTTCCCCCGGTAAAACTGCAGATGGCGGGCCGGGCGGCAGGCGGCCCGGAACTGTGGGGCGAGCCGTCATCGTACAGGAAGTGCCGTGGCGTTCCACTACAGCAATGCCGTGGTGCCTCTCTTCATCATCATCTGGCGCGCTTCAACACCACCTCACCCGAACCGCCGCCAGAAGCGGCCGGCGTGGTCCACCGCAATTCATCTCCCGAAAGGACGAACGGTCTTCGTTGCTCGACACCGTTCCAGTTCGGAAAAGTACTAGAGTCGATGCGAAAGGTGATGGTCTTGTCGGCCTCGTTGACGACATACGTACCAAAGTGCGCGATCGAACCTTGCGCGACGGCGCGATACTCTTCCGCACTGCCTTTCATTCGATCGTTAGATGCGTACTTTGGCAGGTCGCCGCGCGCATTGACCAGCGCGTAGTGACCACGACCGTCAAAGATCACGAGACCATGGGGGTTGGGCCCGTACATTGGCGTGCGGCTTCCGTCTGAGCGGACGGTATCGACTGAGACATAGGTCCACGCGCCAGCCAGTTGGTCCAGCGACTGTTGAGCCAACGCAGCGCCAGACTGCAGCGCGAGTCCCAGGAACACCATCCGCAGGATGGTGGAACCGCTATGGATGCATTTCATGGTTCGCCTCGTGGAAGCATCGCCCCGTGTCAGGCCTTGCCGGTACAGCGCGTCACCGGCAACGCTGGCCAACCTACTCGTCTCGTGGCATGCGCTCTGTTCGCTTCCCGACAGTTCGGCGTAGTTCACCGCCTCCACGAACCACCAGATGTAACAGCCCTTGACCTTCATTTAACCAATGCGTTAAATGACATCATGCCAAACGCAGACGACCCGCTCTCCACCATCTTCGCCGCCCTGGCCGACCCGACGCGACGCGCGATTCTTGCGCGGTTGTCGGAGAGCGACGCTCCGGTCAGCGAACTGGCGCGGCCGTTCGACATCTCCGCCCCGGCCATCTCCCGTCATCTGCGGGTGCTGGCCGATGCCGGGCTGATCGAGCGGGAAATCAACGCACGCTGGCGCATCTGCCATCTGCGCCCCGGCGCATTGCGCGATGCGCATGGCTGGCTGGAGACCTATCGCCAGCTTTGGGAAGGCAATCTCGACAGGCTGGTGGCCTTCGTCGAGCAAACGGAATCCGAGACCGCTGTTACCCATCGAAAAAAGGGGACCAAGTCATGACCCAAGCCGCAACGTTTCATCTGGAGATGACCCGCCAGATCCGCGCGCCGCGCGAGCGGGTGTTCGATGCATTTACCGACCAGGCCGCGCTGGCTGTCTGGCATTGCCCGCGCGGCATGCAGGTGCGGGAAGCCAGCGCCGACGCGCGCCTGGGGGGCCGCTACCGGCTTGTGATGGGCGCGAAGGACGGCGAGCAACACATCGTCGGCGGCGAGTATCAGGCCATCGATCGTGCCAACTTCCTGGCGTACACGTGGCAATGGGAAGGCAGCGAACTACCGGCCGGCGTGCGCACGCTGATCGAGATCACGCTGACCGACAAGGATGGCGGCACGCATCTGCATATGCGCCATTCCGGCTTCCCCGACGCAGCCACGCGCGATTCGCACGACAACGGCTGGCAATCGGTCTTCAACAACCTCAGCGACTATCTGGATGCCGAAGGCAGCGCCGGCACGCTGACCGTCTACGGCGATGCGCGCAGCACCTACGTGCGCACGGTGCGCCTGGCGCTCGAAGAGAAAGGCGTGCGCTACACGCTCAAGCCGGTCCCGCCGCATAGCGACGAACTGCTGTCCCACAACCCGTTCGGCCGCATTCCCGCATTCAGCGACGGCCCGATCGATTTCTACGAAACGCGCGCCATCCTGAGCTACATCAACGAAGTCTTCGGTGGCCCGAACCTGATTCCGCAGACCGGCCCAACTGCCCGCGCACGCTGCGAGCAGTGGATCAGCCTGATCAACTGCCACGCTTACGATGCGATGGTGCGCCGCTACGTCTTGCACTATGTGTTCCCTAAAGGCAAGGACGGCCAGCCCGATCGCGCGGTCATCGATGCGGCACTGCCCGATATCGAAAAGCAGCTCGATGTCCTGGAGCAGGCATACGGCGGACGCGATTTTCTGGTCGGCAATGCCTTGTCGATGGCCGACCTGTTCTTCGCGCCGATCGTCGAATACCTGGGGCGATTCCCCGAAAGCGCGGCGATGCTGGAAACGCGGCCGAATATCCGGCACGCTCATGCGATCATGCGTGCGCGGCCGAGCTATGCGGCTACGCAGCCGGAGTTGGGATAGGCAGCCGGGTGAATGTCAGCGCGACCCGGCAGGCAGCCACGTTTGCAACGCCTGCCAGGCGCTCAGCTTTTCCCCGTAGGACCTGGTGTGCGCAGGGCTGCTGGAGGGCAGCCTGACGATGTGATGGCGATCGCCATGCTCGCGCAGTGCTTTCAATCCAATACGCTCGGCGGTACCGCCGTTGAACGCAATCACGGCAAGGCTCGGCAGCGAATCGATCAGGCCGATCAGGTCATTGCCGGCGTGATCGCGGATGTTGCTGTCGAGACTGCCTTCGCGCTTGGCTTCGGCCACGACATCCCACAGGCCGATGTGGTGAGCCAGCAGTGTCTGCAGGCGCAACGGGTAGTCCATCTGCACCAAAGCTTCGCCGATCGTATCGCCAACGAGGCGCCAAAACTGATTCTGCTTGTGCGCGTAATACTGGCCTTGCGCCAGCGACGCCTCCCCCGGCAGGCTTCCAAGAATCAGCACCCGTGTTTCGGCATCGACTACAGGAGGAAAGCAGCGCTTCAGCATCGTCAATCGACTTCAGTTGTATCCTTCTCCTTCACGCAGGCCAGAAGCAAAAAAGGGCCGGTCGCCCGGCCCTTCTCTTCACGCCTATGTTCAGGCCAGCAGCTTGTTCACACGCTGCACGTAAGCGGCGGGATCATCCAGCATACCGCCTTCCGCGAGCAGTGCCTGGTCGAACAGCACCAGCAGGCGGTCATTGAAGCCGTCCCCTTCCGGCAGGTCGCGCAGCTTCTTCACCAGCGCGTGCTCGGGGTTCAATTCCAGGATCGGCTGGGCGTCCGGCGCTTTCTGGCCGGCCTGCTTCAGCAGGCGCTGCAGGTAGCCGCTCATATCGCCTTCGTCCGAGACCAGGCACGATGCCGATGCGGTCAGGCGCAGCGTCACGCGCACGTCCTTGGCCTTGCCTTCGAGCACGGTCTTGGCGCGGGCGACCACGTCCTTCCATTCGGTTTCGGCCTTTTCCTGCTCTGCCTTTTCGGCTTCGTCAGCGAGGCTGCCGAGGTCCAGGTCGCCGCGGGCCACGGAGACCAGCTCCTTGCCGTCGAACTCGCGCAGGAACGACAGCATCCATTCGTCGACGCGGTCGGTCAGCAGCAGGACTTCGATGCCCTTCTTGCGGAACACTTCGAGGTGCGGGCTGTTCTTTGCAGCGGCCCAGGTGTCGGCGGTGACGTAGTAGATCTTGTCCTGGCCTTCCTTCATGCGGCCGACGTACGCAGCCAGCGATACGCTCTGCTCGGCGTTGTCATTCTGCGTCGAGGCAAAGCGCAGCAGCTTGGCGATACGTTCCTGATTCGCGTTGTCTTCGCCCAGCCCTTCCTTGAGTGCCTGGCCGAACTGCTGCCAGAAGGTCGTGTACTTGGCGCGCTCGGCTTCTTCCTCGCTGTCGGCCAGCGATTCGAGCATCGACAGCACGCGCTTGGTGCTGCCTTCGCGGATCGCCTTGACGTCGCGGCTTTCCTGCAGCAATTCGCGCGAGACGTTCAGCGGCAGGTCAGCCGAATCGATCACGCCCTTGACCCAGCGCAGGTACGACGGCAACAACTGCTCGGCGTCGTCCATGATGAAGACGCGCTTCACGTAGAGCTTGAGTCCGTGCTTGTGGTTGCGGTCCCACAGGTCGAATGGCGCGCGTGCCGGGATGTACAGCAGCTGCGTGTATTCGCTGCGGCCTTCGACGCGGTTGTGCGTCCAGGACAGCGGCGCTTCATTGTCGTGCGCGATGTGCTGGTAGAACGCGATGTACTGCTCGTCGGTAATGTCCGACTTCGGACGCGTCCACAGCGCGCTGGCCTGGTTGACGCTCTCCCACTCGTCGGTACGCTTGTAGGCGCTGGTGTCGGCATCCCACACTTCCTTGGGCATGCGGATCGGCAGCGAGATGTGGTCCGAGTACTTCTGGATGATGCTCTTCAGGCGCCAGGCCGACAGAAAATCGTCCTCGCCTTCGCGCATGTGCAGCGTGATGGTGGTGCCGCGCTCGGCGCGCGTGATGGCGTCGACGGTGAACTCGCCGTCGCCGGTGCTTTCCCAGCGCACGGCTTCGTCGGCGGCCACGCCCGCGCGGCGGGTCTCGACGGTGACCTTGTCGGCCACGATAAAGGCAGAGTAAAAGCCGACGCCGAACTGGCCGATCAGCGCGGCGTCCTTCTGCTGGTCGCCGGAAAGCTGCTGGAAAAATTCCTTGGTACCTGAACGGGCGATGGTGCCGAGGTTGCGGATGGCCTCGTCGCGGCTCATGCCGATGCCGTTGTCGGTGATCTTCAGCGTGCGGGCAGCGGTGTCTGCCTCGATGCGGATGGCCAGGTCGGCGTCGTTCTCGAGCAGGGAGGGATTCGCGATCGCCTCGAAGCGCAGCTTGTCAGTGGCGTCCGAAGCATTCGATACCAGCTCGCGCAGGAAAATTTCCTTGTTGCTGTACAGCGAGTGGATCATCAGGTGCAGCAGTTGCTTCACTTCCGCCTGGAAGCTCATCGTTTCGTGCGGTGCGGACATGGTTCTCCTCTTCGAATCCGGAAAATCAGGGAATGGGGTCTGGCGCGTCGCCAATGCCTCCCGAAATAGGGCCGGCACCGGCGGATTTCAAGACCCCGCTTTCCTGTAAGAGCCGAATCAGTGGCTTGTCAGAGGCGTTCGAGCTGCCGGGACAGGAAATCGAGCATGTCCGGATCGCCGCTGCTGGCGACGTTGAAGCGCATCCATCCGGACGGCATCTGCGACGGCGAGAACAGGCTGCCGGGCGCGAACAGGTAGCCTTCCTCGTGCCCGGACGTGGCGATGGCGTTGGTGTCACGACCGGTGTCGGCCCACAGGTACATGCCGGCGTGCTGCCCCGGGAACAGGCGCAGGCCACGGCGCTCCAGCTCGCGACGGGTCTCGTCGCGGGCCCGGTCCAGCCGCCCGCGCACGCGCTCGACGTGCTTGCGGTAGTGGCCTTCGGTCAGCACCTTGTACAGCACGCGTTCGTTGATCTCGGGCGTGGCCAGCCCGGCCAGCAGTTTGCTGTCGGTCAGCGTCGCAGCCAGCTCCGGATGGGCGGCGACGAAGCCGACGCGCAAGTTCGCAGCGAGCGTCTTGGAGAAGCTGCCCAGGTAGATCACGCGGCGAAGCTGGTCGAGGCTGGCAAGCCGCGTCGCGGCATGGCCCGGCGGGCACAGGTCGCAGTAGATATCGTCCTCGACGATCAGAAAGTCGTACTGCTCGGCCATCTGCAGCAGCCGGAACGCCTTGGCGGCCGACAGCGACGTACCTGTCGGGTTATGCAGCACCGAGTTGATGACGAAGAGCCGCGGCCGGTGCGCCTGGACGATGCGTTCGAGCGCTTCAAGATCGGGGCCCTCGGCCGTATAAGGCACACCGATCACCTGCGCACCCTGCGCGGCAAAGCGGCCGAACATCACGAACCAGGCAGGGTCCCCGACCAGCACGGTGTCGCCGGGGCGCAGGTAGAGCCGCGCGATCAGGTCCAGCGCCTGCGTGATGCCCGACGTCAGCACGATCTGTTCCGCCGTGGCGCCGATCTCCAGTTCCTCGAGCCGCGTGCGCAGTTGCTGGCGCAGCGGCAGGAAGCCCTGTGGCGTGCCGCTGGCGAGGAAATGGTTGCCGGGCTGGCGGCCGAGCCCGCGCAGCGCACTGGCAATCAGTTCGCCATCGAGCCATTCGTTGGGCAGGAAGCCGAGGCCGGGCGCCTTGTGGGTCTCCGCGGTATGGAACATGCTGCGCAGCAGCCAGGTCACGTCGATATTGCGCGCGGCCACCGCCACCGGCGCCACCGGGACCGCCGACGCCTGCGCCACGCGCTCGCGCACGTAAAAGCCCGAGCCGCGACGCGATTCCAGATAGCCGAGCGCCACCAGGCGTTCGTACGCCTCCACCACGGTGAAGCGGGAAATCCCCTTCTCCTGCGCCAATTGCCGGATCGACGGCATGCGCATGCCCGCGCGGAACACGCGTTCGTCGATGCGCATGCGGGCCCATTCGGTCAGTTGCTCCACCAGCGTCATCTGCGCCGACGGCACCGGGTCTGGCATGCGTTCCGTGCTGCCCGTCGCGCCTGGCGGCACGACCAGCCGCAGGCCACGCGCCGGGGCATCCTGCAAGCCGCCTCCGCTATCCTTGCGCTCTGGCGTGGCCGATGAATCTTGCTGCTGGCTGCCGTCCATGTGGTGCTCCTGCAACTGTACTGAATACGATCCGCATAACTGTACCGGTACTGTACCGACTACCTTGTCTACCATCAAGCCACGATGAAGCTCGCTCTCGATCACCTCGTCATCGCCGCCCAGACGCTCGACGCCGGCACGGAGTACGTCGCCGACGCGCTAGGCATCGCCCCTCAGGGAGGCGGCGCCCATGCGGCCATGGGCACGCATAACCGCGTGCTGGGCCTGTTCGGCGGCATGTATCTCGAGGTGATTGCTGTCGATCCCGATGCCTCGGCGCCGCAACGTCCGCGCTGGTTCGGGCTCGATAGCGACAGCGTGCGCGAACGTCTGCAGGCCGGACCCTGCCTGCTGCACTGGGCGGCCCGCGTCGAGCGGCCCGCCGACCTGTCGCGCTGGCAAGCGCAGTATCCCGACCGGATCGCCCGGGTCATTCCGATGCAGCGCGGCGACCTGCGCTGGCGCATCACAGTGCCGGAAGACGGCAGCCTGCCCGCGTGGCAAGGCGAAGCTGCGAGCGCCGGCGGCGGCCTGCTGCCGAGCCTGATCCAGTGGGATGTGTCCCCGCATCCGGGCGCGATCCTGCCGCGGCAGGATCTGGCGCTGCGCAAGCTCACCGGCCGTCATCCGAATGCCGAACTGCTGCGCCAGGGCCTGGCGTGGCTCGGCGCAGAGCCGTTGATCACGATAGAGCAGGCCGACGGCCCGCCAGTGCTTATCGCCGAAATCGAAACGCCGCAGGGCATCCGCACCCTGCGCTAGAACCCGACATCAACAAGAACAAGACCACGGAGACACCCACCGATGACCGTCACCCGCAAACGCTTCGACGACGATCCCTATCTCGACCATTGCAGCGCCACGGTGCTGGCAGTGAGCGATGCCGGCATCGAACTCGACGAGACCATCTGCTATGCGCGCAGCGGCGGCCAGGCCGGCGACACGGCCACGCTGACGCTGGAGGACGGGCGCACCATGTCGATTACCGACACCGTCTACGCCGACGACCGCGCCCGCATTCTGCATGTCCCCGCGGAAGGCACGGCGCTGCCGCGCGTAGGCGAGCGTGTCACGGTCACGATCGACTGGGAGCGACGCCACCGGCTGATGCGCCTGCACACCTGCCTGCACCTGCTGGGCTCGCTGATCCCCGTGCCTGTGACGGGCTGCGGTATCTCGCCGGATTCGGCACGTATCGATTTCGACCTGCCCGAATCGACGCTCGACAAGGCCGTGCTGACCGAGCAGCTCAACGCGCTGATCCGCGCCAATACGGCCGTGCGCGTTACGCTGATCACGCCGCAGGAACTGGCCGCACAGCCGGAACTCGTGCGCACCATCGGCGCCGCGCCGCCGGCCGGTACCAGCAGCATCCGCATCATCGAGATTCCGGGTGTCGACCGCCAGCCTTGTGGCGGCACGCATGTGGCCAACACCAGCGAGATCGGCGCTGTGGTGGTGACCAAGATCGAGAAAAAAAGCCGCACCAACCGGCGCGTGGTCGTCAATTTCGCCTGACCGCCATGACCGGAGATTTCCTGACCGGCCTGTCGGCCGCGCAATTCCTTGCACTGGTTACGCTGCTGGCGGTGGGTTCGTTCACGCCCGGGCCTAACACCACGATCGCGGCGGTGACAGGCGCGAATTTCGGCCTGCGCGCAACGCTGCCCCATTGCGTGGGCGTGGCGTTCGGCTTTGCCAGCATCCTCGCGTTGTGCGCCGTTGGTGTCGGCGCGCTGATCCTGAGCACTCCGGCACTGGCCACCATCGTGCATATGGCCGGCGTGGGTTACCTGTTGTGGCTTGCGGCAAAGCTCGCGCGCAGCACGGTGCTGGCGGAGAAACAGGTGCTGCGTCCGCTCAATGTGTGGCAGTCGGCCGTGCTGCAGTACGCCAACATCAAGGCCTGGATGATGGCACTCGCCACCGCGGCGTCGTACATGGCCGGCGCCCCATCGCCCGCGCAGCGCGTGCTGCTGGTGTGCACGACGTTCGGCATGTTCGGCTTCGTCAGCAATAGCGTGTACGGCGTGCTCGGGGCATCGCTGCGGCAATGGCTGATGCAGGGCAACCGCGTGCGCTGGTTCAACCGTGCCATGGGGCTGGCGTTGGCGCTGACTGCCGTGTGGATTGCCGTCAGCGTGCGCCCCGCTGCAGCCTGATCCGACTCTCGTCGCCGACACGACCATGACTGCTTCGCACATCAACACCACCTCGCACCCGCCGCATTCCGGCGGCATGCTGCTCGGCTTCATCGGCGTAGCCATCTTCAGCCAGACGCTGCCGTTCACGCGCATGGCCGTGGCCGAACTCGACGCCACCTTTGTCGCCTTGGCCCGCGCCGTGATTGCCGCCGTGCTGGCGCTGGCACTGCTCGGCATGCGCGGCGCGCTGGACGCCAAGCGCCGTCCGCGCGGAACCCAATGGGCCCGGCTTGCGGTGACGGCGCTGGGCGTGGTGGTCGGTTTCCCGGTGTTCTCATCGCTGGCCATGCGTGAGGTACCGTCGAGCCATGGCGCCATCGTGATCGGCCTGCTGCCGCTTGCCACCGCGGTGTTCGCCGCATGGTTCGGGCGCGAACGGCCATCCGTGGCTTTCTGGCTGTCGGCCGTCGCCGGCAGCGCGCTCGTCATCGGCTTTGCCGTATGGCAGGGTGCGGGTGCACTGCAGCATGCGGACTGGTATCTGTTCGGCGCCGTGTTGCTGGGCGCGCTCGGCTATGCCGAAGGTGGCAAGCTGTCGCGTGAACTCGGCGGACTTGAAACCATCAGCTGGGCGTTGGTGGTGTCGCTGCCGGTGCTGCTGCCCGTGGTCGGCTGGCTCGGCTGGCGCGACAGCGCCGCGCTTGCCGCCGCGTCGCCACGCGCCTGGCTGGGCATGGCCTATGTGTCGGTGTTCTCGATGTTCATCGGCTTCCTGTTCTGGTACGCGGGGCTGGCAAAAGGCGGCGTGGCGCGTGTCGGGCAGATACAATTGCTGCAGCCGTTCCTGACGCTCGCGGGCGGCGCCGTGCTGCTGGCCGAGCCGCTCGACCCCGCCACCATCGCCTTCGCGGTGGCCGTGATTGCCGTGGTGGCCCTGGGCCGCCGCGCCGCCGTGCAACAAGCGGCCCCCATGACAAATGCGGGCACCGGACCCGCTGCGAAAACTACCCCCGTCCTCACCGAACGCCCTCACTGACAGGAGATCACATGTCCGTTTATGACACCCTTGCACGCCTCGGCGTGGAACTGCCCACCGCCGGCGCCCCTGCCGCCGCCTACGTCATGGCCGCGCAGACCGGCAATACCGTTTTCCTGTCGGGCCACATCGCCCGCAAGGACGGCAAGGTATGGGCTGGCAAGCTGGGCAAGGACATCGACACCGAGTCCGGCAAGGCCGCCGCACGTTTGATCGCGATCGACCTGCTGGCCACGCTGCACGCGCATATTGGCGACCTGAACCGCGTCACGCGCATCGTCAAGGTGATGAGCCTCGTGAACTCGACGCAGGAATACACCGAACAGCATCTGGTCACGAACGGTTGTTCGGAATTCCTGGCTGAAGTGTTCGGTGACAAGGGCAAGCACGCACGCAGCGCGTTCGGCGTCGCGCAGATTCCGCTCGGCGCCTGCGTCGAGATCGAGATGATCGTCGAAGTGAACTGACGGACGGCCGTTCCGCCATGCGCATCGACAACCTGCCTTTCGGCACGACCGACTGGTCCGCCGTCGAGCCCACGCGCCATCCCGGCGAACGGGGCGAGGCGCTGTGGCGCACGCGCCAGTTCGGCGATATCCGGGTGCGGATGGTCGAGTATTCGGCCGGCTACCTCGCGGACCACTGGTGCACCAAGGGGCATATCCTGTTCGTGCTGGATGGCGAACTGCATACCGAGCTGGAAGACGGACGCCAGTTCGTGCTCCGCGCCGGCACGAGTTATCAGGTGGCTGACCAGGCGGAACCGCACCGATCGTCCACGCCGACTGGTGCGAGACTATTTATCGTTGACTGAGCCGCCCGCCAGGCGGCTCTCCCCCAGAGAAAAGAGAAACATCATGACATGGGCCATCTCCCGCCGGGCGCAGCAACTGACCAGCTCGGCCATCCGCGAAATCCTGAAGGTCACCGAGCGTCCGGAAGTCATTTCGTTCGCCGGCGGCCTCCCCTCGCCGGCGTCGTTCCCGGTCGCGGCCATGGAGGCGGCGACGGCCCGTGTATTTGCCGACAATCCGGCCGCCGCGTTGCAGTACGCCGCCACCGAAGGCTACCTGCCGCTGCGCGAGTTCATCGCCAAGCGCCATAACGTTGGCGTGGAGCGCGTGCTGATCACCACCGGTTCGCAGCAGGCGCTGGACCTGATCGCCAAGGTGCTGATCGATCCGGGCAGCAAGGTGCTCGTGGAAACGCCGAGCTACCTTGGCGCGCTGCAGGCGTTCTCGCTGTTCGAGCCGGAGTTCACGTCGGTGCCCACGGACGAGAAAGGCCTGCAGCCGGAAGCCCTGACCGCCGCGCTGACCGCTGGCGCACGCTTCCTGTACGCGCTGCCCAACTTCCAGAACCCGACCGGCCGCCGCCTGCCGCTGGAGCGCCGCCAGGCGCTGGTGGCGCGCGCCAAGGAACTGGGCGTGTTGATCGTGGAAGACGATCCCTACGGCGAACTGAGCTACACCGGCGACCAGCTGCCGACGCTGCTGTCGATGAACCCCGACGGCGTGATCTACATGGGCTCGTTCTCGAAGATCCTGGCACCGGGCCTGCGGCTCGGCTTCGTGATTGCGCCGCCGGAACTGCATTTCAAGCTGTGCCAGGCCAAGCAGGCTTCTGACCTGCACACCCCTACCTTTACGCAGCGCGTGGCCTACGAGACCGTGCGGGATGGGCTCCTCGAGCGCCACATACCGACCATCCGCGAGCTGTACGGAAAGCAATGCAAAGTCATGCTCGACGCGCTGGCGCGCCACATGCCCGAAGGCGTAAGCTGGAATGCACCCGAAGGCGGCATGTTCATCTGGGTGCAGCTGCCGCAGGGCCTGGACAGCATGGCTATCCTGGAAGAAGCGGTGAAACGCAATGTGGCCTATGTGCCGGGCGCGCCGTTCTATGCCAGCAACCCGCAACGCAATACGCTGCGCCTGGCGTTTGTCACGGTGCCGCCGGAACGCATCGAGCAGGGTGTGGCAATCCTCGGCACGCTGTTCCGCGAAGCCATCACTGCGGCATCGCAGGCCCGCGCTGCCTGAAATACCACACTGAGATGCCACACTGAGGTGTAACACTGCAGTGCAACAATGAGGCGAAACAGCCAACGCAAAAGATCAGGGGAGAGTCTTCATGCTGCGGATCTGGGGTCGACTGTCGTCGATCAACGTACAGAAAGTGGTCTGGTGTGCGCGCGAACTGCACCTGGACCATGAACGCGTGGACATCGGCGTCAGCCAGGGCGACCTGGACACCGAGGCCTATGTCCGCCTGAACCCCAACCGGCAGATCCCGGTGATCGAGGATTTCCGGGGCACGGACGTGGGCGGCGAGCCCTTCGTGCTGTGGGAATCCAATGCCATCGTGCGCTACCTGTGCGCGCAGTACGGCGAGGGCACGCTGTGGCCCGAAGACGTCAAGGCGCGCGCATCGGCCGACCGCTGGATGGACTGGCAGACCACCACCTTCAGCCCGGCCATGGTCACTGCGTTCCTGAACATGGTTCGCGTCCCGGCCGAACAGCGCGACGAGGCCGCGATTGCCGCATCGTGCAAGCGCACCGAACCGCTGGCCGCGCTGCTCGACAAGGCGCTGGCCGGCCGCGAGTTCATCGGCGGCGACCGCTTCACGATGGCGGATATTTCGCTGGCCTGCGCGGCGCACCGCTGGATGGGCACGCCGGTTCCACATGAGCCGCGTCCTGACCTGGAGCGCTGGCTGGCTGCCATGCGCGCCCGGCCTGCGGCGGGCGGCATCCTGGAACTGCCGCTGCGTTGACGACGCGGCGGCAAGCCTGCCTCACTTAGCGGCGCGCGATCCCGACGCCGCCGTGAACACACCCAGTCCGATGAAGGCAGCGGCCGTCAGGTAGCGGCCCGCCGCACGCGCGCGACCCGCGCGGCGCAGTGCCGGCATGACGGCAGCTGCGGCGGTCACGTAGCAGATGTCGGTACTGGCCGCGATCAGCACGAAGCCGATGCCCAGCGCAAGGCTCTGCGCCAGCGCGGAGCCGGCCGGGTTCATGAACTGCGGCAGGAAAGCGGCAAAGAAAATGGCCGTCTTGGGATTGAGCAAGGCTACCACGAAGCCATCGCGGAGCACCTGGCGCAATGGCCGTGCCGGCGGCGGCGTGTCCGTGGCGACCGCCGGCGCTGCACGCAAGGTACGGATGCCAAGCCAGATCAGGTACGCGGCCCCCGCGTACTTCACCACCGTAAAGGCCAGCGCCGAGACCGAAAACAAGACCGCCAGCCCGAGCGCCGCGCCGGCCGCGTTACCCAGGTTGCCCAGCGCTACGGCGCCGACCGACGCCAGCCCCGCGCGACGTCCCTGCGCGAGCGTGCGCGTCACGATATAGACCACGGCGGGTCCCGGCGTTACCGCCAGCGCAAGGCTGGCCAGCACGAATGCGCCGAGCAGTGGCCAGGGAGGAAGGAATTCGGGCATGGGAGTCTCCTGCTTCTTTGTTTGTCGTTTTCGCGGTAATGCGGGAAACAGACTACGCAGCGCGTACACGGTTGCCAAGCAACATTATGCGCATTGGCTCGCAGGCATACATTTCTAATAGGCGCCGTTTAGAGTACTCTGCCCCTAGGACAGCACGTGCGCCATGCTGCCCCCCAGGCAAACCCTGATCCCTGAATCCGCTTCATGTATGCCATGACGGGATTTAAGGTGGCGCTGCGGGAACCCATCCTTACAATCCTTGTTCGACTCGCGTGTGCGGTTGACGCCGCACGTCTGTACGCGTTGTACACCGGCAGCCCAGGGCACGTAGATCGCCCGGGACGCCCGAGCCAAACCTGAGGAGGATTATCAATCGTGTGGAGTCAAGTCTATGACCCGCTAGGCAATATGGCGCTGTCGACCATTGCTGCGGGTGTCCCGGTGGCCGTGCTGCTTGCAGCGCTGGCTTTCTTTCACATGCAGGCCCACCTGGCCGCCGGTCTGGCGCTGGTCGTGGGCGTCGTGGTTGCTGCAGCAGTCTTCGGCATGCCGGCAGCCATGGCTGGCAAGGCCGCGGGCCTCGGCATCGTATCGGGTCTCTTCCCGATTGGGTGGATTGTCCTCAACATCATCTTTCTGCATCGGCTGACGACGCTGAACGGGTCATTCAAGGTCTTGCAGAACTCGATCTCCGGCGTGACCGAAGACCGTCGCCTGCAGCTGCTGCTGGTTGCCTTCAGCTTCGGCGCGTTTTTTGAAGGCGCGGCCGGCTTCGGCACGCCGGTGGCCGTGACCGGCGCCATCCTGATCGGCCTGGGCTTCTCGCCGCTGGCCGCCTCGGGCCTGGCGCTGATCGCCAACACCGCGCCGGTGGCCTTCGGCGCGCTCGGGGCCCCGATCATCGGGCTGTCGTCGGTGACGGGCATCGACCAGGTCACGCTGTCGGCCATGATCGGCCGCCAGTTGCCCTTCTTCTCGGTGCTGGTGCCGTTCTGGCTGATCTGGGCCTTTGCTGGCTTCCGCGGCATGCTCGCCATCTGGCCGGCGATCCTGGTCGCGGGCGTGACCTTCGCGGTGCCGCAGTTCCTGGTCTCGAATTTCCATGGCCCGTGGCTGGTGGACGTGATCTCGTCGCTAATCTCGATGGGCTGCCTGACGCTGTTCCTGAAGATCTGGCAACCGAAGGAAGTCTGGACGTCGACCAAGATCCTCGGCCGCCACGACGACTCCAAGGTCGACCACCCCGAGGCACTGGCCGCCGACGCCGCCGCCAGCGCCGCCTCGGCCGGCATCTCGGTCGCCAAGGCCTGGCTGCCGTGGATCATCCTGACCATCTTCGTGTTCGTCTGGGGCATCCCCGAGTTCAAGAAGTTCATGGATAACTTGTGGGCGTTCAAGTTCCCGATCCCGGGCCTGGACAAGGCAATCATCAAGCATCCGCCGGTCACGCCGAAAGAAATCGCCGAACCGGCGGTGTTCCTCTTCAACGTGCTGTCGATGGCCGGCACCGGCATCCTGGTCTCCGCCATTCTCGGCGGCCTGCTGATGGGCTACTCGGTGCCGCGTCTCGTCAAGGAATACTGGGAAACCATCAAGCTGACCAAGTTCTCGCTGCTGACCATCAGCGCGATGTTCGGCATCGGCTACCTGACCCGCTACTCCGGGCTGGATGCCACGCTGGGTCTCGCCTTCGCACAGACCGGCGTGCTCTACCCACTGTTCGGCACCATGCTGGGCTGGCTGGGCGTCGCGCTGACGGGCTCGGACACCGCGTCCAACGTGCTGTTCGGCGGCCTGCAGAAGACCACGGCCGAGCAGCTTGGCCTGTCGCCGGTGTTGATGGCCGCGGCCAACAGTTCAGGCGGCGTGATGGGCAAGATGATCGACGCGCAGTCCATCGTGGTGGCCTCGACGGCCACCAAGTGGTATGGCCATGAGGGCGACATCCTGCGTTACGTGTTCTTCCATTCGATCGCGCTGGCGATCCTGGTTGGGATCTTCGTCACGCTGCAGGCGTATGTGGAGCCGTTCACGCATATGGTCATTCATTAACGAGCCACAACGAGCCGTCCCGCACACCAGGCGGGCGTTTCGCCTGCGCCATGCAGCCCCGCTCCCAGCGGGGCTGTTTTTTTGTCCGGTCAGAGCACGCCAAGCAGGCCCGCCACCCCGCCGAGCCCCACCAGCACGAGCGGATGCACGCGTGTCTTCATCATCAGCAACACCGTCACCACGGTAACCGCGGCGGCGCCCCAGCCGTGGTCGACACTGCGCGCCAGTACCCAGCCCGACGAGAACAGCAGTCCGATCGTCAGCGCCGCCAGCCCGCGCCGGATCAGGCCAGGCCACGTCGCGTGCGGCGAACGGCCCGAAAAATACTCGAACGCGAGCGCGATCAGGCTCGATGGCCCGCACATGCCAAGCATGGCCGCGAGCGAACCGGCGAAGCCCGCGACCTGCCAGCCGAACAGCGAGACGAATAGCACGTTGGGCCCTGGCGCGGCCTGCGAGATGGCATACATCGCCGAGAATTGCGCATCGGTCAGCCAGCCGTTGGCCTCGACCAGGTAGCGGTGCATGTCAGGCAGCGTAGAACTGGCGCCGCCGATCGCCAACAGCGACAGTGCGCTGAAATGAGCAAACAGGCTGCCCAGCACCTCGGCCCCGCTCATTGCCGCCCTCCCCGGTTCGCGCGCCACTCGAGCATCAGCGCAAGCGGTACCAGGACCGCCATCACCGGCACGAGTGGCCAGCGCAGCAGGCCGATGACAAGGAATGCCGCGCCGCCGATCAGCACGGCGCGCGTGGTCAGCGACTGGCTCTGCGCGAGCCGGATCGCGGTGGCCAGCATGAGTCCGGCCGATACCGCCGTCATGCCGGCCAGCATGCGCTGCACGGCCGGCACGTCCTGATAGTGCTGGTACAGCAGCAGCAAGCCGAGCACCAGCCCCATCGGCACCATGACCAGCCCGCTGAACGCCGCCAGCGCGCCACGCCAGCCGGCAAAGCGCAGGCCGAGCATCAGAGCGAGGTTGATGACGTTGGGCCCGGGCAGGACCTGGCCGAGGCTCAGCAACTCGACAAAATCGCGGTCATCGAGCCAGCGGTTGCGCTCCACCACCGCGCGGCGCACGAACGGCAGCACGCCGCCAAAGCCGGACAGGCCCATGCGGGCGAATTCGATGAAGAGGGCGCGGGGAGTAGGAGGTGGGGCGAGGGAGGACATGAGGGGAGAAGGACAGCAACGGCAAGCAACAGTGGCAGCGTTAAATCTGCCGCTGCGGCACTCCCCTCTCCCACGACCGGGGGAGGGGAGAAAGAAACCCGGCCGTGTCGGGGTTAGTTGCCCGACGGCGGCACAACCCTGAACGGATCGATCCGCACACCCTTCAGCTTGGTCTCCAGCGCCTTGCCCTTGCGCGCCCGCTTGCCGACATAAGGCATCAGGTTCGCCCCAGCCAGCTTCTGCGTGTCAGGCTTGCCACCTCGCGGCGTCGTGCCGGACACCACCAGCCCCGGCGCACCAACGCCAACGGCCTGCAGCAGCTTCTCCTTCGGCTCCAGCTCCATCAGGATGACGCCGCGGCCGCCAGCCGACAGCACCTTGACCTCGTCGAGCGCAACCAGCAACAGGCGGCCGTTGCCGGACAGGCAGGCCACATGCGTGGCCTCGCTCGCGATCGGCGCGGGCGTCAGCGGTGCATCGCCGTCATCGAGCGTCAGGAACGACTTGCCGCCCTTCTGCCGGCCCGTCATGTCCGCGATCTTGGTCAGGAAGCCGTTGCCGCCCTGCGTCGCGATCAGCATGCGCTGCTCGGCGCTGCCCGCAAACGTATGCGCGATCTGGCTGCCCGGCTGAAGCTCGATCAGCGTGGTCAGCGGCACGCCGTCTCCACGGCCGCCCGGCAGGCTCGCCACGGGCACCGAATACACGCGGCCGTTGGTGCCAAAGGCCAGCAACACATCGATCGTGCGGCATTCGAATGTGTCGTACAGCGCATCGCCAGCCTTGAACGTGAACTGCTGCGCATCGTGACCATGGCCCTGGCGCGTACGCACCCAGCCCTTCTGCGACACCACGACCGTCACCGGTTCATCGACCACGCGCACCTCGGCGGCGGCGCGACGCTCTTCCTGGATCAGCGTGCGACGCGGGTCCTTGTCTTCGGGGCTGTATTGCTTGGCGTCGGTCTCGATCTCCTTGATGATGCGACGGCGCATCATGGTGTCGGACTTCAGCAGCACGTCGAGGTCGGCCTGCTCTTCGCGCAGGTCCTTGAGTTCCTTCTCGATCCGGATGGCTTCGAGCCTGGCCAGCTGACGCAGGCGGATTTCGAGGATGTCCTCGGCCTGGCGATCGCTCAGTCCAAAACGCTCCATCAGCGCAGGCTTCGGCTCGTCGCTTTCGCGGATGATGCGGATCACCTCGTCGATGTTCAGCAGCACCAGCATCCGGCCTTCGAGGATATGGATGCGGTCTTCCACCTTGCCCAGGCGATAGCGCGTGCGCCGCGTGACGGTGGCGAAGCGGAAGTCGATCCACTCGCGCAGGATGTCGCGCAGGCCCTTCTGGCGCGGACGGCCATCCGTGCCGATCATCACGAGGTTGACCGGCGCGCCCGACTCCAGGCTCGTGTGCGCGAGCAGCGTCTGGATGAATTCCTGCTGCTCGATGTTCTTGCTCTTGGGCTCGAACACGAGCCGCACCGGCGCATCCTTGCCCGATTCGTCGCGCACGGCGTCCAGCACGGCCAGCACCGAGGCCTTGAGCTGCTGCTGTTCCGGGGTCAGCGCCTTCTTGCCGGCCTTGACCTTCGGGTTGGTCAGCTCCTCGATTTCCTCCAGCACCTTCTGCGCCGACGTGGCGGGCGGCAGTTCGGTCACCACGAGCTGCCACTGGCCGCGCGCCATTTCCTCGATAGTCCAGCGCGCGCGCACCTTGAGGCTGCCGCGGCCGCTCTCGTAGATCTGGGCGATATCGGCTGCCGGCGAGATGATCTGCCCGCCGCCGGGATAGTCCGGGCCCGGCATCAGCGCGAGCAGTTCGGCCAGCGTGATGTTCGGGTTGCGGATCATCGCCACCGTGGCGCCGGCCACTTCGCGCAGGTTGTGCGGCGGTACTTCGGTCGCCATGCCCACGGCAATGCCCGACGCGCCGTTGAGCAGCACGAACGGCATGCGCGCGGGCAGCAGCTTCGGCTCTTCCATCGAGCCGTCGTAGTTGGCGATGAAGTCGACCGTACCCTGGTCGATCTCGTCGAGCAGCAGGCGTGAGATCGGGGTGAGGCGCGCTTCGGTGTAACGCATTGCCGCCGCACCGTCGCCGTCGCGCGAGCCGAAGTTGCCCTGGCCGTCAATCAGCGGATAGCGCAGCGAAAAGTCCTGTGCCAGGCGGACCAGCGCGTCATACGCCGACTGGTCACCGTGCGGGTGGTACTTGCCGAGCACGTCGCCGACCACGCGCGCGGACTTGACCGGCTTGGCGTCGGCGCGCAGGCCCATCTCGTGCATGGCGAACAGGATGCGCCGCTGCACGGGCTTCTGGCCATCCGCGACCTCGGGCAACGCGCGGCCCTTGACCACGCTGACGGCGTAGTCGAGATAAGCCCGCTCGGCGTAGCGCGCCAGCGTCAGCGAATCCGCGGGCTCTTCGGGTTGAAACGTGATGTCTTGTTGTTCCATGGATTGGCAAGAAGACGGCGCGCCATGATGTGAAGCCGGCGCGCCGGGTGGCTTGTTATTCGGGTATCTCGGTCAGGGCATGTTGCGCCGTCCGCCGATCACCATCTTTACGCGTGAAGGCCCGCCAACTGCCGCGCTGGTGCGGGTCACGACCGCACCGCCGCCGGGCTTGTAGAGCCGGTAGAACTGCAGCACGGTGCTCACGTATTGCTGCGTCTCCGGGTACGGCGGAATCCGGTTGTTGTAGCGCTGCACCGCGCCCTCGCCCGCGTTGTAGGCGGCCAGTACCAGTTCGATGTTGTCGGGGAACAGTTCCATCAGCCAGCGCAGATAGCGCACGCCGGCAGAGATATTGGTACGCGGATCGGCCAGTTTTTCCTCGACGCTGCGGCGCGCATCGCCGCTCACGCCGAAACGCGCGCCGGTATCGGGAATCACCTGCATCAGCCCGATGGCGCCCTTGGGCGATACGGCCGATGGATTGAAGCCGGACTCCACGGCCATCACGGCCTTGACCAGCGCCGGGTCGACATCCTGCTTGTCCGCGATCTGCCGGATCATCGGCTCGACCTTGGCGATATTCGGGTGGTTGACGACGTAGCGGTACAGCTTGTGCTGCTCAAGGTCGCTCTTTGGCGCGGCGCTCGACTCGCGCGAAGTATCGAAGCTGCCGCCTTCCCGCATGAAAAGCTTGTAGCGCTCGTCGAGCTTGCGGTCTGCAAAGTGAGCAATGCCATCGGCATCGACGAAGCCGTAGAGTTCGGCATGCGCCGCCGGCGCGCAGGCGAGACCAGCCACCATCAGCGCGGCTGCGGCCGCCTGTTGCCATGGTTTGCGGGTCGGTCTCGTTCTCATCTTGCGTTGCGGCTTGCGGGCGAGGACGTCGAAGCGCGCATTATCCCCCAATGTCGGACGGCGTACAGACTGGCGCTCAGATGTCCGCCTCGACTTCGTTGCCCTTCTCCTCGAGCCAGCTGCGGCGCTGGGCGGCTTCGCCCTTGCCCATGAGCATGTTCATCATCTCGACGGTCTGCGGCAGGTCGTATTCGCCGAGCGCCACGGGCAGCAGGCGGCGCGTATCCGGGTTCATGGTGGTTTCCCAGAGCTGTTCGGCGCTCATTTCGCCAAGGCCCTTGAAACGGGAAATCTGCCAGCTGCCTTCCTTGACGCCGTCCTTGATCAGCTTGTCCTGGATGGCTTCGAGCTCACCTTCGTCGAGCGCATACAGCTTCTGCGCGGGCTTCTTGCCGCGCGCAGGTGCGTCGACGCGGAACAGCGGCGGGCGCGCCACGCAGACATTGCCAGCCTCGATCAGCTTCGGGAAGTGGCGGAAGAACAGCGTCAGCAGCAGCACCTGGATGTGCGCGCCATCCACGTCCGCGTCCGACAGGATGCAGATCTTGCCGTAGCGCAGGTTGGACAGGTCGGGCTCATCGTTCGCGCCGTGCGGGTCCACGCCGATCGCCACGGCGATGTCGTGCACCTCGTTGTTGGCGAACAGGCGGTCGCGCTCGGTCTCCCAGGTGTTGAGCACCTTGCCGCGCAGCGGCAGGATGGCCTGGAATTCCTTGTCGCGGCCCATCTTGGCCGAGCCGCCGGCCGAGTCGCCCTCGACCAGGAACAGTTCGTTGCGCGTGACGTCGGTCGATTCGCAGTCGGTCAGCTTGCCCGGCAGCACGGCGACGCCGGAGCCCTTCTTCTTCTCGACCTTCTGCGCGGCGCGCGTGCGTGCCTGCGCCTGGCGGATCACGAGTTCGGCCAGCTTCTTGCCGTACTCAACGTGATGGTTCAGCCACAGTTCCAGCGCCGGACGACTGAACGTCGACACCAGTCGCACCGCGTCGCGGCTGTTCAGGCGCTCCTTGATCTGGCCCTGGAATTGCGGGTCCAGCACCTTGGCCGACAGCACGAACGAGGCGCGCGCGAACACGTCCTCACTCATCAGCTTGACGCCCTTGGGCTGCAGCGCGTGCATCTCGATAAAGCTTTTGACTGCCTGGAACAGGCCTTCGCGCAGGCCGGACTCGTGCGTGCCGCCGGCCGGGGTCGGGATCAGGTTGACGTAGGACTCCCGCACGGGCGCGCCCTCTTCGGTCCAGGCCACCACCCAGGAAGCGCCTTCGCCGTCGGCGAAGCCTTCTTCGCCGGGGTTTGCGTCCGGATCGGCGAAGTGCTCGCCTTCGAACATCGGGATCACAAGCTCAGCGCCGCTGCCTTGCGCCAGCGCCTCGACCAGATAGCCCTTCAGACCCTGGTCGTACTGCCACGTCTGGGTTTCGCCAGACTTCTCGATCACCAGCGTGACCTTCACGCCCGGCAGCAGCACCGCCTTGCTGCGCAGCAGGCGTTGCAGTTCGGCCTGCGGAATCGCGGCCGAATCGAAATACTTGGCGTCCGGCCACACCTGGACGCGCGTGCCGTTCTTCTTCTCGCCGCGCTCGAGCTTGCGCGAGGTCAGCGGCGCGGTCACGTCGCCGCCCGAGAAGGTCAGCGTGGACATCATGCCGTCGCGCCAGACCGACACATCAAGCTGCGTCGACAGCGCATTGGTCACCGACACGCCCACGCCGTGCAGGCCGCCCGAAAACGCGTACGCTCCGCCCTTGCCCTTGTCGAACTTGCCGCCCGCGTGCAGCCGCGTGAAGACGATCTCGACTACCGGCACGCCCTCTTCCGGGTGGATGCCGACCGGGATACCGCGGCCGTCGTCCTCCACGCTGACGCTGCCGTCGCGGTGCAGCGTGACCAGGATCTCGGAACCGAAGCCGCCCAGCGCCTCGTCGGACGCGTTGTCGATCACCTCCTGCACGATATGCAGGGGGTTGTCGGTGCGGGTGTACATGCCGGGACGCTGCTTGACCGGCTCCAGGCCCTTCAGGACCCGGATGGAAGATTCGCTGTACTGACTGGTTTTGCTCGCCATGGAGTCGCTACGAAAGTGGAGATCCCGGCCACTGCGGCGCGCATTCGTGGCTGCGCCGGGGTGCCGGGCACTGCATTGTAATGGAAGCCCGGACCGGCAATCGTGGCAAAAAGGCAGCGGCGTCAGCGCCCTTCCTTGCGGGCCGTCCGGAGCGCCTCCGGATTACCATGCCGCCCGTCCGGACTTGCGGGCAGCACCCGACGCCTTCCGGCGAGCCGGAGTAAACTCGCGCAAACCCGCTCCGGCTCCCCTATGCCGCGCCCGGGCAACACAACAAGAACACGACAGCGGCACTCCTCCGCCCGCAGCGAGCCCGATATGCAGAACCGACAACTCTCCCTGACCACCGTGCTTGTGTGCGGCGGCCTGCTCGTCACCCTTTCCATGGGTATCCGGCATGGCTTCGGCCTGTTCAACCTTCCAATCACCCAGGCCCACGGCTGGAACCGCGAGACCTTCGCCTTCGCGCTGGCGCTGCAAAACCTGATGTGGGGCGCGAGCCAGCCGTTTGCGGGTGCGCTTGCCGACAAGTTCGGCGCGCTGCGCATCATGCTTATTGGCGTGGTGCTGTACGTCGGCGGCCTCGTAGTCATGGCGCTGTCGACGAGCGGCACGGCCTTTGCGACCGGTGCGGGCGTCATGATCGGTATTGCGCAGTCGGGCACCACGTACAGCATCGTCTACGGCGTGATCGGACGCATTGCCAGCCCCGACAAGCGCGTCTGGGCCATGGGCATTGCCGCCGCGGCGGGCTCGTTCGGGCAATTCCTGATGATCCCGGCCGAGCAGACGCTGATCTCGGGCATGGGCTGGCAGAACGCGCTGTTCGTAATGGCGCTGATGGCCTGCGTCATGCTGCCGTTGGCGTTCACGCTGCGGGAACCGAAGATGACTGCGCACGACGGCGGGCATCACCAGACCATTGGCCAGGCTGTGCGCGAGGCGTTCGGCAACCGCAATTTCCAACTGCTGACGTTGGGCTACTTCGTGTGCGGCTTCCAGGTCGTGTTCATCGGCGTGCACCTGGCGCCGTACCTGAAGGACAAGGGCCTGACCGATCCGAAGATCGCCACCGTGGCGCTCGCGCTGATCGGCCTGTTCAATGTGTTCGGCACCTACACCGCCGGCGCCATGGGGCAACGCATGCCCAAGCGCTACCTGCTGTCGGCGATCTACCTGACACGCTCGGTGGTGATCGCGGGCTACCTGCTGCTGCCGCTGACGGCCGCCAGCACCTGGGTGTTCGCGGCGATGATCGGTTTCCTGTGGCTGTCGACCGTGCCCCTGACCAACGGCATCATCGCCCAGGTGTTCGGCGTGAAATACCTGTCGATGCTGTCGGGCGTGGTGTTCTTCTCGCACCAGATCGGCAGCTTCCTGGGCGCGTGGCTAGGCGGCTATCTGTATGACCGCACGGGCGGCTACACCACGGTGTGGATGATCGCGATGGCACTGGGCGTGATGGCAGCGCTGGTCAACCTGCCGATCCGCGAGCAGGCGGTCGCGCGACCGCAGCCGGCCGCGGCATGACGACCATTGCCCGCCAACGCCTGCTGCGCGCCGCCGGCCTGCTTGGGCTGGCGGCAGCGCTGGTGCTTGGGTTTATCGGGTATCTGCGGCCGTCGTTTATGGTGGACCTGACGAATATGGTGCTGGCGTGGTGTGGTTAGCCCGCCTCGCCCTTCGTCTTCGCCTCCAGCACTTCCCAGCGCTCCAGCGCCTCCAGCAGTTCCATCTCGATCTCGTCGTGCCGGGTCGCCAGTTCGGCGGCCTTGGCCGCATCGCTGACATAGAGCGAACCGTCCTCAAGCTGCGCGGCGATCGTCTTCTGTTCCGTTTCCAGCGAAGCGATCCGCTCCGGCAGCCCGTCCAGTTCACGCTGTTCCTTGTATGACAGCTTGACGGTACGGTTGGCGCCGCGCGCGTCGCGCGAATCCTTGGTCTTGGCAGCCTCGGCCGCCTTCTGCTCGGTCTTTCGCGCCGCCTGCAGCGCCGCGCTGCGCTCGGACTGCGCAACCCAGTCGGAATAGCCGCCGACCGATTCGCGCCACAAGCCGTCGCCTTCGGCGGCAATCGTCGAGGTCACCACGTTGTCGAGGAACGCCCGGTCGTGCGAGACCAGGAACACGGTGCCGCTGTAGTCCTGCAGCAGCTCTTCGAGCAGTTCCAGCGTGTCGATGTCGAGGTCGTTGGTCGGCTCGTCCAGCACCAGCACATTGGCCGGGCGCGCGAACAGGCGTGCCAGCAGCAGTCGGTTGCGCTCGCCGCCGGACAGCGACTTGACCGGCGAGCGCGCGCGCTCGGGCGCGAACAGGAAATCGCCGAGATAGCTCATCACGTGCTTGCGCTGGCCGTTGACCTCGACCCAGTCGCTGCCCGGGCTGATGGTGTCGGCCAGCGATTTCTCGAGGTCGAGCTGCGTGCGCATCTGGTCGAAGTACGCGACCTGCAGGTTGCTGCCATTGCGCACGGTGCCGCTGTCGGGCGCCAGTTCGCCGAGGATCAGGCGCAGCAGCGTGGTCTTGCCGGCGCCGTTGGGGCCGATCAGGCCGACCTTGTCGCCGCGCATGATGGTGCCGGTAAAGTCGCGCACCACGACCTTGTCGCCGTAGGATTTGTTCACGTCGATCAGCTCGGCCACGATCTTGCCGGAGCGGTCGGCCTGGGACACCTCCAGCTTGACGTTGCCCTGTGCCTCACGCCGCGCCGCGCGCTCGGAGCGCATCGCCACGAGCCGCTGGATACGCGCCACGCTGCGCGTGCGGCGTGCCTCGACGCCCTTGCGGATCCACACTTCTTCCTGCGCGAGCAGCTTGTCGAACTTGGCCTGCTCCACCTGCTCGGCGGCCAGCAGTTCTTCCTTGCGGGCCTGGTAGGCCGCAAAGTTGCCCGGGAAAGACAGCAGGCGGCCGCGGTCGAGTTCAACGATACGGGTCGCCACGCGGTCCAGGAACGCGCGGTCGTGGGTGATCAGCAGCACGCTGCCGCGGAAACCGAGCAACAGGTCTTCGAGCCAGCGGATCGCTTCCACGTCGAGGTGGTTGGTCGGCTCGTCCAGCAGCAGGATGTCCGGTTCCGCGACCAGACCCTGAGCAAGCGCCACGCGCTTCTGCAAGCCCCCGGACAGCGCATCGACGGGCGTATGCGGATCGAGCCCCAGCCGGGCCAGCGTGGTTTCCACGCGGGTGCGCAGATGCCAGGCGCCGGCGGCATCGAGCTCCGACTGCAGCCGGTGCAGTTCGGCCAGCGCGGCTTCGTCATGGCTGTCGGCCAGCCGCTCGGCGGCGGCCTCGTAACGCATCAGCAGGTCATGCGCCTGGCCCATGCCCTGCGACACGGCATCGAACACGGTGATGCCCGGATCGAATTGCGGCTCTTGCGGCACGTAGGCCGAGGTCACGCCCGACTGGCGCGCAATCAGGCCGTCATCCGGCGCCGCCAGCCCCGCCACGATCTTCAGCAGCGAGGATTTGCCCGAGCCGTTGCGGCCAATCAGGCCGACACGCTCGCCGGCTTCCAGCGAAAAATCGGTGTGGTCGAGCAAGGCCACGTGCCCGAAAGCAAGCTGGGCATCGTTAATGGAAAACAGGGCCATGGGAGGAATGGGGCAGCGGAATTGCGGAATTGCGGAATCGGAATGGGTCGCCGGCGCCTGCGTGCACGGCGGCGACAAGGCGAAGCAGGCCGCATTGTAGACCACAGGTATGGGCAGCCGCTCCGCCGAGAGCGCGATGTACCGCCGACGCAAAAGAAAGGGCCCGCATAGCGGGCCCAAGAGTCTCTCCTCGGTGCCCTGCTCGCAAGGCACCGAGAAAGCATAACAACGGCATGCCGGTCACTCCAGTTCGGAAATATCCGTAAGGGAAAGCCCCCGTCAACTGGCCTACTGGCGCTCCGTTGCATGCGTCGCACGCCTTCACTTCAGAGAATTTGTCTGCAACCGGGCGCACATGGAACAATAGTCCGCGCAGCAGTACTGCTTCAGGGCGACAAGCCTGCCGGCAGAGCGCCTGCACGGGGTACAGCGCGATAACGACATATCAGAGCCGCAAGGAACCAGACTTAGCGGCCGCCTTTGCTTTTCGTTCCATTTGACGGGGGTTTCCATGATCGAAACGGGTCTGCCGCGCCGGGTTTCATGCCCGAACGCTGTGCTTGTCTTGTCCTCCCTTTCCTGCGCTGCCATGCTGGCCACCGGCGCAGCTTCCGCCGGCGCTGCCACCGCGCCGGTCCTGAATCACATCCAGCAAACCGGCGTTATCCGCATTGCGCACCGCGAAAGCTCGGTACCGTTCTCGTTCGTGGCCGACGGCAAGCCGGTCGGCTATGCCGTCGACCTGTGCCTGAAGATCGCCGATGCGGTACGCACCTCGCTGCACCTGCCCGGCCTGCGCGTCGAGTGGGTCCCGGTCACGCCGGCCAACCGCATTCCCGCTATCGTCGAGGGCAAGGCGGACCTGGAATGCGGCTCGACCACCAACAACCGGGAACGGCGCGAGCAGGTGGCCTTCACAATCCCGCACTACATTGCCGGCAGCCGCATGATCGTGAAGACCGATTCCGGCATCAGCAAGTGGGCGGATCTGCGCGGCAAGACGGTCGTCTCCACGTCAGGCACCACGCCGCTGGCCATGCTGCGCAAGATGGACGAAGGCAAGGTCATGCAGTGGCGGCTGGTCGAGGCCAAGGATCACGCCCAGGCCTTTGCCATGGTGGAAGCCGGCAAGGCCGATGCCTTCGTGATGGACGACGTGCTGCTGTACGGCCTGCGCGCGAACGCCAGCCGACCGGGCGATTTCAAGGTCACCGGCGAAATGCTGACCATCGAGCCGTACGCCATCATGCTTTCCAAAAGCGACCCGGAGTTCAAGAAGCTCGTCGACAAGACGCTGATCGCCGCAGTCTACGACCAGGAAACGCCGAGGCTCTACAAGAAGTGGTTCCAGGCACCGATTCCGCCGCACGGCATCACGCTCGACATTCCGATGAGCTACCTGCTGCGCGATTCCTTCAAGTTCCCGAGCGACAAAGTGGCGGACTGAGGCTGCGGATTCGGCAGCGAAGCAGCCAGGGACAACGGGCGGCAGCACTCATGCGAAGATGTCGGCCGTGCCGCTCAGGTCTCCTTCCCGTCTCCTTCCTGCCTCATGCCTGCCACCTCCCTGAAGCTGTCCGATCTTTCCGTTTCCGCGCTCGTCGCGGGCCTGATTGCCACGCTGACCGGCTACACCAGCTCTCTCGTGCTGATGATCCAGGCCGGGCAGGCTGCGCACCTGAGCAGTGCGCAGATCTCGTCCTGGCTGTGGGCGCTGTCGATCGGCATGGGCGTGACCACGATCGGCCTGTCGCTGACCATGCGCGTGCCCGTGGTGGTGGCATGGTCCACGCCCGGCGCCGCACTGCTGATCGCGAGCCTGCCGGGCGTGCCCTATGCGGAAGCGATCGGTGCCTTCCTGATGGCGGCGCTGCTGATGACCGCCGCCGGGCTGACCGGCTGGTTCGACAAGCTGATGCGGGCGCTGCCGGCGAGCATTGCATCGGCGCTGCTTGCCGGCATCCTGTTCCGGATCAGCGTGGATGTGTTCGTACAGGCGCAGGACCAGACGCTGCTGATGCTGGCGATGTTCGCCGCCTATCTCGCTGGCCGGCGCTGGTGGCCACGCTACGCGGTGCCCGGTGTGCTGCTGGTTGGCGTGGCACTGGCCGGCACGCTGGGCCAGTTGCACTTTGAAGGATTCCACCTGGCGGTGGCGGTACCGGTCTGGACTACGCCGGCATTCTCGTTCCAGGCCTTTGTCAGCATCGCCATTCCGTTGTTCATCGTGGCGCTGGCCTCGCAGAACATTCCCGGCCTGGCGGTACTGCGCGCGGACGGCTACCACGTGCCGGCATCGCCGCTGATTACCGTCACGGGCTTCGCCTCGGCCGTGCTGGCGCCGTTCGGCTCGCACGGCATCAACCTGGCCGCCATCACGGCCGCCATCTGCACCGGGCCGCAGGCCGACGCCGACCCGGCACGGCGCTACACCGCTGCCGTGGTCTGCGGCGTGGGATATCTGTTGGCCGGCATCCTCGCGGCCAGCATTGCCGCGCTGTTCGCGGCCTTCCCCAAAGCCGTGGTGGTGGCGCTGGCTGCGTTCGCGCTGCTCGGATCGATCGCCAATGGACTGACCGTGGCCATGCAGACGCCGGACGAGCGTGAAGCCGCGCTGATCACTTTCATGATCACCGCGTCCGGCATGACGCTGGCCGGCGTGGGCTCGGCCTTCTGGGGCGTGGTGGGCGGCATGCTGACGCTGCTGGTGCTGCGCCGCAAGGCCGCCTGACGACCCCTGACCGGTCAGCGGCTAATGGACTAGAGCAGCAGGAAGCCGATATCGCGAGACCGGACCTCTTCGAGCGCTACGCCCTTGCGGCGCTGGAACAGCACGTGCTGGAGCACGCGGTCGCGGTGCTCGCAGAATGTGGCGGTGTCGAAGCGCAGCGCCGCGGTGCCGTAGTGCTCAGCCAGCAGCTTGTAGACGCGATGGCGCACCAGCAGCATCTCGTTCTCGGTCTGCAGCCGGCCCATCTCGGCCGCATGCTCCTCCTCGAGCTGGCGCATGCTGACCACCACGCGCGCGTGCATGCCCCGGTAGCGGTCGGCTTCCGCGTGGGCCTTGCGCAATTCTTCGCGCAGCGCCCGGACTTCCTGCATCAGCTTGAGATTGCTTTGCACGCCGCGGTGGATGCGGCTCGCCTCCTCCAGCGCGTAATCCGCCGCCGCGATCGTGTTTTGCCAGACGCCCGATTCGTCAGCCTCCGCGGCTGCCATGCGTGTGGCGGGCCAGACGGTAGCTCCGTCAATGCCTTGATTGCTCATACTGCTCCCCCAAAAGCCGGAAAGAAAAACGCCCGCCGCCGTACGTTATTGTGGATTGCCGGCCTGGTCGGGTACTGCCGAAACTGCCTTGGCAGTGGGCCAATGTATCGCACACCGCACACTATCATTCAAGACTGCCACGCCACTTTGCACAACCACCGCAAGGGAGGGCATAACGTTTCACCAAAGCGCCGCTTACGCTACATTGCCGCCTGCCGTCTGTCCTTCCACCCCTTCGCCATCGCGTTTCGCCTATGAACGGATACCTGCTCCTTGCCCTGGCCATCGTTGCCGAGGTCATCGCCACCAGCAGCCTCAAGGCCGCCGAGAACTTCACGCGCCTGGTGCCCAGCATCCTCGTGGTAGCGGGCTATGCCTGCGCCTTCTATCTGCTCATGCTGGTCATGAAGACCGTACCAGTGGGCGTCGCTTATGCCATCTGGAGCGGCGCGGGCATCGTCCTGGTCACGCTGATCGCCATGGTGTTGTACCGCCAGGTACCCGACCTCGCCGCCTGCGCCGGCATTGGCCTGATCATCGCCGGTGTGGCGGTGATCCAGCTATTCTCGAAAACCAGCGGGCATTGACAACGGTGCGGCCTAGAATGGATGTGGTTCCTGCCACGGGAGACCGCCATGCTTACCGCCCTGCTCCTCGCCGCAATCATCGTCGCGCTGTACATCCTGGCTGTTCGCGCCGAGTTTTTCCATAAATCGCCGTTCTATCCGGAGCATGAACATCCGGTGCAGTACTGGTGGAACCGGTTGGTGCATCACAAGAAATAGCTGGCGAATCTGACGCGGTGGCAAACAGCCATCGCGTCGAGCGGTGCCGCACGGCTTGTACAGGCAACCGCCGATCGGGACCTTTCCGCAGCCGCTTGTCGCCGGGCGCGCTGCGTCTGGCGCTTGCGCGCCTCCACCCCTTCCTCTTTCCCCCAAAACGCCTCCGGCGGGAGGATTTTGATATACTCCGGCCCGTCTTCAGGATTACCGCTGCCCCGCGGAACGACGGTCCTGACAGCTCTGTCCCTCGCCGTAGTTCAATGGATAGAACGAGCGCCTCCTAAGCGCTAGATACAGGTTCGATTCCTGTCGGCGGGACCATCTACTTCCATCTTCCCGCCCCCGATTCAGTGCATCACCGCCGCCGGCACTCGCCTGTTACCGGTGACCGCCCCTGCGAAGCGAGTCGCGCGCGACGCGGCTCATGGCGCCCGGCCCTGACGCCGGCATGGCGGCCTCTGGCTGCGGCGACGGCGGGCTGGCCGTTGCGGTGGCTCTGGCGGCCGCTATAGACGGCGCAATCTGCTCTGACGATCAGTCCGGACATGGCTGGCTCCTTCGTGTTCTGAATGGAAAACGTTTCAGGCGGTCCGCAGGCTGACCTGCAGGAAACTGGCGCAGAGCCGTAGCATCGTCTGCAGCGCGGCGCGCGGATGGCGCAGGCAGGCTTCCACCTGCTCGCTGCGGCTTTCGCCGGACAGGCACCATGAGCAGAAGTGCTCGCAGTTGTTGGAGAACAGGCAGTAGCGGTTCTCGCCCAGACGCGACCGCGCACGCGACACCGCATCGAGGCCGACAAAGCGGGCACACGGTTCCAGGCGGATGGCGACGGCACGGCCCGCGGCAAATGCCGCCAGGCTGATTTCCTCGACCGGCCCGGTCTGCAGCGCGCGGGCGAAGCCGGCATAGTGGATCACGCGGCCGTGGCCGGCATAGATGCCGTGATGCACATAGCCCTGGCGTCCCGTCACCAAATGGGCGCCCAGCGGCAAGTCGGCGTCATGGCTCGCGCCGTCGCGGCGTTCGTCTTGTTGTGCGGGCTGGTGTGGCATGGCTGTCTCGGGTGTCTGGTGGCGGCAGTCATTGCTGCGTGGTTGCCAGACCTCTGCATGCGCCATGCCAGGACATCGATTTCCCTGCCAGGACCAGCGTTTACGGGAAAGCGGCGCTGTCGGATCTGGGGAAACTGTTGCCGAATGACCAACGTCATCACCGACATTCTGTTGGTTAGCCACCACCATTGCGCCGTTCCACCGTCGCTCGGATCGACACCCATGAGCCGGCGCCAACTTGCAGATAACACCCGCCACTGCGAACTTCCCGGGTCGACGCGTCCCTGACGAGCGGCAGGACCACGGTGATCAACTTTTACGAGACGAAGAACAACTTCTATGCTGGTCAGATGAACAACGCGTTCCAGACATGGAATCCGGAAACGACCCGATTTCACGCGGAAGGAGGGTATCTTGACTGGCGTGACGCAATTCCGCTGGGCTTCGGCAGCCTGCACCGACGTTGGGCGCGTACGCGAGCGCAATGAGGACGCTTGCCTGGATCTGCCGGACCTCGGGATCTGGGTCGTGGCCGATGGCATGGGGGGCCATGCCGTCGGCGATTTCGCGAGCCAGGCCGTCACGCAAGCGCTGGCGGCGCTTCCGCCCCGGTCAACGCTGGAAGAACGGCTCGCCGACGTCGGCGCCGCGCTGCAGGACGTCAACCGCGCGCTGATTGCCGAAGCCGCACGCCTGCAGGTACGGTGCGTAGGCACCACCGTCGTGGCGCTGGCCAACGGCGACCGCCGTTGCGGCTACCTGTGGGCCGGCGACAGCCGTCTCTACCGGCTGCGCGCCGGGCACTTGCAGCGCCTGACCCGAGACCACAGCCAGGTGGAACGGCTGCTGGCACGCGGCCTCATCACCGCCGAAGAAGCGCGACATCATCCAGCGCACAACACCATCACTCGTGCCGTTGGCGCAGCCGATACGTTATTGCCCGAGCAACTGTTCGTCGATGTCGCCGACGGCGACGTGTTCCTGCTTTGCAGCGATGGGCTGAGCAACGAGGTCGAGGACGACACCATCGCATCCGTGCTTGCCGCAGGGGGCGACCTGAACGCCATTGCACAGACACTGGTAAAGACAGCGCTGGACCACGGCGGGCACGACAACGTCACCGTGGTGGTGGTGCGGGCAGAAGACCCGTATGGGTCAGATATGACGCTGGTAAATCCGGAAGTCGAGGGGTAAAACCACACCAAAGGCAGCTACCTCTATCCCGCCTCCGCCTCCAACCTCGGCAACTGCGGCAAATCCGTCGCCACCTCCGCGATCATCCTCCGCATCCACATCACATCCGGGGCCGCATGGCACCGCTCATGCCAGAGCTGGTAGAACCGCATGCGCGGGAACGTCACCGGAGACGGCACCATCCGGATCGGCAAATACTGCGCATAGTGCGCAGCAAACTGGCGGCCGGTGGTGAACACCATATCGGTTTTCATCAGCACATACGGCACCAGCCCAAAGTACGGCAGCGTCACCTGGATATTGCGCTTGTACCCCTGCTCGGCGAGCGCCTGATCGATCATGCTGCGTTGCATCGAAGCATAGGGCGCAGGTGCCAGATGAGGCATCTCCAGGTAGTGCTTCAGCGTCAGGCCTTTGCGCGCCAGCGGATGCTGGGCACCGAGCATGCAAACCACCTCGTCATCAAATAACGGCGAGATATGCAGATGCTCGGGCGGCGACAGCCAGTTGCCAATGACGATGTCGAGCTGCCCCTGCTCCAGGTCCTCCAGAAAGTCGCTCGACGACGTCATAGGATGTACGAACAGCTTGGCGCCGGGCGCCAGCCGGCGCACGCGCTCGACGATGTTTGGCAGGAAGAAGGCATCCAGGTAATCCGGGGCGCCAAGGTGAAACGTCCGCGTGGTCGTGGCCGGATCGAACTGCTGCGGAGGACGCGCGATACGGTCCATCGCCGCCAGGCTCTGCTCGGCCAGCTCCAGCAATTCCCGCCCCCGTTCGGTTGGCACCATGCCGCTTTTGCCCCGCACCAAGATGGCGTCGCCGGTGATCTCGCGCAGGCGCTTTAGCGTATTGCTGATGGCCGGCTGCGACTGGCCCAGGCGCACAGCCGTGCGCGTCACGCTCTGCTCGGTCAGCAGGGTGTGGAGCACCCGCAGCAAATAGGTATCGAGATGGTCGCGTCCGTGCATGGCAATAGGGGCCCTGCCGGCGTGCGGCCGGGAGGCTGGCGTGGGGGAAGGGAACGGCGCATAGTGTATGTCACGCAACCCGCCATTGGTCAATCCGCCGTGATAAGGGGACAGCGGAACCCCATGGACGGGCATTCTGATGGGGCATATCACCTGGGCCGAATATTGCATGAAACGCGCCGGTGCTATGTTTCCGCCATCACAGAACGAGATGAAGACCATGGAGACGCAAACCATCCGCTTTTTCCACCGCGGCCAGGTCAGGGAAGTATCCGACGCCCCCGTTACCAGGACCGTGCTGCAGTACCTGCGAGAGGACGCGCGCTGCACCGGCACCAAGGAAGGCTGCGCTGAAGGCGACTGCGGCGCCTGCACCGTCGTGATCGGCGAGCTGCAGGACGGCGGCGATGTCGAATTCAAGGCCGTCAATGCCTGTATCCAGTTCCTGCCCACGCTCGACGGCAAGGCGCTGATCACCGTCGAGGATCTGCGCCAGGCCGACGGCGCCCTGCACCCAGTGCAGGAAGCCTTGGTCGAGTGCCACGGTTCGCAATGCGGCTTCTGCACGCCCGGCTTCGTCATGTCGCTGTGGGCGCTGTACCAGCAGCACACCCCGGGCGGCGAAGCGCCGACGCGCCAGACCATCTGCGACGCGCTGACCGGCAACCTGTGCCGCTGCACTGGCTACCGCCCGATCATCGACGCCGGCGAGCGCATGATGGCCCTGCCTGCGCCGCACGCGAGCAAGCTCAACCCGAAGCAGATCGCCGACACGCTGCGCAATCTCAAGCGCGGCGAGACCTTCCGCTACAGCGCGAAGGGCCAGAACTTCTTCGCGCCACGCACCGCGGCCGAGTTCGGCGCAATCAAGGCGGCCGAGCCCGGCATCCGCATCCTTGCCGGCAGCACGGACGTGGGCCTGTGGGTCACCAAGCAGTTCCGCGAACTCGGCAACCTGCTCTATATCGGCCAGGTCGAAGACCTTCAATCGATCGAAGAGCGCGACGGCATGATCGAGATCGGCGCCGGCGTGACGCTCGAGAAGGCCTACGCTGCGCTGACCGCCGCGCACCCCGAACTCGAAGAGATGTGGAAGCGCTTCGCCTCGCTGCCGATCCGCAATGCGGGCACGCTTGGCGGCAATATCGCCAACGGCTCGCCGATCGGCGATTCGATGCCGGCGCTGATCGCGCTCGGCGCCGAAGTGGTACTCCAGCTCGGCGCGACGCGCCGTACGCTGCCGCTCGAAGACCTGTACCTTGCGTACCAGAAGACGGCCATGGTGGAAGGCGAGTTCGTCGCAGCGCTGCGCGTACCCGTCAAGGGCCCGCAGCACTTCAGGACCTACAAGCTGTCCAAACGCTTTGACGAGGATATTTCGGCCGTGTGCGCGGCATTCGCGATCACAGTGGAGAACGACGTGATCACGCAGGCACGCGTCGCGTTCGGCGGCATGGCCGCCACACCGAAGCGCGGCGCGGCCACCGAAGCTGCATTGATCGGCCAGCCGTGGAACGAAGCCACCGTGCGCGCCGGCATGGCCGCGCTGTCGCAGGATTACACACCGCTGTCCGATATGCGTTCGACCGCCTCGTACCGCACCCGCGGGGCGGCCAACCTGCTGTACCGCTTCTGGCTGGAGACGCGCGCCGATGCGCTGCCCGCATCCGCTGTCAACGTCCGCGCGCCTGGCGCTGGCGCCACTGCAACCGTCACGGCCTGAGGAGAGATCGGCATGAACAAGCAAACCGAACCGTTCCTGCTCGACGCCAGCGTGGCCGACGAGGCCGTGCCCCAGGTCGGCATCTCGCGTCCGCATGAATCGGCGCACCTGCACGTGGCAGGCACCGCCACCTATACCGACGATATTCCCGAGCTCGCCGGCACGCTGCACGCGGCGCTCGGCATGAGCAGCCGCGCCCATGCGCGCATCAAATCCATCTCGCTCGACAAGGTGCGCACCGCGCCCGGCGTGGTGGACGTGCTGACCGTGGATGACATTCCCGGCGTCAACGACTGCGGCCCGATCATCCACGACGACCCGATCCTGGTGCGCGACGTGGTGCAGTTTATCGGCCAGCCGATCTTCGTGGTGGTTGCCACGTCGCATGACGCGGCACGCCGCGCTGCCCGCCTGGGCGTGATTGAATACGAAGACCTGCCACCGGTACTCTCGCCGGAGGCCGCGCACGAGGCCGGCAGCTACGTGCTGCCGCCGATGCACCTGACCCGGGGCGAGCCGCAACAGCATCTGGCAGCCGCCGCGCACCGCGATGCGGGCAAGATCCGCCTCGGCGGACAGGAGCAGTTCTATCTGGAAGGCCAGATCGCCTACGCCGCGCCGCGCGAAAACGACGGCATGCACGTGTGGTGCTCGACCCAGCACCCGACCGAGATGCAGCACGCCGTGGCCCATATGCTCGGCTGGCACGCGCACCAGGTGCTGGTGGAATGCCGCCGCATGGGCGGCGGCTTCGGCGGCAAGGAATCGCAGTCGGCCATGTTCGCGTGCTGCGCATCGCTGGCGGCATGGAAGCTCATGTGCCCGGTCAAGCTGCGTCCGGACCGCGACGACGACATGATGATCACCGGCAAGCGCCACGACTTCGTGTTCGATTTCGACGTCGGTCATGACACTGATGGCCGCATCGAAGGCGTGCAGATCGAGATGGTGTCGCGCGCCGGCTTCTCGGCCGACCTGTCGGGCCCGGTGATGACGCGCGCGATCTGCCACTTCGACAATGCCTACTGGCTGCCGAACGTGCAGATCGACGGCTACTGCGGCAAGACGAATACGCAGAGCAATACCGCATTCCGCGGCTTCGGCGGCCCGCAGGGCGCGTTCGCGATCGAGTACATCCTCGACAACGTGGCACGCAATGTCGGCAAGGATTCGCTCGATGTGCGCCGCGCCAACTTCTATGGCAAGACCGAGCGCAACGTCACGCCGTATGGCCAGACCGTGGAAGACAATGTCATCCACGAACTGATCGACGAACTCGTGGCCACCAGCGAATACCGTGGGCGCCGCGAGGCCACGCGTGCGTTCAATGCGACGAGCCCAATCCTCAAGAAGGGCATCGCGATCACGCCGGTGAAGTTCGGCATCTCGTTCAACGTGGCGCACTACAACCAGGCCGGCGCGCTCGTGCACGTGTACAACGACGGCTCGGTGCTGGTGAATCACGGCGGCACCGAAATGGGCCAGGGCCTGAACACCAAGGTTGCGATGGTGGTGGCGCACGAGCTCGGTATCCGCATGGAACGCGTACGCGTGACCGCAACGGATACCAGCAAGGTGGCCAACACCTCGGCGACTGCGGCATCGACCGGCGCTGACCTGAACGGCAAGGCCGCGCAGGACGCCGCGCGCCAGATTCGCGAGCGCCTGGCCGAGTTTGCCGCGCGCAAGGCCGGCGTGACGCCTGACAGCGTGCGCTTCAACGACGATCTCGTGATCGCCGGCGAGCTGCGCGTGCCATTCGGCGAACTGGCCCGCGAAGCGTACCTGGCACGCGTGCAGCTCTGGTCGGACGGCTTCTACACGACGCCGAAGCTGCATTGGGACCAGAAGAAGCTGCAGGGCCGCCCGTTCTACTACTTTGCCTACGGTGCGGCGTGCTCCGAGGTGCTGGTCGACACGCTGACCGGCGAATGGAAGCTGCTGCGCGCCGACGCGCTGCACGATGCAGGCAAGTCGCTGAACCCGGCCATCGATATCGGCCAGGTCGAAGGCGCCTTCATCCAGGGCATGGGCTGGCTGACGACCGAGGAACTGTGGTGGAACAAGGACGGCAAGCTGATGACGCATGCGCCGTCCACCTACAAGATCCCGACGATCAACGACTGCCCTGAAGACTTCAACGTGCGCCTGTTCCAGAACCGGAACGTGGAAGACAGCATCCACCGCTCCAAGGCTGTGGGCGAACCGCCGCTGCTGCTGCCGTTCTCGGTGTTCTTCGCGATCCGCGACGCGATCGCGGCCGTGGCTGACTACCAGGTCAACCCGCCGCTGCGCGCGCCGGCTACCAGCGAAGCCATCCTGGACGCGGTGGAAGCAGTACGCGCGACATGCGCGGCGAGCGCGGTCGGCGAAACCGCCGCACAGCCGGCCTGACGCGCGCGCCTGCCGGGCCTGCCGGACTTTCCCCCCTGTTCCGCTCTTGGCGGATCAGGGGCCGGCCGCCCGCGCAGGTGCGCGCCACCCCCGGCGCAAACAGCAAGACAGACAACGAGACCGGCAACAGCCGGCCTAACTGACCAAAGGCCCGACATGCAGGATGCACCGCTCAAACCCTTCCGCTTCGCCGACGCCGCGCGCATGGTGCGCACGGGCGTGCCGGTGGCGATGGTCACCATCGTCGAAGTCAAGGGCTCCGCGCCACGCGAGGCAGGTATCCGCATGCTGGTCAGCGCCAACGATCTGGTCGGCACCATTGGCGGCGGGCATCTCGAATGGCGCGGCATGGATATCGCGCGCGCCATGCTGAACGAGGGCAAGGAACAGCGCCGCATCGAGCGCATTCCATTGGGCCCGGCGCTGGGACAGTGCTGCGGCGGCGTGGTGCAACTGGCGTTTGAAGTGCTCGGGCCGGACGATCTGCACTGGCTGGATGCCGTGGAGGCCGCTTTTGCCGCGGGCAAGTCGCTGGAACGCACGGTGCCGGTTCGCGGTGCCGTCACCGCGACGGAAAGCCGTGCGGTGATCGCGTCGGTCACGCTGGAAGCGGATGGCGCCTGGACCGACACGCTGGTTCCCGACGACATGCATGTGGTGCTGTTCGGCGCGGGCCACGTCGGCCATGCGCTGGTCAAGGTGCTGGCCAATCTGCCCTGCCGTGTGCACTGGGTCGACGAACGCGACACGCTGTTCCCGGCCGGACTGCCCGATAACGTCGAGCCCGAGGCCAGCGATACGCCGGAAGCCGTGGTAGCGCAGGCGCCCGCAGGCAGCTATTTTCTCGTCATGACGCACAGCCACGCGCTCGACCAGACCTTGTGCGAGGAGATCTTCCGGCGCACGGACTTTGCGTATTTCGGCCTGATCGGCTCCAAGACCAAGCGCGCGCGCTTCGAACACCGGCTGGCGGACCACGGCGTCGACCCGGCCCGGTTTCCGGAAATGACTTGCCCGATGGGGGTATCAGGGATCACAGACAAGGCACCGGCTATGATTGCGGTAGCCATCGTCGCCCAGTTGCTGCAGGTCCGCGACCAGCGCCTCGCCGCGCTGCACGCGAGCCACGGGGAGACGGTGCATCCGTAACCACAAGACCGAGGCCCCACATGACCATCGATGCCGCGCTGGCGGACAAGATCCGCCGTACTCCCAAGGCAGAACTGCACGTGCATATCGAAGGCACGCTCGAACCCGAGCTGATCTTCCGGCTGGCCCAGCGCAACCACGTGAACCTGCCCTACCCCAGCGTCGAGGCTCTGCGCGCGGCCTATGCGTTCACCGACCTGCAGTCGTTCCTGGACATCTACTACGCCGGTGCCAGTGTGCTGCTGACCGAAGAGGATTTCTTCGACATGACCATGGACTACGTCAAGCGCGCCGTCGCCGACAATGTCCGCCATGCCGAGATCTTCTTCGATCCGCAGACCCATACGGCTCGCGGCGTGCCAATCGGCACCGTGATCGACGGCATTTCCGATGCACTGGCCCAGGCGCGCACCGAATATGATTTCTCGAGCAGCCTGATCCTCTGCTTCCTGCGCCATTTGTCGGAAGAAGACGCGTTCGCCACGCTGGAAGCCGCGCTGCCGTACCGGGACCGCTTTGTCGGCGTCGGGCTGGATTCGTCGGAGAAGGGCAACCCGCCCGAAAAGTTTGCACGCGTATTCACTCGTGCCCGCGAACTCGGCCTGCACCTGGTGGCCCATGCCGGCGAGGAAGGCCCCGCCCAGTACGTCACCGATGCGCTGGACATCCTCAAGGTCGAACGTATCGATCACGGCGTACGTTCGATCGACGATGCCGCGCTGATCGAGCGCCTGGCGCGCGAACGCGTGGCGCTGACCGTGTGCCCGCTTTCGAACCAGAAGCTCAAGGTGCATCCGGACCTGAGCGAGCATCCGCTCAAGCGCATGCTCGATGCCGGCGTTGCGATCACGCTGCATTCGGACGACCCGGCCTACTTCGGCGGCTACATGAACGCCAACTGGGAAGCCACGTTCGCAGCGCTGCCGCTCGACGCCGCCGATGCGCACAAGCTGGCGCGCAATAGTTTTGAAGCGGCCTTCCTGCCCCCGATGCAGAAGGCCGAGTTCCTGGCGGAGGTCGACCACTTCTGGTCGGCCACGCCGACGTCCCCGCCTGCCACGGCCCCCGCGGCCTGAGCGGCACATACCAATGGCCTGGCCCAGCGCGTGCGCGCCGGCCTGGCCCGAGAGACAGACCATGACGACCACTCCTCCGACTCCGTCCATTACTCGCGCGATCCGCGGCCGCGTGCTGCATTTCCTGCACGACCCGCAGTTCCATGAGGACGCCTATCAGTATTGGGAGGATGGTCTGCTGCTCGTCACCGCTGGCCGCATCGTCGCGGCCGGCGACTACACGTCGCTCGCGTCGCGCATTCCGGCCGATGCCGAGGTGATCGACCACCGCGGCAAGCTGATCGTGCCGGGCTTTATCGACACGCACGTGCACTACCCGCAGACCGACATCATCGCGTCGCCGTCGCCGGGCCTGCTGCACTGGCTGGACACCTACACCTTCCCCGAGGAACGTCGCTTCGCCGAGCCTGAATACGCGCGCGCGGTCGCCGGCTTCTTCACCGACGAACTGCTGCGCAACGGCACCACCAGCGCGGTGGTCTGGAGCACGGTGCACAAGGCTTCAGCCGACGCACTGTTTGCCGAGAGCGAACAGCGCAACCTGCGCATGATCACCGGCAAGGTGATGATGGACCGCAACTGTCCCGAGTTCCTGCGCGATACCGCTGAAACCGGCGCGCGCGATTCCGCCGACCTGCTGTCGCGCTGGCATAACAAGGGCCGCCTCGCCTACGCCATCACGCCGCGCTTCGCGCCGACGTCGACCGAAGCGCAGCTCGCCGCCTGCGGCGAACTGGCCAAGGCCTATCCGGACGCGTTCATCCAGACCCACGTCGCAGAGAACCGCGACGAAGTGAAATGGGTGGCCGAACTGTTCCCGGACGCGCGGAGCTACCTGGACGTCTACGACCGCTACGGCCTGCTGCGCCCCGGCGCGTTCTACGGCCATGCGATCTACCTGGACCAGGACGACCGCCGCCGCCTGGCCGACAGCGGCGCCGCCGTCGCGCACTGCCCGACGTCGAACCTGTTCCTCGGCAGCGGCTTCTACGACTTCCACCAGTCGGACGCCAACCGCCTGAATGTGACGCTGGCGACCGACGTCGGCGGCGGCACCTCGTTCTCGATGTTCCGCACCATGAACGCCGCGCACAAGGTCGCGCGCATGGGCGGCTACCACCTGACCGCGCTGCGCATGTTTTACCTGGCCACGCGCGCGGCCGCCGAAGCGCTGGGCTGGTCCAACCGCATCGGCAGCTTCAGCGAGGGCTGCGAGGCCGACTTCATCGTGCTGGATCCGCAGGCCACGCCGCTGATCGCGCGTCGCAGCGGCCGCTCGGAGACGCTCGAAGAGCAATTGTTCGCATTCGCCATGCTCGGCGATGACCGGGTCATCGACAGTGTCTATGTGATGGGCGAGGCGGTACAGGTACCGATCGTGTGACGCCCTCCATACCTGTGCCCGCCACTCGTGCGGCCGGGATCGGTTAATACCCGGGAGCGCTCCGGCGCGGCTTGACGGTGGTCAAGACTCGTAACGGCAAAGCCCTCTAACCTTTGCGGTTCCGTTGCAGGCCTTGCGAGGCCGACCCGCAACGCCAGCAACCTGAAGGTTTCCATGACCACCACCGCTGCCACGCATCCCGAGGTACCGCTGCACGCACCGGCGCCTGCCAACCAGCCGTTTCCCGAACCGATTTCCCCAGACCAGCCGCTGCCATCCCGCAAGATCATCCGCGGCTGGCTGATTCCGCTAGGCCAGCGCAGCACGCCGCGCGCGCTGGCGCTGTTCGCCTTCGACTACCTGCTGTTCGCGGCCACGCTGGCGGGCGTCGTGCTGGCCCCGCACTGGGCCGCCAAGGTGGGCCTCGGCGTAGTGGCGGGCCTGATCATCGCGCGCCTGTTCATCATCGGCCACGACGCCTGCCACCAGAGCCTGACGCCGCGCCGCGGCCTGAACAAATGGCTGGGCCGGCTGACGTTCCTGCCGTCGCTGACGCCCTACAGCCTGTGGGAAGTCGGCCACAACGTGGTCCACCACGGCTACACCAACCTGAAGGGCTTCGACTTCGTCTGGGCGCCGTATTCGCTCGAAGAGTTCCAGGCGCTGCCGCGCTGGCGCCGCGTGATGGAGCGCATCTACCGCACCGGCTTCGGTCCAGGCCTGTACTACCTGGTCGAGATCTGGTGGTGCAAGCTGTTCTTCCCGAACAAGCGCCAGATGGCCACGCGCCGTCCGATCTTCATGGCCGATTGCACGCTGGTGGCCACGTTCGGCGCCGCGTGGATCGGTGCGCTGATCTGGGCCGCTTTTGCCACCGGGCAATCGGCATGGATGATGGTCGGCGCCGGCTTCGTGCTGCCTTTCCTGGTCTGGAACGTGACCGTCGGCTTCGTGCTGTACGTGCACCACACCCACACCAGCGTGGCGTGGTACGACACCAAGTCGATGTGGGCCAAGGCCCAGCCGTTCGTCTCGACGACCGTGCACCTGCGTTTCCGCCATGGCATCGGCGCCGCGCTGCATCACATCATGGAACACACCGCACACCACGTGGACATGAGCGTGCCGCTGTACCGCCTGAAGCGCGCGCAGGCGCTGCTCGAACATGCGCTGCCGGGCCGCATCATCATCGAGAATTTCTCGTGGCGCTGGTACTTCGACACCGCACGCCGTTGCAAGCTGTACGACTTCAAGGCCCTGTGCTGGACCGACTTCCGCGGTCGCCAGACCAGCGAACAATCGCCCGTCCCGGCCTGACACGGCACATTTTCCCGGGCGGTGGACGCTCCCCGCCCGCGCCGCTATAATCGCGGCTTCCATTGGGGAGTAGCCGCCCTGCTCTCACCGCGCCGCGCAATGCGGCAACCGGCAGACAGGGGCGTACGTCAACAGACTTGACCGCTTGCGGTTATGGCGTGCGCAGCTCCGGACCCGGCTGGCCATCAGGCCTAGCCCGATCCAAGGCCTGGCGAGACCGATGACCATACCTTTCTGGCCGGGCCGGGAAAGGTGTGCGTCATTGGCATCTCGCGATGCATGCGGCCCGGGTTACTCACACAACAACATGGAAGCCTTCCTCGTCTCCACAGGCATCGTCGCGCTCGCTGAAATGGGCGACAAGACGCAGTTGCTCTCGCTCGTCCTGGCCGCGCGCTATCGCAAGCCTCTGCCCATCATCCTTGGCATCCTGATCGCCACGATCGTCAACCACGGCTTTGCCGGTGCGCTCGGCGGCTGGATCACCCATGTGCTCGGCGAATCGCTGCTGCGCTGGATCCTGGGCCTGGGCTTTATCGCCATGGCCGCGTGGATGCTGATTCCCGACAAGTTCGACGACGCCGAAGAAGCCAAGCCTGTCAAGGGCGCGCTCGGCATCCTGGCCACCACCATCGTCGCGTTCTTCTTTGCCGAGATGGGCGACAAGACGCAGATCGCCACGGTGGCGCTTGCTGCACGCTTCAACGGCGCCGTGCTAGCCGTCGTGGCAGGCACGACCTTCGGCATGATGCTGGCCAATGCCCCGGCCGTGCTGCTCGGCGACAAGTTCGCCAACAAGATGCCGATCGCGCTGGTGCACAAGATTGCCGCCGGCATTTTCCTGGTGCTCGGCGTACTGGCGCTGCTCAATATCGGCGGCTGACGGCTGCCCCCATCCGGCAATCCGGGACGCGAGACCCGGGTTGCCGACGACAACCGCGCGATCACCGGCCTGGCCGGCTGCACGCTGCGCCGGGTGTGGGATAATCGCGAGTTCTGCCCAGGGCGCAGCTCAAGAGGTTGTTCGCACGGGCGCATGAGGGGCCCCTATTCCCGTGGCCCCGCATCCTTTCCGCGATACTGATTTCACAACCCCACAATGCCCGCATACCGTTCCAAGACCTCCACCGCCGGCCGCAACATGGCTGGGGCCCGCTCGCTGTGGCGCGCCACCGGCATGAAAGACGACGATTTCAACAAGCCGATCATCGCGGTGGTGAACTCGTTCACCCAGTTCGTGCCCGGCCACGTCCACCTGAAGGACCTGGGCCAGCTCGTCGCGCGCGAGATCGAAGCCGCTGGCGGCGTGGCCAAGGAATTCAACACGATTGCGGTCGATGACGGCATCGCCATGGGCCACGACGGCATGCTGTATTCGCTGCCGAGCCGCGACATCATCGCCGACTCGGTCGAGTACATGGTCAACGCGCACTGCGCCGACGCCATGGTGTGCATCTCGAACTGCGACAAGATCACCCCGGGCATGCTGATGGCCGCGATGCGCCTGAACATCCCCGTGATCTTCGTGTCGGGCGGCCCGATGGAAGCCGGCAAGACCCGTCTGGCCAACCCGGTCACCAAGGCCGTCGAATTCAAGAAGCTCGACCTGGTTGACGCCATGGTGATCGCGGCCGACCCGACCTATTCCGACGCCGACGTGGCCGAAGTCGAGCGCTCCGCCTGCCCGACCTGCGGTTCGTGCTCGGGCATGTTCACGGCCAACTCGATGAACTGCCTGACCGAGGCCCTGGGCCTGTCGCTGCCCGGCAATGGCACCGTGGTTGCCACGCACGCAGACCGCGAGCAGCTGTTCAAGCGCGCGGGCAGCCGTATCGTCGAACTGGCCCGCCAGTACTACGAGCAGGAAGACGCGCGCGTGCTGCCGCGTTCGGTCGGCTTCAAGGCGTTCGAGAACGCGATGACGCTGGACATCGCCATGGGCGGTTCCACGAATACCATCCTGCACCTGCTGGCAATCGCGCAGGAAGCGGGCATCGATTTCTCCATGAATGACATCGACCGCCTGTCGCGCGTCGTGCCACAGCTGTGCAAGGTGGCGCCCAACACCAACAAGTACCACATCGAAGACGTGCACCGCGCGGGCGGCATCATGGCCATCCTGGGCGAGCTCGAGCGTGCCGGCAAGCTGCATACCGACGTGCCGACCGTACATGCCCCGTCGCTCGGCGACGCGCTGAATCAGTGGGACATCGTCCGCACGAAGGACGAGGCCGTCCGTCATTTCTACATGGCTGGCCCGGCCGGCATCCCGACGCAGGTGGCGTTCAGCCAGAACACGCGCTGGCCGAGCCTAGACCTGGACCGCGCCGAGGGCTGCATCCGCTCGTACGAGCACGCCTTCTCCAAGGAAGGTGGCCTGGCAGTGCTGCGCGGCAATATCGCGCTGGACGGCTGCGTGGTGAAGACTGCCGGCGTGGACGAAAGCATCCTGGTGTTCGAGGGCTCGGCACACGTTACCGAGTCGCAGGACGAGGCTGTCGAGAACGTTCTTAACGACAAGGTCAAGGCCGGCGACGTCGTGATCGTGCGCTACGAAGGTCCCAAGGGCGGCCCCGGCATGCAGGAAATGCTCTACCCGACGAGCTACATCAAGTCGAAGGGCCTGGGCAAGGCTTGCGCGCTACTCACGGATGGCCGCTTCTCGGGCGGCACGTCCGGGCTGTCGATCGGCCACTGCTCGCCGGAAGCAGCCGCCGGCGGCGCCATCGGCCTCGTGCGCGACGGCGACAAGATCCGCATCGACATTCCGAACCGGACGATCGATGTGCTCGTGTCGGACGAAGAACTGGCGCGCCGCCGCGAAGAGCAAAACGCCAAGGGCTGGAAGCCGGCGAAGGCACGTCCGCGTAAAGTGTCGGCCGCACTGAAGGCGTATGCCAAGCTCGTCATGTCGGCGGACAAGGGCGCAGTGCGCGATCTGTCGTTGCTGGACGATTGATATCGCGGCGGGCTTCGTGCCCGGCTGCGAACAAAGGCCGCTCTTCGGAGCGGCTTTTTTTTGTTTGTTGAGCCCGCGAGAACTTAAAAAAAACGGAGCCGAAGCCCCGTCCAAACCCTCGCCGGCCCGGTACAAACGACTGCCAACTGCACAGCCTCCGGACCGTCGATCACCGATGCTCGGTTTTCACGGACCGGCTCGCCAGCGAGCGGGTCCGAGTACTACAACATTCAGTTAGTCGTCTTGGCGCCGCCTTCAAACCACTGGCCCAACAAGGCACGTTCATCGTCCGTGATCTGCGTGACGTTACCCAGCGGCATAGCCTTCTGCTGCACGGCCTGCTGGTAGATCAGCTGGGCGTGGGACTTGATGTCGTCCGCAGTGTCCAGCTTGATGCCCTTGGCAGCCGTCGGCATCATCTTCGGTTGCGCAGCGTGGCACTGCACGCAACGGGCGTTCACCACTTCCTGCACCTTGGCGAAGCTGACGGCGGCGGAGGCCTCGCCTTCGGCCTTGGCGACCGTGGGGCGCGGCTGCGGTGCGATCAGCACGGCGACCACACCCAGCGCGGTGACGCCGGCTGCCGGCCACAGCACATTGATCTTGCCCTTGTGCTTCAGGATGAAGAACTGGCGGATCAGCACGCCGGCTAGCATGATCAGGATCAGCACCAGCCAGTTGTTCTTGGCGGCGTAGGTCATGCTGTAGTGGTTCGACAGCATGGCGAACAGCACCGGCAGCGTGAAGTAGGTGTTGTGAACGCTGCGCTGCTTGCCGCGCTTGCCGTGGATCGGGTCCACCGGCTGGCCGGCCTTCAGGGCGGCCACGACCTTGCGCTGGCCCGGGATGATCCACACCAGCACGTTGGCGCTCATGATCGTCGCCACCATCGCGCCGGTCAGCAGGAATGCCGCGCGGCCCGAGAAGATGTGGCAGGCAACGAACGCCGCGGCCATGATGTAGACCGCCACCAGAATGCCGACGAGACGGTCGTTCTTGCCGAACAGGCGGCAGATGCTGTCATAGACGATCCAGCCGATCAGCAGGTACGAAACCGCGAAGCCGACTGCCGCGCCGGGCGACATATCGAACACATTCTTGTCGATCAGGAACGTGCTGGCGTTGAACAGGTACAGCACCACGAGCAGCGCGAAGCCGCTCATCCAGGTCGAATACGACTCCCAGTAGAACCAGTGCAGGTTCTCGGGAAGTGACTTCGGCGCGGTCAGGTACTTCTGCGGGTTGTAGAAGCCGCCGCCGTGCACCGCCCACAACTCGCCATCCACGCCCTTGTCCTTCAGGTCGGGGGCGATGGGCTTGGTCAGGCTGTTGTCCAGCCAGACGAAATAGAACGAGGAACCGATCCATGCAATGGCGGTGATGACGTGCACCCACCGCAACAGCATATTGGCCCAGTCGAGGATATAGCCTTCCATGTCTTGTCTCCTGTTTCCCTAGACCACGAATTCAGCTGCCGCGGTAGGTCGAGTACGACCAGGGCGAAACCAGGAGCGGCACGTGGTAGTGCGCGTCGGTGTTTGCAATGCCGAAACGCAGCGGCACGACGTCGAGGAAGGCCGGTTCCGGCAGCTTCACGCCTTGCGCGCGGAAGTAGTCGCCGGCGGCGAATTCCAGCTCGTACACGCCGGCAACCAGGTCGGCGCCTTCCAGCAGGGGTTGGTCGCAGCGGCCGTCGTGGTTGGTGACCACGGTTTTCAGCGTTTCGCGGCGATTGTCGACAATTTTATGGAGAGTAATCGACATGCCCTGGCCCGGGGTGCCGGCAGCGGTGTCGAGAACGTGGGTGGTCAAGCGTCCCATCGTATTTGTCCTTTTGCGATTGGGTTGTGAGGGGCGCCGCTGCCTTCACTAGCACCATATCTGGGAATGGTGCCCGCTCGGTACGTCATGTAACGCATCCCGGCGCTGGGTTGGTGCGTGGCGACAATGCGCCTGCACCCACCCGGTTGACAACTGGGGGATAACCCTTAGTTGTCGAAAACCTGATTCGGTTTTGTTGACAATATTGAAGGCGTAACCAAATAATTGTCAACAATTTTTAGATCACCGCTTGCTGATAGCCCGCATTTCCGGCGCGACAGACGGTGGTCCCGCAGGGGCCGCAGCCCGCTGTTTCCGTCCTACCGCTTGGTGCCAAGATGTCCAAGAGCCTGAAGCTGATTGCCGGTGTCGCCGATGCCGCGCTGACCGAACAGAAGTCCGACAAAAGCGAGCGCCCCGCTCGCAAGGGCTCGGTCGAAGATCGCATGTATCACGAGATCTATGACGCGATCATGGAGCACCGGCTGCCCCCGCGCACCAAGCTCACCGAGCATTCGCTTTGCGAAATCTATGCCACCGCGCGGCACACGGTACGCAAGGTGCTGTCGCACCTGGCTGCCGACGGCATGGTGGACCTGGAACCGAATCGCGGCGCGTTCATTGCCAGCCCGTCCACCGATGAGGCGCACGACATGTTCGAACTGCGCCAGATGCTGGAACGCGCGGTGCTCGACAAGCTCGCCGCCATGCCTGACGTCAAGACCGTGATCGCCCCGCTGCGCAAGATGGTGGCCAGCGAACGCAAGGCCTTTCTCACGCATGACCGACCCACGTGGATCCGCCTCTCGGCCGAATTCCACACCGCGCTGGCCGAGTTGTCCGGCAACGCGCTGCTCGTGAACATGATGCGCCGGCTGGTCTCGCGCACGACGCTGATGATCGCCAGCGTGGAAGCCCCCGGCAACAACGCGTGCTCGTTCGACGAACACGAGGAAATCCTCGACGCCCTCGAACAGGGCGACGCCGCACTGGCGCAGTCGCGCATGGCGCACCATCTTGGCGCGTGCGCCGACCGCGTACAGCCCGACGATCCGGGCGCCTTCGATCTTCGCAGCGTGCTGGGCCGCTCCACCTAGCACGGTGTTCCCGCCGGCATCACACCGAACGAGGCCTGGCTGCACTGCCCATGACAGCGTCCTGAAGGATGCGGCGGCGGTGCTGTCCCAAAAGGAGGCCACGGATGCCAGTGTTCCCATCAAACCAAAGGAGAGGAGACGCACCAATGACTTCCGCAAGCACCACGGTCCCCACGGACCTGACTAACGAGCGTCTGCCTTCCGGGCGTCTGCTCGCGCTCGGGCTGCAGCACGTGCTGGTGATGTATGCCGGCACCGTGGCGGTCCCCCTGATCGTCGGTGGCGCCCTGAAGCTGCCCAAGGACCAGCTGGCTTTCCTGATCAACGCCGACCTGTTCGCCGCGGGCCTCGCCACGCTGATCCAGGCCTTCGGCTTCTGGAAGTTCGGCATCCGCATGCCCGTGATGATGGGCGTGACCTTTGCCTCGGTGGCGCCGATGATCGCCATCGGCACCGACCCGAACGTCGGCCTGCTCGGCATCTACGGCGCGGTGATCGCGTCAGGAGTGTTCGGCATCCTGGTTGCACCGATGATGGGCCGCATGCTCGGGCTGTTTCCGCCCGTGGTGACGGGCACGGTGATCACGCTGATCGGCGTGTCGCTGATGCGCGTGGGCATCAACTGGGCAGCCGGCGGCCAGCCCACCACCCGCGCCGTGATCGACGGCGTGGTGAAGGAAGTGCCCAATCTCGCCTACGGTGACCTGGCCAACCTTGGCATCGCCGGGCTCACGCTCGCGGTCATCCTGCTGCTGACCAAGTATGGCCGCGGCCTGGTGGCCAACTGCGCGGTGCTGCTCGGCATCATCGCCGGCACGTTCGTGGCCATGGCCATGGGCAAGGTGTCGTTCGAAGGCCTGAATGAAGCGAGCTTCGTCGCCGTCATCACCCCGCTGCACTTCGGCATCCCGACCTTTGAACTCAGCGCGATCCTGTCGATGTGCATCGTCATGCTGATCACGCTGGTGGAATCCACCGGCATGTTCCTGGCCCTGTCGGACATCACCGGCAAGAAGCTGAGCAATGAAGACCTGACCCGTGGCCTGCGCGCGGACGGCCTGGGCACGGTAATCGGCGGTCTGTTCAACACCTTCCCCTACACCTCGTTCTCGCAGAACGTGGGCCTGGTGACCGTGACCGGCGTGCGCTCGCGCTACGTGGCGGCAGCCGGCGGCATCATCCTGATCGCGTTCGGCCTGTTCCCGAAGATGGCCCACGTGGTCGCCTCGGTGCCGCAGTTTGTGCTCGGCGGTGCCGGCATCGTGATGTTCGGCATGGTCGCCGCCACGGGCATCCGCATCCTCGGCAGCTGCGATTTCAACCGCAACCGCCACAACCTGTTCATCGTCGCCATCTCGATCGGCTTCGGCATGATCCCGACGCTGGCGCCGACGTTCTTCCAATACCTGCCGAAGTGGACGGTCCCGTTCACCCACAGCGGGATCGTGCTCGGCACCATCGTGGCCGTGGCGCTGAACCTCTTCTACAACGGCATCCAGTCGCGCGAAGAGGCCATGCGCAACGCCGCCGCGAACACGCACGGCACGGAGTAACCGCGGTTCCCGGCAGCCTCCTCGCAAGACGGCGCTGCCGGTGCCCTGAAGCAGAAACGAACCATGACAGACAAGAACTATCCACGCGATCTCATCGGCTACGGTGCCCGGCCGCCGCACGCACGCTGGCCCGGCGGCGCGCGCGTTGCACTGCAGTTCGTCCTCAACTACGAAGAAGGCGGCGAGAACTGCGTCCTGCATGGCGATGCCGCGTCCGAGCAGTTCCTCTCCGAAATCGTCGGCGCGGCGGCTTATCCCGACCGCCACATGAGCATGGAGGGCATCTACGAATACGGCTCGCGCGCGGGCGTCTGGCGCATCCTGCGCGAGTTCGAGAAGCGCGGCCTGCCGCTGACCATCTTCGGCGTGTCGATGGCGCTGCAGCGCCATCCGGAACTCACGCGCGCGTTTGTCGAGCTGGGCCATGAGATTGCCTGCCACGGCTGGCGCTGGATCCACTACCAGAACATCGACGAAGCCACCGAGCGCGAGCACATGCGCATCGGCATGGACATCATCAAGGAGTTGACCGGCTCGATGCCGCTCGGCTGGTACACGGGCCGCGACAGTCCCAACACGCGCCGCCTTGTGGTCGAGCACGGCGGCTTGCTGTACGACTCGGACTACTACGGCGATGACCTGCCCTTCTGGACCGAGGTCGAAGTCACCGGCGGCGGGAAGAAGCCCCACCTGGTGGTGCCTTACACGCTTGATTCCAACGACATGCGCTTTGCCACGCCGCAAGGCTTCAACACGGGCGAGCAGTTCTTCCAGTACCTGAAGGACGCGTTCGACGTGCTGTACGAAGAAGGCGACCCCAGCGGCCTGGACCAGCCCAAGATGCTGTCGATCGGCATGCATTGCCGCCTGCTCGGCCGGCCGGGGCGCTTCCGTGCGCTGCAGCGCTTCCTCGACTACGTGCAGGGCCACGACAAGGTATGGATCAGCCGCCGCGTCGATATCGCCCGCCACTGGATCGAGACCCATCCCTACACTCCGCGCAACAAAGCATGAGCCAGACCTACACCATCGCCCAACTCAACGCCATGCCCACTGCCGAATTCGTGCAGGTGCTGGGTGGCCTGTATGAACACTCGCCGTGGTTCGCGGAAACTGCCGCGGCAAAGCGCCCGTTCGCGAACGTGGCGGAACTGGCTGACGCGCTGCGTGCCGCAGTCGATGCGGCCGGTACCGAAGCGCAGGTCAAGCTCGTGCGCGCTCACCCGGAGCTTGCCGGCAAGGCCGCCGTGCGCGGCGAACTGACCGCCGAATCCACGCGCGAGCAGAGCGGAGCGGGGCTGAACCTGTGCACGCCTGAAGAGTTCGACCGACTGCAGTCGCTCAATGCCGACTACAACCAGAAGTTCGGCTTCCCGTTCATCCTGGCCGTACGTGGCTACGACCGCGCCGGCATCATCAACGAGTTCGCACGCCGCATCGACAACACCCCGGAGACGGAGTTGCAAACTTGCATCAACCAGATCCATCGCATTGCACAGTTCCGGCTTGACGACTTAGTATCCGGCTGAGCCAAAAAAGCGGCACCTGTATAACAAAAACGCTGTACCCGATGCTACCGGCACCCCGGCCCACAATCGATCAGAATGCGGGCCCGTCAACCGAGCCCTGACCAGGTGGCACGAACAGAAGCGCAAAGAACAGAACAAGAACCCGACAGGGACCCAGTACACAACGTTCCAAGCAGGATCAAACCACGGAGGTCTAAAAATGCAGAAGCAGTACAAGCCGGCACTGAAGCTGGCAGCCGTAGCAGCTACCCTTCTTTCCGGCGCGGCCATGGCACAGTCGAGCGTGACGCTCTACGGCCAGGCCGATATGTTTGTTGGCGGCTTCAAGGACGTGGGCGGTGCGGACCGCGCATGGGTGGCCAACTCGGGCGGCATGCAGACGTCGTACTGGGGCATCAAGGGCACGGAAGACCTGGGCAGCGGCAACAAGGCCATCTTCGACCTGAACGGCTTCTTCCGCACCGACAGCGGCAGCATGGGCCGCTTCAACGGCGACTCGATGTTCAGCCGCAACGCCTATGTCGGCCTGCAGAACGACAAGTACGGTACCGTCAAGCTGGGCCGCAACACCACGCCCTACTTCATCTCGACCATCCTGTTCAACCCGCTGGTCGACTCGTACGTGTTCTCGCCGACCATCTTCCACACCTACCTGGTGTCGGCAGTGCCGGGCAAGCTCAATGACCCGGGCATCATCGGCGATTCGGGCTGGAACAACTCGGTGCTGTACAGCACGCCGAACTTCGGCGGCCTCACCGCGAACGTGATCTATTCCTTCGGGGAGCAGCCGGGCAAGACCAGCGAGAACAAGTGGGGCGGCAACCTGATGTATTTCAACGGCCCGTTCGCAGCAACGCTGGCCTACCAGCAGGTCAAGTTCAACATCCAGCCTGTCGGCGACCTCGGCGTGCCGACCGGCTTCGATCGCCAGGACGCCGTCCAGGGCGGCATCACGTACGACTTCCAGGTCGTCAAGCTGTTCGCGCAAGCGCAGTACATCAAGACCCGCATCAACGGCGCCGGCAACGGCGGCGACCTGAAGCACACCAACGGCCAGATTGGCGCGTCGGTTCCGGTTGGTGCAGGCAACGTGCTGGTCTCGTACTCGTATGACAAGACCAAGAACGACGTGACCGACTTCAAGCGCAACACGGCCGCCATCGCCTACGACTACAACCTGTCCAAGCGTACCGACGTCTACGCCGCGTACTACTACGACAAGCGCAACGACGCCGAGCACGGTGATACGTTTGGCGTCGGTATGCGTCACAAGTTCTGACGCACTGTAACTGTAGATCGCGGGAATACCGCATGCAGCCCTGAGCCCGCCCCTTGGCGGGCTTTTTTGTTGCCGCGCCGGGATCACATCTGGCACGGTCTTGCCGCCCGTATGTTGCGGCGCCGCATAATCTGCCACGCCACCTGCGGATCGGCGGACATCAATCCATAGGCTGATTCAATTGGAACACGGCCGGCACGGTGCCTAGATTGGTTCTCCGGACTACGAAAACCACAGCGAGACAGGTGACTCATGCGGCGAAATGCGAAGACCCGTTCCGAACTGATGGCCATCCTGAACCAGTGCCTGGATAACAACCCCGAGTGTGGGGAATGTGAGCTTCACGCGGTGCGAATGCATCAGCCGGACCATACCGGCTGCAACTGGAGCGCTGAAGTGAATTTCCCGCAGGAGTATGTCGAGCACCTGGATACTCAGCTTGCGGCCGCCCGGTCGATCATCGTGGTCATGCGCGAGCAGTACAACGTGCTGCAATAACAACCGGGTGTGGCGCACCTTTGATGCGCCACAGCAAGAAAATAAGGCCGGGTCATTGACCCGGCCTTTTTCATGCCTGTGTGACGCCGCGCTTACTGCTGCACGCTGGCGTTGGCGTTGGCCTCAGCCACCGCGACTGCCGTCATATTGACGATACGGCGCGTCGTGGCCTGCGGGTTCAGGATGTGCACCGGCTTGGCCGCGCCGAGCAGGATCGGGCCCACCGTCACGCCCTGCCCGCCCGTCATCTTGAGCAGGTTGAACGCGATATTGGCAGCGTCCAGCGTCGGCATCACCAGCAGGTTCGCGCTGCCGGCCAGCTTGGTCGACGGCAGGAAGTGGCGCCGCACGTCCTCGTCGAGCGCGGCGTCGCCCTGCATCTCGCCTTCCACCTCGAGATGCGGCGCCACCTTGGCCAGGATCTCGGCCGCTTCGCGCATCTTGCGCGCAGACGGACGCGTCGACGAGCCGAACATCGAGTGCGACATCAGCGCGACCTTCGGGTGCAGGCCGAAGCGGCGGATTTCCTCAGCGGCAAGCTGCGTGATCGCGGCCAGCTCTTCGGCGTTCGGATCGTCGTTGACGAAGGCATCCGTGATGAACAGCGTGTGCTTCTCGAGCATCAGCGCGTTCAGCGCAGCGAAGACCTTCGCACCGGGTGCCAGGCCGATGACGTCGCTCACGTGTTCGAGGTGCGCCTCGAAGCGGCCCACCGTGCCACACAGCAGCGCGTCGGCATCGCCCATATGCATGAGCATGGTGCCGATCAGCGTGTTGGAGCGGCGCAGCGCCACCTTGGCCATGTCGGGCGTCACGCCGTCGCGGCCGCGCAGCGCGTGGTAGGCCTCGTGGTAGGCGCGGTAGCGCGGATCGTCTTCCGGGTTGATCAGCTCGAAATCGACGCCGGCCTTGAGACGCAGGCCGGCCTTTTCGATGCGCATCTGGATCACGTGCGGACGGCCGATCAGGATCGGACGTGCGAGGCCTTCATCGACCACGCTCTGCACCGCGCGCAGCACGCGCTCTTCTTCGCCTTCGGCATAGGCGACGCGCTTGGGCGAAGCCTTGGCGGCCGAGAACACCGGCTTCATGATCATGCCGGTGTGGTAGACGTAGGTCGACAGCTGCTGGCGATAGGCGTCCAGGTCCTGAATCGGACGCGTTGCCACGCCCGATTCTTCGGCAGCCTTGGCCACGGCCGGCGCGATCTTTTCGATCAGGCGCTGGTCGAACGGCGTCGGGATGATGTAGTCGGGGCCGAACTTCAGTTCACGGCCACCGTAGGCAGCGGCGACGGCGTCGTTGAGCTCGGCTTCGGCCAGCTCGGCGATCGCCTTCACGCAGGCCAGCTTCATCGCTTCCGTGATCTTCGTCGCGCCGCAGTCGAGCGCGCCGCGGAAGATGTACGGGAAGCACAGCACGTTGTTGACCTGGTTCGGGTAGTCCGAACGGCCCGTGGCGATGATGCAGTCCGGACGCGCGGCCTTGGCCACTTCCGGGCGGATTTCCGGTTCGGGGTTAGCCAGCGCCAGGATGATCGGCTTGTCGGCCATGGTCTTGACCATGTCGCCGGTCAGCACGCCGGCGGTCGAGCAGCCCAGGAAAACGTCTGCGCCGTTGACGATGTCGGCCAGCGTACGGGCCGAGGTGTCCTGCGCGTAGCGGGCCTTGTTGGCTTCCATGTTGGCGTCGCGGCCGACATAGATCACGCCCTTCGAGTCCACCACCGAGACGTTTTCGCGCTTCACGCCCAGGCTCACCATGGTATCCAGGCAAGCGATGGCCGCAGCGCCGGCACCCGACACCGCCAGCTTGACCTTGGCGATGTCCTTGCCGACGACCTTCAGGCCGTTCAGCAGTGCCGCGGCCGAGATAATGGCAGTGCCGTGCTGGTCGTCATGGAAGACGGGGATATTCATGCGCTCGCGCAGCTTCTGCTCGATGTAGAAGCATTCTGGCGCCTTGATGTCTTCGAGGTTCACGCCGCCGAGCGTGGGTTCCAGCGCGGCGACGATTTCCACGATCTTGTCCGGGTCGCGCGCGTCGAGCTCGATGTCGAACACGTCGATGCCGGCGAACTTCTTGAACAGGCAGCCCTTGCCTTCCATCACCGGCTTACCGGCCAGCGGACCAATGTCGCCCAGGCCCAGCACCGCGGTACCGTTGGTGATCACGGCCACCAGGTTGGCGCGAGAGGTGTATTCGGCAGCCGTCGACGGATCCTTGGCAATTTCCTCGCAGGCATAGGCCACGCCCGGCGAGTACGCCAGCGACAGATCGCGCTGGTTGGACAGCGCCTTCGTGGCGGTTACCTGGATCTTCCCCTTGGTGGGACTGCGGTGGTATTCCAGCGCAGCGAGGCGCAATTGCGCTTCAGGACTGTTCGGGGCGTGTTGCGGTGCGTCACCGCTGGTCTTGCTGCTCATTGGCTCGTCCGGAAAATGGCCTTCTTGCCGGGGCCCGAGCGCATCCCGCCAACGACGCAGCAGGCACGACGGCCGGCAGCGAGGGGCAGCATCCTGACGGGCTCCGGTGGTTGTGGGCCGGAAAATCGAGCGCCTATTCTAGCCCACGGTTACGGCACAGAACCCACCCGTTTCAACGGTTAAGTCGCGTTTTCGGCCGAATATCGCAGCAAAACAGCTTTTACCAATGCGTATGCAATGGCACGCGAATGTATATGCTCCGCAGACGTTACTTTGCGGCCGGTTTTGCCTCCGCCGGCGCCGCTGGCGCGGTGCCCTGATCGACGGGCAAGGTAACGCGCCGGGGCCGGCCGCTCTCGGCCGGAAACTCGGTGAAGGCGCTGCGGATCAGGTAGGGCATCATCGCTGCCGGGTTGCCGTCCTCGGTCTGGTTCTGCGCGCTGACCTGATAGACACGCTGCCCGGTTGCCGCATCCTTGAAATAGACACGCAGACTGGCAAAGGTCACCGGCACGTCGCGCACGACGGTCTGCGGCGGCCAGTAGCCGGGCCAACCCCAAGGCCCCCAGGGCCGGTAGAAGCCGTACGGCCCCCAGTACGGTCCCCACGGGCCGTACCAGGGATCCGGGTAGACGGTTTCGGCCACGCGCACCATGCCGGGCGCCGCGTTGTACTCCATGCTGACCCGGTAGCGCGCCTGCTTCTCGGGTACCTGCTCGAAGCCGACCCGGGCCAGCGCGTCGGCCAGCCACAGTTCATAGGTCTGGCGATCCAGCTGCGCGGCCTGCTCGGGCGTGTGCTCGAAGCTGTAAGTGCGCGGCGCCTCGTTCTGCCAGCCCGGCTGCCGGAATGCGGTGACGTCCGTCACTACGGTGCTTGCGCAGCCAGTCAGCAGCATGGCGCCCGCCAGCGCCACCCACGCGGCCAGCCTGCGCCACATCCCGTTCCCGTCATTGCGGTGGCCGCCTGTGCCACGGCCCGCCCATTGCCACATATAGATGCCTCTCTTGTTGTTGATCTGACGTGTCTCTGAGACCACGCGGCCGGGCCGGAATTCCCTGCCAGCCGGGCTGGCGACCCCTTGGCTACAATGAATACTTCAGCGCCGTGCCGCGGCACGACCCGCACGACCCTTTTCCACGGTCTTCCGAAGACAGGACTCCCCATGCTGCGCACCGATACGCCCGTTACCGTCTATCGCAAGGACTATACCCCGCCGGCTTTCACCATCGACCACGTCGAACTGGTGCTGGACCTGGACCCGCAACGCACTGTCGTGACCAGCACGCTGCGCTTCGCGCGCCATGCGTCCGCGGCCGCCGACGCACCGCTGGTGCTGGTCGGCGAGGATCTCGAACTGGTCGGCGTAAGCGTCGATGGCAAACCCGTTGCCAACGCCAGGCAGGAGGCGGGCACCCTGACGCTGCCTGGCCTGCCCGCACAGGGCACGCTGGAAATCACCGCGGCCTGCCAGCCGGCGGCCAATACCTCGCTGTCGGGGCTTTACGTTTCCAACGGCAACTTCTTCACGCAGTGCGAGGCCGAGGGCTTCCGCCGCATCACCTATTTCCTCGACCGCCCGGACGTGATGGCTACCTACCGCGTCACGCTGCGCGCCGACCGCGCGGCCTGCCCGGTGCTGCTGTCGAACGGCAACCTCGTCAGCGAAAGCGAGCTGCCTGGCGGCCGCCATGAAGCGGTATGGGAAGACCCGTTCCGCAAGCCGTCGTACCTGTTCGCGCTCGTGGCAGGCAAGCTCGAGTGCATCGAGGAACGCATCCAGTCCGCGTCCGGCAAGGACAAGCTGCTGCAGGTCTGGGTCGAAGCGCGCGACCTCGACAAGACCCGCTACGCGATGGATTCGTTGATCCACGCAATCCGCTGGGACGAGCGGCGCTTCGGGCTGGAACTGGACCTGGATCGCTTCATGATCGTCGCCGTCAGCGACTTCAATATGGGCGCGATGGAGAACAAGGGCCTGAACATCTTCAACACGAAGTACGTACTGGCCAATGCGCAGACCGCGACCGATGTCGACTTCGCCAATATCGAAGCCGTGGTCGGCCACGAGTATTTCCACAACTGGACCGGCAACCGCGTGACCTGCCGCGACTGGTTCCAGCTTTCGCTCAAGGAAGGCCTGACCGTCTTCCGCGACCAGGAATTCTCGGCCGACATGATGGGCTCGGAATCGGGCCGCGCGGTCAAGCGCATCGAGGACGTGCGCGTGCTGCGGCAGGTGCAGTTCCCCGAAGATGCCGGCCCCATGGCGCACCCGGTACGCCCGGACAGCTATGAAGAGATCAACAACTTCTACACCGTCACGGTGTACGAGAAAGGCGCCGAAGTCGTTCGCATGTACCAGACCCTGCTCGGCCGCGACGGCTTCCGCAAGGGCATGGACCTGTATTTCAAGCGGCACGACGGGCAGGCGGTGGCCTGCGACGATTTCCGTGCCGCGATGGCGGATGCCAATGGCCGCGACCTCACGCAGTTTGGGCTCTGGTACAGCCAGGCCGGCACGCCCGTGGTCACCGCGCGCACGGCGTGGAACGCGGATGATGGCAGCCTCACGCTGACGCTGTCGCAGCGTTGCCCCAAGGTCGGTATCGAGACGCGCGCCGGCACGCCCGAGAAGCAGCCGTTCCACATCCCGTTTGCAATCGGCCTGCTCGGCGCCGACGGCCACGACTTGCCGCTGCAACTCGAAGGTGAAGCGGCTGCCGATGGCACGACGCGCGTGCTGGACTTCACGCAGGCCGAGCAGACTTTCCGCTTCGTCAACCTGCCGCGCGGTACTGCGGCCCCGCTGCCCTCGCTGCTGCGCAATTTCTCGGCCCCGGTGATCGTCGATGCCGAGTACACCGACGCACAACTCACGTTCCTTCTGGCCCACGACAGCGATGCGTTCAACCGCTGGGAAGCCGGCCAGCGCCTGGCCACGCGCGCACTGCTGCAACTCGTGGCCGATGTGCAGGCGGGGCGCGACCTGAAGCTCGACCACGCACTAATTAGCGCCATGCGCACGGTGCTCAATGACGATCGCCTCAGCCCGGCGTTCCGCGAACAGGCATTGGTGTTGCCGGCCGAAGCTTATCTGGCCGAACGCATGGGCGTAGCCGATCCGGCCGCCATTCATCAGGCGCGCCAGTTCATGCGCGCGGGCCTGGCGCATGCGCTGCAGGCCGACTGGCTCGCGGCCTACGAATCGAACGCCACGCCGGGCGCCTACAGCCCCGATGCCGACTCCGCTTCGCGCCGCGCGCTGCGCAACCTCGCGCTGGGCTACCTCGTCGAGAGCGGCAGCGATGCGATGCTGCAGCTCGCCGGCGAGCAGTACCAGAAGGCCGACAACATGACCGACCGCTTTGCCGCGCTGTCGGCACTGGTCAACAGCTTCGCCCCGGGCCGCGAGGCCGCGCTCGCCGATTTCTACGAACGCTTCGAGGACGACGCTCTCGTCATCGACAAGTGGTTCTCGCTGCAGGGCATGCAGCGTGGCGAGGTTGGCCCGCACGCCGGCAAGCGCACCATCGACACCGTGCGCGCGCTGATGGAGCACCCCGCCTTCAACCTGCGCAACCCGAACCGCGCGCGTTCGCTGATTTTCAGCTTCTGCTCGGGCAACCCCGCGCAGTTCCACGCCGCCGATGGATCGGGCTACCGCTTCTGGGCCGACCAGGTGCTGGCGCTCGACGCAATCAACCCGCAGGTCGCGGCACGTCTCGCACGCGTGATGGACCGCTGGCAGAAGTACGAGCCGGCCCTGCGCGACCGCATGCGCGCGGAACTGGAACGGGTCTCGGCATCGGCTTCGCTGTCGCGCGACGTGCGCGAGATCATCGGCAAGGCGCTGGCCGCCTGACGCCAGGGCAGCCGGCGCCCGCGCGGCGCCGGCCCTCGCGGCACATGTAGAATTGCGGCCATCCAAGGAGAACCATCATGACTCGCATCAGCCTGACCCGCTATCTGGTCGAGGAGCAGCGCAAGCACAACACGATCCAGCCCGAACTGCGGCTGCTGATCGAAGTGGTGGCGCGCGCCTGCAAGGCCATTTCCAACTCTGTCAACAAGGGCGCACTGGCCGGCGTGCTCGGCTCGGCCGGCACCGGCAATGTGCAGGGCGAAACCCAGCAGAAGCTGGACGTGATCGCCAACGAAGTGCTGCTCGACGCCAACGAATGGGGCGGCCACCTCGCCGCCATGGCTTCGGAAGAAATGGAATCGTTCTACGAGATTCCCAACCGCTATCCGAAGGGCGAATACCTGCTGATGTTCGACCCGCTCGATGGTTCGTCCAACATCGACGTCAATGTCTCGATCGGCACGATCTTCTCCGTGCTGCACATGCCCAAGCCCGGCCAGACCGTGACCGAGGCTGACTTCCTGCAGCCTGGCACGCACCAGGTCGCCGCCGGCTACGCCGTGTACGGCCCGCAGACCACGCTGGTACTGACCGTCGGCAACGGCGTGCACGTCTTCACGCTGGACCGCGAGGCGGGCAGCTTCGTGCTGACCCAGTCCGATGTGCAGATTCCCGAAGACACCAAGGAATTCGCCATCAACATGTCCAACATGCGCCACTGGGCCCCGCCCGTGCGCAAGTACATCGACGAATGCCTGGCAGGCGACGAAGGCCCGCGCGGCAAGAACTTCAACATGCGCTGGATCGCCTCGATGGTCGCCGACGTGCACCGCATCCTCACGCGCGGCGGCATCTTCATGTACCCGTGGGACAAGCGCGAGCCAGAAAAGGCCGGCAAGCTGCGCCTGATGTATGAGGCCAACCCGATGGCGATGCTGATCGAACAGGCCGGCGGCGCGGCCACCAACGGGCACATCCGCATTCTGGACGTGCAACCGGAAAAGCTGCACCAGCGCGTGTCGGTGATCCTGGGGTCGAAGAATGAGGTGGAGCGGGTTACGCGCTATCACCATGAGGCGGCTGGCCAGCAGGGCTGAGGCCCACAGGCCGTTCCGGTCCGCAAGGACGATCGGCCTGGCAAAAAAATGATTGCAGCGCCGTAATAGCGCTGCTATGATTGCGGGCTGTTCCAGTTCACCGGAACTTGTTGCCGAAGTAGCTCAGTCGGTAGAGCAGCTCATTCGTAATGAGAAGGTCGGGGGTTCGATTCCTCTCTTCGGCACCAAAAGAATCAAGCACTTAGCCCAGCCAGCCCGGTTGGGCTTTGTTGTTTCTGGGTGTCATGTAGCTGCCTGCGGTGCCCATGGGCACGAATGGAGAGCGCACAGTGAAATTCCTGAGAATCGCGGCGGCACTCGCCTGCCTGGCGTCAGCCGCTTGCACCACCACGGCCCCCCATTACTCCGGCCGCCAGATGTCAACGTATGACATGGCGACGGAGTACACGGTGGAATATGTGCCCGATGGCTTCACGCTCAGGGTCGACTACCGATACCTGCAATTCACGATGCTGCCCGGTACCGCCGCGGCCGAGTGCAAGGCAGTTGCCATCAATGTGGCCAACAGTCTGGCCGACAGAAGGCAGCGGCAGATCGAGCCAATCGATGAGCCACGCATCAAGCTGAACACCAGCAGGAACTGGTTCGGCAAGGTAACCACCTGCACCGCGACCGCGCCGGTCGTCTGGAAGCACTGAATTGCCGGCTGCGCGGAAGCACTATGCGTGCGACCGAAGCGGAACAGCCCCACCTCTTTGATATAGCGATTCGCGCCGGATGCAACGGTTACGAATGATTACAGGATTCACCCCTGTTTCTTCGCGCTGAACGGCTACAGTTACCGCCGTTCAGAGTCGAGACAGAGATGAAACACCTTGCAATCATCGCAGTACTAGCCGGTGGACTGAGCACCGCTGCCACCAGCGCCCAGGCGCGCGTGAATGTGGATATTGGCATCGGCATCCCCGGCGTCGTCTACGCCGAACCTGCCCCCGTCTATGTAGCGCCCCAACCGGTCTACGTCGCGCCTCAACCGGTTTATGTTGCGCCGCGGCCGGTTGTCGTCGCACCGGCGCCGGTCTATGCGCCCTATTGGCGCGAGCGCGGGCGCGACTACGACGATGATGATGACCGGGGCGGGCGGAAATGGCACGGGCATGGCCACGGGAAGCACGGGCACCACTGGGACGACGACTGATTCGCCGTGATGCCCCCCCCGAAATCACTGCAAAGCTATTGCCGTACTCGACGCGCCCACCAGTAACGGAAGGGATGATCGAGGTCCGGATAGAGCACCGGCCGGTCAAAGCAGCCGGCCCGCTCCATGAGGCAATGGGCGACAACGATTGCGCCCAGGTACAGTAGCAACTCAAGCATGGCAGCCACCCTCGTGACTTCAGTGGCCTGCCTTCATTCTAGTGCGCTGCAGCCCCCTGCCGCCCCCTGAAGGAACCGTCTCCAGCTCCGTTTCAGCGCGCGTTGAACACCGGATGCCGCGCACAGGCCGCGAGCACGATCCGCTCCGACTGTCCGAGATAGTCGTGAAGCGCCGTGGCCGCCTCGTCGAGCTTGCCGGCCTCGAACAGCTGCAGGATGCGACCGTTCATGTCCACATAAGGCGCGTGGAGGAACTCGGGATCTTGCAGCATCCCGAAGGCCAGTCGCAGTTCTGCGAGCAGGCGCGAGAACATCTCATTCAAGCGCTCGCTGTCCGCCAGTTCCACGATGGCCATATGGAATTCCATATTGGCCGACCCTACCCCCATCCAGTCGCCCTGGTCTCGGCATTGCGCCGCCAGTTCCACCGCCTTGCGCAGATGCTTCCCGGCCGGATGCCGCGGATACGCCTGCCGCAACGCCTGGCACTCGATCAGCCGGCGCACGCGGTAGATATCGATGATGGCCGCAATACTGGGAATCGCCACCGAGACACCGCGATTGGGCTCATGCTTGAGCAGCCCTTCCTTGGTCAGCAGCCGGAAGATCTCGCGCAAGGTATTCCGCGAAATCTGCAGGCTGTCGCTCAACGCCGCTTCCGACAAGCGCTGTCCGGGAGAAAACTCGCCATGCACGATCTTCTGGCGAATGTCTTCGGCCACACGTTCGGTCAGGTTCTTCGTGTCAGGACTGGATGTCATTTCGGGTGGAATTCACGTTGGCGGATCAGCCCCTGCGCGGGGCTCCGATCCTCGGCATGTTAGCGCACCTCCATGATCCCACCGCCCCGCTTTGATGAACGGAATGCACCACTTCGGTGACAAAGCGGCCCGCGTTGTCTGGCTAGGTGTATACCACAACAGAAAATCGCTCTCGATTGTTCAACAATATATTCACTCTGGTTGAGCTATATGTGAGTGATATACCAACATGGCACGCAGATTGCTAAACCGGACCACATGACCGCAGCGCTGTTACCCGGCGCCGCAGGCTGACCCGGACATCGTTGAGAAAGTGGGTGCACGACGACGTCCTCCCTACATCCGCCGTCTTCCTGGAAGGAGAACGCAACCATGTGGCTTAAGGAAACAAACCGAGAGGAACGCAGGACGCTCTTCGCCGCCTTCGTCGGCTATGGCGTCGATGCCTTCGACTACATGATCTACACGTTCATGATCCCGACCTTCATCCTGGTCTGGGGCATGACCAAGGCCGAGGCCGGCTACATTGCCACCGGCGCGCTGATCAGTTCCGCGATCGGCGGATGGCTGGCCGGCATCCTGGCCGACAAGTACGGCCGGGTCCGGATCCTCCAGCTCACGGTGCTCTGGTTCAGCCTGTTCACGTTCCTGAGCGGCTTCACCCAGTCGCCCGACCAGCTGTTCATCACGCGCATGCTGCAGGGACTCGGCTTCGGCGGCGAATGGTCCGTCGGTTCCGTCCTGATTGCCGAGATGATCCGCGCTCGCCATCGCGGCAAGGCCGTGGGGCTGGTGCAAAGCAGCTGGGCCGTGGGTTGGGGGATTTCCGCCATCGCCTTCTGGGCGGTCTACGCGCTGATCGATCAGCAACATGCGTGGCGCGTGCTGTTCTGGCTCGGCGCGCTGCCGGCCCTGTTCATCCTCTATATCCGCCGCAACATCAGCGAGCCGGAGGTGTACCGCGAGACCAAGGCCAAGCTCGCCCGCACAGGCGAAAGTAACAGCTTCACGCTGATCTTCAAGCCGGGCGTGCTGGGTGTCACGCTGATGGCAAGCCTGCTGGCTACCGGCATGCAGGGCGCCTACTACTCCGTCACGACCTGGTTGCCGACCTACCTCAAGATGGAGCGCCATCTCTCCGTGCTCAACACCAGCGGCTACCTGATGGTGCTGATCGCGGGGTCGTTCGCGGGCTACCTGACCAGCGCATGGCTGTCCGACCAGCTTGGCCGCAAGCGCTGCTTCATGCTGTTTGCCGTGAGTGCCGCGGTGCTCGTGACCTGCTACACCCAGTTGCCGATTACCGATGGAGCCATGATGGTGCTGGGCTTCCCGCTCGGCTTCTTCCTGTCGGGCATTTTCTCGGGCATGGGGGCCTATCTCACGGAACTGTTTCCCAGCCATATTCGCGGCTCCGGCCAGGGCTTTTGCTACAACTTCGGGCGTGCCGTGGGCGCGGTATTTCCCGCGATGATCGGCCACATGAGCACGTCGATGCCATTGGGCACGGCCATCGGTTACCTGGCCGCCGGCGCCTACACGCTGGTCGTGATTGCCTGCCTGCTGCTGCCGGAAACCCAGGGACGCGATCTGACCAACGACTCGGAGCCGTCGAATCCGCAATTGGCACCGGCCGGCGCCACGCAAGCCGCCGAGCATTGACCCGGGACGGCACGCGATTCGGCTGACCCATGTCTGCCCGCAACACGAAGAACGGATATCACCATGACAAACCACATGCTTGACGAGGTCCGCTCGGCCGCTGTCGCGGCGGCAAGGACCGCGCGCGAGAGTTATCGCGCCGGCAAGATCCAGCCCACGGCAGGCGTCGCGCCCGGCATGACGCAGGCCAACATGATCGCGCTGCCGCGCGACTGGGCGTGGGACTTCCTGCTCTACGCCCAGCGCAATCCCAAGGCGTGCCCGGTGCTCGACGTGATCGAAGCCGGTGCGCATCACACCGTTCTGGCCGAAGGCGCCGACATCCGCACCGACATTCCGCTTTACCGGGTGTGGCGCAATGGCCGGCTCGTGGAAGAGGTCGCCGACGCCACGCCGCTGTGGCAGGAGCACCCCGACCTGGTCACGTTCCTGATCGGCTGCAGCTTCACCTTCGAGACACCGCTGCTGGAAGCGGGCATCGAGGTGCGCCACATCACGGACGGGTCCAACGTGCCGATGTATCGCACCAATCGCCAGTGCCGCCCCGCCGGGCGCCTGCATGGCGAGCTGGTGGTGTCCATGCGGCCCATTGCCGCCAGCCGCATCGCCGATGCCGCCATGATTTCCGGACGCTTTCCGTCGGTGCATGGCGCACCGGTGCACGTGGGCAACCCCGAAGCGCTGGGCATCGCCGACATCCACCGCCCAGACTTTGGCGATGCGGTGCGCATCGAATCCGGCGAGATTCCTGTCTTCTGGGCCTGCGGTGTCACGCCGCAGGCCGCGGTGATGGCTTCGGGTGTTCCGTTCGCCGTGACCCATGCCCCGGGCCATATGTTCGTCACGGACGTGCCCGACAGTACCTATCACGTCTGATCGCTTGCGGAGTCTCAGTTGCGTTTCCTTCCTGTCTCACTGAACGCCGTGCTGGTGGAGCTGGCCGACCTGGACCAAACGCTGGCCCTGCTGGCCTCGCTGCAGCGCGATCCGCTTCCCGGCGTGGAAGAACTGGTCCCCGCCGCGCGCACGATCCTCGTGCGCTTTCGCCCCGCATCCTGTGGCCTGTCACAGCTAGTACACGCCATCTCCACGCGCAATGTGGCATCGCGCGCGCAGCGCGGCAGTACGCTGATCGAAATCCCCGTACGCTACGACGGCGAGGATTTGGCAGAGGTCGCGCAACTGCTGGGCATCACGCAAGAAGAAGTCGTGCGGCGCCACACAGGCAGCGAATACACCGTCGCCTTCACCGGCTTTGCACCGGGCTTTGCGTACCTGTCAGGCGGTCACCCGAGCCTCGATGTGCCGCGCCGCAGTACCCCGCGCACGCGCATTCCGGCCGGCGCGGTGGGCCTGGCCGGCACCTTCAGCGGCGTGTACCCGCAGGCCAGCCCCGGTGGCTGGCAGATCATCGGCGTGACGCCTGTTGCCATGTGGGACCTGGGACGCGAGCAGCCCGCGTTGTTGCAGCCTGGCTACCGCGTGCGCTTCGTCGATATCGCCACGCTGGATGCCACGGCGCAAGCCGCCATCCGGACCGAGACATTGCAAGGCACCGTCCCCGCACCCGCCAGCGACCGCACCCGCGACGCGCTGGCGCCAGGGCAGACCGCTCTGCAGGTCAAAGCGACCGGCCTGATGACCATGTTTCAGGATCTGGGCCGCCACGGCCAGGCAGGCCAGGGGGTCTCGGCCTCCGGCGCCATGGATCAGGCCGCCCTCAAGCTGGCCAACCGGCTCGTGGGCAATCCCAGCGACATTGCTGCGCTCGAGACCGTGGGCGGTGGCCTGCAACTGCAAAGCCTCGGCGAGACCGTGGTTGCCGTGACCGGTGCCGACGCGCCGCTGACGCTGCGCACGGCGGATGGCCGCCAGTGGAATCCGCCTTCCCATCAGGCGCTCGCGCTCGCCGACGGCGACGTACTGAGCATTGGCCAGCCCACCGCCGGGGCGCGCAGCTACGTGGCCGCGCGCGGCGGCTTTGCAGTCGCGCCCGTGCTGGGCAGTTGCGCCACCGACACGCTCGCCGGCGTGGGCCCCTTGCCGTTGGCCGTGGGAAATGTCCTGGGTCTGCACCCCGCATCGGCCGGCATGGTGGTGAGCGAGCCGGCCCTGCCCGCCGCGGATCTGCCCACGCTGGAACAGGAGGTGCTGCTCGATGTGGTCATGGGCCCCCGCACCGACTGGTTCACGCCTGAAGCCGTGGCACGCCTGGCCGCGCAGCGCTGGCAGGTGACGCCCCAATCCAACCGTGTCGGCCTGCGACTGGCCGGCGATACGCCGCTCGACCGCGCCATCGGCGGCGAACTGCCCAGCGAAGGCACGGCCCTGGGCGCGTTGCAGGTGCCACCGAGCGGCCAGCCGGTGCTGTTCCTGGCCGACCACCCGCTCACCGGCGGCTACCCGGTGATTGCCACGGTCGCCCCCTATCACCTCGACCGCGCTGGTCAGATCCCCGTGGGCGCCTGGCTGCGCTTCAACCCGATCCGCGCGTTTGAAGCACTCTCTCCGGCCGCCGCCCAGCGCGAAGCCGGCACCTTCCGAGATCTCCGATGAAAAAAGTCCTGATTGCCAACCGCGGCGAAATCGCCGTCCGCGTCGTCCGCGCCTGTGCCGACTACGGCGTGCAGTCCGTTGCCGTGTACGCCAACGCCGACATCGACGCCCTGCACGCGCGCATGGCCGACGAGGCCTACGGGCTCGATGGCGATCGCCCGGCGGACACTTACCTGAATATCGCCAAGCTGCTGGAGATCGCACGCAAGAGCGGTGCCGATGCCGTGCACCCCGGCTATGGCTTCCTGTCGGAAAGCGAGGCCTTTGCCCAGGCCGTGATCGACGCGGGCCTGCGCTGGATCGGCCCGTCTCCGGCCACCATCGCCAAGCTGGGCGACAAGGTCGAAGCGCGCAAGATTGCGCTGCAGGTCGGCGCGCCGCTGGTGGCCGGCACGCCCGATCCTGTCAAGGATGCCGGTGAGGTACTGGCCTTTGCCGAGCAGCACGGCCTGCCCATCATCATCAAGGCCGCATTCGGTGGCGGCGGTCGGGGCATGAAGATCGCATGGCGCATGGATGAGGTCGAGGAGCTCTATCACTCGGCGGTACGCGAAGCCGTTGCCGCATTCGGCCGGGGTGAATGCTTCGTCGAACAGTTTCTCGATAAGCCCCGCCATATCGAGGCCCAGGTGCTGGCCGACACCCACGGCCATGTCGTGGTGCTCGGCACGCGCGACTGCTCCCTGCAGCGCCGCAACCAGAAGCTCGTGGAAGAAGCCCCTGCGCCGTTCCTGACCGATGCGCAACGCGCGCGTATCCACATCGCCGCCCGCGACATCTGCGCCGCGGCGGGTTACACCAGTGCGGGCACCGTGGAATTCCTGCTTAGCGCGGGAGGCGCGATCTCCTTCCTGGAGGTCAACACCCGCCTGCAGGTGGAGCATCCGGTGACCGAGCAGACCACCGGCATCGATCTCGTCGTCGAGCAGTTGCGCGTGGCAGACGGCCTGCCGCTCACGATCACGGAAACGCCCGCACCGCTGGGCCACTCGATCGAATTCCGCATCAACGCCGAAGATGTCGGCCGTGGCTTTCTGCCGACGCCGGGCCCGGTACAGTGCTTCGAGCCGCCGTCCGGCCCGGGCGTACGCGTGGACGCGGGCGTGCAATCGGGCTCCGTCGTACCGGGCACGTTCGATTCGCTGATGGCCAAGCTCATCGTCACCGGGGCCACGCGCGAACAGGCGCTGACCCGTGCCCGCCGCGCGCTGCGCGAATTCCGGATCGAAGGCGTCGCCTCGGTGCTGCCGTTCCACCGCGCCGTGATCGACAACGCCGACTTCGTGGGCACCCATGGCTTCAACGTGCACACGCGCTGGATCGAATCCGATTTCGCCGAGCCGCTGGCCGCCGCCGTCCGTGCGGAGCCCCAGCCCGACAGCAGCCTGCTTCGCACTGCCATCGAGATCGATGGCCGGCGCGTCATGCTGGGCCTGCCGGCTCAACTGCTGGGCGGACTGGCCAATGCGCAGGCGGCAAGCCCGGCCACTGCGCCGGCCGAGGCCGCCGAAGCCGACGTCAGGGATGTGCCGGCCCCGGTCGCCGGCACCGTGCACGCCTGGAAGGTGGCCGACGGCGACGAGGTCAAGGAAGGGGAGCTAATCGCCGTCATGGAAGCCATGAAGATGGAGATGCAAGTCCACGCGCATCGTGCCGGCCGCATCGTGCTGCGCGCCGCAGCGGGCATCTTCATGGCCGCGGGCGTGCCGATCGCGACGATTGGCTGAGCCACCGCCGATCCGGTGGACTAGCTCGCCAGCACGTTCACCGCATCCTCCAGCGCCTGGGCCTGCTGCTTCAGCCCTGTCGCCGCCGCGGCCGATTCCTCGACCAGGGCCGCGTTCATCTGCGTGATGTGCGCCATCTGTTCCACCGCCGCGCTGGTCTGCTCGATCTCCACGCTCTGCCCGCGGCTGGCGTTGGCGATCGCGGAAATCGTTCGCGTCAGCGCCGACACCGACTGCTCCACGCGGTCCATCTCGCTGCCCGCGCTGATGGCAGCATCGCTGCTGGCCTGCACGACTTCGAGCGAGTTCTCGATCAGCGCCTTGATCTGCTTGGCAGCCGCTTCGGCGCGCTGCGCGAGCGATCGCACCTCACCCGCTACCACGGCAAAGCCACGGCCGTGCTGACCCGCGCGCGCGGCCTCGACCGCAGCGTTCAGCGCGAGCAGGTTAGTCTGGATGGCGATGTCGTCGATCACCGATGTGATCTCCGCGATCCTGCGGGACTGCGTGGTCACCTGCTCCATCAGCGAAGCCGAGCGGCGCACGCCGCCTGCCGCCGCCGACGCGGCGTCTGCAGTACTGCGACCTTCCTGATGCGCACGCTCCGCATCGCTCGCATTCTGCCGCGCGGTTTCGGTGATCTGCGCGAGCGTCGCCGTGGTCTGCTCGATGGCGCTCGCCTGCTGTTCGGTACGCTCCGACAGGTCGGCATTGCCGCTGGCAAGGCCGACTGAAGACTGCCACACGCGTTCGATCGAATTCCGGGTGTCCAGCAGCACGCCCACGAGCCGCGCGTTCATCTGGTTCAGGAAGCGGCCGAGCAGTCGTGTCTGCGCGTCGCCGCATTCGGGGAAGCGGTGCTGCAACTGTCCGGACAACACGGCGAGCGCGCTGCGGTTCAGGCGCATCACGGGCTGCAGGATGTTGAAGGCGAGGTAGCAAGCGGCAGCGCCGCACATCGCCACTGCCGCGCCCGCGAGCGACCACGTAACAACGGGCGGCGCCGTCCAGAGCGTTGCGCTCGCCGCGGCCAGCGCGATCAGGACGACTTGCGCGGCCTGTACCACGAGCAAGCGTGCCACCACAGGCAGCCTCAATACCCGCTGAACGACACCGGCCGCGCCCTTGCGGAAGGCCTCGCCGCCCGACAACCGCCAGCGCGACTGGGCGTCACGCTTCAGGTCGGCATAGAGCGTGGCCGCCGCCGTGACCTGTGCCTTCGTGGGCGCCGTTCTCACCGACAGGTAACCCGATGGCTTGCCGTCCTGGAACACAGGGGTGATATTGGCCAGCACCCAGTAGAAGCCGCCGTCCTTGCGCCGGTTCTTGACCACACCAGTCCACGGCGTCCCGCCTCGGATCGTGGCCCACATATCGGCGAATGCGGCAGCCGGCATGTCGGGGTGGCGGACAATGTTCTGCGGCTGGCCAATGATTTCGGCACGGTCGTAGCCACTGCTGCGAAAGAACGCCTGGTTGGCGTATTCGATATTGCCTTGCGCATCGGTCCTGGTGATGATGACTTCGTCCGATGGCAAGCGGTATTCGTTGTCGGTGACCGGAAGATTCAATCTCATGATGCTGGTTGTCTGTGCTGTTGCAACCTTGACTCCGACTTCGCTGCGGAAGTCGCCCCTGATAGTTCCCGCCCGGCCGGCATTGCCTGGCCGCGGGCGAGTATTCCCGAAGGACTGCCTCAGGACGATAGGTCCGCTTCGAACATCGCCGCGGTTTGACGGTGCGCAAAGGAACGCAACACCTACCCCTTCCGACGGATTGCATTCACGCGCGCATTGACCGGACTGGAACACCGGCACATGGAAAGAAAAAGGCCTCGGAAGCACGAAGCTTCCAAGGCCTTTCTCTGTCTGCGGCAACCAACACCAGCACTGAAGCCAGTGCTGTCTCAGCCGCTATTTCAACGACTGCGCATACGCTTCGAGCTGGGTGATGCAGGTTCCCCATCCGTCAAAGAATCCCATCTCCTCATGCTGGTCGCGCGAAGCCTTGTCCTTGTGCAGGACCCTGGCCACGTAGCGCGTATGTTCGCCCTCGTCGTCCATGGTGATGTAAGCGGTCATCGGCAGCCACGGGTTATCCGCCGGGCGCCACTGCGCAACCAGTGCCGTGGTCCAGACGATGCGCGAGCGCGGCACCACATCGAGGAAGGAACCCGGGTTGTCGCTGATGCCGCCATCGGGGCCGCGCATCAGCGTGTGGAAGGCGCCGCCCGGGACGAGGTCGAAGGCCAGGACTTCAGTCGTCCACGGCTTCGGGCACCACCATTCCTTCAGGTGGCTCGGGTCGGTCCAGGCTTTCCAGACGAGGTCCCGCGGCGCTTTCAGCAAGCGCGAAATTTCGAGGTCGAGATCCTGCTTACTGCTCATTACGAGTCTCCTTGGCATGCAGCGCTTCCACGTAGTCAGCCAGGCGATCGGTGCGCGCTTCCCAGATCGCCCGCTGTTCCGCCATCCAGGTCTCGGCGGCCTGCAACGTTGCCGGTTCCAGCTCGCACATGCGCACGCGGCCCTGCTTGTGCGAGCGCACCAGCCCGCTGCGCTCGAGCACGCTCAGATGCTTGAGGAACGATGGCAACGCCATGGCAAACGGCGCCGCCAGCTCCTTGACCGAGGCGGCGCCCAGTCCGAGCCGTGTGACGACGGCGCGACGCGTGGGGTCTCCCAACGCGAGGAAGACCTGGTCGAGCGGAAAACAGTTAGCCATAAGGCTAACTATATAGGCAAACACATCGACGTCAAGGTCGGCGATGGCCGACAGCGAAAATGCGGGAGTCAGCGAAGATCAGGCAACCGCACGTTGGCCAGGCGGGCAACGCGCAGAAGTACGAAGGCCAGCCCGTGGGCTGGCCTTCCATGATTCAGTGCCACGTGAGTCGGTTCCGTGTAACGCTTCTACAGATTGCTGGTCCGCTTCTGCATTCACTGCCCAACACTAGCCATCGCCTATCCTGCGGCACCCCAGGACACGACTGCAGCTTAGTACAAATTCCGGCAGATGGTATCCATCGGATGCCGCCATGCCGGTCAGGTCACTGCGATGCGGTCATCCACGAGGCGGATGTTGCCGCCAGGCTTGTCTTCCATCACCTTGAGCACCCGGTTGCCAACCTGCAGCGTAACGCCGCCGTGGATACGCCGGCCGGCCTCGATGACCGCGCCAGCGGCGGGGTTCATCTGCGCGCCCAACTCGGCGATCTTCGCGTCGAGATCGAACAGGTCGCTCGATGACTTGAACAGCGTGGCGCGCGCCTTCTCGCGCAGATCGCCCACCGCGCGTTCCGGGTGCTTGGCAAAGAAGGCCACCAGCTGCTTGACCTTGTTCTGCTCTTCCAGCAGGCGCCGGCGCTCCGCCTCCAGCGCGGCGCGCTGGGCATCCGCATAAGGGTTCAGTCCGACCTGCACGATGGTGGCGCTTCCCGCGGGCGCGCCGAGCACGGCCGCACGCACGCCCAGCAGCGCACGGCTGCGCCCGCCGCTGATGCTGCCCATGCCGCTGGTGCCGCCCACGACGATGCGCTCGCCCGCCGCCACATCGCTCTGGCGGATGCCACTTTCCACGGCCACCTCGGTGCCGGCCTCGACAACCGCGTTCTCGATGAAGCGCGCCTGGACGGCGCCCTGGCAGCGCACGCTCGCGCGGCTGATGGTGCCGCTCGGTTCCGCATGCCCGGTTTCGGACTTGCCGATGATGCCGCCCTTGACCACGATGCTGCCGCCGGCCTCGATCGTCGCGGCTTCGATCGTGCCCTCCACGAGCACGTCGCCCGTGACCTTCACCGACATGCCGGTGCGGATATCGCCGGAGACGCGCAGCGTGCCGTCGAACGCCACATTGCCCGAATGCAAGTCCACGGATTCCACCTGCACTACGGGGCTGACGGCGATGCCATGCATGCCCACCACCGGAGCACCGGCAAGGACCGCCACGAGCAGGTTCGGATCGTTGGGATCAGCAGCGGCGCCGGTCAGGCCTTCGGCAAACGGCGTGTCCTCGACAGGATCGGCAGGCAGCGCCTTGCCAAAGACGTCGACGCCGTCATTGCCCGGCTCGGCCGGTATGCGGCGCATCAGCGGCGTGCCGGGGCTGACCAGCATCAGGTTGCCCAGCTCGCGCAGATCCATGGGGGCATCGTCGTCGGACTGTACCGGCTTGCGCGGCTCCAGCAGGTTGACGAAGCGCGCCGGCTGGCCCTGCCTGGGCGCCATGCCCGCGGCAATCTCACGCAGCTCGCAGCTCCGTTCCGCCAACGCGGCTTCGAGCACCAGCGCCTTGATCTGGGCGGTTACGCCGCGTTCGGCGACGGCGCTCCGGATCTCGGCCTCGGTCACCGGGCGGCCACCTTCGGGGCGCATCAGCGTCAGGCGAACGGCCAGGCCGTCGTCGCTGATGTCGAGTTCAAAGGCACCGTCAATCAGCGCGCCGACCGTGGCATCGATTTCGCGATCGGCCTGCTGGCACTGGCTCAGGAATTGCGCGACGGCGCGCTGGTCCAGCCTGGCTTCGCTCCAGCCATGGCTGGCCAGGCATTCGCGGAATGCGGTGTGATCGGGCGGCATCCGCCCCGCTTCGGGCACGTAGCACGCACGCACCTGCTCGCCCGGCTCGCTAAGCTCCAGGCGCAACCCCGACTCGTGACTCATGAGTCCCCCAAACTGTTCTTTTGTGCAGCGGGCCAGTCCTCTGTCGCCGCTGGCAAGGCGCAGCGGCGCAGGCTGGCGTGGACGTGCGCCACCCCCGCTTGTTGTCAATGGATTACCTACGGCAATTCACAATAAAACTTGAGGCAAAACAAACCCGGGACTTGCGGCCCTGCCGTCACCAGATGCGCGGACTGTGCCGGCGTTTTCGGTAAACTGTCGGTCTTCGAGGCGTTTGCCGCCTCCCGCATTCCCCGCAGTCATGCCAAATACCCACGAAATCCGCCCCGGCCAGTCGATCGAGCTGCTCAAGGAACTCCATATCCTGACGCGCGACGGCAAGATGAACCAGGACAGCCGGCGCAAGCTCAAGCAGGTCTACCACCTGTTCCAGTTCATCGAACCGCTGCTGCAGGAGGTCAAGGCCGAGCGCGACGCCGTCACGCTTGTCGACCACGGCGCCGGCAAGTCGTATCTCGGCTTCATCCTGTACGACCTGTTCTTCAAGACCCTGCACGACCAGTCGCACATCTTCGGCATCGAAACGCGTGAGGAACTCGTGCAAAGCTCGAAGGCGCTGGCTGAGCGCCTCGGCTTTCCGGGCATGTCCTTCCTGAACCTGTCCGTGGCGGACTCCATCACCTCGCCGGCGCTGCCCGAGACCGTCGACGTGGTCACGGCGCTGCACGCGTGCAACACAGCGACTGACGATGCGATCCGCTTCGCGCTGGCCAAGCGCGCTCGGCACATCGTGCTGGTGCCGTGCTGCCAGGCCGAGGTAGCAAGCGTGCTGCGCAAGAACAAGGGCCGCCTGCTCGCCGGCAATCCGCTCACCGAAATCTGGCGGCATCCGCTGCATACGCGCGAATTCGGCAGCCAGGTGACCAACGTGCTGCGCTGCCTGCAACTTGAGGCGCACGGCTACCAGGTCAGCGTGACCGAGCTGGTCGGCTGGGAACACTCGATGAAGAACGAGCTGATCATCGCCCAGTTCAAAGACCTGCCGCGCCGCCGCCCTGCCGAGCGGCTCGAAAACGTGCTGGGTACGCTCGGCCTCGAAGAGATGCGCGAGCGGTTCTTCACTGCGCCTGCGTAGGCCGCAGCGTTACTCGTCCGTCTTGCGCGGCGCGGCTGCGTCGTCGTCGCCATCCATCCAGCGCTGCCAGCCTTCATGGCCAAGGCGGCGCACGGTTTCCATATTGCGCTCGTAGATATCGGCCGCGTCGGGGAATGCGTCGGCCGCACGCGCAATGCTGTCCTCGCGCAGCAGATGCAGGATCGGATACGGCGCGCGGTTGGTGTAGTTCTCGATATCGTCCGGCTCCGTGCCGTCGAACTGGTACTGGGGATGGAAGCTCGCAATCTGCAGCGTGCCTTCCAGGCGCAGGCTTTTCAGCAGGCGTTCGGCGAAATAGAGAAAGTCGTTGTAGTCGATGAAATCGGCCAGCGCATCGGGCACGATCAGCAGCGTGGTATCGACCCGCGCCGCGTCGGTCTCGGCCAGCAGCTTCAGTTCGCGTTCCAGGTCGTCGAGCACATCAGGCGCTTCCGTCGCGGTGCTGACCACGTAGCGGACCTGCTCCTTCACATACACGCTCTTGGCAAACGGACAGAGATTGAGCCCGATCACCGCGCGCGCGAGCCAGTGGCGCGTGGCGGCAATGACGGCGTCGGGATGGCTGGCGGAGGACGGCATGGCGGCAAGGCAGGGACAAAGCACCATTTTAGCGCTCGCGCACGCTCTATAATCCGCGGCGTAGTGCGCCCTCCTCTCTATTGCCATGCCGTCCACCGATATCCCGTCCTCCACGCCCACCATCCTTCCGGTCGAAGCCGCCGTGATCGGTGGCGGCCCTGCAGGCCTGATGGCGGCCGAGGTGCTGGCGTCTCGCGGCGTGCGCGTGCATGTGTTCGATGCCATGCCGTCGGTGGGCCGCAAGTTCCTGATGGCCGGCAAGAGCGGCATGAACCTCACGCACGCCGAGCCCGAGCCGGCATTCACCGGGCGTTATGGCGAACGTGCGGATGTCATCGCGCCAATGCTCGCGGATTTCGGCGCGCAAACGCTGCGCGAGTGGGTACACGGGCTCGGCATCGAAACCTTCGTCGGCAGTTCAGGCCGCGTCTTTCCGACCGACATGAAGGCCGCGCCGATGCTGCGCGCGTGGCTGCATCGCCTGCGCGACAGCGGCGTGGAGTTCCATATGCGGCACCGCTGGGTCGGCTGGACGGACGATGCATCGCGCGCGCTGCGCTTCGCCACGCCGCAAGGCGAACAGCACGTGCAGGCGAACGCCGTGATCCTCGCGCTCGGCGGTGCAAGCTGGGCGCGACTCGGTTCGGATGGTGCATGGGTGCCGCTGCTGGCGCAGCATGGCGTCGATATCGCCGCGCTGCGGCCGGCGAACTGCGGTTTCGACGTGGCGTGGAGCGCGATGTTCTCCGAGCGCCATGCCGGCAACCCGGTCAAACCCGTCGCGCTCGCCGTGACCGACGTGAACGGCAACGCGCACTACCGGCAGGGCGAGTTCGTGATCAGCGCCGGTGGCATCGAAGGCAGCCTGGTCTATGCGCTGTCCGCGCCGATCCGTGATTTGATCGAGCGTGATGGTGAAGCGGTGGTTCACCTGGATCTGCTGCCCGACCGGGACGCGCAGCGCGTGCTGGCCGAGGTATCGCATCCGCGTGGCTCGCGCTCGCTGTCGAGCCATTTGCAGAGCCGGCTAGGCATTACGGGCGTGAAGGCCGGGCTGCTGCGCGAGTGCCTGTCGAAGGAAGCAATGCATGACATGGTCACGCTGGCGGCCGCTATCAAGGCTTTGCCGCTGCGCCTGTTGCGTGCGCGGCCCATCGATGAAGTCATCAGCAGCGCAGGCGGCGTTCGCTTTGAAGCGATGAACCCGCACCTGATGCTCAATGCGCTTCCCGGCGTGTTCTGCGCCGGCGAGATGCTGGACTGGGAAGCGCCGACCGGCGGCTATCTGCTCACGGCGTGCTTCGCGAGCGGCCGCACCGCCGGTCAGGGCGCGGCCGACTGGCTGATCAGCGGCCGTTGACGATGGCCAGGGCCACGGCCTCGGCCACTTCGATGCCGTCGATCGCGGCGGAGTAAATGCCGCCTGCATAGCCGGCACCCTCGCCTGCGGGATACAGGCCTTCGACATTCACGCTCTGGTAGTCCGCCTTGCGCTCGATGCGCAGCGGCGACGACGTGCGCGTCTCTACGCCGGTCAGCACCGCGTCGTGCATCGCGAAGCCGGCGATCTTCTTGTCGAGTTCGGGCAGCGCCTCGCGGATCGCTTCGATGACGTAGTCGGGCAGCGAGGTGCTGAGGTCGGTCGGCGTCACGCCCGGCTTGTACGACGGCTCCACCGAACCGAGCGAGGTCGACGGACGGCGCGCGATGAAGTCACCGACGAGCTGGCCCGGTGCGCTGTAGTTGCGGCCGCCAAGCTCGAACGCGCGCTCTTCCCACTTGCGCTGGAACTCGATGCCGGCCAGCGGGCCGCCGGGATAATCGTCCGGCGTAATGCCCACCACGATGCCCGCGTTCGCATTGCGCTCCGCGCGCTTGTACTGGCTCATGCCGTTGGTCACCACGCGGCCCGGTTCCGAAGCTGCCGCGACCACGGTGCCGCCCGGGCACATGCAGAAGCTGTAGACCGCACGGCCGTTGCTGCAGTGATGCACGACCTTGTAGTCGGCCGCTCCAAGCAGCTTGTTGCCGGCAAACTTGCCGAAGCGGCTGCGGTTGATCAGCCCTTGCGGATGCTCGATACGGAAGCCCAGCGAGAACGGCTTGGCTTCCATGAACACGCCGCGGTCATGCAGCACGTGGAAGGTATCGCGCGCGCTGTGGCCGACGGCCAGGATAACGTGCTCGGCCGGCAGGTAATCGCCGGTGGAAAGCTTCAGGCCGTGCAGCTTGCCCTGTTCGATGTCGAAGTCATCGACGCGAGTCTCGAAGCGGACTTCGCCGCCAAGCTCGCGGATCTCCGCGCGCATCTTCTCGACCATGCTGACCAGTCGGAACGTGCCGATGTGCGGGCGCGCCTTGAACAGGATGTCTTCCGGCGCGCCGGCGCGCACGAACTCGTTGAGCACCTTGCGGCCATAGTGCTTCGGATCCTTGATCTGGCTGTACAGCTTGCCGTCCGAGAACGTGCCTGCGCCGCCCTCGCCGAACTGCACGTTCGACTCCGGGTTGAGCACGCTCTTGCGCCACAGGCCAAAGGTGTCCTTGGTGCGCTCGCGCACTTCCTTGCCGCGTTCGAGGATGATCGGGCGGAAGCCCATCTGCGCGAGCAGCAGCCCCGCAAGCAGGCCGCACGGGCCCATGCCGATCACGACCGGACGCGGCGTGTTACCGCCCTGCGGCGCCTGCGCAACGAAGCGGTACGCCATATCGGGCGTGACGCTCCAGTTCGGCTTGCCCGCCATGCGACGGATGGCGGCGGGCTCGTCCTTCACCTCGATGTCGATGATGTAGGTGAACTTGATATCGGCGCGCTTGCGCGCGTCGTGCGCGCGGCGGAACACGGTGTATTGCACAAGCCCATCGCCCTTCACGCCGATCTGGGCCAGCGCGCTGCGCACGGCACGATCGAGATCGTCTTCGGTGTGTTCGAGGGAGAGCTTGAGTTCGGAAAGGCGAAGCATGGAAACCTGCGAGGATGCGACCACAGTGGTGGCCGGAACGACCGCGTCACCCGTGCCACGTGGCATCAGGAGCGGGCCAGAAAAGGGCACCGGCCGTGCAAAGCCGGCCGGTGCGCCATTCTATCGGGTTTCCGCTTCGACAGGGCTGGTGGTGGCCTGCCATTGGCGGCGGTGTAGTCGTGCAAGCAGTCCATTCCACAAGCGCTGCCAGGCGCCCGGCCCGGGTGCATGCAACATCACCTCTGCGGCACCCGATGCGGAAACAATGATCCATCCGCTCTCGCTGACGACGATCACGTCGCCGGCAGTCAGCGAGTGCCTCAGCGCGAAGGCTCCGACAGCGGCCCACTGCGGCGGCAATGTGATCTTGACTCGTCCTTGGGCCACATGGAGGACGGTGCCGCGTGCAGCATGGCGGCGCAGGGCTTGCCCCGGGCCAAGCGTGTAGCGAAGCGGAGGCATAGGATGGGAAGTCGGGGCTGGCATGAGCGGCTCCTGGGCAGGGTTCAGACAGGGTCCAGCGTATCGGCGCCCCCTTCCCCCACACAGCCACAACAGACCCAGCCGCGGACCGGAACAGTGCAGGTTTTTTCTGTCTGTTACGATGCAGATGCCTGCCGTCTGTATCTGTTCACGCGCCCGCCCGCCGGGCGATCATGCGGCATGGACTCCGCCCCGCTCTACCAGCAACTCGCCGACCAGTACCGCCACGCCATTCGCGCCGGCACGCTGGCGCCGGGGCATCGCATGCCGTCCGTGCGTGCGCTCATGTCTACCCATGACGTAAGCCTGTCGACCGCGCTGCAGGCGTGCCGGCTGCTCGAAAGCGACGGCCTGCTCGAAGCCCGGCCTCGCTCGGGCTATTTCGTGCGGACGACTACGCCGCTGCGCCTGGCGCCCATCACCGAACCGGCGCCCACGCTGCCCGATCCGGCGCAGTACATCGGCATGCACCAGCGGATCTCGTCCGTACTCGCGCGCAGCCAGCAGGATCCGTCGACCTTCAGCCTCGGCGGCGCCCGCGGCGCGCCCGCGCTCTATCCGCTTGCCGCACTCCAGCAAGCGGCCGGACGCATCCTGCGGCGCGATCCCACGCTCTTCGGCGAAGCCGCCGCCCCAGGCGGCCACCCAGCATTGCGCGCCGCATTGGCGCGGCTGGCGCTGCGGCACCGCTTCACCCTGTCGCCCGATGAAGTGCTGATCACGCACGGCTGTACCGAGGCCTTGCAACTGGCGCTGCGTGCCGTCGCCGGTCCCGGCGATGTGATCGCCGTGGAATCTCCGACCTATTACGGCCTGCTCCAGATCCTGGAAAGCCTGGGCATGCGCGCGCTGGAGATTCCGTGCAGCGCGCAGACCGGACTCTCGCTGGAAGCGCTGGAACTGGCCGTGCGCACCTACGACAACATCCGCGCCGTGGTCGCCATGCCGAATTTGCAGAACCCGCTAGGCTCGATCATGCCGGACGCGCACAAGAGCCGGCTCGTGCAATGGTGCGAGGACCACGGCGTGCCGCTGATCGAGGACGACTGCCTGTCCGGCACCGCCGACTTCGACACGCCGCTGGCCGCAGCGAAAGCATGGGACCGCACCGGCAACGTGATCTACTGTTCGTCCGTTCACAAGACCCTGGCGCCCGGCGTGCGGCTGGGCTGGATCGCCGGCGGCAAATGGCATGCGCGCGTGGAGATGCTGAAGTTCGCGCTGTCGCGTCCCAACGAAATGCTGTCGCAGGCGGCGGTCGCCGAGTTCATGGCCGCTGGCGGCTATGAGCGGCACCTGCGGCGCTTGCGCGTGGCCCTGCGCCAGCAGCGCGAATGGACAGCGCAGGTGATCGCGGCGAGCTTCCCCACCGGCACCCGGCTGACGCTGCCGCGCGGCGGCTTTCACCTGTGGGTAGAGCTGCCGCCAGGCGTAGCGTCGGAAGCCGTGTTCGAGCACGCACTGCGGGAGGGCGTCTACGTCGCTCCGGGCCTGATGTTCTCCAATTCCCCGCGCTGCGACGGCTTTATCCGCATCAATTGCGGCACGCCGCGTTCCGCACAAGTCGAGCACGCGCTCGCTACCCTGGCTGCAGTGGTTCATCGGCTGGCGGCATAGTCGGTGCGTCGGAATCTCACGAGACCCTGATGCAGGACAAGTCGGTCTGGCGGGCAAGCCGATACCATCGCGTGATCCCCTTCCCGGCTTGACCAGGCCGCGCCATGTACGAACCCGACGCCCCCCACTCCTTGCTTCAGAACGAATTGCGTGCCCTTGCCCCGGTGCTGACCGAGGGCTCCCTGCTCCAAGCCATCGCCCTCCAGTTGCTCGCCGAAAGCGAACAGGCTGCCAGCCGGCAGGTGATCGTCCGCGTCGAGCACGTCCTGGCCGCCTGATTCAGCGGCACTGCCGTGGCCCGCGGCGTCCCCTCCCCTTTTTGCAACACCGCTCCCTTTTTCGTTTGCGCTGCCCTATCCTTGTCCGCTGGCGCGGCTGACGGGGCCGCCGCAGCACCACAGCGATCAACGGGAATACAAGAAGAAGGGAGAATGGCCTTGCGCAGTGCAACCGCCGCGTCGTGCGTCGACGATGACTACCAAACCCTGTTTCAACTCGCGCCGGTCTCGCTCTGGCTGGAAGACTTCAGCGCCGTGCGCCAGCACTTCGAGCGGTTGCGCGCCGAAGGCGTGACGGACTTGCGGGCCTACCTGCGGGCCAATCCGGATGAAGTCGCGCACTGCTCGTCGCTGATCCGCGTGATCGCGGTGAACCGCCGTACGCTCGACCTGTTCCGCGCGGCCGACCTGGCCGACCTGGTCGCCAATCTCGACACCGTGTTCCGCGACGACATGTTCGACCAGCACGTCGAGGAACTCGGCCAGCTTTGGGACGGCGGCAACCGCTTCGCAAGCCAGACCGTGAACTACACGCTCGAAGGCGAGCGCCTCGACATCCGGCTCGAAGCCACCGTCATGCCCGGGCATGAAGCCACGTGGGAACGTGTGCTGCTGTCGATCGAGGACATCACGGCGCGCGTGCGCACCGAACGCGACCTGCGCCGCAGCGAGCAATACGCGCTGGGGCTATTCGAGCATTCGCCGGTGTCGCTGTGGGTGGAGGACTTCAGCGTCGTGAAGATGCTGCTCGACGAAGTGCGCGCGGCCGGCATTACGGACTTTCGCACTTTTCTCAACGTGCATCCGGATTTCGTCTCGCGCTGCATGCAGGAAATCCGCGTGCTCGACGTCAACCAGCAGACGCTGCTGATGTTCGGCGCCGAATCGAAGGAAATCCTGCTCTCGCGGCTGGGCGACGTGTTTCGCGACGACATGCGCATCCACTTTGCCGAGCAACTCATCGACCTGTGGCACGAGAAGCTGTGGCAGCAGCGTGAGGTCATCAACTACGCGCTGGACGGTCGTTCTGTCGACGTCTTCATGCAATGGTCGGTGTTCCCCGGATGCGAGCAGGAGTGGGACCAGGTGCTGGTGTCGCTGACCGACATCACGGCCCGCAAGAAGGCGGAGGCCTATGTCGAATTCCTGGGCAAGCACGACGTCCTGACCAAGCTGTACAACCGCGCTTTCTACGAAGATGAACTGGCCCGCCTGGGCCGCAAGGGCCCGTGGCCGGTCAGCGTGGTTGCCGTGGACCTGAACGGGCTCAAGACGGTCAACGACCAGTTCGGCCATGGCGATGGCGACGCCCTGCTGCGGCGCACCGGCGAGGTACTCAAGAAGGCCGTGGGCGAACAGGTCTGCGTGGCCCGCATTGGCGGCGACGAGTTCATGGTCCTGCTGCCCGGCCGCGACGAACGCGGCGCGGCGACGGTGGTGGAGCAGATCGAAAAGGTTGTGGAACTGAACAACCAGTTCTACCCGGGAACAGCGCTCAGTTTCTCGATCGGCCATGCCACCTGCCACCAGGGCGAACGCCTGAGCGACACGGTCAAGATCGCCGACAGCCGCATGTACGAGGCCAAGCGCGCCCACTACGAAGGCCTGGGGGATCGCCGGGGGGATTGATCGGCAGCCTCATCGCAAAAGAGCCGGCAAATGCCGGCTCTTTTCGTATCCGCACCGGTCTGCCGGTGCTTACAGGTAGATGATCAGCGCGATGCCCGCGATGATCAGCCCGAACTTCGTCACGTAGTACAGCTTGCGGTTCCACGCCTTGTAGCGGCGCCGATACTGCCCGGCCAGCCAGACGAAACGGAACAGCTTGTTGATCATGCCGGTCTGGTCGTTCTCGTCATTGGGCGAGCTTGCCGCGGTCATGACCTTGCGGCCCAGCCAGTGGTTGATCTTGCTGGCCCAGCCAAAACGCATCGGGCGTTCGATATCGCAGAACAGGATCAGGCGGTTGGCATCGCTCTTGTTCTCGGCCCAGTGCAGGTAGGTCTCGTCGAACACCACGCCCTGCCCGTCGCGCCAGCTATGGCGCTCGCCATCGACTTCGATGAAGCAGCGGTCGTCGTTCGGCGTGGCCAGGCCCAGGTGATAGCGCAGCGAACCGGCGAACGGGTCGCGGTGCGGGTTGAGCTTGCCGCCCGGCGGCAGTTCCGCGAACATCGCGGCCTTCACGCTGGGGATATCGCGCAGCAGCGACACCGTCTTGGGGCACAGCACTTCGGCCGACGGATGCTGGGCTTCGTACCACTTCAGGTAGAAGCGCTTCCAACCGTTCTTGAAGAACGAGTTGAAGCCAGCGTCGTCGTTCTTCTCGGCAGCCTTGATCTTGCGCATCGCGGCCAGGGCCAGGCCCTCGTCACGGATCTCCGGCCAGGCGGCACGGATCCGTTCCAGATCGGGGAAGCGTTCGACCGGAATATACGGCGTGCGCGGCACGCCCGAAAACGCGTACATGAAGCAGTTGACCGGCGCAACGAGCGCCGAATGGTCGAGCAGCTGTCGCCAGATGCGCAGCCGGGCCTTGCCACGGAAATGCACATACAGGATGGCGCCGAGATACCCGGCGACGATTATCCACTTGATCACCCGAAGTTCTCCAAGGAGCCAGGGACCGCGCGCGTAGTCACGCCGCCGGCCGTGGCCAAAACGCGTATTTTAAGCGAAATGGCAGGCCCGCCGCACCGTGATACCGCGGCGCAACATAGCTACCTTGCTGGCAGGCGGCGTGTTAGCCGCGCGACTGGCGCGAAATGCGCTCGATCAGCGCGCGCGCATCGTCGGGCATGCCCTGCAGGGTCAGCAGTCTTGCGTTGAGTACAAGGTTTTCCAGCACCAGCTTCGCGGTGGAGGCCCACATTGTCGCCAACTGCACTTCGGCGGGCATGCCGGAGGCCTCAAGCTCGTTCGAACGCTCGGCAATCAGCCGGCACGCGAGCTGGCGCAGTGCGGCATCATCGAACGGCAGGTTGGCGTAGTCGATGGGGTCTTCCTTTTCCACCTCGACCATCAGTTGCATCAGGATGTCTTCGGTCATCGGCAAGCGCTCCCGGCAATCCACTTCTGATCCACTATGCATCCGCGTCACACGCGGAAATCCGCAGCCATGTCGGCATCGGTGCGCGCCTCGAGCCGGCCGGAACGGCAGGCGGCCACGAAGCGCTCGTAATCCTTCTCGACCTGATCGGCATAGCTGTTGGAGTAGCCTACCATCACTTCGGCCATGCGGTCGCTGGTGCCGAGATAGCCGCTGATTTCCGCGGCCAGGCCGCCTGCCTTGGCGTGCGCGCGTGCCAACACCCAGCCGCACAGCGCGCCGTATCTGCCGAGCGCCTCGACATCCATCAGCTCGATCTGCGGTGACAACTTCATGTCGCGTAGCTGGCGCACATAGAAGTCGCGGCCGAAGGGGCCTTTGGTCCACCCAAGGAAGAGATCGCTCGCGGCCTGCATCAGGCGCTGGCCTTCCACGACGCGGCGGCCATCGTGCGACACCGCAGGGCCCTTAAAATAGCGCGCGACGACGGAGCGCGTCGCTTCCTTGATCTGCAGGAACATCGGTTTGCCATGGCTGTCGATCATCAGCTGGATCATGCAGCGCGTGCCGACGCTGCCCACGCCCACCACCTTGAAGGCCCGGTCATGGAGCGTGAAATGACTGAGCAGGCGCTGGCGGTCAGGGGCCAGCGTGCCGAGATACTCCTTGTAGACTTTCTCCGCGGCTGCCTGGATGTCCTTGGCGGTCATCCAGTCATCGTCCGCATCGAACAGCGTATGGGCACCGCGCACGTGGAAGACGGCCGGCGGCGCATCGAGGATGGTCCATTTATCGCCCACGCGCTCCGCCAGCTTGGGCAGCAGCGCCTCGCTGGTGCGATCCGCTGCGCGCTCCATTCCCCGCCGGATGCGGCGTTGGATATTGGGCGACGTCTCTTCCCCAAGCAGGCGTTCGAAGGTGATGTGGTCGTACCAGGTGTCGAGGATGCCCATCTCGCCATAGCCCTGCATGCGTGCCTGGTAGCTGCGCACGAGCTGGTAGACGAGGTCATCGGCAACCCCCTGCTTGTGGCGCAGATGCCTGGCCGCCACGACGAAGCTGGCGGCCAGGCGCTTGAGATCCCATTCCCACGGCCCGCGGCTGGTTTCGTCGAAATCGTTGAGGTCGAACAGCAAGGCCCGCTCGGGCGTGGCAAAGCCGCCGAAGTTTGCGAGGTGGCAGTCGCCGCAGATCTGGATGTGCAGGCCAGAGTTCGGGGTACCCGCCAGATCGTGCGCCTGCACGATGGCGCTGCCGCGGTAGAACGCGAACGGCGATTCAATCATGCGCCCGTAGCGCAGCGGCACCAGTCGCCGCACCCGGCCTTCGCTGCTGATCTTCAGCAACTCGACCGGATCGCGGTCCACATTGCCGATTTCCGCGTGCGCGCCGCGCGGCAACTTGCGGCGTACGGACTTGCCGTTGTCACGCCGATCGCCGGTATCTACCGTTGTCGCCACAATGCCTCCATGCCGGGGGGCCGGCCATCGCCATTTGTGCAGCATCTGCAACAGAAACTAGTTCACGCCCTGCGGCTTGTCAATTGCATGGAGGATGGGACAACGCGAAGAGAAAGCCACTCGCACGGCCAACGAACGTCCTTCTCAGGGATATCACTCTCTCCACTTCGCGCGGCAGATGGTACTCTGCGCGCTGTTCCCGAGACCGCCAGGCCGGGACATGACGCACTCCGCACTAAGTTGGCGGCGGTGTTGCGTATCAGGAATTTCCGCGCCTTTTGCGAGCGCATCAAAAGATGCACTGAACAAAGCGAGCGAGCTGCAGTCTCATTCGCTTTCCACACGAAGAGTCGCGTCCATGACCAAGCGTTTGTTGTCCGCCATGCGTCAGTACGCATGGTTTACCGGTGTCAAGCACCATGTCGTCCAAGGCGTCGAAGCCCTGGCCGAGTTGCTCAAATCCCCTTCTGCCGCGGCACGCGCCGTTGCCGCCGTGATTTCCGAGACCGAACACGGTGTTCAGGTCTGGGTGTCGTACTTCGGCAAGCCGCTGGATCCGCATACGAACTATGTGCTCTGGCCCGGCCGCGCTCTGCGTCCGGCGCGCCGGCGCGTACAGCCCACGCCGCTCGAGTACATGCAGCGCAGACGGGACGACTGAACGCAGGCCTTCGGGCCTCGGCATCACGCGGACTGGAAGGGGCTCGCCCCTTCACTACAATGACTGTTGTGTTCCCGTCGTAGACAAGGAGCTGACATGCCCGAACCGAAACATGACGAAGCGCTGGTCAATCTCTACCTCGAACGTATTTCGGCGCTGTCGGTCAGCGCGTTCGACGGGGCCGATGTCAGTAATGAGCTCGATGAAGTCATGCGTGAAGCCACGTCACGCAGCGGCGGAGACAGCGGCACGCTGAGCGTGCTCGCAAGCCGGCTGCGCGAGCGCGCCGAAGCCGCCGATCGGGAAGGCCAGCCGCTCGTGCGCGATACCTTCGTACAGGCGGCAAGGCTGATTCCATTGAAGTAGAAGAAAAGCAGATTCGCTCGTTCTGTGCGCATGCGACAAGGCGAATGGCATCAGCTCTTGCTATGCAAGCAAGGACGGGATTTACGCGAATTGCTTTTGGGAAATTTGGCCGATCGGCCTGAGGACCCAGACACCCTGAAGGGTGTTGGTTGCGGGGGCAGGACTTGAACCTGCGACCTTCGGGTTATGAGCCCGACGAGCTGCCAACTGCTCCACCCCGCGTCTGAAGAATGAGATTATGCAGGGTTCGCACGCAGTTGGCAAGCTCTTTCTTGCCTACGCGGGAATTTCTCATACAAGGCATACGTAAGCGCCTTCGCGACCGATCCACGCATCATGCGATGCGCCGCTGCTTGCCTTCAGCTTCTGCTTCAGCAAGCACGGTTTCGATGTACTGGTTCACCTGGTCAAGCGCTTCAAGCTTCGTGTCGAAAGGATGATTGGGAAACGGATTGTGCCGTGGTGCCAGTGCCTCGCCGTCCAGCCTGCGGATAATCTCCACCATGATCGACCACTTGCCTTTCGGCAAGGCGATCACTTCATAGACGATCTTGTAGCCTTCAAATTCCGGCATGACGTGTACTCCTTTACTGCGTGGCGGACCGGACATCGCCCGCCTCCACATCCAGAGTAGGAGTGCACCCCGAAGACAAAAATGATCTGCATCAATAGCCGACGATCAAGGTAGATCACGGCATGATATAAGCCATTGCCAGCATCGGAATAATACAAAGATGCGCCGGACGGTGCGCATGGATTGCGCACAAGCAACACGTGCGAGCAAGCGTTACCTCGCGGAGCCGATGATCCGATCGACAAGCGCATAGCCCGCACTGAATGCGGCAACCTCCGCCGCATGGCGCGTCGCGAAGTGCTGCGTGCCGCTGACAAGCAGCTCCATGTCGCCAGCATCGGCGGGGTCCGCGCCCTCCTGGCCCACGCGAACCTCATATCCCCAGTACGTCGATGATGACCCCACACTGACCACACCATCATCGCTTTCATGCTGCTGCGTCACGAGGACGTACACATCCATGTCGCGATACGCCTCCACACGCCATTCGGTCTGGGCCATGCCGGTCTCCTTTCGCGATGCTACGCCCTGATGTTCGAGCCTATGCGCACACGTGACAGATCGCAAGACTAGCCCCTCCACGCGCACGACAAGCGCGTGGACTGCATCGATGCCAAAGATGTGGCGCGAGATGCGCGGCGAGCAAAGCAGGCCGCGAGAGCGCGATAATGAAGAGAAACCGATGGGAACGCGGAAATGGAAAAAGGGCTTCCGTTTCCGGAAGCCCTTTTCTTTCTGCATAGGTGGCGCGGCTGGCAGGATTCGAACCCACGACCCCTTGGTTCGTAGCCAAGTACTCTATCCAACTGAGCTACAGCCGCACTCGAGAAATGAGATTATATCTGAGTTTTGATTTTTGTGAACCCCCTGCGGCACATTTTTTCGTTTTTTCTCGCAATCGTGGCCTGCCCGCGCGGTTTTCTATAATGGCTGACCGAAGATGTGATCCCGACCATGAACAAGGCATTTGTCAAAGAGTCGTCCGGTGACGACGAAGACGATCTTCCCGAAGGCGCGGCGCCGCTGCCTGCCGGCACCAAGAACTACATCACCGCCGACGGCTACAACCGCCTGCGCAATGAGCTGATGCACCTGATCGATGTCGATCGCCCCGATGTCGTGCAGATCGTGTCGTGGGCCGCCTCCAACGGCGATCGCTCAGAGAACGGCGACTATCTCTACGGCAAGAAGCGCCTGCGCGAGATCGACCGCCGCATTCGCTTCCTGACGCGCAGACTGGACAAGGCCGAAGTGGTCGACCCATCGCTGCAAGGCGACAACGATCAGATTTTCTTCGGCGCGACCGTCACGTACGCGAACCAGTCCGGCGAAGAAACGACCATCACGATCGTCGGCATGGATGAAGTGGATCTCGACACGAACCACGTGAGCTGGATCTCGCCAATCGCCAAGGCGCTGATCAAGGCGCGTGAAGGCGATACCGTGGCGCTACGCACCCCGGCCGGCGTTGAACAGATCGATATCCTGGATGTCAGCTATCCGCCGCGCAAGGCGGGCTGACCACGCAACGGCGGCGCTCAGCCGTCGTTGCGGTCGCGGAAGATGCGGATTACGTCCGGGTTCCGCCGCAGGGCACGCATCACGTTAGCCAGGTGCAGGCGGTTCTGTACCTGGATGATGAACTGCATGTAGGTCGCCTCCTGATGGCCGGCGTCCTGCTGCTCCATCGACACGTGCGCGACGTTTGCATCCGCCGAGGTCAGATCCGCGGCCACGCGGGCCACGATGCCCTTGACATTACGCACCATCACCTTGATCGACACGTCGAATGCGCGCGCGGTCTTCTTCGCCCACATGACGTCGATCCAGTGCTCCGGATCCTTGCTGTGCAGGCGCTTGGCCACCTTGCAGTCCTGCACGTGGATCTGCAGGCCTTCGCCCTTGCCCAGGTAGCCGACAATCGGATCGCCGGGAATCGGGCGGCAGCATGCCGGGAACAGGATCGACATGCCCTCGTCGCCCGTGATCGGCACGGCCGGCGCTTCTTCGCCCGAGAATGTCTGCACGGCGGCCAGAAGCGCGCTGTCGACATCGCCTGACAATTCCTGCAGCAGGATCTCCATGCGCTTGGCCACCACGGCCGGCACGCGGCGGCCGAGCGCCAGGTCGGCAAAGATGTCTTCGCGGTGCTTGTTGCCGGTCCACTGGATCATGCGATCCCACACGGTCTGCGGCACGGCCTTCAGTTCGATGCCGAGCTGGCGCGCCGACTGCTCCAGCAGCCGCTCGCCAAGCTGGATCGCTTCGTCGAGTTTCGTGGTCTTCAGGTAGTGGCGGATCGCCGCGCGTGCCTTGCCGGTGCGCACGAACGACAGCCACGACGGGTTCGGCTTCGAGTACGGCGCCGTCACCACTTCGACGATGTCGCCGCTCTTGAGCTCCGTGCGCAGCGGCAGCAGCTCGTTGTTGATCTTCACCGCGACGCACTGGTTGCCCAGGTCGCTGTGCACCGCATAGGCAAAATCCAGCGCCGTGGCGCCGCGCGGCAACGCGCGGATATGGCCCTTGGGCGTGAATACGTAGACCGCGTCCGGGAACAGGTCGATCTTGACGTGTTCGAGGAATTCCTGTGAATCGCCGGTCTGGCTCTGGATATCGAGCAGCGACTGCAGCCACTGGTGCGCCTGCTGCTGGATATCGTTGGCATGGTCTGCCTGTGTCTTGTACATCCAGTGCGCGGCCACGCCGGCCTCGGCGATCTGGTGCATCTCGCGCGTGCGGATCTGGAACTCCACCGGCGTGCCGAACGGACCCACCAGCGTCGTATGCAGCGACTGGTAGCCGTTGATCTTCGGAATCGCGATATAGTCCTTGAACTTGCCGGGCATCGGCTTGTACAGGCTGTGCAGCGCGCCCATCGCCATGTAGCAGTGCATCTGCGTTTCCACGACCACGCGGAAACCGTACACGTCGAGCACTTGCGAGAACGACAGCTGCTTGTCGTGCATCTTGCGGTAGATGCTGTAGAGCGTCTTCTCGCGGCCGGAGAGCTCGGCGACGATGCCCGCATCGGCCAGCGCCTTCTGCGCGGCCTCGAGAATGCGCTTGACCACCTCGCGGCGGTTGCCACGCGCGGCCTTCACGGCCTTCTCGAGCGTCGCGTAGCGGAACGGCGAGCCGACCTTGAACGACAGTTCCTGCAGCTCGCGGTAAATCGTATTGAGACCGAGCCTGTGCGCGATCGGCGCATAGATCTCCATGGTCTCCAGCGCAATACGGCGGCGTTTTTCCGGCGGCACGAAGTCGAGCGTGCGCATGTTGTGCGTACGGTCGGCCAGCTTCACCAGGATCACGCGCACGTCGCGCGCCATCGCGAGCAGCATCTTGCGGAAGCTCTCCGCCTGCGCCTGCTCGCGGCTCTGGAATTCGAGCTTGTCCAGCTTGGTCAGGCCATCGACCAGTTCAGCAACCTTGGGACCGAATTTCTCGGCCAGCTCGCTCTTGGTGATGCCCTGGTCTTCCATCACGTCATGCAGCAGCGCCGCCATGATGGATTGCACATCGAGCCGCCAGTCCGCGCACAACTCGGCCACCGCCACCGGATGGGTGATGTACGGCTCGCCGCTCTGTCGGTACTGGCCCAGGTGGGCCTCGTCGGAAAACTGGAAGGCCTCGCGCACGCGGGCCTGGTCGGGTGCCTTCAGATAGGCCAGTTTCTCCATCAGCCGCGTGATGGAGATGACCTGCTGGCGCGGCGGCACCGCGGGCTGTGACGTCGGCCCGAAGAAATGCCGGTATGACTGTGCCAGCACAGCATCGATAAACAGGCTATCGGCTGCCAGTGCCGCCGGCGCCTCCTCCACGGCCGTCAGCTCGTCGTGCATGGCCGATGCGGCCATGCGTGCCTTGCCCTGCGCAATCGGCGGCACGACGGCACGTTCCCCGACAACATCGTTGCCGAGCGGGTCAGGAAGATTGGGAGCGCCGGTGCGCGCGTTCACGGATGCCTGGCCGGAAGGAGAGCGCTTACGCGCGGACGCCGCTCCGGCATCGCTGCCCGTCTCGCCGCGCGCTGGCGCGCCGGGGGAGTCGGTTGACGAGGATGGCTGTGACGAAGGCATGGGGACGGCCCCTGGAATCCGGTTGCTGGATGCGTATGCACACGATGCAAGGACGAACCACAGGCCGCCCGGGGAATCAGGTCGGGACCTTCTTGAGCATCTCGATGCCGACCTGGCCCGAGGCGATTTCGCGCAGGGCAACCACAGTGGGCTTGTCCTTCGCTTCCACCTTCGGGGTGTGGCCCTGCACCAGCTGGCGCGCACGGTACGTGGCTGCCAGGGCGAGCTCAAAGCGGTTCGGGATGTGTTTCAGACAATCTTCGACGGTAATACGCGCCATATCAAATCCACCTTGGGACAAAACCTGTTGGGTTGCTATTTTACAGCACCGCGCGCGAATCGCCCGGCAGGGCCCCCGCGCGCACTGGCGCTCAGTGAATGCCAAGCTCGATGAAGAGCTCGGTATGGCGCGCTTTTTGCGACGAAAAGCGCAGGCGCGTGGCACGCACCACGTTGCGCAGTTCCTCGAGCGCGTTGTCGAAGACCTCGTTGATGATGACGTAGTCCGATTCGGACGCATGCGACATCTCGCTGCCAGCCGCCAGCAGGCGCCGCACGATCACGTTGGGCTCGTCCTGGCCACGCTTCTTCAGGCGGTCTTCCAGCGCAGTCAGCGACGGCGGCAGGATGAAGATCTCGACCGCGTTCGAGAACCGCTGGTGCACCTGTTGCGCGCCCTGCCAGTCGATCTCGAGCAGCACGTCATTGCCCTGCGCCATCTGCTCCTCGATCCACACGCGCGACGTCGCGTAGTAATTGCCGTGGACCTCGGCCCACTCGAGGAACTCGCCGCGGTCGCGCGCAGCGCGGAAGGAGTCCACTGTGCAGAAGTGATACTCGCGCCCATCCTGTTCGCCGGGGCGCGGCGCACGCGTGGTATGGGAGATCGACAGGCGGATCGCCGCGTCCTGCGCGAGCAGCGCGTTGACCAGCGTCGACTTGCCGGCTCCGGAAGGTGCCACCACCATGAACAGGTTGCCGGGGTAGACGGTATCGATGGCGGTGTGAGGCGTATCGCTCATGTGAATTCTTTGGTTCTTCAGGCGCCGTAGCGCCGGGTGAAACGGATGCGTTGAACGGGGCGTTACTCGAGGTTCTGGACCTGCTCGCGCATCTGCTCGATCAGCAGCTTCAGTTCCATCGAGGCATCGGCCAGTTCCTTGGCGGCGGCCTTGGAACCAAGCGTGTTGGCCTCGCGGTTAAGCTCCTGCATCATGAAGTCGAGGCGCTTGCCGACCTGGCCGCCCTTCTTCAGGATATGCCGGGTTTCGTTCAGGTGTGCCTGCAGGCGCGACAGCTCTTCGGCAATGTCGATCCGAATGCCATAGACCGTGGCTTCCTGGCGAATGCGCTCGGCGATCTCGTCGCGGCTCATCGACGGCATGCCGGTCGGCGCTGCAAGGTTGAATGCTTCCTGCAGGCGCTCCGTCAGCTTTTCCTGATGGTGCGCGATCAGCTGCGGGATGGTCGGCGTGAGCCGTTCGACGATGCCGAGCATGGTGTCGATGCGTTCCATCAGCGTGGCCTTGAGCGCATCGCCTTCGCGGCGGCGCGCCTCGCGCAGCTGGTCCAGCGCTTCGCGCGCGGCGCCCGTCACGGCTTCGCGCAGCGAATCCTGCGACAGCTCCGGCTCGACCAGCACGCCCGGCCAGCGCAGGATCTCGCCCATGCGCAGCGTGCCAGCCGTCGGGAAGGTGTTCGCGACCGTCGATTCCAGCGCGCGGATCTGGCCGAGCAGGCCTTCATTGAGCGCAAGCGTGGCACCGCCGGTGTCGGTGCGCTGCAGGTTGATGCGGCACTCCAGCTTGCCGCGCGACAACTCGGCCATGAGCATCTCGCGCAGCGCTGGCTCGAACGCACGGCACTCTTCAGGGGCACGGAACAACAGGTCGAGGAAACGCGAATTGACAGTCCGGAATTCCACCGAAACGGAAGCCGTCCTGCCGCTGGGCTCACCCTGCGCGTTTGTCAGCGGCGCCTGGCGGGTAGCCAGGCCATAACCTGTCATGCTGTGGATCATTGAATGTTCTCGCGAAATGGCGCGGGCCGGGGGTAGGCTGGCCCGCCGCAAAGGCGTCTTGTATCCGCCGAAAAGGGGCAACAATGCCCGCTATTGTGTTCTTTACAAGTGACCGATTAGCCGTGACAATCCCGAGGCATATCCGGTCCGATTCCTATGACAGAGCCCAAGGGCGCTACACAACCCAAGAGTGCACCGCTGCCCGTCGGCACGCTGTTGTCCAACTATCGTATTGTAAAGAAGTTGGCCAGCGGGGGGTTCAGTTTCGTCTACCTGGCCACCGACGAGACCGGCGCCCCCGTCGCCATCAAGGAATACCTGCCATCGTCGCTGGCACGTCGCAGCCCCGGCGAACTGATCCCGGTAGTGCCCGAAGAAAACGCCGCGTCGTTCCGCCTGGGCCTGAAGTACTTCTTCGAAGAAGGCCGCTCGCTGGCCCGCATCTCGCACCCGAGCGTGGTGCGCGTCGTGAACTTCTTCCGCGAGAATTCCACCGTCTACATGGTCATGAACTATGAGATGGGCAAGACGCTGCAGGAACATATCCTGGCCGCGCGCCAGCAAGGCCGCGCCAAGGTCCTGCGCGAGCATTTCATCCGCAAGGTCTTCCATGACCTGATGAGCGGTCTGCGCGAAGTCCATATCCACAAGCTGCTGCACCTGGATATCAAGCCCGGCAACATCTACCTGCGCGAAGACGAGTCGCCGATCCTGCTCGATTTCGGCGCCGCGCGGCAGACGCTCACCATGGAAGCGAAGCGCTTCCAGCCGATGTACACGCCCGGTTTTGCCGCGCCCGAACTCTACGGCAAGCATAATGAGCTTGGTCCGTGGACGGACGTCTACAGCCTCGGCGCAACGCTCTACGCATGCATGGCGGGCATGCCGCCACAGGAAGCCAACCAGCGCGAGAAGGACGACCGCATGGGCGATGCTATCGCGCGCCTGCGCAGCAGTTATACCAATGGCCTGGTCGACCTGGTCGAATGGTGCCTGCGACTGGTTCCTTCGGAACGGCCGCAGAGTGTGTTCCGTCTGCAGAAGGAACTGCGCGAGCAGACCAATGCGCTTGGCGAACAAGCGGCTCAGGCAGCGCCGACGGCCCCGCTGGAGCGGCCCGAGCGTACCGGCCCGTCCAGCCGTTTCCTGACCTTGCTGCGCCGACGCGACGATACGGTGGCGCCGCCCCCGCGACAGCCCGCCAAGACAAGCGGCGATTGAGTCACCCCACTTCACGGCGTTAGCGTACTTCCGCCCCAAACCCATCCGAACAGCCAGACAGCCAACATGCGATTCTCCGTCTATCAGGAAAGCAGGAAAGGCGGCCGCCGCATCAACCAGGACCGCATGGGCTACTGCTTTACGCGTGACGCCCTGCTGATGGTGCTGGCAGATGGCCTCGGCGGCCACGCGCTCGGCGAAGTCGCCGCGCAGCAGGCGCTGCAGACCCTGGCGCGGCAGTTCCAGACCCAGGCCCGCCCGACGATCCGCAATCCGGCGGATTTCCTGCAAGACACCATCATGCTCGCGCACCGCGAGATCCACCGCTACGCGGAAGCCCACCGGCTTTCCGATGTGCCCCGGACGACGGTCGTTTGCTGCCTGGTGCAGCAAGGCCACATCCACTGGGCCCATGCCGGCGATTCCCGCTATTACCTGGTCCGCAAAGGACGGCTGCTGACGCGCACGCGCGATCACTCGAAGATCGAAAACCTGCTGCAGCAGGAACGCGTATTGCCGATGGAGGTCGCCAACCACCCGGAGCGCAACAAGCTCTACAACTGCCTGGGCTCGCCGAACTTGCCGCTGATCGACATCGGCGGCCCGTTGCGGCTAGAACCGGGCGATGTTGCACTGCTGGGCTCCGACGGCTTGTGGGGACCGCTCGACGAGCCGGAGATCGTCGACAGGCTCACGCGGCTGTCGGTCGTCCAGGCCGTGCCCGAACTGATTTCGCGCGCCCTCGAAAAGGCTGGCGAAGGCGCCGACAACACCACCGGCATCGCCATGATGTGGGAACTGGACGCGAGCGTCACGGGTGACGAATCCGTCATGACCGACACGCTGCCGCTGAACGCTTTCACGACCTCCATCCTGGAGCGTCCCGGCGCGGAGAACGACCTGCTCTCCGAGGAAGAAATCGAGCGCTCGATCGCCGAGATCCGTGCGGCCATCGACAAGACCAGCAACCTGATGCGCTGAACGCAAACCCCGGGACGGCGGGCACGTGAGGCCCGCCGGCGTTAGAATCGCGGTCTCTACCCGATTCGAGCGAACCATTCCCATGCGACCCAGCGGACGCGCAGCCGATGCGCTGCGTTCTATCAGCCTGACCCGTCACTACACCCGCCACGCCGAGGGCTCCGTGCTGTGCGCCTTTGGCGACACCAAGGTTCTGTGCACCGCCAGCGTGCTGGCCAAGGTGCCGCCACACAAGAAGGGCAGCGGCGAAGGCTGGGTCACGGCCGAGTACGGCATGCTGCCCCGCGCCACGCATACGCGCTCGGACCGCGAAGCCGCGCGCGGCAAGCAGACCGGCCGCACCCAGGAAATCCAGCGCCTGATCGGCCGCGCCATGCGCTCGGTGTTCGACCTTGCCGCGCTGGGCGAATATACGCTGCACCTCGATTGCGACGTGCTGCAGGCCGACGGCGGCACCCGCACCGCTGCCATCACCGGCGCGTTCGTGGCCGCGCACGATGCCATCTCGACCATGCTGCGCGATGGCCTGATCGCCGCCAGCCCCATCCGCGATTTCGTCGCCGCCGTCTCGGTCGGCATGGTCGACGGCGTGCCGCTGCTGGACCTCGACTACGCCGAAGACAGCAACTGCGATACCGACATGAACGTCGTCATGACCGGCAGCGGCGGTTTTGTCGAGGTGCAGGGCACGGCCGAAGGCGCCGCCTTCAGCCGCGCCGATCTGGACGCCATGACGCGCCTGGCCGAAGACGGCATCGCGCAACTGGTCCGCCACCAGCGCCAGGCGCTGGGCCTGGCCTGAAGGACGGAAGTCGCCATGCAACGCCTGGTTCTGGCCTCCAACAATGCCGGCAAGCTGCGCGAATTCGGCGCGCTGCTGGCCCCGCTCGGCTTTGACGTAGTGCCGCAGGGTGAACTCGGCGTCCCGGAAGCCGAAGAGCCCTTCGCCACCTTCGTCGAGAACGCACTGGCCAAGGCCCGGCACGCGAGCCTGCTGGCAGGCATGCCGGCACTTGCGGACGACTCCGGCATCTGCGTGCAGGCACTGGACGGTGCGCCCGGCGTCTACTCCGCGCGCTACGCGCAGATGGCCGGCAAGTCCAAGTCCGACCAGGCCAACAATCTGCACCTGATCTCGCAGCTCGCCGGCAAGCTGAACCGCCGCGCGCACTACTACTGCGTGCTGGTGTTCGTGCGCCATGCCGCCGATCCGTGCCCGATCATCGCCGAAGGCCTATGGCATGGCGAAGTCGTCGATGCGCCGCGCGGTGCGGGCGGCTTCGGCTACGACCCGCACTTCATGTTGCCGGACCTCGGCAAGACCGCAGCAGAGCTGCCGGCCGAAGAAAAGAACGCTGTCAGCCATCGCGCGCTCGCGCTGCGTTCGCTGGTAGCGCGCCTGCAGGCCGAAGGCCGCGGCAAGGCCACGCGATGATCCCGATCGTACCGGCCGGCGCCGCGCCGGCCACCACGCCCGACAACACGCAGCTCTGGCTCAAGCCCGGTCAGATCGCACTACCGGGCTCGCCGCCACTGTCGCTCTATGTGCATGTGCCATGGTGCGTGCGCAAGTGCCCGTACTGCGATTTCAATTCGCATGCCGTGCCGGGCAAGGACGGCAGCCACGACATTCCGGAAGACGCTTACCTCGACGCGTTACGTGCGGACCTGGAGCAGTCGCTGCCGCTGGTCTGGGGCCGTCCGGTCCATACCGTGTTTATCGGCGGCGGCACACCGAGTCTGCTGTCTGCAGCTGGCATGGACCGGCTGCTGTCGGATATCCGGGCATTGCTGCCGCTCGATGCCGATGCCGAGATCACGATGGAGGCCAACCCCGGCACCTTCGAAGCCGAGCGTTTCGCGAGCTATCGCGCGAGCGGTGTGAACCGGCTTTCCATCGGCATCCAGAGTTTCAACGACAGCCACCTGCAGGCGCTCGGCCGTATCCATGGCGAACGCGAGGCACGAGCGGCCATCGATATCGCGCAACGCAGCTTCGACAACGTCAACCTTGACCTGATGTACGCGCTGCCCGGCCAGACGCTGGAACAGTGCCGCAGCGACCTGGAAAGCGCGTTGTCGTATGGCACCACACACCTGTCGCTCTACCACCTGACGCTCGAGCCAAACACGCTGTTCGCGAAGTTCCCGCCCGCGCTGCCAGACGATGACCTCGCCTACGAGATGCAGGACCTGATCGAGGCCCGCACCACAGAAGCCGGCTACCGGCACTACGAGACCTCGGCCTATGCACGCGCGCATCGCGAGGCGCGGCACAACCTGAACTACTGGCGCTTCGGCGACTACCTTGGGATCGGCGCCGGCGCGCACGGCAAGTTGTCGTTCCCCAACCGCATCCTGCGCCAGATGCGGCACAAGCACCCTGCCACCTACATGGCGCAGGCGATGGCCGGCAATGCGGTGCAGGAAGCGCGCGAAGTCGGCGCGGACGAACTGCCGTTCGAGTTCATGCTTAACGCACTGCGCCTCACTGATGGCGTGCCGGCCTCCAGCTTCCACGACATGACCGGCCTGCCGCTGCATGCGATCAGCCGGCAGCTCGCGGCGGCGGAGAAGAAGGGATTGCTCGATGCCGATCCGACGGTGATCCGCCCTACCGAACTCGGCCGGCGCTTCCTCAACGACTTGCAGGAGATGTTCCTGAAGGACTGAAGCGTCAAGACAGGGGCACGAAAGCACGAAGGCCACGGCATTGCCGTGGCCTTCGTTGCTTTGTGGACCCGATCCAGGATCAGTACGGCACCGCCATGTCGTTCGCCACGCGGGCGCGCATGCCGACCTGCAGGTTGCCCAGGTTGCTCTGCGTCACCGTAGCAACACGGCCATCATCAAGACGAACATTGACGCGGTATGCGGTCTGCGTATTGCTGCCGGCACGCTTCTCGATCTGGTTGCCGGCCACCGCGCCGACCACGGCACCGCCGATCGTTGCCGCAGTCTGTCCGCGCCCGCCACCGACCTGATGGCCAAGCAGGCCACCGGCTGCGCCACCGATTACGGTGCCCAGCAGGCCCGAACTGTTCTGGGTGTTGGTAATCGGCTCAATCGACTCCACACGGCCGTAATAGACGGAACCTGACGGTGCCTGCGTGGTGTAGCCTCCGTTGCTCGCCGGCGGCGGAGGGGGGGCGTTGTAGCCGGTGTTGTTATAGCCTGTGTTGTAGCCCGTGTCGTAGCCGTTGTTGTAAGGGGCCGCGCAACCGGCCAGGCCGATCGCGGCCAGCCCCGCCACGATCGCGATCCGATTCTTCGACTTGCTTTGCATCTGGGGTTCTCCTCTGTTGCCAGGTGAAGCCGGGAATGCGGCACTTGATGCGAACGAGCGCAATTCCCGGCACACCGGTATGAGCCATGCCACGGCGGTAAGGTTCCGCCGTGTCGGACAGCCACCGACAACAGGATCAGCAGATTTGCCCAACGATGCGCACGGCCTTGTATAATGCGCGGCCGTACTGGTCCTTGCGCCAGCGGCATGTCGCGCAATCCGCGCTACAATGCCGGCACTCCAAGGAAGCGTGGCCGAGTGGTTTAAGGCAGCAGTCTTGAAAACTGCCGATGGGGTGACCCATCCGTGAGTTCGAATCTCACCGCTTCCGCCAGTTTCTTTCTCCTGCGTCGTTGTATCGGCTGGACAGCCTGGCGTGCCAATCCTGCACGCGGACCAGACAACGACTGCCCCCTGCCTCAACCCCACTCCATCCACCATGAAGAAAGCAGGTCGGGTCAAGTCATGGCATGCCGATAAGGGCTATGGCTTTATCGACATCCACGCGGACATGAAAGACGTCTTTTTCCATGTTTCGGCACTGCAAACGCGCGCCGTTGCGCCGAAGCCGGGCGACCGCGTGAGCTTCGAACTGGCTAAGGGCAAGGATGGCCGAATGCAGGCTCTGAATGTAGCGATAGCCGGCGCACCGAAATCTCGGGCACCGTCCAGCGCAAGCTGGCGGCCGGCATTGGTGGGGCTGTTGGCCCTGGCGATCATGGTGGGAGGCGCGCTTGCCGGTTACCTGCCCCGGCCTGCCGCGATTGCCAGCGCGCTAGCCAGCGCCGTCGCATTTCTCGCCTACGCCACAGACAAGGCGCGAGCGAGCCGTAGCGCCTGGCGCATACCTGAGGCTCATCTACACCTGCTTGCGCTGTGCGGCGGCTGGCCGGGCGCCCTTGCCGCCCAGCATCTTCTGCGGCACAAAAATCGGAAGCAGGAATTCCAGATCGTTTTTTGGGCGACGGTCGCCCTGCATATTGGCGCGCTGGCCCTTTGGAGAACCACCGTATCGACGTAGCCAGGCGCGCCGTGCCATGGGCCCGCAGGTCAGCGAATCTGCCTGCGAGCCACATACGCGTGTCCAATGCCCCTACTCCGCATTGTGCTCCGCGGCCTGGAGAACGCTTCTCGCATGCAGGCTGCCGCCTGTTCGACCATTGGCGAGCTCAGGCGTGATGGCTTGCGGCGGCGTCACGAATCTTCCGGCTTCCTGTTTGAAGCGCGCGGCAATATGCCGTGACACATGGGGAACGGCGTATCGCGCGCCGTAGATAAAGCGCAACGCAGGACCAAAGCTCATCGCGGCGGCGGGTCCAAGCACATACAGGTCACGCACGCTGGTTTCGAAGTTCGATGTCAGGCTTGGCGAGCCATCGATGAGCGACAGCGAGCTCAGGATTTCCGATGACATGAACGGGTGCCTGGCCATGTCGACCTTGAAGCCAGTCGCAAGCACGACATGATCGGCGCTGAGGGCAGAAGTGCGATTTGCGGAATCGACCTCGATCACGATCCGGCCGTTCCTGACCTCAGCGCTCCTCACTTCTGTCTGCGTCGAGATCTCGAGCTTGCCTTCGACGCGATTGCGCAGCCACCATGCCCCGGACGGACCCCACGATGTCTCGAGAATCCTCTGTCGCTGCGCGAGACTGAGCTTATGGAATGTCGCGGGATACTCGGACAACAGGTAGGACATCGCGAGCAGCCAGGGCCTGTTCGAATCCCATCCACGCCCGAGGCCGACACGGGCTCTGAGCACGCGTGAGACCAACCCGCTGGACGTCCGCGGCTCCCGGCTCCAGTTGACGGCGTCCCCGCGCACGAGCAACCTCACTCGCGCACCGACTTCGCTCATCAGCGCAGCCAGTCCGATCGCCGACTGCCCGCCACCGACGATAATGATCTCCTTGCCTTTCGACCACATCAGATCGCCAAAATCACCGGAATGCAGTACGTAGGGCTTGGGCACCGTACGCAGCGCGGAAGGTGCCTGACCGAACGATTTCAGGCCCAGCGAAAGCACCACACGCCGCGCCACGAGCGTGCTTCCATCGCTGAGGCCCAGCCGGAAGTACCCATCCTTGCGGCACAGGTCCGCCACTTCCACGGGGCGGATATGCCCGACCAGTTCCGACTGGAACCACTGGCCGTAATCCACGAACGTTTCCACCGGCAGATGCAGGCCCACCGGCTTGTATTCCATACGATTGTGCCGGCAGTAGTCTTCGACCGTATAGCCAGCCCACGGCGCGTAGAGGTTCGACGCAAAAGCCTCGGAGCGCAGCAGCATCCCGGGCGGCGTGAAGTTCTTCCAGGCATGCATGGGATGCCCCAGGATCTGATGGGGCACCCCAGCCTCTGTCAGATAGGTCGAAGTCGACAACCCGTAGGGCCCTGCCCCGACAATGACAGTATCTGTGGACGAGATCATTATTGCTCTTCCCGATAAATTTGCCCGGCACGACGCAACCAGGTGGCCGCAGTCTGAAACCGGCGCGTCGTACAGTCCGTACGGACCCGCACACTGGCTCTTCTGCTTTCGGTGGATTGGCCCACCCCAAGGGACAGGCAAGCGGCGTCTGGAATTAATTGGTACGACGCAACGAAGCATGGCCGGCACTTCGAAATGTTCGCGTGACCACATTGGGCGCTTCCAAGGGATACCGCATCTTGGTTAGATAGACGGTGGCGAAATTCGGGCTCAGTCAGCGGACGACCGCAATTTCCGCTATCTCTACGCTCCGGACGAATCGATCATGAAGCGCCTGTTCGACATATTTTTCTCGGCCACTGCCCTGCTGACGCTGGCCATCCCGCTGCTGATCCTGGCATTCGCGGTACGCTGGAAACTGGGACAACCCGTGCTGTTCCGACCAACACGTGTGGGGCTCGGAAACAAGCCAATCAAGGTTGTGAAATTCCGCACCATGACCGACGATCGCGGCCCCGATGGCGAACTCTTGCCGGACGAGGCGAGGCTCACGCCGTTCGGACGTTTCCTGCGCCGCTCCAGTCTTGATGAATTGCCGCAGTTCTGGTGCGTGCTGATCGGAGACATGAGCGTGATTGGGCCCCGCCCATTGCCTCCGAAGTACCTGCCGTTTTATTCGCCAGAGCAGGCACGCCGCCACCTTGTCAAACCCGGAGTTTCCGGCTGGGCCCAGATCAACGGGCGCAATTCACTGAGTTGGGAGGAAAAATTTCGCCTTGACACTTGGTACGTCGATCACAGCTGTCTCTGGCTGGACTTGAAGATCATCTGGCTGACGATCGGCACCGTCATTCAACGACAGGGAATCAACGCTGCTGGCGATGCCACCGTTCCTGACTTCACTGGCAGCCATGCGCCGCAATCGGCAACGGGTGAAGCTGCGCTGGCACAGAACGAAGACCTCCAGAGCCATTCCATGCTCTGACAATCGCCGCCATTCAGCAAATGACGTAGAGGCAACACAGGTTCCTTGTCTGGGTGGACCACCCAACATATCGCACTACTTTTTTACAAGCCGTTCTGGTTAGATGACTCCTGTCTTTGTTGGGTGTGCAGAATGCTTGCAATCTGAGTTAACCGCAGAAAGATGTGCAGCATTCAAAGCAAAAGTAACTGCCGCAAGCCGCTCGACGAGAGCATCGAAAAGAAGTACAGCTGAGCCTGACCAAAAGGGACAGGATCATGTGATCTTAATGGCGCTGAGGTAATCATGAATGTGCTGCTGACATGCGTAGGTAGAAGGCGCTATCTGGTGGATTACTTCAAGTCCGAGCTGAATGGCGCCGGCATGGTGTTTGGCGTGGACAACCAACGCAGCGCCCCTGCGGCGAACGTGTGTGACGCGTTTCTCGTCGCGCCGGACATTTATGCGGAGAGCTACATCGATTTCCTCGTCGATGTCTGCCGCAATCATCGGATTTCCGCCCTGCTGTCGCTGAACGATCTTGAGCTGCCACTGATCGCTCGACATGCCCAGCGCCTGCGCGAAATCGGCACAGTCCCGATTGTCTCGTCACCGGAGGTCGTCCATCTTTGCGCCGACAAGTTCGTGACGTCGCAATTCGCGGAGTCGATTGGCATAGCCACCCCACGCAGCTACGCAACACTCCAAAGCGCCGAGGAGGCACTCGACACGGGCGAGGTCTCGTTTCCCCTCGTGGTCAAGCCACGATGGGGCAGTGCCAGTTTCGGCATCTTCTTTGTCGAAAACCGCGACGAACTCCGGTTTGCTCACGCTTACTGCGCTCGCATCTGGAAGCAGTCCAAATTCACGCGGATGGGGGAGGCTGATGCGCTCGTGCTGGTCCAGGAAATGATCGTGGGCCAGGAGTATGGACTCGACATCTTCAACGATCTGGAGGGTCAGCCCCTCGGACTGGCAGCGCGATTGAAACTGTCGATGCGGGCGGGCGAAACCGACCGTGCCATTACCGTCGAAAACGGACCGTTCAGCGACATGGCGGCCCGGATCAGCCGAGCCCTGCGCCATATCGGCAACGTCGACTGCGATGTCATTGAGCGCGATGGGCGACTCTACCTGCTCGAGATGAACCCGAGGTTCGGCGGCGGCTACCCTTTTAGCCATATCGCAGGAGCAAACCTGATACGCGTCTTGCTGAGTTGCCTGCGCGGCGATTACAACGGAGAAGAAGTCCGCTACCAGAGCGGCCTCGAGTTCGCGAAATGCGATATCCTGGCCAGCGTGGAGCCGCCGGTGCTGCAACGGCCGCAAGCCGCCGAATCGGTGACCTGCGAAGGTCAGGGATACGCCTGAAACACCCTGGCCCTTCCGTCTCCCATCACCAGCAGGACGTCGTACGGCGTCCTGCGCCCGCCATACTCGGGCCCGTCCATGCCGGGCGACCCCAACGGCATGCCGGGCACGGCCAGTCCGACAGCCGTCGGCCGCTCGCGCAACAGGCGACGGATCTCGCGTGCCGGCACGTGGCCCTCAAGCGCATAGCCTTCGACCACCGCCGTATGGCATGAGGCGTAGCGGTCGGGCATGCCCGCCTTACTGCGTGCGGCGGTAAGGTCGTCCACTTCGTACGTCGTGACATCGAAACCGTTCGACTGCAGATGCGCGACCCAGTCCTTGCAGCAGCCGCACGTCGGACTCTTCCAGACTTTAACGGTAGTTGCCGACTGGGGCGAAGCGGCCCACGCGGCGGCGGGCAACAGCGCCAGGGCAGCAAGAATGGTTCTGCGTCGGGAATCGGCACCAACAGATTCAGTGGTCATGGATGGAAATGGATAGCGGGTTCAGAAAATCGGCAGCTAGATCAGGGCAAGGGGGACAGCGTGCCGAGCCATGCCACAAGGAACAGCACAAGCATGGCACAACCAGACTCGAACCGCAGGCTTCGGCGCAATGCAGCCAGGGCGGTCCTGTTATCGCCGGTGCGCACGTCGTGCGCGAGCCGCGGGCCCAGGCGGTAGCGATTGACGGCTGCCAGCGCCAGCATGGCACCGAACAGCGCGAGCTTGGCCAGCAGCAACGCGCCGTAGCGCGTGGTCAGCAGGCCGGACAATGTCGGGCCTGCGATCATGACGTAGTTGACAGTCCCTGTCAGCACCAGCGCAACCACGATGCCGGTACCGATGTGCGCAAAGCCGTTCGCGGCCCGGCTCAGTTCGGCAACGCCGTCGTCCGTCGCCGTGCAGTCCGGCGATGACATCCGTACGAAGGTGACCAGCGCACCGACCCACGCGCCCGCCGCCAGCAGATGGATGATGTCGGCGCTCAAATGGACGGTGTGCCGAGTGCCTTCGTCCATGACGCCATGTCCACCCCAAGCCAGCGTGGACAGTGCGATCGCGGCAGCCAGCAACTGAATGACCCTGCCCCGCCGAAGGCACGGGGCCAAGGTGGCAAGCAGGCACGCCAGCAGTGCGAACACCCTCACTTGCCACGCAACGCCAAAGCCGGTCTCGGTCGCGATCATCCAGACAGTATCGCTGTCGATCGCCCCGTATGACTCCACACCGGTCATCGTTTTCACAGCGAGCACCAGACTGGCGACCGACAGCACAATGCCCGCCCCCGCCGCCCCTGCGGCAACCCGACCGCAATGCCAGCCGGGACGCCCCTCGACGCGCAACCACAACTTCGCGGCAAGCGGTACACCGAACAACAGCATCATGTCCGCATAGAGCGCAAAGCGCACGGCGATGGTTGCCCAGTCGGCCTCCATGCGATCACTTGACGGTAAAGGAGAGCTTGCCGGTGATCGGATGCGTATCGGCCGATACCGCGCGCCAGTCCACGCGATAGGTGCCCGGCACAAGCGGGTTGGCCGGCGTGATCACCATCGTCTTCGGGTCGTCGCCGGCAGATACCCGCGTCGTCACGTTCATCGGCGCATGGTCGGCCATGCCAGGCATCCCCGTCATGACGAGCTTCGCCCCCGAGACACGCGCTACCAGGGTCTCCGAGAAATGCAGTTCGATGCGCGCCGGCGCCGCGATCTCGGCGTTCTCTGAAGGCGTGGAGGCAAGCAATTGCGGATGGGCGAGAGCCTGCCCGGCAGCGAGCAGCGCCGACGCGGCGAGCAGCGCAGCTGCTGTGGTACGAATGGGGGTCATAGGGGTACCTTGATGGGGGATTGGATGGACTGCTTTCGCATGGTTCAGAACCAGAGCCGCACACCAGCCACGAAACGCGTCTCGCCACTGCGGCCTCCGGATGCCCTGACCATGTCGGACGTGTTGCCGAACGTCTGGTACCGCTCGACGCCGATATACGGCGCGAACTGCCGGTTGATCTCATAGCGCAGGCGCAGGCCAACGGCACCGTTGGACAGGCCGCTGCCCGTGCCGGTCTCGGGATCGTTCTTGCCATAGAGATTGGCCTCGATGCGCGGCTGCAGGATCAGGCGTTGCGTGATCAGCAGTTCGTACTCTGCCGACAGGCGCAGCGCAGTGCGGCCGCTGTCGCCCACGTAGGCCGTGGCATCGACTTCGAACCAGTAGGGCGCCAAGCCTTGCACGCCGAATGCGAGCCAGTTTCGCGCCGGGCGTCCGCTGCCCACATCATTGCGCCAGCCGAGTTGTGTGTCCCAGTACGGGGCGATAGCGTGGCCCCACAGCAGTTCGGTACGCGCATCGTGCACCTTGCCGCCAGCGGCTTCGCCCTCGGTCTTGATGACGAGCCGGTTGTAGGTGCCACCGAACCACGCCTGTGCTTCCCAATTCGCAGCGTTCGCGCCGTTTGCATGCGCCCATTCCAGCCGGTCGACCAGAACCGCGGCGAACGTATGCTCGTCGGCCATGTGGAGGTGGCGTGCGGAACCCACTGCATACTGGCCGACTCCGAGCTGATAGCCATCGGCGTACGCGTGCGGGTCGCGCGCATCGGGTGGCGCGCTGCCGCCCTGCATCTTCATGTCGCCATGGTCCATGACCGGCGCTGCATTGGACTGCGGCATGGCAGCGGCAGGTGCCGGCCCCTCTTCCATGCCCTGCATGCCGTCATCTTCTGCAGCCGGCGAAACAGTTGCGGCGTCGGACGATTGGTGGCCGTGATGTCCGGCATGCGGGTCCTGCGCCCAGGCCGATCCGATTCCTGCCGTAGCGAGGATCGCCGCAAGCAGGTTCCTTGCGTACGCATGCGAGGCCGAAAAGCGTGCAGCGGTTCTTGTCATCACGACACCACCACTTCGCGGAACATGCCCGCATCCATATGGAGCATCAGGTGACAATGCCAGGCCCAGCGCCCAAGAGCATCCGCCGTGACCAGGAAGCTGATGCGCTGCGCCGGCTGCACCGGGATCGTGTGACGGCGTGCCTGGAACGTACCGTCCGGTGCTTCAAGATCGCTCCACATGCCGTGCATGTGCATCGGGTGGGTCATCATCGTGTCGTTGTGGAGAATGACGCGCAGCCGCTCGCCATGGCGGAAATGCACGGGCGTCGACTTGCCGAACTCGACGCCATCGAACGACCACGTATAGCGCTCCATATTGCCGGTGAGATGCAGTTCGATCTCTCGCCCCGGCCCGCGCGGATCCGGCGGGCCACCGAGCGTGTGCATGTCCGCCAGCGTCAGCACGCGCCTGCCATTGTTGCGCAGGCCGATGCCGGGGTCGTCGAGATTCGTGCGCGGCGTGTCCACGCGCATGTCGGTACTGGCGCCGTATTCCGTGCGTGCGTGGCGCACGGCCTTGCCGGGGACCTTGAGGGGGTTGTCTGCTGCCGCGCCGTGCGTCGCATGCTGGCTGTGGTCCATCGCGTGCTGGCTGTGATCCATGGCCATGCCGCCATGGTCTGCGCCATGCATGCCGGCCATGTCACCCATCATGTCGCCCATCGTCAGCCACTCGGCCTTGTCCAGCGCCGGCACCGGTGCCGGCAAGCCGTCGCGCACGCTCAGCGTGCCCCTGGCATAGCCGGTGCGATCCATCGACTGCGAGAAGATCGTGTAGGCGTCGTCGCGCGGTTCGACCACGACGTCGCAAGTTTCGCCGGGTCCGAAGCGGAATTCATCGACCGTGACCGGCTCGATGTTGATGCCATCGACCTGCACCACCCGAAGCTTCAGGCCCGGAATGCGCACGTCGAAGAAGGTATTGCCGGCGCCGTTGATGAAGCGCAGCCGCACGCGCTCGCCGGGCCGGAACAGCCCCGTCCAGTTGCCCGCCGGTGTGAGGCCATTGGTCAGGTACGTGAGCGTTGCACCCGACATGTCCGCGAGATCGGTCGGGTTCATGCGCATCTGGTTCCACATGCGGCGCTTGTCGAGCGCGGCCTTCAGGCCGTCGTTCGACACGTCGCGGAAGAAATCGACAGCGGTGGGCTGGTTGTAGTTGTAGTAATCGCTCTGGACCTTCAGCTTCGACAGCACGCGCATCGGGTCTTCGTCGGTCCAGTCGGACAACAACACGGTGTAGTCGCGGTCGGCGCGCACAGGATCTTCCCCGGCGGGGTCGACGATGATGCCGCCGTACAGCCCGATCATCTCCTGGAAGCCGGAATGCGAGTGGTACCAGTAGCTGCCGCTTTGCGCGACCTTGAAGCGGTAGGTGAAGGTCTCGCCGGGCGCGATGCCGCCAAAGCTGATGCCGGGCACGCCGTCCATCTGGTACGGCAGGATGATGCCGTGCCAGTGGATCGACGTGTGTTCGCGCAGGCGGTTGGTCACGCGGATGGTGACCGTATCGCCCTCGCGCCAGCGCAGTGTCGGTCCCGGCAACATGCCGTTGATGGTCGTGGCCAGGGCAGGCTTGCCCGTGAAGTTGACCATCGATTCGGCGACCACAAGGTCGAATTCGGTGCCACGCAGCACGGGCGCCGTGCCGAATGCCGTCGCCGCCGGCTGCGCGTGTGCGCTCCCCTGCCACACCGGCAAACCGGCCAGCACGCCACCGGCCGCCAGCCCTTGCACGAAGCGGCGCCGGGACAGGTTGGGCAGCAGCAAGCCGGTCGTGGGATCGCGTCGCATCGAAAGTCAGTCCTTGAAGAGTCGATCGCCGCACATGACGACGGCAGGCAAAGCATACGGAATGCCGGCGAACTTGCACATGACCCCGAAATTACAATCCGGTAATCTTGACGTCATCTTGATGTTCATTGCCCTGCGCTACAGTCGCCGCTCGCCTGCGGCGCGGGCCGGCAACAAGGAAAGTGCAGATGAAACTGCTAGTAGTGGAAGACGAGGCCAAGACCGGCGAATACCTGCGGCAGGGCCTGACAGAGGCCGGCTTCGTGGTGGACCTGGCCGCGAATGGACTCGATGGCCACCATCTGGCCATGAGCGAGGCCTACGATCTGATCATCCTCGACGTGATGCTGCCGGACGTGGACGGCTGGCGCATCGTGCAGACGCTGCGCGCGGCCGGCAACCGCGTGCCGGTGCTGTTCCTGACTGCGCGCGACAGCGTGGCGGACCGCGTCAAGGGGCTCGAGCTGGGCGCGGACGACTACCTGGTCAAGCCATTCGCGTTCGCCGAACTGCTTGCGCGCGTACGCACGTTGCTACGCCGTGGCAGCGTGCAGGCGAGCGTGGATCGCGTACAGGTCGGCGACCTGGTACTGGATCTGGCGCGCCGGCGTGCGTCGCGCGGCGGGCGCCGCATCGTGCTGACGAGCAAGGAGTTCTCGCTGCTCGAGCTGCTCGTGCGCCGGCGCGGCGAAGTACTGCCGCGCTCGCTGATTGCGTCGCAAGTCTGGGACATGAACTTCGACAGCGACAGTAATGTGATCGACGTCGCCATCCGCCGCCTGCGCGCGAAGATCGACGACGACTTCGACACCAAGCTAATCCAGACGGTGCGCGGCATGGGCTACGTGCTGGAAGGTCCCGAGGACACGGTGTGATGCGCCGGTTCTCGCTGACCACGCGCCTGACCGCGCTGTTCTGCCTGTCGTCGGCCGGCGTGCTGCTGGGCCTCGGCATCCTGATCGCGACGGCCATGGACCAGCACTTTGCGGAAGAGGACTTCGCGAGCCTTGGCGACAACGTGCGGCTGATCGAGCGGATCGCCACCGAGAACGCGGCAGCGTCCGTGTCCGAACGGCTGGCCGTGGCACTCGAGCATCATCCCGGATTCATCGCGCATGTCAGCGCGGCCGACGGAACGCTACTGTATGCGAGCAACGGTTTTGATTTCCGCACGGTGCTGGGCACCGCTTCGGTACTGCCGGCCGGGCGCGAAAGCTTTGACTGGGAACAGGACGGCAAGTCGTATCGAGGCATGCGCGCCACCGTGCAGGCAACAGGCGACAAGCAGGTGCCGCTGACCATCGTGGTCGGCATGGACACGGAAATCCACGCGCATTTCATGCGAGCGTTCCGCCGCTCGCTGACCTTCTACGTCACGCTGGCCGCATTGGCCAGCGGCCTGCTCGGCTGGTGGGCGGCACGTCGCGGGCTGGCGCCGTTGCGCACCATGGCCAGCCGCGCGCGTGCCGTGACCGCACACAAGCTGGACGCGCGCATGCCTGTGGACGCAGTGCCGGTAGAAATGGCAGACCTGGCAGGTACGCTGAACGCGATGCTCGAGCGCCTGCAGAGCGATTTCCAACGGCTGTCCGATTTCTCTTCCGACATCGCGCACGAGTTGCGCACCCCGCTCACCAACCTGATGACGCAGACGCACGTGGTGCTCTCGCAGCCGCGCGCTGCCGAAAAGTACCGCGACGTGCTGGCGTCCAACGCCGAGGAGCTGCAACGCCTTTCACGCATGGTGTCGGACATGCTGTACCTGGCCCAGATGGAACACGGCCTGACACTGCCCAGCGCCGAGCCGATCGACGTCGCGGTCGAGGTCCATGCCTTGTTCGAATTCTATGATGCGCTGGCCGAAGACAAGGCGGTGCGCCTGCAATTGCTCGGCGAAGGGCATATCGTCGGCGACCGCCTGATGCTGCGCCGCGCGCTCAGCAACCTGCTGTCCAACGCGCTGCGCTATACGCCGCCCGGTGGCGTTATCGTGATCGAGATCGGCGGCAGCGCGGATACCATTACGGTCTCGGTAGAGAATGATGGTCAGGACATCCGCCCGGATTTGCTGCCCGTGATCTTCGACCGCTTCTCGCGCGGCGATAAATCGCGGGTGCGGCCGGAGTCGGACAGCGTGGGGCTTGGGCTGTCGATCACGCGCGCGATCATGTCCGCACATGGCGGCACCATCGCCGTGCAGTCCGCGAGCGGCAAGACGCGCTTTACGCTCGCGTTCCGACGACAGGCGGCGCCTGCTGCAGCGACGGCCTGAGACGCGTCATTCGCTGCCGGTCAGCAGGCGATACGCCTCGTCTTCGGTAATCCTCAAGCGGTATTTGGTGGACAGCATCCGGGCCATCGAATGCGCGGTGCCGGGCGGGCAGTGCCGGAGCTGCTCGCGATAAGCCTCGACTTCGTAGCGCAGGCGCCAGCGCCGGCTCAGAAGATAGAGCACGCCCATCAGCCCCCAGCTGCGCCAGAACTGGCGCACGTGCATCTTCTCATGCTCGATCAGCGCGTGGCTCGCGCCGGGCCGCAGCAGGATCAGCGGCCCGGGCGTGAAGCCATCAAACCCGCGTGGCACGAGCCAGCGGGTTTCGATCATCAGGCACAGGGGTGAGCGGCAATAGCGCACTTTGCGGACCATGGCCCGAGCATAGCGCGAATCGGGCTGACGCTCACGCCGCGGCGCGCAGTGCCTCCTGCGGCCGCTGGATGGTGGTCGCACCGCCGCGCGAGCGGCCAGAACTCAGATAGCCCGCGATCGAATCCTGCGTCACTTCGCCCAGATAGGCGCCATCGGCGTCGACCACTGGCAGCCAACTCGTGTTGTGCTGGTACATGCGCGACAGCAGGATGCGCAGATGCTCGTCCGACGTGGCGGTCGCGGGGAATTCGCGCACCACATCGCTGCAGCGGCCCTTGCCCGCCCGGGCATCGCGCCGCGTGACATAGCCCAGCGTGCGCTGCGAGTCGTCGACCACCGGCAGGTGGCGCACGTCGGCATCGTCCATCACGCCGAGTGCATCGGACAGGGCCATGTCGGGATCGCAGCTCGGCGGCATGGTGGCCGCATCGCCGGCGTTCACCAGCAGCAGGCGCTTGAGCGTGTTGTCGTGGCCGACAAAGGCCTGCACGAACTCGTCGGCCGGCTGCGCAAGCAGCGCATCGGGATGATCGAACTGCACGAGCTTGCCGCCCCGGAACACCGCGATCTTATCGGCCAGCTTGATGGCCTCGTCGATATCGTGCGAGACCATGATCACGGTCTTGCCGAGCTGGCGCTGCATCTGCAGGAATTCGTTCTGGATGCTTTCGCGATTGATCGGGTCGACCGCGCCGAACGGTTCGTCCATCAGCAGCACGGGCGCGTCGGCCGCGAGCGCGCGGATCACGCCGATACGCTGCTGCTGCCCGCCGGACAGTTCGCGCGGATAGCGCGACAGCATGCGGTCGGGGTCGAGCTGCACCATCGACATCAGCTCGCGCGCGCGTTCACGGCACTGTTTCTTGTTCCAGCCGAGCATGCGCGGCACGACCATGATGTTCTCTTCGATAGTCATGTTCGGGAACAGGCCGATCTGCTGGATCACGTAGCCGATCTTGCGGCGCAACGCCACGCCGTCGATGCCGATAGTGTCCTCGCCGTCGATGCGCACGGTGCCCGAGGTCGGCTCGATCAGCCGGTTGATCATCTTCAGCGTGGTGGTCTTGCCGCAGCCGGACGGCCCCAGGAACACGCAGATTTCCCCGCGTGGCACTGTCAGCGAGACAGCATCCACTGCCCGCACTTCAGTGCCGTCTTTCTGGGGGAAGGCCTTGGTGAGTCGGTCGAGTTCGATCATAGTCGGATTCCTTTTGGCGTCAGCACCTTCTGCAACCATTGCAGGAAGGCATCCGCCACGATGGCGAGCACGCTGACCAGGATCGCGCCCACGGCCAGCTTGCTCATATTGCTCTGGCTGATCGCTTGCAGGATCAGCACCCCAAGGCCACCCGCGCCGATGATGGCGGCAATGGTGGCCACGCCGATGTTCATCACTACCGCGGTACGTACGCCCCCCAGGATCACGGGCACGGCCAGCGGCAGGTCCACGCGGCGCATGCGCTGCCACGTGGTCATGCCGATGCCCCGCCCGGCTTCCTGGATGCCGGGGTCGATATTGACCAGCGCCGTGTAGGTGTTGCGCATGATCGGCAGCAGCGAATACAGGAACACCGCGGTCACGGCGGGCAGATAGCCCAGCGCATGCCCGAAGCGCGCGAAGATCGGGATCATCAGCCCGAACAGCGCGATCGACGGCAGCGTCAGCACGATCGTCGCCAGCGTCAGCAGTGGCGTGGCCAGCCAGCGGAAGCGCGTGATCGCAATGCCCAGCGGCACACCGATCAGGATCGCCATGCCCACGGCCGAGCCGACGAGCGCCAGATGCTCGGCAGTGAGCTTCAGCAGCGTCGGCCAGCTATGTTGGAGGTAGGTCAGCAAGTCCATGCGTGCCTCCTCAGATCAGGCCATGGCTGCGCAGGAAGTCTGCGGCCACCTTATCCACCGGCTGCTGGCCGATGTCCACCTGGTAGTTCATCTCGGTCATCGATGCGTTGTCCAGCTTCGCCGACAGCGCATCGAGCAGCGTGGCGAGTTCGGGATGCTTGTCCAGCACGGCCTTGCGCACCACGGGCACCGCGCTGTAGTCGGGGAAGAAGTGCAGATCGTCTTCGAGCAGCACGAGTTCGAAACCCTTCACGCGGCCATCGGTTGTGTACACCAGGCCCATATCGACCTGGTTGTTCTTGAGCGCCGTATAGACCAGGCCAGGATCAAGCTGGATCACGTCGCGGCGCTTGAACGGCAGCTTGTACTGGGCCTTGAGCGGCTCCAGCCCGTCAGGGCGCGCCGCGAATTCCATGTCGACGGCAAACGGATGCTGCGCGTCCTCGCCGGCCTTGCGCATCTTCTCGGCATAGGCCGACAGCGTGGTGACGCCGCTGGCCTGCGCGCGCTGCTTCGGCATGGCCAGCGCATAGGTATTATTGATGCGCGACGGCTCCAGCCAGACCAGGCCGCGTGCGGCGTCCAGCGTCTTCACACGCGCGTAGCTTGCCTTTGCGTCGAGCTTTTCCTCGACCTTGTTGAAGACGATCAGCGCCGTGCCGGTGTAGTCCCACACCACGTCGAGCTGGCCGTTCTCCATCGCCTGGCGCATCAGCGTGCTGCCCAGGCCCGAGGTCAGCTCGGTGCCGAGGCCCTTGGCGCGCAGGTACTGCGACGTCATCGACGACAGGATCAGCTGCTCGGTAAAGTTCTTGCCGCCCACGCGCACCGGCGCGGCATTCGCTGCTGGCGCCTGCGCACGGGCCGGCGCGGAACTCAGCAGCACGGCGGCCACGATGGTGCCCAAGAGCATGAAGGCCCAGAAGGCACGGCCTTCGCGGTCTCGTTTCGATTGCATTGGTTTTCCTCTCGGCCGCCGCTCAGCGCGCCAGTCCGCGCCGGCGCAGGTACAGGCTGCCGGCGCCGGCAAACAGCGCGTCGAGCGCCAGCGCCAGCAGCGCGGTCGCGGCGGCGCCCAGCAGCAGCAGCGGCTGGTTATTCAGGTAGATGCCCGGGAAGATCAGTTCGCCGAGGCTGTTGGCGCCGATCAGGAACGACAGCGGCACCGTGCCTACGTTGATCACCAGGCTGATGCGGATGCCGGCCAGCATCACCGGCAGCGCGTTCGGCAGCTCCACGCGCAGAAGCCGCTGGAACGGCGTCATGCCGATGCCGCGCGCGGCTTCGAGCAGCGTCGGCGAAACATTGCGAAGACCCTCGTAGGTGTTGCGCACGATCGGCAGCAGCGATGCGAGCCACAGCGCCAGGATCGCGGGCCGCTCGCCGATGCCCAGCACCGCGAGCGCCAGCGCGAGTACCGCCAGCGACGGCACCGTGTTGCCGACGTTGAAGATCTGCATCAGGCGGTCGGCCCAGCGGCGCATGCGCGGCCGGCTCAGCGCGATGCCGGCCGGAATGCCGGTGGCGAGCGCAAGCGCCATCGAAAACAGGACCAGCCGCATGTGGTCGGCCACGTCGTAGAGCAGGCGGTCCTGATGTTGCCGGATGACGTCCACGCCGATCCAGGCGGCCAGTCCGCCCAATGCCAGCACGGTCAGGCATCCCCAGGCGGCGACCCGTACGGATTGCTTTGACATATTCCCTCTCGTTCCGTCTGAAAAGCGCGCAAAACAGCACTTTCCGATCACGGAAAACAAAATGGGCTAGGCGGCCGTGAAGTGGGGAGCCGCCGTCCCGGTTCAGATTGCATTGCCGCCATGACCGGCACGATTGCCAGCGGACGGGCTTTTGGACCTCCACGCCAGAGGCGGGAAGACCGATTGACGGGATGCCACGGCACTGTGTCCGGGCGCTCCCTGTAGCGGCGCACCCGGTTCGGTCTGGGACCGGTGAGCGAGTGGCCAGGGCGGCGCAAAAAAGTGAACAAATGGGCGCGCCGCCGAATTCATGAACCGTTGCCTGACAAGGCCTGGCGGGATCGCCCGGCGAATCAATCCACAGCAACGGATGACAAAGAGAGCGCTATTATACTCATCTTCATCGATCTTGTCATTTTCGCCTATCTTGCTGCTTTTTCGGGGGCTTTTTGCCGCAGCTTGGGCGAGCCCGGAGCAGACCGAAAGACTCGCCTGAGGGCCGCCCATGATCATCACCATCGGCGTCTTGAATCCGGACAGATTGCACTGATGGATAGAACAATCTGTTCTCCACCCACCCTCTACTCTTTCCCCACCAAACCTCTACATTGTCGGAGTACCTGAACACGACGTGGCCCGATGACGGCAGCTCCAATGCCGCCACAATGGCCCCGCGAACCGGAGAAAGAATGATGGAAACCCGCACCGCTCTGCCCACCGTTCCGGCCACCGCGCAGGAAACCGTGCAGCGTTCGCGCACGGTGGATCGCGTCGTGCGCGGCATCGCTACCTCGGACGGCGCCGGCGTCAAGCTGACGCGCGTGCTGACCCAGAACCTGCAACGCCGGCTGGACCCGTTCCTGATGCTCGACGCCTTCGGCACCGACAGCAAGGACGACTACATCGGCGGCTTCCCCGATCACCCGCACCGCGGCTTCGAGACCATCACCTATATGCTGGCAGGCCGCATGCGCCATCGCGACAGCGCCGGCAACGAAGGCCTGCTGCAGAACGGCGGCGCGCAGTGGATGGTGGCTGGCGCGGGCGTCGTGCACTCGGAAATGCCCGAGCAGGAAGACGGCCGCATGGAAGGCTTCCAGCTGTGGCTGAACCTGCCGGCCGCCGACAAGATGACGGCGCCGTGGTATCGCGACATGCCCGCCGATGCCATTCCGACGGTGGCGCTGGATAACGGCGGCACGGTGCGCGTGCTGGCCGGCGCCTCGCACGGCGTGGCTGGCGCGGTCACGCGCCCGGTGACGGAACCGATCTACCTCGACGTGCATTTGCCGGCGGGCCAGCAGTTCCGGCAGGCATTGCCGGCGGGGCATAACGCCTTCGTCTATGTGTACCGCGGCGAGTTGTCGATCGGTGAAGGCAGCGAAAAGGCGGTGGTCGACGCACAACGCATGGGCGTGCTCGACAACGCGGACAACGCAGACGGCGTCATCGTCAATGCCGAGTCCGAGGTGCGCTTCCTGCTGATCGCCGGACAGCCGCTGGGCGAGCCGATCGCGCAGTACGGCCCGTTCGTGATGAACACGCAGGAGCAGATCTACCAGACGCTGGCGGATTTCCGCGATGGTCGGTTTGCGACGATTGCGGCGTCCACGGGAGGCTGAAGGCGAGGCTTAGCCGGGAACCCGCTGCCACACCGGACCGCCGTCCTCCGAAAGGAGGGCGGCGGTTTTTCTTTTGCCTCCCCCGGCATGCGACTTGCAACTACCCGCCAACCGTTGCGCGGCTTGGACAAACGCCGCAAACCGGCCGCCACAAAGCCGCACACTTATATAATTCGTAACCAATATCCGGCATCAAGAAATCATGATGAATGCTGCAATGCGTCGCGGCGATGCTGCGCCACGCACTGCCGCTGACTGCCTGCCTTCCACGTTGCTGCCATAACAACCCGAGCCGCCTCAGTGACATCACAACTCCCCCCCAGGCTGGCGCTAGCCCATATCAGCAAGCGCTATCCCGGCGTCATCGCGAACGATGACATCAGCCTTACCGTCGCCCCCGGCGAGATCCACGCCGTGCTTGGCGAGAACGGCGCCGGCAAATCCACGCTGATGAAGATCATCTTTGGCGCAGTCCGTCCGGACGCCGGCGAGATGCACTTCAACGGCGCCCCTGTCACGATCAACAGTCCGCACGACGCCCGCAACCTGGGCATTGCGATGGTGTTCCAGCATTTCTCGCTGTTCGACACGCTGACCGTGACCGAGAACATCGCGCTGGGCCTTCCCGGCGGACACAAAGGCGCAGGCAGCAGCATGAAGCAGCTCGCCGAACGCATCCGCGCGACCGCCGAGCGCTACGGCCTGCCGCTGGAGCCGAACCGCCATGTCCACACGCTGTCGGTGGGCGAGCGGCAGCGCGTGGAAATCGTGCGCGCGCTGCTGGCCAACCCGCAATTGCTGATCCTGGACGAGCCGACTTCGGTGCTGACGCCGCAGGCCGTGGAAACGCTGTTCGTCACGCTGCGCCAGCTCGCGGCCGAAGGCACCAGCATCCTCTACATCAGCCACAAGCTCGACGAGATCCGCGCGCTCTGCCATCACGCCACCGTGATGCGGATGGGCAAGGTCACCGGCGTGTGCGATCCGCGCCAGGAAAGCGCGGCCTCGCTGTCGCGCCTGATGATCGGTGGCGAGCCGCCGCGCGAAGCGCGCGTGGCCACGCAGCGCGGCGAGGTGCGTCTGGGCGTGGAAGCCCTGTCGCTGCCGCGCGCGCATGCGTTTGCGACCGAGCTGCAGCAGATTTCACTCGACGTGCATGCCGGCGAGATCGTCGGCATTGCCGGCGTGTCGGGCAATGGCCAGCAGGAACTGCTGGCCGCGCTGTCCGGCGAGGACATGCGCGTGGACCGCACCGCAGTCCACATCGCGGGCAAGCCGGTCGGCCGGCTCGATGCACGCCAGCGCCGACGCGCCGGCCTCGCCTTCGTGCCGGAAGAGCGGCTCGGGCGCGGTGCGGTGCCAGGCATGAGCCTGGCCTCGAACACGCTGCTGTCGCACCAGACGCCGCCGTATGTGCGCAACGGCATGATCTCGCCGAAGGCGGCGGCTGGTCTGGCCGCCGCGGTCATCGGCCGCTTTCGCGTAAAAGCGAGCGGGCCCGAAGCGCTGGCCCGCAGCCTGTCGGGTGGCAACCTGCAGAAATTCATCGTCGGCCGCGAGATCGAAAGCGGCCCGAAGGTGCTGATCGTTGCCCAACCGACATGGGGCGTGGATGTCGGCGCCGCCGCGCAGATCCACAACGAGATCCTCGCGCTCAAGGCCTCGGGCTGCGCAATCCTGGTGGTATCGGAAGAACTCGACGAGCTGTTCGCGATTTGCGACCGGTTGTACGTCATCGCCAAGGGCCACCTGTCGCCGTCCATTCCGACCGAGACCGCCACGCGCGAACAAATCGGGCTGTGGATGAGCGGCCTGTGGGAAGGCGGCCCCGCGCAGTCGCGCGACGCCTACGTAGCGGAGGTGAACCATGGCTGAACTGCGCTCGCTCCTACCCCTCTCCCCCATCACGCTCGCGCCGCGCGGCTTGCCGTCGCGGACCATGGCTTATGCCTCGCCAGTAATCGCGCTCGCGCTTACGCTGCTGTTCGGTGCGCTGCTGTTCATTGCACTCGGCAAGGATCCGATGGCTGCGCTCAAGGTCTTCCTGGCCGATCCGCTGCGGGACAAGCGCGCCATCGGCGAAGTCCTGCTAAAGACGGTGCCGCTGGTGCTGTGCGCGCTGGGCCTGTCGGTCTGCTACCGGGCCAACGTCTGGAACATCGGTGCGGATGGACAACTGATCCTCGGCGGCATCTTCGCTGGGGCGACGGTGCTGTACTTCGACGTGCCTGGCCAGACGCTGAACGGTACGGTCGTGCTGATGCTGGCATCGCTCGCCGGCGTGATCGGCGGCATGTTCTGGGCCGCGATCACGGCGCTGCTCAAGGACCGCTTCAACGCGAACGAGATCCTGGTCTCGCTGATGCTCACATATATCGCGCAGCAGCTGATGCTGTGGGTCGTCAACGGGCCGCTGAAGGATCCCAACGGCATGAACTTCCCGCAGTCGAAGGTGTTCTCGTCCGAATACCTGCTGCCCAACCTGATGTCGGGTTCGCGCCTGCATGCGGGCTTTGCCGTGATGCTGGTGCTGGTCGTCGTGATGACGGTCTTCATCTTCCGCAGCTTTGCTGGCTACCGGCTGCAGGTCGGCGGCACGGCACCGGCTGCGGCGCGCTATGCGGGCTTCTCATCGCGCAGCGCGCTGTGGAGCGCGCTGCTGATTTCGGGCGCTACGGCGGGACTCGCTGGCGCGTTTGAAGTCACCGGTCCGATCGGCCAGTTGCTGCCGTCGATTTCACCGGGCTATGGCTTCACCGCGATCATCGTCGCATTCGTCGGCCGGCTGCATCCGGTCGGCACCGTGCTCGGCGGCATCATGATGTCGCTGTTCTATATCGGCGGCGAGATGGCGCAGTCGCGCCTCGGCTTGCCGTCGGCCATCGGCTGGGTGTTCCAGGGCATGCTGCTGTTCTTCCTGCTCGCCTGCGACACCCTAATCGAAAACCGCCTGCGCTGGCGCGCCACGGCAGCCTGAGCGGAGCAACGTAAAACATGGAACAACTCGCTCCCCTGATCGCCACCGCGATCAACGCCGGCACACCGCTGTTGCTGGCCGCGCTGGGCCTGCTTATCAACGAACGCTCCGGCGTGCTCAATCTCGGCGCCGAAGGCATGATGCTGGTCGCCGCCGTGGCCGGATTCATGGTCGGCTACCAGACGCAGCAGCCGCTGCTCGGCTTTCTTGCCGGCGCCGTGGCCGGCATGCTGATGGCCACGCTGTTCTCGTGGCTCGCGCTCGTGCTCGCGACCAATCAGGTGGCCACGGGCCTCGCGCTGTCGATCTTCGGCACGGGCCTGTCGGCCTTCATGGGCCAGCGCTTCGTCGGCTTTGCGATGCCGGCTCAGGCCAAATCGGTCCCGTTCCTTGCCGACATTCCGTTCATCGGTCCCGCATTCTTCCAGCACCACTGGATGGTGTATTTCAGCCTGCTGCTGTGCTTTGCGATCATGTGGTTCCTGTTCCGCACGCGCGCCGGCCTGACGCTGCGCGCAATCGGCGAATCGCCAGAATCCGCGCATGCGCTCGGCTATCCGGTGCGCACCATCCGCTTCGGCGCACTGCTGTTCGGCGGCGCATGCTGCGGCCTGGCAGGCGCGTACCTGTCGCTGGTGTACACGCCGATGTGGGTCGAGAACCTCGTCGCCGGCCGCGGCTGGATCGCGCTTGCGCTGACCACGTTCGCCACCTGGCGACCGGGCCGCGTACTCGTGGGCGCGTGGCTGTTCGGCGGCGTGACCATTCTGCAGTTCTACCTGCAGGGCATCGGCGTGTCGGTGCCGTCGCAGTTCCTGTCGATGCTGCCGTATGCGGCCACCATCGTCGTGCTGGCGCTGATCTCGCGCAACCCGGCCTGGATCCGGCTCAACATGCCTGCGTCGCTGGGCAAGCCGTTCCGTCCGGGCAATGCCTGATGCCGCTGCCGCACACCCATTTCAACGAGCCATCGAACGCAGTCAATATTCATCACAAGGAGAAATCATGATCGTCACGCGCAGGAAGACCCTGGCGGCCCTGGCCGCCACCGCGCTGCTGGCCCTGGCCGGCTGCGGCAAGAAGGAAGCCGAGAAGCCGGCCGAGACGGCCGCCCCGGCCTCCGCGCCCGCCGCTGAACAGAAGGCCGAACCGCTCAAGGTCGCCTTCGTCTACATCGGCCCGGTCGGCGATGCGGGCTGGACATACGCGCACGACGCCGGCCGCAAGGCCGTGGAAGAGAAGTTCGGCGACAAGGTCAAGACCACCTTCGTCGAAAACGTACCCGAGTCCGCCGCTGACGCCGAGCGCGTGTTCCGCGACCTGGCCAGCCAGGGCAACAAGCTGATCTTCGGCACCACCTTCGGCTACATGGAATCGATGCTGAAAGTCGCCAAGGAATTCCCGGACGTGAAGTTCGAACACGCCACCGGCTTCAAGACCGCCGACAACCTGGCCCAGTACGATGTGCGCACCTATGAAGGCGCCTACCTCGCCGGCGTCGTCGCCGGCAAGATGAGCAAGACGGGCAAGATGGGCGTGGTGGCTTCGGTACCGATTCCCGAAGTGATCCGCAACATCGACTCGTTCACGCTGGGCGCGCGCAGCGTCAACCCAAAGGCCACCGTGAAGGTGGTCTGGGTGAACAAGTGGTTCGATCCGGGCAAGGAGCGTGAAGCCGCCACCACGCTGATCGGCCAGGGCGTGGACATGCTGATGCAGAACACCGACTCCGCCGCCGTGGTGCAGACTGCGCAGGAGAAGGGCGTCTACGCATTCGGCTGGGACAGCAACATGAGCAAGTTCGGCGAGAAGGCTCACCTTGCCGCATCGGAGATCCAGTGGGGCGTCTACTACAACAAGGTCGTGGACGACGTGCTGAAGAACCAGTGGAAGAGCAACACCACGTGGTGGGGCCTGAAGGAAGGCATGATCGACCTGAAGGACTTCAACACGGTCGTGCCTGACGACGTGAAGGCACTGGTCGAAGAGCGCAAGAAGGGCATCGTCGACGGTTCCGCGCCGATCTGGAAGGGTCCGATCAAGGACAATACCGGCAAGGAGCAGATCGCCAAGGACCAGACCGCCGACGACAACTTCCTGCACGGCGTGAAGTTCTACGTCGAAGGCGTGGAAGGTAAGATTCCGGGCTGATTTTCCAGTCCGTTTCCGGCATGCCGTGCTAGCGTGCCGGCCCGCCCCGGCCCTGCCGGGGCGCACCCCTCGTCTCTTTCCCCGCCCCCGTTTTCCTGCGGAACTTGAAGCCGATCGGATCGGCCCAAGCTATCTGTGCATGCGCCGATGGCTGGCGCCTGCAATGTGAAGGAGGCCTCTCATGTGGAAGCGTTTTTCGGCCCTGTGGACGTTGGTGCGTCGCGATGGTCGGCTGTTCTGGTATGCGCTGCGGCATCCGGATGCGCCGGCGTGGCTGAAGCCGGCGGCGTTTGGGTTGCTGTTCTATGCGATCTCGCCCATCGACCTGATTCCGGACTTCATTGCCGGACTAGGCATCGTCGATGATGTCGTGTTGATCCCGCTCGCGGTCCACCTGATCCTCAAGCGCCTGCCCCCGCATATCCTCCGGCAGGCCGAGGCGCGCGCGACTGCCACCACCGTCCACTCGCGCTGAGCGCCTGGACGGAAAAGCCCCCGGACGGCATGCCGTCCGGGGGCTTTCTCATGCAGTGCGTGATGCTTCAGCGCGGCAGCAGAATGGTCGATCCGGTCGTCTTGCGCGATTCGAGATCACGGTGCGCCTGCGCCACATCCGCCAGCGCATACCGCTGCCGCACATCGATCTTCACCTTGCCACTGCTGACCACATCAAACAGATCCGCAACCATCGGCTCCAGCAATTCACGATGTACCACATACGTCATCAACGTTGGCCGCGTCAGCCGCAGTGAACCCTTGTTGCCAAGCACCGAGATATCAAACGGGGGCACCGGTCCGGAAGCACTCCCGAAGCTCACCATCGTCCCACGCGGCGCCAGGCAATCCAGCGAGCCACGGAAGGTGTCCGCGCCGATCGAGTCATACACGGCCGGCACGCCCTTGCCGCCAGTGATTTCCTTTACCCGATCCACGAACGATTCACGCGTGTAGACGACGGTATGCGTGCAGCCATGCGCGCGCGCCAGCTCCGCCTTCTCGTCGCTGCCGACCGTGCCGATCACCGTGACGCCAAGCGCCTTCAGCCATTGGCAAGCGATCAGCCCGACGCCGCCGGCCGCGGCATGCAGCAGCACCGTGTCGCCAGCCTGAACGCGATAGCTGTCGCGAATCAGGTACTGCACGGTCAGACCCTGCAGCATCATCGCCGCGCCCTGCTCGAACGAGATCGATTCGGGCAGGCGCACCACGATATCGGCCGGCATCACACGCACCTGCGAATAGGCGCCGTTCGGGCGGCCAGCGTAGGCCACGCGGTCGCCCACGCTCAGGTGTGCCACGCCCTCGCCCACCGCTTCGACCACGCCCGCGCCTTCCATGCCCAGCCCACCAGGCAGCGGCTGCTTGTAGAGGCCGGTGCGGAAATAGACGTCGATAAAGTTCAGGCCCACCGCTTCATGACGCACACGAACTTCGCCCGGGCCGGGCTCGCCCACTTCCACATCGACCCACTGCATCACTTCCGGTCCGCCGGTCTGTTCGATCCGGATGGCTTTGGTCATTGGCATGTCTTCTGTCTCGATATGGGCTTCGTTCAGGGCTGCGCTTCGACGCGGCTCAGCTCGGCGATCAGCAGGTCGGCCGTGGCCACGTTGGTCGCGCACGGCACGTTGTGCACGTCGCAGGCGCGCACCAGCGCATTGATGTCCGGTTCGTGCGGCTGCGGCGTCATCGGATCGCGCAGGAAGATTACGGCACGCACGCGCCCTTCCGCGAGTTGCGCGCCGATCTGCAGGTCGCCGCCCCACGGCCCCGACAGCATGCGGGTCACATCGAGCTTGACTTCATCGATCAGCCGGCCGCCGGTGGTGCCGGTCGCGAGCAGTTCGCACTGCGAAAGGAATTCGCGGTGACGCGTGGCAAAGGCAACGATGTCGTCTTTCTTGTGGTCGTGTGCAATCAGGGCGATACGTGGGCGGGTCATCAAGAATCCTTGTTGCGGTAAGCGACTGCGGGTGGAGTGCGGCCAGTACCGGGGCCGCGCCGGGTTCAGAACGTGCCGGGGTAGGCGCCGCCGTCGAGCAGGATGTTCTGCGCCGTGATGTACGCGGCCTGTCGGCTGCACAGGAACGCACACGTTGCACCGAACTCGGCCGGGTCGCCGAAGCGCCGCGACGGGTTCAGCGCGGCGCGGCGTTGCGCGACTTCATCCACGGTCAGGTTCGCCTTCTGGGCGGCGCCTTCCATGGTCTTGAACAGGCGGTCGGTATTGAACGGCCCCGGCAGCAGGTTGTTGACGGTCACGCCGTGCTGCGCCACTTCGCGCGCCAGGCCGGCGATGAAGCCGGTCAGGCCCGAGCGCGCGCCGTTGGACAGGCCCAGCACATCGATCGGCGCCTTCACCGCGCCGCTCGTGATGTTGATGATGCGGCCCCACTTGCGCGCGATCATGCCGTCGACGGTGGCCTTGATCAGTTCGATCGGGGTCAGCATGTTGGCGTCGAGCGCGGCCAGCCACGCTTCGCGGTCCCAGTCGCGGAAATTGCCCGGTGGCGGGCCGCCGGCGTTGTTAACGAGGATATCGAGGTCGCCAAGCTTGGCCACGGCGTCCAGCGCGGCCTTGCGGCCTTCCGGCTTGGTGATGTCCGTGGCCACGGCGACCACGCGGCGGCCATGGCGTGCACGCAGGCCCGCGGCGGCCTTTTCCAGCGCCTCGGCGCCGCGCGCCACGATCACGACATCAACGCCTTCGGCCGCCAGCGCGTCCGCGCAGGCGAAACCAAGGCCCTTGCTCGCGCCACACACCAGTGCATGCTTGCCACGCAGTCCCAGATCCATTTCTCGCTCTCCTTGTTGGCTTGTTTGCTTGTATAGCTTTCAGGTTCGCTGTCGTCGCGCGGCTTGGTGCGTTATCACGCTTTGCGCGCCGACAGCAGGTACATTCCGCCCAATACCAGTGCACTGCCCGCGAGCTGCACGCCGCTGACCGGTTCGTCGAGCAGCCAGAACGCGAGGAACAGCGTCGACACCGGGCCGACCATGCCGGCCTGCGAGGCCATCGGCGCGCCGATGCGGGCCACGGCCACCATCGTCATCGACACGGGCAGCACGGTGCAGAACACCGCGTTGACGAGTGACAGCCACATCACTGGCGCCGGCTGCGCGAGTTCGGCCACGGGGCGCCCGAGCGCCAGGTACTGCAGTACGCAGCATGCCGTGGACACGCACATTGCGTAGGCCACCAGCCGCAGCGAGCCAATGCGCTGCACCAGCTCGCCGCTCAGGATCAGGTAGATACCATACGTCAAGGCGCTGCCCAGCACCAGCGCGCCACCAAGCCACACCCTGGCGCCGCTGACATCGAGATCATGCGCAAACACCAGCACAATGCCCGCATAGGCCAGCAGCAGCGATATCCATTGGCGCGCGGCGATCGGACGCCGGAACAGCAGCGCCGTGGCCAGCAGCACGAACGACGGCGTCAGGAACAGGATCAGCCGTTCAAGCCCTGCGGTGATGTACTGCAAGCCCAGGAAATCCATGAAGCTCGACAGGTAATAACCGATGAAGCCGAGGAACACCACACGCGCACGGTCCGCCCACGACAGCGCGGGCAGGCGCCGCGACTGCCACCAGCCGATCGCCATGAACAGCGGCACGGCGAACAGCATGCGCAGCGTGATCACCATGACGGCATCGACGTTGTAGCGGTACATCAGCTTGGCGACGATGGCCTTGGCGGAAAACAGCATGGCGCCAATGGCCGCGATGGCCAGGCCCGAACGCTGCGACGACGGCAGCGCGGCGGGCATGGCAAGGGATTTCTGTGAAGCTGGCACGGGGAAATACGAGGGGACAAAGCGGCCGCCGCAGCCGTGGCCGGCCGGGTCGGCAAAGACGACCAGACGATTGTATGCGAAAAGAGGCATTGGCATCGGCCTACCACCGGGTATGCCTCCGCGCGGGCGCATTTGCCTACAATGGGCGCTTCCGCGCGCGGCCGGCAAGCGGCCACGCGCGGGCAGAACAACACAACCCGTACGAGGAGATTCCCGCACCATGCCGCAACGCCCTGCCCTTCGCCGCCGCCGCACTACGCTGATCGCCCTGTCGCTCGGTGCCGCCGCGGCCGCCACGCTCGGCACCCTGCCGCTGGCTGCCAGCGCGGCCGACGCGTTTCCGTCCAAGCCGATCCGCTTTGTCGTCCCGTACGCGGCCGGCGGCACCACGGATCTCGTGGCACGCACCGTCGGCCAGCGCGTCGCGGAAAAACTGGGCCAGCCCGTGGTCATCGAGAACCGGCCAGGCGCCGGTGGCAACATCGGCATGGAAGCCGTGGCCAAGGCCCCGGCCGATGGCTACACCATTGGCTTCGGTGCGATCTCGACCAACGCGTTGAATCCGCATATCTACAAGCACGTCCCGTTCGACCCGCGCAAGGACTTCACGGCCATCAGCCTGCTCGGCACGTCGACGATCGTGCTGGAAGTGAGCGCGTCGCTGCCGGTCAAGACTGTGCCCGAGCTGATCGCCTACGCCAAGGCGCATCCGGGTCTCACGTACGCGACCGCCGGCACCGGCACGTCGATGCACCTGGCCGGCGCGATGTTCTCGCAGATGACGCAGACGGGCCTCACGCACGTGCCGTACAAGGGCAGCAGTCCGGCGATCAACGACATGCTGGGCGGCCATATCGGCGTGATGTTCGACAACTTGCCCGCTTCGTTGCCGCATATCCAGGCAGGCAAGCTGCGCGCGCTGGCCGTCGCTGGCAAGAGCCGTTCGCCGTCGCTGCCTGACGTGCCCACGCTAGCGGAAGCCGGCCTGTCCGGCTATGCGGTGGAACCGTGGTTCGGCGTCTATGGTCCGGCCAACCTGCCCGCGTCCGTGGTGCAGGCACTCAACGCCGCCTTCGTCGAAGCGCTGGGCCGCGCCGACGTGCGCGAAAAACTCACGCAGGCCGGCTTCAACCCGAAGGGCTCGAGCGCCGTGGAACTCCAGACCCTGACGCTGCAGGAGTACGACCGCTTCGGCAAGGTGGCGAAATCCGCTGCCATCACGGTCGAATAAGCAGGTTCGCCGGTATACTCGGGGGCACACTTTCCATCGCAGTACGATCGACGTGCCCTCCTCTTCCGACCAGCCTGCCGGCAGCGACACCGGCTACGACTTCACCGAACAGGTGGGCCATCTGCTGCGCCGCGCGTATCAGCGCCACGTGGCCATCTTCCAGCAGACCATTCCCGATTCGCAGCTTACGGCTGCGCAATTCGTCGTGCTGTGCGCGGTCAGGGACCGGCAACCGTGTTCACTGAATGAAGTGGTACGCGCCACGGCGATCGACCAGGCGACGGTGCGCGGCATCATCGAGCGGCTGAAGGCACGCAAGCTGATCTCGGTGTCGCACGATCCGAATGACCGGCGCAAGGTGGTGGTGACGGTGACGGACGATGGCCTCGCATTGATCGACGAGACGGTGCCGTTTGCGAAGCAGATCTCGGAGCAGACGTTTGGTGCCCTGAATCCGGCGGAGCGGGTGGCGGTGACTTATCTGCTGCGCAAGATGAGCGAGATTGATGAGGGGAACGGTGGTAGTTGAGCAGCCCCGCTAGTAGTGCCGCCGGTTTGCTCCCCTCTCCCGCCAGCGGGAAGGGAGCAAGACAGCGGATTGCTAGGGGCGTCGGCCTTGTAGCGCCGCCAACACCGTCTCCGGCACAAACGGCGGCCGTCTCAGCCGAACACCCGTCGCATCAAACAGCGCATTCGCAATCGCCGGCGCTCCCGGCAATGATGCCGATTCGCCCGCTCCCATCGGCGGCTCTGACTGCCTCGGCATCAGCAGCACCTCGATCGGTGGAATCTCCGGAAAGGTCAGCAACGGATAGCCGCCCCATTCGCGACTGGCCACACCGTCGCCATCAAAGCGCACCTGCTCCTTGAGCACGCGGCTCAGCGTCTGCAAGACGTTGCCGTGGATCTGGTGACGTACGCCGTCCGGGTTGACCATCATACCGGTGTCCTGACCCACGAAGATCTTCCTGACGACGATCTGTCCACTGGCGACATCGACCGACAGATCGAGAATCCACGCAGCCCATGCCGCGCCGAAGCCTGGGAAACGGCTGTGGATATATCGCGCATACGCGACGCCGCGGCCGTGCAGTTTTCCGTTCGCATCGGGCACGCCGCGCGAACCGTTCGCACCGCGTTGCCAGCCCGCGGCCTCTGCCACGGCACGCAGCAGGTCAGCCGCGCGATTGTCGGGGAGATGTCGCAAGCGGAAATCCACCGGGTCCACACCCGCTTCTGCCGCCAGTTCATCGATCATGGATTCATGCGCGAACGTATTCGGCAGCGCCGATACGCCACGCAACCACGATGCGCGCACGATCGCCGGGGTGTCGTCGCAGCGGATGCGGCGGCCGGAGTAGGCATACGGCGGTACCGCGGTGCGATCGCCCATCTCAAGCATGCGCGGCGCATTCGGCAACTGTCCGGTGAGCAGCAGCGCGAGCGTCGGTGCATCGTTGGACGGATAGCGGCTGACGAAGTCGTAGCCAAGCAGTTCACCATTGCTGCCGAGCGTGGCGCTGACATCCATGAGCTGCGCCGCGCCCTTGGGCTCCCACAGGTGTTCCTGCTCGCGCGATAGCTGCACGCGTACGGGACGGCCGACCGCGCGCGACAGCAGCACGGCGTCGGCGCAAACGTCGTCGGCACAGTTGCGACCGTAGCAGCCGGCGGCTTCCATGCGGACGATCTCGATGCTGCCCTCGCCCAGTCCGGACAAGCGCGCCAGATCGATACGCAGTACATGCGGATTCTGCGTGCCGGACCACACGGTCAGGCCATCTTCGCGCCAGTGGGCTACGGCGCATGACGGCCCGATCGAGCCATGCATCTGGTAAGGCCAGGTGTAGTGGCGTTCGAGCGTGGTGCCAGCGTCGGGTGCGGGCATCTCGCCATCATCGAGCAGTTCACGGCGCGTGGCGGGGTTGGCGCGCAGCGCGGGCTCGGGATCGTCGAGCGCAGGCAACGGGGGCACCGGCTTCCAATGCACGCGCAGGCGGCGCGCGGCCATCACCGCATATTCCTCGCGCTCGGCTACCACGCCGATGAAGTCGCCCTGCACCACGATGTCCACCAGCCCCGGTACATCGCGCACGGAATTGCGATCGACGTCGAGCAAGCTCGTGCCGACGAAATCGCCGCTGTCGCGGCCGGCGTACGGCGGGCGCACCACGCGGCCGTGCAGCATGCCGGGCACGCGCACGTCATGCACGAAGGTCAGCACGCCGCGCGCCTTGTCGGGGATATCCACACGGCCTGCGCCGCGGCCGACGATACGGTACGACTCGACAGGCTTGGTCTGTACATCATCCGCGAGTGGCAGCTCGACGTGCTCGTCGGCCACCAACGCACCGTAGCCGATACCGTGCTGCGTCCCCTTCACGCGGAACACACCGTCGTCGGCTTCGAGCGCATCCGCTGCTACGCCGAGCTGGTTCGCCGCGCGCGCCTGCAGCCACGCGCGAGCCTGGGCCGCTGCACGCCGCAATGGAATTGCCGAAATCTGGATCGATGCGCTCGCGATCGTCGGACCCTGGTTGGGCGTCGCGTCGGTATGGCCGAGCACCATGCGCACGCGCGCGAGCGGCACGTCGAGTTCTTCTGCGACGATCTGCGCGAGTGCGGTACGGATGCCAGTGCCCAGATCCACGTGGCCATTGAAAGCCAGCACTTCGCCGGTGTCACGTACGGCGACGAAGATATCGGGCAGCGCCGGCACATAGTCGGAAGCCGCACCGGGCTGGCCCGCCGCCGGTCGCGCCGCGGCCTGCGGCGCACGCGTGATCAGCAGCACGCCACGCGCCTGCAGCAGCGCCAGGCGCTGCACGCGCGGGGTGGGGGCCTCCGCCTCGCGAACGGTATCGAGGATGGTCGAAGTCATGGGTCGATTATTTTTGCCGCTTTGCGTGGGGCGGCACCCGCTATGCCACCGTTATACTGCCTTCCAACAGACATCATGATGCCAAGCCATCCAACATGACCATCAAGACCGCAACCCAGCGCGCGGCAGTCGGAACGCGCGCCCGGCAGGCGCAGGACAGCCGTGACCGGATCCTGAAGGCGGCCATCAAGGTCTTTGCGCAGCGCGGTTACGACGGCGGACGCATCGAACGCATTTCCTCGCTCGCCAAGACCTACGACCGGATGATCTATTACTACTTCGGCAGCAAGGAAAAGCTGTTCGTCGAAGTGCTCGAGACCATCTACCTGCAGCTCAACGAAGCCGAGCAGAAACTCGAAGGCGAACTCGACGCTGCCGATCCGGTGCGCGCCCTGTCGCAACTGATCGACTTCATCTGGCACTACTACCTGGAGCATCCGGAGTTCGTCGCGATCCTGACCAGCGAGAACATCAGCCAGGGCAAGCACGCGCGCAAGTCGGTGCGGTTGCGCGAGATCTCCAGCTACGCGTTGTCCGTGCTCGACGGCATTCTGTCGCGCGGCAAGGCGGCGGGACTGTTCCGGCCCGACGCCGGCGCGCGAGACGTCTACATGGTCATCGCCTCGCTCGGCTACTTCTACAACTCGAACCATCATACGCTCAGCGCCTTCCTGGGCGAGCCGATGATGGGCGCGCCCGCGCTCGCGCATTGGCGCGATGTGATCCAGCAGACAGTGCTGCGCGCGGTGGCAGTGCCGGGCGCCGTTCCCGACGCCCCGCCCGCGCCGCCTGCCGGCAAATCGGCGAAGGCCAGGCGCGCCGCCGCAGGCTGAGCGTCGCATCAGGCGCACGGCCGCGGGTCGCAACGCGACTCAGGCTGCCGCGCTCACGCCGGCCGGCGCCGCCTTGGCGATCTGCGCGAGCGCTTCATCCCGGGTCAGCACGGTGGCGTACTTCTGCCCCATGTCGAACAGGTTCGCCGCATGCGGCCCGAGCGCGCGGTCGCCCACGCAGTCCGACACCACCAGCGGACGAAAGCCGAGCGACATCGCGTCGACCACGCTCGCGCGCACACATCCGCTGGTCACGCAACCGGCGACCAGCAGCGTCTGCACGCCACGCTGCGTGAGCCACGCCGCCAACGACGTGCCGAAGAACGCCGAGGGCACGGTCTTGCGCACTACATACTCGCCCGCAGCGGGTGCCAGCTCCGGCACGATGGCGCTGTTGTGGCTGTCTTCCTTCAGCGTCAGCATGCCGGGCACCTTCAGCGTGAAGATGTTGTGGTCCGCATCGTCATCGGCAAACACGATCCGGCTGTGCGCGACCGGCCAGCCCTCCTGGCGCGCCGCGCGCAGCAGTGGCTGCGTATTGCGGATCGCCTCCGGAATATTGCCGCCGCCGAACACCGCCGGATCGGCAAAGCCGTTGACGAAATCGATGATCAGCAGCCCGTATGGCGGGCGCAGTTCCATGGCGGTGCCGAAGCCTTGCCGCTGGTAGGTCTGGACTTCGTCATGCATGGCGTGCTTCCTTGAACAGTGTGTTGACCGTGGCGTGGTGGCCGTCCGTCACCTTGCCGCGAACCACCACCGGCTCGCCGTCGAGCGTGACGGTGCAGTGGCGTACGGGAATATCGATATGGCAGGCCGTGGTACGGCTTCCACCGGCTTCGTTGTTGGGGCCGAACGAGCACAGGAAGTTGCCCTCGTACGCACGCGCATCCATGCCGATGGTGGCTTCGCGGTCGTACATGGCCAGCGCCGACCAGCTCGCGCGCGGCTGCAGGCCCCAGCCGATATGCGACATCGCATAGGCTTCCGGATCGTTGAACGACGCCATGTAGTTGGCCAGCAGCTCGGCATCGAGCCCGCCTTCGATGGCCCTCACGTAACCGGCCTCGAGCGTGATGCGGATCGGCTGCTGGATATACGACTTCATCGGCAGCAGGATGTCGCCACGATCCAGCACGATAGTGCCGTGGGTGCCGCCCTCGTTCGGCCACGTCAGCACGAAGCCGCTCGGCCAGTGGTCCCAGCGGCCGGGCTCGTCGACGAAGCCATATTCGCTGATCGCCGGGAATTCCCCAAGGCTGCAGCGCAGGTCCATGCCCGCGTGGGACACGATATGCATTTCCCGCGCGCGCGAAAGCCGCGCCGTTGCCGCCTTTACGCGCTTGCGGTCGGCTTCCGTCGGGACCATGCGCGCGAGCACCTCAGGCGGCTCCACCGCGAGCAGGATCTTCGTGCCACTGCTCAGGATGTCATGCTGCTCGGGCGAGAACAGCAGCGTCATCAGGTCGAGCACAAGATCGCTCGCCTTGAGCGCGGCGATCGCGGCCGGGTTACCGGTCAGCGGCGTGGTGCCGAGATAGGCCAGCGCATCGCGGCTCAGCGCCTTCTCGCCATTGACGGGCGGCAGGTCGAGCCGGTTGACGATGGCACCCATCGACGCCGCCGCCACCATGGCGGTGCGCAGCGTCTGCGGATGCGTGGCGGCACCGGTCAGCACCGTGACGGTCTGGCCGGCTTCGAGCTTCGACAGCGTGAGCACCTGCTTCCACGCCTGGGTCAGGTCGTAATCGCTTACGGGCATGTTCGCTCCTCCGATCGCGGATATCAGGCCGCAGGCAACGCGGCGCCGAGGAAATCGCCGAAGGCACGGTAGAAGCCGGCCTCGTCGTCCCACGGGATCATGTGGCCCGCATCTGGCACGTGACTCACCAGTACGCCGGGCACGAGCTTGCGGATTTCCTCGACGTCTTCGGCACGGATTACGTCGCCACGCCCGGCAGTCATCAGGAGCGTGGGTACCCTCACGTGCGGCAGGTCCGCGTGGATGTCGTCTTCGTGAAAGCCATTGAAGCTGGCGAGGATGGCGCGCTCGTCGCACGTGTGCAGCCATTCGGCGCGCAGGCGCAACTGATCTTCGGTCCACGTCGGGCAGAAGCGGCGCATGCCTTCGGCGTCGATGCCTGCGCGGGCAAGGCAGATCGAATCGATGTACCACGGCAGTTGCGCGGGATAGGCGCGTCGGCCGGGGCCGGAGACAGGCGGATCGACCATCACCAGACGCGTGAGTCCCGCCGGGTGCTGGCGCGCGGCGCGCACGCCGATGCGACCGCCCATCGAGTGACCGACGATGGCGTAGCGCTGCAGCCCCAATGCTTGCGCGAACGCGATCACGTCAGCGGCTTGTGCATCGAGGCTGTAGTCGAGCGTGTCGCTGGCCTCAGACAACCCACGGCCGCGTACATCCAGCACATAGGTATCGAAGCGCTGGCCGAACTGCTCGCCGACGAAGCCCCACGTAATAGCCGGGCTCGTGATGCCCGGCACGATGATCACGGCATCGCGCGATGCCCGTTCGCCATCGTTGCCGCCATAGCGCAGGTAATGCTGGCGGATGCCGTTGGCATTGACATTGCCGCCGTAGAGGAAGGTGCTCATGGCGCAGGCCTCAGTAGGCGCCGGACAGCAGCGCACCGGCGCCCGGCACGACCGGCTCGAGGTCCAGCGCGCGAAGCATGGCGTAGGTCGTGGCAATGGCCGCGGTGATCACCGGCTTGCCGGTCATCGCCTCCACCTTCGCCACAGCCGGCAGCGAAGGCATCTGCACGCACGCCGACAGCACGATGGCATCGACATCGGCAATGTTCATCTGCGCGACGATGCCGGGCAGCTTCGCCGGATCATGGCGACCGACTTCCAGGTTGTCCGGAATCTCGAGCGCGCGGTAGTCGACGACTTCATAACCCTCATTGCGGATGTAGTCGACGACCAGTTCGGTCAGCGGCTTCATGTACGGCGCGACAACAGCGATACGCTTCGCACCGATCACCTTCAGTGCATCGACCAGCGCGCCAGCACTGGTAATCACCGGCGCATCACCGCCGTTCTCAGTCGTGTGCGCTTTCAGGCGCTGCTCGGACGTGCGGTGGTAGCCGTGGCCCATCGCCATGATCGCAACCAGGCAGGCATAGCCGAGCACGTCGACGCGCGCATCGGAAAGCTCGACGGCGCAGCGATCGGATTCGGCATCCATCGCGGCCAGTTCTTCCTTGACCACCTTCTTCATGCGCATGCGGCTCGAATGGAAGGTGAACCGTTCGGGGCGGATCTGCTGCCGCGCGGTCAGCATGGCCGGGATCTCGGTTTCCATCGTGGTGTTGGAGCTCGGCACGATCTGGCCGATTCGGAAAACTTTCTGCACTGTCGACTCCGTCATCTGAGTGTCTGGGGAACGCCTGTCTACCCGCCGCTCCCGGCATTGATTGCGCCGGACGTCCGCGGTTGCGATTGATTGTAGTGTACACACTCTATATCCGCAAACAGATTCTGCGCGTGGCCAAGAGCACTCATTCAGTGCACGCTGAACATATAAATCCCCATATTCGCGCATGATTTAGCCGTCTCAGAGCATCATGCTATTTCCATCACATCAACCTAAGGGTTTTCCATAGGTTCAAGAAAATCTATCTTTACCTCGCATTTTTGAGTGTGTACACTCGTTTTCAACAACTGGCCGAGAACGGCCCTCACACTCATCGACCCATGTGTCATTGCCAGGAGAAAGAACGTGCAAGGCAAAACGCGAATCGCAATCATCGGCGCCGGACTCGGAGGGACGGCCGCCGCCGCCCTGATGCAGCGGGCAGGCTTCCAGGTCAGGCTCTATGAACAGGCGCCGGCGTTTTCGCGTCTGGGTGCGGGCATCCACGTGGGGCCGAACGTCATGAAGATCATGCGGCGCATCGGCATCGAGGACGCGCTCAATGACATGGGCTGCCACCCGGACTTCTGGTACAGCCGCGACTGGGACAGCGGTGAGGTGGTCGCGCAGATTCCGCTGGGCGACTACGCACTGAAGCACTACGGCGCGAGCTACCTGACCGTGCACCGCGGCGACTTCCACAAGCTGCTTACCGATGCCGTGGCGCCGGGCACGCTGTTCTTCAACAAGAAGCTCGAAAGCGTGACCGACCACGGCGATGTCGTGCAGCTGCGCTTCACCGACGGCACGGTCGATGAGGCCGATATCGTGATCGGCGCGGACGGCGTGAACTCGCGCATCCGCGAAACGCTGCTCGGCGCGGAACCGCCCAAGTACACGGGCTACGTGGCGCATCGTGCGGTGTTCCCGATCTCGCGCGTCAAGGGCTTTACGCATGACCGCTGCACCAAGTGGTGGTCGGATGACCGCCACATGATGGTGTACTTCGACACCAGCAAGCTCGACGAGATCTACTACGTGACCGGCGTGCCGGAGCCCGAGTGGGACATGAGCAAGAGCTGGGTGTCCAGCAGCATCGAGGAAATGCGCGCGGCGTTCGACGGCTGGCATACGGGCGTGCAGTCGCTGATCGAAGGCACCGTCGAAGTGACCAAGTGGCCGCTGCTGGAGCGCGATCCGCTGCCGCTGTGGAGCCGCGGCCGCCTGGTGCTGCTCGGCGACGCCTGCCACCCGATGAAGCCGCACATGGCGCAAGGCGCCGCGATGGCGATCGAGGACGCGGCCATGCTGACCCGCTGCTTTACCGAGGCCGGCACGGACGACTTCGCCGCCGCGTTCGCGCTGTACGAAGCCAACCGCTCGGAACGCGCCAGCAAGGTCCAGCTGGTCTCGCACAACAACACGTGGCTGCGCACCAACGAGAATCCCGACTGGTGTTTCGGCTACGATGTGTACAACGTGCCGCTGGTCTCGGCCGGACGCACGCCGCTGTCGGCGGCGGCATGATGTCCGCCTGAAACCGAACTGCCTGCATGGCGGCCTTGCCGCCGTGCGGGTCCGAAGCGCCGCAGCCCCTCGCCATGAAGGGGCGCGACGCAGCGATGCGTGATGTTCAAAACCGCCCCCTGCCCCCGATGAACGCGCCCCGCCCGCTGACGCTCCATGTCAACCACGCCGAGCACACGCTCTGCGTGGCGCCAGACACGCCGCTGCTCTATATCCTGCGCAACGACCTGGCCTGCAATGGCCCGAAGTATGGCTGCGGACTGGGGCAGTGCGGCGCGTGCACGGTACTGGTGGACGGCACCGCCGCGCGATCGTGCGTGCTGCCGGTGAAGGCGGTGGTGGGCCACGCCGTGACCACGCTGGAGGGTCTCGGCACAGCCGCACAAGCCGACCCCGTGCAGCAGGCATTCATTGACGAGCAGGCCGCGCAGTGCGGCTATTGCCTCAACGGCATGATCATGACCGCCAAGGCGCTGCTGGCCGACAACCCCGACCCGAGCGAAGCGGAGATCCTCGAGGCGCTGCGCTTTAACCTGTGCCGCTGCGGCACACACGTGGAAATCGTGCGTGCGGTGCAGCGCGCCGCCGTGCTGCAGCGCGAGCATGCGCAAGGAGCACAACGGTGACCGACGCGCTGGCGCCCCGCATGACTGCCGCCACGCCTGCGATGACGGACAGTCGGCCACCCTTTGCGCAATGCCTGGCCGCACATGTGTTGCGACCGCCCGGACTGCGCTGGGCCGGTGGCCAGCCGCTGGTAGCGCGGCTGCTCGAAGCGAACCGCGACGCTGCAGCCGGCATGCCGGGCGTGCGTGCCGTGGTCATACGCAACAATTTCGCCGCCGCAGTAGCGGATTCGGCAGAACAAGCTGCACAGGGGATCGCTGCATTGCAGGCGCGTTGGGCGGCGCCGCCTGCGGCGGAAAACTCCCCCGTTCGTCGAGAGACGCTGGCGCAGCGGGGCAATGCATCCGCCGCGCTCGAACAATCGCACGCCCGGCAAGCGCAGCACTATCAATGGCCGTTGGCGGGCATGCAGGCGACCACTGCAACGTGCACGGCGATCGCCGACTGGCGAGACGGCGCGCTGCGCGTCTGGCTGCCGAGCACTCGCCCGGGCGGGTTGCGTGCCGAACTGGCCGCGCTGCTTGGCATCACTGAACAACAGATCACGCTGGTGTGCTGGCAAGATGCGGACGACACCGCCGACGCCGGCTTGCTTGCGCATCACGCTGCCGCCGACGCCGCGCTGCTCGCGCATGCCACAGGCGCTTGCGTTCGCCGGACCATCACCGCTGACGACGTTGGCCTGGCCGACGCCATGCTCCACTGGCAGATCGACAGCGCGCGCGGCGGCGCCAACATCGACGCCTACGCCGCAACGCTGGGCGGCACCATTGCCCCGTCCGTGCCGCTCGCGCTGTGGCTGACCCGCACGGCCGCGCCGGTGGCCGATGTAGCCGCCGACACCGAAGCCGCAGATCACGTGCTTCCGCCCTATCGCATTCCCAATATCGACATTGGCGCTGCCGGGCCCTATGCAGCCGGCGCGTCGCTCGCGGACGCCCGCGCGCAAGTGTTCGCCCGGGAATCGCATCTCGATGAGATTGCCGCCAGCGCCAGCACCGATCCGGTAGCGCTGCGACTCGGACACCTCGACGACGCGCGGGGCGCGGCGCTTGTCCGCGAAGTCGCGGATCGCGCGGGATGGGTACCGTCGGCGCCGGGAGCCAGGACATCGCGCGGCGGCAATGTGCGCCGTGGGCGCGGCTTCGCCTATGCGCAAACGGCCGAAAGCGATACTGCGCAAAGCTGGTCTGCCTGGGTTGCGGAAGTCGAGGTCGACGGTAACACTGGCGAACTCGCCGTGACGCGCGTGACCGTGGGACACGACAGTGAAGCAGCCGTGCCCGCACGCTCGACGCCTGTATCGCCGGCGCTGGAAGCCATGGTCGCGCAAACCGCGCGGCAACTGACAGCGCAATCGCCGGACTTCGATGCATGGCCTGCCGAGTTGCCCGAAACATCGGACAGCGCACTGCCGGCCGTGACCGGCATCAACGTGCCGGAGATCCGCGTGGCCGGGACGCTGGCTATGGGCAACACGTTGGCTGCCGGTCCCGCCGCCACGCTGCCTGCTGCGGCGGCAGTCGCCAACGCCATCTACGATGCCACCGGCGTGCGCCTGCGCGAACCGCCTTTCAGCGCAGACCGGATCCGGCGGGCGCTGGACGCGCAACAACCCGAGAAGCGGCGCAGCAAACGTGGCTGGTTCGCCGCAGCGGCTGCCGCGGCGGCTGGCTTGTGCGCTACGGTACTGCCGTGGCGCGCGCCGATCGCGCCCGTGACGCCACAGGAACCGGGCTTCTACTCTGCCGCCACACTGGAACGTGGCCGACTGGTTGCTGCGGCAGGCGATTGCGCGGTTTGCCATACGGCACCAGGCGGCGTCAAAAACGCAGGTGGTCTGGCTCTGGAAACACCGTTCGGCACGGTCTACAGCACCAACATCACGCCCGATGTCGAAACCGGCATCGGCAACTGGTCGTTCGCGGCATTCGAGCGCGCAATGCGCGAAGGCATACACCGCGATGGCCGCCGCCTGTATCCCGCGTTCCCGTACACCGCGTTCGCGAAGATCAGCGATGCCGACATGCAGTCGCTGTATGCCTACCTGATGTCGTCCGAGCCGGTGAAGGCCGACGTGCCGCGCACCGAACTGGCCTTCCCGTTCAATATTCGTCCGCTGCTGGCGGGTTGGAACCTGCTGTTCCATCGCAACGAGCAGTTTCAACCCGATGCTGCGCGGTCGGCGCAATGGAACCGCGGCGCCTACCTGGCCGAAGGCCTCGGCCATTGCAGCGCGTGCCATTCGCCACGCAACCCGCTTGGCGGTGAAAAAGGCGGCCGACACTATCTGACCGGCGGCACGGCCGAAGGCTGGGAAGCGCCTGCGTTGACCGCGCTGTCGCGCGCGCCGGTGCCGTGGACCGAAGATGCACTGTTCACCTATCTGCGCGGCGGCTACGCCGTGCATCATGGCGCCGCTGCGGGGCCGATGGCACCCGTGGTCGAAGAACTCGCACTGCTGCCCGAATCCGATGTGCGGGCCATTGCGCACTACGTTGCATCGTTCAGCGCGCCGCCGCCGGCACCCGCCGAGATTACCGCGCAGGCCATGCAATACGAACAGCACAGCGCAGAGGCAGCCACTACGCTTGGCGGTCCCGCTGCGCGCCTTTACCAGAGCGCCTGCGCGGTGTGCCACCAGTCCGACCAGGGCATGCGGCAGTTTGGCGTGAAGCCTTCGCTGGCACTCAACACGAACCTGCACAGCGACCGGCCCGACAACGTGATCCAGGTGCTGCTGCAAGGCATGCCGGCACCGCCGAACAGCACGCTCGGCGCCATGCCGTCCTACTCGGACAGCCTGGATGACCAGCAAATCGTGGCGCTCACGAAATACCTGCGCGCGCGCTTTGCCCCCGACAAACCCGCGTGGCAGGACGTGGAAGCCACCGTCGCGCGCCTGCGCGCAGCGCCTGCTCACTGAGTTAGCCGAGACCTTCCTGCGCACGTTACGTCGCGCGGGAAAACCCCAAGGAGAAAACCGCAGATCGGCCTTGCCGGCCCTTTTCATGTAGCTTACGCTGAACGATCATGTAGTGCGCACTACATGAGTGCGACAGCAGCGTGCGGCGGTGCATTCGGGCACAAGAACGGAGCCACCGTGAACCGCGCGCGATGATGAATACAAGACCAGAAATCCACCCAGGGTAGACAAACAGGAGCGACGATGACGTATTCGTACCAAGCCCGCAGGGTGCGAGGACTCCCGGCATAGTTCTCGCTTCGCCAGATTCAAGTAGCCCCCACGCTTCGCAGCAAACCGGCGAAACTGCATCCCGCAGTCAATGCACCACGCATCCGTAGCCGCGGTCCGGCCCTGCTTCGACAGACGTGCGCTTCCGAGTTCAGGAATTAGCCTTTACAGACAGGTAGACAACATGTCGTCATCCATTTCATCCATGCCATCCACGCCCATCGCCGAAGCTGCGATAAGCTCTGCCCCACAGCCAAGCACGAGGGCAGCGATGTCTCCAACCATCACCATCGAGCAGGGCATCCGCGCGGCCGGCGTCGGCCGGTTCCAGTACCGGCTGTTCGTGATCTTCGGCCTCGTGTGGCTTGCCGACGCAATGCAGGTGCTGTCGATCGGCTTCACGGCGCCGTCCATCGCCAAGACGTTCGGCATTCCCGTGCCGACGGCACTGCAATCCGGCACGATGTTCTTTGTCGGGATGCTGATCGGCGCATTCGTGTTCGGCCGCCTGGCGGACCGGATCGGCCGCCGCCCCGTGCTGATGATGGCCGTGGTCATCGACGCCATCTGCGGCGTGGCCTCGTCGTTCGCACCTGATTTCCAGTGGCTGCTGGTGCTGCGTTTCCTGACCGGCATCGGCGTCGGCGGCACACTGCCCGTCGATTACACGATGATGGCCGAGTTCCTGCCGTGCGACCGTCGTGGCCGCTGGCTGGTGCTGCTGGAATCGTTCTGGGCGATCGGCACGATCCTGCTTGCCGTGCTGGCACTGATCGCTGTTTCGCGCGGCGATGCGGCCTGGCGCCTGATCTTTCTCGTCACCGGCATCCCGGCACTCGTCGGCGTGGTGTGCCGCTTCTTCGTACCGGAGTCTCCGCTCTACCTGAACAAGTCGGGACGTTCCGCAGAGGCGCGCGCGGTGCTGCAGCGCGTGGCCACCGCCAATCGCGTTTCAGTGGAAATCGGCGCGCTGGAGCCCCAGCAGATGGAGCGCAAGTCGGTGCTGGCGCTGTTCGCGAGCGGCTTCCGTCGCCGCAGCATCAGCCTGCTGGTGGCCTGGGCGCTGATCTCGATCGCCTACTACGGCGTCTTCGTCTACCTGCCGGTGAAGCTGGCGGGCCAGGGCTTCGGCTTCATGCGCGGCCAGGTCTTCCTGATCCTGCTCGCGCTGGTACAACTGCCGGGCTTCGCGCTGGCTGCGCATGGTGTCGAACGCTGGGGCCGCAAGCCGACGCTGATCGGCTTCCTGCTGCTCAGCGCCGCTGGTTGCATGCTGTACAGCCTGGGCCAGTCCCCGGCGCTTGTCGTCGGCTCCACGTTGCTGATGAGCTTTTCGCTGCTCGGCACCTGGGGCGCGCTCTACGCCTTCACGCCAGAGGTGTATCCGACCGACCTGCGCGCGAGCGGCATGGGCACCGCAGGCGCCATGGCACGTTTCGGCGGCCTGTTCGCACCGGCCATCGTCGCGCCGGTCATGGCCACGCAGTTCACGCTTGCGCTGGTGCTGCTGTCCACGTGCCTGGCCGTGGCAGCACTCGCGATCTACATGGTCGATATCGAGTCGAAGGATCGCGCGCTCGATTGACGCACGGCGCGGCGGTCGGCTTCCATTACAATCCCGCTACAACGGCGCGGCGCCCCGGTCCACAAGATCGGGGCCGCCCGCTTCCCCCTCCTGCCGCCGAGCCATCGCCGCCGCCATGAAACAAGATCCGCGTTTCCCCAGCCTGTACATCCTCGACCACCCGCTGATCCAGCACAAGCTCTCGCATATGCGCGACAAGGACACGTCCACGCGCACCTTCCGCGAATTGCTGCGCGAGATCACGCTGCTGATGGGCTACGAGATCACGCGCCACCTGCCGCTCACCACGCGGCATATCGAGACGCCGCTGGTGCCGCTGGAAGCGCCGGTGATCGCAGGCAAGAAGCTCACGATCGTGCCAGTGCTGCGCGCGGGCGTAGGCATGAGCGATGGTCTGGTCGAACTGATCCCGTCGGCACGCATCGGCCATATCGGCGTGTATCGTGACGAGCAGCACCGCCCGGTGGAATACCTGGTGCGCCTGCCCGACGTGGAAGACCGCAGCTTTATCCTGTGCGATCCGATGGTGGCCACCGGTTACTCGGCCGCACATGCCGTGGACGTGCTAAAGCGCCGCGGCGTGAAGGACGAAGCCATCACTTTCGTCGCACTGGTCGCTGCGCCCGAAGGCGTGGAGGTATTCCACAAGGCGCATCCGAACGTGAAGCTGTACGTGGCGTCGCTCGACAGCCACCTGGACGACCACGCGTACATCGTGCCGGGCCTCGGCGACGCGGGCGACCGGCTGTTCGGTACCAAGAACTGATATTGCGGCGGGCCGGAAAGGCCCGCCTGATTTTTTTCCCATGCCGGCGTGGCTTGATCCTACTCAATAGCCCACCCGGTGCGGCTTCCTACACTCGACGTGATACGGCTATCGCCGCAAAACGTCACCATCTCAAAGGGAGACCCGCATGGAAGCCTTCAAGATCCTGTTCACGACCGGTACCGGGCTGATGAGCCTCGGGGTGATCGTCTTCATCATTGGCATGGCGTGGTTCTTCGCGCGGATGTTCAGCCGCAAGATGCGCGAAGACGCGGCAGCAGCGAAGGCCGCCGCGGGAAACCGGCCTGCGTCGCAGGCCGGCTCGCACTGAACGGGCTTACTTCTTCTTGCCGCCGCCCAGCAGGCTGCCCAGCACGCCACGGATCAGTTCGCGGCCGACCTGAGAACCGACGGTGCGTGCGGCGGACTTGGCCATCGACTCGAGGATGGAATCGCCACGGCCGGTCTTGCCCGTGCCCTTGGTCAGCGAGCCGAAGATCTCGCCGGCGGTACCAAGCCAGCCGCCCTCTTCGGCCGGCGCGCCGCCTGTCGGCTTTTGCACGGAAGTGCCGCCGTTGCCACCACCGTTTGCCGCCGACGCCACACCGCCGCGCAGTTTCTCGTAGGCCGATTCCCGGTCGATCGCCTTTTCATACGTACCTGCCACCAGCGACGTCGCGATCAGTTGCTTGCGCTCGTCCTCCGTGATGGGGCCGATGCGGCTGCCCGGCGCCAGCACCCATGCGCGCTCGGTCACGCCCGGCGTGCCCTTGGCGTCGAGCAGCGACACCAACGCCTCGCCCACACCCAGTTCGCCGATCACCGTTTCGAGGTTGAGCTTCGGATTGGCGCGCATGGTCGTGGCCGCGACCTTGACCGCCTTCTGGTCGCGCGGCGTGAACGCGCGCAGCGCATGCTGCACCCGGTTGCCGAGCTGGCCCAGCACGGTGTCCGGAATATCGACGGGGTTCTGCGTGACGAAGTACACGCCGACGCCCTTGGAGCGGATCAGCCTCACCACCTGCTCGATCTTGTCGAGCAGCGCCTTGGGCGCGTCGTTGAACAGCAGATGCGCCTCGTCGAAGAAGAAGACCAGCTTGGGCTTGTCGAGGTCGCCGGCCTCTGGCAGCTTCTCGAACAGCTCCGACAGCAGCCACAGCAGGAACGTGGCATAGAGCTTGGGCGAGTTCATCAGCTTGTCGGCCGCCAGGATGTTGACCACGCCCTGGCCCTTCTCGGTCTGGATGAAGTCTTCCAGGTTGAGCATGGGCTCGCCAAAGAACACGTCCGCGCCCTGCGACTCCAGCGCGACCAGCCCGCGCTGGATGGCACCGATGGAAGCCGCCGAGATATTGCCGTACTCGGTCGTGAATTGGGCCGCGTTGTCGCCCACATACTGAAGCATCGCGCGCAGGTCCTTGGCGTCGAGCAGCAGCAGGCCGTTCGCGTCGGCAATGCGGAACACCAGGTTCAGCACGCCCTGCTGCGTGTCGTTGAGTTCCAGCATGCGCGACAGCAGCAGTGGGCCCATGTGCGAGATCGTCGCCCGGACCGGGTGCCCCTTCTGGCCGAATACGTCCCACAACGTGGTAGGGCAACCGCCCCAGGCCGGTTCGGGCAGATTCAGCTCTGCGAGCCGCGCCTTGAGTTTGTCGCTGGGCTGTCCCGGCTGAGAAATGCCGGTCAGATCACCTTTGACGTCAGCCATGAAGACTGGCACGCCGAGCCGGGAGAACCCCTGCGCGAGCGTCTGCAGCGTCACGGTCTTGCCGGTGCCGGTGGCGCCGGTGATCAGGCCATGCCGGTTGCCCATTTGTGGCAGCAAGGCCAGTTCAAGCTCGGCATTTTTGGCGATCAGGATAGGTTCGGCCATGGTGTCTCGGAACGGGAAGCGTGGCAGGCGGCCACAGGCGCGGCGCGAACAGGGCCGCGTGATAAAATCATGGGCTGATTATAGCCAGCAGCCGGGCCTATCCGTCACCCGGCGCGCCCGTTCGTTGCCGTGTACACCGGCGCGCGCAAGCTGCAGCCTTCCCGCATAACTTCACGTTTTCCGCTTCGGAGAGAATCATGGCCGGTCACTCGAAATGGGCCAATATCAAGCACAAGAAAGCCGCCGCTGACGCCAAGCGCGGCAAGATCTGGACCCGCCTGATCAAGGAAATCACCGTTGCCGCCAAGCTTGGCGGCGGTGACCCCGACTCCAACCCGCGCCTGCGCCTGTCCATGGACAAGGCAATGGACGCCAATATGCCCAAGGACAACATCCAGCGCGCGATCCAGCGCGGGGTGGGTGGCCTGGAAGGCGTGAACTACGAGGAAATCCGCTACGAGGGCTACGGCCTCAGCGGCGCCGCGATCATCGTCGACTGCCTGACCGACAACCGCACCCGCACCGTCGCCGAAGTACGCCATGCATTCTCGAAGCATGGCGGCAACATGGGCACCGAAGGCTCGGTGGCGTTCATGTTCACGCATTGCGGCCAGTTCCTGTTCGCGCCGGGAACGCCCGAAGACAAGCTGATGGATGCCGCGCTCGAAGCCGGCGCCGACGACGTTGTCACTAATGAAGACGGCTCGATCGAAGTCACTTGCCCGCCGAACGACTTTTCCGCGGTCAAGGCGGCACTGGAAGCGGCCGGCTTCAAGGCCGAAGTGGCCGACGTGGTGATGAAGCCGCAGAACGAAGTCGATTTCACGGGTGACGACGCAGTGAAGATGCAGAAGCTGCTGGACGCCCTCGAAAACCTCGATGACGTGCAGGAAGTCTTCACCAACGCGGTCATTGAAGAATAACTAGACTGAATTAGCCCCGGGCGGCAGCACACTCACGCTGCCGCCCTTTTGCATGCGTTTCTTTTCTGGCAGTGGATCATGAAAGTATTGGTTGTCGGCTCGGGTGGACGTGAACACGCGCTGGCCTGGAAATTGGCCCAATCCCCCAAGCTACAGGTGGTGTACGTGGCACCGGGCAACGGCGGGACCGCGCTCGACAAGCGCCTGCAGAATGTTCCGCTGACGGATCCGGAAGTGCTGGCCGCGTTTGCCGAGCGCGAAGGCGTGGCCTTTACCGTGGTCGGCCCCGAAGCGCCGCTGGCTGCGGGCATCGTGGACGTGTTCCGCGGCAAGGGCCTGCGCATCTTTGGCCCGACCAAAGCTGCCGCGCAGCTCGAGTCGTCGAAGGATTTCGCCAAGGCCTTCATGCATCGTCACGGCATTCCGACGGCGGCCTACCAGACCTTCTCCGATGCCGCCCAGGCGCACGCCTATATCGACGCGCAGGGCGCGCCGATCGTGATCAAGGCTGACGGCCTGGCCGCCGGCAAGGGTGTGGTCGTCGCCATGAGCCTGGAAGAAGCGCACTCGGCGGTCGACATGATGCTGGCCGACAACAAGCTCGGCGACGCTGGCGCGCGCGTGGTGGTCGAGGAATTCCTCGAAGGCGAGGAAGCGAGCTTCATCGTGCTGGTCGACGGCAAGAACGTGCTGGCGCTGGCCACCAGCCAGGACCACAAGCGCCTGCTGGACGCCGACGCCGGCCCCAACACCGGCGGCATGGGCGCCTACTCGCCCGCGCCGGTGGTCACGCCGGCCCTGCATGCGCGCGCGCTGCGCGAGATCATCATGCCGACCGTGCGCGGCATGGAGAAGGACGGCATTCCGTACACGGGCTTCCTGTACGCAGGCCTGATGATCGACAAGGACGGCAACCTGAAGACGCTGGAATTCAACTGCCGCATGGGCGATCCGGAAACCCAGCCGATCATGGCTCGCCTGAAGACCGACCTGGTCGACGTGATGGACGCCGCCGTGTCGGGCAAGCTTGACGAAGTCGAGCTGGACTGGGACCGCCGCACCGCGCTGGGCGTCGTGATGGCCGCTTACGGCTATCCGGATGCGCCGCGCAAGGGCGATGCTATTACCGGCATCCCAGCCGAAACCGACGACAGCGTGACCTTCCACGCCGGCACCACGCTCAAGGACGGCACGCTGCTGACCACGGGCGGACGCGTGCTGTGCGTGGTCGGCCTGGCCGATACCGTCAAGGCTGCGCAACGCGCCGCCTACGCCGCCGTGGAGCAGATCCGCTTCGATGGCATGCAATACCGTACCGACATCGGCTACCGCGCCATCAAGCGCTGACCGCCGATATGGCGCCGCCATGGGGCCGGGCGGCTCCGGGCGGCCGGTCACGTTCCGACGGCACGCGCGGGCCAGAGGCTCGCCAGCCGTTACAATCGTGACACCCTCATGACGGCCGGGCTGGCCAACTGCCAGCCCGGCCGCCCTTGCATCCGGGGCTCGCGCCCCTACACGCCATGATCGATTCCCAGGCAGTCCGTGCCTATCTGCTCGGTCTGCAAGACCGCATCACCGACGCCGTCGCTGCCATCGACGGACAGCCGTTCCTGACCGACGCCTGGGAAAAGCCGCCCACCGAGCGCCTGCGCGGCAGCGGCCGCACCCGCATCCTGGAAGGCGGCGCCGTAATGGAGCGTGCCGGCGTGGGCTTTTCGCACGTCATGGGCGACACCCTGCCCCCGTCGGCCAGCGCCAGCCGGCCCGAACTGGCGGGCCGCAGCTTCGAAGCCATGGGCGTGTCGCTGGTCTTCCATCCGCGCAACCCGTACGTGCCCACGGTGCATATGAACGTGCGCTGCTTCATCGCGGTCAAGCCCGATGCCGATCCCGTCTGGTGGTTCGGCGGCGGCATGGACCTGACGCCGTACTATGGCAATGCCGGCGACTGCACGCATTTCCACCGCACCTGCAAGCAGTCGCTCGCACCGTTCGGCGATGACTTGTACCCGCGCTTCAAGCAGTGGTGCGACGAGTACTTCTTCCTCAAGCACCGCGGCGAGGCGCGCGGTATCGGCGGCATTTTCTTCGACGACTTTTCGGCGCTGGGTTTCGACCGTAGCTTCGAGATGATGCGCAGCGTGGGCGATGCCTTCCTGGACGCCTACCTTCCCATCTTGCAGGGCCGCAAGGACACGCCGTTCGGGGCGCGCGAACGCGACTTCCAGGCGTACCGCCGCGGCCGCTATGTGGAATTCAACCTCGTATTCGACCGCGGCACGCTGTTCGGACTGCAGTCCGGCGGCCGCGCCGAATCGATCCTGATGTCGATGCCGCCGCAGGTGTCATGGCGCTATGACTGGAAGCCGGAGCCCGGCAGCGCGGAAAGCGCGCTGTACACCGACTTCCTGCCTGCGCGCGACTGGGCCTGACGGCAACCGTATGGCACATACCGACCAAGACGCCGTGCCGGCCGTAGCCGACAAAGACGCCCGCCCCTACCGCCTGGGTATCCTCGGCGGCACTTTCGACCCTCCTCATATTGGCCACCTGGCACTCGCCACGTTGTGCATCGACCATCTCGGCCTTGATGAACTCGTGTGGATCCCGACCGGCCAGTCCTGGCAGAAAAGCGCCGACGTCACGCCCGCCGCGGACCGGTTCGCCATGACCGAGCTCGCGGCCGCCGCACTGACCGGCACGGCCGCGAAGATCCGCGTGAGCCGCATGGAAGTGGATCGCGAGGGGCCCAGCTACACCATCGACACGGTACGGCAACTGCGCGACGAATACGGCCCCGAAGCCTCGCTGTGCTGGCTGATGGGCGCCGACCAGCTGCTGCGCCTGCATACCTGGCACGGCTGGCAGGAATTGTTCGCCCACGTGCACCTGTGCACGGCCACGCGCCCGCGTTTCGACCTGTCGGAGCTCGAAGGCCCGGTGCTGGAAGCGCTGGCAACGCGCCAGGGGGACACGCAACTGATACAATGCACGCCCTCCGGCCGGATGTGGATCGACCAGACCCTAGCCGTCGACCTGTCCTCCACGCACCTGCGCCAGCGCCTTGCCGCCGGCCAGCCTGCGGATGACCAACTGCCAGCCGGCGTGGCACACTACATTGCGAGCCACGGGCTCTACCGCCCCGCCTCAGGCCAGTCCTGACCTGGCCGCTCCCCAACGATTTCAGCTGAACAAGAACGCACCATGGATATTCGCAAACTGCAACGCGCCATCGTCGACGGCCTCGAGGATGTCAAAGCGCAGGACATCAAGGTGTACGACACCACCCACCTGACCGAGCTGTTCGATCGGGTGGTGATTGCCAGCGGGACATCCAACCGTCAGACCAAGGCGCTGGCAGCGTCGGTGCGTGACACGGTGAAGGAAGCCGGCGGCCATATCGTTGCGGTGGAAGGCCTGGAAACCGGCGAATGGGTGCTCGTGGACTGTGGCGACGCCGTCGTGCACATCCTGCAGCCGCAACTGCGCCTGTACTACAACCTCGAAGAGATCTGGGGCGACAAGCCGGTGCGCATGAAGCTGGCCGCCGCCAAGGGCCTCCCCAGGGCCAGCGAGCCGATGGACGACGACGAGGACGAAGCGCCGGCCCCGCGCGCACGCCGCGCGAGCAACCTGCGCCCGGCTCTGGCCCGCCTGCCCGAAGGCATGAAGGAACCCTCGCCGCCGATGGGCCACGAGGACACCGATCCGGACGCCATCGCCACCATCCGCAAGCCGGCCCGCAAGACCACGGCGACCAAGACCACCGCCACCAAGACGGCTACGAAGACTGCCGCTACGCGTGCCTCCGCCCCCCGCAAGACGGCTGCAGGCACTACCACGGCACGCAAGACCACCACGCGTACCGCGGCGGCCAAGAACACCGCTGCCAAGCCGGCCGCCCGCAAGCGCACCACGCGCTCGGCCTGAGCCTGATCCGATAGCTCGCGCGGCCATGGCCGCGCTGCAACGCACCCATGCAACTGGTCATCGTGGCAGTCGGCCACAAGATGCCTGGCTGGATCGAAACCGGCTTCAACGAGTATGCCAAGCGCATGCCACCGGAACTGCGCATCGAACTGCGCGAGGTCAAGCCCGAAACCCGCTCGTCGTCCAACAACGCCGCCACCGTGATGCAGCGCGAAGCCGCACGCATTGACGCGGTGCTCGGCTCGCTGTCGCGACAGTGCCGCATCGTCGCGCTCGACGAGCGCGGCCGCGACTTCACCACGGTGCAGCTCGCGGGGCAGCTCACCGACTGGCAGCGCGAAGGCGGCGACGTGGCATTCCTGATTGGCGGGGCGGATGGCCTCGATCCGGCACTGAAAGCCAGGGCCCAGACGCTGCTGCGCCTGTCCAGCCTGACGCTGCCGCACGGCATGGTGCGCGTGCTGTTGGCCGAGCAGCTCTACCGCGCCTGGTCCGTCACCCAAAACCATCCCTACCATCGGGCCTGATCCGGTCAGGCCCGGCGCCGGCAGTACAATGCGGGCCTTGAGCAGCCGCCCTGGCTTCCTCGCGCCCCAAATCTTACTCGCCCGCCGTGATGCACGATTACCTTTACCTCGCCTCCCAGAGCCCGCGTCGCCGCGAACTGCTGACGCAGCTCGGCGTGCGCTACGAACTGCTGCTCGCCGACGATGAAGAAGATGCGGAGGCATTGGAAGTCGTGCAGCCCGGCGAAACGCCCGACGACTACGTCCAGCGCGTCTGCGCACTAAAGGCCGAGGCCGCGCTGCGCCGCCGCGAAAGGCGCGCGCTGCCCGACGCGCCAATTCTCACGTCCGACACCACGGTCTGCCTCGGCGGCGAGATCCTGGGCAAGCCAGGCGACGGTGCTGATGCCTCAGCTATGCTGAAGGCGCTGTCGGGCTCCACGCACCGCGTGCTGACCGCCGTGACCGTGGTCTCGACGCTCGGCATGCATCACGCGCTGTCGATCTCACGCGTCACATTCCGAGCGATGACCGCGGCCGAGATCGAGCGGTACGTCGACAGCGGCGAACCGCTCGGCAAGGCAGGCGCGTACGGCATCCAGGGCCGCGCTGCCGAGTTCGTCGAGCGGATTGAAGGCAGCTATTCAGGTATCATGGGACTGCCCCTGTTTGAGACGGCTGCGTTACTCAGACAGGCCCGCCTGCGGTTCTGAACGGCACGTCCCGAGGCCGGCCAGCCGGGGCACACAATACATCGCCGGTACACCGGCAACGCGTTTCATCTGCCATGACTGAAGACATCCTCGTCAACATCACGCCCCAAGAGACGCGCGTTGCCATCGTGCAGCAGGCCGCTGTCCAGGAATTGCATGTCGAACGCACGCTGACGCGCGGGCTAGTCGGGAACATCTACCTGGGCAAAGTCGTGCGCGTGCTGCCCGGCATGCAGTCCGCGTTCATCGACATTGGCCTCGAACGGGCCGCGTTCCTGCACGTCGCCGACATCTGGCATCCGCGCGATCCCGACAAGAACGGCACCCAGCTCGCCATCGAAAAGACCCTGTTCGAAGGCCAGGCGCTGATGGTGCAGGTCATCAAGGATCCGATCGGCACCAAGGGCGCGCGCCTGTCCACGCAGGTCAGCATCGCCGGGCGCACGCTCGTCTATCTGCCGCAGGATCCGCATATCGGCATTTCGCAGCGCATTGAAGGCGAGGTCGACCGCGAGGCGCTGCGCAGCCGCGTGCAGGGCCTGGTGCCGGCGGACGAGCGCGGTGGCTTCATCGTGCGCACGATCGCCGAGGAAGCGAGCGACGAAGAACTCGGCAACGACATCGCCTACCTGCGCAAGATCTGGGCGACGATCCGCCAGAACGCGACCACGCAGCCCGCGCCTAGTCTGCTCTATCAGGACCTGGACCTGGCCCAGCGCGTGCTGCGCGACTTCATCAACGACGCCACCGGCGTGATTCAGATCGACTCGCGCGAGAACTACCAGCGGCTCGTGGAATTCGCGCAGGAATACACGCCGGCCGTGCTGGCGCGGCTGTCGCACTACACCGGCGAGCGGCCGATCTTCGACCTGTTCAATATCGACGCCGAGATCGAGAAAGCGCTGTCGCGGCGAGTCGATCTGAAGTCGGGCGGGTACCTGATGATCGACCAGACCGAGGCGATGACGACGATCGACGTCAACACCGGCGGCTACGTCGGTGCGCGCAACTTCGACGACACGATCTTCAAGACCAACCTCGAAGCCGCGCACACCATCGCACGCCAGCTGCGGCTGCGCAACCTCGGCGGCATCATCATCATCGACTTCATCGACATGGAGAATGTCGAGCACCGCGAAGCGGTGCTGTCGGAACTCAAGCGCGCGCTGTCGCGCGACCGCACGCGCATCACGGTCAATAACTTCTCGCAGCTCGGCCTGGTCGAGATGACACGCAAGCGCACGCGCGAGTCCCTCGCGCACGTGCTGTGCGAGCAATGTCCGGTGTGCCAGGGCAAGGGCCAGGTCAAGACGCCGCGCACGGTGTGCTACGACATCCTGCGCGAGATCATGCGCGAATCGCGCCAGTTCAATCCGCGCGAGTTCCGCATTCTGGCGTCGCAGGAAGTCATCGACCTGTTCCTCGAAGAGGAAAGCCAGCACCTTGCGATGCTAGGGGACTTCATCGGCAAGCCGATTTCGCTGCAGGTGGAATCTACGTTCCATCAGGAGCAGTACGACATCATCCTGATGTAGCCCTCTGCCCCTCCGCGCGCTCCTTCAGTCCGCTACGACCACCGGCACACGCGGCGCTACCGCGCACATCAGCTCATACCCGATCGTCCCCGCCGCCGCGGCAACATCGTCGATCGGAACATGCCGCCCCCAGAGTTCGACCGGCGAGCCAACGTTGGCTTCAGGACACTCGCTGAGATCGACGGCCAGCATGTCCATCGATACGCGCCCGACCGTGCGCGTGAGCCGGTCGCCCACACGAACGGGCGCAAAGTGATCCGCATGCGACGAACTTGTACGCGGATAACCGTCGGCATAGCCGCACGCGACAATGCCGATGCGCTGGCGGCGCGTCGCCACGTAGTGCGATCCATAGCCGACCGATTGGCCGGGCAGCAGGTCCTGCACGCCGAGTATGCGACTCGTGAGCGTCTGAGCGGCCTGCAGTCCGGTGCCGCTCAGGTCTGCCGCGCAGCCCGATGGCGCGGCGCCGTATAGCATGATCCCGGCGCGCACCCAATCGGCGTGGCAATCCGCGTGCCGCATGGTGGTCGCCGAATTGGCAATGGATATCTGACCGGGCAGACCACGTGTAACGGCACGGAATATCGCCGCCTGTTCGGCGACCCCCTTCTGCGTATCAGCGTCCGAGAAGTGGCTCATGTGGGTCACCGACTTCACTGCCGCGACATCGCGCAGGCGGCGCCAGGCCGCGCCGTAACTCTCGGGACTAAAGCCAAGTCGATTCATGCCTGAATTCAGCTTCAGGCAGATATCGATCGACCGTGGCGGCAGCCGGCCATCGCGCGACGCGATCTCTAGCATCCGCAGCTGCTCCTCGCCATGCACCGCCGTGGTCAGGCGCAAAGAAGCGAGTAACGCGATGTCGCTTTCGTCGAAGAAGCCCTCGAGCAGCAGGATCGGTCCGGTCCAGCCGAGTTCGCGCAATTGCACCGCCTCATGCAGATCCAGTAAGGCGAAACCGTCCGCGGACGCGAGGGCCGGGTAGACTCGGGCGATGCCGTGCCCATAGGCATTGGCCTTGACGACGGCCCAGACTTTCGAGGCGGGAGCGAGACGCCGCGCAACGGCCAGATTGTTTGCGAGCGCAGCGCGGTGAATAGTGACGGAGATGGGGCGTGGCATGTCTTTGTCGGGATAGCCGGAAAAGCGCCGCGAAGCGCGCAGTAGCCAGATCACCGGACAATTGACTGACAATTCATCCGGATCCGGCAACAGTGACTATCGTATCGGCCACCTTAAAGGCTTTGTTACTGAAATTCCGCCAGTTTTCAGTAACCTCTGCCAAGCCTTACGATGTCTGGCGATGCGCCAAGGCCACGAACTCCGCATGACCCGAGGGTTAGTATTTCCACCTATGCGCGCAACGGCTCCGCCGCCCCACACGTTTTTGGCGATCCGCTATAACTCAGTAAACGCCATCCGATCCGCAAGCCCCCCGGTCCGGCAGTTCGCATGCCGCAGGCGTTCCGTAGTGAGGTACCCGCATGAAAGCCGCGAACCTGGCCCCCTGTTTGATGGCCATGCTCCTGTGCACTGCCTGCGAGCAGTTGCCGATCGCCCGTAAGGCCCCCCCGCCACCGCCGCCAGCATCAACTGCAGCAAAGCCCGCCGAACAGCCCCGCCCCACACCGATCGCCGCGCACGATATCAGCCTCGCCGGCACATGCCGGCGGACCGAGGATGATGGCTTCCGCGAAGACGCCGTGATGCGTGTGGTCTCGAATGACGTGAAGAGCCTGAAGTGGAAGCTGTGGGTATCGAAGCGCGGTACGTGCCAGTTCGACCTGGCGGACTTCAAGCAAGTCCAGAAGACGCCGCACATCGTGCTGGAAGCGACCGACGGCACGCAATGCAAACTGCTGATCTGGCAGGACCCGCGACGCGTGACGCTAGCGCACGCCAATTGCCAGCAGCGCTGCACGCCGGGCATCTATGAGCAGGCGTGGCCGGTCCTGTTCAATCCGAGGAACGGAGACTGCGCCGAGATCCGCTGATTGCGCACCTCGGCGGGAAAGGACGCACTTACTTGCTCTTGGGCACGCGGCCCATCAGGAAGAACTCGTCGTTCGGGCGCATGCCGATGGTATTGGCCATCCGGTTCGACAAGCCGAAGAAAGCCGTGATGGCGGCGATGTCCCACGCATCTTCGTCGGTGAAGCCGTGCTCGCGCAGCGCCTCGAAATCCGCCTCGTTGACCTCGTGCGAGGCCTTGCAGACCTTGAGTGCGAAATCGAGCATGGCGCGCTGGCGCGGCGGGATATCGGCTTTCAGGTAGTTCACCGCGACCTGGTCGGCGACCAGCGGCTTCTTTTCGTAGATGCGCAGGATCGCGCCATGCGCGACCACGCAATACAGGCACTGATTGGCCGCCGATGTGGCGACCACGATCATCTCGCGTTCACCCTTGGTCAGGCCACCATCCTTGAGCATCAGCGCGTCGTGATACGCAAAGAACGCACGGAACTCGTCAGGACGATGAGCCAGCGTCAGGAAGACGTTGGGCACGAAGCCGGCCTTGTCCTGGACTTCCAGGATGCGCTGCCGGATGTCGTCGGGCAGCGCCGCCAGTTCGGGAACAGGGTAACGGCTGATGGGATGGGCCGGGCGGGTCATGGCTGTCTCACTCACGTCGTTGTTGTCGCCCCATTGTAACGAAGGCGCAACGCGCGAGCCGGGCAGCCGCCCGGCCAGAAGAATCAGTGCGTGGCGAACTGGATCCGGTGCAGCCCGGCGTACAGACCGTTGGCGGCCAGCAGCTCTTCGTGGGTGCCATGCTCCGCCACGCGGCCATGGTCGAGCACGACGATACGGTCGGCGTTCTCGATCGTCGACAGGCGGTGCGCGATCACCAGCGTCGTGCGGCCAACCATCAGTGCTTCAAGGGCGGCCTGCACCTGGCGTTCGGATTCCGAATCGAGCGCCGAAGTCGCCTCATCAAGGATCAGGATCGGCGCATCCTTGTAGATCGCGCGCGCAATGGCCAGGCGCTGGCGCTGGCCGCCCGAAAGCTTCATGCCGTTGTCGCCGATATTCGTGTTGACGCCTTCGGGCAGGTTCTTCACCACATCGGTCAGATAGGCAGCCTGCAGCGCACGCTCCACGCGCGCCATGTCGATCTCTTCTTCCGAACGGGCGCCGTAGGCCACGTTGGCGGCAACGGTGTCGTTGAACAACACCACGTCCTGGCTCACGAAGGCGATCTGATTGCGCAGTTCGCGCAGCGCGATATCGCCGATAGCATGGCCGTCCAGCAGGATGCGGCCGTCGGTCGGATCGAAGAAGCGCGGCACCAGGTTGACCAGCGTGGTCTTGCCGCTGCCCGACGGACCGACCAGCGCCACGACCTCGCCGGCGGGTACCCGGATATCGACGCCCTCCAGCGCCGGCCGCGTGCCTTCGCCATAGCGGAAGCCCACGCGCTCGAACACGAGGTCGCCCTTGGCGCGTTCGAGGCGCACGCCGCCGTCCTGCGGCTCGACCGGCTCGTCGATCAGCCGGAAGATCAGCTCGGCCGCGGTCAGGCCACGCGTGAGCGGCTGGTTGATGTCGGTCAGGTGCTTGAGCGGCGAGATCAGCAGCAGCATGGCCATCACGAAGCCGGTGAAGCCGCCGATCGTCGTCTGGTTGCCCTGCGCCTGGATCATGGCGATGGTGATGATGACCGACAGCGCGAGCGCGGCCAGGAATGCCGTCACAGGCTGGTTCAGGCCACCGGCAACCGCCATGCGCATCGAGTAGTTCTTGAGGCGGTCCGCCATGTTGCGGAAGCGGTTCATCTCGTAGGCTTCGCCGCCGTGCAGCTTCACGACCTTGTAGCCACCGGCTGCCTCTTCGACGACGTATGCGGCGCTGTTGGTCAGCGTCTGGTGATCGCGATTGAGGCGGCGCAGCCGCCGGTTGATCTTCGACATCAGGTAGCCGATCACGGGCAGGATCACCGACACGATCAGCGTCAGGCGCCAGTTCGTGTAGAACAGGTAGATCAGCAGGGCGACGACGGTCAGCGAATCCCGCACCAGCGTGATGAATACGCTCGTCAGGATCGACAGCACCTGGTTGACTTCGAAGATCACGGCGTTGATCAGCGACGCCGCGGTATTGCGGTGATAGAAGTGCGCCGGCGCATGCAGCATGCGGTCGAACATCTGCATGCGCATCTTCAGCAGCACGCGGTTCGAAATCAGGCTCAGCAGGTAACCCGACGCGAACTGCGCCACGCCGCGGATCAGCGCCACGCCAGTCAGGATCGCCGGGACATGCCACAGCTTGCCGGCGTACTCGCCGCCAAAGCCCTTGTCGAGCAGGTCGTTGACGACCTTCGGGATCACGCCTTCGCTGGCCGCGACCACGGCCATGGCCAGGATGGCGGCAATGAAGATGCGCAGTTCGGGCCGCAGATAGCCCATCAGGCGCTTGCCCACCTTTACGTCGTGTCCGGCCGATTGTTCGGACTTAGCTGGATTACTCACTACCGCCCTTAATGTGAAAGATGCGACGCGCACCCGGGGGCGGGTGGCACGAGAATCGCCAATGGGTTACCGGAATAGGCTGTCCCGCATGGCGGAAGCGCCACAATGGGGCGCAAAAAACGCAGCCATTGTAACCGCATTCGCCACCGCACTCTCCGGCGCGGCAGGCGTGCCGGAATGCGTAGAAAGCACCGTGGCGCCGTACGTTGGCGCCACGTTCGGCCTCAATACATCAGCTCGACGGCGTCGTTGCCGAGCCACTGCCGCAGTTCGCCGAGCAGCGCCTCGTCCGGCTCCACGCGCCAGTTCGGGCCGAGATGGATTTCGCACGCGGCGCTCGGGTTGCGGTAGCGCACCAGCAGGCCAAGGCCTGCTGGCCCAGCGTCGCGCGGCTTGGCACGGTACTGCGTAAGCACGGTACGCAGGCGGTCCATGGTCGAATCTTCCGGCGCGAGCGCAATGCTCAGCGCACTGGCATACGCGCTGCGCGCCATTGCCAGGTCCATCACTGACTCCGCCGTGAAGCGCACGCCGCCGGTGAAGGTATCGTGCCGTGCGTTGCCCGTCGCGATCAGCAACTCGTCCTCGCGGAACATATGCCGGTTGGCATCGAACAGTTCGTTGAAGACAGTCATCTCGACCACGCCGGTGCCATCGTCGAGCTGCACGATGATCATCTTGCCGCGCTGCGTCATCTGCGTGCGCACGCCGGCGATTACGCCCGCGATGGTCTTGCCGCGCACGTCGCGGCCGAAACCGCCGCCATTGCCCTGCACTTCCTTCTCGAGCCCGGCCAGCGTGCTTTTCACGAACCGGCGCACTTCATCGCGGCACGCGTCGAACAGGTGGCCCGAGAAGTAGTAGCCGAGCGCCTGCTTTTCTTCCTGCAGCGTGCGCTTCGGGGTCCAGGCCGGTTCGTCGATCAGTTCGGGGCGGTGGGCTTCGCCGGCGTCGTCCATCAGGTCGAACAACGACACCTGGTTGGCCGACTCTGCCTTCTGGTCCGCCGCTTCCATGGCGATCGACACCGACGCCAGCAGTTGCGCACGGTTGTTGTTCAGGCTGTCGAACGCGCCGGCGCGGATCAGCGCCTCGATCGTGCGGCGGTTCACCTGGCGGCGATCGACACGCTCGCAGAAATCGAACAGGTCCTTGAACGGCCGTTCTTCGCGTGCGCGCAGAATGTCCTCAATCGCGCCCTGGCCCGAGCCCTTGATGCCGCCGAGACCGTAGCGGATGGTCTTCGCATCGGTCGGCGCAAAGCGGTATTCGCTCGCGTTGACGTCCGGCGGCAGCACCGCGATCTTGTTGAGCTTGCAGTCCTCGTAGAGGATCTTGACCTTGTCGGTGTCGTCCATGGCGAGCGACATGTTGGCTGCCATGAATTCGGCCGGGTGATGGGCCTTGAGCCACGCGGTGTAGTACGCGAGCAGCGCGTACGCGGCCGCGTGCGACTTGTTGAAGCCGTAGCCCGCGAACTTCTCCATCAGGTCGAAAATGTCGTCGGCCTGCTCGGCATTGAGCCCGTTCTTGTCGGCGCCTTCGCGGAACATCACGCGATGCTGCGCCATTTCCTCGGGCTTCTTCTTGCCCATGGCGCGGCGCAACAGGTCGGCGCCACCGAGCGAGTAACCGCCGATGATCTGCGCCATCTGCATCACCTGCTCCTGGTAGACCATGATGCCGTAGGTCTCTTTCAGGACAGGTTCGACGCGCGGATCCGGGTACTCGACCTTTTCGCGGCCGTGCTTGCGCGCGCAGAAGCTCGGGATCAGGTCCATCGGGCCCGGGCGGTAGAGCGCCACCAGCGCGATGATGTCCTCGAAGCGGTCAGGCTTGGCGTCCTTCAGCATGCCCTGCATGCCGCGACTTTCCAGCTGGAACACGGCGACCGTGTTGGCCGTCTTCAGGATGTCGAACGCAGGGCCGTCGTCGAGCGGGATATGGCTGCAGTTCCAGTCAGCCTTGCTCGGGTCCAGCCGGCGGATATAGCGCTCGGCCCAGTCGAGGATGGTCAGCGTGGTCAGGCCCAAGAAGTCGAACTTGACCAGGCCGGCGGCTTCCACGTCGTCCTTGTCATACTGGCTGACGACGCCGCTCATGCCGTCGTTCTGACCGCCCTGCGTGTACAGCGGGCAGAAGTCGGTCAGGCGGCCCGGCGCGATCAGCACGCCGCCGGCGTGCATGCCGACGTTACGCGTCATGCCTTCGACGCGCTGCGCCAGCTCCAGCAGCTGGCGCACCTCTTCCTCGTTGTTCTCGCGCTCGGTCAGCAGCGGCTCTTCCTTCTTGGCCTCTTCGATCGTGACGAGCTTGCCGGGCTTGAACGGGATCAGCTTGGCGATGCCGTCGACGAAGCCATAGCCGAGGTCAAGCACGCGGCCCACGTCGCGCACCGCGGCCTTGGCCGCCATCGTGCCGAACGTGGCGATCTGCGACACCGCGTCCTTGCCGTACTTCTCTTTCACGTACGTGATCACGCGATCGCGTCCGTGCTGGCAGAAGTCGATATCGAAGTCGGGCATCGAGACCCGTTCCGGGTTCAGGAAACGCTCGAACAGCAGCGCGTACTTGAGCGGATCGAGATCGGTAATGCCGAGCGCATAGGCCACCAGCGAACCGGCACCCGAGCCCCGGCCCGGACCGACCGGCACGCCGTTGTTCTTGGCCCAGTTGATAAAGTCCGCCACGATCAGGAAGTAGCCCGGAAAGCCCATCTTGATGATGGTGCCGGTCTCGAATTCCAGCCGTGCGTAATATTCGGGCCGCTTCGCCTCGCGCTCCGCCTCATTGGGAAACAGCACCGACAAGCGCTTCTCGAGACCATCCTTGGCCATGAAGACCAGGTAGTCGTCGAGCGACATGCCGTCCGGCGTCGGGAACAGCGGCAGGCGCGGCTTGCCAAGTTCCAGCGTCAGGTTGCAGCGGCGCGCGATCTCGACGGCGTTCTGCAGCGCGGACGGAATGTCGGCGAACAGCGCGCACATCTCGTCCTGCGTTTTGAAATACTGGTCCGTGGTGAAACGGCGCGTGCGGCGCGGGTTCGCCAGCAGTTCGCCTTCGGCGATGCACACGCGCGCTTCATGCGCGGTGAAGTCGTCCGGTGTCATGAACTGCACCGGGTGCGTGGCCACCACTGGCAGCTGCATCTCGGCCGCCAGGTGCACGGCCTGTTGCACGTAGGCGTCCGTGCCGGGATGGCCGGCGCGCTGCAGTTCAATGTAGAAGCGCTGCGGGAACACGGCCGCCCAGTGCGCGGCGGCGCGGCGGGCCGCGTCGACGTTGCCGTTGGCGAGCGCCATGCCGACGTCGCCGCCCATCGCACCGGACAGCGCAATCAGCCCCGTTGCCAGCGGCTGTCCGCCCTCGCCTGGCTCCTCGAACCAGCCAGGCTCGATCTCGGCACGGCCGCGATGCTGGTTCGTCAGCCACGCGCGCGACAAGAGCGTGCAAAGGTTCAGGTAGCCGACGCGGTCCTGCACGAGCAGCAGCAGCCGCGCGGGCTTGTCGCGGTCGTCTTCGTTGGCGAGCCAGACGTCGGCGCCGACCACGGGCTTGACGCCGCCGCCACGCGCTTCCTTGTAGAAGCGGATCAGGCCGAAGGCGTTGGCGAGGTCGGTCAGGGCGAGCGCGCCCATGCCATCGGACGCCGCAGCCTTGACGGCATCATCCAGGCGGACAATGCCGTCGACGACGGAATACTCGGAATGGACGCGGAGGTGTACGAAACGGGGGGCAGACATGCGCGACATTGTAGCGGCTCGACATGGTGGCGGCCCGGTTATCGCACATCGCTGACGCACCGCGATAGCTGACGAGCGTGGTGGGAAATGCGGGCCGGCTGCAGCCCGACGCGCTATAATTTCGCCTTTCCAATCAGGCAGTTATCACGCGCTTGCGCGCGTGTCGGCAGCGCGGCCCTTCTCATGCAGATCGTCAACATCTCCGCTTACAAGTTCGTCTCACTCAACGACATCGAGACGTTGCGGCCGGAAATGCGCTCGCGCTGCGAGGATCTCGAGCTGAAGGGCACCATCCTGCTCGCGCCGGAAGGTATCAACATGTTCCTGGCCGGCCCGCGCGAATCCATCGACGGTTTCATGGCATGGCTGCACGCCGATACGCGCTTCGCAGATATCGCGCCGAAGGAAAGCCTGTCGGACAACCAGCCCTTCAAGCGCATGCTGGTGCGCGCGAAGAAGGAAATCATCACGATGAAGCGCCCGCTGATCCGTCCCGAGGAAGGGCGCGCGCCGTCGGTGCGGCCGGTGGATCTCAAGCGCTGGCTCGACCAGGGACACGACGATGAAGGTCGCCCCGTGGTGATGCTCGATACGCGTAACGATTTCGAAGTGGCGGTCGGGACGTTCGACAACGTGGTCGAGTACAACCTCACGAAGTTCAGCGAATTTCCCGACGTGATCGAAGCCCGCAAGGCGGAATTCGAGGGCAAGACCGTGGTGTCGTTCTGCACGGGCGGCATCCGCTGCGAGAAGGCCGCGATCCACATGCAGGAAGTCGGCATCGGCCACGTCTACCAGCTTGAAGGCGGCATCCTCAAGTATTTCGAGGAAGTCGGCGGCGATCATTACCGCGGCGATTGCTTTGTTTTCGACTATCGCACGGCACTCAATCCGAACCTCGAACCCGCCGGCCCGAAGCAGTGCTTCGCCTGCCGCGCCGTGGTGACGGCCGAAGAGCAGCAAAGCCCGCACTACGTGGTCGGCAAGAGCTGCCCGCATTGCGTCGGGCGGCACGATCAGGCAGCGGCCTGATTACCCGAGGGTTATGCGGCGAGCAGGTGGTAGAGGTTACGCAGCATGCCCGCCGTCGCACCCCAGATAAAGCGATGGCCACCACCTTCGCGCGGGAACGGCATCGCGTAGAACATCCGTTCGCCATCGACCCAGCGGAACAGCCGCCGCTCATGGTGCGAAGGATTCATCAGGAAGGCCAGCGGCACTTCAAAAACATCGGCCACCTCTGAGGCATCCGGCCGCAGCGTGAAACCATCGCGTACGAGTCCTACTACCGGACTGACATGAAAGCCGGTGCCTGTGATGTAGTCCGGCAACGCGCCCAGCACTTCCACGTAGTCCCGCGCCAGGCCTACCTCCTCCTCGGTTTCCCGCAAGGCCGTATCGATTCGGTTCACGTCATAGCTTTCCTGGCGACCGCCCGGGAAGCTGATCTGTCCTGCGTGCGCGCTCAGGTTGGCATTGCGTTCGGTGAGCAGTATGGTCAGGCCATCGCGGCGCTCGACGATCGGCACCAGCACCGCGGCATCGCGCAAGCCGCGGCTGCGGTCGTAGACGCGTGATTCGTCGGTAAGTTCGGGTGCCCAGGCGGGCGGCACCTGCAGCCGGTGGCGGATGAATTCCGACTGCAGACGCGGCGCGCTCAGGGCTGGGCGTTGCGTGTCGGTATCGACGACCGGGAGAGATTCGGGATCAAAGGCGGGGCGCATAACAGGCTCAAGTATGACAGATGCCCGCATTCCGGCAGCGCAGCAATCCTGCACAGTTGCCAAAACGCAAAAAGGGCACCTTGCGGTGCCCTTCCTGAGGAAACATCCGGCCGGTAGAACCGGCCGGCATATCCGGCTTACTGAGCAGCCTTGGCTGCCTTCGAAACCAGCTTTTCCTTGATACGTGCGGACTTGCCCGAGCGCTCGCGCAGGTAGTACAGCTTCGCACGACGCACGTCGCCGCGACGCTTTACTTCGATGCCGGCGATCAGCGGCGAGTACAGCTGGAACGTACGTTCCACGCCTTCACCCGACGAGATCTTGCGCACGATGAAGGACGAATTCAGGCCACGGTTACGCTTGGCGATCACCACGCCTTCGTAAGCCTGCACGCGCTTGCGGTTGCCTTCCACCACGTTCACGTTGACGATCACGGTGTCGCCAGGTGCGAATGCGGGGATGGTCTTGTTCGCGGTCAGACGCGCGATCTCTTCCTTCTCGATCTGCTCGATGATGTTCATCGTTTTTTCTCCGTAACCATCGTGCCAGCGTTGTATGCCCCAGGCATTGCCCGGGCCCCGGCAGAGGATGGGGTTTTACCTGGCGGGAGACATCTCCCGCCCTTCTTTCACCAACCATTCCGACAAGAATTTCTCGTCGGCACGTGTCAGCAAACCTTGCTTGCGAGCCGCTTCGATCAGATCGGGGCGCTTTCTCGCAGTATTGGCCAACGCCTGCTGGCGCCGCCACTTTTCAATCTCGGCATGATGGCCACCGAGCAGGATCTCGGGTACCCGCACACCCTCGTACTCTTCGGGCCGCGTGTAATGCGGACAATCAAGCAACCCGTTGACGAAACTGTCTTGCACTGCCGACTGCGCATCGCCCAGCACACCGGGCAAGTGGCGCACTACTGCATCGATCAGCGCCATGGCCGGCAATTCGCCGCCGGACAGCACGAAATCGCCAAGGCTGATTTCCTCATGCACGCGACGGTCGATCAGGCGCTGGTCGATGGCCTCATAGCGGCCACATAACAGCACCAGACCCGGCCGCTGCGCGAGCGACATGACCTTCTCGTGCGTCAGCGTCGCGCCCTGTGGCGACATCAGCACCACATGCGGCGTATCTACGCCGGCCTGCGACTGCGCCGCCGAAGCGGCATCGATCGCATCGTCCAGTGGCCTGGGCAGCATGACCATGCCGGGACCACCACCATACGGACGATCATCGATCGTGCGGTAGTTGTCCGTGGTGAAATCGCGTGGATTCCACGTGCGCAGGGCATACCGCTGCTGCTTGGCTGCCCGGCTGGTGATACCCCAGTCGGTCAGCGCGCGAAACATTTCGGGAAACAGCGTGATTACATCGAACTGCATCCGCCCTCCCCGTCCGAACTGCCGGCTTCGGCAATTCAGTAGTCGAGCCCCCAGTCCACCACGATGCGCTTGCCCGCGGTGTCGACCGTGCGCAGGAACGCATCGACAAACGGAACCAGCCGTTCACCGGCCTTGCCGTCGGGCAATGCGTAAGCCACCTGCAGGATCTGGTGAGCCCCGTTATCGATCAGACCGGACACCTCGCCAAGCAACTCGCCTTGCTCGTTGCTGACGGCGCAGCCGATCAGGTCTACCCAGTAAAACTCATTCTCTTCCGGCGCGGGAAAGTCCGCACGCCGGATCCACACGCGACGGCCCTTGAGCGCCTCGGCCAGATTGCGGTCCGATACGCCGGTCGCCTGCGCAACCACAGTTCCACTGTGCTCGCGCGATTGCGCAACCCGGACGCAGACCGCCTGCGCGCGAGATGCTTCCGCGGTGGCGACAAGGCCAGCCTGCGGCGGCGTGAGCAGCCACCACCGGCGCGCATGCAGCAATGCGGATGCATCGTTGGCATGCGGCTCGACCTTGATCCAGCCACGGATGCCGTAGGCAGCACCGACATAGCCCACCTCCACCAGATCATCTGGCAGCGGATCGGCATACAAGAGCGTCGCCGGCAGCTTGGTCGCCTTCGGCGACTCGCCTTGGGGCCGGTTCAATGGCCTCGGCGCAGCGGCGCCCTGCTTTCGTTCAGTCACGTGTGCAATGAAAACGCGCCCCACCAGGGAGCGCGTAACAGACTGCTATCAGGCAGCGGCCTTGGCGGCGTTCTGCTTGACCAGGCGAGCAACGGTCGGCGACAGTTGTGCGCCGACGCCTTGCCAGTAGGCCAGACGGTCAGCCACAACGCGCAGACCTTCTTCGCCTTCCGAAGCCAGCGGGTTGTAGAAGCCAACGCGCTCGATGAAGCGGCCATCGCGACGGTTGCGCGAATCGGTGGCGACGATGTTGAAGAACGGGCGCTTCTTGCTGCCGCCGCGAGCCAGACGGATGACGACCATGAGATGATTCCTCAGAAAACTTGGTGTTCGAACACGAAACGCAAGAGTATAGCCCAATTACCGTGGTCAAACAAACACTTAGGTGGTTGACGCGATGTTCGGGCGCGCGCATCGTGGCGAAATCGGCGACTGGGGGCACTCCATGGGAATCGTCCGGCACTTGATCGAACGCACTGCGCGCGTTGCGGCGCTGGTCAGCATGGTTCTTGGGGCCGGCACCGGCGAGAGCCGTGCAGCACTGCCGCTGGAGCAGATCCAGGTGCCCCCTGGCTTCCGCATCGAAGTTGTCAGTGATGCCGTGCCCAATGCTCGCGGCATGGCGATGACACCTTCCGGCACGTTATTCGTCGGCTCCAGTTCCGCAGGTAAAGTTTATGCGTTACCGGCTGCGCTCGACGGCAAGCCGTCGGTACGCGTCGTAGCTACCGGCCTTAGCATGCCGGTCGGCGTGGCATTCCGCGAAGGCAGCCTCTACGCGTCGTCAACCTCCCGCATCGTCCGCCTCGATGACATCGAAGCCCGGCTGGACAACCCTCCTGCACCAGTCGTCGTCACGGACCGGTTCCCCAAAGAAACGGGCCACGGCTGGAAATTCATCGCGTTCGGCCCCGACGGCTTCCTCTATGTACCGGTCGGTGCGCCGTGCAATATCTGCGCGCCGGACGAGAACCGCTACGCCAACATCATGAAGATGAAGCCCGATGGCTCCGACCTGCAGGTGGTGGCCCGCGGCGTGCGCAACTCGGTGGGTTTCGACTGGCATCCCGGGACGCACGAACTGTGGTTCGCCGACAACGGTCGCGACTATCTCGGCGACGACCAGCCCGACGACGAACTGAACCGCGTCACGCAGGCCGGCCAGCATTTCGGCTATCCGTTCTGCCATGCGGGAACCATCCCCGACCCCGAGTTCGGCAAGCGACGCGCATGTTCCGAGTTCGTCCCGCCTGTCGCCAAGCTCGGCGCGCACGTTGCGGCGCTCGGCATGCGCTTCTATACCGGCACGCAGTTTCCGGCCCAGTATCGCAACAACGTCTTCATTGCCGAACACGGCAGCTGGAATCGTAGCGAGCGCGTCGGTTACCGCATCGTGCGTGTGACACTGGATGCCGACGGCAAAGCCGTGCACCAGGATGTCTTTGCACAAGGCTGGCTCCAGCATGGCACGCCATGGGGCCGACCGGTCGATGTACTGGTCGCTCCGGATGGTTCGCTGCTTGTCAGCGACGACCTTGCCGGCGCCGTTTACCGGATACGCTACGCGCCCTGAAACCCGCTGCAGGGCCCGTAAAAACCGGCGAAACAATCCGTTACACCGGTAACGCGATTGGCATAGGCGCGCCGATGCCCCATGCGTACCATGAACCCAACTTTGAAACTACTACGCTGCGCGTCAGGACCCTGGGATTCCGCATGTTCACCCGCTCACTCCTGCGCGACTTGGTGGCTGGCATCCTCGCAGCTGCGGGCTTGATCGGCGCCGTCGCCGCAAGCCATGCACAAGTCACGTTCTGGCCTCGCGTGAATGCCGAGGCCCGCGGCCCGCGTGTCCAAGCCGCAGGAGGCTGGCAGATGGCCAGCGTACGTGCCGAGAGCCGCGACCACGTGCAGGCACAGATCGATCGCATGGAGGCGCGGGCGCGGGCCGATGACCGGCTGAGCGGTCGGCCGAACGGGCCCAGCGGGCCGAACGCCCGCGACGAAAACCGTCCGCGCCAGACCGAACGCACCAGCCAAAGCGACGCCAACCGCAATGACAACCGGCCGACCAGCGTCGGACCGGGCTGGCAGGCACGCGGCCGCGACGGTGGCCGCTGAGCGCTCCGGAACTCGCCCCGTATATCGCTGTCTTTATCTGAGTGCGCTCCCAACGCGCGCACAGGCTGCTGCCCGACGCTGCGCGGATTCCTGCAGCGTACCGCCTTGTGCAGACGGCATACCAAACTGACCTGCCTCTGCCCGGCACCTCCTGCAGGCCGGGATAAACCCGCCGGGCGCAGCCTCCAGAGCAAAAACCCCGCAAACTGCCGAGGCCTGTCATGACCCGCCTGTTGAGCGACCTGGCTGAGCACGCCGGACAACTGTCGCTATCGCTACTTTTCATGCTGTTATTGACGCTGGTCCTGTATGGCGAAACCCATATCAGCGAACACACCAGCAACCTCTTCCATCACCTCTTCTCCTCCGGCTGGCGTTAGCTGGCCTCCGCAGTAAATCTCCTTCGCGCAAGCTGTCGGGACGGCGTCGTACAATGTGTCCCGGCTGGCACCTGCTGCCTGCCGAATCCCATTGATCGTTGCCGGCGCGTACGCAGGCAACCCTTCGCCACGTTGCCCCATGCCTGCAGCCAGCCAAGCGTCCCAAGCATCCCGTTCAACCGCCCTGCCCTCCACGCGGTCCCGATCGAAGCTGCTGACGGTGGCGCTGGCCTTCCTGCTGGGCAGCCTCGGTGCGCACCGGTTCTACCTCGGCGGACTGCGCGACCAGTACGGCTGGCTTCATCTGCTGTCCACGCTGGCCGGCGTGATCGGTGTTGCCTCGATGGTGACCGAGACTGGCTCGCCCGCGTTGAACTGGACCTTCGCCGTGGCCGGCGGCGCGTCGGTGATTAGCGCGTTCCTCGCCGCGATCGTCTTTGGACTGCGGCCCGATGACAAATGGGATGCCCGCTTCAATCCGGGTGGCCCGCCCACGCGTTCGGGCTGGCCCGTGGTGATCCTGGTGATCCTGTCGCTGCTGATCGGCACGGGCCTGCTGATGGCCGGACTGGCCATCAGCTTCCAGACCTTCTTCGAGTCGCAGGTCGAAGCGGCACGCGCGCTGTCCCAGTAGCCATTCCAGCGGCGTCGGGCAGCCATGTACTTCGACCTGCTCGACGTCGCGGTCTTTACGCGCGCGGCGTCGCTGGGCAACCTGTCCGCCGCCGCGCGCGACCTGCAACTGTCCACCTCCACGGCGAGCGCGCGCCTCGCCAGGCTCGAACAAACCCTCGGCACACGCCTGCTGCACCGGACCACGCGCCGGTTGTCGCTGACCGCCGATGGCGAGCGCTTCATCGAACACGCGCAGCAGCTGCTAGCCACCGCCGAGGCCGCCGAACAGTCGGTCGGCAAAGGGGCGCGGGCACCGCACGGGTTGCTGCGCGTCACCGCGCCAGCTTCGTTCGGGCGGCAGCATGTGTCGCCGGCCATTCCAGCTTTTCTCGAAACGTATCCTGAGATACGGCTCGACCTCCGCCTCAGCGATCAGGTCGTGCCGCTTGTCGACGCAGGCATCGACGTGGCGTTGCGCATGGGCGCTTTGCCAGACTCCTCGCTCGTGGCCCGCGCGCTTGCGCCAAGCCGCCGGGTGATCTGTGCGGCGCCCTCTTACCTCGCCGCGCACGGCATCCCAAAGCATCCCGATGACCTGCGCACGCACAATTGCCTCATTCTCGGCGACCAGTCCGCCTGGCGCTTCGACACGCCGCTCGGGGAAACCGCGGTCACCGTGCATGGCAACCTGCGCGTGGACAACGGCGAAGTCATCCGCGATGCACTGGTGGCAGGCATGGGCATCGCGCTCAAGTCGACCTGGGATGTGGGCGCCCTGCTGCGAAGCGGACAACTCGTGACCGTGCTCGACGAGTATCCGGTCCTGCCGGCCGTTTCCATCTGGGCGGTCTATCCGAGCCGCCATCTTGTTCCCGCCAAGACACGAGCCTTCGTCGACTTCTTTGCGGCACGCTTCGGCAATCCGCCCTACTGGGACCGGGACCGCGCCTGAGACGCCACGCCACACGGCGCTGGCGCTTCTGGCAATGTCCAGTGCGATCCCCTTCCAACTTGTCCGCGCGCAAACCCCGCCGATGTCAGGTTCCGCTTCCGTGCAAATCGCCCATACTGGAAGCACCCCGCTGGCTTCTGGCGGTAACCAGCCCGGCCGGCCATGACACCGACTGTGCAAAGGAGCAAGACTGACATGCCTACGTATGAAGAAGGACGCCTGGCGGCCATCGCCGTCAGGCTGGCGCTGTCTTCGGGCCTGCCCGCGGCCCGCGCGAGGGCCGCGCTGGAGTTGGCAAGCAGCATGATCGGCGACCAGGAAGCGGCCGCGAGCAGTCAGAACAAGGTGCCTTGCGCGTCGTCGTCCGCGACGGTCGTCCAGCTGGGCGGCACGCGGAAACGCGACGTATCGAGTTCGAACCGGTTGTAACGGTATCCCAGCCGGTCTGCCGCCTTATAGAAGCGCTGGCGCATCAGGTCGGCCCACACCCCAGTCCCGCGCATGCGTGTGGCAAAGCTCGCGTCATAGGCCTTGCCCGCGCGCATGTCGCGCACACGGTTCATCACCCGCTCTGCACGGTCCGGAAAATGGGCCTGCAACCACTCCTCGAAGAGCGGGTGAACTTCCCAGGGCAGTCGCAGCACGATGTAATTCGCATACACCGCGCCGGCTTCGCGCGCGGCTTCGAGCACGCGCTCCAGATCAGGTTCGGTGATGAACGGGATCACCGGTGCAATGCTCACGCCGACCGGGATGCCCGCCTCCGTCAACGTCCGGATGGTGCGCAGCCGACGCGATGGCGTCGCCGCGCGTGGCTCAAGCGTACGGGCGATACCGGCATCGAGTGTGGTGATCGTCGCCGCGGCCACGGCCAGCCCTTTGGACGCCATCGGCGCGAGCAGGTCGATGTCGCGCTCGATCAGCGACGATTTCGTTATCAGGGCAACAGGATGGTTGCACTCGCTCAAGACTTCAAGGATCCCACGCGTCACCCGATACTCGCGCTCGATAGGCTGGTACGCGTCGGTATTGACGCCCAGTGCAATCGTCTCACACCGGTAGGAGGGCCGCATCAGCGCTTCCCGCAGCCGTTCGGCGGCGTTGGTCTTGGCGTACAGCCGGGTCTCGAAATCGAGTCCCGGCGAGAGGTCGAGGTAGGCATGCGTGGGCCGCGCAAAGCAGTAAATGCACCCGTGTTCGCAACCGCGATATGGATTCAGCGAAACGTCGAACGGGATATCCGGCGACGCGTTGCGCGTAAGAATTGACCGTGCGCGCTCGATCGTGACTTCGGTGCGCAGCGGCGGGGGCGTCTCCGCGTCGGCCGGTACGATTGGAATGACTGGCCTGGTAGCTTCAACGGGATCACCGGTTTCGGCACCCTCGTCGTAGCTGGCCGCGCACCAGCCATCATCGAACGGCTCGCGCTGATCGCGTTCATATCGGCCCTGGATATTGCTGACCGCGCCGCGCCCCTTGCGTGCCACGGGCGCACGAGTGCCTTCCGCGATGCCAACGTCATCGGCATCGCGTTCGCGTCGACTCTCACGGCGGGTATCGGGGGCGGAATCCGGCGGGGAACGTCTCATCGTCAGGCTGACTGGGCCTTCTCCTCCACGGAAATGGCCAGCGTCTCCTTGATCTCTTCCATCACCACATAGCTCTTCGACTGCGCCGCACCGGGCAACTGCAGCAGGATGTCGCCGAGCAGCCGCCGGTATTCGCCGATCTCCCGGATGCGCGCCTTGATCAGGTAGTCGAAATCGCCCGACACCAGGTGGCACTCGAGCACTTCGGGAATCCGCAGCACTTCGCGGCGGAACTGCTCGAACATATTGCCCGACTTGTTCCCCAGCGAGATCTCGACAAACACCAGCAGCGCGCTGCCCAGCAGAGTCGGATTGAGCCGTGCGTAGTAGCCCATGATGACACCATCGCGCTCCATGCGCTTGACGCGCTCGATGCATGGCGTGATGGTCAGCCCGACTGCCTCGGCCAGGTCCTTCATCGACATCCGGCCGTCAGCCTGCAGCAGCGCGAGGATCTTGCGGTCGAGCCGGTCAAGGGCGCGGACGGGCTGGCGACTCGTTCTCATGACTTATTCCTGTTTTCCCGAGAAATTCAATAACTATGACTGGATTAGTTTCAATAGTATAGAGACAAATCCTTCAATACCCTGACATCCTGGTTAGGAGCCCCCGAAACATGCGCGTTCTCGTACTTGGTAGTGGCGTTATCGGCGTCACCAGTGCGTGGTATCTGGCCAAAGCCGGTCACGAAGTGACCGTTGTCGATCGCGAGGCGGGGCCCGCGCTTGGCACCAGCTTTGCCAATGCCGGGCAGATCTCGCCCGGCTATGCGTCGCCATGGGCGGCTCCTGGCGTGCCTCTGAAGGCGATCAAGTGGATGTTCCAGGAACATGCCCCACTGTCGATCCGCCCGGACGGGACCCTGTTCCAGTTGCAGTGGATGTGGCAAATGCTGCAGAACTGCAGCGCCGAGCGCTACGCGGTCAACAAGGAGCGCATGGTCCGTCTGGCCGAATACAGCCGCGACTGCATCCGGGCGCTGCGCGCCGACACCGGCATTGCGTATGAAGGCCGCCAGCACGGGACGCTGCAAGTTTTCCGCACGCAGGACCAGCTTGATGGCGCCGCCAAGGACATCGCGGTGCTTGAAGAAGCCGGCGTGCCCTACCAGTTGCTTTCGCGCGAAGAACTCGCCGCGAGCGAACCGGCGCTGGCCGCCGTCAGCCACAAGCTGACCGGAGGCCTGCGCCTGCCCAACGATGAAACCGGCGACTGCCAGCTGTTTACCCGACAGCTGGCAGCCATGGCCGAGGCGCTGGGCGTGAAATTCCAGTACAACCGTTCGATCAACAGCCTCATGACCCAGGGCGACGCCGTAACCGGCGCCGTGGTGGACGGCGAGCCGATCGCGGCCGACCTCGTCGTGGTAGCACTCGGCAGCTGGTCGACGCAGCTCGTCAAGCCGTTCCTGCATGGCATGTCGAACCTGCCGGTCTATCCGCTCAAAGGCTTCTCAATCACGGTGCCGATGACTGACGCCGCGCGCAGCCCGGTGTCGACCGTGCTCGACGAAACCTACAAGGTGGCGATCACGCGTTTCGAGGACCGCATTCGCGTCGGCGGCATGGCGCAGATCGTTGGCTACGACCGCTCGCTCGATCCGGCCAAGCGCCGCACGCTCGAGCACGTCGTGACCGACCTGTTCCCGGGCGCCGGCGACGTCAGCGAGGCCACCTTCTGGACCGGCCTGCGCCCAATGACGCCGGACGGCACACCGATCGTCGGCCCGACTCAGGTGCGCGGCCTGTGGCTGAACACGGGTCACGGCACCCTTGGCTGGACCATGGCGTGCGGCTCGGGCAAGTTGCTGTCCGACCTGGTATCGGGCCGCTCGCCCGCGATCCGCGCCGATGACCTGTCAGTCGGGCGCTACCTGAAGCCGCAGCGCATGCAGGGCGCCCCGCGTCCCGCTACGGCTTGACCTTCGGCGCAGCGCGCCACACCAGCAAAAAGGGCGACCCGACGGGCCGCCCTTTTTATTTGCAGAGAACCGCCGGATCAGAACTGATCGGGCGAGACAGCATTCACCGGCGCGGCACCCGCGACGATGGCATCGCGCAGCGCGGACGCCTGCGACAGGATGTGCTCCGCAAAGAAGTGCGCCGTCGCGATCTTGGCATCATGGAAGCCAGGATCTTCAGCGCGCTTTGCATCGGCCGCCAGCATCGCGCGGCCCAACTGCCAGCCCGAGAACACGATGCCGCACAGCTTCAGGTATGGCACGCTGCCGGCGAACACTGCGTTCGGGTCTGACTTGGCATTGGCAACCACGAACTCGACAACCGCTTCCAGCGCAGCACGGCCCTTGGCCAGTTGCGCCTGAACGGCCGTGAACGCGGCACCGCCATGCTTGCCGAGCGCCGCTTCGGTTTCGGCAATGCTGGCGCAGAAGGCACGCGCGACGGCACCGCCATCACGCACCGTCTTGCGGCCGACGAGGTCATTGGCCTGGATGGCCGTCGTGCCTTCGTAGATCGGTAGGATGCGTGCGTCGCGGTAGTGCTGGGCCGCCCCGGTTTCCTCGATGAAGCCCATGCCGCCATGCACCTGCACGCCCAGGCTCGTCACATCGATCGAAAGCTCCGTGCTCCAGCCTTTCACGATTGGCACCAGGAACTCGTAGAGCGCCTGGTTCTTCGTGCGCACGGCTTCGTCCGCATGGTTGTGCGCGGCATCGCAGGTAGCGGCCGCCACGTAGGCCACCGAGCGCGCGCCTTCGATCAGGCCGCGCATCGTCATCAGCATCCGCTTGACGTCGGGATGATGGATGATCGTCACCGCTTCGCGCGCCGAGCCGTCGACCGGGCGGCTTTGCACGCGTTCGCGCGCATAGGCCACGGCCTGCTGGTAAGCACGTTCGGAGACCGCGATGCCCTGCATGCCGACCGCGAAACGCGCCGAGTTCATCATGATGAACATGTACTCGAGGCCGCGGTTCTCTTCACCCACCAGCGTACCGATGGCACCGCCGTGGTCGCCAAACTGTAGCACCGCGGTCGGGCTGGCCTTGATGCCCAGCTTGTGCTCGATCGACACGCAATGCGCGTCGTTGCGCGCGCCGAGCGAGCCGTCTGCATTGACCATGAACTTCGGCACGATGAACAGCGAGATGCCCTTCACGCCTTCGGGCGCATTCGGCGTACGCGCCAGCACGAGGTGGACGATGTTGTCCGCCATGTCGTGCTCGCCATAGGTGATGAAGATCTTGGTGCCGAATACCTTGTACGTACCGTCGCCCTGCGGTTCGGCACGCGTGCGCACCGCGGCCAGGTCCGAACCGGCCTGCGGCTCGGTCAGGTTCATGGTGCCGGTCCACTCGCCGGAAATCAGCTTGGGCAGGAAGGTAGCCTTCTGCTCGTCAGAGCCGGCGGTCAGCAGGGCCTCGATGGCGCCGTCCGTCAGCAACGGGCACAGCGCGAACGACAAATTCGCGCTGTTGAGCATTTCGTTGCAGGCCGTGGCGATCAGCTTGGGCAGCCCCTGCCCCTCGAATTCCTGCGGATGCAGCACGCCTTGCCAGCCGCCTTCGCCGAACTGGCGGAATGCGTCCTTGAAACCAGGCGTTGTGGTGACCATGCCATCTTTCCAGCTGCTGGGGTCCAGGTCGCCCGCACGGTTCAGCGGTGCCACCACCTGCTCATTGAACTTGGCCGCCTCTTCCAGCACGGCCTGCGCCGTCTCCGGCGTGGCTTCCTCAAAGCCAGGCAACTGGCTCACGGCGTCCAGTCCGGCCAGCTCGTTCATCACGAACAGCATGTCCTTGAGCGGTGCGCGGTAGGTCATCGATGTCTCCAATCGTGTATAAAAAAGCCGTTCGCGGGACACGCCCGGAACGGCTTATGCAGCATCTCTGCAGGGCCGGCCACAAGGGCCGGCGATAGATCAGCCCAGTGCCGCAACCAGCTCCGGCACCACGGTGTTCAGGTCACCAACCAGGCCGTAGTCAGCCACCGAGAAGATCGGGGCTTCAGCGTCCTTGTTGATGGCGACGATCACCTTGGAGTCCTTCATGCCGGCCAGGTGCTGGATCGCGCCCGAGATACCGACGGCGATGTACAGTTGCGGCGCGACGATCTTGCCGGTCTGGCCGACCTGGTAGTCGTTCGGCACGAAGCCGGCGTCCACGGCAGCGCGCGAAGCGCCCAGCGCGGCACCCAGCTTGTCGGCCAGGGGCGTCAGCACCTTGGTGTAGTTCTCGCCTGAACCCACGCCACGGCCACCGGAGACGATGATCTTGGCGGCGGTCAGTTCCGGACGGTCGCTCTTGGCCACTTCGCGCGAAACGAATTGCGACACGCCTGCGTCGGCCACGGCCGGCAGGTTCTCGACAGCAGCCGAACCGCCTTCGGCGGCAGCAGCGTCAAACGCGGTGCCGCGCACGGTGATGACCTTGATCTTGTCCGACGACTTCACGGTCGCGATCGCGTTACCGGCGTAGATCGGGCGCTCGAACGTATCCGGAGCGTCGACCTTCGAGATTTCCGAGATCTGGGCCACGTCCAGCTTGGCGGCCACGCGCGGCAGGATGTTCTTGCCGTACGGGGTAGCCGGAGCCAGGATGTGGCTGTAGTCGTTGGCGATCGCCAGGGCTTGCTCGGCGATGTTTTCGGCCAGGCCGTCGCCGAAGTAGGCGGCGTCGGCCAGCAGCACCTTCGACACGCCGGCGATCTTCGCGGCGGCGGCGGCAGCGGCAGCGGCGTTGGCGCCAGCCACCAGCACGTGGACATCGCCGCCGCATTGGGCAGCTGCCGTCACGGTGTTCAGCGTGGCGGCCTTGATCGATTGATTGTCGTGTTCAGCAATGACGAGTGCAGTCATGTTCTATCTCCCCCGCGCTCAGATAACCTTGGCTTCGTTCTTCAGCTTCTGCACCAGCGTCGCAACGTCCGGCACCATCACACCTGCGCTGCGCTTGGCAGGCTCGACCACCTTCACGGTCGACAGGCGCGGCTTGACGTCCACGCCGAGGTCTTCCGGCTTGACGGTATCGAGCTGCTTCTTCTTGGCCTTCATGATGTTCGGCAGCGTGACGTAGCGCGGCTCGTTCAAGCGCAGGTCGGTCGTCACCACGGCCGGCAGCTTCAGCGACAGGGTTTCCAGGCCACCGTCGACTTCACGGGTCACCGATGCCTTGCCATCAGCCACGACCACCTTCGAGGCGAAGGTTGCCTGCGGCAGGCCTGCCAGCGCGGCCACCATCTGGCCGGTCTGGTTCGAGTCGTCATCGATGGCCTGCTTGCCCAGGATCACCAGTTGCGGCTGTTCCTTGTCGATCAGCGCCTTGAGCAGCTTGGCCACGGCCAGCGGCTGCAGGTCTTCGTTCGACTCCACCAGGATGCCACGGTCGGCACCGATGGCCATGGCCGTGCGCAGGGTTTCCTGGCATTGGGCCACGCCGCACGACACGGCGATGACTTCGGTCACAACACCTGCTTCCTTCAGGCGGACGGCCTCTTCGACGGCGATTTCGTCGAAGGGGTTCATGCTCATCTTGACGTTGGCCAGATCCACGCCGGTGCCGTCGGCCTTGACACGCACCTTCACGTTGTAATCCACCACCCGCTTGACTGCGACGAGTACTTTCATGCGCTCACTCCACTGATAGCTGATAGTCAGAAATTTGTCCGCTCATCATTATAACCACCGGGTTGGCGGCCTATATATTTTTCGAACGATCGTACTATTTTATAGGCAAAAAGTTGCCGGGCATAGCCCGGCTGGCTCTTGCATCCTCGTGATTGTGCCGCGACACGGGCGGCACGTACATCGTCGAATTGGATGAGATCCCCGGCTCACCAGGCCGTAATCACCGATTCCCTGAAGGTAGAAGTGATGTACTGTTTGATTTCCGGCGACTGATAGGCCTTCACGAGCTTGGCAACCCAAGGCTTGTTCTTGTCTGCCTCGCGGATGGCGATGAGGTTCGCGTACGGCCCCTTCGGCCCTTCGATGGCGATTGCATCACGTGTGGGCGACAGGCCAGCCGACTCGGCGTAGTTGCCGTTGATGGCGGCGGCGTCCAGGTCATCGAGCGACCGCGGCAGTTGCGCGGCGTCCAGCTCGACGATGCGGATCTTCTTCGGGTTCTCGACGATATCCAGCGGCGTTGCCTTCAGGCCGGCATTCGGCTTGAGCTTGATCACGCCCTTGCTTTGCAGCAGCAGCAGGCCGCGGCCACCGTTGGTCGGGTCGTTCGGCACGCCGACACGCGCGCCGGCCTTGAGCTGGTCGAGCGACTTGATCTTCTTCGAGTACACGCCCATCGGGAACGTGACCGTAAAGGCCACGTGCGTGAACTTGTAGCCGCGATCCTTGATCTGCGCTTCGAGGTATGGCAAGTGCTGGTAGCTGTTGGCGTCCAGGTCGCCGGCGGCCAGCGCGGCGTTGGGCTGGATGTAGTCGCTGAACTCGACCACCTGGATGTTCAGCCCGTCCTTGGCCGCGACCTTCTTCACCTGTTCCATGATCTGGGCGTGCGGGCCGCCAGTCACGCCAACCTTGATCGGCTTATCCTGGGCCACCGCACCGGTAGCCAGCGTGGCGCCGAGCGCGGCACCAAGAATCCATTGCAGCAGGTTGCGACGTTGCATGTCTTGCCTTCTTTCTTGAGTAGCGGCGTGGCGCCTTGCGGCGCGTCGCCTGAATCGTTGAGGGATCAGCGGTGGCTGATGCGGCGGACCAGCCAGTCGCCGAAGCTCTGCACAGCCTGCACGAAGATGATCAGGATCACCACCACCGCGACCATCACCTCTGTGATGTAGCGCTGGTAACCATAGCGGATGCCCAGGTCGCCCAAGCCGCCACCGCCAATCGCGCCCGCCATGGCCGAATAGCCGACCAGGCTCACGAAGGTAATGGTCAGGCCGGCCACGATGCCGGGCATTGCTTCGGGCAGCAGCACCTTCCAGACGATCTGGCCGGTCGTTGCGCCCATCGACTGGGCCGCTTCGACGAGCCCTTTGTCGACTTCGCGCAGCGCGCTTTCCACGAGCCGCGCGATGAACGGGACCGCCGCAATGGTCAGCGGCACGATCGCCGCCGTGGTGCCGATCGACGAGCCGACGATGAATCGCGTGAACGGAATCACCACCACCAGCAGGATGATGAAAGGCACCGAGCGCACCGCGTTCACCACGACGCCGATGGTGCGATTGAACAGCGGGTGCGACAGCACGCCACCGCGATTGGTCAGGTGCAGCAGCACGCCGAGCGGCACGCCCAGCAGCGAGCCGACCACGCCGGAGATCACCACCATCAGCAGCGTCTCGTTGAAGGACGTCAGGAACAGGTCAAACATTTCAGACCACATGTTCGATCTCCTCTACCACCACGCCCTGTTGCTGCAGGTATTCCATTGCCGCCTTCACGTCGGCCAGCTCGCCGGTGGCCATGATGGCCAGCGAGCCGAAGGCCTGCCCCTGGATCTCGTCGATATGGCCGTGCAGGATATTGAAATCGAGCCCATAGCGGCGGATCGCCTGGGCCAGCACCGGCTGGTCCACGCCTTCGCCGGTAAAGGCAAGACGGTAGACATGATCGCGCCCGTTGCCGAGCCGGCTTTCCACGCGCTTGAGCACGCTTTCGGGCAACTCCTGCGCGATCACGTCGCCGATCATGGCGCGCGTGACTTCATGCTGCGGGCGCAGGAAAACGTCGATCACGCGGCCCTCTTCCACCACGCGTCCGGCTTCCAGCACGGCAACGCGGTCGCAGACCTGTTTGATCACCTCCATCTGGTGCGTGATCATCACGATGGTCAGGCCGAGTTCGCGGTTGATCTGCTTGAGCAGGTCCAGGATCGAGCGCGTGGTTTCCGGGTCGAGCGCGGACGTCGCTTCATCGGATAGCAGCACCTTGGGCTTGCTTGCCAGCGCGCGCGCAATGCCCACGCGCTGCTTCTGGCCGCCGGAGATCTGCGAGGGGTAGCGGTCCTTCAGCACGGACAGCCCCACCAGGTCCAGCAGCGGCAGCACCGTGGCCTCGATTTCCGATTTCGTCTTGCCCGCCAGTTCCAGCGGCAGCGCCACATTGTCAAACACGGTGCGCGACGACAGCAGGTTGAAGTGCTGGAAGATCATGCCGATGTCACGGCGTGCCAGGCGCAGGGCGCCGTTGTCCAGCGCGGTCAGGTCCTGGCCGCCGACGATCACGCGGCCGCTCGTCGGACGGTTGAGCAGGTTGATGGCGCGCACCAGCGTGCTCTTGCCGGCGCCGCTGCGGCCGATGATGCCGAAGACCTCGCCCGCCCCAATGGACAGGCTGACGTCCCGCAAAGCATGCACTTCACCCGACCCGCCGGGGAAACGCTGCGAGAGTCCTTGCAGTTCGATCATGAAAAGTGACCAAAAGAAAACGGCAACAGGCGAGAAAGGTCTCCAGCGCTGTTGCCGCCACGTTATGTTTTATGAAGCGAGCATTTTAAGCGATCCGCTTCATGCAATAAACGAATTTTTTCCGATGGCTTTATGCACTCAAGGCATATAGCTGCGGCTCATAGGCCTCATGAGGCACGCCAACTCGGCGCCCGCTTGTCGATGAAGGCCTGGACGCCCTCCAGCGCAGACTCATCCATCATGTTGCAGGCCATAGTCTGTCCAGCGAGCTGGTAGGCCGCCTCGATGCCCATTTCGAGTTGCTTGTAGAACAGACCCTTTCCTGCCGCCACGGCCGCCGCCGGCTTGGCGCAGATGCTGGCCGCCAGCCGTGCCACTTCTTCATCGAGCTGGGCCAGCGGCGCGATCCGGTTGACCAGCCCCCGCGCGCAGGCCGTAGCAGCATCGATCATGTCGCCGGTCAGCAGCATCTCCATGGCCTGCTTGCGCGAGAGGTTGCGTGACAGGGCAACGCCGGGCGTCGAACAGAACAGCCCCAGATTGACACCCGATACGGCAAAGCGCGCATCGTCCGCAGCCACGGCGAGGTCGCACATGGCCACCAGCTGACAGCCTGCCGCCGTCGCAATGCCATGTACGCGCGCGATGACCGGCTGCGGCATCTTCTGGATGGCCATCATCACCCGGGTGCAGCGGTCGAACAGGCGCCGGTAGTAGTCATGCGATGGCGAGGCGCGCATCTCGCGCAAATCGTGCCCGGCGCAGAAGGCCTTGCCGGCGCCGCCCAGTACCACCACGCGTACCGACTCGTCCGCGGCCAGGCGGGCGAAGGCGGCAGCCAGTTCGTCCAGCAGGTCTTCGGACAACGCGTTGAACGCTTCCGGGCGGTTCATGGTCAGGCGCGCCACGCCCGCGGCATCGCGCGACTCGGTCAGCAGGGGTGCGCTCGTGCGCGGATCGGTGTCGGCCATGCGGGCTTGCTCCTTATCGTTCCAGCAGCACTTTCAGGTGTGCCAGCACGCTGCGGCCCAGCGCGCTGAGGTTGTAGCCGCCCTCGAGACAGCTGACGATGCGGCCGTTCGCATGCGCGCGGGCCACATCGACGAGCTGCCCCGTGATCCACGCATAGTCCTGCTCGACCAGGCCCATCTGACCCAGGTCGTCCTCGCGGTGGGCGTCAAAGCCGGCCGAGATGAACAGCATCTGCGGGCGGAACTCGTTCAGCCGCGGCAGCCAGATGGTGTCGACCACCTCGCGCACCGCGAGCCCGTTGGTATAGGCAGGCAGCGGGATATTCGCCATGTTCGTGGCGATATGCTCGGTGCCGCTGTAGGGATAGAACGGGTGCTGGAAGAAGCTGCACATCAGCACGCGATCGTCGCCCCGGAACGCTGCCTCGGTGCCGTTGCCGTGATGGACGTCGAAGTCGACGACGGCCACGCGCTCCAGCCCGTGCGCTGCCAGCGCATGGCGGGCCGCGACGGCCACGTTGTTGAAGAAGCAGAAGCCCATGGCGCGGTCGGGCTCGGCATGGTGTCCGGGCGGACGCACGCAGCAGAACGCGTTTTCCACCTCGCCCGCCATGACGGCATCGGTAGCCGCCACGGCCGCCCCCGCTGCCAGCTTCGCGGCTGCCAGCGTGTGCGAATTCATCGATGTGTCGGGATCGATCGGGTAGTAGCCGCTGGCGGGGCTCGCGCGCTCCAGCGAATCGACATAAGCGGCCCCGTGTACGCGTTCGATCTGCTCGCGGGTCGCGGGCGCCGCTTCACGGCGCTCCAGCAGGCCGTCCATGCCGTGGGAAATCAGGTGATCCTCGATCGCCTGCAGGCGTTCCGGGCACTCGGGATGGAAATGGCCCATCTCGTGCAAAAGGAACTCCGGATGCGTGTAATAGCCCGTCGGCATGTCTTATCTTCGTTGTTTTGTCTCCAAACGTTACGTTAGCACAGGACAAGCCCCCCAGCGGACCGCCAGGGCCCGTGGCGGCGCCATATCCGCGGCAATTGAGCGGCAGACAGGCGGCAGTTCGGCGTCGGAGCGTGCAGTGCCATCCGCTATACTCGCTGCGACTTGCTAAGGACACCATGACCGACACCCAGCGTTCATTGCGCCGCCCGTTGCTGGGCGCTGCGTTATCCGCTGCCGCACTGGGACTCTGCGGCCTCTCCCCAAGCCTCCTCGCCGCCGGCAAGCGCCGCGTGAGCGTGCGGGAAGAAGAAATCGAGCCCGGGCGCTATCGCGACAATGCACAGACCCGCGCCTTTATCGACGACATGGTGACTCGCCACGGCTTCGACCGCGGCACGCTGGAAGGCTGGTTCGGGCAAGCGGTCTATTCCGCCACCGTGGTGCGGCTGGTCATGCCGCCAGCCACGCCAGGGCGCAAAAGCTGGCGTGCCTACCGTTCGCGCTTTATCGAACCGATCCGCATCAACGCGGGCATGCGCTTCTGGCAGGAAAACCGCGACACGCTGCGGCGCGCCGAAGCCGAGTTCGGCGTGCCGGCTTCGGTCATTGTCGGCATCATCGGCGTGGAAACCATCTACGGGCGCGACATGGGCACGTTCCGCGTCATCGACTCGCTCTCGACGCTGGCTTTCGACTATCCGTCCACGCCTAACCGCGACGCCCGGGCGACGCTGTTCCGCAACCAGCTGGCGGATTACCTGATCTGGTGCCGCGACACGCGTACCGACGTCTTTTCGGTGCTGGGCTCCTTTGCCGGTGCGATCGGCATCCCGCAGTTCATGCCGACCAGCCTGCGCGAGTATGCGATCGACTATGACGGCAACGGCCGCATCGATCTGCGTAACAGCCCCACCGACGCCATCGGCAGCGTCGGCCGCTTTCTGCAGTTGCACGGCTGGGAAGCCAACCGGCCCGTGGTCTGGCGCCTGGCCAACGATGAAGGCAGCCGCGGCATTGCGGCGGCGGCGGCCGACGGCGAGCCGTGGCCGACACGGACGCTGAACCAGCTTACCCGCGCGGGATTGCGTCTCGATGAGCCCGTCGACCTCGCGCGCGAAGGCGAAACCGGCGTCCTGGTGGTCGACCTGCCCACCCCCGATCAGCCCACCGAGTACATGATCGGCCTGCGCAACTTCTATGTGCTGACCCGCTACAACCGCAGCTTCTTCTACGCGCTCTCGGTGTACCAACTGGGCGAAGCCGTCAAGGCTGCAATGGGCTGACGCCCAGGCCTGTCGCCGGATACGCTACCGCCTGCCAGCACTCGCCGGCAGGCGGCATCACCGCGCCCGGCAATTGTGCGCCAAAAGCCACTGCAGTTTTCGGGCCAGTCCTTGCCCTCCCTTACAATAACGGCCTGACGACGCCACGTGACTTCCCGCGAGCCATTCGTGACACAACCCCAGACACTGATTCCCGCAGACTTGCTGAAGCGGTCGAAAAAGATACTGTTCATCGCTCACCTCGCGCTGGGCGATTTCACTTATCTGCAAAACTTCTTCAAGGCATTCGCGCAGGCTAACCCGCACCTGGAAATCCACCTGTGGGTGGACGAAGTGCGCCGCACCGGCGATGCCAAAGCCTGGGAACACCTGCGCAAGTACTCGCTCTACGACTGGCTGGCCGCCTGCCCGTTTTTCAGCAAGGTCTATACGCGCACTTATAGCCCGGAACTCTACGAGGCATCGATCCGCGAGGCGCAGCAGGAGCACTATCCGATCGTGGTGTCGCTAGCGACGCTGCGGCCGCCGCAGTACGCAAACCTTGCACGCACCATCAGTCCGGACGGATTCGTGGTGGGCATGACGCGCCCTGTCCGCTTCTATCAGCCACACCACCTGCTTGCCTACCGCAAGCTCGACGCCTCGATTCCGCCGTACAAGGTCGACCGGGCCTCGCCGCAGCACATCAGTGACGTGTATGCGCACTGGTTCCGCCAGATCAGCGGACTGGAAGTCAGCCCGGCGGAGCGCTTTCCCTTTGTCGATATTCCCGCGCAATGGCAACAGTATGCGCAGGACACGCTTGCCGCCTGGGGCTTTTCGCCTCGCGAAGGCAAGCTGGTGTTCATTAACCCGTACGCCAAGACGAAGAAGCGCTGCTGGACGCTGGAACAGGTCGCCGCGCTGATCCAGGCCATGCAGCAGCATCCGCGGTGGCGCGACAGCTGCTTCATCGTCAATGCGGTGCCGCAGGAACTGGCGCATGCGCGCGAGGTCATCAGCAGCTACAGCCTGGCGCGCACCGAGCTGTTCAGTGCCGAAGACAACTTCTTCCAGCTGCCTGCAATCCTGGCGCAATGCGATCTGATCATCTCGGTGGAAACGGCCGTGATGCACCTGGCGAACGCCGTGCATGTGCCCGTGATTGCACTGATGCGCCAGAAGAATCCTGAGTGGGTGCCGATCGACAGGCAGAACAGCACGGTGATCACCGCAGCGAATCGCCGGGACTGGGTCAATGCCATTCCCGTCGAACAAGTCATGAAGACCATCCAATGAACCTGCCCGCATCCGACAACAACACCATGGCTCCGATGACAGGCAGCAACGGCAAGCCGTCGTTCCATATCGCGTTCTGCGTCGACGACAATTATTTCCGTGCGATGGGCGCGACGATCGCATCGATCATCGACAATAACCCGGGACAGCATTTCACCTTCCATGTGCTGACGTTCTCCGCGCTGGAAGAAAATCAGCGCCGCCTGAAGCAGCTCGAAGAGATGTACCCGGTCAGCACCCAGCTGCACTTGCTGGATCTGGCATCCTTCACGCAGTTCTCGCATTTCCTCGGGCACTCGCACTACTCGCTGTCGATCTTTACTCGACTGGTCATTCCCGAGGTGCTGCAAGGGCAGACCGACCGCGTGCTGTACCTCGATGCCGATATCCTGTGCGTCAACCGCCTCGACGAACTGGTCGACATGGATATCAGCAACGAGATCGCGGTCGTCGTGCCGGATGCGCCCGTTACACTGCGCCGGCGTGTTGCCGCACTTGGCCTGGCCCATGCCGAGTATTTCAATGGCGGCGTGCTGTTCATCAATATCGACAAGTGGCTGGCCGAAAACATCACGCCTCAAACCCTGGAAGCGCTACTTGATACCAGCACGGACATGCGTTTCAACGACCAGGACGCGCTCAACAAGGTGCTCAACGGTCGCGCGAAATACATCTCGCCGCGCTGGAATTACCTGTATGACCTGATCCACGACCTGAACGTCAACCGCTTTGCCATGCGTCCGGTCGGCAAGGCGGTCTTTATCCATTTTGCGGGCTCGGTCAAACCCTGGGCCGACTGGAGCGGCCATGAGGCCCGCGGACTGTTCCGCAAATATCTGGCCTTGTCACCGTGGCGTGACATGCCGCTGGATCCGGAACCGAGAAATACCAAGGAAATGCGCATGCATTCGCGTTTCATGTTCCGCCAGCACAAGCCGGTGGAGAGCCTGAAATGGTATTTGCGGTATTTGCGCAAGCGGGCGCAACGGTAATGCCTGAGTGGCATGCCCCCACCCTGCTCTGACATTGAAGATAAATGGCAATCCGAAGCAACCACATACTGGTCAGCCGCACCGACAACATCGGCGACATAGTACTGACCTTGCCGATGGTCGCTCGACTGAGGCAACTGAATCCGAAAGCGAAGATCAGCTTCCTGTGCCGCGCCTATGCGGCGCCGCTGGTCCGCTTCTGCACGGATATCGATGAAGTCATCGAACTGGAAAACATTGCCGATGACCCGGCCGGCTTTCTCAGGAAATCCGGCATCGATACCGTGATCCTGGCACAGCCCGATCGAACGCTGGCGCAGGCCGCGTTCCGGGCAAGAGTCCGCCACCGGATCGGCAACGCGCGCCAGAAGATTTACCTGATGTTGTATTGCAACCGCAGGGTGCGTTTCAGCAAGCGGACCACGGAAGACCATGAGGCGCAGATCAACTTTCGCTTCCTGAGCCCGTATGGCAGCCGTGACATTCCGACGCGGGAGCAAATCCCGGACCTGTATCACTTCGATATTCCCGAAGACAAGGCCATTTCGGAAATGCAGGCCCCGTATGCGTTCAATCTGGTCCTTCACACCAAGTCGAACGGCCACGGCCGCGAATGGCCGATCGAACACTACGCTGCGTTGGCGGAGTTACTGTTGGCCAGGCGCGATGTGCATCTGTGGCTGTCGGGCAGTGCAAAAGAAGGGGAATGGCTGAAAGCCAACGGCGGCGCGTTGCTGGCCAAGCCGAACGTCACGAGCCTGTGCGGCACGCAGACGCTGGGCCAGTTGACCACCTTCATCCACCAGGCGGATGGCCTGATCGCCAGTGGCACCGGGCCTCTGCATTTGTCGGCCGCGATTGGCCAGCGCACGTTGGGGCTGTTCCCGCCGACGCGTCCGATGCATCCGGGCAGATGGGCGGCGCTGGGAAAACGGGCTCAGAATCTCGTCAGGGACAAGAGCTGCAGGGATTGCGAAAAGCTCGAAACGATCAGCTGCGACTGCATGGTTCAGCTCAGCCCCCAATCCGTGCTGGAAATTGTCGAGGGCTGGATCCGCGACAAGTCCGCGGCATAAGGAATACACCAGTACCCTGCAACGGGATTATCCGTCACAGGGTACTTAGATTTCCGACTTCGGAGGAAACTCAGGCGGGAAATACGCCCGTGGACAGGTATCGATCTCCCCTGTCGCAGACCACGAAAACGATCGTCGCGTTTTCCACCTCTTCAGCAACTCGCAAGGCCACGCACAGCGCGCCCGCCGCCGAGATACCGCTAAAGATGCCCTCCTCGCTTGCCATGCGCCGCGCCATGTGTTCCGCATCGGCCTGGCTCACGGGCTCGGTACGGTCCACGTATTTCGCATCATAGATCTTCGGCAGATAAGCCTCCGGCCACTTGCGAATGCCTGGAATCCGCGAGCCTTCCGCCGGCTGCGCGCCGACGATCTCAATGGCCGGGTTCTGCTCTTTCAGGTATCGCGAAACGCCGGTGATTGTGCCGGTCGTTCCCATGGCCGATACGAAATGCGTAATCCGCCCTTCCGTATCGCGCCAGATTTCCGGGCCGGTGGTTTCGTAGTGGGCCAGCGGATTATCCGGATTCCCGAACTGGTCCAGGATGACGCCCTTGCCCTCACGCTCCATCGAATCGGCGAGGTCGCGCGCGTACTCCATGCCGCCCTTCACCGGAGTCAGGATGATCTCGGCCCCATAGGCGGCCATGCTCTGGCGGCGTTCCAGGCTCAGATCTTCCGGCATGATCAGCACCATCTTGTAGCCGCGGATGGCCGCGGCCATGGCGAGCGCGATGCCGGTATTTCCGGACGTGGCTTCGATCAGCGTGTCGCCGGGCTTGATGCGGCCGCGCGCCTCAGCACGGGCGATCATCGACACGGCCGGGCGATCCTTGACTGACCCTGCCGGGTTGTTACCCTCGAGCTTGCCCAGGATGACGTTGCCGCGTGCGTCGTTGGCGGCACCGGGAATGCGCTGCAGTCTGACCAGCGGGGTATTGCCGATGGTGTCTTCGATTGTCTTGTAGGCCATGGTGCGGGGTCGAAAATGTCTCGCACATTGTAATCCAGGCCCCTGACCCGCGCCGGCAGCGGCCCGTTGGGCCCACTGCCAGTGTGGATGCCCCGGCTTAAGCCTCCTTGTTGCCTTCGCCGAGCAGGTGGTAAAGCAGGATGCAACCGAACGTCGCGGTGCCAATGCCGCCCAGCGTCATGCCACCGAGCCTGAGCGTCAGGTCACCGGCCGCTACCGTCAGCGTCGCGCCCACTGTAATGAGGTTGCGCGAGCTGGAAAAGTCGACGTGATTCTGAACCCAGATACGGCCTGCCGTGGCAGCAATCAAGCCGAACACCACGATGGTCAAGCCGCCTATCACAGGGCCCGGAATGGTCAGGATCAGCGCACCGAACTTCGGCGAGAACCCGAGCAGGATGGCAACCGCAGCGGCCACGACGAAGATCAGCGTCGAATAGATCTTGGTCACGGCCATCACGCCCATGTTCTCGGCATAGGTGGTAACGCCGGTGCCGCCGCCACTGGCGGACAGCATGGTCGCCACACCGTCGCCAATAAACGCACGGCCGATGTACGGATCGAGATTGCGGCCCGTCATCACGCCAATGGCCTTGATGTGACCGAGGTTCTCTGCGACCAGCACGATGGCCACCGGTGCGATCAGCAGCATGGCGCTGAATTCGAATACCGGCGAAGTGAACGCCGGCAGGCCGAACCAGTTCGCGGCGGCCACGCCAGCGAAATCGATTGGCTTGCCCAGGCCCATCAGGTTCGTGCCGACGAAATAAATCAGGTAGCCGAACAGGCCGCCGATCAGCACTGGAAGGCGACCGATCATGCCAGGCGCGCGCACTGCCACCAGTCCGACCGCCAGCACGGTCAGCAAGCCGACCCACGTATCGAACGACGATCCGCTCACGGCCTTTACCGCCACCGGCGCGAGGTTCAGTCCGATGGCTGCGACGATCGCGCCCGTGACCACAGGCGGCATCAGCTTTTCCACCCAGCTATAGCCGACTGCCTGAACGACGAGGCCGATCACCGTGTACAACGCGCCTGCGGCGATGATGCCGCCCAGCGCGACCGGGATATTGGTATTGGGTCCGCTGCCCGCATAGCCGGTGGCCGCGATCACGACGGCGATGAACGCGAAGCTGGAGCCCAGATAGCTGGGCACGCGGCCGCGCACGCACAGGAAAAAGATAAGCGTGCCGATGCCAGAGAAAAGGATGGCGATGTTCGGGTTGAATCCCATCAGGATCGGCGCGATAGCCGTGGAACCGAACATCGCCACCACGTGCTGGATGCCGGCAAGTACCGTCTGCCCGGTGGGCAGGCGCTCGTCCGGACCGATGACCCCTTCCGTCTTCAGTCGCCACTTCGGCAGGAACCCTGTGTCCTCGCCATTGGTCATTGTTATGCTCCCTGTTGTTCTGCCGGGCTCTCCCTGGCCCATTGGGAAGGGCGAGGCCTGGCCTGGTTATACAGATCGCGCGGCCGGAGAAACCACCTGGCCCGCGCTGGCTGCCGCATGATACTCCGCCGCTCCCGGCAAGCGAAGAACAGTGCGCCTGACTAGCACGAGCCATACCAACGGCACAACATCGAATCTGACACAAGGAACAAGGTGGCGAAGGACCACGGCACCCGGGCACCCCCTTTGCGCCGGGTGCCATGCGTGATCAGCGCTTCGCGGAGCGCTGGGCGGCCGCTGCGCCGGCAGGGGCCGCTGCCGCCGGCGCAGCCTTGGCGCCGATCGTCAGCCCACCCTCCTGCATGCGGGCGACCGACTTGGCTCCCACGCCGCTGACGCGTTCGGCAAGATCGGCCGCACTTTTGTAGGGCCCGTGCTTGGTGCGTTCGTCGATGATGTTCTTTGCAGTTGCAGGCCCGATGCCTTTCACCGAGGTAAGCGCGGTTGCGTCGGCCGTATTGACATCCACTGCTGCCATCGCGGCACCGGTGAGCGCCATCCAGATTGCAGCGGCCAGGCAGCCGCGCTTGAACAATGCCTTGAACATTTGTGAGTTCCCCTTCCGTTTGCGTTGCCTTGCCGGAATTGGCAAGGTGCGCTCAGGATAGGACCCGCCGCATGCGCCAGCGCATGCGGCAACAAACGTTCACGTGGATTGCACGGAGATGTTTCCGAGCATCGAAGCGCCGCCGGGCGCGCTCACTGGCCGCGTTCGAGCAGCCACTGGCAATAGCGTGCCACGCCTTCCTCCATCGCAACGAAAGGAGCGGTGTAGCCAGCTTCGCGAAGGCGCGAACTGTCCGATTGGGTGAAGCTCTGGTAGCGCCCGCGCAGTGCATCGGGGAATCGCAAGTATTCCAGCAGCCCTTCCTGCACGAGCTCCTCAAGGGCCAACGGCGGCTTGTCCTCCGCCGCGCGCAGGGTGTTGACGACAACACAGGCGACATCGTTGAATGAGCGCGCATGGCCGGAACCGACGTTGAAGATGCCCGATCGGCGCGGATGATCGAGAAAGAACAGGTTCACCTTGACCACATCGTCGATGGAAACGAAATCGTGGCTCTGGCAGCCCGGCCCATGGCCGCCGTGCTCGCCGAACAGCTTGACGGTGCCTTCGGCACGGAATTGCTCGAACTGCTGGCACACGATCGAGGCCATGCGGGCCTTGTGCGCCTCACCCGGGCCATACACGTTGAAATAGCGCAGCCCGACAACCTGAGACAGCGCGCCATCGAGCCTGTTGCGCACGGCCTGGTCGAACAGGAACTTGGAGTAGCCGTAGACGCTCAGCGGCCGCTCGTACTCGCGCGCTTCGCGAAACGAGTGCGACTCGCCGTAGACCGCCGCAGACGAGGCATAGATGAACTGGGTGTCCTGCGCGAGGCAGAGCTCCATAAGCGTCTTGCTGTAGCGATAGTTGTTCTCCATCAGGTAGCGCCCGTCCTGCTCCATCGTGTCGGTGCAGGCCCCAAGATGGAAAACAGCGCGTACCCGGCCGAACTCGCCCCGCTCGAACCGGGACAGGAAATCGTCCTTATCGAGGTAGTCGCGGATTTCACAGTCCACCAGATTGTGGAACTTGTCCGCGCGGTGCAGATTGTCGACCGCGACGATGTGGTTCTCGCCGCGCGCGTTCAATCCCTTGACGAGGTTGCTGCCGATGAATCCTGCAGCGCCGGTGACGATGATGGTCATGATCGGTCCGACAGAGAGTTCAACAGGGCGCGCCGGAAGACACAGGCGATCAGCCGGCAGCGCCGAACAGTTCCGGGTAGCTAACGACGGCAGTACCCAGCTTGCCCACGACAATGCCGCCAGCGCGGTTGGCGAACTGCACCGCCTGCTTCAGCGACACGCCGGCCGCCAGCATGGTCGCCAGCGTGGCGATCACGGTATCGCCGGCACCTGATACATCATAGACTTCCCGCGCCTGTGCCGAGACGTGCAGTACCTCAGCCTCCGTGTAAAGAGTCATACCCTCTTCCGAACGGGTGAGCAGCAGCGCTTCGAGCTGCAAGTCACGCCGCAGGTTCTGGGCGCGCGCGGTGAGGTCCTGTTCGCTTTTCCAGGCGCCCACGACGCGCCGGATCTCGGCGCGGTTGGGAGTGATCAGCGTGGCACCACGGTAGCGCGAATAGTCGTCGCCCTTCGGATCGACGAGCACCATCCGCCCGGCCGCGCGGCCGGCCTCGACCATGCGGCCCACGTGGGTCAGCCCGCCCTTGCCATAGTCCGACAGCACCAGTACCTCGTACTGCTTCACGAGTTCCTGGAAACCTTCGAGCACCGACAGCAAGACCTCATGCGTCGGCGGGTTCTCGAAATCCACGCGCAGCAACTGCTGCTGGTGCGCGAGCACGCGCAGCTTGATCGTCGTGTTGACGCTGGCGTCGCGGTGCAGGTACGGCTGGACTTTGCACGCCGACAGCAACGATTCGATGGTGCGGCCGGGCTCATCGTCACCGACGACGCCGAGCATGCCGACCTGCGCACCGAGCGCGGCCGAGTTGCGCGCCACGTTGGCGGCGCCGCCCAGGCGCTCATCGCTGCGCTTGATCTGGACGACCGGTACCGGCGCCTCCGGCGAAATGCGCTCGACGTCGCCGAACCAATAGCGGTCCAGCATCATGTCGCCGACCACCAGGATGCGCGCCTGGCCGATCTGATCCTGCGAAATTTGATTCATACCCATGATTCCTCCGGCAAGCCTGTCCGTCTTCGGACAGGCGCGCTGCTGATGCGTTCAGCGCTTCGCGGCCGATCGCCCGATCGCGTGGTATTCGATGCCGGCCTGCGCCATGGCTTCCGGCTCGTACAGGTTACGTCCATCGAAGATCACCGGCGTCTTCAGGCGCCGCTTGATCTGCTCGAAATCCGGGCTGCGGAAGACCTTCCATTCCGTCACGATCACCAGCGCGTCGGCACCATCGAGGGTCTCCATCTGGGCAGCGTGGAAACTGAGCCGGTCGATACCACCCGGAATGTCGGCGAGATCCGTTTCCAGCACGCGCCTCGCCTCTTCCATGGACACCGGATCGTGCATGCGCAGCGTTGCCCCGCGCGAGACCAGTTCGCGCGCGAGCACGCGGGACGGCGCTTCGCGCATATCGTCGGTGTTCGGCTTGAACGCCAGCCCCCAGATGGCAAAGGTGTGGCCGCTCAGGTCATCGCCAAACCGGCGCAGCACCTTGTCGCCGAGCACCTGCTTCTGAGCACCGTTCACGGCTTCGACAGCCTCCAGCACGCGCATCGGCTTGCCGTGGTCCGACGCCGTGCGCATCAGCGCCTGCACATCCTTCGGGAAGCAAGAACCGCCATAGCCTGCACCCGCATACAAAAAACTGTAGCCGATACGCGGATCCGAGCCGATGCCCATGCGAACGAGTTCGATGTCGGCACCAACCTCGTCGGCCAGATTGGCCAGTTCGTTCATGAATGAAATACGCGTGGCCAGCATGGAGTTGGCGGCGTACTTGGTGAATTCCGCCGAGCGCACATCCATGTAGAAGGTGCGTTCGTGGTTGCGGTTGAATGGCGCATAGAGCTGCCGCATGGTGGCCTGCGCGTGGCGCCCGGCAGCGTCGGCGCTGCAGCCGAGCACGATGCGATCCGGACGCATGAAGTCTTCGACCGCAGCGCCTTCCTTGAGGAATTCCGGGTTCGACACCACGGAATACTGCAGGTCCTCCAGGCCGCGCGCGGCAAGCTCCTCGCGAATCACAGCGGCTACGCGGTCGCCCGTGCCGACCGGCACCGTGGACTTGTCGACGACGACCTTGAAGCCGGTCATATGGCGGCCGATATTGCGCGCCGCCGCAAGCACATACTTCAGATCCGCCGAGCCGTCTTCATCGGGCGGGGTGCCAACGGCGATGAACTGCACATCGGCGTGCTCGACGCTCGCCGCCACATCGGTCGAGAACGTCAGCCGCCCGGCCGCGCGATTGCGCTGGATGATTTCCTGAAGCCCCGGCTCGTAGATCGGCACACCGCCGGCGTTGAGCAAGGCAATCTTCTTTTCGTCGACGTCGAGGCAGAACACATCGTTGCCGAGTTCGGCCAGGCACGCGCCGGTAACGAGGCCAACATAGCCACTGCCAATAATGGTGACTTTCATAGCATTTACATGAAATTAGTTCGCGTGGCGGCCTGGTCAGCCGAGCGCTTCGGATCGCCGGGGCGCATAGGTCTCCCAGCGGTTGCAGCCGGGACATTGCCAGTAGAAAAGCCGCGCACGGAAGCCGCATTCGCGGCAGGTGTAGCGGGCCAGGTTGCGCGTACGCAATTGCAGCAGGTCGCGGATCGCCGTGACCTCCTTTGTCTTGTCGCCCTCAACGGTCTCGCCGGTATCGGCTTCGCTGCCATTGCCGGCCATTGCGCCGGCTGGCGCCATACTGGCGGCCTGCGCCTCGAAGTACCGGGTCAGGGCCAGCAGCGTCGGCTGGCGGCGCAGTTGCTCGCGCATCAGCCGGGTCGCCGCTTCCGGCCCGTTCTGGTCGAGTTCCGTCTTGAACGCAACGTCGAGCAGTTCAGCCGCAAGACTGCCCTTCAGCAGACCGCGCAGCCAATCCAGTGCGACGCCTTGTTCGCCGAGGCCGGCATAGGCTTTCACCACGCGCTCTGCGACCAGCGGCAGGAAGGACGCATCCTGTCGCTCGATGCCGAGCCAGTGGCCCAACGCGGCGCGCGCATTACCGGCAGCCGCCGCCACATCGCCAAGCAGGATCGGCGCGCGCACATTGGCGGGATTTTCCTGGACCGCCTGGTTCAGCCACTTGACGGCGTCTTCAGGACGCTTGCGTTGCAGCGCATCCTGCGCCAGTTCGCAGCAGAACTGGGCAATTTGCAGGCGGTAGTCCTTATTCTCGAGCGCCTGCAGCTCGCGCGCGGCATCGATGGCCTTCTGCCATTCTTTCTCCACTTCATAGAGTTCAAGCAGCACCCGCTTGGCTGACGCCGCGTACGGGCCAGACATCAGCCGGCGCAACGACTCTTCGGCGCGATCCAGCAGGCCCGCACGCAAGAAGTCCTGCCCCAGTTCATACAGCGCGTGCTCACGCTCTGGCTCGGGCAGATCCGGACGTGTGGCGAGGTTCTGGTGCACACGGATGGCGCGCTCGGTTTCGCCACGGCGACGGAACAGCGCGCCAAGCGCAAAGTGCAGTTCGGTGGTCTCCGGATCGAGCCGCGCGACCTCGATGAAGGCGTCGATGGCCTGGTCCGGCTGCTCATTGAGCAGGAAATTGAGGCCCTTGAAATACGAGCGCGGCAAGGCACCCTGCTCGCTGATGAGCTGGCGCACATCGAAGCGTGCCGCCATCCATCCAAGGCCAAAGACAAGTGGCAGCGCAAGCAGCCACCAGGTTTCAAACATCATGGATCAGACTTTCGGGCCAATTACGTTGTAAGGAGCACTTTTGCCTTCACGTGCGGCATTATCGGAGGCCGCTTGACGGCCGGCATCACCGAGCGCACGGCGCAGCCGCGCGACCTCCATGCGCTGGCGCATCAGGCCTGGTGCCACCGCTGCCAGTGCCGCGACGGCGCCGAGGACAAACGCCACGAACAGGATCAGGATCAGCGGGGCGCGCCAGACAGCATCAAAGAAAAGCTGTAGCGAAGCGTCCGCGGTATTGCGCAGCGCGAGCACGAACAGCAGCGCAAACAGGACGATGCGAATAATCCAGGCGACGAGTTTCATGCGGTATAAGCAGGCGTGGCGTTGCGGGAGCGCACAGGCGCATCGCTGGAGTGCGGCAGACCCCGGCATTGTAGCGGAATCACTTCCAGCAAATGAAAACGGCACGTTCCCGATGGGATGCCCAAAATGAAAAAGCGCCCCGCAATGGAGCGCTTTTTTATTTGCGACAACACAGTGCCGGCAGACGGATCGCGTCAGGAGCGGGCCAGGTTCAGCCCGCCACCTTCATGCAGCACCGCCGGGCTGCCCGGCGCGGCGCCCTGAGGGCCCTTGCCGGACGGCGTACCGGTCAGGTGTCCGTTACCCGAACCGCCCGAAGACGGCGTGAGGTTCCGGTCTACCCGTTCGCGCAACTCCTTGCCCGCCTTGAAGTGCGGCACCCGTTTCTCGGGCACGAGCACTCGCTCGCCGGACTTGGGGTTGCGCCCAACGCGCGGCGGACGCCGATTCAGACCAAAACTGCCGAATCCGCGGATCTCGATGCGATGGCCATCGGCCAGCGCATCGGACATCGCGTCGAGTATCGTTTTCACCGAGATGTCCGCATCCCGCAGCAGCAACTGCGGAAAGCGGGCAGCCAGTTTTTCGACGAGCTCCGACTTGGTCATGGGCGTTCGCGCGGGCGTCAGGGCCTGCGATTACTGGTTGTCCTGGCCGAGCTTGGCCTTCAGCAGGGCGCCCAGGTTGGTCGTACCAGCGGTGCTGGTGTCGGCCTGGAACTTCTGCATGGCTTCCTGCTGCTCGACGTTGTCCTTGGCCTTGATCGACAGGTTGATGTTGCGCGACTTGCGGTCGACGTTCACCACCAGAGCGGTGATCTGCTCGCCTTCCTTCAGCACGTTGCGGGCGTCTTCCACGCGGTCAGCGGAGATTTCCGATGCGCGCAGGTAGCCTTCCACGTCGTCAGCCAGCTGAACCACGGCACCCTTCGGATCGACAGCCTTGATGGTGCCGGTCACGAGCGAGCCCTTGTCGTTGGCCGAGATGAAGTTGTTGAACGGATCGCCCGACAGCTGCTTGATGCCCAGCGAGATGCGTTCCTTGTCGACGTCGATGCCCAGGACAACGGCTTCCACTTCGTCGCCCTTCTTGTACTTGCGCACAGCCTCTTCGCCGGTCTCTTGCCACGACAGGTCGGACAGGTGCACCAGGCCGTCGATGCCGCCCGGCAGACCGATGAACACGCCGAAGTCGGTGATCGACTTGATCTGGCCGCTCAGCTTGTCGCCCTTCTTGTGGTTGCGCGAGAAATCGTCCCACGGATTGGCCTTGCACTGCTTCATGCCCAGGCTGATACGACGCTTGTCTTCGTCGATATCCAGGACCATGACTTCCACTTCGTCGCCCAGCTGGACAACCTTCGACGGAGCCACGTTCTTGTTGGTCCAGTCCATTTCGGACACGTGCACCAGGCCTTCGATACCGGCTTCGATCTCGACGAACGCGCCGTAGTCGGTCAGGTTGGTCACCTTGCCGAACAGGCGGGTGCCTTGCGGGTAGCGGCGCGAGATGCCCACCCACGGATCTTCGCCCAGCTGCTTCACGCCCAGCGAAACGCGGTTCTTCTCTTGGTCGAACTTGAGGATCTTGGCGGTGATTTCCTGGCCAACCGACAGCACTTCGCTCGGATGACGCACGCGACGCCATGCCAGATCGGTGATGTGCAGCAGGCCGTCGATGCCACCCAGGTCCACGAACGCGCCGTAGTCGGTGATGTTCTTGACGATACCGTTGACGATGGCGCCTTCCTTCAGGGTTTCCATCAGCTTCTGGCGCTCTTCGCCCAGCGTGGCTTCGACCACGGCACGGCGCGACAGCACAACGTTGTTGCGCTTGCGGTCCAGCTTGATGACCTTGAATTCCAGGGTCTTGCCTTCGTACGGGGTGGTGTCCTTGATCGGACGCACGTCAACCAGCGAACCCGGCAGGAACGCGCGGATGCCGTTGACCATGACCGTCAGGCCGCCCTTGACCTTGCCGGTCACGGTACCCGAGATGATTTCGCCGTCTTCCAGCGCCTTCTCGAGGTTCAGCCACGATGCCAGGCGCTTGGCCTTGTCGCGGGAAAGGATGGTGTCGCCATAGCCGTTCTCGAGTGCGTCGATGGCCACGGAGACGTAGTCGCCGGCCTGCACTTCGAGTTCGCCCTGGTCGTTCAGGAACTCCTCCACCGGCACGAAAGCCTCGGACTTGAGGCCAGCGTTGACAACCACGAAGTTGTGGTCGATGCGCACGACTTCAGCGGAGATCACTTCGCCAGCCTTCATATTGGAGCGGGCGATCGATTCCTCGAACAGTGCGGCAAAGGATTCGTTAGTTTGCAGGTCGGACATAAACGTAAGTAGCAATCCGCGGTACACCGGCCGGCGCGAGGATCGCGCGCAGTCTGCCATGTGCAGCGGGGTCAGGTTGAACACTGCCGGCTTCGCCCCTGTGGTTACGGAGCCGACACCTGGTACGGGAAGCGTCCATCGCTTGGGTACGCGCTGACAATGTCAGGCTTTGCGCACAGCGGCGAACCACTCCAGCACCTGCGCCACTGCCTGATCCACCGTCATGTCGGAGGTGTCGAGCAGTTTCGCATCCTCGGCGGGACGCAGCGGCGCGGCAGCACGGTTTCGATCCCGTGCATCGCGCGCCTCAAGGTCACGCAAAAGGTCTTCGATATTAGCAGAAATTCCCTTATCAATCAATTGTTTATAGCGCCTGCGAGCGCGCGCTTCAACACTTGCGGTCAGGAATACCTTGAGCTGGGCATCAGGGAAGATCACCGTCCCCATGTCGCGCCCGTCCGCGACCAGGCCGGGCAGCTTGCGGAAGTCGCGCTGCAGCTTGGTCAGCGCGTCGCGCACCGGCTGGTGCACGGCGATGGCGGAGGCCCGATTGCCGATGGCTTCGGCCCGGATCGCCAGGCTGACTTCCTCGCCGGACAGCCAGACGCGGTCGGGACCGAACTTGACATCGAGACGGGACGCGGTTTTTGCAAGGCCATCGACATCTTCGATATCCACGCCGATGCGGTCGCTGGCGAGCGCCACCAGGCGGTACAGCGCCCCGCTGTCGAGCAGATGATAGCCAACCGCGTCAGCTACCTTGTGCGCGACAGTGCCTTTGCCCGAGGCGGTTGGACCGTCAATGGTGATGACGTGAACGATAGTCATTGCTGATGATGCCGACAGAAAACTTCGATTGGAAATTCAATTGCGAATCATTATCATTTGATTCACCGCACTCCGGTGCCGCATTTCTGCCCTTCCCGCTACATCTCTTCGTTCGCGAGGCAATCTACCATGGCCAAGACCCTGACGTTCGGCATCCTGCACCTCGGCATCGCCTTCAGCGTGACGTACGCGCTGACCGGCAGCCTCGCCGTGAGCGGCGCGATCACGTTTATCGAGCCCGCCATCAATACTGTGGCGCACTACTTCTTCGACCGCTACTGGGACCGGCGGGAAAAGCGGGAGCACCGGCACGAACCGGTGCAGGCTGGCACCCCGGCGCTTAGCGCGTAACGCCGCCGAACACCGCGAAGTAGTCCGGGAACGTCTTCGCCACGCAGCCCGGGTCATTGATCCGGACCGGCAGCGGGCCGAATGCAGCCAGCGAGAAACACATCGCCATGCGATGGTCATCGTAGGTGCCAATGCCGTCGGCCGGCGTCTGCCACTGCGCGGGCGGCGTTACCTTCAGGTAGTCGGCCCCCTCTTCCACCGTCGCGCCGAGCTTGCGCAGTTCGGTCGCCATGGCCGAGATGCGATCGGTTTCCTTGACGCGCCAGCTCGCGATATTCGTGAGCGTGGTCGTGCCCTCGGCGAACAGCGCCGCCACCGCGAGCGTCATCGCGGCATCGGGAATATGGTTGCAGTCCAGTTCGATGCCATGCAGGCGGCCATCGTCGCGCTCGGTGCCGCGCACTTCGATCCAGTTGTCGCCGGCCATGACATTGGCGCCCATCCGGTTGAGCGCCTCGGCAAAACGCACGTCGCCCTGAATGCTGCTCATGCCGACGCCTTCCACGCGCACCGGGCCGCCGCCGATCGCGCCGGCCGCCAGGAAATAGGAGGCCGACGAGGCATCGCCTTCCACGTAGATCTCGCCCGGCGAGCGGTACACCGCGCCGGCCGGGACGATAAAGCGCTCCCAGCCCTGCCGCTCCACGTTGATGCCGAAGCGCGCAAGCAGGTTGAGCGTGATCTCGATATAGGGCTTCGAGATCAGTTCGCCGACCACTTCGATCTCGATCTTGCCGTTTGCCGCCTGCGCCATCGGCAGCGTCATGAGCAGCGCGGTCAGGAACTGGCTCGACACATCGCCGCGCACGCGGATCGGCGCATCGATGCGGATCTGCGCGGGACGGATATGCAAGGGCGGAAACCCTTCATTGGCGAGATAGCCGATGTCCGCGCCCACCTGGCGCAGGCCATCCACGAGATCGCCAATCGGCCGTTCGTGCATGCGCGGCACACCGGACAGCTTGTAGTCGCCGCCCTGCAGCGCGAGCGCGGCCGTCAGCGGACGGATCGCCGTGCCGGCATTTCCCATGAACAACTCGGCCGCCTTGACCGGGAAATTGCCGCCCGAACCGGTCACGATGTAGTCGCTGCCTTCCTGGCGCCACGCGACGCCGAGGGTCTTCAGCGCCTGCAGCATGACGCGGGTGTCGTCGGAATCGAGCAGGTCGCGCACGCGCGTCTCGCCGCCGGCCAGCGCAGCGAGTAGCAGCACGCGGTTCGAAATGCTTTTCGAGCCCGGCAAACGGACAGTGCCCGCGGCGCGGGTAAGAGGGCCAAGCGTCAGGTGTTCCATGGTATTCACGCTAGGCACGGCTCGTGGCCGCGCCAGTTCAGGGTTCAGTATTCGCCGCGGCTGCCCGGTCGGCGCCCCATTGCAGGCGAGTCTTGCTCGCGCGCGCAAAGATGCGTTCCAGCGCCGCGCCGTCGCCCTTCTCGATCTGCGTCTTCAGATGCGTCAGCACCGACTGGTAGGTGTTCAGCTCGCGCAGCAGCGCCTCGCGGTTGGCCACGCAGATATCACGCCACATCTCCGGCGACGACGCGGCAATGCGCGTGAAATCGCGGAAGCCGCCGCCAGCAAACGCCAGCTTGAGCGCTGCGTCTTCCGCATTGCCGACCTGCGCCACCAGCGCATACGACAGCACGTGCGGCAGGTGGCTGACCGAAGCGAACACCGCGTCGTGCTGCACGGCGGACATGACGTGGCATTCGGCCCCCGCGCTTTCCCACATCGCGCGCACGGCAGCGACATCGGCACGCGAATTCTCCTGCAACGGGCATAGCACGGTCTTCTTGCCGACATATAGATCCGCCAGCGCGGCCTCGACGCCATTGAGTTCGCGCCCCGCAATCGGATGTGCCGGAACAAACTGCGCGACCTTGTCGCCCAGCGCAGTCTTGGCCGCCATGATGACGTCGGACTTGGTGCTGCCCGCATCAGTCACGATCGTGCCCGGCTGCAGGTGCGGCTCCAGCGCATGCAGCAACGCAAAATTCTGCGCGACCGGCGCGCACAGCACGACCAGGCTGGCGTCGCGCGCCGCCTCTTCCAGCGAAGCGGCCTCGTCGATGACACCCAGATCAAGCGCCTTTTGCAGCGACGCGGGCGAGCGACCCACGCCGACCACTGTCCCAACGACGCCCGCGCGCTTGAGCGCAAGCGCAAGCGAACCGCCAATCAGGCCGACACCGACAATCACAACACGGGAAAAATGCAGAGCGCTCACAATCTCAGCCCTCGGGGGCGGGCAATACGGGAAATTCGAAAAAGGAAATGCATGGCCGTTGCGCGCGGTTACTTCAGCGCGCGCTCCAGCGCCGCGATGAAGGCGGCGTTTTCGTCGGGCAAGCCGATCGTGACACGCAGCCAGCGCGGCATGCCGTAGTTGCCCACGGGCCGCACGATCACGCCCTGCCTCAGCAGCGCCACGTTGACGCGCGCACCGGCGTCATCGTCATCGCCGACGCGCACCAGCACGAAGTTGCCGGACGATGCGACAAACTCGAGCCCGAGGCGCGAAAACGCCTCAACGAGCTGGGCCTTGCCCGCCCGGTTGAGTTCGGCGCTGCGCTGCAGGAATGCCGTGTCGCCAAGCGCAGCCACGGCCGCCGCCTGGGCGACGCTATTGACATTGAACGGCTGCCGGATGCGGTTCAGCAGATCGGTCAGTTCCGGCTGCGCCACGGCATAGCCGATGCGCAGGCCCGCCAGCCCGTAGGCCTTCGAGAACGTGCGCGACACCAGCAGGTTCGGATAGCGGCGAACCCATGCCACCGAATCATATTGCTGGTCGTCATCGAGATATTCGTTGTACGCCTCGTCCAGTACCACGACTACCTCGGCCGGCACCTTGGCCAGGAACGTTTCCAGCGCCGCCGCGGGCACGAACGTGCCGGTCGGGTTGTTCGGGTTGGCGATGAACACCAGACGCGTGTCGGACGTGATCGCCGCCGCCATGGCGTCGAGATCATGGCCATAATCACGCGCCTTCACCACGATTGCGCGCGCGCCGATCTCCTGCGTCGCGAGCGCGTAGACCGCGAACGAATACTCGGCGTACACGATCGACTGCCCCGACGTGACCAGCGCATGCGCGGCCAGTTCGAGGATGTCGTTGCTGCCGTTGCCGAGCGTAAGCCAGTCCTGCGGCACACCGAGCTTTGTCGAAAGCGCAGCTTTCAGTTCGAAGCCGTTCGAATCGGGGTAACGACCCAGTTCGGCAATGGCCGCGGCCGCCGCGTGTTTCGCGGACTCCGGCATGCCCAGCGGGTTCTCGTTCGACGCGAGCTTCACGATGCCGGCCTCGTCGAGGCCGAACTCGCGCGCCACCTCTGAAATCGGCTTGCCCGCGATGTAAGGCGAAATCGCCCTGACGTAATCCGGGCCGAACGGTACCTTGCCGCCTTGCTTGCCTTGCTCTGCCATCTTGTCTCCTTGCCTCGTATCTGCGCGTGCTTACTTGCTCGACGGGTACGACCCGAGCACCTTCAGGTACGCTGCGTTGCGCCGCAGCGTCTCGATCGCGCGCGCCACGGCCGGCTCGTGCTGGTGGCCTTCCACATCGACGTAGAAGTAGTACTCCCATGCACCACTGCGCGCGGGGCGCGATTCGAAGCGGCACATCGACACACCGTTCTCCGCCAGCGGCGCGAGCAACTGGTAGACCGCGCCGGCCTTGTTGGGCACCGACAGGATCATCGAAGTCTGGTCGCTGCCCGACGGCTCAGTCTCGTACCGGCCAATCACGGCAAAGCGCGTGCGGTTGTGCGGATCGTCCTGGATATGCGGCCGGATGATATGGAGGTGATAGCGATTAGCAGCCGATTCGCCGGCAATGGCCGCGACCGTGGGATCTTCGCTCGCCATGCGCGCCGCCTCGGCATTGCTCGATACGGCCTGCCGCTCGAGGTGCGGATAGTTCGCCGTCAGCCAGTGCTGGCACTGCGCGAGCGCCTGCGCATGCGCGCGCACGACCTTCACGCCGTTCATGTCCGGCGAAGCGGCCATCAGGTTGTGGTGCACCTTCAGCGCGATTTCGCCGCTGATCTTCAGCGAGGTCTGCAGGAACAGGTCCAGCGTGCGCGACACGGCGCCCTCGGTGGAGTTTTCCACCGGAACCACGCCGTACTCGACGGTCCCCGCCTCAACGGCGCGGAATACTTCGTCGATGCTCGGGCACGGCACGCCGCTCACTTCATGGCCGAAGTGCGCGTACAAAGCCTGTTCCGAGAACGTACCGGCCGGGCCGAGGAAGGCGATCTCAAGCGGCTTTTCCAGGCCACGGCATGCCGACATGACCTCGCGCCAGATCGACGCCACGCTCTCGCCGAGCAGCGGACCCGGATTGGCGGCCTGCACCTTGCGAATGACCTGCAGTTCGCGCTCGGGGCGGAACACCGGCGCGCCGTACTTCTTCTTTACCTCGCCGACATCGAGCGCAAGCTGCGCGCGCCGGTTCAGCATGGCCAGCAGTTCACGGTCGACGGTATCGATCTGCTCGCGCAACGGGGCCAGTTCGGCACCGAGGGCACGTTCCGCCGCGCTCGGGGAAGCACCGCTCTGCTGCGTCTCCTCGCGCGCGGTGTTGTTGTCTTCGCTTGTCATTTGCAGGAACCGGTTGGGCCGCTCCGCAGGGAGGGCCTGAGAATAAAACAATACCGCGCGCCGTTCGCGCGCGGCTGTCCGCCGCAGCGCCGTCAGGCAGCGTTGCGCTCGAACTCACGCATGAAATCGATCAGCGCATACACGCCCTCGATCGGCATGGCGTTGTAGATGCTGGCGCGCATGCCGCCCACGGACTTGTGGCCCTTGAGTTGCAGCAGGCCATGGGCGCGGGCCTGCTGCAGGAATGCCTCGTTGCGGGTCTCGTCAGCGAGGAAGAACGGCACGTTCATGCGCGAACGGCAGTTCGGGTCGATCTCATTGCGATAGAAATCGCTCTGGTCAAGGAAGTCGTACAGTGCCTTCGCCTTGGCGATATTGCGTTGCTCGATCGCCGGCACTCCGCCTTGGCGCTTGAGCCACTTGAAGACCAGCCCCGCGATGTAGATGGCGTACGTCGGCGGCGTGTTGTACATCGAGTCATGCTCGGCGACGATACGCCAGTTAAACGCCGACGGGCATAGCGGATGAGCATGGCCCAGCAGGTCTTCTCGCACGATCACGATCGTCACGCCAGCGGGCCCGATATTCTTCTGTGCACCGCCATACATCACCTGCACGCGCGACCAGTCCACTGGGCGCGACAGGATGTGGCTCGATGCGTCGGCCACCACGACGCGGCCCTTGTCCTGCCCGATATCCGGAACCTCGTGGAACTCCACGCCGCCGATCGTCTCGTTGGTGCAGAGATGCACGTAGGCAGCGTCATCGGACAGCTTCCAGCCGGCCACGTCGGGGATATCGTGAAACTTCCGGTCGGCGCTCGATGCTGCGATGTTTACCTCGCCGTAGCGTCGCGTTTCCTGCTCGGTCTTGACAGACCACGAGCCGGTCACCACGAAGTCTGCCTTGGGGCGATCGGCATTGCGCAGCCGCATCAGGTTCAGCGGCACGATCGCGTTCTCGCCGATGGCGCCGCCCTGCAGGAACAGAATGCGGAAGTTCTTTGGAATCTTGAGCAGTTCACGCAGATCCGCGGTCGTTTCGGCAAGAATGCCTTCGAACTCGCGGCTGCGGTGGCTCATCTCCATGACCGACACGCCCGTCCCATGCCATGACAGCATCTCTTCTGCGGCCTGTTGCAGCACTTCGGCGGGCAGCGTGGCGGGTCCCGGGGAGAAGTTGAAGACGCGTTCGGCCAATGCACGCTGCATGCCGGCGAGGGCGGGAGTCTGTGGATCGTTCATGAACTGGAAAAGAAAAATGGCTGCCGGGGATACCCCAAGCAGCCATTATCCCTCAAACCCGCATCCCGTTGGGCGATGCGGGCGGGCGCAGGACCTGCACCCTGTCGCCGGAAGTTACTTCGCGGCGGCCGCGATTTCCTTCTCGGCGGCGTCGCGCATCGACTTGCCGACCTGCGGACCGTACTTCTGCATCATCGAACCCCAGATCTCCTGGGTCGCCTTGCCCTGGTTAGCCATGAACTTCTGGCCGGTCGGCGACTTCAGGAACGTGGTCAGGTCCTTGAGTTCCTGCGTGCTGTAGTACTTGCCGAAGGCGTCGTAGTGAGCCTGGATCGCATCCTTCCGGAAGCCATCGGTATTGAACGCCGTACCGGCGCCATCCACCATGCGCTGTACCGCGCCGTTCTTCTTCAGCTTCTCGACAGCGGCCTGCTTCTGCTTGTCGTTCAGCGTCTTGTTCTCTACCAGTACCTGCTCCAGCACCAGCGGGGCTTCCTGCTTGGCGCCTTGCTGCCAGTTTTCTGCCTGGCCCTTCACGGCCTGGTCAGCCTGCATGACGGAAAGCAGTTCCTTGATGGCAGCCGTCTTGTCCGCGTCCTGTGCGTGCGCATGCTGCGCCATCATGAACGTCGGAACGAAAGCAGCCAGAACAGCGATACGTCGATAGGTTTTGAGCATTGTGACTCCCTGGTAAATATGTCCGTTTTAGTCCGGACCGCCATCTGGCGAGTTCCGGCCGGTGTCCTATTGTTGCAACAACTTACGAATTGGCATCGGCATCGGCGGCACCATCCGCCTCTTCCGCCTCTTCCGAGCCCGCACCGTTGTCGGCATCGGTTTCCACGATGCGCTGCAGGCCCGAGAGCTTAGTGCCTTCGTCAACATTGATCAGCGTGACGCCCTGCGTCGCGCGGCCCATCTCGCGGATTTCGGCCACGCGCGTGCGGATCAGCACGCCGCCTGTGGTGATCAGCATGATCTCGTCATCGGGCGAAACCAGTGCAGCAGCCACCACACGGCCGTTGCGCTCGCTCGTCTGGATCGCAATCATGCCCTTGGTCCCACGACCGTGTCGAGTGTACTCGGCGATCGGCGTACGCTTGCCGTAGCCGTTCTCGGTCGCGGTCAGCACGCTGCCCGGCGAGCCGGCTTCGGTTTGCTCCGCCGTCTCTGCCGGCGCTACGAGCATGGCGATGACGGTTTGCGACTCGTCGAGATTCATGCCGCGTACGCCACGTGCCTGGCGGCCCATCGGGCGCACATCGTTCTCATCGAAACGCACGGCTTTGCCGGCATCCGAGAACAGCATCACATCGTGCTGCCCGTCCGTCACGGCGGCGCCGATCAGATAGTCGCCCTCGTCGAGGTCGACGGCGATGATGCCGGCCTTGCGAGGGTTCGAGAATTCCGTCAGCGCCGTCTTCTTGACCGTGCCGCGCGCGGTGGCCATGAAGATGAAGTGCTCGGCGTCGAACTGGCGGACCGGCAGGATGACGTTGATCTTCTCGCCGTCCGACAGCGGGAACATGTTGACGATTGGGCGGCCGCGCGAGTTGCGCGAGCCCTGCGGCACTTCATAGACCTTGAGCCAGTACAGGCGACCTCGGTTCGAGAAGCACAGGATGTAGTCGTGGGTGTTGGCCACAAACAGCGTGTCGATCCAGTCGTCTTCCTTGGTCGCCGTCGCCAGCTTGCCGCGTCCGCCGCGCTTCTGGGCACGGTATTCGGAAATCGGCTGGCTCTTCATATAGCCACTGTGGGACAGCGTGACCACCATGTCCTGCGGCGTGATCAGGTCCTCGGTGTCGAGCTCGGTGGCGTTCAGCTCGATCTGCGAGCGGCGCTCGTCGCCGAATTCCGCGCGGATAGCGGTCAGTTCGTCGGAAATGATGGTGGTAATACGCTCGGGCCGTGCCAGGATATCGAGCAAATCCGCGATGATCGCCATCACATCGCGATATTCCTGGACGATCTTGTCCTGTTCCAGACCGGTGAGGCGTTGCAGGCGCATCTGCAGGATTTCCTGCGCCTGGGAATCCGACAGGCGGTACAGGCCATCGCCCTGCATGCCGAACATCGCTGGCAACCCATCCGGGCGGTACGACGCACGGCCACCAGGGGTGTCGGCTTCGGCACGTGCGAGCATTTCGCGCACAAGCCCGGAATCCCACGACTTCGCCATCAGTTCCTGCTTGGCGATAGGTGGCGTAGGCGCCGCCTTGATGATCGCGATGAACTCGTCGATGTTGGCGAGCGCCACGGCCAGGCCTTCCAGCACATGGCCACGCTCGCGCGCCTTGCGCAGCTCGAATACCGTACGGCGCGTCACAACTTCCCGGCGGTGCTGCAGGAAGTACTCGAGCATCTGCTTCAGGTTCAGCAGGCGCGGCTGGCGGTCGACCAGCGCCACCATGTTCATGCCGAACGTGTCCTGGAGCTGGGTGTTCTTATATAGGTTGTTGAGGACGACCTCGGGAACCTCGTTGCGCTTGAGTTCGATCACCACGCGCATGCCGGACTTGTCCGACTCGTCGCGGATGTCCGAGATGCCCTCGACCTTCTTCTCGGTGACCAGCTCGGCAATGCGCTCGAGCAGCGTGCGCTTGTTCACCTGGTACGGCAGCTCGTCGACGATGATGGCCTGGCGCTGGCCGCGGTCGATGTCCTCGAAGTGCGTGCGCGCGCGCATGACAACGCGTCCACGTCCGGTCCGATAGCCTTCGCGCACGCCCTGAATACCGTAGATAATGCCGGCGGTCGGGAAATCGGGCGCGGGAATCAATTCAATCAGCTCATCCACCGTTGCCTGCGGATTGCGCAGCAGGTGAAGACAGCCATCGACGATTTCATTAAGGTTATGCGGCGGGATATTGGTGGCCATGCCGACCGCAATACCCGACGAACCATTGATAAGCAGATTCGGAATTCGCGCAGGGAGAATAGCGGGCTCTTTTTCCGAACCGTCATAGTTCGGATCGAAATCGACAGTTTCCTTGTCGATGTCGTGGAGCATCTCGTGGGCGATTTTCGAAAGTCGGATTTCGGTATAACGCATTGCTGCCGCGTTATCGCCGTCCACCGAACCGAAATTCCCCTGCCCGTCGACGAGCATGTAGCGCAGCGAGAAATTCTGCGCCATGCGGACGATCGTATCGTATACAGCAGTGTCGCCGTGCGGATGGTACTTACCAATCACATCACCGACGATACGGGCTGATTTCTTGTACGCCCGGTTCCAGTCGTTGTTGAGCTCATGCATCGCATAGAGCACGCGCCTGTGAACCGGCTTCAGGCCATCCCGCACATCGGGAAGCGCCCGCCCTACGATCACGCTCATTGCGTAATCCAGATACGAGCGGCGCATTTCCTCTTCAAGGGAGACCGGAAGGGTTTCTTTTGCGAATGGATCCATTGCGGCGTGGTTTATGCGGCGGGTTTAAGCGAAAGGAGGGCCGTGTTTTCCGCTCAATGCGCGAGGGCATCCGGCGGCGGGCCAACATGGCATTCTACCATGCGCGCGGACCCGCCTCCGACCCCCTGCGCCAGCCCGACAAACCCGCCCGCGCGCCTCTCGGCCAAACCCGCAAAGCCTGATGCCACAAGGCTTTGCGGGTAGTTCAAGACCCATGTTGCACAAACACCACAGGCCCAAAAGGGGTTGATTGAATCGAATATATTTACTTCTTAGGAAACGAGCCTTGTGGCACAATTCCCCAGCGAAGAGCCAGACATTGTTCGAAGTGGAGCATACACCACATCGAGAATGTTATACTCCGAAGAATGTATGACTTGTTTTCGTCCATTTGCTCGCAGTAACCCTGCGGTGATCTCATCCTGAGAGGAGAAATATGAAAAAATTTGCCAAGCTCGCGCTCGTTGCAGCTACCGCAGTAATGGCTGCATCCGCTCAAGCCCAGTCCGTCCCCTATGAAAAGAAGGCCGTGAATGACAACTGGGGCAACGGTACGAGCGAGTACGTGTGGAAGAATGGCACGAACGAGCTCTGCTGGCGCGACAGCTCCTGGACCCCGGCTACCGCCAACGCCCTGTGCGACGGCGCGCTGGCCCCGGCCGCTGCTCCGGCACCGGCACCGGCACCGGTGGCTCCGCCGGTCGTCTCCAGCGAGAAGGTCACTTTCGCAGCTGACACCCTGTTCGACTTCGACAAGGCTGTCCTGAAGCCGGAAGGCAAGGCCAAGCTGGACGATCTGGTCTCGAAGCTGCAAGGCATCACCCTGGAAGTCATCATCGCCGTTGGCCACACCGACTCGTTCGGTTCGGACAAGTACAACGATCGCCTGTCGATCCGTCGTGCTGAGTCGGTCAAGGCTTACCTGGTGAGCAAGGGCGTTGAAGCCAACCGCGTCTACACCGAAGGCAAGGGCAAGCGCCAGCTGAAGGTCGATCCGAAGTCGTGCAAGGGCAACCGCACCGCCCAGATCGCCTGCCAGCAGCCGAACCGCCGCGTGGAAGTCGAAGTGGTCGGCACCCGCAGCGCACGTTAATCGGATTCTTTCCGATGCAGGAAAGCCCAGCGCAAGCTGGGCTTTTTTTTTTGGTACAGTGGCCAGACACCCTCCTATCTGCCGGCTCAGGCACTTCGTCCGTACCGGCACTGCAAACCATGACGTCGCCTTCGCAAGTCCTGCCGGCCTCCGCTGGCAAACCCACCGGCCCCAATGCCGACCCCAAGGAAATCGACAAGTTCAGCGAACTGGCCCACCACTGGTGGGACCCGAACAGCGAGTTCAAGCCGCTGCACGACCTGAATCCGCTGAGGCTCGGTTGGATTGACGGCATTGCCGGACTGGCCGGTAAGAAAGTTGTGGATATCGGCTGCGGTGGCGGCATCCTGTCCGAGAGTATGGCGCGCCTTGGCGCAAATGTGCGTGGAATTGACCTCTCGACGAAGGCGCTTCGGGTGGCCGACCTGCACAGCCTCGAGTCCGGCGTTGCCGTCAACTACGAGGAGATCGCCGCGGAAGCGCTGGCGGCGCGCGAACCGGGCAGCGTGGATGTCGTAACTTGCATGGAAATGCTTGAACATGTGCCCGATCCCGAGTCGATCGTCCAGGCGTGCGCGACGCTAGTCCGCCCGGGCGGCCATGTCTTCGTCTCGACGATCAACCGCAACCTTAAGGCGTATCTGATGGCCGTCGTGGGCGCCGAGTACATCCTTCAAATGCTGCCGCGTGGCACGCACGACTACGAGAAATTCATCACGCCATCGGAAATGGCGCGATTTGCCCGCAATGCCGGACTAGATCTCGTGGAAATGCGCGGCATGACCTATAACCCGCTGTCGCAGATTTATTCACTGAGCCGTGATACGGACGTCAATTACATGATGGCGTTTCGCCGGGTTGCAGAATGATGACTGGAATCGACGCCGTGTTTTTCGATCTCGACGGGACGCTCGCCGACACCGCTCCGGATCTTGCCGCAGCTGCCAACCGGCTGGTCGTCGAGCATGGTGGCTCGCCTGTTGCCTATGAAAAGCTGCGCCCCGTGGCGTCGCATGGCGCGCGCGGCCTGCTGGGCGCTGCATTCGGCAAGCACCCGGACGATCCGGACTTCCCTGCGCTGCGCGACCTGTTTCTCGACTACTACGAAGCCGATATCGCCGTGCATACTCGGCTGTTCGACGGCATGCCGCAGGTACTCGATGCGCTGGAAGGTGCAGGCATCCGCTGGGGCATTGTGACCAACAAGATCGCCAGATTCACCGTGCCGCTCGTGACCGCGATCGGGCTGGCGCCGCGCGCGTCAGCCGTGGTCAGCGGGGATACGACGCCCCATGCCAAGCCACATCCGGCTCCGCTGCTCCGTGCCGCAGAACTCAGTGGCGTATCGCCTAAGCGTTGCGTGTATGTGGGCGATGACTTGCGCGATATCCAGGCGGGCAAGGCAGCGGGCATGCTCACGGTCACGGCCGCGTACGGGTACTGCGGCGAAGGCGAACCGCCGGAGACCTGGGGCGCCGACTACCTCGTGCGCCACCCTGCCGAGTTGATTCCGCTGCTCATGCCGGACTGATCGCCCTCTGCAAGCAAAAACGGAACCCGGCGCGGCAACTTGCGTCCAACCCGGGTACAATCCGTCTTCTCATCACTGGGGCCGACCTGGTTTCGACGTGGGTTGCGAAGCAGTGGAGGGCATACCGAGGACCCGTCACCTCGTTAATCAATGGGAATGCAATAACTGCTAACGACGAACGTTACGCACTGGCAGCCTAAGGGCCGCCGTCCTCGCACTGGCTCGCTGACGGGCTAGGGTTCGCAAGAACCAGCGAGGTCATTTACGTCAGATAAGCCCCGTCGGTGTCACGACTGCGGGGACGAAAACCAAGTGACTCGCCGTCGTAGAGCGTGTTCGTCCGCGATGCGGCGGTTAAATCAAATGACAGAACTAAGTATGTAGAACTCTCTGTGGAGGGCTTGCGGACGCGGGTTCGATTCCCGCCGGCTCCACCAGTATTTCCGAATACCCAGCCTGCACAGGCTGGGTTTTTTCTTGCCTCCGCTATTCTCCGCATGCGTTGGCCGCTCGTCCGGCAACTACAATACCGTCCTGCAGCCTGCCCCGTCGCCTAGCCATGTCCGACTATCCCCGCTTCACCATCAACCGCGCCCTGGTCGCGATCGTTCCCGAGCAGCCGTTTCTGGACTGGATTCAGGCTGTAGATCCGGAGCCCGTGCCGAACCTGACACTCGAGCACATTCGGGAGGACCAGAGCGTTTTCCTGCTGCCCGAGGAAATTGCGGACACCACCGACAACGCCCGGCATTGGGTGGAGAAGCGCTGGCGCGGTTTCTTCGAATTCATGCTCGCCGAGTGGTTCGACGAGTCACTGTGGCCCGAGACGCTGTCGCTGCAGATGTTCCGCGAATGGTTCAGCGTGCACTATCACTCGTCGGTCTTCGACATGGTCCCCGACATCCCGCTGATGCATGACGACATGGACGAAGACGACGACGGCGAGGAACTGCTGCACTGAGGCAGCAGCCCCGTCCCAACGCAACCGGTCAGAGGAAGCGGTCCAGAATCTTGCGGCTGGCCCGGTCCAGCGCCATCAGGTCGCGGATCAGGTAGTGGATGCCGTGGCTGTCTGAAATCAGCAGCGTGGTGCCCGCCAGGCGGCGGATATCTTCCTCGCCGCGCAGCACCAGCGTGGTCTGGCCGCGGTCGGTCTGAACGGTCCACTCGCTCGGCGTGGCGAACGTCGACACGCCGACGATGCGTTGGATTTCCGGCATGAACTCGCGCGCAGCCAGTTCTTCTTCCACCATGGCGCGTTGCGGCGCGGGCAGCCGATCGAGCCGCGGAATCCAGGCCAGTTCATGGCCATCGGTGCTCATCATGCCGATGCCATCATCGGGCGCGCCGATCGGGAATGCACGCACGGGAACCACGCCCTCATGCGCCGTGCCATCGCCAAGTGTCAGCACCAGGCGGCCGAAGCCATTGCGGGTCAGCGTGAATTCCGTGTCGGGCATGTCAGCCGCTTGTAGATTGGCATCATTGAGCATTGGCAGCCTCCGCTTCCCTCGCAAGCACCTCGCTTTCGCTCTCGGTGTCGTCGTCCTCGGTATCCACATTGCGCGCCTGCGCCTGGTATAGCTTGTAGTAGGCGCCCTCTTTCGCCAGCAGTTCGTCGTGACCGCCGACTTCGACGATCTTGCCGCGGTCCATCACCACGAGGCGATCGGCCTTGCGCAGCGTCGAAAGCCGGTGCGCGATCGCGATAGTGGTCCGTCCCTGCACGAGATTGTCGAGCGCCTTCTGGATTTCCTTCTCCGTCTGCGTGTCGACCGACGACGTGGCCTCGTCCATGATCAGGATGCGCGGATTGATCAGCAGCGCGCGCGCGATCGAAATACGCTGGCGCTCGCCGCCGGACAGCGCCTGTCCGCGTTCGCCGACCAGCGAGTCATAGCCGTGCGGCAGGCGCAGGATGAACTCATGCGCGTGCGCGGCGCGCGCGGCCGCGACGATTTCCTCGCGTGTGGCATCGGGCTTGCCGTAAGCAATATTCTCGGCGATCGTGCCGAAGAACAGGAACGGCTCCTGCAGCACCAGGCCGATATGGCGACGGTATTCCGACACCGGCAGCGAGCGGATGTCGATGCCGTCGACACGGATCGCGCCTTCGGACACGTCATAGAAGCGGCAGATCAGGTTGACGAGCGTGCTCTTGCCCGAGCCGCTGTGACCCACCAGGCCAATCATCTCGCCCGGCGCGATCGACAGATCCAGCCCGCGAATCACCGCGCGGTTACCGTAGCGGAAACCGAGGTCGCGCATTTCGATGGCGCCCTCTACCTTGTCCAGCTTTGCCGGCCGCACGGGCTCAGGCACGCTTGATACGTGGTCGAGAATATCGAAGATCCGCTTCGCGCCGGCCGCGGCCTTCTGCGTGACCGAGACGATGCGGCTCATCGAATCGAGCCGCGTATAAAAGCGGCTGATGTACGTGAGGAAGGCCACCAGCACACCGACCGTAATGGCGCTGTGCGACACCTGCCAGATGCCGAACACCCACACCACGAGCAGGCCGATTTCCGTGAGCAGCGTGACGGTCGGCGTGAACAGCGACCACACCGCATTCACGCGATCGTTGATGGCAAGGTTGTGCTTGTTGGCTTCGCGGAAGCGCGCGACTTCTCGCTTTTCCTGCGCAAACGCCTTGACCACGCGGATGCCGGGAATCGTGTCGGCCAGCACATTGGTGATCTCCGACCAGATCCGGTCGATCTTCTCGAAGCCATGGCGCAGCTTGTCGCGCACAAGGTGGATCATCCAGGCGATGAACGGTAGCGGCACCAGCGTCACGAGCGCGAGCCACGGGTTGATCGACACCAGGATCAACGCGGTCATCACGATCATCAGCACGTCGGTCGCGAAGTCGAGCAGGTGCAGCGACAGGAAGACGCAGATGCGGTCACTTTCCGAGCCAATGCGCGCCATCAGGTCGCCCGTACGCTTGCCGCCGAAATACTCGAGTGACAGCTTCAGCAGATGCTCGTAAGTGGTAGTGCGAAGATCCGCGCCGATGCGTTCCGACACGCGCGCCAGCAGGTAGGTGCGCGCCCAGCCCAGGCTCCATGCCACCAGCGCCGCACCGAGCAGCCCGGCGAGGTACAGGCGCACCAGGTCGTAGTTGATCGGCACGCCGTTCTGAAACGGGATCAGCACCTTGTCCATCAGCGGCATGGTCAGGTAAGGCGGTACCAGCGTGGCCGCGGTGGACAGCAGCGTCAGCATGAAGCCAGTGAGCAATTCCCAGCGGTACGGGCGTGCAAAACGCCACAGGCGCAGAAGTGCCCATGTCGACGACGGGGTTTCCAGCTCGCGGCTGCACTGCGGGCATTCTTCCTCGCCCGGTGGCAACGGTGCCTTGCACGTGGGGCACAGCACTTCGCCGTCATCCTCGGGGACCATGGAAGGGGCCGTATCGCGGCGTGCTTCGAACTGATCCACCAGCCGCAGCGCGGCGGGATTGTAACCAAGCGTGTAGCGCCAGCTGCCGAGCCGGCCCGCGGCATCGCACAGTTCGAGGGTGCCAACGCCGGCGTGGTCGGTATGGGTCAGGCGCAGGCCCGGCTCGATGGCCCATTCCCGCACACTTTTTTCACCGGGAGCGCGGGCCAGGAGCCGCCGGTCCGTCACAACCAGCCACCCTTGGGTAAAATGCAGCCTCGCGTCGAGGTCGAGTTCCAGTCCAGCCAGAACGGTCTCGCCGGGACGAAGCGTCGCGCCGGCTTCGGCACGCCACGGCTCATCCGGGGCGAGGCTTTGAGAGACAGGCAGGGAAGACTGGGTCATTGTCGGCGCGCCTTGCAGCGTCCAGCGGAAACGGACATAACTTGAAACAATTTAGAATGGCCGCACTCTGGCGGCCGGCGATTTTGCCCGCAAGTATACATAACGCCAACCAGCGGGTGCTCCTGATGCATTGCACAATCGGATGTCAGCTAAAGAAGTCAACCTGACGTATGCTGTAACGTTATTGAAAGGTTAGGCTTCCATTTCTCGGGCGGTCCCGCCCATTGCCTCAAGCTAAATCAATGAAAAAGAAGGACATTGAGATTTTCGATGTCATGTCGCTGCGCGGCCCGAATATGTGGACATATCGGCCCGTGCTGGAGGCGTGGGTCGATATCGGGGAGCTGGAGGACTTTCCCTCCAACACGATTCCGGGGTTCTATGAACGGCTGTCGACGTGGCTGCCCTCGCTAGTCGAGCATCGCTGCAGCATCGGCGAACGCGGCGGCTTCCTGCAGCGCCTCAAGGAAGGCACGTGGCCGGGTCATATCCTGGAACACGTGACGCTTGAGCTGCAGAACCTGGCTGGCATGCCCGGCGGCTTCGGCAAGGCGCGCGAGACCCCCATCCGCGGCGTCTACAAGGTGATCGTGCGCGCCTGGCATGAGGAAGTCACGCGCGCCGCGCTGTTCGCGGCCCGCGACCTGGTCATGGCCGCCATCGAGGACCGTCCGTTCGACGTGCCCGCCGCTGTGGACAACCTGCGCCGCCTGGTCGACGAGCACTGCCTCGGCCCGAGCACGGCCTGCATCGTCGATGCCGCGGACGACCGCGACATCCCGTCGATCCGCCTGTCCGACGGCAACCTCGTGCAGCTTGGCTACGGCGCGCGCTCGCGCCGTATCTGGACGGCCGAGACCGATCGCACCAGCGCCATCGCCGAAAGCATCTCGCGCGACAAGGACCTGACCAAGAGCCTGCTGGAATCGTGCGGCGTGCCGGTGCCGGAAGGCCGCATGGTCGAGTCGCCCGAAGACGCGTGGGAAGCCGCCGAGGACATCGGGGTGCCGGTGGTGGTCAAGCCGTACGACGGCAACCACGGCCGCGGCGTCTTCACCAACCTGATGACGCGCGAGGAAGTCGAGACCGCCTATGCGGTAGCCATCGAGGAAGGCAGCGGGGTCATCGTCGAGCGTTTTGTGCCCGGCAACGAACACCGCCTGCTGGTAGTGGGCGGCCGCGTGGTCGCCGCCGCGATGGGCGAGACTGCGAGCGTGGTGGGCGACGGCAAGTCGACCATCGAGGAACTGATCGAACTGCAAATCAACTCGGATCCGCGCCGTGGCAGCACCGAAGATCATCCGCTGAACCGCGTCCGCCTGGACTCGGCAGCGCGCCTGGAACTCAAGCGCCAGAACATGGATGGCGAGTCGGTACCTCCGGCAGGCAAGACCGTGCTGATCCAGCGCACCGGCAATGTGGCGTTCGACGTGACCGACCGCGTACACCCCAGCGTGGCCGCTCATGCGGCGCTGGCTGCGCGCGTGGTCGGCCTGGACATCGCCGGCGTGGATCTGGTGGCCGAAGACATTTCGCGCCCGCTGACCGACCAGCGCGGGGCCATCGTCGAAGTCAACGCCGGCCCCGGCCTGCTCATGCACCTCAAGCCGGCCGAAGGCAGGCCGCGCCCGGTGGGCCGCGCCATCGTCGATCACCTGTTCCCCGAGGCCGACGACACGTATCCCGGCCGCATCCCCGTGGTCGGCATTACCGGCACCAACGGCAAGACCGTGGTGGCCAAGCTGGTCGCGCGCCTGCTGCAACTGTCGGGCAAGCACACCGGCCTGGCGTGCAGCGACGGCCTGTTCCTGGATCGTCGGCTGGTCCAGGGCGGCGACCGCGCCAACTGGGACGCCGGCCATCGCATCCTGATGAACCGTGCGGTCGAAGCCGCCGTGTTCGAGAACGACAGCGGCGCCATCCTGTCCGAAGGTCTCGTCTATGACCGCTGCCAGGTTGGCGTGGTCACGAACTTCGACACGCCCGACCACATGGGCGATTACTACGTCGAAGACGAAGACCGCATGTACAACGTGCTGCGCACGCAGATCGACGTGGTCCTCAAGAACGGCGCCGCCGTGCTCAACGCGCGCGACGAGCGCGTGGTCGAAATGGCCGAGCTGTCCGACGGCGACGTGATCTTCTTCGGCCTGTCGGCAGATCTGCCGGCCATCGTCGCGCATCGCGCCAAGGGCAAGCGCGCGGTATTCGTGCGCGACGGCAAGGTCGTGCTGGCCACCGGCAACAGTGAAACGCCGCTGACCGATGTCGCCGCGATTCCGGTGACTTATGCCGGCCGCGTGTCGTTCCAGGTCGAGAACGTGCTGGCGGCCGTCGCTACAGGCTGGGCGCTGGGCATCTCCAATGACCTGATCCGCGCCGGCATCGTGACGTTCGACGTCGGCCAGGTCGATGTACCGGGGCGCTTCACGCAGTTCGAGCGCAATGGCGCCACGGTGATCGTGGACGATGCGCACAACGCCCCTGCCCTGGAAGCCTTGGCCACGGCTCTGGACCGCTTCCCGGCGGAACGCCGCATGATCGTCTACGGTGCCGGCGTACAACGCCGCGACGAAGACATGGTCCGCCAGGGCAAGGTCATTGGCGCTACCTTCGACCGCGTGTTCCTGTGCGAGGACCGCAGCGTCAAGGGCGCGCTGCCCGATGCCGAGGCGCGCGCCCTGCTCAAGCAGGGGCTGTACGAAGGCCGCCGCGTCACCAAGATCATCGACGAAGGCACGCGCCAGGACGCCATCGAAACCGCGCTCGGCCAACTGGTGGCCGGCGACCTGCTGGTTCTGCAGTGCGACGAAGGCGCCACCGCCGCCACCGTCGACCGCGTGCACCAGTGGATGGGTCAGCCCCCGCGCCGCGCCTGACGGCCCAAGAAGAACGGATACCAGAATCTATGGAAGTCTCTCGCATCCGGGCCCTGCGCGGCCCGAACCTGTGGTGCCGCCACACCGCCGTCGAGGCGATCGTGGCCTGTCCGGAGCCGTCGGACATGGTCGCTACCCTGCCCGGCTTTGAAGACCGCCTGCGCGCGCGCTTTCCCGATATCGGCCCGCTGCATCCGGACGAGGACGCCGGCGAGCTGTCGCTCGCGCACGTGCTCGAAGCCGCCACGCTGCGCCTGCAGGCCGCGGCCGGCTGCCCGGTCACGTTCAGCCGCACGGCGCAGACGGTCGAGCCCGGCACCTACCAGGTGATCGTGCAATACAGCGAGGAAGAAGTCGGCCGCCTGGCGTTCGACCTGGCCCAGGCGCTGTGCCTGGCCGCGCGCGATGACGCGCCCTTCGACCTTGATGACGCGTTGCACCGCCTGCGCGAACTCGATGAAGACGTGCGCCTCGGCCCCAGCACGGGCTCGATCGTCTACGCAGCCGTCGCGCGGGGTATTCCCTACCGCCGCCTGACCCAAGGTTCGATGGTGCAGTTTGGTTGGGGCAGCAAGCAGCGCCGCATCCAGGCCGCCGAAACCAGCGCCACCAGCGCTGTCGCCGAATCCATCGCGCAGGACAAGGAACTGACCAAGAGCCTGTTGCACGCGGCCGGCGTACCCGTGCCGCTGGGCCGTTCGGTGCGCAGCGCCGAGCAAGCCTGGGAAGCCGCGCAGGAAATCGACGCACCTGTCGTGGTGAAGCCGCGCGACGGCAACCAAGGCAAGGGCGTGGCCGTGCGCATCCGCACGCGCGAGGAAGTGATGACGGCGTACGAAGTCGCGTCCGACATCAGCTCCGACGTGATCGTCGAACGCTACATCCCGGGCCACGATTTCCGCCTGCTGGTAGTCGGCAAGCACCTCGTCGCCGCCGCGCGCCGCGATCCGCCGCAAGTGATCGGCGATGGCACGCATACGGTGCGCCAGCTCGTCGAGGAAGTGAACCGCGACCCGCGCCGCGGCGAGGGCCATGCGACGTCGCTGACCAAGATCCGTTTTGACGACATCGCGCTCGCCACGCTGGCCAAGCAAGGCTTGACCGCGGAGTCTGTGCCGCCCAAGGGCACGCGTGTAGTCCTGCGCAACAACGCGAACCTGTCGACCGGCGGCAGCGCCACCGACGTGACCGACGACGTCCATCCGGACATCGCCGCGCGCGCCGTCGCCGCTGCACAGATGGTCGGCCTCGACATCGCCGGCGTGGACGCCGTGTGCGAGACCATGCTGAAGCCGTTCGAGGAACAGGCCGGCGGCATCGTCGAAGTCAATGCCGCGCCAGGCCTGCGCATGCACCTGCAGCCGTCATACGGCAAGGGCCGCGCAGTCGGCGAAGCGATCGTATCGACCATGTTTGCCGATGGCGACGATGGCCGCATTCCTGTGGTCGCGGTATCGGGCACCAACGGCAAGACCACCACGGTCCGCCTGATCACGCACATCATGGCCACGAGCGGCCTGCGCATGGGCATGACCGGCACCGACGGCGTGTACATCCGTGGCGAGCGCATCGACACCGGCGACTGCAGCGGCCCGCGCAGCGCGCGCAACGTGCTGCTGCACCCTGACGTCGACGCGGCCGTGTTCGAAACCGCGCGCGGCGGCCTGCTGCGCGAAGGCCTGGCCTTCGACCGCTGCGACGTTGCCGTGGTGACCAACGTCGGTGAAGGCGACCACCTGGGCCTGTCCTTCATCAGCACGGTGGAAGACCTGGCCGTGCTCAAGAGCGTGATCGTGCAGAACGTGGCGCCTCACGGCATGGCCGTGCTCAACGCCGCGGATCCGATGGTGGTGCGCATGGCTGATGCCTGCCCGGGCCTGGTGACCTTCTTCGCGCACGACCCGGGCCAGCCGGCCATGGCTACGCACCGTGCCCAGGGCAAGCGCGTGGTGTTCGTCGACGGCGATCACATCGTGGCGTCGGAAGGCGACAACGAAATGCGCATCCCGCTGGCCGAGATCCCGCTCACGCGCAATGGCACGATCGGCTTCCAGGTCGAGAACGCCATGTCGTCGATCGGCGCGGCGTGGGCGCTCGGCATCGACTGGAACGTCATCCGCCGCGGCCTGGCTACCTTCGTCAACGACGCGCAGACGGCCCCGGGACGCTTCAACGTGTTCGACTACCGTGGCGCGACGCTGATTGCTGACTACGGCCACAACCCGGATGCCATCCAGGCGCTGTGCAATGCCGTGCAGACCATGCCGGCCAAACGCCGGCTGGTGGTGATCAGCGGCGCGGGCGACCGCCGCGACGAGGATATCCGCAAGCAGACGCAGATCCTCGGCGGCGTGTTCGACGAGGTCATCCTGTACCAGGACCAGTGCCAGCGCGGCCGCGCCGATGGCGAGGTGCTGGCGCTGCTGCGCGAGGGCCTGCAAGGTGCCACGCGTACCAGTGCGGTCGAGGAGATTCGCGGTGAGTTCGTCGCCATCGACACGGGTCTGTCGCATTTGCAGCCGGGTGACCTGTGCCTGATCCTGGTGGATCAGGTCGATGAAGCACTCGCGCATATCGCCGGGCGCGTCGCGCAGGGTTAAGCGCGGATATCCCGGAGGTACGATGGGCCAGCCCACCGGGCTGGCCCTTCTTGTTTGCTGCGCCTCAGTTCAGTGGCGGCCCGGCAACGACAGCCTGCGCTCCAGCACATGCTGCAGTCCCGACAGCCCGGTGCTGAGCACCCAGTAGATCGCCGCCACCGCAAGATAAAGCGGCAACGGCTGATAAGTCGCCGCAATGACCTCCTGCGCCGTGCGCAACAGCTCCGTCACGGTAATGACCGACACCAGCGAGGTGTCCTTGATCAGGCTGATCAGGCTGTTGGAAAGACTCGGCACCGCAAGACGCAGGGCCTGCGGGCCGACCACGTAACGCAGTGTCTGGCCGGGCGTCAGCCCAAGGCTATAGGCCGCGAGCCACTGCCCGCGCGCAATGCCGAGAATCGCCCCGCGCATGCTCTCGGACAAATATGCGCCCACATTGAGGCTCAGCGTCAGTACGCCCGCAGGCGTCGGCTCCAGCGCGACGCCGATACCGGGCAAGCCGTAGTAGACGACAAAGATCTGCACCAGCAGCGGCGTGCCGCGCATGATGCTGACGTACGTGCGTGCGATGCCCTTCAGCACGGGGTTGTGGCTGATGCCCATGAGCGCCACGACCATGCCCAGCACCAGCCCGAAGGCCATCGACCACAGCGCGAACTTGATGGTCAGTAGCGTGCCCTGCAGCAGCACGGGCATGGAATCGGAGATGAGCTGGAGCGCGGACATAGGAAGGTCGCCGGAAAAAGCACGCATCATACGGATTGCCCGCATGCGCGCAAACCCCGCGCAGCCTGTGGCCGGGCGGGGTGTCGTATGACAGGTTGCGGTTTTACTTGCCGGGCTTGGTCACGTCCGACCCGAACCACTTCACCGACAGCTTGGTCAGCGTGCCGTCCTTGCGCAGGTCATCGAGCGCATGGTCGATGGCCTGGGCGAACTTCGGGTTGTCCTTGCGGAACGGGATGGCCACTTCGGCATTCGCGCCCGCCACCACCGCGCCCGGGCGCAGCGGCAGGTTGGCGGTCTTGATCAGGTAGTTGACCATGAGCCGGTCGTTGAGTGCGGCGTCGACCCGCTGCGCGGCCAGGTCGCGCAGGTACTCTGGCGCACCGGGATAGGTCTTGACGTCGATGCCTGGCACCGACTTGGCCAGTTCGTTGTAGTTGCTACCCAGGCTCACGCCGAGCTTGTGGCCCTTGAGCGCTTCCAGCGAATTGAACTCGCGCTTGTCATCCTTGCGCTGGATAAGCTGCGCGGCCGAGTAGACATAAGGCGTCGAGAAGTCCAGCACCTGCTTGCGCTGCGGCGTCACCGAAACCTGGTTGACGATCACGTCGAACTTGTCCGCCTGCAGGCCGGCAATGATGCCGCTCCATTCCGTGGTCACGAACTCCGGTTTCACGCCGAGCTTCGCGGCGACGGCACGTGCCACATCCACGTCGAATCCATCGAGCTCGTTCTTCGGGTTGCGGAAGCCGAACGGCGGATAGGTGCCCTCCAGGCCAATCTTCAGGACACCGGCCTGCTTGACCGTATCGAGCAGGTCCGCGGCGCTGGCCGCGGTGGCGCTCAGGCCGGCGGCGCCGGCGATCAGCGAGGCAGCCAGCAGGGATTTGAGCCAGCCATGACGAATCGATCGCATATGTTCTCCAGTGGGATGCGGACTGACGGGCGCCTTTTGTAAAGGTGCCCGTCGCTTGTGCTGCTATGAGCCTATATCGGCCTCAACACTACCGCAAACGCTATCGATATCGAAATAACGATTCGTCATGGCTATATGGCTTTGACCCCTGCCACTGGACCTCTGGAACGCCTTGCCGCTCATGTTGATGCCCCGCGGCGGGAACGGCGATACGAACCACAGTTGTATAGCCCGCTACTGCAAGGATTCCGCCGCGCAACTACGCGTGCGCGGCGATGAAATCATCGCCATTGACGGCAGGCTTGCGTCCGGCAAGGCGGTCGGCAAGCAGCCCTGCGCTGCCCATAGCAAGCGTAAAGCCAAGCGCGCCATGCCCGAGATTGAGCCACAGGCCGCGCAGGCGTGATGGCCCGACCATCGGCAAGCCATCGGGCGTCGCGGGCCGCAGCCCTGCCCACGGCTGCAACTGCGCGAGCGGGATGTCGGGCACGATACCCTCAAACACCGTGCGCGTCTGCGCCACCAGCGTGCCAATGCGCTCGGGATCGATCCGCGCGCCACCACGCACGAGATCGGCCATGCCCGCGACGCGCAGCGTATTGCCGATGCGTGCATAGACGATCTTGTTGGCGAAATCCGTGATGCTGATGTGCGGAGCCGGCCCACTGTTCGACAGCGGCACGGTAATGCTGTAGCCCTTCAACGGCCAAAGCATCGGCCGCACGCCCAGTGGGCGCAGCAGCGGCACGCTGCCGATGCCACCCGCCACCACCACCGCATCGGCGGGCACTACGCCGGCTACCGTCTGCACGCCCGTGACGCGGTCCCCTTGTTGCACCAGGCCGTGCACGACATTGCCGAACCGCATCGACACGCCCGGCTGATGCTGCAGCAACCGTGCCAGCGACAGGCAGAAGCGATGGCAGTCGCCCACCTCCTCGCTCGGTGTGTAGATCGCGCCGGCGATCTCGTCGCGGATACCTGCCAGCGCGGGTTCCAGCGCCACGCACGCGTCCCGGTCGAGTGCCTGCTGTTCGCACCCGAGACTGGCTTGATAATCGAGCAAGCGGCGCGCCGATTCAAACGCCGCGCCATCGCGGTGCACAATCAGTTTGCCGCGCCGCGCAAAATCGAAATCGCTCGCCGTCCCGGCCTTCGCGCCTTCGCTGGCGACGAACGCCTCCATCAGGTCGCGCGAGTAAAATGCCAGGCGCAGCAGCTTGCGCGTGGTGGCCTCGCTGGTGCCGGCATTGCAAGCGCGCATGAATGCCGCCAGCCAGAGCCACTGCGCGGGATCGGCTACGGGCCGGAAGCGCATCGGCGAATCGCGCCGCAGAAGCCAGCCTGGCACCTTGCCCATCACGCCCGGTCCGGCCAGCGGCGCCACGTAGCTGTAGCTAAGCTGCCCGCCGTTGGCGAAGCTGGTTTCCTCGCCAGGGCCGTCATGGCGTTCGAGCACCGTCACCTCGTGGCCATCCTGCGCCAGGCGCCACGCACTGGTCATGCCGACCACGCCGGCGCCTACGATCACTACCCGCATTGCCATCCTTGTCGCTTGCTGTTCATTCAATGGCGTCAGCGTAGTCGAGTGCACGCGGCTTGCCCAATGCCAATACGTGCCAGAATATGTCTTTAGGCTATGGGCTGCACTTTCCCAGCGTCCCGACCATGCGTTTGCGCCAGATCGAAGTGTTTCGCGCCATCATGCTGACCGGCACCGTCAGCGAGGCGGCGCGCCTGCTGCACGTCTCGCAGCCGGTGGTCACGCGCGTGCTGCAGCATGCCGAAGCCTCGCTCGGCTTCCGGCTGTTCGAGCGCGTGCGCGGCCGCTTGCAGGCCACGCCGGAAGCCAACGCACTGTATGGCGATGTCGAAAGGCTATATGGCGAGATCGACCGCGTGCGGCGAGTCTCGGAAAGCCTGCGCCACAAGGGCGCCGGGCGCCTGCGGGTCGCTGCCACGCCGAGCCTCGCGGAGCCGCTGCTGGTGCCTGCGGTGCGCGGCTTTTGCGCGCGCTATCCCGACACACAGGTGCAGGTGCTGACCCACCATACCGACGAGATCGTCGATGCGCTGCTCGCGAACCAGATCGATCTCGGCTTCGCCTTTTCGCCGCCGCGGCACGAAGCGATCACATGCGAACCGGTGGCCGCAGGCCACATGCTGCTGGCGGTACCGCGACAGCAGCCGCTGCCCGCAGGCGGACGCCGCCATGTGGTGCCGATGCACAAACTGATGGAGCGGCCTTTCATCGGCTACGACGACAATAGCTCGCTGGGCCTGCTGGTGCGCCAGACCCTGGCCCGGCATGCGCTGGAACCACATTCGACGCTCGAAGTGCAGACGTATTCGCTCGCGTTGTCGCTGGTGGAAGCCGGACTGGGCATGGCTTTGCTTGACCAGTTCACGGCATTGAGTGCCAGCACGGCGCGCGTGTCGCTGCACGCCGTGCAGCCTGCCCTGCCGTTCGAGATCCAGCTGCTGCGCGCGAGCCACCGCGCCGCGTCGAGTCTCGTCGACGACATGCGCGACGAGTTTGCGCAGGCCGCCGCGGCACTAGTCGCGACCTTGCCGGACCGGCTCGAAGCGCCCGTTGCCAGCTTTGACGCCACCGCCACTACTGCCACCAGAGGACGGGATTGATTGACAGCCTCGCGCGGCCTGCACCATCATCAAGGCGCCCGAACGGTGCCCTCAACCAGCCATGTTCGTACTGACCCTGCTCCTCCTGATCCTGATCAGCGCCTTCTTCTCGATTTCCGAGATCGCGCTGACCGCCGCCCGCCGCACCAAGCTGCAGGTTCTGTCCGAACGCGGCGACCGCCGTGCCACCAAGGTGCTGCTGCTGAAGGAAGAGCCCGGCAACTTCTTCACGATCGTGCAGATCGGCGTGAACAGCGTGGCGATCCTGGCCGGTATCCTCGGGGAAAAGCATGTCTCCGATCTGGTGTTCGGAGCGTTATCGCAGTACATGGATACCGGCATCGCGCAGCGCATCGCCAATATCGGCTCGTTCCTGATCGTCACGCTGCTTTTTATCCAGTTTGCCGATCTGATCCCCAAGCGCATCGCGATGACGTTCCCCGAGGCCTGCGCGCTCGCGGTGATCGATCCGATCCTGACGCTGCTGCGCGTGCTCAAGCCACTGGTCTACGTGTTCAATGCCGCCGCCGATGCCACGCTGCGGCTGTTCGGCCTGCCGACCAAGACCGTCGAGCAGATCACCACCGAAGACATCGCCGCGATGGTCGATGCCGGCGCGGAGGCCGGCGTGCTGCTCAAGCATGAAATCCACCTGATCGAGAATGTGTTCGAACTCGATTCAAAGAGCGTCACGGCGATCATGACGCCGCGCGATGACGTGGTCTACCTGAGCCTGGACGAGGGCGCCGACAGCGTGCGGCGCAAGCTCGTCAACCAGCCGCATGCGCAATATCCGGTTTGCGGCCACGATCTCGACGACGTGCAGGGCTACATCGACTCCAAGGACATCCTGCAGTTGCTGCTGGCCGACGAAACGGCAACGGTGATCGGCAATATCGGCAAGCACCACGACAAGAACGTGCTGGTGATTCCGGACACCCTGACGCTTTCCGAAGCGCTCACACGCTTTCGCGAAATGCACGAGAACTTTGCCGTGGTGATGAACGAGTACGGCCTGGTAGTCGGCATCGTCACGCTGGACGACATTGTCGGCGCGCTGATGGGCGACATCCTTTACTCGAGCGAGGATGAACAGATCGTGCGGCGCGACGATAGCTCCTGGCTGGTGGACGGCCTGACACCGCTGATCGACCTGAAGAAGGCGCTGGAGATCGACGCGCTGCCGGGCGAGGACTACGTCGATACGGTGGCAGGCCTGGTGATCTACGCGCTCAAGCGCATCCCGAAGAAATCGGAGTCGATCACCGTGGGAGGCTTCCGCTTCGAAGTGCTGGACATCGACCATCACAAGATCGATCAGCTCCTGGTGTCGCGCCTGACGGCCGGGACGACGGCGACGCTGGGACAGCCGGCGCCCGAAGCGGGTCGCTGAGCGCGCCCGCCTGGCGATACTGCTCGAGCCTGTCGGGCAGGCGATACGCTACGAGATAGCCCGCTGCCACGATGACCGCGGTCGCCGCCACAGCGCCGAGCTGCCATGCCGGCAGACGCGCCGGCACATGCAGCATGATGTAGGCTGTGCCCACCAGCGCAATCCACGCGAGCCCAAGCACGAAGCCGGCGGCCACGTCCGAGAGCCAGTGCATGCCCAGGTACAGGCGCGACAGGCCGATCGCCGCCACCGCCACGGCGGTCAGCGCGAGCACCGGCGCACGCACGCGCCAGGGCTGGCGCAGGCAGATCAGGAAAGCGAGGAAGCCATAGGTCACCATGCTGCTGCTGGCGTGGCCGCTGGGGAACGAGTAGGACTCCAGCCCGCTGTAGATGCTTGCCGGACGGTGGCGCTGCAAGCCGAACTTGAGCGCAATCACGCAGGCGCGCGCGCCGAGCAAGGCAATCGCCCAGTACGCCGCGGCCGCCCATGCGCGCCGCCACGCCAGCCACGCAAAGACGGCGACACCGACCGCAACCGAGACCCGCGCGCCGCCAAGCTCGGTGATCGCGATCATGGCTACGTCAAGCCAGCCCTGCCGCACCGCGCGCAATTGGTCGAATACTGCGTGGTCCAGGGCGACCAGTCCCCGGTCTTCGGCAATCCCGTCGACCAGCCAAAGCAGCGCGCTGCCGCAGGCCAGAAGGCTCGCGCCTGCGGCAGCGACAAGCAGCAGCTCGGCCGCGTCGCGCTCGAGCATGCGCAGCGTCATGGCCCGCAGGCGCGATGAGCGCCCGCCACGGCCGGCAGTGCGATTCGACAATGCCTCCACGCTCGCGGCCCGCCACACATCAAGCCATCTCACCAGCGGCCGGATGATGCCGAGCAACAGCGGAATCAGCCAGAACAGCATCAAGGCCGCCAGCGCGAACAGCGCCAGCAAGCCGAGCGCATGGGCGGGCATCAGCAATTGCTGCGCATCCATGACGACTCCTGCTTCGTAGCCGTTTTCAGTCGGCGGCAACGCGCGCAATGTTGGCGCGCGCCGTGGCTTCGCAATCGGCGAAGGCGTCAGTTACGAACAGCCGTGGGCGCTGCGCGAGCGTGGACAGGAAGGCGGCACGGCGCTCCCGGAACGCCTGCATCAGCGGCTCGCCCGAAAGTCCGGTGTGCGCCGCCAGCAAGGCGCGGTTCTCTTCGAAGACGGCGAGGCTGTAGGCGTCGAAGTCCGCCGCAGGCACGGCGAGCCGGTACAGATCGAGATCGAGTACGAGCGCTGCATCCGCGACCGTGGCTGCATGGGTATGCGTATCCAGCACGATCTGCGCGGCGAGTTGAACGATGCCGGCGTCGACACCGGGTGCCATCGTCGCGATCAGCGCGGCCGAAGCGGCTTCGTTATGTTCGCAACCGGGGATATACACGGCGTCATGGAACAACACCGCCAGCGCTTGGGCAGCGTTCAGCGCCACGCCGCGGATACGGGCTTGCTCGAACATCTCGAGCACGTGTCGGCGGTCGTGGTAGTGCCGGTACGGCGCGTCGTACAGCGCGAGCACATCGAGCACCGCCTTGCGCGGCAGGAAATCGAGGCAAGCCAGCGCGGCCGGCCAGTCAGGCGCAAAGCGTGGCACCGTACCGTTCGACGTTGCTACCGGCTCGCTGAAGACATCGGCGGTACGCACCCACAGCAGCGAACGGTCGCGCATCGCTTCATACACGACAACGGGCGACAAGTCGGCTTCGAACCGGCCAAGGCCAACCACGGCATAGGCGCCGCCTTTGTAGTGCCGGTATGGCATGCCGGGAACGAGGTCGGGATCGCGGGGCAGTTCGGCGGGCGTGGATGTCATCGGCTGAGACCTCGGTGGTCCGGCCAGCATCAGGGCCGGTGAACGCGCGCCGGATCACAGCAAATCCGGCGCACAAAAAACAAAACCGACGCCTGCTTGCGCAGGAGTCGGTCTGAGTTTTACTACAGTCTTCTTGTCTGCCGGTGGTCGAAACAGTCGGCAGCTTCTTGTTGGCGGAGAGGGTGGGATTCGAACCCACGGTACCGTCGCCGGTACGCCTGATTTCGAGTCAGGTACATTCGACCACTCTGCCACCTCTCCGGTAACTTGGTCGCGTGCAGCGAAACCAAGATTATAGACAGGTTCCTGCAGCCCGCGCAAGAGCCTGGCATGCAGTTTTTTACAGCTCCGGTTCCAGACGCGTGGTGCCGCCCATGTACGGCTGCAGTGCGGTCGGCACGGTGACGGAGCCGTCGGCGTTCTGGTAGTTCTCGAGGATGGCCACCAGCGTACGACCCACGGCCAGGCCCGAGCCATTCAGTGTATGGACCAGCTCCGGCTTGCCCTGCCCCACGCGGTAGCGTGCCTGCATGCGGCGCGCCTGGAAGTCGCCCATGTTCGAGCACGAGCTGATTTCGCGGTACGTGTTCTGCGCCGGGATCCACACTTCGAGGTCATAGGTCTTGGTGCTGCCAAAGCCCATGTCACCGGTGCACAGCACGATGGTGCGGAACGGTAGTTCGAGCTTCTTCAGGATCGCCTCGGCGTGGCCGGTCAGCTGTTCCAGCGCGTCGAACGACTGCTCGGCCGGCACGACGTGCACAAGCTCGACCTTGTCGAACTGGTGCTGGCGGATCATGCCGCGCGTGTCTTTGCCGTACGAACCCGCTTCGGAGCGGAAGCACGGCGTATGCGCGACGAAGCGCAGCGGCAGCTTTTCGCCCGCGACGATGGCATCGCGCACGATGTTGGTCAGCGGCACCTCGGCGGTCGGGATCAGGTAGAAGTTCTCGGTACGCTCGCCATCCTCGCCGCCCACCTTGCGCGGCACCTTGAACAGGTCTTCCTCGAACTTCGGCAGCTGACCAGTGCCGCGCATCGACGCGGCGTTGACAATGTACGGCACGTACATCTCGGTGTAGCCGTGTTCCAGCGTGTGGGTATCCAGCATCAGCTGCACCAGCGCGCGGTGCATGCGCGCCATGCCGCCACGCAACATGGAGAAGCGCGAACCGGTGACCTTGGCCGCGGTATCGAAGTCGAGGCCGAGCTTGTCGCCGACGTCCACGTGGTCACGGACTTCGAAATCAAACTTGCGCGGCTCGCCGACGCGGCGCACTTCGACGTTCTGGGTTTCGTCCTTGCCGAGCGGCACGCTTTCGTGCGGCAGGTTCGGGATCGACAGCATCAGTTCGGAAAGCTGGGCCTGGATTTCTTCGAGGCGCGCAGCCGAGTCCTTCAGCGTATCGCCGATGCCACCGACTTCCGCCATCACAGCCGAGGCGTCTTCGCCCTTGCCCTTGAGCATGCCGATCTGCTTGGACAGGCTGTTGCGGCGGGACTGCAGTTCCTCGGTCTGGGTCTGCAGTTGCTTGCGCTCGCTTTCGAGCGCCTGGAAAGCCGCTACGTCGAGTTGGAAGCCGCGCGTGGCAAGGCGTTGCGCCACGGCGTCGATGTCTTTGCGGAACAGCTGGATGTCGAGCATGTTGCGGTGTGGGAAGTGCGGGGCCGGCGACATGCCAGCGGACTCGCCATTTTACTTCACCCGGCCCGGCTGCCGTACCCGATCAGCACGGACGAGCCGCCTTATTCCGCCGGTTTGCCCTTGGCCTTGTGCTCGCGGTGCCAGGCCGCGTCGAGTTCGCGCAGGTGGCGCAGCTTCTCGGCGATCTTGCCTTCCAGGCCGCGCGGTACTGGCTGGTACCAGTCCTGCGCCTTGAGGTCGTCCGGGAAATAGTGCTCGCCGGCTGCATAGGCCTCGGGCTCGTCATGCGCGTAGCGGTAGGCGTGGCCGTAGCCGAGTTCCTTCATCAGCCGCGTGGGCGCGTTGCGCAGATGCACCGGCACCGCGCGCGACTTGTCCTTGGACACGAACGCGCGTGCCGCGTTGTACGCGTTGTAGCCGGCGTTCGACTTGGGCGCCACGGCCAGGTAGATCAGTGCCTGTCCTAACGCCAGCTCGCCTTCGGGCGAACCGAGGCGCTCATAGGTCTCGGCGGCGTCCAGTGTGATCCGGGCGGCGCGCGGATCGGCCAGCCCGATGTCCTCCCACGCCATGCGCACGATACGCCGTGCGAGGTAGCGTGGATCCGCGCCGCCGTCGATCATGCGGCAGAACCAGTACAGCGCGGCGTCGGGGTCGGAGCCGCGCACCGACTTGTGCAGCGCGCTGATCTGATCGTAGAACGCATCCCCGCCCTTGTCGAAGCGGCGCAGGTTCTCGGACAGCGCGCTGCCCAGCAGAGCGGTATCGATCTCGGTCGCGCCTGCATTGCGTGCCGCGCGGACTACTATCTCGATATTGTTCAGCAGCTTGCGGCCATCGCCATCGGCGGACGCCACGATCAGCTTGAGCGCCTCTTCCTGCCACGTGATACCGCCCAGCTCTTCGCTCGCGCGTTGCGCGAGCTGCGTGAGTTCGGCATCGTCGAGACTTTTCAGCACGTACACGGCCGCGCGCGACAGCAATGCGCCGTTGACCTCGAACGACGGATTCTCGGTGGTCGCACCGATGAACGTGAACAGCCCGCTTTCCACGTGCGGCAGGAACGCGTCCTGCTGGCTCTTGTTGAAGCGGTGGACTTCATCGACGAACACGAGCGTGCGGCGGCCATGCGCGCGAAACTGCTCGGCGCGCTCCACCGCCTCACGGATATCCTTCACACCGGACAGCACGGCCGACAGCGCGATGAACTCGGCGTCGAACGCATCGGCCATCAGCCGCGCGAGCGTGGTCTTGCCCACGCCGGGCGGGCCCCACAGGATCATCGAGTGCGGCTCGCCGGACTCGAACGCCACGCGCAGCGGCTTGCCCGCTCCGAGCAGGTGCTGCTGGCCGATCACCTCGTCGATATTGCGTGGACGCAGGCGCTCAGCAAGCGGTTGCCGGGAACGGTCGGGAGAATCGGAAAACAACGTGTCCGCCACGGTATTCAGGCCTCGAAAATCGCCAGCTGCAAGGCATCGGCGTGGTTGGCGCCAGCGGCGCCGGGGAACGTGAGAGTGTAGACCATTGTTCCGCCGCGCCGCGCGCAGACGCGGACAAGGCTCTTGCGGGGGGGCTGCTGACGCCCATGGGCCGCAGGATTCTGCGTGTTCTGATTTCCCTCAAGGTTCGCCCAGCGACGGCCGATATCCGGGCTTGGCCCGGCTCAGGATTCTTGCGGAATCCCGTCCGGGGACAACAGACAAGGCGGCGGGCGAGGCAGGCCGGATGTCGCTTCCCGCCACGCGGCTAACAAGATTGCCCGGGGAATTATGCTGAAATATCACTTTCTGGTGTTCAAGATGAACCGGCTTGTCGGCAAGGGCAAGCTCAGCAGCGTGGAGGAGGTTTCCCTGGCGGGCCAGCTGGCCGAAATGATCGACTCGCCGGACGCCGCGCAGCGCGTGCTCGCCGACCTGGCCGACCATGCCAATCCGCAGATCCGGCGCATCACGCTCAATGCCATCCGCCGCTCGCACCAGGTGAGCGCGCCCGCCCTGCCCGCCGTACTGCTGCGCAGGATGGCGGACACCGAAGCACTGATCCGGCATGACGCCGTCTGGATCGTGCAGGACAACAAGATGGATGGCCCCGAACTGCGCGCCGCGCTGCGCCGCCTGGCCGGCAAGGTGCGGTTGCCGTGGGATGCGGAGCGGGCCCGCGCCAATCCGTCCGACGCGACTCTGATGGCCCAGGTGCGCGCCCGCGTCGCGCTCGACAAGCTGCTCGAAAAGAGCGCCGCCGAGCGCAATGCTGCGCTCGCCGCGGGGTTGCTGAATATCGGAAACGGCCAGCCCTATGCCGAAGGCACGGTGGGCCACAAGGGCGTGATGCAACGCGCGCTTCGGCGCAAGCAAGCTGGCCGAAGGCTCGACAGCAGCGTGAAACTCACTTTCCGGAAGGTCGAGCCGACCGAGGTAACCGGCAACAAGCGATTCCTTCTCTGAAACCTAGCCGCGGCGCACCCACGCAACCTTGCCGGACGTGACGCCAAGCGTGCGGCGTTGCGGGTTGTAGTCCATGGTGCCCGGATACTGCTGGCCGTCGCGCTCGCCAAGACGCCAGGCGCAGCCTTGCAGCAGCACGATGGCCTCGGCCTCGGTCTTGCCGACCAGGATGTCGTCGCCCAGCTTGTCGGCCTGACAGCCTTCGGACGTGCCGCGCGCACCTTGCGGGCCAGTCGGGCTCTGCGTGGGACTTTGGATAGGGCTTGGGGACGAACCCTGCGCGGGACTGCCGGATGCGGCAGGTGGCGCGGGAGGCGCTGCACAGCCGACGCCCAGTGCGCCAAGGGTGGCTGCAAAGGCAAGCGTGTGCAGTGCACGGCGACGAAGCAGGGAGAACATGTTCTTTTTCCTTGATCCGATGATCGCTGGCCGTCGCGATCTGTTTGTTTCGCGAGACCACAATTCTGCGACAGGGCCCGTCGCGCGGGCATTCAGTTTCTTGGCAGGCCGATCTGAATCTTTTGGCAAACGCCAGCCTGCGCCGAAATCCCGGCAGTACCATGGCACGCGCGACCGCGCCATACCGGCCGGCCGCCGAGCGCTTTTCCCACAGAACGGAGGCTGCCTGCCATGGCCATCACCACCCGGGTTCGAAAGAAGAAGCAATACCGCAAAGCGGTACTCAGGCTGCGCGCCGCCATCAAGCGCGGCGATGAGGAAGCCATCCGCATCCGCCGCGAGCAGCTCAAGGCGCTGCCGGTGCCGCGCCAGCGCTACTTGCATGCACCCAGCGCAGCGACGTAATCAGCCCTTGGCGCGATCGACCAGCGTCTTCATGGCATCGGCGGGCAGCGGACCATGACAAGTCCGCTCGCCGCCAGCTTCGCTGGTGACGAGCCAGACCCGCCCTGGCGAACTGGCGGGATGCAGCACCCACGCCGGGCCGCGCGCGCTGCTGCTCGGTGGCAAATCTTCGAGCACGCCGGTGCTGGCCGACTGAAGCATGACGGCGCACTCGTTCGCCGGCACGCGCGTCGCCGACAGGAACGCCGCGTTGCCAAGCACTTCGGGCAAGGCCGTGTCGGACGCCCGCAGGAAAGAATCGACATCGAACTTGCCGCTGGCCGTCGTTGCGCACGCGGACAAGCCAAGCGCGACCGCCATGCATACGGCAGCCACCGCGACACGGCGCGCGTCGCTGGACACCACGGGTTTCAGTGCGGACATGGCGCCTCTCATTGCTTCATCACATCGGCGCCCTTGGGCACCGTGAACCGGAATGCATTCGCGGGCAGTTGCGGATTCTTCTGCATGGCCGAGAACGTCAGCAGCGTGGTGTTGCCGAACGCGTCGCGCAACTCCATCGCCTCCAGATTGCCGCCCTTGAAGCCAATACCGATCCGCTCGAACTGCGTGTCCTTCGACTTCGGCGTCAGCTCCAGCCACTCGACGCCGTCACGCGTCGGGCCGTTCTTGACCGTGAAATTCTTCTCGAGGTCATTGCTGCCGAACAGGATGGCTGCCGGACTCGAGCCCAATGCGCCGTCGAGCTTGCGCTCGGTGACCTGGTTCAGGTCCTTGTCGTAGATGTAGAGCGTCTGCCCGTCTGCCTGCAACAACTGCTCATAGGGCTTGGCATAGCGCCACGTGAACTTGCCCGGGCGCGAGAACACAAAGCTGCCGCTCGACGTGCCGGTGACCTTGAGGCTGTCGCCCTGCCCCTTGACCTGGCGCTGCGTGAATTCGCCCTTGGCGCTCTTCACGCCGGTCACGAAGCTTTGCAACTGGTCAGTGGCGGCGGCGAGCGCCGTGGGCATGTGCGCAGCAAATACGGCGAGCGCTGCACAGGCCGACACGAGAATGCGTTTTCGCATGTATCAGATCCTTGCTGATGGAAAAGGCGCCGCGCCGCCGCGTGCCAATTGGATCAGGCGGCGGCGCAACCTGTCAGGTTAGAGCGTGCGGCCGGCGCCGGATTCCGCACTGCGCCGGTTACCGGGTAACCACATGTTACCGATGCGGCGCTCAGTCATCTTCCCTTGCGGCGCCCGGGGCCGCAAGGATGTCCCGGTTGCCGTTGCCCGACATGGCCGACACCAGTCCGGCCTTCTCCATATCCTCGAGCAGCCGCGCCGCACGGTTGTAGCCGATGCGCAGGTGGCGCTGCACCAGCGAGATCGACGCGCGGCGGTTCTTCAGCACGACTTCCACTGCCTGGTCGTACAGCGGATCCGCTTCGCCACCGCCGCCGCCAATGCCGGCACCGCCGCCAAGGCCATCGGTGCCAGTCTCGCCTTCAGCCAGGCCGCCTTCGAGGATGCCTTCGATGTAGTTGGCCTCGCCGCCTTCCTTGAGCTTTTCCACCACGCGGTGCACTTCGTCGTCGGAGACAAAGGCGCCGTGCACGCGCACTGGCAGGCCCGTTCCCGGGGCGAGATAGAGCATGTCGCCCATGCCGAGCAGCGCTTCCGCGCCCTGCTGGTCAAGGATGGTGCGCGAATCGATCTTGCTGCTGACCTGGAACGCAATGCGGGTCGGCACGTTGGCCTTGATCAGGCCGGTGATCACGTCTACGGACGGACGCTGCGTGGCCAGCACCAGGTGCAGGCCGGCGGCACGCGCCTTCTGAGCGATACGCGCGATCAGTTCCTCGACCTTCTTGCCCACGACCATCATCAGGTCGGCGAGCTCGTCGATGACGATGACGATGGTCGGCAGCCTGTCGAGCGGCTCCGGCGCGTCCGGCGTGAGGCTGAACGGGTTCGGGATCTTCTCTTCCTTCGCCGCGGCTTCGTCGATCTTCTTGTTGTAGCCGGCCAGGTTGCGTACGCCCAGCTTGCTCATCAGCTTGTAGCGCCGCTCCATTTCGCCGACGGCCCAGTTCAGCGCGTTGCCCGCCTGGCGCATGTCGGTCACGACCGGGCACAACAGGTGCGGAATGCCTTCGTAGACGCTCATTTCGAGCATCTTCGGATCGATCAGGATCAGGCGCACGCTCTCGGGCTTGGCCTTGTAGAGCAGCGACAGGATCATCGCATTGATGCCCACCGACTTGCCCGAGCCCGTCGTGCCGGCCACCATGCAGTGCGGCATCTTGGCAAGGTCGGCCACCATCGGCTTGCCGGCGATGTCCTTGCCCAACGCCATGGTCAGGCTGGAAGCGCTCTCGTTGTAGACCTGCGAGCCGAGGATTTCCGACAGGCGCACGGTCTGGCGCTTCGGGTTCGGCAACTCCAGCCCCATGTAGTTCTTGCCCGGGATGGTCTCCACCACGCGGATCGACACCAGCGACAGCGAACGCGCGAGGTCGCGCGCGAGGTTCACCACCTGGCTGCCCTTCACGCCGGTTGCCGGCTCGATCTCGTAGCGCGTAATGACCGGGCCCGGGTAGGCCGCCACCACCTTGACCTCGACGCCGAAGTCCTTGAGCTTCTTCTCGATCAGGCGCGAAGTGAATTCCAGTGTCTCGGCGCTGACGGTTTCCTGGTGCGGCGGGATCGGGTCCAGCAGCGCCAGCGGCGGTAGGTCCGAATCCTGGATATCGGCGAACAGTGGCTGCTGCTTCTCGCGCTCCACGCGCTCGTGCTTGGGCACCGCCTGCGGCCGCACGATCTGCACGGGCGCCGCTTCCTCGATACGCACGCGCTGCACTTCCACGGTTTCGGTGCGCTCGACCTTGGCGGCCTTGCCGATGATGCGGTCCTGCTTGCTCTCGCGCCGGGCCTTGAAGCCCAGGAACAGGGTCTCGACAAAGCCGCCGATATGCTCGGCTACCGACAGCCACGAGAAATGGAAGAACAGCGACAGGCCGATGGCCAGCATCAGCAGCAGCAGCAGCGTGGCACCGGTAAAGCCCAGCGCGGTCTGCATCCAGCCGCCAATCAGGTCGCCGAGCACGCCGCCCGGCGCACGCGGCAGCGCGGCTCGCAGCGGGTACATGCGGATGGCTTCCAGGCCCATGCTGGAAAACAGCGTCAGCACGAAGCCGATCCAGCTCACCGTCACGCCCTGGCGGTGGTCCTCACGCTCGGGCAGTTCCGCGGTCAGTGTGCGCCAGCCCCGCCAGCAGCGGCGCACCAGCAGAACGGCCCACCAGTAGGCCGAGAAACCGAAGATGAAGAACAGTACGTCGGAGACCCAGGCGCCGACGCGGCCGCCAAGGTTATGGATGTCCGCGACCTGGTTGGCGTGGGACCAGCCGGGGTCGGTCTTGCTGTAGCTGGCCAGCACGCAGAGGAAGCCCAGCGTGACGGCGAGCAGCAGGAACCAGCGCACCTCGCCAAGCAGTTTGCCGATGCGCGAAGGCAGCGCCGACGGGTCCGTCCGGGTTGTGGTGGTTGCTCTCGCCATGCCTTGATCTGGTTCACTTGCAGGTGATGGTGGCGGCCATTTTAACGTGGCGCGGCGCTATCGCCGCCATTGGAATTTGCAACAGTGGGCAAATCGCGCTCCTCTTATAATGTCGGTTTCGAGCAATGCCGGTGCGCAGCAAGACGCACCGCCACAGGAACGCATCATGGCAAAACACGCAAAAGTGCTGATTCTCGGATCCGGTCCCGCCGGCTACACCGCCGCTGTCTACGCAGCCCGCGCCAACCTGGAACCGGTGCTGATCACCGGCCTGGCGCAAGGCGGCCAGCTGATGACCACCACGGATGTCGAGAACTGGCCGGGCGACGCCAAGGGCGTGCAGGGTCCGGAACTGATGCAGCGCCTGCTGGCCCATGCAGAAGAATTCAAGACGGAAATCATCTTCGATCACATCCACACGGCCAAGCTCGTCGATGAAAGCGGCAATCCGGCCCGCCCGTTCCGCCTGATCGGCGATGCCGGCGAGTACACCTGTGATGCCCTGATCATCGCCACCGGCGCGTCGGCGCAGTACCTGGGCCTGCCGTCCGAAGAATCGTTCATGGGCCGCGGCGTGTCGGCCTGCGCCACCTGCGACGGCTTCTTCTACAAGAACCAGGAAGTCGCCGTGGTCGGCGGCGGCAATACCGCTGTGGAAGAAGCACTGTACCTGTCCCATATCGCCAGCAAGGTCACCGTGATCCACCGCCGGGACAGCTTCCGCGCCGAGCCGATCCTGGTCGACCGCCTGCTGCAGCGCGAGAAGGAAGGCCGTGTCGAGATCCGTTACGACAGCGTGCTCGACGAAGTGCTTGGCGACGACTCCGGCGTGACCGGCCTGCGCATCCGCGGTGCGAAGTCGGGCGAGACCCAGGACCTCAAGCTGGCCGGCGTGTTCATCGCGATCGGCCACAAGCCCAATACCGACCTGTTTGTCGGCCAGCTCGCCATGGAAAATGGCTACCTGGTGACGAAGTCGGGCCTGTCCGGCGACGCCACCGCTACCAGCGTCCCGGGCGTGTTCGCCGCCGGCGACGTGCAGGACCACGTCTACCGCCAGGCCATCACCAGCGCCGGCACAGGCTGCATGGCCGCACTGGACGCCCAGCGCTACATTGAAGCGCTGAAGTAAGCCCTCCGCGGCCCGGCCGACCGGCCGGGCCCGCCCCTCCCGATATAATTGGCGCCGAGCCCCCGGAGAATTTTCCATGACGCACGGCGCCAAACCCGACCGTCCGACCAAGCGCTACGGCCTGAACGATCTGGCCGCCCTGCGCAACGACCTCAAGGCCGAGACCGAGCGCCGCGAAGCCGAACGGCTCGCGGCCAAGCAGGCGGCGCAACGCGCGCGAGAAGAAGCCGATGTCTTTCGCAGCAGCGTCGGCCAGGTCAGCCAGTTGCGCGAACGCAACCACGCTACGCTCTCAAACCCTCGCCCTGCCCCGGTTCCCGTGCAGACGCAGTTGAACGACAAGGCCGTGCTCGAAGCATCGCTGTCCGACGAATACGATGTCGACATGCTGCTCGAAACGGATGAGACGCTGTCCTTCCGCCGGCCCGGCATAGGCATGGACGTCATCCGCAAGCTGCGCCGCGGCGAATGGGTGCCGCAGGACAAGGTCGACCTGCACGGCCTGCGCACCGAAGAAGCGCGCGAAGCGCTGTCGGAATTCCTGCGCCGCTCGGTGCGCAACGGCGTGCGCTGCGTGCGCGTGATCCACGGCAAGGGTATCGGTTCGCCCGACAAGCTCCCCGTGCTCAAAGGCAAGGTCCGCAGCTGGCTGGTGCAGAAAGACGAAGTCATCGCCTTCGTCCAGGCGCGCGAAGCGCAGGGCGGCGCCGGTGCGCTGATGGTCCTGTTGCGCCAGCCGCGCACCTGATGCACCTGCCGCTCGAATTGCTGATGGGGCGCCTGCCCTTGATCCTCCATGTGATGGAGGTGATCGGCATGCTGTCTTTCGCTGTATCAGGCGTGGTCGACGCGCGCAAGCAGCGCCTCGATGTGGTCGGCACCTTCGTGGTCGCGTTCGCCACCGCCTTTGGCGGCGGCACCGTGCGCGACGTACTGCTGGACCGCCGGCCGTTCTACTGGGTCGAGCACGAAGGCTATGTCCTGCTGATCTTCGCGATGTCGATCGGCGCGTCCTTCGTGCTGCGCGTGGTCAGCCGCGTGGCCTCGGAGCGCACCATGATCGTGGCGGATGCGATCGGCCTGGGATTGTTCTCGGTGACGGGCGCCTCGCTGGCGCTGGTGGCGCAGATGACCCCGACCGTGGCGGTCATGATGGGCATCATCTCGGCGGTATTCGGCGGGGTGGTGCGGGACGTGCTGTGCAATGAAGTCCCGATGATCCTGCGTGACCGCTCACCCTACGCAACGTGCTCGTTCGTGGGCTGCTGGGTCTACATGGGGCTGACCTGGCTGCAGGTGGACCAGGAAGCCGCGTTGCTCACCGGTGCGCTGAGCATCATCGCCATGCGGCTGGTGTCGGTGAGCTACGGCTGGAAACTGCCGAGCTGACGCCTGTCGGCGCCGCCCGGCGCAAGCATCAGACCGCGGCTTCGTCCTGCTCGCCGGTGCGGATGCGGATCACGCGCTCGATCTCCGTGACGAAGATCTTGCCGTCGCCGATCTTGCCGGTGTGCGCGGCCTTGACGACGGCGTCCAGCACCGTGTCGAGCTGGTTCTCGGCGACCACGACCTCGATCTTGATCTTCGGCAGGAAGTCGACCACATACTCGGCGCCGCGGTACAGCTCGGTATGCCCCTTCTGGCGGCCAAATCCCTTCACTTCGGTCACCGTCAGCCCCGTCACGCCGACATCCGCGAGCGATTCGCGCACTTCGTCGAGTTTGAACGGTTTGATGATGGCGGTAATCTGCTTCATGACTGGCCCCTGGTTATAGTCGTTTGGGTAACGCGCCACCGGCGCGCAGCGAGCGCAGACGGCGTGGATTTTTTTCATTTTAACAGCCAATTGACGTGGTCTATCGTCGGCGCGAGCCGTTCAATGCGCACCCACAGCGCGCTGGCGCGCGCATCGACGGGCTGCCTTGCACGCCACATGACTGTGGATAACCTTGTGGGCAACGACCGGGGAAAACTGTGGAAGGCCTGTGGAGGGGTTGTGGACGGGCTGTGGATCGCTTGTGCATAAGGCCAGCGATACTGGACGCTATACGGTCGAGCGAAAGCGCCGACGGTAGTCGGCCGGCGACACGCCCAGGCGTCGCAGGAATGCCCGGCGCAGGCTGTTGGGATCGTTAAAGCCGGTCACCGCCGCGACGCGCTTGAGCGGATTGCGCGTTTCCTCAAGCTGGCGGCGCGCCGCGTCAATGCGCGCGCCCTCGACAAAGTCCGCCGGCGTGACCTGGCATTCCTGCTTGAAGATTCGCGCGAAGTTGCGCGTGCTCATGCCGGCCCGCTCGGCCAGGCTCTCTACGGACAGGCGTTCCGCCAGGTTTTCCAGCACCCAGTTCTGCACATCGCGAATGGCACTCTTCTCGGCGCCCTGCGCCGCCAGGTGCGCGCTGAACTGCGACTGGCCGCCGGGGCGCTTCAGGAACATCACGAATTCCCGCGCCACCTTCAGCGCTACCGTGCGGCCGAAGTCCTCCTCGACCATCGCCAGCGCCAGGTCCAGCCCCGCTGTGACGCCGGCCGAGGTGTAGAGATTGCCGTCCTTCACGTAGATCTGGTCCGGCTGCACCCTGACCTGAGGAAACTGCCGCGACAGCCGTTCGGTCGAGTTCCAGTGCGTGGTGGCGTTGCGGCCGTCCAGCAAGCCCGCGTGTGCCAGAAGCATGGCGCCCGAGCATACGGACCCCAGCCGGCGGACCGTGCGCGCATAGCGGGTCAGCCAGTTTCCGATGGCGCTGTCTTTCTCGACCTGGCTGACCAGCGGGCTGCCGGCGATCAACAAAGTGTCGATATCCGGGCTGCTGGTTTCCAGCGTCGTGTCTGGCGTGATGGTCATGCCATTGGACGCACGCAGCACGCCGGGGACCGCCGACACGATCTCGAACACATAGGCACCCGGCTCCCCTGCCTGGCGCGCCCCTTCGTGAAAGACGTCGATAGGGCCGGCCAGATCCAGCATCTGGACTCCGGGAAACGCAAGCACGGCAATCTTCATGACTTCACGACCGTATGACTATGAGGCGGAGGAAACGGATTCCGCCAGTTTAGTCAGTTTCGGCCAACTAGTCTGACGGGATCCATCAGCCAGGTGACCCTGGCACCTCCCAATTTCCTGCTGCTCATCATACGTCCTAATACCTCGATTGGAGACGAGCGCAGTCTAGGGCGTCATTTGCGCGGCGAAAACGCGGTTGACCGAGAGCGATCACGGATTGGCAGAAATTGACGTATCTAGCTTCTTTCAGCCTTCGCAAGCTTTTCCCATAATGCATTCCACGACAGCCCCATAGCAGGGACGAAACGCAGTCCGGGGTTGTTCCATCGCCGACGCAACGCGCTCGGCACTCGATACAGGCAGACGAAAGCACGATGACTATTGCAGCCAATCCCGCCGCCGCGGCGCCTACCCAGCGCAGTTCGGTCCAGCATCTCCCGGTCAACCTGTTCGGCGCCGTCATGGGCCTCTCAGGGCTCTCGCTGGCATGGCGCGCCGCGAGCAATGTGTTCGGGACCAGCCCCGCCATTGCCGATGCCGTCGGCGTGGTGGCGGTCCTCACGTTCCTTGCACTGGCGGCGGGCTACCTCGCCAAGTGGCGCCTGTACCCGGCAGCCGTCAAGGCCGAGTTCAACCATCCGATTGCAGGCAATTTCTTTGGCACCATCACCATTGCCATCCTGCTGCTGTCGTCCGTCGTCGGCGTCTACAGCGAAGCGCTGGGTCAGGTGGTGTGGACCATCGGCGCCGCCCTGACCATTGCCCTGACCTATGTGATTGCCAGCCGCCTCTTCCTCGGCAAGGGCGACCCGACCCACGTGACGCCTGCGTGGCTCATTCCGGGTGTGGCAACGCTCGATATCGCCGTGGCCGGGGGCACCATGCCGATGGCCTGGGCGCCGGAGCTCAACCTGTTCGCCGTCGCTGTCGGCACGGTGATGGCGCTGGTGTTCTTCACGATGATCTTTGCCCGCCTGGTCCACCACGATCCACTGCCCGCCGGCATGGTGCCTTCGCTGATCATCCTGATCGCGCCTTTCGAAGTCGGCTTCCTGGCCTATGTCAACGTGACCCAGCACGTCGACATGTTCGCCGCCCTGCTGTTCTACTTCGGCCTGTTCCTGTTCGTGGTGCTCGCGGCCAAGGTGTTCCGGCGCTCGGTGCCGTTCGCCGCGTCGTGGTGGGCCATCAGCTTCCCGATGGCTGCGCTGTCCAATGCCGCGCTGAAGTATGCGCACCATGCGGAGACCGGCGTGCTGCGCATCGTCGCCGCGGTCATCCTTGCGCTGCTGACCGTCGCCATCGCCGTCCTGTTCGTCCGCACGCTGTATCGGCTGTCCACGCACCGCCTGCTGGTCGGTTGACGGCGCCCTTCCTCTCAACCCAACGCCTTTACCACGATGTCCTGGATCTTGCTGGCCTGTGCCGGCCTGCTGGAAGTTGCTTTCGCCTTTGGCATGAAGTGGTCCGCCGGCTTCAGCCGGCTGTGGCCGAGCCTCTTTGCCGCGCTCACCGGACTCAGCAGCATCGTGCTGCTGACGATGGCCCTGCGCGCCTTGCCGGTGGGCACGGCCTACGCGGTCTGGACCGGCATCGGCGCCGCCGGCACGGCGCTGCTGGGCATGGCATTGCTTGGCGAGCCGGCATCACCGGCCCGCATTGGCTGCGTGGCTCTCATCTTGTGCGGCGTGATCGGGCTGAAGCTGGTTTCAGCCGATCCGTCCTGACACAGCGGCAAAGGCCCGCGACAACACAGAACCCATGCCACTGATCGAAACCGCTGAACGCGTACTGTTCCTGGGCCTGCTTCGCAGCCACGGGCACGCCGACGCAGACTTCCGCCTGACCGGCCGCGAACGGCAGCACACGGACCCCAGCGACATCTATGGATATGCCGTGGTCGACTGCCTCGCCAGCGGCAGGCAACTGGCCTACCCGCTTGATGAAACGGCCGACTGGCTCATGGCTTTTTGCAAAGATCTGGCGACCGGCGGCTTTGCGTCACCGCCGTCGGCCTAGTCTGTCCAATCGCTCAGTCAGGCACCTTCTCCAGATCCTTCAGCCACACCACCGATTCGGAGTCGCTCGGCGCACGCCAGTCGCCCCGTGGCGACAGCGACCCGCCCGAACCCACCTTCGGCGCATTCGGAATGCAGGACCGCTTGAACTGGCTGGTACGGAAGAAGCGATCAAGGAATATCCCCAGATTGCGCTTGATGTCCGGAAGACCGTACTGGTTGCGCACCACATGCGGCCCGTTCGGCCAGATGCCGCGTTCGCGATCGCCCCACGCGTGCAGTGACAGAAACGCGATCTTGGACGGCGCAAAGCCGAACCGCAACGTGTAGTAGAGATTGAAGTCCTGCAGCTCGTACGGGCCGATCGTGCTTTCGGTCTTCTGCTCCGGCCCGTGGTTCGAATCGCCAGGCACCAGTTCCGGGCTGATATCCGTGTCGAGCACATGGATCAGCACCTCCGAGCCGCTGTCGCCGACCTGCCCGGTCTCGGCCACCCAGCGCACCAGGTGCGAGATCAGCGTCTTCGGCACGCTCGCATTCACGTTGTAGTGCGACATATGGTCGCCCACGCCGTAGGTGCACCAGCCCAGCGCGAGTTCGCTGAGGTCGCCCGTGCCGATCACAATGGCGCCGTTGTGATTGGCCAGCCGGAACAGGTGGTTGGTGCGCTCGCCGGCCTGCACGTTCTCGAAGGTCACGTCATAGACCTTCTCGCCGCGCGCATACGGATGGTCCAGGTCCTTCAGCATCGCGAGGCAACTCGGCCGGATATCAATCTCGCGCGCGGTGCAGCCGACCAGCTCCATCAGTTGGCGCGCCTGGCGCAACGTGCGGTCGCTGGTCGCAAAGCCCGGCATGGTGTAGGCCAGGATGTTCGAGCGCGGCAACCCCAGGCGGTCCATCGCCTTCGCGCACACCAGCAGCGCATGTGTGGAATCGAGCCCGCCCGACACGCCGATCACCACCTTGGAAATTTTGCTGGCCGACAGCCGCTGCACCAGCGCCTGCACCTGGATGTTGTAGACCTCGTGGCAGCGCTCGTCGCGCTGGCGTGGATCGGCCGGCACGTACGGGAAGCGCGCCACCTTGCGTTCGAGCGGCAGCGCCTTGTCGCGCGACACCTCGAGCGGGAAGCGGACCACGCGGAATTTGTCGACCTCGGCCTTGTGCCGGCGCACCGAGTGGCCGAACGTCACCTGATGCATGCGTTCTCGGGACAGGCGTTCCACGTCCACATCCGCAAATAACACGTGCGAGGTATCGGCGAAGCGCTCCGACTCGGCCAGCAGCTCGCCGTTCTCGCAAATCAGCGCCTGCCCGTCCCAGGCGAGATCGGTCGACGACTCGCCCTTGCCAGCCGAGGTGTAGAGGTAGGCGGCCAGGCAACGCGCCGATTGCTGTGACACCAGCTGGTGCCGGTAGCCTGACTTGCCGATCACGATGTTTGATGCCGACAGGTTGACCAGCACCGTCGCACCGGCCAGTGCCGCAAACGACGACGGCGGAATCGGCACCCATACGTCTTCGCAGATCTCCGCATGGAAGCGGAAGAACGGAATGTCCTCGATCTCGAACAGCAGCCCGGCGCCGAACGGCACATCCTGGCCGTGCAGGCGGATGGAATCGGTGGCGGCGTTGTCGGCTTCGCTGAACTGGCGCGCCTCGTAGAACTCCCAGTAGTTCGGCAGGTAGGACTTCGGCACCACGCCGAGCACACGGCCTCGGGCCACCACCACGGCGCAGTTGAACAACTGGTGCTCGACCCGCAGCGGCATGCCGACGATCATCGCGGCGGAAAGCTTGCGCGACGCCTCGACAATCGTGCCCAGCGCCGCTTCGCAGGCATCGAGCAGCGCACGCTGATGGAACAGGTCGTCGCACGTATAAGCAGAGAGGCCGAGTTCCGGAAAGGCGACCAGCACGGCGCCCTGCTTTGCGGCCTGCGTGGCCAGTGCGATCGTTTCGGCGGCATTGAAGGCCGGATCGGCCACACGGCAGACCGGCACGCCCACGGCCACGCGCGCAAAGCCGTGGGAATACAGGTTGAAAAACGGATTCTTCATATCGGGCCTTGTTTGCCGGCGTCTGCATCGCACGCGCTTGCAGCCGGCGGCATCGGGGGATTCCTGCGGCCGCTGCTGTGACGGCCATACGTCATTCTACGACGCGGTGCCCGGCATCGTCCGCGGCGGGAGCGGCCACCTACGGTTTCCGGTAGACTCGCCCCGATTGTCGGAAACGGGGAATCAGGCGCAATGCAGTCGGAATCTTGCAACCGGGGCGGTGTGCCCGACACGCTGCAGGGGGCGGAATCGCCAGAAGCTGGCGGCGTGCAGGACTACAGGACGGAGATCGTTTCGGATCTGGCCGAAATCGACGCCGACACCTGGGATGCCCTGGTCGCCAGCGACCCGGACGCCACCCCGTTCCTGCGCCATGCGTTCCTGCATGCGCTCCACGCAAGTGGCAGTGCGTGTGCCGATACTGGCTGGAGCGCGCGCTACCTGACGCTGTGGGCACCGGCCGCCAATGGACAGCGTGAAAGGCTGGCGGGCGCGATGCCGCTGTACGCTAAATCGCACTCGTACGGCGAGTATGTGTTCGACTGGGCCTGGGCCGACGCCTATGCGCGCAACGGTCTGGAGTACTACCCGAAATGGCTGTCGGCGATCCCGTTCACGCCTGTGCGCGGCGCGCGCCTGCTGGCCGAGAACACCGACGCGCGACGCCTGCTGCTGCAGCTTGCGCTGGCACTGGCCGCGGAAAGCGGCCTGTCGTCGCTGCACATCCTGTTCCCCAACGACGCCGAGGCGGACCTGATGGACGAGGCCGGCATGATGATGCGTCACGGCGTGCAGTTTCACTGGACCAATGCGGGGTATGGCAGCTTCGACGATTTCCTGGCCACGCTGTCGCAGAAGAAGCGCAAGAACATCCGCGCCGAGCGGCGCCACGTGGCGGAGGCCGGCATCACGTTCCGCCACCTGCAAGGCGCGCAGATCGATGACGAGGCCTGGCACTTCTTCAATCGCTGCTACCGCCAGACCTACCGAGAACACCACTCCACGCCGTACCTGAACCTGGACTTCTTCCAGCGCATTGGTGCTTCCATGCCGCAGCACCTGCTGCTGGTGATTGCCGAACGCGCGGGTCAGCCGATCGCCAGTTCGCTGGTGGTCTATGACGATACGCCGGGCGTCAGCACGCTGTACGGGCGCTACTGGGGCGCGCTGGAGTATCACCCGTGCCTGCACTTCGAGACCGCCTACTACCAGCCGCTCGAATTCTGCATCCGCCACGGCATCGGCACGTTCGAAGGCGGCGCGCAGGGCGAGCACAAGATGGCCCGCGGTTTCCTGCCCGTGCCGACGCGGTCCGCGCACTGGCTCGCGCATCCGGCGTTTGCCGATGCCGTCGAGCGCTTCCTCGTGCGGGAGCGCGAGGGCATCGATGCCTACCTCGATGAACTGAACGAACGGTCGCCGTTCGCCCAGCGCGACTGACGTTCGCTCAGCGCCGCCACATGCGGCGCAAGGTGTTATCGCCGAGCATGTAGTGGTGGAACAGCGCCGCCATGGCGTGCAGGCCGATCACCAGGTAGAACGCGTTGCCCAGCGTTTCATGGATTTCCTCCAGTTGGTCCTTCAAGGCGTCGTCGGGGCCGACCCATGCCGGAATCTGAAGGCCGAGCCCCGGCAGCGTGAGTACGTGGCCACCGGCGTTGAGCGTGAGCAGGCCAAGGATCGGCTGCGCGAAAATGAACAGGTACAGCACCCAGTGCATCGCCTCGCCTGCAAGGTGCATCCATCGCGACCCCGGCTCGGCCGGCGGCGCCCCGCGTACCAGGCGCCACAGCAGGCGCGGCACGGCAAGGACCAGGACCAGCAGGCCGGTCCATTCATGTGCCGCCATGGCCAGCGACCGCGCCGGGCTGCCCTTGCCGGCAAACCCTTTCAGCTCGATCGCCGCGTACGCCGCGGCAATCAGCAGGAATACAGCCCAGTGGAAAAAGATCGCGAGGCCGTCGTAGCGGCGCACGGTTCCGGGAAACTCCGTGGCACCGGACACGCCCTGAAGGCGGTTCATAGGGACTCCTGTGGTTTGGGGGACTACCGACAGCGTACCCCGACAAGCGGGGCTGCGGCTTGTCGATCGTCACGTTTTCCGCAATAAAAAACCCCGCCGGAGCGGGGTTCGTTCAGCAGCCGTTCAGCATTGCGCGCGAATGACGCATAAACTGCCAGACCGATGTCGACCGTGAGGCAATTACTTCTTGTAGTTCGCCACGCCGTCGGTGATTTCCTTGTGGGCTTCCTCGATGCCGGCCCAGCCTTCGACCTTGACCCACTTGCCGGCTTCCAGTGCCTTGTAGTTCTCAAAGAAGTGCTTGATCTGGTCCAGCGTGTTCTGCGGCACGTCCGACAGGCCCTTCATGAAGGCGGTGGCCGGCGACAGCTTGTCCACCGGCACGGCGACCAGCTTGGCATCCACGCCCGACTCGTCCGTCATCTTCAGCATGCCGAGTGCACGGCAGCGCACGACAGCGCCAGCGAGGATCGGGAACGGGGTGATCACCAGCACATCCACCGGGTCGCCGTCGCCCGACAGCGTTTGAGGAATGAAGCCGTAGTTGGCCGGATAGCGCATGCCGGTGCCGATAAAACGGTCCACGAACAGCAGGCCGGTTTCCTTGTCGGCCTCGTACTTCACCGGATCGCTCTGGGCGGAGATCTCGATGATCACGTTGAAATCGTTGGGAAGGTCCTTGCCCGGGGAGACGAGATTGAAGCTCATGCGATTCTCCAGATGCCTGCGGTGTGTTTATGGATGGGCGGCATTATAGCGGCTCCCCCCTGACCCGAGGCTGACAAAGCCCGTGCCTTGCACGCCGTCCGCGCTGCGCGATAATGGCGCATTCTTCAGCCAACGCTGAATTCCGAGCCACGCCTCCGACTGAACGAAAATCCCTCGGAGACCCCGGAGACCCTTCATGCATGCCCAGCATTTCGTCGCCAACCGCCTGATCGCACCGGACAACGGCCTGCGCATCAAGGTTTTCGACCCGTCCAATGGCGAACCCTTTGCCGAGATCGCGCGCGGCAACGCCACCGATATCAATGTCGCCGTGCACGCCGCACGGCAAGCCGCCGACGGCGCATGGGGCGCGATGGCCCCGGCCGAGCGCGTGCGGCTGCTCAACCGCGTGGCGCTCACGCTGGTCGCCCACGAAGAAGAGCTGACCGCGCTCGAAGCGCGCGATACCGGCAAGCCGGTGCGCCAGGCCAGGGCCGATGCGCGCGCGGTCGCGCGCTATTTCGAGTTCTACGCTGGCGCGGTTGACAAGCTGCACGGCCAGACCATTCCGTACAACCCCGGCTACACGGTGTTCACGCTGCGCGAGCCGCACGGCGTCACCGGCCACATCATTCCCTGGAACTATCCGCTGCAGATCTTCGGCCGCAGCGTCGGCGCGGCGCTGGCCGCCGGCAATGCCTGCGTGGTCAAGCCAGCGGAAGATGCCTGCCTGTCGCTGCTGCGCGTGGCCGAACTGGCCGCCGAGGCCGGGCTGCCCGAAGGCGCGCTCAATATCGTCACCGGCTACGGCCATGAGGCCGGCGCCGCGCTCGCGCGCCACCCCGGCATCAACCACATCTCGTTCACCGGTTCGCCGCAGACCGGCAAGCTGGTATCACAACTCGCCGCCGAGAATCATGTGCCGGTCACGCTCGAACTCGGCGGCAAGTCGCCACAGATTGTGTTTGCCGACGCCGATGTGGATGCGCTGGTGCCGGTGATCGTCAACGGCATCGTGCAGAACGCCGGCCAGACCTGCTCGGCCGGCAGCCGCGTGCTGGTGGAACGGCCGCTCTACAATGCTCTGCTGGACCGGATCGCATCGGTGTTCGAATCGCTGCGCGTCGGCCCGTCCGAACTGGACCTGGAATGCGGCCCGCTGATCAGCCGCAAGCAGCAGCAACGCGTGTGGGACTTCGTTTCCGATGCGCAGCACGCCGGCATCTCCGTGATGGCGCAGGGGCAGATCGTCGCGGAAGCGCCGGAGTCCGGCTACTACCAGGTGCCGATGCTGTTCCGCGACGTGCCGCCCGCACACCGGCTGGCGCAGGAAGAAGTGTTCGGCCCGCTGCTGGCCGCCATGCCGTTCGATTCCGAAGCGGAAGCCGTGGCGCTCGCCAACGGCACGCCTTACGGCCTCGTCGCGGGGTTGTGGACGCGCGACGGAGGACGGCAGCTACGCCTGGCCCGCAAGCTGCGCGCCGGTCAGGTCTTTATCAACAACTACGGTGCCGGCGGCGGCGTGGAGCTGCCCTTCGGCGGCACCGGCCAATCCGGCTACGGCCGCGAAAAAGGTTTCGAGGCCCTGTACGGCTTTACCACCCTGAAAACCATTGCCATTCAACATGGGTAACATCAATTTCCTGTCGGTCGCCTTCGCCATCTTCTTTTTCTGGATGGCCTGGCATGTGAAGAACAAGCGCGCCACCAATCCGTCCGGCATGCCGCGGCTGCAGGTCTTCAAGCGCAAATGGGGCGATACCGTGGGCGACCGCGTGCACTGGTGCCTGTACGTGGCATTGCCGTTCCTGCTGGCGGTGATGATGGTGGCGAACGCGCTACGGGGACGCGGACCGTTCGCACACTGAACCGGCAGACACCCCGCACAACACGATAACCCAGAGGAGACATGCGATGAGACTGGCAGACAAGGTAGCGGTGGTGACAGGTGGCGGCTCCGGCTTTGGCGAAGGCATCGCGCACACGTTCGCGCGCGAAGGTGCGCGCGTGATGGTGGCCGACTTGCGTGAAGACGCCGCCGAGCGTGTGGCCGCCGCCATCCGCGATGCCGGTGGCCAGGCCCGCGCCGTGTGCACCGATGTCGCGCGCGAAGCGGATACGGAGGCCATGCGCGACGCCACGCTAAGCGCGTTCGGCGACGTGCATATCGTCATCAACAACGCCGGCACCACGCATCGCAACAAGCCGATCCTCGACATCACCGAGGAGGAATTCGATCGGGTCTACGCCGTCAACGTCAAAAGCATCTTCTGGTCAGCGCGCGCGTTCATCCCGCATTTCCGCCAGCGCGGCGGCGGCGTGTTCGTCAATATCGCGTCGACCGCGGGCATCCGGCCGCGTCCGGGACTGGTCTGGTACAACGGCAGCAAGGGCGCCGTCATCACCGCGAGCAAGGCCATGGCGGCAGAGCTCGGCAAGGACAATATCCGCGTCAACTGCGTCAACCCGGTGATTGGCGCGACCGGCCTGCTCGAAGAATTCATGGGCATGCCGGACACGCCGGAAAACCGCGCCAAGTTCCTCGCCACGATCCCGATGGGCCGCATGTCGACGCCGCCGGATGTCGCCAATGCCTGCCTGTACCTGGCCTCCGATGAAGCCGCGTTCATCACCGGCACCTGCATCGAAGTGGACGGCGGCCGCTGCGTCTAGCCAATACCGTTTTTGTGTAGCTGTATCTGCATCACCGAAGCGTCGTAACAACGTCATAGAAGCGTCGTAGAAGCGCAACCATTCTGAGGAGACAGCATGACAACGACTGCAGTGAATCCCGGCGTTGGCGACGCCGCGTTTGAAGACGCCACTTACCGCAAGGTGAGCTGGCGCCTGGTGCCTTTCCTGCTGCTGTGCTACGTGGTGGCCTACCTGGACCGCGTCAACGTGGGCTTTGCCAAGCTGCAGATGCTCAGCGACCTGAAGTTCAGCGAGACCATCTACGGCCTCGGCGCGGGGATCTTCTTCATCGGCTACTTCCTGTTCGAAGTGCCGAGCAACGTGATCCTGCACAAGGTCGGCGCCCGCATCTGGATCGCGCGCATCATGATCACGTGGGGCGTCATTTCGGGGGCGATGATGTTCGTCACCACGCCGACGATGTTCTACGTGCTGCGCTTCCTGCTCGGCATTGCGGAGGCCGGCTTCTTCCCCGGCATCATCCTGTACCTGACCTACTGGTATCCGGCCAACCGGCGCGGGCGCACCACCACGTTCTTCATGACCGCCATCGCGCTGTCGGGCGTGATCGGCGGCCCGCTGTCGGGCTGGGTGATGCAATCGTTCGACGGCCACAACGGCTGGTCCGGCTGGCAGTGGATGTTCCTGCTCGAAGGCATCCCTTCGATCCTGGTCGGCCTGTGGGTGCTGGCCTACCTGGATGATCGTATCGTGCACGCCAAGTGGCTGACCAACGAGGAAAAGGCGCTGCTCGAACGCAATATCGCCCACGAAGACGCCCACAAGGAAGACCCGCCGATCCGCACCGTGCTGTCCAGCCCGCGTGTGTGGCTGATGAGTGCGATCTACTTCTGCTTCGTGATGGGCCTCTACGGCGTGAGCTTCTGGCTGCCGACCATCATCAAGCAGACCGGCGTCAAGAGCGCGCTCGACATCGGCCTGCTGACCGCGATCCCGTATGGCTGCGCGGTGGTCGGCATGGTGCTGTTTGCGTTCAGCGCCGACCGTTCCGGCGAACGCCGCTGGCACATTGCCATTCCCGCCGTGGCGGGCGCGCTCGGCCTGCTGCTTTCGGTGTACTGGCATGACAGCACCGCGCTGGCCATGGTGGCGCTGACGCTGGCGACGATCGGCATCCTGACCACGCTGCCGCTGTTCTGGAGCCTGCCTACCGCCTTCCTGGCCGGTACCGGCGCTGCCGCCGGCATCGCGCTGATCAACTCGCTCGGCAACCTGGCCGGCTTCCTCAGCCCGTATGCGGTCGGCTGGCTCAAGGACCTGACCCATACCACCGATTCCGGCATGTACCTGCTCGCGGCCTGCCTGGTGGTCGGCGCCGCGCTAACGCTGTCGGTGCCGGCACGGCTGGTAAGCAGCAAGACCTGACCTTCGTTCCCCTTGCACGCCGCAAACTGCCGCGGCGTGCACCTGCCGGGTGGCCTGCGCGCCGCCCGCATCCTGCAACACGCCCTCCTCCGACACGCATGTAGGAGCCTGACGGGCAGTGTGCTCCGGTACCCCTCCGTAGCATGGAATGGAGACCCGCCACGTCCCTCCGGGATTGTGGCGGCCCTGTTTCCCTTCTTTCGTCAAGGAGGCCAAGATGAAGCAACTGTCTTCACGAACGGCCCGCCCCGTCGAGGTGTCCGGTGCGCGGGAACGGCACGCGCGCGCACTTCGCGTGGCGCTTCTGACGGGCGCAGGTGCATTGGCATTGCTGGCTTTCGTACCGGCGGCGAGCCAGGCACAGGCTCCCCCTGCACCGGCGGATGCCGCAACCGCGCCCATGGCGCCAACGCCGGGCACAACGGGCGCACCTGGCACGCCTGGTACACCGCCGCTGCCGGTCCCCTCGGCCGTACCGCCGGCCGCGGGACCTGCGCCCTCGACCGCGCCAATCAATACGGCTCCCGCGGCACCATCGCCCCCGCTGGCCTCACCTACGCCTCCCTCCCCGCCATTGACGACGCCGCCGCCCCCGCCGCCGCGCGACGCCATGGTGCCGCGCAAGGCCGGCTCAGTGACCTATATCTGCGGCGGCGTTGCCGACGACGAGCAGCGCGCACTGTCCGCGCAGGCCCGCAACTACAACATGGGGCTGCTGTTCACGCAGGGCGCGCGCGGGGAATACCTGTCCGACGTCAACGTGAAACTGATTCGGAACGGGCGTGAAGTGGCCAACTTCGTCGCCGACGGGCCGAAGTGCCTGCTGCGCGCGCCGGAAGGCAGCTACAGCGTACGTGCGACGTATGAAGGCCGGACCAAGACGCAGGTGGTCAGCACGGGCACGCGGAATGCGCAGATGCGTTGGTAATCCGCTGTCAGCGCGCTAACCATCCGCAAAGAAGAGAGGGCCACCATGACGGCGGCCCTCTCTGCTTTCTGCACGTTCGCAAACGGCTTCAAGGTTCCGGCTGGTCCCCCAGCATCTGCGCAACCGAACCTGCAACCCTGGCAGCCCGCGCACCAATCAGCCGCTGCAGCGTGCTGAGCAGTTCATCCTCGTTGTAGGGCTTGCCGAGGTAGACGTCCACGCCGATTTCCTGCGCATAGCGGCGGTGCTTTTCCGCCGTGCGCGAGGTAATCATCACGAGCGGCATATGCGCCGTGCGGCTGTCGGCCCGCACGTTGCGCGTGAGGTCGAAGCCGTCCATGTGCGGCATTTCGATGTCCACAAGCATGGCGTCCGGCATCACATCCTGCAACTGCTTGAGCGCGTCGACACCGTCGCGGGCGAGCAGCACCTCATAGCCGGCACGCGTGAGCAGTCGGTGCGCGGCCTTGCGCACGGTCAGCGAATCGTCCACGACCATGACAGTGGGCTGCATCACCAGACCATGCACCGGCGTGGTCGCGCCACTGCCGTCCAGTTCTGCCACGGCGCCGAGCGGCTGCGCAGTTTCAGGCGGCACCATGGCCGGCGCCGCTTCGCCGCGCACGCGCTCGAAGCGCTGCGCGAGCACCACGGGGTTGTAGATCAGCACGATCTCGCCGTCGCCCATCGTGGTCGCGCCTGCAATGCCCTCCAGGCGCGCGAGGTGCGGGCCGATGTGCTTGACCACCACTTCGCGGTTGCCCACCACTTCGTCCACGTGCACCGCCACGCGTTCGGAGCCGCTGCGCACGATGACCACCGGCGAATACTTGCGGCCGGACGGGCTCGCGGCGCTTTCCTCGAGCAAGCCACCGAAGTAGTAGAACGGCACGACATGGCCCGCCACGGCGATCTGCCCCTGGTTGTAGGCGTCGAGCAGGGCCTGCGTACGAAGCTGCTGGACCTGGTCGATCATGCCGCTCGGCATGGCATATATGCGACCGCCGAGCATCACGACCAGCACCTGCGTGATAGCCGTGGTCAGCGGCAGATGCACCGTGAACGTGGTGCCGCGGCCAGCCGTGGTGGACAGCGTGATCCGGCCGCCGAGCGCCACGGTTTCGGCGCGCACCACGTCCATGCCCACGCCGCGGCCGGCGAGTTCCGAGACTGCATCGGCCGTCGAAAAGCCCGGCGCAAAGATCATCTCGGTCAGGCGGGCCTCGCTCGCGTCATCGTCCTGCGCAAGCAGGCTGCGCTCCACGGCCCGCGCGCGAATGCGTGCAAGGTCCAGCCCTGCGCCGTCATCGACGAAATGCAGCACGACCTCGTTGCCTTCCTGCTGCACTTCCAGCGTCAGCGAACCGGCTGCCGGCTTGCCTGCCGCGCGGCGGGCGTCCGACTTTTCGATGCCATGCACCACGGCATTGCGGATCAGGTGCTCGATCGGGCCGGCCATGCGATCCAGCACCGACCGGTCGATTTCCACGGTGCCGCCCTGGATCAGCAGGCGGACTTCCTTGCCGGTCTCGGCAGCGGCCTGGCGCGCCACGCGGTAGAGGCGTTCGGCCAACGCGTCGAACTGCACCATGCGCGCCTGCATCAGCCCGCGTTGCAGACCACGCGTAAGGCGCGCCTGCGCCGCCAGGTCGCCGGCGGTGCGGTCGAAGCCGCGGTGCAGGTTTTGCTCCACGGTTGCCACGTCGTTGACCGATTCGGCCATCATCCGCGTCAGTTCCTGGAAGCGCGTGAAGCGGTCGAACTCGAGCGGATCGAAATCCTGCTTTTGCTGGGCATCGGCAATGCGCGAGGCCATCTGCGATTCGGCCTGGATTTCGATCTCGCGCAACTGGCCGCGCAGACGCGCGACGTTGTCGTTCAGTTCGCCGAGGTACGCGCGCATGGAATCCAGTTCGCTTTCCAGGCGTGCGCGCGTGGCGCCGACTTCGCCAGCCTCGTTGATCAGCGTATCGAGCGCACGCGCCTGCACGCGCACCAGCGCACGCTGGCGCTCAGTGGCATCCGAAGGCTGTACCGCAGCGCCCGCAGGGGCCCCGACAGCCGGCACCGGCAGCGCCGTGCCAGCGCTCTCAGGCTTCGGCGGAGCAACGCTCGCCATCACCGGCGTCGCCGGCTGCTCGGACTGGCCGATCCCGTTGATGAGATCGGCATCGTCCGGCACCAGCAGGCGCCCGGCTTGCAGCGCCTCCACGTGCATCAGGATGCGGTCATACCACGCATACAGGCGCCCGAACAGCTGCGGGCCAACGCGTTGCGCGCGCAGGCTGGCGTCGAGCAGCGTTTCCATCTCGTGCGCGGCCTGGCCCAGCGCCATCGCGCCGGCCATGCGCGCACTGCCCTTGAGCGTATGCAGCGCACGCAGTACCAGGCCACCTTGCCGGGCGTCTTCGGGCGCGGCTTCCCATGTGCGCACCAGCCGGCCAAGTTCCGGCAGGCTGCCGTGCGCTTCTTCCAGGAAGATCTCGACCAGGGCCGCATCGAGTTCGGCGGCATCCGACTGCATCATCGCCTGTGGCAGCGGCCGCGCGGGCGTCGGCGTCGGCAGCGGGATCACCATGGCGTCATGCTTGATTGATGCCGGTGCAGGTTCCGGCGGCGCGATCTCGGGCGCTGCGGGCGCAGCTTCCACGGTCGGCTCGGGCGCAGGCTGATCCGGCGCCACTGCAGCGGGCGGCACCTGGCCGAACAGGCTCGCCACCGAAGCATCGGGCTCGGCAGGCGCCTGCGGCGCAGGCACCAGCACGCGCGGGCGCAGCAGCGCACGCTCGCCGAATTCGGACAGGCTGCGGTGCAGGCCCGCATCGGCTTCCGGCCAGATGCCCGCGGCGAACTGGTGCAGCATGCCGCGCAGCCGCTCGACCGACTGCTCCAGCAGGCGGAAATCGCCCGGGTGCATGGCGACGGGATGAGAGCCAAGCTGCAGCAGCAGGTGTTCAAGCGCCTCGGCAATCTCGCGCACGGGCTCCAGACCGACGGTCGACGCACTACCCTGCAGCGTGTGCGCGACGCGCAGGGCCAGCTCGCTCGGGCACGGATGGTTCTCGTGGCGCCACTCGGAGATGTCGGTAGCGAACTGGCGCAGCAGGTCGTCGGCCTCCTGCAGGTAGACGTTGTAGAGCGGCAGTCCGATCCGGATCGGCCCGATCACCTTGAAGTTGTCGTCCGCGTCCGACAGCGCGCCGGACAGGCGGAAAGGAATGACGTTGCCGTCGTCCGTCGCATGGGGTTGCGTGAGTGGGTCCGTGTCGGGCGGCCCGGCAATCTGGACATCCGGCATCGGCGCATCGTCGGGGACGGCATGGCGCGGCTCCGTCACGGCTGCGGTAGCGTCCGCTTCAGGTTGGGGATCCCGCACCGCCTCCGCTGCCGCTACCAGCGGCGCAATGTCATGCGCGGCGCCGGCATCGCGATGCAGCAGTGCCACCCACGCGGACAACTCCGCATGCGCGCGGCGCAGCAGGTTCAGCAAGGCCGGCACGGGCGCGCGCGCCTCGGCGAGCCACAGGTTCATCACCTGCTCCACGGCCCACGCGGCATCGCCATAGCGATGCAGGCCGACCATGCGGCTCGAACCCTTGAGCGTATGGAATGCGCGGCGAATCCGGCTGAGCGTGTCAGTATCGCCAAGCGCCTCCAGCCCCGAGCCGAGATCACCCGCGATGCCGCCGAGCACTTCGTCGGCCTCGTTCAGGAATATCTCGAACAGCTCGGCATCCAGCGCGGCACTGTCGTCGGCTGCAGGCGCGGCTTCCGGCGCCTGTGCGGCAACCGGCATCGGCTCGGCCAATGCAGCAATCAGCCGTTCGCCGGACGTGTCGCTGCCCGCAAGCCACGCGTTGAGTTGCGTGCTCGCTTCCGCGGCCTGGCGACGCAATACGGCGTTATCGTCGATCGCGGCCTGGTCTGCCAGGGTCTGCAGCGCAGCGCGCAGCCGCTGGACCGCCGGCGTATCGGCCGTGGCTTCCGTGCGAATCGCTTCCCTGGCCGCGGCACGCGCTACCGCGAGCGGGTCGCTGTTCGCGGAATGCTCCTGACGCAAGGCGGCGCCATCATCGAGATCGATATCTTCGGCATCGTGGCGATTGCGGCCGAGTTCCAGCGCATCGATAAACGCGTGCACCGAACCCAGCGTGGTGGCAATTGCTGCCAGGCATTCGCCGCGCGCTACCTCGCCATCATCGGGGCCGAGCGTAGCGGCTTGCCGCACGGCCTCCTGCACGGCTTCGCTGGCGTGCTGGGCATCGTCGCTGAGCGTGTCGGGCAATGCATCGGTGTGCTGCAGTGCGTCCAGCGTGATCCGCAGCGCCTCGAATGCCTGCACGGCCTCGGCAAGGCTGGCGCCGGCGTCGGGCCGCGCCGCATTGCGGTCGTACGTATCGAGCCACGATTCGCCGCCGTCAAGCTGGGAGCGCAATTGCGCGACGGCCTGCACCCGCGCTGCCTGCGCGCGCGCTTCATCGGCCATGCGCGCAAGCCATGCGGGCGCGGCGGCGGCCGGGTCGACGAGGCATTGCGCGAGTTCCTCGCAGCGCGTGGCAAACACCGCTGCGGCAGCGTTGGGACTCATGCCATGCACGCGCCACGGCAGCGCCAGCGCGCGCGTCAGGAACAGCGCGATGCCGCTCGCACCGAGCGCCTCGTTGCGATCATGCGCCGCGCCGGCCTTCAATGCCGCCTGCGACAGGCAAAGCTGCAACGCGGGCTGCGCGAGCGGTTGCGCGGCCTCGGCCAGCGCCGCGAGCGCGATTTCCCAGCCAGCCGTATCGCCTTCCGCGGCCCGCTCAAGACCTGCGGCGGCCTGTTGAAGGTTTCGGGTATCGATCGGATCGAGCCAGCCGTAGTAGCGCAGATGGTAGTCGGCGCCCCGCGTGGCATGCGCACGGTCGAGGCGGAATGCCTGCAGCGTGCGCGCGATATCGGCACGCAGCAACTGGACGGCAGCATCCTCTGCGCCGTGCGGCGGCTGTCCCCCGTCATCCTGTGTCGTACAAACGAGCAGGAAGACGGCGTCGTTGAGCAGCGACTGCGGCACGCGGACCTGGCCCTGCTGGTACTGGCGCAGCAGCAGGTGCGCGCGGCCGGCAAAGCGCTTGGCCAGCAGGTCGGACAGCAGCAGCCCGTGGGCAAATGCTCGGAACGCCAGCGACAGCACATGCCAGACGCCACGGTCCGGGTGGTCGGTCACGCGGCGTGCCTCCTGCTCGCTGGCGCGGACGTCGTCCAGCGCTTCCTGCAGCGGCAGGTAGGCTTCGCGCAAGCGCGCGGATTCTGTGCACGGCACCGGCAGGCGCAGTGCCTTGAGCAGCGCCGCCTCGTAGCGCTGGCGCGCACGCGTCACGGCCGATGCATTGCGCGTCGGCAGCAAAATGCCAGGCAGCATCTGCAGTTCATCGAGCCAGAGGTCGGCCGGATGCACACGCTCGTCGCCGAGCAGTTCCAGGATCTCGGCATACGGGCGGAACAGCCGCAACGGGTCCTGTTCATCGCCCGCCATCAGGTCATCTACGTATTCGGCCAAGGCCTGTACGCCCGCGCGAAACACGGCGAGCGTTCCAGCGTTGGCGACTACGCCGCCGCCATCAAGGCCTTCGATCAGGCGGCGCAGCGCCTGGCAGTATGGATCGACGCCGCGCAGGCCTACGATATGCACCGCTCCGGCGGCCTGGTGCAGTTGCTGCCCGGCCAGGCGCAGCGACGTGGTATCGCGCGCGCCCAGTGCCTCGGGCGCCTGCTGGACTTCATCGACGTAGTGGGACAGCTCGGTCGCGGCGTCATCGAGCGCCGCGCGCAGGCTCGGCACCACCCATGCCAGCACGGACAGGTCGCGCGAGGCCGATGCGGCCGGCAGGGCCAATGCGTCCGGTTCGAGCGCATCCGTCATCGGCAACTCGGCGGGGTCACGCGAAAAGGGAGAATTCAAAGACATCACGGCTTCCATTGCGGCCTTTGCGCGCGGGTCGGGGCTGTCCCGACGCGGCGGGCGCCAGGATCGTCATTCGCACCGGGGCTGCCTTGCAGCCGGCATGCGCGATACCGGCATGCTGGCGGGAAACCCCGTGCCTGTTCATGGTCAGGCGATCTTGAACCGCGACACGGAGTTGCGCAGCTCTTCGGTGAGCTGCGTCAGATCGCGCACCGAATTCGCCGTCTGGCGCGTACCGGCGGTGGTCTGCTCGGTCGCCTGCAGAATGCGCTCGATGTGGCGGGCCACGCCGCCAGCGAGATCCGCTTCGTGCGAAGTGGAGCGCGAGATCTGTTCGATCAGTTCGGCAAGCTGGCGCGACACGCGGCCGATTTCCTGCAGTGCGGCGCCGGCATTGTCCGACAGGCGCGCCCCTTCGACCACACCCTGCGTGCTGCGCTCCATCGCGTGCACGGCATCCTGCGTGTCGGTCTGGATGGTGCGGATCAGCGCGCCAATCTGCTTGGTTGCTTCCCCCGAGCGTTCCGCCAGGCGCTGCACTTCTTCGGCCACCACCGTGAAGCCGCGGCCGGCCTCACCAGCCGATGCGGCCTGGATGGCGGCGTTGAGTGCCAGCACGTTGGTCTGCTCGGTAATGTCCGAGATCAGCTCGACGATTTCGCCGATCTCCTGCGACGACTCGCCCAGCCGCTTGATGCGCTTGGACGTTTCCTGGATCTGCTCGCGGATGTCGTTCATGCCCGCGATCGCGTTCTGCACCGCCTGCTGCCCTTGCTCCGCAGCCGTCAGCGAGGCGCGCGCCACGTTGGCAGACTCCGCCGCACCGCGCGACACCTGCGTGATGCGATCCGCCATGTCCACCACGGACTCACCGGTCTGGCGGATCTGGCGCGACTGCTCTTCGGTCGTCGTGGCAAGCTGGTTGGACGTGGCCTGCACCTGTCCCGACGCCAGCGTCACTTCCCCTGCCGTCTGCTGCACGCGGCCCACCAGTTCGCGCAGTTCTTCCACCGTATAGTTCACCGAGTCGGCAATGGCGCCGGTGATGTCCTCGGTCACGGTCGCCTGGCGTGTCAGGTCACCGTCGGCGATGTCCTGCAGTTCGTTCATCAGCTGCAGAATGGCCTTTTGCGTGGTGTCGTTGTTGCGTTTTTCTTCCAGGCGGCGTGCTTCGGCTTCACGTTCGCGCGCTTCGGCTTCGACCGCGCGCAGGCGCGAATCGCGCAGGTACAGCGAGGCCAGGCCGGCCAGGCAGAGCAGCGTGGCCAGCGCTGAAACCAGCATCGCGCCCAGCGTCACCGGACGGAAGCGCGCGCCTTCGGAGTAAGACTTCTGCAGCGCCGACAGCTCGCCGCGCAGGCTTTCGTTGTCGTTGAAGATCTGCTGCTGCGCGCGCTTGGCGGCAATCAGGCCGGGCAGGTTCTGCAGGATCGTCTGGGTGGTCTTCTGCACCGCGTCGAAGCGCTGCGACAGCTGCTGCAGGTACCCGCGCGTCTCGGCATCGGTGGCGGCATTCAGCCGCAGCGCCTCGCTGCCGTTGAGCAGACCGTCCAGCGTCTCGCGGAAGGTGTTGGTGTCCTTGCCGAGCAGGAACGCGGTTTCGGGGTTCACGCCTTCGCCGGACAGGAACTCATTCAGGTTCTTGCCCAAGCGCTGCGTCAGCATCACAAGCTGGGCGGATGCGGCCACCTCACGCGCATTGGAGCCTGATTGCAGCTTGAGCGCCGCCACCTGTTCGGCGGCTTCGAGCAGTTCGGGGTTGGATGCGTTGAAAACCTGCAGCGTCTGGCCGATCGTCGTCAGCACCGCCTGCTGCGCGAGCACGTCGGCGGCGCTCTTCTCGCTGCGCTTCCACGAGCTGATCGCGGTTTCGAGCAGCGGCTGTGCCTCGCCCGTCGTGGCGCGCACGTGCCTGTCATCGCTGCCGGCCTGCAGCGCCTGCAAGTCAGCGGCCAGCGCTTCCTTGGACTGGCGCAGCTGCGTGAAGGCCTGCATATTGCCCAGCAGCGCCACTGGCGCGGCCTTGCCCAGGCGCTGCGAGTGCATCAGCATGTCGCCCGAGATTTCGATCTGCGCCGCGGCATTGTTGGCGATGCGGTTATCCATATACACCGAGCCGAGCAGCGCGACCAGCGACACCACCACGCCGATGGTCAGCGCACGCTGCTGCGAGGAGAACGGCATGCGCGACAGCAATGCCGACACGGCCTCCAGCGGAGTTCTGCCCAGCCCGTCCGCACGCGGTGCGGTACTCGCCGATGGTGCCGCGCCGGCGCGGTCTCCCACCAGGCCGGCGGCCGCGTCGGCTGCCGGCTTCCGGCGTCCCAGGCTGATTTTCTTGAACCCCATAGCACCCTCTGTCCGTTGAATCGTTATCTGGGGCAGCCTCGACACGGGCCGCCGCGCTATTTGTTCTGTTGCCACGGGCACCGCGACCAACGGCGCCGGAAAATTACTGCGGGCTTATGCCGCCATGCGCCCTGCCTGCAGAAATGCCGGTGTGTCAAGCAAGGCGCGCACGTCCAGCACCTGCCACGCGCGGCCGTCGCCGTCATCCAGCCGCCTGCCTTCCCATGCCTCTACCGCCCCGGCTGGTTGTGCCGGCTCGCGCAGGTCCGCCGCATGGCGCAAGCCAACCACGCGCGTCGCCAGGATGCCGCACGCGCGCTCGACCTGGCGCGACAGCACGACGATCTTGCTGCCCGGCTGCAGTGGCGTCGGCGCGTCGCCGCAGAACAATCCGAAATCAATCACGCCAAGCAGGCTGCCGCGCGCATTGACCAGGCCCGCGTACCACGGCTGCGTCAGCGGCACGCGGCTCGGGTGGCGCATGTCGAGCACCTCGCCGGTCTGCGCAAGCGGCAACAGCCAGCCGCGCTGGCCTACCTGGAGAGCGAGGTAGCTGTCGGCGGCAGGCACGTTGCGGGCCTCGCGCAGGCGCCTGGCGAGCATGGCCTGGTAGTCCTGCAGCCGAGTCTGGCGGGTGCGGAGGTCTTGGCGTGGCGCGTTCATGTGGCGTCCCCGGCGGTGCTGGCGAAAACTGGTGCGTCAGTGTTGCGGCTGTCAGTGAGACAGCGCAGCGATCTTGGTCAGCAATTCCTTGCTGTCGACTGGCTTGACGATATAGTCCGACGCACCCTGGCGCATGCCCCAGATGCGGTCCGTGTCCAGGCCCTTGCTGGTGCACATGATCACGGGGATGTCCTTGAAGCGATCGTCGCGCTTGATGGCGCGCGTGGCCTGGTAGCCGTTCTGGCCAGGCATGACCACATCCATCAGGATCAGGTCGAAGGCCTCGGCCTCGAGGCGCGCGAAGGCCTGGTCGCTGTTGCCCGCGACCGAGACCTTGAAGCCCTGCTTGCCGAGCAGGTCGGACATGAACAGCGCTTCCGTCGGCGAGTCATCGACGATGAGGATCTTGTTGATGGTTGTCATGAGTCAGTTCCTTGAATCCGGGTCAAGCCGGCAGCGCGTTGCCGCTCGCATGGCCAGGCAGGCAGGCCTGCACGGCCTGCAGCAGGGCGTCACGCGTGAACGGCTTGGCCAGGTGGTCCTGCGCGCCCACGAGCCGTCCGCGCGAACGGTCGAACACGCCATCGCGCGACGACAGCATGATCACGGGAATGGCGTGGAAACGCGGACTTTTCTTGATCAGCGAGCAGGTCTGATAGCCGTCGAGACGCGGCATCAGGATGTCGCAGAAGATGAGGTCGGGATGCATGTCGCCGACCTTGGCGAGCGCTTCGAAACCGTCCTCCGCAAGCACGACCTGATAGCCCGCCTGCGACAGGAAGATCTCCGCCGTACGGCGGATGGTGCTGGAATCATCGATCACCAGCACTCTGCGCGACGATGCCGGCGCGCACGCCGGCCCCTGGTCCGGCTGCGCGCTGGCGCCGGCATTGACCCGATGGTTTTCTAGTGGTTGAGCGACCCGCATGTTGTTCCCGCGACCAGCGTCTCCATGCGGAGCACCGGCAATCTCTTGAGAACACCCGCGCGAAACGGCTTGGCCTGACCTGGCCAGCCGCCCCGACGGAACCCCGATTTCATCTTCCCTACAAAAGACCGGCAAGTTCACCGGCCAGAGGCGGTGCGTGGAACCCGCACCTGCCATTCCGCCCTGCGCCACCCCCGGATGGCGGGATGGACGGATTTGAATTGTGTCAGAGTGTGACAAGCCGCCCGATGCCCGTCAATCCGGAGCGTCCGGCACGGTCAGGCGAATTGTCGCGCCGGCGCGACGCATATCGACACGCAGCCGGCGAGAAGCAGCGTCAGATCGCCACCATCTCGAAATCTTCCTTGCGGGCGCCGCATTCCGGACAGGTCCAGTTGATGGGCACGTCTTCCCATTTGGTGCCGGGGGCAATGCCGTCTTCCGGCGCGCCGGTGGCTTCGTCGTAGATCCAGCCGCAGATCAGGCACATCCAAGTCTTGTATTCCATAACAGGCTCTGGCGCTCTCCATTAAAATTCAGCGCAGATGGTACCGAATCGGCGCCGACGGCGCCAGCCGCTTAAGCCAGAATCGTGCCAAATCCGCCGTGTTCGCGCACGTTAGCGTACAAATACCGGACAAAAGCCGCGCTATTCCACCGATTTGCACCGCTTTGCCCACGCTTTGGACGCCAGTTCGCGCCCGCTTGAACGCGTTTCCCCCGAGTTTTCCACCAGGCAGACCATGTCCCGTAACCAGCAGCTCTTCGACCGTGCCCAGCAAACCATTCCCGGCGGCGTCAACTCGCCCGTGCGGGCCTTCCGCTCGGTGGGCGGCACGCCGCGCTTCATCACGCGTGCCGAGGGCGCATACATGTGGGATGCGGATGGCCAGCGCTATATCGACTACATCGGCTCCTGGGGCCCGATGATCGTCGGCCACGCCCACCCCGACGTGGTCCGCGCCGTGCAGGAGACCGCCGCGCACAGCTTCTCGTTCGGCGCCCCGACCGAGGCCGAGATCGACATGGCCGAGGAAATCTGCAAGCTGGTGCCGTCGATCGAACAGGTGCGCCTGGTGTCGTCGGGCACCGAGGCAACCATGAGCGCGCTGCGCCTGGCGCGCGGGTTCACCGGCCGCGACCTGATCATCAAGTTCGAAGGCTGCTACCACGGCCATGCCGACAGCCTGCTGGTCAAGGCCGGCTCGGGCCTGCTGACCTTTGCCGACACCACGCAGAACGCACCGTCGTCGGCCGGCGTGCCCGCGGACGTGACGCGCCACACCATGGTGCTCGAGTACAACAACGTCGCGCAGCTCGAAGAAGCGTTTGCCCAGCACCGCGGCGAGATTGCGGCCGTGATCGTGGAAGTGGTGGCCGGCAACATGAACCTCGTGCGCGCGAGCGACGCGTTCCTGAAGGCCATGCGTGAACTGTGCACGCGCGACGGCGCCGTGCTGATCTTCGACGAAGTCATGACCGGGTTCCGCGTGGCGCTGGGCGGCGCGCAGTCCCACTACGGCATCACGCCGGACATGACGTGCCTGGGCAAGGTCATCGGTGGCGGCATGCCGGCAGCGGCGTTTGGCGGCCGGCGCGACATCATGGCCAAGCTCGCGCCGCTGGGTGGCGTGTACCAGGCGGGCACGCTGTCGGGCAATCCGCTGGCCGTGGCGGCCGGTCTGACCACACTGCGGCTGATCCAGGCGCCGGGCTTCTACGACAAACTGACCGCGCAAACCCGCAAGCTGGCCGACGGCCTGAGCGAAGCGGCCCGTGCGGCCGGCGTGCCGTTCGCGGCCGATGCCATTGGCGGCATGTTCGGCATCTACTTCCGCGACGGCGTGCCAGGCAGCTTTGCCGAGGTGACGAAGAGCGATACCGCGCGCTTCAACCGATTCTTCCACGCCATGCTCGACAACGGCGTGTACCTGGCGCCCTCGGCATTCGAGGCCGGCTTTGTCTCGGCCTGCCATGACGACGCCATCCTGCAGGCCACGCTGGACGCCGCACGCAAGGCCTTCGCGGCCTGACGGGAGCCAAAGCAGGGACCGCGGCTGTCAGCAACGCGCCGTGCGCTACACTTGAGATTCGCCTCAAACCGGGAGCCCACGATGCGCGCCTCACTGCCCCTGTCCTCCACCCCGATCCGCTCCGCCGGCTGGCTCCGCTGGCTGTTGCTGGCCTGCATGGCCAGCCTGCTGTCGGCCTGCGGCTACAACGACTTCCAGTCCAAGGACGAGGCGGTCAAGGCAGCCTGGGGCGAGGTCGTCAACCAGTACCAGCGGCGCGCCGACCTGATCCCGAACCTCGTCAACACCGTCAAGGGCTACGCCACGCACGAGCGCGAGACGCTCGAGGCCGTGACCAAGGCACGCGCCGCCGCCACCAGCATCCAGGTATCGCCCGAGACGCTGAACGACCCGGAAGCGTTCAAGCGCTTCCAGCAGGCGCAGGGCGAGCTGTCCGGCGCGCTGTCGCGCCTGCTGGCGGTGTCGGAGAACTACCCGCAACTCAAGGCAGATGCCTCGTTCCGCGACCTGCAATCGCAGCTCGAAGGCACGGAGAACCGCATCACGGTGGCACGCCAGCGCTACATTGCCGCGGTGCGCGACTACAACGTGCTCGCACGCAGCTTCCCGACCAACCTGACGGCCATGGTCTTCAAGTACCAGGTCAAGCCTTCGTTCGCGGTGGAAAACGAGAAGGCAATCTCCACGCCGCCGACCGTGAAGTTCTGACAGCAGGACACATATCGTGGGCACACCGACCGCCCTGCCCGCTTTCCGATGCTGGCGCCGCTGGCTGGCCGCCATGCTGTGGCTTGCCAGCGTGGTGGCGATGCCGGCGCTGGCGGCCAACGACGGCTTCGTTCCCGTTCCGCCGCTGACCCAGCGCGTCACGGACCTGACCAACACGCTTTCCGCCACCCAGCGCACCGCGCTGGAAAACGTGCTGGCCGAATACGAGCAGCAGCGCGGCAGCCAGATCTTCGTGCTGATGCTGCCGACCACCGAGCCCGAAACCATCGACGCCTACAGCATCCGCGTGGCTGACGCATGGCGCGCCGGCCGCAAGGGCATCGACGACGGCGTGATCGTGCTGATCGCCAAGGACAATCCACCCGGCCTGCGCAAAATGCGGCTTGAGGTCGGGCGCGGCGTGCAGGGGTCGCTGACCGATGCCATGTCCAAGCGCATCCTGCAGGATGTGATGGCGCCTCACTTCCGCCAAAACGATTTCTACGGTGGGCTGGCGGCCGGCATTTCCGCGATACAGGCCACCATCGACAAGGAAGGCCTGGCCGGGCCGCAGCCGCGCAAGCAGGAGTCATCGTTCTGGTCGGACTGGCTGCCGGTACTGTTTCCGCTGGCCATCATCCTGTTCTTCTTCCTGACCGCCGCCACGCGCCGCCGCGGCCCGCAGATCGTCACCACGCCGCGCGGCCGCGACGTCATTGCAGGAGGCCTGGGCGGACTTGGCGGCTACGGCATGGGCAGCGACTGGGGGCGCCGGGGCGGCGGATTTGGTGGCGGCGGGGACTTCGGTGGCGGCTCGGGCGGCGGATTTAGCGGCGGAGGCGGTGGCGGCTTCGACGGAGGCGGTGCCTCCGGCAACTGGTAAGGAGACCCGGCCATGCCATCGCTGCGACGTGCGCTGCGCCACCTCGGTACGACAACCGGCACCGCCCGACGCTATTTCCCGGCGGAGGCGCAACAGCAGCTTCACGATGCGGTCCATGACGGAGAAGCTCGCCACCTCGGTGAAATCCGCGTGGTCATCGAATCCAGCCTGCCGCTCGGCCACGCCTGGCGTGGCACCACGCCGCGGGAGCGCGCGCGGGCCCTGTTCGGCGCGCTGGAGGTTTGGAATACCGAGGAGCATACCGGGGTGCTCCTGTATATCAATCTGGCTGACCATGCAGTGGAACTGCTGGCAGACCGGGGCATCGATGCACGCGTGGGGGCGAAAACCTGGCGGGTTGTCTGCGATGAACTGGCGCAGGGGCTGGCCAAGGATCTTTCGGTGCGCCCTGTGCTCGTCGCAGTGGCCAGCATTCATGATCTGCTGGCAGCGCATTTCCCATCCAATGGTGGCCGCAATCCGAACGAACTGGACGACCGGCCGTTGGTTCTCTAGACCGGGCTCTGGCCTCGCGCCCCGGTTTCACTTCGCCTCACCAGGCTTGGAAACCTGCGTCGATATCAGGCGCTGACGAATCATCCGTGTAGCGCCACAACCGTTCACGCACGAAACATCCCTTTACCCGATATTGCGGCGAGCCAGCCACGACTAAGCTGACTGCACAACGACATTGCAGTCAGAAAAGGCGAAGCCTCAATTTCGCCGGAACGGGGTAAATATGTCAGAAAGCCTGGTGCACCACGGGCAAGCGAACGCCGCGCCCAAGATGGACTTGCGTGAACTGCTGTTGGAGTTGACGCTAAGATCCACCACCGCCGCACTGCTTGCCGGCTTCGTATATGGAGCAATCCAGCGATGGCTGGATACCCCCTCGCGAATCACCCTTTTGCTACTCGTGGTGGCGAGTTGCCTGACGCTAGGCCTGACCTTGTTTGCCCGTGTCCCCAAGAAGCGCGACTGGAATCCGGTCACAGTGCTCTGCTCACTGGGCGGCACGTATTATTTCCTTGCCATCGACCTGGCGCCTGGCGCGCACTTCGCGCCCGAGATCGTCGGTGCGGGCCTGCAGATCGCCGGGATTGCCTGGCAGATCTACGCAAAGCTCTCGCTGCGGTTCTCGTTCGGCATCCTGCCGGCGAATCGCGGAATCGTGTCGAGCGGTGCCTACCGCTTCATGCGTCACCCGATCTATCTGAGCTATCTCATTGCCGACATCGGCTTTCTGCTGACGAACTTCGGACTGCAGAACCTGCTGGTCTATGCAGGGCTTTATACGCTTCAGGTCATGCGTATCAGGCGCGAAGAAGCACTATTGTCCGACGACCCGGAATATTGCCGGTATCGCGAGAAAGTACGGTTTCGCGTGTTGCCGGGAGTCTACTGAACCCTGCGCGGATCGGTCGGGCCGCCGCGCCCGATCGCATACCACACTGCCGCAAGGGCCTGCAGCGTTACCAAGCCAGCCCATGCCGACAGGTGGGCAGTAGCGGGATAGCGGCCGCCCGTGGCCGGCCACAGGTCCAATACCTGGCCAATCCCGACCTGGCAGAGGAACGTGGCCAGGAACACCGTAAGTGTCATGGCTGTCGTCGCGCGGCCGATCAGGGCATCCGGGAAACTGCGCGCCAGAACGGCATAGGTCAGGATGCCGCTCGAGCCGAACACGCCATAGGCCGCCCACAGCAGCACTGGCGACAGCGGCACCTGGGCCATGATCAATATCTGGACCACGATGAAGCCCGTCATGCCAGCGCCGGCAAAGGCCTTCAGGCTTACGCCGAGCCGCTCCAGATGACGTGCCGCCCAGCCCGACCCTACGCACCCGGCCATCATCGCCAGACCAATGACTGATACCAGTCGCGCGCTCTGGTCAGGCGCAAATCCGGACACATCACGCATGAAGGCACCCACCCACAACGTTTGCACCGCCAGGAATACGCCCTGGTTAAGCAAGGTCAGCGGCACCACGCGCCAGAAGCGCTCGCTGCCAAGAATTTGACGCGTGCCACGCAACTGCTCCGCCAGGCTTTCACGCCGCGGGCTGGCCTTGTCCGGCACGCCGAACCAAAGCAAGGCGGCCATGGCCAGCGATACGAAGGCCAGCCCAGTGCTGACGGATCTCCAGTCCGTCCAGGACAGCAGCCACGCCAGCGGCGAACCGACAGCCACCGCCCCCAGCCCGCCAATCGCCATGACGAGGCCGTTGAGCAAAGGCATACGCGACAGCGGGAACCACATCGACAGCGCCTGGATGGCCGCGCCAAGGCAAACCGAAACACCGATCCCGATCAGCAGCCGCGCCGCAGCCAATCCGGCCATGCCGGGGGCCACCGCAAACAACATGGATCCGGCCACTGCTGCCAAAAGCATCGCAGCTTCGGTCTTGCGGGGCCCATACCGATCCAGCAGGATGCCGGCCGGCAGTTGCGCCGCGGCGAACCCGAGGAAGTAGAAGCTGGTGAGCAGACCGAGGTCACCAGCGCTCAGTCCCAGCTCACGAATCAAGTGCGGCGCGAAGCCCAGATTGACACCGCGGAATACGTAGGAAACCAGAAAGCCAAGCGAAAAAACCGCCAGAACCCGCCAGCGGGCGTCTGTAACAGGTCCGTGTTCCGGGCGGGCCATGGAAGATCGGGTAGCAGCAGAGGTCGTCATGCCGCCATTGTCCTCACCAGCATGGTGCAACGCCAACGAAAGTTACGGTCGGCAATTGTGAGTAGAATTTGACGGCCATGGCCCGCAAACCTATCGATCGCCCTGTTCACATCCCGCCGTTGCAAGCGCTGCGTGCGCTGGAAGCTGCCGCGCGCCATCGCAGCTTCTCGCGTGCCGCAGAAGAGCTTGCACTGACCCACAGCGCCATCAGTCATCACATGCGGGCGCTCGAGGACAAGCTCGGCACCAAACTATTTCAGCGTACCGGCAGCCAGATGGCGCCGACCAGTGCCGGAGCAAGGCTCGCCGAGCAAATCCGTGCCGCGCTGGACGATATTGAAAGCGCCCTGCGCGAAGCCAGCAGCAGCACGACCACACCGGTAGTGCGACTGCAGGTCAGCGTCATGGCGGACCTGGCCAACGCCTGGCTGATTCGCCGCTTGCCGAGCCTGCACGCCCAGGTGCCGTCGCTGGACCTGCACCTGCGGCTGCATGCCGAGATCACGCCGCCCGACCCGTACAGCGTCGACGTCGGCATCTGGCACCAACGCATCGATCTTCCTGGCTTCGAATGCCACAACCTGATCGAAGACCATGTCATCGCCGTGGCCAGCCCGGCGCTGCTGGCGCGCTACCCCGGCTTCACGCCAGCCGACGTGCCTCGCATGCCGATGCTGCGCTTTGCGCTGCGGCCCTGGCGCGACTGGCTCGAAGCCGCCGGCCTGCCGGATGCCGAGCCCGAACGCGGCCCGATCTTCCAGGACGCCGGGCTGATGCTGCAGTCAGCCGTGGCCGGCCTGGGCGTAGCCACCGCCAGGGCGCAACTGGCCCACGACTACCTTGAGAGCGGCCAGTTGGTGCAGGTCGGTTCTACCCGCATTCCGTCCAGCCTGCATTACTGGGTCACCTGGCGCGAGGGCAATCCTCGCGAGAAAGCGATCCAGCAGTTCCATGCCTGGCTGCAGGAACAGGTGCGCCGCGAAACGCTGACCGCGGAGCCGACGACAGACGACGCCATGAAGTAACAGACATGAAATGTTTTCGATGTCCAAAGTTGGCAATACGAATCATTTTCGTTTGATTCAGAAGAATCCATGGCTTAGCGTCATGCAGGGAAGCGTTGCCGCCGGCTCAACGCCTCGGGGACGACTCGTCTTCCATGCGGGGCGAGTTTCACGGATGCAACCATTTCGCTCGGTCAGGTCGACTACCGTGCAACTTCTACTCACTCCATCCATAAAGATGAGATAGGGATGGGAGCCTCATCCAACGACTCGTGCAAATGCTTGTCATCGCATGGCTCGTTTCCAATGCGTCGCGACCGCCCGATGCAGCAACGCCGGTTTGACTAGGGATAACACCCTAGAGAATCCGACTCTGCCATGTAACTCATGCCGCTCCCTGTAACGGAAACGAAACCATTTTGAGCGGCGGGTCGGATCCAAACCCGCTGCCGTGGCACTCCGGCGTTTCTCATGGCGCTTCCCTTCCTTCGGACAGGGCTACCAAGCACAAATGCTCCTCCGGCCACAGGAAGATGAGTATGAGTGTCGTTTGCACTCCCCCAGAGCCATACCAAAGGGTGTTTCAGGTCACAGGCTGTAACAGAAATGGAACGATTTGGCGGCGCCACAGCGCCCCCAATTTCCATCGAATCGAGGTTTTCCTTTGTTTTCAGAGACATGCCCGACTCTGGCATGCTCATCGCGATATATGTCCACGCGAACATGAAGCCTGGAATTGGGGAAGTCTGAGACCGAAGCGCCTACACACTGGCAAACGTTCGACGAGGTCAGTTTCAGAACGACCCCGCACCCCAGGGCGGGACTCGGGCTGGTGCTGTAAGCGTAGGGCCGCGCTGCAGGGAATGGCTCGCACCGACGCATACCGTTGCGGTCTGGGCCGGGAAGAACAGGTGAGGTCTTTCAGGGAACCACGGGTCGCGCCGGTCTGGGCGGCCCGTGCAGCCTGAAATACTGAAGCCAGCCATGGACGACCATGGCGGCGATGGGGACCGCTAACAAGCGGGATGCCGGACACCGGCGTCACGAGGGGCATGGCCAAGCCTGCAAAGCAGGCTTGGCCAACACAGAATTCGGGAAATACGCCGGCCAAAGCGAGATCAACCCGCGGCCGGTGCGGGCCTAAGGCCACCGAATCCGATATCCGGCAACCGCTGGAGTCGGTTTCGTCAAAAACAAGAATCCGGGGAAATCTCATGAGCACTTACGCCAATCGTCCGCTGCTCTATCTGTCCAAGCATCATGACGCCACGCTGTGCAGGGCGTTTTCGCAACGCGGCTGGAAAATCAGCTTTGCATCGAGCCTGCAAGACCTCGACGCGCTGGCGCACAACACGGCCTGTGCCGCTCTGCTCGACGTCCATAGCGGATTCAGCGATGCCGAGCTTGAATCCTTCGAGCCCTGGCTGGCCCACCCGTTGCTGGGCTGGATCGGCATGGTCGCCAGCCGCGAAGAGCTGGGCGACGCGGCGCGCCGCCTTCTCGGCCTCTATTTTATTGACTACTACACCGCGCCATTCGACCTGATCCACCTGGCGCATTCGCTCGGCCATGCACAAGGCATGGCGCAGATGCGGCCCGCCGCCCAGCGCACAGCCGGGAGCAGCGCGCGCCCGGACGGCATGATTGGCACCTGCGCTGCGATGCAGACGCTGTTCCGCGGTATCGAAAAGGTCTCGCTCTGGGATACCCCCGTGCTGATCTCCGGCGAATCCGGTACCGGCAAGGAACTGGCTGCGCAGGCCATCCACCGCGCCAGCGAACGCGCGCAGAAGCCGTTCGTGGCCGTGAACTGCGCCGCGATCCCGCCCACCCTGCTCATGTCGGAGTTGTTCGGCTATGAGCGCGGGGCTTTCACCGGAGCGGCCAAGCGCAAGCTCGGCCGCATCGAGATGGCTCAGGGCGGCACGCTGTTCCTTGACGAAATCGGCGACATGCCGCTGGAAAGCCAGACCAGCCTGCTGCGCTTCCTGGAAACCGGGCGCATAGAGCGGCTCGGCGGCACCGAATCCATTGAAGTGGATGTACGCATCATCTCGGCCACGCACGTCGATCTGGAAGCGGCCATCGCAGCCGAGCGGTTCCGCGGCGACCTGTACCACCGCCTGTGCGTGCTGCGCGTGCGTCAGCCACCGCTGCGCGAACGCGGCAGCGACCTCATGCTGCTCGCCGAGCATGTGCTCGCCGGCGTGCGCAAGCAGTCTCCCAACCATATTCGTGGCTTCGCGCCTACCGCGCTGCGCGCGATTCAACAACACGATTGGCCCGGCAATGTGCGCGAACTCATCAACCGCATCCGCCATGCCGCGGCGATGTGCGAGGACGGGGTGATCCAGCCCGAGGACCTGGAACTCGCTGCTCCGGTGGAGGAACGCCCGCTCACGCTGGCGGCGATCCGTGAAGCAGCCGAGCAGAATGCCCTCGTGGAAGCGCTGCAGCGCAATCATGAGCGCCTGATCGATGTCGCGGCGGAGCTCGGAATTTCGCGGGTGACGCTGTTCAGGTTGATGCGGGACTACAAGTTGCACGTGAAGAAGGGCGATCTCGGCCTGGTATGCGTGCAAGGCTAGACATCAGCCAACAAGCGGTCATACCCACCCCATGCTGCACTCAGATCCCGGCGCCGGCTGTACGCCGGACGACCCGACAAGAAATGCCTGCCAGTGGTACGTGCCCCGCAGGCGCAGATTTACCGGGCTTGTACGCTTCGGCGTCGCCGGCGTCATCGCAACGGGCGTTCACGTGGCCACCGCCACATCGCTGATATATCTTCTCAACGCGTCGCAGGTAGAAGCCAATGGCGTTGCATTCGCCATTGCGAATGTCAGCTCCTACTTCCTAAACACGTTGTGGAGCTTTTCTCAAACGCCACGGCGAGACAACTTCCTGCGGTTCTTCTGCGTCTCGATATTGGGGCTCGGCATGACCCTCGGCATTTCCTGGCTGGCCGAACGGTTGGGCACGACGTACTGGCAAGGACTCGTTTGCGTCCTTGCGGCGGTACCTCCGCTGACGTATGTCCTTCACCGCGTCTGGACTTATCGGCCACTTACATCGCGTGCTCATCACTGACTCCAAACGCCGGGTGGCGCCGGTGGTCATGGAGCAGTGAAATCAAACCTGGCAAATACGCGACGAGAACCCGCTCCGCAAAGTGGCGAACCGGGCTTGCGCGCCTCTTTCGCGATACCAGTCAGTTTCACCCGCTAACCACGCTTTGCGCTGGCAAGCCGGACGACGCGCCTGGGGTTAGATGCAGTGTCTTGCGGCCACAGTTCGTGATACCGGCGCCTGACCAGATAAATCGGCCTGCCTTTTGATTCGTCATAGATGCGGCCGACGTACTCCCCCACCACACCAAGACCGATCAATTGTAATCCGCCAAAAAACAACAACAGCGACAACAACGAGGCATAGCCGGGGACGTCGACACCCAGGATCATGGTCCGCACGACGATGTACATGCCATACAGGAAGGCCAGCGATGCAATGACACAGCCAAGGTAAGTCCAGCTTCTGAGTGGCAGCGTGCTGAAACTGGTTATGCCTTCAAGGGCAAGATTCCATAGCCGCCACCCGGAGAACTTCGATTCCCCGGCGCTCCGCGCTTCCCGCTCATAAGGAACAATGACAATGCTGAAGCCGACCCAGGCAAAGAGCCCCTTCATAAAGCGATGGCGCTCGGGCAACAGCTTTAGCGCGTTGACCACTGCACGATCGATCAATCGGAAGTCGCCGACGTTCTCAGGCAGTTTGAGATCGGACAGGCAATTGTGTACCCGGTAGTACGCGTTTGCCGTAATCCGCTTCAACAGGGTATCGGTGTTGCGGCTGACGCGCTGTGCCAGTACGACTTCGGCGCCCTCACGCCAGTGCGTCACGAGAGTCGGTATCAGTTCCGGCGGATCCTGCAGGTCGGCGTCGATCGGGATCACCGCGTCTCCATGTGCTTCGTCGATGCCGGCGGTCAGCGCTGCCTCCTTCCCGAAATTGCGCGTCAGATCAATGACACGCAGGCGGCCGTCGCCGCTGGCGGCCCGAAGCAGTACACCAAGGGTGTCATCGGTGCTGCCGTCATTGACGCAGACAATCTCGAACCGGCTCCCTGCGACTGCCTCAAGGATAGGTACCACGCGCGCGAAGAATGCTTCCAGCACTTCCGCCTCGTTGTAGCACGGTACCACCAGCGAGATCAGCTTGGGCTCGTCATACTCGGCCATAATGTCGTTGCTCCTTTGCGCGATATCGGACCGTGCACTGTTCAGGCATCTCGCGACACCCTTCCCGTCCGCTCCAGCCGGATCCGCCATACGCCGAACGCCAGTGCGAGCACTAGCCCGATCGGAGTCGGATTGATTCCAATCGCCTTTCCCGCTGCAAGTCCGCCCATCAGCGCCCCGCTCAACGGCAGAAGCCACAGCAAGACCAGCACCTCGCGTTCGCCGACGCGCCAGCCGATCCGATAGCTGTGAATGCTCAGCCAGGCAATAGCAAAGCCGAGGAGAACCAGGTCGTAGTCGTACAAGTAAGCAGGGATCAGCAAGGCGGCTGTCATGAGTACCGCCGCCCGCAAGGCAAAGCTTGACGGCCGGGCCCAGGCATATACCACCGCAGTCACGGCCGCAGCCGCCATGCAGCCGTGCATGGCATAGGCCCAGCCTAGGCTCCCCGTCAGGGTCCTGGCGGCCGCAAATATGGTTGGCATCCGGGCCGGCAGCGTGGCACCTTGCTCCACTGCGGCCTGTACCACTGCCGCGTTGCCGATGAATTCGGTGAACGGCTCCATGCCGAAGGCAAGCATCGACGCCGCAGCAAGCCCAGTGGCCGTGACGAACATCGCCGCGAGCGCTTGCCATGCGCGTGCGCATAGCAAGGCCAAGGGAAACATCACTGCCAGATGAGGCTTGACGGTCAGCAGTCCGAGCAATGCACCGGCCAACACCGGACGGGTACGCAACCATGTCATCGCCAACCCCGCACAACCGGCGAGCCACAAGCCGTTCTGTCCGGATGCCAGCGTCACGGCGACTCCGGGAAACGCGACACCTGCCAGCCAAAGGCGGCGCCACGGCAAGGTGCGGTACATCGCCCACGCATACCAGGCAGCGCCCCCACACATGAACGCCAGTGTGGCTGCACCGTATGGCAACAGCGCAAACGGCAGCAGACATAGCATATAGGTGGGTGGGTACAGCCATGGCAGGACGCCATCGCCAAGGGGCAGGCCCGGCACGGCCGCTAGCTCGGTTGAGCGCAACAGATCGAAATCGTAGGGCGCGGCCGGTCCGTGCTCGAGTGTCAGGTGCGCCGCGCTCCAGAACACGACAAAGTCTCCACCAGGACCAATGACGCCAGCTGCCTGCAGCAGGTATGCGCGCAACGTCCAGACGCCAAAGTAGAGCACCTGGCACGCCAGCGCCACCCAGACATACAGGCGCAGCCGGCCCGGGTCGAGCCAGTGTTCGTGCTGCGACTGGCAATGCGGCCTGCCAGCCGTGTAGTTTGGAAGCTCCATTTCATCTGCTCCGGCAACGCCAGGGCCGGTTGCCATGGGGCCGCTGCATCCAGCCCCCGGTCACGGACCTGTCAACCAACCGCCTGGGATATTGGCACATCTCCCCTCCCTCACGTTCTTGATTTGCTAGCTCACGCTAACCGACTCCTGACTCAGTTTCATAGCCCGCACCGGCGAAAGCAAGCCCGCTCACCAGCCTCGGCACGCTTGCGCCTTTCCCGCAGCGGCGCGGCATACGCCCATGTTTCTTGCTTGAATCACGCAGCTTCACCCGCCCCCGAAACAAGCTCTCATGCGGCTTGCAGCCGAATCTGCGAGGGCGCGGCGCTACGGTTTCCAAGCGGGACGTGGTATCCGACGTTTCTGACTGGAAACGCCCGCCCTGCGCCAGGAACCCTCATCCATCTGTCGGGCACCACTGTGTGTACCAACTGGAATTAACGGTTCCTCATCCAAACACTGCACCAGAAAGCTGATGCCCCCGAGAGCCGGCTCATGCTTTTGGCTGAAGCATCTGCCTCTCTCCCGGTGCAGCCCACAGGTGACTTGATGCAACGCTCTCAGCCATCGGTCTCGTCATCCAAAAATCCCTGGCTGACGCGCGTTTCCGGGCGGCAACGAAAGGCCGCCGAAACGCCGCCTACGGGCCATCGCGTCCGGCATGTGGCACGCAATGGCACCCGCAAAGCCTTGCAGCACAAGGAATTCCTGCAGGCTGGCCCGCGCTTTGCCTATGCCATGTCGAGCGGCATCGCAGTTGTCGGCGCCGCAACGCCGGCGCAAAGAATGCCGGCAAGCCATTCGAACACGGGGAGCGTACAAGCATGCAAGCCATTCGCGAACCTGCGATGCCGCACCGGAAGACCGCACACGATGCCATCCACTTCGGCCCGTGGTGCTCTCTTCATGATGCGGCTCACGGGCAATGCAACGCGCAATGCTTGCATGCCTCGGCAGGGCGACCGCAGCACGGGCGCGATCCAGGAGTCGCGCGCGGCGATCCGGGGCGCTGGCCGTTCCATGCATGCCCGATCTGCGCGCCGCCGAACCCTCTGCATCCGTCTACGTGAAGCCGCAGCACCTGAAGTTCTCTGTCCAACGCAAGGAGATCATCATGAAGAACCTGACCCACTCCATGAAGCAGTTTTTCCGCGATGAAGATGGCGTGACCGCCATCGAGTACGGCCTGATCGCCGCGCTGATTGCCGTCGTGATCATTGCTTCTGTCACGCTTGTCGGCACGCAACTCAGCTCAATCTTCAATTACATCCAAGGCAAGCTCGTCACGCCTGCTGCCTGAACTACAGCGTAGTCGGACGACTTGGGCTGCCGCAGTGCGGCCCAAGTGCCCGCCAATCGCTTCGCCCCGGATCTGGAGGCCCCGATGCAACGACGCGATACGCTGTGGAAGAGCTTCCGACGCGACGAACGCGGCGTCACCGCGATCGAGTATGCGCTGCTCGGCGCGCTGATCGCGATGGTGATCGTGGGGGCTGTCTCATTATTGGGTACCCAGGTGCGGGCGCTCTATGAACTGGTCGTGGCTGTCATGCCAACGACGCCTTGAATACGAGGACACGCCATGTCTGCCATGTCGATGCTCGCGCCTTTCATCGGTCCGGTCACCATCGCCATCGTGCTCACGGCCGCGGCGCTTGACCTGCACCGCCGGCGGATTCCGAACTGGCTGACGCTTGGTGCCTGGATGCTGGGCCTGCCGGTACAGGTGGCCATGCATGGCCTTGGCGGCGGATGTCTCGCATGGATTCTGGGCTGGATCACCGGGCTGGCGGTGTTCCTGCCCCTCTACGCGCTGCGCGGCATGGCCGCCGGCGACGTCAAGCTCATGGCTGCAGTGGGCGCCTGGCTTGGCGCGGCCATAGCCCTCCAGATTGCACTGTCCACCTTCCTCATTGGCGGACTATGGGCGGCAGCCCTGGTTTTCTGGTTCCGTAGCGGCGGGCAGGTCCTGCGCAACATCAGCAACATCCTCCGCACAAGGCCAGGGGGGCCTTCGGTCGGTTCGTTGCCCTACGGCGTGGCGATCGCTGCCGGAACGCTGGCAATCCTGTTCACCAAGCCATGAGAGCAAAGCACAACCACGACCACAGCGTTCGGGCGTCTTGATGAATACGCTGGTCAGCATACAGGGGGACGGCATGTTTGAGCACCACGACGCAGGTCAGGCACCACGGCACCTAGAGCCGGTGGCCTCCATCAGCAGGAATGCCCGCGGGGATCAGGACTGCCCGCCCGCCTGGCATGTGCTGCCGCGGACCATCGCGGATACCGGGCTCGATAGTTCGCTGCTGCTCGGCCTTTTCATGAAGGCCGCCTATCTGCACCGCACCGTCACCCTGGCGGTACTGACCGACTCGCTGAAACTTCCCGCCGTCGTCGTCAACGAGATCGCCACGGTCGCGGTACGCGAGCGCCTGCTGGAGATTGCGCACCGCGGCGCCAGCGACCTCGATGTGCGCTTCCGCCTCACTGATGCCGGCTACACGCGTGCCGCCGAAGCATCCGCGCGCTGCAGCTACAACGGTCCCGCACCCGTCAGCCTGGATGCCTACATCGAAGCTGTCAAACACCACTCGGTAAGCCATGGCTCCGTCACCAAGGCCGATGTCACCGCGGCATTTCATGACCTCGTGATCCCGGTCCACCTGCTGGACGCGATCGGCATGGCCCTGAACACCTGCCGTGCGCTGATGATCTACGGCCCCCCCGGCAGTGGCAAGACCTACCTGGCGCAGCGCCTGGGCATGCTGCTGCCCGGCGCCGTGCCGGTGCCGCATGCGATCACCGTAGCCGGCGAAATCATCCAGGTGTTCGATCCCCTGGTGCATGTTCCTTTCAGCGACAGCGAGGCATCGATGGCACGCCGCTCGCTGGATCGCCGTTGGGTCCTGTGCCACCGCCCGGTGGTGCTGACCGGCGGCGAACTCACGCTGGCCATGCTGGACCTGCGCTACGACAGCACCGCAGGCTTCTATCAGGCGCCTCCGCACATGAAAGCCAACAACGGCATCTACATCATCGATGACCTGGGCCGGCAGCTGGTGGGTGTCGACGACCTGCTCAACCGCTGGATCGTACCGCTGGACCGCTCCGTCGACATGTTCACGCTGCAAACTGGCGTGCGCTTTTCGGTACCGTTCGACGTCTGGCCGGTGTTCTCGACCAACCTAGAGCCTTCTGCGCTCGGTGACGAGGCGTTCCTGCGCCGCCTGGGCAGCAAGCTCTACGTGGGGCCGTTGTCGATCGACGACTACCGAGAGGTGTATCAGCGCACTGCCGCAGACTTCGGTCTGACTACCGCGGACACCGTCTTCGAATTCCTGGTCGACAGCCTGCATTATGAAAGCGACACGCCGCTGATGGCCTGCCTGCCGCGCGACCTGTTGCGCCTGGTCGCCTCGGGCGTGCGCTATCACGGCCATGCGCCGCAAGTCACCCAGGAGGGACTGCTCGCGGCATGGCAAGCCTATTACGGATTGCGGACCTCAGCCGAAGGCATGCCACCGGGCAGCACGCATCACCGTACTCATCATCACTGGTCCATCGATCAGCGCGCGGCAAGCTGAACCGTAGCAGCCCACACGTAACCTCCAGGAGAGAGTCATCATGAAAAACACACGCGCAATCCTGATGCTGCTGATTGCCCTGATCGCCGGCGTGGCGGCCGTGGTATCAGCGTCCAGATGGCTGCTGGAGCAATCGTCCAACTCCGTAAAGCAGGTGGTGGTGGCAGCCAACGATCTGAACCTGGGGCAGCCGCTGAACGGCAGCCAGTTGCGCCTGGTCAACTGGCCCACCGCAAGCGTGCCGCCCGGCGCGTTCGAAGACCTGAAGCTGCTCGAAGGCCGCGTGGTGCGGACCAGCCTGCAGCGCGGCGAACCCGTTCTTGAGGCGAAGCTCGCACCCGTCGGCACCAAGGGCGGACTGTCCGCCGTCATCAACGATGGCAAGCGCGCCATCACGGTACGCGTCAACGATGTGGTGGGCGTGGCGGGCTTCGCCCTGCCAGGCAACTATGTCGATGTGATCGTCAATACGAATGAGGAAGCCAAGAGCACGCAGAACAACAGCATCTCGAAGATCGTGCTCGAGAAGATCCTGGTACTGGCTGTGGCTCAGCAGGTCAGCCGCGACGACACCCAGCCGAAGGTGGTCAACGCGGTGACGCTCGAGGTCACGCCCGACCAGGCCGAGAAGCTGGACGTGGCCCGCAGCGTGGGCACCCTCTCGCTGGTGCTGCGCAACCAGATGGACGTGGCCGACATCAACACCGGCGGCGCGACCAAGGGCACGCTGCTGGGCAAGGGGCCGGAAGCACCGCAGGTCAAGGTGGTCACGCAGACGCAAACGCGCACCGTGGTCAAGACCCGTACGGTGGCAGCACAGCCGCACTCGGGCAATTGCGTCGGCGTGCTGGCAGGCATCCAGGGCGGCCTCGAGTGCTTTTGAACTCGTACCGTACGGCATCGATGAATTTTGAGCTGTAACAAACACAGCCTCTCCGGGGGGAGATTCAAAATGAACCAGAAACGATCCGAAGCCGCCGGCGGCACCCGCATCCTGGTGCTGGCTGCCATCCTTTGCACACCGCTGGCCGCCGCGGCGCAAGCCGCCATCGAGGCCGGCAACCTGGGCAGGGCCACCGCGCCCGTGGCAGCGAAGGCGCCCCAAGCGCCGATGCAGATGACCATCAGCATGGCGCCAGCCGGCGCGGTGCCCGTGGGATCCGCGACGCCGGTGCCGGCCGCGGACGCGCGCGGCCCCAATTGCACCGGGTCGGTCCGGCAAGAGTCGAGCGTCATCGTTCCGGTCGGCAAATCGCAGCTGATCACGCTGCAGGAGCCTGTCAAGAACCGCACGCTGGGCAACCCCAACGTGGTGCAGGCCACGATGGTATCGGCACAGACGCTCTATGTACTGGGGCGCTCGGTGGGAACCACCAATATGATCGTGCAGGGCCGCAGCGGCAGCTGCAGCATCATCAACGTGGTGGTCAACGCCGATGCCGGCGGCCTGCAGACATCGCTCGGCCAGCTCCTGCCCGGCGAACCCGGCATCAAGGTCATGACGGCCGCGGACAACCTGGTGCTGACCGGGAGCGTCACCAATTCGCAGGCCGCGCTGCAGGCCATGGACATCGCACAGGCCTATGCCAGCGCCGCGCAGGCTGGTGGCGGCGATCCCAACAGGAAGGGTGGCGTGCTCAACATGCTGTCGGTCGACACACCGCAGCAGGTGATGCTGGAAGTGAAGGTGGCGGAGGTCTCGAAGACGCTGCTGAACCAGCTCGGCTCGGCGGTGAACCTGCAAGGCGGCTTTGGCTCGTGGACCGGCGGCGTGGTGACGTCGCTGCTTACCGGCGCTTCCGGCGCGATCTTTGGCAGCAAGGCCAACAACAAGCCGTTCAATTTTGCCATCGACGCGCAGAAGAACGACAGCCTGGTCAAGATCCTGGCCGAGCCGAACCTCGTGACCATCAGCGGGCAGGAAGCGAGCTTCCTCGCCGGCGGCAAGATCTACATCCCCGTGGCGCAGGCCAACGTGCTGAATGGTGCCGGCACGGTCACGCTGCAGGAAGAAGAGTTCGGCGTGGGACTGAAGTTCACGCCAACGGTGCTTGCCAATGGCCGCATCCACCTGAAGGTAGCGCCGGAAGTGTCCGAGTTGTCCCCCACGGGCGCGACTGTCAGCGGCAGCAGCCTGGCGGGACAGACCGTGCTTCCGCTCATCACCACCCGCCGCGCCTCCACCACCGTGCAGATGCGTGATGGCGAAAGCTTCGCGATCGGCGGCCTGCTGCAGGACAGCGCGCGCGGTTCGCTCAAGGCGCTCCCTGGCGCTGGCGAAGTGCCGGTGCTGGGCACGCTGTTCCGCAGCACGCAGTACCAGCAGGACCTGACCGAACTGGTGTTCATCATCACGCCACGCCTGGTCAAGCCGATGGCGACCAACAACTACCCGCTGCCCACCGACAGCTTCGCCACGCCTGATCCGTTCTCGCTGTACTTCATGGGCAATATGGAAGGCCGCCGCAATGCGCCGCCCACTCCGGCACCGTCGCAACCGGCCGCGCCGGCTCCTGCTGCAGCGCCCGGCACCGCGCCGTCGGCCCCGCGCAGTGAAGTTACTCCGGTCACGTCGATCTCGGCCACGCCGAATGGCCGGCCGCTGGAGGAACCGTCCACGGCGGCAGCGCCGTCCCCGGCGACGCCGCCTGCGCCGACCCCGACGGCCCGCACGGCCCCGCAGCCGGCAGCCGCCGCGCCCAAGGCACCGCCGGCACCAGCGCGCAGCGTGGCGGCGCTACCGCCCCCGGAGGACTCCGCCGCACGCATCGCCCGCATTGAAGCCACCGCTGCGCGCCTGGCGCAGGCGCGGCCCGCCGGCACGGCCACCGGCACCGCATCGGGCAGCAACTGAGCCCCAGCGCCACCGCAAACAGGAGAGCAACCATGAGCAAGATCTCGAAGCTTCCGCGCAGCGCCGCCGCCTTGGTGGCGGGTGCCCTGTCCTGCCTCGGACTGTCGGCCTGCATGACAACCACCCCGGTGTGGGACGGCCAGCGCGGCGTGGCACTGGCCACGGTCAACCAGATGCAGATCATCAACCCCGACGCCCCGGCGGGCCTGCCGACGGTCACCGGCACTGACGGCAAGACGGCAGTGGCCGCGATGCGCAACTTTGACCGCTCGCTGATCCGCATGCAGACCACCGGCGCCCAGACCGGCGGCTTCGGCATTGACTTCGGCTCGGCCGGCTACGGCGGCGTCGGCATGTCCGGCGCTGGTGGCGCACGCTAGGTCCACGTTGGGGAGCCAGACCATGCCCAGAACCACGAATCACGCACGGCGCCTGCACCGCATTCACGCACGCCAGAAAGGCGCGGTCGCCATCATCATGGGACTACTGATCGTGGTGCTGGTCGGCTTTCTCGGCCTGGCGCTCGATCTGGGCAAACTCTACGTGGCCAAGAGCGAGTTGCAGAACAGCGCCGATTCCTGCGCACTGGCCGCGGCACGTGACCTGACCGGCGCCACGCCGCTGGTCGTGTCCGAAGCCGCGGGCATTACGTCCGGATCGCGCAACATGGCCCTGTTCCAGCGCGAACAGGTCGAACTGGTGGCCAGCAGCAGCGTGAAATACACCGACTCGCTTGCCAATCCGTTCCTTGACAAAGATGCCGTCACCTATCCGCTGAATACCATCAAATACGTCAGGTGCGAGGTGTCCCGCACCGGCATCGCCCACTGGTTTGCGCAGGTGCTCAATGCCCTGCCGGGCACGAACATCGGCCCAAGCACGGTTGCCGCCTACGCGGTCGCCACGACCACCTCCGCCCAAACCACATGCGCCATCCCCGTTTTCGTCTGCCGGCCTGACACCGCTAACCCTCCGGTACCGGCTGGCTACACGATCGGGCAATGGCTGACCACCAAGGCGGGCACCGCAGACAAGGACAGTGTTGCCTACGGTGGCGGGAACTTCGGCTGGGCCGACCTGACCGGCGGATCGAGTGCCAAGGATCTCGCCAACCAGTTGAAAGGTGCGGGCCAATGCAACCTGCCTGCAGAGGGATCCTTTATCGGCACAACCGGTGACAAGGCATCCCTGTCGGATGAGTGGAACAGCCGGTTTGGGATCGTCAAGGGCAGCACAGTGGGAGTGACTGACTTCACCGGCTTTGCCTATACGGATGCGACCTGGACGGCGAAGAAGAGCGCATACGACGGCACCTCGAGCGATAGCAAGGGCAACGCCCAGCCGAATTTCCTCGCTGCCCGCAAGGCCTACATGGCCTATCAGGGCGATTCGACCACTAATCTCGATACGCAAGGCAGCGCAGGAAGCACAAACTACAAGGCTGGTGCCGACCGACGCCTGGTGCTGGCCCCCATCGTGGACTGCAGCTCTCTCGGCACGCCTGGCACCCACAAGATCCCGGTGACTGGCTGGTCCTGCCTGCTAATGGTCGAGCCGATGCAGAAAGGCGGCCACAACGACACCGTACGCCTCGAATATCGTGGCACCTCGACAACGCCCGGCAGCCCCTGTGCCACGCAGGGCCTCCCGGGCGCCGGGACCGGCGTCGGTCCGCTCGTGCCCGTACTGGTGCAATAGGAGCGCGCGATGAAACGTCTGACGACTTCCGGCAAGCGCCAGCGCGGCGTGGCCGCAGTGGAATTCGGCATCCTGCTGGCGCCGATGATCCTGATGGTCTGCGGCGTGGCCGAGTTCGGCCGTGCAATCTACCAGTACGACACGCTGACCAAGGCAACGCGCTCGGCGACGCGCTACCTGTCGCAGTTCTCACCGGACGATGTGACTTATCCCACCGGGGCTGCAAAGTGCCTGGCGGCCTATGGCAACACGACTTGTGCCGGCCAGCCCCTGGCGCCGGGACTGACCACCGCCATGGTCGTCGTCTGCGATCGCGTCAACGCCACGGGCTGTCCCGGCCAGACATTCCTGAATGTCAGCACCTATGACAACTCCGGTGGTACCGGCGTGGCGGCTGGCACGGTCAACCTCGTCTCGGTCAAGATTTCTGGTTTTGCCTATTCGCCGGTGCAGTCGTTCATCAATGTGACCGGCCTGACGTTCAGCGACATTTCCACTGTTATGAGGCAAGTGCTATGAAGCGGGCCGCCTTCTCCCATTCGTGTCAGCGCCAGCGGGGCGTTGCCGCTGTTGAATTCGCCCTCATCGCCGGCGTGTTCTTCACGCTTCTGCTGGGGATCGTCGAATTCTCGCGCGTGCTGTACTACTGGAACACCGCCTCGGAGGCCACCCGCCTCGGTGCTCGCATGGCCGTGGTATGCGACGCCGGTGACCTCGTGATCAAGAACCGGATGCGGGACATGCTGCCGTTGTTACAGAACGGCAATATCTCGGTGGCCTACGAGCCTGCGGGTTGCGACTCCGATCCGGCCAATGCGCGCTCGACGTGCCAGAGCGTCATGGTCAGCGTCGCCAATGTATCGGTTGCCACGGTGATCCCGCTAGTTCCACTGACCTTGAACATGCCTCCCTTCGCGACCACCATGACACGCGAAAGCATGCAGACATCAACGGGCGGCTCCGTTTGCAGCTGAAGCACCGGGACATACGTCATCACATTTGATCCGAGTATCGCGAGGACATTATGCTGAAGATCCTGATCGCATCCGAAGACGCCGAGCGGCTGGCCGAGATCAACCGGCTGAGCACCGTCGTCGGGAATTTCCAGGCCATGTCGCTGCAGGAGAGCCTGACGCGATTCCCGTTCCATGCCAGTCGTCTGCGCATGGCCGATCTGCTGATCCTCGAGCTGCCTCTCATCGGACCGTCACAGATGCATGCGATCGAGGCCCTTCGCGAGCAGCACCCCGATCTGCCGTGCATCCTCGTTACGCAGTCCAACGGCTCCGACATACTGCTCAAGGCCATGCGCGCCGGCATCCGTGACGTGCTGTCCTGGCCCCTGGACAAAGGCCAGCTGGCCGAAGCCTTGAAGCGGGCAGAGGCAACGCATGTGCCGCGAGAAAAGGAACTGGCGCAGGTCATCTCGATGATCTCGTGCAAGGGCGGAGCCGGCACCAGCTTCGTAGCGGCCAATCTGGGCGACGCCCTGTCCCGTCACTTCGGCAAGCGCGTGCTGGTGGTCGACTTGAACCGGCATTTCGGCGACCTGACGCACATCGTCAGCGACAAGACACCTCCGTCGACGCTGCCCGACATCTGCGGCCAGATCGACCGCATGGACGCCGCGTTCCTCGATGCCTGCCTGGTTCACGTGGACAAAGGCCTGGACATGCTTGCCGGCGCCACCGATCCGGTCAAGGCCAGCCAGATCCAGAAGGAGAAGCTGGAATGGATCCTGTCAGTGATGCAGCCCAACTACGATTTTGTGATTTTCGATATCGGCCAGACCATTGACCCGCTGTCGATCGGAATCCTGGACCACAGCGATCACATCTGCGTACTGGCGGAACCCGCCATTGCATTTGGTCGGCCAGGCCGCCGCCTGGTTGATATCCTGCATGCGCTGCACTACCCCGCAAACAAGATCCAACTGGTACTCAACCGCACCGGGCGCAAGAACGAAGTGCCCCGCGTCAAGATGGAAGAGATTCTCGGCGTAAAGGTCGCTTTTGCATTGCCCGATGATCCGTCCGCTGTGGATGAAGCCGTGAGCCAGGGAGAGCCCGTTGCCAAACTGAGCCGGCGCAGCGGTATGGCGCGTGCCTTGCAGGCGATGGCGATGCAACTGACCTCCGCACCGGATGTCGAGAGACGTCCGCGCCAAGAGCCTGGCTCCCCGTTCCGCCGGCTGATGCTGCGTGCGAAGAGTATCTGAACCCACCGACCCCCTTCCGCCGAGAACTAAACCTGATAACGAGGAGTGCATCATGTCAATCCGCGAACAACTGGCAAACGCCGGGCCGGCATTCGCCACCAATGGACACGCTGCCATCCAGTTCAGCATGGCGGCCAAGGCTGCTTCGCCCGGCTACCATGCACTCAAGCGCGATGTGCATGAGACCGTGCTCGACCGGGTCGAACTGGAACGCCTGGCGCTCTTCCCGCCAGAGCAGGTAAAGCAGGAAATCGCCGCGCTCGTGAATGTGATCGTCGATGAACAGAAGGTTCTGCTCAACGACAACGAGCGCCGGCAACTCATCGTGGAGATCTATGACGAGATGTTCGGCTTCGGCCCACTGGAGCCGCTGCTGAAAGACCCCACGGTATCGGACATCCTGGTCAATACGGCGCGCCAAACCTATGTAGAAAGGCGGGGCAAACTCGAACTGACCGACGTGCTCTTCTACGATGACGCTCATCTGATGAAGGTCATAGAGAAGATCGTTTCGCGCGTAGGCCGCCGTATCGACGAGACCAGTCCGATGGTTGACGCACGCCTGCCAGACGGTTCTCGCGTCAATGCCATCATTCCGCCCTCTGCCATCGATGGGCCGCTGCTGTCCATCCGCCGCTTCTCCGTGAATCCACTACAGGTGGCAGACCTAGTTGACTTGAAGAGCCTGACGCAGCCGATGGCACAACTACTGCAGGCACTGGCGCATGCGAAGGTGAACGTACTGGTATCCGGTGGCACCGGCAGCGGCAAGACAACGCTGCTGAACATTCTTTCCGGCTTTATCCCCGAAGACGAACGCGTGGTCACCATCGAAGATGCGGCGGAACTGCAACTGCGGCAGCCCCATGTACTGCGGCTGGAAACCCGCCCGCCCAATATCGAAGGAAAAGGAGAAATCACGCAGCGAGCACTGGTGCGAAACGCACTGCGGATGCGACCGGACCGCATCATCCTGGGCGAAGTGCGCGGTGGCGAGGCGCTCGACATGCTGAACGCCATGAACACTGGCCACGAGGGCTCGCTGACGACCATCCACGCCAACACGCCACGCGATGCGCTTACGCGCCTGGAAAACATGGTCAGCATGGCGGGACTGACCATGCCCGCCAAGTCGATGCGCCAGCAAATCGCCTCGGCCATCACCGTGATTGTCCAGGCGGCACGCATGACCGATGGCCGGCGCAAGATCATCAGCATCCAGGAGATCACCGGCATGGAAGGCGACATCATCAACATGCAGGAAATCTTTACTTTTCAGCGGACCGGCGTAGCCGAGGACGGCACCGTGCGCGGACATTTCCGGGCCACCGGCGTTTATCCGAAGTTCGCCGAGCGGCTGCGCGTGTTTGGCGTCGGCCTGCCAGATGAAACCTACGACCCCGCGCGCCGCTACGAAGTCTGAGCCGCCATCGTGCCAACATCGGTTCAAAACGCCACTGGGAGACGCAGATGAGCATGATCTTCTATGCCTTCAGCATCCTGCTGTTTGTCGCGGTCGTTCTCTGCCTCGAGGGCATCTACCTCTGGTGGAACAGCTACCACGGCCCCTCGGCCAAGCGGATCGAGGCTCGGCTACGCGCCATCTCCGCTGGCGGACAGATCAGCGCCGATCGCCTTTCCATCCTCAAGAAGCGGCTGCTCAGCGAATCACCCCAGATGCAGCAGTGGTTGATGCGCCTGCCACGCATCGGCTCGCTCGACCGCTTGCTGGTCCAGTCCGGCAGCACATGGTCGGTCGCGCAGTTGCTGGGGTATTGCGGGTTGGTGGTGCTCTGCACGGTGGCGCTGATCCCACTAGTGCCGATCCCGATACCGGTCATGCTAGCTGTCGCTGCCGTGATCGGCCTGCTGCCCATGCTCCGTGTGATGCGGCAGCGGGCCAAACGGCTCAAGCAAATGGAAGCGCAACTGCCCGATGCCGTGGACATGATAAGCCGTGCACTGCGTGCAGGGCACTCGTTCTCGGGCGCTCTGGGCATGGTCGGCCAGGAGATGAAGGCCCCCATCGGCCCGGAGTTCCGCACCACTTTTGAAGAAATCAACTACGGCGTGGCGCTTGACGAGGCGATGACCAACCTTGCGATGCGCGTGCCAGTGGGCGACCTTCGCTACTTTGTCATCGCGGTACTGATCCAGCGAGAGAGCGGAGGCAACCTGGCGGAGATCCTCGACACCATCGGCACCATGGTCCGCGAGCGACTCAAGTTGTTCGACAAGATTCGCGTGCTGTCGGCTGAAGGGCGCTTGTCGGCGTGGATACTTGGCCTGCTGCCCTTCTGTACGGCAGGCCTGATCCTAGTGGTCAACCCAGGCTTCATGAAGGTTTTGTGGGAAGACCCCATCGGGTGGCGGATGATCGGAGGCGCGCTGGTATCGATGACACTTGGCGTGCTGTGGATGCGCAAGATCATCCGAATTCGCGTATGAGACGACAACAACAACAAGCAAGGCTTGGGCGGTCACTCTGACGGGAGTCCATCATGCAAGGCATCATCCAGGGATTTCAGGCGAACCAGCTCGTCGTACTGGCACTGGTCTTCATCGCGGCATTCGGCTCGGTGTTCGGCATTCTTTACGCGCTCTCGCCGAACCGCATGCGCGGCCGGGTGGAACAGATTGCAGGGCAGGCGGGCGGCACTGCAGCGGATCCCAACCAACAGCATGCCTGGTTGGAAAAGCTGGTGCAGTGGGCACAGCCAGTCTCCCGCCTGTCCCTGCCCAAAGAGGGCTGGGAGAACTCGCAATTGCGCGTGCGTTTCATGAACGCCGGCTGGCGCAGCGCCAGCGCCGCGCCACTGTACTTTGCCGCCAAAACGGTGCTGGCCCTGGGGCTGCCAATGATCGGGCTGCCTGCCGTCACCGGACGCCTGGGCTTGCAGGACCAGTACATCATATTCTCGCTGCTCGTGGTCCTCGCGGCGATCGGCTACTACCTGCCCAATTTCGTATTGGCCCGCAAGGTGGCGCAGCGTCAGCGCACCGTGTTCGAGGAGTTTCCCGACGTCATCGACCTGCTGACGGTCTGCGTGGAGGCAGGGCTCGGGCTTGATGCCGCACTGATGCGCGTTGCCGACGAACTGGCCCTGCGCTGCCCCGTCCTGGCCGACGAACTGAAGCTAATGCTGCTGGAGTTGCGCTCTGGTTTCTCGAAGGAGAAGGCATTGTCAAACCTATCGCTACGCACTGGCGTTGAAGATGTGGACAAGTTTGCCTCCATGTTGATCCAGGCCGACCGGTTCGGCACGAGTCTGGGCGAGTCGCTGCGCGTGTTGTCTGACATGTTGCGCACGAAGCGTCGCATGCGCGCCGAGGAACAAGCGGCGAAGATTGCACTGAAGCTGCTGTTCCCGCTGATCTTCACGATCTTCCCGTCTCTGCTGCTTGTCCTGCTGGGACCAGCATTCATCCAGATCTACAGGGTGCTCCTGCCGACCATGTCAGGTGGAAACTGACGCCTCGCGTGGCGCCTGGGTTGAAAAGTTCCCCCGGCTGTCTTGCGCTGGCGCAATGCCAGGCGGTCGGCCTTGCCCGGACGACGGTCCGGGCTTTTCTGCTTTGCGGAGCCATCCCGGTGCGTGCCGGTCGCTTGACCATGGCCGCGGACTTCTAAAAAATACCGGAAACAGTCAGCCGGAAGTCAGACCCATGAAAATCCGCATACTCAGCGATCTGCATATCGAACACAACATGCCGCAGGCAATTCCCGACTGCGACGCAGACCTTGTGATTCTGGCCGGCGACATTGCCAATGGGCGAACTGGCATTGACTGGGCCGCCTGCGTCTTCGATAAACCGGTGCTCTATGTGCCCGGCAATCACGAGTACTACGAGAGCACATTCGAGACGGTGGACCGGCTGATGGCAGAAGCCGCTGCCGAGCATCGGCAAGTTCAGTTGCTGGTTGAGGGCGTGGCCGAGTTTGGGACCGATCCACACCAGCGAGTACGCGTAATCGGCACGACCTGGTGGACCGACTACGCGCTGTTCGGCGCGGACCGACGCGACGCTTCGATGCAGGCCTGCTCGTCAGTGATGCTGGACCACCGGCTGATCGAACTCGCCGACAATCATGGCCGCCTGCGACACTTCACGCCCCAGGATGCGCTGACACGGCATGAGGCGGCTTCGGCCTGGCTCGCGGCCCAACTGGCCCAGCCGTTCGACGGCAAGACCGTGGTCGTGACACACCATGGCCCGGATCTGGGGAGTCTGGACCCACGTTTTTCGCACGACCTCGTGTCTGGAGGGTTTCTGTCGCGTCGCCCTGATCTGGTAGCGCAGGCAGATCTCTGGATCCATGGACACACGCATACCAGCTTCGACTACGGGATCGACAATTCGCGCGTGGTCTGCAACCCGCGGGGGTATGTAAGCCGCAGCACCGGCGAGTTGGAGAACAGTCGGTTCGACTGGTGTTACGTCGTCGAAATCTGAGGCATCCATGGCGAGGGCTGCCAAAGCCGGGTGAGAGAATCGCTTCCAACTTCCCAAGCTAGGGAAATCACATGTCGTCCAAGCATGAAGGAGTGCGGGTTATGCCCCGCCTGACGGTCTACGCTTTCGCGATACTTGTGATCGAGATCCTGGTTCTGGCGATCTGGATTGCCCATTTCTATATCTTGAAAGACCACTCGTCACCGATGGTTGGCTTCGACTTCGGGGTTTTCTGGTCTGCGGCACGGGTGGCCATGGAGCATGGGGCAGCCGCGGTTTTCTCGCCACAGTGGATGTTGCCTGTGGAGGCCGCATTGGGGCTCGACACCTATGCCGCATGGCCTACCCTCCCACATTTCTGCTTGCGGTCCTCCCATTTAGCCAACTGCCCTTTGGCGTTGCGCTGACGCTGTACTCGGTACTCGGCTTGATCGCTTATGGATCTGCCCTGGTGTACTTGTGCCGCAGGCTTGACCGGAAATATTTGCCGGTGCTGGCAGCGTTCCCCGGCGTCTCCATTGCCATCGGGCTTGGCCAGAATTTCCTCTTCACCGTGGCGGCTGCCGGCGCGGCGCTTGTCATGATCGAGTTTGATGCGGCACTTGCCGGAGTGTGCATCGCGTTCCTCGCCATCAAGCCGCAATTCGGCGTATTGTTCCCCCTGGCACTGATTTGCAGCAGGCAATGGAATGTGTTCGCCGTTGCCGCGCTTTGTACCCTCACATTTGCCGGAGCCACCGTTGTCGCGTTTGGACCGAATGCCTGGTATGCATTTAAGACGTTTCTCCCTCAATTCAGCGAACTCGCAGTAAACCAGGGCGGCAGCATGATGTGGCCTGGCATGCCAACCATGTTTGCGCCAGGGCGAAATGCCGGCTTGTCCGTCAATGCCGCTTATCTGTTGCACGGCGTTGCGGCAGTACCAGCGGCGGTTGCAATGGCCTTTCTCTGGGCCCAGCGCGCCAGATTCGAACTTCGAGCGGCTGCACTTATCATCGCCACGATGCTGATGCAACCCTATGTCATGTTCTACGACCTGGTCTGGCTCATCCTGCCAATTGTCCTACTCTTGCGCGACGCCCGGGCGGCGGCGCTGGGGAGCATGGAACGGCTTATCCTCGCTGCAGCATGGCTGGCGCCGGCACAAGCACTCCTCTCGGCATACCTTCACCATTATCTGAACGTCCTTCCCGCCGTTCTGTTGTCTTTGCTCGTCATCGTCGTGCGACGGCATCTGGCGGCGACAGTTGCAGCGCCGGCTATCAGCAGCTGATGAGAGCGCGTAAGCGTGCCTGTTCGGAAATACCAGCTCCGTACCACCGCATGACTCGAAACGCGAACAAAAACCCCCGCAAGCTCGCGCTTGCGGGGGTTTTTTCAGACAGCCTGCCCGTTAAGGCAGTCGGCAGTCGGTCGGCCTGATTTACATCATGCCTTCCATGCCGCCCATGCCGCCCATGCCGCCCGGCATTGCCGGAGCCGACTCTTCCTTCGGCGTTTCGGCAACTGCGCAGTCCGTGGTCAGCATCAGCGATGCCACCGAAGCGGCGTTCTGCAGTGCGGTGCGGGTAACCTTGGTCGGATCCAGCACGCCCATTTCCACCAGGTCGCCGTACTCGCCCGAAGCCGCGTTGTAGCCGTAGTTGCCCTTGCCTTCGATGACCTTGGCAACGACGACCGAAGCTTCTTCACCAGCGTTCAGCACGATCTGGCGCAGCGGCTCTTCCATGGCGCGCAGCACGATCTTGATACCGGCGTTCTGGTCCGGGTTTTCACCGGTCAGTGCCGAGATCGCAGCGCGGGCACGCAGCAGGGCCACACCGCCGCCGGGGACGATGCCTTCTTCCACCGCAGCGCGGGTGGCGTGCAGGGCGTCTTCCACGCGGGCCTTCTTTTCCTTCATTTCGACTTCGGTGGCAGCGCCAACCTTGATCACGGCAACACCGCCGGCCAGCTTGGCCACGCGCTCTTGCAGCTTTTCACGGTCGTAGTCCGAGGTCGCTTCTTCGATCTGGGCACGGATCTGCTTCACGCGGCCTTCGATCGCAGCTGCGTCGCCGGCGCCGTCGATGATGATGGTGTTTTCCTTGCCGATTTCGATGCGCTTGGCTTGGCCCAGGTCGTTCAGGGTCGCCTTTTCCAGCGTCAGGCCGATTTCTTCAGCGATGACGGTGCCGCCGGTCAGGATGGCGATGTCTTCCAGCATGGCCTTGCGGCGGTCGCCGAAGCCCGGAGCCTTGACGGCGGCGGTCTTCAGGATGCCACGGATGTTGTTGACCACCAGGGTCGCCAGGGCTTCGCCCTCGACGTCTTCAGCAATGATCAGCAGCGGGCGGCCAGCCTTGGCCACTTGCTCCAGCACCGGCAGCAGGTCGCGGATGTTCGAAACCTTCTTGTCGAACAGCAGCACGAACGGGCTGTCCAGCTGGACAACTTGCTTTTCGGGGTTGTTGATGAAGTACGGCGACAGGTAGCCGCGGTCGAACTGCATGCCTTCCACGACTTCCAGCTCGTCGGCCAGCGACTTGCCGTCTTCGACGGTGATCACGCCTTCCTTGCCGACCTTGTCCATGGCTTCGGCAATGCGCTCACCGATCGAGGTGTCGCTGTTGGCCGAGATCGCGCCAACCTGGGCGATTTCCTTGCTGGTGGTGGTCGGCTTGCTGACCTTCTTCAGCTCTTCCACGGCGGCGGCGACAGCCTTGTCGATACCGCGCTTCAGGTCCATCGGGTTCATGCCGGCGGCGACGAACTTCATGCCTTCGCGCACGATCGACTGGGCCAGAACGGTAGCGGTGGTGGTACCGTCACCGGCGTTGTCGCTGGTCTTGGAAGCCACTTCCTTGACCATCTGGGCGCCCATGTTCTGCAGCTTGTCCTTCAGCTCGATTTCCTTGGCCACGGACACGCCGTCCTTGGTCACGGTCGGGCCGCCGAAGCTGCGCTCCAGCACCACGTTGCGGCCCTTCGGACCCAGGGTAACCTTCACTGCGTTGGCGAGAATGTTCACGCCTTCGACCATCTTGGCACGGGCGGCGTCGCCAAATACTACGTCTTTTGCTGCCATGTTCTGATTCTCCTAATTCGGTACGGTGCTAGTCGTCAACAAGTGATCACTTGTTCACCACGGCCATGATGTCTTCTTCGCGCATGACCAGCAGCTCCTGGCCATCGACCTTCACGCCCTGGCCGGCGTACTTGCCGAACAGCACACGGTCACCCACCTTGACGTCGAGGGCAATGTTGTTGCCCTTGTCATCCTTCTTGCCCGGGCCGATGGCCAGCACTTCGCCTTGATCCGGCTTCTCGGCGGCGTTGTCGGGAATCACGATACCGGACGCGGTCTTGGTTTCATTGTCCAGACGCTTCACGATCACACGGTCGTGCAAAGGACGCAGATTCATACGGACTCCTAGATACAAAAGTGAGTTTTGATTCACAAACGGGCCGCGATTCAGCCTGGCTGAACCTCGCTGGCCGCGGAATTTCGGGTACCGCAGGGAGCTGTTAGCACTCACCCCCAGCGAGTGCTAATTATAGGGACGGGGTATGGCCATTTCAAGACAGCGGCTTGATGGGGGTTTTCCCTTGGGTCAGGTGGGGAGCATTTGGCGGACCGGGTGTCGAGATTCCGTCAACGTTGAATTTCGTTCACCTAACTTTGCACCCCCAAGTGGGGATTACATGCGGCCTCATCGCCACAAATTCTTTAATAATCAGTAGCTTAACTAATAACAGGCCCCAGAACGTGAACCATGTTTCCGGCCCTGGCGCACTTGCTCTAAGCAGCAAGCGAAGCACGTTTAGCCGAGCGGGTCGACTGGACCGATTGCATGCGGCGATCAATGGCTAGGCGGCACAACTCTCCGCCATGGCGGGCTTCGCCTGCCCCAAGTCGTCAACTGACCCTTCAGTACGTATGGACGCTACTTGGCTTCTGCTGTCAGGATCAGTGCAATCACATTCGCATCAAGAAGGGGGCGAAGAAGGACCGATTAGCGAGGGCCACATCTCCCGAGCGATGTGACGGCAACAAGCCGCTAAGGTTCCAAGCGAGAGAAATAGGCGACACATTCTTACTCGATGGTACAAAATACCCGCGGCGCAAGAGCTAGGACGACGAAAGATGCAAATTTTCAGCTATCGCAGTGGCGGATCATGGCGAGCCGTCGAACCGACTAACAAAGACGAGAACGGCAAAGTCGTTCCGGACGAGGCCCAGCTAGAGATCACACGAAGTCTTTCGGATTGCTTTCGGTGCAATAACTTGGTCGTTCTCACCGGGTTGGGAACTTCACTCAACGTCAACGTCAAACAGTCCCCCTCCGACAAGCCGAGGTTGCGAGAACCTATCGAAGGCAAGCGTCTTGCACCGACGATGGGCGACCTCTGGAGCGCAGTGAAGAACAAGAACGACGCGACGTTCGAGAACGTTTTTTCGCTGTCTAAGTGTCCCGAAAACAGCAGGGGGAATATTGAGACGCTCCTCTCCTACTGTAAGGCCGCATCAGATTTCATTGATGACCCTGCCGACAAGGCGATAGTAGAGGCATTCATTGAGAGTGCAGAGGACACCGTTCGCGATTCGGTTCGATTCCTGACGCCAGACGATGACCTCGGCGTACATTCCGACTTTCTGCGTCGCCTGGCCCGCCGGTCGTCTCGCAAGATTCGCTCGAAGATCTTCACGACGAACTACGATTTGTGCTTCGAGTACGCTGCACGACGCGGGCGCTACGTTGTAATCGACGGTTTCTCACATACGACCCCTCAGGTCTTCGACAGCCTCTTCTTCTCATACGACATTGTGAAACGTGATAGCAATCCAGACAGTCACGATTTCATCCCAAACGTATTCCATTTATACAAGCTTCATGGCTCCGTGGACTGGACGAAGAACCAGAAGACAGGAGAGATTGAAAAGGACGACTCTACCGAGACACCTATTCTCGTCTACCCGCGGAATACAAAATACGAACTGGCCTTCGAGCAACCATACCTCGAAATGATGTCAGCATTCCAATCTGCGATCCGACAACCGGATACTGGCTTGCTCATCCTTGGCTTCGGATTCAATGACAACCACATCGCTGAGCCGATACTGTCCGCCATCAACTCGAATTTGCATCTGAAGGTCGTCGTGTGCGACCCCGCGCTAGGCCCTTGGATGCAGGATGGCACATGTATGGGCGGAGCCGATACGAAAAATCCCCATCTCGCCAAGATTCGCTACCTGATTGAGCACGGAGACGCGCGTCTCAGCCTCATCAGTGCAACTTTCAAGGAGATCGTTCCGCATCTTCCTGACATTGCAGCGGAAACCGATCTCGAGCAACACGTCGAGCGCGTGCGACTGCTTCGGGGTGCCGCATGACCAAGGCCGCACTACCCACGAGCCCATTTGATTCGAGTCGCTATGTCGGTTCCGTCACGTATATCAGTCCTGATGCGATCAAGATAAACCTGCCTCACGCCGCGAGCGTTAGTGCCCGCCAGTATTCGGGCTATCCGGTTCTTGGAGGCCAGGTAGGTGAATTCGTTTTCATCGAGGGTGAGGGTGTTGCTGTGCTGGGACGGATTACTGAAGTTCAGTTGCCCGACAGCGAGCGGTTGAAAGCCGAGCCTGCAGTTGGTGAACGACCAGATGCACATCCCATCGGTTATGTGCAACTACTCACAACATTGGAATTGTCTCAAGGCTCAGTCATTTCAGGAATACCACAGCACCCTCGCATCGGTCAGCATGTCTATTCCGCACACCCCCTGCTTGTGAAACATGTCATTGAAGGAGGCTTATCGGATCCGGAAGGAACAATGGAGCTTGCCACCATCCCCGAGGATTTCAACACAAAGGTCAATGTAGGACCGAAGCAAATGTTCGGGCGCCACTGCGCTGTGCTTGGCGCCACAGGAGGGGGCAAAAGCTGGACGGTAGCCAGAATCGTTCAAGAAGCCGCTCGCCTCGGCGGAAAGATCATTTTGGTGGACCCTACCGGCGAGTTCCACACCTATAGGGACAAGGTCCACACGGTATTTCTCGGGGGACGTGCCAGCGGCGATCAAGATGACCGTACATTCGTCGCCTTTCCATACTGGGAACTCACCGAAGCCGACCTGTTCGCGATATTTCAGCCGAGCCCGCAGTCGCAGGTCCCGAAGCTTCGCGAGGCGATGAAGAGTCTGAAGCTCAAGTGGCTGCTAGACGAAGAGGATACGAAGGCAAAGGCCGCCGCCAGCGGCGCAGAGTCGCACTCAGGGAGCGACTTTCCCGCGGGCGCTGAGGAGAAGGATCTAAAAGCCGGCTTGTATGTAAAGGCAAACCAGCCTCGCAAGGTGTTCCATCAGCAGTGGTCGCGACGTCTCGCACAAGTTGAGGCTGAAGGCGCCCGATATGACATCGCCAAGTTGTGCTTTCAGATAATCGAAGAGTGCGTACAAGAACCTGCTTCGAGAAACTGGGGCAGTTACGACGATCGCACAAGATCATTCTGCGAGACGCTCATCTCGAAGATCTACTCCCTCTTGCGCTCCCCGTCACTCCGGTGCCTGTTCCATCCTGGAGAGTTCGAGTCCCTTACGGACCATATTACGCGCTTTCTGTACTCTGATGACCGAGTTCTGCGAATCTCCATGGAGTTTTTGTCATTCGAGCATGGAGCCCGCGAACTATTGACAAATGCAGTGGCAAGATTCCTGCTCGGCATGGCAAGGAGCGGGCAGTTTGCCAATATGCCCACCGTGGTTGTCTTAGATGAGGCCCACCAGTTCCTGAACAAAAGCATGGGCGATGAAAATAACCGCATCCATCTTGATGCGTTTGGCTTGATCGCCAAAGAAGGGAGGAAGTACGGACTGACGACCGTGTTGGCTACCCAGCGGCCGCGCGACATTCCGGAGGACGTTCTAAGCCAGATGGGGATGTTTGTGGTTCACCGGCTAATTAATGAGCGGGATCGCGAGGTGGTTGAGAAGGCCTGTGGGAGCTTGGACGCCTCGGCGGCCGCATTTCTGCCTACTCTGGGACAAGGTGAAGCCATCCTAGTCGGCGTTGATTTTCCGATGCCAACACCGGTAAAGGTAACAAAGCCGCGTCACCCGCCGAAATCTGAAGGACCTTCATTCAAGAACTGGCGACCACAAACCGCTAGCACCGTCGGCTAATCGCTCTACGAATGGCTTTTTGACCGGTACGGGGAGTAGCGATTGGTGACCGTCGGCACCTTTTCGCCCAAGAAAAGAGGAGTTATTCTGAAGCGGCCCTCGAAGAAACGATCGGCAGCCAAGGCGAGCCAAGACATCAGCTCCCACACCATAGGGGGACAGCGGAAAGACATGCGCACGCGCTATCATTTCGGTAAAGTTGCCTGCTGCCCCACTCAGCCGCCGGGCGACAGGACAGGATTTGCAGCTTCCACTGTGCGAAGCATCACCCGCGCCGTGGTCAAGCGCGGAGGGACTATCTCGAGCCCAGGCACAGCGAACTTGGCCTCATCGGGGAGGCGGGTCTCAGCCGCGAGGATCGCAAATACCCAAGGGTACGAAACTCTAATCCTGTAGCCCGTTAAATTGGTGCCGAACACCGTCTCCGTCCTCACTTTGAATCATCACCGTCATGATGTTTACGTCCGACAGTCACTTGCCCGACGTCACCGTTCTTTTTGGAACACAAACGGCACTCAATAGGCCGCTGCCTCCGAACACCGTCCTAATCGTGCCAAGCAGCGACTCGTGGAATGACTTCGGCCTTCACAGCCGTGTGGACGTGCGTATGCGCCTTGGTGAAGATGCGAAGGAACATCACGCTTTCAGCTTTATTGGGTTTCTCACGAACACCCCGAGCGAGCCGAACGGTATATCACCACTCAACGACCTACTCAAAGGGGCCGAACAACTCACGATACCGGCTACGGACAGCCATCGCTTCTTCACCATGCTGCCCGACATGGAGTCCTATCGTGCCATCGTGCGAGCCTTCGGAAGCCAGCATGCGTTCGTGGCTCTCAAAGCCATGAAGGACCTCGTAGCACTGCGCGCGACGGCGCCCCGACCAAACTGGCTCGACCTTGCTACCCGGACGCGCGTGTTCCAAGTGTCGTTTATGCGGAATACGGAGTCCTATTTTGCGTTCAAGAACGCGGCGTCGGTCCTCCGCGAACTGGAATTCGAGGAGACTCGCGAACTGTCCAGATCGCTGCGCATTACATTTGCTTTGGCCGGCCGACCCGATTCCCATGATTTGACTTTCGATTTCGACCATGACGGCACACTGCCCAAGCGCATTGCGGTTGTGATCGGCAAGAATGGCGTCGGCAAGAGCCAGACGTTGGGGCGCATCGCCAAGGCGGCGCTGGGCGGCCACAAATCACTAAGGGATGGAGACAGCGGTGAGCGCCCACTGTTCAATCGTGTGCTCGCCTTCGCGCCAAGCAACGAAGCACATTCCGTGTTCCCTACGGAGCAATGGCAACGCCCGCGCGTGCGGTACTACCGCTTCTCTCTCAATCGCTCTCGCGACAGATCGCGCAACACGCACCACGTCACCGACAAGATCGTTCAGCTTGCTCGTTCCGTCGACCGGATTGGTAAACGATCGCGCTGGGAAATCTTTCTCAGCGCGATCCGAGCCATCGACCGTTGGGAAGAACTTTCCCTTCCCAACCGGGACAAGCCGGCCGAACCCCTTGCACTGGAAAGTCTGCCTCGAGCAAGTGAGCAGCGGCTCCTAGAACGTCTGAGCAGTGTCCACATCGACAAGGAGCCGATACGCGTGCTCGATGGATCCAGCTATCCGTTGAGCAGCGGCGAGATATCGTTCCTGCGCTTTGCGGCACAAGCTAGTCTGCATATCGATAATGGCTCTCTGCTTCTCCTGGATGAGCCTGAAACACACCTGCATCCCAATTTCGTTAGCCAATTTGCCGCCCTGCTCGATCGCCTGCTCGACCAAACCGGTTCTGCGGCGATCATTGCCACGCACTCGGCCTATTTCGTGCGGGAAGTATTTCAAAGCCAGGTCCTCGTGCTGCGCCAGGATGCAACTGGTCGTGTTTCGTCTGAGCGGCCACGACTGAGAACCTTCGGTGCTGACGTCGGGGCGATCTCACATTTCGTCTTTGGCGAAGACGAGCCGTCGCGCATGGCTAGCGATGTCGAACGGCGATTGAAAACAGCCTTCAACACGTGGCAAGAACTGTATGACGTGTATAAGGACGAGCTGTCGCACGAAATGCTCGGTGCCTTGCGCGACGCGATGGAGACGTGACCATGAACAAGCTGCCTCGCCCTCCTTACGATGACGCGGTCATTCTGCAAAAGCTCACGCAGAACAAGCGACTCAAGAGTTACCCACACCTGCAGTCACAAGCGGCGATGCTGCATCTAGCATATGCCCAGTACGAAGCTGTAGCGGGCAATGTCCACCACGTAAACGCCGTTCCCATCGGCAACGCCATCGCAGATTATCTGCGGAGCCACTACGAGAGTCCCGGCAAGGATCTCGCTCACATTGAAGCAATTCGCGCTGAGCACGAGCATCGCACCTGCCCGATGTGTGGGTCCTTTCACAGCGGCACGCTGGACCACGTGCTACCCCAAGCTGATTATCCTGCGTTTGCGCTGTTCTCGCGGAATCTCGTTCCGGCGTGCAAGTGCAACAGCAAGCGTGGCAATATTGTTGCTGGCGCAGCGAACGAACGCATCCTGCACCCCTACTTCGACCATTGCCTAACCGAAAGGCTGATTCGGGCGGATTTCTCCGATCTGGGAGCAGTTCCGGGAATTACACTGCAATTGTGTATCGATGGGGCGCATCCCTACTATGCTCCGGTGGCCTTTCATGCTGCCACCATTGTCGGTCGCTCGGCCATCCTGCGGTACTTGCGCGACCGCTGGTTAGCACTGTGCCGCAGGCCAAGCCTGGCGGTACGAGCCCTAGTGCGGAATCCCGCCACCGAGGCCGCTCTCCGTCGCATCCTATCGGACGAGCTCGAGTTGCTCGATGATGAGCATGGCAGCAAGAACAATTGGAACTCGGCCTTCATCGCGGGAGTAATGGAGCCTCATGTCGTGACGTGGCTTTACCAACGGATGCACGCACCCGGACGAGCGTCAAACGCCCCTCTTCTCTGATAGGAATTGTCTGCATCCACACCAGCCGCCCCGCGCGGCGTTGCGGCGCGTTACATGTACCAGCCGAAGGGCTTCCCGAACCCTCCCCAGCGGTACTCAAGGGCGCGACCCAGTACGCAATTGAAGGGTCAACGAAGATCGGTCCTCAGCCGGTTCCGGATAAACAACGTGATGAGCTTGTCAATGTCGCTTTGGCGACAACGAGCCCCATCTTTGCTGCGGCGGCTGCCTCACAGCCATGCGGCCCATCGGACTGGCAGTCCCGAGACAGCATTGTGCAAAGGTACGCGATCTCGCAGGGTCTCACTCCCACCATCTTGGAGAGTCAGGTAGATGTCCAAGCGCGACGCTTGTGCGTCCTGGATCGCATCTACAGAGAATCTATTTATTGGTCACTGTCGGACAAAGGTAAAGAGGGATTCAATTCCACCATTGCAGCGTTGAAGGTCGGAGGTTATTCGAAGATCCGAACGATTCTTCGTAGCAGCTTTTCGACGCTGGATGACGCCGATTTTTTTTGAGCGTGGCTTCCAATCAAGTGGTGGACAGGGGCAACGCCGTAATCATCGTGGGAGCTGCCCACCTGCCCGGCCCGGAAGGATTGATTTCACTACTAGGCCCGTGGGACGTCGGGCAGCCCAGCGCAACGGGAGACACCACAATCTGCTGATGCGCGAACAAGGCTCGAAGGGTACCTACCGCATCGTTTTCAGGTACAGCCGTCTCATTTGCGAAGATGCCCTCTTGCAATGTGTGAAACGAAATGAAGCACTCCCTCCAATCGTCCCCGCACCCACACCACCTCTCACACAGGTTAGAAGATGTGCTTTACCCCAATCATCGTCCCGAACTGGTTACCACCCGGCACCGGATTACTGCCGGAAGCGCCGCTGCTTACCGAGAGCGCAAGCTGGCCACGATTGTCGATAAAGCCAGCCGTTGCATAGACGGAGGTTCGCTTCGAGAACGCATAAGCCGCACGTGCGGCGTACAGGAATGCCTTGTTGCCGCTATTGTGGAACTTGAGGTAGTAGACCTCGCCAGACAACGTAACGGCCGGCGTAATGTCGTACATGACACCGCCGTACCAGAGGTCAGAACGAGGAGTAGGGCTGCCGTCGTTGTCCCGGCGGATCACACCTGCGCCGATTTTTGCGCGGTCCAACAATACATAGCCGCCCAAGGACAAGCGGTCATCACGCATGCCGCTGCTGGTCAGTCCCGCAAACGCGCCAGGCCCTCCGCGCTGCGAATCGTAGACGGCTGATAGCCCCCACCAAGTGGTGGAGTACTGAATCATGGCCGACCATTCGCGACAAGCCGACTTATCAGCCGGGTTTTCGCCCGCGCAGTTTGTCCCTGCCGGGCTCGGTCCTGCGTTAACGGCATCGCGCCCGAAGCTGTAGCTAGCGCCAACGGTAAGGCCACCGAACTTACCCTTATACGTCACTGCATTGTCGGCGCGCGCGTTCGGCAGATAGCTATCGAGCGAGCCGGACCCATAGATATTTGGACCCAGGATGTCTGAATCCAATGTGCCCCAGAAGGTCATGGTGTATTGCCGGCCCAGACCAACTTGACCCCATGGACCCGACAGCCCGACAAAGGCCTGCCGTCCAACCAGCCTTCCACCCTGGCCGGCTGTCCCCGCGTCCGGACCGAAACCAGACTCAAGCACGAACAGCCCCCTTAGGCCGCCGCCCAAATCTTCCGTCCCTCGCAAGCCCCAACGCGAAGGCACCGTTCCCGTAATGTTCGGCATGCGCACCAGGGCGTTGCCCGCAGTGCCTACGTTATTGACATACTCGACGCCAGTGTCGATCACGCCATACATCGTGACCGAAGACTGGGCTGACGCGGCGCTTGGCGCCGTCGCGCTCAGAACGGTCACTGCAAGCAGCGCACCGGGCGCCACCTTTTTAAAACCCTGCCTCAACATCTTTTCTCTCCTCCTGTTACCGACTTCTGTGGATAAGTCTTTTGTTGTCGCCCACGAGACACCTATACGGATTTAGGCGCCTCTGCGTCCCGGCGATAGACCGGTGTGGTCTGAAACTCTCACCCTGATGGAATGCCTCGACGGGTAATTCCTATACTTCTATTTTCTAGAATACTACTCTAGAATACTAGGCAGCGGTGCACGGAGACGCCAATATTTCCGTGTACCTCCAGCGACAAACGACATCGCGCCCCCGCCGGCGCAAGTCGTCCGCCTGGCACTCAATTGGGGAGTCTCATGTCAATGCAACTGAAAGGTAAGGTCGCCCTCGTGACCGGCGCGGCAAGTGGTCTCGGGCGCGCCATCGTTGAACGTTTCTTGAAGGAGGGCGCAAGCGTGGTCGCGCTCAGTCGAAGCGAGCCCCAGCCGGACTTTAGCGCTGACGCGGTCTTGCGTTTCGTGCCTATGACGGGAGACGTGCGCTCCAGCGTGGACAATGAAAGGGCCGTGGAAGTGGCTTTGGAGCGGTTCGGTCGACTTGATGCTTTCGTAGGTAATGCTGGTATCTATGACAACCGCAAGCCCTTGGATTCTTTCACCTCAAATGAGCTAGATGCAGCCTTTAATGAGCTTTTCGACGTGAACGTGAAAGGCTACATGCTCGGCGCTCTTGCGGCGCTGCCGGCACTTCGAATATCGCGCGGCTCCATCATCTTTTCGAGTTCGCTGTCCGGTGCACATGCAGGCTTCGGCGGACCTCTGTATGTGGCGTCAAAACACGCCATCAATGGCCTAACCAAGCAACTGGCGCTGGAATTGTCGCCACATGTCCGGGTAAACGCAGTCGCGGCCGGATACGTGCCGACAGGGCTACGTGGCGTCAACAGCATCGGCCAGGGCAAGAATCCGAAAGTGCCGGAAGCCGCAGATCTTCCCCTTCAAGTTATCGGAACCCCAGAGGACTACGCATCGGCCTACGTCTTCTTGGCCTCGGATGCGTGCGCACGTATCGCCTCAGGAACGATCCTGCAACTGGATGGCGGCGCCGCAGTGCACGGGCCTCGAAAGTAAGTTCATTTACAAGTTTTTTGGCTTAAATAGAAATCAAGGAGACACGCAATGAGCTCGTCCCACACCGAAACAAAGATCAGCCTCGATGCACTGCGCCCACCCCGCGTCCGCGAAGATGCTCACATTGGCTCACATGCAGCCCAAGACCTCGTGTCGAGCGATGGATCGGGGGTCGACCGTCGCGTGTTCGTCGACCCGGAAATCTATCAACTCGAGCAGCAGAAGATCTTCGCTAAATGCTGGCTCTATGTCGGCCACGAAAGCGAACTGCCCGATCGCGGATCGTTCCTTTCGACGACGATGGCCGAAGACCCCGTCTTTGTGGTTCGAGACAAAGAAGGTCAACTGAGGGCCTTCCTCAACAGTTGCACGCATCGCGGGGCGAAGGTCTGCCGCGCCGACTCGGGCAGCGCAAACTCCTTCAAATGCCCGTACCACGGGTGGACTTTCAACACCGAGGGAGCACTGATTTCCGTCCCTCGACTCGGCACCGTTTACGGCGACTGCTTCGACCGCCATCAACATGGTCTCCGCGAGGTGCCGAATGTCGACTCCTTCGGGGGAATGATCTTCGCCTCCTGGGATCCTGCAGCTCCTACCTTAAAAGAGTATCTCGGAGACATGACCTTCTACCTTGAGTTGATGCTATCAAGGATGGAAGGCGGCACCGAGGTGGTTGGCGGCGTCCACAAATGGACGATTGACGTGAACTGGAAAATCCCAGCCGAGAACTTCGCCGGTGATCACTACCACGTGCCATCCACCCACGGCGCGGGCGTCGACATGGGCTATCGCAGTCCGCTTTCGAACGACGGATATTGCATCCACACTGGCAATGGCCACTCGATCGGCACCGAACGCGGTGGTGCGCAAAAAGGTGATGCCGTGCGTACGGACTACGACGGGTTCCTTGCCGAAATGCGGGCGCAACTTGTGGCGAAGTACGGCGCCGCGGCCGAAGATTTTGTACCCATCGGCGTGGGAACCATTTTCCCCAACATGTCTTTCATGGACACAGCCCGGTTCCGCACGTTCCGCGTATGGCATCCACGCGGTCCAGGGAAAATTGAAATTCACTCGTGGTGTGTCGTCGATAAGGCACTGCCGGACGAGCTCAAGGCTGCCACCCGGCAAACCTACTCACTGGCATTCGGTCCGAGCGGAATCTTCGAGCAAGATGACGGCGACATTTGGCAGAGCGTACAGGACTCGATGAAAGGATACGTCGGAAGACAAGGTCGCCTGAATTACGAAATGGGCTTGGGACGCGAGATGCCAACATCCGAGCGCTACGGCTCTGCATTTCCTGGAAGCACAAGCGATATGTTGATGACGGAAGCGAATCAGCGAGCGTTCTACCGTCACTATGCATCGCTCATGACGGACGCCAAAAAGTAAGCGCTTGGGCTTCCAATCATCAACGCCAGGAAAAGATACGGAAATGACCGCGACAACCCCAAACCATGCCATTTGGCAACAAGTTGAAGCCTTCCACCGCAAGGAAGTACAGCTATTGCAGGATCGGCGATATCGTGAATGGCTCGACCTGATGGACAAATCCATCAGTTATCGAGTCCCAGTGACTACATTTACGACGCAAGGCTTGGTCGCCCGAGATGACCAACTCGGGTACTACGATGAGAACTTCGAGCTATTGGAGGCGCGCGTCGCAAAACTTGAGAGCAAGCAGTCCTGGGTTGAGCAACCTCCGTCCCGACTGCGGTACTTTGTGCAACTCGTCGATCTGTCGCAATCCGAGGGTCAAACGCTCGTGGCACGGAGCAACCTTCTGCTACTCCAGCATCGCTGGAACATGGAGCAACAGTTCAGCGGTGAACGCACCGATACGTTTGAGTTGTCCGAACAAGGCCTTCGCCTTAAGAAGCGCCTGGTAATCCTGGATCGGCAAGCCGTTGCCAACCAGGGTCTGAGCGTCTTCTTCTAAGCTGGAGTAGTTCGGTGATCATCGCAGCGACAGTTCACTTTCCCTACATGACCGCATCGCCAGAGAGCGCTTGCGAAGACCATGTTCATGCAACCATGAGCGGCTTCGATCGACTCGGGCGCGCGTTTGCAGACGCCGACGTTGATACGATCATCGCTATTACAAGCGAGCACATCGTCAATCTTCAACCGCGCCTCGCGCCCGCATTTACCATCGGCGTTGGTCAACGACATCGTGCTTTTCCCGAGCCGCACTTTAACCTGTCACCCATCGAGCGACGTGGCGACCCCGACTTCGCACAAGCAATTCTGCGCGATCTGTATGCCGAGGGATTCGAACTCGCCCATTCCAGCGACCTTCGTCTGGATCACGGTACGACGTTGCCGCTTGAACTCATGGAAATTCCAGACGAAGTCGCCATCATTCCGATCATCGTCAATAGCATCTTCCATCCGCTCCCAACGCTCACGCGATGCCGAGACCTTGGCGTAGCCATCGCGAATGCCATCGCTCGCGTACAGCCCTCGCGGAGAGTCGGCATCCTAGCCACGGGAGGAATTTCACACACAGTCGGCGCGCCTGGCGTCAACGGCAATGACCAGTCATTCGATGCTGACTTCATGAACGCCATGTTGCGGGGCGATGTCGACCACGCCTGTTGCTACTCTGATGCCCTGCTCAATGAGGTAGGAAATGGCACCCACGAGATCCGAAACTGGATTGTAGCCGCGGGGGCGGCACATCGACGAAAGCCTGAAGTTGTCACCGAAATTCCATTTGCCGCCGGCTGGAATAGCGGTGTATTTCAACTTCTGTGGAGTGAATAATGATCGACCCCGCCCTCACGCAATTTCTTATCGATATTACCCGCGGATTCAAAGCAGTCGAATTTAAAACCGATCCTCGGAAAACCGTGGAAAATTCCGACCTGGAGCTTCCGCTCCAGGACGCTATCCTACAGCAGGACATCGCGGGGCTCTGGTTGGCACGAGCCCACCCCATGGCCCTGCTTTACTTCTCACGAGCATGCGGCTGGCGCAATGAGCGCTATTACGAGTGCATTGCGGCCGCGGAAGTCACAAAATCCGCTCAATGCGTTGACTCTCAACCAACCGTTCCCGAGCAGCAACAAATGCATCGATCGACCGCTCAACATGTTCCGTGATCGCGCGTCGGGCGGCCTCGCTGTCGCGTCGTTCGAGCGCGTTCACGATGTCTGCATGTTCGCGCATCACGTCGTCATTGCGAAGTGATGTCACACGTGTGCCGCTCGCCATCAGGTACATCTTGCCGCGGACGCTTAGCAACTCCCGACGGATTTGGCGCAAACCGGCAAGTTCGGCCATCCGAATATGGAATGCCTCGTCATTCGTGAACATGTCCTGATGCGTACGGCCCTTGCCCGCGAGAATCGCCCGCAACTCCTGAATGCCTTCTGGAGTACCAACCTCGCAAAGACGGGAGACAACCACCTGCTCAAGTGCCACACGAAGGAGGCGAATTTCACTGATGGCATCTTCGTCGAGTTCCGCAAGCCGGTAACCGCGCTTCGGGACAATGTCGACAACGCCATCGCGGTATAGGTTTAGGAGCGCTTCGCGGACTGGCGTACGAGACACCCCTAACGACTCGGCGAGCGTGTTCTCTGAGAAAAGTTGCCCACGAGCGATCTTCCCATCTCTTATCGCTCGACGGATTGTGTTGTAGGCCTGCTGCGAAAGATTCTCTTCGCGCGTACTGCTGGAATTGGTAGACATCGCGGAAGCCCAAGTGCGTTATGCAAATGATTTTACCGACATTTTCTGTTCAGAGGTAATTATGAATCTAGGTTTGAAAGACAGGGTTGCTATCGTTACCGGCGCCTCACGCGGACTAGGTCGCGCAACGGCGGAAGCGTTGGCCAACGAAGGCGCCAAGATCGTGGCAGTGGCACGCGGAAAGGAAGACCTTGAAGCGCTGCAAGCACAGCATCCGGACCGTTGCGCGGTGGTGGTTGGAGATCTACTGGAACCAGATGTCCCTCAGCGCGCGGTGGACGCGGCGCTGTCCGCTTTTGGTCGCCTGGACATCGCCATTGTCAATACGCCGGGCCCACGCTCCATCACCCCCCTCGAAGCGCAAGAGTCGGACTTCGAGGAAGCTTTCGCGAGAGTTTTCTATCCAGCCGTACGCCTCGTGCAAGCTGCTCAAGGGCCGATGTGCGACCGAGCGTGGGGGCGCATCTTCATCGTTTCGTCCACCAGTGTCAAGGCGCCGAAACCGTTCCTCAGTCTGTCAGCGGCATCGCGTAGCGCACTCTGGGCGTGGGCGAAGAGTGCTGCCCCAGCACTGTTTGAACACAATGTCACGATTAATGCCCTGTTCGCCGGGCCTCACGACACGGATCGCGCACGCGAGCTCGGCGTGAAGAAAGACCGCCCAATTGGGAGCCCCGAAGACTTCGGCCGCCTAGTGGCAGCGCTCTGCGGAGAGTCTTGTCGCTTCATCACCGGAACCGGCTATCTGATTGACGGTGGCGAACTAACCGGAATCTAGACATGACTCGACTTCATACAGTTTGTGCCGGGGAAGGGCCCCTCATCCTCTTTGTGCACGGAATTGGCTCAAGCGCGACGGCCTGGGAAAAACAGTTCGATCGCTTCGCCGGCCAATTCTCCTGCATTGCGCCCGATTTGCCAGGTTATGGAGACTCTGACGACCCGGACGGAGATGACCTGCTCAGCTTTGTGAATGCCGTGGCTGCCGTTCTCGACAACCGTGCGGCCCATGTCGTCGGGGTCTCGTTCGGCGCCCTAGTTTCTCTGGGATTGGCAAAGACGCATCCTCATCTCGTACGCTCGCTTACTTTGGCCGACGCCACACTAGGTCGAGCCAACGTCCCGCAGAGTGAGCGACTAGACTGGCTACGGCAGCGCAAACGGCTGTCAGAGGGGCTGGGCACACTGAGCGTGGAACGTGCGAAACAGATTGCCGGACCGCAAGCATCTGACAAAATCGTTCAAGAGATTGCCGCACATATGCGCCGAGCCAGGCCGCAGGGCTATATGGCCGTTGCCGCGGCAGTCGCAACTACTGACGCGCGCCCATGGCTTGGGTGCATCCAACAACCGGCATTGGTCGTATGTGGTGAACACGATACCGTCACAGGAATTGACGTCTCTCAGCATCTTTCCATGTCACTGCCTCACGCCCGATCGCTCTCCATCGCGGGGGCTGGCCATGCTCCACATATTGAAGAACCGGATCGCTTCTACCGACAGGTGAGCGCATTTATTCAAGAGATTCAGCAGTAGATCGATGAAATGGTGGGCGCGGGCACATTTTGAACATCATGCCAACCAGCGCCCACAGCTAAACGTAAGGTTAGAAGATGGAACCCATTGAACTTGTAGTCTCCTCTGTCCAGCAGGAAGCCCCTGGCATCCGAGGCATCACGCTGATCCGTGCCAGCGGCGATCCGCTGCCCGGCTGGACCGCCGGCGCCCATGTCGATGTGGAGATTCCTGGCGGCGGTCACCGCTCATACTCTCTCGTGAATACATCGGATCAAGCCGATGTGACAACATCTCCCTCGTCCTATCGCTTGGGCGTGCGTTTGGACGAAGCCGGCAGGGGCGGATCAGCATTCATGCATTTGCTGAAAAAGGGAGACACCCTCCGCGTGTCGCATCCGAAGAATAATTTTGCCTTAACCCCCACAGATGACGAGGTAGTTCTTCTCGCTGGCGGGATAGGTATCACACCCATTGCCTCCATGGCTGCCGAACTCCGCGCGCAAGGCAAGCGGTTCCGCTTAGTCTACGCGGCCCGCAATCGGATTGGGCTAGCCTTCTTTCAAGAGCTCACGAGGCTCTGTTCACCGACGTTGTGCGTGCATTGTGATGATGAGGGAGGCATGTACGACCTGCGTGCATTGATGGTTTCTCTCGAAACTCAGCCGCTCTATCTTTGCGGCCCGACGGCTTTGATCGATGCCGCAATCGCACTGGCGAAAGAACTGGGTTGGCAAGAGGGTCGCTTACGATTCGAACTCTTTAGCGCTGCGGCCCCCTCTGAAGGTGACACTGCTTTCGATGTCATTCTTTCCCGAAGTGGAAAACGGGTCCACGTCCGCGCTGATCAAACCATTCTTGACGCCCTGACAGATGCTGGCGAAACCCCTAATTGCGATTGTCGCTGTGGGGACTGCGGTCTTTGCCAAGTCGGTGTCATCGATGGCTTACCGGATCACCGGGACTATTACCTTAGCGAGAAGGAAAAGTCGAGCAACAAGTTCATCCAGATCTGTGTATCTCGGTCGAAAACCTCCGAGTTGACTCTGGATATCTAACATTCTACCGAATGACTTCCTATAGCCCCATCCTGGCCTGACCGATGAACACTAAAGAAGTTGCGAAGGCAACGTTTGACGCCCTGCATCAACGACCGTTCGATAAGGAGGAAATACGAGGCCAAACGTGGCTAACTCGTGGCACCAATTTCGTAATTGCCGTCACACCGATAGCCGGCTCTGCCCTACTTGTTCGCGATAGCAACCCGGATGAGTACATGGTGCTATTGAGTAACGTCAGCGGCAGCATTTGTACGACCGAGGAAGTGACGGAAGTCGATCCCGACAGTCTTGTCATCGTTCCTCCTGGACAAAGTTCGATTCGAATTTCTGGTATCGGTTACGTCGTTCGGGTCTTTTCGAATCGAGCGGAGGATCTTGCCAATCTCGCGGAAAACCACCACAAGTATTGCCACGTCGACGGCTCGCCACCGCTCGTTGACATCGGTCCTGCGCCTCTCGATGGATCGCGAGTTCGTCAATACGGTCTGGATGCACATTTGCTGGACGGAAGCAACATGCGTGTTTTCCGCAGCTCCAATCTCATGATTAACGTACTACGAAAGCGATCTGAGCCTCGTGACGTTACCAATCTCGGGCCACATGCCCACGAGGACTTTGAACAAGCATCGCTCACGCTCGAGGGAACTTACGTGCATCATCTCCGCTATCCTTGGAGCACTGACATGACAACCTGGCGCGAGGACGAACATGTATCTTTGGCAAGTCCCGCGGTCGTAATCATTCCCCCAACCGTGGTTCATGCAAGCCAAAACACTACGGGCGGCATCAGCTGGATGATCGATGTTTTTTCGCCCCCAAGAGCCGATTTCTGCCGCGCACCGGGTCTTGTTCGTAACAGTAACGAGTACCCTGCCGTAGCAACGTGAAGTTAAAACGGCGCGCCTAAACCGGCGCGCCGCTGTCGTTAGCTGCTCCGTCGACATTCGCGGCCGACCACCTTACGCAAAGCGAGAATTGGACGACAGCCTCGCCGGCGCCGCTGTCCACTCGGGCGTCGAACTTTCCGATACCACAAGGTCCTACTCATAAACTGACAAGCTCCTGAAGCAGGCGCATTGGCACCTGCGCGAGCTCGGGATTGCTCGCCGGATTCCGAGCTCGCGCGATTTAGTTTCTGGCGTCCGGCTTCAACGTGGCAAAAAGCGAGCTGAATGCGGCCACCACCATGAGCGGAATGCTAGCCAGCACGATCTGCACCGGAGACAGACCAAGCGCAAGCAGTTGGCCTGCTACGAGGGGGCCAACGATGGCGCCAACACGACCAACAGATACCGCAGCGCCAACACCGGTACCACGCACTCGAACCGGATACTTTGTGCTCGTCACCGAGTACAACAGCGATTGGGCCGCATTCATCAACATCCCCACCAGAAACGTTCCTACAAAGACGAGGGCCGCTGTGCGCATTGTCGTAAGTGACCACAAAAAGAAGGCTGCGCAGCCAAAAGTCGCTAGCACTGCCCAGGTCCTATAGCGACTATCCATCAAGCGCCCAATACACACCGCACCGATTGCGCCGCCCACGTTGTAGAAAACCTGTGCCGCACTCGCGTCGACCCGGGACACTCCAAGCTTCAACATGAAGGACGGAAGCCAGTTGAGGAGGAAATAGAAGACCGTAATCGTGCAAAGAAAGCTACCCCAGATCGCAATCGTTGTGACTGCTCGGCCCTCACCCCACAGTGCGAAAGAGACCGCCGACGATGCCCGGCTTGTAGCCGGATCAGTGGCCTTGGCCGCAATGAAGTGAGCCGACTCGTTCATGCCCCATGCGATAACCGGAATCAACAGGATCGGACACAGTCCGCCAATGTAAAACACATCCACCCAACCGCTATCCGACGGACTGAGCACACCAATAGCGGCCGCCACCGCCGCTCCAACCGGTAGGCCGGAGTACATGAAGCTGACGGCGGAGTTACGTCTTTCCGCTCCTACGGCCTCTGCACAAAGAGAAATCAGATTCGGCATAGCGGCACCGATGCCAAGGCCAGTAAAGAATCGCGCAGCGAGCAAACTGTGGAAATCCCAAATATGCGCGGTCGCGATGGAGCCGATGCCAAATAAGGCCACTGAGAGCATAAGAACATTCTTTCTCCCGAGCAGATCCGACGCCCGGCCACCAATGGCTGCCCCAGGAAGCAGGCCGATCGAACTGGCCGTAAATGCCCACCCCATCTCCACAAAGTTGAGCGAGTACTGCTGAGCAATACGGGCTGCGGTGACTCCCATCGATTGAAGGTCAAATCCTTCAAACAAAGCGATTGAAAAGCACAGGAAAAGCGTTGTGTACGTCGTGCTCCTGGATCCTACAGTTGTGTCCATTTTCTTCCTCCAATGTGAAGCCGGGTATTCGCCGCCCTTTCCTGCGGCTCATCCTCGAGATGCATGTACGTCCCCCAGTGCTTGGAATGCCTCCTTGCACCATCGGCAGCTGTTGACTTCTGAACCGCTCGATTGCTAGTATTCTAGAGTAGTATGCTAGACGGCGGTAGTAAGGTGAATCCAGTAGCCGCTACGTCGCGGGCGAAATGACCATCGCAGTGCAAGGAGAAAGCCATGAGTGGATTCAGGACTCGCAAACTTAGCGAGACAGAAGTGATTTCGTACGGGCCGGCCAGTGACCTGAGTCTCATCATTGGCGACGAAGAGGGCACAACACCGATCCGCGCCGCACTTCAAACTTGCCAGCCCGGTTATGAGGTGCCGATTCATTGCCATCCATACATTGAGTATCTGATCGTGCTCGAAGGCTCCGCGGAGTTCACGATCGAAGACGGTGGCACGCAAAAGGTGTTGCTAGGAAAAGGCGATTGCGTCGAACTCTTCCCAGGCATTTGGCACTCGTTTGCCACCAACAAGGAAGAAGTCACCCAACTGATGGGCATCCATGTCTCCCCAGACCGTATCGTGAATTACAAGCCTGGCGTGAAGACGGACTCGCGCGGCTTTCGCATTCAAGATGACGGCACTACTGCTGAGTACTGATAATGAGCGCGTCGATGGCATTTCACATGCGCCCTTCCATTCGCCCTGATAGTCGACCTAATGTTGTAAGGTTGGCCATGATCGGCTTCGGCGCAATTGGCCAGGAAGTTGTTCACCTGCTCGGAACGGATCAAAGACTTGCAGTCGCACAAATCGTCGTCCCGCCGACTGCTGTAGCTGAGACACGTGTCGTTGCGGCCCGCCTCGCGCCGCAGGCCCTTGTCGACTCACAGCTCGATTTTCGCGAAACCCATCGCCCCGATCTTGTGGTTGAATGTGCTGGTCACGGTGCTGTGCACAACCATGTACTACCTGCATTGCGCTTCGGCATTCCTTGCATCGTTGCTTCCGTCGGCGTCCTTCACGATACCTCGACATTCGAAAAACTGGACGCCGCCGCTCAAGAGGGACGAACCTGTGTCAGACTAATTCCGGGTGCGATTGGTGCAATCGATGCACTCGCAGCGGCCAGTATCGGCGGTTTGCTGTCGGTCACCTATGTGGGTAGGAAAGCACCACGAAGCTGGGTCGGCACGCCTGCCGAACAGGTCTGCGATTTGACAGCAATTGACAGCCCACATGAGATATTCAGTGGTACAGCGCGTGAAGCGGCTTCGCATTTTCCCTTGAACGCTAACGTCGCGGCCACTGTTGCAATTGCCGGGCTAGGTCTCGATAAGACAATGGTGAAGCTTGTTGCGGATCCCAACGTCGACCGCAACGTGCATACAGTCTACGCATCCGGTACGTTCGGGCGTTTCGAGATATCGATCGAAAATCGCCCGCTGCCGGGCAACCCAAAGACTTCAGCATTGGCAGCTTATAGCCTAGCAAAGGCGGTCCGGGACGCGTGTTCTACCATTGTTATGTAGTCGAGTTTGCATGACCGGTGGGCTGTCAAGAGGCAAGCACTCTGCCGCTGAACGCTCAGCGGCACTGCTAGTTTTTTAGAGCAAAGCCGGTGCTTCTGGCCGGTGATGCAACACAGCGAGTTCGCGGGAGCCGACGAACACAACTAGAGGCGACGTCAAGCCGTCGTGGATAAGAAACGGACCGTGTCTCAATGCGACAGAGCGCTGGTCATATGAGCTACGAGCCCAACAGTTGAACCCGTGTCCCGGTCGATCGTAGATAAAGACCTCGGAATCGCGCACCAACTTTTCTGGCAAACGTGATGGTGTAGCGTGCTGGCCCTGCCCTAAAAAATTGCATGATGGGCGAGAAGCTCTCATGCATTACTAGATGCTATGAAGGGCCGCGGAGGCAAGCCCCAATCAAATTAGACAAATGGGCCGCCGATATGGCGGGGGCGGACGCCCAATATCCGAATGCACCCAGCGTTTGAGGAGGAAGGAAGGCAATGCTGCAAAACATGACCCTGAGGAAAAAGCTCTTGCTGCCACTGGTGCTGAGCTGGATATGCCTGCTAGGCATCACGCTGTGGAATGCCTGGCAGACGCGCGCGCTGCGCCTGGAGGAACGTCGCCTCGACCTGATCCATGTTACAGACACAGCCATGTCGGTAGTAGCCGAGTACGAGGCGCTGGCCAGGGCAGGCAAGATGTCACAAGCCGAAGCCCAGCAGCAGGCGATGGGGCGCGTGCGCGCCATGCGCTTTGGCGCCGATGGCTACTTCACGCTGATGCGCACCGACACCGAAGTTCTGATGCATCCGCTCAACTCCGAGATCAACGGCAAAAAAATGGAGGAAATGAAGGACGCCAACGGTACCTCCCTGGGCCGCGAGATTGCCGACATCGCCAAGGGTCCTGGCAAGGGCTTCGTCGAATACCTATGGGCCAAGCCTGGCGCCGACGAGCCTCAGCCCAAGCTCGGCTACGTCGCCAACTTCGGGCCATGGGACTGGAACTTCATCGGTGGCCTGTACCTGGACGACATCCGGGGCGAGTCCCGAATCGCGCTGTACAAGGCCCTTGCCCTGCTGCTCGGCGTGGGCGCGCTGATGACGGTTGTCATGCTGCGCGTGGCGACCAGCCTTCAGAAGCAGCTTGGCGGTGAACCAGCGCTGACATCGCAAATTGCCGCCCGCATCGCCGAGGGCGATCTCGCCACTGTCGTTGAGCTGCGTCCCGGCGACGAGCACAGCGTCCTCTTCGCCATGCAGCAGATGCATTCGCGCCTGACGGGAGCGATCGGCAGCATCCGGGGCTCGGCCGATTCGATTGCCGGTGCGGCTAAGCAGATTGCCGCCGGCAACTCCGACCTGTCGCGGCGTAGCGAGGAACAGGCGGCCTCGCTGGAGGAGACCGCTGCCAGCATGGAACAGCTCACCAGCACGGTGCGCCAGAGCGCGGACAATGCACGCCAGGCAAACTGCCTTGCCGAGGGTGCGTCAGAGATCGCCGTACGCGGCGGCAGCATCGTCAGCCAGGTCGTGACAACCATGGGCGAAATCAAGGAAGCGTCGGGCAAGGTGGTCGACATCATCGGCGTGATCGAGGGCATCGCCTTCCAGACCAACATCCTTGCGCTGAATGCAGCGGTAGAGGCCGCGCGCGCCGGCGAGCAGGGCCGCGGCTTTGCCGTCGTGGCTGGCGAGGTGCGCACGCTGGCGCAGCGAAGCGCGACGGCGGCAAAGGAAATCAAGGCGCTGATCGGCAATTCGGCGCAACGCGTGGAAGTCGGCGCGGTGCTGGTCGAAGATGCAGGCAAAGCGATGGACGAGATCGTCGAGGCGGTCAAGCGCGTCACGGACCTAATGGGGGAGATGCGCGCAGCCACTGAAGAGCAGACCGGCGGCATCGAGCAAGTCAACCAGGCGGTTTCGCAGATGGACCGGATGGCGCAGCAGAACGCGGCGCTGGTCGAAGAAGCCGCCGCCGCGGCCGCATCGCTGGAAGACCAGGCGGCCGCCCTGCACCACGCCGTGGGCCAGTTCCGGCTCGCCGGCGGCTAAGCGGCGCGCCCCGTGGCAAGGTCATACCACCTGCCATGGCCCAGCGCTGAATCGTTGCTAAGCATGAAGCGGTCGTGCACACACTTCTTGCGGAATTGCGGATAGCGGGCACGGCCCGTAAAGAAATTGCCGCGCCAAGGTCGGCGATGACCTCGAACGTCCAGCCCTAGCGGGCGCAATATCGCCCCAGCACCTGCTTCTGCCGCTCAAGGTCATCCTTCTGGTAAAAGCTGATGGCATCACCGACGCGCTGGCATGTGCCCTGCGCGCGTTCGCTGGAGCGGCTCTTGCGGTAGCGGCCATCCGACACGCAAGTGATGGGCTTCCTATCGCCGGATTCACCGGCTCGGTTAGCTGGCCGAGGTCGGCCCCTTACATTCAACAGATCAAGGGCCGGCACTCCGCCCAAAGCGGCCGCTTAACATCGCAGCATTCAACGAGCTGCCAGTTGGCCGCAGATTTCAATTCATGTGGCGTTTGACTTGGCCACTGGATTCTCCTGATGTCGACAAAGTGACATCTCTGGCGATTTTGGCCAGGCTCTTCTTTCCAAAAATCCGAAGCATCGTCGTCTCCGCAGAACTCAGTCCCTCATTGATGTGGCGATTCACGGCAGCCTCTACCGGGCATGCCGGATTGTCATCAGCGGGGCCGAGTGCGAAAAGCGCCGTGTGTGCAATCGCCACGTAGACATCCTTTACCGTGAAGTCCTCCAGGTCTCGCGCAAGCTCCCACCCGCCCCCCCGTCCGCCGGCGGATTGGACGTAGCCGGCGTCGCGCAGCGCCGCCATCGTTCTTCGAACCACAACCGGGTTGGTGTGCAGCATCAGTGCAATGTTCTCAGACGTAGTTGAACCACCGCGTAGATGCATGTGCACCAGAACGTGCAGGAGTCGAGCCAATCGAGTGTCGAGTCGCATGAAATCAGAGTTATTGATGTTCCGTAATGTTTGATGTTACGCTAACGCAATCAGTGCTGTAAACGACCATAATAGCGAGCCAACATGAGCGCCTACCATCATAGCTTTATTGAAGCCAATGGCATCCGATTGCATGTCGCAGAGCAAGGCAAGGGGCCCTTGGTGCTCCTTTGCCATGGGTTTCCAGAGACATCGCATGCTTGGCGGCATCAACTCGCAGCACTGGCGCAAGCCGGTTTTCGCGCTGTCGCGCCAGACTTGCGCGGATATGGGTTGAGCGACTGTCCCGAAGGGATCGGGCAATACACGACGCTCGACGTTGTCGGCGATCTTGTTGCGCTCGTTGGCGTACTCGGCGAAAGCGAAGGAGTCATCGTCGGAAACGATTGGGGTGCAACTATTGCGTGGCAGGCGGCAATGCTTCGGCCCGATCGATTTCGGGGTGTCGTGGCGCTCGGCGTTCCGATGATGGGCCGCGCACCACTTGCGCCAAGTCAGCTCTTTCCGCAGAACGACCAAGCGTGGTTTTACACCCATTACTTCTCCAAACTTGGACTCACCGAAAGTGAGCTTGAGCTTGACATTGCTGCGACCCTGCGCAAGATCTACTTTTCGGCCTCGGGCGATGTCGGCGTTCGCGACGCTAGCTCCCCGAACCCTTTCGGAATGGTGCCTCGGGACAAGCAATACCTCGATGCCCTCGATGATTTCCCATCGTTGCCGGATTGGCTTGGTTTCGCCGATCTGGAAGCGTTCGTGCGCGCCTTCGATGTCTCTGGATTTCGAGGCGGCCTGAACTACTATCGGAACCTCGACAGAAATTGGGAAATGCAAGCCGCGTTTGAGGGGCTTCGAATCGAAGTGCCTGCGCTTTACCTTGTCGGCGAAAGAGATACGGGGCTCGCTATGCCCGGCATGCGTGAAATTATCGACGCCATGCCAAAATTCGTGCCAAATCTGCGTAAGTCTGATGTGGTTTCGACGGCAGGACACTGGTTGCCCCAAGAAGCACCGGGCGTCGTCAACGCAGCGTTAGTCGAATTTCTCCGGGGGCTTTGAAGCCATCGATCATCGCTGTCCCTTCCTGGCTCGTCACCGGACATTGCCCCGGGGAGCAGTAAGGGACCGCAACGGGTCGGAAATTGCCCTTGACCGCGCAGACGACGGCACCCGTTGCAATATCGCTCCAGAGACTTCGCTCGCTGCGGTGACTCAACCACCGGCCATACGACGCACCAACCTGTAAGGCCTGAGTTTTAATGCGCGAGTTCGACCACAGGGAACTGCCTTGACCTGAGGCCCGCCGGATTGCCTCAGCCCTTGCCGTCCGCCAAGCAGATGTGCGGTTATCGACACCACGCACTTTCCGGGAAACTTTGCCTACCAGGGTCCCTTACCGAGGAACAGTGCACAACATGCGCCTGTAGAGTTCGGTAAGGCTAGTTTTTTCGTCCACTCCGGCATAACCAATCAATCAGCGAAGCTACCGGATTTATGGTATAAATTTATGCAAATTTCTGCACCAACGGTTGGCGTGGAAAAATGTATAGCACACACTATACCAACTTAAAGTCCAACCCCTTGTTTTTATTATACATATCATCATCGCCGTTTTATTTTCTCATTGCATGCGATTTATGTATGCATGCAAGAAAATACGCGCGGTCGATCTCATTCCAATCAGCCGTCAAAGCAAAATATTCTTGAAAATGGCGTGTTGATTTCTTAGTCTTAGCGGAGATCAATTCAGCCGTTTTCCGATGAGCCCATTCTCCATAGCTCTACGAACGTTGCGCGCGAGATTCGAACTGGCGCAGGGAGAGTTCGCAGCACGGTTGGGCTACCGCCAGGCGTACGTCTCGGCTCTCGAATGCGGCTCCAAGCTTCCCAAGGAAGCGGACCTAGTAGACAAAATCGTCCAAGTCTTGAATTTGGGCCCCGAGGAAGAGGCTAACCTGCGCGAAGCCTTTGAAATGTCGCGGCACTTCAACCTTCCACCCCGCGGCGCGCCTGCAGCAGCGTATCGCTTGTGCGCACAGTTCTCCGAGGTACTACCCACGCTCTCTCCGGCCGACGCGAAAGCCCTGTCGGCAATGTTGGAAGTGTTCCAACGCAATAGACAACCATCCACCCGCCTCAACCGCCCGCCGGAAGCTGCCAAGGAGATTCCAATGTAGAAAACAAAAACGCCACCTAACCCCGGAGGACTAGGCGGCGTGGAGATATCTTTCGATACCTCTGGTGGCACAGTCAGTATCGAACGCGTTCTCCCACCTGTCAAGTCCTCGTCCTGCTTTCCTGCCTGGAAGGAGGGAAGCCTATTCCCCGGAGAGGACAAATGCCAGCCAGAAATGTAGTTACGCGCTCGCCACATCGGCGAGTGGGGCGTATTGCATGCCCATGGTTCCAGCCAACCGCAATCGAGTACGAAAGCCTTTTGGAGCGCGATTTCGTTCGACTCGCCCTCCTGGATCTGAGAGTCTCGTCGATTTCCCATCAGCCGTTCTTCGTGGACCTTGGAGATCTGGGCAAATACGTTCCCGACTTCCTGCTCATCGGCCCAAATCAAAAGCTTGTTGTTGAAGTAAAGCCAGAAGTCTATGTAGCCAGCGCCAGGAACAAGCCCCGGCTGGCTAGGGCGAAGGAACTCCTGCTTGAGCAGGGATACCGCTTCACCCTCGCAACGGACAAGCACATTCACAAGAACGGCCGCCACCACCGTGCCAGCATCCTCTTACGACATGCGCGTGGCCAAATTACAGCCGCGACCTTGACTCGAATTGAGGAAGTCGCGGCCCGCCACCCTGGCGGCACTGGCATTGGCAGTTTGGCAAAGGCAGCGGACGCACCGCTACACGCAATCCTTCACCTAGTCGGCCGCCGGCGCCTTCGATTGAATGCAATGCTAGGTATGGGTGAGTCCGACTCCGTATATCCACTTGGAGACGACCATGTCCGTGTACAGACTTGATTGCGGACTGATCGTCCAGAATGGGCTGGCGCAATGGCGTGTTCATCGACTCCTTGATGACGGTTTCATTCAACTCGAGAACCAAGCCACCCGATCGATTCGTCGGATGAAAATCTCGAAGCTTTCGGCGGATATCTTGCAGGGGAAGCTGACAGTTGTTCGAGACGCCGGCACACCGGCGATGAACATGGACCGTCGCCCCGACCGGTCTCTGATGTGCAGCTCGACCCTACCTGAGCGGTATAAAGCAGATCTCGAGCGCAAATACGCTTATGTAAGACACATGCGGAAAGTAGGCCTTACAAAAGGGCAACGTGCTCGCATCTCGGATGCCATTATCTCGTGCGCAATCCTACTGAAGGACGACCATCCTCCCAAAGTTACGACGGTTATGCAATGGATGCGCGACTACGAGATGAGCGGAGAGAATCTGGCTAGTTTAGTTTCAAAAAATGTAAAACGCCGCACGTCGCCAAGGCTTCATCGCGACCTCAGACTCATTGTTGAAAAAATTCTTACCAAGTACTACTTCGTCAAGAACGGGTGCTCGATGCGAACAGCTCATGATCGAGTCATCCGAGCACTTAGCCAGCAGGCAAGCGCCGCGTCAACGCCTGCCAATCCCGATGTCAGCCTATCTACCGTCCGACGCATCATCCTCGAAACATCCCCATTCGACCGAGACAGAAGCCGCTTGGGGGCGGCAAGAGCTCGGGCCAAGTGGCGGTACTCAAAGCCAGGCCACGCGTCAACGCGCCCGCTTGAACGGGTCGAGATAGATCACACGTTGATGGACGCGACAGTCATTGACGATAGATTCATTCTTCCGCTAGGTCGGCCAGTTATTACCTTGATCGTATGTACATATAGCGGCTACATCCTGGGATTTTTCATTTCCTTTGAAGGCGAGACTGTCGGGCGAATGGTCCAGTGCATCAAGATCGCCATACAACCCAAAGACAAGATCACAGCAGGACATTCACTGTCTAACGCATGGCACTCTATGGGCGGGTGGGAAACCCTTTGCTTGGACAACAGCCTCGCAGGTCATACTTCGCCTTTTCAGCACATAGCAATGGACCTCGGAATGGACCTTGAGTACTGTCCAGTCCGTATGCCTTGGTTCAAACCTAGTGTCGAGCGGTGCCTCGGAGAACTGACCCGTCAATTACCCGCAAACGGTCGTCCAAGGAAGCCTGGATCGGGACCGGACCCGTTCAATCCCAATGAGGATGCGTGCATAACGTTCAGCGATCTCTGCCACGGCATCCTCAAGTGGATCGTCGACGTACATCCGTTCGAAATAAACGAACGGAAGTTGGCGCGGCCTATCGACCTCTTCCTGGAGGGTCTTGATAGTTGCCCGCCGCCAACATTGCTAGACAACACGACGTGTCTTGATGTCATGGCTGGCGTAGGCACGACCGCAACGGTGGATCATGGGGGAATGGTGCGCCAATACCTGCGATACACAAACGACGAGCTGGTATCCCTTCGAAGGGAAATCGGGGTGAATTTCAAGGCCAACGTCAAGTATGACCCATACAATCTGGGGCACGTCTATCTCCAAGATCCCCGTACCGGCAGCTGGATCACCGTTGGAGCGCGGGATGAAGAGTACGCCTCTGGCCTGACGCTCACTCAGCATAAGCTTATTCGAAGGGCTGCGGGCAATAAGCTCACATTACGCAACGCGGAGACAGTCCTAAGAAAGGCGCGCCTGGAACTCCAAGACCACTGGGCGAACGCTATCCGTGGTGGGAAGAGGCTCAAGAAGAGCTCACGCGATTTTGGCCTCTTTCAGGGGCTAAGCTCTATTTCCCGGTCACACCATCCTGGAAATCAAGCGTCAATGCAAGTCGTCACCGACGATGACCCACCGGTAGTAGATGCGGCAATCCCGAGTTTTGAAGTTTTCACCGGAGTTCAGCCATGAGCTACAGCGCAAAAGCCATACAGATCGGTATCAGCATCAGCGACATTCGGATCCATCATCCGGCGTTCAAGGGTGCTCTAGAGGGCGTTGGCCGAATCATTCAACTGGGAAACAAGCTGCGTCATCCGTTCGGAGCTTGCATCATCGCACCGGCTGGTGCCGGAAAGACTCTGCTCATCGATTCTGTTCAGAGAAATGAATGCGGTTGGCCATACCTCCGGCCGCAGAGCGTTTTAGTTGTGTCGCTTAAGGAAGCTCCCACTGTGGCTCAGATTCAGGAGGATCTGCTGGCAAGCTTTGACTATGTCATTCCCCCCCGCACTGGCCGAAAGACTAATGCAGTGCTCTTCAATGTCCTGGTGGCTGCGATCGAGCAGCACGACATCCTGCTCATTGTCATCGACGAATTTCAGCACGTTTTTCACTCTCAAAAGGAGGAAGTGCGCGCCGCCATCGTCGATTGGGTCAAGCGACTGATGTCCGTAACCCAACGTCCCGTACTCCTTTCTGGGACAGAAATGCTGCGTTCCATAGAGCGGGCCGATCCTCAACTGACCACTAGAATCGCATCCATTTTCACCATGCCGGATCTCAAGAACGATGAGAACTGGAGAGGTGTCTTAGGTGGCTTTGCATCCGCCACAAAGGATCTGGTGGATCTGACGGTGCTGACTACCCACGCGAACTTGGTCTTCAAAGCCACGCAGGGTGTCATGCGCACATTGAAGTCGTTGATCATGGAGAGTGCAATGATCGCCACTGATGCTCAGCGCACGGCCGTGGAACGGCAACATCTTCAGCTTGCCTTCCAACGCTTATTTGGAAATGGCTCTACCAAGGACAATCCGTTTGACTAAAGGTCCAAGAGCATATGAGCCCATTCCCTAAGCAAGATGAAATCGCACCCGGCGAGGATGGAATGGGGTACGCCTTGCGGATGGCAACCATGAATGGGCTTACATTTCATGACCTGGCACGACATCTTGCATCGCCAGGTCACCTTTCACTTCCCGTGAGCTCGATCAATGCCATCGCCTTCATGTTTGGCTGTCCACGTGAGCCGCTGCGAAATGCCTTTGTAGTTCGTCATTTCCGCGCTGGAAACCAAGCCGCATATTTCCTTGGCCACCTGTTCTTGAGAACCTATCTGCTGCGACAGGCCCGCCCCCAACTTTGTCCAGTTTGCGTGGGACGTCATGGTCGAGCTCGCGCTGCGTGGTCCATTTCGCTCTTGACTGCATGCGTCTTTCATGGGGTTCGCCTCATTGATCGATGCGTGTGCTCGCGACCAATCCTATGGAGACGACCTAGCATCGATCTTTGTGAATGCGGACTACGACTGACGGACGAACATCAGGGGGCAAGACCAGCGGACACTCGCGAGTTGTCGGTAAGCGGCCAAATCGAGTACTTGCTTGGATCTGGTGACGTTGACGTGTCTGCGCCGCCTATCCACGCCTTCCCGGAGGGCTTTGACAACGTGACGATCGACACGTTTGTCCGACTGATCTGGATTTTCGGAATCGTGGACGACCTGCAAATTGATGAGCACCCGAAGAGTACTAATCGAAGACTGCAGACCGTCGATGCGGGTGTCGTGGCGTGCCTGGCTTACGACCGACTGTCGGCGGCAATCTCCAGTTCGTACCCTGCACGACGAATGCGGCTCGTCGGCAAGGCCCTTTGCAATCTTTACGATGATGTCAGTACACCAGCCGACGCAACGCTGATCTCTTCTCTCGCCTCCCGTCTACAAGAACTCTCCGCTTCCCCGTCCATACCTAGATTGATCAGGAAGAATCGCCAGCTTTCCTTGTTCGAGGATGATCATGACCCGATCCCTTAGCATTCTTTGTGTTCCATACCCGTTTCCCGACGAATCCGCATCCTCCTGGATTGTCCGTGTCTGCCAGTTTCATGACATTAGCTACAAAGATCTCACGGCCTCTCTCGGGATGAATCCAGTTCGCGATCCCGATATCACGGCGGATCGGGATCATATATGCCGAATCGGATCTGGTACGTGTGTTTCTCCGAAGCGCCTACGGGAGCTGTCCGATTCATTTCACGCCGTTCAATTGCACCCAGCGTTAAAGAAGCTACTGACTTTCGACAATGATAAGGCGCCGTCATATCGATATTGTCCGGAGTGTCTTGCTAGCGATCCCATTCCATACTTGCGGAACGGCTGGCGGCTCAGGGACTGGATGGTCTGCCCCGATCACCTGGCACCCTTGCTCCACGGATGCCCGCATTGCGGAGCACCCCTTCACTGCGCCACTTCATCGCGGGACCGTGCGCGGAAGAGGCTTCCAGGGATCGGCCAGTGTCCCGAGTGTAAGTTGTCAATGGTAGTTGAATCAAGGCAGGTGGATTCCACCATCGCATTCAGCAAGAATCAAACCAGCCTGCAGTATGCGATATTATCTGCCTTGCGCAGTGGATCCTTAACCCTTAGCGGCCTTCGTGTGATGGTTCCACTGGAGTTTCTTATATGGCTACGAGAAAATCATTCATCGATCAACGAATATAAAACGCACTGGCTCGCCACATGGACTTCCAAAAAGCGTTCTTACACCGCTGCGGAACTTGAAAATAGAGTCACAGAGGCTTACGACCTCGAAAGACAAAATTACTTCAACGGTGACTATACGGTCGATTCGTATATCAATTTTTATAAATCGTATCTCGCCGACTCCGCTACAACGGTGGACGCTTGTAGCGAATACGTGGAGCAGAATCGATTTAGTTACTTAATGTCACGCCTGGTTTCCGCTTACCACTTCCTAGGAAATAGGAAGGTGACATTCAAAAGTCTTTGCGGGGTGGGGAGAAAGCGGAGGAAGCGAAGTGGCTCGCAGTTGCTGGAAGCATGCTGGAATGCCAGCTCGCTTTACCAAGGGTGCCCTGCAAGAACGTTCAAAGATCGTCTTTGACTGCCGCCGCTCCACTAGCACACTACCCAACGTCTGAGATGGAGGCCACATGTCCCCTCAAACGCTTCTTCCACTAGTCGCCTCAATGGGATCGGAGAATGGTAACAGGCAACTGCCGGTCGAATGCCAGAGCGACCATGAGACCCCACAGAGCATCGTACCGGATGGCGTCCGGCGAAGGCTGTGTCAGCAGCATTTCGCAGTCTATCGCGGGTACCTGGAAGGCTTGCCAATAGAAGAACTGGTCGACCGATACTTAGAGCCGGCGGAGGTCGCGTCTCCCCGCGAGGCACTGCGCGCCATTCGTGACGAAATTTCGATGGCGGCTGCGCGCTTGGGGCGACACAAGACGGTAAAGCTGCTGCGAGAGTCGCGTCATAGTTCGCATTCCGCCCCGCCCGGGGCCAAAGGGCTACCAACGTTAGATGAATTCCGCGCGCGCTTTGATCCGGATGGGGTGCTCGGCGAAATGGATTTGCTTATCTGCTATCGCGAAGCGTATGACCCCATTTCGCAAGATGACGATGCTGTACGCCGCACTCGCCGACAATCGGACATACGGCGGCGTCAGTTTACCGCCCTAAATGAATTGGCCAAGGTGCTCGCCGAGTCGCCGTTAGCACGGCATCGACTGGCTGGCTGGGTCGAGTGGATTGGTCCGCGCGTGGCGGAGCGACTTGCAAAAGCTTCCCTCAATACGGTGGGCGAGCTAGTCGACTACATCAATTTGCACGGGTATCTCTGGTTCAAGCGGGTGCCACGGTTAGGCGAGAAAACCGCTCAGCGCCTCGTCTGCTGGCTAGACCGGCATGCTGACACCATTGAGCGCTCCCTCACACTCGTCGCACGTCGGCCCCAGCGTAGCCTTGGCCCGACGGAATTGGCCGCACAACGTACCCCTAACACGGGCGTGGCACCATTGGAATACTACCGGCCTCCGGCCGCGCTCGATGGTACCGCCGGCTCCAACCGCGCGCCAGCAGAACTGAACCGAATCGGCGCAAGCAACGACTACGACGCTATCCAGCTCTGGGCAGCCCTTGAAGGAACCAGCGCCCACACCCAGCGTGCGCGGCGGAAAGAAGCGGAGCGCTTCCTGCAGTGGGCAATCATTGAGCGACGAAAGCCCCTGTCATCACTAACGACTGGCGATGTGGCCGCCTATGTCAAATTCCTCGCTGATCCGCAGCCATCCGAGCGCTGGATCGCCACGCGACGGATACCGCGCTGGCACGCTGACTGGCGTCCATTCGACGGACCGCTTTCAACGGCCAGCCAAGCTACGTCATTTGCGATACTCAGCAGTATGTGCGCGTGGCTCGCGCGTCAGCGCTACCTCTACACCAACCCGTTTGATGGGGTCCCCAAACCTCTAGCCGCCGTGAAGGACCCGCGGAAGCGTAGTTTTAGCCGCCAGCAGTGGAGCGAACTTCTGAACCACGGCCTGCCTGCAGTTCCGGAGGAAGCTCGCCCGCGTGCGCGATTCGCGCTATGGCTCGCCTATGGTACCGGCCTACGCCTCGCCGAGCTTACGTGCGCTCGCCTGGGGGACCTACAGCACTGCGCATTCGATGGCACTCAGCAGGGTGCCTGGATGCTTAAGGTAGTGGGAAGGCGACAAAGGATACGGTATGAGCCGTTCCCACCAGCGCTCTTCGACGCGTTGGTCGTATATCTGACCAGTCGTGGGCTAAGCGCCGCGCCTGCGTCATGGCCGGCCGAAGCGCCGCTCCTGGCGTCGCTTTCAGGCGATACTCCGCTTACCCACGGCGCAGTGGCTGCACTCTACAAGAGCATCTTTACGCGGGCCTTTGATGCGCGCACAAAGGAGGGCACCAGCGGTAGCCCGCAGCTGCGCCGGGCCAGCGTGCACTGGTTGCGCCATACACACGGATGCCACGCGGCCGAAGCGGAAACGCCGGCCGAATTCATAGGGGCCAATCTTGGACATTTCAGTCTGGCGTCTACAGCGGCTTACCTCCACGCCGACTTTAGACGCCAGTTGAAGGAAGTCGAAAAAATTCTCTCCAATTGCGCGACTGATGAGGCGCCGCCCACGTAGAGGTAAGGAGGGAATGCCGAGTTGGATAATTAGATCGCATTCAGGTGGATGCATGCTATGGGCAAGAACTCACCCTCTCACCGAGGACACTGCTGCGTAGGTCGGATACCAGGAATCCTCCAACGATCCAACGACCCGGAGGAGCGATTGAACTCGCCCCCCGGGCCTTAGATCGACTGTTTCCCCATAGCACTGAGGCTAGCATCGACGCGACACCATAGAGTCCCGTGATTCCGTCTCTAGTGACGCAACACGTCGATTCCCCGAAGCAGCCATTCGCCTTTGCTTCATCGGCCGAATCGGTCTATACGCCAATCCGTTTGATAGGCTGCCGAAGACAGTGCTGGAAGTTACCGACGCTCCCCTGCCATTACGTTGAATGGCAATTCAACATCTTGCCGCGGAGCCGAGCTAATGCGCTGACGGATAGCGTCTGTCTCCGTGTTCCGCTGAGCAAACTGCGCCTCGACGCGGGCGCGCGCCGCGTTCAATTCGGCTTTTACTTCGTCCAGTCGCTTCTTGCGGCGCCCAATGCGCACTATCTTGAGACTGGACACTTCCTTCGAAGAGGCAATGCCCAACAGGAAGTCAGCCTGCGCGCGCGCTTGGGCAAATGGAGAAAGCTTCGCTGGGGGCCGTTTCTTATTCGACTTAGGCATGGTCTGATTTCCCACAAGATCCATCAGTGCTCCCAAGACCACTAAATCCCCACTGGAGTCAGCCGGCAGAACCAACTGGAACATTCGAGGGGCCCGGAGAAGGGCTTCCCGGCATCTTGCCTCACCAGCATCTGTGCACGATACTGCCCTTTGACTAAAAGAAGCAAACCGCGGTCGCGGAAATGTCAGATGGCTCGCTCTACCACCAACTGGCCGCTGTCTATCTCAAGTCGCATCAGCTCCCGCCTGCCGTCTGGATGTTCGCGTACCGCGCGGCCAGGGTAGCGCGGATCCGATATGAAGATGGCACGACCTTCTCTCAGGTGGCGTGCGGCCTCCTCGCCATCATCATTGGCAAGCATGCGCTCAAAGATGGCGAAGAATTGCTCCTCCTCGGCAGGCGAGGCAGTATCCAACATATTCAGATCAATCATGGCTGCTCCAGTGTACTTTGCTTTGTACATTGGCGATGGTCCACCACGATTCCTTGCCGCTTGGCCGGATAGTTCAGAATTGAATGAAGCACACGCCGTAAAGTTCAAAGTTGTGTAAAGCAACGGTACGACACTCAATGAGTCAATCGCCCGGAAACGGCGTGTCCGCGTCCGCGGCAGTTCAGCATTGAATGAATCTCGACACCGGGCATCCGCGACCTAAGCACCAATCCGCCCACCCCTCCGCGCGCCCAATCATGCACATAAAGTCTGCCGGGGGAATCATGCCTTCGTCGTCATTGGTCGGCGCCAAGCATGCCCGGCCGCGCCAAGGCATCCCTTCAATGAAGGGAACCCGATCAGCCATTCGCGATAGGCGCCCTCTGGGTCGCTGTAAGACATCCTCCCCACCCCATTCGGCGTAACCCCGACATCGCCCACCCACCCCGGCCATTAGATTGAACCCTACGCCCGCCGCTCCGCTAGCCAGGTGAGATATGCGCTTAAGCCGGCAAGCGACCGTGGCGATTCCGACAACAACCCTGATGAGGTTCCAAATGGATCTGAAAAAGCCCGTCCGTCCGACCCATGTGGCCGGCGCACTCGCCGCGGTCCTGGCCGGTCTGAGTTGTGCCGTTGCCTTTGCCCAGACTCCCACTGCGCCCGCCACATCGGCCACGCCCGCCACTCCGGCCATCCCCGCTACTCCGGCCACTCCGGCCGCCCCCGCTGGCGCGCAAGGCGTCCCCCCTGCCATGACGCAGCAGATCGAACCACCGAAGGACCCGCTGGTGGAACGCCGCGAAGCCCGCAAGAAGGCGGCCGATGAGTACAAGGCCACCAAGAAGGCCGCCAAGGGCGAGTACAAGCAGGACGTGAAGGCCGCCAAGCAAGAACGCAAGGCGGAAAACCAGGCTGCGGACAGCACGGCGCGTCAGGAACTCACTGCGCCAAAGCAGTAGCGAGTAGCCAGTAGCCAGTAGCAAATCGCTACCTCGTCGCTGGCGGCAGGCTGGCAAGCCGCCGCCAGTTCTGACCTTCGCCGGCGGGCTTACGCACGGCTTGTACCGTGCCGTATCCGCGCTAGACTCAATGAGCATGCGCCGCAGGCAATCCGGCAGCGGCGCTGCGCGAGATGCCCGCTTTCCGCTTGCCGCCCACGCTGCCAGGCCTCCTTGTGCAAGGCCTGGTGGGCGCTGCATGCCTCTTCGGCCCGATTGCCGCCGCGCAGCAAAAGCCCACTCCCGCCTCGGCACCCGTGGCTGTCGCCCCGGCCAAAGCAGATTCCGCAGCCGTACGCCGGCTCAACCTGGGCAACAAACCCTGGAAAGGCGATTTCGACGCGATGCTCGATCGCCGCGTCATCCGCGTCCTGGTGCCATACAGCCGTACGCTGTATTTCAGCGACAAGGGCCGTGAATGCGGCCTGACCGCCGGACTGGTGCGGGACTTCGAGCGCTATCTGAACAAGACCTACGCCAGCCGCCTCGGCAAGCGGCCGCTCACGGTCATCGTCATTCCCACGACGCGTGACCGCCTGCTGCCCGACCTGGCCGCCGGACTGGGCGACATTGCGGCCGGCAACCTGACAGCGACCGACGAACGTCTGAAGGTTGCCGACTTCTCGGCGCCGCGCGACCGCAAGCCGGTGCGCGAACTGATCGTGACCGGTTCGAAGGCGCCTGCCCTGGCCAGTCTGGACGACTTGTCCGGCAAGACGGTGCATGTACGGCGCGCCAGCAGCTACTACGAAAGCCTCACGGCGCTCAATGACCAGTTGCGCAAGGCCGGCAAGGCACCCATGCGCCTGGTGCTGCTGCCCGATGCGCTGGAAGACGAAGACGCGATGGAGATGGCCAATGCCGGCTTGCTGCCCATCCTCGTGGTGGATGACTGGAAGGCCGCGATGTGGGCGCAGATCCTGCCCAACATCAAGGTACACAATGACCTCGTCGTCCGCGCGCAAGGCTATGTCGGCTGGGCCTACCGCAAGGACAGCCCGCAGATGCGCCAGGCGCTGGACGATTTCTACGTGAACTACCTGAAGAAGCAGGGCGTCGCCGAATACCGGCTCAAGCAGATGATGAAGAGTGTCCGGCAGATCCGGAACAATACCAACGACGCCGAGTACAAGCGCTTCGAGCAGACCATTGCCTTCTTCCAGAAATACGGCAAGGACTACAGCTTCGATCCGTTGATGCTGGCAGCGCAGGGCTTCCAGGAATCGCAGCTGAACCAGAAGGCGCGCAGCCACGTGGGCGCCATCGGCATCATGCAGGTCATGCCAGCCACCGGCAAGCAACTCAATGTGGGCAATATCCAGGAGCCCGAATCAAACATCCACGCTGGCACCAAATACATGGACCAGCTGATGACGCGGTATTTCCCCGATGCGCGCTTCTCGGAATCCAACCGGCCGCTCTTTGCATTCGCCAGCTATAACGCGGGCCCGGGCAATATCGCGAAGATGCGCACGGAAGCCGCGGCGCGCGGGCTGGATCCGGACCAGTGGTTCAACAATGTGGAGATTGTCGTGGCCGAGAAGATCGGCATCGAGACCACGACCTATGTGCGCAACATCTACAAGTACTACGCTGCGTACCGGCTGGCGCAGGACATGGAGGACACGCGCGCACGCGCGCTGAAGGAAGTCGGTAAATAGCCGGCCGGTCGCGCGCGCATCGCGGTGGTGATGCGTGCCGCCGGACGGTGCTAGTCGGCCAGGCCGCTCGCGTCGATATAACCGAGCGCTGCGCTCACCGCCAGCCTGGCCTTGAGCACGTAGCAGACGCGCCGGTCGCGGATTGACAGCACGATCAGGTCGGCCTGCAGCATTTCCTCGAACATGTGGCCCGCACGCTTGATCGGCAGCCCCGCCAGTTGCGCGAGGTCCGTCGCGGGCAGCCCCTCTTCGCCTGCCTGCAAGAGCGCCCGGCAGATCTTCACGCGCGCCGGTTCGGTCATCAGCGCCATTGTCAGCGCGCTTTCCTGGGTCTCCATGGCCACCCCTCGGGTTATTCGGGCGGGCGCGCCGCCCTGGCTGATTTTTCCCGTTCTACGCGGGGCTGCCCGCAAAGGCAATAGGGCTCCACCCCGGCTGCGCGATTACAACACGCAGCCGTCCCGCCCGCAGACGGGTGATGCGCAGCCCGCGCCGCTGGTGTTGGCGCGGGCGTCCAGGCAGCGAGGCCCGGAAGCGCCGGAGGCGGCATGCTCCTCCGGCGCGGGGCGCGCTCAGGTCAGCACGAACGGCAGCTGGCGCTGGCGCTTGCCCGTGAGCACGAACAGCGCGTTGGCGACGGCCGGGGCGATCGGCGGCACGCCCGGTTCGCCAAGACCCGTGGGCGGGTCCTGCGATGGCACGAAGAACACGTCCACCACGGGCGCATCGGTGATGCGCGGCGGCGGATAGTCAGGGAAGTTGCTGTTCTTCACCACGCCGTTCTCGATCTCGATGGCGAACCCGGGCCGCGTCATCGCCAGCCCGAAGACGCAGGCGCCCTGGATCTGCGCCTCAGCCGACAAGGGATTGACCACGCGGTTGGCATGCACGCCGGCAGTCACGCGATGCACGCGCGGCTCGCCCTTGACGAGCGAAACCTCCGCCACATAGGCCACCACCGAGTTGAACGACTCATGCACCGCCACGCCCCACGCTTGCCCCTTGGGCAGCTTGCGCTTGCCATAGCCCGACTTCTGCACCGCGAGCTGCAGCGCGGCGCGATGGCGCGCGTGCTTGCTTTCGTCGAGCCGCGCCAGGCGGAAGGCCACGGGGTCCTGCTTCGCGGCCGCGGCCATTTCGTCGACCAGCGTTTCCTTGACGTAGGCCGTGTGCGTGTTGCCGACCGAGCGCCACCACAGCACCGGCACATCGACCTGCGGGTGATGCACCGCAAGCCGCATCGGCAGGTTGTAGTCATTCTCGACCAGGCCTTCGCTCATGGTCGCGTCCACGCCGTTCTTGACCATGAACGGCTCGAACGGCGTGCCCTTCAGGATCGACTGGCCGACGATGGTGTGCTGCCAGCCCACCACTTTGCCCTGCGCATCCAGGCCGATACGTGCGCGGTGCACGTGGAGCGGCCGGTAGTAGCCGCCGCGGATATCGTCCTCGCGGCTCCACACGATCTTGAGCGGCTCGGTGTGGCCGTTCGCCACCCAGGTGCGCAGCACGTTGGCGGCTTCCACGAGGTAGTCCGACGTGGGCACCGCGCGGCGGCCGAAGCCGCCACCTGCCATCATGGTGTTGAGTGTCACCTTGTCCGGGCTCAGCTCGAGCACGCGCGCGATGGCGGCCTGGTCCACGGTCTGGAACTGCGAGCCGACCCACACCTTGACGCTCTGCACCTTGTTCGCCAGCACTTCCGGCTGCAGCGTGCAGTTCAGCGGCTCCATCGGCGCATGGGCCAGATACGGGAAGCGGTACTCGGCGTCGATCTTGCGCGCCGCGCCATTCACGGCTGCGGCCACATCGCCTTCGCCGGCGCGCGCCACGGTGCCGGGCTGGGCGGCGAGCTTCGCGTACTCCTCGAACAGGGCCTGCGTCGACACCTTCGAGCCGGCATCCTCCCATTCGATTTGCAGCGCATCGCGCGCCTGCTTCGCGGGCCAGTAGCCGTCAGCGACCACGGCCACGCCGGTGCCGCCGCGATCGACCGGTACCAGCATCACGTCGCTGACACCCTTGATCGCGCGCGCCTTGTCGGCATTGAACGACTTGACCTTCCCGCCAAAGCGCGGTGGACGCGCCACCACGGCCACCATCATGTCCTTCAGGCGCGTGTCGATACCGAAGGCGGGCTTGCCTTCGAGCTTGCTGCGCGCATCGAGCCGCGGCGTCGGCTTGCCGATCAGCCGGAATTGCGAAGGGTCCTTCAGGCGCACGTCTTTCGGTACGGGCAGTTCCATGGCCGCCGGGGCCAGTTCGCCGAAGGTGGCACGCTGGCTGCCCGAGGTCACCACGCCCTGCTCGACCTTGCAGCTTGCGGGATCCACTTTCCACTGCTGCGCCGCAGCCGTGACCAGCATGGCGCGGGCACGCGCGCCCAGCTCACGATATTGCTGGAAGGAATGGTTGATGGCCGTGGAACCGCCGGTCATCTGCATGCCGAAGCCCGGGTCCTTGTACGCATCACCGGCGGGCGCGAGCGCTGCGCGCACGTTGCGCCAGTCGACATCCAGCTCTTCGGCAAGCGCCATGGGCAGCGCCGTGTGTACGCCCTGGCCGAACTCCAGCCGGTTCACCGCGATGGTTACCGTGTTGTCCGGCGAAATCACCACGAACGCCTGTGGCGCCGAAGGCGGCGCCTTCGGTGCGCCGCCTTCTTGCGCCTGCGCAAGCGGCGTCACGCCCAGTGCAAGGCCGCCGCCGGCCAGGCCGGTCAGCTTGAGGAAGCTGCGGCGATTCAGCGTTGCCACGCCGTGATCACCGGCGCTGCCAGTATTGCTTCCCTGCGCGCTGCTGGCGCCGGCGAGTGCTTCGAGTCCACGAATACGCATGTCAGGCACCTCCGCTCAGGCCAGCGCGCGGGCCGCGTCTTTGATCGCGGCCCGGATGCGTTGGTAGGTGCCGCAGCGGCACAGGTTTCCGGCCATGGCCTGGTCGATGTCGGCGTCGGTGGGTTTCGGCTTGTTCCGCAGCAGGCCCACGGCACTCATGACCTGCCCGTTCTGGCAGTAGCCGCACTGGGCCACGTCATGCTTGATCCATGCATCGAGTACAGCGCGCCCGACTTTGTCGCCGCTCACGCCTTCGATCGTAGTAATGCGCGCGCCGGCCGCGGCCGAGATCGGCGTCACGCAGCTGCGCGTGGCCTGGCCGTTGATATGGACCGTGCAGGCGCCGCACGCGGCCATGCCGCAGCCGAATTTGGTCCCGGTCAGGTCAAGGTTGTCGCGCAGGGCCCACAGTAGCGGCGTGGACGGATCCGCGTCGACTTCCTGGGCCTTGCCGTTGATATTGAGGGTTGTCATGGGGAGGACACTCCTTGGGTACATTGCCCGATGTTCTTGTTCACACGCCACAGAAGCGGACAATAGCCTGCCGCCGCGGACAAATGAGCATAGTGCAATTCCGGTCACCTTGCCGGATGCCGGCGCGGGGCGCGCTCCATGCACGAACTTTGTGCAATGGGACGCGGTCAGTCTGAAGATCAGGGCTCCGGCCCGCTGCCGCAGCAACAGTGACAACGACTATTCCAGATTCCCGCGAGCGCGCCGTCGCTACGCTCGACAGCATCCAGGCTCTGCGCGGCCTGGCTGCCGCGTACGTGGTGCTCTACCACTCCGGTCTGACGCTGGGCACAGCGCAGACGCCCGTGCTCGGCTGGATCACCGCGAACATCATCAAGCGCGGCCATGTGGGCGTTGACGTGTTCTTCGTCATCAGCGGCTTCATCATCGCGTGGGTCGCGGTGCTGGCGCGCCCGCAGCCCGAGACGCCGGTCAGCTTCGTGATCCGGCGCTGCTGCCGGCTGGCGCCGCCGTACTGGACCATGTCGGCCATCCATGCGCTGTTGCTGAACCCGGTCACCCCGGCGGTATTCGCGGCCTCGCTCGCGTTCGTTCCCACCAGCACCGCGCATGCGCCGTACTACGGCTATCCGGCGTTGTATGTGGGCTGGTCGCTTAACTACGAGATGGCGTTCTATGGGGCGTTCGCGCTGGGACTGTGGCTGGCGGGCCGGCGCGCGCTATGGGTGGTGCTGGCGCTGTTCGCCGTCTTCACGCTGGCGCTGCCATGGTGGCGCTTCGGCGCGCCGGTCGCCGATCCCGCGCAGGGCTACCCGTTCACGTGGCCGTGGATGGCGATGGCAAGCAACCCGCTCGTGCTGGAGTTCGTGCTTGGCTGCCTGCTCGCGTGGGCGTATGCGGCCTGGCGCCATCGGCTGTCTCGCCGCGTGGCGTGGGCCATGCTGACCGTCGGCACCGGCTGGTTCCTGGCATCACTCCCGCTGGTCGGCCCCGATTTCAGCCTGGCCGGCCGTGGGCTGCCTGCCGCCGCCTTGCTTGCAGGCGCCGTCGCGGCCGAACACACGGGCCTGCTGCGCGTGCCGCGAGCGCTGGTGTGGCTCGGCGAGCTGTCCTACGCGCTGTACCTGGTCCATCCGACAGTGATCGAAGGCATCAAGCGATTGATGCCGGAACTCGCGCCCGACCAGTACGGGTTGCAGCTTGCGCGCTTCGCCATCGACGCGGCGCTGGCACTATTGCTCGCGATGCTGCTGCACCGCTGGGTCGAGCTGCCCGGCATCGCCGCCGGCCGGCGCTGGGCGCGCCGGCAAGGCTGAGCATTCAGCTGCGCAGGCTGGCCAGGTACAGGTACAGCGCGGTCAGGTCGGTGTCGTTCATGCGGCCAAAGGAATCGAACGGCATCACGGTACTGATGGCCGATCCGTCGGGCCGCTTGCCGCTGCGCATCATGGCGATAAAGGCGGCGGCCTTGTCGTAGCGCGCCATCGCGCCGCCGGAAACGGGACGCAGGTCGGCCGCGGGCGGCCAGTCGGGCGGCGCGCCGGGGATCTTGCCGCCACGCAGGTCCGCGCGGTGGCAGCCGAGGCAGGCATTGGCCACGTAACCGCCGTACTGAGCGGTCACCGACGGCACGACTGCCGGCGACGGCGGCAGCTTGTGGTCGATCTTGGACGCCGCATCGCGGATGAAGCCGGCGCCGTACATGGCGCGCACGAACCACGGCATGCGGATTTCGGCGGGCGCGCCGAGACCCGGCGGCAGGCTGCGCAGATACGCCACCAGTGCGGCCAGGTCTTCGTCGCTGAGCCGGTTGTAGTCCTCGCTGGGCATGACCAGCAGCGGCCGGCCGGAAGGCGACACGCCGTGGCGGATGCTGCGGACCCAGTCGATCGGCTGGTAGTGCGCAATCTCCGGGTTGCCGCGCGTCAGGTCTGGCGCACGGACCTGCAGACCACCGGGATCGTCAAAGACCTGTTTCCCGCCAGCCGCGGCGCCGTGACACTCCATGCAGCCGCGCGATTCGAACAGATACTTGCCGTGGGCGATGCTGGCCGCGTCTTCACGGTAGGCCACCGGCGCCACCCTGACGTCGATGGTGCGGCCGGCCTTCTGATCGCCGATCAGGAAGGCGCCATAGACGACCCCGGCCGCGGCCACGACCGCCCCGGCCAGCGACCAGGCCGCCATACGCAGATAACGAGCCATGCTGCCTTCCCCCGTGCGGAGATCGCGCCGCCCATGCGGCGCAGACGTCTCCGATTCCAGCCGGCCGGCACCGCCGTGTCTGTGGGGAAAGGCACACTTGAACGGGGCGACGCGCGGGTCAGCCCAACCCTTGCGGCGCGCGATCGATAAAGCCGGTCATGCTCTGCAGCCGGCCGTCGGCGCCGACCGTGGCGAAATCCGTGCCGACCACCAGTGCGGCGTCGCCGTCCGGGCCCAGCTCCCAGGTAAAGCGCAGATGCGGGCCGTGCGCGTCCACGGGCGTGACGCGTCGGAAGCGGAACCCCGGAAAGCGCGACTGCACGCCGGCGATCATGGCGTCGATGCCGGCATGGCCGTCGCCGCGCATGAGCGGGTCGACATAGGTTGCCGATTCGGTCCAGGCCAGCGCGATCAGCTCGCGCCGGCGCGCGGCATCGGTCTCGTTCCAGGCGGCCAGGTAGCGGTCGGCCAGCGTGCTCGGGTCGTTGGCACGGGCGACGTGGGCGGCGGGGGTCGTTGCGGACATTGCATACTCCTAAAGTGGGGCAGGTTAAGACCGGGACGGAAACGATGGCGGGCTGCCATGGATGCATAATGGCCGCGCCCCGGCGGCGGTGCGATTACCCGTGAGGTCATCGCCGCGACGACCTTGGGGCCCATGCCAGACTTCGCGCCATACCAAAAAAAACCTGCCAGCACCAGTGGCAACAGGCACGGTACCTGCCTGCTGTCCCGGCGCTGCCGCCCGACCCTGAACCGATACAGTGGCGCTACGCTGGGCCACGGTCCGCCCTCACGACGTTGAACCTCCGCACTGCCTGCTGAACCGTCCATGACGCCCCATCCGGTCGATACGGCCGCTCCCTCCATTGGCGCCCCGCTGCGCCGCTGGCTGCCCATGCTGATCTGCGGCATCGGCTACTTCGCGCTGGCCGCGCTCGGTATCTGGCTGGCGCGCCTGCCCGGCAGCGTGGCCACGCTGTGGTTGCCCAACGCGTTCTGCCTGGGCCTGGTGCTGTACCGGCCGCGCGCGGAAGCGCCGTGGCTGCTGGCCAGCATGGTCGGCGGCAACCTGGCGGCCAACGGCCTGTTCGTCGACGGGCCGGGCACCGCCGTGCTACTGGCCGGCGCGAACCTGTTCGAAGTCGCCTGTTCCGCGCGGCTGCTGCGCTTTGTCGCCGCCCATGCCGGCGCGGAGCGGCTGGCTCCGCTCGGCAATTTCGCGCTCACGCTTGGCGTAGCCGGCGTGCTTGGGCCCGCGCTGGGCGCCACGGCCGGCGCGGCGGGGCTGACGTGGCTGGGCGACACGCGCTTTGCCAGTATCTGGTGGGCCTGGTGGCAGGCGGGCGCGCTGGGCATGGTGGTGGTGCTGCCGCTGGCGCTGACCATCACCAGCGCGCGCGTGCGCGCGACGTTTTCGCGCTCCATGCTGATGCCCCAGGCGGGCCTGCTGGCGCTGTGCCTGGCCATTGGCGTATTTGCGCTGTGGCAGGGCCATGACCCGTTCGTCGCCATGTCACTGCCGCTGGTGCTGGCAGCCATGTTCGCCAACCCGTTCGGCACCGCCCTGCTGACGTTGATGGCCACACTGACCATGGAGCTGGCCGCGGTGGCGGCGCACCTGCAGCAGTCGGTACCGCTGTCGGCGGCGCTGATCATGGTGTTCCCGGTCTGCATTGCCTACCTGGCCGAGCAGAACCGCGCCGGCCGCGCCAATCTGCACAGCAGCGACCAGCGCTTCCGCCTGGCCATGGAGCATTCCGCCATCGGCATGGCGCTGACGGGTCTGGACGGCCGCTGGCAGACCGTGAACCGCTCGCTGTCCGAACTGCTCGGCTACAGCGCGGCCGAACTGCGCCAGCAGCGCTTCCAGGACATCACGCATCCCGACGATCTCGATGCCGACCTGGGCCAGATGCAGCGGCTGCTGGCTGGCGAGATCGAGTCGTACCGCCTGGAAAAGCGCTTCCTGCACCAGGACGGCGAGTACCGCTGGGCACTACTGGCCGTGTCGCTGGTGCGCGACCAGCAAAGCGGGCACCCGCTGCATTTCATCGCGCAGATCGAGGACATCCACACGCGCAAGCTCGCGCAGCAGCAATTCGAGCAGCTCTCGCGCCGCACGCAGCTCGCGGTGGAGGCCGGCGGCGTCGGCATCTGGGAATGGGACTTCACCAGTTCCGGCATCACCTGGGATGCGCGCATGCATGCGCTGCACGGCACCGACGCCGCGAACGGCGCGCCGGTGATCGCGCAGTGGATTGCCATGCTCCACCCCGAAGACGTGGGCCGCGTGAATGGCGAGATGCGCCGCGCGATCCGCGGCGACAAGCCATTCGACACCGAATACCGCGTGGTGCGGCCCGATGGCCAGGTCCGGCACGTGCGCGCCCTGGCCAATGTCACGCGCAGCGGCGACGGCACCGCGCTGGCGCTGGTGGGCACCAACTGGGACATCACCGAGCAACGCCGCCTGACCGAGGCGCTGTTCGAGGAGAAGGAGCGGCTGCACATCACGCTGCAGTCGATCGGCGACGCGGTGATCTGCACGGACGCCGGCATGCGCGTGACCTTCATGAACCCGATCGCCGAACAGCTCACAGGCTGGACCATGGCGAGCGCGAGCGGGCTGCCGCTGGAACGCGTGTTCCGCATCGTCGATGAAGTCACGGGGCTGCCCATCCCGAGTCCGGTCGAAGCGTGCCTGCAGACGCTCACGCCGGCCTACCTGCAGGAAGGCGCGGTGCTGCAGAGCCTGACCGGCGAGCGCCACGACGTGCAGGACTCCGCCGCCCCGGTGCTCACCGCCACCGGCACTGTGCTGGGTGCGGTGCTGGTGTTCCAGGACATCACCACAGCGCGCGCGATGCAGCGCGAGCTCGCCCATTCGGCCATGCACGACGCGCTCACCGGCCTGCCCAACCGCACGTGGTTCGAAAAGCGGCTGCGCGAAGCTTGCGACGCGGCGCGCACGCAGGGCCATCACGGCGCGCTGTGCTTCATCGACCTGGACCGCTTCAAGATCGTCAACGATACGGCCGGGCACGGCGCCGGTGACATCCTGCTGCGCGAGCTGGGCTACCTGATCCGCAACCACGTGCGCCCCGACGACCTGCTCGCGCGCCTCGGCGGCGACGAATTCGGGCTGCTGCTCAAGGACTGTACCGTCGACCAGGCCGAAACCATCGGCCACGGTGTCATCGACGCCATCCGCAGCCGGCGCTTTCCATGGGACGGCCGCGTGTACGACGTGGGCGCGAGCATCGGCATTGCCGCGATCGACCAGGACGTGCCGCCAGTCGGCGAACTGATGAGCCGCGCCGACGTGGCCTGCTATGCCGCCAAGGCTGCGGGCCGCAGCCGGGTATCGGTGTATCGCCGCGACGAGAGCGATGCGCGCCGCCACCATCGCGAACTCGAGATTGCCGCGGGCATCCACACTGCGCTGGAAGGCAACCACTTCCGCCTGTTCGCGCAGGAAATCCGCGCCCTGCAGCACCATTGCGGCGACCCGCGCGACGAACGCCATGTCGAGATCCTCGTGCGCATGGTAGACGAACACGGCGAGATGGTCATGCCCGGCGCCTTCATCCCGGCCGCGGAGCGCTATGACCTGATGGGCCATGTGGACCGCTGGGTGATCCGGAACGTGCTGCGCGAATACGGCGAGCGGCTGTGCGCGGTGCCGGGCCTGTCGGTTTCGATCAACCTGTCGGCCAACTCGCTGGGCGAGCCCTTCCTGCTGCCCTTCCTGCATGCCGAACTCGAACACTCCGCGTTGCCCGCGAACCGCATCCGGCTCGAAATCACGGAAACCGCGCTGATCAACAACATGGCTGCGGCCAATCGCGTGGTCACGGAAATGCGGCGCGCGGGCTGTACCGTCGCGCTGGACGACTTCGGCTCGGGACTGTCGTCGTTTGCCTATCTCAAGCAGTTCCCGGTGGACTACCTCAAGATCGACGGCAGCTTTATCCGCAATCTTGCCGACAACATAGTCGACCGCGAGATCGTCAGTTCCATCAACGACATCGGCCACCGGCTCGGCGTCAAGACCGTGGCCGAATGGGTCGAAGACGAGCGCACGCTGAACGCGCTGCGCGCGATCGGCGTTGATTACGCGCAGGGGTATGCCATCGGCCGCCCCGTGCCGCTCGATGCCTACCTGGCCGAGTGCGAAATGGTCAGCACCCACGGATCCTCCGTCGCGCCTGGCGTCTGACCCGACCGCCCAGTCGTTCGGAAACCCGAACGACTGGCAAGGACAATCGTCCGGACGCCCGAACGCCGGCGTCGGAATCACATTTTTTCTCCTTTGTTTTCATAGCCTTAGCGAGCCCTTTCAGGCATGCGGTCCTGGCACGCCTTGTGCGATGTAAGCGCCGCCGACAGGGCCAACAGGAAGGCCGGCGCCCGCTCAGGACGCGCCAGCCAAGCCAAAAACCAAGGAGGAGACATATGACGGAACCCGCCCATCGATGTGCCCGCGCCGCCCCGGCGCGAATGCGGCGCCTGTTGCCCCGCTAACGTCCCCGGCGTCCGCCGGCGCGACAGCCGCCTCACCGGCGGCATGGCGTTCCGGCCGAGCCGATCTCGCAATACAGCCGTCCGGCTTCTTCCCGTCTTGCGGAAGAAGCCGGGCGCACGGCCTGACCCCACGATGAAACTGAACCGACTACCCACTCTGATCTTCATTGCGATGCTGCTTGGCGTGCTGGTCGGCACCGCCGCGCACAATCTGTCGCCGGACGCTGCCACCACCAAATCGATCGCGGACCATCTGTCCATCCTCACCGACGTGTTCCTGCGGATGATCAAGATGATCATCGGGCCGCTGGTGTTCGCCACGCTGGTCGCCGGCATCGCCAGCATGGGCGACGGCCGCGCCGTCGGCCGCATCGGCATGAAGGCCATGGCCTGGTTTATCGGCGCGTCGATCACGTCGCTGCTGCTGGGCCTGGTGATGGCCAACCTGCTGACGCCCGGCCAGGGCATGAACCTGCCGCTGCCGGCCGCCGACGCCGCCTCCAGCGTGAAAACCGCGTCGCTGAACCTGCGCGATTTCATCGCGCACATGTTCCCCAAGAGCATCGCGGAGGCCATGGCCACCAATGAGATCCTGCAGATCGTGGTGTTCTCGCTGTTCTTCGGCTTTGCCCTGGGCACCATCAAGGACGGCGTGGGCAAGCCCGTGCTGGACGCCATTGAAGGCCTCGGCAAGGTGATGCTGAAAGTCACCAATTACGTGATGGCGTTCGCGCCGGTGGGCGTGTTCGGCGCGATCTCGGCCGTCATCACCGCGCAGGGTCTGGGCGTGCTGGTGGTCTATGCCAAGCTGCTGGGGAGCCTGTACCTGGCGCTGGCGTTGCTGTGGGCGGCGCTGATCGCCGGCGGCTACTACTTCCTGGGCCGCGACGTGTTCCGCCTGCTCAAGATGGTGCGCGCGCCGCTGATGATCGGCTTCGCCACCGCCAGCAGCGAATCGGCCTACCCGAAGGTCATCGACCAGCTGACCCATTTCGGCGTCAAGGAACGCATCACCAACTTCGTGCTGCCGCTAGGCTACTCGTTCAACCTGGACGGCTCGATCATGTACACCTCCTTCGCGGCGCTGTTCGTCGCCCAGGTGTACGGCATCCATCTGTCGCTGACCCAGCAGATCACCATGCTGCTGGTGCTGCTGGTCACCAGCAAGGGCATCGCCGGCGTGCCGCGCGCCTCGCTGGTGGTGGTCGCGGCCGTGCTGCCGATGTTCGGCCTGCCTGAGGCCGGCATCCTGCTGGTGCTCGGCATCGACCACGTCCTGGACATGGGTCGCACCGTGACCAATGTGCTTGGCAATGCGATTGCCACGGCTGTCGTCGCCAAAAGCGAAGGCGCCATCGGCGCGCCCGTGCCGTCCGACGAGGATGAACCCGTCGCGGACAGCGCCCCTGCCCTGGCACCCGCCCAGGTGCTGGCGGGCAAGTAAGCCGCCCTGTTCCGACAGGGCACGCGCCGGAGCCCGGCTGCCGATCAGGCAGCCGGGCTTTTTTGTTTTGACGTCGCGCGGGTGTGGTAAAAGTAGGCGCCCGCTGGCCTCCCGCGGGCCGCACATCGTCAGCCTCACTGCCTTAGCCAGCACTTCATGACCGGCCAGCCTGACCCCTTTCGTGACCCTGCCGGCGACTCTGCCAGCCATCCCGGCCATCCCGTTCCCCGCCCCGCCGCCCTGCGCGGCGCCGCGCCGTTGCTCGCGCTGCTGGCGCTGGCGGCACTGGTCAGCCTGGCGGGATGGCTCGGCTACCGCTACAGCTTCGACACGGCGCTGGCGCGCCAGGCCGAGCGCGGGCAGGTGCAGCTGCGCCTGTACGCGCAGGCCCTCGAAAGCGAACTGGCGCACTACGACTACGTTCCCGGATTACTGACGCTGGACGATCGCATCGGCACGCTGCTGCGCCAGCCCGGCAATGCCGACGCCGTCGCGCGCGCCAATGATTACCTGTCGGCGCTCAACACGCGCGCCGGCACGCGCGTGGTCTATGTGCTCGACGCCCGCGGCAAGGTGCTGGCCACCAGCAACTGGCAGCGTCCGGACAGCTACCTCGGCGAGGACCTGAGCTTCCGCCCGTACTTCCGCGCCGCCATGGAAGGCCAGCTCGGCCGCTTCTACGGCGTGGGCACCACGCGCAGCGAGTCGGGCTATTACCTGTCCGCTCCGCTCGGCGAGCGTGACAACCCCGACGGCGTGGCGGTGGTCAAGATCGGGCTGGAGCCGCTGGAGAACCGCTGGCAAGGCGCCGACAGCCAGATGCTGCTGGCCGACGAGAACGGCGTGGTGATTCTGGCTTCGGACCCATCGTGGAAGCTCGCGGCATTGCGCCCGCTGTCGCCCGAGGCACGCGCTCGGTTCGCTCGCGACCTGCAATACAACCGCGCGCCATTGCCCCAGCTGCCGCTGCAGGACTTCCGCGTGCTCGGCAACGGCAGCGACCGCCTGGTGCGGCTGCGCCAGGGTCCGGCGATGCTCGCGCAGCAGTCCGCGCTGCCCGGAACCGACTGGCACCTCACGCTGCTGTCCAACACGTCGGGCGCGCGCGTGGTAGCGCTGAACAGCGCCGCGCTGGCCGGCGTGCTGACGGCCTTCGTGCTGCTGCTGGGCGCCGCGTGGAATGTGCGCCGGCGCATCATTGGCGAACGGCTTGCCGCACGCGCGGCGCTCGAAGCCGCCAACAGCGAACTCGAACGCAAGGTGGCTGAGCGCACCGGCGACCTGTCGGCCACCAACCAGCGCCTGCAGGCCGAGATAGCCGAGCGCATCCGCACCGAAGCCGTGCTGCGCCAGGCTCAGGACGGCCTGCTGCAAGCGGGCAAGCTCGCAGCGGTCGGGCAGATGTCGACCGGCATCGCTCACGAGCTCAATCAGCCGCTGGCGGCGCTGCGCACGATCTCGGGCAATACCGGCAAGTTCCTGGAACGCGGCGACTACGAGACGGTCCGCGCCAACCTCGGCACGATCATCGGCCTGGTCGAGCGCATGGGCCGCATCACCGGCGCGCTCAAGTCCTTTGCGCGCAAGCCCGGCAACGGCCTGCGCCAGGCGGACATCGCCCAGGCCGTGGATAACGCACTGTTCCTGCTCAACACGCGTATCGAAGACGTGCAGCCGCAGCTGCAGCGCGAGATCGAACCCGGGCTGGTGGTGGCATGCGACGCGAACCGGCTGGAACAGGTGCTGGTCAACCTGGTCGGCAATGCGCTCGATGCCGTCGCGGGGCGCGCGCAGCCAATGGTGTCGCTGCACGCCCATGTCAGCGGCAGCATGGCGCACCTGACCGTGCGCGACAACGGCGCAGGCCTGTCCGAGGACGCGTTCTCCCAGCTGTTCGAGCCGTTCTTCACGACCAAGCCGGCCGGCGAAGGCCTTGGCCTGGGTCTGACCCTGTCGGCAGGCATCCTCAACGAGAACGGTGGCAGCCTGTCCGCGTCCAATCACCCCGACGGCGGCGCGTGCTTCACGCTGGTCCTGCCCTTGGTCCGCCAGGAAATCCCACATGCCGGCTGAACTGACTGTACTGATCGTCGAAGACGACGCCGACGTGCGTCTGGGCTGCGAGCAGGCACTGCGGCTCGAAGGCATCGCCACGCAAGGCGTGGCAAGTGCCGAGGCGGCCCTGCGCGAGATCACGCCGGGCTGGCCCGGCATCGTAGTCAGCGACATCCGCCTGCCGGGCATCGATGGCATGGCCTTGCAGGCGGAACTGCGCGGGCGGGATCCGTCGCTCCCGGTGATCATGATCACCGGCCACGGCGATGTGAGCCTGGCCGTGCAGGCCATGAAGCAAGGCGCCTACGATTTCCTCGAAAAGCCGTTCTCGCCCGAGCAGCTCGTCGACACCACGCGCCGCGCGCTCGAGCAGCGCCGTCTGACGCTTGAAGTCGAGGAACTGCGCGAGCGCCTGGCCGGCCGCGACAAGCTCGCGGCGCAGCTGATCGGCCGCTCGCCGGCGATCGAACGCCTGCGCCGGCTGATTGCCGATCTGGCCGACACGGCCGCCAACGTGCTGATCCATGGCGAGACCGGTACCGGCAAGGAACTGGTCGCACGCTGCCTGCACGATGCCAGCCGGCGCCATGCGCGCAATTTCGTCGCCATCAACTGCGGCGGCCTCCCCGAACAGCTGTTCGAGAGCGAGATCTTCGGCCATGAGGCGGGCTCATTCACCGGCGCCGCGCGCCGCCGCATCGGCAAGGTCGAGCACGCCGAAGGCGGCACGCTGTTCCTCGACGAAATCGAGAGCATGCCGATGCCGCTGCAGATCAAGCTGCTGCGGGTCCTGCAGGAACGCGTGGTGGAACGCCTGGGGTCGAACGAACCCGTGCCCGTGGACACGCGGGTGGTCGCGGCCACCAAGGCCGACCTCCGCGCGTTGTCCGACGCAGGGCAGTTCCGCTCGGACCTTTATTACCGCCTCAACGTCATCACGCTGGAACTGCCGGCGCTGCGCGACCGGCGCGAAGACGTGCCGCTGCTGTTCGAGCATTTCGTGGCGCAGGCCGCGCTGCGCTTCGGGCGCGACGCCGTGCCGGCCACGCCAGCCGAACTGGCCACGCTGGTCGCCTACCCCTGGCCCGGCAACGTGCGGGAACTGCGCAACCTGGCCGAACGCCACGTGCTCGGTCTCGGCTGCGATCCGGGCCACGGCACCTCAGCGCCGGAAGCGCTGCCGCTCGCGCAGGCAGTCGAGCAGTTCGAGCGCGCGCTGATCGCCGACGCGCTGCGCCGGCACGACGGCAACCTCAGCCGCGCCAGCGAGGCGCTGGGCGTGGCCAAGACTACGCTGTTCGACAAGACCCGCAAGTACGGCCTGTAGCCGGCACCCGCTCCACACCGGGGGAACTGCTTGCGATGGCGGAGGTCTGCTGTGCAAGCACGGCCCACGATTTTGGTCGAGAGCCGCGAATTGCAAGAATGTGTGTCAAAGAACAAAAATGCCACTCGATTATTGTTCCAGGCCAGTGAAATTCTGCTCTTTCCGGCATATTATTGGGTTCCGGCATTGCCAGCGCGGACCGGCAAGAGCGCAAAGCCAACACGGTCCCGCAGGTGCTAGTGCAACGGCACGTTCGACCGCATACGCACCGGCATGGCAAACCGGCCAGCAACGAACAACCATAGCAGCAGGAGCTGCAGTCCGGCCAGGGAGCGGGCCGGCCAAAAGGGTCAGTCAACCAGGGGGAGGCGGCGACAGGCCGTGCGGCGCAGGTTTCCCGCGCAGCGCGTGACTGTCACCGGGATGATTACGGGTGAGTGGATGAAACTGGATCCGGAACTGGCTGAAAAGCCGTACTACAGCACGCGTACAGCTGCAAAACTGCTCAATGTATCGTTGGGCACCGTACAGAAGATGGTCGAGCGCGGAGAGCTCGGTGCCTGGAAGACCAATGGCGGCCACCGCCGCATCCACAAGGAAACCGTGCACCGGCTGCTCGCGACCCGCGTCGGCCATGAAGCTCCCGCAAATGGCAACGCGCTGGACCTCGTGGTGTTCCATCCCAATCACCAGGAAGCGCAGCGTATCCATGGCCAGCTCGGCAAATGGGGACTGCCACTGCGCACGGCGGTGGTTGATGACCTGCTCGACACCGTCATCGCCTCGGTCAGCGCGCATCCGCGCGTGGTGCTCTACTACGTCGACGAACTGAACGACGCCGAGTCCGCCACCATCGAGAAGCTGCAGAACTTCTTCTCGAGCCTGCACGTGATCTTTGCCGTCATCACCAACCGCCAGGCTTATGACGGCGTGGCCGATGCACTGCAGCACTGGGGCATCATGGTGTTTCTGAAGACGCCGTCGCTTGAGGAGGTCAAGGGTTTCCTGCGCGCGCAACTCATGATGGGCCGGGCCGGTTGAACACGGCCCGTTCCTGTTGCATAGCCGGCAGCGCGGTCAGGCCAGCGCCGCTTCGTGCGATGCCGTCGCGTGCGGCGCCTGCTGCGCCTGCTGCGCTTCCATCATCCAGCCAAACAGGTTGCGCGGATCCGGCGGCATCGCTACCAGTTCCACATGCCGGCCGGCATGGCGAGCCCGCGCCGCGGCGTACAGCCAGCGCAGCGCCGAATAATCTTCTAGCGCAAACCCGACGGAATCGAAAATCGTCACCTCGTCCGCGGCCGCGCGCCCGGGTATCCGGCCTGACAGCACCTGCCAGAGCTCGGTGACCGGCGTATCGGATCCGAGCTGCTGGATCTCGCCTTCGAGCCGCGTCTGCGGTTCGTATTCCACCACGATGCGTGCCTTGCGCAGGATGTCCGGATGCAGCTCGGTTTTGCCCGGACAGTCGCCGCCCACGGCGTTCAGGTGCACGCCCGGCCGCACCATGTCCGGTGTCAGGATGGTCGCGCGCGTCTTGTCGGCGGTCACGGTCGAGACGATGTCCGCACCGGCCAGCGCGGCGTGCACGGTCTCCACCGCGACGATGGACAAGTCCGGCACGCCCGCAAGGTTGCGCGCGAGCCGTGCCGTGGCTTCGGGGTCGATGTCGTAGGCGCGGACTTCGCGCACGCCAAGCAGGGCGTGGAACGCCAGCGCCTGGAACTCTGCCTGCGCGCCGTTGCCGATCAGCGCCATCACCGCACTGTCGGGCCGCGCCATGGCGCGCGCCGCGAGCGCGGAGGTAGCCGCCGTGCGCAGCGCCGTGGCCAGCGTCAGGTCCGTCAGCATCAGCGGGAAACCGGTCTCGACCTCAGCCAGCATGCCGCAGGCCATCACCGTAGGCATCGAGACGCGCGCGTTACGCGGATGGCCGTTGACGTACTTGAACGCGTACTGCACGCCGTCGGTCACCGGCATCAGCTCGATCACGCCGACTGGCGAATGGCTGGCCAGCCGGGCCGATTTCTCGAACTGTTCCCAGCGCAGGAAATCCTGCCGCACGTGGTCGGCCAGTTGCATGATGGCAACGGGAACCCCGATGGCGCCGACCAGTCGGGCAACGTCGGTGGCATCAAGGAAGCGCGTCATGGCGGTGTCTTTCATGGTGGACTCCTGTAGCGGCCGATCATGCTGCGGCGCGAGCAGTCGGGGCCCTGGTCGAGGCGCCGCTGCTGCGGTCCAGTCGCAAGGTCATGCAATAGGCGCCGCCGCCGGACAGCATGAACGGCGACAGGTCGACTTCGCGCAACTGGTAGCCGCGTCCGCCCAGCTCCGCGCGCAGGTGCGGCGTGGTGCGCGTCATGACGACCTGGTCATGCAGGTTGACGGCGTTCACGCTGAAGTGGCGCAGGTCGTCCTCGGTCGCCTCGATCCGCAGGCTCGCCGGCACGCGCGCGCGCAGTTCGCGCAGCGCAGCTTCGCTGAAGGCCGGCGGGTAGTACAGCACCTCGCCACCGGATAGCGGGCAGAAGCACACATCAAGGTGGTAGCTCTGCTCGGTGGCCAGTTCCAGCGCCACGACTTCGCGGCCAAAGTGCGCGGACATGGCGTCGGCGGCTTCGCGCGAGGAACGCGGGCCGAAGCCGGCCCAGAAGTGTCCGCGGCTCGCGTCCCAGATGCAGTCGCCCGCGCCTTCCTGGTAGCACCCGTCGGGCAGCTGCATGACTTCATCGACCTTTCCGCGCTGGCGCAGGCTTTCAAAAATGCTCGCGAACGGCGCTTCTTCGCCGCGCCGCTGCGGATAACGGAAACGCGCGAGCACGGCGCGGCCATCGAGCACCACGGCGGCATTGGCGGGGAAGACCATGTCGGGCACGCCGGGAAAGCCCGGCGCGAGTTCCACCGTGAAGCCGGCCTGCTGCAAGGCTTCGTGCAGGGCGTCGAAGGCACGGCTTGCATTGCGGTGCATGCCGCGCGGATCGCGCGCCCAAGCTTGCGGATCCATCCACGGATTGATGCTGTAGGACACGTCGTAGAACGTGGGTTCGACAAGCAGGATGGTAGGGGTGGTGATCACGGCGGCTCCTTTGGGTCGTCGGCAGCGGGTTGCGGCGGGGGTGTTGTTCGGTGGGTCGATTGCATTTTCGTGCGGCCCGGTGTTAACTAATAGCCAGCAACTTGCGCAGAATGCTGAGGCGAATGTACAAATCGCCAGCCATCGCAATCAAAACGCCAACCCAATGGATGCCATCGACCAACAACTGCTGTCCCTGCTTCGCGACAACGCGCGCACGCCGGTCACGGCGCTCGCGCAGGCGCTGCGCGTGTCGCGCGCGACCGTGCAGAACCGCATCGACAAGTTGGAGAAGGAAGGACTGATCGTCGGCTATACGGTGCGGCTGCGGCCGGAAGCCGAGCCGCACCGCATCCGCGCATGGATGACGGTGGCGGTGGAAGGCAACAAGGCCCGCGCCGTGCTGCAGGCCTTGCGCGGCGAACCGAATGTGCAGGCGCTGCACACCACCAACGGCCGCTGGGACATCATTGCGGAACTGCGCGCCGACACGCTCGAAGCGTTCGACCGCACGCTGGACCGGATCCGGCTGATCGACGGGATCAGCGCCACCGAGACCAGCATCCTGCTGTCGACTTACAAGCTGTAGCGGTTGCGAAGACGCTTAGCTTGCGAGTTGTTGTTGCGAGCCGCGCAGGCGCTCCCGCCGGAATTCCTCGTGGAAGACCTGGCCGCTCGGCTGCAGCAGGTCGCGCAGCGAGACTATGCCGACCAGCCGCATGGTGTCGAGGCTCTCCACCACCGGCAGCCGCGCCACGCTCGACGCGGCCATGCTGCCTGCGGCCGCGCGCGCAGTCTGCGCCGGCACCAGGACTTGCGCTTGCGCCACGAGCAGGTCGCGGCAGCGCAGGTTAGCCGGCGCCGAGCCGGCCGCGGCGCCACGCACCGTGGCACGATCCAGCATGCCGAGCACGCGGTCGCCCGATACCACGGGGTAGGCGCGGTGCGCGGCGTGTTCACCGAAGTAGCGCGCGGTCGCCTCGGACACGCCGAGGTCGGCGTCGATCGTGATGACATCGCGCGTCATCAGCTCCGCCACATGGGCACGTTCGAGCGGATCGACGCTATATTCGCGATAGATATGCAGGCCGCGCCGCGCGATCTTCTCCGTCATGATCGAACGCTTCATAGTCAGCACCGAGAAGCCGTACGCCACCGCGGTGGTCAGCAGCAGCGGCAGCAGCGCCTCGGTATTGTGCGTGAGCCCGAACGCGAACACGATGGCCGTGAGCGGCGCGCCGAGCACGCTGCCAAGCACGCCGGCCATGCAGACCAGCGCCCACAGTTGCGGCGAGCCGCCTGGCAGCCATGGGGCCAGCACGGTGCCAAGCCCCGCGCCGAGCATCAGCAGCGGCGCGAGCACGCCGCCCGACGTGCCGGAACCGAGCGCTGCGATCCAGATCAGCGCCTTCACCACCAGCAAGGCCACCGCGACACTGATCGCGAGATGATTGTTCAGCAGGTCGCCGATCACGTCATAGCCAACGCCAAGCGCGCGCGGCTCGAAATAGCCGCCGATGCCAACCAGCAGGCCGCCGATGGCAGGCCACCACATCCAGTGCAGCGGCAACCGCGAGAAGGCGTCTTCCGTGCGGTACAGCGCAAGCGTCAGCGCAGCGCCCAGCGCACCGCACAACAGCCCTGCCACCACGCACGAGCCGAGCGCTACGGGGCCGGCCGGCGCCGTTTGCAACGGGAACAGCGGACCCGCTTCAAAGAAGAACGGCCGCAGGAAACCCGCCACCGCGCAGGCCAGCGCTACCGGCAGCAGGCTGCGCGGGCGCAGTTCGAACAGCAAAAGCTCGATGGCGAGCAGCACGGCTGCCACGGGTGTGCCGAAGATCGCCGTCATACCCGCGCAAGCGCCCGCCACCAGCAGCGACTTGCGCTCGCCAGCGGTCAGATGCAGGTACTGCGCGAGCAATGACGCCAGCGAACCGCCGGTCATGATAATCGGGCCTTCCGCGCCGAACGGCCCGCCGCTGCCGATTACGATGCCGGACGACAGCGGCTTGAGCACGGCCACGCGTGGCGACATCTTGCTCTTCCCGAACAGCACAGCTTCGATGGCTTCGGGAATGCCGTGGCCGCGGATCTTGTCGCTACCATAGCGGGCCATCAGCCCGACGATCAATCCGCCCAGCACGGGCACGACGATGACCCACGCGCCGAGCGTGTGGTGCGCCGGCGAACGTTCCGCGAGCGACAGCGTCTGGTAGAAGAACAGGTTGGTGAAGAAGCGGATCAGCTTCAGCAGCACGTCAGCGGCCAGCGTGCTGACGACGCCAATCAGCAACGCGATGCCGCACAGCAGCAACAGGCGCTGGCTGACGGCATAGTCGCTCTTTTCAGTATGCATGGGGACTCCTTGGATTCTTGTGCGATGCGGCAAGAATCAGCGCGGAACGTCCGTACGACAATGACTCTGCCAGAGGCCGCCAAATATATCACTCCGTGATATATTACGCCGACCATTCCAACGCGCCCCGCTCCAGAATGCCAACCGCCCCCGCCGTCGCTGCGCTCGCACATAGCACTCGTGCCTGGCTGCGCACTTTCGTACCGCTGCCTGTTTCCGCTAACCGCACCGAGCGCATCAAGAGTTGCCTCGGCGCGCTGCTAGGCCTCTTTCTCACCGAATGGATCAGTCACCAGACGCTGGGCGGCTTCAATCCCTGGTTTGTCGCGCCGATGGGCGCCTCGGCCGTGCTGCTGTTCGCGGTGCCTTCGAGTCCGCTTGCCCAGCCATGGTCGATCATCGGCGGCAATTTATTTGCAGCGCTGGTCGGCGTAGCGTGCGCACGCTGGATTCCGGATCAGGGGCTCGCGGCGGCCACGGCCGTCGCAGTCGCCATCGCCGTGATGTTCCAGTTCCGCTGCGTGCACCCGCCCAGCGGTGCCGTGGCGATCACTGCGGTGTTTGGGGGGCCCGCAGTCAGCGCACTCGGCTTCGGTTTCGTCGCGGTGCCGGTGCTGTTCAATTCGATGCTGCTGTTACTGATGGCACTGGCCTTCAACAACCTGTCGCAGCGGCGCTATCCGCATCGCCCACCCGAGCCGCCGGTACAGCACCATACTGCCGATGCCCCGCCTGGACAGCGCGTCGGCTTCACGCGCGCGGACCTGCATGACGCATTGCAGGCCCGCGGCGAATTCCTCGACATCGAAGAAGACGATCTCGAAGCGATCCTAGTGGCCGCCCAACTTCGCGCGTACCGGCGCCATTTCGGCAATGTGCTGGTTTCGGAAATCATGTCGCGCGACGTCGTGACGGTGAACCCGAGCCAGCCGGCATCGGAGGCTTCGCACCTGCTCACGCGGCACCGCATCAAGGCGCTTCCGGTGGTCGACGAACATCGCAAGCTGCTGGGCATCATCACCCAGAGCGACTTCTTCGCCGCGCAGCGCGACACGGGGGCGCGGCGCCTGGCCGGCACCGTGCGCGACCTGATGACGCGCGCCGTGGTCACCGCGCGCGCCGACCAGCCCATGGTCGAACTGGCCCAGGCCTTCAGCGACGGCGGCCTGCACCATGCGCCAGTCATCGACGACCACCACCGCGTGGTCGGCATGGTGACGCAGTCGGACCTGGTGGCTGCGCTGCTCAAGGACGGCGTGATGAGCGCCACGGCCTGATTTCCTTCGGCCTCCTCCCGGGCGTCGCATATCGGGCGCCTGCTACGCCCCTCGAACGCTGGCGCATGTCACATACCTGTGGCACTGTGGACTCATCCCCGGCTACGCGTTCACAGGTGCCTGCACAGCCACCTGAATCCCCCTCCTGCCGTCGCTGGGACTGACGTAAGCTATATTTACGCCGTTTCCGTCACTCCGGCGGAATTGGGAGATGTCATGAGTTCCGGCCAACTGATTGAAAAGATCGCCGCCGTGTTCGCACTGGTCGTGCTGATCGGCGGCTCATTGCTGGTGCTGGCGCCGTTCACCACGGCGCTGCTGTGGGGCGCGATCCTGGCATTCAGCTCGTGGTATCCCTACACCGTGCTGGCCCGCTGGCTTGGCAACCGGCGCAGCCTGGCCGCGCTGATCTGCGTGGTGCTGGCCGCCGTGATCGTGCTTGGGCCCTTCGTTTATGCCGGCGCGAGCTTTTCGGCACATATCGACCAGCTTTCCGCGCTGGTTGACCGCTACATCGACCAAGGCATTCCGCAGCTTCCGGACTGGCTCAGCAGCCTGCCCTATGTGGGCGGCTACCTGCAGACATCGTGGGAGCGGCTGATCCACGCCGATTCCGAAATGGTGGCCAATGTGCGCAAGCTGATCGCGCCGGTCGGACATGCGTTGCTCGGCGCTGGCCTGTCGGTCGGGGCCGGGCTGGGCCAGCTCGCACTGTCGATCATCCTGGCGTTCTTTTTCTATACCGGCGGCGAATACGCAATCGACTGGCTGCGCGCGGGCATGCGTCGTATTGCAGGCGAGCGTGCCGATCACCTCCTCGCGCTCGCCGGAAGTACGGTCAAGGGCGTGGTCTATGGCGTACTCGGCACGGCGTTCATCCAGGCCGTGCTGCAAGGCATCGGCCTGTGGATTGCCGGGGTGCCCGCCGCTGCCATCCTCGGTTTCGTCACGTTCTTCCTGTCCGTCATTCCCGTCGGCCCGCCGCTGGTGTGGCTGCCTGCCGCGCTGTGGCTGTACCACGGCGGCGAAACTGGCTGGGCGATCTTCCTGGTGGTATGGGGCGTGGCCGTAGTCGGCATGGCGGATAACGTCGTCAAGCCGCTGCTGATCAGCAAAGGCACGGGCATGCCGCTCATCTGGATCATGATGGGCGTGCTCGGCGGAGCACTGGCCTTTGGCTTCCTCGGCGTATTTATCGGCCCAACCCTGCTGGCGGTGGCCTATGCGCTGCTGCGCGACTGGACCATCGGCTCGCAGGTCGAAGCCGCACGGGCTGCTCAGGCCGCAGCAGCGGGGATCGCCGCGCCAGCGGACGGCCCCGCTCCCGCGCTCGTCGACAACCCCGATGCCCCGGCCGTCACGCCGGGCAAGCCCTCACGCTGAGCGGCCCATGAACGATGGTGATTCTGGCACGCCACTGGACACGCGCGCACTCCATAACCTGATCGCCTGCGAATACTGCGACGCCGTGTACCAGCGCGCCGAACTTGCCCGCGGCGAGCGCGCGCTGTGCCTGCGCTGCGGCGGCCAGCTTTACCGCGAAAGCGCACGCGCGTACCGGCGCCTGCTGCCCCTGGTCGTCACCGCACTGATCCTGTTCCTGATTTCCAACGCGTTTCCGATCGTCGAGATGGATCTCAAGGGCGTGCGCACGCAGACCACGCTGTGGGGCGCCGTGCAGGCGCTGTATGCCGACCACATGGCGCTGGTGGCGGCACTGGTATTCGCCACCACCATCCTGTTCCCGCTCTCGGAGATGCTGATGATGGCCTACCTGCTGGTACCGATGGCAGGCCACCGCATGCCGGTGGGCTTTGACCGCATCGTGCGCGGCATTTGCCAGACCCGCCCGTGGGGCATGATCGAAGTGTTCATGATCGGCGTGCTGGTCACGCTGGTGAAGCTGTCAAGCATGGCGCAGGTGCTGCCGGGCATCGCGCTGTGGTCGTTCGGGGCGCTGGTGGTGGTGCTGGCGGCCATGCTGTCATTCGACCCGCGCGACCTCTGGCATTACCTGGAATCGCCGGAAGACGCCGAGGCCACGGACGGAGCGCGCCGATGAGCGACAAGCCGCCAGCGCGCCGTCCGCGCCCCGGAATCGCCGGCGCGCGCGAACAGCTCGAACGCTCGCGCAAGCTCGCCGCCAGCGTGGTGCAGGAAATTACCGACGACGACGAGCGCACGCCGCTGCCGCAGGTACCCACTGCCTCGCGCCTGGGTCTCGTCTCGTGCCACGCATGCGACCTGGTCAGCCCGCGCTCGCTCGAGGGCGAGCCGTGCCCGCGCTGCGGCGCCACGCTGCACCACCGCAAGCCGGACAGCCTGGCGCGCACCTGGGCGTTCCTGCTGTCGGCCTACATCCTGTACATCCCCGCCAACCTGCTGCCCGTGATGGTCACGCAGTCCATCCTGGGCACGCAGCAGGACACTATCCTGTCGGGCGTGATCTACCTGTGGCTGTCGGGCTCCCGCCTGCTCGCGGGCATCGTGCTGATCGCGAGCATCATCGTGCCGCTGCTGAAGATGGCGATCCTGACGCTGCTGCTGGTGTCCGTGCACATGCGCTCCACCTGGCGTATCCGGCAGCAGACCAAACTGTATGGCCTGGTCGAGGTGATCGGCCGCTGGTCCATGCTCGACATATTCGTGGTGGCACTGCTGGCCTCGCTGGTGCGGGCCGGGGCGCTGGCCACCATCATTCCCGGCGGCGGCGCGATGGCCTTTGCGTCGGTCGTGGTGCTGACCATGCTCGCGTCGCTGAGCTTCGACCCACGCCTGCTGTGGGACTCGCTGGAACAACAAGATGCCCGAGACTGAAAACCTTCCGCCCACACCACCGGGACAGCCGGGCCTGCCGCAACCCGAACGCCGCCGGCGGGCGCGCTGGCTGCCGTCGCTGGTCTGGCTGATCCCGATCGTCGCGGCCGTGGTCGGCATTTCGCTGCTGGTCCACACCCTGACCTCGCGCGGGCCCGAGATCACCGTGACCTTCCGCTCGGCCGAGGGGCTCACGCCAGGCAAGACCGCGGTGCGCTACAAGGACGTGGATATCGGGCTGGTGAAATCGGTGCGGCTTGCGTCCGACCGCTCGCACGTGCTGGCCAACATCGACCTGACCAAGGATGCCGAGAACTTCGCCGTGGCTGACACGCGCTTCTGGGTCGTGCGTCCGCGCTTCGCCGCCAGCGGCGTATCCGGGCTGGAAACGCTGCTGTCGGGCGCCTACATCGGCGTAGACGCGGGCAAGTCCACCGAAAGCCGGCGCGAATTCAAGGGCCTGGAGGCGCCGCCGGTGGTGACGTCGGACTCGTCCGGCAAGCAGTTCGTGCTGCGCGCCTCGGACCTGGGCTCGCTAGATATCGGCTCACCGGTCTATTACCGGCGCGTGCAGGTCGGCCAAGTGGTAGCGTTCCAGCTCGACCCGAACGGGCGCGACATCACGCTGCGCGTGTTCGTCAACAAACCCTATGACCGGCTTGTGAATGCCGATACGCGCTTCTGGCATGCGAGCGGCGTCGATCTCAAGCTCGATGCGTCGGGCCTCAAACTGTCGACGCAGTCGCTCGTGACCGTGCTGCTGGGCGGCGTCGCCTTCCAGGCGCCCGAAGGCACCAGTGCGACGGATGGCGCCGCCGAGAACACGCAGTTCCTGCTCGCGGCCGACCAGGCCGAGGCCATGAAGGAACCCGAGGAACTGGCCCCGACGCTGGCTGTGCTCAACTTCGACCAGTCCGTGCGCGGGCTTTCGCCGGGCGCGCCGGTGGATTTCCGAGGTGTGATCGTGGGCCAGGTGCGATCCATCGGCATTGAATTCCAGCGCGACAAGAAGGCGTTCCGCATGCCGGTGGTGGTGGAGCTGTACCCGTCGCGCATGGGCTTCCGCGAACGCGACGTCCAGGACACCAACCGCCGCCACGAGATCATCGCGGGCCTGCTCAAGCGTGGCATGCGCGCGCAGCTTCGTACCGGCAACCTGCTGACGGGCCAGCTGTATGTGGCGCTCGACTTCTTCCCGAAGGCGCCGCCGGCCAATGTCGACCTGAATGCACCGATCCCCGAGTTCGCCACCACGCCGGGCACGTTCGATCAGTTGCAGGCGCAGGTCGGCGACATCGTCAACCGCATCGACAAGGTGCCGTTCGACCAGATCGGGCAGGATTTGCGCAAGTCCGTGGCCGCGCTCAACACCACGCTCGCGAGTGCCGACGAACTCGTGAAGCAGCTTAATGGCGATGTCGCGCCACAGGTGCTGGCCGCGCTGCAGGACGCGCGCAAGACGCTGTCCACTGCCAACGGCACGCTGTCGTCCGAGGCGCCGCTGCAGCAGGACGCGCGCCGCATGGTGCAGGAATTGACCCGCACGGCGACATCGTTGCGCAACCTGACCGACTATCTCGAACGCCATCCCGAAGCGCTGCTGCGCGGCAAGCCGGAGAAGGAATGATGAATCGCATCCACGCCTCGCGCGCATGCGCGCTGTCCATGCTGTTCGCCGCCACGGTGCTGGCTGGCTGCGCTTCGCCGGAACCGCGCTATTACACGCTCGCGCAGGGGCCGGCCGCCGATGCAAGCGCCGTCACCCCTGCCGTGCCGGCTAGCGATCCACTCTGGATCGAGGTCGCGCCAGTGCGCGTGCCCGAACGGCTGAACCGGCCGCAACTCGTGGTGCGCGACCCGCGTAACGGCAATGAGTCAGGCCTGCGGTTGCTGGACCTGTCGCGCTGGTCGTCGCCGCTTCCCGATGAGATGCGCGACGCACTGTCGCAGCGCTTGCAGGCCAGCCTTGGTGCGGTGGATACATACCAGCAAGGGCTGGCCGATGTAGCGCCCGTCTACCGCATCACGACGGAAGTGGTCCGGCTCGATGCCGACATCGGGCAGCGCGCCGGTGCGACGATCAACTGGACGGTGCGGCGGTTGCCGGATGGGAAGGTGGTGAGCGGGCGCACGCAGTCGGACCTGCCGGCGCCCGGCGAGGTCGATGCGGTGGTCGCGGCGTATCGCGAGATTCTGTCGGGGACGGCCGGGGATATTGCGGCCGGGGTCAGGTCGTTGGGGCGGTGAGGCCCGAAACCGATTCACATGCCGCCCGGATCCCGCTCGATCTCTTCGAGCGTGGCGTCCAGCCACTCCACCAACCGGGCTTCCAGCGCCTGCGTCAGCTCGGCAGCGAGTTGCGCCGTCAGCGGCGCCAGCCTCGCCTGCAGCGTGGCCTCGGTGTGCGCCTCGACGACCTGGGGCCACTCGGTCCGGAACCGCATCATGACCCGCGTCAGCAATTCGGTGCGCACTGCACGAAGATCGTCTTCACCGGGCGCATCGGACAGATAGCGGCCCGCAGGCTCGCTCAACGGCGATGCGGCATCGGCGTCATCGATCTCGTCAGTCAGCACCGGTATGTCCAGCACATCCGGCTCGCCCGTGTCACCGACATGCGTGACCACGCCTGATTCCGTCATGCCAGCGGTATCGATCACGCCGCTATCCGAAGGCATCGCCGAGACATCCTGCGTGCCATCCGGAAATTCCACCACCTCGGTCAGCAGCGGAATGCTGTCGTTCGGCCCCAGCCGCGGAATCACCCGCGAGGTCGTGCGTTCGGTCATTCGGATTCTCCGCGTGGCTGGCTGAGGTCGTGGTGCGTCAGCGGATAGCCGCGCTCACGGTAGAAGCGATAGCGCTCGCGCCCGGCCTCGCGATCTTCGGGGCCGGCGCCGACCACTTCGATCAGGCGCTCGAAGCTGGCGAACTGCGCGGGCGCCTTGGCATCGAGGTTGATCAGCAGCTGGTGGTGCGGCGCCTGGTCGAGGGTGGCGGCCAGCACGATCGGCGTGACCTCCGCGTTCGGGTGGTCCACGCCGCAGTGCGGCAGAAAGTCCAGCGGCGAGAACGTCCACAGGCGCGCGTCGAGCTCCGCCAGTTGCGCCGGCTGGCCGTGCACGACCACCTTCTGGCCGGCGCCGTAGGCCTTGCGGACCAGCCGGCAGATATAGCCGAGCTTGTCCGGCACGTTGCTGTGGAAATCGATGCGCGTCATGACTGCCTGCCTCTTGCGCCCGTCAGGCCGCGCGGTCCATCAGGAACTGCGTGAGCAGCGGCACCGGGCGGCCGGTGGCGCCCTTGGCCGCGCCGCTCTTCCAGGCCGTGCCGGCGATGTCCAGGTGGGCCCAGTCGTACTTTTCGGTGAAGCGCGCCAGGAAGCAGGCCGCGGTCACGCTGCCTGCCGGGCGGCCGCCGATATTGGCCATGTCGGCAAAGTTCGATTTGAGCTGATCCTGGTATTCGTCGTCCAGCGGCATGCGCCAGGCGGTGTCCATGGACTTGCGGCCGGCCTGCAGCAGCTGGTCGGCCAGCATGTCGCTGCGCGCGTACAGCCCGGTGTTGATATGGCCGAGCGCGATGATGCAGGCGCCCGTCAGCGTCGCGACATCGACCACGGCGGCCGGCTTGAAGCGTTCGACATAGGTCAGCGCATCGCACAGGATCAGGCGGCCTTCGGCGTCCGTGTTCAGGATCTCGATCGTCTGGCCCGACATGCTGGTCACCACGTCGCCGGGCTTGGTGGCGACACCGCTGGGCATGTTCTCGCAGGTCGGCACCACGGCGATCACATTGAGCTTCAGGCCCATTTCGGCCACGGCCTGCAGCGTGCCGAGCACCGACGCGGCACCGCACATGTCGTACTTCATCTCGTCCATGCCCTCGCCCGGCTTGAGCGAGATGCCGCCGGTATCGAAGGTGATGCCCTTGCCGACCAGTACCACCGGCGCCTGCTTGGCGCCCGCGCCGTCATAGCGCAGCACGATGAACTGCGGCGGCTCGACGCTGCCCTTGGTCACGGCCAGGAACGAGCCCATGTTCAGCGCTTCGATCTGCTTGCGGCCCAGCACTTCCACCTTGAGCTTGTGGCGCTTGGCAATCGCGCGCGCCGTGTTGGCCAGGTAGGTCGGGGTGCAGATATTGGACGGCAGGTTGCCGAGGTCGCGGGTCAGTTCCATGCCGTTGGCAATGGCAGTGCCGCGCACCACGGCCTGGGTCGCCGCCTTGGCGTCGTTGGCGTCCACGGCCAGCACGACCTTGCGCAGTGTCGCCTTGTCGGCGGCGCCGGGCTTGCCGTTGGCGCGCTTCAGGCCCGGGTGGCGCTCCAGCAGGCGGTAGCCCGCATCGCGCACGAGCGAGATGGTGGTGATGACCGCCCAGCCGATATCGCGCTGCTGCGGCGGCTGCTGCGACAGGCACCACAGCGCCGAGGTGGCGCGCGTGGACGACAAGGCACGCACGGCCGTGCGCACGGCTTCGGCAAAGGCCTTGTCGTTGAAATCCGCCTCCTTGCCCAGGCCTACCAGCAGCACGCGGGCCGCGCCCACGCCGGCCACCTCATGCAGCGTCAGCTGCGTGCCGCGCTTGCCTTCGAAGTCGCCCTGCTTCAGCAACCGTGCGACCAAGCCCTTGGTTGCCACGTCGAGGGCCTTGGCCACGCCCGCCAGATTCTGTCCTTCGAACACGCCGACCACGAGGCAGTCGGTCTTGGTCGCCAGGAAACCATTTTGGCCGGCTTTGCTCCAATCCAGGGCTTTTGTGCTAAATTCCATCGCGCTTCCTTCAGGGGCTCGTAGACACGAAAGCCTCCATTATCCGCGATTTTTATCCGCGACCTGCCGATCCGCCCCGCCTGCAGCCCGCTGTCCTGCGAGGCACTTCGCGCAAGGCACATCGCCCGCGCCGGCCGGCAGACCGGAACCGACACCGCATGATCTTTCAACAAGCCCTGCGACGCGAGCTCGCCTACACCGCCGGCGCGGTGTTCCTGGTGATGCTGACCTTCATGCTCACGTCGCTTGTGATCCGTATCCTGGGCCTGGCTGCCAATGGCAAGGCCAGTCCCAACGACGTGCTGATCCTGATCGGCCTGGCCACCATCGGCTACCTGTCCATCCTGCTCTCGGCCACGCTGTTCATCTCGACGCTGATCGTGCTGACGCGCTGGTACAAGGACTCGGAGATGGTGGTCTGGTTCTCGGCCGGCATCTCGCTGCGCGACCTCGTCAAGCCGGTGCTGCAGTTCGCGGCGCCGTTCATCTTGCTGTCCTTGCTGCTGGGCCTGTTCGCCTGGCCCTGGGCCAACCAGCAGAGCACGCTGTTCCGCGACCGCTTCGAGCAGCGCGGCGTGCTGTCGATGATCGCCGCCGGGCGCTTCATTGAACCGTCCAACGGCAACTATGTGCTGTTCATCGAAGGCATCGACGGCAACATGAAGTACGCGCGCAACGTCTTCGTCGCCAATGCCGAGGCCAACAAGATCGGGGTTGCGCTGGCACACCAGGGCACCTTCGAAACCATGCCCAACGGCGACCGCATGGTGGTCATGGAGAACGGCCGCCGCTATGCCGGCACGCCAGGCCAGATCGACTACCGCATCGTCGAATTCGAGCGCTATGCGGTCAAGGTGGACAACAAGCCACCTGAAAGCGCCAACGAGCAGCCGCCCAAGAGCCGGGACACCATCGACCTGTTGCGCAAACCCACGCTTGAGAACCTGGGCGAACTGCTCTGGCGCATTTCGCTGCCGATCCTTGCCTTCAATTTCGTGATGATCGCCATCCCGCTGGCCTACGTGAACCCGCGGCTCGGCCGCTACACGCCGCTGGTCTTCGCGGTGCTGATCTACCTGACCTACAGCAACCTGATCAACCTGGCCCAGTCCTGGGTGCGTTCAGGCTCGATCCCGTTCTGGCTGGCCTGGTGGCCGATCCACGCGGTGGCGTTCCTGGCCGCGCTGCTGATGTTCCGCTACCGGCAGAACCGCAGCCTCGGTGGCTGGCGCGCCGTGTTCGGCCGCCGCCCGGCGCCCGCCAAGGGAGGCACGGCATGAGGCTGCTGCGTGTTTATGAGCGCTACTTTGCGCGCCAGGTCTACGGGGTGTTCGTCTTCATCCTGTTCGCGGTGCTGTCGCTGTTCGTCTTCTTCGACCTGCTCAGCGAGCTCGAGAACGTCAACGGCAAGTACACCTCGCTGATCGCCTTCGTGCACGTCCTGCTGCAGGCGCCGACGCGCATCTACGAAGTCCTGCCGATTGCTGTGCTGATCAGCGCGATCTACGTGTTCTCGCAACTGGCCAGCCAGTCGGAGTACACCATCTTCCGCGTGGCGGGGCTCAATACGCGCCAGGCGCTGTTCTCGCTGTTCAAGCTCGCCGTGCCGCTGGCGCTCATCACCTTCATCTTTGGCGAGTTCATCGGCCCGCGGGCCGAGCAGTTCGCGCAGAAGATCAAGCTGGAGGCGATCGGTGCGACCGTCTCGTCAGGCTTCCGCTCCGGCGTATGGGTCAAGGACCGCGACAAGGATCCGGCCGGCGGCGAGATCACCCGCTTTGTCAATGTGGCCGGACTGCGGCCGGACCAGACCATCACGGGCATCACGGTCTATGAATTCGATGCCCAGTACCGTCTGCGCGTCATCCGCGTGGTGAAGGAAGGCCGGTACCAGGGCGCGCAGTCGTGGCTGCTGAGCGACGTCAACGAGACCCGATTCTCGGAACTCCGTCAGCCGGGCACCGCCTCGCGCGATGGCCTGGCACCGGAGTTCCGCGCCGAACAGGTTCGGTTCCCGAGCGTCACGATGCATTCCGAGCTGACCCCGCAGATCCTGTCCGTGCTGCTGGTCACACCCGAACGCATGTCGACGCTGGACCTGTTCCGCTATATCCGGCACCTGCGCGACAACAAGCAGGACACGCAGCGCTACGAGATTGCGTTCTGGAAGAAGGTGGTCTATCCGCTGACGCTGTTCGTCATGATGGCGCTGGCCCTGCCCTTCGCCTACCTGCACGCGCGTGCCGGCGCAGTGGGCGTCAAGGTGTTTGGCGGCATCATGCTGGGGCTGTCGTTCCACCTGTCGAATACGCTGTTCTCGCACGTGGGGCTGTTGCATACGTGGCCGCCTATCGTTTCGGCGCTGGTACCCGGCACCCTGTACCTGTTGCTGGCGTTGACGGCCCTGCGCTGGGTCGATCGTCACTAACGCAAGGGACACCGCCATGTCGCAGACCGACACCACGCCCGTCCGCCAGGCCCTGGTCCTGTTTGCGCATGGGGCGCGCGACGTGCGCTGGCGTGAACCGTTTGACCGGCTGGTGCAGAAGCTCACCGCGGCGCTGCCGGGCACACCTGTGCGGCTGGCATTCCTGGAACTGATGTCCCCGCAGTTGCCCGAGGCGCTGGCCGAACTGGCCGCCGCGGGCGTCGACGAGATCACTGTGGTGCCGGTATTCTTCGGGCAGGGCGGGCATCTGCGGCGCGACCTGCCCGCGCTCATCGATACATGCCGGCAGCAATACCCCGCGCTCTCGATCCGCTGCGCCACGGCCGTCGGCGAAGCCGACAGCGTCCTCGACGCGATTGCGGCGTACTGCGCAGCATCCCTCTCGCCTGCGGCATCCGGCCAGGCCTGACCAGCACCCACGCCGACCGCACCGCTCTCAGGTCCGGAAAGCATTCCCAAAAAAAATCTCTCCACCGCGTGTAAGGAACGCAGGGGCCACGCCGACTACCGTGCAGACCGTCGCTGACGGTTCGCCGCGCGGGACCAACGTGGACCATGCATGCGGCCATCCACCTGCACCAGGAGAGAACCATGAACAAGCAAACCGCACTCGTCGCCGTCGCGCTGGCCGGACTGTTCGCCTCGGGCATCGGCCATGCCGCCGATGCCATGGACAAGAACATGGACAAGGAAAAGTGCTTTGGCATCGCCAAGGCCGGCCAGAATGACTGCGCCAGCGCAGCCGGGAGCCACTCCTGTGCGGGCCAGTCCAAGAAGGACAACGACCCCAAGAGCTGGAAGTACGTGGCCAGGGGAAGCTGCGAAAAGATGGGGGGCACGGTCAAGGCGATGTAAGTACGGTCCGCGGCGGAGTCCATCATGCCCACATCCCTCGTTGAGCGGGACGGCGGCGGCGACCTTGGCACCGGTATCGGCCTGCGCGCCATGCACTATGCCGAGTTGCTCGCGCAGCGTCCCGCGCTTGGCTGGCTGGAAGCGCATACGGAAAACTACCTCGGCGCGGGCGGGAGGGACCTCCAGGTCCTGACCGCATTGCGCGCCGATTATCCGGTCAGCCTGCACGGCGTGGGGCTGGGCCTGGGCTCCGCCAGCGGCGACGCGTTCGCACCCCACCTTGCCCGCATCGCAGACCTGGTAGCGCGCATCGAACCGGCGTTGGTATCCGAACACCTGTGCTGGAACCGCATCGGGAGCCACCAGTTCAACGAACTGCTGCCGTTGCCGCTGACCGAGGCAGCGCTCGCCCTCGTATGCGAACGCGTGGACCGGATGCAGTCCGTACTGCGGCGACGCATGCTGGTCGAGAACGTATCGACGTTCCTGCGCTTTCGTGATGAACAGATGAGCGAGGCACAGTTCCTCGCCGCGCTCGCGCAGCGTACCGGTTGCGGCATCCTGCTCGACATCAACAACCTCTACGTGAACCAGTTCAACCACGGCGAGGATGCGCACGCCGCGATCGACATGCTTGCGCAATTGCCGGCGGGAACCGTTGGCGAGTTCCACCTTGCCGGCCATTTGGCCGATGGCAGCGTGCTGATCGACCATCACGGCGCGCGCGTCGCCCCGGAGGTGTGGTCGCTCTATGCATACGCCGTGCAACGCTTCGCAGGCGATGGCATGCCCAGCGTGCCCACGCTGATCGAATGGGACACGGACATTCCGGCGCTTGACGTGCTGCTCGACGAGCGGCAACGCGCACTGTCGCAAGCCGCATCGGCGCTCGCGGAGCATGACCATGCGTGCGCCTGACACGCTCCAGCAGGCGTTCGCCAACGCCATCATCGACACCGAGCCGACCGCGGCAAGCCTGTCGATATTTGCAGGCGACACGGCACAGGCGCGCGACCGCATCGGCTACTACCGCGGCAACCAACACGAAACGGCGCTCAAGGTATTGCGCGCAGCCTATCCGGTAGTCCTCGCCCTGATGGGCGACGCCTTCTTCGAAGGGCTCAGCCACGCCTACGGGCAAACGCATCCGTCGCGCGATCCGGACCTGCATCGCTATGGCGAATCCTTCCCGGCGTTCCTGGCAACGTTCGGCCCGGTGGCGCCCTACCCTTACCTGCCCGACGTCGCCCGGCTCGAATGGCTGTGCCACATGGCCTACTACGCCGCCGACGATGTCATGCTCGACGCCGCCATGCTGCAATCGATGGCACCCGCCGACGTCGCCGCGCTTGCCGTGACGCTGTGCCGTTGCGCACAGCCGTTCTCTGCTGCGTGGGCGGCTGTGCCGATCTGGCAGGCGCACCAGTCTGGCGGGCCGCCGCTCCCTGAGTGTCCCGACACGCCGAGCCACGGCATGGTGATCCGTCCGCGCTGGCGCGTGAGCGTCATCGCCATGCCGCCAGCGCAGGTGGACGTCCTTGACCGGCTGCGCGAGCAGCCCACAACCCTTGGCGACCTGCTCTGGCAAGCGGCCAGCGCGGACCCGTCGTTCGATGCCGCCAGCACGCTCGCGGCATGGCTGGAGACAGGCCTCCTGTGTCTGGCAAGTCCTCACCCCACCGAAGGAGATACCCGATCATGAAAGCCATCAGCCCTGCCCAGTTCGTGTCGGCGCCGCTGCAACGTACTGCCGGATTCTTCGGCGATTGGGGATTGTCGGCCGTCCTGCTGCTGATCCGCGTCTATGTCGGCTGGCAGTTCCTGGCCTCCGGCTGGCTCAAGCTGCACGACTGGGGCACGACGCTGGCCCTGTTCCGCGACGAATACCACGTCCCCGTGTTGCCGCCGGAACTGGCGGCAATGGCTGGCACCTTCGGTGAACTCGCGTTCCCGCTGCTGCTGTTCGCGGGCCTGTTCTCACGGCCAGCCGCACTGGGCCTGTTCGCGGTGAATGCCATGGCGGTGCTCTCTTACCCGCAGCTATGGACCTTTGAATGCCCGGCAGCGATCCAGAGTCACCTGTACTGGGGCATGCTGCTGCTGGTGCCGATGATGGCGGGTGGCGGACGCTTCAGTGTCGATGCGCTGCGCCAGCGGACCTGAATAGCAAAAAGCCGGGCATATGCCCGGCTTTCGCGGTTCCGCATAAACTGATTTCAGGCCGCCTTTGCCGAGATCGTCGCGGCTACATCGCGCGTCACCGGCTCGGTCGCGCGCGCCGCCAGCGCCGCGCCGATCATCAGCAGGCTCGGATGCGACGGGTCGATCCAGCCGGCTGCTTCGCCCGCCGCCATCTGCTGCAGCGTAAAGGCATGGCTGCGCTGGTGGGGCGTGCTGACCGCCTCGACCACCCATGCCGGCGTCGACGGCGCCTTGCCGTGGGCGATCAGCTGCGCGGCGATGGCCGCGGCCTGGTCGCGGCCCATGTAGTACACGAGCGTATCGGCGCGCACATCTGCTTCGATGTCCGCGGCGGATGCCGGCACTTCCGTGCCATCCGCGGCCTTGGCCTGCGTGGCGAAGGCCACGCTGCGCGACACGCCGCGCTTGGTCAGCGGCTTGGCGATGGCCGACGCGGCCGCGAGTGCCGCGGTAATGCCGGGCACCACCTCGTACGCGATACCAGCCGCTTCCAGCGCCTGGAGTTCCTCATCGGCGCGGCCGAACAGCATAGGATCGCCGCCCTTGAGACGCACCACGCGCTCGTACTTCGTCGCCATGTCGATGATCTGGCGGTTGATGAACAGTTGTGCCGTCGAACGCTTGCCGCAGCGCTTGCCCACTTCCACCAGCCTGGCCTGCGGACACCAGGCCAGCATCTCGGGCGACACCAGTGCGTCATGCAGCACGACCTGGGCTTCGCCCAACAACCGTGCACCGCGCACCGTAATAAGGTCCGCCGCCCCGGGGCCCGCCCCGATCAGGTAGACCTTGCCGGTCGATTTGCCTGCCTTGTCCATCATCTGCCCCTTGCCTCGCGTGACGTGTGTCCTGATGCTCAGGAGTATGCACGGATCATGCCCGCGGCGACCGTGTGGTTGGTTGCCTCGTCGATCAGCACGAACGCGCCGGTCGCCGGGTTGTCACCGTAGGCATCGCACACGATCGGCTTCTGCAGCGAAAGCTGCACCGAGCCGATGTCGTTCAGGCGGATGTCGTGGCGGCCGGTCTCGTGCGACAGCGTGTGCACGTCGAGCACGCGGTCCACTGACGACACGCGCGCGAACACGCTGGCCGTGGTGTGCTTGAGCACATATTTACGCGACGGGTTCAGCGATTCATCGTCGAACCAGCACAAGTCGGCTTGCAGCTTCTTCGCGGAAGCGGCGGTCGCATCGGCGGCGACGAACATGTCACCACGTGACACATCGACGTCCTCGGACAGGCGCACCGTGACGGTGTCGCCAGCGCTGGCGGAATCGGCCGAGCCGTTCGGCGTCAGCACTTCGGCCACCACCGCTTCGCGGTTGGCCGGCAGCACGCGCAGCTTCTGGCCGACGCGCACGGTACCCGCTTCGACGCGGCCGGCATAGCCGCGAAAGTCGTCCGACTGCGAACCGTCCTGGCGGATCACCAGCTGCACCGGGAAACGCAGGGCGGCATCGCCTTCCGGAGCGGCTTCTTCCACCGGCAGCGCTTCGAGCAGCGGCAACAGCGACTCGCCCTGGTACCACGGCATGGCGTCGCTGGCGTGCACGATGTTGTCGCCGCGCAGCGCCGACACCGGCACGTAACGCACGTCCTTCAGCCCAAGTTGCTCGGCCAGTTCGGTGTAGGCAGTACGGATCTCGTTGAAACGCTGCTCGCTGTACTCGACCAGGTCCATCTTGTTGACGGCCACGATCACGTGCTGCAGTTCCAGCAGCTTCAGGATGGCCGAATGGCGCTTGGTCTGGGCCAGCAGTTCGGCGCGGCCGTCCTTGACCGTCACTCGCGTGGCATCGACCAGCACGATGGCCGCATGCGCGGTCGAGGCGCCCGTGACCATGTTGCGCGTGTACTGCTCGTGGCCCGGCGTATCGGCGATGATGAACTTGCGGCGCGCGGTCGAGAAGTAGCGGTACGCCACGTCGATCGTGATGCCCTGCTCGCGCTCGGCTTCCAGGCCATCGGTCAGCAGCGAGAAGTCGATCTGCTCGCCGGCGGTGCGCTTGTTCTTGGCGTTGGCCAGCGCGGTCAGCTGGTCCGACAGCACGGCCTTGCTGTCGAACAGCAGGCGGCCGATCAGCGTGCTCTTGCCGTCGTCGACGGAACCCGCGGTGATGAAACGCAGCAGGCCCTGATGGGTAGATTGGTGAGTCATGTTCTGAATCCTTGGCTGCGTCGGCTTAGAAATAGCCTTCCTTCTTGCGGCGCTCCATCGACGCCTCGCTGGTCTGGTCGTCCATGCGCGTGGCACCCCGCTCGGTGATTTCGGTCACCGCGGTTTCGGCGATGATCGCTTCGGGCGAATCGGCCTCGCTGGCCACCGGGCAGGTGCAGCTGATGTCGCCGACGGTACGGAAGCGGACCGACAACGTTTCGCTGACGTCACCATCTTGCTTCGGCGTGATCGGCGTCACCGGCACCAGCAGGCCGTTCTTGCGCACGACTTCACGCTGGTGCGCGTAGTAGATCGGCGGCAGGGCCAGCTTCTCGCGGGCGATGTACTGCCACACGTCGAGTTCGGTCCAGTTCGAGATCGGGAACACGCGCATCTGCTCGCCCTGCGCCATGCGGGCGTTGTACAGGCTCCACAGTTCGGGGCGCTGGGCCTTCGGGTCCCACTGGCCGAATTCATCGCGGAACGAGAAGATGCGTTCCTTGGCGCGGGCCTTCTCTTCGTCGCGGCGGGCACCGCCCATCAGCGCGTCGAACTGGTGCGCCTCGATGGTTTCGAGCAGCGTCACGGCCTGCGCGGCGTTGCGCGAATCGGTTTCCTTGCGCAGGCGCACGGTGCCGCGCTTCATGGAATCCTCCACATGGCCCACCACCAGGCGCGCGCCGAGTTCGGCCACGCGCTGGTCGCGGAACTGGATCACTTCCGGATAGTTGTGGCCGGTGTCGATGTGCACGAGCGGGAACGGCAGCTCGATCTTGCGGTCACCGAGGCGGAAGGCCTTCAATGCCAGGTGCAGCATGACGATCGAATCCTTGCCGCCCGAAAACAGCAGCGCCGGGTTGCGGCACTCGGCCACGACCTCGCGGATGATGTAGATCGACTCGGCCTCCAGGCGGTCGAGGTGATCGTTCTGTACCTGCAGCAAGTGCGCCACGCTGCTGGTGGCGCTTGCGATGTCGTTCATGATGCCCATGTCGTTCGGCCTCGAATGCTTCAATGCGTCAATGCTTGATGTTCTGTTCGTGGAGCCCGCACTCTTTCGAGTCCTTGCTCTCCCACCACCAGCGCCCGGCGCGCAGGTCCTCGCCCGCGCGCACCGCACGCGTACAAGGTTCGCAGCCAATGCTGGGGTAGCCCTTGGCATGCAGCGCGTTCACCGGGACGTTGTGGCGCTTCAGGTATGCCCACACCTCGGCCTCGGTCCAGTCCGCAAGCGGATTGAACTTCGGGATGGCGCGAGCTTCGTCCATTTCCTCGAACGGCAGTTCGGAACGCGTGACGGCTTGCTCGCGGCGCTGGCCGGTCATCCAGGCGTCCGCGTGCGACAGCGCGCGGTTGAGCGGCTCGACCTTGCGGATGCCGCAGCAATCCTTGCGCAGGTCGATGCTGTCGTAAAACGCGTTCAGGCCATGCTTCTTCAGGTAGTTCTCGACGGCCTCGGTGTCCGGCGTGAACTGCTCGACGGTGTAGCCGTAATGCACCTTCACCTCGTCCAGCACAGCCAGCGTTTCGGCGTGCAGGCGGCCCGTGTTCAGCGTGAACACGCGGATGCCCGCGCGCACGGCCGGCGTGCCGCGCAGGATCGCGTCGGTCAGCACCATGTCTTCGGCAGCAAGGCTAGTGGCAAAACGCGCGCGGAAGAAGCGTGCGGCAATGCCGGCCAGGCGGGCCGACAGCTCGCGTTCCTTCTCGTCGAGGTCCGCCAGGCTGCCCGTGTACTCGGGCATGGTCCACAGCGTGGGACGCAGCGCCGATGCCGGCGCGCCGCCATCCACGACTGCGATGTCGCTCAGGCCGCTCATGCCGATTCCCTTGCGCCAACCTCGGCACGTGCGCGGCGGAACAGCGGCAGCGGCTCATCGACCGAAGCCTGGTAGGTCACGGTGAATTCGGTGAAGCCCTTGATCGCGTCGTCGATGTTCTTGTCGGCGCGCACCGCGAAGGTGTCGAAGCCGCAGCGCTTCATGAAGTTGAGCTGGTCGCGCAGTACGTCGCCGATGGCGCGCAGCTGGCCCTTCCACTGATAGCGGGTGCGCAGCAGGTAAGCCGTAGAAAAACCACGGCCATCGCGGAACACCGGGAAGTCCACCGCCACCACGGCCACGCCATCGAACAGCGCCTGGGCATCGCCCGGCTCGTCTTCGGGCGCGAGCCACACGCCGGTGCGCTCACGCGCACGGCCGGCCAGCAGGCCTTCATGCGACTTCCACACCGTCAGCGGGAACAGGACAGCGTCCTGGCTCTGCACCGCGGCGACGATCTGCTCCTCGGTCAGCGGCTGGCCTTCGGCGCCGCGCAGCACGGTCCAGCTGTCTTCGACGATGACCGGGGTGACGGCGTCGGCCGTACGTTGCAGTTGAATAATCTTTGCCATGTCTGTTTCTCCGGTCCTCAGGCTTCTGCGCGCTCGCGCGGTTGCTTGTCGGCGTACACGCGCTCCTTGAACGGGGCGATGCCGATCCGGTTCACGGTCTCGATGAAGCGTTCGTCTTCGATGCGGTTCGCCACGAAGGTCTCGATAATGCGCGAGATCACGTCCGGCATTTCCTCTGCGCTGAACGACGGGCCGATGACCTTGCCCAGCGCCGTGCTGTTGCCTTGCGCGCCGCCGAGCGTGACCTGGTACCACTCCGAACCGTCCTTGTCGACGCCGAGGATGCCGATGTTGCCGACGTGGTGATGGCCGCAGGCGTTGATGCAGCCCGAGATGTTCAGCGACACTTCGCCCAGGTCATGGACGAAGTCCAGGTTGTCGAAGCGCTCCTGAATGGCCAGCGCGATCGGGATCGACTTGGCATTGGCCAGCGAGCAGAAGTCGCCGCCCGGGCAGGCGATGATGTCGGTCAGCAGGCCGATGTTGGCCGTAGCCAGGCCGGCCTTCTTCGCGAGTTGCCACAGGTCGTACAGGTCGTGCTTCTTCACGTCCGGCAGCACCAGGTTCTGCTCGTGCGCCACGCGCAGCTCGCCGAAGCCGAATTGGTCGGCCAGGTCGGCCACGGCTTCCATCTGTTCGGCGGTGGCGTCACCCGGAGGCGAGACCGGACCCGGCTTGGTCGACAGCGTCACGGCGGCGTAGCCCGGCACCTTGTGGCCGTGCACGCTGCGGCTGACCCAGCGCGCGAAGGCCTTGTCCTCGAGCAGGTGCTTTTCGTACGAGGCGTCAGTGTCGGCCAGCTTTTCATAGGCCGGCGGCGTGAAGTACTGCGCCACGCGATCGAACTCGTCCTGCGTCAGCGTGCCGGGACCGTCCTTGCTGTACTGCCATTCCTCTTCGACTTCCTCGGCAAACTTCTCGGCGCCGATGGCCTTCACCAGGATCTTGATGCGCGCCTTGTACTTGTTGTCGCGGCGGCCATAGCGGTTGTACACGCGGATGGCGGACTCGACGTAGGTCAGCATGTGCTGCCACGGCAGATCGTCCTTGATGATCGTGCCGAGGATCGGGGTGCGGCCCAGGCCGCCGCCAGCCAGCACGCGGATGCGGGTCTCGCCGGCGTCGTTCTTGTACACGTAGATGCCGATGTCATGCATCTGCACCACGGCGCGGTCGTCCTTCGAGGCCGAGATGGCGATCTTGAACTTACGCGGCAGGAAGGCGAATTCGGGCTGGAACGTGCTCCACTGGCGCAGCAGTTCGGCCAGCACGCGCGGGTCCACCGACTCGTCCGGCGCGACGCCGGCGAAGTGATCGGTGGTGATGTTGCGCACACAGTTGCCCGAGGTCTGGATGCCGTGCATCTCGACGCTGGCCAGCTCGGCCAGCACGTCGGGCACGCGCTCGAGTTCCATCCAGTTGTACTGGATGTTCTGGCGCGTCGAGAAATGGCCGTAGCCGCGGTCGTACTCGCGTGCGATATGGGCCAGCTTGCGCAGCTGCTTCGAAGCCAGCAGGCCATATGGGATCGCCACGCGCAGCATGTACGCATGGCGCTGCATGTACAGGCCGTTCTGCAGGCGCAGCGGCAGGAATTCTTCCTCGGTCAGCTCATCCGACAGGCGGCGGCGCACCTGGTCGCGGAACTGGGCAACGCGCTCGTTGACGATGCGCTGGTCGTATTGATCGTACTGATACATGGTGTGGGTCCGTTCAGTATTCGTTGAATTCAGGAGACGAGCTTGATGGCGACCAGCGTCAGCGTGGTGGCCAGGGCCGCGCGTACGAGCCGCTCGGGCAGCGCGCGCGACAATTGCGCGCCCAGCCAGATGCCGGGGATCGAGCCCACCAGCAGCGACAGCAGCAGATTCCAGTCGACGGTGCCAAGCCATACGTGGCCCAGCCCCGCCAGCGCCGTCAGCGGGACGGCGTAGGCGATATCGGTGCCAGCCACTTCGGCCGGCTTCATTTGCGGATACAGCAGCAGGATCAGCGTCGCGCCAACCGCGCCGGCGCCGATCGACGACACCGTGACCAGCACGCCGATCACGGCGCCGACCACGATGGTCGCAATCACTTGCGCACGGCCGTGCAGCTGGAAGCGCGGATTGCGCTCGAGCCAGGCCAGCATCTGCTTGCGGAACAGCAGCGACAGCACGGTCAGCAGCACCGACACGCCGATCGTCACGCGAATCACATGCAGCCACTGGGCATTCAGTTCGCCGGCGTTCTTCAGGACGAGGATGGCGGCCACAGCGGCCGGCAGGCTGCCGATGCACAGGCGGCGCACGACCTGCCACTGCACGTGCCCGTGGGCGCGATGCGCGATGGTGCCGAAACCCTTGGTGATCGCCGCGAAGGCCAGGTCGGTACCCACGGCGGTGGCCGGCGAGAATCCGAACAGCAACGTCAGCAGCGGCGTCATGAGCGAGCCCCCGCCCACCCCGGTCAGACCGACGAGGACGCCTACGAGCAGACCGGAAACGGTATAGGCAAGGGACATGTGGAGGCTTGGCTGGGCCCGTCCGTCTTGCCGGCGTCACTTTCAGGGTGGTGACTGCGGGCGCAATGCGGGCTGGCCGTTCATTAACAAAGTTCGAGAATCGTAATAAACTGGCCTCATACCTCAAACTAATAAGAAGTTGTTTGTTTATACGACCCGAGTTATATGAACCTGCACCAGTTTCGCTTTGTGCGTGAGGCGGTACGCCAGAACTACAATCTGACGGAGGCCGCCAAAGCGCTCTACACATCACAACCCGGTGTGTCCAAGGCCATCATCGAGCTGGAGGAAGAGCTCGGCGTCGATATCTTCACGCGCCATGGCAAGCGCATCCGCAGCCTGACGGAGCCGGGGCGCCGCATCCTGAACTCGGTGGAAAAAATTCTTCAGGAGGTGGAAAGCCTCAAGCGTGTCGGCATGGACTATGCGGCACAGGACCAGGGCAATTTCACCATTGCGACCACGCACACGCAGGCGCGCTACGCGCTGCCGCGCGTGATCAGCGAGTTCACCAAGCGCTACCCGAAGGTCCGGCTGTCGATCCAGCAGGGCAATCCTTCGCAGATTGCCGACATGCTGCTTCATGACCAGGCGGATATCGGCATCGCCACCGAAGGCATCACCCACGAGAAGACCTTGGTCTCCCTGCCTGGCTACCAATGGCAGCACGTGGTGATTACGCCACCCGATCACCCGCTACTGGAAAAAAAGCATCTGGCGCTCGAAGACCTGATGAGCTACCCGCTCATCACCTACGACCCGAATTTTGCCGGGCGGCCCAAGATCAACAAGGCGTTCGAGCTGCGGCACTTGCAGCCTGACATCATCCTGGAAGCGATCGATGCGGACGTGATCAAGACCTATGTGGAGATCGGCCTCGGCATCGGTATCGTTGCGGGGCTTGCCTATGACGCTGAGCGCGACCGCAACCTGCGCGGCATTCCCGCCGGGCACCTGTTCGGCACCAATGTGACGCATCTGGCCGTCAAGCAGGGCGCCTACCTGCGCAGCTTCGTCTATACCTTCATCGAGTTGTTCTCGCCCACGCTGAACCGCAAGCTGGTCGAACAGGCGATGTCGGGCGACCACGAGGCGTACGAACTCTGAACGGGGCGGCTACGCCCTTCCCTCTCTATATAGCAGGACAAAATTCATGAACATTTCCCTGGCACTCGTGTGCCGCGCGCAGCCGGAGGCCCGCCTGTGAGTGATTTTCCGCAGATCCACTGGACCGAAGACGGCGTCGAACACAGCGCGCGCTGGCGCTCGGAAGCCGGCCTGCCACCACCGCGCCGCGTCGTGGTGGCCGATGACACCACATCGGCCGATACCGCCTACCGCCTCGCCTGCGAAGGCACCGCGCTGCTGTGGCGTGGCGACTTCCAGAATGCGCGCCAGCTGCTGCAGGCCATGGCCCGGCGCACCGAGCGCAAGCCGAAGAAAAAGAGCCGGCCCGGCCACAAGCACGCCGCAGGCTCGGCGACCGAAGCCTTCCACCAGCACCGGCTGGCCCAGTCCCAGCGCGCACGCACGCTGGGCATGCTGCTGCTGCCGTTCGAGCCCGGCCACACGCTGCCGCTGCGCCGTGCGCCAGAGGTCAGCCAGGCCTGCGAGCAGGTCTACGGCAGTGCCGCCGAACCCTATGTGGCGTCCATGCGCGAACTGCTCGGCATGATCGGCGCGTATGAATGGCGCCGCAAGGGCGTGGAGATCCCTGCGCTCGACGCACGCATCCACCCGTGGTACGGCGTGTTCTCGCCGGTGCGCGGCGAGTATGTGGATCTCGTCGCCAACGAGCCGCTGCCGGCCAAGACGCTGGCCTTCGACATTGGCGCAGGCACCGGCGTGCTGTCGGCCGTGCTGGCCCGGCGCGGCGTACAGCGCGTGGTGGCGACGGACATGGACGAGCGCGCGCTCGCCTGCGCCCGTGAAAACATTGCGCAGCTCGGCTACGACAAGCAGGTGGAAATCATCACCGCCGACCTCTTCCCCGAAGGCCGCGCACCGCTGATCGTCTGCAACCCGCCGTGGGTCCCAGCGCGGCCCAGTTCGCCCGTGGAGCGTGCGGTCTATGACCCCGACAGCGCCATGCTGCGCGGCTTCCTGGACGGCCTGGCGGCCCACCTGGAACCGGGCGGTGAAGGCTGGCTGCTGTTGTCCGACCTGGCCGAGCACCTCGGCCTGCGTTCGCGAGAGCAGCTGCTCGGCTGGATCGATGCAGCCGGGCTGCGCGTGCTGGGCCATTCCGACATCCGCCCGCGCCACCCGCGCGCCGCGGACGCTGCCGATCCGCTGCATGCGGCGCGCTCGGCAGAGGTGACCTCGCTCTGGCGGCTTGGCGCCAAGTAAGCCGCGAAACAGCGGGAATGCGCCAAATGCGGATCACCTGCCACTTCGCTATGCTTGCTGCCTGACTGCTTCTCTCTCCCACCGGGGAGAGAAGCGGCGGAGAAAAAGAAAACACATACCGAGGAGAACCATGCCCAACCCGCTGCGCCGCGCGCTCGTCATCGCCTGCGTGTCCGCCACCGCACTGATTGCCAATGCCGCGCTTGCCGATATCCACGTCGGCGTCGATGTCTCCACCACCGGGCCGGCGGCGTCGATCGGCATTCCATCCAAGAACACCGTGCTGATGTGGCCACAGACGCTTGGCGGGCAAAAGGCGCACTACATCGTGCTGGACGACGCGACGGACCCGTCCGCCGCCGTGCGCAACGTGCGCAAGCTGATCTCCGAGGACAAGGTCGACGTGATCGTCGGCCCCAACATCACCGCCACGGCGCTGGCCTCGCTCGACGCCATTCGCGAGGGCGAAACGCCGATGGTCACGCTGGCCGCCTCGGCCACCATCGTCGAGCCGCAGAGCGACCCGAAGCGGCGCTGGGCCTTCAAGATGCCGCAGAACGACTCGCACATGGCGACCGTGCTGACCGAGTACATGAGCAATCATGGCGTGAAATCGGTCGGATTCATCGGCTTCAATGACGCCTACGGCGAAAGCTGGTGGCGCGAGTTTTCGCGGCTGGCGGATCTGCGCAAGATCAAGGTGGTGGCCAACGAGCGCTTCTCGCGCGCGGATACCTCGGTGACCGGCCAGGTGCTCAAGCTGATGGCTGCCAATCCGGATGCGATCCTGATCGCCGGCGCCGGCACGCCCGCCGTGCTGCCGCAGAAGACGCTGGGCGAGCGCGGCTACAAGGGCAAGGTCTACCAGACCCACGGCATCGCCTCGTGGGAATTCCTGCGCATGGGCGGCAAGGACGTGGAAGGCACGCTGTTCCCGACCGGCCCGGTAGTGGTGGCGCGCCAGTTGCCGGACGGCCATCCGGTGAAGAAGGTCGCCCTGTCCTTCGTCAACCAGTATGAAGGGAAGTACGGCCCGGACACCGTTACCCAGTTCGCCGGCGACGCCTGGGGCGCGTGGCAACTGCTCGACGACGCCAGCCGCCGCGCGCTCAAGACCGGAGCACAGCCCGGCACGCCCGCATTCCGCCATGCGCTGCGCGATGCGCTGGAAACGACCAACAATCTCACCGTCCCCAACGGCGTGCTGAACCTGTCGGCCAAGGATCACCAGGGCTTCGACCAGCGTTCGCGCGTGATGGGGGTCATCCGCAACGGCAAGTTCGCCTACGCGCCGGACCAGTGATCCGGTGCGAGGCGGCTGCCGGATTCGCAACAAGGAAGTTCTGACATGACTGCAACGCAATCGACTACCGTCGCCTTCATCGGCCTGGGCGCCATGGGCTCGCACATGGTCCGCCACCTGCTGGCCGCGGGCCACACGGTGCGCGCATTCGTGCGCCGCCCTGAGGCGGCCGAAGCCGCCCGCGCGCTCGGCGCCGAACCGTTCTTCACGCCCGCCGAAGCGGCGCGCGGCGCGAGCGTCGTGTTCACCAACGTGACCTCGTCCGAGGACGTGCGCGAGGTGCTTCTCGGCGAGAACGGCGTGATCCACGGCGCCGCGCCCGGAACCGTATGCGTCGACCACAGCACCATCTCGCCGATTGTCACGCGCGAGATCGCCACGGCGCTGGCCGCGCGCGGCATCGACGCACTGGACTGCCCGGTGTCGGGCGGCACGGCCGGCGCCGAGGCTGCCACGCTGACCATCATGGTCGGCGGCAAGCCGGAAGTGCTGGAGCGCGTGCGCCCGCTGCTGGCGCTGCTCGGCAAGAGCATCACCTACATCGGCGGCAACGGCGCGGGCCAGGTGGCCAAGCTGTGCAACCAGATCGTGCAGGTGGTCAATATCGAAGGCATCGCGGAGGCGATGCATTTTGCCGCTGCACAGCAGGTCGACACCGGACGGGTGCTTCAGGCGATCTCCACGGGCTTTGCGGGCAGCCGCATGCTGGACCTGATGGGCCCGAAGATGGTCGAGCGCGAGTTCGCAGCCGGCATCGAGGCGCGGTTGCACGACAAGGACTTCGGGCTCGCGCGCGATATCGCGCAGGAAATCGGCCTGAAACTGCCGGCCATGCAGGCAACTTCAGCGCAGCTGAAGTCGCTGATGGAACACGGCTGGGGCAAGGACGATACCTCGTCCCTGCTGCGCGTGCTGGAAAACTGAGAGCGATTACGTCCTGACGCCCGTCAGTGTCAGGACAGCGCGCAGCAGCGTGCTGTCGGGATTGGCCAGGTCGTCCATCACGTTGAAATGGTGCCGGCCCGGCAGCGGCACATCCTGCGCCGCATTGGCCGGCCACGCCGCTCGGATCAGCGCGTTCTGGCGGTGGTACTCGGCCGCTTCCAGTTCGCCGACGGCCGTCACCAGCGGCGCGTTCGTCGCGGGCTGCATGAACGCCGGCGACAGGCGCGCCACGTCCTCCTCGGACAGGCGCAGGTCGCGCTGCAGGAAATCGGCGCGCCGCAGCGGTTCGAGGTCGTACAGGCCGCTGATCGACAGGCCGCCCTTGACCAGGTCATCCGGCAAATCCGGCCCGACCTGTGGCCATAGCGCCGCCATCAACATGGCCACCAGGTGGCCGCCGACCGAATGGCCCGCCACGAAGATGCGGGAATGGTCATGCCCAAGCCGTTCCGACTGCCGGTAGAGCCACGCCACGCTGCCCACCACCTGGCGCACGATGGCGGGCACCGTCACGGACGGGCACAGCGAATAGTTCACCACCGCCACGGATACGCCGAGCCGCGGCAACTCGCTGGCCACGAAGCTGTGGTCGCGCTTGTCCAGCGCGCGGAAATAGCCGCCATGCACGAAGACCAGCAGCGGCGGACGCTCGCCGGTGCCCGGGAAGTAGTCGAGCCGCTGGTCCTGCGCATGGGTCGCACCGGGCGCCGCGTAGCTCAGATCCTCCTGATAGCCGCCACGCGCCCGCACCTCCGCCGACAGCCCCGCCCAGCGCGCCATGTGCTCGGCGTTGTCGGGCACGCGCGCACGGTTGTTGTATTCTCGCTCGTAAAAGGCCGGGTCCTGCGAAGGCAACCGGGCCAGGCTGGACAGGGAGGATTGTGCGGGCATGGCGGGCTCGACAAGGTGGCAAACCCTGGCATGCTAGCCCCTGCCCGGCTCGCGCGGATATCCGTACCAATACCCACTCACCGGACGCGCCACATGGTCGTCAAACGCAGTCTCCGGGCCGGCCGGCATGACCAGCTCGGCCCGCCTGACCCCGACCCCGAGGCCGCCACAGGCCGCTGTCCGCTCTGCGGCCGGGAACTCGTGGCGGGCCCGAGTACCGACCTGCACCACCCCGTCCCGCGCAGCCACGGCGGCCGCGACACCGTACCGATGCACCGCGTCTGCCACCAGAAGATTCATTCGGTCTTTACCGAGGCCGAGCTGGCCGGCAGTTTCCATGACTGGGAAGCGCTGCGGCGCCACCCGGCCATGGCCGACTTCATCCGCTGGATCGCCCGCAAACCGCCCGAATACTACGACCGCAGCCGCCACACCAACGAACGGCGCGGTCGGTGAACGGCCTCAGGTTGTCGCCAGAGGCAATTTCCGGCATAATTCGCGGCTCAGCGCGGTGCCGATTCCGGCGCCCACACCTGCCCGGGTGGTGAAACAGGTAGACGCAGGGGACTCAAAATCCCCCGCCGCAAGGCGTGTCGGTTCGAGTCCGACCCCGGGCACCACATACTCTTCCGAAGCAGTCCACGGAAATCCATCCACTCCACACGCTCAGCGTCCCGGCAATTCGTAGGCGATTGTGCGGATGACTCCACCGCTGTCGGGCACTTCGCAGAGGATCCGCGCGGACAGCACCTTCATATTGAATGGCGGCGCAGTCAGGACTAGTCCACTCGGTTGTTCCCCGAACAGGCGCAGGTGCGAGCCGATCGCTTTGTCGAGATTGGGCGTGAAACTGGATCCCAGGGGCAGGTATTCGGTCAGAATCAGAATCTTGTACGGCCCCAGTTTCGATAGCACGGTGGCAATGCGCACATTGTCCAGGTGGTCCAGCACCTGGCGCAGGAACACAATATCGCCCGGTGGCAACGGGTCGGTCGTGATGTCCACGCAACGAAAGTCGACGTCGAGATGGGAAAAACGCGTGCGGTTCGATTGGATCGCCGCATCGACCACGTCGCACGCCATATAGCGTCCGCATACAGACCGGATGCGCTTGCCGACGTTGAAATCGCCGCAGCCCAGATCCACGACCGTCGGCCGCTCGGGCAGTGCACTCAGGTACTCGGTCACTGCCTTCACATACGGCTCGACAATTTTCGGGTCATGAGAACTGCTGCCGCTATAGAACCCGGACTGATCTTCCGCTACGCCCCAAGCGCCGGTCTTGTACACATGGGTGAACACTTCGCCCAGCGGCTTGCCTTCATACATCGAGCCTTCCCTGCGTATCACACGGTCGCGATGGAACTTCAACACCCATGCCGGAATCAACGGCTTCAGCCTTTGCTTGAATCGTTGCGCCAGCACGGAACGTGTGGAAGTGACAGCCGTAGTCATGTTGCCTCCTGTTCTGGGACGGGGGTGGGGAACGATTTGGTTGTCTGAGTCTAGCAACAACCAAATGCCGCTCCATACCAAAGGATGATGACGTTTGTGCGGAAGGCCTCAGAACGGCAGAACTGCTTGGCTTGTTGTCATGGGGTCGCCACTTCGCTTCAGCGATGACACGCCAAGTGGATGATCCCCATTTCGACAACCCGGCAATCAACAATCAAAAGCGCATGCCCTTATGTGCGCCGATCGCCTATGGATAGAACGAACGCGTCGTTTGCATGGCGGGCCCTCCGCAGTATCGTCTCGATACCCTGACGCGGTCGCCGCCATCAACAACACATCACCGGAAATCCATCGTGCCCAAGCCCCTGAAGATCGTTGCAGTCAACGGCAGTACCCAGCAACCCTCGCGCACGCTAGCGCTGGTCCACGCGCTGATCGGCGCGCTCGACGCACGGCTGCATGTCGACGCTCGCGTCATCAGCCTTGCCGATATCGCGCGCCCCCTCGGCGGCGCCCTCTGGCGCACGGAACTGCCGCCCACGATCGAGGCGGAACTGCAGGCGCTCGAATCCGCCGATCTCATCATCGCCGCGGCGCCGGTCTATCGCGGCACGTATCCGGGACACTTCAAGCACCTGTTCGACCTCGTCGGCCAGGAAGCTCTCACGGACAAGCCCGTGCTGCTGGCAGCCACCGGCGGCAGCGACCGACACGCACTCGTACTCGAGCACCAGTTGCGGCCGCTCTTTGGATTTCTACAGGCTTTGACACTGCCCATCGGGGTCTATGCGAGCCCCTCGGATTTCGCGGGCCACACGGTGCAGAGCCCCGCGCTGCTCGAGCGTATCCGGCTCGCGGCCGACCGCGCTGTGCCGCTGTTCGCGGCAAATCAGCGGGTCGCATTGAAGGCCGCGTAAGCGCCGAGCACAGCCCGCACGATCGCGCGAAACGCCTAGCCGCCTCGTCGATGCACGCGAGACGGCCGGTATCCCCGGCACCACATCCGTGCGACCCACTCGCCGCCCTGCGTGTCGGACGGAATCCACTGGCGCATCCGCCCACGGTTTTCCTATGCTATGCATTGGTCAATCCCGCCACGGAGTCCCAGCCATGACGCGATATGCACGATATGCCGTCCCTGCCCTTGCCTGCATTGCCCTGCAGGCCGGTTGCGCCAACATGAACATGGACAGCATGACGCAGGCGGGCGGCAGCCTGTTTTCTGCCGCCTCGCTGTCCGATGCCAACGTCAAGACCTTGTCCGACCAGTCATGCGCGGAGATGGACAAGAAGAACACCATCGCCGCAGCCGACAGCACCTACACGAAACGGCTCGCCAACGTCATGAGCGGCCTGGGCAATACCGGCCTGCCGCTTGATGCAAAGGTCTACATGACCAAGGACGTCAATGCCTGGGCCATGGCCAACGGCTGCGTGCGTGTCTACAGCGGCCTCATGGACCTGATGACCGACGATGAAGTCCGCGGCGTGGTCGGGCACGAAATCGGCCACGTCGCGCTGGGGCATACCAAGGCCGCCATGCAGGTTGCCTACGGCACGTCGGCTGCGCGCGGCGCGCTGGGCGCGCTGGGGAACCCGACGCTTACCGCGCTGACGTCATCGCAGATCGCGGACCTTGGTGAGCAGTTCATCAACGCGCAGTTTTCCCAACGGCAGGAAAGTGCCGCCGATGACTATTCTTTCGATTTGCTGACGAAGAACGGTGCAAACCGGCAAGCGCTTGCCTCCGCGTTCCGCAAGCTGGCCTCGCTCGATGGCGGGCAGTCAAGCATGCTGAGTTCCCACCCGGGCTCGCTTGAGCGCGCCAAGCATATCGACGCGCGCCTTGCCGGAGGCAAATAAGCGCGACACCGTGACAGCCGTGCGACACCCGATTGGGTGAAGCACGGCACAAGCATCTCCAGCCCACACTGCACCGCACCGCGATGCAGTGCAGCAGCCATTGACGGCGTTTAAATCACAGACAAAAGCTTTCACTACGCCGGCCACAACTCGACAGTGATAATCCATCGCGCCGCATCCAGGCGGATGCGGACGCGTACTGGCTGCTCGCCTGACCGTACGTTTCTCACGGCCAGTTTCGACGGCATGTATCCGCGCCACGCTGAACGCACCAGGGATATCGTTGCCGCGCAATGGAATTGCTTTCAGACTTGCTTGCCTCCCAACCGGAGATCGCGCTCTTCCTCGCGCTCGCGGTCGGCCATGCGATTGGCGCGATCCGTTTCGGGCCATTCCAGCTCGGCGGCATCTGCGGCACGCTGATCGCCGCGCTCGTGATCGGGCAAAGCGGGGCGCGTCTCGACAACGACGTCAAGAACGTTGCCTTCGCGGTGTTCATCTTTGCGCTCGGCTTCACCGGTGGCCCGCAGTTCTTCGCCAATGTCGGGCGCGAATGGCGCATCGGATTGCTCTCGCTCGTGGAAGCCTTTGTACTCCTGGCACTGCTTGCGATCGCCGTACCGTTGCTGAGCCTGGACCAGGGTACGGCCGCCGGCCTGCTCGCCGGCGCCGCGACCGAATCGGCCGTGATCGGCACCGCTTCCGAAGCGATTTCCCGGCTCGGCATCTCTTCCGAGCAGGTGCGCGTGCTGCAGACCAATATCGTCACCGCATACAGCGTGACGTACCTGTTCGGCCTGATCTCGATCGTGCTGTTCACGAGCCAGCTCGCGCCGTGGCTGTTGCGCGTGAACCTGCGCGAATCGGCGGAAAGGCTGTGGCAGAAGCTCGGCGGCGAGAACGACTTGGGCGAAGGCCAGAGCAGCGCACTGCCGTTGCTGGTCGGTCGCGTGCTGCGCGTGGAACGCGTCGCGGGCAAGACGGTGCTGGAAGCGGAGCAACTGGTCGCGCTCGGCGCAACGATACGGCGCGTGCGGCGCGATGGCGAGACCTTCCGGCCATCGCCCGCCGAGTTGCTGCGCACCGGTGACGTTGTGCTCGCAGTCGGCCGGCGCGATGCAATGGTGGCCTTCGCCGGCTACGTCGGCACCGAGTTGCCTGAAGAGCCCGGCATGGAAGCCGTGCAGAACGAGCAGGACGTGCTGCTCACGCGGCGCGAGATCCGCGGACTGACGCTGGCCCGGCTGCGCCAGATGGCCGACGTCGGCATGGGCCGCGGTGTCTATATCCAGCGTATCTCGCGCATGCAGCATCGGGTGCCCACGCTGCCGGAAACGGTGCTCGAGCGTGGAGACGTACTGACGCTGAGCGGACCGCAGGAAGCCGTGCAGCGCGTGGTGCCGGAACTCGGCTACGCGGTCACGCCGACGATCAAGACGGATTTCGTGTTCCTGGGCATCGGCGTGCTGCTAGGCATGCTGATCGGTGCGTTCAGCGTCAAGTTCGGTCAGGCCGATCTCACGCTGGGGACCGGCGGCGGCTGCCTCGTGTCGGGCCTGATCTTCGGCTGGCTGCGCGCGCGCATGCCGCTGTTCGGCTCGCTGCCCTCTTCCGCGGCCGAGATCCTGAAGGACTTCGGCCTCGCTACGTTCATTGCCGCAGTCGGCCTGTCCGCCGGACCCGATGCGATCACGCTCATCCGCGAGTACGGCCTGATCCTGCCCGTCGCGGGCATCCTGGTTTCCGTGGTGCCGGCCGCGATTTCGCTGTTCATCGGCCACCGCTGGCTGAAGCTGGACACGCCGATCCTGCTCGGCGCCGTCGCAGGCCAGCACTGCAGCACGCCGACGATCATGGCGCTGACCAGCGCGGCCGGCAACGGCACCCCGGTGATCGGCTACACGATCACGTATGCGATTTCCAATGTCCTGCTTCCGCTGCTGGGGCCGATTTCCGTGGCCATGGCGGGCGCCCTGGCGAGGCACTGATGCCCCGCGACTGAGAACACGTTTCACCAACCGGGCAGCACATTCAGCCCTGCAGTCTCAACCCGCTCCCATCGCAACAGGAGGCCCTCATGGAATGGTTGCATGACATTTTCCAGAAATCGCCGGAATCAGCGCTATTCCTGTCGCTGGCCGTCGGCTATGCCATCGGCAAGATTACGTTCGGGCGCTTCCAGCTTGGTGGCGTGGCGGGCTCGCTGCTGGCCGCGGTGCTGATCAGCCAGGTCGGCGTCCAGATCGACAATGGCGTCAAGGCGGTGATGTTCGCCGTCTTCATCTATGCGGTCGGCTACGAAAGCGGCCCGCAGTTCTTCAACTCGCTGAACCGCAGCTCGCTGCGCGAGATCGCCATGGCGGTGTTCATGGCGGTATGCGGCCTGGTCACGGTGGTGGTGCTGGCCAAGATCTTTGATCTCGACAAGGGCATCGCCGCAGGCCTGGCCGCAGGTGGCATGACGCAGTCGGCCATCATCGGTACGGCCGGTGATGCGATCACCAAGCTTGGGCTGCCACCGGACCAGGTGAAGCAACTACAGGCAAACGTTGCAATAGGGTATGCGGTGACATATGTGTTTGGGTCTCTCGGCGCGATCATCGTTTGCGTGAACATCCTGCCGCGCTTCATGAAAGCCGACCTGAAGGAAGACGCGAAGAAGATGGAAGCGCAGCTGCACGGCGGGCTGCCGCAGTTCGGCCCGAACCAGCGCGGTGCGCTGCCGCGGCTAGTGGGCCGGCTTTTCCGCGTGGGCGGCGCTGCGGGCAAGACCGTTTCGCATATCGAGATCGGCGGCGAGGATCTCGTCACGGTGGAGAAGATCCAGCGCGGCGGCAAGGCGCTCGAGGTCAAGCAGGACATCGTGCTCAAGGACGGTGACCTGGTGCTGCTGGTGGGCCGCCGCGACGCCATGGTGCCCACGGCCGCGCTGATCGGCGAGGAAGTCGCCGATGTGGAAGGCATGGGCGTCGTCATGCAGACGCGCAAGGTGGTGTTCACCGCCAAGGGCATGAACAACAAGACGGTCGCGGAGATCGTCGAGATGGTGGGGCGCGACATGCGCCACGGTGTGTACATCGAGCATATCGAGCGCTACGACAACCCGCTGCCGTTGCTGCCAGAACTGAAGCTGCAGCATGGCGACATCCTCACGCTGTACGGCACGCCGGCCGATACCAGGCGTGCCGCGCAGATGGCCGGGTACGAACTGGCGCCCACCGAGAAGACGGACTTCGTCTACTTCGGTGCCGGTGTGCTGGTGGGTCTGCTGATCGGCCTGCTGGTATGGCGCATCGGCTCGATCCCGCTGACGCTCGGCGCCGGCGGTGGTGCGCTGCTCTCCGGCCTGGTGTTTGGCTGGGCCCGATCCAAGCACAAGATGTTCGGCGCGATGCCGACTGCCGCGTGCCAGTTGCTGAAGGACTTCGGGCTCGCTGCGTTCGTGGCCATCGTCGGCATCAACTCGGGTCTGCAGGCTGCTACCACGTTGAAGCAGCAAGGCCTGACCATCTTCATCCTTGGTGCCGTGGTCACGCTGCTGCCGCTGTTCCTGACCATGTTCTTCGGCCGCTACGTGCTCAAGTACGACAACGCCGCGCTGCTCGCGGGCGCGCTGTCCGGGTCGCGCAGTGCGAACCCCGCCTTCGGCGGCATTCTCGACAAGGCCGAGAGCCCGGTGCCGACCGTGCCCTTCGCCATCACCTACGCCATTGCCAACGTGCTGCTGACGCTGCTCGGACCGCTGGTGGTCGGCCTCGTCTAGCGGTCACGTCGTTTCACCGTTCTTCCTGCTGCGCGGGCCGCCCTTCCCTCCCGGCCCGCCAGCGCCAACCCGACAAGCGTCTTAACAGGAGCAAGTCATGACCAAACCGGATATGTCCAAGCTGGCGAGCCTCTCGCCGTTCGAACTGAAGGATGAACTGATCAAGCTTGCCAGCAGCGATGCGGACCGCCTGATGCTGAACGCGGGCCGCGGCAACCCCAATTTCCTCGCCACGATTCCGCGCCACGGCTTCTGGCAACTCGGCCTGTTCGCCATGCGCGAATCGGAGCGTTCGTTCTCGTACATGCCCGAAGGCGTAGGCGGCTTCCCGCGCCGCGAAGGCATCGAGGAACGCTTCGACCTGTTCGCGCGCGAGTTCGCGCACGTGCCGGGCGTCTCGTTCCTGGCCGGAGCCGTCTCCTATGTGCGCGACCAGCTTGGGCTGAACGCCGGCGCTTTCCTCTATGAAATGTGCGAAGGCATCCTGGCCTGCAATTACCCGGTGCCGGACCGCATGCTGAAGCTGTCCGAGGTCATCGTGGGCCAGTACATCCGCAAGGAGATGATCGGCAACCATCCGTTCATCGGCGAGTTCGACCTGTTCGCGGTCGAAGGCGGCACCGCGGCGATGACGTACCTGTTCAACTCGATCCGCGAAAACCACCTGCTCAAGGCCGGCGATACCATTGCGCTGGGCATGCCGATCTTCACGCCGTACATCGAGATCCCGGAACTGAACGACTACAAGCTCGTCGAGCTTTCGGTCGAGGCCGATCCCGGCGAACGCTGGCAGTACTCGAACAAGGAACTCGACAAGCTGCGCGACCCGAAGGTCAAGGCCTTCTTCCTCGTCAATCCGAGCAACCCGCCCTCGGTACGCATGAGCGATGAAAGTCTCGAGTACCTGGCGTCAATCATCGAGGAACGTCCCGACCTGATCATCCTGACCGACGATGTGTATGGCACCTTTGCTGACAACTTCGTCTCGCTGTTTGCGATGTGCCCGAAGAACACCATCCTGGTGTACTCGTTCTCGAAGTACTTCGGCGCGACCGGCTGGCGGCTCGGCGTGATTGCCACGCACCGCGACAACGTGTTCGACGAAAAGATCGCCGCGCTTCCCGATGCCGCGCGCAAGGAGCTGCACGAACGCTATACGTCGATCACCACCGAGCCGGACAAGCTTAAATTCATCGACCGCCTGGTGGCCGACAGTCGCACGGTGGCGCTGAACCACACGGCCGGCCTGTCCACGCCGCAGCAGGTACAGATGGTGCTGTTCTCGTTGTTCTCTCTGATGGACACGCCCGACAACTACAAGATCGCCATGAAGCGGCTGATCCGGAACCGCAAGGCTGCGCTGTATCGCGAAATTGGCATCGCGCCGGAGGCGGACGATCCGAATGCCGTGGATTACTACACGCTGCTCGACATCGAGGCGCTGGGCGGCAAAGCGCTCGGTCCTGACTTCGTGAAATGGGTGCTCGCCTCGGTGGAGCCCAATGAGCTGCTGTTCCGCCTGGCTGAAGATGCAGGCGTGGTGCTGCTGCCAGGCCGTGGCTTTGGTACGCGCCATCCGTCCGGCCGCGTATCGCTGGCCAACCTGAACGAATCGGACTACGCGAAAATCGGCCGCTCGATCCGCAAGCTCTTCGAGGAGTATGTGGAAAAGTACAACGAAGCCACCGGCAATAAGGCCAACAAACACGTGGTGAAGAAGTAGGCGCGACGCGCCCGGCACTGCGGTTCCGGGCGCGTCGCCGGCTGCATGCGGTTGGCTGCATGCAGCCGGCTCTGGTATGGTCGTGGGCGATTCCAGTGACCTCCGCCGCCATACCCGAGCCCCGGCATGCCGCTTCCACCGTTCCTGTCCTCGCTGCCCGATCCTGCCCTGTGGTGGGGCCCGCTGTTCACGGTGACCGAATGGGCGATCCGCCTGACGATGCTGGTCTACGTGCCGCAGCGCCGTGCGCCGGCTGCCGCGCGCACGTGGCTGCTGCTGGTGTTCTTCCTGCCGTGGCTGGGCCTGATACTTTATGCGCTGTTCGGACGCATCTACTATCCGAAGTCACGCCGCCTGAAACTGGCCCGCATCAACCAGGGGATCGAGCAGCTGCGCGCGCGCATCAGCCATGAACTGCCACAGGGTCCATTGCCGGATGGGCTGTGCCAGACGGGTTCCTGCCTGATTGAACGGGTCGGCTCATTCGCGCCGATGCGCGGCAACGATGTCACGCTGATCGACCGCTACGACGACGTGATTGCCGCAATGGTGGCCGACATCGACGCCGCGAAGCAGTCGGTGCACATCCTGATGTACATCTACGCGGACGATGCGACGGGCCGAAGGATTACCGACGCCGTGCTGCGCGCCGCGCGCCGTGGCGTACGCTGCAGCGTGCTGATGGACGCGCTCGGTGCGCGCGACGGACTGAAGGCCTTTACCGGCAAGCTGCGCTCTGCCGGCGTGCAGGTGGTACCGGTGCTGCCGATGCGCTCGCTGTCGGCAGTGCTCAAGGGCAAGAGTGCGCGCTTCGACCTGCGCAATCACCGCAAGATCGTCGTGCTCGATGGCAGCGTCGGCTATATCGGCTCGCAGAACGTCGTCGATGCCGAATCGATGCCGGGTCTGCCCAATGAGGAACTGGTGGCCCGCGTGACCGGCCCGGTGGTATCGCAACTGCAGGCTGTGTTCCTCGCGGACCGCTACCTCGAGACCGGCGACAAGGACCTCGGCGCTGCCGATTTCCCGCCGCTGGCGCCGGACGGGCCGTGCATTGCGCAGATGCTCCCGAGCGGGCCTGGCTACGGCACGCAGAATGCGCAGATGGTGCTGGTGTCGATGATCCACAATGCCGTGCGCCGCGTGGTCATCACCACGCCTTATTTCGTGCCCGACGAGTCGTTCCTGCAAGCGCTGCACGTCGCGTGCTATCGCGGCGTGGAGGTGCATCTGGTGCTGTCCCAGCGCATCGACCAGCGCTTCACGCAGGCCGCGCAGGAAGCGTATTTCGGTGTGCTGCTGGAATCGGGCGTGAAGGTCCACCTGTACCGGCCCGCGTTCCTGCATGCCAAGCATGTGACCATCGACGACACGGTGGCGATGGTCGGCTCGACGAACATGGACATCCGCTCGTTCGCGCTCAATGCGGAATCGGCGCTGGTGATTTACGACAGGGATGTGGTGGCGAAGATGGTGCGCATTCAGCAGCGCTATCTGGCTGCGAGCGACACCGTGGTACGCGAGAAATGGGCCGCGCGGCCGTTGCGCACGCGGACCTGGCAGAACCTTTGCCGGTTGGCGGATTCGTTGTTGTGATGGCGAGGGCTGCGGCAAGCGCTGGCCCTCTCCACGGAGTTCGGCTTAACGCCCTTCTACAAACCCCAGCACCGCCGCCAGCATCTGCTTCAGCGACGGCTGCAGCGCCGAGGCCTTGGCCTCGTCATACGCGAACGGATACGACTCGCTCATGTACGCCGATTGCGCGAGTTCGAGCTGCACGGCATGCACGCCGTCGCGCGGTTGCCCGTAATTGCGCGTGATATAGCCACCCTTGAAGCGACCGTTGAGCACCGCAGTGTGGCCCGGGATACCCTGTGCAATCTCCAGCAGTTCGTCCGCCAGCGATTGATCACAGCTATCGCCATTGGCCGTGCCGAGGTTGAAGTCGGGCAGCCTGCCTTCGAAGAAGCGCGGCAGCATCGAGCGGATCGAATGCGCATCCCACAGCGCCACCGTGCCGTGCTGCTGGCGCAGGCGAGCGAGTTCCTCGGCCAGCGCGCCGTGGTACGGGCGCCATACGGCATCACGCCGCGCGCCGATCTCGGCATCGTCAGGACCGACGCCGTTCGCGTACAGCGGCGTCTTGTCGAAGGTATCGACCGGGCACAGGCCGGTGGTGTCCTGGCCCGGATAGAGATTGGCGTTATCGGGCGGTCGGTTCAGGTCCACCACGTAGCGCGAATGGGTGGCCGCCAGTACCGACGCGCCAAGTTCGCGCGCGAAGTCGTAGAGGCGTTCCAGGTGCCAGTCGGTATCGGGCACCGTGCGTGCCTCGGCGGTCAGCCGCTGCGACACGGTGGCGGGTAGGTAGGTGCCGACGTGCGGCATCGATACCAGCAGCGGACGGGTGCCGCGATGCAGGGTAAAAGCGGGGGTGTCGGTAGAAAAGGACATGGTCTGTGCAATGCAGGGCAGCGCGCCGCGCAATGCGGCGGCTGCCGGTTTTCAGTCGCCCAGCAGGCTCGCGCGCGCCGACACGAACAGCTGGCCAGCTTCCGCCTGCAGCGGATGCGCACCATGCTGCACGCGGCAACGGCCGGCAGTGCGGACTTCCGCTAGTGTCTCATGGCCGTGGTTGGCAAAGACGTGCGTGGCCAGCGCCTGGGCGCCGTCAAGCCCCGCCAGCGCGGGATGCGAGCCATCGAGCACGACGAAATCGGCCTGCTGGCCCGCCGCGAGCCCGGCTACCGCGCGGCCCGTTGCACGCGCACCGCCGGCCACCGCCTCGAGGTAGAGACGATCCGCGACCTGCATATGCGATTCCGAGGCCAGCACATTGCGCTGCTGCAGGGCCAGCCGCTGGCCGTACTCGAACATGCGCAGCTCTTCGGCGACGCTGACGCTCGCATGGCTGTCCGAGCCGATGCCCCATGCACCGTGCTGGGCGAGGTACGGCGCCGCTTCGAACACGCCATCGCCCAGGTTTGCCTCGGTGGTCGGACAGATGCCAGCCACCGCCCCGCTGTGCGCGAGGCGCCGGCGTTCATCCCAGTCCATATGCGTGGCATGCACAAGGCACCAGCGCGCATCGACCTCGGCATGGTCGAGCAGCCATTCGACGGGCCGGATGCCGGTCTGCGCGATGCAGTCGTCCACCTCGCGCTGCTGCTCGGCGATGTGGATGTGCACAGGTGCAGTAGGATCCATCGCATGCAGGCCGGCCAATGCGTGCGTGAGGCTTTGCTGTGGCACTGCGCGCAACGAGTGCGGGGCGAGGCCCAGGCGCGCGCCGTGCTGCGCGCACGCGGGCGACAGGCGTTCGAGCAGCCTGAGCATGGCGTCGGTGTCATGCAGGAAGCGGCGCTGCTCCGCCACCGCCGGCTTGTCGCCGAAGCCGGCCGTCTGGTACAGCACCGGCAGCAGCGTCATGCCGATGCCAGCGCGTTCGGCCGCGCGCAACAGGCGCAAAGACATCTCGGCCGCGTCTGCATATGGCTTGCCGTCGATGTCGTGGTGCACGTAGTGGAACTCGCATACGCTGGTGTAGCCCGCGCGCAGCATCTCGATGTAGAGCTGCGTGGCGATGGCCTCCAGCGTGTCCGGCGACAAGCGCAGCGCGAAGCGGTACATCAGCGTGCGCCAGCTCCAGAACGAGTCTGCGCCGGCGGGATCGCCGCCCTGCGTCACGCTGCGGTATTCCGTCAGGCCGGCAAAGCCGCGCTGGAACGCGTGCGAATGGAGATTCGGCATACCGGGCAGCACGGGGCCGGCGGCGCGCGGCACATCGGCACTGGCCGATGCGCCCGCCTGCACCGTTGTCAGGCGGCCCGTTGTATCCCATGCCAGTAGCACGTCGCGCGCCCAGCCGGTCGGCAGCAGCGCGTGGGGTGCAAGAATGCGTGCTTCGTTCATGCGCTCATGCCCTCCCGCCGTGTTGCGACGTCGCCGGATGGATGCGTCCCTGCCGCACGACCACCGCGGCCGGGTTGCGGCCGAACCAGTAAGCCAGTTCCGCCGGTGACTCGACGCGCCAGAGCACGAAATCCGCTGCGCGTCCGACTGCGAGCTTTCCATGCCGGTCCGCTGCGCCGAGCGCGCGCGCCGCATGCGTGGTCACGCCGGCCAGCGCCTCGGGCACCGTCAGGCGGAACAGCGTGCAGGCCATGTTCATCATCAGCAGCAGCGATGTGACCGGCGAGGTACCCGGATTGTGGTCCGTGGAAATCGCCATCGGCACGCCGTGCTTGCGCAGCAGCGCAATCGGCGGCAGGTTCGTGTCACGCAGGAAATAATAGGCGCCCGGCAGCAGCACTGCCACCGTACCGGCGGCCGCCATGGCTTCTACGCCGGCCTCGTCCAGATGCTCCAGATGGTCCGCCGACAGCGCATGGTGGCGCGCGGCCAGCGCAGCGCCGCCGAGGTTGCTCAGTTGCTCGGCATGCAGCTTGACGCGCAAGCCATGGCGCGCGGCGGCTTCGAACACGCGCTCGGTCTGCGCGAGCGAGAAGCCGACCGATTCGCAGAACGCATCGACAGCATCGACCAGTCCTTCTTCGGCCAGTGCCGGCAGCATCGTGTTGCAGACCAGGTCGATGTAATCGTCGGCGCGCCCCGCGTATTCGGGCGGCAAGGCATGCGCGCCGAGGAAAGTCGCATGCACCGACACGCCGAACGCTTCGCCAAGACGGCGCGCGACACGCAACTGGCGGCGTTCGGCTTCGAGTTCGAGGCCATAGCCCGACTTGATTTCGATGGCCGTCACGCCTTCCGCCAGCAGCGGCGCGAGGCGCGCAGCGGCTTGCGAGAACAGGGTGTCTTCGTCGGCCGCGCGCGTGGCGCGTACCGACGAAACGATGCCGCCGCCGGCGCGTGCGATCTCTTCATAGCTCGCGCCTGCGAGGCGCATTGCGAACTCATCGGCACGCTGGCCGCCATAGACGAGGTGCGTATGACAGTCGACCAGTCCGGGCGTCATCCAGGTTCCACCCGCATCGTGGCGCGGCAGGCTGCGATAGTCTGCGGGCAATTCCGCTTCGGCGCCCAGCCATGCGATGCGGCCCTGCTCGACAACCAGCGCTGCGTCGCGCACGGCGCGGTCGGGATCGGCATCTGGCAGCAAATGGCAGCAGTGCCAGATGCCGTCGGCGGATTGAATGTCGGGGCGTCCCGAAGCGAGGGGCGCGTTCATTGGTCAGCCTCCGTTTCCAGCGTGATGCAAAGGCACAGCGAATCGCCTTCGAGCGGCGCGAGCGCATGGAATGCAGCGGTCACGCCTGTCGGATACCAGACGCCTTCATTGGCGCGTAGAGGTTCCATCTGGCTCGCACCGGGATCACGCCACGCGCCGCGCAGCACGAACAGCGCCACGGCATCCTCGCCCGAGTTGAAAGAGAAGCCGTGCCGCATGGCATGCACATTCGCGCGGCAGACGCCGCGGCGCGCCATCACGTTGAAGTCTCGCGTGGCACCGGCAATCAGCGTGGCGTTGACGGCCACATCACCCGAAAATGCGAACGGCTCGCCGACGGCGTCAAGGCGGTGGTCAAAGCTGCCATCGGCAGCGCGCAACTGCACGCCCGCGCCGTCAAGCAGCACGATCTGCCGGTCGATTCCCGCAAACGCCGAGAACGGTCCATCCGCGGCAATATCGGCGATGCTGATGCGCCAGGCAAAGTCGTCGAGCCCGGCATCGGGCGGCCACACCGCGACTTCGCGCGTGGTGCCGCCGCCGTTCTTCCACGGCGTAGGTTCCATCGAGTCAAGTGCGAAGCGGGTCATGAGCGATTCACCATCGGCAAGTTGAGGCCCTTCTCGTGCGCGCATTCGATGGCAAGCTCGTAGCCCGCATCGGCATGGCGCATCACGCCCGTGGCCGGGTCGTTCCACAGCACGCGCTCAATGCGCTTAGCCGCCGCGTCGGTACCGTCGCAGACGATCACCACGCCCGAATGCTGCGAGAAACCCATGCCGACACCACCGCCATGATGCAGGCTGACCCACGTCGCGCCGCCGGCGGTGTTCAGCAACGCGTTGAGCAGCGGCCAGTCGGAAACGGCATCGGAGCCGTCGCGCATGGACTCGGTTTCGCGGTTCGGCGAAGCGACCGAGCCGCAGTCCAGATGGTCACGGCCGATCACGACGGGCGCCTTGAGTTCGCCCGACTTCACCATCTCGTTGAATGCAAGGCCCGCGCGATGACGCTCGTCCAGCCCAACCCAGCAGATGCGCGCGGGCAAACCCTGGAACGCGATGCGGTCGTGCGCCATGTCGAGCCAGCGGTGCAGGTGCGTGTCCTCGGGGAAAAGCTCCTTCATCTTGGCGTCGGTCTTGTAGATGTCCTCGGGATCGCCGGATAGCGCGACCCAGCGGAACGGGCCCTTGCCGCGGCAGAACAGCGGCCGGATATAGGCCGGCACGAAGCCGGGGAAATCGAAGGCATTCTTCACGCCCTCGTCGAACGCAACCTGGCGAATGTTGTTGCCGTAGTCGACAGTCGGCACGCCCATCTGCTGGAACGCGAGCATTGCCTGAACGTGTTTCACAATCGACGGTCGCGCGGCGGCTTCCACCGACTTGGGATCGTGCTGGCGTGCGTGTTCCCATTGGTCAACGGTCCAGCCTTGAGGCAGGTAGCCGTTGACGAGGTCGTGTGCCGAAGTCTGGTCGGTGACGATGTCCGGACGCATGCCACCGGCCTGCGCGCGCTTGACGAGTTCCGGGACGATGTCGGCCGCGTTGCCGAGCAGCCCCACGGAGATGGCTTCCTTCTTCTGCGTGGCCTCGGCGATCATCGCCAGCGCTTCGTCGAGCGTGGTGGCCTTCTTGTCGAGGTAGCGCGTACGCAGGCGGAAGTCGATGCGCGATTCCTGGCATTCGATCGCGAGCACGCACGCACCGGCCAGCACACCGGCCAGCGGCTGCGCGCCGCCCATGCCGCCCAGGCCTGCCGTCAGTATCCACTTGCCCGACAGGTCGCCGTTGTAGTGCTGGCGACCCGCCTCGACGAAGGTTTCATACGTGCCCTGCACGATGCCCTGTGTGCCGATGTAGATCCACGAACCCGCGGTCATCTGGCCGTACATCATCAGGCCGGCGCGGTCGAGTTCGTTGAACTTGTCCCAGTTGGCCCAGTGCGGCACGAGGTTGGAGTTGGCAATCAGCACGCGCGGTGCATCGGCGTGCGTGCGGAACACGCCCACCGGCTTGCCGGACTGCACAAGCAGCGACTCGTCTTCGCCGAGTCGGCGCAGGCTGTCGAGGATCGCGTCGAAGCATTCCCAGTTGCGCGCGGCCTTGCCGATGCCACCGTAGACCACCAGGTCTTGCGGGCGCTCGGCCACGTCCGGGTCCAGGTTGTTCTGGATCATGCGGTAGGCCGCTTCGATCAGCCAGTTCTTGCAGTGCAGCTCGGTGCCACGCGGCGCGCGGATTTCGCGCTGGCCGCGCTGGAGGAATCGGGATTCGTGAGCGTTCATGGGGACTCTCTCCTTGCTCAGGCGTTCTTGGTATTCGTCGGCAGGATGTCGCGCACCGCAGCAGGCCAGCCTGCCCCCGCATCGCCCTGCACCACCCACCGCTTCATCGCCTCGATATCCGGCGCCAGGTAGCGGTCGGCCTCCACGAACGCCACGCATGCGCGGATGCGGGCCAGTTCCTGCTCCACCAGCGGCGACGACTTCAGCGGGCGATGGAATTCGATGCCCTGCGCGGCGGCCATCGCTTCGATGCCGACCACCACCGCGGTATTGGCCGCCATATCGCCAAGCCGGCGTGCGCCGTAGGTGGCCATCGACACATGGTCCTCCTGGTTGGCCGAAGTCGGCAGGCTGTCCACGCTCGACGGATGCGCGAGCGATTTGTTCTCCGAGGCCAGCGCCGCGGCGGTGACCTGCGCAATCATGAAGCCCGAGTTCAGGCCGCCATCGCGCACGAGGAACGGCGGCAGGCCCGACAGGCCCGTGTCCAGCAGCAGCGCCAGGCGGCGCTCGGAAATCGCGCCGATCTCGGCAATCGCCAGCGCGATGATGTCGGCCGCGAACGCAACCGGCTCGGCGTGGAAATTACCGCCCGAAATCACGTCGCCCTGCGCGGAGAAGACAAGCGGATTGTCCGAGGCGGCGTTCGCTTCGATGCGCAAGATGCGCGCGGCATGCTGCAGGTTGTCCAGGCACGCGCCCATCACCTGCGGCTGGCAACGGATCGAGTATGGGTCCTGCACGCGGCCGCAGGCCTTGTGCGAGTCGACGATCTCGCTGCCATCGAGCATCGCGCGCACCGCGGCGGCCACCGCGATCTGGCCGGCCTGGCCGCGCGCTTCATGGATGCGTGCATCGAACGGCTTGACCGAGCCCTTGATCGCTTCGAGCGACAGCGCGCCGGCCACCAGACCGGCGGCAAAGGTATCTTCGGCGGCAAACAGCCCGGCCAGCGCCAGCGCGGTGGAAACTTGCGTGCCGTTCAGCAACGCCAGCCCTTCCTTCGGACCGAGTTCAAACGCCGACAGGCCGGCATGTGCGAGGCCTTCGGCAGCCGGCACGCGACGGCCATCAACGATCACATCGCCCACGTCGATCAGCGTGCACGACATATGCGCGAGCGGCGCGAGGTCGCCCGAGGCACCCACCGAGCCCTTGGCCGGGATGCAAGGGGTCACGCCGTGGTTGGCCAGCGCGAGCAGCGCTTCAATGATTTCGGGCCGCACGCCCGAGTGGCCGCGCGCGAGGCTCACTGCCTTGATCGCGAGGATCACGCGTACCACGTCCTCGGCCAGGTCCGGGCCGGTGCCGACGCTGTGCGACAGCACCAGATTGCGCTGCAGCGTGGCGAGCTTGTCATTCGGAATGCGCGTCTGCGCAAGCTTGCCGAAGCCGGTGTTGATGCCGTAAACCACGGCATCGGCGTCGATGATGTCCTGCACGGTGGCCTGCGCGGCACGTACGCCGGCCCAGGCCGAGTCGGCCATCTCCAGGCGAACTTCGCCACGGTAGATGCGGCGCAGGTCAGCCAGGGTGACCTGGCCCGGATTCAGGGTCAGCAGCGGGCGGGAGGCTTGGTTGGTTTGGCTGGCGCTCATGAGTGATTCCTGTCTTGTATGTTCCTGTCTATACAGCTTAGAACAAAATTTGGGTGAGATGGCTGACTTCTGTCGGAAATCAGCCGAAGGCGGGATTGCCGTCGGCGCGGAAGCGGCTCCCGAGGCGGTAGCGGTTGCCGGGGTGCAGGCAACGCACGAAGGTCACGGGCACGCCATTGGTCCACGTGCGGCGTGTCAGCATCAGGCAAGGTTGCGTCGGCGGCATTTCGAGTTGCGCGGCCTGCTCGGGCGTGGCGGAGATGGCGTCGACCACGTGCTCGACCTGATCGTAGGGCACATTGCGCAGCAGGTACTCGCCGGGCTTGATGCCGCTGAAGTCCTGCGTAATGAAATCCGGTGCCACGCGCGGATTGACATAGCGGTCTTCGAGCTGCACGGGCACGCCGTCCTCGCGGTGCACGCAGACGGAGTGGAAGACCGACTCGCCCGTGCGCAACTCCAGCGCCGCGGCCACTTCGATCGACGCGGCCACGCGCTCCACCAGGATCACGTCGCAGGCATAGTCATGGCCGCGCATGCGGATTTCGTCCTGCAGGTTGACCACGCTAAGCAGCGTGGACTGCGGCTTGTGCTCCGCCACGAAGGTACCCACGCCGGCCACGCGCACCACCCTGCCCTGCTCGGACAGCTCGCGCAGTGCGCGGTTGACGGTCATGCGCGACACACCGAAGCGGGTCACCAGTTCCTGCTCTGACGGCACGCGGTCGCCCGGCTGCCACGCACCGCTCTGGATCTGGCGGGCGATGTACTCCTTCACCTGCTGGTAGAGGGCGGTGGGAGAGTTCGTAGCGGAAGTGGCAGGCCCCTGGCCGACGGCGTGGTTCATGGCGTTCAGTGCTCGGCCGCGGCCATGGCCTCGGCGCGGATCTCCTCGGTCAGCCGCGCCTTGAGCGCGGAGAACTCCGGCGACGTCTTGATCGTGTAATGGCGCGGATGCGGAAAATCGACCGCGATCTCGCTCTTGATCCGACCCGGCCTGGCGGAAAACACCGCCACCCGGTTGGCCATGAAAATGGCCTCGTCGATATCGTGGGTCACGAATAATACCGTCTTGCGCGACGCCTCCCAGATGCCGAGCAGCAATTCCTGCATCAGCACGCGGGTCTGGTTGTCGAGCGCGCCGAACGGCTCGTCGAGCAGCAGGATCTTCGGGTCATTGGCCAGCGCGCGCGCAATCGCGGTGCGCTGCTGCATGCCGCCCGAGAGCTGCCTGGGGTAGTGGTGTTCGAAGCCGCGCAAGCCCACGCGCTGGATGAAGAAGTCGCTGCGCTCGCGTTGCTCGGCCTCGCTCATGCCACGCTCGCGCAGGCCGAACCGAACGTTCTGCGCGATCGTGAGCCACGGGAACAGCGTGTAGGACTGGAACACCATGCCGCGGTCGGCGCCCGGGCCGGACACCGGCTGGCCGTCGAGCAGCACGGTGCCGCCGGTTGGCGTGTCGAGGCCGGCGACGATGCGCAGCAGCGTGGATTTACCGCATCCCGACGGGCCCAGGATGGTGACAAAGTCGTTGTCACGCACTTCGAAATCGACCGGCAGCAGCGCCTGCGTCTGGCCGCCGCGCGGATTGGTGAAGGTGCGCGAGACCTGCTGGATGGACAGTGCGCTCATCAGATCGAACTCCACGGGAACAGGTGCTGGTTGGCCTGCTTGAAGACGAGGTCCGACACCAGCCCGATGCAGCCGATGACGATGATGCCGAAGATGATCTGCCCGGTGTTCAGCAACGCCTGGCTGTCGGTGATCATGTGGCCGATGCCCGACGACGAGCCGATCAGCTCGGCGACGATCACGTAGGTCCAGGCCCAGCCGAGCACGAGCCGCAGGATCTCCGCGATCTCGGGCGCAGCGCCTGGAATCAGCACGCGCTTGACGATGCCGCGGCTGTTGGCGCCGAGCGTATAGGCGGCTTCCACGAGATCCTTGCGCGCACCGCCGACGGCCACCGCCACCATCAGTACGATCTGGAAGAACGAGCCGATGAAGATCACCAGCAGCTTCTGCGTCTCGCCAATGCCGGCCCACAGGATCAGCAGCGGGATGAAGGCCGAGGCGGGCAGGTAGCGGCAGAACGAGACGAACGGCTCGAAGAACGCCTCGGCCGCCTTGTACGCGCCCATCAGGATGCCGAGCGGCACCGCGAGCACCGCCGCCAGCACGAACCCGCCAAGCACGCGCCACACGGTCATGCCGATGTCGCCGATGAAGTTGTACTGCGTGAACAGCGTCAGCCCTTCGCGCGCCATGGTCGCCGGATCGGCCAGGAACGTACGCGGCACGAAGCCGCCCAGCGTCACCACAGCCCACACCGCGAAGAACAGCACGAAGAAGGACAGGCCCAGCACCCAGCGCGCATGCGGCGACACCGGCACCAGCGGCGACAGCCAAGGATGGCGGCGACGTGCCGGTGCCGCCTTGGCAGCCATCGCCACCGGCGCTGCGGAACTCACTTGAACTTGCGCCATGACATCAGCCCCTGCTTACTTGAGGAAACGCGCGTCGTAGAGCGTGGTCACGTCGGGCACCTGGCGGATCACGCCAATGTCGAGCAGCACGCCGGCGGCTTCCTTGCTGAAGCTGGCCAGCTCGCCCGAGAAGAACTTGCGATTGGCCTCGCGATCCTGCCAGCGCAGGTAGGCCGACGACTTGGCGAACTGCTCGCCGGTTTGCTTGACCGCCGCGCCCATGATTTCGTTCGACTTCTCGGGCTCCTTTCGGATCATCTCAATCGCTTCGAAGTAGCTGTCAACCAGCGCCTGCGCGGCCTTGGGATTGTCCTTGAGCCATTTGGGCGCGCAGCCGAGCGTGTCGGTCACCATCGGGTAGTCGAGCGTGGTGGCCAGGATCTTGCCCTTGTCCGGGTTCTGGCGAACGGTCGACAGGTACGGCTCGTACGTCATGGCGCCGTCGTTCTGGCCAGCCACGAACGCCTGCGCTGCCGCCTGCGGCGACAGCGTCGTGGTCTTCACGTCCTTGAGCGTCATGCCGTTCTTCTTGAGCATCCAGGCCAGGCCGAAGTAAGGCGCGGTACCCGGCGCATCGACGCCGATGGTCTTACCCTTCAGGTCGGCAAAGCTCTTCACGTCGGCGCGCACGGCCAGGCCGTCGGCGCCATAGGACTTGTCGAGCTGCACGATCTGCGTGATCGGCACGCCGTTGGCGTTCCAGGCGACATGCGTTTCCACGGTGGTCGCCGCGCACTGGATCGCGCCCGAGGCCAGCGCCAGGTGGCGGTCCTTCTGCGGGATCATCTTGATGTCCACATCGACGCCGTGCTTCTTGAAGATTCCTGCCTTGTCGGCCAGTGTCAGCGGCGCGAAGCCGGTCCAGCCGCTCATGCCGAGCGTGACCTGCGTCGTCTGGGCATGAGCAGCCCCGACCATGGCAACCGCTGCCAGCAGCGACGCGCGGGCCATGCGCATGGCGGCCTGACCTGCAATCCGGCTCTGAATCCTCATCGGTAAGCTCCTTTGGTTTGTCCGTCAGCGGCAGCGCCATGCATGGTGGCAGTGCTCGGTTCCGGAGATTTTACAATCCTGTATATACAAGTCAACGTAGTAGTTGCCCGGGGCAATGAAGCGCCATGAGTGCGATAGCAGGCGCTTTTTCCCCAAACGCGCAGCAAAGTGCACAGTCGAACGGCTACCAGTGCGGGGACAGCTTGCCTCGCATTGGTGCGGAATACCGGTTGCTGTATAGACAGGAGTCGACGCGGCGTGGGGGACGCAAGCGCCGTGCCTGAAACGGCACGGCGCAACGCTCGCCCGGATCAGGCGTCAAAGAAGGAAGCGACGGTCGGATAGCGCAGCCGCAGGCGCAGCTCGCGTTTAAGGCGCCGGTTGTCGAGGCGGCGCGATTCGCTCATGAAGCTGAGCAGCGTGGGGTCGATCACTTCCCGCGCTTGTTGGCGCGTGATCCGTGGCGGCCGCGGCAGGCCACGGCGATCCGCCACGAGGTCGAAGTAATCGGCCATGCGCAGTTCGGTGTCGTCGCTGGCGTGGACGATGCGCTGGGCCCGGCCGCGGAACAGCGCGGCGATCATGGTGCGCGCAAGATCGTCGGCGTGAATGTGGCTGGTGTAGACGTCGTCCTGGGGCGCGAGGGCCGGGGTGCCGCGCTTGAGCCGCGCCACCGGCAGGCGGTCTTCGGCGTAGATGCCGGGGATGCGCACGATGCTGGTGCGCCAGCCGCCACTACGGCCGAACTTGCGCACTGCCTGTTCGGCCGCAACGCGGCGACGCGCGCGGGCCGTTTCCGGGCGCACGCGCGCGAATTCCGCCACGCGCGCGCCAGCCCGGTCGCCGTAGACGCCCGAAGTGCTGGCATAGACAAAGGCCGGGCGGGTGCCTTGCCGGTCGGGTAGAATGACGGGCTCGCCGGCATGCACCCGGCTGCGGCGCCATGCGGTGCGGCGCAGGGTGGCTAGCAAGGCGCGTGTGCGCGGATCGCCCTCGCCCGTTCCGGGCGGCGGAGCCAGGTCCAGCACGCGGCTGGCCAGCCCGCGCAGGCGCGCAAGCGTGGCTGGTCGGTCGAGATTCGCGACGAGCGGCACCGCACCGGCCGCACGCAGTTCCGCCCGGCGCTCCGGCTGCGACGTCACGGCAAATATACGCATGCGCGCCGAGAGGATTCGCAGGCAGCGCGTCCCCACATCCCCGCACCCCACGATCAACAGGCGCGGGCGGCCCAGACGAATAGCTGGGCGCGGACGGCGCACTGGCTGCAGTTTCGTAAGAATTTGGCTCATAGATCGATTATGGCTTATCAAGTCACCGTAATGCCCAGCGGCCACAAGTTTGAAGTGGCTGACGATGAAACCATCCTGGGCGCCGCCCTGCGCCACAGCATCGGCCTGCCCTACGGCTGCAAGAACGGTGCATGCGGCTCGTGCAAGGGCCGCGTTCTGGAAGGCTCGATCGTACAGGGCGACCATGCCCCGGCCGCGTTGACCGCGCAGGAAAAAACCGAAGGCCGCGCGCTGTTCTGCTGCGCGAATGCCAGCTCGGACATCACCATCGAATGCCGCGAGGTGCACGGCGCCGGCGACATCCCGATCAAGAAGGTGCCGTGTCGCGTCACCTCGCTGGAACGCCTGGCCGACGACGTGATCGCCATCAAGCTGCAACTCCCCGCCACCGAGCGCATGCAGTACCTGGCCGGCCAGTACGTGGAATTCCTGCTGCGCGACGGCAAGCGCCGCAGCTACTCGATCGCCACGCCGCCGCATGAAGACGGCCCGATCGAACTGCATATCCGCCACATGCCGGGCGGCGCGTTCACCGACTACGTGTTCGGCGCCAAGGAAGGCGCCCCCGCCATGAAGGAACGCGACATCCTGCGCTTCGAAGGCCCGCTGGGCAGCTTCTTCCTGCTCGAGGAATCCACCGCGCCGATGATCCTGCTGGCCTCCGGCACGGGTTTCGCGCCGATCAAGGCGATCGTCGAGCACGCTGCCTACACCGGCATCACGCGCCCGATGACGCTGTACTGGGGCGGCCGCCGGCCGAAGGACCTGTACATGCACGCGCTATGCGAGCAATGGGCGCGCGACCTGCCGAACTTCAAGTACGTGCCAGTCATTTCCGAAGCGCTGCCGGAAGACAACTGGAGCGGCCGCACCGGCTTTGTCCATCAGGCCGTGATCGCCGATCATCCCGACCTGTCGGGCCACGAAGTCTATGCCTGCGGCGCGCCGGTCATGATCAACGCGGCGCGTGGCGATTTCACGAAGCAGTGCAAGCTGCATGAGGATGCGTTCTTCGCCGACTCGTTCACGTCCGAGGCCGACATGCACCCGGCGGGCTCGGCGCCGGCGGCCTGAGGCGCGCGCCGCCAGCCGTTCCCGAAGCCGCTCTCCCCGTACAACGATGCCCGGGACTGCCAAAATTCGTTTTGACACCCGGGCGCATGCGCCTTATATTTGTGCGCATGCACATGACCTTCAACCGACGCCGCAGCTTCCGTACGTCGCTCCCCGCTGGGGTGCCGCGCGGCTGACCGTCGACAGCGTCTGTTCATGTCAACGAGCCACGGGCAACCCCCGTGGCTTTTTGTTTTTGTTCCGGCCCTTCCGCCCCTCCGTCCATCATTCAAAGCCGACCCCTGGAGTCCGCCATGGCATTTGCTGAGTATCCCGTTCAATCCCTGATGTACATCACCAACCGGCCCGAACTCGTGTTCACCGAGGGCAAGGGCTCCTGGCTGACGGACCATAACGGCAAGCGATACCTGGACTTCGTGCAAGGCTGGGCAGTGAACTGCCTCGGCCACTCCAACCAGGGCATGGTCGACGCCGTGGTCGCGCAGGCCGGCAAGCTGATCAACCCGAGCCCGGCTTTCTACAACGCGCCGATGATCAAGCTGGCCAAGCAGCTCACCGACAACAGCTGCTTCGACAAGGTCTTCTTCGCCAACAGCGGCGCCGAAGCCAACGAAGGCGCAATCAAGCTCGCGCGCAAATGGGGCCGCAAGCACAAGAACGGCGCGTTCGAGATCATCACCATGGACCACAGTTTCCATGGCCGCACGCTCGCCACCATGAGCGCGTCGGGCAAGGCTGGCTGGGACACCATCTTCGCGCCGCAGGTGCCCGGCTTCCCAAAGGCCGACCTGAACGACCTGGCCTCGGTGGAAAAGCTGATCACCGACAAGACCGTCGGCATCATGCTCGAGCCGGTGCAGGGCGAAGGCGGCGTGCTTCCCGCCACGCGCGAGTTCATGCAGGGCCTGCGCGCGCTGGCCGACAAGCACAAGCTGCTGCTGATCGTCGATGAAGTGCAGACCGGTTGCGGCCGCTGCGGCACGCTGTTCGCGTACGAGCTGTCGGGCGTGGAGCCGGACATCATGACGCTGGGCAAGGGCATCGGCGGTGGCGTGCCGCTGTCGGCGCTGCTGTGCAAGGCTGAAGTCGCGAGCTTCGAGGCCGGCGACCAGGGCGGCACCTACAATGGCAACCCGCTGATGACCGCGGTCGGCAGCGCCGTCATCGAGCAACTGACCGCACCGGGGTTCCTGGACGATGTGAAAGCCAAGGGCGAGTACCTGAAGGAACAGCTGCTGGCCCTGTGCAGCGAATTTGGCCTGGCCGGCGAGCGCGGAGAAGGCCTGCTGCGTGCCCTGCAACTCGGCAAGGACATCGGCCCGCAGCTGGTCGAGGAAGCGCGCGACATGGGACCCGACGGCCTGCTGCTGAATGCGCCGCGCGCCAACCTGCTGCGCTTCATGCCGGCACTGAACGTGACGCGTGAAGAGATCGACCAGATGATCGGGATGCTGCGTACGCTGCTGAAGAAGCTGGCCTGATCGTCAGACGAAACGGGCCCTGAACGGGCCCTCTGCCTGCCATCGGGGAGGCGGGACGGGGCACCCCGCGCCCCGTCCCCCAGCACAGGTCACCGCGCCCGGATGGTCAATTCCAGATGGGATTTTCCTTCTGCATCTGTTCCTTGGTCTTCGCTTCCCAATACGCGCCGATCTGGCGTTGGGTGACATAGCCGCGCTTCAGCGAATCGATCTTGCTGAAGTTCTTGTAGACCTGTGGCATCCCCGCTTTCGCTTCGTCACGGCTGAGCTTGCCGTCGTGGTTGGCATCGGCCGCCTTGAAGCGGTCGGATATAAGCGCCTTGGCTTCAGCGGTGGTCGGGGGTGCCGTCGGAACCTGGCTGTCCGCCCCCGGAGCACTCGCCTGCTGGGCACTCGCGGCCGTACAAGCCAGCGCCATCACGGCTGCCAGGCATACTGCAGGCAATTTACGCACGATCATTTCCATCTCCTCTAGGATTTTGTCGAGAAGGGCCTTCTTGCGAAATACCGGCAAAAAAAATCCCTGTGAGCCAAAGCTCACAGGGAATTCTAGGCACTGGTGGCCCGCCTACCAACACATTTATGCATCGGTGGGTCTGCCAGTCCAGTGCTTCTTGACTGACGACAAGCCTTACTCGCCCAGGTAGGCGGCGCGGACCTTCGGATCGTCCAGCATCTGCTTCGCCTCACCGTTCATCGTGATCAGGCCTGACTCCATCACGTAGCCGCGGTGCGCGGCCTGCAGCGCCAGGCGCGCGTTCTGCTCCACCAGCAGCACGGGCACGCCTTGTGCGGACACGTTGCGCACCACCTCGAAGATCTTCTCGACCATGATCGGCGAGAGACCCATCGACGGCTCGTCCAGCAACAGCAGCTTGGGCTGGCTCATCAGCGCGCGCGCCATGGCCAGCATCTGCTGTTCACCGCCCGACATCGTGCCGGCCAGCTGGTTCGCACGCTCCTTGAGGCGCGGGAACGTCTGGAACATGCGGTCGATATCGTCCTTGATGGTGCTCTCGTCATTGCGAGTGTAGGCGCCCATCTGCAGGTTTTCGGTGATGGTCATGCGCGCGAACACGCCGCGGCCTTCCGGCACCATCGCCAGGCCCTGCTTGAGCAGCGCGTAGCTGGGCACGCCCTTGATGGACTTGCCCATGTACTCCACGTCGCCGCCGGACCAGCTTTGCAGTCCGGTGATGGCCTTCATGGTCGTGGTCTTGCCGGCGCCATTGGCTCCGATCAGCGTCACGAGTTCGCCGTCCTTGATTTCGAGGTCAACGCCCTTGACGGCCTGGATGCCGCCATAGGCAACCTTGAGGCCGGAGATCTTCAGTACTGTCTGTTTCATTGCTGTCCTCCGCCTCAGTGCGCCGAAGCACCCAGGTAAGCCTCGATCACCGCCGGGTTGCTCTGTACTTCCTGCGGCAGCCCTTGCGCGATCACCTTGCCGTAGTCGAGCACGGTCAGGCGGTTGCACAGGCCCATCACGAGCTTCACGTCGTGCTCGATCAGCAGGATGGTCTTGCCATCGTTCTTGATCTTTTCGAGCAGGCCGCGCAACTCGACCTTTTCGGTCGCGTTCATGCCAGCTGCCGGCTCGTCCAGCGCCAGCAGCTTGGGCTCGGTCGCCAGCGCGCGGGCAATTTCCAGACGGCGCTGGTGGCCGTAGGAAAGATTGCGCGAGGTGAAGTTGGCGTATTTGCTGATGCCAACGTACTCGAGCAGGTCGTGGGCCATGTCCTCGATGCCTTCTTCCTCACGGCGCACGCCGGGCGGACGGAAGATAGCGCCGAACAGGCCGGCCTTGGTACGGACGTGACGGCCCACCATGACGTTCTCCAGCGCCGTCATGTCGCCAAACAGGCGAATGTTCTGGAACGTACGGGCGATCCCGGTCTTGGCCACCTCATGCACGGCCGTCGGCTGGTAGGGCTTGCCGCCCAGCCTGAACTCGCCGGAATCGGGCGTGTACAGGCCTGTAATCACGTTGAAGAACGTGGTCTTGCCGGCACCGTTCGGGCCGATCAGGCCATAGATTTCACCGGCCTTGATCTGCAGGCCCACATCGGACAGCGCCTGCAGGCCGCCGAATCGCTTGTTGACCCCCTGTACCGACAGGAGGAAATCGTTGTTGCTCATGTTGTCCTCCTGGTCAGAAACGGCCCACACTGCCCGCACGGCGCACCACCGGGCGGTCTTCCTTGCGCGGCGACGGCCAGATACCTGCCGGGCGGTAAAGCATCACACCAACCAGGGCCAGGCCGAACAGCAACTGGCGCAGGACTTCGGCGTCAACGATCACGTGACCGAAGATACCGGTCTGGATCGGCTCGGCGACCACGCGCAGCAACTCCTGGAAGCCGACCAGCAGGATGCCGCCCAGGATCACGCCCGGGATATGGCCCATGCCGCCCAGCACCACGATGGCCAGGATGTAGATCGACTCCCACAGCGTGAACGATTCCGGCGACACGAAGCCCTGGAACGCACCGAACACCGCGCCCGAGGCGCCGCCGAACGATGCGCCCATGGCGAAGGCCAGCAGCTTGATGTTGCGGGTGTTGATGCCCATCGCCTTGGCGGCGATCTCGTCTTCGCGGATCGCCACGAACGCACGGCCGATGCGCGAGTTCTGCAGGCGCAGGCACACAAACACGATCACGATGACCAGGAACACGAGCAGGTAGTAGTACATGAACACCGGCGAGAATTTCAGCCCGAAAATCTCGTGCGTCTTCGAGAAGTCGAAGCCGAAGATGTGGACCGGGTCCACCGCCGTGATGCCCTTCGGCCCGTTGGTGATGTTCAGCGGGCGGTCCAGGTTGTTCATGAAGATGCGGATGATCTCGCCGAAGCCAAGCGTCACGATGGCGAGGTAGTCACCGCGCAGCTTCAGCGTTGGCGCGCCAAGCAGCACGCCGAACGTGGCCGCCACCAGCACCGCAAGCGGCAACACCCACCACATCGACAAGTGCAGCCCGTGGGGGAACAGTTGATGGATCCACTCGAACTGGTTGGCCAGGTGGGGCGAGCCGAGCAGCGCCATCATGTAGGCACCCACCGCGTAGAACGCGATATAGCCGAGGTCAAGCAGGCCGGCAAAGCCCACCACGATGTTCAGGCCCAGCGCCAGCATGATGTACAGCAGCGCGAAATCGAGCACGCGCACCCAGTAGTTGCCGCCCAGCGTCTGGACGAAGAACGGGGCGCACAGCGCGATCACCAGGAAGCCCAGCAGCGCGGCCAGGGTCTTCGCCGGAACTCGGGACGGCGCAGCGACGGCGGCCGCGGATGGAATCGGAGTATTCATGGATTCTCTCCCCTCAGGCACGGTCAGCCACGCGTTCGCCCATGATGCCGGACGGACGGAATACAAGTACGGTAATCAGCACAATGAACGCAAAGACGTCCTGGTAGTTCGAACCGAACACGCCATTGGTCAGGTCGCCGATGTAGCCGGCGCCCAGTGCTTCGATCAGGCCCAGCAGCATCCCGCCGACCATGGCGCCGGCCAGGTTGCCGATGCCGCCCAGCACCGCGGCGGTGAACGCCTTCAGGCCCGGGATGAAGCCCATGTAGAAGTGGGCGTTGCCGTAGTTGGTCGCCATCATCACGCCGGCCAGTGCGGCGAGCGCGGCGCCGATCATGAAGGTGGCGGAGATGACGAAGTTCGGGTTCACGCCCATCAGGCCGGCCACCTTCTGGTTTTCGGCGGTGGCGCGCATCGCGCGGCCCAGCTTGGTGCGGTTGACCAGGGCCAGCAGGCCAGCCATGACCATCACGGCCAGGCCAATGATGACCATTTCCTTGCCGGTAATGGTGGCGCCCGTGGATCCGATATCGATCGGCTCGGAAGGCAGCAGTTGCGGGAAGGTCAGCGGGTTGCGCGACCAGATCAGCATGCCCGCGGTCTGCAGGATGATGGAAACGCCGATGGCGGTGATCAGCGGGGCCAGGCGCGGCGCATTGCGCAGCGGCCGGTAGGCGATCCGCTCGATGGAATAGGCAAGCACTGCACAAACCGGCATGGCGATCAGCGTGGCAATCACCAGCGTCAGCCACTCGGGCAGGCCGGGCGCGAATTTCTGCAGCCCAAGAATCGCTGACAAAGCGGTCAGCGCGCCAATCATCAGGACGTCGCCGTGGGCGAAGTTGATGATGCCCAGAATGCCGTAGACCATGGTGTAGCCCAGTGCGATCAGCGCATAGATGCTGCCGAGCACCAGACCGTTCACGATCTGTTGGATAAAGATATCCATGAAAACTCCTGCTTCAGTCCCGGTTCCTGCGGCATGGTGTGGATGCCGGGGGGACCATGGTGTGGGATGGGTAGTATGTTGCGGTGGTGGGTTTGCTGGTAAGCGGCCTGCCCTGCTCCATCCATGGTAAGGATGCTTCTACATTAGGCGAGGCTAAAAAGAACGGCACCGCAAAATACTCACGGTGCCGTTCGGATGGGCCGGTAAGCCCGAATTACATCTTCACGACGTCGAGAACGGACTTCTTCTTGTCCTTGTACTCGTACAGCGTGATGGTGCCTTCCTTCATGTCGCCCTTCTCGTCGAAGGCGATGTTGCCGATCACGCCCTTGTAGTTGGTCTTGGGCATTTCGGCCAGGATGGCTGCCGGATCGGTCGAGTTGGCGCGCTTCATGGCGTCGACGATGACCATCACGGCGTCATACGTGAACGGTGCATAGATCTGCACCGGCGCGTTGAAACGAGCCTGGTAGCGCTTCTCGAAGTCGGCGCCGTTCTCCATCTTCGACAGGGCCAGGCCTGCCTCGGAGCAGATGATGTTCTGCACGGCATCGCCGGCCAGCTCGGCCACCTTGTCGGTACAGACGCCGTCGCCGCCAACGATCTTGGACGAGATGCCCAGTTCCTTGGCCTGCTTGGCGAACGGGCCGCCGGTGGCGTCCATGCCGCCGTACATGATGACGTCCGGCTTCTTGCCCTTGATCTTGGTCAGAATGGCCTTGAAGTCGGTGGCCTTGTCGTTGGTGGCTTCACGCGCCACCACGTTCACGCCGGCCGCCTTCGCGGTCTTCTCGAACTCGTCGGCCAGGCCCTTGCCGTAGGCGGTAGCGTCGTCGACGATCGCCACGCTCTTGGCATGCAGGGTCTTGGCGGCGTAGTTGGCCAGTGCCGGACCTTGCTGGGCATCGGTGGCGACCACGCGGTAGGTCGTCTTGAAGCCTTGCTTGGTGTAGTCCGGGTTGGTCGACGACGGCGAGATCTGGACAATGCCGGCATCGCTGTAGATCTTCGAGGCCGGGATCGACACGCCCGAGTTCAGGTGGCCGACCACGGCCACGACCTTCTGGTCGACCAGCTTCTGGGCAACGGCGGTGCCGGTCTTCGGATCCGCGGCGTCGTCTTCGCCGATCAGTTCCAGCTTGACCTTCTTGCCGCCGATCTCCAGACCGTTCTTGTTGACTTCTTCCACGGCCAGGCGGGCGCCGTTTTCGTTGTCCTTGCCAAGGTGGGCGATACCGCCGGTCAGCGGAGCCGCGTGGCCGATCTTGACGACGACTTCACCGCCGCCTGCGGCCGGAGCAGCCGCTGCCGGAGCCGATGCCGACGGTTCAGCCGGCTTTTCTTCTTTCTTGCCGCAAGCTGTAACGAGCGCCACTGCGGCCGCGATCGGCAGAATCTTGGCAAACGTGATTTGCATGAGTGATCTCCTAGGATTCACAAAATGGGGATTTTGCAACGCCTCCCGGGCGCGTCCCCATACCGCCTTTGTTTAGTTTCAATTTGAAACGCGCGCATTGTATCCCCTTTCTTCGGCGATGCAATACGCGACGCAACAACCTGAGCGAATTACCCGCCAAATGAGCTAGGGAATTTCCCCAATGCACAGATTGGGGCAATTCCCGCTCACCTGACGGGGGCCGCACCACCGCTTACAAGAATCGTGCCCGGTAGCTCTCTCCCATCGCAATTTGCACGCCCGGTGCCACGTATAATCCATCTGTATTAATTAGGCGTTCATTCCATAAATCCTGCACCGATCTCTAATGTGCAGAATGTAGCGCCGCACCATAATAGGGAAAACCCCAGTCACGGGGATTACCCTGATTTGTCTGCTTGCATTGACAGGTACGTAATCGATGCACCTTATCGGAGCATAACGACCTAGGAATGGTGGATTATCGTTGTGACGGTAAAAGCATTCAGCGAAATGGAATGAAAATGCGCGCGCGATCACGCACGCATCGCGCGAAAGCAGTCTGACGAAAAGGCAGGAGAGAGGCGCCGCAGAACGCGGCGCCGGCAAGACAGGTCAGCAGGTCAGGCCGTGACGCCGACCGTGGCAGCGGCCTGGAGGCCGCGCGGTAGCGGGAACGCCATGTTTTCTTCGATGCCGGCAAGGGCACGCACGTGGCCGGCACCGAGCTCGCGCAGTCGTGCAACGATGGACTGGGCCAGTTCCTCGGGCGCCGATGCGCCGGCGGTCAGGCCGATGCGCCGCTTGCCCGCCACCCATTCCGGGTGCACCTGCTCGGGTGCATCCACCATATAGGCGGGCACGCCCAGTCGTGCGGCCAGTTCGCGCAACCGGTTCGAGTTCGAACTGTTGGGGCTGCCCACCACGATCACCACATCGACCTGGGGCGCCATGAACTTAACGGCATCCTGGCGGTTCTGCGTGGCGTAGCAGATGTCCTGTTTCTTTGGCTCGCGGATCAGCGGGAAACGGGCCTTGAGCGCGGCCACGATCTCGAGGGTTTCATCGACCGACAGCGTGGTCTGCGTCACGTACGCCAGGCGCGCGGGATCGGCAACCACCAGCCCTGCGACATCCGCCACCGACTCCACCAGCAGCATGCCGCCTTCGGCCTGGCCCATGGTGCCTTCGACTTCCGGGTGCCCGCGGTGGCCGATCATCACGATCTCGCAGCCCTCCGCGCGCATCTTGCCGACTTCGACATGGACCTTGGTCACGAGCGGGCAAGTCGCGTCGAACACGTTGAGGCCGCGTGAGGCAGCTTCGGCGCGAACGTCCTTCGACACGCCGTGGGCGCTGAAGATGACAGTAGCGCCAGCCGGCACTTCATCGAGCTCGCGCACGAACACCGCGCCCTTGCGGCGCAGGTCGGCGACGACATAGGCGTTGTGGACAATCTCGTGACGCACATAGATGGGCGCCCCGAAACGCGTAAGCGCGCGCTCGACGATCTCGATGGCGCGGTCGACGCCGGCGCAAAAGCCGCGCGGCTGCGCCATCAGGATCTCGGCATCGGGTGCGGTAGTCAGGTCAGGCATGCTGCAATGTCAGGACAAGTGAGCGCAATCAGAGGATCCCGATCAGCTGCACGTCGAACAGGATGGTCTGCCCGGCCAGCGGATGGTTGAAATCGAACAGCGCCGCAGTGTCGCCGATCTCCTTGAGGACGCCCGCATATTTGCCACCGCCGGGTGCGTTGAACTCGACCAGATCGCCGGGGCTGTAGTCTTCCTCGAACGAGCTGTTCTCGCGCAGCGTGGCGAGCGATACCCACTGCAGCAATTCCGGGTTGCGCGGGCCGAAGGCCTGTTCGGGCGCCAGGCGGTAGGTCATGCGCTCGCCCTCGGGCATGCCGAGCAGCGCCTGCTCCAGCGTCGGGGCGAGCTGCCCCTGGCCAAGCAGCATCGTGGCGGGATTCTCCTCGAACGTGCTCACGACTTCGGTGCCGTTTTCGAGAGAGATACTGTAGTGGAGGGTCAGGAAGGAGTCGGCCTGGACCGTCTTGCGGTCAGCCGCGCCGCCGTCGGCTTCCGACGCAAATGTTTGCAAATTCATGGGTGATCAACCTGTCGACAACCCGTATTGTATTCGACTGGGCCACCGGACGCCCTGCCGATCCACCCTCGCCCGGCCCGACGCACCCGTCACGAGACTCCCGCGACATGAGTATCACAAACTGGCCCGCCTGCGAGCGGCCACGAGAAAAACTGCAGGAATGCGGCGCCGCCGCGTTGTCTGACGCCGAACTGCTGGCTGTGTTCCTGCGCGTTGGCGCAACCGGCAAGAGCGCGGTGGAGCTTGCGCGCGACCTGATGGTCCGCTTCGGCTCGCTGACGCGCCTGTTCACGGCCGACGCGCGCGCCGTGCTCGGCATCCGGGGCATGGGCGAAGCCAAGTACACCCAGCTGCAGGCCGTGCCCGAACTGGCGCGCCGCATGCTCGCCGAGTCACTGGAACTGCCGAGCGGGCTGGATTCCCCCGCGGCAGTACGCAGCTATCTGCGCCTGACACTGGCGCCGCTCGCCCAGGAGGTCTTCGTCTGCCTGTTTTTGGACACACGCAACCGCATGATCGCCAGCGAGGAGCTGTTCCGCGGCACGCTGAACCAGACCGCCGTCTACCCCCGCGAAGTGGCGCGCCGGGCGCTGGCGCATAATGCGGCCAGCGTCATCGTTGCGCATAATCATCCCTCCGGCTGTTGCACGCCGAGCCAGAGCGACCTGCAGATGACGCGCATGCTGGCGCGCGCGCTCGACCTGATCGATGTGCGGCTGCTCGACCATTTCGTCGTGGCCGGCACCCATGTGCACTCGTTTGCCGAACACGGCGAGCTTAAGACCGCCACGTGACGCCTGCGGCACGGTGCAGAGGTATACGGCCGGTATACAACGCCAGAGTGGCGAAGGCATTGATTAGCCGATGCTTTCCGGTCTATAATGCCCGTTTTGCTGAAGTCTCATCCGCTGCAGTCCGGGCCGCGCGCCTTTTGTTGATCTGTTGCGAACATTGTCCACGAATAGAAGAGTTAGGAGTGCTTCATGGCACGCGTCTGTCAAGTGACCGGGAAAGCGCCGATGGTCGGCAACAACGTTTCCCACGCAAACAACAAGACCAAGCGCCGTTTTCTGCCCAACCTGCAGAATCGTCGTTTCTTTGTTGAATCGGAAAACCGTTGGGTGAGCCTGCGCGTCTCGAACGCCGGCCTGCGCCTGATCGACAAGAAAGGCATCGACTCCGTGCTCGCCGACCTGCGCGCACGCGGCGAAGTCTAATTAGGAGTACATCATGGCAAGCAAGGGCGGCCGCGACAAAATCAAGCTGGAATCGACCGCAGGTACCGGTCACTTCTACACCACGACCAAGAACAAGCGCACCATGCCGGAAAAGATGGAGATCATGAAGTTCGATCCCGTCGCCCGCAAGCACGTCGCTTACAAGGAAACCAAGATCAAGTAATTGATCCCGGTTTTCACCCAAAAGGCCCCGCAACTGCGGGGCTTTTTGTTTTGTGGCGCTGACGCGGCTTGGGGGCCAGCCACCGTGCAATTTGACCCTCGCGGCATTGCAGCTCTGGTGCATCAGGGCATCACCCGGGTGTAGACTTTCGAGCTTTCCCTCTAGCGCCGCGCCCCCGCGCGCGCCACTCCTGCACCATGAACTTCGACGTCGCCATCGTAGGCAGCGGGCTGGCCGGTCTCACGGTCGCGCTGCAACTGGCCGACACCCATCGGGTTGTCATCCTCAGCAAGCGCGCCATGACGCAGGGCGCCAGCGACTGGGCACAGGGCGGCATTGCCGCCGTGCTTGATTCGGGCGACAGCCACGACGAGCATACGCAGGACACGCTCGTGGCCGGTGCGGGCCTCTGCGATGAAGAGGCAACGCGCTTCATCGTCGAGCATGGACGTGAAGCGATTCAGTGGCTGATCGACCGCGGCGTGCCGTTCACCAAAGATGAGCAGGCCGAACTCGGCTATCACCTGACACGCGAAGGCGGACATAGCCGGCGCCGCATCATCCATGCCGCGGATGCAACGGGTCACGCCGTGGTCAGCACGCTGTCGGAGATGGCCCGCCAGCATCCGAACATCACTGTTATTGAAGACCAGTTTGCGATCGACCTGATCACGTCGCGCAAGCTGGGGCTGCCGGGGAACCGCTGCTACGGCCTGTACGTGCTCGACGACAGCACCGGAGAAGTCCGTACCATCACCGCGACGCACACGGTGCTGGCGGCCGGCGGCGCAGGCAAGGTGTACCTGTACACGACCAACCCAGACACGGCCACCGGCGACGGCATTGCCATGGCATGGCGCGCGGGTTGCCGCGTGTCGAACATGGAATTCATCCAGTTTCATCCGACCTGCCTGTACCACCCGTACGCCAAGTCCTTCCTGATCTCGGAAGCCGTGCGCGGCGAAGGCGGCCTGCTCAAGCTGCCGGACGGCACCCGCTTCATGCCCGAGCACGATGAGCGCGCAGAACTCGCGCCGCGTGACGTGGTGGCACGGGCGATCGACTTCGAAATGAAGAAGCGCGGCCTGGACTGCGTCTATCTCGATATCACGCACCAGCCCGAGGCCTTCCTGAAGGAACATTTCCCCACGATCCACGCGCGCTGCCTGGAACTGGGCATCGACATCGCGCGCGAACCGATCCCCGTGGTACCGGCTGCGCATTACACCTGCGGCGGCGTGGTGACCGACACCCTGGGCCGAACCGACATCGGCAATCTCTACGCCGTGGGCGAGACGGCATGCACCGGGCTGCACGGCGCTAACCGTCTTGCATCGAATTCGCTGCTCGAATGCATTGTGATCGGCCGCGCGGCCGCGACCGACATCGCAAGCCAGGACAAGGCCGGCCTGCCGGATCTCGCACTGCCGTCGTGGGATGAAAGCCGCGTCTCCGACGCCGACGAGGAAGTTGTGGTCTCGCACAACTGGGACGAGCTGCGCCGCATGATGTGGAACTACGTCGGCATCGTGCGCACCAGCAAGCGCCTGGAACGCGCGCAGCACCGTATCCGCCTGCTGCGCGAGGAGATCGCCGAGTACTACGCGAACTTCCGCGTCACGCGCGACCTGCTCGAGCTGCGCAATCTCGTCGAAGTTGCCTCGCTGATCGTCGATAGCGCGTACTCCCGCCACGAAAGCCGCGGCCTGCATTTCAGCCGGGACTATCCGGATACGTTGCCGAAGGCTCTTCCTACCGTGATGCAGCCGGCCCGCAAGCGCTAAAGAGAAGTCCCTGCACGCAGAAAGCAAAACGGCCCACATAAAGCGGGCCGTTTTTGTTCTGACGTAGCTGACGATCAGCCGATGATCCGCAGCGAGTAGTCGGTGGCGCGCACGTCCTTGGTCAGTGCTCCCACCGAGATACGATCCACGCCGGTCTCGGCAAATGTGCGAATGGTGTCGGCATTGACACCACCCGACACCTCGAGCAGTGCACGGCCGGCGTTGATGCGTACGGCATCATGCATCATCGGCACGGTGAAGTTGTCGATCAGGATCGAGGTCGCGCCAGCGGCCAGCGCCTCTTCCAGCTCGGCCAGCGATTCCACTTCGATCTGGATCGAGGCGTTGGCACCGAGTGCCAGCGCGGCTTGCATCGCAGCCGTGATGCTGCCCGCCGCGGCGATATGGTTTTCCTTGATCAGGATGCCATCGTAAAGCGCGAGGCGCTGGTTTTCGCCCCCACCAATCCGGACCGCATACTTCTGGGCCAACCGCAGGCCCGGCAGCGTCTTGCGCGTATCAAGCACGCGCGCATTGGTGCCGGCGATCAGGTCGGCGTAGCGTCGCGTTGCCGTTGCCACGCCCGACAGCAGTTGCAGGAAATTGAGCGCCGGACGCTCCGCCGTGAGCAGAGCCCGGGCCGGGCCAGTGATCTCGCAAACCACGGAATCCGGCGCCATGCGGGCACCCTCTTCCTGCTTCCACGTGACCGTCAGCCGCTCGTCCACCGCCTTCATGCAGGCCGAGAACCACGGTTGGCCGCACAACACGGCCTGCTCACGCACGATCACGCGCGCGTGGGCCTGCTTGTCCGCCGGCACCAGCAGGCCGGTCAGATCACCACTGCCGACGTCCTCGGCGATCGCCGCGCTGACGTTGGCTTCCAGCGCCGACTTCAGCGCCGGACCATAGCTATCGAACACCGAATTCACACTCATGCCGGACCGATTCCCTGGAACAAGGCCTGTTCCTTCGCAAGGTCAGCCGCCGGCCGGACATTGGCCTTCTGCTGCGCAGCGAAGTCGAGCATGCGATTGATGCAGGTCACCGCCTGTCGGCCGGTGGCCGGATCCACATGGATCTCGTTGCGGCCGGTCTCGAGCACTTCGGCCAGGTTCGACAGCGCATTCATCGCCATCCACGGGCAATGTGCGCAGCTCTTGCAGGTAGCGCTGTTGCCCGCCGTCGGAGCTTCGATGAAATGCTTGCCCGGTGCCGCCATCCGCATCTTGTGCAGGATGCCGTTGTCGGTCGCCACGATGAACTCGGTCGCGTCCAGTTCCTGCGCGGCCGCGATGAGTTGCGACGTGGAGCCCACCACATCGGCCTGCTCGACCACATTGGCCGGCGACTCCGGATGCACGAGAATCTTGGCCTTCGGAAATTCGCGGCGCAGCAGGTCGAGTTCGATGCCCTTGAACTCGTCATGGACCAGGCACGAGCCCTGCCACAGCAGCATGTCGGCGCCGGTCTCCTTCTGGATATAGCTGCCGAGGTGCTTGTCGGGCGCCCACAGAATCTTCTCGCCGCGCGCATGCAGGTGCTGCACGATCTTCAGGCCAATGCTGGACGTCACCATCCAGTCCGCGCGCGCCTTCACCGCCGCGCTGGTGTTCGCATACACGACCACGGTGCGATCCGGATGCGCGTCACAGAACGCCGCAAACTCGTCGGCGGGGCAGCCGAGGTCGAGCGAGCAGGTCGCGTCCAGGTCCGGCATCAGGATGGTCTTTTCCGGACTCAGGATCTTGGCGGTTTCGCCCATGAAGCGCACGCCGGCCACGACCAGGGTCTGGGCCGCATGGTCACGGCCGAAGCGGGCCATTTCGAGCGAGTCGGAGACGCAGCCGCCGGTTTCTTCGGCGAGGTCCTGCAGGTCGGCGTCCACGTAATAGTGGGCAACCAGCACGGCATTGCGTTCCTTCAGCAACCGCTTGATGCGCGCCTTGAGCGCCTGGCGTTCGTCCGGCGTCAGCACGGGGGGCACCTTGGCCCAGGCGTGGGCCACGCAGCTACCGCCGGCGGGGCTTTCGGTATCCGTCAGGTCCGGCTTTTCGAACTCGACGGTCTTGATCGATTGTGGGGTCATCTCCGGTACTCCTCTAGACCTCACGCATGCAACATCATGCGGACAGCCAGAACCTGGGGGAGTTTATCTAAAACAAAAGCCCCGCCATGGGCGGGGCTTTGTAACCATACGGCGCGGCCGAATTGTATCAGGCGTAGCGGCGCAGGCGCAGCGAAAAATCGTGCAGCGCCTGGATACCACTAGCCTCGGCACGATGGCACCAGGCCTGCAGCTGCTGCAGCAGCTGCTCGCGCGTCAGGTTCGAACGGCCCCAGATGGCGGCCAGTTCACGTCGCATTTCCACGAACGTGTGCAGCGACTTGCTCTGCTCGACGATGCTCGCGAGCTGCTGGCGCTGCGGCGCGGCCAGCTTGGCCTCTTCGCGGTGGAACCACTTGCTGGCCGGCTTGAACGTGCGGTACTCGGCAACGCGGCCTTCCTTCAGTTGTTCCAGCTCTTGGCGGAACGCGCTCTTCACGGCCTTGGCGTAGCGTGCCATTACGTCATAGCGGTTGGCGATGATCGCTTCCAGCGTGTTCTCGTCGACCGGGCGCGCTTCCACCAGGCGAGCCTTGGGCGGCGTCTTCTTCACCTTGGCGAGGCCTACGGCTTGCATCGCGCGGATATAACCCCAACCCACATCGAACTCGTACCACTTGATCGAAAACTTCGCCGAAGTCGGGTACGTGTGGTGGTTGTTGTGCAGCTCTTCGCCACCGATGACCAGGCCCCACGGCGAGACATTGGTCGATGCATCCTCGCAATCGTAGTTGCGGTAGCCCCACCAGTGGCCCAGGCCGTTGATGACGCCGGCAGCGTTGATGGGGATCCACAGCATCTGCACGGCCCAGACGGTCATGCCGATCACGCCGAACAGCGCCAGGTCGATGATCAGCATCAGGCCGACGCCCTGCCAGCCGAAGCGCGAGTACACATTGCGCTCGACCCAGTCGTTCGGGCAGCCATGGCCGAACTTGGCGATGGTTTCCTTGTTCTTGGCCTCGGCGCGGTACAGCTCGGCGCCTTCCAGCAGCACCTTGCGGATGCCACGGGTCTGCGGGCTGTGCGGATCATCCTCGGTCTCGCATTTGGCGTGGTGCTTGCGGTGGATCGCGGTCCACTCGCGCGTGACCATGCCCGTGGTCAGCCAGAGCCAGAAGCGGAAGAAATGCTGGGCAATCGGGTGCAAGTCCAGCGAGCGGTGCGCCATGCACCGATGCAGGAAGATGGTGACGCCCGCGATGGTGATGTGCGTCACCACCAGCGTGTAGATCACGATCTCCCACCAGGACCAGTTGGCAAGGCCATTCGCGGCCCAGTCAAGAATAGTGTCGAACAAACTCTGTTCTCCGTCAGTTAAACAGGGGCTTTCCTTTGCGGCTGCCCCGGCGCCGTGCCCAACGCGCAGAAAAAAGACTGCAAATCTACTGATTGCGATTTGGTCTGGCGTCCGCCACGGACCCGCCATCCGTTGGCGGGAACCCCTGGCGCGCAGTTCCGGCGCCGGCGTTGGCAGGCGGGACAGGCACGAGCCGCTGCAATCTGGCGGCTGTCTGGTGTGGGGGCGGGATGGTAAACCCGCGACAACCCGGCATTCTACCGGATCATGCAGGTCTGAGTCATACGCTTTTTCCCCGAGTTTGACGGGCACGCTTCATTTTTGTTCCCTTGTGAAGCGCCCGCCTGTTTCCTTATACAGTCATGCCTGATTCGCCACTTCTACGGCTTGCGCGGAGGCGTCACTCAACGACTGAAAGTGACCATTGGTCAACACACGGACCTCGCGCTGGGGATAAGGAATGGAGATGCCGTGCTCGCGCAGCGTCCGCCAGATCGCGCGGTTCATGGCGGATTGCACGCCAAGCTTGCCGTTCTGCGGATCGGCGATATAAACCGCGACTTCATATTCGATGCCGCTGTCAGCAAACAGAACCAAGAACGCCGCCGGTGCCGGATCCTGCAGCACTCGAGGCAGTTCGCGGACACATTCCGTCAGCAGCATGATCACAGTCTCAGGATCGGCGCCGTAATCAGCCTGCACGCGTGTTGCCACGCGGACATTGGTGTTCGAAAACGAGTGGTTTTGCACTGATTGGGCCACCAGCTGCTCGTTCGGCACCAGCGTCTCGCCATCGCCATTGCGGACGACCGTGTAGCGGGTGCGGATCTGCGAGACGATGCCCGTGCACTTGTCCACCGTGATCTGATCGCCAAGTTTCACGGAACGATCGAGCAGGATGATGAAGCCCGAAATATAGTTACTGGCGATTTTCTGCAAGCCAAGACCAAGGCCAACACCCAGCGCGCCGCCAAACACCGACAACACCGTCAGGTCGATACCGACCAGGGACAGGCTCAGCAGCAGTGACACCAGCAGCAGCAGCGCCTTGGAAATGCGTGTCAGCACCACCTTCAGGTTCACGTCGAGGCTGGCCGAGCGCATCAGGCGCTCTTCCAGCCAAGATCCGAACCACATCGCGACCAGCACGGTCAGCAGGATCCACACCACGGCCATCAGAATGTCTGCAAGGCTCACCTTCTGCTTGCCGAGCGAGAAGCGCATGGCCTCCATCCACTTGGTCACCTCCGGCAACACCCCCAGCACATACAGCGCCATGGCCACCCACACCAGCGTAGTCAGCACCTTCTCGACAAGGAGCAGCATGCCGTGCAACTGGCCGCTGCCCGAGAGCACCCGGCGCAGGATGTAGAAGGTGAAGTACAGCGACGTGATGCCAAATAACGGCACGAGCGCGAGCCGCAGCACGCTGATCGCCATGACAGGCTCCAGCACGAAGCGGGCCGTCATGACCAGCAGCCAGCCGAACAGCGGGAACATCGCCCGCTCAAGGCTGGCCGCGGCGAAGCGCAGCGAGAAGCTGGAGGCGGCGTAGTGTTTCTCGAGCCGCTTGTCGACAAAACGCGCGAGCGGCCAGGCGGCCAGCAGGCAGCCGGCCAGCACGACAAGTTGCCAGATGAAGCCGGGCCCGCCTGCGTCCCGCATCAAGTCGTCGAGCATTCTGCCGAACGTCGCGTGCGAAGCCGTCAGGTCCGTTAATGGGTTTCCGTTCATGGGAATTCTGCCTGGATACCCTGTCGCCGCACCGGCAGCCGCGCGAACCGCGCGAGTGCCGGTGGGATGGGGAGATTACTGCGTACGCTCCAGCACGGCGGCGAAGAAGCCGTCGGTCTGATGCAGATGGGGATACAGCGCGAACATGTCGCCTTCTGTCTGCAACGCGGGCACTTCGATCTTTTGCTCGGCCAGCACTTCCGTCGCCGGGACCAGCCGGAAAGTCGGGTGTTTGGCGAGGAAGTCTCGAACGATCGCCTCATTCTCCGCCTCAAGCACACTGCAAGTGGCATACACCACTCGCCCCCCACCTTTGACGAGCCGTGCCGCAGCCTCGAGGATCGCGCTCTGCTTGGCGGTCAGCTCAAGCACCGATTCGGGGTTCTGGCGCCACTTCAGGTCGGGATTGCGCCGCAGCGTCCCGAGCCCGCTGCACGGCGCGTCTACCAGCACGCGGTCGATCTTGCCCGCCAGGCGCTTGACCTTGGCATCGCGCTCCGAGTCGATCAGCACCGGGTGCACGTTCGACAAACCGCTGCGCGCAAGCCGCGGCTTCAGGTTGGCAAGCCGCTTTTCCGACACATCGAAGGCATAGAGTCGGCCAGTCGAGCGCATGGCCACGCCAAGCGCCAAGGTCTTGCCGCCTGCGCCGGCACAGAAATCGACGACCATCTCGCCGCGCTTCGGTCCTACCAGGCTGCACAGCAGCTGGCTACCCTCATCCTGGACTTCCACCAGGCCGTTCACGAACATCGGCAACTGGTTCAGCGCAGGCTTGCCTTGCATGCGGATGCCGGCGGGAGCCATCGGCGTGGGCTCGGCACGCAAACCTGCCGCCTCGAGCTCGGCGAGTGCTGCCTCGCGCGTGGTCTTGATGAGATTTACACGCAGATCCAACGGCGCCGGGCGCAACCAGGCGTCGCCAAGCGCCGACGTAAAGGCTTCGCCATGGCGCGCCACGAGGTTATCGAACAGCCACTCGGGCAGGTTCGCCCGTACACGCGGCGACAGGCTCGATCGCTCGATCGTGGTCAGGCGGTCCAGCCACTCGGCCTCGTCGGGATAGAGGAACGGCGTAAGCGTATCGCGGCCCAGTGTTGCCGCCAGGCCCAGCAGCGCCAGGCGGCGCGAGGCCGAACCGGTGCCGCTTTCGGCAAACTGACCGAACTCCACGCGCCGGCGCAGCACCGCGTAGACCGCCTCGGCAATGATGCCGCGCTCGCGATGGCCAAGCTTGCTGTTCTCGCGGAAGTAATAGCTCACCACGGCGTCGGCCGGACGCGCAAACAGCATGACCTTGCCGAGCAGCCGGTCGATATGCTGGATATGGGACGCGTGCAGGCCTCCGTGCACGCGCGTGGGCTGACCATCCGCTCCCGGACCCTGAGCGGACCGCGCGTTTGCCGGCCTGCGGATCGGGCTCGACTTGCGGGCTTTAGCAGGTTGGCGGGAATCCTTGGGCGCCGGGCGCGCCCCGGCCTGATGACGACTCATGGCTTTGCTCCTGCCGCCGGTACACCGGCGGAGATGGCCATAAGCAGTTGCGGCTCGGCCGGATTGACGTGTACGACCCCGTTTTGCACCTGCAGGCGTCCTTCGACGAACCACTGGACGGCGCGGGGATAAATGACATGCTCGCAGTCGAGCAGGCGTGCGGCGAGGCTCTCTGGAGTATCGTTTGGCAATACATCGAGGCCCGCCTGGATCACGATCGGGCCGTGATCGAGTTCCGGGGTCACGAAATGCACGGTCGCACCGTGCAGCTTCACGCCTGCGTCGAGCGCCTGCTTATGGGTGTTCAGACCCGGGAAGCACGGCAGCAGCGACGGATGGATATTGAGCAGTCGGCCGGCATAACGATCGACAAAGCCGGTCGTCAGGATGCGCATAAAGCCGGCCAGCACGACCAGATCGGGTTCGTAGGCATCAATGGCCTCGGCCAGCGCCGCATCGAAGCTGGCGCGGTCGGGATGCTGGCGATGATCGACCACGCCGGCGGCAATGCCGTGGTCCTTGGCAAACTGCAGTCCGGCGGCATCCGGCCGGTTGGAAATGACTGCGGCAATGCGCGCCGGCCAACCCCCGGCCGCGCATGCCCGGACGATGGCTTCCATATTGGAGCCACGCCCTGAAATCAGGATTACGATTTTTTTCATCGCGCAATTCTACCAAGTGCAAGCACTAAACTCTGCCAAAGCGAATACATTAGGCACTTAATTCACGACAATCCGAGATTCGGGGCGCAACCGGGATGCGACACCCGGGCTGTAAACCCCCATTTGATGGATTGTGACGCTTCCCACGCTCTGATAGAGTGGATCCTACGTCCACGCGCCAATTTTGTGCATGCTGGTGACAACAAGGACGAAACGGGAAATTAGACGGGAATTAGCATGTCGAACGCTGCACCGACGTTGTTGGTGGTCGATGATCATCCTATGGCCTTGTCCGGCACTACCGCATTCCTGACGGAGGTGATGCCTGATGTTGCAGTCCACGCCGCTGGCAGCGCCAGGGAGGCATTGACGAGCCTTCAGCAGGGCCTGCGTCCTGATATTGTCCTGCTCGATATCTGGCTGAACGATGGCACGGGTTTCGATGCCATGCAGACGTTCAAGACCGTGATTCCGGGCGCCCGCTTCATTTTCATGTCAGCTGAGGCCACGCCTGAAATCGTCGGGCGCGCCCGCGCGCTGTCGGCCTGCGGCTTCGTAGGAAAGCACCTCGATGCTCACGCCTTTACCTCGGCTGTACGGAAGGTATTGGCTGGCGACACGTCGTTTCCGACCGATGAGGCCCTCAGCGGCCGCGCCCAGTCGTTCGGACCGGCCCACGGGATCCCCGTCACGCCGGCCGAGCTTGGCCTGACGCCGCGCCAGGGCTCCGTACTCGCGCTCGTACTCGAAGGCCTGCCCAACAAGGTGATCGCGCGCCGGCTAGGCCTGACCGAGAACACGGTAAAGGAGCACGTTTCCGCCATCCTGCAGCGGCTCGGCGTGCGTACGCGCATGCAGGTCATGTCCCGCATGGAGCGCTTCCGCCTGCGCCAGTAAGTCGGAACGCCGGTGCGACACACGCCGTCAGGCGGGGCGCAACCAGCGACGCAGCAGCATGCGCAGTGAAGCCGGATCGACGGGCTTCGGCAGCACAAAATATCCCGCCTCCTCCGCCGCCGCCAACGCGGCAGATTTCAGGTCTCCGGTCAGCAAGGCGCTGCGCGCCTGCGGTTGGGTGTTCTGCCAACGCTCCAGCAGGTCGAGGCCGTTTTCGCTGCCTGGCAGCCGCAGGTCGCAGAAGATGATGTCCGGTCGGAATCCCTGGGCAAACAGTTTGTCCGCTTCCGCGCCATGCGCTGCACACTCAACGCGGATACCCCAGGCCTCCATCAGCGCAATCCATGCCTTGCGGATCTGGGTATCGTCGTCGACGACGAGTACCGTGCCCTGAAGCTTGTCCGGCTTCGATTCCTCGGCCGCCGCCATGGCGCGCATTTCGCGCACGCTGGCAACGGTCTCATCGGGCACCGTGCCCAGCGCGAACCAGAATACCGACCCCTTGCCGGGCACCGAACGCACGCCATAGGTGCCGCGCATCAGGCGCACGCATTCCTTGAAGATGGCCAGCCCCAACCCGAGACCCTGCGACGGATCGCGCTGTGGGTTATGCACCTGGTAGTACGGCGAAAAGATGTCCGGCAAATGGTCGGGCAAGATGCCAGCGCCCGTGTCCCACACCTCCAGCCGCACGTGCTTGCGGCGCTGCCGGGCCGTGACCAGCACGCCGCCGCGCTTGGTATAGCGCAGCGCGTTCTGCACGAGGTTGAATAGCGCGCGGCGCAGCAGCACCGGCTCCGCCATCGCAAAGAGTTCGTCGGGCACGCGTGGCGTCAGCGTCAGACCGCTTTCGCGCGCATCGGCGGCGAACTGACTCATCACATCGCGGATCAGCGCGCTAAGCTCGCATGGCTCGAGCGTGGGCAGCACCTTGCGGCCCTCCAGCTTGGAGAGATCGAGCAGCGAGCGGAACAGCAGGTCGATGGTCTGCGTACCGGCCGCGACCTGCTCCACCAGCGGATGCAGCACCGTGGACTGGTTGCGCGCGCGCAGCGCTTCCACCAGCATCACCAGCGCATGCACGGGCTGGCGCAAGTCGTGGCTGGCCGCGGCCAGGAAACGGGATTTTTCCTCGCTCGCGTGCAGCGCACGCTCTTTTTCCTCCTGGAACTGCTTGGCCAGACGGCGGCTGTCGCCTTCGAGCTGGATCGCCCTGACCAGCGTGCCCTGCAGGCCGAGCGCATGGCGGCCGAGCATCATCGCGTAGATGACGAGCAGCAGCTGCACGTAGATGCCATGGCCGGGGAACGCAATCTCGGCCATCAGCAGATTCGGCACCAGGATGGGAATCCCCGCATAGGCGAGGTTCGACGGCACGGGCGCCTGGGATACCGCACCACCGGCCAGCACGCCCAGGCTCAACAGGTAAAGCACGCTCGAGAACACCGCCGAGCCCGTGTACATGTGGAGCACCGCGGAACTGCCCCATGTCACCCCGGTCAGGAACGCCAGGGCGCGCATATTGCCCCACCACTTGCGCGTGTGGGCGGAACGGCTCATGGAAGCACCGTCGCGCTGGTAACCCAGGTAGAACCACAGGCCGCCAGCGAGCAGCAGCAGCATCACGGCGCCCCAGCCAAGCAGCGCGGCATGGTCGGCCGAGTTCCAGAAGGCCAGGATGGTTAGCGCCGGCAGCAGTACCGCCGCCACCGCAGCGGACGGCGAGGCCTTATGGACGATGGCCATCAGCTTGGCCCGCGTCTCGATATCGAGCTGGGCGCCGGGAGGCGGCAGGATTCTTGGCAACAGCCGGTTGAGCAGCGCGTTCAAGTGAATGTGTGAAGGAAGCGCGGGCGCCGGCATACATGCTTCGCGCCCTTCTTGGGTGGCGCATATCATGCCGCCTTTTGCGGTATCGCGCCACGGAGGTGGGCCGATTGCGCCACAAATTCAGTGACTTGACGCGGTGGACGGGCACCCGGAAGGGGCAATCGCAACCATTCGCCTTATAATGCTCGCTTTACCCGAAACATTTCCCGCCGTCCCCGTGAAAGTCTTCCGCGGCCTGCCCAACGCCGAGAGCCGGGCGCCCTGCGCGCTCACCATCGGCAATTTCGACGGTGTGCATCGCGGCCACCAGTCGCTGCTTGCGCGCGCCCGCGCGGCGGCCGACGCGCGCGGCCTGCCCCTGTGCGTGATGACGTTTGAGCCGCATCCGCGCGAGTTCTTCACCCCGGACAAGGCGCCGACGCGCATCGCCCTGCTGCGCGACAAGCTCGAAAGCCTGCGCCGCAACGGTGTCGACCGCGTCGTGGTCGAGCATTTCAACGCCCATTTCGCCGGCCAGTCGCCGCAGGCGTTCGTCGAGAACGTGCTGTGGCATGGCCTGCATGCGCGCTGGGTGCTGGTCGGCGATGACTTCCGCTTCGGCGCGAAGCGCGCCGGCGATTTCACTTACCTGCAGGACGCCGGCCGCCGCTTTGGCTTCGACGTCGAGCAGATGGGCTCTGTGTCCGAAGGCGGGATCCGGATCTCAAGCTCGGCTGTGCGCCAGGCGCTGGCCGACGGCGACCTCGAACACGCTCGCCGCCTGCTCGGCCATGGCTACGCGATCAGCGGGCACGTGATCCACGGCCGCAAGCTGGGCCGCGACCTCGGCTTCCCGACGCTGAACCTGCGCATCTCGCACAAGCGTCCCGCAGTCAATGGCATTTTCGTAGTGCAGGTGCACGGCATTGCCGATCATCCGGTACCCGGCGTGGCCAGCATCGGCGTACGCCCGACCATCGAGGATGCCGGCCGGGTGCTGCTTGAAGTTCACCTGTTCGACATCAACGAAAACCTGTACGGGAAGCTGATCCGCGTCGAGTTCATGAAGAAGCTGCGCGATGAGGCGCGTTTCGACAACCTGGAAGACCTGACTGCGGCCATCGCCAAGGACAGCGCCGAGGCACGCGCCTTCTTCGGCCTGACCGCGCCGGACGCCCACACCGGCCGTGCCGAAGGCACTGGCGGCCGCGACTTCGCCACGTCGGCCACCGACCGAATTAGCTAGCGGCCCGGCACCCTGCGGTGCCGGTTCGCGCTCCGCCTCATCCCGACTTTCCTGCGCGCATGCCCGTATCCGGCCCTGCGTGGCCCAAATATGCGGCCCGATGCGCGCCAAACGAATTGCCCCGAGAATCGACATGTCCGACGACAAACGCGCCAAGCCCGAGAAAAGCAAGTATCCGGTCAACCTGCTGGACACCACCTTCCCGATGCGCGGCGACCTGCCCAAGCGTGAACCGCAGTGGGTCAAGCAGTGGCAGGACAAGCAGCTCTACAAGAAAATCCGCGCGGCCCGCAAGGGTGCGAAGAAGTTCGTGCTGCACGACGGCCCCCCGTACGCCAACGGCGACATCCACATCGGCCACGCGGTCAACAAGGTCCTCAAGGACATGATCGTCAAGGCGCGCGGACTGAGCGGCCTGGACGCCGTCTACGTGCCGGGCTGGGACTGCCACGGCATGCCGATCGAGATCCAGATCGAGAAGCAGTTCGGCAAGGGCCTCCCCGTGCAGGAAGTCCAGGCCAAAGCGCGCGCCTATGCCACCGAGCAGATCAAGCGCCAGATGGTGGACTTCGAGCGCCTGGGCGTGCTCGGCGACTGGGGCCACCCGTACCTGACCATGAACTACAGCAACGAGGCCGACGAACTCCGCGCCCTTGGCAAGATCATGGAAAAGGGCTATGTGTTCCGCGGCCTGAAGCCGGTGAACTGGTGCTTTGACTGCGGCTCGGCGCTGGCCGAGGCAGAGGTTGAGTACAAGGACAAGGTCGACCTGTCGATCGACGTGGGCTTCCCGTTCGCCGAGACGGACAAGCTGGCGCACGCGTTCAAGCTTTCGATCGAGCAGCTCAACGCCAAGCCCGGCTGGATCGTGATCTGGACCACCACGCCGTGGACGATCCCGAGCAACCAGGCGCTCAATGTGCACCCGGAAGTGGAATACGCGCTGGTCGACACGCCGCGCGGCTACCTGATCCTGGCAACCGAGCGCGTCGAGGAACAGCTCAAGATCTACGAACTCGAAGGCAAGGTCGTGGCGACCACCACGGGCGCCGCGCTGTCGGAGATCCGTTTCCACCATCCGCTGGCCAAGATGGACACCGGCTATGACCGCCTGTCGCCGATCTACCTCGGCGACTACGTGACCACCGACACCGGCTCGGGCATCGTGCACTCGGCCCCGGCCTACGGCGTGGAAGACTTCCAGTCGTGCAAGGCGCACGGCATGAGTGACCACGACATCATCAGCCCCGTGATGGGCAACGGCGTGTACGCCGGCACGCTGCCGCTGTTCGGCGGCCTGTCGATCTGGGACGCGAACCCCAAGATCGTCGAGGTGCTGAAGGCGTCCGGCAATCTGTTCAACTCGCACAAGTACACCCACAGCTACATGCACTGCTGGCGTCATAAGACGCCGATCATCTACCGCGCCACGTCGCAGTGGTTCGCGGGCATGGACGTGGATCCGGTCGAGCAGGACGGCAAGGCCGTGCCGACGCTGCGCGAAACCGCGCTGGCCGGCATCGAAGCCACCGAGTTCTACCCGTCGTGGGGCAAGCAGCGCCTGCACAACATGATCGCCAACCGCCCGGACTGGACGCTGTCGCGCCAGCGCCAGTGGGGCGTGCCGATGGCCTTTTTCGTGCACAAGGAAACCGGCGCGCTGCATCCGCGTACGGCCGAGTTGCTCGAAGAAGTCGCCAGGCGCGTCGAGCAGCATGGTATCGAAGCGTGGCAAACGCTCGACCCGAAGGACGTGCTCGGCGACGAGGCCGACCAGTACGAAAAGAACCGCGACACGCTCGACGTGTGGTTCGATTCGGGCACCACGCACTGGACCGTGATCCGCGGCTCGCACCGCGACGACCTGTACGATCCGTCCGCCGATGAAGCCGACGGCCGCCTTGCGGACCTGTACCTGGAAGGCTCGGACCAGCACCGTGGCTGGTTCCACTCGTCGCTGCTGACGGCCTCGATGCTGTACGGCAAGCCGCCCTACAAGGCGCTGCTGACACACGGCTTCACCGTGGACGGCGAAGGCCGCAAGATGTCGAAGTCGGTCGGCAACACTGTGTCGCCGCAGGACATCGCCAACAAGATGGGCGCCGAGATCATCCGCCTGTGGGTGGCCTCGACCGACTACTCGGGCGAGCTGTCGATCTCCGACGAGATCCTGAAGCGCGTGGTGGAAAGCTATCGCCGCATCCGCAACACGCTGCGCTTCCTGCTGTCGAATCTGTCTGACTATGACCACAGCAAGCATGCGCTGCCGGCTTCGGAATGGCTCGAGATCGACCGCTACGCCGTGGCGCTGACCGAGCGCCTGCAGAAGGAAGTGCTGTCGCACTACGACTCGTACGAGTTCCACCCGGTGGTCGCCAAGCTGCAGACGTTCTGCTCCGAAGACCTGGGCGGCTTCTACCTGGACGTGCTGAAGGACCGCCTCTACACCACCGCAGCGGACTCGAAGGCCCGCCGCGCGGCGCAGAACGCGCTCTATCACATCACGCAGGCCATGCTGCACTGGATGGCGCCGTTCCTGTCGTTCACGGCCGAGGAAGCCTGGCAGGTGTTCGCGCACGGCACCGGTCACACCGACACCATCTTCACGAGCACGTACTACACGCTGCCCGAAGTGGACCAGGCCGACGACCTGCTGCAGAAATGGCACAGCCTGCGCGAAGTCCGCGCGGAAGTCACGAAGCAGCTCGAGGCGGTGCGCGTGGAAGGCGCGATCGGTTCGTCGCTGCAGGCTGAGGTCAACATCCAGGCCGGAGGCCCGGTGCTGGCCGCGCTGCAGAGCCTGGAGGACGACCTGCGCTTCGTGCTGCTGACTTCTGCGGCAACGGTTACGCCGGCGCCCGAAGCCGGCGACCTGCTGGTCACCGTGACGGCATCGACACATGCTAAATGCGAGCGCTGCTGGCACTACCGCGCCGACGTCGGACAGAATCCGGACCATCCGACCCTCTGCGGCCGCTGCGACAGCAATCTGTTCGGCGCCGGTGAACACAGGAGCCATGCCTGATGGCATCGACCACGTCCCGTTCCGCCCGCCCCGCGCGGCGCAATAACAAGGCGTCGGGCAACACCACGCCACTGCTGTGGATGGCGTTCGCCCTGCTGGTGGTGGTGCTGGACCAGTTCTTCAAGATCGTCATCGTGCGTACGTTCACGTACGGCGAATCGCGCCCGGTGACGCGCTTTTTCAACCTGGTCCTGGTGTACAACAAGGGCGCAGCGTTCAGCTTCCTGGCCGACGCCGGCGGCTGGCAGCGCTGGTTCTTCACCGGGCTCGGCCTCGTGGTCGGCGCGTTCATCGTCTGGCTGCTGTACCGCCATACGGGTCAGAAGCTGTTCTGCTTCGCTGTGTCGCTGATCCTCGGCGGCGCAGTGGGCAATGTGGTCGACCGCGTGGTCTACGGCCACGTGATCGACTTCCTCGATTTCTACGTGCGCAACTACCACTGGCCGGCGTTCAACGTGGCCGACTGCGCCATTACCGTGGGTGCGGTGCTGCTGATCGTCGACGAGCTGCGGCGCGTGCGCAAGCACTAAGCCGCCGCCGGCAGCCTGCGCAGGCTGCCGGTATCATGCCGAAACCCAATCTCTGACGAGCCTTCCATGGATTTGCGCGGCAAGCACATCGTTCTCGGCCTGACCGGCGGCATCGCCTGCTACAAGTCGGCCGAACTGGTCCGCCTGCTGACCAAGGCCGGCGCCACGGTTCAAGTGGCGATGACCGAGGCGGCGACCCATTTCATCACCCCGGTCACGATGCAGGCCCTGTCGGGCCGCCCGGTGTTCCTGTCGCAGTGGGATGCGCGCGTCGACAACAACATGGCGCACATCGATCTCTCGCGCGAGGCCGATGCCATCGTGATCGCGCCAGCATCGACGGACTTCCTCGCCAAGCTGGCCAACGGGCTCTGCGACGATTTGCTGACCACGCTGTGCATTGCGCGCGACTGTCCGCTGCTCGTGGCACCGGCCATGAACCGCCAGATGTGGGCCGCTGCGCCGACGCAACGCAATGCGGCGCAACTCCGTGCCGATGGCGTCGTCATCCTCGGCCCCGGCAGCGGCGATCAGGCCTGCGGCGAAGTCGGCGACGGCCGCATGCTGGAGCCCGAAGAGCTGGTCGACGACATCATCGCGTTCTTCCAGCCCAAGCCGCTGGCAGGCAAGCGCGTGCTGATCACCGCGGGCCCGACGTTCGAAGCGATCGACCCGGTACGCGGCATCACCAACCTGTCGTCGGGCAAGATGGGCTTTTCGATCGCGCGCGCCGCGCGCGAAGCCGGTGCCGACGTGCGGCTGGTCTCCGGCCCGACTGGCCTGCCCACGCCGCGCGGCGTAGTGCGCAGCGATGTGCGCAGCGCCCAGCAGATGCATGACTCGGTGCTGGCCCAGTTGCACGACGTCGACGTGTTCATTGCGGTCGCCGCCGTGGCCGACTGGCGCCCCGCCGAGGTCGCCCAGCAGAAGCTCAAGAAGGTCAACGATACCGACACCCCGACGCTGCAGTTCGTGCAGAACCCGGATATCCTCGCCACCGTGGCGGCGCGCGCCGATGCGCCCTACTGCGTCGGCTTTGCCGCCGAGAGCGAGAACCTTGAGCAATACGGCGAGCAGAAGCGCCAGCGCAAGGGCGTGCCGCTGCTGGTTGGCAATATCGGCCACCATACCTTCGGGCTCGACGACAACGAGATCGTGCTGTTCGATGCCGCGGGCATGACGCGACTGCCGCGCGCCGACAAGCTGACGCTGGCGCGGCAGCTTGTGGCCGCCATCGGTCAGCGCCTGCCGGGCCGTGCCCACCCCTGACGCGCATGACTGCGAACCGACCCCGGCTGCGCCTGTCCGTGCTCGACCAGAGCCCGGTGATCGCCGGCCATACCGCGCGTGACGCGCTTGCTGCCACCATCGAACTGGCCCAGATGGCCGACGCGCTCGGCTACACGCGCTACTGGTGCGCCGAGCATCACGGCCTGCGCGGCGTCTGCAATCCGGCGCCCGAAGTCATGCTCGCGCGCATCGGCAGCGTGACGCAGCGCATCCGGCTCGGCTCGGGTGGCGTGATGCTGCCCTACTACAGCCCGTTCAAGGTTGCCGAGCAATTCCGCATGCTCGAAGGACTGTTCCCGTACCGTATCGACCTCGGCGTGGGCCGCGCGCCTGGCGGCGATATGCGCACTGCACAGGCTGTGGCGATGGGCCAGTATGATCGCGGCTCGCAGTTCGAGGAGCAGGTGCGTGACCTTGCATGCCTGCTGAGCGGCGAGGTCCCTTCCGGCCATCTCGCTGAAGGCGTATTGCTCCAGCCCGTCATCGATACGCGGCCCGAACTGTGGGTGCTCGGTTCGAGCGACTACGGCGGCGCACTGGCCGCAAAGCTTGGGCTGCGGTTTGCCTTTGCGCACTTCATCAACGCGCACACCGGCCACCACGTCGCGCGGCAGTATCGCGAGGACTTCCAGGAAGGCTACGAGGCCAAGCCCTACAGTGCCGCCGCGATCTTCGTGATCTGCGCCGACACTGACGCGGAGGCAGCCGAACTCGAGCGCGCTGTCGACCTGCGCCGCCTGCAGATGGCCTACGGCGTAAACGCGCCGATTCCCTCTCTGGAACAGGCCGGAAGCCACACGCCAACCGAACGCGACCGGCTGATCATCGAGCGCGAACGTCCGCGCACGATCTGCGGCACGCCGGAACGCGTGACCGAGCGGATGCTTGCGCTGCGCGAGCAATTCGCTGCGGACGAACTCGTCGTGCTCAGCGTGACCGCCACCTACGCCGCGCGGCTGCGTACGTACGAACTGCTCGCCGAAGCGTTCGAACTGAATTCCGAAAACTGATGTCCGGCCCGGGCAAGCTGCCCGGCCTGCGACTGACTGAACCGATCCAGAAATGAGCCAACAACTGAACCCGACCGTTGAAATCAAGGTCCTCGACGCCCGCCTGAACGAGTGGGGCCTGCCCGCCTACCAGAGCGACATGGCCGCCGCCATCGACCTGCACGCCTGCGTCGATGCGCCCGTGTCCATCGCCGCGGGCACCGCTGCGCAACTGGTGCCGGCCGGCATCGCCGTGCATATGGGCAACCCGTACATGGCCGCGACCATCGTGCCGCGCTCGGGGCTGGGCCACAAGAAGGGGCTCGTGCTCGGCAATTCGATTGGCGTGATCGATGCCGATTACCAGGGCCAGATCATGGTCAGCGTGTGGAACCGCAACGCGCCGGGTACCGAGCCGATCGTGATTCAGCCCGGCGAGCGCATCGCGCAGATGATGTTTGTGCCCGTGCTGCGCCCGGTGTTCACGACGGTAGAAGAGTTCTCGGAGAGCAGCGAGCGCGGCGCCGGCGGTTTCGGGTCGACAGGCGTGCACCACGCCAAGGCCAGCGCCTGAGCGCCGGCTGGCTTCAGTGCATCAGTCCTGCTGCTCGAACAGCAGGGCCACACCTCCGGCGGCATCCGCCGGAATCAGTGTTTCATGCGGCCCCAAGTCCATCGCGGCAACCCCTGCGGAGCGCCATAGCTGGCGCGCCTCCGCCAGCGCGGTAGTGCGCAGGCGGATCGCCGCATAGCCGGGCACGTCGCGCCGGATATGCGACGTGCCGGTCGCGGCCGCCAGCGCCTGCGGCGTGCTGATGACCAGCGTGGCATCGTCGACCGCCAGGCTGCAGATGTGGTCGCTTAGCTGGGTCATCTCGCCGCCGGTCAGTTCGGCATACGCGCGGCCGGCCGCATCCACCAGCGACGGCGCAACCACCAGAAACATCGACGCAATCGCCTGTGCACCATTGGCGTGTCGAATCCATTCCGGCCGCCAGAGTAGTTCAGGCGTACGGTGTTCACAGACGAAGTAGCGCGCGCCCGGCGCGTCGTCGAGCGCCGTGACGCGGAACGTGGCCGCGTACTCGCTGCCATCGTCGAGCACCACGGGACGCGAGAACTCGATCGGGTCCGAGGTGTGCCATCCGCCCTCGCGCAGACGCGCTGCCGTTGCGAACGCATCAGCGCTCTTGCACGACATGGCCGCGCAACCGCCTCCGCGCTGCTGCGCTTCCCAGTAATACTGCCGGCTAGGATTGGGCGCGGTGACGTGCAGCAGTTCGACATAGTCGCGGGCGAGCATGATGCAGTGGTTCTGCGAACCGAGCGTGTGGTAGCCGCGCGGCGTCAGCGTGAAGCCGAGCCGCCGCCAGGCTTGCGCGCCGGCATCGAGATCGAGACAGACCACGACGGCGTGGTCAAACATTTCTGCCTGGTTTGCCATTACTCGAACTGGATATTGGCCTTGCGTGCCACGGCCTGCCACTTGTCGTGCTCGTGCCGCACGAGGTTGCCAAGCTCAGCGGGGCTGCCCCCGACGATTTCGAAGCCCTGCGCTGCCAGTGCATCGACCACGCGCGGCTGGTGCAGTGATTCCACGAGTGCGTCATGGATCCGGCTCACGGTGGCGGGCGCCATGCCCGCCGGGCCGAACACGCCGATCCATGAGTACGCTTCAAACCCGCGCACGCCCTGCTCCGCCACGGTCGGCACCTGCGGCAACTGCTTCAGGCGGCTGGTGCCAGTGACACCGAGCACCTTGATGGTTTTGGCCGCCACATGGGCCTGCACGGCTGCGTAACTGCTGAAGAAGATATCGACCTCGTTCGATAGCACCGCCTGCACGGCCGGCCCACCGCCCTTGTAGGGCACGTGCAGCATGTGCACGCCGGCTTCGGTCGCCAGCGCTTCGGCGGCAAGCTGGTTCAGGCTGCCGATACCGGACGAGGCATAGCGCACGCCGTCGTGCTTCGCCTTGGCGAGCGCGATCAGCTCGCGCACATTCGACGCGGGCAGGGCCGGATTGGCGGCGATCACCAGCGGGAAACGCACGAGCTGCGAAATCGGCGTGAAGTCGCGGAAGGTGTCGTAGGGAAGCTGCTTGTAGGCAAACGGGTTGATGGCGTGGGTGTCGAACGCCATCAACAGCGTATTGCCATCCGGCTTGGCCCGGGCCACCGAACTCGAGGCGAGCAGGCCGCCCGCGCCTGGCTTGTTGTCGACCACAACCGTCTGGCCCAGCAAGGATTTCAGGCCCGGCTGAAGCTGACGCGCCACGATGTCGACGCTGCCACCGGGCGGGAACGGCAGGACCATCGCGATCAGACGGCCGTTCATGGGCAATTCGGCGGGCGCGCTGGCAGCAGTGGCAGCAACGGCTTGCACCGCGGTCAGGGGCGTGGCGGCCAGCGGCAGCGCTTTGAGCAGCATGCGGCGCAGCCGCGTGCGATCGGGACGGGACATCGGGCTTTCAGGAAGGGGCAGCTGGCAGCTGCCTGGACAAAAACAAAGGGCGGCATTTCTGCCGCCCCTGTATTTTGCCCGAGGATGGCCGCAATTGCAGACAATGTCCTCGCGCGCCCGCTCAGGCCTCTGCGCGCTGCTCGCTTTCCGGTGCTTCCGGCGGTTCCGGATCGGCCTCGGAGAAGTCCAGCTTGATCTGGTCCTGCTCGTCGAGATCCACCACGACCTTGCCACCGGACACCAGCTTGCCGAACAGCAGTTCGTCGGCCAGAGCCTTGCGGATCATGTCCTGAATCAGGCGCTGCATCGGGCGTGCGCCCATCAGCGGGTCGAAGCCCTTGCGTGCCAGGAACTTGCGCAGCTTTTCGGTGAAGCTCGCTTCCACCTTCTTCTCGTGCAGCTGCTCTTCGAGCTGCATCAGGAACTTGTCGACCACGCGCAGGATGATTTCCTCGTCCAGCGAACGGAAGCTGATGGTGGCATCCAGCCGGTTGCGGAACTCCGGCGTGAACATGCGCTTGATGTCGGCCATCTCGTCGCCCTGCTGGCGCGACGTCGTGAAACCGATGGTGGCGCGGTTCATGGTCTCCGCCCCCGCGTTCGTGGTCATGATGATGATCACATTGCGGAAGTCGGCGCGCCGGCCGTTGTTATCGGTCAGCGATCCATGGTCCATCACCTGCAGCAGGATATTGAAGATATCCGGATGCGCTTTTTCGATTTCATCGAGCAGCAGCACGCAGTGCGGCTTCTTGGTGACGGCCTCGGTCAGCAGGCCGCCCTGGTCGAAACCGACGTATCCCGGCGGCGCACCGATCAGGCGGCTCACCGCATGGCGCTCCATGTACTCTGACATGTCGAAGCGCAGCAGTTCGATGCCCATGATGAACGCGAGCTGCTTGGCGACTTCGGTCTTGCCCACGCCGGTGGGGCCCGAGAACAGGAACGAGCCGATCGGCTTGTCGGTCTTGCCAAGGCCCGCGCGCGACATCTTGATCGCCGACGCCAGCGCCTCGATGGCCGGATCCTGGCCGAACACCACCGACTTCAGGTCGCGTTCCAGCGTCTGCAGCTTGCTGCGGTCGTCCTGGTTCACGCTCTGCGGCGGGATGCGGGCGATGCGCGAGACGATGTCCTCGATCTCGCTCTTGCCGATGGTCTTCTTCTGCTTCGACTTCGGCAGGATGCGTTGCGCTGCGCCGGCTTCGTCGATCACGTCGATCGCCTTGTCAGGCAGGTGACGGTCGGTGATGAAGCGCGCCGACAGTTCGGCCGCCGCGGTCAGCGCGGAAGACGCGTACTTGACGCCATGGTGTTCCTCGAAGCGCGACTTCAGGCCGCGCAGGATCTGCACGGTCTGGTCCACCGACGGTTCAACCACGTCGATCTTCTGGAAACGCCGCGACAGCGCTGCGTCCTTTTCGAAGATGCCACGATACTCGGTGAAGGTAGTTGCACCGATGCACTTGAGCTGGCCCGACGACAGCGCCGGCTTGAGCAGGTTACTCGCGTCCAGCGTGCCGCCCGATGCGGCGCCCGCGCCGATCAGCGTGTGGATCTCGTCGATGAACAGGATCGCGTTCGGATTGTCCTTGAGCGACTTCAGCACACCCTTGAGGCGCTGCTCGAAGTCACCACGGTACTTGGTGCCGGCCAGCAACGCGCCCATATCGAGTGAGTAGACGGTCGCCTTCTCGAGGATGTCGGGTACCTCGTTCTTGGTGATGCGCCAGGCCAGGCCTTCGGCGATCGCGGTCTTGCCGACGCCAGCCTCGCCGACCAGCAGAGGGTTGTTCTTGCGCCGGCGGCACAGCACCTGCACCACGCGCTCGACTTCGCTCTCGCGGCCGATCAGCGGATCGATCTTGCCGGCCTTGGCCAGCGCGTTCAGGTTCTGCGTGTACTGTTCGAGCGGGCTTTCCTTGCCGTCGCCGCCCTCGCCTTCGCCAGTGCCGTCACCGTGCTTGGCCGGTTCGGACTGATCCTTGCGGATGCCGTGGCTGATGAAATTGACGACGTCCAGGCGCGTCACGCCCTGTTGCTGCAGGTAGTAGACGGCATGGGAATCCTTCTCGCCGAAGATCGCGACCAGCACATTGGCGCCCGTCACTTCCTTCTTGCCGTTGGAAGTCGACTGGACGTGCATGATCGCGCGCTGGATCACGCGCTGGAAACCGAGCGTGGGCTGGGTATCGACTTCGTCGGTCCCCGGAACCACCGGCGTGTTGTCAGCAATAAAATTCTTCAGGCTCGTGCGCAAGTCCTCGATATTGGCCGCGCAGGCGCGCAAGACCTCGGCTGCCGTGGGATTGTCGAGCAACGCCAGCAGCAGGTGCTCCACGGTAATGAACTCGTGGCGTGCCTGCCGGGCCTCAACGAACGCCATGTGCAGGCTCACTTCCAATTCTTGCGCAATCATGCTTCCTCCATCACGCACTGCAAGGGGTGCCCCGCCTGCCGCGCGTGCGTTGACACCAGCTCGACTTTTGTCGCGGCGATATCTCTGGTGTAGATACCGCAGACGCCCTTACCTTCCCGATGCACCGTGAGCATGATCTGCGTCGCGGTTTCCCGGTCCCTGCTGAAATACTGTTGCAGGATCATGACTACAAACTCCATCGGAGTGTAGTCGTCATTGAGCAGCACCACCTTGTACATAGCGGGAGGTTTGAGCTGCTGCTCTTTCCGCTCCAGAATGGTGCCTGCTTCGCGTTGTGGGACATTCGCCAGCCGTGTAGCCATGGCTTTATTCTAACCCTTACTCGCAACTCTGCAATTTGGGGAACAGTTGCAGGATTCAAGAGCCGTGCCACCTGTTTCCATCTGCTTCCCCGACGATCAAGAAGCGCCAAAGGCACTGCAAAGCACGTGGCTGGTGCACATGTGCAGGCTACCGCTGGCGCGCTCCGCACTACCGTGCGCACCCCCACACGGTACCATCAGCCGCCGTCCCATTCCCGCCACACCCTGCCGCGAGTGGGGAATCCGCCAGCTTGACAGTAGATGGGTTTGCCAGAAAAATCGGTCGCACATCCGGTACAGGCCAGCGAGCCAAGCAAAAAGGCCACGCCGGGTGATCCGTGAGCAGGGAGGCCCACGAATCCAGTGGCGGCATTTCGGGCAGGCAACTGCCAGATCCGTCGCCGCGCGAGACATCATGCCGCGTCATTGCCGACCGCATCCGACAGGAAGCGGCCGCCATGGCGCCGCAGCGCTTGTCATCCGGCTGGCCGCAGGCATCCCCGCTTTGAAATCTGCAATTTCGTTGGGGGAGTATATGGCAAGCGGTATCGTCAAATGGTTCAATGACGCCAAGGGCTTCGGGTTCATCAAGCCGGACGAAGGCGAAGAAGAACTGTTTGCGCACTTTTCGGCTATCCAGATGGCGGGCTTCAAGACGCTCAAGGAAGGTCAGCGCGTCTCGTTCGAGGTCGTGCAAGGCCCCAAGGGCAAGCAAGCCACGAACATCCAGGACGCCTCGGCCTGAAGTGCGCCGCGACCGCACCCGGGCCGACAGAGTTCCGGGGTGGTCACCAAGGATGCGGGGGGAACTCCCCCGGAACGGGATCCGCGCAGGTTGTGCCGCCGCCCTCAGGGCTGCGGAGGTGCCATGGCACGGACTCAGCTGCACGCTACCGCATCCGACAGAAAGCCCGGCTTCGTGCCGGGCTTTCTGCATTTCTTTTCTGCATCTCGTACCTGTGATAACGGGGCGCAGATCAGGCCCAGCCCTCGATCTTCAGCCCGCTGGCCTGCTCGGCCTCTTCCCGGCTGACCTTTCGCACGGTCTGGCCGAAAGTCCAGACATGGCCTTCCGGATCGCGGGCGGTATAGGCGCGATCGCCGTAGAACTGATCCTCCGGCTCGCAGATGATCACTGCGCCGGCCGCACGCGCGCGCTCGCAGTGCGCATCCAGCCCTTCCTGAAGGTGGACATGGATCGACTGCGTGTTCTTGCCGTTCACGCTGGCGGGGCTCGCCGTGAAATCAGCCCATTCGCTACCCACCATCAGGTAACTGTCCCCGAAACGCATCTCGGCATGCGCAAGCTTGCCCCGGTCGTCGGTGATGACCATGGTGCGCGTGAAGCCGAACGCCTGCTCCAGCCAGTCCAGCGCGCCCAGCGGTTCCCTGTAGAACACTGCCGCGCCGAGTGCGGCGCGGCGAAACGGGTCTTCCATTTGTTGGCTCCTTACACTGTCGGACACCCTGACGTTCTAGGCAGCCGGCATCGCGCAGACAAGAAAAAAAACCCCGGCAGCCTCATCGCTTACCGGGGTTCTGACGCGCCGCGCCCGCGCATGGGCGCCGGGCGGGATCACATGTTTTCGATCATCACCTGACCAAAACCCGAGCACGACACCTGGGTCGCACCTTCCAGCAGGCGGGCGAAGTCATAAGTGACCTTCTTCGACAGGATCGACTTTTCCATCGAGGCGATGATCAGGTCGGCCGCTTCGGTCCAGCCCATGTGGCGCAGCATCATTTCTGCCGACAGGATTTCCGAACCCGGGTTCACGTAGTCCTTGCCAGCGTACTTCGGCGCCGTGCCGTGCGTGGCTTCGAACATGGCCACGGAGTCGGACAGGTTCGCACCGGGGGCAATGCCGATACCACCGACCTGTGCTGCCAGTGCGTCCGAGATATAGTCGCCGTTCAGGTTCAGCGTCGCGATCACTGAATACTCAGCCGGGCGCAGCAGGATCTGCTGCAGGAAGGCGTCGGCAATGGCGTCCTTGATGACGATGTCGCGGCCCGTCTTCGGGTTCTTGAACTTGCACCACGGGCCTCCATCGACCAGCTCGGCGCCGAATTCCTTCTGGGCCAGCTCATAGCCCCAGTCACGGAAACCGCCTTCCGTGAACTTCATGATGTTGCCCTTGTGCACCAGCGTGACCGACGGCTTGTCGTTATCGATGGCGTACTGGATAGCCTTGCGCACCAGGCGCTGGGTGCCCTGCTTCGACACAGGCTTGACGCCAATGCCCGACGTTTCCGGGAAGCGGATCTTCTTCACACCCATTTCGTTCTGCAGGAAGGCAATCAGCTTCTGGGCCTGCGGGCTTTCGGCCTCCCATTCGATCCCGGCGTAGATGTCTTCCGAGTTCTCGCGGAAAATGACCATGTCGGTCTTTTCCGGCTCGCGCACCGGCGAAGGCACGCCCTTGAAGTAGCGCACCGGGCGCAGGCACACGTACAGGTCGAGCTGCTGGCGCAGCGCCACGTTCAGCGAGCGGATGCCGCCGCCGACCGGCGTGGTCAGCGGGCCCTTGATCGAGACGACGTATTCCTTGAGCACGTCCAGGGTTTCGTCAGGCAGCCACACGTCCGGGCCATAGACCTTGGTGGACTTCTCGCCGGCGTAGATTTCCATCCACGAGATCTTGCGCTTGCCGCCGTAGGCCTTTTCCACCGCGGCATCCACCACCTTGATCATCACAGGCGTGATGTCGAGGCCCGTACCATCGCCTTCAATATAAGGAATGATCGGAGTGTCCGGGACATTCAGCGAGAAATCCTGGTTGACCGTGATCTTCTCGCCGGCCGGGACCTTGATGTGTTGGTACATGACGTCTCCAGTACGGAACGGTTAAGACGGCCGCCCGGTACACGACCCGGCAGCGAAATATGGGAGGCGTAGCGAAGGCATTGTAGCCGGGCACCCCGGTTCATCTGCACTGCGCCGCACAATCCAGCCTTGCTTTCAGTCTTATATAAGACACAAGACTGGTTTCATATTATGCAGCAATTTTCCGTGATCTGCCATTCCGCCAAGCCGCGCCAGTCAAGGAAAGCAGGCGATTGGCCCCGTCTGCGGCATACTGCTGCCCCATGACGTTGATTGCCCTGAACAAACCCTTTGGCACGATGAGCCAGTTTTCCGAGCATCCCTCTCGCCCAACGCTGGCCGAGTGGATCGCAACGCCTGGCGTGTACCCGGCAGGCCGGCTTGATGCCGACAGCGAAGGCCTGCTGCTGCTGACCGATGACGGCGGCCTGCAGGCGCGCATTGCCGATCCGCGGCACAAGCTAGCCAAGACCTACTTCGCGCAGGTCGAGGGGATTCCCGACGAGGCCGCGCTGGCGCGCCTGCGACAGGGCATCGACCTCGGCGACTTCCACACCTTGCCGGCCAAGGTACGCGCGGTCGAGGAGCCGTCATGGCTTTGGCCCCGAAACCCACCGGTGCGCTTTCGCGCCGCGATTCCGACCAGTTGGCTGGAGCTCCAGATCCGTGAAGGCAAGAATCGCCAGGTTCGCCGCATGACGGCGGCCGTCGGCTTCCCGACGCTGCGCCTGCTGCGCGCCACCATCGGGCGGCTGGATCTACGTGAACTGGGCCTGCAGCCCGGACAGTCGTGCATCGTGGAGCCGGACCGGCTGGGCCTGCCACCGACTCGCACACCGCGCCCGGAGCCGCGAACCCTCGGGTCGGGCAACGCCGGAACGCGCGGCACCGGCATCAAGGGTCGAGTGCGTTACAAAAACTAACACCCGGCACGTCAACGCACCGGGCGGTGTCCTCGTTGTTGTCGGTGACGCGCCCAATTGCGCGCCGACCTTTCCGACTACAGTCACCCTTCGAGGTAATCGCAATGAAAAAACTGATCGCTGCCCTGGTTGTTGGTCTGTTCGCCACCGGCGCTTTCGCCCAGGCTTCGGCTCCTGCTGCTGCCGACGCTGCTCCGGCCGCCAAGGAAGCCCCGAAGGCCCAGAAGAAGAAGACCTCGCACAAGAAGCACCACGCCAAGAAGTCGACGGCTGCTGCTTCGGCGCCGGCTGCGCAGTAAGCATGCGGCTGCGGCGGGCATCCGCCGCACCGTGTGAAAGGCAGGTTGCCCGGCAACCTGCCTTTTTTGTATCTGCCGGACCGCCATACCCATGCCGCTCAGTCTTCGCCGGCGTGCGTTATGCTTGCGGCTGCCTTCGAATCTCCCGCCGCATTGCCATGCGAACCTTGACCAAGACCCCGCTTTCCCGCTGCATGTTGGTGGCCGCTGCCTTCAGCGGTCTGGCCCACGCCCAGAGCGCCCTCCCCGTGGTGCCACTCACAGCCGGCATGTACGCCATCCAGGCAGAGGTCGCGTCAACCCCCGCGGCACGTGAACAGGGGCTGATGTACCGGAAGTCGATGCCGGCCAATGCCGGCATGCTGTTCGTGTTCGAGCAGAAGGCCGGACACTGCTTCTGGATGAAGAACACCGACCTGCCGCTATCGATCGCCTTCCTGGCCGATGACGGCAGCATCGTCAATATCGAGGACATGGCACCGCAGACGCAAGACAACCACTGCCCGAAGGCAGCGATCCGCTACGCGCTCGAAATGAACAAGGGCTGGTTCGCGCAGAAGGGCATCCGGGCCGGCGCGAAGATAGGCGGACTGCCGCAGCCGCGCTGAGCGCACGCTGCAGCGAGGCGCCGGCATTGCACCGGCGCCCCTACAGGTACGGGGCAATCAGTCCCGGAAGTTGTTGAAGTCCAGCGGCGCCTCGGACACGTCCTTGCGCAGCATGGCGATCACGCTCTGCAGATCATCGCGCTTGGTGCCGGACACGCGCACGGCGTCGCCCTGGATGCTGCCCTGGACTTTGATCTTGCTGTCCTTGATCATGCGCACGATCTTCTTGCCCAGGTCGCCAGTCACGCCCTTCTTGATCGTGATGACTTGCTTGACCTTGTCGCCGCTGATCTTCTCGACCTTGCCGTAGTCGAGGAACCGCACGTCGACGTTGCGCTTGGCCATCTTGTTGAGCAGCACGTCCTTGACCTGCCCCAGCTTGAAATCATCGTCGGCAAAGGCGGTCAGTTCGCCCTCCTTCTGCTCGACCCGTGCGTTCGAACCCTTGAAATCGAACCGCGTCGAGATCTCCTTGTTGGCCTGCTCCACCGCATTCTTGACCTCGACCATGTTCGCTTCGCACACTACGTCAAACGACGGCATTGCATTCTCCTTGTCACTTGCCTGTCCGGCGCCCGCAACCCGGGCGGTCCGCGCCGGTACTTCCGTATAATCCAGCCTGCCTCGCGCTCCACGGAGCACCCGGCCGCCCAGCGGCGGCCGCATCACCTCTAGCTTGCATGGCAGATTTCCACGAATTTTATCCCCTGCGCCGCCACAATACATTCGGATTCGACGTCCGGGCGCGATATGCATCCCACATCCGCAGCGAAGCCGACCTTCTCGCCGCGCTGAATGACCCGCGTGCCGTCGGACTGCCGCTGGTGGTGCTCGGCGGCGGCAGTAATGTGGTGCTGACCGGCGATCTCGACGCGCTGGTTCTGCTGATGGAGATTCCGGGCTTTCGCGTTGGCACGGCGCCAGATGCCTGGCTGGTCACGGCGGGCGCTGGCGAAAACTGGCATGGGCTGGTCTGCCGCACCATCGCGGAGGGCCTCCCTGGCCTCGAAAACCTTGCCCTGATTCCCGGCACCGTCGGGGCGGCGCCTATCCAGAACATCGGCGCGTATGGCGTCGAACTGCGCGAGCGTTTTGCGAGCGTGCGGGCGCTCGACCGCCAGACGATGCGTTTCGTGGACCTCGACCTGGAACAGTGCGCGTTCAGCTACCGCGACAGCCTGTTCAAGCAGGCTGGTCGCGACCGTTACATCATCACGGCAGTGACGCTGCGCCTGTCGCGCGACTGGCAGCCGGTGCTGGCCTATGGCGAGCTGGCACGCGAAGTGGAAGGCAATGCCGCGCCTGACGCGGTGGCGATCCGCGATGCGGTGATCGCCATCCGCTCGCGCAAGCTGCCCGATCCCGCGCAGATCGGCAATGCGGGCAGCTTCTTCAAGAATCCGCTGGTCAGTGCAGAGCAACGCGACGTGCTGCTGGCGAGCCACCCCGATCTGGTCAGCTATGCCCAGCCCGACGGCTCGTTCAAGCTCGCCGCGGGCTGGCTGATCGACCGCTGCGGATTCAAGGGACTCAACGACGGCCCGGTGGGCGTCTATGGCAAGCAGGCGCTGGTGCTGGTACACCACGGTGGCGGCACCGGCGCAGCGCTGCTGGCGCTGGCCGGACGTATCGCCGATACGGTGCAGGCCCGCTTCGGCGTGCGGATCGAACCGGAACCGGTCGTGCTGTAATGGGCTCCGCGGCTGAGATCAGCCGTTCTGGTCAGCCAAAGTGGCAGACGTAGTCCAGGGTTTCCTGGACTTCAATGTCAAAGCTGCTGTTGCCCGGCACATCGAACTGCTGGCCGGCGCCATACGTCTGCCAGGCTTCGGAGCCGGCCAGGCGCACGCGGCACACGCCAGCGTTGATTTCCATGATTTCCGGAGCGCCGGTGTTAAAGGTCAGCGTCGCCGGGAAGATCACGCCGAGCGTCTTGCGCGTGCCATCGGCAAACAGCACGGTGTGGCTCACGCACTTGCCGTCGAAATACAGGTTGGCCTTCTTGACGACCGATACGTTATCGAACTGGCTCACTTCCATCTCCTTGATTGCAGTTTTGTGGATGCGGTCACGTAAAAAGAGGGGCCATGGCGGCCCCTCCCGTTGTGCCTGCCGGCGCGCGCCTCAGTGTCAGTAGCGGCCGCAGAGCAGATATTCCATCAGCGCCTTCTGCACGTGCAGGCGGTTTTCCGCCTCGTCCCAGACCACGCTCTTGGGGCCGTCGATCACGGCGGCCTCGACTTCCTCGCCGCGGTGGGCGGGCAGGCAGTGCATGAACAGAGCGTCCGGCTCGGCACGGTCCATCATCGCCGTGGTCACCATCCAGTTCTGGAACGCGCGCTTGCGCGCCTCGTTCTCGGCTTCGAAGCCCATGCTGGTCCACACATCGGTGGTCACCAGGCTCGCGCCCTTGCAAGCAGCGAGCGGATCTTCAAACACCTTCAGCTGGCCTGCCGCCGATGCCGGCACCAGGGCCGGATCGAGCTGGTACCCCGGCGGCGCCGAGAAATGGAACGTGAAGCCCAGCCGTTCGGCTGCCTGAATCCAGGTATAGGCCATGTTGTTGGCATCGCCGATCCACGCCACCGTTTTGCCGCGGATGCTGCCGCGCTGCTCGATATAGGTGAACACGTCGGCCAGCACCTGGCACGGGTGATATTCGTTGGTCAGGCCGTTGATCACCGGCACGCGCGAATGCGCGGCGAAGCGTTCGATGATGTCCTGCCCGAACGTGCGGATCATGATGATATCGACCATGCGCGAAATCACCTGCGCCGCATCCTCGATCGGTTCGCCACGGCCAAGCTGCGAGTCGCGCGTGTTGAGGAACACCGCATGGCCGCCGAGCTGGTGGATGCCGGCTTCGAACGACAGGCGCGTACGCGTCGAGTTCTTCTCGAAGATCATGGCCAGCGTGCGGTCGTGCAGCGGATGCCATGTCTCGTAGTTCTTGAACTTGGCCTTGAGGATCCGTGCGCGGTCCAGCAGGTACTCGTACTCGTCGGGAGTCAAGTCGCTGAACTGGAGGTAATGCTTGATCGGGGTTGAGCTCATAAAACAAAGAAGGCGGCCCGGAGGGGACACGCCGTCATCAAGTGCATGACAGAAGCGCGTCGCGGAGCCGCCTTTCGCGTCGCATACGCAATTTACTTGGAATGATCATAAGGGATTATTTCTGCTTTGGCGAGCCCGGAAGAACCCGGTTCGCCACCCGTTGACAGGTTCCCGACAGGATTTCGAGCTTATGCGCAAGTCTTATATAAGATATAATACTGGCTGATTCACGCGGGGCCCGGCATACCCATGCCGCCTGCCCGCCGCCGGCATCAAAAGTGCCCCCGCAGACACCGACGCCCCGCCAGTCCCGGCCGGAAAGAGCGAACCAACACTCGCCGGCCGCGTCAAACCGGGCGCCCGTTACGCGGGTTTTCCGTCGAGTCACCACGCCTCACCCGCAGTCGCCCAGTCTCATGAACCCCAATGTTCGCGAATATTTCATCCAAGGCATTACCAAGGAGGGCAAGACCTTCCGCCCGAGCGACTGGGCTGAACGACTCTGCGGCGTCATGGCGCAATTCCGTCCAGAAGGCGATACCGGCGATCCCCGCCTGACCTACTCCCCGTATGTACGCCCGATCTTCTCGGGCAACGTCAAATGCGTCGTGGTCGATGTGCGACTGCGCGAGATTGAACCCAAGGCGCTGGACTTCGTGCTGAACTTCGCGCGCGACAACAACCTGCAACTGGTCGAAGCCTGCTCGCTCGAATAATCCAACCGGGGCCGCAGCAGGATGCGGTAGCCAGAAAGCAAAAAAGCTCGTCGGATGACGAGCTTTTTTGTTGGGCGGGTACCGTAGCACCCGTCAGCGGGCCGCCGTGGCGGCCCGGGCAGCTATCAGGCAGCCATGGCCTTGATGGCAGCCGACAGACGCGACTTGTGACGTGCAGCCTTGTTCTTGTGCACGATCTTCTTGTCAGCAATGCTGTCGATGGTGGCTTGCGAGTTCTTGAAGATCTCGGCAGCGGCAGCCTTGTCGCCGGCGTCGATAGCCTTGCGAACAGCCTTCACGGCGGTACGCAGACGCGAGCGCAGGCTGGAGTTGTGGGCGTTCTGGGCAACGGCTTGGCGAGCGCGTTTGCGAGCTTGTGCGGAATTTGCCATTTAAATAAGTATCCTGAATTCTCAGATGCGTGCCGCGGGGGACACAACAATTAAGTCATATCAAGCGACCCGGGATGCACTGACACACGAATCCGGAACGCAACTGTCCTTGTGAATCGGCAATTATACACACACGTCAGCGCCACACGCAAGACTCACCTCGGTATACGGCGCTGCCCCCGGAAGCCGCCGGGACGATCCGTATAATAGTCGTCACTTCGACGCGCGCGCGTGCCGCCGCGGCAACTTTACCGCGCGCCGGGCGTCAGAACCGCCATCCCGATGCTAGCGCGGCGTGCGCGACCCGCACCCTGCCGTGCCAGCGCCAGCACTGCCGATCCACCACTTCCCGCCCACTCACCTTGAATCTGCTCAAAGCGCTCGCCACCATCAGCGGCCTGACCATGCTCTCGCGCATCACGGGGCTGGTGCGCGAAATCCTCATCGCCCGGGCGTTCGGCGCGTCGGACATGACCGATGCCTTCAACGTGGCCTTCCGGATTCCCAACCTGCTGCGGCGCATCTTCGGCGAAGGCGCGTTCTCGCAAGCCTTCGTGCCAATTCTGGGCGAATACCACGCCAAGCGCGGTGACGCCGAGACCAAGCTCCTGATCGATGCCGTCGCCACGGTCATGACCTGGGCGCTGATGGGCGTGTCACTGCTTGGCGTGATTGGCGCGCCACTGGTGATGACTGTGGTGGCGACCGGCTTTCGTGGTCAGGGCGAAACCTACACCGCCGCGGTATTCATGACGCGCGTGATGTTCCCGTACATCGGCCTGATCTCGCTGGTGGCATTGGCATCCGGCATCCTGAACACATGGCGCAAGTTCGCGGTGCCTGCCTTCACGCCAGTCCTGCTGAACCTGTGCCTGATCGTCGCTGCGCTGTTCGTGGGCCCGCACATGGCGCAGCCGATCTATGCGCAGGCTTGGGGCGTGCTGGTTGGCGGCATCCTGCAACTCGTGATCCAGGTACCTGCGCTGCGTCGCCTGGGCGCGATGCCACGCCTGAGCTTCAGCGTGCGCGCAGCATGGGCCAACGCCGGCGTGCGGCGCATCCTGAAGCAGATGGGGCCGGCCCTGCTGGCCGTGTCGGTCGCGCAGATCAGCCTGATCATCAATACCAACATTGCTTCGCGCCTGGCTGCGGGCAGCGTGTCGTACCTGACCTATGCCGACCGCCTGATGGAGTTTCCGACCGCGCTGCTCGGCGTGGCGCTCGGGACCATCCTGCTGCCGAGCCTGTCGAAAGCAAGCGCCCAGGACAATCGCGAAGAATACTCGGGCCTGCTCGACTGGGGCCTGCGCCTGACCTTCCTGCTCGCGGTGCCATGCGCGGTGGGCCTGTTCGTGTTCGGCACGCCGCTGACCGCGGTGCTGTTCAACTACGGCAAGTTCGACGCGCACGCTGTCGAGATGACGCGCCAGGCGCTGGTGTCGTACGGCACCGGCCTGCTCGGCCTCATCGTCATCAAGATTCTGGCCCCGGGCTTCTATGCGCGGCAGGATATCCGCACGCCGGTGAAGATTGCGATCGTGGTGCTCGTCATCACGCAGGCCTGCAACTATCTGTTCGTGCCATGGATGGGTCATGCGGGCCTGGCGCTGTCGATCAGCGTCGGCGCAAGCATTAATGCACTGCTGCTTTTTGCGGGGCTGGTGCGTCGGGGGTTCTACCGGCCGGCGCCCGGATGGTGGCTGTTCCTGGCGCAGCTCTTCACCGCGGTGCTGCTTCTCTCGGGCCTGCTGCTCTGGTTCGTACGCAACTTCGACTGGGTCGGCCTGGGTGCCACGCCGCTGCTGCGCATTGCCCTTCTGGCCTCCTGCCTGATACTTGCGGCGGTGGTCTACTTCGGTACACTGTGGCTCATGGGACTGCGATACGCCGCCTTCAAGCGCCGGACGGCCTAAGGCCTGTTCATATATGGAACGTGCCATAGCGAGTAGTGGGCGCCAGCGCACGGCCCGGCCGTGCCGCATCAGGAATCCGCAATGACAAGTACGAAAGTCCTGGACTATTTCGCCAGCCTCGTGGCCGACGAAAACGGCATCCCCCTGACTGAAACCGCACTTTCCATCGCGCAGGACGCTTACCCGGATCTGGATTTGCAAGCCGAACTCGCGGCGCTCGATGTACTGGCGCTGCGCCTGAAGCGCCGGATAGCCGAGGGCACCCCAGCGATCCAGCGGCTGCGTCTGCTGAACCACTTCTTCTATCGCGACCTCGGCTTTGGCGCCAACGCCAACGACTACTACGACCCGGACAACTCGTACCTGAACGTGGTGCTGAAACAGCGTCGCGGCATCCCGATTTCGCTGGCGGTGCTGTACATGGAACTTGGCCAGCAGATTGGCCTTCCGCTCAAGGGCGTATCGTTCCCGAACCATTTCCTGGTGCGCATGACGATCCCCGCCGGCGAAGTCGTGCTCGACCCGCTGACTGGGGAAACCCTGTCAAAGGAACAGCTTCAGGAGATGCTCGACCCGTATCTGGAGCGAGAAGGAATTTCCGACCCCGGCCAAGTGCCGCTGGGCCTGTTCCTGCAGGCTGCAAGCCATCGCGAGATCATCGCGCGCATGCTGCGCAACCTGAAGGCGATCTATCTGCAGGAATCACGCTGGCAGCGGCTGCTTGCGGTACAGAACCGCCTGGTGATCCTGCTGCCCGGGTCGATCGAGGAAGTACGCGACCGCGGCCTGGCGTATGCGAATCTCGAGTGCTTCCGCCCGGCGCTCGAAGATCTGGAAGCCTATGTGAAGGCGCGCCCGGACGCCGCCGACATCGCGCAGATTCGCGACCGCATGCCGGCCCTGCGCATGATGAGCCGCAGCCTCAACTGAGACCGCGGCAGAGCGGGTTCAGCGCTCGACGCTCGGCGTGCTGCGCTTGTTGCCGCGCACCAGCCGCCACAGCCCGCCCAGCACCAGCGGCACCACAGCCGCGCCGATACCGGCCAGCACGATCAGGTTCAGGTACTGCTTGATGAACGGCAGGTTGCCGAAGAAATAGCCCGCAAACACAAGCCCCGCGACCCACGCCATTGCGCCGATCACGTTGAAGAACTGGAAGCGCGCGAACGTCATCTGCGACACGCCCGCGACGAACGGCGCGAAGGTGCGCACGATCGGCACGAAGCGCGCCATCACGAGGGTCTTGCCACCGTGGCGCTCGTAGAAATCGTGTGTGCGGCGCAGCGCTTTCTGGTCGAGAAAGCGCCATTGATGGTCGAACACCTTGGGCCCGATCCAGCTGCCGACCCAGTAGTTCACGGTGTTGCCCGAAATCGCCGCCGCCAGCAGCAGCCCGATCAGCACCCATTCATTCATGGCGCCGGTTGCGCAGAACGCGCCCGCAATGAACAGCAGCGAGTCGCCCGGCAGGAACGGCAGCACCACCAGCCCGGTTTCGGCAAATACGATGAGGAACAGGATCGCATAGACCCATGCACCGTATTGCTGGATAACCGTGCCGAGATATTTGTCGACATGCAGGAGCATGTCGATGAGCTGCAGAGCGAGATCCAAGTCGTTCCCCGTTATGTTGTAGGTTACTTCACCAAGCGCGACATCATACAAGACCCGCCCGACGCATCGGTCACCTGGCGGGGCTTGCGCGGCCATCTCGCGTGTGGCGCGCCACGTATAATCGCCCGCATGCCAGCCTCCGCCTCCCGCACCGCGCAGCCGCCACGGCCGATCCGTCCCCTGCCCGACCAGCTCATCAGCCAGATTGCCGCCGGCGAAGTCGTGGAACGGCCGGCATCCGTGGTCAAGGAACTGCTCGAAAATGCACTCGACGCAGGGACAAGCCAGCTCGGCATCCGGCTCGAAGAAGGCGGCGTGAGGCGCATCGTCATCACGGACAACGGCTGCGGCATTCCGCCCGCCGAACTGCCCGTCGCGCTGATGCGCCATGCCACCAGCAAGATCGCTTCGCTCGACGAACTCGAGGCCGTACTGACCCTCGGTTTCCGCGGCGAGGCCCTTGCATCGATTGCGTCCGTCTCGCAACTCTCGCTGACCAGCCGTACCGCCAGCGACGCGCACGCCACGCAGGTCAGTGCCGATACCGGCGCAATGCAGCCGGCTTCGGGCGGCGTCGGCACCACCGTCGATGTCCAGCATCTCTACTTCAACACGCCAGCGCGCCGAAAGTTCCTCAAATCGGAACAAACAGAGCTAGGTCACTGCCTGGAAATGGTCCGCCGCGTGGCACTGGCCCGCCCAGACGTGGCCATTTCGGTCCATCACAACGGCAAGCCGCTGGAACACTGGAACGCCGGTGACGTGGCCACGCGCACCGCACAGGTCCTCGGCAGCGATTTCGCCCGTGCACGGCTGCCGCTCGACGAGGAAGCCGGCGACCTGCATCTGTATGGCTTTGCAGGGTTGCCCACGGCCTCGCGCGGCCGCCCGGACCAGCAGTATTTCTTCGTGAACGGCCGCTTTGTGCGCGACAAGCTGCTTAATCATGCCGTGCGCAGCGCCTACCAGGACGTACTGCATGGCGACCGCTTCCCGTCCTACGTGCTGTGCCTGGACCTGCCGCCGGAAATGGTGGACGTGAACGTCCATCCGTCCAAGATCGAGGTGCGCTTCCGCGAATCGCGCTCCGTGCATCAGTTCGTCTATCACGCCGTGCAGCGCTGTCTCGCGCGCCAGGCTGGTGAGAACGGCGACAGCCTGCACACCGGGACCGACGTCGAAGACGTGCCGGCAGCAGGCGGCGCGGGCGAACTGCGCGAGCCCCGCGCGCCATACGGTGGCACGGCGAGCAGCGGCAGCCAGTGGATCAACTATTCGGCGGCGCGCCAGACCGAACTCGGCATTGCGCAGCCACGCCAGGCTTATCTGGGCATGGTGCGCGAAGCCACCATGCCGCGGCCTTACGTGCCATCGTCCCAGCCGCCCGCGTGGCTCGCCGATGCGCAAGCCGCGCGCGCCGATGAACCGCCGAGCCTGCTCGATGGTGTGGCCCCGGCCCGCATGGCGCTGCCGATTGCGGAAGACGCTACGGAAGGCGCTGAGGACCACCCGCTCGGCTACGCGATTGCCCAGCTCCACGGCATCTACGTGCTCGCGCAGAACGCGCGGGGCCTTGTGCTCGTCGACATGCACGCGGCGCACGAGCGCATCCTGTACGAGCAGATCAAGGACGCGCTTGATGCACGCGATCTCGCCGTGCAGCCGCTGCTGCTGCCCGTGACACTGCCGGCAAACCCCGTGGAAATCGGCACTGCCGAAGAACATCGCGAAACGCTCGAACTGCTCGGCTTCGACATCGCTCCCGTATCGCCCACCACGCTCGCGGTGCGTGCCGTGCCGGCGCTGCTGCAGCAGGCCGACGCAGAAGCGCTGGCCCGAGACGTGCTGCGCGACCTGCATTCTTATGGCGGCTCCCGCGTGCTGGCCGAGCGCCGCAACGAACTGCTGGCCACGCTGGCCTGCCACAGCGCTGTGCGCGCCAACCGCAAGCTCACGCTGGAAGAGATGAACGCGCTGCTGCGCCAGATGGAACAGACCGAACGCGCCGACCAGTGCAATCACGGCCGCCCGACGTGGGTTCAGCTGAGCGTGTCTGAGCTCGATCGTCTTTTCCTGCGCGGCCAGTAACACCGCGTTTTTCACCGCGTTCGCGCACTACGCCTTGCAGAAGTCCTGATGTCCGCCCTGCCTTCGTCCGAACACCCGCCCGTCGTCTGCCTGCTGGGCCCGACCGCCTCAGGCAAGACCGCGGCCGCCCTGGCCCTGGCACAGCAGGCGCCGGTCGAGATCATCAGCCTCGATTCGGCGCTGGTCTATCGCGAGATGGATATCGGCACTGCCAAGCCCACGCGTGAAGAGCTGGCCTCCGCGCCACACCACCTGATCGACATCATCGATCCGACCGACAGCTACTCCGCCGCGCAATTCGTCACCGACGCCGAACGGCTGATCGCCGAGATCCGCAGTCGCGGCCACCAGCCGCTGATCGTCGGCGGCACCATGCTGTACTACAAGGCGCTGACGCAGGGCCTGAACGACCTGCCGCAGGCTGATCCTGCCGTGCGCGCCAAACTCGACGAACTGGCCGCCGAACGCGGCTGGCCCGCACTGCACGCGATGCTGGCGGAGGTCGACCCGGTCACCGCCGCGCGGCTCGCGCCCAACGACGCGCAGCGCATCCAGCGTGCGCTGGAGATCCACCGGTTATCGGGGCAACCAATGTCCGAGCTGCTGGCGCGGCAGGCCGACGGCCGTACCTTTACGGGCGCAGCGGATCAGCGCTACCGCGTGATCGCGCTGGAGCCGTCGGACCGCGCCGTGCTGCATGCACGCATCGCCGCGCGCTACGACGCCATGCTGGCTGGCGGCTTTATCGAGGAAGTCGAACGCCTGCGCCGGCGCGGCGATCTCCATCCGGGCCTGCCGTCGATCCGCTGCGTAGGCTACCGTCAAGTCTGGGAATACCTGGACGGCGACACCGATTACGCGACCATGCGCGAACGCGGCATCGTGGCCACGCGCCAGCTCTGCAAGCGCCAGATCACGTGGCTGCGCAGCACGCCCGAGCGGCTGTCCGTCGATTGCGTCGCACCCGACTACGTCCAGCAGGTAGCGCGGCTGGCGGGCATGTGACCCACCCGTCGGCACTAAGCCAGCCTATTGCGGCGACGCCTTGCGCTCGCCGTGGATCTCGCCTGCCACGCGCTCGATGCAACGCATCGCCTTCATCGCCATGGGCGACGGCGTGCGATTGCGCAGGCTCACAATACCCATGCCGGCATGCAGCGTGGGAAGCCCCTCGACGTCGAGCGGTACCAGTTCGCCCGAAGCCACCTGCGCCTCTACCGCTGCTTCTGTCGCGCCGAGCACCATGTCCGTGGACAGGGTGACCGCCCGGATCACGGCGAAATCGTCGCACTCGAGCGCCAGGACGGCTTCCTGACCGGCGGGCAATCCCAAGGCTTTCGTCAGCGCCGCCGTTACAGCGCGCGGCGCCTTGACGGCGGCGACGCCGTACGCCCACGCAGCCTTGATCGTGCATGACGTACCGGCGAGCGGATGCCCCGCGCGGACAAAGAAGCGTGCGGCCTGCGCCGGCAGCGGCCGGATGTCCAGCGCGTCGTCATCGGGCAAGTCGCGTACGTCAGCGACAAAGAACTCAATGTCCTCGGCACGCAAACGCTCAAGCAACAGTACCCAGTTGCTCTCTTCAACGCGCAAGGCGACCTGCGGATGCAGGCGCCGCAGTTCCGTCAGCACGCGCGGCATCAGGGTCGCGGCGGGGAACGGCCCGACGCCGAAAGCCGTGTCTCCAAGTTGATTGTCGAGGTAGAGATCGACGTCGCGCTGCATGCAGCGGGCCTCGAACAGCAGCCGCCTGGCACGTTCGAGCACGAACTCACCGGCCGGCGTCGGCCGGATATCCCCCACATCACGCTCGAACAGGCGCACCCCGAGATCGTTTTCGACCGCCTGGATGCTTCGGCTGAACGCGGGTTGACTAAGGTGCACTTGCTCGGCTGCACGTGCGAAGTGCAGCGTGTCGGCAAGGGCAACCACATGGCTGAGCCGGCGAAGGTCCATGGCGTTCTCATTGCGTTTTGCACATTGGAATGATGTCGATTATGCATTGGACGCATCGATATCGCCAACCTAGAGTGGTCCGTACAAAAAGCATTACCGGAGACATACCTCATGAACTTGCAGCTTCAGAACCTGCTGATCGGCAGCATCATCGTCGGCTTTGCCGTGATGGAATTCGCCTCGCGCCGCTACCAGCAAAGCGTGCGCGCCGACGCCAACGACACCAAGCTCGAAGTCCTGATGTTCGTCAGCCTGATCGCCGTCACGCAGCCGCTTGCACTGCTTGGTGCCAACTGGCTCTGCGGCTGGCTAATCCCCGAGATGCACGGCGCTTGGTCCCACCTGTCGTGGTGGAGCATGGTTGCCATCCTGCTGGTCGCCGACGACATGACGCAATACTGGTGGCATCGGGCGTCCCATACACCGTGGTTGTGGCCGCTGCATCGAGCGCATCATTCGGCGTCGTACATGAGCATCCGCGTCACGTACCGGAACAACTTCTTCTACTACCTGATGATGCCGGGGCTGTGGATCGCGGGCGTGCTGCTTTACCTGGGCTTCGGCAAGGTCTACGGCGTATATATCGTGGTCAAGATGCTGGTGATCCTGGGTGCGCACTGCGCGTGGCGCTGGGATGAACCGCTCTATCGGATGCGCGCGCTGCGACCGTTGATGTGGGTCGTCGAGCGGACCATCTCTACGCCTGCCACGCACTGGGCCCACCATGCGCTGACCAATGCCGATGGCATCGGCCACTACAAGGGCAACTTTGGCAACCTGCTGTTTTTCTGGGACGTTCTGTTTGGGACGGCCCACATCACCCGCAAGTACCCGGCTAAAGTCGGACTGGAGGATGATCGCCGCTTCGGAGCCGAACACTGGGCCGCGCAGATGTTTTATCCGCTGCGCCAGTCGCAACGGCAGCACACGGCACTGCGGTTCGGGGGCGAGGCATTTGGCGATCAGGACACCGCTGCAGATGTCACGGCCGCCGGAAATCGCTGATACACGTGACTCAAAACAAAAAAAGCGCATGCAGTGCATGCGCTTTTTTTTATTGCGTTGCCGGCCAGCGAGCCGGCATCCGGGCGTGTCAGACCACCACGGTCTGCGCCTGGCCTTCAGCGCGCTCGCGGATCTCGCCAATCTCCCACACGGCTTCACCGGCAGCCTGCAGATGGCGGATCGCACGCTCGGCATCTTCCTTGGCAACAATGACCACCATGCCGATGCCGCAGTTGAACACGCGGTGCATTTCGTCATCGGCCACGCGGCCTTGCGACTGCAGCCACTGGAACAGCGGCGGCAGCGCCCACGCGTCGCGCTGGAGCACGGCCGTGGTGTTCTGCGGCAGCACGCGCGGCACGTTCTCGGTCAGGCCACCGCCGGTGATGTGAGCCATGCCCTTGACCGGCAGCGTTTCGATCAGCGACAGCAGCGGCTTCACGTAGATGCGCGTCGGCGCCATGATGGCGTCCTGCAGGCGCTGGCCGTGGAAATCGGCGTCCAGGTCCGGCTTGGCGACTTCGATGATCTTGCGCACCAGCGAATAGCCGTTTGAGTGCGCGCCCGACGAGGCCAGGCCCAGCACCACATCGCCCGGGGTGATGGTGGTGCCGTCGATGATCTTCTTCTTCTCGACCGCGCCGACCGCAAAGCCGGCCAGGTCGTATTCGCCGTCCGGGTACATGGTCGGCATCTCGGCAGTTTCGCCGCCGATCAGTGCGCAGCCGGCCAGTTCGCAGCCGCGGGCGATGCCTTGGATCACGGTGGCGGCCGTGTCAACGTCGAGCTTGCCGCAGGCGAAGTAGTCGAGGAAGAACAGCGGCTCGGCACCCTGCACCAGGATGTCGTTCACGCTCATGGCGACCAGGTCCTGGCCCACGGTATCGTGGCGGTTAAGCTGGAAGGCGAGCTTCAGCTTGGTGCCCACGCCGTCGGTACCCGACACCAGCACGGGCTCCTGGTACTTCTTCGACAGTTCGAACAGCGCGCCGAAACCGCCGATGCCAGCCATCACGCCTTCGCGCATGGTGCGCTTGGCGAACGGCTTGATGCGGTCGACCAGGGCATCGCCGGCATCGATGTCAACACCGGCATCGCGGTAGGAAAGGCCTGCCTGGCCGGCGGTCGAGGAAGCGCTCATGAGAACCTGCTTGTGTCAGAGGAGATAAAGTGGAGACTTCGCCGCTCCGGCAACCTAGCTGTGGCAGGGGGCGGGCGCGAGTCCAGTAGAATTGCGATTTTAACGGATACAGGCGCCCGGCTTCCAGTTTCGCCAGTTCCGCCCTGTGCGCCCATTCGATGAACGCTCCCCTGCTGAACGATGAGACCAAGCGCGTCCTGCTCTGGATCGCGGTCGCTGCGGGCCTGTTCGCCGCCATCATCGCGCTGGCGCCGATCCTGACGCCCTTCCTGCTGGCCTTCATCTTCGCCTACATCCTGACCCCGGGCGTGGACTGGATGGCGCGCCGGCGCGTGCCGCGCGCGATCGCCGTGGCCGTGATGATCCTGTTGCTTGTCGTGGTCTGCGTGGTGTTGGTGCTGCTGCTGATCGCCGTGCTGCAGCGGGAAATTCCGCAGGTGCGCGAGCAGTTGCCGATGCTGCTGAAGAAGCTCAACGCCGTGGTGGCGCCTCGGCTGGCGGACTTCGGCGTGCGCGTGCGCTTCGATTTCCCCGGCCTGCGCAGCATGCTGTCGGACCGCTTCTCGGCGAGCCCCGAAGACCTGCTGGCGATGCTGCTGAACTATGCCAAAGTCTCCGGCTCGGCGCTGCTCGAGGTGGCCGGCATGGCGTTCGTCATTCCGATCGTCATGTTCTACCTGATGATGGACTGGCACATGGTGATGCGGCGCATCGAAGGCCTGGTGCCGCGCCGCTGGGTGCCGAAGGTGCGCGAACTGACGGCCGAGACGGACGTGCTGCTGTCGCAATACCTGCGTGGCCAGATTCTGGTGATGGTAATCCTGGCCTCGATCTATTCGATCGGCCTGACCGTGGCCGGCTTTGACGTCGGCGTACCCGTGGGCGTGTTCACGGGATTGGCCGTGTTCATTCCGTATATCGGCTTCGGCATCGGCCTGGTGCTGGCTATCCTGGCTGCGCTGTTGCAGTTCGGCGACTGGTACGGTTTGGCAGCGGTGGCCGTCGTGTACGGCATTGGCCAGTTCATCGAAAGTTTCTACCTGACGCCGCGGCTGGTCGGCGAGCGCATCGGGCTGCATCCGCTCGTGGTGATCTTCGCACTGCTCGCATTCGGACAACTGTTCGGCTTCTTCGGCGTGCTGCTGGCGCTGCCCACCTGCGCAGTGCTGCTGGTCGGGGCGCGGCAGCTTCGTCGCGTGTACCTGGCCAGCGACCTCTATCGGAAGTAATGGAAATAACGGAAGCGACGGGAAAAATGACGGACAATAGTCGGCTTGAGCCGATTCCATGTGCACCGCGCAAGCTGTCCCCCGCAAGTTAGCCATACGTCATGTCCCCGCGTCCCAAGCAACTTTCGCTCGAGCTTGGCAGCCCCCCGCCTTCGACCTTCGACAATTTTGTCGTGGCTTCGAACCGCGAGGCGGTGCAACGCCTGCACGACCTGCCCAGTGCGGTCGCGCAGGAGCGCGCCATTGACCGGCTGTTCTATCTGTGGGGGGAAAACGGCTGCGGCCGCACGCACCTGCTGCATGCGGTGTGCGAGGCGACGCCCCAAACCGGCATCAACTGCCGCTACCTGAGCCCGCACCACCCGCTGTCCGATTTCCTGTTCGACCCGTCCTGCCAGCTTTATACGGTCGATGACGTCGAACTGCTCGATGAAGCGCGGCAGATCGCGGTGTTTTCGCTGTACAACGAAGTCCGCGCGCACGTGCGCACCGCGCTGGTCGTGGCAGGGGGCATGGCACCGCGCGCCATGCCCGTGCGCGAAGACCTGCGCACCCGGCTCGGCTGGGGATTGGTCTACCAGGTCCAGCCGCTGTCGGACGAGGACAAGATGTCCGCAGTGCTTCAGGCGGCACGCGAGCGGGGCCTGCAGCTGTCCCCGGAAATCACGCACTGGCTGGTCACGCGCCATTACCGCGACATGCCCAGCCTGATGGCGCTGCTCGATGCGCTGGATACCTACTCGCTGGAGCGCAAGCGCCCGGTCACCCTGCCCCTGCTTCGCGAAATGTTCGCGGAGTTTCGGGAATAATCGCCGGAAATCTTCGCCACCCGCCTTTTTGTGGCCGGCGCGAGAGCACGCGGACCGGCACACTCGCTTAAGGTAAAATCGCGCCCCATGAATCTGGCACTCTTTGATCTCGACCATACCCTGATCCCGACTGACAGCGACCACGAATGGGGCCGTTTCCTGGTGCGCCAGGGCGTTGTCGACGAGGACTCCTACCGCCGCAGGAACGATGAGTTCTATGGCCACTACAAGGCCGGCACCCTGGATATCCAGGCATTCCTGCGCTTCGCGCTGGCGCCGCTGGCCGCCAACACGCGTGAGCGGCTTGACACCCTGCGCCAGCATTTCATGCGCGAAGTCATCGATCCGGTCATCACGCCGCAGGCGCGCGCGCTGGTCTACAAGCACATCGAAGCCGGCGACCTTTGTGCCGTGGTGACCGCAACCAACAGCTTCGTCACCGCCCCAATCGTGTCGGCATTCGGCATCAAGCACCTGATTGCGACCGAGCCAGCGACAGTCGACGGCCGGCCCGAAGCCCAGTTCACCGGCGAGGTCGACGGCGTGCCGAGCTTCCGCGAAGGCAAGATCACCCGTGTCGAAGCATGGCTCAAGAGCCAGGGCGCACACTGGGACGACTTCAGCACGACCTACTTCTACAGCGACTCGATCAACGACCTGCCGCTGATGGAAAAGTCGAGCGAACCGATCGCCACCAACCCGGACGATCGCCTGCGCGAGCATGCCGCCGCTGCGGGCTGGCGCATCATGGACCTGTTCTGACGTGATCAAAAAGCTCATCAACCGGCTACTCGGCAAGCCCGGCCCCAAGCAGCGCCGCATTGGCCGCGCCCACACGCCGCGCATCGTCACCGTGGAAGAGCACCGCATCGACCCGACGCTGCTGTCGCGCAATGCGGTCAAAGTCACTTCCACGCTGCAACAGGCGGGGTACCAGGCCTTTATCGTCGGCGGCGCTGTGCGGGACCTGCTGCTTGGCATCAAGCCGAAGGATTTCGACGTCGCCACCAACGCCACGCCCGAGCAGGTGCAGTCGCTGTTCCGGCGCTCGCGCATCATCGGGCGGCGCTTCCAGATCGTCCACGTGACGTTCTACGGCGGGCGCGAGCAGGAAATCATCGAGGTTTCCACGTTCCGCGCGCTGGTCGATGCCGTCGCCAGCGAGACGCTGCCAGAGGGCCGGCGCCTGAAGCGTTCGGAACTCGACAGCAAGACGCACGCGATCGACGCATCGGGACGCGTGTTGCGCGACAACGTGTGGGGATCGCAGGCCGAAGACGCGGAACGCCGCGACTTCACCATCAATGCGATGTACTACGACCCGGCCGCGCAGACCGTGCATGACTACCATCACGGCATGGAAGACATCCGCGCGCGCACGCTGCGCATGATCGGCGACCCGACCCTGCGCTACCGCGAGGATCCGATCCGCATGCTGCGCGTGGTGCGCTTTGCGGCCAAGACCGGCTTCGGCATCGACGAGGCCACGCGCGAGCCGATCGGCGGCCTGGCGTCGCTGATCCACAACGTGCCGAGCGCGCGCCTGTTCGACGAAATGCTCAAGCTGCTGATGTCCGGCCATGCGTGGGCATCCCTACAGGAACTGCGCAAGGCCGGCCTGCACAAAGGCCTGCTGCCGCTGCTCGACGTGGCGCTGGAACAGCCGATGGGCCAGCGCTTCGTGCAGCTCGCGCTCGACAACACCGACCGGCGCGTACAGGCCGGCAAGCCGGTCTCGCCGGGCTTCCTGTTCGCGGCGCTGCTGTGGCACCACGTGCTGCAGCGCTGGAACGCCGAGCGCGAACGCGGCGAGCATCCGATCGCTGCGCTCAATATCGCCATGGATGCCGTGCTCGAAAAGCAGACCGGCCAGCTTGCGATCCAGCGCCGCTTCGTCACCGACATGCGTGACATCTGGGGCATGCAGCCGCGCTTCGAAAAGCGCGTGGGACGCATGCCGTTCCGCCTGCTGGAGTCGCCGCGCTTCCGCGCCGGCTTCGACTTCCTGCACCTGCGCTGCCAGTCCGGTGAAATGCCCGAGGAGATTTCCCGCTGGTGGCAGGACTTCCAGAATGCCGACCCGGATGAGCGCGAAGGCCTGATCGACGCCGCGCGCACCCCGCGTGGCCCGGCCGGCCAGGCCGGTCCTGCTGGCACCGAAGGCGAAGGCCCGGCGCGCAAGAAGCGCCGCCGACGCGGTCCGCGGAAATCGGATAAAGTTTCTTCCCGGAGCGACACGGACGCGGGGCAGGAATCACATGCCGGCCGCGGCCAGCCGGAGGAACATCAATGACACTCGCCTTCATCGGCATTGGTGCCAACCTGGGCGATGCCCGCCAGGCACTGAAAGACGCGATCGTATGCCTGGCTCAGCAGGTCGGCATTACGGTACTGGCACGGTCTTCGCTGTATCGGACCGCGCCCGTCGATGCCGATGGCGACGATTACTACAACGCGGTGGTCAAGGTGCAGACCTCGTTCACGGCCGCGCAGCTGCTTCGCATCTGCCACCACATCGAAGACCAGTTTGGCCGCGAACGCCCGTTCCGCAACGCGCCGCGCACGCTGGACCTGGACCTGCTTGTGTTCGGTGACGAACAGCACAACCACGAGCATCTGACGGTACCGCATCCGCGCGTCACCGAGCGCGCCTTTACGCTGGTGCCGCTGCTGGAGCTGGCCCCCGAACTGGTGATTCCCGGCGTCGGCCCCGCCGTCGACTTTCTCGCTCGGGTTGGCGGCCAGCGCATCGATAAAGTCTCCACCTGCAAGTGCATGCGCGCGCAGGCCGCCGGTTCAGCCGGCCCCTCCGACGCTAAGGACTGAGCCGGCGGAGCCATCCGCCTCGCGCCGGCAACGATATGCTCGAACACCTGCGCCGCATCGTCGTGGAAGGCCCGGTCGGGTCCGGCAAGACTTCGCTGGCCCAGCGCCTTGCGCACACGCTGCACGCGGCCGAACTCCCCGACGGCGTCCGCAGCAACCCCTTCCTCGAACGCTTCTACCGCGATCGCGCGCGCTATGCGCTGCCGCTGCAACTGGCCTGCCTGAACAAGCGTGCCGACCAGCTCCAGCAATGGCAAAACGCCCTGTTCGCAGGGCAGCGCATGGTCAGCAATTTCCTGATCGCAAAGGATCGCCTGTACGCTTCGCTGAACCTGCCCGAGGACGAGCTGGCACTCTATGACGCGATTGCCTCACGGCTGCAGTTGCCACCACAGCGCACCGACCTCGTGATCATGCTGCAGGCCACCCCGTCGCTGCTGCGCGAGCGCATCGCCCGCCGTGGCGAGCCCGGCGAGGCTGCCGGCATCGACGAGGCCTACCTGCAGCAGCTGACGGACGCCTACGGCGAACTGTTCCATCGCTATGACGAAGCCCCCGTACTGATCGTGGATACGGCCCACTTCAATCCGGTGGACAACGATGGGGATTTCCGTACACTACTGACGCGCATCGAGAACATGCGCGGCCGCAGGGCCTTTCTCAATCTGGCTGCGCCCTGACCGCAGCGGGCTTGCCCGCGACGGCACACAACCATAACGACAGCCGCGCCGGCCCGCCTCACGCCGAGCGCCCTCTCCTGACTCGTCACTGCCATGAGCTACCTCCTCGATCCCTCCCGCAAGACCGTCACCATCACCCGGCTGCAGGCCATGCGCGACGCCGGTGAAAAGATCGCGATGCTGACCGCTTACGACTCCAGCTTCGCCGCGTTGCTCGACTACTGCGGCGTGGAAGTCATCCTGGTCGGTGATTCGCTCGGCAACGTGATGCAAGGCCAGCAAACCACGCTGCCCGTGACGCTGGAGCACATGGCTTACCACACCGAATGCGTGGCACGCGCCAACCAGACGGCGCTGCTGGTAACCGACCTGCCCTTCGGCACCTACGGCACGCCGGAAATGGCATTTGCAAGCGCGGTCACGCTGATGCGTGCGGGCGCGCACATGGTCAAGCTCGAAGGCGGCGACTGGCTGGCCCCGACCGTGAAGTTCCTGGTCGAGCGCAGCATCCCGGTGTGCGCCCATATCGGCCTGACCCCGCAGTCGGTGCATGCGTTCGGCGGCTTCAAGGTGCAGGGCAAGACCGATGAAGGCGCAGCCCAACTGCGGCGCGACGCTCAGGCAATGGAGGCTGCCGGCGCACAGATCGTGCTGATGGAGGCGGTGCCGGCCACGCTCGCCGGCGAGATCACGCAGATGCTCAAGGTGCCGACCATCGGCATCGGTGCCGGCGCGGACTGCTCGGGCCAGGTGCTGGTGCTGCAGGACATGATCAACGTCTACCCGGGACGCAAGGCCAAGTTCGTGCGCAACTTCATGGACGGCCAGACGACGATCGAAGGTGCGATCCGCGCCTATGTGGCCGCCGTGAAGGATGGCAGCTTCCCGGCAGCAGAGCACACCTTCTCCGCCTGACCGGTGGAGATCGGCGCCGCCACGCTGGCCGCGTTCCGCCTGCTTGCCAGCGGCGACGCGGCGCTCTGGTTCATTGTCTGGACCTCGCTGATGGTCGCGGTGCTGGGCCTGGCCATCGCCACGGCTCCCGCCGTAGGTGCGGCCTGGCTGATCGCCACGCACCGGTTCCCGGGCCGCCGCGCGGTCGTCGTCGTGGCGCAGGCCTTTCTCTCATTTCCGACCGTGCTGGTCGGGCTCATCCTCTACCTGCTGCTGACGCGACAGGGCCCGCTTGGCGGCTTTTCGCTGCTGTTCACGCCGGGTGGCATGGTGCTGGGGCAAGCGGTGATCGGCTTTCCCGTGATCCTCGCGTTTTCGTTGTCCACATTGCAGGGCGCCGATCCACGACTGCAGGAAACCGCGCGCGTGCTCGGCGCGGGCCGCTGGCGCATCTTCTTCACGGTGATCCGCGAACTGCGCTTCGGGCTGATGGCCGCCATCGTGGCAGGCTTCGGCCGCGTGATTGCCGAGGTCGGTTCGGCGCTGATGATCGGCGGCAATATCGAAGGCTCCACGCGCACCATCACTACGGCGATCGCGCTTGAAACCAGCAAAGGTGAGTTTGCGCAGGGCATTGCGCTGGGCATCGTGCTGGTAGCACTGGCACTGCTCGTGAATATCGGAATGGCGTGGCTGCAGGGCGCCGGAGGATTCCGCCGATGAGCGCGTCCTCCACACCATTGCTGACCGTACGCCGCCTGTCGCGCAGCATCGGCGCGCGCCGCCTGTTCGATATCGGCGAACTGATGTTCCCGCGCGCCACGGCCATTGTGCTGACGGGACAAAACGGCGCCGGCAAGACCACGCTGCTGCGCATGGTGGCCGGGCTTGAGCCGGCGCCAGGCGCCACAGTGCACTGGACCGACGCGCACACATCCGCGCGCAGCGCACCGCTGGATCCGCTGCCACGCGAGTTGCGCGAGCGCATTGCCTACCTGCACCAGCATCCATACCTGTTCCGCACTTCCGTGCGCGAGAACGTCGCCTATGGCCTGCGCGCACGCGGCCTGCCGAGCGATGAAATCCTGCGCCGCGCCGACGAGGCACTGGCCTGGGCGGGTGTGACACACCTGCAGGACACGGCGCCCGAGAAGCTGTCCGGCGGCGAAGTTCAGCGTGTGGCGCTGGCGCGCGCCAAGGTACTGGAACCGGACCTGATGCTGCTCGATGAACCGACCTCAAGCCTGGACGGGCAGGCGCGAGAGCAGGTCATTGCGCTGGTGCGCGAACTGGCGGAGGAAGGCCGCACGGTGGTGATGATTTGCCACGACCGCGAGCTGATCAATCTGCCCGGTGTGGTGCGGTGGAAGCTTGGCGATGGGTTGCTGGATATTCACCATCGGTAGAGCGCGCTCGCCGTCGCAGCCTAGCGCCAGCTTGCCCGCATCACGCCGCGCAGCGAATTGACGGCCAGCACTGCCTCCGCGCGCATCAGCATTGCCCGCGTTACAACCGCCTCGCGAGCCGGACCATCGAGCATTGGATCGCCCTCCTCCAGCACCACCGCCCGCATCACGCCGGGCAGGATGTCCGCGGCCAGCGGTGGCGTCAGCCATTCTCCATCGACCTTGACGAATACCGAGCTGCGGCCACCCTCGAGCAATTCATCGCGTGTGTTGAAGAACAGGCGATCGAAACAGCCGGCGCGCTCCGCTGCCTGCCAGCCGGCGTCGTAGACAGCGCGCGCGCTGGTCTTGTGCCGGCGCAGCGGGTCGGCGTCGGGCAGCGGCTCGTCGGCGATGTCGAGTCCGACGGTCGCTTCCGCCAGTGGCCGCAGCGCGCCGCTGGCAAACGACAGCTCGCCGTGTTTGTCGACGCTCATGCGCAGGCGCCAGTTTCCGGCGCCCAGACGGACCATCTCGGCCGTCAATGCGGCCATGACCGCCGGCCGGTCGAAGGCAAACCCAAGCGCAGCACATGACGAGGCCAACCGCGCGAGGTGCCGATCGCCGCGAAGGCAGCGGCCGTCTTCGACGTGCATGGTCTCGAACAGCGTAAGGCCGGGATCATGGCGAGTGAGGAAGCGCGCCTTCCAGCCGCACTCGGCAAACTCGTCGGCCGCCACGCTGTCGTGCACGATGCCACCACCAACGCCCATCTCGCCGGCTCGCAAGCCATCCGCCGCACGCGGCGACAGCACTAGCGTGCGAATGGCTACGGACATGGCGAAACGGCACAGGCCACCATCGCTGGGCTCTGGCGCATCGAGCCAGCCGATTGCACCGGTGTAGAGGCCGCGAGGCGCGGGTTCGAGCTCGGCAATGATTTGCATGGTACGCCGCTTGGGCGCGCCGGTGATCGAGCCACACGGGAACAGCGCCCCGAAGAGTTCGCCGAACCGCGTGGCAGCGCGCGCCGTTGCCCTGACGGTCGAGGTCATCTGCAGCACGGCGCCGAACGGCTGCACAACAAAGCGGTCCGGCACTTCCACGCTGCCCGGTTGCGCAATGCGTCCAAGGTCGTTGCGAAGCAGGTCCACGATCATCACGTTCTCGGCGCGATTCTTCGCATCGGCGGCGAGGCCGGCGGCGGCTTGCGCGTCTTGCCCGGGATCGCCGGACAGCGGCGCAGTGCCCTTCATCGGACGCGTGAGCAGACGGCCGCTTCCATCGTGCTGCACGAAAAGCTCGGGCGACAGCGACAGTACCCAGCCATCGCCGGGCAGGCAGGCCAGCACGCCATAGGGCACCGGCTGCGCGTCGCGCAACGCGGCGTAGAGCGCGCGCGGATCGCCAAACGACGAGAATGCGATCCGCTGCGTGAAATTGACCTGGTAGGTATCGCCGGCTTCGATCCATGCATGGATGCGGGCAATGGCGGTATCGAAGGCTTCGCGCGGGGTATCCGCGGCGACATTCATGAGCCCGGCGGGCGCTTGTGCATCGGGTTCAGGCAGCCAGGCGCGCACGGCATCGCCGTCGAGCCGCCGCATGTCGCGGAACCAGAGCAGGCGCACGGCGCCATCGTGGAAGGGCAACCTGTCGTCGGTGTGCGCCGGGGCGCCGACCAGCGCGCCGCCGAATTCGTAGGGTGCGAACAGCGTCGCGTGCCAGCCCTGGCGCCAGCCTTCGGCGAGCAGTGCATCGATCAGCGCGACATCACTGCCAGCGGGCAGCCGGTCTTCGCGAACGAGGCCGGTGTAGAGCCGTGACATCGCTTCGCCAGATGGCGCAGTAGCATCGTCCAGCAGTACGAACGGTTGGGGATCGGAGCAGGAAAGCGAGAGAGGCACGACAAGAAGGCGGGAAAATGCACGGCGCCTGCATTATGCGCTGCCGGCCCGTGTTGCGGGCTCAAAAGCAAACCGGCCACGCGCTTGCGTGGCCGGTCTAGCGGGGGCTGGCTTAGCTGAAGAAGCTCTTCACCTTGTCCAGCCAGGACTGCTCCTGCGGACTGTGGCGCGAGCCGCCTTCGTGCACAGAGCGGTCGAACTGGCGCAGCATGTCCTTCTGGGCCTCGGTCAGCTTGACCGGCGTCTCCACGTTCACATGCACGTAGAGATCGCCCGGATAGCCCGAACGCACGCCCTTGATGCCTTTGCCGCGCAGGCGGAACGTCTTGCCCGACTGGGTGGCTTCAGGCACCGGGAACGTGGCCTTGCCGTTCAGCGTCGGCACTTCCAGATCGCCGCCCAGCGCCGCGGTGGCGAAGGAAATCGGCATCTGGCAGTGCAGGTCGTCGCCGTCGCGCTCGAACACCGGATGGGCCTTGATATGGACTTCGACATACAGGTCGCCCGGCGGGCCGCCGTTGATGCCCGGCTCGCCGTTGCCCGACGAGCGGATGCGCATGCCTTCGTCGATGCCAGCCGGAATCTTCACTTCCAGCGTCTTCTGCGACTTCAGCTTGCCCTGGCCGTGGCACTTGGTGCACGGCTTCGGAATGAACTTGCCGCTGCCGTGGCATTTCGGGCAGGTCTGCTGCATGCTGAAAAAGCCCTGCGACACGCGCACCTGGCCGGCGCCGTGGCAGGTCGGGCAGGTTTCCACGCTCGAGCCGGGCTCGGCGCCATTGCCGTGGCAGTGGTCGCAATCGTCCCAGTGCGGCACGCGGATCTGCGCCTCGTGGCCATGCGCGGCCTGCTCCAGCGAGATTTCCATGCTGTAGCGCAGGTCGGCGCCGCGGTAGGCCTGCGGGCCACCGCCACCGCGGCGGCCACCGCCGGCCTGCTGGCCGAAGATGTCGCCGAAGATGTCGCCGAACGCTTCGGCAAAGCCGCCGTAGCCCTGACCGCCGCCAAAGCCGCCTGCCATGTTCGGATCGACGCCGGCATGACCATACTGGTCATAGGCCGCCTTCTTCTCCGCGTCGGAAAGCATCTCGTAGGCCTCTTTGACCTCCTTGAACTTTTCCTCGGATTCCTTGCTGTCCGGATTGCGGTCCGGGTGGTATTTCATCGCGAGCTTGCGATAAGCCTTCTTGATCTCGTCGTCGCTCGCGTTCTTGCCTACCCCGAGCACTTCGTAGTAGTCACGTTTTGCCATGGTGGCTCATTACCTGATGGCCCGGAACCGGCAGAACACGGCTCGGGGCGAATAGCAAAAAAGCCGAGCGAGGCATCCGACGGCGGTTTCCCGCTGGGTCCGATGTCCGTCGCCCGGCGTCGGGACAGGGGCGGCGCCGGCGCATGCCCGCGCCGCCGCCCTTCCCGATTACTTCTTGTCGTTGACTTCCTTGAACTCGGCGTCGACCACGTTGTCGTCCTGCGGCTGGGCTTGCTGCTGGGCACCGGCGCCGGCTGCACCGGCCGCGCCCTGCTCGCCGGCCTTCGCCTGCATGTCGGCGTAGACCTTCTCGCCCAGCTTCTGGCTGACTTCCGACAGCGCGGTGACCTTGGCGTCGATCTCGGCCTTGTCGCCGCCGCGTGCGGCGTCTTCCAGTTCCTTGATCGCAGCTTCGATCTTTTCCTTCTCGCCGGCTTCCAGCTTGTCACCGTATTCGGTCACGGCCTTCTTGGTCGAGTGGACCAGCGCGTCGGCCTGGTTGCGGGCGTCAGCCAGCTCGCGGGCCTTCTTGTCTTCCTCGGCGTTGGCCTCGGCGTCCTTCACCATGCGCTGGATCTCGTCTTCCGACAGGCCCGAATTCGCCTTGATGGTGATCCGGTTTTCCTTGCCGGTCGCCTTGTCCTTCGCGCCCACGTGCAGGATGCCGTTCGCGTCGATGTCGAACGACACCTCGATCTGCGGCGTGCCGCGCGGCGACGGCGGGATCCCTTCGAGGTTGAACTCGCCCAGCAGCTTGTTGCCGGTCGCCATTTCACGCTCGCCCTGGTACACCTTGATGGTCACGGCCGGCTGGTTGTCGTCAGCGGTCGAGAACACCTGCGCATGCTTGGTCGGGATGGTGGTGTTCTTGGTGATCATCTTGGTCATCACGCCACCGAGGGTTTCGATACCCAGCGACAGCGGCGTCACGTCCAGCAGCAGCACGTCCTTGCGGTCGCCCGACAGCACCGAACCCTGGATCGCGGCACCGACGGCCACGGCTTCGTCCGGGTTCACGTCCTTGCGCGCTTCCTTGCCGAAGAACTCCTTGACCTGCTCCTGCACCTTGGGCATGCGGGTCATGCCGCCGACCAGGATCACGTCGTCGATCTCGCTGACCTTGACGCCCGCATCCTTGATGGCGGTGCGGCACGGCTCGATCGTGCGCGTGATCAGGTCTTCGACCAGCGCTTCCAGCTTGGCGCGCGTGATCTTCAGGTTCAAGTGCTTCGGACCCGACGCATCGGCCGTGATGTACGGCAGGTTGATCTCGGTCTGCTGCGAGCTCGACAGTTCGATCTTGGCCTTTTCAGCGGCTTCCTTCAGGCGCTGCAGGGCCAGCACGTCCTTCGACAGGTCGACGCCCTGGTCCTTCTTGAACTCGCCGATGATGTAGTCGATGATGCGCTGGTCGAAGTCTTCGCCGCCCAGGAAGGTGTCGCCGTTGGTCGACAGCACTTCGAACTGCTTTTCGCCGTCGACGTCCGCGATCTCGATGATCGAGATGTCGAAGGTACCGCCACCGAGGTCATACACGGCGATCTTGCGGTCGCCCTTCTCGTTCTTGTCCATGCCGAACGCCAGCGCGGCCGCGGTCGGCTCGTTGATGATGCGCTTGACGTCCAGGCCCGCAATGCGGCCGGCGTCCTTGGTCGCCTGGCGCTGCGAGTCGTTGAAGTACGCGGGCACCGTGATCACGGCCTCGGTGACCGGCTCGCCCAGGTAGTCCTCGGCGGTCTTCTTCATCTTGCGCAGCACTTCGGCGGACACCTGCGGCGGCGCCAGCTTCTGGTCACGCACGCCGACCCATGCGTCGCCGTTGTCGGCCTTGACGATGGAATACGGCATCAGGCCGACGTCCTTCTGGACTTCCTTCTCTTCGAACTTGCGGCCGATCAGGCGCTTCACGGCATACAGCGTGTTGCGCGGATTGGTGACGGCCTGGCGCTTGGCGGGTGCACCGACCAGGATCTCGCCGTCTTCCATGTAGGCGATGATCGACGGGGTGGTGCGGGTGCCTTCCGAATTTTCGATGACCTTCGGCGTATTGCCTTCCAGGATCGACACGCAGCTATTGGTGGTACCGAGGTCGATACCGATGATCTTACCCATTTATTCTCTCCTATTGAGCCATCGCTATCCGCGCGGCTGCAATTCATCCTGAGTGCGAAATGTGGCCGTCCGGGGCCATTTCAAGGGCGGAATTCGCAAATCCGAGTAATTTTCTCGGTTACTTCCGTCCAATTCACGGCAAGCTCACTGTCGACATTGAGTGGCGCGGGCCGGCGGACCATCGAACGGGGATGTCGACGGCCAAAAGAATTCTATTAATCACTTTTTTCCGGTGCATTTGCCGTATCACGCCCGCGCTGCCAGAGCACGTCGCTACCGCCGTCCAAGCGATTGAGCACGCGGGCCAACACGAACATCAGGTCGGACAGGCGGTTCAAGTACTGGCGCGGTGCCTCATTGAGCGCTTCCATGGCACCGAGGGCCACCAGAGCGCGCTCGGCACGCCGACAGACGGTACGACAAACATGCGCGAGCGCTGCGGCACGGCTGCCGCCCGGCAGGATGAATTCGGCCAGGCGCGGCAGGCCGGCGTTGTAGTGCTCCAGCCAGACGTCCAGCTGTGCCACCTGCTCCGGCTTGAGCAGCGTGTAACCGGGAATGGAGAGCTCCCCGCCCAGGTCGAACAGGTCATGCTGCATATGCAGCAGCGCCGCGCGCACATCGTCCGGCAGCGTTTCCGTGAGCAGCACGCCGATCTGGCAATTCAGTTCGTCCACGTCGCCAATCGCGGCGATGCGCAGGCTGTCCTTGCCCGTGCGACTGCCGTCGCCGAGGCCCGTGGTGCCCGCGTCGCCGGTGCGGGTTGCAATCTTGGACAGGCGGTGTCCCATGCCGGTCTCCTCTGGAAGTCTCTGTGATGGCGCGCATTATGGCGCCCTTTGCCTCCCGCGCGAACGGATTGTGCCGCCGGAATGGCCGTCATCTCGGCCAAGGGCGGGGGTGCATCAGGCGCCGCGCGGCGTAGAATGGCGATATTCCCCAATCAACAACCGGATCGCGCCCCTTCCGTCGCCGACGCCGCCGACAACCGCCGACGGTTCCGGAAGCCTGCCGCATCGCGCAGCGACCCGCCGGAGACCCGCATGAACCACCCCGCGCCACACGCCGCCCTGGCTCGCCGCCCGTTGCCTTCTGCATTGCGTGACGCGCTGCAGGCACGCTTCGGCGACCGTTTCTCGACCTCCGCCGGCGTCTGCGAACACCATGGCCGCGACGAATCGCCGTTCCCGCCGGCGCTCCCGGACGGCGTGGTGTATGCGCACAGTACCGAGGAAGTGGCCGAGGTTGCGCGTCTGTGCAACGAGCACGGCGTGCCGTTGATCCCCTACGGTGCGGGCTCCTCGCTCGAAGGCCACCTGCTGGCCGTGGCCGGCGGCATCAGCCTGGACCTCTCGCAGATGAACAAGGTGCTGGCGATCCAGCCGGAAGACCTGACCGTCACCGTGCAGCCCGGCGTCACGCGCAAGCAGCTCAACCAGGACATCAAGGACACGGGCCTGTTTTTCCCGATTGACCCGGGCGCGGATGCGTCGCTGGGCGGCATGTGCGCGACGCGGGCCTCGGGGACCAATGCAGTGCGCTACGGCACGATGCGCGAGAACGTGCTCGCGCTGACCGTAGTGACCGCCGACGGGCGCGTGATCCACACTGGCACGCATGCGCGCAAGTCGTCGGCGGGCTATGACCTGACGCGCCTGTTTATCGGTAGCGAAGGCACCCTCGGCATCATCACCGAGGTAACGGTGCGCCTGTACCCGCAGCCGGAAGCGATTTCCGCCGCGGTCTGCGCATTCCCAAGCATGAGCAGCGCCGTGCAGGCCGTGATCCAGACCATTCAGCTCGGCGTGCCGATCGCGCGCGTGGAGTTCGTCGATGCGCTGGCCATCCGCGCGATCAACCGGCACGACAACCTGACGCTGCCCGAAATGCCGCATCTGTTCTTCGAGTTCCACGGCACCGAGGCCGGCGTGCGCGAACAGGCCGAGACCGTGCAGCAGATCACCACCGAGCACGGCGGCCAGGACTTCGAGTGGGCCACGCGGCCCGAAGACCGCAGCCGTCTGTGGAACGCTCGCCATACCGCGTATTTCGCGATGCTGCAGCTCAAGCCGGGCTGCCGCGCAGTGACCACCGACGTGTGCGTGCCGATCTCGCGCCTGGCCGACTGCGTGGCCGAGACCGAGAAAGACCTGATCGCCTCGTCGCTGCCCTGCCCGATCGTCGGGCACGTCGGCGACGGCAATTTCCACGTCGCGATCCTGATCGACCCCGACAAGCCCGAAGAGATGGCCGAGGCCGAGGACATCAACCGCCGCATCGTCGAGCGCGCGCTGGCGATGGGCGGCACCTGCACCGGCGAACATGGCGTCGGCCTGCACAAGATGGATTTCCTGGTGCAGGAGCATGGCGAGGACGCGCTGGACCTGATGCGCGTGATCAAGCACGCGCTCGATCCGAACGGCATCCTGAATCCGGGCAAGATCTTCCGCTCCGCGCGCGGCCCGGCGGGCTGAGCGGCATGGCTTCGATGTTCAACCGCGTCCCGCCTCTGCACCTGCTCGTGGCCTTTGAGGCCGCGGCGCGCCTGGGCAGTTTCGCGCGCGCGGCCGAGGAGTTGTCGGTCACGCCCAGCGCGGTGTCGCACCGCATCAAGAACCTGGAAGAGCTCTGGGGCGAGGATCTGTTCGTGCGCTCGAACGCTGCGCTGCGCCTGACTGCGGCCGGCACGCGTTATCTGCGCAACGTGCAGGACGCGCTCAAATCGCTCAACGAACTGGCGCGGCCCGAGTACAACAAGATGCGCACGCGGCTGCGCGTGGCGATCCCACCGACGTTCGGGCGCCAGCACCTGGTGCCGCGCTTGCCCGAGTTCGGCGCGCTGTATCCGCATATCGACATCGAGCTGCACCTGGCCATCCCGTTCCTAGACGTGAAGGCCGAAGACACCGATGTCGAGATCCGCTACGGAACGGGCCGCTATCCGGACCTGAAGACGACCAAGCTGCTGGTCGAGCCCGTGTTCCCGGCCTGCGGGCGCGAGTACTACGAGCGCGTCAACGGCCGCGCCATCACCAAGCCCGAGCATCTGCACGGACTGGTGCTGCTGCGCAGTCCGCTGGAACCGTGGAAGCCGTGGTTCGAAACCGCCGGCCTGGACTGGCCCGAGCCGCAGACCGGTCCGCAGCTCAACGATATCGGCCTGATGCTGGAAGCGGTCGCCTCCAACCAGGGCGTGGCGCTTGTGCGCCAGCGCATGGCGCGGCACTGGCTGTCGCTGGGCCAGATGGTAAGGCTGCTCGATATCGAATCGGTGTCGCCGCACGGCTACTACATCGTCGAGCGCGAACAGGCGCCACTCAAGCCCGAAGCGCGCTACTTCGTCGACTGGCTCTTGAGCCTGGACTGGTAAGGAAGAGACTCGCCATGGAACTGCGCCTGTTGACCCCCACCGATGCTCTCGCTTTCCAGGCCTTGCGCCTGGCCGGGTTGGTCGAGGCGCCCGAGGCATTCGCCTCCAGCCTGGAAGAGGAAACAGACCTGCCGATCGAGGTCGTGGCCGCGCGTCTTGCCGCGAATGACGACGGCGCTGTGTTTGGCGCCTTTGACGGCAGCGAACTGGCCGGCGTGGTCGGCGTACTGCGCGAAGCCAAGCGCAAGCACCGCCACAAGGCGTTCATCTGGGGCATGTACATTGCGCCCGCGTGGCGCGACCGCAAGCTCGGCCGCGCGCTGATGGAATTCGCGCTGCAACGCGCCGCGGCCATGCCGGACGTGCGCCAGGTCACGCTGTGCGTCAACGCGGGCAGTACCGGAGCGGTGCGCCTGTATGAATCGCTCGGCTTCGTGCGCTTTGGCCTGGAACCCGAAGCGCTGTACGTTGCGCCGCACTTCCACGACAAGCTCGACATGGTGTACCGGCTGCCGGCCACGACCGCACCCTGACGCCGCCCGGCGCGGCCTTCCCTGCACGCGCCCGGCGATGCTACGCTGATCTGGCAGGCCCGGCACCGCACAGCGGACCGTGGCCATGATGAGCATTTTTGATCGGCTTGCCGTGCCGAATTCACGTACCGGGGCGTGCTGGCGGCGCAAGCGCTGCGCTATAGTCACCCGTCCCCTCCGGCCGCACGCCGGCCTCGCAGACAGGCACATAGGAGTCGCCATGAATGCCCCGCACGAAGCCCCACTGACCACCGGCGCCACACCCGCCGGTAACGGCGCCGCCGATGGCCGCCGCAGCGCGCTGCTGGCGGGCCTTGCGCAGATCCTGCCGGACGCCGCATTGCTGTGGAAGCCGGAAGACACCGTCCCCTACGAGTGCGACGGCCTGGCCGCCTACCGCCAGGTGCCGATGGCCGTGGCCCTGCCCGATACCGAGGAACAGGTCTGCGCGATCCTGCGCCTGTGCCACAGGCTCAGCGTGCCCGTGGTGCCGCGCGGCGCGGGGACGAGCCTGTCCGGCGGCGCCATGCCGATCGCCGAAGGGCTGGTGCTGTCGCTGGCCAAGTTCAAGCGCATCCTGAAAGTTGACCCGCACTCACGCACCGCGGTGGTCCAGCCGGGCGTGCGCAACCTGGCCATCTCCGACGCCGCCGCTCCCTTCAACCTGTATTACGCGCCCGATCCGTCGTCGCAGATCGCCTGCACCATCGGCGGCAACGTCAGCGAAAATTCGGGCGGCGTGCACTGCCTGAAATACGGCCTGACCGTGCATAACGTGCTGCGCGTGCGCGCGGTGACGATGGAAGGCGAGGTCGTCGTGTTCGGCTCCGAAGCCCCGGATTCGCCGGGCCTGGATCTGCTCGCCGCAATGATCGGCTCCGAAGGCATGCTGGCCGTGGTAACCGAAGTCACCGTGCGCCTGATCCCGAAGCCCCAGCTTGCGCAGGTGATCATGGCCTGCTTCGACGACGTGGAAAAAGGCGGCAACGCGGTGGCCGCGATCATCGCGGCCGGCATCATCCCGGCAGGCCTGGAGATGATGGACAAACCCGCCACGGCCGCCGTGGAAGAGTTCGTGCACGCTGGCTACGACCTCGACGCCGCGGCCATCCTGCTATGCGAATCCGATGGCACGCCCGAGGAGGTCGCAGAGGAAATCGAGCGCATGAGCGCGGTGCTGACGGCTTCGGGGTGCACGCGCATCGTCGTCTCGCAGAACGAAGCCGAGCGCCTGCGTTTCTGGAGCGGCCGCAAGAACGCGTTCCCGGCGGCGGGCCGCATCTCGCCTGACTATTACTGCATGGACGGCACTATCCCGCGCAAGCATATCGGCACACTGCTGCGCCGCATCGAAGAGATGGAGCGCAAGTACGCGCTGCGCTGCATCAACGTGTTCCATGCCGGCGACGGCAATATGCATCCGCTGATCCTGTTCGATGGTGCGGACGAGGACCAGTGGCACCGTGCCGAGCTGTTTGGCTCGGACATCCTGGAAGCTTGCGTGGAACTGGGCGGCACCGTCACCGGCGAACACGGCGTGGGCGTGGAGAAGCTCAACTCGATGTGCGTGCAGTTCTCGCCGTCCGAGCGCGATGCCTTCTTTGGCGTCAAGGCTGCCTTCGACCCGGCGCGACTGCTGAACCCGGACAAGGCCATCCCGACGCTCGCGCGCTGCGCCGAATACGGCAAGATGCACGTCAAGAAGGGGCTGCTGCCCCACCCCGACCTGCCGCGCTTCTGAACGACGCGCCAGCCATGCCGCACCGCGAGACCAACCAGACCCTGCGCCAGCGCCTCGGCCGGCCCGAGACCGGCTGGCGCGAGCGCTGGTACACGATCATCTTCGAGGCCGATACGCGCGAAGGCCGGCTGTTCGACATCACGCTGCTGGTCGCCATCGTGGCCAGCGTGCTGATCGTGATGGTCGACAGCCTGCAAGGCGTGAACGAACACCTGCGCACGCTGTTCACGGTGCTCGAGTGGATGTTCACGCTGCTGTTCACGGCCGAGTACGTGATGCGGATCCTGGTGGTGCAGCGGCCGTGGCGCTATGTGTTCAGCTTTTTCGGCGTCATCGATTTCATCTCGATCATGCCGACGTGGCTCGCGTTCTTCCTGCCGGAGCTCGCGTTCCTGATCGATGTACGGCTGCTGCGGCTGCTGCGCGTGTTCCGGATCCTCAAGCTCACGGTGTACTTCGAGGAAGCCGAGATCCTGTACCGCGCGCTCGCTAACAGCCGGCGCAAGATCTTCGTGTTCCTGGGCACGGTGTTCATCATCACCGTGATCCTCGGCACGGTGATGTACGTGGTGGAAGGCCCGCAACATGGCTTCACGAGCATCCCTGTGAGCATGTACTGGGCCGTGGTGACGCTGACCACGACTGGCTTTGGCGACATGGTGCCGAAGACCCCGCTGGGGCAGTTCATCACCTCGCTGACGATCCTGCTGGGCTACGGCATCATCGCGTTCCCGACCGGCATCGTCGGCGCCGAGCTGGCCGCCAGCATCATGAAACGCCCGCTCACGACGCGCACCTGCACGCACTGCCTGACCGAGGGGCACGACGCGGATGCGCTGTACTGCAAGCATTGCGGCAGCAAACTGCCCGAGTACCAGAACGACCGCCCAGAAGTACCGGGCGGGCCCGCCGGCGGTCGCCGGAAAGACGCCTGACCCACGGGCAATACGTACCCGCACGATAAAGAACCGGACCCACATGCAAGCCACTCTCGACGCCCTCCGCGATGCCGTACGGCATGCCTCCGAGACGCGCACGCCGCTGCGCCTGCGCGGCGGCGGCAGCAAGGACTTCTATGGCAATGCCATGGACGGCGCACTGCTCGATACGCGCGCGTACCGCGGCATCGTCGAATACGATCCTGCCGAGCTGGTGGTCACCGCACGCTGCGGCACGCCGCTGGCCGAGATCGAGGCCGCGCTCGCGGAGAAGCGCCAGATGCTGGCATTCGAGCCGCCGCATTTTGCCGCCCCGGGCCAAACGAGCAGCGCGACACTCGGCGGTGCCGTGGCCGCGGGCCTGTCCGGTCCGCGCCGGCAATCGGTCGGTGCGCTGCGCGACTTCGTACTGGGCGCGCAGATGATGGATGGCCACGGCGAGGTCATGAGCTTTGGCGGCCAGGTCATGAAGAACGTCGCGGGCTATGACGTGTCGCGGCTGCTGGCGGGATCGCTCGGCACGCTGGGGTTGATTCTCGAAGTCTCGCTCAAGGTGCTGCCGACGCCGTTCGACGACGCCACGCTGTGCTTTGCGATGAGCCAGGCCGAGGCCATCGACCGCATTAACCAGTGGGGCGGCCAGCCGCTGCCGATCGCGGCTTCCGCATGGCATGAAGGCGTGTTGCACGTGCGGCTGTCGGGCGCCACGGCCGCAGTGCGAGCCGCACGCGCGCGGCTCGGCGGCGATGCCGTCGCGCAGGACGAAGGCGTGGTCTTCTGGCAGTCGCTGCGCGAACAGACGCATGCGTTCTTCGCGCCGGCGCTGCAGGGCCGCGCGCTGTGGCGCCTGGCGGTGCCGCCGACATCGGCGCCGCTGGATCTGCCCGGCTCACAGCTGGTCGAATGGGGCGGCGGGCAGCGCTGGTGGCTGCCCGATGCGGGCCCGGACGGCAACCATGCCAGGCTCGTGCGGGGAACCGCGCAGGCCGTCGGCGGACATGCCACGCTGTTCCGCAACGGCGACAAGTCGGTCGGCGTGTTCACACCACTGGCCGCACCGCTGGCCGCGATCCATGCACGGCTGAAGGCCACCTTCGACCCGGCAGGCATCTTCAATCCGCAGCGCATGTACCCCGGCCTCTGAGCCGCGCGCATCGTTCAACGCCAAGGCAAACCCACCCCACACCATGCAAACGACCCTGGCCAATTTTCTCCGCAATACGCCTGAAGGCGAGGAAGCCAAGTCTATCGTCGGCAAATGCGTGCACTGCGGCTTCTGCACTGCTACCTGTCCGACCTACCAGTTGCTCGGCGACGAGCTCGACGGCCCGCGCGGGCGCATCTACCTGATGAAGCAGGTGCTGGAGGGGAATGCCGTCAGCGAAAGCACACGTCTGCACCTGGACCGCTGCCTGACGTGCCGCAACTGCGAATCGACCTGCCCTTCGGGCGTGCGCTACGGGCGGCTCGTGGACATCGGCCGGCAGGTGGTGGATGAACAGCTTGAAGCGCGCGGCGTGCGTCGTCCCGCGCGCGAACGCGTGGCGCGCTGGGTGCTGCGCGAAGGCCTGACACGCCCCGCCCTGTTTGGCACCGCGCTGAAGCTGGGGCAGATGGTGCGGCCGATGCTGCCGCCCACGCTGCGCAACAAAGTGCCCCAACTCAGCAAGTCCGCCGAGCCCGGCCAATGGCCGCGCACCACGCATGCACGCAAGATGCTGTTGCTCGACGGTTGCGTGCAACCGGCCATGTCGCCCAACATCAATGCCGCAACCGCGCGCGTGTTCGACCGTGTCGGCGTACAACTGATCGTGGCGCGCGAAGCGGGCTGTTGTGGCGCCATCCGCTTCCACACCGGCGACCACGATGGCGGCCTCGACAATATGCGCCGCAATATCGATGCATGGTGGCCGCATCTCGAAGCGGGCGCCGAGGCCATCGTCATGACCGCATCGGGCTGCGGTGCCATGGTCAAGGACTACGGCCACCTGCTGCGCAACGACCCCCGCTACGCCGAGCGCGCGCGCCGCGTCTCGGCACTCACGCGCGACCTGTCGGAGATCCTGCCGGACTTTGCCGACCTGCTGCACAAGCGCGCCGGCGCGGTGCCGCGCGATGGACGCCGCGTGGCGTACCACCCGCCATGCACCCTTCAGCACGGCCAGCAGATCCGCGGCAAGGTCGAAGCGCTCTTGACCGGCCTCGGTGTGGAAGTCAAACTCTGCGCTGACAGCCACCTGTGCTGCGGCTCGGCGGGCACGTATTCCGTGTTGCAGCCGGAACTGGCCTACCGCCTGCGCGACGACAAGCTCGCCAAACTGCAGGCCACCGAGCCCGAAGCCATCGTGTCGGCCAATATCGGCTGCATCACCCACCTGCAGGGCGGCACTGAAACGCCGGTCGTGCACTGGATCGAACTGGTGGACAAGATGCTGGGCTGAACAGCCCCGGGGCGTGGTTGTCTCCCCGCTCCCGCTTGCGGGAGCGGGGATAAACAGTACAACCAAGACGCCCTCATGCTCCAGACCTTTGCCATCCTCCTGGTTTTCCAATCCGTCGGCGAGGTGGTCAGCTACGCGCTGCGCCTGCCCGTGCCCGGCCCCGTGCTGGGCATGATCATGCTGTTCGGCTGGCTCGTCTTCGACGACCGCCTGCTGCCCATCATCCAGGGCACGACCAGCGAACTGCTCAAGCACCTGTCGCTGCTGTTCGTGCCGGCCGGCGTCGGCATCATGGTCCACGCGAACCGCATCGAAGGCGAGTGGATGCCAATCCTGATCGCACTCGTGGTATCGACCTGGCTCGCCATCGCGACCACCGCCGTGGTCACGCGCATGCTGATGCGCAAGCCCAAGGCGCCCGCCGCGCAGGCTGCCAATGCTGCCGACCACAGCGGAGAACAAGCATGATGACGCCCCGCCTCAACGAGATCTGGGTCTACCTTGCCGCGAGCCCGCTGGTCGGGCTGACCGCAACGCTGCTGGCCTATGTGTTCGCGTTCCGCATCTACGAGCGCTCGCGTTTCTCGCCGCTGGCCAACCCGGTGATGATCGCCGTGGCGCTGCTGGTCACGGTGCTGACAGTCACGGGCACGCCGTACAAGACCTACTTCGATGGTGCGCAGTTCGTGCACTTCCTGCTCGGCCCCGCCACCGTGGCGCTGGCCGTGCCGCTCTACCTGCAACTGCCCAAGCTGCGCACGCATGTGTTCCCGCTGCTGGTAGGCCTCGTCGCCGGATCGCTGGTCGCGGTGGTATCGGCGGTCGGCATTGCATGGCTGCTCGGCGCATCGCGCGAGACGGTGCTGTCGCTCGCACCGAAGTCGGTGACGATCCCGATCGCCATGGGCGTAGCCGAGAAGATCGGCGGGCTGCCTTCGCTGACCGCAGTGCTGGTGATGGCCACCGGCATCATCGGCGCAGTCAGCGCAACCAGCCTGCTGAACCTGCTGCGCGTCCGCGACTACACGGTGCGTGGTTTCGCCACTGGCGTGGCGGCGCACGGCATCGGCACCGCGCGCGCATTCCAGGTGAACCAGGAAGCCGGTGCATTCGCCGCGCTCGGCATGGGACTCAACGGCGTGCTGACAGCCATCATGGTGCCGGTGCTGGCGGCCTGGATGCCCCACTGAACGTGCTGACACGCTCCTGACAGGACGCTGTCAGCAGGCCCCGCGCAAGATGCGGACTCCTTTTCCCCGTGACCAAGGAGTCCATCATGAGCAACGGTCTGATCAACTGGCTGGAGATCCCCGTCGTCGATATGCATCGTGCGATCCACTTCTACGAGCAGGTATTCCAAACGACGCTCAAGCGCGAAACCATGAGCCAGGTCGACATGGCGGTGTTCCCGAACCCAGATCCCGGCGGCGCGCTCGTGGCCGGCGAAGGCTACCGGCCCAGCCAGCACTACGGCCCGGTGCCTTATCTGCACGCGCCAGGGCTCGATGCGCTGCTGCAGCGCGTGGCCCACGCGGGCGGCAAGACCGTGTTCGGTCCGCTCCAGCTGCCCGGCGACATCGGCCGCATCGCGCATATCGCCGACAGCGAGGGCAACCGCATCGGCCTGCACGAGCCGTTCACGGGCTAATGCCCGCCATACCGGAGGACCGATGAGCCGCCGCGCCGACCGCCTGTTCCAGATCGTCCAGGTCCTGCGCGGGCGCCGCCTGACCACGGCGGCGTTGCTCGCGCAGCGGCTCGGCGTGTCCGAGCGCACGGTCTACCGTGATATCCAGGCGCTGTCGCTGTCGGGCGTGCCGGTCGAGGGCGAGGCCGGTATTGGCTATCGGCTGCGTGCCGATTTCGATGTCCCGCCGCTGATGTTCACCGCCCTCGAAGTCGAAGCGCTGGTGGCCGGCCTTCGCCTGCTCAAGGCCTGGGGCGGTGGTGCGCTCGCGGCCGCCGCCGACCCCGCGCTGGAAAAGCTGATGGCAGCTCTGCCGCCGCCACGCCGGCTAGCTGCGCAGCAAAGCCGCGTGTTCGCGCCGGAGTATGTCAATCGCGCGCAGGTACGTGAGGCATTCGACGTCGTGCACGGCGCGCTTGGGTCGCAAAGGCTTCTGCTGCTTGACTATTGTGATGCCGAACAGCGCATCACCGAACGCGTGGTGCAGCCGCTCGGCCTGTTTTTCTGGGGCAATGCATGGCTGCTGGCGGCATGGTGCACGACGCGCACCGACTACCGCAGTTTTCGCCTGGACCGCTGCCGCGAAATCCGCATGCTCGACGACCGCTTCCACGAAACGCCGGACCGCTCGCTCAACGGCTTTCTGCGCGCGGTGCGGGCCAGTGGCGTATAGCGTGTTTCAGGCAGCCGGATCGGCCAGCAGCGTTTCGATATCCGCGCGGATCTCTTCCGGCTTGGTGATCGACCCGTAGCGCTTGTAGACCGTGCCGTCACGGCGCAGCAGGAACTTGGTGAAATTCCACTTGATTGCCTGCGTGCCGAGCACGCCGCGCTTCGCGCTGGTGAGCCATTGGTATAGCGGGTGCGCGTCAGGCCCCTTCACGTCGATCTTGGCGAACATCGGAAACTTGACGCTGAAGCGCGATTCGCAGAACTGGCCGATCTGCTGCGCGTCGCCTGGCTCCTGCTTGCCGAACTGGTTGCACGGGAATCCCAGCACTTCGAGTCCGCGCGCGGCGTACGCGTCGTGCAGGGCCTGCAGGCCCGCGTACTGCGGCGTAAAGCCGCATTCGCTGGCGGTGTTGACGATCAGCAGTACCTTGCCGCGGAACTGCGACAGCGGCACGGGCTGCCCCGCGAGGGACTTGGCTTCGAACTGGTAGACATTGCTCATGCGGACTTGGCTCCTGGAACGGACGCGCGGATCAGATAACGTTCAAGTGCTCGGTGCCGGCACCCAAATCGCTGTCCTTCCTGGTCGCACTGTGCAGCTTGATCATCAGCCGAAGGTCATTGAGCGAATCGGCATTGCGCAGCGCGTCCTCATACGTGATCTTGCCGCTTTCGTGCAGGTCGAACAACGCCTGGTCGAACGAAATCATGCCCTGCTCGCGCGATTTCTTGATCACTTCCTTGAGTTCGTGGATCTCGCCCTTGAAGATAAGGTCGGCCACCAGCGGCGTGCCGATCATGATTTCGACGGCCGGCACACGCCCCTTGCGGCCCGCTCGCGGCAGCAGCCGCTGCGACACCATGGCCTTCAGGTTCAGCGACAGGTCGATCAGCAACTGCTGGCGCTTCTCTTCCGGGAAGAAGTTGACAATACGGTCGATCGCCTGGTTGGCGTTGTTGGCGTGCAGCGTGGCCAGGCACAGGTGGCCGGTTTCCGCGTACTGCATCGCGTATTCCATGGTCTCGCGATCGCGGATTTCGCCGATCAGGATCACGTCGGGCGCCTGGCGCAGGGTGTTCTTCAGCGCCACATGCCAGGACTCGGTATCGATGCCCACCTCGCGCTGTGTGACGACGCAGTTCTGGTGCGCATGCACGTATTCGATCGGGTCCTCGATGGTGATGATGTGGCCGTACGAATGCGCATTGCGGTGATCGAGCATCGCCGCGAGCGTGGTCGACTTGCCCGAGCCCGTGGCGCCGGTCACGATCACCAGGCCGCGCTTGGACATGACGATCTCGTGAAGCGTGGGCGGCAAGTCAAGGTCCGACACCGACGGAATGCGCGTGTTGATGGTCCGCACCACCATGCCGGCCTTGCCCTGCTGGATAAAGGCCGATACGCGGAAGCGGCCGGCCTTGGGCGCCGAGATGGCGAAGTTGCATTCACGGCTGTCGTCGAACTCCTTGACCTGGCGCTCGTTCATGATCGAACGCACCAGGCCCAGCGCCTGCGTAGGATTCAGCGGCTGCTGCGAGACGGGCGTGATCTTGCCATCGACCTTGATAGCCGGCGGAAAGTCGGAGGTGATGAACAGGTCCGACCCGCGGTTGCTCACCATAAGCTCGAGCAGGTCGTTGATGTACTTGGCGGCGGATTCGCGGTCGAGCATGGCGTGGTCCTGCTGAATGGACGAATTGGGCGGATGGAGCGGAACGGCGGCCGCGCGCACGGCGCGGCACGGCACGGCGCGGGACTCAGCCCATGAAGGCGTCCGGGTTCTTGGCGATGGCGCGCGCGTCGCTGTAGCTGATCAGGCTGCGCTTGATCAGGTCCGACAGGCACTGGTCCAGCGTCTGCATGCCCAGGCCGCTGCTGGTCTGCATCATCGAGTACATCTGTGCAATCTTGTTCTCGCGGATCAGATGGCGGATCGCGGGCGTGGCGATCATGATCTCGTGCGCCGCGGTACGGCCATTGCCGTCGCGCGTCTTGAGCAGCGTCTGCGAGATCACCGCCTCGAGCGATTCGGACAGCATTGTGCGCACCATGTCCTTCTCTTCGGGCGGGAACACGTCTACCACACGGTCGATGGTCTTGGCCGCGGAACTCGTGTGCAGCGTGCCGAAAACCAGGTGGCCGGTTTCCGCCGCGGTCAGCGCGAGGCGGATGGTTTCAAGATCGCGCAATTCGCCGACGAGGATCACGTCCGGGTCTTCACGCAGTGCCGAACGCAGCGCGTTGGCAAACGAATGCGTGTGCGGACCGAGTTCGCGCTGGTTGATCAGGCTCTTCTTCGACTGGTGCACGAATTCGATCGGGTCTTCCACCGTGAGGATGTGGCCCATGTCGTTTTCGTTGCGGTGATCGACCATTGCCGCGAGCGTGGTCGACTTGCCCGAGCCGGTCGGCCCGGTCACCAGCACCAGGCCACGCGGCTTCATGCACAGGTCGGCGAACACCGCCGGCGCGCGCAGCTCTTCAAGCGTGAGAACCTTCGAGGGAATCGTACGGAACACCGCGGCCGCGCCGCGTTGCGTGTTGTAGGCGTTGACCCGGAAACGCGACAGGCCGCCGATCTCAAACGAGAAATCGATCTCGAGCCGTTCTTCGTAAACCTTGCGCTGGGAGTCGCTCATGATGTCGTACACCATGGCGTGGACGTCCTTGTGCGCCATGGACGCGACATTGATGCGCCGCATGTCGCCGTGGATACGTACCATCGGCGGCATGTCCGCCGAGAGATGCAAATCGGACGCCTTGTTCTTGACTGCGAAAGCCAATAGCTGCGCGATGTCCATCTATAATGACCCCACCCGATTAATTGTATGCAGTACTTTTAGTACTTCTTTTTACTTCTTCTGTATGTCCGCCGGATTATGTCTGTAATTGCCGCCAACTTGCAAGCTGTGTACCGCGGCATCGCGGCGGCGGCACAACAAGCCGGAAGGACGCCCGAAGAGGTGGCGCTGCTGGCCGTTTCCAAGACTGTCGCGCCTGGCATCGTGCGCGAGGCATTCGAGGCCGGACAGCGCGCTTTTGGCGAAAACTACGTGCAGGAAGGCGTGGAAAAGATCGTCGCGCTGGCCGACCTGCGCAGCCAGATCACATGGCATTTCATCGGGCCGCTGCAAAGCAACAAGACGCGTCTCGTCGCCGAGCATTTTGACTGGGTGCATGCGCTCGATCGCCTCAAGATCGCACAACGGCTGTCGGAACAGCGCCCGGCCGGCATGGCGCCGCTGCAGGTCTGCATCCAGGTGAATATCAGCAACGAGGCAAGCAAGAGCGGCGTAGCCCCCGGCGAGGTGCCGGAACTGGCTCGCGCCGTAGCCGCCCTGCCCGGCCTGCGGCTGCGCGGGCTGATGGCGATTCCCGAACCGGCGACCGATCCTGCGGCACAGCGCGAGCCATTCACCGCCATGCGCAACCTGTTGCAATCGCTGCAGGCCGAAGGCCTGCAGCTCGACACCTTGTCGATGGGCATGTCGGGCGACATGAACGCAGCGATCGCAGAAGGCGCCACCATCGTGCGCATCGGCACGGCCATTTTCGGCGCACGCGCTTGAGCGCCACGACAGCATTTCCCTACACCATTCCAGCCAGAGACTGACATGCTCGACACCCTGACCTTCGGCTTCCTTGGCGGCGGCAATATGGCCACCGCGCTGATCAGCGGCCTGATCGCCCGCGGCGTGCCCGCCGGTTCGATCCGCGTGGTCGATCCGTTCCCCGATGCGCAGCAGCGCCTGGTGCGCGACCTGCGCGTGCATGTCGCCGGCGCACCCGACGCGGCGTTCGGTGGGTCCGACGTCCTGGTGCTGGCCGTCAAGCCACAGCAGTTCCGTGAAGCCGCCGCCAGCTTGCTGCCGCACCTGCCTGCGACTGGCGCCGGCAACCTGATCATCAGCGTCGCCGCCGGGATTCGCCTGCAGGACATGGAGCGCTGGCTGGGCGGCCGCACGCGTCTGGTGCGCGCCATGCCGAATACGCCCGCACTGTCGGGCATGGGTATGACGGGCTTGGCCGCGCCCGCCGGACTATCGCAACACGATCGCGCGATTGCCTCCGCCGTGGCGGAAGCCGTGGGCAAGAGCGCATGGGTCGATGGCGATGAGCAGATCGACGCGGTTACGGCCATTTCGGGCAGCGGTCCGGCTTATGTGTTCTATTTCATCGAAGCGATGGAACGTGCGGCGACGGAACTCGGCCTGACCACGCAGCAGGGTCGCGAGCTTGCGGTGCAGACTTTCCTCGGGGCAGCCACGCTGGCCGGGCAATCGACGGAACCGGTCGCTACGTTGCGCGAGCGGGTGACATCCAAGGGTGGCACGACGTATGCGGCGCTCACTGCCATGGAAAGCGCTGGAATCGGCGATGCTTTCGTGCGCGCCATGCAGGCTGCAGCGGCGCGTGGGAAGGAGATGGGGGAAGAGTTCGGGAAGGATTGAGCGGGCGTTTAATCTGACAGGGCGCTCGCCATACAGCAGACCGGCTCCCCCCTCCCTTGTGAAGGGGAGAGGGGAGAAAACCTAGCGGATCGCGTAGGCCACCGCGGTTCCCGCAAACACGCAGGCACCCAGCCAGTTGTTATGGCGAAACGCCGCAAAACACCGCATGCGATCCCGGTCGCGGATCAGCGTGTAGTGATAGCCGGCGCAAACCGCCGCAGCAGCCAGCCCCACCCAATACGGCCACCCCAGCGACAGCATCACGCCTGCCCAGCCCATCAGCACCAGGAACGCCGCGTAGCACAGCATGATCGCGGCCACATCAAAGCGGCCAAACGTGATGGCCGAAGTCTTGATGCCAATCAGCAGGTCATCGTCGCGGTCCACCATCGCGTAGGCCGTGTCATAGGCGACCGCCCAGAACACATTCGCCAGCAACATCACCCACGCCACCAGCGGCACCTGATCCTGCACGGCCGCGAATGCCATCGGAATGCCGAAGCCAAACGCAATGCCGAGGTAAGCCTGCGGAATCGCGAAAAAGCGCTTGAAGAACGGATACGTGCCAGCTACCACGGCAGCCACCACCGCGAGCCATTTGGTCAGGCTGTTCAGCGGCAGGATCAGCGCGAATGCGATCAGCGCGAGCACGGCGGCAATCAGCACCGCTTCCCACGCCGCGATCTTTCCCGCGGTCAGCGGGCGTTCCTTCGTGCGTTTCACATGCTTGTCAAAATCGCGGTCGGCATAGTCGTTGATCGCGCAGCCTGCCGAGCGCATCAGGAACGTGCCGGCAAAGAAGATGCAGAACACGCTCAGCGCAGGTGGGCCACCGGCCGCCATCCACAGCGCCCACAGCGTGGGCCACAGCAGCAGCAGCGTGCCGATGGGCTTGTCGATGCGCACCAGGCGCGCATAGAGGGCTAGGCGTTCAGACATGGGAGCTTGGGGGAAGGAAAGCAACACGGCGACAGCGGGGCGAGAGGAATCGGAGGAGCACGCGTTCAACGGACAGCGCCCATCGAACGAAAACGCGCCGCAGCCAGGACGGTTGCGGCGCGTTGGGGCAGCATGGGGATCAGATGGCCATCAGGCCAGCATCGAGCGCAGCATCCACGCAGTCTTTTCGTGTGTCTGCATGCGCTGGGTCAGCAGGTCGGCCGACGGTTCGTCGCTGGCGGCATCGACCAGCGGGAAGATCGAGCGCGCGGTGCGCACCACGGCTTCCTGGCCTTCGACGAGCTTGCGGATCATTTCGGTCGCTTCCGGCACGCCTTCCTCTTCCTGGATCGACGATAGACGCGCGTATTCCTTGTAGGTGCCCGGAGCCGGATAGCCCAGCGCGCGGATGCGCTCGGCGATGGAATCGACGGCCAGCGCCAGTTCGTTGTACTGCGTCTCGAACATCAGATGCAGCGTGTTGAACATGGGACCCGTCACGTTCCAGTGGAAGTTATGGGTCTTGAGGTAGAGGGTGTAGGTGTCAGCCAGCAGCTTCGACAGGCCTTCCGCGATCTTCTTGCGGTCCTTGTCGGAAATGCCGATGTTCACGCTCATCTCATTCTTCTTTGCCATGGTGATTACGCTCCGTTCGGAAAACTGGGAAAGCATGGGTCGCCGCCCAAGGGCAGCCCAACCCGCGCTGGGTGGCATAACCCCGACATTATTGCATTACCATGCAAGCCCGGACAAACCCCGAGGCAATTGATATGTATGGGTTTCTGGTGGCGGTGGTGATCGCGCCTGGCAGGCGCCCGCGCCCGATTTCCTGACTCTACGCGGCTGCAAGCAGGTCGCCGGCTACGCCGACGAAATAGCGGCGCCGCCAAGAACGACAACCCGTCAAGCCGCCTCAGCCAACTCCTTGGCATTCAACTTCCTGACCCCCGGCAATTCACACGCCGCCACCGCGTTCGCCAACGCCTCCATAGCTGGCAGCCGCGTAAAACTCTTCCGCCAGGCCAATACCACGCGCCGGTCAGGTACGGGCTCGGCAAACGGCACATAGGCCAGCATATCGCCCTTGGCCTTCATATCCGGCACAGACGTGCGCGGCAGCACGGTTATTCCTACGCCGCTCGCCACCATATGGCGAATGGTCTCGAGGGACGAGCCTTCAAACGTCTTCTGGATCCCGTCCGACGCCTGCGAGAAGCGCGACAGCTCGGGGCAAACGCCAAGCACATGATCACGGAAGCAATGCCCGCTACCAAGCAGCAGCATGGTCTGCTGCTTCAGCTCATCCGGATCAACATGGCTGACCTGCGCAAGCTGGTGCCCGCGCGGCACGGCAACGACGAAAGGTTCGTCATAGAGCGGCCGCACAGTGAGACCGGAATCGGCAAACGGCTCAGCCATGATCGCGCAATCGATCTCGCCCTGCTTGAGCAGTTCGATCAGCTTGACCGTGTAGTTCTCCTGCAGCATCAGCGGCATCTGCGGTACGTTCTCGATCATCTGCTTGACCAGGGCCGGCAGCAGGTACGGCCCGATCGTGTAGATCACACCGACTCGCAGCGGACCGGCCAGCGGGTCCTTGCCCTGTTTGGCAATCTCGCGGATGGCCATGGTCTGTTCGAGCACGCGCTGGGCCTGGGCCACGATCTGCTCGCCGACGGAGGTCACGGAGACCTCCGAGGTGCCGCGCTCGAAGATCTGCACGTTGAGTTCGTCTTCCAGCTTCTTGATCGCCACCGACAGGGTCGGCTGCGATACGAAGCACGCTTCGGCAGCACGGCCGAAATGGCGCTCTCGCGCCACGGCGACGATGTACTTCAGTTCGGTGAGCGTCATGACTTATCAATGTGCGGTAGGCGATAGATTTTACCTTCGATTCCCGAATCTGTCAGAACGCCGCGCGAATGCGGCGAACAGGCCACTGCGTCGTCAAAAAGAGCCGTAGCTCAGGCCTTCAGGTAGTGCTCGCGCCCGCCGAGCCAGCGCGACAGATGCGCCTCCACCGCCTCAGGAAACTGCGCAAGCATCACCTGTGCGGCTTCCCGAGCATATTCGACGAGCCACGCATCGGTGTTCAGGTCGGCGAAGCGAAGCATCGCTTCACCGGACTGTCGCGCACCGAGAAATTCGCCTGGCCCGCGGATATCGAGGTCGCGCCGCGCGATCTCGAAGCCGTCGGTCGTCTCGCGCATGGTCGCAAGGCGCTCGCGCGCCGTGGGCGACAGCGGCGCCTGGTACATCAGCAGGCAGACGGACTCCGCGGTGCCCCGCCCGACGCGGCCGCGCAACTGGTGGAGCTGCGCGAGGCCGAAACGCTCGGCATGCTCGATCACCATCAACGAGGCATTGGGTACATCTACGCCGACTTCGATCACCGTCGTCGCCACCAGCACCTGCAGGCGGTTGGCGCTGAAATCGTCCATCACGGACGCCTTCTCGGCCGGCGGCAGGCGGCCGTGGACCAGGCCGACGCGCAGGTCCGGCAGCGCGGCGACCAGCGTTTCATAGGTTTCCACCGCGGTCTGGAGCTGCAGGGCTTCGCTTTCCTCGATCAGCGGGCAGACCCAGTAGACCTGGCGCCCTTCTGCGGCGGCATGGTGGATACGGTCGATGACTTCGTCACGCCGCTCGTCATTGACCAGGCGCGTGACGATCGGCGTGCGGCCCGGCGGCAATTCGTCGATCACGGATACGTCGAGGTCGGCGTAATACGTCATGGCCAGCGTGCGGGGAATCGGCGTGGCCGACATCATCAGCTGGTGCGGGACGGTGTCCGGGGCAGTTTGAGCAGGCTCCGCGCTGCCGGCCTTGCCACGCAACGCCAGCCGCTGCGCGACGCCGAAGCGGTGCTGCTCGTCCACCACTGACAAGCCCAGCCTGGCGAAGCGCACGGTGTCCTGGATCAGCGCATGCGTGCCGATGGCTAGCCGCGCTTCCCCTGACTCCACGCGAGCCACGGCCTCGCGCTTCTCGCGCGCCTTGAGGCTGCCGGCGAGCCATACCACCGGCACGCCCAGCGGCTCGAGCCACGCCGACAGCTTGCGATAGTGCTGCTCGGCCAGGATTTCCGTCGGCGCCATGATCGCGGCCTGGTAGCCGGCGTCGATGGCCTGGCACGCGGCCAGCGCCGCGACGATGGTCTTGCCGCTGCCCACGTCGCCCTGCAGCAGACGGTGCATCGGGTGCTGCGCGGTCATGTCGGCCGCGATTTCCTCGACGACGCGCTGCTGGGCGCCGGTCAGGCGGAACGGCAGTGCGGCCAGGAAGCGCGTGAGCAGGCCGCCTTCCTGCCGGGGCATCGATGGCGCGTTCTTTTCGCGCCGCGCCTCGTGGGCACGCCGCAAGGAAATCTGCTGAGCGAGCAGTTCATCAAACTTGATGCGCTGCCAGGCCGGATGCGACCGGTCGGCCAGTGCCGCCTCGCTTTCCTGCGGTGGCGGCGTATGCAGCAGGCGCAGGGATTCGGCGAGCGGGCGCAGCTTTAGCTTTGCGACCGGGCCTTCGAGCACGGCGGGGGGCAGCGTCTCGGGCAAGGGCGTACGCGCTAGCGCGCCGGAGATGGCTTTGCGCAGATAGGCTTGCGAAATACCGGCCGTGGCGGGATAGACGGGCGTGAGCCGGTCTGGCAAGGGCTCATCCGGTGCGACCGGCCGCACCGTCGGGTGCACCATCTCGGCCCCGAAGAAGCCGCCGCGGACTTCGCCGCGCACGCGCAGGCGCACGCCCTCTTCCATCTGCTTGGTCTGGCTGCCGTAGAAATTCAGGAAGCGCAGCGTGAGTTCGCCGCTGTCGTCAGCGATCTTCACGACGAGCTGGCGACGCGGGCGGAACGTGACTTCATTGGAAATCACTTCGCCTTCGACCTGTGCCGGCTGGCCGAGCCCGGAGCGGCGGATGGCTTCAGCGATCGGCATCAGCGTGGTTTCGTCCTCGTAGCGCATCGGCAGATGCAGCACGAGGTCGACGCTGCGCCGCAGCCCCATCTTGGCGAGCCGCGCGACGGCGGACGATGGCTTGCTGTCCTTGCCCGTCGCCTTGCTCCCAGCCTTGCCCGCTGCCTTGGCCTTCGCGGACGGCGCTGAGTCGGGGGCTTCGGCTTTGTCCTCGGTGGGTTCGGTGGCGGTTCCGGGCATCGGTAATCGGGCGGGCGGAGAAATAAGGGGGATCACACCGGGCCGGGCGGCGCCTGGCGCCCAAGCCTTACAATATCGGATTCGCCGATTGTACCTATCCCGGTTGCCGCTCCGCGCGGCGCCTTGCCGGGGCATTGCCGTTTCCCCATGTTGACGCTGTCCGATTTCGACTTTCCGCTGCCACCCGAACTGATTGCACAGAGCGCGCTGCCCGACCGCAGTGCGAGCCGGCTGCTCGTGGTCGAGCGCCTCGCGCCAGGCGAGCAGCCCGATGCCATCCGGCTCGTCGACCGCGCGTTCAGCGACATCATCGGGTACCTGAAGCCCGAAGATTTGCTGGTCTTCAACGATACCCGCGTGATCAAGGCGCGCTTCTTCGGCCAGAAGCCGAGCGGCGGCAAGGTCGAGGTGCTGGTCGAGCGCGTGCTCGATACGCACACCGTGCTGGCCCAGGTGCGCGCATCGAAAACGCCCGCCGAGGGCAGCCTGCTGCACCTCGCCGAAGACGCGTTCGCTGTCACCGTCGGCCCGCGCGTCGACCAGTTCTTCACGCTGCGCTTTCCCGCGCCCGCGCTGGACCTGATCGAGCAGTACGGCCGCCTGCCGCTGCCGCCGTACATCACGCACGATCCCGACGCCTACGACGAAACCCGCTACCAGACCGTTTACGCGCGCAATCCCGGCGCCGTGGCCGCGCCGACGGCCGGCCTCCATTTCGACGATGCACTGTTCGCGCGGCTCGACGCCGCCGGCGTGCGGCGTGCGTTCCTGACGCTGCATGTCGGCGCTGGCACCTTCCAGCCGGTACGCACCGAGAACATCGCCGAACACAAGATGCACTCCGAGTGGTACGCGATTTCGCCGGAACTGGCCGATGCCGTTCGCGAAACGCGCAAGCGCGGCGGCCGTGTCATTGCGGTGGGCACGACCTCGCTGCGGGCACTGGAATCGGCCGCCAAGCCCGACGGCACGCTCGAAGCCGGCAATGGCGACACCGACATCTTCATCACGCCGGGCTACCAGTTCCGGCTCGTCGATGCCCTGATCACCAACTTCCACCTGCCCAAGTCGACGCTTCTGATGCTGGTCTCGGCGCTGGCCGGCGTGGAAGCCATCCGCGCCGCGTACCGCCATGCGGTCGAGGCGCGCTATCGTTTCTTCAGCTACGGCGATGCCATGTTGCTGACCCGCCAGTAACGCCTGAAGCCGAACCGAATCCCGCCATGCTCAATTTCGAACTCATCACTACCGACGGCAACGCACGACGCGGCCGGGTCACGCTGAACCACGGCGTGGTCGAAACGCCCATCTTCATGCCGGTCGGCACCTATGGCTCGGTCAAGGCCATGTCGCCGCTGGAACTCAACGAGATCGGCGCGGAGATCATCCTGGGCAACACTTTCCACCTGTGGCTGCGCCCGGGGCTGGACGTGGTGAACACGCATGAGGGCCTGCACCGCTTCATCGGCTGGGACAAGCCGATCCTGACCGACTCTGGCGGCTTTCAGGTGTTTTCGCTCGGCGACCTGCGCAAGATCACTGAAGATGGCGTCACGTTCGCGTCGCCCGTCAACGGCGACAAGCTGTTCCTGTCGCCCGAGATTTCGATGCAGATCCAGCGCACGCTGAACTCCGACATCGTCATGCAGTTCGATGAATGCACGCCGTACGAGATCGAAGGCCGCCCCGCCACGCATGAAGAGGCGGCCAAATCGATGCGCATGAGCCTGCGCTGGGCCAAGCGCTCGCGCGACGAGTTCGAGCGGCTGGCCAACCCGAACGCGCTGTTCGGCATCGTCCAGGGCGGCATGTTCGAGGACCTGCGTGATGAATCGCTGGCGGGCCTGTCCGAACTGGATTTCCATGGCTTCGCGATTGGCGGCCTGTCGGTGGGCGAGCCAAAGGAAGACATGATGCGCGTGCTCGAGCACGTGGCGCCGCGCCTGCCGGCCGACAAGCCGCATTACCTGATGGGCGTCGGCACGCCGGAAGATCTGGTGGCGGGCGTGGCGGCTGGCGTCGACATGTTCGATTGCGTGATGCCGACCCGCAACGCGCGCAACGGCTGGCTGTTCACGCGCTACGGCGACGTCAAGATCCGAAACGCTGCGCACCGCAATGACCCGCGCCCGCTCGACGAAAGCTGCGCGTGCTACACCTGCCGCAATTTCTCGCGCGCGTACCTGCACCATCTGCACCGTGTCGGCGAAATTCTTGGCGCACGCCTGAACACGATTCACAACCTGCACTACTACCTGCAGCTCATGCGCGAGGTGCGCGAGTCCATCGAGCAGCACCGCTTCAGCGACTTCCGCCGCCAGTTCGCCAGCGACCGCGCGCGCGGCACGCGCTGAGCCGCGAACTTTCCGACGCGGCGCGGTCGAATACCGGGCGACGGGTCTGTCGCGCATCTGCGCCAAGTCGCCCGCAACGCACCCCGAACAAACCCGGATTCCCGCCCTAGAATGCCAGGGCCGGCCTTGCACGGGTGATAGAATGGTCGATTACTTGAATGACTTTTGTGACGGAGAATCAACGTGCTGATTTCTAACGCATTCGCCCAGACCGCCGGTGTCGGCGGCGCAGCGGGTGGCCTGATGAGCTTCCTGCCCATCATCCTGATGTTTGGCGTGCTGTGGTTCATCATGATCCGCCCGCAGATGAAGCGCCAGAAGGAAGCCAAGGCAATGATGGAAGCACTGGCCAAGAACGACGAAGTCGTCACGGCCGGCGGCATCCTGGGCAAGGTCACCAAGGTGACCGACCAGTACGTGAGCCTGGAAATCGCCCCGGGCACCGAAATCACCGTGCAGAAGAACGCCGTGACCACGGTACTGCCGAAGGGCTCGCTGAAGTCGCTCTGATTCCTGTTCGCGACACTGCCCTTTGTCTTGTTCCGGCGTGCCGCCTTGTGCATGCCCTGGCAGCCGCCTGATCAGCCCGAAGGCCTGTAAAGGACCCTTCGTGGCGGCCAGGCGGCTGTTTGCCAACCGGTCCGGCCCCGACGGAGTGCCTCCAAGGCTCCCGGCGGACCCGCCAACCGCAGAATGACTGGCCAGAGATGAATCGTTATCCGCTTTGGAAATATGTCGTGATCCTGGTGGCCCTGGCCATCGGCATCATCTATACCCTGCCGAACTTCTTCGGCGAGGCGCCTGCCGTGCAGGTCTCCTCGGGAAAGGCCACGGTCAAGGTGGACCTCTCCATGCAAAAGCATGTGGAGGAAATCCTGGCCCAGAACCAGCTCCAGCCTGACGGCGTGTTCTTCGATGTATCGGGCCAGTCCGGCTCGGTCAAGGCGCGCTTCCGTACCACCGACGACCAGCTCAAGGCCAAGGACGTCTTGTCGCGCGCGCTCAATCCGGACGCTGCCGATCCGACTTACGTGGTCGCGCTGAACCTGCTCTCCGGCTCGCCGCGCTGGCTGACCGCGATGCATGCGCTGCCAATGTACCTGGGCCTGGACCTGCGCGGCGGCGTGCACTTCCTGCTGCAGGTCGACATGAAGGGTGCCGTCGACAAGAAGCTCGACAGCCTGGCGGGCGATGCCCGCACCCTGCTGCGCGACAAGAACGTGCGCCACGGCGGCATCGACCGCGACGGCGACAAGCTGACCGTGCGCTTCAACAATGCCGACGACGCCAACCGCGCGCGCGGTATCCTGGCCGACAACCTGCGCGAACTCGCCTTCGCGATGGACGGCAACAACGTGGTCGGCACCTTCACCGAAGCCGCCCGCAAGGCCGTGCAGGACGCCGCCGTCAAGCAGAACATCACCACGCTGCACAACCGCGTGAACGAACTCGGCGTGGCCGAGCCGGTGATCCAGCAGCAAGGCGCCGACCGCATCGTGGTCCAGCTGCCTGGCGTGCAGGACACCGCCAAGGCCAAGGACATCATCGGCCGCACCGCCACGCTGGAAGCCCGCCTGGCCGATCCGGACGCGCCGCGCAACCCGCGCGCAGGCGACCCGGTTCCGTTCGGCAGCGAGCTGTTCACGCAAGGCAACGGCGCCCCGGTCGTGCTGAAGAAGCAAGTCATCTTCACCGGCGACCGCATCGAAAGCGCATCGGCCGGCTTCGACCAGAACCAGCGCCCGTCGGTCAACATCAAGCTCGACGCCCAGGGCGGCCGCGTGCTGCGCGACGTCTCGCGCGAGAACATCGGCAAGCCGATGGGCATCGTGCTGTTCGAAAAGGGCAAGGGCGAGGTGCTGACGGTCGCGACGATCCAGTCCGAACTCGGCTCGAGCTTCCAGATCACCGGCTCCTACTCGACCGAAGCCGCCAACGACCTCGCGCTGCTGCTGCGCGCCGGCTCGCTGGCCGCGCCGATGGAGATCATCGAGGAACGCACGATCGGCCCGTCGTTGGGCGCGGACAACATCCAGAAGGGCTTTGACTCGGTGGCTTACGGCTTCGGTGCCATCACCTTGTTCATGGTGCTGTACTACATGCTGTTCGGCGTGTTCTCGGTCGCGGCGCTAGGCATCAACCTGCTGCTGCTGATCGCTGTGCTGTCGATGCTGCAGGCCACGCTCACGCTGCCAGGTATTGCCGCTATCGCGCTGGTGCTGGGTATGGCCATCGACGCGAACGTGCTGATCAACGAACGTATCCGCGAGGAACTACGCGCGGGTGCTTCGCCGCAGATGGCCATCGCCGTCGGCTTCGAACGCGCCTGGGCCACCATCCTGGACTCCAACGTCACCACGCTGATCGCGGGCCTGGCGCTGCTGGCCTTCGGCTCCGGCCCGGTGCGCGGCTTTGCCGTGGTGCACTGCCTGGGCATCCTGACCTCGATGTTCTCGGCGGTGTTCTTCAACCGCGGCCTGGTCAACCTCTGGTACGGCCGCAAGAAGAAGCTGCAGAGCGTGGCCATCGGCCAGATCTGGAAACCGGGTGCGGACTCCCCGGTCGCCAAGTAAGCACCGATTCATCAGGACAACATCATGGAATTCTTCCGCATCCGGCGCGACATTCCGTTCATGAAGCACGCGTTGATCTTCAACGTGGTCTCCTTCCTGACGTTTGCCGCGGCCGTATTCTTCCTGTGGCACAAGGGCTTGCACCTGTCGATCGAATTCACCGGCGGTACGGTGATGGAGGTCAACTACCAGCAGGCCGCCGATCTCGAAAAGATCCGCGGCCAGGTGGGCAAGCTCGGCTATACCGACGTGCAGGTGCAGAACTTCGGCACCTCGCGCGACGTCATGATCCGCCTGCCGCTGCAGAAGGGTCCGGACGGCAAGCAAGTGACGTCGGCCCAGCAGAGCGAACAGGTCATGGGCGCACTGCAGGCCGCCACGCCTGACGTGAAGCTGCAACGCGTCGAGTTCGTCGGCCCACAGGTCGGCAAGGAACTGGCGACCGATGGCCTGCTGGCGCTGCTGTGCGTGGTCATCGGCATCGTGATCTACTTGTCGTTCCGCTTCGAGTGGAAGTTCGCGGTGGCGGGCATCATCGCCAACCTGCACGACGTGGTGATCATCCTGGGCTTCTTCGCGTTCTTCCAGTGGGAATTCTCGCTGTCGGTGCTGGCGGCCATCCTGGCGGTGCTCGGATACTCGGTGAACGAATCCGTCGTGATCTTTGACCGGATCCGCGAAGCCTTCCGCAAGTACCGCAAGATGACCACGCACGAAGTCATCGACCACGCCATTACGAGCACGATGTCGCGGACCATCATCACCCACGGCTCGACCGAAATGATGGTGCTGTCGATGTTCTTCTTCGGCGGCCCCACCCTGCACTACTTCGCGCTCGCGCTGACGGTCGGTATCCTGTTCGGCATCTACTCGTCGGTGTTCGTTGCCGCGGCGTTGGCCATGTGGTTCGGTGTCAAGCGCGAGGACCTGATCAAAGGCGAGAAGAAGGCTGGTGGTACGGATCGCGATGATCCGAACTTCGGGGCGCAGGCCTGAAGCCGGCCTGATGTCCAAATAAAAAAGCGCACCAGCCGGTGCGCTTTTTTGTTGCCCGCGGTAGCAAGTCGCTCAAGCCAATTCAGAAAACCGCTCGATCCAGATCGCCAGACGGTCCGTCGAAAAGCTGGCCGCGCGTTCGCCGACACGGCACGCAATGGCATCGCCTTCTCGCGCGAAGCGCAGCGCGCCGCCGACTTCCTCAAGCCACAGCAGGCACGCCAGCCATGTCGCATGCTGGGCCGACACCGCTTCACCAACCGGCTTCGCCACGAACTCGCTGAGCGCAGACGGCGAGGTCCATACCACCGCTTCGCCGTCGCGGCGCACGGTACCATCGCCGAGCGATTCGGCAATGACCTGTACCGCGTCCGCGGCGCCGCGCCCCGCATAGCGTCCGCGCAAACCCGCAAGCTGCGTCGCTACCGCATGGCCGAAGCTGCCGCTGCGTTCGCTCTCGGCGCGCACAAGGTCGGCGTAGTCCATACGCTGCCAGTCAGGCTCGGCATTGCGCGCGCCCGCCAATTCGGTTGCGGCCAGGTAGGTTTCCACGGGCTGGAAACGGCCAGGGCCAATCAGGCTCGCGCACAGCGCGTGAATCATCCCGATGCGCGTTGCCACGGTCTGCGTCTGCAGCACGCTCAGCTTTTCGCGCACGAGTTGGTCGCGCTCCTTGCGCAGGCCGGCCATCTCCAGCGCCTGCTTCAGTTCCATGCGCAGCGCGGTGATGTCCCACGGCTTTTTGATGTAGCGGTGGATCTGGCCCTGGTTGACCGCTTCCACGGTCTGGTCGAGTTCCGAGTATGCCGTGGTCAGGATCCGCACGATATGCGGATAGCGCTCGCGCGCATGGCGCAGCAGTTCATTGCCGTACTCGCCGGGCATGCGCTGGTCCGACACCAGCACCGCGAGGCTGTCGGCGTGCGCCTCGAGCAGCGTCTTGCCCTCCTCCACGGAGCCGGCCGTCACCACCGGGGCCAGGGCGCCGATCGCGCGATGGAAGTATTTGACGGCTGTGGCTTCGTCGTCGACGAACAGAATCGCCGGGGGTGGTGCCTGGGTGGCATTCGGTTCGCTCATCGGTCACTCCTGTGCATTCGATTCTTGAAATTTGGGAAGTCCAGCGTCACCGTCGTGCCGGCTCCGGACGCTGAGGCGATCCGGATGCCGCCGCCAAACGACTGCATGACGCGGTTGCAGAAAATCATGCCGAGGCCACTGCCGCCGGCCCCCGCGTGAGTAGTGACGGGATCCACGAGCAGGCGGTCCATCACTTCGGGCGGAATCCCCGGACCGTTGTCGCTGATGCGGATCTCCTGCCGCGGCTGCGCGACCACGACAAAGCGCAGGTTTGGCACACTGGTGTCGCCGAGTGCGCGCAGCGCATTGCTCATCACCGACGACAGCACCAGCGCCACGCAGTTGGGCAAGGTCTGTACCGGGAAGTCGCCGTGCATCTCGACCTGTACCCAGTTGCGCTGATCGCCGGCAAACGGATAGGTATCGAGCAGCGATGCGACCAGCGCGCCCGCGCTCACGTCGGCGGCGGGCTCCTGACGCGTCGGCGCGCTGCCCGCGCTGCTGCGCACGGATTGCAGGAACGACGACAACACCGCGAGGCAATACTGCGCGTTGTCGTGCATCGCGGTGGCTGCCTGTCCGATCTCGCCCTGCCGCTGGGCACTGTATTCGGCTGCCACGCGGCCTTCGATACCGCGCGCGAAATTGGCGATGGCCGCCAGCGGCGTGTTCAGTTCATGGGCCAGGAACGCCAGCGTCTCGTCGATGGCCATCAGGCGCTGCTGCCGCAGGGTCCGCTCGCGGGAGCGCTCCACGGCCAGGCGCAGCACGTTGCGCACATCGCCGACGCTGAGCGGCTTCTCCAGGATGCGGAACACCTCGCCGGAATTGACAGTCTGCAGCAGCACGTCCTTGTCGGCATAGGCCGTGACGAGGATGCGCACGATCTGGGGGAATTCCTCGGCCACCTGGCGCAGCAGGTCCCCGCCGTCGCGCCCCGGCATGCGGAAGTCGGTCACCAGGATGACCGTACGCGTACCGGCGGCACGCAGCATGCCGATGGCTTCGTCGGCGCCGGCGGCGGTCAGCACTTCGTACTCGTTGCCGACGGCGCGCGCAAAGTACTTGCGCGCCATATCTTCATCGTCGACGTAGAGCACGGCGGGCCGTGCCTGCTGGGCTTCTGTCATGGCCGTGTCACTCCGCGCGCGGCAGGTCGAAGCTGAAGGCGGCCCAGTGGCCGAATTCGCTCTCGACGATGAGCTGGCCGCCATGCCGTTCGATCACCGCGTAGCTGATCGACAGGCCGAGCCCCAGTCCCTGGCCCACGTCGCGCGTGGTAAAGAACGGCTCGAACACCCGTGCGATGTTCTCTTCCGCGATGCCCGGGCCATTGTCCTGCACGCGCACATGGAGCCGGTTCTCCATCCACTTGACCGTGGTATGGATCGCGGGCGCCGCCGTGCCTGCCTTGCGCATCGCCAGCGCGGCGTTCGAGAACAGGTTGATCAGCACGCCGATGACAGCAGCTTCGTCGCCGAGCACGAGGGTGTCGTCCGGCAGCTCGCGCGTCACCTTCACGCCGCGCAGTTCGTGGGCCGTGAGGCGGATCGACGAATCCAGCGCCTTTTCGAACAGGAACGGCGTGCCTTCGACCTCGGCACCAGGCTTGCGGTACGCAAATGTCTTCAGGTCCGACACGATATGCTGGATGCGCTGCATGCCCTGCTTGGCATCGACCAGGCACTCTTCGAGCGACGGGTTTTCCTTGGCCTGCGGCTCTTCCATGGCCACCTCGATCGCCATCAGACAGAAGTTGACCGGGTTGTTGACCTCATGCAGCAGGCCGGCCGCGAGCGTACCGATGGCGGCCATCTTTTCCTGCTGCAGCATCTGGCCTTTGATATCTACGAGCTTGCGGTTGATGACTTCGAGTTCGGCGTTCTTCTCGGCCACCTCGGCCTTGAGCCGGAACAGCATGAAGCGCGCGCGCTCGTTGAAAAAGGTATAGACCCCGCTGGCGGCCGCCGCAAACAGCAGGAACAGCGAATTGACGATGAAGGTACCTACCGGATCGATGCCGCCGTGGTGCAGCAGGCAGGCCGCCGCGTACAGCAGGTACGAAAGCAGGCCGAACACCAGGTTTTGCCACAGCCCGAACGGCAGTGCGATGCCCGAGGCGAAGATCGCGAGATTGAGGCCAACGTAATAAGGCGACTCCACGCCCTCGGTCTGCGAGATCATCCACGCGATCATGATCTGCGGCAGCAGCAGCCAGGTCAGCGTAAGCCATGGCGCGAAACGCCGGCCCGCGGCGCTGTAGAGCATGACCACCACGCCGGCAATCAGCAGCGACACCACCACGCGGGCCAGGCCAAAGGCGAGTTGCTGCTGCGGATACTGACCGTAGTCCAGCCCTACCCCGAGCAGGACGAGCGCGATGGCGGTGTAGGCACCCCCGCGGCTGAACGCCAGCCGGAAATCCGCGAGTTCCGACTGGTAGCCTGCATATAGTTGGTTCGTACTCATGACCTGGTCCGTTGGTGCCCCACCGCGCCAGCCCGCTGGCGCGGAACATGCACGGTCAGTGCCTCATTGAATGGTCGCTTCGGCGAATACGTTGACGCCGGTGGCATCGACATAAATCCGATGGCCATGCGAGTGCTCGGGCAGCAGTGACTCCATGCCCGCGTCGTCCCGATAGATCAGGTACCACTCGAGCAAGTGCTCCATGCCGAATTTCTCCGGATTGTCCGCATGCACGTTGGTCACGAGGATCTGCCCGCCAGGCCGGGTGCGCGACGCGAAGTACGAAAGCAGGCGCGAGCACACTTTGTCCGACAGGTAGTCGAAGAGACCCGCGCAGTAGACGGCATCGAACTCCCTGGCATCGATATCGTCCGGGGAGATGCGGCGCTTGAGCAGTTCGTGCACCGACTGGTGGACCATCTCTACCGAGACCTTGTGCCCGGCCTGCGCGGCGGCGCGTTCGATCGAGCCCCTGGTGTAATCGAGTGTCTCTTCGCTGAAGTCGACGAGCTGGAACGACAGCATTTCCGGATGCTGGTACTCGCGGACAAAGCGCTGGATCTCGAAAGCCGGACCGCAGCCCACATTGAGCACGCGGAACGGGCGCCCTGCCTGGCGCGCACGCTCGGCTTGCCGCGTCAGGAATTCGATCAGCAGGTCGATGCGGTTGCGGTGCGCCGTCGCCACCGCCGCCTTGAGGAAGGCGGTGTTGACGATCTGGAAGTAGGTGGTGGGCCCCTGCTGCGGATCGCTCAGGATCTGGTTCACCATCTCGTAGTCGCCGGCGTAGCCGAGCGGCTTGGTAAAGGTCCGGTAGACGAACGGTGCGCGCAGCAGCAGCGGATGCAGGGCCGCCTGGGCATAGGTGCGGTGCACCGGGGCGATTTCCGGGTCGACACTCTGGGCCTCGCCCTCGAGCCACTCGAGGTAGCGCTTGGTGCGGCCCATGATCGGCGTGGCGAGTTCGTAGAACACGTCCTCGCGCAGGCGGCCTTCGACCTTGGGCAGCGTCTCGGTCAGGTCGACCTGCTCCACCCAGCGCGACACCTCGGACAGGAACGCGCGCATCTCGTTGACCACGATCTGGTAGTCCCGCCGGATATTGAAGCGGGCATCCCAGTCCTGCACGAACAGCTCGGCCTCGCGGGCCACCGACTTGGGCTCGTTGTTCAGGTCGGTCAGTTCGCGCCATTCGTCGATCAGCGTCAGCGACACCACCGCGGTCAGGCCGGTATTCACCAGGCTCATGACCACGGCCTTGCCGAGGTAGGCGTTCTTGGCCCCCATCCGGACACTGAGCTCGCTCAGCACCTCGCTGACCTGCACGATCGAATATGGATTGTAGATTTCCATCACCAGAGACTTTCTCTGGAGATTGATGATCGTGCCCCGCACCTGCTCACCCTGCGAGTTGCGGAAACTGACCACCGGATCGATTTGCGTTTTGGAATACACGGTATTGCGCCAGGGGAAATCCGAGAAACGCTGCGGCCATGCCGCCCGACAAATCCGCCGGGCAAGGCACGCAGGGGCGAGTGGGACGCGGGAATGGCTACCGGAACGGGCTACGACAGCGAATGCTCATAGTAATGCGCGATTGCCTGAGTTGGATGCGGGGGCTGGCTCCCCCCCACGCAGACGGGCAGGCGCGTTGCCTGCACCGACGATGGGGAAATGCCGCGGACCATTGTACTGTGGCTGCCGCATGCCGTACAACCAAGTGCATAGTACGCCCTCTTCGCAATGAGCGCCCAAGAAAAAAGCCGGCGGATGCCGGCTTTTCGTGTGCAGCAGATGGCGGATCTTACTCGGCGCGGATGCCTTCGACCTGGATCGCCAGCTTGACATCGGGCTTGAAGCCCATCTTTACGCCGTAGTCGATGCCGAAATCGGCGCGGTTGAACGTGCCGACTGCGTCGGCACCGCAAGCTTCACGCTTGAGCATAGGGTGCTGGATGCACTTGAAGTCGCGGATTTCCAGCTTCACGGGCTTGGACACGCCGCGCAGCGTCAGCACGCCCTCCACTTCGGTCGGGACGTCGCCCTTGAACTTGCTGAACTTGCCCTTGTAGCTCGCTTCCGGGAAAGCCTCGACGTCGAACATGTCGGGGCTCTTGACGTGCTGGTTCAGCTTGGCATTGCCGAAGTCGATCGACGCCGGATCGATCTTCACATCGACCGTGCCGGTCTTGGCCACGCGATCGAGGGTGACCACGCCGCTGGACTTTTCGAACTTGCCGCGCCACGTCGACAGGCCACCGAGGTGGTCGGCTTCGAAGCTCGGGTAGGTGTGGGTCGGATCGAGGTTATAGGTTACCGTGTTGGCCGAAGCCACGCCGAAGGCGGCGGTTGCGGCAATGGCTGCCACGGCGGTCATGAGGGTACGCAGTTTCATGGGATCTCCCGACAGAAGGTTGGAGAGGAACATCAATGGGAATGGCAGCGGCTGTTCAGTGCGTAAAGTCCGGCAATGCCGGGCTTCACGTCTTTCACTTCTTTGCCGCCATCACGATATGGAATTTGATCTGCACGTCGTCGGCCACCACGGAAGTGTCCTTCCATTCGCCATCGCCGACATTGAAGACCGTGCGCTTGATCGGCAGCACGCCGTCGAACACCTGGGCACCGCCTTCTTGGCGATAGGTTGCCGGCACCACGACATCCTGGGTCTTGCCCTTGATGGTCAGCTTGCCGGCGACTTCGTACTTGCCCGGCGTGCCATTCTTGATGCTGGTGGACTGGAACACGGCCTTCGGATACTTCGCCGCGTCGAACCAGTCCTTGCCCTTCACTTCCTTGGTGGTCTCGGCATCGGCGATCTCGAAGCTCGACACGTCGATCTCGATCTTGGCCGACGACGTCGCCAGCTTGGCCGGGTCGAAGTCGACGTTTGCATCGAACTTCTTGAACTTGCCCTCCATGGGCACGCCGATCTGGCGCGCCACCGCGGTCACCGAGCTCTTCGCGGCGTCGATCTGCGCCCAGGCGAGATTTGCGGCGAAACCGGTAGTGGCCAGCACGGCGGCCAGCAGCAGCGAACCGGGGCGGGGAATGCGTTTCATCAATGACTCCTGTCAGTGGGCGGCGCCAAACGCCGCGCATCAGAACCGAAAAGGGACTTCCCGAACAATGGCAACCGGGTATGCAGCCTAGCGCAGGAACGGCAGCATGCGGCCGAGCGTGCCGTCGCGGTCGACCACCTGGTGCTTGATGGCAGCCGCCGCATGCACGGCCACCACGGCTGCCATCAGGTAATTCAGCCAGACGTGCACGGCCTTGAAGACTTCCTTCAGTGCATCGTTGGGCTCGATCAGCACCGGCATCTTCCACAAGCCCAGATAGACCACGGGCACGCCCGCAGACAGGCTGTACAGATAACCGGTGATGGGAACCACGATAATCAGAACATAAAGCAAGTGGTGAGCACCCGCAGCCGCCTTAGCCTGCCACGCCGGTGTGCCCGCGGCCACCGGCGGCGCTGCGTGCGTGGCTCGCCAGAGAACGCGCAGCACGGCAATGCCGAACACGGTCACGCCGAGCCATTTGTGCCATGAAAACAGCTTGAGCTTGGTAGGAGTCAGACCGGGGATGCCGGTCATGTACCAGCCAAGCCCGAAGGCGGCAAAAATCAGCAGGGCAATGATCCAGTGCAGGCCGATGGCCGTGGCACCGTAGCCGGTAGCATTGGCGTTAGAACGCATCAAATTCCTCAGCCCGAGTCGCGGGCGTTTCACAATCTTTGGGTAATTCCGCAGCGGAAGATCGGGCCCCACGCTTACGATTCTCGCATTATTGCGACGAATCGTGCGCAGATGAAGGACAGTCCTTAATTAAGTTATTCAAATGATTTGAAGCGACATTCTGACGCACGGAAAGCCGGACCATCGTTTCGATAGGCACAAAAAAGCCACCCCTTCGGGGGTGGCTTTCTCATTGACGGCTGGAACAGCGGCAGATCAGATGCGCTCGGCCAGCACCACTGCCTTGCCAATGTAGCTGGCCGGCGTCATGGCCAGCAGCAGGTCCTTGGCCTCTTGCGGAATCGCCAGGCCGGTGATGAACGTCTGCAGTGCCTCGCGCGAAATGCCCTTGCCGCGGGTCAGCTCCTTGAGCTGTTCGTACGGGTTCGGCACGCCGAAGCGACGCATCACGGTCTGCACCGGCTCGGCCAGCACTTCCCAGCAGTTGTCGAGGTCCTCGCTCAGGCGTTCCGGGTTGGTTTCCAGCTTGCCCAGGCCGCGCAGGCACGCCTCGTAGGCCAGCAGGCTGTAGCCGAACGCCACGCCGATATTGCGCAGCACGGTCGAGTCGGTCAGGTCACGCTGCCAGCGCGACACCGGCAGCTTTTCCGACAGGTGGCGCAGCACCGCGTTGGCCAGGCCCAGATTGCCTTCCGAGTTCTCGAAGTCGATCGGGTTGACCTTGTGCGGCATGGTCGACGAGCCGATCTCGCCGGCCTTGGTCTTTTGCTTGAAGTAACCCAGCGAGATATAGCCCCAGACGTCGCGGTTCAGGTCAAGCAGGATGGTGTTGGCGCGTGCGACCGCGTCAAACAGCTCGGCCATGTAGTCGTGCGGCTCGATCTGGATGGTGTACGGGTTGAAGGTCAGGCCCAGGCGCGTTTCGATAACCTGCTTCGAAAACGCTTCCCAGTCGAACGTCGGGTACGCCGACAGGTGCGCGTTGTAATTACCGACGGCACCGTTCATTTTGCCGAGCAGTTCCACGCGTTCGATGCGATCGATCGCACGGGCCAGGCGCGCGGCCACGTTGGCCATTTCCTTGCCGAGCGTGGTCGGGCTGGCCGGCTGACCATGGGTGCGCGACAGCATCGGCTGCGTGGCATTGAGCTTGGCCAGTTCGACCAGGCGCGCTTGTACGCGCTTGAGCGCCGGCACGATGACACCTTCGCGCGCGCCCTTGAGCATCATGCCGTGCGAGGTGTTGTTGATGTCTTCCGAGGTGCAGGCGAAGTGGATGAATTCGCTCGCCGCTTCAAGTTCGGCATTGCCCTTTACCTGCTCCTTGAGCCAGTACTCGACGGCCTTCACGTCATGGTTCGTGACGGCTTCGATTTCCTTGATACGGGCGGCGTCGGCCTCGCCGAACTTGTCCACGAGTGCCAGCAGTGCCGCTTCCGAAGCCGCCGAGAACTTCGGCATATCGGGCAGGCCGGCCTGGGCCAGCGCGATCAGCCAGTGCACCTCGACCTTGACGCGGTTGCGCATGAAGGCCGCTTCGGATAGCCATTCGCGCAGCGGGTCGGCCTTGGAGGCATAGCGACCATCAATGGGGGACAGGGCGGTGAGCGGCGAAAGCGAAGAGGTGGACATGCTGGCAACCGGGGAGAATGGGGGTACGGGATGGATTGCAGGCGCGCGCCATGCGCGGGGAGGGCCCCGCGGGCAGCTGGCAAGCGGCCGATACGCCGCACCGCGGATGTCTTGCGGCTAACGGCGCTGACGGGCCGGCGCCGCGCAACGGGCGATTTTACCACCCATGCCCCGGTACCGGGGCAACGCTGCAGCACCGCCATGGGACATCCGTTCGGGAGGACTCATTCGCCATGCAGCGCGGGTATACTCGCGCTCGCCGTTCCGCTAGCCTGTTATGAAGTGCATCGGGCAAGCATGGCCCCGAGGCTCCTGCGCAGCTTGCCGCCGAGCGTCGATGCACTTCATAACAAGCTCGAGGGGAGAAAATGAAGCTGTTCGCGTCCCAAACCAGTCCCTACGCGCGCAAGGTGCGCGTAGTGATGGCGGAAAAGAAGATCGACTACCAGTTGATCGAAGAGAACGTCTGGTCAGCCGATACGGTGATCAGCCAATACAATCCGCTCGGCAAGGTGCCTTGCCTGGTCATGGAAGACGGCAGTTCGATCTATGACTCGCGCGTGATTGTCGAATACGTGGACACGCTCACCCCGGTCAGCCGCCTGATTCCGCAAGGCGGCCGCGAACGCCTCGAAGTGCGCTGCTGGGAAGCGCTGGCCGACGGCCTGCTCGATGCCGCGTTGCTCGCGCGCCTGGAGAACACCCAGCGCGAACCGCACGAGCGCAGCGAGCGCTGGGTGCAGCGCCAGCTCGGCAAGATCCACGCCGCGCTGGCTGCCATGTCGAACAACCTGGCGGATCGTCAGTGGTGCAGCGGCAACCACTATTCGCTGGCCGATGTGGCCGTGGGCTGCGCGCTGTCCTATCTGGACTTCCGCTTCCCGGAAATCAACTGGCGCGAGCGCCATCCGAACCTGGCCACGTACCACGAGAAACTGGCCAAGCGCCAGTCGTTCATCGACACCGAACCGCCAAAGGCCTGAGGCCGATCCGCAAAGCAGAAACGCCCGCAAATGCGGGCGTTTCTGCCTTCTGACGGCACAATCGGCTTACTGCGCTGACTGAATGATGCCGCCGCCGAGGCAGACATCGCCGTCGTACAGCACTGCCGACTGGCCCGGCGTGACCGCCCATTGCGCTTCGGCAAACGCAAGCTTCAGCATATCGCCATCGGCCGCATCGACCACGCATGGCGCATCGCTCTGGCGATAGCGCGTCTTGGCTGCCATCGATGCGCCGGCCAAAGGTGGCTCGCCCGCCACCCAGGAAAGATCGGCGGCGACCAGCGTGGGCGTGAGGAGCCACGGATGGTCGTGCCCCTGCACGACATAGAGCGTATTGCTCGCCATGTCCTTGCGCGCCACGTACCAGGCATCGCCAGAGCCCTCGCGGCTGCCGCCAAGGCCGATACCTTTGCGCTGACCAAGCGTGTAGAACGCCAGCCCGATATGCTCGCCAACCACCTTGCCGTCCGGCGTCTTCATCGGTCCCGGCTTGGTCGGCAGGTAGCGATTCAGGAAATCGCGGAACGGCCGCTCGCCGATAAAGCAGATGCCGGTCGAGTCCTTTTTCTTCGCGTTCGGCAAGCCGATTTCCGCGGCGATCTCGCGCACGCGGGTCTTCGGAATCTCGCCGAGCGGGAACAGCGTGCGCGACAGCTGTGCCTGGTTCAGCCGATGCAGGAAGTAGCTTTGATCCTTGGTATGGTCGAGCGCCTTGAGCAACTCGAAGCGACCAGCCGCGTTCTGCCGCACGCGAGCATAGTGGCCCGTGGCGATGGTCTCTGCGCCCAGCGACATGGCGTGGTCGAGGAAGGCCTTGAACTTGATCTCGGCATTGCATAGCACGTCGGGGTTCGGCGTGCGGCCCGCGGAATATTCGCGCAGGAAATCGGCGAACACGCGGTCCTTGTACTCGGCCGCGAAGTTCACCGCTTCGACATCCACGCCGATCAGGTCGGCCACCGATACCACGTCGAGCCAGTCCTGGCGCGTGGAGCAGTACTCGCTGTCGTCATCGTCTTCCCAGTTCTTCATGAACAGGCCGATGACTTCGTAGCCCTGCTGCTTGAGCAGCCATGCGGTGACCGACGAATCGACGCCGCCCGACATGCCCACTACGACACGCTTGCCGCTCACGATGCCGCTCCGGTAGCGAGTACGGAGGGGTGCGTGTAGAGCGCGTCAAGCGCAAAGCGCTTGCCGGCAAGATAGTCTTCCACGCAGGCAAGCACCAGCGGCGTGCGGTGGCGTTCCGGACAGGCGCGAATTTCGTCGGCGCTCATCCACACCGTGCGCACGATGCCGGTGTCGAGCTGGCGGCCCGCGTCGAGCGAACCGAGGTCGCCCGTGAACGCGAAGCGCACATAGGTGACGTCCGTATCGGTGCGCGACGACAACGCACGGCCCATGTAGCAGCCGAGCAGCGCGCGGGGTTCAAACGTGTGCGCGGTTTCTTCCAGCGTTTCGCGGATAACGGCGCGGATCAGGCTTTCGCCCGGGTCGAGATGGCCCGCTGGCTGGTTCAGCCGCAGGCCGTCGCGGGTTTCTTCTTCCACCAGCAGGAACCTGCCGCCGCGTTCGATGACCGCGGCAACCGTCACGCTGGCATTCCAGTCAGTGGGCATGGTGCACATTTTTTAGGCAATCCGGCATTTTACCGGTTGCGGGGGCATTGTGCAGCGCGGCGACAGGCGGCGAGGCGGTCACGTGGCGCCACGCCAAAACCCGACCAATCGGTCACCAACAAACGTCAGATTCCTGTAAGCTGCGTGAAAAATTGTGCGCTGCGGCTGTTGACAGTCGTAGCGAACAACGGGCCAGACGTCGGCTCGCCAACCAGATATGACGCCAGCAAAAGGAGAAATTGACGATGTACATCGGCATCCCGCAGGAGACGCGGGCCGGCGAGACTCGCGTCGCCGCCACCCCGGAGACCGTCAAGAAGTACGTCGCACAAGGCCATAAGGTCGTGGTGCAGGCGGGCGCCGGTGTACGGGCCAGCCAGCCTGACAGCGCCTATGAGGCCGTTGGCGCGACCCTTGGCACCGCGGCCGACGCATTCGGCGCCGACCTGGTGCTGAAAGTGCGCGCCCCGGAAGCCGCGGAGCTGGCGCTGATGAGGCCCGGCTCGGCACTGGTGGGCATGCTCAACCCGTTCGATGCAGAGAACAACGCGCGCATGGCCGCTGCATCGGTCACGGCCTTCGCGCTGGAAGCCGCGCCGCGCACCACGCGTGCGCAGAGCATGGACGTGCTGTCCTCGCAGGCAAACATCGCCGGCTACAAGGCCGTGCTGGTCGCCGCGCACCACTATCAGCGCTTCATGCCGATGCTGATGACCGCCGCGGGCACCGTCAAGGCCGCGCGCGTGCTGATCCTCGGCGCCGGTGTGGCGGGCCTGCAGGCGATCGCCACGGCCAAGCGCCTCGGTGCGGTAATCGAAGCGTCAGACGTGCGCCCGGCGGTGAAGGAGCAGATCGAATCGCTCGGCGGCAAGTTCCTCGACGTGCCGTTCGTCACCGACGAAGAGCGCGAGATTGCGCAGGGCGTGGGCGGCTATGCGCGCCCGATGCCGCCTGACTGGATGCGCCGCCAGGCCGAACTGGTCCACGAGCGCGCCAAGCAGGCCGATATCATCATCACCACCGCACTGATCCCGGGCCGCAAGGCACCCGTGCTGCTGCAGGAAGAAACCGTGCAGCAGATGAAGCCGGGCTCGGTGGTGGTCGACCTTGCCGCCGCGCAAGGCGGCAACTGCCCGCTGACCGTGGCCGACGAAGTGGTCGAGCGCCATGGCGTGATCTTCGTGGGCCATACGAACCTGGCCAGCATGGTCGCGGCAGACGCCTCGGCGCTGTACGCGCGCAACGTGCTGGACTTCCTCAAGCTGGTCATCGACAAGGACGGCAACTTCACGCTCAACCTGGAAGACGACATCGTCGCTGCCTGCCTGATGTGCAACGGCGGCGAAGTCGTGCGAAAGGCGGCGTGAGTCTTCCCGGCACCCGGGTCTAAGCGCATGACGGCCAGCCTGTGTCGGGATTCCGCAGCGAAGGCGGCACCATGGGGTGCCCGCCTTGGCATGCGGTTCGCCCAGGCGGCCGGCATTGGATTGCTGGCGCTGTGCGCGGCCTGCAGTACATCTGGCGGCGGCAACGCCGATATGGCAAGCGCTGCGGCCACCAGCGGCCCAAAGCTGCTTGATCCCCTGCCCGCCTGGCGCGACGGCGCTGCCAAGCAGTCCGTCCTGAATTTCGTCAGCAAGACCACCACGCCGGGCAGCCCCGAATTCGTGGCGCCCGAAGACCGCATCGCCGTGTTCGACAACGACGGCACCCTGTGGCGCGAAGATCCGGTGATCGAACTGCTGTTCGTGATCAACCGCGCGCAGGAGCGTGTGCGGGCCGAGCCGGCATTGGCCGGACGATCGCCCTACAAGGAATTTCTGGCCGACCCCGCGGCCTATTTCAAATCCACCGGGGAAGCGGGCGCCGTGCGCCTGCTCAACGAGCTCTACGGCAACACCTCTCTCGATGCCTTCCAGGACGACGCGCGGCGCTACTTCGCCAACGCGCGCCACCCGAAATCCAAGGCGCCGCTGCGCGAAGGCACTTACCAGCCGATGCTGGAACTGCTGGCGCTGCTGCGCGCGCACGGCTACCAGACCTGGATCTGCTCAGGCGGCACGACGGACTTCATGCGCGTCGTCTCTCAGTCCTACTATGGCATCCCCCCGCAACAGGTCATCGGCTCACGGGTCGCCGCGCAGTTCCGTGAAAGCGGCCGCGACAACGAGATCTGGCGCGAACCGAAGATCGAAAGCTTCAACGACAAGCAGATGAAGCCGGTCAACATTGCGCTGCAGATCGGCAAGCGGCCAGTGTTCGCGGCGGGCAATGTCGGCGGCAAGGGCGATATCGCGATGCTGTCGTACTCGCAGGCACGCAAGGGACCGTCGTTCCAGCTGCTGGTCAACCATGACGATGCCGAACGCGAATCGGCGTATGCGGAAAGCGACGGCGCGTCGCTGCGCGCGGCATCCGAGCGCGGCTGGACGGTGGTCAGCATGAAGCGCGACTGGAGCCGGGTGTTTCCGACCCCCGGCGCGGCGGCGGCATTGCAGGCACCGGCGCTGGCACAGGCGCCGTAGCGCAGCGACGCCATCCCGGTCGTTCGCATTCCAGACAAAGAACACAAGCGGCATCCAGGATTCAATGCAAGGGAGGAGAAGTCGATGGAGATGGTGAACCACACGGTGATCAACCTGATCATCTTTGTGCTGGCGATCTACGTGGGTTACCACGTGGTCTGGACGGTAACGCCCGCGCTGCACACCCCGCTGATGGCCGTGACGAATGCGATCTCGGCCATCATCATCGTCGGCGCCATGCTGGCCGCCGGCCTCACCGAGGGCGCCACGGGCCGCATCATGGGCACACTGGCGGTGGCCCTGGCTGCCGTCAACGTGTTCGGCGGCTTCCTGGTGACCCAGCGGATGCTGGAGATGTTCAAGAAGAAAGAGCCGAAGGCCAAGGCCGCCAAGGAGGGTGCGTGATGACCGAACTCGTCAGCATGAACCTTGTCACCCTGCTCTACCTGATCGCCTCGGTCTGTTTCATCCAGGCGCTCAAGGGGCTTTCGCACCCGGCTTCGGCCCGCAAGGGCAATGCCTTCGGCATGATCGGCATGGCCATTGCCGTGGTCACTACGCTGGTGCTGATCATCAAGCTCAAGAACGAGTTCCTCGCGGCCGGCACGGCGCAGTCCTCGGTGGGTTCGGGCCTGGCGCTGATCTTCGGCGCGCTGGTCGTGGGCGGCGGCATTGGCGCCTATGTGGCGAAGAAGGTCGAGATGACCAAGATGCCCGAACTGGTCGCGGCGATGCACTCGCTGATCGGTCTCGCGGCGGTGTTCATCGCGGTGGCCGCGGTGGCCGAGCCTTCGGCCTTCGGCATAGCGCCGGCGGGCTCGCATGAGATCCCGCTGGGCAACCGCATCGAACTGTTCATCGGCTGCTTCGTCGGTGCCATCACCTTCTCCGGTTCGGTGATCGCCTTCGGCAAGCTGGCCGGGCGCTACAAGTTCCGCCTGTTCCAGGGTGCGCCGGTGGTGTTCGCGGGCCAGCACATGCTGAACCTGGCGCTCGCCGTCGCCATGGTCGGCTTCGGCATCGCGTTCTTCATGACGCAGGAGTGGCTGCCGTTCCTCGTCATGCTGGCCATTGCCTTCGTGCTCGGCGTGCTGATCATCATCCCGATCGGCGGCGCCGACATGCCGGTGGTGGTGTCGATGCTGAACTCGTACTCGGGCTGGGCGGCGGCAGGCATCGGCTTCTCGCTGAACAACCCGATGCTGATCATTGCCGGTTCGCTGGTGGGTTCGTCCGGTGCCATCCTCTCGTACATCATGTGCAAGGCGATGAACCGCTCGTTCTTCAACGTGATCCTGGGCGGATTCGGCGGCGAGGCGGCGGCGGCCGGCGCGGCCGGGGCACAGGCCCAGCGCAACGTGAAGTCGGGCTCCGCTGACGATGCGGCCTTCCTGATGGGCAATGCCGAGACCGTGATCATCGTGCCGGGCTATGGCCTGGCGGTGGCACGGGCCCAGCATGCGCTCAAGGAGCTGACCGAGAAGCTGACCGAGAAGGGCGTGACGGTGAAGTACGCGATCCACCCGGTAGCGGGCCGCATGCCGGGCCACATGAACGTGCTGCTGGCCGAAGCCGAAGTGCCGTACGACATGGTCTTCGAGATGGAAGACATCAACAGCGAGTTCGGCCAGGCCGACGTGGTGCTGGTGCTCGGCGCCAACGACGTGGTCAACCCGTCGGCCAAGACCGATCCGAAGTCGCCGATCGCCGGCATGCCGATCCTGGAGGCGTACAAGGCCAAGACCATCATCGTGAACAAGCGATCGATGGCGGCCGGCTACGCGGGCCTGGACAACGAGCTGTTCTACATGGACAAGACCATGATGGTGTTCGGCGACGCCAAGAAGGTGGTCGAGGACATGTTCAAGGCCGTGGAATAACCACGGGCGCTACAGTCGAATCGCGAATTCGTGCCTGATGCGCCACGCTGCCGCCCTTCGGGGCGGCAGCGCGTTATACTGGCCTGCGCTGAATTCCCAGCGTTGCTGCATGGCCCGAACGCACCATGACATTCAACCCGCACGACAGGAACCTGTCGGTTTTCCATCACCCGATCCTGACCGTCCTGGTCGATGACAGCAAGTCGTTCATCGACAGCCTGGCGTTCCAGATGGACGCCTCGCGCGCGGTGGTCACCTTCACCGACCCGCGCGAAGCGCTGCAATGGATCCGTGAAGCCTACGCCACGCGCTTCCCCGCCTTCCTGCCGGTGCGGGTCACCCACGACGACCTGACCTTCCTGACCGAGCGGCGCACCGTGCAGCTCGACATCGACCGCATCCACCGCCAGATCCACGACATCAACCGCTTCCTGCAGCCGGGCGTGATCGTGGTGGACTATTCGATGCCGCAGATGGACGGACTGGAGTTCTGCCAGGCCCTGCAGGACCTGCCGTGCAAGACCATCCTGCTGACCGGCACCGCCGACGAGAGCATCGCCGTGCAGGGCTTCAACCATGGCCTGATCGACCGCTACGTGAAGAAGCACGAAGCCAATATGGTCGAGCGCCTGGGCCAGGAAATCGACGCGATGCAGCAGCAGTACTTCGCCACGCTGTCGCGCACGCTGCGCGAGCTGCTGACGCGGCATTCGTATTCGTTCCTGTCGGATCCGGCCATGACGGAGCGTGTGCGCCAGATCACCGCGCGCTACGGCTTCGTCGAATACTACCTGTACCCGAATCCGGTCGGCATCCTCATGCTGACCGCGCAGGGCCATGCGACGCTAATGGTGATCGAGACCCGCGCAGGGCTGATGAGCCAGGTCGAGTCGGCCGAGGCCTACGATGCGCCCGCCACGCTGATCGAAGGCCTGCGCGAAGGTCGCCTGCTCCCCTTCTTCTGGCCTGGCAACGGCATGTACACGCCTGCCTGCGTTGACTGGGAGCAATATTGCCTGCCGGCCGAACGCTGCGAGGGGCGTGAGGAATACTTCTATGCGCTGTTCGACCTGCCGCGCCACCTGCTGCAGGAGCCGGTAATCAGCCAGCAGGCCTTCCTGGCCGATTTCACGCGCAATCCCGACGCGCTGATCGGCCGCAAGCACCCCTGACGCCGCGGCCGCCCGGGCGGCCCGGGCCGATTGGACCGCTCAGCCCGGCTGCGGCCCGCGGTTGCCGCCCCGCACCATATCGAAGCGGAACAGGCGGCATTCGATATTGCCGTTGTAAAGCGGCGTGCGACGCGACTCTTTCAGGCGCAGCCGCTTCGGCATAGACAGATCCCCCGTGAAGACCCACGCCTGCCAGCCGGCGAAGTTCTGCTTGAGGGTGGTCGCAAAGGCGCTGGCGAACTGGTTGGCGGCGGCCTCTTCGGCCTCGTCGCGCGGCATTTCGGCCTGTGGCTGACGACGGTCGCCGCGCACCACGATTCGTTCGCCGTACGGCGGGTTCATCATCAACAGCCCCGGTTCAGCGAACGGCGGCTGCGTAAAGCGCGCATCGACCTGCTTGGTACGCGCTTCGCCGGGCAAGCCGGCGCGCGCCCAGTTAGCGTGGGCCATGGCCAGCATGTCGGTGGAAATGTCCGAGCCTGCGATCTGCAGGCCCTCCGCCGACGCCAGCATGCGCGCGCGCTGCGCGTCCGACTTCAGCTTCTGCCAGGACTTGGTGTCCGCACCCTTGAGCCATTCGAAGGCAAAGCTGCGGCTGCCGCCCGGCGCGATATCCAGCGCCACCTGCGCGGCTTCGATCAGGAACGTGCCGCTGCCACACATCGGGTCGTAGAACGGCAGGTTGGTCTGGCCGCGCACCCAGCCGGCCAGGCGCAGGATACCCGCCGCGAGATTCTCCTTCAGCGGCGCCTCGCCCTTCTCCATGCGCCATCCGCGCTTGAACAGCGGCTCGCCGGTCGTGTCGAGATACAGCGTGCAGTCGTGCTCGGTCAGGTGGGCATAGATGCGCACATCCGGGCTGACCGTATCGACGCTCGGCCGCGCGCCGACGCGGTCGCGCATGCCGTCGCAGACGCCATCCTTGATGCGCAGCGCCGTGAAGTTGAGGCTGCGCAGCGGCGACTTGGTGGCCGTCAAGTCCACTCGAATCGACTCGTCGGGCGAGAACCACTGCTCCCAGCGCTGGTTGCGCACCAGCGAGTAGATGTCGTCCTCATGCCGGTAGCCGCGCGCCGCCACGCGCATCAGCACGCGGCTGGCAATGCGCGAATGGAGGTTGACGGCGTAGGCAGCGGCCATCTCGCCCGAAAAACTGACACCGCCCGGCACCTCGCGATGCACCTCGAACGGGGCCAGCGCCGCCATGCCGGGCCGCGCGGCAATCTCGCGCAGTTCTTCGGCGAGCGCACCCTCGAGGCCGCGCGGGCAGGGAGCAAAGAAAGCTTGGGTCATGGATTCGGGTTCCTGCAAACAAAAACGTCCGCCGTGGCGGACGGGAGATCAGATTAGCCTAGCCGACGGTTCAGCCTGCCGCCAGTGCGCGGTCGAGGAAGTCCAGCCGGTCCTGGCCCCAAAAGGGCTGGCCATCGTAGATAAACCACGGGGCCCCAAAGACGCCCGCGGAGATCGCATCCTGCGTGTTTTGCGCATAGGCATCCTGCACGGCCTTCCCTTCGCTGGCCTTGAGCAGGTTGGCGCCGTCCAGGCCGGTTTCATCCGCAAGCTGGGCCAGCGTGGCGGCGTCGGCGATATTGCGCTGCTGCGCCCACACCGCCGCGCCGATGGCGCCGGTGAGCTGCATGGCCCGCGCGGTGCCGTGGGCAAGCTGGGCAGCGATGATCAGCTTGCTGGCCGCATCGCCGGACACCGGAAAATAAGTTGGATGGAGATTCAGCGGCAGCCCGAGGTATTCGCTCCAGCGCGCAAGCTCGACCAGGCGGTAGGCCTGCCGCTGCGGCGGACGCTGCGCGAGCGGCAAACCGCCCGAGACGGAAAACACCTTGCCGAGATCGCACGGCTTCAGGTTCACCTGGGCACCGTGCCTGGCCGCGATGGCGACAAAGCGCTCATGGCCGAGGTACACGAAGGGGGACTGCGGCGTGAGATAGTAGTCGACCTGCTTGCTCATCTTGCTCTCATCGAGGACATCCGGACGGGCCGGGATTCAGAACGGCTTGACCACCACCAGGATCACCACTGCCAACAGCACAAGTACGGGCAGTTCGTTGAACCAGCGGTAGAAGGTATGCGAGCGGGTGTTGCGGCCCGCCTCGAACTTCTTGAGCAGCCGGCCGCAGCCATGGTGATAGCCGACCAGCACCAGCACCAGTGCCAGCTTGGCATGCATCCAGCCCTGCCCCGGCCCGCGGCCGATGCCGTAGCCGAGATACAGCCACAACCCGAACACCACCGCCGGCACGGCCAGCATGGTCATGAAGCGGTACAGCTTGCGCGCCATCAGCAGCAGGCGCTGCGTGCTGGCGGGCTCGGTCTCCATGGCCAGATTGACGAAGATTCGCGGCAGGTAGAACAGGCCGGCAAACCAGGACACGACAAAGACGATATGAAGCGCTTTGACCCAGAGCATTCAGCGAAGCGTTTGCGGAGCAGTTGTTGTTCTTTGCGGCGGGCATGATCGCCCGCCGGCGCGTTCTCAGGTACGGATCTCGCCGTGGCCGAACACCACATACTTCAGCGACGTCAGCCCTTCCAGTCCGACCGGGCCGCGTGCGTGCAGCTTGTCGTTGGAAATGCCGATCTCCGCGCCAAGGCCGTACTCGAAGCCGTCAGCAAAGCGCGTCGACGCGTTGATCATCACGCTCGCCGAATCGACTTCGCGGATAAAGCGCATGCCGGTCGAGTAGTTCTCGGTGATGATCGAATCGGTATGGTGCGAGCCGTATTCGTTGATATGCGCGATGGCCTCGTCAAGTCCGGCCACTGTCTTGATGGCGAGGATCGGGGCCAGGTACTCCAGGCGCCAGTCTTCTTCGTGCGCATCGACAAGCCCGCTGAAGCCCGCGGCTTCCAGCATGGCGCGCGTAGCCGGGCAGACACGCAGCTCGACGCCCTTTTCCTGGTAGATGCGGCACAGCGGCGGCAGCGCGCGCGCGGCGATGTCCTGCGACACCAGGAGCGTCTCCATGGTGTTGCACGGCGCGTAGCGCTGGGTCTTGGCGTTGTCGCAGACGCGCACGGCCTTGTCGAGGTCCGCGTCGGCGTCGATGAACACGTGGCAGATGCCGTCCAGATGCTTGATCATCGGCACGCGCGCTTCTTCCATCAGACGCGCGATCAGGCTCTTGCCGCCACGCGGCACGATCACGTCGACGTACTCGGTCATCGTGATCAGGCGGCCGACCGCAGCGCGGTCCGTGGTTTCGACGACTTGCACGGCCTCGGGCGGCAGGCCGGCGGACGCCAGGCCTTCAGCGACGAGCGCGGCCAGCGCGGTGTTCGATTCGATGGCCTCCGAGCCGCCGCGCAGGATCGTCGCATTGCCCGACTTCAGACACAGCGCCGCTGCATCAATGGTCACGTTCGGACGCGATTCGTAGATGATGCCGATCACGCCGAGCGGCACGCGCATCTGGCCGACCTGGATGCCGGTCGGGCGGAATTTCATGTTCGAGATCTCGCCGATCGGATCGGCCAGCGCGGCGATCTGCTCAAGGCCTTCAGCCATGGTCTTGATGGCCTTGTCCGACAGGGTCAGGCGGTCGACGAAGGCCGCATCCTGGCCGTTGGCGCGGGCACGCTCGACGTCACGCGCGTTGACGGCCTTGAGCTTGTCGGCATCACGGCGGATCGCCGCGGCAATGGTCAGCAGCGCGCGGTTCTTGTCGGCAGTGGAGGCGCGCGCCATCGCGCGCGATGCCGCGCGTGCCTGGCGGCCGACGCGGTCCATGTATTGGTTGAGATCGAGCTCGGTCATGTTCGTGGCCTACAGACGACGGCCGTCTGAGAATGTTTCTTCGTTCCCGCGAGCGGGAGCGCGGTGCAAGGATCAGCGCGCAATCATCAGCGCCAGCTGCTGCAAGCCATCCCATGGCTCTGCCGGCAGCGGCGCGCTGCCCGGTGGCGGCAGGTCTTGCAAACCCTTCACTTGCCGGTCCAGCCGCGCTGCCATTGCCAGCGCCGCATCGAGTTTGCCCTGCGTGAGCCGCTGCGCGGCCTGCGGCACCAGCCGTTCGCGTGCGCCCCAGACCCGCAGTTCGCGCATCAGCACGGCGGCGGGCTTGCCGGCCGCAATGCCTTGCCGGACCTTGGATAATACGCGAATTTCCTCGGTCAGCGCCCACAGCACCAGGACCGTGGCTTCGCCCTCGCCTCGCAGCCCTTCGAGCATGCGCACCAGCCGCGGCACGTCGCCGCCGAGCATCGCTTCAGACAGTTTGAAGACGTCGTAGCGGGCCACGTTGAGCACCGCATCGTGCACCTGGTCGAAGGTCAGTTCGCCGGTCGGGTACAACAGGCCGAGCTTCTGAATTTCCTGGTGGGCGGCCAGCAGGTTGCCTTCAACCTTGTCGGCAATGAACTGCAGCGCTCGCCGGCCGGGCTCGCCGCCTTCCACGCGCTGCTGCTGCAGGGCCAGGCGTTCGCCGACCCAGGCCGGCAGCCGGGTTCGGTCCACGGAGTCGACCTTGATCGATACGCCCGCACCTTCCAGCGCCTGGAACCACGCCGACTTCGACGTGGCGAAATCCAGCCGCGGCAGCGTGACGAGCATCACCACGTCGGGCGACGGCTGAGCCGCCACGGCGCGCAGCGCCTCGCCACCCTCTTTGCCAGGCTTGCCGGACGGAATGCGCAGTTCGACGATCTTGCGATCACCGAACAGCGACATCGACTGCTGCGCCTCGACGAGCTGGCTCCAGTGGAAATTGCGTTCGACCACGAGCACGTCGCGCTCGGAGAAACCGGCCTCGCGCGCGGTCTGGCGCAGGCGGTCCACCGCTTCGAGCACCAGCAAGTGCTCGTCGCCATGGACGACGTAGAGCGGCGCGAGACCCTTGGCCTTGGCCTGCCGCAAATGGGCGTCGAGTCCGTCGAGCTTGAGCTGCATGCCGGTGCGGGACGTCGATGCGCTCAGATGGCCTTGACCGCGGCCAGCCGGCGCATGAGCTGCTGCACGATATCGCGCTGCATGTCGCGATAGAGCTGCTGCTCTTCGTAGTCCTTGGCCAGCGTATTGGCTTCGTTGTACGTAAGGTCGCGCGTGAGGATCAGCTGCGACGGCGCGATCAGTTCCTTGCCCGTGGCGTCGCGCAGGCGGAAGCTGAAGCGCTGCGTCAGGCGGTATTCGCGCACCACGCCTTCGGTTGTGATCGACAAGATGGTCTTGGTGCGCGTGTCCTGCAGCACGTCCAGCAGCGCGTCGGCCTCTTTCTGGTCGGCCACGACCACGGTGTCCGAACCGCCGCGGATCGCGCGGCGCAGGTCGGCGCCCATCAGCGTATTGGGCGGAATGCCGATATAGAGCCGCTTGAACGCAAAGTCAGCATTGCCGCGCATGTGGAAGCCGCAGCCCGCCAGCAGGCCCGTGGCCAGCATCGCGGCGAGCAGCTTGCGGCGGCCCTTGTCCAGTCGATCCATTCTCGGCGATTCCTTCATCCGCTTATCGGTTCCGATCCCTGTGCTTACAGCACCACGTTGACCAGGCGGCCCGGCACGACCACGATCTTCTTCGGCGCCTTGCCCTCGGCAAACTTGGCCACGGTCTCGCTGGCAGCGGCGGCGGCCTCGATCGCGGCGCGGTCGGCATCAGCCGGCACGGTCACGCTGCCGCGCACCTTGCCGTTGATCTGCAGCACCATTTCGATTTCGGTTCGCACCAGCGCGCCTTCATCGACCTGCGGCCACGGGGCGTCGAGCAGGTCGCCGTACTGCGTGGCGTAGCCCAGCGCATCCCACAGGCCGTGCGTGATGTGCGGCACCACCGGGTACAGCACGCGCAGCAGGATGCCGAAGCACTCGCGGCGCGCGACCGGCGAAGCGTTCTTGGCGTCTTCGAGCGCGTTCAGCATCTTCATCGTGGCGGACACCACGGTGTTGTACTGGATGCGCTGGTAGTCGTAGTTGGCCTGCTTGAGCACGCCATGGATCTCTCGGCGCAGGTCCGCGTCATCCGCGGTCGGCGCGGCGCCAGCACCATCGCGTACGGCCGCGGCGTTGGCGAAGCCATAGTTCCACACGCGGCGCAGGAAGCGCGATGCGCCTTCCACGCCCGAGCCACTCCATTCGAGCTGCTGTTCCGGCGGGGCGGCGAACATCACGAACAGGCGCGCGGTGTCGGCGCCGTGCTGGTCGATCAGGGCCTGCGGGTCGATGCCGTTGTTCTTCGACTTCGACATTTTCTCGACGCCCCCGATCACCACCGGCTGGCCATCGGCCTTCAGCGTGGCGCCCACGGGACGGCCGCGGTCATCGGTCTGCACGTCAACGTCGGCCGGGTTGTACCAGGTCTTCTTGCCGGCAGCGTCTTCGCGGTAGAAGGTTTCGTTGAGCACCATGCCCTGCGTGAGCAGGTTCGTGAACGGCTCGTCGAACTTGACCAGGCCCAGGTCGCGCATGACCTTGGTCCAGAAGCGCGCGTACAGGAGGTGCAGGATCGCGTGCTCGATGCCGCCGATGTACTGGTCCATCGGCATCCAGTAATCGTTGCGCGCATCGACCATGGTGGCCGCGTCCGGGCACGTATAGCGCATGTAGTACCAGCACGAATCGATGAACGTATCCATCGTGTCGGTCTCGCGGCGCGCGGGCTTGCCGCAGGACGGGCAGCTGCACTGCAGGAAGCGGGGGTCCTTGTTCAGCGGGTTGCCCGTGCCGTCCGGCACGAGATCCTCGGGCAGCACCACGGGCAGGTCCTGCTCGGGCACCGGCACCACGCCGCAGCTGTCGCAGTGGATCAGCGGGATCGGCGTGCCCCAGTAGCGCTGGCGCGAGATGCCCCAGTCGCGCAGGCGCCAGGTGATCTTCTTCTCGCCGAGGCCCATCGCGCCGAGATCGGCAGCGATCGCCTCGACCGCGGCCAGGTAACCGAGGCCGTTGTACTTGCCGCTTTCGATGCAGACGCCGTTTTCCTTGTCGCCGTACCACTCCTGCCAGGCTTCGGTCGAATACGGCTGGCCCTTGACGTCGATGACCTGCCTGATCGGCAGCTTGTACTTGTTGGCGAATGCGAAATCGCGCTCGTCGTGCGCGGGCACGCCCATCACGGCGCCGTCGCCGTAGCTCATCAGCACGTAGTTGCCAACCCAAACGTCGACCTGCTCGCCGGTCAGCGGATGCGTGACCTGCAAGCCTGTCGGCATGCCCTTCTTCTCCATGGTCGCCATGTCGGCTTCCATGACCGAACCATGCTTGCATTCGTCGATGAAGGCAGCAAGTTCGGGGTTGTTCGCGGCGGCGTGCGTGGCCAGCGGGTGCTCGGCGGCGACCGCGCAGAAGGTCACGCCCATGATCGTGTCGGCGCGCGTGGTAAACACGTACAGCTTGCCGTCATTGATCAGCTGACCGTCGTCGCCCTCGATATCGTGCTTGAACGCAAAGCGCACGCCCACGCTCTTGCCGATCCAGTTCTGCTGCATGATCTTGACGCGCTCGGGCCAGCCCAGGCCGTCGAGGTCGCCGAGCAGTTCCTCTGCGTAATCGGTGATACGCAGGTAGTACATCGGGATCTCGCGCTTTTCCACGATCGCGCCCGAGCGCCAGCCGCGGCCGTCGATGACCTGCTCGTTGGCCAGCACGGTCTGGTCGACCGGGTCCCAGTTGACGGTGCCGGTCTTGCGGTAGGCAATGCCCTTTTCCAGCATCTTCAGGAACAGCCACTGGTTCCAGCGGTAGTAGTCGGGGCTGCAGGTCGCGACTTCGCGCGACCAGTCGATCGCCAGGCCCATCGACTGCATCTGCTTCTTCATGTAAGCGATGTTGTCGTAGGTCCAGGCGGCCGGGGCCACGCCGTTATTCAGCGCGGCATTTTCCGCCGGCATGCCGAAGGCGTCCCAGCCCATCGGCATTAGCACGTTGTTGCCGTTCATGCGCAAGTAGCGCGCCATCACGTCGTTGATCGTGTAGTTGCGCACGTGTCCCATGTGCAGCTTGCCCGACGGGTACGGCAGCATCGAGCAGGCGTAGAACTTGGGCTTTTCCTTGCCGTCGGGGCCGGTGGCATGCTCGGGCACGCGGTAGGCGTCGATCGCCTGCCAGTGTTGCTGGGCGGCTTGTTCAACGGCGGAAGGAAGATATTTGTCTTGCATGGTCGGGACAACGTTCAGGACAACGGTCTGCGCGGCGTCAGGCATGCCCGCATCCGGGGGACAGGAAGGCAGATGGCGAGCAACCGCTGGTGCGGCGTCCGCCTGTCGTGCAATGCGAAAGAAGCTGATTATAACCGTGCGGCAAGGCCGTCACGGCCTTGCCAACCCGGGTGCCGCCTTACTTCAGGCCCAGCACGTCCTGCATGTCGAACAGGCCGTTCGGCTTGTCGGCCAGGAAGCGGGCCGCGCGCACGGCGCCATCGGCATACGACTGCCGGCTCGAGGACTTGTGGCTGATCTCGATGCGCTCGCCGATGCCGGCGAACATCACGGTGTGGTCCCCGACGATATCGCCGCCGCGCACGGTGGCAAAGCCGATCGAGTTCGGATCGCGCTCGCCCGTGTGACCTTCACGCGCATAGACTGCACAGGTCTTGAGGTCGCGACCCAGAGCTTCTGCCACCACCTCGCCCATCTTCAGCGCCGTGCCCGACGGGGCATCGACCTTGAATCGGTGGTGAGCTTCGATGATTTCGATGTCGTAGCCGGTAGAAAGCAGCTTTGCCGCCACTTCCAGCAGTTTGAAGGTTGCATTGACGCCCACGCTCATGTTCGCGGCGAACACGATGCCAATCGACTTTGCCGCTTCGGCCAGCGCGGCCTTGCCGGCGTCGTCAAAGCCCGTCGTGCCGATCACCATCTTGACGCCCAGGCGCTTGGCCACGGCAAGGTGAGCCAGCGTGCCCTCGGGGCGCGTGAAGTCGATCAGGCAGTCGGCGCCGGCCAGGCCTGCTTCGAGGTCGGCCGTAATCGCCACGCCGGTTTGGCGGCCCAGCAACAAGCCGGCATCCTGACCCAGCGCAGGCGAGCCCGGCACGTCGAGCGCGCCCGACAGCGAGACGCCTTCGGTGGCGAGAATGTGTTCGATCAGCATGCGGCCCATGCGGCCGGAGGCGCCGGCAATGGCAATGTTCATGGTGTTTTACCTGGCGAAATCGGAAAACGGCCGGTCGCAAAGCGCCGGCCGGGAATCATGGTGGCAACCGTTGCGGGTTGCCTCACGCGCCTGAAGCGCGCTTCAGTTGGACTGTGGAGCGGATTCAGGCTGCGTAGCGGCGGCCGGCTGGGCGGCCGGCGTGGCGGCGGAAGTCTCCGGAGCGACCGCCTGCGGTTCGGTGGGTGCCGCCGGAGCGTCTTGCGGGGCAGCGGGCGTTGCCGCCGGCGCTGTTGCTGCCTGGCTGCTGGCACTGCCGCCGATGCCCGGTTTCTGGTCTTTCAGTGCCTTTTTCATGCCATCGATTTCGGCAATCAGCTCGTATTCGGACGGCAGTTCGTCACCGCCAAACTTCACCAGCTTGTCGCCGTCAAAGTAAACGGTAAAGCGGCGCTGCTGGACAATCGCTGCATTGCCACGGCGGAATGAGAACACGTAGTCCCAGCGATCGGCATGGAAGACGTCGGTCAGCAGTGGCGTACCGAGCAGGAATTTGACCTGGTCGCGGGTCATGCCCTCGTGCAGTTGCGAAGCCGCCTCACGCGAGACGAAGTTGCCCTGCACGATATTGATCCGATACGGCGTAATGGCGTTTGTGAGCTTGCGCGAAGTGGAGTCGTAGGTCGAGCAGGCACCGGCCAGAAGCGCCGCAGCCAGCAGGGAAATCACCAGCGTCGGACGCATGGCAGACGAACGGAATGAACGCATGTATCTCGCTTCCAGAGGGAAAGGAAAGTGCCGACAGGGACATTTCCGCCGCGCGGCGGCTGTCTGGGCTGCCACGGCGTCCGGCGGGCTGAAGCCGCCTTTGCTGGCCCTGGCACCGGGCGACTTTTGTCGCCAAAACCCTTATGATTCAACTATCCAGACATTGTACTCTAGGGAGTCACGCCCATGCCGAGTCCGGCGGAGCTCAAGAATATCGGCCTAAAGGCGACCGTGCCGCGGCTGAAAATTCTTGAGATTTTTCAGACCAGTGAACAGCGCCACCTGAGCGCTGAAGACGTCTACCGAATCCTGCTCAACGAGCATATGGATATCGGCCTGGCGACCGTTTACCGTGTGCTCACCCAGTTCGAGCAGGCGGGCCTTCTGTCGCGCAACAATTTCGAATCCGGCAAGGCCATTTTCGAGCTCAACGAAGGCAAGCACCACGACCACTTGGTATGCCTCGATTGCGGCCGCGTGGAGGAGTTCTTCGACGGCGAGATCGAGCAACGCCAGCAAAGCATCGCGCGCGAACGCGGCTTTGCGCTGCAGGAACATGCGTTGTCGCTGTACGGCAACTGCACCAAAACTGATTGTCCCCACAGACCAAAACGATAAGCCGGCCACCGCTCGTGCGCGGCGGGATGGCAGCAAGAAAAAACCGGCGCCTGTGCGCCGGTTTTTTCTTGGGTCCGAATGAGCCTGAGGCTGCGATCAGGGGGTTTCGACGTCCTGCTCGGCAACCATACGCAGCTGCCGTGCGGCCGGCATGCCGACGAATTCGCCCACTACCTGTCGGAACAGGCCGCGCGCCCACACCAGCATCGGGTGCGTATTGCGGCTGCGGTGCCAGAACATGTTCAGACCGACTGTGGTGTTGAGCTCGGCCGGCAGCGGAAACGCCTTGAGGCCGTAGGTCTCGCAGGCCATGTCCTTGGTCAGTGCGTTGACCGTGAAGATCATGTCGGTCTGCGCGGCCAGCTCGGCCTGCGCACGCCACGAATGGACGGTCAGCGTCGCGTTGCGCTTGAGCCCTCGCTGCTGCAATGCGTAGTCGAGCGGGATCAGCGACGGAGCCGGCCGGCCCGCGCCGCCCGAATGCGCCATGAAGATATGGCCACAGTCGAGGTATTGCTCCAGCGTGCACTGGCCTTTCAGCAGCGGATGGTTCTTGCGTGCGCACACCCACAGGCTCAGCGACGTCACCATCTCCTCGACGATTTCCGGATGCCGCGTCGGGAACGGCGAAAAAGCCAGGTCGAGTTCGTTCGCGCGCATCGAAGCCACATCGGTTTCCCACGAATGGGATTCGACCAGCTTGATATGCAGTTCCGGTGCCAGCTGCTTGATGCGCAGCACGAAACGGTTGAACACCGTGTCGCCCAGTTCCGCGGCAAAGCCGATGCTCAGCGTGCCCGTGGCGATCGCCGGATCGAAATTGTCGGCATCGCCTTCATTGATCGACGACCACAGGTCCAGCATGTCGCGGATCTTGGGGCCAAGTTCGAGCGCGCGGGGCGTCGGGGTCAGCCCGTGCGGCACACGGATGAAAAGCGGATCGTCGAAGATCTCGCGCAGCCGGCCAAGCGAATGCGACACGGCCGGGGCCGTCATGTGCATTTTCTCCGCGACATAGGTCGCGTTCCGCTTGCTCAGCAGTTCGGTGAAAATCACAAGAAGCTTGGTGTCCACGTTCACCATGATCAGGCCCTGTTCCGATTTATTCCGATCTTAGATGGCCCCGCGACTTGCACTGGCTGCACATCAGATATCAACGGCTCGTTATTAGTGTAAGTGGAAAAAACGCCATCGGAAAGCAGATTCAGCATTTCACTCCGGGCAATGGTCTGCATTTTTCGCGACTGTATGATGAACTTCAGGTCCATTTCGTGAAAAAGGGCTCCCGCCGTCGGACAGCAATCACATGAAGGTCGGCGTATAGTCGGGTTTCCCCCGATCCCACTTTTGCGCCTATGCCATCACACCGCCAAGCGGTTCAACTCGTGAAAGCCTACCGGTTGCTGAACCACGGGCCGACCGTGCTGGTCAGCGCAGCCGCCGGCGGGCACCGCAACATCATGGCGGCCGCATGGGCGATGCCGCTGGATTTCTCGCCGCCCAAGGTCGCGGTGGTGCTGGACAAGAGCACTTGGACACGCCAGCTGCTGGAGCAGAGCGGCGAATTTGTGCTCCAGGTGCCGACCGTGAGCCAGGTCGACCTGACCGAAGCGCTCGGATCCAGTTCCGGGCAATCGCTCGCCGAGCAGCAAAGCACGGACAAGTTCGAAACCTTCGGCCTGGAAACGTTCGCCGGCGACGTCGTCGGCGCCCCGCTGCTGGCTGGCTGCGCCGCCTGGCTGGAATGCCGGCTGCTGCCCGAACCGCCGATCCAGCAAACCTACGACCTGTTCCTCGGCGAAGTGGTGGCGGCCCATGCCGATGCGCGCGTATTCAGCAACGGTCGGTGGCATTTCGAAGGACACGACGCCCTGCGCACGATCCACCACGTCGCCGGCGGCCATTTCCTTGTGGATGGTGCCGCCGTGGACGCACGGCCGCTCGCGGCACGGCCCGCCAGTTGACGCGTAGCTTGACGCCCGCCCAAAGAAAAACGCGCCCGAAGGCGCGTTTTTTCGCGACAGGCAGCCGGATTACTTGGCCACCACGCGTGCCATTTCCAGGCACTTGTTCGAGTAGCCCCACTCGTTGTCGTACCAGCTCACGACCTTGATAAAGGTGCCGTCCAGCGCGATGCCGGCTTCAGCGTCGAAAATCGAGGTGCGTGCATCGCCGCGGAAGTCCGTGGCAACAACCTTGTCTTCGGTGTAGCCCAGCACGCCCTTCAGCGCGCCCTGGCTCTGGGCCTTCATCTCGGCGCAGATTTCTTCGTACGACGCCGACTTTTCCAGTTCGACGGTCAGGTCGACCACGGACACGTCCGAAGTCGGCACGCGGAACGACATGCCGGTCAGCTTCTTGTTCAGCTGCGGAATCACCACGCCCACGGCCTTGGCGGCGCCCGTCGACGACGGGATGATGTTTTCCAGGATGCCGCGGCCGCCGCGCCAGTCCTTGTTGGACGGGCCGTCGACGGTCTTCTGCGTGGCGGTGGCAGCGTGCACGGTGGTCATCAGGCCGCGCTTGATGCCCCACTTGTCGTTCAGCACCTTGGCAACCGGTGCCAGGCAGTTCGTGGTGCACGAAGCGTTCGAGATGATCGCTTCGCCCTTGTACGTTTCGTGGTTCACGCCGTACACGAACATCGGGGTGTCGTCCTTCGACGGTGCCGACATGATCACCTTCTTGGCGCCCGCGTCGATGTGCTTCTGCGCGCCTTCCTTGGTCAGGAAGATGCCGGTCGACTCGATCACCACGTCGGCGCCGACTTCGCCCCACTTCAGCTCGGCCGGATCCTTGACGGCGGTCAGGCGGATCTTCTTGCCGTTGACGACCAGCGTGTTGCCGTCGACCGACACTTCACCGTCGAAACGGCCGTGCACCGAGTCGTACTTCAGCATGTACGCGAGGTAGTCGGGCTCGAGCAGGTCGTTGATGGCAACGACTTCGATGTCCTTGAAGTTGGCGGCGGCTGCACGGAATACCATGCGCCCGATGCGGCCGAAGCCGTTGATGCCGATCTTGATGGTCATGTCTATCTCCTGAAATGCCTGATGCTAGAAAACTGGGGCGCCGGGTTGTCCGCCGCGACTCTTATTGCAGCGTGTCCTTGACGGTCCGCACGACGTTCTCGACGGTGAAGCCGAAGTGCTTGAACAGCACGCCGGCCGGCGCCGACTCGCCGAAGGTGTCAATGCCCACAACAGCCTGGACCTGGTATTTCCACCAGAAATCCGTCACACCGGCTTCCACGGCCACGCGGGGCACGCCGGCCGGCAGGACGCTCGCCTTGTAGGCGCTGTCCTGCTTGTCGAACACAGTCGTGGCCGGAATCGATACCACGCGCACGTGCACGCCTTCGGCGGCCAGCTGGTCGGCAGCGCCGACGGCCAGGCCCACTTCGGAGCCGGTGGCCAGGATCACGGCGTCGGGACGGCCGGTGTTCGCGTTCGTGCCGTCGCGCAGCACGTAGCCGCCGCGCGCGATATTGGCGCGGGTCGCGTCGTCACGCTGCTGGAACGGCAGGTTCTGGCGGCTGAAGATCAGGCAGCTCGGGCCGTTTTCGCGGCGGATCGCCTCGGCCCAGGCCACGGCGGTCTCAGTGGTGTCGGCGGTACGCCAGACGTCCATGTTCGGGATCAGGCGCAGGCTGGCGACGTGTTCGATCGACTGGTGCGTCGGGCCGTCTTCGCCCAGGCCGATCGAGTCATGGGTGAACACGAACAGCGAGCGGATTTTCATCAGCGCCGCCATGCGCAGCGCGTTGCGGCTGTAGTCCGAGAAGGTCAGGAACGTGGCGCCGTAGGGGATGTAGCCACCGTGCAGCGTAATACCGTTCAGGATGGCGCTCATGCCGAACTCGCGCACACCATAGTTGATGTGGTTGCCCCAGGCATCCACACGCACGGCCTGGCTGCCCGACCAGTTGGTCAGGTTCGAGCCGGTCAGGTCGGCCGAGCCGCCGAGGAATTCGGGCAGCACCGGGCCGAAGGCCTCGATGGTGTTCTGGCTCGCCTTGCGGGTAGCGATGGTCTCGGCCTTTTCCTCGCACTTGGCGATGAAGGCGTCGACGGCGGCGTCGAAGCTGCCTGGCAGCTCGCCGCGCATGCGGCGCTGGAATTCACCGGCTTCATACGGGTGGCGGTCGGCGTAGCCTTCGAACAGCGCGTTCCAGGCCTTTTCCAGGGCGAGGCCAGTGGCCTTGGCATCCCAGGCGTCGTAGACATCCGCCGGCACTTCGAACGGGGCGTGGGCCCAGCCAAGCGCTTCGCGCGTGGCCAGCACTTCGGCGCCGCCAAGCGGGGCGCCGTGCACGTCGTGACCGCCTTCCTTGTTGGGCGCGCCCTTGCCGATCTTGGTGCGGCAGCAGATCAGGGTCGGCTTGTCGCTGGCCTTGGCCTGCGAAATCGCCAGGTCGACAGCGGTCACGTCGTGGCCGTCGATGCCGCGGATCACGTTCCAGCCGTAGGCTTCGAAGCGCTTGGGCGTGTCGTCGTTGAACCAGTGCACCACGTCGCCATCGATCGAGATGCCGTTGTCATCCCACAGTGCGATCAGCTTGTTCAGCTTCAGCGTGCCGGCCAGCGAGCAAGCCTCGTGGCTGATGCCTTCCATCAGGCAGCCGTCGCCGAGGAACACGTAGGTGTAGTGATTGACAATGTTGAAGCCCGGGCGGTTGAATTCTTCACCGAGCAGGCGTTCGGCCAGCGCCATGCCGACGGCATTGGTGATGCCCTGGCCCAGCGGGCCGGTGGTCGTTTCCACGCCAGGGGTGATGCCGTATTCCGGGTGACCGGCGGTCTTGCTGTGAAGCTGGCGGAAGTTCTTCAGCTCCTCGATCGGCAGGTCATAGCCGGTCAGGTGCAGCAGCGCGTAGATCAGCATCGAGCCGTGGCCGTTCGACAGCACGAAGCGGTCGCGGTCCGCCCAGTGCGGATTGGCCGGGTTGTGCTTCAGGTGGCGGCCCCACAGCGCCACTGCGATATCGGCCATGCCCATCGGCGCGCCAGGATGGCCGGAATTGGCTTGCTGGACGGCGTCCATGGCAAGCACGCGAATGGCATCGGCCATCAGCTTGGCAGGCTGGGAAGCAAAGGGACTTGTGGCGGGATGAGCAAGGGCGGACATGCGGGCGTAAGGGCGCTGGGCCTGGCGGCAGGAAAACAGCAATTTTAGCAGAAGCTAAGGGTAAATCCGGCTGCAACGCTGCCGTCGGACGGACCGGACAGGGGCCGGTAATCGCACAGGCACTTGCCCGGCAGCGATCGCAGATTGCCGTTGATGCACTTTGGAGCGCGGGGCGAGGACTTCGACAGCACCGGCGCGCACGCGTAAGATGCACACTCGCACCGCGCTCCCGCATCCATTAAGGAACGCGAGGTTTCCCCGACAGGAGACGACCATGACGAGACCGGCCAACACCCCGAGGCTCACGCCCTACCTGACCGTCAGCAACGGGCGCACCGCCCTGGACTTCTACCAGCGCGCCTTCGGCTTCGCGGCGGGCCACGTGGTCGACGAGAACGGCGTGCCCACGCATGCCGAAATGTCCTATCAGGGCGAGCTGATCGTCATGTTCGCGCCCGAGGGCGCCTGGGGCAGCACGGCGCGCACACCGCGCTCGCTTGGCGTGGAGTGCCCGCAAACGTTCTACGTCTATTGCGACGACGTCGACGCCATGCATGCGCAAGCCGTGGCGGCCGGCGCGGTCAGCCTGATGGAGCCCGCCGACCAGTTCTGGGGCGACCGCTACTGCATGGTCGAAGACCCGGACGGCTACCGCTGGGGTTTCGGCAAACCCGTAGCGGGCAAACAGGAAGACAAGACCAGCTGATGCCACCGCGTTTCTTTGTCGGCAGCGCCGACGCGGCGCTTGCCGCCGGTACCGATTTCGACCTCCCCGAAGCCGTCGTTCGCCATGTGCAGGTGCTGCGCCTGGCGCCGGGCGACGCCATCACGCTGTTCGATGGCCGTGGCGGCAGCCATGCCGCCACGCTGCTTGATTTGGGCAAGCGCCACGCACTCGCGCGCGTGGGTGAGCGAGACAACACGGAAACGGAACCACCATTCCGTGTCATGCTTGCCCAGGGCCTGGCCGGCGGCGACAAGATGGACTGGCTGATCGAAAAGGCCGTCGAACTGGGCGTGACTGCCATCCAGCCGCTGCAGGCCGCGCGTTCGGTCGTACGGCTCAGCGGCGACCGCGCGCAGAAGCGCCAGGCCCACTGGCAGGCGCTCGTAGAAGCTGCCTGCGAGCAATGCGGCCGCAATCGCTTGCCGGCCGTCGCGCCGGTAACTAACTTGGATACGTGGCTGCGTGCCGCAGGCGAAGGCAACCGGCTCTTGGTGTCGCCACGTGCCGACCAGTCGCTGCCGGCCTATGCCGCGGCGAACAGGGTAAGCCTGCTGGCTGGCGGCGTCACGCTGCTGATTGGGCCAGAAGGCGGCCTGGCGCCGGAAGAGGAAGATGCCGCCCTGCACGCGGGCTTCACCGCCGTGTCACTCGGCCCGCGCATCCTGCGCACCGAAACTGCCGGGCTTGCCTGCCTGGCAACGCTGAACGCCTTGCTGGGCGGATTCTGATGGCGGCGCACGCCATCCTTCATCACAAAGGAGTCGACCATGGGATTACTCGATAGCGTGCTGGGCGGGGTGCTCGGGCAACTCGGCGGCGCGCGCCAGGGGGAAGGTGAAGGCGCCGAAGGCGGCCTGAACCCGAAGCTGATGATGGCGTTGGGTCTGCTGGCAATGATGGCAATGCGCCACAAGAGCGGTGCCTCAGGGGATCCGGCTCAAGCCACCACGGACGATGGACTCGGTGGACTGGGCAGCCTGGGCGGCTTGCTGGGGGGCCTGACCGGCGGTTCGGGCGCTACCCCCGGCGGCGGCCTGGACCTTGGTTCGCTGATCGGCGGCTTGCTGGGTGGACAAGGTGGCGCGCCGGCGAACAGCCAGGCGCTCGGCGCCGCGGCCGGCGGCATCGGCGCGCTACGCGATGTGCTCGCGCAGGCGGGTCTTGGCGAGCAGGTGGATTCATGGATCGGCTCCGGCGCCAACCAGCCGGTCACGCCTTCTGCCCTGAGCGATGCGCTGGGCAACACCGGCGCCCTCGACTCGCTGGCGACCTCCACGGGCATGTCGCAAGAAGACGTGGCCGCGCAGTTGAGCGAAGGCCTGCCCGAGCTGATCGACCGGCTAACCCCGCACGGCCACGTGCCGTCACAGTCCTGATCGACTGGCCGACCTGCCATCAAACAAAAGCCCGCGACGTCGGTGACGGTCGCGGGCTTTCTAATTTCTGTCCCGCCAGGCATTAAGCGGGCAGGCGGTCAGGAATTAGCAATCAACGATCAGGCAAACGAATAGAACACCCGGAACTGGACCTTGCGTTCGCCCCAGAACTCGGCGGCATCGCGGAATACGTCCAGCAGGACCTCGCGCCCTTCCTTGTCAAACTTTTGCGCAATCGGCAGGCCTTCGAGCACGATTACGAAGCCCGGCTGCTGGCCGGCCTTGTAGATCATGTCGGTCAGGCAATCCGCCAGCGCGTCGAAGTTCTTGCCGAAATGCTTGGGGAACGTGAACGACGTGGCGATCGTTTCCAGAACCTCCGCCTTGCTCGCGCAATGGGCGCAGTTCGCGTACAGGAAATGCTGGCCAAGGTCGGCCGCCGCCTGGGCAAGATCGGGCACGCGGAATGCGCGGATCGACTGGACAATGTTCGGTCGCACCGACTTGAACAGGTTCATGGCTCCCTCGGCCCCGTCGGCCCAGCTTGCGATAGCCGGCACGGCGACCGGGGCAGCGGGCGGAAGTCTGTGCGTGAGCTCTTGGCGCGGCATCATCAGCACGTTGTCGTAAAGGTTCTGGGCCTGATGCTGCGCCCGCTGCCAGCCATCTCCGGCGCCGCGCTCCTCGCGGGCGGCAAGGGCGTCGCCCAATCCGAAAATGTCAGTCATCATTTGGTTATCCGTTTGAAGCTGTTGTAGTGGTCTTCTGTGTAGTAGCAGTCGTTCGCCGCGCGCTGGTCGCCCCCGCAAACGATCCGCTTTGCTCCCCGGTTCCGGCTGTTCTGGCTCTTGACCGTATATTCGCGGTAGTAACCGCGTTGTTGTTGAGGGAGGGCGCGTTCATAGTTGCCGAATCGCGTGCCGTCCTTCTCGTAGGGAAACGGGCCGCCGGCCTCGATACGCTCCAGCGTCTGCCGTGCCTCATTGGGCAGTTGCTGCACGGCAATGGTTCCCGCCAGTCCCTCGGCCTGTTGCTGCCTGGCCAGCGACGGCTGCATGAAGGCCAATGCCAGGACCATGCCTGACAACGCCTGCGCCAGCAAGCGCCGGCCGCGCACGGGCAGCGGTTGCCGCTGCTGTATCACGGGAATCTGGAAACCCACGTTGGTCTGTCTTGGTTGAACCGGAAATCGAGCCTGCCGCCTGCTGGGTAGACAAGTATCCGGGCCACCCTGGCCGGCTTACCTGCCGCCGACCGCACCGGAGCGCCCGTGGCGAGCGCCTGTATCAAGGGCGTAAGGGTACGCGTATGCAAGCAATTAATCAATCCCGGCTCTGCGCCAGCGCGAAATCCTCAATTGTTTCAATGTGTTAATAGGATGTGTGCGCATACTAACTGGCAGCCGCAAAGCGAAAAAAAGCCGGGCAAGCCCGGCTTTTCCGCCACATTGAACCGTACTGCGGCTTAGCGCTTGGCAGCAGCGTCGACCACGACCAGCGAGGTCATGTTGACGATGCGGCGCACCGTTGCCGACGGGGTCAGGATGTGCACCGGCGCCTTCACGCCGAGCAAAATCGGCCCGATGGCGACGTTGTTGCCCGCCGCAACCTTCAGCAGGTTGTACGAGATATTGGCCGCGTCGATGTTCGGGCAGACCAGCAGGTTCGCCTCGCCCTTGAGCGTGCCGTCCGGCACCAGGGTATTGCGCAGCTTCTCGTCCAGCGCGCTGTCGCCGTGCATTTCGCCGTCGACTTCGAGCTCCGGTGCGCGTTCGCGCAGGATCGCGAGCGTATCGCGCATCTTGCGGGCCGAAGGCGCTTCGGACGACCCGAAATTCGAGTGCGACAGCAGCCCCACCTTGGGCTCGATGCCGAAGCGCTTGAGCTCTTCAGCCGCCATCAGCGTGATCTCGGCCAGTTCGTCGGCGGTCGGATCCACGTTCACGTGGGTATCCACCAGGAAGATCTGGCGGCCCGGCAGCACCAGGCCGTTCATGGCTGCGTAGACCTTGCTGGTCCCACCCAGAACCTGGTCGATGTAGCGCAGGTGTGCGGCGGTGTTGCTGACGGTACCGCAGATCATGCCATCGGCCTCGCCCCTCTTGACCAGCATGGCGCCAATCAGCGTGGTGCGGCGGCGCAGTTCGAGCTTGGCGTACTGCGGCGTAACGCCTTCGCGCGCCATCATGCGGTAATACGCGTCGGAATAATCGCGGAAGCGCTCGTCGTGCTCGGGGTTGACCACGGCGAAGTCCACGCCGGGGCGCAGGCGCAGGCCGAAACGCTCAATGCGATGCTGCAACACCGCCGGGCGGCCGATCAGGATCGGGTTGGCCAGCTTTTCATCGACGACCACCTGCACGGCGCGCAGCACGCGCTCCTCCTCGCCCTCGGCAAAGACGATGCGCTTCTTCGCCATCTCGACCTTGCGGGCGGCGGCGTAGATCGGCTTCATCAGCGTGCCGGAGTGGTACACGAACTGCTGCAACTGCAGGCGGTAGGCGTCCATGTCCTCGATCGGACGCGAGGCCACGCCAGATTTCATGGCGGCTTCCGCCACAGCCGGTGCCACCCACACGATCAGGCGCGGATCGAACGGCTTCGGGATCAGGTATTCCGGGCCGAACGCCAGGTCCTGGATGCCGTAGGCCGTGGCCACGATATCGCTCTGCTCCTGGCGCGCCAGCTCGGCGATCGCGTTGGCGGCGGCGATCTCCATCTCACGCGTGATGGTGGTCGCACCGCAATCGAGCGCGCCGCGGAAGATGAACGGGAAGCACAGGACGTTATTGACCTGGTTCGGGTAGTCGGTACGGCCGGTCGCCATGATGGCGTCCGGGCGGACTTCCTTGACCAGTTCCGGTGCGATTTCCGGGTTCGGGTTGGCCAGGGCCAGCACCAGCGGCTTCTCGCCCATGCGCTGGACCATGTCCTGCTTGAGCACGCCGGCGGCGGACAGGCCCAGGAAAATGTCGGCGCCATCGATCACCTCGCCAAGCTTGCGCTTGTCGGTCTTCTGGCAGAAGCGGGCCTTCTCCGGGTCCATCAATTCGGTACGGCCTTCGTAGACCACGCCGGCCAGGTCCGTCACCCAGATGTTCTCGATGGGCAGGCCCAGGTCCACCAGCAGATCCAGGCAGGCCAGCGCGGCGGCGCCGGCGCCCGAGGCCACCAGCTTGACGCTCTTGATGTCCTTGCCGACGACCTTCAGGCCGTTGATGACGGCGGCAGCCACGACGATGGCGGTACCGTGCTGGTCATCGTGGAAGACCGGGATCTTCATCTTCTCGCGCAGCTTGCGCTCGACGTAGAAGCACTCCGGTGCCTTGATGTCTTCGAGGTTGATGCCGCCGAAGGTCGGCTCCAGCGCGGCAATGACCTGCACGAGCTTTTCGGGGTCTTTTTCGTCGATTTCGATGTCAAAGACGTCGATGCCGGCGAATTTCTTGAACAGGCCGGCCTTGCCTTCCATGACCGGCTTGGACGCCGCGGCGCCAATGTCGCCCAGGCCCAGCACGGCGGTGCCATTGGTGATTACCGCCACCAGGTTGCCGCGCGCGGTGTAGCGGAAGGAGTTGGCGGGGTCGGCGACGATCTCCTCGCAGGCAGCTGCCACGCCCGGCGAATAGGCCAGGGCCAGGTCGCGCTGGTTCGACAGCGGCTTGGTCGGCGTAACGGAGATCTTCCCGGGAGTCGGAAACTCGTGATACTCGAGCGCCGCTTTGCGCAGCGCCTCACGCTGCTGCTGTTTCAGATCGTCTTGGGACGGGGACTGCTGAGGGCTGGTCATCGGCGCATATTCCAATCGGTGGAGCCGTCATTTGACAGGGCTTCGGATGATTGGCGGACCGGCTCCACGTGCCCGCCAATCTCTTCCTCTGGACCCGGCATTTTATATTGTGAAATACTATTTCACAATAAGCATTTGACGAGGACCAGCATTGTGTTTCGGTACAATATGCCCCAAGCCGCTGGCCTTGAACAGCAAGCAACAGTCAATGCTGCCGCCCGCTGCAGTATCTTGCCGAGCCGCTGGCCTGGCACCATCCTTGTCCCGATCCGCCTTTTTTGCGCCGGCGCCGCCCTGGCCCGGTTAGTCCCATGTCCACGATCCGCCGCGCGCAGCTCTCCGAGTTCGATCTGATCCGCCGTTTCTTTACGCGTCCGGTACGCAAGGCCGTGCTTGGCGTGGGCGACGACTGCGCGCTGATCGATCCGCGGCCCGGCCATCACCTGGCCATCAGCACCGACATGCTGGTCAGCGGGCGCCATTTCTTTGCCGATGTCCCGCCCCGTGCACTGGGCCATAAGGCGCTGGCGGTCAACTTGTCAGATCTGGCGGCCATGGGCGCCGAGCCGCGCGGGTTCACGCTCGCGCTGGCACTGCCCGAAGCCGATCCCGCATGGCTTGAAGAACTGGCTGCAGGCATGTTGGCGCTCGCCGACGAACACGGCTGCGAGCTGATCGGCGGCGACACCACACGCGGGCCGCTCACGCTTAGCCTGACCGTATTCGGCGACGTGCCGGCGCGCGCCGCCCTGCGACGCGATGCCGCGCGTCCTGGCGACGATATCTGGGTTTCCGGAACACTTGGCGACGCGCGTCTCGCACTGGGCGACTGCCGCGGCGAATGGCTGTTGCCCGAACCCGAATTCAGCCGCGTGCGCCCGCGTATGGAAATGCCGACGCCGCGCGTCGCGCTGGGCATGGCGCTGCGCGGTGTAGCGCATGCGGCACTTGATATTTCAGATGGCCTGATCGGCGATCTCGGCCACATCCTGACCCGCTCGCAGGTCGGGGCACTGCTCGACGTGGACTCGCTGCCGCGTTCAACCGTGCTGGCGGCCCAACCGGACTCGCTGCAACGCGAATGCGTGCTGGCCGGCGGCGACGACTACGAACTTTGCTTCACCGCGCCGATCGGCAACCGTGAAGCCATTGCCGCCATCTCGGATCGCCTGGAACTGCCGCTGACACGCGTCGGCTCGATCACACCGGAACCCGGCTTGCGGCTGGTCGACCGCCATGGCAGCCCCGTGACCTATGCCGGCGCTAGCTTCGACCACTTCGCGTCGCCCTGACAGCCTGCGCGCGGGCGTGTCATGATGCCGGCTTGCAGCGCCAGCATCATGATCTGCCCGGGAGGGAACCCGGGAAACTGGCACGCCGGGCGCCGCGCACATAAAACATAAGTACACGAGCCAAATCCGATGTCGACCTCTCCCCCCGCGGCCGCGCCGCGCGACCCCGCCATGACCCTCGAAGCCGGGCAGACTGTCAAGGTCACGCGCCCGACGGCCCGCTTCATGCTCGCGCACCCCGCGCATCTGATCGCTATCGGCTTCGGTTCCGGCCTGTCGCCGGTCAGCCCGGGTACCGTAGGCACGCTCTATGGGTGGCTCTCGTTCGTCGTGATTTCCCTGTGGATCGAACCGACGACATGGCTGTGGATCATCGGTGCGGGCTTCCTGATCGGCATGTGGGCCTGTGGACGCACGGCGCGCGACATGGGCGTGGACGACCACGGCAGCATGGTCTGGGACGAGATCATCGCGTTCTGGCTGGTGCTGACCTTTGTCATGCCCACCGGCCTGTGGGGCCAGTTTGCCGCCTTTCTATGGTTCCGACTGTTCGATATCGCCAAGCCGGCACCGATCGCCTACTACGATCGCACGCTGAAAGGCCCGGGACTGCGCGGCGCATTCGGCGTGATGTTCGACGACATCTTCGCGGCGTTCTACACCCTGCTGGTATTCGCGCTGTGGCGCTCGTTCTGACGCTTTCGCCACGTTTCCCGCGACGTTCACTCGCCATCTTTCTTCAAACGCCACGCACCTTTCACCCATGTCCATCAGCCGCTTGCTCGACCAACTGGCCATCCAGGCCGGCGTAGCCCTCGCCGAAACATCGCTGATGCTGGCCACGGCCGAGTCCTGCACCGGAGGACTCGTTGCCGCCGCCATTACCGATGTATCGGGCTCTTCCGGATGGTTCGAACGCGGCTTTGTCACGTACTCGAACGAGGCCAAGAGCACGATGCTCGGCGTGCCCGCCAAGATGATCCGCGACTACGGCGCGGTCAGCGAGGAAGTGGCCCGCGCGATGGCGGAGGGTGCGCTGCTCAACAGCCGCGCACAGGTATCGCTGTCCATCACAGGCGTGGCCGGCCCCAACGGCGGCACGCCCGAGAAGCCGGTCGGCATGGTCTGCTTCGGCTGGAGCAACCGCATCACCACGCGCACCGAGACCCAGCGCTTCAAGGGCGACCGCGCACAGATCCGCCGCCAGGCGGCCGAGCATGCGATGCGCGGACTGCTGGAACTGGTACGCAACGAGGCCTGAAACGACAAAGGCCGCGCCCGGTCAGGCGCGGCCTTTTGCTGTACTGACGCTATCTGACAGCCTGGCTCGGATTACCCGTGCCGGTAGCGGTTGATGGTATCCCGCGTTTGCATCGCCACATGGCGTGCAGCGGTGGCGAAATCCTTCTCGCCGCTCGCATAGAGAATCGCGCGCGACGAGTTGATCATCATGCCCGTGCCGTCAGCCGTGCGGCCAGCCTTCACCGTTGCCTCGATATCGCCGCCCTGCGCGCCGATGCCCGGAATCAGCAGCGGCATGTCGCCAACGATCTGCCGCACACGGGCGATCTCGTTTGGGAACGTGGCGCCGACCACCAGGCCCATCTGCCCCGTCGTATTCCAGCGTTCCTTCGCGGCTTCGGCCACGAGTTGGTAAAGCGGCTTGCCATCCACCTGCAGAAATTGGACGTCCGAGCCGCCCGGGTTGGACGTGCGGCACAGCACGATCACGCCGCGGTCTGGATAGGCCAGGTACGGCTGCATCGAATCGAAGCCCATATAGGGGCTCACGGTCACCGCATCGGCCTTGTAGCGTTCGAATGCCTCGCTCGCGTAGTGCTCGGCGGTCGAGCCGATGTCGCCACGCTTGGCGTCCAGGATCACCGGAATACCCGGGTGCGCATCATGGATATAGTGGATCAGCTGTTCCAGCTGGTCTTCGGCGCGCTGCGAATGGAAGTAAGCGATCTGCGGCTTGAATGCGCAGACCAGGTCCGCGGTGGCGTCGACGATTTCGCGGCAGAAGGAAAAGATTGCGCCGCCGGCCCCGGTCAGGGACAGCGGCAGCTTCTGCGGGTCGGGATCGAGTCCGACGCAGAGTAGGGAATCGTTGCGCTGCCAGGCGGCAGACAGCTGCTCGATGAAGGTCATGGGTTGACTCGATATCCTGGTTGCTCCGGCGCCGCCGGCGCGTGGCGGGCGACCCGGTTGCTGCGGGCTGGGGCGGATAGACCCCCTCATATCGCAGCATATGTCGTTTCCGGCAATTTTACCCGCTGCGTGCTATCGTTTTGCGCTCAAAGTCAAAACAAAGAGCGGCGTAGTTCACAGCCGCCATCCACGACATGTCTCTCGATCGCCGCGGCCTCGTCCTGCTGGTCATCCTGACCATCGCCTGGGGCGTCAACTGGCCCATCATGAAAATCGGCGTGGCGCACTTCCCGGCCATGGGTTTCCGGCTGCTGTGCATGGCCGGCGGCGTCGCCGCGCTGGGGATTGCGCTGACCGTGCGCGGCGAATCGCTGCGCGTGCCGCGCTCGCAATGGGCCACGGTAGTGAAGCTCGCCATCCCGAACATGGTGTTCTGGCACCTGCTGGCCATCTGCGCCGTCAAGATGCTGTCCTCGGGACGCGCCGCGATCCTCGGCTACACCATGCCGATCTGGGCCGTAGTGTGGGGCCTGGTGCTGTATCGCGACCGCATCGGCGTGTCGGCCTGGGTCGGCATCGGCTGCGCGCTGGCCGGCACCGTCCTGCTGCTGTCTGGCGAGATCCGAGCGCTGACCGGCAGCCCGGCCGGTACATTGCTGATGCTGGCTGCAGCCGCCGGCTGGGGCTTCGGCACCCAGCTCATGAAGCGTACGCAGATCGACATCCCTATCGGCACGCTGACGTTCTGGATGCTGGCGGTCACCCTGCCCTTCCTGGCCGCCGGCACGCTGTTGCTCGAGACCGGCTGGCGCATGCCCACCGCCGCCGAGTGGGGCGCGATCGCCTATAACGCCGTGGTGGTGTTCGCCTACTGCCACCTGGTCTGGTTCGGGCTCGCGCGCAACCTGCCGCCGGTGGTGTCGAGCCTGTCGGTCATGTTCATCCCCGTGGTTGGCGTGTTCTCCGGCATGTGGATGCTCGGCGAGCAGCCGCACTGGCAGGACTACGCGGCGATTGCACTGATGTTCGCCGCGCTGTCCTCGGTGATGCTCGTGCCACTGTTGCGGCGGCGACTGCGGACCGGCATGGCGCGTGGAGATTTCACTTAACAAGCCCCCCTGCGTTGGGCTACACTCGCGGCCATCACAATCCCGGAGAAACTACGTGGGCAGTAGCATCGGGTGTTCGAGTTGCCGCGGTAACGCAGTTAACGCAGCTTCGTCGGATGCCATGTCACTGCGGGCTGCGTAGACGAACCGCCGGAGCCGCCAAGCGCTCCCGCATCGTCGCATCGCCCGCAGAATCCATGCGGGCGAGTGTTTTTCCGTATCGCCGACGGCCACCGAAGCGTGGGCCGTGCCATTGCGGATATTCCCTCTCCCGGCTTGCCAGCCACCCCAGGCAAACGCCATCGCCTTGCGCCCGTCGGCCCTGCCGCCGCCCGCAGCGCGATCACGCTTGCCCGTGATTCCGCACTGAACCGGTCCGGACCACCCTGGGATGCGGCGAGCCTGCCTGCGCTTGTCTTCGCGCTTGTCTTTGTTTTTCGTCGCAATCAGCATAGCAATAAGGAATCCCGGGGATGATCAACCTGTTCGTCCTGCAGAAAGGCCGGCTCGCCCAAGAGCAGGTCGACGAGCGCAACGAGCTGCTGCAGCACAAGCCGATCTGGATCGACGTCGTCAGCCCCGACGACGAGGAACTCGCCTGGATCAAGGAAGCGTACGGCGTCGCCCTGCCGGAACTCGAAGACCTGGGCGACCTGGAAGCGTCCGCGCGTTATTTCGAAGGCGAGGACGAGAACATCCACATCCGCACCGACTTCCTGCTCGATGAGGAAGAGGCTTCACGCAACGTGCGCGTGGCATTCGTGCTCACGCGCGACGTGCTGTTTTCCATCCACGACGAAGACCTGCCGGTGTTCCGCCTGGTGCGGCTGCGCGCGCGCATGCGCCCGGGCTCGGTGCGCAACGCCAAGGACGTGCTGATGGATCTGTACGCGACCGATGCGGAATACTCGGCCGACTCCATCGAGGAAGTCTACGAACGCCTGGAAGAAGCCAGCCGCCGCGTGCTGGCCGAAAACGTGACCGATGCCGCCGCCGCCGACGTGCTCGAAACCATCGCGCGCGAGGAAGACTTGAACGGCCGCATCCGACGCAACGTCATGGACACGCGCCGCGCGGTGTCGTTCCTGATGCGCAGCCAGCTGCTGTCAGCCGAGCAGCAGGACGAGGCACGCCAGATCCTGCGCGACATCGACTCGATCGAGAACCACACCGCATTCCTGTTCGACAAGATCAACTTCCTGATGGATGCGACCGTCGGTTTCATCAACATCAACCAGAACAAGATCATCAAGCTGTTCTCGGTGGTGTCGGTGGCATTGATGCCACCGACGCTGATCGCGAGTATCTACGGCATGAACTTCAAATTCATGCCGGAGCTGGACTGGGCGGCCGGGTATCCGTGGGCGATTGCGTTGATGGCGGTGTCGGCGGCGATTCCGTTGGTGTATTTCAAGCGGAAGGGGTGGTTGAGCTGAGGGCTGAAACAACGACAGGCTGACTCCCCTCTCCCCCGCTCCTCTCCCGCAAGCGCGAGAGGAGAGAAACCAAGGAACGCCAGCCGTCAATCCGGCAACGTAGCCGCCCCCATCCGCCGCGCAATAATCCCCGCCTTCACCCTGAAGTTCACGCGCACATTCGCGCAGTACTCCTTCTTGTCGAAGCACTTCGGCGCAGGCAGCGCCGCCGCCAGGCGCGCCGCCTGGCCCACGCCGAGCTTCCCGGCGTTCGTACGGAAGTAGTGCTGCGCCGCAGCCTCCGCACCGAACACGCCTTCGCCCCACTCCACCGAATTCAGGTAGATCTCGAAGATGCGCTGCTTGTCGAGCCAGAACTCGAGCATCCACGTGATGGCCAGTTCCTGGCCCTTGCGCAGGTAATGCTGCTCGGACGACAGGAACAGGTTCTTGGCGAGCTGCTGGGTGATGGTCGAACCGCCGCGCACGACGCGGCCGCGCTTCTTGTTGCGCTCCCACGCGTCGAGCATGGCGTCGATTTCGTAGCCGGGATGATTGACGAAGTCAGCGTCTTCGCTCGCGATCACTGCGCGCTTGAGGTTGCGCGAGATCTGGTCGTACGGCACCCAGCGGCGGTCGATGCTGCAGTTCCAGACGTTGAAGCCGCACAGGCGCCAGCGCTCGGCGCGCATGAACGACGTGGAAGACGGCGCCACGTACTGCCATGCGGCGATCTGCAGGAAGAAATAGACCTGCATCGCGACCACGCCGGCCACGATGCAGCCGAGCAGGAAACCGATCCAGCGCAGCGGGGAGAATGCCGTGCCGGCGGCGCGCGCGGAGCGCTGTCGGGTGGCCACGGGCACTGGCGGCGATCAGCCCTTGCGCTCGGCCTGCAGCGCGGCGCGCAGGTCGGCCAGCACGGGCGCGGTGCGCGGACGCACGCCGCGCCAGATGTAGAACGCTTCAGCTGCCTGTTCGACCAGCATGCCGAGACCGTCGGCCGTGCGCGCGCCGCATTGCGCAGCGTGCTGCAGGAATACGGTCGGCTCGGCGCCGTACATCATGTCGTAGGCGAGCACGCCTTCGCCGAGCAGGAACGCCGGCACCGGCGGCACTTCGCCATGCAGGCTGCTCGACGATGCGTTGATGACGACGTCGCAGACATCGTCTTCGGACAGCTGCTTAAGCGCATCGAGGCCACCGCCCCACAACTCCACGCCGAACGAATCGGCCGCTTCCACGAACTCTTCGAGCATGTCGCTCGCGCGCGAGGCCGTGCGGTTGGCCACCACAATGCGCGACGGCCGGCATTCAATCAGCGGCAGCATCGCGCCCATGGCCGCGCCGCCCGCGCCGAGCAGCAGCACACGCTTGTCTTCGAGCAGGGTGTCGAGATTGTCCTGGATATCGCGCACGAGGCCGATGCCGTCGGTATTGTCGCCGTGGATCAGGCCATCCTCGATCCACATCGTGTTGACCGCGCCAGCGGCTTCCGCGCGCGGCGTCAGGCGGTCGGCCAGATCATAGGCCTGCAGCTTGAACGGCACGGTCACGTTGAAGCCATAGCCGCCTTCAGCAAGGAACGCGCGCATGGTGTCTGCGAAAGCGTCGAGCGGCGCTTCCAGGCGGCCGTATTCGACGGCTTCGCCGGTCTGCTTGGCAAACGCGGCGTGGATGAACGGCGAACGGCTGTGCGCGACGGGGTTGCCGACCACGACGTAGCGGTCAGCCGGCTGGGAGGATTCGGTGGATGTCATCAGCGTGCCTGCAAGCGGGTTTCCAGCCCGCTGCGCGAAAACTTGAATGTGGAAATCACTTCGAGAATGTCCTGGCGCGCGGCCATCTCGGCCGTGAACGGACCGAACGGCGCGGCGGCGCGGACGATCGCGACGGCCTGGCGGTCGAGCGCTGGATCGCCCGAACTCTTGACCACGTCGATGGCGTCGACGTTGTAGCCGTCGCGGTTGTAGCCGAGCTTGCCGAGCCGGTTCACGTTGATCACGAGGATCAGCTGGCCGTACAGCGGCTTGCCGTTGTGCTGCGGGAAATCGCTGGTGCCGCGCGCCTCGATCTTGCGGCGCAGGCGGTCGTAATACTGGGCGTAATCCACTTCGCGCGCGCTCGTGGCGGTGAGCTGGTAGCGCTTGGGCCGTTTGGCGTACTGCTCGAGATTGCGGCCGATCTCGGCCTCGAGCTTGGCCATCTCGTCGGTGGAGGTACGCTCGTCCTGGCCGCGAAGCAGGTCGTCCTGGCGCCGTTCGCCGGGCTTGAGCGGTTGGCTGCGCACGGCGGGGGCCGCTTCGCGCGACTGCGTCATCAGGCGCTGCTGTTCCTGCTCGAGCTGCTCGACGCGGCGCTGTACCTGGCGTACGAGATCGCCGTCCTGCGAAACTGTCTGCGCGGGCAGCGGCGTGGTCGCGCGCTGCTGGTCGTGGTCGCCGCCGCCATCGAGGTTGGCCTGCGCCAGCACGTTGGCATTGCGCGGCTTCTGCGCGGACTTGGAGTTGACCAGCACCACGTCCAGCGCGGCATCCGAGCGCTTGATCTCGAATACCTCGGGCGCCGCGATCCGCACCATCAGCAGCACGAGATGGATGACTACCGAGATGGCCAGCGCCTTGGCCAGCGTGTTGCTGGCGTGCCACCAGTGGCGGGGATCGACGAGAGCGGCGTTCACGATGGGAGCTGGCTGGGCAATGGCTTGGGAATCGCTAGGGAGACTCGCCGGGGCAGCATGGCGTCATGCGCCCCCGGCCCGGCGGCTACGCCGGGTCAGAAGGGCATTGTATGTGAGCCGCCGGCTTTTCCGAAGGGATCAGCCCTGGCCGGGGACAATGGTGTCGCGCGCGGCAGACGCCTGGTCGGCGATGTCCTCGTCGCTACCCGCGCCGGCCAAGTCGCCGGCATCGTCCTGTGCTGGCGCATCCCCTTGCGCCGACTGTTCGGCGGCCTGCTCCGCCGCCACTTCGGCGGCAGCTTCGGCCGACACTTCAGCGGCTTCCTCGTCGCTTTCGTCGCCGTCGACGCTCTCCAGTTCCTCTTCAGGCAACGCGCCCTCGCCTGCGAAGACTTCGAGCACGCGGCACGAGACCTCGAGCGAAATCTCGTCGATCGGGCCGATTTCCAGCAGCACCTGCGTGCCGCGCTGGGCTTGCATGAGCTCCGGCACGCGCGTGACCAACGGGATCTCGGTGAAGCGCACGGCGCCTTCCTTGAGCGTCGTGGCCATCATGCGTTCACGGCGTTCCTGCTGCAGCCAGCGCAGGCACCAGTAGCGCTCCATGGTCGACTGGTGGTCGGCATAGGCGGCGTAGGTGCCTTCGAAATCGGCCACGGCGGCCAGCAGGTCGGCGTCCTTGGGCTTGAACGGCGCTACCAGCTTGGCCGTGATGCCATGCTGCGCCACCGCCAGGATCTGCCACTGGTTGACCAGGTCGACATAGCGGCGCAGCGGTGAAGTGCTCCACGCGTACTGCGCCACGCCCAGGCCTTCGTGCGGCGCCGGGTATGTCTGCATGCGCGTGCGGTGCATGCCCCAGGCCTTCTGCGTGCGGTAGATGCCCGGCACGCCGTTGTCGGCGAGCAGCTTGCCCCACGTGCTGTTGGCCAGGATCATCAGCTCGGCGACGATCTTGTCCAGCGGCGAACCGCGCTTGCGCTGTTCGATGCGCACGCGCTGGCTGCCATCGGCCTGGTCGTCGAGGTAGAAGTTGTAGTCCGCGCGGTTGTGCGATTCGGGCCGAAGGCCGCTGGCCAGGCGCGCCTTCTGGCGCTCGTCGTGCAGCGCGCCGGCAAAGTGCCACAGCCGCGTGAGCTGGGCGCGGAACGGATAGTCGCCAGTGCCGTCGGCCAGCGACGCCTCGGTGATGACATCGTCCAGCAGGTTGTGGCGCAGGTTGGCCGCGATCATGACCATCTCGGCGCGCGATTCGCTGCCCAGCACCTGCCAGTGCACCGGCTCGACCGTCACGTAGAGCGACAGCGCGGGGCACTGGCGGCCCTCTTGCAGCGTGTAGCGCTCGACCACGCTGTCGGGCAGCATGGTGATCTTGTCGCCCGGGAAATAGACCGTGGACAGGCGCTGGCGCGCGATTGCGTCGAGCGCCTCGCCACGGCGGATGCCGAGCGCCGGCGCCGCAATGTGAATGCCGATGCGCAGGTTGCCGCCGGGCAGTTCGGTGACCGACAGCGCGTCGTCGATTTCGGTGGTGGTCACATCATCGATCGAGAACGCCTCCACGTCCGCCACCGGCAGGTCGGCGGACGGCTCGGGCACCTCGACGTCAGGGAAGCCCGTGCCCTTCGGGAAGCACTCGGCCAGGAACTTCGCCTCATGCAGCGCGCGCGCGCTGGCGACGCCGCCGACCGCCACCATCAGGCGCATCGGCGTCATGCCCAGCGCCGTGCAGGCGGCGTCCATTGCCTTGAATTCGAGGCTGTTCTTGTCCGGCTTGAACAGCAGTTGCAGCACCTTGTTACGGAACGATTCCGGCAGCGTCAGCGCCTTGAGCTGTTCCTCGTACTCGGCTTGCACCAACGCCTGCTGCTTCTTGCGCTCGAGCGCGGCCAGTGCGGCCTTGAGCTGGTCTTCCGGCGCGCGCTGGTAGCGTCCGCGGCCCTTGCGGCGGAAGTACACCGGGTTGCCGTGCAGCGCCATGGCCAGTGCCGCCTGTTGCACCGGGCCGGGATCAGCGCCGTAGTATTCGGCGGCCAGCTCGGCAAAGCCGAACTCGGCTTCGGGCGCGCATTCCCACAGGAAGTCGAGGTCGATCTCGGCGGTCATCTCGCCAGTCTGGCGCACCAGTTCGATCGCTGACGGCTGGGCAAACTGCAGCAGCACATCGCGCGATTTGACCTTGGTGCGCTTGCCGGCGGGCAATTCGACCTGGTAGGCCTCGCCCTGCTGGGCCAGCACGGTGCCGGCGCGAATCTCGCCGCCTTCTTCGAACAGCAACTGCATCGATCGGTACTTTCAGAAATGCCGGGAACCCTGCCGCTTAAGCGGCCAAAACGCGGGTTCCGGGGAGATAGTGTGAGCGCCCCTGCGGGCGGGCTGGCCGCAAGGGCCGAAATCAGAATGATACCGCACCGTTTACAGCCGCCTCCGGGAAACCGGCCTGGCGGCCGGCAACGAGTGACGTCAGAGCGACATGCCGCCGCTGGTTTCGATCGCCACGCCGTTGATGTAGCTGGCGTCGTCGCTGGCCAGGAACGCGTACACGCTGGCGATCTCGGACGGCTCGGCCAGACGGCGCATCCAGCACGATTCCTTCATGCCGTCGAGCACCTTCTGCGGCACGGTCTGCAAAATCTCAGTGTTGACGAAGCCCGGGCACACGGCATTGACGCGCACGCCCTTGGGCCCGAGTTCGCGCGCCCAGGTCTTGGTGAAGCCGATCACGCCGAACTTGCTGGCCGCATAGTTGGTCTGGCCGAAGTTACCGTACAGGCCGACCACGCTCGACGCGTTGAGGATCACGCCCTTGCCCTGTTCCGTCATGATGCCGGCGACGGCCTGCGCGCAATGGAACACGCCCTTCAGGTTGACGTCGATGACGGCATCGAACTGCGCCTCTGTCATCTTGGCCAGGCGCGCGTCCTGGGTGATGCCGGCGTTGTTGACCAGCACATCGATGCGGCCATGCGCGGCCAGCACCGCGCCGACCATGGCGTCGACTTCGTCGCGGCGCGTCACGTCGACGCGGTAGGCGTCAACCGTGGCGCCGGTGGCGGCGAGCTTCGCCGCCGCTTCACGAACGCGCCCGTCCTGCACGTCGCAAAGAATGACGATGGCGCCCTCGGCGGCAAAACGCTCGGCCGTGGCAAACCCGATGCCTGCGGCTGCGCCGGTGATGATGGCAACGCGACCCTGCAATTTCATGATGTCTTCTCTTGATGGTCTTGGTAGTGTGTCAAACAGGCCAGGCCCGGATCTGATCAATATCTCTGCCCGAGTCCCCGCGATGGCCGTGTCAGCAGGTCCGGCAAAAAGACCTCTGTCACGAGCATGACGCCGGCGCCGCGCCGGAATACGGAACGGCGCGCAGGCAGCATGGGTAGCGGTGCCATAGCCGGCAGGATCCGCAGCAGCGCCTGACGCAGCGGATGGTGCGGCAGCAGCCGCGCAAACTGGAACGGATCGCGCCGCACGACCGGGTCGACGAACAGGCGCCCGCCGAGCGGGCGCTCGCCGAGCCCGCGCAGGAACGGCCAGTCACGGCGCGCATGCCGTTCGCGCACGACGGTGTGGGCGTAGATGGCGGGCTGTTCGTCGCAGATCAGCAGTACTTCGCGTGTCAGCGCCGGTTCGCGGCCGCATTGACCGAGCACCTGCCATTCGTCGAGGAAAGGTCGCGCCGATGCCTGGAACAGGCGGCGCACGCGAAAACGTTCGGAAGCGGCCACCAGTCGCGCGGTCAGCGAGCCTTCACCCGTGACCCAATGCCGCAGGTTCGGCGGAATCGTCGGATCGAAGGGCAGGTGGCAGGTCCAGCCGCAGCGGCGCGCGTATTGCGCGCTCATGCCGCGCGGCCCGGCACCACGCCGCCAGGCCCGTAGCCGCAGAAAGTCAATACGTCGTCAACGTAGTCGGCAAACTCGCTGATGCCGTGGTCGCTGCCGGAGATCACGCGGATGTGCGCGCCCGTGCAGGCGGCCACCATCTCGCGGTAATCGAGCACTTCATCGCCGGTCGCGGCAAGCAGGTAATAGCGTTCGGGATGCGAGAGCGTATCGACGCGCAGGTCGAGCAGTTCCTGCATATGGCGCGGCTCGACAGTGACCGTGCCGCCGCCGTGCCACAGCGGCTGCTCGCCGATGTATTGCATCAAATCGGTCCACGGGTGGATGGCGGGGTTCAGTAGCACCGTGCGGCAGCCGTGACGCTCGCCAAGCCAGCGCGCGTAGAACCCGCCCAGCGAGGAACCGACGATCGCGATTTCCTGGTCGCCGCCCGCGCGCGCGGCGTGGATGGCGGCCTCGGCCTGTGCGATGGCCTGGACCGGCGAAACATTGAGCAAGGGGCAGGCGTAGTAGCGGCCCACGCCCCACTCGCGCATGCGCTCCTGCACCAGCCGCGCCTTGAACGACTGCGGCGAGGAGCGGAATCCGTGCAGGTACAACAGCATGTCGGTGTCCTCAGCCTGCCTTACCCAACGCGTCGAGCAGCTTCTGGTGCACGCCGCCGAAGCCGCCGTTGCTCATGACCAGCACCTGGTCGCCCGGCTGTGCGGCAGCGCGCACGGCCTCGACCAGTGCGCCGAGATCGTGGAACGCCGCCGCCTTCTTGCCCAGCGGCGCCAGCGCGCCGGCCAGGTCCCAGCCGAGCGCGTCCTTGCCGCTCGGCGCACCGTAGCCGAACACCAGGTCGGCCTGCTCGAGGCTGGCCGGCAACTGCGCCTTCATCACGCCGAGCTTCATGGTGTTCGAGCGCGGCTCCAGCACGGCCAGGATGCGCGCACCGCCGACACGGCGGCGCAGGCCGTCCAGTGTGGTCTGGATCGCGGTCGGATGGTGGGCGAAGTCGTCATAGACCGTCACACCTGCCGCCACGCCGCGCACTTCCATGCGGCGCTTCACATTGGCGAAGCGGCCCAGCGATTCGATCGCCTGCGCAACCGGCACGCCGACGTGGCGCGCAGCGGCAATCGCGGCCAACGCATTCATGCGGTTATGGGTGCCCTGCAGGTCCCAGCTCACGCGGCCCTGGACGGCGTCGCCGAACCACACGTCGAACGCGTCCTTGCCATCGTCGGTGCCGGCGTCGCTTTCGCGCCAGTCACCGACGCCGAACTGCTCGACTTCGCTCCAGCAACCGCGCTCGATCACGCGCGCCAGGCTAGCTTCGAGGCCATTGACGACAAGACGCCCCTGCCCCGGCACCGTGCGCACGAGATGGTGGAACTGCGTTTCGATCGCGTCGAGATCAGGGAAGATGTCGGCGTGATCGTATTCGAGGTTGTTCAGGATGGCCGTGCGCGGGCGGTAGTGAACGAACTTGCTGCGCTTGTCGAAGAAGGCGGTGTCGTATTCATCCGCCTCGATCACGAAGAAATCCGACTCCGTCACGCGCGCCGAAATGCCGAAGTTCTGCGGCACGCCACCTACGAGGAAGCCGGGGTTGTAGCCGGCGTCTTCGAGGATCCACGCGAGCATCGACGTGGTGGTGGTCTTGCCGTGCGTGCCGGCTACGGCCAGCACCCACTTGCCGGCGAGCACATGTTCGCCAAGCCATTGCGGGCCCGACACATACGGCAGGTTGCGGTTCAGGATGGCTTCCATCAGCGGATTGCCGCGCGACACCACGTTGCCGATCACGAACAGGTCCGGCTCGAGCGAGAGCTGGGCCGGATCGAAGCCCTCGATCAGTTCGATGCCCTGGGCTTCGAGCTGCGTGCTCATCGGGGGATAGACATTGGCATCGCAGCCCGTGACACGGTGACCCGCCTGCTTGGCGAGCACCGCCAAGCCGCCCATGAAAGTGCCGCAGATGCCAAGGATATGTATATGCATGGGGTTCCCGGAAAGACTTGAGACCGGCCGGGCCGGTCGGCATGCCAGCGATGATCCGTCGGACCATGCCGTGCAGGAAGGTCCTGATTGTACCCGAGCACTTCCGCGCGTCGCTGCACTGCGGCAGCGCTTGCGGCCCTTGCTGCCCCACCGGTTTCCCGCCCTGCTCCGGTATCATCGGGCCATGTCCCGACGCACTCTTTCCGACCCCGTCCGTCTGCGCGAAGAGATTGCGCAGGCCGCGGCACGCATGATCGCCGAAGACGGCGCCGACTATGCCACCGCCAAGCGCAAGGCCGCGCGCCAGTTGCTTGGCGAGCAGCGCGTGGCCGGCGAATGGCTGCCTGATAACGAGATGATCGAAGCCGAAGTGCGCGCTTATCAGGCACTTTTCCACTCCGATACCCAGCCGCGCATTCTGGCGCTCATGCGGCGTCTCGCCGTCCTGGCGATGGAAGACCTCGCGCCTTTCCGGCCTTACCTGGTAGGCGCCGTACTGAATGGCACCGCGACCGAGCATTCAGACATCTATCTGCAGTGCTTCTGCGACAGCCCCAAGGACGCCACGCTGCATCTGCTCAATGACGGCGTCGACTTCGAGACCAGCGAGACCCGCCACTTCAACGGCCGCGGCGAAGTCGAGACGCTGAGCTTCCTCTGGAAGGGCCAGTGGCCCGATCGCCGCGAAGCGCGCCTGCTCGCCGGCGAAGTGCGCGCGGAGCTCGGCGCGCCGGTCGGGATTCATATTGCTCTGTATGATGCCAACGATGAACGCGGCGCCGTACGCACTGATGCGAGCGGTCGCGTGAACCGGGCCGACCTGCAAGCAGTGCAGGCCCTGCTCGCCGCCAGCGAGGCCGGCGATTCGAACTGAGTCAGGGCGGCCCTGTCACACGTTCACCATCTGCCGTTATCAGCGCTGAATGCCGCCCCCGGACACCGCCGTTCTTACCGAGACTCCATGAACGCTCCCACCCAGAAACCCGTCCGCCGTTCCCGTCTTTGGCTATGGGTCGCCGTCGCCGTGGTGGCCTGCGCCGCTGGTGCGCTGGCCGGCCAATTCGTATTCGCGCCGAAAGCGGCGTCGGACCACGCCGTGGAGACCTTCTTCCAGACACGACTGCCTGACCCAAGCGGCGCCGACATCGATCTGAGCAAGCTGCGAGGCAAGACCGTGGTGATCAATTTCTGGGCGCCTTGGTGCGGACCGTGCGTGGAAGAAATGCCCGAGCTCACCGCGCTGCACGCCGAGTACGCGCCCCGCAAGGTCGAGTTTGTCGGGATCGGCATCGATTCGGCTGCCAATATCCAGCAGTTCGTCAAGAAGGTGCCTGTCGCCTATCCGCTCGCAGTGGCTGGGTTCGCAGGCACGGAGTTGTCGCGCAATTTTGGCAACGCTGCGGGTGGCCTGCCCTACACGGTGGTGATCAATCCCGACGGATCCGTCAAATATCGCAAGATGGGGCGCGTGACTTCCGACGAATTGCGCGCCGTTCTGCCACGTTCGTAGTGGAGCAAGGGGCATAACACGCTTCTTCAGTCAAGTTCGCCGAAACCGTGGTGAACTTGCACTGAAACGCCGCGCATATTGCCGGGGATGCCTTAATGTGGCCTAATCACCCCGCAAGCGCTGATCACGACGTGGAGGCTTGTATCGCCTGCTAGACAAATCCCTCTAAGCTACGGTAATCTCCGCGCAATTTCGTTGAACTGGTCGAGCCGCCGTGACTGCAACCCGCTCCAATCGTCGCTCTGCCCGCTACCGCAAGGTGCTGGTCCTGCATGGGCCGAACCTCAATCTGCTGGGCACGCGCGAGCCGGAGACGTACGGTCACACTACGCTGGCTGATATCGACGCCGCACTGGCACAGCACGCCGCCGACGCCGGTATCGCGTTGTCGTCGTTCCAGTCCAACCACGAAGGCGACCTGGTAGACCGCGTGCATGCCGCACGCACGGAAGGGGTGGACTTCATCGTCATCAACCCGGCCGCCTATACGCATACCAGCGTAGCGCTGCGCGATGCGCTGGCCGGCGTAGCCATTCCGTTTGTCGAAGTGCACCTGTCGAACGTACATCGCCGCGAAAGCTTCCGCCACCATTCCTATTTCTCCGACCTTGCCGTCGGCGTGATCTGCGGACTGGGCTGGCAGGGCTATCTGCTGGCGCTGGACTATGCTCTCGGGCTGGAGCAGCCGCCGCCGAAGGGCTGAGACGCGGCTGAGACGCCCAAGCAGAACGACGTACAAAGACAAAGCAAAGGCTTTACCCGAAAACATGATGCGCGCCGCCTCGCGGCCGCGCCTGCAGCGTGCGCAGCAAGCACGGCGGGCGCGGAGAGCGGGTGGCCGTACCGACGATTTCTTCCGCCGCTGCCCGCGAGGGCATGCCCGGACAACCTGATTCAGGAGGATAGAAGATGGACCTGCGCAAGCTGAAGACGCTGATCGACCTGGTGGCCGAATCCGGCATCTCGGAGCTGGAAGTCACTGAAGGCGACGGCAAGGTTCGTATCGTCAAGCAACCGCCGCAAGTCATCGCCGCGCCGATGGCCATGCCGCAAATGCAGGCGCTGCCGGTCATGCCCGCCGCTGCTCCGGCAGCCAGCGCCCCGGCAGCCGCTGAAGCGGCCGCCCCGCAGCTTCCCGCCGGTCACATCGTGACCTCGCCGATGGTCGGCACCTTCTACCGTGCACCGTCGCCGGGCGCCGCGCCGTTCGTCAACGTCGGGGACTCGGTCAAGGAAGGCCAGACCGTCTGCATCATCGAAGCCATGAAGCTGCTCAACGAGATCGAGTGCGACAAGGCCGGCGTCATCAAGGAAATCCTGGTCGAAAACGGCCAGGCGGTGGAATACGGCCAGCCGCTGTTCGTCATCGGCTAATGCTGCCCGGCATGCCGCGCCGCCCTGCCCCCCGGGCTGCGGCCTGCCGGATGTCGTGGATGTTCGCACGTTGCGAACCGCATCCCTTGCCATGAAGCGGCCCCTGGCCCCGCCAGTTTCCCGGCCGCGCACCCCGCGTGCCGCGGCGGCACCTGGCGGGACCGCTCCCGTTCTCGCAGAGAGAGACCATGTTTGAAAAAATTCTGATCGCGAACCGCGGTGAAATTGCCCTTCGCATCCAGCGCGCCTGCCGCGAGCTGGGCATCAAGACCGTGGTGGTGTACTCGGAAGCCGACAAGGAAGCCAAGTACGTGAAGCTGGCCGACGAAGCCGTGTGTATCGGCCCGGCCCCGTCGCCGCTGTCCTACCTGAACATGCCTGCCATCATTTCGGCCGCCGAAGTGACCGACGCGCAGGCGATCCACCCGGGCTACGGCTTCCTGTCCGAAAACGCCGACTTTGCCGAGCGCGTGGAGAAGTCCGGCTTCGTCTTCATCGGCCCGACCGCCGAGAGCATCCGCCTGATGGGCGACAAGGTCTCGGCCAAGCAGGCCATGATCAAGGCCGGCGTGCCGTGCGTGCCGGGCTCGGAAGGGGCACTGCCTGACGATCCCGCCGAAATCGTCGCGGCGGCGCGCCGCGTGGGCTACCCGGTCATCATCAAGGCTGCCGGCGGTGGTGGCGGCCGCGGCATGCGCGTGGTGCACACCGAGGCCGCGCTGGTCAACGCCGTCAACATGACGCGCGAAGAAGCCGGCCGTGCCTTCGGCAACCCCGAGGTCTACATGGAGAAGTTCCTGGAGAATCCGCGCCACGTGGAGATCCAGATCCTTGCCGACCAGCACAAGCAAGCTATCTGGCTGGGCGAGCGCGACTGCTCGATGCAGCGACGCCACCAGAAGGTGATCGAGGAAGCGCCCGCGCCGCACATTCCGCGCCGCCTGATCGAACGCATCGGCGACCGTTGCGCGGAGGCTTGCCGCAAGATGGGCTACCGTGGCGCCGGCACGTTCGAATTCCTGTACGAGAACAACGAGTTCTACTTCATCGAGATGAACACGCGCGTGCAGGTCGAGCACCCGGTCACCGAAATGATCACGGGCATCGACATCGTGCAGGAACAGATCCGCATCGCATTTGGCGAGAAGCTGCGCTACCGCCAGAAGGATGTGCAGTTCCGTGGCCATGCGATCGAATGCCGCGTGAATGCCGAGGACCCGTTCAAGTTCATTCCGTCCCCGGGCCGCATCACCGCCTGGCACATGCCCGGTGGCCCCGGCGTACGCGTCGACTCGCACGCGTATGATGGTTACTTCGTCCCGCCGAATTATGATTCGATGATCGGCAAGATCATCACCTACGGCGCTACCCGCGAGCAGGCGATTGCCCGCATGCGGATCGCGCTGTCGGAGATGGTGGTGGACGGTATCCAGACCAACGTGCCGCTGCACCGGGAGCTGATGATGGACGCCAACTTCGTCGAAGGCGGCACCAGCATCCACTATCTCGAGCATCGCCTCGCGCAGCGCGAGAAAGCCTGACGCGGCGACTGCCGCACCTGCTGTACAAGAGGAAGCCCGTGGCCTTTCAGGAATGTGTGATCGAAGTGGCGCAGGACCAGGCCGAAGCCTGGTCTGACGCCCTGTTCGACCTTGGCGCGTTGTCGGTGTCGGTGGAAGATGCCGATGCCGACACGCCGGACGAGCAGCCGCTGTTCGGCGAGCCCGGGCTCGAGCCGACCAAGCTCGCGTGGAACCGCTCGCGCGTCGTGGCGCTGTTCGGCGATGATACCGATCCGGCGCTCGCCGTCGCGGCCGCGTCGAATGCGCTCGGCATCGATCCGGTGCCGGCGTATGCGCTGCGCGAGGTCGAGGACCAGGACTGGGTGCGTCTCACGCAATCGCAGTTCGAGCCGATCCGCATCGGCGAGCGCATCTGGGTCGTGCCGTCGTGGCATGACGCGCCGGAGCCCGACGCCGTGGTGCTGGAACTCGATCCGGGCCTGGCCTTCGGCACTGGCAGCCATCCGACCACGCGCCTGTGCATGCAGTGGCTCGAGCAGAACCTGAAGGCCGGCGAAACCGTGCTCGACTACGGCTGCGGCTCCGGCATTCTCGCTATCGTTGCGAAGAAGCTCGGTGCGGGCGATACACTCGGCATCGACATCGATCCGAATGCCGTGGAAGCGTCGCGCTACAACGCCGAGCGCAACCAGGTCCAGGCCGACTTTGCCTTGCCCGAGTCGGTCTCGGAAGCGACCTACGATCTCGTCGTCGCCAATATCCTCTCCAACCCGCTCAAGCTGATGGCGGCCATGCTCAGCGCACGCGTGCGCGCCGGCGGACGCCTGATCCTGTCCGGCGTGCTCGAGCGCCAGGCCGAGGAAGTGGCCGCGGCCTACGCCCCTTGGCTGCCGCTGACTGTGTGGCGCAGCGAGGAAGGCTGGGTCTGCCTGCACGGCACGCGTCCCTGAGGTGCGCCGATGGCCGCCGCCAAGCTTGTCACGCGCTGCCCGGCCTGCCGCACCGCCTTTCGGCTCGTGGCCGATCAGTTGCGGCTGCGCCAGGGGCTCGTGCGTTGCGGACACTGCGAAACCGTCTTCGATGCGCGCGAGCACCTGATCGAAGTGCCGGCGCCGGCGACCTCAGCCGCCGCGCCGTCGCCGCACCGGCAGCCTGAACCTTCGCCACCCGCGAGCGCACCTGTCAACACCGAGTTCGAAGCCACGCCGGCGTCATCCGCCGCCGTGTTCGATCCCGGCTACGACCCCGGGTACGACGTGCCCGCGCTCGATTCGCCGACCATGATGATGGCTCCCGCCGAGGACGAAGAAGAAGCGCCCTTCGACGTGGAAGACGATGCCGTGCGAGACCCGGCGCCATCGTGGGAGCCCGAACGCACCCCGCACGCCGTTGCACAGCCTGCGCTGCAGGAAGCGCTACCTGAAGCACCTGTCGAGATCCATGGCGGGCATGCGGAAGAGACTGCGGGCGAAGACACCGAATTGCAGCCCACGCAACCCGAAGCTGCGGAAGCTGCGCAAGCGACGGAGGCTTCCGCAGCGGAGCCTGAGTCCGAACCTCACAACGAATCTCAACTTGAACGCGAGTCCGTTGAAGCGGAGCAGCCGGAAGTCGGGCCCGTCGCGGCCGCCAACGGCCTGCATTATGCCGAGCAGGATGCACCGCACGAAGCGCCGGAATCCGCAGCCATCGTGACCCCTCACGCGGCTTGGCCAACGCTCGATCGCTCCGCGTTTGAAGATGAGGAGCCCGCTCCGGCTGCGCCGGACGTGGTGCAAGCTGGAGCACAGGAAGATGCGGCCGATGAGCCGGCCAGCGAGCCGCGTGCCGGGTCGCCCGCCGACCCCGTGCTACGCAGTGCGAGCGAGTTTTTGCGCGCGCAGTCCAGCGACAGCACCGAAGTGCCTGCCCTGGCTGACGCCGCGCCAACAACGTACGAAGCTGGCCACGAGACGCGCCGTGGATACGGAAGCGACGGACACGAAGGCCACGACGCTGACCACGAATCCGCGCACGCGTCCGGACACGAAGCCGGACCGGATTACGGCCGCAATCTCGGCCCCACCTATGGGCCGAGCCCTGGCGAGGCCTTCAGTGCCACCGCCGGCGCCATCGCGCGCGAGAATGCCACGCGGCGCTGGGCTCGCGAGGAGCCGCAAATGGGCCCCGCGTTCGCGCCTGACTTCCTGCGCCAGGCCCGCGAACGCGAACGCGCGCGCGAGGTTGCTGCGACACCGTCGACGCCACGCTCTCGCTATGGCTGGCATATCGCCGCGGGCGTGCTGGCCCTGGGCGTGGTCATGCAAGGGCTGTACCTGATGCGTGGGCAGCTTGCGGGCCACTTCCCGGCGCTACGTCCTGTGCTCGAAGCCGCCTGCGCGCCGCTCGGCTGCGACGTGCCGCCCTGGCGCGACATCGACGCGCTGCGCATCGATACTTCGCAGTTGCAGAAGCAGGAAGAAGGCAGCGATGCCTATCTTCTTGCCGTCACGCTACGCAACCAGGGCCGTGCTACGACGGCCTTGCCCGCGATCGAGCTGGTCATGACCGACCTGCAGGACCAGTTGCTGCTGCGCCGTGTGCTGGAACCCTCCGAGTACCTGGAACCCGCGCAAAAGACCTTTGCCACACATGGCCTTCGTGCGGGCATGGAACTGCCGGTTCGGGTACGATTCCGGACTCAGCAGGCGGCGGCCAACTACCGCGTGCTGATTTTCTATCCATAAGGTCTGTTCACGCACACGACGCACACGCGTTTCACAGGTGAACGCCTCCTGGAATCCGCAGGCTTGCCGCCGAAGACCGAATCGAGTCCGGCTGCAAGCTGCGCCCCCCCCCGAAGATCCTGAACAGGAAGGAGCAGAGATGAGCAACGTGACCCTCGGCGGCAACGCTATCGAAGTGGCAGGCAAGTTCCCGCAACCTGGCGACAAGGCCGCCGATTTCAAGCTGGTCGGCAAGGACCTGAAGGACGTGACGCTGGCCGACTTCGCCGGCAAGCGCAAAGTGCTCAATATCGTACCGAGCCTGGATACCCCGGTGTGCCAGGCGTCGACGCGCAAGTTCAACGAGGCCGCCAGCGGCGTGGCCAACACTGTCGTGCTGACCATCTCGGCCGACCTGCCGTTCGCCATGGGCCGGTTCTGCAGCGCTGAAGGCCTGGACAACGTGGTGCCGCTGTCGACCATGCGCGGCGCCGAGTTCAAGGGCAACTACGGCGTGGACATCAAGTCCGGCCCGCTGGCCGGCGTGACCGCGCGTGCCGTGGTGGTGCTCGACGAAAACAACGTCGTCAAGTACAGCCAGCTGGTGCCCGAGATCAAGACCGAACCCGACTACGACGCCGCGCTGGCCGCACTGAAGTAAGCTGCCCCGGCAATCCGCACCGGCCGCCTGCATTCCCGGGGCGGCCGCTTCTGTTTTCCGAACCCCCCGGGCTGTATGCGTGCAAGCAGCCCGACCATCCCAAGTACCTGGAGAGAGCATGGCCAGCCTGATCTGCGGCTCCGTCGCCTACGACACCATCATGACGTTCGACGGACGCTTCCGCGAACACATCCTGCCGGACCAGATCCACATGCTGAACGTCTCGTTCCTGGTGCCCGGCATGCGGCGCGAGTACGGCGGCTGCGCCGGCAACATCGCGTTCACGCTCAAGATGCTCGGTGGCGAGCCCGTGGTCATGGCCACTGTAGGCGCCGACGCCGAACCGTACCTGCAATACCTGCGCGGGCAGAACATCGACACCACGCATATCCGCGTGCTGCCCGATACCTTCACGGCGCAGGCGATGATCACCACCGACCTGGACAACAACCAGATCACCGCGTTCCACCCGGGCGCGATGAGCCAGTCGCAGCTCTCCAACGTGAAGGATGCGCTCGGCGGCAGCCAGCCGCCGAAGCTCGGCATCGTCGCGCCGGACAGCCGCGAGGGCATGCTGCACCACGCACGCCAGTTCGCCGAGACCGGTATCCCGTTCATCTTTGATCTTGGACAGGCCATGCCGCTGTTCAACGGCGAAGACCTGCGGGAGTTCGTTGAACTCGCCAGCTACGTGACAGTCAATGACTACGAAGCGCAGGTCCTGCTGTCTCGCACGGCCTGGACCAGCGCCGAGGTTGCCGCCAAGGTTCGTGCCTTCATCGTCACGCACGGCGAGCGCGGCGCCAGCATCTTTGCCGATGGTCAGCAGTACGCGATCCCTGCCGTTCCGGCCGAGCGCATCGTGGACCCGACCGGCTGTGGCGACGCCTTCCGAGGTGGCCTGCTGTTCGGCATCGAAAACGGGTTAGACTGGGAAACCACTGGCCGCCTGGCATCGCTGATGGGATCAATCAAGATCGCACAGCAGGGTCCGCAGAACCACTGGCTGCCGCTCGACGAGATCGGCAACCGTTTCCAGTCTGCATTCGGTTACCGCTACGCCTGACCTGCAGCGGGGCGTGGCACATTGACGGGAATGAACATGAACAACAAGCTCCGAACCGGAGTCGTCACCATGCTTGCCGTGACCGCGCTGGTCAGCGGCTGCGCCACGGAATCCAACTCCAACAGCGTCTACTCGACCGGGCAGGCGCAGCGCGAGCAGACGGTCCGCTACGGCGTCGTCGAAGGCGTGCGCGACGTGATGATCCAGGGCAGCCAGACCGGTGCCGGCACGCTCGCCGGCGGGGCGATCGGCGGCGTGGCCGCAGGCAGCCTGATCGGCAGCGGCAACGGCTCCGTGGCGGCCGGCCTCCTTGGCGCGGTACTCGGCGGCATTGCCGGCAGCGCGACCGAAAACAAGGTCAACCAGCGGCGCGGACTCGAGATCACCGTGCGGCTCGAAAACGGCGAGATGCGCGCGATCACGCAGGAAGCCGACGAGCTGTTCCGACCAGGCGACCGCGTCCGGCTGCTGTCCTCGGGTGGCGTCACGCGGGTCACGCACTGATCGTTCCACGTCCCGGGTTTTGGTGAAGGCGCCGTATCCGCGAGGATGCGGCGTTTTTCTTTTGTGATCGCCCCCAGCGCAACCTCAGGCGGTGAACTGGCAAGGCGTCTCTGCTCGGGGAACCCCAAAAGAAAAACCCGCCGGGCAGCAGCCATCGGCGGGTGGGCAAGACTAGTGTCTTGCAGGCCGGATACGGCGTATCCGGCCACTATGGCACGCTATACGTGCCCGGGTGACCCCTTGCGGAAGTCGTAGTCCCCACTCTGTCGAGCGAAGACTTACGGACGGTTGCCCGTCGGGAACGGCCATGCGGCGGCCGGGTTCAGCGCGGTCTTGGCAGTGGAAGCAGGAGCAACGGCGGGCGCAGCGGCAGGGGCTGCCGCAGGGGCAGCCTTGGCCTTCTTCGCAGCCGGCTTCTTGGCGCCAGCCTTCTTCGCAGCAGGCTTGCCAGCGGACTTCTTCGCAGCAGCCTTCTTGGCCGGTGCAGCCTTCTTGGCAGCGGCCTTCTTGGCCGGTGCTGCCTTCTTGGCGGCGACCTTCTTGACTGCAGCCTTCTTGGCCGGTGCTGCCTTCTTGGCGGCGACCTTCTTCACTGCGGCCTTCTTGGCCGGTGCTGCCTTCTTGGCGGCGACCTTCTTCACTGCGGCCTTCTTGGCCGGCGCTGCCTTCTTGGCTGCAACCTTCTTCACTGCGGCCTTCTTGGCCGGTGCTGCCTTCTTGGCGGCTACCTTCTTGGTTGCGGCCTTCTTGGCGGCCGGTGCTGCCTTCTTGGCGGCTACCTTCTTCACAGCGGCTTTCTTGGCCGGTGCAGCCTTCTTGGCTGCCGGCTTGGCGGCCTTCTTAGCCGCCGGCTTCTTCTTCGCAGTCGTTGCCATGGATAACTCCTTCACTAGAGAGTGAATATCGAATGACCAAAGTTGGCGACCCGACCGACCCGAGGCGCAGCGTACTGCCGCTACCCCAGTCGAGCGAGCGATTCATCGGCGCACGGCTTTACCTCCGCCGCACGCTAATGAATTCGGTAGCAGGGCCGTCGCCGATAGCGACGCACTGGCGGCAAGGCGGGCCCGCAAGCGGGCTCCGGGCACTTGCCGCGCCCCGGAATATTCGATCGGCCCACGCCGCCCGTCGAGTCGGCGTGCAGCCAGCAATGAGGAGATATCGGACGGCTTGCCTGCGGTGCGGGCATGGCCTCGCGCACGGCAGACGGCATTCATCTTGAGGTAGCTGACCCATCCCGTCTCTGGGCCAAAGGAGACTGCACGCGTTTTAAGAAGCCGGTTCGGCTTGGTCTGCGTCAAAGTTCTCGTGCTCCTCAGCTACCTGCATCACTGTGTCACTGCATCGAAGCGCGCATCGCGCTCATCGTTCGATCTTGCTTCCTGCTTCGCTGCAATGAAGTGGGACTCTTGTCAAGGCGAATCATAATTCGTTTGCACGATGATGTTAAGAAAAAAGTGCAAAAAAACTTGCGTGCGCACGCATGTCGATCTAGTTCATGTGCGCCGCCTCGCGAAGACATCGCCGACACCATCGCGCGACGACGTCCGCATGCATCAACACACGACCTGTTCGACGATGCGAACACGCGCCACGACACGCGCGAATGCACGCTCTCCAACACCGCCGGACAGTCGCCTCGCGTCACGCGCGTCGGCATCGCAAAGACGGCTCGGCACGGCGCACGATCACGCGCAACGAACCTCACTCCGACTGGAAACCCGCATGAACAAAGGCTTTCCGGCAGGCGAAGCAAGACTGCGGCAAGCGTGTTCCGTTGCAGGCTCGGGCGACATGCGATCAGGCACCACGCCATCGCGACAGTCGCGCCACTACCAGTTCCGACACGCAACGCACGCGATGATTCACTCGCCGCGATGACGCGCGCGATGGTCCACCGCATCGATGCCCGCGACGACGCGAGACAGTGATGCGTCAGCGCAACGATTTGCATCGGCGCAACAACTTGGCAGCGTTCGAAGCGTTGCGATCCGGCAAAGCTTTTGCAATGAACGCGCGTTGCGATGCCCGAAGGCAACGACCGGCTTGCATGTCCGCACGCGTCGACCGATGCCGTGTCCCCCGCGTTCGTCTGACAGCGGGACGCCGACAAGGCGTGCGATGCAGCCGCTTAGAGGAATGCTTCGGCACCTCGCACGACGCGCTTTGCTGCGATACAGAATTCCCGCAAACGGCGCGCGCATGCGGCTTTCGGAGAAGTGCGCGGCGGCATGCCCGTCGTTCGCCCGCCAGCGTGCCGATTGCCGAGCGTCTACCGCGCCAGTAGATTGGCGTGCATGCCTGACACCGCCGGACTGTGCGACACGCCACGCTGCACGGCTGCCGGCATCGCGCACAACAGCCACCACTACCCGAGAGGAGACTTCATGCACATTCATCCCCACGCCACCACCGCGCGCACGCTGCTGCGCGCCGGCATGTTCGCCGCCGCCATGGTCGCAAGCGCCGCGGCGCTCGCGCAGGCGACACCCGGCGGCAGTTGGAAGACCATTGACGACTCCACCGGCAAGCCGCGCGGACTGGTTGAGATCACCGAGAAGAACGGCGTCTACAGCGGCCGCCTGGTGAAGACATTCGTCGAGGGCGACGGCAAGCCCAAGGTATGCGAGAAGTGTACGGACGCGCGCAAAGACCAGCCCATCATCGGCATGACGATCCTGTCGGGCTTGCGCAAGACCGGCGACAACGAATGGAGCGGCGGCGAGATCCTCGACCCCGAGAACGGCAAGGTCTACAAGAGCAAGATGTCGCTGTCCGATGACGGCAACAAGCTCAACGTGCGCGGCTTCATCGGCATCAGCCTGCTGGGCCGCACGCAGACCTGGGAGCGCGAGCGCTGATCGTGCGAGTGGGTAGTCACGCATCACGGAGCGCTGTGCGGGCATCGCCGGCGACATGAGGCACCCCATGGCGAACCGCACCACGCACCGCATGACGCACCGCATGACGCACCTTAAGCGAACTGACAGCGAGTCCGGGTAACATCGTCCGGCATCCGCACTGCACGGAGTCGTCGTCGCGCTGCGGACCGATCCAACAAGTCGAGTCGGAGACAACCATGCGACAGATCCCCGCCAGCCGAGCGCTGGTCCTTGCCTTGCCATCCGTTGCCGCGGCCGCCGCGGTGACCGCGATGACTTTTGCAGTCCTGCCCTCGCAAGTCCATGCCGCCGATGCGTGGCCAAATCACGTCATCAAGTTCGTCGTGCCGTTCACGGCGGGCGGTGCCAATGACCTGGTGGCGCGTGCCGCGGCCGATGCAGTCAGCAAGCGCCTGGGCCAGGCTGTCGTGATCGAGAACCGTCCCGGCGCGGGCGGTGTGGTCGGTGCCGACTATGTGGCCAAGAGCAAACCCGATGGCTACACGTTCCTCGTCGGCGCGGTCGGCACCGTGACCAACAGCCTGATCCGTACGAAGATGCCGTACGCGCCTGACGACCTCGTGCCGGTGTCGCTGATTGCGGTGAGCCCGTCGGTGATCGTGGCACCGCCATCGCTGCCGGTGAACAACCTGAAGGAGCTGATCGACTACTCGAAGAAGCAAGGCGGCGGCGTGAACTTCGCCACGGCGGGCAGTGGCAGCACGCCTCACTTCGTCGAAGAGATGCTCAAGGAGAAAGGCGCCGCGCTGACGCCGGTGCCATACAAGAGCGGATCGGAAAGCATCACCGCGGTGATGGGCGGACAGGTTGCCGCGACATCCGAAGCGAGCGTGGTGGTGCTGCCGCATATCAAGGCGGGCAAGCTCAAGGCGCTCGGCGCAACGTGGGACAAACGCATGAGCGCCGCGCCGAACATCCCCACCACGGCCGAACAGGGCATGCCTGAAGTCCGCATCGGACACTGGGCCGGCATCTTCGCGCCCAAGGGAACCGATCCCGCCATCCTGAAGAAGCTGAACACCGAAATGACCGCGGCAATGCAGACGCAGGAAACGCGCGAACGGCTATTGCCCAATGGCATCGAGCCGGCCGGCGGATCGCAGGAGAGCTTCGTCGCGTTCATCAAATCCGAGCGTGAACGCCTGGGACGGATCGCAAAGAACGCAAAGATGAGCGCCGACTGAGAAATATTTTCAAACTGACTTCGCGGTCATTTTTCTGAATGTATTAGAACGGCCCTTCTTTCGACGGGCCGTTTTCTTTCATGGCGCCGCGCTGGCAAAACGCATGGGCGTTCGCTGGCGATCGATTATGGCGCTTTGTCCACTATTCTCGGCTGTTTTGTCTCATATTAGATACATCATAGACGGCCATACCTTGTCTGTGTCCTATCAGCAACGTGAATTGCAACGCAAATCATTCGCATTTATATTCTGCGAGCCCAAATCATTGCCCCCTTTGACCGCATTTCCGATTGCAGTGGATTCGCGCCGGCGGCCGCGCTATATGTGCCCGTAGCGGGGGAACAAAAACACCTGAGCCATGAACCGCCGCTTCCAACGCACCCCCCTTGCCACCGCGCTGATCGCCCTGTCCGCCGTCCCCGCTGCAACCCTCGCCCAGCAGGCCCCGGCCACAGCTCCGACGCAACAGGCGGCAGCCGCCACAACGTTGAAGGAGGTCGTGGTCTCGGGCGCGGCATCGCGCGACGACTTCAACGCCGGCAAGACCTCCCTCAGCAAGCTGCCTGAAGACCTCCACGATGTGCCTCAATCGGTCACCATCGTGAACAAGGCGTTGATGGAGTCGCAGGGCGTGAATTCGCTCGCCGACGCGCTGCGCAATGTGCCGGGCATCACCATCGGGGGCGCCGAAGGCGGCCAGATCGGCAACAACATCAACCTGAACGGCTTCTCGGCGCGTACCGACATCTACCTGGACGGCTTCCGCGACCGCGGCCAGTACTACCGCGACACGTTCGCGCTGGACCAGGTGGAAGTGCTGATGGGCCCGTCGTCGATGTTGTTCGGCCGCGGCTCCACGGGCGGCGTGATCAACCAGGTCACCAAGAAGCCGCAGCTGAAGGCCGCCACCGAAGTGACGGGCTCGGTGACCACGAACGGGCTGGTGCGCGCGACCGCGGACTACAACACGCCGACGGGCGAGACCTCGGCGTTCCGCATCTCGGCCATGGGCCAGGACGGCCGGCCGACCACGCGCGACGAAATGACGGTGCAGGACTTCGGCATTGCGCCGTCGTGGCGCCTGGGTATCGGCACCCCCACCGAAATCACCCTGTCGGCGCTGCTGCAGCACAACCACGACATGCCGGACTATGGCTTCTCGAACATCAACGGCCACCCGACCAGCGTCGACCGCAATACGTTCTACGGCTTCACCGACGATCGCACCAACCAGGACATCGCCGCGCTGAACGCCAGCATCTCGCACAAGTTCTCGCCGAACCTGCGCCTGCGCAACCAGACGCAGTTCAACTATGTGGAAACCGATGCGCGGGAAACCGCGCCGAACTCGGTCGGCTCGGTCAGCGCGCGAGGCTTCACGCCGCTGACCACCAGCGCCCTGCCGCTGGACCAGCTGTTTGTGCGCCTGCAGAGCCACGACCGCAAGATCCGCGACTATTCCATCTACAACCAGACGGAACTGACCGCTAACTTCGACACCGGCTCCATCAAGCACACGCTGCTGGTCGGCGCCGAAATTGGCCATGACGGCTACAACAACCAGAACTATTACCGCAACGGCAGCTGCAATGGCCAGCCGCTGGTCAGCGGCACGACCGCCGCGACCGTCGGTTACGTTGCCTGCGAGCCGGTAGTCAACCCGGCGTACACCGCCTCGCCCGCCAATGCGCCTGCCAGCACCGGAAACCTGCAAGGAGGTTCGGCGAACACGATTGCCGCCTACCTGAACGATTCGATCGAGCTCACCAAGCAATGGAAGGCCGTGGCTGGCCTGCGCTATGACCGCTACATCGCGAGCGTCAGCAACTCGATCAATTCGTCCAACGACGCCGGCGCACCGTATTTCAGTACCGCACTGGCGAGCGCCGACCAGACCGTCAACTTCACCAGCGTGCGCCTCGGTGGCATCTGGCAGCCGACTGAAGCCCAGTCCTACTATGTGTCGTACGGCACTTCGTTCAATCCGTCGCTGGAGCAACTGGTCGGCACCGTGGGCCAGCAGAGCCTGGATCCGGAAAAGAACAAGTCGTATGAAGTCGGCGGCAAGTGGGACGTGATGGGCGGCGACCTGTCGCTGACCTCCGCGCTGTTCCAGATCACCAAGGACAATGCCCGCAGCCAGATCGACGCCACGACCTATGCGTTGTCCGGCAAGATCCGGGTAAAGGGCTTCCGCGCAGGCGCCACCGGGCATATCACCAGCAAGTGGCAGGTGTTTGCCGGCTATACGTACCTCGACGGCGAGATCATCAACGGCATCGCCGCGAGCACCACCGGCAAGGTACCGACAAACACGCCGAAGCACACCGCCACGGCCTGGACCAGCTATCGCTTCCTGCCGAACTGGGAAGTCGGCGGCGGCGCTTTCTATATGTCGGAGCGCTTTGCCAACAACACCAACACGGTCCAGGTGGGCAGCTTCGTGCGCTGGGACGGCATGATCGCCTACCATCAGCCCAAATATGATGTGCGCCTGAACCTGTTCAACATCTTCGACAAGATGTATTACGATGCGCTGATCCAGTCGGACGGCGGACGCTCGGTGCCGGGCACGGGCCGCACCGCCATGCTGTCGTTTACGTATCGCATGTAAGCAGGAAAGGAAAGCCTGATGCTGGTCGTCATCCCCCAGGTCCTCAACGCCGAACAGGTCGGCGCCGTACGCGAACGGCTCGAACATGCGGGCGAGGCCTGGGTCGATGGCCGGGTCACGGCTGGCTACTCGGGCGCGCCGGTCAAGTTCAACCAGCAGATCGACGAACGCTCCGACGTGGCGCTCGAGTGCCAGCGGCTGATTCTTGGCATGCTCGAGCGCAACCCGCGATTCATCAGCGCTGCGCTGCCGAATATCGTCTACCCGCCGATGTTCAACCGCTACAGCGAGGGCATGACGTTCGGCGCCCATGTGGACGGCAGCGTACGCATCCATCCGCATGACGGGCGCAAGCTGCGCACCGACATCTCCGCCACGCTGTTCCTGTCGCCACACGGCAGTTACGACGGCGGCGAGCTGCAGGTGCAGGACACCTACGGCATGCACTCGGTCAAGCTCGACGCCGGCGACATGGTCGTCTACCCCGCCACCAGCCTGCACCAGGTCACGCCGATTACGCGCGGCACGCGCGTGGCCAGCTTCTTCTGGATCCAGAGCCTGATACGCGACGACACGCAGCGCTCGCTGCTGTTTGACATGGACAACGCCATCCAGCGGCTGAACCAGACCGGTGCGGACGAGGAAGCGCGCCGCACGCTGGTGGGCTGCTATCACAACCTGCTGCGGCAGTGGAGCGAGACGTAAGCCGAAAGTCTGGTCACGGAAGCGAAAAAAGGGCCGGGCGGTGAATCACCGCCCGGCCCTTTTTGCTGACCGCCGACTCGCTTACATCCGATAGCGAATCGTCGCCATCACGCTGCGGGGCGCACCCGGCATGTTCAGGTTCGGGTTAGTGCCATGCGCCGAAACGATGTAGCTCTTGTCGAACAGGTTGTACAGGTTCAGCTGGGCTTCAAACGCGCCATGGCGGTACCACGCCATCATGTCGGCCGTCACGTAGCCGGGCAGCGTGACGGTGTTGAGCGGATCGGCGTAGCGCGCGCCTACGAGGTTCAGGCCGGCGCCCACGCCAAAGCCATACCCAAGGCTCTTCGTCAGCCAGACATTGCCTGAATGCTTTGGCGTGATCGTTGCGCGCTTGCCCTGCAGCGCGGCGGTCGACTTGGTCACTTCGGCGTCCAGGTAGGCGTAGCCCGCCAGGAAGCGCCAGCCGCTGCCCAGTTCCGCGGCACCCGAGATCTCCACGCCGTCGGTACGCTGTTCGCCGATCGGGATCAGCGCCGTATTGGTGGCATTGGCCACCTTGATATTGGTGCGCTCGAGGCGGAAGACCGAGACCGTGGCGCTGGCCTTGCCATCGAGGAAGTCATACTTGGCGCCCACTTCGGTGTTGTTGGTGGTTTCCGGGGCGAGCTGCGTATTGTTGGCCGCCAGCGCGAAGGCCTCGCCGGACGGCTGGAACGACTTGCTCCACGACACGTAGTACGACTGCGCCTTCGACGGCTGCCACACCAGGCCCGCGCGCGGGCTCCAGGCATTGTCCGTGCGCGAAAGGTTCTGCAGCCCGGCAATGTTCTGCAGCGTTTGCTGCTCGAAGTGGTCGTAGCGCAAGCCCACCAGCGCCTTCCATTGCTCGCTGAACGTGACCATGTCCTGCGTATAGAACGCCAGGGTATTGAACACGCCCAGGTTGTTGGTGGTCGGCGTGCCCGGGGCCACGCGCGCCAGCGTCGGCAGCACCGGGTTGAACAGGTCGAAGCTGCCCGGCACAGGCTTGGTGTTGTTGACCTGGTTCTTGTTCTGCTGGCCGATTTCCATGCCGTACAGCAATTCATGCTGCATGCCGAAGACGCTGGCCTTCTGCGTCAGGTCGGTCTGGTTGAACCAGCCATGCTCTTCGCGGCCGACATTGCCGTGGTTCATCGTGAAGGTCTGCGCCGCCTCGTTGACCGCGCTGGTCAGCGTGTTGTTCCGGTCCAGCGAATAGTGGTAATAGCGCGTCGCATTGCGGATCGACCAGCTGTCGTTGAAGCGGTGGTTGATCGTGGCCGTGCCCGAGTACACACGCGACTGCGAGTAATCAGCATCGCGCGCATTGGCCGCGCCGTAGTAGCGCGATGCCGGCACGTCGACCGGCCGGCCCTTGTACGCAGGGATGCCGAAGTCGGTGACGCGACGATCCTCTAGATAGTCGGCCTGCAACAGCACCGTGGTCTCGGGCGCGATGCGCAGTTCGAGCGACGGCGCAATGGCCTTGCGATCGAGAAACTGCTGCGAGCGATAGCTGTTGGCCTTTTCCACGGCGCCCGTCACACGGAACGCAGCCGCGCCGTCGGCGAACACGCGGCCGACGTCGGCTTCCGCGCGTCGGTCGGCCCACATGCCGTAGCTCAGCGCGAAGTCGGTCACGTCGACGCCCGGCTTCTTGGTCACGCGGTTGATCAGGCCGCCCGAGGAGCCGCGGCCATAGAGCACAGCCGCCGGCCCCTTGATGACTTCGACGCGGTCCACGTTGGACAGGTCGCGGAAGTACAGCGCGTCGTCACGGATGCCGTCGACAAACTGGTCGGCAATCGCCGTGAAGCCGCGGATCGACACCTGGTCCCGCTGGCCGTCGCCAGTGGAGAACGACACCCCCGGCACGTTCTTCAGGGCGTCCTGCATGGAGTTGGCATGCTGGTCGCGCATGACATCGGCCGTGACCACGTTGACCGTCTGCGGCACGTCACGCAGCGGCGCCTCGGTCTTGGTCGCGCTGACGGTTTTGGACGGGTTGTAGCCAGTGCCAAGGTCCTGGCTGGCATCGGCCCTCACCGTGACCTCCGGAAGGCTTTGCTGGGACGGCGCGGCGACGCCGGCCTCCTGTGCGAGGGCGATGCCCGCGAGCATGGGCTGGCAGGCGAATACCGTCAGAACGGCACGGTGGACCGGATGCAGTTTAAGGCTCATTTCCCTGTAATTTTTTGTAATGCTTTCGATAAAATGCGAAGCATTATCATTTACAAGGAGCGGAGGCGTCAAATATGGGGATAAATGTCCTCTTTGGTATTCCTGGTAAGGCGCTCTCTACATCACAATCAGAGCCTGGCTCGGAGCTTGTCATCCAAATTGTTCTGCCAACGCATCGCGCGCTGCGGCGATGAAATCCGGTTCACCGCGCTTGGCTGGTAACAGGAAGAACTCCGCTTCCGGCAAGGCCGGCAGGCCAAGCCTGCGCTGGCTGGCGGCATCGAGAGGCGCCACGCCCGGGCCGATCGCCGACGCATTCAGGCACGAGAGGCCCAGCCCTGCAGCCAGAGCGAGATGAAGCCCCGCCACGCCCGAGGCCGAGTGCGCGATCTCGAACGCCCTGCGCTTGCGCACCAGCAGCTTCACGACAAACTGGTGCAGCGAGCACGAGTCAGGCAGCAACACCAGCGGCAGCGTCTCCGGCAAGGTGCCCGCCTCGCCCTGCGCCGTCACCCATGACAGCGACTCGCGACGCAGCAGGGTCCCGCGTCGCGCTGCCGCCTGGCCGCGCGTGCCGACGATACGCATGCTCAGTCCGATATCGAATGCGTCCATGTCAGCGCTCGCGTCGATCACGGCGCTTTTCATCACCGTGACGTGCAGGCGCAGCAGCGGATGGCGTTCGCGCAGGCGGCGCAGCATGCCGGCGATCTCCGCAGGCCGGAAATAGTCGGTCACCGCGAGCCGCAACTCCCCTTCCAGCACGCGGCCGCGCAGTTCCTGCAGCGCCATGTCGCTGAGCGCCAGGATGCGCCGCGCATGTTCCAGCAGGCGCGTCCCGGCAGGCGTCGGCACCGCGCCTTTGCGGCCGCGTGTGAGCAGCGGCACGCCGGCGCGCTCCTCGAGCTTGCGCAATTGCTCGCTGACCGAGGACTGCGACAGAAACAGCCGGGGCGCCGCCGCGGACAGGCTGCCGCTGTCGGCCACTGTGACGAAGGTGCGCAAGTGGTCCGTATCGAATCCGCGCATGGCGATCCTCCGTTGATTTCGATGATTCGGATAAACCGATGGTTCATATCGGAATTTCCTGCTTTTCCGATATTACACCGCCACCTACCATGACATCACCAACCCAACGAAACAGGAGCCAGCCATGCCCCACATCAACCTGCAGATCTCCGGCCAGCCCGACGCCGCCCTCACCCGCCGCAGCGCCGCCGCGGTGTCCGAAATCACGCAACGCGTGCTCGGCAAGAAGCCCGATGTCATCGCCATCGCGGTCCAGTACGTGCCGCGCGAGCAGTGGATCATTGGCGGCGAGGCGCTGTCTGATACCGGGCGCAATGCGTTCCATCTCGATATCAGCGTGACCGACGAGACGAATACCAAGGCGGAGAAGGCGGCCTACCTGAAGGCCGTGTTCGAGGCGCTGTCGGAGTTGATCGGCAACGTGCATCCGGTTTCGTATATCCACGTGATCGATGCGCGCGCGGCGGCGTACGGGTATGGCGGGCTGACGCAGGAGTATCGGCATCAGCATGGGTGAGCCAGTGCGCCGCCGGCGTATGGGCTGACCGGACATTTCCACGCTTAATCCAGGCCCGGCGTTCTTGTAGATTGGTAGCTTGTTAACTAGTCAGTGCGCGCATGCCAACGCGCTACGAGGATAGCCACCATGAAACATGTCACCCTGCCTGATGGCGAGCGCATACCCGCGCTTGGCATGGGAACGTGGAATATGGGCGAGAACCGCGCCGCGCGTGTCGAGGAAATCGCCACGCTGCGGCTGGGCCTGGACCTGGGCCTGCGCCTGATCGACACCGCCGAGATGTACGGCGAAGGCCAGTCCGAGGAGATGATCGGCGAAGCCATTGCCGGGCGCCGCGACAAGGTCTTCCTGGTCAGCAAGGTCTACCCGCACAACGCCAGCAAGCGCGGCACCGTGGCTGCGTGCGAGCGCAGCCTGCGGCGGCTTGGCACCGATCGTCTCGATCTGTACCTGCTGCACTGGCGCGGCGGCATTGCATTCGAGGAAACGGTGGAAGCGCTGCAGAAGCTGCAGCGTGACGGCAAGATCCGCCGCTATGGCGTGAGCAACCTGGACCTGTCCGATATGGAGGAACTGTGGGATGTCCCCGGTGGCGACCAGGTGGCGGTCAACCAGCTGCTCTACAACCTCACGCGGCGCGGCATTGAATGGGATCTGCTGCCGTGGCTGCGCGAGCGCCGCGTGCCGGTGATGGCCTACTCCCCGATCGAGCAGGCGCGGCTGGTGCGGCATCCGAAGCTCGTGCGCTTCGCGCAAGACAGCGGCATGACGCCGGCGCAGGTGGCGCTGGCGTGGCTACTTGCGCACGACGACATCATTGCGATTCCGAAGACCGGCCATCGCGAGCGCCTGCGCGAAAACCTGGGCGCGCTACAGCATCCGCTCACGCCGGAACAGCTGCAGGAACTCGACCGCCTGTTCCCGCCGCCGACTGGGCCAGGGGCGCTTGAAATGCTCTAGCGCCGGCGCGGCTTACTTGTTGTGCGCAACGTAGCGCTCGCGCTCGACATAGCGCGTCAGGTAGCTGCGCGCCTTCTCGCGGGTATCCGTCGTCACGCGGTCCGCCGCCTGGCGCGCGCCGGACTTGCCGTGCGACGACACCATTTGGCCATCCAGGTACGAACCGAACGCATCGTGCATGGCCTTCAGCTCGCCGTTGCAGGCGGCCAGTGCCGAGGACACCACCTCCTTCGTCTGGGCTTTGCCCGCGATGCCGTCGTCGGCACGGTGCTGCACGCAATCCATGTAGCGGGCGCGCAACGCTTGCCAGCCATTGTCGGCACTTGCATCGGCGTTGGCAGCGGCACTCGCATCAGGCGCCGATGGCTGCGACCCGCAGGCGCCTAGCAGCACCGCGACCAGCAGGATGGAGAGTTTGGGGGCTTGGAGGATCGTCTTCATGCGTCGGGACTGTACCGCAGCATGTCCGCCTTTGCCGGGCGAAAGTCGACCACACATCACAACATTAACAAATGGAAACGACTTCGACGTGTTGCATACGGTCCACCATTGGCCCAAAGGCGGTCGCGCACTATGCTTAAAAGTACACAAACAAGCAGAAGGAGATCCTATGAAGCGCCGCTCATTCCTCCAAACCAGTGCCGGCCTCGTGCTCGGCGGCTTGTCGCTGGCTGCCTGCACCACCACGGGGCCCGATGCGCCAAGCGACAAGGCCGCGCGGCGGCGCGAACTGGACTCCGGCGTGGATGCCACGCTCAGCAAACTGTACGGCAGCGTCAATGGCTCGCGTGACCTGGCCAACAAGGCGCGCGGCATCCTGGTCTTCCCGAAGACGCTCACGGCGGGCTTCGTGGTCGGCGGCGAGTATGGTGACGGCGCGCTGCGCTCGGGCGGTGCCACGCGCGGCTATTACCGCCTGATTGCAGGCTCGGTAGGCTGGCAGATCGGCGCGCAGTCCAAGTCCGTCATCCTGATGTTCCTGACGCAGGAGGCCTACGACAAGTTCGTGCGCAGCAACGGCTGGACCGCCGGCGTGGATGCCACCGTGGCACTGGCTACGGTCGGTGCCAACGGCGTGCTGGACACCAACACCGCGCAGAGCCCGATCGTCGGCTTCGTCATGACCAACGCGGGCCTGATGGCCGGGCTGAGCCTCGAAGGCAGCAAGATCACCAAGCTCGACCTGTAGCACCAACCACATCAACCGGCCGCCGTGTCGACCGCTTTTTCCGGCGGCGCGGCGCGACCGGATAGAATTCGTCCCTTTGGCCGAATTCCTCCCATGTGGTTCAAGAACCTGCAGCTCCACCGTTTTTCCGCTCCATGGTCGCCCAGCGCCGACGAAGTCGAAGCCAGCCTGGCCAAACATGCCTTTTTCCCCGGCACCAGCCTTGAAATGCAGACGCAGGGCTGGGCTTCGCCACGCGACAACGGCCAGCTGGTGCACGCCGTGGGCCGCCAGATGTTGCTGACGCTGCGCACCGAAAAGAAGCTGCTGCCCGCCACCGTGGTCAACCAGGTCACCAAGGCACGCGCGGCCGAGGTCGAGGAGCAGCAAGGCTACAAGCCGGGCCGCAAGCAGCTGCGCGAACTGAAGGAGCAGGTCACCGAAGAACTGCTGCCACGCGCGTTCAGCATCCGCCGCGACACGCGCGTGTGGATCGACCCGGACAATGGCTGGCTCGCCATCGACGCCGCCAGCACAGCCAAGGCCGACGAAGTACGCGGCATGCTGTTCAAGGCACTGGACGCGCTGCCGCTCGCGAATCTGCACGTGAACCAGTCGCCCGTCGCTGCGATGACGGACTGGCTGTCGACCGACGTCGCTCCCGCCGGCTTCACCGTCGACCAGGAAATCGAGCTGCAGTCGGGCAGCGAGAGCAAGGCCACCGTCCGCTACGTCCGCCATCCGCTCGACGCCGAAGACCTGCGCCGCCATATTTCCGGCGGCAAGCGCTGCACGCGCCTGGCCATGACCTGGAACGACCGCGTGTCGTTCGTGCTGACCGATTCGCTGGCGATCAAGCGCGTAGCACCGCTCGATGTGATCAAAGAACAGGCCGACGGCACGGTCAGCGACGAAGACGAGCGTTTCGACGCGGATTTCACGCTGATGGCCGGAGAACTGGCCGGCATGCTCGGCGACCTGACCGAAGCGCTTGGCGGAGAACGCAAGGCCTGAGGCCTGCCTGCCCCACCGATCTGAAAACTTTCGACGGCCGCTCCACGCGGCCGTTTTATGTTTAGCCTTGAAGTTGCCCCACACGCCCTTTTCCGGAGCTACACGTGGACAACTCCAAGGCTTCGCCTTCTGGCGCCCCATCACGCACCGGCGCCCCGGCTGCGGGCCCCTTCTCCTATCCTGCGTTCACGGTGCTGTGGATCGCCACGGTGCTCTCGAATATCGGCACCTGGATGCATGACGTCGGCGCCGGCTGGCTCATGACGTCGCTCGCGCCGTCGCCGGCGTGGGTGGCACTGGTGCAGACCGCGACGTCGCTGCCGGTGTTCCTGCTGGCGCTGCCAGCAGGGGCGCTGGCCGATATCCTCGACCGGCGCAAGATGTTGCTGGCGGTGCAGATCGTGATGGCCCTGGTCGCTGCGGGCCTCGGTGTGGTGGTGTTGCTGGGTGCGGCCACCCCCGTGCTGCTGTTGCTGTTCACGTTCGCAATGGGCGTGGGAGCCGCCATCACGGCGCCGGCCTGGCAGGCCATCGTGCCGAGCCTTGTCCCGCGCCAGGCGCTGCAGCAGGCGGTGGCCACCAACAGCGTGGGTATCAATATCAGCCGCGCCATCGGCCCTGCCCTGGCGGGCTTCATCATTTCCGGCATCGGCGTGGCTGCGCCCTTCCTGATCAATGCCGTCAGTTTCCTGGCTGTGGTGGCCGCACTCGCGTGGTGGCGCCCGCCTGCACCGGCAGAGCGCCGGCTGCCCACCGAAGACCTGCTCGGCGCCATGCGCGCCGGCGTGCGCTTCGCATGGCATAGCCAGGCGCTCAAGGCCACGCTCGCGCGCGCGGCAGCCTTCTTTCTGTTCGCGAGCGCCTACTGGGCCATGCTGCCGTTGATCGTGCGACAGGTGCTGGCCGGGGGCGCCCAGCTCTACGGCGTGCTGCTTGGCTGCGTGGGCGTTGGCGCGGTGCTGGGCGCGCTGGGATTGGGCCGGCTGCGCCAGCGGCTCGGCCCCGACAGCGTGGTGGCGCTGGGCACCATGGGTACTGTGGTAGCGCTGTTGCTCTTTGCCACGATCCACAACCCCGTGGCAGCCGGTGTGGCGAGCCTCGTAGCAGGCGCCTCATGGATTGCCGTGCTGACCACGCTCAACGTGTCCGCGCAGACATCGCTGCCGGAATGGGTGCGCGCACGCGGCCTGTCGATCTTCGTCACCGTGTTTTTCGGCTCGATGAGCGCAGGCAGCATCGTCTGGGGCCAGACCGCAACGCACTTCGGCATCTCCGCCGCGCTGCTGATCGCGAGCGCCGGCGCGGTGCTGGCCATCGCGCTGACGTGGCGCTACAAGCTGCAGCAGGGCGATTCTTCGCAACTGGCCCCGTCCATGCATTGGCCAGCGCCGACGGTCAGCGATGAAGTCGCGCACGACCGCGGCCCGGTGCTGATCACGATCGAATATCAGGTACGGCCCGAAAACGCGGCACGCTTTGTCGCCACGCTGGACGAACTGAGTCAGGCCCGCCTGCGTGACGGTGCTTTTTCATGGGGCTTGTTCGAAGATGCCGCGCAGCCGGGGCGCTACGTCGAATGCTTCCAGGTCGTGTCGTGGCTGGAGCACCTGCGCCAGCATGAGCGCGTGACGCTCCATGACCGCGATGTGCAGGAACGCGCGCTGGCATTCCACAGCGGCGCGCAACCGCCAGTGGTATCGCACTTCATCGCGCCGCAGACACCGCCGGCCGCGTGATGCTGAAGCGATCCCTCAGTCGATCCAGTTGACCTTGGGGAAGCGGTCCGCAAAGCCGGCCGGCATCGCCTTCACTTTCTTCTCCTGGTAGTCGAAGAACACGAAGCCGGACTTGGCCATGGCGATCAGCGCGCTGTCCTGCGGGCGCGTGATGCGGAAGATGATGTCGCCGCCGTACTTGTTGAAATCCATCACGCCGACTTCGAACAGCAACTGGTCGCGCGCATGCGCTTCATTGCGGTACATCGTGGCAAGATCCGTGACGATGATGCCGAGGCCTTCGACCTGGTCGCCTGCGCTGCCGTGCTCATAGAGGAAACGGGCGCGCGCCTCGGAAATCATGGAAATCATGGCATCGTTGGCCAGGTGATTGGCCGAGTTGATCTCGGTGACACGCACAGTCAGATGGGTCGAATAGCAGAACTGGTCGGCAGGAAGGTCGAGCTGAAGACGGGCCATGGCGGCATCGGGCAAAGTGGAAGGAAAACCGCCGCCAGTCACGGGATCATGGGGGGTGCGGCGGCGAGGCGCCCATCATAGTCGATCCGGCCTGTTCGGCCAGCCCCCGCTCAGGGGTTGAGCGGCGGCAGTGCCGCCGGCGTGGCTCGGTGCCTGGAGATGTGCCGGCGCGCAGCGGCATATTTCGGCAGGACTTGCGCGAGCGCGCTGCCGGACCACTGTCCGTGCCCGGCATCGGCGCCGAACAGGTGCCGCTCCAGGGCACCGACGGCCGCGATCACAGCCTGATCGTCCGTGCCGGCGGCCCAGTCCGACGGCGCCTTGCCCGACGCGGTATTCGACCACGCGCCCAACGCGCGGTATGCCGCTGCGGCGTCACTGGCGCGACAGGCCTGTAGCAGCGGCGCCAGGCGCGCTTCGCTGCTGGCTGCGCGGGCGCTGCGCCGCGCAGCCAGTGCCCGCCGCCACCGCGCCACGTGCGGACGTGCCCAACGCAGCAGCAGCCATGCAAGCCCCAGTACCACCGCACCACCGGCGGCCCATCGCCACAAGCGCCACGTGGTAACGCCTTCGCCGGGCAGCGCCGCCGCATGCGGACCGGTCGGCAAGAGGCCTGACAGCCTCGGCGCGGATGCCACTTCCACCTTTACCTCGGGCGCTTCCGATTCGCCGGGCTGGCGCGTGACGGGATCGAACCATTCGACCTTGACCGCGGGCAGCGTATAGGTGCCGGCATGCTCGAACACATAGGTGATGCGGTCCGTGCGCCTGCCGCCCGTATTGCCCGCGCTGTCTTGTGCGGCGTCGCTGAGCTGCGGATCGCCCGCGAACACGCGCACGCCGGACGGCGCCTCGAGCTTCGGCGGCCGGATCATCATGGCCTGCGTCTGCGGCGCGAACGTGGTGATGGTGCGCACCAGCGCATCGCCAGCGTGGAACTGCGCCTGCGCGCCGTTGACCGGCCGGTCGAAACTCTGCGTGACGTTCAGGCGTGCCACCGGCAGTGTCGTGCTGACCGCGGTACCCGCAGCCCCAGAAGCGTGAATCGTGGTGGCCGGCAACGTGACCTTGCCTTGCTGCGGCTTGCCGTCGTCGCCCGCGTAAGTGAAGGCAATCGACACCTGCGGCAACGGGAAATCGCCGCCCTGCTCCGCCGCGAACAGATACGTCTTCTGGATGCCGGCATAGCTCACGCCGTCGATCTTCTCGACCGTGTTGAGGCCGCGGTCATCCGGCATGGTCACGATCGCGCCGGGCACCTGCAGCGTCGGGAAGACCGGCGCCGACATGAAGAAGTTGGGCGCCAGGATCGTCACCTCGACCGGGATCTGCTGGCCCGGCAGCACCGGCTGCTTTGCATCGACCTTGACGCGCACCACCGGCTCGGCCGCCAGCGCGAGGGCGCAGGAAAGCCACAGCACAAAGCCGGCCAGCCAGTGCCCGATATCGCGCCTTGCCCGCATCATGGCTTGTCTCCGGCGGACGGCTGTGCCTGGCTCTGCTGCAGCGCGAACTTGCGCTGCAGCAGCTCGGTCGGCGAGGTCTGGATCGCACGCATCCAGGTCTCGGCGCTCTGGACCGCACCCATTTCCGTTTTCTTGCCTTCGCCCTCGGGCGGCTTGGACTCACGGTCATACTTGACTTCGTCAGGCTTGATGTCCGGCGGCTCCTCGCCTTCCTTTGGCTTGTCCGCCTTCGCGGCCAGCTTTTCCATGAGCGCGAGATTGGCCGTCGCCGCCGGCCATTGCGGACGGCGCTTCAGCGCCTGCCGATAGCGCGCCGCCGCGTCCTTGTACTTGCCAAGGTGCGCCAGCGCATCGCCCTGGTTGAAGTCGCTCTCGGGCGAATCGACGAGTGCGAAGCTCTGCACGGCCTTCGCGTACTGCCCCACGCGGTACTGCGCCACGCCGCGCCACATGGGGTCGTCGAACAATGCCGCGGCGCCGGCGAAATCGCCGCGCTCGAATGCCAGCCGGCCCTGCTGGTCATGCGTGAGCCACAGGTCGGCGAAGCGCCACGCAGGGGGTGCTGCGTCCGGTGCGGACGCTTGCGCGCGCAGCTCCTGTTGCGGCGCGCCCAGCGCCATCGCCAGCAACAGGCCGGTGATCCAGCGCACGGTCCAGCCCTTGCGGAACCACAGCACGCCGAGCAGCGCGATCGGGATCGTGAGCCACCAGCCCTCATCCTTCCAGCGCGAGTTCTCCACCGTTTGCTTCTGTGCGAGATGCGACTGCACATGACGCTGCACCCAGGCCACGTCATCGTCGCTGTCAGGCGTGAACGTGGCCACCGGCACGCCGGTATCGTCGCCAAAGCGCTTGAGTGCGGCCGTGTCCATGCGCGAGAACACGCGCACGCCGTCCTTTTCGACAAAGCCCACGGATCCGCTGCGCAGCGGGCCGCCGCGTTCGGTGCCAATCGCCAGCACCACGGGCTGGCTGCGCCCGCTGCTGGCCTGGGCCTTGAACGCGCGCACGGCGGCTGCCTCCATGCTGTCGGTCAGGAACAGGATGGTTCCCGGTACCTCCTCATGCGCGAGTGCGGCGTCGATGGTGCGCAGCGCGAGCGCGGTGTCCTTGCCGGGCGCGGGCATGATCCGTGTCTGCAGCGCATCGACAAAGGTCTGCAACAGCGTGGCGTCGTCAGTCAGCGGCAGCACCAGGTGCGTCGAGCCCGCGTAGGCCCAGATCGCCGTGCGTCCGCCGTCGCGGCGCGCGAGCAGCGCCTTGACCTTGAGCTTGGCGCGCTCGAGCCGTGTGGGCGTCACGTCGATCGCGTCCATGGTTGGCGACAGGTCGATCGCGATGGCCAGCGGCGCCTTGTCGTCGAGGAATGGCGGGCGCTCACGCTCCCATGCCGGCCCGGCCAGTGCGATGGCGCCGAATGCGAGCAGCAGCGCGGTCAGGTGTACGGGCCGGATCGCCAGCCGACGGCGCTCGCCGACCATCAGCGCATCGAGCAGATGCGGGGCGATGGCGTCGCGCCAGCGCCGCCGGACATCGCCGCGCCGTTGCACGGCCCACACCAGCAGCACCGCCGCAATCAGCACGAGCAGCCACCACGGGCGCAGGAAATGGAATGACGCGAGCGCCTGCATCACGGCTCCTCCGTGGCCGCCTGCGGTACGGCTTGCCGGCGTGGCCGTGACGACCATGCCGACCAGATCGCCATGATCAGCTGGTACGCGAGCACCACACCGATCGCCGCACCAAGCGGCCACATGAACAGCTCGCGCCGCGGCCGCCATGACAGCGTCTTGTGGTTGTGCGGCGTGATGCGGTCGAGCGTCGCGTAGATGCTTTCCAGGCTGTTCTGGTCCGCACCGAAGAAGTAACGCCCGCCGGTCTGCGCCGCCATGCGCTGCAGCACGCCGAGATCGACGCGCTGCTCGCCCTCGGCGGACGGATCGCCGATGCCGATCGTATGCACGGTCACATGCCGCTGCTTCGCGATATCCGCCGCGCGCTCGGGCGGCATCTTGCTGGCCGTGTCATTGCCATCGGTGAGCACGATCAGCACCTTCTCCGGTGCCTGGCTCTGGTCGAACATCTTGATGCCGAGGCCGACCGCATCACCCAGTGCGGTACTGGGTCCGGCCATGCCCGGCAGCAGGTCGCGGATCATGGTCTGCACGAGCGCGTGGTCCAGCGTGAACGGCGCGAGCGGATACGGCGCATCGCCAAACACGATCAGGCCGATGCGGTCGCCGGGCCGGCGCGCCACGAAGCTGCTGACCACCTCGCGCACCGCCTGCACGCGCGGAATCAGCGCGCCGGACGGGTCACGGAAATCGCGCGTGTCCATGGATTGCGACAAGTCCAGCGCAAGCAGCAGATCGCGCACGGGCTGCGTCTTTTCGATCGGCGCCTCCAGGAACTGCGGCCGCGCCAGCGCGGTCACCAGCAACGCCCATGCGAGCGGCGCCAGGATGCGCTGCAGCCAGTTGCTGCGTGGCACGACGGCGCCAGCCGCCGGCTCCAGGCCCAATGCGCTCGCCACCTCGCCGAAGAAAGGCAGCCGCACTGAAGGACTTTCCTCGCGATACGGCGGCAACAGCCACCACAGCAGCAAGGGCAGCGGCAGCAGCACGAAGAGCCACGGATATTCAAACTGGTACATGGTGACCGGCAATCCATTGCTGGCAGGCGGTGGCCGTGGCCGTTACCTGGGTTTCCGGCCACTGCGCCAGCGCGGCGGCATCGCGGTACTGCGCGTCGTTGACGAGCGCCGCGAGCGTCGGCACGGCCGCGCCGGCCTTGCCCGCGTTGGCCTGCAGGAACTGCACCCACTCCGCGCCCGCCATGCTGGCCACCTGTGCGCGCGGCCATGCCGCCAGCGCGGTGCGCTTGAGCAGCTCGGCCATGTCTGCCAGCGCCTGCGCGCGCGCGGCAGGGGAAGCTGTCATGCCTGCGCGCAGCCGCGCGAGTTCGGCCAGCGCCTCGCGGCGATAGCGGTTCGCGCGATAGCGGCGCCACCAGCGCCAGGTGGCAAACACCAGCAGCGCAAGCACGATCGCACCAGCCACGGGCCAGCCGATGGTCTGCGGCCGCCACGACGGCGGCGGCGGAACGGCCACATCGGCCAGGGTCTGGAGTTCGCCGGAGATCGTGGCGCTGTCGGGCTCAGCCGTGCTGCGCACGAGGTCCGTCATTGCTGCTCTACCCGTGCGCCGCGAACGCGCGTTTGACCTTGCGGTGCGGCCTGGCCCAGCAGACGACGCAACTGCTGCGGAGTCTCCTCAGCCGCCGACAACGGCAGCAGCGGCACGCCGATGGCGCGATGCCAGTCCATGAGGCTGCGGCTCTGCGTGTCTACGAAATCGGCGATGCCCTTGCGCGTGGATGCCTGGCCGAAGCCGAGTTCGACCTGTAATTCGCCGTCACTGACCACGAGATGGCCGGAGTCGGGGAGTTCCAGCAGGAACGGGTCGTACACCAGCATCGTCAGCACGTCGTTGCGCGCGCACATCGACAGCATCAGGTCGCGCGTGGTCGCGTCATGCCCGTCAAAGTCACTGATGACGATGACGAGGTGGTCGTGCCGCGCGAGCCTTGCTGCGCGCTCGAGCGCGGCGTTGAGCTGACTTGCGCCGCGCCGTGCAGGAGCATCGGCGCGTAGCGACTGGTTATGTCGCGCGATCTCGCCGAGCAGGTGCTCAACGGCCTGCCGGCTGCGGCGCGGCGCAAGCTCGGTGCATTCGTTGTCGCCGAACACGAGCCCTCCGACGCGGTCGCCCTCGGACAGCACGCGCCACGCCGCCAGCGCCGCAGCCTCTGCGGCCACGACCGACTTCATCGCGCGGCGGCTGCCGAAGAACATGTTGATGCGCTGGTCCACGAGCAGCAACACGGGACGGTCCTTCTCCTCGCTGTACACGCGCACGTGCGGCTTGCCGGTGCGCGCGGTGACGCGCCAGTCCATGCTGCGGATATCGTCGCCGGGCAGGTAGCCGCGCAACTCTTCGAAGGTCAGGCCGCGTCCGCGCACGCGCGACGCATGCCGGCCGGCGAGCACGCTGTGCACCGGCTGGCGTGGCAGGAAATGGAAATCGCGTGCGGCGACTTCGAGCGCAGCCAGCGTCGCGGCATCGACGCTGACGCCGGGCTGCACGCGCTCCTGCGCAGGGCTGGCAGCCACGGGCGAACGGGCGAGCGATGCGAGATGGGACCGCATAATCGCGCCCGCCGCATCAGGCCACAGCCACCTGCTGCACGAGGCGATCGATCACGGCATCGGCACTGACGCCGGCCGCGTGCGCCTCATACGACAGGATCAGGCGATGGCGGAATACTTCATGCACGACGGCCTGGACGTCCTCGGGCGAGACGAAGTCATGGCCACGCAACCAGGCATAGGCGCGTGCAACCTTGTCCAGCCCGATCGAGCCACGCGGGCTCACGCCGACCTGAATCCATCGATCCAGCTCGTCGTCCACGGCCTTCGGCTCGCGCGTGGCGTGTACCAGCGCGACCATGTAGCGTGCCACCGCATCGCTGACATGGATGCCGTGGATCTCGGCACGCGCGGCGAAGATGACTTCGGGGGCCAGCCGCTGCGCAGCCGCGCCCTGCGCGTTCGACGCCGCGCCGGATTCTTCGGCCCGCGCCAGCGCCACGATCTGCGCCTCGGCATCCGCGGCGGGATAGGTCACGTTCACGTGCATCAGGAAGCGATCCATCTGCGCCTCGGGCAGCGGGTATGTCCCTTCCTGCTCGATCGGGTTCTGCGTGGCCATGACGAGGAACAGCGGGTCGAGCTTGTGCGTCGTGCCGCCCACGGTGACCTGGCGCTCTTCCATCGCTTCAAGCAGCGCCGCTTGCACCTTCGCCGGAGAGCGGTTCACTTCATCCGCCAGCACCAGGTTGGCGAAGATCGGGCCAGCCTGGAAGCGGAACTCGCCCTTGCCGCCCTCGCTGTAGTACACCTCGGACCCGGTGATGTCGGCCGGCAGCAAATCCGGCGTGAACTGGATGCGCGACAGCTTCGCCTCCAGGTTGCGCGCGAGCACCTTGATCGCGCGCGTCTTGGCCAGCCCTGGTAGCCCTTCCACCAGCAGGTGGCCATCGGCCAGCAGGCCAAGCAACAGGCGCTCGACCATATGCTGCTGGCCGACGATGGACTCGCCCATCCGCTGCTGCAGCGCCAGCACGTCGTCACGGGTGCTCATTGGGGATTCCTCGATGGAGCGGCGGCGCGGCGGCCACCGCCGAACCAGGCGTAGTACGGATTGTCGGGATCGGTGCGCATCACCTTGTTCATATGCAGCGCCCAGGCCTCGCGGTCACCGTAGTAGGCGTCGAGACCGGCCGTGTAGAAGGTGTGCAGCGTTTCGCGTTCGAGTCCGATGTCGGAGATCAGCGCCGCGTCGGCCTCCGCCAGCGGCGGCTCAGTCTGCAGCGTCAGCAGCCGCTGCAGGACCTGCGGAAACTCCGTGCGCCGCACCCAGCCCGCGTATTCGATGCGAGGATGGTCGTCGGTCACGGCGGGCGCATCGCCCGCGTAGCGCTCCAGGCCTTCCCGGCCGGTCACCCAGGTCGCGAGCAATGCAGCCGTCGACGTCACGCCCACCGCGCGCAGTGCCGCCGACACCTCGGGCTCGGCAAAACGCTGGCGGATGCGCTCCGGATCCAGCTTGATCGGCGACATCGAGCCGACCAGCATCATCTCGTGCAACTCGGTGGTCCACAACGTCGCATGCGGAAACACGTCGAGGAAGCTGCGCACCAGCGCACGCGTGTCCTCGTCGTTCTGCGTGGGCAGCGGCAGCCATTGCGCGACCAGCCCGCCCGGCTGCAGGCGCGCCGCCGCCAGCTTGTAGAAATCGGTCGAGTACAGGCTAACCACGCCCGCGGCCGAAGGCGGGGGTGGCTCCAGCGTGATCAGGTCGTAGCGTTGTTCGCTCTGCAGCAGTTCGCGCCGGCCATCGCGCAGCCGGATATCGACACGCTTGTCGCCGGCCACGTTGTAGTTGCCCTGGAACTGGGGCACCGCGCGCAGCACGGGTGGCAGCAGCTCTGCGACGACGCGATGTTCAAGGCCCGGATACGGCAGCGTGGCGCCGGCCGTGATGCCCGTGCCCAGACCGATCACCAGCACCGAACGCGGCGTGCCGCCATGCACGATCAGCGGCAGCAGCGCCTGCAGGCGCATGTAGCGCAGAGACGTCATGGTGTCGCCGGAGTTGGACACGCCCTGGATATAGAGCCGATTGAACGTGTGGGTCGCAGATGCCTGCTTCACCACCGCTACAGTCGCGCCGCGGCCTTCCTCGTAGAACGCAATCTCGCCACCGCGTGCGCGTGCGAGCAGCGTGGCGAGCCGGTCCGCGGGCGCCAGCGCCGCGGCGATCACGGCGAGCAATGCCACCATCGGCACCGCCCAACGTGCGAGCTTGTGCACGCCAGAGCCGAGTGCCACCGCGATCACGCCAACGATGCCGGCACCGACGGCCAACAGCGACAGTGCGTGCACAAGCCCGATGCGCGGCACCAGCACAAACCCCGCCACAGCCGTCCCCGCGATACCACCCAGCGTATTGAGCGCGACCACCGCACCCACGCCAGAGCCAAGCCGGTGGTTGTCCACGCCGACGCGCAACACGAACGGGAATGCGGCCCCCAGCAGCAGCGTCGGCACGAACACCACGCACAGCGCCGCCACCGCGAAGCTCGCGCATGCGGCAGCCAGACCGTTCGACGTGGCGGACTGCACCCACGCCGATACCGCGGCTTGCGCGAGCAGCAGCCACTCCCCGAGTACGACGATTTCCAGCAGTGCGACGAGCCCGGCCGCGGCGATCAGCATCGCGAATGCGCCCCACGGATCGCGTACGCGATCGGCGCGGCGCGCGGCCAGCGCGCTGCCGATCGCCAGCCCGGCCAGATACGTGGCCAGCACCACCGTGAACGCAAACGTGCGCGTGCTGATGAACTGCACGATCGCTTGCGACCAGACCACTTCATAGCCGAGCGCGATGCCGCCCGCTGCGGCATAGAGCACGAGCGCGAGCCGGCCACCACCGGCATCTCGCGCCGGCTGTGCAGATGCGGGCACCGGGTCCGCCGCCGACGCTTCTGTTGCTACGGCTCGCGATGCCATGGCAAACGCGGCGATCGCTGCGACGCCGTTGAGCGTGGCCGCGGCCAGCGCACTGCCCGTGATGCCGAGCCACGGAATCAGCACGAAGCCCGCCAGCAGCGTGCCGGCAATGGCGCCCGTGGTATTGGCGGCATACAAGCGCCCGCCGTGCGTGCCGACCTGCCCCGCACGCGACGCCAGCACGCGCATCAAGACTGGCAGCGTGCCGCCCATGGCTGCAGCCGGCAGGATCACCAGCACGAACGGCAATGCCCAGGCCAGCAGGCCTACACGACTTTCGAGCCATGCGAACGGCGCAGCGGATCGTGCCAGCAACAGCGTGGCGCCAATCGCCAGCACGAGCACGCCGATTTCGAGCCACGCATACAGCCGCAACGGCCTCGCATGGCGGTCAGCGACGCGGCCGAACAGCCAGCCGCCGAGCGCCAGCCCGGCAAAGAACGCGCTCACGGCCGTGGTCACGGCGTGCACATCCACCCCGACCACGAGCGCAAGCTGCTTGATCCAGAGAACCTGGTAAATCAGTCCGGCCGCGCCGGACGCGAAAAGCAACAGGGCAGGTGCCAGCAAGGCGCCGTGTTGCGCCAGTTGACCCTGCCCTGCCTGCACGGCGGCGCCTTGCGTACGCCGTGATTTGCCCGATCTGTGCCGCGCTTGCTGTTTGCCAGCGTCCGTGCCGGCATGCGCTTCTCTCATGTCGCGATCCTGTGAAGCGGTTGGCCGGGACAGCCCGGCCAACCATTGCTGCTGGAATTACTTCCCGGCCCCGGCAGCCCCCTTGTCAATGGACTTCATCACCGCCTCCGTCATCTGGTCGATCGTGAAGCTCGCCGGACGCTGGCTGGGCGGGTAGTCCTTGAACGTCTGGAGGAACGGTGCGACCCGCGATGACGCGTAGCCGATCATGTAGGCGTTTTTCGCCGTCCAGTCATAGTACTGATCGGAGACGATATCCGCACGCTCATACGGGTCCATGCGGAGGTTGAACGCCTTTGGCACGCGCAGGCAGGTAAAGGGATTCGCCCATACCTCGAAGCCGCCCGGGTGTCGCTGCTCGCAGAACACAAATTTCCAGTCGTTGTGGCGCATGGCGACCAGCACGCCGTCATCGTTGAAATAGAAGAAGTCCTGGCGCGGTCCGACATTAGTCTGTCCGGTCAGGTATGGCAGGAAGTTATAGCCGTCGAGGTGCACCTTGAAGGACTTGCCGCCAATGCTCGCGCCCTTGAGCAGCCGGTCCTTGATGTCGCCATCGCCAGCCGCCGCAAGCAGCGTCGGGAACCAGTCGAGGCCGGACATCATGGTCGTTGACACCGTGCCAGGCTTGATCCTGCCCGGCCAGCGCACCATTGCAGGCACGCGGAACGCACCTTCCCAGTTGGTGTCCTTCTCGCTGCGGAACGGCGTTGTTGCGGCGTCCGGCCAGGACCACTGGTTCGGCCCGTTGTCGGTCGTGTAAATAACGATAGTGTTGTCGGCAACCTTTAGGTCGTCGAGCGACTTGAGCAGCTTGCCGACATCGCCATCATGTTCGAGCATGCCGTCCGCATAATCGTTACCGGGCATGCCGCTCTGTCCGCGCATCGACTCGCGCACGTGCGTGAACGCGTGCATGCGCGTGGTATTCATCCACACGAAGAACGGCTTGTCGGCCTTGACCTGCTTCTCCATGAAGCCGATCGCCGCCGCCGTGGTTTCGTCATCGATGGTCTCCATGCGCTTGCGGTTCAGCGGACCGGTATCTTCGATCTTGCCGTCGGCGTACGTATGGAGCACGCCACGCGGCGCGTTTGCCTTGACCCATGCCGTATCGTTCTTCGGGTAGTACGGACGCTCGGGTTCCTCTTCCGCGTTCAAGTGGTAGAGGTTGCCGAAGAACTCGTCGAAGCCGTGCGCGGTCGGCAGGTACTCGTTGCGGTCGCCCAGGTGATTCTTGCCAAACTGGCCGGTCGCATAGCCGAGCGGCTTGAGCGCCTGTGCGATCGTCACGTTCTGCGCCTGCAGACCGACCGGTGCGCCGGGAATGCCGACCTTCAGCAGACCGGTGCGCAAGCCAACCTCACCGGTAATGAACGTGGAGCGGCCTGCCGTGCAGCTGTTCTCGCCGTAGTAGTCGGTGAGCATCATGCCTTCATTGGCGATGCGGTCGATGTTGGGCGTACGATAGCCCACCACGCCGTGACTGTAGGCGCTGATGTTGGTCTGCCCGATGTCATCGCCGAAGATGACGAGGATGTTCGGCTTCTTGCCGGACGACGAGGTAGCCGCCAGCGCCGGCGCCGATGCCGCGTCAACTGGCGCACTGGCCGCCACGGGCGGGTTTTCCTTTGCAGGCACCGGAGCCTGCGCCACAGGCGCGGGCGCGGGCGCCTGTGCCGCTGGCTGCTGTTCCTTGGGCGGCGTTTCCTTCTTGCCGCAGCCCGCCAACGTGAACACGGCGGCGGCCATGGCCAGCATCACCAGCCTGGTGCCCCTTCCTCTGCTACTGCCTTCTTCAACTCGGTGCATGTCCTGCCTCCGTTTGTCGACCCATGATTGCCAGCTTCGTGCTGCTGTTGAACGTCACGGCTTGCCGGCCGGATAGACCTGCAGCCAGTCCTGCTTCATGCTGACTACCGTCCAGCCCTTGGCCCGGGCCGCGTCGAGCGCCTTGTCGAGTTTGCCGACCCTGGACTGCCGGTCATAGGCAAACTCGCGCTCGGCGTCGTCGTGGTGGACCAGCACGGCCAGCCGCAGGCCTTCGCCGCCCGCGGTGTACTCCAGCATCTGCAGGTCGCCGTCCGAATTGCCCACGGCGAGAATGGGGCGCCGCCCGATATGGCGGTAGATGCCGACTGGCTTGCCGGGTCCGTCATCGATGAATTCCAGCTTCGGTTCTCGCACAAGCACTGGTTTGCCGTCGCGCAGCGTGTACTTGACCGCCTGCGAGGAACCGATCACCTGCTCGGGCGGAATGCCGTAGATCTTTTCTGTCCAGGGGCGCATGAAATCGATGGTGCCGCCCGAGACGATGTAGGTCTTGAAGCCGTTGGCACGCAGGTAGGACAGCAGCTCCACTTGCGGCTGGTAAACCAGTTCGGTGTATGGACGCTGCAGCTTCGGGTGCTTCGCCTGCGCGAGCCACGTGCGGATCGTGCGGTCATACTCATCGACCGTCATGCCGCTGTTGGCCGCGGCGATCAGCGCGAGCAACTGTTTCTCGTTGCGCATCAGGGCCTGCATGTCGTTGGCCATCAGCGCCTTGAAGGCTGGATTGCTCTTCCACTCGGAATGCTGCGGTGCGGCGGCCTTGACCTGATCCAGCAGGAAGAAGAACTGGAAGTAGAGCGGCTGCTCGCTCCACAGCGTGCCGTCGTTGTCGAACACGGCAACGCGGTCGGCCGGCGCGACAAAGGTGGGCGAACCAGGACGCGTGGTATCCGCCACGAACTTCAGCAATGCCTGCCGCGCCGGCCCGTCGCGCCATGACGGCAGCGCTTGCGCAGCGGCCTGCGGCGAGTGCGCGGACTGAGCAATTGGCTCCGCCGCGGCGCCTTCGGTCGGTGCCGCGCATCCGCCGAGAGTGCCGCCCGCAAACGTCAGTGCGGCCAGGCACAGGGCGGCCAGCGCCGGGCTCAGCCGGTTGCGGGCCGGCGGCCTGGGTGTGGAGAGGTGCATCGCGCGCGCTCCTGTTGTTGGAAAACGGTTCGAAAGCAGAACAAGCAGAACGAGCCGAACAACGGCTATCGCGCCATGGCCACTGGCTGCTGCTTTCGCATTTCGGCCCAGCGGCTGTCGTCCATCACCAGACGGAAGCCGAGATGCGACATGCTGTTGTACGGATCGGTGCCGCGCCGCGCGCTGGGCCGGTAGCTCAGGCAGTAATCCTCATTGCAGAGAAACGACCCGCCGCGCGTGACGCGCTTGGGCGCGCCGACGGGCACGCCAGGCTCGCTCGGATCCCATGACGCCAGCGGGCCAGGAGGATCGTCGACCAGCTTGCCCTGCGCAGCCTCTCGCCGGAACTGGTCGGCGCGGTACCAGTCCGCGACCCACTGCCACGCATTGCCAGTCATGTCATAGAGGCCGTAGCCGTTGGCCGGAAACGTGCCGACCGGGCTCGTGCCGAGCGCGCCGCCAGCCTTCGGGCTGATCACGGGGAACGGCTGCCCCTGCTGGCCCTGCCAGACATTGGCCATCTGTTTGCCATCGGGCGCGAACTTCTCGCCCCACGCGTAGGTGGCCTGCTCCAGCCCGCCGCGCGCGGCGAACTCCCACTCGGCTTCGGTCGGCAGACGCTTGCCTGCCCACTTGGCATAGGCCTGCGCGTCTTCATAGGAGACCTGCACAACCGGGTGATTGTCCTTGCCCTCGATCGACGTACCCGGCCCGCCCGGATGGCGCCAGTCCGCACCCGGGACGTAGCGCCACCAGCGCGAATAGTCCTGCAGCGGCACGGGCCGCGACGTGCCCACGAACACCATGGCGCCCGCGACCATTGCACTGGCGGGCGGGCGTGGCGTACCGGGCGGCAGTTGGACTTTCAGCGTTTCCCAGTCAGGCGATTTCTCGGCCGTGGTGACATAGCCGGTCGCCTCGACGAACTTGCGGAACTCGGCATTGGTGACATGGTGCTGGTCCATCCAGAAGCCGTGGATGCGCACCTTGTGCGCGGGCTTCTCGTTGGCCTGCGCCATCTTGCTGTCGCTGCCCATGAGGAATTCGCCGCCGGGCACATGGACCATGCCGGCCGGGCCACGCATGCCATCGCCAACGACCACGCCCTGCCCTTGCTCACCGTGCCTGCCGTGCTGGAACCACCAGGTCGCACCGAAGCCCGCCGCCACACCGGTGCATACCAGCATGGCGACGATGGCGCCGCGCCAGCGGCCCGGCCGATCAGCGACCGTTGCCGCAACGCCTTCCGCCTGCGCCATGCCTGTGGCGGAATTCCGGCGCTTCTTGCTGCCCATGACTCTTCCTCCGCAATGCATAAGTGGTGCGTAGACCGCACCCCGAAGCTATCGTTACAGAAGGAAAAGCGAAACGGAATTGAGTTTTCTCGGGTGGTGATTTTAGATATTTCGCATCGACTAACCGCAGGTCATCTGCGGCTGGGCGGGATCCGTGTCTTCCCCCGAATGCCGTGCACCGGCATTTTTGTATACAATATTGGAATACAATAACGGACCTGAACTGTCCGGGCCGCGCCCGGCGACCCTTGGAAAGGAGGAAACCATGACATCCCGCGAAGCCAGCCTGACGCCGCAATACGCTGCCGCCCTGGAACCTGTCGAGAACTACCTGAAAGGTCACGCGACCGGCAACGGCGAGTACATCCGCAAGGCGTTCCACCCTGACGCCCGCATCATCTCTTTTCGCGACGGCGTGCACTACAGCCTGACCGTCGACGACTTCATTGCCGCGCGATTTCATGGCGAGCCAGCCGCTGACGAAGCCCAGCGCAAGCGTTTCATCACGCAGTTCGATGTCACGGGCAATGCCGGCGCGGCCAAGGTGGTGCTGCAGTATCCGGGGGTGACGTTTACCGACTACTTCACGTTGCTGGAGATCAACGGCGTGTGGGGCATCGCCAACAAGACCTTCAGCGCTGCGACGCAGCCGGAAGCCAGGTAACGGTCGCCATCCGCGCGCTGCTGGTGCGCGACTCCGCGCCGGACAGGCGTGCCTTGAGTTCGTCGCGCTCGCTGAAGCGTGGCGCGGCGAGCCACGCGCTGAGTTCGTCGCGCCAGTTTTCCCACGCGTTCTCGTCGAAATCGAATTCCTCGTCGAGCCGCCCGCGGTCGCGCAGATAGAAGCCTGACACGCGCATGCCATCCCAGTAGGCGACAGCCACATCGGCAAAATCGGCCGTGGTGCCGGCGGGCATGTCGCGCAGCAGCATCGCCAGGGTTGCCTTCAGCTCCTTGAATGCCTTGTGCGCCTTGAAATCGTCGGTGGGCATGGCGGGCTCCGCTGGAGGGTGAGACGATGCTGACAGCGTGCTCCTGTTCGCAGGCCGCGTCAAATCACCCGTGCGCTACCACACGGTTCCTGCCTCGCTCCTTGGCCGCGTAGAGTCTGTGGTCCGCCGGGGCGGCCTGCGCATCGAGGCTGTCGCATGCGTCCGTCACCAGCTCCGCGACGCCGATCGATACCGTATAGCGGATCTCCCGCCCCGGCGAGCCAAATCGCAACAGTGTCGCGTCCCGCATGCACACAAGCGGCAATCGCCAGACGCAGACGCCCGGCGATCTCCGCCGCATCCTCGGGAGTGGTATCGGGCAGCAGCACGCAGAACTCCTCGTCACTAACACGCGCCACCATGTCTTGCGGCCGCACCGCGGCCTTGCTCACTGTAGCCAGGTGCTTGAGCAACTCGTCGCCGGCGGCATGACCAGGGAGTCCCGGACGCGAGTCCTAGAGCAAGTCCTGGTGCAAGTCCTTGTGCTTGCCGCTGACACGTTCGTCGCCAAGAATGAATGAAGCACCGCTTATCCCTCAGGATTCCCTTGGATCCGATCAGGAGTCGACGACCATGCCAGAAGCCAGCATCACCGCACATCTCCCCACCGTGGACATCGAGTTCACGCGACGCAACGCGCCCGAGCAGAATGCCGAACTGATATCCGTGCTGATCCGGGCAACGCCATCCTTCGCGGCCATGGAGCACTGGCTTGCGCAATATCCGCCGCTGCCTTTCGAAGAAGTCGTCCAATGGTGGGCGGACATGGTGCGCGCGACATGGCAACCGTGGCTGGCGCTCAATCCAGCCTTCTCGCTGCTGCTGCCGTACCACGAGCGGGATGCATAGTCGCTGTCCCGGCAAAAGCAGATCATCGGGCACATTCACGGCAGCCGCGGATTGCGGCCAGTGACCGCTGCTGCGCTTGTTCCGGCACTCCGCCTGACCTAGACTGAATGCGGCGTTCTGCGCCGTGCACTTTCCGCGGCCGCCCGCGCAGCCAGCGACCGGCCGCGCCCTGCAAGGAGACAGGCGATGCTGCAAACATCCATTTCCGAGCGGGCGCTGTCCCGCGGGCTGCTCGATGTCCTGATCCGCGCGGGGCTAATCGCCACGCTCGTCATCTTCTGCTTCGAGATCTTCCACCCGTTCTTCGACCTGGTGGTCTGGGCGCTGATCCTCGCGGTCACTATCTACCCGCTGCAAGTCAGGCTGCGCGGCCGGCTGGGACTCAGCGAGGGCCACATCGCCACGTTGATTGTCCTGCTTTCTATCGCCATCATCCTGGTGCCTGCCTACCTGCTGGGCGTCGCCGTGTTCGAGTCGGTGGAACGCGCCATCGACGTCGTCAAGGACGGCAGTCTCAGCATCCCCCAGCCGGCGGAGTCCGTCGCCAGCTGGCCGCTGGTGGGCCAGCAGCTCTATGCCTTCTGGCAACAGGCGGCTACCGACCTGAGCGGCCTGCTGATGAAAGTCGCGCCGCAGCTGAAGGGGTTCAGCGTCGGCTTGCTGGCCAAGCTGGCAGGCCTTGGCACGGGATTGCTGGTGTTCGTGTTCGCGCTAATCATCGCAGGCATCATCATGGCCTACGGCGAGATGGGGTCGCGCAGCGCCGAGCGGATCGCCTCGCGCATCGTCGGGCCTGACCGCGGCCTACGCATCGTGGAATTGTGCACCGCCACCATTCGTGCCGTGGCGCAGGGCGTGGTCGGCATCGCCTTCATCCAGATGATGCTGATCGGCGTGGCCTTCATCGTCAAGGACATTCCGGGCGCCGGGCTGCTGGCGCTTGCCGTCCTGCTGCTTGGCATCATGCAGCTGCCGGCGACGCTGATCACAGTACCGGTGATTGTTTATGTCTTCGCCACCGAGGGAACCACCTTCGCGACGATCGTCTTCTCGATCTATGTGTTCGTCGCCGGCCTCGCCGACAACGTGCTCAAGCCGCTGCTGCTCGGGCGCGGCGTGGACGTGCCGATGCCAGTGGTGCTGATCGGCGCGCTCGGGGGGATGGTCACCGGCGGCATCATCGGCCTGTTCATCGGCCCGGTGATGCTGGCGGTCGGCTACCGTCTGTTCTGGCTTTGGGTTGACGAACCCGCCGCCACGGTCGAAGTCGTGACGCCCGAGCCGACCGAGGCGCTGTCGCCGGCAGCGCCCCCGCGCGTCAGCTGAAACCCTTCGCGGTCTCAGCGTTCCGAGCCCTGGCGGGCCAACAGGTCCGCCATGTCGTCGGCGTGTTCTTCCTCTACCGCGAGGATCTCTTCCATCATGCGCCGCGACGTCGGGTCGCGGTCGCCAAGGAACTTGACGATCTCGCGATAGCTGTCGATCGCGATGCGCTCGGCGACAAGATCTTCGCGAATCATGTCGGTCAGCGTCTTGCCTTCGACATACTCGGCGTGTGAACGGCTGGTCAGCCCGTCGGGCGCAAAGTCTGGCTCGCCACCGAGCTGCACGATGCGCTCGGCAATCTTGTCGGCATGCCCCTGCTCTTCATTCGAGTGCGCAAGGAATTCCTCCGCCACGCTCTTCGAGTTCGGTCCCTGCGCCATGAAGTAGTGACGGCGATAGCGCAGCGTGCAGACGATCTCGGTGGCGAGCGCGTCATTCAACAGCTTGAGTACGGTATCGCGCTCCGCGGAATAGCCGGCCGTCACCGCGCCGTCGTCGATATGCTTGCGCGCACGCTCGCGCAGGGTTTTTACGTCGGTGAGGAATGGGGTTGTCGTTGTCGTCGTTGTCGTCGTCATCACGGGCTCCTGAGCGGACGGCGTGCGGGGCTGCGCAGTCCGGGGGTGGGATGGCTTTGTGACGCGAGAAGCGTGCCAGACACGACGGCTTCCGCAGACGGCGGCGGCACGGGCTTTACGCCCAGATGCAACATGCGTCAGTGAAAAAAATGCACAGGCGGGAGGGGCGAGTGGTCCAGGAATTGCAAAGCCGTCATTCCCCATTCTCCACTCCCCACTTCCCAATTGCCTCCGGCACCTGTGCGCTGAATCGCCGCCATGACACAGGGCCACCTGTTGGAGCACAAACGATGCCGGCGCTTCCGCAGCGGGCTGGATCTTCCGGTCCCGTCCGACCCCGAAGCGCTACCTGGCCCGCCGCTTCAACTCCACATTCACCAGCCCTTTCCCAATCGCGCCAGACGACGCGGCCTTGAGCAGCTTGCGAAAGGTCGGGCATTCGGCATGGCTAGGCGCAGGACAAGCCGCCGCATGCCGCAGACCGTGGCTCATCGCGCGGAGCCGCTTGATCAGCGCGTCGATCTCGTCAGCCTTCTCCACCAGCATCTGCCTGTCGATGTTCGGCTGCCCGTCTGGCGAGAACATCGACCGAATCTCTTCCAGCGAGAGCCCCGCAGCCTGCCCGAGCGAGATCAACGCGAGCTGATCCACCACGTTATCGGCAAAGCTGCGCCGTGCGCCCTGCGGCCCCAGCGACACGATCAGCCCCATCTTCTCGTAGTAGCGCAGTGTCGAGGCGGGCACGCCCGTGCGCTTTGCGACTTCCGCGATATCCATCCGAACACCCTTGACTTGAAGTTGACTTCAACTTCTATAGTGGCCACATCGCTTCCGCAAGTCAAACAAAAGGGCCCCTCATGACTCGCCTGCCAGATATCGCAACCGCCACTGCCATCGTTGCCACAGGAATCGGCGCCACCGCCTTCATGGACGTCTGGCTGACGTTCCTCAAACGGATGGGCGTTCCGACGCTGAACTTCGCGTTCATCGGGCGATGGGTCGGACATCTCTTTCACGGCACGTTTGCGCATGCCTCCATCGGGAAGGCAAGACCGATTCGCGGCGAACGCTCGCTGGGCTGGGTGACCCACTACGCAATCGGCATCGCGTTCGCGGCGTTGCTTGTCGCGATCCAGGGAATCGGCTGGATGCGTCATCCAACGGTGCTGCCCGCAGTGCTTATCGGCATGGTCACCGTCGCCGCACCGTTGTTCGTCATGCAACCGGCGATGGGCTCCGGCTTCGCCGCCTCGCGCACGCCGACGCCGCTCAGGAATTGCCTGCGCAGCGTCGCCAATCACACCGTGTTCGGATTCGGCCTGTACCTCTCAGCGCTCGTTGTCGCATGTATCGGGCAATGAACGGTGCTTGCTTCGATCGACGCATAACGCCACCTGGAAACCACATCATGAAGAAGCTAGCCATCATCTATCACAGCGCCCACGGCCACACCAGGCACATTGCGTCCTGTGTGCGCCAGGGCGCCGCGAGTGTCGCCGATACCGAGGCGCAATTGCTGAATGCGGAGGACCTTGCCGGAGCGCCCGACACACTGCTTGGCTATGACGCCTACATTCTAGGCTCGCCCACCTATCTCGGCGGCGTCTCCGGTCCCTTCAAGTCTTTCATGGACGCCACCGGCCGCTTGTGGCGAACGCAGCAGCTCAAGGGCAAGCTAGCGGCCGGCTTCACGGTGTCGTCGCTGCCCGCGGGCGACAAGCAATCCACGCTGATGTCGATGTTCGTGTTCTGCATGCAGCACGGCATGCTGTGGGTCGGCAATCCGATCCTGCCGGAGCAGCATGCCGGTGTCCCTTACGACGACGCCGCCAACCGGCTCGGATCATGGTCGGGCCTGATGGCACAGTCCGATCACTCCGCGCCGGCGGACGGATTCGGTGCGGGAGATGTGAAGACCGCCCGGATGTTCGGCAGGAACTTCGCGGAAACGCTGCACCGCATCCTTTGACCATGTCCAGTAAATGGAACCGCGAGGTACTCAGATGATCCCCAGCAAATACGCGCCGCAGTTGTTCAGTCTCGTGCTGTCAGGACTCATGTCCCTGATTGTTGCGGGCATCTCCACCTATCGCGCTGTCGGGTTGGTGCCGGACTTCGCCGGTATCTGGGCCGGTACGTGGCTCACGGCATGGATCGTCGCATTCCCGGCCGTGCTGGTGGTCACGCCGGTTGCACGGCGGGCGGTGCAGATACTGGTGGTGAAGGAGTCATGACGAGATCGCAGCAGCCACGCGGCGACGCTCCGGCGCGCCGCACCGGCTCGGAGTCTGCCCACGTCAAGCCCGCATGACGGAATAACCCATTTCCAGATTCGACAAGAACATAGCGGACAGGCCGCTTGTCAGACAGCGTACGCCACCTGACGCTTGCGTCCCCGCATGGAACCCTCTGTCGAACTCACACTGCGCATCGGCTGTCTGCTGGCCGTGATCGCCGCCTGCAATGTTGCCGCAATCAAGCTGCGGTTGCCCGATGCGCTCACGCTCACCGCTGCCGGTCTCGCGCTTGGCACGGGCTTGCTGATCACCAGCACCGTGGCCCCGACATTTACTGCGCAGACCATCCAGCCCTTTCTGTCTCCGTCGCTGCGGCCCGAAGGCTATCTCTGGATCTTTCTGCCTCCGATTCTCTTCCAGGCCGCGCTGGAGGCCGATGCAGGCGCGATGGCACGGGACCTGCTCCCCATCCTGGTCCTGGCGATCGGCGCGGTGTTCGCCGCGACGCTGCTGGTGGGCGTCACGGCGCATGCGATTTCCGGCGCGAACCTCGCGGTTTGCCTGCTGGTCGGAGCCATTGTCAGCACCACGGATCCGTCGGCCGTGATCGACCTGTTCCGCAGTAGTGGCGTGCCGGGGCGCATGGTGCGGCTGGTGGAGGGCGAGAGCCTGCTGAATGATGCAGCGGCGATTACGCTGGCGTCGCACCTGATGGCGCGCATCGTTGGCCAGCCGGCGCACGCCATGACAGGCTCGGTCCTGGGCGACCTGTTTGGCTCGCTGTTTGCCGGCGGGCTACTCGGCGCGCTCGCGGGTGCGTTGCTGGCGCGCGCGTGCCGGGCCATTCCCGCTGCGCCGCTGTCGCGCTTCACGCTATCTCTGGCGCTGCCGAATCTGCTCTATCCGATTGCCGACCTGTGGCTGCATGTGTCGGGCGTGGTGACGGTGGTGTCGGCCGGGCTGACCGCCGGCACGTTGTTGCGGCGCTCCAGCACACCCGAGGAACACGCGATATTCCGCCACTTGTGGCGCAGCATGGGTGGCATGGCGGGCGGCATGGTCTTCCTGCTCGCGGCGATGCACGTGCCTGACTTGCTGCGCGGGCTGCGTGGATCCGACCTGTGGCTGATCCTCGGTGTGCTGGTCGCGGCCCTGTTCAGCCGCTGGGCCGTGCTTGGCTCCAGCCTGCCGCTGCTGAGCCGCCTCGGCATGTGCGCGCCGCTGCCGCGCGCGCACCGACTGGCCATCACGTGGGGCGGGGTGCGCGGCCCCGTGACACTCGTCCTGGCCCTATGCGCCGCGCAGGCAACAAGTTTGCCGCCGGAGGCAAGGCATCTGGCCTCCGTGGTGGCCGTCGGCTTTGTCCTGGTCAACCTGACGTGCAACGGGCTGACGCTGCGGCCGCTGGTGCGCCGGCTGGGAATTGGCGGCGACGTCAATGCAGGGAATCATGCCTGACGCCTGAGCGCGCACGACCGCCGTTCAGCGTCCCTGCCACTTCGGTGGCCGGCGATTCACGAACGCACCGACGCCCTCATGGAAGTCATTGCTGCCGTAGCAGCGGCGCACCAGATCATCGGTGTCGGGCACCGACTCGACGGTCTGCCTGCGCAGCGCCTCCTTGACGACGCTCTGCGTGACGGGCGCCAGCGCGCCAAGGCGGTCGCATAGCGCGGCCACCTCTGCATCCAGCGTCTCGGCCGGATACACGCCTTCCAGAAAGCCACACACCAGCGCCGCCTCGGCATCGAGTATCTGCGCCAGCAGCAGCATGCGCCGCACCGGCTGGAGGCCCCACGCCGCGCGCAGCTTGGCAAGGTTCTGCGCCGACAATGTATTGCCGAGCGTCTTTGCGATCGGCACGCCAAAGCGGGCTCTGGGCGTCGCCACCCGGAAATCACAGGCCGTGGCGATGGCCAGTCCACCGCCAACCGCCCAGCCTTCAATCACCGCGACTGTCGGCATCGGCAACTGCTCGACCAGTTGGATGCCTTCGTCGATGCGCGCCTCGTAGGCAACCCCGTCATCGCCGTCCGAGAACTGCTGGAATTGGGCGATGTCCGTGCCCGCAACAAAGGCCTCGCCGCCTGCGCCTCGCAGTACAACCACGCGAGCGCCAGCGTTGCCATCGGCAGAAAGCGCGCGGCAGTGCGTGGCGAGTTGCTCGTACATCGCCCACGTCATCGCATTGCGTGCCGCGGGGCGGTCGAATGTCAGGGTCGCGACTGGCCCCTGCATTGTCAGCGTGACGCGCCCCTCGGCAGGGACCTCGCCTTCCGGCGACAGTGGGGGGCTCATGCGCCAAACGCGCCGGCTGCCGCCAGCGACTGCTGTTGATCCTTCGAAAGGCCAAGCTCCGCCAGGACTTCCTCCGTATGCTGACCCAGCAACGGCGGCGGACGCCGGACCTGCTGCGGCGTGCCGCCCATCTTCACGGCGAAGCCGATATTGGGCACCTTGCCTTCGATCGGGTGATCGATCTCGATACGCATCTGGCGGTGCTTGCCGTGCTCGCTGTCGAACGCCTGCGGATACGTCAGGATCGGCCCGGCCGGGATACCGACTTCGAGCAGGTGCTCGATCCAGTAGTCGCAGCCCTGCTGCGCGAAGCTTTCCTCCAGCGCGGAAATCAGCGCCTTGCGGTTGTTCAGCCGCAGCGCCACGGTCGCAAAGCGCTCGTCCGCGAGGAGGTCGGGCCGGTCGATGGTCTTGCACAGCAACTGCCACAGCTTCTGGTTGGTGGCGCCCATCACGAAGTAGCCATCGGCGGCTTTCATGGCCTGGTACGGCGCGCTCATGCGGTTGGCCGTGCCCAGCGGCTCGGGTTCGCGGCCCGTGCCCCAGTATTCGCACGTGTCCCACACCGAAAAGGCCAGTGCGGAATCGAACAGCGAAGCATCGACGTACTGCCCTTTTCCTGTCGCCTTGGCCCCGATGTACGCGGACAGCATGCCGTAAGTGGCAAACAGCGCGCAGCCAATGTCGGCCACCGGCACACCGGCCTTCACGGGCGCGCCGCCCGGGTAGCCGGTCACGCTCATGACGCCCGACATGGCCTGCGCCATCAGGTCGAAGCCGGGCCGCGTGGCCCACGGGCCGCTCTGCCCGAAGCCGGAGATGCTGCAGTAGACGAGCTTCGGATTGATCTTGCTAAGCGTCTCGTAATCGATGCCGAGGCGTTTCATCACGCCCGGCCGGTAATTCTCGACGAGGATGTCGGCGGTTTCCGCCAGCCGGTACAGCACCTCGCGCCCCGATTCCGTCTTCAGGTCCAGCGTAACGCTGCGCTTGTTGCGGTTCATGTTGAGGAAGCCCATGCTGTCCGGGCCCTTCATCTTGAAGCCCATCGAGCCGCGCGTCTGGTCGCCGCCCTCTGGCGGTTCGATCTTGATCACGTCGGCGCCAAGGTCGGCCAGCAGCATGCACGCGTAGGGGCCGGCCATGACCTGGCTGACGTCGAGCACGCGCACGCCGGCCAGCGGCAAGGGGCGAGCGGAGTCCTGAACGCGGGTATCGCTGAAATCTGTCATCGGGTACTTCCTGGATAGAGGAATGGAGTAGCGTGCGTCGGTGCGGCGGCGACCGGCCATCAGGCCTCGGCCTTCACGCCAGCGTCCTTCACGACCTTGGCCCATTTGCTCGACTCGGACGCAATGAAGGCGGCGAACTGCTGGCTCGATCCGCCGGAGTCCTCGGCGCCGAAACTCTTGAGACGCTCGACCACGTCAGGCATGGCCAGCACGCGGTTGACGTCCTCGTTCATGCGCTGCACCAGCGCGGGCGACATGCCCTTAGGGCCCACGAGCCCGTACCACGATGCCGCGTCAAGGCCAGGAAAGCCCGACTCCGCCAGCGTCGGCACATTGGGATGGCTGGCCGCGCGCTTCAGGCGCGTCTGCGCGATGGCAATCACCTTGCCCTGCTGGATGAACGGCGTGGCGGCGGTCATCGTGTCGAAGGCATAGTCGATCTGGCCGCCCATCAGGTCGGCCACCAGCGGGCCCGAACCCTTGTACGGCACGTGCACCACATCGAGCTTGGCCTGCATCCGGAACATCTCGAGCGCCAGATGCTGCGCCGAGCCGATGCCGGACGAACCGAAAGAAATCTTGCCCGGCTTCTGCCGGCACAGCGCCACGATGTCCGACACGGTGCGCACCTTCTGCTCGGGGCGGCAAGTCAGCATATTGGGCGTGACGCCAACCATCGAGATCGGCGAGAAGTCAGTGCGCGGGTCGTACTTGACGTCGAGCAATGCGGGAGCGATGGCGTGGCTGTTCACGTGCGCCATCAACAGCGTGGTGCCGTCAGGCGGCTGCTTGGCCACATAGGCAGCGGCGATCGCGCCGGTCGCACCGGGCTTGTTCTCGACCAGCACGCTGGTGTTCCACATGGCGCCGAGCTTCTGCCCGATCACGCGCGCCAGCACGTCCGTGCCGCCGCCCGGGGCAAAGCCGACTACGATCCGCACCGGCCCGTGCACGTCAGAGGCCGCCGCGCGCACCAGCCCGGGCACCGCCAATCCGGCCGCAGCCGCGAGAATGAATTGCCTGCGCTGCATTGCGTGTCTCCGTCCTGATAGTTTTATGGAGTCCATGATGCGCAATGCCTTCACCGCGGGCTATCGCTATTTGGGTGATTCAGGTTTCGCGTTCTGCGCAAGCACCGCCACCACGCTCTGCGCGGCCGAGGACAACGCGCCATGCGGTCGATGGCACAGCACAAACTGCCGCTCCGCCCAATCCCCGGCGATGGGCAGCCGCGCAAAGCGGCTGCCACCGGCGACCTCGCGCGCGATGGCCTCCGGCATCACCCCGCCTCCGAGGTTCTGCGCCACCAGCGCGGCGATGCTATCGAAGCCCCCGACCCGCATGCGCATGCGCAGCACGCGACCGGCCTCCTCTGCCAGCCGCTCCAGCCCGATCGAGATCGCCGAGCTTTCGCCGAGCACGATCAGATCGCAGTCCAGCACATCCTCCGTCGTCACCTGCTTGCGGCGCGCCAGCCCGTGTCCGCGCGCAACGACCAGCACCAGCCGATCGGCGCGATACGGCTCCGTCGGCATGTCGACCACGCCGAGGCTGCCCTCATAGATGCCGATATCCACGGTTCCCCGTCGCAGCGATTGCTGGACTTCCTGGCTGTTCATCTCCTGGAGATCGATGCGGACGCCAGGACAGGCGGCGGCGCAGCGCTGGATATCGAACGGGAGAAACTGGATCACCGCGGACTTCGGCGCCGCCACGCGCACCACACCCAGGTCGCCGCCGACGAACGAAGACGCATCGTCCTGCATGCGCTGGACGGTGTGGGTGATACCACGCGCGTGGGCCAGCAAGGCGCGGCCGGCCTCGGTCAAAGCCATGCCGTGCGGAAGCCGTTCGAAAAGCGAAACCCCGAGCTGAGATTCCAGTTCGAGGATGCGGCGGGAAGCGGCGGCAGCGGCCAGGTGCAGGCGCTGGGCGCCGCGGGTGATGCTGCCCTGGTCTGCTACGGCGATGAAGAGCTGGATGGTGGTGAGGTCGAAGTGCAGGCGGGAAGAGCGTGAGGGGGCGGTGGACGTCACGATGGTCTGCGCTCGAGCGGGCGCCGTTGGGAAGCGAACTGCCTGTTCCGGGAGAGAAAACGTGCAGCGCCTGGAGCTGCCGTAGTGTTGTGGCCCGATTTTGCGTCGATCAAGCCGGATCGGCAATTGCGGATTTCCCGTGTCGTCCTTTTGTCACCGCTGCAAGTCGTCCGATCGAACCCTCGCCACATACCGCCGAACCGCCGTGACAACCGCATTGGCCATGCTCGCCTGATTCCCCGGATCACTGACATACCCCTCATCACCGGGATCCACGATCACGCCCGCCTCCAGCAACACAGCCGGCATGGCGGTGTGCCGCAGCACAGCGAGATCATCGAATCGATAGATCCCGATATCGGGCGCCAGCAATTCCCGCGACTCCCCGGCAATCGGCTCCGCATGATGCAGCGTCGGCGCCCTGCCCAGCTTGCGCATTTCCTCGCCCAGCATTTGCGCGAAAGCGTAGCTTCCCGCGAAGCTCGGATTGCGCTGCGATACGAAAACTGAATACCCAGCGATCGGCCGCGTGGTCCGGTACGCGTCACGGTCCTCCACCCTCACCTTTTCGAGATACTGCATCTGCGCCGAGTCGTGGTGAATGGACAGGAACAGGTCCGCCTGCCGTGCATTGGCGATCCGGGCGCGTTCCTCGAGCGACAAGTTGTCGTCCGGACCACGGGTCAACGTCACGTCGAACCCTGCCTGCGTGAGCGCCTGTGCCACCTGCGACGCCAGCCGATCGTTGTAGCGCACCTCATAGACGCCGCGAACGCCTAGCGCTCCACCCTGCGCCGGCGTGTGGCCGGGATCGATGACGATCCGGAACGCCCGCGCACCGGAGGACAGCGGCGATGCGGTGGCCAGCATCGGCACACAAGCCGCCAGCCATGCCAATGCGGCGCGGCGGCCCGTTGAGATCGTCCGCGCCATGGCGTCAGTTCCAGGACTTCTTGCTGATCATGTCGTTGCGGCAGGTGCCCGCCTTGCACTCGCGCACGCGGTCGCGCAGGTACTCCGCGCGGTCGCGGTTCACGCGATAGTTGCAGTCCACGTCAATCGCCCCGCTCGACTCGCACGATGCGTCGCGGTACTTGATCCATTCCAGCTGGGTGTCCTTGAGCTTCTGCTTCGCGCCATCGGCGATCAGGCCACGCAGTTCGGTGTAGCTGGCGTTCAGCTCCTTGTCGGATTCGAGGAACAGCTTGGCGAAGCAGTACGTCTTGTCGTAGCTCGTGCGGTATTTGTCGCACTCGTTGGCGGCGTGGGCGGCGACAGGGGCCAGAAGGGCGAGAGTCAGGGCGGAGAGGATGGCTTTCATGGAGTCCGGATTGACGTAGGGAAAGAATAGGCTGTCGGCGATCAAACAATCGCCATCTGCGGGACAACAGCGCTGCAGTGTATCTGCGCAGACCAGCGGCTGCATCTGGTTATGGCACGTCTTCTCACGACGAGCAACAAGTCCCCGCGATAACTTCCTGTGTCAGCGGGCCATCAGGATCCTTGTCAAATCGGACTGACCTTCGCAGCGATGATAGTGGCGAGGTTTCGCCTGGCCTGGGCCCCGTTCCCAGGCACCCCACCAAAGAGCTATGCAACTCCGCGCGACTTCGTCGTTAGGAATGAAGTCGTAAGCCGGCCTGCAGCGGCCGCGCGCTCGCGGTCTCCTGACACGCCTCAACCTTCATGTCTACGCGTTCCCGTTTCCAGCTTTCCAGCTTCCTGCGCTTCAGCACCGATATCCGCACCAGCTCGCGCGCGCGGCTGCAGGATGCCGACCAGCGCATCGATGCTGCACGCGAACGGATCGAGCGCATCAAGCAACAACCCGGACAGGTTGAGCCCGTTGCATGTCATGCGCCGACAACGGCCCCACGCCCCGCACTCGCATGCTCCGCGCGGGTAATCGGGATGGCGGCTTGCGTCGTCCTGGTGTTGGCCGCCGCCGCGTTCGCCGCCGAACAGGTGTTGAAGCTGCAGCTTTCACTGCCGGTGTCGACGGCTGTCGGCCTGGCCTTCGTTGTTGCCACCCTGCTGTCGATGAGCGTGACCTATCGGGTCGAGCGAGCGAACGCGCGCCTCGTCGACACGTACGCGTTGCAGGCGAAAGGGTTCGCGGCGTCTGCCGGTCGGCTTGCGGCGCACGCGGACCGGCCAGCCGACGCCAGGCAGCAGCACAGTCAGACGATCGAAGCGCCGCGAGCGACGCCTAGCGATCCCGCGAAAGCGTCTCCATCCGCATCGCATCAAACCGCGCGCACTCTGCCTTGAGCCATGCCGAGAAAATGGTCACACGCCGATCATCCGGATTCCGGGAAAGCAGCATGTAGCGCGCCGGCGCGCGTACGTGCTGGCGGAACACATTCACCAGTCGCCCGCTCCTGATCTCGTCATAGACCAGCGCCGTACGTCCCATCGCCACGCCCTGGTGGTTCAGCGCCGCGCCGATGGCCAGGCTCGACAGATTGAATTGCGGCCCTTCCAGATGCGCCATCCATGTCGGATGAAACGCCTCAAGCCATGTGCGCCATTCCACGAACTCGGCCGCACCGACCCATGGCGATGCGTCGTGCAGCAACACGACGCCGTCGAGCGACGTCCCCTCGGCTAGCTCGCGATGCTCGGCGAGATACTTGGGCGTAGCCACCGGAATCAGATACTCGTCCAGCAAGACATCCGCGTGCAGCCGGCTGTAGCGGACCGGGTCGTAACGCACCGCCACGTCAATGTCTTCCGTGTCCATCGATTGCCTGTCCAAAGCCTGGAACTCGGCTTTCAAGCGTACGGAAACGTCCGGCTGTTCGCGGTGGAAATCGGTCAGGCGCGGCATCAGCCATTGCAGCGCGAACGACGGCAGGCAATTGACCTGCAGCGGCGCGTTCGGCATGCCGAGTCGCTGGATGGTCTGCTGGATGTCATGCAGTGCGCGCGTCGTGGTCTGGAACAGCGCCTCGCCCTGTGGCGTCAGTTTCAGGCTGCGCGGCTGGCGCACGAAAAGCACGTAGCCGAGACGGTCTTCCAGATGGCGAATCTGCTGGCTCACCGCGCTTTGGGTGAAGTTCAGCGATTCGGCGGCCTTGGTGAAGCTCAGCAGGCGCCCTGCGGCTTCGAAACACCGCAGCGCGCCTAGGATGGAGGAATCGAGCTGCATGGCTATTAGCCAGACTAATGCATGCGTTAGAAACGATCGCTATTCTTGCACGGCTGCGGGGCTTACGATCTCTTTCGGTAAGGAATTTTCTGGAGAATGACCTGATGGTCACCCTGTCCCTCACGCCCGAGCTATTAGCAAAACTTCAATCGAGACAACCGCTGCTTTGGCTGAATCCGAGGTTGGGACAACCGCTGCCGGCTTCCGCCCCATCGTTGGAACTGATCGCAGCGGCAGAAGCGCGTCTTGCACGCTGCACCCCGCTTATGGCGGCGCTGTTTCCCGAACTGGCGTCCAGCCATGGGCAAGTGGAATCGCAACTGATGCGGGCCGCCGAACTCCAATACGCGCTCGGCGGGAACGTTGACACCGAGGGGGCCTGGTTCATCAAGCGTGATGACGAGCTGCCGATTGCCGGTTCCATCAAGGCACGCGGCGGCTTTCATGAAGTGCTGGCGATTGCTGAATCCATCGCGATCGAACGCGACATGCTCGACCCGGATGGTGATCGCCGCGTGCTGGCAACAGAGGCGGCGCGCAAGCTGTTCTCGCAATACTCGGTGACGGTCGGCAGCACCGGCAACCTCGGCCTGAGCATCGGCGTGATGGCGGCGGCGCTCGGATTCGATGCGGTGGTACATATGTCCGCGGACGCCAAGGCGTGGAAGAAGTACCGCCTGCGCAAGCGCGGCGTGCGCGTGGTGGAGCATGAAGGCGACTACGCGCAAGCCGTGGCAGCGGGCCGCGAACAGGCATCGGCAGCGCCACGCTGCCATTTTGTCGATGACGAGCGCTCCGCCCTGCTTTTCTTCGGATATGCCGCCGCGGCACGTCATCTGGCGCGCCAACTGGCCGAAGCCGGCCGCGTAGTGGATGCCGCGCATCCGCTCTTCGTCTATCTCCCGTGCGGGGTCGGCGGCGCGCCCGGTGGCATCACGTATGGGCTCAAGGCACTGTTAGGCGACCACGTGCATTGCTTCTTTGCCGAGCCCGTGGCCTCGCCGTGCGTACTGGTGCAGTTGGCCTCCGGCTCGGATGATCCCGTATCCGTCTACGACATCGGCCTCGACAACCGGACCGATGCCGATGGCCTCGCTGTCGGCCAGGCATCCCATCTGGTCAGCCCGCTGATGGCTTCCCAACTCGCCGGCGTGTTCACGGTCCCCGACGATCAGCTCTATGTTCAGTTGCTCGCGCTCAAGACGTCGATGGGTGTGGAAGTCGAACCCTCAGCGGCGGCCGGCATCGGCGGCCCGGGCTGGTTGCGCGACGCCCCCGAAGGCCGAGCGTATGTGCGCGATCACGGGCTCGACATGCGCGACGCGACGCATGTGATCTGGGCTACCGGCGGCTCGCTCGTTCCGCGAGAAGAGCTTCACCGGTTTCAGGCTTACGCGACCGCACTGGCCCATGTGCCTGGGGCGATGCATAAGGCAGCCTGACGCTCTCGATCCCAGTGTTTTCCGTGATCGCCTCACCAGCGTCATGTGCGCACTATCCTGAAATGGAGGGAACGCCGGACAGGAAATCGGGACGGGTTGCTGGAATAAATTTGACCTGTCAGGCGTTTACCAAAAGGGACGGATAGTCCGGCGCGGGCCCCGAGCGACCCGGCCGTGAAGCAGCAAGGCTGGGGGACACATCATGAACGGGCGCAGGCTTTGCAAGATCGCCCTGGCATTCGTGGCGGGAGCGGCGATAGCCGCCAGCGGTCCGACACTGGCGGCGGGTCGTGGGAGCGGCCGTGGTGGTGGTGGTGGTGGCGGCGCAGGCATGCACGGCGGCAGCTTCCAGGGTCACGGTGGCTTCCACCAGGGCGGCTTTCATCATCACGGCTTTCACCATGGGCACGTAGCATTCGTGGCAGGCTTCGGCTGGCCGGGCTGGTGGGGATATCCATACGATGGCTGGCCATACCCCAGTTCCTACCCCGCTTACTACGCGCCGACGCAATACATCGAGCAAGGCGATGGGTCGGACGTCGCGTCGGCGAACGCGTGGTGGTACCGCTGCGATCAGCCCAGTGGCTATTACCCGTACGTCCAGGACTGCCCGGGCGGCTGGCAAACGGTGCCCGCCCAGCCGTCGCCGTAATCCCAACGTTCACATGAAGCCGCGTTCCGTTCCTCTCCTGATGGTGGCAGTGCTCGTTCTGGGCGCTTGTACGGCGATGCCGTCGGGCCCCAGTGTGATGGTGCTGCCCGGCAGCAATAAGACGTTTGATCAGTTTCTCGGAGACGACCGCAACTGCCGCCAGTTCGCGCTAGGCCAGGTGGGCGGCGCCAGTTCGCCTCAGGCCTCCAACATGGCAGCGGCGGGCACTCCAGCGGTCGGCACCAGTAGCTCGGGCGATCCGGGATACGGTGCACAGTACCGGTATGACGTTGCCTACATCCAGTGCATGTACGCAAGCGGACACCGCGTCCCGGTCTACGGCCCGATGCTGGGTGCGCCGCCCGCGACGCCCCCTGCCAACTACAAGCCCGACTTCCCGCCGCCAGCGCCGCAAGGGAATGCCCCCTGAGTGGTCTGGCGGTTCATCTGTCCCGAGCCATCGCATGTCTGCGTGCTGGCGCCGGCACCGTCTGGCCCGGCTGATGAGGCTCCTTCGGTACTTCCATCACGCGAAGCCTTCAGCGCTACGAGACTGACCACCTCCCGAACCTGTACCGGGATGGGGTCTTTGTACAGTTCTGTATCACGCCGCACCAACGATACGCGCACCGACAAATCCGGCCGCAAGTTTCTACAGGCGCGATACATCGGTTTTCTTTAATACGTTCCACGGGCCCGCAGCGAGTTGCAAACGATGCAGTCTCCACCGGGCCCATACCCTCTCAAACGTTAAAGGAAGCCGATCATGACTACCCACATCGCCAAGCGCTTTGTCCTCGCCATCGCCCTGGTTGCCGCTGCAGCCGGCGCACAGGCGGCCAGCCTCTCGTACGCAGGCGCACGTGACCCTTTCACCGACGGTGGCCGCGCCGTCAGCGATGCACGTGACCCGTACACCGAAGGCGCGCGCTCGGTGCAGGACCCGCGCAGCCCGTTTGTCGATGGGGCACGTAATGTCGATCCGTTCCTGGATGGCGCGCGCTCGCTGGCTGGTTTGGACCGGACTGGGGTCTCGGCGGAGCCGGCTCGCAGCGTGGATCCGTACTACGACGGCGCGCGTTCCCTGGCGGGCCGGGACCAGACGTGGCCCTCGAACGCTCCGGCGCGCAATGTTGATCCGTATCTGGATGGTGCGCTGGCGTGATGCTGTGCTTCCTTCAGACGCTGGCGAATGCTCGAAGACTTCCGCTACGACATGAGCGCGATGTGTCGGCTGATGATCCACGGCGTCGACGTACGTCCGCCATTGCGTCGTTTCCGCGTGAAGGGCTCGCAGTGGCCCCTGTCGGACGAAGTGCGGTTTGACGGCGATGCCGAAGTCGCAGGCTAGGCGAAGATCAGGTTATCAACGCCTTGCCCCGACCTAACGGGGCCTCTGGACTGTCCGTTTCTTCGCCGCGCGCGTGCGCGCAGCCTTTTGGGCCGCCTCGGATCGGCCCGCCGCACCCTTGGTCTTGGCAGCCTTCTCGGCGGCCGCGGAGCGATCTGCCGCAGTACGCTTGCTGGCCGCGTTCTTGGCCTGGGCTGACAGCGCCTCATGCGAGGCACCGGCCGTGCTCTCTCGCTTCAGGGCCTTGGTAGCGGCACTGCGACGCTTGGCCGTGCTTTCCGAACTAGGCCGCCTTGGCGCCTTGTCGCCGGTACTCTTGGCGGCGGGCTTGCCGGCACTCTTCTTTGCCGCTACGGCCTTGGACCCCGTCTTGGGCGGCGGCACGTCCACGCCTGCGCGGCGCGCTTCCGACAAACCGATGGCGATGGCTTGCTTGGCGGAACGCACGCCATGCTTGCCATGGCGAACGGTTTCGATCTCGTCGCGGACGAAATGGCTGGCCTGGGTGCTCGGTGCCTTGCCCGAACGCTTGTCCGCCTTTGCCTGGGCAATGCTGGATGCTTTTGGCATGATCGGTCTCCGTGGTGTTTGCGGAAGGTTTGAGCATGCCGCATATGCCGTGCCAGGCTTATAAGTTGTGGAGAACGTCACTTACAAGGGAAGCGGCTCTGCGGTTGCTTGCGAAAGGTGCACTGTGGACGTCGAATCTACAAAGCGGCTGGCCGCTATTGGATTAAGGCGGCTATTCTTCTGGGTGACCGTGTAGCCGCCGTCGGCCTCATGGACACTTGTGGCCCATGTATCTCGACTTGGAAATCGCAGCGGGGCTTGGGCGTGGATTCAGAGGCATCGCTCACAGTAAGGGGGAAAGATTCCACCCCGGACTACCCAGTAGCCCCTACGCGAATTCTCCCCAGAGGCCCCTAAATGGTGGCTCTGGAGCAACCAAACGCCATACCTCGCCAGAGGTCTTACACCGGTACCAACGCTCTTCCACCCCGAAAATGAGATCGCTGCTCGGTTCGCTTACAGGAACCTGCTCAAACTCCCCAGCATCTACTTGAGCGGCAATCCACGCGCAAAAGAGTGCATATTCACGCGGCGACTCAAATCCATGGATAGACTCCCAGCCACACGAATTCATAGCCTTTTTATCTACGAAGAATCAACTTTAAAATTCAGGGGAAAACTTCCCCGCCCACAGGGCTCAGCTCATATATTGAATGGCCGCCGTCAAGTCCAATATTTGTCATGGAAGAGATGATTCTTATGTCGGAATGGCACCATTCTTACTCTCTTCGGATCAACCACCAACGACACCTGGTCTCTGGCTCCAAGATAACGATCGCATCCGCTCTCGCACCACGGATGTCAAAATAGGCCGTACCCCAGCACCTGACGCGTCACAATATAGCTCAACCTTCGTCGTCCGTTCGCTGACCAGATTAAGGACTTCGTGCCCAGTGCACCAGGCAGGCTCAGCGCCGCGCAGCCCAGTAACGTTACAGGTGGATCCTTATCTCATACTCGGGTCCCAACTCCGTCCTCAACTGGGCGGCAAGACGAAGACCTTCGTGCTTGAACTCAGCATCCGCCTCGGAATTTTCGAATCTCGAGTCCGGCGGATAGTCCATGTTTAAGGTTTCGTCGTACTGGCGCGCCTCCCCGATTGGAAGCGATGACGAGCCAGGTAGCCGAGGCCATAGAATCCCTATTCTGAGTTTCTGGAGATTTTATTCTGCCAAAGTATCCGCGCTTCTCTAAGGCTGCAAGAATTCGCCCCGCCCGCATAGTCTGGGGCGGCTGATTGCACTGGGTCATCCTCCCACCCGCAAATCGTGCATATCTCGTAGACGCCTACTTCATCGAGCGTAAAGCTGCCGCAGCAAGGGCATGAATTTAACTCGCGGCCTTCAATTATCTTGATCATTGCTTGTTCCAGTAGCCAATTCCATCCTGCGGCCGAAACATTGTTCTGGGAGCACCGTCTGCAGTCTTAGTTGCAAAAGTATTCGTTGCTGGGTCATACAGCAGTGTATCCCCGTTTGGACGTGTTTTCACTAACGTGCCCGCTGGCGGATTCGTTACGAAATTCTGCGCCCCCTGGACGTACTGCACTGAGTTCTGATATTCGGGGAATTCAGATTGGTGCTTGTCCCAATGACCATATGCGTTCTCCACTGAGGACTGGTTTTTCTTTGACGACCAGAAAGAACCTGCTCCGCCAACCACCGCACCGAGTGCAGCATCGACCGTTCCTGACACATCGATAGGCGACAACCCGGATAGTGCAACCGCCGTTGTCGGAGAAGCACCCGACGCTAACAGCGCTTGCTGAGTCTTGGCCTGCGCCAAGGCATTGGCAGTGTCATTCCATCGCCGTACAGCGGTAGCAGCAGCTGACGAATTCTGCGATGGCAGGCTGCTCAGCAAGAGCTCACAAGTGGCGACGCCTCGATGGTAGCCAGAAACGATGAACCCGGCCGAAGCCGGGTCCGTCAAGGCTAATCACGCCATAACTTGCCCTATTCGTAAACTCTAGCTGCCAACAATATGTCAGCCAACGTCCGCCAAGTCGGCATGTCTGGAATAGGCTGGCCAGCATTCTTGTAATACCCATCCATATCTCTAATCCAGGCTTCCATCGCAGCAAGGAACCCTTCTAGGCTAACGTTCTCCCATTCCTGTGGATTTCTCACTAGGTCATCAAGGAGCGCAGCGACAAGGTCTGCAAGCCGCTCCTTCGAATCAATTTCACCGATCTGATCCTGCAGATTCATCTCCGTCTCCTATTGCTTTGGAACACCCCTGATACACACAATGCACCCTTGGTTCGGCGTTGTAAATTTCCACACTTGACTCATTACTTCCTGAGCCGTTGCGGGCGTTATGTTGACCATAGTACCGGCTTGCGAGGTCACAAACAGCCTTCGATTGTCCAGCGTATAGAACAGCCCATCCTTTTCAAACACGCGTATCGGTGGCAAGCTGGTAGGTGAAAGGCTCCCTGATTGCAAGGCTCCAATTGCATCTTGTAGAGATGTCCCATTGGAGAACGTCGAACCAATACTACTTTGCGTGAAGCGAATCGAGTTTGGATCTGCCAGCCCACTCAGGGTACTCGGTACGCCGCTATCTTTGACGAGTTGCCCTTCCAAAGCCCTAGCAGCATCGTCACCAACAGACCTCATTGGGCCCAAGAGACCAACACCCTTGAGGGTGCCAGTGGCCAGCCCCTTGAGGAGCCCAGTACCAATCAAGTCATCCGGCGAGAAAACCGGCAGCTCAAGCCCTTGGGCCTTCGCTTGCGCGATCTGCCAACTCTTGTCCAAGACCTGGCAGTCTGCAGAGCCGCTGGCGGACCCACAACCCAGGGACGTCTTCTGGTCCTGAACCCAGTTGGCTAGGGACTGGCAACTGCTTCCCTCACACCTGGTCAGGCCATCGGCCAGAATGTCGTTGCTTTTCTGATCTTTCTCCGCGTAAATGTTGGCTGCGGCACACGACGACCAGACGCCGTTCGCACATTCTCGCTTGGCCTTCTCAAACGCTTGCCGATCTTTCGGGCTGGCCGCCTCATTCTGCGCCGCACCCGCCGCAGCGATTCCATTCTGGCCCAGTGTGTTGGCCAGGGTTCCGCCGGCCAGCATTGCTGTACCAATCACGACCGCCTGGTTGATCGAGTTGGCCCGGTCGGCATTGGTCTCGATGCCCAGCGCACTACCCACCAGCGGCGAGACGACCGCACCCGCAGCACCACCGATGGCGCCTGACTTGCAATCAGCGCCACTGGCAGCAACAGCAGCACAGCCCAGTGCCGCGTGCTCGGCGATGTTCTGCCAGGAGCCCGCCTCGGTGGAGGCGCCGATCGCATTCGCCGCAAGCGCTGCGGACTGAGCAACTAGACTGCCAGCCAGCGCCTTCCCGAAGCTGCCGCCGTAGACGGCCGTATTCACCCCAGCGTTGATCAGGGCGGCACCCACCATCCCCATAGCTTGCTGGGCGAGTGTGCCGGTTGCGCCGTCCTGTGCGGCCTGCAATACGCCGCCAATACTGTTCGTGCCGGCCAGATTCGCCAGGCTGTTGGTGCCCTTCAGTACGGTATCAAAGCCATTCACCCCAAAGCTGCTGCCATCGAAGGTGATGCCGTTGGTCAGGCCTGCTGTCGCGGCACCCACCAGCCCTGCGATGGCTACCTTCCCGAAGTCCAGACCTTGGCCGGATACCAACTGACTGGCCACACTGCCTGCCATGCTGGAGAGTGCCGCAACCATCATGGCCTGTGCCAGCGTCATGTTTGCGAGTGCAACGCCCATGGCCGCCGCAGCAGCGCCAGCAGTCACAATGGACGCTGCCACAGCAGCAACGATCGCAACGACCTGGCCAATCGGCCCAAGTCCCTTGTCTTGCTTGATGAAGTGCGTGTGGATGTCATCGCTGACCGACCCCTCGGTGTAGTCCACTCCGAGGTTGCTCTTCAGCTGCGCGATCAGCGCGCTGGTCGCCGCCTCGTCCACGCTGCCGTCAGCACGCAGGATGCGGAGCGCATCGTTGACCGCATTGATGCTATCGGCCTCGATGTTCATGTGCATCGCGCTCATGAACCCGCCCGGCTGCACCTGCGTGCCGGTGTACTCCATCCAGCCGCCGCTCACGCCGTACGCCGACTTGCCGATGTCCACCACATTGGGCGACAGGTCCAGGCTGCCCGCCTTGACGCTCAGCGTGTCACCGGCCGACACCACGCCGCTGTTGCGCAAGTTGCCTGCGATGTCCAGGCTGATGTTTTCGCCCGTGATCGTGCCGCCCGTCGGCTTGGTCAGCGCCTGCGCATAGCCTTCCGGGAGGTAGACCTGCGGCACCAGTGCATTCACGCCCGGGCACACCACGCTGCTCGCGGTGTTGCAACTCGGGTCGGGCACCGCCTGCTCCACGTACCAGAGCATCGGCTTATCCAGCTTCGCCACCTGCTCCGGCGTCAGCGCCGTGCCCAGGGTCAGGTTGTGCTCCTTGGCGTAGTCCGCCGCGTTCTTGTACAGGGCCAGCTTCTCCTGGTCGGTCACCGAGAGTTGGTTCTGGCTGTCGTAGGCCAGGCCGTTGATGAAGCTGGCCTGCCCCGTTTGTTGCAGCGCGCGTAGCTATCGGTCTTTGGCCCCAACGCGGGTTTTGGGCTGCGCAACGGAAAGCCAAGCACGCCCACCCGGCGAGGCGCAGGTCTATCCGAGCATCGCTGGGTCAGCTGCAGGGTGTTGCTCCAAATCCCGACCACCTACAGAAACACTTCGACTACTGATTCTTTGGCTTGGGGCATAGCAAGGAAGCGCTTCCACCCTTCTAGAATCAGCTTCCATTCGCGCAAGGAGAAATGGCCTTCCTCTGTTCCCACCCAGTCTTCATTAGCCTCGATATCGACCTGCACCCCTTCACGAGTCAACGTAAGCGTGACGTCGTTACCACCAGTCTCCACCTCTTGCTCCAGTCCACCTTCGACCGCACTAAGGAAGCTGAGCAAGCGATCACAGTCTTCGATGGTCTGTGCGATGGCGCCAAGGACACCGCAGACGTATCTGTTGTAGCGCGGAACGTCAACTCCCCCAATTGCAATCGGGTGCCAGTGAAATACATGCCCTGCAGCGGGGTGAGTTCCGCCGTCCAAATAGGAAAACACCAACTTCATTACGTCTCCTTAAGGCACCTTAGACGACTGGCACACCAATGGCATCCCGGATCAGCGGCGCCGCCAGCGCACTGGCCGCCCCGCCAAATGGCACGGCACGCGCAATCCCCTCTGTCAGGCTCTGCGCCACACCCCAGCAGCGCATGGCTACTCTAGCGCGAGAGTCACCATCCGTCGCAGAGCAATCGTTCGACAGTCTCCTCTTCCGATTTGGCGAATACAACATCGAAGTGATGTGCCTCCTCCGGGCGCCAGTCAAGAACGGAGTCGCGCAACAAACGCAAATAGATCTTCAGATCCGACTCGGGCAACATCGGAAGCTCGGGATGAATGAGCACGATGTCATGTTCACTCATCCAACTGAAATCACGGAGGCAGTCAAACAGCGCATCCCAATTCGAGCCAAAATAGGCCGGGAATGCGAGCACGGACGCAAGCGCTTCCAGTAGAACACTCTTCGTTGCGATGCCAGTTGGGAGCACGGCAACGAACGCGTCCTTCTGGTGGTAATTGTGAAGTTCCTCCTCGTAGCGAAAAGGATGCGCGATTTTCATGGTATTCACCTTTTCACGGGAGTGAACGTCTTGTAGTGATCGGGTGTGTAAAACACCTCGCCATTTTTCCCAGTCACGATCCGCTGAGGACCAACACCCTTCACATTGGGTGTGGGAACAACATATTCGGTGTAGTAACCCGCTGGCTGCTGCGGCAACAGACCTTCATTATTGTTGAAGGTGGTGCCGTCATTGCGTGACGGATATTTTACGCCGCTCGAGATTCGGTCCGGCGTCGGTTGAAGGTCAACAGTGCCTTCGTAGACGTTTCCAGTAGCACGGTGAGGGGCCGATTCGTAGACGAAGCGACAGGGTGAAGCAATGTGGCTCCGACGGGACAAAGGATGCCAGATCACATTGATCGCAAGTTATGCCCTGCACCACAGCATGCATGGTCGAACTCCTATTTCCTTACGTTCAAATGTCCATTGCTAATCTTGACGCGTTGACCGGTTATTGAATTCACGCTGTAAGAATCAAAATTCACCGGCACGCCTGTCTTGACGAATGGTGATGCTTTCTCCGTAGGGAGACGGTGAACTCGTGTTCACGCGATTGCCCCGACGCGGTTTCCATTCCCAGATTTGGCCCTAGACAACGGCGCCGCCAATGCACTGGCCACCCCACCAATCGCCCCAACTGCGCAACTCAGTCGCTCATCAACTCAAGCGCGATTTCCAGTTTTTCTCTCACCTGACGCGAATGAGGCTTTCGCCGGAACATTGCAACATCAATGGTGTCTAGCGAGACATCCTCCTCGCCATCTAACTGTCCTCTACGAATCTCTACTTTCACAATCGTTGACAGGCTGGTAAGTACCCAGAAAATGTCTTCCGCCTGCTCCGGTAGCCACTCCAGAATGAATGCATGATCAAGCGTCGGCAAGAAACGACGCAGTGCGAGACCCAAGGCATTCGCTCCGGTTTTCGAACACAATTGTTCGGAAGTAACAAGAAGCTCCCTTTGAATCGATTCCCTTTTTTCAACTTTCTTTGCTCTCATTTCAGCTTCCCGGGAAATGCCGTTACTAGGTTACCGTACTTGTCTGTAATCACAGTCATTGTGGACGTCGGCTGGTAGTTATTAAACTTGTCGGCTCCCACCACCTGCCCGGCATTTACTTCACGGACGTAGTTGATGTCATTACCGCTTGGGATGGTACGCGTAACAGGTGTCGACACGGTGGTTCTGCTCTGCAGCAGTTTCGTAAGATCACTCTCACTAATCGTAAACTGGCTTGCATTCACAGTCGGATCAAGATGTCGATCGCCAATGTGAGCCATGCCAGCATTGGTCACGTTGATCCTCGACTGTACTCGACCAGGTACACCGCTAGAGCTACCGCCACCATCAGAATCGACGCCCGTCACGCCCTTGATCGCCCCGAACAAGGCCACGTTGCCGACGATCGCCTTCGCGACGAAGGCGTCCACCGGGTTCGAGGAGTCGGCCGTGCCTTGCTGATACCGCTGCAGCGCTCCGTCAAGCTGCGTCGTTGTGTAGCTATTGCCCTGTGATTGGCTGAGTCGTCCCAGATAATCACGTGCCGCTACATTGGCATCCTGATGCGCGATCGCCTGACCATAGGCCTGCTGGTAGAGACCTCGTTCTTGCTGCCGTGCGGCGACGCAGTCAGCGCTACTGCCGCACTTGGCCGCGATCTTGTCATCGCTCAGCGCCCCAATCTGCTGCTCCAAGAACGCAGCATTGGAGCGGCACGACACCGGGTCGACGCAGTCTCCCAGCGCCTTCACGTTCGCCTGGAAGCGCGGATCCTTGACGTTCTGCCACTTGCTTGTGGTGTTGTTCAGCGCCTCGTTCTGCGCCGCCAGTGCCGCCGCGGTGGCATCCTGGCCCAATACAATCCCAGTCGTCCCACCGACCAACGTCGCCAGTCCCACCGTAATGGCTTGTCGAACCCTGTCGTCGCTGTAATTCAGTACCGGGCTATCCGCGTAGATCGCATCACGGATCAGCGGCGCCGCCAGCGCACTAGCCGCCCCACCAATGGCACCGCCGGCGCAGTCGCCACCCGTCAGACTCTGTGCCGCACACCCCAGCAACGCATGACTGAGAGCATTCGCCATGACAGTGCCCGGCGTCGCACGGTCCGCACCGATACCCGGAATCGTCGCACCAATCGCATTGGCGCCAACCGCCGCCACATCTCGCACGATCCCGTTCGCAAAGGCCTGCCCAAAGCTCCCGCCATAGGCCACCGTATTGATACCGGCACTAATCGCCGAACGCACCACACTCGCGGCCACCGCATTCGTCAGGTTGGACTGGACCGCGGCCCAGTCGCCGACACTGATGTTGGTGCCAATGCTCGACACCCCGGCATTGGCAAGCCCCATCGCTCCTAGGGCGCCCTGCGTCAGGCCGGCCGTGGCGGCCGACACCAGACCGGATTTCAGCGCCGCGCCGAGATCGACCGAACCGGTCATGATGACCTGCCCCACCATGCTCGACAGCGTGCCGGCAATCAGCCCGGACACGGCCATCGATATCGCGGTGCCAACAGCAGTTGCAGCAAATGCCGAGCCCGCCACGGCGCCAACCACGGCCAGACCAGCCCCTGCGGTCACGATGGAGATTGCCACGGCCGCCGCGATGGCGATGACCTGGCCAATCGGCCCAAGCCCCTTGTCCTGCTTGATGAAGTGCGTGTTGATGTCGTCGCTGACCGACCCCTCGGTGTAGTCCACTCCGAGGTTGCTCTTCAGCTGCGCGATCAGCGCGTTGGTCGCCGCCTCGTCCACGCTGCCGTCAGCACGCACGATGCGCAGCGCATCGTTGACCGCATTGATGCTGTCGGCCTCGATGTTCATGTGCATCGCGCTCATGAACCCGCCCGGCTGCACCTGCGTGCCGGTGTACTCCATCCAGCCGCCGCTCACGCCGTACGCCGACTTGCCGATGTCCACCACATTGGGCGACAGGTCCAGGCTGCCCGCCTTGACGCTCAGCGTGTCACCGGCCGACACCACGCCGCTGTTGCGCAAGTTGCCTGCGATGTCCAGGCTGATGTTTTCGCCCGTGATCGTGCCGCCCGTCGGCTTGGTCAGCGCCTGCGCATAGCCTTCCGGGAGGTAGACCTGCGGCACCAGTGCATTCACGCCCGGGCACACCACGCTGCTCGCGGTGTTGCAACTCGGGTCGGGCACCGCCTGCTCCACGTACCAGAGCATCGGCTTATCCAGCTTCGCCACCTGCTCCGGCGTCAGCGCCGTGCCCAGGGTCAGGTTGTGCTCCTTGGCGTAGTCCGCCGCGTTCTTGTACAGGGCCAGCTTCTCCTGGTCGGTCACCGAGAGTTGGTTCTGGCTGTCGTAGGTCAGGCCATTGACGAAGCTGCCCTGGCCGGTCTGCTGCAGCGCCGCCTGCTGGAGTTTCTGCCCTTCGGTGTACGGGTCGTAGTAGAAACTCACGTTGCCCGGGCGCAACTCGGGCGGCAACTGGTTGAGCAGTGCATCTGGCGTGATGCCGGCAAGCACCGAGGTCGCGGCCGACGGATTCACATACCGGGCGCGGTCGCCATTGGGAGCCGGCCCCGACAACGGGTTGCCGCCCAGGTTGGCCGTGAAGTGCCAGTCGATGGTCGACGCGCCACTGGCCGTCGGGGCGCCGGGCGTCGTCACGATGACCGGGCTGAACTGCCACGGCTGGGTCGGATCGGTGGCCGGCGTGCCCGGCGGCAGCGAGCCGGCCGGCATGGGCGGCGGACCGAGCGAGATCACCTGCTTGGGCGTCGTCGAAGGTGGCGTCGGCTGGTTCGGGTTGGTGTAGCCATTGATCAGCGTTGCACCCGTCACGTCCACCTGATTGCCCATCAGGTTGCCCGTATTGACGATCTGGCCGCTTGAGGCGACCGTCAGCGCGTTGCCGGCCTGGATCAGCGACTCCTGGCTGCCCAGTACCGCCGTGCCGCCGGTGCTGTGGGTCTTGTCCGATCGGAACGCCCCGGTCTTCTCGACCCACAGTCCGGCCCAATTGGCGTTCTGCAGCAGGCTGGTGTTGTCGACGCCGCCGGTCATGTTGACCGTCACGTTGCGTCCGCCCGAGATCATCCCACCGTTGTTGGCCAGCGTCGTGCCGGACAGGCTCACGTCACGCGCGCCCTGGATGATGGCGGCAGGCCCGGCCGCCACGGTTTCGTCGGCCGAACAGTTGCTGCCCTTGTAGCTGCCCCCTGCGTTGCAGCCCCCTGCGTACGACGGATTGAGGTTGCCGTAGTCCTTTGTGCAGTGTCACCGGATCCATGGCCTTATTGACCACGGTCGGCGCGGTGATCGACACATCGGCGTTGACCGACTGGATGGTGCCGCTCTGGTTGGTGACACTGTTCCCAGCGGTCAGACTGACATTGCCCTGCGCAGCCAGCGTGCCGTTCAGGTTTCGGATGTTCGCCGCTTCGATGGTGAGGCCCTGGCCAGCCCCCACGGTGTTGTTCTGTTGCTGCCAGCTCAGATCATCGTAGTGCGGGTTCGGGTTGGCGACGGCCTGCAACTCTAGACACAGCTTGGCTTTGCAGGCCGTCAACACCCCGACGCGGGTGCCGGTGGCGGCTTTTTGCCCCAGACGCGGTTTTTGCCCGCGCAATCCGGTTTCCTTAAAACGAAATGCGCGCCCGCGTGAGCACGCGGATGATGGTTGCGTCTAGCCTGGCCTTTATTGCCCTCCAGAAACGACGAACCCGGCCGAAGCCGGGTTCAGCAAGGCTTTCACAACATCAATTCAGTAATTTTTCGATGACCAAGTATCCAACAAACACCACAGCTGCACCGACCAATATGCAATAGACGGACTTTTCTGCCTTGCTCATCCGTTTCCATTGCTCTGGCGATGGCCCTCCTCCTACTGCCGGCATTTCTTCCTCCTATTTCGAACCGGTACCCACAGGAATCGAATGACTCCAGGGCACAATCCCGAATGTCTTTCCGCCCGGTGTGCCTATCCCAAGCTCGATCGCTGTTGCGCCACCGTAGGCATGCGTTACCGCACCAACCACGTTGAATGGGAAGGGGGTGGGGATAGACACAAACGCTTGATTGCCATCTCCATTCAGGAAAGAGTTGGTTGCTGCTGCTCCTTGCGCTCCCCAGATCCAGCCAAGTGTGGCACTACCCCCAGGCGACCAGGATATGGCAGAAGGATTGCTCTGCCCCACACCGAAGGCGAGATACTTCGTACCATCGACAAGATTTATCACACCGCCAGCCGAACCCGACAATATCCCAACGTTCAGTGTCGCGTAATTTGGCGACACTGTTCCAAGCGCCTGTTGCGCATTCTCCCCCTGTGCCTGCAGCATCGTGCCTAGCAACTGCGTGTTGCACGGCTGACTGCCATTGCCGCAGGCTGCTGTCAACGCAGATCCCCCGAAGGATTTTGGTGTCGTATTGTGGACTTGCTCCGAGTTGTTCAGAGCCTCGTTTTGTGCAGCACTTGCCCCAGCCACCCCGTTCTGACCTAACGCTTGCGCCAAACCACCGCCAGCAAGCATAGCAATGGCGGTGATTGCTGCTCGATCCCCCAAAGTCAGGTTTGCAGCGCCGCCTGCCTGATCAACGAGTGAACCAGCCACGACAGCCGATGTCGCCCCGCCAATGGCCCCACCTGCACAGCCTGTGCCAAGTGCCGCCGAACTGGCGCAACCTAACGCTGCGTGAACCAGCACATTGGCAATTTGAGTGTCTGCCGTTGCCCTGTTATCACCAATGCCCGGAATATCCTCACCGATGGCGTACGCCCCCAGCGCCGCCCCTTGGGTGATCAGGTTGGTCGTCAGCGCATTGCCAAAACTGCCGCCATAGAATGCGTTACCCACACCCGCAGTAATCAACCCGGTGCCAAGGATTGCGGCACCTTGCTGCCACAGCGCACCGGTTGCGCCATCCTTTGCGGCTTGCATGACGCCGCTGGAATTGCTGACGCCTGCCAGGCTCGCCAGGCTTTGCGTTCCCGAGCCCGCCACATTGACGCCGGTGTTGAAGCCAAGGCTGCCGGTGCTGTCGACCGTAATGCCGTTGGTCAGGCCCGCCGTGATGGCACCGACCGCTCCCGCCTCCAGCACCTTGCCGAAATTGATGCCTTGGCCCGACAGTCCTTGAGATACCGCGCTGCTGGCCATGCCAGCCAGCGCGGCCGATGCCATGACGTTGCCCAGGCCGGCAGAGGCGGTAGCCGTCGCAGCGGCCCATGTGCCGCCTACCGCCGCCGCTTCAGCGGCACCTGCCGCAGCCGTTCCTGCCGCTGCAGCACCAGCAGCGCCTGCCTCCGCTGCGGCGGCCGCACCAATCGCATAGCTCGCCGCGCCATAGGTCACGATGGCGATAACAACCGCCGCCGCCATGATGGCCCAGCTCGGCAGCGCGCTTTCCTTCTTGATGAAATTCTGGTGAATGTCATCGGTCACCGTGCTGGCGGTGTACTGCTCGCCCAGGCTGGCGCTCAGCTGCGCAATGAATGCCTCGGTGGCCGCCTGGTTGGTCGTACCGTCCGGGTTGGTAATGCGGAAGGCATCGTTGACCGCGTTAATGCTGCCGGCCTGGAGGTCCAGGTTGGCCGCACTCATGAAACCGCCCGGCTGCACCTGCGTGCCGGTGTATTCCATCCAGCCGCCCTGGACCCCATAAGCCGACTTGCCGATGTTCACGACGTTGGGGTCGTTATCGATGGTGCCGGCACGGACGACCAGCTTGTCGGCGGCCATGACGGCCCCGCTATTGCGAATCTGACCGGCAATGTCAAGGCTTACGTCATTGCCGACGATGGTCCCCCCGGTGGACTTCGCCGTCGCTTGCGCATAGCCTTCGGGCAGGTACACCTGCGGGACCAAGGCTGTGACGCCCGGGCACACCGCGCTGCTCACCGTGTTGCAACTCGGGTCCGGCACCGCCTGCTCGACGTACCACAGCATCGGCTTGTCCAGCGCCGCAATCTGCGCAGGCGTCAGCGCTGTGCCAAGGTGGATGTTGTTCGCCTTGGCGTAGTCGGCGGCGTTCTGGTACAGCGCCAGCTTCTCCTGGTCCTGGACGGAAAGCTGGTTCTGGCTGTCGTAAGCTAGACCGTTGATGAAGCTGTTGTGACCGGTCTGCTGCAAGGCGGCCTGGTCCAGCTTCTGGCTTTCAGTGTACGGGTCGTAGTAGAACGTCACGCTGCCCGGCTTCAGGTCCGCCGGCAACTGGGACAACAGGTAGTCCGGCGTCACTCCAGCGAGCACCGCTGTGGCGGGGGACTGATTCAAATACTGCGCGCGGTCGGTGTTGGCGCCTGGCGCGTTGAGTGGGTTGCCGCCGAGATTGGCCGTGAAATGCCAGTCGATCGTCTGCGGGCCGCCCGTGGTTGGCGTGGCGGGTGCCGTGACGATCACCGGGTTGAACTGCCACGGCTGGGTCGGGTCTGTGGCCGGAGTACCCGACGGCAGCGAGCCGGCCGGCACGGGGGGCGGCCCGAGCGAGATCACCTGCTTGGGCACTGTGGACGGCGGCGTCGGCTGATTCGGGCTGGTATAGCCGTTCAGCAGCGTGGCGCCGCTCACATCCACCTGCTGGCCCATCAGGTTGCCGGTGTTCTGGACCTGACCACCAGCGGTCACCGACAACACATTGCCCGCCTGGATCAGCGACTCCTGGCTGCCCAGCACCGTCACGCCGTTGGTGCTGTGGTGCTTGTCCGAACTGAACATGCCAGTCTTTTCGACCCACATGCCCGCCCAATTGGCGTTTTGCAGCAGGCTGGTATTGTCCACCGCACCGGTCATGTTGACCGTCACGTTGTTGCCGCCCGAAATCATCCCCCCGTTGTTGGCGAGCGTCGTGCCCGAGAGCGCGACATTGCGCGCCCCTTGGATGATGCCGGCGGGGCCTGCGGCCACGGTCTCATCGGCCGAGCAGTTGCTGCCCTTGTAGCTACCGCCCGCATTGCAGCCGCCCGCGTAGGACGGATTGAGGTTCCCGTAGTCCTTGTGCAGCGTCACCGGGTCCATGGCCTTGTTGACCAGGGTTGGCGCGGTGATTGACACGTCGCCGTTGACCGACTGGATGGTGCCGCTCTGGTTGACAACGCTGATGCCGGCCGTGACGCTCACGTTGCCCCGCGCGGCAAGCGTGCCGTTCAGGTTCTGCACGCTCGCTGCCTGCACCGTCAGCGTGCCGCCTGCTGCCACGGTGTTGTTCTGCTGCTGCCACGTCAGGTCATCGACATGCGGGTTCGGGTTCGCGCACGTGGTCGAGCCCGGCATGCACCCCGGCGTGGTCGTGACCTTGGCGTCGTAGAAGCCCTGGTTGGTGAAGGTCCCAGGCGTGGTGATGGTGATATTGCCAGCCGCTGCCAGGTCACCGGCATTGGTCAGGTTGCCCGTGCCGTTCAGGGCCAGGTTGCCACCGACGATAATTTGGCCGGCCTTGCCGACGCGCTCGGTCACGCTGGTCTGGACCAGTCCCGTCACAGTCGAGCCGTCAGCAGCCTTGCCGATCACGAAAGGCGTGTCGACTGCCGTGGGGATGGAGCAGCCATTGTCCCCTCCGCTGCACTGGGGAATCGTGAGCGGGCCATACATCAACACGTTGCCGGGCGCAGCCAGTCCCCCCATCGAGGTGCCGCCGATGGCCTGCAGTTGCGTCAGGAATGCCGACAGGCTGGCCTGGTTGACCGTGTCGGTCACGCCGTCGAGCAGCGATGCCGAATGGCCGTTGTCGAGCGCCCCAACGTTCAGCGTGGCGTCGCCTGCGGCCGAAATGACCCCGCCTTTGTTGGAGAGCGACGCAGCGGTCATATCCAGCTTGCCACCGCTGGTGATCTGGCCGGCAACGCCCTCGGTCTGCTGCATGACCTTGCGGTCCACCGTCACGGCAGACAATGGCACGATTTGTTGCCAATCAGCGGTCAGATCGGGATACCACGTCGGGTTCATCCCAAGGTGCCACATCAGCACCCATTGCGACGAGCCGTTCAGGTCGCCCGTCGGCACCTCGACGTTGCCTAGCAGCAGCGGAATGGTGCCGTCCGAATTGCGGATCAGGTCGCCGAGGGTCAGGTTGACGGGCGGTCCCGTCATGGTGGTGTTGCAACCGGCGTCGCCGTAACAGTTGGTTTCCGCCGTGGCATGGCTGCCAATGACCGTCGAATTGACCAGCGCATCGTTGATGACCTGGCCGGAAACGCTGCCCGCATCGACCGGCGTGCCACGGTCATTGATGACCTGCTGCGCGGCAATGTGCACGTCCCCCACCGCGCCGATCACGCTGGCGGTGTTGTTGAGCGTGCCGCCGATGTCGATGGCGAGGTTCTTGCCCGCCTGCGTGGTGCCGCCCCGGTTGTCGTAATCGCCGCCGGTGATATTCAGGTTACTCAGCGCCTCGACCGTGCCAGAGTTGACCACGTTGCCGGCCAGCGCCAGATCGCCGTCGGCGTGGATCGTGCCGGAGTTGCCAACCGTGGACCCGGACATCGTGAGGCTGCTGCCTCCGACGATGTTGCCCTGGTTGTCCAGCGTGCCGCCGGTGGTCAGGGTCAGGTTGCCCGCGCCCTGGAGCGTGCCGGTGTTGCTGATGCCCTGCGCGCCGTTGAGCACGGTATTGGCGGCACCGGGCGTCGTCCAAGTGCCGATGTTGTCGATCGATTGCGCCGCGAGCGTGACCGTGTTGTTGGCGCTGATCGTGCCGGTGGTCGCCGCTGACAGGTCGATTGCCTGGTTAGGCAGGTTGACCGTGGCGTTGTTGCCCGCCAGCACTTGCCCAGCCGCGTTGTTAAAGCTGCTATTGCCGCCCGTCACCGTCAGTGTCAGGTCGCCCGTGGTCGGACTCTGGCCGGTCAGGTCACCCGCGAACAGCGTGCCGCCCGCGTTGCTGATGAGCGCACCGGTGGTGACGTTCAGCGTCTGCACGCCAACGATTAGGCCTCCCGTGTTATCCAGCGTATTGCTGGCCGTCAGGTTGACGGTCTGCCCGCCCAGCGTGCCCCGGTTCACCACATCGGCCATGTCGACGCTGACCTGATTGCCGGCGAGTGTGCCCAGGTTACCCAGCGTGCCGCCGCTGGCCGACAAGGTTTGCTTGGCGACCGTCGTACCGGCGTTGACCAGCGTCGGCGCGGCCAGCGTCACGTTGGTGGCCTGAGTGTTGCCGATGAGCGCCACGCTGTTGGTCGCCGCCGCGTCCAGCGCGCCGGCGACCACATTGTCCTGGATCGCCGCCGAGCCGAGTGCGATGTCCTTGCCGCGCAACGTGGCATTACCGCCCACGTAGGGCAGCGCACCGACCGTCAAGTTCTGGCCTGCGCTCGCGTTGAGGTCGCCAACCGTCAGCACGCCTCCGCCCAGTGTCGTGTTCTGGCCGCCGCTGATGGTCGCATTGCCGAAGCTCAGCAGGCCGCCCGTGACGGTGGCCGAGCCATTCGTCGCCTGAACCGTGGTGTTCCCGCCGCTGCCAACGCTGCCCGTTACGGTCGCGTCCTGCGCCGCCTTGATGGTGGCATCGCCATTAGCGGAAAGCGCGCCATTGACCGTCGCGCTACCGCCGGTGGCCGTGATCGTCGTGTTGCCGGCGCTTTGCGCCTCACCGCCCACCGTCACGTTTTGCGCGGCGATCAGCGTCAGGTTATCGTTGCTGCTGACCTGGCCGCTGGTGCTGATGCTGCCGGTTTGTGCGGTGACGTTGATCGGGCCGGTGGCGGCGACCTGCCCGCCCAGGCTCGCGTCAGTGCCCGCATTCACGGTCAGCGAACCGGGCGAGACCACATCTCCAGTCGTCGTGACACTGCCCGTCACGCCGGTCAGGCTCACGTTGCCACCGACGCTGGCCGCTGTGCCGTTGATGGTCAGGTTGCGCTGCGTGGAAAGGTTCAGGTCGCTTGCGGTGATCGCGCTGCCATCGATGGTGGTGTCGCGTGCCGCATTGAGCTGGATCACGCCCGGCGAGGTCACGTCGCCGCCAAGGTGGATGTCACCCTTGCCGTCGTTGCCCGCCGCTGTCACCGTGACCTGCGAGCCCGACACGTCACCACCGACATCCACGCTGCCGCCCGCGGCAAGCATCGCCGCCTGCTGGGCGGTCACGCTACCCGCTCCGTTGATCGATCCGCCCGCGCTCACCGTCACCGCCTGGTTGGCGCTGAGCGTGCCGCCCAGCATCGCGTCGCGGCCCGCGCGCACGGTGTAGTTGCCTTCGGACTGCCCATTGCCGGCGGCATCGATGCTGCCTGCGGCGCTCAGGGCGACGTCGCCCTTGCCATAGGTCTTGCCAACCTTCAGGTTGCCGGCCGAATCGAGCGTCAGGTTGCCCGCCGAGGCGGCCAGGTTCCCGTCGGTGCGCACGCCCACGCCGGCTGCCGTCGACAGGATCGAGATCTGGCCCGCCGTCATGGCGCCAAAGGCCGTAGCGTCGATCGCCAGGCCATTGGCTGCGGTGGTGTTGGTGCTGGCGTTGTTCGGGCCGGTAACTGTCGTGGCGAAGCCCGTGCCGGCCGGTGCCACCAGCTGGCGCCCGGCCATCACGTTGATCTGGTTGCCGGCATAGAGCGCGGCATCGATGCCGATGGACTCGGCAATCAGGTTGACGTTGCCGACGGTGCCTTCGATGCCAACGCCGTTGGGGTTGCCCGGCGCCGGGTTGGCGATCTGAATGCGCCCGCCTTCCACGAGGAAGCCGGCGGCGGTGGCCGCATCAAAGCTGCTCGGTGCGCCAGTCGTGGACAGGAACTGCGGCACGCCCGTGGTCAGCGTGACTTGGGTCGCATTGGTAAAGCCAGCGCCACTGGTATAGACGCCGCCGGGCGCGGCAATGACCAGCGCCGCAGGCCCGCCAAAAACCTCCACGGTGCCGTTGACCTGCGCCGCAGCCGAACTGGTGACCTGGTTGATGATCAGGTTCGCGGGCCCTGACCCGGACAGATTGGGATTCGCCGCGACCTGGCCGCCAAGAAAGGTGCCACCGCCGGTCGTGCTGTTGTTCAGGATCAGGCCGACCGGATCGACCACGAACGCCCGATACTGGTTCAGGGAGATACCCGCCGCGTTCGGCGTGGTGATCCCGACCACCGGGACGCCGCCCTCGGGCGCACCCGGCCCCGTGGTCGTGGAGATCGTCGGTTGGAAGCGGATCGGCGCAGTCGGGTCAACGATGGGCGCGGCACTCGCCTCGCGCAGGCCGAAGCTGACCACCACCGGGAGATAGTTGACCGCCCAGCGCAGCAAGCCCTGGCGCGCCGCGCCCGCCTGCACCGCCGGTGTATCAACCGCAACGGCGCCCGCGGCCAGAACGCCGGCTGCCTGCCGCGCTTGCTGGAGCGACACCTGCAGCGGAGCCAGCCACAGCATCACCGCCAGCAAGCCGGTCAAGGCACGTCCCGCCACGCTGTGGCGGGTGCGCTCGGCCATCGAGACACCAGGCGTCATGCCTGACGTTGCGTCACCCGGCAGCATGCCAATCTGGGCTGTGGTTCGGTTCTGTGCTGCGGGGGCCGTAGCGGCCGACTGCTTGCGAGTCATGGAAATCCTGACGATGCGGTTCGCTGCTTGTTTTGCGTCGAGGCTGGCATGGCGCGTTGGCTCACGCGACAGAGCCAGAGGCCAGGCGTTGCCTCGCCGTGCTGCTCGCTTACTGGGACACCTTCGCCTTGGCCAGAAGCTGGGTGACCAGCGCCGTGGTCGCGCGCTCGAGCGCCTGCGCCTGCAGGGCCTGCTGGATGCCTGGCTTCGTCTGTTCGAAGGTCGGCACCTGCGTCGGGCGCACCTCGTCCAGCTTCATAAGGTAGTAGTGGTTGTTCCAGGCAATCGGAGTAGCCGTCACCGCGCCCGCGGGCAACGCTGCAAGCGCCTGCGCAATCGGCAGCGGCAGGTTCTGTGTCTTGCCTTCCTGCACCGGCACCTTGAAGCTGATCCAGTCCATCTGGCCACCGCTGGCCTTCGAGGGTGCGAGGCTCACAGCCTCCGCCACCTTGGCGAAGTCCTCGCCGCCCTTGATGCGCGCCAGCGCCGCCCTGGCACCTGCCTCGTCCCCAAGCTGGATGAGGCGCGCCTTGTATTCCTTGTCGCCGAGCGTGGCCACGATGGCGTCGTAGCGGGCCTTGACGTCGACCTCGGTAACCGGAGCCGGCTTGATGCGCTCCTTGAGCCAGGCCTGCGTGAGGATGGCCGTCCTGGCGTCACGGATGGCCTGCTGTACGTCGGGCCGCGATTCCAGGGATTTGTCCTTGGTGGCTTCCTGCCGGAACAGCTCGCGCGCGATCAGTTGCTGGGTGATCGCGCTGCGTGCCTGCGGCGTGTCCGCCAGGCGGGACTGCTGCAAGGTCGCCGTGACCTGGCTGTCCGGGATGGCCACGCCGTTGACGGACGCAGCATGGGCGACGGACAAGCCTGCCTGCAGGCCGAAGGCCAAGGCAATGGTGACAATCAGGCGGGAAATATTGGTTTGCATATGTGATTCCTTGGAAATCGCGGCTAGTACATCCAGTTGAGCGTGGCCAGCACGATGGGTCGCCTGGCGCCCAGCACGGATGGTTGTGCCAGCGGCATGCCGACCAGCAGCTCACTGGTGAAGGTCTGTCGGGCCCATTGGGCCGAGAGGCGAAGGCCGGCGCCGGTGCCGGACACGTATTGCCAATGACGGTTGGCGACATACATCGCCTGCCCCCCGTCCAGAAACAGGTACGGTTCCATGCGCAGGCCAGCCAGCGTCGGGGCATTGGCCCAGGCCAATTCGTTGCGCCAGTACGCACCCCGATCGCCGGCAATAACCCCTTCGCGAAAGCCCCGCACCGTGCTCATGCCGCCGGCATAGATCTGCTCGGAGCCGAACAGCGCCACGTTGGTCCACTGGCCGACCACCTGACTGCGCCAGGCCAGCCGAGCGCTGTCGAGAACCACGGGCAATGGCAGTTGCCAGCCCACATTGGCGTCGAGCTTCGTGAACTGGGCATGTGCTTCGTCGGACCGGATGTCAGAGGGGTCGCGCGTCGCATTGACGCTTGGCAGGCCGCGCGAGAGACCGACCTCTGCCGTGCCATATCCCGGCTGGCCGTTGGCCGCGAAGCGCCGAAGCCCGCTCCACGCGGCGCGCAGCACCGTCAGCCGCTGCGGGTCGAGCTCGAAATTGTTGATCTCGCGCTCAGTCTTGCGATGCGTGAGCGTCAGGTCGAAGGCCTGTCGGCCGCTCTGGCTGCGCGTGAGTACCCGGTTCCAGCCAACGGTATGGCCGAAGGTGCGGCCATACAGCAGCGCGGTGTCGCCGATGACGTTCTGGTACTCGGAAACCGAGCCGGTGTAGCTGAAGGTGTTGTAGCCCCAGGGCACCGCCGCCGATATGACGGCGGCATTCGTATCCAGGGTACCAACGTAACTGGCTGCGAGCGACTCCTGAAAGCCCAGGGCGTTATCGGCGTCAATGCCAAGGCGTGTTCGCGAGATGCCGGTCGATTTGCTGCCGTAGTTGTCCACCCCCGCGTTGAAGCGGAAGCGGTCGGCAGGCGCGTTGGTAAGCGCAACGATGGAGCTGCCCGGTGTCTGGCCGGGCTGAATCTGCAACTCGGCACGATTGCGGCGCAACCGGTTGATCTGGTCCACGCCCTGCTCCAGGTCCTGCAGCCGCAACGTGTCCCCCGGCGCGGGGAACTGGCCAGCGGTACCGGCGTCGGTCACCCAGCCGCCACCAGCCGTATCGAACAGGGCGCGCTCGTTGGGACGGATGGCGCTGCCATTGAGCGTAACCGCCTCGACCTTTCCGGGCACGACCGTCACCACGAGCACGCCACTGGTCAGGTTCTGCTCGCCCAGGTAGGCGCGGGTGGTGATGTAGCCCTTGGCCACGAACGCTTCCGTGAAGCGGCGCAGCAGCAAGTTGATGCGATTGGTACCGAGCGCATGGCCAACGAACGGCGCAGTGATGGCCTCGATCTCGCGCTCGGACAAGACGGTGTTGCCGAGGACCTCGATGCGCTGGATATCAAAGGTGGCCGAAGTTTCCTGCACCGACTCCACCGGGGCATCGGCTGGCACGACGGTGGGCGTTTCGATCCTGGTCGGCGGCTGGCTTGCCTCTCGCTCGAGCTCCCGCTGGCGCTGTTCGCGCAACAAGCGCTGGGCGGGATCTTCCGGCACGAGCGCGGCGGGCGGCACTTGCGCCCACGCCGACGCACAGGCCAGCGCGGCCGCCCAGGCAGCGGCGCGCAGTGAGTCAGCACGCCACCTCATCGCCACAACCATGAAGTGAGGCCGAGGTGATTCTCGATAGTGACCGGATCCCGTTGCCGAGGGCGAGTGATAGTGGCCACGCCGCTGACCGCAACATTGCCATCGAAGCTGCCGCCCTCGGTCACGGTGTCGCCGTTGATCTGGGTCTTGCCGGAGGCCATCCAGCTGCCGCCGACATCCGCTGCGTACAAGCGTGCCCAGGTATCCCCGAAGAAGGCCTTGAAGCCGCGATCTCGCGAGATGGCGGTGTAGCCGGTGATGCCGCTCGCATAGGTGACCGGCGCCGTGACGGTGAGGTTCCCCATGGCCAGCACCCGGCCGCCAACATTGATCGCCGCCTTGCCAGCCTGGATGTCGATATCGCCGCCGGCCGACAAAAGGCCGCCAGTCACGGACGTGGTTGACGAGGCCGTGGTGCGACAGAAGATCAGACAGGATCGTTCGTAGTGTGCAGCGCCAGTTGCAACGCCTTCGGTCCTGAATGTATCGGAGGCCCGGATACGGATCGGCCCGTTGTTGGCGTAGATCTCGCCGCCATAGTTGGTGACATTGCGTCCGGAGACGGTCGTGCCCTTGTCCGAAAGCAGGTAGGCAATCTGACCAGGCCGGTCGGCAGTGCCGTAGTCCACGTCAAAACCCGCCGAGCGCTTCGTCAGCACCAGCCAGCGCTGTCCGGACGCCCCGTAGAAGTCAGGCTGCTCTCCATTGGCGCCGTTCTGCTTGCTGATCTCGTTGGAAACATCGCCATCAGCGTACACGCGCAGAAAGCCGTTCGAGAGCATCCGCGCATGTTGATTCAAGACATTGCCGCGCGCCTGCACGTCGACATCGTCGCCCGCGCCGAACAGGATGCCGAGGTAAGCGGGCGTGGATGAATTCGTGACATTGCCGCCGGCACGCACGGTCACGGCACCCGCGGATTGCGGCTCACTAGCGATGCGCGTCTGGCCCTGGATCAACGCGCCGCTGTTGGTCACATCCGTATCGGACTGGATCAGCACCCCGCCATTGCTGGCAACAAGCGTGGATTGCCGGTTAGCGGAATCGAGCACCACTGAGCCGGCGTGCAAGCGTATGTCGGTGGCCGCCAACACATCACTGTCCTGCTGAGCGTAGGCACCGCTGCCGTCGATGGCCACTGCGCCGCCGGACGACTGAACCTTGGAGTCCTGCAGCGACAGGTTTCGCGCGGTAATGCCGGTGCCGCCCACGCCGTCAATATCGGTAGCGGCTAGCGTCTCCTCGTCCGCTGCAATCGACACCGTGCCGGACCTTGACGTGAGCGTCGTGCGCTGGCCGGTAGCTTGCGTCGTCAGGCTCGGCACCGCCACGACCACGTTGCCGTTGGCCGTAAGCTGCGTGCCCGTCACGACCAGGCCTGCACCCGCGTCGAAGACGCCGATGCCGCCACTGGCGGTAAGGGTTGAGTCCGTCAGCCGGACGGGCTGGCTGTGGACCTGGCCGTCGGCACCGATCACAAGATCACCTGGTACCCGCGTGCCGGCGGCAAGCGTTGCTTGCGACAGGTCCACGCGGCCCGACGCAATCTGCAGGCGGCGCCCGGCACTGACATCACCGCTACCAGTGAAGCCGCCGCTGCCGACCAGCACGTCTTGCTTTGCGTCGATCTTGCCGGAGGCCAGCTGCAAGTCACCGGTGCCCGACACCACAAAGTCGCCCACGGTGGCATACGCCGCGCCGGCATGGCGCACACCGGCACCCTGATCGGTGACCATGAGTTCGATGCGTCCCGCCATGAGACTGCCCGCGGCGGTGATGTCAATGGCGATGCCCTGGCCTGGATTGACGGCTGGCGTCGAATAGGTAATCCAGGGCGTGAGATTGTCTGTGGGCGAGACGCTGGTGTCGATCTCCGCGCGGCTATTGCCGGCTACCAGACGTGCGCGGGCATTCGGATCGTCGTACAGGTTTGTGACGGGGCCGCCGATGCGGAGCCGTTTGGCGATCAGTTCGAGATTCAGGAGCGTCCCGGTCAGGCCCTCGGGCCCAATCTCGATGGCGCCCTGATTGGTATCGATGCGCGGGTTGCGCTGCAATTGCCCGCTGGCCGTCGTGAAATCGTTAAAGGAGACCTGGCCGGTAGTGAGCGCCAGGTTGCCCGTGTTCTGCACGCTCAGTCCATTGACGCTGATCCCATTGGGATTAGCAATGATGACGTTGGCACGCGAGCCAAGCACAACCAGGGGTCCTTCCAGCAGTGAGGGATTGGTGCTCGTGACCTGGTTCAGGATAGTGCGGGCGCTCGCCGCGCGATTGTCAAGATCGACGCCAGCGCGCGATACGTTGAAGTCTCGATAAGTGTTGGTGGAGACACCGCCAACCGGGGTGTTCACATTGACCGTGATGTGACCGCTCGCGCTCGCTGTGACAGTCGGCGCGTTGATGCCACCGTCCGGCACTACGCCTGATGCCAGCGCGCGGCTGGCCAGCAACGCCACGCCCCACGCAAGCGCGGATGGCTGCAGCCTGTGCCCGTACACCCGCACCCGATCGCATCGTTGTATTGCCTTACGTTGCCGCACCACTGCGCTCCCTCGTTGGATGGCGCGGCTGGGATCAACTGTGACGGTGGGCGAATAGCCAAGGCTATCCGCTCCACGTCCGCCGCGCATAAAGTTGGCGCGACATTAATGGCAAATTAGCTAAATGTATTTAGGACATTTCAGATTCCTCGTCGAATATCACAGTTGTTTGCATTTGGCGGGAAATACCAACCGGAGCCAAAGGCTGTTGTCCACAGCATGAACCTGGCACGTTGATGAAGGGGATCGATTGGACTATCGGATCGACGCCCTGCGGCTCGGCCTGCAGCCGCGGATGCCGTTCGGGACGATCGACGCGGCGTCAGCATCAAAGTAGATGCCATCGTATCGATCGCCGGTGTAGAAGAGCGTGTAGATCAGCTTGCGCTTGAACTGCCCGGTCAGGCGGACTACAGGGCTCGCACAACCTCGGTCTGACGCATCGCTTGAGTCTGCGTACTTGAGCAGCGGCGCGTCGGAACCCTTGTATAGAACAACGACATCCCAGCCGATGAACCGCATCGGGGTGTCATTCGCGTTATCGAACGTTCGGGCACCTGTCTGGCCGTCCACTCCCGCTTTTAGCACTCGGTACTGCACATAGCAGTCTCCACAGGCGTACTGCATGTGCATGACATCAATCGTTGTGTTTTCGCTGGACAGTGGGAAGGGGTATAGGAAGGCGGCCAACACTCCAGCGCTCAGCAGAAGCACCAGAGCCAGCACTTGGCGCGCAACCTTGCAGGCAAGCAGTTTCATATTCTTGACCACCTTGTACAAGACGACACCATTCACTCACGGGACTGGCTTCTACCGGATTGGCTGTGGCCCAGGACAACACGGATGGGGACAGGCCGGTTGAAATACCACATAGACCTCGCTTACTGGCATCACGTTCTTGGTGCCGGACTGAAGCTCAAGCATCGCAGTATCAACTTCCGAATGCTCGATCCGCTCTGGCACCAAACCGATCGCCCCCAAAGCTGCCTTCGCGCTTTCCAGCCGCATCATGGCTAGATTCATCGATGGACGCCCGCTGTATGCTCGCCTGACAAAGACGGCATACCGCCCTCCACTGGGAAAGCCCTGCTTCATTCTTGCGTTCCACTCGGCCAGCTTGCGTACTTCGGCTGCTGGCAAGACGTTATCGTCATTGGCAAAGCTGAGTTCGTGTTCGAGACCGGTCAGCGAGCAAGGGAATGTAGAACTGCACCACGTGAACAGCAGGGCAGCGGCGAGTCTTCGCAGCATGTTCAATCTCCGATGCTGAAGATATAGCCTGCAATGTTGTCGGCATTGACGATGCAGAACTGATCGCGCATAGCTATGTTCGCGTCCTTTGCCCTGTTTGCGGTAAGCGGAAATTTCCCGCGCCATTTTCGGATTTGCTCGATTGATTCCGTAATAGGCACCTTGTTCCATGACTCCAGTGGCGCCTTGCCATGCTCACCGGAGTCAGATATGGCCTCAATCAGAAGCGCGATTCTCCCAAGACCACCCTACTTAGACCTTTGCGCTCCGTCAGCAATCCCTGACGTACACGTGCGTACGGAGGTTTCGCCATGGTGACTCGGACCTATCTCATCAGAGGCGATAGGGCCAACAACGGCGCCATCATTTCCGGGGGCAGCGACTCGTACTTCTGGCACAACGTTCCCGTCGCCCGGGAAGGCGATGCCGTGTACTGCCCCGTATGCAAGCGCGCGGGCAGAATTGCGTGCGTCGGGCCGCGCGTGCCATGTTCGGACATGGGCAAGGAAGTCGCACTCAGCGGAGATATCTGTGTTTGCGGTTGCCACCCGGCACCGGTCTTCTATGCCTCGCGACCGTTCACGATGACCATCGTTTCCGAGGAAGTTGCACAGCGGCAAAGCGCCGCGCCCAATGGCTTTGCAGCGACCGTGCGAGCGCAGCAATCCGGCGGGGCCACCAGTCACGATCAACGGATTCAGCTGCTTGATGAGGCTAGCGGCCAGCCGTTGGCAATCTGGCGGTATTGCGTTACGGGCGAGAACGGCACGCATGAGGGCCGCACAGACAGCAATGGCTTCACCACACGGGTGTTCGCGGATCGCCCCATGACTGTCAGGCTTGAGGTCTTCGGGGAGGTGGCGTAATCATGCAACCGCTCAAGACTCTCGATATACGGTTGACGCCAACTTCGGACACGGAGCATGTCAAGGTGTATCTGCTGCGGCCTCGGGGGACTTTATATTGGGGTGGTGCGGGGTTGGACGGCAGCTATATCCCGTTAACTACCCAGGCATTTCAGGCAGCCGGCATTGGATCGTTCAATCTCGGCCTCACCAACTCGGCAACACGGTCGGCTCTCGGCGATCGTGGAATGCTGGTTGATGCCATCCGGGCTGGACTTACTATCCGCTATGAGGATGATGCGGAATGGGTCATCAACTCTGGCATGTCGGCTGATGCACCGCAGTTCAACCTGATCGGCTATTCCTACGGGTCATTGCTTGCAGCCCAGACTGCCAACTACTACGCGAACCAGGGACATACTGTGGACCATCTGGTGTTGATCGGCTCTCCAATCGACGGAACATTTCTGGGCAAGTTGCGCAAGCATCGACACATTCGCAAGGTTGTCGCGATTGACCTGACGGAACATGGAGATCCTATTCACGCGGGCATGTCACAACTCTCGTTGGTTTCGGCGGCTCCGAAGCTTGCCAGTCAAATGGCGGCTGGAAATGGTGAAGGTCACTTCTACTATGCGCACATGGTCCCGGATCTGCCACGCAGGCTGCAGAAATTGGCGGCTCGGGTAGCGGATGAGGGAGTCAGATGATGGTCTTGCGTTGGTTGTTCCTGCTGCCATCCGTCTTGCTACCAGCATCACTCATTGCGCTCAGCCTGTTTCACATCGTCGCAGCGCCGACACGGGACGATATGTTCGTCGGATATGCAGGCGTTATATCCGCCGCCGTGCTCCTGTTTGACCTCGTCCTCGCGCTGGTATGGCTTGGCGCATTTGGATACCTGCTCTACGTCAGCCCTGGGCAGCGACGGCTATTGCTGATGATTGCAGGAATGACCATTCTGGCGTTCGTCGCCTGCTACGTCCTGGACAGCAAGCTGATTCGGGCACTTCCGGGATGAGCGACGCCGCATTTGAAGCATGGGCGGCGCGAACACGCGGGTGGCGTCCGTCGCGTCGCCCCAACCCCACCAGCGCCCGCAACTCCCGCGCCATGGCAGGCGCCACCTGACTGGCACCGGCCAAGATTGACTTGCATGGCCGTGGCGGCGACATCCAACAGGATCGGGTCAATGCTGTAGTCGCGCTGATCCAGCCATACAAGCACATCCAGCAAGTGCCAGAGTGTGGTGCTGCCTTCATGCACCGGCGCCGGGAAAGACTCGGGATAGCCGATCATCAACTTGCGCATGTTCTGGCGGGACATGCCGACGGCATCGGCGATATCGGAGAGTCCCACCAGATCGGGCACCGCTTCGATCAGCGTAGCGGACGGCATGGCGCGCCTGGCATCGGCAAGGGCGCTCACCATCGCCGCCTTCGCTGAATCTGCCTCGCGGACAAATGACAACGCCACGCGTCCTGGCAGGCCGGTACCCACGAGTGCGTCATCACAGCCTGCCTCGCCCAGGCGTTCGACCAGTGCTTCGATGTCGTGGTCGGCCTGCGATAGCAGGCATCTGAAAGTGAAAGAGTACATCTATCGTCAAGGCGTTCCACCGCGTCGGTGCACAGGGCATCGCCCTTCCCAAATCGGCGGCAGACGTCCTGGTCGTCTATAACGAGTACGCAGACAACCCGGGCAGCGGCACACTCGGAGGCGGTGCATTTACTTCGCGCGTTACTGGACGTCGATGGCTACGCAATATGCGCCGTAGTTCAGGCTTCACCAACCGGGATTCGATCTTCAAATGTTGCCTTGGCTCGTGCGACTATGTCTCCGTAGTAGTCGGCGATGGGGCGTGGAGCCGACGAATCGCGAGCTCCAGGGTGGAACGTTCGATAGCATTCGATGCCATTGGCCGAAAAGTGCCAAAGGGCTCGGGGCTCCACGAAGTGCGTCTGTCGATCCGGGAGCACCTCTTTGAGCGCTCGGTCGTACTTATGGCCGCTTCCGAAGATAATGAGATCCGGCTTGAGTAACTCAATCTCGAAACGAACGGCAGCGACGGAGAAATCGAACAACTCTTGAGAATGGTTGATAGACGTTCGCGAATAGCCGCGCTCCGGACGATACCAATCCATCTTCATCAAGTTATTCCAGCAGATCGTAAGTCGGTTCCCGCAGGCGAACTCGGTCGCCAGGAGTTTAGTCCGCTTCAAGAAAGCACTGGTACCAGTCGGGCGACTGAACTGATCGAGGTATCGGGCCTTCAGAACCTCGAGCCCGTCCGGCAGTTCGTAGTACTTACGGAGCTTGCCATACCAGCCGTTTGTCTCCTTTCCTACGAACATGACCCGAACTGGCGCACTCAGATATGCCTCCGAGACATTCAGCAGGAACGGAGCGGAAAGCGTGTCCAGGTGTTTGTCGAAGCCGTGCCGGGCATTATCAAGTGAACGCGTGTAGTACTCGTCCAGTTCGGCTTGTATATTAACTCCAAGCGTCATTCGCATAGATCCTGTGTTGCCGGGCCACTTGGAAATTTGACCGGCAGTCAACGTACGAGTTGTTGTCGGCCCACAGCATACTGTTGAGATAACACAATGCAGATCCATCTCATTGTCGGCAGTATCCGCGTTCCTTAGCCTTGCCGTTGGTGCTGAACACACCACTCGCAACGGCCTCACCGCACCCGACAGACCGCGGTGTTTCTTCGTCCATAGCTTCCGCTAAGGCCGGGTAGCGCGCATCGATACAAGACCCGAAAGGGAAAACATGCGGGCCGTTTGCGAGCGGTGTTCACGTACCTGGCCGCCCTTTGAACAGGGGCGAACTTAACAATCTTCGCAAGGATTGTCATGACGAAACGAAGCTCGCCGTTGCGCATTCGCACTGTCAAGATTTGCCGCACCTACTTTCCCCTTTGTCCCTGGCAGCACCAATGGCTTTACTGGCCTACGGGCAATTCCGTGGATTCGACTGCGTGGTGTTTGGTTAGAAGAGGCAGGGTTCAACGTCGGGCAATCGCTGAAGGTCAAAGTGCAACGAAAACGCATTGTGATCTGGGTGGCGTAGCGGCAAGGGCTAGCCGCCTTGCATGGGCAAACGGCCATCTGCGACCCGAAACGGTCAATTGGTAGTTAATGGGGTCGCGTTCGTAGGCTAAGGACGAAGAACCTCGCCTGTCGAGTAGTCGAGCCGATAGATAGCCTTATTAAAGTCCACGACCTCAATATAGTTAGGTAACAAACGAACGCCCTCGGTGAATATGTCTGCGCCTGACGTTTGCCAGGCGATGACCCCGTCGGTCGACAACCGAGAAATCTCCAATTCACCGTGCGAAATGAGAGCGCGTTGATGCTCAGCCCAGTAGATGCCAAAGCACGTTGCCATATCGGTCTGAACGGACCAGAGAAGCTCATGGGTGGACTCCAAAGACATGCAAGCGACGCTGTCGCCGACGGCCAAATAGAGCTTGTCGTCCATTATCAACGCAGAATGCTCATGTACTGCCGAGCATCCTCCGCCTGCTCCGACTACCACGATTCCGTCGCCATTCAAATGTATGCCATGGATGGATGATACGGAATCGTCCGCGAGGCGGATCTCCTGAGCATAGCGTCGCGTGTTGTCTGTAGAGTCAAATGAGTAAGTCGGCTCGTTGACAATTCTGATAAGTCCGTACTTAGTGTCCAAGTCCATGCGACTATCGTTTGTGCCATTGATACGTCCCAATTATGTCTCCGATTGAGGGCGTCGTTGTTGAAAGCCGAATGTCCATTCCTGACCGATAGCAGCCACATTAGCCAAGAAAAATGGGAGCCTTCGGCTCCCATTTTTCGTCGTTGATTAACTAACCACCAACCCTCAATCCCAGCTCAACGCCCCACCCGTCTGATACTCAATAACCCGCGTCTCAAAGAAGTTCCGCTCCTTCTTCAAATCAATCATCTCGCTCATCCACGGGAACGGATTCTCTTCATTCGGGAACAGCTGATCAAGACCAATCTGCTGGCAACGGCGATTGCAGATAAAGCGCAGATACGACTTGAACATTGGCGCATTCAGCCCCAGCACGCCGCGCGGCATGGTGTCCTCAGCGTACCGATACTCCAGATCAACAGCCTTCTTGAACAGCTCAGTAATCTCAGCCTTGAATTCAGCCGTCCAAAGATGCGGATTCTCCAGCTTGATCTGGTTAATCAGGTCGATACCAAAATTGCAGTGCAGCGACTCATCCCGCAGGATGTACTGATACTGCTCCGCCGCCCCAGTCATCTTGTTCTGCCGCCCCATCGCCAGGATCTGCGTGAAGCCCACATAGAAGAACAGCCCTTCCATGATGCAGGCGAACACGATCAGCGACTTCAGCAGCTTCTGGTCGTTTTCCGGCGTGCCGGTCTTGAACGACGGGTCGGTCAGCGTGTCGATGAACGGGATCAGGAACTCGTCCTTGTCGCGGATCGACTGCACTTCGTGGTACGCGTTGAAGATCTCGGCTTCGTTCAGGCCCAGCGATTCAACGATGTACTGATAGGCGTGCGTGTGGATGGCCTCTTCAAAGGCCTGGCGCAGCAGGTACTGGCGGCATTCCGGCGCGGTGATCTGGCGGTAGGTGCCCAGCACGATGTTGTTGGCGGCCAGCGAGTCGGCGGTGACGAAGAAGCCGAGGTTGCGCTTGATGATGCGGCGCTCGTCCTCGGTCAGGCCGTTGGGGTCTTTCCACGTCGCGATGTCGCGCGACATGTTGATTTCCTGCGGCATCCAGTGATTGGCGCAGCCGGCCAGGTACTTTTCCCACGCCCACTTGTACTTGAACGGGACGAGCTGGTTGACGTCGGTCGAGCCGTTGATGACGCGCTTGTCGGCGGCGTTGACGCGGCGGTTGCTTTGCGCGGCGGCGGCGTTGGGGTTGTTGCCCAGGATGCCGGCTTGCGTAGCGCTCGACGGCAGCACGCCTTGCTGGTCAGCCGTGACGGCGGCAGCGGGTTGCAGGTCAGGCTGCGGTGCGGCCTGCGGGGTGGCTTGAACGTCGTCGTCCCAGCTCAGCATGATGTTGTTCTCCGTGATTCGATTGGGGGGCGCGGTGGTCAAAGATGACGGCTCACGATGTGGTGGCGCCGGCCCTCTCCCCCGGCCCCTCTCCCGCGTGCGGGAGAAGGGAGCAAACCCCGGGGGTGGTTGGTTACTACGCTATGTCGCTACTGCGTGATTACTGGCAGGCTTCGCACTCTTCGAAGCCGGGATCGCCCGGACGCATCGTGCAGACCGCGCCTTCCGCTTCCGGCATGGCCGGTGCCGAGGCAGCCGCTGCGTCCATTGCCGAACCACCATCGCTGCCCGACGACACCGCGTTCAGCGAGCCGCGCGACACGGTGGACTTCTCCACATGGGTGGCAGCCATGGTGCGCAGGTAGTACGTGGTCTTCAGGCCGCGCAGCCAGGCCAGCTTGTAGGTGTCGTCCAGCTTCTTGCCCGAGGCGCCGGCCATGTAGATGTTCAGGGACTGGGCCTGGTCGATCCACTTCTGGCGGCGGCTGGCGGCTTCGACCAGCCAGGTCGGCTCGACTTCGAACGCGGTGGCGTAGATGTCGCGCAGGTCTTGCGGAATGCGGTCGATACGCGACAGCGAGCCGTCGAAGTACTTCAGGTCGGCGACCATCACTTCGTCCCACAGGCCGCGTTCCTTCAGGTCGCGCACCAGGTAGTCATTGACCACCGTGAACTCGCCCGACAGGTTCGACTTGACGTACAGGTTCTGGAACGTCGGCTCGATGCACGCGGACACGCCGATGATGTTCGAGATCGTGGCGGTCGGCGCGATGGCGATGCAGTTCGAGTTGCGCATGCCGTGCTGCTTGATGCGGGCGCGCAGGCTGTCCCAGTCCATGCTGCTCGACAGGTCCACGTCCAGGTAGCCGCCGCGCTCTTCGGCCAGCAGCTTGAGCGAGTCCTGCGGCAGGATGCCGCGGTCCCACAGCGAGCCGGCGTAGGTCTCGTAGCGGCCACGCTCTTCGGCCAGCTCGGTGGAGGCCTGGTAGGCGTAGTAGCACACGGCTTCCATCGAGGTGTCGGCGAACTTCACCGCGGCGTCGCTGGCGTACGGCGTGCGCAGCACGTGCAGGCAGTCCTGGAAGCCCATGATGCCCATGCCGACCGGACGGTGGCGCAGGTTGGAGTTGCGGGCCTTCTCGACAGCGTAGTAGTTGATGTCGATGACGTTGTCGAGCATCCGCATGGCGGTGCGGATGGTCTTCTGCAGCTTGGCGTGGTCGAGCACGTACGAGCCATCGGCCTGCTTCGTCAGGTGCGCGACCAGGTTGACCGAGCCCAGGTTGCAGACGGCGATTTCGCTGTCATTGGTGTTCAGCGTGATTTCCGTGCACAGGTTGGAGCTGTGGACGACGCCAACGTGCTGCTGCGGGCTGCGGATGTTGCAAGGATCCTTGAAGGTGATCCACGGGTGGCCGGTTTCGAACAGCATGCCCAGCATCTTGCGCCAGAGCTGCATGGCCGGGACCTTCTTGAACAGCTTCAGCTCGCCGCTGGCGGCCTTGGCTTCGTAGCCGAGGTAGGCCTGCTCGAACGCCTTGCCGACCTTGTCGTGCAGGTCCGGGCAGGTGGACGGCGAGAACAGCGTCCATTCGCCGTTTTCCATCACGCGCTTCATGAACAGGTCCGGAATCCAGTTGGCCGTGTTCATGTCGTGGGTGCGGCGGCGGTCGTCACCGGTGTTCTTGCGCAGTTCCAGGAACTCTTCGATGTCCAGGTGCCACGTTTCCAGGTAGGCGCAGACGGCGCCCTTGCGCTTGCCGCCCTGGTTCACGGCCACGGCGGTGTCGTTCACCACCTTCAGGAACGGCACTACGCCCTGCGACTTGCCGTTGGTGCCCTTGATGTGCGAGCCGAGTGCGCGCACGTTGGTCCAGTCATTGCCCAGGCCGCCGGCGAACTTCGACAGCAGCGCGTTTTCCTTGAGCGCTTCGTAGATGCCTTCCAGGTCGTCCGAAACCGTGGTCAGGTAGCACGACGACAGCTGCGAGCGACGGGTGCCCGAGTTGAACAGGGTCGGCGTGGACGACATGAAGTCGAACGACGACAGCAGCTGGTAGAACTCGATGGCGCGCGCTTCGCGGTCGGCTTCGTTGAGGGCCAGGCCCATGGCGACGCGCATGAAGAATGCCTGCGGCATCTCGATGCGAGTCTCGTCGATGTGCAGGAAATAGCGGTCATACAGCGTCTGCAGGCCCAGGTAGTTGAACTGGAAGTCGCGGCCGGCGTCCAGCGCAGCGCCCAGGCGGGCCAGGTCGAACGTGGCCAGCTTTTCGTCCAGCAGCTCGGCGGCGATACCGCGCGCGATGAACTTCGGGAAGTATTCGGCGTAACGCGTGGTCATTTCAGCCTGCGTCACTTCAGCACCCAGGATTTCCTTGCGGATGGTGTGCAGCAGGATACGGGCCGTGACCTGGCTGTAGTCCGGGTCCTTTTCGATCAGCGTACGCGCGGCCAGGATGGCGGAGTCGTACACCTGCGTCATCGGCACGCCTTCGTACAGGTTCTTGAGCGTTTCCTTGAGGATCGGCTCGGCGCTCACGGCCTTGCCCAGGCCGGCGCAGGCGGTGTCGAGCAAATCGTGCAGCGCGACGATGTCCAGCGGCTTGGTCACGCCGGCGTCGGTCACGTTGAACTGGATGCCGGATTCCTGCACGCGGGCCACGGCCTGCGCGCTGGCGCTCGCGCGCTCTTGCGCGCGCTTTTCGCGGTACAGCACATAGGAACGGGCCACTTCGTGCTCACCCGAGCGCATCAGGGCCAGTTCGACGTGGTCTTGCACGTCTTCGATATGGATGGCGCCACCGCTCGGGCGGCTGCGCACCAGCGCGCGCACGACGTTCTGCGTCAGTTGCTCGACGATCTCGCGCACGCGCGCGGAAGCGGCACCTTGCCCGCCGTTTACGGCGAGGAAGGCCTTGGTCATGGCAACGTTGATCTTGGACGGCTCGAACGCCACCACGGCGCCGTTACGGCGGATGATCTTGTAATCCTGGTAGTTCGTCGTGCCGGCTTGGGCTGCGGGGGCTTGTTGCGCGGTACCTGCAATACCGGCGGCGCCCGTCGCGCCCGTGGTGATTTCGTTCTGGGCCGTTTGCATATAGGAACTCCTGTTTTTAGCCTGTTTTAAGAGACAAAAGAGTCCCTGGCGAAATGCGGATGCGAAAGCGTCCTGCCGGACCTGAAGAACGGCTGAACTGACTGCTTTTTGCTACACATTTCGCCAGGGACTCTTGTGATGCGCCGGCCCCACATCAGGGTTTCAACCACTATCGCCACGTCTGCGACAGCTCCCTCATGGTTGGGCCAGCTCCCCGGATGAACTACTAGATATAGTGGTCGCTGCGGAAAACTGGGCTAAGTATAGTGAAACAAAACCGAAAGACCAGTCTTGACAAGCGTGGTTGCGACACCCGGATGACAAGTGCGGCAGCGCCACATTCCCGGGAACCGCGCTACGACAAGGGATCGCGCCAAGCCGTTCGCAAGCGCACATTTTTTGGAAATTTTTTTTATCCGTGTGGCGCGCCTGATAGCCCCACACCACCCTGGGGAATTGGCATGTGACACCGCGCCGACATGGTGCTGTGGCGGCTGCCCGACAGCACCTTAGTTGTGCGAGGGGCGGTAGGGTAACAGGTTTTGCGGAACCCCGGCGAGACCGGCAAAACGGTCCCAGTCGAAGTGCGGTCCGGGGTCGGTCTTGCGGCCCGGAGCGATGTCGCTATGGCCTGCAACCGCCCGCACTGGCAGGGTGGCGCGCAGGGCCTTCACCAGCGTGGAGGTGGTGGTGTACTGGGCGGCGGTGAATGGCAAGTCGTCAGTGCCTTCGATCTCGATGCCGACCGAGAAGTCATTGCAACGGCTGCGGCCGAAGAAATCAGACTGACCGGCATGCCAGGCGCGCTTGGTGCACGGGACGAACTGCACGAGTTCACCATCGCGCCGCACCAGGAAGTGCGCCGATACCTGCACCTGATGGATCGTCGCGAAGAACGGGTGGCGGTCGGGGTCGAGCCGGTTCTGGAAGAAGGCCTCGATATCACCGCTGCCGAACTGGCCCGGCGGCAGGCTGATGTTATGGAGCACCACCAGGTCCACCGGCATGCCGGCGGGCCGCTCGTCGAAGTTGGGCGACGGCACGCGGCGCGCGGCCGCAACCCAGCCTTCGGCGTCGGGCAGGAAACTGGCCGGGATGGGACCTGCAGCCGGAGCCGTCATGCCGCGCCCTCCCCTTCCTCGCGTTCATCGCGCCCGTCGCGGATACCGAGTTGCTGGATGCGGTAGCGCAACTGGCGCAGGTTCAGCCCCAGCAGCGGCGCGGCAGCGGTGCGATTGAAGCCGGTCTGGGCCAGCGCCTGCAGGATGATCTCGCGCTCCACGTCTTCCAGCCGGGCTGGCAGATCGATCGGGAACGTGACGCCACGGCAAGCGCGTTCGGCGGTATCAGGCAGGTCGGCCGGCACGACGATGGCCTCGGACTCTGGCGCGGTGGCGGCCTGTGGCGTGGGCTCGGGTGCCGGAGCGGGCTCCGCTGTCGCCAGGCCGCCGGCCCATGGCGTGTACGGCGTAAGCGGCGACGGCGCGGGACGCAGCGCCGCGTGCTCCATATTGGCGTCGAGCGGCCCCAGGTCTTCCACCTGGATATCCTCGGCCTCGGCAAACGCGTAGGCGCGTTCGAGCAGGTTTTCCAGTTCGCGGACGTTGCCCGGAAACGGATACGCCACCAGCCGCTCCAGCGCGGCCTGCGACAGCCGGCGCGGGCGCGGGTCGCTGTAACGCACGGCCAGGTGTTCGAGGATGGCGCGGGCCAGTACGGGAATGTCCTCGGCGCGCTCGCGCAGCGTCGGCATGCGCAACCCCAGCACATTGAGGCGGTAATACAAGTCCTGCCGGAACTGGCCGGTCGAGACCATCGCGGCCAGGTCCTTGTGGCTCGCGCACATCACGCGCACATCGACGGCATCTTCGCGGCTCGCGCCGATCTTGCGCACGCGGCGCTCCTGCAGCGCGCGCAGCAGCTTGACCTGCATGGCGAGCGGCAGGTCGGCCACCTCGTCGAGCAGCAGCGTGCCGCCGTTGGCAGCCTGGAAGAAGCCGCCGCGCTCGGCGTCGGCGCCGGTGAACGCGCCTTTGACGTGTCCGAAGAACTCGGACTCCATCAGGTTTTCCGGGATGGCGCCACAGTTCACCGCCACGAACGGGTGCGCGGCACGCGTGCTGGTGGCGTGGATGGCACGCGCGGCGCGTTCCTTGCCGCTGCCCGACTCGCCGCTGATCACCACCGGTGCCATGCTGCGCGCGAGCCGCGACAGCGAACGGCGCACCTCCTGCATGGCCGCCGAGTGGCCGGGCAACAGCGCAGCGGCACGGTCTGCAGCCAGGGCGGCTTCCGCGGCGGCTGCGTTGTCCTGGTCTTCGCGTTGCTGGCGCCCAAGCGCATTCATCACGAGGCTGCGCAACTGGTCCAGCGACACCGGTTTGGCAATGTAGTCGAACGCACCGGCCTTGAGCGCTTCGACGGCGTTGTCGGCACTCCCGTACGCGGTGATGACGGCCACCGGCACACGTTCCGGCGCGGCCGCAAGCTGGCGCACTATCTCGATACCGAGGCCGTCGCCAAGGCGCATATCGGTCAGCACCAGGCTGTAGCGTTGCTGTACGAGCTTCTCGCGCGCTTCGGCCAGCGAGCCGGCCAGCACCACGTCATGCCCCATGCGGCGGATGGAAATGTCCAGCAGCTCGCGCAAGTCTGCCTCGTCGTCGATGACGAGGATGGGATCGAGGCCAGGCGTTCTGGGTGGCATGGAGCTACGTATCGGAGGCGGAGTTTCGGTGGACAAGCGGATCGGCGCCTCGGGCCGGCGCCGCATCGCCGGTGTCGATGCGCAGCGTCAGCACGAAGGCCTTGGCAGGCAGTGTATCGCGCGGCGCAGCCAGCAGTCCGGTGCGCGCGAGCAGGTCGTCGAGTGCGATGGTGCCGTAGCGGACCTGCGCGTCATTAGCGCCGCATAGCTCGCGCGCCATGAACAGGCCGAGCCCGGTGCCCTGTGCATTGCTGGTAAAGAACGGCTCGAACAGGCTGCGCTGGTGCTCGCGCGGAATCTCCGTGCCGTCGTTCCAGACGATCAGCTCGGCATGGTGCTGGTCCAGCGCATGCGCGAGCAGGCGGATGGCGCCCGGCAGGCGGCTGCAATAGCGCCATGCGTTGTCGAGCAGGTTCCCAAGCACCTGCTGGAGCTGCGAGGTATCGAAGACAACCTGCTGCGGCACGTCTACCGTGAGCCGGATGGCATTCGCATTGATCTCGCCGCGTCCGGGCTGGCGCGTGTCACCGCCGCGCGGCACGCGCAAGCGCATTTCCAGGCGCCAGCGGTCGACGATCTCGGGCAGCGCCTGCGCCAGGTGCACGGTGCTGCGGCCCGTGCGCGGGCGGCGCGAGATCTGCAGCACGTCTGACACGACCTGGTCGAGCCGGCGCACATTGTCATGGATGATGCGCAGCAGGCGCGCATCGACATCGGACTCCACGCCGCCGCCGCTGCCCATGCTGGCGCCGTCGCCGAGTAGTTCGCTGGCCTGGCTGATCGCGGCCAGCGGGTTGCGGATCTGGTGCGCAACGCTGGCCACCAGCCGGCCCATGGCGGCGAGCTTTTCCTGCTGGACCTGTTCGGCGATGCGTTCCCAGCTTTCGATGTGGACCAGCACGGTGTCGCGCATCTCGCTGCGCAGCAGCGCCTCGTCGTCGGGCGTCCAGGCCATGGCTTCCTGCTGGGCAATGGCCAGGCGCAGGCGCGCGGCGGCTTCGGGCGTCAGTTCGTTCCAGGCGGCCGTGTCGAGGTTCGATGGCATCGTCGAGGTGCTTGCCACGGTGGCACGCAACCCGGCCAGCCCCGGCAGCACGAAACGCAGGCGCAGCCGCGTGTGCAGCGTGCCGCCGGCGGGCGGCGCCGGACGCGAGACGATGGGCAGCAGTTGCAGGATGCGGGGCACATCGTCCTTGCTGCGCAGCCAGTCCCGCAGCATTTCCATGAGCGGCTGCAGGCGCGGAATGCGGCGCAGGTCGAACAGCGCGGCCTGGCCACCTTCGTCGCCCTCGCCTTCGCGGCCGCGGCGCGAATAGACGCGCTCATGCGGCTGCACGCCCAGCAGCACCACGGCGGCCGGGTTGGCGGCCACGACCATGCCATTGGCGCGCACCAGCATCACGCCATCCTGCATGTCGTTGACCATCAGCCGGTTCACGAGCTGCTGCAGGCGCAGCTCCTGCTCGCGCGCGAGCGCGATCTTTTCCTGCGCGACCTGCCGGTAGGCCAGCATATACATCAGCAGCGCCGCGATCATGAACACCAGCCCGTACAGGCCCGAGCCGAGCAGGCCGGCATCGGCCTGGCGCAGCAGGATGGTCTGCATGAACGGGTGCGCCATGATCACCAGCGCCGAGAGCGAGGCGGCAAACAGCGCGAACAGCAGGCTGGTGAGCGCGCCGGCTTCCAGCGCCGGCAGCAGGAAGATCATCGCCAGGCCATCGGCATGGCCGTTGCGGCCGAGCATCTCGTAGATCAGGCCAAGCATGGCCAGATCGGCCAGCACCTGCAGCCGCACGCGCAAATGGAAACGCCTGCGCCACAACGTGCCCGCCAGCATGGCGAGCGCGATGCCAAGGTAAGGGATGGCCAGTTGCATGGCCGCCGTCGTGTGGGCGGGCAAGGTGAGCTGGAACGGCAGCACGAGCGACACGCCGTGCGTATCCGCGCCTCGCTGCATGATGGTGAAGGCCAGCAACAGCAGGCCCACGGCCACGCGGGTCCAGCAGAAATAGCGCAGCAGGCGCCAGTGGAAATCAGGCGGCTCGGGCGCTCGCCACAGTTGGGCAAAGCCGAGCCACGGGGCGTGCCGGGCGGTGATCGTCGGCCGCGCCGTGCTCATGCGCGGTCGCCGCTGTCGTCGGGCAAGTGGCTGCGCCGGCAGTAATGCAGGCCGCGCCAGGCAATGGCCTCGCTCTTCGGCAGGTGCACGCCGCAATGGGCGCACTGGACCATGGTCTCGGCGTGGTCGTCACGCGGTGCAGGCGTCGGGCGAGCCGCGCGGGAAGTCTGCTCGCGCTGCGCTTCGGCGCGCGAGCGCAGCCACCAGAACACCCCCAGCACCACGGCCAGCAGAATGAAGATTCTTGCCATGGCGGTCTCAGAGCCGGTGCAGGATCACTTCAATCACGAAGCGGCTGCCGACATAGGCCAGCAGCAGGATGCCGAACGAGGCAATGACCCAGCGCAGCGCCACGCGGCCGCGCCAGCCGCGGAAGTGCCGCCCGGCCAGGATGCCGCCGAACATCGCCCACGAAATCAGCGCGAACACGGTCTTGTGGTCGAGCCGGAACGCGCGGCCGAATAGTTCCTCCGAGAACAACAGGCCGGAGGCGATGGTCAGCGTCAGCAGCACAAAGCCGGCGCCGATGAGCCGGAACAGCAGCTTTTCAAGCGTCAGCAGCGGCGGCAGCAGGTCCAGCCAGCGACCCAGCCACTCGTTTGCCGGCGCCTTGGCCGTGCCATTGCCCGGACGCGCGGGTGTGTGCTTGAAGCCGTGCAGGCGGCGCTCGGCCATCAGCATCAGGAACGCGTGGAACGCCGCCAGCGTGAACAAGCCATAGGCGACGTTGGCGATGATGAAATGCAGCTTGAACAGCGGCTGCGCGGCATAGCCCAGGATCTGCGAGCCCGGAAAGGCCAGCGGCATCAGGCTGGCGACGAGAGCCACCGGGATCACGATCAGTCCCAAGCCGGCCAGCGAGAAGAAGAAGCTTTCGATCCAGTAGATTCCCACGCCGAGCCACAGCATGGCCGAGAGGGCGAAGGCGAAGCCGAACATCATGCGGTCGGCCGGGAAGATGGTTTCATGCAGCAGCATGCCGTGGCTGGTCAGCACGGCCGCCATCAGCAGGTGCCACCAGCCCGGCTGCGCCTCGCCGCGTCCTCCCGCGACGCCCGCAGGTCCGCCGTTGGCCGTCAGTACAGCCGACGCCGCGCCGCCAGCGGGGCCACCGGCGGCGGCGAGCCGGGGATTGCGCGTCACCCAGCCGTGGAAGGCCAGGCCGCAATAGAGAAGTGCCGTCAGGGCATACAGTACAATGACCATTTGCGCAGTTTACCTTAGTGCCTCCTGCCAGTGGCGGGCGGCTAACGCGGTAACAAAGGCCGCAACACAGCCCTTTCTTCCCCCATTCCTGCCATGCTGGACAATCTCACTCAACGCCTGGCGCGGGTCGTCAAGACCATGCGCGGCGAGGCCCGCCTGACCGAGGCCAATACCGCCGAAATGCTGCGCGAAGTGCGCCTGGCCATGCTCGAGGCCGACGTGGCGCTCCCGGTCGTCCGCGACTTCATTGCCCGCGTCAAGGAAAAGGCGATGGGCGAGGACGTCGTCTCGAGCCTGACCCCGGGCCAGGCCCTGGTCGGCGTGGTGCAGCGCGAGCTGACCACGGTGATCGGCGGCGAGGAAGCCATCTCCGGCAAGGGTGCGGAGCTGAACCTGGCCGTGCAGCCCCCCGCCATCATCCTGATGGCAGGCCTGCAGGGCGCCGGCAAGACCACCACCGTCGGCAAGCTGGCCAAGTGGCTTAAAGAGAACAAGAAGAAGAAAGTGCTGACGGTCTCGTGCGACGTGTACCGTCCGGCAGCTATCGCCCAGCTGAAGACGGTGTCCGAACAGGTCGGCGCCGAATTCTTCCCGTCCCAGCCCGACCAGAAGCCGGTCGACATCGCCCGCGCGGCGGTGGACTGGGCGCGCAAGCATTACCACGACGTGCTGATCGTCGATACGGCGGGCCGTCTCGGTATCGACGAGGCGATGATGCAGGAAATCGCCGCGCTGCACGCCGAGCTGAAGCCGGCCGAAACGCTGTTCGTGGTCGACGCCATGCTCGGCCAGGACGCGGTCAACACGGCCAAGGCCTTCAACGACACCCTGCCGCTGACGGGCGTGGTGCTGACCAAGCTGGACGGCGATGCGCGCGGCGGTGCCGCGCTGTCGGTGCGCCATGTCACCGGCCGGCCGATCAAGTTCGTCGGCGTCGGCGAAAAGCTCGACGGCCTGGAGCCGTTCTACCCCGACCGCATGGCCCAGCGTATTCTGGGCATGGGCGACATCCTCGCACTGGTCGAGGAAGCCCAGCGCGGCGTGGACATGGACGCCGCCGAGAAGCTGGCCAAGAAGATCAAGAAGACTGGCGGCTTCGACCTGGAAGACTTCAAGGCCCAGATCGGCCAGATGAAGAAGATGGGCGGCCTCGGCAGCCTGGTCGACAAGCTGCCCGCGCAGTTCGCGCAGCAGGCCCAGGGCGCCAATATGGATCAGGCGGAAAAGCAGGTGCGCCGCATGGAAGGCATCATCAACAGCATGACTGCCGCCGAGCGCGCCAAGCCCGAGCTGATCAAGGCCAGCCGCAAGCGCCGCATTGCCGCGGGCGCGGGCGTGCCGGTGCAGGAAGTGAACCGCCTGCTGAACCAGTTCGACCAGATGCAAGGCATGATGAAGAAGCTCAAGGGCGGCGGCATGATGAAGATGATGCGCCAGATGGGTGCAATGAAGGGCGGCATGAAGGGCCTTTTCAACCGCTGATCGGCGCCGCGCTCCCTACCTGCCCTACCCCGCAAGAGACAAGAACAGGAAAGACATCATGATGACCGCTGAACAGGCCCGCGAACTGTGGGCCAACTCCGAGGAAATCGTCAGCGCCCAGGAAGTCCAGGCATCGCTGGACCGCATGGCGAAAGACATCACCGCGAAGATGGGCGATGCCTTCCCGCTGGTGCTGTCTGTGATGGGCGGCGCGGTGGTGTTCACCGGCATGCTGCTGCCCAAGCTGCAGTTCCCGCTGGAATTCGACTACATCCACCTGTCCCGCTACAACAACAAGACCGTGGGCGGCGAGATGCAATGGCGCGTGGCGCCGCGTGAATCCGTCAGGGATCGCGTGGTGCTGGTGCTCGACGATATCCTCGACGAAGGCGAGACCATGGCGGCCATCCGCCAGCGCATCATGGATATGGGCGCCAAGGAATTCCACGCCGCGGTGCTGTGCGAGAAGACGCTGACCAAGCTCAAGCCGATGCATCCGGATTTCTGCGGCTTCCAGGTGCCGGACCGGTATGTGTTTGGTTGCGGGATGGACGCGAAGGGATACTGGCGGAATCTGGGGACGATTCGGGCGCTGATGTAAGCGCCCGTCAGCCGGCGTGGTGTGCCCCCAGAATCGGCCACAGCGACGCCAGCAGCAGCAACGCCATCCCCACATTGAACACGCGCAGCACGCGCGGCTGCGACAGCCAGCGGCGCAGGGCCGAGCCAAACACGGCCCACATCGCCACGCTCGGCAGGTTGATAACGGCGAAGATGCCCGCCATCAACGCCACGTTCAGCCACACATTGCCGTGCAGCACATAGGTGCTGCACGCGCCTACCGCCATCACCCAAGCCTTTGGGTTGACCCACTGGAACGCGGCCGCCTGCAGGAAACCCATCGGGCGCGCGACCTGTCGATCCTGCAGGCCGCCTGAGGTAGCAAGCTTCCATGCGAGCCAGACCAGATAAGCGCCGGCCGCGATCCGAAGCACCTGCCACGTCCATGGCCAGTGCGAGAACATCGAGCCAAGCCCAAGACCTACCAGCGCGACCATCAGCGAAAAGCCGCTACTGATGCCTAGCAGATGCGGAATCGTCCGCGTGAATCCGAAATTCACGCCGGAGGCGAGCACCATGGTGTTATTGGGACCGGGCGTGATCGACGACACCAGGGCGAATGCAGAAAACGCGAGAAAGACGCCAGAACCAGCGACAAGATCGGGGAAAGCCATGGCACGCAACCGCTGAATATGGGGGATTGCTGCCAGTCTAGTCACAGCTAACAGTACAGTACCGGTACAGTTTCGCGAAATTCTTCCGTGACGGCAGTGCGCCGTACAGCGGGCCGGTCGTTATGCGCCTGCGCGATATGGGTGCTCACGCAGCCACTTGGTAGCGATCCATTTTTCGCCCGATTGCACCGGCAGGCCGGCGTGCAACGTACGTTCGTCGAGCTTGCCGTCGGGTTGCAGATAACTGAAGTACACAGCGTTGCCCTTGACCGGCGCCACTTCCAGGCCGATGCGCGGGAACGCCGTTGCGCCGCCCGCCTGCGGCGTGTTCAGGTAGATCACGAGCGTCGCAGTGCGCTGGCCGCCTACGCGGAGCTGGCGTGCCTCGCCGGGGCGCTTCGGATTGAAGAAATCGAAATGCGGCTGGTATTCGCCGCCCGGCTTGTAGTTGAGTATCTGCAAACCTTCCCCATGGTCGACGGGTACGCCGAGCACGGCGGCAATGCGGTCCTCGATGCGCTGGATCAGCGTGTGCTCGCCCACCTGGAACATGGCACCCATGCTGGTGCGCGCATCGATCAGGTTTTCGTCGCCAGTATCCGGGTTGATCACCGGCGAACGCGCAAGGCGTCCGCGTGCGAGTTCGACCAGCGCATCGCACTCGGCATCGCTCAACAAGTGTTGGTACAGACGGATGCTCGGCGACTGCAGGGAAAACAGCACGGGAACTTCGCGCCGGGCGAGACGTGGCGCGGGTTGAGTAGCCGACGCATCGGGACGACGATGGCCCATTGCCGTGGCCACGGCGCTGCGCGCGAACGCGGCGTCATAGCCAGACCGCAGCATGGAAAGCACAAGCGATTCGGCGCCAAAGCCCTCGGAAATATGCCGCGCCAGCCAGCGCTCAAGCTCGGGCGACGAGGTGGCATAGCCCGGATTGCCCACGGCCGGACGCGTGTCGACAGTCATGACGGATTGGCCAGGCGCTGCGGCGAGAACGGGTTACGCGCGGGCGCCTCGGGCAGCAGCTTGCGCGGACGGGTCGGCGCGTTCTCCGGGTCGCCCGCGACGGTAACCGTGGCTTCCGAATACTGCCAGCGCTTCCACGCGGCCAGCACCGCGTTCGGGTATTCAGGACGGCCGCGGCTGCCGTTGTAGCGGCCGAGCGCCAGGAACAGGTCGCCCTGCTCGCGGTCCAGGTAGTGGCGCAGGATGGTGCAGCCGTAGCGCAGGTTGCTCTGCAGGTGGAACAGCTTGCGCGGGTCGTTGTCGCCGATCGTGCGGACCCAGAAGGGCATCACTTGCATCAGACCGCGCGCGCCGACCGAGCTGATCGCGTACTTGCGGAAGTTGCTTTCGACCTGCACCAGGCCCAGCACCAGCGAGGGTTCGAGCCCGGCGCGCTTGGCTTCGTAGTACGCGGCTTCGATCAGCTCCACGCGCATCTGCGGCTCGGGGATGCGGCCTTCGAGCCGATGCGACATTTCGCCGAGCCACTTGAGGTAGGCCAGCCGTTCGCCGCCGGTGGCAAAGACCGGCCGCACCGGGCGCGAGTCGGCAATGGCCGCAGCCAGCGCGCCGCGCACCGAATCGGCCAGATCTTCTTCCTTTTGCGCGCCAGCCTGCGCGGCAGTGGCGGCAAACGCCAGCAGCAGGCTGCCGGCCGTGCGAACCAGACGGGCCGCGCGCATGGGCTTACTTGCCGATCTGGCCGCGTACGTGGCCGACCACGTCGGCCACGGCCACTTGCGTCGCCTGCGCGTCGCGGCGGCCCTGGTATTCGACCTTGCCTTCCTTCAGGCCACGGTCGCCCACCACCACGCGGTGCGGCACGCCGATCAGTTCCCAGTCGGCGAACATCACGCCGGGGCGCTCGCCACGGTCGTCAATGATGACGTCCACGCCGGCAGCCAGCAGCTCGGCGTGGATGCGGTCAGCCTCGGCCTTGACGGCTTCGGAGCGGTCATAGCCGACCGGGCACACCACGACCTCGAACGGGGCAATGGCGGCGGGCCAGATGATGCCGCGCTCGTCGAAGTTCTGCTCGATGGCGGCGCCAAGGATACGGGTCACGCCGATACCGTAGCAGCCCATCTGCATCGGTTGGGTCTTGCCGTTCTCGTCCAGGAAGGTCGCGTTCATCGACTCGGAATAACGCGTGCCGAGCATGAACACGTGGCCCACTTCGATGCCGCGGCAGATTTCCAGCGTGCCCTTGCCGTCCGGCGAGGCGTCCCCGGCCACCACGTTGCGCAGGTCGGCAACGATCGGCTCGGGCAGGTCACGGCCCCAGTTGACGCCGGTGAAGTGGTAGTCGCGATAGTTCGCGCCGCAGCAGAAGTCGCTCATGTTGGCGACGGTGCGGTCGGCCACGACCTTGACCGGCTTCTTCATGTCGATCGGGCCCAGGTAGCCCGGGGGCGAACCGAACGCGTCGACGATCTCGTTTTCGGTGGCGAAGCGGAAGTCAGCCAGGCCCGCCACCTTCGAAGCCTTGACCTCGTTAAGCTCGTGGTCGGCGCGGATCAGCAGCAGCCAGATCTCTGCGCCGGCCTCGGTGTCCTTGGCCAGCACGATCGACTTGACGTTGCGTTCGAGCGGGATGCCCAGGAACTCGGCCACTTGCTCGCACTTGACCTTTTCCGGAGTAAAGGTCTTTTCCAGCGCCTGGGTCGGCGCGGCACGCTCGGCCACCAGCGGCAGCGCCTCGGCGGCTTCCATGTTGGCGGCGTAGTCGGACGTCGGGCAGTAGACGATGGCGTCTTCGCCGGTGTCGGCAATCACGTGGAATTCGTGCGAGCCCGAACCGCCGATGGCGCCGTTGTCGGCCGCCACGGCGCGGAATTCCAGGCCGAAGCGCTGGAAGATGCGCACGTACGCGTCGTACATGTTCTCGTACGACTTCTTCAGGCCCTCGGCGTCACGGTCGAACGAGTACGCGTCCTTCATCGTGAATTCGCGGCCGCGCATGATGCCGAAGCGAGGACGGCGCTCGTCGCGGAACTTGGTCTGGATCTGGTAGAAATTGACCGGCAGCTGCTTGTAGCTGCGGATTTCGCTGCGCGCAATGTCCGTCACGACTTCCTCGGAGGTCGGTTGCACGGCGAAGTCGCGCTCGTGGCGATCCTTCAGGCGCAGCAGCTCCGGGCCCATCTTGTCCCAGCGGCCGGTTTCCTGCCACAGCTCGGCCGGCTGGATCACGGGCATCGACAGTTCCACGGCGCCGGCGCGGTTCATTTCCTCGCGGACGATGTTTTCCACCTTGCGGATCACGCGCAGGCCCACCGGCATGTAGTTGTAGATGCCGGCGCCGAGCTTCTTGATCATGCCCGCGCGCATCATGAGCTTGTGCGACACGATTTCCGCGTCGGCGGGGGCTTCCTTCAGGGTGGAAATGAAAAATTGCGAGGCTTTCATCCGAATGTCTTCTCTGGAAACCGGTAAATCCCGGTGAATTGGCGGCAGCCATGCCGCGCATAATCGACTGGAACGCGCCGACAACTGCCTGAAACTGCCCTTCCCGCTCGGGGAAAACCAGCAGCACCCCGCCTGAGCCGGGCCGCGCGCATCCTTTATAATCGACATAATTCTAAAGGATTCGAGGTGCAGTCATGCTCGATCGTGAAGGCTTTCGCCCGAACGTCGGCATCATCCTCATCAACGCACGAAACGAGGTTTTCTGGGGCAAGCGAATCGGCGAGCATTCCTGGCAGTTTCCGCAAGGCGGCATCAAGTACGGCGAAACGCCCGAACAGGCCATGTATCGCGAACTGCATGAGGAGATCGGCCTGCTACCGGAGCACGTCAGGATCGTCGGTCGCACGCGCGACTGGTTGCGCTATGAGGTGCCGGACAAGTTCATCCGCCGCGAGATCCGCGGCCATTACAGGGGCCAGAAGCAGATCTGGTTCCTGCTGCGCATGGCAGGCAGGGACTGTGACGTACACCTGCGCGCCACGGAGCATCCCGAGTTCGATGCCTGGCGGTGGAGCGACTACTGGGTGCCGCTGGAGGCAGTCATCGAGTTCAAGCGCGACGTGTACCAGCTTGCACTGACAGAGCTGTCGCGCTTCCTGAACCGCAATCCGCGCGTGCCGCTGAGCCCGTACGGCGTGCATCACGGCCGCCATGGCAGCGGGCAGCGGTATGCGCAGCAGCCCGGCCAGCCGCCCACGCTGGCGCAGCGCCGGCCGCTGCAGCCCGTCACGCAGGTCGCGCCTGTTGCACCGGCAGCGGAAGCGGTGCAGGCAGTGGAAAGCGATGCAGTTTTGCCGGCTACGCCGGCCCCCAACCCGACGGAGTCCTGATGAATCGTGTTACCGGCCTGGGCCGCCGCGGCGGCCTGACCGCTGCTGGCCTGTTGCTTGCCGCCGCCTGCCTGGCACTGGCAGGCTGCAAGACCACCGGCAAGGAAATGCCCGAAGAAGAATCCAAGTGGATCAATCCGTTCGAGCCCAAGACCTTCAAGGAAGAAGAGGCCATTCTGCCAGCGCTGCCGCAGGATGCGAACCTGATTCCGTTCTCGGTCAACGGCACCGGCAATCTCACGTTCGAGGTGGACGGCAAGTCGGTGTCGGTCGGCAACGACAAGGTGGTGCGGTTCACGGTGGTAATCAGCAGCTCGACGGGTGCGCGCAACGTGAATTACGAAGGCCTGCGCTGCGACGCCTTCGAGCGGCGGATCTACGCGACGCTCCCGGCAGGTGCCAAGGAATGGGAAGTGAACCGCGGCGAGTCTCGCGACAGCTGGATCCGCATGCAGACTTCGGCGCGCAACGCCTATGCGGCGACGCTGGCGACGGATTTCTTCTGCGAAGGCCGCACCGTGGCCGGTACGCCGGAGAAAATGGTCCGCGACCTGAAGGACAGCGCACCGCACCGTCGCTGAATGCCAGCCGGCTGAATGCAGAAAGGGCGATGCCTCGGCGTCGCCCTTTTCTTTTGCGGCGTGATGCCGGCTCAGACCAGCACGAGGTTGTCCCGGTGGATCAGTTCGGGTTCGTTCAGGTGGCCGAGCACCGACTCGATCTCCGACGACGGCTTGCGCGCGATCAGGCGGGCCTCGGCGCTCGAATAGTTGGTGATGCCGCGCGCCACTTCGCGCCCGTCCGCGCCGACACAGGCAATTACCTCGCCGCGCGCGAACTCGCCCTGCACTTCGACCACGCCGATCGGCAGCAGTGACTTGCCGCCGCTCGTCAGCTTTTCGACGGCGCCGGCGTCGATGACCACGCGGCCGCGCAGCTGCAAGTGATCTGCCATCCACTGTTTGCGCGCGGTCAGGCGGCCGGTCGGCGCCAGCAGTTGCGTGCCAATGGCCTCACCGGCTGCCAGGCGTTCGAGCACGTTGGCCTCACGGCCAGACGCAATGGTCGTGTGCGCGCCTGACTTGGCCGCGCGCTTGGCCGCGAGGATCTTGGTCAGCATGCCGCCCCGGCCGATCGATGTACCGGCGCCGCCCGCCATCTGCTCCAGCTCGGGCGTGCCGGCCAGCGCCTCGTCGACGAACTCGGCATTCGGGTCCTTGCGCGGATCAGCGGTGTAGAGCCCACGCTGGTCGGTCAGGATGACCAGCGCATCGCCTTCGATCAGGTTGGTGACCAGCGCGCCAAGCGTGTCGTTGTCGCCGAACTTGATTTCGTCGGTAACCACGGTGTCGTTCTCGTTGATGATCGGCACGACGCCGAGAGACAGCAGCGTGAGCAGCGTGGAACGTGCGTTCAGGTAGCGTTCGCGGTCGGCCAGATCGGCGTGGGTCAGCAGCACCTGCGCGGTGCGGATGCCATAGCGGCCGAACTGGCTTTCGTAGACCTGCGCCAGGCCCATCTGGCCAACGGCGGCGGCGGCTTGCAGTTCGTGGATTTCACGCGGTCGGCGTACCCAGCCCAGGCGTTGCATGCCCTCGGCAATGGCGCCGGAACTAACCAGCACCACTTCCTTGCCGATCGAACGCAGCTTTGCGATCTGCGCCGCCCAGCGCGCAATGGCGTCGTAGTCCAATCCCTTGCCGTCGTTGGTGACCAGGCTGGAGCCAACCTTGACGACGATACGTTTTGCCTGGGCAATGACCGATTGCATGGCGAGAAATCCTGTCTCCGGGGGGCTTTTCTGGCATCCCCAATGGTGATCCCTCGCCCCGCATGGGCGAGGGAGAAAAGCTGGCTTACTGCTCGTGACCGTCGTGGTCGACGTTATGCAGGCGCTCGTCGAGGCGGATATCGGGCTCGGCCAGCGCTGCGGCCTCTTCAGCCTTGAGCGCTGCCAGGTGGTCCTTGATCGCGTAGATCAACTCGCGGCAGCCGTCGCCGGTCAGCGCGGAGATCTGGAACACCGGGCCCTTCCACTTGTAGCGCTTGATGAAGTCCTTCACGCGCGTGGCGCGCTCTTCCTCGGGCACTACGTCGAGCTTGTTCAGCACGAGCCAGCGCGGCTTGTCGTAGAGCGTTTCGTCGTACTTCTTGAGCTCGTTGACGATGGCCTTGGCTTCCGCCACGGGATCCACGGCTTCATCAAACGGCGCGAGGTCAACGATGTGCAGCAACAGGCCCGTACGCTGCAGATGGCGCAGGAACTGGTGGCCGAGGCCAGCGCCTTCGGCCGCGCCTTCGATCAGGCCCGGAATGTCGGCCACCACGAAAGACTGCTCATGGTCGACGCGCACCACACCCAGGTTCGGGTGCAGCGTGGTGAACGGGTAGTCCGCCACCTTCGGCCGCGCGTTCGAGATATGCGAGATGAACGTCGACTTGCCGGCGTTGGGCATGCCCAGCAGGCCGACGTCGGCCAGCACCTTGAGTTCGAGCTTGAGCATGCGGCGCTCGCCCGGCTTGCCGTCAACCTGCTGGCGCGGCGCGCGGTTGGTACTGGACTTGAAATGCAGGTTGCCCCAGCCACCCATGCCGCCTTCGGCCAGGCAGACCTTCTGGCCGTGCTCGGTCAGGTCGGCGATCAGCTCGCCGGTGTCCATGTCGGTGATCAGCGTACCGACCGGCATGCGCAACGTGACGTCGTCGCCGGCCGCACCGTAGCAGTCGGAGCCACGGCCGTTTTCACCGTTGCGCGCCACGTGCTTCTTCGCGTAGCGGAAGTCGATCAGCGTATTGATGTTGCGGTCCGCCACGGCGAACACGCTGCCACCCCGGCCGCCGTCGCCGCCATCCGGACCACCGAAGGGCACAAACTTCTCGCGCCGGAACGAGGCGCTGCCATTGCCGCCGTTGCCGGCGATGGCTTCGATTCGGGCTTCGTCGATGAACTTCATGATGGGTTTCCGTGATGGAGCCAGGTGACCGGGCGGGTGACTGGCATTGACTATTTATATTGTCGCCAGAAACAAAAAAGCCCCGCAAGCGTTGCGGGGCCTTCGTGCTGCAAAGGCTGTTATCAGGCCGCCGGGACGACGCTGACGTGCTGCTTCTTGGCAGGGCCCTTGACGGCGAATTGCACGTGGCCGTCGACCAGTGCAAACAGGGTGTGGTCCTTGCCCACGCCCACGTTGTCACCGGCGTGCACGCGGGTGCCGCGTTGGCGGATGATGATGCCGCCGGCGTTGATGGCCTGGCCACCAAACACCTTCACGCCCAGACGCTTCGATTCGGAATCACGGCCGTTCCGCGTGGAACCGCCGCCTTTTTTCTGTGCCATGTCTTACTCCTGTCGCTTTACCGGGTTACGTTCGAATGATCAGGCGTTGATCGCTTCGATGCGCAGCTCGGTGTAATTCTGACGATGGCCCTGACGCTTCTGGTAGTGCTTGCGACGGCGCATCTTGAAGATCTTCACCTTGTCGTGACGACCTTGGGAGATAACGGTAGCCTTGACGGAAGCCCCGCTAACCAGCGGCGTACCAAACTTGATTTGGTCGCCGGCGCCCACTGCGAGCACCTGGTCGAGCGTGATTTCTGCGCCAATGTCTGCCGGTATCTGTTCTACTTTAAGTTTTTCGCCAGCAGCAACCTTGTATTGCTTGCCGCCGGTTTTTACGACCGCGTACATTGTCGAACCTCTCGGATGTGAATAAAACGCCGATGACCTGCACCAGAGCGCTTGCGCGCCCCGCATTTGGGCGCTTGCGCGCATGGTGAGGCCCGGTTATCTCCCACCGGTCAGCAGCCGCAAAACGGGCAAAGCAACCGGAGGAAACCGCGTATTGTAAACGAGGCCACGGAAAAACGCAAAGAAAACAGGCACATAGCCTGTCCGGCGACGCCTTGCGCACTTCTGCGCCAACGAGGATCAGGTCAGATCGGCCAGCAGAAAGCCCGCCAGTGCGGCAAACGCCACCCACCAGGCCGTGCGGCGGACATTGCGGCGGGACATGGGCTTGTTCATGTCCGGATTATAGTCCGCCGCTACCCGCATCCCCCGAACGGGGACAGCCATTGGCGTGAACCACGTTCGCATCGCATATAATCGTCCGGTTTTGCGTAACGGTGATCATCTTGACCCAGCCTTCCGCCACTGCCTTGCTTGCCCCGGTCGCTGCAGACATGCGCGCGGTCGATGCGGTCATCCGTCAACGGCTGTCTTCTGAAGTTCCACTGATCGAACAGATCGGCGAATACATCATCAGTGCCGGCGGCAAGCGCCTGCGCCCGGTGATCCTGCTGATGTCGGCACGCGCGTTTGGCTACGACGGCAACCGCCACCATGAGCTCGCAGCCGTCGTCGAGTTCATCCACACCGCCACGCTGCTGCATGACGATGTGGTCGATGAATCCGAACTGCGCCGCGGCCGCGAGACCGCCAACGCGGTGTTCGGCAACGCCGCCAGCGTGCTGGTCGGCGACTTCCTTTATTCGCGCGCATTCCAGATGATGGTCGATGCGGGCAGCATGCGAATCATGGAGATTCTGTCCAACGCGACCAACGTGATCGCCGAAGGCGAAGTGCTGCAGCTGCTGAACATGCACGATCCCGACGTCACGATCGAACGCTACCTGCAAGTGATCCGCTACAAGACGGCCAAGCTGTTCGAGGCCTCCGCCCAGCTTGGCGCGGTGCTGGCCGGTGCGGACGCCGCCATGGAAGAAGCCGCCGCCGAGTACGGCCGCCGTATCGGCACCGCGTTCCAGCTCATCGATGACATGCTCGACTACACCGCGAGTGCCGAGCAGATGGGCAAGAACGCCGGCGACGACCTTCGCGAAGGCAAGCCGACGCTGCCGCTGCTGCACCTGCTCGAGTACGGCACGCCGGAGCAGCGCGTGCTGGCGCGCGAAGCGATCGTGCAAGGCGGCACCGAGCATTTCGACGCAGTGTTCTCGGCCATCCATGCGAGCGGCGCGCTCGATGTCACGTTCGAAGCGGCACGCCGCGAAGCCGAAGCCGCCGAGAAGGCTGCGCAGCAGTTCCCGGCGTCCGACTGGAAAGACACGCTGATCGCGCTGTGCGAGTTCTCGCTGCAGCGGCAATCCTGAAATTGCCGCCAGCCTCTTCCCTTCCGGAAGAAACGCTGTTAAAGTTACGTTCTTTGCTGCTGACGCTAACGTGTTAGCAACAAAGCAGAGTATTAGCAACAGAATTTCGGGGTGTAGCTTAGCCTGGTAGAGCGCTACGTTCGGGACGTAGAGGCCGGAGGTTCGAATCCTCTCACCCCGACCAGAATTCATGGCCATGCAGTACTGGGCCAGCAAGAAGCCGCACAGCAATGTGCGGCTTTTTTGTTTTCTGCGTCGCCTTCTTCGCGAGCCTTCTCGCGGCACCGATATTCCGCCCATCAGCCGCTACTGCGCTGCCGCGCCCGCTCCCCGCGCAAGTAGGGTTGCGCCCGTGTCGCACAAATGCCGACACCGTCCATTTGTCGCCTTTACAAAAAGTGACCCCGGCGGCAAACTGCGCCGATCCGGGGCCCATGGCCCCGACCGGCGCCTCCGGGCGCAATGCACTACCTGGTCCCTGCCATGACACTTGGTCTCGCCCTTGCACAGAGCCGTCGTATCGCCCCCGCGCTGCTCGCCCAACTTGAGCAGTCGGCACGCGAAAAGCAGACGCAGCTGATCGACGAGATCGTTGGCACCGGCACCATGACCGCGCACGACGTCGCACTGTTCGCCGCCGACAAGTATCAGCTTCCACTGCTCGATCTCAGCCAGTACAACATGAACAAGGTGCCGTCCGCGCTGGCCGGCAACCGCGAATTCCACGCGCACCGCCTGCTGCCGCTGGGGCGGCGCGAGAACCGCCTTGTCGTGGCCATGTCGGACCCGTCCAACCAGGCGGGACTCGACGCCATCAAGCAGAAGTACAACCTGCCGCTCGACACCGTGGTGGTGGAGCACGACAAGCTGATGAAGCATGTGCGTTCCGCCGGCGAAGCGCTGGGCACGCTCAAGGACGTTGCGCCCGGCACGCCCACTGAGCGCAAGATGATCGAATACGATCCGGTCGCCGCCGCCGCGCAGCGGCCCCGCACGGGCGCCACCAACGACATCGACGATGCGCCGGTCGTGCGCTTCCTGCAGAAGCTGCTGACCGAAGCCTTCCACCGCGGCGCGTCGGACTTGCACTTCGAGCCGTTCGAGACCTTCTACCGCATCCGCTTCCGCGTGGACGGCGTGCTGCACGAGGTCGCGCGGCCGCCGCTCGATATTCGCGACAAGATCGCCACGCGCATCAAGGTGCTGTCGCGCCTGGACATTTCTGAAAAGCGCGTGCCGCAGGACGGCCGCATGAAGCTGCTGATCGCGCTGCCCAAGGACAAGGACAAGGACGGCAAGGACAAGGAAACCGTCGAGAAGGCGGTGGACTTCCGCGTGTCGACGCTGCCCACGCTCTTCGGCGAGAAGATCGTGATGCGTATCCTGGAATCATCGTCCGACAAGCTCGATATCGACCAGCTCGGCTACGAGCCCGAACAGAAGGCGCTGCTGCTGGAAACCATCAAGCGGCCCTACGGCATGATCCTGGTGACCGGGCCGACCGGCAGCGGCAAGACCGTGTCGCTCTATACGTTCCTGAACCTGCTGAACCAGGGCGATATCAATATCTCGACCGCTGAGGACCCGGCTGAAATCCAGCTGCCCGGCATCAACCAGGTCAACGTCAACGACAAAGCCGGCCTGACCTTTGCCGCGGCGCTGCGTTCGTTCCTGCGGCAGGATCCGGACATCATCATGGTCGGCGAAATCCGCGACCTGGAAACCGCCGATATCTCGATCAAGGCCGCGCAGACAGGCCACCTGGTGCTGTCGACGCTGCACACCAACGATGCGCCGACCACGCTCACGCGACTGATGAACATGGGCGTGGCGCCGTTCAACATCGCATCGAGCGTGCTGCTGATCACGGCGCAGCGCCTGGCGCGGCGGCTGTGCACCTGCAAGAAGCCCGGCACGATCCCGCGCGAAGCGCTGCTCGACGCCGGGTTCAAGGAACCGCAGCTCGACGGTAGCTGGCAGCCGTACCATCCGGTCGGCTGCGAGCGCTGCAATGGCAGCGGCTACAAGGGACGCTGCGGCATCTACCAGGTTATGCCGATCACCGAGGCGATGCAGCAGATCATCCTGTCGCACGGTACGGCGCTGCAGATTGCCGAGCAGGCGCGGCGCGACGGCGTGCTATCGTTGCGGGAAGCTGGCCTGCTCAAGGTCAAGCAAGGGGTCACGTCACTCGAAGAAGTGCTGGCCACCACCAATTCATAAAACTACAGACAAAACATTCATGTCGGGGGTCGATCATGGCAACGCGCGCACCAGCTGCGAGCGCACGGGCGGCAGTGCCGCCACGCGCGAAGGCAGGACGAGCAGGACGTAAAGCACCCACGCAGTACATCTTCGAGTGGGAAGGCAAGGACCGCAAAGGCAAGACGTTCACCGGGGAACAGCGGGCCGAAAACCAGGCCGAGGTCACGGCGGCGCTGCGCAAGCAGGGCCTCACGGTGGTCAAGCTCAAGAAGCGCAAGGCCGCGCGCGGCAAGAAGATCACCGAGAAGGACATCGCGTATTTCACGCGCCAGCTTTCGACCATGCTGAAGGCTGGCATTCCGCTGCTGCAGTCGATCGACATCATCGCGCGCGGGCACGCCAATCCGAACTTCACGCAGCTGCTGTCCGACATCCGCTTCGACATCGAATCCGGCAGCAGCATGGCGGCGGCGTTCCGACGCCATCCGCGCTACTTCGACACGCTGTACTGCAACCTGATCGACGCCGGCGAGCAGGGCGGTATTCTCGACTCCCTGCTCGAGCGCCTGTCGCTCTACATGGAAAAGACCATCGCGCTGAAGAGCCAGATCAAGTCCGCGATGATCTACCCGATCGCGGTGCTGACCGTGGCCTTTGCCGTGACGGTGATCCTGATGCTGTTCGTGATCCCGGCGTTCAAGGGTGTGTTCTCGAGCTTCGGCGCGAACCTGCCGGCGCCGACGCTGGTCGTGATCGCCATCTCGGACTTCTTCGTCGCGTACTGGTACATCGTCATCGGCATACCGGTGGGGGCAATCGCGTTCTATTTACGGGCCTTGAAGAAATCCGAGAAGGTCCAGCGCACCACGGACCGCATAATGCTGAAGCTGCCCATTTTCGGCAGCCTCTTCCGCAAGGCCGTGATCGCGCGCTGGACGCGTACGCTCGCCACCATGTTCGCGGCGGGTACGCCGCTGGTGGAATCGATGGAATCCGTGGCCGGCGCGGCGGGCAACTGGGTCTACTACGACGCCACGCGCGAGATCGAACAGTCCGTGCGCATCGGTACCAGCCTGACCAACGCCATGCAAGCCACGCACGTGTTCGACAACATGGTGCTGCAGATGACGCAGATCGGCGAGGAATCGGGCGCGCTGGACAATATGCTCATCAAGGTGGCGGAGTTCTACGAGCGCGAGGTCGATGACGCCGTGGCGGCCATTTCGAGCCTGATCGAGCCGCTCATTATCGTGGTGCTGGGCGTGCTCATCGGCGGTATGGTGGTCGCGATGTACCTGCCGATCTTCAAGCTGGGACAGGTGGTGTAATTGATGAATCCGGCATTCCCCGCCGGCGGCGCCTTTGCGCTGCCGGCGCTGGCGGCACTGCCGCCGTGGTTTCTGGTGGCGGCAGCCGCCGTCCTCGGCCTGCTGGTCGGCAGCTTCCTGAACGTGGTGATCCACCGGCTGCCGCGCATGATGGAACACGACGAGGCCAACTACATCGCCGAAGTGCGCAGCGACCCGCTGCCCTACCCCGACCGCTACAACCTGATGGTGCCGCGCTCGGCCTGCCCCCACTGCGGCCATGCGATCGCGGCCTGGGAGAATATTCCGGTTATCAGCTACCTGTTCCTGCGCGGACGCTGCTCGTCATGCAAGGCACCGATCGGCATGCGCTATCCGCTAGTGGAGCTGGCGACCGGCGTGCTCAGCGCGCTGGCCGCTTGGCACTTCGGCGCGACCTGGCAGGGCGTGGCCGCGCTGGTGCTGCTGTGGGCGCTGATGGCACTGACGATGATCGACGCCGATACGCAGTTGCTGCCCGACCAGATCACGCTGCCGCTGGTGTGGCTGGGCCTGCTGCTGAACCTGGCCGGGCTGTTCGTGCCGATTGCCGATGCCGTGATCGGCGCCGTGGCCGGCTACCTGCTGCTGTGGAGCGCCTACTGGCTGTTCAAGCTCGTGCGCGGCAAGGAAGGCATGGGCTACGGCGATTTCAAGCTGATGGCCGCGCTGGGCGCCTGGTTCGGCTGGCAGGCCTTGCCGTCGCTGGTGCTGCTGTCGTCGGTGGTCGGCGTGGTGTTCGGCGTCGCCAATATCGCGCTGCGCCGCCAGGGACGGGACACGCCGTTCCCGTTCGGCCCATTCATTGCGGGCGCCGGCGGGCTGGTGCTGTTCTTCGGCCCGGGTGTGCTGCCGCTGCTATTCATGCCGTAAGCGGCGCCAGAGGACCGGAGAAGCGCCAAGCTGGTATCGTTTGGGGCATTGCACCCACGGAACCTGACATGCTGGAGATCGGACTGACTGGCGGTATCGGCAGCGGCAAGACCCGCGTAGCCGACATGTTCGCCGCGCGCGGCGCCGCCATCATCGACACTGACCTGCTGGCCCACGAGATCACTGCCCCGGGCGGGCAGGCCATCCCCGCGCTGGTCGAGGCCTTCGGCCCGCAGTGCCTGCGCCCCGACGGCGCCATGGACCGCGATGCCATGCGCGCGGTGGTCTTTGCGGACCCGGCCGCCAAGGCACGGCTCGAAGGCATCACCCATCCGCTGATCCGCGAACTGACCACGTCACGCGCCGCCGAGATCGCGCACGCCCGTGAGCATCCCTATCTGATCTACGTAGTGCCGCTGCTGGTTGAATCGGGCGCATGGCTCGATCGCGTGGGGCGCGTGCTGGTCGTGGACTGCAGCGAGGACACGCAGATCGCCCGTGTCATGTCGCGCAACGGCTTCAGCCGCGAGCAGGTGCTGGCCATCATGGCTAAGCAGGCAACGCGTGCACAGCGCCTGGCAGTCGCCCATGACGTGATCGACAACGATGGGCCGGTTGAGGCACTGACGGCACAGGTGGATCAGCTTGATCGCACCTATCGTGCACTGTCCGCCGCCGGCGTCACGCAAGCGTGAGCCGGAGCACGACCGGGCACCGGACCACTCCAGAACACGGCGCACCGTTCACATTGCATTGTCCTCTCAGCCCGTCTCGCATAGAATGCGCTGGAACATGACGCGAAATGCGTGGAAAGCTGAATCGTCCACACATTCCTGACGTTCCCCGGGCCACGCCCGCACCGTGGCGCTCCGACCGGAGCGCCGCCAAAGCGCTGCACGGACATAGCACTTGATCCTGTACGAATATCCTTTCAACGAACGCATCAGGACACTCCTGCGCCTGGAAGACCTGTTCGATCGCCTGGATTACTTCCTCGGCCAGGAACATCCACTGCAGCACCATGTCGCGCTGACCACGCTGTTCGAGATCATTGACGTCGCCGGCCGCGCCGACCTCAAGACTGATCTGATCAAGGAACTCGAGCGCCAGCGCCAGGCGCTGACTGCGCTGCGGGTCAATCCGCAGATCGATCAGGAGGCGCTGGACGCCATCATCGGCGAGATCGAGCAAGGCATTGCCATGCTCAACCAGACTGTCGGCAAGGCGGGACAGCTGCTGACTGACAATGAGTGGCTAACGAGCATCCGCAGCCGCGCCATCATTCCGGGCGGCACGTGCGAATTCGACTTGCCGGCGTACTATGCGTGGCAGCACCGTCCGGCCGAAGAACGCCGCGCCGACATCCTGAAATGGGCCCGCCCGCTGGTCGCGCTGCGTGCCGGTACGTCCACCGTACTGCGCCTGCTGCGTGAATCGGGCCAGAGCGGCAAGGTGATCGCCACGGGCGGCAGCTACCAACAGATGCTGTCTGGCCGCAGCTACCAGCTCATGCAGGTGCACCTCGACGATTCGCTGCTGGCCTTCATCCCCGAGATGAGCGCCAACAAGTACATGCTATGGGTGCGCTTTACGCAGCAGGACGGCGACCTGCGCCCGCGTTCGGTCGATGCCGACATTCCGTTCCTGCTCAAGCTCTGCAATTTCTGAAGTCATGCCTGCCGTCGTCAAATGTCCCACCTGCGGCACCAAGGTGGAATGGATTCCCGAGAACAAGTTCCGCCCGTTTTGCTCGGAGCGCTGCAAGCAGATTGACCTGGGCGCGTGGGCGTCCGAAAAATACGTGATCGGCAGCAAGCCCGGCGAAACGCCTTCGCCGGACCTGCCTGAAGACGAGGACGACTGAGTCGTCCCGTCCTACAGCGCAGTCAGTGCGCCGCGGCCAGCACGCGGCGGTAGAACCCCACGCACACGAGCACGAACACCGCCAGCCCGAGCCATTCGGCCGTGCCGGCGAAGCCCTCGCCCACCACCGCCAGCGGCGCATCCTTGCCGGACAGGCCGATCACGGCCGCCAGCAGCACCCCGATCAGGCTTTCCCCGACGATCAGCCCCGAGGCCAGCAGCGTGCCGCGGCGTTCGGCATGTTCGAGCGCCAGCTTGACGTCGTCCCCACGTGCGATAGCGCGGCGGCGCTCGGCGCGCAGCAGGACCCACGCCAGCACCGCCCCCACCACCAGCGCCGAACTGATGGTCGGCGGCAGGTAAATGCCGATGCCCACCGCCAGCACCGGCAAGCGTGCGGTACCGCCGCGGCGGCGCAGGATCTCGTCGATCACGATCAGCACCACGCCTAGCGCGATGCCGATCAGGATCATGTTCCAGTTGAGCTTGTGCGTGAAGATGCCGGTAGCAATGGCCGTCATCAGCGTGGCCTGCGGCGCCGCCAGAGCCTGGCCCGGATCCATGCCCGTGCGCGGCAAGGCACCCGCAAACCCGTAGGCGTTGTAGAGCAGATCCAGCACCGGCGGGATCACCGCCGCACCGACCGCGCAGCCGATCAGCAGCGCGACCTGCTGGCGCCACGGCGTCGCGCCCACAAGCCAGCCGGTCTTCAGGTCCTGCAGGTTGTCATTGGAGATGGTCGCCACCGCCAGCACGGCCGAGGTCGTGAAGATGGCGAGTGCAATGGCAAACTTGCTGCCATCGGGCGTATCGAGCAAACCGTCCGCTGTGCCGATCAGAAGGATCAGCAGCGACACCAGGATCACCGCGATGATGCCGATGCCCGAAATCGGGCTTGCCGACGAGCCCACGAGCCCGGCCATGTAGCCGCACGCGGCCGCGACCAGGAAGCCGAACACGAACGCAAACAGCACCGCGCAGCCGACCAGGCGCCAGCGTGCACCCGCATCCAGCGGCGCAGGCATCATGAAGTAGCCGAAGGTGACCGCGAGCACCACTGCCAGCACGACCGCGAGCACGCCGATCCAGCGCACCGGCATGTCCTGCCGCGTGCGCGGCACACCGGCGCCGCCCGCCGCGCCTGCGCCCTTGATCGCGCCCAGCGAGGCACGGATGCCGTCGAGCATCGGCCTGGCCAGCGTTATCAGCGTCCAGATCGCCGCGATACCGATCGTGCCTGCGCCGATGAAGCGCACTTGCGTGCTCCACACCATGGTGCCAAAAGCCTGTAGCGTGGCGCCCTCCGGGCGCGGCGTGATGGCTGTCAGCCACGGCACGGCGATGCCCCACGTCAGCAGCAGGCCGAGCAACATGGCCAGACCGCCGACGATGCCGACCAGGTAGCCCGCGCCGACCAGCGCGAGCGAGAAGCCCATCGAGAACCGCACTACCGAAGCGCCAGCGGCGAGCCACAGGTTCGCGCCCTCCGCCAGCAAGCGCAGTCCGCCTGCGGCAAAGCTGAACACGCCGGCCACGAGACCGCCGGCCATCAGGTCGGCCAGACCGGTGCCCTGCTTCTTCGCGCCCGGCGCCACATCCTGCCCTGCGCTGCCCACGCGCAGGATTTCCGCAGCGGCCACGCCCTCCGGATACGGCAGTTCGCTCTGCACCACCATTGCGTGACGCAGCGGGATGCTGAACAGCACGCCAAGCATGCCGCCGGCCGCGCAGATCGACAGCGTCTGCCAGAACGGGAAGCCCTGCCAGTGACCCAGCATCACCAGGCCCGGCAGTACGAAGATGATCGACGACAGGGTGCCCGCGGCCGAGGCCTGCGTCTGCACCATATTGTTTTCGAGGATATTGGCGCCCGGAAACAGGCGCAGCACCGCCATCGAGATGACGGCCGCCGGAATCGCCGAGGAAAAGGTCAGCCCGACCTTAAGACCCAGATAGATATTGGAGGCGGTGAACACCACCGTGATCAGCGCCCCCAGGATGATGCCGCGCAGGGTCAGCTCAGGCAGGGAAATATCGTCGGCAACGCGGTCTGCACGTAGCATACGGATCCTTTCTTGCTGTTGTTATGCCGGCGCGATCACGGGCGCCGCAGCCGCAGGGGCGCGGGTAAAGCTCGAATTGTCAGGCGGGCCGGGATTCTTCGCCCAGCCATTCGACCACCGGGATGGTGGCCGGCAGCAGCGGTTCCACCGTCACGGGGACCGTCTGCCAGGAAAAAGCCTGCCCTTCGCGGCCGACCGGGTCACCGCGCCAGGCCGTGACCTTGCAGAAATGCAGCCGCACGTAGGCGTGCGGGTAATCGTGTTCTAGCACATGCCAGCGCACGCACTCGGTAATGTCCAGGCCCAGCTCTTCATGCAACTCGCGCGCGAGCGCGGCTTCCACCGTCTCGCCCGGTTCCAGCTTGCCGCCGGGAAATTCCCAGTAGCCCTCATACGGCTTGCCGCCCGGGCGCTGCGCCAGCAGGAAGCGGCCATCGGGCTGCACCAGCACGCCCACGGCCACTTCGGTCACCTTGCGGGGCGTCGTGCTGTCTTGCGTCTGCGTCATGCGCCCTCCACATCCGCGATGAACGGCTTGCCATGCTTGCCGCCCCAGTCGCGTGCAAACTGCCACGCCACGCGGCCCGAACGCGAGCCGCGTTCGAGCGCCCAAACCAGGGCATCGCCACGCGCTGCGGCGATGTCCTCGTCGGTGCAGCCGAAGTGCTTCAGCCAGTGGCCGACGATCGACAGATACTCGTCCTGCTTGGGCGGGTAGAACGACAGCCACAGGCCGAAACGCTCGGACAGCGAGATCTTTTCCTCGACGACTTCGCCGGGATGGATTTCGCCGTCCTCGGTGTGGCGGTAGGACTCGTTGTCCTTCATGTACTCGGGCAACAGATGGCGGCGGTTCGACGTCGCGTACACAAGCACATTGTCCGACTGCGCGGCGACCGAGCCGTCCAGCGCCGACTTGAGCGCCTTGTAGCCCGACTCGCCGTCCTCGAATGACAGGTCATCGCAGAAGATCACGAAGCGCTCGGGGCGCTGCGAGACCTGCTCGACGATATCGCCGAGATCGCCGAGGTCGCTCTTGTCGACTTCCACGAGACGCAGCCCGTCCTTGACGAAGGCATTGAGACAGGCCTTGATCAGCGACGACTTGCCGGTCCCGCGCGCGCCGGTCAGCAGCACGTTGTTGGCCGGCAGCTTGTTCACGAACTGGCGCGTATTGGCGACGATGGCGTCCTTCTGGCGCTCGATGTTCTTGAGGTCGTCCAGGTGGATCGGCGGCAGTTGGCGCACCGGTTGCAGGTAGCCAATATTGCCGAACAGGCTCTGCCGCTTGCGCCAGCGGAACGCTACCGCTTCCTGCCAGTCCGCTTCCGTGAGCTGCGGCGGTAGCCACTGTTCGAGTCGGGCGAGGAAATTGTCGAGGCGAGAGGCGAGGTCAGACATGGCAGCAGAGCGTCGTTGAACAGGGGGCGATGATCAGGAACGGTAGTCCGCGTTGATCGATACGTAGTCGTGCGAGAGGTCGCAGGTCCACACCGTGGCCTCGGCGTTGCCGCGGCCCAGCGCGATGCGCACGGTGATTTCGGCCTGCTTCATCACGCGCTGGCCGTCTTCTTCCCGGTATTCGGGGTTGCGGCCGCCGTCGCGCGCGACCCAGACGTCGTCAAGCCACAGGTTGACGCGGTCGACATCGAGATCATCCACACCGGCGTAGCCGACTGCGGCCAGGATACGGCCGAGGTTGGGGTCCGAAGCGTAGAACGCGGTCTTGACCAGCGGCGAGTGGGCCACGGCATAAGCGATCTGGCGGCATTCAGCCACGTCCTTGCCGCCTTCCACGCGGATGGTCATCAGCTTGGTGGCGCCCTCGCCGTCGCGCACGATCATCTGCGCGAGTTCCTGGGCCAGGCTGGTCACGGCCTCGCGCAGCGCCTCGAAGGCCGGGCCGTCGGCGCGGTCGATCGCGGCGCCCGACTTGCCCGTGGCGATCAGCACGAAAGAATCGTTGGTCGACGTATCGCCGTCGATCGTGATGCTGTTGAACGAGTGGTCGGCCGCATGCGACACCAGCGCCTGTAGCACCGGCTGGGCCACGGCCGCGTCGGTGGCGATGAAGCCGAGCATGGTCGCCATGTTCGGGCGGATCATGCCAGCGCCCTTGCTGATACCGCTCAGCGTGACCGTCTTGCCGTCGATCTGTACCGTGCGCGACGCCGCCTTGGGCTGCGTGTCGGTGGTCATGATCGATTCCGCTGCGGCCAGCCAGTTGTCAGCCTTGGCGTTGGCGATGGCCGGTGCCAGGCCGGCGAGCAGCCGGTCCATCGGCAGTTGTTCGAGGATCACGCCGGTCGAGAACGGCAGCACCTGATTCGCGGCGATGCCCAGTTGGCCAGCCAGCGCGTCACATGTGGCACGCGCATTGGCCAGGCCGGTCTCGCCGGTCCCGGCATTGGCGTTGCCAGTGTTGATCACCAGCGCGCGAATACCCTTTCCGCCAGCAAGGTTCTCGCGGCAAACCTGCACCGGCGCGGCGCAGAAGCGGTTGCGCGTAAACACGCCAGCCACCGTGCTGCCTTCGGCCACGCGCACGACAAGCACGTCCTTGCGGTTGGCCTTGCGGATGCCGGCCTCGGCCCAGCCGAGCTCCACGCCGGCAACGGGTTTCAGGTTGTCTGCCTGCGGCAGCGGAAGATTGACGGGCATATCGGCTCCTGTCCTGTAGTCCTGTGGTCCTGCTTGACCTGTTTCTGTTCAGTCGTCAGACGAACATGCCCGCGTAGCGCGGGCATGTCGTTATCTCTTCGCCCCTTCCGCTACGGCGGCCAGGGCAATCCTGCACGGCGCGGCTGGCGCGGGGCTCAGCTCAGCTTGCCGTGGCACTGCTTGAACTTCTTGCCCGAACCGCACGGGCAAGGATCGTTGCGGCCGACCTTCGGCATGCCGGCCACCGCCATCTCGGCGGCCACCGCAGCGCCCGTGCGCAGCGACGGCGCGTCCTCCACGGGCTCGCGGCCCTCGGCAAACTCGTCGTGCTTGTACTGGACGTTCTCCAGGTGCGACAGGCCTTCCTCGATCTGCTCCGAAGCCTGCTCCAGCTCTTCCGGCGACTGGATCTGCACGTTGAACGTCACGCGCGTGACTTCGTTCTTGATCACGTCCAGCAGGCGCGCGAACAGTTCGAACGACTCGCGCTTGTATTCCTGCTTCGGATCCTTCTGCGCATAGCCGCGCAGATGGATGCCCTGGCGCAGGTGGTCCAGCGCGGCCAGGTGCTCGCGCCAGTGCGAGTCGATGCTTTGCAGCATGACCGAGCGCTCGAAGCCCGCGAACGATTCGCGGCCCACCATCGCAACCTTGCCTTCGTAACGTTCCTCGGCCGCCTTGAGGATCATGTCGAGCAGCGCCTCGTCCTCGATGCTCTGAGCGCCTTCGATGGTCTTGGCCAGCGGCAGCTCCAGGCCCCAGTCCTCGCGCAGGCGCGTTTCGAGGCCGGCGATGTCCCACTGCTCTTCCATGGTGTCGGCCGCCACGTGCTCGCGGAACAGCTCGATCAGCACGCTTTCGCGCAGGTTCTTGACCATTTCGCCGACGTCATTGGCTTCGAGCACGTCGTTGCGCAGCTTGTAGATTTCCTTGCGCTGGTCGTTGGCAACGTCGTCGTACTGCAGCAGCTGCTTGCGGATGTCGAAGTTGCGGCCTTCCACCTTGCGCTGCGCCGATTCGATCGAACGCGTGACGATGCCGGCCTCGATCGGCTCACCCTCGGGCATCTTCAGGCGTTCCATGATCGCGCGCACGCGGTCGCCTGCGAAAATGCGCAGCAGTTGGTCGTCCAGCGACAGGTAGAAACGCGACGAACCCGGGTCGCCCTGGCGCCCGGCACGGCCACGCAGCTGGTTGTCGATACGGCGCGATTCATGGCGCTCGGTGCCCACGATATGCAGGCCGCCGAACGACTTGACCTGCTCGTGCAGCGACTGCCATTCATCCTTGAGTTGCTGGATACGCGCGGCCTTGTCGGCGTCCGACAGGTTCGGGTCAATCTCGACAAAGCCTGCCTGCTTCTCCACGTTGCCGCCGAGCACGATGTCGGTACCGCGGCCCGCCATGTTGGTCGCGATGGTGATCATCTTGGGCCGGCCGGCCTGGGCCACGATCTCGGCTTCGCGCTCGTGCTGCTTGGCGTTGAGCACCTGGTGCGGCAGCTTTTCCTTGTTGAGCAGGTCCGACAGGTATTCGGACGTCTCGATCGAGGTCGTGCCGACCAGCACCGGCTGGCCACGGTCGTAGCAGTCGCGGATATCGCGCACGACGGCGTCGTAGCGTTCCTTCGACGTCTTGTAGATCTGGTCCTGCAGGTCCTTGCGCTGCGCCGCGCGGTTGGTCGGGATCACGACCACTTCCAGGCCGTAGATCTCCTGGAATTCGTAGGCTTCCGTGTCAGCCGTGCCGGTCATGCCGGCCAGCTTGGTGTACATGCGGAAGTAGTTCTGGAAGGTGATGGTCGCCAGCGTCTGGTTTTCCTGCTGGATCGACACGCCTTCCTTGGCTTCCACGGCCTGGTGCAGACCGTCGGACCAGCGGCGGCCCGTCATCAGGCGGCCCGTGAATTCGTCGACGATCACGACTTCGTCGTTCTGCACCACGTAGTGCTGGTCGCGATGGAACAGGCTGTGCGCGCGCAGGGCCGCGTACAGGTGGTGCATCAGCGTGATGTTCTGCGGTGCGTAGAGCGATTCGCCCTCGCCGATCAGGCCTTGCTGCGCCAGGATCTCTTCCGCCTTTTCGTGGCCAGCCTCGGTCAGGTAGACCTGGTGGCCCTTTTCATCCACGTAGTAGTCGCCCGGCTTCTCGACGCCCGTGCCGTCGGCCTTTTCCTCGCCGATCTGGCGCTCGAGCAGCCTCGGGATGCCGTTCATGCGCTGGTACAGGTCGGTGTGGTTCTCGGCCTGGCCCGAGATGATCAGCGGCGTACGCGCCTCGTCGATCAGGATCGAGTCCACTTCATCGACGATCGCGTAGTTCAGCGGACGCTGCACGCGCTGCGACGGGTCATAGACCATGTTGTCGCGCAGGTAGTCGAAGCCGAACTCGTTGTTGGTGCCGTAGGTGATGTCGGCGTTGTACGCGGCCTGCTTCTGGTCATGCGCCATCTGCGACAGGTTCACGCCCACCGACAGGCCCAGATAGTTGTACAGGCGCCCCATCCACTCGGCATCGCGCTGGGCCAGGTAATCGTTGACGGTCACCACGTGCACGCCCTTGCCGGTGATGGCATTGAGGTACACGGCCAGCGTCGCGGTCAGCGTCTTGCCTTCGCCGGTGCGCATTTCGGCGATCTTGTTGTCATTGAGCACCATGCCGCCGATCAGCTGCACGTCGAAGTGGCGCATCTTCATGATGCGCTTGCTGGCCTCGCGGCACACGGCAAACGCCTCGGGCAGCAGCGACTCGAGCGACTCGCCGCCAGCGTGGCGCTGCCGGAAGGTCTCGGTCATGCCGCGCAGTTGGTCGTCCGAGAGCTGCTCGAACTTGGGCTCCAGCGCGTTGATCTGCTCCACCGTGCGGCGGTATTGTTTGATCAGCCGTTCATTACGGCTGCCGAAGACTTTCTTGAGAAGGCCCGTGATCATCGAGTGCTTTCACCTGCGCGGTCCGGACCGGCGACCCATGGATAGGCAGCCCCAGCCGTGCCAGGCATGGATAGATTGGCGCAAAACGCCGAGTTTATCATGTGCCGGGGTCGCGGCCGGGACAGCGGCCGCCGTGTTGCCAACACCCCGGCAAGCCCCGGCGCGACGTGGATTTATTGACAGATCGGGGCGGATCGGCAAGGTTCAATCACCCGTTGCCAAACGGATTGCGGCGGCGGTCGCGGAAGTCCACCTGACCCGACACGAAATCGTGCCGCTTGCGTGACACGCTGTTCACATGGACCTTCAAATGCAGGCGGGCCGGTCGAGCGGCATCGCCTGCTGCGGACGGAAGGGGCCATGCCGGAACACCAGCCTGCCAAGTTGTTAAAATGTGTTGATGCGCCTGTTCACCCACCACGCCCTGCAGACTCCGGCAGCCAAGCCTCTCAATGACTGGCTGGCCAAGGCCGGACCTGTCTCCGCGCTGATGCAGACCGCGCGGGAGCTGGCTTCGCTGGAAGCGGAGGTGCTGTCGTTGCTGCCGCCTGGCATGCGCAACGGCATTGCCGTTGCCGGCGTCAAGCGCGACGGGCGGGGACCTCAGCAGGAACAGGTGCTGCTGTTGCTGGCCGCGCATGGCGCGGCGGCGGCGCGTGTGCGCCAAGTGGTGCCGACGTTGCTGTCCCGCCTGCAGGAGCGGGGCTCGCAGGTCAGTGCCATCCGGGTACGGGTACAACCAGAGGCGACGCGGCACAGTGACTGGGATACCGGGCCTGTGGTGCGGCCGCGGACCAACGGGAAGATGACCGCGGTCGGGCTGGCCAGCCTCGACGAACTGGCGCGCAGTTTGCCGCCGTCACCGTTACAGGACGCGCTAAAGACCTTGCTGTCGCATCATCGCTAGGACCACAGAAACAAAAAACCGGCCTTCTGGCCGGTTTTTTGTTTTCGGTGCCGGCCCCGATCAGGCAAACGCCGGCTGCACCTGCGGCAGGAACGCAACGGGCGCGTCCTCCATGCGATCGAACGTCACTACCTCATACGCTTCCTGGTCAGCCAGCAACGCACGCAGCAACTGGTTGTTCAACCCGTGACCCGACTTGTGCGCCACATAAGCGCCAATCAGCGGATGGCCGACCACATACAGGTCACCGATCGCATCCAGGATCTTGTGGCGCACGAACTCATCGCCATAGCGCAGCTCTTCGTTGTTGAGCATGCGGTGTTCATCCAGCACGATCGCATTGTCGAGACTGCCGCCACGTGCCAGTCCCATCTCACGCAAGGCTTCCACTTCATGGGCGAAGCCAAAGGTCCGCGCACGCGCGATTTCACGCACGTAGCTGGTATCGGCGAAATCGATCTCGAAGTTCTGGCCAGTCTTGTCGACCGCCGGATGACGAAAGTCAATCGTGAACGACAGCTTGAAGCCAAAGAACGGCTCCAGGCGCGCCAGCTTGTCGCCCTCGCGCACTTCCACGGCCTTTTTCACGCGGATGAAACGCTTGGCGGCATTCTGCTGTTCGATGCCAGCCGATTGCAGCAGGAACACGAACGAAGCCGCGCTGCCGTCCATGATCGGGATTTCTTCGGCGTCGACATCGACATAGAGGTTGTCGATGCCCAAGCCGGCACAGGCCGACATCAGATGCTCGACCGTCGACACACGCGCACCATCCTTCTGCAACACCGACGCAAGGCGCGTGTCGCCTATGGCGCCGGCAGCGGCGGGGATTTCGACGGCTTCGGGCAGGTCCACGCGGGTAAAGACGATACCGGTGTCGGCCGGTGCCGGCCGCAGGGTCAGCGTCACTTTGCGACCCGAGTGCAGACCGATGCCGACCGTCTTCACCAGGGACTTGATGGTGCGCTGTTTGAGCATGGCGGCCTCAGTAATTATTAAAACCTATCAGGTTTCATATTCGATTAAGTGATTTTACCACTGCTAGGGAAATCCCGCTAAGACACTTTGTTTCGGTGTGTTAATACATGCACATGACGTGTCATTTGCGACACACCGAATTGAGAATCTGTGTCAGCCGCGCAACGCCTCTAGCATCGCTTCGGCGCTGCTGGCCTTGAACTCGCCGGGCGCCTCGACTTGAAGGTGGGTCACGACGCCATCGTCCAGCACCATGGCGTACCGCTTGGAGCGGACGCCCATGCCGCGCGCCGACAAATCCTGGTCAAGACCCAGCGCACGCGTCCATTCTGCGCTTCCGTCGGCCATCATGCGCACCTTGCCTTCAGTGTGCTGTTCGCGGCCCCAGGCGCCCATCACGAACGCGTCGTTGACCGAAACACACCAGACTTCGTCCACGCCCGCGTCGCGCAGCGCCTGTGCTTCGGCCACGTAGCCGGGCACATGCTTGGCCGAGCAAGTCGGCGTGAACGCGCCAGGCAAGGCGAAGACCACGATCTTGCGACCCTTGACGAGGTCCGAGACGCTGAAGGCATTGGGACCGAGCGAGCAACCTTCGCTCTGGGTATCGAAGAATTCCTGCAGCGTGGCGTCCGGCACGCGTTGTCCGACAGCGATCATGGTGGGTGACTTCCTGTCAAAAAGGAGGGATCTGAAAGCCTGCCGGCAATCATAGGCGCCATGGCGCGCTCGTCCAAGGCCGATGACATCCGGTGGCATTTCGATACAGCTTGCTACAAAAAACGTCCGCGCGGCGCGCCTTGCAGCGCGCCGCGCGGACGACGACACATCCCGACCGGGAGGGCGGGAACCAGTCCGGGGAGGCGGCCAGCGGCCGCCCGTCCCGGCGACAGGATGTGAACGGAGGCGGTTCAGCGCGGACGCGGCATCACCGGCAGCCCGGGCGGGTCACACCATCCATGCAAGGCACGCGCGGATAGGGAGCGCTGCGTGCTTCGCGACAAGGACGTGCAATCCGACAGGGACCGGCCCTGCGATGCTGGATCCGGCCGCTCCGGCTCAGTCTGCCTGCTTGCGCAGGAAGGCCGGGATATCGTACGTATCCACACCCTTTTCCTGCAGCGCCGCCACGTGGGCCGACGCCGATTCACGCGAGCTGCGCCACACGGCCGGGGTATCCAGGCCGCTGTAGTCCGGCGAGCTGTGGTGCGTGGTCGCGGCTGCCGCCATGCCGGCCATCATCTGCACCGGCATGTTGTCGGTACCGGTCTTCAGCAGCGTCATCGGTTGCTGCTTCTTAGCCGAACGGCCCAGGCCCGTCGCCACAACAGTAACGCGCAGTGCATCGCCCATTGCATCGTCGTACACCGTACCAAAGATCACGGTCGCATCTTCCGCGGCGTAGCTGCGGATGGTGTTCATGACTTCCTTGGTTTCCGACAGCTTGAGCGAACGGCTGGCCGTGATGTTGACCAGCACGCCGCGCGCACCGGACAGATCCACGCCTTCCAGCAGCGGGCTGGCCACGGCCTGCTCGGCAGCCAGGCGGGCGCGGTCCACGCCCGACACGGTCGCCGTGCCCATCATGGCCTTGCCCTGCTCGCCCATCACCGTCTTCACGTCTTCGAAGTCGACGTTCACCAGGCCATCGACATTGATGATTTCGGCGATGCCGGCCACGGCGTTGTGCAGCACGTCGTCGGCGCACTGGAAGCACTTGTCCATCTCGGCGTCATCGCCCATGACTTCGAAGAGCTTCTCGTTGAGCACGACGATCAGCGAGTCGACCGAGCTTTCCAGCTCGCTCGAACCGTGTTCGGCCACCTTGGCGCGGCGTGCGCCTTCGAAGTCGAACGGCTTGCTGACCACGCCCACGGTCAGGATGCCCATTTCCTTGGCCACCTGAGCGACGATCGGCGCGGCGCCGGTACCGGTGCCGCCGCCCATGCCGGCAGTGATGAAGACCATGTGCGCACCGCGCAGTGCGTCCGCGATCTGCTCGCGGGCCTGCTCGGCGCAGTTGCGGCCGACTTCCGGCTTGGCGCCGGCACCCAGGCCCGAATTGCCGAGCTGCAGCACGCGCGAAGCGGTCGAGCGCTTCAGCGCCTGCGCGTCGGTGTTCATGCAGATGAACTCCACACCTTGCACGCCGCGGCTGATCATGTGCTGCACGGCATTGCCGCCCGCGCCGCCCACACCAACCACTTTGATGATGGTGCCGTCCATCACTTCCGTTTCGATCATGTCAAAGTCCATCACTGCCTCCGAGAAAAATCAGTCCCCAGACGTTGCAGCCTCCCCGCCGCAACCGCTGGTTCCTGAACAAGAAACCAATTAAAAGAAACCGTTCACTTCAACGCGCCATCCCCGTCCAGGTAGACAAGAACGACAAGGGCAGCGCGACTTTCCTTTTGTCAGACAAGCTTCACGTCAGAAGTTGCCGACAAACCATTCCTTCATGCGGCCCCACACCTGCTTGACCGAGCCGCTCTGCACAGCCACCTTTCGTCCGCGCATGCGCTGCACGCGGCCTTCGAGCAACAGACCCATCACCGTTGAGTAGCGCGGGCTCTTCACCACCTCATGCAGGTTGCCGCGGTACTCAGGCACGCCCACACGAACCGGTTTCAGGAAGATGTCCTCGCCGAGCTCGACCATGCCCGGCATCATCGCCGTGCCGCCGGTGATCACCACGCCGGACGACAGCAGCTCCTCATAGCCCGATTCACGCACCACCTGGTGCACCAGCGAATACAGTTCCTCGATACGCGGCTCGATCACCGCCGCCAGCGCCTGGCGCGACAGCGTGCGCGTGCCGCGGTCGCCCACGCCGGGCACCTCGATCATGTCTTCCGGATCGGCAATGGCCTGCTTGGCGATGCCGTACTGCACCTTGATGTCCTCGGCATCCGGCGTCGGCGTGCGCAGCGCCATCGCGATGTCGTTGGTGATCTGGTCGCCGGCGATCGGGATCACGGCCGTATGGCGGATCGCGCCCTCGCTGAAGATCGCGATGTCGGTGGTGCCGCCGCCGATGTCGACGAGCACCACGCCCAGTTCCTTCTCGTCGTCGGTCAGCACCGCCAGGCTCGACGCCAGCGGCTGCAGGATCAGGTCATGCACTTCCAGGCCGCAGCGGCGCACGCACTTGACGATGTTCTGCGCCGCGCTCACCGCGCCGGTGACGATATGCACCTTCACTTCCAGCCGGATGCCGCTCATGCCGATCGGCTCGCGCACGTCTTCCTGGCCGTCGATGATGAATTCCTGCGTGAGGATATGCAGGATCTGCTGGTCGGTCGGGATATTGACCGCCTTCGCGGTCTCGATCACGCGCGCCACGTCGGTCTGCGTGACCTCCTTGTCCTTGATGGCCACCATGCCGCTCGAATTGAAGCTGCGGATATGGCTGCCGGCAATGCCGGTGAACACCTCGGCAATCTTGCAGTCGGCCATCAGCTCGGCCTCTTCCAGCGCCTTCTGGATCGACTGCACGGTGGCCTCGATATTGACCACGACCCCTTTCTTCAGACCCTTGGACTCTGACTGGCCCATCCCGATCACCTCGTAGCTGCCGTCGGGGCGCAGTTCCGCCACCACGGCGGCCACCTTCGAGGTGCCGATGTCGAGACCGACTAGTAGGTCCTTGTATTCCTTGCTCATCGGGTTTTCTCCGCGTTCTTGCTCTTCAGTCGCGTCGGATTGTTAGTGGAAGTACCAGTTGCTGTGGATCCCTTGCCTGCCGCCGCAGCCTTCGCCGCCGCCGCAGCCTGCGCGTCGGTCAGGAAGCGCGCGCTGGCCGTGCGGATCGCGAACCCGTTCGGGTAACGCAGGTCCGCGTAGTCGATCTGCTTGCCCCACTGCTCGGTGACCTGCGGCCACGCGGCGACAAAACGCTTCACGCGCTGTTCCATCGCTGCGCGCTCTTCATCGTTCTGCTCCCGGCCCAGCTCGACCACCATGCCGTTGGAAAGCTTGGTGCGCCATGCATAGCGCCCGGACAGCGCCACCGACAGCGGTTCGGCCTTGAGCGGCTTGAACCATTCGCGCATGACTTCAAGTTTCTCGATCACGTCGCCTTCGCTGTCGGGCGGACCGTCGAGCGCCAGCAGCTGGGCGTCCTCCTCGGCCTCCGCGGTATTGGCGACGAACACCTCTCCATAGGTATTGATCAGCCTGCCGCTGTCTGCCGCCCCCCAGGTGCCCAACGCTTCGTGTTCCTCGACTTCCACGGCCAGCCCGTTGGGCCATTCGCGCCGCACGCTTGCGCGCCGCACCCAAGGCACCGACTCGAACACCAGCCGTGCCGCGTTCAGGTCGAGCGTGAAGAAGTTGCCGGTCAGCTTGCCCAGCGCATTGGACCGCACGCTCGGCGCGTTGACGTGGCGCAGTGCGCCGCCGTCCATCGACGCCACCACGACATGGGTAATGGCGAACACCGGCCGCTGCGCCAGCCACAGCAAACCGGCCGCAAGCGCCATCAGCGCCACCAGCGCGTACAGCGCGGAAGCGATCAGGTTGAGCAGGCGTGCGTTATGCCACATGTTCCAGGGTCGTCCGGTATGGTCTTGCCAGGGTTATTCGGGTTTCCAGTGTTCGTTCGGATGCAGGTCCAGCGTCGCGGCGGCCACCACCTGCATGACGAAGTCCTCATAGCTGATGCCAGCCGCGCGCGCGGCCATCGGCACGAGCGAATGGCCGGTCATGCCAGGCGAGGTATTCATCTCAAGCAGGAAAGGCTTGCCGTCGGCGCGCAGCATCACGTCCGCACGCGCCCAGCCACGGCAGCCCAGCACGCGGTAGGCCTGCACCGCCAGTTGCTGCACCTCGCGCTCGACTTCAGCACTCAGGCCTGACGGACACAGATATTGGGTATCGTCAGTAAAGTACTTATTTTGATAGTCATAGTTAGAATCCGGCGCGACGATGCGAATCACCGGCAGCGCTTCAGCCGTAGCGCCCTCCCCTACCAACGGGCAGGTCAGCTCGGCGCCGTCAATGAAGGTCTCTGCAATGACGTCGTTGTCGAGCGCGGCAGCCTTCTCGAATGCCTCGCGCATCTGCGACGCATCGGTGACCTTGCTCAGACCGATCGACGAGCCTTCGCGCGCCGGCTTGACGATCAGCGGCAGGCCGAGATCGGCGACGACTGCATCGAAGTCCGTATCGGCATAGAGCATCGCGAAACGCGGCGTGGACAGGTCATGCGTCATCCACAGGCGCTTGGTCGCCTGCTTGTCCATGGCCAGCGCCGACGCCAGCACGCCGCTGCCGGTGTAGGGCACGCCGAGCTGCTCGAGCAGGCCCTGCATGGTGCCGTCCTCGCCGTAGCGGCCGTGCAGCGCGATGAAGACGCGGTCGAAGCCGGCCGCGGCCAGTTCGGCCACGCTCTGCGTGGCCGGGTCAAAGCCGTGCGCATCCACGCCGCGCGACTGCAGCGCGGCCAGCACGCCGCTGCCGGACATCAGCGAAATCTCGCGCTCGGCCGAGCGGCCGCCATACAGCACGCCGACCTTGCCCAGCGATTTCGGGTCGATCTTGGGATTGGCGACGAAGCTCATGCCGCACCTCCCGCCTGCAGCGGCTGCTGGTGCGAGACCACCTGTCCCGGTACCGCGCCGATCGAGCCGGCTCCCATCGTTACGACCACGTCGCCAGGCCTGGCGGCATTCATGATGGCCTGCGGCATCTCTTCCATCTGCTCCACGAAAACAGGTTCTACCTTGGCCGCCACGCGCAGCGCACGGGTCAGCGCGCGGCCATCGGCCGCGACGATCGGCGCTTCGCCGGCGGCATAGACCTCGGCCAGCAACAACGCATCAACGGTGCCGAGCACCTTGACGAAATCCTCGAAGCAATCGCGCGTGCGCGTGAAACGGTGCGGCTGGAACGCCAGCACCAGGCGGCGGCCCGGGAACGCGCCGCGCGCGGCGGAGAGCGTAGCGGCCATTTCCACCGGGTGGTGCCCGTAGTCGTCGACCAGCGTGAACGTGCCGGTGCCATCCGCCGTGGCCACTTCGCCGTAGCGCTGGAAGCGGCGTCCTACGCCGTGGAACTCGCGCAGCGCCTTGACGATCGCGGCGTCCGGGACTTCCAGTTCCGTCGCAATCGCGATCGCGGCCAGCGCGTTCTGCACGTTGTGCAGGCCGGGCAGGTTCAGCACCACGTCGAGTGGCGGTTCGGCATGGCCGTTGAGGTGGCGCAGCACGGTGAAATGCATCTGGCCATCGACTGCGCGCGCATTGACAGCGCGGATCTGTGCATCCTCGGCAAAGCCATAGCGCACGACAGGCTTGGACACGAATGGCAGAATCTCGCGCACGTTCGGATCGTCCACGCACAGCACGGCGATGCCGTAGAACGGCAGGCGCTGCGTGAATTCGATGAACGCCTGCTTGAGCCGAGCGAAGTCGTGCCCGTAGGTGTCCATGTGGTCGGCATCGATGTTCGTGATGACTTCGATGACCGGGAACAGGTTCAGGAACGAGGCATCGGATTCATCGGCTTCGGCCACGATGAAATCGCCCGTGCCCAGGCGCGCATTAGCACCCGCGGAATTCAGGCGGCCGCCGATCACGAAGGTCGGGTCGAGCCCGCCCTCGGCCAGCACCGACGCCACCAGGCTCGTGGTCGTGGTCTTGCCGTGCGTGCCGGCAATGGCGACGCCCTGCTTCAGGCGCATCAACTCGGCCAGCATCACCGCGCGCGGCACCACCGGGATACGCTTGCTGCGGGCGGCCAGCACTTCGGGGTTGTCCCCGCTCACGGCCGTGGAAACCACCACGGCGTTCGCACCGGCGATGTTCGCCGCGTCATGCCCGTGCATGACCGTGGCACCGAGCGAAGCCAGGCGCCGCGTGGCGGCGTTGCTGCCCACATCGGAACCCGAGACCTTGTAGCCCAGGTTCAGCAGGACCTCCGCGATGCCGCTCATGCCGGCGCCGCCGATGCCTACGAAGTGGATGTTTTTGACGATATGCTTCATTGAGTCACTACATGTATTGGGCTTCAGTCCCTGGCCATCTGGCTGCATACCTCGGCGACGCGCCGGGTTGCCTCAGGCTTGGCCAGTCCGCGCGCCAGGCGCGCCATCTCTTTCAGTTGCGGCCGGTTCAGGCCGGCGATGGTCTTCGCCAGCCCGTCCGCCGTCAGTTCTTGTTGCTGCACAAGCAGGGCTGCACCCTGCTTGGACAGGAATTCCGCATTGGTCGTCTGGTGATCGTCCACCGCGTGCGGGAACGGCACGAACAGCGCCGCCACACCGGCGGCCGCCACTTCCGAGACCGTCATCGCGCCCGCGCGGCAGATCACCAGGTCGGCGTCGGCATACGCCTTCGCCATGTCATCGATAAAAGGCAGGGTCTGAGCAGACACTTGCGCGGCGGCATAGTTCGCACGCAGCTTGTCGATCTGCTTTGCGCCGGCCTGGTGCGTGACCACCGGACGCTGCGCTTCAGGCAGCATGGCGATCGCCTTCGGCACGACGTCGTTGAGCGCCGCGGCGCCCAGGCTGCCGCCGACCACCAGCACGTTCAGCGGGCCGGTGCGTATGTCATAGCGTGCCTCCGGTTCCGCCATGTGTGCGAGCTCTTCGCGTACCGGGTTCCCGGTCCACTCGCTGTCGGGCAGCGTATCCGGGAACGCGCACAGCACGCGGTCCGCCACTTTGGCAAGCACCTTGTTGGCGAGTCCGGCAATCGAGTTCTGCTCGTGCAGCACCAGCGGCCGCCCGAGCAGCGAGGCCATCATGCCCGCCGGGAACGTGATATAGCCGCCCATGCCCAGCACCACGCTCGGCCGCACGCGGCGCAGCGCGCCGAGGCTCTGCCAGAACGCGCGCAGCAAGTTCAGCGGCAACAGGAACTTGGTCACGAGCCCCTTGCCACGCAGCCCGCCGAACTGGATGAACTCCATCGGGATGTCATGCTTGGGCACCAGCGTGGCCTCCATGCCGGTACGGTTGCCCAGCCAGACCACCTTCCAGCCCTGCTCGCGCAGCGCGTGCGCGACCGCCAACCCGGGGAATACATGCCCCCCGGTGCCGCCGGCCATCACGAGCAACGTGCGCTGCTGCGTCATACCTTCCCTCCACGCATCAGCACACGGTTTTCATAGTCGATACGGAGCAGGATCGCCAAAGCCATGCAATTCATCAGAATGCCCGAGCCGCCATAGCTCACCAGCGGCAGCGTCAATCCCTTGGTCGGCAGCAGGCCCAGGTTCACGCCCATATTGATAAAGGTCTGCCAGCCGATCCACACGCCAATGCCCTTGGCCACGAGGCCGGCAAACGTGCGGTCGAGTTGCAGCGCGGTGCGGCCGATGCCGAACGCGCGGCGCACCATCCAGTAGAACAGGATGATGACGACCAGCACGCCCACAAAGCCAAATTCCTCGCCAATCACGGCGAGGATGAAGTCGGTATGCGCTTCAGGCAGGTAGTGCAATTTTTCGATGCTGCCGCCAAGGCCGACACCGGTCCATTCGCCACGGCCAAACGCGATCAGCGAGTGGGTCAACTGGTACGCCTTGCCGAGCGCGTTGCTCTCTTCCCACGGATTGAGGTATGCAAAGATCCGTTCACGCCGCCATGGCGATGCCGTGATCAGCAGCGCAAACGCGCCGACCGCCACACCGACCAGTCCCGCGAACAGCTTGCCGTTGATGCCGCCAAGGAACAGAATGCCCATGGCCACCGCGGCGATCACGAGGAACGCGCCCATGTCCGGCTCGAGCAGCAGCAGCATGCCGACCACCACGACCGCCACACCCATTGGCAGGAAGCCCTTGGACACGGTCTGCATCCACTCCTGCTTGCGCACGGTGTAGTTGGCCGCGTACAGCACCACGGCCAGCTTCATCAGCTCCGACGGCTGGAAGTTCATGATGCCGAGGGGAATCCAGCGGCGCGCGCCATTCACGCCCTTGCCGACGAACGGCACCAGCACGATCACCAGCAGCACCAGCGCGATGATGAACAGCTTGGGCGCGTATCGGTCCCACACCTTCACGGGAATCTGGAACGCCGCCAGGCCGACCGACAGCCCGATCAGCAGCGCGAACGCATGGCGGACCAGGAAATGGCTTTCGCGATAGTTGGCGTAGCGCGGCGAATCCGGCAGCGCAATCGACGCCGAGTAGACCATCACCAGGCCGAGCGCGAGCAGCACGATCGCCACCCACAGCAGGGGCTGGTCGTACTCCATCATGCGCGAACGGGTCGGCTTGACGCCGGACACCGCATCGCGCAGGCCACCCCAGGCATTGCCGATGGTGGCGCCGATGAAACCGCTGCGCTTGACCTGCGATTCACTCATGGCATGATCCCCCGCGACAGGGCCAGTTCTTCCACCGCCGAGCGGAACACTTCGGCGCGGTGCACGTAGTTACGGAACATGTCGAGGCTGGCGCAGGCCGGCGACAGGAGCACAACGTCGCCGCCTTCAGCCAGCTCCGCCGCCTTGTTGACGGCTTCTTCAAGCGTGGCCGCGTCGACCAGCGACGCGCCGCTGCCTTGCAGCGCATCGCGCAACTCGCCCGCTGCACGGCCGATCAGCACCACGGCGCGCGCGTACTGCGCGACCGGCGCGGCCAGCGGCGAGAAATCCTGACCCTTGCCTTCGCCGCCGGCAATCAGCACGACGCGCTTGTCCAGACCCGACAGCGCGGCCACCGTGGCGCCCACGTTGGTGCCCTTGCTGTCGTCGAAATACTCGACTTCATCGATAGTGGCGACCCACTCCACGCGATGCGGCTCGCCACGATATTCGCGCAGGCCATGCAGCAGCGCGTTGAGCGGCAGGTCGATCGCGCGGCACAGCGCCAGCGCCGCCATGGCGTTGGTAGCGTTGTGCATGCCGCGGATATGCAGCGCGTCGGCCGGCATCAGGCGCTTGTGGCGCACCGGCACGGCCTCCTGCGCGGTGGCATCGGCCTTGCGGCGGCGCGGCTTGCCCTCCCCTTCCGCTTCCGAGTCGGGTTCGGCGAGCACCAGCCACGGCATGCCGCCTTCGCGCAGCACGCCGAAGCTGCCCGGCGTCTCGGGCAGGTCGGTGCCGAAGGTCACCGGTGCCGTGCCCGGGCGGGCCATGTCCATGGTCAGGCGGTCATTGCGGTTCAGCACCTGCACGCAAGCCGTGCCGGCCGGTCCGAAGATGCGCGCCTTGGACGCGGCATAGGCTTCCATCGAGCCATGCCAGTCGAGGTGATCCTGCGTGACGTTGAGCACGGTCGCCGCGTGCGGCGCCAGCGTATGCGTCGTTTCGAGCTGGAAGCTCGACAACTCGAGCACCCAGACGTCCGGCAGCGTGGCCGAAGCAATGCACGCCGACAGCTTGTCGAGCGCCGACGGGCTGATATTGCCGGCCACCGCCACGCTCTTGCCGGCGCGCTCGACCAGCCGGCCGGTCAGCGCGGTCGTAGTCGTCTTGCCGTTGGTGCCGGTGATCGCGAGCACCTTCGGCGCATAGCCGGATTCGGCCTGCAGGTGCGCGAGCGCGCGCGCGAACAGTTCGATCTCGCCCCACACGGGGATACCGCGCTGGCGTGCCGCGGCCAGCAGCTCGCCGGTATTCGCCTCCAGCGGCGACAAGCCCGGGCTGATCGCCACCAGGCCGATGCCGTCGAGCAGGCTTTCGGCGAACGGGCCGCCCACGAACTCGGCCGACATCAGTTCGGCCTGCAGGAAGACAAGGTTGGCGGGTGCCTCGCGCGTGTCGGCCACGCGCACGGCGCAGCCGTTCAGGCCACACCAGCGCGCCATGGCCAGCCCCGATTCGCCGAGGCCCAGTACCAGCACATGAGGTTTTTGCAGCTCGCCAAACACTTCGTATTCCTGCCTTTTGAGTTCAGTAATCCTGTTGTCTATATAGAAAGCGCCCGAATCAGCGCAGCTTCAGCGTGGACAGCCCGATCAGCACCAGCAGCATGGTGACGATCCAGAAGCGCACGGTGACCTGCGTTTCCTTCCAGCCGCTCAGCTCGAAATGGTGATGCAGCGGCGCCATGCGGAAGAGCCTTCGCCCTTCGCCATAGCGGCGCTTGGTGATCTTGAACCACGTGACCTGCAGCATCACCGACACGGTTTCCACGACGAAGATGCCACCCATCACGAACAGCACGATCTCCTGGCGCACGATCACGGCCACGGTCCCGAGCGCGCCGCCGAGTGCCAGCGCACCAACGTCGCCCATGAACACCTGCGCCGGATGCGCGTTGAACCAGAGGAAGGCCAGCCCCGCGCCCGCCATCGCCGAACAGAAGATCAGCAGTTCGCCCGCGCCCGGAATATGCGGGAACAGCAGGTATTTGCTGTAGACCGAACTGCCCATCACATAAGCGAAGGCGCCCAGCGCGCCGCCAACCAGCACCACTGGCATGATCACCAGGCCGTCGAGGCCATCAGTCAGGTTCACGGCGTTGCTGGAGCCGACGATCACCAGATAGGTCAGCACGATGAAGCCGGCCACACCCAGCGGATAGCTGACTTCCTTGAAGAAGGGCACGATCAGGTTGGACTTGTACGGCATATCCAGCGACAGGCCGCCCTCGACCCAGCTCAGGAACAGGTCCCAGACCCGCACATTGCTGCTTTCCGACACCGAGAACGCCAGGTAGACCGCGGCGACAAGGCCAATCAGCGTCTGCCAGAAGAACTTCTCGCGGCTCGACATGCCGCGCGGATCGCGATAGACCACCTTGCGGTAGTCGTCGACCCAGCCAATGGCGCCATAGCCGAGCGTCACCAGCATCACCACCCAGATGAAGCGGTTGCCCCAGTCGCACCACAGCACGGTAGAGATGGCGATGGAAACGAGCACCAGCACGCCACCCATAGTCGGCGTGCCGGACTTGACCAGATGGGTCTGCGGGCCGATCGTGCGCACGGCCTGGCCGACCTTCAGCTCGGTCAGTTTGCGGATGACCCACGGACCGGCGGCAAGGCCGATCACCAGCGCGGTGAGGTTGGCCATCACCGCGCGGAAGGTCAGGTAGTTGACGACCCGAAGGAAGCTGTAATCGTTTTGCAGCCACTGGGCCAGAGCCAATAACATCGTGTTCTACTTATCTAGTGAGCGGGAGTGTCTGCGACCAGCGCAGCCACCATCCGTTCCATGCGCATGAAGCGCGATCCCTTCACCAGCACGGCGCCAGCCTTCGCCACCGTGCCCCCTGCGTCTTCCTCCAGCGCCCGGGCGAGATCCGCCGCCCGTTCGAAATGCCTGCCTTGCGCACCGAATGCCTGCACGGCATGCGTGGCCAGTTCGCCCGTCGCCCACAACGCTTCGATGCCGAGCGCCTGCGCATAGCCGCCGATTTCCGTGTGGAACGCCGGCCCCTGGTCCCCGACCTCGCCCATGTCGCCGATCACCAGCAGGCGCGGCGCGGCAAACCCGGCCAGCACGTCGATCGCGGCGCGCATGGAATCGGGGTTGGCGTTGTAGGTGTCGTCGATCACCACGGTGCCACCCGGCGTGTGCTTGACCTGCAGCCGGCCTTTGACAGCCTTGAATGCCGCCAGTCCTTGCTGGATAGCCGGCACCTGCACGCCGGCCGCCAGCGCGCAGGCGGTAGCCGCGAGCGCGTTGCGAACGTTGTGCGTGCCGAGCAGGCCGAGGTGCACCTCGAATGCATGGCCCGGCGCGCGGACCTGCATCACCTGCACGCCGTCGACGAGCGCCACCGTGGCCTGCACGTCGGCCTCGCCCGCGGTGCCGAAGCTGAGCACGCGCCGCGTACCGGCAGCTGCGCGCCAGATCGCGGCATGCTGGCCGCCGCTTTCTTCGTCGAGCGGGAACACGGCCACGCCATCGGCAGGCAGCGCGGCAATGGCCGCGGCATGCTCGTGGGCGACAGCTTCCACGCTGACCATGAATTCCTGATGTTCTCGCTGCGCATTGGTGACGACCGCCACCGTCGGCTGGGCGATGCCGGCCAGGTAGACCGTCTCGCCCGGATGGTTCATGCCCAGTTCAAGCACGGCCAGCCGGTGCGTCGCGCGCAGGCGCAGCACCGTCAGCGGCAGGCCGATATCATTGTTCAGGTTGCCGCCCGTGGCCAGGCGCTGGTCTTCACCCACCGCCGCCGCGAAGATCGCCGCGATCATTTCCTTGACCGTGGTCTTGCCGTTGCTGCCCGTCACCGCGACGGCCGGCAACGTGAACTGCCGACGCCAGCCGGCGCCGAGTTCGCCGAGCGCAATGCGCGTATCCGGCGCGACGATGGCCGGCACGCCGGCATCGACGTCGCGGCTCACCAGTACGGCGACAGCACCGCGTGCCACCACGTCGGCGATGAAATCGTGCGCGTCGAAGCGCTCACCCTTGAGCGCGACAAACAGGTCGCCCGGCTCGACCGTACGACTGTCGGTATGCACGCGGGCAAACGCCTGCGTGCCATCGCCCAGAACACGCGCGCCGGCAATCCAGCCGGCGGCTTCCTGCAAATTCGTCATCTTGGAATCGCTCATGCCGATACCCCCCGCGCGGCGAGGGCCAGGCGTACATGCTCGCGGTCCGAGAACGGCCGCTTGCGGCCATGGGCTTCCTGCGTGGCCTCGTGGCCCTTGCCGGCCACAAGCACCACGTCGGCACCGGCCGCGTGCTTGATTGCATAGAGGATCGCAGCGGCGCGGTCTTCGATCTGGCGACCGCGCGCGCGGTCGGCCATGCCGTCGGCAATGGCGTCGAGGATGTCCTGCGGATCCTCGCTGCGCGGGTTGTCGCTGGTCAGCACGATCTCGTCGGCCAGGCGCTCCGCCACGCCGCCCATGAGGGGGCGCTTGATCGGGTCGCGGTCGCCGCCACAGCCGAACACGCACCACAGGCGGCCATTGCGTGCCTGCGCAACCGGGCGCAGCGCTTCCAGCGTCTTTTCCAGTGCATCGGGCGTGTGCGCGTAGTCGACCACGGCCAGCGGGCCGTCCTGGCCCGCGTGCGCGCCGAACAGCTCCATGCGGCCATCGACGGGCGAGAGCGCGCGCAGCGCGGCGAGCGCCGCATCCCACGCCACCCCGTTGGCCAGCGCCGCACCGAGCACTGCAAGCAGGTTGCTGACATTGAACGCGCCGATCATCGGCGTGGCGACATCGGCGCTGCCGAAGCTGCCGTCGATGTGGAATGCGGTGCCGGTCGCCGTCGCGCGCACGCCGCTGGCGCGCAGCCATTGGCCACGCGCGCCGCTGATGGACGCACGCGCCGGACCGTCGATGCCGTACTCGATCACATGCGGCGCCGCGATGGCCGCGCCGTTGGACGCCAGCAGGCGCCGCCCCATCCCGTCATCGCGATTGATCACGGCGGTGCGCAGGCCGTCCCAGCGGAACAGGCGCGCTTTGGCGGCCTCGTACTCGGCCATGGTGCCGTGGTAGTCGAGGTGGTCCTGCGTCAGGTTGGTCAGCACCGCGACCGAGAAATGCGTACCGGCCACGCGCTCCTGTTCGAGACCGTGGGACGACACTTCCATTGCCACCGCGCGCGCGCCGGCATCGTGCAGGCTAGCCAGACTGGCTTGCAGTTGCACGGCATCGGGCGTAGTGAAGCCGGTCGGCTGCAGCGCATCCGGGAAGCCGGTACCGAGCGTGCCGATGGTCGCGCATGGCGTACCGGTGGCTTGCAGCAGCCGCGCCAGCCACTGGCTGCACGAAGTCTTGCCGTTGGTGCCGGTCATGCCGGTGACGGCCACGCCGCGAGCGGGATTGCCGTACCAGCCGGCGGCAATCGGGCCGGCAAGCTGGTGCAGGCTGTTCAGCGCGAGATGCGGCACGGTGTCGCCGAACGTCCAGTCGAAGCCATCGGCCTCATACAGGATCGCACCGGCGCCGGCGGCAATGGCCTGCGCGATATGCGGGCGGCCGTCGGTGGACAGGCGCTCGTTGCCGAGCACGTAAGCCAGGAAGACGTCGCCGCGCGCCAGGCGGCGCGTATCGCCGGTCAGCCGGGCACTGGCCGGCACCTTGGTACGCAGCCAGGCCAGCGCGTCGCTGGCCTGTGCGGTGACTTCGAGCGGGAGCAGCGGCTTGGCCGTCATTGCGTCGAGCTCCACGGTTCGCTTTCCTGCACCTTGTCGCTGACCACCAGTTGGCGGATCGGCGAATCGGGCTGGACATTCAGCGCACGCAGCGTGCCGCCGGTGATCGCGGCGAAGACCGGGCCGGCCACCGCGCCACCGTAGTGGCTGCCGGCGGTCGGCTCGTCCACGCTGACGGCGACGATCACGCGCGGGTTCGACATCGGCGCCAGGCCGATGAACGAAGCGCGGTACTTGCTGCGGTTGTAGCCGCGGCCTTCGTGCTTGTATGCGGTACCGGTCTTGCCGCCGACGCGGTAGCCCATCACCTGCGCCTCGGGCGCGGTGCCGCCGGGCGCCGTCACGGTTTCAAGCATGGCGCGCACGTCGCGCGCGACCTGAGGCGACAGGATGCGTTCGCCGGTCACGGGGCCATTGGTGCGGAACATCGATACGGGGATGATCTCGCCGTCATGCGCGAAGACCGTGTAGGCGTGCGCCATCTGGAACAGCGACACCGACAGGCCGTAGCCGTACGACATGGTGGCCTGTTCGATCGGACGCCAGCTCTTGAACGGACGCACGCGGCCCGCCACGGCGCCCGGGAAGCCGATCTTCGGCGCCTGGCCCAGGCCGACGCTGGTGAACATGTCCCACATTTCCTGCGGCTTCATCATCATCGCGATCTTGGTCGTGCCGATATTGCTCGACTTCTGGATCACGCCGCCCACGGTCAGCGCGCCGTAGTTGTGGGTATCGGTGATGGTGGCGCCTTCGAAGTTGTACTTGCCGGTGGTGACGACGACCGTGGACGGGGTCACGCGCTTGAGCTGCAGCGCGAGGCCGATCGTGATCGGCTTCATCATCGAGCCGGGCTCGAAGGTGTCGGTCAGCACGCGGTTGCGCAGCTGTTCGCCCGACAGCCGGGTGCGGTCGTTCGGGTTGTAGGTCGGCCAGTTGGCCAGCGCCAGCACTTCGCCGGTCTGGGCGTCGAGCACCACCGCGCTGGCCGCCTTGGCCTTGTTGCGCTCGACCACGGCCTTCAGCTCGTTGTAGGCGAGGTACTGGATCTTGGCGTCGATCGACAGCTGCATGTCCTCGCCGTCGCGCGGGGTCTTGAGGATGCCGACGTCCTCGACCACACGGCCGAGGCGATCCTTGATCACCTGGCGCGCGCCGGGCCGCCCGGCCAGGCCGGCCTCGCGTGCCAGCTCCACGCCTTCCTGGCCGCGGTCTTCCACATTGGTGAACCCGACGATGTGCGCCATCGCCTCCCCTTCCGGGTAGAAGCGCTTGTATTCGCGGGTCTGGTGGATGCCTTCGATCTTCAGCGCGGCAATCTTCTCGGCCGCGTCGGGCTGGACCTGGCGCTTCAGGTAGACAAAGCTCTTGTCCTCGGACAGCTTGCGGCTCAGGTCCTTCTCGGACATGTCGAGCAGCTTCGCGAGCTGGCGGATCTTGGCGGCCTCGACCTGGTTCGGCACATCCTCGGGCACGGCCCAGATCGCCTTGACCGGCAGGCTGGTGGCCAGCACCAGGCCGTTGCGATCCAGGATCTTGCCGCGCGTGGCCGGCAGCTCGAGCGTGCGCTGGAAGCGCTTCTTGCCTTCTGCCTCATAGAACTGGTTACCGGGCCCCTGGATCCACAGCGCGCGCACGGCCAGCGCCACGAATGCCGCGAACATCAGGAACACGACAAACTTGGAGCGCCACATTGGCAGGCGCAGGCCCAGCACGGGGCTGGCCGAAAACTGCCCGGTGCGCGGACGCGAGTTGTTCGGGCGATTGCGCGAGGCGTTGCCGCTGCGTGCCATGGTCATGGACGTTCCTCCCCGGCAGGGGCGGATGCGGCTGCCGCGGGCGCCGGTGCCGCCGGCGGCAGCACGATGCCCGACAGGTACTGGGTCCTGCCTGCCATGATGGGTGCCATGCGCAGCTGGGTGCGCGCCGCGTCGGCAATGCGCGCGCTCTTGCCGAGCGCGCTTTGCTGGTACTGCAGCCGCGACCAGTCGACGTCGAGTTGCTTTTCCTCGGCCTGGGCGCGCTCGAGCGCGACGAACAGCGTGCGCGCCTGGTGCTGCGCGCTTACGAGCGAGAGCGCACAGAAGATCAGTGCCGCAAGGAGGAAAAATGTTAGTCGGTTCATGCTGGCGCCGCCCCTCGGCCCGATGCGGCTGGTGCCAGTTTTTCGGCGACGCGCATCACGGCCGATCGCGCGCGCGGGTTGTCGGCAACTTCCTGCGCGCCGGGCTTGACGCGGCCCAGCAGGCGCAGCGTCGGCTGTGGCAAATCGGCCGCGCGCAGTGGCGCGCGGCGCAGCGCGGGATCGGCATCCTGCTGGGGACGGGCGTGCGCCGCCATGAACCGCTTGACGATGCGGTCCTCCAGCGAATGGAAGCTGATCACCACGAGGCGGCCCCCTACCTGCAGCAGGTCATAGGCAGCCTTCAGCCCTCTTTCGAGGTCCTCAAGCTCTTGATTGATGTGAATCCGTAGAGCCTGAAAGGTGCGGGTCGCAGGGTCCTGACCCTTCTCGCGTGTTTTGACGGCTTTCGCCACGAGCGCGGCAAGGTCGGCAGTAGTGGCGAGAGGTCCGCCATCGCCGGGTTCGCGCCGGCGAGCAACAATCGCCTTTGCAATCTGTACAGCAAACCGTTCTTCCCCATAGTCTCGTATCACCCTGGCAATGTCCTGCTCTTCCGCCTGCGCCAGCCACTCGGCGGCGGTAATGCCGCGCGTGGTGTCCATGCGCATGTCCAGCGGGCCCTCGAAACGAAAGGAAAACCCCCTCGCCGCTTCATCGATCTGGGGCGAGCTGATCCCCAGGTCGAGCAGCACGCCGGCCACATGGCCGCGCCCGGCCAGGCGCTCGCCCATGGCCGCAAAGCTCTCGTGCTCAATGGAGAAGCGGGCATCCTGGATGGTGCCCGCTTCTGCGATTGCTGCTGGGTCCTTGTCGAACGCGACGAGGGCCCCGTCTGGCCCCAGCCGGGCCAGAACTGCCCGGCTGTGCCCTCCCCTGCCGAAGGTGCCGTCCACGTAAACACCGTCGGGCCGCCAGACCAATGCCTCGACGGCCTCGTCCAGCAGCACGGTGCGATGGCGCAGGGCGGGGGTTGCCGGCGATCCGGTAGGACTCATGACCTCGTCAGAAAGAGAAATTCTTCAATGCTTCCGGCATGCCTTGCGCCATCGCCTGCTGTTCCTTGGCGGCGTATGTCGCGGCATCCCAGACTTCGAAATGGCTGCCCATGCCGAGCAGCATGACTTCCTTGTCGAGCATGGCGGCACCGCGCAGCTCCGGTGCGATCAGCACGCGGCCTGCGCCGTCCATTTCCACGTCGGCAGCGTTGCCCAGGAAGATGCGCTTCCACCAGTGCGCATCCATCGGCAGCGCCGCAATCCGTTGCCGGAAACTTTCCCACTCGGGCCTGGGAAACAGCAGCAGGCAGCCATCCGGGTGCTTGGTCAGCGTCACCCGGCCCTCGGCCTGCTGTTGCAGCGCTTCCCGGTGCCGCGACGGAATCGACATCCGCCCCTTGGCATCCAGCGAGAGCGCCGATGCTCCCTGAAACAAGCTTGCTCCCCGGTCCGGCCGGCAACTGGCTTGCCGGCACGTGCGTGAATCGTTGCATTCCGACCTGCGGGATGATCCCACGGTACGGGTCCAATTTCACACAAAAATACACTTCCTCACACTATTTCCCACTTTAGAGGAAGCAATTTCGCGGGTCAAGGCTCGCTGCACGGCAACAAACCGGGATTTTCGAATCAGAACAAAGACTTAGCGCGCATACCTCCACGCACCGTAAACGTGAATCCTTAATGAAATGAAGATCTTAGGGAGCAAAGCAGAGAAACCACCTGAGAACTGCCGGGGGAGGGACTGCCGAAATCGCGGGAAAGACCGGCCCGAGACCGTGGGGAAGGATACAACATTTGCCGGACATGGCCGGCGAAACGGGCCCAGTACCGGGCCCAGTACCGGGCTCCGTGCGGGCCCGATGCGGAGCCCCTTGCAGGCCCCGCTGCACAAGCTCAGATCCGGTACGCGGCGGTCGTCATGACGCGGGATGCGCCGCGCATCAGCGCACGCACCGGCGCGGGCAGCGGCACGCCGCCGGCAGCGCGGGCGGCATCGCCATGGCGGATCTCGTCATCGCGCATCTGTTCGAGGATAGCGCGCGAGCGGCCGTCGGCCGCGGGCAGCTGGTCAAGGTGGCCGCTCAGGTGCTGCTCGACCTGGTGCTCGGTTTCCGCGACGAAGCCGAGGCTGACCTTGTCGCCGGCGCGGCCGGCCAGGAAACCGATCGCAAAAGCGCCCGCGTACCACAGTGGGTTCAGCAGGCTCGGCCGCGAATCGAGTTCGCGCAGCCGTTCGGCGCACCAGGCGAGATGGTCTTCCTCTTCGCGCGCGGCGGTGTCCATCTGGGTTCGCACGTCGTCATTGCGCGCGGTGAGCTTCTGCGCCTGGTAGAGAGCCTGCGCACAGACTTCGCCGACATGGTTGACTCGCATGAGTCCGGCCACGTGGCGGCGCTCGGCCTGCTCGAGTTGCCCGTCGTCCGGTGCGAGCCGGTCAGCGGGATTAGCCCGGCCCGAGCGCGTGGCACCAGCAATGGCGCGCAATGCCATGTCGAATTCGCGGATGAAAGTGTCCATGCGATGCGGGAAAGCGAAAAGGCCAGTAAAAGAAAAAGCAATCGGGCAATAAGCCTGAAATCCCCGGGGCTGGTGCAGAAATACCCTGCCAAAGCAGGGGCAACATGCCGCCATTGCGAACCGCCGAAGACATCGGGATTACCCGCATTGTAGCAAGGCTCTAACTCCCGCTGTCCCATGCCAGGCCTAGCAATTTACTCGCGGGTACAAGAAAACCCTGAGTTGTTAAAAGCCGACAACGGGGTTGGCCGCAGATAGTGAATTTAAGGTTGTTTGTTACAGTACTTCGCAGCTTCTCAGCAACGCAGGAAGTCTGGCAGTGAGGAATGGAGATTTAGGAGGTTTTCTCGCTCGCCACATAACAATTCATTAAGTGGAGATCGTTGAGCATGAAGAAATCGCTTATCGCGCTGGCAGCACTGGGCGCGTTTGCAGGTGCGGCACAAGCACAATCGAGCGTGACGCTTTACGGTGTGGTCGACGCCAACATCGAATACGTCAATAACGTCGGTGTCGTACCCGTTGCGACCAACGGGTTCAATCGCGGCCCTGCCCATTCCGTTACCCGCATGGATCCGGGTGGCCTGTCCGGGTCGCGCTGGGGCTTGCGCGGCACCGAGGATCTCGGTGGCGGCCTGAAGGCCCTGTTCGTGCTGGAAAGCGGCTTCAGCTCCGACACCGGTGGCCTGCAGCAAAGCGGCCGTCTGTTTGGTCGTCAGTCCTTCGTGGGTCTGCAAAGTGACCGCATCGGCCAGTTCACCTTCGGCCGCCAGTACGTCTCGATGTTCGACGCGCTGGCCAACTTCTCGCCGACTGCCTACGCCACCCAGTACGAACCTGTCGTACTGCAGCAAGGCCCCAACTACCGTGAAGACAACACCATCAAGTACACCGGCAAGTTCGGTCCGATCACGGCGGGCGCCCATTGGTCGTTCGGTACTGGTGTAGCGTTGCCGGCGACGGTTGGCGTGGCAACGCCGATCGGCGGCAACGGCGAAGTCCCGGGCGCGTTCCGCCGCGATACGGGCTACGGTGCTGCCGTGACCTACCTTGCAGGCCCGTTCGGCGCAACGGTTGGCTACGATCAGTGGAACCCGACCATCGGTACCGGCAACGGCACCGTCAAGAAAGCCTCCGCCGCAGCCAGCTATTCGTATGGCCCGGCCAAGATCATGGGCGGCTACCGCTGGGGCCAGCAGAAGAACGCCGCGGACGTGCTGATCCAGCGTGACGACTTCTACTGGATCGGTGCTAACTACCAGGTCACCCCGGCCGTCGGCCTGACGCTGGAATACAACTACGACAACATCAAGAGCCTGTTCGGCGACACGCACGTTGCCAACCCGTGGCAGATCGCCTTCATCGCGACCTACTCGTTCTCCAAGCGTACCGACGTCTACCTGAGCACTGCCTACGCCAAGAACGCCGGCCTGACGATGGAATCGCTGGCCACGACGTACGCGACGAGCCTTTCCTTGGGTCAAAGCTATGCGCTGGCCAATGGTCAAAGCTCGATGTTCGGCGCTGCCATCGGCATCCGCCACAAGTTCTGAGCGTATTTCGCCTGAACCGCAAAGGCACCTTCGGGTGCCTTTTTCTTTGGCATGGCGCATGTGCGGTCATAGGGCATCACCTCATCGGCGTTCACGCGGGTGCCCACTAGAATGCACTGACCCATCCACAGACCGGGCTTGCCCGGACATTTCAGGAGACCCGCATGCCATCCCATCGCCGGCACGTCGTCGCACTGCTGTTGTCCGGCAGTCTCGCCGCATTACTGAGTCAGCCGGTCCTGGCGGCGGATCCCTATCCGAACAAGCCGATCCGGCTCGTGGTGCCGTTCGCGGCCGGCGGCACGACTGACATCCTGGCGCGCGCGGTGGCGGCCGAGCTTGCGAAGCTGCCCGGCTGGAACATGGTGGTGGACAACAAACCCGGCGCCGGCGGCAACATCGGCGCCGACATCGTGGCCAAATCCGCGCCTGACGGCTACACGCTGCTGATGGGCACGGTCGGCACGCACGGCATCAATCAGTCGCTGTACGGCAAGCTGCCGTTCGATCCGATCAAGGACTTCGCGCCGATCACCGAAGTCGCCGCTGTGCCCAATGTGCTGGTGGTCAACCCGGCCTTCGCGCAGCAGAACAAGATCAGCAACGTCCGCGACCTGATCGCCTATGCGCGCGCCAACCCGGGCAAGCTGAACATGGCATCGAGCGGCAACGGTACGTCGATCCACCTGGCCGGCGAACTCTTCAAGACGCAGACACGCACCTATATGGTCCACTTCCCGTACAAGGGCAGCGGACCCGCGCTGACGGACCTGGCGGGCGGCACCATGCAGGTCATGTTCGACAACCTGCCGTCATCCATGGCGCTGATCAAGGCCGGCAAGCTCAAGGCGCTGGCAGTGACCAGCGCCAAGCCGTCGCCGGCCCTGCCCGACGTGCCGACCATCGCAGCCGCCGCGAACCTGCCCAGCTACGAGGCCAGCTCCTGGTTTGGCCTGCTGGCGCCGGCCGGCACGCCGCCCGACATCATCCACCGCCTGCAGCACGAGGTCGCCAAGGCGCTGGGCTCGCCCGCCGTGCGCGAGCGCCTGCTGGCCCAGGGCGCGGAACCGGTCGGCAATACGCCGGAGCAGTTCGCCGCGCTGATCCGCTCGGAAACCGCCAAGTGGGCCCAGGTGGTCAAGGCTTCGGGCGCCAAGGTCGACTAAACAGGCCAGACAGCGGCCCGAACCGGCCAACCGGCATATACTTGAGGCATCAAATGTCTGGACTGCCCGCAAGTCGCGGGCGGTCCGGCCGCATAACCGTCCATCCAGATGCCCAATCCCTCCACCGCCGGCAACGCCGATGCCGTCCCGGTCGACCTTGAAACCCGTGCTGGCGACACCGAGCACGAGGCACTGCGCCTGTGGCTGCGCCTGCTGACTTGCACCAACCTGGTCGAAGCGGATATCCGCAGCCGGCTGCGCCAGGACTTCGCCTGCACGCTGCCGCGCTTCGACCTGCTGTCCCAGCTCGACCGCCATCCCGAAGGCCTCAAGATGGGTGAGCTGTCGCGCCGCATGATGGTGACAGGCGGCAATGTCACCGGCATTACGGATCAGCTCCAGCAGGAAGGACTGGTTTCGCGCGAGGCCCTGCCGACCGACCGTCGCGCCTACCTGATCCGGCTCACGCCTGCGGGACGCGAGGCGTTCTCGCGCATGGCGCGTGCACATGAAGACTGGATCGAGCAACTGTTCTCGGGCCTGGCCGATACCGACCGCCGCGCCCTGTTCCGACTGCTTGGCCGGCTCAAGGCCGGGCTGACTGCGCCATGAAGACGACCTACACACTCGTTCTGGCCGCGCTGATGGCCACCATTGCCGGCTGCAATACCGCGCCGCCAGCGCCACAGGTCATGCCGCTGAACGCCACCATCAAGCTCGGCCGCGTCACGGAGAAGACCTTTCTGACGCGCGTCGACGTCGCGACCGATGGCGGCGGCTACGGCAACTATGGCGGCGTCGGGGTCGGCGCCGTGGGCGGCAGTGGCGGGGGCGGAGGCGGCGTGGGGGTCGGCTTCTCGTTCGATCTTTCGCGCCTGTTCAACCGGCCACCGCCGCCGCAGCAGATCGACCTGTTCCAGTACAAGGTGCGCACCGTCGACGGCACGATGGCCTCCGTCAATGCGCCCGCCGCACCCGGTCTGGAGCCCGGTGCCTGCGTGCGGCTGATTTACGTCGATGGCAGCAGCGATGCCAGGCTGGCGCCATCGAACGAGTGCTGAACGTAGCGGGCTCAAGCAAAACGGCCTCCCGGGTGGGAGGCCGTTTTGCTTGAGCCGTGCCAGGCGATCAGGCTGCCTGACGCGTATCGCGCAGCTCGCGCCGCAGGATCTTGCCGACATTGGTCTTCGGCAGCTCGGTACGGAACTCCACGTATTTGGGCCGCTTGTAGCCGGTGAGCCGCTCCTTGCAGAACTCGATCACATCGGCTTCGGTGAGCGCCGGATCCTTCTTCACGACGTAGAGCTTCACCACCTCGCCCGAATGCGTGTCGGGCACGCCCACCGCGGCCACTTCCAGCACGCCCGGGCATTCAGCCGCCACGCCCTCGATCTCGTTCGGATACACGTTGAAGCCCGACACCAGGATCATGTCCTTCTTGCGGTCGACGATCTTGGTATAGCCGCGCTCGTCCATCACGCCGATATCGCCGGTCTTGAAGAAGCCGTCGGGCGTCATGACCTTGGCGGTCTCGTCCGGACGGTTCCAGTAGCCGGCCATCACCTGCGGGCCGCGGATGCAGATCTCGCCGGGCTGGCCAAGCGGCACGTCGCGGCCGTCGTCGTCGCGGATCGCGATTTCGGTCGATGGCAGCGGCAGGCCGATGGTGCCCGAGAACGCGTTGCTGTCGGTCGGATTGCAGGTGGCCGACGGCGAAGTCTCGGACAGGCCATAGCCCTCGATGATCGGGCACCCGGTCTTGGCAAGCCACTGCTTGGCCACCGCCTCCTGCACCGCCATGCCGCCGCCATTCGCCACGCGTAGCCCCGAGAAGTCGACCTTGCCGATTTCCGGGTTGTTGAGCAGCGCGTTGTACAGCGTGTTGACCGCCGGGAACATGTGGAACTTGTACTTCTGCAGTTCCTTGATAAAGCCCGGGATATCGCGCGGATTCGGGATCAGCACGCTCATCCCGCCATTGCGCATGCCGAGCAGGCAGCAGACCGTCAGCGCGAAGATGTGGTACAGCGGCAGCGCGGTGATCGTGACCACCTGCTCGATCGGCGCGCCCTTGTTCAGCGCCGGCTGCATCCACGCTTCCGATTGCAGCACGTTGGCAACTACGTTTCGGTGCAGCAGCACGGCGCCTTTCGAAACGCCGGTGGTGCCACCCGTGTATTGCAGGAACGCAACGTCGTCAGGCCCCGTGGTGGCCGGCTGCAGCGTGAGCTTGCGCCCTTCGGCCAGTACGGCATTGAAGCGCACGCAGTTGGGCAGCTCCCACTCCGGCACCATCTTCTTGACGTTGCGCACCACGAAATTGACGATGGCCCCCTTGAGGCCGCCAAGCAGGTCGCCCATGCTCGCGACCACCACATGCTTGACCGGCGTGCGCGCCAGCACCTGCTGCAGCGTGGTGGCGAAGTTTTCGAGGATGACGATGGCCTCGGCGCCGCTGTCCTTGAGCTGGTGCTCCAGCTCGCGCGGCGTGTAGAGCGGGTTGACGTTGACGACGACAAACCCTGCGCGCAGCACTGCTGCCAGCACCACCGGGTATTGCAGCACGTTAGGCATCATGATTGCCACGCGCGCGCCGGGACGCAGGCCGCGCGACTGCAGCCACGCGGCAAAGTGCGCCGACATGCGGTCCAGCTCGCCGTAGGTGATGGCCTTGTCCATGCAGACGAAGGCGCGGCGGTCGGCATAGGTGCGGAAGGAATGCTCGAGCAGCTGCGCAAGCGAGCGAAACTGGCTGGCATCGATCTCGGCGGGCACGCCGGCCGGGTAGTGTTTCAGCCAAAACCTGTCCATGACACCGTCTCCTGATTTCTGAATGGTCGTTCGATTTTTCGGAAATGCTAAACGCCAGCCCGCGTGAAAACAACACGTTAGACGAAGTCCTCAGGGGGAAAGACCGGTCCCCAGGCGCATTATGCGCCACGGGCACAGCACCGACCACGGGATAACCCCGAGGCCGCGCTCAGGCTGGCAGCACCAGCTTCATCATGTTGGACGCCAGCTCCTGCGCGAGCGCCTCGGGTTCCATGCGGCCCGGCTGGTGCCACGTGTACATGAAGCCGACCACGCTGCCGATCGAATGGGCCGCGACGCGCGCATCGCCAAACGCGAACACGCCTTCGCGCTTGCCTTCCTCGAGCAGCGCATACAGGTCGCGATAGAAATCGCGCGCCATGCTATCGAGCCAGGCCACCGTCTCAGGCTTGAGGTACTGGTTGTCGCGGAAACTCAGCGTGGCCGCCACGTGGCACGACACGCAGCGGCGCGCCATTTCGAGCACGCACGCATGCAGCCGTTCGCGGACCGGCAGCGACGGATCGGCCGTCTCGCGGATGACAGGCAAGCAGGTCTGCGCCGATTCGCGGCACAGGATGTCGAAGATCTCGTACTTGTCGGTGAAGTAGTAGTAGACGGCCGGCTTGGTCACGCCCAGCGCGCGGCACAGGTCATTCATGGTCATGCCGGGATAGCCCTTGGTGTAGAAGAGCTGCGCGGCCGCGTCCAGAATCTGGCGGCGGCGCGCTTCCTGGCGTTCGGCAATATGCGGGCGGGCCGGCGCTTCCTCGGCTTCCGCTGCGGGTTTCGGTGCAATTGACATGTCGCAATTCTCGCATGGGCCCGCAGGCTCGCCATCGGGGCACACCCAGCCCACATTCGGGGGGACCACAGGCGTTCGGCGGATTGACGCAAACGCGCGTCCCGCCTACGATCATACCCATCGGTAAATAAATATACCAAAAGGTACACAACTGCGGCGTGCTGATCGCGCCGCTACCGACACATCCTGCGAGGAGACACCCGCTGATGGACCCGACCGCAACGCCGCCCATATCCGCCGCGCTCCGCGCACCACGGAATGAAGCCGAGTATCTCGATGATCTGCGCCGCCGCTGGCACGCCGCCTGGCCGGCCGGTGCGCCGCGCGAACCGCAGTACCCGCTGGGCCGCGTGCCGCTGTCCGAGATGCTGCGCCATTGGGCCCGCGAACGCCCGCAGCAGCCCGCGGTCCACTTCTATGGCCATGTCACGAGCTATGCGGAGCTCGATGCGCAGAGCGACCGTTGCGCCGCCTTGCTGGCCGCGCACGGCATCGGCACCGGCGACCGCGTCGCGGTACTGCTGCCCAACTGCCCGCAGTTCCATGTCGTGTTCTTCGGCATCCTGAAGTTGGGCGCGATCTACGTGCCGGTAAGCCCGCTGTCGCAGCGCGCCGAATTGTTGCATGCGCTGCGCGACAGCACGCTTTGCGCACTGATCGCGCTGGATCAGTTGCTGCCGCTCGTGGCGGACACGCGCGAAGAACTTGGCGCTGACGATCCGTTGCGCAATCTCTTTGTCGCCAGCTACGCTGACGTCGTGCCGGCCGAGCCCACACTGCCGTTGCCACCGATGGTGCAGGCCCCGCGCCTGGAACCCCAGGCCCAAGACCGCGCGATCGACCTGCTGCGCGCGATGTCCACCTGCACCGCGCCGGCGCCACAAGCAATTCCCGATCTCGATGCCCCGGCCGCGCTCAACTACACCGGCGGCACCACAGGCTTGCCGAAGGGCTGCATCCACACGCAGGGCGACATGGTCGACATGGCCGCCGCGTTCGGCGCCGTGGCACTGCCCATGACCGACGACTCCGTCATGCTCGGCTTCTTCCCCGAGTTCTGGATCGCGGGCGAGAACCTGTGCCTGATCTTCCCGGTCTTCTTTGGCATACCGCTGGTTTTGCTGGCGCGCTGGGACGCCCAGACTTTCATGGCCGCCGTGCAGCACTACCGGGTCACCAATGCTTCGATGCTCGTCGACAGTGCCGTCGAGGTGATGGACCACCCGCGCGTTGCCGACTACGATCTGCGCTCGCTGCGCCATGTCGGCGTGTCGTCGTTCATCAAGAAGCTGAACCTCGATTACCGCCACCGCTGGCAGGCGCTGACCGGCGCCACCATCGCTGAAACCGCGTGGGGCATGACCGAAACGCAGACCTGCAACACGTTCACCTGCGGCATGCAGGACAACGACATGGACCTGCGCGCGCAGCCCGTGTTCGTCGGCCTGCCGGTGCCGGGCACCGAATTCAAGGTGTGCGACTTCGCCACGGGCGAACTGCTGCCGCTCGGCACCGAGGGCGAGTTGTGCGTGCGCACGCCGACGCTGCTCAAGGGCTACTGGAACAAGCCCGAGGCCACACGCGAATCGCTGCGCGACGGCTGGTTCCACACCGGCGACATCGGCGTGATCGACACCGACGGCTACCTGCACTATCTGGGCCGGCGCAAGGAGATGCTCAAGGTCAACGGCATGAGCGTGTTCCCGGCCGAGATCGAAACAATGCTCGGCCAGCACCCGGCCATCCTTGGCTCGGCCGTGGTCGGGCGCCCCGACGAGGACCGCGGCCAGGTGCCGGTGGCCTTCGTGATGCTCAAGCCCGACGCCGTCGGCACCGTCGACGAAGCCGCGCTGACCGCGTGGTGCCGCGGCAGCATGGCGGTCTACAAGGTGCCGCAGCTTCACATCGTCGATGCGCTGCCGCTGACGGCGACCGGCAAGGTGCGCAAGCAGGACCTGGTGCCGATGGCCGACGCACTGCGCTGACGCTGTATCCCCTCTGCCTGCCCCACGCATTTCGATGCTGGGGCGGGTGCCCCATGCCTCACCGCTATCCGACATGAATCCGCCGAAGCTCCTGATCGCCAACCGCGGCGAAATCGCCATCCGCATCGCCCGCGCGGCAGCGGCCCTGGACATGCCGAGCGTGGCCATCCACAGCGAGGACGACCGCGACGCGCTGCACGTGCGCAAGGCCGATGATGCCGTGGCGCTGCCCGGCAGCGGTCCGCGCGCTTATCTCGATATCGAACAGGTGGTTGCCGCCGCGCGGCGCGCCGGCTGCCAGCTAGTTCATCCCGGCTATGGGTTCCTGTCCGAGAACGCGGACTTCGCGCAGGCCTGTCTGGACGCGGGTCTGATCTTCGTCGGTCCGGCGCCCGATGTGCTGCGGCTCTTCGGCGACAAGGCGCGGGCGCGCGCACTGGCCCGCGAACATGGCGTGCCAGTGGTGCCGGGAACGACCGGGCCCACCACGCTGGCCGAAGCACATGCCTTCTTTGCCGACCTGCCGAACGGTACCGGCATGATGATCAAGGCGCTGGCCGGCGGCGGCGGACGCGGCATGCGTGCAGTCCATGATGTGGCGCAGATCGACGAAGCATGGACACGTTGCGCGTCGGAAGCGACGGCGGCATTCGGCAACGGCGCGGTCTATGTCGAACAGATCGTCACGGCGCCGCGCCACATCGAAATTCAGGTGGTCGCGGACACCAATGAGCAAGTCGTCACGCTCGGCGAACGCGAGTGCAGCCTGCAACGCCGCCACCAGAAGCTCGTGGAAGTCGCGCCCAGCCCCGCGCTCGACGATGCGACGCGCGCGCGCCTCGCCGAGGCTGCCGCCACGCTGGCACGCGCGGCCGCGTACCGGGGCATCGGCACGTTTGAATTCCTTGTGCAGGAACGCGACGGCCAGCCGCCCGCGTTCTGGTTCATGGAAGCCAACCCGCGCCTGCAGGTCGAACATACCGTGACCGAGATGGTCACCGGCGTGGATCTCGTGCAAACCCAACTCGCCATTGCGATGGGCGCAGATCTCGCGCAACTGAGTATGGCACGCGCGCCGGTACCGCGCGGCGTTGCCGTGCAGCTGCGCATCAATGCCGAACATCTCGACGGACAGGGCAACCTGCGCCCGGCCGCGGGCACGCTCACCGCGTTCGAGGCGCCGAGCGGCCCCGGCGTGCGGGTCGATAGCGCGGGCTACGCGGGCATGGCAGCCAACCCGCGCTTCGACTCGCTGCTCGCAAAGCTGATCGTGCACGAACCCAGCGGCAACTACGCACGTGCGCTGGGTCTGGCGTACCGCGCGCTGTGCGAGTTCCGCATCGAGGGCATCAACACCAACCGGCGCCTGCTGCAGGACTTGCTGCAACAGGACGCCGTGCAGCGCAACGCGGTCCACACGCAATACCTTGACCATGCATTGCCTGCGCTCGCCGCAGCCGATAGCGATCATCCTGCGCTGCATGCCACCGCAACCGCGATCCCGGAGCAGGACCCCGACGACGAGGATGACCTGCCCACCGATGCGTTCGCCGTGCAGGCGCCGATGGACGGCGCGCTGGCCGCACTCCATGTGAAGCCGGGCGACACCGTGCGCCGTGGCCAGCCGCTAGCCGTCATCGAAGCGATGAAGATGGAGCACCCGGTCGAGGCACCAGCCGCCGGCACCGTGCTGGCCGTGCGGACGGAGGCCGGCGCCACCGTACGTGCCGGCGCCACGCTGGTGCTGATCGAAGCCGGCGACGACACCGGCCATGCCGAGCAGGCCTGCGCCGCCGCTGATCTCGAGCATATCCGCGCCGACCTGCGCGAAGCGCTCGAGCGCCACGCACTCGGCCACGATGCCGCGCGCGACGCTGCCGTGGCAAAACGCCACGCACAGGGCGGCCGTACCGCGCGCGAGAACATCGCGCAACTATGCGACGCCGACTCCTTCATCGAATACGGCGCGCTGGCCATCGCGGCCCAGCGCCAGCGCCGCACGGAAGACGACCTGATCCGCTCGACGCCGGCCGATGGCATCGTCACCGGCATCGGCACCGTGAATGCGGCGCAGCTTCCCGATGCTGACGCGCGTTGCATGGTCCTCGCCTACGACTACACGGTGCTGGCCGGCACGCAGGGCTACTACGGCCACAAGAAACTGGACCGCATGCTCGCCCTGGCGCGGCAGTGGCGACTGCCGGTGGTGCTGTTCGCCGAAGGTGGCGGCGGCCGCCCCGGCGACACCGACATGCCGGTAGTGGCTGGACTCGACTGCACCTCGTTCATCCAGTTCGCGCGGCTTTCCGGCCAAGTGCCGCTGGTCGGGATCGTGCACGGGCGCTGCTTCGCCGGCAATGCGGCGCTGCTCGGCTGCGCCGACGTGATCATCGCCACGCGTAGCGCGACCATCGGCATGGGCGGCCCGGCCATGATCGAGGGCGGCGGCCTCGGCGTGTACGCACCCGAGGAAGTCGGCCCGGTCGGCGTGCAGGCGCCCAATGGCGTCATCGATGTCGTCGTCGACGACGAGCAGGCCGCTGTCGACACCGCGCGCCGCTACCTGGCCTACTTCCAGGGCGATGCCCCCGGCTGGCGGGGCGAAGACCCACGCCATCTGCGCCATGCGATTCCCGAGAACCGCCTGCGCAGCTACGACATGCGTGCCGTCATCCACGCGCTGGCGGACACAGATTCCGTGCTCGAACTGCGCGCTGCGTTCGGCACCGGCATCATCACCGCGCTGATCCGCATCGAAGGCCGTGCGTTCGGCTGCATCGCCAACAACCCGCGCCACCTCGGCGGCGCGATCGACAGCGCCGCCGGGGACAAGGCCGCACGCTTCATGCAGCTGTGCGATGCGCACGGCCTGCCGATCCTGTCGCTGTGCGACACACCGGGCTTCATGGTCGGCCCGCAGGCCGAGAAAAGCGCCACGGTGCGCCACGTCTCGCGCCTGTTCGTGGTGGCCGGCGCGCTGCGCGTGCCGTTCTTCACAGTTGTGCTGCGCAAGGGCTACGGGCTCGGCGCGCAAGCGATGGCCGGCGGCAGCTTTGCCGCGCCGTTCTTCACGGCAGCGTGGCCAAGCGGCGAATTTGGCGCCATGGGGCTGGAGGGTTCGATCCGGCTCGGCTTCCGCAAGGAACTGGAAGCCGTGGCCGACCCCGACGAGCGCGAGGCGCTGTTCGCGCGCATGGTCGATGCCGCGTACCAACGCGGCCGCGCACTGAACATGGCGAGCCACCTCGAGATCGACGCCGTGATCGACCCTGCCGACACGCGCCGCTGGCTGTTGCGCGGCCTCGCCTCGGTGCCGCCCCGCAGCCTCGGGCGGCGCACTGGCGAGGACCGCCGCTTCATCGACACCTGGTAATAACGCGCCGGGAACACGGCGCCACCCGGATTCTTCATCGACACAGGAGGAGACACCTGATGCAGTCCACCCCGTCAACGCACAGATCAACCGGCGCGCGCAAGCGTCCCCTGGCCCGCCTGCTGGCCACCACGGCCTTGGCCCTGCTGCCAGCATTGGCCGCGGCTCAGGACGCGCCAATCAAAGTCGCGTTTATCGACCAGCTCTCCGGTCCGCTGGCCAATGTCGGCGAGATCTTCCAGGCCAACCTGAAGTTCGCGATCGACGATGCCAATGCGCAGGGCGGCGTACTCGGCCGCAAGTATGAGCTGACGAGCTACGACAACAAGCTGTCCGCGCAGGATAGTCTGTCGGCGCTGCAAAGTGCGATCGATGCCGGGGTAAAGGTCGTGTTCACGGGCGGATCGGGTTCTTCGGTGGTCACGGCACTGGTCGAAGCCGCCACGCGCCACAACGAGCGCAACCCCGATCGACGCATCCTGATCGTCAACTACGCGTCGATCGATCCGGACCTGACCGGCGCGCGCTGCAGCTTCTGGCATTTCGCGACTGAGGCCAACACGTCCATGAAGATGCGCGCGCTGGCGGACTTCACGCGCGAGCAGAAGGACATCCACAAGCTTTACTTGCTGAACCAGGACTATGCGCACGGGCGGGTATGGGCGGCGCTGGGCCAGCAGATGATCGCCACTGCGCGTCCGGACACGCAGTTCGTCGGCGCCACGCTGCACCCGCTCGGCAAGGTCAAGGACTTCGCACCCTATGTCAGCAAGATCAAGGCGAGTGGCGCCGACACCATCGTCACGGGCAACTGGGGCCAGGACCTGAGCCTGCTGATCAAGGCCGCCGGCGACATCGGCTATGACCCGCGCTACCTGAACCACAGCGGCGGCGGCGCGCCCGGTACGGTGCTGGCGGTGTCGCAGGCGAAAAGCGGCAAGCTCACATGGGTGTCGGAATGGCTGCCCAATACGGAAGATCCGGCACTGTCCGCGCTCGCGGCGCGCGTGAAGCAGACCGCCGCCGGCGAATACTTTACGCCGCGCGTGCTGGTGTCGGTGCAGCTCGTGACCGAGGCGATACGCCGCGCTGGCACCGATGAGCCGACGAAAATCGCGATGGCACTCGAAGGCATGAAGATGAAGACGGCGCTGGGCGAGGTCACGATGCGCAAGAGCGATCATCAGCTACTGCTGCCGCAGGTGGTGTCGACCGTGGCGCCTGTGGACGGCAAGACCGTCAAGGTCGGCGCCGAAGGCACGCAGTACGGCTTCCGCCTGAACAGCGTGACGCCGGCACAGGCACTCGACTTGCCGTCCGCCTGCCACATGAAGCGGCCTACCGGCGTCTGATTTGGCCCGTGTCCGGTCAGTGGCCGAACTTGCCCACGCCCGATGAGTGATCTTCGGCGTTTAGCGTACCCGTGTTCACCGCCGGCGGGGCCAGCTTGCTCAGCGCGGCGTGGCGCTCGGCTTCCGGCAGGTCGCCGATGCGCTGCACTTCGGCATAGAACCGCGTCCAGTCGCCGCCCACGCTGTCGAGCAGTGCGGAGAACGCGGGCACCCATTGCTGGTACGTCGCCACGGCGGCCAGGTGCGCATTGGTCAACGGCTGGTCGAACCAGCGGTCGTAGCCGCTGTAGCCGCCCCACTCCGTACGCAACGCGGCGTACCGGTGCCGCAGGCTGTCAAAGATCTCGTTCTTGCCGCGGCGCTTGGCGTCATCGTCGGCGCCCGAACGGTACATGGCGTCGAGCCGGTCGCGCGTATCGAGCAGCAGGGCCCGGAACTGCTTGCGCCGGTTGTCGTACTGCCGGTAACTCGCGCGAGCATCCTCGGACGCCTCGTCGCGAAGCCAGCGCTCGACGCCGGCCATTTCGACTGCGGTCGCGAAGGACTCGTTGAAGGGCGTGTCGTTGCGCACGTACACGACCTGGTGCGCCAGTTCGTGGAAGATCATCCGCGCCAGCTCCCCTTCTGGCAGGTACAGGAAGGTGTTCAGCAGCGGATCGTCAAAATAGCCGAGCGTGGAATAGGCCGGGATACCGGCCACATAGGTTTCCAGGCCCTCGCGGCGCAGGCCGGCGGCATATTGTTCGGCATCGCCCTGCGCGTAATAGCCGCGGTAGCTGATGCAGCCGACGATCGGGAAGCACCACTTGTGCAGCGCCATCGACAATTCCGGCGTCGCGAACACGCTCCACACGACATAGGGCCGATGGAGGTTGGCATAGCGGCGGTAGCTGCCGTTGTCGGGCAGCTTCAACTCGCGCGAGGCATAGTCCCGGATCTGGCGCGCGAGCCCCAGGCGCTGAGCAAGGCGCGTGTCGTTGGACGCCTGTGCGCGGGCAATGGCATCGTCGAGCGCCTGCGCCTGCGCCATCACGCCAAGATGGCCGCCGATGGACTGGTAGTAATAGCCGAGCGTGTCACAGCCGGCCACCGCCAGCGTCAGCCCCGCCGCTGCAAGGATGCCCGCCGTCCGCCGGCGAACCTTTTTCCAGTCCATCACTGCATCATGAGGCAGCCGCCGCTGCCTCGCCGACTTCCTGCCATGCCTCCACCTCGACCAGGCAATCGTAGAACACGGGCGCGCGGCCCAGATCCGTCAGGCGCTGGCTGGTCAGCTCGTTGGCGTTCTTGCCGTCCGGCGCCAGTTTTTTCCACCAGATCGACAGGCCCACCACCAGCCCGCGCCGCGCACGGTCGGTCACCCGTGCGCGCGCGAGCATGCTGCCGCGGTCGTTGAACGCGCGCACCAGGGCGCCGTTGGCAATGCCGCGCGCATCCGCATCGGCGGGGTGGATGTCCAGGTGCGGCTCGCCCTCGGTCGCGCGCAGGCTGTCGACGTTGACAAAGGAGCTGTTCAGGAAGTTGCGCGCGGGCGGCGAGATCATCGCCAGTGGATACTTGCCAGCCAGTTCCGGTGCGGACGAAGGTGCCTCGTACGGCGCTACATAGTCCGGCACCGGATCGAGGCCCGCGCTACGCATGGCTTCGGAATAGAACTCGCACTTGCCGGACGCAGTCGGAAAACCGCCGTGCGCGAACGGCGCGCTCGGCAGCGACAGCTTCTGCCAGCCCTTCTCCTTCAGCGATTCCCACGTGATGCCCTGTGCGCGCTGGTCGCCCGGGACAATGGCCTGCGCGGCGATCTGCTCATCGCTGTCGGCAAAACAGGGATCACTGAAGCCCATGCGCTGCGCCAGGCGGCGGAAGATCTCGGTGTTCGGCAAGGCCTGGCCCATCGGCTCGATGGCGGCGTTGTTGGCGAGGAAGTATGTGTGCCCGTAGGCCTTGTGCACATCCACGTGTTCGAGCTGCGTGGTGGCCGGCAGCAGGATGTCGGCGTAGTCCGCCGTATCGGTGCGGAACTGCTCCAGCACGACCGTGAACAGGTCCTCGCGCGCAAAGCCCTCGGCCACCTTGCCCGATTGCGGCGCCACGGCCACCGGGTTGCTGTTGTAGACCACCACGGCTTCGAGGCGCGGCTTGCCCGGCGCCCCCACGTCCAGCAGCGCGTCGCCGATCGTGCTCATGTTGACCGTGCGCGGCAGCCGGCCGGCTGGCAGCAGGTCAGGCCGCTGCAAGGCCCGGTCGTTGACCGGGAAGAATCCCGACGTCGAGAGCTGAAGCCCGCCCGCCGGATGCCGCCACGCACCAACCAGCGAAGGCAGGCACGCGACCGCGCGCACCGCCTGCCCGCCACCGTGCACGCGCTGCATGCCGTAGTTCAGGCGGATCGCCACCGGCTGGCGCTCACGTACCGCCAGCATGCCGTAGAGGCCGGCCAGCCATTCAATGTCCTCCACCGGAATCCCGCAGATTTCCGCGGCGCGGGCTGGCGAATACGCTTGCGCGCGCTCGCGCAGCGCGTCGAAGCCGAGCGTGTGCTGCGCGATGTAGTCGTGGTCGAGCAGGTCGTCGCGGATCAGCACGTGCATGATGGCCAGCGCCAGCGCGCCGTCCGTGCCCGGCATCGGCGCAATATGGTGGTGGCACTTCTCGGCGGTCAGCGAGCGGTACGGGTCGATCGCCACCAGCGTCGCGCCGCGGCGCTTGGCCTCCTGCGCGCGCGTCCAGAAGTGCAGGTTCGAGGCGATCGGGTTGCCGCCCCAGATGATCACGAGCTTCGCATCGACGACGTTTTCCATGTCCATGCCGACGCTCGCGCCATAGGTGTAGCGCAGCGCCGTGGCGCCGGCACTCGCGCAGATCGTGCGGTCGAGCAGCGAGGCGCCGAGCTTGTGGAAGAAGCGCGCGGCCATGCTCTCGCCCTGCACCAGCCCCATGGTGCCGGCGTAGCTGTACGGCACGATCGCCTGCGGATCGCGCACGGCAATGGCATTGAGCCGCGTGGCGACTTCGTCAAGTGCTTCGTCCCAGGAAATCGGCTCGAACTTGCCCTCGCCCTTGCGCCCGACGCGGCGCATCGGCGTCAACAGGCGGTCAGGGTGATAGGTGCGCTCGGTATAGCGCGACACCTTGGTGCACAGCACGCCCTGCGTGCCCGGGTGATCCGGGTCTCCGTTGACCTTGATGGCGCGGCCGTCCTCGACGGTGACGAGCAAGGCACAGGTGTCGGGGCAATCATGCGGGCAGGCGGCGCGGACAATGCGGGAAGCCATGGAATCTCCGGGCGGGCAGGAAGGCGGCTGGGTGCGATCGGGGCGAATGGCCAGGGGGATGGGCCGGATGCCTGTCACTACCGGGAAAACCACGGCGGACAGGACGGTTTCTGGTCGGATTGTATTCGATTATGATGCAGCGGCGCGTTCCGGTCCTGGCCGGAAAGGCCTCGTTGTCCCGCCCGCGTCCCGCGGCCTGAACCGGCTCGCGGCCAGCGCATGCGGGCCAACGGGGAACCGACGTCGGCGCAGACCGGCCCGGGTGGCGCATGGGTATCCAACCTGACTTTTCTTGCGGGGTTTCATGTCTGATCTGAACGGGGTCAAGGCCAGGCGTTTCGCCGGCCTGCTGGTGGCATGCGCCATCGGCTTTTGCGGCGCTGCGGGCGCCGCCGTCGCAGCGGAAACCGGCGTGACGGCCGACGCGATCGTGCTGGGCCAGTCGGCTGCGCTGAGCGGGCAGACGGCGGCACTGGGCAAGCAGATGGGCGCCGGCGCGCGCCTGTACTTCGAGTCCGTCAACCGCCAGGGCGGCATCTACGGCCGCCGGATCGAGTTGCAGACGCTGGAGGACTACAACGAGCCCGAAACCGCGGCGGCCAACACGCGCAAGCTGATCGGCGAGAACCGCGTGTTCGCGCTGTTTGGCTATGTCGGCACTGACAACGCCGAGGCGTCGCTGCCGATTGCCACCCAGGCCGGTGTGCCGTTCTTTGCGCCCTACTCCGGCGCGCAATCGCTGCGCGATCCGCGCCTGCGCAACATCTTCCACGTGCGAGCCGGCTTCAACGAGGAAACCGCCGCCATCGTTCGGCAGATCCGCACCACCGGGCTCAAGCGCGTCGCCGTGGTGTACAACGACGACGCCTACGGCAAGGCCGGGCTGGAGGGCCTGGCCCGCGCACTGCAATCGTCAGCGGACAACAGCGTGCAGATCGTTGCGCGCGAATCCGTGGTCCGCAATACCGCGGAAATCGGCGACGCCATGCAGGGCACGATGAAAGCCCAGCCCGACGCGGTCGTGCTGATCAGCGCCTACCGCACGGCCGGCGCCTTCGTGAAGGAAGCGCTACGCCGGGGCTACAACGGCCAGTTCTACAACGTGTCCTATGTGGGCACGCAGGCGCTCGCGCGCGAACTCGGCCCGCGTGGCAGCGGCGTGATCATCTCTCAGGTCATGCCGCATCCGGGCAACGCCACACTGCCGGTCGTGCGTGAATACCTGCGGCTGTTGCAGGCCACGGGCAAGCCGGACGATTTCGACTACGTCGGCATCGAGGGCTTTGTCGCCGCGAAGGCTTTTACGGAGGGCCTGCGCCGCGCCGGCAAGGACCTGACGCGCGAACGGCTCGTTGCGGCGCTGGAAGGCATGCACAATTTCGATCTGGGCGGATTCATCGTCAACTTCACGCCCGAAAACCATGTCGGGTCGAAGTTCGTGGAGATGACGATCATCAACTCGAAGGGGCAGGTGATTCGCTGAGTGGCTGCGAATCACGCGGCTTTCTCCCTCCCCCCTTAATGGGAGAGGGAGAAAACAAGAGGATCGCTGGATCGATCTACGCCATATCGTTCAGGTGACACGCCGATAGCCTGCCCGGCGCGATCTCCTTCAACAGCGGCTGTTCGGTCGTGCAACGCGGCATCGCATGCGGGCAGCGCGGATGGAAGTGGCAGCCCGTCGGCGGATTCAATGGCGACGGGATCTCGCCACGGATCGCCACATAGGTCTTTTTGCCGACTTCGAGCTTCGGCGCCTCGGCCAGCAAGGCCTGCGTATAGGGATGGTTCGGTGCAGCGAATACCTGCTCGGTCGGCGCCGACTCCACCACGCGCCCCAGGTACATGATCACCACGCGGTCGCTGATGTGCTTGACCACCCCGAGGTCGTGGCTGATGAACAGGTAGGTCAGGTTCAGTTCCTGGCGCAGCCCCATGAACAGGTTCAGCACCTGGGCCTGGATCGATACGTCGAGCGCCGCGACCGATTCATCGCACACGAGGAACTCTGGCTTCACCGCCAGCGCGCGGGCAATGCCGATGCGCGCGCGCTGGCCACCTGAGAACTGGTGCGGGAAGCGGCGCAGCACGGTCGGATCCATCCCCACACGCACGAGCATGTCTTCCACATAGGCCTTCTGCTCGCCGCGCGCGATCATGCCGTGCACGACCGGCGCCTCGCCGACGATGTCGATCACGCGCAGCCGCGGATTGAGCGAGGCATACGGGTCCTGGAAGATCATCTGGATCGCGAGCTGCTTCTCGCGGCGCTTCTCGAGCGGCAGGTGATCGAGGTTAGTACCGCGCCAGAACCGCTCGCCCTCGCTCAGCGTATGCAGGCCCACAGCCATGCGGCCGAGCGTGGATTTGCCGCAGCCCGACTCGCCCACGAGCCCCACCACCTCGCCCGTACGGATGCTCAGGTCAACGCGGTCGACCGCATGCACCACCTCTTCGCGCGCATGTGCACCGAACAGGTTTGCGATGCGCGCCGCCGTATCAAGCGATTTGACGAAGCGCTTGGAAACGCCGCGCAACTCCAGCAGCGGCGCTGGTGGCGTAACGGGCTGCGAAGTCCCTTCTATCATGGCTGGCATATCGAGGTCCGTTTCGCTCATGCCGCCTCCTGCTGTGTCAGCATCGGATGGAAGCAACGCAGCCGCCTGCCGTCGGGCGCGGTCTCCAGCGGCGGGTCCGTTCTGCACACCTCGGTGGCGTTGGGACAGCGCTCGCGGAACGAGCAACCACCGGGCAAGTTCAGCAGCGACGGCGTCATGCCGGGAATCTGCTTCAATGGCGCGCCGCGCGGATTGCGCGAAGGCGCCGAGCTGATCAGCCCGTGCGTGTACGGATGCTCGGGGCGCTCGAGAACCTGCCGCACATCACCCGACTCGACGATCTTGCCCGCATACATCACGCAGACCGAGTCGGCCAGTCCCGCGACCACCGACAGATCATGCGTGATCCAGATCAGCGCCGTGCCCGATTCGCGGCACAGCGTCTGCATCTCGTACAGGATCTGGCCCTGGATGGTCACATCCAGCGCCGTGGTCGGCTCATCGGCGATGATCAGGTCAGGCTTGTTCAGCAGCGCAATGGCGATCGCCACGCGCTGGCGCATGCCGCCCGAGAACTGGTGCGGATAGGCGAGCAGTCGTTCGTCCGGCGACGGGATGCCCACGCGAGCGAGCGCATTGCGCGCCCGCTCGCGCGCCGCAGGCTTGCTGACATTGTCATGCGCCATCACCGCCTCGATCATCTGCGTGTCGATGCGCAGGACCGGGTTCAGCGTCATCATCGGGTCCTGGAAGATCATCGCGATGCGGTTGCCGCGCACATCGCGCTGCTGTGCCGGCGTGAGCGCGCGCAGGTCGCGCGTGACGCCGTCGCGGCTGGTCAGCGCGATGCGACCGTCCACGACTTTGCCGGGCGGATCGATCAGGCCCATGATCGAATAGCCCGTCATCGACTTGCCGGAGCCCGATTCGCCGACCAGGCCCATGATCTCGCCGCGGCCGACCGTGAACGACACGTCGTCGACCGCTTTGGCGATGCCGCCGCGCGTGAAGAACTGCGTCTTGAGGTGTTCCACCACCAGGGTAGGTTGTGCCATGTTGCCCTCCCCTCCCTATTGCGTCTGCAGGCGCGGGTTCAGCACGTCGCGCAACTGGTCGGCCACCAGATTCATGGCCACGATGGTGATGACGAGCGCAATGCCCGGGAAGAAGCTGATCCAGTACTTGCCGGACAGCATGTACTGCTGGCCATTGGAAATCAGCGAACCGAGCGACGGCTCGGTGATCGGCACGCCGAGCCCGAGGAATGACAGCGTCGCTTCGAGCGTGATGGCCGATGCCACCTGCAGCGCCGCGATCACGATCAGCGGCGGCAGGCAGTTTGGCAGCAGATGTCGGAACATGATGCGGCCCGGCGGCAGGCCGAGGCATGTCGCGGCTTCGATGTATTCCTTGCGGCGTTCTACGAGTGCTGCGCTGCGCGTGGTGCGCGCATAGTAGGCCCATTGCACCGCCACGAGCGCGATCACGATGTTGCCGATGCCCGGCCGCAGAAAGGCCAGCAGGATCAGCGCGAGCAGGATTGGCGGGAACGAGAGCTGCAGGTCGGCGACGCGCATGATGAACGCTTCGGTACGTCCGCCGAGGAAGCCAGCCAACAGGCCCAGCGTCGCGCCCAGTATCAGCGCGATGACCGTGCTGACCACACCTACGCCTATGCTGATGCGCAGCCCGTACATGACCGCGGACAGAATGTCGCGCCCCTGCTCGTCGGAGCCCAGCACGAACGTCATGCCGTTGCCGGCCTGCTCGCCGGGCGCGAGGCGTGCGTCGAGCACGTCGAGCGTGGCAAGGTCATACGGATTCTGCGGCGCCAACCATGGCGCGAAGATCGCGATCAGGATCACTGTGATCAGCGTGATCAGCCCGGCCACGGCAATCTTGCTGGACAGGAATTCGGCAGCGAAGCGGCGGAACGGCGTCTGCTCGTGCGCGGCTTTCGGTTTGTCTGCGGTTACGGCAGTCATGGCTCAGCCCTTGTTGTCGGCAATGCGCACGCGCGGATCGAGCACGCTGTAGAGGATGTCCACCGCCAGATTGATCAGGATGAACAGCGTCACGATCACCATCAGGTACGCAACGATGACGGGCCGGTCGAGCAGCTGGATCGAATCGATGATCAGCTTGCCCATGCCGGGCCACGCGAAGATCGATTCGGTCACGATCGCGAACGCGATGATAGAGCCGAACTGCAGTGCGATCACCGTCACGATCGGGATCATGATGTTCTTGAGCACATGCACGCCGACGATGCGCGTATTGGACAGTCCCTTTGCACGGGCAAACTTCACGTAATCCTGCAGCATCGCCTCCTGCGTACCCGCGCGCGTCAGGCGAATCACCATCGCGATATTGAGCAGCGACAGCGTCACCGCCGGCAGGATCAGGTGGCGGATGCCATCGACGGTCAGGAAGCTCAGCGGCACGCCAAGCACGCGCACGGTCTCGCCGCGTCCGTTCGAAGGCAGCCAGCCGAGCTGCACCGCGAACACCATGATCAGCATCAGCCCGACCCAGAACGTCGGTAGCGAAAAGCCGAGAATCGATACCGTCATGATCGACTTGCCGGCGATGCCATTCGGGCGCAGGCCTGCCCAAAGCCCCAGCGGAATGCCCAGAACAATGGCCAGCAGGATCGCGCATACGGCCAGCTCAAGCGTCGCAGGCATGCGCTCGAAGATCAGCTTGAGCGCGGGCGTGCCATGAGCGAACGAGATCCCCAGCTTGCCGTGCAAGGCGTTCTGCAAGAAGACCAGATACTGCTCCCACAGCGGTTTGTCGAGCCCGAGCGCGGCAATGGTGCGCCGGATGTCCTCCTGATCCGCTTGCGGATTGATCAGGATGTCGACCGGGTTGCCGATGGCGAAGACGCCGAGAAAGACGAGCAGCGACATGATGAAGAGCACAACCACGCTCTGCATCAGCCGCCGGATGATGAAAACCAGCATATTGAACCACTTCCTTTCGCACACCGCTGCGGGTCGCGCCGGGCCAGCCCCGCGCCCGTCCCAGGCACGGCCCGCATGGTGTACGTTGCCGCGAGCACTACCCGCAGGCGACCGAATGGCGCCGCTTACTGCGGCTTGAAGTTGTGCGCATAGGTGCGTTCGTCGGTGCGCGGAATATAGACGATACCCTTCTGCGTGGCCCAGGTGGTCACCTGCTGGTGGATCGGGATGATACCGCCGTCGTTGATAGCAATGGCAGTGGCTTCCTGCAGCAGCTTGGAACGCTCGTTGTCATCGACCGTGGCCAGCGCCTTCTCCAGCACCACATCCATCTTCGGATTGCAATATTCGCCCCAGTTAGTGGTGCCGAAGCCCTTCTTGCTGTCCTCGCACGCCAGCAGCGCGCGCAGCGGCGAGCTGACTTCTCCGGTCTGTGCGCCCCAGCCGAGCAAGCCGAACGACCATTCGTGCTTGATGCCCTTGGACGAATACGTCGCCATCGGCATGCCTTCCACCTTCGTCGCGATGCCGACGCGCGTGAGGTTCTGCGCGATGGTCTGCGCAATCTTCTCGTCGTTGACGTAGCGGTTGTTAGGCGTGTGCAGCGTCACGCCAAAGCCATTCGGATACCCCGCTTCCGCGAGCAGCTTCTTCGCGCCCTCGGGATCGTACTTGACCGTCTTGAGGTTCGGGTTATAACCGAACAGCGTGGGCGGCACGAGATTGTTGGTCGGCTCGGACAGGCCTTCCATCAGTCGGTCCTTGATGCCCTGCCGGTTGATGGCCATGCTGATGGCATTGCGCACGCGCGCATCCTTCAGCGGGTTCTTGTCCATCGGCTGACCTTCCTTGGTCGTGACGTACGGCGACTTGTCACGCTTGGCATCGAAGTACAGGTAGATCACGCGGTGCGAAATCTTGGAGAAGAACGACAACTTGGGATCGTTGCGCACCTTCGGCAGATCCGGCGTCGGCACGTTCTCGATCGCCTGCACATCACCGGACAGCAGCGCCGCGAGGCGCGTGGCCGGATTGGGAATGAAGCGCAGCGTCACCTTGTCCCACGCGGGCTTCGGGCCCCAGTAATCGGGATTGCGCACCAGTTCGACCCGGTCGTCGCGCGCGTAGCTCACGAACTTGAACGGGCCGGTGCCGATCATGCCCTTGCCCTGGGCGAAGTCATCCGAACTCAACCCTTGCGTGGCCTTCTTCTGCACGACGAAGATCGACGTGAGGTCGTTCAGCATCAGCGGATACGGCTGGTTGGTAGTGAGCTGGATGGTGTACTTGTCGATCACCTTCTTGTTGATGATCGCCTTGGTGTAGACGTCGAACTTGCCGGGACTGTTCTGAATGGTGGCCGGCCGGTCCAGCGACCAGACGATGTCCTCGGTGGTCAGCTCGGAGCCGTCATGGAACTTCACGCCCTTGCGGATCTTGAATTCCCAGGTCAGGTTGTTGATCATCTTCCACGACTCCGCGAGGCCGGGAATGATGCGGCTGTCGGGGTCCATCTTGATCATCGTCTCGAACACGTGTTCAGACACGTTGATGTTCGAAAACAGATTGTAGAAGTGCGGATCCATCGAGGTCGGCGGCGAACTCATGGCAAGCTTGAGGTCAGCGGCCTGTGCCGCGCCGGCCAGCACAAGGCTCATGGCCCCGGCTACCGCGACAGCACCAAATGCCTTCTTGATTGTGCGAAGGGACATCGCGCAATTCTCCCAGGAACAGATGAAGCAGACGTTAGGATCGGCAATGGACGCGCCGCAGCATCACACGAAAGAGCGCTGCATTTTGGTGCGGTCAGGCATCAGGGATGCGACGGTATTGCCGGCCGGGCACTTCAAGCATGAACTGTTCCAGCAGCCGGTGAAAGCTGGCATTGGGGGAAACCCACCCACTCGTCTTGCACCGCGGCATCGCGCAGATGTCCATACAATTTGGCGAAGGCTTGGAATCGGCCCGCTTTGGCGCTTTGCGGGCCGGCGTCGTATGATCGCGGTATCCATCGACAGTCGTAGGGTCTCCGGCACCATGAAGCTCATTCCCGAAATCCTGCAGGCGCAAGCCGACATCCGCACGATCCGACGCGACATCCATGCGCATCCCGAGTTGTGTTTCCAGGAACAACGCACCGCCGACGTGGTGGCGAGCAACCTGGAATCCTGGGGCATCGAAGTCCATCGCGGACTCGGCAAGACAGGCCTGGTCGGCGTGATCCGCCAGGGCAACAGCGCACGCAGCATTGGCCTGCGCGCCGACATGGACGCGCTGCCGCTGCAGGAAGCCAACACGTTCGGCCATCGCTCGCAGCATGATGGCCGCATGCACGCGTGCGGCCACGACGGCCACACTGCGATGCTGCTGGGCGCGGCGCGCTATCTGGCCGAGCATCGCAACTTCGACGGAACTATCAACCTGATCTTCCAGCCGGCCGAAGAAGGCGGTGGCGGCGCGCGCGAGATGATCAAGGATGGCCTGTTCGAGCGCTTCCCGTGCGATGCGGTGTTCGGCATGCACAATTGGCCTGGCATGCCGGTCGGCGCATTCGGTACGCGCGCCGGCCCGCTGATGGCATCGAGCAATGAATTTCGCATTGTCGTGCGCGGCAAGGGCGCGCACGCAGCCATGCCCAACAACGGCAGCGATCCGGTGTTCACCGCCGCACAGATCGTGTCGGCATTGCAGGGCATCATCACGCGCAACAAGCGGCCGATCGACACGGCCGTGATCTCGGTCACGCAGTTCCATGCCGGCGACGCGACCAATATCGTGCCGGACCAGGCGTGGATCGGCGGCACGGTGCGTACCTTTACGGTGCCCGTGCTCGACCTGATCGAGCGGCGCATGGAGGAAGTCGCGCGTGCCGTGGCATCGGCCTTCGATTGCACGGTCGACTACGAGTTTCACCGCAACTATCCGCCGACAATCAATAGCGCCGCCGAGGCAGAGTTTGCCGCCGGCGTGGCGGCCGAACTGGTCGGTTTAGACAACGTCAATGCCGATGTCGAGCCGACGATGGGCGCCGAGGATTTCTCGTTCATGCTGCAGGAAAAGCCCGGCTGCTACCTGTTCATCGGCAATGGCGACGGCGCGCATCGCGAATCCGGCCACGGCATGGGGCCGTGCATGCTGCACAACCCTAGCTACGACTTCAACGACGAACTGCTGCCTGTCGGATCGACATTCTTTGTGAAGCTGGTGGAGAAGTGGCTGCCCCGGGCCTGAGCGAGCACGACAGCCATGGCTCGCATCGCATTGGACCTGGACATCGCAGATGGATTTGCGCGCGTAGCGCTTGAGAACATCGGGCGCCGCTACCCGTACAAGCTGGACCACATGCTGACGCGGCCGGACGAGCCGCTCGATCCCGCGTTGCTGCATCCCGTGTTCTGCGGCAGCTATGACTGGCACTCTAGCGTGCACATGCACTGGCTGCTGGTGCGCCTGCTCTTGCTCTGCCCGGACTTGAACGATTCACCGCGGATCCGGGCCATGCTCGAACGGCAGTTCCAGCCCGAGTCGATCGGCACCGAACTGGCGTACTTCCAGCAACCGGCGTCGCGCACGTTCGAACGGCCTTATGGCTGGGCCTGGCTGCTGCGGCTGCAGGCTGAACTGCAGGCAGCTGGCACACACGATGCGCAGATCGCCCGATGGGCCGAAAGCTGTGCACCGCTAGCGCGCCACCTTGCCCAGCAACTCATCGACTATCTGGATGTGGCGGACTTCCCCGTCCGCACCGGCACGCACTTCAACAGCGCGTTCGCGCTGGTCATGGCGTTGAGCTATGCGCGCACGGATCAGCATCACGCACTGCGCCGCGCAATTGTCCGTCGCGCGCACCGCTGGTTCGGCCACGATCAGCGCTATCCTGCGCGTTATGAGCCGGGCGGCGACGAATTCCTGTCGGGCGGACTGACGGAGGCGGTCCTGATGCACGCCGTCATGGACGGATGTGCCTTTTCGGAATGGTGGGAATTGTTTGCCCCGACACGCACGGAACTGGCCAACTGGCTCACGCCGGTTGCCGTCGCGGACCGCAGCGATCCGAAGATGACGCACCTCGACGGACTCAACCTGTCACGTGCGTGGTGCTGGCGCATGCTGGAGCCCGCATTGCCCGAGGAGCTGCGTCCGCTCGCTGTGCGCGCGTGGTCGGACCATATTGAAGCGTCACTGCCGCAGGCCGTGCAAGGCGACTATGTCGCAAGGCACTGGCTTGCGTCGTTCGCCGTGCTGGCGCTCAGCGAGCCCGTGGGGGGCCTGTAACGGAGGCGACGATCAGTCCAGGGCGATGTCGCCGTACCAGGACTCTGCCGTGCTCCGTGTATTGTCTGTATCGGTCATGATGCCAACGGCGATGACCTGGCCCGGGTCAGTGCCGAAGGCCTTACGGTAGTCGGCACGCAGATCCCTCTCGTGGCAACGCCACTCATTGGTGTGCTTCGTGCCGGCATCTACCACGATCATGCGCACTCGATCGGTATGCGGATTCGACAGCACGGTGCCTTCCGCCCGCTTGCCCCCCCAGATATACATCAGGGTTGCGTACGGCATCTCGCGGCCCGTTGTCAGGCGGGCCATCTCGTACATCAGTTGATCCTTGAGCGACAGACTGCCCTTGTCGCCATCGAATGCGACAAACAGGCGTAACGGGGCATCTTCACGCTGCCCCTGGCCGTTGTCAGCATTGCGGATAATGCCATTGGTCTTCCACGTCCAGCGCAGCACACCCGCATCGCGGTCACGCAAGGGCACGTAGAGGCCTGAGGCCGAGCTGTCGGCCTGGGCGTGGACGACGACGCGTTCGTCCACTTCCGCGAGCGTGTAACGCGTCGGCGTCTTGTTCCGGTTGATCGTCCATGGCTGCCACCCGACTGGCAGGCGGCTCTTCAAGGACGCAGCGGAGAATCTGGGAAGGTGCGCCAGGAGCGGCGCCGGTGCTGTATCCCCGTCGTCGCCAGCTTCCGCCTCGATAGCTTGATCGTTGGCGACGGTCACTGCATCGGACACCGGGTCATCAGCGGGATGGCTTTTCTGAGACGCGACACGGGCCGCGAAGACCTTGCAATCGATGGCGGAGGCCGCAGCCATCTTCGACGGATCCGATGGCGGACTGACCTGCGTCGATGCGCATCCCGCCAACGTCAGCGCGACCGCCACGCCAGTCAAAACAAGCCGATACCACCTGGCCGCCATGTGACCCCCTGCCTCTCTGAATCCGCCGCAATGCTGCTTCGCATCGGGCTTTGGTATTACGTACTGCTTGCCGCAAATTGCATGCGGCAGACTGCGTCGCTTCGGTCCCGGCCGAAGCTTGGGAAAGAACATATCAGAAGCGCTGAATGCCCGGAATGCTCCGGTACCCTCGAATCAGCGCGCAACAACACCGCGCCGGGGCTAGGGTGCGCTTTCTAACGTTTCAGCGCCCCAAAAGCAAAAACCCCTCAGCTCGAATGAGCTGAGGGGTTCTGCATTATAAGAGCCTGGCGATGACCTACTTTCACACGGGTATCCGCACTATCATCGGCGCGGAGCTGTTTCACGGACCTGTTCGGGATGGGAAGGGGTGGTTCCAGCTCGCTATGGTCACCAGGCATGAGGGGTTGTGAGGCTGACGCGGTCAACCTCACCAATTCGGGATGTAGTTTTGTAGCGTTGGGTTGTGCTGTATCGGCACAAGGCGATTGACTCACCAGGCTAAAACACACTGGTTATAGGATCAAGCCTTACGGGCAATTAGTACTGGTTAGCTTAACGCATTACTGCGCTTCCACACCCAGCCTATCAACGTCCTGGTCTCGAACGACCCTTCAAGGAGGTCAAGCCTCCAGGGAATCCTCATCTTCAGGCGAGTTTCCCGCTTAGATGCTTTCAGCGGTTATCTCTTCCGTACATAGCTACCCTGCGATGCCTCTGGCGAGACAACAGGTACACCAGCGGTACGTCCACTCCGGTCCTCTCGTACTAGGAGCAGCCCCCGTCAAGATTCCAACGCCCACGGCAGATAGGGACCAAACTGTCTCACGACGTTTTAAACCCAGCTCACGTACCTCTTTAAATGGCGAACAGCCATACCCTTGGGACCGGCTACAGCCCCAGGATGAGATGAGCCGACATCGAGGTGCCAAACACCGCCGTCGATATGAACTCTTGGGCGGTATCAGCCTGTTATCCCCAGAGTACCTTTTATCCGTTGAGCGATGGCCCTTCCATTCAGAACCACCGGATCACTATGTCCTGCTTTCGCACCTGCTCGACTTGTCGGTCTCGCAGTTAAGCACGCTTTTGCCATTGCACTTTAGGTACGATGTCCGACCGTACCAAGCGTACCTTCGAACTCCTCCGTTACACTTTGGGAGGAGACCGCCCCAGTCAAACTGCCTACCATGCACTGTCCCCGACCCGGATTCACGGACCAAGGTTAGAACCTCAAACAAACCAGGGTGGTATTTCAAGGACGGCTCCACGTGAACTAGCGTCCACGCTTCAAAGCCTCCCACCTATCCTACACAGATCGGTTCAAAGTCCAATGCAAAGCTACAGTAAAGGTTCATGGGGTCTTTCCGTCTAGCCGCGGGGAGATTGCATCATCACAAACACTTCAACTTCGCTGAGTCTCGGGAGGAGACAGTGTGGCCATCGTTACGCCATTCGTGCAGGTCGGAACTTACCCGACAAGGAATTTCGCTACCTTAGGACCGTTATAGTTACGGCCGCCGTTTACCGGGACTTCAATCAAGAGCTTGCACCCCATCATTTAATCTTCCGGCACCGGGCAGGCGTCACACCCTATACGTCCACTTTCGTGTTTGCAGAGTGCTGTGTTTTTATTAAACAGTCGCAGCCACCATTTTATTGCAACCCCTTCACCCTTCTGGCGCAGGCCAGTCAAGCTACCAGGGCGTACCTTATCCCGAAGTTACGGTACCAATTTGCCGAGTTCCTTCTCCCGAGTTCTCTCAAGCGCCTTAGAATACTCATCTCGCCCACCTGTGTCGGTTTGCGGTACGGTCTCGTATGACTGAAGCTTAGAGGCTTTTCTTGGAACCACTTCCAATTGCTTCGCGAGCCTAGCTCACTCGCCCCACAGCCTTGAATTGCGCGCCCGGATTTGCCTAAGCGCCTTCTCCACTGCAGGGACCGGGACTTCCAACACCCGGACAACCTTCCGCGATCCGTCCCCCCATCGCATCATACGACGGTGCAGGAATATTAACCTGCTTCCCATCAGCTACGCATCTCTGCCTCGCCTTAGGGGCCGACTCACCCTACGCCGATGAACGTTGCGTAGGAAACCTTGGGCTTACGGCGAGGGGGCCTTTCACCCCCTTTATCGCTACTCATGTCAGCATTCGCACTTCCGATACCTCCAGCATCCTTTACAAGACACCTTCACAGGCTTACGGAACGCTCTCCTACCACGCACATTGCTGTGCGTCCGCAGCTTCGGTATATGGCTTAGCCCCGTTACATCTTCCGCGCAGGACGACTCGATCAGTGAGCTATTACGCTTTCTTTAAAGGGTGGCTGCTTCTAAGCCAACCTCCTGACTGTTTTAGCCTTCCCACTTCGTTTCCCACTTAGCCATATTTGGGGACCTTAGCTGGCGGTCTGGGTTGTTTCCCTCTTGACACCGGACGTTAGCACCCGATGTCTGTCTCCCGTGATTGCACTCTTCGGTATTCGGAGTTTGCTATGGCGGGGTAATCAGCAATAGACCCCCCAACCATGACAGTGCTCTACCCCCGAAGGTGACACACGAGGCACTACCTAAATAGTTTTCGGAGAGAACCAGCTATTTCCAGATTTGTTTAGCCTTTCACCCCTATCCACAGCTCATCCCCTAACTTTTCAACGTTAGTGGGTTCGGTCCTCCAGTACGTGTTACCGCACCTTCAACCTGGCCATGGATAGATCATCTGGTTTCGGGTCTACACCCAGCGACTAATCGCCCTGTTCGGACTCGCTTTCGCTACGCCTGCCCTAATCGGTTAAGCTCGCCACTGAATGTAAGTCGCTGACCCATTATACAAAAGGTACGCCGTCACCCCTTACGAGGCTCCGACTGTTTGTATGCATGCGGTTTCAGGATCTATTTCACTCCCCTCCCGGGGTTCTTTTCGCCTTTCCCTCACGGTACTGGTTCACTATCGGTCGATCACGAGTATTTAGCCTTGGAGGATGGTCCCCCCATCTTCAGACAGGATTTCACGTGTCCCGCCCTACTTGTCGTACACCTAGTTCCACAACGCTGTTTTCGCATACAGGGCTATCACCTGCTACGGCCGGGCTTTCCATCCCGTTCTGCTAACAACACTGCTAAAGAGTACAAGGCTCTTCCCATTTCGTTCGCCACTACTTTGGGAATCTCGGTTGATTTCTGTTCCTGCAGCTACTTAGATGTTTCAGTTCGCCGCGTTCGCTTCCCACACCTATGAATTCAGTGTGGGATGACCCATTCGGGCCGGGTTTCCCCATTCGGACATCTCCGGATCAAAGCTCGTTTGCCAGCTCCCCGAAGCTTTTCGCAGGCTACCGCGTCCTTCATCGCCTGTGATCGCCAAGGCATCCACCACATGCACTTGTTCGCTTGACCCTATAACAAGTGTGTCTCAAGGACACCGTCTCGCTACAGGTTGAGTTCTCGCATTTGTGCCGTATTCCAAGTCATCTTTCGATCACTTAAATACTTTGGTTGATACAATCACAACCCGGTATCGCGTTATACAACTGAGCGTCTCATCAACGCTCGCGCGACACCTTTACTACATCCCATATTGTTAAAGAACAGCCGATCTTGCGATCGCTTGGCAATGCCAAATGCAAACACTCTTCTGCAGAGCGCTTGCATTTGGCCAACCAAACCAAGGTACTTCCGTCCCGCTCGTAAGCGGTGGTGGAGGATGACGGGATCGAACCGACGACCCCCTGCTTGCAAAGCAGGTGCTCTCCCAGCTGAGCTAATCCCCCCTCGGATAACTTGGTGGGTCTGGTAGGACTTGAACCTACGACCCCCGCCTTATCAAGACGGTGCTCTAACCACCTGAGCTACAGACCCTTGGCTGTAACAGCAAACAAACCGATAAGTGTGGACACTGAGCACGCAGAACGCGCGCCTCTGGAAAGGAGGTGATCCAGCCGCACCTTCCGATACGGCTACCTTGTTACGACTTCACCCCAGTCATGAACCCTGCCGTGGTAATCGCCCTCCTTGCGGTTAGGCTAACTACTTCTGGCAAAACCCACTCCCATGGTGTGACGGGCGGTGTGTACAAGACCCGGGAACGTATTCACCGCGGCATGCTGATCCGCGATTACTAGCGATTCCAGCTTCACGTAGTCGAGTTGCAGACTACGATCCGGACTACGATGCGTTTTCTGGGATTGGCTCCCCCTCGCGGGTTGGCAACCCTCTGTACGCACCATTGTATGACGTGTGAAGCCCTACCCATAAGGGCCATGAGGACTTGACGTCATCCCCACCTTCCTCCGGTTTGTCACCGGCAGTCTCTCTAGAGTGCCCTTTCGTAGCAACTAGAGACAAGGGTTGCGCTCGTTGCGGGACTTAACCCAACATCTCACGACACGAGCTGACGACAGCCATGCAGCACCTGTGTCCACTTTCCCTTTCGGGCACCTAATGCATCTCTGCTTCGTTAGTGGCATGTCAAGGGTAGGTAAGGTTTTTCGCGTTGCATCGAATTAATCCACATCATCCACCGCTTGTGCGGGTCCCCGTCAATTCCTTTGAGTTTTAATCTTGCGACCGTACTCCCCAGGCGGTCAACTTCACGCGTTAGCTACGTTACTGAAGAAATGAATCCCCAACAACTAGTTGACATCGTTTAGGGCGTGGACTACCAGGGTATCTAATCCTGTTTGCTCCCCACGCTTTCGTGCATGAGCGTCAGTCATGTCCCAGGGGGCTGCCTTCGCCATCGGTATTCCTCCACATCTCTACGCATTTCACTGCTACACGTGGAATTCTACCCCCCTCTGACACACTCTAGCCTTGCAGTCACAAGCGCCATTCCCAGGTTAAGCCCGGGGATTTCACGCCTGTCTTACAAAACCGCCTGCGCACGCTTTACGCCCAGTAATTCCGATTAACGCTCGCACCCTACGTATTACCGCGGCTGCTGGCACGTAGTTAGCCGGTGCTTATTCTTCCGGTACCGTCATCCCCCCACCGTATTAGGGCAAGGGTTTTCTTTCCGGACAAAAGTGCTTTACAACCCGAAGGCCTTCTTCACACACGCGGCATTGCTGGATCAGGGTTGCCCCCATTGTCCAAAATTCCCCACTGCTGCCTCCCGTAGGAGTCTGGGCCGTGTCTCAGTCCCAGTGTGGCTGATCGTCCTCTCAGACCAGCTACTGATCGTCGCCTTGGTAGGCTCTTACCCCACCAACTAGCTAATCAGACATCGGCCGCTCCTATCGCGCGAGGCCGTTACCGGTCCCCCGCTTTCACCCTCAGGTCGTATGCGGTATTAGCTAATCTTTCGACTAGTTATCCCCCACGACAGGGCACGTTCCGATGTATTACTCACCCGTTCGCCACTCGCCACCAGGCCGAAGCCCGTGCTGCCGTTCGACTTGCATGTGTAAGGCATGCCGCCAGCGTTCAATCTGAGCCAGGATCAAACTCTTCAGTTCAATCTCTGTGTGGACCCGAAGGTCCTCGCTCTTTCGAGCGGTCGCTCACTCTCAGAAAACTGACTGACCAGATCCGTAGACCCAGTCACGTTTTGCTGTGCGAGCACTGATAACTTTTGAAGCTCCGAAGTCCGAAGACTTCGTGCGTCCGCTACCCAGCGCCCACACTTATCGGTTGTTTGGTTGTTAAAGAACCCGCCCTTTCAGGCCACGCTACCGGCTTTGCCGTTTGCGTCGCTGCGTCAGCAGCAGAGAAACGAGATTATGCAGAACTTTCTTCGTTTCGTCAACCGGGTCAGCACTTTTTTTTGCTTCGGTTCGTCGCGCTAACTCTCTCGCTCCGAACCACCCAGTCGCCCCGCAACCCTTGTCAGCCCTGCCTTGCAGCGCCGCGTTGTGTTGCGAGGGGGCGAATATTAAGCCGGTTTGCCGAGGGTTGCAACACCTTTGTCACAACGGCACAGCAACCTGCACCATCCAATTCACCCAACTCTTTGATCGATAAGGGAATACGGCGTTCTTTTTAGCACCGGGAAACTGAATACCCCTGAGAAAACCTCGGGTATTCCCCTATCAAGTTATCAGCGATGCTTGAAGTCAGGGCTGCGTTTCTCGACAAAAGCAGCCATGCCTTCCTTCTGGTCTTCGCTGGCAAACGTCGCATGGAAGAGCCGGCGCTCGAAGCGCACGCCCTCAGCGAGCGTTGTCTCATAGGCCGCGTTGATCGATTCCTTGATCATCATGACCACAGGCAGCGAGTAGCCGGCGATGGTCTCCGCCGCTGCGAGCGCTTCATCCAGCAGCTTGTCCGCCGGCACCACGCGCGAGACAAGGCCGGCCCGCTCCGCTTCGGCGGCATCCATCATGCGCGCGGTCAGGCACAGGTCCATGGCCTTGGCTTTGGACACCGCGCGCGGCATGCGCTGGGTGCCGCCGGCGCCGGGCATGGTGCCGAGCTTGACTTCCGGCTGCCCGAAGCGGGCATTTTCAGCGGCAATGATGATGTCGCACATCATCGCGAGTTCCGAGCCACCGCCCAGCGCGTAGCCTGCCACGGCTGCAATCACCGGCTTGCGGATGGTGCGGATCGTTTCCCAGTTGCGGGTAATGTAGTCGCCCTTGTACACGTCCATGAACGAGTACTTGGCCATCATGCCAATATCGGCGCCGGCCGCGAACGCCTTTTCGCTGCCGGTAATAACGATGGCACCGATGTTCTCGTCCTTGTCGAACACCGTCAGTGCGGCACCCAGTTCATCCATCAATGCGTCATTGAGCGCATTCAGCGCCTTCGGACGGTGCAGCGTGACCAGCCCGACGCGGCCGCGCGTTTCCACGAGGATGTTTTCGTACGACATGTCTTCTCCTTTGTAGGCAAATGCAGCCGGAGAGTTTGCCACGTTGACGCGGCAATTGGGACTATCCGCGCGGAGTGGCAGGTGCGACGCCGCGGGCATTCGCGAGACCACCTGGCTTGGTCCACAAACCCTTTTGCGGTGATTGCCTGTTCCGGGGTCTGTCGCTACCTTTCATCGCCACCTCCGCCGCGCGGGGATTCCCATCGGCCGAGATGAGCTCATGCGAAGCCTCGACGACCTGATCCACCTGCACGTCCTCGATCAACGTGCCCGTCCATGGCTTGACGATGCGCAGGCGGTTGCTGTCCCCTGCCGGACCTGTCACGTGGGAAAGCGTCGGCCCGAAAATCGCGATGACCGGTGTACCGAACGCCGCCGCGACGTGGGTTGGACCGGTATCCGTGCCGATCAGAAGATCCGCGTCGGCGATCAGCGCCATCATTTCCGGCAGCGGCGTCTTGCCGCACAAGTTGATGACGCTCGGATACTTGTCCGCAATCTGCGCAATGTGCTCAGCTTCGGCCGGCGTACCAATCAGCACTGGTTGATGGTGCGGGAAGTATCGCGACCATCCGTCCAGCAACTCGATCCATTTCCCCACAGGCCAGAGTCGCGTGTTCGCCCTGTTGTGATAGAACGAACTGTTCCCGGTATGCAGGCAGATAAAGGGCGATGTCAGCCCGTAGCGCGCCCGGATATCGATATCCGGTCTTCTCAGCGAAGGCATGGCCCGCTGTGCAATGTGTTGAGGCGTGCAATAGGCGAGCAGGCGCTGGACGACCGTCGTCCTGTGGGTCTCCGGCGGATCTACCTCGTGGCGCACCTTGTAGACCTTGACCTTGTGAGCGGCGGGGAAGCACCAGCCAAGACTCGGGAAAAAGTCCGTCCTGTTGATGGTCAGGTCCAGAATCAAGTGATAAGGATAGCGAATCAACGCCTGCGCGAGTATCAGCCACTTGTGCGGATTCACCAGCAAAGGCAGCCTGGGGCCGCCACGCAGGATGAGGATCCGAGAAATACGCGGGTCGTGCTTGAACAGTTCGCCAGACCGGTGCTTCAGCAGCAGGTCGATCTCGATATCGCTCCCGTACGTTTCGCGCAAGGCGTCGATGGACGCGCTGGCCCACACGACATCTCCCAGGCCACCAATGCAAAGAACCAGTGCACGGGGCCTCTTGCCGTTGGCCAGCTTCGTTTTCTGCAACATTGATTCTCCAGCTTCCGCGATTTCGCCCGGGGCGGCCCAAACATTCCGTTCACTGGCTCCGGAGCCCTGGGAAAGGCGCCACGGAGTTTGCCAGACCTTTGTTTGGATATAAAGACAGGCAAAACCATGTTTGGTTGCATCGACTTCGCATACGGAATTGGGAATCGTGCAGGATGGAAGCGCAGCACTTTGGCGGCTGCTGCCGAGCAGCGCCTATTTACAATAGGAAAAATGTGGGAGGCCGGCAGCTTTGAGGGATCGCCGGGAATGAGGCGCCGAGGCTTGGCCAGCGAGCATGGGTCGTGGCAGAGTGGCCCCGACTGGGGAGGCCACCGCACAATTTCAATTGTCATGCGGTGGCGAGTTACAGCGACTAGAGCGTGTGTGCGAGGAATTCCCGCGTCCGCGCATGGACCGGTGCCCCAAACACGCGCTCGGGCGGCCCTTCCTCGAGGATCCTTCCTTCGTCCATGAACACGACATGATTGGCGACTTCGCGCGCGAAGCCCATCTCATGCGTGACCACCAGCATGGTCATGTGTTCGTCGGCCAGTTGCCGCATGGTTCGAAGGACCTCTCCGGTCAGTTCGGGGTCGAGCGCCGACGTCGGCTCGTCGAACAGCATGATGTCGGGCTCCATCGCCAGCGCGCGGGCAATCGCCACGCGCTGCTTCTGGCCGCCGGACAAGCGCGCAGGATAACTGTCCCGCTTGGCCAGCAGGTCGACCTTGCGCAACAGTTCCTCGGCCTTGGGCAGCACCGCGTCGCGCGACAAACCCTTGACGGTCATCGGCGCTTCGATGATGTTCTGCAGCACCGTCATGTGCGGGAACAAGTTGAACGACTGGAACACCATGCCCATCTTCCGGCAGATACGGCGTACTTCCGCATCCGGCACGTACTTGGCCACGCCATCGACGCCCATCGATGCAAGCGCCTCGCCTTCAATTTCAACGGTGCCGCTGTCGATCACTTCGAGATGATTGAGGCAGCGCAGCAACGTGCTCTTGCCCGATCCCGACGGACCGATCACCGCTGTGACATCGCCCTTGCGCAAGGTCAGGGACACACCGCGCAGCACTTGCAACGGTCCGAAGGCCTTCACGATGTCCCGCGCCGCGACCATGACGCTGGCGCCGCGATTGGAAGCGGCTCCGGCCGCGTCAGTCATCATGTTTGGCATAGCGTTTCTCGAGGTTCTGGAAGAACCAGGTCAGGATCAGCGTCATCAGCAAGTAGAAAAGCGCTGCCACCAGGAACGGCGTGGTCGTGAAATCGCGCTGCACGATGCCGCGCGCGGTGCGAAGAATATCGTTGAGCGCCAGCACGTAGATCAGCGACGTGTCCTTGATCAGCGTGATGGTCTCGTTGCTGACCGGCGGCAATACGCGGCTGACCATCTGCGGCAGCACGACGCGGCGCATGGTCTGGAAATAGGTCATGCCGAGCGCTTTGCTGGCTTCGTACTGTCCACGGTCGACCGACTTGATGCCCGCACGGAAGATTTCCGCGAAATAGGCGGCGTAGTTCAGCGCGAACGCCACCACCGCCGCAGGAAAATCAGGCAGCCGCACGCCAATGACCGGCACGAACGGCAGCGCGAAATAGATGAACAGCATCTGCAGCATCAGCGGCGTACCGCGCATCAGCCAGATATAGCCGTTGACGAGGCTGCTCAGCAGCGGCCACTTCGAAATGCGGGCAAGCGCCAGCGCCAGGCCGAGCGGTACAGACAGGGCCAGCGTGATAAAAAATAGTGTGAGGGTGATTTTCGCACCCTGCGCCAGGGGCGGCAGAAGGGATAAGACGTAATCCATGCTTGCGCGGATGGGAGGGGTTCGGATCCCGGGCGCCTGGCTGCTGCTACTTTGCCGGCGCGCGGGCCGCGATGAGGCGCGACGCCGCGCCAATGGGGCACGGGACGTCGCGAACGATCCGGATTACTTGGTGATGTCGACGCCGAACCAGCGGGTGGCGATGCGGGCCGCCGTGCCATCTTCCTTCATCGAATGGAGCGTCTTGTCGAGTTTGCCAAGCAGCTCGGCATCGTCCTTGCGCACGCCTACGCCGTAGTCTTCCGTACCGAAGTTCTCGTCGAGTACACGGTATTCGCTTGCGCGCTTGCTGATCAGGTAGCGGCCCACGACTTCGTCGACCACGATCGCATCGAGGCGGCCGGCCGACAGGTCCATCAGCGCCGTCACGTTGTCGCCGAAGGTCTTCAGTTCCTTCAGGCTGCCCGCGACCTGCGCTTCCTTCTTGATCGCGTCCACGGCGCTGCTGCCATCCTGTGCGCCGACAATGCGGCCCGACAGGTCAGCCTTGGTCTTCACCGGCGAATTGGTGCCGACAATGACGATCTGGTGGTTCGTCATATAGGGCGCGGTGAAGCTGATGTTCTGCTTGCGCTCTTCCGTAATGGTCAGGCCGTTCCACAGCACATCCACGCGCTTGCCATTGAGCTCGGCTTCCTTGGCGCTCCAGTCGATCGGCTTGAACTCGACCGTCAAGCCGAGGCGGCGGCTCGCCTCCTTGGCCATGTCGATGTCGAAACCGACGAGCTCGTTATTGCTGTCGCGGAAGCCCATCGGCGGGAAATTGTCGTCGAGGCCGACGATGATCTTTGTAGCGGCAACCGGAGCCGGCTCCGTGCCGGCGGCAGGTGCCGATTCCTTCTTGCCGCACGCACCGAGTAGGGCGACGGTCGAAATGAGGAGTAGTGCTGCGAACTTCTTCATGGAGGTATCCAATACAAATAGACGGCGCGCCGGTGTCCCGGGTACGGAGACCGGCGGATTTCAGGTTATTGCTGGCAGCGCGATTATAGAGCGACGCCCCCCTCCGGCATTGCGGCGGTCGCCGGCAATCGCGCAAACCCTCTTGTGGTGCCGCTGGTAAGGCACCTGAACGGTCCTTAATAGCCTGTAAGCAGCAGCACAGTCATCACACCCACGCCCGACTTTTGATGCTACCATTCACCGACCGATCGGTCGGTTAATTAAAACCGTCCGGCAAGAACACCAAGGCAGGAGACAACAATGCCCCCGATGCCCGCGCCCACTGGCCAGCCGGTCAGCATGGACTCCGGCCCGGTCTTGCTTGCATGGCAAGGCAACGTGGCCGTCATCACCCTGAACCGCCCCGACAAGCTCAACAGCTTCACGCGCGAGATGCACGGCGCGCTGCAGCAGGCACTCGATCATGTGGAGGCTGGCGGCGCTCGCGCCCTGCTCCTGACCGGTGCCGGCCGCGGCTTTTGCGCCGGACAGGACCTGGCCGACCTCGACTTCACGCCTGGAAAGATGACCGATCTGGGCGATCTGATCGACAGCTACTTCAATCCGCTGGTCCGCCGCCTGCAGGCGCTGCCGATGCCCGTCGTGGCCGCCGTCAACGGCACCGCCGCGGGTGCCGGGGCCAACCTCGCGCTGGCCTGCGACATGGTGCTGGCGGCGCGCTCGGCCAGCTTTATCCAGGCCTTCGTCAAGATCGGTCTGGTGCCGGATTCCGGCGGCACCTGGTTGCTGCCCAAGCGCATCGGCATGTCGCGCGCCATGGGACTGGCCATGACCGGCGAAAAACTCACTGCCGAAAAGGCTGAGAAATGGGGCCTGGTCTGGGAAATCATGGACGATCCGCTGCTGCACGAGCAGGCGCTGGCGCTGGCCACGCAACTGGCAGCCCAGCCGACGCGTGCGCTCGCCGCGATCAAGCGTGCGATGTATGCGAGCGCAACCGCAACCCTCGATGCGCAGCTCGACCTAGAGCGCGACCTGCAGCGCGAGCTTGGGCAGTCCGCCGACTATGCGGAAGGCGTCAATGCCTTCCTGGAAAAGCGCGCGCCGAAGTTCACCGGCCGCTGACCTGCAGGCGCCATCGTGCGCCGCCCCACCGAGACAGGAGACCCGCTTGACCAAGAACCCGCAGGCACTTGCCGAGTCGGCCGCCGCCGCCATGTATGAAGCCGATACCTGTAGCCGCTGGCTCGGCATCGTGGTGCAGGAAGTACGGCCCGGCTATGCCCGGCTGACCATGCCGGTACGCCCCGAATTCCTCAATGGCCACGGCATCTGCCACGGCGGCCTGATGTTTACACTGGCTGACTCCAGCTTCGCTTTCGCGTGCAATAGCCACAATATCAATACCGTGGCGGCAGGCTGCAGCATCGAGTTCCTCAAACCCGTGCATGGCGGCGACGTGCTGACCGCCGAAGCGGTGGAACAGATCTTGTCGGGGCGGCACGGCATCTACGATATCCGCGTGACCAATCTTGCCGGCGAGGCCGTGGCGATGTTCCGCGGCAAGTCGGCGCAGATCAAGGGACACGTGGTACCGCCGGACAGCAGCAGCACCTGAAGTTCGCCAGGCCCGTGGCCTGACCCCGCACAAGACGATTTCACGATTCCATCGACAAGAACGCCCACGTGCAGGAGACGATATGAGCACGCGCCTGACCGATCTGCCGCTCGAGCCTATCGAGACCGCCAGCCGCGACGAATTGCGGGCACTCCAGCTCGAGCGCCTGAAATGGTCGCTGCGGCATGCCTACGATAACTCGCCGGTCTACCGCCGCAAATTCGACGAGGCCGGCGTGCATCCCGATCAGGTCCAGACGCTCGCAGACCTCGCGCGCTTCCCGTTCACCACCAAACAGGACCTGCGCGACAACTATCCGTTCGGCATGTTCGCGGTGCCGCAGGACCGCGTGGCGCGCGTGCATGCATCGTCGGGCACTACGGGCAAGCCGACCGTGGTCGGTTACACGCTCAAGGACATCGACACGTGGGCCACGGTGATGGCGCGCTCGATCCGGGCTGCCGGAGCGAGGCGTTGCGACAAGGTGCACGTCAGCTATGGCTATGGCCTGTTCACGGGCGGCCTCGGCGCGCACTACGGCGTGGAAAAGGCCGGCCTGACGGCGATCCCGTTCGGCGGCGGGCAGACCGAACGCCAGGTGCAGCTGATCATGGATTTCAAGCCCGAGATCATCATGGTCACGCCGAGCTATATGCTCGCCATCGCCGACGAATTCGAGCGCCAGGGCATCGATCCCGCCACGACGTCGCTGCGCGTCGGCATCTTCGGCGCCGAGCCGTGGACGCCGGAAATGCGCCTCGCGATCGAGAAGCGCATGAATATCTCGGCCGTCGACATCTATGGCCTGTCCGAAGTGATGGGCCCGGGCGTGGCCAATGAATGCGCCGAGACCAAGGACGGCCCGACCATCTGGGAAGATCACTTCTACCCTGAGATCATCGACCCGGACACCGGTGAGGTACTTCCCGACGGCGAGTTCGGCGAACTCGTGTTCACGTCACTGACCAAGGAAGCGATGCCGGTGGTCCGCTACCGCACACGCGACCTGACGCGCCTGCTGCCGGGCACCGCGCGCGCGGCGTTCCGGCGCATGGAGAAGGTCACCGGCCGGACCGACGACATGATGATCGTGCGCGGCGTAAACGTGTTCCCGTCGCAGATCGAGGAGCTGATCCTGAAGCGCCCGGAACTGGCGCCGCACTACCAGTGCGTGCTGACGCGCGAAGGGCCGATGGACCTGCTGACAGTGCGCGTGGAATGCGCCCACGGCGGCGAACCGGCGACGGCGCAAGCCGCGCGCGAGGCGCTGGCCCGCGACATCAAGGCCTATATCGGCGTGAGCGCCGGCATCGAGGTGCTGCCGACCGGCGGCATCGAGCGCTCGGTCGGCAAGGCGCGGCGCATCGTCGACCAGCGCCCAAGCAGATAGTTACCGCGCGGCGCGTCAGCTGCGCGGCATCAGCACCCACATCCGGCCGCCCTGCTTCATGCGGCCGGCCGTCTCGCCCGCGGCATCGCCCGCGCCCCAGAAGAAGTCCGCACGCACACCGCCCTTGATGGCGCTGCCGGTGTCCTGCGCGAACATCAGGCGCTCGATCGGTTCGGTCGACAGCGGGCGCGTGGTCGACAGGAACACAGGCACGCCAAGCGGAATCGTCGCCGGATCGACCGCGATCGAGCGCTCCGCCGTGAGTGGCACGCCGAGCGCACCGACCGGACCGTCATTGGTCGGCGGCAGCTCCTTGAAGAACACGAAGCGCGGGTTCACGTTGAGCATTTCCTCGACGCGCGAGGGGTTGGCGCGCGCCCATGCCTTGATGCCCTGCATGGTCGCCTGCGCCGGCGTGATCTCGCCGCGGTCGAGCAGCCACTTGCCAAACGAGCGGAACGGCTGGTCATTGGTGCCGCCAAAGCCCACGCGCATCATGGTGCCGTTGGCGAGCCGGATACGGCCCGAACCCTGGATCTGCAGGAAGGCGGCCTCGACGGCATCGTCGACCCATACCACCTCGTTGCCACGCATCGCCGGGCTCTGCAGCAGTTCGGCGCGCGGCGGCAGCGCGCGGTTGGCCAGTTGCGGCGGCTTGCGGTACAGCGGAACCTGATACTGGCCCTGCCGTGTGCGCGAGCCGTGCAGGATCGGTTCGTAGTAGCCGGTGATCAGCCCGTTGTCGGTGCCGTCGCCGTTGATGACGCGGTAGGGCTGGAAGTTGGATTCAAAGTAGGCACGCATGGCGCCGAGGTCGCCGGCGTCGACCATCAGGCCAGCGGCACAGGCGCGGCCCCATTCGGCGCGCTTCTTCAGCGCCTGGCAGCTAGCCTGCAGCGCGGGCCACGCGGCGCGCATGTCGTCCTGCGTCCAGCCGCTGATCTCGTTCCAGTTCGCGGCCTGCAGGCGCCCCTTCTGCGCACCCGGCGTTGGCGCCGTCGTGCCGGGCGCACCGCCGGTCTCGATGCGCGGCGGCGGCCCGCTCATGCAGCCGGCCAGCAGCGCGGCGCCGGCAGCCAGCGCCAGCCACCCGCGCCAGGGCGCGCCGGTGCGGCTATGGGATCGCGAAAACGTGGAAAGGGAATGCGGAATTGCCATCTTGTCTGTTCGTATTGTCCAGCGCCGCCGCGCATGCATCGGGGGGCGATGCCCTACAATGCCCGGCGTCAGTCTTCACCGTTGCCGGCGCCTGTGAAGGACGCCCGCCATACCGATCATGTCCGAGTTCCTTGAAGCCCACCCGATGCTGCTGTTCGCGCTCGAAGCCGGCGTGGCACTGTTCCTGCTGATCTTCATCGTGGTCTGGACCATGGGTACGGCCAAGAAGAACCCGCGCCCTACCCGTGCGCCAACCGATCATCCGTCGCGCCAGACTCAGGCGCCTGCGCAGGATCAGGACAGCCGGCCGCGCCAGTAGGTTCCTCGCGCGGCCCGCGGCCGCTCAGTGCAGCATGCGCGGCAGTACCAGCGCGAATTCGGGAATCGGCACCTCGAAGCGGTGCCCGTCTTCGGCCACGCAGAAATATTCGCCCTTCATCGAGCCGACCGGCGTCGAAATCGTGGCCCAGCTCGTGTATTCGAAATGCTCGCCCGGCTTGAGCAGCGGCTGATGGCCGACCACGCCCAGGCCCGAGACTTCCTGCGACGCATTGTCGCTGTCGGTGATGATCCAGTGGCGCGAGATCAGCTGCGCCGCAACCTCGCCTGTATTGTGGATCGTGATGGTGTAGGCGAAGGCGTGGCGCCCGCGCTCGGGGTCTGACTGGTCGGGCAGGTACTGGGTACGTACCGCCACGGAAAAGGCGTACTCGCTCATTTGTCTGGTCTGCGGGATCCGGCTCAAGGGTAGGCGCATTGTGCGGCAAGGCTCCGGCAGCGGCAAGTGCAGCCCCGGCCCCGGCCCTGTTGCGCGGACAGGCGTAAAATACGCGCGATTCGCCGGCCGGCCAACCCGGATCGCCCCGCAAGGGGCAGGATTCCCGCCGTGCCGCCGCCGCCCAGTCTCCAATTGTCCCCATTCCGCCCGCCGCCATGAGCACGCCCACCTACCGCATCGCCCCGTCCATCCTCTCCGCCGATTTCGCCCGCCTGGGCGAGGAAGTCCGCCGCGTGACCGAGGCTGGCGCCGACTGGATCCACTTCGACGTGATGGACAACCACTACGTGCCGAACCTGACGGTGGGTCCGCTGGTCTGCGAGGCGATCCGGCCGCACGTGACCGCGCCGATCGACGTGCACCTGATGGTGCGCCCGGTGGATCGCATCATCCCGGACTTCGCCAAGGCGGGTGCCAATATCATCACCTTCCACCCGGAAGCCAGCGAACACGTGGACCGCTCGCTTGCGCTGATCCGCGACAACGGCTGCCAGGCCGGCCTGGTGTTCAATCCGGCCACGCCGCTGCACCACCTGGACCACGTGATGGATCGCCTCGACGTGATCCTGCTGATGTCGGTGAACCCGGGCTTCGGCGGCCAGTCGTTCATCCCGGAAACGCTGAACAAGCTGCGCGCGGTGCGCCAGCGCATCGACGCCTACACCGAGCGCACGGGCCGCAAGATCCTTCTCGAAGTGGACGGTGGCGTGAAGGTCGACAACATCGCCGAGATCGCGGCGGCGGGCGCCGACACCTTTGTGGCGGGCTCGGCCGTGTTCGGCAAGCCCGATGCGGACGGCGGCTACCGCGGCATCATTTCCGCACTGCGCGGCGAGCTGGCCAAGGTCGGCCAGTGAGCGCCGGCATGACGCTGCGCCGCACCGACTGGCGCGGCATCGAAGGCGTGATCGTCGATCTGGACGGCACCATGGTCGACACCGCCGGGGATTTCCACGCGTCGATCAACGCGATGCTGCTGGCGCTCGCGCACCTGCACCCGAACCTGGGGCCGGTCGCGCCGATGTCCGAGCAGGAGATCGTGAGCTTCGTCGGCAAGGGTTCGGAGAACCTGATCCGGCGCGTGCTGGACGCCCGGTTCTCGCCACTGCACGCCAACGGCCTGTTCGCGCAGGCCTATGCGCTGTACGACCGCGAGTACATCCGCATCAATGGCCAGTTCTCGCAGATCTACCCCGGCGTGCGCGAAGGCCTGGCGGCGCTGAAGGCGGCCGGCCTGCGCATGGCCTGCGTGACCAACAAGCCGTACAACTTCACCGAGCCGCTGCTGGCCAAGACCGGGCTGGCGCAGTATTTCGAGCTGGTCTACGGTGGCGATGCGTTTCCGCTGCGCAAGCCGGACCCGTATCCGCTGCTCAAGGTGGCCGAGGTTTTCCACCTCGATCCGTCGGCCATGCTGGCCATCGGCGACTCGGAAAACGACGCGCAGGCGGCCCGCGCGGCCGGCATGGGTGTGCTGCTGATGCCCTACGGCTACAACCATGGCAACCCTGTACAAGCCGTCGACGCCGATGGTATAGTCGATTCCATTGCCCGCGTGGCAGAGCTTCTTTCTGCACACGGAACCTGCTGAGAAAGCGGTAATTCGCTGGCAATCAGACTTTCATAGCCCCTGAACACCTCAATGTTCTTCAACCGCAAACGCATCTCTTCTGGCAGTGATCGGCAGGCTTGGCCCTGGCGTCGCTGGCGCGCCTCCCAACAGGCGTAAAGTGCGTTCGCGAGTCCGCTGAGCGGCCTTCGTACCGAAGGCTCGCCAGCACCGGCCAGGGTGCCGGCATCCTTACCAGGATCCCTCTTCACTCCCCGCCAGCAAGCGTAGCTGCATGTGCTACGTTTAGCTCAAGAACGCGCCACACGCCGCCCCGGCCGTGTGCGGTCTTGTCCGCAGTCTTCCCGCACCACGGTTCCGCAACCGGAGCGGCCTTGCGCCTGCTCCCGCCTAATTGCCGACACCACGGCGCCGCGCCAACAAGAACACGCCGCGCCGCAAACGAGGATCGACATGACCGAACTGGAATTCAAATCGCTGGCCGACCAGGGCTACAACCGCATCCCGCTGATCGCCGAGGCCTTCGCCGATCTGGAAACGCCGCTGTCGCTGTACCTGAAGCTGGCCCAGTCGCAGACGCGCGGCGTCAACACCTTCCTGCTGGAATCGGTGGTGGGCGGCGAACGCTTCGGCCGCTACTCGTTTATCGGCCTGCATGCGCGCACCCTGCTGCGCTCCTACGGCAACCGTGCTGAAGTTGTCACCGACGGCAAGGTGGTCGAGACCCACGAAGGCAACCCGCTTGATTTCATCGCCGAGTTCGAGAAGCGCTTCAAAGTCGCGCTGCGCCCGGGCCTGCCGCGCTTCTGCGGCGGTCTGGCCGGCTATTTCGGCTATGACGCGGTGCGCTATATCGAGAAGAAGCTGGCCAACACGCAGAAGCCCGACGACCTCGGCCTGCCCGATATCCAGCTGCTGCTGTGCGAAGAGCTGGCCGTGATCGACAACTTGTCCGGCAAGCTCTACCTCATCGTCTACGCCGACCCGACCACACCGGAAGCCTATTCCCGCGCTCGCCAGCGCCTGCGTGAGCTGCGCATGAAGCTGCGCCAGCCCGTGGATGTGCCGGTAACGAGCCCGTCGGTGCAGACCGACGTCTACCGCGAGTTCGACAAGGCCGATTACCTGGCCGCCGTGCACAAGGCCAAGGAATACATCATGGCCGGCGACATGATGCAGGTACAAATCGGCCAGCGCCTGATGAAGCCGTACCGCGACGCGCCGCTGTCGCTGTACCGTGCGCTGCGCTCGCTGAACCCGTCGCCGTACATGTACTTCTACAACTTCGGCGATTTCCAGATCGTCGGGGCCTCGCCCGAGATCCTGGTGCGCCAGGAATCGCGCAAGGTCGGCACCAATGGCGATTCGCGCGACGAGCACATCGTCACGATCCGTCCGCTGGCCGGCACGCGTCCGCGCGGCAATACGCCCGAGAAGGACGCGCAGCTCGCCACCGAACTGCTCAACGACCCGAAGGAGATCGCCGAGCATGTGATGCTGATCGACCTGGCGCGCAACGATATCGGCCGCATCGCCGAGACCGGCTCGGTCAAGGTCACCGACAAGATGGTGATCGAAAAGTACTCGCACGTGCAGCACATCGTCAGCTCGGTCGAGGGCACCCTGCGCCCGGGCATGAGCAACCTCGACGTCCTGCGCGCCACCTTCCCGGCCGGCACGCTGTCGGGCGCGCCCAAGGTGCACGCGATGGAGATCATCGACGAACTGGAGCCGCGCAAGCGCGGCATCTACGGCGGCGCCGTGGGCTACCTGTCGTTCGGCGGCGAGATGGACCTGGCGATTGCGATCCGCACCGGCATCATCAAGGACGGCAATCTCTACGTGCAGGCCGCGGCCGGCATCGTTGCGGACTCGGACCCCGAAGCCGAATGGAGGGAAACCGAAGCCAAGGCGCGCGCCGTGATCCGCGCGGCCGAGCAGGTCCAGGATGGCCTGGACTCCGACATCTGAACCAGGGAACAAGGGAGAAAAGGCCATGCTGCTGATGATCGACAACTACGATTCGTTCACCTACAACCTCGTCCAGTACTTCGGCGAACTCGGCGAGGACGTGCGCACCTACCGCAACGACGAGATCACGATCGAGGAAATCGAGGCGCTCAAGCCCGACCATATCTGCGTATCGCCGGGCCCGTGCAGCCCGAAGGAAGCCGGCATCTCGGTGGCCGCGCTGCAGCACTTTGCCGGCAAGGTGCCGCTGCTCGGCGTGTGCCTCGGCCACCAGGCCATCGGCGAAGCGTTCGGCGGCAAGGTGATCCGCGCGAAGCAAGTCATGCACGGCAAGGTCAGCACCATCGAGACCACGCAGCAAGGCGTGTTCGCCGGCCTGCCCAAACACTTCGACGTGACGCGCTATCATTCGCTGGCGATCGAGCGCGAAACCCTGCCGGACTGCCTGGAAGTGACCGCCTGGACGCCTGACGGCGAGATCATGGGCGTACGCCACAAGACGCTGGCCATCGAAGGCGTGCAGTTCCATCCCGAGTCGATTCTTTCCGAACAAGGCCATGCGCTGCTGGCCAACTTCCTGAAGACGACGCGATGAGACTGCTCGACACTGCCACGCCGTCCGTTTCGTCCATTCCCATCGCGCCGCACGCCACCCAACCGACCGAGACCGCCATGACCATCACCGCCCAGGAAGCGCTGACCCGCTGCATCGAACATCGCGAGATCTTCCACGACGAGATGCTGCACCTGATGCGCCAGATCATGCAGGCGCAGATCTCGCCGGTAATGGCCGCCGCGATCCTGACCGGCCTGCGCGTGAAGAAGGAAACCATCGGCGAGATCTCGGCCGCGGCGCAGGTCATGCGCGAGTTCGCCAACAAGGTCGAAGTGACGGACCGCGAGAACTTCGTCGATATCGTCGGCACCGGCGGCGATGGCTCGCATACCTTCAATATCTCGACCGCCTCGATGTTCGTGGCCGCCGCTGCCGGCGCAAAGATCGCCAAGCACGGCAACCGCGGCGTGAGCTCCAAGTCGGGCAGCGCTGACGTGCTGGAAGCCCTGGGCGTGAATATCATGCTGACGCCAGAACAGGTCGGCCAGTGCATCGCGCAGACCGGCATCGGCTTCATGTTCGCCCCGACCCACCATCCGGCGATGAAGAACGTGGCGCCGATCCGCAAGGAAATGGGCGTACGCACGATCTTCAATATCCTCGGCCCGCTGACCAATCCGGCCGATGCGCCAAACATCCTGATGGGCGTGTTCCACCCGGATCTCGTCGGCATCCAGGTGCGCGTGATGCAGCGCCTCGGCGCGAAGCACGCGCTGGTCGTGTACGGCAAGGACGGCATGGACGAGGTGTCGCTCGGCGCCGCGACGCTGGTCGGCGAACTGAAGGACGGTGAAGTGCGCGAGTACGAAATCCATCCGGAAGACTTCGGCCTGTCGATGATTTCCAACCGCGGCCTGAAGGTTGCCGATGCGGTCGAGTCGAAGGCGATGCTGCTCGAAGCGCTCGGCAACGTGCCCGGCACGCCGCGCGAGATCGTCTCGCTCAATGCGGGCACCGCGCTGTACGCCGCCAATGTCGCCGATTCGATCGAAGATGGCATCCGCCGCGCGCGCGAAGCCATCGCGAGCGGCGCCGCACGCGAGAAGCTCGACCACTTCGTGCGCGCCACGCAGCAATTCAAGTAAGGCAACCATGTCCGACATCCTCGACAAGATCCTGGCCGTCAAGGCCGACGAAGTCTCCGCCGCGCGCAAGAAGCGCGACCTGCCGAGCCTGCGCGCCGAGGCCGAGAGCCTGCGCAATGAAGCGGGCTTCGCACCGCGCGGCTTCGAACGCTCGCTGCGCGACAAGATTGCCGCCGGCCACGCCGGCGTGATCGCCGAAGTCAAGAAGGCATCGCCGTCCAAGGGCGTGCTGCGCGAGAACTTCGTGCCCGAGGCCATCGCCGAAAGCTACGCGAGCCACGGTGCGGCCTGCCTGTCGGTGCTGACCGACGTGAATTTCTTCCAGGGCCACGCCGACTACCTGAAGCGCGCGCGTGGCGCCTGCCCGCTGCCCGCGCTGCGTAAGGACTTCATGGTCGACCTGTACCAGGTCTATGAAGCGCGCAGCTGGGGCGCGGACTGCATCCTGCTGATCGTCGCCGCGCTCGACCCTGGCCTGATGGCCGACCTGGAAGCGTGCGCGCACGAGCTGGGCATGGACGTGCTCGTGGAAGTCCACGGCGCCGACGAACTCGACAGCGCACTGCGCTTGAAGACGCCGCTGCTGGGCGTCAACAACCGCAACCTGCGCACGTTCGAAGTCTCGCTCGACAACACGCTGGACCTGCTGCCGAGCATGCCGGCCGACCGGCTCGTGGTGACGGAATCCGGCATCCTGGGCCCGAACGACGTGAAACGCATGCGCGATGCCGATGTGCACGCGTTCCTGGTCGGCGAAGCGTTCATGCGCGCGAAGGACCCCGGCGTGGAACTGGCGCGGTTGTTCGCGTAAGCCGATGGCGCAGGAAATCGAGCTGAAGCTCGCCGTTCCCGACGATGCGCTGGCGCAGCTTGCTGCGTGGCTCGACGCCAACGGCGAATCGAAGGGCGAAGTCACGCTGCTCAACGTCTACCTCGATACGCCAGAACGCGATCTCGCCCGCGCGCGCGCCGCGCTGCGCCTGCGCCGCAAAGGCGCGCAGTGGCTGCAGACGCTGAAGACCGCGGGGCAGAGTCAGGGCGGCCTGGCGAGCCGGCACGAGTGGGAAACCGAGGTGGGCGGCGAGGCGATCGAGCTGCAAAAGCTGCCCGACGAAGCGCGGGCCTTGCTGGCGCCGCTGGCTGACCGCCTTGCCCCGGTGTTCCGCACCGACTTTGTCCGCCGACTGTGGATCTTGCAGCACGACGGCGCACGCATCGAAGCGGGGCTCGACTGCGGCACCATCACGGCACCGGCCACGCAGGCGCAGGAACGCATCCAGGAACTGGAGCTGGAATGGCTGTCGGGTGATGAGAGCCGGGCCGCCGATGTTCTGCATGGGCTCGGTGCGCGGCTGCAGGCTGTCGCGCCGCTGACGCCGTCCGATCTCAGCAAGGCCGCGCGCGGCTACCGGCTCGCCGGTGTCGACAACGCCTGAACCCTCCTTCCCTGCCATCCCGCGCCAATCCGTACGCATGCAAGCCGATCTTTTTGCTCCCGAGACTGACACCGCCCCACCGTCGTCCGCAGCCGCCGGGCTGCAAGCACAAGCCGACGCCCTGCCCGCCGCGTGGCGTGCCTTGCTCGCGCCGTGTCTGACGGCGCCCGCCTGGCAGGAATTGTCTACTTTCGTCGATGGCGAGCGCGCCGCCGGCAAGCCGGTCTTCCCGCATCACGTCTTCCACGCGCTGCACCTGACGCCCCCGGACGCGGTCAAGGTCGTGATCCTCGGCCAGGACCCATACCACGGCACCGGCGTCGTCGGCGGCATGGAACTGCCGCAGGCGCATGGCCTGGCGTTCTCGGTGCCGGACGGCATCAAGGTCCCGCCGAGCCTGCGGAACATCTTCAAGGAAATCGCGGCCGAATACGGCGACAGCCCGGCGCCGCGCACGTCCGGCAACCTGGAAGGCTGGGCGCGCCAGGGCGTGCTGCTGCTAAACACGGTGCTGACGGTGGAACAAGGCCAGGCTGCCAGCCACGCGCGCCGCGGCTGGGAGGCCGTGACCGACTGCGTGATCCACGCGCTGGCCGCAAGCCATCCCAATCTGGTGTTCCTGCTGTGGGGCAGCCATGCACAGGCCAAGAAGCCGTTGCTGACGGACAGCCATTGCGTGCTTGAGGCCCCGCATCCGTCGCCGTTGTCGGCGCATCGCGGGTTCCTTGGCTGCGGGCATTTCCGCGCGGCTAACCGGTGGCTGGAAGCGCATGGCCGGACGCCCATTGACTGGCTGGCGGCCTGATCTTTGATCTCGCCAGCGCTGTCTGACGGCAACGTCAGCTACAACGTCGGCCGCAAATCGAAATCCTCGAACTTCCCCTGGCCCGGCTCGACATCCACACGCGCGACATGCGCGGCCGGCGGCCCGGCCTGCATCCAGTTGCGCAGCGCCTCCAGCTGCTGGATCGTACCGCTAGCCATGACCTCGACCGTGCCGTCGGCCCGGTTGCGCACCCAGCCTCTTACCCCTAGCGCAATGGCCGCCTGCGCGCAGCCCGCGCGGTAGCCCACTCCCTGCACGCGCCCATGCGCGGTCATGTGCCAGGTTTCCATGGCAAGCTCCTTTTGCGGCATGTCGACAGCGACGATACATCGACACGTCACCCACAAGACGTAAACTAGTCGGCTGTCCCAGGCGTTACCAGAGAATGCGCGCCAGAAGGCGTGATGCCGGCGGCACCCACACCGCCTGTCGGGCCTGATCCACAGGCCGCCCGTTCGCCACCAGCATCCGCAAGCTGGTCGCCCAGTCCACCAAGCGCCATGATTCAGCCCCCAGCCAACGACAATCCGGCCACGCCAGCACCCGGCTATGACAGCCAGTTGCTGACCGCCCCGCCCAATCGCTTCGATTTCGCGCTGCTGCCGATCATCCTCGCGATCATCGTCATGGTGGCGTTCGCGGCACAGCAGATGAACGTGCCGTTCGTGCCCGGCGAGCCGATGACCGTGCACCTGGACATCGCCTACCTGCCCTATTACCTGATGCGTACGAGCATTCGCATGCTCGCGGCGCTGGCGGCATCGCTGGTGTTCTCGCTCGCGTTCGCGGCGCTCGCGTCAAAAAACCGCACGGCCGAAAAGGTGCTGGTGCCCGCGCTGGATATCCTGCAGTCGATCCCGGTGCTTGGCTTCCTGTCGATCACCGTGACCGGCTTTATCGCGCTGTTCCCGGGCAACCTGATCGGCGTGGAATGCGCGGCGATCTTCGCGATCTTCACCTCGCAGGCCTGGAACATGGCGTTCAGCCTGTACCAGTCGTTCCGCACGATTCCGGGCGACCTGATCGAGGCGGCGGCCATGTTCCGGCTGTCGCCATGGCAGCGCTTCTGGCGCCTCGAAGTGCCGTTCGCCATGCCCGGGCTGCTGTGGAACATGATGATGTCGATGTCGGGCGGCTGGTTCTTCGTGGTCGCGTCGGAGGCCATTTCGGTGTCGGGCCAGGACATCCGGCTGCCGGGCATCGGCTCCTATATCGCGCTGGCCATCCAGCAGCAGAACCTGGCTGCGATCGGCTGGGCCATCCTGGCCATGCTGGTTGGCATCCTGGTGTATGACCAGCTGCTGTTCCGCCCGCTGGTCGCGTGGGCCGACCGCTTCCGCTTCGAGACGCTGTCGCAGGACAACGAGCCCGAGTCGTGGCTGCTCGACCTGCTGCGCCGCTCGGAATGGGTACGGGCGCTGCTCGCGCGCACTGCGGCGCTGGCTGAACGCACGCTCGCCTGGGGCGCACGACGCCAGGCGCCTGCGACGGCCGAGCCCGATCCGCGCCGCGTGCAATGGCGCGAGCGCGCCGGTAACGCGGTCATCCTGCTCGTGGCGCTGGCCGCGCTGAGCCGCGTGATGTACTTCGTGCACAGCGAAGTCGGCTGGCTCGAAGTCGGCCATGTGCTGTGGCTCGGCACGCTGACGATGGTGCGCGTGATCGTGCTGATCGCGCTGGCCGCGGTGATCTGGGTGCCGATCGGCATCCGCATCGGCCTGAATCCGTCGGTGGCGCGCATCGCCCAGCCCGTGGCGCAGTTCCTGGCGGCCTTCCCGGCGAACCTGATGTTCCCGCTGGTCGTCATGCTGATTGTGCGCTTCGGCCTGAACCCGGAAATCTGGCTGAGCCCGTTGCTGATCTTTGGCACGCAGTGGTACATCCTGTTCAATGTGGTGGCTGGCGCCTCGGGCATTCCGACCGAGCTGAAGCTGGCCGCCCGCAATTTCGGCCTGCGCGGCTGGCTGCTGTGGAAGCGTTTCCTCATTCCCGCGGTGTTCCCGAGCCTGCTGACCGGGCTGGTGACGGCCGCGGGCGGTTCGTGGAATGCCAGCATCGTGGCCGAATACGTGACGTGGGGCGACCGCACGCTGGTGGCGACGGGCCTTGGCAGCTATATCGCCGAGACGACCGCACGCGGCGATTTCCCGCGCATTGCGCTCGGCATCGGCGTCATGGCGCTGTTCGTAGTCGGCTTCAACCGGCTGCTGTGGAACCGCCTGTATCAACTCGCGCAGGAGCGCACCCGCTTGTAAGGTAACGATGGCAGAAAACCTGAACCACGCCGTCACGGCGCCGGCCGTGATCGAGCTGCGCGGTGTATCGAAGATCTTCCGCACGGCTAACAAGAGCGACCGCGCCGTGCTCGAAGGCGTCGACCTGACGCTGCGCGAAGGCGAGATCGTGGCCATGCTCGGGAAGTCAGGCTCGGGCAAGTCGACGTTGCTGCGCATCATGGCCGGCCTCGTCGGCGCCGACCGCGGCGATGTGCAGTTCCGCGGCAACCGTCTCAACGGCACGGCCGAAGGCATCGCCATGGTGTTCCAGTCGTTCGCGCTGTTTCCGTGGCTGACGGTGCAGCAGAACGTCGAGCTGGGACTTGAAGCCCAGGGCGTCGCCAAGACCGAGCGCGCGCGCCGCGCCGAAGCGGCGATCGACATGATCGGGCTATCCGGCTTCAACAGCGCATTGCCGCGCGAGCTGTCCGGCGGTATGCGCCAGCGCGTGGGCATTGCGCGCGCGCTCGTGACGCAGCCCGACCTGCTGCTGATGGACGAGGCGTTCTCCGCGCTCGACGTGCTGACCGGCGAGACACTGCGCGACGAGATGCTCGACCTGTGGGAAAGCGGCCGCGCCAACATCAAGTGCATCCTGATCGTTTCGCACAATATCGAGGAAGCGGTGATGATGGCCGATCGCATCGTCATCCTGTCGAGCGATCCGGGGCGCATCCGCGCCGAAGTGCGCGTGCCGTTTCCGCGGCCGCGCAACCGCGACGATGCGCAGGTGCGCGCGCTGATCGACGAGGTCTACACGCTGATGACCTCGCCCGCGGCGGCCGAGCCGCGCGCGCCGGCGCTGGCGCCTTCCCGCCAGATCGGCTACCGGCTGCCCGAGGTCGACATCAGCCAGATGGATGCCATTCTGGATCTGCTGTCCGAACCGCCGTTCCATGGCCGCGCGGATCTGCCGCACCTGGCCGACGAAGCCGGCCTCACCGACGACGACCTGCTGCCCGCGTGCGAAGCGCTCCAGCTGCTGCAGCTCGCGCATATCGAACGCGGCGACATCACGGTCACCGAGGCCGGCCGCCGCTATTACGCGGCCGAGCCGACCGTGCGCAAGGAAATGTTCGGCAGGCAGTTGCTTGCCCACGTCGCACTCGCCACGCATATCCGGCGCGAACTGGACGCGTCGGAGGACGGCGAAATCGGCGAGGAACAGGTGCTGCGCGAGCTGGAGGCGTTCCTCAAGCCCGAGGAAGCGGAGCGCGTGTTGTCGGTGGCGGTGGACTGGGGGCGGTACGGAGAGGTGTATGAGTACAGCTATAACAGCGGGATGTTGACGTTGCCGAGGGAAGAACAGGCGGAGTCCGGGGACACGCAGTAAAGCGGGCGCCAGTCCGCGCCTTCGCTCAATCCCGCGTCCGCATCGCCCTTCCTATCGCGCCGGTGCGCAGCGCGATCTTTGCCGCATCCTCACGCAGCGCGCGCAACCGTCGTTCGAGCACCGCATTGGCGGGCCGGCCGGTCGAACTTGCCGTGGGGCCAGGCTCTTGAACGGATTCCCCTGCCGCCGCCGCATGCGCAAGTTCATCGGCGCGGCGCCGGTCGGCCGAATCGGCTAGCCGCGCACGCCTGTCATCGGCATGTTCGGGCGGCGGCCCTTCCAGCGAAGGACCGCTGACAATGGCCACCTGCTCGCTTGGGCGGATAAAACCCGCGCCGCGGCTACCAGAGCGGTCGTCCGCAGCCAATCGCTCGATCGCGAGCTGCAGGCTGCGATTCGCCGCATCGGTCGCCTGTTCGATCGCCGCTTCGGCCGCAGGAATATCAAGCTCGGTGTAATGCTGGCGCACCTGGATCCGAGCCGCCGCCACGTGCGCCGCCACCAGGTAGTTCTGCACGATGAAGCGGTTCAGGTTGTCCACCGCGCGGTGCCGGCTCTTGGGCTCGTCGAGCATGCGCTGGAACGAGCCGATCAGTGCCGACAGCGCATCCATGAACTGCTTGCGCTGCACGCGGTAGGCGAAATCATCCTTGGCCCGGCGCAGCAGCAGGTCGCGCGTGGCCGTGATGTAGCGGCGGTTGGCTTGCAACACGCCTTCCACAAGTTTCGGGATCGCGCGGTATTCCCAGCTCGGCAGCACGAAGCTGAACAACGACGCGATGATGCCGCCGATCACCGTATCGACCAGTCGTTCGCCCGCCGCATTTTGCGTGTTCGGCATCAGCAGGTTGATCTGGATAAGCACCTGCACGCAGGCCGCGATCGCCGTGTAGCGGTACTTGATCGTCGAGAACGCCGCGCTCGCGACAAGTGCCAGGAACAGGAAGCCGAGCAGCACCAGCGGTTCGTCAAACACCTTCAGGATGCCCACGGAAATGATGCAGCCGATCAGTGTGCCGATCACGCGGTCGTTGTAGCGCTGCTTGGTCATGCTGAAGTTCGGCTTCAGGATGACGATGATGGTCAGCAGGATCCAGTACCCGTGCGAGGCGTATGGCAGGTGGTCCGCGATCCACAGCCCCAGGGCCACCGCCATCGAGATGCGAATCGCGAAGCGGAACGCCGGCGCACGCCACTTGAGGTTGTCGCGCAGCACGCCAAGCTCGTATTTCTGGCGCGTCAGGAACGGGGTCATGTCGGCGCCCGGCAGGACCTTGGCCGGCTCGACAGGCGTACGCGAGGCCTCGTGCAGCTGCCCGATCAGCGTGATGGCGCCGCGAATCATGTCCAGCGTCTCGCACAGCGCCGTCATCGCCGCAGGCGAAATGTGGTGGTGGCGAAGCTGGGCGATCTCGCGCTCCACCGCGCGCAGGTCGTCGCGGTAGTCGACGGCGGCGTAGGACGGCCGCCCGCGCGTGACTTCGTAGGCAATCTCCTCGACGTCCTTGCACATCAGCATCACCAGCCGATGCAGGTGGTCGAGCACCGGCGTGCTGCCAAAGGTTTGCCGCAGCAGCGGATAGTCAGTGTTGGTCGACAGGATGTACTCGTACAGGTCGAGCATGCGCAGGTGGACCTGCACCAGCAGCCCGTCATGCGGCGTACGGTTGCCGCGCAGCACCAGATCTCGCGCGGCCTGCTGGCGCTCGGCCACGATGATCTGCTGCCGAACGAGCCGGTTGAACTGCGCCTCGTAATCATTGCCGGCGTCGTAGAAGGCGGCCTTGACCTCGAGATAGCTGGCCATCTCGTACAGCGATTCCGCGAGGATCTGCTGCTTGGTGCGGCGCTCGGTGATCCAGCTTACGAGCATCGCATAGGCCAGATACGCCACGGCGCCGAGGATAAACAACGCCGTGTGCTCGAGCGCGCGGCGCACCACGAAGTCCTCGTTGATGGTCAGCGTCATCACGAACAGCGTGGAGAACTGCAGCGGCAGCGTCTTGTTGCCGTACACCGACATCATGCCGGCCATGAACGTGACCAGCACGAGCACGAATGGCATCACACGTGAGAATGGCGTTGCCAGCGCCACCACCAGCGTGACGGCACCGCAAAGCAGCACGCTGGCCAGCATCTCGTTGAACTTGTGGTTCACGGGGCTGGGCAGGTCCATCAGGCTGGTGCACAGCGCGCCCATCGAGATCACCATCGCCGTGGGCAGGTCGGCGAACTGCAGCGCGATCAGCGTGGCGCCGATCACCCCCGTGGCCGAGCGCAGGCCACGGTAGACATAGTGCGAATAAACGAAGGTGCGGGGATCGTGCGCGTATTGCATGGACGCGTGGCTAGGTCAGGCTGGGGGGAGATGCGGGCGGGAATGGAGACGCTTCAGCGTCCCAGCCAGCGCGTGCGCGAAGCGTGTTTCCCGCTCTCCAAGGTCAGCTTGAACTGCGCCGCCGGTTCGCGTGCCAGCGTGATCGGCAACACCTGCAGTTCATCGCGACGGAATACGTGCAGCGTGACCGGGTCGCCGGCGCGGTAGCGTCCGAGCAGCTTGTCGAGCTGCCCCGGCGCAACGCGCAAGCCATCCACGGCGGCAAGCAAGTCGCCCGCGGAGATGCCGCCGGCCTGCGCGGCGCCGCCGTCGAGCACCTGCGTCACGCGCACCCAGCCGTCGTCAGTCTTGGTCTTGATGCCGAGCGCCGCCGTGCGGGCCGGCTTCTGTGCCTCGGCCTTGACGCCGAAGCGCTTGAACAGCGGCGCCAGCGGCAGTTCGCCGGTGCCTTCGGTCAGCGAACGCAGCAACGCGCCGAGGCGCAGGCCCGTGATCTCGTCGAACAGCGCATGGACTTCGGCTTCAGTCACGCCACGCTGCACGGCGTCCGGCGCATAGAAGTCACGCCCGTAGCGCTGCCACAGCGCGCGCATGACGTCGTCGAGCGAACGCCGGCCGGCGGTCTTGTCGCGGATGGTCAGGTCCAGCGCCAGCGCTACCAGCGACCCCTTGGTGTAGTAGCTGACGATGGCATTGGGCGCGTTTTCGTCCTGGCGGTAGTACTTGGTCCACGCATCGAACGAGCTTTCGGCCACGCTCTGCTTGGTGCGGCCGTTGCCGCGCAGCACGCCATTCCAGGTCTTGGCCAGCATCTCGACATACTGCGTGTCGGTCACGCAGCCCGAGCGCACCAGCACGAGGTCGTCGTAGTAGCTCGTGAAACCCTCGAACAGCCACAGCAGCGGCGTGTAGGTTTCTTCCTGCAGCCGGTATGGCACGAACGCCGCGGGCTTGATGCGCTTGACGTTCCAGGTATGGAAATACTCGTGGCTGCACAGGCCCAGGAACGTGCGATAGCCCTCGCTGGTCTCGCTGTCGGCGAGCACAGGCAGGTCCGAACGCGCGCACATCAGCGCGGTGCTGGCGCGATGCTCGAGGCCACCGTAGCCGTCGGTGGTGACCATCGTCATGAAGACGTAGCGGCGGTTGCTGTCGAGGAACGGCGCGCGTGCGCTGCGCGGTTCGAACAGGCGGATCTGCGCTTCGCAGATTCGCTTGAGGTCGCGGCAAACGCGATCGATGTCGAGCTGCGGCACGCGACCCGTGAAGACCACGTCGTGCTGGGCGCCGCATGCGCGGAACGTCGCCATCAGGAAATCGCCCATTTCGACCGGATGGTCGACCAGTTCGTCGTAGTCAGCGACCTGGTAACGGCCGAAGCCATAGCGCTTTGCGCCTTCACGGCCCGAGGCTTCACGCATCGCCGTGGCAACGCGCCAGTTGCGGTAGGTCTCGCCGGCGGGCGCGTGGATGTCCACGGTGCACGGCTGATCTTCCTGTCCGTCCACGCACAGGAAGACCGAACTGCCGTTGAAGAAGCCGTGGGTCGTATCGAGATGCGCGGCGCGCACCGACAGATCCCACGCGTAGACCTCGTAGCTCAGCGTGAGCGGACCGGCGGAAACATCGACCGGCGCGGCCTGCCAGCTCTGCTTGTCGAGCTTGGTCAGCGCCACGGCTTTGCCCCCCGCATCGGCGCGGATGCGCACGATATGGCGGGCGAAGTCGCGAATCATGTAGCTGCCCGGAATCCAGGCCGGCAGGAAAAAGCGCTGGCCGGCGGAATCGGGCGAAGTCACCGTGACGGTGACGGCGAAGAGATGCGCTTCGGGTTGAAGCGGAGCGATGGCATAGCGGATCGGCGTCATGGGCATGATTGTATCGTTCGTCATTCGGCGCGATCCGCCGAGGCTGCCAACGCGCTCAGCTGCGGTTGACGTTGACCACCGTGCGCCCACGCAGGCCGCCTTCGACGATGCTGCGGCCGGCTTCGACCGCTTCGCCCAGTGCGATCTCGCGCGTGATCGCGTTGAGGCGATCCGGCTCGAGGTCCGTGGCCAGCCGCGCCCATGCCTGTTCGCGCAGCGACATGGCTGCCATCACGCTGTCGATACCGGCCAGCGTCACGCTGCGCAGGATGAACGGCGCGACCGAAGCCGGGAAGTCCATGCCCTGCGCGAGCCCGCATGCCGTGACTACGCCGCCGTACCGCACCTGCGCGCACGCGTTGACGAGCGTGTGCGAACCCACCGCATCAATCACGGCGGCCCAGCGTTCCTTCTGCAGCGGCTTGCCCGGCGCCGACAGTTCGGCACGGTCGATGACCTCCGCTGCGCCCAGCGCCTTGAGGAAATCCGCCTCATCGCGCTTGCCGGTGGACGCCACCACGCGATAGCCGAGCTTGCCGAGAATCGCGATCGCCACCGTGCCCACGCCGCCCGATGCGCCAGTGACCAGCACATCGCCATCGCCGGGACGCACGGGGCCATTGACGCCGCCGCGCTCCAGTCCGAGCACCGATAGCATCGCCGTATAGCCTGCCGTGCCGATCGCCATGGCCTGGCGCGTCGTGAAGGCATCGGGCAGCCGCACCAGCCAGTCGCCCTTCAGGCGCGCACGCTGCGCCAGGCAGCCCCAGTGCGTTTCGCCGACGCCATAGCCGTTCAGCACCACCTTGTCGCCGGCCTTCCAGCGCGGGTGCGCGGACTCCAGCACCGTGCCGGCACCATCGATGCCGGCCACCATCGGCCACTTGCGCACCACGGGCGAACGCCCCGTGATCGCCAGGCCGTCCTTGAAGTTGATCGTCGAATAGTCGACCGCGACCAGCACGTCCCCCTCAGTGGGCAGTTGGCTCTCATCCAGCGTGGCGATGTTGGCCTGGGTCGCGCCGTCGGCCTGTGTCAGCAGCAATGCCTGGAACGTCATGGAAGTCTCCTGTGCCGCCCTGCCGGGCGATCTTGCGAAGGGATGATGCGGGGATGGTCCGCAAAGCAAAACGGCCGGACTGAGCCGGCCGCCTGCTCGGGCCGGGACATTGCCGGCCGATCCTTACTTCTTGATGCTGGCGAGCTTGCGTTCGAGCGTGCCGGCGTCGGCCGCGCCCGGAATGCGCGTGCCGTCCATGAAGAACACCGCGGGCGTGCCCGTGATGTTCATGCGCTGGCCGAGTGCGAGGTTGTCGTCGAGCGGCGTCTTGCAGTTGCCGTTGCCGGTCAGCGCGACCTTGTTCAGCATCCAGTCGCGCCACGCCTTGGTGCGGTCGGCGGAGCACCAGACCTGCTTCGCCTTGGTTTCCGAATCGGGCGACAGCACCGGATACAGGAAGGTGTAGACCGTGATGTTGTCCATCTGCTGGAAGGTCTGCTCGATGCGCTTGCAGTAGCCGCAGTTCGGATCGGAGAACACGGCGACCTGGCGGCTGCCGTCTCCCTTGGTCCATTTGATGGCGCGCGCGAGCGGCAGGTCGGACCACTTGATGCGGTTGATGTCGGCCAGGCGCTCTTCCGTCAGGTTGGTGCCGGTCTTGGTATCGATCATCTCGCCGTTGATCACGTAGCGGCCGGTGGCATCGGTGTAGACCACCTGCCCGCCGACATTGACCTCGAACAGGCCGGGCACCGGGCTCTTGGTCACGCTCTTCACTTCGGCGCGGCCGCCCAGCATCTTCTGCAGGGATTCCTTGATGCGGTCCGTGCCCGGTTCGCCCGCCGCCATGGCGTGCAGGGCAAAGCCTGCGGCCGCCAGGCCGCCGGCAATGGCAGTGGTCCAGGCAGGGTGGCGGCGCATGAGTTGGAACATATCGACTCCAGGTATTCAGTCAAGGTCCGGGCACCCGGCGTCAGCCGAGCGCCCGTTCAATCAGGATGCGCTTGAGCAGCGACTGCCGCCCTACGGTGCGGATGCCGGTGTTGCGCACCACGCGCGCCGCGCTGCCGGGCAGCGAGAACAAGCGGTGCAGGCCGTCGGTCGCGGCGGTCAGCGACAGCAAGTCGGTGGCGCGCGCGCGCTCATAGCGGCGCAGCAGGCGCAGGTCGCCCTCGCTGCGGAAAGATTCTTTGGCGGCCATGACCTTGCCGAGTTCCGCAACATCGCGCAAACCCAGGTTCATGCCCTGCCCCGCAAGCGGATGCACCACATGCGCGGCGTCGCCCACCAGCGCCAGATGCGGCTGCACAAACTGCTCCGCGCGCTGCAGCACCAGCGGAAATCCCTGCGCCGGCGTGATACACCGCAGCGTGCCGAACTGGCTGCCAACTGCGCCGGAGGCAGCTTGCATTACTGTGTTGGCCAGCGCCTCTGGCGACAGCGCGAGCAGGTCATGCGCGTGCGCCTCGTCGGCCGACCACACCATCGACACGCGCGAACCCGGCAGCGGCAGCATGGCGAGGATCTCGCCGTTGGCGGGCTCCTCGTCGGCCATCAGCTTTTCCGGGGCGCCCAGGAACCACTGCCAAGCCGTGTCGTGGTGCGGCCGCTCGCATTCGAAGTTCGCCACCACGCCAAGCTGGCGGTAACGCCGCGTGGTCACGCCGATATGGCACTGCTGGCGCACCCAGGAGCGCGCGCCATCGGCCCCGACCACACATGCCGCGCGGATCTTCGTACCACCGGAAAGCGTCAGGGTGGCGCCATCGGCATCGCGCTCCAAGCTTGCGGCGGTGTCGTCATGCCACTGGACCTGGTGCTGGAAGCCGAGCGCGGTATCGAGCGCGCGCTCCACGAGCCCGGACTCGACGATCCACGCGAGCTGCGGCACGGCCGCGGCGTAGGCCGAGAAATGCAGGTCGCCATCGAGGCTCGGCGAGGTCTCGGCGGCGCTCACGTCGCCGAACACGCGCATATCGCGCACTGGCTGGATGCGGGACGGATCGAGCGCCTCCCACACGCGCATGCGCGCGAGCAGCGCCTGCGAACTCGCGGAAAACGCATAGATACGGCTATCCCAGTCGTCAGGCCCGGCCGGGGGGCGCCCGCGCGTTGGACGCGGCGCGGCCAGGGCCACGCTCATGCCCTGCTGCGCCAGCAGCAGCGCGCAGGACTTGCCCACGATGCCGCCGCCGACAACGGCGATCTGGAAAGCTGAGGAATTGCGGATGGACGCGTTGGATCGGGTCATGGCTGGATTATAGCCACCTCACCCGCGCGGCCCCGGCGGCTCATGGCGCGGCGGGGCAAGGCCGAGAGCCCCCATCCGCTAGAATATGGGTTTTGCTATTTCCCGCCTGACACCATGAGCCTCCAATGCGGCATCGTCGGCCTGCCGAACGTCGGCAAGTCCACGCTGTTCAATGCCCTGACCAAGGCCGGCATCGCCGCCGAAAACTATCCGTTCTGCACCATCGAACCCAATGTGGGCGTGGTCGAAGTGCCGGATCCGAGGCTCGCCAAGCTGGCCGAGATCGTCAAACCGGAGCGCATCCTGCCGGCCACGGTCGAGTTTGTCGACATCGCCGGCCTGGTGGCGGGCGCTTCCAAAGGGGAAGGCCTGGGCAACCAGTTCCTTGCCAACATCCGGGAATGCGACGCCATCACCCACGTGGTGCGCTGCTTCGAAGACGAGAACGTGATCCACGTGGCCGGCCGGGTCGATCCGCTGTCGGACATTGAAGTGATCAACACCGAACTGGCGCTGGCCGACCTGGGCACAGTCGAGAAGGCGCTGGCCCGCTATATCAAGCCCGCCCGCGCCGGCGACAAGGAAGCCCAGCGTCTGGTCGCCGTGCTGGAAAAGGCACAAGCCGTGCTCGACCAGGCCAAGGCCGTGCGCACGCTCGACCTCGCGCCGGAAGAGTGGGATGCGATCCGCCCGTTCTGCCTGATCACCGCCAAGCCGACAATGTATGTCGCCAACGTGCGTGAAGACGGTTTCGAGAACAACCCGCACCTGGACGCCGTGCGCGAGTACGCCAAGCAGACCAATTCCCCGGTCGTGGCCGTCTGCGCCGCCATCGAAGCGGAGATCGCCGACCTGGACGACGCCGACAAGGCCGAATTCCTGGCCGACCTCGGCATGGAAGAGCCTGGCCTGGACCGCGTGATCCGCGCCGGCTTCAAGCTGCTGGGCCTGCAGACCTACTTCACGGCAGGCGTGAAGGAAGTTCGCGCCTGGACCATCCACGTGGGCGACACGGCGCCGAAGGCTGCCGGCGTCATCCACACCGACTTCGAACGCGGCTTCATCCGCGCGCAGACGATTTCCTATGACGACTACATCGCCTTCAAGGGCGAGACTGGCGCGAAGGAAGCCGGCAAGATGCGGGCGGAAGGCAAGGAGTATGTGGTGAAGGATGGGGATGTGTTGAATTTCTTGTTCAACGTCTGATCTGCATCCCGCCCCAGTCGAGAAAGCCCGCAATCGCGGGCTTTCTTGCTTTCCGGGATCGGGAGAATCTACAGCTCTTCCATCCGCTCCCCTCTCAACCCCACCAACAACGCTTGCCCGTTCCCATCGACGCGGAATTCCCCAAACCGCGCCTTCTCGAAGCGAGCGCCCTGCCCTTCCTGAAAGAAATACGCATCCGTCGACACCTGCACCTGCCTGCCGCCCCACCGCGATTCGACTGTCTGGAAGCGCAGTAGCCGCTCATCCGCCGCCACCGGCTCGTCGCGATGCAGGCGGATGAACGAAGCTTCCCGCTTCGCATCGAGCCGTATGACCGCGACCCCGTTGCGCCGCTCGAACCCCTCTGGTTGCGCAGCACGGATGGCAGCACCGATGGCAAAGTTCAACGCCATGTAATCGCCTTGCATCAGCGATCGCGGATCGACCGGGGCGAGCCTGAGGTAGACGGTATCGCCACGTGCCAGCACGCGTTCCTTGCCGAAGATGCCCACGGCGGCCAGCGCCAGCGTGAGTGCCCAGGCGATCAGGGTCCATCGTTTCATGCGACCTCCTTTACCAGCGCGCCACGCATGAGCCATTGGCGCAGGCCGAGCAGCACGATTCCCGCGGCAACGAGCGTGGCGGACTTGGCCAGCAACGTCCAGTGCAGCGAGCTGTAGTACCAGATAAAGCCGATGGCAATGGCGGCGATGCCGAGGCCCAGCCATGGCAGCGAAGCGCGCCGCAGCGCCAGTCCGAGCGCGAGCGCACCGGCGCCGACAGCGGGCGCTGCGGACATCAGCACGCCGAATGCCGCTGTGCCGGCAAGCACGACGGCAGTTGCCGGACCACACAAGGCAAGCCGCTGGCATTCCATCCACGCGAAGCCAACCAGCACCACGCCGACCAACGCGCCTGCCAGCCAGCGCGCGCTGGTAAAGAGCGGCACGGTTTCTGGAATCTCCAGCCAAGCCAATGGATGGCTGGCACCCGTCACCACCAGCGCCGCGCCCAGCGCGAATAACAGCGTGGCATCCATGGCGGGCTCCAGCCAGACATGCCGGCCCGCAGCGCACAGGCGCTGCTCGGCGACAGTGAACCACGCCGCGAGCGCGCAAGCGGCCGGCGCCAGCCAGCCCAGCGACCATGGAATGGCCAGCCACGCATGGCGCACCGAGTCCGTCAGCAGAAGATGGACAGCGACTGCCAGGCCGATCCACACGCCTGTCGCAGCTAGGAAGCGGTGCAATCGGTTCGGGATCAGCACGTACAGCAGCGCTTCGAATACGGCAAGCCCGACCCAGAAAGGCGCGGTCTCGACCAGCCGCTCACCGCCGAGTACCGTGGCGACGCCATAGACTGCCATGCCCTGGCCGCTCAGGCTCACTGCCAGCGCAAACTGTCCCAGTGCGATCCCCGTGCCGCTGCGCCCGTACAGCACTGCCGCCAGCGCAATCATCGCTAGGCCGGTCAGCGCGATAGCGGCGGCGTTCTCGCGCACCGCGACGAATACGGCGCCGAGGAAGAACATCTGGAAGAACAGTGCGCCGAGCCATCCGGCTGCGCCCATCAGCGCGCGCACCGCCCATGGCGTGCGTACCCGCGCAATGAGTTCGCCCTGCACCTCGCGCCGCAAGGCCAGCTCGCGCCACAGCGCTTGTTCGGTCTGAACGGTATCGGTCATGACAGTTCCACGGCTTGTGCCCGGTAAGCCTGCATCAGCCACGCGGCCGCACCAGCCGCCATGCCTACGGTAAGCAGCCCGAGCAGCAGGAAGGCGCCGAAATCGGCCTTGCCTTCCAGCAGCAGGCGACCGACTGCGGCTACGACGAGGACGATGCCAGTCAGGCTCGCCAGGCTCAGCACCACGATGTCGAAGGCGCGCTGCCGGAACCACCAGCCCAAGGCGAGCAGCGCCAGCGCCGCCAGTCCGAACGCCGACAAGTCGGGCCGGTTCGCAAATAGCGCGGACAGGCCCACGAAACCCGCGTGGAAGCAGGCCATCGCGGCCAGGATGCGTGCGCCCGTCTGGCCGCGGAAGCCGAATGCGGCGGCATGCGCGCAAAGCCAGGCCCACAGTGCAAGCTGAAACAGCACGGCGCCAAGCAAGAGCAGCGTCGTGGTGCGCGCGTGGCGGGCATCGAACAGCAGCTCGAACATGCCGCCAACGCCGAGCCGTACGCTGAGGTAGCGCAGCAGCGCTACATTGCCGATCACGATCACGAGCCACCAGTGCGGCGCCACGCGCGCCGCCAGCGCCCATGGCACCGCCAGCAGGGCCCACAGCGCGAAGAGCTGCCAGGCGTCGGCCCCGGTCTGGTAGGTCTGGCCGATCACGGCGAGCAGCACGCCGGCCAGCGCTTGCGCGCCGCCGAGTGCCGCGCGGCCCGCCATGTCGCCGCCCGGCCGGACCAGCGCAAACCCGGCCAGCAGGCTGATGGCCGCCGCCAGGACGCCGAATTTCGCGAACTTGTGCAGGTCCTGCCAGTTGAAGGCGAAGAAGACGATCACGCCCGCACAGAGCAATACCGTGCCGAGCGCAAGCAGCGCGTGGTCGAGCCAGCGGTGCCAGTCGGCCGCTTCGGGCTCAGTGCCGGCCCAGGGGCGCGCCACGCTGCCGGCCGCGACCCGCCCCTCTGCGCGCCAATCCGCCAGGGCCTGGCGGATGGCGCGGCGATCGCCGGTTGCCGGCGTCGATGTCATGGTCATGCACGTGCCCCGGAGTCGGAATGGATCGACTCTAGCAAAGCGCAGCCAGCGCCGCACGTGGAAAGATCAAGGCGGCCTATGAGGGCCCGGCGTGCGCCGGTATGCTTTGGCTTTTCGCTTCCAGCACGTCCCCCATGACCCTCGGCATCCTCGCCGCCCTGCATGACGAAGTCGACAGCCTGGTCGCTGCCATGCGCCATGAAGACGCCCGCGCGGCCATCCACCGCATCGGCATGCGCGATTATCACGTGGGCCATCTGCACGGACAGCCGTGCGTGCTCGTGCTTGCCCGCGTCGGCAAGGTCGCCGCAGCCGCGACCACGGCCACGCTGATCCGCGAATTCGGCGTGCAGGAGGTCGTCTTTACCGGCCTGGCCGGCGGCGTCGGCGACGGCGTGCGCGTCGGCGATATCGTGATCGCCAGCGAAACCATGCAGCACGACATGGACGCGCGTCCGCTGTTCCCGCGCCATGAAATACCGCTGCTGGACTGCGTGCGCTTTCCCGCCGATCCCACCCTGACCGAAGCGCTGCGCGCGGCGGCCAACCGGTTCCTGCGCGACGACCTGCCGACCGATGTGCCGCCAGGGGTGCGCGAACACTTCGGCATCGGCACGCCGGCGCTGCAGCTTGGGCTCGTCGCCAGTGGCGACCAGTTCATCAACTCGGCCGTGGCCGTCGCGGAACTGCGCGAACGCCTGCCGGGACTGATGGCCGTGGAAATGGAAGGGGCCGCCGTCGCGCAGGTCTGCCATGAATACGGCGTGCGCTACGCGGTCATGCGGACTATCTCCGACCGCGCCGACGACAGTGCGCATGTGGATTTCCCTGCATTTCTGAAGCAGGTCGCCAGCCACTATTCGGATGGCATCCTGCGGCGGTTCCTGGCCGCGCGCGCTTGACCACCATCAAACGCGGCTGCCGATTCCTGCGCGATCGTCAGTTCTGAAGTTATCCGTGGCGGGGCCGCAACGCGCCCCACACGCCGACCAGCAGCGCGGCGCCGACGATCGCCGCGAGCCAGCCGCTGAGCTGGCCGTCGATAAACAAGTGGAGCGCGCGCCCGCCGTAGAAAGCCGCCGCGGCGCCCGCCATGCCAAGCACCACCGCGGCTGGCAGGGAAACCACCCTGCCGGCCGGATGCATCTGCCGCGCGCTCAGGCCGACCAGCAGTCCGACGATCAACGTGCCCAACATCCTCGCTCCCATGTGTTGTTATCGCCACAAAGCAGTGGCATCCGCGTAACGATTCGGCTCTGGCCTCTGGCCGCCGCGCCGGCCTGCAAGATCCGATCCCGACGTTATAATGGCAATCGGGCCGCACACGCTGCGGACCCGGTACCAGTCCCTACAAATGCAACTGCTCGCGATCGGCATCAATCACACGACGGCACCAGTCTCGCTTCGCGAGCGGGTGGCGTTTCCGCTTGAGCAGATCAAACCCGCACTTGGGGCGCTGCGCACACATCTGGCCGGGCGCAATGGTACCGAAGCTGCCATCCTTTCCACCTGCAATCGCACCGAAATCTACTGCGCGACGGACATCCTGAAGCCGGGCGCCGAAGGTTTCGAGCACACGTTGCGGTGGCTGTCGCAGCACCACAACGTGCCGGCGTCCGACCTGGCACCGCACCTGTATTCCCTGCCCCAGTCCGAAGCCGTACGGCACGCGTTCCGCGTCGCCAGCGGGCTCGACTCGATGGTGCTTGGCGAAACCCAGATCCTGGGCCAGCTCAAGGACGCGGTGCGCACGGCCGGCGAAGCCGGCTCGCTCGGCACGTACCTGAACCAGCTGTTCCAGCGCACGTTCGCGGTCGCCAAGGAAGTCCGCGGCCAGACCGAGATCGGCGCGAATTCGGTGTCGATGGCGGCGGCGGCGGTACGGCTGGCACAACGGATTTTTGAAAGCGTCTCGACGCAGCGCGTGCTGTTCATCGGCGCGGGCGAGATGATCGAGCTGTGCGCGACGCACTTCGCCGCGCAGAAGCCGCGCCAGGTGGTGGTGGCCAACCGCACCGTCGAGCGTGGCGAGAAGCTGGCGGAGCAACTTGCCGAACAGGGCCTGACGACGCAGGCGATCCGCCTGCAGGAACTGGGCGAGCGACTCCATGAGTTCGATATCGTGGTGTCGTGCACGGCGAGCTCGCTGCCGATCATCGGGCTTGGCGCCGTGGAACGCGCGGTCAAGCGCCGCAAGCACCGCCCGATCATGATGGTCGACCTGGCCGTGCCGCGCGACGTCGAGCCGGAGGTTGCACGCCTCGACGACGTGTTCCTCTACACCGTCGACGATCTCGGCGCTGTCGTGCGCGAAGGCAACGCCCTTCGCCAGGCTGCCGTGGCGCAGGCCGAGGCCATCATCGAAAGCCGTGTGCAGAATTTCATGCACTGGCTGGAGACGCGCAGCGTGGTGCCGGTCATCCGCGAACTGCAGACTGCCGGCGAGTCGATTCGTCAGGCCGAACTCGAACGCGCGCGCCGCATGCTGGCGCGTGGCGACGATCCGGAAGCCGTGCTCGAAGCGCTGTCCGGCGCGCTCACGCGCAAGTTCCTGCATGGCCCGACCCATGCGCTGAACCATATGCAGGGCGAGGACCGCGAGGCGCTGGTGCGCCTGGTGCCCGGCCTGTTCCGCCAAAGCAGCCACTCCGAGCGCTAGCCGCGCTGATCGCTGCGCCCGCGCGCAATGCGCGCCGGCAACCGCCGCCCGCCCCCATCGGGGCCCGGTATCCTGCCTTCCCCACCCGGAATCCCATGAAAGCCAGCATGCTTGCCAAGCTCGACCAACTGGCCGAGCGACTCGAGGAAGTCAACGCGCTGCTCGCACGCGAGGACGCGACCGCCAATATCGACCAGTACCGCAAGCTCAGCCGCGAGCATGCCGAACTGTCGCCGGTGGCCGAGCAGTACGGCTTCTATCGACAGGCGCAGGACGACCTCGCTACGGCGCAGGCGCTGCTCGACGATCCGGAGATGAAGGACTTCGCCGCCGACGAGATCGCCAGCGCGCGGGAACGGCTGGAAAGCCTGGAAGGCAGCCTGCAGAAGCTGCTGCTGCCCAAGGACCCGAACGACGACCGCAACCTGATCCTCGAAATCCGCGCGGGCACCGGCGGCGAGGAAAGCGCGCTGTTCGCGGGCGACCTGCTGCGCATGTACACACGCTTTGCCGAGCGCCAGCGCTGGCAGGTGGAGATCATGAGCGAGTCGGAATCGGATCTTGGCGGCTACAAGGAAGTGATCGTGCGCATTGCCGGCGATGCCGCGTTCTCGCGCCTGAAGTTCGAGTCGGGCGGCCACCGAGTGCAGCGCGTGCCGGCTACCGAGGCGCAGGGCCGCATCCACACGTCCGCCTGCACGGTCGCGGTGATGCCGGAAGCCGATGAAGTCGGCGATGTCGAGATCAATCCGTCCGACCTGCGCATTGACACGTTCCGCGCATCGGGCGCCGGCGGTCAGCACGTCAACAAGACCGACTCGGCCGTGCGCCTCACGCATCTGCCGACCGGGATCGTGGTCGAGTGCCAGGACGACCGCAGCCAGCACCGCAACAAGGACAAGGCCATGAAGGTGCTGGCCGCGCGCATCAAGGACCAGCAGATGCGCGCCGCGCAGGCGAAGGAGGCAAGCACGCGCCGCAACCTGATCGGCTCGGGCGACCGCAGCGACCGCATCCGCACGTACAACTTCCCGCAGGGACGCGTGACCGACCACCGCATCAACCTGACGCTCTACAAGATCGACATGATCATGGACGGCGACCTTGAAGAGCTGGTGTCCGCGCTGGCGGCCGAGCATCAGGCCGACCAGTTGGCAGCGCTCGGAGAGGATAGCTAAGGCGCGCCTAGGCGAGTGCCTTAAGCATTACATCGCAGCAACACCGCTCAACTGCATCGAACGCTTTGTATCTGTTGTAAATGCTTGAAACAGCACTGGCGGCCATAGGGCCGCTGTCTATAATCGTTCTCGACCGGCTACACAAGAAGCTGCCGGCATTTGTCTCTCCTGACGCACGGACATAAGGACGAAATCATGAAGAAACTGCTCGCTTTGTTGATGATCACCGCGGCGATGGCCGCTTGCAGCAAGAAGGAAGAAGCCCCCGCTACGCCGAGCGCCGATACCGCCATGCAGAACGCGGCTGAATCGGCCAAGGCCGCCGCCAGCGATGCCGCCGCGGCCGCCAGCAACGCCGCCGATGCCGCCAAGGCCGCGGCCAGCAACGCCGCTGCTGATGTCTCCGCCGCTGCGGACAAGGCCAAGGTCGACGCCGGCAACGCCATGGAAAACGCCAAGCAAGCCGCCAAGGATGCCGTCAACGCCGGCGCCGACAAGGCCAAGGACGCCGTCAATAAGTAATGACCGCGACGCGGGTTTCACGCCTGCCGCCAGGGTTCAGCGCTACACTGTCTCCCTAGCTGCCAGACCCGCCGAAAGCCCCGCCAGGCCAACGCCCGGCGGGGTTTTTTGTTTTTTGGCTGGCGGTTTGCCGCCGGCGTATCCGTCCCCGCATTGCCGATGTCCCCTGCCATGTCCGGCGCCTTGCCGGCTACTCCCACCGTGCGTGAAGCGCAGTCGCTCGCCGCCATGGCCGGCCTGCCGACGCTGGAAGCGCGGATGCTGCTGACCCACGTCACGGGCCTGACCCGCACCCAGCTGATCACGCGTGACGGCGACACCCTGACCCTGCCGCAGCGCGATGCCTTTGCCACGCTGCTGGCGCGGCGCTTGGCCGGCGAGCCGATGGCCTACCTGATCGGCGAGCGCGAGTTCTTCGGCCGCAAGTTCCGCGTCACGCCCGATGTGCTGATCCCGCGCCCCGACACGGAAATCGCCGCCGAATCGTCGCTCGCGCGGCTGGCCGGCGTGCCGCATCCGCGCGTGCTCGATTTGGGCACGGGCTCGGGCATCCTGGCCGTGACCATTGCACGCGAACGGACCGATGCCGAAGTCTGGGCCACCGATATCTCGCCCGGCGCGCTGATGGTGGCGCAGGACAATGCCAGCGCGCTTGGCGCCAACCGCATCCATTTCCTGGTGTCGGACTGGTATGCCGCGCTGCCGGCCGAACTGCATTTCCACCTGATCGTCAGCAACCCGCCCTATATCGCCGAAGGCGATCCGCATCTGATCGAGGGTGACCTGCGGTTCGAACCGATCGACGCGCTTACCGATCACAAAGACGGACTGTCCGACCTGGCGGCGATCGTCGCCGGCGCGCACGGGCGGCTGCTGCCAGGCGGCTGGCTGCTGATGGAGCATGGCTACGACCAGGCCGAGGCCACACAAGGGCTGCTGGAGCGTGCCGGCTTCACCGAGGTCTTCACCGCACGGGACCTCGCCGGACAGCAGCGCTGCACTGGAGGGCGCCGCCGGCCGGCCGCCTGAAGGCTGGCGGCGATTCCGGTAAAATTTGCAGCCAGATCACCACCGCACGGTCACCGTGCGGCCTTCGACACCCGGTGGCGCCTGACGGTCAGGTGCCCCTCAACCGACAAAGCAACCATGAGTGACGTGCAACAAAAGATCGACCAGATCGTCAAGGGCAACCCGGTGGTCCTGTTCATGAAGGGCACCGCGCAGTTCCCGATGTGCGGCTTCTCGGGCCGCGCTATCCAGATCCTGAAGGCCTGCGGCGTGGATTCGCCGGCCACGGTCAACGTGCTGGACGATGAAGGCATCCGCCAGGGCATCAAGGAATACGCCAACTGGCCGACCATCCCTCAGCTCTACGTGAACGGCGAGTTCATCGGCGGCTCGGACATCATGATGGAGATGTACCAGAACGGCGAACTGCAGACCCTGCTCAAAGGCTGAGGACTGCCATGCCCGTGACCGGCGGCGCCGTGCCGCAACGGCTGATCGTCGCCATCACGGGCGCCACCGGCGCCATCTATGGCGTGCGCCTGCTGCAGGTACTGCGCGAGGTGACGACGGTGGAAACCCACTTGCTGATTTCCCCGGCGGGCGTGATGAACCTCCAGCACGAACTGGAGATCAGTCGCGCCGACGTGGAAGCCATGGCCGACGTCGTGCACAACGTGCGCGATATCGGCGCTACCATTGCCAGCGGCTCGTTCCGCGCGCATGCCATGGTGGTGGCCCCGTGCTCGATGCGCACGCTGGCTGCCATCGCACACGGCCTTTCGGATAACCTCATAACCCGCGCCGCGGACGTCACGCTCAAGGAGCGCCGCCGGCTCGTGCTGATGGTGCGGGAAACGCCGCTGAATCTCGCGCATCTGCGCAATATGACGGCGGTGACGGAAATGGGCGGCATCGTGTTCCCGCCCGTGCCGGGCTTCTACCAGAAGCCGCAGAGCATTGCCGAACTGGTCGACCATACCGTGGGCCGCGTGCTCGACCTGGTCGATTTGCCCGATATCGGCCAGACACTGGCGCCGAGCTGGCCGGGCCTCAATGGCAAAGCCGGCGAGAGCGGCGGCAACTGAGCCCCCTCGCCGGCCTTCGGGCCTCTCCCCTTACCAGTAGTGGCGCCGGCCGTAGTAGCCGTATCCACCGTAGTACGGCCGCGGCGATACCACTACCGCCGGCGGTCCAACATAGACCGGCGCTGGCGCTACTGCTACAGGGCCCGGTCCTGCCGGATACGGATACACCGCGCAACCGCCCAGCAAGGCTGTGGCGGCGGCCGCGGCGGCCAATCCAATCGTTACCGTTCTCATCGTATTTTCCTTGGGGGTCGCTTCGGCATGTGCCTGCACTGAGAACGTTATACGGGGCGCCTGCGTAATACAGCGTCAAGGCGCTGTAACGCTTGTTACGATTCGCAACGGTTTGGTGAACGTAAATCCTCGTTCAAATCTCGAACCGGATGCCCTGCGCCAACGGCAACGTGTCGCCGTAATTGATGGTATTGGTCGCGCGCCGCATATAGCCCTTCCACGCATCCGACCCCGATTCCCGCCCGCCACCGGTTGCCTTCTCGCCGCCAAATGCGCCGCCAATCTCCGCACCGCTGGTGCCGATGTTCACGTTGGCGATGCCGCAATCGCTGCCTGCCGATGACAGGAAGCGCTCCGCCTCGCGCAGCGATTCGGTGAAGATGCACGACGATAGTCCGTGCGCGGCCGCATTATTCAGTGAGATCGCTTCATCGAGCGAGGTGTACGGCATCAGGTACAGGATCGGCGCGAACGTCTCGGTCAGCATGGTGTCGTGCTGCTCGTCGGTCATCACCAACGCGGGCCGCACATAGCTCGCGTGCGGGAAGCGGTCTGCCAGCAGGCGTTCACCGCCGGTGACGATATTGCCCTGCGCGCGGCAGCTGGCCAGCGCGTTGGCCATGGCATCGGCCGCGCCCGTGTCGATCAGCGGGCCGAGCAGCGTGCCGTCTTCGAGCGGATCGCCGACGGGCAGGCGGTCGAACACCGTGACGAGCCGGCTCGCCATGGTGTCCATGAGGTCGGCGTGGACGAAGCATCGGCGTAGCGTGGTGCAGCGCTGGCCGGCCGTGCCGGCCGCCGCAAACGTAATGGCGCGCACCGCCAGTTCGATATCGGCCGACGGCGTCACAATGGCCGCATTGTTGCCGCCGAGTTCCAGGATGCTGCGCTTGAAATGCTGGGCGCAGGCGATGCCCACCTCGCGGCCCATGCGAGTCGAGCCGGTCGCGCTGACCAGGCGCACCGCCGGATGCCCGACGAGATGCGTACCGACCATGCGACCGCCGGGCAGCACCGCCGATATGCCCACATAGTGCGGCGCCGTCGCGGCCAGCACGCGTTCGAGCAAACCATGCGCGGCCAGCGCGCACAGCGTGGTCTTTTCCGACGGCTTCCACAGCACCGCGTTGCCACACACCAGCGCGAGCGCAGCGTTCCAGGCCCACACCGCCACCGGGAAATTGAACGCCGAAATCACGCCGCACAGGCCATACGGATGCCAGGTTTCGCGCATCGCATGCTGGGGCCGCTCCGACGCAATAGTCAGCCCGTGCAGCTGCCGCGACAGCCCGACCGCGAAGTCGCAGATATCGATCATCTCCTGCACTTCGCCAAGCCCCTCCTGCTGGATCTTGCCTGACTCCAGCGACACCAGCCGGCCCAGCGCCGTCTTGTGTTCTCGCAGCACCTCGCCGAAGCGCCGCACGATGTCACCGCGTACCGGCGCCGGAACCAGCGCCCAGCTGCTCTGCGCCGCATGCGCGCGGACAATCCGCGCATCGGCCTCGGCCGGCGTACAGGCCGGGACGTGGCCGAATGCCTCGCCATCGACCGGCGACCGCACGATGACCGTGCCCGCCGGCGTGCCGTCGCTCCATGGCCGCGGCAGACCCATCGATTGCCAGCAGGCCGCAATCTCTTGCGCTTTCATACGGTGGTCTCCTGCAGCGGATGCTGCGTGTAGTGGCAGCCGAAGCGGTTGGCCAGGAACATGGCGAGCGGCATGGCTTCCTGCCGCACGAAGCCAGACTGCGGCAGCGCCCCGCTCACCACCATGTCCAGCGCCGCGCAGATGCTCGCGGCCGTGGTGAGTTGAATCGCATTGACGTGTCCGGCCGGACCGTCCACGCCGCCGATGCGCGCCGAGAACGAAGCCTGCGTAAGCGGGCCGCGTCCGCGCTCGCCGCCGGCCGGATAGCCCGTCGCGGTGGCGAAGATGATGACCACGTCCTGCTCCGTCACCGGAATCGCACGATCGAAGATCTCGCGCAGCCAGCCGCGCCGCTCGCGCAGGCGCAGGTCGTTGAGCAGCAGCTTCATCTGCGCACAGTGGCCCGGATAGCGGATGGACTTGTAGTCGACATTGCGCGCCCGGCCCGCCAGCGTCTCCGGCAACGTGCCGAGGCCGCCCGATGTATTAAAGGCCTCGTAATCGATGCCGTCCAGCGCGAAGGTTTCCAGCCCTTCGAGCGCCGGCAGCTCGACACAGCGGCCATCGACGATGGCCTCGCACGGGTTGCAGTACTCGTTGATGAGCCCTTCCGTGCTCCACGTCAGGTTGTACTTGAGCGCATTGCTCGGGTAGCGCGGCAACGCGCCCACACGCATCTGCAGGTCGAGCAGTTCGCCGCCGCCGCGCACGAAGCGCTGCGCAAGGTCGTGGCCAACCACGCCGATAAAGCCCGGCGCGAGCCCGCACTGCGGCATCAGCACCGACCGCGCGTTCTGGCCCAGTTGCCGGATGGCCTGCGTCGCGGCCACGTCTTCGGTCAGGTCGAAGTAATGCACGCCGAGGCGGGCCGCCACCGTCGCCACGCTGACCGCGGCGTGGAACGGCAGCGCGTTGAGCACGGCGTCGGCGCCTGCAAGCAGCGCGGCGCATGTGCCGGGCTCGGTCGGGTCGCCGGCGCGCACGGTAATCGCGCGCGGCAGGCCGTCGAGCCGGCGCGCGTCGTTGTCGACCAGGCAAACGCGGTAATCGCCGCTGTCATGCAGCATGGCGGCGATGGTGCGGCCGATCTTGCCGGCGCCTAGCACCACCACTTGCAGCGGGCCATTGGCCCGGGACAGAACGCGCGGCGTGTCGCGGCCGAGAGTGGATGGCTGCATGGTGTCCTCCGTGGTTCAAGCCCTGATCGATATGTGCCTGATTGGAGTATGGGCAGCGCGCGCAACAGAAAGAAGGGTCGAGTTCGACGAATACCGTCCATAATCGAACGAAACGACGACGGATTTCGACGAAATGGCTGACACCGACAAGCTTGACCAGACCGACCGGCACCTGCTGTCGCTGTTGCAGGCCAACGCGCGCGAAAGCGCGGCCAACCTCGCACGCCATCTCGATATCGCGCGGACTACGGTGGTGGCGCGCATCGCGCGGCTGGAGCGGCTCGGCGTGATTGCCGGCTATGGCGTGCGGCTCGGCCGCGAGATGGGCGACAACGCGATCCAGGCGTTCTGCGGGCTGTCGGTCCAGCCCAAGGCCGGCCCGGCCATCGTGCGCGCGCTGCAGCGGCTGCCGGAGATCGAGGAGTTGAGTTCTGTCAGCGGGCCGGTGGACTACATGGCGGTGATCCGCTGCGTCACGCACGCGCGCCTCGACCAGTTGCTCGACGAGATCGGCATGCTCGACGGCGTGAACCACACCACCACGTCGATCGTGCTCGCGCGAAAAATCGACCGCCGGCGAGCAACGGAATAGCGCGGTATCCTCCACCGACCGCAATCCACCCAACGGAGCAAAAACAATGAGCAATCCGATCCGTGTCGCCGTAGGCGGCGTAACCGGCTGGGCCGGCGGCGAACTGGCGCGCGGCGTGGCGCACGCGGCCGACATGACGCTGGTGGCGGGCCTGTCGCGCGGTGCCGCGGGCCAACCGCTCGCGCAACTCACCGGCCATGCCGACACGCCGGGCGTGGCGGCGGCCAGCATCGAGGCCCTGGGCAGCACGCCCTACGACGTCTACGTCGAATACACCAAGCCGGCCGTTGCCAAGCACAACATCTTGCAGGCAATTGCCCACGGTGCGCACGTGGTGGTGGGCACTTCGGGCCTGACCGACGAGGACTATGCCGAGATCGACGCCGCCGCGCGCAAGGCTGACCGCGGCGTGCTCGCGTGCGGCAACTTCGCGATCACGGTCGTGCTGCTGCAGAAGTTCGCGGAAATGGCGGCGCGCCACCTAGACCACTGGGAGATCATCGATTACGCCAAGGCCGGCAAGGTCGACGTACCGTCAGGCACGGTGCGCGAGCTGGCATTCCGGCTTGGCGAGATCAAGGCCGCTCAGCAAGCCGTGCCGGTGGACCAGGTCAACGGCCCGCGCGAGACGCGCGGCGCGACCATGTCCGGCACGCAGGTTCACGCGGTGCGGCTGCCCGGCTACCAACTCGGCGTGGAAGTGATCTTCGGCGCGGACGGCCAGCGCCTGCATCTCAAGCACGAGGCCGGCGACGGCTCCAAACCCTATGTGTCCGGCGCACTGCTGGCGATCCGCAAGGTCCACACCGTGCGCGGCGTGGTGCGCGGTCTTGACAAGGTGATGGAAGGCATCTGAGCCGGCACCGACAGCTCCCGGCCCGGCGTTACCAGCTGCCGGGCTTGACGGGCTTGGGCGCCGGCTTCTTTTCCTTGCTCGGCGCGGCAGCCGGTGCCGATGCAGGTGTGAGCTGCTGCGCCACCTGCGCATCCTTGTCCGCCATCAGCTTGCGTGCCTGTGGCAGCAGCATTTCGATGGTGCCGGTGTTCGGGTCTTCGGGCATGGCATACAGCTCGACCGTCAGCGGCTTTTGCATCCAGCCCGCGTGGATGGTCTTCACAGTCTTGCCGGCCTTGTCGCGCATGTCTTCCTGTTCCTGGCGGAACGGCTTGCCGTAGAGCGCGTTGATGCTGTCGAGCGCGGCTTGCTGCGAGTTGGCGCCGGCGGTCGGCACGATCATGCCGACCAGCGCATTGCCGTCAACAAAGGCCACCACGTGGGGGCCATCCATGAAAGACGGACGCTTGTCACGCGGCAGTCCGACCTGGCGCATGACGCCGTCCCCCTTTACCTCGACGCAGACGGCGGTCACGTCGCGGCCGTCCGGCGTGCGCTTGTCGGCACAGTCGGGCAACGCGGGCAGCGGGTTGCCGATCTCGAGCAGTTTCAGCATCGGCGACAGCGCACTGTTACCGGCTGGCGCGGCCTTCGGTGCAGCAGCGGGAGGGTTGGCGGTAGGGGCAGAAGCGGCGGCGGGAGCCGCAGGGGCGGCAAAGGCGCACGTGGCGGCGCCGATCAGGCCGGCAGCAGCCAGCCCGGCAACGGGAAATTTCAAAATCCAGACTCCTCAAAAAGGCCCCTGTTGGAGCCCGCGGCAGGCGGTATGTTCCGGCCGACGGTACCACATGCCGTCAGCATGGCGAATGATGCACCCCGCGTGCGCCGCAAACCGAGTCTAACCCGCCGCGCGCAGCAACACGTTAGCGAGGGCCGCCAGCATAGCCAGCACCAGCACCCATGCCAGCAGGTGCGGCACCCGGCTTGGCGGCAACGGATGGCGCGGCGTCCGCTGCGCGGGCGGCAACGGCCGGCGCAGCCGTGAGTGGCTCTGCAAACCGCGCGTGGGCCATATGGTGTCGGGCCCGATATCGCGCAGGAGGGTGCTTTCCTTGCGCGGAGGCCGGGCGCGGCCGGCCGGTCGTTGCGAAGCCATGGGTGCTCCCGGAATGCAGACGACAGCATGCCGGCGAGATCGGTGTGCCGCCGCTACACACGAGCCGGTCCTGCGACCGGCGCGCCACAACGTTAGGGGAAAGCCGCGCGCGCCACCATGGCTTGGCGCACATAGCGCAGCGTCAGCTCGCGGGGGCCTTGCGCACCAGCGCCATCGCCTCGCGCCGGAACACATGGCCGACGTGGTGGTAGAACGGATGCGGCGAGAACTGGCGCGAGATGAACGATGCCAGCAGCGACGATGCCAGCAGGAATAGCGTCAGGTCCTGCGTGCGCGTCATCTCCATGACGATCACGCTCGCGGTGATCGGCGCCTGCGTGGCCGCCGCGAGGAACGCGGCCATGGCCACGAGCGCGAGCACGCGCGGCTCATGCATGCCCGGGATGAAATGCGCGACGTTTTCGCCGATGCCGGCGCCGATGGCCAGTGCTGGCGTAAAGATGCCGCCGGGGATGCCCGCGAAGTACGACACCACGGTGGCAACCAGCTTGGCCAGCCCGAACCACAGCGTGGCGTGCGATTCGCCGTTGATCAGCGCCGACGCTTGTTCGTAGCCCGTGCCGAATGTCGCCCCGCTTGTCGCCCAACCGAGTACCGCCACGACCAGGCCGCAGCCAAACGCCACCTGCACCGGATGCTCGAGCGGCCAGTGGCGCCAGCGCACCGGCAAGAGGCCCGGCACGCCGCCGATCAGCCCCTTGGCGAACAGCCCGCCGAGCACGCCGTTCACGACCGCGCACAGCAGCACCGGACCCCAGGCGTTTCGCAGCACCAGCATCGGCACCTTGACGGCGAAATACGGGTTGTTGCCGAGCAGCGCCAGCGACAGGAAACCGGCCGTCAGCACGCCCGACAGCACCAGCCGGTCCCAGCGCACGGCCGTGCCGCGGCCAAGTTCCTCGATCGCGAACACCACGCCGGCCAGCGGCGTGTTGAATGCTGCCGCAAGCCCGCCCGCGGCGCCCGCCGCGATCAAAGCGTTCGGATGGAAGCCGATGCGAAAGCGCATCTTTTCGTGGCACCAGCGGCCCCACGCCAGCATGGCCGCTGCGCCGACCTGCACCGAGGGCCCTTCGCGTCCGACCGACGCCCCGGCGAGGAGGCCCGCAGCGGTCAGCACCACCTTCCACATCGACTGGCGGAACGACACGAGCACCGTCTGCGCCGGTCCTGCCGGCGGCAGCGTGACCGCGGCGATCACCTGCGGTATGCCGCTGCCGCGCGCTTGCGGCGCGAGCCGGATGGTGAGCCAGCGCAGCGCGGCCAGCCCGAACGGCAGCATCACGAATGCGATCCACGGCGTGCTCTGCGTCAGGTGATGGTTCCAGCGCAGCGCGACCTCGGCGATCCACGCGAACACCATCGAGAACAACGCCACGCAGCCGGCGCCGCACATGAAGACGGCATAGCGCAGCGTGGTGCGAGAGATGCGGCCGGCCTGGCGTGACTTGCGCCACGCCGCCATGCGCGCGCGGCGGCTGATGGCTTCGGACAGGCGTGCTTCGGCGCGCTCGGTCGCGCGATCGGTTCCGGTGTCTGGAGAATCTGCGTGGGAAGCGTCGGCGCGGTCAGCGCCGGGGGACGGTTCGGCTGGGTCGGAGGGGGCGCGGTCAGTCATGACGAGGGGGCATGGCCAAGGCATATTGCGCCGTGTTGGGGGAGGCGCCTATGCCGGTATGTCCCGGCACTATACGCCGGTCATGCCGCCCGGGGCGGGCCGCGCGCCGGTTATCGGCCACATATCGGCCTCACGCTTGCCAGGCGGGGACGAGCGCCCTCTTGCCTCGTCGCGCCATCCCCTGCTGTCAGTCCAGCGTGATGTTGTTCGCGCGGATCACTTTGCCCCAGTGCTCGCGGTCCGCCTCGATATAGCGGTCGATCTCCGCCTGGGTGCGCGGCGGCTGCACCACGAGCCCGAGATCGCTGAACGTGGCGCGGAACTTCGGGTCCTTCAGCACGCTGTCCGCCGCGGCGCGCAGCTTCGCCACCGCTTCGGGCGGTGTCTGCGCGGGCACGGCCAGCCCGAACCACGTGGCAGCCTGGAAGTCCGGATAGCCGCCTTCGGCGACAGTCGGCACATTGGGCAGCACGTCCAGCCGCTTGCGGCTGGTCACGGCCAGCGCCTTGAGCTTGCCGGCCTTGATGTGCGGCAGCGAAGTGCTGACCACATCGACCATCAGCTGCGTGTCATTGGCGAGCAGCGCCGACAGCGCCGGCGCGCTGCCGTTGTAGGGCACGTGCGTGACCTGGATGCCGAGTTCGGTCTTCAGCATCTCGGTGGCGAGTTGCAGCGCGTTGCCGAGCCCGACCGACGAGTAATTGAGCTTGCCGCCACTGGCCTTCGCGTAGTTCGCGAACTCGCGGATATTGCTGGCCGGCACGTGCGAGTTGGTCACGACGACCAAAGGCACCTCGGCGCCGATACTGAAGATCTTGAAATCGCGCGGCGGGTCGTAGGAGATCTTCTTGTACAGCTGCGGGTTGAGCACCATGCTGCCGTTGGTGGCCAGCACCATGGTGTAGCCATCTGCCGGGGCACGCGCGACGCTGGTGGTGCCGATCATCGTGGCCGCACCGGGCCGGTTTTCCACGACCACGGTCTGGCCGAGCTGGCGCGACATGCCGTCGGCAATCGCGCGGCCGAACTGGTCGGTCGAGCCGCCGGGCGTGTATGGCACCACGAGCTTGATGGGATGGTCCGGATACGCAGCCAGCGCGGGCGCGGCGCCGCCTGCCAGTGCACCTACGGCGGCTGCCGCTGCGGTGGCGAGCCAGGCCCGACGGCCGAATTTACTGCCTTGCATAGTGTCTCCTGTTGATGGCGGCGCCTTCGTGGCGCCTTTCTTTTGATCTTTGCCGGGTATTCCGTGCGTATCTCAGACGCGCCGCTGCCGCCCTTCCCAGTACCGGTCGCGCAGCCGGCGCTTGGCCAGTTTGCCGGTCTCGTCGCGCGGCAATTGCGCTTCGATCACGATGTTGCGCGGCACCTTGAAGCCGGACAGGCGCTGGCGCAGCCAGTCGATCACGTCTTCCTCGCGGATCGCCGCGTCGGGCATCGGCTGCACCATGGCCAGCAAGCGCTCGCCGTACTCGTCGTCGGGCACGCCGAACACGACGCAGTCGGCCACGCCCGGATAGCGCACGAGTTCATGTTCGATCTCGGCCGGGTAGATGTTCACGCCGCCCGAGATCACCATGTCGGACGCGCGGTCGCAGATGAACAGGTAGCCGTCGGCATCGACATAGCCCATGTCGCCAAGCGTCACCAGCCCGTCGCGGTCGATGGCGCGGCGCGCGGCCTCATTGTTGCGGTAAGTGAAGTCGGGGTAAGCCGGCTGGCGCACGTACACCAGGCCAATCTCGCCCGTTGCGCACGGCTTGCCGTCTTCATCGAGGATGCGAAGCTGCGCGTCGTCCACCGGCTTGCCGGCCGTGCCGGGGCGCGCCGCGGCATCGGCAGGCGTGGCCACGGTGATCATGCCGGCCTCGCTCGACGCGTAGGTTTCGTGGATGACTGGGCCGAACCATTCGAGCATCGCGCGCTTGACCTCGGGCGAGCACGGCGAACCGGTCGAAGCAACGAAGCGGATCGACGACAGGTCGTAGCGCGCGCGCACCTCGGACGGCAGCTTGAGCAAGCGCACGTACATGATCGGGACGAGATAAAGCACGTCGATGCGGTGCTTTTCGACCAGCGCCAGCACCTGCTCGGCATCGAAGCGCGACGTGAGCACGAGGCGTTCGGCCATCTGCAGCGCGTTCTGGATGAACGAACCGGGCGCGCTGTGGTACAGCGGCGCCGACATCAGCGCCCGACAGCCGGGCACGATGCCGTAGGTCTGGCGCACCAGCGAACGCGCGCGCGCCATCTGGTCGTCAAGCTGGTCCAGCGGGACGGGTTCGCGCAGCACGCCCTTGGGACGGCCCGTGGTGCCGGAGGTGTAGGCCATATGGCCGCGCGGGGATACACGTGGGCCATCGTACGGGGCCTGCTGCGCAAGCCACGCTTCGTACTCGCTGCCGCCGGACACTTCGGCGCCATCGGCCACCACCAGCACGGGGATGCCCGCAGGCACCGCCTCGCGCACTGCCGCCAGCAGGCCGGCATGCACGATCAGCGCTTTGGCGCCGCTGTCGGCCAGCAGGAAGCGCACTTCCTCGGCGGTGAAGTGCCAGTTGATCGGGCAGTAGTAGGTGCCACCGATGCGGCAAGCGTGCACGACATCGACATAGACCGGATCGTTGCGCAGCAGCACCGCAACGATATCGCCTTCTTTCAGTCCCGCGGCGCGCAGGCCACCGGCAAGGCGGGCGCCGCGGTCGAGCAGTTCGGCGCCGTCGCGGTGCATGTCTTCGAACCAGAGGTCTGTGGCCATATCGGTAGTCTCCTGTCTTTGTCCTGAACTGGCAGCGTTCCACTGTAGCCGCGCAGCCTGGCATCGACAATCCGCCACACCGGAATCACAATGTTGCGCCTGACGTGACAATCCTGCAGGGAATCCCCGATGGACCTGAACCTGATCGAAGCGTTCGTCGACATCGTTGATGCCGGCAACCTGGCCGAGGCCGGCCGGCGGCGTGGTGTGACGCGCTCCCAGGTGAGCCGCCAGTTGCGCGAACTGGAGCAACAGGCCGGTGCGCAACTGCTGCGGCGGACCACACGCAGGCTGGAGATGACCGAACCCGGCCAGGCGCTCTACCAGCATGGGCTCCGCATTTTGCAGGAGGTGGCCTCCGCACAGGCCGAGATCGACAGCCTCGGCAAGACGCTGCGCGGCCATGTGCGCGTCAGTATGCCCACGGGCCTTGGCGATACGTTCATCGCCCCGCTGCTGCTGCAGTTTGCCCAGCGCTATCCCGGCATCACGTTGCGCGTGTTCTTCGCGAACCGCGTGGTGGACCTGATCGCGTCGGAAATCGACGTGGCGCTGCGCGTGACGTCGGCACCGCCGCTCGATCATGTGGCGCGCGAGATCTGTCCGATCGACTGGCGGCTGTGCGCGTCTCCGGAGTACCTCGAACGCGTGCCGGCGCCACGCGTGCCGGTCGACCTCGCGCGCTGCCACTTCCTTTGCCCGCCCTATGGATCGCGCTTCCTGCTGGCGCTCAACCGCAATGGCCAGCGCGAGGAAGTGGAACTCGCGCCGCACCTGCAATCGGAACACTTCCGCTTCCTGTTGCAGGCGGTGCTGGAAGGCCACGGCATCAGCCTGCTGCCGCGCTACATGGGCTGGGAAGAGATGCGACAGGGCCGCCTGGTGCCTGTGCTGAGCGACTGGAAGCCCGAGGGGCTCGGCAGCAGCCTCTATGTCATCACCACGCCGAGCCGGCATCCGACCATGGCCACGCGCGCGCTGATTGCGTTCCTGAAGGAGGAAATCGGCAACCTGCCGGTGTTCCGGGACTGAGCCGGGCGCGTAGTGGCGCGTCAAAGAAAAGAACCCGGATCTGTCCTGGGGGGCCGATCCGGGTGGAGGAAACAGACGGCTAAGACCCGCCTGATCGGCACTCGCGCCCGGAAAGTGAAAGACGCGATACCGATGTCCCGCAGCCTACCGATCCACCAACGGGACAATCAATCGGACAAAACAGTTTCGTGCGATGTTCGCATTCGGGCCGCGCAAACTTTCATTTCGCAAGCTATGCTCCTAAAACTTGCAAATCGAAAGTAAAGCCAGCGGCGAGCACGGAGACCTATGCCCCCCACCGATTTCACCACCATGCCCTGCCCCGTGGCCCGCTCGATGGCGGTGCTCGGCGAGCGCTGGGCGATCCTTGTGATGCGTGAGGCCTTTTACGGCAGCACGCGTTTCGATGAATTCGAGAAAAACCTCGGGATCGCGCCCAATATCCTGAGCGCGCGCCTGAAAACGCTGGTGACGCACGAGCTGCTTGCCCGCGTTACGCCGGAAGGCGGCGGTCGCCACGTCTACCAGCTCACGGAAAAAGGGCGCGATTTCTTCCCGGCTTATGTAGCGCTCAAGGCCTGGGCGGACCGCTGGATGACCGATGAAAAGGGCCCGCTGACGGTGCTGCAGGACAAGCTTAGCGGCGCGGAAATCGCTACCCCGGCGCTGATGCGCGCCGACGGCAGCGCCATCACGCTGGACGATGTGCGCGTGCTGCCCGGCCCCGGCGCGGGCCGTTTCCTGCGGCGCCGCTTCGGCGAAGCTGCGGCCGAACAGGAACAGGAGAACGGCCATGCCTGAGACGCCCGCCATGACCGTATCCAATACCGTTGCCGCCGCCAGCACCGCACCGGTCCCCGCCACCGAACTGGCGCGGCGCATCGGCAGCCTGGCCGGCCCCACCGCCGTCATCGCCTTGCTGCAGTCCTGCGCGCAACTCGTGGAAACGTGGCTTGCGGCGCGCCAGGGTACGGCGGCGCTGGCGGGCTGGGCCGTGGTGTTGCCGTTTGCGCTACTGCTGCAGCAGATGTCCACGGGTGCGATGGGTGGCGGCGTAGTGTCGGCCATCGCCCGCGCGCTGGGCGCCAACAAGCGTGAAGAGGCCTCGTCGCTGGTCCTGCATGCGCTGATCATCGCGGTGACGGCCGGCCTCGCATTTGCCATCGTGCTCGCAGGCTTCCCACGCGGCGTGTTCGGCGCCGTGGCCGGCGCCACTGCGGCCGAGGCTGCGGCGACCTATGCGATCTGGCTGTTCGGCGCGGGCGCCGTGCCGGCCTGGCTTGCCAATACGCTGGCTTCCGTGTTGCGCGGTGGCGGACGCCACGCACTGGCCGCGCGCGTGCTGGCGTTCATGTGGGTGGCCTTCCCGCTGCTGGCGTGGCTGCTCGCCGAGCCGGCGGGCATGGGCCTGGCCGGGATCGGTGCGGCGCTTGCGGCGGTGTCGTGGGCGGCGGCGCTGGGCATGGCGGTCGTCGTCATGCGTGGCGGTGCGGGCTTCGTGCCGGTGCTGCGCATGCGCCCGTCGCGTGCATTATTCGTGCGTATCCTGTCCGTCGGACTGGTAGCCTGCGCGCTCGCTTCGGTCGCCAACCTGACCACCATCCTCGTGACCGCGCAGCTGCGCCACCACGGAACGGCGGCGGTGGCCGCCTACGGGATCTCGGCGCGGCTGGAATTCCTGATGATCCCGCTCGCATTCGGCGTGGGCTCCGCGCTGACGGCGCTGGTGGGCCGCGCGGTGGGGGCCGGCGACTGGCATACGGCGCGACGCACGGCGTGGGTCGGTGCGCTGCTGGCGCTGCTGATCGCGGGACTGGCCGGCGCGGCGGTCGGCATGATGCCGCACCGGTTCGCCGGACTGTTCACGCAGGACCGGCAGGTCGCGGCCATTGCCGCGCGGGCGCTGTCGTGGGTCGGCCCGGCCTTTGGCGGTTTCGGCCTTGGCATGGCGCTGTACTTCGCGTCGATGGGCGCGGGCCGCATGCGCTGGCCGATCGCGGCGGGCCTGTGCCGGATTGGCCTGGCAGCCGGCGGCGGCTGGCTGCTGGCCAATGTCGCTGGCATGGGGCTGGATGGGCATTTCCTCGGCGTGGCGATGGGGATCACCGCGTACGGACTGGTCACCGCGCTGGGCGTGCGCGAGGGAGAATGGTCAGCGCGCTAGCACCGGCGCATCGCCCTGCATGCCAGCGCCCTTCACTGTATCGGGCACCGACGGCCAGCCACCACCGAGCGACTTGTACAGCGCCGCCGTGCCGTTCAGCACATCGACCTGTCCCTGGATGGCCGCCAGCTGCGCGTCGAACAGCTTCTCGCGCGCATTGGTGACTTCCAGGTAGCTCGAATAACCGCCCTCATACCTTGCGTAGGCCTGATCGGCATAGACGGTCAGGCTCTTTTCCTGCTGGCGCAGGCTGCCCAGGCGGTTGCGCGTCTCGACACCATTGGCCAGCGCGCTGTTCACGTCGGCCAGTGCCGCCAGCACGGTGCCCTGGTAAGCCAGCAAGGCCTCGGTACGCTGCGCCGATGCGGTCTGCACTTGCCCACGGATGGCACCACCCTGGAAGATCGGCTGGGTCAGTCCCGCACCAAACCCCCACACCCGCGATGCGCTGTCCCACAACCCCGCCGGTGACGCGGCGACCGCGCCGAACAAGCCGCTCAGGTTGACGGCCGGGAGGTAGAGCGCCTGCGCCGCGCCCAGTTGCGCGTTAGCCGCGACCGCCACCTGCTCGGCCTGCAGCACGTCGGGCCGGCGCGACAGCAGCATCGCGGGCAGGTCGGCGCCTACCGACGGCGCCTGCAGCTCGTAGATGCCCTTGCCCCGCTCGATGGGCCCCGGCTGGCGCCCGACCAGCACCGACAGCGCATTCTCGGTCTGCGCAATGCCGGTGCGGATCTGCGGAATGGAAGCCTCGGCGACATAGAAGTCGTTCTGCGCCTGCGCCAGCTCCATCTCGGAGATCACGCCGCCTTCGTAGCGCTGCCTGAAGATATCGAGCCCGCTCGCGCGTGACTCCAGCGTCTGCTTCGCGACCTCGAGCTGCGCATCGAGCCCGCGCAGCGTGGCATAGCCTTGCACCACCGACGCGGCGAGCGACAGCACGACGCCACGCCGTGCGTACTCGGCGTTCCACAGGCTCGCTTCCGCGGCTTCAGCCTGGCGGCGGATGCGTCCCCACAGATCGAGTTCCCAGCTCGCGTTAGCGAGCAGCTGGTATGAATTGCGTGGACCGTCAAACGGCGCGAACGGCGTGCCATTGAACGTACCCGCGCGCTGACGGGTGGCGGCCGCGCCGAGGTTCAACTGCGGGAAAAAGCCCGAACGCGCGACCATCAGCTGGCCGCGGAACTCGTCGATGCGCGCGGCGGCGATGCGCACGTCGTAATTGTTTGCGAGCGCCTCGTCGATCAGCGCATTGAGCACCGGATCGTTGAACTGGTTCCACCAGTCGCTATCGGCGGCGATGGCAAGCTGGCCGGTGTCCATGCGGTATTGCGAGACATCGGGCGTTTCGGGCCGCTGGTAGTTGGGACCGATCGCGCAGCCGCCCAGCGCCGCCACCGCGCAGGCGCCGAGCATCCAGGCACGCGGTCTCATGATGGTTCTCCCGCCGGAGGAATGGTAGGCGGCTGCGACGCGCCACCTGTCTTGGCCTCGCCCTTGGGCTTGCCTTCGGATATGCGCTCCAGCCCCCAGAAGAACATCGGGATGAAGAACAGCGCGATCACCGTGGCACCCAGCATGCCGCCGATCACGCCGGTCCCGAGCGATTGCCGGCTGGCCGCCGAGGCGCCACTGGCGATGGCCAGCGGCACACAGCCCAGGATGAACGCGAGCGAGGTCATGATGATCGGGCGCAGGCGCAGCTTGGACGCGTGAATGGCGGCGTCATAGGCGCTGAGCCCTTCCTTCTCGCGCATTTCGACGGCGAACTCGAAGATCAGGATGGCGTTCTTGGCCGCCAGCGCGATCAGCACAGTCAGGCCGATCTGGAAGTAGACATCGTTCTCCATGCCTCGCATCAGGATGCCAAGCAAGGCGCCGAACAGTGCGAACGGCACCGCCAGCAGCACACCGAGCGGCAACGACCACTTCTCGTACTGCGCCGCCAGGATCAGGAACACCATCAGCAGTGCGAACGCGAACACGTAGACGGCGGTGGATCCGGCGGTCTTCTCTTCGTAGGCCTGTCCGCTCCACGCGTACGCGTAGCCCTCGCCGAGCACCTCCTGTGCAGTCTCCTCCATGGCCGCCAGCGCCTGCCCCGAGCTGTAGCCCGGTGCGGCATCGCCGACGATCTTGGCCGCGGGGAAATTGTTGAAGCGCGTGACGATGTCGGCGCCGGGCACGTATTTGGTCGTGGTCACCGCCTTGATCGGCACCATCTCGCCCTTGCTGTTGCGCACGTAGACCTTGTCGAGATCTTCAGGCCGCGAGCGGAAGTCCGGTTCGGCCTGCAGGATCACCTGGAACAGACGGCTGTTCTTCGGGAACTGGCTCACGTACAAGGAGCCGAACATGGTCTGCAGTGCCGAATAGACATTTTCGACCGGCACCCCCTGCGTTTCCGAACGTTCCCGGTCCACCTCCACGAGGTACTGGCGCGAGCGCGAGTTGATGGTCGAGTTCACGCCTGTCAGCTCCGGCCGCTGGTGGGCCTTGGCAATGAACTCGCGCACCTTGCCCTCAAGCTGCTGATACGTGCTGTCCCCGGTGCTCTGCAGCCAGAATTCGAAGCCGCCGGTCGTACCCAGCCCGGGGATCGACGGCGGGTTGATCGGGATGGCGAGGCCGTCCTGGTAGGTGGAAAACTCTTTCTTGCCCTTGGCGATCAGGTCGTTCGCGCTTTCGCCCTTGCCCCGGTCGTGGAAGCCTTTGAGCGTGATGAACAGCGTGCCGGCGTTGGCCTTGTTCTGCGAATCGATCAGGCTGTAGCCATCCACGGTCGCCACCGATGCCACGCCGGGTTGCCCGCTCAGCCATTTTTCCGCGCGCTTGGTCAGGTCACCCGTGCGGTCGAGGCTGGCAGCATCGGGCATGACCACGGCGCCAAACAGGTAGCCCTGGTCTTCCACCGGCAGGAACGATGACGGGATGCGGATGAACATCAGCACGCTCACCGCCACCATCACCAGGATCAGCGCAATCGACACCACGGTGCGGCGGATGACCAACTGCAGCGACTTGTCGTACCCGGCAATGAGCTGGTCAAACTTGTTGTTGAACCACGTGAAGAAGCGGTTCTTCTTGTGCTCGCCCGGCTTGAGCAGGATGGCCGCGAGCGCTGGCGACAGCGTCAGGGCCACGACGCCCGACAGCACTACGGACACCGCAATCGTGATGGCGAACTGTTTGTAGAGCTGGCCGGTAATGCCGGAAAGGAAAGCGACCGGGATGAACACCGCCAGCAGTACCAGCACAATGGCGACGACAGGGCCGCTCACCTCGTCCATCGCCTTCTTGGCGGCTTCCTTCGGCGGGAGCTTGAACTCCGTCATGTTGCGCTCGACGTTCTCGATCACCACGATGGCATCGTCCACGACGATGCCGATCGCTAACACCATGCCGAATAACGTCAGCATGTTGACCGAGAAACCGAACGCGCTCATGCCCACAAAGGCGCCGATGATCGACACCGGCACGGCCAGGATCGGCACCAGCGTCGCGCGGAAGCTCTGCAGGAACAGGTACACCACCAGGATCACTAGGATCACGGCGTCGCGCAGCGTATGCACCACCTCCGTGATCGACTCTTGCACGAACTCGGTCGTGTCCAGCGCGATCTCGTACTCCAGCCCGGGCGGGAAGCTCTTCTTCAACTCGGCCAGCGTGGCGCGCACCTGCTTGGCCACGTCCAGTGCATTGGCGCCCGGCTGCTGGTAGACCGCCATCAGCGTGGCGGTCTTGCCCTTGTAGCGGCTGCGCAGCGAATAGTCCTTCGAACCCAGTTCGGCGTGGCCGATGTCCTTGAGCCGCACCAGCGCCGTTTCGCCGGACTGCGCGCGCAAGATCATGTTGTCGAACTCGGCCGGCTCCGTCATGCGGCCCTTGGTCGAGATCGGGAACGTCAGCTGCACCGGACCGTTGGTCGGGGACTGGCCGATACGCCCGGCCGAAAACTGCTGGTTCTGGGCCGAGACCGCGTTCTTCACGTCCTCGGTCGTGATCCCGAGCGAGGCCATGCGGTCGGGCCGCAGCCAGATGCGCATCGCGTAGTCGGGACTGCCGAAGATCGACGACTGGTTGGCGCCCGGAATGCGCTTGATCGCGTCCAGCACATAGATGTTGGCGTAGTTGCCGACAAAGGTCTGGTTGTAGCTGTTGTCTGGCGAGTAGATGGCAATCACCATCATGAATGCGGACGAACGCTTCTGCACCGACACGCCCTGCGACGTCACCTCGCTCGGCAACGTGGGCAGCGCCAGGTTGACGCGGTTCTGCACGTCCACCTGCGCAAGTTCCGGGTCCGTGCCGATCTCGAAGTACGAGGTCAGCGTCAGGTCACCGGTCGACGAACTCGTCGAGTTCATGTACATCATGCGGTCCGCGCCGTTGACTTGCTGCTCGATCGGTGCGGCCACGTTCTGGGCCACCACTTCCGCGCTGGCGCCCGGGTATCGCGTGGTGACGGTGATTGTCGGCGGCGTGATATCGGGAAACTGCGCGATCGGCAGCTTGGTCAGCGCCACCAGACCGCCGACCGTGATGATGATGGAAACGACCGACGCAAAGATGGGTCGGTCGATAAAGAAATGGGCAAGTTTCATGACTTGCCCCCCGCCGGCGCCGATGCCGCCGCCGCTGCGCCGGATGCCGGCGCAGCCGGGGCCTGAGGTGCCGGCATTTCCGCAGCGGCACCGCTGGCCACCGCAGGCACGGTGCCCGGCTTGACCTCGACCGCCTTGACCGGCGCCCCGGGCGCCAGGCGCAAGGTGCCGCTCACCGCCACGCGCTCACCGGGCTTCAGTCCGGAACGTACCACCCAGTTGTTGCCGGTCCACTCGCCAACGTCGACCACGCGCTGCTGGGCCTTGTTGTCCGGGCCGATCACCCACACCGTCTGGCCGCGCTGGCTCTGGATGATCGCGTCCTGCGGCACCGCAATCGCGTTCGTCCGCGTGGCCCCGTGCACCTTGACCCGCACGAACTGGCCGGGACGCAGCACGCCTTCCGGGTTGGCCACCTCGGCACGGACCAGATAAGTGCCGGTTTCGGCGTTGAACGATGCATCGGCGAAAGCGATCCGACCGCGGTTCGGGAATACCGTGCCGTCGGCCAGCACGATGGCTACCTCGAACTTGTCCTGTTCGGGGTAACGAATCGCGCCAGATTCGCGCTCGGTGCGAATTCGCAACACCTCGTTCTCCGACAGGCTGAAGTTCACCCACATCGGATCCAGCTTGGCGACGTACGTGAGCAGGCTGTTGGTCGGGTCAATGTAGGAGCCCGGCTGGCGCTTGGCAAAGCTCGACAGGCCCGCCACCGGCGAAGTAATCGTCGTGTAGCCGAGATTGAGCTTGGCGGTGATGACATTGGCGCGCGCCCCCTCGACCGCTGCGGCGGCCGCTTGCTCCTTGCCAATGGCATCGTCCAGGTCGCGCTGGCTCAGGGCATTGCGCTCAGCCAGCGGGCGTACACGTTTCAGGTCGGCGCGCGCCGTGGACAGCCGGGCCTGCTCCTGGCCCAACTGCGCTTCGGCCGCCTGCAGCGTGGCCTCGAACGGCTTGCGGTCCATCAGGAACAGGGTCTGGCCGGCCTTGACCACCGCGCCTTCGGTATAGACCCGCTTGTCCAGGAAGCCATTGACGCGCGCCCGGATTTCAACCTGCTGCGAGCTTTCCGTCTGCCCGACGAAATCGTAGATCAGCGGCACGTCGCGCAGCGCCACCGTCATGACCCCGACCTCGGCTGGCGGGGGCGCGACGGCTACCGGCTTCTCCTTGCCGCAGCCCGCTGCCAGCAAGACCGCAATCAGCCCCGCTGCATTGCGCCAGTTGAGCATTGTCCTCACGTGACCTCCTGTGCCAGCAGCCATGGCCGCTCCCCCTGTCGGACAAACGGGTGAAATCCCGCCGCTCCGGTGCCTGTTCAGGCAGGTTACGGCGCGCCTAATGGCGCGCCAATTCAAATTTTTTGTGGCCGTGTTTACTCATTTCGACGTGCATGCCGATGCGCATGCTGGCGGGCGGATTCAGCGTTGTCTGTGCGCCTGGCAAAGACGACTCATCGCCGGAAGCCGCCGTGGAATCGGCCGCCTCCGCGGAAGCCACCGCCCCCACCGCCGAAGCGGCCGCCGCCCTGCCATTGCTGCGCCGCGCCCTGGAATCGTTGCTGGCCGATGTCGCGCGCCTGGCGCTGCTGTTCCAGCCGGCCGGTGACTTCGTTATTGGGCTGCACGGGTTCCCAGCCGCCGGGCGTGTGCTTTTGCCAGCCGCTGTCGGTGTGCTGGTACACGGAACCGTCATGGCCGGCGTACACATTGCCGTTGTTCCACGCCACCGCATTGCCCTTGTCGGGATTGGCGACAAAGCCACGGCTGCCCGCCGTGTGTTCGCCGGTCTGGGTATTTCCGGCAATACCAGCCTCCGCAGCGCCCACGCGGCCCGTCTGCGCGTTATAGCCCGCGACCTGACGGCCAGCCGCGTAGTTGCCGGTGTACTCGTTGCCGACGACACCGCCGCGTCCGGCACCTTCGCGCCCTGTCGACGGGTTGGCGAACGAGCCCTGCCGTCCCGCTGCGTAATTGCCCGAATAGGGATTGAAGGCGGCGCCGCGGCTGCCCTGGAAATGCGCCCCCGTGGCCGGGTTGAACCCGGACGCCGCGGTGCCGCGCCATTCCGTACCCGTCCAGGCATTCCAGCCCTGCGCATGCGTGACCGTGCCCTGTCCCCAGCGGCCATAGAAGTTGGCCTGGTTCACGTTCACGTAATTCCAGTTGTACGGGCCGCCCCACCAGTACGGTCCCCAGTACGGCGATGCCGCGCCCCAGAACGCGCCCGCGGCAAAGCCGAACGCAAAGCCCTCGGCCAGGCCGATGCCGAAGCCGGCGCCATAGCCGTACGTGACCGGGTAGCCGTAGTAGACCGCGCCCACGTACGCCGGATAGACGTAGCCCGTGCCGTACACCACGGTGCCGTCGGCGCTGACCACCACGCCCATGTAGCCCGGCGTGTAGCCGACCACGACCGTATCGGGCGTGACCGAATAGATGCGCACATAGGTCACGTAGTAGACCGGCGAGCTCGGCGGGATCGTGTAGATCGCCGACGGCACTTCGGTCGCCACGCGCCAGGCGCCCGTCGAGACGGGAGCCGTGAACCAGACGCCGTTGGCCACGGCGTAGTAGTGACTGCTGTCCACCTCGATCACCGGCGTACCGGTATTGACCGCGTAGCTCAGCGAGGTACCGGTGATCGGCACAAAGCGCGGCGCGCCATCATAGGCCACCGTCAGCGCCGCCTTCGCGCGCGAGACGTTCGCGGTCTGCGGGATCGTGGCGGCGATCACGGCTTCCTTCGCCTGCGGCGTGCCGGGCACGGACACCAGCACGTTGGCCTTGGCGTCGTTCGGCGAAATCTTTGCGAAATCGGCTGGCAGCTCGCCGCCAGGCACGTATTGCCACGGGCCGGTCAGCATCGGCGCGCGGAACCAGCGCCCGGACACCAGCACGTAGTAGTTGTTGGACGCCGGATCGACGAACACGGCATGATCGGCATTCGACATCGTCAGCAGCCCGCCGCCACCCACCGGCGTCATCTGTGGCGCACCGCTCGTCACCACAAGCTCGGTCGGCCGGGTTGCGAGTTGGATGGCCGGCGCACGCGCCGGGCGCTTGCCGTCGGACGGCAGCATGGCATCGGGCCTGGAAGCGGCTGCCGCCTTGGTCGCCGCGGCCTGCAGGCCCTTGGGTACCGTCGACATGACTTCCCACGCGCCGCCAGCGGACTCCGAACGGAACCAGTAGCCCGCCGCCTGCAGGTACAGCTCGCCGCCGGGCTCGCGCAGCAGCATTGCGCGGCTGTTCGGCGCGCGTTCGTAGGAGGTACCGGGCACGTTGCGCCACGCCGGATCACCGTCCACGTGGACCAGCAGCGTCGGCGTGGTGGCAAAGATGATCTGCGGCGCATCGTTCTTCACGGGCACCTTCGTCGCACTGGCCAGCTGGCGCGAGACGGCGTAGCTGGCCTGCAGTTCGTCGAGCGGCACCGTCAGGCCGCCCGCCGGCAGCCGGGCCAGCAGCGCGTTGCGCACCTGGTCGGCGGCTTCGGGACGCGTCGGCACCTCGACGCTTTCGATGGTGATCTGCGTCAGCTGCACCAGCGCTGAGGGCTTGTCGATATCGGCGACCGCCGAGAAGTGGACCACACCGTAAGTCGGCGTCCCGTCCTTCGCACCGACCGCGACCGCGGCACGGCCGGACATGCGGTTGCCCTCCCATTTCTCGATCTCGGGCTGGTACAGCTCCACATGCTCGCTAGCGGCATCGAAGTTGCGCGGCCAGTCCAGCGGCGTCACCGCCTTTGGCGGCGTTGCCGCCTCCGCCATGGCCGGCGCGATCGCGATGCAGACGGCTGCCACCAGCGCGCTGGTGTGCTTCAGGCGAAACGACATGGCAATCTCCAGGTAGGGACAGTCCGCTGCATGGCCCCGCTGCGATGCCCCAAGGGCAGGCCGGACGAACGTTGGGCACGATACTGCACAACGAGCAGCCGTGCGTCCGAATCTAAATGAGCCTGCAAGGGCGGACAATCCGTTTCAAAAACATTCAGCACGCCGCCACAAAGGGCGCAGATCACTGGCATCCGCGCCGCCGAACGAGCGCTTGCAGCGTCACATGCGGGTGTCTGTTGGATCACCGGAAGCCGCCGGAAATCCCCACCGGCTCGCGCAATAGTGCATTGCAATCACTTCAGCCCGGTGCTGCTCTTGAACGCGCGCCGCGCCGGCCCCACCTTTTCCGGACTGTCCTCCAAGCCCGCCCCCATGCCCCCACGGACCACCATCCTCACCGCCGGCACCATCACGGCCCTGCTCCACGCCTATATCGGCTGGCGCCTTCTGCCGGACCTGCCGGTTCCCCTGCTGATCAAGGCGCTCGGCGGCATCTGGCTCGCGCTGTCGTGCGTACTCCTGCCCGCCGGCCTGCTGGCGCGCCGCATCAGCCAGCCCTGGGCGGACGCGGTGTCCTGGGTCGGCATGCTCGCGATGGGGTTCTTTTCGTCGCTGCTGATCCTGACGCTGGCGCGCGATATCGTCCTCGCCGTAGCATGGCTGGCGGGCTGGCAGCCCCCCGGACTGCACGCTTACAGCGCAGCGGCGGTGGTATTGCTTGCGCTGCTCGTGACGCTTGCCGGCTACGTGAATGCGCGCCGGCTCGCCCGCGTGGTCGATGTCGACGTGCCGGTCCACGGCCTGCCGGAGGCGCTGCATGGCTTCACGATCGCGCAGATCAGCGACATCCACGTGGGCCCGACCATCAAGCGGCCGTACCTCGACCGTATCGTCGACCGCGTCAACAGCCTGGAGGCCGACGCTGTGGCCATCACCGGCGACCTCGTCGACGGCACGGTGAGAGAGTTGTCCGCTCACACGGCACCGCTGGCGCGCTTGCAGGCGCGCCATGGCGTGTACTTTGTGACGGGGAACCACGAGTACTACTCGGGCGCCGAACCGTGGATCGCGGAACTGCGGCGGCTAGGGCTGCGCGTGCTGATGAACGAGCACGTGGCGCTCGAGCATGGGAGTGATGTGGTGGTGCTGGGCGGGGTGACCGACTACTCGGCCGGGCGCTTCCACGAGACCCATCGCAGCGACCCGAAACGCGCTCTGCAAGGCGCGCCGAGCGCTGGCGTGCGCGTGCTGCTCGCGCACCAGCCGCGCACGGCGGCGGCTGCTGCCGAGGCAGGCTTTGATCTGCAGTTGTCAGGCCACACGCATGGCGGCCAGTTCTGGCCGTGGAACCTGTTCGTGCCGATGCAGCAGCCGTACACGGCGGGGTTGGTGCGGCATGGGGCAATGTGGGTCTACATCAGCCGGGGGACGGGGTACTGGGGGCCCCCGAAGCGGTTTGGAGCGCCGTCGGAGATTACTCGGGTGAAATTGGTGCGGGCAGACGATTGAATCCGCACAAGACAAAAAAGCCAGGCGCGAAGGCCTGGCTTTTTCATTGGCACCGCGCCATCAGCGCGAAATCGGCTTATACCGGATCCGCTTAGGCTTGGCCGCTTCCTCGCCAAGGCGACGCTTCTTGTCCGCCTCGTACTCCTGGTAGTTCCCCGGGAAGAACTCCACATGCGAGTCGCCTTCAAATGCCAGGATGTGCGTGGCGATACGGTCCAGGAACCAGCGGTCGTGCGAGATCACCATCACGCAGCCCGCGAATTCCAGCAGCGCGTCTTCCAGCGCGCGCAGGGTTTCCACGTCCAGGTCGTTCGACGGTTCATCGAGCAGCAGCACGTTGCCGCCGGCGATCAGCGTCTTGGCCATGTGCAGGCGGCCGCGTTCACCACCCGACAGCGTGCCGACCTGCTTCTGCTGGTCGCCGCCCTTGAAGTTGAAGCGGCCGATATAGGCACGCGACGGCGTTTCGTAGCGGCCGACGGTCAGGACATCGGCGCCGCCCGAGATTTCCTCGAACACGGTCTTGGTGCCGTCGAGCGCGTCGCGGCTCTGGTCGACGAAGGCCATCTTCACGGTCGGCCCGATCTTGATCTCGCCGCTGTCCGGCTGCTCCTTGCCCGTGAGCATCTTGAAGAACGTCGATTTACCGGCGCCGTTCGGGCCGATGATGCCGACGATGGCGCCCGGCGGCACCTTGAAGCTCAGGTTCTCGATCAGCATGCGGTCGCCAAAACCCTTGCTGACGTTATCGAACTCGATGACCTCGTTGCCCAGGCGCTCACCCACGGGGATGAAGATTTCCTGGGTTTCGTTGCGCTTCTGGTATTCCTGGCTGTTCAGCTCGTCAAAGCGCGCCAGACGCGCCTTCGACTTGGCCTGGCGACCCTTCGGGTTCTGGCGCACCCATTCGAGTTCCTTGTGCAGCGCCTTCTGGCGGGCCGATTCGCTCGCCTCTTCCTGCTTGAGGCGCGCTTCCTTCTGGTCGAGCCACGAGCTGTAGTTGCCCTTCCAGGGAATGCCCTGTCCGCGGTCCAGTTCCAGGATCCACTCGGCGGCGTTGTCGAGGAAGTAGCGGTCGTGGGTCACGGCCACGACGGTGCCCGGGAAGCGCGTCAGGAACTGCTCGAGCCAGTCCACCGACTCGGCGTCCAGGTGGTTGGTCGGTTCGTCGAGCAGCAGCATGTCGGGGCGCGACAGCAGCAGGCGGCACAGCGCCACGCGGCGCTTTTCGCCACCGGACAGATTGCCGATCTTCGCTTCCCACGGCGGCAGGCGCAGTGCGTCGGCGGCGATTTCCAGCTGCAGCTCGGCGTTGTTGCCGTCGCTCGCGGCCAGGATGGCCTCGTACTTGGCCTGGTCGGCGGCGAGTGCGTCGAAGTCCGCATCGGGCTCGGCATAGGCCGCGTAGATCTCGTCGAGCTTCTTGCGCGCCTCGAATACGCCGCCCAGCGCTTCTTCGACCGACTCACGCACGGTCTGCTCGGGATCGAGCTGCGGTTCCTGCGGCAGATAGCCGATGTTCAGGTTCGGCATCGGCGTGGCTTCGCCCTCGATCTCCTTGTCGAGGCCGGCCATGATCTTCAGCAGCGTGGACTTGCCCGAGCCGTTCAGGCCCAGCACGCCGATCTTGGCGCCGGGGAAAAAGGACAGCGAGATGTCCTTCAGGATGTGACGCTTGGGCGGAACGATCTTGCCCACGCGGTTCATGGTGAAAACGTACTGAGCCATGGCGTGCGGTGTCCGTGTGTTCAGGGAATTTGGGAATGGGCGGAGTTTAACAAAGCACGTGCCCGCCGGTCTGCGCAATGCTCGCGCGGCCGGTACAATCGCAGGTTCGCTTTCGCGCTAACTCGTTGATTTCATTCGACCATGAGCAAACCTGCCCTGACCCTGAAGTTCAAGTGCAAGAAGTGCACGAAGCCCGTCACGCTGTATCTGCAGAAGACGTCGGCGTGCTCGCACATCACCCCGTATCAGGGCTTCTGCAAGTGCGGCGAGATGATGCGCCACGCCACCGGCGACAAGGACGCGGTCGAGTCGTTCGTGAACTCGCTCGACAACAGCTGGATGCACCACCATCACCACCACCACTGATCCGCACGCAGTGAACGGCAACACCTGGCAGCCCGGCACCAAGGATCCGATGCGCTTCCTCGGCGGCTATCCGCCGGAGGTGCTCGACCAGGTGCGCGAACTCGCCGCCGCGGGCCGCCTCGGTGACCACCTCGCGCGGCGTTATCCGCAGCGCCACGCGGTGCAGACCGACCGCGCGCTGTACGACTACGCCACCGAACTGAAGCAGGAATTCCTGCGCAGCGCGCCGCCGCTGCATAAGGTCGGCTTCGATGCGACGCTGGACTCGGCACACAGGGCGCTGGGCCTGCATACCGCGATTTCGCGCGTGCAGGGCGGCAAGCTCAAAGCCAAGAAGGAAATTCGCGTGGCGACGCTGTTCAAGGACGCGCCGCCGGAATTCCTGCGCATGATCGTCGTGCACGAGCTCTCGCACCTGAAGGAGAGCGACCACAACAAGGCGTTTTACCGGCTCTGCGAACACATGGAGCCGCGCTACCACCAGCTCGAATTCGACACGCGCCTGTGGCTCGCATGGCGCGAAGTGGAACGCGCAGCGAAGGCATAACGGCAGGTTGTTGCGGCACCCTCCGCTGCGCCTGCTTCGTGCACCGCAACACACAAGCTGCTTGACGCTCCCGCGCGCCGCTATGTATAACGAGCGCGTGGGTAGAAGCGGTCGATTGGACAGCAGCGGCGCAATGCCGTGAGGTCCAACTGGAGATTGCTCACTGACGGAGTGTTTCGTCGGTGGCGCAGTTGTCCAACGTTCCCCTGACAAAGACTCCCGAAAACAGCATGCAAGGCGCCCGCGGCGCTGGTTCGCTCGCGTATCGCGCGCGTTCGCCGCATGCGTGTCCAACCTAGTCATTGTTAGGGGATCTCCCATGATCATCGACACCAGCTGTTATCCGACAAACCTGGTGGACCTGGCCTGGCGCCACGACGGCGAGCCGTTCTCGGGCGAGCGCCTGATCCAGATGATGGACGGCCCGTTCACCATCAACGGCAAGCCGCGCCGCATCGACAAGGCCTTTATCCAGCCCCCGCAAGGCAACACCATCTACACGTGGACCGATGGCGAGAAGTCGGGCAGCGAATCCATCGACGCGTACATGGCCTACACGGTCGAGATGGTGAAGAAGTACCCGGACCGCTTTATCGGCTGCTTCGTCTACAACCCGCGCTGCGGCGTGCAGAACGGCGTCAACGCGATCGAGCACTATGTAAAGACGCTCGGTTTCAAGATGGTCCAGTTCCAGGCCAATATGCACGCGTACCGGCCCGACCGCGCGCTCGACTGGCTGCGGCCCGCGCTACAGAAATGCGCGGAACTCGGCGTGCTGGTCAAGCTGCATACCGGCGACGGCCCGTACAGCATCCCGACCGAATGGGTGCCAATGATGAAGGAGTTCCCGACGGTCAACTTCATCATGGCCCACTTCGGCGTGCAGACCGGCGGCGTGTACTGCTTCGAGCCGTTCCAGATGGCCATGGATATGCCCAACGTGTACTGCGAATCGGGCTGGTGTCTGCAGTCGCGCATCGTCGAGTTCGCCAAGGTGCTGCCGAAACACAAGATCCTGTTCGGCTCCGATACCCCGCCCAACGAGCCAGGCATGTGGCTGCGCCTGCTGGAAGTGCTGTGCTTCGAGCCGCCGCAAGGCCTGAACCTCGACGAAGACACGCTCGAGGATTACCTCGGCAACAACGTCGCCCGCATGATCGGCCTGGAGCCGACACCGGTGCCGCGCACCCTCGAGGAAGCCAGGGCGCGCCTGGCTGCATGAGCGCTATGCACTGACAACGGACTCCGGAGCACACACCATGATCATCGACACCCACCTGCACCCGACCAACCTCGTCGACGAAGCCTGGCGCCACACGGGCGAGCCCTTCAACGGCGAGCGCATGCTCAAGATGATGGACGGCCCCTACATGATCAACGGCAAGCCGCGCCGCATCGACATGGGCTTTATCCAGCCGCCGCCGGGCAATACCGGCTACCGCGACGGCAATCGCCGCGGCCGCGAAGGCATCCGCGACTACATGGCCTACGTGGCCAGCCTGTGCCAGAAGTACCCTGACCGCTTTATCGGCAACTTCACGTTCAACCCGCGCTGGGGCCCGGAAGAAGGCGCGCAGGAGCTGGAATTCCATATCAAGGAATATGGCTTCAAGATGGTCAAGCTGCACGCCAATATGCACGGCTACCGGCCCGACCGCTGCCTCGACTGGCTACGCCCGGCGATGAAGGTCTGCGCCAAGTACAACACCGTGGTGCTGATCCACACCGGCGACGGACCGTACACGATCCCGACCATGTTCTACCCGGTGATCCGCGAGTTCCCGATGGTCAATTTCATCATCGGGCACTTCGGCATCCAGACCGGCGGCAACTACTCGTTCGAGGCGTTCTGGATGGCGATGGACACCCCCAACGTGTACTGCGAATCGGGCTGGTGCTTCCAGTCTCGCATCGTCGAGTTCGCGCGCGAGCTGCCGCGCAACAAGATCGTGTTCGGCACCGACACGCCGCCCAACGAGCCCGGCATGTGGCTGCGCGAGCTGGAAATGCTGTGCGGCCCGGCGCCGCAGGGCATGGATCTCGATGAGGACGGCCTTGAGGACTACATGGGCAACAACATCGCGCGGCTGGTCGGCATCGAGCCCACTGCGCCGCCGAAGACCCAGCAAGAGGCACAGGCGCGGCTCAAGGACACCTACGCCAGCACGCGCTGAGCCACACCGAGTAGATCCGCAGGCATGGCACGGCGGCCGCGACGAGCGGCCGCCGGGGCAGCCTTCGCCGTGCCAACCCTGACGACAGGAGGCATTCATGAACTCGCCCTCCGCGCCCTTCGCTACCGCATCGGCGCACAAGACTTTCCACGACACCTCGCAGGATTTCCACCAGTTCCTGGCCGCATACCGCGAGGCGTATCCCGATGATGTGCTGCAGATCCGCGAACCGGTCAGCGCCGATCAGGACCCGACCGCGCTGGTCTGGGCACTCGCGGCGCAGGGCCGCCATCCGGCGCTGCTGTTCGAGCAGGTAGATGGACTTGGCACGCCACTGGTCACCAACCTCTTCGCTTCGCGCGAGCGCGTGGGCCGCATGCTCGGCGGCGTGCCGCCATCTGCCATCCACGCCGAGTATCAGGCGCGCAGCCGCCGCATGGTCGCGCCGCGCGTGCTGGAGGGCGGCGCCGTCACCGGCCATGTCGAGACGCGCCACATCGACCTGCGCACCATCCCGGCGATCCGGCACTTCGCGAGCGACCGCGGCCCGTACATCACTAACGCGATCCTGATCGCGGAAGACCCGGAGACCAGCGTCGGCAACGCGAGCTTCCACCGCTCGATGCTGCATTCGCCGACCGAAATCGCCACGAGCCTGCATTCGCGCGGGCACCTGTGGCGCATGCAGCAGCGCGCGGCCCAACTGGGCAAGCCATTGCCGGTGGCGATGGTGATCGGCGCGCACCCGCTGTTCATGCTTGCCGGCGCGGCTCGGCTGCCGTTCGGCGTGGATGAGCGCCATGTCGCCGGCGGCCTGCTTGGCGCGCCGATGGAGGCGGTGCGCACGCCGCGCTATGGCATCCTCGTGCCGGCACACGCCGAGATCGTTCTTGAAGGCGTGATCGATCCCGAAGCGCGCGTCGAGGAAGGCCCGTTCGGCGAGTTCACCGGCTATTCGTCGGACCGCTCGACCAACAACCTGCTGCGTGTGGAAAGCGTGATGCGGCGCACCGACGCGTGGCTTGTCGACGTGGTCGGCGGCAACTCGGCCGAGCACCTGAACCTTGGCCGCATCCCGCGCGAATCGGAGATGGTCGAAAAGCTCAGGGAGCGCTTTCCGAGCGTGACCGCCGTGCACTATCCGAGTTCGGGCACGCACTTCCACGCCTACGTGGCACTGCGCCAGAGCCGCCCGGGCGAAGCGCGCCAGGTGATGCTGGGCCTGCTCGGCTGGGACCCGTACCTGAAGACCGTCGTGGCCGTCGATGAAGACGTCGACATCACGCGCGACGACGAAGTGCTGTGGGCCATGGCCACGCATCTGCAGCCGCATCTCGATGTGGTGGTGGTCGACGGGTTGCCGGGTAGTGCGTTGGACCCATCTGCGTCCGGTGTTGGCACGACCTCGCGCATGGGACTGGATGCCACACGCGGGCCGAACTTCGATGGGGTGCGCGCGCGCATCGATGCAGCGGCAATGGACAGGGCTCAGGCGCTGCTCGCACGCCTGGCAGTCCCGTAAGGGATTACCCCGTCGAAACGGCGGATTCATCGTCCAACCCGATCGATAAATCCGCCACGAGCATTGTTCCTGACCGCCCCCGCTGGCATGCTGGATTCATAGAACAGGACAGGCGCGGGCATGCAAGGGATGGCATCGACCATCCGTACACGATCGCCGGCGACCTTCGGGCGACACCGACGCAACCGAGCGCGACCGGCGTGGTACCGACCAATGGAGACAGCATGACCCCCAACCTGCAATCGCATGGGGCAGTCCCCGTGCATCCCGTCGACGAAGTCCTGCCCGCCCCGCGTCTGCTCGCATTGGGCCTGCAGCATGTGCTGGTGATGTATGCCGGCGCCATTGCCGTGCCGCTGATCGTGGGCGGCGCGCTCAAGCTGCCCAAGGACCAGATCGCGTTCCTGATCGCCGCCGACCTGTTCTGCTGTGGCCTCGTGACGATGATCCAGAGCATCGGCATCTGGAAAGTTGGCATCCGGCTGCCCGTCATGATGGGCGTGACCTTCACGGCCATCGCGCCGATCATCGCGACCGGTTCCAATCCCTCGCTCGGGCTGCCCGCCGTGTTCGGCGCGGTGATGCTCGCCGGCATTTTCACGTTCCTGGTGGCGCCATACGTCGGCAAGATGGTGCGCTGGTTCCCGCCGGTGGTAACGGGCACCGTGGTGCTCGTGATCGGCATCTCGCTGATGCGTGTGGGCATCAACTGGGCTGCTGGCGGCAACCCGATGATCTCGACGCCCAACGGGCCCGTACCGAACCCGAACTTCGGCGTGCCGGTCAACATCGCCATTGCCACGGTTGTGCTGCTGACGGTGCTGGCTCTGGTGGCGTTCGCCAAAGGATTTCTATGCAATGTCGCCGTGCTGATCGGCATCCTGACCGGCTTCGCGATTGCGCTGTCGCTCGGCAAGGTCAGCTTCGACGGTCTCGCTGCGGCGCACTGGGTGGAGCTGATCACGCCGTTCCATTTCGGCTGGCCGACCTTCGATCCGATGACGACTGTCACGCTGTGTGTGGTGATGGTGGTGATCATGATCGAAGGCGTCGGGCAGTTCCTGGCCCTTGGCGAGATCGTCGGCCGGCCGGTGACCTGCGACGACCTGACACGCGGGCTGCGCGCTGACGGCGTCGGCGCGCTCGTCGGTGCGGTGTTCAACACGTTCACCTACACATCGTATGCGCAGAACGTCGGACTGGTGCAGGTCACTGGCGTGCGCAGCCGCTGGGTCTGCGCGACGGCCGGCGCGATCCTGGTCGTGCTCGGCTGCCTGCCGAAGCTCGCGTTCTTCGCGGCGTCGATTCCGCAGTACGTGCTGGGCGGTGCCGCGCTCGTGATGTTTGGCATGGTCGCGGCCACAGGCGTGCGCATCCTCGGCCATGTCGATTTCGTCGAGAACAAGAAGAACGCCTACATCGTCGCGGTGAGCATCGCGCTCGGCATGATTCCGCTCGTGTCGGAGCGGTTCTTCTCGCAGATGCCGGAGCTGCTCGCCAAGTTCTGCCAGAACGGCATCCTGCTCGGCACGCTGTCCGCGGTGCTGCTGAACGTGCTGTTCAATGCGCGCTCGCCGCAGCCGCAAGCGCACGGCCTTGCGAAAGAGCCCGCCTGACGACTAACCGAGATTGCCGCGATTGCGCATCAACAGGTCGCGGAAGCGCTGGGCCGGCGGCGACAGCGACCGGTCCGCGTGCACCAGCAGCGAGATCTCGCGATGGATCACCGGATCGGTCGGCATGACCGTGGCCAGTCCCAGCGCCTCGGTCAGCCGCGTCACTGCGGCGCTCATCACGGCGATACCGAGGCCGGCCTCGACCATGCCGACCATCGTCAGCGGCAGCAGCACCTCATGCAGCCGCGACAGCGTGATGCCGCGCGCGGCCAGTGCGGCATCGAGGCAGTCGCGGATCGGATTGCCCTTGTGCGGACCGATCAACGGAATGGGCGCCACATCTTCCCAGCGCAGAGTCTTGCGCCGCAGCAGCGGATGGTCGGGCGGCATCACGATCACAAACGGATCCGTCGATAGCCGGTGCGCGGCCAGGTCGGGCTGCCCTTCCGGAATCGTGCCGATGCCGAAGTCGACCTCGCCCGAGCTGACCATCTTCGGCACCTCATGCTCTGACACATCGTGGATGTCGACCTTCACGCCCGGATGTCCAAGGCTGAACTCGCGAATGAAGCGCGGCAGCATCAGTGCCGCCTGGATCGACGAGGCCGCAATCGATACGCGCCCCCGGCCCAGCGTGCGCAACTCGCTCGACGTCTCGATCGCGCTGTCGATATCGGCCACCGCCTTCTTCACGAGCGGCAGCAGTTCCTCGCCAGCCTGCGTGATGTGGAGCTGGCGCGTATGCCGGTCGAACAGCTTCAGGCCGAGGTTGTCTTCGAGCTCGTGGATCAGCGCGCTGACAGAGGACTGCGACAGGTCCAGCTTTTCCGCCGCGCGCGTGAAATGCCGCTCCTGCGCCACCGCGATAAAGGCGCGCAGTTGCCGCAGCGACACGTTCATGTTGCCGATGTTGGCCACTTGTCTTCCTCCTGTGGTCAGGTGCGCGCCTGCTGCGGAGATCCGCGCGGCGCATCTGATTCAGAGGGTAACACGATCAATTAATAGGTTTCGAGGTCTTTACCGATGATGGCCCTCACACCATGATGGTTGCTAACGGATGGCCCCGCAGGCCGCCGAAGCAATCCTCAGGAGAAGCGATGAGAGCGTTTGAATACTTCGAGCCGGCCACGCTTGCCGATGCTTCGGCAATGCTGCACCGCGCCGGCGGCAAGGCCACCGTGCTGGCCGGCGGCACCGACCTGCTCGTGCAGATCAAGGAGTCGGTGCGCAAGCCCGAGCAGGTCATCAACATCAAGAAGATCCCGGGCATGGACGTGCTTACGTTCGATCCCGTGAATGGCCTGCGCATCGGTGCGCTGGTCACTACGCGTCAACTCGAAACCTGTGGCTTTGTGCAACGGCACTACGCCGGGCTGGCGAAGGCGGTGACGGACTTCGCCTCGATCCAGGTGCGCCACCGCGCAACCGTGGTCGGCAATGTGTGCCGCGCGTCGCCGTCGGCCGATTCCATCGCGCCGCTGGTCGCGGATCGTGCATCGGTGCATTTGTATGGACTGTCGGGCTCGCGCGAGATGCGCGTGGAGGACTTCATCACCGACGTCGGCAAGACCGCGATCGCACCGGACGAAATCGTGACTCGCATCACCGTGCCCGCACCGCGCGCGCATACCGGCAAGGTCTATCTCAAGCATGGCCGGCGCGTGCAGATGGAACTGGCCACGGTTGGCGTAGCGGTATCGCTGACCATCGAAGAAGGCCGCTGTACAGATGCCAACATCGTGCTCGCCGCGGTGGGGCCCACGCCGGTACGCGCCGAACACGCCGAGGCACTGCTGCGCGACCACCACCTCACCGATGCACTGATCCTGCAGGCCGCACATGCCGCCACACGCGACGCGCGCCCGATCAGCGACGTGCGTGCGAGCGAAGCCTATCGCCGACAGATGGTCAGCGTGCTCACGCGCCGCGCGCTAGAGGAAGCCCACAAACGCGCTTTGGAGGCCACACCATGCGAAAGCTAATCGAACTCGTCATCAACGGCGAACCGCGCGAGCTTGCGGTCGAGCCGCACGCCACGCTGCTGGACGCGCTGCGCAACGACGCCGGCCTGACTGGTACCAAGAAGGGCTGCGACGTCGGCGAATGCGGCTCATGCACCGTCATCGTCGACGGCAGGCCGATGAATTCGTGCCTGATGCTTGCGCCCGAGGCGCATGGCTGCCAGCTCACCACGATCGAAGGCGTGCAGCCGTCGCCCGACACCGTGCATCCGATCCAGGAGCAGTTCATGCAATGCGGCGCCGCGCAGTGCGGCTTCTGCACGCCGGGCTTCGTGATGATGGCCAAGGCGCTCCTTGAAGCGAACCCGCACCCGACGCGCGACGAGATTCGCTTTGCGATTGCCGGCAACATCTGCCGCTGCACGGGGTACACCAAGATCATCGAGGCGATCGAAAAGACTGCCGCCGCGATGGCGAACGAGGAGGCATGATGACCCACGCCGTGATCGGACACAGCGTCAAGCGCACCGACCTGCTCGACAAGGTCACCGGCAATGCGAAGTACGTTGCCGACATGCCGTTCGCCGGCCTGCTGTTCGGCAAGATCAAGCGCTGCGAAGTCGCGCACGCAAAGATCCGCCGCATCGACACATCGCGCGCGCTTGCGCTGCCCGGCGTCAAGGCCGTGCTCACCCACGAGAACGTGCCGCGCGTGTTGCATGCCGGATCGCCGCATCCGCGCTCTGCGTCAGTGACGTGCGACCAGTACATCCTCGACGACAAGGTGCGCTACTGGGGCGAAGGCGTGGCCGCCGTGGCCGCGACTAGCGAGGACATCGCGGCGCATGCGATCGAACTGATCGAAGTCGAATACGAGACGCTGCCCGCCGTATTCACGACAGAAGATGCCGAACGTTCCGACGCGCCGCGCATCCACGACCGCGAACCCGGCGGCAACCTGGTGTTGCCGCCTGTCATCGTCAAGCGCGGTGATGTCGAAGCCGGCTTTGCCGAAGCGGATTTCATCCTCGAAGGCATCTATGAAGGCGGCCGCCCTACCCCGGCCTACATGGAACCGAACGTCTGCACCTGCAACTGGGACGGCAACGGCAATCTGACCGTGTGGATTTCCACGCAGACCGCGTTCATGGTACGCGGCATCATGGCCGAAGTGCTGGGCCTGCCGCTGCACAAGGTACGCGTGCTGGTCGACCATATGGGCGGCGGCTTTGGTGCGAAGCAAGACCTGTTTCAGCATGAGTTTCTGTGCGCATTGATGGCGCGCGAGACGCGCCGGCCGGTGCGCATGGAATACACGCGCGAGGAAACCTTCCTCGGCGGACGCACACGCCATCCGGCCAGGATCTGGCTCAAGCAGGGCTTCCGCAACGACGGCACCATCACTGCGCGCCAGGCGAAGGTGGTGTTCAACTCGGGCGCGTATGGCTCGCATGGTCCCGGCGTCACCAACGTCGGCACCGCAGCCATGGTCTCGCTGTACCGCTGCGACAACGTGCTGCTCGAAGGGCGTTGCGTCTACACCAACAGCCCGATCGCGGGCGCGTTCCGTGGCTATGGCGTGGTGCAGACCTACTATGCGCTCGATGTCCAGATGGACGAGGCGGCCGAACATCTCGGCATGGACCCCGCCGACCTAAAACTGAAGAACGCCGTGCGCGAAGGCGATATCGCACCGTCCAATCACCCACTGATCGGCCACGGGCTGGAAGCATGCATCAGCAAGGGCATGGAAGCCACCCGTTGGGCCGCACTGCGACAGCGCCCACGCGATACGGAAGGCCCGATCCGCACCGGCTGGGGCATCGGTTGCGAGATGCACGGCAGCAGCGCCTATCCGGGCATCAAGGAGCAGGGCAACGCGATCATCAAGATGAACGAGGATGGCACCGTCGTCCTGCTGACGGGTGCTGCAGGGCTTGGCACGGGAGCGCATACGGCGCTCGCGCAAATCGTGGCAGAGGAACTGACGCTGCCGTTCGAGTCGGTGTCTGTGGTCCACGGCGATACCGATGTGGTGCCGTGGGACATCGGCGCCTTCGCGAGCCATACGACGTACATGGTCGGCAAGGCCGCGCAGATGGCGGCGGGCGAGATCAAGCGGCAACTGTTCGATCGCGCGGCGAAGCTGCTCGAATGCACCCCTGATGCATTGATGCTCACGGCTGGCGTGATCGCGGTGCGCGACCGCGAAGGTCCAACGCTGACGGTGCGCGAAGCAGTCATGCCACGCAAGGGTATTCCTGCCGCGCAACTGGTCGGCACCGCCACATACCACCCGACCAAGTCGTATTCGTTCGCCGCGCATTTCGTGCAAGTCGAAGTCGACACGGAAACGGGCTTCATTACCGTGAAGCAGGTAGTGCCCGTGCATGACGTCGGCAAGGTGATCCACCCCGTGGCGGCGGCCGGCCAGATCGAGGGTGGCATCCAGCAAGGCATCGGCCATACGCTGTACGAGGACTACCAGATCGACATGCGCACCGGCCGCTCGCTCAATGCCAACTTCGTCGACTACAAGATGCCGCTCGCGATGGACATGCCGGAGATTCACACCATCATCCTTGAAGCGGCCCCCGATCCTGGCGGACCGTTCGGCGCCAAGGGCGTAGGGGAGGATCCGATCGTCGCGATCGGACCGGCCATTTCCAACGCCGTGTTCGATGCGATCGGCGTGCGCTTCCGGCACTACCCGATCCGGCCGGAGCAGGTGCTGCAGGCGCTTGCCAAAAAGGCGGCGGCATGACGAAGCGCCTTGTCGTCGCTATCACCGGTGCGAGTGGCGCGGTCTATGGCGTGCGCGTGTTGCAGGCGCTGTCACCGCTGGCGGACTGGGAAACGCATCTGGTGTGCTCGCCTTCCGGCCTGCTGACCGCACACCACGAACTCGGCCTGCAGCGACCGCAGGTCGAGGCGATGGCCGATGCCGTGCACAACGTGCGCGATATCGGCGCAGCGATCGCGAGTGGATCGTTCCGCTGCGACGGCATGGTGGTAGCGCCCTGCTCCATGCGCACGCTGGCCGCGATCGCGACGGGCATGGCCGACAACCTCGTCACGCGCGCAGCCGACGTAATGCTCAAGGAACGGCGCCGACTCGTGCTGCTTGCGCGCGAGACGCCGCTGCATCTCGTGCATCTGCGCAACATGACTGCAGTCACCGAGATGGGCGCGATCGTGCTGCCGCCCCTTCCTGCCTTCTACACGCATCCGCAGACCGTCGACGATATCGTCAACCACACGGTTGGTCGCGTGCTCGATCTGTTCAACGTTCCGCACGATGGACTGGTGCAGCGCTGGGAAGGCCTGCGCCCTGCCATCGGCGCCGCATAGCCCACGTTTCGCTTATCGCCCCGCCAACGGGGAACGCAGTTTGAATCAGGAGACAACATGACGCACCACGCCACGCAGTTGCCGCCCGTACCGGTCACCATCCTCACCGGCTTCCTTGGCTCCGGCAAGACCACGCTGCTGAACCACATCCTGACGCAGAAGCACGGGCACCGCATCGCGGTGATCGAGAACGAGTTCGGCGAGGTCGATGTCGACTCCGATCTCGTGATGACTTCCGACGAAGAGATCTACCAGATGACCAACGGCTGCATCTGCTGCGTTGTGGACGTGCGCACGGACCTCGTGCGCATCCTGCAGAAGCTGCTCGAGCGGCCCGAGCGATTCGACCACATCCTCGTGGAGACCAGCGGCCTGGCCGACCCGACGCCAGTGGCCGCGACCTTCTTCATGGACCATGAAGTTGCGCAGCAGGTAAGACTCGATGGCATTCTGACGCTCGTGGATGCGGTGCACATCGAAGATCACCTCGATGATCCGCAACTGACAGGGTTCGACAACCAGGCCGTGGACCAGATTGTCGCGGCGGACCGCGTCATCCTGAACAAGACCGATCTCGTCAGTGCCGCGCGGCTCGACGCACTCGAAGCGCGCATCCACAAGCTCAATGAAGGCGCGCAGATCCTGCGCTCCAACTATGCGCAGGTCGATCTAGGCAAGATCCTCGGCATCGGCGGGTTCACGCCGGGCATAGTGCAGATGGAGGATCACGGACATGCGCATCACGAGCACGATCATGCTGGCCACGTCTGCGACGAGCATTGCGACCATGCGCATGATGAGGCCGAGCATGGTCATCGTCATGATCCATCGGTGACATCGGTCTCGCTGGTGTTCGACCAGCCATTCGATCGCCAGCGGCTTGAATACGGCTTGCGGGCATTGCTCGCCGCACAGGGCGACGATGTATTCCGCATGAAAGGCATCGTCGCCGTGGCCGGCGATACGCAGCGCTACGTGTTGCAGGCCGTGCACCGGCTCATGGATTTCCGTGCGGACGCGCCATGGGGCACGGAAGCGCCGCAGAGCAAGTTCGTGTTCATCGGCCGCAACCTGGACAAGCAGCGGCTGCAGACACTGCTGAACGTTTGCATGCCGGTGCGCGTAGCAGAAGCGGCGTAATGTCCCTGGCGGGTTAACCGGCTGAAGCGCGTCTCTGTCGTGGAGACCGCTTCAGCCCCGCGGCGCCTGCAAGGTATCCGACGGCAGTTCGCCGAACGCCTTGCGGTACTCGCGCGAGAACAGGCTCAGGTGCGTGAAGCCATGGCGCAACGCGATGGCGCTGACCATCCCTTTTTCCTGCGGTACGCGCTGCAAGTCCGCACGGGCCGCCTGCAGGCGCAACAGCCGCAGATATTCCATGGGCGTCGTGTTCTTGCTCTTGCGGAACCCGAGCTGCAGCGTGCGCGCCGACACACCGCAATGCGCTGCCACCCGCTCCAACGTGAGCGGCTGATCCAGGTGCGTGCGGAGATACGCGATCGCGCAGCGGACATAGCCCGGCAACGCCGGCGCAAAGCGACTCGGCAACATGCCACCGTCTGCGGCGAAGCGGTCGAGCAGCAGCGTGGACAGCACGATGCGTTCGATGCTTGCATCCATCGCGGGCGCGCCGGTGCCTTCGCGCCGCACGCGCGTTTCTGCGCGCAGGTATGCCACCAGGGCCTGCCAGCGCTCGGCGCGGCCATCATCTGCGACCGGCTGCATGTCGAACTCGATCGGCGTTGGCGGATCGAAGCCGAACTGCAGGCGGAACGCTTCCTCGATCAGCTGCCGGCGGATCACCACACTGAAGCGCTCGCAATCGCGGTCGAGCGACAGGCTCGCCGGCACCGTGGGCGAAAACACGAACGTCGCGCCCGGCGGCATCTCAACCGTGCCGTGCGGCGCATGCACGCGGCAGCGTCCCGCAAGCAGCGTCTGGATCACGAACTCGTCCTTGCCCTGCTGCGGCTCGATATCCACGGCCTGGTTGTAGCCGATGGTCACCAGCGTCAGGCGGCCAATCGCACAGGTATCGATGCGCGCGTCGAGCGCAGCGTCATCCTCGGCCGCGCGCAGCCGCGTGGGCCCGAACACACGGCCGGACAGCGACTGGATGCGTTGCGCATCACTAGCTCGGCCGGGGCTGTTCGATGCAGCGGGAAAGGCTCGATTGGCTGGAATGGCTGGCATGCGGGAAGCGGGTGCAGGCAAGGAAAGCTGCGTGGAAGCGTCGTGTCCATCCTAGGGTCCGTACCCGATCACCGCAAGCCAAGGGAAACCCCTGATGCCGCTTTCACGTGCGATTGCGGACGGATGCCATCGCCTTCGCAATTGCGCTATAAGCGCGCGGCGCACGCCGCTATCTTCCATGCATGCACCGGCGGCCAGCCGCAGCCGGCACGGTGCGCGTCCCCCAACGACAGCGGCAGGAGACACCACCATGACAACTGCCGTGCACCCCGTCGATCAGATATTGCCCGCGCGCGCCATGGCGTCGCTGGGCTTCCAGCACATGCTGGTGAGCTACCTCGGAGCAATCGCCGTACCGATGATTGTAGCGAGCGCGCTGAAGATGACCCCTGCGCAGACGACCATGCTGATCAGCACGGCGCTGTTCACATCCGGCATCGCCACATTGCTCCAGACCGTGGGCTTCTGGAAATTCGGAGTACGGCTGCCGCTGATGCAAGGCGTGGCATTCAGCTCAGTCGCGCCGGTGATCGCGGTCGGCAGCGACCCGTCGCTGGGCTTCAATGGCGTGTGCGGCGCCATCATCGGCGCAGGCGTGATCACGATGCTGCTCGCGCCCGTGATCGGGCGGCTCAAGCGCTTTTTTCCGCCGGTGGTCAGCGGCTGCACCATCACCGCGGTGGGGCTGTCGCTGTTCCCGGTGTCGTTTCACTGGTTTGGCGGTGGGAGGGGTGCGCCGGATTTTGGCAGCCCCGTCTTTTTCGCGGTCGGCTTCGGTGTGGTGGCGCTGATCCTGCTCATCAACCGCCACCGCAGCGAACTGGTGCGCAACCTGGCGGTGATGATCGGCCTGCTTGTCGGCGGCGCCGTGGCGTGGATGCTCGGCATGGGCAACTTCGATGAAGTGTCGCGCGCGCCGTGGTTCACGATGGTCACGCCATTTGCATTCGGCATGCCCGTTTTCGATATTGGCGCCATCACGACGATGGTGATCGTGATGGTTGTGCAGATGGTGGAATCGATGGGCCTGTTCGTGGCTGTCAGCGAGATCGTCAAGCGCCCTATCACCGAACAGGACGCCACGCGCGGACTACGCGCCAACGGGCTTGCCAGTGCCATCGGCGGCATGTTCGCGGCGTTTCCGTATATCGCCTTCATGGAGAACGTGGGCTCGTGATCGTCACCGGCGTGCGCAGCCGCTGGGTGGTTGCGACCTGCGGCGTGATGCTGTGCGCGGTGGCGCTGGTGCCGAAGATTGGCGCGCTGTTCGCGTCGATCCCGCCTGCGGCACTCGGCGGCGCGGCGATGGTGATGTTCGGCGTGGTTGTAGCGGCCGGCATCAAGACGCTGGGCCGAGTCGAATACGACCGCAATCCGGCCAACCTGTCGGTAGTTGCCATCACGCTCGCCTGCGCCATGATGCCCGTGATGCTGCCGTCCATGCTCGATAAGCTGCCCGGCTTCCTGCAGCCGTTCGTGCACAGCAGCGTGATCATCGCGTGCGTGGTCTCCGTACTGCTGAACCTGCTGCTCAATGGCGTGCCCGCGCGTGACGAGAGCGAGCACCCGATCCATACCGACAACATCCAGGAGGTCTGAACATGGTGTCCACCGCTGCCGCCCCGACGGGCAATCTGCTGATCCGCAACGCCGCCGCCGTGATGACAGGGCGCGCCGGCGACCCCGCGCGCGCGGGGGCTGCCGATATCCGCGTGCAAGCGGGCCGCATTGCGGAGATCGGCGCTGCCCTGCCCCGTCACGAAGGCGAAGACGTGATCGACGCCACCGGCTGCGTGATCTACCCGGGCTGGGTCAACACGCATCACCATCTGTTCCAGAACCTGCTGAAGGCCGTGCCCGGCGGCATGAACGCCGACCTGCAGCAATGGCTGGCCGCGGTGCCCTATCCGCGCCTCGCGCGCTTCACGCCCGAGATCTTCCGCACGGCGGTGCGCCTCGGCATGGCCGAACTGCTGCTGTCGGGCACGACAACATGCGCGGATCATCACTACCTGTACCACCACGGCCATGGTGCAGAAACCGGCGATGTGCTGTTCCAGGTCGCCGAAGAACTCGGCATGCGCCTCGTGCTATGCCGCGGCGGAGCAATCCAGTCCGCCGCCGATCACCCTGGCATGGCTGCTGCCGCGCTGGTGCCCGAGACGCTGGACGAGATGCTCGCCGACATCGAACGCCTGAAGGCGCGCTACCACGACGCCTCCGCCGACGGCCTGCGCCGCGTGGTAGTCGCGCCAACCACACCGACGTTCTCGCTGCCGCCAGTGCTGCTGCGCGAACTGTCGGCCTTCGGCCGCGGCATGGACTTGCGCCTGCACTCGCACCTGTCCGAGACCGATAACTATGTGCGCTTTTGCCGCGAGAGATACCAGTGCTCGCCGGTGCAGTTCGTGGCCGACCATGATTGGCTGGGGCCCGATGTGTGGTTCGCGCATCTGGTCGCGGTCACCTCCGAGGAGATCCGGATGCTCGCGGTCACCAACACCGGCATGGCGCACTGCCCGGTCAGCAATGCGCGGCTCGGCAGCGGTATCGCACCCGTTCGCAAGATGGCCGATGCGGGCGTGCCGATATCGCTGGGCGTCGATGGTGTGGCGTCCAACGAGTCCGGCAGCATGGTGCATGAAGCGAACTTCGCGTGGCTGGTGCACCGGGCGGCGGGCGGCGCCGCGCAGACGCGCGTGGAGGAAGTGATCCACTGGGGCACGGCGGGTGGCGCGCGCGTATTGGGGTTGCCCGGCACTGGGATGCTTGCGCCGGGACAGTCAGCGGATCTTGCGATCTACGATGTGAGCGGCCTGCGCTTCCACGGCTTCCACGACATCGCCACCGCACCGGTAGCGGCCGGCGAACCGACGCCTGTGCGGCACGTCTTGGTACGCGGCAGGCAGGTTGTCCGCGATGGCGAGGTTGTCGGGCTAGACCTCGGCAGACTGCGCGAGGACGCGCGGCGCGCGCTGGCAGCGCTGTTGGACTGAGTGGCAAACGCCCGCTGCGTGGCCGTTCGACGGGACACGCAGCGAGCGCGTACGGCTATCGCGACAACACCCAGGTTGCCAGCGTCTTCAGGTCAGCATCGTCGAGCTGCGGGAACGCCGGCATTGGCACCTGTCCCCACTTGCCGCTGCCGCCGCTGCGGATGCTCTGCATCAGCTTGCCGGTGGCGTCGGCATTGCCCGCATACTTGGCCGCCACGTCATGGAACGCGGGGCCGACCACCTTCTTGTCGACGGCATGGCACGCGCTGCACTGGTTAGCACCGAGCAGCGTGTCCACCGAGCGTGGCGCGCCAGCAGCCGCCGCCGTGGCAGGTGCCGCGGTGGCTGCCGCGGCGACCGGCGTAGCACTGCCGCGCTCGGCGCCGTAGGTCTTGACCAGGTAGTCGACGATCAGCGGGATGTCTTCGTCGCGCAGCGGCGCGCCGAACGGCTTCTTCATCTTCTTGACGGTCGCGTCCCAGTAGGCGCGCGGCGACGTCTGCGGCTGGGTCTCGACGTACTGGGCCGAATGGCACGTCATGCAGTTCTGCTGCACTAGCCGGTAGCCGGGCAGATCGCTCGGGCGATAGGCCGCGGTTTCGGCGGGCAGGGTAACTTCCAGCGCCATGGCCGGAAGGGCACAGGCCGCGAACACAGCGGCGATCAGGGGCTTCATATTCATCGTGTCGCCCTCCCTTAGACTGCGGTAACGCGCGTGGACTCGACCACGTTGCGCATATAGCCGGGCGGATTCCACAGCGCCTCCATCGGCTGGCTCTGGCCGGCGCGGTTCACGGCACGCACGCGCAAGTCGAGATTGCCGCGGCGCGGCGGGCGCAGCACCGCCGTCCATTCGCGGAACGAGTAGCGGCCCAGGTCCTGCCCAAGCTTTGCCGATTGCCAGGAACGGCCGCCATCCGCCGAGAAACCGACTTCGCCAATCCCGTAGCCGCCGTCGAAGGCGATGCCACGCACCACCGTCTCGCGGCCGGTCGGCACCTTGGCGCCATCCGTCAGGCTGGTGATGAACGAACGCACGTTGAAGCGTCCGATGGGCGTGGTGGCCGAGGGCGCCGTGCCGGGCGCCACGCAGGCACACGGGTTCGCCGGAATGCGGTAGGCAGAGGCCATCCAGAAGCCGTCGAAGACCTTGTCCACAACCTGGATGTCCGACAGGTGCTTGACCCAATACGTGCCGTAGTGCCCAGGCACCACGAGCCGCAGCGGATAGCCGTTGAGCATCGGCAGGTCGGCGCCGTTCATTGCCCAGGCCAGCATCACCTCGCCGTCGAGCGCGTGGTCGATGTTCAGCGCCTTGACGAAGTCCGGGCCGCCTTCGAGCGGCGGCTTGTCCATGCCGTTGAATGTCACCTGCACGGCGCCCGGCTGGACGCCGGCCTTTTCCAGCACCTTCCTGAGCGGCACGCCGGTCCAGCGCGCATTCCCCATCGCACCATTGCCCAGCTGGCCACCGTTGACGCGCGGGTCAAAGAAGCCGCGGCTGTTGCCCGAGCACTGGTTCACGGCCACGATCTCGACCGGATCCGCGAGCGTCTTCAAATCCGCCAGCGACAGTTCCAGTGGCGCCTTCACATGGCCGCCGACGCGCAGGCGATAGGTCTGCGGGTCGATCGACGTCGGAATCCCGCTCCAGTGGTAGCGCACGAAGAACGCGTCATTCGGCGTGAGCACACCTTCGTTGAACACGCTGAACGGCGTCTCGAGTTGTGGCGGACGGCTGGTCAGCAGGATCAGCGGGCGCTTCTGCGGGAAAGCGACCAGTTCGCGCTCGCCGTTGGCGAACGGCATGGTGACCTTGGCCGGCGTGGCGGCGAACGCGTCGAACGCGGTGGCGCCGAGCGTGGCCTGGGCCATCAGGGCGCCGGCGCCTTGAAGGAATTTGCGTCGGCCACCGGTGTGTCGCCGATGGGGATTGTCAGGCGCATTCATGGTCTTCTCCTCTTGTTCTGGATCTGGAGTCCGCGGCAGGGACGTAACCGCCGGATTGTCGCTATCACAAGGTTTAGCGTACAACTCGATATTCCGGTAAGGGTTATCGGCGGAATCGAATTCCCGGGCGCAGAACGGTCATTGCCTCATGTGACGGCTACAATGCGCCCTACCCTCGTGCCACGACAGCACCCATGCCAAACCCGAACCGGGCCTACCTGCTCGGCCCGCTGCTGAAGGGAGTTTCCCGTTCGTTCTACCTGACGCTGCGCATCCTGCCAGCGGGCATGCGCGATCCTGTCGGGCTCGCCTACCTGATTGCGCGTGCGGCGGACACCATTGCGGATACCTCGCTGATCTCCCCTGCCGTACGCCTCGATCTGCTGCTGTCGCTGCGTCGGTGCGTCAATGGCAGCGACGATCCGGCTCAGCTTGCGGATCGACTGGCACGGGAAGTCGCTGGGCATCAGACGCAAGCGAAAGAGAGCGCGCTGCTGGAGTCGATCCGCCCCGCGTTCGACGTGCTGGCGCAGCTCGACGACGCCGACCGCACCGCCGTGCGCGGCATCGTCACCACGCTGACCGAGGGCATGGAATTCGACCTGCGCACTTTTCCGGATGAGCGCTCAGGACAGCTTGGCGCATTGCCCGACCTGTCCGACCTGGACCGCTACACCTACCTCGTCGCTGGCTGCGTGGGCGAGTTCTGGACGGCGATGACCTATGCGCACCAGCCCGGCGTGCTCAAGGAGGATTCGACCGTCATGCATCGCCGGGGCATCCGCTTCGGCAAGGCCTTGCAAATGGTCAACGTGCTGCGCGACTGCGCCAATGATCTGCGCATCGGACGCTGTTACCTGCCGACGGATGTGCTCGGCCGCCACGGTGCCCAACCGCGCGACCTGCTGCAACCCGCGAACTCGCAACGCATGCGGCCGGTGCTGTTCGAACTCGTGCGCCTCGCGCTGGACCACTTCCGGGAAGCCATGGCCTACACGCTCGCAATCCCGCGTACGGCCGTGCGCTTGCGGCTGGCCTGCCTGTGGCCGATCCTGATCGGCCTCGAAACCTTGCGGCAGCTCGTGCGGAACGAAGTTTGGCTTGACCCCGCACAGGTCTCGAAGATCGATCGCAAGACGGTCTATCGCATCCTGGGTCGCAGCACGTTGCAGGTCATGTCCGATCGGACGCTGCGCCGCTGGATGGAGGGCGAGATCGCGCGGATTGAGCGGGTGCTGTCGCCATAGCGACGCGCGCCGGCCAGCTGCCGTCTCCGATCTGCTCGCTGACGATTTCCGTCAGCAGTTCATGCACCGCCGAGGCCGCCACGGACAGTGGCATGGTGGCCGAGCGGCACAGGAAGACCGGCCGCGACATGGCGGGCTCCGCAATGCGCGAGGCCGACAACAGACCCTTGCGCAGCTCCGCGCAGACCGAAGCGTAGGACAGCACCGTGCAGCCGACGCCGGCCGCGGCCAGCGCGATCAGTTCGGGAATCGCATTCACTTCCGCCAGTACGTGGAGGTCGATCTCGTTCGCGCGCAGGTGGCTGTCGATCAGCGCGCGCAGGCCATGCTCGCCGGCGGGCAGAATCATGGGGTAATCGCTCAGCTCGCGCAGGCGGATCGCGTTGGCCGGCAGGACGTCGCGCCGTCTCGCCCCGGCAAACCGGCCGGGCTCCGCCACGATCACAAGGTCTTCATCGACAAGGTGATCGAACTGGAGGCCGGGGTCGGCATTTGCCTGGAAGGTCAGGCCGATATCGATATGGCCCGTCAGCAAATGGTTCGGGATGTAACCGGTGCTCAGCTCGATCACCTGCAGGCGCACCTTGGGCCAGCGCCGGATGGTCTCCCGCACCAGCGGCACGGTCAGGATCTTGGCCATGGACTGCGGCAGGCCAATGGCGACGCGGCCTTCCGGGTCCGTGACGAGGTCCCTGACGTCTTCGCACGCCAGGTCGACCCGCTTCAGGATATCCCGCGCGTGGTGCTCGAAACGTTGGCCGGCGGCCGTGACCGACACGCCCCGGTGGCTGCGCGTGAACAAGGCCACGCCGAGTGTGTCTTCAAGCTGGCGGATCTGCAAGCTCAGCGCCGGCTGGGCGATATGCAGCGTTTCCGCCGCGCGCGAGATCGATCCCGCCGCCGCCACGGCGAGAAAGCCGCGCAATCCCCGCACGTCCACCGGTATTCCCATGGCTGTCTCCTGACCCTAGTGTGTGCCCGCTGGCTATAAGGATTCATGATACCAGGCATCCAAAATATATCTTGGACATATAGCCCAGCGCCCCGGATAGTGACACCCACCTGCCCCGCGCAACGCACGCGGAATCCGGCGTACACCTTCCTTGGAGACAACATGAGCATCGGTCGCCGCACCTTTCTTGCTGGCACAGGCGCCGCGCTGTTCGCGCGGCCCCTGCTCGCCAATTCACCATGGCCCACGCGGCCGGTCAAACTAGTCGTGCCATTCGCTGCAGGTGGTTCCGGCGACTTCGTCGCGCGCCAGATCGCCATGCCGTTGTCGCAGAAACTCGGCCAGCCGGTCGTCGTAGAAAACAAGCCCGGCGCTGGCGGCAACCTGGGCACGCAGAGCGTGCTCGACGCCAGCCCCGATGGCTACACGATCCTGCTCAACACGGTCGGCATGCATGCGGTCAATCCACTGATGTTTCCGGACCTGCGCTTCCAGCCGCAGCGCGACCTGCTGGCGCTGGGCGTGGTGGCGACCGTGCCGAACGTGCTGGTGGTCCATCCGACCAAGCTTGGCGTCAACACCGTGGCGGATCTCGTCCGGCTTGGCCGGCAGAAGCCCGACAACCTCAGCTATGCCACCTACGGCGCGGGCAGCTCGCCGCATATCTATGGCGCGCTGCTGCTCAAGGCTGCGAAGTTCTCGGCAGTCACCATTCCCTACAAGGGCAGCGCGCCGGCCAGCAGCGATGTGATGGCGGGCAACGTCGATTTCCTGTTCGACAGCATGACCACGAGCGTTGGTCAGATCCAGGGCGGCAAGCTCAAGGCGCTGGCGATTACGTCGGCGGCGCGTTCGCCGCTGCTGCCCGACGTGCCGACGCTGGCTGAAGCGGGATATCCGGCGGTCGCCCTCAAATTCTGGCTTTCGCTGCAAATCTCCGCGCGCACGCCGCCGGCCATTGTCGGTTTGCTGCGCGAAGCCGTGGCCGAATCCGCGCGCAATGCCGCGTACGGCAACGCGCTGGTCGCGCGCGGCGCGGAGCCGTTCCATCTCGCGCCGGGCGAGGTGCAGGACTTCGTCAACCGGGACGCAGCACGCTGGACCGCGCTGGCGCGGTCGATCGACATCAAGCCTGAATAAGGCAGGCGGGCCCAACCCGCCCAGAGACATTCAACGGATAGACACATGATTGCATTGCAGGGAATTCGGGTGCTCGACCTGAGCAAGGTACTTGCGGGCCCGCTGTGCGGCCAGTATCTGGGGGAGCTTGGCGCCGAAGTCATCAAGGTCGAGCCGGTCGGTAGTGGCGACGACACGCGCGCGTGGCTGCCGCAGGACCAGGGCCAGTCGGCGACCTTCCTGGCCGTCAACCACAACAAGCGCAGCATCGCGGTCGACCTCAAGACGGCAGAGGGCCGGAAGATCGTCCACGCGCTGGCGGCCAAGTCCGATGTCGTCCTGCAAGGATTTGGCAGCGGGGCGGCCGCTCGGCTCGGCGTTGACTACGACACCCTTTCGGCCCTGAACCCCGCGCTGATCTACTGCGAGATCTCCGGCTACGGCCGTACCGGCCCGCTCGGACAGGAACCCGGTTACGACGTCATGCTGCAAGCGTTCAGCGGCATGGTCAGCACCATGGGCGAACCCGGCGGCAGGCTCGCTCGCGCAAGCTTTTCCCCCGTCGATCTCGGCACCGGCATGCATGCGTTCAGCGGCGTCCTGGCCGCGTTGATCGAACGCCAGAAGACCGGCCGCGGCATGCAACTCGAGGTCTCGCTGCTCGACACCGCGATGGGATTCATGGGCTACCTCGCACAGAACTACTGGTGCAGCGGCAAGGTGCCGCGCCCCATGGGTACCGCGCATCCCGCCATGGCGCCTTACCAGGTGTTCGAGGCTTCGGATGGGCCGGTCATGATCGGCATCGGCAACGACGCACAGTGGCGGCGCTTCTGCCCCGTCGCTGCCCTGCAGGCCTATGTCGACGATCCACGCTTCGCCACCAATGCCGACCGTGTCGCGCACTTCGACGAGGTCGTCGCCCTGGTACAGGCGCGCATTGCCACCCAGCCCGTCGCATTCTGGCTGGACGCGCTGCGCAACGCCGGTGTCGCCTGCGCGCCGATCCACACACTCGACCAGGCGCTCGCGCATCCGCAACTGGCCGCGCGCGGGCTAATCGTCGAGTCCAAGCACCCGGTGCTGGGCAAGGTGAGGAACATGGGCCTGCCCATCCGCTTCCAGGGGGAAGACCGGATCGCGCACCGGGCGCCGCCATTGCTGGGCGAGCATACCGGGGAGTTACTGCGCCAGGCCGGCTATGACAACGATGCTATCGCCGCGTTGCATGCGAGCGGCGTGGTGGCAACCACGGGCCACACGGAATCCAACACGCCGACGCAACAGCGCGCCGCGGCATGACCATGCGAGACAACATGAGCACCGTTACCTATGAAGTCCGCGACCGCGTCGCGGAAATCCTGCTGGACAGCCCGCCCGTCAACGCCCTGAACGAAGGCATGATCGATGCGCTGCTGGACGCCCTGCACCGTGCGGCGAAGGACGATGCCGTACGCGCGGTCATCCTCGGCAGCGCCGTGCCACGGCGCTTTTGCGCGGGCCTGCAACTCGACGCGCTGCACGGTGCATCGCCACAGCGCGCGTACCAGTTGGTCGACAAGCTTTACAGCGGCTTGAACGAAGCGCAGTTCCGGCTGGGCAAGCCATCGATTGCGGCAGTGGGCGGCACGGCGCGCGGCGGCGGCATGACGCTGGCGATTCACTGCGACATGATCGTCGCCGCCGATACCGCAACCTTCGGCTATCCGGAGATCGACGTCGGCGTCACGCCCGCGATCCATTACACGCACCTGCCCCGCATCATCGGCCGCCATCGCGCATTCGATCTGCTGTTCACGGGCCGCTCGTTCGGCGCCGATGAAGCCATGTCGCTCGGGCTGGTCAATCGCATCGTCCCCGAAGCCGACGTCATGTGCGAAGCGCGTGCCCTCGCGCAGACGTTCTGCGACAAGTCCCCGGTCGTGATGCGGATGGGACGCACGGCATTCCTGCGCGCCAATGACAGCGACTACCGCCGCGGCATCGCTACGGCAGTGGAATCGTTCGGCAATGTCTTTGCCACCGACGATGCCAGGGAAGGCATATCCGCATTTGTGGAGAAGCGCAAGCCGTACTGGCAGGCGTGAACACCGTCCGGGCGTCAGCGGTTATGGCCTCACGCCCTGCTTGTTCCGCGGCGCCGAATCGGCCGCAAAAACGACAAGGGGTTACAAGCCAAATGGCGTGTAACCCCTCGATGATCTGGTGCCGGCTGCAGGACTCGAACCCGCCACCTGATGATTACAAATCAACTGCTCTACCTGATGAGCTAAGCCGGCATATCTGATGCAGACCGCGATTCTACTGCATCACGGTCCGCTTTGGTAAGTCACCCGTGACTTACTTCACCACCTTCAGCGACGGCTTCTTGCCGCCGATGCGCGGCACGGGCGGCGGCGTCTCGTCATCGTCCGGTGCGCCCGGTTCGGGGCTCACGGCCGTTTCGGATTCCACGGGCGCCAGCTTGGGCGGCGGGTTGTTCTCGCGCTCGGTTGCGGCCTGCGTTTCCGGCACGCTGCGCTCGACCGGGAATGCCATGCCCTGGCCGTTTTCGCGCGCATAGATCGCAAGTACGTTTTCCACGGGCACGTCGATCTTGCGCGAGACGCCGCCGAAGCGCGCGCTGAACGTGATCCACTCGTTGCCCATGTCTAGGCCGCTGGTGGCGTCGAAGCTCACGTTGAGCACGATCTCGTTGTTCTTGACGAACTCGCGCGGCACGTTGGTGTTGGCGTCGACAAAGACGGCGACGTAAGGCGTGAAGCCATTGTCCGTGCACCACTCGTAAATGGCGCGGATCAGATAGGGCTTGGTGGAGGTTTCAGGCATGGTGCTTCTTCATGGCGCCGGTGGTTGGCCCGATGCAAGCATCGGGCCCGCCATGCTTAACGGCGCATTACCTTTTCCGACGGCGTCAGCGCCTCGATGTAGGCCGGACGGCTGAAGATGCGCTCGGCGTACTTGAGCAGCGGCGCGGCGTTCTTCGACAGTTCGATACCGTAATGGTCCAGGCGCCACAGCAGCGGGGCGATGGCCACGTCGAGCATCGAGAACTCTTCCCCAAGCATGTACTTGTTCTTGACGAAGATCGGCGCGAGCTGCGTCAGGCGGTCGCGAATCGCGGCGCGGGCGCGCTCGTGGTTCTTTTCGGCGGCCTTGCCCTTTTCGTTTTCGAGCACGTACACGTGCGTGAACAGTTCCTTTTCAAAGTTGAACAGGAACAGGCGGGCGCGGGCGCGCTGCACCGGGTCAGCCGGCATCAGCTGCGGGTGCGGGAAGCGCTCGTCGATGTACTCGTTGATGATGTTCGACTCATACAGGATGAGGTCGCGCTCTACCAGGATAGGCACCTGGCCGTAGGGGTTCATCACCGAAATATCTTCGGGCTTGTTGAACAGGTCGACGTCGCGGATCTCGAAGTCCATGCCCTTTTCGAACAGGACGAGGCGGCAACGTTGGGAAAACGGGCAAGTCGTACCCGAATACAACACCATCATGGTTGGATTCCTTGGGCTTAGCCGATGCTGGGTCGGACGGTAAGGTCTGACATTCTGCCAAATCCGGGCATCGAAAAGCAAATAAGTTGAATATAATCCACTTTTTGAGCACCACCTTGGCCGACTCTCATAGAAAAAGGGCCAGAGCGGTGCTGCAACAGCAACTTCCGCTCTGGCCCTTCTTTGCTGCCGGGCCGGCCTGAGGCGTTACTTCACGTCCTTCCAGAAGGCGGCGTTCAGGCGCCATGCAAAGACAGTGAACATGCCCAGGAACAGCAGCACCCAGACGCCGAGGCGTTTGCGGTGGTTCTGCGCCGGCTCGGCCATCCAGTCCAGGAAGCCAACGAGATCGGCGGTGGCCTGGTCATACTCGACCTTGCTCATCTTGCCCGGGCTCAGCTGCTCGAAGCCGGCAAACTTGTGGACCTTCTCGCCGTGCACTTCCGCTTCGGCGAACTTGGCGGCACGCTGGCCCTGCAGTTCCCACAGCACGTGCGGCATGCCGACGCTCGGGAAAACCAGGTTGTTCCAGCCGGTGGCGCGGCTATCGTCGCGGTAGAAGGTACGCAGGTAGGTGTAGAGCCAGTCGTCGCCGCGCGCGCGCGCGATTACGGACAGGTCGGGCGGCTGCGCGCCGAAGAAGGCCTTGGCTTCCTTCGGCTGCATGGCGATGGTCATGGTCTCGCCAACCTTGTCTGCCGAGAACAGCAGGTTCTCGCGGATCTGGTCATCGGTCAGGCCGATGTCCTTGAGCCGGTTGTAGCGCATCATCGATGCGCTGTGGCAGTTCAGGCAGTAGTTGACGAACAGCTTGGCGCCTCGCTGCAGCGACGACAGGTCGGCGGTGTTCACCGGCGCGGGCTCCAGGGGATAGCCCCCTTCGCTGGCCATGACGGGCGCGGCGGCAAAGCAGGCGCCTGCCAGCGCAATGATGGAAAGCAGCTTTTTCATCGTGTGTCCTTGTCCTCTTGTCGGGGTTCGCGCGTTCGCTCAGTGCGGATGGAACGTGACGCGCTCCGGCACCGGCTTGAACTCGCCGGCGCGGCTCCACAGCGGCATGGTCAGGAAGAAGGCGAAGTACAGCAGCGTGCCGAGCTGCGACACCTTCTCACCCACCGGCGACGGCGGTTGCACGCCGAGGTAGCCGAGGACCAGGAACACCACCACGAAGACGATCAGGATCGTCTTGTGGAAAGCGGGACGATAGCGGATGGACTTGACCGGCGAGCAGTCGAGCCACGGCATGAAGAACAGCACGACCACCGAGCCGCCCATCACCAGCACGCCCCAGAACTTGGCGTCGATGAAGTAGAAGCCGACTGCGAGGATCACGGCAATGGCGATCGACGCAGCCTTGATGCGCGCGTCCTTGCTGCGCACGAACAACATGCCCAGCACCAGTGCGAAGAACACCCACAGGATCGGCAGGAAGTTCGACGTGGTCGCACGCAGCATCGAGTAGAACGGCGTGAAGTACCACACCGGCGCGATGTGCGGCGGAGTCTTGAGCGGATCAGCCGGGAAGAAGTTGTTCGCTTCCAGGAAATAGCCGCCCACTTCCGGGAAGAAAAAGATCACGGCCGAGAAGATCACCAGGAAGCCGGCCACACCGAGCGTGTCGTGGACCGAGTAGTACGGGTGGAACGGAATGCCGTCCAGCGGGATGCCATTCTCGTCCTTCTTCGCCTTGATCTCGACGCCGTCCGGGTTGTTGGAGCCTACTTCGTGCAGCGCGATGATGTGTGCAACGACCAGCGCCAGCAGCACCAGCGGCACCGCGATCACGTGGAACGAGAAGAAGCGGTTCAGCGTGGCATCGCTCACGACGTAGTCGCCGCGGATGAACAGCGACAGGTCCTGGCCGATCACGGGGATGGCCGAGAACAGGTTCACGATCACCTGCGCGCCCCAGTACGACATCTGGCCCCATGGCAGCAGATAGCCCATGAACGCTTCGGCCATCAGGCACAGAAAGATCAGGCAACCGAAGATCCAGACCAGCTCACGCGGCTTGCGGTACGAACCGTACAGCAGTCCGCGGAACATGTGCAGGTACACCACGACGAAGAACGCCGAGGCGCCGGTCGAATGCATGTAGCGCACCAGCCAGCCCCACGGGACTTCGCGCATGATGTATTCCACGCTGGCGAAAGCCACGGGAATACCGGCGGAGTTGAGCGTGCCGTCCGGCTTGTAGTTCATCACCAGGAAGATACCGGTGACGATCTGGATCACCAGCACCAGCAGTGCGAGCGAGCCGAAGAAGTACCAGAAGTTGAAGTTCTTCGGCGCGTAATACTTCGAGAGATGGTCTTCCCAAAGCTGTGTGGCGGGGAAGCGGGCGTCGATCCAGCCCAGCAGACCGGTTGTCTTGACTTGCTTTTCGGCCGCCATGATCAAGCTTCTCCTTTTTCGTCCTTGCCGATCACGATCTTGGTGTCGGTCAGGAACTGGTACGGGGGAACATCGAGATTCTGCGGCGCCGGCTTGTTCTTGAACACGCGGCCAGCCAGGTCGAAGGTGGAGCCGTGGCAGGGGCAGAGAAAACCGGGGTCGGTGCCGAGCTGAGGATTGGAGCCAGCGGCGAAGGGACCCGACGGCGAGCAGCCAAGGTGGGAGCAGATGCCCACGACGACCAGGAGGTCCTTGTGTTCCGCGCGGGAGCGGGTTTCGTTCTTGCAGTAATCCGGCGTTTGCATCGTAAACGGAACGTCGGATTTGGGATCAGCGACTTCGCCGTCGGTCTTCTTGAGCGAGGCCAGCATCTCGTCGGTCCGGCGCAGGATCCAGACCGGTTTGCCGCGCCACTCAACGGTCATCATTTCGCCGGGCTTGAGGGCGCCGATATCGGCTTCCACTGGCGCTCCGGCTGCCTTGGCTTTCTCGGATGGTGCAAAGGTACTGACGAAAGGAACCGCTACCGCTACGCCTCCGACGCCGCCAGCGACGGATGTCGCGATCAACCAATTGCGGCGACCTTTATCCACGCTCTTCACGTCTTGCTGGTCACTCATTCCAAACCCCAGGGGAAGTCAATTTAGATTTTGCGTCAACCATAAATTGTACATGAGGCACCTCGGCACGAGATAGGCGAAAAACCCAATGGGAATGTACGATTATCGGTCGCACAAGCCCGATAGCCGCATGCAAGCTTGCGTTCCGCGCATTGATGCGGCAGGCTTCTGAGCTTGAAACGTTCATTGCTTGCAACAATAAGGAGAATGCCCCATGAGCATGATGTCGGAGTTCAAGACCTTTGCAATGCGCGGCAACGTGATCGACCTTGCGGTCGGCGTAATCATTGGCGCGGCATTTGGAAAAATCGTCGATTCGGTGGTCAATGACCTGATCATGCCGGTCATCGGGCGTATCGTCGGCAAGCTGGATTTCTCGAATATGTTTGTTACCTTGGCCGAACCGCCTCCCGGTACGCCCATGACGCTTGACGCGCTGAAAAAAGCTGGTGTGCCCGTGTTTGCTTACGGGAATTTTCTGACTATCGTTGTCAACTTCGTGATTTTGGCCTTCATCATTTTCCTGATGGTGCGGGCATTCAATAAGATGCGTGCGGAAGAGCCGGCCCCGGCAGAGCCACCGCCGCCGCCGGAGGATATCGTCCTGCTGCGTGAAATCCGCGACAGCCTGAAAACCCGCCAGCCCTGAACCGGCAAAACGTCGGAAGCAGGATTCTGACAAGACAACGGCCCCGATGGGGGCCGTTTTTTTTGACATGCGTCAAACAGGATTGGGAATATCGATGAAGGTATGCTGCAGGCCGAAGCGCTGCGCCACATGCTCGCCAAGCGAGCGAATGCCGTAGCGCTCGGTCGCATGATGCCCGGCCGCGAGATAAGCCACGCCGCTTTCGCGCGCAAGGTGCGTGGTCTGCTCGGAGACCTCGCCACTCAGATAGGCGTCGACGCCGGCTGCGACGGCAGCATCGAAATATCCCTGGGCGCCGCCGGTGCACCACCCGACCGTGCGGATCATCTGGCAGGGGTCGCCGATAGCGAGCGGCTCGCGCCCGAGCACGCCACCGACGTGCGCGGCGAGCGCCTGCAGCGGCATCGGCGCAGGCAGCGTGCCAGTCCAACCGAGCTGGTCGTCGCTGAAGCGCCCGGTTGGCGCAAAGCCAAGCTGCAGTGCGAGCTGCGCGTTGTTGCCGAACTCGGGATGATTGTCGAGCGGCAGGTGATAGGCGAACAGGTTCATATCGGCACCCAGCAACCGCTTGAGGCGCGCATGCTTCTGGCCGACCACGCGCGCGTCCTCGTTCTTCCAGAAATAGCCATGATGCACGAGGATGGCCTGGGCACCGGCCTCGATGGCGGCCTCGACCAAAGCCAGACTGGCCGTCACCCCGGTCACGACGTGTGTGACCTCGGCGTTGCCTTGCACTTGGAGGCCATTGGGACAATAGTCCTTGTAGCGGGAAACTTCCAACAGGTCGTTCAAGTACAATTCCAGCTCTTTAGTCTTCATTTCTTGCTCAAACTCCAATATGTTGCGGCGCTTTTGGCTGTTCTTTGCCCAGGCTGTCACGGTCGTGCTGGCAGTCTGGTTCGTCGTGGCCACGCTCAAGCCAGAGTGGCTGCAGAGGGGCCGCGTCGCGGTGCAGTCGGGGTCGCCTATCGTGGCGCTGAAGGAAGTCGTGCCCAACGTGGCCGGCGCTGCCGCGCAAGCGTCTTACAGCGAAGCTGCGCGGCAAGCCATGCCTGCCGTAGTGAATATCTTTACCAGCAAGAACGGCTCCCGACGCTCGCCCCATCCGCAGGCTGAGGACCCGTGGTTCCGCTTCTTCTTCGGCGACCGGCTGCCTGAGCGCCAGGAACCGGTGTCCAGCCTGGGCTCCGGCGTCATCGTCAGTGCCGAGGGTTACATTCTAACCAACCACCATGTGGTGGACGGCGCCGATGAAATCGAGGTCGCGCTGACCGATGGCCGCAAGGCCAACGCCAAGGTGGTGGGCTCGGACCCTGAAACTGATCTGGCGGTTCTGAAGATTTCGCTGAAGGAACTGCCTGCGATCACACTGGGCCGGCTGGAAAACGTCAAGGTGGGCGACGTGGTGCTGGCGATCGGTAATCCGTTCGGCGTCGGCCAGACCGTGACGATGGGGATCGTCTCCGCACTGGGCCGCAGCCATCTGGGGATCAACACGTTTGAGAACTTTATCCAGACGGACGCGGCCATCAACCCGGGCAACTCCGGCGGAGCGCTGGTGGATGCGCAGGGCAATCTGCTCGGCATCAACACGGCGATCTACTCGCGGTCGGGCGGCTCGCTCGGCATCGGCTTCGCGATTCCGGTCTCGACGGCCAAGCAGGTGATGGAATCGATCATCTCGACGGGCAGCGTGACGCGCGGCTGGATCGGCGTGGAACCGCAGGACATGACGCCCGAAATCGCGGAATCGTTCGGACTCGACGCCAAGCAAGGCGCGCTGATCGCGGCCGTGGTGCAAGGCGGCCCGGCTGACAAGGCAGGCGTGAAGCCGGGCGACGTGCTGGCTTCCGTCGATGGGCAGCCCATTACCGATACCACCGCACTGCTCAATGCTATTGCCCAGCTCAAGCCCGGCGTGGATATCAAGATGAAGGTGATTCGCCGCGGCAAGCCTGCCGAGCTGACGGTGACGATTGGCAAACGGCCCCCGCCTCCGCGGCGTTCGCTGCCGTTCGATGATGAGGAACAGTAGGTCCATCTGGTTCCTGATTGCACAACCGAAAAGCCCCGCCCAGCATGGCGGGGTTTTTTGTTGTCCTTCTCCAGCTGCCCTACTCCTGAACAATTAGGTTCGGGAATTGTCGGTATCGACAGCGCTTCGCGTAGGCATCCCGACAAGCCAGGAAGATATTTTTAGCCTGCACCCTACACGCCGCGAACTGGGGATTCGTGCAGGCACCGGCGCTGCGGCACCAGAGCAACCTTGATAGCCGTTGCGGACAGGAACGATGCGCAGCTGATGCTCGGCACATGCAAAAACGTTCTGCTCTCGCACACCATGCAGATGCGCGTGGCTGAAGACAAGACAAAACGCCGGCACCCTTTCGGATGCCGGCGTTTTTTCAAGCCAATCTACTGCGGGCTCAGGCCCGCTTCAGATTAGAACTTGTGGCGGATACCAACGGTAGCGCCGAACTGGCTGTCGCCCTTGCCGGTCGAGTCGACGTTGGTCTTGCCGAAGCCGCTAACACCCAGATTCGAGTTGTCGCGGTTGTAGGCGTAGGCCAGGCTCAGGTAAGCGTCGGTGCGCTTCGACAGTGCGTAGTCAGCCGTAGCAACGAACAGCCACGGATCAGCCTTGGCACCACGGAAGTCTTGGTAGTAAGCCGCGCCGGTCAGCGAGAATGCCGGCGTGATTTGGTAGCCAGCGCCCAGCCAGTACAGGTTCGACGACGCCTTCGCGCCGCTGATTGCCTGGAGGCTCGTGTTGGCCAGGAACGGGATCGTGCCCAGATCAACACCCTTGGCCCAACGGTAGCCAGCGAACAGCTTGGCCGGACCGAAGGCGTACGTACCAGCCAGCGAAGCGCGGCGCACGGTTGCGTCCGGGTTGGCGGTGAAGCCCAGGTTGGTTTCGTCATAGACGGCACCAACTGCGAACGGGCCAGCAGCGTAGGTCAGACCCAGGCTGTATTCGCGACCGATCTTCCACGTGCCCGGGACTTCACCCTGGTTGCCCTGGAAAACGCCAGTGGCGCCGCCGGTGTTCGAGCCAAAGCTATACAGAGCGTTGGCGGTCAGGCCACCGAACGTACCGATGTACTTGATCGAGTTGTCGGCACGGCCCGCGAAAGCGCCGTCCTGAGCGGTGATCGAGTAGTTCGAAGCAATGGCCATCGGGTCGAACTGCAGACCGAAGTCATAGAACGGAGTTTGGTGACGACCCAGGGTCAGCTGACCGTACTGGCTGCCCAGACCGACGTAAGCCTGGCGACCGAACAGACGGCTGTCATTGCCCATCTTGCCATCGTCAACGGTGAAACCGCTTTCCAGGACGAACAGACCCTTCAGGCCACCGCCCAGGTCTTCCACGCCACGCAGGCCCCAACGGCTGCCCGACTGGCCGCCCGAGATCATGCGGGTCACGCTGTGACCAGAGCCCACACCCTGCGACACGTTGGCCGGCTGGTTGTTCTGATATTCGATACCAGCGTCAACCACACCGTACAGGGTCACGCTCGACTGGGCATACGCGCCGCCAGCGGCCAGAGCGGCGACGGCAGCAGCAAACAGTTTCATCTTCATATCGACACTTTCCTTGTCAACTGATTGGGAAATCTTGGTTGCCCAAGTGCTTGGGCGACGCATCTTACTTTCACGTCTGCTGCGTATTATGGGCCAGCGTCCCCGGCCGTCAGAAGGCTTTTTCGGCGTAAACTGCGTATACGGACGTTTTTTGTTGTGATTGAACAACAGAATCGCGCCGATAATTCCCCAAATCGGTGCAAAACGCCGGCTTCCGCCACCCGGGAAGCTCAATCCGCCTGAGTTTCGCCAGCGGCATCCGCGCTGGCTTCCGGACGCCCGACAAAGCGCGCCATGAGCAACCCGAGTTCATACAGGGCGATCAGCGGCAGTGCGAGGAGCAGCTGGGAAAGCACGTCCGGCGGCGTGACAACGGCCGCAATGATGAAGGCGCCGACAATCACATACGGGCGAATCTGCTTGAGCTTGTCCAGCTCGACCACCCCAAAGCGCACCAGCACGATCACCACCACCGGCACTTCGAAAGTGATGCCGAACGCGAGGAACATGGTCATCGCGAAGCTCAGGTACTTGTCGATGTCCGTCGACATGTCCGCGCCCAGCGGCGCGTTGTAGTGCGCCATGAAATGGAACACGGTCGGGAAGACCAGGAAGTACGCGAATGCGACGCCGCACAGGAACAGCACGTAGCTGCTGCTAACCAGCGGCACGATCAGCCGCTTCTCATGCTGGTACAGGCCCGGTGCGACGAACTGCCAGACTTGGTACAGCACCCACGGCAGCGCAATCAGGAACGCGACCAGCAGCGTGACCTTCATCGGCACAAAGAAGGAGCCGGTCACATCGGTCACGATCATCTTGCCGCCCTTGGGCAGCGATTCCATCAGCGGCCGCGCAAACAGATTGAAGATGACGGGCGCCCAGTACACCAGCCCCACGAACACCAGGATGATGCCGGCGACCGCCTTGACCAGCCGCTCGCGCAGCTCGATCAGGTGCGAAATGAAGGTTTCCTGCTGCGATTCGTCTTGAGGATCGTTGGACCGGTTGTCGCTCATGGCGTAGACGCTCAGCCGCGCGCGGCTGGCATTTGAAATTCGGTGGCACCGCTTGCGCGGCAGGCATCGCGACGACACGGGCGGCAAGCATGCTGCTGCCCGGCCATGCTCATTCGAAGAAGGAACGGGCCCGGCCCGCAGCCGGACGGTGGCGTTTGACGCGTGCGGCTCCGGACTGCACCCAGACGCGGACATTGTTCTGGCGCTTGAACCAGAGCGGACGGGCACCCTGTTTGACGCGCCAGCTCTTGCGGCCGTTGTGCGCCTTGTGGGCGGAATGCCAGCTCGGCACGAAATCCGACACGCCCCCACCCGATTCGGCCGAGGGTTCAATACCGCCCAGCGCTTCGTTCAGCGCCTGCGTCTGCTCGCTGACTTCCTTGTGGATGGTGCGCTCGACATCGCGCGCGGCGTCTTCGAATTCCGTGCGCATCTTGCGCAGTTCTTCGAGCTCCACCTCGCGGCTCACTTCAGCCTTGACGTCATTGATATAGCGCTGCGCACGGCCGACCAGCGCACCCACCGTGCGCGCGACGCGCGGCAGGCGCTCCGGGCCGATCACGATCAGCGCCACGGCGCCGATCAGCGCCAGCTTCGAAATGCCAAGGTCGATCATGCGGGCGTCACGCGGACAAGAGCCAAAGCGAGATTCATCGGGCGAGTAACCACTCGGTGCAAAGAGACTGGACGGAAACGAGAAAAAGCCGGAGTGCCAGGCTTATTGCTGGCGCGTCTTTTCCTTGGCGTCCACGTCGATCGTGGTGGAATCGCGCAGTTCCTTGGCCGGCGCCGCCTTGTCGTCGCCTTCCTTCATGCCATCCTTGAAGCCCTTGACCGCGCCGCCCAGGTCCTGGCCGATATTGCGCAGCTTCTTGGTGCCGAAAACGAGCATGACGATCACCAGAACGATCAGCCAATGCCAAATGCTAAACGAACCCATTTCTTGCTCCTGATGAAGCCGCGGGCGATACCTGTTGCCGCCCGGACCCGTTGTTCCGTCCGAATTTGGCCGCGCCGGGCGACGGTTGCCGGCGCAGCGTCCGGACCGCACGCGCGGTCCGGCTCCTCATGCCAAGGGTTGCCTGTTCAGGGCAGCGGCACCTTCCATTGGTGGCGCGGCCCGCCGAGCACATGCACGTGCAAGTGGTAGACCTCCTGGCCGCCATCCGGGCCGGTATTGATCACCGTCCGGAAGCCGTTGCCACAGCCTGCCGCGCGCGCCAGTTCTGGCACCTTCAGCATCATTCTAGCAAGCACCTCCCCTTCGGCTGGACCGCACTCTGCCAGCGAGTCGACATGTGACTTGGGGATCAGAAGGAAATGTACCGGGGCCTTCGGGTGGATATCGTGGAAAGCCATCATGTCGTCGTCTTCATAGACTTTCCGCGACGGGATCTGGCCAGCCACAATCTTGCAGAAGATGCAATTATCCTGGGAATTCATGAAGTTTTCGTTGCGATGTCGGGCGCACACCAGCGCGCCGCCATATCCCGGCTAGAAGGACTGCTCCGGATACATTGGCTTGCTGTCGTTGAGGTAAAGCCAACCCTTGACGATACGATACAGCATCCACAGGGACAGAACGCCCCACACCGCGAAGGCGAGCGGAATCAGCACCACGCTGACGAACAACACACCACCGAGAATTCCCCAGGCCACCGACCACCAGAACGAGCGAATCTGCCACGCGAAGTGCGATGCATATAGCGTGCCGCGCGCATCGTCGCGCTTGACGTAGTCGACGATGATGGCAATCAGCGCCGTCACGCCACCGGTCAGCCAGAAGATCGCGTACAGCGCATAAAGGATGTGCATCAGCTTGCGCAGGCTGCCCTCCCGCTCGCTGTCGCTGACCGTGACCTGCCCGGTGTAGTCGTTCGCCATGCTGGCCCTCCCGATTCAGTGCGCCCTGGTCCACGGGCTGCGGTATCAGCCCTGGTCCTTGCGGCTCGCCTTTTCCTCGATGCCGGACAGGCCTTCGCGGCGCGCCAGCTCGTTGACGACATCGGCCGGCGTCAGGCCGAAGTTGGCCAGCAGCACCATGGTATGGAACCACAGGTCGGCCACTTCATAGACGATCTTGTCGGCGTCGGCACCGGTCTTGCCGGCCGCGCGCGCATCCTTGGCCGCCATTACGGTCTCGGTGGCTTCCTCGCCGATCTTCTTGAGGATGGCGTCGTCACCCTTGCGGAACAGGCGAGCGACGTACGATTTCTCGGGGTCGCCGCCATTCTCAGGCTTGCGCGACTCCAGCACCGCAGCCAGGCGCGCCAGCACATCGGTACCGGCGGGTTGGGATTCGGTCATGGTTTGGCCGTGTAGATTTGGGAAGGGTCCTTGAGCACAGGCTCGACGGTCTGCCAGTCGCCACTCTCGGCGTCACCTTCGAACTTCTGGAAGAAGCACGAATGCCGACCAGTGTGGCAGGCGATGTTGTCGACCTGGGTGACCTTGAGCAGTACCACGTCTTCGTCACAGTCGAGGCGCATCTCGTGCACCTTCTGCACGTGGCCAGACTCTTCGCCCTTGTGCCACAGGCGCTTGCGCGAACGCGACCAGAACACGGCTTCGCCGAGTTCCGCGGTCTTCTGCAGCGCATCGCGGTTCATGAACGCGAACATCAGCACGTCATTGGTGCCGACTTCCTGCACGATCACCGGCACCAGGCCGTTATCGTCCCACTTGACCTTGTTGAGCCACTTCTTTGCCATGATCAGATCCGCACAGGAATGCCCTCGCGGGCCATGAATGCCTTTGCCTCGCCAACCGTATGCTGGCCGTAGTGGAAAATGCTGGCGGCCAGCACCGCATCCGCGTGGCCGAGCCGGATGCCATCGGCCAGGTCCTGCAGGCCGCCGACGCCGCCCGACGCGATTACCGGCACCGGCACCGCATCGCTGACCGCGCGGGTGAGTTCCAGGTCGAAACCGCTCTTGGTGCCGTCACGATCCATGCTGGTCAGCAGGATCTCGCCCGCGCCACGTGCCGCCATTTCCTTCGCCCACTCCACCGCGTCGAGCCCGGTTGCCTTGCGTCCGCCGTGCGTAAAAACTTCCCAGCGCGGGGGCTCGCCTGGCGCCGAGCTGCGCTTGGCGTCGATGGCAACCACGATGCACTGCGAGCCGTACTTGCCGGTGGCATCCGACACGAGTTGCGGATTGGCGATCGCCGACGAATTGACGCTGATCTTGTCCGCACCGGCGTTGAGCAGGCGCCGCACATCTTCGACGGCGCGCACGCCGCCGCCAACGGTCAGCGGAATAAAGACCTGCGAGGCCACCGCCTCGATGATGTGCAGGATCAGGTCGCGCCCATCGCTGGTCGCGGTGATGTCGAGAAAAGTGATTTCGTCGGCGCCCTGCTCGTCGTAGCGTCGCGCGATTTCCACGGGATCGCCCGCATCGCGCAGCTCGACGAAGTTGACGCCCTTGACCACCCGCCCGTTCGTCACATCGAGGCAGGGGATGATACGTTTGGCTAGCATGAGATTCCTTGTCCGCCGCGAGACCGGTAGCAGCCTGGCGGTGGCAGCGCCCCGCGGGGCGCGTTGGCTTATTCCCCGTTGCTCAGCTTGTCCGCACGCGCCTGCGCGTCGGTGAAGTTGAGATCGCCGGAGTAGATGGCACGGCCGCAGATGACGCCTTCCACGCCTTCGTTCTCCACGGCGCACAGGTTGTCGATATCGGCCAGGTTGGACAGGCCGCCGCTGGCAATTACCGGGATCGACATCGACTGCGCCAGCTTGACGGTGGCATCGATATTGATCCCTTGCAGCATGCCGTCGCGTCCGATGTCGGTATAGATGATGGCCTCCACGCCGTAGTCTTCGTACTTGCGTGCCAGGTCCGCCACCTCGTGGCCGGTCAGCTTGCTCCAGCCGTCGGTCGCCACCTTGCCGTCCTTGGCATCGAGTCCGACGATGATGTGACCGCCGAACGCCGAGCAGGCATCCTTCAGGAAACCGGGGTTCTTCACCGCCGCGGTGCCGATGATGACGTACGACAGGCCGTCGTCCAGCCACCGTTCGATGGTGTTCAGGTCGCGGATGCCACCGCCGAGCTGCACCGGGATCTCGTCGCCGACCTCGGCGATGATGGCCTTGATGGCGGCTTCATTGCGGGGCTTGCCGACAAATGCACCGTTGAGATCGACCAAGTGCAGGCGGCGCGCCCCTTGATTGACCCAATGGCGTGCCATGGCGGCGGGATCTTCGGAAAAGACGGTGGCCTGGTCCATGTCGCCTTGTTTGAGGCGTACACACTGACCGTCCTTCAGGTCGATGGCCGGAATGAGCAACATAATCGTGACGAGCGTGGTTGAGTGAGAGAGATAGAGCCAGCCCGGCCAGTGGCCGGTCAGTCCGGGTCAATAGGCAAGTATTCCAGAATGGCGTTGGCTGGCTCGGATCGGATCTTCAGGGATTCCAGTGCACGAAGTTCCGGTAAAGCTGCAACCCCATGGCTGCGCTTTTTTCGGGGTGGAACTGCGTGGCAAAAATATTATCGCGTGCTACCGCACTGGTAAACACGACCCCATACTCCGTTTCGCCGGCAATATGGGCCGGATCCTGCGCGCGCACGAAGTAGCTGTGCACGAAGTAAAACCAGCTTTCGTCCGGGATGCCATCCCACAGCGGATGGGGCCTGGACTGTTTGACGCGGTTCCAGCCCATCTGCGGCACCTTGTAGCGCGAGCCGTCCGGCTGGGTCATCCCGTCCAGTTCGAAGCGGATGACTTCACCCGGCATCAGCCCCAGGCAAGGCGTCTTGTCGGTGCCGGGCCTGGCTTCGCTGCTGGACTCGAACAGCATCTGTTCGCCAACGCACACACCGAACATCGGCTTGCTGGCTGCCGCCTCGATCACCGCCTCCTGCAGCCCCGAAGCGCCCAGCGCCGACATGCAGTCAGGCATGGCGCCCTGCCCCGGCAGCACCACGCGATCCGCGCTCCGAATGCCTTCCGGGGCATCCACCACGCGCACATCCGCCTCCGGTGCCGCGGCCCGCAGGGCCTGCGCCACCGAGCGCAGGTTGCCCATGCCGTAATCCACAATTGCTATGGTAGTCATGATTTCAAAACAGGCAATAATGTCTTCAGCCCGTCCACAATGAATTCAACGGCCAGCGCCGACAGGATCAGCCCCATCAGGCGCGTGCCGATATTGATGCCGGTACGCCCCACCACGCGGGCGATCGGATCGGCCGCGCGGAACACCCCATACACCACCGCACCAAGCACCACGCCGATTCCGACCAGGATCAGCAACTGGTACCAGTGCTGCGTCTTGCCCGCATAAACGATCACGGTACTGATCGAGCCCGGCCCGGTCAGCAGCGGCAGTGCCAGCGGCACCACCGCGATGCTTGACCGCGCCTCGGCCTCGTCCTCTTCTTCGGGCGTGGCCTTGGTGCGGCTGGTCTGGGCGTTCAGCATGTTCATGGCCATCATGATCATGATGAGCCCGCCGCCGACCTGCAGCGACGCCACCGAGATATTGAAGAACTCGATGATCTGCTGGCCCAGCAGCGCCGACACCGCCACCACGATCGCCACCGAGACCGATGCAGTCTTGATGGTACGCAGCTTTTCCGCTTCCGACTGCTGGCTGGTCAGGCTGATGAAAAACGGAATGGCGCCGATCGGGTTGATCAGCGCCAACAGCGAGATGAACGACTTGAGCGTATCCATCGGTTGCGGATGGCCGGTGTCCCGGCCCGGGTTCGCGAAGTTCGGTCAGCGGGCGCCGCAACCAGCCGGCACGCCTTCGGTTCAGCAGCCGGTCAGAGCGTGCCCTTGGTCGATGGAATGGTGTTGGCCGCGCGCGGATCCAGCTCCACCGCCATGCGCAGTGCCCGGCCGAAGGCCTTGAACACGGTTTCGCACTGATGATGGGCATTGATGCCGCGCAGGTTGTCGATATGCAACGTGACGCCCGCATGATTGACAAAGCCGCGGAAGAACTCGATCGTCAGGTCGACGTCGAAACTGCCCACGCGTGCACGCGTGAATGGCACATGGAATTCCAGGCCGGGGCGACCCGAGAAATCGATCACCACACGCGACAGGCATTCGTCGAGCGGCACGTAGCTGTGGCCGTAGCGGGTGATGCCCTTCTTGTCGCCGATGGCCTTGGCCACGGCCTGACCCAGCGTGATGCCTACGTCTTCCACCGTATGGTGGTCGTCGATATGCGTGTCACCGGTGGCTTCGACTTCAAGGTCGAACATGCCATGCCGGGCGATCTGGTCGAGCATGTGGTCGAGGAACGGCACGCCCGACGCCAGCTTCTGGCGGCCGGTGCCGTCGAGATTCAGGGAAACGCGGATTTGCGTTTCCGATGTATTGCGGGTGACCTCTGCAACACGCATGGTGTTAATCCTGCAGCGACGCTGCGAATGCCTCAAGGAACTGCGCGTTTTCTTCGGGAGTGCTGACCGTCACGCGCAGACAGTTGGCCAGCAATGGGTGCATTTTACTCACGTTCTTGATCAGTACCTTGCGTGCAAGGAGCCGATCGAACGTCTGTGCCGCATCCGGCACACGCGCGAGCAGGAAATTGGCTGCGCTGGGGAACACGGTCACGCCACCATGGGCCGCCATGCCTTCCGCCACACGCGAACGTTCGGCGCGCAGCTGTGCTGCCTGCTCGTCGAGCACCGCGACGTGCTCGAGCGCGAACAGCGCGGTCGCCTCGGTCAGCACGTTGACGTTGTACGGCGGGCGCACCTTGTCGAGCTGCTCGAGCCATTGCGGGTCGCCAGCCACATAGCCCAGGCGGATACCGGCCAGGCCCAGCTTGGACACCGTGCGCATGACCAGCAGGTTGCCGAAATCCGTCAGGCGCGACATCCAGCTTTCCTGCGCAAACGGCTGATAGGCCTCGTCCACGACTACCAGGCTGCGGCAGACGCTACCCTGCGCGGCGCGGACGATGGCTTCCATGTCGGCGGCATCGAACAGGTTGCCGGTCGGATTGTTCGGATAAGCGAGATAGACGATGGCGGGCTGGTGCTCGGCCATGGCGGCCAGCATCGCGCCGCGGTCCAGCGTGAAGTCAGCGCGCAGCGGCACGCCCACGAACTCCAGGCCCGCGAACTGCGCCGACATCGCATACATCACGAAACCGGGCACGGGCGCCATCACCTTCGCGCCTGGCCGCGCCGCGGCCAGCGCGAGCATGCTGATGATTTCGTCCGAGCCGTTGCCGAGCAGCACTTCCATGCCGGCCGGCACCTGCATGACTTCTTTCAGTTTCGCACGCAAGGCCTCGCTGCTCGGCACCGGGTAACGGTTCAGCGCCACCTCGCCGAGCCGCGCCGCCAGTTCGCTGCGCAGTGCGGGCGGCAGGCGGTACGGGTTCTCCATGGCATCGAGCTTCACCAGACCATGCGAATCCGGCACGTGGTAGGCGCCCATGGCGCGCACGTCGTCACGGATGATTCGCTCGATCAGGGAAGGGTCTACGACTGACATGGATGCTCCTGTATGGGCTGCCGCAACGCTGCGGCAGCAATGGGTTCAACTACGCTTGAAACGGTACTCGGCGCTGCGCGCGTGGGCCTGCAGGCCTTCGCCATATGCAAGTTCGGCCGCGATCTGGCCCAGCATCTGCGCCCCGCCCTCGCTGACCTCGATCAGGCTTGAACGCTTCTGGAAGTCGTACACGCCCAGCGGCGACGAGAAGCGAGCGGTGCGCGAAGTCGGCAGCACGTGGTTCGGCCCGGCGCAGTAGTCGCCGAGCGACTCGCTGGTATAGCGACCCAGGAAAATGGCGCCGGCGTGGCGGATCTTCTCGCTCCACTGGCGCGGGTTCTCGGCCGAGATCTCGAGGTGCTCGGGCGCGATCGCGTTGGCGATCTCGCAAGCTTCTTCCATGTCGCGCACCTTGATCAGCGCGCCACGGCCTGAAATCGATGCGGCGATCACCTCGCGGCGTGGCATGCTGTCGAGCTGGCGCTGGATACTTGCCTCGACCTGCGCGATGTAGTCGGCGTCCGGGCACAGCAGGATCGACTGCGCGAGTTCATCGTGCTCGGCCTGCGAGAACAGGTCCATCGCCACCCAGTCCGGATCAGTCGTACCGTCGCAGATCACCAGGATCTCCGACGGGCCGGCGATCATGTCGATGCCCACGGTGCCGAACACGCGGCGCTTGGCTGCGGCCACATAGGCGTTGCCGGGGCCGACGATCTTGTCGACCTGCGGCAGCGTCGCCGTGCCATACGCCAGCGCGCCAACCGCCTGCGCACCGCCGATCGTAAACACGCGATCCACACCAGCGATCTGCGCAGCCGCCAGCACCAGTTCATTGCGCACGCCGCCCGGCGTGGGCACGACCATGATGATTTCCTTGACGCCCGCGACGCGCGCGGGAATCGCATTCATCAGCACCGACGACGGGTACGCGGCCTTGCCGCCCGGCACGTAGATGCCGACGCGGTCCAGCGGCGTCACCTTCTGGCCCAGCATGGTGCCATCGGCCTCGGTGTATTCCCAGCTATGACTGCCGCATTCGATCTTCTGCTTCTCGTGGTAGGCACGCACGCGCGCGGCGGCGGCTTCCAGCGCGGCGCGGCGCTTCGGCTCCAGGTCTTCGAGCGCAGCTTCGAGTTCGCTTTGCGAGATTTCCAGCGCGCCCATCGACGCCGCCTCGACCCGGTCAAACCGCTGCGTGTATTCGAGTACCGCGGCGTCGCCGCGATCCTTCACGTCGGCCAGGATCTGCGCCACGGCGCGGTCGATGGCCTCGTCCTCGCCGGCCTCGAAGGCCAGCACCTCGCGCAGCGCTTGCGCGAAGCGCGGATCGCTTGAATCGAGCCGGCGGATCGACACGTTTTCCATTTCGGTTGCGTTCATGACTCCATTCCTATCTGGGACGCAGGCCTCAGGCCAGCGCCGCCGATGCCTTCTCGAACGCGTCGAGAATCGGCGTCAGCCGTTCGCGCTTGAGCTTCAGCGCAGCCTGGTTCACCACCAGCCGCGACGAAATCTGCACGATCTCTTCGACTTCCACCAGGTTGTTCGCGCGCAGCGTGCCGCCCGTGCTGACCAGGTCGACGATGGCATCCGACAGGCCCACCAGCGGGCCCAGCTCCATCGAGCCGTACAGCTTGATCAGGTCGACGTGCACGCCCTTCTTGGCGAAGTGCTCGCGCGCGGTCTGCACATACTTGGTCGCCACCGACAGGCGCGCGCCCTGGCGCACGGCGTTGGCATAGTCAAACCCGGCCGGCACCGCTACCGACATGCGGCAGCGTGCAATGTTCAGGTCGATCGGCGCGTACAAGCCGGTCATGCCGTGCTCCATCAGCACGTCCTTGCCGGCCACGCCGAAATCGGCCGCGCCGTATTGCACGTAGGTCGGCACGTCCGATGCGCGCACGATGATCACGCGCACAGCCGGATCGGACGTCGGCAGGATCAGCTTGCGCGACGTCTCCGGATCTTCCATGACACGGATGCCGGCGGCTTCGAGCAGCGGCAGCGTTTCCTTGAAGATGCGGCCCTTGGAAAGCGCCAGCGTGAGCTGGTTGGGCGAAGCGTTGAATGCGGGGCTCATCGGGTTCCTCAGGCGATGCGGCGGATCTTGGCGCCGACTGCCGACAACTTGTCTTCCATGCGGTCGTAACCGCGGTCCAGATGGTAGATGCGATCGATCACGGTATCGCCATCTGCGACCAGGCCAGCGATGACCAGGCTCGCCGATGCGCGCAGGTCGGTCGCCATCACGCTGGCGCCGGACAGGCGCGGCACGCCGGTCACCACGGCCGTGTTGCCTTCGGCGGTGATGTTGGCGCCCAGGCGGTTCAGTTCCTGCACGTGCATGAAGCGGTTTTCGAAGATCGTCTCGGTAATGCGGGCGGTGCCTTCGGCCACGGCATTGAGCGCCATGAACTGGGCCTGCATGTCGGTCGGGAACGCCGGGTATTCCGAGGTGCGGAAGCTCACGGCCTGCGCGCGTTGCGACATGGACAGGCGGATCCAGTCATCACCGGTTTCGATATTGGCACCGGCCTCGCGCAGCTTGATCAGCACCGCGTCGAGGATCAGCGGCGGAATATCGCGCAGGACCAGGTCGCCCAGCGAGGCAGCGGCCGCGCACAGGAAAGTGCCGGCCTCGATGCGGTCAGCGACGACCGAATGCGTCGCGCCATGCAGCTTGTCGACGCCCTGCACGATCAGGCGGTCAGTACCGATGCCGTCGATCTTCGCGCCCATCTTGACGAGCAGGTTCGCAAGGTCGGTCACTTCGGGTTCGCGCGCGGCGTTTTCGAGCACGGTCTCGCCATCGGCAAGCGTCGCGGCCATCAGCAGGTTTTCGGTGCCGGTCACGGTAATCATGTCCGTCACCACGCGCGCGCCCTTCAGGCGCGACGCACGGGCGTGGATGAAGCCGTGTTCGATACTGATTTCGGCACCCATGGCCTGCAGGCCCTTGATGTGCTGGTCCACCGGGCGCGCGCCAATGCCGCAGCCGCCCGGCAACGACACACGCGCCTCGCCAAAGCGCGCGACCAGCGGGCCGAGCACCAGGATCGACGCGCGCATGGTCTTCACCAGCTCGTACGGCGCCTCGGGCGAATTGATATCGGTGCCCTTGAGCGTGGCGGTGCTGCCGGTCATCTCGGCGTGCATGCCCATCTGCCGCAGCAGCTTGAGCATGGTGCGCGTGTCCTGCAGGTTGGGCACGTTGTCGATGGTGACGGTATCGGCCGTCAGCAGGCCGGCGCACAGGATCGGCAGCGCGGCGTTTTTGGCGCCGGAAACACGGATCTCGCCTTTGAGCGGGCCATTGCCCTGGATCTGGAATTTGTCCATGTTCTGTCAGTTGCGGCCGGACGGGGTCATCACGTCCGGCATCGATTTCGCGGGAACCACGCGCGCCAGGCGCGCGGCTCGATTCGGTGAAGCTGCCGTCCCTTAACCTGTTACTTGCCGGCACCCGCCTGCCATTCGGCCGGCGTCAGCGTCTTCATCGACAGCGCATGGATCTCGGCGCGCATGCGGTCGCCAAGCGCGGCGTACACGCGCTGGTGGCGCTGGATCAACCGCTTGCCGTCGAATTCGGCGCTCACGATGGTGGCAAAGAAGTGCTGGCCGTCACCTTCGACTTCCAGGTGTTCGCAGGGCAAACCTTGGGCAATGTATTCCCTGACTTGTTCCGGAGTAGGCAGCATGTTTTCTTCTCTTCTGTGTGGAGGGCCGCGCTTCAGTGGCGCAGCTTGTAACCCGACTTCAACAGGCGCAGCGCCAGCGCCGCGAGCAGCACGAAGGCCGCGCCGACCACCGCCAGGCTGAACATCGGCGACACGTCCGAGACGCCGAAGAAGCCATAGCGGAAGCCGTCGATCATGTAGAAGAACGGGTTGGCATGGGACACCGCCTGCCAGAAGGCCGGCAGCGAATGGATGGAATAGAACACGCCCGACAGGAAGGTCGCGGGCATGATCAGGAAATTCTGGAACGCGGCAAGCTGATCAAATTTTTCGGCCCAGATGCCGGCGATCAGCCCGAGCGTGCCGAGGATGCCGGCACCCAGCAGCCCAAACACGAGAATCCAGCCCACACTGGCGAAATGCAGGTGGGCGAACCACGCGGTCACGATCAGCACGCCGAGTCCGACGGTCAGCCCGCGGATCACCGATGCGACCACATAGGCGCCGAACATCTCCCAGTGCGACAGCGGCGGCAGCAGCACGAACACCAGGTTACCGGTGATCTTGGACTGGATCAGCGACGAAGAACTGTTCGCGAACGCGTTCTGCAGCACGCTCATCATCACCAGGCCCGGCACCAGGAACGCGGTGTAGCTGATCTGGTCGTAGACCTTGACGCGGTCTTCCAGCACGTGGCCGAAGATCAGCAGGTACAGCACAGCGGTCAGCACCGGTGCGGCCACTGTCTGGAAGCTGACCTTCCAGAAGCGCAGTACTTCCTTGTAAAGCAGCGTGCGGAAGCCAACCAGCCCGCCGACGGCCATCGACGCGAGCCGCGTGCCATCGAGCACTTCGATATCGCCAGGCTGTTTCATGCCGCGGCCTCCATGGCCTGGTCAGGCAGCGCGCCTGGCATGTGCCCCTCGCGCCGCATGATCTGAACGAACACGTCCTCGAGATCCGCCTTGTTGATTTCCATGTCTTCGATTTCACAGCCGGCCTCGCGGCAGGCGGCCAGGATCGGCTCCACAGCGGGGTAGCCCGACAGGCGCAGGCGCACTGCGCGCTCGCCGGGGTTGGCCGGCATGCGCAGCGGCTCGAGCGCCGTCGGCAGCGCGCCGCGCGAGAACGTCAGCACGAGTTGCAGGCCGGCGAACTGCGTCAGCAGGTTGCTGGTGCGGTCCAGCGCCACGACCTCGCCAAACTTCAGCATGGCGATGCGGTCGCACAGCGCTTCGGCCTCTTCGAGGTAGTGCGTGGTCAGGATGATGGTGTGCCCTTCCCGGTTCAGCCGCGAAATGAACTTCCACAGCGTCTGGCGCAGCTCCACGTCCACGCCGGCGGTGGGCTCGTCCAGCACGATCACGGGCGGACGGTGCACCAGCGCCTGCGCCACCAGCACGCGCCGCTTCATGCCGCCGGAGAGCTGGCGCATGTTGGCATCGGCCTTGTTGGTGAGATCGAGGTTGGCCATGATCTCGTCGATCCAGTCGTCATTGCGCGTCAGGCCAAAGTAGCCGGACTGCAGCCGCAGCGTCTCGCGCACGGTGAAGAAGGGATCGAACACAAGTTCCTGCGGCACCACACCGAGCATACGCCGCGCCATGCGGTAGTCGGACACGACATCGTGCCCGAGCACACTGACGCGGCCGGAATCCGGACGGTTCAGTCCCGCCAGGATGGAGATCAGCGTGGTCTTGCCGGCACCGTTGGGACCGAGCAGGCCGAAGAATTCGCCGCGCTCGACGGTGAAGCTGACGCCCTTGAGCGCCTGCAGGTTGCCGTAGCGCTTGCGAACGTCGGTGAGTTCGATGGCTTTCATGGCCAAATGTCTGGGGCTGTCCCGATTGGGGACCGGCCGTCTGGAAATGGGGACCAACTGGTGCCCGGGGCTACCCTGACCCGGCCTGACGTGCTGCGGGGGAATGGGCGAACAACCCGGAATTATAGGGGATGCGGGGAGAGTCCCGCTTGGGGCGCGGCCACCGCCTCAGGCAGCGGCCGGGGCATCCGGATGACCGCTGGTGTAGCGCGCGGTCAGGGATGCCGGTTCAATGTCGATGAGCAGCCGCCTGCGGGGCCAAGCCCAGCAGGCTGTCGACCCCGTACAGCGAGGCCAGTTCGGCGAGTTGCCGTGGCACGCCGCTCAGCGCCAGCTTGCCCTGGCGGGCGGCAGCGGCGCGCTGCCAGGCCAGCAGCACGGCCACCGCCGACGAATCGACTTGTTCCAGCGCCGCGCAATCGACTTGCGTTTCTCCCCGGGCCACGCGCGACAGCCCGTCACGCAGCACCGCGGCGGCGTTCTGGTTGGTCAGCGAAGTGCCTAGCGAAAGCATCGTGAAAGTCGGATTGGCGAAGCCAGCGAGTTCGGAAAACACAAGCTCCCGCACAAAGGCGGGAGCTTGCATGCGTACAGCGATTGTAGAGCAGATTGCCGCTGCGTGCTGCAATGCAGCGCAGCAGCGGCAGCGCGACGTCAGCTCTTGGCGTTGGCCAGCTGGCGGTTGCGGTCCTGCAGCGTCTTGATCACGCCGTCCACGCCCTGCTGGCCGACGATGGTGTTGAAGCTGCCCTTGTAGGCCTCGGTCAGCCACGCGCCCAGCACGTTGATGTCATAGACCTTCCAGCCCTGCGCCGTCTTCTCGAGACGGTAGTCGAGCTGGATCGGCTCGCCCTTGTTGATCACCTGGGTGCGGATAGTCGCATCGGTGTCGTCCGGCGAACCGCGGTACGGCTTGTACTGCACGGTCTGGTCGCGAATCTGCGCGATCGCGCCCGCGTAGGTGCGGATCAGCAGCGTCTTGAACTCGTCGGTGATGACCTTCTGCTGTTCGGGCGTGGCCTTCGACCAGTTGCGGCCCATGGCGATCTGCGTCGTCTTCTGGAAGTTCGCGTTCGGCAGGATCTTCTGCTCGACCAGGGCGGAGATCTTGCCGATATTCCCGGCCTGCATGTCCTTGTCGCTCTTGACGCTGGTCATCACATCGTTGACCACGGCCTTGACCAGCGCTTCGGGGCTGGCGGCATCCTGCGCCGAAACCTGCGCATGGGCGGCACCGGTAAAGGCAGCTACAGCGAGGAGGGGGAGCAACAGTCGCTTGATCATGGAATTTCCTTCTCAGTCAGATTCATTCGCCGCCCGGGGCAGGTCCGGCTTTACGAAGCCCGCAATCCCCAGGCGTTGCGCACATTGGAACATAGTCCGTGGCGGCGGGTTGCCGGCCCTCGTGCATCCCCCGCCACTTCAAAACAAATTGTTTCAGCGCTCACAGCACACTCACAGCCGGCTTACAGCGCATTTACAGGCTCCCCCCACACCTCAGCGGATGCGCAGGCCACCGCCGGGAACGATGCGCTGCATCGGTGAAGCCGGCGGCACAGGCAGGTTCTGGCCCTCCGGCTGCGTGGCGCCTTCGGCGGGCGCGGCCGGCTGCGACGGCTGTTCGGACGACGGCTGCGAAGGCGATGAGGAAGGCTGCGCCGGCTGACCATCGCTCTCCGATTCATCGTTGTCCCGACTCGGAGGATTGCCGTCGTAGATCAGATACTCACGCCGCTGCAGATAGGAATCGCGCAGGAACGCATACTTGTCCAGCGCGGCCTGCTCGAGCAGGTTGGTCGCGCCAAGCAGTTGCGCGCGGCCCGCAACAATGCGCACCCCGACCAACGAGTTGCGCAGCGAAACGGGGTAGAAATAGGCCGAAGGGTCAATCTGACGGTCCACCAGCATGCCCGCGGTGTCGCGCACGGTGCTCGGCCCAAACAGCGGCAGCACCAGGTACGGCCCCGCCGGCACGCCCCAGACACCAAGCGTCTGGCCGAAATCTTCCTTGTACTTGGGCAGGCCGCCCGGCGTGGCAATGTCGATCAGGCCGCCAATACCTAGCACGGTGTTGATCGCCACTCGCATGGTGTCCTCGGCCGCACGGCTGGGCTTGCCCTGCAGCAGGTTGTTCACCGCCGAATAGACGTCGCTGACATTCGAGAAGAAGTTATCCACCGCGGTCTGGACGGGCGACGGAATGTAGTCCGCATAAAGCTGGGCAACAGGCCTCAGCACGCCCTTGTCGAAGTCTTCATTGATGCGCGAGACCTCGCGATTGAACGGCTCGAGCGGATCCTTCGGATTGGCGGTCGGGCCGGTGGCGCAACCCGCCAGCCCCATCAGGACACCAGCTGCCAACGCCAGGACAGCGTGCCTGGCCGCCGGCTTGCACGAAGGAACGGTCATTTGCCGGCTCCGCCCACAGCCGGCGCGCTCGCCGCACCACCGCTGCTGGCCCCGCCGGCCCCGGCGTCGGCAGCCTTGTTGTACAGGAACTGCCCGATCAGGTTTTCGAGCACCACGGCCGACTGCGTCATGGTGATGCGCGAGCCCTGCGCCAGCATGGCGGTATCGCCGCCGGCCTCCAGGCCGATGTACTGCTCGCCCAGCAGGCCCGACGTCAGGATCTTGGCCGAGGAGTCCTTCGGAAACTGGTACTGCTTTTCCAGGTTCATGACCACGGTGGCCTGGTACGTCTTGTCATCGAACCGGATCGCCGCCACACGCCCCACCACCACGCCAGCGCTCTTGACCGGCGCGCGCGGCTTCAGGCCGCCGATGTTGTCGAAGCGGGCTTCGACTGCGTAGGTTTCCTGGAAGGTGAAGGCACTCATGTTGCCGACCTTCAGGGCAAGAAACAGCAAGGCAACAAACCCTGCTACCACGAACAGCCCCACCCAGAAATCGAGTGCACTTTTTTTCATTGGGATCTCTTTCTACCCGTTGTCCTGCCGTTTGGCCCGGTGCGTTGCCCATCAACTGAACATCAACGCTGTCAGCAGGAAATCCAGCCCAAGCACGGCCAGCGACGCGATCACCACGGTGCGGGTTGTGGCCCGCGACACGCCTTCCGGCGTGGGCTTGGCTTCGAACCCCTGGTACAGCGCAATGAACGTCACGGCAATGCCGAAAATAAAACTCTTGATGACGCCGTTGACCACGTCGTCACGCACATCCACGCCAGCCTGCATCTGCGACCAGAAGGCGCCCGCATCCACGCCGATCAATTGCACGCCGACCAGGTAACCGCCCAGGACGCCGACAGCGCTGAAGATCGCGGCCAGCACCGGCATAGCCACCACACCTGCCCAGAAACGCGGCGCAATCACGCGTTGCAGCGGATTGACGGCCATCATTTCCATGGCGGTCAACTGCTCGCCCGCCTTCATCAGTCCGATTTCCGCGGTCAGGGACGTGCCCGCCCGGCCGGCAAACAGCAATGCGGTGATGACCGGCCCCAGCTCGCGCACCAGCGAAAGCGCTACGAGCAGCCCGAGCGCCTGCTCGGAACCATAGCGGTTCAGCGTGTAGTAGCCCTGCAGCCCCAGCACGAAGCCAACGAACAAGCCCGACACCGCGATGATGACGAGTGACAGGTTGCCGACGAAGAAGATCTGGTCGGTCACCAGACGGAAGCGGCGCAGGAGTGCCGGGGACAAGCCCAGCACGGTAAAGAACATGCCTGCGGCATGGCCGAGGCCGGCGACACCTTGCCGCACCGCCGAGCCGATGGCGGCGAAGAAGCCCGTCATTGCGCACCCCCGCCGGCAAAGTCCTCGACCAGCGACGGGCCCGGATAGTGGAAAGGCACGGGGCCGTCGGCCTCCGCATGCACGAACTGGCGCACGAACGGATCGGTCGAGGCGCGCAGCGCTTCGGGTTCGCCTTGCGCGGCGATGCGGCCGTTGGCAATGAAATACACGTAGTCCGCGATCTGGAACGTCTCGTGCACGTCGTGCGAGACGATGATGGTGGTGGCGCCCAGCGCATCGTTGAGGCTGCGGATCAGCCGCGCGGTCAGCCCCAGCGAAATCGGGTCGAGTCCGGCAAACGGTTCGTCGTACATCAGCAGCGACGGATCGAGCGCAATCGCGCGGGCGAGCGCCACCCGGCGCGCCATGCCGCCGGAGATCTGCGACGGCATCAAATTACGCGCGCCGCGCAGCCCCACGGCGTTGAGCTTCATAAGCACGAGGTCCCGAATCATCGACTCCGGCAGGTCCGTGTGCTCACGCAGTGGAAAGGCCACATTGTCGAACACCGACAGGTCCGTAAACAGCGCGCCGAACTGGAACAGCATGCCCATCTGGCGCCGCACGGCGTACAGGCCCGTCACATCGAGCTTGTGGATATCGGCACCGCCGAACGTGACCATACCGGCTTGCGGCCGCACCTGGCCGCCGATCAGGCGCAGAACGGTGGTCTTGCCACAGCCCGAGCCGCCCATCACCGCGATCACCTTGCCACGCGGGAATTGCATGGTCAGGCCGGTCAGGATCGGCGTGGCGTCTGGCGAGTAGGCAAAATCTACCGCGTTGAGTTCGACGAGATTGTGGGCAGGTTCAGTCACGTTGGCAGCAGTCCGGGCAGTCGCGCATTATAAGGGCTACTACCTAGAACTGCAGGCGGCCCGTGGGGCCGCCGCCACATCCGTCGGCGCGGGTTCGGAATGGGTTACGGCTCGCCCTGCGCGGCATCACGCAGGATCACCTGCCACTGGATCGATTCCGAGCGGATTGCGGTCGCAAAGGCCTCCGGAGAATCGCGCAGCGGCGTCAGGCCAGCGGCCATCAGGCGCGCGCGGACCTCGCGCTCGGCCATCACCTCGTCGAGTTCGCCCGCCAACCGTGCAATGATGGCCCGCGGCGTTTTGGCCGGTGCCATCACGCCGAACCACGCTGCAGCGGCGTAGCCCTCCAGACCAGATTCCTGGAGCGTCGGCACCAGCGGTGCCAGCGGCGAGCGCGACATGCCGGTCACGCCGATCATGCGCAGCGAGCCGTTGCGCACATGGCTTTGCACGGCCGCATAGGAACAGAAGCACGCGCTGATGCGCCCGGCGAGCATTTCCTGCACAACGGCGCCCTCGCCCTTGGCCGTGACCAGCGGCACCCCGTTGCGGACACCGCGCACGGCAAATTCGGCATAAAGGTGCGACGGGCTTCCGGGCTGGCCATACCCGTAGCTGTAGGAGCCTGGATTCGACTTGACCGCCACGGCCCATTGTTCCGGCGTACGCATGGGCAGCCGGCCGTCGATGACCAGGAACAGCGGCGTCGTGGCCACGCGCGCCACCGGCGTAAAGTCCCGAATCACATCGTATGGCACGGGTTCCAGTCCCGGCTGGATCAGCATGTTGGCCTGGTGGAACAGCAGCGTGTGGCCGTCCGAGCTGGCCTTCGCGACGACATCGCCGGCCGTGGTACCGGCCGCGCCGGGTCGGTTGTCCACGTCAACGGGCACACCGAGGCGTGCGGACAGCCGTTCGGCCAGCAAGCGGGCTACGGCGTCGGCGACGCCGCCTGCCGGAAACGGAACGATCAGGCGCATAGGACGCGCCGGAAACGAGATGGCCCGCGCCGTGGCAGGCGGCGCCGAGGCAACGGCCGGCGATACCGCCTGCGCAGCAAAAGGTGCCCCTGCCACAATAAAAGCGGCCAACACCCCAAACCACATCACTACAGCGTCCCGGATGGCAGCAGGAAGCGTCAACTTCGCTTTACCTCGCCAAAGCCGCGACAACGTGCGCACTTCGGACATCAATTTTCTCCGGCGTGTCCCGCTTAGCAGGACCGCAGCTGGGTCGACGGAAAAATGGATTCGAGGCAGTTTCCGTTTTTGTTTTTTGAAAATTGTACGAACAACCCAAAGGGGGGCACAGGCACGTAAACCATAGCGCGGGAGAACCCTGAAGCCCTTGTGTGCCAAGGGAATCCCGGCGCTGGGGGGCAGTTGCGCAACCAGTTGCAAGGTCTTCTACAATGTCGAATGTCTGAATTTTTGCTGCGGCGCATGACGGCCGCTGACTTGCCCGGCGTGCTCCGCGTTCAAGCGGAGTGCTATCGCAGTGATCTTCTCGAAGGCACAGAGGCCTTCGCCAGCCGGCTCGCGCTATCGCCGGCCACGTGCTGGGTCGCCACGTCCTGGGATGATCGAGCGGCGCTGGCCGCGTACCTGTTCACCCATTCCTGGCCGCAAGGCAGCCTGCCGCCGCTCAATGGCGTACTGCTGCAATCCGCGCACGATGTCACCGATACGGCGACGCTCACCTGGTTTGTCCATGACATGGCTGTGGCGCCAGCCGGACGCGGTGGCGGGCTTGCGATGCGGCTCTACGAAGCTGCGCTGCAGTCCGCGCTCGATGGCGGTCTGCGGCACTCCCGGTTGATTGCCGTGCAATCGGCAGCGCCGTGGTGGCGCCGGGTTGGGTACGTGCCAGTGGTTGCGCAAGCGGGCTCCGCATATGTGGAAAAGCTGGCCGATTATGGGCCGGGCGCGATGATGATGGAGCGTGTGCTCGCTGCCTGAGCGTCTTATCGAGGCAAAAAAACGCCGGGATTCACCCGGCGTCTTTCCTGAAACAGCTTTCCAGCTGATCAGCGCGGCAGTTCCGTATGCCCCATCAGGAACGCGTCTACCGAACGCGCAGCCTGGCGGCCTTCCCGAATCGCCCACACCACCAGCGACTGGCCACGGCGCACGTCGCCAGCGGCGAACACCTTCGGCACATTGGTGTGGTACGCACGCTCGCCTTCCGTGGCAGCCTTCGCGTTCTTGCGCGCATCGGTGTCAACACCGAATGCGTCCAGCATCGAACCCACCGGATTGGTAAAGCCCATCGCCAGCAGCACGAGGTCGGCCGGCAGAATGAACTCGCTGCCCGGCACTTCCTGCATCTTGCCGTCCTTCCACTCGACGCGGCAGGCCTTCAGCGCGGTGACCTTGCCGTTTTCGCCGATGAATTCCTTGGTGGCGACGGACCAGTCGCGATCGCAACCTTCTTCATGCGACGACGAGGTGCGCAGCTTGATCGGCCAGTACGGCCACACCAGCGGCTTGTCCTCTTCTTCCGGCGGCTGCGGCAGCAGTTCGAACTGGTTCACCGAGGTCGCGCCATGGCGGTTCGAGGTACCGACGCAGTCGGAACCCGTATCGCCACCGCCGATCACGATCACGTTCTTGCCTTCGGCACGGATCTCGTTCTCGCCGTCGCCGGCCACTTCCTTGTTCTGCGGAATCAGGAATTCCAGCGCGAAGTGGATGCCATCCAGGTCACGGCCCGGCACCGGCAGGTCGCGCGGCACTTCCGAACCGCCGGCCAGCACGACAGCGTCGAACTGGTCCATCAGATCCTTGGCGGAGATGGTTTCACGCGCATAGTTCTTGATGCCGGCCGGCAGCGCGCCGTCGGTCACCATCACGCCTGCGCGGAAAGTCACGCCTTCGGCCTGCATCTGCTCGATGCGGCGGTCGATCAGCGTCTTCTCCATCTTGAAGTCGGGGATGCCGTAGCGCAGCAGGCCGCCGATGCGATCGTTCTTTTCGAACACGGTCACGTCATGGCCGGCGCGTGCCAGTTGCTGCGCGGCCGCCATGCCGGCGGGGCCCGAGCCGACCACGGCGACGGTCTTGCCGGTCTTGTGCTTCGGCGGCTGCGGTGCGACCCAGCCTTCTTCCCAGGCCTTGTCGATGATCGCGTGCTCGATCGACTTGATGCCGACCGGCAGCTCATTGATGCCGAGCGTGCAGGCAGCTTCGCACGGTGCCGGGCAGATGCGGCCCGTGAACTCGGGGAAGTTGTTGGTCTGGTGCAGCACTTCGATCGCCGACTTCCAGTCCTGGCGGTACACCAGGTCATTGAAGTCGGGAATGATGTTGTTGACCGGACAGCCGTTGTTGCAGAACGGGATGCCGCAGTCCATGCAGCGCGCACCCTGGATCTTCGCCTCGCTGTCGGACAGCGCAAACACGAATTCCTTGTAGTGCTTCACGCGCTTGACTACCGCTTCGTAGCCTTCGTTCTGGCGCGGAAATTCGAGAAAGCCAGTCGCCTTACCCATGTTGCGTCCTTGATCTTGCTAGGCAAGACCGGCGTGGCCGGCCTTGCTGTGAGGTCAGTATCTTGTCGGGATCGTCGCCGGTGTTACCGTTGGGGCGATCCCTGTCTCGTGGTGCCGCGGATCAGGCGGCGATGGCTTCGCGGTCGCTATCGCGGGCAGCCTGTTCCTTGGCGTACATCTCGCCCAGCGCGCGCTTGTACTCGGTCGGGAAGACCTTGACGAACTTGCGGCGTGCCGTGGTCCAGTCAGCCAGCAGCGCCTTGGCGCGCTCGGAGCCGGTGTAGCGGAAGTGCTGCTCGATCAGGTTGCGCAGCACGACTTCGTCGAGCTGGCGCTTGCCGTTGACCTTGTGCCACGAAGCCGGGCTCTGGCCCTTCTCCTGGTCGGCCGAGGCCAGCACGGCTTCCAGCGCGACCATCGACGTGTTGCAGCGCTTGTCGAACAGGCCGTCCTCGTCGTAGACGTAGGCCACGCCGCCCGACATGCCTGCCGCGAAGTTACGGCCTGTGCCGCCCAGCACCACCACGGTACCGCCGGTCATGTACTCGCAACCGTGGTCGCCGGTGCCTTCCACCACAGCCACCGCGCCCGAGTTACGCACCGCGAAGCGCTCGCCGGCCACGCCGTTGAAGAACGCTTCACCGGCGATGGCACCGTACAGCACGGTGTTGCCGACGATGATGTTGCGGGTCGGATCACCGCGGAACTCATGCGGGGCACGCACGATCACGCGGCCGCCCGACAGGCCCTTGCCGACGTAGTCGTTGCCATCGCCGACCAGGTCCAGAGTGATGCCGTGCGCCAGGAACGCGCCGAACGACTGGCCGGCCGTGCCTTGCAGCTGGATGTGGATGGTGTCATCCGGCAGGCCTTCGTGGCCGTACTGCTTGGCCACCACGCCAGACAACATCGCGCCGACGGTACGGTTCACGTTCTTGACCGGCTGGATGAACGACACGCGTTCGCCCTTCTCGATCGCCGGACGGGCCTTGGCGATCAGCACGTGGTCCAGCGCCTTGCCAGCCTCGACCGACAGGCCGTGGTCTTGCACGTCGGTGTGGAACAGCGGCGTGTCCGCCGGCAGCGACACCTGGTGGAAGATGCGGCTGAAGTCCAGGCCACGCGCCTTCCAGTGTTCGATGCCAGCCTTCGTGTCGAGCAGGTCGGCGCGGCCGATCAGTTCGTCGAAAGTGCGGATGCCCAGCTGGGCCATGATCTCGCGGGCTTCTTCTGCGACGAAGAAGAAGAAGTTCACCACGTGTTCCGGCTTGCCCTGGAATTTCTTGCGCAGTTGCGGATCCTGCGTGGCCACGCCCACCGGGCAGGTGTTCAGGTGGCACTTGCGCATCATGATGCAGCCCTCGGCAACCAGCGGTGCCGTGGCGAAGCCGAACTCGTCAGCGCCGAGCAGCGCACCGATCACGACGTCGCGGCCGGTCTTCATCTGGCCGTCGGCCTGCACGCGGATGCGGTTGCGCAGGCCATTGAGCAGCAGCGTCTGCTGCGTCTCGGCCAGGCCCAGTTCCCACGGCGAGCCGGCGTGCTTGATCGACGACCACGGCGAAGCGCCTGTGCCGCCGTCATGGCCAGCGATCACGACGTGGTCGGCCTTGGCCTTCGACACACCGGCAGCCACCGTGCCGACGCCTACTTCGGACACCAGCTTGACCGAGATATCTGACGACGGGTTGACGTTCTTCAGGTCGTGGATCAGCTGTGCCAGATCCTCGATCGAGTAGATGTCGTGGTGCGGAGGCGGCGAGATCAGGCCAACGCCCGGCACCGAGTAACGCAGCTTGCCGATGTAGTCCGAGACCTTATGGCCCGGCAGTTGGCCGCCTTCGCCCGGCTTGGCGCCCTGCGCCATCTTGATCTGAATCTGGTCGGCGGAGGCCAGGTACTCGGCGGTTACGCCAAAACGGCCCGATGCCACCTGCTTGATCTTCGAGCGCAGCGAGTCGCCCTCCTTCAGCGGCAGGTCGGCTTCGATCACATCGCCCAGCAGGCTCTTCAGGCTGTCGCCCTGCTTGATGGGGATACCGCGCAGTTCGTTGCGGTAGCGCTTCTCGTCCTCGCCGCCTTCGCCGGTGTTCGACTTGCCGCCGATGCGGTTCATCGCCACTGCCAGCGTGGCATGGGCTTCGGTCGAGATCGAGCCGAGCGACATCGCGCCCGTCGCGAAGCGACGCACGATTTCCTTGGCGGGCTCGACTTCTTCCAGCGGAATCGCCTTGGCCGGATCGACCTTGAACTCGAACAGACCACGCAGCGTCATGTGGCGCTTGCTCTGGTCGTTGATGATGTTCGCGTATTCCTTGTACGTCTGGTACGAACCCTTGGCGTCTTCGGCACGCACCGAGTGCTGCAGCTTGGCGATCGAGTCCGGGGTCCACATATGCTCTTCGCCGCGGATACGGTACGCGTATTCGCCGCCGCTATCGAGCATGTTGTCCAGCACCGGGCTGTTGCCGAATGCGTCCTTGTGCAGGCGCAGCGCTTCCTCGGCCACCTCGAAGATGCCGATGCCTTCGACATTCGACGGCGTGCCGTGGAAGTACTTCTGCACCAGTTCGCGCGACAGGCCGATCGCTTCGAAGATCTGCGCGCCGGTGTACGACATGTACGTGGAGATGCCCATCTTGGACATCACCTTGAACAGGCCCTTGCCGATCGCCTTGACGAAGTTCTTGACCGCCTTCTCCGGCGACAGGTCGCCCGACAGGCCGGCGGCCATGTCGGCCAGCGTTTCCATCGCCAGGTACGGGTGCACGGCTTCCGCGCCGTAGCCAGCCAGCAGCGCGAAGTGGTGCACTTCACGCGCGGTGCCCGTTTCGACGACCAGGCCGGTGGACGTGCGCAGGCCCTTCTCCACCAGATGGTGGTGAACCGCAGATGTAGCCAGCAGCGCCGGAATCGCAACCTGGTCGGCATCGACGCGGCGGTCGGTCACGATCAGGATGTTGTAGCCCGAACGCACCGCATCCACGGCTTCGGCGCACAGCGAGGCCAGGCGTGCTTCGATGCCTTCCTTGCCCCACGCGGTCGGATAGCAGATGTTCAGTTCGTACGAACGGAACTTGCCGCCGGTGTAATGCTCGATGTTGCGGATCTTGGCGATGTCCTTGAAGTCCAGCACGGGCTGGGACACTTCGAGACGCATCGGCGGGTTGATGTTGTTCAGCTCGAGCAGGTTCGGCTTCGGGCCGATGAACGACACCAGCGACATCACCATGTTCTCGCGGATCGGGTCGATCGGCGGGTTGGTGACCTGGGCGAACAGCTGGCGGAAGTAGTGGTACAGCGTCTTGTTCTTCGACGACAGCACGGCGAGCGGCGAGTCATTGCCCATCGAGCCGGTGGCTTCCTCGCCCGACAGCGCCATCGGCGCCATCAGGAACTTGACGTCTTCCTGCGTGTAGCCGAACGATTGCTGACGGTCCAGCAGCTTGGCCACAGGCTTCTTCTCGGCGGCAACGTCTTCCGGCTTGGCGTCGATCTCGTCCAGCTTGATGCGAACGGCGTCGATCCAGCTCTTGTACGGCTTGGCGTTGGCCAGGTTGTCCTTGAGTTCCTTGTCGTCGATGATGCGGCCCTGTTCCATGTCGATCAGGAACATCTTGCCCGGCTGCAGGCGCCACTTTTCAACGATGCGCGATTCGGGGAACGGCAGCACGCCGGCTTCCGACGCCAGCACGACGATGTCGTCCTCGGTCACGTAGAAACGGGCCGGGCGCAGGCCGTTGCGGTCCAGCGTCGCGCCGATCTGGCGGCCGTCAGTGAAGCAGATCGCGGCCGGGCCGTCCCACGGCTCCATCATGGCAGCGTGGTACTCGTAGAAGGCACGACGGTTGTCGTCCATCAGCGTGTGCTGTTCCCAGGCTTCCGGGATCATCATCATCATCGCGTGGACGAGCGGATAGCCGGCCATCGTCAGCAGTTCGAGGCAGTTGTCGAACGATGCCGTATCGGATTGGCCCGGGTAGATCAGCGGCCACAGCTTCGGCAGGTCGTCGCCGAGCACCGGCGATGAGATCGCGCCGGTACGGGCGTTGATCCAGTTGACGTTGCCCTTGACCGTGTTGATTTCGCCGTTGTGGGCGACCATGCGGTACGGGTGGGCCAGTTCCCAGGCCGGGAAGGTGTTGGTCGAGAAGCGCTGGTGCACCAGGGCCAGGGCCGACACGGCGCGCTGGTCCTGCAGGTCCAGGTAGTACTCGCCGACCTGGTTGGCCAGCAGAAGGCCCTTGTACACAACGGTACGGGCCGACATCGACGGCACGAAGTATTCCTTGCCGTGCTTGAGCTTGAGCGCCTGGATGGCGTGGCTCGCGGTCTTGCGGATCACGTAGAGCTTACGTTCCAGCGCATCCGTGGTCATGATGTCGCGGCCGCGCCCGATGAAGATCTGGCGGATCACCGGCTCGGTCTTGCGGACCGTCGGCGACATCGGCATGTTGCAGTCCACCGGCACGTCGCGCCAGCCCAGCACGACCTGGCCTTCCAGGCGGACGGTGCGCTCGAGCTCCTGCTCGCAGGCCAGGCGCGAAGCGTGTTCCTTCGGCAGGAAGATCATGCCCACGCCGTATTCGCCGGCGGGCGGCAGGCTCACGCCCTGCGCGGCCATTTCTTCGCGATAGAACTGGTCCGGGATCTGGATCAGGATGCCGGCGCCATCGCCCATCAGCGCGTCCGCGCCGACTGCACCCCGGTGGTCCAGGTTCTCGAGGATCTTCAGGCCCTGGCTGATGATCTCGTGCGTCTTCTTGCCCTTGATGTGCGCGACCATGCCGACGCCGCAGGCATCGTGCTCGTTGGTCGGGTCATACAGGCCTTGCGCTTGCGGACGCAGAGCGATGTCAGTGGAAGTTGCGCTGGTCTGCGCCTGGGCCAGTTCCTGGGCCGGATGGTTTTGCGATTGGTCCACGGGCTGAATTCCGGTGAAGGCTGCGCGGGTTGCCGGGCGAACCGAACGGGACCGTACTGCTGCCTGCACGCGCCGGGCACAAATTCGCACCGGCTGGTCCGGTTTGGACCGGCTCATCATCTGCTGACAGGGAAGCTACGGGGGACCGAAGCGGCGTACACGAGCGTGACGCGCCGCACAATGACTGTGGGTGGAGCAACTATATGAGAATCCCACAAAGCCTGCAAAGTTTTTAAATGGGGTCAGAACACATTTAACTTCGCACCGTTTTGAAGATGAGCTTAAATGGGGACACATTAAATTGCGGCGTATTGGTGCATCCTTCACATCTCATCTGTCATATGGGACGCCTACGCCACCGATTCGTCCGGTTCGGTGGCCTCCGCCCCCGCTTCCCGCTTGGGGCGGCCTTTCGGCAGCGGCTGCACACGCCGCGTGGCCTGCCGCTCGAGCTGGGAAAGAAAGCCGTCGCCGCCAAGCGGCCATCCGCTGTGGGCGTGTTTGCGCAAGGTCGCGAGCGTGCGGCCTGACAGGCCTTCATTGCTAAGCGTGCGATAGTTGGACTGGCGCTCGAACGGTGTATTGCCCAGCTCCCAGTACGCAGAGTGATCACTTACCAGTGCGCTGGCCTCAATGCCGACATGGTGTCGGTAGCTACTCCACCGGTCGGCCTCGGGCGTCATGACTTCACCGGCGCGCATGGCGTTGCCCTCCGCATACAGCATGGCCGGCAGCATCCATTCGGCCGGATCGAACACCGCGGAACGGAAGCGCCCTTCCCACAGCGTTCCCGTGCGGTTTGCCGTACGGTTGAAGTAGCGCGCATAGCGGCGCCCGACAGCCTGCATGGTCAGGCTCAGCGAATCGGCCCCGCGTGGCGTGGCGACCAGATGGATATGGTTGGGCCGCAGCCCATACGCATGAATGGCGAGGTCGTGCTCGCGCGCGGCCATGCGCAGGCTGTCAAGGTAGTGCAGGTAGTCGTCGGGCCCAAGGAAAACGGGCTGCCGGTTGTTGCCGCGTTGCAACACAAGGGCTGGCAGGCCAGCCGGGGAGAAACGGGGAAGTCGTGCCATCGAAGCGCCGCTGGGATCAGGACCGGAGTTGCTCCAGATGATAGCCTGATCCGTCCCCAATTTCTGCGGACACCTTCCGGTGCCCGCCAAGGTACGCTGCCGATCAATTGCCTTCGCTGACCGCGAAAATCCGCCGATGCTCGCGAATCGCATACCGGTCCGTCATGCCGGCAATGTAATTGGCGATCAGACGCGACTGGTCGCCGCCATGCGCCGCCTGGTACTGAGGCGGCAGCAAACGGGAATCCGACATGAATGCCCCGAACAGGTCCGAGACGATGCGCTGGGCCTTGGACGACATGCGCATCACCAGGTAATGCCGGTACAGGTGACGGAACAGGAAACGCTTGAGCGCAGCGGCCTCTTCGTGGATCTGCGGGCTAAACCCGATGAGCGGACCGGCCGCACGCACGGCGTCGATCGAACGTGGATTCGCCGCGGCGATATTGCGGCTCGTGGTCTCGATCAGGTCGACGATCAGCGTATTGATCATGCGCCGCACGGTTTCGTTGATCGCGCGGCGGCCATTGATGCCTGGGAAGGCCTCTGCCACCTCGGCACGATGGCGCCCCCACATGGGAACTTCGTCGAGCTGCTCTAGCGTCAGCAGCCCCGAGCGCAGGCCATCGTCGATATCGTGGTTGTTGTAGGCGATCTCGTCGGCAAGGTTGGCCAGCTGGGCTTCCAGCGATGGCTGCGTGCCCTCCAGGAAGCGCCGGCCCAACTCGCCGAGCGCGGCGGCGTTGACGCGCGAACAGTGCTTGAGGATGCCTTCCCGCGTCTCAAACGTCAGATTCAGCCCGTTGAAGCCGCCATAGCGCTCTTCCAGTTCGTCGACGACCAGCAGGCTCTGCAGGTTGTGCTCGAAGCCGCCGTGGTTCTTCATGCAGGCATTGAGCGCGTCCTGGCCGGCATGGCCGAACGGCGTGTGGCCGAGGTCGTGCGCGAGCGAAATCGCCTCGACCAGATCCTCGTTCAGGCGCAGGTTGCGCGCGATCGAACGGGCGATCTGCGCGACTTCCAGGCTGTGTGTGAGGCGCGTGCGGAACAGGTCGCCTTCATGGTTGACGAAGACCTGGGTCTTGTACTCCAGCCGCCGGAAGGCCGTACTGTGGATGACGCGGTCGCGGTCGCGCTGGAACTCCGTGCGCGACGACGACGCGGACTCCGCGTGGACGCGCCCGCGTGTCTGCGCGGAGCGGGCGGCGTAGGGAGCGAGGTGGCTTTCAAGGTCGGTCATGCGGCAATCCGTGGGCTGGGTCAGGGTTGCGAGGCATAACCGATCGTTTACGCGACCGTGGCCTCGGTGGGAGGTTTAAGGACTGCCTGCGCCAGTGTCGCGCGCAGATCGGTATCGGGAACCGTGGTGATGAACGCTTCGCCAAGCTTCTTCAGCAGGATGAACTTGATGCTGCCGGCTTCGGCCTTCTTGTCCACCTTCATCAGTTCGATATAGCGGTCGGTGCCCAGTTCCGGCGCGACGATGGGTAGCATGGCCGCCTGCGTCAGTTGCCGGATGCGCGCACGCGTCTCCGTGTCGATAAAGCCGAGCCGGTGCGACAGGTCCGCCGCCATCACCATGCCGCAGCCCACTGCTTCGCCATGCAGCCATTCGCCGTAGCCCATGCCGGCTTCGATGGCATGGCCGAAGGTATGGCCGAAGTTCAGGATTGCACGCAATCCGCCTTCGCGCTCGTCCTGGGCCACGACACCAGCCTTGATCTCGCACGAGCGCTGTACGGCCAGCGCCATCAGGTCCGGGTCGCAACTGTTCAGCGCGGCGATATTGCGCTCGATCCAGGCGAAGTAATCGGCGTCGGCGATCGCGCCGTGCTTGATGACTTCGGCCATGCCGGCTGCCAGCTCGCGTGCAGGCAGCGTACGCAGCGTGTCGATGTCGGCAATCACCGCGTTGGGCTGGTGGAACGCGCCAATCATGTTCTTGCCGAGCGGGTGATTGATGCCGGTCTTGCCGCCAACCGACGAATCCACCTGCGACAGCAGCGTGGTCGGCACCTGCACGAACGGCACGCCGCGCATATAGCACGCCGCCGCAAACCCGGTCATGTCGCCCACCACGCCGCCGCCCAGCGCGACCAGCGTGGTCTTGCGATCAGCGCCAGCGGAAAGCAGCGCATCGAAGATCAGGTTCAGCGTTTCCCACTGCTTGAAGGCTTCGCCGTCGGGCAGCGTGACCACGCGCACGGTCTTGCCCAGTTCCTTCAGGCTCGCTTCGACGCGGGCCGCGTAGAGCGGGCCGACGGTTTCATTGGTGACGATAACGGCGTGCTGGCCGCGCACATGCGGGCGCAGCAGCTCGGCGTTGCCGAGCAGGCCGGTACCGATATGGATGGGATAGCTGCGCTCTCCCAGGTCGACTTGTAGCGTGATCATGAATGCGTATCGTTGGCCGGCTGGTCCGACGCGGCGGCGGTGTCGATGCGGAAACCGGCCATTTCCAGCTGCATCAGCACCATATTAGCAAGCTGTGCCACCGAGGGCTTGCCGGTCTCGATGATGAAATCGGCCACCTCGCGGTAAAGCGGGTCGCGCGCGCCATAGAGCGCTTCGAGCTTGCCCTTCGGATCCTCGGTCTGCAGCAGCGGGCGGTTGCGGTCGTGACGGGTGCGCAGCCACAGGTCGTGCGGGCTGGCGCGCAGGTAGACCACAGTGCCGCGTGATTTGAGCAGTTCGCGGTTTTCGGGCCGCAGCACCGCGCCGCCGCCTGTGGCAAGCACAATGCCGCTGCGGCCGGTGAGTTCACGGATCATGGCGGCCTCGCGGTCGCGGAAACCTTCTTCGCCCTCGTGCTCGAAAATCACCGGGATGCGCACGCCGCAGTGCGCTTCCAGCTCGTGGTCGGAATCAAAAAACGGATAGTGCAGGCGCCGCGCGACCGTCCGGCCCACGGTAGTCTTGCCGGCGCCCATCAAGCCGACGAAGAAGAGGTTGGGACGGCCGGTCTCCATGGCCATCGGCAAGGCTGTCACTGGATTGTCGCTCGGGAATGCGGATTCCGGTCCGCCCTCCCCCGTTGGAAACTGCATCATCTTCTTATGTTGGGCCGCAACCAGCAAGTGGCGGATGCGGCATGACCGCGCCGACGGGCCGCCACGGACAAAAAAAGGCCGCATCGGTCGATGCGGCCTTGCAGTCTACTGCATCCAGCCCTCCGGGCGCCAATTGCGCCTCTCCGGGCCGCCGGGCGCGTCATTTCAGCGTAACGCTCTCGTTCAGGACACGCGGCGTCAGGAACACCAGCAGTTCGGTGCGGTTGCGCACCTTCGCGTTGTTCTTGAACAGATAGCCGAGCACAGGGATATCGCCCAGGAACGGCACCTTGTCCACATCCGTGCTTTCCGTTTGCGTATAGATACCGCCGATGACCACTGTGCCGCCATTGTCTACCAGCACCTGGGTCTGCACGTGCTTGGTATCGATGGCGAAGCCCGAGGTCGTCTGGATGCCCACGCTGTCCTTGTTCACATCCACGTCGAGCAGCACATTGCCTTCCGGCGTGATCTGGGGCGTCACTTCCAGCTTCAGGTTGGCCTTGCGGAACTGCACCGAGGTGGCGCCACTGGACGTGGCTGCCTGGTAAGGCAGTTCCGTACCTTGCTCGATCAGCGCCTTGATGTTGTTAGCTGTGACCACGCGCGGGCTGGAAATGATCTTGCCCTTGCCATCCGCTTCCAGCGCCGAGAGTTCGAGCGCCAGGAACCGGGTGGCGGCGCTATTGAAGATGCTGACCGCGATGTTCGCCGGGTTCGTACCGTTGATCGCTCCGGCCGGCAGGCTCAGGAACGGCCCGTTATCGGAATTCGCGCCAGGCAGCACGTTGCTGTACGTGTTGCCGACCCGGGCGTTGTTGTACTGGCCGGCAAAGCCGAGCTTTACGCCGAGGTTACGGCTGAACGTGTCGGTGGCCTCGACGATGCGCGCCTCGATGATCACCTGGCGCACCGGGATGTCGATCTTGTTCAGGAACCCCTGCACCTCTTCCAGCTTGCTGGCGATGTCCGACACGAACAGCTGGTTGGTGCGGGCATCGGCAGTCAGCGAACCGCGCTTGGACAGCATGCGCGAAGCCACGCCGGCCGCGCCGCCGATGCCGACAGCCGGGACCGCCGCGCCTGCGGCACCGCCCGTGGTGATGCCGAGCAGCATCTTGCGCACATCCTCGGCGCGCTGGTAGTTCAGCTGGAACACCTGGCTGCGGATCGGCTCGAGTTCATTGATCTGCTGCTGCGCCTCCAACTCCAGCTTCTCCTTGGTGGCCAGTTCAGCCTTGGGCGCCACCCACAGCACATTGCCATTGCGTCGCGACGCCAGCCCCTTGGCATCCATCACGATCTGCAGCGCCTGGTCCCACGGCACGTCCTTGAGACGCAGCGTGATATTGCCCTGTACGGTGTCGCTCGTAATGATGTTCAGGTTCGTGAAATCGGCAAACACCTGCAGCAGCGAGCGGATGTCGATGTTCTGGAAGTTGAGCGACAGGCGCTCGCCACGGTAACCCGGGCCGCTGATCAGCTTGGCCGGGTCTTCCTTGATCGGCCGCACTTCCACCACGAACTGCGTGTCGGTCTGGTAGGAGCTGTACTCCCAGTTGCCGCGCGGCTCGATGGTCAGGCGGGTATTGCCGCTGGCGTCCGTGGCGCGCATGCCCTGCACCGGCGTGCCGAAGTCGCTCACGTCGAAACGACGGCGCAGGTTCTCGGGCAGCGAGGTGCCCAGGAAATCGACCACCACGTTCTGGCCTTGCTGCGCGATATTGATGCCCGAATCACGCGAGGACAGGTCCACCACCACGCGTCCCGCGCCATCCGTGCCCCGCCGGAAGTCGATGTTGCGCACGGACGCACGTGCCGCGGCGACCGCGGTCGGTGCGGCAGGCGCGGCAAAGGTCGGCGCGGCCGCCCTGGCAGCAGGCGCGACATTGTCGAGCAGCACCAGGAACTGGTTGCCGCGGACCTCGGTCCGGTAAGTCGCCGTGCGCGTCAGGTCGAGCACCACGCGGGTGCGGTCACCGATCTGCATGACACTCGCCCCGCGCAGCAGCTTGCCGGCGTAGTCATACTGAGCGCGGCCGGCGGCAAACCCGGTATCGAAGAAATCGATCGCGATGCGAGCCGGATTCTGCGTTGTGAAGTCCGCCGGCTTCTGCGCCGGCGGCGACTGCAGGTCGATGGTGAACAGGGTCTGCTCGCCCACCACATTGGCGTCGACCGACTTCACCTGGTTGCCCTGTGCGAGCGCCGCCGGGGCGGCCAGCACAAGTGTCATCGTCATTGCGCCTGCAAGCGCTCGGTACCAGCGACCCAGGGTCATGCCGACACCTCCAGCTTCAGGCTGGTCATTTTCTCTTTCCACTCGGATACCCCTTCCCGGACCAATTCGCGCAACACGATCTCCTGATCGGTGATGCGGACCACCCGGCCGTAACTCTGGCCGAGATACTGACCCACCTTGACGTGGTGGATCTTGTTATCAACACGCACGATGCCGAAGGTCTCGCCGTTCTTCTTCATCATGCCGAGCATCTTGAAGTTTTCGAGCGGATAGTCTTCGAGCGGCTCGCGGCGACGCCCGGCTTCGGGCGACTCCGCCAGCATCTTGTTGAGTTCGCCGATCTTGGTCTGTGCGAACGGCTCCGGCGCGCTGCGCCCCGCGTATTCGCGCGGCACATAGGGCTTGGGTTCGGGCAAGGGCGCGGGCGGCTGGGCTTTGGCGTTGCGCGTGGCATCCATCCACTGCCGCAGCGCCTGTTCGTCGCCGGAACCGCACGCGCTCAGCAGTCCGGCAGCCAGCGCGGCGGCAAGCAGGCCCAGACGACGCATGGAAAGGCTCACGATGCGGCTCATTTGGCACCTCCGGCGGGCTTGGCGGCATTGGCGGCAGCCTTGCGTTGCGCGGCCTGCTCGTCCGGGTCCAGGGTGCGGTAGGCCATCGCCACCGCTTCCATGGTCAGCGCGCCTTCCTTGGTATTGGCGAGCTGCAGGTTCTGCATCGATACGATCCGGGACAGCGCGGCGACGTCGGCGTTGAACTGCGCAACATCGTGATAGCGCCCCGTCACCTTCAGGTTCACCGGGATCTCTGCAAAGTAAGGCTTGAGCACCGCAGCCTGCGGCTTGAACAGCTCAAACTGCAGGCCGCGCGCCACGCCGGCGTGGTTGACGTCGGCGAGCAGCGCGTCCATCTCGGTCTTGTTCGGAAGCTGGCGCTCGAGCTGCGCCACCCGCAGCTCCACCTGCTTCTTCTGTTCGCGCAGCGCTTCCAGGTTGGCGACCTGGACGACCTTTGACTGGTAGGCCTGCTTGAGGTTTTCCTGTTCCGCGCGCTGGCGGTCGAGTTCCTCGGTCTTGCCGCTCCAGTAGAACTGCCAGCCGAGCAGCAGCACGACAGCCGCCGCGATGAGCGCGAACACGACGCGCGGCGCCGTGGGCCAAGTCTCGGGCTCGTTCATATTGAGCCCGCGGAACTGGCCTGTCAGGTCCGCCAGGTTGATTTCGGTATTGAGCACCATGGTCAGGCCTTTCCGTTAGCGGCCGGTGCCTGGGCCGCGCTTGCCGCGCCGTTCTTCTTGTCGGCAGGCGTTTCGGGAGCGCGGTAGGCGAAGCGCATCGAGAAATCGAACAGGCGGCGCTGTTCACGCAGGTTGTTGGTCATGGTCACGGCCTTGGACTCGACCAGTTCGGCCTTGTCGAGCCATGGCACCGCGCCGACATTGCGCAACAGCTCGGAAATGCGCTCGTTGGACTGCGCCACGCCGGCAATCGTGAACGAATCGCCGGTCTGCTTGAGGCTGGTCAGGTAGACGCCTTCCGGCACCTGGCGTACCAGTTCCTCGAGCAGCTGCACCGGCCGGTTGCGTTCGGTCTGCAGGCTCTCCACGGCCTGCTGGCGTTGCAACAGGGCCTCGATGTCCTTCTTGAGTGTGTTGACCTCGCGGATCTGGCCGTCCAGGCGCGCGTTTTCGGCGGTGAGCACCTGGTTCAGCCCCACCACGGATTCGATCTCGTGATCGATATAAAGCCCGCCCAGCAGCACCACCACCGCGCCGGCCGCCGCCGCGCCCCCAAGGATCGCGTAGACGCGCTTGCGTCGGGCGGCCTTGCGGGCTTCGTGGTAGGGCAGGAGGTTGACCGACGGGAGTGTGTTCGTTGACATTCGGATTCCCCCGGGGTGCGTTATTGCAGGCCGCGCAATGCCAGTCCGGCGCTGACGATATACGCCGGCAAGTCACGCTGCAGATACCGTTCGTTGACCTTGCCGTTCGTGACCATGTTGGCGAACGGGTTCGCGAGCGTGGTAGTAATCTGGGTCTGCTGCTGGATCGCCGCCTGCACGCCGAGCAGCGACGCATGCCCGCCCGACAGCAGGATCTCGTCCACGCGCCCCAGGCTGGAACTGGCGATGAAATTGCCGACCGCGGCCTGCACTTCCATGGCCAGCGCTTCGAGCGACGGCTTGAGCAACTGGGTACGCCAGGCTTCGGGCAGCGTGTTCTTGCGCTTCTTGATCTCGGCCTTGAGCGCATCGAGCGTGAACATGCGCGCGGCGCTCTGCGTAAGCTGGTCGCCGTAGCTGTTCAGCGGCTGCTCGTATAGCTCTTTCCAGCCTTGATAGAAGATGGCCTTGGAACGGCTGCCGCCCAGGTGGACGACCGCCACTACGGGCAGCGCGCGCGCATCGGCTTCCGACATCTCGCGCGGCACGCCGAGCATCTGCACGATGGTGCGCTGCACCGCGTATTCCTCGACGTCCATGACCTGCGGGCGCAGCCCGGCCATCTCGGCGGCGGTCACGCGCTCCTGCACGCGATCGCTGTTCGCCGCGGTCACGCGCACGCCGATGCCGCCCTCGGTTTCGCTCGGGCCGATCACGGCGAAGTCGAAATTGACCGTCTGCGACGGCGGATAAAGCCGGTGCGCTTCGGATTCGACCTGGGAATAGAGTTCGTCTTCGGACAGGTTGTCCGGCAAGCTGACAGTCTGTGACTCCGTCAGCATCGACGGCACGCCGAGCACCACGTCCTTCGAGCGGATGCCGGCCTTGCCGAGCGCGCGCTTGAGCGCGATGCCCACAGCTTCGATGTTGATGACGTTGCCGTCGGCAACGGCATTGCGGTCCAGCAATTCGCTGGCACATTTTTCCAGCCGGTAGTCCTGTTTGCTGCCCCCCACGGACAGCTCGACTACCTTGACACTGGACGACCCGATGTCCACGCCGACCGTAGTCCGGCGCAGAAGCCCCGACAAAATGCCCCGTCGCAAGGTGACCCCCCTGACATTTGAACTCGCCCCCGGCTTGACTGCTCTAATCGGGCGAGCCTTGTTTCTTGGATGAAACGTTTGCTCTTTTATGTTGGTCGATTCTCACAAAAACCGGCAGTGCTGGCAATGTGCCGGTTTGACCACGCTTTTATTTTTCCGGCGACGTTGCCAAAACCCCACGGTCGTCGGGTTCCCTTCCGGGCCCTTTTTCTGCAAGCCCATCCGCGTAAGCCGCCGCGGCCACGACATTACATCTTGTAACAGCGCGGTAGCGTCGGGGCCGCCACTGCACGGGGAGTAGCCGCTATACCGGAAGATATAATCCCCCGCACTCCTGACTAGGTTTTTCCCTTATGGCCACAGCACAACCGAAGCCGTCCCTCCCAGCCCGCCGCTCGCTCTGGGCGCGCATCACGTTCTGGGTAGTGGGGCTGATCGTCGCCGGCATCGTGGCGGTCGCGCTGCTGCTCGGCTACGCGCTGCTCGTGGCCGCGCCAAACCTGCCGTCGCTGGACACCATCACGGACTATCGCCCGAAGATCCCGCTGCGCATCTTCACTGCTGACAATGTCCTGATCGGCGAGTTCGGTGAAGAGCGCCGCAACTTCGTGCCGATCGCGGAGATTCCCGACGTCATGAAGAAGGCGGTGCTGGCGATCGAAGACGACCGCTTCTACGAGCACGGCGGCGTCGACTTCGTCGGCGTGATGCGCGCGGGCCTGGCGAACCTGCGCGGCGGGCTGTCGCAGGGCGCATCCACGATCACCATGCAGGTCGCGCGCAACTTCTTCCTGTCCAGCGAGAAGACCTACACGCGCAAGATCTACGAAATGATGCTCGCGTACAAGATCGAGGCGAACCTGAGCAAGGACCAGATCCTCGAGCTGTACATGAACCAGATCTACCTGGGCCAGCGCGCCTATGGCTTCGATAGTGCCGCGCGCGTCTACTTCGGCAAGTCCGTGCGCGACGTGACGCCGGCCGAAGCGGCCATGCTGGCCGGCCTGCCCAAGGCGCCGTCGGCGTACAACCCGGTGGTGAACCCGCGCCGTGCCAAAGTCCGCCAGGAATACATCCTGCAGCGCATGCGCGACCTGCGCTACATCACGCCGGAACAATACGACGCCGCCCTCCGCGAAGCCCCGAAGGTGCGCAGCGAGGGCAACGAGTTCTCCACGCACGCGGAGTACGTGGCGGAAATCGTGCGCCAGCTGATGTACGCGCAATACCGCGAGGAAACCTACACGCGTGGCCTGACGGTCTACACCACGCTGACCAAGCCTGACCAGGACGCTGCCTACGAGGCCGTGCGCTCGGGCATCATGAACTACGAGCGCAAGCACGGCTATCGCGGCCCGGAAGCGTTCATCGACCTGCCGTCCGACCAGGCCGAACGCGAACAGGCTATCGACGATGCACTCGTCGAACATCCCGGCAGCGACGACCTGCGCTCGGCCGTGGTGACCACCGTGTCGCCACGCCAGGTGAAGGCTACGCTGCTGTCCGGCGAAGTGGCCACGATCGAAGGATCGGCGCTGCGTTTCATTGCCCCGTCGCTGTCGGCCAACGCCCAGCCCAAGACCAAGATCCGCCCCGGCGCGATTATCCGCGTGACGCAGGACGACAAGGGCGACTGGACGGTCACCCAGTTGCCAGAAGTGTCGGCGGCGTTTGTCTCGATCAACCCGCAGGATGGCGAGATCCGCTCGATGGTCGGGGGCTTTGACTTCAACCGCAACAAGTTCAACCACGTGACGCAGGCCTGGCGCCAGCCCGGTTCCAGCTTCAAGCCGTTCATCTACTCGGCAGCGCTGGAAAAGGGCTTCTCGCCGGCCACCGTGATCAATGATGCGCCGCTGACGATCGGCCCGGACACCGGCGGCCAAGTGTGGGAGCCGAAGAACTACGACGGCAAGTTCGAGGGCCCGATGACCATGCGCCGCGCGCTGGCCAAGTCGAAGAACCTGGTCTCGGTGCGCATCCTGCGGGCAATCGGTACGCAGTACGCGCAGGACTACATCACCCGCTTCGGCTTCGAGGCGGAGAAGCACCCCGCCTACCTGCCGATGGCGCTGGGCGCCGGTAGCGTCACGCCGCTGCAGATGGCCGGCGCCTATTCGGTGTTCGCCAACGGCGGCTACCGCATCAACCCGTACCTGATCCAGAAAGTTGTCGATGCGCGCGGCAAGGTGCTTTCCGAAACCCAGCCGCAGCGCGCCGGCAGCGACGCCGTGCGCGTGCTCGACGCACGCACGGCGTTTATCGCCGACACCATGTTGCGCGATGTGGTGCGCATGGGGACGGCCAACCCCGCCAAGCAGCGCCTGGGCCGCAATGACCTGGCCGGCAAGACCGGTACCACCAACGATGCCGTCGATGCGTGGTTCGCGGGCTACACGCCCAACCTGGTTGCGATCGCCTGGATGGGTTACGACCAGCCCAAGAGCCTGGGCGTGCGCGAGACCGGCGGCGGACTGGCCCTGCCGATCTGGGTTGGCTACATGGGCAAGATGCTCAAGGGCGTGCCGGAAAGCCCGGAACGGCCCGCACCGGAAGGCGTGGTCATGGCCGGCGGCGACTGGACCTTCGAAGAGAACGCGAGCGGCGCTGGCGTGGCATCGGTCGGCCTGGGCGACCCGTGGCCGGGCAAGCCGGAAGAAAGCACGCGTCCGCCAGCCGATGTGGAAGCGGAGAAGAAGAAGATCCTGGAAATGTTCGGCGGGGGCTGAACGTCTCACGGACGCCATGCACACGAAAAAGCCGGCCTGCTTGGGCCGGCTTTTTCATTGGTCAGCGCCGGATGGGACGTTGCTCAGCCTAGCTTGAGCGCCGCCTCCGCCTGCTGGCTGACATAGGCCGACAGTGCGGCATACAGCTCATCGCCGCTGCGCGTATCGACCCACCGCTCGCCGTCGCGGCGGAAATGGAAACCGCCCGAGCGCGCCGCTACCCACAGTTCCTGCATCGGGGCCTGGCTGTTGATGATGATCTTGGAGCCGTTCTCGAACTCCAGCTCCATCACGTTGCCGGTACGGCTGATTTCGATGTCGGCGTCGGCCGCGTCGGCGGCCGCTTCCACCGCGGCTTCGATGCGGTCCAGCTCCTTGCCGGCCAGGGCCAGGAACTCGCTTTCACTCAAGGGGGGCATGCTAAACTCCAAGACCGCCGGCGCCAGTACTCTGTCCGCCTTGCTGCTGCGCATGGGGCACATGCAGTGGCCGGCTTTTATTGTTGAGGATTTCCGGATTCCGGCCGTGCCCTGGAACTCTGGCGGCGGCCGCGTACGACACGCCGGCTGCCGGTCCGACAGCTTTCCCAACCGTATTCAAGGACGACCCGATGCTCCGTCGTGTTGCGATTGTATCGGCGTTTGCCGCCGGCCTTGCGATGCCCCTGCTGGGCGGATGCGGCATTCGCGGGCCGCTGACCATGCCGAAGGTCCCGCCCGAGCCGACCGCGCCGTCCGTGCCCGATCCGGGCCTGGGCCATCCTGACGCCAAGCTGCCCGCGTCGGCAGCACCCACCACGCCTCCGGCCTCTTCCGACGCCCCCACCAGCCGATAACCATGACCGCATTTTTCCATCGCCAGGACGGCGCCCTGATGGCCGAACAGGTGCCGCTGGCGCAGATCGCCGCCGAATTCGGCACGCCGGCCTATGTGTACTCGCGCGCCGCGCTGACCGCCGCGTACCAGGGCTACGCTGCCGCCTGCAAAGGCCGCAAGGCGCAGGTGCAGTACGCCATGAAGGCCAACTCGAACCTGGCGGTACTGCAGGTCTTCGCAAAACTTGGCGCGGGCTTCGACATCGTCTCCGGTGGCGAACTCAAGCGCGTGCTGGCCGCCGGTGGTGATCCGCGCAAGGTGGTGTTTTCCGGCGTCGGCAAGAACGCGGCGGAGATGGAACTCGCGCTCGCCCATGACGTGCGCTGCTTCAACGTCGAATCGATTCCCGAACTGGACCGCCTCAATGCCGTGGCCGGCCAGATCGGCAAGCGCGCGCGCGTGTCGCTGCGCATCAACCCGGACGTCGATGCCAAGACCCACCCATACATCTCGACGGGCCTGAAAGGCAACAAATTCGGCATCGCGTTCGAGGACGTGCTGCCCACGTACCGTGCTGCCGCTGCGCTGCCGAATATCGAAGTCACCGGCATCGACTGCCACATCGGTTCGCAGATCACCGAAGTGGCACCGTATCTGGAAGCGCTCGACAAGGTGCTCGACGTGGTCGAAGCGCTGGAGCGCGAAGGCATCGTACTCGAGCACATCGATGTCGGCGGCGGCCTGGGTATCACCTACACCGACGAGACGCCGCCCGACATCACGGGCTTTGCCACCACGCTGCTTGACCGTGTGGCCGCACGTGGCCATGCGCATCGCGAAGTGCTGTTCGAACCGGGTCGCTCGCTGGTCGGCAATGCCGGCGTGCTGCTGACGCAGGTGGAATTCCTCAAGCCCGGCGCGGCCAAAAACTTCTGCATCGTCGATGCCGCCATGAACGACCTCGCGCGCCCGGCCATGTACGAGGCCTATCACCGTATCGAGCCGGTCAAGGCGAACGGCGGATCGCAGGTCGTCTACGACATCGTCGGTCCGGTGTGCGAATCGGGCGACTGGCTTGGCCGCGACCGCGCGCTGGCCGTGCAGCCGGGCGACCTGCTGGCAGTGATGTCGGCCGGTGCCTACGGCTTCGTGATGAGCTCCAACTACAACACCCGCCCCCGCGCCGCCGAAGTCATGGTCGACGGCGGCAAGGTCCACCTCGTACGCGAACGCGAACTGGTCGAAGACCTGTTCCGCGACGAACGCCTGCTGCAGGACTGATCCACCCGCCAGTCTCCCGGCCTGCCTGCCTCAGCGGGCGGCCGGACGCCAGCGCCACCACAGGCGCAGCCCCAGCAGCACGAACACCACTGCAGCGTAGATCGACACTTCGCTGAAGTCGTTCTTGCCAGCCTTGTGCCACCAGTAGTGCAGGATGGCCAGCACCGCGATCGCGTACACCGCCTTGTGCAGCGCCTGCCAGCGCTTGCCGCCGAGGCGCCGAACCATGCCGTTGGTCGAAGTCAGCGCCAGCGGGATCATCAGCACAAAGGCAGCGAACCCGACCGTGATGAACGGCCGCTTGACTACATCCTTCAGCATGTAGGCGAAGTCGAAGCCGCGATCTACGCCGATCCATAGCAAGAAGTGCTGAAGGCCGTAGAAGAACGCGAATAGCCCCAGCATGCGGCGCAAGCGCACGAGCCAGTTCCAGCCGGTCAGGCGCCGCAGCGGCGTAACCGCCAGCGTCACGCACAGCATCACCAGCGTCCACGTGCCGGTTGACCGTGTCACGAACTCCAGCGGATTGGCGCCGAACTGGCTCGTTGCTCCCAGGTACAGCAACCGCACAAACGGCAGCATCGCCAGCAGCCAGATGAACACCTTCAGCGTGCGCACCTGCGCCGCGGGCAACGCCGCCAGCCCGCCGGCCCTGCTGCCCGGGACCGCGCCTTGCGCGCGTGTCGAAGTGGGTTGCGAAACCGTCATGTCAGCCCTGCCCATCAGAAAAATTTCCTCAGATCCATGCCCTGGTACAGCGACGCGACCTGCTGGCCGTAGCCATTGAACGGCAGCGTCTTGCGCTTGGGCGCGAACAGCGCGGCAAAGCCGCCGCCACCGCTATCCTCGCCAATGCGCCGCTCGGTTGCCTGGCTCCAGCGCGGATGGTCCACATCCGGGTTCACGTTCGAGTAGAAGCCGTATTCCTGCGGCGCGGCCAGATTCCAGCTCGTCGGCGGCTGCTTGTCGACGAAGCGGATCTTCACGATCGACTTCGCGCTCTTGAAGCCGTATTTCCATGGCAGCACCATGCGCACCGGCGCGCCGTTCTGGTTCGGCAGCACCTCGCCATAAAGACCAAAGGTCAGCAGAGCAAGCGGGTGCATCGCCTCGTCCATGCGCAGGCCTTCGCTGTAGGGCCAGTCCAGCACCGAGCTGCTGATGCCGGGCATCTGCTTCTTGTCGGCGAGCGTGATGAATTGCACGTACTTCGCGCCCGGCTGCGGCTCCACGCGGCGAATCAGCTCAGCCAGCGGATAGCCAAGCCACGGGATCACCATCGACCAGCCTTCCACGCAGCGCAGGCGGTACACGCGCTCTTCCATCGGCGCGAGCTTGAGCAGCTCGTCCAGGTCATAGACCTTGGGCTTTTTCACCAAGCCTTCCACCGCCACCTGCCACGGACGCGGCTGCAGCGTGCCGGCATTGCGCGCCGGGTCGGACTTGTCGGTACCAAATTCGTAGAAGTTGTTGTAGGTGGTGACATCCTCGTAGGGCGTACGCTTTTCTGTCACCACGAAAGCGCTGTTGGGCGTGGCCGCCAGCTTTGCCCCATGACGGCCCTGGGCGCGGGCCTCGCGCGCAAGCCACGGACTCAGCGCAGCACCGGCGGTGCCGGCCGCGGCGAGCGCCAGCAAGCGCCGGCGCGTGGCGAACACATGGCGCGGCGTGATCTCGGAGGCGGCGATGTCATCACCGCGCAACCACTTCGGGGAGGGAATCAGCATGGTTGTTCCTTGGTACTTCGAACGGCCCGGGAGTTGGACTTCCCGTTGGTCGGATGGTGCTGGCCATTCCTGACAGCTTTTTTTCGCAGGAGGCGGCCGATGCGCCTAGCCGCCCTGGCCTTGGTATTGCTGGTACACGGACTGCGCCAGTGTCAGCAGGCGCGCACGATCCACCTGCCCGGCCAGCGCGAACCCGAGACTGCGGTCGATCCAGTAAAACGCCATCGCCCCTGCTCCCGGCCGGCCGGGAGCAGGCTGCGGCATGCGCTCGAGCCGGAAGCCCGTATCGGGCGTGCCTTGCGCCATGCGGCGCAGCTGCAGCGACAGGCGCGTACCGTCGTCGGCTTCATACATGAGGATCGCGGACGGCCCGCCTTCGGCCACGCCAAGGCGGCCTCCGATCAGGTGGAAGCCCTGTGGGCGCAGGTCGGGCACCTGCAATGGCGCACCGAGCCGCTTGGACAGCCACGCAATCAGATGGGCTTCGTCGGTGGCCGGCACTTCCACGGGATGCCGCACTTCGGGCGCATAGACCGCGTGGGAGACCAACGCTTCGCGCGCAAAGCGCTCGCCCGGCGCCATGGCAATGACAGGGCCGTCCGCCATGCGTCCATGCGCGATCCAGCCAATCGTGCCGCCCACGGCCAGCGAGGCGACCGACGCACAGGCCGCGATCCATCCGGTACGCCAGCCGCGCGCCCTGCCGTCGTGCCGGGGCGAGCCGCCACGCAGCGGCTCGGGCAGCGCGGCAAGCGGCACCGGTTCGTTGAGCACGCCATCGAGTGCGCCATGCAACGCGTCCGCCTGCCTGCGCCATTCGGCCACGCGCGCCGCCACTTCCGGCTGCTCGGCCAGGTATGCCTCCACGACTGCGCGGCGGCGGCCGCTTAGCTGGCCGTCGGCGTAGGCATGCAGGTCGGCTTCGTGGATCGGGGACATCATTTCACTCGCTGCAGCGTCGTGGCCGGCTCGGTGGCCTGTGCGCCATGTTGTGGCTTCACTGTGCCGTCGAGCAGGGTGCGCATGTGTTCGCGCGCTCGCGCCAGGCGGGACATCACGGTGCCAACCGGAACATTGAGCACGTGTGCGGCCTCCGCGTACGTGAACTGTTCCAGGCTGACCAGCAGCAGCACCGCGCGCTGGGCTTCGGGCAAGGCGGTCAGCGCCTGCAGCAGATCGCGCCGCAGCCCGGGATCCGTGGCCGGGGCGCTGACCTCCGGCAGAGTTTCCATGGCGACGACCAGGTCCTTCCGGCGCACGGCATTCAGGCGCAGGCGGTGCATCAGCGTGAGCAGCCACGGCAGCAGGCCGTCGGCGCCATCGCCCCACCATGCGCCCGGACGCAGGCGAAAGCGCCAGCGGTAGCGCAGCGCGCGCTCCAGCGTGTCCTGGACCAGGTCATCGGCCTGCGCCGCGTCGCTGGTCAGGCCACGCGCGTGGCGCCGCAGGCGCGGCGCCAGCGCGATCAGCTGGCCTTCAAACCCGTCCATGCCTAGCCGGACTCAATCTGTCGCCAGGTGCTCAGGGCTTGGCGACGTGCCAGACATTGTTGAGGTTGTCGCCCATACGGTCGCCCGCCTTGGCATCCTTGGCGAAGCGGTACAGCGGCATGCCACGGTAGGCCCACTGCTTGCTGCCGTCTTCACGCGTGATGATGGTGTAGCTGCCCGAGGCGCTAGTGTTCGGCGCTGCCATCAGCGGCGGCCAGTTGTTCGCGCACATCCCGTTGCAGGCGCTCTTGCCGCTGTCCTTGGTGTCGCGGTCGAACGTGTATAGCGTCAGGCCTTGCGGATCGGTCAACACCCCGTCGGTCACCTTGACGGTTGGCGGCATGCTGCCGGCGCCGCTCATGCCCATCCCGCCCATGCCGGAACAGGCGGCCAGCAGGACAACGGAGGTACAGCCAAGGGCCAGTGCAACAGGACGAAGGAGGGATGCAGCGGTAGGACGACGCAGACGTGCCATGATGTTCTTCTCCATGCAAGCCGGTGCCGCCAGCCGGCACCGTTCCTCAAGTAAACACCGGATGTGATGCGTTTATTCCCTGCGGGCGAAAAAAAACCTGCCGGCAGGGCAGGTTCTCTTCACTGATGCGGAAGCCGCATGAATCACAATTCGCCGTAGCTGTGCAGGCCGGACAGGAACATGTTGACGCCCAGGAAGGCGAACGTTGTCACCAGCAGGCCCATCAGCGCCCACCATGCTGCGACGGTGCCGCGCAGCCCCTTCATCAGCCGCATGTGCAGCCAGGCCGCATAGTTCAGCCAGACGATCAGCGCCCACGTTTCCTTCGGATCCCAGCTCCAGTAGCCGCCCCACGCTTCCGCCGCCCACAGCGCACCGAGGATGGTGGCGATGGTGAAAAACGCAAAGCCGACCGCGATGGCCTTGTACATCACATCGTCTAGCACTTCGAGCGACGGCAGGCGCTCGGCCAGGATGCCGCGCTGCTTGAGCAGGTAGGCCACCGAAACCATCGCCGCGAGCGCAAACGTGCCGTAACCGATGAAGTTGGCCGGCACGTGGATCTTCATCCACCAGCTCTGCAGCGCCGGCACCAGCGGCTGGATCTCCTGCGCATTGCGCCTGACCGTGTACCAAAGCAGGAAACCCACTGCGGCCGACACCACCAGCATCACGAACGGGCCGAGCGCACGCGTCGCGTAACGGCCTTCGTAGTAGAGATAGAACAGTGACGTGATCAGCGTGAATAGCACGAACACTTCATAGAGGTTCGAGATCGGGATATGGCCGATATCGGTGCCGACCAGATACGACTCGTACCAGCGCACCAGCATGCCCGTGAAACCGAGTACCACCGCGGCCCAGCACAGCTTGCTGCCGATGCTATAGCCGGTCGCCGAGCGCGTGGCCAGTCCCACCCAGTAGAACAGTGTGGACAAGAACACCAGCGCGCTCATCCACAAGATGGCCGACTGGCTGGACAGGAAATACTTCAGGAAGAACGCCTGGTCGGCACGCGCGAGCTGGCCCTGGTATAGCTGCACGGCGAACAGCGACAGCACGGCGAGCCCGACCATGAGCGGGCGCACGGGCTTCCAGTGCCAGCCGAGCAGCGCGAAAGTCGGCACCGCGGCAATCAGCACGGCCTTGTCATAGCCGTTCATCCACTGGCCGTAGCGCGACAGCGCCACGCCGGCGCCGACTGCCAGCAGCACGGCGAAGGCCCAGTCCAGCCACGTGAGCCGGCGCAGAAAGGAGGGTTCGAGGTAGGACTCGTCCAGTGCGCCGGAATCAGCAGAAGTCGCCGGGCGCATGGCCGGCCGGGCGGCCTGGTTCAAGTTAGAAGACATAGCGTTACCTGCGATCTGCACGCAGCCTGAGGCTGCGCCACAAAAGCCGGGCGGCAACCGGAGACGATCACCACGGTCCGGCCCGACGGGTTCAATGCTGCGCCTGCGCCGAGGTGTCTGTTTCCGCCCCGGCCGCGCGGCCGATATCGTCGCGCAAGGCGACGAATTCCTTCTCGAAGTCCAGCGTGCGACGCTGAGTCGACATGGCCATCAGCACATGGCTGCCTGACGATGCCGCTTCCGTTTGCACGGCGGCGTCCGCATGATGGCCCGGATCCTTGATCCAGACCCAGACGCGGCGCTCGCGAATATAGAACATCGAAAACACGCCCAGCACCAGCAGCAGACAGCCAAGATACACGATGTTCTTGCCCGGCGCACGGGTCATCTGGAACACGCTGGCCTTGATCTCCTTGAAGTCGTCGAGCTGCAGGAACACCGGCGCGCCGTAGAAGAAGCTGTCGGACAGCGCATTGATCGATTGCTGCAGGAAAGCGCCGCTCTGCGCACTGTTGGGTACCACGGGCTGCTTGTCTTGCGCGCGCGCGATCTGCCACAACTCCCACATCGAGCCGTTGAGGATCTTCAGCAGCACATCGGCGGCTTTCTGTTGCTCCGCCGCCGGCACCGACTTTTCCAGGAATGACGCGATCGCGGTAAAGCCGCCCGGTGGGGAATCCGGATTCGGGCGGGTGGCGCCGGCAAAGAGATCCAGCGCGCGCAGTGCGCTTTCGGCAAGCTGGCCACGCAGTTCGGCCTTGTCGGCACCCGGCATCGAGGCGAGCGCAAAGCGGCGCGCCGCCTCGCCGCGCATGGCGCGGTCCTGCAGCGCGGCGCGCAGGCGCATCCAGTCGGCCACGCTGCCCTGGTCATCGGCGGGAATGCGCAGGTAACGGAACGGCTCGTTGGGCGACTCGCGCATGCCGGCCAGGAACACCGACTGGCCGTCAAGCTGCACCGGCACCATGTAGTTGTTGTACTCGCGCGCCTGGCCGTTGCGGTCGCGCAGCTTGTACTGAACCGAAGGGCCGACATTGCGCAGCGTCTTTTCCTTTTGCGCGCTGGCGGCGGCGCCCAGGTGCGACTCGATGGTCTCGTTGAACGACTTGCGCGCCACGCCACGCGCATCGGGCTTGCCCGAGGCATCGGTGACGTTCTCGATGTTCATCAGGCGGAAATCGCTGAACTCGACGGTCAGGCCTTCAGTGTCCGCGGCCAAGCCGGTGCCGGTCAGCGGGGCGTTGCCACCGACGGTGCCGGCAAACGGGAAAGTACCGTGGGCTGTGCCCTGCATCGGGTAGCCGACGAACTTCAGCTGCGAGCCGCCGTCCTCGAAACTCGACTGGTAGATCGCAACACCATCGACGATCAGCGGCTCGTTGACCTTCACCGTCGCATGCGTCTGCTTGCCCGTGGCACGGTCGGTCACGACCACGTCGGACGCGAACAGCTTGGGCATGCCGGTCGGGTAGAAATCGATCGTGAACTTCTTGAGCGTGAGGTTGAACGGCAGGTCCTGCACGAGTGCGCCATCGGCGATGTTCAGGATCGCAGTGGAGACAGTCGAACCTTCAGGCACGAACGCATTGCCGCGGAAGCCCGGGTTGCTGGTCGACAGCCGGTGCTGCGGCGGGATATCGCTGATGACGGCGTTGCCGCGGATCGGTGTCTTGCCGCCGAACCACATTTGCGCGCGGATCAGCATGTCGCCATCGAGCAGGCCACCGATGCAGATCACCACGATCGCGGTATGCGCGAGGATATAACCGAGCTTGTTCGCCGCCCCCGCCTTCGCCGCGAGCAGCGTCGCGCCTTCGTGCTCAACCTGTCGCGTGCGGTAGCCGCGGTTGCGCAGGAGGGCCGTGACGCGAGCCGTGGCCTCGGCGCGCGGCCGCGCCGCCTCGAATTCGCCGCGATGGTGGAACGCACGCAGGCTGCGTTCGCGTACATGGTCCTTCCACGAACGCATATCGACGATCATCTTGGGCGCATTGCGCACAAGGCACAGCGATGTCGACACCACCAGGAACGTCAGGATCAGCAGGAACCACCACGAGCCGTAGACCTTCTGCAGCGACAACGCGTGGAAGACATCGGCCCAGAACGGCCCAAACTGGTTCACGTAGTTGGGGTAGGGCTCGTTCTGCTTGAGCACGGTACCCACGATGCTGGCAATGGCAATCACCGTCAGCAGGGCAATCGCAAAGCGCATCGAGGACAACAATTCGACCGCGTCGCGCAACACGCGGTGGGGGGTCTTCAGGTGCAGGCCTGAAGTGGAAGCGGTCGACATGTGCAGTGCAGCAGTAAGCTTTGAAATAAAAAAGGGTGGACATGCTTGGCAAGCAGGCCACCCTCTTCGATTGTTGCCGACGCCAACGGTTTCATCCTGCTTCGTGCCCCGCTCCTGCGAGGCGCAGGCCAACCGTCCGGCCGGCGCGGAACGACTTAGCGAACGCCGGCGACGTAATCCGCCACGGCCTTGATCTCGGCATCCGACATCTTGGCAGCGATGGTCGTCATCACCGGATTGTTCTTGCGGGTGCCCTGGCGGAATGCCACGAGCTGGGCTTCGGTGTAGTCCGACCACTGACCGCCGATGCGCGGATACTGGGCCGGAATACCGGCGCCGGTCGGGCCATGGCAGGCGGCACAAGCCGGCACGCCCTTGGCCGCGATACCCGCGCGGTAGATTTTCTGGCCGGCCTCGATCGTGTCCTTGTTCTTGGCGGTGGCCGGCTTGATCGGCTGCTTCGCGAGGTAGGCGCCGATGTCCTTCATTTCCTGGTCGTTCAGCGCGCCAGCCAGCGGCGACATGATCGCGTTATTGCGCGACTTGTCCTTGAAGTTGGCCAGCTGCTTGTGGACGTATTCGGGATGCTGTGCAGCCAGCTTCGGGTTGGCGGCGGCGCCGCTGTTGCCGTTGGCACCGTGGCAGCTCAGGCAGGCGGGAACATTGCGATCGGGCGCGCCCTGCGTATACAGCGTTTCGCCCTTTGCCGGATCTGCCTTCGCGGCGGCTTGCTCGGAGGCAGAAGCCAGACCGGTCATGGCGGTTGCAGGCAGGGCCAGCACCAGGACACCCAGAAGCTTCGCAATGCGGTTCATTCGCACACCTTGTCTGAATTGTATTGAATACCGTAGTGCATGCCGGCCGGCACTTTGCGGGCGGTGAGGACGCGCCTTGCAAGGCCCTGCATCGTGGTGGCAACGACCGAAACATCCGGTCAGGCCGGTGCGCCAGGCAGCAGACCCCGCCTTCCTGGCACCGCTCACGATGGAACGGCAAACACGGCCTTCCGTCCGGATGGAACGGGTCACCGGCAACGCGGCCATGGATGCCCTGCGTCACCCGGACAGGAGACCGTAAACCGGCGTATTGTACAATAAATAATGTGCCGGATTGATGCCATGGAGCCCCTGTGCCTGTGCTGGATCAAATCCGGCGGCCTGGCCGATCCCGTGCCGCCAGCCTTATCACCTCGGCGTGACCGTGGTTGCCGCGCTTCGCGCATGTCGCGCCGCCGCAATCAGCCCGCCCCACCCGCTTCAGCGCATGTCCCTCCTACACCAGGCCCGCTTTTTTACGACCGTCAACCATCTGCGCGACCTGCCTGCCACCGCGGTGCCCGAAGTCGCGTTCGCCGGACGCTCCAACGCCGGCAAGTCGACGGCCATCAACATCCTTTGCAACCAGAAACGCCTGGCCTTTTCGTCCCGCACGCCGGGCCGCACGCAGCACATCAACTACTTCACGGTGGCCCCGGTAAAAGCGCCGGATCCGATCGCTTTCCTGGTCGACTTGCCGGGCTATGGCTATGCCGAGGTGTCCGGCTCGGCCAAGTATCACTGGCAAGGGCTGCTCAGCGATTACGTGCAGACCCGGTCGCAGCTCTCGGGCCTGATCCTGATGATGGACGCGCGCCGCCCCTTCACCGATCTCGATTGCCAGATGGTCGAGTGGTTCCTGCCCACCGGCAAGCCGGTGCATGTGCTGCTGACCAAGGCCGACAAGCTCACCAACAGCGAAAACGCCAAGGCCCTGCGCGAAACCCGGAAGATGCTGGAAGGCTATGCGGAGCAGCTTGCCACCCCGGTGCCTCTGACCGCCCAGCTGTTTTCCAGCCTCAAGCGCCGCGGCATCGAAGAAGCACAGCGGGTCATCGCGGGCTGGTTGTCGCTGCCCGAAGCTCAGGCAGCGGCGCCGGCAGAACAACCGGCTGCGCCGGGCGCGTCCGAGTGACACGACCATAGCGCGCGGACAAAAAAAAGCCCCGTTGCAAGCAACGGGGACGAACTTTCCCGCCGGTTGAGGCGGGTACCCGCTCAGGGAGGAGTAGCGGGGGACACCGCGCCACGCGAGGCGCAACGCAAGGTGTCCGCGAGTATGATAGCGGGCACACACAAAAGTTTAGTTTTTCTGCGGAATGCGCTACGGCGTGCCCGCCGCGGGTCGGTGGTGAACCATCTTCCGCACATTTCCTCCTGTGAATTTCCCTCCTTCAAGCTGCCATGTCTGCCTTTCCCGAGTACCGTCCCCGCCGCATGCGTCGCGATGACTTCTCGCGGCGTCTGATGCGCGAAAACCGTTTGTCGCCGGACAACCTGATCTATCCCGTCTTCATCCTGGACGGGCAGAACCAGCGCCAGACGGTGGCATCCATGCCCGGCGTGGAGCGCGTGTCGGTCGACCTGCTGCTGCCGGTGGCCGAAGACTGCGTGAAACTCGGCATCCCGGTGATCGCGCTGTTCCCGGTCATCGACCCGTCGCTGAAGACGCCCGACGGCATCGAGGCGACCAATGCCGACGGCCTGGTGCCGCGCGCCGTGCGTGCGCTGAAGGACCGCTTCCCGGAACTCGGCGTGCTGACCGACGTGGCACTCGACCCGTACACGAGCCATGGCCAGGACGGCGTGCTTGATGACAACGGCTACGTGATCAACGACCAGACTGTCGAGATCCTGGTCAGGCAAGCACTGGTCCAGGCCGAGGCCGGCGTCGACATCGTCGCGCCGTCCGACATGATGGATGGCCGCATCGGCGCCGTGCGCATGGCGCTGGAAGACGCGGGCCACATCCATACGCGCATCATGGCGTACTCGGCCAAGTACGCGTCAGCGTTCTACGGCCCGTTCCGCGACGCCGTCGGCTCGGCTGCCAATCTGGGCAAAGGCAACAAGATGACCTACCAGATGGACCCGGCCAACACCGATGAAGCCCTGCGCGAAGTCGCCCAGGACATCATGGAAGGCGCCGACATGGTGATGGTCAAGCCCGGCATGCCGTACCTGGACATCGTGCGCCGCGTGAAGGACGAGTTCCGCTTCCCGACCTACGTCTACCAGGTCAGCGGCGAGTATGCGATGCTCAAGGCCGCCGCGCAGAACGGCTGGCTCGACCATGACAAGGTCATGATGGAATCGCTGCTGGCGTTCCGCCGCGCCGGCGCCGACGGCATCCTGACCTACTTCGCGCGCGACGCCGCGCGCCTGCTCGCCGGCTAAGGCCACGCCGCACGCATGGAGTTGCTAGGCTTTTCAGCCGGCCAGGTTCACCCGCTCGCCTCCCTGGATGAGGCGGCGGCGTTCCTCGGCGGCAATGCGGCGGCCCGCTTTGTCTGGGCCGATTTCCCGATCGAAGAGGTATCCGCTGCACCGGACGTCTGGCGCGAGAACGTGCGGCGGCTTGCCGGAGCGCCGATCCTCGACCTGCATCTGACCGATGCCACCAACACGGCGCATCCGTCGTATTTCGACACGACGCACGCGTACGACATGGTGATCTTCCGCAAGCTGACGTTCGAGACGAGCCGCGCGATCGCCGAGGCCGACGGCTCACCGGTGACAGCGGTCGAAGCCGCGCCGAAGCCGCGGCGTTATCCTCCCGGCTTCCTGCCCGCACTGGCCCGCATCGACACCCAGCCGGTCACCTTCTTCGTCTTCGACACAGTACTTGTCACCGTCCGGCCGGGCCCGTCGCGCACAATCGACCAGGTACGCCAGCGCCTGCTGGAATCCTGCCAGGAGCCGCGCCCCGTGGCGCCGAAAGCGTACGGCCACGCGCCGTTGCTGCACGGCACGCGGCCGCCAAGCCGGCCCGAGGACCTGATGCTGCGCCTGCTCAACGCCATGGTCGACCGCTATCTTGAACTGCGCGCGCCGCTCACGCGCCAGCTCGACCGCTGGCAACGCGCGCTGCTCAATTCGCGACGCAGTTTCTCGAGCTGGGAAGGGCTTCTGGATGCACGCATTCAGCTGCGCAGGCTCGAACACCTGAGCGAAGAACAACGCGATGCGCTGCAGGAGTTCCGCGACAGCGTGCTGGACAACCGCTACAGCGCCGATCCGACCGAGCCAGCGGACAAGGCACCGGGCCGCGACGAAGTGCTGCTCGTGCGCATCAACGACCTGATGGAGCACATCCAGCGCGTGCTCGCGCATGCGCGCCGACTTGAAGACTCGATCGAGTCCGCCGTCCAGATCCATTTCTCGGCGGTGGCCCACCGGACCAACCGCACAATGCGCACGCTGACGCTGATCACGGCGCTATTCATGCCGCTGACGCTGATCACCGGCATCTTCGGCATGAACTTCGAACGCATGCCGTGGCTGCGCGAGCCCGACGGGTTCTGGTGGTCGATCGGCCTGATGGGCGCGGTGGTGGTGATACTGGCCGCCGTATGGGGACTTGGGCGGCAGTTGGAGCGGTAGGGCTCAGGTGCTGGGGCGTGTACCGAACGCACGCTCCAGGCTGTCCAGGAAGCGGCCTGCGGACTGGTAGCCGATCACGCGCACAGGCCGTTCGCGGCCATCGGCGCCGAACAGGATGATCCCCGGCGGACCGAACAGGCCGAAGCGCTTGAGCAGCGCCTTGTCATCGGCGTTGTTGGCGGTCACGTCAGCCTGCAGCAGCACGATTTCCGACATGCGCGCCCGAACCTTGGCGTCCGTGAAGGTCAGGTGTTCCATTTCCTTGCAACTTACGCACCAGTCCGCGTAGAAGTCGAGCAGCACGGGCTTGCCGGCGGCCGCTGCCTGGGCCACGCGTGCATCCAGTTCCGCGACGCTGCGGACGCGCTCGAAGCGCACGGACTGCGGTCCTGCCGCCGTCTCCGCTCCACCGCCAGCGACGCGTGCCAAGCTCAGGTGCGCCAACGGCTGCAGCGGATCCCGGCCACCCGAGGCCAGTCCCAGCAGCAGGATCGCACCCGCCAGCGCCGCCAGTACACCCAGTCCCTTGCCCAGCCTCGCCAGGCCGCGGGCCTCAGCACCGAGCGCATCAAACGCGCCCAGGAACACCGCAGCCACCAGCAGCAACGCGGCCCACAGCGCCATGGTCAGCCACGCCGGCAGCACCGGCGTCACCATCCAGATCGCCACGCCCAGCAGCAGGAAGCCGAAGAAGCGCTTGGTGGCCTCCATCCAGTGCCCGGCGCGGGGCAGCAGATTGCCTGCGCCCACGCCAACGAGCACCAGCGGAACACCCATTCCCAGTGCCATGGCCAGCAGCGCGGTGCCGCCGGTTACCGCATCGCGGGTCTGCGCGATATACGCGAGCGCACCGGCTAGCGGTGCCGTCACGCACGGCCCGACGATCAGCGCGGAGATCGCGCCCATGGCCGCGGCGCCGATCACTTGCCCGCCCTGGCGGCGGTTTGATGTGGCCGTCAAGCGGGTCTGCCAATGCTGCGGCAGCTGAAGCTCGTAGAGCCCGAACATCGACAGCGACAGCGCCACCATCAGCGCCGCGAACGCGGCCAGCACGGCCGGGGTCTGCAGCGCTGCGGCCAGGCCCTCGCCGAGCAGGCCTGCGGCAACGCCAATCGCCGTATAGACGACGGCCATGCCGAGCACATAGGCCAGCGACACCACCAGCGCACGGCTGCGCGTCGCGTGCTCGCCGACGACGATGGACGACAGGATGGGCACCATCGGCAGCACACAAGGCGTGAACGTCAGCAGCAGGCCAAGGCCAAAGAACAATGCGAGGACGACGCCAAGGTTGCGGCTGGCCAGGACGCCGGCGATGCGGTCGTTCTCGTCGAGGCGCGCGGGGGGCGCAACGGCTTCCGTACCGGGCCTCGCCGACGCTGCCGGCGGCACGGTCGCCTCGCTGCGCGGCCTGTCGGCGAACAGGTTCCCCAAGGGCGAGCCACCCACCTTGTAGACGCTTTCCATCGGCGGATAGCAGAGTCCCTTGTCGGCACAGCCCTGGGACGTGACGACGAGCGACCATTTGCCATCAGCCGGCGCGGACTGGACCGGCAAGCGGATCACCACCGCATCGCGGTAGGTTTCCATCTCCTTGCCGAACGTCTCGTCGAACTTCACCTTGCCGTGAGGAAATTCGGGCTGGCCCAGGCGGACAGTGTCGGGCCGGGCGGCAAAGGCAAAGCGCTCCCGGTACAGGTAATAGCCGCTTGCCACGTCGAAGCGCACTTCAATGGTCTGAGGGTCGATCTGCCGGGCGGCAAAGCGAAAGGCCTGCTCAGGGGGCAGGAAATCGTCTTCCGTGGCCGCATGGGCGCCAGTGACCAGGCACAACCAGGCCACCATCACCGCCAGCACTGCGGCGATATGCCGCGCCCAGCCCGCCCCGTATGACCGCGCCAAAAGCGCAAAACCCATGCTCATAGACCGTCCTGAATCCTTTCTGTCACTCTGCGATGCTGTGTGCCTGGCGCCTCAATCCTTGTGTTGCTCGGCGCGAGTTACCTCGCCCCGCACCCATGCGAGATATGGTCCGAAACCTTGGCTCACGGGCCAGGCAATGATTTCCGGCACATCATAGGGATGATTGGCGCGGATCACAGCCTCCACCGCCGAATATTGTCCGCGCGTGGTCTTCGCCAGCAGCGGCCATTCCGTTGCCTGTTCCAGCTTGCCTTGCCACCAGTACTCGGATTCGACGGGCGCAAGACGGTTCACGCACGCGCACACGCGCGCTTCCAGCAAGGCCCGCGAAAGCTTCGCCGCGGTGTCTGCATCGGGCAGGTTGGTCAGCACGGCAATGACCGCCTCGTTGCCGCCGTCCTGGGCATTTTGTGAACTGTTACCGGCTTGCATCTGGCCCCTCCGAATCCTGGCGCACAAAAACAAAAGAGCCAGGCAAATTGCCTGGCTCGATTGTAAGCGGTGTGTCCGAACCCGTCGGGAGACGGGCTGGAACTCAACTTTACTCAGCAGCTTCTTCAGCCGGAGCTTCGGTGATTTCCGGACGATCCACCAGTTCGACCAGCGCCATCGGCGCATTGTCGCCCTGACGGAAGCCGAACTTCAGGATACGCGTGTAGCCGCCCGGACGAGCGTTGTAGCGCGGGCCCAGTTCGGTGAACAGCTTGGTGACCATGTCGCGGTCGCGCAGACGGGCGAAAGCCAGACGGCGGTTGGCAACGGTGTCCTTCTTGGCCAGCGTGATGAGCGGCTCGACAACCTTGCGCAGTTCCTTGGCCTTGGGCAGGGTGGTCTTGATCAGCTCGTGCTGGAACAGCGAGTTGGACATGTTGCGCAGCATCGCGAGACGGTGCGACGAGGTGCGGTTCAGTTTCCGCAGACCATGACGGTGACGCATGATGATTCCTTTTCAGATTGAGTGTTTGACCAGCTCTTCTATCACCCCGGGAGCAAGCTCCCGAGACGCGGGCCGGTAGTCATACATGCCCCGGCCGGAACCGGGGCGGTCCGCAACGCGAGGCCGAAGCCTCGCATCACAATTACTTGTCCAGACCTGCGGGCGGCCAGTTCTCGAGCTTCATGCCGAGGGTCAGGCCACGGGAGGCGAGGACTTCCTTGATCTCGTTGAGCGACTTGCGACCCAGGTTCGGGGTCTTCAGCAGCTCGTTCTCGGTACGCTGGATCAGGTCGCCGATGTAGTAGATGTTCTCTGCCTTCAGGCAGTTGGCCGAACGCACGGTCAGCTCCAGGTCGTCGACCGGGCGCAGCAGGATCGGGTCGATCTGCGGTGCGCGGCTCGAAGCGGCCTCGGCGGCGGACTCGGTGCCTTCCAGCGCGGCGAACACCGACAACTGATCAACCAGGATGCGGGCCGACTGGCGAATCGCTTCCTCGGGCGAAATCACGCCGTCGGTTTCGATGTTCATCACCAGCTTGTCCAGGTCGGTACGCTGCTCGACGCGAGCGGACTCGACGGCGTACGACACGCGGCGCACCGGCGAGAACGAGGCGTCCAGCACGATACGGCCGATCACCTTGCTCGACTCGTCGCCGAACTTGCGCACGTTGCCCGGCACATAGCCACGGCCTTGCTCGACCTTGATCTGCATGTCCAGCTTGCCGCCGGCCGACAGATGAGCGATGACGTGGTTCGGGTTGATGATTTCGACGTCGTGCGGCAGCTCGATATCGGCTGCAGTCACGATGCCCTCACCGTCCTTGCGCAGCGAAACCGTGACTTCGTCGCGGTTGTGCAGCTTGAACACGACGCCCTTCAGGTTGAGCAGCAGGTTGACGACGTCTTCTTGCACGCCATCGATGGTGGAATACTCATGGACCACCCCAGCGATCGTCACTTCGGTCGGTGCATAACCGACCATCGACGACAGCAGCACGCGACGCAGGGCGTTACCGAGCGTATGGCCGTAGCCGCGCTCGAACGGCTCCATCACGACCTTGGCGTGATGGTCGCCCAGAGGCTCGACGGCGATGATTTTTGGCTTGAGGAGTGCTGTTTGCATTAGGTTGTCCTTTTCAATACCCTCGGCTCGTTACACCGATAAGGCTGACGTTTGGAACCTTGAAATCCCATCGCACGATGGGCAACAAGCCCGACCGCGCATAGTGCGCGTCGGGCTGCAGAAGGAGAGGCTTTGCGGCGAACGCAAGCGCTGAGTCGTCTTGCCCGCGGATTAACGCGAGTACAGTTCGACGATCAGGCTTTCGTTGATGTCGCCCGAGATGTCAGCGCGGTCCGGAACTTGCTTGAAGGTGCCCTCGAACTTCTTGGCATCCACGGCAACCCAGGTCGGGAAACCCGACTGCTCGGCCAGCGACAGCGCTTCAGCGATACGGACTTGCTTCTTCGACTGCTCGCGAATGGTGATGACGTCGCCCGACTTGATCTGGGCCGACGGCACGTTCAGAGTCTGACCGTTCACCAGAATCGCCTTGTGCGACACCAGCTGGCGTGCCTCAGCGCGGGTCGAGCCAAAGCCCATGCGATACACCACGTTGTCCAGGCGCGATTCCAGCAGTTGCAGCAGCTTCTCACCGGTGTTGCCCTTGCGGCGATCGGCTTCGGCGAAGTAGCGGCGGAACTGGCGCTCGAGCACACCGTAGATGCGCTTGACCTTCTGCTTTTCACGCAGCTGGTTGCCGTAGTCGGAGGTGCGGGCACCCGAGGTGCGGCCATGCTGGCCCGGCTTGCTGTCCAGCTTGCACTTGTCGGCGAGCGAGCGACGGGCGCTCTTCAGGAACAGGTCGGTACCTTCACGGCGGGAGAGTTTGGCCTTCGGGCCGGTATAACGTGCCACGTTGTCTTCCTTTGTTCGATCGCGACGCCTTGTTGACGCGCCGCGAGTCCGCCAGCGCTGTCCACCGGGAATTGCCGGTGACCGTGACGGACGGTGGGCTTATGAAGCGCGTCCCGTTACCGGGTACGACGCTGAAAGCATGTACAGAGCGCAACCGAAATGTGTCTTATGCGACATTTCTGTCGAGCAAAACGAAAACCTGCCGCATCAAATGCAGCAGGTCAACGCGCGATACTACCATATCCAAAACCAGCAGGTAAACCCGCCGGCTCGGACACGCCAACGCTTAGATACGACGGCGCTTCGGCGGACGGCAGCCGTTGTGCGGAATCGGCGTGACGTCTTCGATGATCGCGATCTTGATGCCCAGCGCGTTCAGTGCGCGGACAGCCGACTCACGACCCGGGCCCGGGCCCTTGATGCGCACTTCCAGGTTCTTGATACCCTGGTCTTGCGCCACACGGCCGGCGTTCTCGGCAGCGACCTGGGCAGCGAACGGGGTCGACTTGCGCGAACCCTTGAAGCCCTGGCCACCAGCGGTCGCCCACGACAGGGCGTTGCCCTGACGGTCGGTGATCGTGATGATGGTGTTGTTGAACGAAGCGTGGACGTGCGCAATGCCGTCGGCAACGTTCTTCTTGACCTTCTTACGCGCGCGAGCGGCGTTATTCGGACCTTTTGCCATTAGTTTCTTCCTCTGCCTTCGGCTTTACTTCTTCAGAGCCACGCCGGCCTTGCGCGGACCCTTGCGGGTACGGGCATTGGTGCGGGTACGCTGGCCACGGAGCGGCAGGCCCTTGCGGTGACGCATGCCACGATAGCAACCAAGGTCCATCAGACGCTTGATGTTCATCGTGGTTTCACGACGCAGGTCACCCTCGACGGTCACCTTGCCCACTTCGTCACGAAGCTTTTCCAGGTCGGCGTCGGTCAGATCCTTGACCTTCTTGTCAAACGGTACACCGGTGGCCTCGCAAATCTTGCGAGCGCGCGAGCGGCCGACACCATAAATGGCCGTCAGGCCGATTTCGGTGTGCTTGTGGTTCGGGATGTTAACCCCTGCGATACGTGCCATTCGTCAATCCTCTTTCCGATTAGCCTTGGCGTTGCTTGTGGCGGGGATCCGACGAGCAGATCACGCGCACGACACCGTTGCGCTTGATGATTTTGCAGTTGCGGCAAATGCGCTTAACAGAAGCCAGCACTTTCATAATTTTCCTCTTCCTTCAATTCCTGTTCGCTCACTTCGTCCGGAAGACGATCCGTGCGCGCCATACCTTGTCTGTACCGATCTGAATCAGCGCAGGGTCAGGTTGCCCTTAAAGTTCGCCTTCTTCAGCAGCGATTCATACTGCTGCGACATGACGTAGGACTGCACCTGAGCCATGAAGTCCATCGTGACGACCACGATGATCAGCAGCGAGGTTCCGCCAAAATAGAACGGAACGTTCCAGCGCAGCACCAGGAATTCCGGCAACAGGCAGACCAGTGTGATGTAGATCGCACCAGCCAGCGTCAGGCGCACCAGAATCTTGTCGATGTAGCGCGTCGTCTGCTCGCCCGGACGAATGCCCGGAATGAAGGCACCGCTTTTCTTCAGGTTGTCCGCCACTTCCCGGCTGTTGTAAACCAGAGCCGTGTAGAAGAAGCAGAAAAATACAATCGCAGCCGCATACAGCAGGATATACACCGGCTGTCCCGGCGACAGCGTGGCAGCCAGGTCCTTGACGAACCGGCCGACCGCACCCGTCGACTGAGACGTGAACCAGCCCGCAATCGTCGCCGGGAACAGGATGATCGACGATGCGAAGATCGGCGGAATCACCCCTGCCATGTTCAGCTTCAGCGGCAGGTGCGACGACTGACCGCCGTACACCTTGTTGCCGACCTGACGCTTGGCATAGTTCACCAGGATCTTGCGCTGGCCACGCTCGACGAACACCACGGCGAAGGTCACACCGATCACGATCGCGACGATCAGGATCGCTGCGATGATGCTCATGGAACCCGTACGAACCAGTTCGAACAGTCCGCCGATCGCGTTGGGCAAGCCCGCTGCGATACCGCCGAAAATGATGATCGAGATGCCGTTGCCCAGACCACGCTCGGTGATCTGCTCACCCAGCCACATCAGGAACATCGTGCCGGTCACCAGCGTGATCACCGCCGTGGCCCGGAACATCAGGCCCGGATCGATCACCAGCCCCGGTTGCGACTCCAGCGCGACCGCGATCGACAGCGCCTGGAACGTGGCCAGAACCACGGTGCCATAACGCGTGTACTGCGTGATCTTGCGCTGACCTGCCTGCCCTTCCTTCTTCAGCGACTCCAGCTGCGGCAGCACGATCGTCAGCAATTGCATGATGATCGACGCCGAGATGTACGGCATGATGCCGAGCGCGAAGACGGTAAAGCGCGACAGCGCCCCGCCCGAGAACAGGTTGAACATCCCGAGGATGCCACCCGACTGACTCTGGAAAAGCTTCGCGAGCTGATCCGGATCGATTCCCGGCACCGGAATGTGTGCGCCGATGCGGTAAACGATCAGGGCCAACACCAGGAACATCAGCCGGCGCTTGAGGTCGCCGTACTTCGCCGTGTTCCTGGCTTGCGCGCTTGCATTGGGTTTCGCCGTGGCCAAACGATGCTCCGACTATGACTGCCTATGCTGCGATGATTGCTGCCGATTTACTCTGCGATCTGGCCGCCAGCGGCTTCGATCGCGGCCTTGGCGCCAGCAGTGGCGCCCAGACCCTTGATCGTCACCTTGCGGGTCAGCTCGCCAGCCTTGATGACCTTGGCGCTCTTCACCAGGTCGCTCACCAGGCCAGCTTGCTTCAGGACCAGCAGATCGACTTCGGCCGCTTCCAGGCGCTCGATATCACGCAGCGAGACTTCGGCCGTGAAGGCCTTGGTCAGCGACGTGAAGCCGCGCTTCGGCAGACGACGATACAGCGGCATTTGACCGCCTTCGAAGCCCACCTTGTGGAAGCCGCCCGAACGCGACTTCTGACCCTTGTGACCGCGACCGGCGGTCTTGCCCAGGCCGGAGCCGATACCGCGGCCGACGCGACGCTTGGCGTGCTTCGAACCGGCAGCCGGTTTCAGGTTGTTCAGTTGCATCTTGCTCTCCAAGTCCCGATCAGGCCAGAACCTTGACCAGGTACGAGACCTTGTTGATCATGCCGCGCACGGCGGGCGTGTCCTGCAGCTCCGACACCGAGTTGATGCGGCGCAGGCCCAGGCCACGCACGGTGGCGCGATGATCCTCGCGCGTGCCGATCAGGCTGCGCACGAGTTGCACTTTTACGGTTTTCTGCGACATTGCGTTCACCTTAACCCAGGATGTCTTCGACCGACTTGCCACGCTTCGCAGCGATCTCGCTCGGCGTGCTCATCTTCTGAAGGCCGTCCAGCGTGGCGCGAACCATGTTGTACGGGTTGGTGGAGCCGTGCGACTTGGTCACCACGTTGGTGACACCCATCACTTCGAAGATCGCGCGCATCGGGCCGCCGGCGATCACGCCGGTACCTTCCTTGGCGGGCATCATCAGCACCTTGGCGGCGCCATGCTTGCCAACGACTTCGTGTTGCAGCGTGCCGTTCTTCAGCGAGACCTTGACCATCTTGCGACGGGCTTCGTCCATTGCCTTCTGAACGGCAACCGGCACTTCCTTGGCCTTGCCCTTGCCCATGCCGATGCGGCCATCGCCGTCACCAACCACGGTCAGCGCAGCGAAACCGAGAATCCGGCCACCCTTCACCACCTTGGTGACACGGTTGACCGAGATCATCTTCTCGCGGAGGCCGTCGTCGCGTTCGTCCTGTTGGACTTTTGCTTGCATCTTTGCCATGACGTATCTCTCTCTATGCGCTTAGAACTTCAGGCCAGCTTCGCGGGCGGCGTCTGCCAGGGCCTTCACGCGGCCATGGAAACGGAAGCCGGCGCGATCGAATGCGACGGTTTCCACGCCGGCAGCCTTCGCCTTTTCGGCGATGCGCTTGCCCACGACGGTAGCGGCAGCGGCGGTAGCGCCCTTGCCATCCAGTTCCTTGCGCACTTCCACCTCGGCGGTCGAAGCCGAAGCCAGCACCTTGGTGCCGCACTCGGAGAAGACCTGGGCGTAAATATGCGAATTCGTACGGAACACGGTCAGACGATTGACTTTCATCTCCGCGATCTTGGCGCGGGTCTGACGTGCACGGCGCAAACGAGCGTCTTTCTTGTTCATCATTGCACCCCTTACTTCTTCTTGGTTTCCTTCAGGATGACGCGCTCGTCGCTGTAACGCACACCCTTGCCCTTGTAGGGCTCAGGCGGGCGGTACGCGCGGACTTCCGCGGCAACCTGACCGACTTTCTGCTTGTCCGCACCCTTGATGATGATCTCGGTCTGCGTCGGCGTTTCCGCCTTCACGCCTTCCGGCATCTCATGGATCACGTCGTGCGAGAAACCAAGCTGGAGCTTCAGCGCAGCACCTTGCAGCTGGGCACGGTAGCCCACGCCGACCAGGTTCAGCTTGCGCTCGAAACCGGTGGTCACGCCCTTGACCATGTTTGCCGCCAGGGCGCGCATGGTGCCTTGCAGGGCGTTTGCTTCACGCGATTCGTCGGCCGGAGCGAAAGTCAGCGTGTCGTTTTCGACGTTGACCTTGACCAGGCTGTGAATCGGTTGCGACAGCGTACCGAGCGGGCCCTTCACGGAGAGCACGCCAGCTGCCACGTTCACTTCCGCGCCCTTGGGGAGCGCGATGGGAGCCTTACCTACACGGGACATGGTTCTCTCCTTAAGCGACGTAGCAGAGAACTTCGCCACCCACACCCGTGGCACGTGCCTTGCGGTCGGTCATCAGACCCTGCGGGGTCGAGATGATCGCGACGCCGAGGCCGTTCATCACTTGGGGGATGTCGCTGCGGCCCTTGTACACGCGCAGGCCGGGCTTCGAGACGCGCTCAATGCGCTCGATGACCGGACGGCCGGCGTAGTACTTCAGGCCGATGCTCAGTTGTGCCTTGCCGCCATCTTCCTGGACGGCGTAGTCGTCGATGTAGCCTTCGTCCTTCAGGACCTTGGCGATTGCCACTTTCAGCTTCGACGACGGCATGACAACCGACGCCTTCTGCACGCCTTGGGCGTTGCGGATGCGCGTCAGCATATCGGCGATAGGATCGCTCATGCTCATACTGTTTCTCCTGTAGCCTGTGCGTAATTACCAGCTGGCTTTCGTCAGACCCGGGATTTCGCCCTTGAAGGCGATTTCGCGGATCTTGTTACGCGCCAGGCCAAACTTGCGGAAGGTACCGCGGGGACGACCGGTGATCGCGCAGCGGTTACGCTGGCGAGTCGGGTTCGCGTTGCGCGGGAGCTGTTGCAGCTCGAGACGCGCCATGTAACGCTCTTCTTCCGACTTTTCTTGGTCGTCAATAATGGCCTTGAGGGCAGCGCGCTTGGGGGCGAACTTCGCCGCCAGCTTGGCGCGCTTCTTCTCACGTTCAATCAGAGCCAGTTTAGCCACGGTTACCCCTTAATTGCGGAACGGGAACTTGAACGCACCGAGGAGTGCCTTGGCTTCCTCGTCGTTCTTTGCCGTCGTCGTGATGCTGATGTTCAGACCACGCAGTGCGTCGATCTTGTCGTACTCGATTTCGGGGAAAATGATCTGCTCTTTCACACCGATGTTGTAGTTGCCACGACCGTCAAACGAACGGCCCGACACACCACGGAAGTCACGCACGCGCGGCAGGGCCACGGTCACGAAACGATCGAGGAATTCGAACATGCGCTCGCCGCGCAGGGTCACCATCGCACCGATGGGGTAGCCCTGACGGATCTTGAAGCCAGCGATAGCCTTCTTGGCCTTCGTCACCACCGGCTTCTGGCCAGCGATCTTGGTCAGGTCGCCGACAGCGTTTTCAATGATCTTCTTGTCATTGATCGCTTCGCCAAGGCCCATGTTCAGGGTGATCTTGGTGATGCGCGGCACTTCCATGACCGACTTGTAACCGAACTGCTCGATCAGCTTCGGCACAACCTTTTCTTTGTAAAACTCTTGCAGACGTGCTGCCATGCTCAACTCCTATACGTGCCCAGAATCAAGCTGCCACGACGGCGCCGGTGGTCTTCAGCACGCGCACGCGCTTGCCGTCTTCCACCTTGATGCCGACGCGCGACGGCTTGCCATTGGCATCCACGAGCGCAACGTTGGAAATATGCAGCGGCATGACCTTGTCGACCACACCACCAGTGGTGCCCAGCATCGGGTTCGGGCGAGCGTGCTTCTTGGCAACGTTCACGCCTTCCACTGCAACCTTGTCGCCGAGCACGGCTTGCACGGTACCGCGCTTGCCCTTGTCTTTGCCGGTCAGGACGATGACTTCGTCGCCTTTGCGAATCTTGTTCATGGCGGCTCCTTACAGCACTTCCGGAGCGAGCGACACGATCTTCATGAAGCGCTCGGTACGGAGTTCACGAGTCACCGGCCCGAAGATACGGGTGCCGATCGGCTCGAGCTTGTTGTTCAGCAGGACAGCGGCGTTACCGTCGAACTTGACGAGCGAGCCATCCGCGCGACGCACGCCCTTGGCGGTGCGCACGACGACGGCGTTGTAGATATCGCCCTTCTTCACACGGCCGCGCGGAGCTGCGTCCTTGACGGTCACTTTGATGATGTCGCCAACGCTCGCGTAGCGGCGCTTGGACCCACCCAGGACCTTGATGCACAGCACTTCGCGCGCACCAGTGTTATCGGCCACTTCGAGCCGGCTTTCTGTCTGAATCATGGTGTTTGTCTTCCCAACTTAATCCGCCAGGTGTCAGAAACGCCTGCCGGTCAGTCTTGGTCCCGTCGGTTCCGGCTTTGCGCCATCCCCGTATGGGTTGATCAACTTTGAAGTCGGTAGGAATCAGGCAATCTCGACAACATCTCGAGGCCACTTGACCCTGGCTCGCTCTCCAGGCCGCCCGGGTGATACTGCATTGGCGGACGCAACAAAGCGGAAGTCCAGGATTATAGCTACATAATCCTGGACTTGCAAGTCAGACTAAGAACGTGTTGTTCTTAGATGACGCGTGCAGCCTCTACCAGCCGGGAAACCACCCAGGACTTGGTCCGCGACAGCGGACGGCCTTCCTGGATTTCGACCTTGTCGCCTTCCTTGTACTGGTTGGCTTCGTCGTGTGCGTGGTACTTCTTCGAACGCAGCACGTACTTGCCGTACAGAGGATGCTTGACGCGGTTTTCCACCAAGACCGTAACGGTCTTGTCCATCTTGTCGCTTACCACACGACCGACGAGGGTGCGGCGAAGCGACGTTTCCGTTTTTGCAGCTTCAGTCATTTCGCGTTCGCCTTCTCAGTCAGCACGGTTTGCACTCGCGCGATGTCCTTGCGAACCTTCTTCAGCTGGCTGGTGTTCTGCAGCTGTTGAGTCGCCTTTTGCATGCGCAGGCTAAATTGGGCCTTCAGCAGCTCGGAGAGCTCCTGGTTCAGGCCTGCGGCGTCCTTGCCGCGAAGTTCGGATGCTTTCATCCCTGCTCTCCTTACGTCCCGACCTGGCGCACCACGAAATTGGTGGCGATCGGCAGCTTGGCAGCCGCGAGGCGGAACGCCTCGCGTGCCAGATCTTCACTCACGCCATCCATCTCATAGAGCATCTTGCCCGGCTGGATTTCAGCCACGTAGTACTCCGGATTGCCCTTACCGTTACCCATACGGACTTCAGCGGGCTTCTTCGAGATCGGCTTGTCCGGGAAGATCCGGATCCAGATGCGGCCGCCACGCTTGATGTGACGGGTCATCGCACGACGTGCCGACTCGATCTGACGAGCCGTCAGGCGGCCACGGCCCATGGCCTTCAGGCCGAATTCGCCGAAAGACACGGCGTTACCACGGGTAGCTTTACCCGTGTTGCGGCCCTTCTGCTCCTTGCGGTATTTTCTGCGCTTAGGTTGCAGCATCGTTATTCTCCACTCTTCGCATCGCCAGGCGCAGCGCGGCGACCGGCACCGGCGCCACCGCGACGGTTGCCACCCGGGCGACCTTCGCCTTCACGGCGACGGCCTTCCGGACGACCCGGACGACGACGACGGTCGTCTTGCGGCTCTTCCACCACCGGCGCGTCATTGCGGCCGAGGTGATCACCCTTGTAGACCCACACCTTGACACCGATGATGCCGTAGGTGGTTTCTGCTTCGGAGAAGCCGTAGTCGATGTCGGCGCGCAGGGTGTGCAGGGGCACACGGCCTTCGCGGTACCACTCGGTACGTGCGATTTCGATACCGTTCAGACGGCCCGAGCTCATGATCTTGATACCCTGGGCGCCCAGGCGCATCGCGTTCTGCATCGCACGCTTCATGGCGCGGCGGAACATGATACGGCGCTCGAGCTGCTGGGTGATCGAATCGGCGATCAGCTGAGCATCGGTTTCCGGCTTGCGGATTTCCTCGATGTTCACGTGCACGGGCACGCCCATGCGACGCTGCAGTTCAGCCTTGAGCAGTTCGATGTCCTCACCCTTCTTGCCGATCACCACTCCCGGACGCGAGCTGTAAATGGTGATACGTGCGTTACGGGCCGGACGCTCGATGACCACGCGGCCAACCGATGCGTTCTTGAGCTTCTTCTTCAGGAAGTCGCGAACTTCGATGTCTTCCTTCAGCATGCCGGCGAACTTCGTATTGTTGGCGTACCAACGCGAAGCCCAGTTACGGCTGACGGCCAGACGGAAGCCAGTCGGATGAATCTTCTGTCCCATCGTGACTCCTTAGTTGCCGAGCGTCACAGTGATGTGACAGGTTTGTTTCTCGATGCGGTTGCCGCGGCCCTTCGCCCGTGCGGTGAAGCGCTTGAGCGAGGTTGCCTTGTCGACGAAGATCGATTTGACCTTCAGTTCGTCGATATCGGCGCCTTCGTTGTGCTCGGCGTTGGCGATGGCCGATTCGACCACCTTCTTCACGATCCCGGCAGCCTTTTTCGGGCTGAACGTCAGGACATTGAGCGCGCGCTCGATCGGCAGACCACGGATCTGGTCAGCGACCAGGCGCGTCTTCTGGGCGGAGATGCGGGCACCGCGATGAATCGCTTTCACTTCCATGATGGCACCTTACCTCTTCGCTTTCTTGTCAGCCGCGTGGCCCTTGAACGTGCGGGTGAGCGCAAATTCGCCGAGCTTGTGGCCAACCATGTTTTCCGTCACATACACCGGCACGTGTTGACGGCCGTTGTGCACGGCGATCGTCAGGCCGATGAATTCCGGCATGATGGTCGAGCGGCGCGACCACGTCTTGATGGGCTTCTTGTCCTTGCCGCCTACGGCCGCTTCCACCTTCTTCAGCAGGTGGGCGTCGCAGAACGGACCCTTTTTAGCGGAACGAGTCATATCTTTAGCTCCTACCTACCGATTAACGCTTGTGGCGCTTCTGGACGATCATGCTGTCCGTGCGCTTGTTGCTGCGGGTGCGGTAGCCCTTGGCCGGGGTACCCCACGGCGAAACCGGATCGCGACCAGCAGCGGTCTTGCCCTCACCACCACCGTGCGGGTGGTCGACCGGGTTCATCACGACACCACGGACGGTCGGGCGGATACCGCGCCAACGGGTTGCACCGGCCTTGCCGATAACGCGCAGGCTGTGCTCTTCGTTGCCAACTTCACCGATGGTGGCGCGGCACTCGATGTGCACGCGGCGCACTTCACCGGAGCGCAGGCGAACCTGAGCGTACAGGCCTTCGCGGGCCAGCAGCACGGCGGAGCCGCCAGCAGCACGAGCGACCTGAGCACCCTTGCCCGGCAGGATTTCCACGTTGTTGATCGTGGTACCAACCGGAATGTTGCGGATCGGCAGGTTGTTGCCAGCCTTGATCGGGGCTTCAGCGCCGTTCAGCAGTGCCTGGCCAGCAACCATGCCCTTGGTGGCGATGATGTAGCGGCGCTCGCCGTCGGCGAACAGCACCAGCGCGATATTGGCGCTGCGGTTCGGATCGTATTCCAGGCGCTCGACCTTGGCGGCGATGCCGTCCTTGTCGTTGCGCTTGAAGTCGACCACGCGGTAGTGGTGCTTATGACCACCGCCCTTATGGCGGGTGGTGATATGACCGTTGTTGTTACGACCCGACTTCTGGAATTGCTTTTCCAGCAGCGGAGCGTGCGGGGCGCCCTTGTGAAGGTCCTTGTTGACGACCTTCACCATCGAGCGACGACCCGGGGACGTCGGCTTGGTCTTGACGAGTGCCATGATTACTTGGCCTCCGCTTCAAAATTGATTTCCTGACCCGGCTTCAGCGAAACGTAGGCCTTCTTCACGTGGTTGCGACGCCCCATGAAGCGACCGAAGCGCTTTTGCTTGCCCTTCTGGTTCAGGATCTGAACGGACTGCACCTCGACCTTGAACAGCAGTTCGACGGCGGCCTTCACTTCTGCCTTATTGGCATCGCGAGCGACTTCGAACACGACTTGTTCATTCTTGTCGGCGACCAGGGTTGCCTTTTCGGAAACCACCGGCGCGAGCAGCACCTGCATCAAACGATGATCGTTCTTGGCTACTTGCGTCATTTCAGCAACTCCTCGATCTGCGCGACAGCTGCCTTGGTCACCAGCACTTTCTTGTAGTGCACGAGCGACAGCGGGTCAGCCTGGCGCGGCTCGACAACTGCCACGTGCGGCAGGTTGCGCGAAGCCAGGTAGAGGTTTTCGTCGAGGCTGTCGGTGATGATCAGCACCGAGTCCAGGCCCATGGCCTTGAACTTGTCGGCCAAGAGCTTGGTCTTGGGCGCGTCGACGGTGAAACCGTCCACCACATTGATACGGCCTTCACGTGCGAGCTGCGAGTAAATCGAGCGCATGCCGGCACGGAACATCTTCTTGTTGACCTTCTGGCTGAAGTTCTCTTCCGGCGAATTCGGGAAGATACGGCCGCCCCCGCGCCACAGCGGCGAGGAAGACATACCGGCACGAGCACGGCCCGTACCCTTCTGGCGCCACGGCTTCTTGGTCGTGTGCTTGACCTCTTCACGATCCTTCTGCTTACGGTTGCCGCTGCGAGCGTTGGCCTGGTAAGCGACGACGATCTGGTGAACGAGGGCTTCGTTGTAGTCACGGCCGAACACTTCGGGCGAGGCTGCAACGCCTGCACCGACTTGGCCATTGTCCTGGAGGAGCTTGAGTTCCATTACATGCGCTCCTTAAGCTTTGGCTTTGGCCTTGACGGCCGGGGTAACGATGACCTTGCCGTTCTTCGAACCCGGGATGGCGCCCTTGACCAGCAGCAGCTTGCGCTCTGCGTCGATCTTGGCGATTTCCAGGTTCTGCACGGTGCGGGTGACATCGCCCAGGTGACCGGTCATGCGCTTGCCCGGGAACACACGGCCCGGATCCTGCGCCATACCGATCGAGCCCGGCACGTTGTGCGAGCGCGAGTTACCGTGCGTGGCACGGCCGGAGGCGAAGTGGTAGCGCTTGATGGTACCGGCGTAGCCCTTACCGATGGTCACGCCCTGCACGTCGATCTTCTGACCGACTTCGAACAGGTCGACCGACAGCGAACCGCCAGTTTGCAGTTCGGCAGCCTTGGCTGCATCGATACGGAATTCGCGGATGATTTCGCCGGCTTCCACGCCGGCTTTGGCGAGGTGACCCGCCAGCGGCTTGGTAACGCGGCTTGCGCGTCGTGCGCCGAAGGTGACTTGAACGGCGGTGTAACCGTCGGTCTCGTCCGTCTTGATTTGCGTCACGCGGTTGTCGCCGACCTCGACCACGGTAACGGGAATCGAATCACCGTCGTCCGTGAAAATACGGGTCATGCCAACCTTGCGACCTACAAGGCCAAGGCTCATGGTTTGCTCCATTCCCAGCTGCGATTGGCCGGGGCTGATTGATACACGAAAACTGTGTTTGCGCTGATGCGCGTTTGCGTTTTCACGCTTGCGTTTTCACGCGATTGGGCGCGCTGAAGAGGACTGCGCACGGCCAAAACGGCCAACCCACCTACCCAGAGACACGGGTAGCCTTACACTATAACCCAGTGCTTTTGGAAGGGCAAGCTGAATTGTCGATTCCGGCGGGGACTTCCTGCGGCGATCGTCGGATTCCGTGAAATTGCGGCGCGAAGCCGACTTGCGGCGGCGCGATGGCCGCCGAAGCGTTCAAAGTCATGCCCCGTTCACTGGCGCTCGCTCTCGCTCCACCGCGCCATCAGCGTGTTAGACGGCTGTGTTTCGTCCAGCAGCTTGCGCGCGGTCTCCACGCCTGCCACCGGCAAACCCTTGGGGTCGAGCCAGCCGATCTGCACGAGCACGCTGGCCTGATCCCAGTAGATGTGCTCGTGGTAGAGCTTGTCCCCGCGGAACTTGACAATCGCGATCAGCGGGATCTCCACGCGCTTGCCGGTCGGCGGCACGCCGGGCAGCATCCAGTCGATCTCGCAAGTATGGGTGAAGCAGAACAGCATCTCGTCGACCACCTGGCTCGCGCCGATCGTGCGCGACAGCGGGATCAGCGTGGTGTCAGGCGGATTGCTGTGGACGAAGTGGTGCTGGTAGAAGCGCTTGAGCTGGCGGTAGCCCACGCCTCCGGTCATCGTCGGGATGTGGTTGACGTAGGGCTCGGGCACCATCGTTGCCATGGTGGCATCGACATCGCGCGTGGCGAATTCGTGCTCGCAGTGCTTGTCCCATAGCGCGGAGAAGTCGTAGTGCGGGCCCATCTCGCTGCGGTACGCCGCGATGGAGCGCTGGTGCGCCATCAGTGCCGACGCCTTGTCGAAGTGCTCGCCGCCAACGCGCGCGAAGGCGTGGTCCATGCCAGGATAGACGTACAGTTCGATGCTGGGCCGGCCGCCCAGCGCTTCACGAATCTGCGCCTGCGCTTCGGGTGGGCAAAAGCCATCTCGTTCGGCAATATGCAGCACGAGCCGTCCTCGGATATTGTCCGCCTCGTCCAGCGCCCGTTCGATGCCGACGCCATAGTAGCCGACGGCACAAGCCACGCCGGGCAACCGGCACGCCGCCAGGTAGGCCAGCTTGCCACCCAGGCAGAAGCCAAGCACACCGGTCTGGCCGACGCATTCTGGCCGTGCGCGCAGTGCATCAAGCGCGGCGCCCACATCCTGCACGCCCTTGTCCTCGTCGAACTGCTGATATAGCCCTAGCGCCCGCTGGAAGTCCTCGCCTCGGTCCGTCAGCTCGATTCCGGGCGCAATACGCCAGAACAAGTCCGGCACCAGCACCGTGTAGCCTTCCTCGGCGTAGTAGTCCGCTACTTGCCGCATCGTGGCATTGACCCCGAAGATCTCCTGGCATAACACGATGCCGGGGCCCTTGCCTGCCGCCGGGATGGCGAGATAGCCGCTGAAACTGCCATCCTGGGTCTGGATCTGGATAGTCTGGCCCATGCCTGTCGCTCCTTTAAGTTCCATAGGTTCTGTGGGGACTGCCGCAGCGAGCGCTTCCGCTGCTGCCTGCATGATGGCAGACCCGCACCGCGACATGGACGGCTCAGTGCGGAATATCGGGGGAGTGTCTGACGCAGAGATTGAGCCAGTACTGGAAAGGCAAATCGGCACAAGTCCCTTACCGGGCCCCAAAAACAAAAACGGCGAACCGAAGTTCGCCGTTTTTTCTGCAGCAGGCCGCGATGCGGCCGGAAGCATGATTACACCTTGATCTCGACGTCCACGCCGGCCGGCAGGTCGAGCTTCATCAGCGCGTCGACGGTCTTGTCGGTCGGGTCGACGATGTCCATCAGGCGCTGGTGAGTGCGGATCTCGAACTGATCGCGGCTGGTCTTGTTGACGTGCGGCGAACGCAGGATGTCGAAGCGCTGGATGCGGGTCGGCAGGGGCACCGGGCCCTTGACGATCGCGCCGGTACGCTTGGCGGTATCCACGATTTCGGCGGCCGACTGGTCGATCAGGCGGTAGTCGAAAGCCTTCAGGCGGATACGGATCTTCTGGTTCTGCATGATATTTCCTTAAAAGAGCGATGGGCAATGTGCCCGGATCAAAGGGGACATGCCTGAAGGCATGCCCCAGGAAGTTACTTAGTCGAGGATCTTGGCCACGACGCCGGCGCCGACGGTACGGCCGCCTTCACGGATAGCGAAGCGCAGACCTTCTTCCATGGCGATCGGGGCGATCAGCTTGACGGTGATCGACACGTTATCACCCGGCATCACCATTTCCTTGTCCGCCGGCAGCTCGATCGAGCCGGTCACGTCGGTGGTACGGAAGTAGAACTGCGGGCGGTAGTTGTTGAAGAACGGGGTGTGACGGCCGCCTTCGTCCTTCGACAGGATGTACACCTCACCGGTGAAGTGGGTGTGCGGCTTGATCGAACCCGGCTTGCACAGCACTTGGCCGCGCTCGACGTCTTCACGCTTGGTACCGCGCAGCAGCAGGCCGACGTTGTCGCCAGCTTGGCCCTGGTCCAGCAGCTTGCGGAACATTTCCACGCCGGTGCAGGTGGTCTTCACGGTCGGGCGGATACCGACGATTTCGATTTCTTCGCCGACCTTGATCACGCCGCGCTCGATACGGCCGGTCACCACGGTGCCACGACCCGAGATCGAGAACACGTCTTCCACCGGCATCAGGAAGGTACCGTCAACGGCACGCTCCGGCGTCGGGATGTAGGTGTCCAGCGCGTCGGCCAGGTTCATGATGGCCACTTCGCCCAGCTCGCCCTTGTCGCCTTCCAGCGCCAGCTTGGCCGAACCCTTGATGATCGGGGTGTCGTCGCCGGGGAATTCGTACTTCGACAGCAGTTCGCGAACTTCCATCTCGACCAGCTCGAGCAGTTCAGCGTCGTCCACCATGTCGCACTTGTTCAGGAACACGATGATGTACGGCACGCCAACCTGGCGGGCCAGCAGGATGTGCTCACGCGTTTGCGGCATCGGGCCGTCAGCGGCCGAGCAAACCAGGATCGCGCCGTCCATCTGGGCGGCACCCGTGATCATGTTCTTCACGTAGTCGGCGTGGCCCGGGCAGTCAACGTGCGCGTAGTGGCGGTTGGCCGTTTCGTATTCGACGTGGGCGGTATTGATGGTAATACCGCGTGCCTTCTCTTCCGGCGCTGCGTCGATTTCGTCGTACTTCTTGGCGGCACCGCCGAACTTCGCTGCCAGCACCGTGGCGATCGCTGCGGTCAGCGTGGTCTTGCCATGGTCAACGTGACCAATCGTACCAACGTTCACGTGCGGCTTAGTCCGCTCGAACTTTTCCTTTGCCATTTCTTAGCTCCTGATAGGAATGCAGTCTTGTTGTTTCATCGCGCCGCCGCACCGGCTGGCGCGGCGGCAAACTTCCAATTACTTGCCCTTGGCCGCCATCACGGCTTCGGCGATGTTCTTCGGTGCCTCAGCGTAGTGCTTGAATTCCATCGTGTACGTGGCGCGGCCTTGCGTGGCCGAGCGCAGCGACGTGGAATAACCGAACATTTCCGACAGCGGGACTTCGGCCTTGATGATCTTGCCGCCGCCCACCATGTCGTCCATGCCCTGCACGATGCCGCGGCGGGACGACAGATCGCCCATCACGGTACCCGTGTAGTCTTCCGGCGTTTCCACTTCCACGGCCATCATCGGCTCGAGCAGAACCGGGCTGGCCTTGCGCATGGCTTCCTTGAAAGCCATCGAGCCGGCCATGCGGAACGCGTTTTCGTTCGAGTCCACATCGTGGTACGAACCGAACGTCAGCGTGACCTTCACGTCCACCACCGGGAAGCCGGCCAGAATACCGGACGGCAGCGTGTCGACAATACCCTTTTCGACCGCCGGGATGTATTCGCGAGGAATCACACCGCCCTTGATGGCGTCGATGAACTCGAAGCCCTTGCCCGGCTCTTGCGGTTCCAGCGTGATCACGGCGTGACCGTACTGGCCGCGGCCGCCCGACTGCTTGACGAACTTGCCCTCGACGCCTTCGGCCGTCTTGCGAATGGTTTCGCGGTAGGCCACCTGCGGCGCGCCGATGTTGGCTTCCACGCCGAATTCGCGCTTCATGCGGTCGACCAGAATTTCGAGGTGGAGCTCGCCCATACCCGAAATGATGGTCTGGCCCGATTCTTCATCGGTACGCACGCGGAACGACGGATCCTCAGCGGCCAGGCGGTTCAGGGCGATGCCCATCTTTTCCTGGTCAGCCTTGGTCTTCGGCTCGACAGCCTGCGAGATCACCGGCTCAGGGAAGATCATGCGCTCGAGCACGATCGGCGCAGCCGGATCGCACAGCGTGTCGCCCGTGGTGGCATCCTTCAGGCCCACCGCAGCGGCGATGTCGCCGGCCAGCACTTCCTTGATTTCTTCGCGCTGGTTGGCGTGCATCTGCAGAATACGGCCCAGACGCTCCTTCTTCTGCTTCACCGGGTTGTACACGGTGTCGCCCGAATTGATCTTGCCCGAGTAGACGCGGAAGAAGATCAGCTGACCAACGAACGGGTCGGTCATGATCTTGAACGCCAGTGCCGAGAACTTTTCGGTGTCGTCAGCCTTGCGCTCGAGCTTCTTCTCGCTGTCGTCCTCGTCCGTGCCCGTAACCGGCGGAATGTCGACCGGCGACGGCAGGAAGTCGATCACGGCGTCGAGCATACGCTGCACGCCCTTGTTCTTGAACGCGGTGCCGCACAGCATCGGCTGGATTTCGCAGGCGATGGTACGGTCACGCAGCGCCTTGACGATCTCGGCGCGGGTCAGCTCTTCGCCGCCCAGGTACTTTTCCATCAGCTCTTCGCTGGCTTCGGCGGCGGACTCGACCATCTTCTCGCGCCATTCGTCAGCGGTGGCTTGCAGTTCGGCCGGGATGTCCTGGTATTCGAACTTCACGCCCTGGCTGGCTTCGTCCCAAATGATCGCCTTCATTTCCAGCAGATCGACGACGCCCTGGAAGCCGTCTTCAGCGCCGATCGGCACTACGACGGGCACCGGGTTGGCCTTCAGGCGGGTCTTCAGCTGGTCGTAGACCTTGAAGAAGTTCGCGCCGGTACGGTCCATCTTGTTGACGAACGCCAGACGCGGCACCTTGTACTTGTTGGCCTGGCGCCAAACGGTTTCCGACTGGGGCTGCACGCCACCCACTGCACAGTAGACCATGCAGGCGCCATCCAGCACGCGCATGGAACGCTCCACCTCAATGGTGAAGTCCACGTGTCCCGGGGTGTCGATGATGTTGAAGCGGTGCTCGGGGTAGTTGCCGCCCATGCCCTTCCAGAAGGCCGTGGTCGCAGCAGACGTGATCGTGATGCCGCGCTCCTGCTCCTGCTCCATCCAGTCCATGGTGGCCGCGCCATCATGCACTTCACCGATCTTGTGGTTCACACCGGTGTAGAACAGGATCCGCTCGGTCGTGGTGGTTTTACCCGCGTCAATGTGAGCCGAAATACCGATGTTACGGTAGCGCTCAATAGGAGTCTTACGAGCCACTTTAATCCTCTATTCGTCCATGAGGCGCAGAAATCTCATGGTCTGCGCCCTTAACACAAACGGGCGAGATGTGTAAAAACACAGCCCGCCCGGCAACCAACAGTGTTTTCGCGCGCTTTAGAAGCGGAAGTGCGAGAACGCCTTGTTGGCTTCGGCCATGCGGTGTACTTCGTCGCGCTTCTTCATTGCGCCGCCACGGCCTTCCGATGCTTCCAGCAGCTCACCTGCCAGGCGCAGCGCCATCGACTTCTCGCTGCGTTTTTTCGCGGCCTCACGCAGCCAGCGCATCGCCAATGCCAAACGACGCGACGGACGGACTTCGACCGGAACCTGATAGTTGGCGCCGCCCACGCGACGGCTCTTCACTTCCACCACCGGCTTCACGTTGTTGATCGCAACGGAGAACACTTCGATGGGGGCCTTGCCTGCCTTCTTTTCGATCTGGTCGAACGCGCCGTACACAATGCGTTCGGCAACCGACTTCTTGCCGTCCAGCATCAGCACGTTCATGAACTTGGCAACTTCAACGTTGCCGAACTTCGGATCAGGCAGAACATCCCGCTTGGGGACTTCACGACGACGTGGCATCTTCTTTCCTTTAGATTCAGTTGAGAGCGCGGTCAGTTGTTCCCGCTCTCCGGCCACCAACTAGCTTGCATGCGATAGACAGCAAATTCGCCGGGTGACCACTTACTCGACGGCACGGCGCACAAAACGCTCCGTTGTACCGCCGCCTGTTGACAGCTGCATGACGAAAACCGCCTGCGGCCATCGCTTGTTGCTTGCTCTGAAAGCTTAGGCAGCCTTCGGACGCTTTGCACCGTACTTCGAACGGGCCTGCTTGCGGTCCTTCACGCCTTGCAGATCCAGCGAACCACGGACGATGTGGTAACGCACACCCGGCAGATCCTTCACACGGCCGCCGCGGATCAGCACGACCGAGTGTTCCTGCAGGTTGTGGCCTTCACCGCCGATGTACGAAATGACTTCGAAACCGTTGGTCAGGCGCACCTTGGCGACCTTACGCAGTGCCGAGTTCGGCTTCTTCGGCGTCGTGGTGTACACGCGGGTGCACACGCCGCGACGCTGCGGGCAGTTCTCAAGCGCCGGGCTCTTGCTCTTGATGACTTCAGAGACGCGCGGCTTGCGAACCAGTTGGTTGATAGTTGGCATTGTTCAATCCAGCTTGGTTTTTACGAAAAACACCCCTCGCACCGGTTTGCACCAGGATGGAGAGGCAGCTACGGGTTTTGGGCGGGAGAGGTGAGCAGACGCGCTCTGAAGACGGGACTGTGCGGTAACAGCATGCCAAAGAGCGCGAGCCGGAACCCGGATCCCGCGTCTGCCGCCGCCGGACTCTCAGAAGTCATCCGGAAGGCTTGCCGGGAGCGGAGCAAAGTCCACATGTCCGACGGGCGAGCGAAATCCAAAGCCAAAAACTCGAATCTGGCATGGTAGCAGCGGAATCGTATACGGTCAAGGCGTATACCCGATCGGCTTACACCCTGCTCAGGGTGTCGACGATCGCCTGCCCATAACGCTCGAGCTTGGATGCACCAATACCGGGAATGCCCTCCATGGCCGACAGCGACCCCGGCGCCGTGCGGGCCAGTTCGGCCAAGGTGGCATCGTGGAAGATCACATAGGCCGGCACGCCGTGCTCGCGTGCGGCCTCGGTGCGCCACCGGCGCAGCGCTTCCCAGTTCGCAAGCGTGTCGGCATCCATATCCGCCGTATGGTCGGTACGCGCGCCGCGCGCAGCGCGCTCGCCAGACTTGCCCGGCTTGGAGGCCTGCCGGCGCAGGATGATCTGGCGCTCGCCCTTCAGCACTTCGCGCGCACCCTCGCCGAGCAGCAGCGCGCCGTGGCCGCCGTGGTCGATCATCAGCCATCCCTGCGCAATCAGCTGCCGGAACACCGTGTGCCATTCGTGGACCGAGCGGTCCTTGCCAATGCCGAAGGTCGAGACCTTGTCATGGCCCCACTGCTTGATCTTCTCCGACGCATTCCCACGCAGCACATCGATCAGGTGGGTGGCGCCGAAGTGCACCCGGCTCGCCTGCGCCGTACGGTACACGCACGACAGCGCCATCTGCGCCTCGCGCGTGCCGTCCCACGTGGCAGGCGGCTCCAGGCACGTGTCGCAATTGCCGCAGGGCTCGCTGGTTTCGTTGAAGTAGGCCAGGATGCGCACGCGCCGGCAGCCTGCGGTTTCGCACAGGCCGAGCAGCGCATCGAGCTTCGACGACGAGACGCGCTTGAACGCGTCGTCGGCCTCGGACTCGTCGATCATGCGTTTCTGCTGGACCACGTCGCCGAGACCATAGGCCATCCAGGCATTGGCAGGCAACCCGTCGCGCCCGGCACGGCCGGTTTCCTGGTAGTACCCCTCCATGCTCTTGGGCAGGTCCAGATGGGCGACGAAACGCACGTCGGGCTTGTCGATGCCCATGCCGAAAGCGATCGTCGCGACCATCACCAGGCCTTCCTCTTCGCGGAAGCGCGCCTGATGGCGCTGACGCGTGCCCGGATCCATGCCAGCGTGGTACGGCAGCGCATTGAGACCATGGCCTTGCAGCCATTCGGCGGTGTCCTCGACCTTCTTGCGCGACAGGCAGTAGACGATGCCGCTGTCATGCGTGCCATCGGCGGCCATGTGCTCCGCCTTGATGAAGGCGAGCAGTTGCTGGCGCGCGTTGTCCTTTTCGACGATCCGGTAGCGGATATTGGGACGGTCGAAGCTCGAGATAAAGACACGTGCATCGTCGAGCGCCAGCCGTTCGATGATCTCGTCGCGCGTCAGCGCATCGGCCGTCGCCGTCAGCGCGATGCGCGGCACATCCGGGAAGCGCTCGTGCAATACCGACAGCTGGATGTACTCCGGCCGGAAATCGTGGCCCCACTGCGACACGCAATGCGCCTCGTCGATCGCGAACAGGCCGACGCGGGCACGTCCGAGGAGATCGAGAAAGCGCGGGGTCATCAACCGCTCGGGCGCGACATAGAGGATTTCGAGCCTGCCAGCCAGCAGATCGCGTTCGACCGCCGAGGCTTCCGAACTGGTCAGCGTCGAATTGAGCACCGAGGCGCGTACGCCGGCCTCGGTCAGCGCCGCAACCTGGTCCTGCATCAACGCGATCAGCGGCGACACCACGATGCCTACGCCCTCGCCTGCGCGCTGGCGCAGCAGCGCCGGAATCTGGTAGCACAACGACTTGCCGCCGCCAGTGGGCATCAGCACCAGGCAGTCGCCGCCCGTCGCGACATGGTCGATGATCTCGCCCTGGCGGCCACGGAAGGCGTGGTAGCCGAATACATCCTTGAGGATCGCCAGTGCTTGCGACATGGACAACGGAATTGCTGAAGCGGAAAAGCCGTAACCATACCACTAAGCAAGCCGCTGACCGCCGCCAAACAACAAACAGTCCGATGTTTCTCACGTCCAACGTTGGCCACACAAAACAAAGCGGCCGGTCAATGCCGGCCGCCGTGTACTTCTCGATTCCTGTCGCCCTACATCATCCGGTGCGCGAAATGTCCGTGCTGCGCATCGGACATGAGGGCCATGAACTGTTCGGTACTCATATGCACGAGTTCCTGGTGGTCACCCGCTTCAAAATAGACGTCCGAATGCGTGAGCAGGCTGTCGTCCAGCCAGGTCTGCATGCCATACGCCATCCCCACTGGAGGAAGCGCGCCGACGTCGCAGTCCCGGAACACTTCGCGCACGCCATCCTCGTGCGCGAGCGACAGCTTGCGGCCCGTCTGCTCACAGATCTCCGACAGCTTCAGGTGGTGGGTGGAAGGGATTACGGCAGCAAGGTAGCCCTTTTCGTCTTCCAGCAAGACCGTTTTGGCCAGACGGTCGCCAGGAATATGCGCCGCGTGGGCGGTAGCCATGCTGCTGAGGCTATACGGGTGACGAACGGTGTCGAACTGGGTCTGCTTCTTGTCCAGGCAGCTCGCCAGCGTGGTAGCCATGGTCATGATTGCAACCTCCGTCGCGATCATCGCGACAGTTATTCGGGGTGCTAAAACTATAGGCCAGCGCACGGGTTGCAGAGGCCTGCCTGCCGCTTTCCAGACGGTTTCTTTTTGCCGCACCGCAACGCCCATCCTGACCTGCGCATTCCCTGTTATCGCGCGGTCACTCCGCATCGCGGACGAAAAAAAACCCGGCTGGGATCAGCCGGGTTTTCGTGCCCGCCTCGCGGCGGGTCGCTACAACGCAGGGACTCAGGCGTTGTCGCCTTCGCCCTCGGTCGTCGCCTGCACCACGGGCGGCGGCTCGATGAAGAGCGACTGCTCTTCGTCGGCAATCGCCTGGGCGCGTTCGCGCTCGGACGCCTCGCGTGCCTTGCGGGCACGGTGGTAGGCCAAGCCGGTACCGGCCGGGATCAGACGGCCGACGATCACGTTTTCCTTCAGACCACGCAGGTCGTCGGTCTTGCCCATGATCGCGGCTTCGGTCAGCACGCGCGTGGTTTCCTGGAACGATGCCGCCGAGATGAAGCTGTCGGTCGACAGCGACGCCTTGGTAATACCGAGCAGCAGGTTCTCGTAGGTTGCCGGACGCTTGCCTTCGGCGATCACGCGGTCGTTCTCGTCGAGCAGTTCCGAGCGCTCCACCTGTTCACCCGGGATGAACTTGGTGTCGCCCACGTCAGCCACCTGCACGCGGCGCAGCATCTGACGAACAATCACTTCGATGTGCTTGTCGTTGATCTTCACGCCCTGCAGACGGTACACGTCCTGCACTTCGTCGACGATGTAGTGCGCCAGCTCCTCGATGCCCTTCAGGCGCAGGATGTCGTGCGGATCCGCCGGACCTTCCACGATCATTTCGCCCTTGTTCACCACCTGGCCGTCGTGCACCAGCACCTGCTTTTCCTTCGCGATCAGGAACTCGTGGGCATTGCCGTCCAGGTCAGTAATGACCAGGCGCTGCTTGCCCTTCGTGTCCTTGCCGAACGAAGTCGTGCCGGTGACTTCCGCCAGCACGGCGGCGTCCTTCGGCGAACGCGCTTCGAACAGCTCGGCCACTCGCGGCAGACCACCGGTAATGTCACGAGTCTTCTGCGATTCCGTCGGGATACGTGCAAGCACTTCACCGACGTGCACCTGCTGGCCGTCCTTCACGGTAATCAGCGCGCCGACCTGGAAGCCGATGGTCACGGAGTGGTCCGTGCCCGGGATCTTCACTTCCTGCCCGTTAGCGTCGAGCAGCTTCACCTGCGGGCGAATGCCCTTGGTGGCAGCCGTGCGGCGCTTGGCGTCGATCACCACGAGGGTCGACAGACCGGTGACTTCGTCCATCTGCTTGGCGACGGTCACGCCCTCTTCGACGTTCTCGAACTTGGTCGTACCGGTGTACTCCGACACGATCGGACGCGTCAGCGCGTCCCACGTGGCCAGCTGCGTACCAGCCTTGATGGCCTGGCCGTCCTGCACCAGCAGCGTGGCGCCGTACGGGATCTTGTGGCGCTCGCGCTCGCGGCCGTGGTCGTCGGTGATCAGCGCCTCGCCGGAACGCGAGATCACGATCAGTTCGCCCTTGGCGTTGGTCACGTAGCGCATGGTCACCGTGAAGCGGACCGTACCGGTCGCCTTGGCTTCCACGCTCGATGCCACTGCCGCACGCGATGCCGCACCACCGATGTGGAACGTACGCATGGTCAGCTGCGTGCCCGGCTCACCGATCGACTGGGCAGCGATCACGCCCACCGCCTCGCCGGAGTTCACCAGTACGCCGCGGCCGAGGTCGCGACCATAGCACTTGCCGCACAGGCCGTAGCGCGTGTCGCACGACAGCGGCGTGCGCACCTTGACTTCATCGACGCCGAGGGCGTCGATCAGGTCGACCAGGTCTTCGTCCAGCAGCGTGCCGGTTTCGATCGCGGTTTCCTGGGTTTCAGGGTTCACCACGTCAGCCACCGTCACACGGCCCAGAATACGATCGCGCAGGGCTTCGATCACTTCACCGCCTTCGACCAGGGCCTTCATGGCCACGCCGTTGGAGGTGCCGCAATCGTCTTCCACCACGACCAGATCCTGCGTCACGTCGACCAGACGACGGGTCAGGTAACCCGAGTTCGCGGTCTTCAGTGCCGTATCAGCCAGACCCTTACGTGCACCGTGGGTCGAGATGAAGTACTGCAGAACGTTCAGGCCTTCACGGAAGTTCGCCGTAATCGGCGTTTCAATGATCGAGCCATCCGGCTTGGCCATCAGGCCACGCATACCGGCCAGCTGGCGGATCTGCGCAGCGGAACCCCGTGCGCCCGAGTCGGCCATCATGTAGATGGAGTTGAACGACTCTTGCTTGACGGTGTTGCCGTTGCGGTCGACCACGTCTTCGTGCTGGAGCTGCTCCATCATCGCCTTGCCCACCTGGTCGCCGGCGGCGCCCCAGATGTCCACGACGTTGTTGTAACGCTCCTGGTCCGTCACCAGACCCGACATGTACTGCTTGTCGTATTCCTTCACCTTGGCCGAGGCCTCGGAGATGATCTTCTCCTTGGCCGGCGGCACCAGCATGTCGTCGATCGCGATCGAGATACCGGCGCGCGTTGCCAGGCGGAAGCCCGACTGCAGCAGCTTGTCGGCGAAGATCACGGTCTCGCGCAGGCCGCACTTGCGGAACGCCGTGTTGATCAGGCGCGAGATTTCCTTCTTCTTGAGCGGCTTGTTCAGCACCGAGAACGGCAGGCCCTTCGGCAGGATCTCGGACAGGATCGCGCGGCCGACCGTGGTGGCCTGCAGCGTGATCTTGGGTGCGAAACGCGCGTCGCCTTCGGCATCCTTGTCGACCAGCTCATACTCGGTGATACGCACGTTCACGCGGGAAGCCAGTTCGACTTCCTTGTTCTCGTAGGCGCGGATCACTTCGCTGATGTCGGCAAAGGTCATGCCCTCGCCCTTGCCGTTGATCTTGTCGCGGGTCGTGTAGTACAGACCCAGCACCACGTCTTGCGACGGGACGATCGACGGGTCGCCGTTGGCCGGGAACAGCACGTTGTTGGAGGCCAGCATCAGCGTGCGGGCTTCCATCTGCGCTTCCAGCGACAGCGGTACGTGGACAGCCATCTGGTCACCGTCGAAGTCGGCGTTGAACGCCGCGCAGACGAGCGGGTGCAACTGGATGGCCTTGCCTTCGATCAGCACCGGCTCGAACGCCTGGATACCCAGGCGGTGCAGCGTCGGCGCACGGTTCAGCATCACCGGGTGCTCGCGGATCACCTCTTCGAGGATGTCCCACACCACCGGCGTCTGGCTTTCGACTTCCTTCTTCGCCGCCTTGATCGTGGTGGCGATGCCCATCGTTTCCAGCTTGTGGAAGATGAACGGCTTGAACAGCTCGAGCGCCATCAGCTTGGGCAGGCCGCACTGGTGCAGCTTAAGCGTCGGGCCCACCACGATGACCGAACGGCCCGAGTAGTCGACGCGCTTGCCCAGCAGGTTCTGACGGAAACGGCCGCCCTTGCCCTTGATCATTTCGGCCAGGGACTTCAGCGGACGCTTGTTGGCACCAGTCATCGCCTTGCCGCGACGGCCGTTGTCCAGCAGCGAGTCAACCGCTTCCTGCAGCATGCGCTTTTCGTTGCGCACGATGATCTCGGGCGCCTTCAGCTCCAGCAGGCGCTTCAGACGGTTGTTACGGTTGATGACGCGGCGATACAGGTCGTTCAGGTCCGAGGTCGCGAAGCGGCCACCGTCCAGCGGCACCAGCGGACGCAGTTCGGGCGGCAGCACCGGCAGCACTTCGAGAATCATCCACTCGGGCTTGATGCCCGAACGCTGGAAGGCCTCGAGCACCTTCAGGCGCTTGGCGAACTTCTTGATCTTGGCTTCGGAACCGGTCGCTTGCAGCTCGGCGCGGATCTGTTCGATCTGCTTCTCGATGTCGATGCCGCGCAGCAGTTCACGGATGCCCTCGGCACCCATCATGGCGACGAACTCGCCCTCGCCGTACTCGTCGCACTTCGCGAGGTAGTCGTCTTCCGACATGATCTGGCTCTTCTTGAGCGGGGTCATGCCGGGTTCGAGCACCACGAATGCTTCGAAGTACAGCACGCGCTCGATGTCGCGCAGCGTCATGTCCAGGACCATGCCCAGACGCGACGGCAGCGACTTCAGGAACCAGATGTGCGCGGTCGGCGCGGCCAGTTCGATGTGGCCCATGCGCTCGCGGCGCACCTTGGCCAGCGTCACTTCAACGCCGCACTTTTCGCAGATCACGCCACGGTGCTTCAGGCGCTTGTACTTGCCGCACAGGCACTCGTAGTCCTTGATCGGGCCAAAGATCTTCGCGCAGAACAGGCCGTCGCGTTCCGGCTTGAACGTACGGTAGTTGATCGTTTCCGGCTTCTTGACTTCACCGTACGACCACGAACGGATCTTCTCGGGCGAGGCCAGGCCGATCTTGATCGCGTCGAACTGCTCTTCCTGCTGTACCTGCTTAAAGAGATCGAGCAATGCTTTCATTGCAACTCCTTGTTTCGCCGCCGCACCGAACTCTGTTCGGCACCGCGGCATTCATTCTGTGGGAAATCCTGCACTGGTGAGTGCCGGCCGCAGCCGGCACCCGCATCGGTTCGATCAGTAGCGATCGAGGTCGATGTCGATACCCAGCGAGCGGATTTCCTTCACCAGCACGTTGAACGATTCCGGCATGCCGGCATCGATCGAGTGCTCGCCCTTGACGATGTTCTCGTACACCTTGGTACGGCCGTTCACGTCATCGGACTTGACCGTCAGCATTTCCTGCAGCACGTACGACGCGCCGTAGGCTTCCAGTGCCCACACTTCCATCTCACCGAAACGCTGGCCACCGAACTGGGCCTTACCGCCCAGCGGCTGCTGCGTCACCAGCGAGTACGGACCGGTCGAACGCGCGTGCATCTTGTCGTCGACCAAGTGGTGCAGCTTCAGCATGTGCATCACACCCAGCGTGACCGGACGCTCGAACGCCTCGCCGGTGCGGCCGTCGTGCAGCGTGACCTGTTGCTTGGAAGCCGTCAGACCCTTTTCCTTGGCGATGTCGTCCGGGTAGGCCAGGTCCAGCATGCGGCGGATTTCGTCTTCATGCGCACCGTCAAACACCGGCGTTGCGAACGGCACGCCCTTCTTCAGGTTCGTTGCCAGTTCCAGCACTTCGGCGTCGGACAGGCTGTCCAGGTCTTCGGCCTTGCCGCTCTCGTTGTAGATCTGCGCGAGCAGCGGACGCAGTTCCTGCGCCTTGGCCGAGGCCTTGAGCATGTCGCCGATGCGCTGGCCCAGACCGCGCGCGGCCCAGCCCAAGTGGGTTTCCAGAATCTGGCCCACGTTCATCCGCGACGGCACGCCCAGCGGGTTGAGCACGATGTCGGCCGGGGTACCGTCCGCCATGTACGGCATGTCTTCGATCGGAACGATCTTCGACACCACACCCTTGTTACCGTGACGGCCGGCCATCTTGTCGCCAGGCTGCAGGCGGCGCTTGACGGCCAGGTACACCTTGACCATCTTGATCACGCCCGGCGGCAGTTCGTCGCCTTGCGTGAGCTTCTTGCGCTTCTCTTCGAAGGCCAGGTCGAACTCGTGGCGCTTCTGCTCGATGGCTTCCTTGACGGCTTCCAGCTGGGCAGCCACTTCCTCGTCGGCCGGACGGATGTCGAACCAGTGGTACTTGTCGATTTCCGCCAGGTATTCCTTGGTCAGCTTCGCGCCCTTTGCCAGCTTCTTCGGACCGCCGTTGACGGTCTTGTCGATCAGCAGACGCTCCAGACGCTGGAACGCGTCGCCTTCCACGATACGCAGCTGGTCGTTCAGGTCCAGGCGATAGCGCTTCAGTTCGTCGTCGATGATCGACTGGGCACGCTTGTCGCGGGTCACGCCTTCGCGGGTGAAGACCTGGACGTCGATCACGATGCCGCTCATGCCCGACGGCACGCGCAGCGAGGTGTCCTTCACGTCCGAAGCCTTCTCGCCGAAAATTGCGCGCAGCAGCTTCTCTTCCGGGGTCAGCTGGGTCTCGCCCTTCGGCGTGACCTTGCCCACCAGCACGTCGCCGGCTTCGACTTCGGCGCCGATGTAGGTGATGCCCGACTCGTCCAGGCGAGCCAATTGGGCTTCGGCCAGGTTCGAGATATCGCGCGTAATTTCTTCAGGTCCGAGCTTGGTGTCGCGGGCAACGACCGACAGTTCCTCGATGTGGATCGAGGTATAGCGGTCTTCGGCCACCACACGCTCCGAGATCAGGATCGAATCCTCGAAGTTGTAGCCGTTCCAGGGCATGAACGCGACCAGCATGTTCTGGCCGAGCGCGAGCTCGCCCAGGTCGGTCGAGGCGCCATCGGCCACGACGTCGCCGCGTGCCACGATGTCGCCGACCTTGACCATCGGACGCTGGTTGATGTTCGTATTCTGGTTCGAACGCGTGTACTTGATCAGGTTGTAGATGTCCACGCCGACTTCACCGGCCACGGCTTCGTCGTCGTTCACCCGGATCACGATACGCATCGCGTCGACGTAGTCGACCACGCCGCCACGCATCGCCTGCACGGCAGTACCCGAGTCGACCGCAACGGTGCGCTCGATGCCGGTACCGACCAGCGGCTTGTCCGGACGCAGGCAAGGCACGGCCTGACGCTGCATGTTCGCGCCCATCAGTGCACGGTTCGCGTCATCGTGTTCCAGGAACGGCACCAGCGATGCTGCGGCCGACACGATCTGCGACGGCGCCACGTCGATGTACTGCACGCGGTCCGGCGTGACCATACGGGTTTCACGCTCGGAACCTTCACGTGCCGACACCAGTTCGTCGGTCAGGTTGCCCTCGGCGTCGACGGTCGCGTTGGCCTGCGCCACCACGTACTTGCCTTCCTCGATCGCGGACAAGTAGTCGACCTGGTCGGTCAGCTTGCTGTTCTCGACCTTGCGGTACGGCGTTTCCAGGAAGCCGTACTCGTTCAGGCGCGCATACAGTGCCAGCGAGTTGATCAGACCAATGTTCGGACCTTCCGGCGTTTCGATCGGGCACACGCGGCCATAGTGGGTCGGGTGCACGTCACGGACTTCAAAGCCGGCACGCTCGCGCGTCAGACCGCCCGGGCCAAGGGCCGAAACACGGCGCTTGTGGGTGATTTCCGACAGCGGGTTGGTCTGGTCCATGAACTGCGACAGCTGCGACGAACCGAAGAACTCGCGAATCGCCGACGAAATCGGCTTCGAGTTGATCAGGTCGTGCGGCATCAGGTTCTCGGTCTCGGCCTGGCCCAGACGTTCCTTGACGGCGCGCTCCACGCGCGACAGGCCGGCACGGAACTGGTTCTCGGCCAGTTCGCCGACGCAACGCACGCGGCGGTTGCCCAGGTGGTCGATATCGTCGACTTCGCCCTTGCCGTTACGCAGGTTGACCAGGATCTTGATGGTCTCGAGGATGTCCTCGTCCTGCAGCACCATGCTGCCCTCGCCGCTCGGGCGCGACAGACGGCTGTTGACCTTCATGCGGCCCACGCGCGACAGGTCGTACGACTCTTCGCTGTAGAACAGGCGCTGGAACAGCGCTTCCACGGCTTCTTCGGTCGGCGGCTCGCCGGGGCGCATCATGCGGTAGATCGCGATACGCGCAGCGGTCTGGTCGGCGGTCTCGTCCACGCGCAGCGTCTGCGACATGTACGGGCCCTGGTCCAGATCGTTGGTGTACAGGGTCTGGATCTGCTTGACGCCGGCTTCGCGCAGGTTCTCGAGAACAGTTTCGGTCAGCTCGTCGTTGGCGTTGGCGATCACCTCACCGGTGTCCGGGTCGATGATGTTCTTGGCCAGCACGCGGCCCAGCAGATAGTCTTCCGGCACGCTGATCAGCTTGGTGCCAGCCGAGTCCAGGTCACGGATGTGCTTGGCGTTGATCCGCTTGTCCTTCTCGACGACCACGCGGCCGTTCTTGTCCGCGATGTCGAAGCGCGCGACTTCACCGCGCAGGCGCTCGGGCACGAACTCGAGCTGCGCGCCTTCCGACTGCAGCGTGAAGTTGTCGAACACGAAGAAGTGCGCGAGGATCTGCTCCGGCGTCAGGCCGATCGACTTCAGCAGGATCGTCACCGGCATCTTGCGGCGGCGGTCGACGCGGAAGTACAGGATGTCCTTCGGATCGAATTCGAAGTCCAGCCACGAACCACGGTAAGGGATGATACGTGCGGAGAAGAGCAGCTTGCCCGAGCTGTGGGTCTTGCCCTTGTCGTGCTCGAAGAACACGCCCGGCGAGCGGTGCAGCTGCGAGACGATGACACGCTCGGTGCCGTTGATCACGAACGAGCCGGTCGAGGTCATGAGCGGAATCTCGCCCATGTACACTTCCTGCTCCTTCACTTCCTTGACCTTGCCCGGGTTCTCGCGATCGTTGATGATCAGGCGGACCTTCGCGCGCAGGGCCGAGTGGAACGTCAGGCCACGCTGCTGGCATTCCTTGACGTCAAACGGCGGGTTGGAAAGGTGATACGAGACAAACTCCATACGGGCAAGCCCGTTATGGGAGGCAATCGGGAAAATCGCGTTGAAAGCGGCCTGCAGGCCTTCGGTCTTGCGACGCGCGGCCGGCGTTTCCGCTTGCAAGAACTGGGTGTAGGATTCAATCTGGGTTGCAAGCAGGAATGGAACCTGATGAACCGTCGCGCGCTTCGCAAAGGATTTGCGAATGCGCTTCTTTTCGGTGAAGCTGTACGCCATGGGATCTCCGAATCATCGCAGGGCGGCTGGACCTGGCCACGCCTGAGGTGTTCAGCGACTGGGAGGGGATTTGGCGGTTGGCCGCTACCAACCTCTGGCTGACGGTGTCCGCACGCTGCGGGCGGTGTGGTCATTGCATTGGCGCAAAGCCTGTACTCGCCCGGGGGACACCCGACCAAACTTGTCTTCTGCAGTCGGTTCAGAAGACAAACATCAGCAGCAACACGGTAGTTTGCCACTGATGTTTGGCGTCTGCTGGAACATCGGGAGTTTATCCCGCTTCAAACAACCAATAAATCACATTTCGCCGGTAGCGAGTGGCCAATAAAACACACTCGCACAAGCGCAAAAAGGCTGGCGCCGGGAATTTCCCTTTGCCAGCCCCATTTGCGTGCCGGAATGGCACGCAGGCAATGCTTACTTGACGTCGACCTTCGCGCCAGCGTCTTCCAGCTTCTTCTTGGCTTCGGCAGCAGCGGCCTTGTCCACGCCTTCCTTGACGGCCTTCGGTGCGCCATCGACCAGGTCCTTGGCTTCCTTCAGGCCCAGACCGGTGATTTCGCGAACGGCCTTAATCACGCCGACCTTGTTGGCGCCGACTTCAGCCAGGATCACGTTGAACTCGGTCTGCTCTTCGGCAGCAGCAGCACCGCCAGCGCCCGGGGCAGCAGCCACGGCCATTGCAGCGGCGGACACGCCAAACTTCTCTTCGAACGCCTTAACCAGGTCGTTCAGTTCCATCACGGACATCGCGCCAACGGCTTCCAGGATGTCGTCTTTGGTGATTGCCATTTGGATTACTCCTAAATTTGATTCGGTATCGGTATTGCGATCGGTATGCCCGATCTGTACGCAGCCTTAAGCAGCCGGGGCTTCCGCTTCCGCGGGAGCGCCTTCGCTCTTCTTGGCGGCCAGTGCACCCAGCAGACGGGCAAAGCCCGACACCGGTGCCTGCATCACGCCAAGCAGCTGAGCAATCAGTTCGTCGCGGCTCGGGATCGAGGCCAGCGCCTTGACGGCGTTGACGTCGAGCACCTTGCCGTCATACGACCCAGCGCGCAGGACCAGCTTGTCGTTGGTCTTGGCAAAGTCGTTGAGAACCTTGGCCGAGGCCACTGCATCTTCGGAAATACCGTAGATCAGCGGACCGGTCATTTGCTCTGCGAGGCCAGCAAACGGCGTACCTTCCACAGCGCGGCGGGCCAGCGTGTTCTTCAGAACGCGCAGGTAGACGCCTTGCTGACGGGCGGTAGCACGCAGCTTGGTCAGATCGCCAACCGCAATGCCGCGATATTCGGCCACGACGATGGTCTGGGCTTTGGCGACTTGCGCCGAAACCTCAGCAACGACGGCCTTCTTATCTTCAATATTGAGTGGCACGGTTTAGCTCCAAAACGATGCTTGTCTTGCGACGCGCATCAGTCCATACGAACGGCGACCGATTGGCCCGAATCACCCGGATCGAAACCCGGCTTCCTCATTCCCTTCGGGTGCGCCATCTGCGCTGGCGGGCCGGAGATCGTCGCAGCGGGTTGCCCCGTTACGCACGCACCTTCCGATTAAGCCCACACCCCCTGACTACAGCGGCGTGGACACCAGCGGTCTTTGATAACCAGCGATGCCTGCCGCGGCTTTCGCCTGCGGCGGGCACCACTGCCCAAAGCCTTGCTCCATTCCTCGCGGTCCGGAGACGGTTCCCGCGCGTGGCAGGAACCTTCAATTCTTGCAGCTGACCAGCGTTATCGGGTTCCGGTCAACCGAGTGCCGTCAGCTCAGGCCGACAGCGAAGCCTGCTCGACGCGCACGCCAACGCCCATGGTGGACGACACGGCGATCTTGCGCAGGTACACGCCCTTGCTCGTAGCCGGCTTGGCCTTGACCAGCGCGTCCAGCAGCGCAGCCAGGTTGCTCTTCAGCGCGGTGTCTTCGAACGAACGGCGGCCGATGGTGGCGTGAATGATACCGGCCTTGTCGACACGGAACTGAACCTGACCAGCCTTGGCGTTCTTCACAGCCTGGGCCACGTCCGGTGTTACGGTGCCAACCTTCGGGTTCGGCATCAGGCCGCGCGGGCCCAGGATCTGACCCAGCGTACCGACGATACGCATCGTGTCCGGCGAAGCGATCACGACGTCGAAGTTCAGGTTGCCGGCCTTGACTTGCTCGGCCAGGTCTTCCATGCCAACGATGTCAGCACCGGCGGCCTTGGCGGCCTCGGCCTTGTCGCCCTGGGCGAACACGGCCACGCGCACCGACTTGCCGGTACCGGCAGGCAGCACCACGGAACCACGGACAACCTGGTCCGACTTCTTGGCATCGATGCCAAGTTGAACGGCAACGTCGATCGACTCGTCGAACTTCGCCGAAGCGCAGCCCTTCACCAGGCCCAGGGCCTCGTCGATCGGGTAAAACTTGGTACGCTCGATCTTCGCCTTGTTGGCGGCGACGCGCTTGGAAACCTTAGCCATTTACAGACCCTCCACGGTGATGCCCATCGAGCGAGCCGAACCGGCGATGGTACGCACGGCGGCGTCCAGATCGGCGGCGGTCAGGTCAGCGTTCTTGGCCTTGGCGATTTCTTCAGCCTGGGCGCGGGTGATCTTGCCAACCTTGTCGGTGTGCGGCTTCGGCGAACCCTTGGTCACGCCAGCGGCCTTCTTGATCAGCACCGTCGCCGGGGGCGACTTCATCACGAAGGTGAAGCTCTTGTCGGCGAAAGCGGTAATCACCACCGGCACCGGCAGACCAGGCTCCATGCCTTGGGTCTGGGCGTTGAACGCCTTGCAGAACTCCATGATGTTCAGACCACGCTGACCCAGTGCGGGACCAACGGGCGGGGAGGGATTTGCCTTACCAGCCGGAATCTGCAGCTTGATAAAGCCAATAATCTTCTTGGCCATCTTTACTCCAATCCAGATCACTCCGTTTCACGGAGATGATCCTGTTGAGTCGTAACGCGCTGTCGCCGTACCGTCGGTACGGCCTCACGCTCCTCTTGGCGCAGCACCTGGCTGCGCCCTTTGCCCGCTGCCGGCCTTGCGGCCAGGCAACCGGCAAATTCCTTACACCTTCTCGACCTGACCGAACTCCAGTTCGACAGGGGTAGCACGTCCGAAGATCGTGACCGAGACGCGCAGACGCGACTTCTCGTAGTTCACTTCTTCCACGTTGCCGTTGAAGTCGGTGAACGGGCCGTCCTTGACGCGCACCATTTCGCCCACTTCGAAGAGCGTCTTGGGACGCGGCTTCTCGACCCCTTCCTGCATCTGGGTCATGATCTTGTCGACTTCGCGCTGCGAAATCGGGCTCGGGCGGTTGCGGGCACCGCCCACGAAACCGGTGACCTTGCTGGTGTTCTTCACCAGGTGCCAGGTTTCGTCCGTCATTTCCATCTCGACCAGGACGTAGCCCGGGAAGAAACGACGTTCGGTGACCGACTTGTGGCCACCCTTGATTTCCACGACTTCTTCCGAGGGCACCAGGATGCGGCCGAACTTGTCCTGCATCTCGGCGCGCTCGATGCGCTCCTGCAGCGCGCGTTGCACACTCTTCTCCATGCCGGAGTAGGCGTGCACGACATACCAGCGCTTCTTCGACGAAGGCGATTCCGCGGCGGTGTTTTCCTGCTGGGCGTTATCCGTCATGCGCTACCTCTTATTTCCAGCCCAGTACGAGCGAAAAGATGACCCACTCGATGAGCTTGTCTGCCGACCACAGGAACAGGGCCATGATCACGACGAAGGCGAATACCAGGCCGGTCATCTGCCCGGCTTCCTTGCGCGTCGGCCAGACGACCTTGCGAACTTCCCGGTACGATTCCTTGGCGAATCCAATGAAGTCCTTGCCAGGTGCGGACACCAGCGCAACGACTACACCCAGCGCGATACCCGCGAACAGTGCGGCGCCACGTACATAAGACGGTTGCTGTGCCAGTGCATAGAAACCGATGACGCCGGCAACCACAAGCAGCACCGCGACACCAAGCAACCACTTGCCGCTGTTGGCGTTTACGGTTTCGACATTGGGATTGGCCATGTTTCGCAAACGAGACTAAGCCGCGTCACGATGGTGTCTCGCGACGCGGCTGATTGATTTGGCAGGGGCAGAGGGAATCGAACCCCCAACCTTCGGTTTTGGAGACCGACGCTCTGCCAGTTGAGCTATACCCCTAAAACTACTTTGGGATCAGCAATGCTGCCAATCCCTCTGGCAACGAACGCGACCGGTTGGTGCCGCGTTCGCCTGATGCTACTTAGTCGAGGATCTTGGCCACGACGCCGGCGCCGACGGTACGGCCGCCTTCACGGATAGCGAAGCGCAGACCTTCTTCCATGGCGATCGGGGCGATCAGCTTGACGGTGATCGACACGTTATCACCCGGCATCACCATTTCCTTGTCCGCCGGCAGCTCGATCGAGCCGGTCACGTCGGTGGTACGGAAGTAGAACTGCGGGCGGTAGTTGTTGAAGAACGGGGTGTGACGGCCGCCTTCGTCCTTCGACAGGATGTACACCTCACCGGTGAAGTGGGTGTGCGGCTTGATCGAACCCGGCTTGCACAGCACTTGGCCGCGCTCGACGTCTTCACGCTTGGTACCGCGCAGCAGCAGGCCGACGTTGTCGCCAGCTTGGCCCTGGTCCAGCAGCTTGCGGAACATTTCCACGCCGGTGCAGGTGGTCTTCACGGTCGGGCGGATACCGACGATTTCGATTTCTTCGCCGACCTTGATCACGCCGCGCTCGATACGGCCGGTCACCACGGTGCCACGACCCGAGATCGAGAACACGTCTTCCACCGGCATCAGGAAGGTACCGTCAACGGCACGCTCCGGCGTCGGGATGTAGGTGTCCAGCGCGTCGGCCAGGTTCATGATGGCCACTTCGCCCAGCTCGCCCTTGTCGCCTTCCAGCGCCAGCTTGGCCGAACCCTTGATGATCGGGGTGTCGTCGCCGGGGAATTCGTACTTCGACAGCAGTTCGCGAACTTCCATCTCGACCAGCTCGAGCAGTTCAGCGTCGTCCACCATGTCGCACTTGTTCAGGAACACGATGATGTACGGCACGCCAACCTGGCGGGCCAGCAGGATGTGCTCACGCGTTTGCGGCATCGGGCCGTCAGCGGCCGAGCAAACCAGGATCGCGCCGTCCATCTGGGCGGCACCCGTGATCATGTTCTTCACGTAGTCGGCGTGGCCCGGGCAGTCAACGTGCGCGTAGTGGCGGTTGGCCGTTTCGTATTCGACGTGGGCGGTATTGATGGTAATACCGCGTGCCTTCTCTTCCGGCGCTGCGTCGATTTCGTCGTACTTCTTGGCGGCACCGCCGAACTTCGCTGCCAGCACCGTGGCGATCGCTGCGGTCAGCGTGGTCTTGCCATGGTCAACGTGACCAATCGTACCAACGTTCACGTGCGGCTTAGTCCGCTCGAACTTTTCCTTTGCCATTTCGCGACTCCTGTCTGGTAGCGATATTGCCAGTGCGGTATTTGGTGCCCATGGGCAGGATCGAACTGCCGACCTCTCCCTTACCAAGGGAGTGCTCTACCACTGAGCCACATGGGCAAAACTAGACGTATTACTTGTCGACAGCAACCGCGTTGTTTGGAGCGGGTGAAGGGAATCGAACCCTCGTCGTAAGCTTGGAAGGCTTCTGCTCTACCATTGAGCTACACCCGCCCGGTTCTCTTTGCTTCACCGGCCTTGTTAGCCAGTCACTGTCTTGCATTCTGGTGGAGAGGGCTGGATTCGAACCAGCGTAGGCGTAAGCCAACAGATTTACAGTCTGCCCCCTTTAGCCACTCGGGCACCTCTCCGCAGAGAACTATCGATTATGGTACCTCTCGCCTCGCCTGTCAAGCACTTTCCGTTGCGGAGTACATCGACCGGACCATCGAGCTGGCCACTGCCGGGCACGCTGGCACTGGCTATGGCAACCCACAAACACAGTTTAAATTTCTGCGTTCTCACCCTATAGGGAGGCTAAAAACGGCCTCCTGAAGGCCGTTGGAGGCCAATCCGGCAAGCCTGTCGGCCCAGGGAATGAGCTGCAGAAAGGACTTCAGAGTCCGTCAGCGGCGCCACAAAAGACAAAACCCCTCGCAGCACACGCTGTCGAGGGGTTTTGGGTATAAGAGCCTGGCGATGACCTACTTTCACACGGGTAATCCGCACTATCATCGGCGCGGAGTCGTTTCACGGACCTGTTCGGGATGGGAAGGGGTGGTTCCAACTCGCTATGGTCACCAGGCATAAGGGGTTGTGAGGCTGACATGGTCAACCTCACCAATTCGGGATGTAGTTTTGTAGCGTCGGGTTGTGCTGTATCGGCACAAGGCGATTGACTCACCAGGCTAAAACACACTGGTTATAGGATCAAGCCTTACGGGCAATTAGTACTGGTTAGCTTAACGCATTACTGCGCTTCCACACCCAGCCTATCAACGTCCTGGTCTCGAACGACCCTTCAAGGAGGTCAAGCCTCCAGGGAATCCTCATCTTCAGGCGAGTTTCCCGCTTAGATGCTTTCAGCGGTTATCTCTTCCGTACATAGCTACCCTGCGATGCCTCTGGCGAGACAACAGGTACACCAGCGGTACGTCCACTCCGGTCCTCTCGTACTAGGAGCAGCCCCCGTCAAGATTCCAACGCCCACGGCAGATAGGGACCAAACTGTCTCACGACGTTTTAAACCCAGCTCACGTACCTCTTTAAATGGCGAACAGCCATACCCTTGGGACCGGCTACAGCCCCAGGATGAGATGAGCCGACATCGAGGTGCCAAACACCGCCGTCGATATGAACTCTTGGGCGGTATCAGCCTGTTATCCCCAGAGTACCTTTTATCCGTTGAGCGATGGCCCTTCCATTCAGAACCACCGGATCACTATGTCCTGCTTTCGCACCTGCTCGACTTGTCGGTCTCGCAGTTAAGCACGCTTTTGCCATTGCACTTTAGGTACGATGTCCGACCGTACCAAGCGTACCTTCGAACTCCTCCGTTACACTTTGGGAGGAGACCGCCCCAGTCAAACTGCCTACCATGCACTGTCCCCGACCCGGATTCACGGGCCAAGGTTAGAACCTCAAACAAACCAGGGTGGTATTTCAAGGACGGCTCCACGTGAACTAGCGTCCACGCTTCAAAGCCTCCCACCTATCCTACACAGATCGGTTCAAAGTCCAATGCAAAGCTACAGTAAAGGTTCATGGGGTCTTTCCGTCTAGCCGCGGGGAGATTGCATCATCACAAACACTTCAACTTCGCTGAGTCTCGGGAGGAGACAGTGTGGCCATCGTTACGCCATTCGTGCAGGTCGGAACTTACCCGACAAGGAATTTCGCTACCTTAGGACCGTTATAGTTACGGCCGCCGTTTACCGGGACTTCAATCAAGAGCTTGCACCCCATCATTTAATCTTCCGGCACCGGGCAGGCGTCACACCCTATACGTCCACTTTCGTGTTTGCAGAGTGCTGTGTTTTTATTAAACAGTCGCAGCCACCATTTTATTGCAACCCCTTCACCCTTCTGGCGCAGGCCAGTCAAGCTACCAGGGCGTACCTTATCCCGAAGTTACGGTACCAATTTGCCGAGTTCCTTCTCCCGAGTTCTCTCAAGCGCCTTAGAATACTCATCTCGCCCACCTGTGTCGGTTTGCGGTACGGTCTCGTATGACTGAAGCTTAGAGGCTTTTCTTGGAACCACTTCCAATTGCTTCGCGAGCCTAGCTCACTCGCCCCACAGCCTTGAATTGCGCGCCCGGATTTGCCTAAGCGCCTTCTCCACTGCAGGGACCGGGACTTCCAACACCCGGACAACCTTCCGCGATCCGTCCCCCCATCGCATCATACGACGGTGCAGGAATATTAACCTGCTTCCCATCAGCTACGCATCTCTGCCTCGCCTTAGGGGCCGACTCACCCTACGCCGATGAACGTTGCGTAGGAAACCTTGGGCTTACGGCGAGGGGGCCTTTCACCCCCTTTATCGCTACTCATGTCAGCATTCGCACTTCCGATACCTCCAGCATCCTTTACAAGACACCTTCACAGGCTTACGGAACGCTCTCCTACCACGCACATTGCTGTGCGTCCGCAGCTTCGGTATATGGCTTAGCCCCGTTACATCTTCCGCGCAGGACGACTCGATCAGTGAGCTATTACGCTTTCTTTAAAGGGTGGCTGCTTCTAAGCCAACCTCCTGACTGTTTTAGCCTTCCCACTTCGTTTCCCACTTAGCCATATTTGGGGACCTTAGCTGGCGGTCTGGGTTGTTTCCCTCTTGACACCGGACGTTAGCACCCGATGTCTGTCTCCCGTGATTGCACTCTTCGGTATTCGGAGTTTGCTATGGCGGGGTAATCAGCAATAGACCCCCCAACCATGACAGTGCTCTACCCCCGAAGGTGAGACACGAGGCACTACCTAAATAGTTTTCGGAGAGAACCAGCTATTTCCAGATTTGTTTAGCCTTTCACCCCTATCCACAGCTCATCCCCTAACTTTTCAACGTTAGTGGGTTCGGTCCTCCAGTACGTGTTACCGCACCTTCAACCTGGCCATGGATAGATCATCTGGTTTCGGGTCTACACCCAGCGACTAATCGCCCTGTTCGGACTCGCTTTCGCTACGCCTGCCCTAATCGGTTAAGCTCGCCACTGAATGTAAGTCGCTGACCCATTATACAAAAGGTACGCCGTCACCCCTTACGAGGCTCCGACTGTTTGTATGCATGCGGTTTCAGGATCTATTTCACTCCCCTCCCGGGGTTCTTTTCGCCTTTCCCTCACGGTACTGGTTCACTATCGGTCGATCACGAGTATTTAGCCTTGGAGGATGGTCCCCCCATCTTCAGACAGGATTTCACGTGTCCCGCCCTACTTGTCGTACACCTAGTTCCACAACGCTGTTTTCGCATACAGGGCTATCACCTGCTACGGCCGGGCTTTCCATCCCGTTCTGCTAACAACACTGCTAAAGAGTACAAGGCTCTTCCCATTTCGTTCGCCACTACTTTGGGAATCTCGGTTGATTTCTGTTCCTGCAGCTACTTAGATGTTTCAGTTCGCCGCGTTCGCTTCCCACACCTATGAATTCAGTGTGGGATGACCCATTCGGGCCGGGTTTCCCCATTCGGACATCTCCGGATCAAAGCTCGTTTGCCAGCTCCCCGAAGCTTTTCGCAGGCTACCGCGTCCTTCATCGCCTGTGATCGCCAAGGCATCCACCACATGCACTTGTTCGCTTGACCCTATAACAAGTGTGTCTCAAGGACACCGTCTCGCTACAGGTTGAGTTCTCGCATTTGTGCCGTATTCCAAGTCATCTTTCGATCACTTAAATACTTTGGTTGATACAATCACAACCCGGTATCGCGTTATACAACTGAGCGTCTCATCAACGCTCGCGCGACACCTTTACTACATCCCATATTGTTAAAGAACAGCCGATCTTGCGATCGCTTGGCAATGCCAAATGCAAACACTCTTCTGCAGAGCGCTTGCATTTGGCCAACCAAACCAAGGTACTTCCGTCCCGCTCGTAAGCGGTGGTGGAGGATGACGGGATCGAACCGACGACCCCCTGCTTGCAAAGCAGGTGCTCTCCCAGCTGAGCTAATCCCCCCTCGGATAACTTGGTGGGTCTGGTAGGACTTGAACCTACGACCCCCGCCTTATCAAGACGGTGCTCTAACCACCTGAGCTACAGACCCTTGGCTGTAACAGCAAACAAACCGATAAGTGTGGACACTGAGCACGCAGAACGCGCGCCTCTGGAAAGGAGGTGATCCAGCCGCACCTTCCGATACGGCTACCTTGTTACGACTTCACCCCAGTCATGAACCCTGCCGTGGTAATCGCCCTCCTTGCGGTTAGGCTAACTACTTCTGGCAAAACCCACTCCCATGGTGTGACGGGCGGTGTGTACAAGACCCGGGAACGTATTCACCGCGGCATGCTGATCCGCGATTACTAGCGATTCCAGCTTCACGTAGTCGAGTTGCAGACTACGATCCGGACTACGATGCGTTTTCTGGGATTGGCTCCCCCTCGCGGGTTGGCAACCCTCTGTACGCACCATTGTATGACGTGTGAAGCCCTACCCATAAGGGCCATGAGGACTTGACGTCATCCCCACCTTCCTCCGGTTTGTCACCGGCAGTCTCTCTAGAGTGCCCTTTCGTAGCAACTAGAGACAAGGGTTGCGCTCGTTGCGGGACTTAACCCAACATCTCACGACACGAGCTGACGACAGCCATGCAGCACCTGTGTCCACTTTCCCTTTCGGGCACCTAATGCATCTCTGCTTCGTTAGTGGCATGTCAAGGGTAGGTAAGGTTTTTCGCGTTGCATCGAATTAATCCACATCATCCACCGCTTGTGCGGGTCCCCGTCAATTCCTTTGAGTTTTAATCTTGCGACCGTACTCCCCAGGCGGTCAACTTCACGCGTTAGCTACGTTACTGAAGAAATGAATCCCCAACAACTAGTTGACATCGTTTAGGGCGTGGACTACCAGGGTATCTAATCCTGTTTGCTCCCCACGCTTTCGTGCATGAGCGTCAGTCATGTCCCAGGGGGCTGCCTTCGCCATCGGTATTCCTCCACATCTCTACGCATTTCACTGCTACACGTGGAATTCTACCCCCCTCTGACACACTCTAGCCTTGCAGTCACAAGCGCCATTCCCAGGTTAAGCCCGGGGATTTCACGCCTGTCTTACAAAACCGCCTGCGCACGCTTTACGCCCAGTAATTCCGATTAACGCTCGCACCCTACGTATTACCGCGGCTGCTGGCACGTAGTTAGCCGGTGCTTATTCTTCCGGTACCGTCATCCCCCCACCGTATTAGGGCAAGGGTTTTCTTTCCGGACAAAAGTGCTTTACAACCCGAAGGCCTTCTTCACACACGCGGCATTGCTGGATCAGGGTTGCCCCCATTGTCCAAAATTCCCCACTGCTGCCTCCCGTAGGAGTCTGGGCCGTGTCTCAGTCCCAGTGTGGCTGATCGTCCTCTCAGACCAGCTACTGATCGTCGCCTTGGTAGGCTCTTACCCCACCAACTAGCTAATCAGACATCGGCCGCTCCTATCGCGCGAGGCCGTTACCGGTCCCCCGCTTTCACCCTCAGGTCGTATGCGGTATTAGCTAATCTTTCGACTAGTTATCCCCCACGACAGGGCACGTTCCGATGTATTACTCACCCGTTCGCCACTCGCCACCAGGCCGAAGCCCGTGCTGCCGTTCGACTTGCATGTGTAAGGCATGCCGCCAGCGTTCAATCTGAGCCAGGATCAAACTCTTCAGTTCAATCTCTGTGTGGACCCGAAGGTCCTCGCTCTTTCGAGCGGTCGCTCACTCTCAGAAAACTGACTGACCAGATCCGTAGACCCAGTCACGTTTTGCTGTGCGAGCACTGATAACTTTTGAAGCTCCGAAGTCCGAAGACTTCGTGCGTCCGCTACCCAGCGCCCACACTTATCGGTTGTTTGGTTGTTAAAGAACCCGCCCTTTCAGGCCACGCTACCGGCTTTGCCGTTTGCGTCGCTGCGTCAGCAGCAGAGAAACGAGATTATGCAGAACTTTCTTCGTTTCGTCAACCGGGTCAGCACTTTTTTTTGCTTCGGTTCGTCGCGCTAAACCCCTCGCTCCAAACCACCCAGTTGCCCCGCAGCCCTTGCCAGCCCTGCCTTGCAGCGCCGCGTTGTGTTGCGAGGGAGCGAATAGTACGGCAGCAAATCACCCTTGGCAAGCGGTTTGGTGAAATAAATCGCCAAACCCCATAAAGCGGCGACCGCCGCACTTATTCTCTTTCAGCTTAGGCTACCGGACCAAATCGAGGCTTCTCTATATAGAGTGCCTATTGGTGTGTGGCTCCCCGAGCGACTTGGTAGAGGAATGCAATGGCGGAGGTGCGGATGTTTGTCATGCACGACACGATGATTCATGATCAAGGCCTGACCAAGCGCTACCGCCCAGGCGGAAACTTCCATGACAATCCGGATCGTTCGACTGGGATCCCCCCGCGCCGCCGATGAAGGGCTTCGCATCGGCACTGTCCGACGACCGCCCCGCGGCGTGCCAAAGGCGGAATTCGCGAGCCGCGATTTCTATGACGTCTGGTATCCCGTCCTATCACCGACGCCAGAACTGGTTGCCCAGGCGCTCGCGGCCACGGACGACAAGGCCTGGCGCACCTTCGTCAGGCATTTCCGCAAGGAAATGGCCGGACCCGATGCCAGCCGTACGCTAGACCTGCTCGCGGCCCTGTCACACCAGACCAACTTCTCGATCGGTTGCTATTGCGAGGATGAAGCGCATTGCCACCGCTCGGTACTGCGCGATTTACTCGCCGAGCGCGGCGCAGTGATCGGCTGACACAGCTTCCACTGCCACAGTTATCCGCGCGGGGCCGCCGCCCCACGGCGGCGCTCCCTCTCTGCTCCTATTTCCGATGGTCCTGAATTTCGTCTGGCTCGGCTTCTTCCTGATTGCGTTCCTGGCTGCCTGCATTCGGCTCGCGAACGGCGACCTCGCCGTATTTCCCGCCATGCTGGCCAGCCTGTTCGACAGCGCCCGCACGGCGTTCGAGATTTCACTGGGACTGGCCGGCGTGATGAGTCTGTGGCTTGGCATCATGCGCATCGGCGAGCGGGCCGGCGTGGTCGACGCCTTCGCCAGACTTGTCAACCCGCTTCTGCGACACTTCTTCCCCGGCGTGCCGCAGGGCCATCCCGCCCAGGGCGCGATGATGATGAACGTCTCGGCCAACCTGCTCGGGCTGGACAACGCGGCGACGCCGCTGGGTCTGAACGCCATGCGGGAATTGCAGACGCTGAACCGGCGCCCGGATGTCGCCACGGACGCGCAGATCATGTTCATCGTGCTGAACACGGCGGGCCTGACGCTGATTCCAACCTCGGTCATCGCCATGCGGCAGGCGATCGCGATCAAGCAAGGGCTGGTCGGGTTCAATGCGGCCGACATCTTCCTGCCGACATTGCTGGCGACTGGCGGTTCGTTCCTGGCAGGCCTGCTGGCCGTTGCCTGGGTGCAGCGGCTGAACCTGTTGCGGCCTGTGGTGCTGGCCGCTTTTGCGCTGGGCGCACTTGGCGTAGGCGGGCTGCTGGTCTGGCTTCGCCACGCGCCGCCAGACCAGGTCAGCCGGCTCACTGCCCTGGCGGGTAGCGGTTTCATCCTGTCGCTGATCACCGTGTTCCTGATATGTGGGGCGATACGCCGCGTGAATGTCTACGAGGCATTCATCGACGGCGCCAAGGAAGGGTTCGGCGTCGCGGTCCAGATCATCCCGTATCTGGTGGCGATTCTCGTCGCGATCGGCCTGTTCCGCGCGACCGGTTGCATGGACATCCTGATGCAGTGGCTGTCCGCGGGCTTCGCCTGGCTTGGCCTGAACACTGATTTCGTCCCGGCGCTTCCGGTCGGGCTGATGAAAATACTTTCCGGCGCCGGCGCGCGCGGACTCATGGTCGATGTCATGACCACTTACGGCGTCGACTCCTTCCAGGGGCGGCTGGCTGCCATCATCCAGGGATCGACCGAAACCACCTTCTATGTCCTGGCGGTCTATTTTGGCAGCGTCAATGTGCGCAATACGCGCCATGCGCTTGGGTGTGCTCTGTTTGCTGACGTTGCCGGGCTCTTCTGCGCGGTGGGCGCCGCCTATCTTTTTCGATAGCAAAAACGCCTCATGAGGCGCACAGTAGCGTGGTTCGTCATCATCTGTTGTAAGAGGACAACAACATTGTGTCAGAAAGCAAACATTCCCGAGGGTCGGCTTGGTGCGTCGCAGCAAGACGTGTATAGTGAAGTCTGTCTCCTCCACCACCTCGGTGGATTCCAACCCGCGCAGAACACTGCGCGGGTTTTTTTTGCCCAAATTTCGGCATAAGCCCCCGCTCTCATCGGAATTCTGGGCGAGACGTGCCTGCAGCGGGGATATGTATCGCTTCAGTCACCATTGACGGTGGTGGCGGCAACAGTGGCGCAAATCATTGCAGACAAGGGAGCAATTCGCGATTTTGTTGCATCGCAACATACGCTGTCGTAGAGTGGCCACAGCACCCGCTCACGCCTATGCCAGTCCTACCCTTGTTGCTTCGCTATTGGCCTGACCCCGCGCTGATCCGCCGCGGCCTGATCTATGCTGGCTCATTTATCGCTCTCGCCGGCATGGGTTGGCTCAGCGGTCAGACAAACTACCTTTGGGCCGCGACCGCCTCCATCTGGACATGCCTCGCCGACCGGGAAGGCACGGCCGCTCAACGTCTTGCGAGCCTTGGCGCAGTCGGCATCGGTGGCTCAGTCGCGAGTGCGATCGGTGCCGCCGTGGCCTTCAGCCCGTTTGCCGCTGTACCTGTCGTGCTGGTCGCGGGCCTAGCCGCGGGCTTTGCGGAAACGCGCGGCCCCGCTGCGGCGATCTCGGCCAAGCTGCTCTATGTGGTGCTGATCGCCGCCTGCCTGCAGCCTGTCGCAAGCCACGATGTCGCCGCCCACCTGCTGGATTCCGGGCTGGGATACCTGCGGGGCGGGGCATTCGCCTGCCTGGTTTGCCTCGCTCTGATTCCCTCGCGCCGCGAAATGCGTCCGCGCCCTGAGACCGAAGCCGCCTATGCCGCGCTTCAACGCTTCGCCTCCGCACTCGCCGACGGCGGCGATGCGCGGACGTTGACCGCCTGCAAGCAAGACATCCGCAACCATATCGAGGCGGCACGACGCGCTATCCAAGCGCGCCGCAACCTGCGGGACGCCTACGCGCTGATCCACTACGCGTATGTCGTCGGGATCGCGGATGCCCTGTTCGGCCTGCTGATTGTCGCGGCGGAACTGCGTGAACGAGCCGGCCCCGCGCACTCTCTGCCGTTGCGGCACATCGCGCGCTGCATGGCCGATGCGCACGAGCAGGTCCGCCACGCGATGGCCCGGCATGCGGCGGACCTGCCTTCCCTGGGCGTGGCACTCCGGCATGAGCTGCGGCGGCTGGTTGCGCCGGTGCCCAACGCCAGTGCGCCGCCGCCATACCAGTCAGCGCTGGCGGCCTTGGCGCGGCACCCGGACTTCGAACGCTGGCGTGCCGGATTCGCCTGGCCGTGCCGCGGCCTGTGGCATGTCGTGGACCGCCTGCGCGGCGCGCTCCGCGAACATACGGCCCGCGACGCACTGGCCGGCCGCCATGCGATCCGTCTGGCCCTCGGCGGCTGCCTGAGCTTGCTGCCCGCGCAGTGGTGGCATGTGGATCACGGCTACTGGGTCGCCGTCACCGTCATCATGGTGCTAAGCCCGCAATTGCAGACCACGCGCCAGATCTCGCTCAAGCGCTTCGCCGGATCGCTCGCCGGAGCATTGCTCGCCTGCGCGATTGGCCTGTTGCATCCCGAGCCAGCGGTAGCGTTGGGCATCAGCGCGCTGTTCCTGTCCGGCGCATACGCAAGCCGGCTCGCGGCGCAGCCTGCCGGCTTTGCGTTCTGCCTGACGCCGGCGGTCATCCTGTTCTCATGGATAGGGGCGCCTGCGGTCGACAGCAGCCACTTTGCCGCCCTGCGGGGCATCGATACGGCACTGGGCTGCCTGATCGCGTTGGCGAGCTACTACGTGCTGGCGCCGCGTGTGGAGCGTTCGCGCATGTTCCGACACGCCTTCGACGCGCTTGCCGTCAATGCCGTCTATCTTCGGGCCGCGTTTATCGCAGCCCGCTCGGGTGCAGCTGGCACCGCGCGGCTCGAAGCCTTGCGGATCTCGGCCGGACGGGCATCGACCCGCGCGGAACGTACGCGGGACGAGCATGGCCACGGACTGTCGCCCGATGCCGCGCAGGCCTATGCACAGATGCACGCCACCGCACGCCGCATGGCGGCGCTGGCTGGCGTGGTACGGGCCGGCGCAGAGTCGGGTTCGTTCGCCGAGCTCCCGCGCGCACCGGTGCAGGCCGCCCTGGCGGCTCTGGAGACCCGGCTCGCGGAAGTCGCGGTGCGCCCGGGATATAGGACCGGCGGGACCGACTGCCATTCCGAGTACAAGGGACAGGCAGCAGAGTTCCTGCCGGTGCTTCCATTCGAGCGCTTCCTGGCCGAACAGGCAGACTACGCCGACGCGCACATTGCCGCCGCGCATGCCGTCGCCAAGGCGTTGCAAAGGCCGGAGTCAGCCGCTGCGCCGTTCGGCTACGCGCGGAGCGCCTAATGGCAATCCGGTTGTCCCAGCCAGCGTTTGATCTGGCCACCTTTACCGCAGCAGCCGATGTCCTAGAATGTTCTCATTCGTTCGTCGACCGCACGAGGGGTACGCCATGTCCGCTGTCTCGTTTCCTCGCGCCAATCCGACCTACTGCGCGGCCAGCCTGAGGCTGTCCTGTCCTGCAACGGTCAACGGCAGCCCCACCCAGTATTCCGTCACGGCGGAAGCACTGGAGGCGCACTTTGGCGCGCGTTCTCCGCGCGAAGAAGACTTGCTGGCGGCCTTCACCAGCAATCGCCAGCGTATCGAACAACTGGCGGAAAGCCTGTTCGAGCTGACCGAGGCCCGCGAGATCGTGCTGCGCAGCGGACATTTCCGCTTCGCCGGGTAACGATTTCCGGACTGCCGACCGGATCAGTCCGCAGCGCCTTCGCCGCGCACAAGCAGCACCGGCATGGTCGACTGCCGGATCAACGCTTCGGCCACACTCCCCAGCACCAGCCTGCGGACACCGCGGCGGCCGTGCGTGCCGATCACGAGCAGGTCGGCGCCCCACTGGCGGGCAGCCTCGTTGATGGACGCACCGATGTCCCCAGGCACCGCTGCATCGCTGACGAGCCGGGTTTCGTATTTCACATTGGCGGCTGCCAGTCGGCTGGCCGCATCTTCGAGCGCACGCTGGCCACTTTCGACGATTGCCTTCTGCACCTGGCTCGGATCGTAGAAGCCGGCATCGAAGAGCGGCATCGCGTTGTCAACCACATAGAGCGCGAGCACCGTTGCGCCGCCGGGGCCCGCGATCCGAACCGCCTCGTTCAAGGCCAAGGTCGACGTGCTGCTGCCGTCGACCGCCACCACGATCTTGTTGTACGCCGCGCCAGTCATCTTCGTTACCTCCACAGACAGGAAAAAGGGATGGCGGCGCAAGGGCCGCCAGGACGATACTACACGTGCTGCCAGCGGCACGCGGAGCGGCCTATCGGCAGATCTCGTGTGCTAGATTAGGCCCAACCTTCCAACGGTGGAAAAGACAAGTGTGGTGGGATTAGGATGGACTCCCTGATCACCGCCGCGGCCCGTGCGCTGGCGGCCGGTGACCCGCTCGGCGCGCTGAACCGCGTCGCCCTGCGCGACGATGCGCCAGCGCTCGCACTGCGCGGGATCGCAATGGCGCAGCTCGGCGATTTTTCGCTCGCGAAGGCGCTGCTGCGCAAGGCTGCACGTGCCTTCGGTCCGAAGGAGATCATGGCCCGTGCGCGCTGCGTTGTCGCCGAAGCCGAGATCGCGCTAGTTTCACGCGACCTGCACTGGCCTGTGAAGGCGCTCGACGCTGCGCGGGCAACACTGGAAGCGCACGGCGACCGCGCCAACGCCGCGCAGGCGCGCTATCTGCAAGTGCGCCGCCTGCTGCTGATTGGCCAGCTTGAGGCGGCTGACCATATGCTTGCCGGCCTTGACCCCGCCACACCTCTTCCGGCTGCCCTGCACGCCGCGCACGAACTTGCAGTCGCCGGCATCGCTATCCGGCGACTGCAAACCGGTGTGGCGCACACCGCGCTCGCCCGTGCCCGGGACGCAGCCCGTCGGGCAGGCATCCCGGCGCTGATGGCGGAGGTCGAAGCCGCATCCCGTGTCCTCGATACACCGGCCGCGCGACGGATCTCTCGCGGCCGTGAACGGCTGCTCATGCTCGATGAGGTGGAAGCGCTGCTGGCATCCGGAACGCTCATCGTCGACGCATGCCGCCTCGTCGTACGTGACGCCGCCACCCTGGTTCCGCTGGCCCGGCGGCCGGTTCTGTTCTCGCTCGCCCGCACGCTCGCCGAAGCATGGCCGGGTGATGTGCCCCGCGACACGCTGATCGCCCGTGCGTTCCGGATGAAATTCGCCGATGCCTCGCATCGCGCGCGCCTGCGCGTGGAAATCGGACGGCTACGCGCTGCACTCGGGCCGCTCGCTGACGTATCCGCGACGAGGCACGGCTACGCGCTGGCACCACGTGACGCGCCCGGAGTCGTTGTGCTGGCGCTGCCGGTCGAAGACGCCTATGCCACCGTGCTCGCCTGCCTCGCGGACGGAGAGTCGTGGTCAAGCTCCGCCCTGGCGCTGGCGCTCGGCGCGAGCCAGCGCACCATGCAGCGCGCGCTCGACGCACTGGCGGCGACCGGCAAGGTCCAGCCGATCGGCCATGGGCGTGCACGCCGGTGGATCACCCCCCCGATACCCGGATTCGCGACGACCTTGTTACTCCCTGGGCCGCTACCCGGCAGCTAGCATGAAACGCACATCAACCAGTGACGAGGACACGAACATGAAGCGATCCGCAGCGGAAGTCATTCGTGAATACGGGCCCTTTGCCGGCGTGGAGGCCATCCATGGCGTTACCTACGACGGGCGCCAGGTGTGGTTTGGCTCTGGAGACAGGCTCAACGCGCTCGATCCGGCGAGCGGGCAGACGGTGCGCACCATCGAGGTCCCCGCGCACGCCGGGACGGCGTTCGACGGGCGGCACCTTTACCAGATCTCCGAAAGCCGCATCCAGAAGATCGATCCTCAGACCGGCCGCGTGCTCGCGACCATTCCGGCCCCAGGCGGTGGCGGCGATTCCGGCATGGCCTGGGCCGAAGGATCGCTCTGGGTGGGACAGTACCGCGAACGGAAGATCCACCAGATCGATCCCGACACCGGCAAGGTGCTGCGCACGATCGAATCCAACCGTTTCGTGACCGGGGTCACCTGGGTGGACGGTGAGCTATGGCATGGGACATGGGAAGGCGAAGAGAGCGACTTGCGGCGCATCGACCCACGCTCGGGTGAGGTTCTGGAACGACTCGACATGCCTGCGGGCGTCGCGGTATCGGGGCTTGAGTCCGATGGCGCGGACCGGTTCTTCTGCGGCGGTGGAAGCAGCGGCAAGCTCAGGGCCGTCCGCCGTCCACGGAAGGACGCCTCACAGACCTGATCGTCAACTCTGGAACAGCGTGCCTTACCGCGAAGTCAGCCGCATCTGCGCGAGCAGCGGCAGATGATCGGATGCAAGCCGAGCCACCGGACTGCGGTGGCTCGACACTGCGACGAGATGCGCGCGCGGCGATGTCCAGATGCGGTCGAGCGCGAGCACCGGGCAACGCGACGGAAACGTCGACACATGCGGCGTGCGTTCGAAATAGGCATGCAGCCAGCGCAACGGCCGGCCCCACAGAAACCATTCGTTGACATCGCCAAGCAAGATGGTCGGCTGGGCGGGTACTTCGGCCAGCGCCGTCAGCAGGCGGCGCACCTGTGCGCGGCGTTCGCTGGGCAGCAGGCCCAGGTGCGTGGCAATCACACGCAGCGCGAACGTGCCGGCTTCGATCGCGTCGCATTGCAGCTGTGCATCGATGGCACCGCGCGGTTCGCGCCCTTTCACACTGAGATCGATGTGCCGCACGCGCAGCGGCGCATAGCGTGTCAGCAAGGCATTGCCATAGTCGCCATCGTCGCGCACCAGCGTCGGGCCTGGTATTGCATGCAGCCCAGTATGCCTGGACAGGAAGCCGAGCATATCGAAGCCGGTGGCGCGGGTTTCCACTTCCTGTAGCGCGACCAGGTCGGCCCGCAACTCGCGCAGCACCTCGCAGATGCGTTTCGGCACGAAATGACCGTCGGTGCCGACGCCGCCGTGGATGTTGTAGCTCGCCACCGCGATCTCGGCATGCCGGGCGGCAAGCGGTGCTTCTGGCGCGTTCACCGCGTTCTCTCGTTCGGCGCGGTGCGCACACCGCATGAATGGCACACGCCTGTGTCGTGTGGCTGGTGCGCACGTGTGGTCCGGCGGCGGCGCTCGCGTCTTCGCCGCAGCAACACCCACACACACACGGGCACGAGCAGCACCAGTGCGAGCCACGCAAACGTCAGCGCGCCCGGATTGCGCGCTACGGCGGCAATGCGATCCACCAATGACGCCGAGACAATGATGCCGGGCGACATGCCGATGGCCGTCCCCAGCAGGCAATCGCGCAGGCGGATGCGCGAGGCGCCCACGACAAGATTGACCAGCGTGAACGGCGCGACTGGCACCAGCCTGAGTGCCACCATCGCAAGCACGCCGTGCTGGCCTACGCGCTGGCTGAGCCGGTTCAGCCGCCGGCCGCCGAAGCGCTGCACGGCGTTGCGACCCAACAGGCGCCCTGCCGTGTAGCCGACCGCAGCGCTCAGCACAGTGCCCGCCAGCGCCATCGCGCCGCCATACAAGGGCCCGAATACGACTACCGTGACCACGATCAGCACGGTCACCGGGATCAGCATCATCCCACCGACGACATAGGCGCACATCATCACGAGCGGCGCGAGCGGCATCTCGTCCACGCGCTCCATCAGGACCAGCAGGTGGCGGACATCGGCCCATTCGCGCAGTGGCGTATAGCGCCACGCAAACGCCACGCCGGCGAGCACCAGCAGGAACCCAACGAGCATCGCCACGTGGCTTGCGGCGCGCGGGCGCGCATCGTGGCCGATGAACTCTGCCATGACCTGGTCGGTGTCGATCGGCTCCATCGGATCGAGCAGCGTGGCGTCGGGCAACGCCGCGTCGACCTCGTCCGGGACACTGGGCATGAATGGCACGAGGGTCCGGTCTTCCGAGCGTTGCAGCGAGCGCAGTGCATCGTTGAGCCGCGGATGCTCGGCCAGCGCCTGATTCAGCGCATCAGGCGAGACCGCCAGGTGTTCGCACAGCAAGCGGTCACGCATGGCGCGGATCGATGCGGCGATGCGCGCGTCGCCGTTCGATTCGATCACGAGATTGCATTCGGTATCGAGTCCGAAAGACCGGTTGCTCAGGTTCGCGGAGCCGATCATGAGCAGGCGGTCATCAACGACCATCACCTTGCTGTGGACATTGACGCAGGCATCGCGCAGGCCCGGCACGTGCGGGCAGTAAAGCCGGAAGCGACCGTGTGAGTCCGCGGCGCGCAAGGTACGGCAGAGGCGCGCGCGCAGCACGCCCATGCTGGCTTCCTCGAGCCAGCCGCTTTCCGTCCGGCGCGAGACGAGTGCGATGTCAGGGCTGTCGGATTCGCGTAACCGGGCCGCGAATGCGTCGGCGATCAGTGCGGAGCTGAAGTACTGGTTTTCGAGATACAGGCTGTCGCGCGCGGCAGCGATCGCATCGGTATGGAGTTCCCGGATCTCGGTGACGGCGGGCGCATCATCGCGCGCCGGATAGGTACGGCTGATGCCGACGCGTACATCCGTGGCGTCCGGTGGCACCCGGCTCGGCCACGGGTCCGCGCCAGTCGCCGTCGGCACGCGTGCATGGCGACCCGTCGCACGCAGCCATCGCTCCGCGGCGAGATCGCCGAGCGCGCGCGCCGCGTCGCCGTCCACCATGCACTGCACGTCATGAAATGGCGCGTAGGGCTTGCCGTCGGGATCGGTCCTGAGCGGCTCGTCGGCGCGGTGTTCGGGCGTGTCCCAGCGTCGGATGGTGAGGTCCAGGCCGCCAACGAACGCGAGCGCGTGATCAATGACCACCACCTTCTGGTGATGCGACGCACCGGGCGGATGATTGCCGTCCAGGCAGAACGACAGGCGCCGGTGCGCCTCCCAGTGCTGCCGTGCCGCGGGCAGGAATTCGCGCTCGAACGCGAACACCATGGCGAAATCCCAGCTCAGCACGTAGACGTGCAGGTCAGGTCGCCGCTTGCACAGCGCATGAAGGAAGTCGCGCAGTTCGGCGGGCAAGCCATCTTCCGGCCCCTCTTGCGCGAGGCGCATGCGGCTGTCGATATCCCATCCGACGATATAGATGGTTTGCTCCGCACGTGCCAATGCCTCCCGCAGTGCGGTGAAATAGGCGTCCGCATCGACCAGCATCGCAAAGCGCGTGCAGGGCTCCACGCGCCAGCAGTTGTGCCCCGGACGCAGCAGCGAGGGATGGGCATCGTTTGTCATGGCGAAGGGTAGACCCCGCAAGTTTCGTACCGGTGGGCAGGGCCCAATATGCCGCCATCACGGATCCGATGTCGCGCCTGGCTTACTTGCCATTGCAAAAGTTGCCATCACGCCGCTGCCATGCCATTTAATTGACCGACCGGTCGGCTTATATATAATGGGGCCGAACCACAGGCGCAAAGCCGGCCGTCAGAGCCGGGACAGCCGCTGCCAAAGGAGGCTCCTATGTACACGCAGAGTCTGGATTTGCCCGGCAATCCCGCTTCGGTGACCGCAGCCGCGGACGACGCCAGCCGCCAGGCGGCGTTCGATGCACGCATGGCCGCCGACAGCAAGATCGAGCCGCAGGACTGGATGCCCCAGGCCTACCGCAAGACGCTGGTCAGGCAGATCTCCCAGCACGCGCACTCCGAAATCGTCGGCATGCTTCCCGAAGGCAACTGGATCAGCCGCGCACCGTCGCTCAAGCGCAAGGCCATCCTGCTGGCCAAGGTGCAGGACGAAGGCGGACACGGCCTCTATCTCTATTCCGCCGCGGAGACGCTCAATACGTCGCGCGACGAGATGGTCGACGCGCTGCACACGGGCCGGGCCAAGTATTCATCGATCTTCAACTACCCGACGCTGACCTGGGCCGATGTCGGCGTGATCGGCTGGCTTGTCGACGGCGCGGCGATCATGAACCAGATCCCGCTGTGCCGTTGCTCGTATGGCCCGTACGCGCGCGCCATGATCCGGATCTGCAAGGAAGAGTCGTTCCATCAGCGCCAGGGGTTCGACGCGCTGCTGGCGATGATGCGCGGCACCGACGCCCAGCGCGAGATGGTGCAGGACGCGGTCGATCGCTGGTGGTTTCCGGTGCTGATGATGTTCGGGCCGCCCGATTCGGCATCCACCAACAGCGCGCAGACCATGGCGTGGGGCATCAAGCGGATTTCGAATGACGACCTGCGGCAGAAGTTTGTCGACGCGACAGTGGAACAGGCCAAGGTGCTGGGCGTCACGCTGCCCGATCCGGGCCTGCAATGGAATGCCGAGCGCGGCCACTATGACTACAGCCCGCTGGACTGGGACGAGTTCTGGCGCGTGATCAACGGCGATGGCCCGTGCAACCGCGAACGTCTGGCGACGCGCGTGAAAGCCCACGAAGACGGCGCCTGGGTGCGCGAAGCGGCGCTGGCCCACGCGGCCAAGCAGGCCGCGCGCGAAACACAGCGTGAAGCCGCCTGACGCAAAGGACAAGGAGACCAGCATGACGCAGAAGGAATGGCCGCTGTGGGAAGTGTTCGTGCGCAGCAAGCAGGGGTTGGAGCACAAGCATTGCGGCAGCCTGCATGCCACCGATGCCCAGCAGGCGCTGCACATGGCGCGCGACGTCTATACGCGCCGCCAGGAAGGTGTGTCGATCTGGGTGGTGCCGTCCACCGCGATCACCGCCAGTGCGCCCGAGGAAAAGCCGGAGCTGTTCGACCCGATGGCCGACAAGATCTACCGGCATCCGACCTTCTACCAGCTACCCGACGAAGTCAACCATATGTAAGGGCCCGGCACCATGATGACCCCGACGACCGACACCACGCTGTCGCATCTGCCGCCTGAGCGCACGGCCGCGCTGCGCTACGTGCTGCGGCTCGCCGATAACGCGCTGATTCTCGGCCAGCGCAACGCCGAGTGGTGCGGCCATGGCCCGGTGCTGGAAGAAGACATCGCGCTGGCGAATATCAGCCTGGACCTGATCGGCCAGGCGCGGCTGCTCTATGCCCATGCCGGCGAGCTGGAAGGCGCGCTGACCGGCAGGCCGCGCCATGAGGACAACTACGCGTACTGGCGCGCCGAACGCGAGTTCTGCAACTGGACGCTGGCCGAGTTGCCACACAGCGGCCCGCTGGCAGGCACCGCCAGCACCGACCGCGACTACGCCGTCACCATCACGCGCAACTTCCTGTACAGCGCGCTGATGGTGGAACTGTGGAACGTGCTGCAGGCGAGTACCGATGCGGAGCTGGCCGCTATCGCGGCGAAATCGGTCAAGGAAGCACGCTATCACCTGCACCACGCCGCTGGCTGGATGGTGCGCCTTGGCGATGGCACCGAGGCTTCGCACCTGCGCATGCAGCGCGCGCTTGACCATCTGATGCCGTACATGAACGAATGCTTCGCCGGCGACGACGTGGAGCAGCTCGCCGCCGCGCAGGGCGTGGCGGTGCCGACTACCGACCTGCGCGACGCATGGGAAGCGACGGTCGACGAAACTCTCGCGGAGGCCACGCTGGAAAAGCCGGTGCCGAACGCCTTTGTTTCGACTGGCAAGCATGGACTGCATTCCGAACATATGAGCTACCTGCTGGCCGAAATGCAGAGCCTCGCGCGGGCCCATCCTGGCGCGCAGTGGTAGCACGGGGCCCGATATGAACACTGTTGCGCTTTCCGACGCCGAACGCACCACGCGCGCGTGGGCTGCGCTGGAGTCGGTGCCCGACCCCGAAATCCCCGTGGTATCGATTCGGGACCTCGGCATCCTGCGCGATATTGCCGTAGCCGACGACGCGACGCTCGAAGTCACCATCACGCCGACGTATTCGGGCTGCCCGGCCATGTCGCAGATCGCCGAGGACATCGGCCAGGCCCTCGACGCGGCAGGACTCGGGCCCTGGCGCGTCCGCACGGCGCTATCGCCGGCGTGGACGACCGACTGGATCAGCGACGCCGCACGCGAACGCCTGCGCGAATTCGGCATTGCGCCGCCGCGGCAATGCGACGCGGCACCAGCCACGCAGCCGTTGCGCTTCGTGCCGCGCGCCGCCCGCGCCGGCGCACCGGATACCGTGGCCTGTCCGCGCTGCGGCAGCCGCCATACGCAGGAAATCTCGCGCTTCGCATCGACGGCCTGCAAGGCGCTTTACCGTTGCCTCGATTGCCGCGAACCGTTCGACTACTTCAAACCCTACTAACCGTTACCAACCCCGCCGTCCCGAGCGAGCTGCCATGACCCCACAGTTCCATCCGCTGCGCGTGGCGCAGGTGCGCCCCGAGACGGCCGACACGATTTCCATCGCGTTCGAAGTGCCCGAGACCCTGCGCGACGCCTACCGCTTCACACAGGGGCAGTTCCTGACGCTGAAGGCCCCGGTCGATGGCCAGGACCTGCGCCGCTCGTACTCGATCTGCTGCGGCGTGCAGGACTATGCCGAGCGCGGTGAGCTGCGAGTGGCAGTAAAACTCGTCGAGGATGGCGTGTTTTCGAGCCACCTCCATGACACGCTGGCCCCGGGGCAGCTTATCGATGTGATGACGCCGGACGGCCGCTTCCATGTGCCGCTCGACGCGGGCGCGGCACGCCACTATGTCGCCTTTGCCGCGGGCAGCGGCATCACGCCGGTGCTGTCGCTGATCCGCACCGCGCTGGCGGCCGAACCGCAGAGCCGCTTCACGCTGGTCTATGGCAACCGCAATGTCGACAGCATCATTTTTTCCGAAGCGCTCGAAGACCTGAAGAACCAGTACCTGTCGCGCTTCACGCTGTACCACGTGCTGTCGCGCCAGCCGCAGGAAGTCGACCTGCTGCACGGGCGCCTCGACCACGCCCGGGTCACGGCCTTCCTGCAGACGCTGATCCCGGTGGACGGCATCGATGCGGCGTTCGTGTGCGGACCGGCCTCGATGATCGACGAGGTCGAAACCGCGCTGCGCGATGCCGGGTTGGATCCGCACCGCATCCACGCCGAGCGGTTCGGTGTGCCGGTGGACCGCCAAAAGCGCGCGCCCCCCCACGCCCATGCCGACGACGCCGGCACGGCCGAGCTGGTCGTGGTGCTCGATGGCAAGCAGCACACCATGCGCCTGCCGATGGAGGACGGCAAAGTGCTCGACACGGCGCTGGCCGCCGGGCTGGACCTGCCCTATGCGTGCAAGGGCGGCGTGTGTTGCACCTGCCGGGCCAAGGTGCTGGAAGGCCAGGTCGAGATGGAAAAGAACTACACGCTGGAGCCGTGGGAAATGGAAAAGGGCTTCGTCCTGACCTGCCAGGCGCGCGCGCTCACGCCCCGCGTGGTGGTCAGCTACGACGAACGCTGAGCCGCCGCGCCAAACGTGCGCCGGGCCGCGCGCGGTGTCTGGCACGCCCGGCTGCCCAAGTCGCGCCGTGATTACAATGGGAAGGGAGCGCGTTGCGGACGCCTGGAGGTGACTGAGAACCGTCCCACGCATATACAATCACGGCCATGCAATATATCCACGTCGTCAACGGCGATGTCGCCGGAAATACCCTGCGCCAGGCGCTGGCCCAGGCTGCCCGGCCCGACCCCGTGGTCGTGCTGCGCGACGACCTTGCCGTGGGCCCGCTCGTGGACGTCGACAGCACCGGGTCGATCCGTTCCGGTTTCTGGCAACGCGTGGCTCCGCACACCGACATCGATTTCGCCGCCGAAATGCGCCAGGCGCTCGACCAGCTTCAGAAGCTGCGCCAGAGCGACATGGAAATCGCGATCTGGCACGGCCAGAGCGCGGCCGACCAGCTGATGCTGCGCCGGGTCGTATTCCACCTCTACCAGGCGCCCCAGCGCATCAATGAAGTCGCGATGGACCTGCGTGAGCTGGAACTGCCGCCGCAGGCCGGGCTGGCCGCCATCGGCATGTATTCGCCGGCACGGCTGGCGCGGCGCTTCTCGACCATCGCGCCGGTGTCCGTGCTGCGCCTGGGCCGGCTCGGCTACGAATGGCAGCAGAACGTGCGCGAAAACGCCGACGTGCGGCTGTGGAAGGGCAATACGCTGGTGGCAGCGGCCTACCACAGCATCGATGACATCATCATGGAGCGCGCGCCGTCCGAGTGGACGCCTGCCGCCGAAGTCGTGGGCAGCGTGATGGGCGCCATCGAAGGCCTGCTGGCCAGCGACTGGTTCGTGTTCTGGCGCTGCCGCGAGCTGATCTCCATGGGCCGCATGGTCCTGCGCGGCAACGCGGATTCGCTGGATACCTGCGAGCTGCGCCGGCACGTGATTGCCAGCGCGGAATAACGGAATAGCGGATTAGCGGACCAGCCCGCTCCTTCTTATTTCCCCTTCCCGGACACTCCCTGCCGGAACGACATGGCGCGAACCAAGGCACCCGATTTCGAAGCACAGCGCGAGCAGATCCTGGAACTGGCGGCCGCCGCCTTTGCCAACAGCAGCTACCCAAGCACCTCGATGGCCGACCTGGCCGCCGCGTGCGGCACGTCGAAGGCGCGCCTGTACCACTATTACGAGAGCAAGGAAGCGATCCTGTTCGACCTGCTGGACCGCTACACGCGTCGGCTGATGCTGATCGTGACCGAGGTCGAGGCCGATTCCGAACGCCAGGGCCGCACCGACCGCGAGAGCTTCGCCAGCCTGATCCGCGCATTCCTGGCCGAGTACGAGAACTCGCAGACGCGCCATATCGCGCTGATCAACGACGTCAAGTTCCTGGCCGAGGAACAGCGTGACCTGATCCTCGGCCGCGAGCGCGACGTGGTTGCGGCGTTCTCGCGCATGCTGCGGCGCGCCTACCCGGAGCGCGTCACGCGCGAAAACCAGACCGCGCTGACCATGACCGTGTTCGGCATGATCAACTGGACCTTCACCTGGCTCAAGCCGGGCGGCAAGCTGTCCTACGGGGCGTTTGCCGATATGGTCGTGGACCTGCTCGAAGGCGGCCTGCCGGGCAAGGCCGCCGCGTCCGCGGAATTGCTGGCGCGGCGCTGAACGCGGGCCAGCGCCTCCATCAGGACCATTCGGCCTCTTCCCGCTGGCGCCGCTGCTCGCGGTCCTGGCGGAACATCTCCTGCAGTTCGTCGCGCGCCTGGCGCGCCAGCGACACCAGCTTCTTCTGGTCCGTGTAATGCGGATAGAAGCGGTCGATGGCCTGGATGTTGTGCCGGCGGAAACGCAAGGCCACGTTGCGGGCCTCCGCCGGATCGAAGCCCAGCCCTTCCAGTACGCGGCGGCCCAGCATCAGCGAACCCTCGAACATCTCGCGTTCGAACAGGTTCACGCCGCGGTCCTTGAGCTGGTAGATGTGTGAGACATGGCGCGCGCGCGCATAGATCTGCAGATCCGGATAGCGCTCGCGCACGCGGTCGATCAGTTGCAGGCTGTCGTCCATGCCGTCGATGGCCACGATCAGGATGCGTGCCTTGTCAATGCCCGCTGCTTCGAGCAGGTCCAGACGCGTGGCGTCGCCGTAGAAGATCTTGAAGCCGTACTGGCGCAGGAATTCGATCTGGTCGGGATCGTGGTCCAGCACAGTCACGCCGACGCCCTGCGCGTACAGCAAGCGGCCGATGATCTGCCCGAAACGCCCGAAGCCGGCGATCATCACGGGGTTGTTCTGCGGCGTGATGGCCTCATCCGCACGGCGCTTGGTCACACCGAGGCGCGGCGCCACCAGACGGTCATAAGCCAGCAGCAGCAAGGGCGTGGCTACCATCGACAAGGCCACGATCAGCACCAGCAGCGCCTCGGTCTCGCGCGGCAGCAGGCCTGCCGTGCCGGCCACGCCGAACACGACGAAGGCGAACTCGCCGCCCTGGGAGATCAGCAGCGCGAACAGCAGCCGCTGTCCGCGTGCGATCTCGAAATAGCGGCCCAGGAACATCAGCACCGCGGTCTTGGCGACTACGAACACAGCCACCAGTCCAAGGACCGTGCCCGGCGCGCGCGCCAGCACGGCGAAGTCGATGGACATCCCGACCGCCATGAAGAACATGCCGAGCAGCAGGCCCTTGAACGGTTCCAGGTCGGCCTCGAGCGCATGACGGTACTCGGAATCGGCCAGCAGCACGCCGGCGACGAAAGTCCCCAGCGCCATCGACAGGCCCACCGCATCCATCATCAGCGCAATGCCCACCACCAGCAGCAGCGCGAACGCAGTGAACATCTCGCGCATATCGGTCCGCGCGATGAAGCGCAAGGCCGGACGGACGAGGTAGCGGCCGCCGAAAACCACGGCGGCAATCACCGCCACGGCCTTGGCTGCGGACTGCCAGCCACCGCCGCTGGCGTCGGCCGCGCTCTCTGCTGCCAGCAGCGGCAGCAGCGCGATCATCGGAATCGCCGCGATGTCCTGGAACAGCAGGATGCCGAAGCTCGCCCCACCCGCAGGCGTGCCGAACAGGTTGCGCTCGCCCAGCGTGGCCAGCGCAATGGCCGTGGATGACAGCGCCAGCCCGAGCCCCGCCACGAGCGCCACTGGCCATGGCGCTCCCACAAGCGCCGCGAGGATGCCGATCACCAGCGCGCACGCCGCCAGCTGGATGCCGCCATAGCCGAAGATGCTCCGCCGCAGCGCCCATAGCTTGCGCGGCTCCAACTCGAGGCCGATCACGAACATCATCAGCACTACGCCGAATTCCGAAAAATGCAGGATCGACTCGACATTGGTCACCATACGCAGCGCGAACGGGCCGATGGCAGCGCCGGCAAGCAGGTACCCCAGCACCGCGCCAAGCCCGGTGCGGCGCGCAAGCGGCACGGCGACCACGGCCGCCACCAGGAACACCACCAGTGCAATCAGGAAATCATGCTGGTTCATGCACGCACCTCCGCGCCTGCCGCTACCGGGCTATCCGTATGAGCGCCGATGCGCCTGCAAACGTGCGCAATATGCTCGGCCAGCGCCTGAGTGTCGGTGTTGTCGGCATCGTGCAGGACCTGCGGCGGCAGCCAGTCCATGCCGCACAGGCGCGCCGTCTGTTCCAGCGGCAGCAGGAACGCTTCGATCGGATGGCCGTGGTTGCCTTCCGGCCCATAGGAGTCGAAGGTCCCGCCGGTGCTCGCCACAGCGAGCATGGATTTGCCGCGCAGCGCCGTGCCGCCGGGGCCATAGGCCCAGCCGTACTCCAGCACTTCATCCAGCCAGAGCTTCAGCAGCGGTGGCACGCTGTACCAGTGCACCGGGTATTGCAGAACTACCGTGTCCGCGGCAGCCAGCGCGCGCTGCTCGGCCACGACGTCGATGTCGTAATCGACATAGCGGCAATAGAGGTCGCGCACATCAATGTGAGGCTGTGAGGCGAGCGCCTTTGCCAACGGGCGATTGACCCGTGAACGGCCTGGCGTGGGGTGCGCATAGATCACAACAATCGGAGATTCGCTTTTCGTCACGGCGGTTTAGTCCGAAATTTCAGGCGTACCTATCGCAGCGGGGGCACTGCGACAGAACGGAATGCGGCGTTGCAGCAAATCCACAGCCGGACAGCTGAAACAATCGATCACATTTTCTCAAGTTTTTGATTTTAATGAAGGTTTTTATCGAAATCGGGTTCGCGCAGCGCTGCTGCGACGCGGGAAGCTTACGCCGAACTGACAGTTCCGCTACAATACTTTTCAAATTGCATCAATATAGTGTTTGCCCTAATCTGGCACGCAGTGATGCGAAAAGTGCCTAGACGAATACCACAGCGGTGCTATTTTTATCGCTGATTGCACCGGATTGCACCGGGAAGGAAACATCGTGAATCCGCTCGAACTGAGCAAGGCCGTCGGCGCCGTTACCGACGAAGATCTGCGCAAAGCAGCCGAAGCCGCACAGGCCGCCCAGCGCGCCACCGTTCTGGTGCGCGAGCTGGCCGCCCATCACCGCTCGCGCCTGCTGAAGCATTTCCTCGCCCTGGGCGAGGAGGATCGCCTGCTCCGTTTCGGCCAATCCGTGGGCAACCACGTGATCGAAGCGTATGTCGACAGCATCGACTTCGACCATGATTCCGTGTTCGGTGTGTATGACGAGAAGCTCGAGCTGGTCGGCGTCGGCCACTTCGCCAACCTGCGCGACAACGCGCAGGGCCGCGTGGCGGAATTCGGCGTCTCCGTGTCGAAGAGCGCGCGCGGGCGCGGCATAGGCAGCGCGCTGTTCGAGCGCGCCGCCATCCACGGCCGCAACACCAGCGTGCGCACGCTCTACATGCACTGCCTGTCGCGCAATGCGGCCATGATGCACATCGCCAAGAAGGCCGGCATGAAGGTGCAGTACGCGTACGGCGAAGCCGACGCCTACCTGGAACTGCCGCCTGCGGACACCATGAGCCGCCTGACCGAGGCGCTGGACGAGCAGGTCGCCGATTTAGACTACCTGGTGCGCCGCAACCTGCGCGACGCACGCCGCTTCGGGCTGCGCTTCTGGCGCTCGATGGTGCCGCAGAAGCGCACCGCCTGATATCACCGCGGCCCGGCCTGACACCGACCCCACGCCAGACGGCGCATCGTGACGATGCGCCGTTTTTGTTTTGGCCGCGCGCTCAGCCCCCGGCCACCGGCAATGCGGTGGTGTCCTTGATGCTTTCCAGCGCAAAGCTGGAGCGAACGTCGATCACGGACGGGTGCGCCAGCAACTGCTCTTGCATGAAGCGCGCAAAGTGTTCCATGTCCTCGACATAGACCTTGAGCAGCAGGTCCATTTCGCCCGTCATGGCATGGCACGCCGCGACTTCCGGCCAGGTGCCGATGGCCGCGCGGAACAGATCGAGCGGCGCCTTGCCCTTCGGTGCGCCGCCGTGCTTTTCCAGCCGCACATTGATATAGGCCAGCAGGCCCAGGCCGATCTTGCCGGGCTCGAGCAGCGCCGCGTACTGGCGGATCACGCCGATCTCCTCCAGCCTGCGGATACGCCGCAAGCACGGACTCGGCGACAGGTTCACGCGCTCGGCCACCTCCAGGTTGGTCAACCGGCCGTTGGTCTGCAGGACCTCCAGGATCTTCCGGTCGATCTTGTCCAACTCCACCTTGCTCACGATTTCGTTGCTCCGCAATATGTTTATTTGCAATTTTTTTGCGCAAATTTAGCAAGTTGTGCACAAGTACGCAATTTTTTGTGGAATCCGTCAGATTTGACGCCGTATCCATCACTCCTTCAGCGAAACAGGGTGCCGGGTAGGCGGATTTGCCCACCCATCCGATCGACGTGGGGAAGGCAAGGATGGTGCCAAGCCCGCCGCACAGGCAGCGGGCATTCTACGGTTGTTCCGACGTTTTACGGCGAAAATGCCGGCGTCAGCGACAGGCGCCAAAAGAAAAACGCGCGACCCGTGAAGGTCGCGCGCGCATCGCAGCCATTGTCCCGGTCATCCCGGGACTATCGAACCGGTTCAGCCGCCGCTGCTGGAAGGGGCTCCCGGTGCAGCCGGCGCGCCCGGGCCGCGCGGCATGCGTTGCATGCGTTCCTGATGCATCTTCTGCATGCCGGCCCTGATTTCATCCTGGGTCAGCTTGCCGTCATGGTTCGCGTCGAGCTGGTCGAAACGCTCCGCCAGGTGCGGCATGCCTGCCTTGGCCTCATCCTTGGTCAGCGCGCCATCGCCGTTCTTGTCAGCCGCCTTGAACTTGGCATCGAATTCCTTCTGCATCTCGGCGCGACGCTGTTCCATCATCGTCTTGCGATAGGCAGCCATCTCGCTCTTGTCGAGCTTGCCGTCGTGGTTGGTGTCGATGCGGTTGAAGAGCGCGTCGGCCTCGGCCTTGGAAATTGCGCCGTCACCGTCGGTGTCGATCGATTTCATCCACATGCCACCGCCGTGATCCATGTGGTGATGCATCCCGCCACGCGGCGCCGGTGCAGGCGCGGTGGTGGCGGCTTGGGCAAACGCGCCGCCGGCGACGAGGAACGCGGCGGAAGCGGCCAGGAAGTGCTTGAGAATCTGCGGCTTGGATTTGCCTTGCATGTCTTGCTCCTTTTCATCACGTGGGCATGTACGGATTAGAACGCGGACGATGCGGGGAAGTTGGCGGTTTTAATACGATGTTACGCGGCTCACAGATAGGGCTGTCGGCCGTAAGCGATTGCAAGGGATCCGGAATATTGCAGGCACACTGAACAGCCGGCGCTGCGGGATCAGTTCTTCGGCACGAGGGGATCGGCCGGGGGTACGGCCGGCGCCATGGCGGGCTGAAGCTGGCGCTGATCGATTTCCTGCGTGTGCGATTGCGCCGCCGGTTGCTGCACGGCGGCGGACGCCGAGGGTTGTACAGACTGGACAGGTGGCTGGCTGACCGCCGGCGCGGGCGGTGTCATCGGGGTAGCAAGTGGCGCGGCTGCGCCGGAGGGTGGCGTCGCGGGCAACGGAGCCGAGCCGGGACGCGCGGCGCCGGTCTGCACCGGCAGCGCGATTTCCTGGCGAACGCCGTTGCGTTCGATCACCACGGAACGGCCGTGGATTTCAACAAGACGAATTTGTGCGGATAGTGCCGTGCCGGCGCGCACCGCCTTGGGCGGCCCGCCGTCCAGCGACACGATTGCAGCGCCGGCGCCATCGGCGACATCCGCCACGACCCCGATCAGTTGCACGTCGCGAACACCGCCCTGCGCCGAGCCGCCGAACAGCGTGGCGACGGCGCCCGTCTCCACGGCCTCGGTCTGCGCCACACGGGCGGACTGCGGCACCGGAATCGTGCGCATCGCGCTGAAGGTCAGCACCCAGCGGGTCGCCAGTGCGCACAGTGCGATGAAGAGAACCAGACTGGCTGCACGCGGCAACCAGGCCGCAGCATCGAGACGGAGGGCGGGCCGGATGGAGAGTTGCACGGAATCAGGGATACGCTCGACATGGAATGCGCCAAGCGTATCAGAGCCCTATGACCGTGTCTGTGGCGGCTTACAACAGGTCGTCGAGCAGATCCGGGCCGAACACTTCGCGGTGGATATGCCCGACCGGGACACCAGCGCTGATCAGCGCGTGCCGCTGCGCCTGCATGAACCCGAGCGGTCCGCACAGGTGGAAGTCGCCGTCGATAAACAGACGGTTGTCGGGCGCATCGAGCAGTGCGGCGACGGGCATGGTGCCCGCGTGGTCGTAGTCACGGCCCGCGACATCGGCGGCTTGCGGCTGTTCGTAGCTGATATGGGTACGCAGCTGCGGCAGGCGTTCCCTGGCCCAGGCCACGTCGGCACGATGGGCGTGGTGGCGGCCGTCGCGGGCCGCGTGGGCAAACAGAATCTCGCGCCTGGAGCCTTGTGCGGCCAACGTGCGCAGCACCGACAGCATCGGCGTGATGCCGATACCGGCCGACAGCAGCACGATCGGGCGGTGGTTATCCAGGCGCGGCGCGAAGTCGCCGAACGGCGCGCTCACCGACAGTTCCGTGCCGGGCTGCGCGTTGGCATGCAGCCAGTTGGATACTGCGCCGGCCGGCGTGGCGTGGTCGCCGTCCTCGCGCTTGACCGAGATTTGCCACGTCGGCAGGCCGCGCTCCGCAGACAGCGAGTACTGGCGCTGCTGGCGGTTGCCGTCATCGAGCGTGACTTCGACGCTGACGTACTGGCCCGGGCGGAAATCGCGCAGCGGCTGGCCGTCCACGGCCGACAGCGTCAGCGCGACCACGGTGTCGCTCTGCACTTCGCGGCGGTCGACCCGTACGGCGATGCGTTCGCCGGCGGCCATGCCGGTGCTCTGGTACAGGCGCGCTTCGGCGGCGATCAACTCGCCGGCCAGCAGCCAGTACGCTTCGTCCCAGGCGGCAATCAGATCGGGCGTGGCGGCTTCGCCGAGCACGGCGGAGATGGCGCCCAGCAGGTGCCGGCCGACGATCGGGTAATGCGCGGGCTTCAGGCCCACCGCTGCATGCTTGTGCACGATGCGTTCGACCACCGGCGCAAGCGCGTTGGCGTTGTCGATATTGGCGGCGTAGGCGAACACGGCGGAGGCGAGCGACTGCTGCTGCGAGCCGTTGGCCTGGTTGCCCATGTTGAACAGTTGGGTCAGTTCAGGGCGCGCCGCGAACATCTCGCGGTAGAAATGGGTAGTGATGGCGAGGCCATGTTCACGCAGCACCGGTACGCTGGCATCAATGTAGGGGCGGGAAGCAGCAGACAACATCAGGTAAGGCTCCGTTTTAAATCATGCAAACAAAATGCATGTTTTTACTCACAACAAAGCCGGCGCACGTAACGCCAGAACTGCGGCTCAAAGCGCGCCGTTCAAGCCGTACGCCGGCTCACAAAATCGCGATGCAGCCGGATGATCGACTCGGCAGTCTGGCTGCCGGTGACATCCGCCAGGGTGACAGTATCAAGCGAGCGATAGAACGCCTGCTCCGCCTCGTCCAGCGCCCGGCGCAGCCGGCAGTTTCCCTTCAGGGCACATGGCGGGTCATCACAGTCGATGACCGGCTTGTGCCCTTCCAGTTCGCGCAGGATCGTCCCGATGGTCAGCTGGTCAGCCTGCGGCCCCAGTTCCAAGCCGCCGTGGCGGCCGCGCGTGGCCGTGATCCAGCCCAGCTTCGACAGGCGCGCTGCCACCTTCACCAGATGGTGATGGGAAACCTCGAACTGCTGGCCCACCTCGGCAATGGTGATAGGCCGGCTGCCGTCGGCGCGTGCCACGTACATCAGCAGCCGCAGTGCGTAGTCGGAAAAGCGGGTCAGTTGCATCGTGGTGACATCTTAGATAAGCGGCATTTCAAATGCAAGTTTTATTGTGCGGCGCGGAATCCCGTGACACAAATCAGACTCCGGGCCGCGAGAATTCCTCGCCACAAAAAACAGTCATAGGGTGGCGGTTATACTGATTGTCGAACGCCGGGCGCGTGGCCAGCGCGCGCCCCCGCCATCCAGCACGAGGTCCAGACACGATGCGCCGATCCACATCCCTATTCGCCAGTACCCGCTCCACACGTTCGCCCCGCTCCCATGCCGATCGCACCAAGCGCGGCAGCCGCGGCTTTACCCTGATCGAAATCATGGTGGTGATCGTCATCCTGGGGGTGCTCGCGGCGTTGGTGGTGCCGAAGATCATGAGCCGCCCCGATGAGGCCCGTATCGTTGCCGCGCGCCAGGACATTTCGTCGATCATGCAGGCACTGAAGCTCTACCGGCTCGACAACAGCCGCTATCCCACCACGGAACAAGGCCTCGCCGCGCTGGTGGCCAAGCCAACCACCGAGCCCGTGCCGAACAACTGGAAGGCCGGCGGCTATCTGGAAAAGCTGCCCAAGGACCCGTGGGGCCATCCGTACCAGTACCTGAACCCCGGCGTGCGCGGCGAGATCGACATCTTCAGCTTCGGCGCCGACGGCCAGGCCGGTGGCAACGGCAATGACGCCGACATCGGCAACTGGGAATAACGCCGTACCGGCAACATGAAACCGGCCCCGCGCCGCCGCGCCGCCGCTTGCCGGCCCCGGGGCTTCACCCTGCTCGAACTGCTGGTGGTCATGGTGATCGCCGGCATTGTCATTTCGCTGGTCGCGGTCAACGCGTCGCCCAATGAGCGCGGACGCCTGCTCGACGACGGCCAGCGCATCGCGCGGCTGTTCGAGCTGGCGCAGGAAGAAGCCCAGCTCGGCGCGCGCCCGATCGCCTGGGAAGGCAGCCCCGGCGGCTGGCGCTTCCTCGAATCCACGCCGAATGGCTGGGTCCCCCTGCGTACCGATGTGTTCGCGCCAGGCCACTGGCGCCTGCAGCCGGACCAGGTGATCGTCGCCGAAGGTGGCCGCAACGCCGGTACGGGCGGCCCGCCGCGCCTCGTCTTCGGGCGCGAACTGATCGACGGTCCGCAGCGGGTGATACTGGTGCGCGGCGACATCCGCGTCGATATCGCCGGCGACGGCGGCGGCCGCTACTTCGCCAGCACGCCATGATCGCGCGCGCGCATCGCCGCCGTCAGAGGCACGGCTTCACGCTCATTGAAGTGCTGGTGGCGCTGACAATCCTGGCCGTGGCGCTGACGGCCGCCATGCGGGCCATGGGCAGCATGGTCGATGCCAGCGCGTCATTGCAGGCGCGCATGCTGGCCGAGTTCAGCGCCGAAAACCACCTGGCCACGCTGCGCCTGTCCAAGACCTGGCCCGAGCCCGGCGTGAGCGGCTATGACTGCCCGCAGGGCGGCACCCCGCTCTATTGCGAGCAGAGTGTCTCCGGCACGCCCAATCCGGCGTTCCGGCGCGTGGAGATCGCGGTCTATCCGTCCGCCGCCGACCGCTCCGTGCGTCTGGCGTGGCTTGTCACCATCATTCCCAATGAAACGCGCAACCTGCTCTGATCGCCGCACGACTCGGCGCGGCTTCACGCTGCTGGAAATGCTCGTGGCCATTACGCTGCTGGCGGTCATGGCCGTGATCGGCTGGCGCGCACTCGACAGCATGACGCGCAGCCGCGAACGCCTGACCGACCACGACGCCAGGCTGGATGCGCTGAAGGTGCTCTACGGGCAGTTCCAGTCCGACTGCGAACACCTGTCCGACCCCGGCCTGCTCCAGGCCAGCCCGGTCGAAGTCGCGCCCGGCCAGGTTTTGATGGTGCGCGACCGCCGCGAAGAGAACCAGCCGCCGATGTGGCAGGCGCTGAGCTACCGGCTGGAGGGCAACGCGCTGGTACGCCTGGCAGCGCCGCCGGTGGACAGCCGCGCCGCCGTGCAGTCCGCCCTGCTCTCGCTGCGCCAGGCTGGCCGCCAGAACAATGTGCAGGCCCGTCAGGTACTTGGCGATGTGGACAGTCTCGGCGCGCGAGTATGGATCGATCCGGCGGGTTGGCTGGCGGACAACGGGCGCATCCGCGGCGCGCTGTTCAATCCGACCGGTGCCAGTGCCGTGGCGGCGACCGCTACGACCAGCACGGCCAGCGTCGTCGTTCGCGCCGTCGAGTTGTCCATCCAGGCCCGCATGGGCGACGGCGATGCGCCGCGCGATTTCCGCAAGATCTGCATGACCGGGCTGTGAACATGCGCCGACGCCTCCCGCCCCTGTCCCGACGCCGCATGCGTGGCGCCGCCGTGGTCACGGCGCTGCTGATGGTCACGCTCGCCGTGGTCATTGTCTCCGGCATGCTGTGGCGCCAGCAGGTGCAGATCCGATCGATCGAGAACCAGCGGCTGCTCGCTCAGGCCACGTGGATCGAGCGCGCGGCCGTGGACTGGGCCCGGCTCATCCTGCGCGACGACCAGCGCCGCACCAGCGTCGACGAACTGGGCGAGCCGTGGGCCGTGCCGATCGCAGAGACGCGCCTGTCGGATTTCCTGGGCGCCGCGCTGCGCACCGACCAGGCCGGCGAGACATCGTTCCTGTCGGGCCGCATCCTGGACGCGCAGGCGCGCTTCAACCTGACCAACCTGGTGCTGTGGACGGCCACGCCGACGCAGGGCCGCGCCGCCACGGTCGATCCGGCCGCGCTGGCAGCATACCGCCGCCTGCTGCAAACCGTGGGCCTGAATCCGTCGCTGGCCGAGACCACGGGACGCTTCGTGCTGCGCGCCGCGCAAGGCGGCTCTGACGGCCAGCCGGCGCCGCGCCCGCCGGACAGCGCCCAGAGCCTGCTGGCGATCCCGGGCTACACGCCCGAGATGGTCACGGCGCTGGAACCGTTCATCATCGTGCTGCCGGAGCGCACCGTGGTCAACGCCAATACGGCCGAGCCCGAGGTCCTGTCCGCCGTCATCACCAACCTGGCCCTGGTCCGCGCGCGCGAACTGGTGCGCGAACGCGATCGCGCGTACTTCAACAATGTCGGCGACCTGCAGACCAAGCTGGGCAGCGTCGCGCCGCAGGCCGACACCAGCAACCTGTCCTCCATGCTGGACGTCCGCTCCCACTATTTCCTGATTTATGGCCTGGTGCGCCATGAGCGCGCCAGCCGCCTCCAGGTATCGCTGGTTTACCGGGGCGAGGTGCTGGGTAACACCAACACCACTCGTGTGCTGTGGATCCACGACACGGACCGGCTTCCCGACATGCGATGAGCCATAGCGCAGATTTGCGTGCGCTGCGGCACGCTGCTTCCACCCTTGCGGGCCCGGCTACCGGGGGAGAATGCTATTGACGCGGTTTAGTCACACAGGCAAGGTATGCTGCGGCGCTGCCGCAACCGTGGCGCCATGCCGAGCGGCGCCTCCCTGCCCGTCCGTGTCCGCAGCCGGCACCTCCGCGCCCCGGCCATTCCGCTGCCCCGGCAATCCGCCCCCAGCACAGGCTCCACTGACGTCAAAGCTAGGAAACCTTGAGTACCACCCTGTACGTTCGCCTGCCGCATCGGCCGCATGACCAACCGCAACCATGGCATTTCGGTGCCCTGCCGTTCGCGCTGGTACGCGACGCTGGCATGCCGGCTGCCCGCCGCTCCGACGCCGCGCAGGCGCCGGAAGTGTTGCGCGAAGGCCACGCCCAGATCGGCGCGATGCCGCCCGCCGAGCGCCTGGTGCTGATCCTTGCCGCCAGTGACGTACTGCTCACCACGGCCACCGTGCCGCCGCTGCCGCCGGCGCGGCTGAAACAGGCACTGCCCAATCTGGTGGAAGACGCCCTGGCCACCGACGCGCAGCCCTGCCACATTGGCGTGGGCCCGGCGCTCGACGGCGAGGCGGCTCGGCCGGCACGCGGCCCGCGACGCCGCCTGCTGATGGTGGCCGACCGCGCCTGGCTGCGCGCGGTGCTAGACGCGTTTGCCGAACACCGCCACCGCCGGCGCCATATCCTTCCCGCTCAGATGTGCCTGCCGCTGGCCGTCCCGGCCGCTCTGGCTGAGGCCACCGATGGCGACAACGCCGCGGCGCAACCCGCCACGCTGGTTGTAGAGGCCGCGGCCACTTCGCTGGTACAGGCCGAAGGCATGGTCGAACCGACGCTGGCGCCTGAGGCGGCGCCAGCCAGCAGCCAATGGCAACTCACGGTGCGCACCGGCCGCCATGAAGGCTATGGCCTGCTGCTGGGCACCGATGCGCTTGCCGCCTGGCAGGCGCTGGCGCCGGAAGGCTTGTGGCACGGCGACGCCAACGCCATGGCCAACGCGCCAGTGCCTGCACTGCGACAGGCCAACGCGGCCGACTGGCGCATGTGGATCGCCGGCGCGCAAGGCTGCCTGCAGGAATCCGGCCTCGATCTCGCCCAGTTTGAATTTGCCCAGGGGCGTGCCGACCGCTGGAACTTGCTGGCGTGGCGCCTGCCGCTTGCGCTGGCTGCCGGCATCGTGCTGGTCCAGCTTCTTGGCATGAACATCCACTGGCTGATGCTGCACCGTGAACAGCAGCGCCTGGAAGCCGCGCAGCTGCAGACGCTGCACACCGCGTTTCCGCAGATCCAGACCGTGCTCGATGCCCCGCTGCAGATGCGCCGCCAGGTGGAACAGCTGCGACTGGCCAGCGGGCGCAGCACGCCTGACGATTTCCTGCCGCTGGCCGACCGCTTTGCGCAGGCTGCGCGCCAGTTGCCGCCCGATGGCCTGCAGGCGCTCGAGTACCGCAGCCGCACGCTCGTAGCCACCCTCAAGCCCGGCACCGATACCGCCGCGCTGCGCGGCGCCGTGCGCCAGGCCGGCCTGCAGATGGAAGAAGACAAGACGGCGGATGCCTCGCGCACCGTCGGTCCGGCCGGCTCGCGCTGGGTCATCAAGCCAGGCCTGTGAACCGAATCATGAGTCCGAGCAAAGACAACCTCCGCACCCAGACGCCGCACGCTGCCGCGGCGTCTGGCCGCCCTTCGGCCCGCACAACGCTGGCGCGCTTCAAGCCGCGCGTGCCGCAAGTCTGGCGCGAGCAGTTCGACGCCTTCTGGTCGGCGCGCAACCCGCGCGAGCAGGCCATTCTCGGTGGCGGCGCTGTGGTGCTAGGACTGGTGCTGGTCTACACCGTGCTGTGGGAGCCTGCCGCCGATGGCCGCGCGCGGCTGTCGCGCAGCCTGCCTGGAATGCGCGCGGACCTGGCAGAAATGGAAACCCTGGCGCAGGAAGCCCGTGGCCTGAACGCGAGCCCGGCACCCGCACTGCGCGGCGACGCACTGACGCAAGCGTTGCAGGAGAGCCTGGGCAAGTACGGCCTGAAGGCAACGCGACTGGCCGCCGGCGCCGACAACAGCGTGCAGGTGCAGCTAGACAAGGCGCCGTTCGGCGCGGTCGCGGGCTGGCTGCAGGACGTGCGCCAGCAGCAGCGCCTGAAGATCACGGACGCGCGCATCGTCTACGTAGGCGCCACCGCGCTGGTCAACGTCAGCGCGACCCTGCAGGGTCCGGGTGGCCGCAGCTGATGGTACGGCTGGAGTCGCTGCGGCTGCCCCGACGCAAGCTGCGCCGCCCGGCAGGCTGGCGCCGCGCCGGCTGGCTGCTGCTGGGCCTGGCCACGGCCGGCATTACCGTGCTGGCCATGCTGCCGGCCGCATGGATCGCCGACACGGTGGCGGCCCGCACGCAGCGGCGCGTGCTGCTGGCCGATGCCGCGGGCTCGCTGTGGCACGGCAGCGCCACGCTGGCGCTGTCGGCCGGCGCGGGCAGCCAGACCGCGACGGTGCTGCCGGGCCGGCTGCAATGGTCCGTGGCTTTCTGGCCGTTGCTGACCGGCTCCGCACGCATGGTGCTCACGCATACGGAGGCCATGCCGGCGCCGGTCGGGCTGACCGTCACGCCGGGCGGCTGGACCGCGCAGGCGGGCGCCATCCGGCTGCCGGCCGCGCTGCTCGAAGGCGTGGGCGCGCCGTTCAACACGCTGCGCCCGGACGGCCTCATGCGCGCGGACTGGTCGGCGTTGCAGGGTAAATTTGCGGGCGGGCTGCTGTACGGGCATATCACGCTGCGCATCGAACAAGTGTCGTCGGCGGTAAGCCGCCTGCGTCCGCTGGGCAGCTACCGTGCCGAGATCGACTGGAACGGCGCCGATGGCAAGCTCGCGCTGAGCACCATCGCCGGGCCGCTGCATCTTGATGGCAGCGGCACGCTGGGCCGGCAGGCGCGCTTCGAGGGCACAGCCAATGCCGAGCCCGAAGCCGCTACCCAGCTGGTCAGCCTGCTGAGCCTGCTGGGACGACGAGAGAACAATGTGACAAGGCTGCGCTTCTGAGCCAGGCAGCGCCAGGAGCCGACCGGAACCAAACATGAAAACCGAAGCCACCCGACCCTTCTTCCAGACCGCCAGTGCCCGTGCCGTGGCCCTGCTGTGCGGCCTTTCGCTGCTGGCGCCGACGCCGCTGTGGGCGCAGCAGCCCGCCAGCCCTGGCGCGCCACCGGACATCACGCCGCGCAACCGGGACCAGGTGGTGCTGAACTTCGTCAACGCCGACCTCGATTCCGTGGTCAAAGCCGTAGGCCAGGCCACCGGCAAGAATTTCGTGATCGACCCGCGCGTGAAGGGCACCGTCAATCTCGTCACCGAGCAGCCGGTCTCGCGCGCGCAGGCGCTCGAAACGCTGGGCTCGGTACTGCGCATGCAGGGCTATGCGATGGTGGAGAGCAATGGCTTCACCAAGGTCGTGCCCGAAGCGGACGCCAAGCTGCAGGGGTCGCCGATCGTGGTCGGCGGCGGGGGCGGCCGCGGCGACCAGGTGGTGACGCAGGTGTTCCGGCTGAACTACGAGTCGGCCAACAACCTGGTGCCGGTGCTGCGGCCGATGATCGCGCCCAACAACACCATCACCGCCTACCCGGCCAACAACACGCTGGTGATCACGGACTATGCCGAGAACCTGCGCCGCCTCGGCCGCATCATCGCCGCGATCGATGCGCCGGCGGCGGGCGAAGTCGAGCTCGTACCGCTGAAGAATGCCATCGCCAGTGACACGGCGCTGGTGCTGCAGAAGCTGCTCGACCCGGGATCGGCGACGACGGGCGCGGCGGGAGGCGGCGCGGCGTCCGTCGACAGCAGCCTGCGCACGACCGTGGTGGCGGAGCCACGCAGCAACTCGCTGATGATCCGTGCAACAAGCCGCGCGCGCCTGCAGCAGGCACGCATGCTCATCGAAAAGCTCGACCAGCCTTATGCGCGCCCCGGCAATATCTGGGTCGTGCCGCTCAAGAACGCCGACGCCGTCAAGCTGGCCGCCACGCTGCGCGCGATCGTCGCCGCCGACAGCAGCTTTGCCACAAGCACGCAACCGGGCGCCGCGGGCGCGGCAGGGGCCGGCGGACTGACCAACGTGTCGACGCCGGCCGGCGGCCAGTACACCGGCGGCACCACGGCAAGCCAGGCCGGCATGCGCTCGACCGGCACCAGCGGGTCGAGCACGGGCGGCGGCGCCTATGGCAATTCGGCGTTCGCGGCATCGTTCAACCCAAACACCCAGCCGACCACAGGCGGCATCATCCAGGCCGATCCGGCCACCAATGCCCTGATCATTACGGCCACCGAACCGGTGTACCGCAACCTGCGCGCCGTGATCGAGGATCTCGACGCGCGCCGCGCGCAGGTCTACATCGAATCGATGATCGTGGAAGTGACCTCCACGCAAGCCAGCCAGCTCGGCATCCAGTGGCAAGGACTGCTCAGTTCGAGCAGCGGCAACAACAACGTCTTCGCGGGTACCAACTTTGGCACGGGCGGCCAGAACATCCTGAACCTGACACTCGCCGGCGCGCTGTACAACAGCAACCACAGTGCCGGCATCGTTGCCGCGCAGCAGCTCGTGCCCGATGTGGGTGGCCTGAACCTTGGCGTGGTGAACAAGGCGCTGGGCCTTGGCGCGCTGCTCCGCGCGCTGGGCACCAACGGCAGCGTGAACCTGCTGTCGACGCCAAACCTGATCACGCTCGAGAACGAGGAAGCCAAGATCCTGATCGGCCAGAACATCCCGATCACGACCGGCTCCTATGCACAGACCGGCGGCGCGGCCTCGGTCACCCCGTTCCAGACCTTCGACCGCAAGGATGTCGGCATCACGCTGCGCGTGCGGCCGCAGATCACCGACGGGGGCCTGGTCAAGATGCAGATCTTCCAGGAGTCGTCGTCGGTGGTGCCGGGTACGCTGACGCAGGTGCAGGGCCCGACCACCAATGTGCGCTCGATCGAGACCAACGTCCTTGTCGACGACGGCCAGATCATCGTGCTCGGCGGGCTGATCGAGGATTCCTACGGCGACGGTGTGCAGAAGGTGCCGCTACTGGGCGATATCCCGTGGATCGGCGGCCTGTTCCGCTATGAGAACAAGAACCGCGCCAAGACCAACCTGCTGGTGTTCCTGCGCCCGTATGTGATGCGCACGGCCGGCGCGGCCGACCGGTTGACGCAGGACCGCTACGATTACATGCGCGCGCAGCAGACCGACTTCGTCTCGCCTAACATCATGGTGCGCGACGCCAACACGCCGGTGCTGCCGCCCGCGGATGCGCCGACCACGCCGTTCGTCGACCCGCGTGGCAACGGGCCGGTGCAAAGTCCGCTGCCACTGCCGCAATCCGTGCCGCAGACTGCACCGGGGCAGCAAGCGCCGCAACCAGTGCCGCAGCCGATTACGCAGCAAGGCTATCCCGGCACGTTCGCGGGCTCGGCATCGCCCGACGCCGGCCGCCGTAACTGAGCCAGACCATGGCAAGCGAAGTCCAAGCCGCCCTTGACAGCCAGGATATTCAGGAGCCGCCGTCACCGATGGCGGCGCGCCTGGTGTCGTACAGCTTTGCACGCGAAGCGCCGCTGCTGATCGCGCACCAGCGCGCCGACGGCCTTGAAGTCTGGGTGAGCCGCGCCACATCGCCCGCTGCGCTTGCGGAGGTGGCGCGCGTGCACGGCGCGCTGCGCCTGCGCGTGATGGAGCCCGATGCGCTCGAACGCGCCATGTCCGACGCCTACAACCGCCAGGACGGCAGCGCCGCGCAGGTGGTGGGCGAAGTCGAAGGCGAAGTCGACCTGTCGCGCCTGATGCAGGACATTCCCGCTGTGGAAGATCTGCTCGAGTCCGAAGACGACGCGCCGATCATCCGCATGATCAACGCGCTGCTCACACAGGCCGCGCGCGAAGGCGCATCGGACATCCACATCGAACCGTTCGAATCGGCGTCGGTCGTGCGCTTCCGTGTCGACGGCACGCTGCGCGACGTGGTGCGGCCGAAGAAGGCGCTGCACGGCGCGCTGATCTCGCGCATCAAGATCATGGCGCAGCTCGATATTGCCGAGAAACGCTTGCCGCAGGACGGCCGGATCACGCTGCGCGTGGGCGGGCGCCCCGTGGATGTGCGCGTGTCCACGCTGCCGACGGGCCACGGCGAGCGCGCGGTGCTGCGTCTGCTGGACAAGGAGGCAGGCCGCCTCGACCTGGCCAAGCTCGGCATGTCGCCGCGCACGCTGGCCGGTTTCGACGACCTGATCCGCCAGCCGCACGGCATCGTGCTCGTTACCGGGCCGACAGGCTCGGGCAAGACCACTACGCTGTATGCGGCGCTATCTCGGCTGGACGCGCGCTCCACCAACATCATGACGGTGGAGGATCCGATCGAATACGACCTCGACGGCATCGGCCAGACGCAGGTCAACGCGCGTATCGACATGACCTTCGCCAAGGCCCTGCGCGCGATCCTGCGCCAGGACCCGGACGTGGTGATGATCGGCGAAATCCGCGACCTGGAAACCGCGCAGATCGCGGTGCAGGCTTCGCTGACCGGCCACCTAGTGCTGGCCACGCTGCACACCAATGACTCGGCCTCGGCGATCACGCGGCTCGTGGACATGGGCATCGAGCCGTTCCTGCTGTCGTCGTCGCTGCTTGGCGTGCTCGCGCAGCGGCTCGTACGCCGGTTGTGCCCGCATTGCAAGCGCGAGGAAGTCATCGAAGTCACCGCCGGCGAAGCCGAAACGCTGCATACGCAAGGCAAGCCGCTACAACACCTGTGGCATGCGGTGGGCTGCGACAAGTGCGGCAACTCCGGCTACCAGGGCCGCATGGGCGTGTACGAGCTGCTGACCGTCGACGACGAGATCCGCACGATGATCCACCGCCAGCAGCCCGAGTCGGAGATCAAGCAGGTCGCGCTTGCTCATGGCATGCAGACCATGCGCGGCGATGCGCAGCGCTGGATCGACACCGGCGCCACCGCGCTCGAAGAAGTGCTGCGCGTCACGCGCGACTGACGGAACGCCGCCATGCCCGCCTTCCGCTACGAAGCCGCCGACGCCCTGGGCAAGACCGACCGCGGCGTCATCGAGGCCGACAGCCCGCGGCAGGCGCGCTCGCAACTGCGCGCGCGCGGGCTGACGCCGCTGACGGTCGATCCGCTCGCTGGTACTGGGCAGGCCCCGCGCAGCGGCAGCCAGCTTTTCACGCGCCGGCTTTCCACGCAGGAACAGGCACTGTTCACGCGCCAGCTCGCGAGCCTGATCGTCTCGGGCCTGCCGCTCGACGAAGCGCTCGGCGCGCTGGCTGACCAGGCCGAGCGGCCCTATGTCCACGAGCTGCTCGCCGGCATTCGCGCCGAGGTCATGGGTGGCAGCTCGCTGTCGGTGGCCCTGGCCCAGCATCCGCGCGATTTTCCCGATATCTACCGTGCACTGGTTTCCGCCGGCGAGCACTCCGGCCACCTCGGGCTGGTGCTCGAGCGGCTGGCCGGCTACATCGAATCGCGCAATGCGCTGACGTCCAAGATCCGGCTGGCCTTCACCTATCCGGCGATCGTCACGGTGGTGGCATTTGCGATCGTGATCTTCCTGCTGTCGTATGTGGTGCCGCAGGTGGTCAGCGTGTTCGCCAACACCAAGCAGAAGCTGCCGACGCTGACGATTGTCATGCTGGCGCTGTCGGATTTCGTGCGGAACTGGTGGTGGGCGGCGCTGGCGGTGATCGCCGTGATCGCCATGATCGTGCGCAGCCTGCTCAAGCAGCCGGCTGTTCGGCTGGAGTGGCACCGCTGGCTGCTGACGGCGCCGCTGATCGGCAAACTGACCCGCGGCTACAACACCGCGCGCTTCGCCGGCACGCTGGCGATTCTGGTGTCGGCTGGGGTGCCGATCCTGCGGAGCCTGCAGGCGGCTGGGGAGACGCTGACCAATGAAGCGCTACGGGCCAATGTCGAAGACGCGACGACACGCGTGCGGGAAGGCGCGTCGCTCGCGCGGGCGCTGGCCGCGCAGAACCAGTTTCCGCCCGTGCTGGTGCATTTGATTCGCTCTGGCGAGGCGACCGGGAATTTGCCGGTGATGCTCGATCGCGCGGCTCAGGGCGAGGCGCAGGAACTGGAGCGGCGGACGCTGTTTCTTACCAGTCTTCTGGAGCCGCTGTTGATCTTGACGATGGGTGTTGTGGTGCTGCTGATTGTCTTGGCGGTGTTGATGCCGATTATTGAGATCAATCAGCTGGTGAGATAGGGCTTTGGCGGGCTGGCATGCGCCAAGCGCCGCCAAAAGCATCCCAACCCCTCAACTCTTGACCTTCCTCCGCGTCTTCCTCACGGGTTTCGCCTCAGAGGCATCCGCCACCGGAGCCGCCTCAGAAAACCCTTCAAACGCCTCCTGCACCTGCGCCGTCAGCACCGTATCTCCGGGCGCAGCGAACACGGACTGATCGATCGGCCAGGGCTTCTCGCTAAGCGCCACGTCGGGCCGACGCGGCGCCCGCTTGCGAGCGGGTTTCTTCGCCGCCGGCGCGGGCGACTCTTCCGCGATGACATCGGCTGCCACCACCTCCGGAGCCTCAACTTCCGGCACTGGCGCAGGTTCAGGTACGGGTTCTGAAGCAACGGAAACCTCGACAGGCTCCCGAACCGGCTCCGGTTCCGGCGCAGCAACCGGTACGGCCGCGACCTCCGGCGGAACGACTGGCTGGCGGTTTTCCGGCTGCGGTGCAGGCGTCTGTGTCGGCTGCGCCTGCGGCTTCTCAGCCTGACGCTGGCCGCCAGCATGGCGCCCATCTCCTTCCTGCCCTTGCTTGCTGCGCTTCTTCAGCCGCACCCAGATGGTCTTGTTGTTGCCGCCATTGCGGGTTTCGACCTCGAACAGGCCGGTGGCAACCACAAGCTCCGAAAGCTTCCCATACCCATAGTTCCGCGAATCGAACTCCGGAGCCTGCTTGGCGATGTGATTGCCCATGCCGCCAAGCGTCGACCAGCCGTCATCGTCCGACACCGCCTGCGAGGCATTCTGCAGCAATCGCACCAGGCGCGAGTCCTGGCGCAGTTCGCCGCTACTGCGACGGCGCGTCGGCGTGGCAGCCTCGTCGACTTCGGCGTCAGCGCGCAGCACATCGGAGTAAATGAACTTGTCGCACGCCGTGACGAACGGCTTGGGCGTCTTGCGCTCGCCGAAGCCATAGACGATCAGCCCTTGCTCCCGAATACGCGAGGCGAGGCGCGTAAAGTCACTGTCGCTCGACACGAGGCAGAAGCCATCGAAGCGTTCGGTGTACAGCAGATCCATCGCGTCGATGATCATCGCGCTGTCGGTGGCGTTCTTGCCGACGGTGTAGCGGAACTGCTGGATCGGCTGGATCGAGTGCGACAAGAGGCACTCCTTCCAGCCCGACAGATTGGGCTTGGTCCAGTCGCCATAGATGCGCTTGACGGCGGCGACGCCGTACTTGGCGACTTCGGCCAGCAGGCCTTCGATGATGGCGGGCGCCGCATTGTCGGCGTCGATCAGCACGGCCAGGGTCGCGGTGCCCTGGCGGGGGGAATTGGTCATGTTCGGTCCTGCTCGGAGGAGATTCCCGGCCATGTTGCCGGACGGAGGTTGCACCGGACCGGCGCGTGCCGGTCCTTGGCAGGGGCGCCTTGGGCCACATCGTAGTGCATGTGGGTGGCGCGTTGGATGCATCGCAGTGTACACGCGAAGCCCTGTCCATACGGGAACTCCTGTCGAGACAGGTGCGGTTCTTGCTGCATTGCAAGGTGCCGCGGATTTTTGAGCGGTGCTACCATCCGCGCAGAGACACCACCTGCCGAGGCCTTCACAAGAGGCTCAGGACGGTCGGCCCCATGAATGTAGTAGTCGGTGATCCCGACAACACACCCCATAGAGGAGCACTTATGAATGCCCCCCTGACCACTCCGGTCAGCGACGCCATCCGCCGCGCGCTCGCAAACGTTTCCCTCGACGACAAGTACACGCTTGAGCGTGGCCGCATCTACATCAGCGGCACGCAGGCGCTGGTACGCCTGCCGATGCTGCAGCAGGAACGCGACCACGCCGCCGGCCTTAACACGGCCGGCTTCATTTCCGGGTACCGCGGGTCGCCGCTCGGAGCGCTGGACCAGTCGCTGTGGAAAGCCAAGAAGCATCTCGCCGCGCACAATATCGTGTTCCAGGCCGGCCTGAACGAAGACCTCGCCGCAACGTCGGTCTGGGGTTCGCAGCAGGTCAATATGTACCCGGATGCGAAGTTCGATGGCGTGTTCGGCATGTGGTACGGCAAGGGGCCAGGTGTGGACCGCACCGGGGATGTGTTCAAGCATGCCAACTCGGCCGGCTCGTCGCGCCACGGCGGCGTGCTGGTGCTGGCGGGCGATGATCATTCCGCGAAGTCGTCGACGCTCGCGCACCAGTCGGAACACATCTTCAAGGCCTGCGGCCTGCCGGTGCTGTATCCGTCGAATGTGCAGGAGTATCTCGACTACGGCCTGCATGGCTGGGCGATGAGCCGCTACTCCGGCCTATGGGTGGCGATGAAGTGCGTCACGGACGTGGTCGAATCGTCGGCTTCGGTCGAACTCGATCCGCATCGCGTGCAGATCGTGCTTCCCGACGATTTCGTGCTGCCGGCGGGCGGCCTCAATATCCGCTGGCCCGATCCGCCGCTCGAACAGGAAGCGCGGCTGCTCGACTACAAATGGTACGCGGGCCTGGCTTATGTGCGCGCCAACAAGATCGACCGCATCGAGATCGATTCGCCGCATGCGCGCTTCGGCATCATGACCGGCGGCAAGGCTTATCTCGATACGCGCCAGGCGCTGGCCGACCTGGGCCTCGACGATGCCATGTGCGCGCAGATCGGTATCCGCCTGTACAAGGTCGGCTGCGTGTGGCCGCTCGAAGCGCATGGCGCGCGCGCCTTTGCCGAAGGCCTGCAGGAAATCCTGGTCGTCGAAGAAAAGCGCCAGATCATGGAGTACGCGCTCAAGGAAGAGTTGTACAACTGGCGTGACGACGTGCGCCCCAAGGTCTACGGCAAGTTCGACGAGAAGGACAATGCGGGCGGCGAATGGTCGATCCCGCAGAACAACTGGCTGCTGCCCGCGCACTACGAGCTGTCGCCGGCGATCATCGCCAAGGCCATCGCCACGCGGCTGGAAAAGTTCGACCTGCCGGTGGATGTGCGTGCGCGCATTGACGCGCGGCTTGCAATCATCGAGGCCAAGGAAAAAGCGCTGGCCACGCCGCGCGTGACTGCCGAGCGCAAGCCGTGGTTCTGCTCGGGCTGCCCGCACAATACGTCGACCAACGTGCCCGAGGGCTCGCGCGCGCTGGCGGGTATCGGCTGCCACTACATGACAGTGTGGATGGACCGTAATACCAGCACCTTCAGCCAGATGGGTGGCGAAGGCGTCGCGTGGATCGGCCAGGCACCGTTCGCGGGCGACAAGCATGTGTTTGCGAACCTCGGCGACGGCACTTACTTCCACTCGGGGTTGCTGGCGATCCGCGCGTCGATTGCTGCGGGTGTCAACATCACCTACAAGATCCTCTACAACGATGCGGTCGCCATGACCGGCGGCCAGCCCGTGGATGGCCAGCTCTCCGTACAGGACATCGCGTGGCAGGTCCACAGCGAAGGCGCAAAGAAGATCGTCATCGTCACGGACCAGCCCGAGAAGTACAACGGCGCGATCAAACTACCGGAGGGCATCACGGTCCACCATCGCGACCAGCTCGATACGATCCAGCGCGAGCTGCGCGAGGTTCCCGGTTGCACGATCCTGATCTACGACCAGACCTGCGCCACCGAAAAGCGCCGCCGCCGCAAGCGCGGCACGATGGAGGATCCGCAACGCCGTGCCTTCATCAATGACGCGGTGTGCGAAGGCTGCGGCGATTGCTCGGTCAAGTCGAACTGCCTGTCGGTCGAACCGCTCGAAACCGAATTCGGCACCAAGCGCCAGATCAACCAGTCGTCGTGCAACAAGGACTTCTCCTGCGTGAATGGCTTCTGCCCGAGCTTTGTCACGGCTGAAGGCGCGCAGGTGCGAAAGCCCGAGCAGCATGGCGTGGCGATGGACAGCCTGTCCGCACTGCCTGAGCCTGCACTGCCGGAGATCCGCCGCGCGTACGGCATCCTGGTGACCGGCGTGGGTGGCACCGGCGTCGTGACCATTGGTGGTCTGCTCGGCATGGCCGCGCACCTCGAAAACAAGGGCGTTACCGTGCTCGACATGGCGGGCCTCGCGCAGAAGGGCGGCGCGGTGCTGTCGCATGTGCAGCTCGCCACGCGGCCGGAAGACCTGCACGCCACGCGCATCGCGATGGGCGAAGCGGACCTGATCATCGGCTGCGATGCGATCGTGTCGGCCAACGACGAGGTCATCTCGAAGACGCAGTCGGGGCGCACGCGCGCGGTCGTCAACACCTCGCAAACGCCGACGGCCGAGTTCATCAAGAACCCGAAGTGGCAGTTCCCGGGCCTGTCGGCCGAGCAGGATATTCGCAACGCGGTTGGCGAACAGTGCGACTTCATCAACGCGAGTGGTCTCGCCGTCGCGCTGCTCGGCGATGCCATCTACACGAACCCGCTGGTGCTTGGCTACGCGTGGCAGAAGGGATGGATTCCGCTGACGCTGCAGGCGCTGGAACGTGCAATCGAGCTGAATGGCGTTGCGGTGGAAAAGAACAAGGCGGCGTTCGACTGGGGCCGCCATATGGCGCATGACCCGGAGCACGTGCTGTCGCTGACCGGCAAGCTGAAGAACACCGCCGAAGGCGCGGATGTGGTGAAGCTGCCGACGTCGTCGGGCGCGCTGCTTGAAAAGCTGATTGCCCGACGTGTCGAGCATCTGACGGCCTATCAGGACGCGGCCTATGCACGGAGTTATCGCGAAGCCATCGACCGCGTGCGCGCGGCCGAAAGCGCGCTGGCGGGAAGCGGCAAGCCGCTGCCGCTCACCGAAGCTGCCGCGCGCAACCTGTCCAAGCTGATGGCGTACAAGGACGAGTACGAAGTCGCGCGGCTGTACACCGATCCTGTTTTCCTCGACAAGCTGCGCGCGCAGTTCGAAGGCGAACCCGGCAAGGATTACCAGCTCAACTTCTGGCTGGCACCGCCGACGACTGCAAAGCGCGACGACAAGGGACATCTCGTCAAGCGCAAGTTCGGGCCGTCGACGATGACGCTGTTCCGCGTGCTCGCGAAGATGAAGGGCCTGCGTGGCGGCATGCTCGATATCTTCGGCAAGACCGAGGAACGCCGCACGGAACGCGCGTTGATTGGCGAGTATCGGGCGTTGCTCGATACGCTGATCGCCGGATTGAATGCCGCGAACTACGACACCGCTGTGACGCTGGCCAATCTGCCGGACGATATCCGGGGTTTTGGCCATGTGAAGGAAAACAACCTGAAGGCGGTTCGAGTGCGTTGGGCGAAATTGCTGGAACAATTCCGGCATCCGGAGACGGCGCAGCGCGCGGCGTAAGCCGCCGGACTGGCAGCGCTTGCAGCGCTGCCAGTCGTCAACCCTACGCCTTCGCCAACTCCTTCTCCCCCGGCTTCACATACATCGAGTTCCGCGGTTGCGCCAACACGCGCCGCACCATCGGCTCGAAGAACGACAGCGGCAGCGTGTCATAGTCCGTCATGAACGCGGCCGCGTCATATTTCTGGCAAAACTCCGCGGTACGCTCGAACAGTTCAGGCTGGTCGCGGAATTGCTCGCGCAGGTTGCGGTCCAGGCCGAGGTGATGGAAGAAGTAGTAGCCCTGGAAGACGCCGTGCTTCTCGACCATCCACAGATTTTCTGCGCTGACGAACGGCTTCAGGATCGCTGCGGCGATATCGGGATGGTTGTAGCTGCCGAGCGTGTCGCCAATGTCATGCAGGAGCGCGCACACCACGTACTCCTCGTCGCGGCCATCGCGATGCGCGAGCGTCGCGGTCTGCAGCGAATGCGTGAGCCGGTCTACGGGAAAGCCGCCGCAGTCGCCTTCAAGCAAACGCAGGTGTGCGAGCACACGGTCAGGCAGCTGTTTTGCGAACGGCATGAATTCGGCGGAGATCGCGGCCCAGTCTTCGCGGGTGCCGTGCTCCATGTGGCTGAACGTGGCGTGTGCGGGTGCGTGGGTGTCACTCATGCTTGTCTCCTTGGCGGCGGGGCGCCTGTCGTTGTAGAGGCTGTGCCCGCATTGTGGCACCGACGCTGGCGACTACACTGTCAAATACTGAACAATGCACCGATTGGTGCAGCGCACCGCAAACCGATAACAAGGAGAAGCCATGACATACCAGGGCAGCTGTCATTGCGGGGCCATCGCCTTCGAGGTGGAGGCCGACAATATTCCTAGCGTGATCCGCTGCAACTGCTCGATCTGCCGCCGGCGCGGGCATCTGCTGTGGTTCGTGCCGCGGCTGCAGTTCAAGCTGACCACCCCCGAAGCGAATGCATCGACGTACCGCTTCAACACAATGAAGATTGCGCACCGCTTCTGCCCGGTCTGCGGATGCGGGCCGTATGCGGATGGGCAGGACAAGGACGGGCGGCCGATGGCGGCGGTCAATGTGCGCTGTCTCGACAACGTCGATCTCGATGCGCTGAAGATCATCGACTACGACGGTCTGCACCACTGAGCGCCATGTTCCGCATCTTAGGCATTGATCACCTCGTCCTGCGCACCGCCGATGTCGACCGGCTGCGGCGCTTCTACGTCGACGTCCTCGGCTGCAGCGTAGAGCGCGAGCAACCGGCGTTTGGCCTCACGCAACTGCGCGCGGGCAGCGGGCTCATCGACCTGGTCTCCCTCGACGGGCCGCTGGGCCGCGCTGGCGGCGCAGGTCCCGGCGCCGAGGGCCGCAACCTCGACCACTTCTGCCTGCGCATCGACCCGTTCGATGCCGACGCCGTGCGTGCCAGTCTGGCGCGCCACGGCGTGGAGGCGAGCGCGGTGGAGCAGCGCTTTGGCGCGGAGGGCAAAGGGCCGTCTCTGTATGTGAAAGATCCCGATGGCAATGTGGTCGAGCTCAAGGGGCCGGCCGAAAGTGCCTGAGGATCACCGCGGCACGCGCGGGCTCGCTACAATTTCCGCTTAGCCCGCTGCGCCGCCCCCAGGCGCCGGGCGCGCCATGACCCGAACAGACGCCACGCCCGACGCGGATTCCGCCACGCCCTCCGTTCCTACCGATACCGGCACTCCGGCCCCGCCACCACGCAGCCTGGTCTGGATGCTCGGACTGACCGAGACCATCTCCTGGGGCACGCTGTACTTTTCGTTCACCGTCTTCATCGAGCCGATGAGCCGCGCGCTCGGCTACACCAAGCCCTTCCTGGCCGGCGGCTTTTCGCTAGGCCTGCTGGTGTGGGCGATGTGCTCGTTCGCCGTGGGCCGGCTGTTGGACCGGTTGCCGGCGCGCAAGGTGATGGGCGCCGGTTCGCTGCTCGCCGGAGCTGGCCTGCTGCTGTGGGCGTGGTCGCCATCGCCAACGGTGTTCCTGCTGATGTGGGTGCCGCTCGGGCTGGCCATGGCCACCACGCTCTATGAGCCCGCTTTCGTCGTGCTGCGCCAGGCCTATGGCGATGGCTATCAGAAACCGATCGTCACGGTCACGCTGATGGCTGGCTTTGCGAGCACGATCTTCGTGCCGCTCGCGCAATGGCTGGTGTTGCATCTCGGCTGGCGGCAGACGCTGCTGGTCTTCGCCGCGCTGAACCTGCTGGTCTGCGTGCCGCTGTATGCGCGCCTGCGCTACGTGCTGCACGCGAGTTACGCCGCCGTCCAGCCGGCCTCGCCACTGCCCGCCAGCGATACAGGCAAGCATGGCATTGCGCGTGCCACGCTGCGCCTGCCCGTATTCTGGGCCGTGGTGCTGGCCTTCACCGCGACGAACATGGTGGCATCGCTGCTCGGCGCGCATTTGATCCCGATGCTGACCGAGAAGGGCCTGCCGCTGGGACAGCAGCTCGTGGTCGCCGCGCTGATCGGTCCGGCGCAGGTCGTGGGCCGCCTGCTCATGATGCGTGCCGCCGTCCGGCATCCGGTACGGCTGGCCGTGCCGGTCTACCTGCTGATGAGCGCGGGCCTGCTATGCATGGCGCTCGGCCATGGCGCCTGGCTCATGGTTGCGGCGCTGCTCTACGGCTGCGCCAATGGCGTCAACACCATGTTGCGCGCCATGGCCATGCCGGAACTGATCTCGCGCCATCACTACGCCACGCTCAACGGCCTGATGATGACGCCGGTGCTACTGATGCAGGCCGCCGCGCCATGGCTGGGCGCCCTGCTCTGGCGCTTCGCCGGCGGCTACTGGCTGATGCTGTGGACCATGGTGGCGCTGGCGCTGGCCGCGCTGCTGTCGTTCGCATTCGCGCTGCAGCGGCGCGGCCTGCTACGCGCCACCGGCTGACGCCGTCCCGGTCCCGCTTTACACGGCCATCACGGCAATGCGGGACAATGCTCGTTTTGCCACAGGCCACGCGCACGCCGCGCGGCCCGCAGTTCCCGCCATGTCCGAGTCGAGTCCCGGCACATCGTCGCCGCCCGCTTCCACCCTACCCGCTGACCGCGTAGCCCGCGCCACGCGGGGCACCATGGCGCTGTTCTTCGTCAACGGTGCCACCTTTGCGACGTGGGGCGTGCACATCCCAACCATCAAGGCGCGCTTCGGCCTGTCCGACGCCATGCTGTCGATCGCGATGCTGGCCGTGGCTGGCGGCGCCATTGCCGCGATGGGGCCGGTCGGGCGCTGGGTTGCGCGCGTGGGCAGCGCCCGTGCATCGATGGCCAGCGGCCTCGTCTACGCACTGGCGACGGTGGTGATCGTTGCCATGCCTGACTTCCGTCTGCTGCTGCTCGCGCTGCTGGCCTTCGGCATGGCGAATGCCGCATTCGACGTAGGCATGAACGCGCAGGCCGCAACGGTTGAAGCCAGCCGTACCCGGCCGGTGATGTCGGCGCTGCATGGCATGTTCAGCCTGGGCGGCATGGCTGGCGCGGCGTTCGGCGGGCTGATGCTGTCACTCGGCGTGCCGCCGCTGGTTCATGCGGCGATGATGGCGGGCCTGACCGCCGCGGTGGCCCTTGGCACGGCGCCCGGGCTGCTGGCGGACCACCCCGTGCTGCCGACCGCCAGCCACCACCGCGACCACGCGGTGCGCGCGCTGTGGCTGCTGGGGCTGCTGGCATTCCTCGGGCTGATCGGCGAAGGCGCGATGTACGACTGGTCCAGCGTCTATATGCGCGATGTGGCCATGGCGCCGGCAGGCTGGATCAGCTTTGGCTATGCGGCGTTCTCGGGCGGGATGGCCTGCGGGCGCTTCGGCGGCGACCGCCTGCGCGCGCGCTGGGGGGAAGCCGGCACGCTGGCCGCCAGCGCGTGGCTCGGCTTTGCCGGCATCGTGCTGGCGCTGGCCGTGCCCGTACCCATGGCTGCGCTGGCGGGATTCAGCCTGATGGGGCTGGGCGCGGCCAACATGGTGCCGATCTTCTTCGTAGCGGCATCAGGCCTGCCCGGCGTGGCGCCGGCGGAAGCCATCGCGCGCGTGGCGCGCTTCGCCTATCTCGGATTGCTGCTGGGCCCCGTGCTCATCGGCGGCGTGGCGCACCTGGCCAGCCTGCGTGTCGGCCTCGCCGTGGTGGCGCTGACCATGGGCTGGATCGCGCTGGCGGGCGCCCGCTCGGCACGGCGCTACCTGCCAGCGCGCAAGCGATAAGGGTCAGGCCGCTGCTCGTGCGGGCGGCTGGGCGCCGGCGGCGAGACCGTTGAACACGAAGGTATCCATGGCCAGCACGCCGTAAGTGACTTCGTCGGCGACCCGCTTCACCTCCGCCGGTGCCTGACCGGTTCCGGCATCGCGCGGACCGAGCGCGGCACCCAGCGCCACATAGAACGGCAGCAAGTGCTCGTCGGTCGGATGTGCGCGGCGCGCGTGCGGAGCCTGGGCGCGATAGTCGGCAATGCGGCTGGTGTCGCCGGTCGCCAGCGCCTCATCGAGCGCAGCGAGCATCCAGTTGCGGAACGCATCGACATACGGCTCGGTGGCCGGACCATGTTGGGCACGCCGGCCGCCGCCGAACACTTCCTGCAGGTTGTGCGTGAAGCTGCCCGAGGCAAGCACCAGCACACCCTCGTCACGTAGCGGCGCCAGCGCGCGGCCGATGTCGATCTGCGTCGCGGGCGACAGGTAGGGATTCAGCGCGAGCTGCACCACAGGAACGTCCGCATCCGGGAAGAAATGGCGCATCGGCATCCAGGCACCGTGGTCGAGCGGGCGCTCTTCGTCGAACCCGACAAAGCCGGCGCCCGGGACATGGGCCGCCTCGACCAGTTCCTTGACCCGCGCCGCAAGCTCGGGCGAGCCCGGCGCGTCATAGCGCAGCGCATAGAGCTCGCGCGGAAAGCCACCGAAGTCGTGCCACGCTTCCTGGCGCTCGCGCGTGCCGACCGCCAGCGTGCTGTAGATCCAGTGCGCCGACACTACGAGCACCGCGCGCGGCTTCTGCGCGCGCAGGCTGGCGCCAAGCGCGTCAAAAATGGCGCCGGTCGGGCCCGGGTCGATGGCCAGCATCGGCGAACCGTGCGAGATGTAGAGCGAGGGCAGCATGGCATCTCCTTCAAAGCATTTCGTGTCCTGAATGAAGTTTGACAAAGAAGTCGCCCCGCGGCGGACCGGATTTGCGGACACTTCGTGCAAAAAACTTGAATGGTGGGCAGGGCCGTCATCGTTAGGTGGCCCACACAGCGCATTGCTGCGCCCGCACTACGGTAGATGAAATGGCATACGATGCCTCTGGGAGCCTGTTCCGGCTCGCCGCGGTGCCATAGGCAAGCACCACGCGCTTCCCACAACGCATGGCCGCCGGCACGCGCCGGTGAGATGGAGACTTTCGTGGTACAGCGCTCCTCGCGCCGCCACAAGCGGCCCGCACCGATTCCTGCACACTGGTGGCGTGCTGGCGCCTACGCCAGCGCGCCTGCCGTGGCCCTGTGGATCGTCGCGCGAATGCCAGCCGCCCTCTTGACCATGATCTTCGGCACGCCCAGTGCAGCCTACTGGCTCAACCATGCTGGCGATACCGTGTTCGTGGCCGGCTGGCTGGCCAGCGCCGTGGTGCTTTGGATTGCGCGCCGGCACGCTGCGCGCCCGCCGGAAGCGGAACCAGACCCGGCACGGAACCCGCCTCGCCGCCATCACGTGGGATAGCGCGGGGCGCCGTGTGCAAGACTTACAACCGGTGATCTGAAAAGATTCGCGCGTGCGGCTGGCGCCTCTCCGGGCCACGGTATCCCTCGCTAGAATGCTTCACGGGTGCGGCGCACGGGGCTTGGCGCCGGGTTCGGAACCCTACGCGGCAACTCGAATGTGCGCATTTCAGCAATTTCGCAGGGCCGCGATGGCCTTGCCAGCCTGTCTGGTCATATCGGGTTCGCTCTGGCTCTTGCCGGGGCAGGTACACGCGCAGGCGCAGGGACAAAGGTTTCAAGTCATCGGTACGAACGTGCAGAAGCATGCCAACGGCGTGCTGACGCTGATGTCCTATTCGGTCGTACCGGACCTGGCCTCGAGTTCGCTGTCCATCAACAACGCGGCGACGGAGGACCCCGGCGTCTTCATGTGGCAACTCGGCGGCGGCTTCACCATCAGCAAGTCCTTCCCGCTTTACCTGGAAGGTGCGCTCGCCTACAGCCGCTACGACCCGACCTTCGTTGCCAGCGACGGCACCCAATCGCGCGCCTTGCCCGTCAGGTGGAACACGTTCTCCGGCACCGTCGGCATCGGCTGGGATTTCCCGCTCACCGAGAATAAGGAACTGGTGTTCCGGCCGATTTTCAACGCCTCGCTCGGCAATGTCTCCAGCGACCTCAGGATCGGTGAGGCCGTGATCGAGCGCAACACCGACCGCTCGATCGACTTCCTGGAACATGGCTCGCTCAACGCCTACGGCCTCGGCGGCTCCGTCATGCTCGACTGGGAGCATTACCGCGAGACGCACGAGATCGACCTCGAACTGCGCTACACCAATATCCACCTGCAGAGCTTCGGAGGCTCGTCCAGCGGCGTCACGGGCACGGCCACCGCGCAGACCGCCAACCTCTATGCGCGATGGCGAGCGCCGACCGGCATGCGTGCGCTGGACCGGCCCGTCCGCTATGTGCTCGAACTCTCGCATTCACACTACCTTGGCAGCCAGGCCGGGGTGCTCGGCTTCAACTACCTGACCACGCTGGGCACGGGGCTGGAACTCGACACCAGCGCCCACGAGGTCTTCGTCACGCGGATCCGCGCGGTGGTGCGGTATGTGTTCGGCAACAACGTTTCCGGGGTTTCGCTGGGACTCGCGGCCAGTTTCTGAAACGTTCGGGCATGTGATCCGCATGTCCGATTCCGGCCTTCCGCAAACCGCGCGCCCGGTGCATGATCACCGGCGGACGCCGGTGCCACGCAAGTATGGCCGGCCATCACCAACCCGGGCCATGGAAAGGCACGCATGACACGAAAACAGGAAGCCGCCGCCGAACGCGTGCGCTGCGGCTGGTGCGGCACGCTGGAAGACTATTGCCACTACCACGATAACGAATGGGGCTTTCCGGTCGACGACGACCGGCGCCTGTTCGAGAAACTCTGCCTCGAAGGCTTCCAGGCCGGCCTGAGCTGGCTGACCATCCTGCGCAAGCGCGAGGCCTTCCGCAAGGCGTTCGCGAACTTTGACATCGAGAAGGTCGCTCGCTTTGGCGAGCGCGACATCCAGCGCCTGCTGGCCGATGCCGGCATCGTGCGCCACCGCGGCAAGATCGAGGCGGCTATCAACAATGCGCAGCGCGCTGCCGAGTTGCTGGAAACGGAGTCGTCGCTGGCGGCCTACTTCTGGCGCTACGAGCCCGACCCGGCGAGCCGGCCCACGGTACTGACGCCCGAGGTACTGCGGACCATGGCGACGTCGGCGGAATCGGCGGCGCTGTCCAAGGACTTGAAGAAGCGCGGCTGGCGCTTCGTCGGACCGACCACGATGTACGCGCTGATGCAGGCGATGGGCCTCGTCAACGACCACCAGGACGGCTGCTGGACCCGGACCGAAGCACTGCGCGCGCGCAAGGCGTTCAAGGTGCCGCGCTAGGCGGCGCGCTCAAGGCAGGCAGAACGTCACCGACGGCACGTCGTCCACTGTCACACGCGCGGGCAGCGTGTACACGCGTTCCATGTTCTGCGGCGTCAGCACATCGACCGGCGTGCCGTGGGCAATCGTGCGCCCGTTCGACAGCAGCAGCAGGCGATCGCACCACCGCGCGGCCAGGTTGACGTCGTGGAGCACGACGAACACCGCCAAATCCTCTTCGCGGCTCAAGGCCCGGACAGCGTGCAGCAACAAGAGCTGGTGGCGCGGGTCCAGGCTGGAAATCGGTTCATCGAGAAACAGCATCCGATACTGGCCCGGCGAACGCGCGGCAAGCACCTGTACCAGCGCGCGCGCCATCAGCGCCGCCTCGTCATCGGGACTCAGCTCGGGAAACGGATAGGCGCCCATCGCGATCACTTCGCGCACGGACAGGTCGAAGCCGAGCGATGCCGACTGCGGCAGCACCGCTCGGCGGCGTGAAAGCGCAGCGGGTTTCCACTCGCGCAGCGGGCGCGTATCAAGCGTGACGGCGCCGCCGCTGGCCTCGAGCTCGCCGGCGAGCACCGCGAGCAGCGTGGTCTTGCCGGCGCCGTTGGCGCCCAGTACGCCGAGCACTTCGCCAGCATGAAGATCGAGATCAATGCCGTCGAGTACCCGGCGCGTGCCGCGATGGCAAGTCAGTCCGCGTGTAGAAAGCATCTCAACTCCCTCTGCGTGCCAGCATCCACAGCAGGAACGGCCCGCCGACGAGGCTCGTGACGATGCCGATCGGCAGTTCCGCGGGAATCACGACAACACGCGCGAGCCAGTCGGCCAGCGTCAGTGCGATGGCACCGCCCACCAGCGTATTCGGCAGCAGCCAGCGGTGATCGGCGCCGAGCGGCAGCCGGATCAGGTGCGGCACGACCAGCCCGACAAAGCCGCTGGTCCCCGTCACCGCGACCAGCGGCCCCACCAGCAGCGCGGTCAGCACGACCAGGCGGCGAGAGGTATACGGTCGTGGCACAACGGGCGGGATAGACATCAAGCGTTCGACAGCAACGATCCCTGATGTCTTTTCTTAAAACTGTTTACGTATACATAAATAGTAGTAGTAGGTAAACCTCGCCTTCGGCCGTGGATAACAACCTTTTTCCCTTTAGGATCAGCTGGTTGCAAGAAAGACAACCCGTGTGCGGGAGGGCGGTTGCACCTGAATATCCGGGAGCGGACGTATACGTCGGCGAAACAAGGTAAACGTTGTACGTATACGCCCCACAGTGCACCCCCAGGCGGATCACAGCCTTCCCATGCAGTTATCCCCAGGGCAGGGCGAAGATATCCACAGGCCCTCAGCTACGGGCTTCCTTTGGAGGGGCGTATACGGGATCGACGTGTGTCATCACGCTCAGCACGTGGTGGCGGTCCACCGTGCGTTGATGTGCTTCCGCTGCGATCGCGTGGCCTTCCGCCACGGTCAGGTTGGCGTTGATCTCGAGATGCACGTCGACCAGCACCTGGTCGCCCATCTTGCGCGTGCGCAGGTCGTGCACGCCGAGTACGCCCGGGGTTTCGAGCATGGTCTGCCGGATCGCGCCCACGGTCTCGGTGTCGGCGGCGCGGTCCATCAGGTCGTTGAGCGCATCCCAGCCAAACTTGCAGCCCATGCGCGACACCATCAGGCCCACTACGATTGCGGCGACCGGATCCAGCACGTGATAGCCAAGCAGGTTGCCGCCGACGCCAAACGCCACCACCAGCGAAGATGCGGCGTCCGAGCGCGCGTGCCACGCATTGGCCACCAGCATGCCGGAGCGCACGCGCTTGGCGACGGCCAGCATGTAGCGAAACAGCAGTTCCTTGGACAGCAACGCCACCACGGCAACCCACAGCGCGATCGGCTTGACCGCCTGCGCGCCCTGCGGATGCTGGATCTTGCCGACCGCCGCCCATAGCATGCCGACGCCCACCGCGAGCAGCAAGCAGCCGAGCAGCAGCGACGCGGCGGTTTCGTAACGGCGATGGCCGTACTGGTGATCGGCATCCGGGCCCTTGCGGCCGTGATGTCCGGCCAGCAGCACCACGAAGTCGGACAGGAGGTCCGACAGTGAATGCAGCGCGTCCGCCAGCAGCGCCTGCGAGCCTGCCCATAAACCCGCCACGGCCTGGGCCACGCTCAGGCCGATATTGACGGCGACACTGACCAGCGTGCTGCGCCGGCCAGCAAGGTAATCGGCGTGCGCGTCGGCGCCCGGGCCGGAAGGAATGTCCTGGATAGGCATCGTACTCAGCGCTCCACGGCGTCGACCAAATTGGCGCGCACGCGCTGCAGCAGTGCAATCAGTTGCTCTTGCTCCTGCGGCGTAAAGCCTCGCAGGGCCTCAGCGGCAATCTCGTCGCCGACGAGCCGCGCCTGCCCCAGCGCTTTGCGTGCCTTTGCGGTCATCTGCACCAGCCGTTCGCGGCGATCGTCCGGATTGAGGCGGCGTACGATCCACCCGCCCTCTTCCATACGGTCAAGCAACCGGCCAGCAGAGATCGGTGCCACCTCGAGGATGTCGGCCAGGCTGGCCTGATTGATCTCGCCATGGTGGCCGAGATAGGCGAGCGCACGGCACTGCGCGCGCGTGAGATCGAGCTTGGACTTCGCCAGGGCGTCGAACCGCTTGCCGCACAAGCGGCCAACGTCGGTCACCAGGAAGCCAAGGCGTTTTTCGGATTCCGATTCCATCGCGCGACTATAGCTGAAGAACTACGACAGTGAAGAGGTCGGCACACCGGGATGACGCGCCCTGTCACACCACCCCACCCGGCCATATAATAAGCACGCTTATCAATAAACGGCCCCCGCGCGCTTCATGTCCTCTCTAGCCAAGCCGGCCGGCGCCGACACGCCGCTGAACCGGCCCATGATCACTGTCTCGATCATGCTGGCAACGCTGATCCAGACGCTGGACAGCACCATTGCCAACGTCGCGCTGCCGCACATGCAGGGCACGCTCTCCGCATCGCAGGACGAGATCACGTGGGTGCTGACGTCCTACATCGTCGCCGCGGCCATCGCCACGCCACTGACGGGCTGGTTGTCCGACCGGCTCGGCGTGAAGCGGCTGTTGCTGATCGCCATCGGTGGCTTCACAGTGGCATCGGCCTTCTGCGGGCTGGCCGAGACGCTGCCGCAAATGGTCGCCGCGCGCCTGCTGCAAGGCATCTTCGGCGCATCGCTGGTGCCGCTGTCGCAGTCGATCCTGCTCGACATCAACCCGCCGTCGCGCCAGGGACAGGCCATGGCGGTGTGGGGCATGGGCGTGATGGTTGGTCCAATCCTCGGGCCGACACTGGGCGGATGGCTGACCGACAGCTACAACTGGCGCTGGGTGTTCTTCATCAACGTGCCGATCGGTGCGTTTGCCATGTTCGGTGTCATGTCGTTCCTGCCCGCCAGGGCGCCGCGAAGGGAGATCAAGTTCGATGCGTTCGGCTTTGCCACGCTGAGCCTGGCCATCGGTGCGCTGCAGGCCATGCTCGACCGCGGCGAGCAGCTCGACTGGTTCAGCTCGCTGGAAATCCGCATCGAAGCGCTGCTCGCGGTGATCAGCTTTGCCTATTTCATCGTGCACACGGCGACGGCAGGCGCGAAGTCGTTCTTCCGGTTCGAACTGCTGAAGGACCGCAACTTCGCCACGGGCACGTGTTTCATCTTCGTCATCGGGGCGGTCATGTACGCCACGCGTGCACTGCTGCCGCCGATGCTGCAAGGGCTGATGCAGTATCCCGTGGCGACCACTGGTCTTGTCACCGCGCCGAGCGGCGCCGGCACCATGGTGGCGATGCTGCTCGCCGGCCGTTTGCTGCGCCGCATCGATGCGCGGCTGCTGCTACTGTCGGGCTTCCTGATCTCGGCGTTCGCGCTGTGGCAGATGATGCACTACACCATCGTGCTGTCGATGTCCGATATCGTCTGGCCCGGCGTGATCCAGGGCTTCGGTCTGGGGCTCGTGTTTGTGCCACTGAGCGCGCTGACGTTCTCCACGCTGAGGCCGGATCTGCGCGCCGATGGCACCGCGACCTACAGCCTGGTGCGCAATATCGGCAGCAGCATCGGCATCTCGGTCATCCAGGCGCTGATGACACGCAACACGCAAGTCGCGCACGCCGACCTGGCCGCGCATGTCAGCGTCTACAACCCGAACCTGCAATCGATGATCGCAAACGGCTCGCGCACCGACCTGATGGCGCTGAACCATGCCATCACCCAGCAGGCGTCGATGATCGCCTACCTCAACGACTTCAAGGCGATGTTCATCGCCACGCTGCTGGTCGTACCGCTGATCCTGCTCGTGCGGCCTGTCAGGCAAGCGCCGACAGACCTGGCCCATGCTGCGATGGATTGACGATGGACCGAGAAGCGGCCGTTGTATGCGCGAGACGACACAGGTGTATGGAGACGTAACAGCACTGGCGAACTTGCTGTGACGTACTACGGTACAAATTGGGCGTCGCCAATGGCGTCCGAGGAGTCCGCATGGCTATCCGGTCGCTTGCTTCGCACAGCACATCTCAATTACGCCGCCTGATCGGCCAGATGCAGGCGGAGGTCGACGCGCTCGAACAACTCTCCGCGCCAGACCCCGATGCGCAAAGCCGGCTTGGCTATGCCACGGCAAGGTTGAGGGATGGGATCGAGGCGGTGGAAGATGCGTTGCAGTCATTGAGGGCGCTGCAACAGGTACGGCCTTCGGCGATGAAGGCGAGGCGGGGGCAGAAGGTAGCGTGAGGTGGAGCTCGGCGCCGAAACAGGAACGGGAAAACAAAAAGGGCTCGGCATTCATGCCGAGCCCTTTGTATTTGGTGGACCGAAGGAGGATCGAACTCCCGACCTCTGCATTGCGAACGCAGCGCTCTCCCAGCTGAGCTATCGGCCCGTCGCGGACGATTGTAGCCTACTTCCTTCGAGCGCTTCAATCCGTACCCGCGGGGTGAGGATCGCGCGCAACATCAGGGCGCCATGCCCGGGTTTCGCTCCATGCCGACCACGCGCGGCTGGTTCAGCGGGCGGGCGCTGACCTCCTTGTTGGCGCGCAGCCATTGGGCCATGACGTCCCAGATCGGTGCGCCGCCGGCTTGTTTCGCTTCCTCGGCCACAGGCGCCCAGCCGGCTACCTTGTAGGTTTTGCCGGCGTCCAAAGGCTGTCCGTTCAGGCGCATGTCACGGATGCGCTTGCCCATGCCGGCGTTCGGGTCGATGGTGTACTGCAGGCCGCCCACGCGCACCATGTCGCCGCCCTGCTGGTAGTACGGGTCCGGGTTGAACAGGTTGTCGGCTACGTCTTCCAGAATGGTCTTGATGGTCTCGCCGGTCATGTCCGTCACCGTGGTGTACGGATACGTGATGGCGGTCTGGTCCATCAGGTGTTCCATCGTGATGGCCTGGCCCGGCAGCAGCGTGGTGCCCCAGCGGAAGCCCGGCGAGAACGCGATCTGTGCGCCCTGCACTTCCATCAGGCCATCCAGGATCAGCTGATCGAAGGTGCCGTTGAAGTTGCCGCGCCGGTACAGCAGGCCGCGGTTGACGGCCAGGACCTCGCCAAGTTTCTGTTCGTACGGCGCGCGGACCTTGGTGATCAGCGCGTCCATGGCCGGATCGGCCGGAAGGTAGTTCGCGAACACCGGCAGCAGGCGGTAGCGGAAATCCGTCACCTTGCCGTTCTTCACGTCGAAGTCCAGCACGCCGAGGAACTTGCCGTTCGAGCCCGCATTGGTGACGAGCGTAGTACCGCCGGCATTATTCACCGGCACCGGCGCCGGCATGCCGTCATGGGTATGGCCGCCGAGGATCGCATCGAGCCCGCGCACGCGCGAGGCAAGCTTCAGGTCGACGTCCATGCCGTTGTGCGACAGCAGCACGACCACCTGCGCGCCCTTGGTGCGCGCATCGTCGATGACCTGCTGAAGGTTTTCTTCCTGGATGCCAAAGGTCCAGTCCGGCACGAAGTAGCGCGGATTGGCAATCGGCGTGTACGGGAAGGCCTGGCCGATGATGGCGACCGCGACACCGTTGATGTCGCGGATCACGTACGGGTCGAAAACCGGATCGCCGAAGTCGTTGGTCTTGATGTTCTGCGCGAGAAACGAAACCTTGTCCTTGAAGTCCTTCTCGACGATTTGCTTGACGCGGTCGGCGCCGAGCGTCATTTCCCAGTGCGGCGTCATGACGTTGACGCCGAGCGCGAGCGCCGCGTCGACCATGTCCTGGCCCTTGGTCCACAGCGCGGTGGCGGAGCCCTGCCACGTGTCGCCGCCGTCGAGCAGCAGCGCGCCAGGGCGGCTCGCCTTCATGCGCTTGACCAGCGTTGCCAGGTGCGCAAACCCGCCGACCTTGCCATAGCGCTGCGCAGCCTCGGTGAAGTCGAGGTATGTGAATGCGTGCGCCTGCGGCGTGCCGGGGCGGATGCCGTAATGGCGCAGCAGCGCGTCGCCGACGAGATGCGGTGGCTTGCCGGCATAGGCACCGATGCCAAGGTTGACGTTCGGTTCACGGAAGTACACCGGCCGCAGTTGTGCGTGGCAGTCGGTGAAGTGCAGCAGGTGGACATTGCCGAAGCGCGGCAGGTCATACATGGCCTCGGCGGATTTCGCCGCCTGGGCCGCGCTGGCGGGGAAGCTCATGCCGCTGGCGCCGGCAATGGCCAGCACCTGCAGGAACTCGCGTCGGTTCATGTCGTCGTCTCTTCCTGTGGAATCGGCGTGCCGGTGGGCGCCGTGCAGGGCATGCAAGGCGCTTCCGGCATCGGTTTCATGTTGGCCGCGCGCCGATAAACGTTGGCACACGCGGCAAGGCGTAATTCAGGGCTTGGCGTAGCGGTCGAGCGCCGCGACTTCGTCTTCGAGCATCTCGCCCACTTCCTTCTGCACCACGCGCCCGCGTGCATCGATCACGTACAGCTCCGGCAGGCCCTTGCGCGGGCTGATTGCCGTACGCAGTGCCGGCGAGTCCATGGTGACGGGGAAGGTGTAGCCGCGCTTGCGCAGGTACTCGGTTGCCTCGCGCGGATCCTTGTCGATGCTGATGGTCAGCACCTGCAGTCGCGTGCCGCGCGTGCGTTCGTAGAGCTTCTGCAGGCGCGGGTTCTGCATGGCGCAGAACGGGCACCACGACGCCCATACCTCGACGATCAACGGCTTGCCGGCAAGCGATGCAGCGGTCAGCGTGCGTCCGTCCAGCGTCTGCACATCGGGCAGGCGCACCGTGTCGCCCACCTCCAGCGCGCGGGCGCCGCCGGCACCGGCCATCAGGCCGAAAGCCAGCAGCCACGCGATGAGCGATGAACGGACGCGCAGCATGCCGTGCCCTTACTGGTTGACCGGCGAAGCCGGGTCCAGCAGCAGCGCCATCACGTCGCGAATCTGCGCTTCGGTCAGGATGCCCTTGTGGCCGAAGCGCGGCATATTCGAGCACGCCGCGTAGGCGCTGGAGTCCCAGATCTTGCCCCACGTGTACTTGACCACGTCATCGGAATTGCCGCGCAGCTTGCCGTACTGGTACAGCGACGGGCCGATATTGCCGAACGAGATCTCGGCCTTGGTCATCTGGTGGCACGCGTAGCAGTTGCCACCGTTGACGCCGCCGACCTGGTCGGAGAACTGCATGCCGCGGCCGTTCTGCGCGACCTTCTCGCCTTCCTTCCAGTCGCCGAGCCACTTGCCATCGGCGGGATACTTCACCTGCTTGATCTCGGCAGCTTCGATCTTCTTGGCCGTGGCAGCCGGCACCTTGCTGCGGTCCGGATACTGGCTGCAGGCTTGCTGCATGGCATCCTGGTTGAGCACGCCTTCGACGGTGGCCGGGCCCTTGGACGAGAACGAGCCTTCGATCAGGTGCTTCATGTCGGCGCTGCTCACGGCGGCGGCCTTGCCCTTTGCCGCCGGCTTGGCCTTGGCATTGTCCTGCGCGACGGCACCGGTGCTGGCGGCCAGCGCCAGGGCGGCCGCGAGCCACACGCTGTATTGCTTGGTGAATCGTTGCATGTTTGTCTCCCGTGCTCGTCAGCGCTTCATGGCGGGGCCATCGTAGGTGCCGCCGTTCGCGTTCCTGGCCAGGAACATGGTGAGGGCGGTGATCACGTCCGAGCCGTAAGCGGGCTCGGGAAAGCGCTGCTGGCGCAGGCAGTCGTACAGGCGGTGCTGCATGGTGCGTACCTCGCCCTGCGAGACACGGTAGGCCGGCCACGTGGTGTAGGCCGCCTGTGCGCCCTTCTCGGTCAGAAGGTTGGGCAGGTCCTGCAGGCGGATGCGCTGGCCATCCACGGCATGGCAAGTAGCGCACGCAAAGTCATAGGCGCCGCCGCGGTAGAAGAACATCTTCTGGCCGAGCGCGTAGGTGCGCTGCTCTTCCGGATGGCTCAGCTGGACGTTCATCTTCACGCCGCGCGATTCGGCCGTCAGGTACGAGGCCAGGCGCTCGATGTCCGACGGCTTGCCCGACGACGAGAAAGGGTTGGCCATCGCCTCTTCCTTGGTCAGACCCTGGAGCGTCACGCGGCAATAGGCCAGGCGCTGTTCGAGGTCCATGACCTTGCCCGTGTCCTTGAAGTAGCGCGGCAGTTCGGCGTAGGCGCCCTTGGTCACGCCCGGGCCCTTGCCCAGGTCGCACTGTTCGAGCGAGACGTTCTTCGGGCCGGCAGGCTTTTTCCACAGTTCTTCGCCGGCGGCTTCCCACAGTTCGGCGGGATTGCCTTCGGCCAGCATCTGACGGTACTTGGCGATTTCGTCGGCGGTGCTGCCCTGCGCGTGCACGGCGGCCGCCAGGGTCAGCGCGGTGGCGCCGGCTGCCGCCAGCGCGGCGCCCGAGGCCAGGCGTCGGATCTTGGTCATTGGGGGCTTCTCCTCCCGGCCGCTCGCGCGCCGGGTTGTTCTTCTGTCTCCGGGCCTTCCCTCGCCCGGGCCGTCCTCAAGGCTTGATGTAGGCGTAGCCTTCGTCAAACTGCAGGCGCGCGATTTCCACCACGCCGGCCGGTACGATCTTGCTTTCCATCAGCAGGCTCGACTCGGAAATCTTGCGTGCCGTCAGCGTATTGCGGCACACGCGGAACTCGACACCGGCCGAAGCCAGCGCGCCTACGGGGCCTTCAAAGGTGTTGCCGCGCGAATCCTTGGCGCCTTCCACCAGGAAATCCACGCCGTAGCCGAACGCGACCACAACGATCTTCGTACCCGGCGCGCCGTTCAGGTGGTTGCGCAGATTGCCCATCGCGCGCACCGCCTGGTCGATGCCTTCCGAAAGCTGGTACACCACCTTGACGCGGCCGCCCTTGCCAGCGGATGGGGCCGGCGCAGCTTGCGCCGACGCCTTTGCCGCCAGTCCGATGGCGGCCAGCGCCGCCGATGCCCGAATAAATGCTCGCCGCATGATTGTTCCCGAGGTCAGTTTCCGACCAGAACCATAGCAGACGACGGCCAGGCGCGCCGCGCGCGAATCAGGCGATGGTCGCTTCGTCGGTGCGCTTGTCGCCGCGGTTGTCGATCCAGGTCACGGTGACCTTGTCGCCCTTGGCGCCGCCCTTGAACTTGAAGTTCAGGAACGGGTCCTTCGACACTGCCGGCCCGAACTGGGCGCGGAACACTTCCTTGCCCTTGCACTGGGCACTGACGGTCTGGATATGCCACGCCGGAATGGTCTTGCCGGCGCTGTCCTTGCGCTGGCCGGTTTCCATGTCGTGCTTCATCAGAATCTTGACGTCGACCACGCCGCCGTTTTCGGTGGCGCGTACGCGCATCGGGTCTGCCATTGCTCTCTCCTGTTGCAGATGATCGTGGATTGGCGGGGCGCGGGGCTCAGCCGCCGCAGCCGCCCAAGGTGACCTTGATTTCCTTGGATGCCACGTACCACTTGCCGCCGGCCTTGACCGCGGCGTGCACCACGGAGGTCTGGCCCATCTTCACGCGCGTGGAGACGAACGGTTCGGTGCCTGCCGGGATCACGAAATCCGCGGCCAGCGTGTTGGGGTTCTTTTCGACCAGGATCGCGATCTGCTCGGTATCCGGGATCGTGCTGGTCACGGCCACCGGCACCACGGCGCCGTTTTCGGCGATGTCCGGGGCGTTGAAGGTGATGGCGGTGCTCTTTTCCGTGCCACTGCCGCCCAGGGCCTTGATCACATCGGCCACGCTCTTGCCGTCAAAAGCGGTCTTGTTCCACTCGGCTGCCTGCGCTTCGGTGATCAGGCCCGTTGCGGCCATCAGCGACAGGACAGCGGTGACCCGCAGTACTTCTCTTCGTTTCGAATTCATTGTGCTTTGCTCTCCGGCTACTCCGTTCCCAGTCGTGGTTGACCGCTTGGGGCGGTGCTTGCTGCATGCGGCCGGTGCTTTGCCGGCCGCTGTGCTCTGTACCCAGGTCCGCACGGCGGAGGCCGGCGAGCCTGTTGCATCGGTTTGTCTGCCCTTGCGGGCCTTGCTTACTTGGCCGGCGCGCCAGCCAGCACCCACTCGACGACCGTCTTGATGTCGGCGTCGCTCACGCCGGCATTGGCGGGCATCGGCACCGGGCCCCACACGCCGGAACCACCTTGCTTGACCTTCTTGGTCAGGGTCGCAAGGGCGTTCTTGTCGCCCTTGTACTTGGCGGCCACGTCCTTGTAGGCCGGGCCAACCAGCTTCTTGTCGACCTGGTGGCAACCCATGCAGGCGTTCTTGTTGGCGATCTCCTGTGCCTTGGCGGCATCGACCGCGTGGGCCGATGCGGCGGCGCCCAGCATCAGCGCTGCGATGACAAACTGCTTCATTATTAAGCTCCAAGCTTTTGAAAAGCCGTGGGGACGGCAAAGGCCACGTCACAACCGGACTGCGTTGCGACATAACACACTCTGGCCGCCGCCTGGGGGCACTCCAGCGGCCAGCCCGCTATTTTGCCTCAAGAATCCACCCTACCATCGCGCGGATGTCCGAATCCGGGATCTGTGGCTGCGGCGGCATCGGCACGCTGCCCCACGCGCCCTGCCCGCCGGCCTTGACCTTGCGCTCCAGCGCGGCGTGCGCGTCACCCTGGCCGCGGTATTTGCTCGCGATATCCGAAAATGACGGGCCGACCACTTTCCGGTCGAGCGCATGGCAGGCCATGCATTGGTACTGGCCGGTGAGCTTTGCGCCGGGTGCGACCGGCGCGGAAGCCACCGTCGCCGCGGTCGTCAGCGCTGCCACGCCGCGCGTCGGCCCAAACCCGCGTTGTTGCTGGGACAGGTCGCCATGCGCGTCGCGTGCGTACGCTGGCATCGCCGAGACAACCTTCACTGTCGCTTCGCAGTCCTTCATGCATGCCGTGTTGCGCGTGTCGGGCCGACCACGACCGGGCCACATGCCGTGGTTCGTGGTCATGCCGTTGCGGTTCGGCATCTTGCGCTGGACTTCGGCGATGTTGGCGTCCGACAGCGTGAAATCGGCCGGGACGATCTCCCCGAGGTTCAGCAGATACGCCGTGACGGCATAGACATCGTCGGCATTCAAGCTGCGCGGCGCATTCCACGGCATCGCCCGGTGGATGTAATCCCACAGCGTGCTGACCGTGCTCACCTTCATTAGCGTCGTGCGGTACGGCTGGTTGCCGGTCATTGCGGCGACGCGGCCGGTGCGGACATCGTCGGCCGTGGTGCCCCCCACGATCGGCGAGAACACCTCGTTCGATTCGCCGAAGTCGCCATGGCAGGACGCGCACTTGCCATCCCAGATCTTCTGGCCCTGCGACACCGTGCCGCTGCCCTTGGGCAGGCCCTGGAAGTCGGGGCGCACGTCGATGTCCCAGGCGGCGACTTCCGCTGCTGTGGCGGTGCGCCCCAGCGCCGCGCGTGCCGCGGTGGTGTCGGCCGTGCCAGCCCATGCCGCCGAGACCGCGCAACCGGCGGCAAGTGCCAGGACGCGTGCCATGTCAGCCCACATGGACATTGGACACCTCCCCGCCCTGCGCCACCTGCCAGCTCTGGATGGCGTTGTTGTGATAGATCGAGCGCGTGCCGCGCACCGCGCGAAGCTGCGCCATCTTCGGCTGCACGTAGCCGGTTTCGTCGATCGCGCGGCTCTGCAGGATGGCCGGGCCGCCGTCCCAGACCCAATCCAGGTTGAAGCGCGTCAGGCACTTGGACAGGACCGGCGTCTCCAGCCGCGCCGTGCGCCAGTTGCGGCCGCCGTCGGTCGAGACATCGACGCGGCGGATGCGCCCACGCCCGGACCAGGCGAGCCCGCTGATGTTGTAGAAGCCCTGGCCGACCATCTGCTGCCCGCCCGACGGCGAGGTGATGACCGACTTGCACTCCTGGATCGACGTGTACTGGCGCAGCTTGCCGTCCGGCATCATGTCGACGTAGTGGATGGTCTCGTCCTTCGCGTTCCACGGCTGGTCGCCAAGTTCCAGCCGGCGCAGCCACTTGACCCACGACACGCCCTGTACGCCCGGCACCACGAGACGCAACGGATAGCCGTTCTCGGGGCGCAGCATTTCGCCGTTCATGCCCCATGCGACGATGATCTCGTTGGCCAGCTCCATCGGGATCGTGCGGGTCATGCCTGAGCCATCGCCACCTTCGGCCAGCAGGTACTTGCCACGGCGGAAGTCTGCACCGGCATCGTCGAGCAACACCTTGAGCGGGACGCCCGTGAATTCGCAGCACGACAGCATGCCGTGCGTGTACTGCACGGTCGGCACCGCGACGTTGCCCCACTCCATGCCGGTATTGGCGCCGCACTCGATGAAGTGCATGCGCGACACCGAGGGCAGGCGCATCAGGTCATCCATCGTATAGACGCGCGGTGCCTTGACGAGCCCGTTGATCATCAGCCGATGGCGGGCCGGGTCGATGTCCTGCCAGCCCTGGTGGTGCCGCTCGAAATGCAGGCCATTGGGCGTGATGATGCCGAACAGGCCCTGCAGCGGCGCGAACGCGACCGAAGCGGCCGATACGCGCGTCAGACCCGGCGACTCGCGCCGCACCAGGTTCTTCTCATGAACGGAGGGCTGGCCGTACGGCCGCGCCGCCACTGGCTGGCCCAGCGACGTGGCCCAAGGCTGCGGCTCGAGGATGGCGGGATCGCCCTCGCCAGCCAGCGCACGCCGGCCCAGCGTTGCCGCAGCCACGCCGGCTGCGGCGCCAAGGAAGCTCTTGCGCAGGAAGTCGCGCCGCGGGCTGTCGAGGCCGTGCCGGGCGATGTCTTGCTGCAGCGATGCGCTGACGAAGTGCTCGGGCGCGGACACGATGCGCCCGCGCGGTGTGCGTTCCTGCAATGCCGTCTCCTCCGGCGCGTCAGCGGTGGCGGCGCGCCTGTTCTGATGCGGTTTGCAGGAAGAGCTAGGCTACTGCGCGGCCTTGCGCCGGCGGGCGGGGGACGGTGCAGGCTGGGTCATGAAGCGGTCGACCGCGTTGGAGGGCAAGGCATTGTCCTCCAGCCGGCTGGCCACCTGCACGCAGACCGTGCGGCACAGTTCCACCACGCTTTCGTCCGCAATGGCGTAGAACACGAGGTTCGCTTCCTTGCGGCGCGACAGCACGCCCGAGCGGTACATCGCGTTGAGATGCCGCGAAACATTGGTCTGGGACGAACCCACCGTCTCCACCACCGTGTTCACCGGCTTCTCGCCATCGCACAGGGCGTGCAAGATCTTCAGCCGCGTTGGCTCCGCCAGTAGGCTGAAATATCCCGACACCTTCTCGAACACGCGATCCAGCTCTTCCATGCCGTCCAATATATTCGTATATGCGTGATTGCGCATATAGTGTTTACCCATTGATGCAGAACAGCATGATTGTGCCGCCAGTCGCACGGCGGCACCAGAACTCGCTAGAGATCAGCGGCGCGCGAAACGCCGGCCCATCCACAGACGGCCGCCGAAAACGTTGAGCAGCAGGCCGGCCATGACCACCGCCGCGCCAAGCCACTGGGGCAACGACAGGTCTTCGCCAAGCAAGCCATGCGCGGCCAGCAGCCCAACCACCGGCACCAGCAGCGTGAGTGGCGCAACCTGGCTGGCCGGGTAGCGTGTCAGCAACCGGCCCCACATGGTGTAGCCGAACACCGTCGCGGCAAACGCCAGGTACAGCACCGCGAACACGCCCATGCCCGAGATATGGGTCAGGCTGGCGGCGATGCGCGCCGGGCCTTCGAACCACAGCGACAGCAGTGCGAACGGCACGATCGGGATCAGTGCCGCCCACACCACCAGGCCGAGCAAGTCGACGGGGCCAATCTTCTTGCTGACAATATTGCCGGTCGCCCAGCTCGCCGCTCCGCAAAGCGTCAGCAGAAACCCGGCGGTGCTCATTCCCCCCGTACCCGTTGCAGCGCCCGAGCCGATCAGGACGAGGCCGCCCGCCGCCACCACCATGCCGGCCAGGTTATGCCAGCGCAGCGGCTCGCCCAGCCACAGCGCGGCAATGCCGACCGTGAAGAACACCTGCGACTGCAACACCAGCGACGCGAGCCCGGCCGGCATGCCGACGGCCATCGCATAGAACAGGAACGCGAACTGCCCGAGGCTGATGGTCGCCCCGTACGCCAGCAGCATGCGCAGGGGTACGCGCGGGCGCGGCACGAAGAAAATCGCCGGGAACACGACCAGGCAGAAACGCAAGGCGCCCAGCAGCATCGGCGGGACGCCCGCCAGCCCTACCTTGATGACGACGAAATTGACGCCCCAGACGCAGACGATGGCCAGGGCTAGGAGACGGTCTTTGGGTTGCATGGCGGATGGGCGTGCAGCGCGGGGGCGGATTCGGAAAGCCCCAGCGTAGCAGCGCCCCGGCCCGGGGCATTGCACGTTCTTGCGGTTTATGCGGAACGGCTAGCTCAGCATGTCGGCCCAGATGCTCTTCGCCCAGGCCAGTGCCAGATCGCCCTCGGGCGTGTTCGGCGCGGCCGACAATCCGCCCGAACCTGGCACCGTGATCATCGTCCTCTGCGCCGCATCGTAGCGATGCACGCTCGCCACATGCACGGCTTCGCGGTCGGACGTGAAGCTGTAGCAAGTATTGTTGTAGAGCGGTTCCGCGTCCGGCGTATTGCCGGAGAGCAGCGCGACGATGGCCGCCGCCGCGACCTTGCCATGCTGGTTCGCCATATGCCCCGACTTCGGCATCAGCGGCGCGATCTGGATCGCGTCGCCGAGCACGTGGATATTGGGCACGGCGAGCGATTCGAACGTGAGGAAGTCGACTTCGCACCAGCGCCCGTTGGCCGTCGCGAGCCCCGCCGACACTGCGATCGCTCCCGCACGCTGCGGCGGCAGCACGTTCAGCACATCGGCCCGCTCGTCGTCCTGCACGTCGAACTTGAGGGTGTGTGTAGCCGGATCCACGTCCACCGCGTTGTACTGCGGCCGGTACTCGACCATGCCCTTGTACTGCGTGGCCCAAACCTGGCGAAACAGTGCCGCCTTGGAGGTAATGTCCGGATTCGCATCGAGGATCAGCACCTTGCTGCGCGGTTTGTGCCGGCTGAAATAGTGCGCGACCTGGCACGCGCGCTCGTATGGGCCCGGCGGGCAGCGGTACGGCGCGAGCGGGATGCTGATGACAAAGGTCCCGCCATTGCGCATCGCTTCGAGCTGGCGGCGCAGTGCGAGCGTCTGCGGACCAGCCTTCCATGCGTGCAGGATCTGGTCGCCGCCGGGTTGCTGCAGCCCCGGCAGCGCGTCGTTCATCATATCGACGCCGGGCGAGAGCACTAGGCGGTCATAGGCCAGCGTCACGCCACCGGCGAGGCGTACGGTACGTTTGCCGGGGTCGATGGCGACGGCGCTGTCGCGCACGAGCTTCACGCCATGGCGGCGCACCAGCGCGTCGTACGGCACGGTAATGTCTTCCATGCGCCGGCTGCCGCCGATCACCAGATTGGACAGCGGACACGAGACAAAAGCCGCGTTTGGCTCGACCAGCGTGACATCGATGGCATGACCGCTCCACTCACGCAAGTAGCGCGCGGCGGTGGCACCGCCATAGCCCCCGCCAACCACCACGACCTTCGCCGGCGCGGCTGCGCGCGCGCCTAGCGTACCCAGCGCAGCGGCGCCAGCCGCCGCCTTCAGAAAGTTGCGTCGTTGCATGGCGCGCTCCTACCTGACGGCGGCGAACCACGCCGCGATGGCGGTGATCTGCTCGTCGCTGTAGCCCCTGGCGATCTGGTGCATGACGGTGGCCGGACGCGTCCCGGCCTTGAACGCCTGCATCTGGGCAACGAGTTCGGACTGGGGACGCCCGGCCAGCGCCGGAATTGGACTACCCGCAGGCGGGCGGCCCTGCGGGCCATGGCAACTGGTGCAGGCAGCGGCGTGATCGCGCGCGCGCAGTGCCGCGGAGTCCGTATCGGCCGCGGAAGCGGCGCCGCACGCAATCGGCAAGGCCAGCGCGGCCAGTGCCGCCGGCATGGGGATCCTTGACATGGTCTCGCTCCTGAGTCCGCCCGGCGGGCGGCGCGTGGCAACCGTATCACATCGCGCGCGGGCAGGTGGCGCGGAATCCTCATGAGGTCAGGCAGTCCGCGCTGACCTCTGGTCCCCATGCCGATCAGGGAAGGCTACGTCCGGGCGGCAGCGCCACAGGGGAGCTTACGGGCGAGGCGACGGGACTCGCGACAGCGCCGTTGGCGGCGGATGAACCGGCGGGCGCAGTGACCGGACCACCCACGCCCGGCACCGATTGCACCGGTGCGGGCGTACCGACGGTACCGTCGGGCGGCGGGTTCTGCGAGGTGGAGGCTTGATCCAGGCGCGCGCGCTCCGCTTCGCTGACGTAGTCAAAAGCCTTGACCACCTTGGTGACGCCGCTCGTATTGCGGGCGACTTCCGTGGCGCGGTCGCCCTCGGTCGTGGTGACGATACCCAGCAGGTAGACCACACCCTTGTCGGTCGTGACCTTGATGGAGTTCGACGGCACGCCCTCGGCGGTCATGAGCTGGGTCTTGACTGCGCTGGTCAGATAGGTGTCCTGGGTCTGCGTCATGAACGACGGCGAAGACGTGATTTCCAGTTCGTTGACGACCACGCGTGCATTCTGCAGGCCGCGCACGTACTGGTCGACCTGCTGCTTCACGTTGTCGTTCGCGGCTTCGCCAGTCAGCAGGACCTTGCGGTTGAATACGGTGACGCTCACGCGCGCCTGGCCGTTGTAGCGCGAGCTGAGGGTGCTGTCGGCCTCCATCTGCAGCCCGCGGTCCACAGTCTGCGTGGCGGTCGGGCGACGGTCGGTGGCCACCGCGACGCCGCTGGCCACGGCGCCGGCCATCACCGGGAAGCAGCCGGCGAGCTGGGTAGTGCCAACCGCTAGCACGGCGGCTGTCATTGCGATGCGGGTCAGGCGGGAGGCCTGGAAAGGCAGATTCTTCATGCTGTCCTTGCTGTAGCTGGGGTAAGTGGATCAGGCTTCGCCGAGCAATGCCTCGTCGATGCCATCGCACAGGCAATGCAGGGTGAGCAGGTGAACTTCCTGTACGCGCGCCGTCCGCTCGTTCGGCACGCACAGGTGGATATCGAATTCGTCGAGCATGGCGCCGATCTGGCCGCCGCCCTTGCCGGTCAGCGCGACCACGCTCATGTCGCGCTGGCGCGCAGCCTCGATGGCGGCGATCACGTTGCCCGAGTTGCCCGACGTGGAGAGCGCCAGCAGGATGTCGCCGGGCTGGCCCAGCGCCTCGACCTGCTTGGAGAACACCACGCTGAAGTCATAGTCATTGCCGATGGCGGTCAGGATCGAGCTGTCCGTGGTCAGCGCAATCGCCGCCAGCCCGGGCCGCTCGCGTTCGAAGCGCCCGACCAGTTCGGCGGCGAAGTGCTGGGCGTCGGCGGCGGAGCCGCCGTTGCCGCACACCAGGATTTTGTTGCCGCTGGTCAGCGCGCCGACCATGCGCTCCACCGCGGCGTCGATATACGGCGCCATCACGGCCGCGGCCTGCCGCTTGGCTTCCGCGCTGTCCAGGAATTGCTGCTGAATGCTTTCGATGCTCATCGCTCGAGGGGGCCTTGTTGTTGCTGTCGCGGCACGGGCCGCGTTACCGCGCATTATGAACCAGCGCGGCCGCCGAGCCCCACTCAGCCTGCCTCGCCGGCTGTGTCGAGATCGAACGCATGCTGCAGCCATTCGAGCCTGCCCGGCGCCAGCGCTACCACGTCGAACCGGCACGGCGGCTGCTGCGCCAGCGTAGACAGGTAGTGCTGAGCCGCCAGGACCACGCGCCGCTGCTTGGCCGGCGTCACGCTGGCCGCGGCGCCGCCAAACGCGCTCGCGCTGCGCTGGCGCACTTCTATAAATACCAGCGTGCCGTCCGGCGCGCGCATGACCAGGTCGATCTCGCCGCCTTTGCAGCGATAATTGCGCACCACGGGCTGCAGGCCGTGCCGCTGCAGGTGAGCGAGCGCGCGGTCCTCAGCCAGCGCGCCGCGTGCCTGCGTCGTGCTTTTGAATGATGGAATCAACGGAAGTTCTCATGAGTGACTGGATCTCGCTGGCGGCCGGCCAGTCGTACCCGGCCGGCACGCTGTATATCGTGGCGACTCCGATCGGCAATGTGGCGGACCTGTCGCTGCGTGCGCTGCATGTGCTGGGGCTGGCCGACGCCATCGCGTGCGAAGACACGCGCAACACGGGCCAACTGCTGTCGCGCGTGGGCCTGCAGCGCCCGCTGGTTGCCGTGCACGAGCACAACGAGCGCGAAGCGGCAGGCCGCATCGTGCAGCGCCTGGCTGCGGGCGAGCGCATTGCCTATGTGTCGGATGCCGGCACGCCGGGCATTTCCGATCCCGGCGCACGGCTGGTCGAGGCAGTGCGCGCCGCTGGCCTGCCGGTGGTGCCACTGCCCGGCCCCAGTGCCGCCGTGGCGGCGCTGTCGGTCGCCGGCGAAATGCTCGACACCGGCGCGGGCCGCTTCACCTTCGTCGGCTTCCTGCCGAGCAAACCCAAGGCACGCGGCGAGGCCATTGCCGCGCTGGCGGCGCTCGATCATGCCTGGGTCCTGTACGAAGCGCCACACCGCATCGCCGAGACACTGGCCGCGTTGGCCGCGGGCCTCCCGCCCGCGCGCCGGCTGCTGGTCGGGCGCGAACTGACCAAGCTGTTCGAGGAGACGCCGGTAATGACCGTGGCCGAGGCGCCGGCATGGCTGGCGGCCGAAGCCACGCGGGCCAAGGGCGAATTCGTGCTGGTGGTGGAAGGTGCCGCGGCGAATGCGGCCGATGACGGGGCGCCCGACGCGCAAGCACAGCGCGTGCTGTCGCTGTTGCTGGCGGAACTGCCCGCCAAGCGCGCGGCCAAGCTGGCCGCCGCGATCACTGGTGCTAGTACCGATGCGCTGTACAAGCTGGCGCTGGCGCAGCGCGGCGGGGACTGAAGGGAAGCGGAGAAAGAGGAAGGCGGGGGGACGGGCCGGGGCGCGTGGCGGCATGCGTCGGCCCGCGCCGAATCAGTGGCGCTTGCGCTTGGCCGTCGACCTGGCCTTCGCGGACGACCTGCCCTTGGTCGGCGCCAGCGAGTTGGCCAGTTCCGGCACAGCAACGTCGTCATCGCCAGCACCATCGCCGGCTTCGTTGCCACCTGCGTCAAACTGAGGGCCCAGCGCGGCGACTTCCGTGCGCGACAGCCGCCGGATTTCAACCTGCGTGGCGCCGTGGTCGACAAAGCCAAGGCGGCGCGCGGCACCATAGGACACGTCGAGCACGCGGTTGCCGTGGTACGGGCCGCGGTCGTTGATGCGCAGTACGGCGACCTTGTTGTTGCGCAGGTTGCGCACGAGCACCCAGCTATCGAGCGGCAGCGACGGATGCGCCGCGGTCATCGCGCGCATGTCGAAGCGTTCACCGTTGGCGGTCTTGCGGCCATGGAAGCCCTTGCCGTACCAGGAAGCCATGCCGCGTTGCTCGAACGAGCCCATGTCGGCGCGCAGGCCGTCCAGCGAACGGCCGCTCAGGCTGCTGTCGTCCTGATCGAGGCCAAACAGGTTCCAGCTACCGGTATCGGGCTTGTCGGCCTTGGCAATTTTGGGCGCGCGGGCAGCCTTGGTCGGCACCGCGCCAGAGGTCCCGGCATCGGCGGAGCTGCCGCCCTCGGGCGGCGTCGCACAGGCGGCCAGAACCGCGGCACATGCCGTGCATGTGCCCAGTTTTGCCAGCCGCTGCCAGCCGGAGAAGATCGGCAGAATCCAGTTCATCGCGCGAGTCTATCATCGTACAGTTCCGTCTATAGCATTGATTTTGTTACGAATTATGTGCGATCTCGCACGAATGGCCCCTCAATTCGCCGCAATCCCCCGCCTGGCAAGGGATTGCGGCCGACACAATATTTTCGGGGAATGGTGATTTAAGAGGCGCTTTTAGAGCTCGCCGCCGGCCCTTCCGCCTGCCGGCGCTACAATGCCGGCACAACCTGCCGCATGCGACCGAGCCTGTCGCGGCCCACGAAAAGACACCCATGAAAGCCCTGCTGATCCCCGTCACGCCCTTCCAGCAAAACTGTTCGCTGCTGATCGACGAGCACACCGGCAAGGCCGCCGTTTGCGATCCCGGCGGTGACCTGGACCGCATCCTGGAGGCCGTGAAGGAACAGGGTGTGACGCTGGAAAAGATCTTCCTCACGCATGGCCATGTCGACCATTGCGCGGGCGCCGCGGCGCTGTCGCGGCAACTCGGCATTCCGATCGAAGGTCCGCACGAGGACGAACGCTTCTGGATCGACCAGCTTCCCGAGCAAACCCGCCGCTTCGGCTTCGGCCAGGCCGAAGTGTTCGAACCCCAGCGCTGGTTGCAGGACGGTGATACGGTCCAGTTCGGCGGCGAGACGCTCGAGGTCTACCATTGCCCCGGCCACACGCCCGGCCACGTGGTGTTCTTCTCGCGCGCCAACCGGCTCGCCGTGGTCGGCGACGTGCTGTTCGCCGGCTCGATCGGCCGCACGGACTTTCCGCGCGGCAATCATGCGGACCTGGTCCGCTCGATCCGCACGCGCCTGTGGCCGTTGGGCGAGGACGTGACCTTCATTCCGGGCCACGGCCCGGTATCCACATTCGGCGAAGAGCGTCGCAACAACCCGTTCGTGGCCGATCACCTCATCGACGCAGCCTGAACCACAGGCCGTTTCCGCAAGCGCCATGGCAAAGCGGCAAGCTCCCGACACCCGCCCGGAGATCTACGTCAGCACCGACATCGAGGCTGACGGACCGATTCCCGGCCCGCATTCGATGCTGTCGTTCGCATCGGCCGCCATGCTCGCCGACAAGACCGTGGTCGGCACGTTCTCGGCCAACCTGGAGACTTTGCCCGGCGCGGTGGGCCATCCGGTCCAGATGCAATGGTGGGAAACGCAGCCCGAGGCCTGGACCGCCTGCCGGCGCGACCTGCAACGGCCCGAGGCAGCGATGGTCCGCTACGTCGAGTGGGTCGAAAGCCTGCCCGGCAAGCCTGTGTTCGTGGCCTTCCCGGCCGGCTTCGATTTCACGTGGATGTTCTGGTACATGATGCGCTTCGTCGGCCGCTCGCCGTTCGGCTGGGCCGCGCTGGACGTCAAGACGCTGGGGTTCGCGCTGACCGGCCTGCCTTATCGCAAGGCCGTCAAGCCGGCATTTCCGGCTGCGTGGAAGGATCCGCTGCCCCACACCCACGTGGCGCTCGACGATGCGCTGGAACAGGGCGCTCTGTTCTGCAACATGCTTGCCGAAGTCCGCGCGCGTGAAGCCCGGCTGGCTGCTGGCGAGGTCTCCGACGCAAGCGAACCTTCACCTCCGCCGGTGACGGAGTGAGCCGCTGTTTCCGCCGTATGTGCGCGGACTGGCATCTGCCGGCAGGCCGCCTATAGTAAAGATGCAGGTGGCGGCACCGGGTGAAACCTGACGACTTGCGATTCGCGGACCAGCGCAATCACGCCATCTGCCTGCGCCATCGCGTTGCCCGGCCTGCGCGGCCCCCGCCGAGGAGGTGTTGATCATGCGTATTCCTACCGACCTGCACTTCAAGGAACTGGCCGGCCGGATCCATTGGCCGCATCCCGCCGAGCGCAATGCTTCACAAATCACCCATCGACACACCTCGGATGAAGATGCCGAAGTCGCCAAGGCGACGCTATATGTGAGTACGGTTACGTTGGTCGTGCTGCTGGTGGTGCTGGCGGCAATCGCTTTCGGTCAGGAAGCTATGCACTGGTTGGGTGTTCCTTAAGACGACTCAACCTGAAGCTATCTGGTTTAGCTGACCGGGCCGGCCTCTGCCTCGGGTGGAGGCCGGTTTTGATTTTTATGCGTTGTCGTTCCGGGCGTGCGCCAGGAACAACAACGTCTTCAAGCACCCCGAGCCCCCAAATCACCCCAACAAACTGACCACCTTCTCCGGGGGCCTCCCGATCGCGGCCCGCCGGTTCCTGACCACTACCGGCCGCTGCAGCAAGATTGGATTGTCGGCGACGGCCGCCAGCAATTCGGCATCCGTGAGCCCTGGATCAGCCAGATCCAGCTCCTGATACGGCGGTTCGTTGTCCCGCATCATTTCCCGCGCCGACACCCCGAGCATGGTCTGCAGCTGCCGCAGCGTCGACAGCGAAGGCGGCGACTTCAGATACTCCACGACCTCCACCGGTTCGCCGAGGCGTTCGGCGGCGGCCTCGACCAGGGCCAGCGTTTCGCGCGATTTCGAGCAGCGAGGGTTGTGATAGATGGTGATCATGGCAGGTGTCCTTCTTGTCGAATAATCACGCACTATATACGTGCACCAGCGCTGTGCAAGCCTGCTGCCCGATGCCGGCATGCATTGTGCTGAATGGCTCGCACACTACGATTGCCAACCATGGCGGCGACACCGATTCCCATGACGATTTCCCCGATTTCCCTGCCCCCGGCGAGAGCCGGACAGCAACGCAAACCGTTCACCCTTCGCGATGCCGGCCCGGCCGACGTGCCGGCCATCCAGGCGATCTACGCTCACCACGTGCTGCACGGCCGCGCCTCGTTCGAGGAAACACCGCCCGGTGTGGACGACATGCAGTTGCGCATGGCCGAAGTCTTGCGCAAGGGACTGCCGTACTTGGTCGCGGAGCGCGATGGTGAGGTGCTCGGTTACGCCTATGCCTCGTCATACCGTGCGCGCAGTGCTTACCGGTACGCCATCGAGGACTCCATCTATATTGATCACCGCTGTGTAGGCGAAGGTCTGGGGCGAACCTTGCTGGAAGCGCTGATCGCGCGCTGCGAGACCGGGCCGTGGCGGCAGATGGTCGCGGTGGTCGCCTGCACCGCCAGCGGCGAGGGTGCTGGCTCTCTCGCCGTGCATGAGCGGCTCGGTTTCCGCACGGTCGGCCGGCTGGAAGCGGTCGGCTTCAAGCACGGGCAGTGGATCGATACGGTGCTGATGCAGCGGCCGCTTGGCGCTGGCAACGGGACGCTGGCCGAGTAGCCGTTCAGGCTGCCCGGATTGCCAGGCTCCCCGTCCACGCATTGAGCCGCTCAAAGCCGCGTGCGACGAAATCCTCGCCGCGCGCCATATTCTCCATGCGCACCACTTCGACCTGCGTGATGCCGACCGAGCCAAATACATACTGCAGGTAAGGCGTCATCATGTCGCGCTGGCTGCCCGGCCCGTCATGGAACGGTCCGCCGCACGATACCACGGCCAGCACCGGGCGGTCCGCCAGCAGGCCGACCTTGCCGGCAGGCGTACTGCGAAACGTCCGGTTGGATCGCACCACATGGTCGATCCAGGCCTTGAGCGCGGACGGCACCGTGAAGTTGTGCATCGGCGTGGAGATCAGCACGATATCTGCCGCCTCCAGTTCACCAATCAGCGTCTCGGACAACGCCAGCGCAGCATGCTCGGCGGGACCGCGGTCCGCAGCCGGCATCAGGCTTGCGCGGGCCATGGCGCCGTCGATATGAGGCACCGGGTCGGCGGCAAGGTCGCGATCGATCACCGTCACCGGCCCGTGCCGGCGTTCCAGCCACTCGATCATGCGAGCGCCGGCCTGCCGGCTATAGGAATTTTCGGCGCGCGGACTCACGCTCAGGTAAAGGAGCTTGGGCATGGTCAATCCAGAACGATGTTGAAACGCAGCGCCGAGGCGAGCAGGCCGTTGCGGTAATAGAAGCGGTGGCCAAGCACGTTGGTGAGCGGCGTATCGAGCACCAGCTTGGTGCAACCGAGCGCGCGTGCCTCATTTTTGAGCCGATCCATCAGCCGGGCGCCGTACCCACCGCTGCGCGCAGACTCGTCGGTGACGAGGTCATCGACATAGAAGTGAACGCCGTGGACCAGGTTGTCCTGCAGGCGAAAGCCCGCCAGCGCGACCGGACGACCCTCGTCCCAGACGGCCATCAGCCTGTAGCCGGCCGACTGCTGGCGGCGCCAGCGTGCGATGAGTTCGTTCACGTCAGCCAAATGAGGACGTAGCTGGCGCATCAAGCCGAAGCAGGCCGCTACATCGTCGTCATCATCAACGTAACGAATATCCTCGTTGATTTTTTCAATTGGCATATTCATCGCGCAGCTCCGATGTCGGACGTCGGCGGCGTGAACCGGTAGCCCACGGCGATACGGTTCCAGAAGTTGATGCTGGCGATCGCCGTACCGAGAAACACAAGTTCCTGTTCGGAGAACTGCTCCCGGACCTGCGCGTAGATGGCATCCCCCGGGCCATGGCCCGACAGATCGCTCAGGGCCTCCGCCCAGGCCAGCGCAGCCTGCTCCCGGTCGCTGAACACGCCTGCGTCACGCCATGCCGCGAGCAGGTCGAGCTTGCGCGGATCGACATCGAGCTTGCGGATGATGTTCAGGTGGAACTGCAGGCAGAACGCGCAGCCGTTGATCTGCGAGACGCGCAGCTTGACCAGTTCTACCAGCGCCTTGTCCAGTCCGGAGTCGGTCACGGCCTTGCTGAGCGCAGCCAGCGCGGCATAGACGGCGGGAGCGGTCTGGGTGAACTGCTGGTATTCCATGCGTGCCATGGTGTTCGCCATTGGGTCCTCCGTTGGAAGTGATAATATCAGAGCACGAACATAATATAAGAGCACTGACATTATGCGCAAGACCAAGGAAAAGACCGCATCCGTGGCAGGGAATTCCGGCGCGGAGGGCGTACCCATTCCAGCGCCCGGCGAAGGCAAGCGCGGGGAAAGCGGCTATCTGGGCTACCTGCTCCGCCAGGCCGGCGCCGCGAATCGCCTGCGTATGGAGCGAGCGCTCGCGGATCTCGGCGTGACGCCGCCGCAGTTCGTGGTGATGACGATGATCGGCGCATACCCGGGCGTGTCGAACGCCGATCTCGCGCGGCTTGCGGTGCTGACGCCGCAGACAGTCAGCTTGATCATCGGCAACCTCGAGAAGGCCAGTGTCATCGAACGCCAGCCGCATCCCGTGCATGGACGCATCCAGAACATCGCCCTGACGGAGGCAGGCAAGACGCTGCTCGCGCAATGCCGGGAGCGCGTACAGGAGAACGAGGCGCGCCTGCGCGCGGGACTCACGGACGCCGACGAGCAGGTCATCCGGCGCTGGCTGGTGGCGCTGGCCGTCGAGACGGAGTGATATCTACAAAAGAAAAGACCCGCATTGCTGCGGGCCCTCCGGACTTCGCGATGAAATGCCGAAGCCTTACGCCATCAGGTCCGACAGCGCCAGCGCCACCACCTTGGTCGCGCGGTTCAGGTCGTTGAGGCGCAGGTTCTCGTCCGAGTTGTGGCCGCGTGCTTCCATCAGCGTGCGCGGGCCGGCGCCGTACAGCACCGTCGGGATGCCGCGCTTGGTGTAGTGGCGCGCGTCGGTGTACAGCGGCACGCCTTGCACCGGGATCTCCACGCCGAACACGGACTCGGCACGGCTCTTCAGCGCGCCGATCAGCTTTTCCACGCCCGGCAGTTCCGACAGCGGCTCGGCCAGGATGATGCGCTCGACCTTCACCTCGATGCCCGGACGGTCCTTCGCGGCCTTTTCCACCACGGCGCGGATTTCGCCTTCGGCGTCAAAGCCGATTTCCTCGGGGATCATGCGGCGGTCGACGCGGAAGGTCACCAGGTCCGGCACCACGTTGGTGTTGATGCCGCCCTTGATCAGGCCCACGTTCAGCGTAGCGGTGTCGATGCCCGGCACCTTGGACTTGCGCGTGGCCAGCTCCGCGCGCAAGCCGTAGATGGCTTGCAGGATGTGCGTGGCGGCTTCGATGGCGTCGACGCCGGTGTGCGGCATGGCGGCGTGGCCTTGCTTGCCCTTGACCGTCACTTCGACGTGCAGGCAGCCGTTGTGCGACGACGTGATGCCGTACGAGAAGCCGGCCGAAATCGCGTAGTCGGCCTTGCTCAGGTTGTTGTCGAGCAGGAACTTGGGACCGATGTCGCCGCCGGTTTCCTCGTCATAGGTGAACTGCAGCTCGACCGCACCGTTGATCTTCGCGCCCTGCTTCTCGGCTTCCATCAGCGCCAGCACGGCGTAGGTGTAGGTCGCGAAGTCCGACTTCGACACCGCCACGCCGCGGCCGTACATGACCGGGCCGTGCTCGCTGTCCGCAATCTCGCCGCCGTACGGATCCTTGGTCCAGCCCAGGCCCGGAGGCACCACGTCGCCGTGGGCGTTCATGGCGATGACCGGGCCGCCCGTGCCGAATTGCTTGCGCACGACCAGGTTGGTCGCGCTGATCATGCCGGCGGCCTTCACTTGCGCTTCAGGCACCTTGTGCGCTTCGACGGTGAAGCCCAGACCTTCCAGCAGTTCCTTGGTGCGCTTGCCGTGGGCATCGCAGTCGCCCGCCGGGTTGTCGGAGGGGACCTTGACCAGCTCTGCCAGGAAGGCTTCCTGTTGCGGGCGATGCTGGTCGATGAACGTCGTCAGCGTGGTTTCGATCGGGTTCATATTGTCTCGTGCGGTCATGGCTTGTTTTCTGGGAATCTTAGTAACAGGAAGCGTTCGGGGGACAGCCTTATTGCTGCCGCTGGAAGTGCTCGACGAAATCGCTGAACACGCGCGCGGACAGTTCGGCGTCCTCGGCGGTCATGGTTTCGGTCGGGTGGTGGCTGATGCCGCCGTTGCCGCAGCGCACGAACAGCATCGCGACGTCGGCAATCGCGGCAATGGCCATGGAGTCATGGCCGGCGCCGGAGGGAAGGTGGCGCACCGGCACGCCCTGGCGGGCGACGGCGGCGGCCCATTGCTCCTGCAGCCACGAGGCGCAGGGAACACTCTTGGCTTCGTGCGTCTTGCGCACCTGCGCACGCACGTTGCGGCGTGCGCACACGCGTTCGATCTCGGCCAGTACGTCGTTCACGGCGGCTTCGCGCTCGGCGTCCTCGCCGGCGCGGATGTCGATCGAGAACACCGCGCGGCCCGGCACCGTGTTGGTCGCGCCGTTCGGCACGTTGAACTGGCCCACGGTGCCCACCAGGCCCGGCTTGCCGCCGCAGCGCTTTTCGATGTAAAGGCCGATTTCGGCACCCGCCATGGCCGCATCGCGGCGCATGTCCATCGGCACCGTGCCGGCGTGGCCGGCGAGGCCTTCGAGTTCGATGACGAAGCGGGTCGCACCCGAAATCGCGGTCACCACGCCGACTGGCAGGCCTTCATTGAGCAGTACAGGGCCCTGTTCGATATGGACTTCGATAAAGGCCAGCACTTTCTTCGGGTCGTGCGCGGCGGCGGGCAGGCCGGCCGGGTCGAAACCGGCCGCGGCCATCACTTCGCGCATGGTCTTGCCGCTGTCGTCGACGTTGTCGAGGACGTTGTTGTCGAAGGTGCCGGCAATGGCGCGGCTACCGAGCAGCGTCGCCTTGAAACGTACGCCCTCTTCTTCGGCGAAGCCGACCACCTCGATCGCGAACGGGAAGCGCTTGCCCTGGCGATTCCATTCCGCCACGCATGCGACCGGCAGGATCACGCCGAGGTTGCCGTCAAAGCGCCCGGCATCGCGCACGGTGTCGAAATGCGAACCTGTCAGCAGCGCCGGGGCGCCCGGGTCTGTGCCTTCATAGCGGCCGATCACGTTGCCGGCGGCGTCACGGCGCACGGTCATGCCGGCGGCCTGCATCCATTCGGTCAGCTGTGCGGCCGCGCCGTGGTGCGCCTCGGTCAGATAGGTGCGGGTGAGCAAGCCGGGCTGCTCGGTGTGAACGGCCAGGGCGTCGGCCCAGGTCATGATGCGCGTGCCGATGTCTGCGGACGGCGACAGGTTTGCTGCCATGCGTTGTCTCCTGCTGGAAGGGCTTGAAGCCGCGGCACGCCTGGCTGGCGAGGTGCCAGTCGGGGCTATGCCTGGTACAGGCGCCCCATGGGCCGAAGCTCTATTCTGTGCGATTCATGGTAGCACAGTGAATTCAAAAATTGCATACAAAAATGATATGCACTATATTCGGTTCCACGTTCAGACAATCCGCTGCGGACAATCCGGTCCGGACAACGGATAGCGTGGATTCCGTCCCAACAGGGGGGCAGTCCGCGGAGGTGATGTGCCGGTGACTCGGACACGAACCTGAACGGCAAGGCCGGCAGCCCATTGGCCAACGAAGCACCGGGCTGCAGGCGTTCCTGAATCAAAACGGGCAGCCCGGCGACAGGCCAGGCAACGACCCGGTACGGAGACAACCATGCAGCACGCAGTCCAGTCGCGCCCCGCCCCTGGTGGCCGCCTCCACACCCGCTTCACCCGGTCGCTGTTCGGCCAGGTGCTGATCGCCCTGGTGATCGGCACGGCGCTCGGCATGCTGTTCCCCGAATTCGCCGCCAAGCTCAAGCCGCTCGGCGATGCGTTTATCAAGCTGGTCAAGATGCTGATCGGCCCCATCGTGTTCTGCGTGGTCGTGGCCGGCATCTGCGGCGCGGGCGAGCTCAAGAAGGTCGGCCGTGTCGGCATCAAGGCGGTGGTGTACTTCGAGATCGTCACGACCATCGCGCTGGCGCTCGGCATCCTGCTGGCCTATGTCTTTCACCCGGGCACGGGCATGAACGTGGACCCCCGCTCGCTCGATGCGTCGGCCATCTCCGGCTATATCGAGAACGCCACCAAGGTGAAGAGCGAGGGCACCGCCGACTTCCTGCTCAAGCTGATCCCGAACACGATCATCGGCGCCTTCTCCAGCGGCGACGTGCTGCAGGTGCTGCTGGTCTCGGTGCTGTTCGGTTGTGCGCTGTCGCTGGTCGGAGAAAAGGCCAAGCCGCTCGTGAGCCTGATCGACACGTTCTCGCACACGCTGTTCAAGATGATGGGCTTCATCATCAAGCTGGCCCCGCTGGGCGTGCTGGGCGCTGTGGCCTTCACCGTCGGCAAGTACGGCATTGGTTCGCTCAAGCAGCTCGGCTTCCTGGTGGTGCTGTTCTACGGCGCGGTGACCATCTTCGTGCTGGTGGTGCTGGGCACCATCATGCGGCTGTGCGGCTTCTCTGTGATCAAGCTGATCCGCTACCTGCGCGCCGAACTGCTCGTGGTGCTGGGTACTGCTTCGTCGGACAGCGTTTTGCCGCAGGTGATGAAGAAGCTCGAGTTCATGGGCATCAAGAAATCCGTGGTCGGCCTCGTAATCCCGACTGGCTATTCTTTCAACCTTGACGCGTTCTCGATCTACCTGACGCTGGCCGCCGTGTTCATCGCGCAAGCTACCAACACGCCGCTGGCGATGGGCGACCTGCTCGGCATCCTGGCGGTGGCGCTGGTCACCTCCAAGGGGGCCCACGGCATCCCGGGCTCGGCCATCGTGATTCTGGCGGCGACGCTGTCGGCGCACCCGGCTATCCCGGCTATCGGCCTGGTGCTGGTGCTGTCGGTGGACTGGTTCATCGGCATTGCGCGTGCGCTCGGCAACCTGATCGGCAACTGCGTCGCCACCGTCGTCGTGGCGGCCTGGGAGAAGGACATCGACCGTGACCGCGCGCGGGACGTGCTCAACGGTGTGGTGCCGGCCACCGAGCTGGACGAAGGCCTGCCGATGGCCGACGCGGCCCACAATGCAGTGCCGGTGCCGTCCCCCGCGGCGGGGCGCTAGAATCTCGGCATTTCCCCAAACGCGCAGGCCCTGCGCCCAAGCAAGCCATGCCCGAGCATATCGATCCCGACATGACCGCCGAAGCGATTGCCAACGACATCGTCGCGGCGATCGTCTCGCACCGGCTGCCTCCGGGCACCAAGCTGCGGGAGGAAGCCCTGGCCAGCGTCTACCGCGTGAGCCGCACCAAGGTGCGCGCGGCGCTGCTGATGCTGTCCAAGGACAAGGTCATCCAGATCGTGCCGGACAAGGGCGCGTTCGTCGCCAAGCCGAGCGCCGAGGAAGCGCGTGAGGTCTTCGCGGTGCGCCGCATCCTGGAAGCGGCGCTCGCGCGGGAGTTCGTCGCCAAGGCAAAGCCTGCGGACTACAAGCGAATCGACAAGCACCTGGCCTCCGAGCGCAAGTCGATCGAAGGCGTCGATGCCCAGACCCGCACGCGGCTGCTCGGCGATTTCCACATCGTGCTGGCCGAAGTGGTCGGCAACAGCGTGCTGACCGAGATGATGCGCGAGCTGTCCGCGCGCAGCGCGGTCATCACCATGCTGTACCAGTCGCGCCGCGATGCGGCGTGCTCGTCCGACGAGCACCGCGAGTTCATCGAAGCGGCACGTGCTGGCGATGTCGAGCGCGCGGTGGCGCTGATGGTCGACCACCTGAGCCACGTCGAGGCCGCCCTGCATTTCGAGGAAAGCCCGCCAGCCGCGCGGGGCAAGGATCTGGTAGCGGCACTGCTCGCGTAACCGGCCTTGCCGCTTGACCCCGGTCAAAGCGTTTGCGGGGTCGCCGATGCAATATTGACCCCGCTCGTGAAGACGCGGGGGCGCACTTCACGGGCACCGTGCCTGACTGATTCCTCCTGGCAGGCCGCCCGCACACCGCAACGGTGTGCGGGCTTTTTCTTTTTGGAAGGCTGTCTTTGCCGGTTGCCGCCCCGCCCGGCCGCGCCACATAATTTCCGCTGCTGCGGCGCGGCATTGCGCAGGCGGGGCATGAACGGAATCCGTCTTCGGGTTAGCATGTCGCAGGCCTGAGCCAGCGATAACTAAAGACAGGAGACACCATGCACGATTGCACCTACCTTATCGCCTGCTGCAACACCTTGCCGGAAAAGCGCGCGCGCTGAAGCCGGCCCTGCTTTTCGCTGCTCCCCCTCCTCCCTTTACGTGAACCGCCGGCTTGCCATCGGCACGCCGGTGCCTTGTCTCGCTCACCCATTCAACAGAGGGAATCCCATGTCCAGTGCATTCCGTCCTGACGCGCTCGCCGGCAAGACCGTTTTCGTGGCCGGCGGCTCGTCCGGCATCAACCTTGGCATCGCGCAGAGCTTTGCGCGCTCCGGCGCGAAGCTCGCGCTGATCAGCCGCGATCCGGAGCGCGTGGCGGCCGCTGCCGCCACCATCACCGAAGCCGGCGGTACCGCCATCGGGATGGCCGCTGACGTGCGCGACTACGCCGCGGTGGAGGCCGCGCTGAAACAGGCGCGCGACACGTTTGGCCCGATCGACATCGTCATTTCGGGCGCGGCCGGCAACTTCCTGGCGCCCGTGGTGGGCATGTCGGCCAATGGCTTCAAGACCGTGGTCGATATCGACCTGATCGGCACGTTCAATGTGTTCCGCGCGTCGTTCGATTACCTGAACAAGCCTGGCGCATCGCTGATCGCCATCACCGCGCCGCAGGGCGTGAACGCGATGATGTTCCAGGCCCACGCGTGCGCGGCCAAGGCCGGCATCAACATGCTCGTGAAGTGCCTGGCGATGGAATGGGGCCCGGCTGGCGTGCGCGTAAACGGCATCTCGCCCGGCCCGATCGCCGATACCGAAGGCATGGCGCGCCTGGCGCCCACGCCCGAGATGGAGGCGCGCTACAAGGGTCGCCTGCCGCTGCGCGACTACGGCAGCAAGCAGGACATTGCCGATGCGGCGCTGTATCTGAGCTGCGACAACGCGCGCTACGTAACCGGCACCATCCTGGATTGCGACGGCGGCAGCAAGCTCGGCGATGCGTCGGCCGATGCCCTGAAGACGAAGTGAACCCCGATTCCCGAAGGAAAACACCGCAATGACTTCCCCCGTGCTCTACCACGCCAGCGAAGGTGTGGCCACCATCACCCTGAACCGTCCCGAAGTCCTGAACGCACTCAACGCGGAACTGCTGCGTGAACTGCGCGCGGCCGTGGACCGTGCCGCCGCCGATGAATCCGTGCGCGCCGTCGTGCTGACCGGCGCCGGCCGAGGCTTCTCGTCGGGCGCAGACTTGGGCGCGCGCCAGAACGCCAGCGGCGAGATGGCCGATTCCGGCACGCTGCTGCGCGAACGCTATCACCCGATCGTGCTGGCGCTGCGCCAGATGCCCAAGCCCGTGATCAGCGCGGTGAACGGCGTTGCCGCCGGCGCAGGCATGAGCCTCGCGCTGGCTGCCGATGTGGTGCTGGCCGGGAAATCGGCCTCGTTCCTGCAAGCCTTTTCGAAGATCGGCCTCGTGCCGGATGCTGGCAGCACGTACTTCGTGCCGCGCTATGCGGGCGAAATGCGCGCCCGTGCGCTCGCCATCCTGGCCGAGAAGATCGATGCGGAAGAAGCCCAGCGTATCGGCCTGGTGTGGAAGGTCCACGCAGACGACGCGCTGCAGGCCGAGGCCAGCAAGATGGCGAGCCACCTCGCCAATATGCCGACCTTCGCCTACGGCCTGATCAAGGAAGCGCTCAACGCGAGCTCCGGCAATGATCTCGCGACGCAGCTCGAGCTGGAGGCCTCGCAACAGTCGCGTGCGTGCCGCAGCGAGGACTTCCGCGAAGGCGTGGCCGCCTTCGTCGCCAAGCGCCCGCCGCAGTTCAAGGGCCGCTGATCGCCCCGTCGCCGTTTGCAGCACCCCCGGGATGGCCGTCCCGGGGCATCACGAGAACAACACAGGGAGACGCATCATGCTGGGCCTCATGCAAGACCGTCCGTTGTTGATTTCATCGCTGATCGAGTACGCAGCGGCGTACCACCCGCAACAGGAAATCATCTCGCGCACCGTGGAAGGCGGCACGGTGCGCACCAATTACGACCAGGTGCACCGCCGCGCGAAGCGGCTCGCCAACGCGCTCGCGAAGCTGGGTCTCAGCGAAGGCGACCGCATCGGCACGCTCGCGTGGAATACGCACCGGCACCTGGAGATGTACTTCGGCGTATCGGGCTCGGGCGCCGTGCTGCATACGGTCAACCCGCGGCTCTTTCCCGAGCAGATCGAATACATCATCAACCACGCCGAAGACAGCGTGCTCTGCTTCGACAGCTGCTTCGCACCACTGGTGGCCAAGCTGGCGCCGCAGTTGAAGACCGTGCGGCACTACGTGGCGATGACCGATCCCGAACACATGGCCGCGCTGGCCAGTGCCGGCATTCCCAATCTGGTCTGCTACGAAGACCTGCTTGCCGACAGCAGCGAGGACTACGAATGGCCGCAGTTCGACGAGCGCACCGCGTCGTCGCTGTGCTACACGTCAGGGACCACGGGCAATCCCAAAGGCGTGCTGTATTCGCACCGCTCCACCGTGCTGCATAGCCTCAAGGCGAGCGGCTCCGACACGTTCGGCGTGAGCCCTGAAAGCAGCATCCTGATGATCGTGCCGCTGTTCCACGCGAATGCCTGGGGCCTCCCCTATGCGTGCGCGATGAACGGCGCGAAGATGGTGCTGCCTGCCCAGCATCTTGACGGCGAAAGCGTGTACCGCTTGCTGCGCGACGAGCGCGTGAACTACTCGACCGCCGTGCCGACGGTGTGGCTGATGCTGTTCCAGTATCTCGACGCGCATCCGGAAATCGATCCGCGCGAGCTGAGCCTGCGCATCGCCGGCGTGGGCGGATCGGCCGCGCCCGCGGCGATGATCGAGCGCTTCGAACAGCAGTTCGGCGCGACGCTGATGCAAGGCTGGGGCATGACCGAGACCAGCCCCATCGGCGTGATCAACACGCTGCTGCCGCAGCACGCGGGCCTTAGCGAAGCCGAGCAGCTCAAGATCAAGCTCAAGCAAGGCCGCGCGCTGTGGGGCGTGGAACTGCGTATCGAGGACGATGAAGGCCGGGTGCTGCCGCACGACGGCCAGGCGTTCGGCAAGCTCAAGGTACGCGGGCCGTGGATTGCGTCAGCCTACTTCAAGGCCGAACACGATGCGCTCGACAATGACGGCTGGTTCGATACCGGCGACGTGGCCAACATCGATCCCGAAGGCTATGTGCAGCTCGTCGACCGCGCCAAGGACGTGATCAAGTCGGGCGGCGAGTGGATTTCGTCGATCGACCTCGAGAACGCGACCATGAGCCATCCCGCCGTGGCCGAGGCAGCTGTCATTGGCGTGCCGCATCCCAAGTGGCAGGAGCGGCCCCTGCTGATTGTTGTGAAACGCCCGGACCACGAAGTCACGTCCGCCGAATTGATCGCCTTCCTGGCCGGCAAGGTCGTGCGCTGGTGGGTGCCCGACGATGTGGTGTTCGTCGATGCATTGCCGCACACCGCCACCGGCAAGCTGCTCAAGGTGAAGCTGCGCGAGGCGTACCGCAACTACGTCCTGCCGACCGTGCGGGACGAACGCATCGCATAGACCGTGATGCTCGCGCTCCCCGGTGCGGGCATTCATCCCGAACACTGTACGAATCAATAAGGAGCCGCGCATGAGCGCCAGCAGCACCGACCGCATCATTGTGACCATCGAAGACGGCGTTGCCGACGTCCGTCTCAACCGCGCGGACAAGATGAACGCGCTCGATCCCGCGATGTTCGACGCATTGATCGCCACTGGCGAGCAATTGAAGCAGACACCGGACCTGCGCGCGGTGGTGCTGTCGGGCGAAGGCCGCGCGTTCTGCGCGGGGCTGGACATGGAAAGCATGGCCGGCATGCTGGGCGGCGGCGCGAGCGGCGATCCGGGTATCCGTCCGGGCCGTCTGGCTGCGCGCGTGCACGGCATTTCGAACCGTCCGCAATACGCCTGCATGGTTTGGCGCGAACTGCCGGTGCCGGTATTCGCTGCCGTGCACGGCGTGGCCTTCGGTGGCGGACTGCAGGTCGCACTCGGCGCCGATGTGCGCTTCGTCACGGCAGACACGAAGCTCTCCGTCATGGAGATCAAATGGGGTCTGGTGCCCGACATGGCGGGCATGGTGCTGACGCGCGGACTCGTGCGTCCGGACCTGCTGCGCGAGTTGATCTTCACGGGGCGTATCGTTACCGGCGCCGAGGCGTGCGAACTTGGTCTGGCCACGCGCGTCGTCGACGATCCACGGGCCGCTGCGCTCGAGGCCGCGCGCCAGGTCGCACAGAAGAACCCGCATGCCATTCGTGCTGCGAAGCGGCTGATGGAGGTGGTCGAGGCCGGCGATGACGCGGCCATTCTGATGGCGGAATCGGTCGAGCAGGACAAGCTGGTCGGATCGCCAAATCAGCGTGAAGCGGTGCGCGCGAATCTGGAGAAGCGTGCGCCGAGGTTCGAACCCGCGCAGCGCTAACTGAGTCGCTGGCGGCGCCACCAGATTGCGTAGATCGCCACGTTAAGGACAAGCACAAACGCACCCAGCCACAGCTGTATGGCTGGGGTTAGTCCAGCCGGATAGATCACCGGCAGCAAATACCGCTCGACAAACCCGCCGCCATACCCAGCCTCCCCGGCCGTCCGACGCAGCGCATTCTCGAGCGGCGTCAACGGACACATGCGGCCCGACCACTCCACGAATACGCCCCACGCCGCCGCAGGGAGATGCACCCACGCCACGCGCGGCCACCGGAACAGCAGCAGCGCGCCGCCGACCACGAAGGCGATGAACAGGAAGTGGACCACGACCACCAGGTCCGCCAGCCACCTCGCCATCAGCGCCCTCCCCTTGCGCGGGTCAGCCGCGCGCCGTCCAGTAGCCCGGCTGCGCGAATTGCGCTTTCAGATGCTCGATGAAGAAGCGGATCTTGGCCGGCACCGGACGCTGCTGCGGGTACACGGCGAGGATGTCGTAATCCGGCAATGCGTACTCGTCGAGCACGGTGACCAATTCGCCGCTCTCCAGTTGCGGCAAGATCTCCCACGTGGAGCGCCAGCCGAGGCCCAGGTGCTCGCCGGTCCAGCGGTGCAGCAATTCGCCATCGTTGCAGTCGAGATTGCCATTGACGCGCACGGTCACGGTCTTGCCGTTCTGCTGGAAATACCAGCCGCGCTGCTGGCCGCCCTGCAGGTTGAAGGCCAGGCAGTTGTGGTGCTCCAGGTCGTCCAGCGTCAGCGGCACGCCGTGCTTGGCAAAGTACGCGGGCGTACCGCACACCACGCGCTTGTTGGTGGCCAGCTTGATGGCGACGAAGTTCGGGTCGATCGCGCCGCCGATGCGGATGCCGACGTCATACCCTTCGCGCACGAGATCGACCACGCGGTCGGTCAGGTTGAACGAAATCTGCACTTCCGGGTTCGCGGCCAGGAAGGCCGGCGCATGCGGCGCCACGTGCTTGCGGCCGAACGCGGCCGGGGCCGACACGATCAGGTGGCCCGTCGCCTTGTGCTTGCCTTCGGCGATCAGCATCTCGGCGCGGTCCAGGTCGGCCAGCGCCTTCTTGCACTGCTCCATGAATACGGCGCCCTGCTCGGTGACCACGATGCGGCGTGTCGAGCGATGCAGCAGCTTGACGCCGATTCGCGCTTCCAGCGCGTTGATGCGGCGCCCGATCATCACGGGCGTGACGTCCTGCGTGAGCGCGGCAGCGGCCATGCTGCCGTGCTCGACCACCGCGATAAAGGCTTCGATTTGCTTGAGTTTGTCCATATGGTGTTGCGTCTCCTGCCCGCCATTGTGCGGCATCGGCGGCGCCGTGACATCGTGCCGGCACTTATGAAGCGGATCGGGACTTGCGCATGGTGGCCAGCGGCTCCTCCATCTGGCGGGCACAATGGCGCACCTCGCGCACGAATTCGGCGCAGACGTGGGTCATCAGGTCCATCGAGCGGTAGACCAGGAACACGCGGAAATCGGGCAATTCGTCCTGGATCGGCAGCGGCGTCAGCGCGTCGCGTACCAGCTGCAGCGGTCCGCCGGTGCCGAAGAAGACGAAATCCGACCACATGCTGACCAGGTCGGTCTTGGTGGCGAGCTGCAGTCCGAGCAGGTTCGACGCGGTCTGCACCACGCGTTTCGGCATTTCGAGCCGGTGCAGGCGCATCAGGCTGGCCAGCGGGCTGCCAGCGTCGTCGACAGGGTCGAGTACGAGCCAGTCGGCATCGAGCAGCGGCCGCAGCCGCCGCGCGCGCCGCAGCGGGTGGCCCGTGCGCACCGCCAGCTTCATGCCGACCGAGAACAGCGGTTCCCACTGGAACGATGCCGAGCCGGGTCCACTATTGGTGGAAATCAGCCCCAGATCGAGCCGCCCTTCGCGCAGTCCCTCCTGAATCTGCTGCGGGCGCAGTTCGAAACCACGCAGCGCCACGTTCGGGAAGCGCTGGCGGAACGCCGCCATGGCGTCCGGCAATGGCCCGCTGGACGCGACCGCCGTGAAACCGATATTGAGTTCGGCCTCGGCATGGCCGCGGATCGACTCGATATCTTCCAGCGCGTGCCGCAGTTCCTGTTCGACCACGCTGGCGCGCTTGACCAGCGCCACGCCGTAGGCCGTCAGGCTCACGCCGCGCACCGAGCGCGACATGAGCGTGACGCCGAGTTCGCGTTCGAGCTCCGCGATCGCCTTCGACAGCGCCGGCTGCGAGATATGCAGCGAACGCGACGCCTCATGGATGCTGCCGTGCTCGGCCACGGCCAGCAGGATGCGCAGTTGTTGCAGCTTCATCGATTCCTTTCTTTTTGTGCAGCAAGCCCGCGTGCAGTGCAGCGTGCCCCGATTGCGGGCGTGGCCTGCGATGCGCGGCGGACGCCGCTTCCCCGCGAACCCGCATCGGTGCTGTGTTTTGCGCGCCGGATCGGTACTTGTCCCGATATCCGTCGGCACCCGGTTATGACGGTGATTCGATTTGGTTATCAATATGAAAATATATGATTTTTTGTCCCGCCGCGTTTGCCTGAATACTTCATCGCAGTCATCGCCACCCCATGGCCAGCGCGGATTCCCACCAACCGGCAAGGAACAAGACCGGCCCCGCGTGCGCCTCCTACCCACCAGTTCGTGGAGACCGCATGAACGACGCCACCCTCGCCGCCGGCAGCGGCACGATTGCCAAGCCGGCGCGACCGCAAAGCCAGTTCCGCCTGATCGCCGCCTGTTCGCTCGGCAATGCGCTCGAGATGTTCGACTTCACCGTCTACAGCTTCTTCTCGCTGCTGATTGGCAAGCTGTTCTTCCCGTCCGACAACCCATACGGCTCGCTGCTGCTGGCTGTCGCAACCTTCGGCATCGGCTTCGTGATGCGCCCGCTCGGTGGTGTGGTGATCGGCAGCTATGCCGACCGCCGTGGCCGCAAGGCCGCCATGACGCTGACCATCGGCCTGATGGTCGCCGGCACGCTGTGCATCGCGCTCGCGCCGCCGTACGCATCGGCTGGCGTGTTCGGCTCGCTGATGATCCTGGCCGGGCGCCTGCTGCAGGGCTTCTCGCTCGGCGGCGAGATCGGCGCATCGACGGCCATGCTGATGGAGTCCGGCGGCGTGCGCGGCCGCGGCTGGCGCGTGAGCTGGCAGCTTGGCAGCCAGGGCATCTCGGCGATGCTGGGTGCGCTCACAGGTGCGAGCCTGTATGCACTGCTGCCGACCGAATCGCTCGAAAGCTGGGGCTGGCGCCTGCCGTTCCTGGTGGGCCTGCTGATCGCGCCCGTGGGCCTCTACATCCGCGCCAATCTCGACGAAACGCACCAGGCCGACGAACATGCGCCGAGTCCGCTCGGCGAGCTGTTCCGCAACCACTGGGCGACGGTCGTGAAAGGCATCCTGGCCACCACGGCCGGCACCGCGACGATGTACCTGGTGGTCTTCTTCATGCCGACCTACATGATCCGCGTGCTCAAGATGCCGCCGTCGCTGTCGTTCCTGTCCGGCTGCGTGACGGGGCTCACGCTGACGGTGGTGTCGCTCGTCGCCGGCCGCCTCGCTGACCGCCTGACGAACCGCAAGCCGCTGGTGGTCGCATCGCTCGTCTTCAGCATGCTCGCCGTGTATCCCGCGTTCTGGCTGATCAACGCGCATCCGAGCGTGCCGCTGGTGCTGTGCCTGTCGGCGCTGCTGACCGCCGGCATCAATCTCGGCACGACGCCAATGTTCCTGATGATGCTGGAAATGCTGCCCGCCAGCGTGCGCGCCAGCGGCCTGTCGGTCATCTACAGCGTCGGCGTGACCGTGTTCGGCGGCTCGTCGCAATTTATCGTCACGTGGCTGCTCTCGCGCACCGGCAACCCGCTGTCGCCGGCGTGGTACATGCTGGTCTGCGGCGCCATCACACTGATCGCCGTGCTCAGCATCCGCGAACGCCGCGCGCACTGATTTCCACCATTCATCCGGAGACCCGATCCATGACTCGCGCACCCACGCTCAAGCCGTTCCAGTACCTGCCGCACCTGCTGCCGAATATCAGCATCGACGCCGAGACCTTCGTCGGCATCCGCCGCCAGATCCACTCGCATCCCGAACTCGGTTTCGAGGTCGGCGCGACCAGCAAGCTCGTGGCCACTCTGCTGAGCGAATGGGGCTACGAAGTGCATACCGGTATCGGCAAGAGCGGCGTGGTCGGACAGTTGAAGCGCGGCACCGGCAAGCGCCGTCTCGGCATCCGTGCCGACATGGACGCGCTGCCGGTCATCGAAGCCACGGGGCTGCCTTATGCGAGCCAGCTGCACGGCAAGATGCATGCGTGCGGCCATGATGGTCATACGGCGATCCTGCTCGCTGCTGCGAAGGCAATCGCCGACCATCCCGATTTCGACGGCACGCTGAACCTGATCTTCCAGCCCGACGAGGAGAACCTGTGCGGCGCGCGCGCAATGATCGAGGATGGATTGTTCGAACGCTTCCCGTGCGATGCGGTGTTCGCGCTGCACAACATGCCGGGTGTGCCGGCGGGCACGTTCCGCGTGCTGCCCGGGCCGGTCAGCCTGTCGTCCGATGTGGCTGACGTGACCATCAAGGGCGTGGGTGGCCACGGTGCCATGCCGCACCGCGCGCGCGATCCGATCGCTGCGTCGGCGGCGATCGTCACTGCGCTTCAAACCGTGGTCGCGCGCAATGTCGCGCCTGATGACACGGCGGTGGTGTCGGTCGGCTTCATTCGTGGAGGCGCTACGCATAACGTGATTCCCGAGTCCGTGACGATCGGACTGAACGTGCGCGCGGCACGTCCGGAAACGCGTGCAATGGTCGAGCAGCGCATCCGCGAAATCGTGTCGCTGACAGCGCAGGCGCATGGTGTGGAAGCGCAGATCGATTACCGGCAGCTCACGCCGCCGATGGTCAATGCCGAAGCGGAGACGCAGCTCGCGCAGCGCGTGTGTGCGGAACTGGTCGGTGCGGAGAATGTGGTCACGCAGGCGCCAAAGGGTCTGAACGGGAGCGAGGACTTCGCGTGGATGCTGAATCAGGTGCCGGGGTGCTATCTGATCCTGGGCAACGGTGAAGGGGAGTTCGGCGGGTGCATGGTGCACAACCCGGGGTACGACTTCAACGATGCCGTGCTGCCGCTCGGTGCAGCGGCGTGGGTGAGGCTGACGCAGGCGTACCTGGCTGCGCAGTGAATCCGCCGCTTCTTACTGTGCGGGGGCCGGCTCGGTCGATGGTGCCAGGCCCGCGCGCTTCGCGCCCAGCCGCGCGTTGATCTCCGCCGCTTCCGCAAGCACGTGGGACAGCCGCCGCAACGGCCGGCTGCATTGCGCGTGCACGTACAGGTAGAACGCGGCACCCACGACCACCATCACGGCATAGAGCCACAGCAGCGATCCTTTCATCTCCGCCTGATGCGGTAGCGGATGCAGCCCGCTGACCAGCACCAGCGCGGCCGGCGCCAGTGCAAGTAGCAGCCCAACGGTGCGCGCCATCCCTTCCCATAGCCGCAATTGCAGCGCCACGCGCCGCTGCCGCGCGTGCAGCTGCAACGGATGAATCCGCCCAAGCCGCCGCAGCAGCGCGTTTTCGATCGCGCTGTCGAGATCCATCTGAACGGCCTGCCAGCGCAGCGGATTGCGCAAGATCGCCAGTACGCCGGGCAGGCGCATCAGCCCCGAGGCCGCATAGCACGCGGCCGACAGCACGAGCAGCGCTTCCGTGAGCCGGATCGACCATGGCGCAAGGGGATGCTTGAGCACCAGCCGCCAGACAACCAGACCGGCTGCGGCAATCAGCGTGGCCACCAGCGTGACGACGAAACCGAGCCAGAAAGCGCGTCCGGCCCGCTGCGGCCATGGCGTCGCCCCCACCGCGCTGGCGGACGCCGGCACTGGCGCGGGCGCCGGAACAGCGGCAAGGGCCTCAAGCAATTCGTAGGTGGAGGGTAGCCGGGAGTACATGGCGGAGAAATGCGGGATCGGGTCGGCGCGGGCAATCCCGCCATTGTCGCCGCAGCAGCACGTCGCGGGTAGCGTCTGGCGTATCCCGATCGTCACATCCCATCTGGAATCCCGGCGCGCCGGGCACGGACGCCAACCGTCCATCGCGGCTTCCAAGGCCAAATTACAAACTCTAGGTATCGAATCAACTGATCTCGCTTCCCTTTATCCGACACCCGTTGCGGGAATAGGATCAACTCCAACGGAAAACCCACCCCAACTGGAGACAAGATCATGGCAAAAATGAGAGCAATCGACGCGGCCATCGCGGTGCTGGAGAAGGAAGGCGTGACCACGGCGTTCGGCGTGCCGGGCGCGGCGATCAACCCGTTCTACTCGGCGATGCGCAAGTCGGGCAACATCAGCCACGTGCTGGCCCGCCACGTCGAAGGCGCCTCGCACATGGCCGAAGGCTACACCCGTGCCGAGCCGGGCAATATCGGCGTCTGCGTCGGTACCTCGGGCCCGGCTGGCACCGACATGATCACCGGCCTGTACTCGGCCTGGGCGGATTCGATCCCCATTCTCTGCATTACCGGCCAGGCGCCGCGCGCCCGCCTGTACAAGGAAGATTTCCAGGCCGTCGATATCGAATCGATCGCCAAGCCCGTCACCAAGTGGGCCGTGACCGTGCGTGAGCCGGCCCTGGTGCCGCAAGTGTTCCAGCAAGCGTTCCACATCATGCGTTCGGGCCGTCCGGGTCCGGTGCTGATCGACCTGCCGTTCGACGTGCAGGTGGCCGAGATCGAATTCGATGTCGAGACCTACCAGTCGCTGCAGCCGTACAAGCCGGCCGCCTCGCGCGCCCAGATCGAGAAGGCCATCGCCATGCTCAACGCGGCCGAGCGCCCGCTGATCGTCTGCGGCGGCGGCGTGATCAACGCTGACGCGTCCGATCTGCTGGTCGAGTTCGCCGAGCTGGTCAACGTGCCGGTGGTGCCGACCCTGATGGGCTGGGGCGTGCTCGCCGACGACCATCCGCTGCAAGCCGGCATGGTCGGCCTGCAGACCTCGCACCGCTATGGCAACGCCACGCTGCTCGCCTCGGACTTCGTGATGGGCATCGGCAACCGCTGGGCCAACCGCCACACCGGCAGCGTCGACGTCTACACCAAGGGCCGCAAGTTTGTGCACGTCGATATCGAACCCACCCAGATCGGCCGCGTGTTCGGCCCGGATCTGGGCATCGTGTCGGACGCCAAGGCTGCGCTGGAACTGTTCGTGGAAGTCGCCCGCGAAATGAAGATGGCCGGCCGCCTGCCGTGCCGCAAGTCGTGGGTTGCCGATGTGCAGAAGCGCCGCCGCACCATGCAGCGCAAGAGCGATTTCGACAACGTGCCGGTCAAGCCGCAGCGCGTGTACCGCGAGATGAACCAGTACTTCCCTCGCGACGTGCGCTACGTCAGCACGATCGGCCTGTCGCAGATCGCCGCGGCGCAGTTCCTGTCGGTCAACGAGCCGCGCCACTGGATCAACTGCGGCCAGGCTGGCCCGCTGGGCTGGACCATTCCCGCCGCCATCGGCGTGAAGACCGCATCGCCGAACTCGGACGTGGTGGCGATCTCGGGCGACTACGACTTCCAGTTCATGATCGAAGAACTGGCCGTGGCCGCGCAGTTCAAGGTGCCGTACATCCACGTGGTGGTGAACAACTCCTACCTCGGCCTGATCCGTCAGGCACAGCGCGGCTTCGAGATGGATTACTGCGTGCAGCTCGCGTTCGACAACATCAACGCGCCGGAACTGAACGGCTACGGCGTGGACCACGTCAAGGTCGTCGAAGGCCTGGGCTGCAAGGCGATCCGCGTGTTCAAGCCGGAAGACATCGCGCCGGCCTTCGCCGAAGCGCGTGACCTGATGGCCGAGTTCTCGGTGCCGGTGGTGGTCGAAGTGATCCTGGAGCGCGTGACCAACATCGCAATGGGCACCGAAATCGACAACATCAACGAGTTCGAGCCGATCGAAGACATCGAGGACGCCGACGAGGCCATCCTGAACGAAGAAGTGGAAACGGCGTAAGCAAGCCTCCAAACGCGGCGCGGGCGACAGGCCCGCGCTGCTGTCAGCGCCCCCTGTTTTTGCAGCAGAAACGAAAGCAGTAGCGGCTCCGCACCGGCGGAGCGACAACCACAATTAAACCGGAGAGATTCATGACCAAACTTGCGGCAAACCTCACCATGCTGTTCAACGAAGTGGGCTTTCTCGACCGCTTCGAAGCCGCCGCACGCGCGGGCTTCCGCGGCGTGGAATTCCTGTTTCCGTATGCGTTCCACGCGGACCAGATCGCGGACCGCCTGAACCGCTTCCAGCTGGACCTGGTGTTGCATAACCTGCCGGCCGGCAAGTGGGATGCGGGCGAGCGCGGCATTGCGTGCCACCCGGATCGCGTGAGCGAGTTCCAGGACGGTGTGGGCGAGGCCATCAAGTACGCCAAGGTGCTCGGCGTGCGCCAGCTCAACTGCCTGGTCGGCATCCAGCCGCAGAACGTGAAGCGCGAGCAGGCGCAGGAAACGCTGGTGGAAAACCTGCGCTTCGCCGCCAATGCGCTCGCCGGCGAGCATATCGACCTGCTGATCGAGCCGATCAACACGTTCGATATCCCGGGCTTCTTCCTGGCGCGCACGCAGCAGGCGGTGGACCTGATCAACCAGGTCAACGTCCCGAACCTGTACGTGCAGTACGACATCTATCACATGCAGCGCATGGAAGGCGAGATCGCCAACACGATCAAGGCCAACCTGCCGAAGATCAAGCATGTGCAGCTGGCCGACAACCCGGGCCGCAACGAGCCGGGCACGGGCGAGCTGAACTACCAGTTCCTGTTCAAGTACCTGGACGAAATCGGCTACACCGGCTGGATCGGCTGCGAATACAAGCCGAAGACCACCACTGAAGCCGGCTTGGGCTGGCGCGCCGCCCACGGCGTGCAGTAACAGCGTGCAGTAACGGGTTACCGCATACGCAATCCATCACAGACTTAACATCCAATCGGAGACATCAACATGGCAAACCAACGCAACGTCGGCTTCATCGGTCTGGGCATCATGGGCGCACCCATGGCGGGCCACCTGCGCGCCGCCGGCCACACGCTGTTCGTGCATGACGTCAACCCGGCCCCGCAAGCGCTGGTCGATGCAGGCGTGACCGTCTGCACCAGCGCGGAGGAAGTCGCCAAGCGCGCCGACATCATCGTCATCATGGTGCCGGACACGCCGCACGTCGAAGCCGTGCTGTTTGCCGACAAAGGCGTTGCCGCCGCGCTGAAGGCCGCGGGCAAGGAAGCCAGCTACAGCAAGATCGTCGTCGACATGAGCTCGATCTCGCCGATCGCGACCAAGGACTTCGCTGCGCGCATCAACAAGCTGGGCGCTTCGTACCTGGACGCGCCGGTGTCGGGCGGTGAAGTCGGCGCCAAGGCTGCATCGCTGACGATCATGGTTGGTGGTCCGGAAGAAGCGTTCGACCAGGTCAAGCCGCTCTTCGAGCTGATGGGCAAGAACATCACGCTGGTCGGCGGCAACGGCGACGGCCAGACCACCAAGGTGGCCAACCAGATCATCGTCGCGCTGAACATCCAGGCTGTGTCCGAAGCGCTGCTGTTCGCCTCGAAGGCGGGTGCCGATCCGGCACGCGTGCGCCAGGCGCTGATGGGCGGCTTCGCCGCATCGCGCATCCTGGAAGTGCATGGTGAGCGCATGGTCAAGCGCACCTTCGATCCGGGCTTCCGCATCGAACTGCACCAGAAGGACCTGAACCTGGCCCTGCAAGGCGCCAAGGCGCTGGGCGTAGCGCTGCCGAATACCGCTACCGCGCAGGAACTGTTCAACACCTGCGCTGCCAACGGCTTCGGCAAGGCCGACCACTCGGCGCTGTGCCGCGCGATCGAGATCATGTCGAACCACGACATCGCCAGCGCCAAGTAGACACATCGCTGTACACGCAACATCCGCAGTACCTGTAGTTGCAGCAAACGCCGTCCCCTTCGCGGGGACGGCCTCAGTTTCAGTTCCCAGGATTCCCCATGCTCGACACCGAAACCAGCGCCGCCCTGCTGACCCCGCAGCGTCCCAGCCTCCAGCCGCGCGCCCTGTTGCGCGACCTGTTCGATACCGCCGTGGCATCGGTCAGCGCCAGCCACTGCCTGCCGCCGCACCTGCCGCATCCGCCGAAGGGCCGCACCGTGGTAATCGGCGCCGGCAAGGCCGCCGCCGCGATGGCGCAGGCTGTCGAAGCGCACTGGCAAGGCGAGCTGAGCGGACTGGTGGTGACGCGCTATGGCCACGGTGCCGACTGCAAGCGCATCGAAGTCGTCGAAGCCGCGCATCCGGTGCCCGATGAAGCCGGCGCGCGCGCCGCGCAGCGCATGGTCGAACTCGTGCAGGGCCTGACCGCCGACGATCTCGTGCTGTGCCTGATTTCCGGTGGCGGCTCCGCGTTGCTCGCCGCGCCCGCGCCTGGCATCTCGCTCGCCGACAAGCAGGCTGTGAACAAGGCCCTGCTGCGCAGCGGCGCGAGCATCGGCGAGATGAACTGCGTGCGCAAGCACCTGTCGGCGCTCAAGGGCGGGCGCCTCGCGTTGCACTGCGCACCGGCGCGTGTCGAGACGCTGCTGATTTCCGATATTCCCGGCGATGACCCCACGCTGATCGCGAGCGGCCCGACGCTGCCCGACGCAACGACGTGCGCCGACGCGCTCGCGGTCATCGCCAAGTACGGCATCGACGTGCCGGCCAATGTGCGTGCCCATCTGGAAAGCGGCGCAGGCGAAACGCCGAAGCCCGGCGATGCACGCTTTGCGGGCCACCGCAGCGTGACGCTGGCCACCGCGCAGCAATCGCTCGAAGCGGCCGCGGCACGTGCGCGCGAACTCGGCTTCGAGGCGCACATCCTGTCCGATTGCATCGAAGGCGAAGCGCGCGACGTGGCGCTCGTGCACGCGGCCATCGCACGCCAGATCGCACAGCACGGCCAACCCTTCAGCAAGCCATGCGTGCTGTTGTCCGGCGGCGAGACCACGGTGACCGTGCGCGGCAAGGGCCGTGGCGGGCGCAATGCGGAATTCCTGCTGTCGCTGGCCGTTGCGCTCGATGGCCTGCCCGGCGTGCATGCGATTGCTTGCGACACCGACGGCATCGACGGCTCCGAAGACAACGCCGGCGCGCTGCTCGCGCCGGATACGCTGACCCGCGCCGCCTCACGCGGCTTGTCGGCCCGCGCGCATCTGGAAAACAACGACGGCTATGGCTTCTTTGCCGGCGTGGACGACCTGATCGTGACCGGCCCGACCCGCACCAACGTGAACGATTTCCGCGCGATCCTTATCGTTTGAGTATCGCGTCCGAACTGAACCGCATTACCGGCGCGCCACCACGGCGCGCCGTTCCGAGAATGGAAGAGGAGACATCATGAGACGCCAGCGCAAAGCCAAGATCGTTGCCACGCTCGGTCCCGCGAGCACCGATATCGCGGTGATCCGACAGCTGTTCGAAGCCGGGGCCGACGTATTCCGCCTGAACTTCAGCCATGGCACGCATGAAGACCACCGCGCGCGCTACGACGCTGTGCGCCAGATCGAAGCCGAGACCGGCCGCCCGATCGCGGTGCTGGCCGACCTGCAGGGTCCGAAGCTGCGCATCGGCGTATTCGCCGCCGGCAAGGTTGCCGTGCGCGCGGGCGACTCGTTCGTGCTCGACAGCGATCCGACCCCTGGCGATGGCACGCGCGTCCATCTGCCGCATCCGGAACTGTTCCACGCAGCACAGCCGGGCCAGTCGCTGCTGATCGACGATGGCAAGGTGCGCCTTGCGATCGAATCCGTGGCGAGCGGCAGCATCACCACGCGTGTGGTGAACAACGGCACGCTGTCGGACCGCAAGGGTGTGAACGTGCCTGATGCGGTCATCCCTATCCCTGCGCTGACCGAGAAGGACCGCAAGGACCTGGACTTTGCACTGTCGCTGGGTGCTGACTGGATCGGCCTGTCGTTCGTGCAGCGCCCTTCCGACATCGTCGAAGCGCGCGAGATCGTCGGCACGCGTGCCGGCATCCTGTCGAAGATCGAAAAGCCCGCCGCGCTGCAGCAGCTGGAAGAGATCGTGCGTGTGTCGGATTCGGTGATGGTCGCGCGTGGCGACCTTGGCGTCGAACTGCCGCCCGAGCGCGTGCCCGGCGTGCAAAAGCGCATCCTGCGTGTGTGCCGCCAGCTGGGCAAGCCCGTGGTGATCGCTACGCAGATGCTTGAGTCGATGATTGACTCGCCGGTGCCGACGCGTGCTGAAGCCTCGGACGTGGCGAGTGCGATCTATGAAGGTGCGGATGCGGTGATGCTGTCGGCGGAGTCGGCCAATGGCCGCTACCCCGTGCCGGCGGTGTCGATGATGAATCGCATCGTCACCGAGGTGGAGCGCGACCCGCTTTATCGCAACCTGCTCGATGCGCAGCATGAGACGCCGCTGAACACCCGTCAGGATGCGATCTGCGCGGCGCTGCGGGAAGTGACGCAGATCATTGGTGCTGTGGCGACGGTGACCTACACGTCGTCAGGTGCGACGGCGCTGCGCGCTGCGCGTGAACGGCCTTGCGCGCCGATCGTCAGCATCACGCCGAACCTCGAGATCGCGCGCCGGCTGGCGATTGCCTGGGGCATTCACTCGACGGTGAGCCCCGACGTGAAGAGCGTTGACGAGATGGTCGAAGCGGCAACGCGTGCGGCGCTGGTTGAAGGCTATGCCGCGCCGGGTGACCAGATCACGATTGCTGCTGGTATGCCGTTTGGGCAGGGCGGCACGACCAACTTGCTGCGCGTGGCGGAAGTCGGCGGCAATGCGGTGGCTGGTGTGGAATCTGTGCGGGAGAGCGCCACAGTCTGATTTGTCTTGGTAGTTGGGCGCTGGCCGCGCCCGGATGGTGTTGATTGCCGCCCGTCACCCGCCAGTCTCATTGTTGAGGTCTGGCGGGTGGCGTTTTTTGTTTTTGGGGTATTGAGAATCGGGATGGTTGATGGGATGTCGTGCATGCCAGACACGCCAACCCTCATTGCTATACTTCATTCCATCCCCGCTCAAATTCCATTCCCTGGAGCCACCAATGCGTCTCGATGACGAAGCCGAAAGCCAAAACGTTGAAGACCGCCGTGGCGGCTTTGGCGGTGGCGGGTTCGGTGGTCCGAAGACCATCGGCATCGGCACCGTCATCATCGCCCTTGCCGCCTCGTATTTCTTCGGCATCGACCCGTCGGTCATCATGCAGGGCGCTTCGGTGCTGCAGGGCCAGCAGGCGCCGCAGCAGCAACAGGTCAACCGGCCACCGGCCACTGACAAGCTGACGGTGTTCACGAAGAAGGTGCTCGGCAATACCGAGCGAACCTGGGAACACATCTTCGAAACCGAGCTCAACCGCCGCTACGAGCCACCCAAGCTCGTGCTGTTCTCGGGGGCCACGCCGACGGCGTGCGGTACAGGGCAATCAGCCATGGGCCCGTTCTACTGCCCCGGCGATCACAAGGTCTATATCGACCTGGCCTTCTATGACGAACTGCGCCAGCGCTTCGGCGCCAGCGGCGACTTCGCGCAGGCCTATGTGATCGCGCATGAAATCGGCCACCATGTGCAGAACCTGCTGGGCGTCTCCGACAAGGTCGATGCGGCGCGCCGCCGCATGGGCGAGGCGCAGGCCAACCAGCTTTCGGTGCGGATGGAACTGCAGGCCGATTGCCTGGCGGGCGTCTGGGCCACCAACGCGCAACGCGCCAACCAGCAGTTGCTGGAGCCTGGCGATATCGAGGAAGGCCTGAAGGCCGCCGCCGCAATCGGCGACGATCGGCTGCAGCGCCAGGCGCAGGGCTATGTGGTGCCGGAAGCCTTCACGCATGGCACCAGCGAGCAGCGCGTGCGCTGGCTGCGGCAAGGCCTGACTACCGGCGATATCCGCAAGTGCGACACGTTCGCCGCGCGCCAGCTCTGAGCCTACGGAAGCCACGCGGACGTTGCGGCACGGCCAACCTGCTCAAGCGCCATGAGTCGCAGGCGCAGCGCCATCCAACAACAGCGCCGTCAGGAATAAAAATCGCCTGCCCGGCGCAGAGAGAAGGAGGAGGAGGTCTGCCGGGCAGGCGGGAGAGAAAACTTGCGGCCACCGAGGTGGCCGCTGCAGGTTCCGGAAGAACCCTGGGGGATACGCGTCAGACTCGGTAGCCGTACAGCGAGCCGTCGCCGGTACGCGAGTTGTCGGTCGAGTTCGCGGAAATCTCGCCGCTGAATGCCGCTGCCCCGTCGGTATAGACGTCGTATTTGCCTTGCTTCGCGCCGTCGGTATAGACGTCGTACTTGCCTTGCTTGGCGCCGTCCGTGTAGACGTCGTATTTGGCTTGCTTGGCGCCGTCCACGTACGGGTCGAACTTGCCGGTGCGCAGTGCGTCGGCGTAGACATCGAACTTGCCTGCCTTGCTGGTCGCGGCAGGGGCAGCGATCGACGCGGCCGACACGGCCAGGGCCGCTACCACGAACGCGCCGCCAAGAATGCGTTTGGCGATCATTTCGGACTCCTTCAACTGATTTCGTCTTTCTTTATGTGACCGGCTGACTTCTTGCCGCTACACAATCTTTGTTGTGATGCGAGCACGGACTGAAGCTTAGTCACAGGTAGCGCCATCGGAAATGACGCTGCGACGAATGGTGAGTTGCTAGTCGTGAAACGACGACCTTGCTGACGAACGGTGCGTGTGGATCGCCACCCGCATGCGGCCCTGCCCATGAGCCCATGAGCGTCCGGGCCCGCACGCGTATGTCGTGCGGTGCCCGTCGCACAGGGGTCAGAGCGTGTACTGGCCGCTGGCCTCGGGCTGGAAGGTGATCTCGGTCACCGAGACGTGCTGCTCACGGCCATCGGGCAGGCGATAGCTTACGGTCTCGCCCGCGCGCGCGCCGAGCAGCGCCTGGCCGACCGGCGACAGCACCGACAGGCGGCCTGCATCGAAATCGGCTTCATCGGGATAGACCAGCGTCCACAGGCGCGGCGTCGCGTCGCCCTGCAGCGCGCAGACCAGGCGCGAGTTCATGGTGACGACATCGGTCGGGATGTCTTGCGGCGCGACGATTGCCGCGCGTGCGAGCAGCGCATCGAGCATGTCGGCCATCGGGCCCGCGCCGGGGCGGCTGGCAATGCGCTCCAGACGCGTGACGTCAAGTTCGGTCAGGTAGAGGGTCGGTGCGCTCGGGTTGGTGGCCGTCATGGCTAATCCTCCATCAAGAGTCGTAGTGATCAGGTTTGGCCCGGCATAGCTCGCGGGGCGGCAATGCCGGCACCGGGCCATGCGGGGACATCAGAAAGGTGAAGCGAAAGCTGCATCGGTGCGTCACACGGCGGCTGCAAGTCGCGCGGAACGCACGCATGTCAGGACACTGGCGTAGGGCTCGGGCCCGGTTCGGCCCGGGCCCCGGTGGGGATGGTCAGGCTGGGAACCGGGCGTGATCAGGCGGAGCGCTGATCCGACGTCGAGGCGTGATGCGCGTGGCCAGGGCCGTGGCGCCGGCGCGCACGCACGCCTGCCGCGCGTTGCGGGCAGGAACGGCGGACAGCGATTGGCGAGCTGGCATGGTGATCACGCGAATAATGGGTACTAGGAACTGGAATCACCCGCACCGGTCTGGTGCAGAGAGGGGAACTGGGATCGTAGCACAGGCCGTGCGGCGTGCGCGGTCGTCAACCGGCGTGCCCGCCGCTTGCATGTGCGTGGCACTCGCACGGCGCCCCAGCCGCCGCTTGCTGCAGGTTCTGCAGGATGCCGCATTCGCTGGCGGCCTGGTGCTGGTGGTGACAGGTCTCGCGCAACGCGCGCAACTGGCTTTCCAGCGCTTCCAGCGCCAGGCGCTGCGCATGGATCTGCTCGATCTGCCGGTCCAGCAGCGCGTTGACGTCATCGCAGTCCTGCGACGGATTGCGCTCGAAGTCGCGCAGCCGGCGTACATCGGACAAGCTCATGCCGAGCGAGCGGCAATGCCGTACAAAGTTGAGTTGGACGAGGTGGGTTTCGCCGTAGCGGCGGTAGCCGTTGTCCTCACGCTGCGGGGCATCGAGCACGCCTTCGCGCTCGTAGTAGCGGATGGTTTCGACGTCGCAACCGCTGTGCCGGGAGAGTTCGCCGATTCGCATGGTGCTGGAATCTCTGTAGTGACTACGGGGTTCAACGCAGTGTAGCGCAGAAGCGAATCGTTTGCCGGGGCGGCGTCAGCGGCACCCGGCTATACCGCGGGCTTCATCGCGCAGCGTCATCGTGCGCGGTGCAAGCGCTGCGCGGATATGCTGCGCGGCCATCTCCGGGCGGGCCGTGCCGCACATGAAGATATCCACAGCCGCGAAGCCGTACTCGGGCCACGTATGGATGCTGATATGCGACTCCTTGAGCAGCAGCACGCCCGTGACGCCAAGCCCGGGCCCGAAATGCTGGAAGCGTGCATCCACTGGCGTTGCCCCGGCCACGTGCGCTGCGCCATACAGCACACGTTCGACCAGCGCCGCATCGGTCAGCAGGTCTGGTGCGACACCCTGCAGGTCAAGCAGCAGGTGGCGGCCAAGCACGGCCGGGCACGGCAGCGGGGGCGCATTCACGATGCCGGCCTCACTTGTGCCCACCGCCCGACGACCAGCTGCCACCGCCGCTGCCGCCGCCCCACATGCGGCCGGCCCCCGAGCCGCCGGAACGGGAGTCCGTGCCGGAACCGAGGTTGTAGAACGTCGCGCCGAACAGCACGATCAGTCCGTAAATCAGATAGAGAAGTCGCACGTCGTCAGTCCTTTGACCAGCGGCCCACGAGCCACAGCGGTGCCCACAGCAGCAGCATGGCGAAGACCAGCGTGATCCAGCCGCTGTCTCTGAACAGCGCCACCGGTACGTTGAGGATCGCCAGCACGATGGCGTACCACTTGGCGGCCTTGCGGCAGAACGCGAGATCGGAGTTGTCGGGCGTCTTGCGCGTAGCGGCGTCCGGCCGTGTGGCGGCCTTGGCGAGCGCCTTGTTGTCCTTGAACCATTGCGCCACCTGCACACGGGTCACAGGGACGGAGCGGGTCCACACGATTTCCGTGTCGGAAGTCTCGCGCGTCAGGCGTTGTTGCGGATTGCCGAACTCCGTCAGTTGCGTGCTGTCGCCCACGCGCACGCGCCAGTTGAAGGTGCCGGCGGCATACAGCACTTCGCTGCGATAGTCGAAGCCCTTGCGGAAGAGCCCGCCCTGCCAGGTCGCCACGTCGACGGACGACAGTCGCGGCCAGGTATCGAGTACCTCGACCTTGTCCCAGCCGCTGTCCTGCTCCACGAGCCAGAACATGCCGCGCTCTTCGTTGAAGAGCAGGTATTCGACCCACGTGGACGCCTCGTCCTCGTCGTTGTCCGTGCATTGCATGAGCCCGAGCACGGTATAGGGCTTACCGCCGATATTGCCGGTGTCTCCGGGCGCGAGGCTGGTCTTGAGCGCCTCCAGTTCCTTGTGCTTTTCCAGCACAATGGCGGTGGACGTGGTGCAGTCCACCTCGCTGTGGCAGCTGCCGCAGACGACGAAGCTCGCCATGCCGGCGCGATAGGCAATCGGGCTGCCGCAGTTTGGGCAGGCCAGCGATACCGTCTTGCCGCGGTAGCGGTCCGCCGTGCGGCCGATTTCGTCCGCCCCGCGCAGCAGTTGCGCCTTGAGCTGATCCAGCGTGACAAGCTCGCCCGTGTAGACGGCCGGCGGAAACCCGTCGGCATAGTCGAGCGTCAGGAAGCGGCCTTCGTCGCGGAAGTCGGCCACTTGCGCAGTCCAGCCCGTGCCGACGACGAACGGCAGTTCGCCTTCACCGCCCGTGCAGCGTGCGGTGCGCACGTCGCCGGCGAGCCAGCGCCGCTTGTCGAAGAACAGGCTGTCACCGGGACGCAGGGCCTCGAACTTAGGCGGCGTATCGAACTGTCCGGCCGTGGCCTGTTCCGGCGACAAGCGTCGCGTGAGCATGTACTGGCCCGAGGCATCGGCAAGCCAGCCGTCGCTGCCGTCGTCGAACAGCAGATACCACTCGTTCCACAACCCGGCTTCGTAGCGCAGCTGGATGCGCCCCACCAGCGTGAAGCCTTGCCCCTGCCACTGGCCCGAAGTATTGAGTTGCAGCGGCGTGTAGTCTTCGAGCACGGCCGACATCTTGCCGATGTCCTTGACCGACTCGGCATCCTTGACCAGCGTGCTATGGCAGTACTCGCATACGGCCATGACGGCTGCGGAGGAGCGGAACGCGACCTCCGCGCCGCAACCAGGACAGTTGACCTGTTGCATGCAGCCCCGTCAGCCGACCAGCTTCTTGAGGATCTCGGCCTTGGCGCTGTCGAATTCGGCCTGCGTGATCAGGCTCTTGTCGAGCAGCTCCTTGAGCTTCTGCAGGCGCGCGGTGGGGTCATCCGCTGCTGCCGCTTGCGGCGCGGCAGGCGGCACCGCAGGCGCGGGTACGCCCGGCGCACCCGCCGCGCCGGCCAGTCCGCCGGCCATGGCCTGCCCCATCACCGCACCCGCGGCGAGGCTCGCGCCGAGGCCCGCCACGCCGCCTTCGTTCTGCGCGGCCAGCGGGATCGAACTGGCGACCTGGTACTGGGTGTACTTCGCCATGTCCCCCATCATGCCCATCGAGATGCGCGTGTCGATCGCCTTCTGCAGTTCTTCGGGCAGCGAGACATTGGTGACCGCGAAATTGTCCAGCGCCACGCCATAGCGCTCGAACTCGGGCGCCAGCCGCTCGCGAATAGTCTGCGACATCAGCGCCTGGTTGGCCGCCATGTCGAGGAACGGTAGCGACGACGCGCCGAGCGCATTCGTCATGGTGGCGATCAGCAGGTTGCGCAACTGCTCTTCGACCTCGTCGCGCGTGTATTCAGCACGCGTGCCGCTGATCTCGCTGTAGAACTTCGCCGCATCGGCGACTTTGTACGAGTACAGGCCGAACGCGCGCAGCCGCACCATGCCGAAGTCCGCGTCGCGGATCGTGATCGGCTGCGGCGTGCCCCACTTGCGGCCGATCTGCAGGCGCGTGCTGAAGAAGTAGACATCCGACTTGAACGGTGACTCGAACAACTTGTCCCAGTTCTTCAGGTAGGTCAGCACCGGCAGCGTCTGCGTGGTCAGCTTGTACATGCCGGGGCCGAACACGTCGGCGATCTTGCCTTCGTTGACGAACACCGCCATCTGCGATTCGCGTACGGTCAGGCTGCCGCCGTACTGGATTTCCATGTCCTCCATCGGGTAGCGCCAGGCCAGCACGCCGTCCGTGTCCTCCGTCCACTGGAGGATGTCGATGAACTGCTTCTTGATGAAAGAACCGATGCTCATGTCAGGTCTCCTCTTGCGTGGATGCGCGATCCGGTATTCGGGCGCGTTTCAGGACAGGCAGGCCGCGTTGATCGCGCCCACGGTGACCGAGATGGTGCCCATCAGGGCGCCCATGCCGATGTTGTTGGATTCGATGGCGGCGTCCATGTCGGGCAGCGCGCGGGTCAGGCCAGCGTACACCAGCGCCTGGACAATCATGGCGCCCACCGCCCACGACAGGAACGTCGGAAAGGTATCGTTGTGCTGGATCGACGAAGACAGCGTGAAGCAGAAACCGAGGAGCGCACCCCCGAGCGAAAGCGCTGCCGCAATGTTGCCCTGGCGGATCAGCGTGAACTCGTGGAACGGCGTGATCCTGGTGTAGACTCCGACGAACACGGCAAGCAGGACAAGGCTTGCCAGCAGGTGCAGTGCGTAGGCGTAGATCGGTTGCATGCTGTTTCCATAGCGGTTGTCGACAGCGCCGGTATTCGCGTAGTCATGCGCGCCGATTTCGACGACACAGGACATTTGACTACGATTGCGCCGGCAGCGCGCGAATGCGCCGCAAGTATATCCGCAGTCTCATCCACCAGTTCCCCCCGAACCGTTCAGAACCCCGCCGGACTGCCGCCTGATGCGCGACCGTACCCTCGTTATTTCGGTGTTAATCGTGGCCTCCTGCGGGCTTGGCTACGAACTGATCGCCGGCGCCCTGTCCAGCTATCTGCTGGGCGATTCCATCCTCCAGTTCTCGTCCATCATCGGCTGCTATCTGTTCGCCATGGGCGTAGGGTCGTGGCTGTCGCGCTATGTGAAGGGCGAGGACGTGCTCGCCCGCTTCATCGACATCGAGATACTGGTCGGCCTGCTCGGCGGCATCTCGGCGGCGCTGCTGTTCGTGGTGTTCGCGTGGCTGTCGGCGCCGTTCCGCACGGCACTGTACGCCCTGGTGTTCCTGACCGGCGTGCTCGTGGGCATGGAGATCCCGCTGGTCATGCGTATCCTGAACGCGCGCCGTGCGGCCTTCAGCGATCTGGTGAGCCGTGTGTTGACATTCGACTATCTGGGCGCGCTGGCGGTGTCGCTGGTCTTCCCGCTGGTGCTCGCTCCAAGGCTTGGTCTGTCGCGCACCGGCTTCCTGTTCGGCATGCTCAATGCGGCGGTGGCGCTGTACACCACGCGTCTGTTTCGCGACGAGCTGCCGCAGGTGCCGCTGCGCACGATGCGCGCGTTGGTGGTGATCGCGCTGCTTGGTGCTGGCTTTGCCGGGTCGGACCGGCTCACGCACTGGGCCGAACGCGGCCTGTTCGGCGACGAGATTATCCACAGTGAATCGACGCCATACCAGCGGCTGGTGATCACGCGCTGGAAGGACGACCTGCGCCTGTACATCAACGGCAACCTGCAGTTCTCGTCACGCGACGAGCACCGCTATCACGAGGCCCTTGTGCATCCGGTAATGCAAGCGCTGCCGTGGGCGCGCCGCGTGCTGGTGATCGGCGGCGGCGATGGGCTCGCTCTGCGCGAGATCCTGCGACACCGCAATATCGAGCATGTGACACTGGTCGATCTCGATCCGGCCATGACCACGCTGTTCTCGCAGAGCGCCCCGCTGCGCGCGCTCAACCGGGACTCGCTGCGCGATGCGCGCGTGACGGTGGTCAACGCCGACGCCGCGCAATGGATGGAGCAGAACGCCGAGGTATTCGACGCCATCATCGTCGACCTGCCCGACCCGTCCAACTTCGGTCTGGGCAAGCTGTATTCGGTGCCGATGTACCGGCTGCTGTCGCGCCATCTGGCCGAGAAGGGTTATGCGGTGGTGCAGTCGACTTCGCCGTACTACGCGCCGCGCTCGTTCTGGGGCATCGATGCAACGTTGCACGAGGCCGGCCTGCATACGTGGCCCTACCATGCCTATGTGCCGTCGTTCGGGGAATGGGGTTTCATCCTCGCCGGCAAACGCAGCGACTACACGCCGCCGACCCGCTATGACATGCCGATGAAATTCCTGGATGCGGACAGCACCGCGCTGATGTTCCGCTTCCCGCCCGACATGGCGCCGCGCGCGGGCCATGCAAACCGCCTCAACGAGCAATCGCTCGTGCATGACTTCGAGCAGGACTGGGGCAATGTCATTCGCTGATACGCCGACGAAAGCACAGTGATGGATCGCCGCACGTTCCTGATCGGCGCGTCCGCCGCGCTGGCCGGCTGCGACCGGCTTGGCGATGCGTCGCGCCGCTTCCTGTCCGGTGTGGGATTTTATGAGCCCCCGCCTGTCGTGCTGCGTCCGGGCATGGCGCAGGGCCATGCATTGCGCGACGACGCGCGATTGCCGCCGCCCGACGGCGAATTACGCACGGACGTCGCCATTCTCGGCAGCGGTGCAGCAGGCCTGTCAGCCGCATGGCAACTCGCGCGCGCGGGCAAGCGCGATTTCATCGTGATCGACGGTCCCGAATTCGGCGGCAATACGGCGGCGGGGCAGTTCGGTGACCTGGGCTTTCCGCGCGGCGCGCACTACCTGCCGCTGCCGTCGGCGGAGTCGACGCATATGCGCGAGATGCTCGCCGACGTCGGCGTGATCGAACAGGATCCGTTCAGCGCGCGACCACGCTTCGATGAGCGCGCCGTTGTGCACGCGCCGGAAGAGCGGCACTTTCGCAACGGCCGGTGGCATGACGGCCTGTTGCCGAACGACGGACTCGAGGCCGACGAACGCGCGCAGCATGCGCGCTTCTTCTCGCACATCAACGAACTCCGCGACACGCGCGGCAACGACGGGCGCCGCGTCTTCACCATTCCGCTCGCGCTGGCGTCGCGGGACCCGAAGTGGACAGCGCTCGATAGGCGCACTTTCCGTCAGTGGTTGCTCAACGAAGGCTTCACGTCATCGACGCTCCATGCCTACGCCGACTATTGCTGCCGCGACGACTACGGCGCCGGCCACGATGTCGTCTCAGCATGGGCAGGCCTGCACTACTTCGCGAGCCGCGGCGGCCATGCGCAGAACGCCGCAGATGGCGCGGTGCTGACCTGGTCGGACGGGCTGCACGGACTGGTGTCGAAGCTGACTGCGCGAATCAGTGCACTCGCCGGCCGCCCGGACTGGCATCGCCCCGGCATGGCGCTCAAGGTGGAGGAATCGCGCGACGGCGTTGAGGTGCTCTGCACCGGCATGGCGGACGCGAACGGCGTACCGCGCACGGTGCGCTTGCGCGCGCGGCGCGTGATCTGCGCCATGCCGCTGCACGTGGCCGCGCACCTGATGCCGCTCGCGCGCTTCGGCTTCGACGCGACGCGCCACCTGCCACCCCATGCGGCCTGGCTGGTGTCGAGCTTCCGGCTGCGTGGCTTTCCCGCCGAAGCACCGGGCGTGCCGCTGGCCTGGGACAATGTCGTCCATGGTTCCCGCGCCCTCGGCTATGTGGTGGCGACGCACCAGATGATCCGGCAAGCGCCACCGCCACGTACGGTCTTCACAGCCTATTGCCCGCTCGATCGTGCTGCGCTTGGCCATTCCGCAGCGCCGGGCGAGGTGCGGCGCTGGCTGGCCGAAGCGACCCCGGGCGACCTGATGGACTACGCCGTGACCGACCTGCGCGAAGTCTACGGCCGTGGATTCTGGCGCCACGCCGATCGTGTGGAAATCACCGCACGCGGGCACGCCATGGCGTCGCCGTTGCCGGGTTTCCTGACCAACGCGGGCGCGGCGGCGCTGCGCGCGCTGGACGGGCCCATCCAGTTCGCGCACGCCGACCTGTCGGGGCTGTCGGTCTTCGAGGAGGCCGCCTGGTGGGGTACCCGGGCCGCCACACGCATGGTTGGCTAGCGATCATTACGCCACCGCGAGGCACGGCGCCATCCTGTAGAATTCGGGACGTCCCCATTGTGTTTCCGTTTCGCGTGCGCACCATCCGGCTCCTCCTGCTGGTTCTGATGCTGGCCTACATGCCGTTCCAGGCCTGGGCCGGTACCGCCGTGCACGTTTCCGATGCGGCCGCCTGCGTCACGCAGCACGCCGACAACCACCGGGCCGGCCTGTGTGCTGCAGTGGAAGACGCCGCTCCCGGGGGCACCGCCCCTGCCGATGTGGCCGAGGCCGCCGAGTCTTCACCGCTCGGTGCCGACCTTGCGGAACAGCTTCTGCCCGCCCCCCAGTTGCGCGTCGTCGCCGGTTCCGCCCAGTCCGGGCTGCCGCGCTACGCCGGCGCTGCCCTGCCTGACCCCGACCTTCCTCTGCTGCCGCGTCCACCGCGCGGCTGATCCCCACCTGCGCGGCAATCGTCGCGCATGACCGTTCCTGCGTGCAGTGCCGTTGAAGCGCCGCGCGCGCCTGCGGCTCGTCCGCGTCTTTCCTGCTGTCTTGTTCCACACTCATGAAACGCGTCCTGCTTTTCCTGGCGACCAACCTCGCCGTCATGCTTGTCCTCAGCATCACCGCCAGCGTCCTTGGCGTGAACCGCTTCCTGACCGCCAACGGTCTCAACTTCGGCATGCTGCTCGCTTTTGCCGCGCTGATGGGCTTCGGCGGCGCCTTCATTTCGCTGCTGATGTCGAAAACCATTGCCAAGTGGTCCACCAGTGCGCAGGTCATCACGCACCCGAGCACAAGCAGCGAACTGTGGCTGGTGCAGACCGTGCAGAAGCTGTCGCAGAAGGCCGGGTTGCCCATGCCGGAAGTGGCGATCTACGAGGGCGAGCCCAACGCGTTCGCGACGGGCGCGACGAAGAACAGCTCGCTGGTCGCCGTTTCGACTGGCCTGCTGCAGTCGATGTCGCATGACGAGGTGGAAGCCGTGCTGGCGCACGAAGTGGCGCACATCGCCAATGGCGACATGGTCACGCTCACGCTGATCCAGGGCGTCGTCAACACGTTCGTGATCTTCCTTGCGCGCGTGGTCGGCTATTTCGTCGATTCGATGCTGCGCAAGAACGACGAGGAGTCGAGCGGGCCCGGCATTGGCTACATGGTCACGGTGATCGTCTGCGAAATCGTCTTCGGCGTGCTGGCCAGCATCATCGTGGCCGCCTTCTCGCGCCGTCGCGAGTTCCGTGCCGACGCCGGTGCGGCGAGCCTGATGGGCTCGCCCACGCCGATGGTGGGCGCATTGCGCCGCCTCGGCGGACTGGATGCCGACGGGTTGCCGCAGAACATGCAGGCCATGGGCATAGCAGGTGGAAAGTCGTGGATGGAGCTGTTCTCGAGCCATCCGCCGATCGAGCAGCGCATTGCGGCGCTGCAGTCGGCACGCTGAAGCCGATCCATCGCTGCGACCCGCGCCGGGGCCTCGGCGGCCCGGGCGGTGTCGCAGGCATCCTGTCAGGGAGCAAGAGATGCAAGCGAACCTGTTGGACATAACAAGTACCGCCTGGCGCGCCGCCCTGGGGCGCTGCAGCCATGATTGCCACCACACGCCTGGGTGGCTGAAGACAGCGGAGCGCAGCGAACGCGGGCGGGCGTTTGCGGTGCACGTGACGAACGGCACCCACGAACTGCTCGTGCCGTTCGTGCGCCGCGAGATTACCGAAGGCCTGTGGGACGCCACCTCGGCGTACGGGTACGGTGGTCCGCTCACCAGCACGAGCGCGCCACCGGATTTCGCCGATGCGGCGTTCCGGGCCGCGGTGCAGATGCTGCGTGAAGCCGGCTGCGTGGCCTGCTTTCTGCGCCTGCACCCGCTGCTGAACGCGCACTGGAAAAGTTCGCTGGGCCTTGTGCTCAAGCAGGGACTGACCGTATCGGTCGACCTGACGAAGCCGCCCGAGAAACTCTGGCAGGAGACCCAGTCGCGCCACAAGCTTGGCATCAACCGCGCCCGGCGCGCTGGCGTGATGGTACGGCTCGACAAGAACTTCGAAACGCTCTCGCGGTTCATCGACATCTACAACCAGACCATGACGCGCCGCTGCGCAACGGACTACTACTTCTTCGACAAGCAGTACTACCGTTCGCTGGTGGATGACCTCGGCGATGATTTGTTGCTGATGGTGGCGGAGGAAGCTGACAAGGTCATTGGCGGCGCACTGTTCACCCTCGCGCGGCGGTCCGGCATCATGCAGTACCACCTGTCAGGATCGGACTGGGACTACCGCCACCGGCAGCCGACTAAGATCATCATCCACACCGCACGCGAATGGGGCCGCATGAACGGCTTCTCGCGACTGCATCTTGGCGGCGGCCTCGGGTCGGCCGCGGACTCGCTGCATGAATTCAAGCGTGGATTCTCGCCGGACACCCACGTCTTCGCCACGCAGCGCGTGGTCATCAATCCCGAAGCTTACCGAGCCTTGTCGGAAGGACGGAGTACCTCGACGGACGATCTGAGCGGCTATTTTCCGGCCTACCGGCAGCCTATTCCCGTCAGGGTGCCGGCGGGCAGCAGGCTCGCTGTCTGAGCGCTCATTCGGTGACGCGGCCGCGCAGCGCCTTGACCTGGCTGCGCTGGCTCTTGCCCTCCAGGCGGCGCTTGCGCGAAGCGAGCGTCGGTCTTGTCGCACGGCGCGTGCGCGGTGGTGTTGCCACGCTGGCGACCAGTTCGTGCAGACGCCGAATCGCATCGTCGCGGTTCAGCTCGAGGCTGCGATGCTGCTGCGCCTTGATGACGACCACGCCATCGCGCGTGATGCGGTGGTCATGCAGTTGCAGCAGCCGTTCCTTGTGGTCGGGCGCGAGCGAAGACGTGCGCACGTCGTAGCGCAGATGCACCGCGTTAGACACCTTGTTGATGTTCTGCCCGCCCGCGCCCTGCGCGCGAATCGCCGTGATGTCGTACTCGTGGTGGGGAATCAGGAAATCGTCGGGCATGCACGCATCATAGCAAGCCACATGCCCGAGAATTTCGCTACGCCGACGGCGCGATGTTCTGGTTCACGCAGAACAGGTCGTCCGGGTCGTACTTCTGCTTGATGCGCGCCAGCCGTTCGTAGTTGGGGCCATAGGCTGCGCCCACGCGTGCCGCTTCGTCCTCGGTCAGGTTATCCACAGTCATGCCGTACTTGCGCGTCAGCCAGCCGAAGCCGCCGCCAAGCGTCAGCCCGGCCACACCGGCGGTCGAGTTGATGCCCAGCGGCGTCGCCAGCCCACAAGCCTGGGCCTCGTGGTCGAAGTCCGCCAGCAGCGCACCGGGCTCGACCCAGGCACGCCGCGAACCAGTGTCGATATGGACCGCGCGCATCGGCGACAGCTCGCGGTTCAGCGACGCAAATTGCGCGCCACGTGCGGCAACGCACCGACATAGCGTGCCTCTAGACAGAATCGGCTTAAGCGCCGCACCAATGTGGACGGAAGTGTTTCAACGACGATGTGCCGCACATTCCGCTGCGCGGACCGTATCGCGCCACATCTGGCGGGCTTTCGATGCAGAGTTGCCCTCGATACCCTGGCCAATTGGTTGCAGCGGCGACACGTATATCGCACTACCGCCACGCGTAGCCAAGCCCGATACCATAGGTGATCTGGTTGCGTGTGCCGCGCTGGGTGACGATGGGACTGTCGGCGGCATCTCCGGCCAGGCGCTGCGCATAGACCATGGCGCCGGCGTACCAGTTTTTGTCGATCCGGTAGAGGAGCGCCAGCCAGCCGGTGTACTGCTCCAGTCCACCGCCCGGGTTGTACGCGGGCAAGCCGCTCGCGGCCGAATCGGCTTGCGTCACGCCGAAATAGGTGCGGTTGAAGCTGTCGCTGACCCACGTGGCACCCAGCCCCAGGCCGGCATAGACGCGGTGGTGTACCGGGACCCAGGCCGACGCGTTGGCCGTCACGCGCGCGCCGCCGTAGACGATGCCCGCATTCGTCATCACATTGACGCCGCCGCGCAGGCGAAACGGGATGGAACCCTCGTGCAGGTACTCATAGCCCATCCAGCCACCGGCCTCGACCGTGGTGTCGATGTCATGGATGCGCGACACGACCGGGTCATCGACGCCGCTGCGTCCGAGTCGCAGCGATGCTGCCGGACCCCACTGGAAGCCGGTCAGCCCGCCGAAGTTGAATTGCGCATACGGCCCGTACCACTCGATCAGGCGGCCGCCGGGCGTGACGTAGCGCAGGCCTGGCACGACGCCGACTATGCGGTCCTTGCCACCGGCGTATTGAGTGGTGGTGCCGATGCCCAGACCCACCATATTGGGCAGTTCGCCCGGCAGGTCGACCGGTGACGCGATGCTGCCGGCACTGGCCAGTGCCATCGCCGCGCCCACCAGGCCAGAGCGTGCAATACGCCGGATCTGTCCCGCCAGTGCCGTCAATCCCATTTTCCTTCTCTTCCGGACCCGTCAGATCAAGCCAATTTATCAGCACATCCGCGCGCGCCGGCCGGCTTCACGATATGAAAGTTTTCGGAAACGCGGCGAAAGCGGCATTCCGGCACATCGCTCTACGGCGGCGTACTGCGGCGTAGCGTCCATCGGAATTGCGACTAATATGAAAGCGCGCCAGCCGGCACACACATTGCGCGGGCGAAGCGGCAGAGGCGCTGCCAAGGCGGGCGGTCCGCATACCGGCCCGCACAGGAGTGTGCAATGACTACCAGGCAAAAACTGCAGGCATTGACCGCCGCGGCGTGCATGACGCTGGCCGTGGCATCGGGAATGGCCCGGGCCGACGAGGTTCCGCTGGTAACGGGCAAACAGTGGACCGAGTCTTCGGAGCAGATGAAGAAGGCTTACCTCGTGGGCATTGCCAACGTCGTGCAGGTCGACATCGCCTATCACGCCGGCAAGGCTCCGCCCGACACGCAGACCATCGTGCCGCGCCTGGCCAGAGGCCTGAAAGGACAAACGCTCGATTCGGTCCGCGTGGGGCTGGACCGCTGGTACGCCGCCCACCCCGACCGCCTGCAGCGGCCGGTGATCGAGACCATCTGGTTCGAGATGGTGGTACCTGGACTGCAGGCCAACAAGTAGGGCTAGGGGTTAGGCCATGACACGACTTCAATGGATCGGCGCGGCGCTGGTGCTGGGTAGCGTTACCGCATGCACGGGCATGTCGCCGGAGCAGCAAGGGACGATGTCCGGAGCGGCGATCGGTGCCGCAGCGGGTGCCGGCATAGCCGCCATCGCCGGCGGCAGCGGCTGGACCGGCGCGGCCATCGGCGCGGTGGCCGGCGGTGTCGCGGGCAATATCAAGGGTCGGAACGAGCAGCAGCGATATTGACCACGGAGGGCCCTCGCATGCTTTCGGGGGCTCGCCATAGCACTCATCTGTCCACCGAAAGCACAGGCTTCCGACGGAAGCGCTTGCACAGCCTCCGCCATACACTCCACAGGCGCCGGATTGCTCCTCTCGATACTTGAAAGGGCAGCGAATGGGCGGGCTGCCGCTTGCCCAAGCCGACCAATGCAATGTCGCATGCGCGGCCGATCACCAGGCATAGGCGCATTGGGCCTGTGCGCGACGTTACTGTCTGAATCCACCTTGGAAATTTGGCGCGCCCGGCTGGGATCGAACCAGCAACCCCTGCCTTCGGAGGGCAGTACTCTATCCATTGAGCTACGGGCGCGCGGAGAGCGGTCTGGCACGCGTGGCAGGCACTGCCACGACTGTGCAACCAGTGCGACGAGTGAATGCCGCCGCAGAGAAGTCGCATAGGATACCGCGTTTGTCGTGACGCGTCCATGCGCGGGAATCCGGGGAGGTCACCGGACGTCTCGGAACCGTCTCTTTTGGCCCAGCCATGAGGCCTTTGGGGCTATAATCGCGAGCTATTTCCGTTATAACGCAGCGCGCTGCGGTCGTAGACGGGGGACAGTACTGAACAACCACGCAATCAGAGGACCCATCCACCAAGGGCCCGATAAATCAAGCCGAGCGTGAGCGGCTGAAGTTTCCTGCAAAACTGAGAGTTCTGTATGAGCGACGTCCAACACCAACACGACGAACACGAGTCTCCCATCAAAACGCCGAAGCAGCTGATCGCGGTAGTGATCGCTGCCTTCCTGGTTCCGATCATCGTGATCATCCTGCTGGTCAATTTTGTCGGCCATGGCTCCAAGGAAGGTGCCGGGTCGGTCACTACGGCGGAAGCCATCAATGACCGCATCAAGCCGGTCGCTTCGCTCGAGATCAAGGACGCCAACGCACCGCGGGTCTACAAGACCGGTGAACAGGTCTACAAGGAAGTCTGCGCCGCTTGCCACGCCACTGGCGCGGCGGGTGCGCCGAAGTACAGCAATGCCGGCGACTGGGCCCCGCGCATCGGCCAGGGCTTCGACGGCCTGCTCAAGTCCGTCCTGAACGGCAAGGGCGCCATGCAGCCGCGCGCCGGCACGACGCCGGACGACTATAGCGACTATGAATTGGGCCGTGCCGTGGTCTACATGGCCGACGCTGGCGGCGCCAAGTTCCCCGAGCCTGCTGCGCCTGCTGCCGCGGCTCCGGCCACCGCCGCGGCGTCTGACGCTGGCGCTGCTGCCCCGGCAGCCGCCGCTGCTCCGGCTCCTGCGGCAGCACCGGCTCCCGCCGCAGCCGCGCCGGCCCCGGCTGCCGCACCCGTTGCTGCGTCCGCCGACGTGGGCAAGAAGGTCTATGACCAGGTTTGCGCAGCCTGCCACGCCGCTGGCGTTGCCGGCGCACCGAAGTTCGGCGACAAGGCCGCCTGGGCGCCGCGCCTGAAGGAAGGCATGGATGCCGTCCACAACTTCGCGCTGAAGGGCAAGGGCGTAATGCCGCCGAAGGGTGGTTATGCCGGCGCGGACGCCGACGTAATTGCAGCGGCCGACTACATGGCCAACGCCGCCAAGTAATTCCGGCTCCGGATACAGAAAAGCCCGCGACATGTTCGCGGGCTTTTTTTCGTCCGTCGTTCTGGCGTCGTTGCGCCTCGGCCTCAGACTACACGGGAATACTTCGGTACGAACCGGACAGGCTGCGCGCCGTCATTGGCGGCCGGTTGCACGGCAGGCGGTCGTGCGGCGTCTTCGCGCAGGTAGCGGTCGAACACCATGGCCACGCGGCGAACCAGCAAGCGGCCAAGCAAGGTCACCTCGATCCGGCGCGGATCGCGACGCACCAGGCCATCTTCGGCGAGGCGGTCGAGATCCGCGAGTTCGGCTGCGAAGGCGTGCGCGAAATCGATGCCATGGCGTGCCTCGATCTGCGTGATGTCGAGTACCCCGTTGCACATCAGCGCGCCGATGATCTCGCGTCGCAGGTGGTCATCCTGATTCATCGCGAAGCCACGCATCACTGGCAGATGGCCGGCATCGAGCGACGCATAGTATTCGTCGAGCGTGCGCGCGTTCTGCACGTAGCGGCCCGCCACGGCGCCGATCGCGGAAATGCCGAAGCCGAGCTGGTCGTAGCCCGCATGCGTGGAATAGCCCTGGAAATTGCGCTGCAGCCGGCCTTCGCGTTGCGCTACGGCGAGGTCGTCATCGGGCAGCGCAAAGTGGTCCATGCCGATGTAGACATAACCGGCGGCGGTCAGGCGTTCGATCGTCGAGACGAGGATGTCGAGCTTCTCGCCTGCGCTCGGCAGCGCATTCTCATCGATACGCCGTTGTGGCTTGAAGACGTGAGGCAAGTGCGCGTAGCTGTAGACCGAGAGCCGGTCGGGCCGCAGCGTCAGCACCTGTTCCACCGTGGCATTGAAGCGCGCCGTGGTCTGGTGCGGCAGACCATAGATCAGGTCCAGGCTCACCGAGCGGAATCCGAGCTCACGCGCGGCATCCACGACGGCGCGGGTTTCCTCGAACGGCTGCACGCGGTGGATGGCCTGCTGCACTTCTGGATCGAAATCCTGCACGCCGAGGCTCACGCGGTTGAATCCCAGCTCGGCCAGCAGCGCCATGCGCGCGTGGTCGACGCGGCGCGGATCGATCTCGATCGAGTGCTCGCCCTCGGCCGGCAGGTCGAAATGCTCGTGCAGCGACACCATCACGCGCCGCATCTCTTCCGGGTTCAAGAAAGTCGGCGTGCCGCCGCCCCAGTGTGACTGCAGCACCTGGCGACGCCCGCCAATGTGCGCAGCCGCCAGGGCCATTTCCTTGGCCAGATAGTGGACGTACTTGGCGCTGCGGCCGTGATCGCGCGTGATGACCTTGTTGCAGCCGCAGTAGTAACAGATGTTCTCGCAGAACGGGATGTGCAGATACAGCGACAACGGCGCGGGCGCGGCGGCGCGGCAGTCCGCCAGCGAAGCGTGGTAGCCGGCCTCGCCGAGTTTGTTGTGGAAGCGGTCCGCCGTGGGATACGAGGTGTAGCGCGGGCCGTTCCCATCGATGCGGCCAGCCAGCGCACGGAAGTCGGACAGGGCACGGCGGTCGAGCGCCGGGGATGATGTTGCGGGGGAATTCATGGGGGCGGACTTACCGGGGAGTTTGACGGCCCATGCTAGAGCCCCTAGGCCAATGGGGAATTGACGCGCATCAAGCGCGGCAGCCATGGCATGCGCGCAGCCCCTCGTCAGCGGGGGTATTTCGTCACATTTTTGTCATGCGTGCCGGATACGCTGCCCCCCGCACCTCCGGCGGCCGCCGGCCGGGCCGCCAGAAAACCGTTCCAATGCCCTCGATCCTTCACCATCCGCCGTACCCGCCGCTGCGCGCCGACAAGCTGCCGGCCTCCGCGCAGCGCCGCCAACTGATCTTGGCCCTCGGGGGCCTGGCCGCCGCGCCGCTCGCGCTGGCCCAGTCGCCGGCCCGCCGCACGGTCGTCGTCGGCCATCTGCTGGATCGCAGCGGCGCGCAGGCCGATCTTGCGCGCGACTACCTGGCGGGGGCCAAGGTCATGTTCGATGCGGCCAACGCCGGCGGGGGCCCGGTGCGGATCCAGCATGTCGTGCGCGACGCCGATGCCAATCCGCGCGCGGCGCTCGCCCAGGCGCTGTCGCTGGTGGACGGCGAGCATGCCGAACTGTTGTTCGGCCCCGGAGACCAATTGCTGCCGGCGCTTGCGGGCTCGTCGGAACTGCACCGGCGCGGGGTGCAGATCGTTGCGCCGCTCTCGGGCCTGGCGCTGAACGCCGAAAACGTCTGGTTCACGCGCGCGGACTACCAGGCCGAACTCGACGCCGCGGTCAGGCAGCTACGCGACTATGGGCTGACGCGCGTGGCGTTGGCGGTCTCGAAGGAATTCGCGTCGATTGCCGCCGGCAACGGCGCATCGTGGCTGGCCCGGCAGGAGTCCGCGATGGGTGCCCGCGCGGTGCCGCTGGACGGTAACGCGGATGCCGCTGCCCGCAGCATCGCGGCCCAACGGCCGGGCGCCGTCTTCGTGGTGGGCGACACGCTTGCATACGCGAGCCTGGGCCGCGCGCTGGCCGCGCAGGGCTGGTACGGATTCCTGGTCGGATTGTCGGCGGTCAGTCCGACAGTGGCGCGCGAAGTGCTCGGCGCCGGCTACGCAGGTGGCATCGTGCTGACGCAGGTCGCGCCGGGCCCGCAGGCCGCGACGCTGCGCGTGGTCAAGGAGCACGTGGCGCGCATGAAGCAATACCTCGACGAGCCGCCCTCGCCGGCAACCATCGCCGGGTATATCGGCGCGGCGTGGCTGGTGCGCGCACTCGGCACGTGGCGCGGTGGCACGGCGGAACTGCGACGCGCACTGCAGGCGCGCGTGGACGTCGGCGACTTCACGCTCGATTTCACGCAGGGACAGCGCGGCTCGCGCTACGTCCAGCTCGCCGCGTCAGGCGCGCGGTAGGTCGATGCGCACGCGCAGGCCGCCGGCCTCGCGGTTGGCAATCGTCAGTTCACCGCCGTGGCGCGCGACGATGTCGGCCGCGATCGACAAGCCCATGCCGACGCCGCCGGTGGCGCGGCTGCGCGACGATTCAAGCCGGTAGAACGGCTCCAGCACGCGCGCCAGCTCTTCGGGCGGAATGCCCGGGCCTTCGTCGCAGATATCGATCCGCACTCGCTGCGCGCTGTCGGTCAACACAATGTGTGCGCGCTCGCCATAGCGCTGCGCGTTCTCCACAAGGTTGACCACGGCGCGCCGCAACTCTGCCGGGTAAGCCAGCAGCGGCGCCGCCTGGCCGTTCAGCAACACCTCGTGGCCAAGCTCCGCAGCGTCGTCCACGACCGCCTGCAGCAACGCCAGCACGTCGACGCGCTGGCGCGGACCAGCGGCCTCGTCGCGGTCGCGCAGGTAATACAGCGTCGAATCGATGAGCCCGTTCATCTCGGCCAAGTCCTGGCGCAGCCGGTACTGCACCGGGTTGTCGGCAATTCCCTCGAGGCGCAGGCTCATGCGCGTGAGCGGTGTGCGCAGATCGTGCGAGACCGCGGCGAGGAAGCGCGACTGCTGCGCAAGCTGCATGCGGATGCGTTGCTGCATATGGTTGAACGCCTGCGCGGCCGCGCGCGCCTCGGCCGGGCCGGTGTGCTCGTCCAGCGGCGGCGCGTGCACATCCTGCGCAAGGCGCCCTGCTCCGCTTGCGAGTTGCTGTACGGGGCGCGCCAGAAGGCGTGCGCCGGCCCATGACGCGGCCACGATGGCAGCCAGCTGGAACAGCATGCCGAGATGAGGCGGCCAGATTCCGCGCAGCCCTGGCGGCGGCGGTGGCGGGCGACTGCCCTGCGGCGGGCCAGGCGCTCCGGGGGGCGGATTGCCGCGCATCTCATGCGGGACATGGTGCCCGCCGGGACGCGGAAACAGGCTTTCGATCACGGTCACGCCGAGCAGGTGCACGCACAGCATGATCGTGGCCATGACCACGAACAGCCGCAGGAACATCGAGTCGTAGCGCGCGAAGCGGGCCATGGCTTCAGCGCTCCGGCGCCGTGGTGAACACGTAGCCTTCGCCGCGCACAGTGCGGATCAGTACGGGGTCGCGCGGATCATCGCGCAGCTTCTGGCGCAGCCGCGACACCAGCAGGTCGATGCTGCGATCGAACACATCAAGGCCGCGACCACGCGCCTGGTTGATCAGCAGCTCGCGGTCGAGCACGCGGTTCGGATGCTCGACAAAGGTCAGCAGCAGGCGGAATTCGGCATTGGACAGCGGCACCACCACGTCGTCGCCATCGACAAGCTGGCGCAGCATCGTGTTGAGGCGCCAGGTGCCGAAACGCACCTCATGGCCGCCCGACGTTGCCGCCGCGCGGCGGGTGTCACTGCGGCTGCGGCGCAGCACCGTGTGGATGCGGGCCACGAGCTCACGCATCTCGAACGGCTTGGTGACATAGTCGTCCGCTCCCACTTCAAGCCCGACAACGCGATCGGCGAGTTCGGCCCGCGCGGTCAGCATGATCACCGCCACATCGGTCTGCGCGCGTAGCTGGCGGCACAGGTCCAGACCGCTTTCGCCGGGCAGCGACAGGTCGAGGATGACCATGTCATAGTCGCCGGCGGCCATGGCACGCCGCATCTGTGCACCGCCCTCGACGCCGTCGGCCTGCATGCCGAAGGTGGACAGGTACTCGGCGAGCATGGCGCGGATCTGTGGGTCGTCGTCGACGACCAGCAGGCGAATCGGCAGGTTGGGAGCGAAATCCATGAGGCGGTGTGGCGATGCAGGCACGAGCCGGCGATGACAGTGCCGGTCAGAGGGTAAAGCGGCCGACCACTTTACCAGTTCGGCATGCCGGCCCTTTGGCGCCTTTGTATCAAGGCGGATACAAAGGCGTGCCCGCCTGAAACCAGGCCGGCGAGGCCCCGAGGTCCGCAGCGCTACCCGCCGCCGGGGTCATGTCGCGCTGGTAGCGCTTTGTATCTTGAATGCTGCCTGCCGGCGTCAGCCCTGCGCCGCCTTGCCGCCATTCCCGAGCAACGCCTTCAGCGCACCGAGCCGATCCTTCGGACTCATCGCAGGCATGTCGTCCTTCGGCGCCGGCGCCTCTTCCAGCTTCATCTCGCCGATGAACCGCGACGGTTCGCACGAGTAGGTTTCCCGCGCGCGCTTGCGCTTCTTGCACCAGCTGATATGCAGACTGCGCTGCGCACGCGTAATTCCCACGTACATCAGTCGCCGTTCTTCTTCGATCTTCTCGTCGCCCATGTCCTCGTCCTCGCGGCAATGGGGCAGGATGCCCTCTTCCACGCCGACCAGGAACACGTGGGGATACTCGAGCCCCTTCGACGCATGCAGCGTCGACAGGCGCACGGCATCGGGATCTTCCTCGCGGCCTTCGAGCATGCTCATCAGCGCCACGGTCTGGGTGAGTTCGAGCAGGTTCTTGCCTTCGTTGCCAAAGCCGTCGGCATTGTCGAAGCCGGTTGCCTCGCCCTCGGCTTCCGCCTCGGGCTTGGTGCCCTTGCGCTTGAGCCAGTCCAGGAATTCGAGCGTATTGGTCCAGCGCGACTGCGCCTGCCGTTCGTCGAAGGCGTCGTAGAGATAGGCTTCGTAGTGGATGCCTTCCATCAGGTCATCGAGCACCACGGTGGCCGGGTCTTTCGCCGCGCGATCGGCCAGCCGCACCATCGATTCGCAGAACACGCGCAGCGGCTCGAGCTGGCGTGGTTGCAGCTTGGCTTCGATGCCGCCCATCATCGCGGCCTCGAACAACGAAACCTTCGCTTGACCCGCGAACGTGCCCAGCACTTCCAGCGTGGTGTTGCCGATGCCGCGGCGCGGCGTGGTGATCGCGCGGATGAATGCTGGATCGTCGTCCGGGTTGGCGATCAGCCGAAGATAGGCGCAGATGTCCTTGATCTCGGCCTTGTCGAAGAAGCTCTGGCCGCCCGACAGCACATATGGAATGCGCTCGCGGCGCAGGATCTGCTCGAACAGCCGTGCCTGGTGGTTGCCGCGGTACAGGATGGCGTAATCGCGGAACTGCGCCCGGCGTTCAAACTTGTGCGCGGACAGGCGGAACACGACCGACTCGGCTTCGTGCTCTTCGTCGTTCATCGGATTGATGGCGATCGGGTCGCCCATGCCGTGCTCGCTCCACAGCTTCTTGTCGAACAGCTTCGGGTTGTTGGCGATGACCGCGTTGGCCGCTTCCAGGATGCGCACCGTGGAACGGTAGTTCTGTTCGAGCTTGACGACCTTCAGGTCGGGGAAATCGGTCTGCAGCAGGCGCAGGTTGTCGAGCGTGGCGCCGCGCCAGCCGTAGATGGCCTGGTCGTCGTCCCCCACTGCGGTGAATGCCGGCGCGCGCAGGTGCGAACCGCCCGCCAGCAGCTTGAGCAGCTGGTACTGGCACGCGTTGGTGTCCTGGTATTCGTCGACCAGGAAGTAGCGCAGGCGGTTCTGCCACTTGAGCTGTACCGTTTCATTGCGTGCGAACAGTTCGGCGGGCAAGCGGATCAGGTCGTCGAAATCGACTGCCTGGTAGGCGTTCAGCGTAGCCACATAGTTGCGGAAGACCAGCGCGGCCTGGTGTTCGTCGGCATTGGCGGCCTGGGCGATCGCCGTTTCGGGATCGACCATGCCGTTCTTCCACAGGGAGATGGTGCTCTGCACGCCGCGGATCAGCTTCTTGTCGGTGGTGCCCAGCTGCTCCTGGATCAGGCCGAAGCAGTCGTCCGAATCCATGATCGAGAACTGCGGCTTGAGGCCCACGTGCTCGGCTTCCATGCGCAGGATCTGCACGCCCAGCGAGTGGAAGGTACAGACCGTGAGCTGCTTGAGCGGCAGGCGCTTGCCCTCGCGCGTGGTCTTGCCTTCCATCAGCTTGCCGATGCGCTCCTGCATCTCCTTGGCTGCCTTGTTGGTGAAGGTGACAGCGGCGATGTGGCGCGGCTCGAAACCCTTGTCTTCGATCAGGTGGGCGATCTTCTGCGTGATCACTCGCGTCTTGCCCGAACCCGCGCCTGCGAGCACGAGGCAGGGTCCGTCCAGGTAGCGGACGGCTTCGGATTGGGCAGCGTTGAGGCCGTGAGTCATGCGCGGGGAAGGAAGTAGGCGTGGAGAGGGGCAGGCGCCGGGAACGCAACATGCCGCAACAGGCTGGCGTCTGACGCGAAGCTGACCATGCTAACACGCTCTCCAAGCTCGGATCAGTCAGCGGAAATCGCTATTTCGCGGCCCAAGTTGTTGCGAAAGTAACACTTGGTAAGTCCTAAAACCGGCCCTGTCCTGATGCCTCTAACAAATATGGCGGGATCTCCCGTCCACACGTATTTGAGTCACTTTCGGAGCCAAATCATGAAAACCCTACGAGCCCTTTCCAAAGCGACACTGGTCGGCGTGGCCGTTGCAGCCCTTGCGAGCGGATGTGCGGACATGACGCCGAAGCAACGTAATACGGCCATCGGCGCGGCCGCCGGCGGCGTCGGCGGTGCCGTGCTGACCAACGGCAGCGCGGTAGGTACGCTGGGCGGCGCGGCACTGGGCGGCGTGGTCGGTAACGTGGTGACGGACGACAACCACCATCACCACTAATGCCGCCGAAAGGGGCTGGGCCCCGCGTTGACAAAGGCAGGGCCCTCCCGTACATTGCGCGCATCCGACCGGGAGAGCGCGCACAGTCTTGCGCCGCCGAAGGGGTATCACCCGAAAACTCTCAGGCACCACGGACCGTTCGGATCGGCATGCAACATGCACACGATGCATGCCGCACTCTGGAGAGCGGCACCCGCCATCAATGGCGAGCGTGCCCACCGAAGGGGCGCGCGAGGATCGGATCCAACGGATCGGCCTCGTAATCTCTCAGGTATCGAGGACAGAGGGGTCATCCGCCGCAGCGGATTGCGAAGCCATTTGGGCGAAGCAAGCGCTGCGGCGGATGACCTTTTTTCGTTTTCGCAACCGAGATTGCCCCGAGGATTCCCATGACGCTCCAGGCCACGCCCCTCAATGCCATCCACCGCGCCCTCGGCGCCCGCATGGTCGACTTCGGCGGCTGGGACATGCCGGTCAACTACGGCTCCCAGATCGAGGAACACAACGCGGTGCGCAGCGACGCCGGCATGTTCGATGTGTCGCATATGTGCGTGGTCGACCTGAACGGCGCCAATACGCGTGCGTTCCTGCGCGGCCTGCTGGCCAACAACGTCGATAAGCTGCAGACGCCGGGCAAGGCTTTGTATTCCTGCATGCTCGACGAAAAAGGCGGCGTGATCGACGACCTGATCGTCTACTTCTTCGCCGAGGATCGCTTCCGCCTGGTGGTCAATGCCAGCACCGCGCTTGGCGATATCGAGTGGATCCGCGCACGCAATGACGCGACCGGCAGCGGCGTGACCATCACCCCGCGCCGTGGCGATGTGGCACCGGCGGGCGCGCTGCCGCTGGCGATTGTCGCCGTGCAGGGCCCGAACGCGCGCACCAAGGTGTGGAACACCTTCCCGTCCACCCAGCCTTCCGACGCTCTCAAGCCATTCAACGCCGTCGTGGTCCACGACCCGGCCATCGGCGAGATCATGGTCGCGCGCACCGGCTACACCGGCGAAGACGGCTTTGAACTCGTGGTGCCTGCCGAGAACGTCGCTGCCGTGTGGGAAAAGCTCGATGCCGCCGGCGTGCGCCCGGCCGGCCTCGGCGCGCGCGACACGCTGCGCCTGGAAGCCGGCATGAACCTGTACGGCCAGGACATGGATATCAACACCTCGCCGCTCGACGCCGGCCTGGCCTGGACCGTCGACCTGCAGAGCGAGCGCGATTTCACCGGCAAGGCGGCGCTTGCCGCCGCCGGCCAGCGCCAGCAGTTCCTGGGCCTGATCCTGCGTGACAAGGGCGGCGTGCTGCGCGCGCACCAGAAGGTCGTCACCGCGGCCGGTGATGGCGAAATCACGAGCGGCACCTTCAGCCCGTCGCTGTCGCAATCGATCGCTTTCGCGCGCCTGCCGATGGGCGTGGCGGTCGGCGACACGGTGCAGGTGGAGATCCGCGACCGCAAACTCGCGGCGACTGTGGTTAAACTGCCGTTTGTGCGTAATGGCAAGGCACTCGTGAGCTGAGGCGGCAACGCCCCCGCTCACCACAACGGTCGCCCGTCGCGCCTGCCCCCTCGACCGATGGCAGGCGCCCGAACCAAGAACAAATCTGAATCCCGGAGAACCTCATGAATTTCCCCGCTGACCTGAAATACACCGAGTCGCACGAGTGGGTGCGTGTCGAAGCCGACGGCACCCTGACGATTGGCATCACCGACCACGCGCAGGACGCGCTCGGCGACATCGTCTTCCTGGAACTGCCCGAAGTCGGCAAGTCGGTCGGCGCCGGCGACGCGCTGGCCGTGGTGGAGTCGGTGAAGGCCGCTTCCGACATCTACGCCCCGGTGGCCGGCGAAGTGATCGCCGTGAACGAGGCCGCCACGGCCGCACCGGAAAGCGTGAACGCCGACGCGTTCGACGCGTGGCTATTCAAGCTCAAGCCGGCCAACGCCGACGACGTGAACGGCCTGATGTCGGCTGACGCCTACAAGGCCAGCGTCGGCGCCTGACGCCGCGCCAGCCGGCCCTGCACCGCGCATGGGCCGGCCACTGTATTGATGCGCGGCGGCATGGCTGACCACCTGCCACCGCGCCCCCAACGAGGTTCTTGCCATGAACGCCCCGCTTCCCATGACCGCCACCCAAGGTAACCGGCCCACGCTGGCCGAACTGGAGGCGCGCGACGCCTTCGCCGCCCGCCATATCGGACCCGACACCCCCGAACAGCAGCACATGCTCAAGGTGCTCGGCTATGACAGCCGCGCCGCGCTGATCGACGCTGTGATCCCCGAGGCCATCCGCCGCCGCGACGGCATGCCGATGGGCGAGTTCACCGAGCCGCTGCCCGAGGAAGCCGCGCTGGCGAAGCTGCGCAAGCTCGCTGGCAAGAACAAGGTCCTGAAGAGCTTTATCGGCCAGGGCTACTACAACACGCTGACCCCGGCCGTGGTCCTGCGCAATATCTTCGAGAACCCCGCCTGGTACACCGCCTACACGCCCTACCAGCCGGAAATCTCGCAAGGCCGTCTGGAAGCGATGCTGAACTTCCAGCAAATGGTCACCGACCTGACTGGCCTGGACATCGCCAACGCGTCGATGCTCGACGAAGGCACCGCCGCGGCCGAAGCCATGACGCTGCTGCAGCGCGTGAACAAGCATGCGTCGAACACGTTCTACGTGGCTGACGATGTACTGCCGCAGACGCTGGAAGTGGTACGCACCCGAGCCAAGCCGCTGGGCATTGAAGTCAAGGTCGGCCCCGCTGCCGATGCTGCTGCCGCCCACGCGTTCGGCGTGCTGCTGCAATACCCGGGCGTCAATGGTGACGTCACGGACTACCGCGCCATTGCCGATGCCGTGCACGCGGCCGGCGGCCTGGTGGTGGCTGCCGCCGACCTGCTCGCGCTGACGCTGATTACGGCGCCGGGCGAATGGGGCGCCGACGTCGCCGTGGGCAACTCGCAGCGTTTTGGCGTGCCGCTCGGTTTTGGCGGCCCGCACGCTGGCTACATGGCCGTCAAGGACGCGTTCAAGCGGTCGATGCCGGGCCGCCTCGTCGGCGTGACCGTCGATGCGCAGGGCAACAAGGCCTATCGCCTGGCCCTGCAGACGCGCGAACAGCATATCCGCCGCGAAAAGGCCACTTCCAACATCTGTACCGCGCAGGTGCTGCTGGCCGTGATGGCGTCGATGTACGCTGTGTACCACGGCCCGCAAGGCCTCAAGCGCATTGCGCAGCGCGTGCATCGCCTGACCGCCACGCTGGCCGCCGGCCTGCAGACCCTGGGCTTCACGCGCACCAACGCGACGTTCTTCGACACGCTGACGTTCGAGACCGGCTTCAACACCGACGCGATCCACGCTGCCGCAACCGCACGCGGCATCAACCTGCGCCATGCGGGCGCGACGCGCATTGGCGTATCGCTCGACGAAACCGCGACGCGCGATGATGTCGTGGCGCTGTGGGAAATCTTCTCGCACGGCAAGCCGCTGCCCGCCTCGCTGACGTTCGATGCAATCGAAGCCGCGGCCGAGGATGCGTTCCCGGCCAATCTTGCCCGCACCAGCGCATACCTGACGCACCCGGTCTTCAACACGCACCACGCCGAGCATGAGATGCTGCGCTACCTGCGCATGCTGGCGGACAAGGACCTGGCGCTGGACCGCACCATGATTCCGCTCGGTTCGTGCACGATGAAGCTGAACGCGACCAGCGAGATGATCCCGGTGACCTGGCCCGAGTTCAGCCAGATCCACCCGTTCGCACCGCTGGACCAGACCGTGGGCTACCGCGAGATGATCGACCAGCTCGAGGCCATGCTGTGCGCGGCCACCGGCTACGCGGCCGTGAGCCTGCAGCCGAACGCCGGCTCGCAGGGCGAGTACGCGGGCCTGCTGATCATCCACGCCTACCACGCGAGCCGCGGCGAGAGCCATCGCGACATCTGCCTGATTCCGTCGTCGGCGCACGGCACCAACCCGGCGTCGGCGCAGATGGCCGGCATGAAGGTTGTCGTCGTCGCGTGCGATGAAAACGGCAACGTCGACCTGGAAGACCTGGCGAAGAAGGCCGAACTGCACAGCAAGAACCTGGCGGCCATCATGATCACCTACCCGTCCACGCATGGCGTGTTCGAGCAGGGCGTGCAGCAGATTTGCGAGATCGTGCACCAGCACGGCGGCCAGGTGTATGTCGACGGCGCCAACATGAACGCGATGGTAGGCACGGCGGCGCCAGGCCACTTCGGCGGCGACGTGTCGCACCTGAACCTGCACAAGACCTTCTGCATTCCGCACGGCGGTGGCGGCCCCGGCGTGGGCCCCGTGGCAGTCGGCGCGCACCTGGCTGATTTCCTGCCGAACCAGGACAGCGTCGGCTATCGTCGCGACGACAACGGCATTGGTGGCGTATCGGCCGCGCCGTTCGGCTCGGCCAGCATCCTGCCGATCTCGTGGATGTACATCGCGATGATGGGCTCGGCCGGCCTGACCGCCGCGACCGAGAACGCGATCCTGACCGCCAACTATGTCGCCAAGCGCCTGTCGCCGCACTACCCGGTGCTGTACACGGGCCAGCACGGCCTGGTGGCGCACGAATGCATCCTGGATCTGCGCCCGCTGCAGAAGGAAACCGGCATCAGCAACGAAGACGTCGCCAAGCGCCTGATGGACTACGGCTTCCACGCGCCGACCATGAGCTTCCCGGTGCCGGGCACGCTGATGATCGAACCGACCGAGAGCGAAGCACTGCACGAACTCGACCGCTTCATCGACGCCATGATCGCCATCCGCAAGGAAATCGGCCGCGTCGAAGACGGCAGCTTCGACCGTGACGACAACCCGCTCAAGCACGCGCCGCACACCGCGGCCGTGGTCACGGCCAACGAGTGGACGCGCAAATACACACGTGAAGAAGCCGCCTATCCGGTGGCATCGCTGCGCACGCAGAAGTACTGGCCGCCCGTCGGCCGTGCCGACAACGTGTATGGCGACCGCAACCTGTTCTGCAGCTGCGTGCCGATGAGCGAGTACGCGCAGGACTGAGGCCGCCCCTCAGCCCGTGGGCCGGTTACGGCCGTCCCGCGGGCGCGCTATGCTCGACATAGAGGCGCCGCGCTTCGCGGCGCCATCAGCACAGCGGAGGCTGCATGTGGAATCTCAGTGCCCCATGGTGGGAGTTCGTGCTGCGCGGCCTGATTGTGTATGGCGCGGTGCTGGCCCTGCTGCGGATGTCTGGCAAACGCCAGATCGGCCAGCTCACGCCGTTCGACCTCGTGCTGCTGCTGGTAATTTCCAACGCCGTGCAGAACGCCATGAACGCCGGGGACAACTCCGTGACAGCGGGCCTGATCCTTGCCGTCACGCTGGTGGCAGCCAACGCGGTGCTGGGCTACGTGACCTGGCGCAGCCGCAAGCTAGAAATTCTCGTCGAGGGCCGGCCGCAGTTGCTGGTCCACGACGGCAAGGTGTACCGGGACATCATGCGCCGTGAACACATTAGCTTCGACGACCTGAACAAGGCGCTACGCCATGCCGGCTGCAACAGCGTCGCCGACGTGCATTTTGCGATTCTCGAAACCGACGGGACCGTTTCGGTCAAGATGCACGAGCGCCCGCCGCCGACAGCGCCGGGGACCTCGATCTGGAACCAGTCGAACAAGGACGAGGCGGTCTGACCTTTCGTCACCCTTCCCACATCACCTGCAGTCGCTTTCAGGAGACTTTCGTGGCAGTCAGCGTCTTCGATCTGTTCAAGGTGGGCATCGGCCCGTCGAGCTCACACACCGTGGGCCCGATGCGCGCGGCCCTGATGTTTGCCCAGGGCCTGGAGCGCGACGCCCTGCTGCCGCAGGTCGCCAGTGTGCGCGTGGAGTTGTACGGTTCGCTCGGCGCGACCGGCAAGGGCCACGGCACCGACAAGGGCGTGATGCTGGGCCTGATGGGCGAAGCGCCCGATACCATCGATCCCGATTCCGTCGACGGCCGGTTGCATGCGTTGCGCGCGAGCCGCACGCTGTCGCTGCTCGGCCGGCATCCGATCCCGTTCGTCGAGAAGGAGCACATTGCCTTCTACCGGCGCGAGGCCATGGCCGAACACCCGAACGGCATGAAGTTCCACGCGTATGACGCGCAGGGGACGTCGCTGCGCGAGGCACGCTATCTGTCGGTCGGCGGCGGCTTCGTCGTGACCGCGGGCGCGCCGAACACGCAGGTACTCAACGCGGCGCAGCAACTGCCGCATCCGTTCCGCAGCGGCAAGGACATGCTGGAGATGGCGAACGAAAGCGGCAAGTCCATCGCGCGGCTGATGATGGAGAACGAACTCGTCTGGCGCAGCGAGGAAGACGTCACCGCCGGGCTGCTGCATATCTGGGACGTGATGCAGGCCTGCGTCGCGCGTGGCTGCCGCACCGATGGCGAACTGCCGGGCCCGTTCAAGGTCCGACGTCGCGCGCCCGAGCTGTACCGCAACCTGACGGAGCGCGCCGAGCGCACGCTGTCCGATCCGCTGTCCGTGATGGACTGGGTCAACCTTTACGCCATGGCCGTCAACGAAGAGAACGCCGCGGGCGGCCGCGTAGTGACGGCGCCGACCAACGGCGCAGCCGGCATCATCCCGGCCGTGCTCCATTATTACGACCGCTTCGTGCCCGGCGCCGACCGCAAGGGCGTGGTCGATTTCCTGCTGACCGCCGGCGCCATCGGCCTGCTCTACAAGCTCAATGCGTCGATCTCGGGGGCCGAGGTCGGCTGCCAGGGCGAAGTCGGCGTGGCGTGCTCGATGGCCGCCGGCGCGCTCGCGGCTGTGCTCGGCGGCACGCCTGAGCAGGTCGAGAACGCTGCCGAGATCGGCATGGAGCACAACCTGGGCCTGACCTGCGATCCGGTCGGCGGACTGGTACAGATTCCGTGCATCGAACGCAATGCCATGGCCTCGGTCAAGGCCGTGAACGCAGCGCGCATGGCGCTGCGCGGCGACGGCACGCACTACGTGTCGCTCGATTCGGTCATCAAGACCATGCGCGAGACCGGCGCCGACATGAAGACCAAGTACAAGGAAACGGCGCGTGGCGGCCTTGCGGTGAATATCGTGGAGTGCTGAGGCCTTAGCGGCGTATCATGGCGCCAGTCTCCCCGGGCGCCACCTCAGGCGCCTGCAGAAACAGAGCAAAAAGCGAGGCGCCATGCAAACCTTCTATCAGCTGTTCGACGAAACCTCGTCGACCTTCACCTACCTGCTGATCGACGCCACCACGCGCGACGCGATCCTGATCGATCCGGTCGACCACCAACTCGAGCGCGACATGGCCGTGCTGCGCGACGCGGGCGCCAGCCTCGCGTGGGTGGTGGAAACCCATGCCCATGCCGACCACATCACGTCGGCAGGCCATGTCGCCATGCAGACCGGCGCAAAGACCGCTGCGCCATCGGGATGCGACATCAAGCCGGCGCAGATGCAGCTGATCGACGGCGATACGCTCACCTTCGGCACGCAGGTACTGCGCGCGATCCATACGCCCGGGCATACCGCCGGCAGCATGAGCTACCTGTGGGAGGAAGCCACGCCGGATGGCCCATTGCGCCGCGTGTTCACCGGTGACGCATTGCTGATCGACGGCTGTGGCCGCACCGATTTCCAATCCGGCGATGCCGGCACGCTATATGACAGCCTGACGCGCAAGCTGTTCGCGTTGCCCGATGAGACCCTCGTATTTCCGGCGCACGACTACAAGGGCCGGACGTCGTCGACCATCGGCCAGGAGCGTGCACACAACAGCCGCGTGGCCGGACGTACGCGCGATGAGTTCATCGACATGATGCGCAACCTGAACCTGCCGCGCCCGAAGCTGATCGATGTCGCAGTGCCGGCCAACCAGCGGCTCGGGCTGCGCGATGGCGAAAGCGTGCCGCATGGCGCCTGAGTACAGGCGCGTCAAATCCTTCTATTCGGCGCGCCAAAAACTCTGAATTGACTTCGCGCTGACCGCTGCAATACTGATCTCTCTGCCATATCGGGCATGCACTGGCGTTGCGGCGTTGCGCATGGAGCGCGCCGGGCCATCACAGGGAGATGTCATCATGAAGCTGAACACGAGCGCTCACCGCAGCCTGGGTGTGCTGGCAGCCATGCTGGCCGCGCTGGCTCTCGCACCGGCCCAGGCGCAGCAAAAGCCGGTCGCCTATCCTGCCAAGGGGCAGAGCCAGCAGCAGCAATCGAGCGATGACGGTGCCTGCTACAGCTGGGCCAAGCAGCAGACCGGCGTCGATCCGGCACAAGCCGCGGCGCCGCAACCTCAGGCACAGGCGCAGAGCGGCCAGCGCGTGCGCGGCGCAGCAGGTGGTGCGGCGACCGGTGCGGTGGTCGGAGCGATCGCGGGCGATGCCGGCAAGGGAGCCGCGGCCGGCGCAGCGGCGGGTACGGTTGCGGGTGGCGTGGCACACCGGCAATCGCGCAGGCAGGCCGCCGCCGCCAATGAGCAGATGGCAGCCAATACCAGCCAGGCGATGTCAAGCTACTACCAGGCCTGGGGAGCCTGCATGCAGGGGCGCGGCTATTCCGTGAAGTAGGCGGCCGTGGCGGCCGGGCGGTGCGTCAAGCCGCCCAGCGCTCGCAGGCCTGCCGCACCGTTTCGCGCTGGGTGCGCGCGTCGGCGTCGACCTGGCGCAGCCATTCGGCATCCCCGTTGCGATTCTCGGCCAGTGCACGAATATTTGCCAGCGCCTGCATCGACCCCAATGCCTCGGCGTGCGGCACGAGCGCGTCGCAGATCGACAGGATGTGCTCGGCGATTGGCCGGCGCGTCAGCTCGTTGGGGTGCACGTATTCGCCTTCCAGCCCGAAGCGGCAGGCCTGGAAGCGGTTGAAGGTGTAGACCAGGTAATCGTCTTCCTGCGGCATGAACGGGCGCGACAGCAGCAGGTAGCGCGCCAGCATCTGGATGTACGCGGCGATATCGCAGGCACGCTCCACGGTCAGCGGCGTGTCCATCACGCGCACTTCGATCGTGCCGAATTCGGGCTTGGGACGGATATCCCAGTAGAAGTCCTTCATGCTCTCGATCACGCCCGTATTGCGCATTTTTTCGAAATACGCGGTAAAGGCGTCCCAAGTGAGCAGGAACGGCGCGCGCCCGCTCATCGGGAAGGCCGCGACCGAGTTGAGGCGCGCCGACGCAAAGCCGGTATCGACCCCTTGCACATACGGCGAAGAGGCTGCGAGCGCAACAAAGTGCGGCACGTAGCGGCCGATGGCATGCAACAGGAACAGCGACTCATCCGCGCTCGGGCAGCCGATATGGACGTGCTGGCCGAACACCGTGAACTGCTTGGCGAGATAGCCGTACAGCTCCGAGATGTACTGGTAGCGCGGGGAGTCCGAAATGATGCGGTCGGCCCATTGCTGGAACGGATGCGTGCCGCCTCCGCTGATGCCGATGTTCAGCGAGCGAGAGGCGGCCTGCATCAGGTCGCGCATGGTGGTCAGTTCGTCCAGCGCCTGCTGGTAGGTGTGGCAGATGCCCGTGCTGATCTCGATCATCGACGGGCTGATCTCGGGCTTGATATCGCCGGCATGCTGGGCGCCCTTGAGCGCGCGCAACAGGTCAGGCGCGAATGGCGCGAGGTCATAGTCATGCCGATTGACAAGCTGCAGCTCCAGCTCGACGCCGAAGGTCAGTGCTTCGGAATGCTTGAACGGTTCGAGCGACATCAGCGCCCTCCTCCATTGCCGCGCTGGTCGGCACGGACTTCGCCGGCGAAGCGCAGCGCCCAGGCCGCGATCACGGGGCCCAGCAGTTGCTCGATGGCCAGCGCGCACAGGATGATGGCGGCCAGCGGTTGTCCGGTACTCGGATACAGACGCGCGACATCGTTCATCAACAGGTACGCCAGGCCCGACATCGGCGCGAGCGCCAGGCCCAGTGCCATGCACTGGCGCAGGCTCAGGCCAGAAAACGATCCCAGCGACACCACGCCGGCAAACTTCGCCGCATGGCGCAGCAGCACCAGCACCACGGCATACATGCCGCCGACGACCCAGTCTTGCGCCGTGAGCGGCAGGCCCAGCGACACCACCATCACGATGATCAGCAGACTGCCCGCGCTACCGAAGTGCGTCGGCCACACATGCGGCTGGCTGTCCTGGTGCTTGAACACCACGCCGGCCAGCATCAGCGTGAGCGGCATGGACAATTTTAGTACCCGAGTCAGCGCAAGCGTGAACAGCACCAGGCCCACGAGCACAAGGAAGCTGTAGTGGTCGTCGGCCGACATGCGCTCATAGATCGCATGCCCGATCTTGCCAACCACCCAGGCCAGCAGGCAGGAGCCGACCAGCAGATAAAGCGGATGAAGCAGCGCGGCGCCGAGGTTGCCATATTCCGAATGCAGCCAGCCCGTCGCGACCTGCACAATCACGGCGGCATAAATGCTGTTGAGCGCGGCCATGGCCATCAGCCGCTCGGTCACCTGGCCTTCGGCGCGCAACTCGTTCTTGAGCTGCAGCACGATAGTCGGCGAAGTGCTGACTGCGATGCCGCCCGCAAGAATCGCAATCCCGGGCGATGCGCCGATCCACTGCAACACCGCGGCCACCAGGCCCCAGGTCAGCACGCTTTCGAACGCACTGGTCAGCAGCAGCCAGCGGTTGGCGCTCAGCCAGATCAGCGAAAGACGATGCCCCAGCTCGAACAGGGCGAGTGCCAGCGCCATATCGATCAGGATACGGGTCTGGCCGATCATGTTGGTGTCGACGATGCTGCGCCCGAGCATGCCCGCGCAGAGGCCTGCCGCCGCATAGCCGACGATGCGGGGGCAGCCCAGCCAGCGGCGGCATAGTTCGCCCGCAAGGCCAGCGCCGACCAGCGCCAGGCCGACCCAGAACAGGCCGCCGGGGGCGAGCGGAAGTGACGGGAAAAGTTGGCTTAGTCCATTCATGCGTGACATGGTAATGGAAGCACATGACATTCCATGTCAGCCATTGTCTGACACCGCACGCATTGCGCCAACTTCTTTCGCTAACTTTCAATAAAAAACGCCATCTTCGCTGATGGAGTTTCTCATTGTGGGATCGCGCGGTGCATGAGGCCGTATCAGCCCCGTGATCAGTGCTTTACACGCCCCACAACTTCCATTTCGGCCGGGTAGCCCGCAATGCGGCTTCGACCTTGGCATGGAGGCCGCGCGTACGGCCCTGCTCGGCGCCCGCGGCGCGCGCCTTGTCGAAGTAGCCGAGTGCGGTCTCGCGCTGCGCCAGTCCGACCGCCGATTCCACCGCACGCAGCCAGGTCTCGGCATCCCAGTCGTCGCGCACGGCAAACGCGGCCGCGAAGTCTGCCAGCGCCGCGTCGTGGCGCGCGGCGGCATTGTGGATCAGCGCGCGCTGCACTCGCGGCGCGGCCTGGTCCCACGCATCGCCTTCGGTCATGACAATGGCCTGCTCGAACAGCGGCAAGGCGCGCTCATAGTCGCCCAGGTCACGCCAAACCTGTCCAAAGCGGTTGAACAGCCACGCATCCTCCACGAGCAGCGCGCGACGTTGCTGGGTGTCGATCTCGGCCAGTGCATCGGTACGGTCGTGCGGATCCATGCCGTCCATGCGCGTCTGCACCAGCGCTGCGTAATGCGCCCGCGCATGCGCCATCGGGTGCGCGGCCTCGCTGCGGGCCTCCACGGGCAGTGCGTCGAGGCGGGCGTCCATATGCGCCATGGCTGCCCCCGCGGCCTCGGCCGCTTCGGCACCCCCGATGGCCTTCCACGCGGCGATCAGCCGGCTGAACGCCCACGTCACATCGGCCGGATTGCGCTCGAGTGGATAGCGATTGAGCACCTCGCCCGCCAGTTCTACCACCTGCTGGTGCTGGCCGGCGCCAGCATGGCAATCGAGCAGGTCGATCCAGTGGTCGATGAACTCGCTCGCGGCCATGCCCTTGCGGTGCAGCGCGATGCGCGACTCCAGATTGCCCGCGTCGGCCGGAAGGCTGCGCGACAGAAGGCGGCACAGCAGCGAATAGACGTGCGGGTCGGCATTGCCGCCATGGCCGCTGGCATCGCCCTCGCCGGTCGCGAAGTACTGGTCGAAGCGCGCGACGCCAAGCTGGCAGGCTTCCACCAACCGGGGCCGCAGCGCGGCTTCGGCCTGCGGCACCTCGTCGATAAACTCGCCGAGCGCCGTGGCGGCACGGTAGTAGCCGGCGCCGTCGTCACTATCGGTCGCCAGGCTGAACTTCAGCCAGGGTTGGGAATCGGTACCCGGCGTGCCGGGCTGGGCCGTCCGGGCGGCCTGGTGGCGCCAGGCCATTGCGCGTACCTGGGTCTGCGGGTCCGGGCACTGGCGCTGGTACACGGCGAGGTCGTCCTGCGCCCCTTCCGTGTCGCCGGCACCGAAGCGCAGCGGCGCACGCAGGCGGCGGGCCTGCGGATGGTCCGGAGATGCGGCAAGCACCAGCCCGGCTTGCTCGCCGGCGAGCGCATCGGCGACTTCGGGTTCAAGTTCGAGCAGATCCGGGTTGTCCAGCGCAATGCGCCCCAGGCAGACGCGCATCATGGGCTCGACGGGCTGGCCCGCTGCCTCGGTACGGACGATTGCGTCGTGTACGAGCGGCAGGATGTCCTCCGCGCCCAGATCAGGCGCGCGATACAGCAGGTCGTGCCAGTAGCGGCCTGCGCCGGCCAGGTCGCCGAGTCGGTAGCAAGCCAGCCCCGCGTGGAAATGCGCGGGCCACTCGCCTGACAGCAGGCCGTTGCGCTGCGAGGCCTCGTGCAGCCACGGCAATGCATCGCGATCCCGGCCAAGGCTCATCAGCATGGCGCCATAGCGATGCGCGAGCACACCGCGCGACGCCCACCGGTGAGGCGGCGCAAGGTTCAACGTCTCCAGCCGCGAAAGTGCCCCATCAAGCACCGCGAAGGCCGACTGCGCATCGCCCTTGTCGAAGAACAACCGTGCCTGCAGCGTGGTGAAATCGACCACTTCGGGCCGGGCCGCCGACAACTGGCCGGCAATCTCCAGCGCTTCATCGAACCGGCCTACACCGGCCAGTTCGACGGCGCGGTCGTAGCTGACTTCCTGCACGGACACGTACTGCTCCTTCTGGATTGGATAAACGAATGCGGAATTATGCGCCAAAGGCACGATCCCCCATCCGGGACAACAAACGGCAGGGGTCAGTTCAATCTTTAGGATTGGCAAGAAAAAACGCCACCCTCGCAGGGTGGCGTTCTTCTGGCCTGGCGCCGGTGGGCTTACTTGCCGCCAACCGTCTCCAGCACGGTCCACTTGCCGCCGACCACCTTGTAGACGGTGATGCCGCCGTCCTTCAGGTCGCCACGGGCGTCGTACGCCAGCGTCTTGGTGGTGACGCCCTGCATGTTGGTCGCCGCCAGCACCGGCAGATAGCGCGCCGGATCGGCCGAGCCGGCCTTGACCATGGCGGTCATCATCGCGGTGGCGCCGTCATAGGCGTACGGCGAGTAGGTCTGCACCTTCGAGCCGAAGCGCTTCTCGTACTTCTTCTCGTACGCGGCGCCGCCCGGCATCTGGTCCAGCGGCAGGCCGGCCAGCGACACGACCGTGCCTTCGGCAGCCGGGCCGGCCAGCTTCAGGAAGTTGTCGGTCTTGGACATTTCGCCCGACACCAGCGGGGCCTTCATGCCCAGTTCCTTGACCTGCTTGGCCATCGGGGCCGACTGGGTCTCGGCGCCGCCGTAGAAGATGATGTCCGGGTTGCTGCGCTTGATGTTGGTCAGCACGGCCTTGAAGTCCACCGCCTTGTCGTTGGTGAACTCGCGGCGCACGATCTTGCCGCCGGCGGCCTTGGCGGCCTTCTCGAACTCGTCAGCCAGGCCCTGGCCGTACGCGGTGCGGTCGTCAACGATCGCGATGTTCTTCGCGCCCAGCTTCTTCACGACGAACGCGCCGATCACCGAACCTTGCTGGGTGTCGGAAGTCATCATGCGGAAAGTCGTCTTGAAGCCTTGCTTGGTGTATTCCGGTGCGGTCGCCATGGCGATCTGCGGAATGCCTGCGCGGTTGTAGACCATCGACGCCGGGATGGTGGTGCCCGAGTTGAAGTGCCCGAGCATGCCCTGGATACCGTTGTCGACGAGCTTCTGCGCGACCACCGAGCCGGTCTTCGGATCGGCCTGGTCGTCTTCGGAGACCAGCACGAACTTGACTTCCTTGCCGCCGATCTTCGGCTTGGTGGCGTTCATGTCCTCGATGGCGAGGACGATGCCGTTCTGCATGTCCTTGCCGTACTGGGCCTGGCCGCCGGTCATCGGGCCGGCAAAGCCGAGCTTGATTTCCTGGGCCTGGGCGAAAGCCGCCGTGGCGCCAGTCAGGCCAGCGATAGTCAGGGCAACGGTCAGGGCCGTCTTGTGGAATGTCGAGGTCATCAGTTCTCCTTGGTGGCTGGTTCAGCCTTCTTGCTGCGCTTTTTCTACGCTTCGGGAACGCCGTCTGGGCGCTCCTCCCCTATGGATGCGCATGGCGGCAGGATCGCCGCCGCACATGCGCACGTCAAACTCTGTCCGTGCCGGCTCAGCCGATCGTCATCAGGCTGGCGTTGCCGCCGGCCGCCGCCGTGTTGACCGACAGCGAACGCTCGATCAGCAAACGTTCAAGAGCGATATTCGGCTCACCTTGCGCGAGGCCCTGCACGCCGATGATCGGCCCCGGCCGCGCTGCGACCTGCTCGCACACCGTGCGCAACTGGTCGGAATCGCCATGATGGATCACCGCGTCGAACGCGACCTCCGGCGAAGTCCAGTCAGACACAATGCGGACGCGCGATTGTACGCCCTTGGGCAGCCGTGCAAACAGCCCACGCGAAACAGGGTTTTCCGCCATCACAGCCTGGCTGCCGACTGCCAGAACAGCCGCGAGCTGGATGGCCAGATCCTGTTCCTGCGCCGCCAGGCACAGGACATGGTGGCGCGGCAGCAGCGAGTAGGTGTTGCGCTCGCCGGTCGGCCCGGGCAGCGTCACCGAAATGCCAGCCGCCGAGGCTTCGGCAAAGCGATCGCAGGCGGCGGCGACTTCCGGCATCTCGGTCTTCGCCCAGTCCTTCAGCGCCTGTGCGGCGACTGGGCGCTCCGGCGCAGCCGGCGCGTTGCCCGACGCTTCCGCCTGGCGCACGCTGCGAACCACCGCATCCTGCGGGCAGACCGACAGCAGGCGGTGCAGGTACAACGGGCCACCGGCCTTCGGACCAGTGCCCGACAGCGCCTCGCCGCCAAACGGCTGCACACCCACCACCGCGCCGACGATATTGCGGTTCACGTACAGATTGCCCACCTCGGCATGCTGCACGATCTGCGCGATGGTCTCGTCGATGCGGGTGTGGATCCCCATCGTCAGGCCATAGTTGGTACCGTTGATCTGGCCGATCATAGTGTCCAGCGCGGCGCGCGGGAAGCGCACCACGTGCAGCACGGGGCCGAACACCTCGCGCTTGAGTTCGTCGATGCTGTCGAGTTCGATCAGGGTCGGCGGCACGAAGGTGCCATGGCGGCAGCTGGCGCCCTGCGGGGCATTCGGATCGGCCTGGTGCACGCGGCGACCCTTGGCGCGCATCGCATCGATATGGCGCACGATATTGCCGCGCGCTTCTTCGTCGATGACCGGGCCCACATCGGTGGACAGGCGATCCGGGTTGGCCATGGTCAGTTCATTCATGGCGCCCTTGAGCATGGCGAGCACGCGGTCGGCCACGTCTTCCTGCAGGCACAGCACGCGCAGCGCGGAGCAGCGCTGGCCGGCCGAGTCGAACGCGGAGTTGACTACGTCGCCCACGACCTGTTCGGCCAGTGCAGACGAGTCGACGATCATCGCGTTCTGGCCACCGGTTTCGGCGATTAGCGGAATCGGACGGCCGGCGGCATCGAGACGGCCGGCGATATTGCGCTGGAGGATACGCGCGACTTCGGTCGAGCCCGTGAACATCACGCCCTTGACGCGGGCGTCGCCCACCAGTGCCGCGCCCACGGTCTCGCCACGGCCCGGCAGCAGCTGCACGGCACCCGCCGGCACGCCGGCCTCGCGCAGGATGCGCACCGCGGCAGCGGCAATCAGCGGCGTCTGCTCGGCGGGCTTGGCCAGCACCGTATTGCCGGCGGCCAGCGCTGCGGCCACCTGCCCGGTGAAGATCGCCAGCGGGAAATTCCACGGGCTGATGCAGACCACCGGGCCCAGCGGGCGGTGCGTCTCGTTGTCGAAGCTGCGGCGCACTTCGGCCGCGTAGTAGCGCAGGAAGTCCACCGCCTCGCGCACTTCGGCGATCGCGTTCGAGAAGGTCTTGCCGGCCTCGCGCATGATGATGCCCATCAGCGACTGCATCTGCGCTTCCATCAGGTCGGCGGCGCGTTCAAGCGCGGAGGCACGGACGTCGGGCGGCGTGGCCTGCCAGATCGGTGCCGCATTGGCGGCGGCCTGCAGCGCGGCGTCGACATCGGCCTGGCTGGCTTCAGTGACCTGGCCCACGACGTCGCGATGGTCGGCCGGGTTCAGCACCGGCGTGGTGATGGCATCGGCTGCGCGCGGGACCTCGGTACCCAGCATCGGATCGGCCACGACGCGTTCGCTTGTACCGGCCAGCAGCGCGGACGACAGCGAAGCGAGGCGATGCTCGTTGGCAAGGTCGATACCCGCCGAGTTCGCGCGCGACTTGCCATAAAGGCCGCGCGGCGACGGGATCTTCGGATGCGGCAGGCCCAGCGTGCCTTCATCGCGATGCATGGTCTCGACCACGGCGACCGGGTCGGCCACCAGTTCATCGAGCGAAATCGTGTCGTCGGCAATCCGGTTGACGAACGAGGTGTTGGCGCCGTTTTCGAGCAGGCGGCGCACCAGGTAGGCGAGCAGCGTTTCATGCGTGCCAACCGGCGCGTAGATACGGCACGGGCGGTTGAACTTGCCGTCGGCGATCGGGCCGACGACCTGGTCGTACAGCGGCTCGCCCATGCCGTGCAGGCACTGGAATTCGTACTGGCCGGGATAGTAGCTATGGCCGGCAATCTGGTAGATGGCCGACAGCGTGTGCGCGTTGTGCGTGGCGAACTGTGGATAAATTGCGTCGGGCACCGACAGCAGCTTGCGCGCGCAGGCCACGTACGACACATCGGTGTAGACCTTGCGCGTGTAGACCGGATAGCCTTCCAGGCCTTCGACTTGGGCGCGCTTGATTTCGCTGTCCCAGTAGGCGCCCTTAACCAGGCGGATCATCAGGCGGTGGCGGCTGCGGCGCGCGAGGTCGATCAGGTAGTCGATCACGAACGGGCAGCGCTTCTGGTAGCCCTGCACCACGAAGCCGATGCCGTTCCAGCCGGCCAGCTCGGGCTCGAAGCACAGGCGTTCGAGCAGGTCGAGCGAGATCTCGAGGCGGTCGGCCTCTTCGGCGTCGATGTTGATGCCGATGTCGTACTGGCGCGCCAGCAGCGTCAGCGACTTCAGGCGCTCATAAAGCTCGTTGATCACCCGCTCGTGCTGGGCGCGGCTGTAGCGCGGATGCAGCGCCGACAGCTTGATCGAAATGCCCGGGCCTTCATAGATGCCGCGGCCGCGCGAGGCCTGGCCAATCGCATGGATGGCCTGCTCGTACGACGCGAGGTAGCGCTGCGCATCCTCTTCCGTCATCGCCGCTTCGCCAAGCATGTCGTAGGAATAGCGGAAGCCCTGCGCTTCGTACTTGCGCGCGTTGGCCAGCGCTTCGGAAATGGTCTCGCCCGTGACGAACTGCTCGCCCATCAGGCGCATGGCCATGTCGACGCCCTTGCGGATCAGCGGTTCGCCGCCCTTGCCGATGATGCGCGTGAGCGCCTTGCTCAGGCCCGATTCGGTATGGGTGGCGACCAGCTTGCCGGTCAGCAGCAGGCCCCAGGTCGCGGCGTTGACGAACAGCGATGGGCTCTGGCCCAGGTGCGACTGCCAGTTGGCGCCGCTAATCTTGTCGCGGATCAGCGCGTCGCGCGTGGGCTTGTCGGGAATGCGCAGCAGGGCCTCGGCCAGGCACATCAGCGCTACGCCTTCTTGCGACGACAGGGAGAATTCCTGGATCAGGCCCTGCACCAGGCCTTCGCGGCCGGTGCCCACCTTCTGCTCGCGCAGCGCGGTGGCCAGCTTCTTGGCCATCTTGATGGCGGCTTCGGCCTGTTGCTGCGGCAGGCGTGCCTGCTCCAGCAGCACCGGCACGCAATCGGTTTCAGGACGGCGATAGGCCGAAGTAATTGCGGCGCGCAGTACGGATTGCGGCTGAATGCTTTGCGCGAATTCCAGGAACGGCTGCGGTGCGCCATCGGCGTGGCTCATCTCAGCACCGTCGGCTCCATCGGCCTCCCCTGCGCCGCCTGCCATCGCCTCATGCGGCAGGTGGCCACGCTCGATCTGCTCGAGATACGTGAAGATCGCCTGCTTGATCAGCCAGTGCGGCGTCCGGTCGATGGATTGGGCGACACGCTTGAGGCGATCGCGCGAAGCGTCGTCGAGTTTGACGCCGAGGGTGGTGGTGGCCATGCGAGCTTTCTCCGTAAGACACAAGGCTGCGGGTCGATGTCGCCCGCGTGGGACGTGAGCGGCGGTGGGGCCCGACTGCGCAACCTCTGGGCTGGCGCGATCTTACTCCTGAAAAACGCAAAGGTGCAACCTAGTGCAACCACTATCTCGAAAGCCGGTTGCTACGGTTGCACCCCAGTCACATGCAGCCCGGCACTCAGATTCTCAGCGGGTCGATTTCCAGTTGCCAGCGCACGCCTCTTGCGTCTGCGCCGGCATCGGAAAAAGTCCGCACCCACTCGCTCACAAATCGTTGCAAAACGGGCCTTGAGCTGGCTTCCAACAACATCTGGGCACGTTCGCGGTTAGCAATGCGCACCATCGACATCGGTACCGGATCGTGCAGTTGCACCTCCGGCGCCAAAGCATTGCCGTCTGCCAGGCGCCGGACCGCCTGCAGGAACTGCAATGCCCGTTCGAGCTGGCCATGCTCGGCAGTCAGCAGCACCTGATAGCAGAACGGGGGCAACCCGGCCTGGCGGCGCTCGCGCAACTGGCCGGCGGCGAATCCATCATAGTCATGGCGCACGAGGGCCTGCAATGCCGCAGCGTCTGGATAGCGGGTCTGGATGAGGACTTCGCCGGGCAGGTCGGCCCGCCCGGCCCGCCCGGATACCTGCATCAGCGACGCGAACAGGTGTTCGGCGGCGCGGAAATCGTGGCTGAACATGGCGGCGTCCGGATGCACGATGCCGACCAGCGTCACCCGTTGAAAATCATGGCCCTTGGCGATCATCTGGGTACCGACGAGGATGTCCACCTCGCCGGCATGCACTTCGTCGAACATCGCCTGCGCACTGCCTTTGCGCCGCGTGGAATCGGCATCGATGCGAGCGATACGAGCCTGTGGAAAACGTGCCGCCAGCGCTTCTTCGATGCGCTGGGTGCCACGGCCAAGCGGCGCGATATCCATATTGCCGCAGTCAGGGCAATGGTGCGGCACGGGCGCCTCCAGCCCGCAGTGGTGGCAGCGCAGCCGCCGTTCCGGCCGGTGCAGCACCAGGTATGCCGAACAGCGCGGGCAGCCAGACAGCCAGCCGCAGCTATCGCAGGCCAGCACCGGCGCATAGCCACGTCGGTTCAGGAACAGCAGGCTCTGCTCCCCGCGAGCCAGCCGGGCGTCGATCGCCTCCAGCAACGGCACCGACAGGCCTTCGAACAGCGCCCGCTGGCGCTGGCGTTCATGGTTCAGATCGATCAGACGCACGGCCGGCAACGCCGCTTCAGCCTGCGCGCGCTGGCGCAGCACCAGCTTGCGATACGCGCCCTGCTCAGCGCGCCACCAGGTTTCCATTGACGGCGTGGCCGAGCCAAGTACGACCGGAATTTCGAGCCGCTTGGCGCGCCATACGGCCAGGTCGCGCGCGGAGTAGCGCAGGCCCTCCTGCTGTTTGTAGGACGTGTCGTGCTCTTCATCGACCACGATCAGCGCAAGATTCGGCATCGAGGCCATGATCGCCATGCGCGTGCCCAGTACGATGCGCGCTTCGCCGCGATGGGCGGCGAGCCATTGCAGGCTGCGTTCCTGGTCAGCCAGCCCGCTGTGCAGCACGGCCAGCGGCAGGTGCGGAAAGCGCGCGGCAATGCGCGACTGGAGTTGCGGGGTCAGGTTGATCTCGGGCACCAGCATCAGCACCTGCGTGTGAGGATCGCGCGCGAGTACCTGGGCCATGGCATGCAGATAGACCTCAGTCTTGCCGCTGCCGGTCACCCCGTGCAGCAGGAACGGAGCAAAGGACGCAGCGGCGCCGATAGCTTCGACCGCCGCAAGCTGTGCTTCATGCAACGCAGGCGCCACCGACGGGGCCTGCGAGGGCGCGGTGCCGAGCAAGGTACGGTCGGCGCTGATCGCCTCGATCCAGCCTGCAGCGGCCCATTCAACAAGCCTTGCTGGCGCGGCGGTGCATAATTCGCGCGCCTCGGCCAGACTCATCGGCTCGGGCACTGCGCCGTCGGCGGCGCGGTCGGCCAGCGCCTGCGCAAGCGCCCGCACCGATCGCGCACGCCCAGGTATCGACTCGAGCAACGTAGGGATATGTGCCGCAACGACCCGGTACGCCTCGGTCCGTGCACGCTGGCCAAGGCGTGGCCAGCCCTCCGGCTCCCGCAGCGACGGCGGCAGCGACGGCAGCATCACCTCGCCAAGGCAGCGCTGGTAATAGCGCGCGGCGAACGTCGCAAGATCGCGCCATTCCTGCGCTAGCGGCGCCAGCCAGCCCAGCCGCGCGGAAACTGCCTTGATCCGGTCCGCCGGCACGGCCGACTCGGCGGCGCGCGCAACGGCAACGCCGACCACGCTGCGACGTCCGAACGGTACGACCACCAGATCGCCCGGCACCACTTCATCGTCGGCGAGGTAGTCGAAACAGTCGTCCGCGGGCGTATCAAGCGCCACGCGGACAATGCCTGCGCTACGCGGTTCGGTGTCGTCTGGCAACGTCATCAGAGGCAGTTCTGGTGCACGGCGCGTGCGCAAAGACTGTGCGGATTCAGGCGCAAAGGGAATAGAAGCAGGCTTAGTGTGCGGCGCAACATCAACTTAAAGTAAAACTTCAAATGTGGCCCTAAGTCGATGATAGATGACTGCTTTTCCACTAATTCCACAGACCCTGTGGATAACTTTGTTGAAAAGTCGCTGTGGGACGCCGCGAAAGCCCGAAAAACAAGGGAATCACTGGCAAGCGCAACCGCTTTGAAAAACTTCCAATTCCTTAAAAATCAAGGCCTTGCAAACATCCCCCAGATGAGTTAAGGGGTTACCCCTTCTTGCAGTGCGGCAAACCTATCGGTGTGCATAAGTCAAGCCTCCACCGTCAATTGCAAGCACCTTTTTGGCGAATCAGGATGAAATTGTTTACTTGACAGCAGCAGCGGCGCGCCTCCAGCGACACCGCTGACGTTGGCGCCAAAATCGCTGCACCGCGAGGAAAATATGACCGGCGCATGACGCCGGTACTTTCGGGATATCGGTGTTTCAGCCCTGCGACGTGCGCAGCTGGCGGCTATAGCGATGCACTTCGTCGACGAGCACCGCCACGCTTTCCGGGGGCGTGAACTGCGAAATACCGTGGCCGAGGTTGAACACATGACCGTCGCTACCGCCCGCTGCCGCATAGCTGTCGAGCACGCCCCGCACCTGTTCCCGAATCGCCGCTTCGGGGGCGAACAGCACTGTCGGATCGATATTGCCCTGCAGCGCCACGCGGCCACCGGTGCGTCGGCGCGCTTGCGCAAGGTTGACCGTCCAGTCCAAACCAATGGCGTCGGCGCCGGTGTCGGCGAGGCCTTCCAGCCACAGGCCGCCACCCTTCGTGAAGACGATCGCGGGGATCTGCTGTCCGTCATGCTCGCGCTTCAGGCCGGCGAGCACCTTGCGCATATAGGCCAGCGAGAACGCCTGGTACATGCCGTCAGCCAGCGCACCGCCCCAGGTGTCGAAGATCATGACGGCCTGCGCGCCTGCCTCGATCTGTGCATTCAGGTACTCGCTGACCGCCTGCGCATTGATGTCGAGGATGCGGTGCATCAGGTCCGGCCGGCCGTACATCATCGCCTTGACCGTGCGGAAGTCGTCCGAGCCGCCGCCTTCGACCATGTAGCAAGCCAGCGTCCACGGGCTGCCCGAGAAGCCGATCAGCGGCACGCGCTGGCGCCCGTCCTGGACCAGCGCGCGGCGGATCTCGGCCACGGCGTCGAACACATACTGCAGTGATGCCATGTCGGGCACGGCAAGCTTCTGCACGTCGGCCTCGGTACGCAGCGGCCGCGCGAAGCGCGGGCCTTCGCCCTGGGCAAACGACAGGCCGAGGCCCATGGCGTCGGGCACGGTCAGGATGTCGGAGAACAGGATGGCCGCGTCCAGCGGATAGCGGTCCAGCGGCTGCAGCGTCACTTCGGTGGCATAGGCTGGATTCTTGGCCAGGCCCAGAAAGCTGCCCGCGCGCGCGCGCGTGGCGTTGTACTCAGGCAGGTAGCGGCCCGCCTGGCGCATCAGCCACAGCGGCGTGTATTCGGTCGGCTGCCGGCGCAGTGCGCGCAGGAAAGTGTCGTTCTGCAGTGCAGTCATGGTCATCCTCGTAAGACCGCCATTCTAAGGGATGGCCGCCGCGCACCGGCGCCTGATGCGACAGTGCCGGCGCACCAGACCGCTAGACGTCGTCGAACAGGCTCGCGAAGGCCTGCGCGGCACGTTGCATCCATTCGCGCGCGCGCGGCGCGTCCGGTTGCAGGCGTGCGAATCCGTGCGTCATGCCACTGGCCTCGATGGTGACTACCGTGGCGTCGTGCCGGACGAGGAAATCGGCATAGGCAAGCCCGTCATCGCGCAACACGTCGTTGGCGGCAACGACGATGGCGGTGGCCGGCGGCTGCACCTTCGGCGCCTGCGCCATCAGATGAATGCGTAGATCTTCGTGTTGCGCGCCGCGCGCCAGACTCTCGGCGCCGATAAACTGCGTCCAGAACCAGGCCATCTCGTCACGGGTCAGCCCGGGGCCATCGGCAAAGGCGCGGTAGCTCTCGCTGGAAAGCACCGGCGCTGTGACCGGATAGACGAGCAACTGCGCCACCACCACTTGCTGTCGGGCTTCGGTGTTGACCTGCTGCGCCGCGAGTGCTGCGAGGTGTCCACCAGCGCTATCGCCCGCCACGGCAAGGAAGCCGGTATCGAAGCCCAGCGACGCGCGCTGCACGGCGAACCAACGGACAGCATCTACGGCGTCATCGCATGGCGCGGGAAACGCATGCTCAGGCGCGAGCCGATAATCCACGCTGGCTACCGCGCAGCCCGTATCAGCCGCCAGCAGTGCTGCGACGGTATGGTGGGTCTCGTGCGATCCGACGACCCAGCCGCCGCCGTGGAAATAAACGATCAACCGGGACGGCGCATCGGCCACCGGACGGAACAGGCGCGCCGTCAGCGAGCGGCCTTCCAGCGCAAGGGTGAGGTCTTCCCACGTGCTGCCGGCAGGATCAGGTACGACCGACGAAGCTGCCACTTCGGCAAAGCGCTCGCGCCGCGCGCGCGCATCAACGGGTACGGGAAGGGCGCCATATTGCTCGGCCAGGCGGCGGTAATAGGCGAGGAGTTGCGGATCGATAGCCATCGGGTCAGGCGAAAGGGTTCAGGACAGCGCGAGCTGGCGGGTGAGCTCGATCTTGCTGCAGCAGTCTTGCACGGCGAGCAGGCCCTCTACGCGGGCCTGGCCGATAGCGGCGTCGTTCACGATACCCAGCTGCAGCCATACGCCACATGCGCCGATCGCCTTCGCATCGGCGACCACGGGCGGAGTGTCTTCGGCGCGGCGAAAAATGTCGACCCAGTCGATGCGCTCGCCCTGTGCCGCCATCGCGGTCGCCGCGTCCTGCAGCGAGGCGTGGCACGGCTCGCCTAGAATGCGTTCGCCGGCATGGCGCGGATTGACCGGCACGATGCGGAAACCGTGCTGCTGCAGGAATTCGGCAACCTCATGGCTCGGTCGATCAGCACGGTCCGACAGGCCCACAATAGCCACGGTCCTCATGCCGAGCATTTTCCGGATCGCGTCCTGCATATCTGCCATCATGAACTCCAGTACATGGCCTCGGGCAGCGCCGGGCGTGGTTGTAACCGGGCAATCGTAACTGACGATCGGCTCTCGCGCCGGAAGCGCCGCATTGTTCGCCAGCGCACAGGGAATTCGACGCACTACGGTGCGCACAGATCACGTTATGAGTAGAAAGTGACGCCTTATGTGTTGGATGTGCGTATGACGCTCCATTTCGCGCGAGTTGGCTTTCAACTTCTTGCAAAAGGATACATTTTGTTACTGCCATTGCAGGGACTTTCCCCCACAATGCATTGACACACCGGCGTTTGGTGGACCGCGTCCCCGCGAAGAAGTGAGTAACGAGAAGATGGGGCGCTGAAGAAAGCCCTTGGCAGTGATTCCCGATTTTCCGAGCCAGCAGGCGATGCCTGCTGGTCGGACACCAGGAAGACCCGATGGCGCGAGGCCTTTGCGGCCGAATGTGCGAACCAGATTCGCTGCGCCTTAGTAGTCCTGGACCGAACCCGTTCCTTCGAATTGACCCCTCGAAGGGATTTTCCCGTCCGCGCGGAGCCTCCCCGGCCCGCGCGCTTTTTTTTGGTCCAAGCACAAGAAGCTTATCCCCACAGCATAAAAAAAGGCAGCCGCGTGGCTGCCTTTTTTGGTTGTCGCACCGAAAAAACAACAGTGCGACAGGGACTGCTTGCTGCTTACTTCTTACGACGCAGACGGGCGATGGCAGCCAGTTGCGCGGCGGCCACGGCGAGCTCGCTCTGAGCGCGTGCAATGTCCAGATCGCTGCTCTGGTTTTGCATCAACTCTTCGGCGGCACGCTTGGCTTCCTGCGCCTTGGCTTCGTCCAGATCGGTACCGCGGATAGCGGTATCGGCCAGCACGGTAACGTGCTGCGGCTGGACTTCGAGAATACCGCCGGCAACGAACACAAACTCTTCGCTGCCGTCTTCCTTCTCGATACGCACGGCGCCCGGCTGGATACGCGTAATCAGCGGCGTGTGGCCCGGCAGAATGCCCAGCTCACCCGACTCGCCCGGCAGCGCCACGAACTTCGCCGGACCGGAGAAGATCGACGCTTCCGCGCTGACGACGTCTACAAGAATGGTTGCCATATGAATTCCTTTGTCCGTTCGCTTCACTTCTGACGGCCGGGCGCGCAAGGCGGCCGGCCGCCACTCCCGCACCGGGGTGCGGGAGCGTCAAAGCGAGGCTTACTGGAGCTTCTTGGCCTTCTCGAAGGCTTCGTCGATCGAGCCGACCATGTAGAACGCCTGCTCGGGCAGGTGATCGCACTCGCCATCCACCAGCATCTTGAAACCACGGATGGTTTCCTTCAGCGGCACGTACTTGCCCGGCGAACCCGTGAACACTTCGGCCACGTGGAACGGCTGCGACAGGAAACGCTGGATCTTACGCGCGCGGTTCACGGCCATCTTGTCTTCCGGCGACAGTTCGTCCATGCCCAGAATCGCGATGATGTCGCGCAGTTCCTTGTAGCGCTGCAGCGTCTGCTGAACGGCACGCGCGACATTGTAGTGCTCCTGACCCACAACCTGCGGGTCCATCTGGCGCGAGGTCGAGTCCAGCGGATCCACTGCGGGGTAGATACCGAGCGCAGCGATGTCACGCGACAGCACGAGGGTCGAGTCCAGGTGCAGGAAGGTGGTTGCCGGCGACGGGTCGGTCAAGTCATCCGCAGGCACGTACACGGCCTGGATCGACGTGATCGAGCCAGTCTTGGTCGACGTAATACGTTCCTGCAGCTTGCCCATTTCTTCAGCCAGCGTCGGCTGGTAGCCCACGGCGGAAGGCATACGGCCCAGCAGTGCCGACACTTCGGTACCGGCCAGCGTGTAGCGGTAGATGTTGTCGACGAAGAACAGGATGTCGCGGCCTTCGTCGCGGAACTTCTCGGCCATGGTCAGGCCGGAGAGTGCCACGCGCAGACGGTTGCCCGGCGGCTCGTTCATCTGGCCGAACACCATGGCCACCTTGTCGAGCACGTTGGAGTCCTTCATTTCGTGGTAGAAGTCGTTCCCTTCACGGGTACGCTCGCCCACGCCGGCGAACACCGACAGACCGCTGTGCTGCTTGGCGATGTTGTTGATGAGCTCCATCATGTTGACGGTCTTGCCCACGCCAGCACCACCGAACAGGCCAACCTTACCGCCCTTTGCGAACGGGCAGATCAGGTCGATCACCTTGATGCCGGTTTCGAGCAGGTCGGTCGAAGGCGACAGTTCGTCGAACTTCGGTGCCTTCTGGTGAATCGCGCGGCGCTCGTCCGAAGCGATCGGGCCAGCTTCGTCGATGGGGCGACCCAGCACGTCCATGATGCGGCCCAGCGTGCCCTGACCCACCGGCACCGAGATCGGCGCTTCGGTGTTCTTCACGGCCATGCCGCGGCGCAGGCCGTCCGACGAACCGAGGGCAATGGTACGCACCACGCCGTCGCCCAGCTGCTGCTGGACTTCGAACGTCAGGCCCTTTTCGGCGAACGACGTTTCGCTGCTGTCTTCCAGCACCAGCGCGTCGTACACCTTCGGCATTGCGTTGCGCGGGAACTCGATGTCCACCACGGCGCCAATGCACTGCACAATATTTCCGATACTCATTTCGTATCTCCGATAGCTTGAATTCTTGACGCCTTAGACGGCTGCCGCACCGCTGACGATTTCCGACAGTTCCTTGGTGATCGCTGCCTGACGGGTCTTGTTGTAGTCCAGTTGCAGTTCGCCGATCACGTTCTTGGCATTGTCGGATGCCGCCTTCATGGCCACCATGCGCGCCGATTGCTCGGACGCCATGTTTTCGGCCACGGCCTGGTACACCAGCGCCTCGACGTAGCGGACCAACAGGTCTTCCACCACGGTCTGGGCGTCAGGCTCGTAGATGTAATCCCACGAGTAGGCGCGCTTTTCCTCTTCGGTCTGGGCCAGCTTGTCGGCGGCGAGCGGCAACAGCTGCTCGACCATCGGCTCCTGCTTCATCGTATTGATGAACCGGGTGTACGACAGGTACACCGCGTCGACTTCACCGTTGGTGAATGCGTCGAGCTGAACCTTGATGGCACCGATCAGCTTTTCCAGATGCGGCGTGTCGCCAAGCTGCACCACGTTCGAGACCACCTTGGCGCCAATACGGCTCAGGAACTGCATGCCCTTGCCGCCGATGGCGGTCGCTTGCACGTCCACGCCGCGGCCCTGCAAGGTCTTCAGTTCATTGGTGACCGCACGCAGCACGTTGGTGTTCAGGCCACCGCACAGCCCCTTGTCGGTCGTCACCACGATCATGCCGACGCGCTTGACTTCGCGCTCCTGCATGAACGGATGCTTGAACTCGGGGTTGGCCGAAGCCAGGTGCGCCGCGATATTGCGCACTTTCTCGGCGTAGGGACGGGCATTGCGCATCCGCTCCTGCGCCTTGCGCATTTTGGACGCGGCGACCATCTCCATCGCCTTGGTGATCTTGCGCGTGTTCTGCACGCTCTTGATCTTGGTTCGAATCTCTTTCGTTCCGGCCATATCTTCCTCTCCATTCGAACTCTCGCCGCGCACCGCCGGGGCGACCCCGGCGCAGGCGCGGCGAGCTTCGTGGAATCACGCGGTTAGAACGCGGCGGACTTCCTGAAATCCTCGATCGCAGCACGCAGCGCCGGTTCATCTTCCTTCGAGAGGACCTTGGTCTCTTCGATGCGGTTGACGAGGTCGGCGTACTTGGTCTTCAGATGGTCGTGCAGGCCCTTCTCGAACGGCAGAATGTCCTTCACTTCCACGTTGTCGAGGAAGCCATTGTTGGCGGCGAACAGCGACGCGGCCAGTTGCCACACTTGCTGCGGCTGGTACTGAGCCTGCTTGAGCAGTTCGGTCACGCGGCGGCCACGCTCGAGCTGCTTGCGGGTAGCGTCGTCCAGGTCCGAAGCGAACTGCGCGAACGCAGCCAGTTCACGGTACTGGGCCAGGTCGGTACGGATACCGCCGGACAGGTTCTTCACCACCTTGGTCTGTGCAGCACCACCCACGCGCGACACCGAGATACCGGCGTTGATCGCGGGACGGATACCGGCATTGAACAGGTCGGTTTCCAGGAAGATCTGACCGTCGGTAATCGAGATCACGTTGGTCGGCACGAATGCGGACACGTCACCAGCCTGCGTTTCGATGATAGGCAGTGCGGTCAGCGAACCGGTCTTGCCCTTCACGGCACCCTTGGTGAAGTTCTCGACGTACTCTTCGTTCACACGGGCAGCACGCTCCAGCAGGCGCGAGTGCAGGTAGAACACGTCGCCGGGGTAAGCTTCGCGGCCCGGCGGGCGGCGCAGCAGCAGCGACACCTGGCGGTAGGCCCAGGCCTGCTTGGTCAGATCGTCATAAACGATCAGCGCGTCTTCGCCGCGGTCGCGGAAGTACTCGCCCATCGTGCAGCCGGCGTAGGCAGCCAGGTACTGCATGGCGGCCGAATCCGAAGCGGCGGCAGCCACGACGACGGTGTATTCCATCGCGCCGTGTTCTTCGAGCTTGCGCACCACGTTGGCGATCGTCGAAGCCTTCTGGCCGATTGCCACGTACACGCAGAAGATGCCCTTGCCCTTCTGGTTGATGATGGCGTCGACAGCCACGGCGGTCTTGCCGGTCTGGCGGTCGCCAATGATCAGCTCACGCTGGCCACGGCCGATCGGCACCATCGAGTCGATCGACTTCAGGCCGGTCTGCACCGGCTGGCTCACCGACTGACGCGCGATCACGCCCGGCGCGACCTTTTCGATCACGTCGGTTTCCTTCGCGTTGATCGGGCCCTTGCCATCGATCGGCTGGCCCAGCGTGTTGACCACGCGGCCCAGCAGCTCCTTGCCAACGGGCACTTCCAGAATGCGGCCGGTGCACTTGACCGTATCGCCTTCCGAAATGTGTTCGTAGTCGCCCAGCACCACGGCACCGACGGAGTCGCGCTCGAGGTTCAGCGCGAGGCCGAAGGTGTTGCCCGGGAATTCCAGCATCTCGCCCTGCATCACGCCAGACAGGCCGTGCACGCGGCAGATACCATCGGTCACGGAAATCACCGTGCCGGTGTTGCGCACTTCAGCGTCGGCGCCAAGACCCGAGATGCGGGACTTGATCAGCTCGCTGATTTCTGAGGGGTTCAGTTGCATCACAATGCTCCTAATTCTTCAATCCGACGGACGGCCGATCAGACGGCGGTCAGCGCGGTTTGCATGGCAGCCAGGCGCGCACGCACGGAGGTGTCGAGCACTTCGTCGCCGACCTTGACGCTCACGCCGCCGATCAGGGACGGATCCACCGCCACCTTCGCGTACAGCTTGCGGCCGAACTTGCGTTCGAGTGCAGCGACCAGGTCGTTCAGAGGCTGACCATCCAGCGGGAATGCACTGGTGATCTCGACGTCCGACGAACCTTCGCGGGCGTTCTTGAGCGCATGGAATTGCTCGGCGACTTCCGGCATCACTGTCAGGCGGTTGTTTTCCACCAGCAGCTTGACGAAGCGGCGTGCCTCGTCATTGACCGGGGACTTCACCACCGACAGGAACAGGTCACCCAGCTTGTCGCCGGGGACGTTCGGATCGTCGGCGAGCGCCTTGATGTCGGGGTTGGCGGCGATCTGCCCCATCTCCGACACCAGCTCGGACCATGCACCCAGATTGCCGGCTTCGCTGGCGACGCGGAACAGCGCCTCAGCATAGGGACGGGCAATGGTTGCGGTTTCGGCCATGATTAGAGCTCAGCTTTGAGTTGATTGAGCAGGTCGGAATGGACCTGCGCGTTCACTTCGCGCTTGAGGATCTGCTCGGCACCCTTGACTGCCAGCACGGCAACCTGGTCGCGCAGCGATTCGCGTGCGCGGGTCACCTGCTGCTCTGCCTCGGCCTTCGCCTGGGCAATGATGCGTGCGGCTTCTGCCTGGGCGTTTTGCTTGATCTCTTCTGCCGTCAGCTGGGCGCGCTTCTCGGCGTCAGCGACGCGTTGAGCACCCTCGGTGCGGGCTTCGGCCATAGCCTGGTCCACACGCTTGTTGGCGAGTTCAAGCTCGGCCTTGCCCTTCTCGGCAGCGGCGAGGCCATCGGCGATCTTCTTTGCGCGTTCGTCGAGCGCCTTCACCAGCGGCGGCCAAATGAATTTGGCAACAACCCACCACAGGATGAAGAACACGACCATCTGCGCAAAAAACGTTGCGTTCAGATTCATGGTGTGTTCCTTTCGGTAATCAAACTACAGATAAATGCACAAAAGGCGGCCAGGCTGATGGCCTGCGCCGCCCGTCAGCATCATGCAGACCGAAAAGAAATTACTGAATGACAGCCAGCAGCGGGTTGGCGAAGGCGAACAGCATTGCAACACCCACGCCGATCAGGAATGCCGCGTCGATCAGACCAGCCAGCAGGAACATCTTGGTCTGCAGCGGGTTCATCAGCTCAGGCTGACGTGCGCAGGCTTCAATGTACTTGCCACCCATCAGGGCGATACCCAGGCAGGCGCCGATAGCGCCCAGACCGATGATGATGCCGATACCGATAGCGGTCAGACCCTGGATGTTGGCGAGAAATGCTTGCATGATGACTCCTTTAATTTAGAGAGACTTAGAACCAAAAAACCAAAAAACCAAAAAACCTAAAACCTGTGTCGATCAGTGGTGATCGTGAGCCTGGCCGATGTACACCAGCGTCAGCATCATGAAAATGAATGCCTGGAGCAGAACGATCAGGATGTGGAAGATCGCCCAAACCGTGCCGGCAACGACGTGGCCGACAAAGCCCAGCGCCGACAGGTCAGCACTGAACGTCCAGATGGAACCCAGCAATGCGATCAGCAGGAACACGAGTTCGCCGGCATACATGTTGCCGAACAACCGCATGCCGAGCGACACGGCCTTGGCCAGGAACTCGATGATGTTCAGGATCAGGTTGAACGGAGCCAGGTACCACTTGGCGCCGAACGGGGCAGAGAACAGTTCGTGCATGAAGCCGCCCGCGCCCTTGATCTTGAAGCTGTAGTAGATCATCAGCACCAGCACCGAGCACGACATGCCCAGCGTACCGTTCAGGTCGGCCGTGGCCACTGCGCGGTGGTGAGGAAGGTGAATGTGGAAAATGCCGAGGAGGTTGTTCAGGCCGGTGACCCAGTCGACCGGAATCAGGTCGATGGCGTTCATCATGGTGATCCAGCAGAACACCATCAGCGCCAGCGGAGCAATCCACGAACGGTCGCCGTGAATGATGCCCTTGGCCTGGTCGTCGACCATCTCGACGATCATCTCGACAAAGGCCTGGAAGCGACCCGGCACGCCAGCGTGAACGCGACGCGCGGCGATCAGGAGGAAGATCACGGCGATGGCGCCGCACAGCACAGACCAGAACACCGTGTCATAGTTCAGCACGGAGAAATCGACCACCGACGCTTGCTTGCCGCCGACCGAGTTCAAGTTCTGCAAGTGTTCGGCGATATAGCCGGAGGGTGTCAGCGCGTGTTCGGCGCCTTGGATAGCTTCTGACATGTCGAGACGAACGGTATATTGCGAAATCTTGGATCCGGCCCCCTCGCATTGGCGGGCAGCCGGTACGCGTCTTGCATTGCCTTCGGCCTTGTGGCCGGTCACCGCCATGCAAGCGGGTCAAACTTTGTCGGCACACGGTTTCACCACTGTGAAACCCTGCACCGTGCATCTTGATATTCCGTTTTGGTGCCCAATCTCACCGGGAAGCACACACTTCGTGCGGCCGGCCCGGTCGGTTTGCCGCAGTCTTACCGCATCACCAGAGCCACCACCCAATACGTCTTGAGCGCAAGCAGCAACGTGACGAGCATCGGCACCCAACGCAGGTCGCGGTACAGCACCACCACGAGCACCATCAGTGCGACGGTGGCGAACACCTTGATCGCCTCGCCCATTACCAACCCGCCAATCGAGGCCCGATCGCGCGCCATCCACAGGCGAAATGCGAAGAACCCGCTGGGCACGAAACACACCGCACCGCCAAGCAACGCGGACCAGCCGTACGGCCCGGCCTGCTTGCCGAACAACGCCCAGCACAATGCCGAAAGCAGGGTCACAACCACCTGCGCCAGCACAACTTTGCCGGGTGTCATGCGCGAAGGACGCAACGCGCGTTCGCCAAACAGTGTCACCGCTTCCGCGCGTGACAGCGGATCGACAGCTTCTTCTTCACGTTCTGCGTCAAAATCCCACTCATCATTGCGGGCGTTTACCTGACGCGAATCGTTCTGCTGCTGTCGGTCTCGAACCACTACTGTCTGCCTCATTCAGGCCGGAACTTTTCGGCCCGACCAGAATTCAAACCGCACGATTTTAAGGGGAAATACTGAGTCGCGTCAACGTGCTTACAGTTTGCTTGCAGGGGCAAACTACACAACGGTTGCTATCACGATTGCATGATGGCTTCGTTGAAATTGCGCAGCAACGACGCTTGACGTAATTGAATTGCGCAACTCGCGTGACGCATGATGGAGGATCCGTGACTGCCCGGTGCGTTAACCGGATGTCGGACTGTTAACTGCTGCGTGAATGCAACAGTGCGCATGCAAATGGCCGTTTATCGCGCAGCTTTTTGCACGGAGTCGGCGTGAGTCGTTTACGCGACCCGTTGCCCTTCGCCTGCATCGCGCAGACGCTCGAGCACATCGTCGAGCGCTTCGTTATTGCTGAAGTGAATGGTGAGTTGGCCCTTGCCGCGCGCACCTACCTTGATCTGCACTGACAGTCCCAGCGCATCCGACAATTCTTCTTCCAGCCGTGCGACATCGCGCATGCCATTGCCGGTCTTGTGCTTGAGGGACTTCAGTTCGAACGGCTTCAGCGTAGCAGCAACAAGCTTCTCGGTCTCGCGCACCGATAGCCGCTTGTTGACGATCTGGTTGGCCAGCGTGATCTGATTCGCGCCGTCGAGCGCCAGGAGTGCACGCGCATGTCCCATATCAAGATCGCCCGCCATCAGCATGGTCTGCACCGGCGCTGCAAGGTTCAGCAGGCGTAGCAGGTTCGAGACTGCGCTGCGAGAGCGGCCCACCGACTCGGCCGCCTGCTCGTGCGTAAACTGGAATTCGCGGATCAGGCGCATGATGCCTTGCGCTTCTTCGAGCGGATTCAGGTCTTCGCGCTGAATGTTCTCGATCAGCGCCATGGCCGCCGCGGCTTCGTCGGCAACCTCCTTCACCAGCACCGGCACCTTGTCGAGACCGGCGAGTCGCGAAGCGCGGAAACGGCGTTCGCCCGCAATGATCTCGTAGCGATCAGGCTCGGCCACGCGCCGCACCAGGATCGGCTGCATCAGGCCTTGCGCACGGATGCTTGCAGCGAGCTCTTGCAGAGCGCCCTCGTCCATGCGCGTGCGCGGCTGGTACTTGCCGGGTTGAAGCTGATCGAGCCGCAGCACGGTGGGCGCGCCCTCCTGCTTCGCGGTTTCGACGATCTCGGCCGGGCCGCCGAGCAGGGCTTCCAGGCCGCGGCCAAGACCCTTCTTCTTCACGGTGCTCATGGTCACTGTCCTTGCAACGCGGTGGCAGCTTCCGGCGCCGACAGCTGCCTGACACGGGCGATCATCTCGGCGCCGAAGTCGAGATAAGCCTTGGCGCCCTTCGACGACGGATCGAAGGCAACGCCCGGCATGCCATAGGAAGGCGCCTCAGCGAGGCGCACATTGCGCGGGATCAGGGTCTTGAAGACCTTGTCGCCGAAATGCGATTCGAGCTGGGCCGACACCTGCTGCTGCAGCGTGACGCGCGGATCGAACATGACGCGCAGCAGGCCGATCACCTTCAGTTCACGGTTCAGGTTCGCGTGAACCTGCTTGATCGTGTTGACAAGGTCGGACAGCCCTTCGAGTGCGAAGTACTCGCACTGCATCGGCACGATCACGCCATGCGCGGCGCACAGCCCGTTCAGCGTCAGCAGCGACAGCGACGGCGGGCAATCGATCAGCACGAAGTCATACTGGTCGTCGACCTCGGCGATCGCGTGCTTGAGCTTGCGTTCGCGCTGGTCCAGTTCCACGAGTTCGACTTCCGCGCCGGCGAGTTCGCGATTCGCGGGCAGCACGTCGTACTTGCCAGTCTCGGAGCGCTGGCGCGCCTGCTCGACCGAGGCGAGTCCCACCAGCACCTGGTACACGCTGTGTTCGAGCGACTGCTTGTCGATGCCCGACCCCATCGAGGCATTGCCCTGCGGATCCAGGTCGACCAGCAGCACACGCTGGCCTTGCGCAGCCAGGCCTGCGGCGAGGTTCACCGTCGTGGTGGTCTTGCCCACCCCGCCCTTCTGGTTCGCGATCACGAATACCTTGGCCATATGCTTCTGAGGCTCCCGATTGAATTCCTTATCCGGACATGGCCCGCTGGCCCGCCCGGTTCGCGGCGCACGCGCCGCTACCATCATTTACGCGACAACAGCACCAGGTGGCGCTCGGCATCGAGCCCCGGGACAGTGAGGCGCCGCACTTCCTCGACCTGCCACGCCGCCATCAGCCCCGCCGCTTCCATGCGATCCAGTTCAGCCTGCGGGTACACGCCCTTCATCGCGATGAGCCTGCCGTGCGGTGCCAGCAGATGACCGGACAGGTTGACGAAGTCCGTCAGTTCCGCAAACGCACGTGACGTAATCACCGCAAATTTATCTGGATCTTCCAACCTCTCGACCGGGCCCCAATGGGCGGCCGCATTCGACAAGCCGAGCTGCGCCCGGCACTGCGTCAGGAACGCGGTCTTCTTCTGGACGATGTCGACCATCAGCACCGACACGTCGGGGCACGAAATCGCCAGCGGAAGGCCGGGCATGCCGCCGCCCGAGCCTACATCGAGCACCCTGCCCCGCGCAGCACCGCCAACCTCCGACGAGCGCGCCATCTCCGCCAGCGCCGGCACGGCGGCCAGCGAATCGAGCAGATGGTGCGTCAGCATTTCATCGGGATGACGGATCGCAGTCAGGTTATAGACGCCGTTCCACTTGCGCAGCAGCGCCAGGTACGCGAACAGGGTGTCGATCCGATCCGGCGGCAAGGCCAGGCCGATCTCGGCCAGGCCCGCCTCGAGGCGACGACGCTGTGCCGCGTCGTCGATCATGGTGTGTCGTTGGCCGCCCACTCAGGCAGCCTCTTGCGAGTTGCCGGAACGGGTGCGCCCCAGCCCCTTCTTCTTCAGGTGAACCAGCAGCAGCGAGATCGCCGCCGGCGTCACGCCGGAAATACGCGAGGCCTGGCCAAGCGTCTCCGGCCGATGCTGGTTCAGCTTCTGGCTGACCTCGAAGCCCAGCCCGCGCACTTCGGTGTAGTCGAGCCCTTCCGGCAGTCGCGTCGATTCGTTGGCTTCTAGCTTGTCCACCTCGGCAGCCTGACGGGCGATGTAGCCGTGATATTTCACGCCGATCTCGATCTGCTCGCGGATCTGGTCCATCAGCAGCGGGTCCCCGTCCAGCGGAACTTCCGGCGCATGACGTCCGCCCTGCAGCGCCATCAGATCGTTGTAGACGACTTCCGGGCGACGCAGCAGATCAGCCAGGCTGTACTCGCGCTCGATCGGCTTGCCCAGCAGCGGCACGGCATCTTCAGCCGGCAGGATGGTCGGATTGACCCACGTGCTCTTCAGCCGCTCTGTTTCACGTGAAACAGCGTCGCGCTTGCGGTTGAAAGCATCCCAGCGCAAGTCATCCACCACACCAAGCTCGCGGCCGACCTCGGTCAGGCGCATGTCGGCGTTGTCTTCACGCAGGCTCAGGCGGAATTCAGCACGGCTCGTGAACATGCGGTACGGCTCGGTCACGCCGCGCGTGATGAGATCGTCGACCAGCACACCAAGATAAGCCTGGTCGCGGCGCGGCGTCCAGGCATCGCGCTCGCGCACGTAGCAGCCAGCATTGATGCCAGCCAGCAGGCCCTGTGCCGCCGCTTCTTCATAGCCGGTCGTGCCGTTGATCTGGCCGGCAAAGAACAGCCCGCTGATCGCCTTGCTTTCCAGCGAAGCCTTCAGCGCGCGCGGGTCGAAGTAGTCGTACTCGATTGCGTAGCCCGGGCGCAGGATGTGCGCGTTCTCCAGCCCGCGGATCGAGTGCACGAGTTCAAGTTGGACGTCGAAAGGCAGACTCGTCGAGATGCCGTTCGGGTAGAACTCGTTGGTGGTCAGCCCCTCCGGTTCCAGGAAGATCTGATGGCTGTCCTTGCTGGCAAAGCGATGGATCTTGTCCTCGATGCTCGGGCAGTAGCGTGGCCCTACCCCTTCAATCACGCCGGTGTACATCGGCGAACGATCGAGGCCGCCCCGGATGATGTCGTGGGTACGGCTATTGGTATGGCTGATCCAGCAAGGCAGCTGTTGCGGGTGCTGCTCCGGACGGCCCAGGAACGAGAACACCGGCACCGGATCGAGGTCGCCAGGTTGTTCTTCCATCACCGAAAAGTCGATGGTACGGCCGTCGATGCGCGGCGGCGTGCCGGTCTTCAGGCGGCCCTGAGGCAGCTTCAATTCCTTCAGGCGAGCCGACAGTGATACCGACGCCGGGTCGCCTGCGCGACCTCCGGTGTAGTTGTCCAGGCCGACGTGGATCTTGCCGTCCAGGAAGGTGCCTGCAGTGAGTACCACCGCTCGGGCGCGAAAAGCGATCCCGACCTGCGTGACGGCGCCGACAACGCGATCCCCTTCCACCAGCAGATCGTCCACGGCTTGCTGGAACAGCATCAGGTTCGGCTGGTTTTCCAACCGGGTACGGATGGCCTTGCGGTATAGCACGCGGTCAGCCTGGGCACGCGTCGCGCGCACGGCCGGCCCCTTGCTGGAGTTCAGGATACGGAACTGGATGCCCGCCTCGTCCGTGGCGGCAGCCATGGCGCCGCCCATCGCGTCCACCTCCTTGACCAGATGCCCCTTGCCAATGCCGCCGATCGACGGATTGCAGCTCATCTGCCCGAGGGTCTCGATGTTATGGGTCAGCAGCAGGGTCTGGCAGCCCATCCGGGCAGCGGCCAGGGCGGCTTCCGTGCCGGCATGACCACCGCCGACGACAATGACATCGAATTCTTTCGGGTAAAGCATGGGACACCTCCTCCGGGAGGCTGACGGGAAAAAGCTGAATGTCGAATTATAGCGGCAATCGACTGTGGGATTTTTGGGGGTGGCGTTGTTTCACGTGGAACGTGGAGGGAGGGTTACTTCGTGGATGGGGATGTGTGTTTCACGTGAAACACATGGGGCGTCGTTTGGTGGGCGCGCTATTCTTGGCATGCGCCGCTGTTTCGCCGGCGTAGCCGGCGAGGCATTTTTTTCCAAGCGACAAAAAGTACCCAAAAAACGCGTCGCTAGCCGCTGGCATCAATTCCACGGCGGCAGTGATTCACGCGGCTTTGGACGCCTGTCACGGTGGTCAGTGGTGCGAACCTGCTACGCCATGTGAGTCAGAACCGGAGCCTGCCGCGGCACGGCTTTTGGACGATCCCCAAGACGGACTCGGGTACAGCGTTACAACAGCGTCAGTGGTGGGACGCCTTCGCCTGCGCTGCGCGCGCGTCCTAGCCTGGATGTGATGGGCATCAACGTCGCTGGCGTTTCGGGGTCCTCAAAGCTTCGCGCATGCAACGCGCGGGCCTCGTCCCCGAAGCGAGGTTTGCCCTGGGCCTGCCTGCCAAGACTTGAGCTCTGCGCGCAGCGCAGCCGAAGGCGATCATACGATATCGGTAGCAGCCGGGGCCACAGACGCTTGCAGGGCTCGTTCAATCAGCGCTGTAATTCTGATCACGGTGGTGCCCCACGCGGCAGGCAGCGTGAAGGACTCTGAAGCCCATACCCGTACAACACCCCTGGCAAACTACGATAAAAATTCGCCCCTTTGGGGCAAGCCTGACGCGCTTTTGCCTACTTTTGTCGCTCGGACAAAAGTAGGTCGCCGGCTACGCCGGCGAAACAGCGGCGCATGCCAAGCACACAACCCCCATTACCAACAAAAACCAAAAGGGCCGGTGCCCAAACAAAAGCGATCGACCCACTGTTTCACGTGAAACAAACACCCAAACCTTCAAACACTCCGCCTCACATACTCCGCAATCCTCAGCGTCAGCAAAGTCAAATCCCTCTGCAACGTAGCAAAACCCTCATTCCTCTCCCGCGTCCCCTCCTCCATATAGAGCGGCCGCCTGATCTCAATCTGCAAGCTGTTACGCCGCTCAGCCGGCCGGCCGATCTGAGCGATCAGTTGCACGCCCTTGTAGGGATCGTTCCGTGCCACGGTGTAACCCTTCCCGCGCAACTCCCTCTCCACCAGATCAACCAGACCAGGCTCGCACGTCGTACCGTCCCGATCTCCCAGTACGAAGTCCGCCAGCGGACGCGGGCTCTGGATTTTTAGCCGCTCGTAAGCATTATTCGGCATGGAGTGCAGGTTCAGATGCCAGACCGCCCCGAAGCGCTGGTAAGCGCCCTCCACTGCCTCGGTCAGCGCGGCATGGTAGGGCCGGTAGTAACGGTTGATACGCCCCTGCACTTCCGCCACCGTCAGCTTCCGGTCGTAGATCGGCGTCGCCGCGTCGATGTTGCTCCAGATCAGCCCGTAGCCGAGGCGAGTCTTCTCCCCCGGCGCCAGTGGGGTGGGCCACGGCCCTTCCAGCTGTGCCGGATCGATATCGTCCAGCATGCGGTTCGGATCGATGTAGACCCGCGGGAAAGTCGCCGCCAGCAGCGTGCCGCCGACGCGCGGCACGGCTTCCCACAGTGCATCGACGTGGGTGTCCTCGCCACCACGCAGGCGCTCCGGTGCCACGACCGCGCCAAAGTCGGCGGGGTAAAAGGTGCCGCTATGCGGCGAATCGCACACCAGCGGCAGGGCCTCCCCCTCCGGCAGCGCCAGCGTGAACGGCGCGATCTGCTTCGTATCCATGGCTTGGTTCATGCGTCAGTCCAGCTTGATGTTGGCCGCCTTGGCTACGCGTGCGTACCGCGCCATGGCCTGTTGGATCTGCACCTTGAACTGGTCCGGCGTCGTCGGCACCAGCGTGCCGCCCGACTCTTCCACCTTGCGCTTGAACTCGGGGTTCTGCATGGCCTTGTGGATGGCCTGGTTCAGACGCATGACGATGGCCGACGGCGTACCCGCCGGCGCGACGATGCCGAACCAGCCCCCTTCGCCCATGTCCTTGAAGCCCAGTTCCGCATAAGTGGGTACGCCCGGAAGCTGCGGCGAGCGGGCAGCGCCCAGCACCGCCAGCGCACGCAGACGGCCCGATTTCACGTGAGGAAGCGTCGACGACAGGTTGTCGGTGATCGCATTCACCTGACCTGCCACGGCGTCGTTGAGCGCCAGGCCCGCGCCCTTGTAAGGCACGTGCAGCAGGTCGATGTGGGCCAGCATCATGAAGTTCTCGATATTTACGTGGCCCAGCGAACCGGCACCCGGCGACGCGAAGGTGTACTTGCCTGGATTGGCCTTGGCCAGTGCGATGAACTCCTGCATGGTTTTGGCCGGTACGCTGGGGTGCACGGCGAAGACGCTGGGAATGGCCACCACATTGGTTACCGGCGCAAAGTCCTTGATCGGGTCGTACTTGAGCTTCGGATAGACCGCCGGGTTGGATCCATGCGTGCTGACCGTGGCCATGCCGATGGTGTAGCCATCGGGATCCGACTTGGCTACCTGCTCCATGCCCACCGAGCCCCCTGCCCCGCCCTTGTTCTCGACGACGATCGGCTGGCCCAGTTCGCGCCCGGCGAACTCGGCCACGAGGCGTGCCGAGAGATCGGTCGAGCCGCCTGCCGCGAACGGCACGACAAGGCGGATGGGACGGTTGGGATAGGCAGCCTGCGCGAATGCGCTGCCTGTAACGGCCAGCGCTGTGGCAGCCACGACGCCAGACAGCATCAGTTGGCGACGCGACATTCGGGCTCGGGTCATGGGGGCTTTCTCCTGTTATTGGGTTGTAAATTGCCGCCCGAGTGTCAGCCGTTTACCGGTCCGGGGCAAACGACTATATTGCACTTTTGCATTACCAAAGGTCATCGTCGACCTCCGGCCCATGCGGTTGCATTCCCCTTCAATGTCCGAGCTGCACGCCTTCGTCGCCGCCGCGCGCTTGGGCAGTTTCACCCGCGCGGCCGACACCCTATGCGTGACACAGGGGGCTATCAGCCGGGCCATTGCCCGGCTCGAGGAACACTTTGGCCAGCCGCTGATTCAGCGCAATGCGCACCGGTTGACACTGACGGGTGCCGGACAGCAGTTGCTGGACGCTGTCGCGGGCCCGCTTGCCGCGATCGAGAACGCGAGTGCGGCATTGCGTGCCGGTGACCGTAGCCACCATCTGACGCTTTCTGCCGTGCCAACGCTTGCCAGTGTCTGGCTGGTGCCCCGCCTGCCCGACTTCCACCGTCGACACCCCGATATCCGCCTCGATTTCGTGCCCTACCGCCGCGACGAGGATTTCTCCGGTGCTGCGCCCGATGCTGCTTTACTGGCCGGCGAGCCGGGCAAATGGCCTGGCCTCCAGGTGGACTATGTAGTGGGCCGCGAGATGGTGCCGGTCTGCCATCCCGACCGCGCACGCCAACGGCATGCAGCCGGACGCTGGCGCGAGCCCGCCGAGCTGATGGATGAACCCCTGCTCTATCACACCACCGCCCCTGCAAACTGGGCCAACTGGCTGCAGGCGGCAGGCGTACCCAACGCTGCGCCGAAGCTGTCATCAGGCTTCGACCAGGTGTCGATCCTGGTTCAGGCCGTGCGCGCCGACATGGGTATTGCGGTGCTGCAGCGCTGTCTGTTGCACGACGAACTAGCCGCCGGGCGGGTCGTAGCGCCGTTCGATCTTCCGATTCGGCTGCAACGCGGCTATTTCCTGTGTTCACCAAGGGAGCGGCGCGATCATCCCGCCCTGCGTTGCTTCCGCGAATGGCTGCTGGAAACTGCCGCGCAGGATTCTAGGACATAAGCGACCCAGACTATTCGTCAGAAAGATGATCGCCTGCACTTAACACAGCTAATATCGATAAATCGAATCAACCTGTTGATCCCACGGATGAATCATTCACCTGAAGAATTTTATTCAGCTAAATCAATCCACCGAAATCCATGCCGAGATATATAGCTTCGCCACTTGGTACTGGACTCGCCTTGATATTTACTGAACGAATGAAAAGGCCCGCCGAAGCGGGCCTCGCATTCATCAAATAACTACCCCGGTTCAAGCCGCCTTCTTTGCCAGCCCCAGATAGGTTTCAATCACCTTCGGATTGCTGGCGAGCTCCGCCGCCGGCCCTTCCATCGCCATATCGCCGGTCTCGATCACATAGCCGTAGTCCGCCACCTGTAGCGCTGCACGCGCGTTCTGCTCGATCAGCAACGTCGCCACGCCGGTCTGGCGCAGGTTGCTGATGATGTGGAAGATCTCCTTAACGATCAGCGGCGCCAGGCCGAGGCTCGGTTCATCGAGCATCAGCAGTTGCGGCTTGGCCATTAGCGCTCGCCCAACGGCAAGCATCTGCCGTTCGCCGCCAGATAGCGTGCCGGCGTCCTGCCGCGCCCGTTCACGCAGGCGCGGGAACAAGTCGTAGACCACGTCCATCTGGTCCAGAAAGTTCTTCTCACCGGCGCGCTTGCGCCGGAAGGCGCCGAGCAGCAGGTTGTCTTCCACCGTCATCGACGCGAACAGCTCTCGCTTCTCCGGCACCAGGCACATGCCGCGCGCCACCCGGCCCTCCACCGGAATGCCGGCCATGTCATGGCCGAGATAACTGACGGTGCCATTCGCCGAGCCATTGACCGGCAGCGCACCCATGATTGCGTTGAGCATCGTCGATTTTCCGGCGCCGTTGGGGCCGATCACGGTAACGATCTTGCCGGCTTCCACTTTGAGGCTCGCGCCGTGCACGGCTTCCACCTTGCCATAGCGGACGTGAAGGTCCTTCACTTCGAGAATCAAGCTCATGTCGCGTCCTTACTCCACACCGCCAAGATAGGCCTCAAGCACAGCCGGGTTCTTCTGTACGTCTTCGGGCACGCCTTCGGCGATGCGCGTGCCGAACTCCATCACCACGAGGCGATCGGTGAGGTTCATCACGAAGTCCATGTCATGCTCGACCAGCAGCACGCTCATCCCTTCGGACTTCAGCTTGCGCAGCAGTTCGGCCAGCGCCTGCTTCTCCTTGTAGCGCAGGCCGGCAGCCGGTTCATCAAGCAGCAGCAGCGCCGGATCGCAGCACAGTGCGCGCGCGATTTCCAGGATGCGTTGCTGACCCAGCGCCAGGCTGCCGGCTTCCATGTACATGCAGTCGGCCAGCCCCACGCGTTCGAGCTGGCGCCGCGCTTCGAACAGCAGCTTCTCTTCCTCGACGCGATTCATGCGCAGCATCGCGGCCGACACGCCACCCTGCGCGCGAAAGTCTCCGCGCAGGTGCGCGCCGATCGCCACGTTCTCGAGCACCGTCATGGACGGCAGCAGATGCACGTGCTGGAAAGTACGGCCTACGCCGCGCTTGACGATCTCGCGCGAGGGCAGACCCGATATCACTTCGCCGCGATATCGCACTTCGCCACGCGTGACCGGCAGCACGCCCGTGACGAGATTGAACGTCGTCGACTTGCCCGCACCGTTCGGACCGATCAGGCCAATGATCTCGCCGGCGCGCACCTGAAAGCTCACGTCGTTGACGGCGACAAGTCCACCGAACTGCTTGCGCGCAGCGCGTACGTCAAGGATCAGCTCGCCGGCCTCAGGCTTCTGCCGCACCGGAAGCGCGTCGGCCACATCCGGCGCGCGCACGGGCGGGCCCGATGGCAACACCCTGCGCAAGAACGGCCACAGACCATCGCGCGCATACTGCAGCAGCAGCACGAGCAGCACGCCGAATACGATGATCTCGAAATTGCCATTGGCACCGAGCAGCTTCGGCAGCAGTCCCTGCAGCGTGTCCTTGAGGATCGTGAGAAGGCCCGCGCCCAGCACCGCGCCCCACACATGACCCACGCCACCGACCACCGCCATGAACAGGTATTCGATACCGTAGTTCAGGCCGAACGGCGTCGGGTTCACCGCGCGCTGCAAGTGCGCGTAGAGAAAGCCTGAGATGCAGGCGAGCACTGCGGCGACGACGAACACTACGACCTTCATCCACGCGGTGTTCACGCCCATCGCTTCAGCCATCACGCCGCCGCCCTTCAACGCGCGCATCGCGCGCCCCGGGCGTGAATTCAGCAGGTTCTGCACGGCCAGCACCGCGAGCAGCACCACGGCCCAGATCAGGTAGAACATCGACCGGCCCGACTGCAGTTCAATGCCGAACAGCGACAGCACAGGAATGCCATTGAGGCCGTCGTACTTGCCGAGGAACTCGAGGTTGCCAAACAGGAAGAACAGCGACAGTCCCCACGCAATCGTGGCAAGCGGCAGGTAGTGGCCGGACATGCGCATCGTGATCAGGCCAATCACATACGCACATGCCATGGTGATCACCAGGCCCACCAGCAATCCGAACCACGGCGACAGCCCGAACTGCGTGGTCAGGTACGCAGTGCTGTACGCACCGAGTCCCACGAACGCGGCCTGCCCGAACGACGTCATGCCGCCCACGCCTGTCAGCAGCACGAGCCCGATCGCCACGATGCTGTACAGCCCGATGTAATTGCCCAGCGTGATCCAGAACTCCGGCGTCGGCAGTACCGGCATCAGCGCGAGCACCACGATGAACAGCAGCGTGAGCACGCGGTTGCGCTGCAGGCCGGCGCGGTTGCCGGCGCGTTCGCCACCCACAGCCGCTTGCTTGTCGGTCAGCATCGTCATGGCTTATTCCTCCTCCTCGACGTGCTTGCTCGTCAGCGAGCGCCACAGCAGCACCGGAATGATCAGCGTAAAGACAATGACCTCCTTGAACGCGCTGGCCCAGAAGGACGAATACGATTCAAGCAGCCCCACCAGCAGCGCACCCAGTGCGGCGATCGGGTAGCTCACCAGCCCGCCGACGATCGCGCCGACGAAGCCTTTCAGGCCCACGAGGAACCCCGATTCGTAGTACACGGTCGTGAGCGGTGCAATCAAGATGCCGCACAGCGCGCCCATCGCCGCGGCCAGCGTGAACGACAGCCGCCCTGCCTGCGTCGTGCCGATGCCGACCAGGCGCGCGCCAAGGCGGTTCACCGCCGTCGCGCGCAATGCCTTGCCCTGCAGCGTGCGATCGAAATAGAAGTACAGCGCGCCGATCAGCAATGCCGACACGCCCACGATCCACAGGCTCTGGCCCGAGATGGTGAGGCTGCCTACTTCGAAGCGCGCGTCGGAAAATGCCTCGGTACGCGAACCCTCCGCGCCGAACATCACGAGTCCCAGGCCTACCAGCGCGAAGTGCACGCCGACCGAGACGATCAGCAGCACCAGCGTGCTCGCTTCGGCGAGCGGCTGATACGCAAGACGGTACAGCATCGGCCCAAGCGGAATGATGACCAGCAGCGTCATCGCGATCTGCGCGAGCATCGGCAACGGTTGCGCGCCGTATTGCTGCACCAGCAGGTGCACCACCAGCGGAAACACGAGGTACTTGCCGGCCAGCACAGCGAGCCTTCGCCCGAGCGTTCGGCGCAGTTCCGCGCTTCGCAGCACGGTCACGGTTTCATACAGGAAAGTCAGCACGCCCATGGCCAGCAGCAGCCACGTGGTCTGAGGCACATGTCCGGCCTGCATGGCGGCCAGCGTGAGCGCGCCATAGGCGACGAACTCGCCTTGCGGAATGAAGATGACGCGGGTCACCGAGAACACCAGCACCAGTGCGAGCGCGAGCAGCGCGTAGATCGCACCTGAAGTGATGCCGTCCTGCGCCAGGATGGCGGCAATCGAAAGGTCCATTGTCTTCCCGTGTTGTCGAATGATTCTGCCTGCAAGCCAAGGGGCGGACAGGACGCTATCTGCGCTGGGATCGTCGCAGAGGCGTGCGCACAGATATGCGCTGGGATTACGAAATGGTAAACGGGTTATCCATTGCAGAAATACAGGGCAACCCTAGTTGTCGCATCGGCGAATGCAGCGCGCAAAAAAGAAAGCGCATGGGGTTCACCATGCGCCTTCCTTTGCTACGCGTCCAGCAACTGCCAGCGGCTTACTTGGTCAGCAGCTTCCACTTGCCGTCGACGATCTGCACCATCACGCGCGAGCGCTGATCGAAGCCGAGGTGGTCGGTCGGGCTCATGTTCATGATGCCGTGCGAGACCGGAAGGTTCTTGATCTGCTCCATCGCGTCACGCAGTGCCTTGCGGAATTCCTTCGTGCCGGGCTGGCCCTTCTTAAGCGCTTCCGGAATGGCATGCTGCAGGATCAGGCCCGCATCCCACGCATGGCCGCCGAACGTCGACACCTGGCCGCCGAACGCTTTCTCGTAAGCGGTCTTGTAGGTCATGGCCGGCTTCTTGACCGGATTGCTGTCGGGAAGCTGGTCAGCCACGAGCAGCGGGCCCGCCGGCAGCAGCGTGCCTTCGCAGTCCTTGCCGCACACGCGCAGGAAGTCGGGATTGGCAATGCCGTGGGTCTGGTAGATCCTGCCCTTGTAGCCGCGCTCCTTGAGCGCCTTTTCCGGTAGCGCCGCGGGCGTACCCGAGCCTGCGATCAGCACCGCGTCGGCATTGCTGCCCATCATCTTGAGGACCTGGCCGGTCACCGAGGTATCGGTGCGCGCAAAGCGCTCGTTGGCGACGACCTTGATCTTGCGCATCTCCGCCACCTTGGCGAATTCCTGCGCCCAGCTGTCGCCGTAGGCATCCGCGAAGCCGATGAACGCCACCGTCTTCACGTTGTTGTTGGTCATGTGCTCGGCAATGGCCGTGGCCATGTGCGAGTCGTTCTGCGGTGTCTTGAAGACCCAGGCGCGCTTGGCATCCATGGGTTCGATAATGCGGGCCGACGCGGCCATGGTGATCATCGGCGTCTCGTTCTCGGCCACGATATCGACCATGGCCAGCGAGTTCGGCGTGACGGTGGAACCGACCACGACATCGACCTTGTCTTCGCTGATCAGCTTGCGCGTGTTCTTGACGGCCGTGGTGGTGTCCGACGCGTCATCGAGGATGATGTACTCGACCTTCTTGCCCGCGATCTCCTTGGGCATCAGCGAGAAGGTGTTCTTCTCCGGAATGCCCAGCGATGCCGCCGGACCCGTGGCCGACACCGTGACCCCGACCTTGACCTGTGCGCTGGCAGTGCCGGCAACTAGGGCAGCCGCAGCGATGGCCAGCAGGCTGGCGCGCTTGAAGTTCATCTTGTCTCCTTCGTTCCTGCAAACGGAAAGGCATCCGTACGGCCCCGCCGCCGGATGCCTCTTTTGTCGACCCCTCGGGTCAGCGCAGGCACATCGCTGGCACCTGCGTATTTCAAGGGAGGAACAAGGTCCATCCCGTCTTTCCCCTCCGCACCACTCCCCCGGAAATGTCGCGGTCATTTCCCGACCGTGCGGTCGGGAATGCGAATCGAGTCTAACACAGCGATCCTGCACTTCCAGGCAGGATTAACCCGCATCGCGGGCATCACAAATCAACGCAAAAAGGCGTCCCACGCCGTCTTCAGGATCAGCGCGCTGACCACAACGATAAAGACCTTGCGCACGAAGCCGCTGCCGTGGCGCAGCGCAAGCCGGCTGCCCACCTGGCTGCCGGCGACATTGGCGACAGCCATGACCAGACCGAGCTGCCACCAGATATGGCCCTTGCTGGCCAGCAGCAGCAGCGCGGCGAGATTGGTCGCCAGGTTCACCACCTTGGTTGAGGCGGACGCATGCAGGAAGTCATAGCCGAACACGCGTACAAACACGATCATCAGGAAGCTGCCCGTGCCCGGCCCGAACACGCCGTCATAGAAGCCGATGGCGGCGCCCGCCAGCAGCGCCGCAACACGTTCGCGCGTGCCGGTCAGCGAAGGGGCGTGCTCGGTGCCCAGATCCTTCTTGGCCACCGTGTAGGCGAGCAGCGCCACCAGCACGAACGGCAATGCTTTGCGCAGCGGCTCGGCCGGCATCATCGTAAGCGCCCATGCGCCTGCCATCGAGAACACAAAGGCCGCGACCACGGCGGGCGCTGTCGCGGCCCAGTAGATGCGCACATTGCGCCCGTAGCGGATTGCGGCGTTGGCCGTTCCGGCGACTGACGCCACCTTGTTAGTGCCGAGCAGCGTGGCGGGCGACATGCCGGGAAAAGCAGAAAACAGCGCGGGGATCTGGACCAAACCGCCGCCGCCAGCCACCGCGTCGATCAGGCCGGCGAGAAAGGCGGCAACCGCCAGGAATGCAAACTCCATCATTGCAGGAAACGAAGAAGGTAAGGAGGAAGGAAGGAGCAAGCAGCGACCGGACGATTAGCCCAGCGCCTTGGGGGCCGGGGACAGGCCGCGGTGCCAGAGCCCGCTGGCATGCCGGACAAAGCCGGACGGCCCGGAAGGGGTATTGGCAGCCAGCGCAGGCGCCAGCAGGATGTGACGTATACCGTGCGCGCGGCACCAGTCGGCCAGCGTGGCAAGGCACGCCTCCAGGCAGCCCGATTGCGTACCCACTGCAGCGACGTCGAGCCACCATTCGGTCGCGCAGGCCGTCAGTCCGCCGAACGCCAGGCTCGGATGCAGGGCCACTGGCAGGCAAGCGGCGAATCCGCCACCCTCGGCATCGGCCAACAGGCATGCCCCCTGCCCGGACTGCGCCAACAATCCTTCCAGCACCAGCCGTCGTGCGCGCGCCACGGGTACGGGCAACGGAGCTGCCGCCTGCAGCCAGGCATCCAGTGCGGATGCGTCGGCACTCGTGCCAAGGCGTACCTGGTACTGCGGGGAAGATTGGGACTGAGGGGAAGAAGCGGGATCGGACGGCATGGCAGGCTTGAAAGGCAGCCGGCATTGTCTCATGTGACCCGGAGCCCGGTTATGCCGTTGCGGCATCGGTGCCCAGATCTGGTGCGCGTGAGGAAAAGGTCACTCGGGAATGAAAAAAGCGTTGCCGAGGATCACCCGGCAACGCCCTTTATTTTATAACGCTGCTACCCGACACCGGGTGCGCGCCTGTCGTCTCCTCGCTTCCGCCTCCATTTAACCTGCGAAAACCGTGTGTGAAATGTAACGAACCGGTGCAAATGGGACAAGCTAGAAGAAACCCTAGCCCCAATTCCGGGCATGTCGACCAGTGATCACTCCTGCTTGCGGCCGAAGAGCGCGATCAGCTCGCCCATGATGCCGCGGCGGAAGGTCAGCACGCAGATCACGAAGATCGCGCCGATCACCATGGTCACGGACTCGCCCAGCGAGTTGAACCACTGGAAGCCAGTGGCCGAAGCCAGGAACGCACCGATATCGCCGAGCTTGTTCTCCAGCGCCACCACCACGAAGGCGCCGACAATCGGGCCCGACAATGTGCCGAGGCCGCCGACCAGCGTCATCAGGATCACGGAACCCGACATCGACCAGTGCACGTCGGTCAGCGTCTCGAAGCCGAGTACCAGCGCCTTGATCGAACCGGCCAGGCCGGACAGCGCGGCAGACAGCACGAAGGCGGTCAGCTTGAAGCGGTCCACATCGTAGCCGAGCGAAATCGCGCGCGGCTCGTTCTCCTTGATCGCCTTGAGAATCTGGCCGAACGGCGAATGCACGGTGCGCACAATGAGCGCGAACGCCGCCACGATGATCACCAGCGCCACGTAGTACAGCGTCAGGTCGTCCGACAGCGACAGCACGCCGAACAGCTTGCCGCGCGGGATGCCCTGCAGGCCGTCCTCACCGCCCGTGAACGGCGCCTGCAGGCAGATGAAGAACAGCATCTGCGCCAGCGCCAGCGTGATCATCGAGAAGTAGATGCCCTGGCGGCGGATGGCCAGCGAGCCGACCACGTAGCCAATCGCCGCGCCGCCGGCAGTACCCAGGATCAGGCCGATCTCGGGCGTCACGCCCCAGACCTTCATCGCTTCGCCCGAGATATAGCCCGCGCCGCCGAAGAACGCCGCGTGCCCGAACGACAGCAGCCCGGTATAGCCGATCAGCAGGTTGAACGCGCACGCGAACAGCGCAAAGCACAACACCTTGAGCACGAACACCGGATAGGCGCCGGCCATCGGCGCTGCCACCAGCGCGAGCAGCAGCAGTCCGTACAACAGTTTCTTTTGCACGCCCGTGCCCTCTTTTGCCTGTCCGGACTTGATCGTCACAGTGGATTCTGCACGCATCACTTCTCCCTCCCGAACAGTCCGGCCGGACGCAGCAGCAGCACGATCACCATGATGAAGAACACGACGGTCGACGATGCTTCAGGATAGAACACCTTGGTCAGCCCTTCGATCACGCCGAGGCCCAGGCCGGTCAGGATCGAACCCATGATCGACCCCATGCCGCCGATCACTACCACCGCGAACACGATGATGATCAGGTTCTGCCCCATCAGCGGCGAAATCTGGATCACCGGCGCCGCGAGCACCCCCGCAAACGCCGCCAGCGCCACGCCGAAGCCGTAGGTCAGCGTCACCATCAGCGGCACGTTGACGCCGAAGGCTTCCACCATCTTCGGGTTCTCGGTACCGGCGCGCAGGTAGGCGCCGAGCTTGGTCTTCTCGATCACGTACCATGTGGCAAAGCACACCACCAGCGACGCCACCACGACCCACGCGCGATAGTTCGGCAGGATCATGAAGCCAAGGTCGGTCGCGCCCTGCAGCGCATCCGGCGTCTGGTACGGCAGGCCCGATACGCCGTAGATCGAGCGGAAGATCCCTTCGATCACCAGCGTGATGCCGAGCGTGAGCAGCAGGCCGTAGATATGGTCGAGCTTGTAGATCCAGCGCAGCATGGTCTTTTCGATGACCACGCCTATCACCGCCACAGCGAGCGGTGCCAGGATCAGCATGACCCAGTAGTTGAGCCCCGCGTACTCCATGCCCATCCAGGCCAGCACGGCCCCGAGCATGAACAGCGCGCCGTGCGCGAAATTGATGACGTTGAGCAGGCCGAAGATCACCGCCAGGCCCAGGCTCAGCATCGCATAGAAGGCGCCATTGACGAGGCCCAGCAGCAGCTGGGACAGCATGGCGGGAAGAGGAATTCCGAAGATGTCCATAGGCATCCGTTGCTGGTGGTATCTCCCCTCTCCCGCTAGCGGAAGAAGCGGGAAAGGGGAGCAAACCGGCGGGCTCGCGGATTGCCCGAGCCTGCCTGCTTCCTTACTTCTTCATCATCGAGCACTTCGACTCGGCGACCGTCGTAAAGGCCTGGTCACCCGGGATCGTCGCCACGATCTTCAGGTAGTCCCACGGCTTCTTCGACTCGGCCGGCGACTTCACCTGCATCAGGTACATGTCGTGGATGCCGCGGCCATCCTGGCGGATATAGCCCTTGGTGTAGAAGTCGTTGATTTTTGTCTTCTTCAGCTCGGCCATGACCTTGTCCGGATCATCCGTCTTGGCGGCGGCCACGGCCTTCAGGTAGGTGCTGACGGCGGAATAGTCGGCGGCCTGCAGGCTGCTCGGCATCTTCTTCATCTTGCTGAAGTACCGGTTCGCGAACTTGCGCGTGTCGTCGTTCATGTCCCAGTACCAGCTGTCGGTCATCAGCAGGCCTTCGGTGTTCTTCAGGCCCAGGCTGTGGATGTCGTTGATGAACATCAGCAGGCCGGCGATCTTCATCGTCTTGGTGATGCCGAATTCCTTGGCCGCCTTGATCGAATTGATGGTGTCGCCACCGGCATTGGCCAGCCCAAGGATCTGCGCCTTGGACGCCTGCGCCTGCAGCAGGAACGACGAGAAGTCAGACGCCGACAGCGGGTGGCGCACCGACCCCAGCACCGTGCCGCCGTTGGCCTTCACCACCGCCGCGGTATCGCTTTCGAGCGAGTGGCCGAACGCATAGTCGGCGGTCAGGAAGAACCACGACTTGCCACCCTGCTTCACGACCGCGCTGCCGGTGCCCTTGGCAAGCGCCACGGTGTCATACGCGTAGTGCACCGTGTACGGCGAGCACTCTTCGTTGGTCAGGCGGGCCGTACCCGCGCCGTTGTTGATGTAGACGCGCTTCTTCTCCGCGGCCACCTTGTTCATGGCCAGCGCGGTACCGGAGTTGGTACCGCCGATCAGCACGTCCAGGCCCTGTTGGTCCATCCATTCGCGCGCCTTCGACGCGGCGATGTCGGCCTTGTTCTGGTGGTCGGCCGTGACCAGTTCGATTGGCTTGCCGAGCACTTTGCCGCCCGCATCCTCGATGGCCATCTTGATGGCCTCGACGCCGCCTTGCCCGTCGATATCGGCGTACAGGCCCGACAGGTCGGTGATGAAGCCGATCTTGACGGTGTCGCCCGATACCTGCGCGGCGGCGTTGAACGAAACAGCACCCATGACGATGGCCGCCATCGCGGCCGCGAGCCGAGTCTTCTTCATTGCGTTGTCTCCTGTGTTGTAGCGCCAGCGCGCCACCCGTTCCTGCCAAATAACCGATCTGGCGATCCGTGCGAAGCGGATACGCGGATCAGACCCCCAGCAATTCATTGAGCACCGGCATCTTGGCCTGCAGCTCGCTGGCCGCGAAGCGCTCGACGATGCCGCCGTGCTCCATCACATAAAAGCGGTCCGCCAGCGGCGCGGCGAAGCGGAAGTTCTGCTCCACCATCACCACCGTGTAGCCCTTCTTCTTGAGCATCAGGATCATGCGCGCGAGCGCCTGCACGATCACCGGCGCAAGGCCCTCCGAGATCTCGTCGAGCAGCAGCAGGTTCGCGCCGGTGCGCAGGATGCGCCCTACCGCCAGCATCTGCTGTTCGCCGCCCGACAGACGCGTGCCCTGGCTCTGGCGGCGCTCCTTCAGGTTCGGGAACATGTCGTAGATCTCGGCTTCGCTCATGCCCTTGCTGCTGTCTGCGCCCTTGAGCACCGGTGGCAGCATCAGGTTCTCTTCACATGACAGGCTCGAGAAGATCGCCCGCTCTTCCGGACAGTAGCCAATGCCGTAGTGCGCGATCTTGTGCGTGGGCAGGCCGATGGTCTCGTGGCCGTTGACCTTGATCGAGCCCTTGCGCGCGCCAGTGAGGCCCATGATCGCGCGCAGCGTCGTGGTGCGGCCCGCGCCATTGCGGCCCAGCAGCGTGACCACCTCGCCGCGGTTCACGGTCAGGTCCACGCCGTGCAGGATGTGCGATTCGCCGTACCAGGCGTGCAGGTCCTTGATTTCAAGCGCGGGTACGTTGGATGTCGTCATGTCGATGGCCTCCTCAGTGCGCGCCCTGCAACTCGGCGTCCGCGGTGCCCATGTAAGCCTCCATCACACGCGGATCCTTCGAGACTTCCGCGTACGGACCTTCGGCGAGAATCGCGCCACGCTGCAGCACCGTGATCTTGTCGGCGATCGACGACACCACGTTCATGTTGTGCTCGACCATCAGGATCGTGCGGCCCGCCGACACCTTCTTGATGAGCTGCGTGACACGATCGACGTCTTCGTGGCCCATGCCCTGCGTCGGCTCATCGAGCAGCATCAGCTCGGGCTCCATCGCAAGCGTGGTGGCGATTTCCAGCGCGCGCTTGCGCCCGTACGGCAGGTTCACCGTGACGGTCTGCGCGAACTCGGTCAGGCCGACCTGGTCGAGCAACTCCATCGCGCGGCTGTTGAGCACGTCGAGCGAACGCTCGCTGCGCCAGAACTGGTACGCGGTGCCAAGCTGGCGCTGCAGGCCGATGCGCACGTTCTCCATCACCGTCAGATGCGGGAACACGGCCGAGATCTGGAACGAACGGATCACGCCGCGGCGCGCGATCTGCGCGGGCTTTTCACGTGTGATGTCGATGCCGTTGAAGAGGATGGTGCCGGTGGTCGGCTCCAGGAACTTGGTGAGCAGGTTGAAGCAGGTGGTCTTGCCGGCACCGTTGGGTCCGATCAGCGCATGGATCGAGCCGCGGCGCACGCGCAGATTGACGTCGCTCACGGCCGTGAAACCCTTGAATTCCTTCGTCAGGTTTCGCGTTTCCAGGATGGTTTCCTGTGAATTCATAGTCTCCTGCCCGCCCTGTTGCTGAACTGCCGGCTTGTGCCCGGCACCACTGACAATCGGTTCGAACTCGGCGTTTCGCCGTTGGGTCGCTTTAGTGTTTTTTTCCGCGGTGCGACTACCGCTGTTGCTGTTGATGCCCCGTGCCATGTGCCGGGTGGTGCACCAACCGCAGGCGTCTATTGTGTGCGCCTGTTGCATCGCAAAACATCGGGGTTTGCACTATAAGACATGAACCATGTGTCAGGTTTTTGACGCGCTGCATCAAGGACTTGCGGGCGATTGGCGCCCCGCCCTGCCCTTTCCGCGTGCGCGCCATGTCATGCAGCGAGTTGCTGGCGGCGGTCCTCGCGCAGCATGTCGCTCGCCCGCTCGGCAATCATGATGGTCGGCGAATTGGTGTTGCCCGATGTAATCAGCGGCATGACCGAGGCATCGACCACGCGCAGTCCCTCGATCCCATGTACGCGCAGACGGTGATCCACGACGGCAAGCGGATCGTCCGTGCGGCCCATGCGGCATGTGCCGACCGGATGGAAGATCGTGGTGCCGATATTGCCCGCGGCCTCGGCCAGCGCTTCGTCCGTCTCGAAGCCAGGGCCGGGCAACCACTCCTCCGGGCGATACGGCGCCAGTGCGGGCGACGCCACGATGCGACGCGTGAGCCGCAACGAATCGGCTGCAACCTTGCGGTCCTCGTCCGTCGACAGATAGTTGGGCGCGATCACCGGCGCCTGCCGGAAATCAGCGCTATCGATATGGACGCTGCCGCGCGAGGTCGGGCGCAGGTTGCAGACGCTGGCCGTGAATGCGTTGAACGCGTGCAGCGGCTCGCCGAACTTGTCGAGCGACAGCGGTTGAACGTGGTACTCCAGGTTTGGCCGCGCCTGCGACGCATCCGAGCGCGCGAACGCGCCAAGTTGCGATGGCGCCATGCTCATCGGCCCGCTCTGGTTGAATGCGTATTCCAGCCCGATGCCGAGCTTGCCCCACCAACTCGCCACGCGCGTATTCAGCGTGCGCACACCATTGACCTTGACCACGGTGCGCAACTGCAGGTGGTCCTGCAGGTTCTCGCCCACGCCCGGCAATGCATGCCGCACCTGAATACCCAGGGCCTGCAGGCGCTCGCCCTGCCCGATGCCTGACAACTCGAGCAATTGCGGCGTGTTGACTGCGCCCGCGGCCAGGATCACTTCGTGCCGCGCCGCCGCGCTGTGCGCCTGCCCGCCACCGACGTAGCTCACACCCGTGCAGCGTCGCCCTTCGAAAGTCAGCGCACTGACTTGCGCCCCCGTCACGATAGTCAGATTCGGCCGGTCCGCCGCACGCCGCAGGAAAGCCTTGGACGTATTCCAGCGGATGCCGCGGCGCTGGTTGACCTCGAAATACCCCACGCCGAAGTTGTCGCCACGGTTGAAGTCGTCGGTGCGCGGAATGCCGGCCTGCTCGGCGGCGTCGATAAAGCGTTCAAGGATGTCCCAGCGCAGGCGCTGCGCTTCCACACGCCATTCGCCGCCGGCGCCATGGAATTCGCTGGGGCCGCGATGGTGGTCCTCGCTGCGCTTGAACAGTGGCAGCACGTTGTCCCAGCGCCAGCCGTCGTCGCCGCTCAGGCGTGCCCAGTCGTCATAGTCCTCGCGCTGACCGCGCATATAGATCATGCCGTTGATCGACGACGAGCCCCCGAGCACACGTCCGCGCGGATAACCGAGCGAACGGCCGTTGAGCCCCTTCTCCGCAACCGTGCGATACAGCCAGTCCGTGCGCGGATTGCCGATGCAATAGAGATAGCCGACCGGAATATGGATCCAGTGATAATCGTCCTTGCCGCCCGCCTCGAGCAGCAGCACATTGACATCCGCGTCCTGCGTGAGGCGGTTGGCCAGCACGCAGCCGGCCGAGCCGGCGCCCACGATGATGTAGTCGAAGGTCTCCATACGAGTCGTCTCGTCTCCGTGCTTGTTCTTGTTATGTCGGTGTCTGGCAGGGCAAATGCGCGTCCCGGAGGACGACCATCTTTGCGTTCAGTGAAGATGCGGCACGCGCTTCCTGACATGCAGCTGCCCCGTGACCGCAAGATTGGCGCAGTTGCACGGGCCCGTCCAATGATTTATCGTCAATCGCAATATAAGCCGCGCAAAATATTGCAGCGCACACTGAAGCGCCCCGGACCTTGGATCTCCATCACCTGCGCGCCTTCGTCGCCGTCGCGCGCGAAGGCAATCTGACCCGCGCCGCCCAGCGCCTGCACCTCACGCAGCCGGCCGTGAGCCTGCAGCTCAAGGCGCTGCAATCGGCATGGCGCGTCCGCGTGTTCGAACGCACCGCCACTGGCCTCACGCTGACCGCCGATGGCGCCGCCCTGTTGCCGCTCGCCGAGCGCATTCTCGACAGCGTCGGCGACCTGCAGCACACCGTCGATGCAATGCACACCACCGTGCGGGGCAAGCTTGCGATCGGCACCATCCTCGACCCGGAATTCACGCGTCTCGGCGTCATGCTGCGCACGCTGGTCGAGCGCCATCCGCAGATCGGCACGGAGTTGCGCCACGGCATGTCGGGCTGGGTGCTGCAGCAGATACGCAGCGGCGCGCTCGATGTGGGCTTCTACCTCGGGCAGCTGCCGGATGCCGGCTTCCATGCGCTGGCATTGACGCCGTTCTCGTATTACGTGGTCGCGCCTAAGGGCTGGAAGGAGCGCACCGCGCTGCGCTCGTGGGCGCAGCTCGCGACGCTGCCGTGGATCTGGACGCCGTCCGAATCCGCGCACAACCGGCTGCTGTCGGCGCGCTTTGCCGAAGCGGGCGTCGACGCGGCCAGCGTGCACAAGGTCGCGCATGTGGACCAGGAAGCATCGATGCTGGACCTGGTGCGCTCGGGTGTCGGCCTGTCGCTGGTGCGCGACTCGATCGCGCTGCGCGAATCGCACGCGCATGGCCTCGTGGTGGTGGAAGGCATGTCCGTGCAGACGGAACTGATGCTTGTCGCGCTGGCCAGCCGACGTGAAGATCCCGTCGTCAGCGCAGTGTTCGGCGTCGCTGAGTCCGTTTTTCGAACCTAGACTGGCTGCGCCAGATGCCGCCGCAGCCAGTCCGTCAGCGCCGCAAATACCTTGCTGCGCAACGGCTCGGCCTCGTTGAAGATCTCATGGTAGCCCTCGCCGAACCACACTTCTTCGCGGAGATCTGCCGGCACATGATCGAAGAAGGTCCGGCTTCCGCCCGGATCGACGATCTTGTCCGCGCCGCCGACTAGCATCAGCATCGGTGCCTCCAGCCGCGGCGCATCGGTCTGCGCTTGCGCCATGCCCCGGATGAAGCTCTCAAGTACGCCGGCCGTAATCGTGGTCTGTACCAGCGGATCAGCGCGATAGCGCGCCACGACATGCGCGTCGTGCGACAGCATGCGCGCATCGATCGGGTTGGGCACGCGCAAGCGCGGCGCCAGCGTAAGAAGTACGCGGTGGATCGTCAGCATCGTCGGAGACAACCGCAATGCCAGCGCCGGCGACGACAGCACCAGCGCACGCACCGGGCGCAAGCGCGCAGTGGCGAAGCGCGCGGCGACCAGCCCTCCCATGCTGTGGCCGAGCAGGATCGGCAGTTCCTTCCAGACCCGCACTGCCGCGTCATGGATTTCGACAAGGTCATTGAGGTAGGCATCGGGATGTTCCGCGACCATGCGCGCCCCACCGCTCGCACCATGGCCGCGCTGGTCGTATGCACGCACACGCAGGCCCAATCCGCACAGCACCTCGGCCACATGCTGGTAGCGGCCGCAGTGCTCAGCCAGCCCATGGACGAGCAACACGCAGCCGACCGTTTCGGGGAACATGCACGGATCCGGTTCCCAGGTGCGCAGCAGCAGTTCGGTGCCGTCGCGCATACGCTGGCGGCTTTCTACTGCTGCAAGACCGGGCGCTTTGCCAGCCGCGTCCGCAGGACCGGATGGGCCTGCTTCAGCAGGATGAACGGGGTTTTCCGTCATGGGCTTGTCCATCCGCGGGTCTCCTCCCGATGCCGCCCGACCGGCGCGGGGGCATTGCGTTTCTGATTATTGTTCGTCCGCCACCGTACCGCTACATGCGCCCTCACCATGGCAATGCGCATGGTCATCGGGCTGCGCGAAGTCGGCGAGGATGGGGCAATCGGGCCGGTCGTCGCCGCTGCAGGCCTCGGCCAGCGCGCGCAGCGTATCGCGCATCGCGGCAAGTTCGGCAATCCGCTTTTCCAGGTCCGCCACATGCCGCAGCGTCATCGCCTTCACATCTGCGCTGGCGCGCCGGCGGTCATGCCACAGCGACAGCAGCCCGCGGATCTCCTCGAGCGAGAACCCGAGACTACGGGCGCGCCGCACGAAGCGCAAGGTATGCACGGCGCGCTCGTCGTAGCGGCGGTAGCCGCCTTCGGTGCGCGGCGGCGCATCGACCAGGCCGATGGACTCGTAGTGCCGGATCATCTTCGCCGAAACGCCAGAGGCGTCCGCTGCCTCGCCGATATTCATGCCTTTGCTCCTGTTTCACCCGTCTCGCCACCCGGATGCCAGCGCCGCAGCAGCAACGCGTTGCTGACGACGCTCACGCTCGAGAACGCCATCGCGGCCCCGGCGACCACCGGGTTCAGCAGCCCTGCCGCAGCCAGCGGAATGCCGACCACGTTGTAGAAGAACGCCCAGAACAGGTTCTGGCGAATCTTGCGCACGGTGCGGTGTGACACGGCCAGCGCGTCGGCGACGAGCGCCGGATCCCCGCGCATCAGCGTGATCCCCGCTGCGTGCATGGCGACATCGGTACCAGTGGACATCGCAATGCCGACATCGGCCGCGGCCAGCGCTGGCGCATCGTTGATGCCATCGCCGACCATGGCCACCACCGCGCCATCCTGGCCGAGCGCACGCACACGCGCCGCCTTGTCTTCGGGCAGTACCTCGGCCTGTACTTCATCGAGACCGAGCGCCTGGGCCACGCGTGCCGCGGCGCCCTTGTTGTCGCCGGTCAGCATCACCGTGCGCACGCCGGCTGCGCGCAGCCGCGCAATGGCCGCGGGTGCGCCGGGCTTGATGGCATCGCCAAACGCCACCAGGCCAGTGACGCGTGGCGGCTGCGTTTCCACCAGCCACGACACCGTGCGACCCTCGTCGCGCAGGCGTTCCGCCGCCGCCTGCAGCGTACCCGCATCAGCGCCGAGCGCTTCGCGCAGCCGTTCGCTGCCGAGCTGCAGCGCTTGCCCGTCGACCACGCCGGCAATGCCGCGCCCCGGCAACGCCTGCACATCAGTGGCCGCGGGTGCGGTGATGCCGCGCGTTTGCGCCGCATTCAGCACCGCGCGCGCCAGCGGGTGCTCGCTTCCTGCCTGAAGTGCCGCCAGCCGCGCCAGCAGCCTGGCGCCGTCGGCATCCTCCGGGTCGGCGGCGTGCAGCGCCACCACTTCCGGCCGGCCCACGGTCAGCGTGCCGGTCTTGTCGAACGCCACCACGCTCACGCGATGGGCAATCTCGAGCGCCTCTGCATCCTTGATCAGAATGCCCGCGCGCGCACCGGCGCCGGTGCCGGCCATGATCGCGGTTGGCGTGGCGAGCCCCAGCGCGCACGGGCAGGCGATCACCAGCACTGCCACCGCATTGAGCAGTGCCGTTTCCCAGTCGCCCGCGAACAGGCCCCAGCCGAGCAGCGTCACCAGCGCAATGCCCAGCACCACCGGCACGAACACCGCGCTGACCTGGTCGACCAGGCGCTGGATCGGTGCCTTGGCCGCCTGCGCATGCTCGACCATGCGGATGATGCGAGCAAGCACGGTCTCGGCGCCCACCGCGACAGTGCGCGCTACCAGCAGCCCTTCGAAATTGATGGCGCCGCCGGTGAGCTTGTCGCCGGGGCCCTTCGGTACGGGCACGCTTTCGCCGGTCAGCATCGATTCATCGGCATGGCTGCTGCCTTCGATCACCACGGCATCGACGGGGATACGCTCGCCCGGACGCACCACCACTTCGTCCCCCACACGCACCGATCCCAGCGGCACCGTCACTTCCTGGCCGTCGCGGCGCACGCGAGCGGTGTCGGGTCGCAGCGCGGCGAGCGCGCGGATGGCATCGGCGGTCTGGCGCTTGGCCCGCGTCTCCAGCCATTTGCCCAGCCGCACGAGCGTGATGACCACCGCGGCGCTTTCGAAGTAGAGATGCGGCATGCCGTCCGGCATGCGCCACATCAGCCACAGGGACAGGCCATAGGCAGCGCTCGTGCCCAGCGCCACCAGCAGGTCCATATTGCCGGCGCGGGCGCGCACTGCCTTCCAGCCGGCCTTGTAGAAGCGCCAGCCAAACACGAACTGCACCGGCGTGGCAAGCAGCCACTGCACCGAGCCCGGCAGCATCCAGTGCATGCCGAACCATTCGAGCACCATCGGTGCGACCAGCGGCACGGAAAGCGCCGCCGAGAAGATCACCGGCCATGGACCGGTCCAGAAGTCGCGTGCGGCATCGCCCGGCGCAGCCGATGGCAGCGTTTCGGTGACCGGGATTGCACCGTAGCCCGCGCGCGCGACCGCGGCGGCGAGCGAATCGGCATCGGCGGCGCCGCGCAGCAGGGTCACGCTCGCGCGTTCGGTAGCAAGGTTGACCTGGGCATCAAGCACACCTGGCACGGCGCGCAGCGCGCGTTCGACACGGCCCACGCAGGAAGCGCAGGTCATGTCTGCGATATTGAGTTCTACCGTCTCGCGTGGCACTTCATAGCCGGCATCCGCCACGGCCTTGGCTGCGGCCGGCAGCACGGCGCCGCTGTCCGCATGGAGCGTGGCCTGCTCGGTGGCAAGGTTCACGGCCACGTCCTGCACGCCGGGCACCTTGGCCAGCGCATTCTCGACACGCCGCACGCACGACGCGCAGGTCATGCCGTCGATCGGCAGCCGCCACTCCGGCGCCTGGCTGCCCGTCAAGGTGGGGGAAAGGCTGGCATTCGACATTGATGGACTCGTCCTCGGTTTCGGTTACTGCATGATGGACCTTACCATCATAGGAAGGTCAATGACGATTCGAGTGTCGCATGATGCGCTTTTCGATATTCATTGGAGGTTTGTGCTTGCGCTTCCCACCATGGGAAGGTTCACACTACGTCCGTCGCGGCGATCGTGCCGCCAGTCCATCTCAATCAGGAGGTCCCAGCCATGATCCAGTTCCAGGTCGAAGGCATGTCCTGCAACCACTGCGTGGGCGCCATTACGCGCGCCGTGCAGGGCGTTGATCCCGCCGCACGCGTGAATGCCGATGTACCGGCCCAGTCGGTCAAGGTGGAAAGCGGCGCGGATGTGCAAGCGCTGCGCGCAGCCATCGAAGAGGCCGGGTACCCGGTGAAGTCGGCGGCGTAAAGCGCGCTGCAACCTGCCAGTGAAGCAAAGAAAACGGGGCGCACAAGGCGCCCCGTTCTTCGTTCCTGGATACGTCCTGACGGAAATCAGAACTTGTAGCCCACGCTCAGGAAAGTCACCACCGGATCGATCTTGATCTTGGTGTGCGACACGATCGTCACCCCGTTCGCCTGGGTGGTGAGGGTGGCACGGGTAGACAAGGGCAGGTAGGAAACCGACAGGCCCACGAACCAGTTGTCAGTGATGGCGTAGCTCGCGCCCACGTTGAACACCGGGTTCCACGAGCTTTCCGCATTGGCGGTCATCTTGGCGCCGGGAATACCGAAGGCGTGGTTGACGAAGTCCTGGTTGGTGATGGTTTCGTCCGTGAACCAGGTGTAGTTCACCCCCAGGCCGACATAGGGTCGAAATTTCGTCTTGGCATCGAAGAAGTGGTACTTCACCACCACCGCCGGGCTCCACTGCCTGACCGAGCCCAGCTTGCCATATTGGCCATAGTCGCCGGTGCCCTTGACGTCATGCTTGGGCGGAATGCCTGCGACCAGTTCGGCCGAGATGTTGTCCGTGAAGTAATGCTCGAAGGCGATACCCAGCGTATCGGCACTCTCGATACTGGCGCCCGTGTTTGCCCGGGTCATATTGACCGGACGGCCATTGATGCTGTCCACCGTCAGCGGATCGGCCGAGCTGTTCGGCATCACGCGGAACCAGCCCAGGCTCACGATATTGCTGCCCGCGGATTGCGCCTGTGCCGTACCTGCCAGCGCCATGACAGCGCCTGCCGCCAGCATCTTCTTATAGTTCGATTTCATAGTCCTCATACTCCTCATTCGGGTTGCTGCCGGAGGCATTATCCGGCCTGCAGCAGCGGGACTGTTTCATCGACGACACTGATTCGTAGAAGGACTCCCCTAAAGGAAGGGTTAACCATTAAGAAAATCGCATCGAGGCTGACCTTGGCCTCCGGTACCGCAGCATCCGCGCAACGCTTTTGCGGTGTCGCGCGAAAAACCCTCGAATATACGTGGTTTTACGAGGGCGGCGGCTGGTTCTCCATCGGGCCGCCACCCCTGAGCACCGCTGTTGCGTCAGGGCGTCACGATGGCGAAGTTGGTGTCGAACTTGTCCATCAGCCCCACCCACGTGCGCAGCGCGCCGGCATCGCCGTCGACACGCGCGCGTCCGGCTTGCACCTCGGCCGACAGCGTGGTCTGGCCGGCAAGCACCCCCATCAGCGCCATGCGAGGGATGCTCAGCGTCACCTGCGGGTTCTGGTGCTGGGCATCGGCCTTGTACCGGAACACGCCGTTATCCACAGTCAGTGCGTAGCGCTTGGCCGTATCGGGCTGGACCCAGTTGATGGCGAGCTTCTGGCCCGCCGCGCGCTCGCCATTCAGGCGGATCGCCAGGTAATCCAGCAGCATGGTGTCGGTCATGGCATTCAGCACATCGGGGCTGGAGGTGCGCGCGCCTGAATCCTTCGATAGGCCATTGCGCAGTTCCTGCGCACCGCTCAGGAAAGCGCTGCGCCACGTGGCCGATTCGGTCTGGTAGCCAAGCTGCTCGAGCGCGTCCGCTTCGAGATTGCGCGCCACCTGGTTGGACGGGTCGGCAAACACGACCTGCTTCATGACCTCGGCCACCCAGCGGTACTCGCCACGCGCAAATGAAGCCCTCGCCTGTTCGATCACCTTGTCGGCCCCGCCCATGAACTGAACATAGTGCCGGGCCGATTCTTCGGGCGGAAGCGGATAGAGGTTGGCCGGATTGGCGTCATACCAGCCGAGGTAGCGCTGGTAGACCGCCTTGGCGTTGTGGTTCACCGTGCCGTAGTAGTCACGCAGGTCCCACTGGCTCGCCAGCGACGGTGGCAGCTTCACGCGCTCGCCGATCTCGGCCGGCGTGAAGCCCTGGTTGGCCAGGCGTAGCGACTGGTCGTGGATGTACTTGTAGCCATCACGCTGGTTGCCCAGGTACGTCACGATGTTCTGCTGGCCCCACTTCGGCCAGTGGTGCTGCGCGAACAGGACCTCGGTACGGCCGCCGAAGCGGTCGATGGTCTCGTCCAGCGCGCGCCACCACTGGTTGGCGTCGCGCACCTGTGCGCCGCGGATGGTGTACAGGTTATGCATGTTGTGGGTAGCGTCCTCGGCCGCGCACAGCGCCTTCCACTGCGGGAAGTACATCAGCATCTCGGCCGGCGCCTCGGTGCCGGGCGCCATCAGGAACTCGATCTGCACGCCGTCGATCGTGCGCGTCTCTCCGGTCTTCGCGATCAGGTCGGTCGGCGCGATCAGCGTGATGGTGCCGCGGGACACCGCTTTGCCCAGTCCCGAGTCGACATGGCCGTTGGCCGCCCTCGGCAGGTTGACACCGTACATGTACTGCGCGCGGCGCCCCATTGCATTGCCCGCGAAGACGTTCTCGCTGACTGCCTCCTCCATGAAACCTTCAGGTGCCAGCACCTTCACGCGGCCAGCCTTCACCTCCTCGTCGGTGGTCACGCCCTTCACGCCCCCGAAGTGGTCACCATGGCTATGGGTGTAGATCACTGCCGCCACGGGCTTCTTCGGTCGATGCTTGTAGTAAAGATCCAGCGCCGCGTGCGCCGTTTCCTTCGAGGTAAGCGGGTCGATGATGATCAGCCCGGTATCGCCCTCGATGATCGTCATGTTCGAGATGTCGAGTCCGCGCACCTGGTAAATGCGGTCAGTGACCCGGAACAAGCCGTTGTTCATGTTGAGCTGGGCCTGACGCCACAGGCTCGGGTTGACCGTGTCCGGTGCTCTGGCATCGCGCAGAAATGCGTACGTATCAAGCGACCAGACCACGCGCCCCTGCGCATCGCGGATTTCGTTGCTGTCCAGCGTACCGAGGAAGCCGCGCTGCGCATCCTCGAAATCCTGCCGGTTGGCAAACGGCAACTGCTGCAGGACCGCGGCGTTGGCCTTTGCTGTGGCAGCCGTCGCCGCCTTCGGACTTTCGGCCGCGTGTACCGGCCCCAACAGGCACATGGCAGCAGCAGCGAGCGCTGCGTATCGATAAATCATTCGGTTCTCCTTGAGACATGGGCTCAGTGCGAGCCTGCTCACGCAACAAGGCGGCAAAACGGAAAGTTGCCGCCCACCAGCGGGGGCGCATTGTGCTGAACGTTCAGTACAATCCCGAAGTTTGGTTCGAATCGCGTCACACTGTCAAATGCCGAGCGGCTGTGTTTTGCGCCGCCGAGCCTGTTAGTGATTCAAACGACATATTTGGTCCCCTCATGCCCGTGTCCTCTCTCTCGCCGCACGCCAATCCGAAAAACCGCCGTGGCCTCGAGACCCGCCAGCGCGTGCTGGAGGTCACGCGCGACCTGATACGCGCACATGGCTACGCCGACGTCACGCTCGACCAGATTTCTGCGAGCGCCGGCGTGGCCAAGAGCAGTCTGCTATGGCATTTCGGCAGCAAGGAGATGTTGCTGGCAGAGGCGGCCACCAGCCTGTTCCAGCAAATCGCCCAAGAGATAGAACCGGACGTGCGTGCCGGCGAAACGCCTCAGCGGCGGCTGGACCGCGTCTTCAATCAGGTCGCGCAGGCTTTCACCGCCAACCCCGAAGCCAAGGGTGTGGTGCTCGGCATGCTGTTCTCGGGCAGCGTGCCGGCCAGCGTGCGCGCCGAGATCCGGCGCGGCTGGGACAGTCATGTGCGGCAGCTTGTCGACGCGTTCTCGCAACCGCATCGTCCGATGCCAGCCGCGATGGCACGGCTGATGCTGGCCACGTTCCATGGCTGCTACTGCCACTGGTATGCCGGCGGTTGCAGCGAATCGGTTGCCGAGTACCTGGAGCCCGCGCGCGAGCTGTTTCGTGCCTGGCTCGGGGCGGACGCAGGCTAGTCCGGGCGGCTGGCCAGCACGCAGGCCGCCAGGTCCCACAGCGCGTAGCCGACGCTCTTGAACACGAGCGGGCTGCTGCGGCGGGCGCGGATGGCATCCGCCTGCAGGATCGCTGTTTCGAACGGCTGCACGGTCGACCAGTCGATGCCCGCCTGCAACAAGTCACCAGCCTCTTCCTCGATGCCGAACAGCGTATCGGCGAGCAGGCGCCCGCTGGCCGACGCCGCATGGCACAGCGCTGGCGGCAGTTCGCACATGTCCGGACGGAACGCGCCGACCGCGGCAATGAAGTGGTGCTCTTGCCACAGACCGCTATCGATGTCGGGCAGTACCGGACTGAGGCTCGACGTGACGGTCACCACCATCGACACGCGCGGCAGCACGGATGCAACATCATCGGTCACCTCCGCCGTCACGCCGAGCGAGCCAGCGTGCGCGGCCAGCGCTTCGGCCTTGTCGCGCGTGCGCGAATGCAGCCACACGCGACGTACCGGCAATCCAGCGATGAAGGCTTCCAGATGGGTCATCGCTTGAACGCCGGCACCGATGATCAGCAGTTCGCCGTCCGGCTGCGCCGCAAAGCGCTGCGCCGCCAGCAACGACACAGCGGCGGTGCGTCGACCGGTGACGGTGGGACCATCCAGCATTGCGAGGCGCTCGCCCGTATGCGCGTCAGCGACCACGACCTCGCCGAGGATATTCGGCAGCCCGCGACGCGGATTATCGGGATGCACCGTGATGTTCTTGGTCATCACCAGCCGCCGGTTGCGCGCCGGCATCACCAGCAGCGTGCCCGCCCCGCCCTGCGCGTCGCCGACCGGCAGCGCGATACGCGGCGGCGCCATGGCGGTGCCATCGCGCAACTCGCCCAGCATGTCGGCGATCGCCCCGGCGAGTTCGGGATAAGGCAGGCGCGCCGCCGTGCTGGCGGCATCGAGGGGAATCAGGGCCATGCGGACACTCCGGCAGGTCGGTTCAGGACCCGCCATTATGCGGCAGGCCCTGCACCCGAATCAGCGTGCCAGCATCGGCATCACATGCTCGGCATAGCGCGTACCCGCCGCTGCGCCGGCCGGGAAAATGGCATCGATATCCGCCAGCTCCTTTGCATCGAGCCGCACGTCCAGCGCGCCGAGGTTGTCGTCCAGATTGGCGATGCGGCGCGTACCGGGAATCGGCACGATCTGCGGACCGCGCGCCAGTACCCAGGCAAGCGCGAGCTGCGCCGGCGTGCAGCCTTTTGCGTCCGCCAGTGCGCGCACCTTGTCGACAAGCGCCAGGTTGCGCGCGAAGTTTTCGCCCATGAAGCGCGGGTTGGTGCGGCGGAAATCGTCCGCATCGAAGTCCTCGGGGCTGCGGATCGCGCCCGTCAGGAAGCCGCGGCCCAGCGGGCTATAGGGCACGAAGCCAATGCCCAGCCGCTCGCACGTAGCGAGGATGCCGTCGGTATCCACATCGCGCGTCCACAACGAATACTCGCTCTGCAAGGCCGTGACCGGATGCACCTTGTGCGCGCGTTCGAGGGTTTGCGCGCCGGCCTCGGACAGCCCGATCCAGCGGATCTTGCCGGCCTTCACGAGTTCGGCCATCGCGCCCACGGTTTCCTCGATCGGCACCTCCGGATCGACGCGGTGCTGGTAGTACAAATCGATGTGCTCTACGCCGAGGCGCTTCAAACTTGCCTCGCAGCTCGCGCGCACATACTCGGGGCGGCCATTGACGCCACGCGCTGCGGGTTTCGACAAATCTCGCACGATGCCGAATTTGGTCGCGAGCACGACCTGCTCGCGACGCCCGGCGATGGCACGGCCCACGAGTTCTTCATTGGTATGCGGCCCATAGATGTCCGCGGTATCGAGCAGCGTAATGCCGCGATCGAGCGCATGGTGGATCGTGCGGATCGACTCGGCATCGTCATGCGCGCCGTAGAAATCGCTCATGCCCATGCAGCCAAGGCCGATGGCCGAGACCGTGGGGCCATGGTTGCCTAGCTGGCGGGTTGCAACGCTCGCAGCGGGGTTGGCGTTTCCGGTCATGCTTGCTCCTGTCGGTTGGCGTCGCGCGCGGCGACGAATGCACGCCAGCTTGAAGCGCTGCGAGGCGTGCGACTGGTTCAAGGTACCACGCGCAGGATCAGCGAGCGCCGCGCCCCGTTTGCGCGGCGGGAGCACGCACGCTTGCCCCGCGCACTTCAATGCCGATACGGTCCACCACCTTGCCCGCGGCGTCGAGCAACTCAACCTGATGCCGGCCGGGCCACGGCAGCCACGCCACTTCACCGCCACGCCCAAGCGGCTTGCCATCCATGCGCCACGTCACAGAACGCGCGGTCTGGCCCGTTACGCCTTCGGCGTGGAACCACACACGTTGCGCCGACGGCGGCATGTCAGGGTCCAGCGCAAACACCGTGCCGTTGGCCGGATTGGCAATGGCCGGCACGCCAGATCGCGCTGACGACATCCCCACGCCGACACGTGTCTGGGCCGTACCAACGAGAAACACTTCTTCACGCGCTGGCTCGAGGTCATCGTCAAACGCCAGCGCGACGCGCTCCACGCCCGCCGGCGCCGCAGGCGCCATGCTCGGCTGCGAACGGTGCAGCGCCTCCATCACGTCATGCCAGACCGGCGCCGCGCCGGATACCCCCGATACGTCATGCATGCTGGCCCCGCTCGCATTGCCAACCCACACGCCAACGGTATAACGCCGTGACCAGCCGATGCACCAGTTGTCGCGCATGTCCTTGCTCGTACCGGTCTTCACCGCAGTCCAGAAACGCGTGGTCAGCGGACTGTCGAGCCCGAACGTGCGCGCCCGTGCGTGGCGGTCGGACAGGATGTCGCCGATCACGTAGCTCGCTGCTGGCGCCATCACCGCCGTAGTCGGCACTGCCGCCATGCCCGCACGCATGCGCACCGGTGCATAGCGACCGCTGTTGGCAAGCGCGCGATACGCGTTGGTCAGCGCCAGCAGCGACACATCGGCGCTGCCGAGCGCAAGGCTATATCCGTAGTAGTCGCCGGCTTCTGTCAACGGCAGTCCCAGCGACACCAAGCGTTTGTAAAAGCGGTGCGGTGTCACCATCACGAGCGTGCGCACCGCGGGCACGTTCAGCGAAGCAGCAAGCGCCGCGCGCGTACTGACCCAGCCCGCGTAGCGATGGTCGTAGTTCTGCGGCACGTACAGCCCGCCGCCGACCGGCAGGTTGACAGGCCGGTCGTCGAGCAGCGAAGCAGCCGTCAGCCGCCGTTCTTCCAGCGCCTGCTCGTACAGGAATGGTTTCAGCGTTGAACCCGCCTGGCGCAGCGCCTGTGCATGATCGACTTCCGACGCACCGGACAACTCGCCGGACGAGCCCACGTAGGCCAGCACGTCGCCGCTCGCGTTGTCGATCACCACCACGGCGCCGTCTTCCACATGGCGTCCGGCCAGTTCGCGCAGATGCCGCTGCAGGCTCGCCGTGGCCACGCGCTGGAGATCTGCGTCAAGCGTCGATCGAAGGTACGACTGCGCCAGATCTGTCCGTGGTTGCGCACGCGCCTGACTCGCCAGCATACGACCAAGATGCGGTGCGAGTTGCCTCGGCTGCGGCGACGCTGCCGTGCCGCGCTGCGCGACGGTGCCTGAGCGCAGCAATGCCAGTTGTGCAAAGCCTTCCAGCCCCTCGCACTCGCGCGGCAAGCGCATCTCGCGCAGGATGCCGCATGCGCGGCGCGACACCTGCGCTGCCTTTGCGTTGGGCGCACGCACGAGCGCCACGGCCAGCGCCGATTCACGCGCGTCCAGTCCCTCCGGAAACTTGCCGAACAACACTTGCGACATCGCCGACAGCCCGACAAGTTCGCCACGGAACGGCACGAGGTTCAGATAGGCTTCAAGGATCTGGTCCTTGCTCCAGCTTCGTTCCAGCGACGCGGCGCCGGCAGCCTGTCCGAGCTTCTGCGTGACGCTGCGGCCCTGCCCCGCGGCGCTCGGCCTGCGCAGGTCCTCATCGAGCAGGCCTGCCAGTTGCATCGTCAGCGTGGAAGCACCGCGCGTCCGCGTGTTAAAGAGATTGGCCCAGGCCGCTGCAGCCACGCCTTGCCAGTCGACGCCGCTGTGTGCGTAGAAGCGCTTGTCCTCCGACAGCACGATGGCCGTGCGCAACGCCGGCGAGGTTTCCTGCAGGGTGACCCAATCACCGCGGCGCACGCGGAAATCGTCACGTATGCGCGCCACGGTTTCGCCGTTGCGATCGGTGATGACGAGGTCGGAGCTTCGCCAGTCTGCGCGGACTTGGGTGAAGCTTGGAAGTGCATGGGCGGGGAGTGTTGTGCATGTCAGCGCAATCGCAAACATGACAACTGCCGCACGATGTGCTGCCGGCCTTTTCATCCCCCCCGCTCTCCACGATTCGCCACAATGCCCGCGACGATCAGCACCTGTGCCGCCCAATACGTCCACCAGATACCGAGCTGGAAACTGTCGAACGGCACCAGGAACCGCGCGATGCCGATCATCATGTCGGACGCTACGAAACACAGTGCGCCCAGCGCAGTCAGCGGTGTGGGCAACTTTGCCACAAGCGCGCTGCACGCCATCGCCGCAAGTATGACGACATAGACCGTCACCCCCTCGGCAAGCGTGCCAAGATTAGGCCAGAAGCGGCCCAGCATCGTGCCCGCCACGCCGATCAGCGCGCCACATGCAATCAGCCGATGCGAGCGCGAGTCGCCCGCAAGCGGCACCAGAATCCGCAAGTACGCCAGATGTGCGAGCAGGAAAGCACCAAGCCCGCCGACGAACGAAATGCGCAGCGCGGGCACCGCGAGCAGGAAATCGCCGATCGCCGAGAACACCAGCGCAACCACGAGCCAGCGCCGCTCGGACAGCGGCCGGTGGAACCACGCCGCGCGCGCCAGCATCAGCGCCATTGCCGTCTTCCACACGGGCTGCATCGCGATGTGCCCGGTCAGTGGCGCGCCTTCCGGCAATTCCATCGATACCTGCAGCAGCAACGCACCGTAGACCACGCCCGCTAATGTGCCGGCCAGCCACCACTCGCGCACGCGCGCCGGCATCATCAGCGCGAGCCAGCTCATGGGCGGGCCCCCACAGTCAGGCGCGCGTTCGGTGCGGCGCCAAACACGTCTGGCGCGTACATCGCTTCGACGCGCGTCGGCGGCAGGGCAAAGTCGCCCGCATTGTTCAGGCGCACCGTGTACTCGACCGAGATGCTGCCCTTGGGCAGGTACTCGTAGTACTCGCGATAGGCCTGTGGCGTACGTTCGGTATAGGCGGCCCATGCCATGCCCTTGCGCCGTTCGCCGCGCGTGGCGATTTCCGAATCGCGGCCGAGCCCGCTGCCGAGGATCGTTGCACCGGCCGGTATCGGATCGCTGATCACCACCCACGTCATGTCGGCCTGCGCATCGACCTCCAGCTTCACGCGATACGTGTCGCCGCGCGACCACTTGCCGGACACGGCCTGCTCCACAGGCGTCACTGTGCGGCGCACACGATAGCCCGCAGCCAGCGGACCGGACAGCGGCACCGCCGCCATCGCTCGCACTGTCGCCCACGGATGTCCCGCGCCAGCATGCTCAAGCTGCAGCGTGCCACCGCTTTCGCCGCCCGGCCACGGCAGATCGACGCTGCCCTGCGCCACCCCGTCGCGACGCTGTGCACGGCTCCAGTCGACGCTGCGTGCGGATTCGCCAGAACCGCTGACCGACATGCGCGTAGTGCCAGCCACCGGCGTCTTCTCGAACACCTGCGCAAAGCGCGTGATGGCGAGCATGCCCCATGCATTGGCATTGGTCGTGCCCCACGCACCACGCACCTGCCGTCCGATCAGGCCTACAGCAAGCTGCGGCGCGTCGTCCTTCCAGCCTGGCAGTTCCGCAGCCAGCGCGAGCAGGCGTGCCGCGTTCACATCGCCACCTGACATCAGCCACCACCAGTCGTCACTGCGCTCGGTCGAGAAGGCCAGCCGCGTGCCTTGCACCATCAGTCGCGCGCGCAGCAACTGCTGCGCCTCGGCCAGGCGTGCCTCGCGTTGCGGAATGTCCTGCATGCGCGTCAGCAGCAGGGTCCAGTCGATCAGCGCCGATGTAGGCCATTGCGCGGGCAGAATCTGGATCGAGCCGAGCATGCGCGCCTGCGCATGGCCGGTGCGCGACAGCGCTTCGAGCGCGGCGAGCTTGCGGACTTCCAGGTCCATCGTCGCCGACGACGGCGCCCACGCGTCGGGACGGATGCGGCCTTCGACGAAGGCCACCAGTCCGCGCTCCATCTGCGTCCGCAGCTCATCCGGCACGCGCAACGTCAGGCCAGCACGTGCCGCTTCATCGCTGATCGACAGCAGGTAAGCCGTCAGCGCAACGCTGCCGCTCTGGCTGTCGCTGCGCAGCGGGAAGTACGCGGTCAGGCCGTTCGCATCGAGGTAGGAAGGCAACTGGTTCATCAGCGCTTCCCACGCCGTGCCGTCGGCCAGGCCGATGGCCTTGGACGTGCGTTGCTCCAGGCAGCTGAACGGGTAGTTTACGAACCACTCGCGCACGCCCGGCATGCCGCCCGCGAGCGACGACTGCAGGTTCACCTGCAAGCCGCCGCGCACCTTGCCGGTCGGATCGGCAAGCGCGCCCGGCGGCGCCTTCACGGGCACACTCAATTGCGGTGTGAGCTGCGCCAGGGTGGCCTGCTGCACTGTCACAGGCTCTGCCGGCACGATCTGCTGCGACACCTTGATGCGATCCGTCGCGCCGCCGGAGCCCTGCTCGGCAGCCTGCACTTCCCATTGCACCGTGCCGCTGCGCGAGAACGCGAGCAGCGCGGGCGCAGTGACATCCCAGCCGATCTCGCGCGCTTCGCCCGCGGGAATCTGCACGGTCTGCACAGGCAGTGCGTTGGCGTTGCCGACCAGCGTGGCACGTGCGCTCGCTTGCACCGTCATCCCGCGCTTTGTCGTATTGCGTAGCGTAAACATGGCACGGTAGCGATCATCCTCGCGTATCAGCATTGGCAGGCCAGATATCACCTGCAGATCCTGAGTCGCTGCAATGGTTGCGCTGCCGGTGCCGAAGCGTCCCACGCCAAGATCCGCGACCGCAACGATACGGAAGCTCGTCAGAGAATCGTTGAGCGGCACGTCCACCGTGGCCCTGCCCTGGGCATCCAGCTGCACGCGCGGGTTCCACAGCAGCAGCGTGTCGAACAGCTCGCGTGTCGGGCTCTTGCCGCCGCCACCGCCAGCCGGCACCGCCTTGCGCCCATAGTGGCGGCGCCCGATGATCTCCATCTGCGCGGTGGAGGTCTCCACGCCATAGCTGCGCCGCTGCAGCATCGCGTCGAGCAGATCCCAGCTATTGTTCGGCATCAGTTCGAGCAGCGCCTGATCGACTGCAGCCAGTGCGATTTCGCCGTTGGCGGCGGGCTTGCCGTCCGGCAGCTTCACTTGCAGCGCCACGCGCGCCTTGCCTCGCACGGAATAGGACGCCTTATCCGGCGTCACCGTCACATCGAGCCGGTGCGCCTCGTTGCCGACGCGGATCTCCGCGAGTCCCAGCCGGAACGCCGGCCGCGAAAGATCGACCAATGCCGTCGGCGCCGCGTACTCTTTGCCTTCACTGCGGAACGCCCGCCACCATTCGCCCGGCTGGCGCCAGCCCCACGTGAAGAACGAATACCACGGCACTTCGTGCAGACGCCCGCGGATCGTCATCACCGAGACGTACACGTTAGGTCCCCACTCCGGCTTGACCTTCACGCGCACCGTCGGATCACTGCCGTTGAGTTCGACCACCTGCGTTTCGAGCACGCCTTCACGCTCGACCGCGACTAGCGCGGTAGCCTGGCGGAACGGCATGCGCACCTGGAACACCGCGGTATCGCCGGGCGCATACTGCTTCTTCTCGGGCAGCACGTCGATGCGGTCATGGTTCTCGCCGCCGAACCACAGTTCGCCCTGGCGCGTGACCCACACGGTCGATGCGGCCTGCGCGCTGCGGCCATCCTTGTCGCGTGCAATCGCAACCAGCTCGACTTGGCCGGCCTGGTCCAGCGTGACATCGCAACGCGCACGCCCCTGCACATCGGTACGCGTTTCGCACACGGTACCGAGGTCGCGGCTCTCGCTGCGGTTGTCGTAGCGATAGAAGCCGCCGACCACACGCTTGCGCGTCGACGTGGTGATGCGTGCGCGCGCATTGAACTTCACCGGCGCATCGGCGACCGGCTTGCCTTGCGTATCGAGTACCAGGCCATGCACGGCCAGCTTCTGCTTCACCGAGACCCAACCCTCGGTGCGGATGCCCGCCACGACAGCCGATGGCCACACCGGTACGGTCTGGCGCAACGTCTGGACTTCGCCATTGGGATCGGCGAAACCGGCTTCCAGCACAAGATCGCGTGGCGCATCGATCTTCGGCATCTTGCGCAGCGTGACGCTGCCGTTGCCGTTCTTGTCCAGCGTCAGTGGCAGCTTGTCGGCAATCAGCTTCTGTGCGCCATCGCGTGCCTGGCCTTCATCGACATCGCTCATCTCCTCGTCGCCCGATGCGCTCTCGCGCGTGGGGCGCGGCGGACTGAACGAGTACTCGTCATAACCGGGGAAGTTGATCCACTTGTCGCGCAACAGCGCTGACACACGCACCGGAAGGCCGGCCGCGCCGCCGCCAGATACGTAGTGCACCTCGACCCCGACCGGCAGTTCGGCCGGCGCGACCACGGCGCCGCCCTTGCCGCCCGACGCCTGCAGCGTGCCGGTCAGCACCGGCAGCCGGAACGCCTCGACGCGGAAGCTTCCGCTGGAATAGGTACGCGCGCTGCTGTCGCTGCCATCCCCACTGCCTTCGGCCTGCAGCGCTACGTTGTAGACACCAAGCTTCGCCGCGGGCGGCACCTGGAAGCTGCTTTCGGCGCTGCGTCCACCCGTGGCGGTGTTACGCCACTGCAGCGGCAACTCATAGGTCTGGCCGCTGCCTTCATGGCGGATCACCACGGTCTCCGGCAGCTTGCGGTTCTCCGGCGGCAACGCGAAGCCCTGCGCGGTCTCCGAACGGATGAAATGCTTCATCGACACGGTTTCCCCCACGCGCAACAGCGTGCGGTCAAACACCGTGTGCGCACGCACGGTCTGCGTGGCGCTGGCATCGGTCGGCACGTTGAAGCGCCAGGTCTCGATGCCGCGGTTCCAGTCGGACATGACAAAGGCCATGTCGGCCTTGCCACGCGCTTCCGGATGTGTAGCAGCGATGCGTGCGGAAACGAAGTAGCCCATCAGCCCGTTGCCATCGCAGGTGCGGCCGCGAACATCGTCGAGCTTCGCGAAGCGCACCACGCCGCTGGCGTCGGTGCGGCCTTCGCCAAGCAGGCGGCCTGAACAGTCACGCACTGCGACGGCTGCGTCGCGCACCGGCTTGCCATCATCGAGCGCGGTGACCCACGCAAGGCCGCTCATCGAGCCGTCGCCATCGCCACGCGCAAGCTTGAAATGAACGCCGAGGTTCGTGACCAGCGCGGCGGTACGCACATACATCGGCGCGCGCTTGCCGAGCAGCGCTTCGCCTAGCATCGGCGAGGCAATTTCCACGACATGGAAGCCCGGCTCAGGCAGCGGAATGCCAACCACTTCGAACGGCCGCGGCGCATCGCCCGAAGGCTTGGGCACCGACAGCTTCTGCACGCCCTGCGCGCGTTCCAGCAGCGACACCGAACGCGTTTCGATCGACGGGGCATTGCGCGGGTTGTTCACGCCATACGGCGAGCGGCCAGCCAACACCGCGTCGAGTTCGGCACGTGTCCAGCTCGCTTCATGCATGCGGCGCACCAGGCCGAGCCAGCGCAGCACGGCGCCGTCGTCATCAACCTTGAGCTTCATCACCGTGCCCGCCTGCGCCTGCACGCCGCGGACCTGCAGGTCGGCTTCGACATTGCGCAGCGTGACGGGCAGCAACGACGGATAGTCAGCCGGCGCCTTGCCCTTGGGCAGTTCGCCGAAACGCTCGACGACGCCAAACGGCGCTGCGGCGAACTTGGCCAGCGGCGGCATCGAGGCCGTCGACACCTTCAACGGGAACAGGTCCGCATTGGCGAGCGTGCGGCCACTGTCGTCCTTGAGGTCACGCGGGATCTCGATCGTGAAGTTCGCCTTCTCGGCGAATGGCGCGGCGAAGGTCAGCGACGTCACGTTCGCATCGGGCGCGAGATCCACCTCGAACTGCGGCGCGCGCGGGCCCGACGGCGTCTTCAGTACCACGTGTTCGGCCAGCTTGCGCGAGATCGGCGCCGAGAACGACACCGTCATCGGGCGCAGCGGCGTGCACGGCGATTGCGCGTGCTCGCGCTCGCAGCTGAAGCTCGCCGTGAACGGTTCGCGCACCGTGTAGTCGAAGCGGCGCTCGTCGCGCGTGGCAAGGCCCGAAGGCGTGGCAATCCCGGCGCCGAGCACGAGTTGCATGCGCGCGCCGGCCGGCAGCCGCTGCTGGCAAGCGAGCAGGTGGATCGCGTCGGGCGCGTCCTTGGCGATGCGCTTCCAGTAGATGGCGTCGAGCACGCCGTCGCGCTCCTTGCCGGTGAGCAGGCGCACGGGAATGCGTTCGCCAAGGCCTTCGGCCTGGCACCACGCATGGTCGCGGACGGAGGCCGCCGTCGCAGCGCCGTTGAAGCGCAGCGCGAATATCTGGTCTTCCTCGATTTCGCCGCCGGATGGCCGGCTGGCCACCACGGTCGGGCCGCCGGTTTCGAAGCGGTACTCGGGCTTGCCCGCATAAGCCTTGCCGGCCGCGCTGCGCAGGCTCGCGGACATCCGGACCGAGCACCGCACGCCCGGAGGCAGGTCGCGTTCGAAATCGAATACCCAGTTGCTTGCATCGACCCAGCGTCCGTGTCCGGCCGTGGCGGCGCCGGTACAGGCAATGGCCGCCGGCGCGGCCGCCTGCACATCGCCCATGGGGACCATCGCCTCGTCGAAGCGGATCGCCACCTGCCGTACCTGCGGAACCGTGCCTTCCGGCGAGAAGCGTGTCACTTGTGCCGCGAACGCCGCAGACACGGACAGCCATGCGAGCACGCCGGCCATCGCCACGCGGCTTGCCCGCGCGACTTGCCTGCCGACACCCCGACCCGGTCGGGCAACGATTCCCTTCATCCTGCGATCCTCCCGTCAAAGCACCCGGCGAGGGTGACATGTGACGTTTAGGAGTGCAAGGCCGGCACGCAAACCTGCAAGGCGGCCGACAAATATTTCAGCGCAGGTGAGACAGCGGCAAGGCGCCTTCGGACTTCAACGCAGTCAGGACAATATTGGAACGCACGCTTTCCACGCCGGGCACGCGCATCAGCCGCTTCATGGTGAAGTCGGCCAGCGTGGGGAGGTCGGGCACGACCACGCGAATCAGGTAGTCGGCCTCGCCCGCGACGGAATAGCACTCCTGCACTTCCTCGAGCAGCAGGATCTCCTCGGCGAAGCGCTCGATGATGGTGTCGCCGTGGTGGGCCAGCTTGACGCTGATGAACACCTGCACGCCCAGCCCCAGCGCCTGGGTCGACAGGCTCACGCGGTAGCCCGTGATGACGCCATCGGCCTCCAGCCGGGCCAGCCGCCGGCCGACCTGGCTCGGCGACAGGTGTACGCGCTCGGCGAGCTGCTGGTGGGTCGAGCGCCCGTCTGCCTGCAGCGCCGCAATCAGGGCAAGGTCAAACTGGTCAAGCGACACCATACGTGATTCCCGCATTCACTCTCGATATAGCGCGGATTATACGCACGAGAGTCCGCAAAGCAGCCCATTTTGCGGCCGAATTGCAGCACCACACGCCTAAACTACGCAGATAAACCGCATATCACGGCGCATAACGCCAAACCCAGGAGACAAAGCTGATGTCCGCTACCGCCAGCGCCCTCGCCCACGAGGCTTCCGGCCAGTTCGACGGTGCCTTTCAGGGCACCATGACCGACAAGCTCAGGGAACAGTTCGACGCCGGCCTGCTGTCCGGTCAGGAACTGCGCCCGGACTTCACCATCGCGCAACCGGTCCACCGCTACACCAGCACCGACCACGCCATCTGGCGCAAGCTCTACGAGCGCCAGGCTTCGATGCTGCGCGGGCGCGTCAGCAATGAATTCCTGCAAGGCCTCGCCACACTCGGCATGGAGAAGGACCACGTGCCGGAGTTCGACCAGCTCAACGAAACGCTGATGCGCGCCACCGGCTGGCAGGTCGTGGCCGTGCCGGGCCTGGTGCCGGACGAAGTGTTCTTCGACCATCTGGCCAACCGCCGCTTCCCGGCGAGCTGGTGGATGCGCAAACCCGAGCAGCTCGACTACCTGCAGGAACCGGACTGCTTCCACGATGTGTTCGGCCATGTGCCCCTGCTGATCAACCCGGTCTTCGCCGACTACATGGAGGCGTACGGCAAGGGCGGGCTCAAGGCCCATGGCCTGGGCGCGCTCGACATGCTCTCGCGCCTGTACTGGTACACGGTGGAATTCGGCCTGATCCGCACGCCCGAAGGCCTGCGCATCTACGGCGCCGGCATCCTGTCCAGCCAGGGTGAGTCGGTCTACAGCCTCGATTCGGCCAGCCCGAACCGCATCGGCTTCGACGTGCGCCGCATCATGCGCACGCGCTACCGCATCGACACGTTCCAGAAGAGCTACTTCGTGATCGACAGCTTCGAGCAGCTCTTCGACGCGACCCGCCCGGACTTCGAGCCGCTGTACCAGGAACTGCGTGACCAGCCGACGCTGGGCGCCGGCGACGTGATCGACGGCGACCTCGTGCTCAACGTTGGCACCCGCGAAGGCTGGGGCGACAGCGACGATATCTGAGCGGGCGGCCGGTTTGTGGTCCATCGGCGGCCACTACGCGGCATCCCGCTTTATGAAACAATGCCGGCATGCCCGCCAGGGCGGGCCGGTTTTTTCTTTTCACTGATCGAGCCCACTATGACACCTCTCTCGCCCCAGGCGCGCGCCACCCTGCTCGCCGAACTGCCCGGCTGGACCGACGTCGACAACCGCGACGCAATCCAGAAGCGTTTCACCTTCCCCGATTTCAACGCCGCATTCGCGTTTATGACACGCGTGGCCATCCAGGCTGAAAAGGCGGACCACCACCCCGAGTGGTTCAACGTCTACAACCGCGTCGACATCACGCTGTCGACCCACGACGCAAACGGCCTGACCCAGCGCGATATCGACCTGGCCCACTTCATTGAGCGCGCGGCGGCCTCGCTGCGCGTGGAGTAAGGCGCACGGGCTTCCGGTCGTCAGGGCTGTAGGCAAACCGAAAGGAAGACAAGGGCCTCGCCCTGTACAATCTGTGGATCGCGGTTCCGCGTGTGCGCCACGCCGCGCCTGCCGCCTCCTGTCTTCCTTCCCGGCTGATCCAGCCATGTCCGACGTCCTGCCCGAACTGCCGCCATGCGTATCCTGCTGATCGAAGACGACCGCCAGATCGCGAGCGGCGTCGAAGCCGGCCTGACCCGTGCCGGCCACCAGGTGCGCGTGGTCCATGACGGCGTCTACGCCACCGAGCACCTGCTGCGCGAGCAGCATGACCTTGTCATCCTCGACCTGGGCCTGCCCGGTATTGACGGCATGACGCTGCTCGCGCGCTACCGCGCCCGCAACCGCACCACGCCCGTCATCATCCTGACCGCGCGCGACGAGCTCGAAGACAAGCTTTCCGGCCTGAACGCCGGCGCCGACGACTACCTCGTCAAGCCATTCGCACTGCCCGAGCTGGAGGCCCGCGTGCGTGTGCTGTTGCGCCGCAGCCAGCACGGCGAAGCCGTACCCGATCGCGACGTGCGCCTGGGCCGGCTGCGCCTGTCCGGCAACGATCGCCGCATGTTCATCGACGGCAAGCCGCTGGAACTGTCGCCGCGCGAGTTCGCGGTGCTGGAACTGCTGCTGCAGCGCCAGGGCCGTGTGGTCAGCAAGGCACAGCTCCAGGATCACCTGGCCACCTTCGCCCACCCGGCCGGCGAAGGCGGCGACACGGTCGGCGACACCGCCATCGAAGTCTATGTGCACCGCGTGCGCAAGAAGCTCGAGGAAAGCGACGTCGAGATCGTCACGGTACGCGGCTTCGGCTACCTGCTGCAGGCCCGCGCCGGCCAATGAGCACGCGCCCGCGGCGCCGGCCGGCTGACTGAAATCCAGCGCCATGTGGCCGCGAACCCGCTCCTCACGTACCAACACCGATTTCGCCGAGTCGACGCAGTCGCAGAGCCGCCGCGGCATGAAGCAGGCGCCGCGCGTGGCGGCCAACGCCAGCCTGCGCGTCCACCTGCTGCGCGCGCTGGCCACGCCGCTGTTCGCACTGGTGCTGGTCAGCGGCTCGCTGTCTTACTGGCTGGCGGCGCATTACACCACGCAGGTGTTCGACCGCGCCCTCTATGGCGTGGCGAACAGCATCGCGCAGCAGATCCGCATTGCCGGGCCGCGGCTCGAGCAGGACATCCCGATGATCGCCCAGACGCTGGTCGAGGCCGAAGGCACCGACCGCATCTACTGGCGCATCCACGGGCCTGACGGCTTGATCGGCGGCATGGACACCTGGCTTGGCTACGGCACCGGCCAGACCACGCTGCACGACGCACGGCTGTTCTACGCCTGGTTCAGCGGCCGCCAGGTGCGCGCGGTGCGGCTCCCGGTCATGCTGCCCAGCCCGGCGACCGACGAGCTCGGGACCAATGAAGACGACAAGGTGACGCGCGGGCCGATCGTGGTGGAAGTGGCGGAGTTGCTGGACCGCCGCGAAACGGCGGCCAACGAGATCCTGCTGTCGGTGTCCGTGCCGCTGATCCTGCTGCTGCTCGTGGGCAGCCTGATCCTCTCGCACGTGCTCAAGGAAGAGCTAGTGCCGCTGCAGATCCTGACCGACAAGCTCAACCGCCAGACCGCGCGCTCGCTTGCCGCGCTCGACGAAACGCAGGTCCCCGCCGAGGTGGCGCCGCTGATCCGCGGCCTGAACGCGCTGTTGTCGCGCCTGCGTGATGCCCTCGACGCCCAGCGCAAGTTCATCGCCGACGCCGCGCACCAGTTGCGCACGCCTTTGACGGCGGTAAAGCTCCATGCCGATCGCGCCATGGAAGCCGATTCGCTGGATGTTGCCCGCCATGCGCTGCGCGAGCTGCAGACTGCCGCCGACCGGGCGGTGCGACTGTCCAACCAGCTGCTGTCGCTGGCGCGCGCAGAGCCGGGCCTGTCATTGGAGCGGCTTGGGCCGGTGGAATATTTCGACCTGGCGGAACTGGCGTTCGAAACCGGCGCGGAATGGGTGCCTCAGGCGCTGGCGCGCCGCCTGGACCTGGGTTTTGAAGTGCTGCCGGGCCCGACTTTCACGGGCGGCTCACCGGCCATGGTGCGCGGCAATCGCCTGCTCATGCGGGAAGCGCTGTCCAACCTGATCGACAACGCGGTGAAGTATGTGCCCCCAGGCGGGCGCATCACGGTACGCGCGGGCGGCGAGGCATTGGGCAACCGTGGCATGGCGGTCGTGATGATCGAAGACAACGGCCCCGGCATCGCCCCACAGCGGCGCGAGGAGGTCTTCAAACGCTTCTTCCGCGGCGACAGCCAGGGCGACCAGGCGCTGGCCACGCAAACCGCGGGTGCCGGGCTGGGCCTGGCCATCGTGCACGAGATCATCGGCCTGCACCACGGCACCATCCGCATCGAGGACGTGCCCGCTGCGGACGCCCCCGCGGAACCGGCCACAGGCGCCGAGCGGCGCGCGACCATGCGCTTTGTGATCCGTATCCCGTGCGAGGCTGCCGGCCTAGCCGCCTGACGCTTGCGGCGGGCAGGCTTTGCTTGCCCGCTTACTTCGACGACGTCTTGCCCTTCGGCGCCAGCATGGTGCCGCGGCAGTCCGGGCTGCCACAACGGCACTCGAATTCCTTCTTGAGCTTCTTCGTATAGCGGGCGTCAATCACCAACCCGTAGTCATAGAAAAGCTCTTCGCCGGTGGCAATGTCGCGCAACGCGTGGATGAACACGCGGCCCTTCTTTTCGCGCGCCTCGCAGTTCGGGGTACACGCATGGTTGATCCAGCGCGCGCGGTTACCGCCGAACTTGGCGTCGATCACGCTGCCGTCGTCCAGGCTGAAATAGAACGTGTGGTTGGGGTCGTTCGGATCGTGCGGATGGCGATCCAGGGCCTTCTTCCAGGAAATGTGCTCGCCCTTGTACTCGATTACGCGCTCCCCCTCTGCGATCGGCGCAATCGCGTAGACCCCCTTGCCATGCACGCCAGACTGGCGCACCTCGATGCGGTCGCTTGCCGACTTGACCGCCTTCTTTTCCTTGTCGCTGTCCTTGCGCTTTGCCTTGTCAGCCATTTGCCTTTCCGTGCTGGTCGCTACCGTTGCGTTGCCGGCGCCGGTTCAGTCGGCGCGATCGGCATGATACCGGGGTGCCATGGCCACCGTATACGCATGCCGGGCGCCAGGTGCCACGTATACGTCAAGTGACGCAAGAACGACGGCGTGGATGGCACGTTAACGCCTCTCGCGGTTTACGCGAAGGAGCCACCAATGTGGATAAAGCCGCCAGTTTCTGTGGATAAGAAGCCGGATTGCGTGTGGGCTGCCTGGGGCTGGCATGGGGACGCCACGGGAACAAGTCAGGACGTCGGGAAGGGACCTTCCGCATCAACCCCGAAGTCATCCACGTCCGCCAACACTGCGTCCCTGTAGTTCTCGTTTACGTAAACCTTTGATCCGCCTTGAGTTTACCGGCTTATCCACAGCGCGGACCGCCGTTTACCTACTACCACTATTTGTATACATGAAAAGAAAGACGTAAACCCAGTGGTCCGCCGCCGCCGGGACTCTGATGGCGGCAAGAATTCCCGGGCGGAGATAAACCAGCCTCGGCCGTATACGCCAACGAAGAGGGCGATTTCAGAAAACAACATGGATTGACGGCATCGGCGAGGTATACGCATGCGGCCGTATACGGCGTCGCCCGATCTTCGACCCGCTCCTCGGTCATTCGCGTTGCGAATGGTAAGAAAACGGAAACTGAGGAAACGCTCGATCCGCATGCAACATAGTGCATAGCCTTCCCATGGAAGGGCGCGGTAGAGAGAAGGCGGTGGCTCAAGAAACGCTTGTAAGGGCTTCAGAGGCCTTTGGGCGCCGCGCAGGGCAACTTCCCCACCCCGGAGAGGTCGTAGAGCACTGAAAGGCGTATACGGGCTCCAAGACGCTATTCCTGCTGGCAGGGTCAGGAAGACGTGGACATCACTCGCTGTGCCGGCTATAGGCCCCACGGAGTGACCCGGCTTTTGCGGATTCACGGCCTGATGCGGGCTTCCGGGAAAGGTCCTCGTAACAATCTCATCCGGTGCGCCTTGTCCGGCACGGTATCATGTGGCCCGCGACGTCTTTGCCGGGCCGGCCCTGCCATGGGCTGCCCGTGCCCGGACGTCTGTGTTTTATCAACTCGATACGGAGTGAAGCATGACGAAAACCGAACTGATCGACGCTATCGCTGCAGGTGTGGACGGTCTGACCAAGGCTAAGGCTGAACAGGCACTGAACGTGACGCTGTCGGCCATCATGGATGCCGTTGCCAACGGCGATACGCTGAGCCTGGTCGGCTTTGGCACGTTCAGCAAGGGTGAGCGCGGCGAGCGCATGGCCCGCAACCCGCGCACTGGCGAAGAAATCAAGGTGGAAGCAGCCAAGACGGTGAAGTTCAAGGCTGGCCAGAAGTTCAAGGACGCCGTCAACCAGTAATCCCGGGCATGCCCGGCGGGTCGCTGCCGCGCCCCGGTTTTGCATGACCCCGCCATGCCGCCACCGTGTCGTCCAAGGACGCAGGTGCGCGCCCGGCGGGGGAACGTTATCCACAGTACTCGTAAGATACTTCTGCAGAGCAATCTGCACCGCAAGCCGGCCCGTCCGCGGCTGGCCGGCCAGACCCGCAAACAGCCGTTCAGGCACGGTTGATCAAGGCCGTAGCGAATACGGCGCATCATGGGGCCATATGCTTCCACGATCGCACAAGGGCACCTTTCCACAGCGTTATTCACAGCGCTTTCCACAGCCGATTCCACAGGCTTCTCCACAGGTCCTGCGCCCGGTCTTATGCGCTGCGCTGGCGCTTGCCGTGCTGGCGGGCTGCAGCACTGTCAGCGAACCGGTGCGCCCGCAGGCCACTCCCCTTCCCGACATGGAACGCCCCGTGACCACACCGGGCGCCACGGCGCGCGAGCGCATCGTAGAAATCGCCACGCAGGAATGGCGGCGCTGGGGCTCGCAGACTGTGCGGCTTGGCCGCGACGATTCGGCCTGCGTGACGTTCAGTCCGCTGCCGGCACCTCAGGTCGTGGCCACCTCGGCCACTCCTGATACAGGCGCTCCAGCGCACGGATCCGCCGACAGCGATGCAGAGGCGGACACCGACGGCGCAGGCTGCGTGTCGTTCCCGGACGGTACCGGCATGGAAGCCACGCCGCTGGGTTGTCAGATGGCTCAGCGCTACTGGGGGATCGTCGGGGAAGCGCCCAGTTGCGGGCAGGTCACGCAGCCGTCGTGGGCGTGGTCGGCCGTGTTCATTTCCTGGGTCTTGCGCAAGGCGGGGCTCGACGACCGCCAGTTCCTGACCGGCCAGTCACATTCGATGTATGTCGTGGATTCCCGCGACGGTATCCTGCCCCGGCCCGCATTTCACATCGAACCCGTTCCTGCGCTGCCGCGGCCCGGCGACATCATCTGCGCACCACGCGGCCGCGACAAGTACATCGACGACATCGCCGAGATCAGCTTTGGCACCACGCCCATGCATTGCGACATCGTGGTGTCGGTCGATCCTGCCGTGCGGCTTGTGAAAGCCATTGGCGGCAATGTCCAGCAGTCGGTGTCGATGGACGAGATCGAGCTCGGTGATTCAGGCAAGCTCGACGGCGTAACCAATTCGCACCTGCCATGGCTGCTGATCATGCGGAACGATCTGCAGTAGTTATTTGTGCGAAAAATCAGTGGTGTGATTTTTTTGATTAAACAATTTGTCGGGTGAATGACAATCACGGAAACAGCTCAAGCTGTGTCCTGTCGCGATCGCTGGTCGCGACCCCTACCCCGAGCAACCGCACCGGCAAGCCGCGCCGGGCATGGCCTTCGGCAAGCAGCCGCGCATAGGTATCGCGGTCCGGTGCATGGCCGCGGCATTCGACGGTGGTCTGGCGGAAGTCCGAGAAGCGCAGCTTCACGGTGAGCTTGTCGATCGTGTCATGCGCCTGGGCCCGCACAATGCGGGCCTCCAGCATGGCGATCAGCGGTTCCAGTTCGGCCAGGCACGCTTGCAGATCCGGCAGGTCGTCGGCATACGTTTCCTCGACACTGATCGACTTGCGTTCGCGTTCGGGCGAAACCGTGCGGTGGTCAATGCCGCGGCACAGGTTGTAGAGCCGCGCGCCGAAGCTGCCGAACTCGCGGTGCAACCTGTCAGCGGGCCATGCGCGCAGGTCGCCGCAGGTTTCGGCGCCCAGCCGCTTGAGCTTGCCAGCCGTAACGGCCCCCACGCCATGGATCCGTCCGACCGGCAGTTCCGCGACGAATACGTCGACGGAAGCAGGCCGTACCACGAACAACCCGTCGGGCTTGTTCCAGTCGCTGGCGATCTTGGCGACGAACTTGTTCGGGCCGACGCCCGCTGACACCGTCACACCGACCTCCTCGCGCACACGCCGCCGGATTTCCTCCGCGATGCGCGTGGCGCTGCCATCGTGCTGCGGACACTGGCTTACGTCGAGGTAGGCTTCATCCAGCGAAAGCGGTTCCACCAGCGCCGTGTATTCACGGTAGATCGCAAAGATCCGCCGCGACACCTCGCGGTATTTGTCCATGGCCGGGCGCAGGATCAGCAGGTCCGGGCAGCGCCGCACCGCCTGCGCCGACGACATGGCCGAGCGCACGCCGAACGCGCGCGCCTCGTAGTTGCAGGTTGCGATCACGCCGCGGCGGTCGGGGGAGCCGCCTACCGCCATGGGGCGGCCCCGCAACGACGGGTCATCCCGCATCTCGACCGACGCGTAGAAGCAGTCGCAGTCGCAATGGATGATCTTGCGCTGGACGGCTGCTTCCGGGGGCGTGGATGGGTCGACGGGCATGATAGCCATGGATCGAGCAATGCCGATCCATTGATGCGAATTATTGTGAGGGGTTGATTGTCTTGTGTGTGATTAATGGCGTCGATGAAAACTGCCGACGCAGTAATGATTTCGTAGCCAATTTCATCTATACGATGAATCACACGGGTTCATTATTAAGCCACTTCATCTTTCGCGCTGATAGAAGTCGACCTCTGCCGCGCCGTGATCCACAGCCCTTCCGCTGCGTACAAGGCCAGCGATACCCAGATCAGCGCGTAGCCAAGCTGCTTCTGAGGCGGAAACGGTTCGTGCCACAGCCACACGCCAAGCAGTAGTTGCAGCGTCGGGCCCGTGTACTGGAGCAATCCAAGCAGCGACAACGGAATCCGGCGGGCGCCGGCGGCAAAGAACAGCAGCGGCACGGCGGTGACCGGGCCGGCCATCAACAGCAGGCATTGTGTACCTGGTGCTGCGTGCCGGAAGCCGTCCTGACCCGTTGCAAACAGGTAGCCAAGCGCAGCGGCGGCGATCGGGAACAGCAGCAGTGTCTCGAGCGACAGCCCTTCCAGCGCGCCAAGCGCGCCCGTCTTGCGCAGCAGACCGTAACCGCCGAAGGTGGCGGCCAGTGCCAGCGCAATCCACGGAAGCTGGCCCGACGCAACCGTCAGCCAGGCGACGCCAGCGGCGGCGACCACGATCGACAGCCACTGTCCCGGCCGCAGGCGTTCATGCAGGAACATCACGCCGAGCAGCACACTGAACAGCGGGTTGATGAAATAGCCGAGGCTCGCGTCGACCACGCGGTTGGCGGACACGGCCCAGATATAAAGAAACCAGTTGCCGCACAACAGCGCGGCGCTGGCGGCAAACGACACCAGCAGGCGCCGGTCCGTCACGACCTTGCCGAGCCATGCCCACTGGCGCCGGCTGGCCAGGATGATGGCCAGGAACGCCAGCGACCACACCATCCGGTGCAGCAGGATTTCGGCCGGCGCGATGCCTGGCAGCGATTTGATGTAAAGCGGGAGCAGCCCCCAGATGATGTAGGCCAGGAGCGCGTAAAGGATGCCGAGTTGCATGGAAAATTCCGGTAGATGCTGCGCGCGATTCTACCGGCGAGGGTGTTTTGTTGCCGGCGCCCGCAATGCGGCGGCATGCCAGGCGCACCAAGCAAAAACCCCGTGCCGTCACCGGAACACGGGGTTTGTGCAGGCAGGAGGCCGGTCTGCCTCCCGGCGTGCTTTACAGCTTGCGCGCGAAGCTGAACTGCGAGAACGCCTGCTCGGCCACGTTGAACCAGGCAGCCTCGTTGTTGCGGAACACGCGCCAGTCGTCATAGATCTTCTTGAACGACGGGTTCTTGGCGGTTTCGTCGGCGTAGGCTTCCTGGGTGGCCTTGAAGCAGGCCTCCATGATCTCCTTCGAGAACGGGCGTAGCTTCACGCCGTTTTCGAGCAGGCGGGCCAGCGCCTGCGGGTTCACCGTGTCGTACTTGGCCATCATCGTGGTGTGGGCCTCGATGGTGGCGGTTTCCAGCGCGCGCTTGTACAGCGCCGGCAGCTTTTCGAACTCGCTGGCCGAGGCGTAGAACGACAGCTGCGCGCTGCCTTCCCACCAGCCCGGGTAATAGTAGTACGGTGCCACCTTGTAGAAGCCGAGCTTCTCGTCGTCGTACGGGCCCACCCACTCGGCCGCGTCGATGGTGCCCTTTTCCAGCGCCGGGTAGATGTCGCCGCCGGCGATCTGCTGCGGCACCACGCCAAGGCGCGACAGCACCACGCCGGCAAATCCGGCGATACGGTACTTCAGGCCTTGCAGGTCCGCCACGGTCTTGATTTCCTTGCGGAACCAGCCGCCCATCTGTGCGTTGGTGTTGCCGCCCAGGAAGTTGACGACGTTGTATTCCTTGAAGAATTCACGCATCAGCTTCATGCCGTTGCCTTGCAGCATCCACGCATTTTGCTGGCGCGCGGTCAGGCCAAACGGCACGGTGGTGTCAAAGCACAGCGTCGGGTTCTTGCCGAAGTAGTAGTAACCGGCGGTATGGCCAATCTGGACGGTGTTGTTCTGCACCGAGTCCAGGACCTGCAGGCCGGGCACGATTTCGCCGGCGGCGAAGACCTTGATGTTGAACTTGCCGTCGGTCAGTTCCTTGACCCGGGTCGCGAGGAGTTCGGACGCGCCGAAGATGGTGTCCAGCGACTTGGGGAAGCTCGATGCCAGGCGCCATTCTACGGCGGGGTTGCTGCCGACGACGGCGGGGGCTGCTGGGGCGCTGGCAGCCGGTGCGGCGGCCTTTTCTTCCTTTCCGCATGCGGCAAGGGCCCCGGTAGCGGCCACTGCCGACGCTTTCAACAGGAAGGAACGACGTTGCATTGACTTCTCCTCTTTTATAGATATTTGGTGCGGATGGGCCTGGGACGCCGATCGTGTCATCGCGCCTTGCGCCGAGCCTTGACGCGCCCGCGGCGGGGTTGGTGCCGCGCGCAACGCAGTGCCTGTTACGGACGGGAACCCTGGTGATGCCGGGACGATGTGCAACCGACGCGATGCAACCGCTGTTGAGGCACCCGTTCGTAACAAGGCCGCGGCTGTCTTACCCGAAAGACAAGCCCACCGATTATAGCGGTGCCTTTTTCTGCACGGAGCCCTGCAGAAGTCCGGGTTTTCGCTAGTTCTTTCGCGTGATTTCGGCGCGCTGACGCATCGTCCGGCATGTGGCGGACATTCGGCTTTTCGTATTGTGAGAAGGCACACGCAGTGATGGATTTTGTAACCCGTCTTGCAGTCAAATCGTGCGGCTGTTAAAAAAAGACCCCCGTACCGGCGGTCTGGCCGCCTGGTCGTTCGTTGCATGCTGTCCCGACTCCCTGTTGCCTCCTGTCGTTGCTTTCCCCGCCGCCGCCTGAGTGCCGCCGTTCTGGCCGCCTGGGGGATGGTGGCTTGCGCGCAGACGCAGCAGGGCGCCCAGTCCCTCTCCATCACCCCGCCTCGCATACAGGATGCGCGCCCCGCGCCTGCCGTGCTGGCCATGGCGACGCCCCAGGACGATCCGCTCGGCGCCCTGATCGCCGGTGAGACGCCTCCTGCTGCCGCGGCACCGCAAACGGCGCCTGCACCGGCACCCGCCGAGGCATCGGCCGGTGCGCAGGTGGCCGGTGCGCAGGTGGCCCAAGCCGCCGCGCCGGTCGACGACACGTTCGTCGGCCCGCCTGATTCCGCGGCTCCGCCTGCCCCGCCTACCCCACCCCTGGTGCTGTTCCCGTCGCGGCTCGGGCATTTCGTGGCTGAACCCCCGGCCGAACCGATTGCCGATGCGGCCACCGCCGAAGAGACGCCATCAGACGCGCCGCCGGTGCTGCGCTCGCAGTTGCCGGCCGACGATGCGGCGGTAGATTCGGTCTGGCGACTCAGCTACAGCGGCCGTGCCGCCGCCGAGGACCGCGACGCCACCATGCGCGCGTGTGCCGGCGGCGCGCTGTCCACCGGCATCGGCCACGGTCTGGCGTGCCGCAGTTCGGGCGAGGTGAGGATCCGCGAGTCGGTGCTCAACCTCGACGGCGGCGCGCAGGTCATGCTGATCGCCCAGGCCCGCGGCACCGATGCGACCTCGGTCAACGGCCGCCCCGCCGCCGTCGATCCCTACGCGCTGGTGCCGCAGTTCTATACGGCGGTGAGCGGCCTGTCGGTGCTCGACGGCGCCACCATGTGGGCCGGCCGCCGCGACAGCAGCCCGTTCCTGATGTCGTCAGGCCTGCTGCCCCCGAATTCCACGGCCATGCGCTTCGGCGTGGACAATGCACGCATGATCGGCGATGTCGGCCTGAGCTACCAATACACGGCCCGAAACGAGCAGAACGGACAGAACCAGCCGAGCTACCACTCGGTGCGCACGGCGCCGATCACGACCAACGAGCAGGGCTCGGTGCAGCTTGGCTTTACGCGGGTCGAGGCCCAGTCGCTGGTCGCCGATTCCGGCAGCGCGTGGTGGGCGTCGGCGCTTCATGAACAGAAAGGTGTGCTCGCCGGGACCAACCGTGTCGGGCTGCAGTTCGGCTCCGGCGCCCGCAGCGCCATGGCAGGCTACACGGGCATGGGCCCGGCGCTGTCGCGCGTGCGCGTCGCGGAATCGCTCGAATGGAAGGGCCGGTCCGGCCTGGGCGGCTCGGTCGAATCGAGCATGCAGTTCGATCGTTCGCCCATTGGCACGCTGCAATGGGCCGCCACGCGGATCCGTCCAGCCTATGTGGCGAGCGACCAGTTCAAGATGGTTTTCGAAGTTGCGCGTGACCAGATCTCGTCAGGCTTCGGCGCGAGCGGCCAGCGCACCGCGCTGACGATCGCGCCGACGCTGACGCTGGGCAAGTCGGCGGGCAACGCGAACCTGCGCGCGTTCTATACCTACAGCCGCGCCAACGACGTGGAGGGCATCGCGTTCACGGCGCCGGCCGAGGCCTGGGCCACGCAGAACAGCGGCTCGATCTTCGGCGTCCAGCTCAATCGGCGCTGGTAGCGGCCGGCTTGCCCGCGCGCCAGCGCGCAGCGGTTGCGCGCTTTTCCCCGCGTTCCGCCCTTTCGGGGATCTCTGCCGGCTTGCGGCACAGCCAATGGAACAACAGCGTGGCACTGAGCCCGCCCGCAATCTGCGCGAGCACGAAGCCCGGCACATCGACCGGTCGGATACCCGTGAACGTGTCGGTCAGCGCGCACGCAATCGTCAGCGCCGGGTTGGCGAACGAGGTCGATGACGTGAACCAGTAGCCGGCGGTGATATAGCCGGCCACCACGAACGGCACCAGACCCGGCCGGCTGCGCAGTGTGCCGATGCCTACCCCGACCAGCCCGAACGTCGCCACGAACTCGCTCCACCACATCGGCAGCCCGGTGCGGCTGTGCGCGGACCACGCCAGCGCCGGTTCGCCGAACATCGCATGCGCGGCCAGCACGCCGGCAATGCCGCCACCGATCTGCACGGCCGCATAGCCGAGCGCGACGCGCGGCGAGAGTGCGCCCTGCACCAGTGCCGACAAGCTCACCACCGGATTGAAATGTCCGCCCGACACCGGACCCAGCGCCACCAGCAGCGCCACCAGCCCGGCGCCGGTAGCCAGCGCATTGCATAGCAAGGCAAGCCCGACATTGCCATCGGCCAGCCGCTCGGCGCGGATGCCCGACCCCACCACCACGGCGACCAGCAATGCCGTACCCAGTCCCTCGGCCACCAGCCGGCGCGAAAGCGTACTCACTGCTGCGCTCCGGTCGTGCGGATGGTCATGGATCGGGTCAGGCGCGACGGTCGCGTCGCGCGGCACAAGGTCATCGGGGGCATGTCTGGCCAGGGTGCGGGCATGTCCTGACGGGCAGGACGACAAGCCGAAAGAGAGGACGACAGTGGCGTGGCAGCGGGATGCGCAACGTCGCCTGAGACGACGCCTCGATCGGGGGCAAACCGGCGCGCACGCATGGCGAACCGGCACGCGAAGTGTTCCGCTGCGGGCGACGGGCGTCAATGCGCCCGCGCGATGTTATGAACAGACGGCAGGTATCGAATCAGGCGCAGGAAAGCACCGCAGGGCGCGATTGCGCTGGCCTCAGCGGTTGCTCGCGGCGAGCTTCAGACCGAAGCCCACCAGCGCGATGCCAGCCAGCCGCGTGGCCACCTTGCGCGCGAACGGGAGCGCCTTGAGCTTGCCGGCGATGGCGTTGCCGACGAGAACCAGCCCGGCCTGATACAGCAGGCTGATCAGCGTGACGTGGGCCATCATCGCGGCCAGCGTCAGCGGGGGCGAATCGGGCCGCAGGAACAGCGGGAAGAACGCGACGAAGAACAGGATCACCTTGGGATTGGTGAGGCTGACAGCGAATCCCTGGCGCAGGTACACCTTCGCGGTCTTGCGCGGTTCCGGTGCCGCGGGCACATCGCTGATGCGCGCGCGCAGCAGTTGCACGCCCATCCAGCACAGGTAGGCCGCGCCGAACCACTGGAGCCCCTGGAACAGCGGCGGGTTTGCCTTCATCACCGCCGCCAGCCCCGCCACGGCAGCAACCATGAACGCCAGGTCGCCCAGCAAGGTGCCCAGCACCGCACCCATGCCCGCGGCGACGCCGTTGCGCGCGGTGGCGTTGAGGATCGCGATCGTACCCGGACCGGGAATGAGCTGGAACACCAGGATCGCAAGCAGGAAGCTGTAATAGTTCTGGATGTCGAACATGAAAGTTTCCGGTGGATATTGCCGCTCAGGGGGGCGATCAGGCATGGTACTGCACACCGGCCCGGTGTGCGCCGCGCGTTCATGCTGTCCTACACTGAGCTGTTTGCCACGTCCCACTGACCTGCCGGGCAAGGCCCGCCATCAGACAGGAGAGCGCCCCATGTGGCGTCGTTCGCTGCCGCAGCCGCGCTGGCTGCCCCGTCTTGCGGTCATGCGGCCCCATCGCGTGGTGGTCGGCTGTTTCGCCGTGGTGTTGCTGCTTGCGTTGGTGGTTGGATTGCGCGACGTGTACCTGGTGCGCGAGCGCGACCTGCGGGCTCGCCAGCACAATCTCGAACTGCGCGCCCTTGGCGTCGAAGCGGTGCTGGAAGGCGAACGGCGACGGCTCGAGTACCTGAGCACCTACGCGGAGCGTCTGTTCGAGATCCAGGCGAGCGCGGATGCAGTGGCGCCCGATGCGGCGATCCGCCAGGCCTACGCGCAGCGCAATGCCACAGTCTGGCAGATGAAGCTGCCACTGGATGGCCCGGCCCTGATCGGCGTCGGCCCGGCGGGACTGACAGGCCTGCGCAGCTTCGACCGCCGCGACCCGGATCTCATGGCCGATCTGTACGTGGGACGGATGATCAGCGAGCTGCTGGGCCTCAGCATCCGCGCGGACCACGTTCAGGGCAACGCGATATTCATCTCAAGCAACGGCTTCTTCGTGGCCTACCCGGCGATCGACCCGGCCGTGGCCCCAAGCATGATGCAACGCTTCGACAGCATGCCGTACTACCGTGGCCAGACCCCCGAGGTGAATCCCGGCCGCGAGCTCTACTGGGTACCCATGTACGACGATTTCCAGAGCAAGCGGCGCATGACCACGCTCAGTGTGCCGATCTATGCCGGCCAGCAGTTCCGCGGCGTCGTGGCGATCGACGTCGAGCAGAAGCGCCTTGACGAGCTGCTGCGTGCTGCCAGCGATCCCGGCGCGGTCCAGTACATGATGAACGCCCATGGCGATGTGCTGGCGATCAGCGATGACCCGGTCCGAAAGGTACAGAAATGGCCCGACGCCGTACCCGGGAACTGGAAGGATTTCGCGCCAGCGGACCTGTTCGCACGCGGTAGCGGCATGGTGAAGCACGACGGCGACTATCTGCTGTTCCATCGCGCGCCGCAGAGTCCCTGGCTGCTGATGGACCTGGTGCCGGCGCGCAAACTCTACGCGAGCATGTTCGCGAGCATGAGCCGGCCGCTGCTGATGATCTGGGTGCTGCTGCCCTTGCTGCTATGGATCACGCTCAAGGTCGTGACGCAGCTGTTCGACCATTACATCGCGCTCGGTGAAAAGCTGCAGGAGATCGCGCGGCAAGACCCGCTTACGGGGCTGGCCAACCGGCGCCGCATGCGCGAACTGGCGCAGTCCGAATTCGAGCGCCAGAAGCGCGACGGCCAGCCGCTGGCACTGGTCATGATCGATATCGACTTCTTCAAGAAGGTAAATGACCACTGGGGTCATGCGAGCGGCGACAAGGTACTCGTCGAACTCGCCCGCACGATGCGTGCAAACCTGCGCAACGTCGATCAGCCGGCGCGGCTTGGCGGCGAGGAGTTCGCCGTGCTGATGCCAAATACGAGCCTGGCCGAGGCCGCGCAGAGCGCGGAGCGGCTGCGACGCGCCATCGCGGCATGCGTGGTCGAAGCCGACCTCGAGGCCTGCGTCGAACGGGCCGACCGCATCATCCGCTTCACCATTTCCGTGGGCGTCGCCGAAGCGCGGGGCGAGGCTGCCGACGGTGTGCCGATGACGCTCGATGGCCTGGCCGCCATCGCCGACCGGCGTCTCTACGACGCCAAGACGCAAGGCCGCAACCGCGTGGTCAGCGACGACAACGCGCACGCTGCGGCTGTGCCGCAGGTGCAGGCGTAATCTGGAGAGGGGCAGCTGCGCTCAGCGCAGCAGGAACGCGATGTCCTCGACGCCGATCCGCGCGACCGGAATGCCCCGGCGCCGCTGGAACAGGATGTGCTGCTGCACGCGGCTGCGCTGCTCGGCAAATTTGGCGGGATCGATCGGCGTGCCGATGCGCATGTAATGCTGCACCAGCAGCTTGTACGCGCGGTGGCGGATTTGCAGGGTCTCTGTTTCCGCGCGCAGGCGCTTCATCTCGGCCGGACTGCGGTCCACGGCCTGGTGCAGCTCGTCGACGGTGCGTTGGTGCAGTTCGCGGTAGACATCGCGTTCGGCTTCGGCGTGGTGGAGTTCATCGCGCAGGGCGCGGATCTTCTGCTGCAGCTTCAAGGTCTGCGCCATCGTCTGTTGCACATTCCTTGCCGCACCGAGTGCCTGGCTGGCCGCGGCCATCGTGCTCTTCCAGATGCCGCGCTCGGCGGTGTCCGATTCCTGCGGCCAGCCGATTCCTGCTTCGGACAGCGTATCCATAGTGACCCCCAGTAAAAACAGTCTGACCCGGCCGCGCATTCTGTGCACGCGATTCCGATTCCCGTCGTGTGTCAGTCAATCGTAGAGATATGTCTATCGACCGCCAAGTCAAAAGTTTTTAGATCTGGTTTGTGCCGGGCGAACGGATGGCCGCGTGCTGAACCTATGGGAGGATGCAAAAACAAAAAGCCCGACTCGAAGAGTCGGGCTTTTGATGTTCTGGTGGCCTGGGACGGAATCGAACCGCCGACACAAGGATTTTCAATCCTCTGCTCTACCGACTGAGCTACCGGGCCAAAGAAGCGAAACTATATCAATGGATTCGGCGCCCGTCAAGCGTTCGTTGCATCACTGCTCCGCAGGTTCCTGCTTGTTGCGGCCCAGCTCCACGCCAAGCTGCTTGAGCTTGCGGTAGAGGTGCGTACGTTCCAGTCCGGTCTTCTCGGCCACGCGCGTCATGCTGCCGTGTTCGCGCACCAGGTGGTACTCGAAGTAGGCACGCTCGAACAGGTCCCGCGCCTCGCGCAGCGGCATGTCGAACGAGAAGTGCATTTCGGCTTCGGGCGGGCGCGCGGCATTGCTGCCGTTGGCCGCGGCGTCGAGGCTGGCCTCGGCAGAGGCCGGTGCCAATGCGGTTTCGATAGCCGGCGCCGCCGGTGCGGGCATTGCCGCGGGCGCTGCGCGCGGGCGTTCGATACCACGGGCCAGGCCCTGCTCCACTGCCGACAGCAGTTTCTGCAGCGCGATCGGCTTTTCCAGGAAATTCAGCGCGCCGATCTTGGTGGCCTCGACCGCGGTGTCGATGGTGGCATGGCCAGACATCATGATCACCGGCATTGTCAGCTGGCCTTGCGCGGACCACTCCTTGAGCAATGTCACGCCATCGGTGTCGGGCATCCAGATATCGAGCAGCACGAGATCAGGGGTCGTGCCCGCACGGTATTCGCGTGCCTGCTGCGCGTTCTCGGCGACTTCGACCACATGGCCTTCGTCGCTCAGGATTTCCGAGAGCAGTTCCCGGATTCCCATTTCGTCATCGACTACGAGGATCGTTGCCATACTTCCCCTCTTAACCCCACCAAAGCGTTCCGTGACGGACCGCCAAGTTGACTATGCCAGTTTAACGAACAGGATCGAGATCTGTGCACCGACGATCTCGGCACCTTCCATTCGATTGCGCAGTTCAATGCGCGCGCCGTGTTCGTCAATGATCTTCTTTACCATCGCCAGCCCGAGCCCCGTACCCTTGGCCTTGGTGGTCACATAAGGCTCGAACGCACGGCTCAGGATGCGAGGTGCAAAGCCCGGACCATTGTCCGCAATGGTTAGCTTGACTGCCTGGCGGTTTTCGCCGGCAGAATCTTTATATTCTACCGTCTCGGTGTGTAGAGCGATATGGGGCGCCGCCCTACCAGCCGCGACGTTCTCGGCCGCGGCATCCTGCGAGTTCTGCAACAGGTTGTGGATCACCTGGCGCAGCTGTGTCGGATCTCCCTTGATCTCGGGAAGGTCCGCGTTCAGCGTCGCATGGATCACCGGATGTTCATGTACCGCCGGGTCATCGATGCCATACAGGTGCAGCACTTCAGTCACCAGCGCATTGATCTGCAGCGACTGCAGCATGGCGGGCGGCGTGCGCGCATAGTCACGGAAATCGTCCACCATGCGTTTCATCGCCGCCACCTGGTTAACGATCGTGGCCGCACCGCGCTTTAGCACCTCGGCGTCTTTATCCTCGAGTTTCGGCGAAAGCTTCATCTGCAGGCGCTCGGCCGAGAGCTGGATCGGCGTGAGCGGGTTCTTGATCTCGTGTGCGAGGCGCCGTGCGACCTCGCCCCAGGCTACCGACCGCTGCGCCGAAATCACGTCGGAGATGTCGTCGAACACGACCACGTAGCCAGGCTCGTCACGCTCGCCGCCGGGCAGGTGCGCGCCACGCACGAGCAACGTCAACGGCTGCTCTTCATGGCCCTGCGGAAGCTCGATCTGCTTTTGCCAGTGCTCGGCGCCGCCCAGCACCTCGCGCGTGTTCTGGTCGGAAAACGCCTGGCGCACGATCTCGCCGAACGGCCCCATGCCTGGAATCTGCTCGACCGGCAGTCCGAGCACGGCCGCGAACGGCTGGCGGAAGATGCGTTCGGCGCCGGGGTTGGCGGTAATCAGTACAAAGCGCCGGTCGAACACCAGCACGCCTGCAGTCAGGTTCTGCAGCACGCTTTCCAGGTACGCCTTGGACTGTTCCAGCGCCACGCGGTTCTCTTCCACGGCCAGGCGCGCTTCGGCAAGCTGGCGCGTCATCTGGTTGAACTGCTGCGTGAGCATGCCGAGTTCGTCGCGGCTCTTCAGTTCGCGCTTGGGCGAGAGGTCGCCCTCGGCCACTTCCTTGGTTCCCTGCAACAGCATCAGCAGCGGGCGCGCAAGCTGGCCGCCGAGCAGCAGCGCGAGCATCACCGCGATGAATACGGCGAGGAACAACGTGAGCGTCAGCGTGCCGATATACATCTTGCGCAGGCCGGTGCGGCCCAGCGCCTTTTCCTGGTATTCCTGGTAGGCACGCTGCACTTCGTCCGCATTGCGCGCGAGAACGGCCGGCACGGGATGCACCACCTGCAGGTAACGTTCCTCGCGCACGGTGTCGCCCACGAGGCCGAAGCCGCTCGATGGCGAGTCTTCGGGCCGGCGTTCCACCGACAGGCCGGAACCCGCCCAGCGGGCCTTTGGCGCGGCGGCGACACGTGGGGCGCTGGCTGCGGCTGCGGTCGTGTCGCCCGCTGGCGCCGCGCCGAGCGGAATGATCACGCGCAGGCGGTACAGGTGGCTGCTGTCGACGCGCGGATCGGGGTGGTTGCCATCCACGGATGGGTCCGTACCGCCTTCGACGGCAGCGTAGCCGCCCGCCAGCCGTGCCTGCTCGGCGAGCACGCCAGAAGGCAGGTCCGGTACCAGTGAGGCATAGTTGCTCGATGCCGTGGCCAGCACGCGTCCGCTGCCCGTGAAGATCGCGGCTTCCTGCACGCCGTATTGTTCGCGCAGACGGTTCAGTTGCAGCGAGGTGGCCATGCCCGACGGGCCGCTCAACTGCTCGGCCATCAGGCGCGCCTTGCCCTGCAGGTCGGCCAGCGCGCTGTCGATCGTGGAGCGGCCCAGGTTCAGGCCTGCTTCGAGCGCGGTTTCCACACGCACGTCGAACCACGATTCGATGCTGCGTGAAACGAATTGCAGCGACACCAGGTAGATCAGCACGCCGGGCAGCACGCCGACTACGCCGAAGAACACGGCGAGCTTGGTCATCAGCCGCGTGCCGAACTTGCCGCGGCGATAGCGCAGCCATAGCGTGACCGCGAGCGCACCGACGGTGATCACCAGCAGTGCGCCGATCACCAGGTTGACCTTGAACAGCAGCGTGAAGTAGCGGTCGAAGAATTCCGTGTTGGCCGATGCGCCGGCCAGCAGGCCGACCAGTACGAGAGCAAGGAAGACAATGATCCCGGCTACCACCCGGTAGAGCACGCGACGGAACCGGCTGTCCCAGAGACCGCTGGTGTTCATGGCTGGCCCGGCACCGACTGCACGAGCGTGGCAGGCGACAGCGCTGTCGACACCGCCTGCACGAAGGGGCCGATGCGCGGATCGGCCGATGCGGACGGCGCCGAAGCGGGCATCGGTGGCGATGCCGGCATGGCCGGTGAAGCTGGTAGCGCGGGCGCGGTCACAGGTGGTGAAGGCGGCGGAGGTGGCGGAGGTGGCGCAGGTGGCGGCGCGTTCAGATCGGTCGGCACGGTATAGATGAAGCGGCGCCAGTCCGAAGCAAGGTTCCATTCACGCGTATTGACCGCATTGATCTGGAACGGTTTGGGCAACTGGGACAGGTCGAGCTTCATGCGCACTTCCGCATGGTAAGACTCGCCGGGTTTGACCGCGTTGCGATCGAATACGCGCCAGCCATGCACGCGCTGGATAAACTGCAACGCGCTCTTCAGCCGCGGGAACGGAAGCTGGAGGCCGCCGGTGGAAACGCGGTACTGGCGCGTCAGCGGCTGGTATGAGAGCCGAATGGTACGGCTGGTATTGACGGGCTTTTCGTCGAACCAGTACCAGCGCGGACGGCTCAACTGGAACTCGACCGTGAAGTACAGCGAGATGCCTTTGTTCAGCGCGTCTTCCAGTGGCGGGGGCAAGTCGAAGTCAAAACTCGCAGTCAGTTCGAAGCCGTTGTCCTGGTATTCGATGCGCGCCTCGGTGGCCTCGATGACTTGCGCGCCGACGGCGCCAGGCCACAGCACCAGGCAGGCCAGCACCAGCACCGCGCATGCGCGCCGCAACAGGGTGGCAGTATCACTGCACCACGCCCCGGCAACCGTGTGCGCTTGGTCGGCAGGGGCGCGGAAGGCTGACAGGCGCAGCGTGCTCACCATCGGATCGGATCAGGCGCGTAATCAGGCGCGTTTCTGGAAGCGGGCGTAGAAGAAGCCATCATGATCAGATGGCAGGCTGACCTGGCCAGCATGGTTGTCGCCGGCAGGCTGTGTTGCATGCGTGCCGGGCAGCAGCTGCCCCGGCGCCTGCAATCGTATCGCATCTGCCAACTGTGCACCAAACCAGCGCGCCTGCTCCTCCCCTTCCGTTGGGAAAATAGAACAGGTGACATAGACCAGAATGCCGCCAGGCTTGAGCAGCGGCCAGAGTTGCGAAACGATGCGCCGCTGTTCATTGACAAGCCGGGCAATATCGGCTTCACGGCGCAGCCAGCGAATATCGGGGTGGCGCCGCACGATGCCCGATGCGGAGCACGGCACGTCGGCCAGGATGCGGTCGAACTGCTGGCCATCCCACCAGTCGCCGGGGCGGCTCGCGTCGCCCACGACGATGCTCGCGCGCTTGCCGAGGCGCGACAGGTTTTCGTCGATGCGCGACGCACGTTGCGCGTCGCTCTCCACGGCAGTCACGTCGATATCGGCCAACTCCAGCAGATGCCCCGTCTTGCCGCCGGGCGCGGCGCACGCGTCGAGCACGCGCATGCCGTCGGCTACCTCGAGCAGCGGCGCCGCGAGCTGCGCGCCGGCGTCCTGTACCGAGACATCGCCGCGATCAAATCCCGGGACTTGGGAGACCGGCACTGCGCGAACCAGTCGCACGGCCTGCGTGCCGATGGCCTGGCCGGCCAGTCCGGCATTGGCAAGATCCGTCAGGTATTGCTGCAACGGGATGCGTGCCGTATTGACGCGCAGTGTCATAGGCGGACGCACGTTCGCGCTTTCGGCGAGCGCTGTCCACTGGTCGGGATAGGCTTCGCGCAGCATGCGCAGCCACCATTCGGGCAGGTTCCAGCGCGCCTGGTCGTCGCGGCTGACTTCGGCGAGCAGCGCCTTGCGTTCACGCAGGAAACGCCGCAGCACGGCGTTCACGAGGCCGCGCGCATGCGCAGTCTTGGGTTCGGATGCCGCGGCGCTGACGGCCTGGTCCACCACCGTGAATGCGTTATAACCTCCGCGGCCGGCCTTGGCTGCATCGCCCTCCTCGCCTTCGAGCAGCAGCGACAACGCCACGGCGAGCAGCGAATCGACCTGGGCGCCGGGCGGGCGCGTGACCAGTTCCGTGACCAGCGCTCGCGCCGTGCCGAACTGGCGCATGGTGCGGTAGGCCAGGTCCTGCACGGCGCCGCGCGTGGCGGCATCGCGCACGCGGTCCAGGCGCAGGTGCGCGGCGGTATCTTCAATGGCCTGCGGCAGGGCCGTGCCTTCATTGACGGCACGCACGGCCATGGCGGCACCGAGCATCTGGAAGGCAAGCGATTCGTGGGGCAGGCGCATATCGGTAAGGCTTCAGACTTCAGACAATAGAACAAAGCAGGCGCGGCAACGGCCGCCTGGCCATGCAGGCGCAGGCGGCGCCACGCAGGCAAGAAAAAGCCCGCTGGCTTGACGGGCAAGACAGCGGGCAGTTTACCTTGTGCGCGGATCAGCCCCGGATTTGCATGCCGGGGCATGCCAGGCTCTCACGGACTTCAGGCCGGATAAGTACCGGTCTGGGCCATCTGCATCAGACGGGCGATGCGTTCCTCGGTCGCCGGGTGGGTCGAGAACAGATTGGCGATGCCGCCGCCCGACAGCGGATTCATGATCATCATCTGCGCCGTGGCCGGGTGCTCTTCTGCGGCCTGGAACGGGATGCCCTGCGCATAGCGGTGGATCTTGTCGAGCGCGCTGGCCAGTGCCTGCGGATCGCCGCTGATCTCGGCGCCGCCGCGGTCGGCTTCGAACTCACGCGCACGCGAAATCGCCATCTGGATCAACGAAGCGGCCAGTGGCGCCAGGATTGCCACGGCAATGCTGGCAATCGGATTGGTGCGGTTGCCGTTTTCGTCGCGCCCGCCGAAGAACATCGCCATGTTTGCGAGCGCCGAGATCGCACCGGCCATGGTCGCGGCGATGGTCGAGGTCAGGATGTCGCGGTGGCGCACGTGCGCGAGTTCGTGCGCCATCACGCCGCGCAGTTCGCGCTCCGACAGCACGCGCAGGATGCCAGTCGTCGCCGCCACGGCCGCGTGTTCGGGATTGCGGCCCGTTGCGAACGCGTTCGGTGCATCCTCGTTGATCAGATAGACGCGCGGCATCGGCAGGCCCGCGCGCTGCGCCAGTTCCTGCACCATGCCGTAAAACTGCGGCGCGCTGCCGGCGTCGACTTCCTGCGCGTTGTACATGCGCAGGACCATCTTGTCCGAGAACCAGTAGGAGAAGAAGTTCATGCCCAGCGCCATCAGCAGCGCGAACATCATGCCGTTGCGTCCGCCGATCATGCCGCCAATGACGATGAACAGCGCCGTGATGGCGGCCATCAACATGAAGGTCTTGACCCAGTTGAACATTGACGTGATCTCCGAGTAGTCGTATCCCGCGCCGCCGTCGCAGCGGGGCGCGCTGAACATTAGATAGGGGTGAATCGCTGAAAATTCAACGGTTTCACACCGCTCGGCGAGTCCGGCGCTGCGTCAGGCGCGGCAGGGAGTGCACGATCGTGCCCGCCGCCCGCGTTTTATGCAGGCACCACAAAGCGCGTTCCCGGCAGCAGCGGCGTGCCTTGCAGGAATTGTTGCGCCGGCTGGCGGCGGCCGCCGGGTTTCTGCAACTCGGTGACCTGCAGCGCACTGCCGTTGCCACAGGCGATGATCACGCCGCTGGCGTCCGAGGCCAGCACCGTGCCCGCCGGGTGCGGCAGGCTGGTGCCGGCGGACAGCGGCACGGCTTGCCAGCACTTGATCACCGTGTTGTCGAGCTGCAGCGTGGCGCCCGGGAACGGGTTGAACGCGCGGACCTGGCTGGCAAGTTCAGCGGCCGGGCGGCGCAGATCCAGTGGCGCTTCGTCCTTGCCGATCTTCTCGGCGTAGGTGATGCCGGCTTCGGGCTGCGGCGTGGCAGGCAGTGTTTCGCCCGCGGCGAGCTTGCGCAGCGCCTCGACGATCATGCGGCCGCCGAGTGCGGCGAGCTTGTCATGAAGCGAGCCGGTGCTGTCATCTGCTGCAATAGGTACGGCTTCGCGCGACAGCATGGCGCCGGTGTCCAGGCCTTCGTCCATCTGCATCAGCGTGATGCCGGTCTCGGCGTCGCCAGCCTCGATCGCGCGGTGGATCGGGGCGGCGCCGCGCCAGCGCGGCAGCAGCGAAGCGTGGATGTTCAGGCAGCCGAGCCGCGGCAGCGTCAGCACTTCAGCCGGCAGGATCAGGCCGTAGGCAGCCACGACCATCACGTCGGGCGCGGTCTGCGCGAGCGCGTCGATGGCTGTGGCGGCATCCTCGGGATACTTTCCCGTACGGCGCAGCGAACGCGGCTGCAGCACCGGCTCCAGGGCATTGGCGACTGCGTACTGCTTGACGGGGCTTGCCTGCAGTTGCATGCCGCGGCCCGCCGGCCGATCCGGCTGGCTGAGCACTGCGACAACCGGAAAACCGGCGGCATGGATGGCTTCAAGCGCGACACGCGCGAATTCGGGCGTGCCGGCAAAGGCGACACGCAGGGACTGGGCTTCGGACATGGCGGGCTCCCTGAATGCAGGACCAGGAATGCAGGGCCAAAAGCAGAACCGGCCGCATAGCGGCCGGTACGTTTTTGACTTCGGAAGCCATAACGATAGCAGACACGGCGCAGCTGTCCAGCCGTGCGCGTGCTTGTTACATGCGTGCGCGTTCGCGCTTGTGCAGCTTGGACTTGATGCGGTTTTGCTTGAGCGGCGACAGGTATTCGACAAATACCTTGCCGAGCAGGTGGTCCATCTCGTGCTGGATGCAGACGGCGAGCAAGTCGTCTGCGTCGAGCTCGAAGGTCTCGCCCTTTTCGTTGAGCGCGCGCACGCGCACGCGGTCCGGGCGTTCGACGCGGTCATAGACCTCAGGCACCGACAGGCAGCCCTCTTCCCAGACCTTGCGGGTGTCGCTGGCCCAGACGATCTCCGGATTGATGAAGACCTGGAGCGCGTCGCGCGTTTCGGACACGTCGATCACCACTACCTGCTCATGCACGTTGACCTGCGTCGCGGCCAGGCCGATGCCGGGCGCTTCGTACATGGTTTCGGCCATGTCCTTCACCAGTTGGCGGATGCGGTCGTCCACTTCCTTGACGGGTTTTGCCACGGTGTGCAGACGGGGATCAGGGTAGGTCAGGATGTCGAGTTTTGCCATGATGCTCGGGCGCAACGCCGGCTGCTCTGGGCTGTCCGGCCGCGTTGCGGCGGCGGGGGTTTACATGCAGAATCGGGGCGCTAGTACAAAAATTCAAGGCGCGCCGCAGCAGGCACGCTCTCCAGGGTCAATCCGGTTGTTCTACCAGCCGGTTCACGAAAATGCGCGATCTTACCAAAGAACAGGCGGCGTCGGGCCGCAGGCTGTACGCGTTCACCCATGCCATATTGGGTGCTGTAGGCGTCACTGCCGCAGCATGTGTTCCGGCTCTGGCGGCTGACCTCACGGTCACGCCCGCACAGCACGCCGAAGCCCAGCGCGTGGCGCAGCAAGGTATTCCGACTTCAGCGCTGGCACCCAACGCGCCATCCCAGTATACGGTGCGCAAGGGCGATACGCTGTGGGGCATCTCCGGGCAATACCTGCGACAGCCTTGGCGCTGGCCTGAGCTGTGGGGCATGAACCGGCAGCAGATCCGCAATCCGCACCTTATCTATCCGGGCCAGGTCCTGTACCTGATCCAGCGAGATGGCCGCGCGTGGCTCTCGACCACGCCGGGCGCCAACGGCACTGTCAAGCTCACGCCGCACGTGCGCGGCGACGCCGAAAACGCCGCCATCCTCAGCATTCCGGCGAAGGACATCGAGCCGTTCCTGATCCGCCCGCTGGTGGTGGACGAGGGAACGCTGGCCACGTCGGCGCGAATCGTCGCCGTGCCCGAATCGCATGTCTACCTCGGTCGCGACGATACTGCCTACGCGCGGGGCATCGCGCCCGACGCGGCAGCGGTCGGCGGCGACTGGCAGGCGTTCCGGCCTGTCACGCCTGTGTACGATCCGGTCACCGGCCGGATCCTTGGCTATGAGGCCGAGTACGAAGGCAATGTACGCCTGACCCGTGGCCCCGAAGGCCCGAGCGGGGTTTCCACGCTGCGCGTGACGCAGGCCCAGCAGGAGATGGGTGTGGGCACGTTGCTGCTGCCCCAGCCGATGCGCGAGTCCGTGCGCTACATGCCGCGCGCGCCGGAGACGCAGGTCGACGGCCGTATCGCCAAGGTTTACGGTGGCGTGCAGTACGGTGGCGCCAAGCAGGTAGTGGTGCTCAATGTCGGTTCCAATGCGGGTCTCGAACCGGGACACGTGCTCGCCCTGTCGCGTACTGGCGAGGTCGTCAAGGACCGGACCGAGGGCAATCGCGACATCGTGCTGCCTGACGAGCGTTACGGATTGGCATTCGTGTTCCGCGTATTCCCGGGCGTGTCGTACGCGCTTGTCACCGACGCCTCGAACGTGATCGAGGTCGGCGATCGCGTCATTTCCCCGCGTTGACCGCCAGCCAGGCGCCGGCCGCCGAATGGCCGGACGTGGCGCGGAATCCGGATGACACGCTGGCGTGGTTGCGACTGGTGTCTGCGCCCGGTATCGGCCCCGTAACGGTGCGATTGCTGCTGGCGGCGTTTGGCCTGCCTCAGCAGGTGTTCGCGCAAAGCGTGGAAGCGCTGTCGTCGGTCGTGCCACGCAAGCTCGCCAGCGCGGTACTGGCCGCGCCCGGCGCCACCGTGAGCCATGCGCTGGCCAAGACCATGGCGTGGCTTGAGCAGCCCGGCAACCATCTGCTGACCTTTGTGGATCCGCGCTATCCGGTGCGCCTGCTTGATCTGACGGATCCGCCGCCGCTGCTATATATCAAGGGCGACCCTGCTGCACTGTCGCGGCCCGCGCTCGCCGTTGTTGGCGCACGCAGTGCTACGGCGCAAGGCAAGGCCGACGCGGAAGCGTTCGGCCGGTCTTTCTCGGCGGCGGGCCAGACCGTGGTGTCGGGGCTCGCGCTTGGTGTCGATGCCGCGGCCCATGAAGGCGGGCTGGCGGGCGCAGGCGGCACGGTCGCGGTGATCGGCACGGGTGCCGATCGCGTCTATCCGGCCCGCAACCTGAAACTTGCGCATCGCATCGCCGAGCAAGGGGCGATCGTCAGCGAGTTTCCGCTCGGCATGCAGGGATTCAAGGACAATTTCCCGCGGCGCAACCGCCTGATTGCGGCACTGGCGCGCGGCGTGCTCGTGGTGGAGGCTGCGGCTAGGTCGGGCTCGCTGATCACTGCCCGGCTCGCGGCGGAATTGGGTCGTGAGGTGTTTGCCATCCCTGGTTCGATCCATGCGCCGCTCTCGCGCGGCTGCCATGTGCTGATCCGCCAGGGCGCCAAGCTGGTCGAAACGCCGGACGACGTCATGGAGGAGTTCGGCTTGTCGTGCCAGCCGGGAAAGGTCGCGGTTGCCGTGCCGCCCATGCGTAGCACTCCGGACGATCCGCTCCTTGCCGTCCTCACGCACGACCCGGTCACGCTCGACACACTGTGCGAGCGCAGCGGACTGGCGCCGGAAACGCTGGCCACGCGACTGCTCGAACTGGAACTGGAGGGGCGCGCCGAGCGTCTACCGGGAAACCTCTTCCGCAGTCTGTCCTAGACTTCGCCAGTGGCCTCAGGCCCGTTGCCGATACAATCGGCGGTCCCTGGTGCCTGAAGAGGCTCATGTTTGAACCGTCATGACCGTTTACTTTCCCGAACGTGACGTTGCCGCCATCAGTGCAGCGCTGTCCGCCCGTCCGCAGAGCCGGCTGGTGGCCTGCTTGTGCGCGCAGTGGTGCGGGACATGCCGCGATTACCTCAAGGCATTTTCCGCGCTCGCCGCGCGCCATCCGGAGGACTGCTATGTATGGATCGACATCGAGACGCATGCGGATCGGCTTGGCGACATCGATATCGAGAATTTCCCGACGCTGCTGGTTCAGCCCATAGCAGGGGGACCGGTGCAGTTCTACGGGACGCTGCTGCCGCACATCGAGGTGCTCGAGCGGATGCTCGCGCGTGGCACATCTATGCCTGGCGCACAGGAGGATGTCCCGGAAGTGCTGAAGTGGTTGCTTTCCGAGGGGAGGCGCGCGGCATAGCGGCGAATTCGCCGCATTCGGCGCTGCCGGTGCCAGCTTGCACCGCCGTCGAAACCGCGCTTATGATTGGCGCCTCAAAGCCCCCGGGGGCGTTTGTCTACTAAGTTTGTTATGCAATTCGCGTGTTGCCGGAAGCAGCCCGCAAGGACCCGTTCAATGTCAAAAGCCCTCATCATCGCGGAAAAGCCATCGGTCGCGGCCGATATCGCCCGTGCCCTCGGGGGCTTTACCAAGCACGACGAGTACTTTGAAAGTGACGACTACGTGCTGTCGTCCGCCGTGGGCCACCTGGTGGAGATCGCCGCGCCCGACGAATACGAGGTCAAGCGCGGCAAATGGAGCTTCGCCAACCTGCCGGTGATCCCGCCGCATTTCGACCTGCGGCCGATCGCCAAGACCGAGTCGCGGCTCAAGGTGCTCAACAAGCTCATCAAGCGCAAGGACGTGACCGGCCTGATCAACGCGTGTGACGCGGGGCGCGAAGGGGAACTGATCTTCCGCCTGATCGCGCAGCAGGCCAAGGCGAAGCAGCCGGTGCGCCGGCTGTGGCTGCAGTCGATGACGCCGCAGGCGATTCGCGACGGCTTTGCGAGCCTGCGTGCCGACGAAGACATGCTGCCGCTTGCCGATGCCGCGCGGTGCCGCTCCGAAGCCGACTGGCTGGTGGGTATCAACGGCACGCGCGCCATGACCGCCTTCAACAGCAAGGGCGGTGGCTTCTTCCTGACCACCGTGGGCCGCGTGCAGACGCCGACGCTGTCGATCGTGGTCGAGCGCGAAGAGAAGATCAAGCACTTCGTGCCGCGCGATTACTGGGAGGTGCACGCCGAGTTCATCGCCGCCGCCGGCCTGTACGAAGGCCGCTGGTTCGACCCGAAGTTCAAGAAGAGCGAGTTCGATCCCGAGGCCCGCGAATCGCGCCTGTGGAGCGAGGCCGAGGCCAAGAGCATCGTGGCCGCATGCCGCGACAAGACCGGCACCGTCACCGAGGAATCGAAGCCGTCGACGCAGCAGTCGCCGGCGCTGTTCGACCTGACCACGCTGCAGCGCGAAGCCAACTCGCGCTTCGGCTTCTCGGCCAAGAACACGCTCGGCCTGGCGCAGGCGCTGTATGAAAAGCACAAGGTCCTGACCTACCCGCGTACCGACGCGCGCGCGCTGCCCGAGGACTACATGGAAACGGTCAAGCAGACCATGACCATGCTGGCCGACAGCTCGCCCAATTACCTGCCGCACGCGAAGAAGATCCTGTCGCAGGGCTGGGTCAAGCCGAACAAGAAGATTTTCGACAACAGCAAGATCAGCGATCACTTCGCTATCATCCCGACGCTGCAGGCGCCCAAGAACCTGTCGGAGCCGGAACAGAAGCTGTATGACCTGGTTGTGCGCCGCTTCCTGGCGGTGTTTTTCCCGGCAGCCGAATTCCAGGTCACGACCCGCATCACGGAGGTTGCTGGCCACCACTTCAAGACCGAAGGCAAGGTGCTGGTCAACCCGGGCTGGCTCGTGATCTACGGCCGCGAGGCGCAGGGCGACAAGGACGCCGCCAATCTGGTGCCGGTGGCCAAGGACGAGAAGGTCAAGACCGACAAAGTCGAAAGCGTGGGCCTGACGACCAAGCCGCCCGCGCGTTACAACGAAGCGACGCTGCTGTCAGCGATGGAAGGCGCGGGCAAGCTGGTGGATGACGACGCGCTGCGCGAAGCCATGGCCGGCAAGGGCCTTGGTACCCCGGCGACGCGCGCGGCCATCATCGAAGGCCTGCTGACGGAAAAATACCTCGTGCGCGAAGGCCGCGAACTGATTCCGACCGCCAAGGCGTTCCAGTTGATGACGCTGCTGCGCGGCCTCGGCGTGCAGGAACTGACCCAGGCCGAGCTGACCGGCGAGTGGGAGCACAAGCTGTCGCAGATCGAACGCGGGCGCCTGAAGCGCGACGAGTTCATGCTCGAAATCGCGCAGATGACGCAGCAGATCGTCAAGCGCGCCAAGGAATACGACAGCGATACGATCCCGGGTGACTACGCCACGCTGGATACGCCGTGCCCGCAGTGCGGCGGCCAGGTGAAGGAAAACTATCGCCGCTTTGCCTGCATGGCATGCGAGTTCTCGATCAGCAAGATCCCTGGCGGCCGCCAGTTCGAGATCGAAGAGGTCGAGGAACTGCTCCTGAAGCGCGAAATCGGCCCGCTGCAGGGCTTCCGCAGCAAGATGGGCCGGCCGTTTGCCGCCATCCTCAAGATCGCCAAGGACGACGAAGGCCATTTCAAGATGGAATTCGACTTCGGTCAGAACGATGACGAAGGCGACGGCGAGCCGGTCGACTTCAGCGGCCAGGAGCCGGTTGGCACCTGCCCGAAATGCGGCGGCGCGGTGTTCGAGCACGGCATGAAGTACGTGTGCGAAAACAGTGTGGCCAGCCCGAAGAGCTGCGACTTCACGACCGGCAAGATCATCCTGCAGCAGGAAATCAGCCGCGAGCAGGTCGGCAAGTTGCTGAACGATGGCCGTACGGATCTGCTGACTGGCTTCAAGTCGTCGCGTACGGGCCGCAATTTCAAGGCTTTCCTGGTCAGACAGGCGGACGGCAAGATCGGCTTCGAATTCGAGGCCCGCGAGCCGAAGGCCGGTGCCAAGGCCTCAGGCAAGACCGCATCGCGCGCGGCTGCCGAAACCGGGGAAGCCGAAGCGGCGGCGGCAAAGGCGCCGGCCAAGAAGGCTGCGGCAACGAAGACCGCCACCAAGACCACGGCGACCAAGACCGCCGCGAAGAAGGCGCCCGCCAAGACGGTAGCGGCCAAGAAGACTCGCGCCGCGGGCAAGGCGACGGTCGAAGCCGAGGAATAAGCGGCGAGGCGGTGCGGGCGCGGCGGCGTTTCAGCTGCGGCTACCCGCCCGCTCAGGAAAACTGTTCGTCCCGGCCTCTGACCTGGCCTTCTTCCAGCAGAAAGTCAATGAACGCGCGGACCTTGGTCGGCAGGAACTTGCGGCTCGGGTAGACCACGCTGACATCGCGCCGCGGCAGCTGGTACTGCGGCAGCACACGCACGAGGTTGCCGGCCTCGATGTTTTGCCGGGCCAGGTACGACGACAGCATCGCCACGCCCATATTGGCTAGTGCGGCCTGGTGCGCCAGTTCGGCGTTGCTGCACAGCAGTCCGGGGCGGATCGGCACGGTCACTTCGCCCTCCGGGCCCAGCAGCGTCCATTCGTGTTCCACGTTCGGCAGGCGCATCGCGATGCAGCGATGGCTGGTCAGCTCGTGCGCGTGGCGCAATGGTGCGTGCGTGCGGACATATTCCGGCGAGGCGCACAGCACGATCTCCGCCGAGATCAGCGGACGGGCGACCAGGTGCGAACCGAGGCCCAGGTCCGACAGCATGACGGCGACGTCCCGGCCCTCTTCGACGATGTCCACGTTCCGGTCGGACAGGAGCACGTCAAACACCACGTCAGGGTATAGCTGCTGGAAGCGCGACATCAGGTTCGGCAACAGGTGCAGGCCGAACATCACCGGTGTCACCAGTCGCAACGTGCCGGATAACGACTGGCTGCGGGCTGTCACGACGCCCTCGGCCTCCTCCACGTCTTCAAGGATCTGCTGGCAGCGCTGCAGGTAGGTTTCGCCGGCGTCGGTCAGGGAAAGGCTGCGCGTCGTGCGGTTCAGGAGCCGCGTGCCCAGGTGACTCTCCAGGTCCGCGACATAACGTGTCACCACCGCATTGGACATTTCCAACTGCTGCGCTGCACGCGCGAAGCTGCCGAGTTCCACAACTTTGGCGAACACGCGCATCGATTGCAGGCGATCCATGACATAGTCTCCCGTCGTTTCCCTGAATTTTTCCCGGTTCAGGCGACTTTATTGTTGGAATCAGAACTAATCATTGTGGCAACCGATATTTATTGATATGAGGGAAACGCCTAATATCTAGTCATCGGATGCCGCGATGCAGCAAGTCAGACTGCCGAGACAGGTATCCCAGCTTGAAGAAATTGAACAGAGCCATGAAATCTACCCGTCACACCCTGATCGCCGTTGCCACCCTCGCCGCTGCCCTGTGCGCCGGGCCGGTGTTGGCCAAGTCCGGCAAGTTCGACCCGTACGCTGACGGTGCCAAGGCCACCAAGTTCGACGTGTACAGCGACGGCGCGAAGGCCGGCAAGTACGACGTCTACAGCGACGGTGCCAAGGCTGGCAAGTTCGACACGTATAGCGACGGCGCCAAGTACGATCTGTCGTCCGACCGCATGCCCCTGTAAGCAGGGACTGCCCTGCTGCGGTCCGGGCCGTATCTCCCTATGCGGCCCCTCCCCTTCAACCTGGTCTCCACAGGTCGTTTGGAGAGGGTCTGACAGACCTCTCCGCATTTATTGGAGAAGAAGCCCGCACTGGTTGCGGGCTTCTTTGTTTCTGCGCCCGGTCCATACGGCTCATGTTGCTGAGCCATTATGCCAGATGGCGCAAAGAAAAAACGGGCCAGAGCGGCCCGTTTCTGCATCCAGTGCGGCTGAGCGTGTGCTCAGTCGTCGTAGTGGTGGTGCTTGTGCTTCTTGTGTTTGTAGTAGCCGCCGCGATAGTTACGACGGTCATCTTCGTACGAGTTGCTGCGCGAGACATTTCCGCCCAATGCCGCGCCCGCGCCGCCGCCAACCGCCGCACCCAACAACCCGCCGGTGCGGCCACCCATCGCATTGCCTGCCGCCGTGCCGGCGCCACCGCCGAGCGCGCCGCCAATGATGGCACCGGAGCGCTCGCGACGATTGGAAGTCACTGCACCACCCGCACCGCCGCCCACTGCGCCACCGATTACGGCACCGGTGCTGCCGCCCAGCGCGCCGCCGACGGCCGCCCCCGCCACGCCACCGAGGGCGCCGCCAAGGGCATTGTTCATGTCGCCCGCGAATGCCGGCAGCGCGGACGCCGCCAGGGCGATAGCCAGGGTCATATTGCGAACGGGATGGCGAGACATATCTTTTCCTTTGTTTGCCATGATGTGTCGCAAGTGTAGAGAGCGATTCCCGGACTTGCTGTAACCACGTGTAAAGGCATGTAACCCCCTGCAGAAACGTCTTATTTGAGCGACAACGTGGATGGGGCGGACGCTTTGCCACCGCAAAAGAAAAATGGGCAACCCGAAAGTTGCCCGTCCTGATCAGCCACTCACCGCCGGCCGTGGCCAGCGGGAGGCCGGATCAGCAACACTTGCCCTGCCCGCCGCCGTACCGCGCCTCCTGGCGTTCCCGGAAGAACTCCTCGTAGCTCATCGGCTCGCGGTCCGGGTGGGTGCTTTCCATGTGAGCCACATAGGTCTGGTAGTCGGGCAGACCGACCATCAGCCGCAGAGACTGCCCGAGATAGCGGCCCATTGTTCCCAATTGTTCCAGCATGGCCAGCTCCTTGTGCCAATACGGTATCAGGACTGCGCCGAGGCGGCCGCCGGCAGCGGCTCGAACGGCGTTTCCTTGTCGGTGGGGCGGTTCACGGCGCGTGCCTGCATGGCGGTCTTGAAGCCGTAGGCCACGATCGACAGCACCACGAACATGAACAGCGCGCACAGGCCGGCGTCCAGGTAGTCATTGAAGACGATGCGCTGCATCTGCTCCAGGCTCTTGGCCGGGGCTAGCACCTTGCCTTCGGCAATGGCGGCGCTGAACTTGCTGGCGTGGGTCAGGAAACTGACCTTCGGATCGGCGTCGAACAGCTTCTGCCAGCCGGCGGTCAGCGTGCAGACCAGCAGCCAGACGGTCGGCACCAACGTGACCCAGGCGTACTGGCCGCGCTTCATCTTGACCAGCACGCAGGTGCCCAGCACCAGCGCCACGGCGGCCAGCATCTGGTTGGAGATACCGAACAGCGGCCACAGCGTGTTGATGCCGCCCAGCGGATCCACCACGCCCTGGTACAGGAAGTAGCCCCAGGCCGCCACGGTCAGCGCGGTAGCGATCAGGTTGGCCGGCAGCGAGTCGGTACGCTTGAGCGACGGCACGAAGCTGCCCAGCAGGTCCTGCAGCATGAAGCGGCCGGCGCGGGTGCCTGCGTCGACGGCGGTCAGGATGAACAGCGCCTCGAACAGGATCGCGAAGTGGTACCAGAACGCCATCATGGCTTGGCCGCCCACCACCTGGTGCAGGATGTGGGCGATGCCCACGGCCAGCGTCGGCGCGCCGCCGGCGCGCGAGATGATGGTGTTCTCGCCGACGTCCTTGGCGGTCTGGATCAGCACATCAGGCGTGATCACAAAGCCCCAGGTCGACACGGCTTGCGCCACGGCTTCCGGCGAGGTGCCGATCACCGCGCTCGGGCTGTTCATCGCGAAGTACACGCCCGGCTCGATCACCGAAGCGGCCACCAGCGCCATGATGGCGACGAACGACTCGGCCAGCATCGCGCCGTAGCCGATGAAGCGCGCGTGCGATTCGTTTTCCAGCAGCTTGGGCGTGGTGCCCGACGAGATCAGCGCATGGAAGCCCGATACCGCGCCACACGCGATGGTGATGAAGAGGAACGGGAACAGGTTGCCCGACCACACCGGACCGCCGCCCTGGGCGAACTGCGTGAAGGCTGGCATCTTCAGTTCCGGCGCGACGATCAGGATGCCGATGGCCAGCGCGATGATGGTGCCGATCTTCAGGAAGGTCGACAGGTAGTCGCGCGGGGCCAGCAGCAGCCACACCGGCAGCACGGCGGCGATGAAGCCGTAGATGATCAGCATCCAGGTCAGTGCCTTGCCGTCGTATGTGAACAGCGGCGCCAGCACCGCGCTTTCGTGCACGTACTGCCCGCCGAGGATGGCCAGCATCAGCAGCACGAAGCCGATCACCGACACCTCACCGATGCGGCCCGGGCGGATATAGCGCGTGTAGATGCCCATGAACAGCGCGATGGGGATGGTCACAGCGACGGTGAACGTACCCCACGGGGAGCCGGCCAGCGCCTTCACCACGATCAGCGCCAGCACCGCCAGGATGATGATCATGATCATGAAGCAGCCAAACAGCGCGATCATGCCCGGCACCGTGCCCATCTCGGACTTGACCAGGTCGCCCAGCGAACGGCCGTCGCGGCGCGTCGAGATGAACAGGATCATGAAATCCTGGACCGCGCCGGCGAACACCACGCCTGCCAGGATCCAAAGCATGCCCGGCATATAGCCCATCTGCGCGGCCAGCACGGGGCCGACCAGCGGGCCGGCGCCGGCAATCGCCGCGAAGTGGTGGCCGAACAGCACTGCCTTGTTGGTCGGCACGTAGTCGAGCCCGTCGTTATGGCGCCAGGCCGGCGTCATGCGTTTCGGGTCGAGCTGCATCACCTTGTCGGCAATGAAGCGGCTGTAGTAGCGGTAGGCGATCAGGTAGATGCAGAGCGCGGCAACCACGATCCATAGCGCGCTGACGGCTTCGCCGCGCGCGAGCGCGACCGTGCCGAAGGCAAACGCGCCCAAGATGGCGACGGCCAGCCACACGAGGTGTTCTCCGATGCGATTCATAGTGAAGGTCTCCTCAGACCGGGTATCGAAAGCCTGCGGCGTCGAATGGCGGAGGCCGGCAAGGGATGGCAGCAAACTGCGTGCCGGCGGGCGCACGGACTGCGGACAATCCTGCGGGGATGGGGTCTCCTGGATCGTGCTGCGTGCGCCCGGTCTTGCCTTGTTGGCTCCGGATCTCGTCTGGCAGGCGGGCGGTGCGCCGTTCAGTCTGCACGGCCCACCCACTGCGTCGATGCACAGGCCACTGGGGCTGCATGCATCCGGCGTGTAGTATTGACACCCGCCATACCCCGCACAAGCGCGAAACTACGCAGCACTTCTGCGTAGTACTACGCAAATCGACGGTGACATGCCGCCTGCGCGGCATCGGTGTTTACCCCCGGCCAAGATGAAACTCCGCCAGAAGATCCTGTTGCTCGCCGTCGCGCCGCTCGCGGTGGCCATGCTCGGCATCGCGCTTGCCGTGCGTTTCCAGGCGACGCAACTGGCCCGGCACGAGCGCGCGCTGGTCGAGGCCGCCTATATCCAGAGCAAGGAAACCGAGCTGCGCCACTACGTAGAACTCGCGCAGAGCGCCATCGCGCCGATGGTGCGTTCGGGCCACACGGATGCCGCCACGCGCCAGGCTGCCATGGAAGCCCTGGCCCGGCTCGACTACGGGCCGGACGGCTATTTCTTCCTGTACGACATGCAGGGCCGCAACCTCATGCACCCGCGCCAGCCCGAACTGGTCGGGCAGGACCTGTGGACGCTGCGCGACCCGCAGGGCGCGCTCACCATCCAGAAGCTGATTGCGGCGGCCAAGGCGGGCGGCGGCTCGGTACGCTACCTGTGGAAAAAACCGTCTTCGCAGCAGCTCGCGCCCAAGCTCGGCTACGTGGTGGCCGTACCCGAATGGGGCTGGATGCTCGGCACTGGCATCTATCTGGATGATGTGGAAAACACGCTGCGCCAGCTCGATGCGCGCGCAAAGACGGATATCCGCGAAACCATGGCCTGGATTGGCGTGATTGCGGCCGTCAGCATCCTGCTGGTGGCGGCGAGCGGCCTGGCGCTCAATATCAGCGAACACCGCGAGGCCGATGCCAAGCTGCGCCAGCTCGCGCAGCGCGTGGTGCAGTCGCAAGAAGAAGAGCGCGCGCGGCTGTCGCGCGAGCTCCATGACGGCATCAGCCAGTTGCTGGTGTCGGTCAAGCTCGTGCTGGAAGCAGCCGCCAACCGGCTGCGCCTGGCCCCGGCCGAAGGCGCGGCCGTGGCGCCGGTGCTTGGCATGGCGCTGAACCGGCTCGATACGGTGTTCAACGAGGTGCGGCGCGTGGCCCGCAACCTGCGCCCGGCGTTGCTCGATGACCTTGGAATCTTTGCGGCCTTGCAGCATCTCGCTCGCGAGATGCAGGGCGGCAGCCAGCTCGAGATCACCGTGGCCCAGCGCGGCGCGCCGCGCGAACTGCCCGACGAACAGGCCACCGCGTTGTACCGGATCGCGCAGGAAGCGCTGACCAATGTCGAGCGCCATGCCGGCGCGCGGCAAGTGACCGTCGCGCTGGTGTTCGATCCGGATGCCACCAGCCTGACCGTGCGCGACGATGGCCGCGGGTTTGACGTGGCCCGCATGCAGCTCGATCCCCAGCGCGGCATCGGCCTGCGCAACCTGCGCGAGCGCATCGCGGCGCTGGGCGGGCAGTTCGGCATTGTTTCCGGCATCGGCGGCACCGAGCTGGTGGCCACGCTGCCGGTCGTGAAGGCGGCCGCCCGACCCACCACTCCCCTTCCCGCAGAATCTTCGCAGTCATGACCCAGATATCGGACCCCGACGAACCGGAAGGCCATTCCATCGATGCGCCCGCGCGCGTGCTGCTGATCGACGACCATGCGCTCGTGCGTGACGGCATGCGCATGCACCTGACGCTACAACCCGACCTGCATGTGGTCGGCGAAGCCGATGGCGGCGAGGCGGCGCTGGCGTGGCTCGAGCGAGCCGGTGCGCGCGAGCGTCCGGACCTTGTCATCACTGATATCGGCATGCGCGGCATGGGCGGCATCGCATTGACCGCCGCGCTGCACGAGCAGTACCCGGAAATCGCCGTGCTCGTGGTCAGCATGCACGACAACCTCGAATACGCACGCCAGGCGGTGCGCGCCGGTGCGCGCGGCTATGTGCTCAAGGATGCGCCCGCGGACGAGCTGATGGCCGCGATCGAGGCGGTGCTGGCCGGACGCGTGTTCTACAGCGCCCGCATCGCGCGCGGCATGGCGGAACAGATGCCGGCGACCGGTCCGCTCGACGCGCTGACACGGCGCGAGCGCGACATCCTCGGCTGCATCGGCCGCGGCATGGCGAACAAGGAGATTGCGACGCAGCTCGGGGTATCGGTGCGCACGGTGGAAACGCACCGGCTCAATCTCAAGCGCAAGCTTGGCATCGAAGGCCGCGCGGGGCTGGTGAAGTATGCGGTGGAGCAGGCGGGGGAAACCGAGGGCGGATAGGAAAACAAAAACGCCCGTCTCCGGATGAGACGGGCGTTTTGTCTTGCTGTCCTCAAATCAGCAGGACAGCAACGTGGCAGCGAGACTTTAGCCCTCCAGCCGCTTGCCCAGCGCCGCGCGCGCTTCGGCCAGCGCCTGTGGCAGGTTGTGCTTCAGTTGCGTGAACAGTTCGTCGTGCAGCGCCAGTTCCTGCTTCCAGGCATCGGCATCGATCGACGTGACCTGCGTGAACTGCGCCACGGAGAATTCCACGCCGCTCCAGTTCAGGTCTTCGTAGCGCGGGCTCGTCCCGAACACGTGCTCGGCGCCCTCGCCTTTGCCTTCCACGCGGTCGATCATCCACGACAGCACGCGCATGTTCTCGCCAAAGCCCGGCCACACGAAGTTGCCGTCGGCGTCCTTGCGGAACCAGTTCACACAGTAGATTTTCGGCAGCTTCGCGCCAGCGGCTTCGAGCTTTTGGCCCAGTGCGAGCCAGTGGCCAAAATAGTCGCTCATGTTGTAGCCGCAGAACGGCAGCATGGCGAACGGGTCGCGGCGCACCACGCCCTGCTGGCCAGCGGCCGCAGCGGTGGTTTCGGAGCCCATGGTCGCAGCCATGTACACGCCTTCGGTCCAATTGCGCGCCTCAGTCACCAGCGGCACGGTGGTCGAGCGGCGGCCGCCGAAGATGAACGCATCAATGGGTACACCTGCCGGGTTGTCCCAATTCTCGTCGATCGACGGGCACTGCGATGCCGGGGCGGTGAAGCGGGCGTTCGGGTGCGCGGCCTTGGCGCCGGTGGCCTTGGCGATCTCCGGGGTCCAGTCCTTGCCCTGCCAGTCGGTCAGATGCGCCGGCGCTTCCTTGGTCATGCCCTCCCACCACACGTCGCCGTCGTCGGTCAGCGCCACATTGGTGAAGATGACGTTTTCCTTCAGCGTCGCCATGGCGTTGAAGTTGGTCTTCTCGCTCGTGCCCGGGGCCACGCCGAAGTAGCCGGCTTCCGGGTTGATCGCGTACAGGCGGCCGTCCTTGCCCGGCTTGATCCACGCGATGTCGTCGCCGATTGTCGTGACCTTCCAGCCTTCGAATCCCTTGGGCGGGATCAGCATGGCGAAGTTGGTCTTGCCGCAGGCCGACGGGAACGCGGCCGCAACATGGAATTTCTTGCCCTCGGGCGAAGTCACGCCCAGGATCAGCATGTGCTCGGCCAGCCAGCCTTCGTCGCGGCCCATGGTCGATGCGATACGCAGTGCGAAGCACTTCTTGCCGAGCAGCGCGTTGCCGCCGTACCCCGAGCCGAACGACCAGATCTCGCGCGACTCCGGGAAGTGGACGATGTACTTGGTCGGGTTGCACGGCCACGGCACATCCTTCTCGCCGGCGGCGAGCGGCTTCCCGACGGTGTGCACGCACGGCACGAAGTCGCCGCCGGTGCCCAGCACGTCATACACGGCCTTGCCCATGCGCGTCATGATGCGCATGTTGACGGCCACGTACGGGGAATCGGACAGCTCCACGCCAATGTGGGCGATCGGCGAGCCCAGCGGGCCCATCGAGAACGGCACCACGTACAGCGTGCGGCCGCGCATGCAGCCGTCGAACAGGCCGCTGAGCGTCGTGCGCATTTCGGCCGGAGCGACCCAGTTGTTGGTCGGGCCGGCGTCTTCCTTCTTCTGCGAGCAGATGAAGGTGCGGTCTTCGACACGTGCGACGTCGGACGGGTCGGACAGGGCGAGGTAAGAGTTCTTGCGCTTGGCGGGATTCAGGCGCTTGAGCGTGCCGGCGGCGACCATCTGTTCGCAGAGGCGATCATATTCCTCCTGCGAACCGTCGCACCAGTGAATGCGCTCCGGCTTGGTCAGCGCGGCGATCTCCGCAACCCAGGCCACCAGCTTCTGGTTCTTGACCCAGGCCGGGACGTTCAACGCCGTCGTGCCTTGCATCGAGGGGTGGTTCATACTGCAACTCCAAAGTGTAAAGGGAAGGAAGAGGGGAAATCTTTTCAAAGCCCGGTCCTTGGCCGGCAAGGCCGGCGTGTCCTGTGGCTCACACCGGTCGTCACATCCCGTTACAACTCCACTGCGGCCCAGGCAACGCAAAGGGTCGCGGCATTCCCCGCGCCTGCGCTAAAGTTGCGCTTCGCCCGCGCGGGGCTTGCTGCACGGGGCCATGCGGGCTTTGTCCGGCGACACGAGGTGTCGGGAGCAAGGCTCGACCGACAGTCCCTGGCGGCACCGGAACGGGCAAGGATACCACTGCTGCACCCCGCTGTTTTTTGCTGCGCAGCATTGCCGGCCCGGGATTTACGCAGCAATTGTGCCGGCACGCGATGCCCGACAATAGCGCCTGGCGCTCGCGGTTTCCGTTGCCGTACGCACCATTCCCGATCCCCAGGCCAGCCGACAATAAAGAGTTACTGATGAAGATTGCTGTACTCGACGATTACCAGGACGCCGTGCGCAAGCTGCCCTGCTTCAGCCTGCTGGAAGGGCACGACGTCAAGGTGTTCAACAACACCGTCAAAGGCGTGGGCCAGCTGGCCGCGCGCCTCTCCGATGTGGAAGCGGTCGTGCTGATCCGCGAGCGCACCCGCATTACGCGCCAACTGCTCGAAAAGCTGCCCAAGCTGAAGATCATCAGCCAGACCGGTCGCGTCGGCACCGCGCCGAACACGCATATCGATGTCGAAGCGTGCACGGACCGCGGCGTGGCGGTGCTTGAGGGCGTGGGCTCGCCGGTGGCGCCGGCCGAGCTGACCTGGGCGCTGATCATGGCGGCCCAGCGCCGCATCCCGCAATACGTGGCGAGCCTGAAGCACGGCGCCTGGCAGCAGTCGGGCCTGAAGTCGACGACCATGCCGCCGAATTTCGGCCTAGGCCAGGTATTGCGCGGCCAGACGCTCGGTATCTGGGGCTACGGCAAGATCGGCCGGCTGCTGGCCGGATATGGCCGCGCCTTCGGGATGAACGTGCTGGTGTGGGGGCGAGAGGCATCGCAGGAAGCCGCGCGCGCGGACGGCCTGGCGGTGGCGGAGTCCAAGGACCAGTTCTTTGCCGACAGCGATGTGTTGTCTCTGCATCTGCGCCTGAACGACGACACGCGTGGCCTGGTCAAGCTGACCGACCTGACCCGCATGAAGCCAACCGCGCTGTTCGTCAACACCAGCCGCGCCGAGCTGCTGGAAGAGAACGCACTGGTCGCCGCCCTGAACCGCGGCCGTCCGGGCATGGCTGCCGTGGATGTGTTCGAGTCCGAGCCGATCCTGCAGGGCCACGCACTGCTGCGTATGGAAAATTGCATCTGCACGCCGCACCTCGGCTACGTCGAGCGCGACAGCTACGAGCTGTACTTTCGCACGGCGTTCCAGAACATCCTCGACGTACTGGCCGGCCAGCACGACAGCATCGTCAACCCGAAGGCCCTGACGCCGGCGCTGTCGCGCTAAGTCTTTGGGTACCCGCCCTCTCCCGCCTGCCTGAGGGAGAGGGATGTCTCTTTCGGGGCGGCACGGCCACGCGCTGCCGCCACGTTTGTCCCCGCGGACGCGAATTTAGGGAAACCGCTACACTCGGGACTTCCCTGACCGCCGGCCGTCCATGGTCCGCGGCGCACCCCGACAACAAAAAGGCGCAGCGCGCCGCCCCTCCAGCAAGGCCGGAATGGACCCCAGGCTAGTGACGCTCTGCGTCGGCAATTTCATCATTGGCACCGGCGCGATGATCGTTACCGGCATGTTGAACGACATTGCCGCCGATTTCGGCCTGGGCGTGGCCAGCGCCGGCCAGTTGATCTCGGTGTTTGCGCTAGCCACCTGTGTGGGGGCGCCGCTGTTTGCCACGCTGGGCTCGCGTATCGACCGCCGGCTGTTGCTGGCCGGTTCGCTCCTGATCTATGCGGTAATGCATCTGGCCGCGGCGCTGGCGCCGAGCTTCGCGACGCTGATGGCGATCCGCTTCCTGACGGCGATCGGTGCGGCCATCTATACGCCGCAGACCGCGGCCACGCTGCCCTTGCTGGTCAACGCGCAGACGCGCGGCCGCGCCATCAGCTTCGTGTTCCTCGGCTGGAGCATCGCCAGCGTGGTCGGCATGCCGTTGGGGACCTGGATTGCCAGCACACTCGGCTGGCGCTTCAGCATGGCGGTCGTCGGCGTGCTGGCGTTGGTGGTGTCGGCGGCGGTGTGGCGTGCGTTGCCGCGCGGGCTGTACGTGCCGGCCGTGGGGCGTGAAGCCTGGGGCGCCGTGCTGCGCCACCGGCCGATCATGCTCGTGGTGGCCGCCACGATGATCCAGTCGGCCGGCATGTTCACGATGTTTACCTACATTGCGCCGCTGATGCGCGATGCCTACGGCATCACCGGTGCCGCGCTGAGCCTGATGTTCCTGGCCTATGGCGCTTGCGGGGTGCTCGGCAACGCGGTGGCGGCGTCGCGCATGGACCGGATCACGCCGAGCCGGATTGTCCAGTTCACGCTGCTGACCTCGACCGCGGCAATGGTGCTGTGGCCGCTCGCGGGCCTGGGCAGCGTCGCGCTGGTGCTGCTGTTCATGCTGTGGGGCATCGGCGGGTTTGCCACCAACAGCGCACAGCAGGCGCGGCTGGTCATGATCGAGCCCGACCGTGCATCGGTGTCAATCTCGCTCAACTCATCGTCGATCTATCTCGGCCAGGCGCTGGGCGCCATGGCTGGTGCGGCCATCTATACGGTGGCGGGCACCGGTTCGCTGCACTGGGGTGCAGCGGCTCTGACGCTGGTGGCGCTGGCGGTTTCGCAGTGGGCGCGCGCGCTGGGCCGCCAGTGGCCGCGTCGGCAAGCGGCACAACAGGCCTGAACCGGGCAGGGTCGTTGCCCACAACCCGCTGAGCGGCGTCTCGCTCCACAGCTTTTCCACAGTGTTGTTCAGCGCACTGTCCACCACCTGTTCCCTGCGTTATCCACGGAGTTATCCACAACTCCTGCAGCGGGGGCATCGTGAGGGAAACCAATGGAGCTCTGGCCGGCGCGCGCGTGCTGGCAATCAGCATCGGCAAGGCCATCCCGCTGGTGGTGGCGCGGGCCGGCACCGAGGCCGTGGTGATGTCCGGCATCCGCAAGCATCCGGTCAGCACGCTGGCCCACCCGCTGGGCGTACAGGTGCGCCCGCTGGGCGTAGCCGGTGACGAACAGGCGGACCTGACTGCCCACGGTGGCCTCGACAAGGCCGTCTACGCCTATCCCGCCGAGCATTACGCGTGGTGGAACGCGCGCCGCCGCGCAGCGGCGCAGCCGGAGGCGCACCGTGGCCTGGCTTTTGGCGCCATGGGCGAAAACCTGACGATCGAAGGGCTGGAGGAGACCGAGCTGTGGGTCGGTGACGTGCTGCGCATCGGCAGCGCGGTGCTGTGCGTGGCATCGCCGCGGCAGCCGTCATGCAAGTTCAATGCGGCACTCGGCTATCGCCACGCCGCGCGCGATATGGTCGAGAGCGGGTATTCCGGCGTCTACCTGAGCGTCGTCCAGACCGGCGAAGTCCGGGCCGGCGACCCTATCCATGTGCAGCGTGGGCCACGAAAATTGTCGATCGACAGCATTAACCGCTGGCGCCGCGATGGCCGGCGGCATCTTTTCTGATAATGTTTGTCTATCGATACAAGCAATCGCCCCCCGCGACCGCCACGCTAAGCCCACTCCCTTCGTTGCCCGCAAGCCACGGCCGCCGCACGCCGTTACTGTTGCTGTAACGCGCTGTAATTTTCGGCGCTGGCCCTGCGGGGCGAACCGCTGTACTAGTAGAGGTTTGCGCGACACGTACCCGCCCGGCCCCCGGCCGCCCGTCGTGGGCGGCCGCGGCAGGAACAGAGGCAGGACGTCCCCGGGGAGGGCGCGTTGCGGCTAAGAGGGTCCACACAAGATGAAGACAGACAGGATCGACCAGCCCAAGGGGTTTGTCGACAGCAACTGGAGCGCGTCCACGGGAACCGGCCGGGGCCGGGTATCGCCGTGGGCGGTGCTGGTGACTGTGCTGGTGCTTGCCGGCCTGGGGTGGTTTGCCTGGCGTACCTGGTTTGCCCCAAAGCCCGTTGCCAAGGGGCCGGCGCCCGTGGCGGTCGCCACCGCGCTCGTGCAGCAGGGTGACGTGCCGCTGCAGTTCACGGCCAACGGCAATGTGACGGCGTTATCCACAGTCGAAGTGCGCCCACAGGTCTCGAGCACGGTCCGTACCGTCCATATCAAGGAAGGCCAGACCGTGAAGCCGGGCGACCTGCTGTTCTCGCTCGACACGCGCATGGACGAAGCCAACCTGGCCAAGGCCCAGGCGCAATTGCTACGCGACCAGGCCGACCTGTCCGATGCGCGCCGCAACCTGTCGCGCAGCAAGGAACTGCTGGAGCGCAATTTCATCTCCAAAAGCGCGGTGGATACCGCCCAGGCCAAGGTGGACGGCTTCGAGGCTACTATCCGCGCCGACCAGGCGGCCATCGAGGCCAGCCGCGTTGCTGTCAGCTATGGCGCGATCCGCGCGAGCATCGGCGGGCGTACCGGCGTGATCAACGTGTTCCCGGGATCGATGGTGCTGCCAAACAGCGCCGGGCCGATGGTGACCATCGCCCAGATCCAGCCGATCGCGGTGACCTTCAGTCTGCCCGAGCGGCAGCTCGCCTCGTTGCGCGACGCCCTGCGCAACGGCCTCGTGCAGGTCACGGCCCAGCCCAACGACGGCAGCAAGACGCCGGTGACCGGCAAGATCACGTTCATCGATAACACCGTTGATCCGCAGTACGGCACCATCCGCGTCAAGGCGCAGTTCGACAATGAGGAGCAGCGCCTGTGGCCAGGTACGTACGCCAACGTCAGCGCCGTGGTCCAGACGTTGAAGGACGCGCTGTCGGTGCCGCCGCAGGCCGTGGTGACGGGTCCGGAAGGACGCTTCGTCTACACAGTGCAGCCTGACAACAAGGTCGCCCGCGTGCCCGTGAAGATGGTGACCACCACCGCCACGTCGGCGGTGATCGAGGGCGTGCAGCCCGGCACGCGCGTGGTCGTCGAAGGCACGCAGAACCTGCGTCCCGGCACCGTGGTACGAGAGGTTCCGCGCGTCCCTTCCGCCTCCGCCGGGGCCGCGAGCACGCCCGCCGCCCAGGGGCACTGAGCCATGACGCTGTCCGAGCTCTGTATCCGCCGTCCGGTGATGACGGTGCTGCTGTGCATTGCCGTCATCGTGACCGGCATCGTGCTGTACCCGACCATCCCGATCGCGGCACTGCCCAGCTTCAATTCGCCGGTGATCCAGGTCACCGCCACGCTGCCGGGGGCGAGCCCTGAAACCATGGCCGCTTCGGTGGCCACGCAGCTCGAAAAGCAGTTCGCGACGATTCCGGGCGTGACGGTGATCAGCTCGTCGAACACTCTCGGCAATTCGAGCATCACCATCGAATTCAACAGCGACCGCGACATCGACGCCGCGGCCGTGGACGTGCAGGCCGCGCTGTTCCGCGCGCAGCGTTCGCTGCCGATCGAGATGACGGTGCCGCCGTCGTACCGCAAGGTCAACCCGGCCGATGCGCCGGTGCTGCTGCTGGCGATCAACTCGCCGGCCATGAGCCTGGCCGAGCTCAATGCGTTCGGCGACAACCTGATCTCGCCGACGCTGGCCACGCTGCCCGGCGTGGCGCAGGTGCAGGTGTTCGGCCAGAAGCGCTTCGCCGTGCGTGTGCGCGCCCACCCGGATGCGCTCGCCGCGCGCGGCCTCACGCTCGACGAGCTCGCCACGGCGCTCAACCGCGCCAACGCCAATACACCAGTGGGTACGCTCGACAGCGCGCGCCAGACGCTGACCATCCAGGCCAACCGGCAGCTCGCCAATGCCGACGCGTTCCGCAACATCATCGTCGCCAGCCAGGCCAACGGCGTGCTCGTGCGGCTGTCCGACGTGGCCGAGGTCGAGGACAGCGTCGAGACCATCAAGACCGGCAGCTGGCTCAACAACGAGCGCTCCATCGTGCTGGCCGTGCTGCGCCAGCCTGACGCCAACACCGTGGCTGTGGTGGACGCCATCAAGGGCGCCCTGCCCCGCCTGCTTGCGCAGATGCCGGGCTCGGTCAACGTGTCGGTGGTCAACGACCGCTCCAACTCGATCCGCGAATCGATCCACGACGTGCAGTTCACGCTGGCGCTGACCGTGGCGCTGGTGGTGATGGTGATCTTCCTGTTCCTGCGCCGCGCCGCCGCCACGCTGATCCCGACCGTGTCGTTGCCGATCTCGCTGATCGGCACGGTCGCGCTGATGAAGGCCTTCGGCTACAGCCTGGACAACGTATCGCTGCTCGCCATCACGCTGGCCGTGGGCCTGGTGGTGGACGACGCCATCGTGATGCTCGAGAACATCGTGCGCCATATCGAGGAAGGCGTGCCGCCGCTTAAGGCCGCGTTGGTCGGTTCGCGCGAGATGGGCTTCACCATCCTGTCGATCTCGATCTCGCTGGTGGCGGTGTTCATCCCGATCTTCTTCATGCCGGGCGTGATCGGGCTGCTGTTCCATGAATTCGCGGCAGTGGTGTCGCTGTCGATCCTGGTGTCGGCGCTGGTGTCGCTGACGCTGATCCCGATGCTGTGCGCACGCTTCCTGTCGGCCGAGAACGTGCCGGTGGATGAATCGCAGCATGCGTACGGCGACCATGCCGGCCACGCGCCAGCCGTGGTGCAGAAACAGACCATCGGCATGCGCTCGACGCAGTGGTTCGAGAACCTGTTCGAATGGACGCTGCACAAGTATGCCCATGGGCTGGACTGGTGCCTGGCGCACCGGCGTGTTGTGCTGGTGGCCGCAGGTTTGACCTTCGTGCTGACCGCGGTACTGTTCGTCAAGATTCCGAAGGGCTTCTTCCCCGAGGAAGACATCGGCCAGATCCAGGTCAACGCCGAAGGCCCGCAGGACATTTCCTTCGACGCCATGGCCGAGCGCCTGCGCGATGCTGCCGAGCGTATCCGTGCCAACGCGGCGGTGAAGAGCGTCGTGGTCTCCATCGGCGGTGGTCCTTCGCCGGCCATCAACACTGGCCGCATGTTTGTCGAGCTCAAGCCGCTCGGCGAGCGGCCGAAGATGCATCAGGTCGTCGAGTCGCTGCGCAAGGACGTGTCGGCGGTGCCCGGTCTGGCGGTGTATTTCTCGCCGGTGCAGAACCTGCGCCTGGGCGGCCGCCAGAGCAAGAGCCGCTACCAGTACACGCTGCAGAGCGTGAAGGCGGGCCAGCTGCAGGAATTCAGCGACAAGCTGATGGCGAAGATGCGTGCCGACACGCTGTTCCGCGACGTCACCAGCGACTCGCAGCAGTCAGGCCTGGAGGCTCAGCTTTCGATCGACCGCGACAAGGCCAATGCGCTCGGCGTGCAGATGCAGGACGTGCGCACCGCGCTGTACTCGGCGTTCGGTGAACGTCAGGTGTCCACCATCTACACGCCGATCGACAACTACTACGTGATCCTGCAGGCGGCTGACGTCGACCGGCAGGACGAAAGCGCGTTCTCCAAGCTCTACGTGCGCAGCAAGACCGGCCAGATGGTGCCGATCTCCGCGTTCGCCACCACCGAACGCCGCGTCGGGCCGATTGCCGTGAACCACCAGGGCCAGCTCCCGTCGGTGACGGTATCGTTCAACCTGGCGCCCGGTGCGGCGCTGGGCGAGGCATCGGCGAAGATCGACCGCTACCGGCAGGAGATCGCCATGCCGACCTCCATCTTCACGAGCTGGGGCGGTGACGCGGCGGTGTTCCAATCGTCGCAGGCCACGCAGATCGTGCTGCTGGTAGCGGCCATCGCGGTCATCTACACGCTGCTGGGCGTGCTGTACGAAAGCTACATCCACCCGCTGACGATCCTGGCTGGCCTGCCATCGGCAGCCATCGGCGCACTGCTGACGCTGTTCCTGTTCGACGTCGAGCTGTCGCTGATCGCGACCATCGGCGTGCTGATGCTGATCGGCATCGTGAAGAAGAACGCCATCATGATGATCGACTTCGCGCTGGCCGCGCAGCGCGAACAGGGCATGCCGCCGGCCCGCGCCATCCGCCAGGCCTGCCTGCTGCGCTTCCGGCCGATCATGATGACCACCTTCGCCGCCGTCATGGGCGCGCTACCGCTGGCGCTGGGGATTGGCGCGGGCGCGGAACTGCGCCAGCCGCTGGGCCTGGCCGTGGTCGGTGGCCTGTTGTTCTCGCAGGTCATCACGCTGTTCATCACGCCGGTGATCTATCTGGCGCTGGATCGGTTCTCGGGCACGGGTCCGTTGCAGATCGATTCGGAAGGGAATCGGTTGCCGGAAGCGGTGCAGGGTGAGGTGGTGCACCAGCATTGAGACGGAGGCCGCGGCTTCGGGCGCGGCCTTGAGTTTTCGGTGTTGTAGTCTGTCCCTCTCCCGTTCGGTGGGAGGGGCGCAAAGCGCGTTCGCACTTGTCGAACCGTCTCCTTTGGCGAGTCGCCGTAGCCCTTCGGTGACATTCTCCTCGTAAAACATTCTGAGATGAGATTTCGATAAATCGCTATCACATTCGGAATCGTTCCATATATTTCCGTAGCTGCTTTTGGAACGCTGTGGGGGCCGGTGCGCCTTGTGCCGGTTCACGGAGTTTTGCGATCGCAATGCCGCCCGCCTTGACACCCCCTAACCGCAGGAGGGCGCCGGGATCTGCCCCGAGAAGGTATGTCGCCGGCAGGGCGATTACCGGCCCGCAATTCGACGACGGTCCCCTTTTCCAACTACCACTCATGATCATTAGCCCACCGTTCCTGCCACAGAATGGTCTGACTTCAACCGATCCGGCCAAGGACGATCCAATGATGGATGCCGTCGACCAGTTCGAGTTGGGACACCACGGCGTCTACCCCATTGCCTTCGACCGCCGCTGGCACTGCGGCACGCACCTCGCCCCAAATGATCAGACCGAACCAGTGCGGGCGATTGCTGATGGCGAAGTAGTCGCGTACCGCGTTAGCCAGAAGGCCATTTCCGACGGGCAAACGAAAAGAGATGGAAGCCCTGATCTGAACTCCAATATCGGTTTCGTTCTGCTTAAGCACAAGACCGACACTGGAGAACGAAGGACGATCACCTTCTACTCCTTGTATATGCACCTGCTGGACATCAACAACCAGCAGCGCATCGCGCCACAGCCAACAAATCCGCCGGCTGTCGGCACCTCTAGCGCCTTGCCTGCCTGGTTGTTGTCTCCGACCGATGGGGTGCAAGCCGGTGGCGGCAAGAAGGTCTATCGGAAGGACATCCTGGGGTATTGGGGCCATTGCCACGGCCAGCCGCACCTGCACTTCGAAATCTTCATGACGGAGGAGGATTTTCGTGCTTGGTTTTCTCAGGCCGGACATACCGTGCAGCTTGGCGAGAAGAATCCAGCGACGCCAGCGTCGAAAGACTACTGGGGCCACAGCTACTTCGTGATTCCGGGCGGCGAAGTCATTGTCAGCGTACCTCCTGGGCAGGACAGTTCACCCTACTTTCCGCCGCTCACAGCCGGCGCCCTTAGTGCCCCGAACAAGCTATATGTTGAAGCCTACTTTTATAAGGGGCAGCGTTATACGCGTTCATGGATCGAGAAGAACGGCAAACTTGAAGCGTTGACGCCTGCTCCGGTCAGAGATCCCTACGCAGACTACGAATACAAGCTGTACCAGCGGGCGACCGACCTATATCCCAAGTGCCCAAGCGCCGGATACGAACTGCTTCGTTTTGGTCGGGTTTTGAATACCGAACTCCCAACACTGTCCCGTGCGGAAAGCCGTACATGGATTGCTGTTACGTATGATGCGGGTGGTGCGCAGGGGTATATCGACATCAGCCAGGACGCTATTAAGAAGCTCTCGGATGCGGACTTCCCGTTCTTCATGGGTTGGCAGAAGATTGAGGAGGCAAACACGCCGTTCAGCCAGGATGGTGTGTGCGACTTCGATGAACTTCGCAGAATCGTGGATCTTGTGGAGGAATCAGAGACTCCCGAGCAACGGAGGGAAGCCGAATACAAGCAAGCAGACCAACTGACTGCGTACGTGTACGGCAATGATGCTGTGCGGGGCAAACTCAGGGGATTCGTCTGCCATGCGCCGAGCGAGTGGGATGCGAGTGGTAATGATGCTCGCTATGCCAGGCTCAACCGTCCGGACGGATTCTTTGGCACGCGAAAGGACTTCGATCGTCATGGGTACGAGAACTTCATCGGTTTCCTGAGGCAACTGCAGTTCCTTGATCAGACACCGCTGGGCGCTGGCAGGAAGTTCCGGTTTTTTCATCCGCTGGCCTTCATTCGGCATTTTAGAAAGTGCGGGTGGATCGGCTCGCATGAAATAAGCCAAATTATGCCGGCAAAGAGCTGGCTTACTCAATCAGGGCAGCGGCGTACTCCCCTGTCAAAGCTACTATCAGCATCCGATGTTGTCACACGCGTTTCGGCACATCTCAGCAGCCTTAATGTGGCAATACGAAAATACTCGATTGGTTTTCCAGCGGATCGACTTGCTCTGTTTCTCGCGCAGACATATATCGAGACTGATCGTTGGAACACCTTGCGAGAATATGGAAAAGGTGCTTCAAATCCAAGCATTCCAATGGCTCAATATTATGAGGCATTTTACGGACGCGGGATAATGCAATTGACGTGGGCGGAAAATTATGACGCATATGGAAAGTTCTCGGCCCTGCCGAACAATCACGGTCCATATGAAGGTGAAAGCAGGATTACACAATCTTCCGCGCACTATAGGAGCGATCCGACTATTAGGGATAGGAAAACATACCAAATTATTGGGATAAGAGGCGTTCCCAAACTTTGGGCGCCACTTTATAGCCCTGAGCTCATAGCAAAAAGCTCTGGTTACGCCTGTGATAGCGGCGGATTCTTTTGGGTTTGGAAGCATTACGATGGAAACCGAAATATTAGTCGTGTGGCAGATGGTGGTTTCACCGGAAGCACGGTGGATAAGATCAATAAATTAGTAAACGGCGGCTCGTTTGGGTATTTCGAAAGATTCCTGTTTTCTTGGTACACAAGAAGCATCTTTACGGATTGGATTCCATCGAGCAATGAGCCGGCAATTGAAACCCCGAGGGGGGTTACTGTCGTTTGTGATCTAGCTAGGCCAAAATAATGGATGGTTTATCATGAGTGATGCAAAACGAACAATTTCGGCGCTTATCTTCCTTTTTACGTCTTTGGCATCTTCCAGTTCTATGCCGGCCTCAAAACCGGAGGGGGCATATTCAAAGTGCATGACCAGAACAAAAAATGAGCGACTAACCTGCATATCAGGATGTGGAATGATTGTCCAAGATTGCTATGACGAGGGTATGGTTGAAGTCAACGAGAAAATCAATTCAACATTGACGGCTTTAAATAAAAATAGCAACAAGAAGTGCGCCCATCTTGCGACTGAATATCTAAACAAGGCCATGGCGTTGGAGGCAGACATGACGGGGGAGGTGGGCAACCAATCTGATTGGTTTGCCGCGGAGCTGAAATTACATCTGGTGCAGCAGCGCCTGGCTACGGTTCAGTTCATCCTAAAGAATTGTACGTAATCATTCATCTTTTAAAATTATTCGTCGCTAACGGATTCAAGTGAGATGGAGGTGGTTCCGGTAATAGCCGGCCGCCGGTTTTACGGCGTGAGGCGATGCAAACGGGTAATACGTCCGAGTCGTTCCACAGCAGTGAGCCTTTTGGAAACGTCGTGATCGTGCAGGTGAAGAAATTAATATCCTTGGCCTCTGTATCGCAGGTTTGGCAGCCGCCTATCCGGATATGTGCAAACCGACAACAGGAACGGCAGAACAGATTGTCGGGCCATGTCGCTTTAGAATTGCGAACATGTATGGCGAGGAATTTCGGGCGCCTCGTCCTGATAGCTCGCCACCGCATCAGGGGACGTACTATCTCCCTGTAACGGGCCCGACAGCTTTTCTGGCCGGTGGCTTCAGCATGTTTTGCGTTGAGGCCACCAATGATCGGATCATTTCTGCCCTGAACGCGAAGTATGTTGACGGCCGTTGGCAGAGGTATGGACTGGATGGTGGCCCTGAATTTGTTCCATTCTAGAAGGCGGCGAACGCTCGAACGGTCTCGATGAAGGGGAGAAACTGGACTGGAATCGCATACATTGAGGATGACACCACTGGCGACGAATGGCGCCGGGCTCGTATTTTTCACTTTTGCCTGATCCACAATGTCCATGCGTTGTGTGGAAATGCGCCGGTTAAATGGCTCGCGGATCGCAAGGCGCGAAGTGATCTTGATCGGATGAGGACCATCCTTGAGTCGGTCGAGTTTGTCGATCCCCCGGCGCCGCGAGGTTCCAGTGCCGCGGACACGTCCGACGCTCCTCCGGCCGCTCGCCCCCCGCAACCATGAAGTCGAAGGAAAGCCGTCCATGCCATGCCGCGCCTTCAGCTCCTTTCGCTCTGCCATCGCCGTCGCCACAGTCCTCGCCGGTTGCACCACCACGCCGCAATCGCCGTCCCCCGACACCCTCAGCACAACCTTCCCCGCCAACTCCTACATCCTCCTAGGCGAAGTCCACGACAACCCCACCGGCCAGCTGCAGCGCCTCGCCGCACTGACCCGAGCCGTCGAGCAAGGCTGGCGCCCCGCCATCGCGATGGAGCAGTTCGACCGCGAACGCCAGGCCGATATCGACCGCGCTCGCCGCGAGCGCCCTACCGATGCTGACTACGTGATAGCGCAAGCTGGCGGTGGCGGATGGCAGTGGCCACTGTACCGGCCGGTGGTTGCGTTGGCGCTGCAGTACGACCTGCCGTTGCTGGCCGCGAACCTGTCGCGTGCGGACGCCGCGAAGATCGTGCGTGGTGGCCTCGACGGCCTGTTCACGCCGCAGCAGCGTGCGCAACTCGGCCTGACCGGCGCATTGCCACCAGACCTGGCCGCCGCGCAGACCGCGGTGCTGGACGAAGGCCATTGCGGCAATTTCCCCAAGGCCATGCTGCCCGGCATGCTCGACGCACAGGCCGCGCGCGATGCCGTGATGGCGGCCACGCTGCGACCGTACGCGGCGCGGGGCGCGGTGCTGATTGCCGGCAACGGCCATGTGCGCAACGATATCGGCGTGCCGCGCTGGCTCGGTGACGGCAAAGGCAAAGCGATCAGCGTGGGCTACCTCGAGCGCGGCCAGGGCAATCCGGCCGGCTTCGATCGCGTCGTCACCGTGGCGCCGGTCGAGCGCGGCGATCCGTGCCGCGATGCCGTCGTGGGCAAGGCCATGCCGGCCGCCGCATCGGCGCCCGCAGCGCGTTGAATGTCTTATATATCCACGTAAACCCCGATGCCAACGCAGTCAATCTGACAGCCTTTTGACAGTTTGCAACGCCTAGAATCCGGCTCATGATCCGCCAGCGGGTCACGCAGAAGTCCAACAACAATGCCGGCATGCAACGCGTGCAACGGCCGGGAGACAGCGAGCCGACGGTTGCTTTGTGACCGCGTGGGGCGGTGTCTTCCGGTTTCGCAACGACGCCATGACGGCCAGCCGAAGATACGGCAACACAATTAAGGAGACCGTTATGCGTCGCTCGATTCACCGTTTCGCCCACGTCGTCATGGCCTCGGCCGCCGTTGCCGCCACCGTCGCTGCCGCGCCGGCTTTCGCGATGGACACCGTCAAGTTCATGATCGGCGCCAACCCGGGCGGTGGCTACGACCAGACCGGCCGCGGACTCGGCGCGGCGATGATCGCCTCGGGTGTCACCAAGACCGCTACCTACGATAACAAGGGCGGCGCGGGCGGCACCATCGGCCTGACCCAGTTCGTCAACACCGACAAGGGCAACCCGAACGCGCTGATGGTCGTCGGCGCGGTGATGGTCGGCGCGATCGAGACCAACCATCCGCCCGTCACGCTGAAGAACGCCACGCCGATCGCGCGCCTGTACGCCGATACCATGGTCATCACCGTGCCGGCTAACTCGCCGCTGAAGTCCATCAAGGACCTGACCACGCAGCTCAAGGCCAACCCGGGCAGCGTGAGCTGGGGCGGCGGTTCGAAGGGTTCTATCGACCATATCCTGGCCGGCCTGATTGCCAAGGACATCGGCGTGGATCCGAAGAAGATCAACTATGTGCCGTTCCAAGGCGGTGGCGAGGCCTCGGCTTCGATCCTCGGCGGCCACGTGACGGTCGGCATTGCCGGGGTGTCGGAATTCCTGCCGTTCATCAAGAGCGGCAAGATGCGTGCGCTGGCGGTGACCTCGAAGGATCGCACCGCCGATATCCCGACGCTCAAGGAGCAGGGCGTGAACGTCGAGATCTACAACTGGCGCGGCGTCTACGGCGCGCCGGGCACGACGCCCGAGCAGCGCAAGGCCATGGTCGACGCCGTCGTGAAGGCGACCGAGAGCAAGGCCTGGAAGGAAACGCTGCAGAAGAATGACTGGACGCCGTTCCTGCTGACCGGCGACGAGTTCGGCAAGTTCGTCGACAGCGAATCGGCCCGCCTGGGCGGCACGCTGCGTGAACTGGGCGTGGCCAAATAAGCCGCTCAAGTTCAGGCAACCTCATAGCAGTACGGATCCGCAGCCTTGCGGATCCGAGCAGTGCTGAAGCGTTACCTGTCGTGCCTGCCGAAGCCACCGATGTGGAAGGTGGCCGGGAAACGGCACGGGGCCCGGTGTCTGCCACCTGCGATAGCCAAACCAAAACTACATGTCGCCGGGCCCCGTGACCGCGCGGGAAATCGAACGCCAGCGTCGCGGACGCCAGCCAACCCGGGCTGGCGACAAAGGCCAAGGAGTCTCCATGAAACCCTCCCATCTCGCCATCGGCATTGCCGTGCTGGCGATCTCGCTGTTCTTCTTCCTCGGCCTGCCGGGCATCTCGGGTGAAGAGGGCTATGCCGGCCTGTCGCCGCGCTTCATGCCCACGCTCGTGGCCATCGGCCTGGCCGTTTGCGGCGCGCTGCTGACCTGGCAGGGCGTGCGCGGCGGCTTCCGCAACATGCCTGAAGAAGACGCCGAACTGCCGAGCGCCCCGCACAACTTCAAGGGCTTCCTGTGGGTGGCCGCCGGCCTGGTGCTGAACATGGCGCTGATCGGCACGCTCGGCTTCGTGCTGTCCTCCACGCTGCTGATGATCTGCGTGGCGCGCGGCTACGGCAGCCGCCGCATCGTGCGCGATGCGCTGATCGGCCTATGCATTACGGTGCCGATGTGGGCGCTGTTTGAATTCCTGCTCGGCATCAACCTGCCGCTGCTCCCCATCGCTGGCTTCTGAGCCCGCCTGACCAGCTAGGAGTCACGAATGGATACCCTGAACCAGCTGATGCACGGCTTCGCCGTGGCCATCACACCGATCAACCTGATGTGGGCCCTGGTGGGCTGCTTTCTCGGCACCGCCATCGGCGTGCTGCCCGGCATCGGCCCCGCACTGACGGTGGCGATGCTGCTGCCGCTGACCGCCAAGGTCGAACCCACTGCTGCGCTGATCATGTTCGCCGGCATCTACTACGGTGCCATGTACGGCGGCTCGACCACGTCGATCCTGATGAACACGCCGGGCGAGTCGTCCACCATGGTCACGGCCATGGAAGGCAACCTGATGGCGAAGAACGGCCGCGCGGGTCCGGCGCTGGCCACTGCCGCCATTGGCTCGTTCGTAGCCGGCACCATCGCCACCGTGCTGCTGTCGATGTTCGCGCCGGTGGCGGCGGACGTGGCGCTTGAATTCGGGCCCGGCGAGTACTTCATGATCATGCTGCTCGCGTTCACCACGGTCTCGGCCGTGCTGGGCTCGTCGTTGCTGCGCGGCATGACGGCGCTGTTCCTGGGGCTCGGCATCGGCCTGATCGGCATGGATTCGCTGTCGGGCCAGACCCGCTACTCGATGAACGTGCAGGAGCTGTACGACGGTATCGATATCGTAGTTGTCGCCGTGGGCCTGTTCGCGGTCGGCGAGGCGCTGTTCAATGCGTTCTTCCCGCAGCCGGAAGGCACGTTCAACAAGCTCAGCTCGGTCCACATGAACAAGTCGGACTGGAAGCGCTCGGTCCCGGCGTGGATTCGTGGCACCCTCATCGGCTTCCCGTTCGGCCTGATCCCGGCCGGTGGCGCTGAAATCCCGACCTTCCTCTCCTACGCCACGGAAAAGAAACTGTCGAACCACAAGGAAGAATTCGGCAAGGTCGGCGCCATTGAGGGCGTGGCTGGCCCCGAGGCTGCCAACAACGCCGCGGTGACCGCGACGCTGGCCCCCCTGCTGACGCTGGGCATCCCGACCTCGAACACCACCGCGATCCTGCTGGCGGCATTTCAGAACTACAACTTGCAGCCTGGCCCGATGCTGTTCCAGACCTCGGGCGACCTGGTGTGGGGCCTGCTGGCGTCGCTGTATATCGGCAACGTGATGCTGCTGGTGCTGAACCTGCCGGCGATCGGCCTGTGGGTACGCATGCTGCGCGTGCCGACGCCGCTGCTGTACGGCGGCATCCTGATCTTCGCGGGCCTGGGCGCCTACGGCATCCGCCAGTCGTGGTTCGACCTGCTGCTGCTGTTCGTGGTCGGTTTGCTCGGCATGGTGATGCGTCGCTTCGACTTCCCGACCGCGCCGGTCATCGTCGGCCTGATCCTGGGGCCGATCGCCGAGAAGCAACTGCGCAACGCGCTGTCGATCGGCCAGGGAGACTGGAGCCTGTTCGTGAAGCAGCCGATCTCGGCGACGATCCTCGCCATGACCGTGGCCGTGGTGGTGATCCCGCGCCTGCTGCGCTGGCATGCCAACCGCTCGTCGGCGCACGCCCAGGCGGACAATGCGGCCTGATGCGTTGTCCACAGTCATGAGATGATCGAAGCCCGGCGCGCGAGCGTCGGGCTTCATGCATTTTGCGTTCACAACAACAAAGGCGCCGGCGCCCCTGCCAGGCCGCTGCATCATGAATCTCTCCGCGCACCGCTGGCTGCCGGTCGTGCTGACGCTGCTGCTCGGCCTGGCTGCTGCCCTGCTCTGTACCGTGCTGCACACGCCGCTGCCGTGGATGATCGGTCCGCTGCTGTCCGTGGCGAGCGCGCGCATGGCCGGCGCCGACCTGCGCGCGCCGACGCAGGCGCGCAATGCCGGCCAGTGGGTGATCGGCGCATCGCTTGGGTTGTACTTCACGCCGGACGTGGTGGCAAGGTTGCTGGAGTTCCTGCCCTATATCGTCGCGGGCTCGCTGTTCGCACTCGCACTGGGCGCGGGTGGCGCGGTGCTGCTGCGCCGGACCACGGGCGTGGCGTTCAAGACGGCGTTCTTCTCCACGGCCATTGGGGGCGCATCGGAGATGGCCAACCTCGCCGAACGTAATGGCGCGCGCATCGACCAGGTTGCCGCGGCGCATTCGCTGCGCGTGCTGATGGTGGTTGTGACGGTGCCGGCCATCTTCCAGTACGGCGGCATCCATGGGTTGGACCCATATATTCCGGGCCCGCGCACAGTGGACGCCGTGGGGCTGCTCGCGCTGATCGGTATCACGCTAAGCGTGGCCCTGCTTGTGCGTCGGTTGAACATGCCGAACCCGTTCGTGATTGGCACGCTGATTGCAGCGGCGGTGCTGACCGCCTCCGGCATCGAACTGTCCGCGATTCCGATGTGGATGAGCCGTGCCGGCCAGCTGCTGATCGGCGTGTCGCTGGGCTCCCGCTTCTCGCGCGACTTCCTGCATACCGCGCCGCGTTTCCTGTCGGGCGTGGCGTTGTACACGGTGGTGGCGCTGCTGGTCTCGGCGCTGCTGGGCTGGGCGCTGGCCGCAATCTCCGGCGCGCATCCGGCTACGGTCATTCTCGGCACCACGCCGGGCGGCATTGCCGAGATGTGCATCACCGCCAAGGTGCTGGAACTCGGCGTGCCGCTGGTGACCGCCTTCCATGTGATCCGGATGGCCTTCGTGGTGCTGGCCACCGGCCCCCTGTATCATTGGCTCAAATATCGCGTCGCGCCGGAGGAGACGGAGTAGCGGCCAGCCCTGCACGAATCGGGCGGCTACCGGGCGACATCCCGCGGGACAACAAGACCAGGATCGCCATGTCCGAATCCGCCGAATGCCGCCTGACGCTTGCCGATATCAATGCCACGCTGGAACGCGTACTCGCCCCCTGGGTGCGCCAGCTCGGCTTGCGCGCCGAGGCCGTCGATGACGCCGGCATCACGCTGCGGCTGCCCTTCCAGGAAATGTTCCGCCATGCGGGCGGCGTCGTGTGCGGCCAGGTGCTGATGTCGGCCGCCGACACGGCGATGATCGTCGCCGTGGCCAGCGCGCTGGGCGGCTTCCGCCCGATGACCACCGTCACCCTGAACACCAACTTCATGCGCCCCGTGATCGACGGCGACGTGCTGGTGCGCGCCAACGTGCTGCGCCTCGGCAAGACCGTGGTGTTCGGCGAGATCGAACTGACCGGCACCGACGGCAAGCTCGCCGTGCAGGCCACCACGACCTACGCGCTGCTCTGAGCGCGCCAGGCCACATCCCTACACGCAAAGCGCAGCATGAACGCAGGCACCGCCACACCGTTTGACCAGATCGTATTCGCCGGCGGCGGCAATCGCTGCTGGTGGCAGGCGGGCTGGTGGGACACCGTGGCGCCGGAGCTGCATCTGCGCCCGCGCGTGATCACCGCGATCTCGGCGGGCGCGGCCACGGCTTGCATGGTCTATGCGCACGACTCGCAACAGACCATGGCGTACTACCGCGAAGTGCTGTCCGCCAACAAGCGCAACGCGTACTGGGGCAACCTGCTGCGCAACGAACGCGTGTTTCCGCACTACGGCATCTATCGCACGGCGCTGCTGTCGATCTTTGGCGATGGCCGGCTTGAACATCTGCGACAGGCGCCGGAGATCCGCATCGGCGTCGCGCATATTCCGCGCTGGAGCGGTCCACGCCTGGCAGTGGCGGCGGGACTGCTCGCGTACAACATCGACAAGCACGTGCTCAAGACGCTGCATCCGCGGCTTGGGCGCAGGCTTGGCTTCCGGCCGGAGTTCGTGCGCGCGCAGGACTGCGGCTCGCCCGAGCAGCTTGCCGACCTGCTGCTGCAGTCGGCTTCCACGCCGCCGTTCACGCCGGTGCTGCGCCGTGACGGACGTGCCGTGCTCGATGGCGGCCTTGTGGATAACGTGCCCGTGGACGCGCTCGACGCCACGCCGGGCAATGTGCTGGTGCTGGTCACGCGGCTGTATCCGCGGCCGCGCCGTTTCGTGATGCAAAGCGGCGGCCAGCGCCGCCTTTACGTGCAGCCTTCGCAGCGTGTGCCGATCGCGAGCTGGGACTACACCCGGCCCGACGCGATGGCGCACGCGTATGACCTTGGCCGCCGCGACGGGGAAACTTTCCTGCGCGAGTGGCCGTCGATCCTGAATACGGAACTGCGGTCCGGCGCCTAGCCTGCGCGGCGGCGCTGGTCCGATCGTTTGTCGATGCGGCCGCGTGCCGCGACAGGAGGCATGGATGAGCAAGCGCCAGACAACAACCGCCACGTCCGACAACGGACCAAGGCGGGCCCGTCAAGTCAGTGCCGAGCCGGCGATGGAGCGCGTGCCGCGCTCACGCGGCAAGGGTGGCAAGCCGATGCGTACGCGCAAGGCGGATTTCGTCGTGATCGGCGGCGGCTCGGCCGGCGTTGCCTGCGCGCGGCGCGCTGCGTCGCATGGTGCCAGCGTCGTGCTGATCGAACGCGATGAAATCGGCGGCACCTGCGTCAACCGCGGCTGCGTGCCGAAGAAGATGCTGTCGTATGGCGCCACGTGGGCTGCCATCCTGTCCGGCTGCCTGTCGCACACCGGCGGGCATGAGGACTGGCGCGACGCGATCGTGCGCGTCAATGCGGAAGTGGCGCGACTGAACGTGGTCTACGCACAGCGCCTGCTGGAGGCCGGCGTTGACATCCTGCGCGGCGACGCGGTTGTGACGGCGCCCGATGAAGTGCGCGTGGGCGACGAAGTCATCCGCGCCAAGCGCATCCTGATCGCTACCGGCGCGCGACCGAAGACGCTCGATATTCCCGGCGGCGAACTCGCGAGCAATTCCGACGATGTGTTCACGTGGCAGACCGTTCCGGGATCGATCGCGGTCATCGGCGGCGGCTATATCGGCGTGGAGCAGGCATCGATCCTGTCGCGCTACGGGGTCAAGGTCGACCTGCTGGTCGCCGGTGACAGGCTCCTGCCGCATTTCGATGCGGAAATCGCAGAAGCCCTCGCGGGCGCGTTGGAAACCAAGGGCGTGCGGCTGCACCTCAATGCCAGCGTCAACCTGATCAGCCAAGCCAATGGCGCGCTCGAGGTCTGCTATCGCCCCGGCAACAAGCCCGGGCAGACGGAGTCGATACGCGCGCAAGCGGCACTGGTCGCGGTCGGGCGCGTGTCCAACGTGGACGGGCTTGGCCTCGATGCAATTGGCGTCAAGCTCGGCGACAAGGGCGGCATCAAAGTGGATCGCCAATTCCGCAGTTCGGTGCGTTCGATCCATGCGATCGGTGATGCGATCGAGGGCCTGCACCTGACGCCGGTTGCCACCTCACAGGGCCGCTGGCTGGCAGACCGGCTGTTCGGCCGGCGCGGCGAACGCGCGGACTTCGATTTCGTGCCGACCGCGGTGTTCTGCGAACCGGCGATCGGCGCCGTGGGGCTCACGGAAGCGCAGGCCATCGAAGAGGCCGGCAAGCCCGAGCGCATCCGCACCGTGGTCAAGCGCTTTGTCTCGCTGGAAAACCGCTTTGGTGGCAATGGCATGCAATCGGTGTTCAAGCTCGTGCTCAATGCGCGTACCGGGCGCGTGCTCGGCGTGCATCTGATGGATAACGCGGCGCCGGAGATCGTGCAGGCCATGGCCGTTGCGCTGCGGCTCGGCGTGAGGGAATCCCATCTGGAGACGACGCTGCAACTGCATCCGACGGTGGCGGAAGAGCTGTTCGGTTGAGAGGAAGGTGAAATCAAGGGGCCGTGACGTCCGCGCGCGTCACAGGTCCTGTTCGCTGACCGGCAGTTGCAGCAACGCCCTGACGCCCCGCCCCTGCGATCCTTCGGTCAGCGTCACCGTGCCGCCGAAGCGCGCCGCCATCTCGCGCGAGATCGCCAGCCCCAGACCCGAGCCGGGCTCGGTGTTGCCCACGCGCCGGTAGAAGCGCGCGAATACCTTCTCGCGCTCGCCGGCGGGAATGCCCGGTCCGTCGTCCTCGACCATCAGGCACGCGGTCTGGTCGACGCGCCGTGCCGACAGCGTGATGCGGCTGCCCTTCGGCGAATACTGGATGGCGTTGTGGACAAGGTTGGCGAGCGCTTCGCGCAGCAGCGCCGCATCGGCGCGCACGGGCAGCTTGAGCCCTGGCGTCGGCTCCCAGCCGAAGTCCTGCTGCTTGCCGCGCGCGAGCGGCAGGTAGTCGAGCGCTACCTGCTCGGCCACCGTGACCGCATCAAAGATATCCACAGTATCGGCAGCTGGCGCGGCCGCTTCGCCATGGTGTTGGCGTACCCGCGCCAGCGCCAGCAGCTGGTTGGTCAGCCGCGCGGCCTGCTCCAGTTGCGTGACGATGCCGCCGACAGCTTCGCCGGCAGCCTGGCGAGACGCAGGATCGTCGCCATCCGCGCACAACTGCCGCTGCGCGAATTCCGCCTGCGTCTTGAGGATGGCCAGCGGCGTGCGCAATTGGTGCGCCGCATCGGCGATGAATTGCGCCTGCGCCTGCGCCATCGCTTCGGAGCGCGCGACATGCAGGTTCACGGCGTCGACCAGCGGGCTCACTTCGATGGGCACGCGGTCGAAGGCGAGCGGCGTCAGGTCGTCGGGCGAACGCGCCTCCACATCGTCGCGTACCCGTCCCAGCGGGCGCAGCACGTAGGTGACGCCGCCGACGAGGATTGCTGCGCTCAGCACGATCAGCAGCAGGTCGCGCGCGAGCGCGCTGCGCCAGACCGTGCCGATCAGCGCCGTGCGCGGCTCGGCAGATTCGGCGACCTGGATGATGACGCGCATGCGCGCATCGGGCCGGTACACGGGCCGTGCCATTGCCGCGATGCGTACGGCCTCGCCACGGTAGTCGTCATCGTCGTAGAAGCGCGGCTGGTTGTTGGCGAGCGAGCCTTTCGGCAGCGGCAGGTCTTCGTAACCGGTGACGGTTTCGACCGTGCCCGCGCGCTCGAGCGAGACGCGATAGTACACATGGGTCTGCGCCGCGGTCTCGAACATCTCCATGGCGGCGTCCGGCAACGAGAGCTGGAGGCTTTCGCCAGCCATGCCGATGGCGTTGTCGATCGCCCGGATCGAGCCATACAGCGAGCGGTCGTACGCGGTGTTGGCGGCATGGCGCAGCGTGCCGTAGGTGAGCCAGGTGTCGATCGCCATCATGGCCGCCAGCGCGGGCACCAGCAGCAGAAGCAACTGGCGGCGCAGGCTGCCGCGCCGCCACAGCGGGATCGGGCGCCGCGCGCCGTGGCGCAGCTTGCGGAGCCACATGTCAGGCGGCCGGTGTCTCAGGCTCGAGCAGGTAGCCGAAGCCACGCAGCGTGACGATCGTCACGCCATGCCCGGCCAGTTTCTTGCGCAGGCGGTACACGAGCACCTCGATGGCATCGGGGCTGACATCGGCGTCGAGCGAAAACACCTTGTCGAGCAACTGGGCCTTGGTGAGCGGCTGGCCGCTGCGTGCGAGCAGCGCACCGAGCAGCGTCGATTCGCGCGGCGTCAGCGCGAGCGGCTGGCCGTCGAGCGTAAAGCCGCGGGACTCCCCATCGAACACCAGCGTGCCGCATTGCAGGCGCGGGTGCGCGCGGCCGCGGCTGCGGCGGATCAGCGCGAGGATGCGGGCTTCCAGTTCGGCAATCGCGAACGGCTTGGGCAGGTAGTCGTCGGCGCCGAGGTTCAGGCCGCGCACGCGTTCGTCGAGCGTGTCCTGCGCGGTCAGGATCAGCACCGGCGTGCGGTCGTCGCGCGCGCGCATGGCCTTGAGCACGGCCAGGCCATCCTTGCCGGGCAGGCGCAGGTCAAGCACGACCACGTCGTACTCTTCGGCCACAAGCCGCGCCTCGGCCTGCAGGCCATCGCCCACGTGTTCGATCACGAAGCCGCCCTGCTCCAGCGCGCGGGCAACCCAGCGCGCCAGTTCGACTTCATCTTCCACCAGCAGAATGCGCATGCTGGTTCTCCTCCATTTTTTTGATCGTGCGGTCCATGGGACGCGGGCGCCTATAATACCCCCGCCCCGCCATTACCGGCGTTCCCGGCGCGTGTCGCGCCCCGGCCCATCCGTTGCCGCTCTGCACAATCTTGTCCCAGCGCCTGACATCCCCTCCCGAACCTGATATCGCGAGTGCCCCGGCTTCCACGCTGCGCCGCAAGCTGCTGGCCGGTGCCGCGCTGGCCCCGCTCGCGGGACGGACGCTCGCGCAGGACGCTATGCCGGCGCCGCCGGCCAGCTACCCGTCCGAGTATGAGGTGATCGTGTCACGCGCCATGCGCGAGGGCGAGGTGCATGTCTATGCCTCGACCGACCTCGACGTCGCCCAGCCGCTGATCCGCGCGTTCGAGGCGCGCTACCCGGGCATCCGCGTGCGCTACGAGGACCTGAACACGATCGATCTGCACGAGCGCTTCCTGGCCGAAACCGCGGCGCTCGGCAAGGCGCAGCCGGCCCCGGATTCCGCGTACGCCGATGTGCTGTGGAGCACGGCCATGGACCTGCAGATCAAGCTCGTCAATGATGGCTATGCGCAGCGCTACCACTCGCCGGAACGCAGCGGCCTGCCAGCCTGGGCGGTGTGGCGCGACGAAGCGTGGGGCACGACGTTCGAGCCGGCGGTCATTGTGTATAACCGCAACCACTTTGCCGGCACCAAGCCTCCGGGCAGCCGCAGCGGCCTGGCGCGCGTGCTGCAGGAGCACGCGCCGCGCTGGCGCGGAAAAGTCGTCACTTACGATGTGGAGCGGTCCGGCGTCGGCTACCTGCTGGCGCAGCAGGACGCGCGCATGGGCAGCGAATTCTGGTACCTGGCCCAGGCGCTCGGGCGCACGCACGCGCGGCTGTCGGCGTCGACGGCCGACATGATCGAACGCATCGCCAGCGGCGAATACGTGCTCGGGTACAACCTGCTGGGGTCTTACGCGCTGTCGCTGATGGAGCGCGGCGCGGCCATCGACGTCATCGCGCCGCGCGACTACACGCTGGTGATGTCGCGCGTGGCGTTCATCGCGCGTCGCGCGCCGCGTCCGAATGCGGCGCGGCTGTGGCTCGATTTCCTGCTCTCGCGCGAGGGGCAGGCGGTGCTTGGCAAGTCCACCTCGCAGCTCTATACGGTGCGTACCGACACCGACAGCCCGCACACGGCATCGGCGCTGTCGGAACGGCTCGGCTACGCGCTCAGGCCGATCAGCGTCGGCCCGGGCCTGCTGGCGGCGCAGGACACGCTGCGCAAGCGTGCCTTTCTGGAGCGCTGGCGCGAAGCCATGCGCGGTTAGCTCGGCAGCGCCGTTACGGCGCGCCGTTGGCTTCCTGGCAGGCTTTCTCGCAAAGCGTACTCAGCTCGCGATCGAGTTCCGCCATCGGTCGCGGCACATAGCCATGGCGCAGCGCCGGGGAAAACCTGAGCGTATCGATGAAGGCGTCCGACAGGCGCTCGGCATTGGCGTCGAGGTCGAAGTCCTGTGGCGAGAACAGCCAGTGCGCGAGCACGCCGCCAATCGCCGCATGGAACGCGTTCACGGCCAGGTCCAGGTCCAGATCGGCCGGAAGCTGGCCGCGCTCCACCGCAAAGCGCAGGTGCTCGCGGATCTTCACCATGCCTTCCTGGTGCGACTGGCGCTGGCGTTCGAAGATGGCCCCGTTGTCCTGCACCATCTCGCACTTGTGGAAGATGATCTCGAACACCCGCCGCCAGCGCGGATTGACCACGGTCTGGCGCATGACGAAGGCGCAGATGTCGCGTATGCCTCCCAGCGGGTCTTCCTGGCGCGCGATGCGCTCCGGGTCGCATAGCGCTTCCACGGGCAGGTTCACGCGGTCGCACATGGCGGCGAACACGTCGCTCTTGTTCTTGAAGTGCCAGTAGATGGCGCCGCGGGTAACGCCGGCCGCCTCGGCAATGTCTGCCAGCGACGGGCGCGCCACGCCGCGCGCGTGAAACACGGTTTCGGCTGCGTCGAGAATCCGGTGGCGCGTTTCGAGCGCCTCTTCCTTGGTGCGTCTGACCATTTCTATCTCTGGTGCCGGCCTTGACGATGCATGAGTGCGTCAATGGCCGGTCCGTTTTCCTCCCCCTGGCGTGACTGCGGCAGCAGCCCAGCGTTTTGGTGCTCTGCACCGGCGGGTCGTTATCGTCACTTCGATTTGCTTCAAGACAGCTGCGTGCCTCAGCCCGCCGCCGCGACCGGCGCGCATCCTAACCCGTCAGGAACGCACCGTGCTTTGTTTCAACGCCTGAAACGGGATTCCGTTGCACATAGTCTCCGTAAATAAGCAAGCCAGGCGTCGAAAAGCCCGCTTTGCGGAATAGGCTTAACATACATGCTTGAATGTATATATAATACTCGCCTGTCCGACGTTCAGCCAGCACGCAAAGTTTTGTGCACAAAGCTGCACCAGCGTTGTTTCTGACCAGTCGGTCATTAATGCTGTTCATCCAAGAAAATGCCACGTTCGTCGCTTCGTCCTTGTCGCGACATACCGTTTGGCTAGCATCACGCTTTTTCCGCTGCCAGGCACGCAGCGGACCGCATCGCGCCCCGGTTGCCCCCTATTTCCACCAGGCATGCCGGGACCGGCGCGGCAGATCTCAAAATTTCATCATGGGGTTATCGATGAGGAAGTCCCAACGTATCCATTGCGTTGCCGTCGCCGCGTTGTCGGCGCTGGCGCTGACCGCTTGCGGCGAGAAAAAGCCTGAAGGCGGCGCCATGCCCCCGCCGGAAGTGGGCGTTGTCACCGTGACGCCGTCGGCCGTCGCCATCGTCAATGAATTGCCGGGCCGCCTGGAAGGCGTGCGTACCGCCGAAGTCCGTGCGCGTGTCGAAGGCATCGTGCTGTCGCGCAACTACACCGAAGGTGGCGAAGTGAAGGCCGGTCAGGTCATGTTCCGCATCGACCCCGCGCCGTACCAGGCGCAGCTTGCGTCGGCCAAGGCCGCACTGGAGCGTGCCGAGGCCAACGCCGTGTCGGCACGCCAGAAGGCCGAGCGCTACAAGCCGCTGGTGGCCGTCAATGCCGTCAGCAAGCAGGAATATGACGAGGCCGTGGCCGCCGCCGGCCAGGCCAATGCGGACATCGCCTCGGCCAAGGCTGCCGTGACCACCGCGCAGATCAACCTGGGCTACACCACCGTGACCGCCCCGATCAGCGGCCGCGCCGGACGTGCGCTGGTGACCGAAGGTGCGCTGGTCGGCAAGGGCGAGGCCACCAAGCTCGCGCTCGTCGAGCAGGTCGACCCGATCTGGGTGACGTTCACCCAGCCCGCCGCTGAAGTCACGCGCCTGCGCCGCGCCATCGAGTCCGGCGCGGTCAAGGGCGTGGACGGCGGCGCCAGGGTGCACCTGTATGTCGAAGATGGCCACGAATACGAACAGACCGGCAAGCTGCTGTTCTCGGACATGACCGTGGACCCGACCACCGGCGCCATCACGCTGCGCGCGCAGTTCCCGAACCCGAAGCGCGAGCTGCTGTCGGGGACTTTCGTGCGCGTGAAGATCGAGCAGGGCGTGGATGAGAACGCGATGACCGTGCCGCAGCGCGCGCTGATCCGCAATGCCCAGGGCGCCAGCGTGCTGGTGGTGGGCAATGACGGCAACGTGGCCGCTCTGCCGGTGAAGGCGCCAAAGGCGATCGGCGACCGCTGGATCGTGACCGAAGGCCTCAAGGGCGGCGAGAAGGTGATCGTCGAGGGCCTGCAGAAGGTCAAGGTCGGCGCGCCGGCCAAGGCCGTGCCGTTCCAGCCGGCCGGTGCTCCGGCGCCTGCCAAGCAGGCTTCGGAGCCGCAACCGGCTTCGGGCAGCAAGGCCGGTGCCAAGGCGGAAGCCCAGGCTGACGCCAAGTCCGACGCCAAGCAAGGCTAAACCCAGCGCATCAGACAGAGGGAGCCAGTTTTATGGCCAAGTTTTTCATCGACCGGCCGGTGTTCGCGTGGGTGCTCGCGCTGATCATCGTGCTGGGCGGGTTGCTGTCGATCGTGCAGTTGCCGATCGCGCAGTACCCGAACATCGCCCCGCCGACGATCTCGGTCACCGCGACCTATCCGGGCGCCTCCGCGAGGACGCTCGAGGATTCGGTCACCTCGGTGATCGAGCAGGAGCTCAACGGCGCGCCCAACCTGCTGTACTACCAGTCGACCAGCGAATCGTCGGGGCTGGCGTCGATCACCATCGCGTTTGCGCCGGGATCGAACGTCGACCTGAACTCGGTCGAAGTGCAGAACCGCCTCAAGCGCGTCGAGGCGCGCCTGCCGGCGGAAGTGCGCCAGCAGGGTGTGCGCGTCGACAAGGCGGGCAACAACTACATGATGTTCCTGACGGTGTCGTCGAAGTCCGGCGAGGCCGACGCCATCCAGCTGGGCAACTACGTGTCGTCGCAGGTGATCGACTCGATCCGCCGCGTGCCGGGCGTGGGCCAGGCCGACCTGTTCGGCACGGAATACGCCATGCGTGTGTGGCTGGACCCGGCGAAGCTCACCGGCTTCAACCTGACGCCGCTTGACGTCACCGCCGCGGTGCAGGAGCAGAACATCCAGGTCGCCGTGGGCGAACTGGGCGGCACGCCGTCGCCCAAGGGCACGGAGCTGAACGCCACCGTCACCACCGAAAGCCGCCTGACCACGCCGGAGCAGTTCGGCAACATCCTGCTGCGCACGAACCCGGATGGTTCGTCGGTGCGCATCAAGGACGTGGGCCGCGTGGAACTCGGCGGCGCCGATTACTCGACGCTCGCCCGCACCAACGGCAAGCCGTCGGCGGCCATCGCCATCAAGCTGGCCCCGACCGGCAACGCGCTGGCCACGGCCACCGCCGTGCGCGCCAAGATGGAAGAGCTGTCCAAGTACTTCCCGGCGGACTACCAGTACAGCGTGCCTTACGACACGTCGGCCTTCGTCAAGATCTCGATCGAGGAAGTGATCAAGACCCTGCTCGAAGCCGTGGTGCTGGTGTTCCTGGTGATGTACCTGTTCCTGCAGAACTTCCGCGCGACGCTGATCCCCACGCTGGTGGTGCCGATCGCACTGCTCGGTACGTTCGGCGCGCTGCTCGCGTTCGGTTTCTCTATCAACGTGCTGACGATGTTCGGCATGGTGCTGGCGATCGGTATCCTCGTGGATGATGCGATCGTCGTGGTGGAAAACGTCGAGCGGATCATGAGCGAGGAAGGGCTCTCGCCACGCCAGGCTACGCGCAAGGCGATGGGCCAGATCACGGGCGCCATCGTGGGCATTACGCTGGTGCTGACGGCCGTGTTCATCCCGATGGCGTTCTTCTCGGGCTCGGTCGGCAATATTTACCGCCAGTTCTCGCTGTCGCTGATCGCGTCAATGGCGTTCTCGGCACTGCTTGCGCTGACGCTGACGCCGGCACTGTGCGCGACGCTGCTCAAGCCGGTCGAGGCGGGTCATCATCACGAGAAGACGGGCTTCTTCGGCTGGTTCAACCGTACGTTCGCGCGTGCATCCACGAGCTACCAGGGGGTGGTGGGCCGCATCCTCGCGCGCAGCGGGCGCTACCTGATCATCTACGCGGTCATCATCGTCGGCGTGGTGGTGCTGTTCAAGCGCCTGCCGTCGTCGTTCCTGCCTGACGAAGACCAGGGCTACATGATCACCGTGGTGCAGTTGCCCAACGGCGCGACGCAGGACCGTACCATCGGCGTGCTCAAGCAGATCGAGGATTACTACCTGCAGAAGGAAAGCAAGGTGGTGGACCAGATGATCACGGTGGCGGGCTTCTCGTTCTTTGGCCGCGGCCAGAACGGCGGTATCGCGTTCGTGCGCCTGAAGGACTGGAAGGAACGTACCGGTGCCAACGAAACCGCGCAGGCGCTGGTGGGCCGTGCATTCGGCGCGCTGTCGTTCATCAAGGACGCCATCATCTTCCCGCTGAACCCGCCGGCGATTTCGGAACTCGGCAACTCGTCGGGCTTCGACTTCCGCCTGCAGGACCGCTCGGGCCAGGGCCACGCCAAGCTGATGGAAGCGCGCAACATGATGCTCGGCATGGCGGCCAAGAACCCGGTGCTCGTGGGCGTGCGCCCTGAAGGCCAGGAAGATGCTGCGCAGCTGCAGATCGACATCGACCGCGAGAAGGCCAAGGCGCTGGGCGTGACGGTGGCAACCATCAACTCGACGCTGTCGATTGCGTTCGGCTCCAACTACGTCAACGACTTCATCTATGAAGGCCGCGTGCGCAAGGTGATCGTGCAGGCAGAAGGCGCCGACCGCCGGCTGCCGGACGACCTGACCAAGCTGCGCGTGCGCAACAGCAACGGCGACATGGTGGCGTTTGCCGCGTTCGCGACCTCGAAGTGGGTCATGGGCTCGCCGCGCCTGGAGCGCTACAACGGCATGCCGGCAGTGAAGATCGCGGGCCAGGCCGCACCGGGCCACAGCACGGGTGAAGCCATGCGCGTGATGGAAGAGAACTTCGCCAAGCTGCCGCCGGGCTTTGGGTTCGAGTGGTCGGGCCAGTCGTACGAAGAGCGCCTGGCCGGTTCGCAAGAGCCGATGCTCTACACGCTGTCGCTGATCATCGTGTTCCTGTGCCTGGCCGCGTTGTACGAAAGCTGGTCCATCCCGTTCTCGGTGCTGCTGGTGGTGCCGCTCGGCGTGCTGGGCGCACTGCTCGGCGTGACGCTGCGCGGCATGCCTAACGACGTGTACTTCAAGGTGGGCCTGATCGCGACGATCGGCTTGTCAGCGAAGAACGCCATCCTGATCGTGGAATTCGCCAAGGACCTGCAGGCGCAGGGCAAGGGGCTGATCGAAGCGACGCTCGAAGCGGTGCACCTGCGCTTCCGCCCGATCCTGATGACGTCGATGGCATTCATTTTGGGCGTGCTGCCGCTGGCGATTGCCACCGGCGCGGGCTCGGGCAGCCAGCGCGCGATCGGTACCGGCGTGATGGGCGGGATGATCACGGCCACGGCGCTGGCGATCTTCCTGGTGCCGGTGTTCTTCGTGGTGGTGCGCAAGCGCTTCAAGGGCAGCGAGCGCCAGCACGAATTCGAACGTGCGCGCCTGTCCGCAGCGCAGGAGGACAATTGATATGACCAAGACACTGACCACACTGCTGCTGGTGGCCGGCGTTCTGACGGGCTGCACGCTGGCGCCGAAGTATGAGCGTCCGGTGCCGCCGGTGGCCGCTGGTTTTCCGGGTGCGCCGGAAGGCTACGCCACGGCCGAAGTGAAGAGCGGCGAGACGCGTCGTGCCACCGACATCGGCTGGCGCGAGTTCTTCCGCGACCCGCGCCTGCAAACGCTGATTGCGACTTCGCTCGAAAACAACCGCGACCTGCGTCAGGCTGCGCTACGCATTGAAGAGGCGCGTTCGCTGTACCAGATCCAGCGTGCCGACCTGCTGCCGACGGTGAATGCAAACGCCGGCTACACCCGGGCCCGCACCTCGGCCGCCCAGACGGCGACCGTGCTGGGGCAGCCTTCGGTGAGCGACCTGTATTCGGTTGGCCTGGGCATCTCGTCCTACGAACTGGACTTCTTCGGACGCGTGCGCAGCCTGTCGAACGCGGCACTGGCGCAGTACTTCGCCACCGAGGAGGCGCATCGTTCGGCGTATATCTCGCTCGTGTCGGAAGTGGCCAAGGCCTACCTGTCCGAGCGCTCGTTCGCCGAGCAGTACGAGATCGCGCGTGACACGCTGAAGGCGCGCGAGAGCACGTATGCACTGGCCAAGCAGCGCTTCGACGTCGGCGCCACGTCCGCGCTGGACCTGCGCGACAACGAATCGCTGGTGGCGCAGGCACGCGTCTCCGCCGCGCAGCTGGCACGCCAGCGCGCGCAGGCGCAGAACGCGCTCGAAGTGCTGGTGGGCAAGCCCATCGGCTCGATCGAAAATCTGCCAGAGCCGATGCGGCTGTCGGACGAACGCATCATCAGCGATATCCCCGAAGGCCTGCCTTCGGATCTGCTGGAGCAGCGCCCCGACATCCGCCAGGCCGAGCAGCTGCTGCTGTCGGCTAATGCGAATATCGGTGCGGCACGTGCGGCGTTCTTCCCGCGCATTACGCTGACCACCAACATCGGCACCATCAGCCCGACGTTCTCGGGCCTGTTCGACGCTGGCACCAAGGCTTGGTCGTTCGCGCCGCAGCTCACGCTGCCGATCTTCGACTACGGCCGTAACAAGTCGAACCTGGACCTCGCCAACGTGCGCAAGAACATCGAGGTGGCCAACTACGAGAAGACCATCCAGACGGCCTTCGCGGAAGTGGCGGACGCGCTGGTGGCACGCGGCACGCTGGAAGACCAGGTGGCCGGCCAGGAACAGGTGCGCAATGCGGAAGCGGCGCGTTATGAGCTGGCGCGCCTGCGGTTCCGTAGTGGTGTGGCCAGCTATCTGGATGAGCTCGATGCACAGCGCCAGCTGTTCACCGCTGAGCAGGCGCTGATTCAGGCGCGGCAGCTGCGGCTGAACAACTCGATCGATCTCTACCGATCGCTTGGTGGCGGGCTGAAGGAGACCGGCGAGGTGGCGCAGACGCCGGTTCCGGCTGCGCCGGCGGGGACGGTTACGCAGTAAGGGTTTACAGGTCGGTTCAGGAACGGCGCACTGTGGTGCGCCGTTTTTTTTAAGCTTCTTGCCGAAGAACGATACCCGCCGCACTTCGGCGAAGACCGCTCTTGACCCATCAAAACCTGTAAGACGCCGCCAGATAAAACACAATGGGATTCGGCTCCAGCTTCGTTTTTGACGTCGACAACACCGTCCCATCCGACGCCTTGATCGTCATCGTCGACGTCGTCGACAGCGGGATATAGGTGACCGAAGCCGTCAGCCCCCAGTGTTCATTGAAGTTGTACGTGCCCCCCACGTTGAACACCGGTGCCCACGACGACGACGCGTCTGCATGCACGGAGGTCGGTCCAGGGATCCCTGCGCCAGCGGCAAGGATCGCGCCGAGGTTGCTGTTGACCGAAGCGGAAAAGGCAGGGTTCACTTCGATGTTGGTGTAGAAGTTGTACGAAAGCCCCAGCCCGACGAACGGCCGGAAGCTCGCGGTTGGCGTCAGGAAGTGGTATTGCACCATGGCGGCTGGGCTCCACTGGCGTGCCTTGGTGATGATCGGGTTGAGCGCCGGGTCGCCCAGGCTCTGCCGGCCCAGCGCCCCGGCCGGACCTGGCGGAATCAGTTCTCCATGGCCGTAAATCTTGAACTCCGGCGGAATGCCGCCGACCGCGGTCAGTGCGATATGGTCGGTGAAGAAATGGCTGAAGGTGAAGCCGACCGTATTGGCATTGGACGTCGACAGGCTGCTGCCTGGTGCGCTGAAAGTGGATGGCAGGCCAAGCGGATAGTTGATCGGCACCTGCGCCACCGACGTGGTGAGCGGGTCGCTGTGGCCGCTGGTCTGGACGTTGAACCAGCCCGCGGTGACGACGTTGTCGCCGGCCTTCTGCGCGTGGGCCGGCGCGCTCGCCAGCGTCAGCGCGGCGCAGGTTGTCGCAAGGATGATGAAGCGCTTGTGAATGGCTTGCATATGGTGTCCCCGGTCGATCGAATAGGTTGCGTCCATGCCGCTTATTGCACGAAGGCCCCGACCGTGAAGTACGGGCCGCTGCTGCGCGATTCCAGGAAGCCGAATGCGCCGCCGGTGAACATCAGCTTGCCGGTGGGTAAGGCGTTGGCCGCGGCGTCCCTGGGCGTGACCCTGACCACGCCCGGCACGGTTTGTGAATAATCGAGCCGGTACGGCGAAGCCAGGGACGCATCGGCCGGACGGAACGGATCGAGCAGGGTCGCGGCCGCGTCGACCAGCGCCGTGGTGCGGTAGTCGAAGTTGCTGTCCACGCCGACGTATTCGCCGTTGACGCTTCCCTGCGTGATGGCCACTGACGGCGACATCATGCCGATACCGATTTCGTCGTCGGCGCCGAGCGGCCCGTAGGTCAGGCTGTCGCTGGCATAGCCGACGCGGATCATGATCGGCACCAGCGCGTCGCGCAGCTTGCCCACGATCAGGTACGCCTTGCCCAGCGTGCCGCCCATGGTCGGCGGCTGGACCTCCGCCTTGTAGTTGGTGGACAGCAGCGCCCCGCTCGGCTGCGGCACGAAGTTGTTGCCCTTGCGCGAGCAGGTGCCCGTGACGTTGTCGCACACCGTGAAAGATCCATCGGCGGCGAGCTGCATGCGGTAATCCTGTGCGACCGTCTGGAAATTCTTTGACGGCACTTCATGAAAGCCCACGCCGTTGTAATAGCCAGCGATCTTTGACAGGTCGGTCTCGGTCTGCGCAAAGCCGATGAACTGGAAGTACGGGAAGGTGGTGTCCGGCACCGCGCCCGCGCCGCCAATGCCGGCGAAACGGATGCGCGCGCCCGGGATGGTGCCGCCCACCACGCCCATCCCGACGAACAGACGGGCCGGGCGGTTCGGGTCCAGGCTCGCGCCGTTGAGCCGGAACGCGCACTGGTTGAGCTTCGCGGTGGGCAGACCCGTTTCCTGCGACAGCGAGCCTTCCATCACGTTCTGGCCGTTGGTCGGATCGCTGCGCGTCGGCTGCACAGTGCCGGTGGTGCGCGGCACCGATGAGTCCAGGAACGTGACGCGCCACGTAAGCTTCGCCGTGTCGACCTGCACTTTGACCAGTTCACCCGAGCCGGTGCCACCGGTGAAGGTGGTGGTGTAGTCGAGCGAGGCGGGGCACAGGCGCGTGTCGACGGCAGTCGGCGCAGCCGGCGCGCTGTCGCTACCGCCGCCTCCGCACGCGGCGAGTCCGGCCGCGGCGGCGACGGTCAGCATGGCGGCGCGCAAGGTGGCGGGAGCCGGACGGTTTGAGTGAAGCGATCGTGAGCGGTTGCGGGTCTGCATGGCCAGTCTCCTCTGTCGTGTCTTGTTGGCTTTGGGCACGGGTATGGCGGGTGCGTCAGGGGCTCGCGAGCACGCTGACGCGAAAGCTCGGGGTGCCTGTCCCCGCCAGGTGCGCGAACACGCGGCCATTGGCGATCAGCGTGCCGCTGGTGCCACTGTTGTCAGTGGTGTCCACCATGCCCGCCGTGCCTTGGGTGAAGTCGAGCTGGTAGCCGCCGGTCTGTGTCAGCGTCGACGGGTCGAGCAGGTCCACACGGTTGCCGTTGACCAGCGAGAACGTGTACGACAGGTCGCTGCCCGAGCCGATATAACCGCCATTGATCTGGCCGGCAGCCAGCGGCGTCGCGGGCGCGAGCAGCGCCAGCCCCGATTCGTCATCGACATTGATGTTCGGTGGCAGCGCCGAGATTTGCGCGTAGCCGGCGCGGATCACCAGCGGAATCAGCGCACCGTTGAGCTTGCCCACCACCATCAGCCCTTTTGCGCGGCTCGCGTTGGTGGCAGTGATGGCTTGGCTGTAGAAGGCCGGGTAGCGGCGGCTGCCGTCGTCATTGCTGCTCTCGAACGTGCCATCATCACCGGCGCGCAGCTTCCAATGGTTTCCCGTGGTGACGCAGTTCGCGCCGGTGGCCGTGCAGCTGCCATCAGCGTTAAGCGTTTCAGTCGTGCGGGCCGTGGCGGGCGTGAAGTGCGAGGAGGCCGTCAGCGATCCACCCGACGGCACCTGGTGGTAGCCGAGCACGTTGTAGGAGCCGGCTACCTTGCTGAAATCGGTCTCGGTCTCTGCGAAGGCGAGCACCGGATAGATCGGGAACGTGGTCGCGGGAATCGCGCCGATGCCCAGCACGCCCGGATAGGAAATTGTCGCGCCCGGAACGCCGCCACCCGCGACGCCGTTGCCAAGGAAAATCACAGGCGGATGGGCGGGATCGACGAGCGCCTGCGAACTGCCGTCAGAGGCGGTCGCGTTCTGCAGCACGACCGCGCAACGGTTCTGCTCCGCGGTCGGCAGCGAAGTCATGTTGGCGATCGTGCCGGTGAACCTGACGCCGGCGCGCGTGGGGCTCACGCTGCCGGGCTGCTTCGGCACCGGCGACTCCAGGATGTCGAGCTGGAAGGTGTGCGCCGAGGTATCGAAGCGCAGCTTCACCAGTTCACCGGCGCCAGAGCCGCCAGTGAAGGTCGTGCCGTAGTCGAGCGTGGCGGGACACAGCGGCCCCGGCGGCACGCCGTTGCGGATCGGCCCCGATACCGGGCAGCTGCTATTGCTCGCGCATTGCGTGTTGGGACTGCTCGTGGTGGCGGAGCTGCCGCCGTCACCGCCGCCGCAGGCGCTCAGCAGCATCGCGATGCTGACCCCGGATACTGCGAAGGTCCTGCGTCGAAGCCTGGACATCGTCATGGCTTGTCTCCTTGTCTTGTGTAAAAACGCTGGCCTGTTGTCGCCCTTGCAGTCGTGCATCGGGTCGGACGACTCTCGCCGCCGGCGTGTTTGAGCGTCAATAGAGCGGCCGTTCCAAACATGGCCGGCGGTTCTGAGTGCGTGGCACGGCAAGCGTTGGGCGGCGGCATTGAAACTGTTGCGCGTGCCGCACGCGTCGTCTGTTTGAATTTGCGTGCGGACGGTCAGAAGCGGTAACCGGGCTCATCGAAGGAATGGCGCACGGCCTTCCCGAACAAGATCTTTTTCGCGATGCAGCCGTAGGTGTCCCACGCGCGCTTGACGCGCGGGAAACGGCCGCTTCAGTTCGGAACGGTCACCGCGTCCGGGAGCCGCTATGTCCGGGCGCGCATTCGCATCCAGTCATCCAGCGGATTGCTGGGGAACGTCACCGCCGGCTCGCGCGCACGGACAGGGACACTCGCGATGGCTGCACGGGCGGTGCCTTCGTTGCGCGCGGCGCGTGCGCCCTGTCGCGGCTTGGCGGCAGCAGCTTCCGCGCGATGGCCGGCGTCTGCGTTGGCGACGGCATTGGCTGCCGCTATCGCCGCTGCCGCCGCCGTTTCGCGCCCCTGTGCTTGGGCCCGCTGCATCGCCTCGTTGGCGTCGTCGAGGTCGAACACCGATTGCAGCGACGCCCGCTGCTCGCTGCCGGGTGCGGGGACCCGCAACGCGGCCATGACCATGGCGGTGAGTTGGGCCAGCATGTGCGCGTCGCTCAGCGGTCGGCCCTGAGCAAAGGCGGACATGAGGTTGGAAATGTCGTCGCTGGCCAGTACGCCGGCCAGGGCCTTGAGCGAGAACTGCAGCCGCCAGCCCAGTTCATGGCGCGGCTGCTCGGGCAATGCGCGCGAGAACGCATCGAAGAAGCGCTTGTACACCGTCGCGCAATGCTCCATCAGGTAAGACTGGATGAAGGGCGAGGTGTCGGCGTGCACGCGTCCGAGCAGGCGCAGGAATGAAGGGCCGCCCACGGCCGGATTGCGCGCCATCTGCAGTGCGGGCACGAACAGCGCGCCCATCACGTGCTCGCAGCGGATGCGGTGGCCGGGCCAATGCGCTTCGCAGGCATCCAGCAGCGCCAGGCGGCGTGCGTTGAGCGGACCCAGGCGCCGGCCGAGCACGGCCTGCATCATGATGTCCTTGCTGCCGAAGTGGTAGTTCACGGCGGCCAGATTGACCATGGCGCGGGACGTGACTTGCCTCAGTGAGGTGGCTTCGTAGCCGACCTCGATGAACAACTTTTCCGTGGCGTCGAGAATGCGAGCCTTGGTGTCTCCTGCCGTGCTTTTGCCGGTCTTCATGGGGGCGAGTCTCTTTGTACTGCGATGAACCCCTTGCAATCGACTACCCTGGTTTTACTCCGTGCTCTGTCGGCATACGGATGCTTGAAACAGGTGAATGAAGCGTATCCCACGCGTTCGGGCGTTTCACAAGCGTGGAATTCGAATGCCTGCTCTAATTCGCCTGTTCTGTGGGCTATCGCGCAACATTGTCGGAGCGCGTGGCTATCTGGCATGGGCCGAGGATGCCTGCCGCAAAAAACATGGGCGCTGGCCCGTCCTTCGGGCCGCCGCGAATTGTGCCGATAATGCGGTCATCCGCGCCTCAAGACCCGATCGCTGATCTCATGCACATCCGCTGGCTCGAAGACTTCATCTGCCTCGCCCAGGCCGGCAGCCTCGCGCGCGCGGCCGAACTGCGCAACGTCACGCCGCCGGCGTTCGGGCGGCGCATGCAGGCGCTCGAAGTCTGGGCGGGCGCGCCGCTGATCGACCGCAGCGCGTTTCCGGTACGCCTGACCGCCGAGGGCCGGCAGTTCCTTGAAGCCGCACAAAACGCGCTGCAAACGCTAGAGGACGCACGCCTCGCACTGCGCACCGCCCATCGCGCCGATGCCAGCACCCTGACCATCGCCACCGGCAAGACGCTCGCGCGCTCGATGGTGCCGGCGTGGCTCGCAGGCCTGCGGCGGGTGCTGGGCCATGACAAGGCGGCAGCGGGCTTCCGCACGCGCCTGTCGACGTTTCCGATGCACGATGCGCTCGCGATGTTCACCGAAGGCGATGCCGATTTCCTGCTGTGCTACAGCCCTCCGGATATCCCGGTGATGCTCGACGACGCGCGCTACCGTTTCCACATGGTGGGCGTGGAGCGGCTGGTATGCGTGAGCGCCGCCGATGCGCGCGGCGCGCCGGAGTTCCGATTGCAGGCCGCCAAGGGCGGCGCCCGCACGGCGCCCACGCCGATGATCGCCTACGCAGATAGCCTGACGCTCGGCCGCATGGTCAACCAGGAAATCGCGCGCCGCAAGCTTGCCAGCCGGCTCGACGTGATCGCCGTCAGCGACTTTGCCGAGTCGGTGCACGAGATGGTGCGCCAGCGCATGGGGCTGGCATGGCTGCCGGCGCGGCTGATCGCGGACGATCTCCATGCGGGGCGGCTGGTGCGCGCGACAGCGGGTCGCAGTGCGGAGGAGGTGGATCTGGCACTGGAGATCCGCCTGTACCGCCAGCGTGCGCCGATGCGGCCACTGGCGGAGGCGTTCTGGGAAGCCGCGGTCAGCGAGCCGCGCAGCTGAGGCATTGCCGAATTGGCAACCCTCCTTGCCAAAGGCGCAAGCCGCCGCCTGGCGCGCTCACTACCATCAGGCCAGCGTCGACCCCATTCCAAAAAATCCGATCCGAGCCATGACCACTAAGACCACCCTGCTGCGCGCGGCCTCCGCCGCTACCCTCGCCCTTTCCACACTGGCCGCGCATGCCAGTGGCTGGCCGACCAAGCCGATCACGCTGGTCGTGGGTTACACGGCCGGCGGCAGTGTCGATCTGGTCGCACGCACGGTCGCCCCCGAACTGGGCAAGCGTCTGGGGCAAAGCGTGGTCATCGAAAACCTCGGCGGCGCGGGCGGCGCCATCGGTGCGTCCAAGGTGGTCAAGGCCGAGGCCGATGGCTACACGCTGTTGCTGGGATCGGGCAGTGAAGTGTCGATCGCGCGCCTGACCAACCCGGCGGTGCGCTACGACGGCGAGAAGGACCTGGCGCCGATCACCTTCGTCGGCACGCAGCCGATGGTGCTGGTCGGCAAGACCGCGCTGTCGGCGAAGAATGCCGCCGAGCTGATCGAGCTGGCCAAAGCGCAGCCGGGCAAGCTGTCGTATGCGTCGTCGGGTGTGGGCACGCCGCTGAACCTGGCGGGTGAACTGATCAAGCAGCAGGGCAAGGTCAACATCACGCATGTGCCGTACAAGGGTGCCTCGGCCATGGCCACCGACCTGCTCGGCGGCCAGATCGACCTCGCGGTGATGGTGCTGTCCTCGGCGCTTCCGCATATCCAGGCCGGTCGCGTGAAGGCTTATGGCGTGACGGAGGCAAAGCGTTCCGGCGTGGCGCCGAACGTGCCGGCGCTGGCGGAAACCCCTGCGCTCAAGGGCGTGGACATGGGCGTGTGGTTCGGCCTGATGGGCCCGGCGGGCACGCCGCGCCCGGTCATCGACCGCCTGAACACCGAAATGCAGGCCGTGCTGGCCATGCCCGACGTGAAGAAGAAGCTCGCCGAAGCCGGCGTGGAAGTGGCCCCGGGCAATCCGGCGCAGTTCGGCGCGTTTATCAAGCGCGAGACCGGCCGCTACCGCACCATCGTTCAGACCGCAGGCATCCGCGAATAAGCCGTCATCCAGCAGCACAACCCAGCATGAACAACGAATCCCTTACCTTGGACGCCTATCCCGTCGAGGTCGAATTCCCGGATATCCGCCCGTATGCCGAGGGCAACTGCGGCATCCCTTACGTGTTCACGTTCGACAGCGGCGTGGCCGGCCCGCATGTGATGGTCAACGCGCTCACACACGGCAATGAAGTGTGTGGCGCCATCACCGTGAAAGGCTTGCTCGACGCCGGTGTGAAGCCGCGCCGCGGCCGCGTGACGTTCGCGTTTGCGAACGTGGACGCGTATGCGTGCTTCGACCCGGCCCGGCCCGATGCCTCGCGTTTCGTCGATCAGGATTTCAACCGCGTGTGGACGTCGGCAGTGCTGGATGACGCAAGCCGCGATTCGTCCGAATTGCGCCGCGCGCGCGCCATGCGTCCGGTGATCGACACCGTGGACCTGCTGCTCGACCTGCACTCGATGCACGAGAAGAGCCGCCCGCTGATCGTGTCCGGCCCGCTCGACAAGGGCATCGCACTGGCTCGCGCGCTTGGCGCGCCGGCCGACGTGATCGTCGACGAAGGCCATCCGGAAGGCCGGCGCATGCGCGACTACGCGGATTTCGGCGATCCGGCCAGCGCGCGCAATGCACTGCTGATCGAATGCGGCCAGCATTGGGAGACGTCTGCGGTCACGGTTGCGCGGGATAGCGCGGCACGCTTTCTGCTGAATGCGGGCGTGATCGATGCCCAGGATGTGCCGACTGGCTGGCTGCAACCGCTGCCCGCCACGCAGCGAGTGGTACGCGTGACCGAGCCTGTCGTCGCCAACAGCATGGACTTCCGCTTCGCCGGCCCTTACACCGGACTGGAGACCTTCATGGAGGCCGGCACCGTGATCGGCTGGTGCGACGGCGAGCCGGTGGTGACGCCCTATCCGAACTGCGTGCTGGTGATGCCGTCGCTGCGGCAGCTTCGCCCCGGCGTGACGGTGGTGCGCCTGGGGCAGCTGGAAGCCTGAACGTTCAGGACGCGGCGGCGGTGCCTGTCGCCGGCGCCGCCACGGGCGTGCCGGCCGGCGGGGGCGGCGGCGGCAGCATGCCCGGGAACAGCTGTTCCACCAGCTCATCGAGCTTTCGCTCCGGCATGACGAAGTTGCTCAGGTTGATTCCGCCCGCGCTGCGGTTCGCGTTGTAGACCGCCTTGCCCACACGTGCGCCGTTCTGGTACACGATGATGTCCACGCTGTTCAGGAACGACATCCAGAACCACGCGCTCTTGGCCGAGTACGTCGCCACCAGCGGGCACGACACCACGGGCGCGTACGGCGGCAGCAGCTTCACTTCGAAATTGCGCGCCTGCAGCGATGCGCGGAACGCGTCGAGATATTCATTGCCGCTGACCGGGTTCGCCACCACGCACAGCAGCGCGCCGTTGGCGCCGTAGTTGCCACGCGGGCCGGCCGCGACGGTGCTGCCGGCGGGGATCTGGAAGGCGCCGAGCGGGTCGGCCTGCTCGGGCCTGTCCACGGGCATCACGGCCTGGTAGGTGGAGCAGCCGGTAATCGTCAGGCCCAGCGCGGCGGCTAGCAGTGCTTTGTTCATGGAGTGTCCTGGAGGCATCGGTGCTCATTGCCGCTTGCGGCAGGCGGAGCATCGGGAACTTATCCACACACTGTATGCGCTGGCGCCACGCGCCAATAGCCGGAACAGAGGCGCAAAACCGGCGCTCCTGCCCGGTCTCTGCGCCGTGCGGCGTTTCAGGCGCCCGCGACGGGCTGTGCCAGGCGCCCCACCAGGATCAGCAACAACGCCGCCAGGCAAAGGCCGATCACGGCAATCTGCAGGCGCCCCACAGGCTTGCCCTGTAGCAGGGTCTGGCTGATGAGCGAGGGAGAGACCAGCCCAACCGCAGTGGCGATCAGGACCAGGATGGCGAGGACAGACAGGACGGTTTGCATAAGAGGACTCAGTTGGCGCCGCCGCGCAGCAGGCAATCGCTTAGCAGCGGCGTGCCGTCGGACAGACCCGCGCCGTTGCACTCCACCGCCACCTTCTGACCACGCCGGACCATGGTGGCGCGGGCTTCGACCTCGCACACGCGGCCAGCCGGCCCGCAGATCTGCCGGCGCAACAGTTGCGCGCGCACGACCGCGTTCGGGTCGTTGGTGCGGATATCGACGAATACATCGTCCGCCTCGCCGCGCCGCACGCCGCTGGCCACGCCTTCGACGATGATGTACTTGCCGCGGTAGCGGTCATCGGCCGCGCCGGGGTTGTTTCGATAGTCGTCGAGGATGGCGTCGGCCTGGTATTGCGGCAGCCGGTCGGCCGGGCGCTGCGGATCGATGCTCACGGGGTCGAGCGTGCCGTTGCGCGGCACGCCGCGTACGTCGCTGGCAGCCGATGCAGGCGCCAGTGCTGCATCGGCCGTCGCAGCCTCCTGGCTGCGGTCCTTGTCATTGCCGGCAAACCAGAGCATGCCAAGGACCGCCAGGGCGACAATGGCAATGAGGATTTGCTGGGTACGGTTCATCATCTGAATTTCCTGCCTGAATAGTGGAACGGCGCCTTGCGACGGCCGCTATGCCGTGCTCCGTCGGCAAAAGGTTTCGATGGCGGCTACGGCGTTGTCGACACCGCGCTCCGCCCGGATGGCCGCGCCGAGCGCTGCGGCGTTCTCGCGCACGTCGGGCCGTTGCGTGAAGGCAAGCATCGCAGCGAGCTTGCGCGCGTCGATGTCATGGCCGGCGACATAGCGCGGCGCCACGCCAAGCGCCGCCAGCCGGCCGGCCCAGAAGAATTGGTCCCCCGCGAACGGCAGCACGATCGACGGCACGCCGGCCGCGGCAACCGCGTGAACGGTCCCCGCACCGCCATGGTGTATGGCCGCGCTGACACGCGGCATCAGCCAGTCATGCGGCGTGGCGCCGATCACATGGAAGTTCGGCGGCAGCGCGGCGACGTCAATGCCGCTCCAGCCCGGATAGAACAGTGCGCGCCGGCCGTCCATGGTCTGCACCAGCGCGCGCACGACCTTATCGCGGTCGAAGCCGGCCATGCTGCCGAAGCCGACGTAGACCGGCGGCTCGCCCGCGTCGAGAAAATCCTGCAAGACTGCGGGTGCTTCCCAATCGGCCTGCGCCGGCAGCGTCCACGCGCCGCAGACCAGCCAGTCCGCATGCCAGTCGCGCGGGCGCGGCACCAGGTGCGGGGAAAAACCGTAGAGCGACGGGAAGTCCTGCCACACCGCCTTGCGCGGCGCCAGCCCGAACTGTGCCTGCCGCCCCGCGTTGATGGCAGGCCGGAACATGCGCCACAGCACGTGGTTGATCAACTGATGGGTGGTCCGGTTGGCCCAGCCCGGCAGGCGCCACGGCGGCAGGAACGCCGATGGAAACTCGCGCGTCGGCGACAGCGGGAACATCGCAGCGGCGATGGCGGGTTTGGCAAGCGCCTCGCCCACGGCCATGCCGACATATGCGGCAAGGCCTGAGAAGACAATGGCATCGCGTTCACGGGCGGCTGCCGCGAGCTGCGCCATCCACTGCGCGGTGTTGTCCTCCGCAATGCGGGCGAACGCGCGCGTGGCCTCGCTGACGTTGCCGCCTTCGGTCATCAGCTTGTGCAGCGCGCCGCCGGGCGCGAGCGTGGCCTGAATGTCACCGGCCAGCGCCTCGAACGCCAGCCCCTGCTCGGCCGCCAGCGCCGCCGCTGACTGTTCGCCAAGCAGCAGCACATCATGACCGGCCGCCTGCAACCCCGCACCGAGTGCGACGATAGGGCGGCAATCGCCCTGGGTGCCGAAGGTGATGAGGGTCAGGCGCATGCGGTGGAGGGTTTCTGGAAATGGCGGCTCGTGCTCTCGCAAAGAGGCAGGCTCGCCGGCCCGATAGTGTACCCGCACGCCAAAGGTGAGCCGGGGCTCGAGGGTTTTCCGCCAGCGGCCTCGCGGCCCATGCACAATCAGGGCTTCTGGCCATCCACCGGGACAGACGCCATGACCGCATCGATCTCGCTCGTTCTGTTCGACATGGAAGGGGTACTGACCCACTATGACCGCGCCACGCGCGCAGAGCATCTCGCCGCGTCTACCGGGCGGTCAACGGAGCAGGTACGGCACGCGATCTGGGGATCGGGGCTGGAAGCGCGCGCCGATGCCGGCGAGATCAGCGATGACGAGTACCTGCAGGCACTCGGGCAACTGCTGGGGTGCCGTGTCAGCCGGGACGACTGGCTGGCCTCACGCCGCGCATCCATCACGCCCAATGCCGAAACACTGGCACTGGCCGCCAGGCTGGGCGGCCCATACCGCATCGCAATCCTGACCAACAACTGCAGGCTGGTCACGGACCATATCGCTTACCTGAATCCGCCGGTCGCGCAGTTGTTCGGGCAGAACGTTTATCCCTCTGCAGCGTTTGGAGCGACCAAGCCGGCTGCGCAGGCTTATCTGGGGTGCATTGGGCAGCTTGGATGCTGTGCGGCGCAGACGTTGTTCATCGATGACACGGCGGCCAATGTGCAGGGAGCGGTTGATGCCGGGCTGCACGGGTACCGGTTCGTGAATGCTAAATCCCTGGCGGCGGAGTTTGCGTCGAGGTCGTTGATCTAGCCCAATTTGACCCCAATAGGATGCGATTACGAATCTAGTGCTTTCACTATTGTAGAATGCTTTCATTGAAGTCAAATTGGAGCAATGACTGCAATGGCAACGCTAACCATACGCAACCTGCCCGACGAAACCCACCGCGCGTTACGCGTACAGGCGGCCGCGCACGGCCGCAGCACGGAAGCCGAGGTCCGCGACATTTTGGCGCGTGCCGTGAACCCGCCGGAGCGGGTGAAGATGGGGGAAGCGCTGGCTCAGCTGGGTCGTCGCCTGGGCCTGACCAACGCCGACGTGGAGGCGCTCGAACAGACGCGTGACAGAACGCCTGCACAACCGCCGAGGTTCCACGAATGATCGTGCTGGACACCAACGTGGTTTCGGAGGCCATGAAGCCGGAGCCGGCGGCAACAGTGCGTGCCTGGCTTGATGAGCAGGTGGCCGAGACGTTGTACCTGTCCAGCGTCTCGCTGGCCGAATTGCTGTACGGCATTGCTTGCCTGCCGGACGGACGTCGCAAGCTTGCGCTGGAAGACGCGTTGGAAGGCCTGATGGCGCTGTTCGCTGGACGTGTGCTGCCCTTCGATCCCGGTGCAGCACGCTGCTATGCCGAACTCGCGGCGAAGGCTCGCGCGGCAGGCAAAGGTTTTCCCACGCCGGACGGCTACATCGCCGCCATCGCGACCGCACACGGATTCACGGTTGCCTCACGCGACACGGCTCCGTTCGAAGCTGCCGGCGTTCCGGTGATTGATCCCTGGCATTGCGGGCGTGAAGCCCAAAGATAGTCGGATGGATCGTTGGCAATGGGCCGCTGTACGGACGAGCCGATCTGGACCATTTTGCCGACGTCAGCAAGGTCTCGCACCCATTCAGCACAAGTTGCGTCGATACCTTGAGGGCGGCCGCAACTACTTCCCAATACAAAACCGCGTAAAAATCGTCCCCAACAGATCATCACTCGTGAACTCCCCGGTGATGCTGTTCAGATGCTCCTGTGCCAGCCGCAACTCCTCCGCAAACAGGTCCAGCGCCTGCGCCTGCCGTTCGCTCTGCTCCGCTGCCACGTCGAGGTGCGATTGCGCCTGCCGCAGCGCCGTCAGGTGCCGTTCGCGCGCAAGGAAGGTGCCTTCGTTGCCGGACTGCCAGCCGACCAGCCGAAGCAGTTCCTTGCGCAGCAGTTCGATGCCCGAGCCGGTGCGTGCGGAGATCCAGATCTCGGTGGGATTGGGCCCGTTGGCGGCAACCACGTGCGGACGGTTTCCACTGAACATCATGCCCCCCACCGTCGGTGCGACGTCGATCTTGTTGACCACGCGCACGATCGGCGCGCCCGGTGGCAACTGGCCGCTCAGGCGGTCATCGATGGCGTCGTCGATTTCGGACAGGCCGTGGCGCAGGTAGTCGGTGGCATCGACCAGGTGCAGCACGATGTCGGCACGCCGGATCGCGTCCCACGTGCGTTCGATGCCGATGCGCTCCACCTCGTCCGTGGCTTCATCGCGCAGCCCTGCGGTGTCGATGATATGCAGCGGGATGCCTTCGATCTGGATCGTTTCCTTGACGCGGTCGCGCGTGGTGCCGGCGATCGGCGTGACGATGGCCAGTTCGGCGCCGGCCAGTGCGTTCAGCAGCGACGACTTGCCCACGTTGGGTTGGCCGGCGAGCACGACCGACAGGCCTTCGCGCAGCAGCGCGCCCTGCCGGGCCTGCGCGAGCACGTTGCCGAGATCGTTGCGGATCGTTGCAAGCTGGCCGCGCGCGTCGGAGGCTTCGAGGAAGTCGATCTCTTCTTCCGGGAAATCCAGCGTGGCTTCCACCAGCATGCGCAGGTGGATCACCTTCTCGACCAGCGTGTGAATAGCATGCGAGAACTCGCCCTCCATCGACCGGGCCGCTGAACGCGCGGCGGCTTCGGTGCTGGCCTCGATCAGATCGGCCACGGCCTCCGCCTGGGCCAGGTCGAGCTTGTCGTTGAGGAAGGCGCGGCGCGTGAACTCGCCGGGTTCGGCCAGGCGCAGGCCGATCCCGTGCCCGGCCTGCAGGCAGCGTGTCAGCAGCATCTGCATGACCACCGGCCCGCCGTGCCCCTGCAGTTCCAGCACCTCTTCGCCGGTGTAGGAATTCGGCCCCGGGAAGTACAGCGCCAGGCCATGGTCGATGACCTTGCCGTGGCCGTCCAGGAACGGCAGGTAAGTGGCATGGCGCGGCTTGAGCGCCTGGCCGCAGATGGCGTGCATGACCGGGCGCACATCCGGGCCCGACACGCGCACCACGCCAATGCCGCCGCGTCCGGGTGCGGTGGCAATGGCGGCAATGGGAGGCAGGGGAGCAGTCATGGCGCTATTGTCTCAGATCGATCGGACCGGGGCCGCGGCGCGCCTTGTGCAGCGCATCGCGCTAGAAAAGCGGTGTAGCAGCCCTTTTGAGGTGGCTCACGCAGCAATGGGTGCGGCGTCCTGTATCTCGGGAGGCACGTCCAGGCATTCAGCCATGAGCCGGCGTGCCACGCTGTCGTCGACCACGCTGCCCAGTTTGCCCTGGCCCTTCACGAGCTTGCGATGCAGGCGTTTGGCTTTCTGCTCCGGTAATACAGGCCTGAGCGCCTCGATCGCGTAGCGCAGGCGCTTGCCGGCGATGCGCTGCCGATGGACGGCCCGCAGGCCGTCATGGCGCGCGCTGCGCTTGCGCTGGCGCAGCGTCTTGCGGGCCTTTTGCACACGCTTGCGCGCGAATGGCCGAAGGGCGTCGCTGCCGTCATCGGTGTGCACCGGCAGGTGCGCCAGGTCGCGGTGCAGCGCGGGTAGCGTGTCGTTGCGATGCTGGTCCAGACCGGCCAGCATGGTCTCTCGTGCGAGCTGACGGCGTACGCGGGCTGTGTCGATCACGGCATGCAGAATCGGGTCACCGGGCTGGCGGTCCAGCGCGGGCTGCATGGTTTCGGCAAGGAAGACGTCCCAGTCGCGAACGTTGCCGGCGGCATCGGCCAGTGCTCCCAAGTCGTCCTTCCAGCGCTCGGTCATGCCCCTGGGTAAAAGCGGGCCAAATATCCACAGTACAGCGCGCAGGTGGCGCACTGCTACACGGAGGGCGTGCACGTCTTCCACCTCGTCGCGCTGCAGCAGCGTGGCGAGGCTGTCTTCGATGCGGCGCAGCCCGGTCTCGCCCAGCGCGGCGAACGCCGCGGCCGGACGCGTCTTGCCGCGCAGCCTGGCAGTGGGGTCAGCTTTCATGGAGGCCTCTTCCAGTTCGAGAGACGGGCGGGACGCAGGTTCCAGTGTAGGCGACGCGGCACGTCGGCAATGCTGCGGCGCGCTGCATGCGCCGCACCGAAGATTGACAAGACCACCCCTTCGCGCTGCAATGCGCGCACACCTACCGCGCGAGGGACACCATGTCGACCGAACAGGAACGGCTGCTATTGCGTGAGACCATCGAGGCCGGCTTCCGCCAGGCCGCCTTTGTCAGCGACGTAGGCATCATGCTGGTCGATTGCGGTCCCGGCTGGTGCGAGTCCGAACTCGCCGTGGCTCCCCGCCATCTGCAGCAGGGTGGCGTCGTGCATGCCGGGGTGCAGGCGACCATGGCTGACCATACTGCCGGCGCCGCGGCCTCGACCATCCTGGAAGCGGGCCGCCACGTGGTCACCGCGGAGTTCAAGATCAACCTGCTGCGCGCCGTGCGCAGCGAACGTCTGCGCTGCCGCGCCGACGTGTTGAAGTCGGGCCGATCGATCATCGTGGTCGAAGCCGATGTCTTTGCCGATGTGCACGGCGAGGCTGTGCTCGTCAGCCGCCTCAACGCCACCATGAGCGTGATCGACCTTGCCTGAATTGCCAATTCTGACTGCGCCACACCGGTGTTTCTCCTCTCCCACTAGCGGGAGAAGGAGAAACCAAAACCCTCAGCGCGTTGCCACCACAAACAACCGCGGGAACGGCAACAGCACCGACCCATCCGGCAACGCGGGATACGCCTTGGCAATCTCCACCTCATACTGGGCCAGATAGGCCGCACGCTCGGCATCATCCAGCGGTTGGATAAACGGCCGCAACCCACTGCCCTTGAACCATTCCACGATGGCATGCGCGCCACCGGCCAGCGGATGGTGGTAGACCGTCAGCCACACATCCACGCGCGAGCAATGTGGCTTCAGCAGTTCGTAGTACCAGCGCGCCGTAGCCCGCGCCGAGCGGGCGTTGCTCGCAGTGGCTAGCTTGGCTGCCCACGGGCCGTTCGCGGCGGTCTCGCGCATCAGCCGGTGCGCGGGTTCCTCCAGGTTATCGGGCATCTGCACGGCCAGCGTGCCGCCTTCCGAAAGCTTCTGCACAAGCGCCGGAAACAGCTTGGCATGGTCCGGCACCCACTGCAGCACGGCATTGGCCAGGATCACGTCGTACGGGCCGGCGTCGTTCCAGGCCGTGATGTCCGCGACATCGAACTGCACATCGGGCAAGCGTTTGCGTGCGGCTTCGACCATGTCGTCGGAGCTGTCCAGGCCCGTGATCGAAGCCCCCGGAAATCGCGACATCAGCACCTCGGTCGAATTGCCCGGCCCGCAACCGATATCCACCGCCGTGCGCACAATTTCGTTGGGAATCGCGGCAACAAGATCGCGGACCGGGCGCGTGCGTTCGTCTTCAAAGGCCACATATTGGCGGGCGGACCAGCTCATCGACATCTCCTTGGAACACTGCGTACCGGCATGCAGCCGATACAAAAAAAGCCCGGTGTCTCCACCGGGCTTTCACTAAACCTTCAGCATCTCTCGCGCTCAGCTCTTGGCGACCGCAGCGGTCTTGCCCTTGCCGAGCATCCGGTTGATCTGCCACTGCTGGGCGATCGACAGGATGTTGTTCACAACCCAGTACAGCACCAGGCCGGCCGGGAAGAAGAAGAACATGAACGAGAACACCAGCGGCATGATCATCATGACCTTGGCCTGCACGGGGTCCGGCGGGGTCGGGTTCAGCCTGGTCTGCACGAACATCGACACGGCCATCACGATCGGCAGGATGTAGAACGGATCCGGCACCGACAGGTCATGGATCCAGCCCAGCCACGGCGCGCCGCGCATTTCCACCGACGACAGCAGCACCCAGTACAGCGCGATGAACACCGGGATCTGGATCACGATGGGCAGGCAGCCGCCGAGCGGGTTGACCTTCTCGGTCTTGTACAGCGCCATCATCTCCGCGTTCATCTTCTGCGGATCGCCCTTGTGGCGTTCGCGGATCGACGTCATGCGCGGCTGCAGGTCCTTCATCTTGCCCATGGACTTGTAGCTCGCCGCCGACAGCGGGAAGAACACCAGCTTGATCAGCACGGTCAGCGCGATGATCGACCAGCCCCAGTTGTTCAGGAAGCCGTGCAGCTTCTCGAGCAGCCAGAACAGCGGCTTGGCCAGGATGGTCAGCCAGCCATAGTCCTTCACCAGCTCCAGGCCCGGGGTGATCTTCTCGAGCATGCGCTCTTCCTGCGGGCCCGCGAACAGGCGCGCATCGGTCGTCACCGTGGCACCCGGGGCGATCTGGCCCAGCGGCTGCTGGATGCCCACGCGGTACAGGTTCGGGTCGATCTGCTGGACGTAGAAGCTGTGCTCCTTGCCGGCTTGCGGAATCCAGGCCGAGGCAAAGTAGTGCTGCACCATCGCGACCCAGCCACTGGTGGTAGCGGCCGGCGTGCTGGCCTTGCCCTTGGCGATGTCTTCGAAGGTGATCTTGTGGTACTTGTCCGCGTCCGTGTAGATGGCCGGGCCGGTGAAGGTGCTGTAGAACTGCGACTGCTCCACCTTGCTGCCGTCACGCGCCAGTTCCATGTACAGCGTCGGCGAAACCGGCGCGGTGCCATCGTTGGTCACGGCAAAGCGCGCGTCGACCACGTAGCTGCCCTTGTGGAACACGTAAGTCTTCACAAACTTCACGCCGTTCTTGTCGGCGGTCAGCGTGACTTCGAGCTTGTCGGCACCGTCCAGCGTGCGCGGGCCAGGGGTGGCCGTGAACACGGTGGTGTGGTTCGGCAGGTCGCCGCCGATCAGGCCGGAGCGGGCCATGTAAGTGCGCGTGGTATCGCGCTCGAACAGCACCACGGGCTTGCCGTCCTTCTCATGCTCGTTGAGCAGCTCCAGGCGCGACAGGATGCCGCCGGCGGTGTCGATCTCGGCGCGCACCTCGTCGGTGGTCACGATGATCTTTTCGCCGGTGGGCTGTGCGGCTGCCTGAGGTGCGCCACCGGGGGCTGCCGGAGCGGCGGCGCCTGCGGTCGCGTTGGCCTTGGGCACATCGCCCTGAGCGGCGCTGGCGGCGGGCGCCGAAGCGGCCTGCTGCTGCGTCGCGCTCGGGAAGAACATCGACGCGTGGCCGTTGGCGCGCTGCCAGTTGTCATAGAGCAGCACGAGGGACATCGAGAAGATGACCCAGAGGATGGTGCGTTTGATATCCATGTCTCGCTGTGGTCGGGGAAATCAGGGTCGTGGGAGACGGACGGTGACAGGCCCATGGCCTGCCGCGGGATGGGCAAATTTGCCCGTTTGTGCAGTTTCCGTTTCCACACCCGGCACGGGATCATACCCGCCTTGTGTGAAAGGGTGGCAACGGCACAGCCGGCAGGCGGCCATCCAGCTGCCGCGCGCGGCGCCATGCTGGATGACGGCCTCGCGGGCGTAGTCGGAACAGGTCGGCCAGAAGCGGCACCGCGAGCCCAGGTACGGGCTCAGAGCGATCTTGTAGATGCGCAGCAGGGCTAGCAGGATTCGCTTCATGGCTGGGGCGGTCAGGCCGGAAGGCCCTTGGGCTGTTCTGGCGCGGCCGATGGTGACGGCGGTGGCGGAGGCGGCGGCAACGGCTTGGCGGCGACTTCCAGCAGGCTGGTCATCTCCGTCAGGCACGCCCTTCGGACCGCGGCGCGGCTGGTAAATTCCGCACGCGGAAACTTGGTCTGCAAGCGCAGCAGCACATCGCGCCCGCCAAGCTGGTCCTGCCGCTGGCGGAACAGCTCGCGCGCCATGCGCTTGACGAGGTTGCGCTCGGCCGCGCGCGGTGCGAACTTCTTGCCTACCACCACGCCAAGGCGGGCTTCGGCCCGGCCGTTGGCGCGCACGTAGAGCACGAAGTGCGTACTGCGCCGCCGAGGCCGCAAAGCAAAAACGGATGAAAATTCATCCGTCTTTGTCAGCCTCGCGGCTTTGGGATAGGCAAAGGTAGACACGCTTGGCAAAGCTAGCGGGAACACTGCACCCTGCGGCAAGCTACCGGCCATCCAGAAGGCGAGGCGGTTGGCATGGACGGCGTTGCCACCGTCCAGACCGGTCGCCCGGCCCTTAGATTGCCAGGCGCTTGCGGCCCTTGGCGCGACGAGCGTTGATGACGGCGCGGCCGCCACGGGTCTTCATGCGGACGCGGAAACCGTGGGTACGCTTGCGACGGGTAACGGAAGGTTGGTAGGTACGTTTCATGTTGCACTCTCTGGTTGATCTGGGCTAGCCCGCCTCCGGCCGGTGCCGGGGTGCCTTGGCCGCCGCGTATGGTTCGCATTGGGGTTGCCGCGCGCCGGAAACGCTCAAAGCCTCAAAGCGTATACCGACAAGTCGGCGATTCTGGTTCTGTCTTGGTGCCGGCCCTGAAACCGGCCAGCGCCTGGGTTGCAGGTATACCTGCAAGGCGCGGGCGGCACGGACAGGCCAGACCCGGCGATGCGCATACGTGTGATCCCCTGCCGCATCGCAGAACCCGCCATTTAAGCGATTTTCGCCGCCAGTGTCAAGACTTCGTAATGTGGGCAAGGACACAATCGCGACAGCACGCGGTAAACGCCACGTAAACAGCCGTGCGCCATTGTCCACAACAGCCTGTTAACAAGTTTGCGTGCTGATTTATGCACTGCGACAGGCTGCCAGATTGACCGAAGTCCCTGTTTCCTCTGGTTTTTCCGGCGTTGCAGCATGCCGGAAAGCCGCGCCACTGCTCGGGTTGTGCACACCAATCCACTGAATTTGCACAAGTTGTCCACAGACTTATCCTTTGTGGATAACTTGAGGCCGGGGGTACAATCCCGGTCCAATCACTACACGGGCTGCGTGGCGCAGGCGCATCCCGGGCTTCCCCCCAAGTTTTTGCAGGCCGACGCGGCGGACCGTATACAGGACGTATACGTAAGTCGCTGCCGGCGTTGCAGGCGTGGGTACAGGGAGGGCCGGGCGGCGAGGCGCGACAGTAGCCGTGGCGCACCCTGGGGATGCGCTAACTAAACAAAAAACA
>NZ_CP080768.1 GCF_019602855.1 Cupriavidus pinatubonensis
GCCGTAGGTAACCAACTCGGCGCGGGCCACCCCGACGCCAATGAGAATCGCTCCTCCCAAACCGCCCATTATCCTAAGCCACAACTTCATGGTCATCTTTCCTTATAGACAGCACGATCAGTAGGAGCAGCCCGTTGTCACAGTGCCGACCAACTGACCGCCAATGTTCCAAACGTCATTCCCGCTATACCATCCAGCGGGTGAAACGGCGCTGGCCTGGGCCGCCCAGTACCACCCGCCGTCGTTCATCCAGAAGTATGTGCCCTCAATCGGCGGCAGCACATTGCCGGTCACGTTCACCATTTGCTGCTTGGGTGTATAAAGCGCCCACGGCGTGCCTCCAGGACAGTTGTCCTTGCCGACGGTCCACCCATCGGTCACGTTATCGAACTTGCGATTGATCGTCATGCTGCCAAACGCCGCGCTCAGTCGGCGATAGACACCACCGCGGCAGATAAATCCGACGCTGTTTGCGTCGCTCATGACCTGGTCGGGTATCGAGCATGGCGCGCGCCGTCGACAATGCCATTGAGGGCATTGCCGACCGGTTGCCATTTCCCTGCGTAGCAAAGTACAAGGCCCGCACTCGTGGTCTGATTGCGTCGGACTGACCCTACTTGCGCTGCGGTGCAGCTGGAGTTCGGCACAGCCAGCGCCATGTGGAAATTCTCACCATTGACGACCGCATCCTGCGTCGTCAAGAGGTTCGACACCGTAGCTCTTGACGTGTTGGTGTCCTGCGCTTGCAGCGTCGTGGCCGTTACGGTCTTCGCATTGTTGATGTCCTGGTTGTTCATGTCGATCGCGGTGTTCATGCGATTCAACTCGGGACGCCCAGGAATAGCATTCCGCCACAGATAGTCGCCGCTTCCGTCGCCATCAGACGAGAAAAGTGCCGTGGCCACGTGGCCAGCGCCAGGGGCCATGCCAAAGTCACTGGCAAGCGAGCCCCACTGGCTATCCGCCCCGCTGATCAAGTTTGGATTGCTCGGAGCAATATAGCCCCCCGCCCCCCTCTGCATCCGAGCGATCCGGAGCGCGTTCTTTGGGCTCATGGCGGTCCCCCCAGAGGTGACCACCAGCGCCTCGAGCTTTGTAGCCGTCGCGCTGGGCCTGCGCACCACAATGTTGTAGCTCTGCCCGTAGGGAGTTGTCGCGCTCAAGCCAGCGGGGATGTAGCCTGCGTTCTGCACTGTGGCAAAGGGGATGGAGATAGGGGTTGTCCCGCTCAGGGACGCCGTCACCGTCCCGATGTTGTCATCGAGGTACTTGCGTGCCCCCTTTGCGACAAGCAACTGCTGATCAGCGGCGTTCCGGTTGACCAGCTCGTCGGCATAGTCGCCCAGCATGGGCCACATCAGGGCGAACAGTGACCCGATGATTGTCAGGGTGACACTAAGCTCAATGAGCGTGAAGCCTTTCAAGCGGCGCCGGACCATAACCTTCTTTGGAGCATTCATGCTGTCTTTAGAACCTGAGACGTTGCACCGCGGCGGGCCTGGTGGTCAATCTCATTGTCTAGCGTCTGGAGCTTGTTCTCCCGGATCTTGCTTCGGATAGCCAGCCCGTCCTCCCCGGTGCAGGACAGCGCCCGCACGGAAAGCTGGCGGCCGCCATTAGGAAGCAGAATCATCGTCTGCCAGATCACCATTGCTATGCCCAGGGACAACAAATAGCGCATGCCCTCGCTGCTCGAGGTTGGGGTCGCCGGAGCCCGCAAGAATTGCGAGCTTCTCCAGTGCCTGCGGCCCTGACCCTGCGTGAATCGTCCCAAATATCAGTTGCCCGCTCGCCGAAGCCCGCACAGCCTCCGCCGCCGCGGCACCGTCGCGGATCTCACCAACGACTACCATATCGGCCTGCATTCGCAGGGCGCGCAGAAGCGGCTCGTGATATCCGCCAGTGAGCCGGCTCGCCGGAACTGGAACATGTACCCATCACCATGAGCACCGGACAGCTGCTGCTCGATCGGATCTTCAACTGTTACCGCCACACCGCCCTTCATGTGCAGGCGCTGCACGACCGTGCTGAACATAGCGGTCGACTTCCCCACCCCAGGCTCGCCGGCAAACAGAACCAGCCCCCTGAGGCCTTCAGCCAACAGATTCACTGCGACGTGCCGCGGCAGCCCAAGGTCCCTGGAATGGCCTGAGGGATCGCCTCGAACTGACGCAGAACAAACAGGACCTGCCCGGCGTGGTCCTCCTGGGCGGTGACCCGGTACAACCGTCGTCCTCCACGATCGCGAACTCGGGTATGCGAGTCTCGCTGTACGTTGTTTGGCAGCGCAGTCGGACGTCCTCCAACTGCTCTTTGATCGCAAGCGGTGCGACGTCCACACGCCGCGCGGAGCCGCCAAGATTCTTCAGTAGCGCTACGTTCGGGTGCAGATACAGATCGAGAAAAGTCAGATCCCCGAGTCTCATAGGTCCATCCTTCAATGCCAAAGCCAGGGCCGCGCCTCTCAAAAGCGTGACCTGCCCGGAAGATGAGCTTAGACGTCGGAGGACGACCAGATCAGTGTCGTACGGGCGGCCGTTCCGCAGAGGGTTCGTCGCCGTAGCCGTCGAAACCGTCGCCATATCGATCGTCGCTGTCGCGCCGACACCCACAGAGCGAGCGATGCTCTTCTTGACGCTTGTCACCAGCTTGCGGCATTCCGCATTCGGAATGTTCGTTACAGCGACCGTCACCGTACCGCCGCTATCGATGGTCGCAAGGGTGTAGGTTCCCCCATACGAGTTCATCAGGTTACCGCCAGTGATCGTAATGTTCGCTGGAACATTGCGCTGATCCTGCAGCGCCTGAACCAGGTTGGCAGATGCAGGGTAGCCCTGAGACGTTCGGATATCCCGTAGCGATGCAAAGAGGTTCTGGATGTTGGTGGATTCCTCGAGCGCCGAGCTCTTGACGACCGCAGTATTGCTGAGACCTCCTGCGAGCGTGTAGATCAAGACGGCGATCCCGATCACGACCATTAGCTCGATCAGGGTAAAGCCACCCTCAGCTGGACGGCCGCGGGATGTCAAACGCCGATGAACGTTCTTCTGCATTGCTTTCCTCTCCATAAATTGTTTCCGCGCGACTGCGGAGGACTGAATTATATATTGCGTAGCTACAGGGTGCGCCGCGTTTTATAAAGCTATCCGAGAGAGCCGATGGTGCTCTGGATCAACCCGAATATCCCCGCAACCATCAGAACGAGCAGCCCGCCAGCGATGGCGATGCCAACCCCCAGCATGTAGCGGCCAATCACCTTAACGGACGCGAGTGATTTTTTCATCCATGCATCAGCGAAGAGCGACATGCTCTCTTCGAAGCCGTCCACATCCGAAACTGCGCGCAGGATTTGGACAGCCCGGGGATCCGGGAACTCATATCCGGCCGTATGCATTGCTTCGCCCAGTGTCTTCCCTTGATTGATCCCGTGCAGAATGGCCTGGATTCGAGTCTTCAGCCAGGGCCCGCCCTCCTGAGATAGCATCAAGAGGGCGGCGTTCATCTGGATGCCGGCCTTGAGCATCACCGACATGTTCTTGAGAAAGCCAGAACCGTGCAGCGCGCGATAGAACGACCAGGGAGGGACCTTGTCCAGGTAGAACCGGAGCTCAGATTTACTGAGATTCGGGATCGACCATGCGATGGCACCAGCAATAAACGGCACGGCAAACACGACGGTCCAATAGTCATTCACCATGCCGGCCACCTGATTCAGCAGCGTTGCGGCGCCATCCCATCGGTCGGGCGGCGTTAGCTTGGACAGCTTCGGGACCAATACAGCCGAGATCATGTAAAGCATCCCGAAAGCAGAACTGAGCAATACAAGCGGATACGCCATGGCACCGAAAATTGTCCCCAGCATCTCGCCTTGCGCCGCAAGCATCTCGGCAACTACCGTAAGCTGGTCCTCCAGGTTGCCCGCCTCGTCCCCGGCTTTCACCAGGGCGACCTCCTGGGGCGAGCCCCAGCGCTCCAACGCTTCGCCGAGGGATTTACCCTCACGCGTCGAGTGCATAATGTCCGCCAGCATCACCGCGGCTGGACGCCCAGGCCGCCGGCCCTCGTTTGATTCGACGACATAGAGGCGGTCGAGCGCAGTCATAATCTGCAAGCCCATACGCAACATCAACGACATCTGGTTGTAGAAGTCGATTCGGGCTTCAACGCCAATCGCCCGTTTGGCTCTCCAGTGTTGCAGGTGGTCCCAAAGGTCCTCTACCCTATCAAGCAATTTCGCTCCTTACGCAGCACGCAGTCGGCCGCTAGTGCCCAGCGGGGTGCCGGCAATGCCAAGCATCCGTAGGTCAGTATCGAGCGGCGACACGTCCGCCTCGCCGTCCCGCGGATCCACTTCGCCAGCGTTAATCCGCCGGATCAGTGCTTGGCATTTGGTCAGTCCACCCATTTCGATAACCCAGTACTTCCTGGCTGCGATCTTGCCCGCATCCCGGTATATCTCCATGAACCTCCCAGTGGGCACAACCGTCTCGGCAATCAGTACCCGATCAATCGTGCCGTAACGACATTTCGGGCAGCCCGGGCCACGCAGCCTAATTCGCGTCGGATCGCAAAATCGTTCAATTCGTTCATTCAGATCCTCGGGTAACTCGTGTTTGTGCTCCGCATACTCCAGCGCGCAATGCGTGCATACCAGCTTTGTAAGCGACTGATTCACGAAGCCGGTTGAAAGCATCGGGTCTAGGATCAAGGTTCGATCCAATCCCAGATCGATTAAGCGCTGGGGTACGGACGTAGCATCGCTCGTGTGCAGCGTTGTCCAAGCTACATGCCCAGTCAATGCAGCGCGATACGCCGCGGCGGCAGACGCCTGGTCTCTTGTCTCCCCGATCATCAGCACGTCGGGATCCTTGCGCAGCAGATCCGAGATACCAGTCGACCAGGCCCGGGATATCTGTTCTTCGTTGGGACCTTCAGCGTTAAGCGGCGTGGCCAATACCCCTTCTGGCGAGTACTCCGGCGGATCCTCGATGGTAATGACGCGAATCCCCTTCGGTCGGCCACGGGACCCCGGTTGGCCCGTTGTTGCCATCCGCTGCCGGCCTTCTTCCACGGTCTCCCCCATAATCACTGAAAGGGTGAGCGACTTGCCGGAGCCAGTAGCCCCAGACACGATGTTGATCCCATAGCGGGAGCGTCGCATCGTCTGGAGATCCTCGATCTGTTCGGGAAAGAAGCGGAGCGCAGCGACCGAGTTGGCCGCGTTACGACTTCTGTACAGAAGCCGGATCACCATCATCATGCCCCGATCGGTCGGCCTGGTGCTGACTCGGGCGCCGTACAGTCCCATCTGTTTGACAAAGGCGGAGCTGAGCCGTGCGTCCTGGCTGCGCGAAGGCTTGAACGTCTCGTCTGCCACGTCGCACATCGAGTGGTAGATCGACGACATCAAGTCACGGACGTGTTGGCCGGACAGTTGATAGAACTCATACAGATCACCGTCCGGCCGATACTCGATGTATCCAACGTCGTCATGTACCACCAGGTGGATATCGGAGGCCTTCTCGACGACGGCCTCCTTCACGTATCCAATCACCTCCGCTTGCCGGTCGGTCGCCTGCACCTCCCGGCGCACCGGGTCTCCAATGCGATTGGAGCCGGACAACTCGTTGTACAGAAGCTTCAGCTCCGAGAACCCGACTTCCCGCGGGCGAATTGACCCGACACCCTGCGCGCGGACTAGCTGCTGGTAGCTCAACACGTGCGGGTCCAGCTGCTTGCCGGCCAGCACATGCAGTACACCATCGCTCGTCAAACATAGAAGTTCGCGAGCGGCATCATTTGCGGGGTACTTGCCGCTTTCCGAGGACCACGCCAGCACGCCGCGCTGGCGCGCCTCGACGATCCTGGAGTGAGCCTGGTCTCTCGCTTTATCCATACTGACCTTTACTGTGCCCGCGCTTGGGGCGCTGTGGCAGCGGCCGCAACGTTCCCGTAGAGCGGCCCTTGGCCGATGGTTGCCGGCACCATCACCGGTTGCGTCAGCGGAGCACTTGGAAGGCCGATGCGCGGCGCTCCGGCGGGGACCCCGGCTGGGACCGTTAGAGCCGGAGGCTGAGTCGATGGAGCGGCCGGACTGCCGGTGTGCATGCTGGCGTACTGCAGTCGTGTCTGCTTCTTACCGCACCTAACCGACACTCCGATTTCCGGGACGTCCGAGACGGATTCGACACGGCAACTCGAGCCGCGCAGTCGGTCGCCGGAGCTCACCTCACCCTCCTGGCCGTCCGTGTATGTCAACACGGCGTACAGCTTGCCGGTGTCGCCAGCCGAGATGCGGGCTACCACGGGCAGTGTGTCTCGGCGCGCAGTCTCGGCCGTGGCCAGCATCTTCGCCCGCACCGACGCACCTTGCAGCGCCTCGAGCTCCTGCTGCTTCTTGGCAAGCTTGAGTTGGGCGTCTACTAGCTGATCCTGTTGTGTGATGCTCGACCACACGGCCAGCGTGCGCTGCTGCGCCACGACTTCGGCAGGATCTTCCTGCGCGGCCGTTGACGGCAAGGCAAAAGTTGCGCCGGCTATCAGGGCAACAGCGGACAGCAGATTACTTCTTTGCATACACGACTCCATTAATCGTCCATTGCAGGACACCTTGCTGGCTGGCTCCAGAGGCGTCACCCGCACTGGTTGAAAGCTTTACCTCAGTGACCACCATCCCCGAGCCCAACAACGGTCCCATGACCTGGTCAATCGGGAACGGACTGGTTACAGAGAATGTGTACTCATTCCACCAGGGGTCCGGCACCTGGGCTTGCGCCTCACCAATGAGCTTGACAAGGGTCGGCGGCGGGGGTTGTTTTGGCAGCTCGGCCTTCTTCGTGAGCTCGGGCACCTTCATCGCGTTCAGCCGTTGGAAGTGCGAGTTCCACGCGATCTCCGACTGCTCCGACGTCGGAAGGGCGACCTCGCCACGGGGCGCCATGGGCTCCTCTGGCATCACCGGCCCGCTGGCGGTCCCCACCTCAGGCGCGACGCTGACGGACGGGAACTTTCGTCGAGCTGCTACCAAGAACGAGTCTTCGCTCGCACCAGGCGTGCGCCCGTAGGCGACGCTTATGCGATTGCCGTCGCACGTCACGGTAGTGAAGCGCCAGCCCTCAATCACGACTGGGATTCGATCCTCCGCCAGGATCGCAGTCATGCACCGGCTAACCACGGTCTTACCGGCCGGCTCATTGGGCCACTGCGGGATAGGGGCCATGCTCTTGACCTGCGCGATGGCAGCAGCTCGCTCTTTCTCTAGGTTCGCGGATTCCCGCGCGGCAATCAGTGCAGCCTGCCTCGCCTCCTCTTCCTGGCGGGCGATGGTGAGGTGGTGCTGTACCATCGAGGCGGCCAAAGCAACCACCGCTGTGCCGCCGTAGATCACCAGCTGGCGTTTGCTAATGTCCGGCGTGGTCGAACGAACTGGGTAGCCTTTCCCGCGGCCCGCACGAGATCGTTGAACCGACCCTGGACTCAGTACCGTGTCCAGACTCAGGCTTTCTGCCGTGGCCAGGAAGGTGGGCGGCGCGTAGATCTTCGCCCAAGGTCGAGCGACGATCTCACCAAAGCGCGAACGAACATCGCTCTCGCTACCCACGACATCAGCCTCGGGAACGATCGCGCCATTGTGAACACCGCCCATCACAAAGGTGCGCTCGGTCACCTGAAACACCCCGAGCCACGACGTGCCCAACAGGTCAGCAAGCGTCGGTACCAAGGCCTGTGCCTTCCGCAGCGGACGAGTGCCTGTGGTGGTCACCACGTAACCGATCTGCGTCATCGCACCTTCACGCAGTACGAACTGGCGTAGTCCGTATTGCTTCGTAAAGGCTTTGACCTCGCGCATGAACCCCTTCGGCTTCGAAGCAGACTGCCAGAGCAAGCCGACAGCGTAGGCCGTTCCACCGACCGTGATGACGTCCGTGGTAGCCGATAGAGTTGCCGTGCGAGTGCCCCGCTTTACTGTCGCCATGTCCGTCCTTTACTCGACGTTCACGGGCGTGATCAGAATGACCATCACGTCCCGCGTAGTCTTGCGAGACTGGTTTCCGCCCAGGAGCCAGAACCGCGCGTCACCCGTGCCGCTGCGAGACGTGTCGTCGCCCATCTGCTCGAAGCCGGACAGCACCCACGTCTGGCCAGCCTTGAGTTTCACTTTCTGGCTGAGAATCCGGTTATCAAGATCGGGCGCTTCCATCGTGGCAGTGCCAGCGTTGATGGTGCGTAGCTGCAGCAGCGAGTTGATGTTGACATCGTACTCAAGCAGCAGATCCTGACCATCCAGCAACAGTGGCAACAAGGACATATTGAAGCCAGTGGTGAAGTTCCCCGGCACGAGTGACACCTGGTTGCCGACATTGGAGACGGCCGTGCTCGACGTGCTCGCCACGTAGGTTTGCTGCCGGCCGACCTGGAGCGGCGCAACCTGAAGGTTTGTGGTCGTCACCGATGCCGTCGTCACTGTCGACACGCGGCCTTGCGTGGACAAGGCGTCGATCATTGCCTTGGTGCCCGCCCATGGGCTGGTCGGACTGACAATCCCCACAGAGGCCGATCCCCCCCCGGTCGGCGCAGAGAAAGCCGATTTGAAGTTGATGCCATACTTATTGAGCGCAGTGTAGACGGCATCCCAGTTCAGGCCCACGCTATCCTGGTCGTTCAAGCTCACCACGAACGCCTGCACGCTCAGCGTAACCTGGCGGGTCAGCCGCTTGTTCTCAGCCTTCAGGTACGTTTCCACCCGTGCGATTCCGTCTGCACGGTCGGTAACCGTAATCGACATCGTCGCCGGATTGAAGGTGGCGCTGCCTAAGCTCGGCGTAACAAGGGAAGCGAGCGTCTTCTGCATCCCATCGACCATGTCCGTCTTGACATCGATCTTGGTTGCTTGCCGGCTGCCTGCCGAGTCGAACTGGTTCGAAGACGTAGCACCACCACCGGTCGTGCCCGAGCTGCCGTTCGTCTTACCCGATTGAACCGTCGTGTTGATCTCGATCTTCCCCGGCAGGACATCAAGAGTGAATACTCGCGTGTCGATGTAGTAGATCGTGATCCCGCTGTCGTCGACTTTGTAGCCGAGGCCGAGCTTCGCCGTCACGATATCGAGCAACCCGCGTAGCGGGCGGCCGCGCCATTGCACGCCGGTAATGAGTCCGCCTGTCCCTCCCATACGCGGGGCCGCGGCGGGACCATTTGACAGCGCGATGGCGTTGCCACCCCCGGCGGCGTTCAGGTTCGGTGACGGCAGCGGGCCACTGGCCGGCGCCCCGTTGGAAGACGGTGCAACTGCCGGGCGCGCTCCACTCAGGTGCTGCAGCGCATCCTGGGTAACTTTGATCGTTACCCCGCAACGCCTGGTCATATCGTCGGCAAACTCTGAGATCGAGGTCGGCGCGAAGGGAGTGAAAGTCACCTTGCAATCCAGCCCGCTCTTCTCACCCTGGCTGGTTCCCGTACCTGCGGGGATGGGCGTGTCATCAACGTACAGTCCCTTCCCTTCTCGGATAGCCGAGAATTGAGAGGCCGGGCCCTTCTGGGCTCGCATTCCAGAAGCTAAGGCCGCAGCCTGGTCGGCCATCTCCTTGCCCTTGTCCATGCCTTCACTGACGCGCTGCAAAGCGCAGCCGTTGGCCAGCAGCACTGTCGCCAGCGCGATCGCGCCAAGGCGCGCCGCGCGAGTTTTGGCAGAAAGCTGCCCTTGAGTGTTGTGCTTCATGCTGTGCGGGTGTCAGTTACGCTTATCAACGACCTCGAGGATCCACTGGTCCTTGTGAAGAACCACTTCGATGGGACGGCTCACGCGCAGATATGGCGTCATCGTCCGATCGACAGCCTCCAGGAAATCCCCGCTCCATTCCATGTCCGGAGCCGGATAATCGGTTCCCCTCCACCGCACTTTCCATTGACCCGTGCGCGCTGCCCATTCCGTAATGACCTGCTTGAGCGTCATCCCCTTGTCCGATTGGGAGGCCCACCGCTCGATCGGGGTCGGATTGAATGCAGGCTGCTGCGGAACAGGTGGGGCCGCAGGCATGGCTGCTGGCATCGCCGCAGGTCCACCATAGTTGCTCGCCAGCAGCGGCGCGCCGCCGAAGGGCTGGCCCGAACCACCCATCTGCTCGGCAATCCCCATCGGAATCACGCGCATCGGTTCGACACTCACCACACTCCCTTTCAGACGCACCACCACGCCTGCGCGCTCGGCAACCGTGCGCAACGCCGCGCTACGTGCAACACCCTGGGGGATCACCACCGGGGTTTGGAGCAGGTTGGCGTCACCCTCCATTCGGATCGGGCCCACAATCGGGACGAGCTGCGCGATCAGGGAATCGGCGAGCGGCATCGGTCCAAACGGTCCCGGATACGGGGCGTACCAGTCCGGAGAAGCGAAGTCGCCTTGGATGGCGTCCGGGCCACGCCGAGCGGCTCCGGGGACTGCCATGGACACAGGCACCTGGGCTACTGCGGCCGCGGGCGCAACAGACGCCGGCGGGGCCTGGCGCTCATCAATGAAGCCGAACGCGGAGCCTGTAGCGACCGCAGTGGCGATCATGGCCCCCATACGGAATCCGATACTACGACGCTGCATGCCTACTTTCAATTCGATTCCTCCGCGACCGCTCACGCGGCATTCGAGATATTGCATTTTATCAGGTGACGCCGAAATAGACATAAAAAGGCTGACGGTTTGATCTGGATCCAGTTAGAACTCCTCGCCCGGATCCTGGAGACGCGAGAATCGTCTGATGTGCCAGATTGGCCTCGAGGAAACGCGCTCTCCTCGCAGCTTCGAACGGGCCCGGCGCACCATCCAGCTGAGCGTGTAGCCTTTGATCTGTAGTCGCCAAACGACTACTGTCACGATGACAGAGATGCCGATGGTCCAGAGTCGCGCATAGAACAGGCATACCAGCATCGGGAAACAACAATAGGCAGGGATACTCGTGAACGGCAGCCCCATGCTCTCTGCAGACCTCACCCAATCCGCGATCTTCATGCCACCTCCAGGAGCCGCGCGCCATTGGATGGAATCCGGTGGCCCTGGCCATGCTCGTCCAGGAAGGCGCTCGCCTCGCGGATTGTCATGTTCGTGACATCCCGAAACGCTTGGAAGTCCAGTGTTCCGTCAGCGACCAGCGGCAATGCCTGATAGTCAAAGGACGTCTTCCGCTCCTCGAGGATCTGGCGGGTAATGGATCCCCATCGCTCAAAGGGCGCTTGCTCCAGCGCACGCTTAACTTCTCGGTCAATCGTCAACCAGGAACGCACAGCAACGCGCTTGCCGCCGGTCGTTCGCGGTAGCTTTTGCGCGATTGCCAGTTTCAGGGTGTCGAGGAGCTTATTGGCGGCAGCGGGCTGGGCCTCCTCTGGGAAGAAGCTCACCATGCGGGCGAAAACCTCGGCCGGTGTGTCCACGTGGAGGGTAGAGTAGACCGCGTGCCCGGACAGAGCCATCTCAAAGCAGGCGTTGATCGATTCACGGTCGCGGGATTCCCCCATCACGATGACGTCCGCCTTGCGTCGCATTGCGTTACGGCCAGCTTCTGCAAAGGATGTCAGGTTGCTGCCGATCTGGACTTGCGAAGGCTGCGGAGTCTGGCCGTAGCCGTACCCATAGGTGAATTCGACCGGATCCTCGTATGTGATGATCTTGACAGGCACGCCTGGCATCTCCAGGCGGCGCCGATTGGCGGAGGCCAAGAGTGTTGTCTTCCCAGACCCCGTGGTACCGACCACAAGCACCAGACCATAGCGAGGGAACAGGTTGTCAGTGATGTCCTGCGGCAGCTTGAGATCGTCGTACGGAGGCGGCGCCTCCGGGACCACGCGCATTGTGATCGAGATCCCGCGGGCGATACGCCCCACGCGCGACCCAGTCGCGTTCATACGGTACCTCATTACGCGATCAAAATCGCCGACCACGGCTTGGATCTCAACCTCCGCGTCAATTGGCTTGCCATCGGCCAGTTGAGAGACGCCCGAGCCGTCGTACAGGAAGTTCAGCGCACGCTCGACCTCAGTGCCCTCAAGCATCCTGGTCGTAGCCCTCACCTGCTTGCCATAGACTTCGACCCAGCAATAGTCCCCTGACTGGATCAGGATGTCGGAGGCAACAGATGTGGCCGCCCGCAGGAAGTCGTAGAACTCATCCCGGGTAAAGTTGACGCTAAGCGGGAAAGGCAAGTTAGACCCACTCATACCATCAGCTCCCGGTCGACTCTTGCCACAGCGGCGCGTGGTAGCCGGAGGGCCGCGCGACCGGCGTCCGCGCACGTGCTGGCGCCGCCGGTGTGTACACCGCTTGCTGATAGGCCGGCTGCGCAGGCCGCTGTTGGTAGACGGGCTGCTCGTAGACGGATTGCTGGTAGACCTGCCCCTGGACTGGTTGCTGGTAAGCCGGTTGCTGATAAGCCTGCTGCTGGGGCGGCTGACGATAGCTCGTCGCGCCGTACGATCCGCCGGCTGCGACTGGCGGCACGGGAGCGGCCATTGCAACATAGGCCTGTTGGCTTCCTGTGGCGCTCGCCGGACTGCCGTACATCGCCGCACCTGCCGACTGGGCCGCTTGGAGCGCGTGGATTGCCGCAACCGAGGCAAGTCTCGCCGCCTCCGCGCGCTGCGCGAGTTGCGCCGCCTGTGCCGCCAGTGCCCGCATTTCGTCCGCGGACGCGGCGTACTGGGGAGTCCGTGGGAGGCTCTCGACTTGCGCGACGGAGGCCGGGTTTGGCATGGCCGGCGTCATCACCTGAATCGGGCTTTGGGCACCTGGTTGCACTTGCTGCTGCGGGGCCGGCGGAGGCGGTTGCACTGGGGCCGGCTGCGTGCGTGGTGCCTGCACAGCGGGCAATTGCTCGATGTAACGGGCCAGGCCATCCGGCGCCGCCGGGGATTCGGGGCTCGACGGCGTCGCTGGCTGCGGCGTCCGACGAATCAACCGTTCTGCGCGCTCTGTGGCTGCGCGCGTCTCAGCCGCAGGCGTCGCCATCAACGGCACCCAGCGGTCGGGCTTCGTCACGAAATCACTGTTGACCGTGATCCGGAACAGGGTATCGCCGACGACGATCGTGTTCGGGTCGTCACGGTTGACGATGTCCTGGGTGCGGGCAATCTCGGGGAGGCTCACCATTCCACGCTGATACAGATCGTAGAACGTGCGCATGCCGATATAGACCTGCTTGAGGTTTGCAAGGTTATTGTCGAAGATCTCTTGCGCCTGGCGCCGACCGTCCTCGTAAGCTGCTTTGACCTGCTGATCCCAGAACTTGCGCTCCTCATTGTCGCGCGGCAGCAGCTGCTCATTCGTCGGAAGAGCGGGCATTTCATCTGCCGTCGGCAAACCCATCAAAAGCCAATCGCGCCAGCTCGGTGAACCGCTCTGAAATCGGGCGGGCTCCGAGATCTTGTAGACCGCGCCGGCAACCCGCATCGCATTCTTAGTCGTCGTCCGTGCGTTCTCGGTCTTGATAATCACCGGTGGCAACACGCCCTGCCCCATCACTAGGTCACCGAAGCGAAAATTGCGGTCCAGATCCGCCTGGCGCCGATCGATCACGCGGCCAATTTCCTGAGCTCGTTCGATCATGCCGGTCTGCGTGCCTACGGCCTGAGCGGTTGCCCGAAGCGCAGCAGTACGAACCGGCGACAGCAAGACCAACTGATCGCCCCTTGTTGGATTCAGCAGTCTCTGCAGGTTCTCGGACCCAGACTGGGCATGCGCAGCCGTGCCGGCCGCGACCTCCCAGGCCAATCCGACGAGCACGGCCATCAGCTTGAGTTTCATCTGTTCACCCTTCATTGCGTAGCAAGCGATGACGGCGGCCATCCGCCTATCATTTTGCGTATTGTACGTGTGCTACGCATTTTAAACGCACAAGCTGAGCGCGCCTTACCGGTAGCGAATCTCGATCACGTCATTGCCGAGCGCCACGTTGGCGCGCTGGCCGAACTGCTTGTCCACGTCGCGCAACAGTTCCTCGAGTGTCATCCCCTGGGCGTCCACAAAGACGAAGAGAGGGACCCGCGGGCTCGGACCAGTAATCTGGAATCGCATGCCCCGCGACTTGGCCAGGACGCTCAGCAATTGCGCAGCGTCACCTTGAAATGATCCCGACATGTACTTGCCACGCAGAGCTGCCGGCTGCGGGGCGGTGTCGGCTGACACGCTCCAGCCCGGCATGTCCTTGACCTGGGAGATTGCGCTGTCGATCTGGGCGCTGATCGCCTTCTCGGCGTCTGTGGGGCCGGTACCCGCCATCGGACCAGCGCATCCGGCAAGTACACCCGCCAGGCTGACAGCTGCCATTAAACTCAGGACGCGTGCCTGGATTGCTTTCGTCTTGATCATGCTTGCTTTCGTAGAAATATGGATACGCCGGGGCAAGTGCGCCTACCGGGTGCGAGGATCCGTACGTCCCCCGCTGCTAGTCAGCGGTCACCGTAGGAACGGCCGCCACGGCGGCCTGCCCCATTTCGCCGCCATGCTCAAGCGCAAGCAGCGCTTCTTTCAGCTCCGGCGAGACGGCCAAAATGGTCCCGTGGGGCGCCGCGGTGGTCAGGTATTCGAATTTCTGGCGCAGCCATGCCGCGAGGTCTGCCATCGCATTTCGAATGGCAAGGTCATCGGTGTCGAGTTCGTACCGATCTGCTTGGGCAATTTCAACGAGGGTCTTCAATTGATTCTCTCCATAGTTCCGGCTTCTCAGCCCATGAATGCTGAAGCCCTAGACTTCCCGCTACGTCGGGCCGCACCCCCTTGCTCGAGTCCGGTAGTCGGAACTCCCCTGGCCGGAGGAGTCAGCTCAGCGGGATGGGGCGACGGTTGCGGAGGCGCGGGAGGAGCGCTGACCTCGTGCACTGGATTAGGCATATTGCCTCGCGGACGAGCGTCAGCCACCCGGCTCGCGGAAGTAGCCGTCAGAGCCACCGGCGTGGTATCCCTGGCTGGCACGGCTACGGGCTCTTGCGATTTCAGCGCCGAATCCCGCGATAGCAAGCCAGCCTGGACCGCCTGAACCAGTCGATTGCCTTCCAACTCGCGCAGGGCAATATCCGCCTTTGCACCGAGCTTCAGAAGCCTTAACACCTCGGAGCTGCGACCACCGCGGCGGGCGGCTCCGGCTTCCAGATGCGCAAGTTCCGGATGCTCGTCCGTGTTGATAGTGAAGTTGAGGCGTAGATCAGCCACGAGATCACCGTTGAGAGAGGCTTGCGTGGGCGGCCTTGTACATGCCGCGCGCATTAGCAAACTCGGGTTCATCAGGGATCCAAATCCCTTCGGCCGGAACGCCGGGGAAGACTTGACCACAGCGGCTGGCCAGCAGTCGTGCCCCACCGCCGACGAACAATGTGCGACCAAAGATGCTCGCATCCTTCAGGCGCTTTGAAACCTCGTGGCCCACCTGCACAGCGAAGTCGTCTAGCGCCTCGGCAACCATCTTGCTCACGTCATGCTTCTTGCCATAGAGCATGTAGGAACCGGTCTCAATCGCCCGCTTTCGGTACGCAAACGGCACCTCCTCCTTCAATTGGAAGGCCTCGCGCAGGCGTCGGTCAAGCTGATCATAGAGATAGAGAGCCCCAACCTCCGCTGTGCCCGACTTCTCTGAATAGAGGCCGGCCCCGCCCTCACGGACGACAGCAATATCCGTGGTCTTTCCGCCGACATCCACGACCGCCACCGGCATGACTTCCGAAATCTCGCTGAATTCCGGGTCTTCGTTGCCGTCAAAGTCGAGCTGCGCGTCCAGGAAGGCTGCCACGGCTTCGGAGATTACGGCGTGCTCCACCACGGTAGCCAGGTGGGGCAGTCCGTCGGAGCCAACCGGGCGTGAGAGCGGACGCAACAGGCTACTCTTCTTCGCTTCGATGAGCTCAATGTTCTTGCTGCCGCGCACGTAGAACCGGTCGACCGGCAAGCCGGTAACAATGGAAACCTGGTGGCCAGCCACGCCAGCTTCGATCAGAGCGTGTGCGACCAGCGCCCGGTTGACGCTCGAGGTCGGGTAATCCGCGGATCGAGTGTCTACGGCCGGGGCAGCCACGTCATTGGCCGTGATCGTCACGAACTCGCCATCAGCCGTTTCGTAGACATTGTCCGCCGCTTGACTGTCATTGAATTGAGCAGTCAGCAGTTTGCCCGCCCAAGCGCGGGCGGGCATGACAAACGACCGGCCTGGGCCGGCGACCACCTTGATGCCAAAGTGGCCATCATCCACACCGACCGGAAATACGCCGCCGGCTACTTCATTGAAATTGTTGCTCGCCATGAGTTCCTTCGATCTCTAGTTGGAGTGACAGCCCCTATAGGGTCTCGCCCGTCAGGAACAGCCGCTTTGCGCCACGCACGCGCGTCGACACGCGTTTGCTGCCGTTCTGACGCCCTGTATCGCGTTCAAGCGCGTAACGAATACGGCGCGATTTTGCCCTCTTTTGTTTCGCATTGTCAATGTACTGCACAATATAGTGATCGGGGTTAAGGGCTCGTCGCGTTGTGCCGATAACACGCTTCTATGGAACTCCACTCTGCAAGCAGGTCCGCTTACGCCTACTTTGATCGCATTGAGGGGTCAGCCCAATACCATGCCGACGCCTTGTTCGAGTCCGCGGCTAGCACCGGTCCTCAATGGTCTTCTGGGGACGCCACGATCGAGCCTGTGGCCCCGAATGACGCGCTGGGAGAGCTTGAGTCGACGCGCGGCCGGCGGCAGATCGACCTCGCTTGCGTTCTGATCCCGAGCATCATCCTTTTCCTGGCCGGCGCGGTTGCTATGGCAATAGCCCTCACCATGCCTTCTCCGGGGGCTGCCACGGTTGGCGCCACCGCGATCGCAGGCTGCGCGTTCGCGGCCGTTTGGTCAGATCCGATCTTCGATTGAGTGCCAATGCAATTCGCCTACCTCTCCCCGCTCACGGGGCTGACCATGGTCGTCGAGCCCACCCAGGAATGTCCTTACCCAACCGCGTTCGCCGAGACGCGCATCGCTGCTGTCGGTCTGCACCAGGCGGACGGAAACCCAATCGGGTCCGTGACGGTAGTTTTCGGCGAGGAAGGCGAGGAATGGTGGGTGCCAGCGTCTGGACCAATCCTCTGCTCGCGTGAGGCGTTGGATGCATGGGGGCGCGCGCCAGAGCCTCTTATGACGGTCATGCTTTCTGACGGCCTACCAGGGAGTCCTCATGTCGAGCGCTGCATAGCTATACCGGAGGCCATGGTGTTGCAACTGCGGGCAGGTATCGCTTCACTTGGCGGGGATCTCGATCCGGACGCCGTGCTCGCCGAACATAGCTCGCACGACTCGGACGAAAGTCGACTAGCAGCGGGTCAGTTGTGGCTGCTTTACATAGAAGAGCAGCAGCCCCGCGCAGAATAGGCCGACCTGGACCGTTTCCGTCTGCGCAAACGGGCCACCAACGCCCAAGGCGCTCAGCAATGCGGCGCTCATCATTGGCACGCTGAGCATGCCGATTACGCCGCGGCCCGCTCGATGATCTCTTGTACGCATGCCTTCCCCTTTTCGACCCATTTGCTTGCGGCAGACCCCAATGGCACGTGCACGGTAGGGCTACCTGACAGGACGGCTGTGGTCATCAAATGTGTGCCAAGGCGGATGTAGTCCGAAAATCCCATCCCCAGCCGCTCTGCAGCTGCACGAGCGAGCTCAAAGTCTTTGACATGCATATCGAGAGACAAATCGTGGTTCTGTCGTGTCATCGTCTATCCTCCATCCCTTTGGCGTCGAGGGGGTTGCAGTGCCACTTCCGCGCCCTGCGTAGGCTGAACTGCGGGCCCGAATTGGAAGCGTGGGGCCTGGGCTCCATGCCCTCGCTCCGTTGCGGCACTGCTGCAGTCGCGGCCGGAGCGTGCGTGAGTCATTCTTTGCTCTGTCATCAGATGCTCCCGAACCTCCGTGAGAATCTTCCCTAGGAGATTTTCACCGCGCCACTGAGAGCGATCATTGATTCGTGGGTCAGTTGCAGGAAGCCCGACCCCCCAGATCTTGTCGTACGGACTCGCCTCCACAAGCTCCGTTCCAGCTGTTCCCAACAATGCTTCACGCAGGTGGGGATTTTGAGAAAACTTAGCCAGAACGCCAGTCCTGGCAATGCTCACCCTGTTCTCGATCCAAACTGATTCAACGAAGCCAGATACCTGTCTTCCTAACGCCTTCTGCTGGCGCGGATCTGGCGTCGAGAGGATCGAGCCAACAGTGTCGTCATCACTGAACAACGTGGCCTTGGCATACATCAAGTACTGCTCAACGCAGTTGAACTTTTTGCCATCGACTACGAAGGCGGCCTTGTGCCAATTGCTGAACGGGCTCGTTCCCTGAAAGAATGGGGTGAAGGATCCTGGTGGCTTCGGCTCACCGGTGCCCGGTCGTTCTGCGGGAGACTCTGGCGCTCGCTGCGTTGAACTGCGCCCGCCCAGCCCGAAGCTGAAGCGGCTAGTCGACGCGACCTGGGCTTCGAGGCCGCCCCACCGCTTCCGAACCGCGGCGATGTCCCGCTCTGACCAGCCCTCTTCGCTTGCCAGTGCGACCAACGCGTCAACGTCCGGCACCACAACAAGCGCGCTGCCACTGCTCCGCGCCGATCGGACTACAAACCCGTTGATATCAGGTTCAATATGCGAGCCGGCTGGATCCCGTAGGATCAAGCTGTGGCGTTCAGCCAGTCCCATCAGCCACCGCACCTGGGGATCTGTCAGATATCGAGTCACGGCCCACCTGGCCGTCGCCTGCCGCACGAATCTCGCTTCGACATCGTCCAATCGGCCTGCGTCCGCGACCCGCCCAAGTACAGCCAGTGCTGCCTGTGTCCTAGCGTCGCGGTTGGCTTGCTCGCGCTCCTTCCGCTCCCGTTCTAGTTGGGCCTCCCGGATCTTCGTCGGGTCAAGAAGGGATTTGAAATCAAGGACCAACGTTCTCTCCTCACGTGCGCGGCCGTGCGCCAAAGCCGAACCGGAGACCCGTGGCAGACTCGGCGGTGACCGCGTCGCGATCTGCGGTGTCTTGGGGCTCGGTGCCTTCATCAGCAGGCGTGTTGGCGGGTTCCGTGCGCGGAGGCTGGCCAGATTCGATCTCGCCGGCGCCGGATGGCTCGACCAGGAACGCCGGCCGCGCCGACTCCGGGAGGCCAAGCTTCGTACGGCGATGCTCGTACAGCGCCCAGATTCCGGCTTCCTCGGCCTGAGTGGTCGGCATACCTCGGGCAAGGAGTCGCTCCACCATATCGAGGACAAAGTCGCCTTCTTGCTCTGTCCACTTGGCGTCGAGCGCGGAACCTGACACAGGATCTGGTGCACTCACCGGGGGCAGTGCCTGCAGACCGGCATTGCCGTCAGCGAGTTGCAATTCCTGCCGCCCATTTGAATTCCGCGAAAGGATGCCGTTGTGCCAGATGCCCAAGGTGCGATTCCGCGGCTCCACTGGTTGACGGCTTCCTCTTGTAGCCAGTCGGCGAACTGTGTCCTCCGGGAGCACGACCCAGAACTCTCGCTCCGTTCGCCCTGGGGATTGGGGTGCGCTCGCATCGGCAGCTATCTGCACCGTCGCGTAGGCCAGCCGGTCCGAGGCTCCACCGAGCTCACGCTTGAGTGACGAAAGGTCGGGCCGATCGACCTCCACCGTACCCATTTCTTTGTGGAACCCGGCTGTGCCGACCTTCACATTCCGATAGCCCTGCTCTGCGTGGGCTCGGTATTTCACCTCAATGAGCAGCGCCCGGTCGATATCGGCCCATGGGCTGGCATTGCTGCCATGGGTCTCGCTGCTCTGGCTCCAGGGCGCCACGACCATCGCGGATCCGCCGTGCGCTGTCCGGATCTCAAGCACCGCGCTTCCCGAGCTGGCCTGGCGTGTCGCGCGGGACCAGACCGCCCGCGAGTAGGCTGTACCAATGGGAAGGTCTGACGGATAGCCGATGAACGCGCTTCCAGGTATGCCGCAAGGTTGGTCGCCACCCACCCCACCGTCGGCCTGGTAGCCGAAGTAAGCCGGCGCCGCACTGTCCTTGCGGTAGGCAACGCGCGCGTCGAACCGCGCCCGTGGTGTCGAAGCGGCCGGAGCAACCTGTTCAAACCCTCCATCGAAGTCATCCGCGTCGAAGGTCGGCGGCGCCTCAAGGTCGCGCGGGTCCGGAGCGCCCTCATGGGATTCCCGCCCCCTGGCGCGTGGCGGCTGGGCATTGCCGGATCGGTTCTGCGTCGAGCTCTCTTTAGCATCGGCGTATTCCGCGGTGGCGCCCTGGGCGGCTCCGGCGCGCGCGGCAAACTTGAAACTCGGACGCGCTGGTCTGCTGTCCGATTTGCCCTCCGGTGCCTGTGCGGGAGTAGTCGAGGGGGCACTAGCGGCCTGGTCGTGCGATGGCAGCCCCGGCTTGAGAGTTGGGCCAAAGCGAAATCCGGGACGCGATACGTCAGATCTCTTCTCGGCCGTGTCAGGTGATTCGCTCCCTGCGAAGGCAAACGACGGGGCGTCCGCGGCGTCCCGCCTGTCATCTCGATTGTTCTGCGTACCCATTTCTGCGAGCCCGGGATCGCCGAGCAAGGCCTCTGGCAGCGCGCCGGGCATCGATCGCAGATCCTGCCGAACCTTCATCAATCGCTCTTTGGCTTGCGCGCTCATTTCATCATGCGTGGTTACATGTTACTTCACATTATATTGCGATATACTACTTGGGACCCAGGCCTCTTGGCCACCTTCCGTCGGCGCTTTCGAGCGCCGTTTTTTTTTCGCGCTTAGATGCCCCAGCCACCGTCGCGGGAGCGTTCTCGGGCGCGGTTGATCACATCGTCGGCTGCCTGCGTCGCAGCGTGGCCGGCCCAGTCGCCCTCATTCGGCGCCTGCTCGGCGCGATAGATCTGGTCGGCGGTGAAGTTGATGTTGTTGGCAAACATGCCACGCAGTTGCGGATTGCTGAAGACTGCCGAAGCGATCTCCGAAGCCTCTTCAGGGGTGCGCGCCATAACACGCATGGTTGCGCCGACGTCGGCATAGGCCTCGTTCGCGCCACCAGCATCAATCGCAGGGACCGGGTTTGTGAAGGGCACAGACGTCAGGAAGCGCTCTTCCGACCAGCCGGCAGTCACTGCTTCAGCCGAGGTCGATACCGCGAAGTGCTCATCGGTCGGCAGCTCGAGGAATCGGTAGATCGTCTCGTCGGTCGAATCGATCTCGTCGTCGCTATCCGGGTGCTCGTCTTCTCGCCAGATGTCGACACGGATGTTCTTGAGCGCGACGCCGACTTCATACGGCTGACAGCCAAACGCCTCCATGGCCCGGCGCACACCCTCGGCAGCGATCTCGCCTTCGCTGGCCAGTGCCTGGGCCATTACCGTCGGAGAGCTCGCGATTGCCTGAATCTGGTTTGCCACGGCCGGTGTCGTGCCTTCGGTGAGCTGCGCCACTTCGTTGCCCGGCAGCGAACGGACGGCAACCTGGCCAGCGCGGGCGTAGGCCTCCTTCCAGCGTTCGCCAAGGCTGTGAGTCAGCATGGCCTTTACCGCATTGACGACAGCATCGTCTGCCTCGATGGTGGTCACGTCACCAGGCTGCACTGCAACGCCATTTCGCATCAGCGAGAAGAAATATGAGGCGGGCACCAGGGCGGGGTCAATGTGGAACTTGCCGGTGGTATCCAGCGCGCCAAACGTGCCGGCAAGGATCTGATTGGCGTGGGCGTGCATGCCGCCGGCGTTCTGCAGAATCGTAAGCGTGGTCATCAGGTCTCCCTCAAACAGGTCTAGATGGGTGGTGGGTAAAAAAATGGGCGGCTGACCGGCAGACGCCCCGTTGAGAAAGCGAAGGGGTGTCTAGAAACGAGGGGGTGTCAGGTGCATGAAGGCGTTCTCCGTCACCTCCAGGACCTCCCTGCGGACCCTGGCGACTTCCGCGCCCATGTGCTGCCGGGCAGCTGCCAGCAAGCGCATATCTGCTTCGTCCCGGCGCTGCCGGTGTCCGGGCAGATCGGCGATCCAGGCAAGGGTCTCGCTGTTGAGCTGGCAGGACTTCATCGCCCGAGTAACGGCAACATAGAGGAGGTTGAGCTCCTGGTCGGTCCCATCCTCGCGCATAGCTACCTGCGCATCGGCCCGGCCCAGGTCCGCCATAGACTGCTCCGCCTTCTCAAGCACGGTGAAATCGTCGGCGAGCTTCACCTGGTCCCATTCCAGTCCCTTGGCCTTGTGGCCTGTGGCGACGACCAAGTCGGCGAACTTGTCGAACTTCTCTTCGTTGGCGCGCAGTTCAGCTACCAGTTGCGGGATCTCGTGACGGTACTGGTCGACAAGCTCAACGATGATCTTGACCTCCGGATCCTTGGCTTCGTCGCCGTAGTCCTCAAACTCTTGCCAGCTGGAGAAGTTCTCGCGGATGAACGGCTCGCGGATGTCGGTGCGCTGGTTCGAGCGAAGGCGCCAGGCGTCTTCCAGGATGTGCACCTTATAGCCCTCGATGCCGCCAACCCAGTGCACGCCGCGGCCGCGCCGGGCCACCGCCTGCTTGATCAGCTCCGCATTGGTCCGGGACAGCAACGCGTATGGCGCACCCTCGCGCCAAGGGGCGTCGCTACCCAGGCCCTCGATCTGGTTGGTCTCACCCTTGAGCTCGGAAAGAATAAGGTTCGCAATCCCGGCGGTCTTCGGTCCGAAGCGCCAGGACTGGGTAAGCGGCAGCACCGTTGCATTGTCTGGCAAACCCTCCATGGCGTTGGTTGCGCCACGGAATGCGTAGATCGACTGGTGGCGGTCGCCCAGGTACAGCAGCTTGGTGCCGAACGCCCGCTGCATCTCGACCAGTTGAGCGGTGATTGGGTTTGCGTCCTGTGCTTCGTCGAAGACAAGCATCTGGTAGCCCAGATTGGGCTGACTCTGCACGAACATCTTCAGATACGCGTCATGCGGAATCGTGATCTGGCCACCCTTGTCCTTCATGGCAGCCCAGACGCGGCCGGCGTACCGGGTGCACTGCTCGACTGTGAAGTCTTGCGCGTTCAGAACTTTGCGCGCCTCTTCGGCGTGCGCCGTCGACGGCTCAGCGTCGCGACTTGCAAAGAAGCTGGCGAGGATTCGCTGTGTGATAGCTGCCTCACGGTACCGGACATTCAGACCGATTGCCTCCATGTCCCGTCGGATGGTTGCCGGTTTCCAGAGGTTCTCAACACGAGAACGCTGGTCCCGCGACAGAACTGAGTACGCCAGCGCGTGAGTGGTCATTGACGTGACGTGACGGGGGAACCTGCCCTGAGCAGCCTTCGCATTAGCCCGATTGAAAGCCAGGTAAAGGGTGCGCAGATCCGGCCGTGCCTCGGTAAAACCGACCGCGGTGGTGGTCTTCCCGGTTCCGGCATATGCCTCGGCAACCACGATGTCGGCCCGTGCCTCAATAATCGCGCGCTGCTGGTCCGTGTATATGCGGGCGGCCTGGGCGACCGGGCGCAGCGACGTTGATCCGAAGCTGAAGCCCGTGGTCGGTACCGAGGGGCGCGCGGGTGAGGTAGCGCGCTGCGTCGCCGGAGCGCCGGAGGAGGCTGACGGACGGGTTTGTTGGGGGGCTGCCGGCGCACCGTTCGCCGGCGCGGCGACTGTGCGGGGAGCTCCAAAGCTAAAATGCGACGGCGCGGCCGCCGCGGGGCGCGTTGCAGGCTGTGGGGCGGGCTGTTGGGCCTGTGCAGGCCTAGCCTCGCGCGCAACTTGCTCCCCGACGTTGGCCGGTGCATCCGCAGGCGGACGGGCAAAAAAGCTGAACGAACGTGGGCTTGGTGCAGGCGCTGGGCGCCGTTGCTCCCCTTCACTGGTCGACGGCGATTTGACGGCGGGGAGAACGAACGGCATTGGATTGACTCCGGCTGGATCGGGGTCTCAGCAGACCTCGGCGGAAGCACCGCAAATTCGGCGCTTTAGTTTCGTTTTAATATGGTACTCGCAAATATGATGAAGGCTCAAGCGGTCTAAGATTGGCGAACTTCATTGGTTTCGAATGAGATTTGGGTCAGGCAAGCGGCAAGGGACGCATGCCTATCCCACTGAAATTGGGTAGCGCTCCACATTTCTTCCGCCACGAATCGGAAGTCAAAAAATCTGATGGGTAGCGCTCGCGGGCGTTTTCCGAACGGCAATTTACCGGAAAATAGTCCCGGTTTCTTGCCGAAGACGCAGCTCGGCTATGGCCTATCGCCAATTCCGCACAAGCGGACGAACGCGCCACCACACTCCGTCGAGGCTGGTGGCTTCCGCCTTCTCCAGCCGACACGCGCCGCGTTTGACCATCCGCGAGCCGTCCTGGACAAACCCAATCTGGCGGAGGGCCTCGGTGGTGTACCTGCGACGGAGGTGGCCGTAAATGGGTGGCATGCTCTTGCCCTGTTTAGTCCGCGGACGCCGGCCGAAGCACGACGCAGTGCGTTCGGTTGTTCCAGATGTGCAGAAGCGTGTGGCCTTCGGCAATCAGCGCGCTGGCAATGCGGTTGGCGGTCAAGAAGCGGAGGGTTGGAATTTGCCCCTCTTTGCCATCGTCCTTGTCGATGAAGGTCACCAAGTATTTGCGCTGGTCGAGGGGCCAAGCGTCCGGATCGCGGTGGCGCGTCTCGGTTTCCATGAAGGCCGGCAGGCGACTGTACTTGGCCCCCACACTGGCCGGGATACTGTCGGAGAGGTTCCGCATGGGAATAATCCTTCTTCAGACCAGCCGGAACCCGCCGGCTCGGTGGGCGGTGCTGCAAGCCCATGCGGATACATATACCGAACGGCCAGAGACCTACGCAAATTATGTGTGTATATATTTAGTATCGGGGAGCTGAGAAAGCAAAGTTCAGGTGCCGGGCGGGGAGCCGCTGCAGGATGCTGGTCAGGGAGCGGCCAGCTGTCTGGTCTAGAATACGGCTCCAACTGGCGCCTGGCGCCAATCCGGACGATAGACGCGGCATGACAACCGAATGCGAATTGGAACTCCACCAAGCGTGCCTTGAGCTCGCCCGGGCCATTCTCTGGACCGCATCAGGGCCGTCGGCTGACGTCGTGGAGACTCTGGCCTGCAAGATCGTGGGCCAATGCGGGCCGCATCTTGGGTACATTCAAACCCACGGGGCTGATCCCTTTATTGTGAGCCGCGCAGTGAGGTACCTCGCGAACGTACACGCGATTCCGGTACGCGGCACCGACATGCGCTGGATCTCTGAGATGCTGGAGTGCCTGATCGAACTGGCCGTTCCGAATAGCACAGTGACTGACCCGCAGTTCCTGCACGATCTGCAGGCTGGGATCGCGCAATCCCTCTGATAGACGGCATAGGCACGGCTGGCCGTTCGGAACGGGGGGCGAGGGAAGAAGCGGCGCGGTTAGCGCCGGATGCTCGCACTCCAGTATGCGCGGAAGTCGTCGCTGTAAAAAAGAAACCGCGGCCTATTGAGCCGCGGCTTCAGTGCATCTGCACGATGCGTGTCCGCGCCTCATGACAGGCCAGGATTATATAGGATGGCTATATGGGCTCGAACGGCTACCCTCCTTAGCCGATTCTAGGCGGCGCCGGCGGCCGGCGCGGCATCCAGTGCGTCACCTCGCTAACGCTCAGCTCACCATCTTCCGTTTCCCAGTAGTCGGGGTTCCAGCCTTGGCGCCAACGCTTGGCACCCCCGATCACTTTTCCATAGCTGGTTTGCAGCCAGAGGGGATCGCCCTCCTCCGGCATGGCATCGCTGACTGCCGTCCAACCGTCAGGCGCCGGGCGCTCCAGCAGCGCCAGCGCGGCATCGATCTCCTTCCGGCGCTGACTCACATCCTGGTCGCGCGACCCAGGAGCCCCGTACTCCGGCCGGATCGACTGGAGAAGCGCAACAATGTCCGGCCCGCCGGCCTGCCGGATCATGCCGGCAACGGTCTCGTGGGGGTGATCAAGGCTTTCGTTTGCACTCATAGGGAGCCCTTGAGTTGGTTACCAGTGCGCTCAGGCTACAAACTTGACGTGGACCCCCGCAAGTCGACCTGATAATGGGGTGTAAGGTGTAGTGCTGAACCAGATCGGTGCGCATAGGTCCACGAATCCCGATCAGGTCGGATTCGTGGCCCACGCGAATCCAAAGCAACGAAGCTTCCAGACCGGCTAGACCTGAAATTTATCGAGATCGAACGTAGATCGCGTCATTCTGTCGCCTGAGTTCGGATCATCGATCCATCTCTTCAATGGCTCCGCGCTCAACACCCGAGATCCATCCTCCCTAAGCAAGAGGACATTGCAGACCCGCTTGAATACATCGAAGTGTCGAGGGTTCAGCCCCTCAACGGGCCTCTTAACTTTCGTCAGATTGCCGTATTTCACCTCATAGGTCAGGTCGACATCGACGACGTCCACCTCCACGTCAACCGTTGCGTCACAAGCCGCAACCGGGTGGTAATCCGTGGTGCAACGACGCGTCCCATCCCGATAGACCCCAGGTACCGCTGCAACGTCCCTATGCTTGACCGTCGTCGCCTCGTACTGCGCAACCCCTGGCATTACCCTGATGCGGAGGCGGCGAACCGTCCCTATTAAGCTCGTCTTTGGAATAGCCCTCAATATCTTAGCTTGGGTCGCCGGAGGCTTTTGTGCCCCGATCCGGCGCGCTATCTCCTTCGCGAAATCCTGCGCTGCGCAGGCGAGTAAGGCGCCGAGGTCGATGGTGACTGGCACGTGGAGATCAACGTGGAGATCCTCCAGACCCGAGCTTCCAAAGGCTTGAGTCAGCAAAGCCTCATGTCCCGCCACTGCTTGCCGCGGTGCGGCGCCGAAGACGGGTGTCGTGGAACGAAGGTAGCGCCCGTCCGGAGAGTACCCGGGTGGCAAAGCCTTCGTTCAGTGACGGTTCCGCAATCAAGATATCGAGGCAGATTCCGTACCGCCGGGCATATGCTCGAATCTTCGCCACCTCACCCCGTGCCAGTTCGACCATCGCGCTGTTCTCCACGCCAGTATCGGCATGCAAGAGGTAGAGACGCGGACAGGGCTTTCCACTCTCCACGCGCCGGCGCGCCGCATTAAGCACGAGGCTCATGACCGCGGTCGATCGTGTAGGAGCGCGTCGATCGCACCCATGGCGATGGTCTCGCGCTGCCTGAAGCTGGCCGCATGGTTGGCCACGGGTCGTTCTACAACGTATTCCATGTCAGCTCCAGTTCGTACGCATGGCAACGGCAAAAAAAAATTGGCCGATGATTTGTCCATCAGGGGCAGCGCAAGCAGTCACCCCTTCGAACCGCACGAGTACGTTCGCTGCCCCGCCGATCTGTGCGGCAGGGCACACAGCCACAAACCATATTGGCCTCGTCTGAGGCATGCTCATCGTCGCGGCGTTGTTGCTTCCCAAAGGCGAAGGGTGGATTCAGATGAATCGGATTCTGCTATTTCTTCTTCTCTTGCTAGCTGGAGAGATCGCTACAGCAGCCCTGTATGAATGGAACTGGTGTGACGTAGCAAGGGATCCCAAGGCCTGCTTGCAGAAATGCAAATTAAAAGATGACAAGTGTCAAGCGGAATGGCTTGAGAAAGATGCCGAAACCGCAAAGCGCATTCTTGAGAATGCACGGGCATCTCATGATGATTACCAGCAAATTTGCGCTAGGACGTTTCGAGAACGAACGTGCAATCTCTGTACGGTGAAAAACCGCGAATGCGCTCTTCATGCTCTTGAGATTGAAGCTACGGAACTTGCCGAGAGCGCCACCTCTAAGCGGAATCAAATTCGCATGGCAGAAATCTCTGCAAATCCAGGCTATACAGAGAAATCCCTGAAACGATCCGATCCTCGTGTACCGATCGACAGGCGTGCACACCCCGAGTATGACCCGATCGGGATAGTAAGTATTCCTAATGCAACAAAACCTGCATTCAATCTAGGGTCTGGTTGGCTAACAAGCGATTGTTTGGTGATTACCGCTCGGCATGTGATTACAGGCTTAGAAGATAATCCCGGCCGCAGTGCTGTCGGCGCGCGGGTGTCATTTCTGGTAGGAACTCCTCCATCAAACGACAGAAATTTCGCCTATAGGACCACTGGAACCGTTGTCGAAGCAGGGGATGGCGGCGATGATTGGGCTTTGATAAAACTAGACGAGTCCCTCGGAAAGAGGGTAGGCAAGATTGCGACGTGGCGGTACACCGTTGAGGAAGCCCAAACCTGTACTGCACTAGAGATTGCTGGATATCCCGGGGGAAAGGACATCGATAAACTATGGTGGCAATCTAAGTGCCAACTTGAGAAGGATTTGAGCAGCAGGTGGCAGTTCATAGTGAGATGTCCTGCGACCCGCGGAAACTCTGGGGGTCCCCTTTTATGCCGTGAGACTGACGGAGACCTTCGAGCAATTGGTATTATTGCGACGCAGGCTTATGGGGCAAACGCGCAGGCACTAAACTTTACTGCGCTGGACTCCATAGAACTTGCTGTGCAGAAACACCAAGAAAACTGTCCGAAGCATTAGTCATTAATAGCATGCTCGTCGTCGCTCACAAAGGCGAAGAGTGGATTCATATGAATCGGATTCTGTTTATTCTTCTTCTGGTTTTAGCTGCGGACATCTCTACAGCAGCCTCGTACGACTGGAACTGGTGTGAAGGTGCCAGAGATCCCAAGGCCTGCTTGAAGAAATGCAAGTTGAAAGATGATGAATGCCAAGCGCAATGGCTTGATAACGATGCGGAAAACGCCAAGCGCATTCTTGAAAATGCGCGCGCATCGAATGAGGACTATCAGGAAATTTGCGCAAGGACTTTTCGCGCACGAACCTGCACGCTCTGCCCCGAGAAGACACGTGATTGCGCCCTTCAGGCACTTGAGTTAGAAGCGAATGAGCTTGCGGAGCGCGCCGCTTCAAAGCGGCAGTTAAACAGAATATCCGAAATGAAGGCCAATCCCGGCTATACAGAGAAATCCCTAAAACGCTCTGACCCACGTGTTCCGATAGATAGGCGCGTGCATCCGGAATATAACCCGATCGGGATAGTAAGCCTTCCAAACGCCACACAGTCTGGATTCAACCGAGGAACGGGTTGGCTAACAAGCGACTGCTTGGTTGTTACCGCAAGGCATGTGATCACGGGGTCCGAAGAGAAGCATGAGCGCAGTGCTGTCGGGGCGCGGGTTTCGTTCCTCGTTGGAAATCCCCCGTCGGATGACAAAAATTTCGCCTATAAGACCTCAGGCGTCGTGGTTGAAGCCGGGGACGGCGGAATGTCGATAAGCGATGACTGGGCCTTGATAAAGCTGGACGAGTCGCTGGGAAAGAGGGTAGGAAATATTGCAACGTGGCAGTACTCCGTTGAAGACGCTCAAACTTGTACTGCCCTCGAAGTTGCTGGATATCCTGGCGGCAAAGACGTTGATCAATTATGGTGGCAATCTAACTGCCCCCTGGAGAAGCATTTGAGCAGCGAATTTCAGTTTATATTGCGCTGTCCCGCCACCCAAGGAAACTCAGGCGGTCCGCTTTTATGTCGTGAAACTAATGGGGACCTGCGCGCGATAGGGATCATTGCGACGCAGTCTTTCGGAGCTAACGCCCAGGCACTCAACTTTAGCGCGCATTGGTGGGAAGCCATAAAGCCTGCAATCCAGAAACACAAAGGCACTTGCCCGAATGATTAACTTTTGTTTAACGAGCTGGCGCCGTGCGCCTAGCGCGCAGCGTTGTGATGACCGACTCCGCGAAACTTCCCTACGCACTCGACGGCACTGGGAAGGTCGTGTCCGTGAAGGACGTGCCCAACGGCCTAGCCTGCGGATGCACCTGCCCGGAATGCGGCGCTCGGCTTGTCGCCAAGCAAGGCCCCAAGCAGGTATGGCACTTCTCCCACTATCACGCAGAGAACTCCCAGGCGGGTTACGAGTCGGCCTTGCACCTGGCCGTCAAGGCTCTCCTCGAGGCTGACCCGCAGCTCGCGCTTCCTTCCTGCTTTGTCGTACGTCACTCGAACGAGGGCAATGCGTTCCGAGGCAGCGAGCATGCGACTAGGTCGGGCGTTTATGAGTATGTGACCGACGAGAGTGACAAGGTTTGGGCACGCGATCTTGCGTCCATCCACGATCTAGGGATCGCCGAGCTCGTGGGTAAGATGGTTCGATTCGATCGAGTGGAGGTGGAGCGCGCCCACGGCAACATCCGGCCGGACCTCGTTGGGTTTGTCGGTGAACGCCGGATCAACCTTGAAGTCGCCGTCACTCACTTCGTTGACGGCGACAAGCTGGCCAGAATTCGGGACCTTGCGGTGCCCACTCTCGAGATCATTGTCCCTCCGTCGATGGATCCTGACTGGGAAGCGCTTCGGAAGTTGCTGCACTCCCCAGAAGGTAAGTTTTGGAGATTCAATCCGCTGGCGGAACAAAGGGCTGAGGACGACTACAAGGCGCGACTGGAAACGAGAAGTGCGCAGCGCCAAAGGGACACGATGCTTCGAGCGCGTGAAGCTGAGATGAGGAGCGAGGCGCTGCGAAAGGAGGCGGCGCTTAGGCAACGGGAAGCTGAGATTCGGAAGCGGAAGGCAGCGATTCGCGAGGAGGAATACAAGGTGATCGCGGAGGTGGCCTTGCACCGAGCGCCTGACACCTTCCACTTGCGCTGGAATGCGTCAAATGTGACCCTCTCGGTGCGCGCGCACTCTAAGGAAGGGATCCAGCGTGCCTCATGGGTTGCTCAGGCCCTCAAAGGAACACCTAACCGGGCACCCCTCCGGTGGGAGTTTCCGGCAAAGGAGCTATTGTTCTTTCGGATTGCTCGGGCGGTGAAGGCCCTTGGTGCGACCGTTGGGAAGTTCAGTTTGCCGGGCTTGGACCCTGGTACTGCCATTCGTACGATTGGGTATCTTCTGTTGCCCGTCCGCTCGCCCGGCAACCGCCCGCCGCCGGCTACGCCGCGATACTGCGTCACCTATCGGTACGGCAACCAGGAGGTGACGATTCTGCTGGACAACACCTCCCTAACCCTTGGCGTCGAGCCCGCCTGTAGCGATGATCACCTGCGGGATCGGATCATCGCGATTGCCAAGCAGCTTCGTGCCCATTACAACGAACGGACCTCCCGACTCGAGTTCCCTAACGTCGAGGCTCACTTCTTTGAGGTAGCCTCGGCAATGCGCCCGAAAACAGCCAACGATATCTGCCAACTTATTCATCCCGAGAACGTGAAGACAGATGACGTCTTGCGGCAGCTCGGGTTTGATGTGCCTTGACAAAGGCAGCATCGTCAAATTAGTCCTCCCTGGCAGGCTCGCGCCAAATCCCATCGGACAAGTACCCCCAGCCGAGTTGCGCGCGTATCCCGTAGCGTATGACTCGCCTCCCCCCATCTCCCCGTTGCCACCCCTGCGGGACCGCGAACCCGGGACATAGAACTTAGTGATTGACCGACGATGCCACCTTGCAGCAGCACGTGCCGGCCCTGCGACCTTAAAGAAGCTACCTGAAGAGTGTGCGCCGGCCGCGCGGGCTCAAGGGGTGGAGCTGACAGCCCACTGGCCGCCCACGGCTGAGAGCTTCAACGCTCTGCCGGTCCAGCCGGGCGCCGCGGCCTTTAAAGTCTGGAGTGATCGACTTCGCTGCCGCTTCCACCTTCTTCTGTGCGAAGATACCTGTCGCTACCGGCGAAACAACTGCATTTGGCAGCCGGTTTCAGAGGGTGGATAGCGCTTCTCATATCGCGCCACCATTGATAAGGCGCGCCCGTACTTCTTCTCTGTCCTGGCCGCGCTGGTTTCCCGTCATTGTTGCGATCTGGAGGACGCCTGTCATGAACCCGGCGCTATCTTTGCAGCAGAGCACGCTGCTGTCGGCCGCCCCTGAGCAAGCCTGCGCCGCACCGGACCTCCTTGCAATGCTTCAACCCGTCTCGAAAGCGGCCGTCATGGCATTGGGCCGCCAGCGCGACTATGACGTGGGTGAACTGTTATTCCGCCAGGGCGATGCGCACGACGGCATCTTCTTGATTGAATCTGGGCTGGTGAAGTCCTACTACGTGTCTGAGGATGGTCGCGAGCTCACGCTGGGCTTCTGGGCAAAGGGAAACTATGTGGGCGCCCCGCAAGTCTTTGGCGGTGACCAGCACGCTTGGTCCTCTGTTGCCGTGGCTTACACTCGATGCTTGGTGTTGCCAGGCCCTGAACTGCGCATCCTCTGCGGAAAACATGCGGATCTGGCTTTGGCGCTCATCGACGCTTTGGTGCACAAATCTCAGTGCTACTGCGCACTACTGCAACTGCTGTCCACGCATTCGATGCGGGTCCGGTTGGCACGACTACTCGCAATGCTAGCGGCGCGTGACGACGGAGCGATCCGCGGGTTCAGCCACAGCGAACTGGCTAGCATGATTGGGTCAACTCGCCAATGGGTTTCGTTATCCCTAGCGCGTTTCGAAGACACGGGCATTCTTGCCCGGCGCCCCGACGGCGGATATCAGGTCATGGATCACGCGGCACTGGCCGCGGTGCGATGAGCGTCACTGGCAATTAGTTGCTGGTCAGGCATCGTGCATTTACGCACACTCCGAATACTGGTTTCACGCCAGGTCAAACAGGGGTATGCCATGTCATCTGTCTCTCGGTCCGCCGCCAACTGGACCGCAACATTGCTCGCCGGACTCTCTTGCCTGGTTTCGCCGGGGCTACATGCACAAGAGTTTCCTTCACGTCGCATCATCCTGGTCGTGCCGTATCCGCCGGCCAATGCAGCTGACTACGTTGCGCGCCTGATCCAGCCTCGGCTGGCCGCTGCCTTAAACCAAACCGTCGTGGTCGAAAACCGCCCCGGGGCTTCGACCAACATTGGCACCGCCTATGTGGCGCATGCGGTTCCAGACGGGCACACCCTTCTATTTCAAGTGCCAAATATCGCGACCAATGAGTTCATGTTCAAGAGAACTGGCTGGAAGCGCGATGACTTCGTGCCTGTGGGAGCCTTGGTGCGATGGTCCAACGTGCTAGTGGCCGGACCCAGCGCGCCTCATACCGATTTCAAGCAATTGCTCAACGCGAAGAACACTTCCTCCTTGAACTACGGCTCTCCCGGCGTCGGCTCATTGTCAAATTTGGCCGTGGAAATGCTCAAGGGCAAGTCTGGCCTACAAATTCAGCACGTCATCTACAGCGGGACCGCACCGATGATGAACGACCTGCTTGGGGGAAATATCCAGTATGGCGCCACGAATCCAGCGAACTTCATGTCGTATGTCGGCGACTCCAAGCGCAAGATAAAGCCGTTGGTCGTCCTGGGAGCTGAACGGGACACCACCATTCCCAACGTGCCGGCACTCAGCGAATTTGGGATCAGCGGCATCGAGTCTTCCGGCTGGCTTGGAGTGCTGGCGCCCGCCAAAACACCACCGGCGACCGTGGCACGCTTGAATGCCGAATTCAAGAAGATCCTGCAGTCCCCGGATGTCATCAAGCAGCTCAAGGACAATTACCTGCAGCCCTTCCCCAGCACTCCGGAAGAATTTGCCAGCCTTATTGCTGCTGAGAATAAAAAATGGGGCGCAGCTATCAAAGCGGCGAACATCGAGGCGCAGTGATCATGACACTTACCATGACTGAGAATAAGATGAACAAGACGTATATAGAAAACGGAACCGTCATTGCTTGGATAAACGGCGCGCATACCGTCATTGAGCGCGGTGTCGTCGTCATTGAAGGGAACTCGATCATTGAGGTCGGAGCGCACACAGCTCCGCCCTCAGCGAGCGACACTCGTATCGATGCAACTGGACGAATTGTGATGCCAGGATTCGTCAACACACACCTCCACGTCACGGATACGCCGTACACGAAGGGATATCTGGAGGATGCCAGTAACCTAAGTCCACGGGCAAACGCTACGAACTACGGCACCTTGTATAAAACACTGCCGGCAGTGCGGCACGCGATCGATCCCGAAGCACAGGTGATCGCTTCGGAGTGCGCATTTGCCGAGCTGGCGCGCACGGGCAGCACAACCGTCGTCGAGCTGGGGTATGACTATGAGGTGGGCGGCGACGGCGATATCTCGATCACGGAACAGATTGCTCAGGTTGCCATGGCGACGGGATTGCGCTGCTACTCTGGCCCGCGCTACCGTGCGATGCACTACGGACACGCGCCAGGGGGCAAGGTCTGGTACCAAAGTTATCCGGAAAATGGGCGTCGCCGCTTTCGCGACTGCGTTGATTTCTGCATAGATTGGGACGGCAGGTATGACGGAAGGCTGCGCACCTTGTTGGCGCCGGGCCAGATCGACACATGTGATCCGGACCTTCTGCGCGAGACCCGCCGGGTTGCCAGTGCACACAAGCTGCCTATCCAGATCCATGCTGGGCAGTCGCCTAACGAGTATGAACGGATTAAGACCGAGTATGGCATGAGTACGGTCGAGTATATGATCGATACAGGGCTGTTGGGGCCCGACTTCATGATCGGTCACGGACAGATACTGACCCACGACGGCAACATTGCTTCGCTGACACCATCGGAGGCTGCAGCACTACGCGACTACCAAACTACCGTCGTGCATCTTCCTTGGGTAAAAGCCCGCCGCGGGGGCGTGATCAATTCGATTCATAAGTATCGACAGTTGAACATCCGCCAGGCGCTGGGCACCGATACTTATCCCTTCGATATGTTCAACGATATGCGCATGGCAGCCACCGTGTGCCGCATCGTCGAGCACTCGATTGAAGCGGCGACTTCTGTAGACATCTTCACCATGGCGACCGCGGGCGGAGCCGATGCTCTGGGCCGTCCGGACCTGGGCCGCCTGGCGGTTGGCTGCAAGGCGGATGTGGTCTTGGTCCGCATGGACACTTTCAAGGCCGCGCCGACGTATGATCCCTTCAAGTTTCTGGTGCTCGCCGCCACGGGAGAAGACGTCGACCGCGTCTTGGTCGATGGCAAAACCATCGTCGAAGGCGGTCTAGTCCTCGCCGTGGACATGGCCAAAGTCGTTGCTCGATTGAACAACGCCGCCAGCCGAGTGCGTGCGAACGTAGCGGACTAGCGCAATGACGTACGGGACCATTTTGGGATGCGCAGCGATACTAGCGCTTGCCGGCTACGCTCAGGGGATACTGGGCATAGGTTTCGCCATGATTGCCACGCCCCTACTGGCGCTGTTCCTGGGCTACCGCGCGGCCATGATGATGGTTGCTGTCCCCGCTCTGTTGATGTCGGTCGCCTGGTTGCTAGTCAACCGGCGTGGGCTGCGTCGCTGCCGGGTCCCGATCAGTCTGCTACCAGCCATAGGCATGGGTGCATCACTGGGCGTCACCTTGCAAGTTGGTTTGTCCGAGCGCGTTTCCTTGTTGCTGCTTGCGTCCTTGCTTACCATGACCTTGGTAATGCCCAGGATCTTGACTACGCTGCGGGCCCACAAGATGTCCTCTCCAACCCGCGTTGCGGTTGTCTTCGGTGGGTTGGCTGGCGTCACCGAAGCTGCTCTGAACGTAGGTGCCCCGTTCATGTTGCTGTTCGGCGCGATGGCACGGTTGGGTCGGTTGGAGCAACTGATGGTACTGAACCTGTGCTTCGCGTTAGGCAAAACTATACAAATCGGCCTACTACAAATGTCCGGCGCCCCGGCAATCAGCATCACGGCTTTGGCGGCCGGCACCATGGCCAGCGGCGCTTCCTATCTGGTAGGCGACCGAGTAGCCAGCCGATTCTCAGAGACCAAGTTCCGCGAATTGTTGCGGTGCTTTCTGATGGCCATGGTCGGGGCTCTGCTCTTGCGTGCAGCCTTGCTCTAGAAGAGCATCACGCTCCTGCGACAGGGTCCATGAGCGTGCATAGATCCCGAGCTCCCCCCGACCGCACCGGCCCAAGAGCCCATTCTTAGGACCGCTGGTCAATTTCAGAGATCATCACATCTCAATATGAATATTTACCAAGACATCACCAGTATGTGGCGATACGGGGACGTGTTCTCCGCGGAGGATGTCTCCGCAGGCGAAGGTATTAGCTTGGCAGAGGGCTTCACACCGATCCACGAAGCTCCACGTACAGCATCCCGTTTTGGATACAGTCGGCTTTTGATCAAGGACGAATCACAGAACCCAAGCGGGTCATTCGAGGACCGAGGTGCCGCGTATACAATCACGAAAATGCTGGTTCAAGGTGCTAAGGGAATCGTTCTACAAAGCACCGGAAACGCCGGAGCGTCATTCGCAACTTATGCCGCCAGGGCTGGCCTGCCATGCCATGTGGTCGTACCACGTGACATCCTCGCGGTTAACGCTGATCAGATTCGCCGTTCTGGCGCAGACCTCACATACCTGGAGGACTGGTCTTTGGCTGATTTCGCTTGCTCGCGGATCGTTACCGCCACTGGCTACGCAAACGTATCGACCACCAACACTCCCCACCGCGTGATCGCTAACCAATCCCTCGGGTATGAGATCGTCGAGCAGTGTGGACGAAGAATGCCGGATGCAATCTTTCTTCCGGCTAGTGGTGGCGATTCAGTGCTGGCACTCAAGCAAGCCTTCGACAGCATTTGCAATGAAGCCTTGTCGCCACAACTGTTCATTAGTCAATACGATGGATGTGCGCCGCTCGTCGCTGCATTTTGCGCTGGCTTGAAGCATGTAATGCCGTCTCCGTCCGTGGAGATATCCGGAGCAATGCGCACGGCTTTCCCTCGGCGTGGCGCTCAAGTCCTGGCAGCGATTAGAAGCAGCGGAGGCGGCGCCCATGCCGTTTCCCCAGCCCTCGCAGGTTTTTTTGCTAGCAACTGCGCACGAGATGATGGGCTCGGGGTAGGGTTGGAGGGTGGATCAGCCCTCGCGTTCGCAGCTGCCGCTGTAGTTTCAGGTACGCTCCCGAAGTCAAGCACGATCTTAGTGGTCAACACTGCAGGGGTCTCAAAAGTCGCTCCACATTTCTTCTGAGCGTACCAAGAGCGAACAAGCCTCCTCTTACCGCGCAGGGGTTTCGCAGCGGGCGATCAGCTGCTCGAGTGGCGGCTGACCGTGAAGTCCATTGTGCTGCCTCCATTCCGTTCTGCGCAGGATTGCATCCCACCCTGGCGTGGGCACCCTTGCCCAGGGTGACAAACCCATATCGGAGGTAGATGCGCGCTGCGTTGGTCCACTCGGCATCATCACGATGGAATTCGGCGAGAAATACAGCCTGCCGGTAGAAATGGATCCTGAGGCATCCTTCCGCGCGATTTGGAGCCTATTGACGCCCTCCCAAACTTCGACTGCCGTTGGGCAGCCTGCACGACGCCCCCCCGGAATCCGTACTGCGTAATCTACCGTTATGGGAATCAATACCTGACAATTTCGCTGGACAACACCGCGCTAACCCTGCGTGTGGTCCCCATCCGCCCCTATGATGACCTGCTGACCCAAATCAACGAGGTAGACAGGTGGTTTCGCGGCCAATACAACGATCGAAGTCGCCAGTTTGAGTTCCCTCCTCCGGTCGAAGCAAACTTCTTTGCGATTGCGTCGGCCCTGCGTCCACCTACGGCCAACCATATCTGCCGGCTCTCCCATCCGGATCACTTGCGGACATGCGACGTCCTGCTGCGGATGGGTTTGAAGGTGGATGACACAAAGAGCCCGGTTCAATCGACTGCCCTGGACAAGGCTCGCCGAATGCCATCGAGCACGTTTCCATCTCCGAGCTGGGCGGCACGGGCGAGGCTCGCTGCGTCAAGCTGGCCGTCGATTTCCCCGTTTGAAAGGCTGCGTCGTATGCCCACCGATACGTTACCCGCTCCCAACCGCGCAGCACGCGCGAGGCTCGTGGCGTCCAGGTAGACGTTGACTCGCTTGCCTCCCTCCATCTCCTGCGGCCGTCCGACAATCCCTGGCGGCCATGGGATCTCTCCCATACGGCCACGCCAATAGTCAGCGCTTCCCGGCTTTCTGTCGAAGCGGTGATAGGCAAGCTGCTTCTGGTTGTACGTGAGCACGGCTGCAACTTTCTGGCCGTCAAGATCTGCGCGCGCGACCAGCTCGCCAAACGCTTCAGCGGCCGCCTCGGCGCTACTGGTGTTGGTCTTCGTTGCGGGGTCGACTCGCTGGTCTTGCATGCGCAGGTAGACGCGGTACATGGCAAATTCCTTCGGGCTGGCAACACGTCGCAAGCGCGCCGTTGCTCCTGCGTTCATTATCTCAAGGGATGAGCGCTGGCGTCAGGCTGCATTCAGGCTCGCCGCGACGAAATGGGCCAACTCCTCGCTGCCATAGGCGCGGCCGAACTTGCTGGCGTCGGCGGACGCCTCATCGATCAGCAGCCAGCCGTTGCCGTCCTTGCCGTCAACAATCCAGTGCTCCCCCTTGCTGTTCAAACCCAGGCGCGGAGGGTTGTTCAGATCCTGGTTCAGGAACTCCATGCGGCGAGCGACGGCGGCCACTGCCAGCGGACGGGCGATGCCGTTCGCCGCGAACAGCTCCACCAAGTCCTCGTCGGTGGAAGTCTCATCGTTGCTAAGAAGGGCCTCGGCCCGGGTGCGTTGTTGTTCGTTCATGGTGAGATTTGTTGTGCTGTGTGCCGGCCGTGGCGTGCGGCTTGTCATCCGTTCGTGTCATCCATCGGCAAGCCTGCCTGTGCTCGCCTGTAACCACGCTCCCATGCACCGCGTCGCTGCCTTTGTACGCCCGAGCCATTTCGGTACGGCGTTTCCGGGCCGTCGAAAGGCGCTCCAGCTTTCTGCGCCTCATACCCGCGCGCGTAGCAGGTTCCAAGGTGGATGAACCACGAGAAGCGGCGTTCCGAGGGTCGAGCTTTGGCTTTGGTCATTCCCATACGTAAGGTCCTTTCCGGTGGGCCCGCCGGAGCGGGCGGGTGGGGAGGGTTAGGCGCAAATCAAGGATTTGGCGGCGGATTGGCGGGTTTTTGCGGTGCCGATGCATGCGCCGCCGCCGCCGTGAACGATGCGAGCGGCGTCTTTGATCTGTTCGGCGGTGAAATCCATTTCTGATCCCTTTTTCGTGTCGCGCTTACTGGGCCGGATCGTCGTCTCGCGGAATCCACTGCCAGCCACTGATCCAGTGGCCCTTGTCTGCCAGCGAGATCTCCGCGTCAGCGTCGAAGCGGAGTTCGTCGGACCAACCGGTGTAGTCCTTGGCGACGGCAACCTGTTCCGGCGTTGCCGTGACCTTCTCTGGCAGTGCCTCGAGCGCGCCCTGCAGTGCGCGCACGGCGGCAGCAAGGTCGCCCTTTTCCCAGTTCTCCAAGACGCCGCGTGCGGCTGAAATCAGTTCGTTCATGGTTCTTCAGATGTGTAAGCGGGCTGTGCTTCGTGCCCATGCTGAAATTTATACAGACCTGTCTAAGACCCACGCAACATTAGGTGTGTATAAAATATTTCCGAAGGATCAGCCGGAAAAGATCTGGGGATTCCGGCAGAGCAGGAAGCTAATGAGGCCCAGAAAAAACCGCGCTATCTGCGCGGTGGTGCCTTGGGCCTGTACCTATTACTCGTCAAGCTGGAAGCACCAGCCGTCGGGCGTATAGAGGGCAATGGTCGTGCCGTCGATGTCCGTGGGCACTGGACTGATGGTCTCCACGTCGGCGCCTTCGTCCGTGCGCGTGAAGGTGCCATCGCTGTTTTCCACCAGCGGTCCGGCGTGGCGGGCCAGCTCGCGCATGCTCTGCAGCGTGAAGCGCGGCACCACCCAACCATTCCACGTCCGGCCATCCCAATACGCCGGCACGGACCATCCCTCACAGTCGGCAACGATGACGTTGACCACGCGCCAATGGGCCTGGGCGTCCGTGCGCCTGTACTGGCGCAGCAGGTCCTGATCCGTGTGCACCGACTCAAACGTCAGGTATGCCAACAGGTACGCGATGCGCTGGTCCTCGTCCGCGCCCGACCAGAACGCCTCGGCATCCATCCCGGAACAGAACAAACCTGCCACGTCGCCCGTCGTGATCTGGCAGGCCTCCTGGACCATGAAGAAGGCGTCGTTCAGGTCATTGGCCCGCGCTGCCTCTTCAAACGTCATGCCGGGCATATTAAGCGCTTGCATCAAGATGGCATCGACGGGAGTCATATCGCCGATGGCGCAGGCGTGCGAAGTATTGATCCAGGCGCCGTCGCAGAGATAGCCCATGTTCGGCGTGTCATACCGGGCGCCCGTCTCATCCTGGAAGCGAATGCCGATGCGCAGGTGCGGGTACAGCCGGGCAAAGCGCTCGACGTGGTCCAGAAACGGCATATCCCATGACTGGCAATCCCGGCCGTCAACCCGGTGCATCATCCGAGCAGCAGCGCCGCACGGGTGCGAGTCGGGCGCGTCCCACCCGCCCGTGTAGTTCATTAGGTTGCGCAGCGCTTCGGCTACTTCCTTGTAAGTGGGCTTTTCCATGGTGATGCCGTCATCTCTCCGTTGATCGTGAGCTCACCATACAAAGCCCATAGGGACCGGGGCAAACCCGGTCTCGTTCGTCGCTGACTAGGCAGCCTCTGCGAACAGAGCCTCTTCTTGCCGCGCAGGGGCATCGCAGCGGGCGATCAAGTGCTCAAGCGGCGGCTGACCGTGGAGGCCATTCTGTTGCCGCCACTCTGTGCGGCGCAGGAGTCCGTCCCACCTGGCGTGCGCACCTTTGGCCAGGGTGACAAACCCGTAGCGGAGGTAGATGCGCGCTGCGGCAGTCCACTCGGCGTCATCGCGGTGGAACTCGGCGATATGACGGTCCGCTTCGAACTCGAGAAACAGGAACGCGCCCTCTTCATCGATTTCAAACTGCTGCGTGGTATCGAAATCAGTCACGATCCGGCCGTCCCTGGTAAAGCGGGTGCCAATACTGCCGATACCACATCCCTCCTCGGCCATCGCGAGCGGGGCGTCGAACAAGCCGGCCACCTTCGGCGTGTCGATGCCATCCCAGTCGGACCCAACATAGATCCGACCATAGGACGGTACCGGAGTCTTCTGGACAGGTTTGACCTTCGGCGGGAACTTCAGATTCCCCCGTTCCACCTCGCGGGCGATCCAAAGCGCGTGAAAAGGCTTGTGCAGGCCGTAGGCAGACCAGAGCATGTCAATCGCGAACAACTCCCTGCGATCGACGTAGCGAAAGTTCGCTGCCCGTGGCAACGTCGCCTGGATCGAGAGGGCGTACCACAGCAATTCCTCCAGCATCTGGGGCGCGTACGTATCCGCCGCGATGGCGATGTAGCCGTCCTTGTCGATGGTGCGGCCCACGTAGCTCCGACGCGACCAGTCGTACTGGGTGTTCGAGATGAAGTCGCGGAAGGCGAGCATCGGCTTCATGTAGCCGTAACGGTCGGCGTCGCTCTCGACCATGTTCGTGAGCGACTTGTCCGACTTAACCTTGGTGCACGTCACGCAGCCTGACCGCGCGCCGCACCCCCCGCCTTTCCTGGCGTCCATCATGTCGGATGCGACCACGACGCAGGAACTACCTCCCGCATCGCGATAGAAGCGCATCGTCTCCGCGAAGTCAGAGTAGGACGGGATCATGCCCGCCGCGCAGTAACCAAGGTAGGTCCAGACATCGTCGGAAGTCCACGAAAGGATCGGGGAGAGCCGCATCCCGCCTTCCGCATTGGTCCAGATGCCGTCGTCGCGCTCGCCACGCGAGGCAATGCTTGCAGCGCGGGCAGACGACTCCTCGCGGCGCACCCCGGTCATCAAGACGGCCGGCATATCGGTGACGTGGCGCAGCTCCGCGTAGGCCTCAGCCGTGAGGCGATCCCCTACCCGCACCTTCCAGTCGACCGAGCAGTCGCCGCGCGTGTCCGGAAAGGCCGGTAGTCCACGGCCGCCGATCACCCGGCAGGCGAACGCCGAATAGAGGGTCGGGTGACCAACCCTGACGGTCAAAGGAATCCCCTGGTCGGCAGCGTACGCACGCATCTTCTCGATCTCCGATGACGCCAGCGCCTGCACTTCCGGATTCTCGACGGTGATCGAGCTGTGATTGATGAGCAGCGGCGGGCAGGACTCGCCCCGCTCCAGGCGTGCCCGTGCCGCATTGAGCATTAGGTTGGCAACGACGCTGGAGTCCTTCCCGCTCGACCAGGCGCAAATCATCGGATGGCCCGCCTCGAGCACCGCATCAATCGCCGCCATCGCCCGTTGCTCGAGCTCTTCGGGAGTCAAGTGCGCGACGGTGACCAGAGAAACCTGCGGGTTGACGGCCGGGAAGAGAGGGAGCTGAGAGGTGTGCATGGTGTGTGGTTGCATCCGGAGACGGTATGCAACCACCCTACAGAGCGCCGCAGCACCCACGCAAATGCCGACACAGTCGGCATCCGCTACTCACCTTCGTTACGCCTTGGGAACTTCGCGGGCGAGCATTCGCGGCAGCCAGCGGGTACCGGAGAGCACCACCTCGGCATGCTTGTCCAGTTCGCCCTTCTTCAGCTTGGCCAGCTTCTCGCCGTCCTGGGCCGGATCGACCTGCTTGACCACCGCAATCGCCGTTTCCTTACGCACGTGCTTGAAATAGCTGCCTGCGCTCGCTTCCCACCAGTCCGACATGTCGAGCCCGGCGGCCTCTTCGAGCTCCGCTAGCGGGCGGCTCCCTTCGTTGTGCTGAACTCCATCCACACAGGAGGCGGTGCAGAACGCCAGGATGTCGAGCACGGTCTCGAGGGATTGCTCCTGCAGCCAGGCGAAGAGCTCGGCCGGGTTCTCCGGGAGCTTCTCCAAAAGCTTGGCACGGCGCTCGGCCATCTGCCCCCAGGCTTTCGACTGCTCGATGTCGTCGGCGTGCTGACGCAGGCTAAAGGTCTGGGAGTTGGCGTTGATCCTGATGCCACGGTCGCCGTGGTACCCGCCGCTATAGAGGACGGTGGAAGCAAGCGAGTAGCAGAGCGTATCGAGCGCCAGGCGGTGCTGATCCGCGAGCGAGGCCTGAATCGCCATCGTCCGATGCGCGGACAGCTTGCGCACGAGCGACTCCGGATGGGCGGGTTTCCCCGACTCGGTCACGGTAACGCCCGCTTCGACCTTCTTCGGCTTGTCGGCCTCCTTGATCAGGCCTCTATGGATCTCCAACTGTCCGCTGTGGTTCAGGCCCACAATTGCCCCGGCCTTCTTCATCTGGCGTTCGCTGTAGACGACCGCGCCATCCTTGATAGCCTTGATCTTGGCTTGCACCTCAACGAGCTCGGCGGACACCGTCTCATATTCGTCCGAGTCGTCATCTTCCTCAAGGGTGTCCGCCTTTGCGTCGAGGGCCTTTGCCTGCGCCTCCAATGCAGCGATCTCCGCCTGTTCTGCCTCGGTCAGTGCCCGCTCGCTGGCCTTGCTCCTGCCCATCTGATACATGTCACCTGGGCGCACTCGCTCACGCACTTCCACCCAGGACCAGCCTTCAGCGCGCACCTGGTCGCCTACAGCCTCAAGCTTTTCGGCGAACAGCTTCTGCAGCAAGTCTTTGTCCGCCACGTAACCGTCGCCGCGGTCCGAGAACAGGTCACGCACCACATGGCCCCCTGCCGCCTCGTAGGCATCCAGCCCGACAAAGCGTGCGGCCGCGTCGTCTGCCGTCGCCACCGCCCCGTCGGTGATGGAGTCCCGCAGCTCCCGTGCCGATTGCTTCCAGTAGGGCAACTCCTTTGCCTCCGCCCAAACCCGCTCCTGGACATCGTGCCGGTCGGTGAGGGCGAGCGCCTGCAACTGATCGAGCTTCAGCTCTCCCTGTCGGTAGGCATGCAGCAGTCGGGGAGAGATGTTGGCCAACTTCAGACGGCGGCGCACCACCAGCGGAGTAACACCAAAGGTGGCTGCAATGTCCTCGATGGGAATACCAGCGTCACGCTGGCGCTGGAAGGCCTCGAACTCATCTGCCGGATGCATGGCCTCGCGCCCGCTGTTCTCGGCAAGACTCGCTTGCTCGGCAGTGTCTACGGCCATGATCTTCACCGGCACCGGGTACTCAGCCACGATCTCCCGGCGCTGAGCCAGGTGGTTAAGCGCGCGCATTCGGCGGCCGCCACCAACGACGCCGAATCGAACACCCCCTCCCGCATCTACCTCCGGCACAACGAGAAGATTCTGCAGGACGCCCTGCGAACGGATCAGTGCCGCGAGCTCGGTGATATCGGTGCTGTCGTGGCGGCGAACGTTCAGCGGCGAGATGAACAGGGTATTCAGCGGAACTTGCAGGGTTTGGCCGGGGGTGAACTGGGTCGCGGTCATATCAGTGTTCTGGATTCGCATCTGGACCACACGAAATCGTCGTGGGCTCGCGTGCTGGGTCGAAGACGGGGCCCGTCAAGATGAACTGCCCGGGCCGGGTGGGTGGCCACCGCAACGGCGGCCAGTTGGCTCTCTTTTAGGACAGCGCAGCCGAGCGCAGAGCCGTCATCTTTTGCTCGGTGAAAGCGAGCATCGCGGGGCGGAAGGTGTCCGAGTCAGACCCGGCCTCGCTGGTCAGGAACTCCTCGGCCCAGTCGGCTGCCAGCGCGGCCATTCCGTCGGTGCCGTTGGCATGCTCCATCAGCGCGATCCGAGCAGCCTGCGGCAAGTTGGCCCAGTGGATGCCCGCGTGCAGCGCCATCGATGCGGTGACTTCCAGATGCTCTTTCGGGTCGACGGTCTTTGCGATGGTCGACATGGAGTCTTTTCTCCTTGGTGGATGTGCTCTATCAATGAGTTCAGGCTACAGATCGCGAAGAGACCGAAGCAAATATATTTTGCGCGGCGCGTCCTCGGCAAACGATGCGGGCGGACGTCGGGCCTCTTACGTGCTCAGGGGAACGCGCGCCGGTCAAGTCTGCTGGGGATTGCACCGCCCTCGCCCTGATCCATGGGCTAGGCCAATCCGCTCAGCCTGGAACCTCGATCGTCCAACCGAGCCTTGCCACGACGAAGCAGCGCATTGCTGCAACAAGCAGCGTTTCGCCCGTGGCGCATTGAGGCTCGTGGTTGGAATTCCACTTGCGCGCCAGCCATGCGCCGCCGAATCGATCAAGGGTGATGAGCTCCCGCTCGATGATCGGCCCTGTAGCGCTCCAGGAGCCCGAGTAGTTCGGAATAGGCTCCGAGTTGCCTGTGAACGGATTGACGATTACCTGGCTGTCTACCTGCTTTGCCAGGTGAGCGGCAATCTTGTCTTCATCCCACGATAGTGCGGCGACGCGGCGAAAGTGATCATGGGAGGACATCAGTTCGCAGCCTAGCGCCTTAGCTACCGCCCAATCAAGGGCGGCGCCGGCGAGATCCGTTGTCTGAAGGACTGTCATGGAATCAGCCCTTCAGCAGGTCGTCAGGTACTGCGACCTCGTTGCCTAGCGTCGTAGCGACATAGCAGCGCATGGCGGCGACCAGTGACGTTGGCCCGGAAAGCTCGACCGACATCTTGAGGTAGGACCTCCAGCTTCCGTCCGACCACTTCTGAACGGAGATGCCTTCGCGCTCAATGATGGGACCGCCTTGATCCCAACGCTCGGAGTAACGAAAGCGGCCCGTGCGGTGCTGCTTCAAGTCCTGGTCGTAGTGGACATCCTCGCTCCGCAAAGTCAGGAAGTGTTCGAGGTGCCGCGCGCTACCGCTGTCTAGGTTCGGAATCTCGCACGTTGCCACTGCCCAATCGAGGGCTGCGCCGTTCAGGTCTTGTGTCTTGATGTACGCCATTGCGCCGCTCCATTCGTCCGCATCGTTGATCAGTAAGGTCACGATATCGATTTGGACAGGACCCACGCAAACCGAGACTTCAGGATGCCGCGCTCTTTGCCTCCTCCCACTGCTTCCAGCAATCGCGAAGGAACGCCTCGAACGCCTCTGGCTCGGCGCGACCGTACGACTCGAACAGATCCAGCACGTTGCCGTTTCGCCTCGCCTCCGAGAATACGAAGCAGTCCACCACGTCCTTCGCGATACCGAGTCCCGCCATCTGCTTTTGCATGTCCTCGCGGAAGAACATCGCCCGCTTCACCCAGGAAAGAAATTCGAGATACTCGAGTGTTGGCACGGTGTCAGCTGATCGGTGTCGAAAGGCCACGGCTCACATGTGAGCCGGGCAATGTTTGGGAGTGGTGACCGAGCTTGGCCACCAGCAACCGGCCCAAGTTCACGCGACCGACTTGGCGGCTTCGCGAAGCTGATCGAATTTCCGCATGGTGAACGTGTACAGATGCGACGCGTAGTCCTGCTCGGCGTCGCCGGCGTGCTCCGCCTCCCACTGGCCGATGAATTCTTTAGCCCAACCCGTCAAAAGCTCCTGCAGGCCGGCGCTGCCACCGACGTGATCCATCAACGCTGCGTGCGCCTTGCCACCGCCCGCGGGCCACGCGCGGCCGACCAGAAAACCCATGGCAGCCGTTGCTTCGAGACGCTCGGCCAGTTGGCTCTCGACGTCGCAGCGCCCTGCATGGAAGGCGTGGGCCCCAATCTCCCGGTATCCACGATTGCCGGGGCGAGCCTCCCCGAACATCCGGTCCAGATATCCGGTCACGGCGGCGGTCGCGTTTTGGGTTTGCATAAGGTCCTCACAGGTTGTTGTAAAGTGAGAACCACGGTACCGACAACGGCAGGAACCGCGCAAATTCTTGGTTCGGAATGTCCAACCCGCGAGGAGGCACAGATGAAACAAGTATCACTGACCATTCCAGAAATTGGATTGATTGCCGGAACACGGGCGGCAGGCGCTGCGGGTCTCGCGCTGCTGCTCAGCGACCGAATGAATCCGGATCAACGCCGCGCCGTTGGCTGGACGCTGCTCGCTGTTGGTGTCATCACCACGGTGCCGTTGGTCGCGCAATTGCTTGGCAAACTTCAGTCGGACAAGAGCCCCGACGAGAAGTGAAGTAACGGCGTGAGGGCCAGAGCCAAAAAAATGACGGAGCTCGACGGCCGCCCGATCTGGCCGGTCTCTACCGGCCGCCCTCCGCCGAGCTGCGGCCGTCGCTGACCGACCCGGAACCGCCGTTCGAGATTGGGCCAATGCAACGGCGGCTTCCGGACGTACTGCAGCCGTTCGCGAGTTGAGTTAATCGTTGAGTAATCGGCTATCTCAGCTTTTCCTATAGAGGGGCCATACCTTCTGACTGTCGACTTAGCTCCCGGCAGGAGATCCCATCGAGGATCCATGCCATACGTTCCTGGCGAACTGTAAGCGGCCGGGGTAGTTGTCGATGAAACTAGAGCCGTCGAGGGAGAAATTCGCCGAACGACCATTGATGCAGCGAGCGCTCTAATCGAAAGCCGAGTTCCCAGTGCAGCCAGTTTGAACCGTCAGGCGTGTGGGAGATGGCTGTACAGCATAGTGAGCTGAAATGCTTTCGCATAATGGCATTTTCTTCATCACGATTGGAATTACGTCCTCACGGCTGGCTTCCTCGGACTGCTGGCGTTGGGTTAGCATGCGCGCCACCTTATGACGCCGCGTAGCCACGGCCAAATCTATCTCACTGCCGGACACAGAGAAGCCTGCCCACTGCCGGCGGTGGATTGTTCAGCTTGCTGCCATTTACTCGGGCGTCGGCGGAACCGCAGTCACATCCTGTTGCGCTTCCTCGAGGTATCCAGGAGGAAATTGTTGCTCTGGCGTGACCAGGGGAACTCCTTGCGCCATGGCACTCCCAGCCAGACCCTTACCCTACTCGATGGCGCCCAGATGATGATGGCTGCATCTCCGGTGTGCGCAACCGAACGGCCGGAGGGGCGGCCCAGCCGGACAATAGTGATCTCTTCATGACGGCTCGGCCGTATAGCGCGGCTTCTTGCGCTTACAGCTTCTTTGATCCAGCCCAAATCCGTGAATGGTTCATCATCTACCTTACGAACATGACCATGTGACTTGTGCGGTAGAAGAGAGCCGCGGAGGCCCGTGATCCGTCGCGTTTCGCGATATCCTGCGGCGCAACATACGATCGTCGCCGTCTTTGCTACTCAAGGAAAAAGTGATGCAAATCGTACTTGCGGCCGATGGGTCAACGTACAGCGATGCGGCGGCACAATGTGTGGCTGCCGGGAAATTACTGAAGGGGCCCTTGCTCGTACACCTGGTTCACTGCATGCCAGACGTGTCGGGAGAGGTGAAGTCCTACATCAGCGCCGCTGACCTTGCAGCATGGCACTCCGACGAGAGTGGCCGGACGTTGCGTTCTGCTGCTGAGATCCTGAGCGCAGCGGGTGTTCCCTTCGAACAGCACGCGCTGACAGGTTTTGCCCCAGAGCGCATCGTCGAGTTTGCAAGTTCTGTCGATGCGGCGGCGATCGTGATGGGCACTCACGGCCGTGGCGCATTCCTGGATGCCATTGTCGGTTCCGTAACGGGCCGCGTCATTGCCCACGCCCCATGCCCCGTCCTTCTAGTGAAGGCTGGCACTGCCAATAGCTAATGACTGGGAATCCCATACGGTTTGACCTCCGGTAATGAAGTCAGATCTTCTATGCCCAGCGATCGCAGTCCGCTCTTTCGCGTGCGCAGCGTCTACAAGACGTATCAAACGGGCGAGGTGGTCGTCCACGCGCTGAACGGTGTGGACCTCGACCTTTATGACCGGGAGTTTGTTGTCCTATTGGGAGCATCGGGGAGCGGAAAATCGACGTTGCTGCATATACTTGGCGGACTGGACCGACCGACGTCCGGGACCATCGAATACCGGGACCATGACCTGGCACACGCCGATGAGGCGGGTCTTACCCTTTACCGCCGCGAGCACGTCGGCTTTGTATTTCAGTTCTACAATCTGATTCCGAGCTTGACGGCCCTGGAAAACGTCGCACTGGTGGCCGATATCGCCGAGCATCCCATGAATCCGCTCGATGCCCTTGAGTTGGTAGGGCTATCGGCGCGCAAAGACCACTTTCCAGCGCAACTCTCCGGCGGAGAACAGCAGCGCATCGCCATTGCCCGTGCCGTCGTCAAGCAGCCGGACATTCTTCTCTGCGACGAGCCGACCGGAGCGCTGGACTACAGCACGGGGAGGCTTGTACTTGAGGTTCTTCATCGCGTGAATACGGAGCGGGGCGCAATTACAGCCATTATCACCCATAACACAGCCATAGCTGCAATGGCTGACCGGGTGCTGCACATCAGCAGTGGCCGCATTACGGAGATTGAGCAGCATGCGAGCCGGGCAAATCCATCGGAGCTGCGATGGTAGCTGCACGCTTCACCATGTTATCGCGCGAGTTGTGGCGGCTTCGCGCCCAGGTTGCTGCCGCGGCGCTTGTCGTCGCATGCGGCATAGCCGTGCTTGTCGCGATGAATGGGGCATGGCGCTCTCTTGCATCCGCCAAGGACCGCTACTACGAGATGCAGCGCTTTGCCGATGTGTTTGCCAATGTAAAACGAGCGCCAGTTTCCATCGAAGGTCCCATTCGGGCCATCCCGGGGGTGCGCGAAGTCCTCATGCGCATCGTCCATGACGTTAATGCGGATGTACCGGGCACGCGCGAGCCGGCCACGCTACGCCTGATATCCCTGCCAGCCCCTGGCAAGGCCGGCATCAATGCGCTATGGGTTTCACGGGGCCGACTTCCCGACCCTTCCCGTGACGACGAAGTCGTCCTTAGTGTCGCCTTCGCAAATGCCAATGCACTGGATGTCGGGGGGCACGTGACAGCCATACTCAATGGTCATGCCCGCCGGTTGACGATCACTGGCCTGGGAATGTCACCAGAGTATGTTTATGAGGTAGGGCAGGGCATGGTGTTTCCGGACAACCGTCGGTTCGGCGTCATGTGGATGGGGCACGCCGCAATGGAGTCCGCCTTCGATATGGAGGGGAGCTTCAATGATCTGGCCATCCTGCTTGACGCCGCGGCCCGTCCCCAGGAAGTCGTCACAAGGCTGGACCGGATGCTTCTCCGTTACGGCTGCCTCGGGGCGTATGAACGGAAACTGCAACAGTCGAATCGATTCCTTAGCGATGAACTCGACGAGATCCGCGTGATCGCCAGCTATGTTCCGGCCCTATTTCTGGCAGTGGCGGCTTTCCTGTTGTATACGTTGCTGAGTCGCCTCGTTACCTTGCAGCGGGCTGAGGTTGGTTTGCTGAAGGCGTTTGGCTACAGCACCGGGACCGTAGCTCTCCAATATGTGTATTTTGGCCTCGCGACAATATTGCTTGGGGTGCTGCTCGGCGTGCCTGGCGGCCTGTATCTCGAGAAATTGCTGATCGGCTTATACCGCCAGTATTTCCACTTCCCCGCGCTGAACGCCGAGGTCTCGCCCGGGATCGTGGCCGGCGCTGTCATGGCGAGTGTGTGCGCGGCCTCCGTGGGCAGTGCATCGGCCGCCTTGCGTGCAGGGCGATTGTCACCGGTCGAAGCGATGCGTCCTGAGTTACCCCTCGGCTTCCGGGCGAGCTTTCTCGACCGTGCAGGCCTCCTGGCGGTGCTGCCCATTCCCCTGCGCCTGATTTTTCGCAATCTGGCTCGTAGGCCGGGCATGGCCTTGATGTCCATCACCGCCATCGCGCTGGCCGTGGGTTTGACCATCGTCGGACGGTTCGGACTCGATGGCGTCAATACGATTCTCAACCTCCAGTTCGGCCGCGTTCAGCATGAAGATGTGACGTTGATCTTCAACGAGCCGCGCCCCCTGCGGGTGATCCATGACCTGGCCCAGATGCCGGGCGTCCTGCGAGTCGAGCCATTTCGGATTGTGCCGGTATGGTTACGCAACGCAAATCGCTCAAAACGCACCGAAATCACAGGTCTGGACACCACGGGCGAGTTACATGAGATTACGGGCTACACCTCCGGACGTCATCCGGTTGCTTCGGACGGGCTTGTACTCTCTGCAAGACTGGCGGCGGAGCTGGGCTTATCGGTGGGCGAGCGAGTCGAGGTTGAAGTGCTCGAGGGCCGCCGCAACAGTCTGGTCATGCGGGTAGCGGATGTCGTCGATGACCTGCTGGGCGCCGCTGCCTACATGGACCACAAGGCATCGTCCCGCTTGCTGGGCGAAGCGCCGGCAATCAGTGGGGCGTACCTCCGCGTCGACGCCTACAAGGCACAATCTCTGTACCAAAGGCTCAAGAGCCTGCCCGTCGTGAGTTCCGTGATCATACGCTCCGCTGTGATCGCCAGCATCGAAAGAACACTTGATCGGACGTTTGTCGTCTCCAGTCTTGTGCTGGCGGCTTTTGCCACGGTCATCGTGGCCGGGGTCGTTTACAACAACTTTCGCATTGCGCTGTCCGAGCGCGGGAATGAACTGGCCAGTCTGCGGGTACTTGGTTTTTCCCAGCAAGAGGTTGCGGGGATTCTGCTTGGCGAGCAGTTCCTTCTGACGGTCTTGTCCTTGCCGGTCGGCATCGCCGTGGGCTATGGCTTGTGTGCCTTGCTCGTCCCCGTGTTCGACCGCGAGGCCTTTCGCATCCCGCTCAGCCTGAGCAGGCAAACACTGGCGCAGGCATTGCTGCCAGCCATCGGTGCCGCGGCCGTGGCCGGACTGCTTGTCCAGCAGCGGCTGCGACGGCTGGACCTGATCGCCGTGCTGAAAACCAGAGAGTAAGGTGATGCGGTGGTCAAAAGCTAAGACGTTGCTGATGGTGGGCTCTGTTGTGGTTGCGGCAGGCCTTGGCTTTCTGCTGATGCCAGAGCCAGTGGATGTCGAGGTGGTGCGCCCGTCCGTTGGAGCGATGGCAGTCACCACGAGCGAGGAGGGCGAGACCCGAAGTAGGGAGCGCTACGTGATTGCCGCGCCTGTCGCAGGAAGACTGATGCGGATCAGCTTGCGGGAGGGCGACTGGGTGCGTGAAGGCGAAGTGGTGGCGGAACTTGCGCCACTCCCGCTGACAGCCCGGGAACGCGAAGAAGTCGAAGCAAGGGTGGCTGCGGCGCGTGCAGCGTACCGTGAGGCGCAGGAGCGCGTCCGGCATGCCGCCGAAGACTACGCTCAGGCGCAGCGCGAACTGCTGCGTGTCGAGAGGCTGGTGAGGGAGCGCTTCCTGTCTCCTCAGGCCGGGGAACAGGCCGCCAACGCCACCATTACCGCCGGCAATGATCTCGCCGCGGCGCGCGCCCGCGCCAGCACCGCCTTGCAGGAGGTCCGCGTGGCCGAGGCTGGCCTGCTGGCCATCGAGCAGCACAAACGAGGGCGCTGGCCGGTCGTGCCGGTTCATGCACCCTTCACCGGGGCCGTATTGTCCATTCCGGAGCGCAGCGAGCGGGTTGTCGCTGCGGGCGAGGCCTTGTTGACGATCGGCAATCCACATGACCTGGAGATCGTGGTCGAGCTACTGTCAACGGAAGCAGTCAAGGTGCGGCCGCAGATGCCGGCGAGGCTGGAAGGATGGGGCGGCGACCAGGTGGTACAAGGCAAGGTCAGGCTCGTGGAGCCCCATGCGTTCACCAAGGTATCCGCCCTCGGCATAGAAGAAAAGCGAACCCGGGTAATCATCGACGTTATTGATCCACCCTCTGGACTGGGTGACGGATTTCGCGTCATCGCGAGCATTGTGCTGTGGCAGACCGATCACGCGACAAAGTTGCCCGCGAGTTCGCTGTTCCGCTGCGAGACTGCGCAATGGTGTGTGTTTCGGCTTGAGGGCGACCGGGTGCGGAGGACGGAGGTCAGGATTAGCCACCGGAATTCGGATGAGGCGGAACTGCTTTCTCCCTTGACCGACAGCATACAAGTGGTTCGATATCCGCAAAGCAGCCTTCAGGATGGCCAGCGGGTAAAGCTGCCTACCGGCCCATAGTCCATTGTGTCAGTCGAAATGTACCCAGAATCGACTGCGCCCCTGGGTTACATGCCATGTCGCCGATGTTCGCAACCGCCGCGCCGTTGCAGCGGATTGCGCTTAGTGTACGGTGCCGGAGGTGCAGCTTTCCGGAGCGATTACCCCGGCGCCGTGGGCGAATGAAGGCTGGTTGTCTTCCATGGTTGGTTGAGGTGTCGCGCGGGCGCTAATATTTGGCTTGTCGTCGAATCACAAGGCACTGTCAATGCAAAAGCAAGATGGATTGAACCCTGAAACCGACGAAATGCCAGCCAGTCAGGCTGCGGCAAGACGAAGCACGCTCGTGAGCGTCTCGGTCAATATCGGCCTGACACTCGCCCAGGTTGCCGCCGGAATTTTTGCTGGCTCCCAAGCGCTGGTGGCCGACGCAATTCATTCCCTTTCGGATCTGGTTTCGGATTTCGTTGTCCTGTATGCCAGCCACCATAGCAAGAAGGCGCCAAGCCAAGCCTATCACTTTGGGCACCAGCGTTTCGAGACTGCAGCCTCGCTGATACTTGGACTTCTTTTGCTAGTCGTCGGCGTCGGCATGCTGTCAAACGCCGTACTCAAGCTTGAACATCCGGATTCAATCCAGCCAGTACGAATAGTCGGGCTCTGGGTCGCCCTTGGTGCGCTGGCAGCCAAGGAATTGTTGTTTCGGTATATGCTCGCGATCGCCGAACGAGTCCGGTCAAGCATGCTGGTTGCAAATGCCTGGCACGCTCGGTCGGATGCAGCATCTTCGCTGGTGGTGGCAATGGGGATCCTGGGCAATACCCTGGGTTACCACCTGCTGGATCCGATCGCGGCACTCGTGGTTGGCCTGATGGTGACAAGGATGGGCTGGCAGTTTTCCCGAAGTGCCCTGCGGGACCTGATGGATCGTGCGATCGACGCGGAGACGGTAACGGCGATTCGGAATGCCATGCTGGAAACGCCAGGCGTGATCGGTGCGCACGATGTGCGGACCCGGAAGATGGGTGACATGATTCTCGTGGACGTCCACCTTGACATCAATGCAGCGGCGAGCGTGAGAGAGGGTCATGACATTGCGCTCGAGGCGAGACGTCGAGTGATGAGCCGCAAAGATGTCCTCAACGTCATGACGCACGTGGATCCGGTCGACGTGGCATGAAGTCTTGTGATCAATCGACAAAATGCACTTGGCGAAACTGGGCGAAACTGGGCGGAACTGGGAGGAACCATTGCGACTTGTTCTCACAGAGATAATCAGGTGCATTTCTCCCTAGGTGCAGACATGCGCTTCGGCTCTCGCTTCCTCAATACTGCATTGCTTGTCAACTCCGTCGTGACGCTGGGTGCTGGCTTGTTGGCAAGCCGGTGGAATTACCTGTCGGCGGCGGCCATCCATGTCATCTGGCTGTTGGGCGTTGTGCCGATCTTGGTTGCACTGAGCGCTGCGATCGTGCGCGCCGCGCTAAGGAGGCAGCAGGGCGTAGATATCCTGGCGTTCCTGTCAATTGGCTTCTCGCTAGGCATGGGCGAGTTTCTCGTGGCTGCCGTCATCGCACTGATGCTAGCCAGTGGGCGCGCGCTAGAAAGCTTCGCGGAGGCCCGCGCGCAAAGGGAAATGACGGCACTTCTCAGCCATGCGCCGAAGGTGGCCCATCGTTTTCAGGACGGACAATGGCAGCAGGTCGGTCTTGAGACTGTCCAGGCGGGGGACCGGTTGCTAGTCCGCCATGGGGAACTTGTACCGGTCGATGGCACCCCGAGCGTCCCGGTGGAACTGGACGAATCAGCCCTCACGGGCGAATCCGTGGTGCAACACCGGGTGGCCGGGAATGCGGTCTGCAGCGGCGTGCTGAACGTGGGCGCTGCTTTTGAGATGGTCGCGAGCGCCCCCGCCGAGCGCAGCACCTTTGCCGGCATCGTGCGAATGGTCGGGAAAGCACAAGCCGAACGCAGTCCGTCCGCTCGCTTGGCAGACCGGTATGCACTTGCCTTTGTGTTCGCGACGGTGCTTCTGGCTGCTGCGGGCTGGATTGTCAGCGGGGACCCGGCGCGCTGCCTCGCTGTTCTGGTCGTGGCCACGCCCTGTCCGTTAATCTTGGCAGTGCCGGTGGCCATCGTTTCCGGCCTGTCCCGCTGCGCGCGGCGGGGTGTACTTGTCAAAGGCGGCGGCGCGCTTGAGAGGCTCGCTGTGGCCAGCATCCTGTTCTTCGATAAGACAGGGACGCTGACCGGGGGGCACGCACGCCTGGTGGATGTTGCGTGCGCGGAGGGGCATGAGCCAGAAGAGGTACTGAGGCTTGCCGGTTCGCTGGCACAGGCGTCGAACCACGTGATTTCAGAAGCGGTCACGCTTGCGAGCCGCGAGCGAGGCATTTCGCTACAGCCTCCGAGCCAAGTGGTGGAAAGCCCTGGGGCCGGGGTCAGAGGTGTCGTGAATGGACGCACGATCACGGTCGGATCGCCTTCTTACGTCCTGGGTGAGGGCGAAGTGCCGGCCTGGTGCACGAAGTTCCTGGAGCGGCTCGGCTACGAGGGTGCGTCGGCGGTATTCGTGGGGGCGGACGGGAGGGTCATCGGGGCACTCCAGATGGTAGACCGTATTCGCCTGGAGACGCCGCGCGCACTCCGTCTCTTGCGACAGGAGGGCATTGTCCGGCAGGCGATGTTGACGGGCGACCGCCAGGACGTAGCGGAATCGGTCGGCGCCATGCTCGGTGTTACCGAGGTATACGCCGCCCAAACGCCAGGCGACAAGCTGTCGGCCATCCACGCTGCCCGCGCCAATGGGACAGTAATCATGGTGGGTGATGGCGTCAACGATGCGCCAGCGCTAGCTGCCGCGGATGTTGGCGTCGCCATGGGCGCGCGCGGTGCGGCGGCGTCCGCCGAGGCGGCAGACGTGGTTGTGCTGGTGGATCGGCTCGATCGTCTCGTCGACGCCGTACGCATCGCGCGGCGTGCCCGCCGTATTGCGATCCAGAGTGTCGGCGTGGGGATGGCCTTGTCCTTGGTGGCAATGGCTGCGGCGCTGTTCGGCTATTTGCCGCCGTTGGCCGGTGCCATGCTGCAGGAAGCAATCGATGTCCTGGTCATTGTCAATGCATTGAGGGTTCTCAGGGCGGAGAAGGGAGGGGTCACGCCGCGCCTGCCTGCAGTGGATGTCGAGCGCCTGAAGGCCGAACACGCGGAGCTCGAGCCCATCCTCGACCGGGTTCGGGCGCTGGCCGACGCATTGCCACGGGTGACGGCCGAGAAGGCTGCCGCGGAGCTGACGAACCTCAGCCAGACACTGAATCAGGTTCTGGTTCCACACGAGCGTCGGGATGACACGCAGCTCTATCCTGGCATGGCGCGCCTGCTTGGTGGCGATGATCCGCTCGCGGCGCTGAGTGGCATGCATCGCGAGATCTTCAGGGTAACTCGGTTGCTGGACCGGATCGTTGCCAACTTGCCGTCGGACGGGCCAGACGAGACGAGCGCGCGGGAATTACAGAGGCTCCTCTATGGACTCGATGCCATCCTGCGGCTGCATTGCGCGCAAGAAGATGAGCTCTATTTTGTCTTGGGAGGACAAGGATGAGCGACATTGCAGACTTGCTTGTCCTGGTCGTCGTGATCTTTGGCTTGAATCTGATGCCAGCCTTTGCCCCGCCGACATGGATGGTAATGTCATGGGTAGGTTTTTCGCAGCCAGAGGCCAACCCCGCCCTTCTGGCGCTTGCAGCGGCATGTGCAGCGACTACCGGCCGCCTGGTTTTGGCCCAGATGGCCTTTGCACTGGTGCGCCAGCGCTGGATGCGTGAGGATGACAGACGGAACATCGATGTCGTTGGTCAGTGGCTGGAGCGCCGCAAAAGCATGACGGTGGGGTTCATGCTTGCTTATGCCTTCAGCCCATTCCCCTCGAACTATCTCTTTATTGCCTACGGCCTCACGGGGATGCGGCTTTGGATGATTGGACTGCCATTCTTTGTTGGACGCCTCATCAGCTATTTTGCGTGGACGCATCTGGCCCAGGTGGGCTCGCGCTATCTGGACACGGATCTTGACGGGGCCTATCTCGGTCTCTATTTCGTTCTCTCGCAGTTGCTTCTTCTGGCGGCCGTGTACCTCTTCACAAAGGTGGACTGGGTATGTCTGCAGCATGAGCGTCGCCTACGTTGGCGACGCTCACGGAAATTATCTTCCCCACCGTGACGAAGCAACGCGCCGGAACCTGGTCGATTTGGGGTACCTGTCGGTCGAGCCAGGGGTGTCCGGTGCAACCCCTCGCAATCGATGTCGCCAGGCCGGCTTACGCGCGCTTCCGCATCGCGGGTGCAACAAGCAAATGGTCGATGCTTACTTGCAGGCCGTCTTGCCAGCCTGGAACCGGGGAGCGTAGCTCAAGGGACGAACCCGCGCCGCGCACAATCGCCTCGACGATAGCAAGGCCAAGTCCGCTGCCGTTGGCTGCCGTCGCGCCACGCTCGAACGGCTTTGTCAGACGGTTAAGTTCATCGTCCGGCAGCACCGGTCCGTGATTCCTCACAGTGAGCGAGCCGGTGGCCAACAGCGAAATCCCCACAGGTTGTCCAGGGGAGCCGTGCTTTTGGGCATTTTCGACCAGATTGCGCACGACAATGGCAAATGCGTCCTGATCAATCCACGACGGAACGGGCTGGTCGGGCAGGTCAAGCTGGATCGGGTTCGCAGAGGCCATACGCCGGAAATCCTCGACGACAAGCTCCAGTACCGGGCGCAGATCCTGTGGCGCGTCGCCGAGCACGCGTCCATTTTCGGCCTTCGCGAGTTGCATGAGCCTTTCGCTGACCCGCGACAGGGTGTGCAGCGCTCTCTCGACATTCTGCACGCGTTCGCGCATGGCGGCGGAAGGCATTTCGGCCATGAGACGTTGCGTCTGTGCGAGGGCCGCGGCAATCGGCGTGCGCAACTCGTGTGCGCTATTGGCAGTGAAGCTGCGCTCGGCGGCCAGCGCACGATCCAGCCGAGCCATCAGGTCATTGACTGCGTCGGCAATCGGCGCGATTTCCGTCGGTAACTCCTTCTTTTTGAGCGGTGTCAGGTCGTTCTGACCCCGCGCAGCAATGCCGCCGCAAAAGCGTCGGATTGGCCGCAGCCCGGTCCGGACAATCAGCCAGATGCCACACAGCCCCACCGGTAGAAACAGGATGAGGACCTTTGCGACCGCGAGCGCGGCTTCCATCACAGCATGCCGGCGCGTGGCGAGCGGCTCGGCGATCATCAGAGAGATCGTGCCCTGTAAGCCGGGCTCGGCGTAAATCCGGTGCGACGGCGTGGAAGTGAAGCCTGCTTTCAGGTCCGGCGGGAAGATCGCCAGATCGGCGTCGTGTGACCGCAGCAGCAGTCTGCCCCTGTCATCGCGAACCGCGTAGGTCAGCAATTCGTCGTGCGGGCGAACGGCTGCGATACGGCGGTTGCTATCCTCATCATCATCCGCATCCCGCCCGACGATATCCATGATGGCGAGTGGCAACAGGCGCTGCGCCGTTTCCTGCAACGCACTGTCCGACATCTGATCGACTTCGTGGCGCAGCACGTAGAATGAAGCTGCCGCAGCCGCGAGCGACAGCACTGCGAGCCCTGCAACCAGTGCTGCCGCGAGTCGACCTTGCAGGCTGCGCAGCATGGTCAGTCCCGCTTGAGCCGATAGCCGAGCCCACGCAAGGTCTCGATGACATCGGCACCAAGCTTCTTGCGCAGCCGGCTCATATGTACCTCGATGGTGTTACTGCCAATTTCCTCGTTGAAGGAATAAAGGCGATCCTCCAGCCGGCTCCTTGACACGATCATCCCCGGATGCTGGATCAGGGCTTCGAGCAGTGCCCATTCACTGGCCGTCAGGTCGATGCGCGCGGTACCGCGCATCACACTGCGCCCCGCCGTATCGATATGCAGTTCGCCGAGCTTGACCAAGGGATTCGGATTTCCCGAATACCGGCGTGACACCGCACTCACCCGTGCGGAAAGCTCTGGCAGGTCGAATGGCTTGACGAGATAGTCATCCGCGCCGGCGTTCAGGCCGGCAATGCGGTTCGATACCTGATCGAGCGCAGTCAGGATAATGACGGGCACGTTCGAACCACCCGCACGAAGCTCTCGAAGGAAGTCGAGCCCCCGACCGTCGGGGAGCAGCAGATCGAGCAGGATCAGGTCGTAGTTGGCGGCCGCAAGGTGTCGGCGCGCCTCGGCGAGGCTGGCCACGAAGTCGGTCGGATGCCCGTCTTTCTCGATCTGGTCGCGAACGGCCTCCCCGAGCCAGGGTTCATCCTCGATGAGAAGGACTCTCATTAAGATCTTTCTGATGGATGTCTCGCATGACTTTGCCACGCGAACCTGTCGCGAACATGAAGAAAATCTTTCGTCTCCGCAAGCTTGGCTTCAGGTTTCAGGCGCATTGTAGAGTCCAAGGATGCGAACAGGAGATGTTAGCAATGAAACACCGGCGAATTGCCAGGGATCTGGCACTCGTGATGTTTGCGATTGTCGGCGCTACCGGCATCCATTCCGCACAGGCGCACGACAGCGACGACTGCGAGGCGCCGGTCAACGCCTGGAAGCCGCGCGACGATGTCCGGACGATGGCGCAGCAAAAGGGCTGGCAGATCGACAGGCTCAGGATCGACGACGGTTGCTACGAGGTCAAGGGGCATGATGCCGATGGCCGGCGTTTCAAGGCAAAACTTGACCCCGTCACCCTTGAAGTCGTGCGCATGAAGCGTGAAGACGACGACCACGGCGGAGCACGCGGACGCCTGTCGGACGCGAATACTGGCAAACCACCGGCTGACGTACCCCCCGAAGGCTTGCTGAAGCCAGGCACGAAGCCCCAGGTCCAGATCCGCTGACCCCCTGTTGCTGACGCAACGCGTACCTCATCGGCGTTTGCCCTGCTGAAGCAGCGGCAGGCCAATGCGATGGGTGCGAGGCCCCCTTTTTGCCCAAATCAGGAGAATCCAGATGAAACACGCATTCCCGATCGCCGTGCTTGCCGGCGCCCTTGCCGCGCCTTCACTCGCATCCGCGCGTCAGGTTTCGTTCGAAACGCAACTGTCGAGCTATGGGGGAGATGGCGCTTACGTTGCCATGTATGTCACCGATCGCGCCGGGCGGTACCAGGGCACGCTGTGGGTGGCAGGGCGCAAAGCCAAGTACTACCGGCACCTGCGCGACTGGTATCGCGCCACGGGCGGCGCCGCAAAGGTAGACGGCATTACGGGCGCCAGCGTCGGCGCAGGCAAGACGCTGCGCGCGACGCTGGATCTGTCCGACACGTTGCTCGACGCCGGATATGAGATCCACATCGACACGGCGGTCGAGGACATGAAGGAGTACCCGTCCGAGGTCGTCGTGCCGTTGACTACCTCGGGCGCAAACAAGACGGTCAAGGGGAGCGGCTATGTGAAGTCGTTCCGCTATTCACTGTAACCAGGGGCAGGCGAGGAGGTGCCCGATGCTACGCAAGCTCCATTCAATCCCCGGTCTCGTCGCAGCATTGCTGATGACGATCGTCGCCATGACAGGCACGGTGCTGTCAGTGAATCCGGCACTTGAGCACGCAAGTGCCGTCCGCCCAGGCCTGACTCCGCTGAGCGTTGCAACGCTCGCCAGCCGCGTGAGCACCTCGGTGCCCGACGTCGAAACACTCATACGCCGGCCGTCAGGGGCGATCATCGCGTACTACCAGGCTGGCGGCGAACAACGCGCATCAATCATTGATCCCGCTACCGGCAAGGCTGTCGGCGATTATCGCCCCTCGCCTGTCGAGCGTTGGCTGAAGAACCTCCACCGCAAGCTCTTTCTCGGTGATGCTGGGCGGATCGCAACAGGTGCGACTGCTGCTTTCATGCTGTTCGCCACGTTATCCGGGCTTGTATTGCTCGCACGCCGAATGGGCGGGTGGACGCATATTGCGGCCCCGATCCGGGGTGACGGGTTGCAGCGGCTGCATAACGAAACTGCACGAGCCGCGCTTGCCGGCCTCACGCTGTCGGCGATGACCGGGGTCGTCATGTCGTTGACGACGTTCGGCGTGATCCCGGAAGGCGGCGCGCAGGAGCCCGCCCTCAGCGTTTCGGCACTCACCACGCCCCCGATGCCACTGCGGCAGATGCCCGCACTGGCAATAGATGTCTCCAGGCTGCGTCAGTTGACGTTTGCCAGCGCGGCCGACCCGAGCAGCAGCATCGAAGTGAATACGACAGATGGCGTCGGTTATGTCGATCGATCGTCAGGCAGATGGCTTGCCTTTCAGCCGGCCGACGCCTGGCAACGTGCGCACGGGGTTGTCCGCATGCTGCACACGGGCGAAGGGCTATGGTGGCTCGGGCTGATCCTCGGCGTATCGTCGGCGTCGGTGCCGTTGCTGGCCGCAACCGGCCTGCTACTGTGGCTGCGTCGTCGACGGGCCATGCTGAAGCTTGCTGGCAACAACGTGCCGGCACGCGACGCGGATACTGTGTTGTTGGTGGGCACCGAGGGCAATAGCACGTGGGGCTTTGCTTCGGCGCTGCATGCAGCGCTGATCCGGGCTGGCTTTCGCGTGCATGTTGCGCCGATGAACGATTTCGCAGCCGGCTACCGCAGCCTGCGGTATCTGCTGGTCCTGACTGCGACCTACGGTGACGGCGATGCACCGGAGAGCGCTATACGATTCCTGCCGAAGCTCGAGCGTCTGACGATCCCTGGCGGGGTGGCGTTCGGGGTCTTGGGCTTCGGCGACCGCCAGTTCCCTCATTTTTGCGGCTATGCGCGAACGGTTCATGACGCGCTGACCGCCAGGGGGCTGGAAGCACTGACCGATCCGGGCACGGTTGACCGGCAGTCTGAACCCGAATTCCGGCAGTGGTGCACGGGGCTCGCCGAAAGGCTCGGCGTGTCGCTCGATATCCGCTACACACCATTGCTGCCGCCCACAATACCGCTCAAGCTCGTCTCACGAGACGACTATGGTGCGGATCCAGAGGACATGACTTCGGTGCTGCGCTTCAGGCCTGCAGCGGGGGCAAGATCCTGGCCCACTCTGCTACGGCCGCGGCTGCCTCGGTTCGAGACGGGGGATCTGCTCGGCGTCGTGCCGCCGGGCGCCACCTCGCCCCGGTACTACTCGCTCGCGAGCGCGACGGCGGACGGCCTGGTCGAGATCTGCGTGCGGCGTCATCTGAACGGCGTTTGCTCCGGGTATCTCACAGGCCTGCAGCCCGACGACACGATCGAGGCATTCATGCGGCCGCACGCGCGCTTTCGGCCGGGCGCCGGAAGCGCGCCCGTGATCCTGATCGGGGCTGGTACCGGGATTGGTCCACTGATCGGTTTCATCCGGCACAACGCGGCCCGCCGTCCGATGCACCTGTACTTCGGTGCGCGCAATGCTGACGATGGCTTCCTGTACCGCGACGAACTCAGGCACCTGGTAGCCGACCGGCGGCTGCAGGCACTCACGACTGCCTTCTCACGTTCCGGAAGCCGGAGCTATGTGCAGGAGCGCCTTCTCGCCGATGCACAGAGCCTGCGCACCCTGGTTACGCAGGGCGCGCAAATCATGGTGTGCGGTGGGCGCAGGATGGCGGAGGGTGTCGCGCAGGCGTGGGAACGTATTCTGACGGATACCGGCTTGTCGGTCGCACAACTGAGAGAGCAGGGACGCTATGTTGAAGATGTCTATTGAGGCGTTGCCAGACACGCAGCTCAAGCTTTGGCGTGTGAGCGGCGCGACAATGGGAACCCGCTACACGGCAGCCTTCCATGCGTCGCCGAAGACGGATGAAAGAGCACTGTCGGCGCGGCTTGCTGCGGCAGTGGGCGCGGTTGACGAGCAGATGTCGAACTGGAAGGACAGTTCCGACCTCTCTCGGCTGAATCGTGCCGAGCTGGATTGCTGGGTGCCGGTCTCCGGCAATCTCGCGGCTTTACTCGTGCGTGCGCTGGAGATCGGCCGTGACACCCACAATGCCTTCAACATCGGCGTCGGTGACCTGGTCGGCATGTGGGGCTTTGGGCCATTGGGGGAGCAGCGTGCACATCGTCCGGGCGGAGTGGGCACGTCGCGGGCAAGCCCATGCTCGTCTGTGAGCGATCTGATCGACGTGGACGTGCAACAGTGCCGGGTGCGCAAGCTGGGGCCCGTTGCGCTGGATCTGTGCGGCATTGCAAAGGGATTCGGCGTCGACGAACTTGCACGCGTGTTGAGCGAGCACGGAATCGACTCATGCCTTGTCGGCATCGACGGCGAAATGCGCGCGTGCGGAAGCAAGCCGGATGGGTCGCCGTGGGCGATTGCGCTTGAGGCCCCGGACTACGAGCGGCACGCCGCAATGGGCGTGATCGAACTAAGCAACGCCGCCATCGCGACGTCCGGTGACTACCGCCATTGGGCTGACATCGACGGAGCTCGTATCTCGCACACAATGGATCCCCGAACCGGCGCGCCACTGTGCAGTTCCGTTGCGTCGGTGACGGTCATTGCACCGACATGCGCGGACGCGGATGCCTACGCAACAGCCTTGCTGGTGCTTGGCCCGCAGGCGGCGCGAGATTATGCTCAGCGCCGGCGCCTCGACGCACTCTTCGTCGTACGCGATGGTGATGCGCTGGGCACGATCGGGACCGGCTGCTTTGCCAATTTGCATTCGGACCCTGGCCAGGTTTTGCTGCCGGTATGAGCTGCAGCCATACGGCCAGCGCGGCGCTGTCTTGCGTGACGGCATCCCGGTTACGGACATCATCCAGACCTGGCTCGATGTCTCGGCGCATCCGGCACGCGGCGCCGAGCAGGCCGCTGAACTGGGGCACAGGATTCTTGCAAACGTCGTCGGAGAAGGCGCTTGAGCGATCTCATCGAAATTGCCCCGGTGGCTAGCCTTGAAACCGAAAAGGAACTTGAATTCCTCGCCACGGACACATCGCCGCTGTCTCCGAAGGCCTGACAAGAAGTTGCGGCCGGCCAGGGTCTGCCGCCGCGCGGCGTCGAAGACCGACGGTGTGGATTTCGGTGGGCGCCATGTAGGTCTTTCACGGCGCCAGCAAGACGGCAGGATCGCGCTTGTCCGGGCGCAAATGACAGTTTGGGATTGGCAATAGCAGCCGCTGCTCAAAGTCTCGCCTGCCCACTTGGCCGGCCGCTGACGCTCGCCATGCAAGCCATTCTTGCGCCAGCGCAAATCATTGCTGTCGCTGAGATCTAGATTGAACTCAATCGGCAGGAGTGCCCCTTGCCGACGGCGTGTCACCGTCTCAATGTGAAGGGGTTGAGAAATGAAACGAAGAATCCTGGCGGCCACGGCTTCCGCCCTTGTACTCTCGTCTACGCCTGTTCTCGCTCAGCAGCCGCCCGCCACCCAAGCAAAGCCTGCGGCGCCCAATGTGCAGGAATTCGACAAGCAGATGGCGCAGGCGCAAGAGAACATGAAGAAGATGCAGGAGCAAATGGACAAGATCCGACAGACCCAGGATCCCCAGGCGCGACAGAAACTGCTTCAAGAGCACTGGGACACAATGCAAGCCAACATGCAGTTGATGCACAACATGTGGGGACCTGGCGGCGGAATGGGCACGGGAATGATGGGTAGGGGCCCGGGGATGATGGGCGGACCAATGATGGGCTGGGGGCACATGGGTGGGTACTATGCCAAGCTCACCCCGGAACAGCAGCGGCAGCGCCAGTACATGCGGGATCAGTACATGCCCATGCAGCAGATGATGATGGACCACATGATGCAGCATCAACAGTGGATGTGGCAGTCTCCGCCGCCGAGATGAAACCAGCGGGGCCGTGCCTGCTTTCTACGCAAAATCCAAGCGCGTTAGAGTCGCCATCCTGAGTTCCGTCTCATATCAACTCGTTGCCAGGACGGTTGGTCCAGTGCTGCGGGAGCGCGATCGGTCCGATGGTGACGAGCTGAGGCAGTCGGCCCGTATTCGTGGCCGGTAATCGGAGCCGCTGTCGAAATCTAATGGGGGACAGGGAAATGCAGATTTCAAAAGGCCTTGGCATCGCGATATCGGCGCTGTTGGCTGCGCTATTGGTCGCGGGTTGCGCAACGCGGACGGAACTGGCGGAAGACCGCGTGCAGATCATGGAGCAGCGGGGCATTCCCTACGCTTGTGCCAGAGACGACGAAGCCGGTAGGCGGGCCATGGAAGATGTCGCCGCGCGCTTCAATGTCCGACTCAGCATGATGGATGCAGGCAGCGCCAGGCCGCTGAGCGGGGCGACCGTGGTTGTGACCAGCGCCGATGGCAAGGCGGTGCTGCGCATTGTCGCCGGTGGTCCACGGTTATACATGCGACTAAAGCCAGGTGCGTACCGGCTCACGGTGGGATACCAAGGCCGCGACCAGATGCGCGACGTCGTCGTGTCGGACCAACCCCTGGACATGACGTTCCAATTCAAGGTCAACACGCTGGAAGATGACTGGCTACTTTGCACAAGTATGAACTGTCCGTGCCGATGAACTGAGTGGCCGCTCGGCAGATTACTTTCACCTGCATTGCGCCCTGGCGCGCGCACTACGACTCGGTCGCAAGGCTCGGCCGTGGATTTGACGATTTGACGGCACTCTGAACCGCCACAAAAAAGAGCCCGCGTGGCCGGGGGCAACGCGGGCGGTGGCGGGGCTGGCGTTGCAGGCTCACGACGAAGACGGGCCGACGCAAGGCCTAGACTACAATTGTTTCAGGAAGGCCAGCTCAAGTGCTGGGCGACGCCTCCCTTCGATGGGATCGTAACCTCCGTCTTACGTTCGATGCCGTTTGTAGTAGCAACCACACGATACTTTCCTGCTGGAAGTTTGATGTACATAAAGGGCCCGTCGGATATCGCCCCAAAGATCTGTTTGCCATCCGGCTTGTAGATCCGAGTGTCAACGTCGGCCAGAAATTCGCCCCGCTTGCCGGTGAAGGTAAGGCGCAGGCTATACGACGGCGCGGCACGCCGGAAGGCGGCGGCTTCGTCCTCGCCAATGCCACCACTAAGGTAGGCCAGACCGCTCGCCTGTTTCTGCGGCGGCAGTCCGCCAGCCGCTGGTTGGTCAGTGTCGGCACTACGGCTCATCACGGGGCCGCAGTCCAGGCTTGCGGTGTTCCTACCGCCGCCGTACATGCGCTGTCCGCCCCTGCGCTCATGACGAAGCACTACGCCTTGTTGATCGGCGCGTGTCTGCACGAGATCGTGCAGACGACGCGTGATTTCCTGGCGCTCCTCTGGTGTCCTGGCGGCGTGCATGCGGGCGCAGAAATCCGCCTTTTCCTCGTTGCTGAGCAGGTCAACCCCGCGCATGGTCCGGGGAGTTGCGGGTGTTGCAACCTGTCCAACGGCTTCCTGTGCTTGGCACTCTGGGGTAAGCAAGCTGAGGCTGGCGAAGCTGACGATACAAAATAGCTCAGATGCGCCTTTCATGATGTTGACTCCAGTTGTTCATCGATCTGTCGATCTTGGATAGACTCCAGTGTTTCGAACCGGCGAAGGTCATGACCGGTCCCTCGGAGCCCCCAACGCCAGCTTGTTCATCGCTGGCCTGATGGAAGGGCTGGCGCGCCCGCGTGGCAACTGATTTACGGAGAGACATCGCTCGTGCCCGTGCCCGTGCGGTGGCCCATTCAACCTAGCCGGTTCCATCAGGGGAGCCTTGACGCTTGTCAAACTCGGTGTTCCGGACGAATTACTCGATGAGATCGACCAATGACTTGCTTGGCTGGATCATCGGTTCGACCGGCAGGCCGTCGTCAATGACCGATTGCGACAGACCCAGGCGTAGGCTGGCCACTGTCGATGTCTAGGTGAGGAGGGCGAGCATGAGGGTCAGGGGTGGTGCCCATGCACCATACTTGATCGAATTCAGGGTGCGGACGAAATCGTCGAGCTTGCCACCGTGGCGGCGTTAACGATATTCCACTTCGAGGTGCTCAGATCGTAGTGTCGAACTTTGTTTGCCGAGACTAACTTTGGCAATCTACGGAATATCCCATGCAACGTGTCTCCGCAAGAAAGATCGCTTGGGTCGTCCGGATTTGTTCCGCCAAACGGCGCCGAGTATCCCGGGCAGGTCTCGCTTTTCTTTCGGACGTCCAATGTCCCTTTGCGGAGCAGGAGCCGACGTCTAAACATCCTACCGACGACTCATGTGAACGGCGGCTTGTGGCCGAACGAGGTCGCTCACGAAATCAGTGATGAGCTTGATTCTTACTGGGGACCGCCAGCACCCGATCACTCCGCCGAGAGATTGGAACTACATAGCAAGCCATTGGCAGCTGCCGCCGCGATTCCGGGGCCACACCAGTGAACCGCAGTACACTCACCCCATCAGACGATATCAACCTGCGACGGAGGACGCCGTGTGCACCAACTACGCCCCAGTTCAGGCCCAATTGCTGCGCGATGTGTTCTTGGTGGAGCCACCCGAGGGCGCGGAATGGGCCTCGCATGTCTACCGTGACGGCGCAGCACCGATCCTGCTGCACGATGGTGATGGCGGGCGCGACTGCGTGATGGCTACCTTCGGTCTGGTGCCGCGCGAGGAAATCAAGCGGCGCAACACGGAGATGGAGAAGCGCACCGGCCAGCCTCCCAAGCTGAAGGACTACGCGACCATGAACGCCCGGTCCGAGAGTGTGGGTGAGCGCGCGGCATTCAAAGGGCCCTGGCGCAACGCCCAGTTTTGTTTGATCGCAGCTCGGGCCTTTGATGAGCCGAACTATGAGGCCGGGCCTAAATGCGTCTGGTACCGGATACAGCCCGCCGGCGAGCCCGCCTTCGGCATCGCAGGGCTGTGGCAGCGATGGCCGAACGACAGCTTCACCTTCACCATGTTAACCGTCAACTCCGATGGCCACGCGGTTATGGGGCGTATGCACAAGCCCACTGACGAGAAGCGGTCCATCGTGCTTGTACCGCCAACGCAGTGGGACGACTGGCTGCAGTGCGACAGCCCGGAAGTGGCGCGGACGTTCATGAAGAACTACCCGGCTGAAAAGATGCGTGCCGCGCCGGCCCTGCGCGGCGTGGAGTAGTGCCCAGGCAATCACGACCTGGTCGAAGGTCATTTCACGCCTGGTTGCGCTCCTTGTATTCAGCCCACGCGCGCATCGCAGCGAAGAGCGCTGTCCGGCCGATGGCGGAATGGCTGTTGCCATGTCCCTTGCGCGTGACGGTGGCCGTCCAATAGCCATCGTCCGGCATGTCCGGCGTTAGCTCGATCCGCTCGCGCTCGATGATGGCTTGGCCGCCAGCGCCGGGGATCGGTGCAGTAGCGCGGGCACTCCTGCACGCTGTATCCCTTCCCCAGCTGCAGCCAGTAGCGGCCGTTCTGCGGGTCCGGCTCCGGGTGCGCGGGCGCCTGGCGGTATCCTTCCGCGAGCGCCACCTGTAGATCGAGCAGCGCGCACTGTCGCTGGCCTTTCTCAAGATCGGTAGTCACGTCAGAACAGTCCGATCTGTTCCGCCTGGGGCTCCTCGACCTTGGTCGGTGCCTTCGGCGCGCGCTCGGGCTCCGGTGCGGCGGCCGGCGTCGTTGCCTTCACCAGGCCAAGCGCCTTGAGCGTTTCGGCCGGCAGCGGACGATTGACCAGGCCACCCTGGCGGACATGAGCGAACAGCGCGAGGATAGCCGTGCGTGCGTCCGTCTGGGCCTTACCCTGGCCAGGCACGAACAAGCCCGCGTTACTGGAAATATCCGTACTGTGGAAGCACCCCAACTCGAGCGCCAGCGTGGTGAGGGCGTCCTCGGTGTCTCCGGCCACGTCAACCGGCTGCTCCAGATCTGCCGGCGCCGATGCCGCGGCGCGCAGCCGCTCGTTTTCATCCTCCAGCATGCGGATCTGGTCGCGGAGCCGCGCATCCACCTCGCCTGTACGGTCAAGGCGCGCCTCCAAGTCATGGATATGGCGGCGAATCGGCTCAGGCAGCGCGTTGACGTTCTCCGCAGTGGGCAGCCAGTCGCCAGCGACCGCGGGTGCCGCCTCCTCTGCCATTGCCGGCGCGGCCTCGTCGGCCATTACCTCCTGGACCCATACGCGCTCCGTGGACGGTGGATAGCGGTCGTACGCTTTCGGGTTCAGGGAAATGACGCCGGTACTCGGGGACCATCCGCCGATGGCGGCGATCCAGCGGCGCGGCGTGCGTGCAGGTTTGGCTTCATTCGGGTTCATGTCAGTCATTTTAAGTCCTTGGTGCTACGCCTTCCTTGGCGCGCTCACCTTGCGCGGGCCGAGTGCCAGGTCCACCCAGCTCTGAACCGCCTGCAGCTTTGCCTCCGGCGGCAGAGCGGAGTTGAGCGCCAGGCCGATGCGCCCCATGGCGTTCTGGTAGCGGCGAAACGTCAGGCGCTCGAGCTCCTCGTTCGGCGCCATTAGCTTCACGTCCAGCTCGATGAATACCTTCCCGGCGTCCCAGTCAAACCCAGGGTTGATCGCCTCCACGGGTTTGTACGGCCGACCACCAGCCGTGGCGTAACCAGGATCAAACGGCACCACCAGGAGGCTATCGCGCCGGTCGTGTGCATGAATACGCTCCAAGCGCTCAATTGCTTCGGCCAGCTTCATGCGGCCTCCTCGATCGGTTGCGGAGCTACACCCAGCAGCTCCTGGTACCGCGCCTGCAGCGCGCGGTCGGTCATTTCCGGCAAGAACCGAAAAGCCTCCAGCATTTGCGGCGTCGCTTCCTTAGGTACCAGCACAAACCCCTCAGGCACGGCAACGGCTGCCAACTCAACCTCGCCCTGCTCCAGCGCATGGGCCAGGTGCCGGGCATAGGTGGACACGGCACGCCAGTAGGCCGCCATCGGGCCCTTGCGGCGCTTCCAGGCGAGCTCGGCCTCGGCATTCGCCTCCTCGCGTAGGCCCCGGCAGACCTTGGCCACCGCGCGGCGTTGTAATCCCGACAGACCCAGCAAGGCTCGCGCTGCGGGCAGCCGCAGAAGCGGATTGATGTAGCCCATCACCCCTCCCCACGTTCATAGACCGCCCCGAAGACGGACGTATCGGTCTTGAGGTCGTGCTCACGCATGACGCACCTGCATCGCACGGTATTCATAGTGGTACCCGCCACCGTCATGCGGCACGTACTTGACGTGGATTCCGTGCTCTTCCCCCTCCCTGGCGCACAGCCCTGCATGGAAGAAACGCCCCAGCGTGTCCTTCCAGTCCTGCGGCAGCGCGGCGCGAACCATCGCCTCGGTGACCAGCGTGGCCGGCCCCGACAGAATGGCAGCGGCGATCGCGGCTTTGAATTCCCGGCTCTGAGCCAGGGCGGATTGCGCCGTCTCGATCGGGGTCAAACCCGGAATCGGCCAGCCTTCGAAGCGGGCCACGTCCAGCCTGGGTGGCGATTGAACCAGCAGTAGGTCAGCCTGGTGCATCATGCAGCCTCCTTGGACACGTGCGGAGCGACATCAATGCGAAACGAATGGTTTGGGTAACGAGCGGCGGCGGTGCGCACGCCAACACGCGCGTCGGAAAACCGGTCGAAGCGAACGGCAAGGTCAACGTCCGTTGTACGCGGCGGAATGGTGCTCACCTCGCCATCGTCCTCGTCGCCTTCCAGACCGAGATACCCGCGCGGCTCATCCGGCGACACCAAGATCACGTAGTCCTTCTTCATACCTTTGCATCCCATGCCAGATTGCAGTTCCGTGCCACCCGCCGTCCCGCTAGCAGTTTCCGACCCAGATTGAAGGGCGTGGATGATCTCAGGAATCAGCGCATGGATGCCGGCGTAGAACGCCGCATTAGCATCGAGTTCACCTTCGGCAAAGGGTTCAGCCCCGGTGAACATGGCAACCTGGCTCTGTGCGCTGCCGTTGGCAAACACTCGGAATGCGCCTCCAACGACCACACCCATCCCCTTTCGACCGATAGCAAGGTCTTTGGTCGTTGGGGCGTACAACGCGAGAATGCGATCGGCCAGCGGGGTCGCCGTCCGCTCATCGCTCACGCTTGGTGCTCCTTCCAGCGCCGTGGGAATGCCCAGTGCCGCCTCCAAGGCTGCGCGCATCTGCTCTTCATTCGAGGAGCGGGCGATAGAACCAGGGTTTGGGCAAGGGAAGGCATTGAACGCGTCGAGAGCAGCCCGAACCGCTGCGCTGGACACGAGGGAAAAGCGAGTATTTTCGACCTGCATATCTACTCGAAATATTGATCACGAGGCCAGAATACAAAACGGCCGAGTAACCGCGCAAGTCGGTCTCGGCCGGTGGGTGGCGATGGGCGGCAGGCCTTCGCCGGTGACCCGCTCCGCTCAGATTAATGTACGAAGCATGTAACTAGGCGGCCTTTCTGGCAGGGCGAACGCTCGGACTATTCTGATTAATCAAATATGCAATAGCATTCGCGCCGTCAAAGCTCGTAAGTGCTAAGATTGTGACATTTACGCCGGAAATGGTGGCTTGGATATGATACGCGGGATGATTAGTTCCCGGATGGCTTTTCTCGCTTACGTGAACTCTCCCATAGTCCATATCGGCAAATGCAATCTGCTTGCCGTCGAACCTCACGCCTTGCTGTGGGACAACATAAAACTTGTTCTCCGCACCGTTAAAAAGCATACGCCACAAGCGGTAAGGAACATACACCGCAAGTCCCAAGACAACCGGGATAAACCACGGCCCAAGGTCCAGCAATCTAGAAATTTTGTCGCCAATCCAAAAGATAACAAAAAATACACAAACAATTGGAAACGCAAGAATCTTAATCCAAATGAGTCCAACCCTCAAAGAGGGGAGCGAGACCTCAATTGTTCCGTCGCTCATCACGGTTTTCTTGTATGGCAACTTGACATCGACATTCGTTCTCATTTTTTCCATATTGGTCCCTATATACCGGCTCGAAATTGGTGTGTTGAGCGCCTACGGCCAAACACGCGGCATCCGACACCCCCCTCGTTTGGGGGAGACAGCGACCATCTTCTGACGGTGCTGCCAGTGCCATCGGCGCAGCTCATCGAAGGTCGCCCCACAGACGACCTGGCGATTCGCGATGCGCGGCATCCTCTGGTTTGGCCATGACCGCAAGCGCCTCAACCTCATAGCCATGCTCAAACTTCAGACGGCTCGCTTTCCCCGCGTCAGTGGTCGTATGCCATCCGGTGATCGTGCGGTATCGCCACGCCACCGGCTCCGCTGCGGCGCCGGCCCGCTTGTTCCAGGCAGCGATAGCCTCGGCTTCGCTGCCGAAATGGGCCTTGGCTCCCCAGAGTTGCAGGCCGCACCGGCACGATACGTGAATCGCGCTGCCCTCATAGTTCGACATGCGCGGCACAGCGCCACAGCCACACAGCCTCAGTTGCTCGTTCATGCTCCTTCCTTGCTGATGTCAAGCGCCCCCTTCTCACTGCTGCGGCGGCTTTTCGCCGGGGCCAGCGGAACGAAGCACGTAGCACTCGCCGGGGACCGTCTTGATTTCACCGGTCGGGCTCAACTCCCAGCAGGAGCCGCCTGCGCTCTTTACCCCTCCGTTCACAATCTGGATCGGAGGCCGGCTGGATTGATCACCGCCACCCATGCCGGGCGCCACCCAGGCCTCGCTATATAGAGTGACAACTGTCACCTTGGAGCCAGCTTTCCCGCTGTCCTGTTCCTGCGCGCTAGCAAGATTCGAAGCCAGAGCCAACACCGCAATCGCAACAAGCTTTCCCATCATGATTCGATTCATAGTCATTTCCCCTCGATTTCGAGTGTTTGTCTGCCATCTTCCGCATGAACGCAAGGTCAACCCGCAGGCAGTTAGCCAGTGAATTGATATGTGACGTATCACGGTGGAAGGCACGTTGCACGAGCTCCAGGGCGGCACGATCCGAAGCCACGCACGCATCAACATCGGCGTTGGTTTCAACGTTGTTCCAAGCACTCGCGCGCGATGGATGCGTGCGATCGTACTCGATGAGCGCTGCGCGGGTATTCTCACAAATGGTCATTCGTTGCCCTGTTGATTTCGTTGTTGTTCACCTACCAGGTCAGCGTACAGAGCCAGGCTGGAGCCGCGCAAGGTCGGCCAGCGGTAAAGTCTCGCTGCGGAGACCACCGGGTAGCCTACAGCCCGCCAGACATCGCCGGCCGAGCAAACCCGGCGAACTGAAACGCTCCAGCGGCCGCCGGCGCCTCCGCTTGCACCTGAACGGTCGGATGTTCGGCAACGCCGAGATCATTGCGTGCGAGCAGCTTCTCGTACTGCGTCGCCACCGCCTTCGTGCAGTGCATGTCCAGGAAAGCGCCGTAGATACTCAGCGTCATGTGCGCCGGGGTCCGGCGCCCGGTATAGAAGTAGGCGAGCTCCCGTATGTGCCGGGCAAGGTCCGGCGTGGCATCGCGCCAGTTCACCAGGTCGTAACGGCCGTGGTAGGTGGCTCCGTTCTGCCACTCCACGGAGAACTCGCACTTGTCGTACCCACCGTCGCGGGCCACCGATTCCGACCAACGTCTCAGGACCGAATCGGCTTGCGCCCACGTGGTTACCCTCTCGTTGATGCCGGCGACCGGAGCTCCCTCAATACGGGTGAGCGAAATCGAAGCTACTTGGCTGCGCATAGCACTTCCTCCTGTTCGCCGTCTTCGCCATCCGGCTCCTCGGCATAGTCGATCTCGGTAATCGCCTGGATCAGTTGACCGGCGATCTCATAGAACTGCGGGTGGTTAGCCAGCGAAGGAGCAATCTGGATGCAGGGGCTCGTTCGGTAAGCACCGTCGCTCACACACCCAACCCTGTACTGCTCCGCATCCGCCGCCGTGTTGAACGAATGGAGGTGGAGCTCGGTGCTGGTGCCACCTTCCTGGATCACGACAAAGTGCGGGCCGTCGTCGGCGGGTTTGACCTGCGCCGGCTGAACCCTGGTGAAGAACCACATTCCATAGGTACGTGCCGTAATGCCACGCACCGTGGGCAGGCCCACCAGACCTTCGCCGTCCGGGTCAAACCCCGCCTCTTTTACGGCGTTACGGAGGAACTCCAACAGGACTGCCGCCGGCACGCGACCGCGCTGACTGAGCACCTGAACATACAGACCGGCCCGGCCGTTCATGGGCGCACAGAATTCCGGGCCCTCAATAATCCTCAGTGCCGCCGACTCAATCACCGCATCCACCCCTTCCTGCAGCTTGTGGGCCAGCCACTGCCAATACCCGGATGCGGTATCTTGTTGAGCCACGGCGTCACGCCACATCGAGCGGGTGATCTGCGGGTGTTCGCCGTCGCCATCGGGGTTGTAGAGGTCATCGAGCTGCTCGGCGCTCAGGCCGGCGCCTTCCAGTTGTTTTGGCATCAAACTTTGTCCTTCTTGAATTTCGCTTTATCGGGTAAGGGGAAATACGGGAAGGCAACCCGTATCCTTTCCCACAGCGGCCCACGGCCTGCTCGTGCTTCCTCTTGGGCCTTTGGGTTTGCCGCCTGCCACGCGAGGTCGCGCTCCTGGGCAATCAAGGTGCGGACAGCGCCGGCTGACGTGTTCAACCGCTCGATCTCGGCATTGAGGCGCCGCAGATCAGCGCAAACCCTCTCGGCCGCAGCGGCGTCGCGCTCGCGCAGCGCCTCGGTCAGCCTCCACTGCATTGAGTTGGCGAGCTGGCGAATCGAGCTAGCCTGCATCGCCGCTCCTGGCTGCAATCTCCTTGGCCGCCGCCTCAGCCTCGCGCAGCTCGGCGTGCAATGCCTCGAAGGCGATCTGCGTGACGATCCTGTTGCCAAAGCGCTGCTTGCCCTCATAGGGCGTGCTGGTCGGATCGCCCACGTCCGAGATCAACCGGCCAAGCCTCCCGATCGTCGCGTAGTAGTCCTTCCCTTTGAGCGCAAACACTCGTGCTGCCAGCTCGGGCAAGCGGCGGGCCGCGCGCCGGCGCCACTTCTTCCACTCCAGGTCGGCTTTGCGCTCGGCCTGCAACTGCTCGATCTCGCTTTGTGGGCAAGTGGTTTCCATCTGCCCCTCCCCTGTCGTCGTAACTCCATGAAGATCAAGTTACCGATTCAAGGAGGACCGGCGCAAGCCAGATTTTGGGCACCGGCCGCGAGTATCTACATCGACGGCATTGCCGTGCGCGATGTCGTTTGCGACCACATGCCTACGTTGATCGTGGAGGACACTCACACGGTCACGCTGGCATGGATGCCGCAGCCGGAGCACTGGCCGGCGGCCATAAGCTCGCCAGCGGGTACGCGCTCCTGGGCGATCACTGCGGCCGGACCCCCGGCCGCAATCCTTCACCGACCTTCTTTGGTTTCCTGCAAGGGGAACCCGGCAGCGAAGTCCTGAACTTTTGCAAATGCATCTTTGCCGAGGATAGGCTCCAGCCATGTTTGGGCTTGGAGCAGGCCATACTTGCGGCGGGCGGCGAGGCGCAGTTCCGGCGTTGCGCCGATGAAGTACGGAATGAGGCTTGCCTCAGAGTCGCCGGTGTCGATATCGTGTTGCTCAATCCAGTCATCGCCCTCGCAGATTGTGCCCAGAGCAATCGCCGCTTCCTCGACTTCATCGTTGAAATAGCCTTGAGACCAGAAGGGGATGTCAATGTTGAGGATGTTGCTGGCGTCAACCGAAATCTGGTCCGAGGCGGTCAGGTCCGCAAAGCTCAGGCCTTGCCCCTCAAGGAACGCCTTGAAGGCCCCATTCACCTGATCGGCGGTGACACCATCACGAAGACTGAGCTGGCCCTTCAGGTAGCATTGATGCGACGACATAGTTTTCTCCCTTGAGTGTCGGGGTGCAAATTGGACGGATAAGCCGGTGAGTGGGCCGAGCGTGCCAGGTCAGCCGGTCAAAGGCTCATGGCTGTCCTCGGCAACGCATTTCGGTTAGTCGGCAGAAAGTTCTTTGTAAGCAGCTTGATCGGCCAACCACGGGGCGAATTCCACGGCTTTCGCCATATAGCGCCCCAGGAGTTGCTGTTGCTCTTCACGATACGCCCGCTGCAATGCTTCCAGCTCGTTCAGCACGGAACGGCCCTCTTCCACCTTTTCGGTGACGTGGCAAGCCACATAGCGGCCCTGGTAGGTAGGCACCAGTGCCGTGACCAAGGCTTGGCCGCCGACGTTCTTAAACGACAGATCGGCAGCCTCTCCGCCGAGCACAAAGGGGAATTGATCGTTGGGCCAGAAGGCGAAGGGGCGAGTCATTTTGGTGTCATCCCAAAGTTGGATGGTTCGGATTGGTTGTGCGGCGAGTGTCGGACTTGCCGATTACGATTCGACCTATCGAGGCAGCAGGAAACGACGTAAGTCTCCGGCGGGTGAACCGCCCCAAACCCGCCACCGCTGGCCGGATCACTTCTCCGTCCACGTAGGACAGTCCGTGCGCTCCGGGTTCACCGTTTCGCGCTCTCGGCCCGCACAGGCTTGATAGGCCAGTGGCAGGAGGTTGGTTGGGTAGCAACACTGATTCCGGCCTTCATCACCGTCCTCTGCCGGGTAAAACTCCAGGCTGAAGGCGCAGTCACCGCATCTCGTACTCATGTGAGTTCCTCTCTTTCCGAGTTGTCGATCGGATAGGCTAGGCGCCCGGTGTTCCAACGTCTTCGTCGCACGAGCCCACCTCACGGAACTCGATCTGTTCGATGGTGTACTGCGTGCCGTCGTCATCGACATAGATCAGTCCGCCAGCGGCAGTCCTGACACTTTTCTGCTCATTCCAGTGGACTTCTGTGTCGCCGGCGTACTGCGGCTCTCCGCTGTCATCGAAGCCGTTCAGAATGGAGACTGCTGTCAGGGCTTCCAGCGTGCCAACAATGACCGTGTTCGTGCCCTTCACATAGGCCTGCTTCATCTCTACCTCTCAAGTCGTGTTATCGGCTGGGTCGGGCGGCGCGCGTTCCGCTTCCCGTTGTTGATTAACTTAGCGAGATGCGAGGGAACGACGCAAGTTTGCGACGGGTGGACAGTCCCACCCCTGCGTTCTGGCGCAACATCAGCGGTCCATCAATGCCGCGAGCACGTCCAAGGTCACGACGACCACCCTAGCCACGGCTGGCCTCCGCATCCAAGACGGCCTCTTCAACGTCGCTATCCTGATAGATCGCCTGATCCCCAGACTCTGCGCTCTGCGTGAGTACCAGCAGCGATGTCTCGATCGTAGCCACTCGATTGCCCGCGTGGCGAGTGCGGCCCTCCCAGCGAAAATCGCCATACCGATCCACGACGAGGCGCGCGGACTCCACCTGGAACCGCGAACTCGGATCGTGCCATTCGACATGCAACCTCGGATACAGGATGGAAGCGGCGAACAGACCATTGTCCAGGCAGGCACGCTGTAGCCGCTGAACCTCACGGCGCAGTTCCCACAGGTCGCCGCGGAACGTGGCAAAGTCGGGCCGCTCTGCGTGTTCGTTCTCGCAGGACACGGCCATATGGAATGCCCTGGTGGAGCCGCTGGCGAGGTCTGATGCGGCTTGAGTGTGGGTTTGCGCTTGCTCGGTTTGCACTGTTCTCTCCGGGCGATTTGATGAGATCAGCCTACGAATTCAGGAGGGACGGACGCAAATTTGGGAGTTTGGCGGTGTCACAGAGGCAGTCACCTGGCGAGGCCCAGGATCGTTTGCGCCGTTCCGTGGTCGATGCGTAGGATCAATTGCACAAACTCAATCCGAGTGGCGATCGGTCCGGCGGGCTGTATCTCCCTCCCAAACCAGGAAGATAGCGATGGCAAACAACTACTTTGATGCAACCGGTGTATTGGTCCTGAGCAAGGTGACCCCGGTCATTACGGCTCTGTTCGGAGGCTTCAATCTTGATCCGAACATCCCTGGCAATGGTTCGGCGTACATTTCGCACATGTCGGAGAGCAATCAGCCTGATTGGGACGATATTTGCGACAAGCTGGAGGAGCTGGTCGTGGAGAAGGGCCTGTCTGTACCAGACGCGCCTTGCATTGAAGACTATCTCGCCAGCTTGGCGTCACACTTCGGTGCGGATGAGAACGAGGTAATCTGCGATCTCATCGAAAAGTTCTCCTTCAGTGGAAGCGCGGAACTCTCGGTGCTATTCGACATCGCCCTCTGCTTTGATGACGGGCACGGCCTCAAGGCCATGAAGATCGAGGGCTGCTGGCATTGCGATAAGCCGCGCCTCTTTGAGTTTGGAGGTCACGGCGACTATCGCGGCCGCCATATCCGCATGAGTAGCCAGTCCAGCACCACGCTGAACGTTGGAGAGAGCGTGGACGAAGCCCTCGAAGCAGGCGATCCAACCAAAGCCGCTGGCTGCCTGTTGAAGCAAGTGGAGGGGCTCCTGGCCGGCATCACCGATAACGAGGTTCGCGCAACCCTGCGTGGCCTGGTCGGCAGCGGTTTGATGGCGCTGGCTGCGGAAGCAACCCGGTAAGCCGGGTTTGGAACGGGAGCCGACAGGAACAAACCCCGGTCCGGCTCCCTTAGCATCCTTTACTCGCCGCCAATCGACTTGGCAGCAGTCTTCGGGATTCCAGGTGAGGCCGCGACCGGTTGGCCCTCAGCGAGGGTATGGTATTGGTGGCCCGGCAGCGCCAGTCACAAGGCCCTCGGCTGGCTCCTCCTGTCCGGTTTGCGCTGATGAGAATTTACCTGCTCGCCTAGCCCGTGGAGCGCCGGCGTGCTACCAAGAGTTCAAACCCTTCGAATCCACCTGCGGAAAGCAGATATGACTCGTTCCAGAGGCGAGTTCGAGCCTGGCACCCACGTCAACCATCGCCCGTTGCGCTGCCCTGTGATCCTCATGTCTTCGTGGAATCGGTACATGAACCTGGTGCCGAGGCCGCATTCCCCGCATACCCCAACCGCTTCCACGACGGCCACGCCCCCCAGGGGACGTGTAACCGAACCGAATAGCCGCTCATCTGGCAACACACGGTTGCATCCTCGACAGAGGAACTCCAGCTCTGTCCATCTCGCGCCATTGGCAAACTCAATTGGCAACAGCGTCGTAATGGATGGCATCGCCAGCAGCTCTTTATCGCGTGCCGTCGGCGGCGTGGTGTCGGAAGTCATTGGCCGGAATGCGGCTCGGACGAGGGCGCGGCCCGGTAGCTGAGCAGCCCACGGATTGCCGAACCATCGGAAGCGGCTCCTTCCGGGGCAGTTCCGAAGATATTGACAAGATTGAAGACCGCAAACGCCATTACCACTTCGGTACCCAACCATTCAAGGCGGGCCGGAATGAGGAGCCAGATGACAGTAGCCCCAATGATCGAGGCACCGACCCCTCCCGCGTACATCACGATTCTTTGCGGCCTCGAAATCGGCAAATATTGAAAGTCCACCCGGCCGCCGAACGGAAACTTGCAGGCGACAACCGGCACGCCACGGATTTCGCGACTGAGGACCACTGGACCAAAGCCGATCTGGAGCTTGTAAAGTGGCACGCCGTACCAGAGGCCGCAAAGGATGTGCCCGCCTTCATGGATGATGGTCTCGACGATGCCAAGCACGCCCAGCGCGAGCGCAAAAGTCAGGAACATCTCTACGTAATTCTCTGGCGTGACGTGGAGGTAGATGAAGCCACACACCAGGACGAGTCCCAAGGGCAGTTCGACGAAATATGTCCTGTACTTCTTCAACATACATTTTTCTCCAGTGTGGGCGGATTCCCTTGCTGTCCCTCGCTGATGACGGGGGCAGCTCTCGCAGTCTCTCTGTTAGCGATGGGAGATGGACGGGGAGCCCCACAAACCAGGCTAGTATTTTTATACACACTAAACCTGTGGGCTCCGGGCGACTCGTCAGCGCCCTTGCGCAGCAGCCTTTAGTTGGCGAATGGATGCGCGGGCTTGCAGCCGAGAAACGGTGATCCATGTTGCCGAGCCGTCCCGCCGGATGGCGGTTGCGAATCATGTCTTACCCCGTAGCGATTTCGGTCAGTCCTTGTAGACAACCGATGGTCGAACGACTACCCACCCATCATTCTTGAGAAACGGCAAGGGAACGCTGTTCATCAACGCGGATAGGAAATAGAGCAGCCCGCCCAAGGCGACGCCGGCTGTAAGCCACACTGGCCCAGGGAGATCGAGTCCAAAGGTAAAGCAGCTCAATGCCACGGAGACGTCCACGAAGGGGCCTGCCGCCGCCACAGCTCGCCACTGCCCGTGGCTCAATGCGGGAACATCTTCCTCCCTGAATTTGATCGCAAAGACTGACAGAAACCAGAGCCGCGATTCTCCCCGCCTTGCGAAGATCCGAAACTGCCCAGAAACGCCAAAAATCCTTGCCACGCTCCAGTGCGCTCCCTCGTGCATCAGTACAGCTACCACGGCGACGACCAGGACGAACGCTAAAGCGGCAGAGGCCTGTTGGATCGGTAGATCGGAGACGGTATTCCATACGACCTTGGCATGTTGGAGTGGATTCATCATTGCTATAGATGTTGAAAAAGAAGCGGTTAGTTGAAGTCCGCGCGATGTGCGCGATCGCATCGTGTAGCGTATGGGCGCTGTGACCTTGCAGCCCTTTTTTGTCAATTAGGCTTACGGGGATATGGCGCACTCCAGATAGGGTGGCGGCTCCAGTTGCAAGATCGTTGCAAGTGGGGGTTGTCCCCGCTTCATCCGCCGCCGCGGCGCGTTGCCTTACCGCTGGGCGATAGTGACACCTTCTGATGTGGTGAACGACCAGGAGAAGCTTACAGACTTGCCCGCGCGCGTCCCCGCAAACGTTGCGGTGTAGGTAACGCCATCCGCTAGCGGCGCGAGCGGCAAGAGGAAGGCGGCGTTGTTCCTGATGTAAGGGTCGCCGGCACCATCTGAGCCTGCCGCCTTGGCCGCCGGGGATACCAAAGTCCGCGCTGGCACCTCCGCACCATTCGGACCAACCACCTTGAATGTCCCCACGGACAGGATTTCCGCGAGCGCGCCGTTTGCGTAGACCATCAGCGGGCGACCGGGCGCTTTCAGGTCAGGTGCTGGATCAGGGGATTCCCCTTCGGCATTGAAGCCAGGCTGCACATTGATCTCCCCACCGCGCGGCACCGTGACGAACGTACCTGCGTCGAAGTGCTGACCTCCGACATATGGCACGCCGTTGGCCGCGGGGTTCTCTTGGGCGCCCGTGAGCGTGCCGAAGTCCACGACACACAAGTTCAGGCCCAGGGCGCCTCTCTCGCTGTAGCCAACACCCACGGACTCCTGGTTCCCCACCAGCCCCAGCAAGTGGTAGACGGTGTGATACCACTGATCGAAGCACCGCTGGCCGATGTCCGAATCGCTGCCGCCTTTGGCCGCCGCGACCGCCTCGCCCACCCATTGAGCCGCCGGGGCGCCAGCCCGGCGCGCGCGAAACAACGGGTTCACGTCATAGAACCCCGGCTTGTCAGCCGCCTCCTCGTGCTGCGACACACTGTTGCTACTGAGGTAGACCGCGTGCGCTTGTGCCGCGGTGTCAAGCATGGTGTCCTGGGCCAGCAATCCGACGCCGAGCTGTTCACGCAACGCGTTGACCGCCTTAAAAATGGCAAGTTGCCCCGACCCCCGCGCGTAGGTCGGCTCAGGCACGCTCATCTGCGGAGGAAGGATTACCGGGGTGAGAGGGGTTTGGGCGCCCGTGGAGATTTCACTACCTCCGGCCGCCGCGGCACCGCACCACAGTAGAGTTGCCACAGGCATCGCCATGCGAATCGCTTTCTTCTTCATTTTTGTCCAATTGCTGACCAAGGCTGAGGAGTCGCCGTGCCTGATGTAACGGAAATGCAGGCAGTGACTTGATAGGGTCAGACTACGGACTGGTCGGGGACCCCCGCAAATTTCGAGGGCATGAGCCGCAAACTGTCCCGGTGCAGCTCGGGCCTTCGGCCTGGACGTCACGAGCCAATGGTTCTGCCTGCCCCGCTATCCCGAATTGGCCTTAGGGGGCCTCACTGGCAGGCTCAACAGCAGCAATAGGCAAACACCTGCTTACAGCCCTGGCAAACCCCTCCCGTTGCGCGCTGCTCTGCTACAACCTTGCTGTCACAGGCTGCGCATCGAGAGGGCGCAAATAAGCCGCGCAACTCGCCGGGTTGCACTTCCGCCCCACAGCCACTGCATACGTGGCGCCAGGCACCCGCTACGAAGAACCCACCGCACCTGGAGCAGTGGTCGGTAGCGCCGGCGACCTGCGCTGGCTCAAATCCCTGCGACACCGGAGCTACTGAGTCGTATCGCTGCCCATACTTCTCAATGTCACCGACGCACCGTGGAGTGACGCACTGGACCTTGGCGTTATCGCTCATCGTCAAGCCCCTGCAACCAGGTGAGTCCCCTTGCCGTCTGCCAGCAGCGCATCGATGCTCGCCAGCGCCGCCGTGTACTCGCAGTCGGGGCCTGGCAAGATCCCCTCGCTCTCCTGGTAGACGTGATCCCACATAGTGCGGTCGATGAGGTCGCGCAGGCTGCGCAACTGACGGGCCATCTTCGCTTTGCGACCGGAGAACTTGGAGACAGGACCCTCATGCCCGCAGGCGTCGCAGATCACGTGGCTCCTGTCGCTCCACTCCTGATCGCCCACGATGTCGGTGCCGGTGGGCAGTAGGCGGGCAACGGACTGAATCTCAACGTTGAGGCAGTTGTCATCTCCACAGTTCGGGCACGCCATCCCGTGATTCTCGAATACGGTAGTCATCGAAAGCTCCATTGGGTTTGTGTCAGGTCGGCAGCCGCAGGATCGCGGCACCAACGCGTCAGAGGGCAGCCCGCAACCGTCGTAGGGACGCGGAAACTCGGATACTGCGCCCAGTCCGAACGACCAGCCACGCAACTGGCGCGTAGGCAGCACCCACGCAGAGCACGCCCGTCCAGGCCGGCGGCGCGACGGTGTCCGCGCAGTAACCGACAGTCGTCAGCAGGGCCACCAGGAAGGCGGCAGCAACGTGGGCTGCTCGTTCACCTTCAAATGCCACCCCCTCTCCAAGCATCTCCTTAAGCTGGCCCCCCGCGTAGGCGGCTAACGGCGCGACGATGGTTGACACGATCAGGAGCAAACTGATGAGGGTGAACGTCAGGGATGCGTAGATAGGCTGCATGGCGGACTCACGGGCGGTTAGATCGATGAACCCAGCCTACCGAACGCGAGGAGACCGTCGCAAGTATTTTGCAAACCCGCGCCGAGGCAAAGCATGTTCGGTTAAGCCGCAATACGGCATTTATCCCGGCTGCAATCGCTTTCGCGCCGAATAAATAGCTCCCAGACGGGTCCGTAAGTTGACCACCGCCGAGTATTGGAGAAGTCCTACTCAGCGACGACGCGATGCCCGGATAGGCGTTGTGAAGTCTGGGCACAGTTGAAGCCTGAGCAAGATCCGCCGCCGCGCAACCAATCCTTCGCGCTTGACCCCAGGTCCCGACAGAAAAGCAAATGGACAGCTTTGATGCAATGGACTGGCTGTGTTTGTGTCTTCCGAGCCGCGCCGCTGCCGGATATGCATAACGGCGCTTTTGACAGAGCGCTCAGGATGCAGTGCCCGCGTGGATGCTGGGCTAGATCTACGGCAAGGGATCCCAGACGAAGCGAAGTGAGGGGCCCTGTGATCGAGCCCCTACTATTGCGAATACCGCCCAGAAACGATCATCAATCGGACATTTCATCCGCGAACAAAGTTCAGAGAACGAGTGAGGCGATACCGATAGCAGTTATCACCCGGCCATACAATTTTCACTCCTTTAGTTCCCAGGTGCTTCGCCACGAGAAGCGCTCGGACTCTCAACTGGTCTTTGTCCGCCAGAACCACCAGTTCGGTGTGCGTGTATTACCTTTCCATAATATCCGCTCGCCTTTAATGGAGAATTTCCCATTTCTTCCGCGGTTGCCACCGTACCTTGACGCGATTTTCTGTTTGCCCCAAATTGACCCCGCATCAGATACAGAGAGAATCGCGTGCCTTGCTGACCGAATACCGCGACCGATGAATCCCAAAGATATCTACGCACTCGGTTATAAATAGTTCGGTAATCCTCCCCGCCTTCAATGAGCACGCGTAGCATTATCATGAATTTGTCGACATTTCCTCGATCCGACTCAATAATTCTGACCAATCGATATTTTGGCGGCGGCATTTCATTCGCCTCTGCCGGCTCCAGATCTATTTCTAACCTGGCCAGCCCTGCAGTCCAGTCTGCCTTCCTCAGTCGCTGTTTTGCAGTCCTCACCCGCAACTGGGTCATGGACTCATCGGCCCACACGGCCTGTTCCCATTCAACGGGACGGAGCCCCGAGGCAAGGCCAGCGCGCAACCATGCAGCGGTCAGTGCTCCTGGGCTGATCGTTCTTGGCGACGCCAATGCGCGCTGGTCCAGATATCGGAGGAATCGATCAAACTCTCGCTTTGAGAACGTACGCTTGCGCTGGGACTTGGATGAATAGCGCGTTGCTGTTGTTCCGGGTTTGGGCCCCTTGAAGCCATCCTTTGGGCAACCAGTTAGCAAGATCACCCTTGCCTGTATCGCGTCCTCAGCCTCGGGCATTCCCTCCAGCCAGTAGAGCACCGCAGATCTGGTCGTGTTCCATGTGGACGGTCGCATTTCAGGCGCGCGGCGCAGCAGGAGGTCTACGATCTCAAGTGGCCCGACAATACGGTGCCTGGTGGAGTCCCCCTCTTCAGCTACGATCCGCCTCCACAGCGAGTCGACCGCCTTGTGATAGCGATGCAGCATCTCATCGGAGACCCTCTGAACAGCTGGCCCGAACGCCTTGCCAGATGTGGCATTGATTGGATGCGTTCGACGGCCAGGCTTTTCGCCCGACGAATCCGCTAACCGGACACCGTTCTTCGAATCTTCTTCTGCCCCAAGCCCACCTCGTCGATGTGGCATTTGCGTCAGGACGTAAGACGGTATCGGGCCCCTCTCGGCAGGCGACCTAAAGTCGAACTGGCTGACTATGCGGATTCGCCCCGGGGGAAGCTGCGTAATAGCCCCGTCCTCCCCTGCTTCAAGCCGGTCTTCAGCGTCGGACTTGCGCTCAAACTCGTCTTCACACTTAATCATTTTTTGCCATTTCCAAATTTGACGCTTCTGCACCGTCGACTTTACTACACACGTGAGGTGAGGTGCATTGAGTGATATGACTTTAATGAGAGCTCTTTAACGACGAAGAGTGTGAGCTCTTTTAGGACAGATCTCTTCCGCCTTCCTACTCTTGGGACGGCTTACTAAGAGCGCCGATGACCAATGACATGCTTTCTATCGACGGTCGCATGAGCTATCTCCACGCCAATCCTTGCTACAACGCCCGACCAAAGTCGACGCAACGCGGACAGTAGAATAAAAAGAAATGCAAAAACTCACATAGAAAGATGCGATGTGAGGTCGATGTGAGATAGGTTTAGTTAAAGTGTGAGCTTCGCGGATGCTGAACAATCCCCGTTTTCTGCTTTGTTTCAATGACTTAGTGCGAAGACTGCGCGGTCAGCGTGCTCTTAGCATTGAACAGCGCCGGCTTAGTATTGAACAGCGCGGCCTTCGTATTGAACAGCGCCCGGTATTACTCTGGTCGTGTTCACTGCTTGATAGCCCGTGCTCGACCGACGTGATTTGGTTGGCCAGGTATCTTTCCGCATCTCGTTCGTGCAACCCCTTCAGCCGTGCGTTGCGTTGCGGCCCTACGCGCCTCTATGCCCTTCACTGCCCGTCACCGCCATTCACCGCCATTCACCGCCCGTCACCGCCCTTGAAAGGCCTTAACCGCGCTTGGAGGCGCGTGGCGGCCCTTGGACGCGTTTGGAGGCCCTTCGACGCGCCACAAAGCGCGGGTATGGCATCACCAAGAATTCGGTGCGAAGGCCCGCGCGACCGCTAAATGGCCTTGGACACGCGCTAACACGCGGAGTTGGGTGGAGGTGACCCGCTTTTTCGGACAGTGCCTATCTTGAGTAAGCAGGAGGTGCACCATGCCGAAAACGCGCCCACCGTACAGTGCGGTCTTCCGTCAGCAAATGGTTGACTTGGTCCATGCAGGTCGCCGCCCGGAGGATCTGGCCAAGGAGTTCGAACCCACGGCCCAGACGATCTACAACTGGGTTGCCCAAGCGGATCGCGATGCCGGCGTTCGTCAGGACGGCCTGACCACGGCGGAGCGCCAGGAACTCACGCGGCTGCGCCGTGAGAACCGGCAACTCAAAATGGAGAGGGAGATACTTGCAAAAGCCGCGGCCTGGTTTGCCCGGGAGACCGACACGCTGCCCGACAAGGGTTCGAGTTCATGAAGGCAAATCAGGACCGCTTTCCGCTGTCCACCATGGCGCGGCTGCTTAAGGTCTCGCGCAGCGGCTTCCATGCATGGATGGAACGACGTCCGAGCGCTCATGCCGTGAGTGACAAGCTGTTGCTCGCGCAAATCCGTGAGATTCACGCCCGCTCGCGCGGTACCTATGGGATGCCACGTGTGCATGCCACGCTGCTGCGCCAAGGTATCCACGTCGGGCGCAAGCGCGTGGCGCGTCTGATGCGTGAGGCCGGCCTGCGCGGGGCTTGCCGGCCGCGCTTCATTTGCACCACCCACCGTGCGCCAGCGGGCAGACCCGCGCCCGATCTGGTGCAGCGACACTTCTCTGCCGATGCGCCCAATCAGCTGTGGGTCGCCGATGCGACATACATTCCGACCGTTGCCGGCTTTTACTATCTGGCTGTCGTGTTGGACGTGTACAGCCGACGCATCGTAGGTTGGGCCATGGGTAGTCATCTGCGCACCGCACTGATGCTGCAAGCGCTGGACATGGCGCTGGCGCAGCGACATCCCAGTGCAGTGATTCACCACTCGGACCAGGGCTGCCAATACACGTCTGTTGCCTTCGGGCGACGTTGCCGCGAGGCTGGCGTTCAGCCTTCGATGGGCTCGGTGGGCGATGCCTACGACAACGCCATGTGCGAGTCCTTCTTCGCCACGCTCGAATGCGAGCTGCTGATGCGTTCGCGCTTCGCCACGCACGACGACGCCCGTCAGGCATTGTTCACCTGGATCGAGGGTTGGTACAACTCGCATCGCCTGCACAGCGCACTGGGATATCGGTCTCCGCAGGAGTTTGAAAAGCTGCCCGTCAATGGCATGAATCCGGCGCTACACCGGGCCTACACTGCCCCATCACAAGGAGAAGACCCATCGACATAAAATTCCAATGCGAATCTGTCCGATGAAACGGGGCAACCCCAGGGAGCAATGACGTGCGCGAGTACCTGGCATTGGGCCAATTCGCGTAAGAGTGGAGGCCGGTTGCGGTACCGGCCGGTGGAGAGAGCTGACGAGTGCCAGCTCAGCGAGCCCGCTTACAGTGCGCGTTGCCGAGGCTCGTGCTCAAGTGCTCGAGCGTCCCGTAGATCATCGTAGAATGAGGTGACGTCCTCCTTGGCTCGGGCGACCAATGAAGTGATCCGGCTCGCGGCAATAATCGGCGCGACCGTGTCGCCCGCCGCCTGCGCCTGCGCCCTCGCTAGCTGGATGGTCACCATAAGTCGGCGCTGAATGCCTTCAGACTCGGCCTGCGTCCGGTGTCCAACATAGACCAGGAGGTCCAAAGCGGTACGGCTGGTAGCCTGCAGCCCGCTGAGCAGCCATTCGCAGTCCGCGCCCCAGCTCGCCCGCCGTGGGTACTGGAGATGCGAGTCGATGGCCGCGAAGGTTTGCGAGATCTCCTCGGCGAGTCGCCCGGAGCTTGCGACGGCTGCGTTGGCCAAGCGCTGGAGGAGTTGCCTTTGCAGCTTCAGACCGGAGGTGTCGAGAGTCGTGGAAGTCGTCATCATGTAGATCACTTTACCAGCTTGAGTCGAAATATACCCGCGCCGGCGGGAGCCGTCTAACCGGCATAGCCCCGGTGCCCTGGGTTGGGAAAAAAAGATTTGCGTGGTACCCCCCCTGGTGCGGCATCATGAGATCGTGGGGTGGAAGATCCGCTGCTGTACCGGGTATTCTACTGCCCGACTGAATGCAAGAACTTAATTCGCCCCACTTTGCGTGGTCGGCTAATACTGGGACACATTATGAAGTTCACCAATCACAACATGTCGGAGACGGGTGCCGGGCCTTTCACCGCCATAATGGCCGCTATCGGTCCGGGCGTTGTCGCTGCACAGACCGCCGCCATCAAGGGTGTTATCAATTCCCGCCCCTTGACCATGGCTGTCTTGCTGCCTGCCACGTTATTCTCCGCGGTCGCATTAGGCTACATTCCTTTTGAGCTTGGTCGTGCGCTTCTGACGGGTAATGTAAAAGCCTTAAATCCCGCGCATCTCGAAATTTTGGGATGCGCGCTTGCGATTTTCACCGTGGTGACGACCTCTCTATATGGTAAAGCTTACAAATTCGGTCCCGGCGTCTTCAGTAATGCTAGCGCAATGATAATACGCATAGGGATAATAGGCGGATTTGCGATGGCGTTTGTTGCCGGTTGGCTCGGCTACGAGAAGACAGCGTTCTATATAGCATCAATCGTCGTCATTGCAGGCCCATTGGGGGTTGCCGAGGATTTGGCGCTAATGATTGGCAAGCATCCGGTTGCCGCCGGCCAGCCAAACGGGGAAATAGAAAAGTACCTATGGCAAGGGTTCCCTGGCTTTGCAGCCAAGATTTGCGGCTGGATCGGTTTTTCCATAATCACTCTTCGAATCTTGATATGGCTCATCTACCTTCGACACTGAAGTTAGTGGTGACCTGCCTAGACTTTGGGCAGAAAGGGGTTCCGCTTCGAGATGCCTCCGATTCTGGCGGAGACCCCTCCGGCAGAAGCCTCGGCGAGAGGATCGACGAAATCGGCATAGGGGGCAGCCATCGTGGCTGCGCCCCTGCCACACCACCCGGCATGCGGGTCCGCACCGGGCGGTTCGAGAGGTTGAGGTTAAGTGAGACGAGGCATGCCCAACTGATCGAAGTAGGCGATGGTCAGGACTCGGTTCAGCGTGTCCCCGCTGTTGCGCCACCAGCACCGGCTACTCGCTGCTGCTTGCCTGGCGGCCTCCGCTGTAGCACCCAGCGAACGCAACTCGCGGTAAATGACCCGACCACGGCGCCAGTGCTTGAGCTGAATCGCCCTCAGCCGGTGACGCATCCACTCGTCAAGCTTTCGCCAGACCTTGGGTGTTTGCGCCAACCGGAAGTATGCTTTCCAGCCCAGAACATAGCGCCGCAGCCGTTCCACCACTGCCTGCAAACTGCGTCCGCCGGAACGGCGGGTCAGTTCGCGGATGCGTTGCTTGAATGCCAGCAGTGGTTTGGCTGCCACGCCGCGCTTGACCGCACCATTCGGGCCCGCCCAGAAGTCGTAGCCTAGGAACTTGCGGCCAAAGGCGCTCGCTACTCCGCTCTTTGCCTCGTTGACCTTCAGGCGCAGATCGCCATACAGCCGCCGCAATAGCGCCATCACCCGCTCGCCCGCCCGCCGACTGCGCACATACACGTTCGCATCATCGGCGTAGCGCACGAAGCAATGACCGCGACGCTCCAACGCCTTGTCCACCTCATCGAGCAGAACATTGGCCAGCAACGGCGACAGCGGCCCGCCTTGCGGCGTGCCCTCGTACCGTTGCAGCACTACCCCGTCATCCATCAGCCCGCTGTTCAGATACACCCGGATCAGCCGGATGACTCCGGCGTCCCCGATGCGCTTCTGTAGGCGGTCAATCAGGATGTCGTGGTTGACCCGGTCAAAGAATTTCTCCAGGTCCACGTCCACCACCACTCGCCGCCCCGACTGCACATACGACTGCGCGGCTAACACCGCGTCGTGCGCACGCCTGCCGGGACGGAAGCCGTAGCTGTGTTCGCTGAAGGTGGGGTCCAGAATTGGCTGCAGCACCTGCAGCAGCGCCTGCTGGATCAGCCGATCCGTCACCGTCGGGATACCAAGCTCGCGCTCGCCTCCGTCCGGCTTCGGTATCGTTACCCGCCGTACCGGACTAGGCCGGTACGTCCCCTTGAGCAGTTGCTGGCGAATCTCTGGCCACGCCGACACCAGATAGCGAGCGGTCTGATCAATATCCAGACCATCCACGCCAGCGGCACCTTTGTTGCGTCTGACCCGCTTGAACGCCTGCTTCAGGTTCTCTCGCGTCAGCGCCGCTGCCAGCAGCGCCGACCCTGTGTCCTCCGATTCGCGTCGCGGGCCGCAGGCTTCGTCACGAGCGAGTTCCCGGCCGGCTTCACCGTCCGCTACCCCCTCCCGCCCCGCTGGCGCGGGCTTCTGACGCAATGCCTGTTGCATCGACACGGCTTCGAACACTCCCTCTCGTTCGGTCCTTCGTCGGAGGACTCAAGCCTTCCCGGCGCTACCCCCAACTACTTCGACCTCTGCTGACTTCTCGCTCCGGCTCGACGCCGTCGCCCTTTCAGGCATGAGGCGAGATCTCCCCAGGTAAGAACGCACTCCATCACTGCACAACCGCCGGATTTACGCCGCCTCCCCTTGATCACGAGAACTTCGCGGATTTTTGCCCGCTCGTCCTGGTTGGCACCGCCTTCTATCCGGTTCGTGTCCCTCGGCTCGCAGCTTCGCTCCACGCTTCCTCCCCACGATCGGTCGCCCTTTCGCAGTTGCGCTTCACTTCGTTCGCTGTGATCAACTTACGGCGGGACTTGCACCCGCAGGAGTGCGCCCATGCTGGGCGCACAAAAAAAGCCCGCTTCGCAGCGGGCCTTTATCTTTGGGGAACCAGATCCGTAGCTCTCTACCCTCTCGGCATTGCCGCGTGGCCGCCCCACCTGGCGAAGTTAGTTACGGTCGATTCGACTTTGTGGTCGAGTTCCTTGGCCATGCGCGCCTCCATCCCGCTCCCGAACCAAGCAATCACCCGGTCGGGCAGTTCATAGATTAGGTTGAACAAGATCTGCAGCATCAGCACCAGCAACATCAGGAAGATGCAGAAGAAGCCGATGATGCTAAGCACACCGGTTGCCGAATTGCCTTGGACATTGGCAAGGGCCGGTCCGAACATCTGAAACAACAGGGTGCCGACCAGAACCGAAGCTGCGGAAGCAAAGAAGAATCCGAGCACCATAAGCCCCGGGCGAAGAAGCATGTTGAGGACATAGAGATAGCCCTTTTCTGTCCGCTGGCCAAGGCCCTCGCCCTCGGCATGGAGGTGGGAAAAGGCCCAGACCTGGGCAGCGATCAAACCCTCGATGAAACTAGCGAAGTAGCTGACCAGGCCGGTGAACCAGGTAACAAACGGGATGAACGGTACATAGAACGAGAGGAACATCCCGATCACCAGCAGCGCACCGAGCAGCATCGGAGCAACTGAGCCGAAGTCACTCGCGATCGTTCCAAAAATCCCAGTCAACTTCAACAACTTACTTCCCAGTCCCGCGGATGTGGCACCGGCACTCTCGGAAGCGACTTGCCCAGCCACACCTGCCGCGGCCCCGACTGGGGTGCTTCGCGCCGCTACTGTGAGGGCATATGCCCCCTGAACGCCGACTAGCAGCCAGTCACCCAGGTTCTTGGCCGCGATCAACGGGTTGATCATCCCCGATCCGCCCGAATCAGCTGCCACGCCATTGGTAATCATCATGATAATGGCCTGTCCAACTGAGCAATTGCCGGTTGCCGTCCCAGCACCGACAGCGTTGCCAACGCGGTTGCTAACACTCGACAAGAGCCCTGGCTCGTCGCAGAAATCGCCGGCCCGGCTGGCCACCGCCGTGCTTGCCTTGATGCCAAGCGACTTTAGTCCATCAGACACTGACTCGATCCGCTGGCCCCCGGCGACAGCAAGCGCCTCCTCAGGACTTTGCACCTGCAGTGTCGTCTGGGTCATCGCCGTCTGAATCGCCGCGTTCATTTCCGCGAAGGCGCTATACCAGGAGCCAATGGTCGCCCATCCGCCCTGCTTCATATTCGCAAGCGCCCGGTCCTTGAGCGCACTATCCTCCTTCGAATCGCCACGTACGCCGGCCAAGAACCGGTTCTGCGCATCGACCATCGTGGTGGCCACATCCATGTCCGGATAAGTGGGCACCGGGTTGATACGCATGTGCGTCTGGCCGTCTTCCGCCGCGTAGACTTCGAACCAGGCTTGTGCCAACTGCTGGACACTGCTGTTCACCGACTGCAGCATTTGCGGATATTGCTGGTTGGTGCGGTCGGCGATGGCAGCGATCTTGTCATAGTCCACAGCTGCGTTGCGAAAGCCCACCAAGCTATAACCCGACCGGTCACTTTTCCCATGCGTGACAATCGTGATGCTTCCGCAGGAATCCGGCGCAACCAGCCTGGTACCGTCGAACGCGATGTCCTGTGTCGGCTGTCCTGTCTTGCTTCGGTAGTCGTTGCTCAGCAACGTACAAACATGCATCGCAAAAAGGTCGCGCCCGAGCTCGCCTGTAAAGCCGACTTGCCCTACCCCCTGGGCGATTGCCGGTGGCGGCACCAGGGCCTCGAACTCGGCTGCGCTGTCGATGGCCGACGTAGAGAGCAGGTTCGCGATACCAATACCCAATATCCCCACCATCATCATGACCGACTGAGCTAGCGAGAAGCCGCCAAACACGGGCAGCATCCCGCCAACGCCAATCGTCATACGGATAGGCAGCCACAGCGAGCTCAAGCGCTTGCCGAGAACCTCTCCCTCGTGCGCGGTCTGCGCGATACCCGCCAGGCAGTGATAGCCAACCCACGATGCCCCAACCACGAACAGGCAGGCATTGAAGATGAAGAACATCTTCCCGAGCAGCTCGGTGGGCGGCCCAACCGCCGCGAACGGATTCTCCCCGAACTGGCCCAGCATGTTGTTGAGGATGTTGCGCGCCTTATCGTCCGCGCCTGAGCCAGCGGCCTGGATCTGGTCATATGTTGGCATGTCGCCAACCGACTGCGCCCAGCTGTGCGCCGACCACGAAAAAAGCGCAAGGCCCAGCGTCAGGGCCAGGAAGATGAGCGCTTGGTTGCGCCGGATCGAGCGATCCATTGTCGTTCTCCCTTTAGAAAAAGGTATGCCCGCTTATTTGGCGGGCATGGCTTTGGTTGTGATGAGTGATGCGACTATCGGTTCGCCGCGGCGCTGGACTTCAAGCTGTTCAGGTAGCCCTGAAGCACCGGCCGCAGGTTTTGCTGCAACAACCCGGCAGAGATCTGGCCAAGGAGAACGTTTGTCCGCTTCTGCTCCTGGAGCGCGAGGAAGGCAATCCGCTGACCGAGTGCCGCGACATAGAGGTGTTCGCGCGCCTGAATCTCTGGCCCGCCGGCGGTCATCAGCTTGTACCAATCTTCATTGCCAACCCGCTTCTCCACCTCGAGGTTCAAAAGGTCTGCATCCGAGACACCCTTGGACGTCCAAGCCGGGAAGTTCGTGTCCAGGTACTTCTGGACCCACGCACCGGTATCCGCGTCTTTGGTCATCTGCTGCGCCGCGGCCTTGTTTCCGGAACGGGCAAGCAACCATGCGCCATAGTCATTGGCCGGCTTCTTCGCCAGCGACATCCTCGCTTCATAGATGTTCTTCAGGCCCAGGTAGGCCTGGCCGGTCGGAGTCTTCAGCTCTTCCGCCCCAACCATGCGCGGAGGCAAAGGATCGCCCACGTTGTTCAGATACGCGGAGAGTGCCTCACCCTCGTCGCCAACCGGGTCAATCGTCAAGCGGCGCTTCTCGGCACCCAGTTGCTGCGGCCCGTCAAAGAGAGTATCCGCGCGGATATCGGCGTCGATAAAGCGATTCCTGTTCGAGGGACTGACACCCGCGCCTCGGCAGAGGAAGCGGCGCACCTGGTCGCCGATGGAGCCGCCACCGGCGAAGGTGCCGCAAGAGCCAATACCGATGTCCGCCGCCTGCTTGTTCGGGTCAGACGGTGGCAACTGTTCCTTGCGAGCGACCTCTGCGGCCGTAATCTGTCGCGGCGTGTAGGTATTCTTTGCTGATGGGGCCCCGCCCGTCCCCTCACCCACGCCGGTTCCCGCTGACGAGCCGCCGCCGCCTCCCCCCGCCTTCGCGGTCGAGGTGACCCCGCATTGCGTTGCAGGGTAACGGTTTTGCGTACGATTACGCTCTGTTTCGCTCGTCGTGCCACGGGTCGTGGTGCTCACCTGATCAGCGGCCTTCGCTGCCTGTGTGGCGAGGAGCTTGCCTTGCTCGCCGATGGCCTTCACGACATCGGAGCGCATCGTGTCGATGCGATCAGTCACATAGTCCCTGCTTGCGTCGATCCGATCCAGGATCTGCATCTTTCCAGCAACGTCGACGCTGCAAACCATTACGGCCGAAGCAGAGCTCGCCGCAGCCATCAAGGCCGCGGCGACACCAACTTTGGTTGCCTCAGAAGCTTTTACGAACTTCATCCTGAGCTCCCTTAGAGGCCAAGTACGCTGCTCAGCCGATCCCAAAGACCGGTTGAGGATGCGGCAGTCTGCGTGGCAGACGTTGCGGCGGAATTGACTGCGGACGTCGCAGCGCTCGTTGCCTGCGTTCCGGCATTCTTCGCCACCTGTGTAATGTCCGGGACACTGCGGCTCGAAAGGGCGCCGCAGGCCGAAGACTGCAGATTCTTCACGAGCCCGTTCAGGATCCCATCGATAGTCGATCCAGCGCCGATGCTGGCGCCAGACCCAATGCCGAAGTCCAGCATGCACTTCTGTGCCGCTTGGCTCGAATCCGATACCTTTTGATCGGACGCGTCAATCCTGCTCGTCTCACGGTTGATGCCGGTCTGCCTCGCCGTTTCCAGATCAGCACACGACTGGTCGGCGATATCCGCATGAGCAGCAGCCCCGGCGACTGCCAAACTAGCCACGCTGACGAAAACTAAACGACGGACGTTGTGCCTGATCCGGCTGATTGTTGAGATTTTCATTTTCTTGGTTGGATTCGCTATCTGCACGCGCATTTGATGTACCCGCTGGCGCAGGGCTTCTGGTTGTTTGCCTGGTCGAGGCAGCGTCTTTCACGAACTCCTTGAACAGCTGAACATCGAGCTTGTTCATTGCTTCCGTCTCGACTTTTACAAATACGTTTCGAGCTCGCACCGCCGCCTTCTCAATCAGTGCCGGATACAGGGATGTTGCAGAAGCCAGGGCCTGCTGGCTAAGGAGCTCATTTCGGTGGGCGTTGTCCAAGATCCTGGACGTCAGCAATCGGTATTCGGCTCCGACCAGCGTCGCCGCGCGCCCCATGGCGCCTTGCATCCACGAGGTGGCCATATCCACGTCGGGGACTTCCACCTTGTTCTCGTTGACGATCTTAAGCACGCCCGTGAGAAGATCAGATGCGACGTCCTCCGGCGGACGTCCGAAGGAAAACACGGCATCCGGCTCGGCGTTTGTGTCCCACTTGGAAATCTTGACGGTCTTCACATCGTCGAGGAGTGACCAAACCGCCTTGGTCGCAGACACTTGCAAGCGGCTCCGTGCCACTTCTCGCTCATCCACCTTCCGGTAGTCGGCTGCGTGGTGGAACAGGTCGATGACCTGCTGATCGATCGCCGGCACAAACCCATTGAAGATGTCATCGCTCAGGGCCAGGAGCGATTGCGCGTCAAACTTTCCAGTCTTGGACCATTGCTCATGAATGTAGAAGCAAGCCTGCTGCAGCAATCGTGCGCGAAGGTAGTCAGGGATCTTTCCTTTCGGGCCAACCAGCGTGCGCGCCAGCTTGTCGGCGGTCAAGTGCGCGCCCTCCACAAGCTGATTCAGCGCAGCGACGCGCACTTCGCGCGGCACTTCTGGCCCACTGCCTGGGTCTAGGGACACTGCGGCGGCGAGCTGGGTGAGGCCCTTGGCGGCGGCCGCCGTAATCTGCAGTTCCTTGCGCGGCAGCACGCTTGCCCCGAACGGAGTCGCCTTTGGTGCATACCTGTCCTTGGCGAGCGCCGGCAGCGCCTCCGCCGTAGATCTCCCCTTCACGCGTACGACAGGCGCGGCAGGGGCGTTCGCGGCCAGCCCGCTACCTAGCGTAGCACCGGTCGCCGTGGCCAGGTCCGCAGACGGCATTCCCGTCGGAACGAGGCCGCGCCTTGCCATCTTGACGATCGCCGAGGAGGCGATACCAAGGCGACCGCGGCCCTCACCTTCAGGTACGCTGGTGTTCGTTGGGGTTGGCATGGTGGCTTTCCTTCTCAGTGCGGGGCAGGTTCGCTTCGCGCCGGAAGTCCGGGTTGAAGTCTTCCGGGAGCGGGATGGACGGCAAGCCGTCCGCATACCAGTCAATCTGATCAAATGCCTCGATATGCTTTGCAAGGTCGAGGTCAGCGCCGGCGGCCAGGCCGAGCACCCGTGTGGCCCCTTCAATAATTGCGAGAATCCGCATCGTCGAGGCGACATCTGTGCCGATGACTGGAAACGTAGCGTTGACCCCGAACATCGCCTCTGTGTCAGCACTCAGTGTGATCCCCAGGGACGCACCATGGCCGTAACCTCCTTCCATCCGCCGCCACACCCGCTCAGCCTCAATGGCGATCACGGGACCGAATGCTTCGGGCTGAAACACAGCCGCCGCCGGAATTTCGGCTCCCCCGATATGGAATCGAACAGATTGGCGCTCGGAATATCGGGCAAGCAAGCGAAAGGGACAGTGCCGCTGCATGGGTAGCACATCTTCTGGATTAGCCAGGCCGACCGCTGCCATGTCACATCCCTCGCGCGCGTTCATACCGCGCTGACCGGCTGTCATACGCACTGACAAGCTGGTCCAGCTCGTCCGGGTCGTCGAACAGCGGCAGCAGATATTGGCCCCCGGCCAGCGCTCTAACTGCAACTGCACTCTGAACCGGAAGCGCGGGAACTTCGACCAACATCGCTGCGGCCGCGGTCTCCGCGATGGAGGTGCGCTCCACAATGCCGGTGGCCTGCACGCGGTACTCCTCCAGTGGCGCGGCCTGTTGCTCGCCCGGGCCGCGCTGCATGAACCGATAGACCGTCGACTCATATTCCGCTTCGCGCATAGCTTCTTCGACGAGAGCCAGAACACGGGCCGGATCCGCCTCGATCGCGATCCGCAACTTGTCGGCCAGATCCGGAATCTCGGACGAGAACAGTAGCTCGACACAGGTGTCAAAGGTCACTGGGCAATCTTCTGCGCCACCAATCCACACGCGAGAGTCGACGGCCAGCTCCTGCTTTTCTGGCGAAACGGGCTGATTGGCGGCAATTGCCTTTTCGACTGCCACGATGTCTACCAGAGCAGACCACAGCAGGCGATTGGCGAAGCGAGCGGCGCCTTCGACGTTCCAAGCGTCAGGACCGGTCCCTTCACTCTCTGGCGGCGTATCAAGAGCGTAGGCCTTCCGAATTGCGGCTTTCATTTCGTTGTCTCCTATTACGCCGCTATTTGTCTGCCGCTGCGAAAGCGGCGCATCATCGCCAGGTGCCGGTCCTGGTACTCTTGCTCTGTGAGGTTCATGTCGGTCCGCACTTCGGCCGAAGTCTTCCCCTCGACGAAGAGTGCTGTGAACATGGCTCGATCCTGTGGCCGCCCGTCCATTGATGACAGCAGATCGTTCAACAGGCTCTTTGCTCGCCCTTCCGCGGGGCGTGCCGGGTTGCTGTTCTGTTGCACAGGTTTCTCCAAAGTTTGTGGTCGTTATGGGTAGGTACCCGACTTACGCCGCCCGCTTCGCGGTCCCGGCGCCTTTTTCGTTCGCCGCTGTTGTCCTTGGCGAGACTTGCATCCTGGCCCGCTCGATCACAGTCTTTACATACTGGACCTGGGAATCGATGACACTTTGCATGTCAGCCTCACCGCGCGCGATGGCACTAAGCATTAGTTCCCACTTGGCGGTCGTCGCGACGTCGGTCAGCCACGGCGGCAGGCGACCGATGGTCTCTTTACCGAATGGGGTGGAGGTGATCTCGTACCGCTTCCCCTTCTTGGTCGACAGCAGAAATCCACGCTTGAGCAGGCCCGCAAGAATGGGACCACGCGTGCGTGAAGTTCCGATTCCTTGTGTCTCCTTGAGCAACTCCCGGTCGCGATCGTTCTTGGCAAACTTGTAGGCCGAGATCATGTCGTCCATCAAGCTGGCCTCGTCGTAGCGGGCCGGGGGCTTGGTCTGGCCGGTTTCGAGCGTGACGCCCGTGGCCGCGATTTGCTTTCCGACTTCGAGCTTCGGTAACTCGCGGTGGCCGCCATCGGCGGGCCCTCCCTCTGCCTCTGTGGCTTCCGGCCGCTCCAACTCACGCCAACCGAGCACTAGGTCACGGCGCGCCGAGGCACGGAACTCATCCGGTCCAAACATCACCACAAGGCTAGTCTTTTCGTACTCATACGCCGGGTAGAACTGGGCGAGGTACCGGAGCACGATCGTCTCGTAGACTGCACGCTCCGCATACTCGGCGTCCGACAGCGCAGGCACCAAGCCGGTTGGGATGATTGCAAAGTGCTCGTCCACCTTCTCATCGTTGAACGCCCGCGACTTGCGTGCCGGGTCCGCCTTTGCACACTTACCAGAAAAGAGGGAGGCCAGTTGCCCGATTACCTTGCCGGCATCGGCGTGCATCGCGCTCGGGAGATACTCGCAGTCGGTGCCCACATAGGTAATCGCCTTGTGCTTCTCATAGAGATTCTGGGCAGCCTTGGTGACCTGTTCGACCGAGAGTCCATGCTGTTTGGACGCAGTCGCTTGCAATCGGCCCATTGAGAACGGCAGGGGGGGATTTTCCCGCTCGACCGTGGTGGCTGCCACGGCGACGGTGCCCCTCGCTCCGGCTTTGATTGCGCCCACCAGGCCAGCGGCCAGGGCCTTGTCGATCAGACGGCCCGCTGAGTCGAATCCGGCAGTACCTGCGGCATCCTTGCGCTTCTCCCAGCGCAGGGTCGTCCCATCGGCCAGCTGCACGACGGGAACATAGTAGGTCTGAGGCTTGAACGTCTGAATCGCCAGGTCGCGGAGCACCACCATGGCGAGGACCGGAGATTGGACACGCCCGACCGACATGGTCTTGACCCCAGTGAGCTGTTGGTAGGCCATTGATCCGTTCATTCCCAGCAGCCAGTCCATGATTTGGCGAGCGGTGGCGGCCATCCGTTGGCGAACCCAATGCTCCGCGCCGTTCCTTTCCAAAGCCGTGACAGACCGGTCAAGATCGGTCTCGGCCTTCGAGGTGATCTTGGCGCGCAGGAATTTGTGGCCCGCGGGATCGAGGCCCCAGTACATGAACATCTCATCAAAGATGAGCTGGCCTTCCCGGTCGATATCGCATGCATTGACGATCTGGCCCGCCTTCTTGGACAGTTCGCCTATCAGATTGAACCGCTTCGGTGGATGCTCCTTTCCCTTTGCATCCACGTCTGGCTTTGGCGCAAACTTGAATGGCTGCGGGACGAGCGGAAGGAAATCGAAGTAGTTCCCGGCGTTCTGCTCTTTGGTCAGGTACGAAGCAGGCGGCAACATCGTCAGCATGTGGCCGAAGAGCGGGCAGATGACGTCGCCGCTATCCAGGGCAAAGTATCCGTCCGCCGCCGCCGACTTGGCGTTGAGAACCTTCGCGCGCTTTGTCCTGACCAGGGCCTGCACGATGTCCTTCCCGACACTCGGCTTCTCGGGGATCCATAGGCGCTCGATTCTCAACGTTGCTTCCTTTTTATTTCGTTTCTATATTCTACCTCACACGATAAAGAGTTAGCCAAGCTCGCGCGATGAAGCGGTAATTCGCGACTGCTCTTCGAGCGCGTCGCCAATGGCGTCGGATCGGTCCGGCTCTCCCACGACATCAATTACTGCGCCTGCGGCCACTTGGTGCACCTCGATCTCCTGCGCTGGGGCCTCGGCCTGTGCGCTCGTGGCCAGCAGCTGCCGGACCTGCGCCCTGCGCTCCTCCTGTTCCGCGACGCGTGCCGCGCGCTCGTCCGCCAGTGGGCCGATCAGTTGCTCGTAATAGCGCTGCTCGGCCAGCCGTGCCGTGCGGTATGAGCCCCGGTTACGGCGCGACACGTAGAGCTGCAAACCCTGGCTTTTCACCATCGCGTTGATCAGCCGCTCACGACCTTCCCACGTTTCCGGAAGGCCGATATACATCACGGTTCGGCTCTCCGACTTGCCGGTTTTGGTAGCAGAAAGCGCCAGGTTGATCGGATATGGTTGGTCGGGATGGGTGACCGCCCAGGCCTTCTGGTCCCGCTCGATGGCTTGGCGCATCGTTTTCACGAACTTGGCCTTTTCGGACTTGTCCAGGTCCATCTCGATTCGGTTGTTGTTCAGATCGATATTGAACCAGTTCTCGTTCTTGGCCCCGACTTGACCGGTCGATAGAGCGGATTTGAACGAGACGTGGGCATATACCCGCCCGGAATCGACGTGGTCGGGGTCGCCCCGGCCGCTGACAGCAGCCTCAATGAAATTGACGATCATGCCCTTCTGGTGCAGGCGCAGAGGCATCGACAGGACGCTGAATTCAGATTCCCCGCCCCACCCGCGTTTATGAATGGAGATCGCCCGGTGGCGCTGCCCGGTTTCATCCGTGTAGGTAATAGCCGTGCCTTTCTTGGTAGCCGCTGCCCACTCAGCCGCCTGGAAAAGGTTGCCGACAAGCAGCGACCTCGTCATACGCACCGGGCCTGGCTCGAAGTCGTTGAAGCGCCGTGCCGCATCCTTCAGCTCGAACCGTTTAGAGCGACTGAACAGGCTGCCGTCGATGTGGATGCGCGGGAACTCAGGCGCGGCTCCGGCACGCCGGAGCAAGTGCGAGGCGGAAAGGATCACCGGCTTCTCCTCGCCAGGGCTGGCCAGGTGGAAGCGCCACTTCGACAGCATGCTCTCTTCGTTGGGCGGCGGCATGTCGACACCCACGATCACCATCCGGCGGTCGGCGAAGAAGTGGGCAAACTTGCTCCCCTCCTCTTCCCGGACCCAGATCTGGGTACCCGGGGTCAGGTGCGGTAGCACCGTCTCGGCAAACAGCTTGCGCTGATGGGATTCTTTGACTGCGTTGTGCTCCCCGTCGGCCAGGGCCTCCTCGATCGTGCCAAAGTTTGTCTGCGCGAGACCAATCAGCTTTTTCGCCTCAAGGACTTCGGCCGCCTTGCGCGCTGCGGGCATGAAGGTGAGCGCCTCGAACTTGGGATCGGTGCCCCATTCACGGCGGAAGCGCTCCACCCACCACGCGTCGCTCGGCATGTCCTCGGCGTTCCAAGTGTTGAGCTTGCGCAGGGCCCCCGCGCACGCCTCGCCGTCGCTCAGCACTGCGGCTTTCACGTTGATCCGCCACTGCATGCCGGCCGGCTTGCCCTCCATCTGGGCGGCCTCGGGGTTGGAGTGCCAGATTGTCGCTGTTTCCCCAGAGCGGGACATCAGCGCCATCAAGCGCAACTCCATTTCACTGCCGGGTACGCGCGCGCCGAATGTCAGCATCTTGCCGCCAATCGCCGCCAGCCCTTTCAGCTTGCCCGAAGCCTCCTCCTCGGTGCCGGGGATGGCATCGGCAGGAATCGCGTCGATGATCTCTTCGAAGATCGCGCGGGCGAACTGCTCTGCCCGCTCCGGGGCGGCCGCGGAGGCTTCCCGATCAAGTGTGCGCAGCATTGGCGCGGTCATAGAACGCACGACGCCTCGAACCGGCACCCGACCGGTTCGGTCCGAGTCCTTGAGCCTCTCGATCTGATCAGCAATGCGCGCTTCCAGCTGCTCCCACTGCAGCGGCTGGTAATCCTTCTCGTATGCCACGTCGCGCAAGTAGACCGGACCGTCGAATGCGCTCAGGAGCTCGAGATTCTGGTCCGTCCCCCAAGCCAGAACCTCGCGCTCGGTACGAGCGCGCCAGTCGTTGTCCTTGATGCCGGAACTCTCGCCGGCGATCTCATTCTGGATCACGGCGTCGTCGTAGGCCATGTACAGGTCATCGTAGACCTTCTTCTGGTCGCGCGGTGCCAGTAGCGCGATGCGCTGCGTGACTTTGTTGGCCAGGCCCGCGGCGTCCTGGGCGCTGCGCAACTCGATGGACATCCGCCCTGCCACACCGGGGTTCTCGAGCAGGTAATCGCGGCACACCTCGTCTCCCAACCGGTTCAGCAGGTCCGGTACCTCCTCAATCAAGGCGGCGTTGTCGCGCGACGAGCGGATGTTCGCCGACAGACCCGCAAGCTTGCGGTTCTGCATCATCAGCGTACGCATCTCGCCATAGAGACCGGTGGTCAGAATAGTGATCTGCGGCGCCACTACCTGGTCGAAGCGGTTGACCCGGCCGAACAGCTGAATCCGCTCGGTAGGGTTCTCCGGGATCTGGAATTCAATCAGTTCGCGCTGCTGAGTATTGCCAAAGCGCGGCGACGCATGCAGGGACAAACCCGTGGCGGCCGCCCGGTTGATGGTCAACACGTCCAGGTTACCCCAGTTGAAGTCCCGGACCGTGCGCATGATGTCGGTCTTCTTGCGGGCGCGCTTGCTGATCTTCGCCAGGCCGGCCGGCCGGGAGGCATCGATCGGCGTGAGTTGCAGCCCGCGACCGGAGATTTCCCCCACGCGCTGCCCAGCCTGCTCCAAGCCGACCCTGATCACGTCCGCTGGCATGATCGGCATTTCCGGCAACGCGGCGATCCTCTCGATGATCTGCTCAATGCCCGTGCGGTATGCCGCCACCTGTTCTGCTGTGACGCCCGGAACATCGGCAATGGCCAAGCCACCGAGGCGGTCAGCATCGTCGTCGGCCCGGCCGTCCTCACCGTCCGCACTAACGTCCACCGCCCGGATGGCGCCAAGCCGACTCACGAGCGCCTTCATCAGGTCACGCAGGGTGGGCATGCGGATGGCATCCACCTGCGATTGCGCACGGATCCGTTCGTCGAGCATCTGCGTCGCCTGATTGACGAGCTCGGCGTCGTGGCCGGTGTCGTCCTGCGTGGCGTTCTGAGCTGCCCGCTGCATGCGCAGCGTTTCTTCCTCAATAAGCTGCCGCACCATCGCTTCGCCGGTATCCTCGAACACGATCACCGGCCGGCGGCCCGCCTCAATAGCCTTCAGGGCACGTTCGATGGCATGGTCGGTCGAAAGCGCAGCCAGCGTGCGGCGCATCGCCTGATAAATCGCCCCGCCGGTCCCGAATCGTGAGGCGAAGAGGCGGCCGGCGGCCTGGGTAGCGCTTTGGCGGGCACGGCCCACGCGCGTGCGGGCATTGGCTCGGGCGGCCGCCTTCGCCTGCGCCAGTTCGGCCCGCAGGCCTGTCAACGTGGCTTCGGCAGTCTCCAGTGCGGTCACGGACTGGTCAATTCGCTCCGAGACAGCCAACTCCTCTTGCGACGGAGGGTCGGCTGGCCCCCGAACGGCAATCAGGCTAGCCAGCTCAGCCTGCGCGGCCGTGCGCTGTGAAAGCGTACTGGAAGCGGTCGCGTCCCACCGCGCAATCTGCAGCTCGATCGCGTCAATTGCCTCGATCTCCCGCTTTTCCTCAGCGGCTTCTGCCTTCCGAATCTGCTCTCGCGCTGCCTGCGCAGCGAGCAACAGCGATTTGGTATGCGAGTTTGCACGCTGCAGCAGGTGGTCGATTTCCCCGGAGACCATGGCCATCATTCCAAGGATCTCCGATACCTGGCCGGCGACCGCTGTATTGCGGTCCGTGCGCAGCGAGTCGACTTCCACGACGAAGTCGATCTTCGACAAGTCGTGCTCGCGACGGATGAAGCCGCCATCGCGGGCCAGCATCGCCGAGAACACCTCGCCGAACTCCTCGCCGCCGCGGTTCATGGCGTCGGTAACCTGTTGAATATTCACAGATTCCGGGAACGCCCGCGAGTAGATATGAAGGTTCTTTGCGGCCTTGGCCCAAGTTGCGGACGAGTAGACGACGCCCCAGGCGCTTTCTGCAATCTGGTGCACGCGCTCGGCAGTATTCGAGTCCGAGCCCGCAGCCACGTGGGCCTCATCGAAGAAGACCAGCGCGTCCTGGCAGTGGTTAAGCAGCCAGTCACCCTTGGGGGAATCCTTGGAGTTGACCTGCGAGTAGGTCGTGAAAATGATGTTCGCCCCGATTTGCTCGGGGGAAAGGTTCTCAGCCAAAACCGCCTTCATTCTTGCCGCCGGCACAGGCTCTGCGAGCACTTGGCCCTCACCTGCAATGTCCAGGATCTGCCCGTCCTGATTGGTAATGAACGGGCGGAAGCGGCCCCACTCCTCAATATCGATCAAGTCGCGGGCGAGATCGGAGAACAGGTTGGCTCGGTCGGTGAAGAAGATCACCGGGCGCCCCTGCTTGTTCGCCCACGCGGCCAGCGCGCTGAGGCTGCGGCCCTTACCAATCCCGGTTTCGTCTCCAAGAATCGCGCCGCGGCCCTGCTGAACACGGTTGATCATCAGCGAAATGGCGTCGATCTGTTCGGGCGAGAATCGCTCGGGCAGGGTCTCGTAGCCCATGCCCAGCTCGTGAGCGACAAACTCATCGATCTGGCCGCGCTCCTCCTCCAGCTTTGCGAGTGCATAGCTCAGCGACGCCTGCAGGTTCTTTGGCACCATAGTGCTACCAGACCCGGTACGGGAGAAGGCAGCGTACGGGCGCTGGTAACGGTTCTCCTCTCGCAGGTCGCCGACCTTGATCGGCTCGTCCGGGTCGACCTCGATCTCAGTCGCGTTCTCGCGCAGAGTGAGCGTCTCGTCGACGATCGTCTTGACGCCGTCCCAGTCGAAGCAGACCGGCAACTTATCGGCTTCCGCATAGCTCTGGTCCTCGGCGCGTCGCGGCCGATTACGGAAAACAAGCACCCGAGTACCGTTCGGGGCGCCGCCGGCTTGGGTTAGCGCGCGCGAGACGTCGAAGGCGTACTCGATCGTACCCACGGCCTCAAGGGAGGCCAGGTACTGCCTCATCTCCGGCGCGAGGCGCCCCGTGTCGGATTGCATCTCGCCGGCGTCGAGGGTCAGAACAGCGCGCGCGCCAGGCAACAGGCCCGCTGCCAGCACCGCCGGCGATGCGACCCCCTCGCCCCGGGCGCCGGCCTGCCAGTCCACGTTATGGGCGAGAATGCCATCGTGGCGCGCCTGCGGGTCCACGCTATCCGCCCACGTCACGCCCAGATTCCAGTGGATGTTAGCCTCGGCAAGCGCACTGCCCGATTCCGACCGAACCGCGAGAATCTTCACGCCTTCCGGGTAGCAGGCAAAGGCAGCACCATTCCCAGCCGAGGGAATGAGCACGCTGGGTTCCGAAGCCCCCTCTTGCGCTGCCCCAACGCCAAGAAGGCGCTGCGCAGCCAACGCGACCGGCATTGGCACTGGAGCCGCGCCTACCTCCCGCGTGATCGATCCACCGGGCATCGACTCGTAGATATGAACGGCATCGCCCCAGGCCGCAGCGGCACTGTCGTGCTCGCGCATGAGGTGCTCGACAAATGCTGCCTCGATAGCGCTCCAGGCCATACGCATGCTGGCGACATCCGCAGGCACATCCGGGAACGTTGCCCGCACGAAGCGGTGGAAGTCAGCCTCCCGCTGGATCTCCCCGAGGCTGACCTCGCGCAGGAAGCCCTGCGCACAGGCGATAAGGTCACGCTCGGTCGAGGCGCGCAGGAAGGAAGTCGGGGCCATACCCGCGCCCTCCCGCATCATTGCGCCGCCGTCGGTGACTAGGGAGCGGCCGGTAATGTCCTCGAAGATCCGTGCGCCGTCGGCGTTGCGGCCCAGGAACAGCCCGGACGCGACCAGACGCGCGAGCTCGTCGGCTTCCTGCTCTCGCTGCTGGCTGGCTGCCTCTTCCCGGTTCGCCCGAGAGCGGCGGGCTGCATCGAGATCGATGAAGAACTCGCTGCGGGTCATGACGCGCGTCGCAGCGCCTGGCCAGATGGATCGGAACTCACTCGGACGCGCCTGCTCTCCGTCTTGGAACGGCCGGATTAGATACGCGCCAGTCGGGCTCGAGCGGAACTTCAGTTCTTCGATGACCCGGGTGAACAGCCGCGTTCCGGGTTTGATGCCCGTAATGACATACAGCAGCCGGTTCTCCAGGGAGGCAACACGAAGGCGTACGCCAACGGGGTCATTCAGGTCGATCCACTTGGTCGTGGCGGACATCGCTCACTCCGATGCAAGGTTAGGACTCCGTGCACCGGAGACCGATGGACTACTTATTAAGGGAAAAGGGCCCAGCGCCGTGAGGCGCCAGGCCCAATGGGCGCTGTGTGGTCACTGCGCCCTGAGAGGAGGATTAAGCAGCTTCGCGTTGCTGAGCAGCACGGGCAATTTCGTCCGGATCGATGAAGTCTTCCTCCGGTGTCCCAGCCTGCGCTTCATGCTGGTCAGGCTGTTTCGCAGCCTCCCGCATCTGGGTAACAGTCTCCTGCAGGTATGCAGTCGCGCCGTTGACCCATTCATTCAGTGCGGAGTAGTCACGCTGGTTGGAATCGCCACCGTTCGCGAGCTTCAGGAAAGGCGCGGCGGGAAGACCCTGCATCGGGGCACCGTTACCGTCCACGCCATAGTTCGGCGCCACGGGTTCGCCGTCCTGCTTTACGCTCACCCAGGCCATATCGGACTTAACGAGGTTGTCGCCGATCTTTTCGCCCGCCTTGGTAAGTCCCGGAGTGATCGACAGCGGCCGACCAAGATCAGAGCCGAGCAGCTTTGCAACCAAGCGCGCGCCAAAATACGTAGCGTCGCCACCGGACTTCAGCGAAAAGCTGACTGCGGTGTTGTCCGCGAAGTAGATCGTTGCGACCGTCTTATCCTTGTACTGCGGGTTGTTGCTCGGCTGGTCGCGGATCTGAAAGCCGTTGATCTGGCCTTCAATCGTATCGACCACCTGGTAGATGGTCTTACCGGTCGACTGATCACGCTCGCCGGTGTTCACTTTCATGATGCCTTCTTTGGCGTTGATCTCGGCAAAAGTCACCTTGCCTTGACCCGGCCCGCGTTGGGTAAATGCCATGATCTGTTCCTTTAGAGATTTCTGATGGGCTTGTAGAGATCGACCGGCCGGTTAGGCGCGCTCGCGTGGGATGGCGGGCGCCTCGTGCTCCGACTGCCCGTCGTCTTCCTCACCCTCGCTCTCCTGCGGCGCAGCGAGCGGGGCAAAGTTCGATTCGACCCAGGCTTCCGCCTGCGCCTTGAGGTTCTTGTCCGCAGCAAACTTGATGGTCTCGGTTTCCACGGCATCAGCGTCATGGCCATGCTCGGCCAGCGCTTGGTAGATCTTTGAGCTGTCGTACGACGGCACGATGAACTGGTCCAGCCCGATGCCCTGCTCGGTCAGGAAGGCCAGCATCTTCTCCGTGTCGTATTTCGGCTTTCCGCTCGACTTCTTGGTGCAAGTGGCCATCACCGCCTCGCCAAGCAGCTCGCGGGCCTTCTCGATGCTGACCGATGCGCTTGCGGTGACAGCCAAGTCACCAGGGAACACCAGCCGCTCGCCGCCGAAACGGCGGGCATTGAGCTCCAGTCCTCCCAAAAGGCGCTTGCGCTCCGCCTCCGCCGCGCTTTCAAGCGCTTTCGATAGCGCCAACTGGCGCGCGATCCGGGCCGCGTGCGGTGCCCACGCCTCGCGCTGCGCATCCTCGATCTGCATGCGCGCGGTTCGGATATAGGCCGGAACTTCCCCGCGCAACACGCACCCCCAATAGTGGTCGCCCGCTTCCCGGATCAGGTCACATAGCTCAGGCCGGATCGGCACAAAGTCGTTACGCAGCCGCCAGTTGGCCCAGTCAAACTGGGAGAGGATCGCGCCGTTGATCTGAATATCCTGCTCGGCGCAGAGGATGGCGCCCTGGTGCAGTTGCGCGGTGTACTGGAAGGAGACAGATTCGGAATCGTCGACCGAGGTCGGCGCCTTGTAATCGGTAAGGTAGCGGCCCTGGACCATGACCTCCCCCGCTGCGGTCTGCATCGCCTGGCGCGGCAGGACTACCAGGTCATCCGGCGAATATCGCATCCAAGGCCGTGTGCCCTTGGCGTTCGACAGCTTTTTATACGCAACCGCATCGCGATCCGTCCCGAGCTGCTCGTAGAACCGACCGCGGTGGGTGTTCTCGTACTCTTTGCCACGAAGCATCGCCGGAGTTGTAGGGGTCGGAGGCCTTTTGAGAAGCTTCTCCATCGCCCAGTCGTGCGCGCTGAACATGAAATCTGCGCGGTGGCCAAGGTAGTTGCGCACCAGTCCGCCGATCTCGCTGCCGCCAATGCCTCCGGCTCTGGCCATGTGCCACGACGCCTCGTGTGGCATGTTCGCGATCACATAGTCGATCCACGCGTTGGCATCGGACAGTTCAATGGCGTCGCGCTGGGGCAGCCGGTCGAGTCTTGCGACAAGCTGATGGCGTAACTGCTGGAGCGCGGACGGATCCGGATTGGTGCTCATCGGGGTGGTCCCAAAATAATCGGGCGTCTGGCCCTTTTATTTCTGTTTAGTATGTTGGTTCGCAATTTAATAACAGGTCTGGCAAGTGTCAAGGTTCCATGCTCATCTTGCGTGGTAGTATGGCAATACACAATATTAAGCTTGGCAGCCATGAGCTTCTCCGCCCGCAAGCCCGGCCCTCGTTTTGAGCCCCGGCCACGCCTTACCGACGCCTTTATCAACAGTGTCAATGAGGCCGTCGACCTCGAAGACCTAGTATCGGAGTCTGTCGACCTACGGCGCAGCGGGACGACGGTCATGGGCAAGTGCCCGTTCCACAATGACGGCACAGCCTCCCTCTCGGTCTCATCGGAAAAAGGGTTCTTCAATTGCTTCGGCTGCGGAGCCGGGGGTAACGCGGTTAAGTGGGCGCAGCTCACTTACGGCTTGCCTTTCCCGAAAGCCGTGCAAATGCTTGCCGAGCGAGCCGGCATCCCGTTCCCGCACGCCGGAGACGCGCCACAGTTGATGCCCCGGCCGACACCGGTGGTTAGGCCCAAGCCGAATGAAGCCTCTGCCCTGCCAGTGGCGCCGGTTGAGAACCTGTATCAGGTGACCCGGATTGCCGCTGATGCATACATCGCAGCGCTCGTACGCTCTCCCGAGGCCATCGCGTACCTGGAAAGCCGCGGGATTACGCCGGAGATTGCACGCCGGTACGTCATTGGCTTCGCTCCGGACGAATTTGGCTTTCTGAAGGGCGCGTTTGGTAACGACTATGCGAGAAATACCGACTTGATCGCCGCCGGTCTCTCAAAGGAGAAGATCACCCCCGAGCGAAATACCCGCTGGGACTTCTTCAGGAAGAGGGTGATTTTCGGCGTCCGGGACAAGGAGGGCCGGCCAATCGCGTTCGGCGGCCGCGTCCTACCTGGCGACGATGGCCCAAAGTATCTCAACACGCCAGAGACCGGAATCTTTCATAAGGGCGAGGTTGTCTACGGACTTTATGAGGCGGCTAGCGCCATTCGCGCCGTCCAGCGTGCCTGCGTAGTCGAAGGCTACATGGACGTGCTTTCCCTGGCCGGAAAGGGCGTCAAGAACGCTGTGGCATGTATGGGCACCGCCGTCACCGAAAGCCAGATCGAGCAGATTCTGGCCCACACCCGGGACGTACTCTTTGTCATGGACGGGGACGCGGCGGGGCGCAAGGCCATGCTGCGTGCGCTGCTGTTGGTCATTCCTTATGCTGACGCCAATCGGTTCCAGTTTCTCCTGTTACCCGATGATCTGGATCCCGATGAATACGTTCGTGCCCATGGTCCAGCGGCTTTCAGGGAAGAGCATCACCTGGGGATTGGGGAGGCTCTGAGCAAGCTACTGGCCGAACAGGCAGACGCCGCCGACGAGGCTGGCAAGCGCAGCCTCCTTCAGCGCGCCGCCCGGGCAATCGAGAAGCTTGATCCCTCGAGCCCCCTTGCGGCGGACTTGAGGGCGCGAATGACGCGGATTGAGGGGATCGAAAGTCCGAACCCGGCACTGGCGCGCCCGCCTCGTGCTCCCGCGGCAAAGCCGGTAGCTTTGCCGGCAATCCCGCCGGCGGGCGAACGCCTTCTGAACGCAGCCATGCGCCTGCCTGGTGAGGCGGGCCGCGCCCGGATGAATGTCAATTCCGTTTTCGCGGCCGGCGCTGGTCCGGATATGGTCGAGCGGGAGTTCCTCGCCCGCCTCGATGCCGCGATTGCGGCCGGAAAAGCTGCGCCGTCCCAATGCACTGATCAGGAGCGCCGCTCCTATGAGCGTGTACTTGAAGCCAGTGGCGCGATTGCGGGCGAGATTCGTCGCAGCAGGGAGGCTGCCGCCGCGGCCCGACTGCTCGCGCGCGGGGAAATCTCCGATTCGGCGTACCTCGCCGCCCGCACCCGGGAATGACCCACTCCTGCTCATAGATGGCAGTTTTTCGGCTCGGCGGTCTCGCAGCGTGGCCGCCTCTACCCCGCCCCCTGTCCTCCGCTCCTTTATTTCGTAGTACTATATCGCCGTGCAATATTATTGAAAGGACGATGCGGTTCTATGAGCGGTGTCGAGCGTGAAATCCATGGATTGTTCGCCGATGGCGTGGCCAGCGTGCTCTACGGCACCCAGAGTCCCCTCGGCCGTGCGCAGATCGAGCGCTCAGCGCTGCGCAAGCTGGTTGCCGGTCTTCCACAGATTGTGAGCCAGCCGGAGCCAGCCCGCAGCCACGCTTTGGAGCAGGTCAATGCGCTACTTAAGCGACTGTCTGGCGATCTTCTCCTCGAGGCCGCGCGGGCGTTCCAGGAAATCGACCCCAAGCTGATCATCGAGGTGTCCGAGCTTGCTGCCATGCGCGAGCACGTGACAAGCAGCCGCTCGTGGGCCGCCCTCTTCAATCCCAATAGCCTGGCAAGGCTGGCAGCGGCCATCCGGGATGAGCGCACCTTGCCGCCTGGCGGTGAAACCGGAGAACTCTGATGGGCATCGCAAGCTCACTGGCGAAGGTCTTCGCCACGCCGTATATCCGTCTTGCCTCGGAGTCGATCAAGGCAGGCAAGCGCGTTAAGTCTGCCTACCAACAACTCCAGGATCTGAGGGCGCAGGCAGCTGCGGCGCCCATCATCGATGCAGACGACGAGCGTGCTGCGTTCGAAGCGTTGTTCGTTCGCAATCAATGGACACCAGAGCAGTTGATCGAGCAGCGGCGCGCGGTAGTTCGCGCCAAGTGGGCGATGCTCGCCACTACCTGGGCGCTACTGTGCCTGACGCTTGGCGTCATCTGGTTTTTTCCAGGCATTGTGGGGTTCCTGGTTGGCGTATTCGGGTTTGGCCTTGGCGCAGTGATCTGTGCCGCGCGCATGATCCAGTACGCCCTCTTCCAGTCCCAAATCGACCTGCGTGCCCTGATCACGTTCCGCGCCTTCCTCGCGCGTCCCGACTTCTTCTCCCTGCTATTTCTCAAGTGAAGATCCCCTTCCCCTTGAAATCCCCGCTCGCGGGCTTCGGGCTGCTACTGGCCGCCCTGACAAACGTACATGCACAAACCCCAGCGGGAGCACAGCGCGAGATCCAGTTGCCGGCGCACATCCCCGCCCAATGCGTTGCAGACGCAGCAGCTCGGTACGACGTTCCGGCTGTAGCTCTGCTGGCCATCATGAAAGTCGAGTCCGGCGGTCAAATTGGTGTTGTCGGCAAGAACAAAGATGGTAGCGAGGATTGGGGACCCGCGCAGGTGAACAGCCGTTCGTGGGGGCGCACCATGGTCGAGCGCTTCGGCATCCCCAAGAGCGAGCTTCTGACCAACATGTGCCAGGCCCTGATGGCTCAAAGCTACGCACTGCGGTCTGAATGGGACTGGTGCCGCCGGTCGGGCGCGGCCGATATTTGGTGCGCCGTTGGTAAGTACCACTCCCCGACCGCGAAGTTTCAGGAGATCTATATCCGGAAGGTCTGGGGCGCGTACCAGGGCATCCTCGCACGCGGGGCCTTCTGATGACACAGCCAAAGAAGGACGAAGACGGCGTTCTTTCCTGGGCGCTGCTGATCGTCGGGACAATCGCCATCTTCGGTGGATTGATCTGGATGGTCGGCTCACATCTGGTCGTCTACTACTTCACCCCCGTCCTCGATCTCCTCGCCGCCCCGTACCACTGGCTGCCGCGCACGGTCGTCGGCTCGATTCCCGCGGACCTCAATGCCACCTATACCCTTTATCGGTCATACCCGAACCGGATTGGGCTGCTGGACTGGATCAGCTACTGCAACGTTGCACTGCGCCCTTCAGCCTTCGCCTTTTTCGGCGTGGCGGCGCTTCTCTTCCTGCGTCAGGTCCGCAAGGTCGAGCGGTCACGCCTGAACAAGAAGCTGACACCAGAGCAGCTAGCTGAAGACATGATTTCGGTCTTCACAGACATCGCGCCGGTGGTAAAGATCCAGAAGGCACTGATCGACGACCGGCTGCCTGGTTGGCGACGCCAGACGTTCCCGGACGAGTTCTTGCGCGCCGCGCGCGTCGGCGGCAAGCCACTATTAGTCATGGACGAAGCGTCCGACCGGCTGGACGACCCCAACGCGGACCGGGATAGCCAGCTGACCATCCACGCCGATCGCCTCGAGCGACATCTACAGGCTGAGCGCGGGATCGAGCTGGGCGGGGAAATGATCGTGCAAAAGCGCTTTCTCGGTCGGCAGATCGTCAACTTGATACGCGACATGAAGCGCAAACCCGACGAGGTGGTGTTCCCCGACCGGCTCTCGGATCCCGGCAAGGTCATCTTTGCCATCATGGCCCCGTACGCGTTTGGCGGCCCATCTGGACGCACGGAAAGCCGCCGCCTTTATGACGCGCTGAACCTCTCGGCGTTCGGCTCCCCATCTGGTATGGCTAACCTGGGGATTCCGCTCGCCATCGAAACCTTCGAGAAATGGAGGGCGCATCCACTCGCACGCAATCTGGCCAAGATTCACCACTGGGAATACACATTCCTCTTTGGCCTGCTGAAGCAGGCACGACGCAACGGCAAGTTCGGACCGTGGTCGTTCATCTGGCTCAAGCCCACTGACAGGGTGATGTTCTACGTGCTCGACTCCGAGGGGCGGGAGACACCTCATACCGAAGGGGCCATTGCCTTCAGCCAGGCCGAGTTCGAAGTCCGTTGCGCCCGCCTCGGGTATCTGCCCATCCGTCGGCGGGAGGACACCAATACCTTCGAGCACATCGTGCTGTCGAAGTATGTTCATCAGGGACTGACCGAAGAATGGGAAACCTGGCGGACGAGCGCCGACGAGAACGAAGACTGGTGGCAGAAGACCGATACCTGGCGCACATCCAACAACGCCATCCTTGATGCCTTTGCGGCTATCAACACCGCGCCGCCACCGCCGCCCGCCGGCGACAACTAAGCACAGACCGACCACCGAATCTCCCATGAACCAGAACCAACGCTCGACCGTTCAAGTTACCCTGCTGCCGGCGACTGCACCCAGCGCCGTAGACATCCTTTCCATTTCCGCCGTTGTCGCCGACGGCGGCGCGACCACAGCGGCTATCCCGGCCACGGCGTTTGCCAACGGATACTGCGTCTCGGTTGAGGAGGCAAGTGCGCTTTCGTCGGGGAGTCGGCGCTATATTGTTGACCTCTCGCTGGTGTGTCCGATGACAGGAGCACCAATCAGCCGCGTTCGACTCGATGCCCCCAGCCGCGAGGCGGCCTTGGAGGTCCAGCGAGAGCTTTCGGAAAAGATCCCGGCTGCCCTGCGCCCCGGCAAACCGCCCGAGACGCCGGCCGCGCAGGTCGACCCTGTCCATCGTCTGGCCCGATTCAGCCGATTCAGCCGGTACAAACGCCTGACCATAGGCGGGTTTGCCGCCGGCGGCATTCTTGTAGCGGGCCTGGTCTTTGCGATGGGACATCGATCCCAACCCCAGCGCAGCGAGCCAGCGCCGCAACCAGACATCGCCTCGGGCGCAGTTCTAGCGTCGCCAGGATTTCCTCAGCCCCTATCCCAGTTGGCCCCGATCGCTCCGTCTGGCACCGAGAACGACATGGACGTGACAGGCAATCGGCTCAATGACGTTGACATGGGCAACCTCAAGGCAATGGGCGAGAAAGTTGGCATTCAGCTGCGCAGCGGCGAGGTGCCCTTCTATGTGCTGGCGGATCCAGCCTGCGCGGCGTGCCGCGCTCTGGAGCCGATCTGGACGCAAGTCCCCGCCCGATACAAGCCGATCGTCATTCCGGTCGGCTTCCAGACCGGCGGGGAAGACCTGGCCATCGGTATCCAGTGCAGCAAGGACCCAGTCGCTTCGTGGAAGAAGACCCTGGCCGGTGATGAATCGCTCGCCGCGAAGTCGCAGGCCTGTAAGGAGGGCACGACCAAAGTCAATGCCGGCAACCTCTTCTTCCATTATCTGCGGCTCACCGGCACCCCGACCATCATTGCCCCGAACGGCGTCGTTGCGGCCGGCGGCGATACGGCCGAGACCCTCACCGCGTTCCTTAAGCAAAACGAGACCCGCCAATGACAATCGAGCTCGAGCGTCTCACAGACGCAGTGCTGAAGGGGGCCCGAGGAATCGGGATTGATCGCTTCCTTGTGCCCAGCGCCACGCAGAAGGTCGTGTCCGCAGTCACACAGGGCGACGCCGGGGAGATCACAGCAATCCTATTGGAAGTCGCGGGCGACGCTATCTCGTTCGCTGCGGGCCGCTCGCCTGGGGGTGCACCCGCAGTCAAAGCCTTAGCCGAGGCCATGGGGCCTAGCTTGGCCAGGATCCGCGAAAGCGCACATCCGAGTGGTGGGACGGCGGCCCCGATCCTCGTGACATGGAGAGCGGCGTTGATCGACTGGTCCGTCACCGGTATCGCCGCAGGCGACACCCCCGACTCAGACCTTTCCCTGATCGGCCAATTGATCGGCTCACCCAAAGGCCGCGATCATGCCGCGGCTGTGTTCCTCGGCGCTATCGCCGTCTGCCAACACGTTCTGCGGGACGCATAAGCCGGCCCGCTCGCCGTCGTTCGCAACCACCTCTATCAAGCGCCGTGACGAAGTTCATCGAATCCCATCACGAAGTTCCCATCAGCCGGCGAATAGCCGACGTGCGCCCGTGGGGCGAGCGGGCCCAAGAGTGGCTGTCGAAGCCTTCGAATTTCCTGTTCGTCGCCGGACCGACCGTGTATCTCTGCAGCTCGGCTCCCGTGCTGCTGCCCCTGGTAGCCCCGGCATTCCTGCTGGCGCATTGGGGCGTCATGAGCCTGAAGAGCGTCCTCCCCTACCGATATCCGGCCTCCAATGGCACGACGGATCCGGAAGGCAAGAGGGGCGACGGCATCTTGCTGATTGGCGACGTCAGGTCCGACTCGCCGTTCGAGAAGTTCAAGCAGTGCTGGCTGAGTGACGACGACCTCCGCAAGCACTGGCTAATCCTTGGGTCGACCGGCTCTGGCAAATCGGAGACGTTGAAGGGCATCTTCTATAACGCGCTCTGTTGGGGAAGCGGGTTCTTCGCCGCGGACGGCAAGGCAGACAACAAGCTTCCCGCCGACGGCTACACCATGGCGCGCGCTTTCGGGCGGGACGACTCATTCCTGGTGCTGAACTTCCTGCTGGGCGGGAAGACTCCCCAGCAGGTTGCCCGGTCTCGCCGCCGGCGCACAAACAAGATCAACCCGTTTTCTGGGGCCGATGCCGACACCATCATCCAGATGGGGGCGAACCTGCTGCCGAAGGCAGAAGGCGATGGCAAGGCCTGGCAGGAGAAGGCGCTTGCCCTATGGCGTGCCGTGATTACCGCTCTCTGCTACAAGCGCGATACCCAGGGTACCGCCTTGTCGGTCGGTATGATCATCGACTACCTGGCCCTGCCCAAGATCGAGGAGCTTTACCTCGAGGGCTATGACGAAGCACAGGAACGTGCGGACCAATCCTGGTCGTACGGCTATGTCGGCATCAAGAACTATCTGGACTCGGGCTGCCCGGCCTACCAGGTCGAGAAACTCCTGAAGAAGAACAACCGGATTGCCGACCCGGCAGCCGCAGGCGGCGGGCCTGCTCGCCCCGGTGGCCGTGCCCCTTCGAACGACCAGGACAACGTCGCGTACGAGCAGCACGCTTACCGAACCGGCCAGTTGATGCCGGTGCTGAACCTGCTCGACAAGACCTACGGCTATATCTTCCGGTCCGCGTTCTCCGAGATCGACATGATCGACGTGGCGCTCCATAACCGCATCCTCTTCCTGCTTATTCCCTCCCTTGAGAAGTCCAGTCAGGAGGCAGAGAACCTCGGGAAGCTGACCATTGCATGCCTGCGCGTGATGATGGCCAAGAACCTCGGTTCAGAGCTGGAGGGAACGCGAGAGGAGCTGCTCGATTCGAAGGCGACGAACGCACCCTACCCCTACATTGCTGCGCTCGACGAACTGGGCTATTACTTCGCCGACGGTATCGCGGTGATGTTCGCCCAGGCGCGAAGCCTGGGCTTGTCGCTCATGGCCGCCACCCAGGACCTTGAGAAGCTCACGGAAGGCAGCCGCGCGGCTGAAGCCGGCGCCATGCTCGGCAATACCGTGAACAAGGTCTTCATGAAGATCGACGATCCCAAGAAGACCTGGGAGCTCGTGCGCGAGATCGTCGGCAAGGCCTACGTGAGTGTCTACAACCGGTTCGAGCAGGTCGGCCAGAACTTCCGCCGCGAAGAAAACGCCTCAATCACTGAAATCGAGCGGGTGTCGTTCAACGAGATGCAGAGCATGAAGCCTGGGCAAGGGGTCATGAACGCGCTCGGGGTAACACGGCGCATCAGCTCCTTCTATATGGGGAGCTGGCTCAATAAGCTCAACAATCAGAAGTTCCACATCAACCGCTTCCTCCAGGTTGCCCCATCCACCGACGATGACGTCGCCGCACTCTGCATGCCGATTCGCACGACGAGCACTGGCGGATCCATCGACGTGCACCAGCGCATGCTCGACTATCTGCGCTATGTGCGGCAGGTACCCGCCCTTTCGCACGTGGCTTCTGCAACGTCGGAGCCGGTGCTGCCGCTCTTCCAAACCCTCGGCAAGGTCGCAAAAGGGCTCGATACCGTGGACAGAGGGATCGCTCCGATGGAGCGCGGCATTGTGCTGTACTTGGCGGCCAAACACGCGCTGGGTTTGGGCGGGACCTTCCCCGTCGGGTACGCCGAGCCAGGGCTTCCTGGTGCCGCCCCCGCCAGCGCCGCGCAGTCCGCAGATGACGCGATCTCCCAGGACGAATTGCTCGGTGAAGGTCATGCTGCCGTCGGCCGCACGCCGGTGACTCACTTTGCCGCGGTGCTCGCGACTGAAGGTGCATTTGACACCGTCGCCGGCGTGCTCGATGAGCACGGTTTGCCTGATCCGCTTGCGCTCATGCGCCGCCCTATCGCGGAAGTACTCGGCCCGCCGCCGGTCTCCCATGTGCGCGAGGAATTTGTCTTCGCGCCGCCGCCGGATCTACAGTTTGATGAGGAGGACGAAGTCCACTCGCCGTCTGCAACCGGTGCCCCATCGGGCTGGCCAAGTGGGCTGGATGACCTGGTCGACCCAGCAGATATGACCCCGGACCAGCAGCTTGACGCGATCCTGGACAGCGAAGCGAGCGAATCGCTGCGACAGCCGCCGGGCTCGCCCCGCTGGATTGCTGACTCGGTCCTCGCGGCGCAAGGCATGGCCCATCACCCCCGCTCGGCGGATTCCACTGTCGTGGGCCTCTCCGACGAGGCAATGTCCGAACTGGTGAACGTCGAGGCCGAGCTTGGTAGCCCAACGCCGGCGGCGTCAGCGCATACGATGCAGCAGATACTTGCGGCGCAGGTCACGCCCAACACGATCGGCCAGGGCGAGTTGACGGTCGAGCAACTCGACGAGTTCTTTGCGAGGTTTGCTCCGCCGCCAGATGAGGGGCAAGATTAGTCTCCTACGGCCGAGATCGGCCATTTTCGGCCATCCGCCTTTACATCGTCGAAAGGCCGAGTTGGCTGAACTGCAGACGTCCACACGCGCCCCATGCCGCGGCAAACCATGCAGAGCTGACCACAGTGCGCGATAACCTTCGCCACGCGCGGCAACTTGCCGACGACGCCCCTCGATCTACCTGCAAAGCGTTGAGGTCAAGCACGCCAGATTCAGAACACTAGGGTAGCAGTCCCCATGAAGGAGCGGGTGCTGTCAAGCCGGTTCTTGCTCGATACCGTCGGTACCCAGCGCAAGCTGAGCGAGAGCTGGCTTTTTGTCCCAACCTTGGTATCGTATGTGACGATTGGCCCCACCGCCCAGTCGTGGCCACGAAAGCCGTTCAACCGGTCCGCCAGCGGTCCGGAGTCCTTTCCGATCTGTTGCGTCGTGCCCACGATCAGACCGACCCCAGCACCGCCTGCAAACCGCTTCAGAAGCATGGTGTCCAGGGTGAACAGCAGTGCGTTCTGGTAGTCGGTGGCGGAATTGCGGGTGTAGAACTCAAGCCCGGCGACCACGTCAAGTTCCAGGTTCTGTGCAGAAAACAGCTTGGTGTAAGCCACCTGTGGAATGAATGTCCACGTGTTCAGGCTGGGGCTCGACAGTTTGCTCTTGTCATAGTTTCCCGTCGGCGCCCAGATGTTCAGGCTGAGGGCGACATGCTCGAACTCCGAAAAATGGTAGCCTGCGATGATCGGCGAGAACGTGATGTCGTACAGGTCGGATGATGAGTCCCCCGTGTTCCCTTGCACACTACCCGCGCTCAGCGCCGCACTTGCCTTCGTATACGTGTAGGGGAGCGTAAAACTCGATGCGAAGTTCCAGCGTCCGGTACCGGTATCCCATACCTTCATGATGGTGCCCATGGCGAAGAATGCTTCGGCGTTGACGCCCAGCGTTGTCTTGCCCGCGACGGGGACTTCCCTGCCACCGCCAATCGACCCGTCGATGTAGAACATTGCGATGCTGCCAATCCACACGGGCTCGCCAGGGACAATGCCCGCGTCCGGCAGCACGCTCATGCCCGTCACCGGCCGGCCCAGCGCGCCTTCGGTAGCGCCTGCCTGATTGATGATGCCCAGCAACAGTAGCGCCAGGACGGCGTTGCATAGAGATCGGGTCCGCATGCTTGCCCTCATCGTTCCTGTTAGGTCATGCCATGAAGAAGTCGGGGTATCGCGGGTATGATTCTCGGCGTGGCAAGTCGACGCCCGACATTTCGGCCTCGGCTTACCTTCGCTTTGTTGGCGGCGAATAAGGGTCCGGGGTGCCTGGTGCAATGGGCGGATACTGCGCCAGGCTTTTCTGGAAGTCCTCGACTACCTTCATGATCGGACCCGCGGCCCAGGTGTTGCGCAGGCCGGTAGCCGGATACTCTTCCTTCGGGTCGGTCACCAGGTCGAAAGCTTTCGGGGAGCCAAGTTTGACCGGCGGCGTCCACCAGTCGCGCTGCTCTTCATAGAATGCGAGCTTCCAGTTCCGCCACTTGACCGCCTCCAGGCGGTCTGCCACATAGACCGGAAACCCATCCCGACCGGACTTCTCCGACCTGCCGAGCAGGAATTCGGTCTGATCGACTCCGTCTATGGGGCGGTCCCCGGGTACCCGTACCCCCGCGATGCGGGCGAGCGTCGTAAACGTATCCACCTCGTGGACAATCTCATTGCTCACCCTGCCGGCAGGCACATGACCGGGCCAGCGGACAATAAAGGGCACGCGCAGGGAACCCTCCATATGCGTGAAGTAGTAGCCGCGCCACGGCCCTGAAGATCCTTGCCATGGCCACGTGGCTTCCGGCCCGTTGTCACTGGTGAAGATGAATATGGTGTCGTCGCGTATGCCCAGCGCGTTGACAGCATCAAGAATCTCGCCGACGTGGGCGTCCATCTCAGCCAGCGCGTCGGGAAAATCGCCAAGGCCGGTTTTCCCTGCAAACGAGGGATGCGGCAATGTTGGGAAATGCACCAGCGTGAACGGGACATAGGCGTAAAAGGGCTTTCCGGCCTGAACGCTGCGCTTCATGAAATCGACGGTACGACGCGTGATTTCGGTATCGATCAGGCGGCGCTGTTCCAGGTCATAAACGGCCACGTCGCGGCTTTTTTCCCCTTTGCGCCCTTCCATGATTTGCATCAGCGGCAGCGCAAGCGATCTAGGCGTCGGCTCAGATGGCCAGAATGCCTCGTCGGTCGTGCGCGGAATGCCATACCATTCGTCGAAGCCCTGCGCAGTTGGCAGGCGAGACGGCTCGCTACCGAGATGCCACTTGCCAAAATGACCCGTGGCATAGCCAGCGCCGGAAAGCAACTTCGCAATAGTCACCTCCCATTGGGTCAGCCCTTCGGCACCGCCCCCAATTGGCACCGAATGGGTACCGGACCGAATGGAAAAGCGCCCGGTCATGATTGCGGATCGGCTCGGCGTGCATTGCGCTTCCACGTTGAAATTGAGCAGGCGCGTACCCTCTGACGCCAGTTGATCAATCCTCGGCGTCGGCGCGCCCCGCGTAATGCCGCCACCGTATACGCCCACCTCGCCATAACCGAGGTTGTCCATCAGGATGAAGACAATATTGGGCTTCTTTTGCGGAGCCTGGGCGCAAGCCGGGCCTGCCACAGCGCTCAGCATCAGAAGGAATGCAGTTAGGACGTGAACACCTTTCATCTCCCTCCCTCCCGCGGCTATATGCCGTCGGTATTCCTTAGGTGGACTCGTCGCCGAGAATGCCCGCCGCGCATCAGGACGCCCGCCGGTCACTAGCACTGGCCCAATATTGTCAATGGCGTGACGAGATATCCGAAGTTAAAGATTTCGATTCGTGATGTTATCCGGCTCGACGAATGCCGCAGACCTGGCCCACTGGACTCTTCATCAATCCTCGCCTTCGACCTGGCACAGAATCCGGTGGGCCAGACGCAGGTGCGGCCGGTCGATCATTGCGTTGCCGAGGCGAACGACCCCAGAAGTGCCAACCTGCGAGAAGGCGGCGATGACATCCCGCGCCCAGCGTACCTCTTCCTCCTGCGGTAAGAAGGCGCGATTGATCGGCTCTATGTGCACCGGATGCGCGGCAGCCTTGGCAGTAAAGCCGTCCCTTCTGGCCTGCATTGCCTCCTGAAAGATCTGCGCATCATCGGTCGGGCTCGTGCTTACTGCATCGATCGCGTCGATTCCCGCCTGCGCCGCCGCCAGCAGGCACATCGTCCGGGCGACAGAGAATGGCGCTGTCAGGTCCCGACCAACGTGCGAGGAGAAGGCGCCCAGGTCGGCGGCCAGATCGTCAACGCCCCACATCAGGGCACCAAGCCGCATGGGCGCGTTCCGGTAAGAGGACAAGCCGAACACGCCTTCGGACGACTCCGTCGCCATGGCAATGATGCCGGTCTCCCATTTGCCTTCCAGCAAAGCGCACTCGAACGCCGCCAGAAAATCGCAGAGCCGATGGACATCCTCCACGCTTCGGCATTTCGGCAGCACAATCGCGTGGGGGCGGTGCGGGATGACCGTCGCGAGATCCTTGAGGATATGACCCGACGACAGTCCATTGACACGAACCAGGACCGCAGCGGCCATCGATGTCCGATGGCGCTCCAGGAAAACGGCAAGCTTTCGGCGCGCCTCGTCCTTGGCGCTTTCCGGCACCGCATCCTCAAGATCGAACACCAGACCGTCCGCGCCCGCCCTGAGCGACGCATCCAGCTTGCGCTCGCTGTCGGCAGGCACGAACAGAAGCGAGCGAAGGCGTCTCGGAAAGATCGTGTGCATGGTCATTGATCAATGGCAGAGCGTTCTTGGCCGGATCGGACCGGCGCCTCGTGACTTCCTGAGCTCATGTCTACAGGAGCCGCCGTCCGGGTCAGGCCATGATCGCCTTGGTCTCCAGGTACTCGCTAATCCCTTCGGGGCCGAATTCCCGGCCATTTCCGGACTGCTTGTACCCGCCGAAGGGAAGGCTCAGGTCCATGGGCGCCCCATTGATGCGTACGGAGCCCACACGCAGCCGGGTGGCCACCCGGCGGGCCCGCTCGACATCCGCCGAAGCGACATACCCGGCCAACCCGTAGGGGGAGTCGTTAGCGATAGCGACCGCATCGTCATCCCCATCATGGGGGATCAGCACCAGCACGGGCCCGAAGATCTCCTCCTGTGCAATCGCCATGTCATTGCGAACGCCGGCAAAGATCGTCGGCCTGGCGAAATAGCCTTGCTCCAGACCCTGCGGGCGACCCACGCCTCCCGCCACGACGCGCGCGCCCTCTTCCACGCCAAGGTGGATCAGGCCTTGAACTCTCTCGTACTGTGCACGGCTCGACAGAGGACCCATGCTGACAGCGGTGTCCCCGGGATCGCCCACGGTCACCGCGTCGGCCGTGGCCGCGGCTATCCGGACTGCCTGGTCATAGCGCTCTCTTGGCACCAGCATGCGCGTTGGCGCGACACAGGTCTGACCGCTATTTCCCATGCACTGCAGCACACCATGGCGTACCGCAGTTTCCAGATCCGCGTCATCGAGGATCAACAATGCCGACTTGCCGCCAAGCTCCTGCGCCACCCGCTTCACGGTAGACGCCGCATTGACCGCCACCTGGACGCCGGCGCGCGTTGATCCGGTGATCGATACCACGTCGACGTCACGATGCGAAGACAAGGCCGCGCCCACCGTCTGGCCGTCGCCGTAGATCATGTTGAAGACGCCGGCCGGAGTGCCAGCATCGTGCATGACCTCGGCAAAGATACGCGCATCAAGCGGGGCGGTCTCGGAAGGCTTGAGCACGACCGTGCAGCCGGCGGCAATGGCAGGGGCCACCTTTGCCGCAATCTGGTTAAGCGGCCAGTTCCAGGGCGTGATGAGTACTGCCACACCGATGGCTTCACGTCGCACCAGATTCCTGCCTCTGGTCGACTCGAACTCGAAGCTTCGCAGGGCCGCCAGGGTCGCCTTCAGTTGCTCGAGCCCCAATGTCGCCTGTACGTTCCTCGCCAGCGTGATGGGCGCACCAATCTCCATGCGCACCGCCTGTGCGATGTCCTCAAGTCTCGCCTGGTAGCAGGCAATAATTCGTTCAAGCAGCGCGATACGCTCGTCGCGGGTCGATTCCGACCAGCCGCGAAAAGCCCCGCGCGCGGCGGCCACCGCACGGTCCGCGTCGCCGGCAGTACCCATCGCCAGCCTGCCGATCACCGATTCGGTCGCAGGGTTGACGATATCCGCCTGCGTGAAGCCTGGCGCCGGCTCCACCCACGTCCCGCCAATGTAGAAAGTATCGATCGTCTCCATGATTTGCTCCTGATTTGGTGCGGCGACTGCTGTGGTGGTGTGTCAGTAGTCGAACTTCATCGGTACGCCCCGGCCGCGAAGCTCTTCGATCACGGCGTGGCGCACTGTCGCCACGTCGGCATACGCCGGGCGGCGCAGGGCAGCCACTTCCGAGCCAGTGTAGGGTCTGAAATCCGCCGGCAACTGGTTGGCGCCAAAGCGCGCGAGCATGAGATTGGTCACCGCAGCGAGCTCATCGTCCGTCAGCGCGGAGTTCGACGCGCCTGGCACGCGGACGATGAATTGCCGACCGGCACTGCTATGCACGAACAGGCCGATGGCACCCCGAAGCGGCGGGATATTGCCCGGCACGCCTTCACCAGAGGCGCCGTGGCAGCCCATGCAATTCAGCACATAGTTCCGGTAGGCGACCGCCTCGTCCGCCGGCTGCCCCCATGCGCTCGTGGCCAGCGGCACGGCCGCGAGCGCCATCCACGCAGTCAATGGCCGCCATGCCGGAAGAAGCCTCACAGCCCCGCATCCTTGAGCACCTGCTCGCGCAGGTGCCTGACTTCGGTCGGCGTGAGGTTCTGCGCCCGGCGCGCCTTGACCTCGTCAGCGCTGATTGGCTGGCTGCCCGCCGCCTTCCCGCCGGAGAGGTCAAGCGCGATATAGCTCAACACCCCGGCCAGTTCTTCGTCCGACATTGTGCGGAAGCTGGGCATGCTCCCGTTGTACTGCTTGCCGCCGTTCTGGATGGCACCCAGGAGGCCATACAGGGCAATGTTCGCCAGCAGTGCCCGGCCGCCCTCGGTGCTCGCATAGCGGGCCGGATAGGCGGTCAGCGCCGGCGCCAGGCCATCCTGGCCCTGGCCACTTGCCTGGTGGCAGACCGCGCAGTTCTTCGCAAAGATGGTCTTGCCCGCATCGAGCTCCTGCGCCCCCGCGCCTGCCGATACGCCCAGCGCGATCACCAGGGACAGACAGGCCTTGATGTACTTCGTCGTGGTCCTCATTGCTCCTGGACTCCCAGCAGGACGGAAACCGAGCAAACGTACGTGGACGGCTGGCTCGCCATGCACCAGTTGATGTCGTTGTTGAGCGACATCTTGTACATCGGGCGTTCCCGCTCGTTCCGGTTGCACATGCAGTGGCCACACGAGGTACTGCCGCAGCAGTCGTTGTACGAGACGATGTAGTTCCGTCCGTCGTGCGGATTCAGGCAGGTGCCGATCCACGTGATGGGCGAGGTGGATGTGCCCGGCGGGCAGGTGCTGGAGCTTCCGCCACAGCAGGCGCACAGGAAGCCGTCGATGGCGCAGTGCTTCCAGTATTCGCAACTGGTCTCGTCATCGATGCCCGCTGGCAGCTTGGGCGCGGCTGCCGGCCCGGCCGCGTAGGCGAGGCGGTCCACCGGCAGCAGCGGCATGGCCGCCGCGCCCACGAGGAGCCGCCCCATCCGGCCGAGCGCGCTGCGGCGGCCATTGCGCTGGGCGACGCTGCGAGCGGAACGCTCAAAGAGTCCGTCGATCCATTTCATGTTTCTGTTCCTCATGCCTGGGCGTGCTGCTCATCGCGGCGTGCCACGTATTCCTGGATCGAAGCCATTCCCTTTTCGTTGGCTTCGAACAGGCTTTCCAGATGTTCCCGATTGTTGACCAGGCCCTTCGAGCGCACCTTGCCTTCGCCATCGATCACGACCGCGTAGGGCAACCGGCCGATCTGGTAGGCCATGCCGAGTTCCTGCGAAAGGACATAGGGGAACGCGGAAAGACCCGCCTTGCGATAAAAGGCCTCGTGCTCCGCGCGGGGACCATCGCTTGCCAGCACAAAGCGATAGTTGGCACCCTCACTGGCTTGCAGGGACGGCAGCAGCGCGAGCAGCTTCTTGCAAACCGGGCAGGTCGGCGAAACGAAGAAGAGGAAGGTGCTGCGTCCGTCGGCCGAGATGCCGCCAATCCGGACTTCGCTCTGGTACAGGTCGCGCAGGTCGAAGGCGGGCGCCACTGCGCCGACAGCCGGGCCTTTGTCCACCACCAGGGCGCCGACCGGCATGATGCGTTCGTACAGCACACCAATCTGCCGCAACAGCGCCAGGCACACCAGTCCCAGCACGACAACAGCTACCCACAGCATGACTTGCGAAACAACGAGAGCATTTGACATTTCAAGACCTCAACTTCTGAATTGCGGCACCGTTGGCCAGCAGATAATCGATGGCGACAAACAGGCCGCCGGCAACGGCCAGCCCGCCCGTCGCGGTGACATAGTCGATCCATTCGACTGTGCGCTGGGCGGGCTCGAACAGGCATGGCGCCACGAAAGCCGCCAGCAGCGCCAGCCGCGCCAGATGCCATCCGGAGAGCCTCGCCGGATGACCATCGCCTTTTCCTCCGAACGCCCAGCAGCCGCAATCGATGTCGCGGTTGCCGCGTGCCAGGCTCACTCCGATTGCGACAAGGAAGAGGCCCAGCAGGCCAAGCCCGGCGAGCGCGGCCGCCGGACGTGACGGATCGACAAGCAGGGCCGCGGCAATCGCCAGTTCGGCCAGGGCGAGGCACAGAGCCACGGGGGCCACAAGGAACGCCGGCAGCAAGCCGTATGACGCGACCGCGCGCTCGAAGCGCTCCGGATTCACAAGCTTCGAAAACCCGGCGGCACCAAACACCACGATGACGGCCGCCTGGCAGGTCCGAAGGACAGCGGGATCGATTTCCATCACTCCCCCCTCAGAAAGGGAACATCTGAACGACGGCCCTGCCCAGCGTCTTGTCGGCATGCACCGGCTTGCCGCTGGCGGCATCGAACGCCTGCACGCCGAGGTAGGTGCTGCCATAGACGATCGGATTGCCACCTTCGGATACGGACAATGTCACCATCGGCATCAGCTTCTCGGCCGCCAGCTTCCACCTTGCCACGCGGGCATGCGACCCGACGTCAAAGACCCAGATCTCCGTGCCCGGCTCCTTGTGCGATCCCTCGCCCCCCTGATGCATGAGGACGTAAAGCTTGCCGGTAGCCTCGCTTGCCGCGAACGGCTGGAGGCCGCCGGGACGCCAGCCCTGGCGCGCCTCCGCTGGCGAGACGAGTTGCCACGGCGCATCGAACCGCGCAGGACTTGCGCTGAAGTCCGCCGGCGTCACCTTGCCGCTGAATGTGACAAACAGGTAGCCACTGCCCCAGCGCGCGGCGTGGGTGTAGACCGGGTCGTTCTCCACGTCGATGAAGGCAGCCGACTGCTCGCGGCCGACTTCCCTGCCATCCTGGTCCAGCGTGACAATCAGCGCCTTTCCACTCTGGCACAGCGATGCAAAGCGGTTCCTGCCGGACGGGTACGTCAGCACGCAGGCGGCCGTGTCGATCTCGCCGGCCAGCTTGCGGGTAGCCAGGTTCACAACGGAGACCGACGTCGCCGGCGTGATATTGGTGACGTAGACGAAGCCGCCGTCGTCCGACACCGTGGTATTGAACAGCGACGGCACCTGCTGCGCGTGCTTGGCCGGCAGGACGACCTCGCCAACCTTGCGGAAAGATGCGTTGTCCGTGATCTCCAGGACATCGGTGCGTTCGCCGGTGGTGCCACGCGAGAAGTAGCTCGTCGCAACATAGGTAAAGCGATGATCCGCCGAGCGCGTCACGCCGGGCAGGAACCCCGCTCCCTGCTGGGCAACGACCTTCTTCTTGTCAATGTCGTACACCGTCAGGCGCGCGTCGATAGGCGCGGACATCTCGAGCGCATAGAGGAAGTGATCGCCACGCGGTGGCATGGGCTGCACGCTGAGCGTCTCGGGCTGCAGCGGCGCCGCGCCGTACACCGTCGCGGAACCCGCCGACGCTGCAAGTGCCGCCAGGCAAGCGACCACGAACGGTCGCAGGTGTGGAATACGCATGGCTGGTATTGGGGGAGACTTGGATGGAGCAACTATAGGGTCGCGCTCGGGGCGCCAGTATCCGGATTCGGCCAACCAGATGACGCGAGTTGTAACCGGGGCGGGATTGGTGCCGGCCCGTGATGACGCGGCGGCACAAGTGCAAAAGGCGCTCCGGACCGGGCCATGCGAGCCCGTCAGGAAGAATGTTTCGTCACCGATGTGCGGGATGAGTGAGAGTCTCGGAACGAACTCTTGCAGTCATTCGCACAATCCTTCCTAGACTGCTGGCAAGCAGTTGCCGAAGTACCGCTGTTCCCGAAAAGAACCGGCCGAGCTTTGGCGACCACTGCCCGCCGCGCTCGCGAAGCTAAAAGGACGCAATGAGCGCTTCCCGGAACTCGATACAGAACGGGGACAGGTAGCAATCCTCGCGCCAGAACAGTGCAACCTCAGGCTGTCGCAGCAAGCTCGGATCGCCGACCGCGCAAAGGTCGTGCCCGTCCGCCTGCTGCAATGTCCGCTGTGCCACGATGCCAAGCAGGTCGCTGCTCCTGAGGAGTTCGGCAACCGAGCCGCCTGAGCCGGTCCATTCCACGGCCACGCGTGGAGCGGGCAGGTCCTGGCGCGCCAGCGCTTCCGCCAGGATCTGGTACACGCTGGATGACGGCTGCGGGAGCGCCCAGCGTTCCTCGGCGAGATCCGCCAATGTCTTCCATGACCGCAGCCGGGGATGGTTGGCGCGGGCGACGATCTGCATGGCCAGCGGCTGCAGCGGGGTGCTGAGCAGCCCAGCGGGCACGTCAGTCACTAATCCCCCGCACGCGAAATCGGCCTCCCCCGACACCAGGGCCTGCAGCGCGCCCTGGGTCAGGCTGGTGTCGATGGAAAAGCGGGCGAGCGGGCGCCTGGCCAGGAACTGTGCAATCACCGGCATCAGGAACACCGAGACGATGTGAGGCGTTCCGGCGAGCCGGATCTTGCCCGCGCGCCCCGACCGCTGGCCTTCCAGTTCGTCCATGAAATCATGACTCGCTAGCACGATGCGTTCGGCCCGGGCTAGCAGCGACTGACCTACCTGCGTCAGCGCTACGCCGCGCGTGGTGCGGTCAAACAGCCGCATGCCCGCTTCCGACTCCAGGCGGGCCAGCGCCTTCGTCAGGGCGGACTGGGTCACACCTGCCTGCGCCGTTGCACGGTGCAGGCTTCCATGCCGGGCCACGAACACAAACGCTCGAAGATCGTCGATTCGCATCTCGCTCCTGGGTGCCTGTCGGGCTCCCCGCAAGTATTCCGCTTTGGAATCACCGGGCATATCAGTGGAATCACTGCCACCCGGCCGGCATTCGTAAAGTTGTGCCACGTCGCCCGGCAACGCCGCAGGGTGGCGAAACGGGGCCGGAACAACGGCGTAGCGGAGACGATATGAGTGCAGGTCGGACAATGGTGGCTTCGGATCTGGCCGAGGCCTTGGGAAATGGCGTGCAGTGCTGCGAGCGGAGTTCGGGGCAGCCGCCGTTCTTCATCGAGCCGCACGGCGACGCATTGCGGGACAGGGGAAATTTTCGCGCATGGACCCGGGATGTGATGCCCGTACTCGAAGCGCTGATCACCCGCCACGGCGGGATCGTATTGCGCGGCTTTCCCACACCGGATACTGCGGATTTCGCCGACATCATCGACCAGCTTCCCGCCTTCCGGGATGGCTACCTCGGCGGACGCGCACCGCGCATGCAGATTGCCGGACGGGTGATGGAAGCCACGCGGCTCGATGCCAGCGTAGGGCTTGGCGTGCATTCGGAGATGGCGTATCGGCGGCAGTTCCCCAGGCGGATCGCCTTCTTCTCGCGGAAGACCGCGCCGGTGGGCGGCGAGACGACAATCGCCGATGCCCGCAATTTCGTGGTGCAGATGGGCGAAGACCTGGTCGCGAAGATAGCGTCGCTGGGCATCCGGTCAGCACTGAACTATGGGCCGAAGACAGGCACGGTCGATGCCTCGTACGTCGACCAGGACAAGTACGGCTGGAATCACGCGTTCGATACCGATAGTCCGGACGAAGTTGAAGCCCTGTGTGCTGCGCGCGGTCTTGAGCCGCTTTGGCACGACGATGGCTCGCTGACTGTCTTCGCGACGCTTGACCCGTTCCTTGACCATCCGCAGACGGGCCAGCGTCTATATCGCTCGGGGCTGCACAGGTCCCACACGGCTACCGAAGTGCTCGACACAGAAATCCGGAAGAACCGGCGCTATCCGACCGGCATGTTCCTCGGTAGCGCGCAGCGACTGGAGACTGCTGAAGTCGACCATATCAATGCCGTGTGCGACCGGAACACCCATAGCTGGGAATGGCGTGACGGCGACGTGATGATCCTGGACAACCTCCAGGTATGGCACGGCCGCAATCCCTACCAGGGGCAGCGGGATGTGCAGGTCGCGCTCCTCGCCTGACCGTGGCAAACGTGGCGGCCGGTCACTCAGGCGCAGCAAACAGGAGATGAGAAGAACATGCGAGAAGCTATCGGATTCGCGCGCCTGGCCGGCGCGCTTGCGGCAGCCGGCCTGCTGGCTTGCGGTATCACGGCGTCTCACGCCACCGAACCCGCGTATCCGTCGCGGCCGGTCAAGCTGGTGGTGCCCTCGGTGCCGGGTGGACCAATCGACGCCGTTTCGCGGCTGATTGGCACCCGCCTCTCTGCGCGTCTGGGTGCCAGCTTCTATGTCGAGAACAAGCCCGGCGGCAATGTGCAAATCGGCGCGAACTACGTCGCCAGGTCCGACCCGGACGGCTACACCCTGCTGACGACCTCGCCCGCGCATATTTTCAATCCACTGCTCTACAGCAAGCTTCCCTACGAAACCGGTCGCGACCTGACAGGCGTGGCGATGATGGCGCGTGTACCCCTGCTTGTCGTGGTGAACGCGGATTTGCCGATTCATACCGTTGCAGACCTGGTGGCCTGGGGAAAAGCCCATCCGGACCGGCTTCGCTACGGCAGCTCGGGCTCCGGCTCGACAGCGAACCTCACCGGCGAGCTGATCTCCATGCATACGGGAATCCGCCTCGAGCACATCCCTTATAAGGGCTCCGCCGCTGCATTGCCGGACCTGATGGCGGGCAGATTCGAGGTCATGATCGATACGCTCCAGCTCTTCGCCCCGCACATACGGTCCGGAAAAGTTCGCGCGATTGCCTTCACCGGCACGAAGCGGGTGCCGGCTCTGCCTGACGTGCCGACATTCGCGCAGAGCGGCTATCCCGACGTGGTGGCGAACTCGTGGCTCGCCATCGTCGCCCGGGGCAAGACGCCACCCGGCGTGATCGAAAAGCTGGGCCACACCGTCACCGATATCCTCGCCGAGCCCGAGGTTCGCCGGCAAATCGCCGACTTCGGCATGGAGTCCGACGTCATGACGCCGGCACAACTGAATCGCTATTTCGTCACGGAGAGCGAGCGCTGGGCGAAGGTCATCAGGGCAGGCAAGATCCGCGTCGAATAGGCATCCTGAAGAATATGAACTCTTCCCACAATATTGCGCGTGAAGCCGTGCAAGCGTCCGTCAGCGATGTCGAATGGCGGGCACGCCAGGAACTGGCAGCCTGCTACCGTCTGGTCGACCGCTACGGCATGACAGACCTGATCTACAACCACATCACGCTGCGGATTCCCGGCACAGAGCATCTGCTCATCAATGCCTACGGGTACCTCTATGGCGAGATCTGCGCGTCGAACCTCATCAAGATCGATCTGGACGGCAATGTCCTGCTGAGCCCGCAGAACGACCATGATTACGAGGTCAACCGGGCCGGTATGGTGATCCACACCGCCATCCATCGCACCCGGCCCGACGTTCACTGCGTCATTCACACCCATACGCGTGCCGGCATGGCCTTGTCCGCCATGCCGTGCGGGTTGCTGCCGATGACCCAGACGGCGCTGCGCTTTCACGGCAAGACCGGCTACCACGACTTCGACAGCCCCGTGGTCGAATTGGCGCAGCAAGCGCCACTGCTTCAATCGCTCGGCGGGCACGAGGTGATGGTGTTGCGCAACCACGGCCTGCTGGCGGTCGGGCCGAGCGTGGCGGAGGCGTTCAGTCGCATCTACTGGCTTGAAATGGCCTGCCGTACGCAGGTGGACGCCATGGCTGCCAGCGCGGAGATCGTCCTGCCCTCGCAGCAAGCGATCGACGGCACCCGCCGCGCCATGGACGCCCGCGCCGATACGTTCGGCAAGCGCGAATGGCCGGCGCTGCTTCGCCTGCTTGACCGCGTAGACGAAAGCTACAGATTTTGAATTGACGTCCTGGAGACACCTTGATGAGGAGGACACCCCGATGATCGTCTACGGCACCCGGGCCCGGGCGGAGGCTACCCGGCGAGAAGTACCGCTGTGCTTCGAGGATGGGCACGCTTGCATCTTTCACAAATCAGAATGGATGGAGGCGGGGCGTGATCCACAGCTTTCGCCGACAGTCTTTCTGGTCGAGCAGCCTGCCGGCTCCATCGCTCCGGCGCACTTTCATCGCCAGAACCAGTTCCAGCTCTTTATCGACGGCGATGGCACGATTGGCAGGCATCCGCTGCGCCCGCTGACTGTGCACTACGCGGGCGCGTATACCGGCTATGGCCCACTTGTCGCGGGAGACGCCGGACTCAAGTACTTCACCATACGGCCTGCGTTCGATACCGGCCTGATCCCGGTCAGCGCGCGCGGACAGATGATCCGCGGCCCGAAACGCCATGCACAGGCCGGTCCGATTGCAACCGATACACCCGATCAACTCCGTACGTTGTCAGGTGCCGCGTGCGAGGCGGTCGTGCCACTCGACGACGACGGCCTGGGCGTCACCGTCCTTCGCCTCCCGCCTTGGCAACCCCTTTTCGTCGACCGGCCTCCGCGCGCAGGCGATCTGTTCATCGTCGTGCTGGCTGGCGCGATGCGCGCCGCAGGCAACGACCTCGGCCAGTGGGAGAGCGTATTCGTGTCGGCCGATGAAGCACTGCCTGACATGGGCGCGAACGACGACGGCGTGCAGGTCCTCCTGCTGTACACCCCGCAGAAGGCGGCCGCGTATCGATGATCGCCACGCGCTCCCGCGGTAGCGGTGCCTCTTGACGCGATCCCGAGAGACTTGCGGCCGGAGCGAGCCGCATCGTGGTGAGACCTTCAAGCCGTACACTGACGCGATCTTCTGGGGACCGCGCGACGTGGTGGGTCTGTACCCGATGCGGAACGTTCATTCACCGCGGCGCGAGCGGACCTCGAGAGGAGAAGTCGATCAACTTGCCGTCCGCCGCCAGCACCACGGCGTTGAGGTCGACGCGGTCGGGGCGCGTGGCAGCGGCCATGCCTTCCGTCCCATTGCTGCGGACCGACGCACCCTCCATGCCGACACCGGCTACGCCGCCCTGCGCCGCCACAAGGTCAGTCAGCCCGCTGTGCGTTCCGCTAGGCACCTGCCGCCAGGAGTCCCCCCCGTCGCCGCTGCGATAGACCGTGCCACACATCCCGGCGACATAGAGCGCACCGTCTGGCCCGGCGGCGCCTGCCCAAAGGCTGCCCTTGTAGCCCGTTGGCAGGTAGCGCCAGGACTTGCCCTGGTCTGTCGAGCGCAACACCAGTCCCTGCTCCGCCGCGATGAACAGCTTCCCGTCCGGCGCCGCGAACAGGCGAAACAGGTTGCGGTCGGCCTTGGTCGCCCCGGGCGGCGCAGGCAGTTCGCGCTGTCGCCATGTATGTCCGCCATCGTCGGTCTCCAGCAGCAGCGACCACAGCCCCACGGCCAGTCCGTGGTTGCGGTCACTGAACAGCACGGAGAACAGCGGCTGGTCGGCCTCGGTGTCCGACCGCTGAAGCGTCCAGGTCTCGCCGCCGTCCCCGGTATGCAGGATCACGCCCGCGTGGCCGACGGCCCACCCATTTTTTTCATCGGCAAAGCTGACCGATGTCAGCATCGCGCGCACGGGCACGCTTTGCGCTTGCCGGAAATGCCTGCCGTTGTCGTCGGAAAGCAGCACGACGCCGTGCTCGCCCACCGCGACGATCCGGTTGCCGGCACGCGTGGCGCCGAGCATGGCAGCCGTGGCAGCCGATGGCGTGCGCACCGCCAGCATCAATTGCGGCGCTGGCGCCTGGCCCTGCGGAGCAGCGGCTGATGCCTGCCCCCCCAGCGTCACGGCCGCCGCAGCCAGCAGTCCGATCAGGTTACGTAGATCCCGTTTTTGCATGCGCCCTCCCTCAGTGCGACATGAAGTTTGAAACCCGCACCGCACCGCGTCGCGGGAACAACCGTTCCAGTACCACCGCCAGGGCGGGAAGCGCCGTCATCGCCATCACGAGGTTGACAAGGAACATGAACGCCAGCAGCTTGCCCATGTCGGCCTGGAACTTGAGGGCGGAGAACGCCCACGTCGACACGCCGATCGCCAGCGTGATCGCCGTGAAGATGGTGGCCATGCCGACCTCCAGCAGCGCGCTTTCCACCGCCCTTGCGATAGGCAGGCCGTCGGCCAGGTGTGCCTGCAGGCGGTTATAGATGTAGAAGGCGTAGTCCACGCCGATGCCGACGGCCAGTACCATCACCGGCAGCGTCGCCACCGTCAGGCCGATGTCGAGCGCCTTCATGAACCAGTAGCCGACGAAGGTCGCCACGGTCAGCGGCAGGCAGCAGGCGATCATGGCCCGCACGTCGCGATACGCCACCAGTACCAGCAGCATGATGGTGGCGTAGACATACAGCATCATCGGCTGCTCGCTTCGCTCGACTTCCTCGTCGATGGCCGCCAGCACGCCGGCATTGCCCGACGCCAGCCTGATCTTCACATCCGGACGTGCGTTGGCGGCCCGGAATGCGTTGACGGCGCGGATCACCCCGGCAATGGTGGTCGCCTTGTGGTCGGCCAGGAACAGGTGGACGGCCGTCATGCTGCAATCCTTGCGCATGTAGCCGCGCAGCCGGCCGATCTCGGTGGCAAGCGCCGCGTAGTTGGCGGCATCCATTGGCACCACCGACATCTTCGGGTAGCCCTCGTTGTATCCCGTGTTGTAGGTGCGAAGCAGACTGGAAAAGCCGCTGATGGACACCACCCCGGGCACGTCGCGCATGGCCCAGGAAAAATCGTCCTGGTAGGCCCCGATGGCCGTGTTGCCGCACGATTCCGGGGCTGCCTCGAAGACCACGGTCAGCCAGTCCAGGCCCATGTCGTAGCTGGCCGCGATGGACTTGGCATCCAGGTTGAAGCGCGCGTCCTGCCGCAGCTCCGGCGCGCCCGGCTCCACCGTGCCGATCACGCGGTCGCGGCTTTCATAGATGGCCACTGCCAGCAGGCAGGCGCTCATCAGCGTCACGGCCACGGCGGTGCGCGGCTGCGCCACGCGGGCGAGCCCGCGCAGCCAGCGGGAGCGACGCTCGCGCCGGGCCATCGCCCCGTCGGCGTAGGCCTGGGAGAAGCGGAAGAACGATGCCACCACCGGCAGCATCACCAGGTTCGTGACGATCTTGTAGCCCACGCCGATCGACGCCGTGACCGCCAGCTCCCGCACCATCGGGATCGGCACGATCAGCAAGGTGATGAACGAGACGAAGGCCGTCACCAGCGCCAGCGTGCCCGGCACGAGCAGCCCCGTGAAGCTGTTGCGCGCCGCCTGCATGGAGTTCCTGCCGTGCGCCAGCTCGCGGACGATGAAATTGATCTGCTGGACCCCATGCGACACGCCGATGGCAAAGACCAGGAACGGCACCAGCACGGCGAGCGGGTCGAGGCCGTAGCCGAGCAGCCTGAGCGTGCCGAACTGCCAGACCAGCGAGGTCAGCGAGCACAGGATGGGAAGGACCGTGAAACGCACCGAATGGGAGTACCAGTACACGGCCAGTGCGGTCAGCAGCAGTGCTATCGCGCAGAATCCCAGCACGCCAGAGGCGCCATCGGCAATATCGCCCACCTGCTTGGCGAAGCCGATGATCTGGATCTCGAAGTCCTTGTCCTCGAACCGCTCGCGAAGCTGCTTCTCGAGCAGATGGTTGTATGCGATGTAGTCGAGCTGCCTGCCGTCGCGATCCCGCTCTTCCAGTTCGGCGGTAATCATGGCGCTGGTCTGGTCGCGCGAGACCAGCGTACCGACGAAGCCGCCGTCGCTGGTGGCCGAGCGGATACGGCCGATGACGGCATCATCGAGACGCGGCGGCGTGATGTTGCCATCGATGAGAGGCTCGGCGCGAAAGCCCTCCTCCGTGATCTCGTTGACGTAGCTGTTCGGCGTCCACAGCGACTGCACGCCGAGCCGGTCCACGTTCGGCATGAACAGCACGGCTTGCGTCACGTCATAGAGCCTGCCCAGCGCGGGCCGGGTCCAGATGGTGCCGTGCCGCGCTTTCACCACCACCGTCAGGCGGTTGGCGCCGAACAGGTCGTCGCGGTAGGACTTGAAGGTCTTGATGTATTCATGGTTCAGCGGCATCTGCTTCTCGAAGCCCGCTTCCATGCGTAGCTGGGCGGCGAAGAAGGCCGTCACCGCCGTAAATAGTCCGATCACCACCAGCGTTGCGGTCCGGTGCGCGAACAGGATGCCTTCCAGGCGTCGTACGAATCCGTTCATTGCTGCAAACTTCCAGAGTGCGTGGGTTCGGGGTCGCGCCTGCCTGCGGCCTGCGCGACCCGCGTGGAATTCGTCAGAAGTTCCGGGTCAGGAACGCGCCGACGAAGTTGCGGTCTCCAAGCGGTTGCGCCAGCGGATTGGCGCCCCAGTACATGGTGTAGTTGATGCCGGCCTGCCACTTGGTGGGGTTCTGGTTGAACAGCACATAGAGGTTGGCGGACTTGGCGCCCTGCATGTAGTTGCCGAGCGCGGTCGGCGTGTAGCCCATGAACGAATACGAGAACGTGACGCCCGGCGTGACCTGCCAGCCCGGAATCAGCCTGCCGTCATAGGTCCAGTTGAAGTCCACCGTCGCGCCCATCGACAGCGAGGTGCCCTTGGCCGCCGTGATCGGGTAGCCGAGGGTGGAGTTGGTCGAACTGTCCATCCATGGCTGCAACGCCGGTGCCGGGGCTTGCATGACCTGCACACCGTCTACGGTGCGAACGAAGCGCGAGTTGGAGTTCACGCCAGGAAAGTAGATAGCAACCAGTTCCCCGGTGAACGCCGCGGTATCGGCCCCCAGCAGCTTGAGGAAACCACCCGAATTGCTCGGCGTGAGCGCGAGCAGGCCGGTCAGGTGCGTCTGGAACCGTTTCCTGTCGATCCACTGCTGGCAATTGACGCCGGTCACGCCGTTACTGATGATGTCCAGTGGACCGTTTGGCCCATAGCATGCCGAGAGCGCGACGGCATCGCGCGGCCGGTACGAGAGTTCCCAGCCCACCGCCCAGTCTCCCACTGGGAAGTTGGCGCTGACCCCATAGAGCTTGCGATCCTCCAGGTATTGGACCTGGATGGTGTCGTCGGGGCGCAGGCCCATCACCGGCAGCTTGTCGTGATAGTTCATGACGTAGGTGCCGATGTCGAGCTGCGTGCCTTCCGGCTTGTAGTGGAAGGCAAAGCCGTACTGCCCCGAGTTGCGGGCGTACTGGTTCGGCTGCAGCGGGATGCCGAAGGTATTGAACGGCGGGCCGGCGAATGCGCCCTGGTTGATGCCCTGCTGCACCGACTGGATGGTCCCCTGGTCGCGCGACCGCGCGATCGTCGTGGCGTCAGTGCCGGAGAAGTTCGGGTTCTGCGTGCTGACGTTAAAGGGCTCTGCGCCGCGGCCGAGATTGTCGGTCAGCGAGAAGTACGAACCCACCGGCGGCAGGCGGCTGCCGTTCCACTGGACCTGGTAGTACGCCTCCATGTTGAATCCGTGGCCCAGACCCGATGCGAAGCTGATCATGGGCGCCGGCAGCACGGCTTCCTTGATCTGGGTGCCGGGCACCATCAGCTTCTGGATGTCCAGTGCATTGGTCGCGTTGATGCCGCCAAGCCCGAAGATGCTTTCACCCCAGTTGATCACCTGGTTGCCAATGCGCACGCGGGCGCTCTGGTCGCCGATCGAAAAACCCTTGCTGACCCACAGGTCGAGCAGCCGCGTGTCGCGCGCCACCTGGTTGAAAGAGTCCTTGGTCAGGTCGGAGCGCTCGGTATGGCTGGCGGCGACATCGTATAGCCAGGTGCCGCGCGCCATGAACTTGATGTCTTCCGGAAAATTCAGCAGCAGTTCGTGCGTTCCCTTGACATACGCAGCGAACAGGTCGCCCTTCTTGTAGTTCAGGTTGCCATTGTCCAGATTGGAGAACTGCGCCGTGTTCACGTCGCCGGCACAGCCGGACGCGTTCGGATCGCCCACGCGCTGGCAGTCGATGCCGTGCGCCCGCATGGCCAGCCCCGTGGTGATCTGCGAGTCGAACGAACCGTAGACGGTCTCTCCCTTGATTTCGACCGCACTGGCATTGCCCATCTGCATGGCCGCCATGGCGGCGGCAATGGCAATACAGCGTCTCTTGCTTTGAATCACTTCTTCCTCCCTGTTTCCGGTTGTCCTGCTTCTTGTTGTCTTGCCTGTTGCCTCGTTGCGCTGTTGGCTGCATGGACGAGCGCCGGCCGCGCCGGTCTGTGCCGGCGTCGTGCCAGGAGCATTCGGGACATGTGGCGAGCGCCGGCGGCGCGGCGCTCGCTTGGGGACTTACCGTTCGCTGCGTGAGCGCAGGCTTTCCGGCGTGTAGTAGTCGAGCTTGAAGCGCGGCTCGTTCGAGTCGGTGACCCAGCGGATATCCTTGCCGCCGCCCACTGTGACGCCGTCGGCGATGTAGCGGCCGGAAATCAGGTCATACTGGACGAACGTCTCCAGGTCGCAGGCACCCGTTTCCCAGACCGGGATCGGGAAGCCTTCGCGCAGCTTCCAGAGCTTGCCCTGCGCGTCGTAGTCCTCGGACACCAGCGCCAGCCAGCTGTCTTCGTCGAAATAGAAGGTCTTCTTCGGTGCCGTGTGACGGGCTCCGGCCTTGACCGTCGCCTCGACCATCCAGACGCGGTGCAACTCGTAGCGGCGGCTGGCGTTGCTGATGTACTGCGGCCCCAGCACATCGCGAAGCTTGGCGTGGAAGTCGTAGATGCCGAAGGTGTTCGACGGCACATACATCTCCTTCTTGCCCACGAGCTTCCAGTCGAAGCGGTCGAGATTGCCGATGAACATGAAGGCCTGGTCAACCGTGTACTGGTTCTCCATGCCGATCTGCGGCGCGTCATAGGCGTAGCTCGGCATGCGGCGCACGCGGCGCTGGCCAGGGAAGTAGTACGAGACTTCGGGGGCCGCCCCACCGAACGAGTTGACGCCCACCGCGCCCTGCCCGGCAAGCGCCGCTGGCGACTTGTACTGGAAGTAGGCGGCCTGCAGCGTGTTCTTGACCTGTTCCGGCGTGGTAGCACCCTTCTTCGCCCACGGGAAGTACAGGGTCATTTCCTGGTTCGCATCGACCCACTCCTCGCTCCCCGCGCGCGGCGACAGCACCGTGTAGAAGCTGGGGAATACGATGCCCATGCCCCGGTAGCGGGTCTGGAAATTCCACATCGCCTCCGCCCCGGTCTTCGGACGCGGGAAGGCCACGCCCGGCAGGACGGCGTTTTCCAGGATTACGCCGTCGGACGCCATCCTGGCCTCGGCAAGGTTGCGCTTGCTGTTGGCCTGCACCCAGTCCGGCGCACCGCAGTTGCGATGCGTCGGATAGACATCCATGTGGTAGCCCTTTGTCGCCTTGATGAACGCGACCTGGCCGGGGCTGAGCTTGTCGGCGTACTTGTCGACGTTGGTGGCATCGATGGAGAAAAGCGCCTTCTCGCCCTTGTGCGACCAGAACCCGCCGCGCGGCTGCTCCGGCGACCAGCCGGCCGAGGGCGTGTCCTTGCCATCCCATGCCGGAATGGCGCCATCCTTGCTGCCGCTGCGCTGCGCCCCGGCCGGGGTCAGATCCGCGTCCCCCTCCGCTGCCAGGACACCGGCATCCATCACCAACATGCCCGCCGCCAGTGCCATGGCGGTCAGGCCGACTACGAACTTGCGCTGCCTCATCCTTTCTTCTCCCTCGTGTCGATATCCGAAACTCGGGAGAAGTCTACGATCCACCGCGTTCGCACAAGGCCGGGTTTCGGCAGAGGGTAGTAACAGGACTTTGCGCCGGCGGCCGAGATGTGATTGGGGAAATTACCTAGGCCGCTGCGCTCGCATTTCCTGGACGGGCCGGTCGTGCCCGCGGTGGTGCCCGTCTAGGCGCGCGGCGTCTCCGAAGGCAGGTAGCCGAACATCCGGTTGTAGTCGGCCGCAAACCTGCCCATGTGTACAAAGCCCCAGCGCGCCGCCGCATCCCTGATCTGCACGCGGTCGGCACTGGTTTGCCGCAACAGCCTGCGAACCAGCGACAAGCGCATCGTGCGCAGGTAGACGTACGGTGTTACGCCGGTGACATCGAGGAACGCTATCTGCAGCGTTCGCCGGCTGACTCGCGCCAGGCTGCAAAGCTCAAGCACCCCGACGGGCTGGCTGGGATTCGCCTGCATGTACTTGCGGCAGCGGTTGACGACATCACTGTGGGACAACCGTGTCACGTCGCCGCGGCGCCGTGGCGCTTCGGCATCGATCAGCAGGCAGAACAGGTGTTCCAGGATATCGTCGCGCGCGGAAATGCGGGCCGCCGGGAATGCCAGCGCTTCGCGGTTTTCCCCGGCGGTGCAAAGGCTTTCCACGATGCCTGCCGAGGCGCGCTGCCGCGCCGGCAGGCCGACCTTGAGCAGTTGCTCATCGGCCCAGGCAAGACTGGCCATCCCGCCGAGGTAATCCGCATACATCGCAAAGATCGAATCGCCGAGCACGATGCCGACATGCTCGCTCGGCCCGGAAGACTGGGCAGAAAACTCCCGTCCGCCGGCAATATGGCCAACGGACGTCCCGATCGAACGCCCATAGAGCGTCGTACGGCTATCGGCAGGCAGCGGGATGCCGAACATCCGGCACCCCCTCCTTACACAGCCTTCCTGCAAGGTAGGGACATTCAGCCGCTCGTGATACACGAAGACATCATCGTCGAGCCTGAACTGCTGCAGTTGGCCCTCATATCGGCCTGGCCCGGTTTGCAGGTATTGCTGGTTAAGCTGGGGGAGGCCAAGCGCGTGGTCTTCCGGATTCCCGAACGACTCCACGTGGCAATGCACGGCATGTGACATGGGGGACGCTTCTGCAAAGAGGCGGCTGGATATGTACTTTGTCCGTACAAACCATAGCCCGAAGCCAAATTTTCACTTTCGTCATCCCGCAGGAATACTAGGGTAACTACCCGGCTCGCCTGCAACAGCGAGAGGAATGGCGCCGGGTGCACGTTGCCTCCTGGTTGTAACAAGCGAAAGCAACGCCATTGCCGCTTTCGGACATCGCCCGCCTGACGGCTGCCCTATGCTCGGATCGAAAGGTAACCGCAACAGGATTGTCATGGGAAATAATTCGGGACATCGGAAGGCAGCCGCTTCCCTCGACCGACGGGGGTTCATGCGCCAGACCGGACTGGGCGCAGGCGCGATTGCGCTTGGCAGCGTGGTCGGCGCTCCGGAAGCCCACAGCAAGCCTGGCGAGACGCAGCGCAAGGCGAAATCCAGGGGTGTCGACTATGACGTGATCGTGCTCGGCGGCGGCTTCGCCGGCATCACGGCGGCGCGCGAAAGCAGCAAGAACGGCTACAGGACCCTTGTGCTCGAAGCCCGCGACCGGCTCGGCGGCCGCACCTACACCAGCCAGTTTGCCGGCCACATGGTGGAGCTGGGCGGCACCTGGATCCATTGGACGCAGCCGTTCGTCTGGGCAGAGGTCCAGCGATACAAGCTCGACGTGATCGAAACGCCCGAGTCGAACGTCGATCCCGCCGGCGTGCACGCCGTAGTGCTGGTGGACGGCCGCCGGGAGTATCTGGACACGCCGGAACGGCTCGGCGACGTGTTCGGCGCCTTCAACCGCTACTTCGCCGACGCCGGCAAACTGTGGGAGCGGCCCTACGACGCGAAGTACCGCTGGCCCGCCATTGCCGCGGCGGATAGGCTGAGTGCCAGCGACGTCGTCCAGTCCATGAAGCTCTCGCGCCTTCAGCAGGTCGCACTCGACGGCTATCTGGCCGGCCTGTCGCACTGCCCGCCCGGCATGGCGTCGCACATCGAAGTCAGCCGCTGGTGGGCGTTGCCCGGCGGGAACCTGACCGCCCTGCGCGACGCTGCCGGCCGCTACCGGTTCAAGGACGGCACCATCAGCCTGATCAACGCCATGGTGGCCGACGGCAAGCCCGAGATCCGGCTGTCGACGCCGGTCCGCGCGGTCGAAGACCTTGGCAGCCATGCCGTGGTCACCACGCAGGCCGGCCAGCGCCTGCGCGCTGCCAGCGTCATCGTGGGGCTGCCGATGAACGTGCTGCCAGGCGTGCAGTTCTCCCCGCCGCTCGATGCCAGCGTCGTGGCAGCCGGACAGGAACGCCATGCCGGCCGCGGCGTCAAGCTGCTGATCAAGGTGAAGGGGCGCGTCGCCGATACCCGTGTGCTGGCGTTGGCCGATCCCACGCATCCGCTGCCGCTGATCATCACCTACGCGGCCGCCGACGACCACACCGTCCTCGTCATGTTCGGCCCCGATCCGAAGCGCATCGACTACCAGGACAAGGCCGCGGTCCAGCAGGCACTGCGCGACTTCTTCCCGGATGCGCAAGTGGAAGAGGTCCACTTCCACCCGTGGACCGAGGACCCGTACAGCCTGGGCACCTGGGCCAACTACCGCCCCGGCTGGTTCGAAAAATACTACGCGCACTTCCAGCAGGACCGTGGCCGCGTGATCTTCGGCCAGGGCGACCATGGCGAAGGCTGGCGCGGCTTCATCGACGGGGCGATCGGCGCGGGCATCCGGGCCGCCGAGCGCGCCAAGATCATGCTGGGCTAAGCCTTCCAACGTCCTCGTTCCTGACACGCCATGAAACCCATGCACGCAAGCAAGACGCCGCGCGTCCACCGGCTGACCCGGCTGGTCGCCACGACCCTCGTGACAGCCGCCGCCCTGCTCGGCTCTTCTGTCGCGGCGGCGCAGCAGCAGAAGCCGAACATCCTGCTCATCCTGGTGGACAACCTCGGCTACGGCGAGCTTGGGGTCTACGGCGGCGGCGCCTTGCGCGGCGCGCCCACACCGCGCATCGACAGGCTGGCCGGCGAAGGCATGCGCCTCACCAACATGAACATGGAGCCGCAATGCACGCCCAGCCGCTCCAGCATGCTGACGGGCCGCTACGCGATCCGGTCTGGCACTTATTCCGTGCCCATCGGCGGCGCGGCCGATGGACTCACGCAATGGGAAGTCACCATGGCCGAGTCGCTCTCGGACGCAGGCTACGCCACCGCCCTCTACGGCAAGTGGCATCTGGGCAGCACGGACGGCCGGCTGCCCAACGACCAGGGCTTCGACGAATGGTATGGGATCCCCCGCACCACGAACGAGGCGCTCTGGCCCGGCTCCAATGGCTTCTCGCCAGACCGGATGAAGCCGGAGTACATCATGGAAGGCCGCAAGGGCGAGAAAAGCCGGGAGCTTCGGGTCTATGACCTGGAGCAACGCCGCCTGATGGATGCCGACCTTACACGCCGCTCGATCGCGTTCATGGAGCGGGAGGTCAAGGCCGGAAAGCCCTTCTTCGCGTTTGCAAGCCTGACCCAGCCGCACTATCCCACGGTGCCGAACCCCCGCTTTGCCGGCAAGACCGGCAACGGCGACTGGGCCGACATGCTGGCCGAGATGGACGCGAATGTCGGCCAGATGCTGGACGCGGTCGATCGTCTCGGCGTGCGCGACAACACCATCGTCATCTTCGCCAGCGACAACGGCGCCGAGTACCTGAAGCCGTGGGACGGCTGGTCCGGGCCCTGGCGCGGGCAGTACTTCACGGCATACGAGGGAGGTATCCGGGTACCCTTCATGATCCGGTGGCCGGGCAAGGTGCCGGCCGGCCGCGTCAGCGACGAGATCGTGCACGGCGTCGACCTGTTCCCCACCATCGCTCACGTGACCGGCGCACGCGTGCCGGGGGACCGCCCGATCGATGGCGTGGACCAGACCGGCTTTTTCGAGGGCAAGACCGACAAGTCCGCCCGCGAGGGCATCCTGATCTGGGTGGACAACCGCTTGCAAGCGGTCAAATGGCACAACTACAAGGTGCACTTCTACCAGCAGGACAACATGGAAGCCCCGCCCGTCAAGCTCGGCATTCCGCGCCTGTTCGACCTCTATACCAATCCGCAGGAAGACGAGCACAAGCGCGCCTTCTCGAGCTGGGTGCTTGGTCCCATGCTGAAGATGATCGGCGCATTCGAGGCGAGCGTGAAAAAGGCTCCCCTGATCCCGATGGGAACACCTGACCCGTACCAGCCTCCCGAAGCACGGCCATGAACAGCAGGCGTGACGCCATGACCCCGGAGATCGATCCGGATGCAGGGATGGTCCGGCTCCCCGGCGGGTCGTTCCTGATGGGATCGGATCGCCACTACCCTGACGAAGGGCCGTCGCACCGGGTGAAAGTGTCCCCGTTCCGGATCGCGCGGACCGCCGTCACGAATGCCCAGTTTGCCCGGTTTGTCACGCAAACCGGCTACGTCACCGTCGCCGAGCGTCCGCTGGATCCGGCCATGTATCCCGGTGCCCTGCCTGAACTGCTGGTTCCCGGCGCGCTCGTGTTCACCAGGCCGCCGCAGCGTGTCGACGTGCGCAACATCGGGAACTGGTGGTCCTACGTGCCGGGCGCGAACTGGCGGCATCCACTCGGGCCGGGCAGTTCCGTTGCCGGCCTGGATGATCACCCGGTCGTCCAGGTGGCGTACGAAGACGCCGAGGCGTATGCCGCCTGGGCCGGCCTGGCATTGCCCACCGAAGCCGAATGGGAGTTCGCCGCGCGAGGCGGACTGGACGGCGCCGAATTCGTCTGGGGCGACGAACTCACGCCAGGCGGCCAGCACATGGCGAACACCTGGCAGGGCGAGTTTCCCTGGCAAAACCTGTGCACCGACGGGTACGAGCGCACCGCTCCGGTCGCGGCGTACCAGCCCAACGGCTACGGTCTGTACCAGATGGCCGGCAATGTCTGGGAATGGACCGCCGACTGGTATCGGTCCCGGCACGCCGGCGCGCGGGCGGGCAACCCCTGCTGCATCCCGCAGAATCCGCGAGGCGCTGACATGCGCGAAAGCTACGACAGCCGCGAACCGGAAAGCCGCATTCCCCGCAAGGTCCTCAAGGGCGGATCGTACCTGTGCGCGCCCAACTATTGCCAACGCTATCGCCCGGCCGCCCGCTACCCCCAGCCGGTGGACACGGCGACTTGTCATGTGGGCTTCCGATGCGTGAAACGCGAAGATCCACCGGGGCAGTCTTGCGCCTCTCATACGGCAAGATAGGTACAGAACGCGCGCGACAGTCCTTCGTCGAACGGGTGCCAGCGGGCACTGTGCCACCTGTTTGCGCAGATTATGCACGATGCCGGCACGCCAGCCCGCGTGTTCAAGGGATATACGGCGGAGGAAAGACGGTGGAGGCGCGCCTGTCGTCGCACTCGCAAACCTGGTCAACTTCGATTCTTTCCCCAGTCAGCGAACGGCAGCTTCTCGGGCCGAACCGGCCGCTCGGCTCGAGGCTGTCGGATGTCTCAGAAGGGTCGTTTCCTGCCCGTGGTCATGCGGGTAAATCGGCGATGAAGAGTTCGGCTTTCTGCTCATCGCCGCGCGACCTGGTCGCCGGGCCCCAATCGCCTTGAGTGGGGACGCGCCCTCCCAGGCCGCTTGCTTACTGCACCGGTCGATCCCGATTGGCCAGGTATGCGTCATCCGGATCTTCGATTTCGCCTCCAGCCGCGCGCTTCGTCGGCGGGCCAAACGTCAACCCCTTGGGTTTGGCCGGTGCATCACCTGAGGGCTTCTCCGAGTTGGGGGCAATCTCCTGAATGCCGAGTTTGCCGGCGCGCACGGCTAGGTTCGCCGCGAGTTGCTGGATGAGCTGTGGCTCCTTCAGGAAGGCCTCGACGATCCGCTTTGCCTGGGGCATTAGCGCTTGCCGCGTCCCGGGCTCCTCCATCCCGAAGATCATCATGCGGGCCAGGTCACGCCGATTCAGGCCGAGACCATTGTTGTGATCGCTGATGCCAGCTTCCTTGAGCTTTTGCTCCAGCTGGCTGATCAGGGCCTGTGCCTGCGCTTCGTGGTCATGCTCCATCGCCAAGCGCATAAGGTATTCGCCGACCTTGTCCGGGCCGCCATCCTTGGCCATCATTCCCTGCGCCTCTCTCAGGATCTCGGGATCCTTGAGCAATTCAGCGCCCAGAGCCGGCCAGCGCTGCACGACTTCCTCCGCTGCCCGCCTGACTGCATCTGCAGGAAAGCCGCTTGCCTGGGAGGCCGCCACTCCGATTGCTTGCGCCTCGGCGGGCGCCTCCGCATCGGTGCTTGGGCTGCCGTGGATGGGCGTGCGGTCCCCGCGTTCGACGAATTTTGCAACCGCCGGTCCCGCTTCTTGCCTATCCGTATGCTCCGCGGTAGTGCCACCATCAGACGGCGCCGCTGCGACCGGCGCTTCCCCTTCACCTGGCTTCCTTCCGAAAAGGCGCCAGATGAAGTCCTTGACGGCCTTCAAGAACCGGACGATCCAATCCACGACTTGTCCGATCATGGACTTATCCTTGTCCAGCATCGAATAGCCGGCCGCCCAGCCCTTCTTGTCGTTTCCCGTTGCCTCGGATGCGGCCTGCGCTACCGGGCGCCTCTGCCCCGGCGGCGCCGACGCGTCGACTTCCTTGAACTGAACGTCTTCCGGCTGTCCGCCGGCGAAGGTGATTCCCACCATAGGTTCTCCTTTCGTGAATCGAACGGGCCGCGGGGCCCCTTGTTAGTTGAACAGCCTGTTTTGCGAGAAGCGCCTATTGGCCAGGTCGTCGCGCTCCTCCGCCTGGTCAAGAGTCACTGCGAGCTCGATGCGGTTCTCCAACAGATCGCGCGGCCTGATTGGAACGAGCTTGAACACGCTGGTTGTTGCGCCACTCTGGGCAGCGCCCTCGAACTCACCTGCGCCCCGATTAACCATGTCGTGTGCCGCCAACTCGAACCCATTCGAAATTCGCGTCATAGCCTCCAGCCGGTTTCGTGTCTCTGGTGACAGGGCCGGCAGGTCCTCGACCATTAGGAAGCACTCCCCGCTGCCGCCGGCCCGCGCTAGCCGACCCCGCATCTGGTGAAGCTGGGACATGCCAAAGTGGTCGGCGTCACGGATCACCATTACGGCCACATCCGGGATATCGATGCCGGTCTCGAACACGGTCGATGCAATGACGATCGGCGTGCGCCCGCTGGCCACGCCTTCAATAGCGCCCCGCTTCTCTTCGTCACTCATGTCGCCATAGAGCGTCGCCACCTTGCCGGGAAACGCCTTCTCGAATTGCTCCGCGGCCTTCAGCACAGACGAACGGTTGGCGACCTCGCCATCCTGGCCAGCATCGCTGCCAGAGCCCACTCGAGGGAGCAGGATCGCCGCGCGCTTGCCCGCAGCAACCGCCGCCTGGATAGCGCCGACGGTCAATTTCCGGTGCCCGACATCAATCAGGCGGGTTTGAATCGACTTCTGGACTGGCTGCTCATCAATCGTGAATACCTGCACGCCGGGGAACAGTGATAGCGCCATGGTGCGCGGTATCGGCGTCGCCGAGACGTCAAGGACGTGGGTCCAGGGGGCGACCATCCTCTCGCGCGTGTTCGTGTCGAGCTTGTGCTGTTCGTCGGCGATGAGGAAGTTTGGCGTGTACTTAGCCTTGGCGGCGACGGTGGTCAGCCCGGCGGTACCGACGAGAATCGCCTGCGGGTCGGTGATCTTGCCCCCCGCTTCCACGCGCTGCACCGCGACCGCGTCGCCAAAGCGGCGCACTAGATTCCGGGCGATCTGATCGGCCAGCAACGATGTCGGAGCAACGATGGCAACGCGGGCTCCCATCTGGTGTGCGGCGACAGCTGGCGCGAGATAGGCCAGTGTCTTGCCGGTGCCAACATCCCCACAAAGCAAACCATTCATTGGTGTGCTGCCCTGGAGTGCAGCCGCAATTCCAGCGGTAACGCGCTCCTGGTCCCCGGTAGGCGTCTCCGGTTGCGACCGTAGCAGCGTTGCCGCCCGCTCAACGATCCCGTCGCCGCCGCCAACCGCGGCGTCTGGGTGTGGCGCTCTGGCGTTCTGCCGAAGTGCTGCTGCTTGGATAGCCAGGCAGGCAATGCGCTTAGCCACGAGGAGCGCGGAGCTGCCCTCCTCCGGAGTCGCCGGCGCATGTAGCGCGGCTAACAGATCTTCTAGGTCAGAGAATTGCTCCGGAGCCTCGCAGGCATCGAGAATCTGTTCGTCAGAAAGCCCGCATGCTTCGCAGATAGCGGCGACGGCAGAACTGAGTGCAAGATCGATGTCCTGATCCAGTACGTGGCCGACCAGGGCGTTCACCGCGTTTCCGGCCACGCGTCCTGGTATGCCCAGGTAGATCGGCATCACCTTGCCAACATACCGAGTGTCTAGCTGCTCCACATTGTCCAGGCAGAGCTTCGGTCCAAAGCGGACAGGGCGGGCCATGACTAATAGTGAGTCTCCGACCTGCGTGTCTTTCCAACCCCAGACTGCCCCGAAGATGCCCATGCTGGCCTGGACGCCTGCCGCGTCTGCGACCGAGATGTCCAATCGCGCGGTGGATCTTCCAAATGGAGACTTCAGTGGCGCCTTGGAGCCCGACGCAAAGCCAAGGATTGCAGCCCTACCGTCATCACGCTCCACTACCCGCACGAGCATTGGTACTGCACGCTCGGACCCTGCCGCTTCCGCGAACCGTTGGGATACGCGGCGGAAGTCCTGATGCCTCGCCGGCGCACACAGCAGCGCCTCCTCAAGACGACGCAAGCCTAGCCGAACAACGGTCCTGTCAAGGGTCGGATTGGAGAGTATGGCCATCTGGGCACGTTACCGATAGTTTCAATAATTTACGGTTACAATCATAATACACAATATGATGTTGGCGCCGTTCAATCCGGTTTGCTGCCCTTTCTGATAGCCATGAGAAGCCCTTACCGATACCTCAATGCCGGCCCATCGTCCCGGCTCTATAGTGTCCTGGCGGACCAAATCGCCAAGTCCCAAACGAAGGCCCCGGTGGCGCAGTGGATTTCACTAATCGGGAAGCTGACTCAGAAGGGCGTCAAAGGCAACGAGATCGAGGACTCGAACCTGCTTCCTACCTTGGAGTTACGCGATCCTAAGCAGTCGCTGACTCGGGAGGAGTTGATGGAGCTGCTTGTGTCCACCACTCCCACAATCAAGGAGATCGACCTCGGACGCCCGAAATACGCCGGCTTCAAGCAGCCCGGGCCGAGTGTCTATCAGGAGACGCTGTACGTCCTCAACAGTCAGAAGGCGAACATCGAAGACCGGATGGACGAGATCCGCTTCGAACTTGAGGAGCTCGATTTCGATCTCGATCGCCTCGCTCGGGATCCTGGCGCCGTTGTCCGACTCGACGCGGAGCGCCGCGCTCTACTGGCTTCCGTCGGCAAGGCTCATGACTTTTCGGCCCACCACTTCTCGGATATGGAGGACCCGGAGCGTCCCGGCCAGAAGATCGCCAACCTTCTCGCCCATGCGCGTACCACCGTGCGTGGAGATCTTTTCATGATCGAGGAAATCCAGTCCGACTGGGCCCAGCGCGGGCGCCGCCAGGAATGGACCGGGATCGCCAAGGGGCCCTTCGTGACGAACACTGAGGTCTGGTCGGGCCTCGTATTGCGCCGAACCCTCCAGCGGGCTGCAGAGGATCCCGCAATCCGCCGCGTGGGATGGATCACCGCCAACATGCGCAATGGCTGGAACAACGAGCGCCAAAGCGACGGCCTGAATGATTTCTATCTGAAGATCCTCCCGAAGATTGCCGAGAAGGCTCTCAAGGGAAGCGACCAGAAGATCCGGATGACTACAGTGCAGTTCCAGGAGAATGGCCCCGAGCACAGCGTGCCGGGGTTCGACATGACGCCACAAGCCAGGGAGGTCCTTTTGAAGCCCCAACCCATGTATTCCCGCGATGCTCTGCGCCACACCCTTGCCGTCATGAACGACGACCTGCCCGAGTACCAACGGGCGTATCTCACCCGCGCACATGAGATGCTGGGATCGGTCGCATCCGTCCGACTCGCCTCCCACATCTACGATGCCGCTGGTATGGAGGTCGCCGGCAGCCAGTTGAACCGGATGATTCTCCTTTCCTCGCGCGCCAAAGAGCCGGACCGCGTCTTCTATCACGAATGCTGGCACTACGCGCAGGAGCATCTGATAGAGCCCAAGAAGAATGAGGCAATCGACCGGGCTTTCCAAGCTGGCTCGCCTTTGCACACCCTCACAGTCAAATGCCTCGCGAAGAAGGGACTGATCCGGGCTGCTGCCCAGTGCAACAACCCACGCGAAACGGCTGCTCACGCCTTTTCCCTCTGGAAGACTGGTGCTCTGGCATTGCCCGCCGAAGAGACGCCCGGTTCCAGCGATGTGGCGGATTCCTTCACGACGGTTGGTCGCACGGCAGATAGCTTTTTCGCCTGGATGCAGCGCGTTTCCGGTGAAGCGCAGATCCCAGGCGACGCCTCCGACGTGCAAATCGTTGCGGCGGTCTTCGCGCAGCTGGCTGCCGGTGACCTTGCCGAGCAGCGGGAGGATGATCCGGACGACGACCAGCAGGGAGCCGACTCCCGTCCGCGGATGCGCTAGACCTCCAACTATCGTCGCCAAGGTCTCAAATGGATCCACAGATTATTGGTCTGAACGGCGTTTCCGAGAACGAGCGCAATGCGATCGCCTCAGAACTGGAAAAGCAGGCGCAGGCGCGCGGACTCACGCTCCAGGTTGTCAGCCTTACTGCGCTCCTCCTTGAGGAATTGAGCCGTGCCTTCCCCTCGGCTCGCGACATCCTCGAGGCGGCTTTTGGGAGCCAGGAGGGTGCTGAGGCACATGTCGAACTGGCGCTAAGCCAGTGCACGGATCGGGCTTTTCTCCGCGCGGCGATAGAGTTTGCGGATGAGCGGAATCTCGAGTTTGACGACCTTGGCCACTTCATTGCCCAGGCCCGCTCCGTGGAGCAGATCGCACACTGGTGGCGTGTCGCCTACAGGGAGCGCCAAACTCCGGGTTACTTCTTCGAGGCGGCGCGCGCCGGCTTCAGCAACCTCCGGCAGCACGGTGGCGCAGACATTTACCTGGTGGAAGATGCCGACACGATGGACGTCTGCCGGCTGATCCGCGCCGCCGACGGCGAAAGCTGGCTGGGTGCCCTCGCCTTTGGTGACACGCGGATGTTGGGGCCGACAGTACGGGTTCCGGCAACGGCCCTGAACAGCCAGTTGGCCATCTTCGTACGCCAGCAGTTTGCCCGCAGCCGGACTGACCACGTTGCCCGCTGGGCCGGGCGACAGCACGCAGCCTCCCAGGTCGATGCAGAGCAGATCCTGCTCGATGCCGGGGTTTGGTTTGACCGCGCATATAGCCGGTCCGCAGCAACGCCTGGCTCGGTGGTTTATTTCAACCGCGGCGATGAACTCAATGTTGGCATGTATGACCCTTCCATCGGGTCGGTCAGCATTCTGGACGACGGCCGAACCGACTCCACTCCGGGCGAGCGCCGAGTGGCCGTGCCCCTCTTGATGACGGACTCTGGCTCACAGCGACACTCAGCATCAATGCGCCCAGCTGCCTAGTGCAAGTATTTATTTATCGGTATATCTGTAAAACGCAGGATATAGCGCCGGATACACCGGCGCGTCACCAACAAGGGACTTCTATGTGGCTCAAGAATGCGACGGTGCTTCGGCTCGTAAGCCTTGGACTTCGTGTCCACGGACTCGACGACGCGCTTGCAAAGCAAGCTTTCACGCCCTGTGGCAGCAGTGATTTCACCTCAAGCGGCTGGGTAGCTCCCCGCACTGACGGGCCGCTGGCCCATGTAGTAGGCGAGCAGGTTCTGCTTACTTACTGTATCGAGAAGAAGGTGCTCCCAGGCGCCGTCGTTAAAGATGCCTTAGCTGCGCGGGCGGCAGAAATTGAGGCCCGGCAAGGATACAAGGTCGGCCGAAAGCAAATGAAAGAGTTAAAGGAGGAAGTCACCCGCGAGCTCCTGCCCAAAGCCTTTGCGACGCGCAGTAAGACAGCCGTATGGATCGATCCAGTCAATAAGCTGATCTGCATCGACGCCATTGGCTCGAAGGTCGATCTCATCGTAAGCGCCCTCTTCCGCTCGATTGATCGGCTTGAGGCGACGCAGCTGCATTGCCATGTGTCACCCGCGGCTGCTATGACGGATTGGCTGGCCAGCGACGATGCTCCAGCCGGTTTCACAGTCGACCAAGATGCCGAGCTCAAGGATTCCGGCGAGGGCAAGTCGACCGTGAAGTTCGCTAACCACAGCCTGGATGCAGCCGATCTTGGCCACCACCTTGCCGGCGGCAAACGGTGCACGCAGTTGGCAATGACCTGGGAAGACCGAGTCTCGTTTGTTCTGACAAGCGCCCTGGCAGTGAAGAAGGTCAAGGCTCTGGATGTCATAAAGGACGAATCGAAGGACAACGGTGAAGATGCGGACGCAAGATTCAACGCCGACTTCGCATTGATGGCCGGCGAACTGAGCAAGCTTATCGCCGCCCTCATCTACGCACTCGGGGGCGAACGAGCTGCGAACGGCAAGCGACAAGAACACGACGAAGAGGCGCTGCTGGCTGCAGCGTGACCAATGATTAGCAAACTCCATCTCGAAGGGATCCATCTGCCGGCGGACTGGATTGGCCGGTGCTTCGCCAAGACGCAAGGTGATGTCACTTCCCTCTACGTCTCCCGCGCATCTGAGTCCGAACCCGTTTGTATCGCCAGCGGAGGCCCCTTGAACGGCGACGTGATAAGGGCGTTGGCTGTCGCGCTCAGCGACGCCTGGCGAACCGGCCGAGGCCTCGCCCCGAAGCCCGACCCTGAGCCTTATGAAGTGCCCTTCGGCACAGAGGTACCAATGCGGCGTCAAAGCGCGCAGCGGTTGCTGCTTAATACCTTTGGTGCAGCGCCGATCGTCACCTTCATGCAACACGCGAGCAATGTTGCCCGCGAGACCGACCCGCTCTTAAAGGATCTGGTCTGGCAGCGCGGACGTCGCGGCTATGCTGTCGAGTACAGGCTGCTCGACCAGGCAGGCAATGTCGTCGCCGCCGATGTCGAGAGCAACAAGGCCCTCCGCGCGGCGCGCGCGGCGCGGCTGGCCGATGTCGATTCGTGGTGCATGCCGCTCGAGGACTTCGAGCTCGCCTCGCTCGCCATTCCGGTGATCCGGGGAAACGGGGTGAAGGAATCGCGCATGCAGGTTGTTGAAGGCACACAAGCTCCAGCGGGTGCCCAGGACCTCAGCGCATTGCGCACTGAGCTGGGTCGCATCTATGACCGAGCTGCTGTTGGGAAGGATGGGCTCGAACTCGCCCCGCGTGGGGAGTGGATCGCGTCGTCGGTCACGCAACTCCTAAATCGCGCGCTGAATTGTGATCTTCGGACCTTCCAGATGCCGGGGGCCAAGGCAATGATCTTCTTTCATTCTGACAATCCTCGCCTGACTCCGCACTCGGTCCGGTCGATGGTGCACAGCGACCTGGTCGTCGCGGCCTGCGAACGCGGCGAGCACGTGCCGAACGAGGTGATTGCTGATCTGCGCGCGAGAAACCCCGGGATCGAGCTGCCTGTGGATGCATCAGCCCACGCGCGCGAGACCTTTAGCCGCCCTTCCGTGCATTAGGCTCAGGTGGGCGGCAAAGCTTGACAAGGGGTGGCGGCCAGCAACATAGGTCTCCCATCAAACGTGAGAAAGCCTGGAGCCTTGAGCTGCAGGCTTTTTTTTCTGCATTGAGAGCAACCCGCGGATGACGCACGACTAACGGCAACGAGAGGCGCATTCAGCGCATGTAGTCACCGCGACTTGTTTCCTTTACGATTGCCGCCTTCTGGGGCGGCGCGCCGCTTCCCTGGGCCGGACGCCGTGCTGGTTGCAGGCAGCGGACTCATAATCCGCCTCCGTAAGGACACCGTGGGTTCGAATCCCACCCGGCCCACCAATTCCGAACTTACCTATTTTGCGGCCCCGAGATGTTCGGGACACGACCCCAAGGTGCAGTGGTTTGGGCCGCAAATGCCCCGGGCCGTGCCCCTCTTGCGTTGACGCGTCCGAAGGTGCATTGAATTGGGCCGCAAACCAGTCACCCATGCCTCCAGCGCGCTTGAACGCGCCCCAAGGTGCAATGAATTGGGCCGCAGATCGCTCGCTATGCCCTTCAGCGCGCTTGGACGCGCTTCAAGGTGCAATGAATTGGGCCGCAAACCACTCGGCTATGCCTTCCAGTGCGCTTCAATGCGCTTGGACGCGCTCCAAGGTGGCATGAATTGGGCCGCAAACCGGTCGACTAGGCCGGCCTGCGCGCTTCAATGCGCTTGAACGCGCTTCAAGGTGCAATGATTTGGGCCGCAAACACTCGGCTATGCCCCTCCAGTGAGCTTCAACGCGCTTGAAGGTGCAATGAGTTGGGCCGCAAACCACCGGATATGCCTTCCAGCGCGCTTCAATGCGCGTGGACGCGCTCCAAGGTGTAATGAATTGGGCCGCAAATCACTCGGCTATGCCTTCCAGCGCGCTTCAATGCGCGTGGACGCGCTCCAAGGTGTAATGAATTGGGCCGCAAATCACTCGGCTATGCCTTCCAGCGCGCTTCAATGCGCTTGGACGCGCTCCAAGGTGTAATGAATTGGGCCGCAAATCACTCGGCGATGCCCTCGACGCGCTCCAAGGTGGCATGGATTGGGCCGCAAATCACTCAAATATGCCGACCAGTGCTCCTGGGCGCGCCTCAAGGTGCAACGATCTGGGCCGCAAGAAACTCGGATATGGCATATAAGGCACTTTCGCTCGCCTTAAGGTGCAGTCAGATGGCCGCAACGGCTCATACACGCTATGGTGCATCGGTTTGGTTGACTGTGAGAGTTTTGCGGAGAGACGTAAGTAGTTACTTCCCGCAGCCTAGCCTTGATTCGCGTATATGAGCAGCATGATGCACAGCATTGAGGGTTTGCGGACCAACTGGTTACACCATCACAGGCCTAGGAGCTTGCTGGATCTGATTGCGGACCAATTCATTGCACCTTGATCAGTGCCGCGGTCCTCCGTTAACTCTGTGCGGACCAAACGATTACACCAGTGGTCTGCCAGTGGCGTTGAGTCGTGCCAGGGGCTGCCGTCCGAGTAGCTGTTGCTTGTGTTTGTGGGCCAAACGGGTCACCTTCGTTAGCCCCTGGAGTTGCGGACCAATGAAGTGCACCTCTTTTAGGGCCTGAGAGGAAACGGCGCATGCACGTCTTGACGCTGCCCTGTTCTCTCGGCATGCAGACTGAGGCTGTGGATAACTGGGACGGTTTTGACGTTCCGCAAATATTTGCGGATAGCTAGCAGCTTTGTTTACGTTAACCAACTAACGTATACGGGAGCGTTTTTCGCTTTGATAATCAATAAGTTACGTGGAGCAAAGTGTTAACCGTTGGTGCCAAGGTGATATTCATTGGTCTTAAGGTGTACCGCAATGGGCCGCAAAGGTGGTACTGGTTGGTCGCTGAAGGTGTCATTGATTGGTGCAAAGGTGCAATGGATTGGTGCAAGGTGTTAACCATTGGTCCTGAACACCTGGCTACCCTGAAAGCCTTATGGGGCGGGCGTTTCATGACTTAAGGTATTGAGTATGGTGGTATTTTTTGGGCGAACGGTGTAATCGATTGGTACAAGCGCACAACACCCTTCCGCAAAGGTGTAATCGTATACTTGACTCATTACACCTTTGTGGAGATAGTAGCGTCACTTAGTGAATTGGGCGCCGCTACCCATGTCAAATCTCCCGAAGAACATCCCTGAACAGCTAGGGTTTGACCTGTTTAACGCTGTCCGCGAGGAGCTGGGGCCGGGGACCTCGATAACTGAATCAACGCGGGAGATTGGGTACAGCAAGAGCAACGTTCTTGTCGACGTTACTCCCATGTCATTGGTCGCCAGGCGCGCCATCAATGCACTGTGGCTCACCGTATCAGAGAATCCCGACCTCCCCCACTACGACATCGACCTCGGCTACTTCAAGTGGCTTGCGAAGTTTGAGACGTCGAATAACGTCGGACACCTGAAGAAGGCGTTGCGCGAATGTCAAAGCTCATCTGTCCAGGTATCTGTAGACGATCAGGATGGTGAGCCGCAATGGGTGTCAGTGCCTTTGTTAGGTTCAGTTGGGATCGCTGGGGGTCGCGTGGTTTTCAAGGTCGACGAGATGATTCGTCGGCAGTTGAAGGACCCGAAGCGCTTCACCTACCTCTCCGTGCGCATGGCCGCCGCATTGAGCCAGTACGCATACATCCTCTATGAAAGGCTCGGGACCTTTCGTTTTAAGGGCGGGACGGACTGGATTCCTGTCGAAGAGGTCCGGAAGTGGGTCAATGCGGACACAGTGAAATCGCTTACTGAATACAAGCAATTCAAGCGCCTGGTACTGGACAAGAACATCGCGCAGATCAATGAGCTGACCGACCTGTACATCGAGTACGAGACGAAGACTTCACCAGGATCGCGCCGTGTTGCCGCGATCAGGTTCAAGGTCAGGGACAACGCCGAGGGTAAGCTGGTCCTGGACTTTGCGCAGCCACACGAACTCAAAGATCTCTACGAGACGTTGGTGAAGGGGTTCGGGCTCAGCAAGAAGCAGATCAACGAGCTCATCAGTAATCGGGAAGTGAACACGGACGAGCGCATCCGTGCCGCTATTGACCTTGTGAAGTACCGAGTTAAGGTCGGCGGGGTGAAATCACCTGGTGCTTACCTCATGCGCGCGATCAAAGAAGGATGGTCGCTAAGCGAAATGGAGCGCGAGGCAGCGAAGGGAAATGTGGCCCTAGTGGTAGCCGCCGGCGAACCGAAAGTACCGGCCGCGGAGATTGAGTTTTCTAGAAACATTGAGAAAAGTATCGAGGACGGCCTGGCAATTTTCGAAGGCCTGGACGATGGCACTCGCCTGCAGGTTCTCGATGGACTCTATAGGGAGCAGACTTTCCAGTTGGCTGCTCGCCGACAAAAGGTAAAGGCTCGACCCGAAGAAGCTGCAATCATGGCCCGTAAGGCGCTAAAGGCAGAGCTCGGCCAGTACGTGAAGCGCTGGTCGGACGAACGGCAAGCGGCTTGAGATTTTAAGGTTTCTTGAGGCGCACAACTCTTTTGGTTCATGCTGATCTCTACGGCCGAGTTTTATCAGAGTTGTCACGTAACAATCGTTAAATGAGACGCATTACTGTACGTGCCAGCGTCTCGCGTCGCCTCTGTCGTCTCTGGTGCAGGCACCGTATGCTTTGACATAGAAAGCCGATGGCATTTGCTTTGGTCCACGCTACGAGTAACCTCTGCCCCATTTCGGAGCGGTGCTCTCTGGGGCCGGATCAGTTGTCACGTAACAACCGGGGTCTCTATAGCCAGAGTGAGCCACAAATGACTCGGGCGCAGCTAGGTGTGAGGAGCAATACGGGCCGGGTTGTTACGTGACAACCCACAAGCGGTCCTGAGTAGCAGGCGTGAAGAGCGCAAGGTCGCAAAATGTCGGCCCGTACTTTTGCCTGGGTTGGTACGCGAGATGCGCACGCCTTGCGGTGCTTCCATCGGTGGTTGTTACGTGACAACCGTTTGCCCATGCGAACCCCAACGAGGCCTCTGCACTTGGGTTATTACGTGACAACCGCTGGTCTCGCAATTCAGCGATTACAAAGACCGATTCTCGCCGCGTCTTCTCATGTTGTTACGTGACAACTGCCAGTTGGGAGCTCGCGATCCGATCTGGCCGAGCGGCTACCAGGAACGATTTAGCCGGGTCTTCTCAGGTGGTCGTGCCCACTGCGTTTAGCTTGTTACGTGACAACAGACCGTTTCCGACCTCGCAGGGTCTGCGCTCCGCGATTACCAAGATCGATTTTCGCTGCGTCCCATTTGGGTTGTTACGTGACAACCGCTTGCCATGCGAATGCCAGATTGGCGCGCATTTGCACTTGGGTTGTTACGTGACAACAGAACGTAGCAACCACCCCCGGTCTGCGCTCCGCGAATCAGGCTCGACTTCGCACCTCGCCTCTGGGGTTGTTACGTGACAACAGGTATGTCGCGATTCCGCAACTCAGCGAGCAATGCTGGCCTTTGATGGTTGTTACGTGACAACAGATCGTTGCGACACCGCAACCAATGCCACCGTGAGATGCAACGAAAAGCACACAAACAGAAAGTTATCGAAAATTATCTTGCTACCATATTTTGTGATGCATAGAATTCGCGAAATATAGGAACCGGGAGGGATCTGATGAAGAAGGCTTACACGATCGCATTGGCTAACCAGAAGGGTGGGGTCGGCAAAACGACAGTGGGTCTCAACCTTGCGTCTGCTTTTCACCTCGGTGGAACCGAAACCGCACTGGTCGATGCTGATCCTCAGAACACGTCTCTTCGATGGGCGACAAGTGGGGCAGAAACGCTCGGAATTGCCGTCACAAGCCTGGCGCCGGCCGGCAACAAGATCGGCAATGAAATTGCCAAGCTCCAACGGAAGTACGATCTCGTGGTTGTCGACTGCCCAGGCAATCTGGAAGATCCTCGCACCCCCGAAGTACTGAAAGTTGCTGACTTCTGCCTCATGCCTTTGGGTCCGTCGCCAGCGGATCTGTTCAGCACCCTGGCAATGATTCGAGAAGTGGCCGCTATTCGACGCAGGGACAATCCTGGCCTCAACTCTGCCCTCATGCTCAATGCCGTCAACGGAAAGACGAAGATGAGAGGGGAGATCATCAAGTTGCTCGAGGAGCAGGACGTGGGTACCCATCTCCTAAAGTGCCAGATCGCCCAACGAGAGATCTATCGTCAGGTCTTTGCTCTCGGCACGACAGTTCACGAGTGCACCCGCTACATGAGGGGCTTGAAGGAGGCCCGGGCCGAAATTGAGGCTTTGGCGGTTGAGCTGTCCACGTTCATTGCCGAGACAAAGAAAAGAGGGTGACTTAAATGAGTAAGCAAAATAGCGTGAAGAAGAAGCCCGCGGCTACCGGATTGTCGTTGGCAGCTGGACTTCTGAAAGGTCTGAACAACGAACAAGCGGCCCTGGATGAGCGGGAGCGTGCGGACGCCGAAACGCCGCCACACTCGGCAACCGTCGCGCCGATCCGCGCTGTTCACGACTCCCCGCCAGTGACGAAAACTGGGCCTTCCATTTCACCCGCGAGTGGTGGCCGCCTTCGGATCGCGGTTGCGGACTGCATCTCAAACCCGTACAACCCCCGCGAGTTCTACCCAGAGGCCAAGATCCAGGAGCTTGCAGTTACGCTGAAGCGGGATGGCCAGATCGAGACTATCAAGGTCACGCAACTGCCGAAGTACCCAGGCAAATACGTGGTCATCGATGGCGAGCGACGGCTGCGGGCGACAAAGTCCCTCGGCGAAGCGCTCATTGACGCGGAGCTACGAGCTGATCAAGCTCCCGCAGAGCTGTACTCGACCGCGTACCGAGCAAACAATGACCACGAGCGGCAGACGATCTTCGACGACGCGATTGCCTGGCGCCGTCTGCTGGATGATGCTGTCTTTGCAGACCAGAACGCATTGGCCGAGAGGGTAGGGCGAGACAAGACCTACGTGAGTAAGGTGTTGTCGCTGAATTCCCTCCCAAGGTCGATCCTTGAGCGAATGGCTGAATCGGCCAGTCAAATCGGATTGCAGGCTGCCTACTTCATCAAGCTGATCTTCGACAAGGTGGGCGAGGATGTGGCTGACCGCACGCTGTCTGCAGTGATCGACGGCAAGAAAACCGTCCGGCAACTCGAGCTCCAGGTCCGGGACTTGGCGGATACCAGTGCGCCAAACAAGAAGGCGCGGACTCGGTATCACCAGCTCTACGACTTCAAGGTCAATGGCGGAGGGTCCCTTGGCCAACTGAAGACCTTCCCAGATGGACGTGTGAGCCTCGAACTCGTCGATATCCCAACGGAACATCAGGAAGCGTTGGCGGAGAAACTGAAGGCGATCGTTGATTCCTTCTCTAGCGAACGAGCCGAAGTGGAGCAGTAAAGCAGGCCGTCAGGACCCTCAGGCGCGTCGTATCCCTGATGCGCCCCATCTATTGAACAGCCGTGATCCTGCAAGGGTTCGCGGCTTTTTGCTTAGGGTCGCGCCGCTGGGGTGTGTAAAGGTGCAGAGCAATGGGATGTTTAACTACACAGCGCTCGCAGCACGACACCCTCCTATCCCCCCTAAGCGGGGAGACGCGGGCGGTGACCAGGAGGCAAACTTAGCGCCTTTCACATAAGAAAAGGAAAGACTTGTGAGACGCGCATTCGCGGTTCTTGTTGCTGCTGTTTCGTTGTCAGGCTGTGCGCTTCCGCCATCGGAGAGTGAACTCGCAGCTGCCGACTATGGGTCTTACCCGATGAATTACGAGGAGATCATTCGCGACTATATGTCCTCTCGTCTAAAGGACCCGTTCAGCGCCCAATACCAATTCCAGAATTCCCCGCAAAGAGGCTTCTACGGCTTGGGCGGCGCGCAATACGGCTTCGTCGTGTGCGCCCTCATAAATGCCAAAAACAGTTATGGTGGATACACGGGAGCTCGCCCGGCATACTTCATGATTCGTGACGGTGCGGTCGTTAATGCCACTATTGGCGATGGCTCGTACGGGGACGCCATGGCCAGTGGGAAGTGTCAAAAATTTGTAGGGAAGTTTGGGAGCGCGCCAGTAGCTAGGCGGCAAAAAGGGATCTTTACCGAGTGAATTGCCTGAGTTGGGGGCGTGGTCTCGTGCTGGGATCGATCTGGCAGAATTGCCACACCACAACGAAGGGCGGGGAAGCCATGAGGCGAGGGATCATCGCGGCGGTGGCAACCGGGGCATTGCTGGCGGCGACCGGCGCGCGGGCAGATCTAAGGGGTCACCACCCCTCTCATTCAGCTTGACCGCCTAGCCCAAGCGTTGTTAGTTCCGACGTGCTAAATCGATAAACGCGGGCTCGAGGATCTGGTCCGTCGCGGAAATCAGCATGTAATTGTCGGGATTCCAGACTACTGATGCCGTGTGCGGGATATGCACAGTGGGCGAAGGACTGATTGGGCTTCCCGCTAGCCAAACACGATCGTGCTCGTGGCGTTCAACTCTGCGAAGGCGGAAGGTGAAATCGGGATTGTGGATGGAGCAGACCACGATGCTGCCTTCCTCGTCCGCGTCCTTCAGTTCCTTGAGCACCTGCGTCAGGTATTTCTTCAAGGACTCAAACTCGTTCGGTTCCATCTGTTACCCCCGGAGTTGATAGGAAGATACAGTCTGCCAGAATTTGTCCTCCGAGCAAGTGCCGTATTCGGAATCCGCCGGGTGCAACTAACCGCCTGGACGCACAACCGTGCGGCAAACCCCCCCGGATTTTCTCAATCTGGTCGATTGCTCGGCCTGGGCCGAGTCGTGGGCGGCAAAGCCGCCAGAAGACGAGCGCACCGCGGGGGAGGGGCCTTAGACTCGGACGCTCACCGTGAGTCCACCGGCAAATCCAGCCATGCCCAAGGTAGAGGGGGACACGGCGGATTCTCACTTCTGTCGTGACTTGCCTCCTGCCCGCGACGGCGACGCCTGGTCTTCGCGCGGGGTTTGATTTGAGGCAGCGACTGGCTCCTCGCTTGTGCCTTCCAGGTGGGCACGCAGCTCTTTCAATTCAGCCTGAGCCCCGGCGGCCAAGCCGACCGCCTCGGTAAGCCGGCCCTGCACGGCCTGATAGGCAGCGTGGGCCTCCACCAGATCCTTTCGGGTCTCAGCTTCCCTCGTCTCCGCTGCGCCCAGTCGCAATTCAGCGCGCTGACGGGCGGCCTCTTCCGCCACTCGCTGCGCTTCCGCAACTGCCGCGGCTTTCTCCACCCCGGCTCGCAGGCTCTGTTCACTTGCCAGTTGGGTGCGCAAGGCTGCCACCTCGGCCTCCAGGCGAGGCACTGCTTCTAGACGGAGCTCTGCCCGAGCTAGGGCTTGTCGGACGCTGGCCAGTTCCTCCTGCTGACGAACGGCGTCCTGGCTTAGCCGTGTGATCTCGGCAGTTTGCTCGGCGGCCTTGCCTGCTGCCGTGTCGCGCTCGGTGCTGACAGCCACGAGCTGCTGGGCCAACTCATCGCGCTCCGCCTCCAGTGCCTCGCCGTTGGTCGCGATCACCGCGAGTTCACCTAGCGCCTGGGCAAGTGCAGCCTCAGCGTCAGCCGCTGCCTCATCTGCAACCTTCGAAAGTTCGGCGCCCAGTGCGGCGAGCAGCCGGGCGTTCGGTTCACTGATTTTGCGAGGCATCGGCTTCTGCTGGGCCTGCCAGGTCGACAAATGGCGATGGATCGTGTTCATGCTGCCGGTGCCAAGCCGCTCACGCACGGCGGTCAGCGTCGGCTTTAATTGCTCGGCGATGAGCGCATCGGCGGCGGCTGCCACCTGCTCGTAGGAGATTCCTTGACGGGCCATATCGTATTGCCACTCCGAGATTATCCGTATCGTATTAAAGGACACTACGATACGAAATGACAGAGAGATGGGACAATTCTCGACCTGGGGCGAGTCCGTGGGCGGCAAAAGCCACCACAGACTGAGTGCCGTTGGCCGAGGGGAGAGGGCACAACAGCTCGCCTATTCGGAATATTTGCGCTATAAAAGAAGCAACTTCGAAATTTCGGCAACATTTATAGTGCAATGAAGGTTGCGACTCCTTACTCTTTCCAGACCGAAGAAGCCCTACGAACGATCGGCGCCGGTATCCGGACGGCCAGGCTCCGCCGCGGCGAGTCAACGGCTCTGGCTGCTCAGCGGACGGGGGTCACGCGGAACACCTGGGCCCGTCTTGAGGACGGCAGTCCTGGCGTGGCCACAGGTCTGCTGATCGAAGCTCTCCTCGTATACGGCTTTGACAGACAGGTCTTCGCGCTGGCCTCACCCGAGGCCGACGAACTCGGCAATCGCCTGGACCGGCAACGACTCCCTAAAAAAGGAACTTCACGTGCCAAGGTCTGACCTGCGCGCGAAAAGCGTTGAATCCCCCCTCTACGTTTATACCGCCATAGACAGGCGCCTCGTCTGGGTCGGCACGCTAAACCTTGACGACAGCAGTGGGGAAGTGCCCAGGCCGATCCTCGCGGACTTCCGCTACGCGCCCTCGTACTTGGCAAGCCCCGCGGCTTACCCATTGGATCCTATCAACTTGCCGTTGCGAGACGAGGTGTTTCGCACGACCAGCCGCTTCCATGTGCTGGGCGCCCTGTTCGACGCGGCACCGGATGCGTGGGGGCGCAGTGTCATTCGGGCCGACAACGCGGGCCTCATGCCCAGCGAGCGGGAGGTTTTCGTGCGTGGCCGCGGCCTGGGTGTCGGCAGTCTGCTGTTCGCGCCCCAGATGCTCGACGAAGCGGTGGATCTTGCCAGCCTTCCGCAGGCTTCCGCGCACGTGGCCGGGTTCGAGGAGATCCAGACAGTCGAAGCCGTACTGGCCACCATCGATGAAGGCGGCCAGGTGGACGATGCATGGCGGGATCTGCTGGCCAGCTCGTGGGACATTGGTGGGGCCAGGCCGAAGACGATCGTACGAGACCAGGCCGGCGAACTGTGGATTGCCAAGTTTCCTCGGGCGCGGGACTCCTTTGATCGGCAACGGGTCGAATGGGCAAACCTGGAAATGGCACGTGACATCGGCATGGACGTGCCCCAGGCCCAATTGATTGAGGGCCGATTTGGTGCGGTGCTCCTCGTGCACCGGTTTGACCGCGCCGTGGAGGGGCAGGGCACTTCGCGCCGCCACTATCTTAGCGCCGCGTCCCTGATCAGCCCATCGCCTTCGTTCGACAAGCGTGACATGGACCGGCCGCAGGGCGTGGCCACGTTCTCGTATGCCCGAGTCGCTGACGTGATCAAGCGGATCTCGTCGAGCCCCGCGCGGGATCTGCAGGAACTTTACGCCCGGATGGTCCTGAACGTGGCGATCCATAACACCGATGACCATCTGAAAAACACCGGGTTTCTCAAGCATGAGGACGGCCGCACCGGACGCTATCGCCTATCACCGCTGTTCGACGTGGTCACCCAGGAAGGCAGTGCCAAACACATGCTGCACATCGGTCCAGTCGGGCGCGAGAGCAGCTTTGACAATGCCCTCGCCGGCGCCGCTCGCATGAGCATCAAGCCGAAAGCCGCCCAGGAGATCATTGGCCGTGTCCAGGACGTGACCAGCCGCCGGCACGACTACTACGCGCGCGCAGGCCTAACTGACAGGGAGATCGAAGTCATCGATCGTTGCATGAGCGCCTGGCACCTGCTCGAGGACTTCGAGGAGGATCCAGACCATGTGCCGGCGGCCAGGCCGCGGGGGTAGCGTCAGCGCGATCGTCCCGCGCCCAAGCTATTACCGCAATGTGAAGCGCACCGTCAGTGCATCGAGGGCAATCCACGGGCCGACAGCCAGGCGAAGCAGCTGTCCGTCATCCCAGTAAGACAGGTAATCAGGGCGCCATTTCAAGGCCCGCAGGTAGCGCGCTTCAACGCCGGCGATCACGAGGCCTCCAGCAGTCGCAGCGACCGCATCACAGGCCAGGCGCAACTCCTCGCTGTCTTCGCCAAAGTAGTGCGCTTCGAGAAATATCGTCGTGGGCATGTCGTAGGGCAACGCATTCGAATACTGTATAAATATACAGTATTCGAAGCAGATCTATCCATACTCACGTCAGGTTCGTCGATCGACCTCAGAGCAGAGCGGGATGCGCTGACAAACTGCTTCGCGGTCTGTTTCACTTTCCAGTCTTTGCCGACCATGCAGGCGTCGATCCATGTTGCTTTGTGCTGGGCGCGTCAGATCTCCCGGTGGAATCGGCCCGGCGGCGTCGAGCCTGGTCGCTTGATCTTGAGCCAGTCCGGCGACTCGCCCGCGACATACAGGCTGCCAGCCCGCTTGGCCACCACGCCCTCCAGTTTTAGGCCCAGCACGGCGTCATAGAGCCAGGCGCCATCCTCCACGCTCTCCACGAAAAGAACGCCAGGTACGCCTGCGAGCAGAGTCTGGAGCCGCGCTTTGCGATCCTCATAGGGCAGGCCACGTACGTCGCGCCCGTCATGCATGACAAGGTCGAACGCACAAAGAACCACACCATCAGCGCCGGGATACCAGCGCCGGCGCAGGGCGCGCTTGTGCAGGCGATTGAAGTCCGCGCGCCCCAGCTCATCGAGCACCGCTACCTCGCCATCCAGGATGTGGGCGCCGGGCGGCAGGTGCGCGAGCGCGACGCCCAGCTCAGGGAACCAGGTCGTTGCGTCAGTCCCGCCGCGCGTCTTCAGCGCAAACGGTGCCGTAGCCACAAGCATGCGGTATCCGTCGTACTTCAGCTCAAAGTGCCAGGAGCCATAGCGCGGCAGCACCTTGCTGCGCACGGCCAGCATGGGCTGTACGTCCTGGATGGTAATGGGAAGGGACGGGGAATGGCGCGGCATGGCCGCAGGATTGCGCCGGCCCGAGCGGCGTGCAATCGCAATCCACCCAACATAAGCGACGCCCAAATAGGCATCAAAAAGCCTTGTAAGTAGCATGTCGATGAGGTTTGTGGCGAGGCGGACGTGGCTTAGCGCGATCCGGCCTCACGCGATGGGTACGTGTTGCGATCAAGGCCAAGGTCTCATTCAGAGCAGCCTTGGCCCAGCGCAAGCCGAGCAGCACCGCTGACAGGACAGGTTTGAGAGCGGTGATGGCGAAGGTTCGGTTGATGCGATGATCAGAGTCAATTTCATGTTCCTGCGCGGCGCTGAGGCAGCAGAGGGCGTGAAGGTTGTCGCTGAGGATTTTGGCGCCGAAGTCCTGCCTGGCGGCCAACTGCGAGAGGCCGGACAGATGTTCGAGTGCCATACGGTGTTTGAGGCGTTTAAAGGCCTCCTCCAGGCGCCAGCGCTGGTGATAGAGATCGCGGAAGGTGGTGGCCGGATGACGGCGCCTGTCGAGCAGATTGGTGATGAGCACGCGTACCTTGCCGGCTGGCGAGATCTGTCGGATCAGCCGGACGGTCTGCGGGACGGCCGCACACTCATAGTCGCGCGCGTCATTGCGAGTTGGGGCCGGGAGCGTGACGATGCCCTCGGCCCGGCCGGAGCGGATGAAGTGTCGCACGGCGGTAAAGCCGCTGCCGTCGGCTCGCATGCAGAAAGGGATGTTTCGTTGGTTGAGCACGGCCACCAGCCAGCGGGCTGGGTAGCCGCGGTCGAGGAGAAGCAAGTCGTTGGATTGCAGGCGGTCCAGATGCTCGAACAAGATCTGACGCTCGTTCTCGTGCACGCTGTGCAATGAGGCGGTGAGCATGATCTCGGCCTCGGGCAGGTACAGGCCGAAGGCGAGTTGATCGCGGGTGGCGGCTCGAGGGAGATGGCTGCGGCGGATGGCAAAACGCAGGTGTGAGGCGTCCGCGGCGACCAGCCGAAAGCCATGCCAGCGCGGCAAATGTTTGGAGACGTGCTGAAGCAGCCAGTCATTGAGGTGAGCAAAGACATCGCCGCTGAGTTTGCTGCGAGCCTGGGCGAACGCTTGTTCACTGACGCCTCGGCACAAGGTATTTTGGCGGGCGAGTGCGGCGAAGAATTGATCGAGTTCGGCTTGTACCCCCATGCGCAAGTTGCCAAGCATGAAGGCGATCAGTGTTGGGAGGGTGAGCTTACGCTGACGGGTGAATGCAGCCGGATGTTCGGCATGACGGGCAAGTTCGCGAAAGACCTGGGTGTGCAGATATTGGGTAAGCGTAGCAAACAGATCGGACAGGGGCATCAGAGCCAAGCGAGGATCGAGAAATGATCCTCTATTGGCCGCCGCCCTGCTTGCGCTAAACAACCAGCGCAAGCAGGGCGGCGGCCACTCGAACCTCGTCACCTGTCAAGCGTTGTTGGCGGGAATTGCGATTTTTTCTTGACGGCTTATCTTGGGTTGATTGCGTGCAATCGGCGCCTGTCCTACAGTTGAGGAAGTGACTAATTAGCGGCTAGGTCAATAAGTCGCGATTACAATCGAATGCTTGACCCCTGTTAGCAAGGACCGTAGCATTGCCTGCGATGTTGTGAAAAACACATCAGTAGGACACCGGCCTAGATCGCGCTAACGAACCAGACCGGTGCGCCGGTGTTATTGCGGGAAGTAGTGGAGGATGATGATTAGGATGCCGACCAGGGCAACGTACTGATTAACGTCTTTCAATATGAAATACCTCGTTTTCAAATAACACCATTAACCAGGGCCTGGCCGGTGCGCTAACACCGGCCATGTTCTGGCCCCACCAGACTGTTCGGCCCGGCCGAACTCAGCCGCATCATATCCCTTTCCGAATTTTCCTCGTAGGCGGTTTTGTAACGAGGAAAGAAAACGTCGGTCGGAATCGATCAGCTGGGCCCGAGTATATTGGAAGAAATCCAGAAGACCAGTCTTGACAAGCGTGGTTGCGACACGCGGATGACAAGTGCGGCAGAGACAAATTCGCAGAAACGCTTTAATAGACAAGAGATTCTGCTAAGTCGCTCGCAAGCGCACATTTTTTGGAAATTTTTTTTATCCGTGCGGCGCGCCCGATAGCCCCACACCAGCATGGGGTTTGACAAGCGGGTGCAGATCCTCCGGGCGACGAAGCATACGGATCTTTGCTGCGAGGTAGAGATTGGGGGGGCGTATGCCCGCCGGCTGGAGACGCTGCGCGTCATTGGTCGCAGCAAGACAGGGCCACCGGGGTGCGGCGCGGTGGCTGGCGGTGTCCATCAAACGCGCAAGACGCTTCTGTGCCCAGCGTATGCTGGGGCGCGACATCGACGGTCGCGCTTTGCATGGCTGGCGGCACGGCAGCCGACAAAAGCCCGCCGCCGGCAAGAAGCCGCCGAAGGCCTGACGTCCTCGATGTGTTCTATGCTCAAGGCAAAGATCGCCAAGAGGGATTGATGCATGGACACTCCGCACCTGGACGAACTGCTGCAGTTCCGCGCCGACTGGTTTCAGCTGCCGGACTGGCCGCCCGAGGTCGGACGAACCGTGCAGATGGCCTACCTGATGGGCATGGAGGATCTGTATGCCCGCCTGATGGCCGCCTACCGGGACAATGACCTCGAAGGGCTGTATGCCGTGCTCGATGCGCTCGGCAAGCAAGCCCGCCGGCGCCTCGCCGAACTCGAAGCCAAGGGCGACTGATGCGCGCCCCTCCCGGTGGTTATGCGCATTGAACATAACGGTTCTTCTGCGAAATGTTATGATTACTGCACGTATGCTGTTCAATCGGTACAGCTAACCGAGGCCGGGTTAGCTGCGACGCGGTGCCGGGTTTCGCAGTCGATGGCCCCGGAACTCACCAGGATGGCGTAGAGGATGCCGATCGCGGCAGGGATCGCAATGAACGGGTTGTGGGTCACGAAGACGTACAAAAGCTTCAGGAATTCCATGAGGTCTCACAGTGCGTCCAACTTCGCCAGTTCTGTCTTAGCCCAGTCCTGAAACGCCCGAATCTTGGCGCGCAGCTGCTCGAACTCGGCCCCATCTCCCACCGGCGTTGCGCACGACAGCAGCAGATTCCAGGCGCCGGCCGCGCGGGCATGGTTGTTCAGGATCGAGCGACGGTTCTGCATCATGTGGATCTTGAACTCGTCCAACATGGGCGCCTTCATGTCGACGCCGTCGCGCCAATTGTCGATGAGGATTTCAACAGCTTGGGGGGCAATGTCGATTTGCATGGGCGCGAGCATACCGCCAAGGACCCGGCCGCACAAATACTGGTGGTATGTAATGCTCTTGCAGCCTTCAGATACCGCTCTTCCCAGCTATGAATGACCATCTGTTCGTCTGGTTCTATCCGCCACCTGGCCACGACCCGCTGCTCTGCGGTCGACTGGACCTGATTGGTGGCCGGCAGTGCCTGTTTTCCTATGCGCCGGAGTATTTGAACCGGTCAAATGCTATCGCCCTGTGTCCTGACTTGCCATTGCTCGAACGGCAGTACGTCGCGTCCGCTGGCGTAGAGATGCATCCGATCTTCGAGGATGCTGGACCAGATCGCTGGGGGCGGCGCGTCATGGATCTGGCTGTAAATCCGCGCCGGCGCGCGGCTATCGACTACCTCGCCCTCGCCGGTGTCGACCGCATCGGTGCCCTCGGCTTTTCGGGGTCCGGAGAGAGCTCCCCAGTCAGAGGCGCGCCGCCGGTCCACCGCGGCGCTTGATCGAGGCCGCGCGTGCGGTCGAATTGCGGGAGCCTATCGATGACCGGCTTCGCAAATTGCTGCGCGCATGTGGACCGATCGGCGGCGCTCGGCCTAAAGCGGTCATCGACGACGACGGCACTGCCTGGATAGCGAAGTTTCCAGCGGAAGGCGATGAGGTCGACGTCTGCGCCATTGAACACGCCGCGGTGAGGCTGGCACGCGAATGCGGGATTGAGGCGCCTGAATCCAAGCTGGTCGAGGTCGGCCGACAGAATGTCCTCCTGGTGAAGCGATTTGACCGGGAGTCAGACGGCGGCCGCATCCACGTCGCGAGTGCGCGAACTATATTGCTTGGAAACGGGATTCCCGAAGAGCAGATGGCGTATGCCGACATCGCCGAGTGCGCCCGCCGCATTTCTCCCACCCCCGCGGAGGACAGCCTTCAGGTGTTCCGCCGGATGGTCCTGAACATCCTGATCGAGAATACGGACGATCACGCAAAGAATCACGCCTTCCTGCACCAGGGCGCGGACCGTTGGCGATTGTCGCCGGTCTACGATGTCCAGCCGCAGCTGCAGGGGATTCAGTATCAGCAGCTCATTGTTGGCGACGAAGGAACGGACCCGACGCTGACGAATGCGCTCTCCCAAGCGGGCCGCTTCATGCTCACGCCGGCCGAGGCGTATATGGAAGTCGAGCGACTCTTGGACACCGTGTCCGGCTGGCGCGAGGTCTTCCGGGAGTCCGGCGTCTCCGAACATGACATCCGAGAGCTTGAGCCCTTCATGTTGCGGGATTCGGAGCTACCGCCGCCCCCGACCCGGCGGCGTTCCGAGCGCTCGACCGGCTGAGGGGCCCTCCCTAAAATCATGAGACCACGCAGCCCTTGGAAGTGCCGCTACTTCGTCGACACCGAATTTACCGATTTTCTGGACTGCCAGCTTATTAGCATTGCGATTGTGGGCGAGGACGGGCGCGAGTTTTACGGTGAGTGCTCCGACTTCGATCTGTCGGCGTGCAGCGAATTCGTGCGCGCGGCCGTGCTGCCACAACTCGGTCAGGCACCGGGCCGGTCGATGTCGGGCTCACAACTGAAGGCCGAGCTGCTGGCATGGCTGCTCGCCGTGCCAGCTAAGCCCAAGCCGATTCTGTGCTTCGACTACCAAGGCGACTTTGACTTGTTGTCCGACCTGGTCGATGGCGACATCCCGGCCGGCTGGAAGTGCGAGCACATCGGGTGCCGCCTAGCTTTCGATAAACAGGAAGCATACTTCTGCGAGCACGGTGGCCGGCACCACGCGTTACATGACGCACGCGCCAAGGCCCGCGCCTTTCTCTAGCGATAACCGCAGGGCGGCGCGACCGGCGCCTTGGAGGGTCTCACCAGTGCCTGAGGCTTTTGACCAGCGCCTCCAGCCGGTCCGCGTCGGCCTCGTCCCGGTTACCGCCGGTTAGCCGGGCCCAGAGTATAAATACGCCGAAGGCCATTGGCTCCCGTTCGTGGCGCAGCGGATGTTGGCGGCAGTTCTCGATTTCACGCTCGGCGTTCGTCGTCAGCTCGGCATAGGTCCAGGTCTTTACGCTCGTCATCGGCCTCTCGCCATCTTTTGCCGGCGGCCGGCCTGCGATCGCAGGCGCCAACCGACATGCTCACGAGTGCCGGCACCCTGCTCCGTGCGCCGTCTCGCCATTCGATGCGCTCGCTCCCCTGGCCAATCGGTCAAGATACCGCTCGCACTCAGACCCCAGGTCAAAATCTACCGGCATCACAGCCGGTTTCGGCAGATCGTCCGGATCTCGATCCGGCTGGCCGAGCCGGAGGTAGACTTGGCGCGCGAGGACAGCTGCCAAGACAACAAAGGCGGTTGCAGCAAGCAGCTGGAGGGCAAACCGGAGCGGATATGGCATGGGCGTCTACCGTTTGTCGGCACACGGCAACCATGCTAGCAAGGAAGACCCCTAGAACATAGGGCTAAGCGAGTAACGCCAAAGGGGGGTTCCCAAGGGTTGTCATCCCCACAGGCTGCCCGACTCAGATTCTGGCTGACGGGCTTTTGCCTGATTGCGGGGCCAAGGGCAGGACGCCTATCGCTTCGGAAGGCGCTGACCGTGTACTTGGGCCAGAAGGGCTAGAGCTCAGCCCGCAAATCGTTCCCAGCGTCTCGTGGCGCGTCGTTCCGGGGTGTCGTTACCATCTGTTCCGGCCACAATCGAATCTACTAGCCTGAAGTGCAGGGCCATGTATTCGTCAAAGTCGTCAGGCGAGGCTCCTTGATAGCGGGCACGCATCCACCACCCGTAGACAACACCCAGCTTGCCATCGTCAGGGTTGAAGTTCATCTGGATCTCGGTGCCGTGAGCAAGCGCCCATCCGTGAGCCTTGAGCATTTCGCGGGCTACTTTGGGAATTGAGCCCTGTGCGAGCCTGGCGTGCTCCTCCGCGTGGGTCTTCACATCCTCCGGCACTGAGGAGACATACGTCATTCTGCAGACCCGGCAAACGGCAAGGTCTGAATCTGCGTTTCCATTCGGATTGCCCACCATGTCGGGATACAGCGAGTGGAATGCTTGGGTCTGCTTCTTGGCCATTGGTTTCTCCTGAGCCGCGCGCGGCCAGCCGTTGTAGTCGTGTGCGCCATGCTTGGAGTTCGAACGCTAGCAAGCAGCGGTTCAACTCCGGAAGGCGAAGTGTCAGTGGGTTTCGAATGAGTTGAACTGGCCTGTGTCGAGTTCAAGGGCGCAATATGCCTCGAAGACGTAGAGCTCAAGAGGATTGCCTATCTCAAGGTAGGCTACCGTTGTGGCGCGTAACCGCTCCTGAGCCGCGGCAAACGACGAGGCAAACCGAGGATCCATCATTCGTTCCGACCGTGTCTTTGGAAGATCCAGATCTTCCCTGTGCATCGACGCAGCGATCCGATAGGCTAGGCTTGCGCCGTAATGGGTCGTGTCCGTGACATGTTGCCGGAGCCTACCGATGACGGACCGAGAAATGCCAACGTAGAGAGGCTTCTCGGCCTCCAGCATGACGTAGCAGCCCGGGAAATCCTCCGCCAATGCTCGTCGCTTAAGCAGCGTCTTTACGCCAACGCCCTTTTCGGCGAAGCGGCTCAGCGGCTCGGCACAGAACATGGCTTCCCGCATCTTGTCCATATATTGAGGTAGGACCGTCGAGGCAAGATTCTCAAACGTGTGCTGGCAGTCGTGTAGTGCCATCGGGATATGATGCGGGTGCCATTAAGCACCCCAGAATTTCTTCAACGCCGTCATTCTACGTGCGTCTTCGGTGGTGACATAGCTTGTAGTGGACCTTGAGTTCGGCCTGTGGAGTCGGGATTCCGCACATTCGGGCTGGACTTCGGCGGCGCTTAGAGGATCTCGATCTCTGTCCAATCAGGGATGGCGCGACCGGCCAGCAGCTTACGAATCAGCTCAGCACACAGCGCAATCGATCGGTTCATCACCGTAGCGGCAGTGAGGTCCTCTGCGCCGACCTTATATGATCCGGTGGGCTGGGCTCCGCGGTGGACGAGCTTGGACCGAATGCCATACATCTTCTTGATCAAGTCAAAATTGTGCCGGCGCTGCGCGGCATCGCCTCCCAGGAAGCGCACCGCGCGCAGCGTAACCTTATGAGTCATTTCGGTCGTCGAGGACTCGTCCCCGCATAGGGCCTCGAGGGCAATGGACAGTTCGACTGCGGCGTCGCCAAGACTGTGGCGCGTCATTGCCTGCTGGAGTCTGGCTAAGGCAAGGCCGATCGTCTTCCGAGCTTTACTTTTGACATCCATTGCCAGGAAGTCCCCAACCACCTGCTTGGCGAGCGCTCCATCAAATACCTTATGAGCGGGAATCTGCCGGGGAAGGATCTCGTGCAGCCTTGTCAGGCGTTGGCCACCGCCGGCTGCAAGCTCAAGCTCCGGGTCGTCAAACGTGAACCACTTTGCCACGGGGATCACCGGCTGAGGTCCAACCATAGTTAATGCAAGTGTTGCGTCGTTAAATAGGTCCTCCACGCGCTGGAACTCTACGCTGTCCGCTTGCTGCTCGTTCTCGCTGAGGGGTTCCAGAGAAATCAGTTCTTTGATTTCACGGGGTAGGATCAAGGCTGCTTTGATCTCTTGCCATGCCAGCGTCGATGTGATCAGGCCGCTGCCTCCAGTTGCTTGTTGATATTCCAGCCAACGCAGCTGCCGGCTTTGAGGAACCTGGTTCAACGGAACGAGCTTCATCCCTGCGTGGAGGTCGACCGGCTCGTCAATAGAGATGCCCCATACAGGGCAGATAGTATGGCCGGTTGCGGACTTGGTCTGAAGCACCTGTAGGGCCCAGTCAATGGCCGCCGAAGACGAGCCGCGCTTCGCTGCCTCCAGGAGCAACTTCTCGCCGAGACGCCACTTGAAGTTCGTCGACCCGTTGGCCGTGCGAATGAACACTTGGTGACCAGCCGGAAAACGACCGTCCGCTTGCACTAGTTCATCCAGGCCTCTTGCCAGGCCGTGGAGGGCAAGCGCGGCGTGTGCGCCGGCGAGGACGTCAGTGGATTCCACGGCCTCCAGAAGGGACGGGTGGACCACGGGTGCCGTGGCATTGTTCAGCCGGGTGGCAGCCTCGCCCAGCGCCTGCGCCAGGGTGTCCTCGATTTCCGTCTCCACCGGGGCCGTGCGATCGTTCATGTTCATTTCCTTGGTTGCTTCCAGAATTGCTTCATTGCCGCCATACGCCGCGCCTCCTCGGTGGTGACGTAGCGCGTGGTGGTATCCAGGGAGGCGTGGCCGGCGTTCTGCTGCACGACCTCCAACGGCGCGCCGGCGGCGAGCGCGTGCGAAATATGGGTGTGGCGCAGCCAGTGGGTGCTGGCCGCGGCCAGCCGCTGGGCCCCGCGCGCATCGGTGGGCTCGAGTTCGGCAGCGCAGGCTCCAAAGAAGGCCTTGATCTGGCGATACAGGGTGTTGGCGGCCACTGCGGCACCCGTGTCGACTTCGACCTGGCTGCGGCCGGCTCCAAACGGGGAGCGCTCGGCCTGGTCGATGGCCAGCCCCAGCAGCGCAACCCCCGGCACCCGTTCGGGGTCTCGCGCGTAGCCGCGGGCCACCAGGTAGTCGCCCAAGGCGATGATTGCGGTATCGGGCACCGGTACCCGCCGCAGTTTGTTGCCCTTGCCCGCTACTGTCAGCCACCACCCCTCCTCCCGCTCGCTCGTGCCCGGGCTGGGCAGGCTCACCCACTCCAGGTCGTCGGTTTTGAGGGAGACCACCTCTGACAGGCGAAGGCCCGTGACGTAGAGCAGCGGCAGCGCCAGCCGTAGGCGCTGGTTGGCTGAGGACTCGGGCAGCGTGGCCAGGCGAGCGGCGACATAGTTCCACTGTTCTTCGGTCAGGCTGCGCCCCACGTCCAGCTTAGGCTTGGCGCTCCTGGGCACGTGAATGCCCTGCCAAGGGTTTCCGGACAGGTAGTTCTTGTCATTGAGGAATCGGTAGAGGTTGGCCAGCACGCCGATGGCGTACGTCTGCGCCGTGGCGCTCAGGGCACCCTCGAACGGACGCCACAGAGGACTCCAGCGCTCCCGGGTCCGTGGCGCGCACCAGTCGGCCGGCGGCGCGCCAAGGAAGTCCCGATAGGCGATGCAGTCGTCGGTATCCATGGAGGACAGGGGTTTGCGTCGGACCTGAATCGCCCACAGCAGAAACCGCTCCGCCTCTTTGCGGTAGGCGCGCTGGGTGTTGGAGAGGTAGTTGAGCCAGTCCAGCGGCCCCGGCATGGTTGAGACATCGCGGCGCTGCGCGCGCAGCTGGGCCACCGTTTCGGGGGCGAGCCCGGGTTTGGCTCGCAACCAGGACAGGATTGCCTCGAAGTCGGTGTGGGCCCGGATCAGGCAGCGTGCCTGCGGCAAGCGGTAGGCGCCGGCGCTGCCGTTGAGATCGGCGGGCACCACCAGCTTGTCCAGCGGCACCAGCCCGGCAGCGCCGTGCGGCACGACACGAGCCAGCTCGTGCGCGTAGCGCTGGCGCCGCGGCACGGCCACGTGACCACCGATGGTGCGACCCAGAGTCTCGGCATGGATCCGCAGGAAGGTCTCGATCGCCCGCGCCTTGCCGGCGCCGATAGCTGGAATGCTGCGCGACCACCCTGATCCCAGTCCGTTGATGCGATCCAGCAGGTCGCCGAGCGTCACGACCCCGGCCGCCTCCAGCCGCGTGGCCAGCGGGTCGGCCAGCCACGCCCGGCAAGTGTCCTCGATCAGCACCGGTTGCGCGTACTTCCCCTCGAGCCAGTCGATGGCCTCAAGCTGGCGCCGCATCAATGAAGCGCGCTTCTTCTCGCGCTCGAGCGCTTTGCCGAACTTCTCCTCGTAGGCTTCGAGCTGCTCGCTCTGGCTAAAGCCGTCGAGGCCTGCCTCCGCGGCGAAGTCTTCCAGAGACGGCAGGCCCAATCCCGGACGGCCGATCTGCCGGAAATCCTGGCGCACCAGCGTAGTCATGCCATGGCGCTGGGCGCGGCCGGCGGCGGCCGAGAGTTCCGCCTTGAGCCAGGCGGTGACGCGACGCACCTTGGGATGGCCGGCAAAGCGGGCGGCGGCTCGGGTCAGCGGGTCCTGTTCGGTCCCCTCCTCTGCCGACCTGGTTGCCGCGGCTAACGCGGCCTCGGATTCGATCTCGCCCTCGTCCATCAGGTAGCGCTCCCACATGGGGCGCGCGTGCAGGCCCTGGATGATGGCGCGCAGGAAGCCGAAATGTCCCCGATGCAACTGGCGGCGCGTGACGGAGCGCCGCCGCCGGCGTGGGCTTCGCTCCAACGGGACCCCTTCGAGGTCTTGCGTGGCGGCGGCCATGGCCAGTTCAGGCAATTGCGGCATCGTCATAGCTGTACTTTGCCCGGTGCCGGCGCAAAAATGCGGCGCGCCGGGCAGCATCGCCCTTGGCGTCATCGCGCAGGCGCAGCTGTGTCAGGCCGAGTTCGCGTACGGCGTCGTCTGGCAGGCTCTTGCCGATCAGCAACTTGCCGTCGTCTGCGAAACTGATCAGGCCACGGTCGAACAGGGCATCTAGGTTGGCCACCAGCAGCAGGCCGTTGTGTGGGTCGAGGCGGTCCTCATTGTTGCTGGCGGCCCACGGCTGGATGTGGCTGGCCCGCAGAATGGCGCGCACTCGAACGCCAGTCACGGCGCACGCGGCATCCCAGTGGCCTTCCAGCTGGCTGCGAAAGCGCCCCTGGCCCAGGCGTGCGTCCACCAGGCGCTGTTTTGTGGTGGCATCCAGCGACGGGTCGGCCTTGAGCGCTTCCACGTCTGCGGCAGTTCGGCTTTCCCGATGTCCGTCCCCATCCGGGGCCTCGCCTTTGGACAGGACCGGAAAGCCGAGCGCGGCCAACTTCGGATACCACGGACCGTTCATGGTGCCGTAGCCGTACCCGGTTGGCGGCGCCAGGCCGAGCGACTCGGCGGCCAGCACCCCGATCATCTTCGGCGGATAGGGCTCGCCGTCGATCCAGACGTTATAGCCGGTGGAGGCATGCGCCTGCTGGAATTCGGAGTCCTTGGCATCCCAGGCCGCGGCAGCGGCGCGCACGGCGTCCGCCGTTAGGTCGTCGGCCGTGGCCTCTGCAAGGCGACGGGCGGCGGCTTCCACATGCTCGGCCCGCACGGCGTCCTTGGACAGGCGCCGCTCAAGCTCGAAACCGAGCGCCTTCAGCCGACGGCGGGCGGCCTCGCCAGCGAGGGTTGCACGGGTCAACTCGCCAAAGCCCGCCAGTTCGTGGGCGACGCCGGTGATCGCCTTCGTCGGGTACCAGCCCCCGTCGATTTCGACTGTCCAGTCGGTGGTCGGTTGGAGCGCCGCGGCCCGCCTCCCGGCTTGCCAGGCTTGGGCGGCGGCACGAAAGTGGTCGCGGGTGAGTTGCTGCAGAGTTTCGGGGTCGCGGGCGCCGGCCATGGAGTCTCGATGGTAAGGAAGATCGCGCGGCCCGCTAGCCCAATGCCAGCGGGGCCTGATCACGGTTGCATCACATTCTAGCCGGAAGTGTCCCTTAGTAGGTCGTCCATGCGTACCTTATTTTTCGCCACCATGATAAGCGCGGTTATCATGGTGCGACAAATCGCATTTGCATCGATGGATATGTGCCGCAAAGTGCATATTCAGGGCGGGGAGCCACGTCGCTGTTGTCATGTCTCACAGTTAGTGGGGCTGGATTCTCAAAGTTAATGGGTACACCGGGGCCCAATGTCGTCTGTTGTCACAGCTACAGCGTGTCTAAACGTAGAACGGGACGGTTGTCACGTAACAACTCGCTTGCCGTCGAGTTCGCCCTGGCGCTTCCATAATGGTGACCAAACCATGGCACCATCAGGTCGACGCATCCGGCGCCGCGTGCTTTCAGCTATCGCTGCAAGTACCCGAGAACCGCATTAGCGCTGGCGGCTGGGGTACCGACACGCATGCTTTGGTCAGATACGCTGTGAAGCGCTTTCATCATCAATGAACAGATCATGAGTTCAACCCAGCCGACCACTCCGCAACAAATCTGCGAAAGCATCCTTATCGAGGGAAAGCACTACAACATCGATCACCATATTCTGCCCAGCGAGAACGCAGTCGCGGATCGCCTGCTCTCGCGCGGCCTCGAGCTGAAAGATGCATTTGGAGAACTGCACGAGAAGCTCCATAGGCATCCTCCCGCGCTCAAGCTCTTCTTGGACTTGCTGCTGAGTGCGGCCGCGTTCTGGAACCCGGAGAAAATGAAGGAAGCACGCTCCGCACGCTACGATCTTGCTGACGTCAATCAACAGATTGCGACAAAGGCGGCAGAACTGGCTGACCTGTTGGGGCGTCGCTCGAGGTTGCACAACACCTCAGGCTTTAGCAGCAACACGCACTATCACGTCTGCGACGTGATAGACGCCGCATGCGAGAACAACTACCGGTTCAAATCGGAGGTCAAAGAGCGCCTGGATACTCTTAGAGCGCAGTTCGACCTCAAGTACTGGCCGTCGCTGGGCCAGTTCCTTCAGGTGATCGGTTCTGACGCCGAGCATGCCTGTGTGGAAGCTACTGATCCCTTGACGGCTGCGGCTACGTCGGCGGGGCGTCCGTCGCTAGCTGATTTCTTCAAAGCGTTGTTTAAAGCCATCGAAGAAAACAGCGCGCACAACTATGGTCAGTTCCCTGCAGGCTTCAGGTTGACGGACAACACGCTCGCCTCGTTGGCCAACTGTGCGTTGGACATCGGCCAAGACGATCCGGTTGATAGTGCATACGTGAAGCGGCTCCGCCAACGTGAACGTAGCGGGCGCAAATAATGGGCGAGGATTTGGGGAGGCGGTCGCACCTCTGTCCAAGCCGGACTCGAATTCCGCGGATACCGATCGAGCTGGAACGCCAAATCACGACCGATATACCTGGCTGGCCAGAGCTTCGCGTCGGCCTGTCCGTCGCCCTCGATTAGGCTTCGAGCCAGGAGGGCAGCACCTTCGGCTTCCGCTCGCTTACAAGCACGATATGTCTCGCACAATCGCTTTTTTGGGGCCTCGCCTATCGCATGGAACTGGCAGACCCAAGCCAGTTCCAAAGCCACTCGAAATGAGAATGGTCACTTGAGCGGTTACCGTCAGCGCGCCCGCGCCAAGCCCGTCGTGGCTGAGAGTGCTCGTTTCCGTGTACCCGCTAACTGTGAGACAGATCGCTCCATTGGCCCACCTACTGTGAGAATCCAACCCAATTAGTTTGGAACGGTGCTTCGTAACCCATTGATTCGTATGTGATCGTTTGCCCATTAACCTTGACACGGGGACAAACGCCGCCTGGCGCGCAGGCGGCGGCCCGGCCCAACGCGGGCCGGCATTCGTGGCCAGGCAGACCACGGGCCGCCGTTGGTGCGGCCGCACGCGGCAGCGCGAGGTCGATACCGTATGGTCCGACTGACGACGGTGTCTGCGGTACCGCCTCGGAACGGCCCCACCGGTTGTGGGCCACCCGAGATTCGGCCAACCCCGAGATCGGCAATAATGGCAGCGACACCGGCATGGCGGCGCCTCGGACAGTCGTGCCAGCATCTGAAATTTGAACCTGGAGGACGCCATGCGCGCCATCATCGACGGCTTCCTGCGCTTTCAGCGCGAAGTCTATCCGCAGCGCGTTGAGCTCTTCAAGCAGCTCGCGACGGCGCAAAACCCGAAAGCGCTGTTCGTCACCTGCTCGGACAGCCGCGTCGTGCCCGAACTACTCACACAGCGTGAGCCGGGCGAACTGTTCGTGATTCGCAACGCGGGCAACATCGTGCCATCGTACGGTCCAGAACCCGGCGGCGTGTCGGCCACGGTCGAATATGCGGTGGCCGTGCTGGGTGTGCACGACATCGTCATCTGCGGCCACTCCGACTGTGGCGCGATGGGCGCCATCTCACGCTGCACCTGTCTCGACCATCTGCCGGCCGTGGCCAATTGGCTGCGTCATTCCGACGCTGCAAAGGCGATCAACGCGGCGCATCAGTTCGATACACCGCGTGCCAAGCTCGATGGACTCGTACGTGAAAACGTGATCGCGCAGCTAGCGAACCTGCGCACCCATCCGTCGGTGGCACTCGCGCTCGAACAGGGCCACCTGAGTTTGCACGGCTGGGTCTACGACATCGAAACGGGCAACATCGATGCGCTTGACGGCGCGACACGACGCTTTGTGCCGTTAGCCGAGGCGCCGACGACTGTTGCGGTGACTTCACGCAACCGCGGACAAGTATGAGCGGACACGTGAGTCGATAGCTGGGTTCTACTGGACCTTTAGTCGAGAGTTGTGCGGGATTGCTCGCGCGATGGGGCATGCCGGCGCCGCCGCTGGTGTCTCCTCCGGCGCTGTTCCGCACGCTGCGCCGCCCAGTCCGCGAACGAGCTGGCCGAGTTGGAGGCTCTGGTGCGCGAGCAGCTTGCCGAACTGGTGATGTGGATTGGGGAAGCCAAGCGGCAAATTGCGGAGGAGTGGCACAACGCGCCGGAGTTGGCTGATATCTTGGACTAGGACACCGAGCCAGCTCGCTAGTGCTTCGTCTGGTTGCGTTTCATTGCTTTTCCTATCGCGCCGGGCCGATACCAACACCGCAATTAGGGCAAACGGCACTGTTCGCGTCGATCGGCTGTTGGCATAGCGAGCAGACATAGCGTGGCATTGGCCGCGAGGAGTTGGATGCTTCATTGGTCGGCACTTGGGTAGCAGCCTGCTCTGCATGATGGCGGATGAAGTGGCCCCCGCGCGCGATCAACTCCAGGTTGATCTCCGTTTGGATCTTGCCGAGCACGAGGAACTGCACCACGAATATAGCGGTGCCCCACAGCATCATCGCTCCATTGACAAATGCAAGTCCAAGGAAGACGAGAGCCCCAGCGATCGTCATCCAGTTGAAGATGCGGATGCCGTCTAGTAGAAGCATGAGCAGGTACCCGCTAGTGGTCGATGCAATGCCCGCAGAGAACTCAGGCTGGCTCAACAACTTTAGGTAGGCGCTATAGAGCGTTGCGGCCTCTTGACGGCTCGCTCCCGCCAATTCGTCCCTTAGCGTCAGTTTGATCTGTCGGATCTGATCCTTGTTCAGCTTATATGGCTCGCTCATGTTGCTTCCCATCGAAGGGTAGGTGGTATTACTCTTTTCCTACCTGGACCATCTATCTACGAAAAACGCTGGAAGAGTCTTCGTCAAGATTCCGTCAACGATGCCACCGGCGAAGCGACCCGCATCCGCTAGGATCGAAGGGTTCGCACCATAGTGGTCATCAGCCTCACGACCCATTGCAACCATCATCTGTGCGCGATCGACGGCGTACGCTGGGCGCATGACCAGCATCTCATACATCGTCCATTTGCAACTCCATCGCACACGGATCAGTAGAGCATCTAGGTTTTCACGCATTCGCTTTTCCATCCAGCATGACACGCACGCGCTCGGATTGCTCATATGTCCAACGATGAGAGATCTTCGTGGGCGCCGTACCGGACACCACTGCTAGCTTAATCTCGTTCCCGTGGCGCTTGCTAAGAACTTCGCGCGCGTGCTCGCAGAATTGCTCGGCGAGCTCCTGTGTGTCCAGTTGAACGCGGCCTACGGGGCTGGTAAGGCGTACCGATGGGCCAACAAATAGGTCGCCTTTCTCGTGCGCGGCCCATAGGACTGCCGAAACATTGCGCAAGGCATGTGAATTCATCACCCTGACGGTGAAGTAATCACGATGTGGCGGTGGCCATACCGCCTTGTACGGCTTCGCACTACGTGGCGTTGTGGTCATGGATGTTTAGTTCAACGCAGCGAAAGGTATCAGTGAGCGGAGCTTTTCCACTTGGGAGCGGGCGCAGAAGTAGCCTGGGGGATTGGCTGCTTGGGCCGTTGTGTCATCAGAGCAACCACAGCGTTGTCACAATCACTCTTTTCTTCAGGATTTGGTGCGATGTCAGCCTTCAGCTTTGCCTGGCATTCCTTGTCCCGCTTCTTGGCTTCATCAATGTGATCGGAGTACCAAGCGGTGGTATGCGCATGAGCTGAATGGACAGAAATCGAGGCTGCAATTGCGACGCCCACAGTAATCGCGCAAACGTTCTTCTTCATATGTTTTTGTCCAGCGCCTTTCATCTTTGCTTTTCCAGTCGGCGCGGCCCGTGACATTTGTTGCCAGGGGCCACAACCCAAAACTCTAATTCTCACCCTTCGCGGAAATCCACTTCCACTTGGACGCCAGTCTCGGCCACCTTCCGTAATTCGAACTGGTAGGCACCCTCGGCATAGTGGGTCATGAACACACTGCCTTCGCCGCCACCGCGCAGCCATACCAGGCCTTGATAGTCCCGGATGACCTGCTCCAGGCAGAAGGCGCGCGACTTGTCCGCCAGGGGCACGGCCCACACGTTGAACTTCGCGTGGGTCATTTCCTTCTGGAAGGGGACCAGGCGCTTCTGAAGGGAAACGAAGGCATTACGACCGTCTTGCATCTAAAAAATCTCCTTATAAGGAGGAGGTTATGCGCAGGCGCGCGGATCGTTGATGGCTTTGAGCACCGTGTCAATGCGCTCTTGCCACATCGAGGAACTGTAGTAGCTGTAGCCCTTGAAGTCGATGGCATTGGAGCCCATCGACTGGATGTCTACGACCATGTAGACCGAGCGCATCTGAGGACCGAAGGCCGTCTCCGTGATGGTGATCTTCATCTTGTCAGGCGACAGGACCACGCCGCCCACAGGGCCGCACTCGCCCGCATAGGTGGCGATGTTGGCGTAGGCCGTCTCGATCGACTTCTGGACGCGCACCTCGCGCCGCAGGTTCTCAGGCACGCGCATGTCCGCATTGGTCGTGGTCTTGAAGGCTGGCGCGCAGCCCGCGAGCGAGGCGATGGCCATGGAGGCTGCAATAGCAAAAAGACCCAAACGTGTCATGTCGACATCCTTATAGTAGATTGGGGATTCTAGTGGAGGCTGGCAGGACGAGGGCCAGTTAGGATCACCTTTATTTGCGGCGCCCGGCTTGCTCGGAGGCGTCGCGGATTTGCCTGGGCGCCCATGCCAACGCCCTCATCCCTTCTGTGGGTTCGACCGACTGATGACGCGCGCGCGGCGGCGCCGTTGGTATGCGGGTGCGGATCCTGTTGTCTTTTGCGTGTTCGACCTGCTGGACCTCCGCGGCAGGGACATGCGTGCCGAGCCGCTCGAAACACGAAAGGCAGCGCTTCGTGAGCTGGTCACAGGTGTCAATGTGCTTTATGTCGACTCAGTCGACGATGGCCCGTGGCTATACGACCAAGTGCTCAAGCTTGAGCTCGAAGGCGTGGTCGGAAAGCGGCTCGGTTCGTCTTACCAGTCTGGCATACGTTCGCCCGACTGGATCAAAGTGAAGCGGCCGGGCGCAGTACCGGCTCGGCGCTTCAGCCGATCGAGCACCTGAGAAGCGCCGCGCTTGCCTGACGGACGGCCGGCACGCCCGCCGGCTCAAGCGTGCTTCTTACCGGCTCGCTTCGCCGATGCTGCCGGCGGCTGGGCTTCGGCTCGCTTCGCGGTGCGACGCGCCGGCGTGGGACGGTCCTTGGCGGTCTTCGCCGTTGGGGAACCGAGGCTTTGCCGCAGCGCTTCCATCAGGTCAACCACTTCGCCGCCGGTCGCGGCATCATAGGTCTGCGCGACCGTGATGCGCTTGCCCTCAATCTTCCGCGCGATCTGCGCTAGCAGGCGTTGCTTCTCTTCGTCGGTGTAGGCAGCCGGATCGTAGCCGGCCACTGAATGCTGCGCGATGAGCTGCTCGGCCAGCGCGAGTTCTGCGCTCGATACCGCGACACGCGGGACCTGCAGTTCCGCCATGGAACGGACCTCGTCTGCATACAGCAACTGCTGCAAGATCAGTCCCTCCTCGCCGACGCGAATCTGCACCATGTACTGTTTGCCTTTCCACGCCCATTTGCCGAGGGCGCATTTCCCGGTGGCGCGCAATGCGTCAGCCAGCAAGCTGTAGGGTTTGGCGCCGCGTGTGTCAGGCCCAAGATAGTAGGCCTTGTCATAGTAGATGGGGTCGATCGCCGCGAGCGGCATGAAGGCAACAATGTCGATCGTCGGCCGGGCCGAAGCCTCCAGCGCTTTGAGCTCTTCCGGGGTGAACCGGACGTATTTGTCCTTTTCGAACTCGTACCCTTTGACTATGTCGGCGCGCTCGACCACCACGCCTTCCCTCTGACAAAGGTACTGCTGGCGCAAGCGAGAGCCGCAGCCTTTGTGGAGCAGATTGAAACTGATAGCAGCCTGGCTCTCCGTGGCCGAAAACACTCGCACGGGGATGGAGACCAGTCCGAAGCTGATGGATAGCGAGGCGATGGAACGGGCAGCCATGATGTACTCCTGTGGCAAGACGTCCCGGCGTCGCGGATCTTAGGCCCGGCCGTGCCTTCGGGGTGGCGTGACCACCTTCGGCGCGACGCCGCCTGTGGGGGACCCGGCGAGGGCGGGAGACGTTACCCTTTAATGTCCCGAGGGTCGTGGCCGAAGGTATTCCGTTCGCGGATCCGGCCGTCCCGACCGTGGATGAACAGCTCGACGTGCTTGGCCTTGGCACGCTGAGTGCCAGCGGCGATGGCTTCGTCTTGCGTGTCGAAGGTTTCGCGACCGTGACCGCCTTCTGCTTCTACTGCCCAGCGGTCTTCGTCCGGTACGACGTGAATGTCCTGTCGCGGCATGGCGGTCTCCTGCAGAGTGTGCCACCAGTGTCGCCCCGCTGACGCCGGGCAGGTATCGGATGCCGTCCGACACCAACGTCTTTCCAAACGCCTTGCCATGCACTTCAGGGCGCGCCAGAGTGGCGGCTGATACACCGACTGTCCGCTTCCGATTTACGGCCTCTGCGGCCTGGGGCCGCGTCGACTTAGATCACCCTTCTCTTTTTGCGTCCAGATGTCCAGTGGAGCGTTGTGCCGGCTTGGTCCGTTGCCGAGAGGCCTGAAATTTCGCCAGGTACTGGATCGCCTGTTCGGATTGCTCGAAAGACAATGCGTGAATGCTTGGCGTCGACAAGGAGAAGCCAAGCTCTGCGGCCAACCACTTGATCGCCTTGCCGCGGGCCTCGAAAGGGTTCACTCCATCGCGGCGGATCTTTGCCGCTACCAAAGGTTCCAGCGCATCGTGCAGGCGCTTCTTCGCGTCGCGCAAGGCCGCGTTGGCAAGCCGACCGAGCGGTGCGTGTTGCCGGCTGCGAGGCCTCACACCGATCCAGGCTTGGCATGGCACGCAGATCCACACTGGGCCATGGTCCTCGAGATACGGGTACATGGGGTCAGCCGCCTGCGCGAGCTGGGCGCTATTGCCGCAGATGTCGCAGACAGGCACTACAGGTGCGGGAATGGGGCGTCCTACTCGCATTGCTACAACCTGCCCCATTCCGCTTCGTGTGCGTCGCTCGTAATGCGAGCGAGGCTGCGTCGACACCCATCCAGGTCATTCGAGTAGAACCCCACGTCAATGCCGTACGGGTTAACAACCCATATGAGATCGTCATCGGCGATCAGAGACCATCCCGCAACGTCGACCGTGCCGTGCCGCCGTAGCTGTTCGCACAGCTCGGTGTCGCTGACGGTTGCCGATAATTGGTGTCGGCACTCAGTTGCGCTCGTCACTCAGCGGCAATCAGGAAGCGGTCGCGATTTCTGCCAATCCAGGCGGGCGCGCGACCCCGGCCAGACCAGGTTTGTCCGGTCTTCGGGTCCTGGTACTTCGGTGCCAGGGGCTGACGCTCAGCCTTCACCTTTCCTGCCGGGCGGCCGCGTCGCTTTTGTACGACGTCGTCCGGCGTCAGGCCGAACTGCTCCATCAAGGCGCGGATTTTCTCGATAGCCGCTCCGACTTCAGCAGCACGCGCCTCCTCGATACGGGCATCCAAATCGGCTTTCTGGGCAAGGAGTTCTTTATAGGTGGCCATATTGTCTTGTGGTTGTTGAAACAAGCTCAAATCATACCGCGCCGAGAGGCCAGCTTGAGGGTGGATAATGCAGGACTAACTGGCGACTGCCTAAGACGAGGTGACCATGACTGCCGTACCCAACCCTTCCCGGGACCTCCTGGAGACCGTTGTGGCTGCGGCCAAGGTTTCACCCGGCCACAAGCAACTGATCGCGGCGCTGCGCCGGTCTACCGGACTGGATACGGTAAGGGTTGGAAACGAGCGTGACGGCTTTTCGCGCATGGCGCAGTACAACCAAGTGCTGGCACCCGACGCAATGTCTCTGGGCATCTATCACGACTGGATCGCCAATGAATTGGCTGCCGCAAATGGCGACTGGCGAGCGGTCTGGGTGAAATTCAGGGGGAGTGATCTCCGCCTGACTGGCACAGAGATCGTCAAGATTCGACTCGTGGCACCGTATGGGGATGCCTCGTCCGAATTCCTGCAGCTCGTCATCAACCTGAACCAGAGCAAGATTGAGCGATCGCTGTTCAGCGAAGCCGACTGGGAGGTGCCCAGTGACGAGCAGGACCTGCGGGAGCTTGATCGCTGTTCCGGCTACCCATTTTCCGATCCGGAGCCGTACGGTGAGCCCTGTTACGAGCTAGAAAGCGTTTCAAACCTTGCCGATGTCCTGGCCCTGGAGTCGGAACTCGAGGAAGCACAAAAGCGGGCGGTCGAACATAAAGTCCTACGGATCGACAATCCGCAGACTGGTGAGGTCCGCTATGCCGGCATCTTCGACGAGTTTCCCGAGCTGCGCCGCAAGAAGCCGCGCCTCGCGCGTTTCTTCGCGGACTGGGATCGCTCGAGCGCTGGCCGCAGCGGTGCGGAGATCTCCAGGCACTGGGTGTTCGAGATCAGTGACTATACAAACCCGAAGACCGGCGAGCGCAATCTGAGCGTGATTCCGGCCTGGACCGCAACGAAGCGGCTCGCGGAGATCAAGCCGAAGCCGAGCAGGACGGTGTTCCATCTTTGGGACGAGCTGCTGCGGTTCGACGTGCGGGCCGGCTACCAGTTCGCCTGGTACTTCTTCATGCTCCATGGCAATCGTATCGGCTCCTGGGTCGGGGAGCGCATCCTGGAGGCAGCGGAGGCCGGCAGCATCGTAATGCCCGAGCAGGACTACAGGGTCCTGAAGGACTGGGCAGTAATGCCCTATGGGTTCTGAAAAGAAGAGATAGAGGCCGGAGCGCGCTGGCAGCCTCGCATCAGCCATTCGCAAGCGCCCGCTTTTGGCTGCGGATTCAACCGGTCGGATGTTCTGGCCAGGGTGACCCTCCCCCGTATCCGGTGATGACCCAATGAAAAGGGGAGCGCATGGCTCCCCTCTTTGCCACCGATGGCCTGGCCTTATGCAGCTGCGTCCTTCAGCTTCTTCAGCGCGCGGACCTTCACCTTCACCGAAGCGGGCTTGGCAGCGAACCATTGGTCTTGACCGGTGAACGGGTTCTTTCCGAAGCGCTTCTTGGTGGCGGGCACCTGGATAGCCTGCACCTTGAACAGGCCGGGCAGGGTGAATTCGCCGGCGCCCTTCTTGTGAATCGCGCTGACGATGGTGTTCTCCAGGTGGGAGAGCACCGTCTGGACAGCCTTCTTTTCCAGTTGGGTTTGCTCGACCAGGTGCGCGAGCAGGCTGGACTTGTTGAACGTTTCCTTCAGGGGCTTGGCCACCGGTGCCGCTGCAGCGGCCTTCGGTGCGGCCTTCGGGGCCGCAGCCTTCTTGGCCGGAGCCTTTGCTGCGGGCTTTGCAGCCGGCTTCGCGGCGGGTTTAGCGGCGGGCTTCGCAGCGGCTTTAGCAGTCGGTTTAGCTTTGGTTGCCATTTCTGTTCGTAGGTCTCAGTGGTTGACGTGTCGGCTGAAACGATTTGCAGCTGCGCGACACTGAACGCGATATTGCCACGATGGTGCCTGTTTTCAAGCCCTTTTCGTGATTTCCGGCTCTGTGTTGGTTATTCTGATTGCAATCGCACCACACTAGTGGGCTCAGTTTCGAGAACTCCCATGAAAGCCAGGGTCCGCCCCATCGACGAGCAGCAGCAGTCCGCACTCTTCGGCACCACGTTCGCCGAGTGGATGCAAGATGCCGCTCGCGCGTTCGACCACTGGTTGGCTTCCCGCGGCGTGAGCGACAGCAGCGCGAAAATTTACGGGTCTATGTGGCGCAAGTGGCTGCGGTGGACAGCCGAGCGCAAGCTCACCATGACAGCTTGGGAAGCCCACCATATCGGCGAGTTTCTCGACGACTCGGATCTGCACAAGCGACATCGGTACCGCTACGCCCGCCTCATTGAGCGGGTGTTTCACCACTTGGCCACGCTTCGTCCAGGTATGCACAACCCGGCCAGCGTCGCAGTACAGCAAAAGCTGGCGGAAGGCGAGAACGCGCCGACCACATTTCTCGATCCGAACGAGCGCACGGCTATCGAGGCGTATCTCGCCAACGTGCCCCCGCTGCCGCGCTCCGTTGCCGTCAGCGCAGAGCAATGGCGCGCGTCCCGCGACCTGGCTTTGCTCGCCCTCTTCTATGGTGCAGGCGTGAAGGTGTCGCAGGCAAAGGCGCTTAAGCGGAAGGCGCTCAGCGCGTCGGGGCTGGCGATTACGGTGCCTCAGAAGATGGGGCCACGTGTTGTGCAAACCCCAGTGGAGGTGCTCGAGGTGGCCAGGCCGGCGATGGGCGCCTGGCTACAGATGCTCGCGCGTGCCGGCGTGCCTGGTGAATGGCTGTTCCCTACCGCAAGTGATGGTCGGGCGATGCATGCTGCGTCGATGTTCCGACGGGTAACCGCGCAGCTGGAAGCGCTGGCGATTGCCGATAAGGCTCGTCTCTCACCGCAGACCTTGCGAAATACCTACGCAGCGAACCGGTTCGACCGCGGTGATACGCCTGAGGAAGTCGGTAGCGCGCTGGGGTTGATCGATGAGGCCTCACCCTTCCGACTGCATCGCAGCTACGAGGAGTGGAAGGATGGGATGGTTCCTGTCGTGGATAGATCTGAAGCCGAGGATCTCGCCTGATCGAAATGCGCGGACACCCCGTCCTTCAGGCTTGGGATTGATCTCCAGTTGCTGTAAGTGAGAGCGCCGGGGAGCGGCAGTCGACACCCCGCAGCCGACGCTTCGTCCCTGTGCACGTATGAGCTTGGAAAGTGGGATTCACTGCAGTTTTTATTGGCCCCAGAAGCTCACGCGTTGCGCATTGGCGCTCTCGCATGAGGACTCTCGCCGAAAGTCCTCATGCCAGTGGCACCGAAAAATGCTGTTATAAGCACGTTTTCTTTCCAGACTCCCGGTCATGGAGGCATTAATCTTGGTTTTGTCAGAATTCTGGCGGTTAATTGCGTATCTCTCTCCGTGCACCGCTTAAGGTACAAGACGCACCTGGCCTCTGCGCTCGAGCTCGGCCCGGAACTCTTCTTCTCGTGGCAAAGGGGAATTTCCCTTTCTGCCTTCAGCCTGGTTCAACTGATTCACGAGTGCAGCCTTCTCCTGCAATGCTGTTTGAAGCTGCTCCCTGAGCGTAGCGACCTCAGCCGAGACGCGAGCGGCCTGCCCTCCCCGCTTGATTCCAAGCTCCTCTACACTCGCTGCATACTCGCTCTGCAGCTGGGCCAACCGAAGCCGCGCTCCGCCAAAGAGTGCCCTAGCGTTGAGTTTGCCGTTTTCATCAAGGGGTACCAGGATGGAGACGATGGCCGGAACAGGCCCCTCGGAACTCAGGCTGGCCGTGACCACCCTATTGCCATACTTTCCCAGCAGCCAACTCATGCTCGAATCGGACCAGGCCTGCAAACTGTCGCCACTCCAAGCGCAGCCTACTGCTGACGTCCCATGTTCGATCGACATCAGCACCTGAACGGCAAGCACAGCGTTAGTTCTGATGGTTTGCTGCCCGATTAAGGCGCGGACTGCGGCAACGATCGTTCCGCTGCCAGCGTGGCCGGCGAGAAGCTTGCCCGGCTCTTGCCCGGCGATCGTCAGCGCGTCCCACGTCTTGAGCTTCGTAATGCGCAGTACAGTAAAGGTCGTGGTCGGCGGCCACGGCGTGGCCACCGCGGCGGTCTTCAGTCCCATCCGCGAATCGTTGCCTTTTATTTCGATTCGGCATTATACGGCGAAATATTGATCGGCAACCAAAGCCAATGCTTCCTGCTCGATTTCATGTCTCGGTCTGGCCCGCTGTGCCACCTCGCGCATCGGCTCGTGCGGCGACACAGGAAACCGGGATGCCCACCCGCCGATGATGTAAGCTGGTGTGTACCAGACTGAGCGGGTTTCCAACGTCAGACTGTTCCCGCAGATCAGAACTGCCGGGATATGCAGGAGGGCCATCTGGATGTAGCACATATGGACCGCAGTCAGGCTCAGGTCCACCCCGACGGCCACCATCTGCTTCTGGTAGTTAAAGCCGACTTCCGCCATGATCGCCGCAAACTGGATCAGCATTGCGCCGCCACCCATCGCCGGCTCGTGCACGGAAACGAACCCGTTCCGAGCAATATGCCCCGCGATCGACTCACGATCAATCGTCATTGCTGCCACCAACCGGCTCACCTCATTGGGCGTAAAGAACTGTCCCATGGCGCTATTCCCCAGGTCCAGCGCCATGAACAACTCACCGAGAATGTCCGCAAAGTGGATCGGCACTCCGCCCGGCCCGACGTTGGCTTCGAACGCGAGTGGCAGTCGAATGAATGCCTGCACCAGCGCCTCGAACTCATCACGGGTGTAGCGCCTCACGATCCGCAGATACTCGACCTCCCTCTCGGCATAGGAGCGGCGGTCGAGCTGGGCGAATGTGATGGCCGCCAGCGCGACGAAGTCAGACCAGACCTCGTCCATACGACGACGGTAGGCGGCTGTGCGCAGCAGCCGGACAATCTCCAGCTTCTCGGACGCAGCGCTGCCCCGATTGACAGCTCGTAGTTGGCGCTGTTTCATGCAGCCCTCCAGGTGGTTCGCCCGCCGTCGATGTGCCGGCGCAACGTTGGCGCGTCAATATCGCGCATAAAGGCACTCCAGCTCGCAAGGCTGTGGACCGGAGATCCTTGCGTCCCGATGTGATGGATGAACAATGGGCCTTGTACCTTCTCCTCGACCTCCCAGGAGTCCTGCCATGGCTCCCGTGGGTGCTGGGCGAGATTGCAGCCGTTACAGGGGCCCGCCGACGTACAGGCGTCGTAAGCCGTGGCGACCCCAAAGTGACCCATCCCCCGGAGCGTGTCCAGAGCCGCCTGGCGATACTTCGGCCGAAGAAGGCAGCGGTCGAGCGGCTCCATCGGGATGATCGCGAGGCGATTCCAGCCCTGACCGTCGCGCCCGGCTGGCCGGCGATCGAGTGCGGGGCTGACGCGGTAGCTCGTGGATGCGATCAGCGGATCTTTCGTGGCAGCCTGCATTTCATCCTCCATACTTCAGCTTGATTCGATGCAACGAAACTACAGGTTGCAGACCTACCCACGCAAATGACGCACGCAAGGGCGATCTGGCCGACCGGTGGAGCTCGACGCTCAATGAACCGTAGCGCTGGCGCCGCCCCGCATCGACGCGAAATGCTGGTTGGTCGTGCTCACGTCCACTTCGACGCTGACTATCGTCGCGGTGGTTCCGTTCGAGGCATCGCCGAATCGCTGAAGAGTCGTCATCAGTGCCTCATCGCCCTGGAAGCTCAGCACCTGGACCTCTCGCTCAGTGAAATTTCCGGCGAGTGCCATTGCATTGAGAGCTGCCTCGGTCTTGGCGTGGGCGAGCAGTGCATCGACCGGGCTGGTTGCATTGGGCATGCCCTGGAATGCCTTGATCCAGATCATCGACAGCGCATAGCCGTTTTCGGTCCAAACCCGCTTACACATCAGCATGCTCTCAATCAGCTGGGTGGCCGGGTTGTTGAAGATCGGTGCGTGAAGGTGGTTCGTGGTCATAGCAAATAATGTGTGTATGAAATGTCGAGTGCGACGTTGGCCCGTCAGGGTTTGGGGTCGTCTTGCTGTTTTCGTAGCGCGGTCCGCAGCATTTGCTCAGTCTGGGCAAGCGCCTCGCCGGAGTTCACGAGCGTGCCCGGGTACCGCAGCACCGTCCAACCCATCTCGGCCGCCAGGTTGTACTTGCGCGCATCTTCGATGAACCCGCGTGCCTGGGTGTGGCGTCCGCCATTCCAGATTCCGCCCTCGAGTTCCGCGGCGATCAGAAGGTATGGCCAAGCAAAGTCGAATCGGTACAAGCGCGGAACCGCGAACCTAAACTCCGTGCGCCACCGGAGCGCGGGATGCGGATCCAGGCCAAACGTCGCGCGCAGCTGCTGCTCAAACGCGGCTTCGAGGAAACTGCCGGCAGCACCGGTGCTTTGTCCGCGTTGGGTCGACGCAGCAATCCGTCGCTCCCGGTCGCCAGACCTCTTCGCGATATCGCGTTCAACGCGATCCGCAGCTTGTGGCGAGAGCTTTCGCAGCTCTTTCAGTGTGATCCGCATGTGCCCTACAGTTCTGCGCCTCGCGCAGCTGGCATTTCGATTTGGTCAGACTACAGATCCATAGGGGGTACGGCGCAAGGCTTCGCTGTATGATCTGGCCCAGAACTCGAGGGCGCGGGAGAACTGATGGAACTGGACAGGTTGCTGGAGCGGTCGATGGAATTACAGGAGGCGCTCGCCGAGGCCATGAACGGCGCCAGGCCGTACGACCTCAGGTGGTCAGTCGCCCAGCGCGCGTGTGCAGTCGCATGGGACCACGCCAGCGCCCTGCAGCTTTCGATGTCTCGTGACTTGCTGGTGCCGGCAATTGCGCTGTTACGCCTCCAGTACGAGGCGTTCGCGCGTGCAGCCTGGGTTGGCTATACCGCTTCTGATCGCGATCTGGAGCTCATCTCCGCGCCTCTGTCCGAAGAAACATCCGAAGCGGCTGCAAGGATTCCCACCCTATCAAAGATGGTCGAGCAGCTTGGACGGAGTGATTCGCCTGGGGCTCACTCAGCGCACCAGATGCTTCTGTCGTTCAAGGGCCCCAACTGGGCGGTCCTCAATTCGTATGTCCATGCCGGAATCCACCCTCTGACAGCTGCCGCGGGTAAGTTCCCCGAGCAGCTAGCCGCGGGAATTCTACGGATGTCAAATGGCCTTGCTATCGGGAACGGCATGGTCGCCGTAGTCTCGTCGGGCGAAATGAGTCGGATCAACGCCGTGCGACTCCTTCAGCGCCAATTCCTGGACTGTTGCCCGTCGGTCCTCCATCCGACGACCGGGATTTAGCCCGCGTTTGTGGCACGAAGGACATGGTGGCATGCTGGGACACTCATTGCGCCGGCCGCTCCGCGGCATTCAGATTGAACGGCCAGGTATCCGATTGGCAAAGTTCACGAGCCAGGCCGAAGTACAGATCTTTGGGGTAAGTTCCCATTCATCGGAAGGTTTGCTCGACCACATGTTGCGGTGTCGCGCGATCGACCGACGCTGCCGCGCCAAATAGCAGGCCGCAAAGTGCACCTGTCCAGGCAGCGAGCAGAATCTTTCCCGTAAATTTCATAGCCATTCAGATTGAGGACGGTCCGGCACCAGCCCTGCGTAGCAGCGAGGCGACCTCCTCGATGCCAAAGATCTCTTCTGCGGGTTGATCAGTTCCCCGCATACTCGCAACCGACACTGCAGCATTGCGAGCGGCCACGCGCTCCCGCCACAGCGCTTGCAATCCGGCCAACAGCAATGCGCCGTCGGCTACACCAACCAGCGCCTTCAGATCCAGGTCGCAGTCCTGGCCGTGATTGCCCATCTTGTAAGCTCCAATCCTATCGGCACACAGGCTTCTGGCGACTGCGTGCACTTGCTTGTGGCAGCTAGGAACGGCCGGCACCGCCGCGCAGACAATCTGCGACTCCGGCCACGATCGCCGACGCAATCAACTTTCGGTTCCTACTATCGGAAATCATATTATCTTCCGCCGGATTCACGGTGATGGCGGCCTCCACAAGCAGCGCCGGCTGCTTGGCGGTCTTGAGCACTACCAGATCATCGAACCAGTAGACCCCGCGTTGAGCATCAGCAAGGGGGCGATTCTCACCCTTGATCGGCTCCGCGTGGTGTAGCGAAGGCGCCCTTCCAATTGCCTGCAAGCGATCAGCAACTGCCACGGAGCATGCGAGACTCTTCTTCGGATCTGGATTTTTGCGTGAAGCGAACACGCCGTAACCGGCGAACCTGTCAGCGACAGGCAAGTATTGCGGCTGGACGGAATCGTGATGAATCGAGAGGAACAGGTCAGCGCCCCGCGCTGCTTCGGTCCGCGCCGTTAGCACATCCATTTCGCCATCCATGCCGATCGCGCGGGTTTGAAGGCCGGCGGCGGCCAGCCCGGCAATGACGTCGCGGGCAAGCGCCTGGTTGTATTGGAACTCCGGCTTGCCGCTGGCGCTGGTGGAGCCAGATCTTGCCAACGAATGGCCGACGTCCACGGCAACAACTGCGGCTTGCGCGGCCTGAGCTGCGCCCGTAACTGCCGCAGCAACGCAAGCGCGTAGCAATCGCCGCTTGGCCAAAGTCATTCCTAGAACATGCATTAGTGTTTCCTATCTACCGATGCTGGACGGCCCGTAGCGCGCCTCCCTCTCAGTGTCGGTGGAATGGTACACGCTCCCAGAAGGCAGCTCGAGGGCTGCCGCGACGCCGCAATGGACGGCTACTTAGGCGGCGACGCCTCAGCCCGGGATCGTTGCAATCAAGGTGTTGACCATTGTCCCGGAGGCCTTGAATGCGCCCATGCCGAGGGCCTCAAGACGGCCGCCGCGGGCATTCACCAGGTCGCGGAAGGATTCGGTGAGCTTGTTTGAGCGGAAGGACACCCCGGCGCCCATGACCGCTGTCAATCGCCCACCGGGAACCACGAAGTTCAGTGCGTGGTTCACGTGAACGATGTCTGCCTGCTTCTCGAACGGAGGATTCATGACCACCCGGTCATACACACGAGCGGGAGCCTGCTTGAGAAAGTCGCCGTGGACGACCGAGCGGGCAAAGCCGGCTTCGCGCAGCACCTTCACGTTCGCCTCGAGGAGCTCGACGCAGTCCACGGTGCAGATCTCGGCGGCCGGGCGGCCGATGTTGCCGGTCCCCGCCTCAGGCTCCAGCATCGTCATCCCCGGTGCGAGCTGCGCAAGCTCGAGCAGTCGGCCGACGACCGCCGGCGGAGTGGGGAAAAACCCGAAGTCCTGAGGAATGAGAATTTCGCCCGTTAGAATGATCTGATCGATCGTGGTGGCGACGTCCCTCTCAAACAGGTGCGCCTGCGCCTTACGATTCCACTTACCGCCAGCCGCGTCGAGAACCTTGTTCACGCGCTTGTACAGGGCCGGGTCCAGTTGCTCTGTGAGCCTGAGCGAATTGCCTTCCACCACTGCCCGGTCCAGCACTCCCATAACGTCCGTTGCGATCTTCATCGTAATCCTCTGTGTTTGTCGATGCGGAACATCTTGCAAAAACAGAGGGGGTACCCCGCAAGCTCAATCCGATCCTCCGCCCATCTTCACTCGCAGCAGGCTGCCTGCGACTCGCCGATCAGTTCGGCAATCGCGGCGTTGGCGGCCTCGTCATCTAGGTCCATGTAGTAAGGATCCTCGACGCTGCTCTCAATCCGCTCGTGCGGAATCCCGAGCTCGATAGCCTGCTCGATCAAGGCGCGATCCAGTCGATCAAACTTGTTGGCGAGCGCCATGACTGGGTGATCGTGGGCGTTGTTTGCCACAAAAAACCCGTAAGAGAACCCTTCCGGGGTCTCACTGCGAGCGTTCTTCGTGGCTTGGCTCTTGCCACCGTACTGCTTGTGCATCTTCGAACCTTCAGCGGGGAAGACCGGTGCAATCGGGAGATCTGCATTAAAGCGGCCCCAGATGAGGGTTTTCTTCGTATAAGGGTCACCGAGCTGGTAAGGGTCGAAAGCCAATCGCCACGGCGGCAGGCCTCCAAGCGCCTCAATACGGCCGACAGGGTTCTCGATCGCCCAAACGGCAGGTTTGATGTATTCGATCAGCCGTAGGGTTTGATGCACCAGATTGACGCTGGACACGGTGCGGCCGTCGGCGTCCTTGGCCCCCCACCATTGGTTCCCGCTAACCGAGAAATCCGTGCATGGGCAGGCGGCAAGCACGGCATAGATGTCCATGCCCTCGAAGTCGGCGAACCAGTCAATGAAGAACGATGTCGAGAACCCGTTGACGTCACCAACTTCCGGATCGTCTTGAATGTCAAACCGATAAACCTGATAACCTGCCTCCTCCCAAGGCCGCGCCCAGGCGCCAGTTAGGTCAAACAGCGACAGGACTACTTTCTGGCTATTGGCGTTCCGAATCGTCGGATCCGCCTTCTGAGCGCGCGCGCGGCGCTTCCACTCGGCGATATTGGCCTTGGCCTCTTCGAGAGTCATCCAGCCTGCTTCGCGGTGATAGATCTTCTTGCCACCACCGTTGCGCTCTTTGACACCTGCCTTCTTGGTAAGTCGCACCACTTCGCGTTTGCGGGGCGCTTGGAACACGTTGGATACGGGGTGGTCGCCCCGAATCATGCGAGCCATGGAGGCGTTGAACTCACTAACGATCTGAGCGAGTTCGCGATCATCGACGCCGATGACATGCTCTGGCGCGGTCGCGTTAGGTAGCGCATCCGTTGGTGTCCGGCGGACCCGCAAGAGCAGTTCTCGCGTCTGCGCGTCGACGGTCTCGCCACTTGTTTCCTCGAGCGGCAGGTCGAGTTGCTGACTGGTGTGACTGACAGCAAGAGCGTGCAGCGGCCAACTGCTCTGGTCCGCTGCACGGTGCACTTCTTGGGCTTCTGCCATTGACTCCTCCGACTTATTATCCGATGCTGAACATCATGCAAAATCGGAGGGGTAACGACGCAAACTAACGCGGCGAGCGCCTATCGAGGCCTGTTCTGGTCACGCTTCAGTTGCGGATCCTCTGGCAACGACCAAGCAGTGCTCCGGTCGGTGTGCGCCACTTCGGCGCCTGTGTCGTCGAGGACAGTGAGCGAGCCGTGACGCTGGAATTGGCGGTAGTCTTCGGTCGCTGCTGCAGCGGCGACCATCTGGCCCAAAAAGTCGACGCTCGACCAATCCTCGGCCTGGAGGACGGCGCAGTTGTTATTCTCATCCCGCAATTCAACGGTGTAAGCCATCGGAAAGCCGCCTCTTCGTTAGTTGTTGAACAGGCCAGTCTTCTGCGTGACGTCGGACTCGCTCATGGAGAAGCGTCGGACAACATCGGACCTCTCGTACATGACAACCAGTTCCTTCTTCTTGCCGCTCGCACTCGCGCCGAACAGATTGACGACAGGCACGAAGCTAATCGCGTCTGCCGAAACATTGCTGAACTCGTAGTTCCAGACTTCGTAGCCGCCGTCGGTGAAGGTAGTCTTAGCTGGCGATCCGAACATGGCGCGGACTTCGGCTTTGGTCGTCTTCCCTTCCACAATCTTCTTGCTGACCGATGCTTCAGTCTCAGCGCGAAGCTTCTCATTGCCAACGCTCGCGCAGCCGGCGAGGAGCGTGCTGGTGAGTGCCAGGGCCATCAGGGACACTGCAATCTTCTTCATCTTCTACCTTTGGTTGTGGGCCATTGATCGAGCGACGAGGCGGCCCACGTTCGCCTCGATCACTCAGGCTGGTACGCACGCGGCGTAGGTTGGGCCGATGCCGGCCGGCGCGTCCTGCCAATTCGTTGAGGTGCCGTCCTCATACTGGAACTGCTCCTGCACCACCGGGCCGTTTTTCCAGACGCCTGTCGGCGAATTGCCATATCGCTGCTGGCAAGTCTGCGTTCGGATAAACCGTGGCAGGCTGGTGGATGCGTTGATATAGACAACCGACGCCCCACTCGGTATCGCGGCCGGAAGCGTTACGGCCGCACTGGCGCCACTCGAGGTGACAATGAGCTGCTGGCCCTGAGCAATACCAACCGTCCCGCGAGAGCTCATAGCTGTCTGCAGTGCGGCTCGCACGCCCGGGATTAGTTCGGAATTCACCCCGCTTGGGGTGTAGTAGAGAAAGACTTCGCCGTTGCGCAGGTAGCCTTGTACATCGGAACGTCGCGTGAACCAGGAGGACTGTGCGGTCGCGTCTGGCATGAACTGCTGCACGGGTCCCGAGAAGGCCCGGAAGTTTGCGTAGTTCACCAGGTTCCCCCCGGATTGGGTAAGCACGTAATTCACGAGAGCAGATCGATAGTTCTGCATGTTGGTGACCACGCTGCCCACGTCCGACTCTGCGGTCTGATCGGAACGATCTGACGCGTTGGTCGAAACGAGATAGCCGAACCAGATGAACAGCGCCAGGGCAATGGCAAACCCGATAGGCATGACGTTTAATCCTTGAGATTGGAGGAGATCCGCCGCTGCAGGTCGGCGGCCACTTGGTACACACCGAACATCGTGCTCGGCATGGCGCCGCGGCGCTTAGGGGTCGCCTGGAGCTGCTCCAGCGCAGCGCGCAACTCACTCACGTTGCTGTGAGGGTCGCCCGGCTTGGCGCTGCTTACCTTCGCGTTGAGGTCGAGGATCCGAGTCGCGCCGCTCCAGTTTCCGTTTGTCGCGAAATAGGTGAGTGCGACCAGGTCAGCCAGCCGCTCAGAAGCCCGGACGTCCCGGAACGTCGACCCCGCCCCGCGCCGACTTTGATGCCACTCCATGCAGTGGCCAAACTCATGGGCGGCCAGATAGTGGAGAGCCTCCACATAATCGAACGCCCCCGAGCGCACATACCCGTCCAGTAGGTCGCTGCGGCTGGAGTCGTAGAAAATCACGCAGGTTGGCAGCTCGATGCTCTCACTGACCCCGCCGACGGCCCGCGCGACCTTCATCTGGTCGTAAGCCTGCATCGCAAGGAGTTCATCCGCGCTGTGGTTGCTCGTCGCCCGGAGAAAGCCGCGGACCGTGGCATCGCCAGTGTCGAAAGTCAAAACCTGCAGCGGAGCGCCTGCCTCGCGGCTGTAGCTGGCCAGCATCTGGCCGACCACCTGGCCCAGATCCCTCAGGAATGTCTGAGATGGCGCGGCATGTCCAGTCGCCGGTGCGAGAACCGTGACGCCGGCGGCAATCCACGGCAGGAGTGCGCGCTTCGCGCGCGAGACGATCGATGCCACGCTAATTGTTGGATGACTGGCTTTGGAGCTGCTGCAGCGCCTGAAGGAATGATGCCGGCGGCCCATACCCCGCCTGGGTCGCCTGGTCGTACCAGTACTTGGCCTGTTGCAGGTTGTTGTTTCGGGTGTAGAGCAGGCCCAGGTTGCACATCGCCTGCCCGTTACCCGCCGCCGAGGCCTTGCTGTACCACTGCGCAGCCGTGTTCAGGTCCGGACCCAGGGCACCGCCCACGTCATACAGGGTGCCAAGGTTGAGCATGGCCTCGGTAATCCCATTGGCCGCCGCTTTCTGGTACCAGTAGCCGGCTTCGGCCGGGTCGAGGTTCACCCCGACTCCCCGCTGGTACATGAGCCCGAGATTGAACTGGGCCTCCGGATAGCCATTCGTGGCGAGCCGCAGGTACTGTCGGTATGCGGTGTTGTAGTCCCCCTGCTTCACGGCGTTGTTCGCCGCCGCGAAGATGCTGGATGCCGGTTCGTTGACGTTCTGAGCGCCAACCCCAGTGCATGCGACCGCGAGGACAATCCCGCCGAGAATGGCCGGCCAGGACCTGCCCGGCCGGCCTTGCCCCCGAAACACTGACTTAACCACCCTCGCGCTCCCGATACTGCACGTTGCCATCCCCGTGGCCGTATCCGTTCTGCCGGAGCTCCTGCGTGGCTCGGTCAAGCGTGCTGCCGCCGTATCGCTTCTGGTAGTCACTTTGCGCGCGCTCGCTGTTCTGAACGAAGCGACCGGCGGAGTCGACCATTCGAGCAACCTGGTCGACCTGTCGCGTACCCGATGCCGAGCCAACGGACTGGCCTTGCTGGAGCATCGAGATCCCGTCGCGCGCCAGCCCGCCAACATCCCGGGCGGTCGCGTTGGTGTTCCGGTTGCCGGTCGCACCAGCCACGGACTGCGCCAGGCCAATCGCCGAGCGCGCGATGTCCACGAAGTTGGCACCGACCTTGCGGGCGTGCACATTGCGGTCCGTTGTCGGAGCGCGCATGTCCGAGAGCAGCAATTTATGGACGGAGCGAGAGTAGGCCCAACCGTAGTTCAGTTCACGCGCTGCGTCTTCGACGGCTTGCGGGCCCTCGGTGCGTAGCTGCGCCACGCCGGCCTTCCAGTGATCCGGATCCCGCATGTAAGCCGCCAGCCCCAGAATCGGCGAGGAATCTTCCCTCCAGGCGTCGGCCACGATCTCGTGCACGGCTCTATCGACCTCCGCGAGCGAGCGCATCGGCCCATTGCCGGAATTGACGGACTGAGCAAATCCGGCCAGCACTTCAGTTGGCGCGAGATTATCGAGCGAGGAATGAGAGCGAATGAGCACCTTATACGGCTCGGGATTCGCCCGGACGAGCTTCGCCGCAGCCCGCATCATCTCCATGGTGCCCGGCATCCGCTCCTGGAGTCTCTCGCTTGTGATTTCGATCGTGCTTGTTCCCGGAGCTGCGGTCTTCGAGCCGTAGGTCAGTGCGTACATCCCGCCCAATGCCAACATTGCGCCTGAGATAGCCAGCACTGGGACCGCCCGCTTTAGCCAACCGGTAAACCGGTCCTTCTCGTGGCCGCTGGGCCCATGCACGGTAATCTGGCTGGGGCGCGTCAACCCACCCATGCCCGGTTTCGCGCCCACCGTGCTGGAGAATCGTGCGATGAACTCCTGTCCCCTCGGGCTCAGTTTCGCAAGCTGCGGCGGGACCTCGATACCAGGCGAGCTGGTCAGATCTGCTGTGCTCATGGTTCGCTCTCGGTCTTGAATGAGGCCTTATCGGGCCGCGGCGGATGCCACCGGTTCGCTCTTGAGGACGAAGTCGCCAACAAGCTCATCCGTGTTGACGTCTCCCAGCATCACCAAAAGGCCTTCCGCGCTGGAAACGGCTTCGATCACGTCCTTGCCCACGGGCGCCGCCGGGGTGCCCAGGCGTTCGAGCGCTCCGTCTGCACACTTCCAAGTGATCGTGTTGTCGGAAATTGCGACCACGGTCGGCTCACCGCGGCCCTCGCGCGCCGGGATCATGACGGCAACCTGGTCATCGCGTCGGAATTCAGCAAACACCATTGTCGTTACATGCTCGTTCGTCGTACTCATGCTTCTCTCCTTCACGAAAGGGGTTTGTTCTTGGTCGGATCGCCTCAGGGGCGCGGCCTAGCCGCAAAGCTAAACCGAGGGGTTGTGCTGGGCTGCTGAACCGGCTGCGGAATGGCCAACGGCTCGGGCTTCGGTGTCGGGTTCGAGGCCTGCGGGGCGGACTGACCGGTAGCCGGGCGAGGCCACGGCCACGGCTGGCCACCTTCTCGGTAGGCGCGCACCAGGTACGGATCGACGTCGGCCTGTGCGAGGTACCAGTCCCAGTAACTGGGAGGCACGTCCGCGATGGGCAGGCCCTTGTGCTTGCCGAAGGGCATGAACTCAGGCACTCGGGCGATCTCGCTGATCTCCCACAGTTCGTCGAAGGTCCACCCGGCTTGCGGACGAAGCGCGCCGCGAAGTTGCAGCTCCTGGACGATCCGATTGAGAATCCGCAGGTTGATCCCGACGTCCACGGCGGCGTCATGGGCATGCATGGCCAGCGCAGTTGCCACCTCCGGCATAAGGAAATAGAGGAGAGCCGACTGCGTATGGCTGTCGCACTCAGGCCAAAGGCGCTGCGCCAGAACGAGGGTATCGATGCCACGGATCTGACCGTATCCCTCACCCGGCACCGCTGCGTCGATGACGCCGATGTCGTAGTCGATCTTGTGGCCAATCAGGTGGGAGATACCCGCCGGCAGTCGGAACGTCCCTGCGGGCGGACAGTGCGCGACCGCCTCGTTCGTGATGTGGTGCGTGGCCATTGCCCCGTATTCCATCAGCTTGCCCGGGTTGAAACGCTGCACCACGGTGTTGCGCGCTCCCTCCGTGCCCACGAGCTCGCCAGCGAGCTGCGCGATACTGGTCGGAGACGGGATCGGGATCCACGCGGCCTCAACAAGGCCCGGATCCGTCTTCCCGGTAGTTTCGGTGTCGAAAATTAGGGCATTCATGAGCGTCGGCAGTTCGTGATCACCCCCGCGGGCGCGGGTGGGAGGATTGCGGTGACTCGATGGCGTATGACTTATGGATCTGTCCGTTGGACTGGACGCCAATGACAGCGTTGTTGACCCAGATTCGGCGACCGTCCTCCAGGCGGCGGATATGGCCGCGCCGCATGTGCATGCGGGGGCTGGCGCGGCCGCCGCCACCGTTGCCGCCACCCGTCCCCGAGACGGCGCGCCCGGGAACATCGAGCGTCAGCACCTTCGTCTCGAACATCGGCACCTTGCCGTCGGCCGCACGGCGCTTAGCCAGGGAGCTGTCCGGCGCGACGCCCTTCGTCAGCGTCGAGGCCTGGATGTTGCTGCAGGAACATGCTTCGATGAACTCGAGAATCGCTCCAGCCTCAAGGGAGATATCGCGCTGGAAGTCCTCGAGCACCTGATCTTCTTGGCCGGGCCGCCTCGACATTGCAGTATTGAACATCTCGACCAGCGCCGGAACCATGCCGCCCACGACAATTGGCCGGCGCCCGCCCGTAAAGGGCACGGTTGGATCAGAGGGGCGCTGGTATGCCTCCTTGCGGACCGCTTCCGAGTGCACGTCGTACTCGGGATACCGCTCAGGCATCAGCCAGAACGCCGGCTCGGGGCACCAAATCGGCTCCATATCCTCTCTTGGTTGGACAAGGGAGGCTGCCCAAACGAGGATGCCGTGCCTGCCGCTGCCAAGTTCTGGCATCTCGCGGGCCCACTTGGCCAGCGTGCTATCGATCATTTCGTGATGGAGCGTTGGCAGCCACGCGGGCAACCGGCCCGGAGTTATTTCGCAGGCATAGATGAGGCGCTTCGGGGCGTGTAGACGGTCGCCGATAAGATCCGCGTTGTAGGGAACGAAATACTCGACCGTGATCTCAGGGTACGGTAGCCGAAGCGGCCCATCTTCCAGCCCCCTAAAACCTGTTTCGAGGATGGCTGCATTGTCAGGGACGGCAAAGTGCACGGCCTCACCAACCCGCTTGGTGAGGTTCTGCAGCATCGCTGCATCGTTCCGCATTCCCTTGCGCTCAATCAGCTCGGCGTAGCTTCGCAGCGACTTCTGCGCTTGAGCGGCATAGTTGCGAGCCGTGACGGGCGAATCACCAACGATTGGTCTGGGCGCCGTGTTGTTATCGTGCTTAGACATTTTGTATTTACGCGTAGTATGCTACGCCGCAATATAAAAACCAACCCTCGGTCCGTCGTGCCGAGGGCTGGCTCAACCCTGCTTTCGACGCGGCAAGTTCATCGACTGGCGGGTGTCCTCGACAAAAAAGCGGATCACCTTGGTGAAGTCGGCCACGAGGGTTTGCGACAACGTGCGTTGCCTGGCAGGCAGGTTGTTCTGCTCCATCATCTCCAGGACGACCAGGCCGTAGCTGTTCGTGATCTGCGCGAGCTTGTTTACGGACTTACGCTCGACTTCATCCAACTGCGATGCAGCGACGGTAGTCAGGCCGCGCAGTAGGTCACCGAGTTGGGTCCAGAGGTCACGCAGATCCGTTTCTGCCGCGGCTGCGCGCAGCGAAGCCGAAATATCGATGGCCATGTTCAACCCCGCGGACGATCGCTGGTCGGCGAGGCATCTTGCCCCTCCTCCATGCCAGAGCCAACGCCCCAACGGCGTTTCCAGGCAGCGAAGTACTCAGAGGCAACCTCGACGGGCATTGATAGGAGTGCCGGGCCGCTTGCCTCCCGCAAGTCATGGCTCGGAGTTTCGCCATCGATGGCTCGGATTGAGGCCCGAACAGCAAATGTCATACCGCCGGTACCAAGCGGAGGCGGCATGTCCTGATCCGGATTCCAGCCTTCGACCGCCTCTTCGGTGAGACCATGGCGCACAAGGGCAGCCGCTATGAGTTGGCTCGAGCGTTGTATGACCGGGATGGAGGTCGACATAGGATGTCCATAGGTACAGGTTCCCGGATTCTATAACATCCTGCGAGGTGTTGGTCTACTCCGCAATTAGATGCAAATGAACTCGGAGATTCAGGCTCGGGTTACAAGGCGCTACAAGCGCTGCAATAGCCGATGTCATTTGTTGGGCAACCCACAGAGAATGGTTGGCAAACAGGTGCACGCGGCGGCTATCGTTCTTACGCGGCCGCCTCGCTTCCTCACCAATCCACCTACGGGGGAATATCTATGGATTACGCGCCCGACACGGACGATCAAGCCCCGATGACCTGCCCGACCACTCCATCCAACCCGCCTCGGGCACTGATCGCCGCGATGCAGTCACTGCTAGGGCCAAGTTGGTCGGACAAGGTGGCGGGATTGGGGCAACAGCGGGCCTTGATGGATAGGCAGGCAGGCAAGCGTTTCCACGACGCACGACTCGGGGAGGCGTTTATACAGGCCATTCTTACCGGCACGGGCGCTCCCTGGGGCAGGGTGAGGCCAGCATTGGACGACGTGCGCGCACTGCTCCGTGATTATGACCCTTCCTATTGGCCGACCCTGAACGACGGAGACTCCGACGCCCTGTACGCATGCCTCAAAGGCCATCACGCGTGTGGGCAGCGAACACGCCGCATGCTTCGCCTGGGAATGCAGTGCCTTCAGGTGTTGCATCACCATGCTGGGGCCTATGGAAGTCTCGAAGCGTTTCTTGCCGATAGGCTTAAGGCGCACCACAGCTCCGTCATTGGTCTTCTGCGCGACCTCGGCACACCGGGCCCGTACAAATTGCCCGGCATGCGCGTGGCTATCGCCGCGGAAGCTCTCAAGAACGCCGGATTCGATACCCTAAAACCAGACCTTCACATCCGCCGGTTTGCGGCCTGCCTGGGAATCTTTGCGTTTCGCAGGTGGGACGCCTCGAAGCCATATGGCGCCCCGCCCACCAGCGAGGGCGAGACGATAAGGCTCCTGGTGGCAATGCACGAGTTTGCGGTCGCGGCAGGAGTGTCGGACATTACCCTCGACAACCTCGCCTGGCTGGTGTGCTCGTCGTTGGAAGGCGGCGGGTTTCATCTGCCGAATCAGGCATTGCGAAAACTGGGGCAATCGGCGGGGCTATTGGCGTAGCTGAGCGCTAGGATGTCGGTGGCGCTTACGACGGTGGCTCGCGGACGGCGGCGGCTTCGCGACGGGCATCCGACCGAGACCGCAACCCATATGAGCCATTGGGGTCTATAAAGCGAAACGGCCGCTTCGAGGCACCAACGGCCATCGTCGGAGGATTGGGCAAGTCACGCGGCCGACGCTCACTTGACCAATGCATTGCTCAGGCGGCCAAGTCGACGGCCTTACAAAATGACTTCATGTCTGCACGGTCGGCGACCGGAAGCGCCATCAGGACTTTTCCCCTGGTGGCGCTCTCCGCTTCTATATCAACGGGCAGCGGGTTCGCGTCGCTGCCTCAGATGTGGCGCTGGTAGATTTTCTGATGCGCCTGCGTGAGGCTGCCGGCTAGATCGGCATTGCCGGCAATTTTCGCGAACTCGATGCAGGCCAGATACGAAAGGTCCGTGGAAGCATGGATCAAGCCTGCAAGGTCGTTACGCTCGTACGTTGCCACGATCTGGTTCGTCTTGATCCTCGCCTTAATCTGAGCGGCACCGCCGTGCGTGTAGTCGCAAAGTTGACTGTAGGCGGCTGCCTTGGATCGCTTCAAGCTGTCCGGTTCAAACCCACCGTCGGCCTCCAAGGCTGCGATCAGATCGTTGATGCGGGGAGGTTCCTCGCCTCCCAAGACAGCGTCGACGTGCGCGTCCGTCGCGCAGGCAAGGTACCAGGCGCCGCGCAAGAACGCGTCGTATTGGGGACGTAGAAGTGCGAATGCGGAGCCGTGAACCCCTTGATGCACCAATCGGGAAATGGCGGCGTGATGTTCAAGCCCGAGATGCTGAAAGGCCGCCGCAACCTTGCTTCGCAGGTCGGGACCGACTACCGCTCCGGCAATAAGCCTCCGGCGCTCAATCGTCCAGGCGTCGGTCTTGCGAAGTTCGGTAGTAAGAAGGTCTCCTTGCGCCACGGAGGTTTCCTTGTTTGCAGGTTCGGGGGGTAGGTAGAACAGGGGGCCTACGCGCCTCGGTCGGCCTCGCTGGCTGTATCCCCCTCACTCCACACGCGCACGGCGGCTCGAACGCGTGGCTGGCACCCGCTCGAGGCGGGCTTTCATGCTGTCATCAAAACGCTGGCTTAGGCGCTGGGGCGCACGCGTATGTCGGCGGCGGCGCCGCGTACAAGACCCCCTCGGTGTGGGACCGAAAATCGCCATTGAGCCGGTTGAGGGTATGCGCGGAAACAGTGTTTCTGCCCTGGTATTGATACGACGTCTGCCAAGTAATCTCGTTTGGCGAAATCTTGGCAATGGCGCCATTCACCGTCCCCGCGTCCAGGTCGACGGAGAGTACCGTCGTCATTCTTTGCCCCGAAACTGTCGCGACGCACAAAAGGGAGAATTGGCGCGCCGGCGCAGCAGGTTGCGCGGCTGGCGGCAATCCACCCTGCGAGGACATGAGAGTGTCTAGCGGATCGGTAACATTGAGCCCTGCGGCCTTCACTACCTCAATTGCCCGCTGGAGTGGCACCGGCTTTTCCTCCCCTTGGAGGCATCCCTTAATGCTGTCCAGTCTGCCATCACATGCCGCCAACAGCAGCAGCGAACAGACCATTGGCAGCGCCGATTTCCTCATCTCTCCCCCTATCGGTTTTCTCGGTCGTCATGATTCCCGAACTCCGCTATTCCCCGCGCTAGGTCGGCCCTGGGTTCGGTTGACTCACGCTTAGGAAAGCACCAAGGCCGCGAGGAGCCGCTCGGTGTCGCACGCGCTGTCGGCCTCATGGTCTAGCTCCTGTGGGCCTCTTGGATCACTCCGTGTCGACCGTGCTAGACACAATAGCAGAAGTGGATTGATAGCCCAAAAGGACCAAGTAGGACGGACGGCGATTTGACCTGATCCGCGCAAATGTCCGTTGCCTGGCTTGAGCCGACGCTGGAGCAGCGGCATGGAAGTGCCGGTCAATGTCGGCAACTGGCCGGCAGCGGTCCAACATGGCCGCTGCGCTGCACGCCAGTCCAGCTAAGTCTGAAATTCCAGTCCAGCGAATCGGTACGGTAGTCCACAAGACAGAAGCGTCTTTTCGAGCACTTCTTCGCCTGAAGTTTTTAACTGTATGAATATACAGTAGACTGTATGGACATACAGCTCACTCGATCATGTCCGCCCCAAACCCGGAGACCATCCACCCAGCACTTTGGCGCGCCTCGCAAATGGCGAGGGCGGCCGGCCGCACGCTGCCCACCGGTTATCCGGAGCTGGGGAGCGAGCTGCCAGGCGGCGGTTGGCCGGTGGGCACGCTGATCGAACTGCTCGCGCGCCAGCCTGGGGTTGGGGAGCTGCGCCTTTTGCGCCCGGCACTCCTTGCCGCGGCAGCGCGGCCGGTTGCGCTGATCCAGCCGCCGCACACTCCGCAAACGCTCGCCCTCGCAAACTGGGGCGTTCCGACCCAACAGCTGCTATGGATCCGGGGGCGGAAGACTGCCGACACGCTTTGGGCGACTGAGCAGCTGCTGCGCGCAGGGACCTGTGGCGCCGTGCTGCTCTGGCAGCAACACATCCGGCCCGACTCGCTGCGCCGTCTGCACCTCGCCGCCCAGTCCGGTGAAGCCCTCTTCTGCCTCATGCGCCCGGCCGCCTGCGCGCGCGACGCCTCGCCGGCGACGCTGCGCCTTTCGATCAGCCCGGCTGCCGGCGGCATCGAAGTGACCTTTCTCAAACGGCGCGGTCCTCAACAGGACGCGCCACTGCTCATCAAGCTCGAGCCGTCCCCGAGCCTGCTCCACCGCCATGTTGCGCCTGTGGATCTGCCTACGCCTGCCATCGCTACCACTCGAAGTGTTCCGGCCGAGCTGGTCCACTGAGCTGCCGATGGCGGTGCTGGAAAGCGAGAAGGTGTGTGCCATGACGCCAATGGCAGCACGGGCAGGCGTTCGCCCTGGCATGCGCCGCGGAGGCGTGCTGACCATGGCGCCCCAAACCTTGGTCTATGACCGGGCACCTGAGAAGGAAGCCGAAGGCCTGCGGCGCGCCGCGATCGCACTGCTCCAGTTCTCACCCAGCGTGGTCGAGGCTGAGGAGGCCTGCGTGCTCGTGGATGTATCGGCGAGCCTTCGGCTCTTTGGCGGCATCCGGAAGCTCGTCCGCCGCGTCCGGGAGACAGCCCAGGCGCTCGGCATGACGCCGGTGATCGGCTGCGCCCCCACGGCGCAAGGCGCGTGGCTACTGGCCTGCGTTGGCGGCGGCCGCGCCCTATCCCACCACTCGCTCGAGCGCCAGGTCACCGGCCTGCCGGCGGCCGCGCTGCCGGCGGCCCGTCCATATCTCGAATGGCTCGACGGCCTGGGGTGTCGAACGCTTGGCGACCTGCGCCGGCTGCCGCGCGCCGGTCTGCAGCGCCGCTGTGGCAAGGAGCTAAACGAGGCGCTGGACCGCGCGCTCGGCTTGGCGCCGGAGATCTTCGAGTGGCTGGAGGCCCCGCCCAGCTTTACCGCGCGCGTGGACCTGCCAGACCGCATCGAACACGCTGAGGCAACGCTGCTCTATGCCCGCGGCCTGATCGTCCAGATGCTGGGTTGGCTGGCCGCTCACCAGCTCGCCGTGACCAAGATAGTTGTCGAGTTGCAGCACGAGCGTGGGCGCGCGGCGGTCCTGCCCACGATTGTCGAGATTTCGCTGGCCGAGCCTAGCTGGAGCGAGGATCACCTGATGCGCCTGCTGCGCGAGCGACTCGCCCGCGTGCAGGTGGAAGCCCCGATGATTGCCGTGCGCCTGTCGGTCACGGATGTTCAACCGAAAGATCCGCCCAGCGAAGAACTCTTCCCCGAGCCCGGCGGGACGCCAGAAGACCACGCGCGGGTAATGGAGCTGCTTGCGGCGCGGCTTGGCGCCGAGAACATCCTTCGCCCGGCCATGCGGGCGGACTACCGGCCTGAAGTTGCCAACGGCTGGGAACCGGCCGTCGGCAAGCCCCGCGCGGCCCCGCACGCACCGAACCTTCCGCGGCCAGCCTGGCTGCTGGACAAACCCGTCGCGCTGATTGAAAAGGAACACCGACCCTTCTACGGCTCGCCCCTTCGCCTCGTTTCGCCACCGGAGCGCATCGAGGCGGGCTGGTGGGCGGGCGAGTTGGTGACGCGCGATTACTACGTCGCCGAGGGCCGGGACCACACGTTCTACTGGATCTACGCCGAGCGAATGACGAGCCCAGAGGGTAAGTCGGCGTGGTTCCTGCACGGGCTGTTCGCTTAAGGGGCTGCCATGGATGCAGATCTGACCGCCGGCCTGCCCGGATATGCCGAACTCCACTGCCTCTCGAACTTCTCGTTCCTTGACGGCGCCTCGCGCGCGGAGGAGCTGGTAGAGCGCGCCGTGCAACTCGGCTACAGCGCGCTGGCCATTACTGACGAGTGCAGCCTCGCAGGCATCGTTCGGGCGCACACGGAGGCAAAGCGCCACGGTTTGAAGCTGCTGGTCGGGGCGTCCTTCCGCCTGGTGAATGAGGATGGCAGCCCGTCGCTCTCGTTTGTCGCCATTGCGCGCAACCGCGAAGGGTATGGGAACCTGTGCGAGCTCATCACCATGGGGCGTACACGCGGCGCAGAGAAAGGAACCTACCGGCTCACCCAGCGCGATCTGGAGCGGCCCGGCCCAGGGTTTGAACATCTGCGCGGGCTGCCAGACTGCACGATCATCTATACCCCGGATTTCTGCACGCCGGAGGCAACCCTCGACGCACAGGCCCGTTGGGTCACCGCCACCTTTGCCGGACGCGCGTGGATCAGCCTCACGCTGCTGTACCGGGCCATGGACGATCTTCACAGAGCGGCGGTCCTGCGTGCCGCGATCGCCCATCATCTGCGGGTGGTGGCCACCGGCCACGTGCTCATGCATGTGCGCTCACGTAAGCCCATGCACGATGTGCTCAGCGCCATCCGCCTGCGCAAGCCGGTACCGGACTGCGGATACGAGCTCACTGCCAATGCTGAGCAGCACCTGCGTTCGCGCCTGCGCCTGGCCAACATCTATCCGCACCGCACGCTCACCGAATCCGTCCACATCGCCAACCTGTCGACCTTTTCGCTCGATGAGCTGCGTTACGAGTACCCGGACCAGCTCGCCCCGCCTGGCATCTCGCCGGATGACTATCTGCGCCAGGAGACCTTCGCCGGCGCGCATCGGCGTTTTCCGCAGGGCATTCCCCTATCGGTGCAAGCCCAGGTAGAGCACGAGCTCGCGTTGATCGCGGACCTTCACTACGAGCACTATTTCCTGACGGTTTACGACATCGTCAAGTTTGCCCGCAACAACGGCATTCTTTGCCAGGGTCGGGGCTCGGCGGCAAACTCGGCAGTGTGTTACTGCCTGGGGATCACAGAGGTCGATCCGGCGCGTGGCAATCTGCTGTTCGAGCGGTTCATTTCGAAGGAGCGCAACGAGCCGCCCGATATCGACGTCGACTTCGAGCACCAGCGCCGTGAGGAGGTGATCCAGTACCTCTATCGCCGGTACGGCAGGGACAGGGCCGCCCTCACCGCGGCGGTGGCCACCTACCGCCCGCGCGGCGCGCTGCGGGAGTCGGGCAAGGCCCTGGGCGTCGATCCGGCCATCGTCGACCAGGTGGCTAAGGCGCACCACTGGTTTGACGATCGAGCAGACCTGATCAAGCGGTTCGCTGAATGCGGGCTCGACACAGAGGGGGAACTCACCCAACGTTGGGCGAGCATGGCAACGCAGCTGCTGGGATTTCCTCGCCACCTGTCTCAGCATCCCGGGGGCTTCGTACTATCTGCGGGCAAACTGTCACGACTGGTGCCTATCGAGAACGCCGCCATGGCCGGGCGCAGCATCATCCAGTGGGATAAGGATGACCTGGATGCCTTGGGCCTGCTCAAGGTCGACATCCTGGCGCTCGGCATGCTCTCCGCAATCCGCCGCACGCTGGACCTGGTCAGCGAGCAGCGCGGCGAGCTCTTCGAACTTCAGGACGTTCCGGCCGAGGATCCGGCGACGTACGAGATGCTCTGCAAGGCAGACACGATCGGCGTGTTCCAGATCGAGTCACGCGCGCAGATGTCAATGCTGCCGCGGCTGCGCCCGCGCACCTTCTACGACCTGGTAATCGAGGTGGCTATCGTCCGGCCAGGCCCAGTGCAGGGGGGCATGGTTCATCCGTTCTTGCGCCGGCGGCAGGGTCTGGAGCCTGTGAGCTATCCCAGCGAAGCCATGAAGACCGCCCTCTCCCGCACCCTGGGTGTCCCGATCTTCCAGGAGCAGGTCATGCAGGTGGCAATGCTCGCGGCCGGTTTCTCAGCTGGCGAGGCCGATCAGTTGCGGCGAGCTATGGCCGCGTGGAGGCGCAAGGGGGGTATCGATAAATACTATGATCGGATCGTCTCGGGCATGATCGAGCGCGGATATGACCTCGAGTTCGCCGAAAGCATTTTCCGACAGATCCAGGGGTTTGGTGAATACGGGTTCCCGGAGAGCCACGCCGCCAGCTTCGCGCTCCTGGTGTACGCGAGCGCCTGGCTCAAGCGCCACGAGCCCGCGGCCTTTCTCTGTGCACTGCTCAACAGCCAACCCATGGGCTTCTACAGCCCGTCGCAGCTAGTGCAAGACGGCAAGCGGCACGGTGTCGAGGTCCGGCCGGCCGACGTCACCATCAGCCAATGGGATTCCACGCTAGAGCCGCGGGAAGCGGGCCAGGCGGCGGTGCGCCTGGGCTTGTCGCGTCTGCGTGGCATGCGAGAGGAGGCCGCCCAACGCATTGAGATCGCCCGCGCCGCCCGGCCCTTCGACTCACTCAAGGATCTCGCGCGTCGCGCCGCCCTGGACCGCCACGATCTACAGGTCCTCGCCGCCGGCAATGCCCTACACACGCTCTCGGGAGACCGGCGCCAGGCGCTCTGGGAATCGGTAGCGGCGGTGCCCGACAAGGATCTGCTGCGCCCTGCCGACTTGGTCGAAGAGCGCCCAGCCCTGCGCGCGCCGACCGAGGGGGAGGAGATCGTTGCGGACTATCGCACAATGGGTCTCACCCTCAACCGCCATCCCGTGGCGCTACTGCGGCCACAGCTCGCCGCGCGCCGCTTCGAGACGGCCGCGGTGCTGAGTACCTACAAGAATCGGCAGCTCGCCCGCGGCTGCGGGATCGTGACTGTCCGCCAGCGACCAGGCACGGCGGCAGGTGTGACCTTCCTTACCTGTGAGGACGAAACGGGTGTGATCAACGTCATCGTCTGGCCAAGCGTGCTTGAGCGATTCCGCAAGGAGATCCTCAATGCATCCCTCCTCGGGATCTATGGACAGTGGCAGACCGATGGCGACGTGAAGCACCTGATCGCACAGCACGCAGTCGACCTGACGGCATTGCTTGGGCGCCTGGAGACTGCCAGCCGCGACTTTTGCTGAGTCCGCCGTTGGTGCAAATGCGTTGGTTTTCCCGAAATTGGCATAGCGGAAAATTTATGCAAGTTCGTTGAGTTTTCAAATGTTGGCCAACGGAAGATGCTCTGTTTTGAGTTTTCGGGTTCGTCAGGCAGTATCGCATTCCCAACCCAACGATTTCCGAAATCCAAATGCAAGCCCCTCGTATCGAACACTACCTCGCAAAGGCATATTTTTGGCAGTTTCGCATCCGCTCGAAGCTTCACTGGCTGGTCGGAAGCCCTCTTGGTTTCACGCCGGTGCTCTTCGTCCTGGCATATGCCCAAGTGAGCTGGTCTCCGTATCTGGATCTTATTTTTGAAACTTCCCTGATCGGTAGTAGCCTTTTGGTCCTGGGCTTCGTCGCGTCAAAGAACGGCCTAAGGCTCACGCTTGGCGGTCGGCTTGAATTGCATCTTCACCTGCCTCGCGCCTTCGTGGCCAACCACCGTCAGCATGCCGCCGAGTCCTTCGTGAAGAACGTTTCGGAGACAATTCTCTGGGCACGGCAAAGCGGGTTTCGCACCGTAATCATGGAGTCCCCGCTTCTTCACAAGGCTGGGCGCAGGAGCAAGATCGCCGCGGATCTCCAAGGGATGTGTGGCGACGGAGTTTCCGTTACCTCCGTCGACGCACTTCGCAGACTCACACCTCTTGAGCACCAGGCCTTCATGCTGCAAAGGCGGCGGTGGTGGAATGCGCTTTTCGGCAACGCGCCCATCGCCTTTGTGCGAAATTGGGCAGTGCCCGCCCGTCGTGTGGACGGCCTCAGGCGAGAGCGAGGCCGATTGATGTCAGGAAGAATCGTAGTCAGCTTTCAGGACACAGCGCAGGCCGTCACCGCCGTAACGTCCGTGCCCGCACTGTTGACTTGAGGACGGCATCGGACCGGGACCGGCGCGCCATGTTTGAGAGACGAGTTGCGCGCCAGGCGGGTCGTGCTGACTGGTCTGCTTGGCCGGGATGGTAGATCCGCAAAGATAAATTGCGGATTGAGATGCGGAGGTGAAACGTCCTACGTGCCGCAACCGCTGCCAATCACCTTAGCAGGCTGCTGAAATACCTCGAGCGAACGCGTCAGCGCGACGACTGACTGAAGCGTTGATTTGAGGACCCCATCCAACCATACTTTCATGCGCGGCGCAGACACCTTCACGGAGAGCTTGTTCACAATGCGAAGGCTGGATGATTTCGTCCCGCAGTCCCACCCGCTGCGCTCGATCCGCGCCATGGCCAACCAGGCGCTGGTGAAGATGGATCGGTTGTTCGCGCAGATGTACGAGGCGGACGTCAAGGGTGGCCGGCCCAGCATCGCGCCTGAGAAGTTACTGCGGGCCATGCTGCTGCAGTTGCTCTACAGCATTCGCTCCGAACGTCAGCTCATGGAGCAGACGCAATACAACCTGCTGTTTCGCTGGTTCATCGGGCTGTCGATGGACGACCCAGTTTGGGTGCCCACCGTCTTCACCAAGAACCGCGAACGGCTGATCAAGCATGATGCGGTCATCGAGTTCTTCAACGAGGTGCTGGCTATCGCGCAGAAGAAGAACTGGCTGTCGGGCGAGCACTTCAGCGTGGACGGCACGCTGATTCAGGCGTGGGCGGGCCACAAGAGCTTCGTGCGCAAGGATGGCGGCGACAAGGACGACAACGACGGCGGCAACTTCAAGGGGCGCAAGCGCAGCAATGAGACGCACGAGTCCAAGACCGATCCCGATGCCAAGCTTTACCGCAAGGGCAAGACAGCCAGCGAATTGCGCTACATGGGTCATACGTTGAGCGACAACCGCCACGGCCTGGTGGTGAGCGCCATGGTGACCAAAGCGGACGGATACGCCGAGCGCGAGGCCGCAAAGGTCATGCTCAACGATGCCCGGCAGGTGGGAGAAGACCCGGCTGTGGAAGTTACCGTTGGCGCGGACAAGGGCTACGACGCGCACGAATTCATTGAGGCTTGCCTGGAGATGAAGGTGACGCCCCACGTTGCGCAAAACACCTCTGGGCGACGCTCGGCCGTTCCTGATGCCATTGCTTGCAGCACTGGTTATGCCATCTCGCAGCAGAAACGCAAGCTGATCGAACAAGGATTTGGCTGGGCGAAGACCGTGGGACGCATGCGCCAGGTAATGGTGCGCGGTCTGAAGAAGGTCGACCAGATGTTTGTGTTGAGCATGGCCGCCTACAACCTTGTGCGCATGCGCTCACTGGGACAAATCCGTCCGCAGTTGCAGTAATCAATGAAATGAACGCGTCCCACCCGTGAATGTGAGAGCAAAGAAAGGTGGATCCTCACGGGCCTATGGCCTCGATGTGCCAAAGGTGGAAAATGCAGGCATTTCCCAGGCAACCGGAGAATCCAGTGGTCAATCGTACAGCAGTCGGTGTGGACATCGCGAAGAACGTGTTCCAAGTGCACTACGTCGATCAGGAAACTGGCGAGATCGTGAACAAGCCGATCAAGCGGGCGAAGTTCCTTGAGTACTTCACGAATCGTACTCCGTGCCTGATCGGGATGGAAGCTTGTGGCGGAGCGCACCACTGGGCCCGTCAACTGATGAAGATGGGGCACGAGGTAAGACTGATGCCTGCGGAGTTCGTCAAAGCGTTCAACATCAGGAACAAGAACGACGCTGCGGATGCCCGGGCGATCTGGCTGGCTGTGCAGCAACCCGGCAAGCCCGTAGCGGTGAAGACGGAGATGCAGCAGGCAATGCTGGGGCTGCACCGGATGCGTGAGCAGTTGGTGAAGTTCCGCACGATGCAGATCAACGGACTGCGCGGACTGCTGACGGAGTACGGTGAGGTAATGAGCAAAGGACGTACAGCCTTGGACAAGGCGATACCGGAAGTTCTGTGCCGACTCGCACAGCGCTTGCCTGGTGCGTTGGTAGACACGCTACGCGAACAGTGGAACGGGTTGGCCGAGCTCGACAAGCAGGTGGCCGAGATCGAACGCCGTATGCGCGAGTGGAAGAAGGAAGACGAGGCCGTAAAGGCAATCAGCGAGATTCCCGGCGTAGGCCTGCTGACGGCCACGGCGGCGGTCGCGATGATGGGCGATCCGAAAGCATTCCGCTCGGGTCGGGAGTTCGCGGCGTGGGCAGGCTTGGTGCCCAAGCAGACCGGCTCGGGCGGCAAGGTGGATTTACACGGCATCAGCAAGAGAGGTGATACATACCTCCGCACGTTACTGATTCACGGCGCACGCAGTGCGCTGACGCACGCGAAAGAGCCGGGACCGTGGGTCGAGCAGATCAGCAAGCGTCGCCCGCGCAATGTTGTGATCGTTGCGCTGGCCAACAAAATGGCACGGACGATCTGGGCCGTGCTGGCCCATGGCCGGCAGTATCAGAAGGGCTACGTGAGCGTGAAGCCGGCATGAATGGCTAGCTCGATGTAGAAGATAAACGTCTAACGCAGGGTGAACGTCGAAAGGTTGCGCAGCAATCGAGTGTGATGACAGTCAGGTAGGACCTGGGACTCGCAAAACCTGTATTACCGCAAGAGCTTCGAGCTCGTGTAATCAATGAGGAGCGAGTCCGCGGATTTCATAGGGGCCCGCAGCGGGCAGTAGCGGCTGCAACAAGGCCGAATATACAGCTGCAACCCATCCTGTCAGTTTGAACACACGAAAACTGTTGCAAAGGGACGCGTTCATATACGCCGTAATGAGGCCGGGAATGGGCGCCAAAACGCGGGAAAACTCGATGCAGTGACGTCCGGCTTCCGGATTGTGAAAAATAGCGAACTGCCCGGCTTGTGGGAGAAGCCTCATCGCTTGCGCGGTAAGTACTTCAGCAGCCTGTTAGGGGCAATGGTTATTGTCTACGGAATACACGGAGTCACAATGGCGATCCCAACAACAGGAGCCGCAGGATGAGGACGTCGATCCGGACATGGGCACTGCGCACCGCGGACACAGCCCAGACTCAATGCATGTAGCGCACGTCGCCACCATCTGGTCCGCTCCAGGATTGTAGACACCTGGCGACCCGTGACACTGCTGGCAATGGTTGGGCCACTTGGCTAGCCAAGAAGCCCGGGTCGACAACACGGATTTCTCCCAATCGGACTCGTCCTCCCGAAATACCGTGTCAGCATGGAAAAATGCCATCGAGCGGCCTTCTTTTAGTATGCTGGTTGATATGGGCTGCCTTGATTCCAGTTACGCTCCCAGTGCTTCAAGTAGACGGCAGCAAGCTTCTGGTTCCCCCACATGACCAGGACATTCTCCGAATTTTTCGATGCAGCCCCGGCGCTGTAATTGAAACTTCCGGTCTCAACGGTGGTGCTATCGACTACCAGGGTTTTATCGTGGTGGATGGGATACACACTGATGGTTCTGACGCTGATGCCGGCCGTGGCCACCGCATCGAGTGCCGCCCTGGCCTTTCCACTTCGGTCGTCACTGAGGTTGTTTTTGTAGTCCACCACCATTGCGACGTTCACACCGCGCTTCTTGGCACGTAACAGTGCCGCCGTCACCGGCGCGCTGGTGAAGCTGTAGGTCAGCATACGGATCTCGGACCTGGCCGAGTCGATGACCTTCACCACCAGCGCCTCCGCCCCTTCATTGGGAGAGAAGGCAACTTCCACGGTGCCTGTTGCTGGCACCTGCACTGAACTGGGTTGAAGCGCCGTCGCGACGCCCGACTCAATCTCGCCGAGCAGACTCGGGCGCTTGGCCAGGGCGGCGTTCGAAGCCAGGATGGAAACGGCGGTCAGTACCGCGACACCTAGTCTGCAATGCATGCTTGTTTCTCTTGTTCTTGAGTGGATTGGAACGGGCAATCCAATGTTGTAGGGCTGACCTGCTCATTCCAGAACAGGTCCCCTGCGTATGCAATCGCCATCAACTTCCCGCCGTGCGTCGGCCCGGTCCAGATTCCAAACCCGCTTGCGGGGCGCAGCGCCGACAGCTGGGCCGCACGCGCAGCTGCTTGCGCAAGATTTGGGTATTCGGGATCGGCCGGATCGATTTCGATCAAGTTGCCGACTTGAAAGGAGATGGACGGGTCCATTCGAAAGTTGAGGAGAATCGACTACGCGAGATTCCAGCGCCGGTCACTGGTTGACCGCATCCTTGAACTTCTGGCCGGCCTTGAACCTTACGGTCTTGGCAGCCTCAACCTTGATCTCCTCACCGGTGCGCGGATTGCGAGCCGTTCGCTCCGCGCGGTCACCCTTGTTGAAGGTCCCAAAGCCCACGAGGGTCAAAGTGTCGCCCTTCGCAACCGCGTCCATGATAGCTGCCAGCGTAGCGTTGAGTGCCTGTTCGGCTTTAGTCTTCGTCAGACCATCCACGCCGGCTGCGATCGCGTCGATCAGTTCGGATTTCGTCATGCGTATTTCTCCTTTAATTGGTGAGTTACTGTGGCCGCCGTCCTGCGGCGTGATAACCAAGCTACCGAGCTGCGACAGAACCACGCAAGCCCGTTTATTAACGCCGTTGGTAAAGCTGTCCTGAAGCGTTCCCGTCGAGTCGTGAGCTGCGCTCCTAAGACCCCCCTGGTCAGCGCGGCCGCTGGCCCTGCCCGCCGCGAGAGGCGTGATGCTCGTCGTGGTGAGCAACCATTTCAAGCAGGCTTTCCGGCACCTCGAACTCGTCCAGATCATCTACATTCGGGCACCACAACCTGATGCTGGCGTTCTCCATGCAGTCGAGCAGGGCGTTCTCCGGCGTGAGCGCAGGCAAGCCGTAGATCGGCTCCCCCCAGGGCGAGAACTTACGGTACCAACGCATGGATCGCTTGAACACCTCCACGCCCTCCATCGAGGGATGGCTTCCGTCATTCAAAACGGCGATGGACAGGGATTGTGGGATCTGGGTGATCCATCCGTGCCGGTGCAGCACCGTTGGCCCAATGACGATAGCTGATGGGTATGCCATTTTGACTGCGAGGGCTCGGTTCTCCTCCCAGTTCGGGTGGGTGACCAAGTTGTAGTACAGGCCGAGCCTGGGGCCGACCGCTCGCACCAGGCCCTGTTCCTTCCAACGAGCGACATTCGCCTTTACCGCGGGGTGGTCCTTGTCGAGCAGCTTCGCCATGTCTTGCAGGGAGAAGACTGGAGGCATACTGCGCAGCGTCTTGACTGAGTTCATGGCGCCGGCCTGGATGGGGTGGATGCGTTGTTTTGCGCCGGACCATTCTCGACGAGGAGCTTGATCGCCCGGGAGCATTGAAGCTTGGTCACGTCGACCATCTGCCGAACCGTGTCCGGCCACATCGAGTTCCACATTGCCGGCGCGATCCAAGGCCGCAGTCCCGTCTCCATGTGGGCCATGACCTCTTCCATAGGCATTTCCACAAACGCCTGCAGCCCAGGAATTGCCTCCGTACCGGCCTGGTCATAGAGGGCGGCTGTATTGTCCATCGACTCAAGAAACTCTGGCACGTCGGCATAGACCGCCGCGGCATCGAACGCTTCCGGCGATTCTTCTGCTCCCTGGCGCAGTTGTGTCGTGAGAAACCAGACGTCAAAAACGTCGCGGGGCTTCAACCGCCCTCGGTGCGCGATGGCATTGAGCTTATCGAAGAAGATCTGCTTGGGCGTCGCAACTTGGAAGATGGGCCGAACTGTCGTGTAGAGAGATGCGCCCCCCGCTGGCGCCAATGCCCTGTGCACCCGCTGGTACTGGGCCGCCTTTTCGTCCGGTACCTTCCAGAACTCGGTTTTCACCTTCACCTTGCCGACCACGCCAGGCAGCGTGACACCGATCTGGAACATCGCGAGTTGCTTGCCATTACCACTTTTGTCGGCCAGGTCAACCTGCGCGCCTGGATAGAAGGGTGCAATCGCTCGTTGCACCTCCCGGGCGACGAGGTGCATTGCCTCCGACAGTTGCTCAGGCCGCACGCCACCGGCGATGAAATCGAGATCCTCGGAGAACCGCGGCGAGGCCCAGGCCAACGCCAAAGAGGTCCCGCCCTGGAAAGTCAACGCATGGCGATGGAAGTCTGCGCTCTGCGAGAGCGCATTCAGCGTGAGGAAGTGCGCCAGGCTGGCCACCTCCCTCTCAGTCTGCGGATCAAGAGCTCTACGCGTGGAAGTCATCTGAACACCTCAATTCAAACCGCCTCGCACTAACCAGCAGAAGGCATCGTAAATCACATTATAGGACGCGAATGGCGATTTCTGTTGAATAAGATACTATAAACCGTATCTTATTTAGCGATATGGCGTTTTAGGCCCTTTCTGCAAATATGGATAATAAGATACTTTTTCCCGTCTCTTATTTGGCAGGATTAGGCGTCCATCAGCGTTCCATCCGGGCGACGTGCCTCACGTGTTCCACTCATCACTCGTTCGACCAGCTTGCGCGCCACGGTTGCCACAATGCCGTTCTCGTCCGCCTGTTCGTCAGCCCGCATGTTCATCCGCGCAGCTTGGATTGCATGGCGGGCCGTTCCCGACGGGAACGCCTTGGCCAGCTCCTCGAGCGCGCGCCACGAGTCGCCGCCAAGGCCTTCCACCACGGCCCGGCGAACACCGACGTCGAGTGCCGAGGAGTTGAAGGCCCAACGTTCGAGGCTGGAGGCACTGTTATAGAGCAGCTGCGAGACGTCACCGCGCTCGGCGGTCTTGAAGAGTCCAAAGAGCGGCGCCCCCTTCTCGGTCGGACCCAAGCAGTCATTGGTGATGATCCGGCGCTCGGATTCGCTCAGGCCAAAAACCGTGGCCACTTCGTGCGAGGCCTCTTCCGACCCCACACCCAAGATGAAGAAGTTGGTCGCGTTGTCTCGCAGGGGCTTGGGGAAGTCCTGGAGCATCTGGGAGGACAGCAGCGGCACCACGTTGTACTTACGGCCTACCCGGAAATCCTCGACAACGAGAGACATGACCGCCTCCTTGCCTGAGGCCATGTGGAACTCGTCGTATTCGAGGAATTTCAGCGTCTCCCACATGCGTTTGACCCGCTTCGCCTGGTAGGCCTTGTAGCGGTCGGGCATCAACGGATCAACCTCTTCCCACTTCAGGAAGTAGTTTTTCGCGCCGAGCTGGCGTGCGAACAGGATCATCATCTCCGCCCGTCGCTTGCTTTCCTCTGAAACAGTCGACGCGACTACCTCCTCCAGGTCGATTGCCACGATTCGCGCATCCCCCAGGTCAAAGCGCGTCGTGGTCGAAAACAGCGCGTACTCCCTCATTGCTGTGGAGATCGACCGGGTGAAGACGTCCGTGATCAGCTCGCCCGTTTTTGCCGGCGTCTTGGCATAGAGATCCTGGACCGAGTTCATCCGAGCCGCGGCGACCAGCGACTCAAGCGTAGGAACGGCGAACTGCTGGGCAGTGGAGGCAGCGTGGATCTCTCCCAGATCGAAGAGCTTGTCCACCACCTCCCAAACCCGTGGGAGGCGGCTCTCGTCGATCGAGAAGCCGGCGGCGGCAAGTCGTGCGGAGATCTCAGTGTCAAGCGCATACTGCCAACGCTTAGCGTTGATGCTTGAGCGGTTCACGTCGTTGTAGGCCGCATCGATTACCGCGCCCACGTACCGGCTGCCCTCTTCCCCCAGCCCCGGGCAAATGGAGAGGACCATCGCGATCTGGAAATCGCGCTCTCGTTCAGTCGGGCGATCAGCACCGAGCTGGGTGTCGAACATGTTGATGGCGAAATCCGGGGTGTTTCGCAGCCGGATCGACACAGCCTGGTGACGCTTACTCGCGGGGAGCATGGCACGCAGCGTGTCCGCCAGAGTGGCCGACGACATGCCATTGTCGATGATGGTCATGTACGGCAGCTCAGACAGCCCCGGAGAGAACGCAAGGCCGGCATTGATGACGTTCATCAGGAACGATTTGCCGCGGCCGGGCGGCGCGAAGATCAGCGTGCCCCAGAATGCCTGGATCGTAGTCCCAAACCCCACCGGATAGGGTTTGCCTTCTCGGGTGCGCAGCAGGAGCTGCCCCTCCGCCCAAGGCGATGCCGGCCGGAACACCGGCAGCATCCGCGCGAAGGTCCCGATCGGACCAGGCAGGAACGGTGCCGGATTCCCGCGGCCCAGGCCCGGCGCAGCGGCCACATGCAGCGAAGTCGGATCTCCAGATTCGTTGCTTGCGGTCGAGCCACCCCAGTTCTGGATATCCATCTTCACCTTGGCCAGCTGGTCGCAGGTGGCCGCTTTGTCGCGAGACCAGGTCGAGCAAACAACCCGGATCGCAGCAATGTATTCACCGCGGCTTCGCAACACCTTGAGCGCGTTCCACGCGTCGCGCAGCGCCCGGTTGTGCGTGCCAAACCCCCCGAAGAAGCCGGCGAACATCTGGTCCAGCTTCTTGAACTCCAGGCCATTCGGGCTGACCTCAAACGACACTGCCACCGGGAAGTCCTTGCCGATCCGCTCCATCAGGGTTGAAAAGCTGGGGGCCGGATCATCATGAGGGCAGACGTCCATCTTAATGGCGCCATACCAAAAGCCGGCGCGGCGGCACAGCTCGAAATCCTCAAAGACCTCCGTAGTCGGCTCGGTGAAAAGCTGTCGCGCCAATGGGGCCGGCATAGCATGGGCGATATCCCCTTTGCGCTGGACGACCGATGCCGTGGGTGCCCTGAAGCCAAAAAGGTCCGGCCGCCAGTTTCCCGGCAGATCGCTTCCATTGACATAGCGCCCCAGGGCAGCACCCGCCTCCGCGCAGTCGAGCCTGTCAACCATCAGGCCCAGACCCGCTTCCTGATTCTCGAAGTTGTGCTGCAGGCTCTTGAGCATCGCTTCATGCCGCGCCTCCAGCAGCCCAGCCACTGGCACGATGGTTTGGGAGAAGTCCGCATTGCCGCCCCCGACCGCGTTTGCCTTTGCGGCAGTGGCAACCTGATCGGCCCCCGCCGCAATGGCGCGCTCCGCTTCCTTCGGGGCAAGCCCGCCCCGGAGGGTAAAGGCAGCCATCAGTACGGTCTCATCGCTCGAAACAGTGCTGAGCAGCTGGATGCGCTGCCGAAACCATTCCCGGGCACGGTCACCGGCCCCCAGGCGCGCCGCCGTGTTGATCGACGAGTTCAGGGCCTCCGTGATCACGCGCATGGTGCCTTGCGGCGCGGAAAGGTAGCCGATCGCAACGCTGTGCTGACGACCCGTCCCGTCACCAAGGATCGTGCGGAGCTGGTGCCCCAGTCGCTCGGAGAGCTTGTCGAAGTCGTCCGGGCCGATATGACGCTTGGCACCCCGGATGCGAAAGTAGGACACCAGGTCGCCTGTCGCGGTGATGAAGGTATTCGGACCAACGGGAGTAATCAGCGCCACCCGGGACTGGATATCTCCGCCGAGAAAGAAGCCGGAAACGTAATAGAGCGAGCGTTCCAACGCGCCTTTGTTGACGATCGCCAGTGCCATGAGGGCCAGAACGATAGCCGCGATCACAGTGTAGGTAGTAATCATGGGGATGATTCAGAGAGGATCTATCTCACGTGCCAGACTGGCGCGCGCGGTCGGTTGCCGGCGAGAGGGTCTCGCCGAGCGTTGTGATTAGCGGGCCCGCCTGCCCTGCGGCCGCATCAGCCTGGAGCAACTTGCCGAACAGATCCATCAGGTCTCGGGTCGCCTGGTGTCGCTGCTCCCCGCTGGCATACCTCTGGTATAGCATCGTGGCGCGTACCGCAGCCTCCCGAGCCCCGGATACGGACAGCTCATCCAGCTCAAGGATCAGCGCTAACCCCCCACTACCGAGCAAAGGCAAGAAGGCAGCGTCCGGACCGGTCAAGGGATCAAAGCGAAATTGGGCGCCGGCGTCGAGGTCGTATTCCATGTCAGCCTGCCGATTCGGTTCCATAGGTTGCTTCTGTGACGCCAGTGCTCCACTCTTCGTCCGCACTGGCTGATTGTGTCCCAAGCTCCAGGGACGCGACGGCCGGATACATGAAGCCCTCCTCGAGTCTGAACGCGGTAAGGGCATCGATCTGATCTTCGCGAACGGATAGACGGATCTCACCGTTGCCATACCATCGAACATGGAAGCCGGACTCGTGCGCGCGTCGAGCGACGCTGAACATCAACCCGCGGTCATAGGCATGCAGCCAAGCACCGATTGCCGATGCCGCCCGGCCCTTGCTGCCTTGTGAGCATTCGATCGACAGGACAGCACGCAAATGCGAATAGCCCACCAGGCCAGCGGCGTACGACATGGTCAGCTGCGACCGCACAGCTAGCGGCACTGGCAGCTTCAACTCCGCCGGCAGCCCCACGTAGCCGTTGGCGTTGATCCAGGCCGTGCTGACACTGGGGCGACATATCCGCGAAAGCCAGGCAAGCTCAGGCCCCGATGCCCAGAGGCGGAGCTGCTGCTTTCGCTTGCCGGTCTGTCCAAACGCAGCCAGAGCGGCCAGATCCGGATCGGCGTCGCTCCAGTCAATCGACACGTTTGCGATAGCTGGCAAACCCCCGACCCGAGGAGCTTTGCTAATCTCCACCCAGTCCGTGCCGGCCGGGACTTCCTGCGCCAGCAGCTGCCTCGCGTATGCGAGGCGGTTGAACCGCAAAGTTACCGGGACCACGGCATCGTGCTGCTCAAAGGGCCAGTTCGGAACGGAGCGATCCTGAGTGGCATGGCCGAGACGGCTGGCCATCGCGTCGCCACTGGCGACTACCGCTGGCCGCAGGCGCATCCCCGTGGCGATCTCTTCAGCAAGGGTGTCTCCTTCGAATGACGCCTCACTGCCATCCGCATCCCAGCCGTATGTCCTCAATGCAATCGTCATTGCCCTCGACAGAATAGTCGCGACCGCCACCCCTTCTTGCGCGGTAAGTGGGTAGCCCCGCGAATAAGACAAGCCGAGGTCGTACGCGATATCAGCGAGACTTGCACCGAAGTAGTCCGTCGCCCGAAGCCCAGGGTGAGCGCTCGAGATGTCGCGATCCGGCACGTTCGCCACCCAGACCATGTCCGTGCGGAGGTCATTCATCGACCGGATCCGCTGCGGCAAAGCCTCGGGAAGATAGGCGGTTCCGGCTCGACGCTCCTGGGGGTCGTCAAAGATGACGAGGCCACAGCTGGGGCCACGCTGGATTGCCCCGAGAGGTGTCACTGGCCGCCTGGTGTCGAACTCGGTCATTGAGCCGCCTCCGCATCGGCAGGCGCGTGCGACTCGAGCTTGACCAGTGTCCGTGCCAATAGCTCTGTCCAGTTGGCCACGGGAAGGCCACTCTGCTCGGCCTGAAGCTTGCTTCCGATAGCGGTGAGCAGGTGCTCGTGGAATGCCAGCCGTAAGTCCTCGACCGCTTCACCGCGATGAGCGTACTCCGAGTCGGACAGCGCCAGCATGGCTGCATGGAAGTCCCGCGGGGACGCGGTTCCCCAGCTTGCCTTTGCAAACACTGTCGCCTCGTTGATCACCTGAAGCACCTTCAGTGCATTCTCGCGTTCGCCCGGGTCATTGAGGGCACACGCGATCGCCCGGAACAGATGATTGAGGTCACCCGCAGAGATGCCACCATCCGCCACCGTTGGGACCCGCATGAGCCGGGTTTGATGCGCGACTTTCTCGCCCTGCGACCGAGCCGCCGGCGTGCGCTCACCGATGTGGTGGTACGGGTGGCAGAGCGCGCAAACCCCAGACAGGTTGCGTGCACTGATATCGTCGTGATTTCCGTTGAGGTGGAGGACTTCGGTCGTGGACTTGCTGCGGAAACCGCACACGCAGCAGGTGAAATTTGCCGCAGCGGTCGCTTTGTCCTCCGCTGCCGCGATGGCGGCATCCGGACTCTTGGCGCCTGCGGTTTGTAAGCGACGCTTGATGCCGACAAGTAGAGCGTTCACGCGCTCCTCCAGAGATAGAGATCAAAGGTGCCGGGTGCCTAACACCCTGCCCGGCCAGGTTGGGAGGGGGGGTGAGCTCGATGATTGGGGCATCGAGCTCGTCCAGGTAGGCTCTGGAAACTCGGTGTTTAGAAGCTTTGTTGGCGACCAATGTCGCTCGAGCTACCACCGGCGGTCTCGACGATCATTGTGATCACGAACCAGATAATGATCAGGCCGGCACCGCCACCGAGGGAGAGCAAGATCTGGCTCATCTTGACGTTCTCGCGATCATTGCTCTTGTCTTTGATCAGCTTGAGGCCGTACAAGACGCCCACGACACCCATCACCATGGCGATGTTGACCAGCGTGGTCACAGTCGCCTTGGATGCGTTGTCAATGTTGCTGAGCATCCCGACGACCCCTCCCGCGGCATATGCCATCTTCGACGCATTCACGCCCATAAGCGCCACGCTTACACGGGCCAACGCGCCCTTCCAACGCGACCAGGACGCACCCGCTCGGCTCGCTTTGTGTTTGATACCTTTCATGTTTTCCCCTGAAAACTCACCAAAGAATTGCATCCGCGCGCGGCGGACATTCCCACCCAAAAAGTTCGAAGCGACGACAGAACTTCGCTCCGGCTAACCTCCAAACCAGCTTCCAGCCAAGCCACCAACGTTGATGAGCACGGCACCGCCCAGTACGTGCCAGAATCCGCGCCAGCCCAGGTCGCGGCCACCGGCCGAGGCACCTTCACTTAGCGAATTCCAAAGCAAGAGCCCCCGAAAGACGGCGGCCCAGCCAAGCGCGGCAAGCCAGTAGACCGCCACGCCCACCACAAACATCAGCGTCTGGTTGCCTGCAACCTGGCTCGGCATGTACGAGAGCGCCTCGCGCGGGTCCGAGATGCCGGTGCCAAACAACAACTCGACTGCGCCACCGGCAAACCACGCCAGTTGCGCGAGCAACGCGGCGATCAGAAAGTTGATCGCCACCGGTCCGGCTGTCGCCTGCCCCTGACGCTGGCCTTTGCTGGCAGCGATCAGCTTGCGCATGCCGCTCATTGCAATCCACATCGCGACGAGTACGCATGCGCCAGACGTCAGAAGCGCGATCAGCCCCTTGGAGAACGCGATCGACCCTTCCAGAAAGGCCTGCCAGTTCATTGCTGACGTCCGGTTACTTCACGCTGATCTTGCCGCCGTCCGCCAAGTAGACGGTGGTACCGGCAAGGCGGGACACCTTCACGCCTTCAAGCTCCGAGCCTACGGTCAGGACAACAAGGCCCTTGCCATTCGTCACCCATGCTTTCTCGGCCTTCCCCGTGGCGGGATACGTGGCCACCGTGTGGTAGCCACTCCAGCTTGCCGCGTGTTCCGCGTCTGCCTTTGCTGTTGCTGAGGTCCCAGGCTTGCCGCGCACGACATCAGCATCGTAGGCAAGCTTGCCTTGCTGTTTCGCTTTTGACATATGCGCCGCATTTTGTTTGCGCGGACCTTGTTCGCTCTGGCGGTCGGATTGGGGCGCCGCGGTCTGGCCTTTCGACTCCAACGCTGCAACCCGATCTGCGAGCGCGGCGAGTTGCCCCTTGAGCTCGACGTTCGCTGCCTCCAACGAAGAATCCTTCGCTTTCAGGGCGCTCAGCGACGCCGGATCCGCCGCCAAAGCTTCAGCTGGCACGGGTTGTGCTGCTACCGGATTTGCTGGAGCGGGTGCGATTGTGCCTGCGGGAGCCGGGCTCAGGTCCGACTTCGCTGTGAGCGTATCGGTTGCCGGCTGAACGTCCGGCTGCGGCGTCGCTTGCTCGACAGCGATCGGCGCCGCCGGCGCGGCCTGGCGTTGCGACTGCTTGGCGGGTTGAACCTTCAACATCGGCTCCGCCACGTATTCGTCAGCAGTCTGCTTAGAGCGGTTCATCTTGACGGCCAGCCCCGTACCGACAACGCCAACCAACGCGATCGCCACACTGGCGATCATCAAGTTTGCATTGCGCTTCTTCTTCGCCTTGTCGGCGTCTGCGCCATCTGGGCTCACCGCGGCCGGGCCCGGCGCTGCAGCCACACCGGCCGCCTGCGGGGTATCCGCGCTGGCATCGCCTTCCCACGACGAGTGGGTGCTCCAGTCATCGGTCGGCGCAGCCGCCGCAGCAGCTGCAGCCTGTGGCGCCGCCGCAGTTTCGTGTGGCAGCGGATCGTCCCAATCGGTTACGTTGTGCTGCATTGTCGCTTCAGCAGACATTCATCTCTCCTCAATTGCTTAGTCGTTTGCCATCACGGGCTGCCGGAAGAGCACCCCGATCGGAGTCCGGGTGTCCAGCGTTCCGCGGTTCGGGCGGTTCGCATATCGCTGGGTCTCCCGCTCCGCGAGTTGCACGCTCTTCTCGATACCCTTGCCGATACCTTGGTCCATCGCCTGACTGGCCGATGGCGAAGGCGCCTGGACGACAGCATTGCCGTTGACGGTCGTTCCGCCCACCACTACCGTTCCCGGAATGTAGGTAGTGGCCGTGGTACCGCGCGCCGTGAAGTAGGTAGACGCCCCGGCAAGGCCAGCCACCAGCACAGGCATCACGAAGCGCGAGAACGGACGGTGATCAATGTCGGCATTCAACGCGTCCGAGGCGGTTTGCTCGTTCAATAGCACCGCGTCAACCTTGTACGACTTGCCCTTCCAGTTCATGGCGGTCATGTGCGCGCTGACATCCTCGCCCTGCGCGGAAAGCACCGCCTCACCCGTCAAGAACGCGCCATCGAGTTTACCACCAACAATATACGCCGAAATATATTTAGTCTTGTCGGTATCCACCGGCGAAGCCAGTTGGCCCGGGAAGATCTCAAGACCGCCCACGATCTGAGGACCCTTGGCTGCGGTAGACGCAGGCACGCTGGCATCGGTAACGGCTGTCGCAGTTGTTGTCCTCTCGACCGAGGTGATGGATACCGCCACGCCCTTTGCCGGCGCCATGGAACTGACGATCGTGGCGAGTTGGCGCTCCAGGCCCTTCTGGACATGCTCAAGCTCTGCCTGGCGGGTGTCCGCTGCTACCCCTGGGCTGGCTTGTCCCGTAATTTGGACCGCGCGCGCGCCGTACTGCTGGTACGACGATGCGCCTGGGCCTTGGCCCTGCTGGCCCGGGTCCGGATTCTTGCCGCCGACTGGTTGTTTGGGTCCTAGGTCCGCTGTGTCGCCCAGGTACATTCTGCCCTCGCGGCGAGCGGCCTGTGCCTCGTCGTGCTGAACGTATGCGATCCGCTGCTTCATCCCCGGACTCAATTCTTCCGCATCTCTATTGCGGTTCGAGCTGGCCGGTGCCGCCATTTGGCGGAGATCGGCCGTGGACTCCGGCTTCTGCTTGGACTTGTTGGCAACCATGGCGACGGCGGTCACCAGGACAAGGCCACCGGCGATGGCGCCGCCAATGATCAGCAGGTTCCGTTTGGCGCCCGCATCCAACGGGCGCTTGGTCTTCTCGTTGGTTTCGCTCATTGCTCTTTCGCACTCACTTTCATGACCCCGCCCCTCTCGCTGCCGCCACCACCTGGGGTTAGCCCCTTGATGTGAACTGGACGGATCTGACCATCGACTGAGACGCGAAGCACGGGAACTGCTGGCAGCTCATAGACGGTTGTGCCGTCGGAAGATGGGAGAACCTGGTACGGCCCCGGTGAGGCAACCATAGCCTGCGTTCGAAGGATCAGCCGGCCGCTGGGATCCTGCCATGCCATGGCTAGCGGCAAATCCTGGACATCCAGGCGACGTGCGCCATCCGGTGTCTGGCCGTAGAGGTAGTTTTCCAAGCCGTGCTCGGCAATGCCCACCCGACCAAGACCTCCCGCCAGGCGCGCCGGCGCTTCCGGCGAGCGGCCGGGCACGATCAGGTCAGCGCGATAGTCAATCTCGCTCTGGCTCGGAACCACAGTAAAGGTAACCGGCGTGGCTAGTCCCTTCAACAGCACGGTCACAGAGCCGGACGCGTGGTCCGAGTTGCTCTCGACCGTCACCACATGCGGGCCGAGCTGAGTTACCGTCATCGCCTGCTCATAGAAATTGCGTGCCTTCTCCATCGGCCAGGGGTTTCCTGCGGAGTCGAGAAAGCTGACCGTCGCGCCCTGGCCTCGGAATACGCGCACAACCGGAGGCGTCGCGCCCGGCGACAAGTCGACGACAAAGCGAGATGCCACCGGCTTGGCTGTGTTCTTGGCCGGCGTGGACGCTGCCCCAGAACGCTTATAGAGCTCCTCGATGAGAGCCCGAGTCGTGGCGGCGTCCATCGGCGCTGTCTGATCCAATGCTTCCTTCTTCAGGTCAAGCTTCGGGGACGGGAGCGCCTGGGTGCTCACAACGTTGGATGTAGGGGCGCCTGTGCCGTTTGCATCCTTCGGCTGCGCATCCTTGGGCGGGCTCGCCGGGTTGGCCACCGCCGGGGATACGGCCGCACTTTGCGCGCCGGCATTACCCACCGCGACGAGTGCCAGAGCCGCAGCGGCTACGGCGCAAACCCATGGGCACCTCATGCGATGGGATGGGCGCGTGCGGTCAATCTTGTTTCGCGAGCCTTGCATAGTGGTCATCTGATGTTCCGGAGCGTCACTCGAAAAGAGCGCCGCCGCAGTCGTGAATTCGAATCCGCATCAGTACCCAAGATGTGACAACGCCGAGGGCGAACTGCGTGGGTGCGGTCTCCATGGCATCGAGCATCCACGAGCGCGGTCCGGCCTGCACACCGATTGAGATCTTTTCGAGGTACTCCCCATGCTCCTGATCGAGCTGGTCGAAGTACGTCGCGCTTTGCGTTGCTGCATGGCGACCAACCTCAAGCAGAGGACCCGTCAGGGCCGGGCCCATCTCAAGCTGGACGTACTCGCGGGTAATGGATGGCATGCGCTTGATCATGGGCATACCTTCGCCGGTGTGAAACAGCAGCATCCCATGCACAAGTCCTACCGCAAACTCGGTCGGCGCGGCGATCTGTACGCGCTCCAGGTCGCGCTGAGTGCGCGCCACCCGAATCTGAAGCCCGCCAACGGATCTCAGCCATTTCACTTGCGCCTCATCAGTCAGCAAACTCTGCAGCCGATCAATGGCCGGTGTTGCACCAACCTCATTCCGCAGTCTTTCAATGTCGTCGGCGAAGTAGTCGCCGTCCCCCATCCCTTTCTCAAGCACCCGCAACTTTCTTCTCCGAAGGATTCCCTTTGCTCGCAGCGCCGCACCCAATCGGCCCTGCCACCTACCCATCTCCAGCCCAAATCAGCGTTTCTGATATGGAGCCAATTGCATCGAGTCGATCGCGACTCCTCGGGTGTTTTCTTCCAGTGGAACGCGCACGACGCGGACCGTAGCCAATCGCTGCAGCGGAGCGAAGGAGCCCGACTGGCCGTTGTAATAGAGGGTGACTGGCGCCTGCACATCCCACGTCACCCGGCCACCAGCCAAATATGGCCCGCGCGCGACCGTCGCAGGCTCCGTCGTAGAGGCCATAACGAGCCGGCGCTCACGCAGATCCTTGAAGAACGGATCGATCGCGGTCGCGTAGGCCTTACCTCCAGACTCTGTGTAACAGGGCATGGCGTCGTTGAAAGTCCGCCGGTAGTTCACGAAATCATGTGAGAAGGAGCGGCGTATGCACTCGTCTACCGTCGAGAGCATGCGCGTCTCGGTAACGAACGCCTCCTGAAGTGGGACGGTTTTGATCACCGCTCCGGTTTCACTGATCGCCACGACATCAGTACGTCCGTTCACCAGGCGGATCAGCAGCGCACCGTTGATCAGCAGCAACGTCAAAAAAGCCGCCACGGCGACCATCAGAATGGTCAGAAGCTTGCCGATGTACATGGCGTCGCTGGTACCGCTTTCACCCGGGCGGCCAATGACGACCGCGAGGGCTGACTCAGCAGCAGCAAGCGCTGGGGTTCGGCGGGGAGCGGAGTTGGAGGGTTGCATCGTGACTCGATTTCTCACTTCAGTCTATCGGCGTGCTTTTCAGCCCAGGCGCGAATCGCCTCTCGGTCGTGCCCGGTATAGACTGGCTGGGCTCCGGGGTTGTCGCAGCCCAGCATGTCCAACGGAATTACCCAGCCGCTTCCAGATAGACCGACCAGGCGCGTGCACTGGGTCGACATAGCAACAAGCAGGACGAGCTGCACCACCAGCAGGACGGCGATGAGGACCAGCGTTACGCGAATCGTGCGCGTAAGAATCGGCGCGAGCCATTGCTGGGCCTGCGCCCTCGAAAGATTGCCCTCGGCGTTCATTGCGCCCCCGCCAATGCGACGAGGCCGCTGGGCACAGGCCTGGCCTTTACAGCGTCGGTCAGACCCAAAACTGGCGGCGGCGTGAGCTTCCGAACGTTGATGTCGGCGCGCGCGGCTTCATACGCGGCCTCGAAGCGCTTTGCATACCGCTCATAATCAAACCCGTTGGTCGGATCCGGAATCTCTTTGCAGACCGTGGACCATCCGCCGAGGTGAGCAATGGTCATAGCCACTTGTGGGTTGTCCAGTACGGGACTGCGGTATGGGCCGTCCCGCTTCACAGCGTGAACAATTTGCTCGAGGGCAAGCCGCGGAGATACCGAGTCGGCGCTACCGGCGGCACGCCAGATGCTGTTCGGCCTGGGAGCAAACTCCGACGAGCGCACGTGCGCGCGGAGCGCCTCGACAATGAAGTCATTGTCGAACCGGCCGAAGACTTCCAGTTCCCAGATCAGGGTCTCACTGTCGGTCGGATGGTGCTTGTACATACCATTGACTGCAGCCCAGAACTGCCGAGCATCTACTTTCATCTCGCTCATACGGTAGTTGGCCCAAAGCGCGACATGACCTCACGGACACGACGCAGACTCTCGATGCTTGTGTGCTCTGCGGCCTCACCGGAGCGGCGAAGTGCAATTTGTGCTGCCGGCCTCTGCGCGGGATTGTCTGTGCCGAGCTTGGGCACCAACTGGGAGTATGAGATGCCATTGCGCACCCAGGTTCGGAACTGCGCCGCCCAGTCGGCTGCTTTGAGTCCTCGCCCGCGGGCGAAGTCCTCGAACCGGGACCAGATGTCGTCAAACTGGTCGGGAGCGAATCCCGTATTGGTAAGGTAAGCACTCAGTTCGACCGACAGCCCAGCGCCTTCAGGAAGAGACCGCTTGGCGGTTGCGCGGCGAAAGCCGGACGGAGACGGTGAACCGAAAGAGAATCCGGTACCGTTGGTCGCTGCCGTGGTCACCTGTGCGGGTTGGGTGACAGATGGGCTTAGATCATCGGCGATCAGTGAGTCGCCGAACAGGTCAGGCGCTTGCATCGCCACGGTGAGCGAGTCTTCGAGTTGCCGGATCGCGTGATGGTACGCACCGGCAATCCGTTCGGCCACGGCAGCCATCGGGGCAAAGGTCATGCGATCGCCCTTCACGGTCCAGCCGGCCGTAAGAATCGCCTGGTACCGGAGCACCTCCTCGGCTGTGAGATGTGAGTGCCTTGCCAGTGCAACAGGATCCAACGCGAGGGAACCTGCCGGACGCGAAAACCAAGCGGCGGTCAGGAGGTTGATCGAGGCGCGAACGACCCGCGGATCATCATGGGCGAACGCCGGGAGGCCCGCGAGCCAATGGGGCTCAATGGGAACTCGTCCCATCATTGCAGTCCTACCTGTGCGACCACTCATTACATGTCCTCCCCCAAGAAGACCGGTTCGTCAAACGCTTCCTTCCGTGTCGAAAGCAGAGTTTGCGTGGTTTCCTGTAACGTGGATATATTACTAACCACACAAACGCGCTGCAATATATCACCGGCATAAAAGAAGTGCAACCTACGACACAGGACGCAGATGACAACCTCTTTTCGCTTCCCCTCAAAGCCCTCTGATACAAAATTGCCCGCGTCAGGCACCGCGCCCGACAGCGCGTCTGTGGCGAGGTCCAAGAAATTGCCAGGCGATGGAACCAGCAATGACGTGACCGCGCGTCAGCAATTCGCCTCGTCTGGGATGCTCAACGTGATTGGCGTACCAACAGAAATTTCGGACTTACCGCCGGCTATCCGCTTCGGCACGCTTACCGTCATCATTCCTCACGGGCTTTTCGGCCAAGTCAGAGGGCGTGATGGGTCCGCGTTCGCTGTGATGGCTGTATTTAGCGGTGACGCGTGGCAAGCTCAGAGCTGCGTAGCCATCACGGTGGCGCCGCCTTACCGGCCACCTGTGGCGCCGCGCCAAGAGTCGATGGCGACCGAGCCTGCCCGGCCCCTGGTGGAACAGGTGGAGACTGCGAGCCATCAGCAGCCCCAAAGGCTGGAGGCTATGCCTGAACTTCGCAATTCCCCCGTGCAACCCGCGCCCCGTTTTGGCGGCACGAGGCTCCATCCGGAGCGTGCGGCCGGCGCGCCGGCGTCCTCGCCCGTCTCATTCGGTCGTCCGGCGACCACCCACGCTGGCGTGCGCAAAAACCTGCCGGGGGAGATCGGAGTACTACTCGACGAGACTGACGATATTCCCTATTGACAGAGGAAGTATCGGCAGCTGCGCCGCAGACTTAACACTTATTTATTGCGGAAATAAGAATTCATCATTTCACTCAGGCTTCCGTGAACGCAAACCCCGACGTTTTCGACCCACCCCCTCTTATGGAGGAGGAGACCGATCTTCCCGACTTGATCGCGCGTGGTCCGGGCCGCTCCCTCGCCCCGCTCTCCGACGCCCTGACCGCGGTCGAAAGCGAGCGGGTCGTCCTGTCCCGTGTTCTACGTACGACAGAGGACCTGGCCATCCCCCGGCGACTTTTGGAATTGGTTGAGGCGGATGACTTCTCGTATCCCGCTCACCGGGCGATCGCGCATATTGCGGCGGTCCTACTGGAAGCGGATCGCTGCCCGTCACCGACGGCGATTTTGGCTAGTGCAAAAGCCAGCGGACACGAAGTTGGCGGGGTGGAATACCTGGCACAACTGATTGCCGACCCGGTTTGGGCTGCCTCCGACGACGCGGCGGCTTTGGCAGACGCCGCTATTGTCCGGGATCAAAGCATCCGTCGGCGGATCCGCGCCAGCCTTCTCGGCCAGGTCGCGTCGCTTGGCAGCCGCGATGTCGACGAGATCCTCAATAGCGTGGTCGACGACGCAACCAGCCTGGCGGATGGTCAGTCCGCGGGCGATGGCCCACGCCATATCAGTGGCGTGGTCGAGCAGCTCACCGACGCGCTGTTGTCCGATGAGCCGCCCGCAACGGCTGTGTCCACAGGATATCCACCCCTGGACGAGGCGCTCAACGGCGGATTTCGGGATGGTGAGTTCATCCTGATCGGTGGGCGGCCATCCATGGGCAAGACCGCCTTCGCCCTAAACGTAGGGCGAAACATTGCTGTCAATCAGGAGCCGCAACGCGGAGGCGGGCGGGCTGTCCTGGTCTTCTCTCTGGAAATGCTGGCGGCGGCGTTGGGGATGCGGCTTGTCTCCAGCGAATCGGGTGTTCCACTGCGGATGCTGCGCAGCCTCCGTCTGCCCGACGAGCAGGTCAATATGATGGCCGACGTAATGCACCGATTCACCTACAACGAGGGGATGCGTCTATGGATCGATGACAGGCCCTCAAGGACCCTGGAGGACATCCGGGCCACGGCCCGCCAGTTCAAGCGCGAGCACGGCAAGATTGTCGTCGTGCTGGATTATCTCCAGATCGTCGCGCAAAGTGGCCGGGCGCGCGATGATGAGGGGAGGCACGTGAGCCGGGTTTCCGCCGGCCTCAAGCAGCTCGCCAAGGAGCTCGAATGCCCGGTAATCGCCCTCTCGCAGCTCAATCGATCCCTGGAGCAGCGCGCGAGCAAGCGCCCGATCCTTGCGGATCTCCGTGAGTCCGGCACCCTTGAGCAAGACGCCGACATCATCCTCTTCCTCTACCGGGATGTGGTCTACAACCCGGAAAGCCGCGACCCCGACGCCGCTGAGGTAATCATTGCAAAACAGCGCGATGGTGCGATCGGACCGTGCGTGCTTCGCTACCACGGCGATGTTGTCAGGTTTGCCGCAGAACTCTCTACCTATTAGCACCCAACAAAGGTGGGGCTGACAGCCACTGTGCCTCGTGTTCACATGAAGGAGCCTCCCAATTGCAACGCCACTAGTTTCGCTTTACGCTCATCTTTCACAATAAAATGGGTTAGAATGCCCTTACCCCCTTGGTGGGGGGTCAAGATTCTGCACGCCCGTCCGATGGCGAGCCAGCACAAAGCACCCGGGCCACCAGTTGGTTCTTCTAGTGCCGAGAGTGACTCGTCAGACACCAGGCTTGGGGGAGCCAGGGGGCAGGAGGAGCCTAACGGGCGCGGTGAAAAAGAGCACGAGTCATTCTCAGGAAACAAATGTCTCAAAGGAAGGCGGAAGCCCCGCGCGACGAGAAGAACCTATCGCGTATTCAACGTTTGCTACGCGATTATCGGACCAACGAGAAGCTGTATCGCCCGCTCACGAAGCAGGAAGTCGCCCAGCGAATCGGTGACCTGCCTTATCGCGCGGCCCTCGAGAATGCCGAGCACCGCACGTACATGGAAGAGTACGAAACACTGGGCTTGCAGCGACTCACTACCCAAACCGTTCTCTACATGTTGGGTTTGTCGCCGAACCAAAACCTCACCTTTCAAAAGTCCGAAGAACCTGTAGAAGCGGAGGAAGCGGAGAAGGCGAACAAAGCTGAAGCAGCGACTATTGAAATGGAGATGCTGCTCTACTGCTATGAGGCCAAGCCCAGGCACATGTCGCTCGCCCTGCAAGGCTGGCACATGGACGACTTCATCGCCTACATCTACCGCGATTTTCTGCTCTTGGCCGGTGTAGCCAGCACACTGGCCGAGTCGACCATGCACGCAAAAGAGTACTTGCGGGCGGCGAGTCGTCCAACGCTGGACGATACAGCCGGGCGGATTCGTGTTGGCATTGCAACGCGGCTCACGTCCTTGTTTGGTCGTCATCAAACGAGCTTCTATCGGATGATGAAGCCAGGTTCTGGCCTCCGGGAGCAACGCAACCTCATTGCGAAGCTACTCGAGCCGGACGACGATGCGGGCTACACGTGGGGTCGCCTCGCTCACTATAAGCAGGTACGCGAAGACCTCTACGAGCTTGCTCGGTTCTGTTGGGAGGTGCGCGGCGTGGACATAGACGAGAAGGCCTTCCCCCCTGAGGACCCTGCGTTCCTCGAGCTACGCCCTGTTCGACGGTCGTCAACGGTAAAGCCCCGCCCCAGAACAACGACGACGAACCCGAACAAGACCACGATCAAACGCGCTGCTTAAGCGATTCATTTTCATCGAATTAGCAAGGCCAAAACAATGGATACGTCTGACACCCTGCGCGCGAAAGCCGAGCGTGCCGCCGCAGTTCAAGCGGGCGCCGCAATTGGCGTAGCTCGTGGCGCCAGCTCAAGGGAAGAAGCGAAGCACCTGGCTCGCTTCGGTTGCTTGCGCGTGGTGATGGCTTCCTTCACGCCAGAAGACAAGAAAGTGCGCAGCGTTTCGTTAAAGCATGCTTCGGTACCATTGCTGGATGATCAGGTCGAGATTGACGACGCTGACCCGACGGCGAAGATTGCGCGTTATCGCGCCCGCAACGTGCTGACGGCGGTTCCGGCAAAGAACCGCCTCACCATTCAGATGGATGCGAACCTGTACGCGAGCAGCCGACAGATGACATTGCATCTCACCCACTTCCAGTACCGGATCATGGATGTAGAAGAAGGGCAGCAGAATGAAGCCCGCATCCGGGCAAGCAGAGTTGCCAAGCGAGAGGGTAAAGAGCTGACCAGCGACACGCGAATCAGCACGTGGGACGTCATGCGCAGTTGGGCCCGGATTAAGCCGCTCGACCTGGGCCAGCTCCGCGTGCTCGAACTAAACGATCCGAGCAAGGAGATCCTCGCGTATCTGCAGCCACACCTGGTCAAGTGGCTTGACGAGGCCGGCTACGACGGCCCCGAGGTTGTTGCCGAATATAAGCGCTGGGGAGCCCGTTATTGCAATCTTCTCGTGCGCGACTATCCATTCATCGCCCATAGGATCTTCAAGCATATTCCGGCCCTGAGAGTTCTCACGCACTCCGCCCGTATCTTCGATTCCAAGATTGAGCGCAGCGTCTGCACAATCCGTTACGAGCCGGCGTTCATTGAGTCCCCCTTCGTACTGGACACCCCGCAGATTGCTGTGGACCTGTAAGGATCGAATGTTGGGCTGCCGCGGCGAGGCGGCCCAACTCGCTTTGCGCCTCTCGCCAACCCGAACTTGCTTTCACCCCCGCGTTTGGGAAGCTCTTCCCCAGATCACGAAGATACGCCGGGTCAGTCTGCATCCCTGACCTTCCTACCTATCGATAGTGCGGCGAGGTCACTCCTGAATGGCCTACGGCACTACCTGCTTGGCCTGGCCAGCTTCAAAGCCCAGCTCACGACGCCCCTGCCGATCGGCCAGGCGGAATCCGCTGACGACGCATCCCCCCAGTCCGCCAGAGTTCGGTCACTGCGGCATACAAGCGCCAAGGCAGCCCCTGCGGCTAGTCGCTCCTGGCCGCGCGGATCAGCGCTCGATCGGCCGGGGATAGGCCCGCCGTCATCGACTCAAGGTTCTAAAGTTTCTCCAAAACTTGCCGTTGTGCTCGTGCGGCCTTCCGTGCCTTGAACTGTTTCTCTGTAGCAGGGTAAAGGGAAACATAAATTTGCGCCGGTCACCTGTACTTCGGTAGCCTGACTGTACTGACCCAACAACAAGAAGGAAAATCATGAAGAAGAGTCTTGTAGCAATCGCGGCCCTGTCGGCCCTCCTCTCGGCATGCGGCGGCGGCGGTGACAGTGGCGGCGGCACAAGCTCGACGCCCGCGTCTGGCGGCTCCACGAGTCCCGCTGTGACGCCCCCTCCCCCGTCCTCGGTTGCTCCGGCGACCAGCGCACCGACGCCAACCTACGCCTCGGCCGATCAGCGGCTCTCCGCCTTCAGCGCCTTGAACACGGTTCGCTCGAAGATGGGTGTGGGCATGCTGAAGCAGGACACTATCCTCGATCAGGCCGCCGAGAATCACCTGACCTACGCGAAGACCAACAGCGTCATGAGCCACACGGAAACGCAAGGCCAGGCGGGCTTTACTGGGGTCACGCCGTTCGACCAGGTGGTTGCTGCCGGCGGCAGCCGAAGCCAATGGATTGGCCAGGAGATGGGCCAAGCCGGATACCTCAGCGGCGCCGAGTGTGTAGCTGGCTGGCTGCATTCGGTGTATCACCTGCAGGGCGCGACGTCCAACCAAGAGAATGTCGGTATCGCGTTCCACGACAACTACTGTGTCGTCAACTTCGCTGTCGTAACAGGCGCGAATGGCGGCGGATATGGCCTGCCTCAGTGGGGTGGCCAGCAGTTGCCCACGAACGCTGTCGCCTACTACCCGCTCGACAACGATTCGGTGGTCGGCTCCTTCAACCCGGCAACTGAGTCGCCTAACCCCGCTGCAGATCTGACCTCGGCAGGCACGCCGATCATGTTCCGTGTTGGTGCGCCACAGTCCACTGATGTTTTGACGGTGAGCAGCTTTACCCTTACCGGGCCGGGCGGCGCGTCGGTTCCTGTGCGCGTTCTGGTTCCCTCCGCTGCCAAGTCCGGCTCGATGTCCGGGGCAGTGGCTGACTCGAATCTGTACGCCGGCGTCGTTTTCATGCTGCCAACGCAACCGCTCGCAGCTGGAATGTACACGGCGACCTTCTCCGGGGCGCGGAACGGTACTTCGATCAGCAAGTCGTGGAGCTTCAGCGCGTTCTAAGCGCCGCCTCACACCGGTCGCACATGTGTAAGGCGGTTTACAAAGAAGAAAAGGGCCCGTGGTGCCCTTTTCTTCTTTTCCCCCACAGGGCTGCCAAATCGTCGCCAGCCACCTACTAAATTCTTGTGCGGAGTTGGACTACTGGCAAAGCGCGACGCGGAAGTACACGTTGTCCATGTTCACATACGTTGGCCCACGAACGAAGCCCTGGCTCGAGATAATGGCATCGATCAGCGTATTCGGATCAACGTCAGAACGATCGTTGCCGTGAAACCGAGTGGATCCATACCAGTAGAGATATGAGTCCCAAAACAGATTGTCACTGGCGTCCCGATTCAACGCGAGGGCGAGAAATGAAATTGTCCCGTTGGGGTCAGGACAGTTCAACGGCGGTGGAGGTGGCGGCGGCGGGGGTGGTGGCGGAAGGTTGACCGCGCAGTATGCGAGGCCAGTGCCGGGCCGGCGATCCCAGTGTTGCCCAGGCTGACAGTCAGCAACGGTCATCGCGGGAGC
>NZ_CP080769.1 GCF_019602855.1 Cupriavidus pinatubonensis
ATCGCCGAGCAGTTGCACACGCAGCGCCGAAGCGACCGTCTCCAGCCGATCGGCAACCTGCCGCCCCTTGCGGGTCAGTTTTCACGACTTTGACACGGCGGGTCCGTCGGTGCATCGTGTCGGTCCAGCAGCCCTGCAGCCTCGCCCTGGTCCAGCAGACGGACAATCGCGGCCGGGTTGACACCCACCTCATCCGCCAACATTTTCTGGTGCACGTCTGAGCGGCGGTGGGTCAGTACAATCACCACGGCCAGGGACATCGTCAGGCTTTCGTCCGTCATGACCGTTGCAGCGGCCTGCGTCCAGGCGCGCTTTGCGGGCTGGATCGCCGCGGTGAAGGAATGCAATGTGCGTTCGATGGCAGCCATGGATGAGTCGCCCAACGGCTCCGGTTGATACGTTAAAGAGTATGCATCGATCCTACCGCCGCTTCAGTGACTTATCAACGATTGAATTTTGTATTATTTCGCCATCAATCCCTGCACTCTCCCAGCCCCCGCCGAGCGCGAGAAATATCCTGACCCTGTCGCTGGCAAGCGTGGCGTCGGAGGCTGCCACCGCGCCCTGCGCAATGGCAAGCGCGCGCTCCATATCGAGCCGCTCCAGACTGGACACCGTACCGCCGGCCGCCAGCCGTTGCTGCAGCCGCGCGGCGGCCAGGCTGGCATCACGTGCCTGGCGCAAATGGTCGTTCTCCTCGATATGACGCACATATAGCGTCAGCGCGCTTTCTGTTTCGCGAAGCGCATTGAGCACGGCCCCGTCGAACTGCGCAAGCGCGGCGCGCGCGGCGGCGCCGGCTTCATCGATGCGGGCCCTCGCCACTTTCTGGTTCGGGAATGTCCAGGAGATCACCGGACCCAGGCCGTATTGGAACGCGGAGCCGCTGAAACGGCTCGCCGCCCGTGCGGAACGTCGTGCCAATACTTGCCGCCAGCGTGATGGTGGGATATAGACCGGCCGTCTCGACGCCAATCCGTGCGGTCGCAGCTGCAAGCTCCCGCTCCCGCGCGACGGAGATCCGGCCGCCGCCGGAGCATGCCCGCGGAATTGCCAACCGGCATCGGCTGCGTGAGGGCGGGAATCGTCTCGCATTGGGCCAGAACCTGTGGGTAGTCGGAAGGCGCATGCCCTGTGAGGACCGCAAGGCTGTAGAGCGCCGTCCGGCGAGCGCCCTCGAGTGGCGGGACCACTGCTTCAAGCTGTGCGAACAGCGCCTGGGAACGCGAGGCGTCACGGCTTGAGTAGACGCCTGCTGACACTCCCCTGGCAGTCAGCGTCAAGCTTTGCCGCTGCAATGCCACCGACTCTCGCGCCACCTTCAGGCGCGCGCCGGCTGAACAGGCGTCGGTGTACGCAGCGACCACACCGGCTGCAACGGTTACCTGCGCAAGTTCGTATGCGGCCTGGCGCGCGCGCGCGCTTGCTTGGGCAGACTCCAGCGTGCGACGGATTCGGCCCGCCACATCCACTTCGTACGCAATGCCCACCCCGGCGCTGACCACGCCATGCGTTCCCGCGGGGGCGGCTGATACCCAATGTCGACGCCTGGCCGACTGATACGCCCGCTTCGACATCTGGTTGAACGCCGTAGGCGGCATGCACTTCGTCCACTTCCGCTCGCGCGCGCTCCAGGTTCGCCAGCGCAATTCGCAGGTCCGTATTGACATGCAGTGCTTCCTCACCAATGCATCTAGCCGCGCGTCGTCATACAGGCGCCACCAATGGGGCGGCAATGGATCGGCGGAAAGCGCAGCGGAACCAGCGGCCTCGAACGTATCCGTGTGCACCGCTGGTCCTGCCGGCGGCATGTAGTCGGGGCCGACCGCCGTGCAGGCGGACAATGCTGCTGCGAGCACCGCCACGTATGTGGCCCTCATTGCGTGGCGCCTTCTGCTCACGAATCGTGGAAGCGCCCTCCTCGATCGACACCGTCACCGTACGTCCGGCGACCAGCGTGACACGGGCGGCACGTCGTCCAGGGCAATCCTCACCGGCACGCGCTGCCGCCAGTCGAATCCAGCTGAATGTCGGATTCACATTGGCCAGAAGCGTGCCGGGCGCAGTGGTTCGCTCCCGATCTTCAATACCGGCCGATACACCTTCCACATGGCCGCGCAGTGGACGGTCTTCGCCCATGATCCGCACCTGCGCCCTCATGCCGGCATGCATGCGCGCAAGCTTGGTCTCTTCGAAATAGCCGGAGACATAAAAGCTGTCGCGATCGAGCAACGCCATCACCGGCTGCCCAGCTGTCGCATAGGCGCCGGGCCGCAGCGAGAAGTTGGTCACAATGCCGTTGACCGGCGCCACCACCTTCGCGCGCTCCAGGTTGATGCGCGCACGTTCCCGGCTGGCCAGCGCCTGGGCATGCCGGGCCCGCGCTTCCTCGACGGCGGAATGACGGATGTCCACCTCCTGTGGCGCCACTACGTCGGCCAGCGTATGGTATCGCTTGTCCTCGCGTTGCGCGGAGGCGAGCTGTGCCTGAGCAGTCGCCACGGCCGCATCGGCTTCCGCCAGGTCGTTGGCCAGGCGCGCGGTGTCAATCACGAAACAGCGTCTGGCCACGCTTGACGACCTCGTTGTCATGGACTAGGACGGATTCCACCCGCCCCGACACGTCGGCAGCGAGCGGGATGGTATCTGCACGCAACCGGCCATCGCGTGTCTGGGGTGCGAAGGTGTGGTATGCGTAGAGTTGCCACAGCGTCCAGCTCGCCAGCAGGGCGAGCAACACGGTCACGCCGATCTTGAGCGGCGGATACGGAAATGCCTTTGAGCTCATTGGGAAGTCCGATTAGATCAGAGCCCGAAGCAGCGCAAACTCCACGCCGACCAGGATGATGAGCAGCGCCATGTCGAAGAGCGGGCGGTTCCACACCAGCTGATAGAACCCTGTCCGCTCCAGTACCTTTGAGATGACGATCCGGGCCAGCAGCCCTGAAAAGAGACAGAGCACCAACGGGGAGAAGAAGACCCCGGCAATATCGAAGCCGCCCATCATCGTTGCAGCTCCAGTACCGTCGACGCCGCCGGCAACGCAAGACGCAGCCACGTCAGGCTGCGCAGAGCCTCACGGCATTCTGGCCTTGACGCGTCGCCGGCCCTGCGTAGTGCGTGATTCATCAAGGGCAGGAGTTCGTCCACGCGCCCCTTTCCATCGAGGGTGGCGGGAATCGCGGAGATCAGCGATTCCACGGCCTGGCGAAAGTCGCCCGTCAGCGACGTGGCCGCATGGCGCAGCGAAGCGATCGCCACGCCTGCGCGCAGCACCGCGAGCTGCGTCGCCGCCTCGTCTGCGGCGCGCGCAGGTGCTTGCCGGCTGACGATAGCGGCAATGCGGTCAAGGGTACGGTTGGCGTAGGCGTCCGGATTGCCCGCGCCGTTCTGCCGCGCAAGGCGCAGCAAGTCGGCGCGGCCCGCTTGTGCCAAGCGCTGCAAAGCATGGGCAGATCCCATGTGCCGCACCATGCCGATGCACGCCTGGGCCACCAGAATGCCCAGTAGCGAACTGAGGCAACTGTCGAGGAACACCCCCAACTCGGCAGGCGTGTACACCGCCTGCAGGTTCGTATTGCTCAGCCCTACACCGAGCAGGAGGATAGCCATGGGATTGGACGCTGCCCATGCACCGATCGGCAGCAGGAATAGCGCCATGGCCACGACCAGGTCCGGGAAATCCGCTGCCAGTGGCAACAGCCCGTAGCTGACAATCGCCGCGAGCACCAGTGCCGCTGCACTGAAGCGCGCGAAGGTCGTGATGGCCTTGCCGGCCTCGTCCAGATTGCCGAAAAACGCGACCGCCACCATCCCCATCAGGACTGCGTTCGCACCATATGACCATCCCGTGGCCCACCACAGGCCACAAAGGGCCGTATAGGCCAGCAGGATTCCGCCGGATACGCGCGCCACCAGGCCCATATCCGGGGGCAGCGGGAACGCCCTCGCCTGCCGGACACGCTGCACCAGCGCCGAGGGCATCGGCTCCCCCGTTGTCAGGCAAGCGTGAATTTGCCGCACCTCCGACCACAGCGCTGCGATGTCGGCGGCCAGGTCCTGACGGCTTTGCCGGAGCAGCCCGGCTACATGATTGTCGGGATCTCCCGAACTCGCACGACAAGATGCCTCCAGGCCCGACATCATCGGTACCAGCCGCAGCAGGCCGGCCTGGATCGCGAATACGCACTGGCGCTTCCAGGCGCTGACCTGCGGATCGTAAGCAAGCTGGCTGGCCAATGCCGACATCGCCGTGATGTCCATGATGACGCGGCTTCGGTCAGCCAAGGTCTGCGCGTCATCGCCATGTCCCGACATCGCGTGGTCCATCCAGGCGCCCACGTGGTCCAGCCATGACTGCAGCCGCGCGTACAACGCCGGCGCCAGGGAGCGCGGTGCGACGACACTGTCGACGAATGCGCAGCATGCAATTCCCACGCCGATTTCGCTGACACGCGCGAGAGCCGTATCAAACATGTTCGCAGGAGCGTCCACGCCGGCAACAACCACCAGGATGACCGTCATGCCGAAGAGTTGCAATCCGTACGCCCTGGGCGTGCGGTCAAGAAACGCCGCGGCGAATGCCAGCGTCGATACCATGCCGGCCAGCAAGATCATCAAAAGCGGCACGTTGGCGCACACGCTTGCCAGCAGCAACGACGTGATACCAGCGCCAAGCGTCCCGCAGAACCGGTAGATCGCCTTGCTGTGGGTCGCGCCGGTCATCGGGTTCATCACCACGCAGCAGGTCACGACCGACCAATAGCTTTGCGGCAGACCGGCGCGCACGGAGACCGCGTAGGCGACCACGCCAGCCAGGAACAATTTGGTGGCGAACACCCACCGGTCCGGATCGAATACTCTCATTGCAAACTGCTGCCTGCGGCAATGGACGCCTACCGCGAATCACGAAGGCAAATCGGCCCAACGCCGACGAATCGAAAGACTATTGGCATATCGATGCTTTGTCAATGATTGATTTATTACTTTATTTGGCGATCGCTGTAGCATGGCAACGTCGCGCCAGCTTGTCATGCAACGCACCAGCCTCTTGCCGATCTCGGCCGCGATGACCGTGGCAGCGCCCAGTCATTCCAATGTACGGAACAGCGCCGTGCCAGTACTGGGTTACAAGGCGCCTCCGACGTAGCATCGTAGTGAGGGCGGCAGTACGGTGCTGGAAACCTGTAATAGCGGATGACCAGCCCCGCCACCCTCGCCAGTCCGAGGCGAGCGGCAGCGATGTCGCTGGCAACCACCACCGATTCAACCAGCGACGCGCTCGCCGAAAAGTTCCGATGCATGAAGTCCCGTCCCACCGCCTCAACGTCGCCGAAAAGGACACCTGCGGATTGCAGCCGCCGGCACCCCGGCACCACCTGCACACCCGAACCGTCGTTACGCGAGGATTTAGGCGCGAAGATGGACTATGGGACATCGAAGGTGAAATGAAGGACGCCAAGACCGACGCATGGCCCAGTTGGGAAAATGGCGAGCAGCCCTCCGACGTGCCAGTGCACCACATGCAGGTTCGTGTCACGCTGGACAGTGCCTATACCGTCCTGGCTTTGGCTGTAGTACTCCCTGCCACGCCATTCCCCGAATGCAATGAAGGGGGCCCGTCATTGCAAGGACTAGTCGGCGCCAGTATGTCGAGAGGCTGGCGCAAGGCGATCGAGACCACGCTGGGCGGCGTCCGTGGCTGTACACACCTTCGCGAACTGCTGATGAGCCTCGGTACAGTGGCATACCAGACCATCGGAGGAGAAAACCGCCGCGCGGAATGGGAAGCCTTGCCGGAACCCTGCGTCCATCCCCCGCTGGCAACAACGCCCAAGCCACACTGGGACAAGTGCATCGGATGGCGGCTCGATGGCGAAGTCATCAGGCGCTGGGCCCCGGACTTCCACCAATCCTACGACAAGGCTTCGAAGTAAAGTCGGGAGCCACGGCAACGGTCGCGCTTAATCTGCCCAGGACCAAGATGGTGATGCACGATGTCAGCCCGGCCCGCCTGCACGAGCTTATCGAGGCACTCCGATGATCGGCCTACCTGCTGGTACGCGTGTGTGGCTCGCAGCCAGTGCCACTGATTTGCGCTGCGGTTTCAACGGTCTGGCAGCTCGTGCCAAGGCGACACTATCGGAGGATCCCTTCAGCGGCCACGTCAATCTGCCGCAGCTGCTCGCACTGATCTGGCTAGGCGACCCAGCCGACCGCCAAACGCATCGTCATCGAAAGGCCGTGGTGCAACAGGCCAAGGCCTTACGCCCTCAGGAGAGCAAGGTTCGTGCCGCATTCTTTATGTGCGCCCAGATCGATGGCTTCCTTCCCATCCGTGAAGTGTAGTGGGATAGCGATCAGACTACCGTGTCCAGCAGTGCAAGCAGGCCGGTCATTCAGTTCTGCTTTAACACCCACAGCCGCAGAAGATCGATATTCGCGCGGTCATACATTTGGCGCTTGAAGAGCTTGAGCCGGTTGATGGCCCTCTGTCTGGCCATTGCTCCATGGCAGCCTAAAGGCCGCCCGCACAGCCGGTAGTCGGCGTGCAAGCTTTGCGCGAATCGACGCGCCGCGCCGGGCGCAGGCGCTGATCATGGGGCTCACCCAGTCGGCGGATCAGGAGTGGCCAAGCGAAAGAGCAGAGGTACTGGTGGCGATCGCGGCGCCCAAATCAGCCCCTCAGGCCCCGCGATTGGTTTGCTAATGCGTTCATGAAGCTAGCGAAGCGCTGAAGGAGCGAACCCGTCGAACGGGTTGGACTAGACGGGTAACTCAAGCGCCTTCGGTGAAGGCGTCATACTTCTCGGTGACGCTGCGAGCGCCATCGGTATAGACGTCGCGTTTCACGATGACACTGCGTGCACCTTCCGTGTAGACATCGCGCGGCTCGGTGACGCTGCGGGTGCCATCCAGGTACGGATCGAACTTGCGGCCGATGCTGCCGTCCGGGCGAGCCAGATCCGAAACCGGTTGTGCAGCCTGGACGGCTGTAGCGCCGACCGACAGGCCAATTGCGCAAAGCAGAGAGAGGGCGAGCGTTTTCATGGTTAGGATGTCCAACTTGTTAAAGGAGGTCGCGGGTGGCTCCGCGATGGCTGTAATGTAGGCTTCATCCCGCACAGGAAAAAGATTGAATCCTCGAAAGACTTTCCAGTATTTTGGACAATAGAGATTTATGCCTCGGTGCAGCGCTTTGGCTTGACCCCTATATGGGAAGTCGTGCCTCCGTGCAGAGTTGCATGGTCCTCCTTCTTTCCACAAGGCAAGGCATCGCTTGTCCAGATACCCGTGCGCACGATGCCGTTTCCTTCAGCCCGGTGCGTGTTTGGATGGCTTGTCGGATGGAGGAACCTCTCAGCCGAGGGGCCCACGAGCGCTAACCACGAGAGGTTCGTGCAGGAGCTGTGCAAGGTTGAACCCGTGGTGCGAGAGGTGCACAGTCTCGCGCGGGAATTTCCGGGACTCATGCACCGGCGAAGTCTATGACATTTCGGCGTGCCAATTTTTGCCGGCGGCTCTGCCGGTGTCTTGATTCCATCCCCGTGAAAGCGGTACTTCACAAAACGCCAATTGGCATGTCGGCGCCAGGGCTTTACGCTTTGGACCGATTACCACCATCGATCATCTCTGATCTGGCATACGAGGCGCCGCAAAGGAGACAGAGATGCCGGATGTCGCGCAATCCTCGCAAGGTAGTCCTTCGGGCAGGGGACATCGGCCCGGGTGTGGGCGTGGCGATCCGAGCGGCGCGATGATCGTTCCGCAGTGCATTGGCTCCTGAATTCCTGAAACACCGCGTGGCCGTGCGGCCAGCGTACTTTGGATAGCTACCGTGAAACAAGATTTTGATACCCGTGCGTTGCGCAGTGCATTGGGCAGCTTTGTCACCGGCGTAACTGTCGTGACGACCATTGACGAGACCGGGTCCAGGTACGGCGTTACCGTCAATTCCTTCAGTTCCGTCTCGCTGGATCCGCCGTTGATCCTCTGGAGCCAAGCGCTTACGTCGCAGAGCCATCCTGCGTTTCGTGACACCGATCATTTTGCGGTCAACATCCTGGCCGATGACCAACACGCCATCTCGGACCACTTTGCGCGCTCGGGCGGCGATAAGTTCAGCGACTTGCGTTATGTTAGCGGCGTCCGCGGAGCGCCTCTGCTTCCTGATGCCGCTGCATGGTTGGAATGCCGGAAGGTGGCGACCCATCCCGCCGGAGACCACGTCATCTACATCGGCAGGATCGAGCGCTTCGCCAATGCGTTCCGCCGGCCACTCGCCTTCGGCGCCGGTGAGTACCTGGTGACGATGCCACATGAACCGAACGGCTTCGCCTCGCCGCTGTTGACGTGTCCTGAATCCAGGCCCGGGAACGAACCACTGTACGGAAGCTTCCATCGGCGGAATTGACGCTCGGACCGCGGACAGCGCATGCACGGTTGCGCGCAAAGCCAAACGCCGCATCCGCAACGGCGGCTACCGTGCGGCATGGGCGGCATGGCTGGCGACATCCGGTAGCATCAAGGTCGCATCCGTCATCAACACCCGCGCGTCGGTGCAACGTCAGATTCACCTGATCTGCGACCGCTGGTATGCGATCGGGAAAGGCGATATCGCACCGGCGCATCCCGCCCTGTGCCCAGGGCGCCGGCCGGATCACCCATTTACCAGGTGCACATTAGAGGGGGCACAGGCCCCGTGAATACAGAACCAAGTCCCGCATCGGAAGAGACTACTACGCTCATGCGCAGCGGCACCCAGAGCATCCAACGTGCCGTCCTGATCCTGCGGGAGCTTGCCTCAAGGGATATGGCTGGCTGGGCCCTGCATGATCTAGCGGCTCGCTGCGGACTCGACCGGGCCACTGTTCATCGGATATTTAAGTGTTTGATAGGCGACGGCCTTGTGCAGTAACGTGCGTGCGACAAACGCCACCTGCTCGGTCCGTTAAACTTCGAACTCGGTATCAGCGTACCGAGTCGTGCCGGGGTAGTGGACGCGACTCGATCAACCGTCAACCGCCTCGCCCGGAAGTTTCCGAGAATGACGGTGCTGTCGGTGCTGCGAAGCGGCGACGACTGCGTCTGCATCGCACACGCTGGGCCGGCAGCAAGCGAGGCAGCGGCGGTTCGGATTGGGCAGCGAGTGCCTTTGCTTTTTAGGTCAAGCGGCGTAGCATTCATCGCTGCACTGCCGCCGCACGAGGCCCAAGACGTCTGCAGGCGCAACCGGGCGCGACTTGTCCACTTGGGCGGCGAGCACTTATCCCACGCGGAAGAACTGGTCAGGGCGGGACAACGCCAGGGCCATATCATCAGCATCGGCGCGTTGTGGCAGGGTGAATTCCATCGCAGTGCCATTCGGGCCGTCCGGTGCACCCGTTGGATCACTTGTCCTCGCGACGTCGAACGATGACTCTCCGTCCGCATCTCTGGCCGGGACGCTGCCGGAGTTGCAAGCCGCGGCCACTGCCCTAGCTGGCGTGACCACGGTGCCCTGAAGCACGTCACGTGGTGCTCAGGTCGGTTCTGCCTGTACCTGTGTACGTCAATACTTGCCGGAGAGCAGTCTTCAAGCCGCTGCGACATCGACTGAACTCGCGTGCCGCCTCATCGAGCGTCGTCGGAGCTGGCTCCAGCGATCATGTCGCGGATGCTGCTTAAGAACCCATTTCAGAATGAGGAAGGGGCGTCCCCATTCTCATTCTGAAATGGCCGGCCGTTTTTCGCCCAATCGCTTAAATTAATGACTTGCACCGAGAATACCCGCATGTTGCGATCAGCGTCATTGACGGGAACATTGGAGACTTGCTAAGAGAATTTCCTGGAGGGATCCCCTTGACATGTTAGTCACTTCTGACGATCCACGGTTGGCCCGGCCAGAGCTTTGTGCTGCGTCCATTATTCCCGCCATAAATTCAGTAATCGTGGCCAGAGTTGACCATCCGATTTTGTCGCGTTACACCGTGTCAGCGGAGGATTCGGTGCGGCAGAACTCGTGCTTTCCGGGGTACATAATGTGTTGTACTCATCTCTCACGGAGTTTGGATTGACATTACCTTCTCAGGCTATTCATTTGAGTAACAGTGCTGATATGCCCTCCCTGATGCAGTCGGGCAGTACCTTACGATGTGTCCGGAACACGTCGCGGCGCAGTGGGAAACAGCTAAAACCGAATCGGTTGTTCGATTCGATATGAAGGCGTGTTTTGACGCCGTTGTGGTAGTTTGGAATGACGTAATTACCCTCCGCCCGACACTTCGATCATTCACGGAATTTCTGTTCCAACGTTCTGGAATGGATCAATAAAGAAAAATACGCGGTGAATCCGAAGACCACGGAGATTTTTGATGTCAGTTCTCTTGCCTTCGCTTATGCTGAGGGAAGGTAATCGGCGTCCAACTACCGAGACGAGAAAATTGTTCTTCATGCAGGACGCACCGTGCAGCGGCAGGAGTTGAAATGAAGAGAAATTCCCGCGGAACCAATGGAGACTGCTCTGATTTTGGCACTCCCTTGGACCGAGCGAAGGCAGCGCCAAGCGGCAAAACAGAAAGCGATAAGACTCACCCGGCAATGCGCCGCCTTCGAATGGCTACGCTGGAGCGGCTGAGCCTCCGTACGAGGCAGGCCCTGTCGCAGATTGCCACTACCCGTTCGTGGCAGAACGGCGATGTGCTATTTCGGGCCGGCGAGGTCGCTGGATCTGCCGTTGTTTGCGATGAAGGCCGGCTAAGGATCTGGCGCACGTGTGAGAAGGGCACCGAGCATCTCAGTCGCGGAGTTGCGCCTGGCGAACTTCTTGGGATCGCGTCTGTTATCGGAGTGCAGCCTTTCCATTTCAGCGTAACCGCTGCCGGACCTTGCCGTACCACACATTTTGGAGCATCTGACCTCCGTCAATTGATGCGAGGCGACGGTCAGGTCGCCCTTGAGTTCGCCGAACTTCTCGCCAGGCGCATCGTGGAATTATCCGACGTGATGGTCGAGGAATATGGCGAACGGCTTGACCAACGGCTCTACGCCACGTTAGTCCGCTTGAGCAAGGTCTGGGAAGGAGTCGCGCGAAGCGACGGCCAGGAAATCCGCATCTCGCAGTCAGATCTTGCGAGCATGGTGGGCAGCTCTCGTCAGTATGTGAACCCGACTCTCAAGCGTCTCGCGGCACAGGGCCTTATACGGCTGGGTTATCGCTCCATCGTGCTGCTTGAAGGGCACGAGCAACGCGCCGGGCAGCTTCCTGATCCTATCGGTTTCCCTAAAAAGGTCAGATAGCTGACACTCTATCGCGAAAGAAGGCCTTCTAATCCATGCACCGCAACCACGATGCAGCCAGGAGGACCCTGTGAAATCGACGATATGTCTGAATACCCATTCGCTTACGCCCAGCATTGGGGAGGAAGTGACCGACATCGACCTGTCGAAACCCATTTCTCGCGACGCAAGCGATTGCCTGCGAGCGTTGCTTGGATCTCGCGGAATGATTTTTTTTCGTAACCAAGACCTCACTCCCGAACAACAGATTTCCTTCGCTTCCAATTTCGGCGAAATTTTGGTCAATCCATACTTCGCTAGCGTCCCTGGTCATCCAGCGGTGGCTCAGGTGCTCAAGGAGCCAGACCAGAAACAGAATATTGGCGAGAGGTGGCATACCGACAACAGCTATGACGTTGCGCCAGCGCTCGGCAGCGTGCTGTATGCGAAAGAAGTGCCGCCGACGGGAGGAGATACCTTGTTTGCAAATATGTATGCTGCGTATGACAGTCTGTCGGAGGGATTGAAACGCACGCTAGTCAACCTCCGGGCAGTTCATTCGACCAGACATATTTTCAGCAAGGACGGCTATCACGGTAGCCGGGACACCGATGGGCGCATTCGCACGACTGAGACAAATCATAGGGAGGCGGATCATCCCGTTGTGATTACCCACCCCATCTCCGGCAACAAGGCGCTGTTCGTCAATCCCGGCCTCACTACGCACATTGCCGGGTGGACGGTTGAGGAGTCACACAGTCTGCTTCGGGTGTTGTACGAGCATGCACAACGGCCCGAGTTTCAGTGTCGCCTCCGCTGGCAGGCCGGCACGATCGCCCTTTGGGACAATCGGTGTACTTGGCACAAGGCTCTGAACGACTATAGCGGCTACCGTCGCCTTATGCACCGGGTGCAAATTCAAGGTGTGCAACTTCACTAAAGCGCTTAGGCGATTCAATACCCCGATCGTGCTTACAGTAGTAAGCGCGCGGAAGCGGTCACGGATTTCATCGCCGTGGCTGCTACTAGCCCGCTGAGATGAATGGGAGTTGAATATGGACAGCATCAGATTCCAAAAGCGAGTATTTGCGCGGCTACATGTTGCAGTCTTCGGCCGGTGTCTTGCGACAGTAATGACTTGCCTGTTTGCCACAACTGCAGCCACGGCGGCCGAACCTTGGCCGGGAAGGCCCATCAAGATTATTGTTCCTGTCACGGCAGGAGGCGTCGTCGATCTTGCTGCTAGAGTTCTTGCACCCAAGCTGTCTCAGGAGCTTGGTCAGTCGGTCGTGGTCGAGAACCGGCCCGGCGCTGAAATGATTATTGGCACTGGAGCCGTGGCACATAGTGCTCCAGATGGCTATACATGGCTGCTGGCGACTTCCTCTAGCCTAACGAACGTCCCGTTGCTCAAACGTGTGAACTACGACGGGCCTAATGCATTCGAGGTCGTCTCCCGAATTGGCTATGTCTCCCAAGCCGTCTTGGTCCCACGTTCGCTTGGCGTGAATACCCTTGCCGAACTGGTCGCTCTGGCGAAATCGAACCCTAGGATGCTTAACTATGCGCACGTCGGAAGCGGTTCTATCGGGCAGCTCAATACATTCCTTTTCGCGCGCGAGGCTGGCATCGACATCCAGCCGGTGTCTTACAAGGGTGGGTCAGCTATTCTCGCCGATCTCTTGTCGAATCGTGTGAACCTTGCCGTGCTTCCTAGCGCCACGGCTGCTCCCCTCATCAAAGAGGGAAAACTCGTGGCCCTCGGCGTAGTGGGCACCGGACGTTCCACGGTGCTCCCGCACACTCCCACGCTCCAGGAGATGCACTATTTCTCGGTGAATCTTGTCGGATGGCTAGGCATCATGGTGCCTAAAGGCACGCCTGCACCTATCATTCGTCGCGCGAATGCGGCCGTGACGTCCGCTCAGAACGATCCTTTAGTTAGGAACAGACTCAGAATGATGGATATCTCCGTTGAGACGACCAGCTCCCCTGATATCGTTTCCGCGCAGGTTCGCAAAGAGGTGGAGTCAATGACGAAGCTCTTCAAAGCGGCAAACATCCAGCCGGAGAGATGATCCATATTCGGGGGGCGACGATCCGGGGACCGTAGAACGAAGGAAAGTCGTCAACGATTCCGAAGCGATGTCGCCATTCCGCGGGGCAACGGCGTGCGTCTCTTCAGTGTATGAACGCCAACTGCTACGTTTGCCGAGAACATCTACACCTTGGCCAGTCGGTATCAACGTCGTACGCGATCGCAGGCTCGGGCTTTGCACGCGCTGGGCCACGTCCTCGGTGGTGAGGCGGCGGCCCGGCTTGCCAACGCCCTGGGCTTGGACACCAGTGCCGAGACCTTGCTGCGGGAATTGCGCAGAGTACCTGAGCGCAAGCGCAAACCACGACCGCGGGTCGTCGGCATCGATGATTGGGCGATCGCGCGCGGTCACCAGTACGGAACGATCAAAAACTGTGTCTACCTTGCGAATCCTTCGATCTTTGAGGTCGAGGAAGCGGTGACGGCGAGTGCAAGATCGCCGAAGCATGCAGACTTCTTCAGCCTGCATAGCCACCACTATTTTTTGCAACTCGTGCAGTACGTCTTTCCCTTCAGCTAGTGAAAGGCCGATTTTCGGCGGGTCGAGTTCGCAATAAGGACGGTCAATATCGCAGATCTCAAATGTGGCCGACTCGCCGTAATCCGTGGTGACCTCAACGCGAACGGTGATTTTCATCGTGATCTCCAGCGGATGTGATCTGCCGGAATCCTAGGCGCCCTGCCTTCGAATCCCCAAGGTTTTTAACGCTCCCAATTGGTAGTTGCATACGACATGACCCTCCCCTTCCCCGAGGGTCAGGCCACGACGGCAAGGCGACAGTCGGGGCTCGGTCAACGTCTTGGCCGCACTTGTCGGCCAACCTGGCTTCAATGATCAAGCGCATGATCTGTTTACACCCTTGCGATACGGATCAGCGTAGTCCACCGGAGGCCAGTGCCAAGCGCATTCCGAATAGGCCGTCCTTTGAGGCTCCCTTGATTTGCACGCTCTGCTTCACGCCTTGGCAAAGAGCGTCTCGGGCTTTTTAACGGCTTCCCTCAACAGCTGGCCCTGGAGCCTTTGTCGCGGCTGCGACACCACCGTGCCCCAGCGATTGCACGCACTCGTCCACGCTGAGTTCGTGCAGCGCTTCGCGCGGCAGTGCTTCGTCCGCTGATCGCGACAGCACTTCCAGCGCGGGGGGCTTCAATCGCACCAGCAGCAGGCGTCGGCCACTGGCCGTGGCACCGGCGGCGAACGCGTGCAGCGCCTCGATTGTCGAACCGTCGAGGTCCGGAGACTCCTCGAGACTGAAGATCAACGTATGCACGGCGCCCGGCCCTGCATCGGCCAGGTGCCGCACCTGCGCAAGGATGCGCTCGACATTGGCAAAGAAAATCGGTGCTTCGGGACGGACGATCAACACGCCCGGAAGCGTCCTGGCTTCGGGGTGCGCTGTGATATCCACGTAGTCGTGGCTGCTGCCAAGGCGTCCCAGCTGGCTGACGTTCGGCTCCGAGAAATTGCGCAGCGTGATCAGCAGACTCACGCCGATTCCCGCCAGCAGACCGTCCAGGACGCCGAGCAGCAGCACGGCCACGCACGCCGCCACAACCAGTAACCGGTCCCGCCTCCACGCCCAATAGGGGCGGAACACGCTCAGGCGCAGTGTATGGCTGACCGCGTAGGCCACAATCGCGGCGAGCACCGGCTCCGGTGTCAAGGCTAGTTGCGGCAACAACAGCGCGACGATCACCGCGACGACTACCGCCGCGCACCAGCCGGCCAGGCGCGACCTTGCGCCGGCCGCTTCGTTGGCGGAAGTCGCCGAGTAGCCCGCGCCCACGGGCATGCCGTGCAGCAAACCTGAACCGAGATTGGCCACGCCCAGCGCAACGAGATCCCGATCTGCCGAGGTCTTGTCACCATACTTGAGCGCGAAACTGCGGATCGAACCATATGACTCCGCATACAAAATCAGGACCAGCGCAAACGCCAACTCGCCAAGCCGCAGCCACTGCGCGCGAGGCAGGTCAGGAATATCGAACGAGACGTTGGCCAGATCGATCGTGCCGACCTGGCTGATGCCGTAGTGGTGCATATCCACCCCGTGGGCGAGCATAATGCCGAGCACGATAACAACCAGCGGGCCGGGCACGTTCTTCCAGCGCGACATCGCGAACAGCAACAGCAGCACGACCAGCGCAGCGATCAGCCCATTCATGTTCCAGACCGCTAACTCCTGGATCAGCTCGTACGTGAATCGCGGCAGATCGCCATGGGCCGGATGCACGCCCGCCACGCTCGCCACCTGCTTCAGGATGATGGTGATGGCCAGCCCAAACGTGAAACCGCGCAGCACCGGCTTGGCAATGAATTCGGTAATGCCACCGAGCCGGGCAACGCCAGCCAGTACAAGAAAGAAGCCGCTCAGGATCACCAGTCCGCCTGCCAGCAGCAGCCGTTGTGCCAGATCGACACCTGCCATCGACACCGTTATGGCGGCCAGCACGGCGGCCGAAGACGATGTTGCCGACACCACAGCGAAGCGGCTGGTCCCCAGCAAGCCGTAGACCACCAGACCGATCAGCAAGCCGATCAGACCCGCCTGTGGCGGAAGGTTGGCGATGCCGGCATATGCCACGGCCTCAGGCAGTAAGAGGCCGGCAATCGAACAGCCGGCGATCACGTCGCGCATCGGACTACCGCCGCGTGCGCTGTCTGTCGGGTGCATCGAATCGGTTGTGGTCACGAGTTGCCCTATTGTTCTTGTCCTGCAGATGCGCAACAGATCGATGGTAGCCTCATGTGCCCAGGGCGCGTCGGAACCCTGCACGCATAGAACGGTTACCTTCCTCCCTTGTAAGGCGGCGAAACAATAAGCTATGCGGGCTCAAGTCGCGCGCTCAGCCGGCTCAAGCTCCCCCAAGCGCCAAATGTTGGCCTGCGCAAATATCGAGCTTCTGCGGCTGCGGGTTTGAAGCCAACTAAACCGGCCTGCTTTGTTCTACAGGCCCCGCCAGGCCGGTCGCGATCGCAGGCACGTGAGTTCGTGTGGCCACGGCGAGGCTGGCGGGCTCGCCCACGTTAATCAGAAAGAGGAACGGTTGGTAGTGGGGCGGCAAAAACGACGACAAGGTCCTCCACGTGAGTTTGCCGTCGTCACACAAATTGCGACGATTACTGATTTATATAGTTTCGTTCTCAGCCCCTGATGGACCACACTTACTACTTTTCACGACGGTCGTCTCGCTAAGGAAGCCAGCCAAGGGCGCTCCGCGGTTCACTGTCCACCTGCATGCCAATCTTCGACGTTCAGCTGCGCTACGCGCGCGAATTCGCGTACGTTGTGGGTCACCAGAATCAGGTTACGCGCCCTCGCCTGGCCAGCAATCAGCACGTCGTAGGGGCCGATCGGGGTGCCGGCCGCCGCCAGTTGCGCGCGAATCTCGCCGGCGTGTTGGGCGTCCTCGGCATCGAACGGCACGACTTCGAACTGTAGCGCTTCAATGCGGGCCAGGTTCGCGACGGCACGCTGGCTCTTGTAGGCGCCATAGTACAGTTCATGCGCCACGATCGAGGGCAGACCGAAATCGGTTGGCAAGTGCGCGCGCAGGCGCTCCAGCATGATGCGCTCCCCCTTGAGCATCGCGATGACCGCGTTGGCATCGAGCAGGTACTTCATTCGAACACATCCAGGCCGGGGCGCTCCTGAGCCTCAGGCTGGGCGACCGCGGCCGACTCGAAATCGGCATCGACCGGCCCCACCAGCGGCGCCAGCCAGGCCCAGTCCTGCGGCACGGGCTCGAGAATCACCGCGGCGCCGTGACGACGGATGCGCACCTCGGCAGTGTCAAAGCGATAGTCCTTGGGCAGCCGCACCGCCTGTGAGCCTCCATGTCGGAAAACCTTGGCGAACTCCATCTTCCCTCCGCGCGCGTATCTACAAAATATAGATATATTATAGGGCGACGGTCTGGAATTCAACGGCGGCGCGCCGCGTCCGCGTCATGCTCGAATCAGGCACCGCCGCAGCGTAGCGGCGGCGATGCCGGTCACGGCGCTCGCGGTCCTGCAACTGCGGCCGGCTGCGCGACTCCCAGTCCAGATCGCGTTGCCGTTTCCCACCTCCGCGCGCTGTGGTATCCGAGCCGATCGCGACGCGGATGCGGCGGACGACCAGTGCTTGGTGGCCGCCGTCCGCCGCCGGCAGGGATTCTGGCAGGAGGCGCGGGACCTGACCGACGCGGCCCGCGGCTACCTGCACACGCACGTGTTGCCGGAGGGTGCCGGGCGCCGCTCTGGCTCTTTCCGGCCCGCGCAATCCAATATAGACAGAGCCCCGCGTCGCTCTGAAGCGGGTGTCGGGCGACCCGCAAGGGGGACAACTGCGACCCGTGAGGGGTGACAACTTTAGTTGAAAAGACGGCGACAACTGAGTTGTGTGAGCGGCCATTGTGGCCAAAGTGGCCTGGACGTTACCTTAAAAACCTTACCTGATAATCGACATTATCAAGGTAGTCACGGGCCAGACGCGGGCCCACTGCCCTCCCGCCTTGTGTGTTGCGCAACTGCGGGGGCCCCACGGTGATGCTCGCGCAGACATGGACGCATTACCCATGGCCGAAAACACCGGCTTACCCTATGCGAGCACCATAAAGGCCCAAGATGAAGACGGTCAAAAGCGGATGCGTTCCCGGTATTAGCGTCTTCCACGCCACCGCCGCAACGCCCTTGCGAGGCTTGAGGGAACCATCTCCTCCGAAGGCGACAGGCCAAGTACGGCGCGGGATTCCGGGGAGTTTCCGCCTCGCGCCCGCTGCATGAGTCTGCGCTCCTCCCAGCATAGGAGCGGAACGCCCTGGAATCCTGCCCGCCACCACCTCTTTGCATACCAATATTTTTTTCTTGTATATCTTTGCACAACAACGAGATGCTTGTTTGCGTCCAACCGTATGCGACCGAACAACCCCGCCCTGAACCCACCCCGCCCCGCCGGGCGCCACAGCGGGGCCGAGGACATCCGCGCCAAGAGCGTCTCGTGACCTTTGATGAAGGTGCCAAGACTTATAGCATCGCCCTGGGCGTGGTTGAATTAGGCAAGGGATCGCTCGAAAAGGCCTCTTATGTCCGCATGATGCGCCCGCACCTGCAGGAGCTGGCAGCACGCCATGACATCACCACAACCCTCTGGCGAGAAGCCCGCGGAGATCGTGTCGTGCTGGTGGACTTGGCCGAAAGCACCTCCACCATGCGCCTCTGCGGATCAACCTTTTTCGTTCGTAGCGAAGGACCGCCCGCGCCCCGTGAATGAGCAAAGTCCGCAAGTATGTGTCGCCGCGCCGGCTAATGCCGTGCAGACGAGGCTTACCGCCCGATGAGTGCTGGCGTGGCACCAGGCCCAGCCACGCCGCCAGATGTCGGCCATTCCTGAATTGCTTCGCGTCGCCGACAGCGGCAACCATGGCAGTGGCAGTAATCGGACCAATGCCAGGCACTTCCGCGATCTTCTTGCACAGCACGGATCGCTTCATGAACGACTGGATCGACGCTTCGATCAGATGGACGCGTTCCTCACTCGCCTGCAGGTGCTGCAACATTGGGGTGATCGTCCCTTTTGTGTTGCTTGATACGGTCAGGGCCCAAACCTTGCGAGTCAATGACTTGCAATGACGGCGACGTCTCTGTTGGAGAAAAGGTGGGAATCCTTGTTGAAAGCGGCTTTCCGAGCGGTCACCGTTACATTCTGCACGATTGGAACCATTACCCCGAGTTCGTCGGGTACGGCGGGCCAATCTGTCGACATGAGTGCCAACACCACACCGGCTGATGGCCCCGTGTCGAAAACGTTCGATGGCGCCAGCCTTGCGGAGACCGGCCATGGCAGCGCGGGCCCAAACTGGGCAGACATGAACTGCCCCAGCTCGCGCGCCTTGATCGGCCCGATCCCCAGCATGTCCCGCCACCAGGTCCGGCGCTCCGCCATGCGGGCGCGAAACGCATGGAGGGTTGGCACCCCGGCGGCCTGCAGGGCGCTGCGCGAGCGCATCGGTGAACCATGCCTCCACCCCGTCGCTCAGGGCGACGGGCGCCGCGACCCCCTACCTCCAGCACGTGAATGGCGGCGAGCTGCCATCCCATGAGTGCCATCCGCCTGAGCTGTCGCGTCGAGGCCGAGCCGTAGAACTCCTAGTAGGCCGCAGCTGCTCGGCTTAGGCAAAGCCGTCGAGCGCCTCGCGTTCGACGAACACCTCCAGCGACGGTAGGTCACAAAGAATGGGCGCGAGGTCGAGACGCAGCAGGTGCGCCTCGCCGCCCTGGGCTGCGGCGGCGGCCAGTTCCGCACGGCTCCAGTGGGTCATGCGGTGCACGCGCGTGCCGTCGTCGAAGTTCTTGCATTCGGATTTGCCGGAACCCGCTTTCTCCCGGGAAGCACGCCGCGCACATCCTTGTGCCGCTCAAGGCTTCCTTTCACGAGACGATCGTTCTGTCGGGCCGCCCCGAAAAATCGGACCGCAGCGCCCCTAGAATCCAGGCTTTCTGGCAACGGACAGGGCTCGCACGCAATGCTATCGCTGCAATATTCACCACTGGAAGCGTTGCGGCGCCGTATCGAGAACAGGATCTGGTCGGTGACGCGCACGTCCACGGGCTATCCCATCGATCTTTCGACACCTCGCGGCGACCCGGGGCTGTTTGGGCCTGCGTCCGTGTCATGGAAGGTGCATGACGATTTTCCGGCGATGATGGTTGGCGGCATCCGCGCGTTGATCCTGCAGGCGCTCCATCCGCTGGCGCTTGCCGGCGTGCTGGAGCACTCGATATTCCGGCAGGACATGCGCGGGCGGCTGGCGCGCACGGCGCAGTTTGTCGCCGGCACAACCTATGGCAGCACCCGCGATGCCATGGGACTGATCGGCCACGTCAACCGGATTCATCAGGGCATCAGCGGCGTCAGTGCCGACGGCCGGCCTTATGCCGCCACCAATCCCGAGCTACTGAAGTGGGTGCACGTGGCCGAAGTCTCGAGCTTTCTCGGCGCCTACCTGCGCTACGTGAACCCGCGGCTGACGCCGGCGGACCAGGATCGCTATCTGGCAGAAACCGCCACGGTGGCGCGGCAGCTCGGCGCGGCCGACGTGCCGGAGAGCCTGGACGCACTGCGGGCGTACATGCATGCCCAGCGCGGTGTGCTGATAGCCAGTGCCCGCATGCACGACGCGATCTCGCAGCTCGCCATGCAAGCCGATGCCAGCCCGTCCGAGCGGCTCACCATGCGCATCGTCCTCGGCGCGGCGATTCGCCTGCTGCCATCCTGGGCCAGCAGCATTCTGGGCCCGCCGCTGACGCGGCTCGTGCGCGGGTTCCCCGAGCCGGCCATGCACGCAGGCTGCGTGCTGCTCCGGTGGGCCATCCGCAACAGCGCCGCCGCGCGCGCTCAGGCTCGTGTGGCGCCATGCGCGGAAGCTGTGTCCCTTTGACTCACTTCACTCACTTCAAGGCATTCACACTTTCCACCAACGGGAGACATCGATGAATCTACGCCAACCTCTGCGCGCCGGCCAGCGCCGCGCACGCCGCCTGCTGCCTTCGCTGACCGCACTGGCTGCCGCCGGCGCAGTGCTCGCTGCGGCGGCATGCGCCACCACGCCGGCGACGCCGGCCGATACCGTCTACGTAAACGGCAAGATCGTCACTGTCGACAAGCGCTTCTCGATCGCGGAGGCGGTGGCCGTCAAGGACGGCAAGTTCATCGACGTCGGCTCGTCGGAAGCGATGCGCCATCACGTGTCGCCCGCCACGCGCGTAGTCGATCTTCATGGCCGTACCGTGATTCCCGGCCTGATGGACAGCCATAGCCACATGATCGGCGCAGGCACCACCGAGACGACCGCGCAGGTGATCCAGGCGAAGACGGTCGCCGATGCGCAACGCATCATCCGCGATTTCATCCGCCGCAAGAACGTCGCGCCTGGCGAATGGGTGCTGTCCGGGCGCTGGCACCCGCCCTCGCAGCTCGCCGAGCATCGCTACCTGACGCGGAAGGAACTGGACGCAGCGTCGCCCGCCAATCCGCTGTTCGTCCAGACGGTCGGCCATTTCGCGATGGCCAATACCCGCGCGCTCGAGCTTGCGGGCATTACGCGGACGACAAAGGACCCGGTCGGCGGCAAGATATACCGTGACGCCAATGGCGATGCCACTGGCCTGCTCGAGGAGACGGCGATCGACCTGGTCGAGCGCAGGATTCCCAAACCTACGCGCGAACAGCTGATCGCGCAGATCATCGCCGCACAGCACGTCTACAACGAATCCGGCATTACCAGCACCATCGACGCGGCCCTGACCGAAGCCGAGATCGACGCCTACTTTGCTGTCGCCGAGCGCCACCAGTCCACCGTCCGCGCCGGCGTGATGTGGAAGCCAGTCGCCCTGACGGCGGTCGACTTCGAAAAGGCGCTCAAGGCCGCGAAGTTCCGGGACGATACCGGCAACGACTGGGTACGCACGGCGGGCATCAAGATCGTGTCGGATGGGGGCATGACGCTGAAATCGGCGTACATCCGGAATGCCTATGCGGACGACCCGCACAATCACGGCACGCTGGCGCTCGACCCCGACGCTTACCGGCAGAGCGTGATCCTGGCCAACCGCTACGGCTGGCGCGTTGGCACGCACGCGGTCGGCGATGCCGCTGTCGATCTTGTGCTCGATGCCTATGCCGGTGCGGACAAGGACAAGCCGATTCGGGACCACCGCTTCATCGTGATCCACGGCAGCCTGATGACGCAGGAACAGATGCAGCGTGCGAAAGCGCTCGGCGTGCGAGTGGACGCTCAAAACGTCTTCATGTGGGACAAGGCGGCGACAGTGGAGAAGTACATGGGCACCGAGCTGGCTAGCCGTGCCGTGCCGACGCGCTGGCTGGTCGACACTCTGGGCATCGCGGGCACCGCCGCCGGGACCGACAACCAGGTGAACACGCTCAACCCGTTTATCGGGCTCTACATCATGGTCACGCGCAAGGATCCGCGTGGCAAGGTGTATGGCGCGGAGCAGGCCCTGACACGCGAAGAAGCGCTGCGCCTCTATACGAATGCAGGCCCGTACTATACATTCGAAGAGAACCGCAAGGGCTCGATCGAGCCGGGCAAGTTTGCCGACATGGTCGTATTGTCAGCTGACTACACCACGGTGCCCGAAGTGCAGATCAAGGGCATCAAGCCCGTCCAGACCATCGTCAACGACAAGGTCGTCTACCAGGTGCCGGACTGAACGCCGGGCACGAAAGGCTGGGGCCGCAGTGCATGCAGCCCCGTTGGAATGCCCCTGGTACGTCAGGCGTTCACGAACAGCCGCATCGCCGGCATGACCTGCGATGCCTGCTCCGGACGGTCCAGCGCTGTCTCAAGGTTCATGCGCGCCACGTTGACGTGTTCGGTGGCCAGCGCCTGGGCGCGGGTGCCCTCGCCGCGCTGCATGGCATCGAACAGGCTGTGGTGCTGGTGGTGCGCATAGACCAGCCACTGCTGCCCCTCATCGACCGCGGACTGCATCGGCAGCATCGCGCTGGCGGCGGCAAACGGCAGGCGGTTGTTAAGCTCGATCGCGCGTGCCAGCGCACTGTTGCCGCTGCCCTCGACGATCAGCGCGTGGAAGCGGTCGTTCATGTTGCTGTACGCCACGTAGTCGTCGTAGTCGAGCTCGGCCTTGATCAGTACGCGATCTCCCTCGCGCAGGCAATCCTGCAGGTCCAGCGAGAGCTGGCGCGACAGCCCGTGTTCGGCCACGAGCCGGGCGGCCATGCCTTCAAGGTGCCCTCGCACAGCGATCGCGTCCTGGATTTCGCGCGGTGTGAAGCGCCGCATCATGTAGCCGCTACTTGGCGACGGCTCGATCAGCCCTTCCTGTTCCAGCGAGGCGAGCGCGAGCCTGACCGGCGTGCGCGAGACACCGAGCTTCTCGGCCAGCGGAATCTCCGCCAACCGCGCCCCCGGCTCGAATTCGCCTTTCAGGATCAGGTCACGCAACTGCACCAAAACCCGTGTCTGGTGGGATTCCATTACACCCTCGTCAAATGAATTTCAAGCTACTTGCATACCAAACGGTACGCATTGCATGCAATGGAGGGTATGGTACACCAGCGCGTCCGGTTCAGGCAGGCATCAGCGTCTTCAGGGCGACCGCTTCGTCCCGCAGCGCGGCCGGATCGGGCTGCACCCGTGCCGCGATCAGGCGCCGAGCCGCCATATGATCCACCGGCCGGTTGACCGAATCGGCGCCGATCAGCGTGCCGGCGCGCAGGTAGAGCGCGGTGAACCTGCCGCTTTCCACGTTGCCGCGCACCACGGCATGATCGTGGCCGTTCGAGGTGCCTACCATCTGGAGCTTGTAGCCGTATTGATCCGACCAGAACCATGGCACGGCGTCGTACGGAACGGTCTGGCCTGATACGGTGGCGCCGGCAACCCTGGCCAGGTCGTTGGCGCTCTGGATTGACTCCACGCGGACGCAGCGGCCCGCGTCCGCGCCCCCACCCTCGCCCAAGCCATTGAGCCAGGGATTCGGATAGGACGCGCAATCGCCGGCCGCGACGATGTCCGGATCGCTGGTGCGCGCGTACCGGTCGACCACGATGCCGTTGTCGATTGCGAGCCCGCACGCCTGGGCAAGCTCCACGTTCGGGACGACGCCGAGTCCAGCCACGACCATGTCGGCAGCGATCACTTCGCCCGATTCAAGCTCGACGGCCTCGACCGTACCCTGCCCGAGCAGGCGCCCGACACGCGAAGACAGGCGTAACCGCACACCCTGCTGCGCGTGGGCCTGCATCAGGAAGGTGGAGATCAGCGGCGGCACGGCGCGCTGGAGCAGCCGTTCCTGCATTTCGACGACGGTCACCTCGCACCCGAGCGAGCGCAGCGCGGCCGCGGCTTCCAGGCCGATGAACCCGCCGCCGATGACGGCCACGCGCCTGGCACGGCCGGCCGCGTCGCGGATGGCACACGCATCGGCAAGCCCGCGCAGATAGTGCACGTTGCCAAGCCCGGCGCCCTCGCACGCCAGGGTGCGACAGCGTGCGCCCGTGGTCAGCGCCAGGTGGCCGTAGCCGATGTCGCTGCCATCTGACAATTCGACCCTGCACGCCTCGCGGTCGATGCGGTGCGCGGCGACGCCGGTGCGCAGCACGATCCGCTCCTCGGCGAAGCGCTCGGGCGACTGCAGCGGCAGGCTCGACGCATCGACTTCGTTGCGCAGGAACCCCTTCGACAGCGGCGGGCGCTGGTACGGCAGGTGCGGCTCGTCGCCGATCATGGTGATGCCGCCCGCGAAGCCATTTGCGCGCGCCGCCAGCGCAAGCTGGGTTCCTGCGTACGACGCGCCGATGATGACGAGATCAGACATGGCTCACCCCTGTGTCACGGGCACACGCACCACGAGGCCGTCGAGCGCATCGCTGATGACGATCTGACAGCTGAGCCGGCTTGCATGCGTGCGGTCTGCCGCGACGCCTTCGAGCAGTTCGTCTTCCATATCGTCGGGCGGCGCGAGCTTGCCGAGCCAAGCCGTGTCGACATAGACATGGCACGTCGCGCACGAGCAGCAGCCGCCGCACTCGGCGTCGATACCGCGCACATTGTTGGCGATGGCCACCTCCATCAGCGTCTTACCATTGGCCGCCGCCACCGTCTTCTCGTTGCCGTCCTTCAGGACGTAGGTAATTGTTGGCATGACATCCTCACTGCGTATGCATTAGAACGTGTCAAAGTACTCGCGCTGCTCCCAGTCGCTGACTTCGAGGTTGAAGCGCGCGATCTCGGCCTGCTTGATGTGGCAGAAGTAATCGACGAAGCCATTGCCCATGCCCTCGCGCAGCACCTCGTCCTGGCGCAGGCAATCGAGCGCCTCGTCGAGCGTCTTCGGCAGGCAGGGCGCCGGCGTCTCGTAAGGCGAGTCGGCGGACGGCCCCGGGTCCAGCTGTCGCTGGATGCCATCGAGCCCGGAAATGGCCTGCGATGCGAGATAGAGGTACGGATTCGCCGCCGGCTCGCCTACGCGGTTCTCGATGCGCGTGGCAGGGTCGCCCGCGCCGCCCAGCACGCGCAACATCGCGCCCCGGTTGTCGCGCGCCCAGATGGCGCGGTCCGGCGCCAGCGAATAGGCGCGGTAGCGCTTGTAGCCGTTGATCGTCGGCGTGGAAAACGCGGTCGCGCCGCACGCGTGCGCCAGCAGGCCGCCGAGATAGTGCCGCCCCACTGCCGACAGGTCCTCGGCGGCGCCTGACGGCATCATCGCGTTGCTACCGTCGTGGACGCGCTGGAGCGACTGGTGGAGGTGCCATCCGCTGGACACCACGTTGCGGATCTTCGGCCGGCACATGAACGTGGCGTGATAGCCGTGGCGCTTGCAGATCTGCTTGACGGCGCTGCGGAACAGCACCATCGCATCGGCCGTTTCGCACGGCGAGGCCGGCGCAAACGTGAACTCGAACTGGCTTGGGCCGAATTCGATCTCCAGCGAGCGTACCGGCAGGCCGAGCTGCTGCACGTTCTTGCGGATCAGCTCGATGACGGTCTCGGTAGCGTCATAGCGGAGCTCGGTCAGGAACTGGTAACCGTGCGACAGCAGGCCCACGTCCGGCGGCTCACCGGGCTGGCCGGCATCGTCGGGCGTCATGTGTTCGCCCAGCAGCCGGAACACGTGGAATTCCACTTCGAGCCCTGTGATCAGTTGGTAGCCCTCGGCCTCCAAGCGTTGCTCAGCGTTGCGCAGCACGCGGCGCGTGGCGAACGGCACCGGCCTGCCATCCTGGAAGTACGGATCGCACAGCACCCAGCCCGTACCGGGCGACCACGGCAGTACCTTGAACGTGGTGGGGTCGGGAACCAGGGTCACGTCGGCCCCACCCTGCAGGCCGGGGATATCGAACCCGCCGCCGGAGGTGAACACCGGAAAAACGGTGCGGTGCGAGGTGTCCTTGGCGAACAACGTGGTGGTTACGTTCAGCCCGCCGCGCAGGGCCTTGACGGCCTCCTGCGCCACAAGCGCCTTGCCGCGCAGCACGCCATGCTGGTCGGGGAACGAGAAACGCACGACCTCGATGCCCTCCGCGTCGATACGCCGCGCGACCTCGTCGGCCGCCCGCGCCTGCGCTTCGGTCCAGAGGCCAAATTTGTCTACGAATGCCATATGGGTCCGGCCTTAGCGCGTCACGCAACGCGCGACGCGGTTGGCCGCCTCTTTAGTTGAATGGTTGTCCAGCCCGGGGTGTCAGGTGCGCGAGGCCCATTGCGATTCGGCGCGACGCTTCGCATCGGCACCGCGCCAGTAGTCTTCCGCCGTCATGTTCGCGACGCTCACGCCATCGATCGACGGCGGCCCGGTCAGCGTGCCGGCCTGCGCCGCATCGACCATCATCATTGCCTTCTCACCGCGCTCGTTGGCCTCGATGGCGGCCACGAGTTGCTTGCGGTAGGCGATGATGCCCTTGTCGGTGGTGCCAAGGTGCTCACGCGTGCGGTCCTGGATCGCGCCCTGTGACTCCACGGCCCACTGGTCATGCACGTTGATGTCGTTGCCCATGCCCGTGTACGTCTTCGTGCGCTGCTCGTACGGACTGAAGCCATACGCGTTGTGCTTGTTCAGGCGCGGGCGATAGTCGGGCAGCTCATACAGGGCCAGGCGCTGGTCGCGCATCTGCTGCTTGTTCACCGGTTCGGTAAAGCTTGTGAAGATGGCGTACCAGTAGCAGCTCGTGTCGTCGATCGGGACATGCCATTGCGCAATGGTCATCTCGGCGCTCATCGGAATGATGAAGGCCTGCGGGAACACCACGTTGGTGACACGCACATGCTGCTGCCCTTCCCCCAGATCGCGCAGCGCGGTCAGGCGCATGCCGTAGTCGGTGGACGCGATGCTGATGTCGGGGCATTCGAACTCGCGCAGCACTTGGGTGATTGGCATGACCGAATCGGCCGAGGCACCGCGGAACTGCTTGCCATAGCTCTCGGCCGTGTCCTCGTCTTCGAAGAAGCGGTGCAGGAACGATGCATGCGCCGGGTCGATGCCCACCTCCAGCGCCTGGAGCCAGTTGCACTCGAGCAGCCCCTTGAACGCGAACGTGTACTGGCCCGGCGCGACAAAGCAGTCGAACGCCGGGAACGCCGGTGGTTCGCCTTCGCCGATGAACGCGAACACCATGCCGTTGCGTTCGACCACGGGGTATGCCTTCTGCCGGATGCGCGAGCACAGCTTGCTGCCCGCAGGCTCCGCCGGCGTCTGCAGGCAGGTGCCATGGCGGTCAAACAGCCAGCCATGGAAAGGACAGCGCAGCCCGCCGTCCTCGAGCCGGCCGTAGCTGAGGTCTGCACCGCGGTGCGGGCAGTCGCGGTCGAGCATGCCGTAGTGGCCGTGTTCGTCACGGAACACCACGAAGTCTTGGCCCATCAGGCGCACCGCGCGCACCGGGCGCTCGCCCTCGAATTCGTCGACCAGTGCGACGGGCTGCCAGTACTGGCGCAGCAGGCGTCCGGCCGGGGCGTCGGGGCCGACGCGTGTGATGAAGTCGTTCTGTTCCCTGGACATCATGATGGGGCCTCTCCTGTTCTAAGGGCGTTGTGAATCTGGCAGCCTGCGTGGCGCACGCTTCGTTGTATGCAGCGATACTATTCACTGCATACAATAAAAACAAGAACCAGTTTTCATCATGAGGGTTCAGTCGCGTTTCAGGACAGAAAACAGGCTACAAGACTACGAATTAACCAATTGATTTTTAACGTTTTTAAACGAACAAACGGTACATGAAAACATTGCATAGGTGTTTACCCGATTACAGTAAAGCTTGGCGACATTGCATGCCAATCATAGAATCGATGTACATTGTTGCGTACAAATTGCATGCAACGCCTAAGAGCCTCCTCGCAACCGGTGTTGCAGGCGGCAGATGAAACGGGGGAACGGAAATGTCAGAAGCCGGCGAACGTCGCGAAGCGCGATACGTCGATGCGCAGCTGGCGCACCCTCAGCTCCGGCGCATCGGGATCGCGGTAGCCGAGCGCCATGCCGCACACCACCATTTCGGTCGCGGGGATGCGCAATGCCTCGCGAGCACGCGGTGATATCTGGCAATGGACACTTGCGGACAGGTATCGAGCCCGCAGGCTCTGGCGGCCAACATGATGTTTTGGAGGAACATGCCGTAGTCGAGCCAGCTGCCCTGTTCCAGCCGCCTATCGATCGTGAAGACCATGCCGACGGGCGCGTCGAAGAAGCGGCAATTGCGGGCGCTCTGCCGCTGCCGGCCCTGCGCGTCGTCCCGGGTGATGTTCAGGGCCTCGTAAAACAGGGTTCCTAACGCCCGCTTGCGCGCGGCGAAGGGCTCGGCATCCTCGGGCGGGTAGTAGCGGTATTCCTCGGCATGGGCATCCGCCTCATGCCAGAAAGCATGCTCGAGCGCGGCGGCGATTTCCTGTTTCACGGCACCGGCAAGTACGTGGAGGTTCCACGGCTGCAGGTTGGCGCCGCTGGGCGCCGCGCTCGCGCACCGGAGGATTTCACGCACGGTGGCTTCGGGCATCGGCGTCGGCAGGAACCGCCGCACCGCCATGCGGGCCTGCATGGCTTCAAGCACGGCCTTGTGGTCTGAGGAATGCATGGATCTAGCTCAAGAGTCGAAGTTGGAATTGCAGGAATGCAGGAAAGCAGGAGACGGAACATGGTAAAAATCGTCACCAATGCGCATCAGAGCCGTACCGCCACGGTCTGGGCCGGCACTGAGGTCGAGGTGATCGAATATGGCGAGTTGCAGGACGTCGCGCGGCCGATCGGCTCCCAACGCGTGAGCCTGCGCGCCGCGTTGCGCGAGACCGGCGGGCGCATCGAGGCGCGCCACAAGCCGGCGAAGCCGCTGGCCGACGGCTATCGGGGCAACGATCACCTGAGCCTGATCGAACGCGGCGGCGAAGCCTATGGCCATACGCCGTTCATCCGAGGCTTCCGCTGCGTGGCCATCCACTTCGACGACGCGCTGCTGCACGACGCGTGCGAGGCCGCCGATTGCACCGACCGCTTCCATTCGCGCCTGATGTTCGAGAACAAGCCGATCTGGGCCATTGCTGACCGCCTTGCATTGGAATGCGTGACGCCGCGCATCGGCCAGCGGCTCTGCTGCGAGAGCCTGGTCGGCATGCTTGCGGTCGAACTTGCCAGGCTGGGCACCCGCGTGCCGCCGCGGGCGCTCAAGGGCGGGCTTGCGCCGTTCCGGCTGCGCCGCATTCTCGAATACATCGAGACGCATCTCGGCGACGACATCGCCATCGCGGAACTCGCCGCGCTGGCCGAAGTCAGCCTGCCGCATTTCATGCGGGCGTTTCGCGTTTCCACCGGGCAGGCGCCGCTGCGCTTCATCATGCAGCGGCGCGTCGTCCGTGCCACCGCGTTGCTGCTTGACACCCATGTGCCGCTGATCAAGATCGCGCACGACTGCGGCTTTGCCGACCAGGCCCATATGACCACCTGCTTCCGCCGAATTGCCAGCAACACGCCCGCGCGCATGCGGCGCGAACACGCCTGAGTCCCACGCAACGCAGTCGTCCGCCGGGCGGCATCAGGCCGGCTCCTGCGCGAGCCGCGCGCCGATCATCCGGGGCCGGCCTGCGCCCATTCCGGTGACGGCCGATGCCGCCCCGATGGCGCCATACAGCCAGAGCACCTCGGTCCAGCCGCCCGAACGCGCGTGCAGCAGCCCGGCAGCGGCGGGGCCGAGCGCGGCGATCGCGTAGCCGATCCCCTGCGACATGCCCGACAGCTGCGCCGCGACTGACGCATTGCCCGAGCGCATGCCGATCGTGGTGAGGCCAAGCGCGAGCAGGCTGCCCTGTATCACCCCCAGCGGGACGATCGCCACAACGAGGGCCGTTTCCGGCACAACCATGCACGCGGCCACCGCAGCGGGGCACAGCAGAGAAGCCGCGGCAATCGCCGCGCGGTGGTCGCTGACGCGCCCGGCCCAGGTCGACACCGCCATGGCAACCGGTGCCTGCACGATGATCGACAGGCCCGCCAGCGCGCCGGCCTGCCCCGGATCGAGGCCGCGCGACTGCAGCATCGACGGCATCCAGCCGAACACGATGTAGCCCATCGACGATTGCAGCCCCATGAACAGCGTCACATGCCACGCCAGCGGCACGCGCCAGATCCTGGCCGGGGCGGCCGTCGTCGCGGCCCACGCCGTTGCGGGATCCTGGATACGGAACACGGCGCGGGACATCGGCACCGCGGCAATCGCAGGCACCGCCCAGGCCGCCAGTGCCATGCGCCAGCCCCCGGACCGGCCAGCAGCGCGGTCAGTCAAGACCCGAGTGCCGCACCGGCGGACAGCGCCATCGAATACACCCCGGTCAGCAGACCGATGCGTGCGGGAAACCGGCCCTTGATCAAGGCTGGCAGCTGGACATTGAGCACCGAGACGCCCGCGCAGGCCACCGCCTGCCCAGCCAGCAGAGCATTGGCCAGCGGCAGGCTGCGCAACAAAATGCCGCACCCACATAGCGCGATGCAGGCCATCAGGCAGGCTCGCTGCCCCGCCCGTGCCAACACCCAGGGGGCCATGGCACCGAATACCGAGAAGCAGGCCGATGGCAACGCCGTCAGGAATGCCACCTCCCATGGCGGCATGGCAGCATCGAACTGGACGCGCTGCAGCACCGCCCGCCCCGAGGCGCTCGTCATCACAGCGTGCGCGCGATGGCCGCCGCGTGCGTCAGTGCCTGCTCGCGGGCTGTCGGCATCGCCGGGGCATCGGGATGCGTGGGGCCGAAAGCAATGGTCTGGATGTCGTTGATGCCGATCATGCGCAGCCAGTCCTCGAAATAGGACTTCTGGTGGTCGAAGCTGGCGAGCGGCGAGCCCTGCGCATAGTCGAACGAACTGGCGTACACCGCGATGGCGCGGCGGCCTGACACCAGCCCTTCGTAACCGCGCTCAGGAGTCCACTTGAACGTCAGGCCCGGCTGGGTAATGACGTCGATGTAGTGCTTGAGCCGGTAGGGCCGGCTCCAGTTCCACATCGGCGTGCTGAAGAGCAGCACGTCGTAGTCGAGCAGGCGCGCGGCTTCGCGCTTCACGGTTTCCCAAGCCGCCGCCTGGGCCGCCGTGTGCTCGCGCCGCGCGAAGATCGCATATTTCGCATTCAGCACGTCCTCTCGCATTTCGGGGAGCTGCAGGTCCCACAGGTCCAGCACATCCACGTGCGCATCGGGGCGGGTGGCCGTATAAGTTTCAAGCAATGCTTCCGCGACCAGCCGGGACTGGCTGTTTTCCCGCGGCGAGCAGGCGATATGGAGATATCCTGGTCACACTGGCTTCCTTTTGTCCATTTGAATGGCCGACGGTTGGCGTCGCCCGCGATGGCATCTATACGGTCACCGTCAGCGAGGTCGAGATGGCCGGCCGCGATATCCGCATTGACGTCCTGCGGCGTGCGGAATCCGGCGCGCGCGGCAAAGTCAGTGACATAGCCGGGCGTGCTCACCGATTATGCAACCGCCGGGCCGGCCGACTCGGCAGCGCCACTGTGGCGAGCGGAATCTCTCCGGCCCAGCAATGCCGCCGGTACAGCGCCTCGCCGCCGAAGATCGCAAGTCCGTCGCCCGGCGGCCCGGCGCGCCGCTTGGCCGAGCCCTCCTCGATGCGCATGCGGACCATGATGATGCTGTGCACTTCACCCTCCGACGGCTGCTTCACCTCGTCCCAGCGCCCGGAAAAGTAGCGTGACAGGAAATACTCGAGCTGCTCCCGGCGCGCCGCGGGCTCGGCAACGGGTTCAGGCCGGCCGAACACCATCGCCGAGCGGTAGTTGAGCGTGTGTGCCGACGCCAGCCGCGACAGCACGTAGCCATCGAGCAGCGTGAAATTGACGCAAACCGGTACGCCCTGCGACACATGCCTGAGCATGCGGCTGCCCGCGGAACCGTGCCAGTAGAGATGGTCGCCATGGCGCCATACCATCGTCGGCGTGGCGAACGGCTGGCCATCGATGTGGTACGACACCGCGCCATGGAGCGTGGCGTCAATGATCTCGTGGATCGCCTGCTTCTCGTTCGAGCCCCGGCCGCCGAACAGGCGAACGCGCGAGCGGTCGGTAATGGGATAGCTGGTGGTCTCGTTCATGTTGATGTCTACCTTTCTATGGCGCTGGCGCCGTGCTGCTTCCATGCACCCCATGCTCGCCCACGATTGGTCCGGGCTAAAGGCCTGTCGGCCCCATACGGCAAGGTCACGCTCGGGCGCCAGTACACGACACTGTTCGAGCTGAATGCCAGCCACTCCCCTACCACCTATGCAACGCAGTGCGAACCGGTGGTCTTCATGCTCGGCACGTCGCTGCGCGAAGACAACATGGTCAGGTACACCGGCAGTTTCGGACCGATCACGACGGAAGCCCACAGGGCATTCGGCGAACAGCCCGGCAGCATCGCCGGCGGTGCCGGCTGGGGTGCCGGCGCGAGCTACCGCAGCCGCAGCCTGGGCTTGCAGGTCGCCTATGATTAGGTCGACGGCACGCGGACTCCCGCCGGATACCCGAAAGCGCAGAAGGTAGCGGTGTCCGGACGCTACGACTTCGGTCCCGCATCGCTCTTCGCCGGCTACCGGTTCGGCAAGAACAATTCCACGGCGGCACGCACCGTCGGCGCCGACAACTTCTGGTGGCTCGGCGGCGTCTACCGCGCTGGCGCCACATCGCTGACGCTCTCGTACTACTACGACGACCAGCGCACCTACCGGCCGGCTGCCGGTATGCGCGCCGATTCGGCCAATCCGCGCCAATGGCTGTTCGTTGTCGACCATGAGCTGTCGAAGCGAACGGATGTCTACCTGGCCGCGGCCTATGCGCGCCATGTCGCACTGAACTTCGATACCTACAAGGGCCCGGCGGCTTCCCATGTCGCGGCGGAAGGAGCGAGTTCGCAGTTCGGCGCCGCCGTCGGCATCAGGCACCGATTCTGAGCCACAGGCCATGCGTCGAATGCGCACCCGCTGCCGGGCGCTCTTTTTGCCGCCACCACCTCCCGGCAGTTTTTTTTCACTATCGTGTTTTGCATGCAGTTATCAACGATAACTCGGATAAATGTGCCTATAAATCACTTTAAATTGATGTTTCTTGCCATGATTGCATGCAGCCATCTAATATCCGCATGCAATAAACCAGACAACGCCAACAACATGTCGTCACCCCCATCCTCAACGTGTTCTCCTGATGTGCCCGTGGTCGGCATCGTCTGCGACCGGTTTTTCGTGGGTGACCACGATCTGCACAGCGTCAAGGAGAGCTACCGCCGCGCGTTGAGCGAGGTCTCGCTGGTTGCCCCGATCTTCATTCCCGCCACCGAGGACATCACCGATGTGAGCCCGTACCTTGTCGTGTTGTCGGGCCTGCTGTTTCCCGGCGGCGCTTCGAACGTGGCGCCGGCACTGTATGGCGCAGAGGAGCCCGCGAACATTCTTGTCGACCCTGCGCGCGACCACGTGGCCATGCAGCTGCTTCGGGGGGCCGTATCGCGCGGGATGCCGGTCCTTGCCATCTGCCGAGGCTTCCAGGAAATGAATGTGGCTTTCGGCGGCACGCTGCACCCTGACATCTACAAGGCTGGCCACGCCGACGACCATCGCGAGGATCCAGCGGAGGCGCTGGACGCCCGCTACCGCTACAAGCACGCGATCGCGCTGGCGTCCGACGGCCTGCTCAGGGACTGGCTGCGAACCGAAACCGCGGTGGTCAATTCACTCCATACGCAGGGCATCCGCACGATCGGCGAGGGCCTTGCCGTAGAAGCCACGCACGCCGACGGGCTGGTCGAGGCGATCCGCGTGCGCAGCGCGGACTTTGCCATCGGCGTCCAGTGGCATCCGGAAGTCTCCGCGCGCAACGACCGCCTGTCGCAGGCGCTGTTTACGCGATTCGGCGACGCCTGCCGGCGCTACGCGCGGCACAGATAAAACAACGCGGCTCGAAAGCCGCGACACCTTGCAGCGGCGCTTCGCGAGTCTAGGCGGAGCGCGCTGCGCATACCCCTGCCTCACCCGGAGAGAGACATGCATTCACCAAGCCCCCAACAGGCCGGCAGCTTCACCGGCACGGTCGACGTCCAGACGCTGATCGACAACCGTCCGCTCAGCGCATACCAATGGTTGATCCTTGTCCTCTGTTTCCTGATCGTTGCCATCGACGGCTTCGACACGGCCGCCATGGGCTATGTAGCGCCGGCGCTCGTGCAGGACTGGGGCATCGACAAGTCCACGCTCGGGCCCGTGATGAGCGCCGCGCTGTTCGGCCTCGCATTCGGCGCGATCTTCGCCGGGCCGATGGCCGACAATGTCGGCCGGAAGAAGGTACTGGTGCTGTCTGTGTTCTTTTTTGGCGCATGCAGCCTTGCGACAGCCTTCGCGCCGACACTGTCCTGGCTGACCGCACTGCGTTTCCTGACCGGCCTAGGCCTTGGTGCAGCGATGCCCAATGCCGTCACGCTGATGTCCGAGTACGCACCGGCAAGGCAGCGTGCCGTGCTGGTGAACACGATGTTCTGCGGCTTTCCCCTCGGATCAGCGGCGGGCGGCTTCTTCGCGGCGGCGATCATTCCGCAGTTCGGCTGGCACAGCGTGCTGGTGGTCGGTGGCGTCGTGCCGCTGGCGCTGGCAGTCGTGCTGACAGGCACCCTGCCTGAATCGATCCGCTACATGGTAGTGCGGCAATACCCGGCGGACGGCATCCGCGCGGTGCTGCGCCGCGTGACCGACGCCGACGTTGCCGGCGCGGACCGCTTCACGATCCACGAAGCCGCACCCGCCACACGTTCGGCCGTTGCGACGGTGCTGGCGCCGGGCTATCGGTTCGGGTCGGTCATGCTGTGGCTGACGTACTTCATGGGACTCGTCATCTTTTACCTGCTCACCAGCTGGATGCCGACGCTGATGAAAGACGCCGGGTTTTCGCTCCAGCGCGCGTCCTTCCTGACGGCACTCTTTCCGCTAGGCGGCGGCATCGGCACGATTGCGGCAGGTTGGCTCATGGACCGCATGAACCCGAACAAGGTGATTGCAGCGATGTACGCACTGGCTGGTGTGCTGATCTACGCCGTGGGGCATGGCAGCCTGGCCGACCAGGTCTTGCTCGGCCTGATGATCTTTCTGGCCGGTACGGTCATGAACGGAGCCCAGGCATCGATGCCGACGCTGGCCGCCGGCTTCTACCCCACGCGGGGCCGCGCCACGGGCGTCGCCTGGATGCTTGGCATCGGCCGTTTCGGTGGCATCAGCGGCGCGCTGCTCGGCGCGGAACTGCTGCACCTCGGTCTAGGTTTGGAAGCCATCTTCACAATACTGACCGTGCCCGCCTTTGTTGCAACCGTAGCGCTCGTGGCGAAACAGCTGAGCACACGACGAGCCACGGCGACGAAGGACATCGTTCCTTCGCATTAGTACATCTCGTCAACGAAATCCATGGCCACCAGGCCATGGCGGTTGTCGCTCAGGGTATGACCCATGTAGCGAAGCTAGCTGGCTGTCTTGCCCTTGCGGTAGAGCTCGGCATCGGGACCGGTCTTGGAGTTGTGCGTCTCGTTGCTGCGCTTGCGCCCCTTGAAATTGCCGCCGTCGTTGTCGTCCTTGTCTCCGCCATCCTTGCGCACGAAGCTCTTGTGGCCTGCCCACGCCTGAATCAGCGTGCCGTCCACGCTGAAGTGCTCACCCGACAGCCAATTCTTCTTCTGCGCGATGGCCAGCACCTCGTTGAAAGAATTGGATCACTGCATCATGCTTCGTCAGCCGTTCGCGGTTCTTGGTGAAAACCGTGGGCACCCAAACTGGATCGTCCATCGACAGCCCGATGCACCAGCGAAACAGCAGGTTGTACTGCGTCTGCTCCATGAGCTGACGTTCGGAGCGAATGCTGTAGAGCACCTGCAGCAGCATGGCTCGCAGCAGCTTGCCGGCGCGATGCTGGGCTGGCCACCCTTGATATCGGGCCCGTACATATGCGCAAACAGCCTGTCCATCTTCAGCAGCGCCTGGTTGGCCATAGTGCGGATCGAACGCAGTGGGTGCGCCTTCGGTACGAAATCATCCAGCCTCCGCATGGTGAACAAGCTCCGTGAAGATGTCTGCGCCGCGCATAAATGTAGGATTCGATGGGATCCAAAGTGCGAGTTCGAAGTGGGACAGACCGCCGCATTGGGAATGGAAATCCCAATGGAAATCCCTCCGCGTACCATCCTCCGCCGGCTGGGCTCTGAGAGCACGAAGAAAAAGCTTTACGGAACTGGGCCGCGTTATCCGCACGCTGATCTTGCAGCAGTTCAATAACTTCTCGCAGTGGTTGATGTTTGGCGGCGACGGCGTCATCGCCGAAAATCTGCGGCACGAACAGCGCAAGGTAATCAAGTACAACCAGCTGGTCGCCAACATGGTCATCCTTCACAACGTTCAGTGGATGTCGCGCAAGCTCAAGGAATTGCACGGGTGCGGGCATCCGGTGACTGCAGAAGTTCTCAAGGCGTTGTCTTCTTACCGGCGCGAGCACATCAACCGATTCGGCGATTAGCTGCTCGACCTGCAACGACGCGTGCCGCCACTCGATCCATCGATCGATTTCATATTCAAACCAGCGGCTTAGCGAAGATGTGGCGGATTTTTTTTTCGAATCCCGACCAACCCTTTAAGACCGCATCTTGGCCGGAGGCGAAGTCGCCCCTCCAGCCAAGGGGGCGCATGCCATGACTACTACTCGAGCGCCTCTTCCACGGCTTGAGCGATCTTCGCGATCATCTCGCGAAGCCAGGAGTGACCGGCGTCGTAGTCGTCGCGTTCATGCCAAACCGCACGCATGGTCTCAATTCCTGCTTGGTACGGCGGATGACGGCAAATCAGGTCGCCGCTCTTGGTGAGAGCCACTGCCAGCGAAGCCGGCACAATCGACATCATGTGCGTATCACGAAGCAGCGCTGGAATGGCGAGCGAGTGCGGAACGGTAACCCTCAACCGCGACATCGCCTTCGACTCAAGCAGCGCCTTCTCTAACGCACGCCGGTCGAACATCTCCGACTGCCGCGCGAGGCCGCGCTCAACGATGAACCCCCCTACCGCGCCTTCTTCCTGCCCGCCGACGGATAGGGTGACAAGGGGGTACTTTGCCAGATCTCGGATGGTGAGCTTCCGTCGGGAAGCAGGATGTCGCTTGCACATCAAGATTGACTCTCGCTGGGACATCAGCGCTCGGGAGTTCAGGCGGGGCGGAACCTGGGAAAAGATACCGATGGCAAGGTCGATGCGTCCCAGGTCGATCTGCTCGGCCAAGTCCAGCCGCGTGGAAGGTCGGATGACGAGGTCCACGCCTGGGGCAGCCTTTTGCAACTCGCGGGACAAAGGCGCAACGATCACTTCCGTGACGTGATCATTCGCCGCGATGACAAAGCGCCGTTTTGATGTCTGCGGGGAAAACAGCTCCACGCCTAGCGCGTCCTCGATGCGACGCAGTGAGTCCAGCAGCGCTGGCGCCATCGCCGTGGCACGGCCGGTCGGCACCATGCCCTTCCCCATGCGCATGAAAAGCTCGTCGCCGACAAGCTCGCGCAGCCTGCGGAGCGCATGGCTAACCGCCGATTGCGTGAGATTGAGGCGCTTGCCCGCCAGTATCAAGTTGCGCTCCTCGTAGACTGCCTCGAACACCTTCAAGAGGTTCAGGTCCGTGCGGCCGATGCTCATGATGTTGCCCCTAGATTGAATAGCATGCATTATGCAATTGCAAAGACATCAATTCCATTCAACTCATGGTTCGCGCATGATGACATCCAGCCGTTTGACAGGAATCGACACCATGACGACCAAAACCCTTATCCAGGATCGAGAAGCGCTGATCGGGCGCTGCATCCCATTCCTTGAGGAAGTGAAGGACCTGACTACCAGCACTGCGGTCGAGCGCTGGTTGAACGAGAAGTACGGCCCTGACAGCGAGCTCTACCAGACCCTGGCCTGCCTGGTCAGGAAGGGCGTGGAGAACGGCTGGGCAGCGAACGTCGAGATCGAAGGCCCAGCGTACCGCCGCAGCCGCATCGCCGAGCCCTGCGAGCGCACGCTTCACTTCAGCATCACAGCTGTGTATATGGATAGCACCGGCAACAGGCAAGGCCACCCTGACCATCGATTCCGCGGGCAATACCATGGGCATCCCTATGGCGAGTTCAACATGGTCATTCCGCTAAATCCCGGCGCCGCGCTGAACGGACCGAATGGCTGGTGCTTCGGTGGCTGGACCGCCCCGGCGCCAGGCAGTCATCACTATCCGGAAGCGAAGGGTGGCGCTGTGATCGCGCTGTTTTTCCTGCCCGCTGGTCGGATTTCGTACCACGACGTCCCGCAGGAGTAAGCCATGGTAGAAGCGCCAATTGAATGGTCGCAGGAAACGGTCACCAGATGCATTGCCGACGTCGTGAGCGCCCGGCGGGCCATCCGTGCCTTCAGGCCTGAGCCGCTGCGCCGGGAAGACGTAGAGGACATTCTGGAAGCAGCCGCGACCGCGCCGAGCGGGGCCAACACCCAGCCGTGGCGGGTATATGTGGTTAGCGGCGCGATCAAGGATGAATTGGCCAATGCCCTGGTCGCTGCCTCCCGCGCCGGAACTGCACCCGCCCCGGCCCATTTCCCTGAGCCATTGCCGGACGTGTTCCGCGCGAGACTGATCGATTTCGGGGCACGCTACTACGCCTCGCTCGGCATTGATCGCAACGACCACCTGGCGCGCGCGCGGCAGACCGAACAGAACTTCTCATTCTTCGGCGCACCCGTGGGCCTCATCATCAGCATCGACCGCAGATTGAAGCCGCACAGCTGGATCGACATCGGCTTGTTCGCTCAGAACCTGATGATCGCCGCGAAAGCGCGCGGCATCGACACATGCCCGCAGGTTTCCTTCGCGCCGTTCCATGACGTGCTTGCCCCGCATCTGCACATGCCACCGGAAGAAGTAACCGCCTTCGGTATGGCCATGGGATACGGGGACCCGGAAGCCAAGGTCAATAAGATGAGAATGCCACGGGAGCGCGTGCAAGACTTCGCGAGGCTCTTCGGATTTCCGGCTTGAAACTCACGGCAAATGCTCCACCGGATGTTGCCGGAGCCGGCAAACCCTTGTGCCAGGCGATCACTTCTTTTTCGTGCCGATCGTTTTGTCACGCGGGCCTCGCAATTCCTCATGCGGCGCCCATGGAATCCATGCTTTCTTGCGAGGCACGGGGATATGGAAGCGATTCTGTCGAGACACTGTTCGCCAATCGAGGCGCTGCGGCGCCGCATCGAGTGAAAGATCTGGTCGGTGACGCGCACGTCCACGGGCCACCCCATCGATCTCTCGACACCTCACGGCGATCCCGGCCTGTTCGGTCCGGCCGCCGCCTGCTGGCAGGTGCGCGACGACTTTCCGGCGATGCTGGTCGGTGGCATCCGTGCGCTGATGCTTCAGGCGTTGCATCCGCTGGCATTGGCCGGTGTGCCGGAACAGTCGATCTATCGGCAGGACATGCGCGGCCGCTTGGCGCGCATCGCCCAGTTCGTAGCCTGCACCACTTACGGCAGCGTCCGCGATGCCAACGGATTGATCGGGCATGTGAACGGCATTCACCGGGGTATTGCCGGCGTCAGTGCAGATGGACATCCCTACACCGCCACGGACCCGACCCTGCTTCGATGGGTGCATGTGGCCGAGGTTTCGAGCTTTCTCGATGCCCACCTGCGTTACGTGAACCCGCCGCTGGCGCGTGCAGACCAGGATCGATATCTGGCGGAGACGGCCACGGTCGCGATTGCTGGGCGCGACAGACGTGCCGGAGATGCGGGCAGGGCTGAAAGCTTGCATCCAGGAACAGCGTGACGAACTCGCCACGCTTTACAGACGGGGTCTGAATGAGCGGGTGATCGCGGCGCGCAAGCACTAAAGAAAGGCAAGCGACAGATGACGATCAACAGACCGGAGTACGCACCACCCCAAAAGCTTGAGCGCAGCACGCAAGGGGAAACCCACCCTTTCTTTCATCTCCGTGCGTGACGAAACCTACCATGGACCGTTGTTGATCGACGCCGACAAATCCGAACGCTTGTTCGCGGAATTGCGTGGGAGCGGTTGGCTGTCGTTCACCTGAGGCTCGCAAACAGCGAAGCCTCGCGATGCAATGGCCTCTCTGACTCGAATCGGCCAATCCGTGCGTGCGTTGCACTCGGTTTCCGTCGCTTCTTTTGATCTTCATGAGCGGGCTGTGCGGACCAGCATATGCGCGAGGTTGGTGTTCATGCTGCCTTCCGTTGCCGTCGTTAGTGATTCGATTTCGGACTGGTTGGTGAGCTAGGGAAGCAAGCACGACGATACAGCTCGCCTTTGCTCGCGCTGCCTCATAGGGCGCCCACTTCTTCATACACCTTACTGAGTCCCAGCTCGCCCGTTCTCAGAGGGCAGGCTCGCCTGCCCTCCGATTCAGGCGACGCTTAATCCGACGCTCGCTCCGGCACCGGGAGATTCACCCACTCCTTGTAGAAGGCCTCGATGTCGGGCTCGAAGTCGTGGATCACGGGATACCACGGGGTAGGCGCTTCGACGTCGTGCATGGTGCCGCACGATGGGCAGTAGTATTCGCGATACACCTGCCACTGGGTGTCGGGGGCCATCAGCTTCGGATACACCTCGGTCATTGCCTCCTCGGTGTCTCGCACGTAGATCGAAGCATGCAGCTTCCAGTTCTCGCGGTAATCACAGAACTCGTGACCGCAGTCGCACTTGACTACCCACTTCTTGCTCTTGACCGACTGCACGATAAACATGTGCGGGCTGAGCGGTAGCACGATGCGGTCAGGAAAGTTCACCTTGGCCTGCAAGGCTGACAGGTACTGCGCGAACCGGCTCTCGTCCTTGGGCATCGAGAGCATGCGGAAGGTGGTCTCCCAATCGAGGGAACCATCGACGAGGTGGGCGACCTGTTCATTGGTATAGGTTGACATGTTTCAACTCCTGGATGCGGTGATTACTCTTCGACCTGAACGACGGTGGTGACATCGGGCAGCAGGGAGAGGTCCATGCGGTGCTTGGCGCCGTAAGATGGCACGCCCAGCTCTTCTTCACGCACCTGCCAGTCGGGGGGCAGGCTCCAGAATTCCTTGAACTCCCGCGTGAACTTCTCAGACAGGGCAAAGCTGGTGGCGAACATGTGCTGCACCTGGACGGACGCGTGCTTGTTGAGAATGCGTTCGCGCTCTTCCTTCATCCATTCCCGTGTCGGCAGCGCCCGGGCCAGGCGTTCCTTGCGAACTTCGGCACGGCGTGCTTGGGTCTTGGCAGCATCCACGGTAAAGACGCCCTTGTCGTCTTGGGTGAAGACAGCCCCATATACCTTCTGCGCGTAGGCCGGCAGCAGGAACTTCTGGTTCAGGTCCGCTTCGATGGCTTCCGGGTCCCGGTCGAGAGGGTCGCCAAAGCCCGGGCCACCGCGCAGGTAGTTCAGGTACAGGTCATGGTTGGCGTAGCAGTCCTCCGTCGTGATGCACTGCTTGTCGCGCTTGACCTCGGCGGTGGCATCGATGTGGCGCTCGAAGTCGGGGTTGCCAGGGTCGATGTCACCGCCGAGCGGCAGGGAGTCGCCGATGGCGATGCGCTGGTCCAGGCCGGTCTTGTGCGCCTCAAAGCGATAGCCGGTCGCGGACGGATAGCCGCCCATCATGCCCCAGTCGCTGTTCATGAAGCCGTTGCCCATGAAGAACATGGTCCAGTCCTGGGCGTTCCACACCATGCGCAGCGTCTCGAACCCGCAACCGCCGCGGTACTTGCCGTAGCCGCCGGAATTAGCCTTGACGTTGCGGCCAAGGTAGAGCAGCGGCTCGGCCATCTCCCAGATTTCGATGTCGCCCATATCGCCTTCCGGATTCCAGATGGCAGCAGCGTGGTTGAGACCATCCTTTACGGCGCAGGCGCCGGTGCCACAGGAACTGGCCTCGAAGCTGTTGACGGCATGGATCTCTCCGTCCTGGTTGATGCCGCCGCCCTGCAGCCAGTTGGAGGTGTTGGCGTTGCCAGCGTTGACCTCTTCCAGATAGCCGCGGCTGAAGTAGGACTGCGACAGGCCGCGCCACAGCGCCGCCCAGCCCGAGACCAGGAAGTGCCAGGCATAGGCATGGCCGGTGCGGCGGTCATCGGGGTTGCACCACGTGCCCTTTGGCAAGCGGAACTCGGTAGCGAAATACGCCCCGTCGTTGATACGCTGGGTCGGCACAAGGGTCTGGCACATCATCACCCAGATTCCGGAAGTGAATGCGACCTGGTGGGCGTTGAAGGTATGCCAGCCCCAGCGGCTCGCGCCCTCAAAGTCGAGGCGCCACTTGCCGTCCGACTTGATGGTCATCTCCACCGGCGAATGCATGATGGAGTCGAGCTTGGCGAAGGCGTTGGAGACCTGCACGTCGTCATGCTTGTAGGGCACGTCGACAAAGGAAACCTTGCGGTACTTGCCAGGCAGGGTCATCGCCTTGATGCGGCTCTGCAGTCCGCGGCGGCCTTCTTCGATGACCTCATAGGCGAACTTCTCGTAGGCCTCGAGGCCGTCGGCACGAATCACTTCTTCGACCAGTTCGCGGATCATGTGGCAGCCAGCGATCCGGGTTTTCTCATCGAGGATCCAGTATTTCGGCGTGCGCACCGAGCGCTGCGACTCGTGCAGCCAGTCGCGCAGCGGCTCGTCGTTCACGCCGGTCTTGCGGCAGGTGATCATGTAGCCGTCGCCAAAGCGCTGCGTCTGCCCGGTTGACATCGAGCCCGGCGTTACCGAGCCGGTGTCGATGACGTGGGTGACGCCGCCTACCCAGCCGATCAGCTTCCCCTCCCAGAAGATCGGCACGATGGTGGCGATGTCGCAGGGGTGCACGTTGCCGATGGAGCAGTCGTTGTTGGTGAACATGTCACCGGGATTGATGCCGGGGTTGGCCTCCCAGTTGTTCTCGATCATGTACTTGATCGCCGCCCCCATGGTGCCGACGTGGATGATGATGCCGGTCGAGGTCAGCACGCAGTCACCCACAGCGTTGTAGAGCGTGAAGCAGAGTTCGCCTTCCTGCTCGACGATGGGGCTGGCGGCAATTTTCTTCGCGGTTTCGCGGGCATGCACCAAGCCGCCGCGCAGCTTGGAGAACAGCTTCTCATAGCCGATCGGGTCGCTGTCGCGGAACTCCAGTTTGTCGAGGCCGTTGTAGTGGCCGGACGCCTGAGTGCGAGCGATGATCGCGTCGCGGAGCTCCTTGAGGGTCTTGCCGTTCTGCAGCAGATTGCCCAGGCCCACTTCCTTGTTGCTCATCATATTCATGGCTTGTCTCCTTACTTCACTTCCTTGAGGTGGAACAGGCGATGCTTGTCGACCGTTGTCTCGAAACCATCCGGCACGACGAAGGTGGTGGCATCGGATTCGATGATGGCGGGGCCCACGATGTGGTTGCCGGCCTTGAGCGCCTCCATCTTCCACAGTGCGGCATCCACCCACTTCTTGTGGCGATAGAAGGGGCGGGTGCCGAGATAGGCTTCCTTGGGCGGCAATGGGCCCGCATCCGGGTCTTCGGGCAGTACCGGCTTCTGGGTAACGACGGTGCCGCGCAGGATCGCGCCGGTGATCGAGAAGCCCAGTTCCGGCGAGCGCGCGGAACTGGCGTACACCCGGCCATAGGTGGTCTCGAAGGCCTCGACGATCTTGTCCCAGTCGGCTGCGGTGGCAGCACTGGTCACCGGCGAAACGATTTCAAGGTCGTTCAGTTGGCCCATGTACTGCATCTTGTAGCCGGGGATCAGCAGCACGTCTTCGGGCTTGTAGCCGTTGAGGACAAACTCGTCGATAACCTTGATGGCCAATTCGGACCAGGCTTCCTGCAAGGTCTTGCAGGCGGCAGCTTTATCGCCGTCCGGCGCGAGTTGTGCGACACCGACGTCGACCGACTTGTCATAGCGATATTCGAAGTCGGCGCAGGCACAGCCGAAGGCCGAGAAGCCGGCCGCCCAGGCGGGCACGACCACGTCCTTGAAACCTACCCCCTCCGTATAACCGTAGGTATGCACGGGGCCGGCGCCACCATAGGAGAAGCACGTGAACTCCGCCGGGTTGTAGCCCTTGGCGCTGATATTGGCGCGCAGGTATTCGGACAGCGTCAGGTCCAGCAACTCGATGACGCCGGCCGCGGCATCTTCCACCGACAGGCCGAGCGGATCGGCGATCTGCGCCTTGATATGCTGGCGGGCGCGTTCCACATCGAGCTTGATGGCGCCACCGAGAAAGTTGTCCGGATTCAGGTAGCCCAGCACCACGTGGCAGTCGGAAACCGAAACGGTGTCGAGACCGCTTTCCGGCCAGCAGGTGCCGACGCGATAGCCAGCAGAGTCCGGGCCAAGCTTGATGGACTTGCTGTAGGGATCCAAACGCACGAAGCTGCCGGCGCCCGCGCCGACCGAGTCCATGGCTACCAGGGGCAGCGAGAGGACCAGACGAGCCATGTCCGGGTCAGACTTGATGGCGAAGTTGCCCTTGGTGATCAACGCCACGTCGAAGCTGGTGCCGCCAATATCGGAGCACGCGATGTTCTCGTCTCCCAGGGCCTCACCGAGCAGCTTAGAGCCGATCACGCCGCCAATTGGGCCGGAGACAATGGTTCGTGCGAGTTCCTTGGCTTTCCAGCTGATGGTGCCGCCATGGGTCGCCATCACGCGCAGATCGAACTTGGCTCCGTGCTTCCTGAAGCGGTCGCTGACCTTCTTCAGCGTCTGGCGCGACGGCTCTGCGCCATAGGCCTCCAGGATGGTGGTGTTCATCCGGTGGCTTTCCTTGCGCGACGGATAGTAGTCCACCGAGGCGAAGACGGGAATATCTGCCTTCAGCCTCTTCAGTTCCTCACGCACGATGTCCCGGGCGCGTTGCTCGCTCGATTCGTTCTTGTGGGATTGCAGCAGGCAAATGACGATGGCTTGCGAGCCGGCCTCCACCAGTTCGCGGGTGGACTGGCGGACTTCGTCTTCCCGCAGCGGGATGACTACCTTCCCTTGCACGTCGGTGCGCTCGGTGACACCACGGGTGCGTGAAACGGGCACCAGGGGCTCATCGTAGCGATGCGTATTCAGGTGAATGCGGTCTTCCAGGGCATAACCCAAGTAGCTCTGCAGCGCGCGCCCCATCGAATGGATCTGCTCGAAGCCTCGATTGCAAATCAGGCCAACATCAAGGCCTTTGCGCATAAGAATGCGATTGAGCATGGCCGTACCGGAATAGACGCAGGTCACCAGTTCCGGATAAACGTCATCCACTGTCCGGTCCCAGTGTGCGAGCGCATCTTCGGACGAGTTATAGATGGCAAGGGATTCATCGCCGGGATTGCTTTGCGCCTTGCCGACCACGAAACGGCCATCCGAGCGCACGAAGAATGTGTCGGTCATCGTGCCACCGGCATCGATGCCCATCACCTGTACGGTGGACTGCGGTTGCATATTGCCTCCTGTCATTGGTGTCGTCGTAGTGGGATCTCCCCACGGCCAATGCATGGCAAGGCTCATGCCAAGGTGGCCCAGATCCAGCCAGAAAGGCTGGCTATGTGAAGGAAATCAATGAGTTGAAAGCACTGTTTGGTTGCACCGCTAGTCGCATGGTGTCCTGACTCGGTGTCCGGATATTCGACGACTGCGCACGCGGGTGTCTGGGAATCGGACGCCTACTGGCGGGCTTGCGCTATCGATGCGGTATTGGTGGGCTGGCGAAGAACGCGTCGATGCCCGAGCGGTGCTCCGCGACCTCGCCAAGGCTCTGGCCTTAGCTGTCAACGACGTGATCCGGTAATCCGTAGGGCATGCCGTTCACAATCGCCTTTCACTACGAGGCGAACGAACGGTGGTCATCGTAGGTGAAACTGTTGTTGGGAAATTTTTCGTCTGATGGATGGTTGCATCAAAGGCGCCATCATGAGCCACCCGATCGCTTTGACCGCCACGCCGACTACATCAATCAGGAACTTCCAACCATCGATCTGATCACTGCGGCTCTCGCCATACAGACACCACATACAGAAGTGCTCGCAATTGTTGGCGAACAGCTGGTATCGGTCCTCGCCGAGTCGCGAGTAGGCGCGGCGAACCGCTTCGGGGCCCTCGAACCTGGCGTCCGGGCTTTGCCTGACCCAGACGGCGTGCCCATGTGCAAACTCAGCGAGCGTGACCTCCTGCACTGGGCCTCGATGCAGCGACCGCGACAGTCCTGCGTAATGCACTACCCTCCCGTCTCCCGCATAAACACCGTGATGCGTATAGCCAAATCGCTCGGCAACGAGATGGCTACCGATGGTCATGCCCACTTTCGCGATTGGTTCGCCAACCTGGCGTCCTGACCTCGTTGCATCTTTCATGGCCATCACCGCGTTCCGCTGTCCCTCGTACAGCCGGACCGCATACGGCGTGCCACCACCGCAAGGAAGAGGGATTCCCAGAGGGCTGCGCCCTCTTCGATCCTGCACGTCCGACACCCGCGCTTTGCCTGTTCGAATTCCGGTCAGTCAAAATTCGGTGTCCGATTTCCGGACACCCTGCCTTGCCATTGTTGCAGAGCACAAATTACTGATTTAAAAGAGATTTGTTGACTTGGCTGTGGCATGGGGCTACGGTTACTCGAGCCAATAAACCCTGACCATCCCATGCCGTTTTCACGTTGCGGCACCTTGATTCCCCGCATCGGCGATGAACCTCTCGTCGCCTCGGCTTGGGAGCGTTTTGTGCAAGACCCGTCTCTAGATGTGGCGGGCGTGCGCAGCGTCGTCCTGGCGTCGTGGCAGCGGAGTCGTTCTGAGGCCGTCGATCCTGCCAGGCACTCCGCACCGGGGGCGGCGTCCGATCGCATTCGCCGGTTGCAGCGTCAGAACCGGGACTTTTGCGATGCCGCGCGTCCGGCTCTCGAGGGCTTGCGCGATGTCCTGCAGGAGTGCGGGACGCTGATCATGCTTTGTGACGCAGGCGGTACCATTTTGCGCATCGACGGAGGGAGCGGAGTCCGCAGCGCAGGTGAAGGGATCAACCTGGCCGCCGGCGGCTGCTGGAATGAAGAAGTCATCGGCACCAATGCCATCGGTACCGCGATCGCGACCCGAACCCCAGTTCAGATCCATGCCAACGAGCATTTCTGCCTAGACGTCAAGCGCTGGACCTGTGCAGCGGCGCCGATCATTGATCCTCTCAGTGGCGCCTTGCTGGGCGTGGTGGACGTCTCTGGTGTCAAGGAAACACTTCATGGCCACACACTGGGTCTTGTGCTGGCAGCGGCCAAGCAGATAGAGGGGGAATTGGCTCGCCGCGACGGTGCTCTGCATGAGCGCCTGCTCACGAAAGCCATTGACAGTTTTATCCGTTACGCCAACGACTACGTTGTACTCGTCGACGCCCGGGGACGGGTTATTCGCGCCAACGGGAATGCGCCTCTCGCGCTCGAGATGCATGGCGTGAACTTGCCGAAGGGAATCGGCACTCAGCTACCAGGCCTCAATCTGGCACTCCCGGATATAGACCGGACCTGCCAACGCCCACAGTGGTTATGCCCCGAATGGCTACATCCGGTAAAGGATCATGAAGGTACGCTTGGCACGATGCTTGTGATACCGCTCACGGCAAGCCAGAACCGACCCGCCATATCCTTGCCGGCGGCTTGGACACCATCGGCTGAGAGCGATGCGTTCGGCGACATTATTGGTCAGAGTGAGATATTGCAAGCCACCAAGGCCCGCGCCCGCCGCCTCGCGCCGCTCGATCTGCCTGTGCTGCTTCTGGGCGAGACCGGAGCCGGTAAGGAGCTCTTCGCCCGAGCGCTACATCAGGCCAGTCATCGCAGTCTGGGGCCATTTGTTGCCGTCAATTGTGGGGCCCTGAGCCGGGAACTCCTGGCCAGCGAACTTTTTGGGTATGTCGATGGCGCCTTTACTGGGGCGCGTCGTGGTGGCCTTCCCGGCAAGTTCGAGCAAGCGGAGGGCGGCACACTGTTCCTGGATGAAATTGGCGAGATGCCATTAGATATGCAGCCGCACATGCTACGCGTGTTGCAGGATGGCGTTGTGGTGCGACTCGGCGATACCCGCGAGCGTCGCGTCTCGGTGCGTGTCATTGCGGCCACCAACCGTGATATGCGGGCCGAGATCACAGCCAGACGTTTCCGCGAAGACCTGTACCATCGCCTCTGTGCAGTCACGCTGGAACTGCCCGCGCTGCGCGACCGGCCTGGCGACATCGATGCAATCGTCCAGCATCTCAACAACAAACTTGCGCGCAAGTATGGCTGTGGCCCCAAGCAACTGGATCCGGCTGTGCACCAGGCCCTTTTGAGCTATCGTTGGCCGGGGAACATTCGTGAACTCCAGAATGCCTTCGAAGTTATGTTTGCGCTCTGTGAAGGCGATACGATCGACAGCTCGCAACTGCCTCCGGCCATCGCATCGATGGTGAACAACCCTCTCTCCATCCCGCCCTCGAAGTCGATGGCCTTCTCGGCCGGGAGCCTTGAGGAAATGGAACGACAAGCAATTCTTAGCGCGATTGCGGATTCCCACGGGAACATTTCCATGGCTGCTCGGACGCTAGGAATTTCGAGGAGCACGCTCTACGTTAAGCTAGCCGGGATGCGCGACCGAACCGCCAATTCGTAAAGCCGCGCGACGATTGCGGGGGGGTCCTGCTTCACCGAGCGACGTGAACGCGTGCGCTATCCGGGCATCGTTGTGCCCTCCCATATCCGGGGGTGTAGCGATTCGCTGCCCGCCTCGTCCTCGCCTTGGCTGCGGCGCAAGAAGAGGCAAAAGCGCGCTTTGCTTTGCAAAGCAGGCGATGGGGCTGCTTGCTGACGAGCGAGGCCAATGCATGCGGATTTACATCGTCACCGTTGCCACGTACCAGTCGGCACCCCGGCGTACGGCGCCAGTACCGTATCGCCGGCCAGTAGCGCAATGCCGTTGTTACTGTTCGGCGTATCGCGCGCGCACCGCCCTGTCGCAGTTCGCTGGTCTGAAGCCGGGCGGAGACTCGATCGAGCGCGCCAATCTCGTGCACCTTACCTTGGTGCCGTGCATTTCGTCTTTATCCCTTTCCCCCCATGCCAGCATAAATGGGGCTGGGGCGATACAGGGCGAGGGATACCCTCGGAGTCGGTCCTCGTCAGATAGAGTTGCCAACCGCGGACACCATTGCGACTCGCTTCCAGCCGGAGCAACCAGCCGGTTGTGTTATCTGCATCTTTGAATCCGTCAAAGACGAAGTTCCCCAGGCTATAGAAAATGGGGCGTCCCTTGTATTGCTCAATGTCCTGTGTAACGTGCGGATGCCCGCCAATAACAGCATTGGCACCTGCGTCGATCATCGCATGCGCGAGCCGCCGCTGGCGTGCACTGGCATGATGCTCATGCTCGATCCCCCAATGCATAAACGGTATGACCAAGTCGGCATGATGGACGCTTCTTGCATTCTCGATATCGGCGATCACCTGTTCATCTTCGCTCCAAGCCAGCCCGGGCGTGTCGCCATCGGCCTCAAAGCTCCGCGGGAAAATTTCGTTGTAGCCAAGGAGCGCAATCCTGAGACCGTTGCGCTGGATTAGAAGCGGGGTATGTGCCGCCACCATGTTTCGGCCTCCTCCGAAGAAGGAAACCTCGTGCGCGGCGAGTAGATCGAGCATCTCCGAGAAGGCGGCGCGACCAAAATCGCCAGTGTGGTTGTTGGCGATTGAGAGCGCAGTGAAATGTCCCTTCAGTACCTGGACCGTACGTGGATCGGCGCGAAAGGTAAATGGCTTACGTTCCGGGCGGCCGCCGGAGGCAACTACACACTCGAGATTGCCAATTCGGATATCCGCGGCATCCAGGATTCGCGCGAAGTGCATAAAGGGATCCCGCCCGGCCTTGATCACATCCCCCGGAATTCCGTCCAGCATGATGTCACCGACAAACGCGAGTGAAACGATTGGGGCGGCTGCCTTCTCGCCTGCAACCCCCTCGTCGAGGACACCGATGCAAAGGAACGCCGCGAATAGGATTCGTGCTATGGCACTCCCCCCCGTGTCGCGCTGCACTATGCCGCTCCCATCAGCCTGCACCGATATTGCAGCTCTCTTCCAAGGACAGGCGAATAGAGATGATTGCTACCCGTGAAAGAGCCGGTCGAGTCGGATTTGGAAGGCACCGCAGGTGCGACGTATTTCGCCTCATGCAGCAGGATGACCCGATCAAAATCCTGGTAGTACGTATAGAGCTTGATGTAAGCGATGGGCGCCGCTCCGACCATGACTGCCTTGAAGCGAAAGTATCCGTCTATGTCGACGGACTTGACCGAATAGGGATCGGTGGTCGGCTTGAAGTCGAATATTTTCGGGTCGCCGCCTCCTTGGCTGATCTCGCAACGAAGTAGAGGCGTGCTCGCGTTCGCCAGGGCAATATGGCACATGCCCGGTATCAGCAACGCGATGGCACTTGCCGCCCGGAACGGGCGAACCTTGAGGGAATTGGGCTCGTGCATGGGTCGGGCCTCGATCACATAATGTTCTCGTACCGTGCAAGGCATGTTACCTGTGCATAGGTTCGCTTAGGAAGACGGTTCCCAGCGCTCGTCCCCCTTCTTTGCCGCATAGGTTGCAGCCTGCTCGAGCCAAGGCGCATGCGCCTTGGGCACAACCAGCATCGTCAACCCCAATCCCTCCAACACCCGCAGCGCGTGCTCTAAGCTCACGCCCTTGCCATTCTCCAATTTGGACAGCATGCCCACCGAAACGGAGCAAAGCCGGGCCGCCTGATCAATCGGCGTTGCCGCCTCGGCGCGCGTCGCGCGAATGCGATCGCCCAGTTGCTGGATCATGCGAATGGTGGCCCGGGAAGGTGGCGTCGGATCAGGGAGGGACGCGGCATGAACGTGTGTTTCCGTGAAGCGAAAGAAGCGGAACGCCGCGCTCTTTTCGCGAAATTTCGTGATCGTGAAATTATACGATCCTGCAGGACGACCGCAAATTGGATGGGCCCGCGCCCGGGGGCCAAAAAGGGCGTTCCCTTCGCCTCCGCCCGACAGCGCGCTGGCCCGTGGCCCCGACGGCCTCGCGTCGCATCACGCCTTGGGCGCGTGGCGGTGGCGCGTCGTTTCCGATGGCCACATTCCTTACGACAGGTTGTCAAGCAGCGCTCTGGCCTGACACAGGTCCGCGGTATCGCCCCCTTCTGACATCGCGTCCGCGATTTCGCCCAACATGTCCCTGGCCGCGCCGTCCTGCCCTTGGCGGTGCCAAAGCCGGGCGAGGCTGAGAGCGCTTTGCAAGGCAAGCGCGGGGGCCGCTTGCTGACGGGCGAGCTGGATGGCTGTCTCGAAGCAAGCCTGCGCAGCGGGCTCCAGGGCAGAGGAATGGGCAGGCTCACCTGACATTGCCAACTGCAACTCGCCCCGCAAGCGATACAGCGTCGCGGCATCGAAGCACTCGCCGGTGTCGTACACCAGCGCCAGCGCTTCGTCCAGCACGCGCAGCCCGGATTCTGGCTGCCCGGCTGCGCCATAGGCATCGGCGAGTAGTCCCAAGAGGGATGGCCGGCCCAGCGCGGCCCCGGTGGCCTGGTGGTCGCGCAGCCCCTGCTGAATCAGGGCAATGCCCGCTTCGATGCTTCCCTGCCGGGCGAGCGCCCACCCGCGCAGGATCGTCGCCCACGCGAGGTAGTGCGGGAATCCCTGCTCGCGCGACAGCGCCAGCGCGGCATTGGCGTACTCCAGCGTCGCGTCGCGCTGACCGATGCGCTGATGCAGCTCGGCCGCGAAGATCAGGCTCAGGGCGAGGGCAAAAGGATCAGAAGCCTGCCGGGCCAGCGCCAGCGCCTCCTCGCAGCGGACCTGGGCCTGGTGCGGATATCCGAGGTACCAGAGGATCCAGCCCAGCGTGCTGCGCACGTGGACCGCCGGGTTGCGCGCATAACGCAGGAAATGCCCGTACGACGGGCGGTCAGGACGGTGCAAGGCCAGCGACTGTTCCATATGGGCACGGGCCGCCTCGACTTGGCCCAACCGGAACACGGTCGCCCCCAGCACGCGATGCGCCTCGGCGAGTTGTTCCGGGTCTTGCGCTTCTTGTGCGAGGCCAAGCAGGCGCTCACCCAACGCTTGGGCCGTGTGGAGTTGGGCCCGCAGCAGGTAGAAGGACCACAGTCCGAGCTGCGCCGAAAAGAATTGTGGCGTATCCCCGCCTTGTTCGCTCAGGGCGAGGGCCCGCGTGTAGGTCGCCTCGACTTCCGGTGCGGCATAGCCGCGCGCGGCCATCCACGCCGGCCCGAGGCTGAGCAGTAGCGTGAGTTCCTCACGCTGGCGCTCCGGCGATTCCGGCAGCGTTTTCACCAGCTCGAGGGCCGCACGCAGATGCCCTATCGCTTCGAGTTGCGCGGAACGTTGCATGGCCTGCTCGCCCGCCCGCTGCAGGTATTCGACCGCTTTCGGCACGTTGCCGCTCTGGCTGTAGTGGTGGGCGAGTTCGCTGCAGTACTCAGTGAGCCGATCCGGGAACAGGGTTTCGATGGCCCGCGCCGTGCGCTCGTGCAAGCGGCTGCGCTGTCCGGAGAGCAGCGAGTTGCCGGCCACCTCTTGCGTCAGGGCGTGCTTGAACGCGTACTCCACCTCGGGGAAGGAGGGCCGCTCATAGATGAAGTCGCCCGCCCGGAGGTCCACCAGCAGTGGCTGCAGCGTGTCGTCGGGCTGCCCCGTGACATGGCGGACGAGGCTCGCCGGGAAGTCCGTGCCGATCACCGCCAGCGTCTGCAGCAGTTCCTTCTGCGGGATCGGCAAGCGGTCGATCCGTGCCGCCAGCACCCCCTGCACGGTCGTCGGCATATGCAGCGTGAGCGGCGGCTTGTCGATCCGGTAGTTGCCCGGCTGGCCGAGCAAGGTGTGTTCCTCGGCTAGGGTCTGGACTACTTCCTCCATGAAGAACGGGTTCCCCTCGGTCTTGGACAGAACCAATTGCTTGAGCGGCACCAGCGAGGCATCGTCGCCCAGCAGAGCTGATAGCAGCCCTTCGGCTTCGGCCTGCCCCAGCGGTTCGAGTTGCAACTGGGTATAGCAAGGAATGCGGCACCAGTCATGCCGGTACTCGGGCCGATAATTGACGAGCAGCAGGATGCGGGCGCTCGGCACCGCTTCCATGAGGACATTGAGGAAGGCTTCGGTTTCACTGTCGAGCCATTGCAGATCTTCGAACAGAACCATCAGGGTCTGATTCTGGCTCTCGCGCACCAGCAGCCGGGTGATCGCGTCAAAGGTACGCTGGCGCCGGATCGTTGGATCCATCGTCAGCAACGCTGAACCCGGTTCGCTGAAGCCCAGCAGGTACAGCAGGTAGGGCAGATGGTCTTCCAGCGCGCGATCCAGGATTAGCAGCCGGCCGGTGGCCTTCTCGCGATAGCGGCGCTCATCATCCTGCGCCGTGATCTGAAAGTAGTTGCGCAGCAGGTCGATCAGTGGCAAGTAGGGGAAGGCCTTCCCGTGCGACACCGAGAAGGTCTCGAGCACCAGGCACCCTTGCTGCGCGCGTGCCTTGAACTCGTGGAATAGGCGCGATTTTCCCACGCCGGCTTCGCCCCCCACGCCGACGATCTGCCCCCGCCCGGTGTTGGCCAGGGCCAGCGCCTGCCCGAGGCGCTCGAGTTCGGCCCCGCGCCCGACAAAGCGGGCCAGGCCCCGGTGCGCACCCACCTGCAGGCGCGTGCGCAGCGCCCCAAGGCCGAGCACCTCGTACACCGCGAGAGGTTCGCGCAACCCCTTGATCTGGGTCCGGCCCAGGGCCTTGAACTCGAAATAGCCCTCGGCCAACCGATAGGTCGATTCGCTGACCAGGATGGAGGAAGGCGTCGCGACGCCTTCCATGCGCGCGGCAATGTGCATCGTGTGGCCGACCGGGTCGTAGTCGGTGCGCAAGTCGTCCTTGCGGATCGAGCGCACCACCACTTCGCCGGTATGCACGCCGACGCGGATCTGCAGCGGAATGCCCTGCTCCAGGCGCACCTTGTCGCTATGCGCGCGCATGGCCTGCTGCATCCGCAGGGCGGCAAAGAGCGCGCGCAGCGCATGGTCCTCATGGGCGATCGGCGCGCCGAACAGCGCCAGGATCCCGTCGCCGAGCGATTTGGCGACGTACCCCTCGTAGTGGTGGACGGCTTCCATCATCAGCGCCACCACCGGATCGATCAAGCTGCGCGCCTCCTCCGGGTCCAGGTCCTGGATCAACGCGGTCGAGCCGGCCATGTCCGCAAACAAGGCGGTGATCGTTTTGCGCTCACCGTCGGCGTCGGTGCCCTTGGCTTCCATGGCGGCCCGCTCGGCACGGATGCGCTCGGCCAGGTGTGGGGGCGTGTAGACGACGGGCGCAGGTAGCGGTGGCGCCGGGGCGGAAGCCGGGTTCGCGAGCAGCACGCCGCATGCTCCGCAGAATTTCGCGTCGGCGCTGGATGCGTGGCCGCACTGCGGGCAGATCTGCGCAAGCTTTTGCCCACACGTTTCGCAGAACCGGGTGCCTGCGGGATTCTCCGCCTGGCAATTGGTGCAGCGCATATTGTCCCCTGCCGGCCTTGGCCGCCCACGCCCCCATTACAGGCGCAATCCCGGCTCGTGGCAAGCCATCGGCGCGCACGCCGCGCGCGCCGCCGGTCGTGCGCCGTGCGGGATCGGTTCGCCTGCCTTGCGGCCGGCCACATCGCTTTGCGCCCGAGCGGTGCCGCGGCGCTGGCTGCAGACGCGATCGAGCGTCGACGCGTGCCTTCGTCCAATCGAGGTCCTGCACTTGGCGTCGTTCCCCGCCGCGGTCCCTTTTCTCGCCGGCGCCGCCGTCGGTGGAATTCGGCCGCGCTGCGCGCCACGCCGGAAGGCGGATCGCGAACGCCGCGGCGAAGGCGCGGGCGCGGTCGCGCCGGCCTGCCGGCTCAGGTGCGCGAAACCAGCCGGCGTTCCTTTACCTGATAACTGCTATTATCAGGTTTGAATTTTTTCGTACTATACGAGGTTTCGCTGACTTCACTTAGGGTGGGAGGCCGTTGGAGGAGGTGCCGGGAACGGCGCTAACGGCGAGAGGAAGAAACGTCTGGATCGCTAAATCCGGGGAATTTCAGCGCCGGAACAATCGAAGTTTAGCGAGAAAAGTCCCCCGCTGCCAGTGCTGCGGAGGTGCACAGTTATCTCTTTGCGGCTCCCGCGCCATCCCGTCCATCGGGTTAGCTTAAATGTTATCAGGTAAGACGCCGACGCCTGTCCTCGACGCATATTTATGGCCCAACACAACCACGTCGCCGCCACCATCCCGCGCTATACCCGCGCGGATTTTACCGCGCTGCGCTTCCGGCTCAACCGCATCCCGGTCGCGGACATCCTGACGCGCGTCTACGATGAAGACGCGTTGGAGGCCGTCGGGATCGAGACGCCGGCGCAATTGGAAGCCAGGCTCGATGCGATGCGCGACCATCTGGTCGAGCGCGTTTGCCTGAGCAATCCCTATTTGTCGGCGAGCCTGGCAGACGCGCGCCGCTTCAATCGTTGGCCCAAGAGCGCCATCGACTACCTGGTGCGGGCCGCGGACCAGGATGCTTCCCAGCCTCGACCCGAAGACCCGGTCTCGGCCTGGCTGCGCCCCATCGTATTCCGGGCGTTGCGGCAAGAGGGAATCCAGACCCTCGCACAACTGCACGGCTATATCGCACTGCGCGGCCGGCGCTGGTATCTGCCGGTGCCCCGGCTTGGGGCGGGCAAGGCACGGGCGATCGAGCACTGGCTGCAGACCCATGCCGCGACGCTGGGTCCGCTCCAGGTCGACGACACGCCCCCGACTGGCGCGGTCGAACTGGGCGCCGATCCCGCCTGGTTGGTGCCACTGGAGCAGGTCCGACGGATCGCCCCAGCGCTCGACGGCCATAGTGGCCGCAACCGAGCGCCCGGCTTTTGCCTCATTGCCGCGCGCAATGACTTGGAGGCCATTCACGCTTATCTGTCCCGGTTCCGGGACCGGGGCAAGACGGCGCGCGCCTATCAGAAGGAACTGGAGCGCTTCCTGCTCTGGTGTGTCAGCGTGCGTCGCACCGCGCTGTCCAGCGTGGGCGCCGACGACTGCGAGCGCTATAAGGACTTCCTGGCGCAGCCAGATCCGTCCTGGATCGGCCCTAAGGCAACACGCACATCGGCGCGCTGGCGGCCCTTCGCTAGCGCCCTCAAGCCGGAATCCCAACGCTACGCAGTGTTGGTGTTACGGGGGTTTTTTGCCTGGCTGGTTGGCGTGCGCTATCTGGGCGGAAACCCGTGGCTGCTGGTTTCGGATCCGCTGACCGTCCGGCGCGAAGTACCGATCGCCGTCGAGAAGGCCTTGCCAGGGCCGCTCTGGGATGCGCTCGTGCGGCCCGAGGGCATCCTAGACCAACTCTGCGCCAAGTCGCCGTCCGTGCCTGTGTCCGCGCCGCTGACCGCGAAGGATGCCGAGGCCCCGTGGGCGCAGTATCGCCTGGCGCGCGCGGTTGTCCTGCTGCTGGGATGCAGCGGGGCCCGCCGCGAGGAGGCCGCGCGCGCAATGCGCTGCCACCTTCAGCCGGTCCCCGAACAGGCTGGCGTGCCGGCCGGACTGTGGGAACTGGCGCTTCTGGGCAAACGCAACAAGTGGCGGACCGTGTTCCTTCCGCCACGGGTCATCGGGGCATTGCGGGCGCACTGGATCGACCGAGGGCACGATTTCGAACAGGCCGATCAGGCGCTGGCATTACTCTCACCGGTAGTGGTGCCGTCCACACGTACAGCCCAAGTTAAGCATCTCAGCCTGACGGAGGGTGCGCAGCTTCTTACTGGCAAGGGCTTCTCGCCGGATGGCCTGTATCAGCTGTTGACGACCACCCTGCTGCGCATCGCTGACGACGCCACGTTGGTCTTGAACGAGGCTGAGCGTGAAATACTACGTCAATCCGCGCCCCACACGTTACGGCATACGTTTGCCACGCATGCGGTGGCCAACGAGATGCCTACGGACGTTCTCCAACGGCTGTTGGGTCATGCCTCGCTGCAAACGACCTCGCTGTATGTTCGCGCCGAACGCGCGCGCGGGCTCGCCGCCGTAGCGAAGATGTACTCGGAACCCCAGTAGGGACCAGCGAATAGCGTCCAGACACCGGCGGCACCTCGGCCATGTATGCCGGTGTCTGGACGTTGCGTACATCGCGCGGGTAATCTGTCCCAAGTTGGGACGTCCAGGACGATCCAAATACGGGATCGCACCCCCTGAGTACGATCTCGCGGCTGACCTTGTTGGCACCCGCAGGACATAGTGAGACGCGCGGGGATGGGGTTAAGCGGGCGGACCGTGGCCGTCGCCGGCCGTGTTCCTGAAGACATGCTCTTTGCCACGGGCAGCGTAAAACTGTCCCGAGTTGGGACAGATCGTCATTGGCATCTCATGCGGGTGGCCGCAACCACGTCGTGCGGCAGTGTGTCCCAACTGGGGACTGGGCCCCTACATCAGCAGCTGCGATAGTCCGCATCCGTAGCATGTTGGCGCTTGCCAGTTGGATAGCAGCCGCGTGTAGAACTGGCCGGGCCGGAAGCTGGCTTTTGCTACTGCCCCAAGTTGGGACAGGACTTTCTCAAACGCTACGTATAAACAAACGCAGGCATGCGATGCCGGGCAGATGCGAGATGCGTGTGTCGGCGTACTTAGGAGTGTCAGGCAGGACGGGATTGCCGTTGGCCTTGCGCCGGCTTTGATGGGAGCGATCACCGCGTAGACCGGTCCCGCCGCAATCACACCGGGAATCGATGCGGTGGCCGGCGATTGGACTGTCCCAACTTGGGACACCTCGCATACTGGACGGTGGTCGTTCGCCTGGCTTAGCGCTCCCGAGCAACGGATTCAGCGTTAGGCAAAACGGACTACCGCCCTTACCCAGGAGTGACGGGCACAGGACGAGCGACTCGATGACCTGGGCCCGGTGTGGCAGCCGGTGAATGGGATATTCATCGGCGTGCCGGCGTTCCCGCTCCACGACAGAGAGCGCGTGCGCTGACTATGACCGTAGGCGCCGCGGAGTCGGACGCGGGATTCGACGCGAGTATTCGAACTCGGAACGGTTTTTCCTGGTAGACATCGTCTGGATCGGAGCCACGTGCGAACCGTGACGGCCCGGATGCTGCGCCGCCTCGTTACTTTCAACCTGCCTCTTGAACGTGCAAGGCGTCGCCTACCTGCGGCCCGCGCGGCAGCGGACCTGCGTTGAAATTTCCGACGACCTTCGCCGTTCATCCTAGGCATTCCCGCGCTGCTGGCTTCTTCGAATGGAGGCCGGCTCGCAAAAGATCGGGGGCATGCGCCTGGGAACCGCGGTCCCACGGTCGGACAGTTTTGGAGAAGGATAGTGGGCTGCTGTCATTCGCGAACGCGTGGTCACGGCGTGACCGCGCGCTTCGCGCTTTCGACCTGCCCTGACGCGCGAAGCCCGCTGCCGGCCGCTGGCGCAAATCCGGCCTCCGCCGGCCTTACGTAAAGACGTCCCTTGGGCAAAGGATGGTTGTCGGGTGTCCCAACTTGGGACACCGGGCGGAGAAGCCGCTGGCTGTCCCTCTGCCAAGGCGTGCCGCTACGTGTCAGTGCGCCCCCCACTTTCCTCTGCCTAGTGGCATGGGTTGCGAAAGACGTACGCGGTAGGACCGCAGTGAGGCTTCCAATGGGCCTACGTCATGTCGCTCCGGTATTGCGCCCCTCCGCAATCGCCAAGCCGCCCGTGCGACCACGATCGTGTCACGGATCGCGTCTCTCAGTCCGGCTGTCCCAAATTGGGACATGCTGTCCCTCGCGGACATCGTGCGATGCGTACGAACACGGTCGCCATGTGCCCCCGCGACCTTAGCCCGTCGCGCTGAGAAGCGTCCTGGGTACATCCTCAGACTTGCAGACCGCTCCCACAGTCCTCCGGCGGCTCAGCACTCTGTCCCGGCGCGGCGGGACCATATCCGTCCTCGTGGTCACTTGCGGCAACAACAGTCCCACGTTGGGATAGGCCACCGCGCCGTCTCGATGGCTTGACGTGTGAATGGCTGACTCCACGCGGGCGCTGACACGCATGCGCTTGGGTCTTGCACCTTGGGTCGCGACCTGTCCCGACTCTAGACAGTCCACCGGCAATCTCTTCGGAGCGCCGCTGCCATTGCCGAATGCCTAGAACCGGTAGCGGGGCCCGCGTGGCCGCCCCGAGCAAAGGGTGACGTCCCAACTTGGGACACTAGACTGATGTATTGATCAGCGGTCCAAAATCATCGCCCCCATTCGGCCATCCACACGCCGAAAGCCGTGACCCTGATCGAGACGGACCTGGCCTGTATGGGCGACTGTCTCAACTTGGGACAGATCAAACACCCCATCTGCTCGCACTGAGCACGCTGTCCGCTCCCTTGCACCTTATCGAACGGCTCGCGCAGCACGCAACCGGGAGACCACGACTTCACCACGTAGGCCGATGCAAATAAAAAGCCCGCCGTGTTGGGCGGGCTCTAGCGGTGTCTGACGACGCGACAGACGCACATCGAGACTCGGACTCAAATTACTTCGGCTGGTGGTGGAACGTCTCGCTGATCAACTGGCGGATTTGCGTCTCCAGCGCCTCGCTCAAGGCGGCCGACTTGATCTTAATGGTGAAGCCGTTGGCATCCTTGGTAATCGAGCCGGCATGCTCCTTACCGGAAAAGAACTTGTCAATACTGCGCTCGCTCGCAGAGCTCGGCGTGTTGGCGCGCTGCGTCGCCAGCGCCTTGATCGCACTGGCTGCCTTGCCTTGGTCCATCTTGCCTGTCGCCACCAGCGGCCAGATTTCCTTGGCCGCTGCATCGCCCGCCTCGCCGTACTTACGGATCGTCATGACCATTGCTTCGGCTGCCGTTCCGCCGAGCAGGGAAGGCTGCAGTTCGAGATCGCGGATCACGTAATCCGGGAGTTGCGCAAAGCTCAGGAATCGGTAAAGACCGCTTCGGGATAGTCCAAGCGCTTCCGCCAAGCGCGAGCGCGACGGGAACTCCTTTTCCGTCTGCCGAATGGATAGCGCGATCTCGTAGTCGGCAAGATCATCGCGGCTGACATTCTCCACCAGCGCGAGCACTGCCATATCGGCGTCAGTGGGCTCAGCAACCACGGCTTTAATCGTCTCCGCGCCGAGCATCTTATGGGCGCGCCAGCGACGTTCGCCGGCCACAATCTGATAGCCCGATTCTGCGCGGCGCACCACGATCGGCTGCATCAACCCAACTTCTCGAATCGACTCGGCCAGGTCAGACAGCTTGGAATCGTTGAAGACGCGCCGCGGTTGCCATGGGTTCGGGACGATCTCAGCGACCGCCAGTTGCGAGGCGACCCCGGCGGATTCAAGCTCCTGCACGCGCATCTGTGCCACGGCCAATGCGCCCGCCAGTCCAGGCGCAGTTTGCGTACGTTCGTTGCGCTTGATCTCGTCCTTCTGAATAGCCGATGTCTTCCGAATACCAGCCGTCTTCGCCAATAGCTGTTCTCGCATATTGCTCATTGCGCGCTCCTCCATTTTTCTGCGTAGATTTCGTCCAGCCATCGGCAATAGTCCACAATCGGCTGGCGCACGCGCTGCAGCGATTTAGCAGCGCTATGCGTACTGCTCACGTCGAATACCGTTGAGAAAGCCAAGGCCCCCGTGCTCATCACAGAACTGGCGGGCACTTCGATGGAATGCAGCCAGCTCTCATAGGCGCTTTGCGCCCACGCGCGAACAATCGGTGCAGACGATGTACGCCCATAGTCCACTCGCGACAGCAGCAATGACACGAAGTCGTACTTCTTGTCCGCTTCATATTTGATGAAGCTCTTGGAGACATCCGAGAACAGGCGCCAGAACGACAGCGAACTGATGAAATCCAGGTTCTCCGGGACCATCGGCATGACCATGGCATCCGCCGCCAGCAGCGCATTCAAGTTCATGTAGGAGAGCGACGGCGACGTATCCATGAGGATGTAGTCGTAGTGCTTGCGTAGCGGCTCCAGTCCCTCCCTGAGAACGGTCCAGAAGCGAAAGCCCGGCTTGATCTTCTGCATGGCAGGCAAATGGAATTCCGCGCCGATCAATTCGGTGTGGGCGGGAATGAGATCCAGACCGTCCCAGTACGTCGATTGCACTCGAGACTGCAAGCCCCCCTCGATCTGCTGATCGTAGATATACGGCAGAACGGAATCTTCAGGCGAGACGTCCTTCTCGGCGTACAGCCCACACAGCTCAGAGAGCGACGCCTGCGGATCCAAATCCACCACCAGCACTTTTCTGCCGCGCAGCGTCAGTCCCTGAGCGAGGCACATCGTGGTCGTGGTCTTGGCCGAACCGCCCTTCAGTTGGGCCGTAATGATGATTTTCCCTTCAGGCTCGCGCGTGCCGGTCACCAGCGGCGTCTGATAAATGTCCGACACCTTCTGCACCCACGTGCGCGCCTCCTGCAAGGTGAAGGTCCGGGTGCGACCAGTGCCCGCCGCAGTGCCTGGTGGCAATTCCCCATCGCCCTTGGTCGCCAAGTATTGCACCTGGGAATGTGAGATGTTGCACATCTCGGCAATCTCCCCGGTTTTGAAGATGGGGGCGGTTTTTCTGGGACGCGGCGCAAGGATCGTCTCACGCAGTTCATCCGTGAAAATGGTGACCTTTTCCGCGAACTGGGATATCTGCTCAAGCGGGACAGTCCGATCGACTGCAGGAAGTTGGCTCGTTTTCACCATTCTGAGGTTTTTTCGCAAAATTCTGGAAAGCTCAGAATACAGGAAACGCTTGAGCAACGGCGTATAAATCGCTGATTTTCAAATAAAGTTTCTCCAAAAACCAGAGATTTGCCTAATTTTTAGGCAGATTTTGGATGTCTCTGGGCGTCACATCTCGCCGCGCCAGCATGTGCTTCGTATTCTGGGCGAAGAGATGCCCGCAACGCTTGGCACAAATGACCTCACCTTGAACCGCTCCGCGTCCTCCTACATGCGCCCAGGTGAGGTCATTTGTGCCAAGCTGCAGAATCACCGCGTCGGTCCTCGTCGCCATTCGCAGCACAATGCACCTCACCTTTGTCCCTGCCAGGCCAGCGTTGTAAGGCGTTCGGGCCCGCGATCTTGCACAATCCACCTCACCTTCAAAAGGAGCCGTCCGGGAAGTGTTCCAACGCGTGCGGTTCATTCCGGCCCTAGGCAACGCTGCAATTTGCTGAAACGCCATCGCTGTGGAAGACGCACAACCATCCAGACTCGAATTGGCTCGAAGGTGAGGTCCTTTGTGCAAAGGGCCCTTGTCAAGGGCCTATAAAGGTCCTGCTCGCTTCGACCCTGCACAAATAACCTCACCTTGAGGTAGCCCTTCTTGCCAAAGCGTTGGTCGTCTGCCGCTCCCCCTTGCTCGCAAACACGCAGAAATGGGTACGGAAGTTTGAACAGAGAAAGTTGCACTGCCAGATATGCCTCCTTACTGCTAGCGCCGGTTGGTTGGATGTTTTTTTGAAGTAAACCACCTGACCTACCAACAGGAAAAACAAAGTCATTTAAAATCAAACGCTTGGTCGATGAAAGGTGAGGTGGGTTGTGTCAAAGGTGCGGTTCTATGTGCTGCGAAGGTGCGGTGTATTGGGCGAGCAGGGTGAGGTCGATTGAGCGACAAGGTGAGGCGCATTGTGCAAGCACCGCGAAGGTGAGATGTATTGTGCGCCACTTGTGGATAAGTCGGTTTTGCCTAGGCGGCGCCATGGCAAAACCACCACTGGCACGACACGGGGTGAGGTTTGTTGTGCGTCGGGTGAGGTTTGTTGTGCATGACGCTCCCGCAGCGTCCACCAGCGCGGGTATCTTGCAGCATGGTGAGGTTTGTTGTGTTGACAGGACCTCACCATCACATGCTAGAGTCGCCGAAGCAAAAAAACGAGCGGGACGACGAGTATGGGGACGGACAACCCGGTGGAGGTCAGCGCGAGGACGACGCCTCGCCAAATGGCGCTGGCATTGTTCGAGGACATGTTCGACCTCGGGATGCCCATCAACGAGGCCAACCGCGAAATCGGTTATCAGCGAAATAATTTCTTCACCGAAATCGTCAACATGGGGTTGGCGGCGCGACGGTTTTTGGATGCTGCGTATTTCATCGTTGCCCAGGACCCGGATATTCCTGACCAATACGATGTCGAGCTGAACTACTTCAAGTGGTTGATGCGCTATGACAGTCGTAACCTCAAGCATCTGCGAACCATCGCGGACGAAGCGCAGAACGCGAAGATTCGGGTCACCAATACGCCGTCAGACCGTGAGCCCGATGAGAACGATATCTGGATTCAGGTCCAACTGATCGGCATGGTGGCGATGCACCGTGGTCGCGTGCGCTTCGATGTGCATCACAGCCTGATTCCCCATATCAGAGATCCCCGCAAATCTCACTGGCTCAGCCTTCGCATCTCTACGGCTTTCACGCGCAGTCTTGCACGAGCGATCTATGACAAGGTTTTGCCAAGTGTGCCCAACGGGCGTACGGACTGGATCAAGCTCGAGGAAATGCGTACCTGGCCGGGAAAGATGGGCGCGAATGCCAGCATCTTCAAATACTTCAAGCGCGACTGGTTGGAGCCGGCAGTCCGGGAAATCAATGAGATCTCGGACGTCGAGCTCAGCTATGAGACCAAGACCGAGTCGACGTCCTCCAAGAAAGTCGACCGTATTCGCTTTCTGCTCAAGCGCAAGGACACAGCCGACGCCGTCATGGCAAGCCTGTCTGATGCCAGCCAAATCTATAAAATTCTCAAGGAAGAGTTCAACCTCTCCACGCGGCAGTTCGGCGAGATCTCCGAAAACCGCGAAACCTGGAACGACGATCGCATTCTGCAGGCGATCGAGTACACGCGCTTCAAGCTCAATCGCGGGCAGATCAAGAAGAGTCCCGCTGGCTATTTGATGAAGGCCTTGCGCGACAACTGGCGGATGTCAGATGCCGAACGGACGATGGTGCAGGTCCAGACCAAGCTGCTTGTCGAGGAAGAGCAGAAGGAAGCAGCGAAGGTGGCTGTCAAGACCAGTGTGGAGCGCAGTGTCGCCTCGCGTGACGACGAGACCCGCGCTCGCATGAACGAAGAATCGCGGCAGGGCCGCGAGCACTTCGGTGCGGCCGATACCAAAGCGCGACAGGACTTTATCCGCGCATGGTTGGCATCGCGCGAGGGCAAGCTTGTATTGAAGCGGATGAAGCTGGAGGCCTCATCCGTATCCGAAGACGTGATCTTGGCCAACTCGGAGTTGGCATGGTATTTGGGCCAATTCGTGTTTGGGAGAATGGCCACCTCGCGCGAATCGACCTCGTAGATCCGCCCGCACGGAGCCGACACCTTTCTGCCGCGGTACTTTTCCACGAGTTGGGCAACTTGCTACTGCACCAGCGCCGATCTAGCCGAAGCCGCGCGCGCCTCTTCATCTCGAGCTTTCCGCACCCGGGTGACCACACGGAGGTTCGCTCTTGAGCGTTGTTGCGGTTCACGCTCAATAAGACCTGCCCGCTCGAGTATGCCAAGCGCCCGATATATGGTGGCCTCGCTGATGGCAAGGTGCTCCGCAATCGTCGCCTTCTTCAAGAAGGCCAGTGCAGTGGGGTCCGTCTTGCTTAATGAAAAGCGAATTAGCGTAGCCAAAACCTGCCGGCTCGTGATGTGCAATCCGGTCCGCACAGTCCAGAACAGGGACGGTCCTGGCAATACTCCGCTCGAAAGCCGATAGCTGAGCAACGTTGCCCGCCAATGCCGAATCCAACATAGCACGCTGACGACGGTACCGCCGTTTCAGAAGGTCTCTCGAGCAGAGGCGCTAACCGAATCAACATTAGCCGCTGGGCGGCAGACATGGCTCATGGTGTAATCGGTTGGTGCGCAACCGATTTTCGAACCATCCGGTGGCGACCAAGGTGGTAACGTTTGGGCCGAAGCTGACTTGGAGACGATCAGATCCGAGCAAGGTGGTAGCGATTGGTCCGCAACCGACGTGCCGACGACAGGTCCAAGGCTTTGCTTTGGAGGGCATAGGCGCGGTGGTTTGCAGCCCAATCGTTACCAGCTTTAAGCGCACTGAAAGGCATTGGAGGGCATTGGAGGGCATTGCGAAGTTGGATTGCGGACCAACCGGTACCACCTTAGAGCGCATTCAAGCGCACTGAGCGGCATTGGAAGCACAGCGCGGCGGATTGCGGCCCAATCGATACCACCTTCAAGCGCGACGCGCGGTAGGTGCCAATGACCTGTCCGTTGGGAAGAGTGGAGGAGTGCCGCCTCGTAGGGCCGAAAGCCGCTTTCCTGGCGCTGGGAATCGCCATTGCAGTCTGCCCAAGTAGAAATGCCCGGAGCAAACCGCAGGCATTCTTTTGATCGGCGCCCCAACTAGCTCGGTGCATGGATGAACGGATAAAGGACTCGTGCTCGACCACATGCGTCTTCTTGGGCAGTTCGATGCCTGGGTTTCTCGCGCGCAGGTCAGCAATCACCTCGGTGGGCACGTGCTCGCCTCGCTCGTAGGCTCCGACGACCAGGTCGCTGTGGACCGGACCGACTGCGGCGTCAGCCGCGGGTTATCCGCGTGGAAGAAAATCAGGGCTTTGGCTCCCGGCATCTGGAAGGTTCGAAGGTCGCAGTCCAACGGATGACTCAGAAGCGTTGTGACCGACGACGCGACCCATTCCTGGCGCGGCGCGAGTTCGAGCGCATCCTTCCCAATGGCAGTCCGGTCGTAGATTCGTCCGAGTTCAGTCCGCAAGGCGCGGACGTCCTGGGCACCAGCCGGGGCGTGCGAGCCTTCAACGACCAGCATCCGGGACTCCTTTCCTCCGCTTCCCGTGTCACCGGAATTGCTAGGGACGTGAGCTCGAAATCCTCCAACGGCATACACCATGCATCGATGCCGGCCAGCCGCGCAGCGCGCGCGGCGCGAAGGGCCTTGTTGCTCTCAACGTCTGCCGCAATGACATTTCCGGTCTGGTCGAGCAGGCGATACTCGACCATGTAACCGCGACTACCTCGCTGCCAAACGAGATCTTTCAACAGCGGGTCGGTCTCGCGCGCAACGTTGCTCGCATGCTGCATGAAGGTGACGATAGGGGCGGCGCCGAAGGTATTGAGCAGCAACCGCTGTGCGCTCTGCCGCCGCATCGGTACCTCCTGGCCGAAAGGCACTTCGTAAGGTTCAGGGTCAGGCTTCGGGGTGAGGCCGCGGCCGGTTCGCCAAGCGTCGTTGAGCGCAACGGCCAACGCCCTGATCACGTCGGCATTCAAGGGGCCACCGTTGGCAATGCGGACCGGGGTGGCTTCGGACGCGCGGGAAACGTAGAGGGAAGTAACGTCACCGTGCGGCTTGGCAAAGCACTGGCCGATCCAGTCCGCCGGCAGATGAATCGCTTCTAGATGGAGTTTGTTTGTCATTGGTTACGCGGCAGCACGCAGCTCTTCTTCTTCACATTCTTTATGCCTGCCATTCGCAGGTAGCTCGCCCCCCAGCGCACAAATCAGGGCGGAGATCAGCTTGCTCAGTTCGCCAGCCATCACGGTGAAATCCGCGTTGAATCTCGCGTCTGCGTCGTCGCGATGATCTTGCGATTCTTCCTTGATCACATCCAGCGCCTTGATCTTCTTGATTGCGAGGGCGCTGGTAAGGACAAACGAGACCCGGTCTTCCGAGGTCATTGCAAGCTGCGTGCACCGCTTGCCACAGCTAGGTGGTGGCCAAGGTCGGCGGCGTCGAGGCTGTGGTTGGCAAACTTAACGGTCGATTTGCCCTCACCGGAGTCTTTGAGCTCGGCATCCTGGTCGATCGTAAAGCCCGCGGGGGACTCATCGCTGGCAAGCCAATCGGTCATCGCTGCTGCGGGTGATACGTGACAATGCAGTTGTCGCTTCGAGCCGATCAATCGAGCGGAAGAGGGCGCCTACGATGGTGTCGACCTTGGAGCCAATCGCATCGATGCAGATGAGATTGTTGATTGGATCAGGAAAAGGCGTGAGCCGCAGCCTCACGTGGGTCGTTGCACTGCGCAGCAGCCTTGAGGAGCCCCTTTCCTGCGAGGCAATTGACGGTCAGAGTATGCAGGGGCGAGCCCACTCGGAACGCGCGGTCGATAGCCTCGTTCTTCGCCGGCTCAATCAAATGCTCCTGCGCATAGTGAAAGCACTCGTGAAAGAAGACGCGGTCCGGTTCCTTGGCGCGCACGGACGATCTGGGCTACTTCCATACCTGCCTCATCGTAGATCTGCGAGGCGAGTCGGACCGACGCGACCGAGCCCAACATTTCACGTGCGCGGGTGAGATAGGCCCGTTGGTGCTCAGGCAGGTCGTCGTTCAGGACCACGAGGGTATCGTGGAGAACGTCGCGGGAATACATCGGCTGGGGCTTCAAGAGGGCCTCCCTTGCTTGTGGTGTCATGTCGAACCCCGGCACGCTGTGCTCAGGACCGTTCTCCTGGAATCGGACAGTAGTCATCCGGATCTTCTGGTCACTACCCTTCAGCACCTTTTCGGCAATCTTCGGCAGGATCTTCAGGAAGAAGTCATTCAGGCCGTCGCTTTGCCGCTCGTTGTTCCAACCATTTCGCATGTTGGCGGTGATCCACGCCACGCGGCGAATTGCGGGATTCTCTGCAGCACCGAAGGGTCCGGCGAAGGATAAGGCCGGACCAGACCTCGGTGTTCGTGACGAATGGCCCTTTGGCGATATTCGTCCAATCCTGCCGCCGCCCGCGCTGGGCCCAGTCCGACTGAATCTCCTCGATCATGAAGAGGTCATCACGCACTGTGGTCCGGGCATGGGCAAGGAGGTTAGCAATCCTCTGGCCCGGACGCTCCGGGTCCTCCAGATCCGAGAAGTGGTGCTGCGAGAAGTCGTGGGCCTTGCCGACGGAAGCCAGCAGTGCGCGTCGTTCCTTGTCGAGCCTGACTACTGCGCCCGGGTCCTGAGCGAGCCGATCCAGATCGAAATCCAGCTCCTCAAGCTCGAAGCGGATCTCGTCCATCCGGTCTTCGATATTCGCCTTCTGGCTGTTGAGGACGTACAGCGTTTCCTGATAGACACTCGGCCCAGGCTGCTTGAAGTTGGCGTACTTCGGGCGCGCAAGGTCGATCTCTTTGATCGTCGGAGTAGTATTCCCACGCTAAAGCCCACTCGAGTTCAAACGCATTCAAGCGCATTGGTTGGATTCCGCTCGAGCGCATTCAAGCGCGTTCAAGCGCATTGAAGCGCATTGAAGCGCGTTGAGTGCCGACACCAAGACGGAAAATCGCGCGGGACCACGGCGTTCAAGCGGGCTCAATGGCATTGAAAGGCATCGAATCGCATTGAAAGGCATCGAAGGGCATCGAAGGGCATCGAAGGGCATTGAAGGGCATTGAAGGGCATTGGCATTGAAGGGCATTGAAAGGCATTGAAGTGAGTAGCCTTCCTCGAAAACAATGAAGCTGAACTGCAGATTAATACTGATAAGGAGGGGCTGAAGTTTATCTGTATGTTTTTAAGTCATTGAGAATAAAGAACAAATGGCTGCTAAGAATGGCCCGCAAAGTTTACTCATAGTTCTTAGTTATCGTGATTGAGCGCTTCATTGGGTGTTCGGCCACTGGTCTCACCAATTAAACGGAAAATCCGACCGATGCCCGCGGGGTTAAGAGGAAATGGACCGAGTGAATCCACGACGGAGATCTGTTGAGAACTCGCTTTTCTGGTCGATCGTCAGTGCCGAAATCGCTTAGAAAAAATTTACTTTTTTTAACTCGCAAAGTTTACTATTTCGTCATATCAGAAAACTAAGTTAACTTTACCTGTCTAGTAAAGCTAAGGCGTGACTACAGCCTTGTTAGAAGCGGTGGAAAATGATCGACTGTGAAGAGAACTTTGGAAAGGGCGGCCGGGGCGAGAACTGCGTGGAAGACGGCCATATCGAGGGTCGACCACGTCGCTGGGTTGATGTGGTGACCCGCTTCAAGTTCAGGTCGCCCGCAGAGAGGGGCCTGATCCCAAATTACGTTCTGTCGCAGATGAACCATCGCCCGGATGGATTGCCACAGGATCAGATGCCGGTTGCAGGCCGAACCGATGCAGGTGTCGACGGAAGGCGGTCCGGGGGCCGGAGGCGACACCGATGTGCCCGCGACCTCGGGGACCGCCTTTGGCCCGGCCCCTCCCCGTGTGTCTGATCGGATGCTGCGTCGATACCGATGGGCGGTGGACTCGCTGTGGAGATTGGCCGTTGCCGAGGATGATGGAAGCGCCCGATCTTGATAACCGGATTCTCAGCCAGAAAGTGATACTCAAGGCTGGCCAGACATGGGTGCTGTCCGGCTTCGAGCAGATGGGCGACGACACGTCTCGCAGCGGCACGGGTGACGCCCGGTTCTGGCTCCTGGGCGGAAACCAGTCCCGCAAGACTACGCGAGACGTGATGGTCATCCTGATCACGCCAGTGAACGTCGAGTAAAGGACGGACATGGCGACAGTAAAGCGGGGCACGCGCACGGCAACTCTATCGGCAACCACGGACGTCATCACGGTCGATGGAACGGCTTACGCTGTCGGCTTGCTCTGGCAGTCAGCGTCGAAGCCGAAGGGGTTCATGCGCGAGGTCAAAGCCTTCACAAAGCAATACGGATTACGCCAGTTCGTACTGCGTGAAGGTGCGATGACGCAGATCGGTTACGTGTGACCACCACAGGCGCTCGTCCGCTGCGGAAGGCACAGGCCTTGGTACCGACGCTTGCTGACCTGTTGGGCACGTCGTGGCACGGGGTGTTTCAGGTGAGCGAGCGCACCTTTGTGATGGGCGCTGTTCACAATGGCGCGATCGTTCCCGAGGCCGATGTTGTGGGTAGCGAGGACGATGTTCGTTCGCGCTTTGGTGAGATCGTCGCTCGACCTTGGGCGAAGATCTACGCGCCGCGCACCTTCCTGGCCACGGCAGAAAGTCTGAGTCTGGACACGGTACTTAGTCCAGGGGCGGTGCAGCGAAGTCGTGCGGGCCGCGGGAAAGGCTACCCAGTTCGTTCGACCACGCCAGACATTAGCAAGCGCCAGTTGGTGATCTACGGCGGCACAGCGGTGGTCGCCTTGGCCGCCTCGATGGTGCAGCACCATCTCACCATCGCCCGGCAGGAAGAGAAGGCGAGGCAAGCTGCACTGACGGCCGCGCGGGAGTCCGCGAACCTGGAGAAGGAACGTGCTGCAGCCATCGCGCAGGTCACGAGCATGGCCCCCGTCCCTCAGTGGCCCAATGAGCCGGCTGGCAGGACCGTGGTTAGCCGGTGCATGACTGCGATCCTGGCGGAGGGTCGCATCCCTGTCGTGATTGAGGGCTGGCGCTTCACCGGCGTGACGTGCGATGGCAATCGCATAAGTGTCGCCTATGGGCGCACCCCTGGTGCGAGCGAGGACTCGTTTCTGGTAGCCGCTCGTCAAAGCTTTCCGTCCGTCAGCGTCGCGCCTGAGGTGGGAACAGCCAGCGGACCGGTGATGCCAGAGGAGCCTATGGCGGCCCGTGGCGAGGTCACCCTTTCGACATCGGAGGGTGCGTCGGTGCGGGCGAAGATGCTGGCCACGGCAGAGAGTGCGCGCCGAGACACACTTCCCGTGGTGGCCCGAATCTCGGCAGGCGACACCGGCAAGCTGTACGCCGAGTTGACATACATGGACGGCCAGGACGGTGAGGTGAGCGCCGGCGACCGTCTGCACGGCTTGGGTTGCCGTGTCAAATCTGTCTCGGACGTCCCGGAAATCGGAGTGTCGGTTAGGTTCGGGAAGAAGCAGACACGACTGCAGTACGCCGGCATGCACACCGCCAGTCCGGCCGCTCCATCGACTCAGCCTCAGGCTCTAACGGGCCCAGCCGGGGTTCCCGCCGGAGCGCCGCGCATGGGTCTTTCGGGTGCTCCGCTAACGCAACCGGTGATGGTGCCGGCAACCATCGGCCAAGGGCCGCTCTACGGGAACGTTGCGCCTGCTGCCGCAGCGCCCCAAGCGCGGGCACAGTAAAGGTCAGTAATGGATAAAGCGAGAGACCAGGCACACTCCAGGATCGTCGAGGCGCGCCAGCGCGGCGTGCTGGCATGGTCATCGGAGAGCGGCAAGTACCCGGCAAATGATGCCGCTCGCGAACTTCTATGTTTGACGAGCGATGGTGTACTGCATGTGCTGGCCGGCAAGCAGCTGGACCCGCACGTGTTGAGCTACCAGCAGCTTGTCCGCGCGGAGGGCGTCGTGTCAATTCGCCCGCGGGAAGTCGGGTTCCCGGAGCTGAAGCTGCTGTACAAAGAGTTGTCCGGCTCCCATCGCATTGGAGACCCGGTGCGCCGGGAGGTGTAGGCGACCGACCGGCAAGCGGAGGTCATTGGATACGTGAAGGAGGCCGTCGTCGAGAAGGCCTCCGATATCCGCCTAGTGGTACATGACGACGTTGGATACATCGAGTATCGGCTGGACGGTGATCTGTATGAGTTCTATCAACTGTCCGGCCAACACGTCCGCGACTTGATGTCGTCGATCTACCACTGGATGTGCGACGTGGCAGACGAGACGTTCAAGCCTTCACGCAGTCAGGACGCCAGGCTTAGCTCCGCCTTTGTCAAACAGATGGGACTGTACGGCGCCCGAGTCAGCACTAGGCCGACCGATCGGGGCATGATGATGGTGATCCGGCTTTTGTACAGAAGCCGAAACGAAGCCAACTCGGTCGCTGCGCTCCGCTTCTTTCCTGAACAGATCGAGGATCTCCAGACGATGAGACGCTCCCGCTATGGGATCAACATCGTGTCTGGGGCTACTGGCTCCGGCAAGTCGCTCACCCTTTCCGTGATCATGGGGGAAACGGTGGAAGAAGGCCGGCAGCGGATGGCCACAACGGGCCAACAGGGGTCCCGTGGCCGACCGAAGGGGATTCGCGTCATTACCATCGAGGATCCACTGGGCATGTGGCTTGGACAACGCTGCACACGAGCGACGCCACGTCCGTACCCCAGCGCTTGATCGATCTAGGACTGGATCGAACCTTGATCCTAGACCCGATGCTCTCAACCGGCTTCGTGAATCAGTCGCTTACGAAGCTGGTGTGCCCGCATTGTGCGCTGAAGTATGCGGAGCATAAGCACAAGTTGTCAGACGAGCTAAATGCACGCATTGAACGATTCTGCGATCCGACGGGAATTAAGCTGCGTGGACCGGGCTGCTTGAGATGCCGTTACGGCACGATGGATCGGGTTCTGATTGCCGAAACGGTCGTGCCGACTAGCGAGTTCATGGAGATCTACCGTGACGCGGGCAAGATTGCAGCCAGGAAGTACTGGGTGAACGAGATGGGCGGACTGACCAAATGCCAAGCGCTGATCCGGCGGATCTACGCCGGTGAGGTGGATCCACGAGACGGCGAGGCGGATGTGTCGCCGCTCAAGATTTCACTTGCCCTGAACCGCAATGCCGGCCATGCGGCGTTCGTCATGATCGAGGAGCCGGAAAATCACCTTTCCCATACCAGCCTGACCACGCTTCTCTCGCGGATCGAGTCGCTCACCCGTGACCATCAGCAGCTCTTCATCACCACGCACAGCACCTTCGTGCTGAATCGCCTCGGTCTGGATGCCATCCTGCTCCTAACGAGCGGTAAAGCTTCGAAAATTACGTCGCTGGCTCCTGACACTGTGTCGTACTTCCAGCGCCTGCCTGGCTATGACACGCTGCGCATGGCCCTAGCCAAGAAGATCGTACTTGTGGAAGGGCCTTCTGACGAAATCGTCTTCGAGCCCTTCTTCAAGGACATGTTCGGGAAGCGCCCCATGGATCTCGGTATCGACGTGATCAGCATGCGGCGATTGTCCTTGGCTCGCTGCCTTGAGTTTTGTGCCGCGTTAGACAAGTCAGTCGCCGCCATGCGAGACAATGATGGCATGGACCCGGCCGAGCTTCGAACTGGCGTTGATGAGTGGCTCTGCGCAGGAAAGCGTGAACTATTCATTGGGCAAGTGGCGCATGGCCGCACCCTGGAGCCGCAACTCGTCCACCACAATGGCGAGTCGACTCTGCGCAGCTTGCTCGGCCTCACGGCGGCCGCGGATCTCCACAAATGGATGAATCGGGAGAGGATTGAAACCGCGTTCCGGATTGCGAGCGCTGCGACCACGCTTACGCCTCCCGACTACATGCGCGCCGCCGCCACGTTCATCCATGGCTAACCTGCTCACCCTGGCTGTTGCCGGCTCGCGCAAGACTCAAGGCATCGTCGATCATTGCGCGGGGCTTTCTTCAGAGCGTCGCGCGCTCGTGCTGACCTTTACCCAGGCGAATCAGGAAGAACTGCGACGCCGACTGGGTCAGCGAGCCGGCGATCACCTGGGCATCGAGGTGATGGGATGGTTCACCTTCCTGTTACGGCATTTTGCCTTTTCTCCTGTTCAAGTTTCCTGGCAAGCGGGTTCTAGGATTCAGTTTTGAAGGGCGACCGCACAGGCACGCGACAGGCTTGTCGCGATTTCTCGATGTTCATGGCGCAGCGTATGCATGTGAACTGGGGCGGCTTTCGAGCGAACTCGTAGGCGCAAGCGAAGGCGCTTTGCTGAAACGCCTGGAGAGTTTGTACGACGAGATACTAATAGACGAAGTGCAAGACCTGAGCGCTCATGATTGGGAGATTGTAGACGCGCTGCTGCACTCGTCTATTCACATCCGGATGGTTGGAGATATCCGTCAATCGGTCTTGGCAACGAACCCGCGCAGCACTAAGAACAAACAGTATGCCTATGCAGAAACAGTCAAGTGGTTCCGTGAGCGAGAACAACTGGGAAGGCTGGCCATTAGGGAGAGTGTCGAGACATGGCGATGCCATCCGAAAATTGCTGCATTCTCCGACACGATTTTCGACGCGAGCTGGGCGTTCCCTTCAACCGTCTCTCGCAACGATGCGATGACGGATCACGACGGCGTATTCCTTCTAACGAAGAAGCACGTGAGGGACTATGTAGAACGATTCGCGCCACAGTGCCTACGAAGCATGGCTGGCTCAGGCAAGGAGTTCAATCTGGATTTCATGAACTTCAAGGTCGCGAAGGGCTCAACATTTGAGCGTGTGCTTATCATGCCGACGGCAGGTATTACCGACTTCGTGCGTAAGGGATCAAGCTTGGAGCCAGTACCAGCAGCGAGCTTTTACGTGGCCGTTACTCGAGCTGCACAAAGTGTGGCCATGGTCATTGACAATGCGGGTGCATCTACGTTGCCGTATTGGACACCCTAACCGGCTTGGTAGCTGTCATGCCTCTCAAAATGCCATTGACTGAGGGATTCGTTGGTCCATGCTACTCGGGGACTACGGGGGGCGAAGAATGATCGGCGCATTGTCACCGACAAGATTGCATAGCGGACCTTTTCTCGAACGGGACAGTTTTGAAACGCGGGGCCTTCCGTTTGTCCGCTCTGTCGGTCGGCTATCGGCTTGGGTGCCGCCCGTCAAGCCGAGACCCCGGTCACCCATTCGCCCGCGAGCGTGGAAACTGCGCATGCGCCTAGACCGACGATGCGACACGAACCACTGCCAGGGTAAATAACCGACTCGTGATGATGACCATGGAATGCGCGGGTCACGCCCATGACGTCAATCAGCGAGTCAATCGCATCGAAACCATGCGGGTGACACGCTGGAGCCTCATGGCTCACCAAGACGTCCGCTCGCTGATTCCACAGCGCGTGGTACGTCTGCGGGAAGATGGTGCTGCGATGACGCCGCGGCAAACCATCCCGCCAGTAATTCCCTTTTCCGCATTGGGCAAGATAGTCGGACTCGCTCACGATGCGCGGTGCTTCGGGTGGCATCCATACCTGACCACGAAAAATGCCCCCCAGCCCCGCGATCCGGACGCCTGCGATCGTGACGACACGGCCATCGAGATTGCGGTCAGCCAAGCCTGAGCCGAATAGATTGTCGTAGTCGGTATCACTATCGGTATCATGATTGCCGGGAATCCACCACACTTCCGTCAATTGCAGAATACTGGCGAGCTCCTCATCCAGCGGACGCTTGGCTTGGATGTCGCCGACGAGCACCACGGCTTCCGGACGATACCGCTGGACACTTTCGATCAGCGGGCCGAACTCGCCATGCGGGTCTCCGCAGAAAAATACGTTGCTTCTAGGCATCTTGCGCGTCCGTGGGCTATTTGCGTTTGGGGGAAACAGGCGCCTCGGTGACGACCACCGTCGACGGAAGCTCCTTAAGGCGGCCCCAGGTTTTGCGCATACCCCGTGTCCGTTGAGCCGCCAGAGCGGTCAACTTGCCGCGGCGTAGCCAGGCTGTCCCGATGCCGGCGCCAATCGCTCGCAGGGCTTCTTCGGACTCAAACGATTAAGGCGTCGCAGTAGTCATGCCCTATAAACAGTGCGAATCGACCATAACGCTCATTTTATAGTGCAGATCGATCGTACCGGTGAGGCGATTGCGACATTATCGATCACCACGATGAGAGTCATTGCGGGTGAGCGGACATTCCCGCGGCATTGGCTGTGGTGAAGGATGACCCGATGTACCCATCAACTTTGAGAATCCAGCCCACGAACTTTGGGACAAACCCACGAACTGTGAGTGCATTCGAAGGAAGATCCAGCGCTGAAACGAGTAATCTACGGCCCGGCTGAAGACAAAGGTAGGTCGCTGCGCCGGGTGTGGCAGGTTAAAAGGGGATACATTATGAAGTTCACCAATCACAATATGTCGGAAAAGGGCTTGGCCCCTTTCACCGCTGTAATGGCGGCTCTCGGCACCGGCGTCGTGACTGCACAAACCAGTGCTATCAAGGGCATCATGAATTCCCGCTCGCTGACCATGGCTGTTCTGGTGCCGACTGCCGCGTTTTCGGCTTTCGTCCTCGGCGCATCTCCTATCGGCTTGGCACGCATCCTCCTTACTGGTGACGTGGCGGCGATTCGGGGGAATGCGGCACACTATCACCTCTTTGCATGTGCCCTGGCTATTTTCGCACTGATTACCACGGCACTGTACTTCAAGGCCTATAAGTTCGGGCCGGGAGTGTTCAGCGTATCCAGTTCGAGGACGTGGAAAACGTGGTGGATCACATCATTCAATTGACGGATGGCGTGATCGAGCGCGCCAAGGAAGAGAGCGCATCCTTCTACGACCATCTTCGTGCTGCTCGAACTGCCGAGCACGAGCCTCGATATCGCGGGCAGTAGGCCGGCGCGCCGAGCTGTCTACGCGGCATCCATCCCTCTCACCGGCCAGCACCAGAACCCGGCCTCGCCCATTACGCAGTCGACCCAATCGGGCGACTCGCATTGGACTTCGGTCCGCCGCTGAACGACCGAGCTCTCTCTCTCCCTCCCTTGTTCGCGATACATAGGCCAGTCAGGCCGTCGCGTCATCTATTAATTCCCACGCTAAAGCCCATTCGAGTTCCGGTCAAGCGCATTCAATCGCATTGGAGCGCATAGAGGTCGGGCTTTGAATGTTGTTCGAGCGCGTCATAGCGCATTCAAGCGCATTGGAGCGCGTAGCGGTCTGGGTTTGGATGCCGTTCGAGCGCGTCATAGCGCATTCAAGCGCATTGGAGCGCGTAGCCATCGGGCTTGGAATGCCGTTCAAGCGCATCCAAGCTGGCCTTGACGCGCCTTGGGGTGCGGAAGGACCCAACAATTAGACGTTGAGAGGGGACGCGCCGCGGCGGCGACACGTTGAGCGTGGAAGCGGACATCACAAGCCAGGTTCCGCGCGCCGGTAAGGCACATATTACGCAGTGGCTCTGTTCAATACAAACCCCGCGCTGTTCAATACAAAGCCGACGCTGTTCAATACAAAGAGCACGTGGACCTAACAGTCATCACGTTAACCCTTTGATTAACATAGAAAAAAGAGAAGTTCTAGGGCTTACGGACTTCGCATATTTAGGATTGCTATCCAACAACGATTTCACATCGAAAATATATATGTGAAGTACGCCACATCCTTTACGTCTAGGTTCCGTGACGACGATTCAATCGGATTTTTCTTCAACGAATGCAAGGTTGGGCGGCTTCAGCGCAGACCCGTCTAGCGCTTAGCTGGCGGCGAATCTTGGCGCCTCTCGGATCAATTCGAGTCAGCATTGGCGGCGGCCAGACCATCAAAAATAGTTCACACTTGATGGAGGTGGAGATATCACATTTTTCAATATCACTTAATGCACCCGACATAACGTGTGTAGTAAAGTCTGAGAGGTAGAAGCGTCCAATTTGAGATTGGTGGAAGATGATTAAGTGTAAAGACGAGTTTGAGGGCGAGGCCGAGCCGCAGGGCAGTGCGAATCAGTTGGCAGACGAGGACCTGAAGGAGCATCCTCCGGGCGAGATCCGCATAGTGAGCCAGTTCGACTTCAGGTCGCCTGCTGAGAGGGGGCTGATACCGTACTACGTCCTGACGCAGATGCCACATGGACGGGGTGAGCTTGCGGCGGACGTGGACTCGAAGGAGCGGGACCGGCCGGCGGATTTATCTGATGGGAAGGCTGGTCGTCCGCCACATCCGATCAGTGCGACATCCGGTAAGCCGTTCGGGCCGGCCGTGCAGAGGGTGTCCGATAGCATCCTGCATCGCTATCACAAGGCGGTTGATTCCCTATGGAGGCGGATCGTGGCCAAGGACAGGGGCTCCCATATGTATCGTGTTGTCGGGCCACTCGAGATCGTCGACCTTTTGCTGCGACGCGCGCCTGAAATGCGACCGTCCACCTGAAACACGACCAGGGCCGCGGTGCTGTACTGGCTGGAGGGACTGCCTCAGAACGAGGACGTCATGCAATCGAGGGTGATCCTTCTGACTGGCTGCCCGAAGGATGGCTTCAAGGGAACCAAACCCGGGGCAACCGCGACTCGCTATTCGTCCAAGTCACAGCGCAAGCGCACGTTCTCAAAGCGAGAGTTTGACCGATTGCTGCGCTACCTCGATAAGCGTGCTCTGGCGTCGCACAAGACCCTTAGCCCAAATGCTCTGGTCGGGACGTGGTTGCGGGCCGGACTCGCCTCAGGTCTCCGTCCTGTTGAATGCGAGCATGCGGCATGGGCCGATGAGTCCGAGAGCAAGTTGCGGGTCAAGACTGCAAAGCAGCGTCTGCGAAAGGCCGACTGGACGGCAGGGATTGCCAGGTTAGAGATTGATTCGGGGCCGGAGGTAGCGGATGAGGTGCAACGTCCAAAGTATCGACTGGTCAGCATTGACGAACCCGATCGGGAGGTAGTCGGTGAGTTTATGAATATGCTGCACTCCCTTCTGGACGAAGGGGAACGGTATCAAGATATTTACAACCGCGTCAGAAGGTATCTTTGGCTTTCGTCGTTAGCGGTTTTCGGCGAAGAGGGCACCCGCTTTTCTCTTTATCTGATGCGTGGCCAATTCGGGTCGAATAGGAAGGCGCGCCAAGGTACGGCGGCTACTGCAGGCGAGATGGGTAACTCTCCATTGAAGGCGAGTGGTTATTATGGGAAAGTAATCCACGCTCACCGAACTGGCGGTTCTGGTGGACAAAAGCCGGCAGAGCGATTAAGAGATTTGCACCATGAAACCGCGAGCCGTGAGAAAGGCGATGGCGGGAAGTAGTGTTTCTGTATATCCGGGTCCGCAATAGTGGGCAAGCTCAATGATTTTTGCGGTTTTCGTTTGGACCGAATCTGGTTCTTCTGCGGATATCTGATCCGACTAAGGGAGCCGGGTTGATTCGGGTTTGAAGTCGACCCAACGCGCCAGGGCTTTCTCGGCGACAGACGGCACTTGCGCATCGTCAGACCGGCCGTGACATTCTCCCCGTCGACCGGGATTTGCAAGTCATTTGAATTTGCGTGGGTCGTCTCGCAATCAGTAGGCTGGGTATATCAACTCAACGACCGGTGATGCCCATGCAGCCTATCTACGAATCCCAAACGTTCACCCTAATCACGTCGCTCCTGATCGCGGCGACTATCGTCGCGCCGTTGGCTGCTTTCCTAGGGGGCCAGCTCAAGGAGGTTCTTGGGGAGGTGTCTGCCTTTGACGGCGAGGGAGCAGCGCAAGTCTCTGCCGCGTTCCTGCTGGCGTTGCTGGCCACGTTGGGCTACGGCGCCGATTCCGTCGCGCCTCCTGTTTGGGTGGGCGTGCTCTGCGTCGGTATCGCCTACTCGCCAGTTGCATGGCTGACCGTCCGGGCTGTGCGCGGTTCGACTCGCGCCGGTTGTGCACCGCCAGCAGGCAGCCCTCTAAAGCGATTGGTGCAGCCCCAGGCGGGACTGGACCGACTCAAACCCAACGGAGTATCTGATGACGACCGTATTCGAGACCCACGGGGCTTGCCTGCCCGCATTGTGGAACTGATGACAGGCTAAACGTCGAGGCGCGGACCGACCGGCTCGGACCCTGCCCGAGTTGCGGAAGCGCGGCCTCGCGCACGAAGGCGCTGCACTGTCGGCGATCGAAGTCGGAACACTCACCGTAAAACTCGCGCCCGTCTTCGCCGACGATCGCAACGCTGATCAGCTGGCAGTCCAGAAAATCGGTGAACTCGGTATCGACGAAGTAGCGGATTTTCCAAAGGCTGCGCGGTGATTGGCTGCAGGGATTCGGCCAGGTGACCAACTGCATTTCGTTTAGCAACTTTCGGTAAGCTGCAGTGCGACCGCGCCTAGACTCCACGTTCGGTGCGCCGTCGGGTCGGCAACGGCGGTAATTCCGAATCACGCACTATGAAGCGCTCAAGCTCTCGGATGTCTCGTTCGCAAACGCCGGACTCGAAAAAGACCTCGCGCCAGCCCGACACGGTCTCCACAATCTTCTCGACTTCGGCGTGTGCCTCGGCAGGCGTGAGCATGAAGCGGCTGGCTTGCGAGAGGGCGTTTGCGAGCGTCGGATCCGTTCCGTGGTCGCCGACGATCAGTTGCTGATACGGAATCCCCTGCAACTGCGGCTGGACGTCATAGACCGGCGATAGCCGCCAGTTTTCCCCGCCGTGATGCAGGAAGGCGTGATTCTTGGCGTGGTCGTCGGTGTTCTCGATCAGGATGTTCAAGACCATGCGCCGGAACATCTGGAGACAGTCCTCAAGCGGCTCAGGTGAGTAGCGGCGCGCTACCTCCGCGATGTCCGCGTAGGACATTTGTTCCTCCGGGATCCCTTCGGCAAGCAGCAACGTGCGCGCGCTCGCGAAGTGAATGCGGCCGCCGCCGCCCGGCTCCCGGTCAAAGCGCTTGACCAACAACGTGTTCTGGCGGCCCAACTGGACAAGCCGAGACTCGGGCGCGTCGATGCCGCAGGCCTGCGCCAGCACGAGTGAGGCATGCTCAATGGCGCAGAAGTCCACCTCATCGCCTTCGGCGGCGAACTTGGCGATCCACGAGCTGCCGTCATCATCAATAATCGCCTTCGGACGGGCGCCGCCGGCGGTGCCGCCCGGGCGCAGCAACTGGCGAAGACGATCATCGATAGGCAACTGCAGTTCGACGGCGCGCGCAGCTTCGATCAGGCCTGGCAAGTCACCGCGGTGAAATACGGGTGGATGGTTGACCTCGTAGGAATCCGCCGTCGAGGCGAACCCAAGCGCGCCAATCCGATCCTCGCCAGCCAAGGCCAGGTAGTCGATCGATGCGCGCCGACGCGGATTGAAAGCCCGATCGATAACGCGCCGGCCCCAGCGGTCCGGTCCTGCATCTTCGAAGACCGGATGCAGCTCCAAGCCGGACGGCGCTGCATACTGGCCATTCCGGAGGGGCAAGTCGGGCGAGAGGGCGATAGCGTCTTTACGTCGCAGATAGTCCGGCGCATAAGAGAACAGGCACTGCCTACCACCGATCAGATCCAGGCGCCCGCAGAGCACAGGTTCATGGCTGTGAGGCTGGTAGAGCCAGACGTACAGGTGGCCGGTCATGATTTTTTCCACTGCGACTGCGACGATTTGGTGGCCGCAGGCCGTTGAATACGGGTGATCTCAAGGTCGAGCGCGACCTCATCCGCGGCAGGATTCGCCACCTCCGGAAGCCATTTGAGACGGCCGACCAGCCATAGGGCCATTGCATAGACCGCGATCGACACTGTCGGGTCGCCTTGCTCCATCTTCCGTAGTGTCGGGACGGAGACCTGCATCCGCTCGGCGAACGCTGCCATGGTCTCTTTGCGCCGCTTGCGCGCAAGTCGCAGATTTTGGCCGAGCTGAATCAGCGACCGGCTAACCGGGCCTGGCAGGGTTGAAACAGCGCTGGCTTTTCTGGGCATGATGCAAACAATAATAGCCAAGTCTAAGTCAAACAGAACGTATTATTTGCTTTTTCAAAATTCGATGCGCCCGATGCGCCACTTTTGCAGGGGCACATTTAACCATTGTATGTCTCGGGACAAGAGGTCCCTCGCTTAGGGATTCGTTTCAGGTCCCAGACGCTTGCACATCTCGTCGGCTTTGGGGTAATCGGCCTTTCCGTGAAAATTGATACGGTTAACGGGGCAATGTTCCGCTATATCAATGACTTGCGAAGATCCCCAGGGCGGTTTTTCCTATGCCGTAAGTCGTTGGCGGCATTGGAGATTTCGCTTCTCAGCGTATCAATCTGCACCGAAAGCACGATGACCCCGACCAGCATCTGGCGCTGGACGAACCGATGACCATCGAGCCAGCCGACGTCGACCTGATCAAGCATTCGCCCTCCCGCCTTCCGGTCGGTGCCACACTCGCACGCGGTGAGATGCTCCGCTTGGCCTTGATGGCATCGGAGAATCGATCGGCCTCTGCATTGTCGCGCTCTATTGCCGGCGGGAAGTCAGCGTTCGTCGCGAAAATGAACGAGAAGGCCAGTGCGCTTGGCATGCATCACACCCGCTTTCAGGATCCGACGGGACTGTCGCCACACAAAGTATCTAGCGCGCGCGACCTTCTGAGAATGGCAGACGCCGCTTCGCACTACCCGTTGATTCGCAAGTTCACCACGCTTTCAAACCACCGCGTCGAAGTGGCTCGGCGTTCGCTGCGCTATCGCAATACCCTGTATGCCGACGCGGAGAGGGCAGTCGTAGTAGTGGGAACGGGTTCTTCCATTTGATGAGAGAGCTAGCATCGCCGCAGCTCACCTAGCTTCTCCAGGTATTGGGGCGTAACGTCGCCCGTTACGTATCGGCCATCAAAACATGACGTCCTGAGCCCTTTGAGGGCCGGATTAAGATCGGTTACCGATCTACTGCGGCATCAACCGGTCGATGCAACATCTAGAATCTGTGTGAGCAGTGGAGGTGTTGCAAATGAAGCAGAGGCCGAGGATCTATTATTCCGAGGCGCAGAAGGCACTCATGTGGGATCGCTGGCGCAAGGGAGATACGATTCATGAGATCGCCAGGTTATTTGATCGCGGGCACTCTTCAGTCCAGAGGCACCCGTCCTGCGGACGACCGCTCATTCGGTCGGCTCGGCCGTCCAAGGCCTAGGATGTGTTCTTCAGAAATTCCTGGCAACTTGGTATTTTTGTGGCTGCCAATACCCCGCCCCCAAGTGCTCAGCGGCTGCCCTCGAATTCCGCCACAATGGCGTCGATCATCGCCCGCACCCTGGCGGTGTGGCGCAGATCCTGATGTGTGACCAGCCATACCTCGTAGGGCTGTGCACGCTCGCGTTTGGGCCAGATCCGCACCAGTCCGTCGCGCTCGGCCAGGTGCACCGGCACTTCGCCGATGGCAATGCCGGCCCGGATCGTGGCGCGCAGCATCAGGCTAGAGTTGACCGCCGACACGAGCCGGCCTGTGTGGGTCGGCTCACCCACCAGCGTTGGAAGGCGGCTGCCGCTGGTGTGGGGCTGGTAGATGACGAGGTCGTGCCCGGCGAAGCCGGTGCCGACGGCCGGTTCGCCGTGCCGCTTCAGGTATGTCCTCGATGCGTACAGTCCCACTGTCCAGCGGGCCAGCAGTCGGGCCGCCAGGTCGGGGTTCTCGGGCTTGATCGTGCGCACCGCGATATCCGCCTCGCGCCGGGCCAGGTTCATCATCTGGGTGGACGTGTTGAGCAGCACCCGCACGTCCGGGTGCTCGGCGTGCAACCGCTCGATGGCCGGGATCAGGAACGCCAGCGCCAGCGTGTCGGTGGTGGTCACGCGCACCTCGCCTTCCAGACGGGTATCGATGCCCTGCGCCTGCCGAGCCAGTTCGTGGGCCGACTGCTCCATCTTCTCGGCGGACCTGAGCGCGTTCTCGCCCGCGCTGGTCAGCACGTATCCATCGGAGGTGCGCAGGAACAGCGTGGCGCCCAGCGCGTGCTCTAGTGCGGCGATACGCCGGCCCACGGTGGCCTGGTCCATGTTGACTACCTTGGCAGCGCGCCGCAGAGTGCGCTCGCGCTGCACGGCGAGGAATACCCGTGTGTCGTTCCAGTTCATGTCGGATCGATCCTTGGGAGGAGGCAAATAAGGTGATGCAAAAATGCATTGCTGAACGCGAATATATCAGCATGACTGCATCACGGCGCCGACCTACATTAAGGCCTTGGCACAGAAACCGGGCCGCGTATCGCCGAACTCCCCATCAGTCTCCGGCCCATCCAAAGGACATTCCCATGAAAGCCATCGACTTCGAGGACTTCGGCGAGGCCGACGTTCTGCAACTGCGTGATCTGCCCGTGCCAGAAATGCGCCCGCAGGATCTGCTGGTGCGCACCCACGCCGCCGGCGTGAACCGCGCCGACATCATCCACCGCCGCGGCGGCTATGGGCGCGCAAGCTTTGGCGATTCCACGGTGATGGGCCTGGAGATCGCCGGCGAGGTGATCGCTGCCGGCGCAGCGGTGGCCGGCTTTGCGACTGGCGACCGCGTAATGGGCATCGTGGGCGGCGGCGCCTATGCCGAGGTGGCGCGCATCGACTACCGGCAGGCCATGCGCATCCCCGACGGGCTTGACTACGTGCACGCCGCCGCGATTCCAGAGGTGTTTGTCACGGCGCACGAGGCGCTGCTGCACCTTGGTCGTCTGCAGGCTGGCGACAAGGTTCTGATCCACGCGGGCGCGAGCGGCGTGGGCTCGGCCGCTGTGCAATTAGCGCGTGCGGCGGGCGCGCGGGTCTTCGCCACGGCCAATAGCGGCAAGCTGCCGCGCGTTCGCGGCTTCGGCGCGGACGTGCTGATCGACTACAAGGCCGAGGATTTTGGCGAGGTGGTAAAGCGCGAAACCGGTGGCAAAGGCGTGGATGTGATCGTTGATTTCATCGGCGGTTCCTACCTGGAACGAAACGTCCTGTCGCTGGCCAATGGCGGCCGGCTGGTGCAGGTCGGCCTGCTTGGCGGCGCAGAAGGTGCCAATCTGCCACTGGAGCGGCTGCTTTACGGCCATCTGCAGATCATCGGCACGGTGATGAAATCGCGTACGCCGGAGGTCAAGCGGCAGATGGTCGCGCGCTTCGCGCAGCGCTGGCTGCCGGGCTTTACCGAGAGCGGACTGGTGCCGGTGGTGGACAGCGTGTACCCGCTGGCTCAGGCCGCCGAAGCGCACCGGCGCATGGAGTCGAACCAAAGCGTGGGTAAGATAATCCTGTCGACCGGTGCATAGTTGGATCACTACGTTGCCGGCAGGTGGAATACCACAGTGGATTTAGCCCGCTCGCTCAGGCCGCCTGGCCAACTGGCGCTTGCGGACCGGGCCAGGCATGGTTTCCCTCGGCGGCCCGCGCGCCCGCAGTCGACGCGAGCGCATGCCCATCTTGTAAGCAATCCTTGCTTCCAAGATGGTCGAGGCAGTTGTGGGTGAAGAAAGGCATTCAGGTAGCGGAGGGGCGTTTGAATGTCCGTATGAGACTGCGGCTTAAAGTCCGTTGATGGCCGGGTGGGGCCCGACGCGGAGCACAACCGAGCGTTCCTTCTGGACCGGTGGGCGTAGGGCAGGAGATGGCTGAAGACTGCCACCGGCTTGCCATTGCGTTTGGGATGCAATCGGCCGTGCCTAGAGGCGTCCACCTAGTGCTGTCGAGGAGCGTGGGGGACTCAACGCACCCGCTCGTCGTTCCCGGCAAGCGGGTACTTTGTTGGGGGCGGCAACTGTGATTGCTGCGTGGGCGGGCTTACTTCTGAGCGATCGGGCGCTTCAGCGACGGATCAGACACGGGGAAGGGCATATTGACCTGCAGCGTGAAATCGCCACCTTTGCCTGGATCCGCGCTATACACGACAACTAGGTAGGTGACGGTCTGCTTGATGTTCAGCGTCGTGGTCCGCGGACTCTGACCAGCCTGGGCCTCAACACGCTGCTGATCGTCGCCCCTATAGGTCGCCAAACCCGGGTTGAACTTCGGCGCTGTCGCCGTGATATCGAGCTACTCACCGGCCTTCGCATCGAACACGTACAGCACCGGCGTCGCGTCCTTGGTGCTTGCGATCTTCCCATGGATAGCTGCACCGCGCGGCACCGTCGGGAAGCCCGTCGTCAGCCTGTTGCCGGTCTGCGTGGCCGATAAGGTCTGGTTTTGCGCCGCCGTTGTGGCTGGCCGGTTCGGCGCCGATGATGACGCCGTAGCGGACGAGGCTGTCGGGATGAAATCCACCTCTGGCAGCCCGGCGTGAGCGGTCTTCATAAGGGTAGATCATGGCCAACTGGTCGCGGGTCATAGCCATGTATTCGTGGCGAATCTCAAAGTAGCTGACCAACTTCGTGAATGTCCCTTGGGCTGGATTCGAGATCCATTTGTTTGGCTCGCCGGTATGCCCCCTAAGCAAAACACTTCCATCACTTTGCACGGATCCGGTGTAAGCGAGACCATTGCCTCGGTCCACCACCTCCAGCCCGGCCAAGGAAACTGTAGATTAACGGTGTGCATCACACGATACCTGCAATGGCAACCTGCGCAACGTTCAGCAGTTACGCCGGCCGCTATCCCCATGAGTTCAATTTGCTGGGGCGCGACGGGACTGTAGTCCGGCATGGCTACCGAGGGATATCCTGTGCCTGAGAACTGGGGCAAGAGATGCCCGGACGGAGCCAAAAATGAGCACGATTCGGTTGTTCCTTTGCGGTGATGTGATGACCGGGCGCGGCATCGACCAGATTCTGCCGTCGCCCGGCCAGCCAGGGCTGCATGAGTCGTTCGTCCGCTCGGCCCTCGACTACGTCGAGCTCGCCGAACGCCGTAGTGGGGCAATTGCACGGCCGGTACCGCCCGGATATATCTGGGGGGAGGCACTGTCCGAACTGGAGCGTCACCAGCCAGACGTAGGCATTGTCAATCTGGAAACCGCGGTTACCAGCAGCGATGACGCCTGGCCTGGCAAGGCTGTTCACTACAGAATGCATCCCGCAAATGTCATCTGTCTCGGCGCGGCAGGCGTGGATTGTGCGGTGCTGGCGAACAATCACGTGCTGGACTGGGGGCGGGCGGGACTGGCACAAACACTGGCATCACTGCGGGCGGCCGGGATCGCCGTTGCAGGGGCAGGGCGCGATTCGCGAGAGGCTGCACTACCGGCCGTGCTCCCAGTTCCCCATGGTGGACGCATTCTGGTTTTTGCCTTCGCCATGACGAGTGCCGGCACACCGTCCAACTGGGAAGCCACCGGCAACCGGTCAGGCGTTGCGCTGTTGCACGACTGCTCCGCGGCGAGCGTCGAGCGCCTTCGCGACCGGATCAGCGTGGAGCGCCGCAGCGGTGATGTGGTCGTCATGTCGATCCACTGGGGGCCGAACTGGGGCTACGAGGTGGATGCGGAGCGGCGCCGTTTCGCGCGAGCCCTGATCGACCAAGCCAGCGTGGACGTCGTGCATGGCCATTCGTCGCACCACCCGATGGCCATCGAGCTGCATGGAGGCAAGCCGATCCTCTACGGCTGTGGGGATTTCATCAACGATTACGAAGGAATCAGCGGCTACGAAACCTATCGTCCCGACCTCGCGCTGATGTATTTCGTGACGCTCGATCCCACTGGTGGCGGCCCGGTCCAACTCAGGCTGGTGGCTCTCATGCGCAAGCAGTTCCGTTTAGGCTATGCACCGGAATCAGACCTGGACTGGTTGCTGGCCATGCTGAGGCGGGAAGGGCGTTCGTCCGGGACCCACGCTGTACGCGCTGGTGAGCATGAGCTGCGGGTTTCGGCGGATTGAGACGCCACGCCGGCTTGCACTACTCTCTGCAGTAGCACGGACACGACGGATGCTTGTTCGATGGGCTGAGCGGCCGATTAGTGAGGCCGATAACTCTCAGCTTTCAACGGCGAACGTCCCTGACGCAGTCCCAAGCCGCCGCTCGACCATGAATCCTGAAAGTCGGCTCCTGGCCGTCTTTGCCTGGCTACCCACCGCCAAGGTGCGGCTGTCTCAGACCCGCTTCGGCCAGTCAGCACTCGCTGCCATGGGCGTCCCTTGATGGAGTGCAACAGTCGTTCGCTGGGGGTATAGAAGAGCCACCCCATTGCTGGAGCGGCGTAGAAGTTCGTCATTGTGCCGAGAGCGGTTGACGAACCGGAGAGAGAGATTGTGAATCTAGCCACTAACGCGCTAGCGGCTGTCGCGAAGTCGTTTCGAGCGTATTTGCGAAGCGCGGTATTGCGCCCCGCCTACTTCGAGCACGATGACAGGTAGGCGATCAGAACGCCGCCTTTCCCACCGACGCGCCACCGTCAACGAATAACGTTTGTCCAGTGATAAAGCCCGCATCCTCGGACAGAAAGAATGCTAAAGCCGCAGCCAATTCCTCAGGCTTGCCAAACCGCTTCATCGGCACGAGCGAAAGAAAGCGCTGCTCCGCTTGGCTGCCCATGGGTGTGTTCTGCCGGAACAGTTCGGTTTCGGTGGGCCCAGGCGCGACGGAGTTGACAGTGATGCCCGTCTGCGCAAGCTCAAGCGCCCACGTGCGCGTAAAGCTCATCATCGCGGCTTTCGCCGCAGCGTAAGCCGTGCGGTTGGCCACGCCGAGAACGACAAGGCTGGAGAGATTGACGATTCGCCCCCACCCTCGCTTCCGCATGCCGGGCAGCAGGGCTTGTACGGTCTGCACGGCAGAAGTGAGATTATGACGAAAAGACGCTTCGAGATCGTCGAGATCGATCGCTTCAACACCGGCCAGCCGGACGAACCCAGCGTTATTGACGACGCCATCGAAGGCGTAGCGCTCGGCCAGCCCCTCGAGCGCACGCGCGGTCGCATTTCGATCCGTCAGATCGACTGAAACCAGTGTGCCGGGAAAACTTGAATCGTCGGCGCCGCGTGCGAGACCGACGACCTGGTGGCCGTCGGCGGCGAGCCGGTTCGACAACGCACGCCCGATACCCTTGCTGGCGCCCGTTGCCAAGAATGTACGTTTGAACATCGGAAAATCCTGAAAGGCATAAGAGAGTTGGGCCGTATGGTCCGCAAGGACGTCAGCCCCAACGGGAATTCAAGATGATGCTGCACAAGTTCACGCGCTCGAAGCCTGGATCCTTGTACGCCAGAAAGTCGTCATTGAAGGTGCCGAACGTAGTGCCCGGGCGATGCTTCATGCCGTCGTAGAAGGCATCGATCATCTGCCCGGCGAAATCAGCACCGCGCGGATAGCCCGCGACCACCGCTGCACGCTGTTCCTCCGTAAGCGCATCGAAGCCTCGTCCCGCCACGTCCATTCCAGCCCCGGCTTGCACGAGCGCGATTTCACCATGCATGTGCTCGGGAATGCCCGGCGTCGTATGGAGCGCCACAGCGGTCCACACTTTCGCGACGTCCGCCTCGTCAACATGATGGCTGCGCAGAAAATCGCGCGCGGCGTTGGCGCCGTCCACTTCGAAACGCAGTTCGCTTTCACGATAGGCCGACGTCAAACCGATATCGTGAAACATGGACGCAACGTAGAGCAGTTCCGGGTCGAAGGCGACGCCGTTTCGTTTTCCCAGCAGCGCGCCCCACAAGTAGACGCGTGTCGAGTGATTGAACAGCAGTTCGCTTTCGGTGTCGCGAATGAGCTGCGCGACCTCCCGCGCGAGCTGGCTGTCGGGAATGACGACGCCAGCCATGTCGTTCGCCGGCGCTGTTTCATCCTGCTTCATCGGGTTCCTCGATCTGTAGATAGCGTGCGGTTTCTGCGACACACTTGACTTCCGGACCGCGCCGCGTGGTCCGCTGGTCCCGCATGGGAATTGTCTGGCGGCGCTACACAGAGAAAGTTACGCTTCCATTGGGTCATGGAATAGACCCAAGATCGAACAATCCGAATGTACTATCGCGTCCATGACAAAGCTTTCTATCGGCCTCGATCGCTCCGGACGCATCTCTCTATCGGCGCAAATTTACGGCTCGATTCGAGATGCGATCGAGTCGGGCCAGCTTGCCGCCGGCGCGCGGTTGCCCTCCTGGTCGGATCTGGCCGCCCAGCTCGGCGTGTCCCGGGGCACCGTGCGGGCCGCCTATGAACGTCTGATCGACGAGCAGTTCGCGATTGGCCTGGGTGCGGCTGGCACCCGGGTAGCCGCGCGGCCGTCGCCAACGACGACCGGGTGGTCTCCCGAGGCGCCGCCGCTGCCTGATCTGTTCTACGATTTCAACGCGGCGCCTTTGGCGTTTCAAATGGGTGTGCCTTCCCAGGACGCCTTTCCGTTCAAGCTCTGGTCACGCATTCAGGCGCGCGCGGCGCGCCGGGCGGCAGCGGCTCCTGTCGGCTACCCCGATCCACGCGGCGAACCGGAATTGCGACAGGAGATCGCGGCATATCTTGGTGTCTCACGCGGGCTTCGATGCAGTCCGTCCCAGGTCTTCGTCACTGCAGGTTTCTCCGGCGCGCTCAATCTCGCGATTCGTGCCCTGCGCGTGGAAGGCAGACAAGCCTGGATGGAAAACCCGGGATTCCCGCTCACGCGTACGGCGCTCGGGCTGGCGGGCATGACCGTGGCAGGAGTGCCCGTCGACGCGGACGGGCTCGATATCGACGCCGGCATCCGGATTGCACCCGAAGCCGTCCTCGCGGTGGTGACACCGGGCCAGCAGGCCCCGCTCGGGATGACGATGTCTCTCGCTCGACGGATATCACTGCTCGGCTGGGCCAAACAACACGATGCCTGGATCGTCGAAGACGATTACCTCGGCGAGTTGCAGCTGAAAGGACGGGCCGCACCGGCATTGGCCTCGCTTGATCAGGACGGACGGGTGCTGCACGTCGGGACCTTCAGCAAGACGATCAGCCCGGCACTGCGCCTGGGGTTTCTCATCGCCCCTCCCGCCATGGCACGCCACTTCGGCGACGTCGCGGCGTGCCTTTCGCCCGCCCCGGCTGCAGCCGTGCAGCACGCCGTGACCGAGTTCATGCACGACGGACACTATCTTCGCCATCTGCGACGAATGAAACGTCTCTACGCTGCGCGGCAGGAAGCTCTCGTTCGTTGTCTGAAGGAGCAGGCCTCGGAATCGCTTAGGGTGCAGGCCGCCGCCGGCATGACCGTCGTGGCCGCGCTTCCCCAATCCGTATCGGATGTCGATATCGCTTTGCGGGCGCGAGCTTTCGGGCTGGCCCCAGTTCCTCTCTCTCCCTGGTACACGGGCGATCCGGGGCAGCAGGGGCTACTGCTCGGCGTGACGAATCTGAATGAAGGAACGCTGCCGGCCAACTGTTCCCGCCTGCTGGAACTCGCTCGCGGGCGCCACTGACGGACCAGCGACACCTACTTTGCCATCGATTCTTGGTACAGTGAAAATGTTCATTCCTGGTGCTTTTGCGTGCCCGCATGTCACACGACAATGCGAAAGCACAAAGGAGCCCGACATCCATGAACATTCAATCCATCGCGAGAGCCGCCTGTACAGCCATGGCCTTCGGCATCGCCGTGCCCGCCGCGGCGCACGGTGCGGCTGAAACCGTCACACCAAACTTTCAGCACGCCATTCCCAACATTCCGGGCAAGTCGTTGACCGCCGTCGTCGTCGATTACGCACCGGGTGCCGCGTCTTCAGCGCACAGGCATGCGGGCTCGGCCTTCATCTATGCCTATGTCGTATCTGGCGAGATCGAGTCACAGGTCGATGACGGTCCGAAGCGTGTCTACCATGCCGGCGAAAGCTTCTTCGAGGAGCCCGGCGCCGTTCACCGCATAAGCCGCAACGCGAGCGCAACAGAGCCTGCAAAGCTACTCGCCGTGTTCGTCGTGGATAGCAACGACAAAGCGTTGACCACCCCCATCAAGTAATCCACCACCTTAAGGAGTCACCTCATGAGCAAGCGTCTCGACTACGTTCAGATTGCGCCTGCGGGCGTCAAAGCCCTTGGCGGCGTCTACGGCTACGTCATGCAGAGCGACCTGTCGCCGGTTCTCGTCGACCTGGTCTACCTCCGCGTCTCGCAGATCAACAACTGCGCCTATTGCCTGGACATGCATACACGCGACCTGCTGAAAAAAGGCGTAAAGGTCGAAAAACTGGCCCTGGTGCAGGCGTGGCGGGAAGGAGGCGATCTCTTCGACCTCCGCGAGCGCGCAGCACTCGCATGGGCCGAATCGGTCACGCTGGTGGCGCAGACCGGCGTGCCGGACGCGGCCTACGAGGTTGCCCGCTCCGTGTTCAATGAACGCGAGCTGGTTGACCTGACCATCGCCATCGGTTTGATGAATACCTATAACCGTATGGCAATCAGCTTCCGGAACACGCCGCAGGCCGTGATGGAACCGTAAAAGCATTGCGGGTTTTCACACGGAAAAGCGCCTGGACTTCGGCATCAGCCGCGCACGATTCTCTGACGCAATTTTGCAGCCGCTTTGCATAGGCGCAGCACGTTGCAGCTCAAAATTTTCAGAGGCGTTCAACTGGTGACCGCAGGCGTCGGAATCGAAGTTATCGGACTTGCAAAAAGCGAGTGCACCGAAGACCAGCGCAGGCTGGTGGTAGTGGTCAGCCTCCGTGAAGAGAAGCCCAAGGAACAAATCGCCGTTCAACGAGGGGAATGGAACATCGACTCCAGTCGACCTTCAGCACGGTGACCGACGACTCGCGATGCGCTTGTAGTTGGCAGGATCCCTAGCATCAACGCGTGTAGTGTCCGCTCGACGGTCATCGGCAATGGTCTTAGTGGAAGTCGATCAGTTGTGGGGAAATGTAATAGCCATCTCTCGCCGGACGGGACGGCCGCAGAAGTCCGCATGTTGAAAAGGAATTGGACTATGAAGATCGCTCGCTTGGTGAGTTCGGCTTGCGCCGTGCTTCTAATTCTTGTGCTGGGTTTCATTCAAGCGTCGAACGTGCGTGCCGCTGGCCGGGCGCTTGCACCGGACCTTCAGAGTTCGGAAACGGCCGATAGAACGCCCAACATAGCGATCCCCGACAGCAAATTGACACGCGACGCGGCTCAATACATACGTGATTCTGAGGGGGAGTTCCTTTTCGAGCATTCGACGCGGGTCTATTATTGGGCTGCCTTAACTGCGCAACGAAGTGGCCTTCCCCACGACCCGCAGCTTTTGTACGTCGCAGCAATGTTCCATGATTACGGCCTGACGAAGAATTACGCTCAGAGCCATCTGCGATACGAGGTGGATGGTGCGAACGCCGCTCGCGAGTTCCTGCGAAGCCACGGCGTATCGGAAGCCGCGAGCGAGCAAGTCTGGCTTGCGATTGCGCTGCATACAACGAACGGTATCCCTGCGCACGTATCACCGCTGGCCGCACTGATTGCACAGGGAGCAAACATGGATCTGGTGGGCGCTGGCTACGACGATTTCACCGCCGAGCAGCGAGACACCATCGAGATGGCATATCCTCACCCGCCCGACTTCGCCGAAGTTTTCATGCGTGCTCTATACGACAGCCTCAAGCATCGGCCCGAGTCCACTCAGGGCACCGGCTTGGCGGATGTAATGGCCTATGAGGATCCCCGCTTCGTCCGCAGAGACTTCAGCGCTCTCATGCGCAGCTCTCATTGGGCTGCAAGAAAATGAGCATTCACTCGGGGGTACCGGCTGCACCTCACCCATGCCCCGACGCTTTCGCTCTTCGTTGTCTAAGGCGCAGTTGACCGGTGGACGCTAAACCCGATGTCCCTGGTCAGGGCGGTGACGCTTATGCGTCGCTTCAGTTGCAGGCTCGATGCCGGTCAACCGTGTGCAACCTATGATGCTGCCGGCCTGGCTGCGGTTGGATAGACCAGGCGGGATATTCAGCGGTTGTGCAACACGCCAATGGCGGTGCTCTCCAGTGTTCTGTCAGGGCGCCCGACTGTTAGATCGCTACCACTCATCGATACAAGGGGTTCTCGCGAGGACTGGCGGGATACAGCCAACGCAACGACATCGCTCCAAGCTGGCCTTGACGCTCGCCGAACGAGAGGAGATTTCGCGCGCAGTAGTCGCCGGCCACTCCATCCGATCCCTCGCAGCCCGGCTAGGGCGCGCTCCTTCCACTGTCAGCCGCGAGGTCCGGCGAAATGGTGGCAGACAGGGCTATCTGGCGAACCACTGACCAACTCGCCTGGGAGCGCGCACGGCGCCCAAAGGCATGTAAGCTCGCGCTGATCAAGCACGCCGGCAATCTGCCGCAGGAACTGTACAAGTCGCTCACTGGGGATCGTGGCACAGAGATGGCTGGCCACAAGCGTTTCACCGTGGCCACGGACATCCAGGTCTACTTCTGCGATCCCCAGCATCCGTGGCAACGCGGCTCAAACGAGAACACGAATGGCCTCTTGAGACAGTACTTGCCGAAAGGCACCGATCTCTCAGCCTACTCGCAAGCCAAGCTCAACGCCATCGCCAGGCGGCTCAACGAACGCCCGCGCAAGACACTAAACTTCGATGGCTGAACGATTCCATCAAGCTGTTGCATCGACCGGTTGAATCTGCAGCCGAGAACGGCCGCAGCCAGTGGCTACGCGAACAGCAGAGAATCGGCCGGCAAGAAGCTGCCGGCCAAAGGCCACGGAACTTAGACCTTCAGCGCACGGCTTCATATGGTCCGACGCTGTTGCCGTCGTTGTCTACGTCATCGTGCAGCGGTTCGTCGAGCAACCACCTCAATTTCGACTGCTGCACCCTGTGGCAGGCCGACGACCGCCACGCAAGAACGAGCGGGAAATACGCCGTCAAGATGCTCGGTGTAAGTGGTGTTGAAGCTATCGTAGTCACGCATGTCCGTGAGGAATACGGTCACCTTTATCACATCACGCCACTCACAGCCTGCGTTGCTTAGCGCGGTGGATACGTTAGACATAGCAATCGACGCCTGAGCAGGAAAGTTAGCCGGAATGCTCCCATCCGCGTTTGCGCCGGTCTTTCCCGAGAAGAAGATCAGCCCGGCGTGTTCGACCCAGTCTGAATATGGCTTGCGGCTGAACATGGTCATTCTCCCGACGCTACTTGCTCTGCGCCAGCGACAGAGGCCTGACCGCACCGCTTTGAGGCAATGAAATACAGGATGGCGCTGGTTGCCGCAGCCGTCGTGCCGACGACCGCAAGCGCGATTGCAAGACCGGATTTCGGATTGCCGAGCCATTCGTTGATGGAACCCACCGCGAACGGACCCAGGCCGCCGCTGATTGCATTGGTCAGGAACACCAGCAGCGCTACGGCGCGGCCGCGCATCCGGTTAGGAATCGCGATCTGAAGCGGAACGGGTGCAAGCGCCATGACAATGCTGGCCGCATAGGCGCAAAGTCCATAGAGCGCCAGCGACAGGAGCAATGCCGGGGCGAGCGGCGCCGCAAATGCGGCGGGCACCAGCAAGGTGGCCGCGCCGCAGGCAATGCGCAGCACCTTGCGCAGGGTACCGCGGTCGCTGACCTTGCCCACGAACAGGCTGGCACTGAGCACACCCGCGATGCCGCCGAGCATATAGACAGGGCCCGTCATTTTCCCGACCTCGCTGGCCGACAGTCCGAAGTTCCGGATCAACAAGGTCGGATACCAGGCAGCGTGCGAGTAGAAGAGCAGGATGAGGGCAACGTAGCCGAAGAAGTAGGGCAGGCAAAACCGGTTGCGCACGAACAGTTCGCGCAGCACCTCGCTGATCGGTGGCGCAGCTTCCGCTTGGTTTGCCGACACGCCGCGGCGCGCTGGCTCCCGGACCGACGCCAGCAGCACTGCTGCCAGTGCCAGGCCGGGAAGTCCGACCACGAAGAACACCATCTGCCACGGTTGCAGACCTTGCTGTGCTAGCCAGGCCGCTGTACCGGGCTGGGCCGCCCAGCCCAGCAGCGCACCTCCGCCGAGCAGCGCCACGCCACCTCCCACGTATGGCCCGAGCATGAAGACGCTGCTGGCGCGCGTGACCTTGCGCGGCGGGAACAGGTCGCTGAAGATCGACAACGCAGCCGGGCTCAGCGCGGCCTCGGCAATTGCCGTACCCGCGCGCCAGACCAGCAGTTCGCCGAAGCTGCTCGCCGTGCCGCACATTGCGGTCGAGATCGCCCAGATGGCGATGCATGCCGCGCTGAGTCGCACACGATTCGAACGGTCGACCAGCCGCGCTACGAAGACGCCCGCCGTCGCGTAGCAGAGTGTGAACGCCGCGCCCTGCAACAAGCCAATTTTGGTGTCGCTGAGCGACAGCGACGATTTCAGTGGCTGAACGAGGATGCTGACGACCTGACGGTCGATGTACGAGAAGGCGAAGCAAATGAAGAACAAGAATACGACGTAGGCATGCGAGGACAGGCTGCCGGTGTCGTCAGTCTCATCGTTGCGGAGGGCGTCCATTGCGGGCGCCGCAGGTTGGTTGGGATGCATGGAATCTCCTCGGAAACTCGGATGAGGGGCGCGGCTGTCAGGCGAGCCGGGCGGGCGAAGCGAGGAGCGCGATGCAATCGCCGGGCTCGACGCCAGCAAAAGTCCGGGCACAGACCACCATGCCACTGCCGCTGAAATGCATCTCGCGCGGCGGCTCCCAGGGAGCGTAAGGATCGAACAGCCGGCCGGCGAGCTGGCCGGCGGCAACCTCCTGCCCGAGCGTGAAGCAGGGCTCGAACACCCCGTGCCGGGGCGCGAACAGATAGTGCCGGGCGCCGTTCACGGCAATGACGCGGGTTTCGTGGCGCGGCGGTGGCGGAGTGTCGTCCCGTGTCAGGCCGGCGGCATGCAGCACCCGACTCAGTCCTTCCTCGACGATGGCGAGTCCTTCCACGTTGCAGCTCCCATATCCCCCGAATTCACCGCATAGGAACAGGGTGCCATGGTGCTCTGCCGCCGCGCCGTAGGTACGGTCTTCGCCAAGCAGATCCATCACCATCGTATGCGGCGCAGCGAAGGCGTGGACCAGCTTCATGTACTCGGCATGGCGTGACGGATCGCCCGGCAGCGCGGCCAACAGTGTCGGCATGTGGTTGAACGATGCACCGCCGGCATGCAAATCCAGGACCACGTCGGCGCGAGGGAAAAGCTCCGTGTCCACGTAGTGCGCGATCATTGCCGTGAGCGAGCCGTTGCGGTCGCCAGGGAACAGACGGTTCAGGTTGCCGTGGTCGATGGGCGAAGTGCGCGAGCCGTTCAGGAAGGCGGGGAAGTTCAGCGCCGGAATGACGATCAACCGACCGCGGATGCGCATCGATGGCATCCGCTGCAACAGTTTCATCAGTGCCACCGGTCCCTCATACTCGTCGCCATGGTTGCCGCCGGTCAGCAGCACGGTCGGGCCCTCGCCCTGCTTGAGCACCGCCACGGGCGTCGGGATATGGCCATAGGCCGAGCGGTCATGTGAAAAGGGAACGCGCAACACGCCGGTCTGGAAGCCTTCGCGTTCGTAGTCGACTTCGGTCGAGATTAGGGATTTGCGGTTGAGGATGAGCGGATCGTGGGGGTGGCCTTGCATGCCTGTCTCCTTGGTGGGGAAAACGGGCGGCCGGACGTAAGTGTCCGTGCCGCTGATGCATGCACTATTGCTCGTGAATGAATTGCCTACAAATGCCGTTTTTTAGGGGCGATGATGCCTCTACGGCATCGCTCGCACAGACGCTACGGTCTCGACGAAGCGCTCGAGTGCCGGATCGGTCGTATCCGCGTGATGCACGAAAACAAGTGGCATGGGAATCGACAGGTCGGAAAGCGATGCGAAGCGCGCCAGCGCGGGAGGTCGGCCAAGGTTGGCCGAGTTGACGATGGCGGCACCGACGCCGGCGCAGACCAGCGACAGCACGGCGGCCTCGGTTGAAACTTCCTGCACCACGTCGAGCGTGACTCCGAGAGACTGGCAGGCGCCGATCAGCCGGTCGTAGTAGAGCGGATAGACCGCACGTGGAAAGATGATGAACGGCCAGCCAGCGATGTCGCGGAGGGCCACCGTTGGCTGGCGCGAGCTGTCGTGGGCCGGCAGCGTCCAGGCGTGGGGCACTGCCAGCACCACGTTGTTGGTGGCTAGCGGCACCGTGGCTAGCGAAGGCTCCAGGGGGCCGTACTGGTAGATGAAGCCGCCGTCGAGCGAGCCTTCGCGCAGTGCGTCGAGTTGCTGCGGCGTGTTCATTGGCACCAGCTCGATGCGCACGCCCGGCACCTCTGCCTGAAAGCGCCGGAACACATGGGGTACGGCGCCGTCCCAGCCGCTGTTCTCCACGAAGCCGAGCCGGAGGTATCCCTGTACCCCTGCGGAGATCCGCTGCGCGGCGCGGGCTGCAGCTTCGAGCCGGTCCAGCGCGGCGCGCGCGTCGCGCAGGTAGGCTTTGCCTGCGGTCGTCAGCTTCAGCCCGCGCGGTGTGCGCGAGAATAAGGCAAAGCCGAGCTCCTCCTCCATATCATGGATCTGCCGCGAGATCGCCGGCTGTGTGACGTGGATATGCTCAGCGGCGAGCCGGATGCTCTCATGCTCGGCTACGGCGATGAAGTAGCGCAGGTGTCGTAGTTCCACGATGTCGGCCTTTGGAGTGTCGCAGACGCTGCCGGAAGGAGGGTGTCAGCACAAATGGTCGCCGCCGAGGCGCGGCACTAAGAAATCAATGAATGCGCGCAGCTTTGGCGATTGCACTTGCCCGCGTGGAAAGACCGCATGCAGGGCCGGGCAGCGGCCCACCCATCCAGGCAGTACCGGCACCACCAGTCTCTGAGCAGCATGGCGCGCCATGATCATGTCGGTGGCCATCATCAGTCCCGCGCCGGCGAACAGCGGCGCTTTCAGGACCTCGGGATCGTCAGCCTCGATCACAGGGTGGATCGGGTAGTCGGCCAGCGCCTCTCCCGTGCCGTCCTGCCGCATGGGCCACGCATGGGTACCGCTGCGGCGTGCCACGCGCGTGGCGAGTGCCGCATGCTGGCCTAGATCGCGGGGATGGGCCGGCGCCCCATAGCGCGCCAGGTAGGCGGGACTGGCGTAGACGCGGTTCGGAAACGTCGTGAGCCAGCGCGCGGCCATTGAGGAGTCCGGCAGATCGCCCATGCGCAGTGCGAGGTCGATCTCTTCACCCACGAGGTCAAGCGTGCGGTGGTTCAGCACGAGATCGATGCCGACCTCCGGACAGGCAGCGCGGAAATCCGCCAGCAGCGGCCCCAGCAAATTGACTGACAGCGAGTACGAAGCCGTGATCCGCAGCGTGCCGCGCGGCACGCCGCGCAGTTGGTCGACTACCGCATCGGCCTTAGCGAGCAGGCCGGGAATGGCGCGACAGGTTTCGAAGTAGAGCGTGCCGGCTTCGGTCAGGCCGAGGCGGCGCGTGGTCCGATGCAGGAGCTGCACGCCGAGCCGTTGCTCAAGCTCGCGCACCCGGCGGCTGACGGTGGTCTTGGGCAACCGCAAGTCGTCCGCCGCGGCCGTGAAACTGCCGGATTCGACGACTTTCAGAAAAACCAGAGTGTCGTTCATGTCCAGAGGCATGGCGGGGGACTCACCATTGGCGGAGTTCGATTATGCCACTGATGGCACAGTAACTCCCGGTAAAGGCACCTAATCGGCGCGACGAGGATCCTCTATTGTTTGTTTGTCTTCTATCACGAAACAATCAATTGTCATGCTCCTGCGTCTCTCCGGCCTCTTTGTTCTCGCTTCAGCTTCGATGGCCATCCAGGCGGCCAGTCCTGCCGACACGGGCCCATTGTCGATGCCGCGGTCCGGCGGCGGATGGGAGGCCCGCCAAGCGCCGGGCTTCTACCGCTTCCGCCTTGGCGCGTTCCGGATCACCGCGTTGTCGGACGGCACTGCGCCGCGCGACGTGTCAAAGATCATGAGCAATCCTTCGGCGGTGCGCGAGGCCTACGCGGCAGCCAATCTTGCCCTGCCGATCGAGATATCCGTCAACTGCTACCTCATCGATACCGGCGAACGCAATCTCCTGGTGGATACCGGTGCAGGGGAGTTGTTCGGGTCGCTCACCGGCCAGGTCGTCGCCAACCTTCGTGCGGCCGGCTATGAGCCCGGTGACATCGACGACGTGCTGCTTACACACATCCATGGTGACCATTCCGGGGGGCTTAGTATCGGCGGGCAGCGCGTATTCCCGAATGCGACGGTGCATGTGGACCAGCGGGATCCCGCACTTTGGCTCAGTGCCGCAGCGGAGGCAAAGGCATCGCCAGGAGCGCGCAACACATTCCGGCAATCGCATCAGACGGTTGACCCTTACGTTGCAGCAGGCCGGCTCAAGACCTTCGACGGCGCGACGCAGCTCTTTCCTGGCATCCGCGCGGTACCGCTTTATGGCCATACCCCCGGGATGAGTGGCTACTTCATCGAGAGCGAGGGGCAACGCCTGCTGCTGTGGGGCGACATCATCCACGCCAGCGAGGTGCAGTTCCGCGCCCCGGCGATCACTATCGACTACGACGTGGACCGGGCAGGCGCCACCGCGACGCGACTGCGCATACTTGCCGAGGCCTCCCGGGAGGGGTACTTGGTCGGGGGGGCACATTTGACATTCCCGGGAATTGGCCGTGTGCGCGCTGAGAAAACAGGCTTCAGTTGGGTGCCGGAGCCCTACAGCGTGACATTGGGAAAGTAGCGGCAGGCTTTGTGGCCCATTGACGAACAACCCCATCCGCTCCGCGGGAGCGCTCGGAACAACTCGTGTGAAGGAGGGAATTCGCTCTTTGTGACGGATGCACGCGTAGACAGTTAAGAGGCAGCCGGTGCGGTGACGAGCGTCCACGCCGGCCAACCGACGTCTTCCGACGCCAGCAGGCAGCGGGCCGTACCCGACCCGAAGCAGCTCCATGGGCTCAGCGCTGATGTGGCGTCCGTTCCCAAAGTGCACCGGTCACTCAGCGTTCTATGGCCGTGATGAGCAACAAAAAGCACCTTGACAGGTTCTCGCCGCGTTCGGTTCTTGATGCGCTGTGGAAGCACACGGCCGTGCTAATCCCTTCCCATTCACATCCTTGGGCAGAACGCGACGAGGTGACAGTGGCAGAGCTAAGGGACCAGCCTATGGTGCGGCGCGAGTCGGGGTCGATGACGCAGAAGGCCATCGACGAAGCGCTCCGGCGGGCTGGCGTCAGGCCGCGCTTCACGCATGAGCTGGGCAGTCGCGAGGCACTGTGCGAGGCGGTCAGCGCGGGGCTTGGATGCGGCATCGTTTGGGATTCGGAGGCTCAGGCTTCAGAGCGGTTCCGGACCATCCGGTTACAGAGCGAGCCGATCCATAGCACTGACTACCTGTCGTGTTTAAAGAGCGAGCTGTCGCGGCAGGTGATTCAGGCTCTGTATCGGGTTGCGGGCGCGTTGCCTCGACAACTGGATGCCGGTTCACGGGAACGAAGAATTGAGACTTCCGCAGTTAACACCATGCAGCCTCTCTCGCCGCCATCAGCGAGGTGAAGAGAGGCCAGCAGGTGCAGAAGTCTGGTTAGACCGTAGCAGCCGTCAGAATGCCCCTTTGACAGTGCCGGAGAACGTCGGTAACTGGCCTGCGACTACAGCCAGTTAAAGAGAGGGGCGGGGGAGCGGCGCATCGCGGCCCGTTTCTACCTTCGGCTTCGCGCAATTCGTAGCGATGGCTTCACGCTGTTCGGAGGATTGTTGCGGAACGCGTTCTTCGTTTCGTCACCTATGCCGTCATAGAAGGCAATCAATTGCCGTGCGACCAGCATGCTGCCCGGGCCTATTCGCACACGCGCTCGTAACGAGCGTTCCGTCACCATGTGCCCGATCGTGAGGACCCAGCTAGAGGAAAGGTTGGACCGACGGCCATCGGCATCAGGTCAGAAGCCGTGAACGGCCTGGCGAAATAACAGTGGCGGTCGCTCGATTGCATCCCTCCGTCCTCCGAGAGAAGTTTCTCTTTGCCTGTTTCGCTTGATACGAGGTAGCGAAGAAATTAGTGGCGCTAAAATCAGAATTAAATACGAATAAATTCACAGAAAAGACCCGTTCGGGTGAATTAAATTTAATTTTTCTCGGACTTATCGCGCTGATAAAATTTCCGCTGCGGCGGGTCTCTTTTACTTTTGGTTTGGTTTTTTTTGTGCGGGATATTTAAAATCCGCGTAGGGCGGGATGGCGGATGCATTGTTGAGGCGATGCGCTCTCGGGATAATAAGAATGATACGCGATATGAGAATTCGAGCCGCCGGGCCAGCGGATGTGGCGGCAATCACTGAGGTATTCCACGCGTGCGGTCTGATGGGCGGCGATATCGACCCCTCGTCCTCCTTCTACAGCCTGGCAGTGCAAGGAGAAAAGGTCATCGGTTGTGCCTGCGGTGAGGTGCATGAGGAGACGGTCATTATTCAAGCCGCCGCGGTGCTCGACGAATACAGGGGGCGCCAGGTTGCGACTCATCTGGTCAGAGCCATTTTGATGCGCGCCCGCGCTAATGGTTGCACTCGAGCTGCGGTGCTGACATCTGAGCATCCCGCGTTCTTTGCCCGCTTCGGGTTTACGCTCACCGCGTTGGACGACATGCCTCAGAAGATGAAGCTAACCACTGATTTCCTCCGGCGATTTGGTGCAAGGACACACTACATGTGCCGTCATCTCGACTGAGCGGGCGGAGGTGCCTGGAGTGGCAGCTAGTTCACAAGAGGCTGGACGTGACGGAAACTCAACCCGCGATAGGGAAGACTGATGAACCTTGGATTTGCTTTGGAGGTGCAACGCGCCACATTGATGTCTTCTGCAGCCATCCTTTACACTGAACCGTGTTTGCGTTGCTGCGTTGCAACATACGATATCGGTGACTCTTAAATCTGTATTAAATATGATTTAATCTGGTTCCGCAGCGGAACGGCTGCACCACTTGTGCGCCGCTGCGCAGGACCGGATCGATGCCCCCGCCTCGCTCCGGTTTTTTTTCGCTACATAGAGCGTTTTCATCTCCCAGGCGGCGGATGATGGTAAGCCATCAGCGTTTCGCTTTCTTCGCTGGCTCAAAAGCCGCCGCTCTTAGAGTTAGTTCCGGGCTGGGGGTTAATCCGCACGTGCCGGTCCTCCCAACTTGGATTGTTATTTCTGCACGGCCATCTCACGGATGCTTGAATGTGGCGAGGTCGGTACTCGCAGCGGACTGGTCGGGCGCAAAGCACTCGCCGGCTTCTATCGTTACGTGGATGACAACAAGCAGGTCCTTGCCGTTGCCCGTCCCGTCGGCGCCTTGCCCCGGATCGTCCGCTCTTACCTTCCCGCTGATGGGCCCGCTTCACTCGCGGAGATCGTGAAGCCTCTACCTTCTCATCGCCGCCCACTACACTCGCCAGACGGGTTCCGCTAAGTTTAGTGTGGCCGAAGCCGTGAATTCCGAACTTGCTAGCGCGACGCCCAATTTCGCAGCGGATAACCCGCGCAAGATAGTGGACTTAGTCAACTCCCAACTCAGTGCTTCTGCGCGTGTTTGGTGTTCCGATGCATGCGATTGTCTTGTGCCTTTTCGTGGCTCGAGCCTTCCAGACTTCTCCGGTCCTCAGCACGCTGTTGGCCCTTGTCGCGGTCGCTGGAAAACGAGCCATTGGAATTTGTCATGGCCTCTTTGCTTGCGTGGCTAGGAGCCGCGCTACCGAAGTTGCCACCACCGCCTCCACCACCGCCACGCGCGGAAGCAGTAAGACTCAAGCCAAGCAGCAGACTTCCGACAGCAACTACCAGTGTTTTCTTGAACATCACGTCCCCTTACAAATGTCGAGAGTAATCTCACTCACCCCTAATATAGCCTGAGACGGGTTGGTGCCGCGTAATAAACGGTAAGGTAACCAGCGAATCCAAATCATGAAGTAGAACTATTGAAGATGAGAGCCTGGCAAATACTGAAATGGTCGAGTACTGGGCTAGCCACGGTCGGCGTCGTTGCTGCCGTGATGTTTGCGTGGTTAGCAGAGGGAAGGCTGTCTACGCCAGCCAATGTGCCGCGTGTCAGGCGGCAGAGAAGTAGTTCCAAATCCGGACGCGACAGACAAAGCGCTGGCAAACCTTGAGGGCCAGCCGAGCTGGCGAAGTCGCGGACCAAACGGACGACTGCCGGCACCGCCTCACGATGCGAGCGGCCATACCTGGCACCATCCCGACCAAGTACTGTTTTCAATTACCAAAAATGGACTGGTTCCCAACGAGACTGCGCCCTCTGGCTATGAAAGCGATATGCCTGCTTTCAAAGCTACCTTGTTGGACTCGGACATCGCCGCTGCGCTTGCCTATATCAAGAGCGCTTGACCGGAAAGCCTGCAAGCCGCTCAACGAGAGGCAACCAGGGAATACAGGAGCCGATAGCTAAACTGGCAAGGAAGCGTCGACTGGGGCGGCACCTTGTCATATCTGTTTGTGCGGCTCACATAAGCCATTGCCAGAGACGCGTCCATGGAGATACTTTGATGCAAAACAAAACGAGGGAATCATGTGTAGGCGCATCGCACAGTTCAGCCCGTTTGCCATATGGGAAGCCGAACTGGGGGTCCAATGCGTCTACTCGGGCAGGCTACCCCAGCCAAGCGTGGTACTGCACGGCCAGCAGGGCGACAAGCGCAATATTCCAGAGGGCTCTTTTCATAGCTATAGTCGGCATTGCTGAAATTTTCCTGGTTACTTGCTGGGTTTTTTCTTGTTTGGCTGGGAAATAGCGGCTGGAGGCTGGGCAATAAGCAGAGGCTGGGCCGCTGGGCTAGGCGTCGTTGCTGGCGTCTTTTCGGGGGCAGGCGCTTGGGGGAGTTGACCGTTCTCATAACCCGTTGAAACCGATTCCAGGTAGCCGGGTGGAAACTTCTGTTCCGTTGTTGCCGCCGGCTCGCCATGCGCGACAGCGCAGCATGTAAGGGCGCTTATGGCAATAACTTTCCGCCAAGCTGTGCGCAGAAGGGGGGCGGTGAGCCTCATGGGCAACTCCTTATCAAGGGGGCGTCAGCCCCTAATTCGCTTACCAATTCAAGCTTGTGCTCAACTGTAAAGCGACAACGAGTTCTGGCGTTATGTCAGGTTGGGATGTGGAGTCGACCGTAGCTAGAGTCGTGCCAAGCCTGCTGTGAGGCCAGAAGCCGGCATGGACAGGCAGGCCAATTAAATTGAGTTGTATTAAAACGTTTCACTTTCAATATGTCGCAATCGGCACCGGCCTGCAATGGCTGACACCATGGCGACTAACCAGGAAGCCGGAAGTGGCCAATTTTCAGTAGGTTAGTACGAACGAGGAAATGCTGGCCATCGTTGTCCTTTCTCTAAATCCTGTTGCAAACCTGTGACAAAGGATTTTTTTGTCAGAATAAATAAATCTTAATTTCACTGAGGTGAGCGTATAATGAAATTAATTCTGTTTAAGCCAGATTTAAATGTTGCGAATGTGCGTTGGCGCCAAGATGACCCATTCGGGTGAGGGAAAACTAGAGTGTCCTATGGCATCTTGCTCGAGGTGGGACTTGACATCAATGGACATCGCCGTTTTATTCCAGCAGAAAGCGGGCGAACGGCCCGACGATAGACGATATAGGCGGTCGATCCATCCTCGACGGTGACTGAATCTACGCGCGGGCTTTCCGGGCAGCTCGGCGCTTATAGCGCTTAGTACAGTCCCAATTCCAGTGCTGGCTTCGAAACGGAGACGCTTGGCAGGCAATGCAGCTACTGCCAGCCTACGCTCAAGATTCATTCGAACGACCGCTTGCTGACTGGAACTGCCATGTGAATGTCTCAACGATGCATCGGACGAGCGTCCCATCATGGCCGAGAACGCCCTGAAGTAGGCAGACTTTCATCTGTTCTGCCATTCGATCGAAACATCGACGCCGACGTATTGAACATCTGTGCGGAAGTGAACATACGGCGGCGAAGCTTTTTCATACCGTCTTTAAGTTGGAAAGCGCGCGTCGCGCGGCAAAGCACCGGAGGCGATATTGGCATCACTACTTTATGGTGCCGGCTGGGGCGGCGGGCTGGTGTTTGCGATCGGATTATTCACCAGTATCTTGCTTGGCTTGGAACTGGGCCGGCTGGTGTGGCGATGGCAGATTGCCTCCGGTCGGGAACCGGAAACAACGGGCGTCAGCGCAGTCGCCAGCGCGATATTTGCACTGCTTGGGCTATTGATCGCCTTCACCTTTTCCGGGGCGGCAAGCCGCTTTGATATGCGGCGTACGCTGATCGTCCAGGAAGCCAATGACATCGGCACGGCTTACTTGCGCCTGGATCTGCTGCCGCAACCGGCGCGCGGTGAGTTGCAGGAGATATTCCGGCAGTATCTGGATGCCCGGCTTGACGCCTATCGAGCCGTCCCCGACCGAAAACGCGTCGATGCAGCCCTGGCCCGTTCGGACGGACTGCGTGAGCGCCTCTGGACAAGATCCGTAACGGAGTCCCAGCGAACCACCAGTACGGCGGCCACGATGCTCCTGCTGCCAGCGCTCAATGCAGCGTTCGATACGGCATCGACCCGGCTCGCTGCCACGAAGGAACATCCGCCCACCGTCATATTTGGCATGCTTTTGGCGCTTTGCTGGATCGGGGCCCTGTTCGCGGGCTATGGCATGGCCAGCAACGGTCCGCGTAACTGGTTGCATGCGCTTTTCTTCGTGGCCACACTGGCCGGGACGCTCTATGTCATCGTCGACCTGGAGTTTCCGCGGTTGGGCCTGATCCGCGTTGATGCGTTTGACGAGGTGTTGCAGGACGTCCGCAATGGAATGCGATGATCGGGCCGGTGCAGCATGCCGCCGCCAGTGCCCAGACACGGGAGAGAGGCCAATGAGCGTGCTGTCGGCCATTGGAGGCGGAGGACCGTACCCGACCCACTACGGTCACTGGACCACGCGCTTCACTAACGGCGGATTCCTTGTGCGGATTCAACCGGTCGTCTGAATGGCACGGTCGGGGCAACCTCGCACGCCGCTTCGGTGAAGTACACAGAACGCCTGGCCCGGCCGCTCAATGTCTCCGGGCCGGAGTCCATCATGCTTAAAGTACGCAAGACCATCCACCTGCTGCAGCCGATCGAGCAGGCGACTGTAGAAGAGGGGCGCTCCATCTTCATCTGAGCGGTGCGGACCATGCAGCGTCAACTTCTGGCAGCGGGCACCAGCTTCTCGAACCTCGTTGATGATGTGCGCCAGGAGCTCGCCGCGTGCTACCTATCTAACAAACGCTATCCAATAGGTAGGATGGCCACGCTGCTGGGATATTCGCGCCCATCTTCGTTTACGCAGTGGGTTAGTGACCTGCCGGGCGGCGGTGACTGCAGTGGCCTCTAAGCGCGTGGCGGCCGCCGCGGAGCGAGGGCGCGCCGGTCGTCGCCCAAATCCATGGCGTGCTGCGCTCTAGAATGCTGCGCTGAGCTGAGCGGCGTCAGAGGTGTGACAACGCCAGCTTCGCCGCCAGTCCGAGGAACACAAGTCCGGCGAACCTCACCAACCCAAAAGTTGTGATCTTCTTCCTGGCGTTCCTGCCGCAGTTCGTCGTGGCAGGGCAAGGCAGCGTGGCGCTGCAAGTCCTGCTGCTCGGCATCGTTGGCGTCGTCCCACGCCATACCGTGGACGATGACTTCCGCACCGTACTGCCGGATCAATGCCTTTGCGCGCGCTGTGGTGGATTCGGGTACCACCACCGTTACCGGGATCGACAGGCGGCTTCCGGCGTAAGCCACGGCGATTCCCGCATTGCCGCCCGATGACGAGATGAACAGCAGCTTGCCCTGTCGCATATATGTCTCGCAGGCGACACCGATGCCACGCAGCTTGAACGATCCGGACGGCTGCAGCGATTCCAGCTTGAGCCAGACAGTACGTCCGGCCGCTGCGCTCAGCGATGGCGAGGCCAGCAGCGGGGTCTCGACGTGTAGTGCCATGTCAGTTTCCAAGCTTGCAGGTCAGGAAGTCGTCGATGTACGCGGCCGGTATCGAGCAGGTGGACTGCGAGCAGGCGTAGTCCTGCCCCAGCCATCACGCGATCTCGACTACCACCTTGGCGCGCGCGGTGCCTGCGGTGACGAGTTCGTATGCCTGCTCCGCCTGGGCCAGCGTGAAGCGGCGCGGATCGACCACCGGCCGCAACAGCCCGCTTTCCACCAGCCGCGTGGCCTCGCTCATTATCTCGCCGTGATGGGCGCGCAGCTTGCCGGTGAGCAGCGGATACAGTGTGAACACGCCCGAGTAGGTGGCTTCGCGGAATGACAGCGGGGCCAGGGCATGCGTTCCCCAGCCCAGCGCGCTCACCACGTGGCCGAAGTGCTTCACCGCAGTGAACGAGGCATCCAGCGTCGGGCCGCCGACCGTGTCGACGACCAGCTCGAAGCCTTCACCCTGCGTGTGCGCGGCGACATACGCTTCGACAGGCTGCGCGCGGTAGTCAATGGGCGTTGCGCCGAGCTTGCCCACCAGGTCAAGATCCTTCTCACTGGCCGTGGCAAACACTGTGGCGCCCAGCGCGCGTGCCAGTTGCACCGCGATGTGGCCCACGCCGCCAGCGCCGCCTTGCACGAGCACGGTCTGGCCGGTCTGGAGATGCGCCCGATCGACGATACCGGCATAGGCCGTGATAAAAGCCAGCGGCAGGGCAGCGGCCTCACGCATCGACAGATTCGACGGCTTGCGGGCCAGCAGGTTGGCGTCGACGGCGGCGTACTGCGCGAGCGAACCCTGCAGGCCGCCCACGCCGCCGGTCATGCCGTAGACTTCATCGCCAGGGTGAAAAGCGGTAACGCCTGCACCGACTGCTTCCACCGTGCCGGCCATGTCAATGCCAAGCACGAGTGGTAGCGGATGCCGCGCATGCGCGGCGGCGCCCGCCCGGATCTTGGTGTCGAGCGGATTGAGGCCGCTCGCAGCGATGCGTACAAGTACCTGCCCAGGGCCAGGGGTGGGCCGGGGCTGTGTGGTTGGTTCGAGGGGGCCGTTGTAGTGGTTCAGCACCAGGGCCTGCATGGACATCGTCACCTCCTGTGTTTCCTTTCGGTCGTCACGCCTGGCAATCTTGCATTCCGCGTGTCGTTGGACTCATGATGGTTCATGCGCAATCGCATGAAAACCAATAATCCTGAATGGTGGCTAGTCATAGATGCATGACCATGGACTCGAATGGAGCGATGTGCGCATCTTCCTCGCCATCGCGCGGGCCGGGACGCTCGGCGGCGCGGCCCGGGTGATCGGCCAGACACAACCGACCATGGGCCGGCGCCTGAGGGCGCTGGAGGAGGCGGTTGGGCAGGCCTTGTTCCACCGCACCAGTGACGGCTTTGTGCTGACCGACGAAGGCAGCGCCGTCCTGGTCTACGCCGAGCGCATGGAGGAGGAAGCACTGGGCCTCTCCCGAACGCTGGCCGGACAGGGCAACGCGCTGACAGGCTCGTTGCGTGTCACGTCGTCCGACTGGTTCGGCATGCATGTGCTGACCCCGGTCTTTGCCCGCTTCCTCAGGCAGCATCCGGATGTGTCGCTGGAGCTGGTGACGGATTCCCGCCAATACAGTCTGGCGCGCCGCGAAGCCGACCTGGCATTTCGCATCATGCCGTTCGAGGAGCCCGACGTCATCCAGCGCAAGCTGATGCACATGAACTACGCGCTGTACGGGCACCGGGATCTCGTGGCGCCTCGCGCCGGCGATGGCGAGGGTGTAGCGCTCATCAGCATGGACACTGCCTTCGGCACGCTGCCCGACGTGGAATGGGTCGGGCGAATGCTGCCCAGGGCACGCATCGTTTATCGCAGTAACAACCGTGGCGTGCAGGCGCGCATGTGCGCCGAGGGCGGTGGCTTCGCAGTGCTGCCGTGTGCGCTGGGAGATGCCACGCGGGACCTCCGGCGCATCGATCTGGGCGAAGCGCCGCCGGGGCGCGATGTCTGGTTTGGCCTTCACCGCGACCTGCGTCGGCTGGCACGCTTGCGGGCGTTAGTGGACCTGACGGTGGCGTGCCTGGGAGAGCGATAGGTGCGCCGCGCGCGCTCCGTTAGACGGCATCGCGCATCTTGGTTCGCAATGCCCGCTGCTGGCGCCGATACGCTCCCGGCCCCACGCCGAATTGTCCGCTGAAGGCGCGCCCGAACGCAGCCTGGGAGGCGTAGCCGCATCGCTCGGCGACGGCGGCGGCCGAGAGGTTGTCTTGCTGCAGCAGGCGCGCCGCGCGCTCCATGCGTAGCGTCGTCACGAGTTCCAGCGGTGTAATGCCGCCCAGTTGTGTGAAGCGCCGCGCGAGCGTGGCGCGAGAGACGTTGGCGGACTGCGCCAGGCTTTCGATTGTCCACGGCCTTTCCGGTGAGCCCACGACGGCATCCACCGCCTTCGCCATGCGCGTGTCAGCCAGCAGGGCGAGCACCCCCCGTGTCACCGTACCGCGCGAAATCAGCGTCCGGAGCAGCACCGTAAAGAGCGCGGTCGACAGGTCGGCAATGATGGCCGCACCGCCCGGCCGAGGCGTTTCGGCTTCCGCATGCATCATGCCGATCAGCCCGCGCAGCCAGCCAGCGTCATGCCCGCCCTCGCCGGGGGATGGCCCGGCCGTAGGCACGCACAGCATCTCCGGCAGTGCGCGCAGCAGGATTCCGGCGCCGCCGCCCAGAGCAAAAGTGCCGCAGAGAATGTCGAGTGGCGCGTCGGCCCCCGGCACGGTGATTTCCGTGACCACGCCGTTGAAGCGCTGCGATGCCGTTCCGCGCGGCGGCCCGCTTCGCCTGGTGCGTTGCGCGCTGGCCAGCGTGTGCGCAGCGCCGCGCGGAAAGAGCAGGACATCGCCTGCGCTCACTGGCAAGACGTCCTTGCCGATTGTCACGTCGGCACGCCCGTCGAGGATCACGTGATATGGCATGTGGCCCGCTGGGGCCTGCGCGTTGTGCGCGGACCACGCGCCGGCCACGCGGCAATGCAGGTCCACGGTGCCGGATGGCGACAGCAGCCGCACCAGCTCGCTGAGACTGTCCATGGGGTTTCCCTCGTGGCTGAGACGATAGAGCAAAAACGTGAGCTGATTCTAGCTCTTTCGAATCTGCCGGGGGCCTACCATGAAGTCAAGGGAAGCAGTGCTTGCCTTCACTGACAGGAAACCGGAGAACCATCATGACCACTCGTCTGCATACCATCCCCGTCCAGGACGCCACCGGCCAGACCGCCGAGCTGTTCGGCGCCATCCGCAAGGCAATCGGCAAGGTGCCGAATGCTTATGCGACCATCGGCAGCAATGCCCCTGCTGTGCTTGCCAATGCGCTGCAGACAGGGCAGATCTTGAAGAATGGCGCTCTGTCGGCGCGTGAGCTGGAGGCGATTAACCTGGCCGTCAGCGAGCACACCGGCTGTGACTATTGCGTGGCTGCACACACGCTCATGGGCAAGTTGGCAGGATACAGCGGGCAGCAGATGCGCCAGTTGCGGGAGGGGAGCTACCCCGATGACGTCAAGATCGATGCGCTGGTGCGCTTCGTGCTGGAACTCGTCAGTACCCGTGGTACGGTGCCGGCGGAGAGCGTGCAGGCGGTGCGCGCCGCCGGCTACACGGATGGCCAGATCGTCGAGATCATCCAGGCCATGAGTGCCATCCTGTTCACCAACATGGTCAACCGTGTGAACGACACGGCCCTGGATTTCCCGGCGGTGGCCTGACACGCTCTCCCGGCGGGCGCCTTGAATGGGCAGCGCCGCCGGGGGCGAGGCCGGCTCGGGCCCGGACATAGCCGTGCAGCGGTGAGGTATCTCTGGCACGAACAGGGTTTCGGGATTCTTCCGTTTCGCTTGAAGATCATTTAAGCCATTTGATTACACGTCGAAGCGGCAAATCTCGGCAGTTTTTCGGCAGCGGGCCGCTAGCTCGGCCTGTCACCGGCTACGGCCAGCGTCAAGCTCGAGTCTGCGCTGCGCACGCAATTGTTCGAGCGTACGTCGCGCAAGTTGCGGCTGACCAATGAGGGCCGGATCTACCTTGCGATTGCCAGCACGCACCTCAGACGCTTGAAGACGCGCTTGCCACGCTTCATGCAGGCACCCACAGGTTAGCGGACGCGTGCGCGTTTCCGCTCAGCATCGCGCTAGTTTTGTCCGACTCGATCCTGCATCTGCTCTACGACGATATCGACATCGCGATCCGGTTTGGCGTGGCTGCCGACAGCCGGCACGTTGATCGCGAAACGCCTTGCCGATAACCGGCGAGCACTGTGCGCCTCGCCTCGATATATACAGCAGTTCGGTGTTCCCGTTCATCCTGTCGGAGCACAGGTCCCTACCGCTGTCGTCGGCCTCGTGGCCAACGAATGGCACTTCGCTCACGACGGGGAAACAGTGCAATCTTTCGCGCCGGTTGCGAGCTCCCGCGAGACGAACGACGGTGCACTGGCAAGGGAATGGGCTGTGGAAGGAGGCGGCATTTCCGATCTGCGCGATGGGCGGCTCGAACTGCTGCTGCCGGAATGGCGTTGTCCGGACTTGCCCTTGAATGCCCTGTTTCAACGCAATCGATACATGGCGCCGCGTGTGCGTGTGCTGCTCCATTTTCTGGGTGAACGCATAGCGCTGGCTTTTGCAGAACTTGAGAGGTTCTTCCGCTAGCCGGGTGCACACGTTCGCTGCTGGCTGCATCTACGTGCCCGGCTCTTGCCTAGGCGAACGTGACTCCGGGATGCCTCCATGTCATTCATTTTTGTTTGAGCGCCATGCAATAACGTAAATTTACAGGCAGGCGTGCATGAACAATCATGATCCGTGCGACCCGCAGTCCAACCCGGCACAGATGTCACGTCAGGTGGACCGTGCTCAGGTCGCCCTTGAGTGTGTTCATGTAGTGAAGGAAGGAGACCTTGTCATCAAAACGAAGGTTGATCACCGCCTGGCGGTAAAACTCGTGGATCTTCGGCTGCAGTTCTTCCCAGAACTGCCTTCCTTTGCTGGTCAGGACCACGCGTCGTGCGCGGCGGTCTTCATCGCTGGTCACGCGCGAGACGTGTTCTTCGCGCTCGAGCCGTTTTAGCACGCCATCGAGGTTCTGGCGGCTCACCACCAGATACTCGGCCAGTTCGGAGAAGGACATGCCGTGCGTGGCCTTCGGCCGCGACAGTGCTCCCATCACGGCCCACTGCACACCACTGATCCCCAGTTCGTTGGCGGTCTGGCGATGCAGGATGTTGCCCACCTGAAAAAGTCGGAAGAACAGCCGGTTGGTGACATCCAGTCCGGACTGGTCAGGACGCTCTTCTGCGCTTGCGGATTTCATCTGCTTCCCTTTGCTTCGAATCTTGTTGGCTTCCATGAGACATGAAATCGACTGGACGCCAGATGATACCTTGCCGTCGCCGCAGCGCCGCATTGACCCGGTGCAGGAGCTTTTCTATTGTGCCTTAACATCAATGTATTGACATAGACGCCGCAAGCGGCACTGGCCTGACTAGGTAAATTCCCGTTGTTTCCCAAAATATTTATATCAAGACCTTGTCATATATGAGATTGAGCACCTAGACTTCCGAACACCACAACACACGGTCTTGGAGGCAAGCAAACCATGGATCAGTACCCACGCCTGATGGCTCCCCTCAGCGTTGCAGGCATCACCCTCAGGAACCGCATCGTGATGGGCGCGATGCACACCCGGCTGGAAACCTTGGACAGGCCACATGAAAGGCTGGCCGCGTTCTACGGCGCACGCGCCAGGGGCGAAGCCGGCCTGATTCTGACCGGCGGGTATGCTCCCAATCCCGCGGGAGTTTTCGAACCTGGCGCGCCGCTACTATGCGAACGCAGTCAATTGGCGGAGCACCGTGCGATCACGGGGGCGGTGCATGCAGCAGGCGGGCACATTGCGCTGCAGATCGTCCATGCAGGTCGCTACGCCAAGCACCATCTTTGCGTGGGGCCGTCTGCCGAGCGGGCGCGGATCAACCCGATTGCGCCACGCGAGCTCACGACGGAGGAGGTCTGGCAAACCATTGAGGACTTTGCCAATACCGCGGAGCTTGCGTGGGAGGGTGGCTACGACGGCGTCGAGATCATGGGGTCGGAGGGGTACCTCATCAACCAGTTCACGGCGCCGTTCACGAATCAACGAACCGATGAGTTCGGCGGCAGCTTCGAGGCGCGCATCCGCTTTCCGCTGGAAGTCCTGAAGGCCATTCGCCGTCGTGTAGTGGACCGCTTTCTGGTGGTCTACCGGATTTCCGCCGTTGACCTGATCGAGGGCGGGATGACCGGCGCGGAGGTGGCCGAGCTGGCGCGGCGCGTGGAGGCCAACGGCGCGGACATCATCAATACCGGGGTGGGCTGGCACGAGTCGGCGGTGCCGACGATTGCCGCGTCCGTACCGCGCTCGGCGTGGGCGTATGCGATCGAGAATGTGAAGCGGGCAGTTGACATCCCCGTGATCGCATCGAACCGGATCAATACGCCGGACGGCGCCGAGGCGCTGCTGTCATCAGGCTGTGCCGATATGGTTTCCATGGCCAGGCCATTGCTCGCGGACCCCGATTTTGCCAGGAAGACCCGCGTTGGAAAGGCGGCCGAGATCAACACCTGCATCGCTTGCAACCAGGCCTGCCTGGACCGCATCTTCACAGATCGCACCGCCACCTGTCTGGTGAATCCGCGCGCAGGCAGAGAGATCGAGTTCATGCCAAAGCCACCCGAAGGGACGAAGCGGATCGCGGTGGTCGGTGGCGGCCCTGCTGGCATGTCGTTTGCCATCAATGCAAGCGAGCGCGGTCATCGGGTCACGCTGTTCGAGGCCGGCAATGAACTCGGCGGTCAGCTCAACATGGCGCGCGTCGTGCCGGGCAAGAATGAATTCAACGAGATGCTGCGGTATTTCCGTACCAGGCTCGACGGCCTTGGTGTGACGGTGCATCTGGGACGCTTCGTGAAAGCCGGCGAACTGCTGGAAGCTGGATTCGACACAATCGTGATTGCGACGGGCGTGCGTCCGCGCTCACCTGGCTTTCCAGGAGTGGATCATCCCAAGGTCCTTTCATACGTCGATGTGCTTGCCCGCGGCGCTGCCGTCGGGCAGCGGGTGGCCATCATCGGCGCAGGCGGTATCGGCTTCGATGTGGCCGAGTTCCTGCTCGGCGATGCGGAAGAGTCACTGGATCCCGCCAGCTTCCTTGCCACATGGGGTGTCGATCCGTCGCTGTCCACGTCAGGCGGCCTGAGCGAATCGGCCGAAACTGCTGCCCCCGCACATGCGCGCAGGGAGGTACACATGTTCCAGCGCAAGCCCGAAGCGCTGGGCAAGCGTCTGGGCAAGTCGACCGGCTGGATTCTCAAGTCCAGGCTGAAGCGGGCCAACGTTGCGATGGCGAGCGGAGCGGTCTACGAACGCGTGGACGATGACGGCCTGCACTACACGATAGACGGCAAGACGCACGTTCTGCAGGTCGACAACGTCATCCTCTGCGCCGGCCAGGAGTCCGAACGCGGGCTCTACGAAGCGCTTCGGTCGAGTGGCGCAAATGTCCACGTAATCGGAGGTGCGGATGTGGCCAGCGAGCTGGATGCGCTGCGCGCGATTGATCAGGCAACGCGGCTCGCCATGACCGTATGAAGGCGCGCGGCCCTATCGGGCCGCAAGAACAGCCATACCACCGAGATGCAGGACTTCCTGGAGACACTTCATGGTGACAAAATTTGATCTGGGGCTCGATCAGCGCGCGGCAAACTACCAGCCGCTGACGCCGCTCCATTTCCTGAATCGGGCCGAGGATGTATACCCGCATCGGATTGCCATTATCCATGGCGACCGCTCATACACGTGGAAGGAATATGCCGGACGCTGCCGCAAGCTGGCTGGCGCGTTGATCGATCACGGCATCGAACGTGGCGATACGGTTGCCATCCTGGCGCCCAACACGCCAGCCATGCTCGAAGCGCAGTTTGGTGTGCCGATGGCAGGCGCCGTGCTGAACTGCATCAACATTCGCCTTGATGCCGCGGCCGTCAGCTTCATTCTCCGGCATTCCGAGACCCGCCTGCTGTTTGTCGATCAACAGTTCGCCGAGGTTGCGCGCGCGGCCATCGCCGTGCTTGGCGAGCCGATCACCGTTGTGGATATCACGGACCCGGAGGTGGCGGGCAGCCGGCCGGTTGGGCGTATCGAGTATGAGTCGTTCCTCGCCAGCGCGCCGGACACGCCGGATATTCGCCTGCCGCTGAGCGAATGGGACGCGATTGCGCTCAACTACACGTCGGGAACCACTGGCAATCCGAAGGGTGTCGTGTATCACCACCGGGGCGCATATCTCAATGCGCTGGGGCAACTTGTCAATGCCGAGCTGAGCGGCGACGCACCCGTCTACCTGTGGACCTTGCCGCTGTTCCACTGCAATGGCTGGTGCTATGCCTGGGCGCTCGCCGCGGTCGGCGCGACACAGATCTGTCTGCGCAAGGTGAGCGGAGCCACAATCTATGACGCGATAGCCAACCACGACGTCACGCATTTCTGCTGCGCCCCGACAGTCCTTTCCTTCCTGATCGAGAGTGTGCCGCCGTCGTGGGTGCCGCCGGCCAGGCCGATCCGTGTGCTGTCGGGAGGAGCATCACCGCCGCCGGCGGTCTTTCGCAGGCTGATCGAGCTCGGCTTCCGCGTGCAGCATGTCTATGGCATGACCGAGATGCACGGGGTTGCCACGATCTGCCAAAGCCAAGAGGCATGGCAGGCGCTGCCGGAAGAAGAGCATCTGGTTCACCTTACCCGGCAAGGGGTCAGAACTGTCGTCATGAACGAAATGATGGTGGCGGATCCCAAAACGCTATCGCCGGTTTCGCGGGATGGCAGTGCGATGGGGGAAATCCTGCTCAGGGGCAACCTGGCGATGAAAGGCTATTTCAAGAATGCCTCTGCAACAGAGGAGGCGTTCGCAGGTGGGTGGTACCACACCGGAGATCTCGCCGTGGTTCATGCCGACGGATATATCGAAATCAAGGATCGCTCAAAGGACATCATCATCTCGGGGGGAGAAAACATTTCCTCGGTAGAGGTCGAGGACGTCCTTTACGAGCATCCGGCCGTAGCAGGCGCGGCTGTAGTTGCGGTGCCGGATCCACGTTGGGGAGAGGTGCCATGCGCCATCGTCGAACTCAAGGCGGATCTCGCGGGGGGCGTCAATGCCAGTGAAATCATCAGCTTCTGTCGCGCCAGACTGCCTGGCTTCAAGGCGCCGCAGCACGTGATCTTTGACAGTCTGGCGAGAACCGCCACGGGAAAACTTCAGAAATTCAAGCTACGCGAGTCCGCGTTACAGCACCTGGTGGGCAACGGTGCGATCGGGCCCGATTCAGGTACGACGGAGTAAGGGAATGCGAGATCTCGACAACAAAGTGGTGGTGGTTACAGGCGCGGCTGGCGGAATCGGTACTGCAATTTGTCGGCGCTTCGTCGATGCCGGGGCCAGGGTGGTAGCGGTAGACAAGGATGAGGATGCGCTGCAACGGCTTGCCGAGGCACTCCGGCCTCTCAACGCCCAACTGGCATTGCTCCCGCTCGATATTACCAACCACGAGCGGGTCGTCAGCCGGATCGGTTCGATCGCGGAGAGCCTGGGCGGTATCGATGCTCTGGTCAACAATGCGGGATGGGATCTGCCGGTGCAATTCCTTGAGAGTTCGCCGGAATTCTGGAACAAGGTCATCGCCATCAATCTGGTCGGTCCTTTGAACCTTCACCATGCCGTGCTGCCGCACATGATATCGAGAGGAGGGGGCATGGTGGTCAATATCGCCTCGGATGCCGGCCGCGTGGGATCTTCGGGGGAGGCCGTCTATTCCGCATGCAAGGGCGGGATCATCGCTTTCACGAAGACGATTGCCCGCGAATGTGCCAATCACAATATCCGTGTCAATACGGTCTGTCCGGGGCCCACGGACACCGCGCTTCTGCAGTCATTTGGCGGCGATGGCGAATATGGGAAGAAGCTCTATGAAGGGCTGAAGCGCGCGATCCCATTGAAGCGTCTGGGCAAGCCGGAAGACGTTGCCGGAATCGTCGTCTTTCTCTCCAGCCCGGAAGCCGGGTTCATCACTGGCCAGACCATTAGCGTATCTGGCGGTCTCACCATGCACGGTTAAGCATCATGACCCAATACACCGACATTTTGTTCGACAGGAAGGACGGCGTTGCACGCATCACGATCAATCGTCCCGAGCGTTATAACGCATTCCGGGGGCATACCTGCGAGGAGTTGATCGATGCGTTCAACACGGCGGGATGGGATCCTTCCATTGGCGTGATTGTCCTGACCGGCGCGGGAGACAAGGCCTTCTGTACGGGCGGAGATCAATCGGCGCATGATGGCAAGTATGACGGCAGGGGCGTGGTGGGGCTGCCCGTGGAGGAGTTGCAGGGCGTGATCCGCGAAGTACCGAAGCCCGTCATTGCGCGTGTCAATGGCTATGCAATCGGCGGCGGCAACGTACTGGTGACGTGCTGCGATCTTGCCATCGCATCGGACACCGCGATCTTCGGGCAAGTGGGGCCGAAGGTCGGTTCGGTCGACCCGGGCTTCGGCACGGCATTCCTGTCGAGAGTCGTCGGAGAAAAAAAGGCGCGGGAGATCTGGTTCCTGTGTCGCCGCTATCCGGCAAAACAGGCGCTGGAGATGGGACTGGTGAACCGGGTGGTTGATCCTGCGGAACTCGATGCGGAAGTGGCTATCTGGTGCAACGAGATCCTGGGCATGAGCCCGACCGCGATTGCCATCGCAAAGCGATCCTTCAATGCCGATTCCGATTCGATCCGGGGCATTGGCGGGCTCGGCATGCAGGCCCTGGCGCTCTATTATCAGACCGCCGAATCGCGCGAGGGCGTGTCTGCATTCCTTGAGAAGCGCCGGCCGCAGTTCCGGGGCATTGTGAACGGCCACGAGGGCGACGCGTAAGAAGGGGATGGAATCATGCCGATAAACCTGCACTACGACGATTATCTTGCTGTCATCACCATCGACAGGCAGGAAAGCCTCAATGCCCTAAGCCTTTCGCTAATACAGGAACTTGGACTGGCGATCGATGAGGTCGCGAGGTCGCCCGCCAGGGCGCTTGCGCTGGTCGGCGCGGGAAACAAGGCATTCTGTGCGGGCGCCGATGTCGAGGGCCTGCTTGACCGAGATTTCTGGGCCGAGCGCGAAGGGATTCGACTAGGACAGGATACCTTCGCAAAGCTTGACCGCCTGCGTGTCCCCTCCATCGCGGTGCTGCACGGCTATGCGCTCGGTGGTGGTCTGGAACTCTCCATGTCATGTACTTTCCGGGTGGCGACCACAAGCGGAAAGTTTGGCCTGCCGGAGGTCAGGCTGGGGCTATTGCCTGGATACGGAGGCACGCAGAGACTTCCGCGGCTGGTCGGAGAGTCGCGTGCGCTGGAGTTGATCATGACAGGCCGAATGATCGATGCGCGCGAGGCCAGGGAAATCGGACTGGTCAATGACGTCGTGGAAGACGGTGATGCGATTGCCATTGCAAAGGCCTTTGCCGATCGCTTCGTTCGCCATAGCCAATGCGCTTCCCTGCTGGCCCGGACTGCCGTTCAACGTGCCCTGGACCTGCCGCTGGCGGAGGGGCTGCGTATGGAAGCGGACCTCATTATGCAGGCATTCCAGACCGACGATGCGCACGAGGGGATCCGCGCCTTTCTTGGCAAACGGTCTGCTTGTTTCACCGATCGGTGAGCCCTGCCATCCGCTCCACGCGCCACCAAGGCGATTTGGTAGTGGTCAGAGGGGTTTTTCGGAAGGTAGTCTGGCAGCATGCACAACCCGCCCCTCGATTTCAATAACGATATCCTCCTGTTGGACGTGGCGTCAGGATCGAGTTGTCGAGCTCGACCCTGAGGCCGGTCTGAAGACCGTCATTCGATATTGACCGTGACGCCGAGCCGTGAGGCATCCTCAATTGCCGAGAGCAGTCGATGCCGGCGCAGAGCATACGAGAAGTCGGGGACCGTGTGCGCACCTGTGGCGAGGTCGTGGCCGATGGCAATGTACTCGTGTATGACGTTCGCCGCCATGCCCGTCCTTAGCGCTTCCGGTATCTAGCCGGCGCCAATGGGGAAGCCGCAGCGCCGTCCGCGCTCCAGACCGTTGCACCGGACCCAAAGTCCTTCGCTGGGAGATTCACGGTACACGTGGCGATTTGGTCATCACTTCGTCGAACGGCAACCTGTGCGGCTAGTGCCCAGCCAGGATTGAGCGGGCTGGCGCCGATGATGCCGACGCCGATCGTACCGGGTCGGCGCGCCTTCGAATCAGGGTTTGTCATGGGAGGGTCTTGGCTATTCAACGCGTTCTAGGGTAGTCAGTCTAGAAATAGCGCCCATAGTTCTCATCAATTATTTGCTCGATCGTCTCACTGATTGATCCGAAGCCGGGATCCACATGATCAGCGGCTTTGCAGGCACTGCCGCACGGATGGCCAGCACCGGACTTCCACTTGCCAGCCTGTTGCTCGTGCTGATAATTGTCTGACTCTACGTTGCGAAACTGGAGCCGTCTCGGATCGTCCAGGAAGGGGCACCCAAGGTATGGGTCTGGCAAGCTCCGGTCAGTCCCCGCGCGCACCATGTTCACGCAGGGACTCCATCCAACGGGTACGTGTCCTCTCGTTGGCAAAGGCGAGCCCATACAGGTTCTCGCGGATTGGCTTGATCCCGGCGAAGCTCAGCATGCTTCGCTCGAAGCCGCGAACTCCGTATGCGCCGAAGTACCAGCGATACAGCAGCGCCGGCATTCCCATGGTTACGACGACGCGTGCCGAGCGGCCGGCGAGCAGTCGTCCGGGGAAACCTTTCTTCTCGTAGTCCATGGCAAAGCCGGGCCGGAAGATGTGTTCGAGAAAACCCTTGAACAGCGCCGGCATGGTTCCGTGCCACAGCGGAAACAGAAAGACCCAATGCTCTGCCCAGTGCATGTCCTCCCTTGGCTGCTCCAACGCAGGAGGCAATGTGCCAGTCTCGAACTCAGCTTGCGTGCGAAGCAGCGGGAAGTCGAGCTTGGCCACCTCGACGCGCCGTACGACGTGTCCCGCCGTGGTCGCGCCTTGAGCGTAGGCGTCAGCCAGCGCATGCAGCAAGTGATGGCCCGATGGGTCTGGATGCCCCTGGATGATCACGATGCGCTTGGACATGCTGCGGGGAAGCTGTTGGGGAGACTGGCGGTACAAGGCACTAAGGAAATATGCCCCAGACAGGTGATGATATGACAGAAGCATTGGCACGCGGAGTGATACGTCTGGCCGGCATAATTTCATTGCCGCCGATTGGAGTGTAGGCGCTAGGGCTCCTCGGCGTAGGCCCCAGGCTGGCTGAAGGCCAAATTTTCACCTCCGCGGCCGGCCTTCTTCTTTGGCTTTCCAGCGAAATTGCCTGGCACTCTGGTGAGAAGTGATGTCGGTCCAGGCGTCAAAACCAACAGCGGTTTGTCCAAGGCGCATGGGGCTATGCTACCCCTTGAGGCGACGAAGGCAAGTAGGCCTTCGATGCGATGCGCGAGTGACCGGTAACTGGCGAAAAGGCGACAAGCTAATGGCAGCCTCGCGCCCGAGGTGAGTGACGCATCATGGCCGGCTTCAGCCCTCGCCACCATCGAAGGGCATCAAGTCGGCTGTGCGGTGGACCTTCGAACTCCATGAAACGAGATGCGTTCCCGCAATGCCTTAGCGATTGGGGATCCAGATTTGCAACCTGCTCACCATTGCGCAGTGCGAAACGTATCGCTCCCACTGGCAGGTGATCGAGCGAATCGCACCAGCGACGGTTACGGGGCAACATAGCGTGCCGGGCGGGGATTGGTTGCCAGCACGAAGTTGAGGGCAACGGCACCGAGGATGGAGAGAGCCCCGCGCGGCCACGGGCGCCCTCTGCTGACCCATTCCGGGCATTTGGCTGAATCACGGCGAGCGACCTTGACGGCCAAGGAGGCGCCACCTGAGCGTCCGGAACTGTCATCCAGCCGAGATGGCGGCCCAGGGAAGCGGGTAGCAACGAAGCGTGGCTTGATATCCAGCATTATCCGCCGAGTTGACCCAGGTCAACCGCGCTTTCCGGATGGCGCCTAGATTGACACCAAAGAGGTCAGAGTTCCCTTTCATAACGACCCCATTAGGGGTGGTACTGCGCAGGAGTGTTCCACGCTTCCACGGAGAACAAGAATGAAAACGCCTTTCAAGATTGCCTATGCCCCTCATCGCGGGCGGGCTATCGGTCGCTGCGGCAGGTGTTCATGCCGAGACACTGGAAAAGGTTGCTGCGACGGGCAGGATTACCGTCGCTTATCGTGAGGCGGCGGTTCCCTTTAGTTATCTGCTTGGCCCGCATAAAGCCGTTGGATTTTCAGTCGACCTGACGGAAGCCATCGTTGACGATGTGCGAAGCCGGCTGAAGCAGCCTGGCCTCAAGTCGAATACATCCCAGTGACCGGGCAGAATCGTATTCCGTTGCTGGTCAACGGTACCTATGATTTGGAGTGTGGTTCGACCACCAATACCAGCATGCGTGGCAAGGAGGTGGCATTCTCGATCAATTTTTTCTACGCGGGAACTCGTCTGCTGACCAAACGCGATTCTGGTATTAATGGCTACGCTGATCTGGCGAAGAAGACGGTAGCCAGCACCGCCGGCAGCACGAACGAGAAGGTAGTGAGAAAGCACGGCGCTGACAACAATATCGACGTCCAGATGATTTCCGGCAAGGACTATGCAGACGCCATGCAACTCGTGGAAAACGATCGCGCGTCAGCGCTTGCCTTGGATGACGTTCTGCTATTCGGCTTGCGTGCCAATTCAAGGAACCCTTCTTCGCTTGAGATCGTGGGCGATACGCTTCAGGTGGAACCATATGCTTGCATGGTCCGTAAAGACGATGCGGAGTTCAAGAAGCTGGTGGATGGGACCATAACGCGACTGATGAAATCGGGAGAATTTACACGGCTCTATAAGAAATGGTTTGAATCTCCGATCCCACCTGCCGGAGTGAATCTGAATATGCCGATGAGCGAGCCGTTGCGAGCAAACATCAAGACACGTAGCGATAAACCGGCGCAGTGATATTTCTGCATGATTTCGAGATGGCCCTAACGACCGCCAGCGGAATAACTGGCCCGCATGCGGGGATTCCAACAGCGACCGGCAGTCCTCGGCGTTCTGCCGATTCCTCGGCATAACCCGGAGCGTCGGTCAGTCAGGGCCACTGGCGTGGTGTCACTGCGGGAATTTTGCCCGCTCCTACGCGTCTGTGAGCAAGCATGGTCAAGGTCTATGCAACCTTTGCAGAAAAGCGTTTGCAAGCCATGTCGCCGGGAAACGTATCAATGGCAATTGGCGCCAAAGCGTGGCGGCGTCCCAGAAATCCTGATGACTTGTGACCAAGCCATCCTGGTCAAAAGACAAATGGGTGCAGCCCGGAACATCGAAGGCATGCTGGCGCACTCTCCCCATGAATGTCCATGCAACAAAGGCTTGTGCACCGCTGCCTATCTTCGTGTGAAATGCAAAACGAGGTGTCTCGACGGTCTCGAACATATGCTCGAAGACGGTACGGATGGCCGCGATGCCGCAGACTTCGTTGAACGGATCACAGAAGCGCGCCTGGCTCGCGTAATACAGGTCCAGACGTTCCAGCGACGAAGGCGACAGCGCGCCATACCATGCCAGTAGCGCGGGAAGGGTGCGCGGCGCATGGGCAAATTGATTGTGTGGCATGTCGGTCATCATGATTCATGGTGGCGGGTCAATCGCTGTAGCAGCCCCAGGCTGACGCGGTACGGCAGTAGGCTGATCAGACGAACTAGACGCGTAAAGCGTTGTGGGAACGCGATCTCGAAGCGACCGCGTTCCAGTCCGGCGACAATTGCTTCCGCGGCACCCTCCGGCGTCATGAGCGCCGGCATTCGGAAGTCGTTGCGCGCCGTCAGACGAGACTTGACGAAGCCGGGATTGATCAGGTAGACCCCCAGTCCGTGCGCATGGAGCTCGGCGTACAACAGTTCCGCAAGGTTGATGAGGGCTGCCTTGGATGGGCCATATAGCGTGGCGCTGGGTAACCCGACGTACCCGGCGACGCTTGCCACAATGGCCAGTCCGCCCGATCGCCGCGAAAGCATCCGTGGCAGGACGGCACTTAGACCGTAATAGACACCACAGACGTTGGTCTCCAGCGTGTCGTGCGCTTCCCGCGCGTCCAGTTGCCAGGGGCGAAGCGGACGGTAGTCGGCCGCGCAAAATACAACCAGATCCACGCCTTCCCACGCTTCGCACAACGCGTCGTGAGTCGCCTTCCAGTCGTCCGGCCTGCGCACATCCATGGTGAGCACGACGCCTTTGGGATGGCTTTCGATCACCGCCAGCAGGGCATCGGTTCGTCGGCCCGAAACCGCGACCCATGCCCCCTTTGCAAGCAATGCTTTGGCGAGTGCTGCGCCTATTCCGCTTGACGCGCCGACCAGCCAGACGCGCTTGCCATGCCAGTCGCGCAGCCGAGGGTTGAGGTGCAGACCGAAAGCCATGTCCGGATTCCTATGGAGCCGGGCGGCGAAAAACAATTGTCACCTGCCCAACTTCAAAGCCGAACTTCGTGACGCGGGCGCGGTTGATCATCGTCTGCGGATCGATAAGCACCATCATGTCGTCGAACTGCACGTCGTACAGCTTTCCATCGACGGGCAGTTGCATGGTATAGCGCCAGCGCAGAACATTGCCTGCGGCCTCTCCCATGGCTGCACCAACGATATCAGGCGCCTCGCCTCGCCACGTGCCGTCGGGCTGGCGATCAAGGGTCCATGTCCGTTCCTGTGTCGTGCCATCGCTGTAGCGGAATGCTTCGTGCAGGACGAACTGCTGCTGTGACATGCGCCCGTCAAGGGCTACATGGAACCGTTTGACGACTTCGCCATTGCGCTTTTGGAACATTCCCCATGCTTCCGTCTTGCCGCCAAAAAACTGAGTGACCTCCAGCACTGGGCGCTCACGGGCGTACCGGCTCACATCGGGTGCACTGCATGCCGTGCCAAAGCTTGTAGCGATGCCAAGAACCAAGGCGTTCAGGGCTCTCATTGAAGTTCCTCCGATACGAGGCGTGACGGCATTTGCAATGTGGAAAGCGCACCCAACTTGAGCAGGCAGGGAAGGCCTGCGTAGGTGAAGGCGAGTGCCATGCCGGGGATACCCGTCGCGGGAAAGCCTGGCACATAGCCAAGCCAGGCGAGGCCGGGCAGGGTCAGTGCCGAGATAGCCAGACATAGCTTGCCTGTCAGCGTCCAGATACCGAAGCAGGCGCCGGCCCCCTCGCCGTCGGGTAGGCACTGCGCGAGAATGACAGGCGGTATCGCAAGATCGGCCCCCAGCGCAAAGCCACAGGCGACACATATCACCAGGAATGGCACCACATCTCCCCGACCCAGTGTGGCCGCCCACACGAACGCCGCGATGGCGACCCATATTGCTGCACGCCACGCCCGTTGAGGGCCAATCCGTCTTGAAATCCCCACCCAGACTGGAAGCCCCAGTGCGGCAGCTGAAAAATATATCGCGAGACTGGGTGTGACCCATCGAGGTATCCCCAGCCGATCTTCAATGAAAAAGACGGCGAGGGTAGCCGGTATTGCGACAGACAATCCATTCAGGAAATAGGGCACCAGAAGCATGCGGAACGAAGGGTTGCGCAGCACGGTCCTCGCTACGCTAACGATGAAGGGGCGGAGACCGCGGTGGCCCGATCGGCCGGTCCGACCGGGTGGCATCCTTTGCCAGGGAGGGGCGAAGCGCAGCAACCAGACTGCGCCGATCAGCAGAATGGCAAAGAGTGCGATGAACGGAATCATGGCGTTCCGCGGCGCCAGGTCGTCACGTTCCATCAGCCAGGCGGGTCCCGCACTGGCAATAAGGACACCGAGAACGCCCGCACCCTCTCGCCACGCGGCTGCACGCGTCAACGCGTCGCAATTGAGCCCCAGGCTCGCGCCCCACGCGAGGTAAGCGACATTCATAAAGCTGTGTGCGGCGTAGACAAGGACCAGGGCGGCGGCGAACCAGGCCGTCAATGCCCATCCTGAGACCGGCGGCATCCATAAGGCCGCAAACGCTGCGATGAGGCAGAGGGAAGTCGCCCACAGCGCAGGGTGCAGGCGACGGCTACCCGCCAGCGCATCTGCCCAGCGCCCGAGCCATGGATCTTGCACGGTATCGACAAGGCGGGTGAGCATCAGGACGAGTCCCGCCGTGGACAACGGCATGCCCAGGCGCGAGGTGTAATAGGCCGGGGCCAGGACATAGATGGGCAGCGCGACCATGGCAAGCGGCAGGCCAAGGGCGCCGTAAGCGATGAGCGAAGCCGGGCGTATGTTCATCGTGCCGGTCCCAGGAGCTTCTGACGCAATGCCGGATCCCGCGTCGATGGGCCAAGCCATATGGCAAAGAACGCGTGGGCCAGGACCGGATCGTCGAGCCGGCCAGTTTCACGGTCATTGGCGTAGAAGCGCGCACCCTGCGCCGGCGAGTACACGCCGGTCAGGCAGTCCCCCGCGCGAACGTCCACCAGTACGCGGGAAAGCGCATGGCGCCAACGATCGGTTGTCGTGTCGGACAACGAATCGCCGTAGATACGGCGGATTTCATCGATGCTCGTTTCCACCAGGCGCTGCTGCGGAATGTCTCTTGCGTAGATGAGGCGTAGCGCGAACGGCGCTTGTAGTACGTCCGGCGAGTTCGCGGCAGCCGCGGCGCCACCGGAGACTGGTGCGCGGGCCATCCAGAGCTGCGCGACATAGACGCGCAGTCCGAGCCACCGATACTCGCCCTGGCCGATCATCCGCGCTTCAGGCAAGCTTTCCCGACACGGCTCGGCGGCAATGCCGGGCAGCGCGGCGCATGCAAGAACAAGGGCTGCCAGACGGGCCATGCTAGTCCTTGCGCGTGAGAAGGAATTGCATGACGTCGGTGCGGCCCGCGTCGAACCCGACCTCGCAATAGCAAAGATAGAGCCGCCACATGCGTATGAATCCCTCATCAAAGCCAAGCGTCAGAATCTCTTCCACATGAGCTTCGAATTGCTCGCGCCATCGCCGGAGGGTTTCGGCGTAGTCTTTGCCGAAGGCCAACACCTTGCAGCTCGAAAATCCGGCTCTGTCGGCTGCCCGGGCAAATTGCTCAGGGCTTGGCAGCATTCCACCGGGAAAGATGTACTCGCGGATAACATCGCTGCTATGCCGATAGGCGTTGAAGCGAGCGTCATCGATCGTGATTGACTGCACCACCGCCTGGCCCTCCGGGCGAAGCCTTCGGGATATCTGATCGAAGAACGTGGGCCAGTAGGCTTCTCCGACTGCCTCGAACATCTCGATGGACACGATGGCATCGTAGGTGCCATCCAGATCGCGATAGTCGCGAAGCTCCAGCTTGACACGGTCCGTCAGGGCCGCCTGCTCGACGCGCGACTGGGCCATCGCGAGCTGGGCGGCGGAGATCGTGACGCCGTGCACCCGCACGCCGCGCCTGGCCGCGTGTAACGCGAACCCGCCCCAACCGCACCCGATTTCCAGCACGTGCATGCCTGGCCCTAGCGCGAGCACGTCACAGATATGCGCGTACTTGGCTTCCTGTGCCTCTGCCAGCGACCGTGCGCTGCGACCATCGAAGTATGCTGCGGAGTAGCTCCAGGTTTCGTCGAGCCACAGGGCATAGAACGGATTGCCCAGGTCGTAGTGGGCATGGATGTTCCTTCGGCTGCCGTTGCGCGTGTTCCTGCGGAAAAGATGTCGCAGTTGATACCAGCGGCGGCTCAGCCATCCTCCGTGGACGGTGCCTGACAGGGCCGATTCATTCTCGAGGGCCAGATGCAGCAAGGCGACCAGATCAGGGGTGTCGACCCATCCGGCGCGGTAGGCTTCAGCAAAGCCGATATCCCCAGCGCGCATGACGGCTTCGCATGCGCGCCAGTCCAGCAGCGTCAGCCGAGCCCCCGGCGCCTGATGCGGATCGCCGTAGATCGCCTCCTGCCCGTCCGGCCGTAGTAGCACCAGATGGCCCACGGCCAGGCGGTCGAGCGCGGCCAGGAACATCCTGGCGAATACGGACGTCCGGGACGGCAGCAGGGTGGGGATACAAGGTTGTAGCAGTGCACGCTGGCTGGAAGGCAGGCGGTTCATATGAAGGGGCGATGCCAGACAGAGGTGGAGTTAGCCGACAGGCGGTACTGAAGGTGGTTGCTTTCCATGAAACGGAACCGACATTCGCCACAGACGCAAGGCCTGCCAGTGGATGCGTACAATGACCGCGATAGCAGCCCAGGGCTGGCTTGCCAGGATTGTCATCATGCCCCCCAGCGTCAGAGGTGCTTTGCGGCCACCGATCGACGTACGAAGCACGAGGCCGCCGCTGTCGTCGTAATAGTCAATACCGACGTGCGCTACATCGTCTGTTTCGCGCACCTGAAAGGCGTAGTGTCCTTGCACCGTGTTAAAGGGCGACACATGCAGGCACTTTCGGGTAGCGAGGACGGTGGACGCCTGGATGGCGCCGAGGTCCGGCGCGGTGACAAGGTAGGCGTGGTGATCCCCGAACGTGTTATTCACATCGGCGACAAGCGCCCGCAATGCACCGGCTTTGTCGTAGCAATACCAGAAGCTGACCGGATTGAAGGCGTAGCCGAAGATGCGTGGCGAGGTCTGCAACCAGATCGGTCCGTCGTCTGGCAGCCCCAGGTCAGCCAGACGTGGCCGAATCCATCGGCCGAGCCCGGTGCCATCGCGCGGTCCGTAGTCGCGTGTGTAAAGGCTCACGAGCCGCGGATGGTCGACCCCAAACCACCAACGCCGCAGGTTCGGCAGCGCATCGATGTCGACACGCAGGCAAAAGGTGGGGTACACGAAGCGATGGCGCGCGGGGCGCAGGCGTTCGTGCATGACGCGGCAGCGCAGGAGCCATGCAGCAGGCATCATAGTCGCGACCAGGCTGGCAGGGCGCCGAAGTCGCGGGCCACCCGCAGGGCCGACTTCAGGCCATCTTCGTGAAAGCCGTATCCGGTCCACGCGCCGGCGTACCAGGTCCGTCGTTCGCCTTGCAGAGCGGGCAGCCGTTGCTGTGCCGCAATGGCCGCGAGGTCGAACACGGGATGGGCGTAGTGGAAGCGGCGCAGTTCCGTGCCAGGCGCAGGCTCGCGAAACGCGTTCAGGGTAACGACGACGGGCGAGCGAAACGGCAGCGGCTGCAACTGGTTGAGCAGATAGCTCACACAGACCGCACGTTGAGCGTCACCGTGCTGGCGGCCCAGGTAGTTCCAGGCTGACCATACGCGCTGACGACGAGGCAAAAGCGTGGCGTCTGTGTGCAGGATCGCGACATTGGACGCGTAGCGCACGCTGCCCAGTACATCACGTTCGGCGGGTGATGCGTCGGCTAGCATCCGCAGCGTATCGGGCGCGTGCGTGGCGAACACGATGGTATCGAAGCGTGATGTGCCTTCATCGGTCATGACAGTCACACTGGCTTCATCGCGGCGCACCGCGCGCACGGCAACCCCAAGGCGAACATCATTGAGATGGCTGGCAATCCGGTTCACGTAATGGCGGGCGCCGCCGGCGACGGTGCGCCACTGCGGCCGGTTGCGGACCTGCAGGAGCGCATGATTCATGCAAAAGCGCAGGAACGTCGCGGCAGGGAAGCGCATCACGTCGGCGGTCGCGCAGGACCAGATGGCGGATGCCATGGGCAGCAAGTAGTGCTGACGAAAGGGTTGCCCGTACTGGCCTGCTTGCAGCAGATCTCCCAGAGAGCAGCCGCTGTGTTCAGCGAACGCCAGATGTGTTTGCGCGGCGCCATTGAACCGTACGATGTCCCGGAGCATTCCGAGGAATGTTGGGGAAAACGCGTTGCGTCGCTGCGCGAACACCGTACTCACATTGCTGCCGGCCCATTCGAGGCGCCCATCGTCAAGCGAAACGGCGAAGGACATATCGCTCGCGTGAGAACGCACACCCAGCGCCTCGAACATCGACACGAGATTGGGATAGGTGCGGTCGTTGAACACCAGGAACCCCGTGTCCACGGGACAGGTGAAACCCTCCAGCGTGACGTCAACCGTATTGGTATGCCCGCCCAGATAGTGGCCCGCCTCGAAAAGCGTGACGGCGTGGTCCCGCGAGAGCATCCAGGCGGTCGCCAGGCCCGAAATCCCAGCGCCTACAACGGCAATCCGCAGTCCCTTCTGAGTGACCGAATATGCGCTCACGCTGCACCTTTCTGGCTTTTTTGGCGGTTGTTGATGCGGTTTGGAGCGGGGGTGCTAACATACCCCTACTGTCTCGGAAAGAAGGTTACTGCATAGTAACGAAATTTACAAATGGGTATTTTGGGCAAGCTCAGCTTCAAGGACCAAACCTTTCGCTTACGCGAGGACGCGATTCTGGATGCGACCACGCGCATCCTGGCGGATAAGGGGTTCGACCTGATGACGATGGACGATGTCGCCGGCGAGGTGGGCATATCGAAGCCCATTCTTTATAAGCATTTCAAGTCCAAGGACGACCTCGTGGGCGCTGCGATGATCCGACTCATCGATGGCGCCATCGACTTCCTGGAGCAACTGCCGCAGCAGGAAACCGCAATGGGGCGGTTGCGCGCGCTCCTTGCGTGGGCGCTGCGCGTACGACTGGAAGGTGGCCTGCCGTTCCTGCCATCCACCAGCCCGCATGTGCGCGAAATGCTAACGCACAACCTCGGCTACGTAACGCGCGTATTCAAGCTCAACGGCATCTTGAAGGGGCTGGTAGGCGAGGCAAAAAAGAGTGGCGATCTGGATGCCGCACTGCCAGACGATGTGATTTTGTTCTCCTATTATTCGCGGACGTGTGATCCTGCGGTCGAATACCTGCGTCTATATGCAAAATTGGATGACGAGCGAATCGTCGCGCATATGCTCGATGTGTGTTTCCATGGGATCGCCGCACGCGCCTAGTCGCTAAAAGCCTGCGGGTAATGAAGAGAGCGACACGGTCTTCTCGACCGCTGGGTGAATAGAGCCGGAGACGGCTTCCGACCGAGGCCGTGTGGAAACGTCTCTCGAATCGGACTAATGCGCGTCTCCTCCGGGGCGTAGCCTGTCTTATCGAATTTTCGGCCAATCTGGTCATGGGACGACGCCGTAACGGGTGCGAACAGCGCTAGTGAGCTCCTGAGGGCGATCTTCAGCCCATTTTTTGGGCGCAAATGGGTGCTTACGCACCCACCAGGCGCATTGCCTTCATTGTTTTCGAGAACCCGAGAATTCGAAGGACGCGCTTCAGGTTGTACGCCAGAACATGCAGGCTCATTTCAGTACCTACATTCGGTAGCGTGCGCGTCAGGAAGTGCGTGTAGCCCATCCAATGTTTGAAGGTTCCGAAGACATGCTCGACGGTTCGCCTACGAACCGTCATTGCATCCGGCGTCTTGTCGAGCCGGCGCTGGACGGCCTCCAGCACTTCCTCATGCTCCCATCTGGAGATGCGCCGGTACGGACTCGGCGTGCAGTGAGATCGCATGGTGCACTGAGGACAGGCACTACTCCAATAGCGGCGTAGCTGCAGTCCATGTTCTTCTCTGGTGAAGCGGTATATCGCACGTTCACCGGCGGGACATTGATATTCATCGTCCCGGGCAATGTAGATGAAGTCCGCCCGATCAAATCGACCTCCCGCCTTCGCGCTGGACGTCGTTGGCTTGGGCAAGATGGCAGCAACTCCCGTATCCGCGCATGCCTTGATCTCCTGCGCGCTGAAGTAGCCACGATCAGCTATGGCTTTAAGCCTGGTCTTACCCATCGCATCGCGAGCGGCTCGAGCCATCGAACTCAGTTGCGCCCGATCATTGCCAATATTGGTGACTTCATGAGCGACGATCAGATGGTGCTTGGCATCTACGGCCATCTGTACGTTGTAGCCGACCATTCCGGAGCCCTTGCCACTTGTCGCCATCGAACGCGCATCAGGATCGGTCATCGAGATCTGACCATCTGGAAGTGTCTTGAGCTCTTCCTTTATCTGGCCAAGGCTATGCATCTGCTGACGCAGTTGCGCAATCTTCTCGCGCAGTCGAGTTGTCTTGAGTTCCATCTCCGCCGGCTGCGTGCGATCGGCAGTCTCCAGCGCGCTCAGATACCGCTGGATGCTTTCCTCGATTTGCTGCTGGCGTTTGTCGACTTTGCCAGCCGTGAAATTGCGGTCCCGAGTATTGACTGCCTTGAACTTGCTGCCGTCGATGGCGACCAGGGCCTGCGAGAACAACTTTAAATCGCGGCACAGAACTATGAAACGACGGCAGACATTGCGAATGCCCGTGCTGTTATCCCTGCGGAAGTCTGCAATCGTCTTGAAGTCCGGCGCCAGTCGGCCGGTAAGCCACATCAGTTCTATATTGCGTTGGCACTCGCGCTCCAGACGGCGGCTGGACTGGACTCGGTTGAGGTAGCCATAGATGTAAATCTTCAACAGGACGGCAGGATGATATGAGGGGCGACCTGTAGTCGAAGGATTGGCACCTTCGAACCCGAGCGACTCGAGATCCAACTCTTCAACGAACGCGTCGATGATCCTGGCGGGGTTATCCTCGGCGATGAAATCATCGAGGCATTCTGGAAGCAGCGTAGCTTGCTTGCGGTCTTCTCCCTCTATGAATCGCTTCATCCGGTCCCCCAATCTGAATGCGTTGATCCAGTCTAGGTGATCGAACCGTTTTCACACAGCCTCGACCCATAGCCGCCTTCCGGATTTAGGAGACCGTAATGACCGCTTCCGAGTGCGGCATCAACCGGTCGATGCAACATCTAGAATCTGTGTGAGCAGTGGAGGTGTTGCAAATGAAGCAGAGGCCGAGGATCTATTATTCCGAGACGCAGAAGGCACTCATGTGGGATCGCTGGCGCAAGGGAGATACGATTCATGAGATCGCCAGGTTATTTGATCGCGGGCACTCTTCAGTCCAGAGGATCTTGTCGGACGCGGGAGGCATTCGACCAGCACAACGCCATCGCGCCGCGCGAGCGTTGACGTTTGCCGAGCGTGAGGAGATATCGCGCTCGCTGGCGTTAGGGCTTTCGATTCGGGCCATTGCATCGCGGCTGAATCGCGCTCCGTCTACCATTAGCCGTGAGCTCGAGCGCAATGGGGGCGGCAGAGCTATCGTGCGAGCCAGGCCGATGCACTGGACTGGGAGCGAGCGCGTCGCCCGAAGCTCTGTAAGCTTGTCAGGAACCGGGTGCTGGCGCAGGTCGTCGCCGGCAAGCTGAGGCTGCAGTGGTCCCCAGCATATTCGCAAGCGAAACTCAACGCCGTAGCCAGGCGACTAAACGAGCGCCCTCGCAAGACGTTGAACTTCGATACGCCGGCTGAAAGGTTTCACCAGTACGTTGCATCGACCGGTTGAATCCGCGAGATACAGCCGCCGTTCGCCCGGCATAATCGGCGGACGAACAAAGGGAATAGGCCTGAATCTGCAAGAAGTGAGATAGCTGAGCCAGGATGGTACGTGGAACCGTTGCAGAGCCTGATCCGTGTCTACCATCGATTCACGAAGGCGGAGCCGCAGTGCCGCGCTGAATCAGTGATATAGGCATCTCCGTACGGCCCGGTTCGGTGCCGTCCTGGAGCCATCGCAATAGAGCTTCCGCAGTTTTCTTGCCCAACAAGCTACTTTCCAACGCTACGGTTGTGAGGCCCGGCGTGACCTCAGCCGAAATCGGCAAGTTATCGCAGCCAACGATCGAAAGCTCGTCAGGTACTTTGAGGTTTAGCGCTGTTGCCTCGAACAGACAGCCGAGCGCTAGGACGTCATTGCCACAAAAGACCGCCGTTGGCCTGGTCGATGCATCGCGAAGTATGTTTCGCAATCCGGTACGGCCTCCGGCAAACGAGTAAGGCTGCTCGCAGGCCGCGCCCGGAATGATTTCGGCACGCAGAGCGCGCAAAGTATTGACGAAGCCTTCAGTGCGTAATCGTGCGCGATCGTTGTTCCGCGAGATACCAGAAATCATGCCGAAGTGCCGATGCCCAAGATCGAACAGGTATCTGGCCGCGAGCGCTCCGATTTCAAAGTTATCGAACCCAATGCAAGGGTAGTCGTTCGACAACGCCCAAGTGATAATAGTCCGCGTGCCCGATTGCCGTAGGACTGAAAGCGTTTCAGGAGCGTGGTCGGCGCCGACAAGAACCATGGCATCGACGGCGCGCTCCGACAATGCACGGACGACATCTATCTCGGTTTGAGGGTCGTAGTTGTGGGAGCCAAGAAGGAGTTGGTAGCCGTTCGCGGCCAACACACCCTGCATCCCCTGGATGGCATGCGAGAAGATGGCGTTGTCCAGAGTGGGCACAACCGCTGCGATGGTGCGGGATCGACCGGAAGCTAACGTCCGGGCAGAAGCGTCGGGGACATATCCCAGTGCCTGAATGGCATGCCGTACGCGCGCCAAAGTATCTTCACGCACCAACGAAGGTGAGGAGAGTGTCCGCGAGACTGTCGCCATGGAGACGCCGGCTAGCCTCGCTACATCTTCAAGTTTCGTTTTAGGCACTTTCATTGCTCCCCGTCCAGTGCCCTATTGTCGCCCATCTCTGCGGGGTGCTGTAGCGACTACAACTCAGGTGCAGACAAACCTCGGGGAAAACCCTTTCTTGCGGTCCGTCGTGTACGAGCTATTCTTTGCATGAAAGCGCTTTCATTCAAAAAAACCACCGGCTTGGGGAGGCGGTCGGAAAAAATGAAAGCGCTTACATTCCTATACCCAACCTGAGGACTTGCAGAAATGATCTCGTATCTGAAAAAAGCGGAAAAGACGCCCCAGACCGAAACGGCGACGGCACAGAAGGTTGTGACAGAGATGCTTGCCGAGATTCAGGCGCGCGGTGAAGACGCCGTGCGTCAGTACGCCAAACAACTCGACGGCTGGAGTGGCGACATTGTGCTTACGCCCGATCAGATCCGAGAGCAGACCAAGGACGTGCCGGCAGGCGTGCGCGCCGACATCGACTTCGCCATTCGGCAGGTCACCGACTTCGCACTGGCGCAGCGCGAATCCCTGAAAGAGTTCTCCGTGGAACTCCATCCGGGCGTCACTGCGGGACAACGCGTGCTGCCAGTCAATGTGGTCGGCTGCTACGCGCCCGCCGGGCGTTATGCGCACATCGCATCAGCGTATATGGGCGTGGCGACGGCCAAGGCTGCCGGTGTCAAGACTGTCGTCGCGTGCTCGAGCCCGTTCCGCGGACAAGGCATCCATCCGCGCGTCCTTTACGCCTTCCAGGCGGCAGGCGCGGACGTCGTCATGGCACTGGGCGGGGTGCAGGCGATCGCATCCATGGCCTATGGTCTCTTCACTGGCAAGCCGGCCGATGTGGTGGTGGGCCCTGGCAACAAGTTCGTGGCAGAGGCCAAGCGGACCCTCTACGGCCAAGTCGGCATTGACGTGTTCGCCGGGCCGTCGGAAGTCGCCGTCATCGCCGATGAGACGGCCGACCCGGCCATCGTCGCCAGCGATCTTGTCGGACAAGCCGAGCACGGCCATGAATCGCCTGCCTGGCTGTTCACCACTTCGCGCGATCTGGCCGACCGTGTCATGGCGCTGGTTCCGGAACTGATTGCCAAGCTTCCCCCGACCGCCCGCGATGCCGCCACCGCCGCCTGGAGAGACTACGGCGAGGTGATCCTGTGCGGCACCCGGGAAGAGGTGGTGGAGATCTCCGACCGTTATGCCTCCGAGCATCTGGAAGTCCACACAGCGGATCTCGACTGGTGGCTGGCGAATCTGACCTGCTACGGCTCGCTCTTCCTCGGTGAGGAAACCACCGTGGCGTTCGGCGACAAAACCAGTGGGCCCAACCACGTGCTTCCGACCAAGGGCGCCGCGCGTTACTCCGGCGGACTGTCCGTGCACAAGTTCATGAAGACGCTAACGTGGCAACAAATGACGCGTGAAGCGACCCGCCAGATCGGCCAGGTGACAGCTCGCATCTCGCGGCTCGAAGGCATGGAAGCGCACGCCCGTACCGCGGATGACCGCATGGCGAAGTACTTCCCGAACGCGTCCTTCGAAATGGGCACGCCGGTGGAGGTGTAACGATGACCGGACTGCAAAATGCAGGGAGGCTTGTGCCTGATCTTTCAGGACGGCAGGCGCTCGTGACAGGTGGCAGCTCCGGGATCGGAGAGGCCATTGCCACCGCGATGGGCCAGGCTGGCGCGCGAGTGATTCTCGCGGCGAGACGCCAGTCCCAGCTCGATGCTGCGGCATCCCGCCTCGACGCCATGGGAATCGCAGTCGATACACACGTATTTGACGTATCCGATCTCGATGCCATTCCGGCTGCAGCAGGCGCTCTGCAACAGCAACATGGCACGATCGATATCCTCGTCAATGCGGCGGGAATGAACCTGCGTGAAACGTATGCAAGCGTCACGCCGTCTTCGTGGCGGCTTCAACTCGATACCCATCTCGGTGCGCCATTCTTCCTGACGCAGGCGCTGGCACCCGCGATGCAGACTCAGGGGTGGGGACGCATACTGAATATCGCTTCCCTGCAGTCATACCGTGCCTTCGCCAATAGCGCGCCGTATGGCGCGGCAAAAGGCGGCATCGTCCAACTCACGCGAGCGATTGCCGAAGAGTGGTCTCGACACGGGATCACATGCAACGCCATTGGTCCGGGCTTCTTCCCGACAGCGCTGACCGGTCCTGTGTTCGCGGATGCCGGTCTTACGGAGTATCACGCCAGCCGTACTTGTATCGGGCGCAACGGCGAGCTTGCGGACCTGCACGGGTTGGTCGCCTTCCTGGCTAGCGACATGGCAGCGTACATCACCGGCCAGACCTTCATGGTGGACGGAGGCTACACGGCGCGGTAAGTAAAGCGGTAACCCACAAGGGCAGCGCGCGGCAAAAGTCCTCACCGCTGCCCGTACCCAAAATAGCGCCTCTGAGGCGCAACCACGGGACAAGACCGAATTAGGAGACAAGCATGACGAAGCAGGCAACGGCGGCGCAGTCCGCACAGGACGCGGCGCGAAAACTGCGGCAGGTTGTTACGTCGAGCACGATTGGCGCGATGGTTGAGTGGTACGACTTTTTCCTTTACGGGGTGGTAGCCGGCCTTGTGTTCAACAAGCTGTATTTCCCTTCAGCGGATCCCGTGGTAGGCACGCTGCTCGCCTATGCAACCTTCGCGGCGGGCTTTGTGGCGCGGCCACTCGGGGGCGTGATCTTCGGACACTTCGGCGATACCCTCGGTCGCAAGCGCATGCTGGTGCTGACGCTGATGATCATGGGTGTCGCGACTACCGCCATTGGCCTGATTCCCACCTATCAGCAGATTGGTGTCTGGGCGCCGATCCTGCTGCTGGTATGTCGGGTTGCGCAGGGGATTGGCCTCGGTGGCGAGTGGGGCGGCGCGGTACTGATGACCTTCGAGAGCGCGCCAAGCCACCGTCGCGGATTCTTTGCGAGTCTGCCGCAGACTGGCATGTCCCTCGGGCTGGTACTGGCAAGCGGTGTCATTGCAATCTTGTCACTGCTGTTGTCAGATAAGGACTTCCTCGCATGGGGCTGGCGCATTGCTTTCATGCTTAGCGCAGTGATGGTCTTGATCGGTTCGTACATGCGCTCACATGTGGAGGAATCTCCGGAATTCGCGGCTGCCCAACATGACCACGAAGAAGCCCCCGGACTTCCATTCCTGGCCATGCTTCGTCGCTATCCCGCCGTTGTGCTTGCCTGCATGGGCGCTCGCTTCATCGATGGCGTCTTCTTCAATGTGTTTGGTGTGTTCTCGCTGGCCTACCTCACGCAGACGTTGAAGCTCTCCCGTGATCAAGCGTTGCTGGGCGTGCTGATCGGTGCCGGTGTGATGACGTTCTTCATTCCGCTGTGGGGCGCCGTGTCCGACCGTGTCGGGCGGCCCATCGTCTACGGTACTGGCGCGCTGCTCGCAGGTCTTTCGGCCTTCCCGGCATTCTGGCTGATGCAACATTCCGGGGGCAATGTGCTGCTGGTGTGGGCGGCGATCATCATTCCGTTCGGTATCTTTCACGCGGCGGTATTCGGCACGATGTCGTCGATGTTCTCAGAAGTGTTCGATCCTCGCGTTCGTTATACCGGCATTTCCTTTGTCTATCAGTTTGCCGGGGTGTTTGCGGGAGGTCTGACGCCGATCATCGCCACCTGGCTTAACGCCAAGGCGGACGGGGAGCCCTGGTATCTGTGCGCATACGTGCTGGGAGTCGGCATCATGAGCGCCGCCTGCACGATGTGGATTGCCTTTCGGTCGGCGCACGCCAACCGCGTAAGCCTGGCGCCGTCGAAGGTCCATGGCTAACGCGCTGCTTCGCTTCATCACCTGCATTAACACCCGATTCAGGATTAGGTACACCCATGAAAGCCATCGTCTATACCCAACCGGACGCCGTCGAGGTACTGGACCGAGACATGCCGGACCTGGAGCCAGGTGAGATTCTGTTGCGCATCGATGCCAGCGGCATTTGCGGCTCGGATCTCCACGCCTACCATGGTCACGATCCCCGTCGCAAGCCAGGGCTGGTGCTCGGCCATGAGTTCGCGGGTACTGTCATTGCCTCTTCCGATGAAGCTCGCATGCCCGTCGGTCAGCGTGTGACAGCGAACCCACTCGTTACATGCGGTCACTGTGACTACTGCCTCCAGGGACGTGACAATCTCTGCGCCAATCGCGGCATGGTTGGCATGAACCGGCCCGGCGCGCTGTCGGAGTATCTTGCGATCCCGATTCGCTGCGCAATTCCGATTCCTGACACGCTGCCGAGCGTCAGCGCAGCGCTGACCGAGCCAGCGGCTACCGCGCTTCATGCCGTCAACCTCACGATGCGAGCGATGAGTCGGCCCTTGCCGGAGGTGAGCGTGCTGATCATCGGCGGCGGAGCAATTGGCATGCTGACCGCTGCCCTAGTGACGTCTTACGGCTGCAAACGTGTCTGCGTCGCAGAGACCAATGCCCTCCGACAGGCGTCGGTAAGCCGGCATCTTGGATGCGAGGTGATCGATCCAACGGTCAGTCCGCCACCCGAATCCGCGTTCGACGTTGTCATTGATGCGGTTGGTGCCGCTCCAACCCGGAACCTTGCCATTGCCGCGACGCGACCTGGGGGTGTTGTCATGCATATCGGCTTGCAGGCGTGGTCGAGCGAGATCGATATGCGCAAACTGACCCTTGCCGAGTTGACGCTGCTGGGAACTTACACCTACACGATGTCCGACATGCACGCCACAGTTCGGGCACTGGAGCAAGGCAATTTTGGCTCGCTGGAGTGGGTAGAGACCCGTTCCTTGGCAGATGGCCCGGCCGCCTTTGCTGATCTCGCTGCGGGTCGTGTGGCGGCGGGGAAGGTTGTATTGATTCCTGAGCTCGCCTAAGACGGCACCCAACCCGTAACGACATACGCAACAGTAATTTTTTTACCCAGCCAACTCATATATATGAGCTAGTTGACATGGAGTTGGCTACCTAATATTTATTTCATCGACGACCGACACGAAGGAGACAAAGATGATTCACGTAGTACTGCATGACGCCAAGGACACCGTCGCGGTGGCTGTGGTCGAGGGGATTGAGCCGGGCACCAAGCTGAACGCCTGGATCATGGACGAGGACAAGGTCATCACCGTTACCGCGCTCCAGCCGATCCCCATCGGCCACAAGGTTGCGCTGCGCGACATGGACGTGAACGAGACGGTTTACAAGTACGGCATTGACATCGGCAAGGTTGTCGCGCCGATCAAGGCTGGTGAACACGCTCACGTTCACAACATCAAGACCAAGCGCTGGTAAGCAGTACCACCGCATCCCTCCGAATCCACCTTTAATCAAAGCATCCGAGGACCACGTCATGTCCGTTATTGACCAAAACACCACTTTCTGGGGCTACCGCCGCGACAACGGTCGCGTGGGCGTTCGCAACCACGTCATCATCCTTCCGCTGGATGACCTGTCCAATGCCGCCGCCGAAGCCGTCGCTGTTGCCATCAAGGGCACGATGGCTATCCCTCATCCGTACGGCCGCCTGCAGTTCGGTCCGGACCTCGATCTGCACTTCCGCACCTTGATTGGCGCGGGCAGCAACCCGAACGTTGCTGCGGTAGTAGTGATCGGTATCGAAGACGGGTGGACGAAGAAAGTCGTTGATGGCATCGCCAAGACCGGCAAACCGGTGGTTGGCTTTGGCATCGAGGGCCACGGCGACCACGAAACCATCATGCGGGCGTCGAAAGCGGCGAAGGAATTCGTGCAATACGCCACGACGCTGCAACGCGTGGAGTGCCCGATCAGCGAACTGTGGGTGTCGACCAAGTGCGGCGAGTCGGACACCACTTCCGGTTGCGGTGCCAACCCGACCGTCGGCAATGCCTTTGACAAGCTCCATCCGCTTGGTACCACGCTGGTGTTCGGCGAGACCTCGGAGCTGACTGGCGGCGAGCACATCGTCGCCGCCCGTTGCGCCAACGATGACGTGCGCAATAAGTTCATGGAAATGTTCGAGCGCTACCAGGGCATGATCGACCGCTGGAAGACCTCGGACCTGTCCGAGTCCCAGCCGACCAAGGGAAATATTGCCGGCGGCTTGACCACCATCGAAGAGAAAGCGCTCGGCAACATCCAGAAGATCGGTAAGAAGTGCACCGTCGATGGCGTATTGGATAAGGCCGAAGAGCCGACCCATCCGGGCCTCTGGTTCATGGACTCATCATCAGCCGCAGCCGAAATGGTCACGCTCTGCGCCGCCGCCGGCTACGTCGTCCACTTCTTCCCGACCGGCCAAGGCAACGTGATTGGCAACCCAATCGTCCCCGTGATCAAGCTGTGCGCCAACCCGCGTACGGTGCGTCTCATGAGCGAGCACATGGACGTGGACTGCTCGGGGCTGCTGCAACGCGAACAGACGCTGGACCAGACTGGCGACAAGCTGCTCGAGTGCATGCTGGAGACTGTCAATGGCCGCTGGACCGCGGCCGAAGCGCTCGGCCACCGTGAGTTCGTGCTGACCCGCATCCACGAGTCCGCGTAACGCAGCCGCCTGCATCAGTGAAGATGTGAATCCCTTCGCAGGGCAGGCGCTGACGCCCCGCTTCGACTTACGAACGAGCCAAGCAAATCCGGCAAGCACAACAGCCTGACCGAGATTCCTAATGGCGCCCGGGCGCTGATCGTTGTATGGCCTCCCAGCGGTGCGGGGCTGCTGTCTGCGCGGGAGCACACACGGTAGTCGGTCTTTCGGCGTCAGGGACTGTATCGATGTCGACGCCGGCCGCCAGCCGTGGTGCTCCGCAAGACTTACTGGTCGAGGAAGCTTCGCTAGGCATGAACGCGGAAGATCCTAGGCACGCACCGAAGATTGGTGATGGAAGAGTAAAGCGCAGAGCGGCCTCGAAGCTCCCGATAAGCTATGAGCGTTAGCTCGTGGGTTTAGGCGGGCTGTCGATGTCGAGTGCTGAAGTTTCCCATTCCGAATGGGCCTGCGACAGACGGGCTGATGACAACAATGGAGACGGAACAATGGATCGACGCTTGACCTGCAGCGGGCGCAGGCGCTTTTCCTGCGCCCTCTCTGCCTTGACTGCGGCAATAGCCCTGTCTGGGTTGAGTCCTATTAGGGCCGCGGCACAAAGAAATGCCGCGACAAACTACCCGGAAAAGCCCATACGGTATGTCGTTCCATTCGCGGCCGGCGGACTCACCGATCTCATCGCGCGCCTGGTAGGCCAGCAATTAGCGGAGGAGTGGAAGAAGCCGATCATTGTCGACAACAAGCCGGGAGGCAACGCGAACATCGGCGCAGACCAGGGAGCCAAGGCGCCTCCGGACGGCTACACATGGCTTGCAGTGACGCTAACACACGCGTCGAATGTCACGCTGTTTCCCACGCTGCCGTTCAATATGCAGAAGGATCTGGTGCCAGTGGTGCGCGTGGCATCGTCCCCCATGGTTGTCGTGGTGCCGGCAAATTCGCCGATCACATCGCTGAAAGACTTGGCCGTCGGGGCTCAGAAATCGCGGCTGAATGCTGGCTCCAGCGGGAACGGAACGCCACCGCACTTAACCCTCGCGCTGTTCGAAAGCCAGAGCAAGACGAGCTTCACCCATGTGCCATACAAGGGCGGTGCGCCGTCGATGACGGATCTGATCGGCGGCCAGATCGACGTGGTCTTCTCCAATTTCCCAGAGTCGCTGGCATTTGTGAAGTCTGGCAAGCTGCGCGCATTGGCGGTGACCACGCGCGAGCGTCATCCGCTGCTGCCTGATGTGCCAGCCGTAGCTGAGGCAGGCTATCCGGACTTGATTGTCGAAAACTGGACCGGTTTGATGATGCCCGCGGGTACGCCTCGCACTATTGTCGACAAGGTTGCCACCTCCGTCTCCCGCATGTTGGCATCTGAAACCGTACGCAATCGTATTATCGCGGCGGGCTTTACGCCGGCACCTCAGGACGGGCCGCCGTTCGCTGAGTACTTTAGCTCGGAAGTGACGCGGTGGGCAAAGCTCATTAAAGAGAAGCACATAAGAGTTGAGTGAAAGGCAAGTCGCCGGTAACTAAGGAGCAAGGCTGGCCGGGAAGCCGGTCTGTTGCTGAGGCTTAACGTAATCACGACAGGAAATTAACGTGCACATCGGCATCCCGCAGGAAACACGAGTCGGCGAGACTCGAATCGCCGCCACCCCGGAGACGGTGAAGATGTATGTCGCACAGGGCCACAAGGTCACAGTGCAGTCCGGCGCCGGCTTGCGCGCCAGCTTGCCCGACGGCACCTACGAAAGCGCTGGCGCCCACATCGGCACGGCGGCCCAAGCCTTCGGCGCGGAACTCGTTCTGAAGGTCCGCTCGCCGGACGAAGACGAACTGGCGCAGATGAAGCCGGGTGCCGTGCTGGTGGGCATGCTCAATCCGTTCGATGCCGAAAACAAGGCGCGCATGGCGGCTGCCGGCATCACGGCATTCGCGCTCGAAGCTGCGCCGCGCACCACGCGCGCGCAGAGCATGGACGTGCTCTCCTCGCAGGCCAATATCGCAGGCTACAAGGCCGTGCTTGTGGCCGCGCACTACTACCAGCGCTTCATGCCGATGCTGATGACCGCCGCGGGCACCGTAAAGGCGGCGCGCGTGCTGATCCTCGGCGCCGGCGTGGCCGGCCTGCAGGCCATCGCCACGGCCAAACGCCTGGGCGCGGTGATCGAGGCGTCCGACGTGCGCCCGGCGGTGAAGGAGCAGATCGAATCGCTCGGCGGCAAGTTCCTGGACGTGCCGTTCATCACCGATGAAGAGCGCGAAATCGCGCAGGGCGTGGGCGGCTATGCCCGGCCGATGCCGCCGGACTGGATGCGCCGCCAGGCCGAATTGGTGCACGAGCGCGCCAGGCAGGCCGACATCATCATCACCACCGCGCTGATCCCCGGTCGCCAGGCACCCGTGCTGCTGCAGGAAGCGACCGTGCGGGAGATGAAACCGGGCTCGGTGGTGGTGGATCTCGCGGCCGCGCAAGGCGGCAACTGCCCGCTGACCGTGGCCGATGAAGTGGTCGAGCGCCATGGGGTGACCTTCGTCGGTCACACCAACCTGGCCAGCATGGTCGCGGCCGACGCCTCGGCGCTCTATGCCCGCAACGTGCTGGACTTTCTCAAGCTGGTCATCGACAAGGAGGGCCAGTTCACGCTGAACCTCGAAGATGACATCGTCGCCGCCTGCCTGATGACACGGCGGGAAGAAGAGGCATTGGCCTGTTAAGGAGAGTTCGATGGAAATGGTGAACCACACGGTGATCAATCTGATCATCTTCGTGCTGGCGATCTACGTGGGCTACCACGTGGTCTGGACAGTCACGCCCGCCCTGCATACGCCGCTGATGGCGGTAACCAATGCGATCTCGGCCATCATCATCGTCGGCGCCATGCTGGCGGCCGGCCTGACCGAAGGCGGCGTGGGCCGCACCATGGGCACGCTGGCCGTGGCACTGGCCGCGGTCAATGTGTTCGGCGGCTTCCTGGTCACGCAGCGCATGCTCGAGATGTTCCGCAAGAAGGCGCCCAAGGTGAAAGCCGAAGGCAACGCGAAGGCCCCGCATGCCGGCGGCGAACTGGTGGAGATGCCGCGATGAATGCCCTGTTCATGAATATGGTGACACTGTTCTACCTGGGTGCGTCGGTCTGCTTCATCCAGGCATTGAAGGGCCTGTCGCATCCGGCTTCGGCCCGCAAGGGGAACGCCTTCGGTATGATCGGTATGGCGGTAGCAGCGCTTACCACGGTGGCGCTGATCGCCAAGCTCAAGAGCGAGTTCCTCGCGGCTGGCGCTGGCACGGGTGCAGGTTCCGGCCTGGCGCTGATTCTCGCGGGGCTGGTCGTTGGCGGCGGCATCGGCGCCTATGTGGCGAAGAAGGTCGAGATGACCAAGATGCCCGAACTGGTCGCGGCCATGCACTCGCTGATCGGCATGGCCGCGGTGTGCATCGCGGTGGCAGCCGTGGCGGAGCCAGCAGCCTTTGGCATCGCGGCGGCGGGCTCACACGAGATCCCGATGGGCAACCGTATCGAGCTGTTCATCGGCTGCTTCGTCGGCGCCATCACTTTCTCCGGTTCGGTGATCGCGTTCGGCAAGCTGGCCGGGCGCTACAAGTTCCGCCTGTTCCAGGGTGCACCGGTCGTGTTCGCGGGCCAGCACATGCTGAACCTGGCGCTGGCCGTCGCCATGGTCGGCTTCGGCATCGCGTTCTTCATGACGCAGGAATGGCTGCCGTTCCTGGTCATGCTGGCCATCGCCTTCGTGCTGGGCGTGCTGATCATCATTCCGATCGGCGGCGCCGACATGCCGGTGGTGGTGTCGATGCTGAACTCCTACTCGGGCTGGGCGGCGGCGGGCATCGGCTTCTCGCTGAACAACCCGATGCTGATCATCGCCGGCTCGCTGGTGGGTTCGTCCGGTGCCATCCTCTCGTACATCATGTGCAAGGCGATGAACCGCTCGTTCTTCAACGTGATCCTGGGCGGCTTCGGCGGTGACGGGGCGGCAGCCGGCGCAGTCGGCGCACAGGCCCAGCGCAACGTGAAGTCCGGCTCCGCCGACGACGCAGCGTTCCTGATGGGCAATGCCGAGACGGTCATTATCGTGCCGGGCTACGGTCTGGCCGTCGCCCGTGCCCAGCACGCGCTGAAGGAACTGACGGAGAAGCTGCACGAAAAGGGCGTGACCGTGAAGTACGCGATCCACCCGGTGGCGGGCCGCATGCCGGGCCACATGAACGTGCTGCTGGCCGAAGCCGAAGTGCCCTACGACCAGGTCTTCGAAATGGAAGACATCAACAGCGAGTTCGGCCAGGCCGACGTGGTGCTGGTGCTGGGCGCCAACGACGTGGTGAACCCGGCGGCCAAGACTGATCCGAGGTCGCCGATCGCGGGCATGCCGATCCTGGAGGCGTACAAGGCCAAGACCATCATCGTGAACAAGCGGTCGATGGCCGCCGGCTACGCCGGGCTGGACAACGAACTGTTCTATATGGACAAGACCATGATGGTGTTCGGCGACGCCAAGAAGGTGGTCGAGGACATGTTTAAGGCAGTGGCAGATCGTCCGTAGCGTCGGGCACGATCGTGTCGCCCAAGACATTGGCAACGGCAGCCGCCCATTGGTCTATAAAGGTGGCCGAATACTCGATGCCTTCGCGCTCGGCTAGCTCGGCGACGTAGTCAGCGGTCTTCGTCACATGTGGACCAGTTAGAGGCAGGGGCGACAGGCCATGTCCCGTCGCCTTTTATGCCATGGCCGAAGTCGCAAATAGGGATTCAATCACACGTGGCGACGCCAAGTCTTCGTCGAATAGGGGGCCTGTCGCTGGTTGCGGCAGCTCAGGAAAGCGCTCGTTCGCCGAGCGTAGATCGCTGGCTGTCAGTGGCCGAACTCAGTCTGAAAGTGGGCGCCGGTTCTCGCCTTTTGACCTCTCTCCAGCGCCGATGGTCGGCTCCAGATCACGGACTGACGTTTCCACGCAAAAGAGCCATTTGATGCGTTTACTTGGAAACTTCACATCGAAGCCAGCGGAAGGGGGGCTGGCGCCCGCCGCCCATCTTGCCGGCAGCGGAATGGCCACGACTTCGGGCATCGTCGGCGGTAAGTGACCCTTTGTGTCCATGATCCAGTTATGGCGAATTATGGCGCTGGAATAATTATTGTCCGCCCATAATTTGCACATCATGTGAAATGATGTGTAGGGGACACCTTGTGCTCGCGAATGGCCGCAAACGGAGCCTTCAGTCGGAACCAGCCAGGGCCCCACCGGTCTTTTCCGTTCCGTTGTGTGGTTGGGCGGCAAGGAAATGATGGGCGGCGCTGAACCCCCATCAATCCCGCTGTCGGGATGGGGCCAAGTCGAATGTCCCGTGTTAGCCGATGAGCTTTCGATCCGTGAGGGGGCGGCCGTACCCGACCCCTATGCGCCGTTCGAATCTTCCTCAACACGATGACGGCTATTCGAGTCCAACGGTCATCCGCCCTAATGCTGCTTCGGCAGACGATCGCCATTTCAGTCATTCGGCAATCAGCGCGTCAACGGCAGAAAAGAATCGGAGCAGCTTCACAGGTTGCCATGCCTACGGCCGCTTACCACCGCGGATTTAGCCGACCACCATCCGAAATTACTCTGTTTTCATACTTGTCCGGCGCCATCACCCGGCCACTGGCTCCATTTCCGCCCTGAGCCCCTCCGTAAGGCCGCCCAATACATGACCCGAAGTTCCGAAGACAACTCTGCCTCTTCGATCCTGCATCCAGGGAGGAAGCCGCTCGAGTCAATGCCAATTTCCACCGCCGCAGCTAGACAGATCACCATGCGCCTCGGGCACGCTGAACGCATCTCCGCGCGATAGAGCAAGAGCAGCGCGGCCTGGTAGCCGATACCGTGACGCCTGGACAGATGCCGTGCCTGCCGTGCGGTAGCACCGCGCCAGTCACGCATCTCGCGCAAGATGTCGCCAAGGCGGTCGATCAACCGGTCTTCGCTGCCGATGCGATACCGGACACGAGTTTTCTGCTCCGCCACGACCGGGCGCTCACGGATATCTCGAATGTGAAGAGCAGGCTCGGCGGGCCACCGAAACACATTCACGGGAGAACTCACGCCGGTATGTGGCCGGGCCAGGGAGCGCCGGAGCTTGCTCGTTGCCTGAGGAGGAACTTCTGGATCTTGCCGGTCGACGTCCTGGGAAGGTGGCCGATGACCACCTTCTTCGGCGCCTTGAAGTGCGCCAAGTGGGCACGGCAATGTTCGATCAGTTCGCGCTCGCCGACCCTGGCGCCATCGACGACTTCGACAAAGGCGCATGGCGTCTCTCCCCAACGCTCGTCCGGCTGGGCGACGACGGCTGCCACGCGCACCGCGGGGTGCCGGTAGAGCACCTCCTCCACCTCCAGCGAGTTGATATTCTCTCCGCCGGAAATGATGACGTCCTTGGAACGGTCCCGGATCTGTACATAGCCATCCGGGCAGACGACTGCGAGGTCTCCCGAGTGGAACCAGCCGCCGGCAAAAGCTTCCGCCGTGGCCTCCGGGTTCTTCAGGTAGCCCTTCATCGTCATGTTGCCGCGGAACATGACTTCGCCGATGGTCTTCGCGTCCCACGGCACCGGCACAAGGGTTTCGGGATCCAGCACGGCCATGCCTTCCTGCGCAGTGTAGCGGACGCCCTGCCGTCCTTTCCGTTCCGCCAGCGCATCGATGCCGAGGTCGTCCCATTCGGGCTGCTCCACGCAAACCGCCGCAGGGCCGTAGACCTCGGTCAGCCCGTAGATCTGAGTGATCCTGATCCCCATGCGCAACAGGCCCTCGATCACCGGCATCGGCGGCGGCGCGCCGCCGATGAGTCCGTGGACCGGATGGTCGATGCCCGCCTTCCACGCTTCAGGTGCGTGGGCAAGCATCGCATGCACGATCGGCGCTCCGCAGTAATGCGTGACCTGGTGCTCGCGAATCGCATCGAGCACGGCGGCAGCATCCACCCGCCGCAGGCAGATACTGGTACCGGCGTTGGCCGCCAGCGTCCAGGCGAAGCACCAGCCATTGCAGTGGAACAGCGGCAGCGTCCACAGGAAGACGGCGTGCCGGGGCATGCCCCAGTCGAGCATGTTCGACAGCGCAGCCAGATAGGCGCCGCGATGGTGGTAGACCACGCCCTTGGGGTTGCCCGTGGTGCCGGACGTATAGTTGAGGGCGATGGCCTGCCATTCGTCGACGGGCTCGCCGCCCTCCCAGTGCGGATCGCCCCCGGCCAGGAAGCCCTCGTATTCGATCTCCGCCAGCCTGCGGCCTCCTTCGACGGCGGGATCGATGATGTCAATCACCAGCGGCTTGTCGTCGAGCAGTGCCAGTGCGGCTTGGACTACGTCAGCGTACTCCGTGTCGGTGACCAGCACCTTCGCATCCGCGTGCCTGAGCATAAAGGCGATGGCGGCCGCGTCCAGGCGCACGTTCAGCGTGTTCAGCATGGCGCCGCTCATGGGCACGCCGAAATGCATCTCCAGCATCTCCGGCGTGTTGGCGGCCATCACGGCCACCGTATCGCCAGTCCTGACGCCGGCGGCCACAAGCGCCGACGCGAGGCGGCGGCTGCGGTCCAGCATTGCCCGCCAACTCGTGCGGCGCTCGCCGTAGGCGATGGCTGTACGCTCAGGGTAGACCTCGGCCGTCCTGCGCAGGAAGGAGATCGGCGTCAGGGGCACGAAGTTGACCGGGCTGCGCTCCAACCCATCCGCGTTGTGTTCGACCTGTTCCATGGATTGCCTCACTGGCTGCAGCCGTGCGTCATTGCATTACGTCGCGGGAGATGATCATCCGTTGGATCTCGGAGGTCCCCTCGACGATCTCGAGCACCTTGGCATCCCCGAACGCGCGCGATACCGCGTACTCCGTCATGATCCCGTTGCCGCCGTGGATCTGCACGGCTTGGTGAGCCGCCTCCATGGCCTTCTCGGTAGCGAAAAGCTTTGCCATCGAGGCCTGCCGATCGTAGGGCCGGCCCTCGTCCTTGGCCACCGCAGCGTCGTACAGCATCAGGCGGGCAGCGTGCGCGTGGGTCGCCATGTCGGCCAGCTTGAACTGCAGCGACTGGAACTGGTTGAGCGTCTTGCCGAACGCTGTGCGCTCGCTCATGTAGCGGACGGAGCGTTCCAGCGAGCCCTGCAGGATGCCCAGGCCCAGCGTTCCGATCAGGATGCGGCCGGTGCTCACCTGTGACAGGGTCTGCCTGAGGCCGACCCCGACCTCGCCGAGCAGGTGGTCGGCAGGAATGGCGCAGTCCTCGAAGAACAGCTCGAATGTGGTCGATCCGCGCCAGCCGATCTTGTGCAGCTTCTTGCCATGGCTGAAGCCGGGCGTGCCGTTCGGCACGATGAAGTTCGAAATCTCCTTGCGGCCGTCGGGCCGGGTTCCCGTCACCGCCGCGATGACGATCGGGCCGGTGATCTCGGAACCCGAGTTACTGATGAAGGTCTTGGCGCCATTGATGACCCAGCAGCCATCCTTCAGCACGGCTCGGGTCTGGATGTTGGCGGCGTCGGAGCCGGCGTTCGGCTCTGTCAGGCCGATGCAGCCGACCTGCGTGCCCGTCAGGATCGGCCGCAGGAAGCGCGCCTTCTGGCTGTCGGTGCCGTAGTTGTTGAGCAGGCTGGCCGCCGTCGAGTTGGCCATGATGGCCACTGCCACGGCGCAATCGACGCGGGCGATCTCTTCCAGCGCAATGGCGAAGCCAAGCCAGTCGCCGCCGCTACCTCCCCAGGCTTCGGGGTACGGCAGCCCGATATAGCCCAGTTCGCCGGCCCGGCGCCAGATCTCGTAGGGAAAACTCTCCTCTTCCCACAACCGGTGGGCGACCGGTGCGATCTCTTCCTCGGCGAAGCGGCGCACAGCCTCGCGGATCATCTCGTGGTGTTCTGCGACGTAAGCCATCGTCGTCCTCCTCAATACGATTCTTGCAGCATCGCCAGGTAGTCATCGACCGTGGCAGTGCGGGGATTGGTGGCGTGGCAGTGGTCCTTCGTGGCGGCGACCGCGATGTTCTCCAGCACGTCACGCGGCACACCCATGGCGCCGAGACCAGCCGGCAAGCCAAGACGGGCGTTGAGTTCGCTGATGGCCAGAGCCGGGTCCGCGCCGACGGGCAGGCCCATGGCCTGCACCAGTGCGGCCTGCTTGGCTTCGGTCGCCGGCTTGTTGAAGCGCAGCACGGCCGGCAGCAGCACGGCGTTCAGCGTGCCGTGGTGCAACGAGACGCCGGGCACCGCGCCCAGCGGGTGCGACAGGGCATGCACCGCGCCCAGCCCCTTCTGGAAGGCCAGCGCGCCTTCCATGGCGGCCATCATCATGTTCCAGCGCGCGTCGCGGTCGCAGCCGTCGGCGGTGGCCTTGCCGATATTGGCCACGCCGCGGCACAGGCCGTCCAGGGCGATCGCCTCGGCGGGCGGGTTGATGGCCGGCGCCAGGAAGGTCTCGATGCAGTGGGCGATGGCGTCCATGCCGGTCGCGGCGGTCAGGGCCGGAGGCAATCCCAGCGTGAGTTCGGGGTCGCAGATGGCGAGCTTCGGCAGCAGGAACGGACTAAGCAGGCCGAGCTTGCGGCCGGACTCCATGACGATGACAGCGCCCCGGCCCACTTCGCTACCGGTACCCGCAGTCGTCGGGATGGCCACCAGCGGGGCGACCCGGCTGGTGATCCGGCTCGCGCCGCCCTCCACCGCCGCGTAGGTCTGCAGCGGTGCCGGGTGGGTCGCCAGCAGCGCGGTGGCCTTGCCCAGGTCGATGGGCGACCCGCCGCCCACGGCCACGATGCCGTCGCAGCCATTGCCGAGGTAAAGGCCGGTCGCGGCGGACACGGCGGCTTCCGTCGGGTTGGATGGGGTGTCCTCGAAGACAGTGGGCGTGCAATCTGGGCCCAGGGCGTCGAGCACCTTGTCGGCGATACCGGCGGCGCGGATGCCCCGGTCGGTGACGATCAGCGGTCGCTGGATGCCCAGGCGCTGCAGCTCGGCCCCCAGCATCCGGATGGCGCCGAAGTCGATGTGAACGGTAGTCAGGTAGTTGATGACAGCCATGTTTTCCTCGTAGATATGTCGATGCGTCAAGCGCGGAATAGCGTTGAGTCCATGCGCGGAAGCGGCTCCGCCACGCGCACCGGCGGGAAGGCCATCAGGTCTAGCACCTGCGACCTGATGTCAATACCGGGCGCAACCTCCTCCAGCACCAGTCCATCTGGCGCCACCGAGAAGACTGCGCGCTCGGTGATGACCTTGGCCTCCTGGCCGCGCTCGGCCACGTTGCGCCCGAGCGGATAGGTGATCTCGTCCACGCGCTCGACGAACTTGCGCACGCTCCCCTCACGCCCGACCGACAGGAAACCGTCGGTGGTGTCGGCGGCGAGGCCGCCGGTGGTGAAGGTGCCGGTGAACAGCAGCTTGCGCGCGTTGTAGGCGATGTCGATGAAGCCGCCCGGCCCCGGATTGGCCGCGCCGAAGCGGCTGACGTTGATGTTCCCGGCCCGGTCGAACTGGGCAAAGGCCAGCGCCGCCATCGGGCAGTTGCCGCCGTCAATGAAGTCGAACTGCGAGGGGCCGTCGATCAAGGCCTCCGGATACTTGTTGGCGGAGAATTGCCAACCGCTCATCACGACGCCGCCGAAGGGGCCGTGCTCGGTGGTAAAGCTGTAGCGATGCAGGCCGCCGTCGGCGAACAGGCCGTCTTCCATCATCACCGTGGGCACGTCGGACGAAGCGCCGAAGCCGAAGATGCTGACCTCGCCGGGCCTGATTTCCCGGGCCGCCCGCCGAGCGATCACCTTGTCGGCGCCGGGCGTCAGGCGGTCCGAGGCGCGACCGTCGAAAAGCTGGCCGCCCAGATAGGCATCGTCGTACCGGATGTCGGTGGTCATCATGGCGTCGGGTTCCACCACGACGCGATCCACCAGCACGCCGGGAATCCGCACCGCATGCGCCGGCCGGGCGTGGCGCGGCACCAGCTTGCGCACCTGTGCGATCACGGTGCCGCCTGACGCCTTCACCGCCAGCGCCATGGCCAGCGCGCACGACGTGATCGGCTCGTCCTCGAAGCTCAGGTTGCCGTGCTCGTCGGCGCTGGTGGCACGCAGGAACGCCACGTCGAGCGGCCAGCTCGGATAGAACAGGTATTCCTTGCCGTCCAGCTCCTGCATCCGCACCAGGTCCTCGGTGGCGCGCGCCGTGTACTTGCCGCCCTGCTGGCGCGGATCGATGTAGGAGCCGAGGCCGATGCGGGTCAGATAGCCTGGGCTGTGCCGGGCGACCTCGCGCAGCCAGTGCATGGTGGCGCCGATCGGCCAGCAGTAGGCTTCCACCCGATTCTCGCGGATCAGGCGCATGAACTCGGGGCGCTCGCCGGTGGCCGGATTCACCGCATTGGTAAAGTTGCCCGACACGATCCGCTTCATCAGCCCTTCGACGGCCACGTGATCCATGCCGCGGATGCCCATGCCGTCGCCGACACTGACCGGGAAGAAGAAGGTCAGGTCACGAGGCGATCCAGTCTCATGGAAGCGTTGCGCCAGCGCCTGGAACAACGCGTCCGGCGTCAGCCAGCCGATCACGCCGACGCTGCCCACGCTCTGTCCGGGCCGGATATCCGAAACGGCCTGCGCCGCAGTACAGATCTTGCTCATGCGATCTCTCACCTTTCTCGCCGCTCGCCGCCCGGGCTCAGGCCTGGAAATGGATGATGTGGGTACCGACGCAGACCGTCTCGCCCCGCTGGTTGAGTAGCGTGGCCTCAGCCCACAGGCGCTTCTTCTCGTCGTCGGCGCGGGCAATGCGGTAGTTCACGGTGAGGGTGTCTCCGATGCGAACGGGCTTGGTGAAGCGCACGTTGTCGTAACCGTAGGAGACCGCCGGGCGCTTGATCATGTCGAGATACTTGGTCACGGCGCCGGCGATGAAACCGACCATCATGGCGCCCTGCGCGATGCGGCCGCCGAAGCCCATGCGCTTGCAGTATTCTTCGTCCATGTGATTGGGGTGGTTGTCACCGCTGATGCCGGCGAAGGCATAGATGTCGTACTCGCCGAGGGTGCGCGTGTAGCTGGTGTGCGTGCCAATAAGGGTGGATACGTTGCCTTCGTGCGGGATCTTGATGTCGGACACTTGGTTTCTCCGGGAGTGGGTTGGGTTCAGACCTGGGTGGCGTCAATCCTGCCCGCGAGGATGAGCAGAGATTCGAAGAGAAAGTAGTCGCCCCAGACCAGCTCGTTATCCATGGCGACGCCATTGCGCTTGTTGAAGCAGCCGCCGGTGAGGATGCCCGCCTGCCGTTCATCACCTGGGCTGACCGGGGTTAGGAAGCGGATCACGAGTTGCTCGATGCTCTCGACGGCGACCTGGCGGTAGACCGCCGCACGCTCCGGGATGAGCGCAGCCAGTTTGAGCAAGCTGGCTGCGGCGATGGCGGTGGCCGAGGTGTCGCGGTTAGTGTGCGGGATGGCGGGATCGTCGAAATCCCAGAAGGCCACACAGTCGGCGGGGAGGTGCGCGACCCACCAATCGGCCACGCGGATCGCGTCGGATTTGAACGCCTGCTCGCCGCACGACAGCGCCTGTGCGAGGCCGAGCATGCCCCACGCCTGGGCGCGGGCCCAGGTGCTGCTGTCATGAATGCCCTTGTGCGTGTAGCGCTTCACGAGCGAACCATCGGCAGCATTGAATGTGGCGGACTGGCAAACCGAGCCATCCTCCCGCACGCATAAGGCAATGTGCTGGCGCAGGTGCTGGCGGCCGATCTCGCCCGTGCCGAGCGCGGCGTCGTGCCGCAGCAGCAGCGCCACGGTGCCCGGAATCGCATCGATGTTGACCTCGCACGCCCCCACGCTGGAAGCCTCCTCAGCCTCGGTGCCGAGCGGGATCAGGCGGGCTGCTTCGCTGTACATTTCCGCCAGGCCACGCGAGCCGGCGAGGGCGAGCCCCGCGGCCTGCGGATCGGCCAGCAGCGAGCCGCCGAGTTGCGCGCCGTACCAGAAGAGGAACCCTTTGAACACCGACTTCGACGCCACCCGCGGCGCCAGCCGTGCGGACCACATGCGGGCGCTGTCGCGGTACTTCTGCTCGCCAGTGCGCAAGGCAGCCAGCCACAGCATCCCGACCCAGAACCCGCCGGTCCAGTCGCCGGCCGGGGTGCGTGTCCAGGTGCCGTCGGCCGGATTGCCATAGTGCGGAAAGCCCACCTCGTCCTGCGCGATCGTCGCATCGATGCGTTGCAGGCTGCGATCGAGCGCATCATCAATCAGTCTGGAATCCATATGTTTGTCTCCATGCGTACATTGGCTTGTCCGGTCTCCGGTGCCAGCCTTGCGAACCGACTGGGGTGGCGTGCGGAGCGGGGTATGCATGGGATCCTAGGGATTGCGCAAACTAGTGTCCAATATATAATTAATCGATCTTTTATACTCAATGGATATAGTGATGGACCTTCGCCACCTGCGGTACTTCATCGCCATCGCTGAGGAACTTAATTTCACGAGAGCGGCCGAGCGACTGCACATCGCCCAGCCTCCGCTGAGCATGCAGATCCGCCAACTCGAGGAGGAGATGGATGTCACACTGCTAAATCGCACGCGTCGGCATGTGGAGTTGACGGAAGCGGGTCGCATTTTCCTTGAGCAAGCGCGGCAGATCCTGCGAGCTACCGAGAGGGCAGTCGTGCAGGCGCAACGCGCGCATCGCGGCGAGACGGGTCGGCTGACCGTCGGCTTCTTCGAACACACGTCCTACACGCTGCTGCCGCCCATCCTGCGCGCCTACCGAGAACGTTTTCCTTCCGTCGAAATCCTGCTGCGCTGGTTTCCGGTCGTCAAACAGGCGGAAGCTCTGCGCCGGGGTGACGCGGATATTTCCTTCATGCGGCCGGTGCCGGACCTTGAGGAAGTGACATGGGAGACCATCCTGGAAGAGCCGTTCGTGCTGGCCGTGCCGGCAAGACACCCGTTGGCGAACGCTGAGTCGATTTCTCTGAAGAAATGCGCGCAGGAGCCCTTCGTGATGTACATACCGGAGATGGCGCCGGACTTCCACGCCATGAACATGCGCATGTGCGCGTCGGCGGGTTTTGTACCGAAGGTCATCTCGGAAGTGGGGCAGGTCTATACGCTACTCGGCCTGGTCAGCTCCGGTGCGGGCATCGGCTTCGTGCCAGCGTCAGTCCGGAAGGTGAAGTTCGACCACGTGGTTTACAAGCCGATCGAAGGCCGGCAGCCGACAATCGAGATCATGCTCGGCTATAGCCAGCGCACCCCAACGCCGCTCATGACGGCGTTCATCGAGACGGCCAAAAGCATGCTGTGAGGGTTCCCCCGACCTCGCCCGCTGCAACATGGGCAAGGTGGAGGATGGCGCGGGTGTTCAGTCGCGACGGGAGGTCGGCGACAGGCTACCGTCGACGTGGCGGTCGAGCGCCAGTGGGTTGAAGTCGGCCAGCGCGGCCGGCAACAGGCTGGATGGGAAGTTCTGATAGCACACTGGGCGCAGGAACCGCTCGATGGCGGCACTGCCGACCGACGTGCTGCGCCCATCGGACGTGGCCGGGAACGGTCCGCCGTGGACCATGGCGTGGCTCACTTCCACGCCGGTCGGGAAGCCGTTTACCAGGATTCGGCCCGCCCGGTCTTCCAGCCGCGGCAGCAGTTCGGCCGCGAGAGCTTCGTCCGCTGGCGCCATCTGCAGCGTGGCGGTCAGTTGCCCTTCCAGCCCGTCGAGCACCGCCGCCACATCCGCCGCCGAGCGGCATCTGACGATCAGCGAGCAGGGACCGAATATCTCCTCACCCAGTTCCGGAAACGCCAGAAAGCTGGCCGCGTCGGTGGCGAACAAATGGGCCGTCGCCGCGCACGCGTCGCTGCTGCTCTCGCCGGTGGCCACGCTTCGGACTGCCTCATGCGCCCGCAGGCGCGCCACCCCGGCGGCGTAGGCGCGGCCGATGCCGGGCGTCAGCATCGTACCCGCCGGCTTGCCTTGTACGGTCCGCCCGGCTTCGGCCTCGAAGCGATCACAGTCGTCCCCTTCCAGCGCGATCACCAAACCGGGGTTGGTGCAAAACTGGCCGACGCCCATCACGAGCGAATCGACGAATTCCCGCGCGATGCCTTCGGCACGATCTACCAGCGCATGTGGCAGCAGGAGCACCGGGTTGACGCTGCTCATTTCGGCGTAGACCGGAATCGGCACCGGCCTGGCCATTGCCTGCCGCAAGAGCGCGAGGCCACCGGCCCGGGAGCCGGTGAAGCCGACTGCCCGGATGGCGGGATGCCCGACGAGCGCCTGTCCTACGTCATTGCCAACGCCAAAGAGCAGCGAGAACGTCCCCTCCGGCATCCCGTATTCGGCCACCGCCGCCTGGATGACCCGGCCGACCAGTTCGGAAGTGCCGGGATGCGCGGGGTGGGCTTTGACGACCACCGGGCAGCCCGCCGCGAGGGCCGACGCCGTGTCGCCACCGGCCACCGAGAACGCCAGCGGGAAATTGCTGGCGCCGAAGACGGCCACCGGGCCCAGCGGGACGTTGCGTCGGCGCAGGTCGGGGCGCGGCAGCGGCGTGCGATAGGGCAAGGGCGTATCCAACGTCGCCCCATGCCAGTGCCCGGCCCGTACAACCCCTGCGAACAGCCGCAACTGGCCCGCCGTGCGCGCCTGCTCGCCCTGCAGACGCGCTCGCGGCAGAGCCGTCTCGGCCATGGCGCGCTCGATGAGGGCGTCGCCGAGGCCTTCGATGCCGGTGGCGATTGCTTCCAGGAAGCTGGCGCGGGTCTCGGGCGTCGTCTCGCGATACCTCGCAAAGCTGCTCGCAGCCAGGCGGCAGGCCCGATCGACGTCGGCGGGGCCGGCGCCGCCGAACGCGGGCTCGATGTCGGCGGCAAGCGCCGGAGAAAACGCCTTGAACGCGCCAGCGGTGCCGCTGACGCTGCTCTGCCCGATCAGCATATGTCCGGTGATCCTCATGACGCCTTCTTCCCAATGAGCGGGCAGCCACCTTCTTCCATCGGCCGGAACGCCTCGGTGGCGGGAATGGTGGCGATGAGCTTGTAGAAGTCGCCCGCGTACTTCGATTCCGACGGCTTCTTCACCTCGAAAAGATAGAGCGGGTGGATCTTCCGGCCGTCTTCGCGGATGCTGCCCTTGCCGAACAGCTTGTCGTCGGTGGGCATCGCCTTCATCTTCGCGACCACGGCAGCGCCGTCGCCGTCCGCCTTCATCGCCGCCACTGCCTTCAGGTAGTGGATCACCGCCGAGTACGTGCCCGCCTGCGCCATGGTTGGAAACTTGCCGTTGTTGGCGGCGGCGAATTCCTTGCCGAACTTGCGGTTCTCATCGGTCATGTCCCAGTACCAGGTCTCGCTCAGCAAAAGGCCTTGGGCGGCTTTGAGGCCGAGCGCCTGGACATCGCTGCTGAAGACGAGCAGGCCTGCCAGCTTCTGACCGCCGGCGGTCACGCCGAACTCGGCGGCCTGCTTGACCGCGCCGATGGTGTCCCCCCCGGCGTTGGCCAGGCCCACTACCTGCGCCTTGGAGGCCTGAGCCTGAAGCAGGTAGGAGGAGAAATCGTTGCCCGGGAAAGGATGCCGGACCTTGCCGAGGACCTTGCCACCGTTCTTGACGACAACGGCCTCGGTGTCGCGTTCGAGCGAGTGGCCGAAGGCGTAGTCAGCAGTCACGAAGAACCAACTCTTGCCACCAGACTTGACAACCGCCTTACCAGTCCCATTCGCCAGTGCCCACGTGTCGTAGGCCCAGTGGATCGCATTGGGCGTGCAGGCTTTGCCGGTGAGGTCGGAGGTGCCGCCGCCGGTGACAATCATCACCTTGTTCTTCTCCTTGGCCACCTGGTTGACCGCCAGGACGACCGACGAGGTCGGCACGTCGACGATAGCGTCCACCTTGTCCACGTCGAACCAGCGGCGGGCGATGCTCGCCCCGACGTCCGGCTTATTCTGGTGGTCGGCGGCCACGATCTCCACCTTCAGACCATGCTTCTCGGGCGCAAAGTCCTGGACTGCCTTCTTCGCGGCCCAGACCGAACCGGGACCAGCCAGCCCGGCATAAACGCCGGTCTGATCGTTGAGCACGCCGATCCGGACCACGCCGTCCGTGATCTCGGCCTGCGCCGTCGAGGCCGTCAGCAGCGCGGCGAGCGAAAGCAGCTTGATGCGATTGTTCATCATGTGTCTCCTCTACTGTGGGGATAGATATGGGGTGTTCCGTTCAGCGCCAGATTTCATGCCTTTCCTTCCACGCGCCGGCCAGGCACGCCTGCTCCGGCGGGCGTTTCGTCATGACTTGGTGCCGGCACGGCAGCGTGGCACGGTGCGGGCCGGCCGCGGCGGTTGCCTACAATGTTCTGGCACAACGCGTTCAACTCGCCGACGATGCCGCGGCGGAACGCCAGCACGCACACGACGAAGATGCTCCCCATGATCACGGTGATCATGGAACCGACCTTGTCGGCCAAGGCGTTCTGGATGGCGACCACTATGCCCGCGCCCACCACCGGGCCGAAGGCCGTGCCAAGGCCGCCCAACAGCGTCATCAGCACGACTTCGCCGGAGGTGTGCCAGTGCGCGTCGGTCAGCGTGGCAAACTGGAAGACCAGGGTCTTGGTGGCCCCGGCAAGGCCGGCCAGGCCCGCCGAGAGGACGAAGGCCAGCAGCTTGTAGCGCGCGACGTCGTAGCCCAGCGAGGTGGTGCGCGCCTCGTTCTCGCGGATCGCCTTCAGGATCTGGCCGAAAGGCGAATGGATGATGCGGTGGATCAGCCAGAAGGCGAACAGGAAGATCGCCAGCACGAAGTAGTACATGCGCAGGTCCGACGCCAGGTCGATCAGGCCGAACAGCCTGCCTCGCGAAATAGCCTGCATGCCGTCCTCGCCGCCGGTGAACGGCGCCTGCAGGAACAGGAAGTAGAACATCTGTGCCAACGCAAGCGTGATCATCGCGAAGTAGATGCCCTGCCGGCGAATAGCGAGCGCCCCGACGACAAAGCCCGCGGCAGCCGAGACGGCCGTGCCGAGCAGCAGGCCGAGTTCCGGGGTCAGCCCCCAGGTCTTCATGCCGTAGCCCGATATGTAGGCCGCCGTGCCGAGGAACGCCGCATGGCCGAACGAGAGCAGGCCGGTATAGCCGAGCAGCAGGTTGAAGGCGCAGGCGAACAAGGCGAAGCACAGCACCTTCATCAGCATCACCGGATAGAGCACGGCCGGGGCCGCCAGCGCGCCCAGCAGAAGGACACCGTAGCCAAGATTTCTCATTTTCATACTCGACCTCACTTTTCCTTGCCAAACAGGCCTGCCGGCCGAACCATCAGCACGATGACCATGATCACGAAGACCACCGTGGCCGACGCCTCCGGATAAAACACCTTTGTCAGTCCTTCGACCACGCCCAGCCCCAGCCCGGCGACGATCGCGCCAAGGATGGAACCCATGCCGCCGATCACCACCACCGCGAACACGACGATGATCAGGTTCGACCCCATCAGCGGACTTAGTTGCCCCGTCGGTGCTGCCAGCACGCCGGCCAGCCCGGCCAGGCCCACGCCGAAGGCATAGGTCAGCATCACCATCACCGGCACGTTGACGCCGAAGGCTTGGGTAATGCTTGGGTTCTCGGTGGCGGCGCGCAGGTAGGCGCCGAGGCGGGTCTTCTCGATCGTGAACCAGGTCACCAGGCACACTGTGAGCGAGGCGCCGATGACCCACGCGCGGTATTTCGGCAGGCTCATGAAGCCGAGGTTGATGGCGCCGGCCACCTCGTCGGGAATCGAATAGGGCTGCCCCGAGACGCCGAACTGGAAGCGGAACAGGCCTTCGATAATCAGCGCCAGCCCGAAGGTGAGCAGCAGCCCGTACAGGTGGTCGAGCTTGTACAGCCACCGCAGCAGGCCGCGTTCGATGGCGATACCCGCTAGCCCGACCAGCGCCGGCGCCGCCAGCAGCGACCACCAGTAGCTGATGCCGAGATACTCCAGGCCCGCCCAGGCGACGAATGCGCCCACCATAAACAGCGCGCCGTGGGCAAAGTTGATGATGTTGAGCATGCCGAAGATCACGGCAAGTCCGAGGCTGAGAATCGCGTAGAACGAGCCGTTTACCAGCCCGAGCACGAGTTGCCCCAACAGCCCCTGTAGCGGGACTCCCAGAATCGTTATCATGTTGTCTCCTCCGCAGCGGTCTCAGACACCCAGGAGTTCCTGGAGCAGGTGCTGCTTCTCGTGAATCTCGTGCTGGTGGATCTCCGCGGCGATTTGGCCGTGCTCCACCACGTACATGCGGTCGGCCAGCGGCGCGGCGAACCGGAAGTTCTGCTCCACCAGCACGATCGTGTAGCCCTTCGCCTTGAGGTCGCGGATGACCTGGGCGAGCTTCTGCACGATCACCGGCGCCAGTCCCTCGGAGATTTCGTCCAGCAGCAGCAGCCGCGCCCCGGTGCGCAGGATGCGCGCCATCGCCAGCATCTGTTGCTCGCCGCCCGAGAGCCGCGTGCCCTGGCTATGCCGCCGCTCGTGGAGGTTGGGGAACATCGCGTAGATCTCTTCGAGGCTCATCCCGCCGCCACCCACCTGCGGCGGCAGCAGGAGGTTCTCCTCGCAGGAGAGACTGGAATAAATCGCCCGCTCTTCCGGGCAAAAGCCGACGCCGAGACGCGCGATGCGATGGGCCGGCATGCCGATTGCCTCGCGGCCGTCGATCATGACCGAGCCGGCGCGCCGCCCCGTCAGGCCCATGATGGCGCGCAGGGTGGTGGTACGGCCTGCCCCGTTGCGGCCGAGCAGGGTCACGCACTCTCCCTCGTTCACCAGCAAGTCGATGCCGTGCAGGATGTGCGATTCGCCGTAGAAGGCATGGAGGTCGGTGACCCGCAGGTATTCCGTCGCCATGATCAATGCCCTCCCGGCGCAGCGAGCGCGGCATCAGCGCTGCCCATATAGGCCTCGATGACCTGCGGGTTGGCGGAGACTTCCGCGTATGTGCCCTCGGCCAGCACGCTGCCGCGCGCCAGCACCGTGATGGCGTCGCAGATGCCGGACACCACTTTCATGTTGTGCTCCACCATCAGGATGCTGCGATTGGCCGAGACCTTCTTGATGAGCTGCATGACGCGGTCAACGTCCTCGTGGCCCATGCCCTGCGTGGGCTCGTCGAGCAGCATCAGCTCGGGGTCGAGGGCCAGCGTGGTGGCGATTTCCAGCGCGCGCTTGCGGCCGTACGGCATCTCGGCGGTCGTCATGTCGGCGAAGTCCTCCAGTCCGACGTCGGCGAGCAATGCCATGGCCCTGTCGTCGAGCGATGCGAGGACTTTCGGCGAGCGCCAGAACTGGAAGGAAATCCCGAGCCTGCGCTGCAGCGGGATACGTACGTTCTCGAGCAGGGTCAGGTGCGGAAACACCGCCGAGATCTGGAAGGAGCGCACCACGCCCCTGCGTGCGATCTGCGCCGGCTTCTCGCCGGTGATCTCGGCACCGTTGAACCGTATGGTGCCGCGCGTGGGATCCAGGAACTTGGTAAGGAGGTTGAAGCAGGTGGTCTTGCCTGCACCGTTCGGACCAATCAGCGCGTGGATGTGCCCACGCCTGACCTTGAGACTGACGTCGTTTACGGCGACAAATCCCTTGAATTCTTTCCTCAGTCCGACGGTTTCAAGAATGAGATTGCTTGCCATGGTCATTTCCGCGCCCGTTGTTGGGTCTGCTGGAGAATATGGCCGCAACTAAAACACGTCCAATATATTATTGGTTCGTCATTGACACTTTTTGTGTATATGTTGGAGGCGCGCAGCCAGTCGGGCGCCACTCGCGAATTGTCGCGGACGTCAGGACACGAAGGCGTGTCGAAGTGCCACAAGGCGACAGAAGCGATTGGTATCTGCACCCGACTTACGCGGTAACGCCAGCGCGCGAACCGTTGGGCATGCTTGACGCTTACATGTGGGCGCGCGAGCCCAAGGGTCCGGATGGCGTGCGGCCGGGCATTAAGGAGAGTACCCGCCGGACCGAAGGGTATGAGCGGGTCGCCGAACAAGCGGCCACACTGCCTGCCACGCGACTCGTCTATGTGGCTGACCGGGAGCGGACATCATGGCGCTGATGGTCAAGGTAAAGGAGTTGGGCCACCCGGCGGATTGGCTACTGCGCTCGCAGCACAATCGCACCTTGCCTGGCGGCGGCACGCTGTGGGACCGATCGCGCACTCTCCGCTGCTGAAGCGCTGCGCGCGTTACGTGAGGGACTCGGCTGACTTATGTATAAAGGTATGCGTCTTCGAATCAACGAATTGAATGGCCGCTTTCCATAGGCTGACGAGGGGCTGACGAGGGGCTGACGAGGGGCTGACGAGGGGCTGACGAGGGGCTGACGAGGGGCTGACGAGGGGCTGACGAGGGGCTGACGAGGGGCTGACGAGGTCGCTGGCCAACTCACTTTGTTGACTCTCAACGCACAGGCAGCGCGCGAGCGTCATTTCCGTTTGGCGCCTTCACAAACGCAGCATAAATTCAGCAAAGGCTTCCGAGTTAAGCGGGCGGCTGATTAGATAGCCCTGAATGGAGTCGCATCCGGCGTCCTTCAACTCTGCGGCCTGGCGCTGGCACTCGACGCCTTCTGCGATAGTTTTCATGCCCAGCGAACGAGCAAGACCGACAATGCCTCGAATGACCGCAGAGGCCTTCTCCGACTCCACCAGCGCTCGAACAAACGCCTTGTCGATCTTGAGCGTGTCGATAGGCAGTCGGACCAGATAGCCGAGACTGGAGTATCCAGCGCCGAAGTCGTCAAGCGGTGTGGATATTCCGGCTTGCTTAAGCGCGGCAAGAACCGACGTTGCCTTTTCGATATCACTCACAAGAGAGTCCTCCGTGACTTCAATATCGAGCATGGCGGGGGAGATGTCGTACGCCCTCGCGATATGCAGAATTCTATCGGATAGTCCCACACCGAGAAGTTGCCGAGCCGACAGATTGAGGCCGATCCGCGGTACGAATTGAAATGAACGCGTCCCACCCGTGGGCGGTGGGGTCAAGGGATCTTGAGATCGACCCTTACGGGCCAACGACATGGAAGTGTCCAGGAGAGCTGCTGCCCATCCTGTCAGTGTCTGAACAAGCGAAAACCTAGCGCAAACGGGACGCGTTCATATAGGTTACCCCATTCGCCGCCATGCAACGATATGCTGGCAAACTGCATTGAGCAGCCATTCGGCCAGAGCGCCTTCATATGGCGACTCAAGCAACAGATCCAGGAATGCGGCAGGCGTCAGCAAGCCTCGTTCAGGGTGACGCCAGCGAAGAAGCGCCTCAGCACCGATCAGGGAGGCGTCCGCGAGTGCTATCTGAGGCTGGAAATGAAGCTCAAACTGGTTCGCCGCAAATGCCTCACGGAGATAGATGCGCAAGGCAACGCGGTCGCGCATGCCCCGGTCGAGTGCCGCATCGTATGTGCGCACTTGAAACCCGCCGGATGACTTCGCTGCGTACATGGCCGTATCGGCATGACTCAGCAAGTCCTCGGCTGATTCCGGTTCTCTTCTCAGTAGCGCGATGCCAATGCTCGCGGACAGGGAGACGGATCTTCCGCATGCTTCGAATGGCACTGCTAGCACGTTGAGTACCGAGTTCGCGCTTGACGGCAGCCGGTGTTGTGCAGGGGGCTCAGTCGACGAGTCGCCGTTACCTGGTCATCGAAGGGCGGGCGCCTCGTAAGCGGACATTCGCGAACGGATCGCAAGGGACGCTCATGGCCGAACTCTGCCGTCGGGCCATCTCGCGATGGCAGATACCTTGGGCGCGTTGCCGAGCCATGAGTTAGATACCGTCAGACGGCAGCCACCTTGTTGGCGTGGTTAGAGGCGAATTCGCGTTGTGACGATGGGGGTTGAAGGGTCCCGCTGCACACCTGTGAGCCCAGCCCCGCTTTGCTGGCAACGATCTCGAGTCCTTCCGGCAGCCGCACGCCGTTCTTCGCCGCTGTCAACTCCGCCAGGATCGAGATGGCGATCTCATGCGGTGTCCTGCTGCCGATATATATGCCCACTGGCCCGTGCAGGCGAGCCAATTCCTCGGCTGTCACATCGAACTCCCCCAGCCGTTCGCGCCGAGCACGATTGTTGGCGCGGGAACCAATGGCGCCGACGTAGAACGCATCGGACTTGAGCGCTTCCATCAGCGCGAGATCATCGAGCTTCGGGTCGTGGGTTAGCGCGATGACGGCGGTGCGGGCGTCGGGGCGCATGGCGAGGACCGTGTCATCGGGCATGGTGCGGACCAGTTCGGCCCCGGCGACAGACCATTCCGACGAATATTCTTCGCGCGGGTCGCAGACTATTACCTGGTAGTCCAGAGCCAGCGCGATTTGCGCGACGAAAGCCGACAATGCGCCCGCACCGATCAGCAAGAGCCGGTAGCGTGGGCCGTGGACCGTGACGAGACGACCGCCGTCGAACAACAGCGCTGCTGTCGGTGCAGCCGGCCGGAAGGTAGTGGTGCCGTTGGCGATATCCACCTCCCGAGCGAACAGCATCCGCTGGCCGGCCAGTTCCAACATCCGCCCGATCATTACCGCGTCCCGCAACGGCTCCATCACGAGCTGGATGGTGCCACCGCAAGGCAGCCCCATGCGTCGCGCTTCTTCCGCGTTGACGCCGTAGGTGATGACCTCCGGCGTACTTCCTGTCGGCTGCGCCGCCCGGCCTCGGTAGATCAGGTCGTCCTCGATACAGCCGCCCGAGACCGACCCTGAAACCCGACCGTCATCTCGCAGGGCGAGCATGGCGCCGATCGGGCGCGGACTCGAGCCCCAGGTGCGGGTCACCGTAACCAGCGTCACGCCGAATCCAGCATCGAGCCAGCGCTTTGCGTCCTTCAGTACCTGCAGGTCGATGCTGTCCATGATGTGCTCCGCGAATGGCGTGTCTATTTTTCCGCGAGACGGCCCAGCGTCTCCGGTACGATTGCTGCCCCCGCCAGGTAGATCAGCGTGACCACTGCGACGAAGATGCCAAGGACTACCGGAAGGTCGGCTGGTGTGCGCGCAGCGAGTGAGGCCAGGGTCGGCATCATTCCGCCAATGGCGAAGCCGATGTTCCACGAGAGTCCCGTGCCCGAGGCGCGGATGCTGGTGGGGAATCGTTCGTTCAGGAAGATCAGGATCGGCGCAAAGCCGGCGCACCCGAGCATGCTGAGGGCCGCCGCGTAGACGCCGCGGAGAACGGCGGTCGGTGCGGCCGGCATCCACTGGTAGAGCAGCGGCATCAGCACCACGCTGACCGCGCCGATCAGCAGGAAGGCGCGCTTGCGCCCGATCATCGTGCTGAGGTGGCCCGCTGCTACCGACGCCACAATCACGCCGACGCTGCTCAGCATCAGGGTCGCCGCAGCCTCCCCGGGGGACGCCTTCACCACGACCTTAAGGAAGGTCGGCAGGTAGCCGGACGTCAGGTAGTAGGCGCTGCCGCCTCCCACGGTGAGCAGGATGTTGACCAGCAGTACGCCGCGATATTCGCGCGAGAACAGCGTGCGCAGCGGATGCGTCTGCGGCTTTGCTTGGCCGCTTGCCGCCTTTGCCGCTTGTAACTGCTTCCACAGCGGCGACTCCTCCAGCGAATTGAAGATGACCAGCCCGAGCACCGAGCTGACGATGCCGGCGAAAAACATGCAGCGCCATCCCCAATTCTCGAAGGCGTCGCCGGGAAAGAGGGCCGTCATCGCCATATACGTGATCGACGCCAGCAGCGCCCCAATGCCCGCGCCGCCACCGCCCACCAGTCCCGACACCGCCCCGCGCCATGACGGCGGTACCGATTCCGTGCCGATGGTATGGGTCGACGCTACCACCCCACCGACGAACACCCCCTGCACCAGGCGCAGCAGGATGAACAGCGCCGGCGCAAAGAGGCCGATCTGGCCGACCGTCGGCAGTAGCCCGAATGCCGCCGTCGACAGGCCCACGCCGGTCACGGCAACCACCATCGCCCCCTTGCGGCCATGTCGGTCCGCGTAGGAGCCGAAGATGGCCGAGCCGAGCGGCCGCATCAGCAGCGTCACCGCGAACGACGCGTAGACAGCCGCCAGCGACAGCATCGCGTGCTCGGAAGGAAAGAACAGCTTGCCGATCACCGGTGCCACGAACAGCAGGATGAACAGGTCGAACAGATCGAGCGCCCATCCCATGCATGAGGCCGTCACCGCTCCCAGCACCTGCCGGTTGCTCGCAGCCGGTGACACCACGGTCCCCGAGCCGCCCAGTTTCGGCTTGTCGTTTGCCAGCATTTCCATCGTTGTCTCCTTGTTTCTTTGAACAAGCGGCTCCCCGCGATGCCCGCCAAAGGGCATCGCCGCGGGGCCTTCTTACCTCGGAGGGCGGGCAGTTCAGCCCCGCCCGCGCATACGGTCAGCTACCGCGAAATGCAGGTTTGCGCTTCTCGTGGAACGCTTCAACGCCCTCGCGAAAGTCGTCCGAGCTACGCAGGCGGCTGTAGCAGTGCCCTTCGAGTTCGATGGCGATCGAAAGCGGCGCGTCCTCGGTGTCATTCAGCAGCTTCTTGGCGGTGCGCTGGGCCAGCGGCGAGAATGCACGCAGTTCGTCGGCCAGCGCGTCGGTGGCAGCTTCCAGTTCGGCATCGGCCACGCAGTCCACAACGATGCCCCAGTCGTACGCCTGCCGGCCGGGAATGCGGCGCGAGCGCATGACGATGTCCTTGGTGCGGCCGACGCCCACCATCTTCTGCAGCCGCGCGGAGCCGCCCGAGCCCGGAATCTGGCCGAGCTTCTGTTCGGGCAGCGCGTACTCGGTGGTGTGGGTGGCGATGCGGAAGTCGCACGCCAGCGAGAGTTCGAAGCCAACGCCGAAGCAGTAGCCCCGGTTGGCGGCAATCACCGGCTTGCTGCAACGCGCCGGTGCCGCAATGTTCCACGCCAGCTTCGATACGTGCTCGGGCGATGCCTCCAGGAATCCCTTGATATCGCCCCCGCTCGAGAAATGTTCACCTTGCGAGCGCAGGACGATGACGCGCACGCGGTCGTCGGCGTCCAGCGTCTCGAACACGGCGCGAATCTGGTCGCGGGCAGCCATCGAGATCACGTTGTAGGGCGGGCGGTGCAGGATGATGTCGGCCCGCTCGCGTGCAGGATCGATTTCGACGGAAAAGCCGTCGAGGTTCTGGAGCCGCTGCTGGTCGGGATGGGTCAATGCGAAGGCTTGTGTCACGTCGTTACTCCTTGGTCGGGACGTTGGAAGAAGGGCTGGAAAGCGAGGTGTATTCGCCGGCCGACAGTTTGCGGCGCAGGATCTTGCCGACCGGCGACTTCGGGAGGTCGGCCACGAACACGTAGTCGCGCGGGCGCTTGAAATTGACGAGGTCGGAGCCGCGGCAGAAGGTGTCGAGCGCCTGGGCGTCGACGCAGCCGCGTGGCTTGACGAATGCCACTACCTTCTGACCCCAGCGGAGATCCGGCAGGCCGGCCACGGCCACCTCATCCACGGCCGGATGCAGGGAGAGAACCGACTCGATGTCGGCGGGCGAGATGTTCTCGCCGCCGCTGATGATCATGTCATCCACTCTCCCCGTTACGAAGAGATCGCCGTCGGCGTCGAAGTAGCCGATGTCGCCCGTGAAGTACCAACCCTCGTGCAGCGACTTTGCATTGGCGTCGTCGCGGTTCCAGTAGCCTTCGAACGCTTCATCGCCGCGCAGGTCGGCGATGATCTGACCCTCTTCGCCTGAGGCGGTCACCGCCTCAGGCGAAGTGGCGTCCAGCCGTACCACGCGCAGCCGTGTATTGAGGCCGGCGCGACCGGCGCTGCCCGGCTTGCGCCCCGCGCGCTGCTCGATGCTGAATGTGTACACCTCGGATGAACCGTAGTGATTGACGAACAACTCCGGGCGGAATGCTTGTTCGAGCCGTGACAGCAAACCGTCGCTCATCGCCGCGCCGGCGAAGCCAAGCTTGGTGACCGTGCGGACACCCATGCTGTCGAAGCCCGGGGCGGCCAGCAGGTCGTGGTACAGCGTAGGTACAAGATAAAGGCAGCTCACGCGATGGTCGGTGATGGCCTGCTGCGCCTGCGATGGGCTCCAGCGCCGCACGCAGACGAACAGGCCGTCCACCAACGCCATGGCAAGCAGCGAGCGCACGCCCATCGTGTGGTACAGCGGCATCACGCCGAGCGTGCGCTCGCCGCGCCGATACAGGTTCTGCGCGACGTGAGCCAGGGCGGCGGCGCGCTCCTGCCGGTGGCGGCGCGGCACGCCCTTCGGCCTGCCGGTGGTGCCGGAGGTGTACAGCATCAGCGAGATGTCGTCGGCTGCGGCTAATGTGCTGTCGGGCCGGGGTGTGACGTCGAGCAGAGTGTCGAATGACAGCGAGCCGCCCGGCGCATGGTCCAGTGCGATGCAGGGTATCTCCTGCGCGGCGGGGCTCTCCAGCACGGCGTCGGCGCTGACGGGCTCGAACACCAGCGCCCTGGCGCCGGCATCGCGCACGCAATAGTCCAGCTCGTCCGGCTTGGCGCGCCAGTTCAGCGGGACGATGACCACGCCGGCGAACTGGCAGGCCCAGTGCAGCGTAGCCGCTTCCCAGCGGTTCTGCAGGATGGCCAGGAGGCGATCGCCGTGGCGCAGGCCGAGCTCGTGCAGGCCGGCGGCCACGCAGCGGATGCGCGCGAGCCATTGCTCGTAGGTCAGCAGCAGGTCGCCGTCGACGATGGCGGGGGCGCTGGGGCTGCGCTCCACGCTTTGCAGGAAAGTGCGGCCGAGATCAAGCATCGGAGGTCTCCCCGACTGTCGTCGCTTCGACGTGGCGTGCCCGCGCCCGGCTGGCCGCGACATCAAGGACGGCGGCGACGATCGGCGTGTAGCCCGTACAGCGGCACAGGTGGCCGGACAGCATGTCGCGCACCTGCGCCTCAGTCGGCTCGGGCACCCGTTCCAGGTAGTCCGCGCACGACATCAGGATGCCTGCCGTGCAGAAGCCGCACTGCAGGGCGTGGTGGCGTCGGAAGGCTTCCTGCAGGTCGCCCAGGCCTTCGCGCGGCGCGAGGCCCTCGACGGTGTCGATGGCGCGGCCGTCGGACTGTACGGCCAGCATCAGGCAGGATCGCGCGGCTACGCCGTCCACGCGCACCGTGCAGGCGCCGCACACGCCGTGTTCGCAGCCGACGTGCGTGCCGGTGGCGCCGAGTTCATGGCGCAGGAAGTCGGACAGCAGTTCGCGCGGAGCGCACAGGCCGCTGCGCTCGCTGCCGTTCAGGGTCAGGGTGACGCGATGGCGCTCGTCGCGCCGCATCACTGAGAGCGTGCCGGCTGGCGCGCCACGTAGGGTCTTGCTCATCTTGCCTCCTCGATTACGCGCATGCCCAATTGCCGCACCAGGTGGCGGCGGTACTGCGCGCTAACATGGGCGTCGTCCTGCGCGCCCAGCTTCCAACTGAAATCGTTGATGGCCTCGGCCAGCGCCTTGCCTTGCAGCCGTGGCCAACTCTCCAGTACTGGCCGGTCGGCCACGCCGCCCACGGCCAGTGAGATGGCGTCGTCGGTGACGATCGCAGCGCACGCGACCAGCGCGAAGTCGCCATGCCGGGCCGAGAACTCCATGAAGCCGTAGCGCGCGCCAGGCCGCCTCAGCGGGAAGCGCACGGCTTCCACCAGTTCGTCTGGCTCGCGCGCGGTCATCAGCATTCCCTGGAAGAACCCGGCGGCCGGCAGCACGCGGCGGCGGCGCAAGGAGCGCAGCACGACTTGGCCACCGAGCGCCGTGAGCACCAGCGGCAGTTCTGCGCTGGGGTCGGCGTGCGCGACGGAGCCGCACACCGTGCCCCGGTTGCGGATCTGGAAATGCGAGATGTGCGGGAAGGCGAGCGCGAGTAGCGGTACCTCGTCGGAGAGCGATGCGCGCCATTCGACGCTGCCCTGCGTCACGGCGGCGCCCACCACGAGATGGCCGTCTTCTACGCGCACGGTATTGAGGTCGGCGGTGCGAGAGATGTCGACCAGCAGTTGCGGCTGCGCGAGCCGCATGTTGAGGACGGCCATCAGCGACTGGCCGCCGGCCAGAATGCGGGCGTCCTCGCCGGCACGGGCCAGTGTCTCCAGCGCGTGCTGTGTGGATTCGGCGCGCAGGTAGTCGAACGCGGCGGGTTTCATCGACGGACTCCCAGGAGCGCCAGCAGGCGAGCAATCCAGCCGGGACTGCGCACTGGCTTGCCGCCTGCCTGCCGGCCGAGCGATTCGAACAACTGGCGCAGCACCACTTTGGCCGCGCCTTCGAGCATGCGGCCGCCGACGGCCGCCACCTTGCCGGACACCTCGGCCTCGTAGTCGTACGCGAGACGGGTGCCGTCGCCGTGCGGGGTCAGCTCTACCATTCCGGAGCCGCGTGCGCTGCCGAGCGAGGACAGGCCGGCGCCTGCCAGCCGCAGCCGGTGCGGCGGCTCCAGGTCGGACAGCGCGATCTCGGCTTCGTAGCGCGCCTTGATCATGCCCACGCCCACGGTTACGTCCGCGCGGTAACGGTTCTCGCCGATGCGTTCGAGCGCGTGGCAGCCGGGCACGACCTGGGCCAGCGCCTTCGGGTCGAGCAGGACGGCGAAGACGGCTTCCGGTGTGGCGTCGAGATCGACCGTCCCGCGTGCGCTCAGGGCCTTCGCGGCCTTGCCGCCTTTGCCGTTTGCAGGTGCTGCCTCTTTCGCCGCTTCGGCCAGTTCGGGGCGCGACGGCGGCGGATCGTCAAAGCCGATCATCGCCATCACCCTGGCGGGCGTAAGTGGCAGGCGGATGTCGCGCACGCCGAGTGCGTCCGCCACGGCGTTTGCGACGCACGGCGGTGTGCTCATGCTGTTGCCCTCGCCGAGCCCCTTGGCCCCGAGCGGCGTGAACGGGCTCGGCGTTTCCAGATGGACGATGACCGGGTCGGGCACTTCGCACGTGGTGGGCAGCAGGTAGTCGGCCAGCGTGCCGGACTGGAAGCTGCCATCGGGGCCATAGCGGAACTCCTCCATCAGCGCCGCGCCGAGTCCCTGCGCGAAGGCGCCGCGGATCTGGCCGTCGGCCAGTGCCGGATTGAGCAGCTTGCCGGCATCGTGCGCGGTGATGTAGCGGTCGATGCGCACGCGGCCGGTGGCACGGTCGATCTCCACGCCGCACAGGTCAAAGGCGAAGCCGTAACAGGCGGACGTGTTGACGCGATCCTGTTCGTCCGGCGCGTCGAGGTTGGGCGGTGACCAGAACACGGTCTCACGCAGGCCGGGTTCCTCACCGGCTGGCAGGAGTTGCGGCGACCAGTGCGGCGCGTTGCTGGCGGCGCGGGCGAAGGGTAGTGCGGTGTCTGGCGAAGCGCTCTTGCGGGCAATGCGGCCGTTGGTGAAGACCAGTTCGGCCGGGTCGCAACGGAGGTGGGAAGCCACGATGCGCGCCAGCTTGTCGCGCACACGCGTAGCGGCCAGGTGCACGGTTCCGGCCACGGCGCCGGCAAACCGACTGGAGTAATTGCCCGCAGCGACGGACCACGCGTCCTTGTGGGTATCAAATTCGACGTTGACTGCCACGTCCGCGGGGTCGATGCCGAGTACATCGGCCACGACCTGTGCACATACGGTCATGTGGCCCTGTCCTGCTGGCGTGGAGGCGACGGTCACTACCACGCCGCCGAGCAGGTCGACGCTGACTGTAGCGCTGGCGATAGCGCCGTTCTTTGGCCCAGCCTTGCGGCGTTCCTCGGCCGGTGTGGCGGTGGTGATGTAGCCCATGTTCGACACCGACGGCTCGACGATGGCAGCAAAGCCAATGCCGTACAGCCGGCCCTCGGCGCGCGCGGCATCGCGACGGCGCTTCAGTTCATCGTAAGCCCCCGCTTCCAGGGCGCGAGACATCGCCAATTGGTAGTTGCCGGAATCGAGCAACGCGCCGGCCGCCGCGCGATACGGAAAGGCGTCGGCGGGCACGAAGTTACGGCGGTAGACGTCGAGCGGATCGAGGCCGAGTTCCACAGAGATTCGCTGTACCAGCCGCTCCAGCGCGAAGTACACTTGCGGCCCGCCGAAGCCGCGCACAAGGCCAGTCGGTGTCTTGTTGGTCAACACCACGCGGTTGCGCACCAGCAGGTTGGGGATCGCGTAGGCGCCGGTCAACAGGCCATGCATGCGGTAGAAGGTAGCGGGCTCCGGCGCGCGCAGGTAGCCGCCGCAGTCCTCGAGCTGATCGTACGATAGGGCAACGATGCGGCCATCGGCCTCGACGGCAGCTTCCAGGGTGGAGAGCCGCGCGGTGGCCGAGGTGGCGGCGCTCAGATGCTCGAGCCGGTCCTCCACCCACTTCACCGGCGCGCCGGCCTTGCGCGAAGCGAGGCACATCAGCACCACGTAGGGAAACACCGCCTGCTTGACGCCGAAGCTGCCGCCCGAGTCGCGCGGAGCGACGTGGCGCAGGCGGTTGGCGGGCACCTGCAGGGCCATCGCCATGACTGCGTGCAGCGAGAACGGCCCCATGAAGTTGGAGGTGACCTGGTAGCCCTCGTCGCCCGGCAAGTGTTCGGCAATTACCACCCCACACTCGATAGGCGTGCACGTGTTGCGCGGGTAGTGGGCGGTCAGCGTCACGCGGTGCGGCGCGGCGGCGAACGCGCCCTCGGGGTCGCCGTAGCAGAAATGGCGGTCGCTGGCGACGTTGCTGCCGAGGCCGGAGTGCAGCACGGGGGCGTCGCCTGCCACGGCAGCCTCGATCGACACCACCGGTGGCAGCGCGCGGTAATCCACGCGCACGAGGTCGAGCGCATCCTCGGCCAGCGCGCGGCTTTCCGCCACGACTACGGCCACCGGTTCGCCTACGTAGCGCACGCGATCCTTCGCCAGCGCCCACTGCTCCATCGGCGCCTTCACGCCGACCACGAAGGGCCGGGACCAGGCGGGCAGGTCAGCGGCCGTCAGCACCGCGCGCACGCCCGGTACCTTCAGTGCCGTCGCGAAGTCGATGGCGCCGAGCTCGGCGTGCGCGTGCGGCGAGCGGAGGATGGCGGCGTGCAGGGTACCGGGCCTGACGCCGAGGTCGTCGGCATAGCGGCCGCGGCCGGTCAGGATGGCGGCGTCCTCGACGCGCGCCATTGGGCGACCGACGTGGGGTGCCTGCCGGCTCTCCTGTGTCTCCTGTACCGTGCCGGTCGTTTCGCCGGCATCGAATCTTTTCATTTGCGACTCCGTTTCACGCGACGGAACCGGGCCGGAAAGCGGGCAGGGACCGTGCAACGTCAAACAGAGATTAGTGAGATTCAGATATAAGTTCTAATATTGTTTTTTGATGAACTGAATCATTATTTATGATCTCATAGGTGATTAATAATCCACATTTTATGCGATTCTTCGGCACCCACCCCAGGATGACATGCATCACAGTAACTGATGACGTGACGCATATTTATTGATATCTATCCGAAAATGGACCTTAGACAAATTCAATACTTCATTGCGTTGTTCGAGGACGGTTCCGTCACACGGGCGGCGAAGCGGCTCAACATCGTGCAGCCGGCGCTCAGCATGCAGATCGCCCGGCTGGAAGAGGAATTTGGGCAGAAGTTATTCGAGCGTATCCCACATGGGATGGCGCCTACGGCTGCTGGCCGGATGATGTACCGCCTGTTCCTGCCCATCGTGCGCGACCTCGCGAGCGCGCGGCAGCAGATGATGCAGCGCGAGGAGCAGATGGCCGGCCGCATCGCGCTGGGTATGGTCGCCTCTGAGACAGAGAGTGTGCTGGTGGGGTCGCTAGCGCGCTTCAACGCGCGCTACCCGAATGTGGAGGTATCCGTGGCGGACGGTTTCAGCGCCGCGCTGATCGATCTTGTGTCCGCCGGCCAGCTCGACGCCGCGGTGGTCCACCGGCAGCGCGGTCGGCTAGCGCTACAGGTGCAGCCGCTGCATGACGAGGAGATGGTGTTGGTGACCGGCGCCGCGCATGGTCCAGAACTACCGGAATCGGTAGAGATGGCGAAGCTGCCGGGGTTGGAGTTGGTGCTACCGACCAAGCGCCATGGTCTGCGCGTGGTGCTGGATACGGCCACGCAGGCGCACGATGTCATGCTTGCGCCGAAGTTCGAGATCGACATCCTCGGCACCATCGTGCAATTCGTGCAAGCCACGCGCTTTGCTACCGTGCTGCCGCGCATCGTGGTGCAGCGGGCCGTGGAAGACGGCCGGCTACGCATGCATGCCATTGTTGCTCCGCGCATCGTGCGACACCTGGTCTGCGTCAGCCATCCGCAGCGGCCGCTGAGTACGGCCACGGAAGCGTTGATCACCATCGTGGCCGAGGAAATCCGGCGAGTTTCCGGGGGCGGCACCCCGTGAGACTAACGTCGCATGGCGCCATTCAATCGCTGGAACTCGGGATCCAATCAAGACCCCGTCCCTTCTTTCCGGAGCGGGAGCGGCAAGTGGCATCGCGCTCATGAACGCGATTAGCGGATTTGCTGGATTCTTCGCCCGTGGCTCGTGGGCGTTGCGCGCAGCCAGTCGAGCGATTTCAACCTGGCGATTTACTGCCTTGCGGCAAGTGCGGCGATGGCTGCAATCCTGGCGGCATTATTGCCGTACGGTCGAAAGTGAATGGCACCTCTCAAGGTGGCATGAGTATCGAGCCTGCGTGTCCGGAGTAGAGAGGTCAGCCGACGTTCGAATGACTTGGCAAGGCTGGGGGCCGAGGGGCGATATTGGCCGGTCTCTGCCCTCCATCCTTCCGGCGTCGGCGCAGATTCTCGGTCAGATCTCGCCCGCCTTACAAGCGCCCTTTCTTGTCTTTCGATTTCGCCCTGCGTGTCTATCGATTCGCTGGAAAAAGCGTGTTATTTCCAACTCCGCCACGCTGATGCCGTTAGCGCGTGAGAGTGCTTGTGCTGCCACGCTCGCTTTCGTGGGTGGGACGCGCCGTGTCGAACCAGCGCGACGTCATCTCTCCAAACTACATCGATGCGACCTCAGCCGTGCCGGAGACTACATCGAAATAGCGCGAAGGCGGCATCGAATCCATCGTCGCCCGAACCGATTCCTTGCGCAGGGACGGACGCGTGAGGAGCGCATTGACATATCGGATGACATTGGGCCGGTCTTTCCACATTGAGGCGAGGCCGAGGTACGCCAGTCGTGTCAGGTTGACGCCCCACAGCACATCTCCCAGTGAGAAGTGTGGCCCCAGGAGATACGGCGACGAGGTTCCTAGCAGGCGATCGAGGTCAGCCAGCAGGACCGCGACGTGGTCACGCGCTGCGCGCTGCAACGCGGCATCGTGTCGGACCGACTTGCCGCCCTGTTCCTTAGCGATTTTGGCGCGATAGGCGGAAACGAGCTCCGCATCATCGGCGTTGGCGTCGATCATTGCTTTCAGCGCCGCGACCTTGTAGTCGTAGACCGATTCCATGACCGTCCTGAGCGCCTCCGGCCGCAGGTCCGCATCAGGGTGGAAGCCATAGAGCAGCGTACCGTTCGGAATCCGGTCGACAATATCCACCTGCTGCATCACAAGGGCGCGCGCATCGGCGTCCTCCGGTACGAGCTGGACCGGATTGCGCGACACCGCGTCGAGATAGCAGCAGATGCGCCGCGAGTCCGCGATGACCCGGCTGGCCTCGTAATCCACGAGCAACGGAACCACGCACGGGTCGAAGCCTTCAGTCTGCACCGAAGTGCGCCCGCTATAGCCGCTGACGAATTCCCGCCCGATTTCCTCGCCTGCAATCAGCCGCAGCCCGACATAGGGCGCATGGTAGTGCTCGGCCGGAACGATGCCGTCCGGACCCATCGAACTCAGGATCTTCATGTCGTTCGAGCGGTACGGCAACTGCTTCTCGAACAGTACCGTGCGCACCTTCTGCGAGCAAAGCGAACTGGCTGCGTGGAAAAGTTCGAAACGCGGGTTGGCGTCACTCCCCACGAAGGTCGTTCGCGCGGGATCCGCGATCGCGGCACGCGCGCTGGCCGCCAGGCTCTTCAATGGATGTTTGGTCATGGTTCTTTCCTCCGGATTGTTGGTGCTGTCCGTCTTTGCCAACAGGGCATTCCATTACTTATGCATATGCGGACACACTGTGGGCGGGTCGCCGATGGAGCCACGCGCCGACCAAAGTTCCGGGAAGGGAGTCTCATCCATGGTCTGGCGCAGCCACGCGATGCCTTCCGTGCCAAAATAAGCGGGGCGCGCGCCAAAGGTCCGGCGCGTGGCCATCAGGTGGAAGTGTTTCCAGGCCGAGAATCCTTCGGCGATATCGGCCAGCGTCTCACCGAGATGCTGAAGTTGGAGGTTTCCGTTCGGGTCGGCGTAGATGTCGCACCAGACTTTCTCGACGGCCTTGTTCGGTGCGTACGGTACGCTGAAATCGCGATCAAGCGCCGTCTCAGGCAACGCAAAGCCGTTGCGATGCAGATAGGCCAGCACGTCGTCATAAAGGCTCGGTTCCGTCAGCGCTTGGCGGAGTTGATCCCACCGCTGCGGCTGCGGGGTGAAATGCTGCAAATGCTCCGCCTGCTTGATGCCCAGCAGATAAACCATATGCCGGTACGTCCAGCCCTGCAGGGCCGTGTCCTTGCCGTACGTTGCCACCGCTCGCGACAGAATGGACAGCAGATCGGTGGGCGTCATCCATGCGATTGACCGCCACGTGGCGTTGAGCGGCTCATGATGTGCCACCACGCGCTGCAGGGTCCGGCAAGCCTGCATCAGGTCATCCGCCCGCAGTTGCGCCTGGGCCATCTGGAGTTCCCTGATGATCAGCATCCAGTAGAGCTCGGACACCTGCACCGAGGTAATCCATGCATGCTCGCCGGGATGATCACTGACCGGATTCTGCAGCGAGTGAAGCGTGTCTGTCCGCATCCATGCGCTGTACGGTGTCTGTCCGGTCGGTGCGCTTGCCCGAGCCGGATCGGGGCGCTCATGTTTGACGTTGTCGTTCATCACTATCTCCTCGTTGTGGGGTTCACGGCTATAAGTTCTCGCGGTCGGCGCCCGCTTGCGTGGAGCAGAAGCTGGCCGAGATGCGGTGGATCTTGTCGATGCCTGCGTCCCAGGGGCATGTCGTGGATGCAGGGCTCCTTCAGTTGCCATGCACGTGGAGTGAAGCCAGGCCGGGATCGTCACGGACCATTCGCTCGATCTCGGCAGCGATCTTCAGCAGTGCGCCGTCGTCGCCTGGATGAGCAACGATTTGCATGGCGGCGGGCAAAGCGCAGCCCGCCGACCACAGCGGGATCGAGATGGCAGGAAAGCCGGCGACGTTAAAGGGCGCGGTATAGGTCATCAACGCCTGCCGAACAGTGCCGGACCATGCGCCGATAGAAGCAACACTCGCGTCGAGCTTAGGAGGCAAGCATGCGCAGGTCGGCAGTACCAGGTAGTCAAGTTCGGTCATCATTGCCTTGAGCCGGTGCCTGAAGCGGTGCCGTGTCTGCTGTGCCCTCGCATAGTCGCGCAGGCTCATCGCCTTTGCTAGGTCGAGCCGCTGGCGCGTTTCCTCGCTGTAATGGGCCGCCATGCGGGCCTCGTCGCTGCGACGGAAGTGTTCGACGCTGCCCTCAGTGAGGACGATGGCCGCGAAAGCGTCGTAGACGCCGTCGAACAGGTCTGCCGGGTCGACGTACTCGCAGGTGAAGAGCGTGCGCAGCATCCGGACCGCATGCGCGGAAGCGCTGAACACCGCGGTGTCGGGCGGAACCGGCGGCACATAGGCAAGCACACCGAGCCGCGCCGACAGCCAAGCGTCACTCTCCGGGATATCGATGCCGCTGGCTCGGGCAAGCACCGTGATGTCGTCGACGCCTTGGCCGAGGAGGCCGGGGTGGTCGAGCGTCGGCGCAAGCGGGAAGATGCCCCGGGTGGACAGCGCACCCAGTGTCGGCTTGAATCCCGCAATGCCGCATAGTGCGGCGGGAATCCGGACCGAGCCGCCAGTGTCGGTGCCGAGGCCAGCGGCGACCGCGCCGGCCGCGATGGCTGCGGCGGCACCGCCGCTAGAGCCGCCGGGCGTGCGGCTCCGGTCCAGCGGATTCAGCGTGTCGCCGAATGCCTCGCTCGATGTCGTGACGCCCCACGCGAACTCGTGAGTCGTCGTCTTGCCGATGACGATCGCGCCCTGGTCCACCAGCGTCCTCACTACATCGGCGTCCGTGTCGGGAACGTGGCCCACGTAGGCCGAGGAGCCGTAGCGCGTCTCCAGTCCCCGGGTATCGATCATGTCCTTGACGGCGATGGGCAGGCCTTCCAGCAGTCTGGGCTGCCCCGACGCGTATCGCCTGTCGCTTTCGGCAGCGGCCCGCAACGCGCGATCCCAGTCGATGACTGAAAACGCGTTGAATGCCTTCCTGCTCGCCTCGGCACGGGCTAGCGCCATCTCGGTTACGGTATGGGCTGTTGTGCGGCCGCCTTGCAGGCTCGCTAGCGTGTCGCGCAGGCGGGGCGCGAGCGCGTCATGGCCGGCGTGCCGGTCATCAGGTTCGTTCACCACAGTCGCTCCAGAAAGGTATGCAGCATCGCATCTGCACCATCGCCAAGATCGGCGACTTCGGCGGCATAGTTCTGCCGCAGCAGCGCCGCAACCTGTGCAAGCCTTGCGCGGTCGAAATCCAGGTCCCGCAACCGATAGGGAAGGCCCAGGCGCTTCACGACACCGGCGATCCGGCCGGCCAGTGCCGGCGCGGCGTCCGCAGTCGTCTCGCCGTGGCAGAAAATGTTCAGCTTGTTGCCGTAGGTTGCCGCGCAAGCCTGCAGGACCGGCGCGAGCGTGATGCACGAGGTGACGCTGTGCGGCAGGCCGTATGTGCCGCCGAGGATGTGGCCGATGCGGTGGCTTAGGCCATATATGACAGACGCGGGAAAGAAATAGCATTGCCAGGCTGCGAGCTGGAGTTGCAGCAGGTCATCGGTCGTGATTTGCCCCGACCGCAGCGCCTCGGCCGTGTCGGTTCCAGCGGGCCATTTCTCTAACACGGCGAAAAATCGCTCCACGCCCGCCGCGGCCAGGATGGCGTGCGGATGGTCCACGCCCACGCGGCGCATGCCTTCCACGGCGTGGTCGATGCCCTTGATGGCCGATGACAGAAGCAGCTCGCGTGGCGTGTTGACCAGCAATTTCGGATCGATGACGACCACCTTCGGCACCGTCTCGCGCACGGCATAGCTGCGCTTGAAAGGCTGGGGCCCGACCGTCTCCGTCACGCCGAAATAGTGCGAGTACTCGGAGCCCGACAATGTGGTGGGGTACGCGGCGATGGGCAGGTAGCGCCCGGTCTGCTGTTGGTGCAGGTGCGAGACGGCCTTGGCCGCGTCGAGCACGGAACCGCCGCCAAGCGCCAGGATCGAGTCCGCCTCGGCACGCAGGCAGGCGTCGAGCGCGCAGCGAACGCCAGTGTCCGGCGCATGCGGCGGCAGATCAGTGAAAGCGCCCGCACCGCGCTTCAGATAGGGCGCGACGTGTTGCGCATGGAAGTCCCGCAATGGATCAACGGTAAAGGTCAGCGGATGCCGCAGGCCGTGAGCCTCTAGGCTCGCAGTGGCAGCCGGGAGGATGTCATGGCCCCACAGGACCGCGTCTTGCGGCAGGCAATTCAACTCATTCATCAGTTCCACTCCAAGGTAACGGGCGCGATGGTCCTTGGATTGAAACGATAGGGAATTTGCCCTCCCTTGTAAGCCTGGCAGCGCTGAACGCAGCGTCCAAGACTAACGAACGCCGGGCTCAGGCATGGTCGAACGCAGTGACCTTGGGCAGTTCGACCGCGAGGAAATCGACCAGCGATCGCACTGCGGGAAGCAGCCCGGTACGGTACGGAATGAGCGCGGAGATGCGCGCATCCGCTGCGATCCAGCCAGGCAGCACTTGCCGCAGCAGGCCGGAGTGCAGCTCCGCGCGGCAGATGTATCCGGGAATGGCGGCAATGCCAAGATTGGAGCAGGCGGCTTCCTTCAACGACATCATGCTGGTGCTCTGGAAGCGCGGCTCGATGTGGACGGTCACCGTCTGCCCTTGCGGCCCCTGCAGTTGCCATTGCGGCGGCCCCTTGCGCCCCATGGCGATGATGGTGTGCGAGGCGAGTTGCGCGGGCTCGTCCAGGCGCGGCGCGCGCTCGAGGTAGTCCGCGCCGGCAAACAGGAACCACGGGGCCCTGGCAAGGGGCCGCTGAATCAGGTTTGAGTCCTGCAGCGGCGCAGTGTGGCCACGGATCGCCAGATCAAAGCCTTCGCCGACCACGTCGACGAGGCGCTCCGTGGCGACCTCGATGATGCTGACCTTGGGATGGTTGCCGAGAAAGGTTGGCAAGATCCGGCGCAGTGCAAACTGCGCCAATTCCACCGCTACCGTGACGCGAATGACACCGCTGGGTTCGGCAAGCCGCTGACGCATGGCTTCCTCGGCAACCTGCGCGCTTTGCAGCAGGGCGACGGCGTACTGGTAGAACTCCGCCCCGACCTCGGTCACGGTGAACTGGCGCGAAGTCCGGTTTATGAGCCGCACGCCCAGCGACGCCTCCAGTTCCTTGACCCTGTGACTCAGTGTCGACTTGGGCAATCCCAGGCTGTTGCCGGCCGACGTAAAACCGCCACGGTCGACCACCTGCACGAAGAAATATACGTCTTTCAGATCCAGCATTCGCGGCCTTGTCGGTCAGAGCAAACGTCGTACATGGCGATTGATCGTACTTCATGGGAAGCCTGCCCGAATGCCGACATCGTTCGGAACTTCGGAACCCTGCGTACAAGCGCGACGGCTTCTCAAATTTTTTCCGGAGACTAAGCTGGCTTCCATCATAAGAGCCATGAGCGGAGACACAAAGATGAACGATGCCCTGATCACCGACGCGCTGATTCGCGGACGCCATGCGAAGCGCGGCTTCCATCGTGAGCGCCCGGTGCCGCTCGAGACCGTGCGCGACATTCTCGCGGTCGCGAAATACGCGCCGAGTTCCAGCAACACCCAACCGTGGCGCTGCTACGTCGTGATCGGCGACGCGCGTGACCGCCTCGCCAATGCCGCCGTTGAGGCCTACCGGGCTGACCCCGAGAATCTCACTCCCGAGTATCCCTTCTTTCCCAAACCGCTGCACGAGCCTTACTCGGCACGCTTCAACACATTCCGTGGACAGCTTGGAGATGCGCAGGGCGTGCCTCGCAGCGACAAGGCGGGGCGCAGGCGGGACGTCGAACGCCAGTTCCGGTTCTTCGACGCGCCCATCGGCCTGATCTTCACGATGGACCGCCGCCTGGAATGGGCCAGCTTCCTCTGCTACGGCTGCTTTCTGCAGAACATCATGCTGGCCGCCCGGGCCAGAGGCCTGGATACTTGCCCGCAGCAGATCTGGTCGCTCCAGTATGCGGTGTTGCGCGAGCAACTGGACATTCCTGAAGGCGAGATGGTGGTCGCCGGCATGTCGCTCGGTTATGCCGACGACAGCCTGCCCGAAAACAACATGGCGCTGCGTAGGCTGGAACTTGAAGAGTTCGTTTCCGTGATTGAAGGCTGATTGATCGGGCTTTCCAGCGCGCTTCCTGTTGCTGTCTGTTTGTTTGTTTCTTTCCCGGCATCGGCCACATGCCGTGCCATTTCTCATCCCTGATTTCGCGTAGGAGATATTGATGTCGATGATCAAAGGGTTTCATCACCTGACCGCCGGCGTGAGCGGCGCACAGGAGGACGTGGATTTCTATGTCAAGGTTCTGGGCCAGAGCCTAGTGAAGAAGACCGTGCTCCTCGACGGCGAGGATCCCATCTACCACCTATACTACGGCAACGCCAACGGTGATCCGGGCACGCTCGTGACATCGTTCCCATTCAGGCAGAAGGGCGTCAAGGCCCGTCCCGGCTCCGGGCAGGTGCGGGTCATCAACTACTCGGTTCCGGCAGGCTCGCTCAAATTCTGGCGTGCCCGTTTCCAGCAACTGAATGTCCCGCATGACTGCGACGTGACCGAGCGCTTCGGCGAGCGGCGGCAGCAGTTCCAACACCCATGCGGCATCGAATTCGACCTCGTGGAGACGGACCAAGATGCACGGCCTCCGTGCGTCTCGCCGGACATCCCGGCAGACGTTGCCATTCGCGGCGTGCACAGCATCACTCTGTCGCTGCGCGAGGTGGCCGAATCGATCCCGTTCATGGCGGACGCGCTCGGCTTCCGCTATGTCGGCGAGTCCGGCCCGCACCACCGCTTCGAGACTGCCGCGGGCGGCCCCGGCATGGTGGTGGAGTTCCTGCACGAACCCGAGCGCTTGCAGGGCTCATCCATCTATGGCGAGGGCACGGTCCACCATGTGGCATTCGCAGTCGACAGCATGGCTGAGCAGATGGTCCTGAAGGAACGCCTGATGGCGATGGGCTACATCGACACGTCGGAGTCGGTCAATCGCAACTACTTCCGCTCGCTGTATTTCAAGATGCCGGGTGGGGTGATCTTCGAAGCCGCGACGACCGACATCGGCTTCGCCATCGACGAGGCACCGGGGCATTTCGGCGAGGAGTTCCAGTTGCCACCCTGGCTGCGAGAGCGCAAAGAAGAACTGCTGGGCCGGCTTGAGCCGATCGCCGTTTAACCCATCCAATGAAGAAAAGACATGTCCACACCCAAGATCCTGGTTGTCTTCTATTCTCGCAACCGCTCGACCGAGCTGCTGGCGCAGGCCATAGCCGAAGGCGCCATGGAGATCGGCGCCGACGTGCGGCTGCGGCGCGTGCGCGAAATGGTCGGTCCGGAGGTCATGCAGCAAGCGCCCGGTTGGCTGGAAAACGCCACCGCCATGAACGCACGGTACGAAGCGCCAACAGAAGCCGACGCAGAATGGGCCGATGCGATCGTGTTCGGCACCCCGACCCGGTTCGGCGCGATCTCCAGCGAGCTGAAGGCCTACATCGACGGCCTCGGCGGCCTCTGGTTCCAGGGCAAGCTGAACGGCAAGGCCGGCTCGGTGTTCGGTTCGACGTCGTCGACGCATGGCGGCAATGAATCGACGCTGCTATCGATCTATCCCACGATGGCCCATCTCGGACTGATCATCGTGCCGACCGGCTATGCCGATGCCGTCATGTTCAAGGCGGGGACGCCGTATGGCGCCACCCACGTGTCGAACCGCGACGCGGACAAGCCAGATGAGGACCATCTCGCTGTGGCGAGATTCCAGGGCCGGAGGGTGACCGGCGTGGCGCGAGCCCTGCACCGGCAATGTGAAGCGGTGCCAGCCTGAGACGTGTAGTTGGGCTGCCTGATTGGCACTACGACATCGGCCCCCGCTTGACCAGAAGGTCATTGCGGGGCTCGCACCCGCCACTCGGCGTGATCCCGGAGGGCGCGCAGGAGCCCGCTCTCAGCGTCACGGCAATTACCACGCCCCAGATGCCACAATAAATGTCTCCAGGCTGCGGCAGTTGACGTTTGCCAACTCGGCAGACCCGAGCAGCATCATCGAAGTGAGCACGAAAGCCATCTGCCTGACGATGGATCGACATACGCGTGGCAGCGCCGGCGTCCATGTTTCAGTTGAGCGACTCGGCGCCGCGTGCCGGTGAGCCGAGACGTCGAGCCAAGTCTGGATGATGTCCGTAATCGGAATGCTGGTTGACATACTCGCCTTCGGATAACTCTAGTCACACGGCCGCTTCCGTGAGCCTCAGACGTCGGGCTTTCGTCATATCGTGATGTATGTAAGGCACCGTCGGAAAGCCGCCTTCTGCGGGTTTCGAACAGACCGTCTTTTCTTCTATTTCCCCTCTTATTTGGGCCGCCTTCGTGAAGCGATAGTGGAGGCAAACACGCCGCTGTCCGTGAGAATCTAAGAGGTGAGTTGGATGATTGTATCCATGCCGTGTCCACGACGTTCGCTCTGATAGGCAACGAGAAACTCCTGCTGCTGGAGGGGGCGCGGTGCTTAGGGTGCGCCACCCCAAGGGTTGTCGGGGCAACCTGGCTCGATGATTCGGAGTAGCTCGGCTTTCTGGTCTGCGGTCAAGCCGAGACGGCCCTAGCTTACCCGCGCGCTGGGAGTCCGGGAGCGCAGACGAGAACGGAACTCTCGAAGACGCACTACGTAGTTGTTCTTTTCCTCGAGTGTCTTGCATACTTGCCGTGCTGCTCTTTGGCCCATCCATTCCAAGTAGGCGCTGGCATAGTAAAGGCGGATAGCTATGGTGCTAATGGCCACCATCCGTTCCTCCTTTAACCTCGGCGCGCGCCGGCGCACCTTATCGAGGCTCACTACCTTCCCGTTTGTAGGGCAGTCCGCCCAAAAGGAAGGTATGCGGCACGTAAAAGGTCATCGAGTTCGTGCAGATCCAGGAATCGGCCGACAGCAAAGCGCTCATGAACGTCGATTTGGCGTTCTGCAACGAAAGTGAGCAGAAATTGGACTCCTCGCAGAGCCTGTTCGATGGTGGCTGCCGAGCCTGTCTTTGGCCTGATCTCGGTGGAGACATAAACGCACGGGTCGAACAACGGTAAGCCACATCGAGCATCAACCAGGATGGGCATACGCTCGCCGTTCCCGAACACCGTCGTTCGAATTCTGTAATGAGAGCGCTGGTGCCGATTTGTTGGCGGCATTATTGCGTTAACTCCATAGGCACGATTACAGCCACGCCCGCAATGTGATCATCCGCCATGATGGATTCGGAGGCACGCGCAATGTCTGTCGCAAGCTGATTGATGGCGCTAGCCTCCCCGCTTTCACTCAAGAACATGTAGCGACCAGACGAAAGCGGAATGCCCTCGATGCAACCGCCGACTAAATTCTGTATGACGCCCAGCCGAGCATCCATCGACAGGGGGAGCGAGATAGCCGCACTGGTTCCGTCTGGGTAGATAACGGTTGCAGGATATGTGTTGTCGTTCATTAAGAAAGCTCGCGCATCTGTGTGTAGGTCGGTAGCTCCAACTGACCAGCGTCTGGTTCCTCCAACGATGGCGCTAGTCCCTCGCCAATTAAGGAGGTGAGCCACTGCGCACGCAATCTCTAACGGTACAGTTGTATTGGAAGGCTCCGCCTCAAGTACTTGTTTACACATTCAGTCCGTAGTCCATAGGACAGAAGTGTCCCCGCTCTGATTGCGCCATGCCAACAGCGCAAATTCCCTCAAAAAACAGGAGGTTGGGGTAAGTTATGTACAGTCTGTGGGACGAGTCCTGTCGGCGAGGGCTGGGACCTGGGCGCTACCGACCGATCAGCAGTTTTCGGTTGACCCGGAAGCGACGCTGCTCATTTCCGAGTTCGAGCTCGATCGGTTGTTGGAGACGCATGATGCGGGTGTTGCGCCCGGCCAAGTAACCGCCGGCTACCGCTGGTACGCACAGTACGGCTGCCTGACGCTGTCGCACGGCCAGCGTGCCGAGCACGATGAAATCGCGCGCCGCACTGCTTACAAGGACCGCCTTGGACTCACCCTCGAGTACGACGTGAAAGCACTGCGCGCGCGGGCGCTGCCCTTTGACGCCCTGCCGCCGGCGGGACAGGCGGCAGGGCAACAGGTGGCGACGCCGCAGCACGCATTGTTCTGACGGTTCATCCCATGAAAAAAGCCCCGGAATCTCGCGATTCCGGGGCTTTTCTTTTGCTTGGGCCGATTGCGCAGGGATTACAGCGCGGCGTCCTTCAGCTTCTTCAGCGGGCGGACCTTGACCTTGACGCTGGCCGGCTTGGCGGCAAACCATTGGTCCTGGCCGGTGAACGGGTTCTTGCCGAAGCGCTTCTTGGTGGCCGGCACCTGAATGGCCTGCACCTTGAAGAGGCCCGGCAGGGTGAACTCACCGGCGCCCTTCTTGTGGATCGCGCTGACGATGGTGTTTTCCAAGTGGGCGAGCACGGTCTGGACAGTCTTCTTTTCCAGTTGGGTTTGCTCGATCAGGTGAGCCAGCAGGCTCGACTTATTGAACGTGTCCTTGAGCGGCTTGGCGACCGGGGCAGCAGCGGCTGCCTTCTTGGCCGGCGCGGCCTTCTTTGCAGGGGCAGCAGCCTTCTTCGCGGCGGTCTTGGTTGCAGTCTTTGCTACGGGTTTAGCTTTCGTGGCCATGGTCGTGTCTAGTTGGAAATACGCGCCGACCGCTCGAAATTCACTTGCGCAGCGCTGCGGCAAAGCATAGCAAATGTGAGCGCGTGTGCAAGGGCTGAAAACCCTTTTGGTCAGGGGCTGGTGCGTGGCCGCAACGGCTAGCCTTTGCCGATGGTGGCCGCAATGCGCACGCATGTCCGATTGCTGGTGAGCCCGAGCATCTGGCTCACGTCGTCGTGCGTCCGGCCGGCGAGCAACTGGCGACGGCAAAACGTGTTGCGCAGCGTGCGCGGGCTCATCTCGACATTGGTGGCGCCGACGGCCGTGAGCGTAGCAGCTACGATGCGGCCGAAACTCATGTCGGTAATCGGCCGACCGTCGGGAAGCAGGGTAAAGAGCAGATCGCCCTCGATCGCTTGCGTCTGGCGCCGCGCCAGCCAGTCGCTCAGCAGGGGAATGGCGAACCCGGCCAGATGAACGGTGCGCGCTCCTCGTGGTCCGTGTGCCGGGACGAGGAGGTACGGCGGCTGCGCATCAGGGTGGAGATCCACCACGCGAGCGGCGCGAGCCTCAGCTGCGGTGATGCCCGTTGCCAGAAAGAGAGCCACGATGGCTCGACTGCGCAAGTCAGCAAGGTCTTCGACAGAGGACTGGAGATGGGTCTGAAGACGCCGATCCAAGCCCTTGTCGAGGTATTGCGGTTCGGGTTCGTCGTCTGGCCAACGCACGGACTGGAGCAAGCTGGCGGCCGGATTGTCTTTCCGTACGCCGACGAAGACGAGATGTCGACAGAGGCGGTCCAGCAGTTTCACGTAGCGCACGCGAGTCGTCTGTGTGTAGGTTCGCGCGTCGGCGGTCCGCCAGAAGGCCTCGATATCGTCGGCGCTGAAAGCTATGACAGTCGTGCCCCGGGCCATCAGGTGTCGGCGGAAGTGCTCAAACATCGCCTGGTGCTGGACGATTGATCGGATGGAGAAGGGGCGCTTGTCGGCGCCGGCGGCTTCGCGGGTTTGCCAGTCGCGATAGGCGAGGGTGGGATTCGATCGCCAGAGTACGTCCATGTCAGCCATAGATGCCGTTATATACTGAAATTGCGTTTTCGCACAGCCATGCCGCCTCGCCGAGGCGGATATTCGCCCGCAAGACTGGATTTTCGGCCGCGAGGGCTGACAATCTCGAAACTTCAAGAAGAATTCACTTCTGCGTTTGATCCCCGAGACTGGCAGAGGAGACGCCGCTGCGTCTTTCAGAGAAAATGGATCGACCACGGTATCGATCATTCACCTGCAGCTCAGAAGAGCCAAGAAATGAAGATTTTTGTGCGCTTCTTTAAGGTAATCCATGGACTCATGGCAGTTCTCTTCACTTGCGCGACACTGATGTTGATCGCGATAGCAGCTCGCATCGGATGGACAGCAGTTGCGAGTCAATGGGACCAGTCAGCCGCGCAATCCATCATTGAAGCTTTGGGGCTGCTGGCCGGAGCGGTTGTCGCGTTGCAGATCGCCGAAACCATCGTAGAGGAAGAGGTCATACGGGCGGCTGACGTGAGCGCACCAACACGGGTACGACGTTTTATGTCGCGATTCCTCGTGGTCGTGGTCGTCGCGCTTGCCATTGAAGGGCTCGTGGCGACGTTCAAGGCGCTACACCACGATCCCTCGCAGCTTCGATATGCGGCCGAACTGATTGCATCGACAGGCTTGCTTCTTGCCGCCTGGGGGCTTTTCGTTTACCTGAACCGGTCGGCAGAGGAGTTAGAGCCGGAGGCGATGGCGGAAGCGAAACGTGAAGACAAGAAAGTGCAATAGTGCGGTGCCGCATGCCCGTCGGGACATGACGCCTCCACTGCGAAGGGGCCACTTCAAACGGGCGACAACATCTAGATCGAGCCACGCGAGTCCGTCTGCATGACCACACGCCACGCTGGATCTAGTCATAAGCGCCTGCCAGTTTAAGAGGCACGGACTCTTCATGGAGGGCTGCGTTAATTTTCTCACGGTTGCTTCAAGGAGGGGTTGGGCGGTCCCGGCACCGCTCCGGCTGATCTGAAGCAGGCCCTGCCGATGCTGCTATGCCAGGCAAGCGGCCGCCCAAAGGCCGCCCTGAAGGACGGGGCTTGACGCGCACCTTGGCCAAAATGGAGAGGGCGCGGCAATGGGTCGATGATCCTCCCTTGCTCGCCGGCTATTGCATGCTGAATGGCGCCTGCGAAAGGACGGGACCCCGGCGGTGCATGGCGAGTGCGACGACAGCAACCCTGGCCCCGCTGTGATGACTGGCACAAGGCCAAGCCGCGTGCCAAACTACGCAGTCGCCTAATCATTGCGGGAATAGAAAGCGCCTGGCGACTGCCAGGCGAAGCCGGACTGGCCGGCCAAGGAGACAACCTGTTGCGGCACTGTGGATTGAACACAGAAGCTGCGGGGCATGACCTCGCCGCGCTACCATTGCGCCATGTCGCAGAAAGATGCGCCCGCGACTTTCAAAGCGATGAGATGTACGGCGAAAATTCCTGTCCGTGGGAGCCGCGCGCATTCCTGGCTTTCCTTGCTGAACTAGCTCGGCCCGCTGCTTGTGCCCACACTCCCCAGACCAGCATGTAATAGATCGGCAGAAACATGGTTTGTTCCTAAAGCAAGTCTCGACCTTTGCATTTAAGGAGTTATGTCGCCATTGGTCCGTCGGGCGTTCGCTGAGGCCCAATGTCAGACAATTCCCATTCGGATTGAAGAGGCGGCATGGAACGCCTGGCCGCACATTGCAAAGGGCATAGGCTTTCCCCAGCAGCTGATGGCGTTTTTCCGCGGAACAAAGGGTGTGAACGGCTCGGTTGGCATTCAACCTGGGGCCAGCGCCGCGATCGTGGCCCTGGGAGCGATGCGGCAATCCGTTAGCATCTGATCTCCGATGACTTGGAAGAGGAGCTCGACAAAGCCTCCCACCAGCACGACAAGATCATCGTCGTACCGTCTAGCTAACCCGTCCCACAGGGCGACAAAGAGATTTACGTAGAAGCCGCTTAATTCGGGCCTTAGATTTCAACCAGGTGGCGTTCATGTCAGCCCTAGATGCGAAGCAGCACGCTAGCAGACATTCCCAGGCGCAGTAGCGCATGATCTCTTGCAGTAGTGCGTACCACTTCTCGGGAGCGAACTGCAGATTGCCGACCCTCGCCCACGCCTTCAGCCCTGCATGGGCCAGCGCTACGAGTTTCTCGGGCGTTGCTGGCCGGGTTTGGCACAGCTCAATCGCATCCCGATGCAGCTTTCGGTCCAAATCACTCATGCCGGCACCTCGGTGGAAGGATGGAGCGTCCCTGACGCTGACCCAACGCGGGCATATTTTCGCGCGGCCACGCACGATCTCTTCCACTTCGACGTCGGCGGTGGGGCCGCTCGGCCCATTGAAGACCGACATCACGCGAGCCTTGCGCGAGGGAAGAGCGGGCGTGGCCCGGTAGAGCAGGGTGGCGATGGCGCCGGCCTCGATCCATCCATATGCGCGATAGAGCGGTGTGCCGTTGGCCTGCTGGCCGATCTGGTCGCGGAGCGCCGGCTTCAATCCGTCGAGGAAGGCGCCGAGTTGCGACCGCTGCATGCCGATGCCACCACTGGTTTCCTGTGGAGCAGGCAGCGTGGGGCCGTACCGGTGGGCCAGCGCGGCGCACATGACACGCCGATACTCGGCGCCACCAGCGAGCAGCACCAAGCCGACGCGGCTTGGCCAGGCGGCGGGCTGCAGGTAGCGAGGCAAGTCGGCCAGAGTCTGGTCGGCGCGTTGCCGCGTCATGCGCTCGTCGTACGGTGCAATCTCGCTATCGGGCTGCAGGAAGCCGTGACGCGCGGACAGAATCAGGACGCGGGGCGCCGCCTCGCTGCGCACGTGCGCCCGGTACGATGCGTACATCACGCCGCGGTATAGGTCGATGGCACGCGCATCCCGATCGAGCTTTGTGCCCGAGTAGGCCATCAGGAGCAGCGCCTGCTCGCCGGCATTCTGGCGGGTTTTGGGTGCAAGGAGGAAGAGGGGAAGCTGAGTGGTCGAAAGCATGGCGTGGAGTCGCGTTGCATGCTTTTCACTCTACAGACCCACCACCAAAGTCAAGGCAACTGCGCGCCACGCCCCAACGTCGGCGCCACCGGCAATTGATATCTACCGAGGTGGATTGACGTGGCCCAACAGACGGCTTGGCTGGCAGCTTCTTTGTGACCGATTTATTGCCCTCCGCAGGCTTCGCATCCGCAGGCGGTTTGCGGGTTGTCGAGACAGCCGACTGGGTCGCTTTCTTTGCTGTCACCTTACCTGCCGGTGGCTTGTTACGTCCGGCAGCCGGGTCCCTCGCAGCGTTCACCCCCAGGCGGATGGTGCTCGCCTGCGACCGTCATCCAGCTTCACGTATAATTTCACTATAGTGAAAGAAACCGGACGCCCGCCTGCCTTCTGGCTTCCCCCCCCCCCGCCATGCCACGACCACTCCCTGATTCGACGCCTCCTTCGCGCGCAACCATTCGTACTATTCAGCAACTGGGTGATCGCATCCGAGCTACTCGGGCAAGGGGCGGGATGCCCATTGATCAGGCGGCGAGGAGTTGCGGTGTCTCGGTCGGCATGCTGTCCAAGCTAGAGAATGGCAAGGGGGTTAATTTCGAGCACGTCCTGCGTGTGCTGGACGGACTGGGTTTGACAATGCTGGTCGTGCCCAAGGCGCATGCACCCTTGCTCGAGCAGGCTGCGGGCCATGCGGTCAGGACCGGTGACTTGGCAACGTGGGAATAGCATGCGCGGCCCAGATCAGTTGGCGTGCATCGGCGCCGATTGGGACCGCGCCCCTGACGCACGCGCAGGACCTCTCGCTCAGGGTGGCCGAATTTTGCAAGGCGATCAGGACTGGAACCACGGAGCCAGCTACTAGAACTGCCTCCTCGAAGGAGCTTCGCCAACACGGCGGGCTCTGCGACTATGTCCCAGCCCCTTGGCTGCGGCAGTTGAACAAGTTAACCGGAGGGAGCCATCCATGCGCACCGTTCACTTCTCTGATGCCCGCAACAACCTGAAGGCGGTCATCGACCAAGCCATCGACGATCACGACGCCGTGCTGATCACGCGTCGCGACGCGCCGAACGCCGTCATCATGTCGCAGGAACAGTACGACAGCTGGATGGAAACGATGTGTCAGCGCGACCCGTTCGAGGGCATCGGCAAGCCCGAGCCCTTGAAGGGCAACCTAGCGGGCGCCTGGTCACGCCGCATCGACGATGCCAACCGCTTCGTTTACACCGCTGACGACGACGCGGTGTACATCGCCGCCTGCCGTTACCACTACGGCGACAAGTAGGTCAGATTGGTTCCTGGCACAACTGCTCGACGATGCCCGGGTCAGCGCCAGGGGGGCCGATGAACCCGCGCTGCTCGTCGCGGTTCGTCCCGCAAAGGCGCTAAAGCCGTTATAGCCGGCCTGGCGAAGCAGCGTTCGGTCGAAGTGGGTCATGCAGCTTCCTGCATCGTGAGTGGGCGTAGATCCTTCACGCTGACCCATCGCGCGGAAATCTTCGGGTGGCCGCGGACGATCTCCTCCATCTCGACATCGGCGGTCGGGCCGCTCGGTCCCTCGAACAGCGCGAGCACACGAGCTTGACGGGCGGGGAGGGATGGCGCAGCTCGATAAACGAGGTTAGTGATGGCGCCGGTTCAATCCAGCCATACCGGCGATAGAGCGGGGTGCCATTGGGGTGCTCGCCGAACGGTTCGCTGAAAGGCGACGCGAGACCGTCCAGGAACGCGCCGAGTTGGGATCGTTGCATGCCGATGCCGCCCTCGGTCTCCTGCAGCAACGGCGGTAGTACGTCATAGCGACGAGTCAGCGCGGCGCGCATGACGCGGCGATATTGCTGCCCCCCGGCCAGTATCACCTTGCCGACTCGCGGGGGCCAGGCCGTGCGCTGAAGATAGGAGGTCGGCCAGCATCTGCTCAGCGCGCTGCGGTGTCATGCACTCGTCGTAGGGCGCGATCGCTGTATGTGGATCGAGGAAGCCATGCCGCGCAGACAGAATCAGCACGTGCGGGGCCGCGTCGCTGCGAAGGTGCGCGCGATAGGACCGGTACATGACGCCTTGATAGAGGTCGATAGCGCGAGCTGGCCGATCCAGCTTCGTGCCCGAGCAGGCGAGCAGCAGTAGTGCCGGGAAGTTGGTGAGGTCGGTCCGCTCCAACGAGTTTGGGAACAGGGAGAGTTGCGAGGGTGTGGAAAGCATGGGACGCGGTGTTCACGATGATGCTTCCAGCGTACCCGTGCAGCGGCAAAGTCAAGGGTGCGCTGCGCGCAGTCGATGCACATCGCAGCTTTCCGCGGAGCCGAGGGTTAGGGGATGAGGCGAGGCCCGGCGGAACACCTCCCGGGGCTATCAAGGAAGTGGCCGTCGACGTTAGTTGCACGGTTGGGGTCGCCGGCGATGCTCGTGACGGCCGGCGTGCATTCGTCCGGCAATGGCATGGGCACCAGACCATGGAGCGCGCGGTAGCGCGCTAGCAGGCCGAAGCGCGTCTGGCTCGCAGTGAGCAGCGCGAGACGCAGTCAAGCTGAGGGCAGGGGACACACAGGCGCCGGCGCCTCTTTACATCGGATGCCGGGAAAAAAGCCTGTCATCCCATTGCACGGGCTCCGCTGCGGAAACCTGGATCCGTGCCGCGTCAGGATGGGTGGGATTGACCAGAGCGTTCCACTCCAGGCGAGCCACCACGGACGGCACTACCAGAACCGCGGATCGGCCCTCGGCCAGCCAGCGGTCGCCAAAGCCTTGAGCCGCGCGGGGGTCTTCGAGCATGTCCCAGCCGGCAGGCAGTTGGCCAGCATCGACGCGTTCCACCGACAGGTCCTCGGGCACCGCTCCAATCACCAGAACGTGATGGCGCGGGACCTTGCCGATTCGGGCATGCACCAGCACCTCGAGCATTGCGCCGGCAAAGCTCAGCGCGCAGTAGATCACCGGTCGCCCGGGGCTATTGAAGCGTCCGCCAACCAGCATGGCGCCCGTGCCGTTCCAGACTTCGTGCCGACTGTCCGCAATCCGGAAGATCCGCATCAGGCGGACACGCCGTAGAAGAGCCGCCACAACAGATCCTCAACGCGCCTGGCGCCGAGTTCCGTCATGGCCACGTCCAGCGGCTTGCTGCCGCCGAGCAGCGGATGTGCTGCAGCGAGAAACGCGCGTGCGTCATCCTCATTGTCCCAGACGAAGTTCGCGGTGGAAAATATCCGCGCCAGCCGTTCGGTCTTCTCAGACTCGTCCGGCGTAAGTCGATCCTTGCGGCGCTTGAAGGTGGCCTCTGGCACGATGCGGGACATCAATGCACGGCGCTCTTCGGAGCTGCGCACCACGTGATCGACGATCTCGCGCAGCGCGGACTTGGGCAGCCCTTGGCGCACCGCGGCGTCCAGTTCGGCGATGGATAGCCGCGGCGGCGACAGCGCCATCATGGCGCTGATGGCTTCGGGCGAAACGACCAACATGGGCAGCCCCTGTTTATGGATCAACTGATACCTAATTATAAGCCAAATGATCTTTATTGCGCGGCGCGCAATCAATTCTTACGAGACGCATATGGATTGTGTGCTCCCTTTGCTGCATGCCCGGCGGCGCGCAGCCGACTTTCCAACTTAATTATTTCCCAGGCTGCGGGAGGGTCCGCAGTAGGCGTCAGCAAGCACAAAAGTGCCTTATACACATCTTTCTCATAATAAGGCTTATGTTAAATTGTTGCGGTACATAACAAATATGCGGGCCCCGACGTCGGTTTGCACAAATGGCTGGTCACGCGACGAACTTTCATACTTGAAAGTCCGTCGCGGACCAGCGCTGGGACGATCTCTTGTTCGTCTAGCAACAATGCCAATGCATTGGACGCTCAAGCGTCCGGCGCGGGCTCTGGGCGCTTTCGGATCCAATCGGCAAATGCCTCGTCTTCGATGCGATAGTCTCCCATTGCCAGTCGGGTAATAACTGTTGCTGCCAACAACCGTCGCAATGCATGGCCGGTGGTGTTCCGCGTGGCAGGCTTGCCTAGCATGGTGCCCAGCTTTTCCAACGTGGCACTGGAGTGCAAGTCCGACTCACCTCGCGCCAGCAGGTACAGAATGGCACGGTCAGCAGGCTTCATCTCGCGCCACTGGGCAAGCGAATGCTCGTCCGAGAATACTGAGGATTTTGTGTAAGCCAGCGCAGCGGCTTCGCCTTGCGGTTGATAGAGCATGTACCGCTCGATGAACCGCTTGAAGAACTCAGGGGTGCGGTGCAGTTCGTCAAAAGCGTGCCTGCCCTGCTCAAGAGTCAGCTTCTTGCGCGCCATGCTGTTAAGGAGATCGACTGTGAAGGCAACGAACTCGTCGCCCAACAATGGAAAGGGCTCCAAAGGGGCCCAGTTGTAGAAAGGCTCCGATGCTCGGGCGAACATGGCGCGAAGGGTGGTCTCGGAGCTACCGGCAAAAATAACTTTGACGCGCTCCTTGCGGATATCAAGCGCTGCGCGGAGCGCGTGGGCGAAATCGCTGTGGTCCGCCCCGGCCAGAACCTGCGCTTCGTCAATCACGAGAAGCAGCGGCTTCTTGGCGCGATCAATCTGCTTTAATACTTCGTGGAGTGCCGCGGTCCTGTCCACGCCTGGCTTTCCTAACTCGGCCTCCAACGACCCCTCTATCGAACCGCCAAGTTTCGCGCTAGCCTTCACCTTCTTAACCGGTGTGCGTAGTTTGGAGAGGAACGCTGCGGCTCCTTTGGGTTCCAGGGCTTCAGTAAGTGCGGTCACGAGGGCCGTTTCAGGCGAGGTACGGTTATCCCAGAGGTTCGTGTACGCTGTCAGGTAGCCTTGGGTCACGGCCTCTGGCATCAGATCCCGACGAAGAAACTCGGTCTTGCCCATGCGCCGTCGAGCAAACAGCCCGCGTGCTGCGGAGAGTTTTAAGTCAAACGCTTGCAAATAGGCCTTCGCCAGCTCCGGGCGGGCAAAGTGCCAGGGATCCGGGAGGTTCTCACCTGTTCTCATCAATTTCGAGAATTCTCAGAGTTCGTGAGAACTCATGATACAACGTAGACGGCCACTCGCATAGAGTGTCCTCCCCGAAGCTGTCCAGTTTTGCTTTCGCTTGGCGCGGCAGGGCGAACCGTCGCTTCAATGCAGCAGACGCCCATCCCGACCGGGTCATCTTCGACCTCGATCCCGGCGCGGAGGGGGTGCAGCGTCGGGCCCAATTGGCCGCGCTGGTCGCGGAGCGCACGGAGCGCGTTCGTTTCAGCGTAGCCTTCGACGCGCCGCCGGCGCAGATGTCCGCTCTTTACCCGAAATGGGCATGACTGGACCAGGAAGATGGGTTCGCTGGCGGCGGAGATCGAGAACTGGGCTTGCAGTCGTGGCTGAAGACGAGCGGCGGCAAGGGGCTTCACGTTGTGGTGCCCCTAGCACCGCAACATTCCTACGATGAGGTAAAAGCGTTGTCGCGAGCGGCGGTCCAGCATTTGGCCGCGACGCTGCCGCAGCGCTTCACGGCGCGTTCCGGCGCCCCGAACCGCAAGGGAAAGATCTTCGTCGACTATCTGCGCAACGGCTTCTCGCAAACCACGGCCGCTGCGTTCTCAGCGCGTGCCAGGCCTGGGCTTGGGGTCTCGATGCCAGTGTCGTGGGAGCAACTGCCGAAACTCAAAAGTGGCGGGCGATGGACGATCCGTGATGCCCGTGAATATCTAAGCTTCCAGGTCGCGGACCCATGGTCGTCCTATTGGGAAACCCGACAGACTTTGACTGACGCCATCAAACGGTTAAGCTGACCCGAGGCCTATCCAGAGCGACGTACCAATCGACGAAATGGCGATCTTCGCCATGACTGCTACGGCGGGCAATCTGAGCGAGTGTCCCCAAAGCACCCAAGGGCGAGCTTTTGGAAATAGGGCACGCCTTGTCGTCGCCGATCAACTAAGTTTTGAGACCAACCGCTCATCCTTCCGGATGATGTCGACCTCCTCGTCAATAATCGCCAATAGCTCGATCAGGGAGCCGGAGAAGTGCTGACGCACTTTCTGCAGTGTTCTGCGCTCGCTGGCAGAACGAACGAGTTCATAGCTGCTCTCCGATTCTTGTGAAAGACGGATGACTCTCAGCTCCTTGCTGGGCGGTAGCCGCAGCCAATACGAATACCCCTTCCTTATCCCTTGCTCGGTACGTTCACGAGGAACCAGGTATGGGCGGGCAAGCATGATGTCCGCGTGAATCGCTTCAAATGACATGGCGCGTGCTCAAAAAAGAAAACCCCTGCAGGCAGGGGTCGGAACTTGCTCTTTCGTGACGAAGCTTGGCTTACGCTTCTTCTTGAATCAGATATCGGTTGAGGTTTTTGCCCAGCCAGGACGGTTGGCGGCCGCGACCGGACCAGGTCTTGCCGGTCTTCGGGTCGCGGTACTTCGGGGGCAGCGCCGCTTTAGCCTTGGCTGCGACACTTCCCGCAGGGCGGCCACGACGGCGCTTAGCAATGTCTTCGACAGTCAGCCCGTATTCCGCCATCAGATTCTGAATCTTCTCGATGACCGATGCGACTTCATTGGATCGTACCTCTTCGAGGTGAGCCTCCAGTGCTGCCTTTTGAGCCATCAGTTCTTTGTAAGTCGCCATTGACGGTTTTCCTTTCCAATCGAGGGGTGCAGATAGAACGTAGTTTAGAGCCAATTTCTGCTTCGGAACATAACAATTTTCACCTTTTCGGCAGATGAGCAGTTCAAATGTGTTACAGACACCGAATCATCACCCATAACGTAGAGACAATGTGCGAAATCAGCTAAGCATCGCCGCGCGGATGTGCGGAGTCAGTGAGATGGGTGGACCAAGCACCGTAGAACAATATGAATCTGCCGTAACCAAGCCGGAGCTAGGGACCCGAAAGGCCCCGATAAGCCGGTAGCCCCCTCTTGCCTTTGATAGCCAAGGGCGTTTCATGCTTTTGATTTCAGCGTGTGACGCGCGGCAATAATGACTATTGCGGCCAGGAGGAGTCATCGGTGGGGACGTTGGCGACTTGCGCCCTAGTTTTTAGGAAAGTTGAATCTGTAACAACTAACCGACGACGTACCTTTCAAGAACGGTTTGGCGACTGCTATCACCGTCAGCGGGATCAGTCCCACTACGCGGCCCCTAGCCACTCGCCTTGCCTTACCCTGCGCGCGTTGCTTCCCTATTCCCGCCCTTCTGCTTCCCCAATCGCGGCGGACACGAATTCCCGATTACAATTTTGCGATGCAACATGAAGCCCGTGCTGAGGAGTGCGTAAATCGGCACAAGCCTGTGGCGTTGGAGGAGAAAATGGGTATCGCTCGAGCATGCAACAAAGAGCAGGCGCTGAGGCTCCTGGAAACGGTGGGAGTCACAGTCGTGGACTTGGATTATGAGACGGGTTGGCAGGATGCGGTTGAGCTTGGCCGTCTGGGAGACAAGCGTGGTGTGCGCGTACAGTATCGCGGCCATGAGAGCATCGCAGTGAGATCGCCTGCGGCGCTTGCTGCTGGACTGAGTCGGCTGAAGGGTACGTTCCGTCAGCGCAATCTCTACTGCCAATTTACACTGAGCGATCTGCCGGCCAGTGAGTTGGAGCGCCTAGAGGCGAAAGCAGCGCAAATCGGAGACTACATCCTCGCGGGACATCTTGCGAGAGATGTCGACGCGGAATGGAGCGAGTAGCGCCTCGCCGATCAGCCAGGTAAAGCGAAGTGGCACCACGCGTCCGCGTTTTGCCCGTCTCTGTTGGCTGGCCAACATGGAAAACTGGCATGTGCCAAGACCCGCGCGGTCGAGCAACTTTAGTGAGAGAAATGTGGACGTTTCAGAGGCGGGGTATGCTTGACCATATCGAGCCACTTCCACGGGTTCCTACCCCAAAGTGAAGTCCGGCTGATCCCACTAATGGTCCGTCGTGGACGCACGACTTACTATGGCCGTAGCGACCACGCTCCCGAAATCAGCCAGTTCAGACGCATGGCGACATCGAGGGTGTCGTTCAGTAACACGTCCAAAATTGCGCGCGCTGTTCGCCGCGCAACGGGCTTCGCGTTGCCCGTATGGTCATCACCCAAGTTTCACTCCGACCCGCTCAACTGATGCAGAGAAAGGTAAGAGCCACCGTGGTCTGCTTCCGAGGCGACCGCTTGCTACTGGTTTCCAAGGATGGCAGCCGGTGGGCGTTGCCAGGCGGGGGGCCAGGTAAGACTGAAACCTATGGTGACGCGGCGGTGCGAGAGCTTCAGGAGGAGACTGCGCTACAGGCCAGAGGGCTTAGCTTTCTCTTTCAGGTCGTCGGGGCGACGACGGTGCATCATGTCTTCGTCGCAAATATTGGGAAGTCCGCCTCGGCTAAACCGAGCAAGGAAATCAAGCGCTGCCAGTGGTTTTCGACGGAGGCACTGGCAGAGGTGATCGTCAGCGCCAGGACGCGCCGGATCATCACCGACTTCTGGAAAGCACGAGCGCCCTAGCCTGCGCTCTTCCCCGGCCACTGACCCCAGCTTCCGCCGCCCCATCACAGGCGTTCATCCGGGCAACCAGCACTGGGAACGCGTCGGGATTAACCCGGGGGCTTGTCGCCCCGCACCATCATGATCGGGGCAATGTGCCTGACTAAAGCCGGGCGCTTGCGTGCAGGCGGACACATTCTCGACCTTCGGAAGATGCGTGAGTTCGATCCGGAAGTTCGGTGCGCTGCAGGTCGGCGAGAGTTCGCTGGGCCACCCGGCGATCTTGATTACCACGCGTTTCACATGATCACGATGAGGTCGCCGCAGAAACGGGTACGCTTACCTGCCGACGGATGCCATGTTGGCATGGTTCCAGCCTTGTTTATGGCGCCGCACGCTGTCGCCCACGACAGGGCGTGCTCAAAGTATGCTCCTCCGCTTCAGAGCGGCAACGCGGGCCCGGCCACTATTCAGCGGCTAGCTTTAAGCCGGAGTGGAAGAAAATTTGAGTCATCGCCGATTTGCGGGGTGATTTTGAGGGTCTTGTAACGCCCCCACACGGACGGACCTGTCGGCAATCGCGGTCATTGGCTCGATATTGCGCGACGACGCATCGAGTCAATGGTGTTGCGTTAGCGCCGTGGGGGCTTGCTGCGCTGCGGTGAACACAGCATCATGAGCACTTGGCCTGCGCAATCGGGAGCCCTACGTATGCAACATCGCCTGGTTTCGGGATCGGCCCATTGGGGCGGCCTGCGTCACTTGCTGAACGCCGCGCTCTGCGCAGCGTTGCTGATGGGCTCCCAACTTGAGGCCCACGCCCAGGAGTTCTATGTACTTGGCGGCCTGCAGCAAACGCCGTCGCTGGGAGAGAAGACATATGGCTACACGTATGAGTATGCCCATAACCTGACCGACAACGTCTACGCTTCCTTCTCATATCTCAACGAGGGGCATGTCACCAACCACCATCGCGACGGCCACAGCGCGCAGTTGTGGGGGCGGTTGCTGTCGGCGGACCGACGCTTTGCCTTCTCGCTTGGCGTCGGTCCGTACCGTTACTTCGATACCACCGTGAAGACAGCGGAAGGCGGCGCGAGTGACCAGCACGGTTGGGGCATCCTGATCAGCGCGGCAGGCACCTGGTATATCAATGGTGGTCCGTGGATCCTGCAGGCGCGATACAACCGCGCGCAGGCCGGTAGCCTCGACACAAACACGTTCCTGATCGGCTTAGGCTACCAGCTCGATCGGGGGAGCAGGGATGGCCCGGTTGTGCCGCCGCCGTCCTACAGCAGCCTGACGACCCACAATGAGTTCACGGTCTTCGGCGGTACCACCATCGTCAATAACTTTGACTCTCCCAGCGGCATAGCCTATGCGGTCGAGTACCGGCGCGGCATCTTGCCGTACGTAGACCTCACGGCGACCTATCTCAACGAGGGGGACGCGCGGGTCGTGCGCCGGCAGGGACTGGCCGCACAAGCCTGGCTGGTGCGGCCATTCTTCAATGATCATCTGACACTGGGCCTCGGCTTTGGTCCCTATTTCGCGCGGGACCATGACGACGGTGGCGGCGTCACGCGTACACTCGGCCTGTTCACCATGTCGGCAAGCTATCGCATCAGTCCGTCGTGGACTACGCGCTTTTCCTGGCATCGCACCGTCACGACCAATAGCCGAGATACCGATGTGATGGTGCTTGGACTAGGGTATCGGTTTTAGCTTGCCGAACCATGGCTTCAACCTGAGTCTCCGCTGCTCTAAACATGAGCGTAGAGGCGCGATATGGTAGGAAAAATGACGAGAGCCCGATACGGGCCTCAGTCCAAGTGAATCCAGATAAGGCGCGAGGTGCGCCCATTCTGCCTCAATAGACGAGTTGTCGAGGAATCGTACCCGCCGAGGAAACGATCACGCCGAAGCGCCGGACGTCGCTACAGTCGAAACTACCTTCTTCTCCGCAGCCCGCTTCTTTGGCGCGCCTTTCACTGCCGCCTTCTTCAGTGCGGCGTTCGTGGAGGCCTTGTTACCGGCCGCAATCTTTTTCGACGCGGCCTTTCGGGCGGCAGCCTTGCCTGTAGTCTTCTTGGCGCTCGCAACCTTCGCCTTCTTGGCTGCGAGCTTGTCCTTTGCAACCTGCTTTTCATAGCGCGCCGCGGACTTGGCGGCTTCCGTTGCTTGGGCGACCTCACGCTTTGCTGCTTCGATGGCCTTCTTCGTGTCGGCACGCAATTTCAGCAAGCGCTTCTTCGCTGCCTGGGCTTCACGTGCGAGCACGCTAGCCTTCTTCGTCGGGACCGACAGCTTCTTTGCTGCAGGCTTCCTTTTGGTAACCGCGTTCGTTTGCGTGCTGGTTTTGGTTGCTGCGACCATGTCAATATATCCGTTATTTTCGTTGGAGCGCCGAGTATAACCTTATTGGTGTTCTGCTTAACACGAAGTCACGAAAATGCCGAGTCACAAGGCGGAGGCAACGCTATTCCTGCCCCCTGGGAAACTCCACCAGTGGATGACTTTGCTGTTCGCCAAGGTGGCTGCCTGGGTCCAGAGGGGTAAGCTGGCACATCGTGGCGAGTGATGGAAGCAGCAAGCTGGTGCATCCCACTCGCGCTGACAGGTTGTCTTTTCTCGAGCGCGGCGTTGAGCAGAGAACGTACAGCGGTTTGCATCATGTTGCCGCATTACCGGCGCTCACTGAAAAGGGTCGAAGACAATTGCTTGTCGGACGGCGACCGATACCGAAGTGCAGCGCGCGCATGGAGACTTCTTCCATCACAGTTGGGAGACACCCATGCGCAAAGCAAGAATCCATGTCGTTCGGTTTGAAGGTCTGCGATGGACCACTCAAATAGAGGGGGCTCCCGGCGCCTCGCAATCTTTTCCTTCGCGTGAGCAGGCGATTGCGGCCGGTACTGAGAGGGCCAAGCAAGAGCGGTGGGAGTTGATAATTCACCGGCGAGATGGCGGCGTCTACAGTCGCAACGACTTCGGAGATCAGCGGGGCATCATTGGCTAACATGTCTTTGTTGCGGCGATTGCGTCTGCGCATGTAGGACTACGTCCGATACCTACTCCATCGCACGACCTCACAGAGGCATCGTTACCAGCCTCCGTGACGTCCATAGTATTCGTGGTGTCCGTGACCTCTGTACCCATATGAACCATAGTACCCCCCATCGTACGGCACCACGACGCAGCCGCCGAGAAGAGTCGAGACTGCAATCAACAGTAGGAGAAGTGTTCTCACGGCGCGTCCCTCATCTTAAAGAAGAGCGGAGAGGCCAGGCTAACCTCCCGGCTGCCTTGCACTCTCCCTAAAGCTCCTACACTCGAGCTTTGTCGCAATGGCCGGTAGCCTTAGCAACGTACCCCGGTCTGCTCGATGGGAGCGGCTTACTGCTTCTTCGTCTTGTCTGCGTCGGCGGTGTTAGCGGCCTTCGTTGTGGTCGGCTGCGCTTCCGGCTTGCCGACCTCCACCCCGGCCTTCGCTTGGTCGACATTATTTTTTACGTCGACCTTTGCCCTACCAGCCTCGTTATGGGCGGCCTTTGTCTCGCTTGCCTTGTGGGGCGTGCCCGTGGCGGTGGATTTATGGGCGCCAGCTTGTACGTTGGCCTTCTCCTTGTGGGCGCTGGCATGAACGCTTTTTACGTCGCTCTGTGCGCTCACGCTGCTCTTGTTAGCCTTTTCCTGCGTGGCGCTCTCTTCCTTGATGCCCTTTACCTCGTCCTTCTTTGCCTCGGCTTGGGGATGAGTCGCGGAAGCTGGGACACCGGTCTGCGCGAAAACCGTACCAACTAGGGCTGCAGAGGCGAGAGCAGCGAACAGCTTCTTCATGATGTGAACTCCTGAGGAATTTTTGAAAGCGCGGCATTACGCCGTGCTTACCGGCAAAAACGACACTGCCCAGAAACGAGTTGACTCAGAACTCGTGACATTCGGTAACTTCTGAAACAGGCAAGCGCAAGCAGCGAGCTTGACAGGATTTGCGTCTGCTTAGCGTAGAGGTTTTGTCCGTACGGAAAAATCTCCCCCGGCCTGGCTTCTGCTGAAGATGGCCTATTGCCCGTTGCTGCGCTCCCGTCCAGACGGATGGGTACTTGGCATCTCGACGTCGCGTTACAGAAAGTCACCGCTTTGCAAGTCGGCTAATACACAGCCGAACCATGGTGACCTAGAGTCTCTGCAAGAGAAAAAGGAGAAGAACATGCGAAAGGCCTCAGCGCTCTTGCTTTTGGTTGGCGTTACCGCTCTTGGCTCAAACATGGCCGAGGCACGGGTGGACGTCGGCATTGGTATCGGCATCCCCGTGCCAGCGGTAGTGGCTCCGCCCCCCGTCTATTACGAGCCGGCTCCGGTGGTCGTTCAGCCTGCGCCCGTGGTAGCGGCTCCGGCTTACTATGACGACGACTGGCGGGCTCGCGCTTGGAGGGAGCGCCAATGGCGTGAGCAGCGGTGGAGAGAGCACGAGTGGCGGGAGCGTCGGCGGGAATGGCATCGATGGCATGACGACGACTAGCCGAACAAGTGACGGGCTTGGAGAAACAGTCGGAACGCAAGTGTTGGATCTGCGAGTAATGCTATGGGGCCGCGTCGAGCGACCAAGGCAGACCTACATGATGTGGAAGTTTTGCTTCAGTCGTATTCAATCCCTGTTGGCGGCATACACAGTGAGGCGGTCCAGTTTCATGTCAGCCGCGACAAGACCGGCCTCCTCGGCTGCGCCGGCATCGAAGTGTTCGGCGACACGGTTGGCTTGCTGCGCGGGATCGCTGTCGCGGAGCGGGCCAGACGAGCCGGGCTAGCTGCCTTACTGGTGTCCGCACTGGTCGCCGATGTCCGCTTGCGTGGCATCGCTACATTAGTTGTCGGAACCAAAACGGCGGCCGGCTATTTCTCCCGCCTTGGATTCACACCTGTCGACCGTGTCGCCGTCCCTCCCGGATTACTAGCGTCCCGTGAATTCGATGGTGCAAGTTTCGGCGACACGCCACTACTGAAGGCTGATCTCTAGCGAGAGCGCCGTGGTTCAGTAGTCCGCGGTGGCCCTAGTGTCGACCTTTCAGGAGTGAAATCCCCTCTGGGCGGCGGGCGTGACACGCCGGCGTTCCCGATCACGCCATCGCCTGATGAACGATCTGAGAAGGTCTTCCAATCGGTCGTGTTGCCAGCGGAAATCTTCCGGACTGAGCAGACCGCGGCCCGGGCAATCGGCGTCGTTGCAGTCACGGGGTGAGACTCGACTATCGCACACGGGCGGTTGAAGGCTCGTCGGCTTCCGAGTTTGCCACGGCCGGAGAGGAAAGCTAGCCGATCTCATAGCTTACCCGGAGCCATATATTCCATGCTGACATCTTTGGTTTCGCCGATGCCATACTGTCCAGCTAACTCCTCCCAAACACGCCTAGCCTCGCCATCGAAGCACGGCGAGCCCGACAGCAAATACCGTCGCCCGCTAGAGGTTACGCCGACCCCCGTGTCACAGTCGAAGGATTGAATTACGCTGCTCACTCGAGCCTCTTTGTTCTCAAGGCAGTATCCGACGAAATGTCGTTGACCTGACCTTGTTTCGCGGATCCGCCAGCGCTCAAGTGTGACGAACGGCTGTACATCGACAGGTGCAACTGCGCTCACAGACATGATGTGTTCAACTATTGAGATCGCAAAAGCCCAACGCAAGTTAGGCCATCCGAGAAAAGTGCGTGCGGGCTTTCGAGAGCGGACCACGAACCAATGCTCAATTACCCGGTGTTAGCGGACCCAAAGAGGCCAGATGGGCAGGTGGTGGCAGCGTGGCCTAATGATGTTAGATATAACTCGACCTCACGACGAACTCAATCACTCTCCGGCGAACCAGACCCCGAACTTTCATTGTTGAGGGGCAGAACGTTTCGGAATCGTTCCTCGATATGAGCAACGATGGCCGGGGTGGCCTTCCCACGCATAATGTCGAGGAACTCTTGGAAGGCTTTTTCGATAGACGTCGAATCCATCGCCTCGACCAGACGCGTCTTGATAGGGTGTCCAGTTCGGCCGACGGTCCGCTCTGCCATCTCCATCAGATACATTCGGGCTGCGGCAAGGGAGCGCTTCTGTCCTTCCTGTTTCGGCGGGAGGGCCGAAGGTTGCGTCTCCAACTGCCGGGTCGCTGAGTCATGGATGGGTGCGGCGACCAGTCTGATGAATCCCGCTTGTAGCAACTGGCGCAGCGTATCGGGACCAAGCCCAAGATGTTCGCAGCGGGCGCGAAGGTCCCGCGAGTCGGTCTGCCCATCCACCATGATGAGCAGCGCGCGGCTGCGGCGGTCCAGTGTCCCATTTCGCCCGGTAAGCTCCTGCCGACCGGTTTCCGTCTTCTCCAGCCGCCCAATCGTTCCTTCCATCGCTCCCCTCCCCACGGGTCGCGGCCAAACTAAGAGGTCCGGTTTACAGGAGTGTGACAACCCCATAACGCGCACAGGATAAGGTCGCCCCATATTTTGCGAGTCAACGGGTTTTCCCTGGGGTCACGGAAAAGCTGGCCGCACCACTGCCTTGGTCCAGATCCTAGGTTAGACCTTTCACTCGACGCCAGACCCGGCCTGGTCCACAGTGACCGTCCACCACTAGGTTCGCCGCGCTGCATCGCAGCACACATAGAGCTTGATTCCGGCGGCAAGAAAGTTTAGGGTGAACGCTCGGTGTGCGCGCTCAGCGCATCCTCGCACCGAGTTCACTCACTGCCGTTCCCGCCGACCCCCGTGGAACTCCATCCACGGGCCAGCAGTCGTAGTTCCTTTTTCCGAGCCCGACAAAGGAGCCTGACATGCTCAGTCCGCATGAAATCGCCGCGCTGCTACTGCTTGGCGATGCGCAAGACATTGACGACCTCGAACCAGATCAACTGGACGGATTGCTGGTCCACAAATTGGTAACGATGGAGCATGGCCATGGTAGCGGTAATGCCCATCCTCGCTTGACGAGTCAAGGGTATTCCATGTTCGAAGCGATGCGAGGCATTCGGTAACTGGACGGGTCTACCCTGCTGCCCGAGACTTTCGATTGTCGAGCGCCGCCGGTGAAGTGGAGGGCCGCGACTCAGTCAGAACACCTTGCCTCGATTGGGAGTCGGTGACGCCGGACGTGTGCTGTCGTTTACACGAGCGCCAATCATTCCGCAGCCCATTTTGGGTCTGTCGCGGTCCTGCTCGTTGTCAAACACGAGTAAGAACATATCATGGACTGACATATCGGCTTGCTTCGCGTTAGCATGACGCCTTGGTGACCGCTAAGGCTGCGACCAGGCGACATGGACTATCTTGAACAGGTTATTGATGTTCGTCTGACACACCATGCCCGTTGGCTTGGTGTTCGGCCGCCTTTCGATGGCAGCGAATTCATTTGGAAGGGTGAGCACTACTATCACCTGAGCGGTACCGACCGGCGGGGCCGTCGCGTCCTCATCGAAGTGTTCAGGATTGGCGACGATGGTAAGCTCGAGGCCGTTTTGGCATTCCAGTATCCACCGCCGATTCGCGATCTCTACCCGGCAGAGTATCAGCTCTTATACAGTGACGACCCATGGGAAGGCGCGTTTCCGCCTGCCCAGACCTAAGGTTTGCACAGAAGTTTTTAACCGTGTCGGGCTGGCGCCACGATCCGATATATGCTTTCCGCTCCAGCAAGCTTGTACGATTTGTGTGTGACCGCCATGCTGTCGAGGGTAACTCTGTCGCTGGCGTGCGGCGACACGGCCACGGATTGTCATTGGGGGCAAGACGTCGACGCTGAGCGATCGCTAGGCGCGGGGCTGCTGGCCAACCTGGGGTATCCAGCACCATCATCGCGGTCCTAACCGTGCCGCCGCCTCTTTTCCGGCTTCGAACACCCTCCTCACTTACGGAAACCAGGCAGTTCTTCCCACGCTACTCCGGCAGCGGTGCAAGGAGGGCTGAAGCGAGCATTTCGATCCGCTGTGCGCCACAGTTCACCATTGCGAGTCCGGTGAACCTCATTTTTCTTAGGAAATTAGCTCGAGCGGCAGGCATGACGGTGGCAGGCCACTTGGCATCGATGGCATAGCTCCGGCATGTTGCGCTGCACAATGTCGTCTGGTATGATTCAGAATCCCCCAATTCTGCGCACACCGGATTCCGCAAGAGGCATTCCGGCCTCGACTGTCCGTGCGTCATTCCACGATTCCGTTCGCACCTCGACAGGCTTGTCCGCCGTCATCTCTGCGACGATCGTCGGCCAACCTGTCGAGGAGAGTGTATTGGCTAATCCAGTTCGCGACGATTCAGCACCCCGCACGATCGCGGTCACATCAAAGACCGGCCGCCGCTCTCCAAAAGGAAAGATCCAGGCGGTCGCAACACCGCTGGACACCATGGCCATGGCGCGCCAGGACGAGGAGCGTCAACGCCAGATGCGCGCGCTGATCGCGCTTGGCCGAGAGCGCGGCTATCTCACCCACGCGGACATCAACGATCACCTGCCCGATAACTTTACGCAAACTGCAGCGATGGAAACCATCGTCAGCACGTTCAGCGACATGGGGGTGACCGTATACGAGCAGGCGCCGGACGCGGACACGCTCCTGTTAAGCGACACAGCGCCTGCCGGGGCATCCGACGATCAGGCGGACGAGGAAGCGGAAGCTGCACTGTCGACCGTCGATTCCGAATTCGGCCGCACGACTGATCCGGTCCGGCTGTACATGCGCGAGATGGGCGCGAGTGAACTGTTGACTCGCGCTGGCGAAATCGAGATTGCAAAACGCATCGAAGGCGGCCTGCAGGGCATGATTCAGGCGATCGCCGCGTGTCCGTCAGTCGTGTCCACGATGCTTGCCGATGTGGACCGCATCGTTGCCGGCGAACTGCGTATCGACGAACTGGTCTATGGTATCAGCGACGACGTGAACGACAGCGAAATAGCGCTAGCGTCCGATGACGTTCACGTGGAGGCAGACGCCTCCGACGACGACCCGGTCGGTGATGACGTTGAACCGGACGCCGGGGATTCGGAGAAGACGAACGCAGCGCGCCTCGAACAACTCACGCTCGACAGTCTTGCGATATTCGCGCGCGTGCGGGCACTGTTCGAGCAGTTGCCGGACGCACCTGTTACCGGGAAAGCCCGTTCAGCAGCCGTTGAGCAACTGCGCTCAAAGATCCAGTCCGAACTGGCGCCGATCCGCTTTACGGCCAAGACGATCGACCGCCTGTGCGCCAGTGTGCACGAACAGCTTACCGAGGTTCGTGCGATTGAGCGCAGCATCCTCGAGATCGCTGTCGACCGTTGCGGCATGCCACGCAAGGTGTTTGTAGAGTCATTCCCGGGCAACGAGACCGACCTTAAATGGACCAGCAAAATGGCGGCGACCTCGCGGCAGTTTGGCGCGGCGCTCAAGCGGCATCTGCCGGCCATTCAGGCGGGCCAGCAGAAACTCATCGATATTGAGGCCAAGGTCACGCTGCCGCTCCAGCAATTCAAGCAGATTAACCGCCAGATGAGTGCCGCGGAATTAAAAATGCGGCAGGCCAAGCGAGAACTGATTGAAGCGAATCTTCGTCTTGTCATTTCAATTGCCAAGAAATACGTGAACCGTGGCATGCATTTCCTGGATCTTATCCAGGAAGGCAATATTGGTCTGATGAAGGCGGTGGACAAGTTCGAATACCGGCGCGGCTGGAAGTTTTCGACGTACGCCACGTGGTGGGTCCGGCAGGCTGTCACGCGTGCACTTGCCGATCAGGCACGAACCATTCGTGTGCCGGTTCATATGGTCGAGATGATCAACAAGCTGAACCGGATTTCGCGCGATTTTCGGCAACAGACGGGACGGGAGGCGCATCCCGCCGTTCTCGCCGAGCGCATGGAGATGTCCGAGGAAAAAGTGCGCAGTATCCTCAGGAGCGCGAGGCAACCTGTCTCGCTCGAGACCCCGGTGGGCGACGACGCCGACGCGACACTCGGCGACATGATTGAGGATGTCTCTGCAAGTTCACCGGCTGAGGCTGCGATTCACGCGGACATGCGCGCCGCGATCGATGAGGCACTCAACGGTTTATCGCCGCGCGAGGCCAAGGTCCTGCGGATGCGATTCGGGCTCGATACGACCTCTGACCGCACGCTTGAAGAGGTTAGCAAGCAGTTCGATGTGACCCGCGAGCGGATCCGTCAGATTGAGAGCCAGGCGATGCGAAAACTGCTACATTCTAGTCGCGCTGACAAGTTGAGGCCTTTTCTCGAGCGTTGAGCAAAGGCGGGCATGAGCCCCCTTTCGACGCCCTGCTCCACAGCTGCGGCGATCACGCATCGGCCTGATCGCCACCCTTGCAGGACGCGTTCGCCGCGCAGAAAACTTACAGTGGTTTGATGCTCGCTGCCTGCTTCCCCTTGGGGCCCTGCTTGACTTCAAAACTCACCTTCTGGCCTTCCTGAAGCGATTTGAAGCCGCTTCCCTGAACCTCGGAGAAGTGCGCAAACAGGTCATCACCGCCGTCGTCCGGCGTGATGAACCCAAAACCCTTCGTATCGTTAAACCACTTGACGGTACCTGTTGCCATGCTCTGAATGTTCCAAGGACTAGATGTAGGGGATGTCGCCGGCTTGCGCCGGCGGACGTGCGGCTATCTTGTATCACAGCTGCGCCATTGCCGACAATGCGGTTTTCTTAAGCGGCTCCAGTGGGCTGTGCCGTGACGTTGCACCAGCAGAATGGGCATTGGTCCGACCTCGGCACCCAGTACGCCCGCCGGACCTATCGAAATTTGGCCACCACACTCGGCATGCAAATCTCGATTAGCCGGCACGCCAATGCCGAGGACCATGCGCTGATTCTTCTTCAAGACACTGAAGGTCGAACGAATCTCCCGAACGCGCTACGAAAACGTGGGCACAAGCCCGTCAGGATATCGTCGACTTGATCGCCTCGCTTTCGCATACAGCAGCTTCGTACGCTTGGCCCGGTCTCCAACTAGGCCTGGACCACTTAACCACCATCTCGATCGCCGCCACGACCTCTGCCACGATTCTCGCCACGGCTCCCGCCGTGGTTCTCCTGTTGATCCTGGACCCGCTCCCGGCCACGACTCCAGCCTCGGTTCTCACCTTGGTTGCCGTTGTTCCAGCCACGGTTCCCCCCTCGCTCACCGCCAGAACTCCAGCCTCGCCGCTCACCCTGGCTCCAGCCGCGATCCCAACCTCGGCGGTCGCCCCGATCCCACTCACGGCGTTCCCCTCGGTCCCAGTCTCGGCGACCGCGGTAGTACCCTCCACTGCTCCAGTCGAAGTACGCCCCGTAGCCGGGAGCGGGGTATCCGCCGTAGTTGGGGGCAGAATAGCTGTCGTAGTACCCGTCATCGTATGGAACAACGGCACAGCCGCTCAGTACGGCGGCGGCAATGGACAGGATGGCAAGGCGTCTCACGGACTCTTTCTCTTAGAGGGAAATGACGGCCTGCAAGGATACCCGCGGAGTCAGGCATCAACTGTAAGAAATGGTGTGCTGAAAGACAGGCCTGGAGGCACCTATTCGGCCAACTTGCGCCGGTCGATAAGACCGTTGTCGTGATCGACAGCCGCTATATCAGCCGTCGGCTCGCCCACCAACCAGCGCTCCAGTAAAGGCCATAGGTACAAAGCATTGGAAACGCCTGACCATTTTTCGCAACCAAGGAGTCCCCTTGCACAAGCCATTCATCAGCCGGCGCCTAGTTATCCTCGTCGAAGCGATCAGCGCCGTCGTCGCCTTGAAGGAGAGCCTCATGCGTCATGATGTATCCTGACCGGCAAGACTTCGAATCACCTAGCCAGGCAGGAAAGAGAGCGCACATAGCTATGCCCGTTGAAATCCTTAAGCGTTCGGCGGAACTCCACGCCGCAGCGGTTTCCTGCATGAGCGGATCTGCTCCTACTGACCATCCGAGGGTGATTTCCGCGTACCAGTGCTCACTAATGTCGGTGGAGCACGCCGCGGGTGCCATTGCATTGCTCACGATCGGAATGCCAAACGCTGCAATGGCGTTGTTCCGGCCGCAGTTCGAGACGCTCATTCGCGGCGTTTGGTTGCTGGAGGCGGCTGACGAGAAATGGGTACGGCAGTACCATGAGCCGCCTTCGGAAGAGTCATCACGTGCGGCAGACATGGCGCCCGGCGTGAAACTCATGTTCGACGAGCTCCTCAAGCTTGAGGATCCGCGCGTCAAAGGTATCGTGGGGCATCTCGATGAGTACCGCGCGCAATCCTTGCGCGCCTTGAGCAGCCTCACGCACGGGGGCATGCATCTGATGTCCAGATCCGGTACCGGATACCCCATGACTCTGGTCGACAACGTGGTTCGATGTGCAAACGGCCTGGTTTGCTATGCGGCTCAGATGGCGGCGCTGATCTCGACGGATGCGGAGGCGAACATGGTTCTGGTGAGCGGCCTCCATCGGGACTTTCGGGATTGTCTGCCAGGCATGATGGACACGGCGTAACTAGTGCACTTGTTCTTGAGCGTCTCCCCGGGGTCGATAAAGATCGACCACACCCCTCGGCAAGCCGTTGATTGAGTTGAAATCTTCGTCACCCCGGTACCAGCTTTTGCTTGAGGGGTCTTCCGGTCTGCTTCGGCACAACGGCCGCCCCACGCGGCAAACTCACGACCGGACCGGAATGTCTTGGCATCGCCCATCATCGCGACCGCTGCCGTAGCCTTCAGCAAGTCCGGCTCCAGGAATCTCCCTGATCGCCTTCACAGCCTTGTCCTCCTTGATCCAGTCGCGCATTCGCCGCTCGATGTCGGGGATCTGTTCGTCCAATCTCGATAGCCCGTTCCACTGCTTGCGCAATGGGTCGATCAGCGCCGCCGGCAATCGCTCCGGAACGCGCGCGAGCACTTCCGGTATCGTCTTATCCAAGGCTGTTCGGACTTTGCCATCACTTCGTGTTGACCCTCGAACGCGGAGGCCGCCAGCATGACTGATCGACGAAAGGTATTGCGTGGTCCGACATGGCGATAACGGGAATGGGGCAAACGGCAACATTGGCATGATTAAGATTAAACACGACGCTGCTTGCTGCCGCCGCGCGCTAGCGTGATGCGTTCAGACAGAGTCTGTCAGGTGGGCTTCAAGGTTCCCATTTTGCAGTGCCGTTCGGAACGAACGCCAGCTTTCAGCGCAAAAACGGGGCATATGCGATTCGGAGCGCCGGAGATTCTCTGTCTAGTCGGTAGCCGCCTGAATGTTCGATTGACAGCTCATTACGCCCCCCGGCGGTCGGGTGTGGCTACCGGGGGGCGATGCCGCGTCATTCTCGACCCCAGCCCGAATAGGCGCAATGCCATTCGGAATTCGGCTAACATTGAGCCTTCGATGCCCGATTCGGGTGAACGGATGAATGCTCGTTCGTACGTTCCTGCTACGTCGGAGCCCGCACGCAGGCATCCAGATGCGCAGACGCGATGAGCCAGTGTAGAAGAGCAAAGGTTTAGGGCATGGTCCGCTGGTCGCTAAAATCCCGGGTAGTCGCCTCGACCGTCGTTGTGGTTCTTCTCCTCGCGGTCCTGCTGATACTGGTCGCACGTCATTACGTCTTCGCAAACCTAGAGGATTCCCTGCAGGCCCAGCAGGACGCACAGGTCAGACTGGTCGCTGAGCAACTCGACGACAAATTCGAAGTACGTACTGTCATCCTACGCCGGCTTGCCGAGCATCTTGCCCCGCTGTTGGACCGTGGCCCAGCGGAACTGAAACGAGTGGCTAAGCAGGCCGCTCCAGCTCCCGAGTTGTTCGATGGGGTATTTCTTGCTTGGCCGGATGGTAAGCGGTCATTCGATACCAGGACGATAGACCCGGACCCTGATGTCTCGCACCGACCGTACTTTCGGGACGCTCTGCGCGGCGCGTCTGTCGTCATTTCCGAACCGGTGATGAGCAAGGTAACTGGCGGGCCAGGCGTCGCCATGGCCGTACCAGTGCGCTCGATTGACGGACGCATACGGGCGGTTCTTGTCGGGAGCCTGGACCTGCGGCGCGAAGACTTCCTCTTGGCACTGTCGCGCAGCCGTATCGGCACAACTGGAACCTATTGCCTTGTCTCGTCAGGGCGGTCCCGTCGCTACGTCGTGCACGTTGACCCGGAAAAAGTACTTCAGCCTGCAAGCTCCGAAGACGAGTCATGCGGAACCGATACCGCACGCTCCATATGGGAATTCGCTTGGCCAACGCGACCCATCATTGCGCGACACCGGCTTGAAACAGCAGGGTGGGAACTGGTTGCCGCACTTCCGGCAAGAGAAGCCTTCTCACCAATCACCCGTGCTAGGCTGAGGATCCTCACAGCCGTAGGCGCAGCGTTGGCTATTTCTGCCTTACTGATGTGGCGGGTAGCCAGACGTCTGTTGGCGCCATTGGAGAGCCTGGAACGTGTCGTGCAGGAAAGTGCGACGGACTTTTCGAAGTGTGCTTTGCTTCCGACCTCAAGACAAGACGAAATTGGCTCCTTAGCCAAGACGTTCTCGAGAGTTATGGGGCAGCTTGCCGAACGCACGAGTTTTCTGCTGGCTGCAAGGAAATTGGCAGAGGAACGGGAGGCACGTATTCATGCCATAGCCAATCACATACCGGACCTGGTTGCCTACCTTGACTTGGACGAACGCTACGTGTTCGTCAACCACGCGTATGAACAGCGATTCGGGGTATCTGCCGATGAAATCATCGGACTGACCCCCTTGCATCTGTGGGGCGCCGCCGTTTATGCAAAAGTGATAGGGCCTCCCCTGCGGCTCGCGCTGTCAGGCGAACTGGTTAAGTTTGAGGCTGAGCATCTCTACGAGAACCATCCTGTTTGCTTTGATGTCACTTTTCAACCCGCCTGGAGTGCGACGGCCGACAAGGTGGTTGGCGTGCATGTCTTTGCCCGAGATATCACCGCAGAGCGCCAGAAGATGCGTAGCCTTGAGCAGACGACCATGTCAGATTATTTTACCGGCCTGCTCAATCGGAAGGGCTTTGACCGGCGCCTGGAGTCAGCGATGGTACAAAGCGAGGAAGGCTCGAAGATAATGGCTTTGCTCCTTGTCGACATTGATAACTTCAAGCTTGTGAATGACACTTACGGTCACCCCGTTGGCGATAAGCTTCTGAACGTCGTCGCGACTCGCCTGAAGTCCTGTGCTGGCGAAACTTGCGCCGTTGCCCGGGTAGGCGGCGATGAGTTTGCTGTGATTTTGGAGGACGTCTTGACGTCGGATGAGGTGCTGCGCGTCGCCCAGGCAATCCTATCGGTGACCTGCGAGACCTTCATTCTCAATGGCCACCAGATTGCGTGCAGTACGAGCGTTGGCGCGGCGCTCAAAAAGCCCCGCGACAACAACACTCGAAATGAACTCCTACTGAAAGCCGATACCGCCCTTTACTCGGCAAAACGTTCCGGCAAAGCCAGGTTCATTGTCTTCGGCGAGTCGGAGACGATTGCTTCGGATTCCAACGACCACCCGAGAAGTGATTGACATTGGCCTCCAATGCTGAGAGGTGTTCGAGCGGACCTTAACTACCCCATGCTGTGCACAAATTGCGGAAAGGCAGAGATGTCTGCAGTCGTTCTTGAAATAGATTCTCTGTGCGACGAGCGAACTGCCGTGCTGAGGGTCCAGAGATGCTTTGCATGCGACGAAGGGCTCATCGAAGAAGATGCGTTGCGCTCTGTCCTGGGACTACTAAGCGAGGCCAGTGGGAAGGACGAATCGAGGCAACAGACTTTCACGGCGGCCCCAAGCGCCGCAAATGATGCGCGCGGCGATTTCTGAAGACAGGTGGTCGCCGAATTCGACGAGGTCACAATCCTTGCAAGCACGGACTGATCACGGTGGACCTCACCTCTTGCTGTCTTCCAGGCGAGCGCATGCAAAAATCAATCGGACAAAAAAAACCGGATCGACGCGGGGGCTCGATCCGGTCCTGCGCAGCGGCGCACAACTAATGCAGCACGACCGCCGCGGGCCACGAATTGAATCATATTTAAACCTGATATAAGAGTATAGAATTACACTTGTTGACGAAAGCGGCGTCCTCCGAGCACAGGTATGCGATCAGCGCGGCCACCTCTTCTGGCTTGCCAACACGGCCTACCGGGATCTGCGGAATGATTTTGGTATCGAGGATCTCCTGAGACACGGCCGCCACCATCTTGGTGGCAATGAAACCCGGCGATACCGTGTTCACGGTGACACCACTCTTGGCCACCTCCAGTGCCAGTGATTTCGTGAAACCGTGCATGCCGGCCGTGGCCGCCGCGTAGTTCGCTTGGCCGAAGCCACCCTTGGAGCCAATGATGGAGGACACATTGACGATGTGGCCCCAGCCGCGTTTGACCATGTCGTCGCACACCGGCTTCGTCATATTGAACACGGAGTCAAGATTGGTTCGCATGACCGCATCCCAGTTGACCTTGTCCAGCTTCTTGAAGCTCGCATCGCGCGTAATGCCAGCGTTGTTGATCAAAATGTCGAGGGGCCCAAGCTCTTCCCGGATTGCGGCTACACAGCGCTGACACGAATCGTAGTCGGCGACGTCTACAGGGTACGCGTGGAACTTACGCCCGTTTTCCTCCATGCTCGCCAACCAGTTCTTGACACTGCTGTTGCCGGGGGAATGCGTTACCGCCACTTCATAACCCGCATCGTGAAGACGAACGCTGATGACTTCACCGATACCACCCATCCCGCCCGTGACCACGGCGACTTTCTTGGTCATGTCTCCAATCCTCAAAGCAATGGTAAAACGGTATGGATGACGAAGGACCCAGCAACAGACCAGGTCCCAACGTCTCGTAGAATTCGATTGGGTCCGCAATCTACCGGGCCACCAACCCTATGGCCTACTTTGCGGCTACGTGGGTCGGCTGCGCCTCGCGGCGCCGCACGCCTTTTGAGGCGGCCTCCGCTGCCGTATTGAAGCTACCCTCGGCGACTTCCACGGCCTGCTTTGCCGTCGATTGCATCGACTCAAAGAGTATCGTGGTTGCCTTGAAGGCCTCCTGCCAGGCCCCCAGCGGCGACGTAGAACCTGAAGGCGCATTGCTCACCGCACCTTCGAAGAATTCCTGCAGTTGGCTCCTGCTTGCCGCGTATTGGGCTTCAGCGACCTTCGTGAACTCCTCGCGTGTGGCTGCAAGGATCTCCTGCAATTGACTCCGATACGACGAAGCGTTATCAGTGACTGGCTGAAGCCATTGCATTTGTAGTTCGGCGAGTTCTTGTGGGCTTTGAGCCGACAGGACTTTCAATACGCCTTCTCGAGTCAACGCCAAGTTCGTCTTCGTTGTTTGGAGATTGAGCGCGACCACTTTCTCGAAGCCATCGAAGGCGTGCTTCGCCAATCCGAGCATGGAGTCAAAACCAGCCGCTTGGACGTTCTTGCATTGTTCCACTGTCCACATCTTGCGTCTCCTGGATGCGGTCTGCCTTTGCGCTACTCGATGACAGACCGTTATGGGTAACTTGAGTCAATCTTCAATTGCGGCGTATCGCGCTTGCAGCGTACGCCGGCATGGATAGGAAACGTCGGAACCTGCACCTTTCGCGGGCCCGCGACGTTCGGTGTGGGACAAAGAGATAGGCTTATTGCCAGGCTTGACTAGCTTGGCCGGCCGTAGCTGGAACACGGCCCAGTGCCCTGAGGAAGGCATAGCCTTGGGTTGTGACGTGGGGACGGCTATGGTCCGGCCCGAGCCGCTCCAGCGTGATGAGCTCGCGCGCAGGCAACGCCTCTATGTCCGCTCGGTCCAGCTCCATGGGGCTCGGGTTGCCATTTAGCAATACCAACGTGGCAAATTCGTGGTGGCTCAGCACAGTCGTCTCCCAAGCTATAGGTCTAATAGTGCTACGGGACTACGGGACTACGGGACTTCACTACCGCCCGAATGGTTGGCCAAGCTTGGATAAAGCGGCCACTTTACTCTCGGACGCAAGGTCTGGCTGGCAAGCGTGTCTTGGTAACGTGCGCTTGGAAAGAGCATCATAGTGCCTCGCAGCCGCGATCGAAAGCCTTTTCTGTGGCAATTCGGAGTCTCGATTGTCTATTCGCAGGATGCGACCCAATTGCCTTTCCCGACGTGATGCATCTCAAATGTTCTGATCAAACAGTGACCGACCGGTCGGTATTGCTAACAAGTTAAGCTTGCACGCCGCTGCATCGAACTTGCTGACCATTGGGTCGGATTGAGACGCCGGCTCCGCCTTGTCACACTGTAGCTGGGACGGTAAAGTTCCAAAGCGCAACGATGACAAGGCGAGGTTCGGCACTATTGTGATCCATGAACTTTTCCAGGCGCGGCAGCGCGGCAGTCTCCGCCAATGGGATGACGATGCAGACGAGGTTCGCCGATGACATTTTTCGTCGCTCACAATCGAGCTTCCGCGGTCGAACACATCAACTTGCGCAAAGGGGACACGGTCGACCTTGACTACGAAACAGCCTGGCAAGACGCTATCGAACTCGGCCGGCTTGGTGAGGAATGTGGCGTTTCGGTGCAGTTCCGGACCATCGAACATATCGTCGTACGTTCGCCCGAAGCATTAATTCGCGGCCTTAGGGCCACCAAATCCACGTTTCGTCAGCGCTATCTCTACTGCTTGTTCGACCTGATGGAGCTATCCGAATCGTGCCTCGATGAGCTTGAGGCCCGGGCCGTACAACACGGGGACTACCTGATGGCGGCGCACCTGCTAACGGAGACGACGCTCACGTGGGAGTATTAACGGTGGATTTACCCGGATGTCCCGAGACACGATCATGCCCCTGGAGTCATTGCGCGACGCCTTGCGGAAATGACTGGTGCTTATTGGCGGCCTGCTGGCTCTACCCATTGCCGTCCGCCTTTAGTCACGACGCGTGGCAGTGTGCCCGCTTGAATCTGCGATCGGACCGTCGCCAACAATTCAGCCGTGTCGGGCATGCCTCTTCTAAGTTGGTCCAAGGCATCGGCTGTAATGACGTAGCGTCCTCCACAAGTGGCGCAACGATAGCGATAGCTGCCGCGATCCTGCTGGTCACGCCAGCGGCGTGAGGTTGGGGCTCCGCATAGAATACAGTCCGCTGCTTCAGTAGAGGGCATGGATCTATTCACTCGTCGACAGGCAACTTGACCTCGCCTTACGATCAGAGAAGATCTTCCAGCCGGTCTTGCTGCCAGCGGATATCTTCCGGGCTGAGAACAACATAGCCGAGGGATTTCAGCAACTTCACGGCCTCCAATTCGGCATCCAGGTACACCGGCCGTTCCGGTCGGTGAGCGCGCGGTGCGATCACCAGTTGCGAGCCGCTGGCATACACGTGGGGCACCTCCTGCACTGAAGGGCGTCGGCCAGAGAGAATACGGCAATGGGCAAGATTTGACTTCCAGCTGATATCCACGGCTGCGCTGGAGCTTCCTGTGCAAAGCCGCAAGCGCTTCAGCGCTTTCAGCCAGTTGACGAAGCCGTCGCGATCCGATGGCTGGTAACCCTTTAGGACGTACCCGAGATCATCCTGCGCGATGGCGACGCCGCCTTCCCGGTCGTCGTCCAGCACAGAGATATCAAGCGCCGCGCGCTGGCATCCCTCTTGTTCGTAGATCGAGCATTCGCAGTCCAGCGCGCCTTCCTGCAGCAACTCGCACAAGAGAGACCAGACTCTCGGATTCTTGGCGACCCTGCCTTCAAGTGTCGGATCGACCTGGGCCAGAAGCTCAGGCAACGAGAGATTCGCGTTCGACTGGACAATCAGTGCAAAAGCCCTTGCATTCTCTGACGGAATATCACTACGCGCGAGCCTCTGCGTGGAGGCTTCCTTGAGTTCGTGGATTTCCGCGACGGTCTCCACGGCGTGCCGCCAGGCATAGGCCGCGAGGTTTTCTGACAGCTTTCGTGCGGGCCTGGCCAACTGTACCGCGAGCGTCTGAACAACACTTCTGCAAACGGTGCAGCCGCATTCCAGCCGGCCAGCATGTAGGAATCCTGCGTACAGCCGTTCCTGATGACCGCAATGGCGACATTCGATAGAAAACCCGCCCTGTCGCGCCGGTCGCTGCGTGGCGAGCAAGCCATCGACCTGATAGTGTGCCTGTCCGTCGCAGCACGGGCACATCCATTGCAACTTGTGTGCACCATCACGAGGTGCGACCGCCCGGTCAAATTGCCGTTCTATCGCACTGCGTGGAATACCCTCGGACCGCCCGACCACATCTGCAGCATAGCGCCAATAGCAGTACGAATGCGCCGCGGCGGCTGTTTTGGTATCCAGGCGTTGAAGGTCGGGGAGCAGATAGACACTGCGGCGGATCTCGTCCGCCAATGCATCGATCAGCGCTGCACCGCCTGGCATCCGCGCCTCAAGCGCAGTGCGGCTTTGTGCGAGGAAATCAGGAACGTAAGCCCGGCGGATCAGGTCCTCGTTCTCGAGCCAGAACCAATGGCCCGGGAGGGCTTCCAGCGCATCGACCCCCGCCCTGACTTCCGACATGCCCGGGCAGGCGAGAAACGTGAAAGGCTTACTGAACAGGAAAGCATCTGCCATGGATAGATAGTCGCCGGATTATCAAGCCCACGGCAACCGCCGTGTACGATAGTCTCACCCCATGACCGCACCAATTCCCATTGCGGGAACCGTCGATGCACGGCACTCCGCTTGTGGAACTTTCCCATTCTTCTTTTTGTTATACCGCGTGCAATTTGTAACTGCCGCATCGAAAGCATAGGCGACGTTGGCGTATCCCGGCAATGTCGTCGGAAAAGATTTCATATGGTGCCACGCGATGTTTGCGACCAATGCACCAGGTTTGTGCGGGCGCGTGACCGGTTGCCGGTATGCCGATCATGCGCGCAAATATGTCGGCAATTGCCTAACTCGGTCGCCTCAGCATCCGACCAGCCTCATGCTGTCAGTCCGCGGCAGACATGAGGTCTTGAGTCATGTTGAACAGCATAAAGTCAGCCGCTAAGATTTCTATGCGTCGACAAGCTCTCACCAGCGGGCCTCGCTACGCCGTGCATGGGTTCACATGCCTATGCTGGATGCGACAACTGGATACCGAAATCCATAGGAACCGTCATTGGCGCTGGTTCACGACACTCTGCGGAACAGCGCAGAATGCGCGATACTCGCGATTGGCATCGAAGACTGAACTATCGTGTCGATAAAATCCATCGTCTCTGTCGCTGCCCAAGCACAGGTCACGCTCGAACGTTGGCGTGTCCGCGAGACAGCGGGCGGTGAACGCTATTTTGTCGGATTCTGTGTTGAAACGCGGGCCGGCCGTGTAAGCACGGCCATACGAACTTTTGACGCCACCACCGGGGTCGGCACAACCTCGAGCGGCCGGCGATACTTGCTCTCGGGTTGGCCATGCTTCGATGCTGATGCGGAGCGTATTTGGGACCGTTTGGCAGAACTGCATGCCATCACTGAAATCAAGGATGTCAGTGTGGAGTACATGCTTGCCCTACCAAAATGATGACAGTCACATGAAACGGCGCGCGTACCGTACCGTTAGCCATGTTGGGTACAGCAGCACCGTACGTTACTCAGCTAATTCCAGTTTTCAACCATTCGATTTAAAGTTGGCGCATCGAATCGATAGAGAATGGCAATAGCCACGGTTGACCGATCCAATTGTATGGGGTGGATGGTGGTCTCTCATGACCATGGGGGGCGAAGCAATTTGGATCTTTACCGAGTGATATGGGCTACTTGGATAATCTGGCATTCGATTCGCGCTTGCAGTACTTGGCGCGCCGGTTCGGTATCGAATCCCCGCTCGAGGTCAGTTCGATTGAGTGGAAGGGGCATTCGTTTTATCACGTCAGCGGCGTGGACCAAAACGGGCAACGTGTCCTTATCGAAGTGTTCAGGATTGGCGCCCTCCGGAAATTGGAGCCGGTGTTGGTGTTCGAGTATCCGCCACCCATTCGTGATCTCTACCCCAATTAGAGCCAGCGCAGACCTATAGTCATCATGCGCATGGAGTTCGCTATCGCATAGGTGGAACCACGTGAACGCGTGAAGTGAACCCAGCACCACGACGCGACGGCGCACTTGCATTCTCGTTCTCCCCGTAGAAGAACGTTGGGTATGGGGCGAGATGTCTCAGGAAAGGCTGCACGTCCCGGCTTCCGATGCAGATCTTCGATCGCTCGGAGGCCGCGCCCAGCAGGACCTCTCTTGCTGCCTGGTCTGCCTTTTCCATTCCTACGGCGCGCGCCCGCTGGTCGGTGAGATCATCGTCGATCAACACATAGCGCCCCGGCAGCAGGTGGGAAAGCATGAAATCACTCAGCGCTTCCTGCACCGAGATCGACAGGCCGAACAGCCGTTTCGGCATGTTGGATGGATTAATGCCACCCCAATCGTAGGTTCCTCCCGCGCGATTGCGCCGCGGGTTCACAGTGAATTTTGATGACATAGTGCCAATCGCCATGACGTGAATATCCAAGGGTGATCGAAGCAGGGAATACTGCGCCTCGTGCACGGCCAGCAACCCTGGGGCATTGGCGTAAAGGCCGCCGTCGACAAACTGATTATTATTGAACGTATAGCGTGCAAAATAAGCCGGCGCGGCGCTGGTGGCCATCGCGATATCCACAATCCGGAACTTGTGATCCCGCTTGAAATTGATGTGGTGCGGCGTCTTGAAGATTTGAGGGCGCCCGGTGGAATAATTGATTGCAGGAACAACTACCCGGTGCGCGCACGCTCCCAACAGCCGTTCTCCGAACATGTGGCTATCAGAAAGCAATTCCGCCAGACGACGCGAAGAGAAAGGGGCCCGCCAGATACCAGCAAGCGACCAGCGCCGCATGAAGATCTTCTCCCCATATTCTGTCAGCAAGGCGACAATGCGGCTCGCCGGCACTTCAAGCGCCAATGCCAGCGCAATGATCCCGCCAATCGAGGTTCCGGCGATCAGGTCAAATCGGCTCGCGATCGGTGCACCGATTTCATCCTCTATATCGGCCAGCACCTTGGCCGTGTACAGGCCCCGGAAGCCGCCGCCCGAGAGCGCCAGGATCTGGAATCTGGAAGATGTCTGGTCCAAGAACTCCCCCTGCAGACGTATGAGTCCACCGATTTTTCACGGTGAGAAAGCGGGGTCTCAGTAACTATCTCAGCCGGCTTCTCGAACCGAGCATCAGTTTTGAGGTCTCGTGGACAGGGCGCCCGAGATGCCATGCGCATCCATACTAGACGACGACCGAATTTTTTACAGCAAGTGTCCAGCCGCCGGGATCGACGGATCATCGTTCCCTGTCAGTACAGGTAATTAGAAATAATTTAATTCTGATTTTCACCATATTGCTATCGCACCAAGTGGTGGTTGCTTTCCACTGGAACCAACGGCTCGCTTTTAACCGCGCGGCAAAGCGGCGGGTATCGCTTCCGTCGTGCCTCGCCAGGCCGGGCATGTTCGCCGTGGCGACTTCCGCCTGCATGCTGTGCGGGCCACTTCTTACCCCCACTTAAGTGGGGGGGGTAGGTCGAAACATTCAGCGCCAGTCAACCCCGGCCTACTATAGATTGTTAAGACATTTAAAACAGATGTTCGAATAGTCGTATCAGCTGTAGTTCATTTTTTGTATCAGTCGTTGGCGGCAATCGCTACTTGCCTTGCCGCCGTCGACATCCGGGGGAAACAATCTTGCGCCAGACGCTTGCGCGCATGCTGCGCCCGTTTGGGCGTCTTGGGTCGTGCACCATCACGGCGGGCACCTTGCTGCTTGGCGTGATGACGACGGCCTTCGTCTTTGTCTTCTGCACCAATCTGCTGGAAAAGGACGTCCGTCTGCGTTTTGAGAACGATACTGGCGACGTGATCCAGCAAATCGATACTCGGATCCGCCTCTATACCGACGTACTGGTCACCATGCAGGCGCTGTTTGGCGCCAGTGAACATGTCTCGCGTGGCGAGTTTCGCGATTTCGTCAGCGGGCTGAACCTGCCACAACGCTATCCTGGTTTCCAGACGCTGAACTACGCGCCGTATGTACCGGCCGACGAACTCGATGCCTTCGTGGCCCGTCAGCGCAGCGACCCCATCCTGCGCGAGGCCGGCGTAACGTTCAACGTGCGTCCCCCTAGCCGCCGGCCCGGCCACTTCGTGCTGACCTTTGTCGAGCCGCTCGACATCAACCTCGCGTCGGTCGGCATCGATATGGGCGCCGAGCCACGCCGTCTTGCTGCGCTTGAGCGGGCGCGCGATACCGGCCAGTCGGTCAGTAGCGGCCGCCTGATCTTCAGCGAGGGCAAGAACCCGCACGTCGGCATCGCCCTGCGCTTGCCGGTGTATCGCAAGGGGCCGAACCTGGACTCCGTGGCGGCGCGGCGCAGCGCCTATGTCGGCTCGGTGGGCGCGGGAATCCGGGTGAATGATCTGATGAGGGACCTGACCAGTAACGAGAACCTGCGCAGGATCCGGTTCCGCGTTTATGACGCCGGAGATTTCGCCGAGCCGGCGGTCTCGCCCTCCGCCACCAATCTGCTCTATGACAGCGTGACTGGACTGGTCACGCATGGCGGGGCGGCAAGCGAGGATGGCGGATCCATTCGCGGCACGAATTCGCACGTCCTGAGCATGGTCGTGGTGCGGAACTTCGGAGGACGGCGCTGGGTGATCGCGTTTTCAGCCGATGCGACAGCGATCAGTGGTCCTCAGCGTTACCTTCCGGCGCTGGTGATGATCTCCGGCTTGATCATCAGCGTGCTGCTGAGCTGGCTGGCCTACGCGTTGTCGAGTTCACGGGCGCGCGCCGTTGCCGTCGCCGAACAGATGACGTACAACCTGCGTGAAAGCCAGGCTGCCCTCTCTGAGGCGCAGCAGATCGCCCGCCTTGGCGACTGGCGCATCGACCTGGAAAAGAGCAGCGCGCACTTTTCCCGCGAAATGGCCCGGCTGCTCGGCTGGCGCGGCGACAAACCGACCCCGGAAACGTTGTTCGAGGCGATTGACGCCGGCTACCGCATCGTGCTGCGCGAGAAGATGCAGGCAGCCTTGCTGGATCGCCTGCCATTTGAGTTCGAGTGTCCCTACCGGTTCCGGGGCCGGCGCCGCGGCTGGCTGCACCTGATCGGGCACGCGCATGGTGCGCAGGACAGCGCCGTCTTGCGGGGAACCGCGCAGGACATCAGCCAGCGCAAGTCCGCGGAGCAAGCCCAGGCGCAGGAACACCAGATCGCCTTGCACCTGGCCACTGCCACCAGCGAAACCGAGGTATTGGAAGATATCGTCCACACACTGCTTGAAGGCATGGACTGGGAGGCCGGCGCTTTCTGGCCCAGCGAGGATACCCATGGGTTGAAGCTGCCGTCCGTCACCCTTGCCCGTGTCAAGGCGCTGGAGCCCTGGCTCGCTGAACACCCTGAGTGTCTGGCCCGTGAGGCTTATTCCCATGTGCCCCAATGGTATGCAAACCGAAGCGCGCTGGCCCGCCATGGGCAAGCCCGGTGGCTCGTGGCGGGCGGTATCCGGGCGGTGTTCGCCTTCCCGCTGAACAGAGGCCCCGTGACGCTCGGCGTCGTCGAACTCTATTCCCGCGCACGGCGCAGCCCGGATGCGCACGCGCTCACCATGGCGAGCGGTATTGCCAATCAGACAGGTCACTACCTGCTAAGGCGCCAGGCCGAGGAGGACCTGCGCTTCATCGCCAATCACGATGCCCTGACCGGCTTGCCGAACCGGCTGATGTTCAAGGCCGAGTTCGAGAAGGCGCTGACACGCGCGCGCAACAGCGAGCAGGCGCTGCATGTCATCTTTGTCGACCTCGACGAATTCAAGGTCGTCAATGACACCATTGGCCACAACGCTGGCGATGCCGTGCTGCGCGAGATGGCCGACCGCCTACGCGAAAGCCTGCCCGACGTAGAACTGATCAGCCGCTTCGGTGGCGATGAATTCATCGTGCTGCTGGACCCCAAGGGCGACACGACGATCCTGGGCCGGACGATCGCCAGGATCCAGGCTGCACTTGAGCTCGCTTTCATCGTCAATGACACGCCGATTCACATGACGGCAAGCATCGGCATCAGCTCGTTCCCCGAGGACGGCAACGACTGGCAAACGCTGCTCAAGCATGCCGACCTGGCCATGTACGGTGCCAAGCAGATTGGCAGGAACGGCTACCAGTTCTATTGCCAGCGCATGAGCGCGTCCCTGCAGCGGCGCATCGACATGGAATCGCACCTTCGCCGAGCCATCGAGCAGCAGGAATTTATCCTCTACTACCAGCCGCGCATTGTGCTCGATTCGGGGGCGTGTACGGCAGTGGAGGCACTGATCCGGTGGCGCCACCCGGACCTCGGCTTGATCATGCCTGCAGATTTCATTCCGTTCGCCGAGCAGAGCGGCATCATTGTCGACATCGGCGCGTGGGCCTTGCGTGAAGCATGCCGTCAGAATGCCGCATGGGTCGCGCAAGGACTGCCGCCAGTGCGCGTCGCGGTCAACCTCTCTGCACGGCAATTCGCCGACAAGTCGCTCCGGCTCACCATCATCGATGCCCTGCGACAAGCGAGGCTGCCAGGCAACCTGCTAGAGCTTGAACTAACCGAAAGCATGGTCATGCACGATGCCGAACGGGCCTCGCGCTGGCTCTCGCGCCTCAAGCGAATAGGCGTGCGATTGGCGATCGACGACTTCGGCACCGGCTATTCCTCGCTCGCCTACCTGAGCCGCTTCCCGATCGATACCGTCAAGATCGACCGCAGCTTCGTCCGCTATATACCGGAAAGCCGCAGCGACACGCAGATTACCTCCGCGGTGATCGGACTCGGCCACCGGCTCGGCCTGGAAGTGGTCGCCGAAGGCGTGGAAAACGAGGCGCAGCTCGAGTTTCTGCGCAGCGAGGGCTGCGACGAAGTCCAGGGCTACTACTTCAGCCATCCACTGCCGCCGGCGAAGATCACTGCGTTCCTGGCCAGCCGCATGGAGAATGGTCCCGGTTTCGAGCGGGGACCACAACCGATGCGCGCCTGATTGGGTCCGGCGCGTCTTTACGTAGTCCAACAATAAGGAGTGAATCATGCGGGACCGTACCGTTGAAATCATGTGGCAGGCCATCGACGCGCTTGACTTTTCCAGGATCAAGGCCAAGCTGTCGCACCAGAAACAGGTGCAGTGGACCCCGGAATCGCTGGAGTCGGCGGAAGCTGGCTACCGTCAATTCCTCAAGATGGCGGCGAAGTATCCCGGCGTGCCTGCCGTTCCCAGCGAGCAAGTGGATGCGTTCTGGCACGCCCACATTCTGGATACGAGGCGTTATGCGAGCGACTGCGTGAACATCTTTGGGCATGTGCTGCACCACGATCCGTACGTTGGCATCGATGGCCCGGAAGATGAAGCGCGCCTGTTTGAAATGGCCGCGCAGAGCGACGTGCTGAGTATGCGCGAGTTCGGCCGCCCGTTGACTTCAGCTTCGTATTTCGCTCAGGCGGCAGCGGACGAGCCCGCTTACTGTGCTCGCGAGGCGACTGCGGCGGAACCGGCCTACTGTGCTCGAATGGCCAAGGGACCTTCGTATTGCGCGCGCATGGGCAAGGCCCTCGAACCTGCATACTGTGCTCGCGAAGCGACAGCCAATGAAGTCGTCAAGCGGGATCACGCAGCTGGCGGCCGGGCGGCCTATTGCGCCCTGACGTTGTCCCAGCCCGCGTCCTGCTAACGGCCGGCTCAAACAGAAGACCGTCAGGTTGCGAGGTCGACCATGGGTGCTTGCGGTCATGGCGCGGTGTAAGCACCGAGATGTTCATAGTCTGAAGCTGCCGTACGGCTTCCGATCGTGCCTGCACGGCTGGTGTTGCCTGCAGGCGACGGCACGCGCATTGGTCACCTCCAGGTTGGCGCGGCACGATGGCTGCGGCAGCTTCCGGATGGGCCAAGTCCAGAACGAGCTCGCAACGCGCCCCGCTGCTTCAGGCTTTACTCGTCCGCTTCCATCGCGCTTGCCACATGACTGCGCGTGCGCAGCCTTTACAGTGTTTGGTAATCTTCTGCGCGCAGGCAACACGACGGAATGCCTGTCTCTAGGCATGACACCGCAACCATGCGCATGGTGCCGCCCAGCGACGGACTCCGCCGCACAGCGGCCCTTGATCCGGCCAACCCTCTGGCGCTGTCTTTAGACTTCGTGCAAAGCAAAACCAAAGCCGTGCCTCAACGCTTGCCCACCGCCCGCTCTATCTCTCCCGTGGAAGAACCTATGGAACGAAGGATTATTCGTGTTGTGCCGGCCGTGCGCGGGTGGGCTGTACTGGTACCAGGGAACAATGAAGCGCAATGTCAGTGTTCAACGATGGAGGATGCCATCGCGGCTGGCTGGGCGCTTGCAAAGTGTGAGAATGCCGAACTGCATATCACTCGGCATGATGGCATTGTGCGCCCGGGGGCGGATCCCGGGGTACGACAAAATAGAAGAAAGAATGGGTGAATTGCGTATTAACCTTGACAGAGGTGGATCCACAACAGAAACGTTGGACGTATGACGAGATCACAGCCTGAGTGCAACCATTAGCACGGGCGCCCATTAAAATGGCTCTGCTCAGTTGGGTAGGAACTTGGCGCCCCCAGCAGACCGCAGAAGCGGAGTACCTCAGTGATTGCCGCCACGTCCGTTGGCCCGGGGGGCGAATTCTCACATTGCGCATCATTCTTATTATCCTTCCTACTGACGATCGCTTTGGAAGCACATCGTGTCGAACATTACGCATGCTCCAGCTTGGTCTGCACGGATTTTGAATATACGCACGAAAAATGCTGCCTCACTCGATGTGCGGTCCTCAATGCCATTGCTCGGTGAACTGGTACATATAGTTGTTGCCCCGTTCCCTGCCGCGACCTTGCGCATGTGCCAAGGTGCTTGCTCCCAGCAACATGCGCGCGAGCGGTTGCTAGGAGATCGCACTTTAGACCGAACACGGAAGCTGCACCCCACCTAAGTGGGGCGCTTCCCTTTTTGGAATCCCGGCATTTGTCGCCTACTATGCGCGTACAACGAAATGAATCTTAGATGTGTCTAGAACGGGGGTAAGGCCTCTGGTCAGAATGGATCAGAGGCCTTTTTTTCGGTTCTTCACCGATTTCCGGGGAAGGCCGCCCGGATCTTCAGGAAGAAGTAATGGTCATCACGGAAGCCATAGGCCATCCGTTTGATGACCTTGATCCGGTTATTAATGCCCTCTACCAGATTGGTTCCCAACGGCCAGCGGCTATGAGCCAGGATGCCTGGCAGGTATGGCTTGAGGCGTTTGGCGAACAGGCACAGAGGTACGATGCCGCTGGCCATTGCGCGCTCGTACCACCCTTGCCAGAAGCGCCGGGCGTAGCCGGGATGCCGGTATGTCCAAAGCGTCTTGAGATCGTCCTTGAGCACGTAGACGGTCATCAGCGCCTGGTTGGCAGCCAGTATTTCATCAAGCCGGATCTGATCGGCCTCACGGGTGACGTTCTCCCGATTGCGCAGCAGTAACCAGCGAGAAGACTTCACCACCTTACGGGCGGCCTTGTCGCCGCGCAGCCGATTAGCCTCGTCCACCCTAACCCGGTCGATGACTTCACGGCCGTACTTGGCCACCACATGGAAGAGGTCATAGACGACCTGTGCTTGTGGGCAATGCATCTGCACTTCAAGGTCGTAAGCGGTATTCATGTCCATCACCGCGGCGCGAAGCTGGGCGCAGCCTTCGGGACCAAGCAGCTTGAAGAAGGGTCGGATTTCCTCTCGCGAACGTCCGCGCCCAACCCAGAGTACCCGCTTGCTCGACGGCTCGACGATGACCGTGGCATAGCGATGGCCCTTCTGGATAGCAAACTCGTCCATCGCGATCACGGTGACGCCTTTCAGGTCGACCGGCCCCAGTTCCCGCTCCAGATAGCGCAGGTCGATGCGCTTGACGGTAGTCCAGGCCAATTGGTAGAAGCGCGCGACATGGCGCAACGACATGACTTTGCACAGTCGCGCTACGCTGGCGGCTAGCCGCGTTGTCACCCGCGCATAGGGTGCGAGCCAGTCCAGGCGCTCCAGCTTCGGGCCACATCGCCGGCAAGCCAGACGAAGTCGCGGCACGACCAACTCCACCGGAATCTCGAACATTGGCAGATCCCGCACGCGCCGCTCTACCCGATCGTGGATGCTGCTAACGCCCCGACCACAGCCATCGCAGCACCGTCTCCGGCGCCCCTTAGGTTCCAGCCGGACGATGCAAATGCGCTGCCCATTACGGGTCTCCTCCCAACTATCGCGCAGGCGATAGCCTTCCCAGCAGCCGAGCTGGGCCATACAATCGCGCAGGGCCAACCTCCACCTTCCTGATTCTTGTTGTGTCGCAACTCCAAGATAACAGTGGTGGGCGTGTTGGCCCTTTTTGTTTCTAAACGGTCACGCAGATCGGCGAAGAACCTTTTTTTCCGGTTAACACCGCAGCGACTGATGGCGACAATGACGTCGTCCATAGCTGAGCTCACCAGCTCTGGCGTGCCGGGTGTCTCGTAGCATTGGCCCTTCTGCCAGCAGCATGCAGTGTCCACGGAGATGTACTGACCGTGAGTCCCCCGCCAAGGCGGAACTGACCCTGGCAGGTGAGGTCCTTAGGCCAAGGGTACTTTCCCTGTCGCCGCTGAAGGCACTACCAGTCTCAACGCAGACGTTCCGTCCTACCAGCACCGGGCAGCATGAGCGCAAATATGTGGGAACTGCCTGGTGGACGTTCAGGTAACTGAGATGCGCTCGCGTATGAGCTCGCCCTTTAGCGAGCAGAAGAAGCGCTCCACCACCGCGTTGTCCCACTGCCGCGACCTTGCGCAAGCCCAGGGGGACATCATCGACTACGTGCTGTTCTTCTACAACCGGCAAAGATTGCATTCGGCAACGATGAACATTTAACTCCGATCTTAGAATGCTTCATTTGTCTTTGACGTCGCACCCGCATAAGATGTCGGTGTGTGGCTTTTTCCCTGCAAAACGCTCCCCGTTTCGCAGATTATTATGGGCGCGGCGACGGTCGCGCTTCTTTTTATTATGAGGGCGGTTGGTTGAAAGACCCTATTGGCGAATTTCCGGATGAATCCATTTCGGACAAGTGACGGACTCCCCGAACCCGTCATGATGATTTTTGGCCGGAAAAGTCATGATGATGCGTGGCGCCCGAGCCGACTGGCCGAACAAGATCGGGCAGATCCACACATCCAGCGGGTTGCGTCGCTGCGAAGCGCAAGGTCACCCTCGACGGGACGATTGTGTTGGAACGCTGGATCGTTCATGCGAAATTCCCCGGAGGCGGCCAGCAGGATGGCCGATTGTAGTGTAGCTTCGACGATGGCCGATGCTGAAACGACCGTCATCTGTGGCATCGCCTGCAACACGATATTGCCAAATGTACAGACCTCAGTAGGTGCATTCGCAATCATGGCATGGATGATTTCCGTCAAGCCCACAACCTGCGAAGGGAAACCCCTTCTCGCATTCATCAAGCTTGATAGCGAATGTCGAAGAAAAATTTCTGCCGTCAATGCAAATCCGAACATACTGAGCCCGAAGCGAGGATCCAGGCGAGTAGCCTGACCAGTGTCTTACCGAACTGCCCGAGCGGCCTGGGGCGGGGTGAGCATTCATGCGAAAATGTCTCACCGCTCCGGTGATCGGACTAGCCGTCGCGACCCTGGCATCCGGTCCGTTCGAGATGACACTGGAGGCGGCGCCATACATTGACGCCGATGAACGCAGCGTACTCAGGACGAGCATTGTTTCGACCTCGGAGATGTCTTGCTTGATGCCGCTGCCCTTGTAGGTCAGACGCGCATAGGCCAGAAAGTCGTCCGGCAAACTCCCGGGCCGGTCAGGGCCTCTGGCTCCAGAGTCCGCCTTCCTCGCTGGGGGCTGCGCCAGCACGGTATGAGGCACCGCATGCATTCGCCGCGGACGAACCGCGACGAACGCCGACCGCTGTGGCGGACCGACGCGGCCTCGCACATCGATGCAGCATGCTGCCGCACAGCCGCGATCTGCTGCCGATTGCCCGATAACGCCATAAACAGACCACCGGCACACGCACAGATGCCGGCCACCAGCGCGTAGAGTGTGGCGAGTTGGGTTGAAAACAACGGTCGGGTCATCAAGGCCGTCCGCGATACCGCACTTGCCGTTCCGGCACATCCCGGCAGGTGCGCGCCTATCTTTACTCTGGCAGCCCCGTCGCACAGGGTGGAGATGAGATCAGGGGCCTCACATTACGACTTATGTACGCAATGACCGCTGCGTTGCTGATTTGACTGCGCAGCGCGCACGAAGCAATTCATCTCCCGCGCGTCAGAACGGCGTCCGGAACAAGATCGCCCGGTTCCGGACCGTTCTGACGCATTGGTGATCTTGCGGCCCACTCGGCGGCCGGGATGAGCCCCTGCCCTGCTGAGTTTGGTCGGAACAACAGGATAACCGTCGGTGACAGAACCCTTGATCGGTTGGAGCTGATGCTGGTTTGCGGAGGAGACGCAGGCCGGCTGACTGAATGCTGGCATTTTGCACGTTCAGTCCACTTTGATCGTCGGTCATTGCGTGCAGGAAAGTTGCCACGGCTGCGCAATTTTCAGTGCAGGCTTGATTTCCTTTGCCAAAGTTCTGAGCAATACTTTCGTGATAACAAGACGACGTACGCCACGCCGCCACTGCTGCTGCGCATACGCCGTGGACTGATACACCGGGGGTCTTATGGAAAGTTTCCTGACGCAACATGCCACGCGTAAACAGACGGTAACGGCTGGGATCACCGCATTGCTCATCCTGCTCGTCTTTGCCATTGCCGTTCCCCGCGCGACCATGACGCTACCGGCCGTCGGCCCCTTCATGCCGATGTGCGCGTTGACCGTATTCACCACAGCCGGCATCGCGACTTTCCTGCTCACCGCCCAGTTCACCGCGACCCGGCAGCCGCTCCTTGGCGCACTTGGTGGCGCTTACGCTTTCACGGCGCTGGCCGTGGCTGTGCAGCTGTTGACCTTTCCAGGTGTTTTCACGCCGACCGGCCTCTTGGGCGCCGGTCCGCACAGTTCCGCCTGGATGTGGGTATTCTGGCACGGTGGGTTTCCGTTCTTCATTATTCTCGCCGCATTCACGCGCTATCGATTGGAGCAGGCGCCAATCGGCGCTGCACGTGTCGGCTTTTGGGCGTGGTTGCTGATCGGCGGCCCTACCGTGGTTGGTGCAGCACTTTGCGTGCTCGCCATTTACGGCAATCTGCCTCCCGCCCTCAAGCCGGCGACCGGAATCAGCCCATTCCCCAACGACACGACGGCCTGGGTCACGTGGTCGCTCAACATCGCCGCAATCATCATTGTCCTGCTGACAGGCCGTCTGCGATCTGTGCTTGACCAGTGGCTGCTGATCGCCGTGCTGGCCTGTTTCGTCGATACCACCTTGAATTTTGTGAGTATGGCGCGATTCAGCGTGGGGTGGTATGTCGCCCGGATTTTCAGCATGTTCGCGCCGGGTGTGGTGGTTTGCATGCTCATCTGGGAAGTCAACCTGCTTTACCGCAGACTCTTCGATGCCCATACGTCGTTGCTACGGATATCCGTCAGTGATGGACTGACGGGGATCTACAACCGAGCCTATTTCGACGCTCAGTATCACAAGGAGTTTGAACGCGCCAGACGTACGCACGCGCTCCTGTCGCTTATTCTCATCGACATCGATCATTTCAAACAATACAACGATGCGTTTGGACATCTCCGGGGTGATGCATGTCTGGTCGCCGTGGCCAGCGCGCTTGCTCGAGTCGTCCGGCGCCCGGCCGATTTCGTCGCCCGTTATGGTGGTGAGGAATTCGTGATTGTCCTTCCCGACACAGACCTGCGCGGCGCTTCCGAGATCGCGGAACAAGCCCGCGAAGCAGTCATGCAACTGAGCCTTGAGACGCCTGCTCTCATCGGTTACGTCACGATCAGCGCCGGGTGTGCCGTGATTGGACCGGACAGCCTGCTCGCGCCCGATGATCTCGTTAGAACCGCTGATGCGGCGTTGTATCGGGCAAAGTCCGAGGGGCGGAATCAGGTTCAGCTCGCAGTGGACCGATAATCGTATTGAGAGCCGCTAATAAACCGTGTCATCGCCACATGACAGTTCCATGTGTCATGGCATGGAAGAAGTGTTCGGCGACATGGGGGTGACCGCATACGAGCGGGCACCGGCCGCGGCTAAGCGACGCTGCGCCTGCCGCGGCATCCGACGATTAGGCAGACGAGGAGCGGAAGCTGCATTGTCAACCGTTGATTCCGAATCTGGCCGCACGACTGACCCAGTCCGGCGCGAAATGGGCGCCAGTGAACTGCTGACTCGCGCTGGTGAAAACGAGATCGCAAAACGCATCGAAGGTGGCTTGCAGGACATGATTAAGGCGATCGCGGTGTGCCCGTCAGTGGTCAAGATGCTTGCAGATGTGGACCGCATCGTTACCGGCGAACTGAGTATCGATGAACCGGTCCCGATGGTATCAGCGACGACGTGAACCAAAGCGACATAACTGGAGCGTCGGATGAAGCTCAAGTGGAAGCAGACGCCTCCGACGGCGACCCGGACCGTGATGATGCTGAAATGGACGCTGGGGATTCAGAGAATGCGAAGGCAGCTTGCGTCGAACAACGCACAGCATCGGGGTCGACCCCCGGCCAGAGGACTCACGGGATGGGGAATTTGGCGCATTCAATAGTGAAAATGCCTTGGCCAATGTTGCCGCAGGAAACCCACCTTCACAAGTCTGGCAACGCATGTCGGCGGGCCATGGCATAACCGGGATGTCGAGCGGGTCGACACTTACATCGAAACCGAAGACCGCCGCATTGCCCGGCCTGAAGCTGGACGAAAGCCGACAGCGTCACGGCTTTCGACGACTTCAGCTATGACGAAGCGAACTGAGGGGAAGCAGCTGCTCAATGGCCGCCTTCAAAGAGAAAGCAAGATCCCACGGGCTTGCGCGATGCCCATACGCAATCAGGCCGGTATGCTCGCGAAACCCAGGTGCATCCGTCCAGTTCTACCCGGCCTCAGTGTTTCTGGGTATGTTTGGTAGTGTTGCGATGCATGCGATTATCTTTGGCCTTTTCGTGATTTGACCCTTCCGAACTCCTTCGGTCTTCAGCACGCTGTAAGCCTTTGTCGCGGTCGTTGGAAAATGAGCCATTGGAATTTATCGCAGCCTCATTGCTAGCGTGACCGGACGCCGCTCCGCCGAAATTGCCACCATTGCCACCCCCTCCGCCACCGCCACGCGCAGAGGCACCAAAACTTAGACCAATTAGCAGACTTCCGAGCGCAACTACCAGTGTCTTCTTCATGACATCCCCTGGGAGGTATCGAGGCAGATCCTCGTTTCGCCCCTAATATATCCTGTTGCGACGTCGCCCAGCGTAACAAACGGTAAGGGTACGTTAGCCAGCTGCAAAAGCACTTCATTGGCTGCAACGTAAGGTCCTGGGCATTGCAACTCTTTCCACGTTTTGCTTATCCCGCCTCGCGTGGGGTACGATTAATGCTGCTATGCAGCACAATTGCAAACGGCAAATCCCCGTTGCCTTTGATGGGTGTAGGCGCGGCTGTTGCAGCGCCTGCACCCTCCTTCTTTGCCGCAAAGATAACCGCGTTGAGCGGCGACTGAAGCGCACCATGAAGCAGTCATCGATCATGCCCCGTGGCTGTGAGCTGACTGCTGGGCATCGACAATGATGGGATTGCTATTAATTCGTACGCCGGACACCCAAGTAAGCTATGCGTTGTAGCGGAAGACTGATCCGATCTCCTTTCCGTCGATACCGCGCTGATCCGCCGTATCCCTCTCCCCTTATCAACACGTTGGAGACCCAGATGTCCGCAAGAACCGAGATAGCCAAAGCCCTCAAGCCATGGCTAATTCATAGCTCCTGGAGCAGTGAGCACACTCTCGATGCAAGCCGGTTTTACCGCGCAATGGCTCAGGTGATCGCGAATGCAGGTACAGTCTGGACAGAATCTGAATTCCAGAACGCAGTCTTTGACGTCATCGGTTGGGAACAGAAGGCAACCTTCGAAGAACTTGTCAACGAGTATACGAGCGTCGCCATGAACATTCGGGACTACGAAGCGGTGAGGCCTGAACTGTTGTTTCCTGATGCGCTCTGTGGGTCATACGTGCGACGCCCGTGACCGCTGCTAGACAGGTCGGCGACAAATAATCAGCGGGTGCATGCCATGGAAGCATGGGCCCAAAAAAAAGGTTCTTCACCGATTTCCGGGGAAGGCCGCCCGGATCTTCAGGAAGAAGTAATGGTCATCACGGAAGCCATAGGCCATCCGTTTGATGACCTTGATCCGGTTATTAATGCCCTCTACCAGATTGGTTCCCAACGGCCAGCGGCTATGAGCCAGGATGCCTGGCAGGTATGGCTTGAGGCGTTTGGCGAACAGGCACAGAGGTACGATGCCGCTGGCCATTGCGCGCTCGTACCACCCTTGCCAGAAGCGCCGGGCGTAGCCGGGATGCCGGTATGTCCAAAGCGTCTTGAGATCGTCCTTGAGCACGTAGACGGTCATCAGCGCCTGGTTGGCAGCCAGTATTTCATCAAGCCGGATCTGATCGGCCTCACGGGTGACGTTCTCCCGATTGCGCAGCAGTAACCAGCGAGAAGACTTCACCACCTTACGGGCGGCCTTGTCGCCGCGCAGCCGATTAGCCTCGTCCACCCTAACCCGGTCGATGACTTCACGGCCGTACTTGGCCACCACATGGAAGAGGTCATAGACGACCTGTGCTTGTGGGCAATGCATCTGCACTTCAAGGTCGTAAGCGGTATTCATGTCCATCACCGCGGCGCGAAGCTGGGCGCAGCCTTCGGGACCAAGCAGCTTGAAGAAGGGTCGGATTTCCTCTCGCGAACGTCCGCGCCCAACCCAGAGTACCCGCTTGCTCGACGGCTCGACGATGACCGTGGCATAGCGATGGCCCTTCTGGATAGCAAACTCGTCCATCGCGATCACGGTGACGCCTTTCAGGTCGACCGGCCCCAGTTCCCGCTCCAGATAGCGCAGGTCGATGCGCTTGACGGTAGTCCAGGCCAATTGGTAGAAGCGCGCGACATGGCGCAACGACATGACTTTGCACAGTCGCGCTACGCTGGCGGCTAGCCGCGTTGTCACCCGCGCATAGGGTGCGAGCCAGTCCAGGCGCTCCAGCTTCGGGCCACATCGCCGGCAAGCCAGACGAAGTCGCGGCACGACCAACTCCACCGGAATCTCGAACATTGGCAGATCCCGCACGCGCCGCTCTACCCGATCGTGGATGCTGCTAACGCCCCGACCACAGCCATCGCAGCACCGTCTCCGGCGCCCCTTAGGTTCCAGCCGGACGATGCAAATGCGCTGCCCATTACGGGTCTCCTCCCAACTATCGCGCAGGCGATAGCCTTCCCAGCAGCCGAGCTGGGCCATACAATCGCGCAGGGCCAACCTCCACCTTCCTGATTCTTGTTGTGTCGCAACTCCAAGATAACAGTGGTGGGCGTGTTGGCCCTTTTTGTTTCTAAACGGTCACGCAGATCGGCGAAGAACCAAAAAAAAGCACCGCGAACGGTGCCTCAATGGGAAAAGTGAATAAAGAAGAGAAATTATTTTCACCGATATTTTTAATTGGTGACATTGAAAGAATTTAAGATCAGCTTTTTGTGCAACTAGTGTTCTGTCCCAAAAATAACTTTCTCTAAATTCAGATTGCTCTATGATCGAATCTGTTCAGATAGGAGGCGATCATGGGGCGCAAGGGAATCGAGGTCGTGGTGTCGGAACGGGAGCGTGAACAGCTAGCGTCGATGAGCCGCTCGCGCTCTTTGCCTCATTCCCTGGTGCGCCGGGCAAAGATTGTCCTGATGGCTGCCGATGGACATAGCAACCAGGAAATTGCCCTGCAATGCGAAGTGACGTCACCGGCGATCACACATTGGAAGAAGAGGTTTGTCGCACAAGGGCTTGCAGGTCTGCATGACGAAGCTCGCCCGGGCCGGCCCCGCACGCATGACGATGAGACGGTGGCAGAGTTGCTAGCCAAGGTCCTGCATGAGAAGCCGGATGGAGCCACGCACTGGAGCGTGCGCTCAGTTGCCACGCACACAGGAATTTCCAAGAGTTCGGTGGCCCGGTATCTGTCGCTGTTCGGTGTGCAGCCCCATCGCTCGAAGAGCTTTAAATTGTCCACCGATCCGTATTTCATCGAGAAGGTGCGCGACATTGTCGGGCTGTACCTGAGCCCGCCCACCAATGCGCTGGTGCTGTGCGTTGACGAGAAGAGCCAGTGCCAGGCGCTGGAGCGCACGCAGCCTGTATTGCCGATGGGTCTGGGTTATCTCGAAGGTGTGACGCATGATTACATCCGGCATGGCACAACGACCCTGTTCGCGGCGCTGGATGCCGCAACGGGTGAAGTCATTGCGCAGTGCAAGCCCCGTCATCGGCATCAGGAGTTTCTGGCTTTCCTCAAGCACATCGAGCAGGCCGTGCCCGCTGACCTGGATGTGCACCTGATCGTCGACAACTATGCGACGCACAAGCATCCGAAGGTCAAGGCATGGCTCGTTAAACATCCGCGTTACCACATGCACTTCACGCCGACCTATTCGAGCTGGCTCAATCAGGTCGAGCGATGGTTCGGCCTTATCACTCAACAGACTATCCGACGCGGATCATTCAGCAGTGTGCGTCAACTCATTGGCAGCATCGAACGCTACGTCGAGCACTACAACGTGCACAAGCGTCCGTTCGTATGGACCGCGACCGCCGATTCCATCATCCAGAAAGTAGCCCGGATATGCAAAGTTATTTCCGGGACAGAACACTAGAATGACGCTTAACAAGCGTCCGCCCGAGTGCTTTCACCTCCGGCGAAACCGAGTCAAGCACGTTGCTCCGGTATGGGAATCACCCGTGTGGCACACCAGATTTTTCCTACGGATAGACCAAACGTTCTGGCTAAGCCGCGGGACCGTTGTCGACGGCGTTGAGGTCACGGCAGTGTCCGAAATCGCTCGCTGTCAGGCGCTTGCCTAGAAATTTCCCAAACGCATCGAGCTGAACCCGCGAAGTGAGCCCTGCGCTGCCGCCAATCGTTGGGCAGAAGATCCACGTCGTGTTCTCCTTGGAAAAGATGCGCAAGCGCCTGACTTGGTCGGCTGCCTGGAGCGCGTGCTCTTCGCTGGCGATCCCGCGTAGCGAAAAGGCTTCGACGTACTCGTCGGTATGGCGATGGCTCAGGCATACGACCACCTTCGGACGCCAGCGGGCGCAGAGGTGTGCGAGGAACCGGAAGCGTTCGCCATGCCGGCACAGGTCCAGGTAGCGCGACTGAGGGGTAAGCTCTGGTTGACCCCGAAACGCCTTGGACCAAGTCGTTCGTCCTTTGAATTGGGTCGGCAAGGGAAACAGGCTGAGCCTGAACTCGGCGCCCTCTGGTGCGTAGAGATGTCGCCAGTAGTACTGTTCCCAGTCGTTGTCCGCGGGCCGGACGCTCAGCGCTTCAGCTCGCGCGGCGGCCATAATGCGGGCAACGTATTGATGGCCGAGCCACTTGCCCATGCTTTCCCGGTGCCGGTGACGGAACACGGCGTCCCAGGCGGGCGGCGCCACACGCGGCTGCAGCGGTGCAACGAGGGGGTCCAATGTCGGTTGAGGACTTCTATCGCAAATCCAAACGGCAGCCCTTGGGTTACCTCCCTCCATCCCCGAGTACGACGCAAAATAGCGATCCAGTTCCTGACGCGCGAATACTCCTGAATACTCCATAATTTCTATCCCTTACTGCCTGGCGGGACCCCAATACAATCCAATGCCGCAGCATACCGACGCCTTTGAGGCGTGCGTGTCACTGCGGTCGTTTAGTATTCTTTTTTATGCAAACGGGAGGCGAACGGGACCGGTGCGCCGTATCTGTCACTATAGACGATTCTTAGATGGCTTTTATTTCTGACAAGTTTAAATTGTTGTCAGTGATCGTTTATCGATGTAAGCCGATAAGAAGGGAAAGAATCTGAATTTTTCAGAATGCGTCATCGATGGCGTTCGTTGCCAGCCGCAGCTCGATCCTCACGTCCCGCTTCAATTCAGCCGCCACTTTAACCAAACCTTCAGGAAATAGGAATTTCAATATTTCGATATCTGAAATAAGTGGATTTGCTGCAGTGCGGCAAACCTGGAGGTTGGTTGCTGCTTTCAATCCACGGATGGGACTGAAATGTCCGGGGCTGAGCGTGGATCGGCGGGAGATCCCTGACGATCCCCGGAAGAGGGAGGATGACTATACCAGGCCCGTCTTTGGACTAGGCATCGGGAGGGGGACCCACAGTCGTTTTCCTTCACCCAATCACGATTCAATACAAAGGGAAGGCGGATCCCGCTCTACTTTGGCAGCTGCTTCGGAGACATTCCGACTCTGCAGGCGGCGGTGCATAGCCTCGCATTGTTTCAACATCGTGGCAGTCGGGTCCTCTGCAGGGCTGGCAATGCCAGCCTCAGTAGTATCACGTAGATGTGCTTGCCGGAAGACTAGTGCCGTGACAACGATGAGGGTACCGATGCCCAGGGCTCGAGCTCCACGCTGGATGTATCGCGACATGGCAAATTGGGCATGTTGGTAAATGCTCTACGTCCGTGGAATGAGAAGAGCCGTGCCTGTATCTCAAACTCAGAACCCAGAGAAGCGAATGCCGATCGAGCCATAGCCGTAGTACCGGTCCAGCTTGCCTGCAGTCGCCGCGTTATAGAGGAACGGGATGGTGCCGACGAAGTTGTACAGCGACGCCTGCCCGCGCAGGAACACCTCAACGTTCTTCACTACTGCATACGATAGCTCCAGCCCCAGGGTATGGTTTGAGCGGATCGGAGAGTAGCCATAGGTTTGTACGCGGCTATCGACATTGCTGCGCAACAGGTATTGGAACTGGTAGCCCAGCCGCGCGCTGAAGCTCTCGTACTTCCAGCGCCATGAACCGCCCAAGTTCAGGTAGCCTGCCGTGTAGTTGAAATCGTCGTTGAAATCCAGCCCAAACTGGCTGGCATCGACAGCGAACGAAGCCGAGTTGAGGGTCACGTTGCCCGCGCGGCACGGCGCAGCCAGCGCGCCATTGGCGATGTTGTCGGAGCCAATGGCGACGTTGAAGCTGCAGTTACCTCGCTGTAGGCGCGTGTTGATGCTGCCGATGGTCACACGACTGAGTCCGAGCCCGACAAAGCCAGTAAGCTGGTTACGCTCGGTCAGCTCGCCCGAGAAGATGACGTCGGCTTGGGCCTGAACATCATTCGCGTTCTTTACCGTGAGGCTGTTGAAGGTCGTGTTGTGAACCGTGATCGGCGACGAGCGGTTGAGGCTGCCGGAGTGATCTCCCCATACCGAGAAGCGAACCATAATGCGATCGCGCGCGCCGGGCTCGGCCAGCGGGTCGTAGTGCATCGCCAGCATCCAGCTGTCAATCTGGTTGTGGTCTTGTGAGTAATCGATGCCGCGACGCCAGTAGGTAGCCGAACCCGACCAGTGTGGCGAGAACTTGTAGCCCAGCATCAGCTTGCCGCCGCTATAGTCGCCGGCGTTATCCGACACAGGGCCCTGCACCCCGCGCAGGTTGAAGACGTCTACGTTCTTGTTGACCATATCGTAGCTGGCCTCCACCCGCACCGAGCTGAACTCGCCCGTGGCGGGCTCGGCCAGCATGAACACATCGTCCGGGGCGGCACTGGCCGCGCCTGCACAGGAAAGACCCAGCACCAGGGCGCAGGCCCGGTCCAGCCGGCGCTTGCAAAACAGCTGCATAGAAGACTCCGAGGCCACTGGACAAGCCTCATGCGTGACGCGCTCCAAGGGGCCCGACGCGGACACAAAAAGAGCCCGGTCACCCGCCCCTCCCTTAAGGCGGTCGGATGACCGGGGCATGGCCTTCCCCATCCAGGCAAAAGGCAGCACTACGCGCCGGTCACGGGTTGAGCGTAACCGTAGTCTTAAGGCCTTCGCCGGTCACCTTCGCGGCGTCAGTCCGTACCGTCGCCGTCTTGGCATTCTCCACGCCGCCGTCTACCAGCACACCTACCACGACATTCTTGCCACTGATACCCGTTGCCGCAAATGTCACAGGGAATGTGCTGACCGACTTCGGCGTGAGCGCGTCAACCTGCGCCTGGCTCAGCGTGCCGGCAGACTTGAGCTTGCCGAGGAATACCGTGAACGGCAGGTTCAGCGAGCCACCGTTGGCGCTGTCGAACAGATTGTCCGCCACGCCATTGGAAAGGCTTGCCGCAGCCGACAGATTGCCGCTGATGCGGAACGAGTAGGACGTGTTCGCCGGTACCACCGCATTCGTCAATTGCGAGCCGTTGAACGTCAGCGTCACGTTCTCGATGATGACGTCGACCTGGTTGCCGCCGTAGGTATAGCTCAGGCCGGCGCGAACTTGGGACGCACCGCCCTTGAAGGCATCACCGTTCTGCGTCAACGCGACCTTGATTGAGCCCAGCGTGCCACCGGTGACGGAGATCGCGTCGGTGATCGGGTACGACAAGCCGTTGATCGTCAGGTTTGCGAGCTGCAGGTAGTCGGTCAGCTTGACTGCGTTCGCCACACTGTCGATCTTGCCGCTGTCCACTGCGCTGCCCAGGTTGCTAGCGGCGTCCTGGATCGTCGTTGTATTACCCGTCGACACGGCATCACCGAGCGCGCCCAGCTTGGTCGTGTTCGATGCGTCAGTCAACGCGGTTGGCGTCACGGCCTGGACCAGCGCCGTGGTCGTCGTGGCCTGGGCGCTCTTGGTCACGGCATTGATCGAGCCGCTTGCCTTCAGAGCAGCCAATGTATCGGCCGGGTTGCTGCTTAGCACGATCTCGTCCAGCGCTGCGTCCACGCTCGCCACCTGACTCGTGATCACCGGGCCAGCAAGTGCGGCCACGTTGGCGGCCACGGCGTCAATGTTCGCCTGCAGCGTTGCCGACAAGCCGGATTTGGCGTTCACCACGGCGGAAGACACCACACTCGTTACCAGCGTGGCGCTGGTCAGGTCAGCCGTGCCCGACGCGCCGGCCACGGTGCTCGCCACCGCCTTGGCAGCTGCTGCGGCCGCAGCGTCCGCGGTCAGCGTGCCGCCGGTGGCCAGACCCGTCAGCGTCTTGGCGACTTGGTCGATCAGTTGCTGTACCACGACTGCCGCCTGCAACACAGCCGCATCCTGCATCGGGTCGAGCGTGGCCAGGTCTTTGCCGCCCAGGCCGAGCTTCGTCGCCAGAGCCGCGGCCTGATCCGGACCGAGTTGCGCGACCAGCGTGGTCAGCGGCGAGATCACCGGTGTCACGCCCGCCTTGTAGTCCACTGCCGGTGCTTGCAGCACACCGCTGAACGGCTGGCCAGTACCGATATCGGTGCCGCCGGTCACCTTCAGCGCGCTCCTGGTGCAACCGGCCGGGAAGGTGAAGTCGCCGGTTGCGTTCGTCGTCACCGTCTTGCTGCCGCAATCGAGGAAGGTGACCGTGGCACCGGAAAGGTAAAAGTCCACCGCTTTGCCACTCACGGTGGCAGAAGGCTGGGAAGGCGTGGAGGAATCATCGCCGCCTCCGCAGGCAACCAGCGTTGCCGCGGCGGCTGCCATGAGGCCGAGGGTGAAAATGTAACGGGTATTGGTTTGCACGCTGCTCTCTCCTGTGATCGATACTTCGATACGTCGGTACATGGTGGGGAAGCCTGCGACGGATTGCTGCCGCACACAGTCTTCGGCGCCCTTCGCTGCCCTGTTGTGTCACGCTCCAACCTGCAAGCCGATCCAGCTGCAGCAGCTTGCAGCTGGCGCCAGCACACAGATAAACAAATCCCTAAAACGGTGTCACCCCTACTTGGCGGGGGAAATGTCGCGCTTGCGCAGCCGCACTACGGCATCGCTCACTCACGCACGCCGACACGCATTACGTTCTCCCTAGCAGATCTCTACGCTCGAGCAGAGCGCAGGAAAATCGGCCGGCTCCAACCAACCAGCAATGTATTGCCCCATGGCGTCAAGCAACACGTCAGACGTCAGTCCCGCCGCGCCGGCCAATGCGGGGCAGATGATCCAAGTAGTGCCGTCGTGCTTCAGCACGCGCAGGGTCTTGGGCAAGTCAGCGGGCTGCAGGATATGGTCAGTGCCGCGCGCATGTTCGAGGTCGAACGCCTGCACGAAATCGTCGATATGCCGTTCGCCCAGGCATACCACCACCTTCGGTTTCCAGTGTCGGCGGATCCCGGCGATGAAGGCGAATCGCCGACCACCTCGGCAAAGGTCGAGGTAACGTTGCTTGGGCACAAGCTCCGGCTGGCCGCGAAATGCCTTCGACCACGGCGTCTGGTTGATCAGGCGCGCCGGCAGTGGAAACAGGCTGAGCTTGAACTCAGCGCCGTTCGGCGCGTAGAGATGATGATCGAAGTATTCCTTCCAGTCCCGCTCGCCCATGGGTTCATTGAGTATGTGCGCGCGCGCTGCGCACATGATCCTTGCGATCTTCTGGTGCGACTGCCAGCGCTCCATGTGGTGGCGGTGCTTGTGGCGGTACGCATCGTCCCACGCACCAGCCTGCGCGTGCGGAACCAGCGGAGCCACCAGCGACTCGGCCCTCGGATGCGGTGAGCTGTCACAGAACCATACTCCTGCGTCCGGATTACCCCCGTCCATCCCTACGTACGACGCAAAATACAGATCCAGTTGCTCACGCGTAAATACGGTATTTAGTTCTGCTTTTTTCTTCATAACTTACCGCGTGATTGAGTCACGGGTGCACAAAATGCTGAATCACATTGGCTCTTTTTTGTGCACCACAACAAGCTATACGGCCCCGGATTTTCCGCGCGATTCCGGATGTTTTCTCCCCCCATTCGTGGGATAGGTTGTCATTACCGATCCCTTCTTGAGCGGGGTAACGCTCAATGCGTGATCACTCCATTCGCGCGCGAGCGAGAGCGACGTCAATGACCTCGTAGCGCACCGAGTGACAAGCGAGCCGGCATGTCACACGCACCTCGTACTCTTTACGCGCAAATTCTGTCGCACACCTGTCATCTCACCGGGCGACCTGCGGGCCTGGTCCTGTTCCAGTCACTCGCATTTGCCAACGCGTCTAGCAAAAAATGGTAGGCCGCGATGCAAAAGGGCCATCGAATTCGCTGCCAGGCTTTCCCTTCCGACGCAGGGTACCGACGCATCTCGCTGCACCGCACTATTCGCCCCTGAATACACGAAGCACACCGGCGCCATCTGCGCACCGGCAGTAAGAGAGCGTTGCGGCTCCATGGATGGTCTTCAAAGAAGACACCGGTAGCTAGGCGTCAGTTGACCGCTGCCACACCATGGGACCGACTGCCGCAAAGCAGTCGCGCACGACTCTGCTTCGTCCGCACCATGAGCATGCACAACCAAGATGCATGCCATGACACGAGCCTGGCCGCCACTGTGCGCGGACTGCAAGTTCGGAGGAGACAACAAGGGCATGGGCACTCGCTTGAGCGCCCATTACTCGACCGCTTTCGGGGGAAAGCATGGGTATCTATCGCGATATGTTTGCCAGGCACCACGATCAGCTTGCGTTGATGGTCCGCCTGCTCGACGCCGGCGCCATCTGGCTTGCTGCAATCCTGGCCAGCGAAGTGCGCTTTGCCACCGCGCATGCGCCCATCCACCTGTTCGTCCAGTACTTTGGCTGTGCGATCGCGTTCATCGTGTTGCCCGGGTTCGACCTCTACAGCTCGTGGCGCGGCCGCAGCCTGTTCTCCCTCGCCACGCGCCTGCTGTCGGCCTGGAGCCTGGTCTGGCTGATCAGCCTGCTGCTGACCTACCTACTGCACCAGGCCGACAACCTCTCCCGCCTGTGGATGGCGTACTGGTACGTCTTCTCCCTAGCTGGCCTGCTGGCCCTGCGTGTGGCCAGCCGCGCGGTGCTCAACCTGGTGCGCATCACCGGCGGCAACAGCAAGCGCGTGCTCATCGTTGGCTTTGGCCGTACCGGCCAGGAAATGTACCGCCGCGCGACCGCCAGCTACGCCACCGGATATAAGGTCAGCGGCATCTACGCCCCCGAGGGCGAGCCCACACCAGAAGGACGCCCGCGCATCACCGACAGCGCCCAAATCGCCGATTTCGCGCGCGACCATGAAGTGGATGAGATCTGGCTCACCCTGCCCATGAGCGAGTACCGCCTGATGCAGGAGATCAATTTCGCGCTGCGCAATGACTTCATCGACATTAAATGGATGCCGAGCGTGCTCGACTTTGACCTGCTCAACCACAACGTTGGCAACTTCCTCGGCATGCCGGCGGTGGAAATGAACAAGCCGCCCGCGCTCGGCGTGCGCGGCACCATCAAGGCCATCTTCGACCGCACCTTCGCTGCCGTCGTACTTATCGCCCTGTCGCCGCTGTTCCTGATCATTGCCGTCCTGATCAAGCGTGGCTCCCCGGGGCCAGTCTTCTTCAAGCAGGAACGCCTCGGCATGGATGGCCGCGTCATCCATGTCTATAAGTTCCGCAGCATGAAGGTCCATGCCGAGCATGGCACCGTTACGCAGGCCACCAAAGGCGATAGCCGCATTACGCCGATCGGCGCCTTTCTGCGCCGCACGAGCCTGGATGAGCTGCCGCAGTTCATCAATGTGCTCAGGGGCGAGATGAGTGTGGTAGGCCCACGCCCGCACGCCATGGCGCATAACAATATGTACAAAGAGCAGTTGGACTTCTACATGCTGCGCCACCGCGTCAAGCCTGGCATCACGGGGTGGGCGCAGATCAATGGCTATCGTGGTGAGACCGACACGCTGGACAAGATGGCCAAGCGGGTGGAGCACGACATCTTCTATATTCGGAACTGGTCGTTCTGGATGGATGTGAGGATTATTTTCTGGACGGCGTTTAAGGGGTGGACGGGGCGGAATGCGTATTGAACCGTCGCGCCCAACCCACGAAGCTACAGCGCTGGTTACGCCCCGCGGCAGGCTATGTCTGGCGGCCGCCATCGTGCTCTTTCTGACGATGCTCGCGGTGGGTAGCATCCCCGGAAAAGCGCAGGCGCTCAACCGGGAGTTTGGCGACAAGCTGATGCACCTGGTCGCGTATGGCTGCCTGGCTGGCGCTATTTTCCTGGCTTTCTCGCGGCACCGCGCGGTCATCACGCTGGCAAGCATTGCCATGCTAGGCGGCATGGATGAACTGTTTCAATCGTTGTTTCCGTACCGCTCGGCCGACCTTTCAGACCTGCTGACCGATCTGCTGGCGGCCGCCCTCGTCATTGGCGCCGTCACGGTGGTATCCGCCTTAATTGCCCATAAGACGGTGAGCCGCCAATGCACCGGCCCGGAGTTACCTGCCAGCGAAAAACCGCCTCTATCACTCGAACCTTCCGTAGATCCTGGCCATGATCCTCACGCTTATCGGGACATTACTCACATGAAGATCCTCATGTACTGCCTCAACTACGCGCCCGAACTGACCGGTATTGGTAAATACACGTCGGAACAGGCCGAATGGCTGGCGGCGCGGGGGCATGAGGTGCGAGTCATCACCGCACCGCCTTACTATCCCGAATGGAGAATTGCCGAAGGCTTTAGCGCGTCTTCGTATACCCGGGAAATGCGCAACGGCGTCACGGTGCTGCGCGCGCCCCTCTGGGTACCACGCAAGCCCTCCGGGCTCAAGCGCCTGGTTCACCTCGCGACCTTCGCCGCCAGTACCCTGCCCTTGCTCTTCTGGCAGGCGCGTTGGAAGCCCGATGCCGTCTTCGTTGTCGAACCTCCGCTGTTCTGTTCCCCGGCGACCCTGCTCTTAGGCAAGGTGTTCGGGAGCAAAACCTGGCTGCATATCCAGGACTTTGAAGTCGACGCGGCCTTCGCTCTGGGCCTGCTAAAGAGCCAGCGCGCACGACAACTTGTAGAGCGGGTCGAACGTTGGCTGCTGCGCAAATTCGACCGCGTGTCGACGATTTCGCAAGCCATGAAACGTCTTGCGCAAGCCAAGGGCATCGACGCAAACCGGCTGGTCCATTTTCCCAACTGGGTCGATGTCGCATCCATCCATCCGGGCGTGGATGGTCAAAGCATTCGAGAGGCGCTCGGCATCCCGAAAAACGCGATTGTCGCGCTCTACTCGGGAAACATGGGGCGAAAGCAAGGCCTGGAAATGCTTGGCGAAGCCGCCGGCATCCTCCGCCACTCGGAAAAGGTCCACTTCATACTCTGTGGCCATGGGCCTGGCAAGGCCGAACTGGAGGAGGCATGCGAGCAACTTCCCCGCACTCACTTCCTGCCCCTGCAACCTGTGGAGCGCCTCCCGTTGCTTCTCGCGAGCGCAGATATCCATCTATTGCCGCAACGCGCCGACGCGGCAGACCTTGTCATGCCATCAAAACTAACGGGCATGCTCGCCAGCGGAAAGGCAATCGTCGCCACGGCCGGCAATGACACCGAGGTGGCCCACGTCGTCAATGGGCGCGGTATCGTGGTAGCACCAGGCAATTCATTGGCGCTGGCGACAGCGATCCAGACCCTCGCAGACAACGATGCGCTTCGCACCACCTATGGTGCCGCCGCTCGCCAATACGCGGAAACCAACTTGGCACTGGACAGCCTGCTGGGCCGTTTCGAGGAAAACCTGACGGCAGTCATTCACGAAGGCGCCGTTGGCGGACGCCCGGCAGCTCGTAGGTCATAGGCGGAAATGAGACCGATGAGCGTATCACCTACCAGCCCGAATACCATGATCATCGAAGGCAACGACCCGACAGTCGAGCCTTCTTTCACGCTGCGCAATCGCCTGACGCGCCAGCTTTGGAACTGGGTATGGCTGTTCCTGTTCCGCCCAAGCCCGCGCCCGCTCCACGCGTGGCGCGCCTTTTTGCTGCGCGTCTTCGGTGCAAGGCTGGGTACCGACGTACACGTGTACCCGGCGGTGAAAATCTGGGCGCCTTGGAATCTCGATATAGGTAACAACGTCGGAATTGCCGATGGCGTCACCCTCTACAACATGAGCTTTCTGAGAATCGGCGACTACGCAGTCATTTCTCAGGGAGCCCATCTTTGCGGCGGATCACATGACTACAACTCGCCGAATTTCCAATTGATTGCTGAGCCGATCTCCGTGGAGAAGCATGTCTGGATTTGCGCTGAAGCCTTCATCTCGCAAGGCGTAACGCTTCCACCCGGAGCCGTCATCGCCGCGCGCTCGGTCGTTAGCAAGCCTTTGGAACATTCGTGGACGGTCTATGCCGGCGTGCCGGCTAAGCCCATTGGCAAGAGAACTCCGCATGACAAATAGCAAGCACGGCATTTCAATTCTTATCCTCACCAAGAATGAAGAACAGGATCTTCCGGGATGCCTACAGAGCGTTGCGTGGTCCGACGACATTCATGTGTTCGATTCAGGTAGTACCGACCAAACTGTTGACGTCGCCCAGCAGTTCGGTGCAACGGTAAGCCGCCGAACCTATAACTCGCCGATCGCATTTGGTGGTGATGAAGCCTCACATAGAAACTGGGGCCTACAGAATCTACCTTTCAAGCATCCCTGGGTGTTCTGCATTGATGCAGATGAGCGAATGACTGCAGCACTGGTGCAGAACCTCATCCATGCAGTTGAGTCTGCAACCGTGGAAGTCGCGTTCAGCGTAAGGCGACGTGATTTCTATATGGGTACTTGGCTCAGACACGTTCAGGCCTCGCCATACTACCTGCGCCTATTCCGGCCCGAGAAGATGCGCTATGAGCGACTCATCAATCCCATTTTGATCCCAGACGGACCCACGGCCGAGATCCCTGGCTACCTCGATCACTTCCCGTTCAGCAAGGGCTTGTATCACTGGATAAGCCGGCACAATAACTACAGCACTCTGGAAGCGAAGCAAATCATCGAGAATCGGCGACGTCAACCAACCTTCAGAATTTCAAAGGCGTTCACATGCCTCGATTTCCATCAAAGGAGATTCCACCAGAAGGAAATCTTCTACCGACTGCCGATGCGACCGCTTATGAAATTCTTAATTCTGTATTTCGGAAAGCGTGGATTTCTAGACGGTCGCGCCGGATTCACTTACGCTACACTTCAATCGATTTATGAGTACTTTATTGCCCTGAAGACTCAGGAGCTTTCATCTGAAAAGCTGGCGCAACATCCGACGGAGATCATGGTACGAGAATAACATCAGATCGCCAAATCGAAGCGCTGGATATCTGCAACGAAACACTCGCTACCTGATGCAATCCGTGGTTGTTTCGTTGCGCATTCTCAAAACTCTCCAAGTTCTCCACGCCGCTCAACCGGAGGCCCCGCTTTTCATGTTGCTAGCCGGCCAGTTGCAACCCTGTATGCGAGCGGATACCTCGAATGACATTCCGCTTGAAGAGCTCTCGAGGCAGCTCTAATTTTCGATTAACCGCCAGGTAGCTATCCTCAAATTCTTGATTTTTCACTGTGCCGCCAAAGAGGGGCTTTCCATCCCCAAAATCGCATTGCCTGATGGTATTTTTCCCCTGAACTGCCACCATTCTTCCACACTCTCCGGAAGAAACAGTTCCCACAAACTTACTTTCCATTATCTTGTTTCCGACAACGTTATTAGGGTCATCGCTCCCAGAGAAGCTGTAATAGCGAGCGCAGCGAACCCCATCATACTGCACTTGCGTGGTATTATTGGCGCAGGCAACTCTTCCAGCCCTCGTCGCATCTGAATACTGCACCACGGCGTTCTCATGAGCACCGCGGTGGGCAAGTTCGAGGCCAAGGACACTGCACTCCTCTGCATTAATATAGTTAATTAATGCCGCCCCAAGCCTCACCGATCCGAAATCGACCTTTCCGTTGCTGTAGACAATCTTCCGGCCATTCTCCTGGATACTTATACCTGTTTGCGGCCTGTCCCCGCTGCCTTTACTCATCTCGAATTTAAAATTCTCAATTCGCGTCATGAGAGAGCAAAGTGATGTCTCGCCAACTCCGTCAGCCACTTTTCCGGATATATTGGAAAATACCGTTCTTTGATATGCGTTTCCGTAAATTCCATATTTTGCAGAATCTATTCGAATGTTGTCGAATCTGCAATTTAGCGTCGCAGAGTCGGAAATATAGAAGCCGTTAGTGTGGACCCTAAAATTCCTAATCTCCCCGTTGCGCCAGAAAAAAAGAGGGACACCGTCTCGGCCGATCTGCGTTCCATCCAATCTGACAATCCCTCCCTCAAATTCCCGGTCCATACTATACTTCAATTGAACCAGATTGCCATCCACGGAGACGATTTCATTTAAAAAAATATATTTCTGAATTTTGAACTCGGAGGACATATAATATTCATCCGACATGATTATCACGCAATCATCTTGGATCAATGCGGCAGCATCGTGTGATTTTTGCAAGATTACGAAATTTCCCACCTTGATTCGATCGCACGGAATCGGCCTCAACTTCCCGACATACTCCGGGTGAAAATTCCCCGGGGAAAAAATGGAGGACATCCTAAACGAATATTCTTTATTGACATTCTTCAGTGTTGGCAGTCGTTCGTTCCCAACTAACGAAATATTTGCTCGATTTATAATAGGCTCTGTGATTCCGTAGCCACCATACGGAAAATACACCTGGCCGCCACCCATGGCTTGAAGATAGTCTTGAGCCCTTTCTATTGCTCGCAACTGGTCAACACCAAAATCGAAATTCACTACGGCGGTTCGCTGCGATTCAGACATAAAATCAAATACACTGACTGACTGTCGGGAGCCAACCAGCTCGTTTGCCTTAGAATCTACGATCCGCAGAAATGGCCCCAACGTGGTTGCGCCAAGTGTCGCACCACTCCATCGCGTTACTATTGCTCGCCTCATTCGATTCATCATAATTCAACTCCAAACGAGTTGCGCTCCACATCAATACCCGTGCGTACCTCTTCATTTTCACTAGGTGAACCGCAGATCGTTGAGTACATGCTCGTACAGGTCATGCACCTTCGAGGATACGGAATCCGTGGAGAATCGTTCCTTAATGAGATTTCTAGAGGCAGAAGACATACGATCAATATCATCCTGCGACCAACTATCCGCAATACGAAGTCCCGCCAAGATCTCCTCGCTGCTTTCCCCGATCTCCAAGGCAACTCCTTCGTCAAATCCGATCGACAAGTTGCAGGCAGCTGTCATGAGAACTGGAATACCAGCCGCCCATGCTTCTAGTACCCCCATCGGTAGCCCTTCGCTTTTTGATGGCAAGACAAATACTGTCGCGGCTTGTATTGAAGATGCCTTGTCGCCTCCGAACTGCGGGCCCGCATAGCATGCATTTTCATGAGCGAGTCGTAATGCCTCAACACGCATGCGGAAATCTTCTGACCCGTCAAGCCATCCACAAAATACCAGTTGTGAGCGCGTGGCGAACCCAGAATCCGTTCTACACAGATTATCCCAGGCCTCGCAAAGTTCCCGCCATCCCTTCTTTTCGTGAATTCTTCCGAAGAACAAATAAATTCTCTTATTCTGAAACCCGTCTTCCCACCATTGAGGTTTTTCTGATGTCAGTGTCGCCAGCGGTAGAAAATTAGGAATCACCATCGACGCGCTGTTCTGCACCATTGAGTCGACGTCAGCCCTCTCTTTCTTCGTGAGAATGTGGAAGGCGGATGCTCTCTTTAGGAAGCGGGTCTGATACATCTTCGATACCATCCATTTTTTGACTGGCGACCGTGCCACTATCCAGTGCTCCATGGTCCCATGGGGAGTTACGACATAGGGTTTCCCACGAAGCTTTGACCATAACAATATGACAAAACAGTGAAACATCCACAATCCGTGAACATGGGATAGGTCGAAATTCGCCCGAAGCATGTGGATCAGCAGTCCAGGCGAAAAGCCATAGTTACTGGGTCCAAAATAACGAAATGAAGTAACTTTGATTCCAGACCAATCTGCTATATCCGTATCAAAGTGCTCATCCTTCAAAGTAAGCACCTCAACCGAGATACGCGGGTGCTCCTTTACCGCTTTAGCCAAAAGCTTAACTGCCTCGGCAACGCCTCCGCCTTTTCGCGAAATGGATGCGACCACAAATGCTGCCCGGATCATTATTTATGCCTCACATTCAATGTTTATTGAGCGCATAATATCCTGCAGCCTCGAAAAATCCCTCTGATAAGCATCAACGGCTGAAGATATTTCCAATTCTGCCTGCGCGATGTCATTTAGATCGGCTGACAACTTCTCAACCACGCGATCCACGTCGACGTCGTCGATTGGGGTTGATCTGTTAGTCAGATGAAGGTCGCTCATAATATATTCTGTCTTCGGCAGATACGAAATGGCAAATGTGGGGCGACCCGCCATCATCGAAAAAATACAAGAATGAAATCGAGTCCCTAGAAAAATCGTAGAGCGTCTTATGAGAGCGCGAAGTATCCATGGCTCATGGCTTTTCTCATCGACAACGATTTGACTCTTAGCGCGTTTTTTTACCAACAACGCAGTCGGAAGATCATCTGAAACCTGATTAAAAATAACAGGCAGCACACCATTCTTTAATGCCATTCTGTCGGCGATTTCCGCGACCGCCGCAACATATGAATCGTAAGCGGCACTAGGCTGCGCATGTCGTGGAAACGTCCAGCCGACAACTGTAATTCCTAGAATTGGCTTCCCCTCATCGAGGCCAAGTCTCAGCAACTCAGACGTTACAGCGGCGCTATCTCCTTCCACCCTGTCATTCCAGAACGCACTGTCGCCTGTTCGGTAGACTTGCCGCTCGGGAATACCAAGGTCACGAACCAGGAAATTAGCTGAATAGCTTTCGCGTGGGCAAAGATAGGAAACCCGTGCCAGGACACGGCTGGCCAGCCATCTTGCAAAGCGGCCATGCAAGGGCCCAATACTTTGAGGACCGAGCACAACAGCCTTCCGCAGCCTTGTCGCCAGCTCAATATGGAACAGAGCGATGATGTATGCGAAGTTCGTATCGTGGATATAGCCGCCCGGTGAGCTGACGACGACGTTGCACTCCCGCATGGCATTGAGGGTCTTTTGCTGATCCGGCGGGAGCAATTTTTCCAGCCGTCGGAGGCCAGGGACGGTCGCGAGCCAGCTTGCCAGCAGCAAGCAGAGGGTGTGCACCTTGCCTCCCGGTGCATTCCCGATCCGCTCCGACCACGCGATATCTGGATGAACTCGTCTCGCATTGTCAGCCCCTTCGAACACAGCCGCGGAGATGGCTGCCTTGGGATTCCAGGCGCGGATTTCCGCAACACACTCATCCAGCAGCACGGAATCACCGCGATTCGAGCGCCCATATGCATTCACCACGAGTACTTTCATAGGTAGACGCCAAATTTTATTGCGAAATCAAAAATGACCGTCGCCTGAAACTGTCAGACAACACGGGTTCGATCGGCAAGAAAAATAATGCCGAAGCAGAAGAATGAGACACACAGCTCCATCAATATCCCCGCTACAGCACTTTCGACCCGGATGAGGAACAGAACGGACATGACCACCACCATACATGTCAGGATGGCGTGAAGCGACGGAAGCCAGTTCCACGAGACAATCTGGTAGTGATAAAAATACGAAGAACTGAGCAGCCAGCAGGCGCCGTGTACGCATACCGCAAGAATCAGGGACTCGGATAGCCCCAATCTGTGCCGGATAAGAAGCAGAGCCAGGCCGCCGCAAAGCAGGCCGATCACACCAACCAGGATGGTCGAGTATTGGGTGCTGAACGTCCTGAATCTCCGATTGCCACTATTCACGGTTGTACGGTGTAGCTTGCTGTATCCCGACCGTCTTAACAAAATCACACACTGGTTGAAGACGCCAGAAAATGACTTCATGAAATTGAACTTGGCGGCCTCTTGCCCACCGCCGGCTCCCAGAATGGAGACGGAGATCACCCGCGCTATGACTTGCCCGGGAAGAAGCGTAAGGGACACCACGAATCCCTCCTTGATCAGATAACCGATCGACCTCCGATCCAGGCTCGCGCGCTTCAGCCCATGCTGGCGCCGCGTCCAGTGCAGAGTCATCAGCGAGATGCAGGCAAGCGCTGCCCCGTTTATCCATCCGGCTATCTCTATCCGCAATGAGAACCTAATGATCAAGCTGGCCGTGACATATATGGCCACGAGAAAATAATTGAGACCGGATATCAGGCCGTATGTCGATTCGTCGTCGGCCACATCGAGGAATCCAGACATATTCGCAATGCTAAACCAGAGACCTATCATCGAGGCCAGCAAGAAGCGTTTTACCCCGGTATCGCCGTAGAGTTCCGCAGGAACTACGATCAAGGCAAACGTCACCAGCAACAGGATGGGTAGCCTCGCTATTGCGAACTCGAGCGGGTTCAGCATTTTTGCGCTGGCACTCGCAGCCTGTCGTTGCAGCACCTGTCCGCCCCAGTCGATCACGACGAGCAGAAGCGCATTTACCCCCAATGCGGTTGTCAATGCACCTGCGAGCGGGTGCCCTGTGGAGATCAAAACAAATGACGTAAGCAGCATCGATCCCTGGCCAATGAATGCTCCCATGACCAGGTTCACCAGCTTCTTATTGCGGATGAGGGACAGCAACATAGCGGGCCTTGTACACAGATTTCGACATTAACCGTTCCAATAGCAGATAAATGACGACGATCAATCCTACGCGGTACACACCGATATCCACGCCACCGCGGACCAAGATAAATCCAATCAGCGTCGAAAGGACTCCGGTACGCAGCCGGCCGAGATCCTCATTTGGTGCATTTGCGACGTAATTTTCCACCTTGGCCACGATCAACCCAAAGATCAGGGCCATCACGGCCAGGCCAAAATAGTCAAAAGCGATGACGCTTTCCCCAAACAGGCCTGGCGGCACCCCTCCGTCCGTATCGCCGAAGAACTCTTCGCGGACTCGGCGGCTCAACTGGATCGGCTTCTCAGGCCAGATCGCGCGCGGAACGAAGGCCACCACCGCGTTGAGATAGACTTCTCCATAATCATTGCCGCGGCGCTCGGCATATATTTTTGAAAGGGCGATATGATCGATGAACGGTAGCCCGGTGTAGGATGCTTCAATGATCGATGCTGCGCTCATCTCAAACTGAGCGCTCGCTCCCTGTGCCCTGTACCGTTCGTAGATGATATAACCAGAAGCTGCAACAAATGCGGCGGCCAGCGCCAGGATTCCAAGGAAGCCGGGCCCGCTGATTCTCTTGACTCGGACGATCAGCAGCGAAATCAGGAAGAGCAAGAGAATGGAGCGTCCGCCCGAAAGTGCAAGGAATATCGATTGCAGCACCAGACCGCCCAGGAACAAGCCGCGCAGCCATCGCGGCGGCTGCTTGGCTTTGATCAGCACTTGCAATACCAGGCAATAGACATTCACGCCTATCATCACCGGAAACAAAAAGTTCAGAGCGGAGCTTTCGACAACGGTACGCGCGTAGGCAGCCCTCACCCATTCCTGTACGCCCTGGTACAGATAAACTGTCAATGAAACTTCCAGGACAATCACAAATAGCTGGATACAGACGTAGCGCAGCAGCTTCCTGTTTGACGGCAAATTGAGTGCTGCTTGCCAGCGACGCGACCTGCCCTTGCTTCTTCTGAATAGCCTGTAGGAAACAAAAGCCGCGAAATTCACGGCGGCCATCGGAACCCACGGAATATCTTCCACCCTGATCAGCCACGGTGCTATCAGAATGGAGCGCGTAACCAGTTCGCTTTCAATCAGCGCACCAAGTAGCCAGCACCCGAGCAGGGTGTAGACAAAAAAGACCGTGGAAGCAGCAAATATGCCCCTCCTTGCGCACCACACAAGGGGTATCAGATAGAACGGCAGCGTGACGAGACTGTACATTCTGAAGCGCTGGAGGCTATTGGCGAACTGCACTATCCGTGCCCGTGTTCGAGCGCGCCAGGGAGGAGAGGAAATCCTCGTATGCGAGGCGAAGTCCTTCCTGGAGGCCGACTTCGGGGCGCCACCCCAGTGCTTTGAGCAGTGAGTTATCCAGAAGCTTGCGGGGCGTACCATCGGGCTTGGCAGGGTCGGTCTCGATGTTCCCCTGATAGTCTACGGCGCACTTCACCATTGCAGCCAGATCCGCGATCGAGTATTCCTCTCCCGAGCCGATGTTGATGTGGTTCTGCATCGGCAGCGTATGGGCACGATAGACTTCCGGCGACAGGTCCATGACGTGCACACATGCTCGTGCCATATCTTCGACGTACACGAACTCGCGCTTAGGCCTGCCGGTACCCCAAATGACCACCGTGGGCGCGTCATGCTGCTTTGCCTCATGAAAACGACGAATCAGCGCCGGGATGACATGGCTGTTTTCCGCGTGATAGTTATCGCCCGGACCGTACAGATTTGATGGCATGACGCTGCGGAAGTCAGCTCCATACTGCCGGTTATAGCTTTCACATAGCTTGATTCCGGCGATCTTTGCTATCGCATAAGGTTCGTTCGTGGGCTCGAGTGGCCCCGTGAGCAACGCAGCTTCGGCCATTGGCTGTTCCGCAAGTCGCGGATAGATGCAACTGCTGCCAAGGAACAAAAGCTTGTCGACCCCCGCGCGCCACGCCTCGTGGATAACATTCGCCTCGATCATCAGGTTTTCATAGACGAACTGAGCCGGGAAAGTGTTGTTCGCGTGGATTCCTCCGACCTTTGCGGCGGCCAGATATACCTGGCCGACATCTTCCTGCGCGAAGAACTGGCGCACGGCATGCTGGTCAATCAGGTCCAGTTCATCGTGACTGCGCGTCACGATTTGCACTGCACGGGAGGACGCCTGCAGCGCGCGGACGATGGCGCTACCTACCATTCCACGATGACCAGCGACGAAAATCCGAGTGTTCTTCTTCATGTCCTTTACTCCACGCTGACCGCAACTTCAAACCCATGCTGCTTCAGCAATGCATGGCGCCGGGCCTGGTCCAGATCGCTGGCGACCATTTCTGCGATCATCTCGTCCAGCGTGATCTCCGGCTCCCAGCCAAGCCTGGCCTTGGCCTTGGCCGGGTCCCCCAGCAGTGTTTCCACCTCGGCCGGACGGAAATACCGCGGATCGACCTTGACAATCACGTCACCGACGGCCAGAGCCGGTGCCTTGTCACCGCTGATCGCTGCTACCACGGCCACCTCGTCTTCACCCTTCCCCTCAAATCGCAGCCTGATCCCCAGCTGACTGGCGCTTCGGTTGATGAACTCCCGCACGCTCACTTGCTTGCCCGTCGCAATGACGAAGTCTTCCGGTTGCTCCTGTTGCAGCATCAGCCATTGCATGCGCACATAGTCGTGCGCGTGCCCCCAGTCCCGAAGTGAATCCATATTGCCCATGTACAGGCAGTTCTCCAGGCCTTGTGCGATGTTTGACAGGCCGCGGGTAACCTTGCGCGTCACGAAGGTTTCACCGCGACGCGGGCTTTCGTGGTTGAACAGTATCCCGTTGCAGGCATACATGCCGTAGGACTCCCGGTAGTTCACGGTAATCCAGTAGGCATACATCTTTGCTGCGGCATACGGGCTGCGCGGATAGAACGGGGTGGTTTCTTTTTGCGGAATCTCCTGCACCAGGCCATACAACTCCGACGTGGATGCCTGGTAAAAGCGCGTCTTCTTCTCCAGGCCAAGGATCCGGATCGCTTCGAGGAGACGCAGCGTGCCGAGCGCATCCACGTCTGCCGTGTATTCCGGGGACTCGAAGCTCACGGCCACGTGGCTTTGGGCACCCAGGTTGTAGATCTCATCCGGCTGGGTCTGCTGCACGATCCGGATCAGATTGGTACTGTCGCTCAGGTCGCCATAGTGCAGCACAAAGTTCCGGTGGCTGACATGAGGATCCTGGTAGATGTGATCCACGCGCGAGGTGTTGAACGAGCTGGCCCGGCGCTTGATGCCGTGAACGATGTATCCCTTCTCAAGCAGAAATTCGGCCAGGTAAGACCCATCCTGGCCCGTGATGCCGGTGATGAGTGCGGTCTTTTGAGTCGTCTTGGTCATTGTCGGTGTTCTGTTCTGAGATTCGGGTCAATCAGGCCAGTTCGGCCTTAGATCCAGGTGCGGGCGCGCGGCCATAAACATCGTCAAATCGGACGATGTCGTCCTCACCCAGGTAGCTGCCACTCTGCACTTCGATGAGTTCGAGGGGGACGCTGCCGGGGTTCTCCAGACGGTGGATGGTGCCCAGTGGGATATAACTGGACTGGTTCTCGCTGAGCAGGAAGGTCTCGTTGCCGCAGGTCACGCGAGCGGTACCCTTCACCACGATCCAGTGTTCCGCGCGGTGATAGTGCATTTGCATGGAGAGCTTGGCACCCGGCTTGACCGTAATGCGCTTGACCTGGTAGCGCGGGCCTTCGTCAACCGAGTCATAGCTGCCCCACGGGCGGTAGACCTTACGATGGTCCGCGGCTTCGCTGCGCCCTTGCTTGCGAACCATGTCCACGAGCGCCTTGACGTCCTGGCACTGGTCCTTGTGCACCACGAGCACCGCGTCGGGTGTTTCCACCACCATCACGTCCTCCACGCCTGCAATGGCAACCAGGCGGTGCGACGCATGGACCAGGCAATCCTTGGCGTTGTGCGTGAGAACATCACCCGTCGTGACATTTCCATCAGCCTGCTTTGTGCCGAGTTCCCACACGGCGTCCCACGCACCAACGTCGCTCCACGCGGTGGCAAACGGCACCATCTGCGCGCGCGTCGTGTGTTCCATGACGGCGTAGTCGATGGAGTTGCTTGGGCAGCGCGCGAATGCTGCTTCATCGAGACGGAAGAAATCGAGGTCCTTCTGGCCGAGGCTGACGGACTCCTGGACTGCGCGCAGGATCTCAGGCGAAAAGGCCTCCAGCTCCGCAAGGAACGCCGAGGTACGGAACAGGAAGATTCCGCTGTTCCAGAAGTAGCCACCCTCCGCCAAAAACTGGTTTGCGCGCGGCAACGAGGGCTTTTCTTCGAAGCAGGCAACCTCGAAGCTAGATTCCGTGCGGCGCGCACCTGCCTTGATATAGCCGTACCCGGTAGCGGGGGCGGTGGGCGCGATACCAAAGGTGACAAGTGCTCCGGCTTGCGCTGCGGCAACCCCTTGCGTCACGATGGTTGCGAACGCAAACGTGTCCCGGATCAGGTGATCGGACGGGAGCACCAGCATCAGCGGATCCTGCCCCGCGGCCAGCGCATGCAACGCAGCCGCGGCCAAGGCAGGGGCAGTATTCCTGGCATGCGGTTCCAGCATGAATTCGGCGTCATGGATGCCGATCTCACGGGCTTGTTCCGCCACCATGAACCGATGCGCATGACTGGTGACAAGCAATGGTGCGCCAATGCCCGGAATCTCCTGCACACGCAGCAACGTATCCTGCAGCAGCGAGCGGTTACCTAGAAGCTTGAGGAATTGCTTCGGATAGCCCTCGCGTGACAGCGGCCACAGGCGTGTTCCGGACCCACCACAAAGAACGACGGGGACGATCACGGGTGGCTCTTGCATCTGCCTCTCCTTTGCCAAATCAAATGTCAGTCAGCCTCTCAGCGTAAGCAAGACGTGAGAGGGCGCGCCGCCAGGGGGCGGCGGCTTATCCCTGTAATGGAGAAATCCCTCCGGACAACTCGATGGCCGCCTTAAGCAGCAGATCCTACTGTCCGAACGGTCGGTGGGAAGGCGGTAGCCACAGGCGCTTCATGACTGCGCTTGCCGCCTATCACGCAAATTCGCCCGCTTCCTTGAGCTGGCTGATATATGGCCGATCTCTATGCCGGCTCAGCCGCCGGTATATGCGACCGACGTGGACCTAATCCCTATCTGCTGTTCAACTGGTCACGGGCCTTCATTTGCCCTCGTCCGTCAACTGCTTTGTCGTGGTATCCGCTGCATACCCGTAGTACGCATAGCGATACCGTCCATACTTCGATCCATATCCATAGCGATACGCATTCGGATCCAGGCCATTGAACACGACGCCATTCACATCGGCATTTGTCTGGCGCAGTTGCTTGGCGGATTCTGCCACTTCGCCGATAGTGGTTTTCTCGAACCGCGTAACCAGGAGCACCGTGCCGCAGCGGGCGGCGAGGATCGCGGTATCGGAGACGGCAAGAACTGGGGGCGTATCGATCAGGACAAGGTCGTACTGGTGATCCAACTCATCAAGAAGCTTAACCATGCGCTCGTTGAGTAACAGCTCCGCCGGATTGGGAGGCAAGCTGCCGGTACTGAGAAAGTCCAGATTCTCAAGTACGCCGCGGTGAACCGCCTGCTCAAAACTCGCTTTTCCGACCAGCACTTCCGACAGCCCGTTGTTACGGGACTTGCCAAAATACTGGTTCAGGTGGCCCTTGCGCATGTCGGCATCGATCAGCAGCACGCGCTTTCCACTCAGAGCCATCACCGCGGTGAGGTTGGCAGAGATAAATGACTTGCCGACGCCCGGAGTGGGACCAGTGAGCAGCACGCGCTTGTTGTCCGCGTCGAGCATGGCAAACTGCAGCGCCGTGCGCAGGCTGCGCAGACTTTCAATTGCTGGCTCATTGGGATTACGTTCCGCGAGCACGAAGTTGCCGCGCTTGCGCTGGCGGATTTCTTCGGTGAGGAAAGTCTGGCTGCTCGATAATGGAACGGTCGCATAGACGCTCAGGCCTGTATGCTGTTCAATGTCCTGGGAGTCTGTGATGCCGCCATACAGCGCATTGCGCAAAAAAGCCACAACAATACCAATCAGAACGCCGAGGATAGCCGCCAGCGCCACGACCATGCCCTTCTTGGGCTTGATGGGCTCCTCGGGGACCGGTGCGTTGTCGAGCAGCCGTACATTTCCGACCTTGCCCGCCTTGACGAGCTTGAGCTGTTGCATGTTGTTAAGCAATCCCACGTAAAGATCGTTGTTGACCTGCACGTCGCGCATCAGACGCAGTGTGTCCTGTTCTACGTTGGGAAAGGTCTTCATGCGGGAAGCCATTCCTGCGACTTTCGCATTCAGCGTTGCAATCTGCTGATCGAGTGCTTGCAAGCCGGGGTGAGACGCCGCAAAGCGAGTTTGCATTTCCGTGCGTTTTTGCTTCAGTTCGAGCAGGCTGGTCTCAGCGGTCACGCTCTCCTGCAGGAATGCCTTTCCTTCTTCGCTGAGGTTGAACGTATTGCGCTTATTGCGCATCTCGTTGTACTTCACCTCTGCCCGTTCCAGCTCGCCCTTGAGTTGTGGCAGCAGATCCCCCAGGAACACAAGCGACTTCTCTGCCTCCGCGGCTTTGCGTTTTATGTTTTGCGCAACATACTCTTCACCAATCTCATTCAGGATGCTCGCTGTAACCTTGGGGTCGGTTCCATCGAGGGAAGCACCGATGATGCCGCTTTGTTTTCCCTTTTCGGCAATCTGGAGCTGATCCTGGAGTTTCTCGACTGTTTGCAGGTGCGAGTTACGCACTAGGTTGAACGTGATACCCGGCTTCGCCTTCATCTCCGTTACAAGGAGCGTGAAATCGCCGACAGTCTGCTCCGCAGTCAGCGGCTGACCTACATGCCCTTCAAGGGGCGCATCCAAGCTTGAATGCTCCACTCGGTAGCGGCCTTCACCCAGCGCTATCAGCTTGAACTTTTCGCCCTCAAGGGATTCCGGGACATCGAACTGCTCAACATTGATAGATTCCATGGCCCAAGCGAAGCCTCCGAATCCAAATAGACCTGGCTCGGACAGACCTTTGGCTCGGCTGGCGATGCTGGAACCGAAGAAAGGAAAATAATTGGGCTTTGCCGAAATATAGAGCCGCAGATTGTCGACCGCTTTGCTCACAACCATGCGCGAGCGGAGGATCTCAATTTCCGCCGTAGCCTGCGCCTTTACATCGAACAAACTGGAAACGTCACCCAGCAGGCTGTTGGCACTGTTCGGGTTGTCCTCCACCTGCACAAGAATATCGGCCCGGTAGATGGGCCGCGCCAGGAATGCATAAGCCACCCCCAACGCCAGCACCACAGCCGCAATAGATGCAATCAGCCAACGGCTGGCGAGCAGCACGTCAAGATACCGGACGAGATCAATCTCGTCCTCCGGAGGCGCGGCGACAACAACTGGAGGGGGAGTCTGGTTCATCTGCATCACTACTCAATCATTTATCGAAGCGCCTGGATTCGCGGCACCCACGCTTCCACGCCGCGTTGGATCAACTGCAGCACGTTTTCGAAGGAGGGACGCGCCTCGCGATAGGGATCGGGCACATCAAACCTGGCTAGCTCGCCAAGACGGAAGACCCGACCGGTGGTAGCCGGATGCAAGTGCTGGAGGTCTTGCCGCTGGGCGTTGTCCATCACGAGAATAAGGTCCGCACGCGTCGTCAAGGCGCGGCTCAGTTGCTGGGCCCGGTGGCGGGTGATATCCACGCCTATCTCGCGCATGACATCGACAGCGTGCGCATCGGCCGGCTGGCCCGTGAGCGCGCCAAGCCCAGCGGAGATGATGTTGGCATCCGGCAATGCCTGCTTGAGGAGCCCCTGTGCCATCGGGCTCCTGCAGATATTGCCGATGCAAACCACCAGTACAGTCTTGATCATTTGATCGCGTTCGCCGTGGACGTGAAGAAATTCCCGCTCGGCAGCAATTGGTTGATCACGCGGCTCCACCGGACCACCCCAGCGGCATCCACATAGACGACATCTTTCGGCTTCAGTTCGAACGATTCGGCCAGCGCAAAGGCGACAGGTGACTTGCCGTCCAGGTGGAACACCTCGGCTTCGCCATCCTTGCTCTTGCGGATGACATAGAGTTCCTTGGCATTGGCCGAGAGCGGGTTGACGCCGCCAGCTTCACCGATGGCTTCACTGAGCGTAAGCCGACCATTTCGCGGCAGCACCGGAGTCGGCTTTACCACTTCACCGGTCACGAATACCTTGCTGTCCTCACGTTGTTCCACGCGCACGATGTCACCGTTGCGCAGCAGGATGCGGGCGGGGTCGATACCCTGCTGCAGAAGCGCGGGCAGATTGACGTAGTAGCTCTTGCCCTCGCGGGAGACGCGGATGCGGCTGTTGTCGCCTGTCAGAACGTTGACACCACCGGCGCGGTTGAGCGCTTCGACAAGAGTCATGGGTACGTCGTCGATGTTCTGCGGGCCAGGCGTCTTGACTTCGCCATCCACGTAGACGCGCTTGCTGCGAAAGGCGAGCACGCGCACGGTTACCTGCGGCATCGTGACGACAGGCTTGAGCTGGGTGGTCAGCTGTCCGCGGATTTCATCGGGCGTGCGATCGAGAACCTTGAGGACACCGGCATAAGGAAACTGGATGGTGCCCGCGGGGCTCACGACGTAACCCGGCACGTTGGCCGCACCGCTGTAATTCGGAATCTCGTACGCAGTGCCAATCGAATAGGTTTGCGTGGGAAATACCAGTTCCGGGTGATCCCACACAACAATCGAGAGAATGTCACTGATGCCTACGGTATAGGGCTTTGGCTCTGCGAACAGTTCCTCCACGCCAGCGTTCGCTGGCTGTGTGGATGCCTTCAGCGATCGCACCACCGCCGGCGTGATCTGCGTGATCTTTGGCACCGATTGCGGGTCCTCCGGATCGAGCGGACGCTGCGGGTCGAAGCGCATCCCCGGTGCGAGTGCGCAGGAAGCCAGCAATGGAACAATCCCCAGGCACATTGCGGCCCTGCCAAACGTCTGCTTGCTTGAAAGCTTTAGCACGTCTCGAGTATTCCCTTGTGTTAGAAAACCGCATTGCCCGCCGTCTCCTCAGCGCGCTGTGTCGCGGTGATTCCGCTTGTTCGACATGGCACCCGCTGGTGCCTTTCCGCTTGTTTGCGCTGCCTGCGGATTTGAACTTGGCGGTGTTGGCTTCGTGCTGCTTGGCGCGATGATGCGCTTTTTTTGCACTGCGGCATTTGTCATATGACCGGCCGAAGTGTATGGCTCCAGCGGCTACAACTTCAAGGCGCAAGAGGCGTTTTTAGCGAGTTTTCTATCCCCCCTGAAGAGTGGACCCGCAAACTGGCGAGATGGTCGTGAAGCGGTATAGGGGGAAAAGACGTTCTGCGTCGAGAGTTCGAAAGTCAATTACGTGGCTGCGCGTTGAATCCTGGGTCAGCTGGCTAGTCGCTGTTGTTTCCGCATGTTCCGGTCTCTGGCTTCGATGCGCGCTGCGAATCGGATTTCCGGCCGTTTTCCCAGCTTTCCGCAATTTTTCGAGGCATCAAAAAAAGAGGGTGTAGACGCAGGGAGGTCTACACCCGTACGGGAAAAGGCAAGGGGTCAGACTTGCCGCGGTCGATTATTCATTGGGGCAGACCTGGGGCTTACCCTGCTTCGGTGGGCCCCACGCTTAAGTAGGGATTGTTTTGAATAGACGCTCAAATTGCCCGGCGTCGTCCACTGCGGTCAGTCCCAACGCTCGAGGGGTACCGCTAATGGTGCAGTGCCACACAATTCCACGCGGCTACCCCGTTGCCGCAATTAAAGGGTGTGGGCGCGTATCCCTGGCGCCTACACCCTCTTTCTTTGTTTCGTCCGATTTCCCGCTTTTGTCTTCCTGGCAGGCCAAGACTTGCCCGTCGTATGAGTTTCGATCCCCTCTTTTGAGTGGATCCAAAAAATTGGTTCGAGCACAGGTCTGCAGCGAAAATCCTCAGCGCATCGAACGTGAGGATTTCCGCCACGCGGCTCTCCCCGTCTCTTCACCGTGGACAACCTTGCGAGGAGTATGGAAGTGGATGACGCTGTACTGCAGTATCTCGCCGAGCGCCATTGCTCGCTGCAATGGCACGACTTTATTGGGGGCCTGTCGGAGGAGCTTTTTGAACAGCTCGGAGAGGCCGGGGTACGCGCGCTCATGACCAAGTCAGGGGCCCGTTTTGCCGCGCGCTTCGCGCCTGCCCAGTGCACCACACTCGAGGAAGCCGAGCGCGAGATGGCGCAGGTCTGGCTGGATATCGACTGGGGCTGGACCACGATTCGCGACACAGGCGATGCTCTATTGGTGCGGCATCACTGCGCACCCGTTGTGCGAGGGGAAAACGACGATAACGGCCAGTGGCTGGCTGATTTTCTTAAAGGGGCCTATCAGCAATGGTTCATGGCCCTGGGTTCGTCAGACGCCTTGAAGGTTTCTGCGATAACGCCGTTCGATCCGGCTGGCAGCATCGAGTTCCGGCTCGCGCGCTAAAACCCTCACCAAGAGCGCAGCAGAGCGTGCTCAAGCGTGACCAATTTCTGTGTTTCATGAGCCAGTCCGACGACCTCTCAAAACTCTTTAGCCGCTTTGGCGGACACTCACAGACCTATCGCGAAATCGTGCGCGAGGATGCTGCCGCGGAATCCGAGCAACGCTGGCCATTGTTGGCGTCTCTGCGGATGGACCGCAGCGCCACGATCCCGCCGGTGCAGTCCCTCGACATAGCGTCACCTTTACCGAGCACGGACAGGGAGGTCAGCAACAGTGCGCCTCCGTCATTGCATCGGCGCCCCGAACCCGTCCCTGTACGGCTCGGGACCGAGAGCGCGGACTCGTCCAACCAGCGCTTCGCCGGCGCGGGGTACCTTGTGGCATCTACGGCGCCGGGGTCAAGCCCGCTGGCCCAGGTCTTCGCCAGGCTGGAGGGAGAGGCCGCACCGCCGGCAAAGCCAGAGCGCACTGTAACGCGCCGGTCGTTCCTCGAGCGCGTGAAGCGCAGCTAGAAACCGTCTTTCACTAAGCGTCCGTGAAAATTGTCGCCGTTGTTTCCGCAAAAGGCGGGGTTGGCAAGACCACTCTGTCGGCCAACTTAGCTGACATGCTGACGCAGGAGGGCGAGCGCGTGCTCGCCATCGATCTCGACCCGCAAAATGCGCTACGCCTGCACTTCGGCATGCCGGTGCAGGACATTGCCGGCCATGCCCGCGCCACACTCGCCGGCGAGCCGTGGCTGGGAAGCATCTGGGCAGCCAGGCGAGCGCTCGTGATGCCGTTTGGGAGCTTGAATGAGGCAGATCGCTCAGTCTTCGAGCGGCATCTGACGACGCACCCCAACTGGCTGCGCAGCCAGTTGGACCTGCTCGGACTCGCGGAGAACGACATTGTCATCATCGACACCCCACCCGGGCCGTCGCCTTATATGCGGCAGGCACTATCGTGCGCGCACATCTGCCTGACACTGACGTTGCCCGACGCTGCTTCGTACGCCACGCTACCCCTGATGAACGACCTGATTCGCACTTACTGCGAGCACCGGTCCGACTTCCTTGGGCAGATGCTGGTGATTAACCAGGTCGATATGGCGCGCCAACTGGGCAAGGACGTGGTGCAGATTCTGCGCAATCAGCTGGGCGAACGCGTTCTTGGCGTGATCCACCAGGACCAGGCAGTTCCCGAGGCACTAGCCCATGACCGCACCATTATCGAACAGAGCCCGCACAGCCAGGCTGGTCAGGAGATCCGTCGTTACGCCGGCTGGTTACGCCAACAGCTGCAGGGCAGCCCTGGGGAAGCCGGATGAGTTCCAACACGCCGTCAAAGCACACCACCAGTCGCGAATCTTCGCAGAGCCGGCAAGAGCCGGCACTGGCCCAATGGTTCTTGGCCTTCGATGTGTGGGACAGCGCCGTTGCGCGCGTCGGCGGACTGCTTTTCGGGCTCGTTTTGTTTTTGATCATCGTGACGGTACCGCTGGACTTTTGGCAACAGGCCGGCTTCGCACTGTCCTGCTACCTGATCGCGGTGGTGCTCTCCAAGACCAGGGGCCACTTGGCCACACTGATGCTGGTCGTCTTGTCGCTGGCGGCAAGCAGCCGCTATATGTATTGGCGCGTGACCGACACGGTCGCTTTCGATTCGTGGGTCGACCTCGCCTTTGGTGCCGGGCTGCTGGCAGCGGAACTCTATGCTTTCGTGGTCCTGTTACTGGGCTATTTCCAGACTGCATGGCCCCTGCAGCGCAAGCCAATGCCGATGCCGAGGGACCTTGCCGACTGGCCTACGGTGGATATCTTTATCCCTACTTACAATGAGCCGCTTTCGGTAGTGAAGCCAACTGTCTTCGCCGCCATGTCCCTAGACTGGCCGCGCGACAAGATCAACGTCTATGTGCTGGACGATGGCCGCCGCGATGAGTTCCGCCAGTTCTGCGAGGAGGTTGGCGTCAAGCACATCACTCGCGACAACAACCGCCACGCCAAGGCAGGGAATATCAACGCAGCGCTCGCCCACACCACCGGCGAGTACGTCGCCATCTTTGACTGCGACCACATTCCGACGCGCTCCTTCCTCCAAGTCTGCATGGGCTGGTTCCTGAATGACAGCAAGCTTGCCATGCTGCAGACGCCGCACTACTTCTTTTCGCCTGATCCGTTCGAGAAGAACCTCCGGACATTCCAGGATGTGCCCAACGAGGGTGAGCTCTTTTACGGCCTGGTACAGGACGGCAACGACTTCTGGGACGCGACATTCTTCTGCGGCTCTTGCGCGATCATCCGACGGGCGCCTCTGTTGGAAGTGGGTGGGATCGCCGTCGAGACCGTGACCGAGGACGCCCATACCGCGCTGAAGCTGCACCGTCTCCAGTACAGCACCGCCTACCTGGCCATCCCCCAGGCGGCGGGGCTCGCGACCGAAAGCCTGTCGGGGCACATCGGCCAGCGCATCCGCTGGGCACGCGGCATGGCGCAGATCTGCCGGGTCGACAATCCGATGCTCGGGCCAGGCCTATCGCTGCCACAACGGCTGTGCTACCTGAATGCGATGCTGCATTTTTTCTACGGGTTGCCACGCCTGGTGTTCCTCACAGCACCGTTGGCGTACCTGCTATTCGGCGCTCACGTCATCCATGCGCCGGCGTTGAGCATTGCCATCTTTGCTTTGCCCCACCTGCTGCACGCAAACATGACCAACTCCCGCATTCAGGGACGCTTCCGCCATTCGTTCTGGAACGAGGTCTATGAATCCGTGCTCGCCTGGTACATCACGCGGCCGACGCTGGTTGCCTTCATCAACCCGGCGGCTGGTAAGTTCAACGTGACGCCCAAAGGGGGCGTGATCGAAGAAGCCTACTTCGATTGGATCATCTCCCGTCCCTACCTGCTCTTGCTGGGGTTCAACCTGCTGGGGCTGGCGCTGGGAATTGGCCAGCTTGTCCGGGGCAGCCCAGGGATGCCGCACGAGCAGACTACTGTGGTACTGAATCTGCTCTGGACGATCTACAACCTGATCATCATCGGTGCGTCTATCGCCGTGGCGAGCGAGTCGCGGCAGGTACGCGAGGCACACCGCGTGTCCATGAAGCTTCCTGCGACGCTGCGGTTCGAGGACGGCAGCGCCATCGCCTGCGAGACCGTGGACTTTGCCGAGGGCGGCATCGGTATCCGGCTGCCCGATGGCGTGAAGACGCACGTGGGTGAGTCCATTGGCATTTCGCTCTACCTACAGAACGCCGAGCACGTGTTCAAGGCTACGGTGGTATTCCAGGACCAGCAACAAGCCGGCCTGCGGTTGGAAGACATGACCCCGGCGCAGGAGATGACTTTCATCCAGTGCACATTCTCCCGTGCCGATGCCTGGCTCGATTCGTGGGGCGCCAAGCCGCACGACACACCAAGACTAGCGTTGCGCCAGATCATGCAGATTGGGATCCTTGGCTTTCGCAATGTAGCGTTCCACCTTGGGCGCGAATTGCGCAAGCTCATCAAACGCAGGGATGTGGCCCGCTCGTGAGCCGGGGTATCCAGCTTGCTGGTTCCCGTACCCCGTCCCATTTGATCCTGTCGTTCCCTTTCCAACCCGGCAACAAGGAATTCACCTGAATGATGACGCCGTTCCCCCCGGTTCGTGCCAGCTTGCTGGCCCGTTGCGTCATTTCCCTTATCGCGGCTTGTGTGGGCACCAGCGCGCAGGCACAGTCGCGTAGCCCGGCGGTCGATGTTGCCACTGTGGCCTCTCCGGTGCCGACCGTGCCCGGGGCTCCGGCGGCTCGTCCTGGCAGCCGAGTCGTGTCGATGACCCTCAAGCAGCTTGGCGCCGAGCAGCCGTTCCAACTGCGCGGCGTGGACGGCATCAACGGTGTGCCATTCTCGGTGCGCGCGGACGAGGTTGTCATCGGCGCCCGGTTGAAGCTGCGTTATAGCTACTCGCCGGCCTTGCTGCCGCAGTTGTCGCATATCAACGTCATGGTCAATGGCGAGGTCGCCCATACGGTGCCCGTGCCTCGCGAGCAAGCCGGCAGCATCCTGGAAAAGGATCTGGCCATCGAGCCGCGGCTGATCACGGAGTTCAACCACCTCAACCTGCAGCTGATCGGCCACTACACCAATGACTGCGAAGATCCATTCCATTCCAGCCTTTGGGCTACCATCAGCAACACCAGTGTCCTGGAGCTGACCGTAAGCCCCGTGGCGCTCGCCAATGACTTGGCCCTGCTGCCGCTGCCTTTTTTTGATCGCCGCGACATCCGTCGCCTGAAGCTGCCATTCATCTTCTCGGGCGCGCCATCGACTGCCACGCTGGAGGCGGCCGGCGCAGTCTCATCATGGTTTGGAGGGCTGGCGGGATACCGTGGAGCCTCGTTCCCCGTGGCACTTAACCAGGTGCCAGGTAGCGGCAACGCAGTGGTGTTCGTTACCCAGCAGGAGCGTCCGGCCGGCATCGAGCTGCCGCAGCTCAACGGCCCGACGCTTGCCATCGTGCCCAATCCAAATGATGCCAGCAGCAAACTCCTCTTGGTGATGGGCCGCGACGGCGCCGAACTGAAGACGGCCGCGAGCGCCCTCGCACTCGGGGCCAAGGCGCTGTCAGGCCCGCGCGCTACCATCACCAGGCTAGACGATATGGCGCCGCGCCAGCCTTACGATGCGCCGAAGTGGTTGCGCAACGACAGGCCAGTGCGTTTTGGTGAACTGATACCAGTCGAGCAGCTGAATGTATCTGGCTACCAGCCGGACCTGGTGCGCGTCAGCTTCCGTGTGCCGCCCGACCTGTTCGGCTGGCGCTCGGGCGGTATCCCCATCGACCTGCGCTTCCGCTACACGCCACGGCCGACACAGGACAAATCGACGCTCAACATCAACGTCAACCACCAGTTCCTGCACGCCTATTCGCTGCACTCACTAAAGGACAGTGGTGGCAAAGCGTCTGCGCTTGTTGCACGCGTACTGCCGAATGGCTCGGTGCCGGAGCGACAAACGCTCCACTTGCCGCTGTTCATGCTGCCAGCGCAGTCGCAACTGCAGTTCCACTATTACTACGACTACCCGAAGCAAGGCGCCTGCAAGGACGTGTTGGTCGACAACGTCAAGGGCGCCATCGACCCCGATTCGACCATCGACATCTCCAGCCTGCCGCACTTTATCGCCTTGCCCGACCTGGCTGCCTTTGGCAACAGCGGCTTTCCTTTCACGCGAATGGCCGATCTGTCGGAAACGGCGGTTGTGCTGCCGTCGGAGCCTTCCACGGAAGACTACTCAGCCTACCTGACCCTGATGGGTCGCATGGGCGAATCGACCGGTTACCCGGCGACCGGCGTGAAGATCGCAGCGCCGACCGACGTCCAGCAGGCTGGCGACCGTGACCTGCTTGTCATCGGCACCGCGCAGAACCAGCCGTTGTTGTCACAGTGGGCCGACCGCATGCCGATGTCACTGGCCGGCGGCGTGAAGCGCTTTACGCTGACGGAAGTCTATTCAGACCTCATGGGCTGGTGGAATGGCGCCGACGGTAACCGTAACCGTCCGGTCGAGGCCAGCCTGTCGATCGACAGTCCGGGCACCGATGCGGCACTTGCCGGCTTTGAGTCGCCGCTGGTCCCGGGCCGCAGTGTCGTGGTCATTACCAGTAGCACGCCAGGCGGGCTACAGGCTGTCACCGACATGCTGCTCGACGCCGAGCGCCTGCCGCGGGTGCAGGGCAGCCTGGTGCTGGTGCGCGGAACGAAGGTCAACAGCGTCGCGGCACAGCAGAGCTACTACGTGGGCAAGCTCAATGCGTGGACATACCTCCATTGGTGGCTGTCGCAGCGGCCGTATACGATGGTCTTGATGCTCGTCGTCGCCACGCCGCTGCTAGCCGCCGCCCTGTTCCTCACACTTCGCCGCCGCGCCAAACGGCGCACGACAGGCCAGCCATGACACGACCACGCCCAACTCTGCGCCGTCGGCGGCTGCTCGGCGCCAGCGCCTTGAGCCTGCTCGGCGCTCTTGCGCCCGTGCTGCCGGCCGGCGCGGCCACCCAGGCGCCGCCACGCGGCGCTTGCTCATGGCCCCTCTACGAACTATTTCTGAGCCGGTTCATGCAGGCCGGTGGGCGCGTGATCGACCTGTCCGTGCGCGAGCAGCACAGCACTTCCGAAGGCCAGTCCTACGCCATGATGTTCGCGTTGATCGCCAACGACCGGGCCACGTTCGACAAGGCCTGGCAGTGGAGTATTGTCCATCTTGGCGCCGGCAGCCTGACCGACAAGCTGCCCGCATGGCGCTGGGGAAAGAGAGAGGACGGCTCCTGGGGCGTGCTCGACGCCAACTCCGCCTCGGATGCGGATCTCTGGTATGCCTACGCGCTCGCCGAAGCCGCGCGGGTGTGGAAGGCACCGGTCTATGAAGACGCTGCACGTGCCTTGCTGAGACAGGTGGCGAAGCACGAGGTAGTCACGCTTCCCGGCTTCGGTCCGATGCTGTTGCCCGGACCGCAGGGCTTCGCCCACGCCAGGGCGGACGGCTCGCGCTTGTGGCGCGTCAATGCCAGCTACCTGCCCATCCCGCTGCTGCGTCGGCTGGCCACGTTCGACCCGTCTGGCCCATGGGGCGCGCTGGCCGATCATGTTCCCAAGTTGGTGGACGCGGTGGCCGGGCACGGCATCGTGCCGGACTGGTCCGCTTATCGCGTCAAGCCCGGCGAGCAACCCGACTGGGACATTGACCCGGACAAGGGCGACATCAGCAGCTACGACGCCATCCGCGTCTACCTCTGGGCCGGCGTCACCCCCAGGGGCGACGCCGCTGCACGCAGGTTGATGCGAACGCTTGCCCCGGTGGCGCAGATCATGCAGAGACGGTCCGCGCCGCCCGAGAAGATGCACGCCGCAAGCGGCGTGCTCAAGGGCGAGGGGCCGCTCGGCTTCTCGGCCGCACTGGTCCCATTCCTGCTCGCAGCCGGGTCGCCGGAAGCCGCCCTGCAGCGCATCCGGGCACAAGGCCTGAGCAACGCTGCCGTGAAGCCGGCCTACTATGACACCGTCCTCGGCTTGTTCGGCCTCGGCCACGCCGACGGCTACTATCACTTCGTCCCATCGGGACAACTGGAGCTACCTTGGTTGCAGGACGAGACCGGAGACAAAGCATGTCCGCGGGCGTGACCCGGATTCGCAAGTCCCCGCGTCGGCGTGTAGGAAGCCATGTGCTAATGCTGGCGTTACTGGCCGGGGTCACCGCGTCGGCCGGCGCACAGGACGATCCGGTTAAGGCGCTCGTCGAGCAAGGCAAGTATTGGCAGGCGCGCAGCCGACAGGACCGTGCCACCGAGGTATGGCAAAAGCTGCTGCGTATGAATCCTTCGCAGCCCGACGCGCTGTATGGCATGGGCATCGCCGAACTCGAGGCGGGGCGCGCACAGTCGGCTCGCAGCTACCTGGAACGGCTGCAGAAGGCCGCGCCGGGCTCAACGCTTGTGGGCGCGCTCAGCGATCAGATTGCCAGGGGAGGCTCCGCTGGCACGCAGCAGCAGATCGAGCAGGCGCGCCAACTCGCGCGCAGCGGGCAGGCCGAGCAGGCCGTCAAGCGTTATGAGCAGGCCACAGGTGGCTACGTGCCCCAAGGTGACCTTGCCCTCGAGTATTACCAGACCCTGGGCGGCACCCCCCAGGGCTGGGCGCAGGCGCGCCAGGGCCTGGAGGGACTCGCCCGTGCCAATCCATCTGACGCCCGTGCGCAGCTGGCGCTGGCCCAGCATCTGACCTATCGCGACAGCACTCGAGACCAAGGTATCCGCCAGCTGCAAAGCCTTGCCACTCGAGCCGATGTCGGCAAGCAAGCCACCGACAGCTGGCGCCGCGCGCTCGGCTGGCTTGGCGCCCGCCCCAGCGATGCACCGCTTTACCAGGCGTGGCTTGCCGCGCATCCCGACGACGCCGTCATCCGCGCCAAACTGGAGGCGGCGCGTCCAACCCCGGCAACCGGCACGGCGGCGCAGAAAGATCCGCTGCGCGGCAGCGTGCAGCAGGGCTTCGCCGCACTAGACTCCGGCGACCTTGTGCGCGCCGCGGAGCGCTTCCAGAGCGCCATTGCGCAACGCCCCACCGATGCCGACGCACTGGGCGGGATGGGCGTGCTGCGGCTTAAGCAACAGCAGTTTGCCGAGGCCGCCGACTATTTTGCACAGGCGTCGCGTCATGGCGCCGGCAACCGCTACCGCCAGGCCAGCAACAGCGCCACTTACTGGCTGCTTGTGCAGCGTGCCGCCGACCAGCGCAGCGCGGGCAACGCAACGGAGGCACGTCGCCTGCTCGAGCAGGCTCAGCGGGCCGACCCGAATGAAGTCACTGCCCAGGCGGCGCTGGCCGACTTGCAGGCCGATGCGCACCAATATACGTCGGCCGAAGCCGGCTACCGCCGGGTACTGCGGACGCAGCCCGGCAACGTCGACGCGCTGCGCGGGCTAGTCAACGTGCTGGGCGCGCAGAACAAGAGCACTGAGGCACTGGCGCTTGTCGAGCGTATGACGCCAGCACAGCGCGAACAGCTCGTCCCGTTCGGCAGGCTGCGCGCCGACCAGGCGCGCGCCCAGGCACACCAAGCCATGCAGCAAGGCGACGCGGCCAGCGCGCGCCGGCTCCTCGAAGATGCAATGGCTAGCGACCCCACCAATCCGTGGGTGCGGCTTGAAGTCGCGCGCCACTACATCGCGATGGGTAGGAATGACCAGGCCCGCAGCGTGATGGACAACCTGCTGCTGTCCGTGCCGGGCGAGCCGGATGCCTTGTATGCCAGCGCGCTCGCAGCCGCCGAATCGAACGACTGGCAGCGTGGCCTTGACTTGCTCGAGCGCGTGCCCGCCAACCAGCGCACCAGTGACATGGGCAAGCTCCAGAGGCGCCTGTGGGTGCACGCCGAGGCTGTGCGCGCCAGCGAGCTGGCCGCAGCCGACCAGCAGTCCGCCGCCATCGGTGTGCTGCAACAAGCCGAGCGCTATGCCGGACAGGACGCCGAGCTGACGGGCGCAATCGCGCAGGCCTATGCCGACGCGGGTGATGGCGCGCGTGCCCTGTCGCTGATGCGCACCGCGATGCGCCGTGCAGCGCTGCCCGACGTGGGCATGCAGCTTCAGTACGCCGCCGTCCTGCTCAAATCCGGACAGGACATGGAGCTCGCCGGCCTGTTGCGCCAACTCGCCAATGCTGACATGACGGCCGAACAGGGGCGCGGCTATGACGACATCCGCATTGCCTACATCGTTCGGCAGGCGGACGCGCTAACGGCGGCCGGCGACCTGGTGGCCGCCTATGACACGCTTGCCACGGCACTCTCGGAGCGCGGCGGCAATCCGTCGGTGCGTGCGAGCCTTGCCCGCATGTACGCGCGGGCCGGCGTGAACGACAAGGCGCTGGCACTGTACGAAGGCGTGCTCGCCAAGGAGCCGCGCAACCTGGACCTGCGACTCGCCGCCATTGGTACGGCCGCCGCCGCCAAGGAATACGACTGGGCCGAACAAGCGCTGCAACGGGCCCTGCAGCAAGCCCCTGACTCGCCCGACGTACTGACTACGGCGGGCCGACTGTACAAGGCGCAGGGCAAGAACGCCAAGGCAGCCGAGTATTTCCGGGCTGCCGTCGCTGCCGAAGGCCGTGTGGGGAGCGCCGGCACAGGCGTGCAGGGAGCCGGCATCGCCTTCGACCGCATACCGGCCAACCCTTTCGTCGGCCTGCCGGGCCAGCGCCAGGCGTCGACCCTGCCGCCCGCCGGGTCTTACGCACCTTATCAACCGGTGCCCATGTCAAACGCGACCGCGCCCGCCGCGCCGCGGCGACAGGTTCCCACTTCGGCTTCGGGCCAGCCTTATATATCGCAGCCTGTCGGCATGGCGACGCGTTCGCCGACAGGCGCGGCGACAGATGCCGGCGCAATCGCCATGCCGGTGTCGTATTACCCGGCAAATGCGAACAACGTCAATGTGCGAACCACAGCGCGCGCCGTCGCCTCGGGCCGGACGCCGAATGCCGTACAGCAGGGGTATCCCACCCAGCAGGCGTACCCTAAGCCTGACTTCCCGAGCTCGTCGGCCTACGCCGGCGCATCGGCACAGCCGCCGCTGGGCGCCCAGTCACGCGAGCCATGGTTCGCGGATGACGATGTGCCGGCAGTGCCCGCCGGCCCCAAGACGGCGCTCGAAGAGTTGCGCGAGATCGAACAGCGGCGCACGAGTTCTCTTGCCGGCGGCCCCATGCTGCGCGGCCGCAATGGCGACTCAGGCATGAGCCAGCTCACGGAACTGGAAGTGGTAGGCGAAGGTAGGTTCGCGGTCGGCGACGGCAAGTTGGTGGCGCGCGTGACACCGGTGGCGCTGGATGCGGGCAGCGTCGGCGCCGACTTCAACAATGGCAGTCGCTTCGGCGCCGGCCCGCTGGGCTGGGTCGTTCCAGGCACCAGCCAGAACCTGTTCGGTCAAAGCCTGAACTCGACGTCGGCGGGATCGCAGAGTGCGTTTGGCGTAGCACTGGGCGTGGCGTACGAGACCGACCGCTTCGGCGTGGATATTGGCAGCACGCCGCTCGGCTTCCGGTACATAGACGTCAATGCAGGCGCCCGCTTCAGCCTGCCGCTGACGCAGCGGACCACGCTCGGCGTGGCGGCTTCACGCCGCCCGGTGACCGATAGCCTGCTGTCCTACGCGGGCGCACGCGATGAGCGCGCGGGCTTGACATGGGGCGGCGTGATGGCCAGTGGCGGCCGCGCCGAACTTGGCTGGAGCGACGGTTCTTTCGGCATTTACGGATATGGCGGATACAGCGTGCTGACCGGCCACGACGTCGCGCGCAACAACAAATGGGAAGGCGGTGGCGGCTTCTATATGAGGCTGATCGATTCCGACACGCAGCGTTTCACGTCGGGCATCAACTTCACGTCGATGGGCTACAACGAGAACCTGCGTTATTTCACTTTTGGCCATGGCGGCTACTTCAGCCCGCAAACCTATTTCTCCGTGACGGTGCCGCTGGCGCTGGAAGGACGTAAGGGCCGGTTGTCATATCACATGCGCGGCGCCCTCGGCATCCAGGCATTTCATGAAGACGACGCGCCGTACTTTCCGACGGATGCCAGCGCCCAGGCCGCGGCCAACGCCGCCGTCGCGCTTGCCAAGGCTAACAACTTAACGAGCCTCAATTCGGCGGTCTACCCTGGACAGTCCAAGACCGGCCTCGCCTACAGCTTGGTCGGCTCGGTCGAATATCAGGCGGCACAGCAATTGTTCGTCGGTGGGCTGCTAGGCATCGACAACGCACGCGACTACCGCCAGTGGTATGCCGGCATGTACGTGCGATACGCGCTCCAGCGGCAGACAGATCCGATCGGCTTCCCGCCGGTACCGCCCCGCTCCGCCGTGGGGCCGCTGCCATTCTGAAGAAACTGAATTTCCCCCTCCCAAAAAGGCCCTGAAAAACGCTGAAGGGGGAGGGAATTCCAGCAGCGTAATACGAGTATCGCGATGCAAGTTCGTAAATCATTCGCTCCTGACGATTTTCCTGCCGAGCAAGGACGTCATCGGCGGCGTGGCATCAGTTTTGAATCCCTCATTTCGAAGGGTAGGGCCAACGAGGCAAGTGAGTAGAATCACCTTGCAGCGCAACATAAACCACCCATGCGCCTTTCAGCGTCTGCACACCTCACCGGTAATCCGCGATGGCCTACTTGCTTGCGTTCGTCGTCTTCGAGGCGGCATGGTTCGTCCCCTTCCACATGGTGTTCAGGGCGACACGTCTCAGTTCCGCCTATGCCTATATCTCGCTGGTTCCCATCCTTGGGCCGTTGGTCTGTGCCTGGGTCCTGGCGCTCAGACCTTGGCCCTTGAAAGGCAAGCTCGTGCGCGTACCCCTGAAAAGCTAAGCCATTCAATGAAACTCTCTCGCGTCAATCCCTGGCATGACGGTTGCCCATTAGCGCCGACATACTACGGCGCTGATGGGAGGGCATTTTTTTACCTCAAACGCGAGCCCCGCTAGTCTCCGGCAAGGGCTACGCCAAATCCGAAGGAAATCACTTCACGTGGAAAATCGCGTCACAAAGGCCGTCTTCCCGGTCGCGGGCCTGGGCACCCGCTTCCTGCCGGCCACCAAGGCCAGCCCCAAGGAAATGCTGCCAGTGGTCGACAAGCCTCTCATCCAGTACGCCGTGGAAGAAGCGATGGCCGCCGGCATCACCGAAATGATCTTCGTCACAGGCCGTTCCAAGCGCGCGATCGAAGACCACTTCGACAAGGCCTTCGAACTGGAGGTGGAGCTCGAAGCCAAGAACAAGCGGGCCCTGCTGGACGCGGTGCGTTCGATTAAGCCCGCCAACGTCGATTGTTACTACGTGCGTCAGCCGGAAGCGCTCGGCCTGGGCCATGCCGTGCTGTGCGCCGCCAAGCTGGTGGGCGAAAGCCCGTTCGCGGTGATGCTGGCCGATGACCTGATCGACGGCAATCCGCCAGTGATGAAGCAGATGGTGGATCTCTACAACCACTACAACTGCTCCGTGCTAGGCGTCGAGGAAATCTTGCCCGAGCAAAGCCGCTCTTACGGCGTGGTCGACGGCCGCGAGTGGGATGAAGGCGTGATCAAGGTATCGGGCATCGTCGAGAAGCCGGCGCCGAACGAGGCCCCGTCCAACCTGGGCGTGGTCGGCCGCTACATTCTGAGCCCACGCATCTTCGACCATCTGCGCCAGCTGAAGCCGGGCGCTGGCGGCGAGTTCCAGCTCACCGATGCAATCCAGTCCCTGCTCGGGCAGGAACAGGTGCTGGCCTACCGCTACCAGGGCACACGCTATGACTGCGGTAGCAAGCTGGGCTACCTGAAGGCCACGGTCGAGTATGCGATGAAGCACCCCGAAGTCGGCACGCATTTTGGAAGCTACCTCGAGCAGCGAAGCTCCTTCCCCGTAGAGAAAAGCGCAGCCTAACGGGCGGCCGGCAAATTCTCGATCCCCGCGTTTGCCGATTACAGCATTGGAGCAGTCCCGATGTCGACGTCCCTTCCCGCCTGGCGGGTCCTGTGCGCGCATGCCGCCAGGATTCGCCACATTCATATGCGCGACTGGTTCGCGGGCCCGAGCGGCCAGGCACGCTCTGAGCGTCTGACGGTTGAAGCTTGCGGCCTGACCCTTGACTACGCCAAGAACCGTGTCACCGAGGACACGTTGACCCTGCTGCTCGCACTCGCCCGCCAGGCGCGCGTATGCGAGCGGCGCGATGCCATGTTTGCTGGCGAACCGGTCAATACTACCGAGCGCCGCGCAGCGCTCCACATGGCACTGAGAGCCCACCTCGGCGACGGGTATCGTGCGCTGGGCGTGCCGGTGGAGGCAGATGTATCGGCCGTGCTGGTGCAGATGGAGCGGTTCGCGCATGAAGTGCGCAGCGGCGACTGGACCGGCTTTGATGGTCGTGCCATCACGGATGTGATCAATATCGGCATCGGCGGCTCCGACCTCGGGCCACGCATGGTGTGCCGCGCCCTCGTACAAGAGATGGAACCAGGCCCCCGCCTGCATTTCGTCGCCAACGTGGACGGCTATGACCTGGCCCGCACGCTGGCTCGCCTCGATGCCGCCACCACGTTGGTCATCGTCTGCTCCAAGACCTTCACCACGCTGGAGACAATGGCCAACGCCCGCACCGCGCGCGACTGGTTCCTGCGGCATGGCGCCACGCATTCAGACTTGGCCCGCCACTTTGTGGCCGTGTCCACCAACCGGGATGCCGTGGCGGCGTTCGGAATCGACACCGCCAACATGTTTCCGTTCTGGGACTGGGTGGGTGGGCGCTTCTCGCTCTGGTCCGCGGTCGGCCTGTCGATTGCCGTGGCAATCGGGTTTGACCGATTCCGACAGCTGCTGGATGGCGCACGCGCCATGGACCGGCATTTCACCAGCGCACCGCCCGAACAGAACATGCCGATGATCCTGGGTCTGCTGGATGTCTGGTACCGAAGCTTCCTTGGAACCGGCAGTCGTTGCGTCGCGCCGTATTGCGAGCCGCTGGAACTGCTGCCGGCCTTCCTGCAGCAGCTTGAGATGGAAAGCAATGGGAAGTCGGTACAGCACAACGGCGCGGCGCTGGAGGCCGGCTCGGCAGCGGTTGTTTGGGGCACCACTGGTACCAACGGCCAACATGCCTATTTCCAGATGGTTCATCAGGGCTCTCAACTGGTGCCCGTGGATTTTATTGCGTGCCTGCAACCGCATAGCTCACTCCCCGGCCACCATACCAAGCTGCTTGCAAATTGCTTTGCTCAGGGCGAAGCACTGCTGCGCGGGCGCACCGCCGCCGAAATACGTGCCGAGGGCCAGGCTGACGAGGCATTGGTGCCGCATTTGGTGTTTGAAGGGAACCGTCCCAGCAACACGCTGCTGCTGCAGCGGCTGGATGCGTTCCACCTTGGTGCCTTGCTTGCGATGTCGGAACATCGCACCTTTGTGCAAGGCGCCCTCTGGAACATCAATCCCTTCGATCAATGGGGGGTGGAACTCGGCAAGATGCTGGCCCGTCCGATCGAGCGCGAACTGGAAGGCGCACCGGCGCAGCCGCATGACGCTTCCACAGCAGCCCTGATCCGCCGCGCGTGCCTCGCGAGCTCCTTGGAGGAAAATTGACTATGCCTGGATTTAGCAATGCTCAAGCTGCTGTGCAACCGTGCTGACCGCAATGACAGTGGCGAGAACCGATGGGACCGACACCAATGGCGTCTCAGGCGTCGACAACGCGAACAGCGGCGGTCCTCCTCCTTGAATATGAACGGCAGAGAATCGATCTCGCTGGGCTCCTACTGCCTACCATAGCGGGTCGCGAAGGGATGATCGAACCCTGCTGACGTCGGGGCGCCTAATGAAAAAGCACATGCGTCTCGCCCTTACCGTCCGACGACGGTATGACTCACCGACCGTCGCGCCGCAACGGGAAGGCGCTTGATCAACCGCCACCGCCGAGTAAGACGTGTTCAGCATCAGAGGCCATCTTCGACTTGACGATTGTGGTGGAACGCTGGATCTTGAGTCATGCGAAATTCTCCGGAGGCAGCTAGGCGGATGGCCGATCGTAGTGCACTGAAGCCATGAGAAGCCAATCCGGCATGCCGGTGGGGGCTGCGGCAGGCAATCGGCGCTGGCCTTGCCAGTGAACCTGGCATTGCTGCTGTGGTCGCAAATGACCGGGGCGAGGGCGAAGCGGCGTGCGTGAATGGGTGGCGCTACTCGCACCAGGCGGCAGTCGCGTCAGAACTGTTCCCACCCGTCCGTAGCTATCGCACCACTAAGCGGAACGGCGTTCATCTCCATGGTTGCGCCGGCAGCGGTTTATCGAGCTTTTGCCCCAGGCACGTTAGCTTCTCGAGTCGTTGTCGCTGCATTCATAACTGCGGGCGCTCGAGTCTTGGTGATCGGCGCTCGAGACGCCTTACCCAGTTTGAACACGCTTACCGCTCGCGCGAGACCCCCTGCTTGTTCTTGCATCGACTGCGCTGCTGCCGAAGCCTCCTCAACTAGGGCGGCGTTCTGCTGCGTCACCTCGTCGATTTGCGTGATCGCTTGAGTCACTTGTGAGATTCCTGAACTTTGCTCGTGAGTAGCGGCCGTGATTTCGCCCATGATGTCAGTCACGCGCTTCGTGCTTTCCACTATCTCGGCCATGGTGCTACCAGCCTGGTGGACCAAACTGCTGCCCTGGCTAACCGTTTCTACTGAGTGGTCAATCAGCGACTTAATCTCCTTAGCCGCTGCCGCGGATCGTTGGGCCAGTATGCGCACCTCGCCGGCCACGACAGCAAATCCCCGACCCTGCTCTCCGGCGCGCGCTGCCTCCACCGCGGCATTTAGCGCCAATATATTGGTTTGAAATGCAATGCTCTCGATCACACCGATGATATCTTCGATCTTCCTGGAAGATTCGTTGATCGATCCCATCGTCTGCACCACTTGCGATACCACTTCGCCACCTTTCGCCGCGAATTCGGAAGCCGACACCGCCAGCTGACTAGCCTGGAGCGCGTTGTCCGCGTTCTGCCGGACAGTGGAGGTCAGTTCCTCCATCGAGGCGGCTGTTTCCTCCAATGAGCTGGCTTGCTGCTCCGTGCGCGACGAAAGGTCGAGGTTGCCTTGGGCAATCTGCATCGACGCGGACAGCACCGCTTCTGCTCCCCCGCGAACATCCGCGACAATGCCTTCCAGGTTGACCTGCATGGTTTGCATGGCCTTTAGAAGGTGGCCGAGCTCGTCGCGCGACTCCACCCGAATTGACGAAGCCAGGTCGCCTGCGGCAACACTCTGGGCGACCTCGACAGCATGGTAGAGCGGCCGAGTTATCGACTTGGTCATCCAGCGAGCAAAAAGCAGCCCAACAACGAGGGCACCCAATCCACAACAGAGAATGGAACGGGAGGCCGTTTGAATGCCGCCTTCGACTTCCGCGCCGCGCTCACGCGCCAGCTTCGTTTGGAGCTCTGCGAGGGTCTCGACATGGCTTTGTAAGCTATCGAGCATCGGCAGCGTCTCAGATTTCAGTACCCTGAGCGCTTCATCACGCTGATTTTCCGCTAACAGCCTGTCGACCTGCGAGAACGATTTCACATAGGCGATGCGAGCATCTTTCACCTTGGCTAGCGAGGCCTTACCTTCCGGGAGCACCACCAGTTCGTCTAGGGATTTCAGGGCGCCAGAAATAGCCCTCTTGTTGTCTTCGATCTCGTTACGGATATGAGTGACTTCCTTGTCATCCGTAGCAAAGAAGAGTTCCATGGTTCGCCGCGCATTGGCCGCAACCCTGGCGTTTATCGTGGCGGCCGCATCGGCCTTTACCCATTCATTCTGAAGAAGATTGTTGAGTGCTTCGCTAACGCGGTTGAAGTTGTTGGTCGCCAGACCGACGATTACAAGCATCAGCAGCACGACGCTGACAAAGCCAAGTGTGAGGCGGGGCCCGATCTTGATGTTTTTGAGGAGAGATGTCATGCCTTGCCTGTGGAATAAATACTGAGTGAAGACTCCTTTTGACCCGTCGACATTGGCCATGAGAGTACCGTGTGGGCGCACAGTCCGGAAACTGAACCGGAAGCTCTTCCGGGCGGACTGATTTGTTATCGCCACCAATCGATTGACGGCTCACCAACGCGAATCTTGACATCAGAATGGGAATAGCCGAATCAGGCGTGGAGCACGCGCCGGGACGATACATCGGAATCTGCATCTCCTTTTTCGTCCAAAACCTATATCCCTCCGATCGATCTGTCGGGATAGCAACGATACGTTTGATGAAGTCGGCGCCACCCCAAGTCTCTTCCACTGGAAGCGGGATCCCTTTCCGCTCTCAATGGCCAGTGAGCCGCAGGCCAAGCAGCAACATTACGCAGAGTGCGAGCAACGCCGTGACTGACTGCCAGAAGACAACCGGGTTGCGCTCCAGGAGCGCGGTCCGACGGTGATTCTCATATTGACCCCCCGGGGTGCGCAGGTCCTGGATGAACTCGGAGACCGCCTCCTGCCGCTTCCTCGCGCAGGGGTGCAACGCCCTGCGCAACACCGCGTCGATCCAAGGGGGCAGTTCAGGCCGCCGCTCGCGCGCTGCGACATATCGCAGGCGTCGTAGATCACTCTCGGTGCGTAGGCGTGTCACCTGCAGACCATAGGGCAAATGCCCGGTTAGCATCTGATAGGTGATTACGGCCAGCGAGAATAGATCCGACGCGGTGCAGCCGCGGTGCCCCAGAAAGTACTCCGGGGCGGTATATTGCAAGGAACCCACCAACGCTTGCGCGTGTCGGCTGCTTGTGCCTTCGGCCAGGCCGGCCACATGCACTGCCGCGAAGTCGATGATTTTCACGGTCCCGGTGCGGTCTATCATCACGTTCTCAGGCCGCAAGTCTCGGTGCAGCATTTCACGACGATGAAAGGCTTGCAGCCCTTTGGCGACCTGTTCGATGATCTGACGTACCGTGTCGAGGTCGGGAGTGGGATGGTCTATCATCCATTGCCGCAGCGTATGACCGTCAACATATTCCATGGCTACGTGCAAATACTGTCGTGGACGATCGATTGCATGGGGCTTGAGCACATGCGCGTTATCGATCCTGCGGGCTACCCATTCCTCCATTAGAAAGCCGTCAAGATAGTCCGGATCATCGCGCAGATCGATGGAAGGCGTTTTCAGCGCGACATGTCGGCCATTGTGCTGATCCACTGCCAAGTACACATGGCTGCGTGAACTCGCATGGAGTTCGCGCACGATGTGATAGCCATCAAAGTGCATGCGCGGTTGCAGCAGCGGGGGCAGTGTCAGGTGCCCGCGTTGACGATGAATGTCGCGGGCATCGATATCCGGCAAATCATCCACGCGAACCAACTGGACAGTAACATTATCGTTGCTGCCTCGCGCCAACGCAGTGGCCACCAGCACCCCCGAGGCGGCATCAAGGTCATCGGGGTGTGCGTCCAAGGCCTGGCGCACGGTTGCGCCATCAAGATGCTCATAGGCGCCATCTGAGGCAAGGAGATAAACCTCGCCAACTTCAGCGCGCCAACAGCGATAGTCAATCTCAACAGTGGGGCCCACGCCTAGCGCACGCCCCAGGTAAGACTCGACTGAGGACACACGGATACGATGGTCTTCCGTGAGTTGTTCCCACGCTTGTGAATGCAGCCGGTAGATGCGCGAGTCGCCGATATGAAATAGGTGTACCTCGCGCCCCTTGAAGATGAGGGCACTGAAGGTGCAGACGTAGCCGCGGTCCCGGTCGAAACGCGCATCGCTGCGCTGGGTCTGCGCGTGCAGCCACGAATTGATTGCCGCCAGCACACATTGTGCCGCGCGGCGCACAGTCCACGACTCCGCAGTGCAATAATAGTCGTCGAGGAAGGTGCGGACAGCCGCAGCGCTGGCCACGTGGCTGACCGCGCTGCTGCCGATGCCATCGGCCAGCGCGACGGCGATGCCCTTGGTGCCAAGTCGCGGTGCGTTAGGGAGCATCGCGCCATGGAAGTCCTGGTTGATGCGCTTGCGCCCCGCTTCCGAATGCTGGCCGATCGAAAGGCGCAAGGCCCTCATATCAAGCCAGGACGCGCTTGGGCGCAGTCTTGTAGTGAGTCGAGTACAGCGTTGCACCGACGAACGTCAAGCCACCTACGACGTTGCCCAGCACCGTCGGAAGTTCATTCCAAAGCAGGTAGTCCATCAGCGTAAACTTGCCGCCGAGCATCAGGCCCGAGGGAAAGAGGAACATATTTACGACAGAGTGTTCGAACCCCATATAAAAGAAAACTAGTATGGGCATCCACATGGCAATGACCTTGCCGGAAACTGAAGTTGACATCATCGCCGCGACGACTCCTGTGGAGACCATCCAGTTACACATGACGGCGCGGATGAAGAGCGTAATCATGCCTGCGGCGCCGTGGGCAGCGTAGCCAACCGTGCGGCTTTCGCCGATACCTCCGATTTTCTGGCCGATCAGGTTCGGGGCCTCGCTAAAGCCGAACGTGAAGATGATGGCCATGAACAGCGCCACAGTGAGTGCGCCCGCGAAATTGCCGCAGAACACCAGTGCCCAGTTGCGCATCACGCCACCCCACGTGGCGCCTGGCCGCTTGTCGAGTACAGCGAGCGGAGCCAGCGTAAAGACACCGGTCAACAGGTCGAAGCCCAGCAGATAGAGCATGCAGAACCCGACCGGGAACAACAATGAACCGATCAGAGGGTTGCCGGTATTGACGTTGACACTGACTGCGAACGCGGCGGACAACGCCAGGATTGCGCCAGCCATATAGGCTCGGATAAGGGTATCCCGGGTGGACATCAGGAGCTTGGATTCGCCGGCATCGACCATCTTGGCGACAAACTCAGCAGGGGCTAGATAAGCCATCGGGCATTCCTTCGAACGTTAGGGGCAGAACAAAAAGAAAAAAGGCGTCCGCATCCGGGCATCAGCCGTATGCTGTTGCCCGGGCGGGACGCCGTTGTCCACAATTTCGGTCCCCGCGTTGCCGATGATCAGGGACAGTAGAGGCCGCCGTTGGCCTGCTGATCTTGGGTTATGCATCTTCCGTGCCCGAGCGCGTAGAAGGTGTTTGTCCGTTTCCCGGGCATTTATGCCGAAGATTGGCACGGAGCTGGTGCAAGTCCGTTAGCTGGGCTCTACCCTGGTGCGGGCGCCGTGTGTCTCATGCCACGGCGATGCGCAGACAGCCTGAAAAGGACCGCAGCGGTTGCTGCCTTGATCTTTGGCACTGCAGCAATACCGGTCCGACCTATAGTGAAACTCCGGTATTGCTTCGTACACGCGCATAAGTACGCGCTCGCAGATGGGATCCACATCATCGTCTGCCTCAAGCCCTCATCGAAGCAGGCTGGCCGGTGAGTTACCACGTGCCAGGCACCGTGACCGCCGGTTGGCCCGGTGTACTATTTTGTGGAGGTCCCATGCTGGCGCCAAGCCGCCGAGGGGTCTCCCTTGGCCTGGCCTTAACCCCTCGTCTTGTGCGAGGGGTTTTTTCGTTTTATGGCTGGGTCAGAACAGTGGGCGCCTTGGGCTTCGCGTCTGTGCCAACCGAACTGCCCCCTAGCTACGTCATCGGTCCTCTGGCCAGTTTGAGTCAGTCATGGACCTCTCGTCGGAAGACTGGTTGGCACGCTTAACTGGCGCCCTCGCGGTATCTAAACAAATCACGCGGCGGTCTCGTAACAGCCACGCCAGCGGACGACTTTGCCGTCAATGACCGTGAAGACGTGAATCCACTCGGTCTCGACCAATCGCCCGTCTGGCCGGGACATGAATCTCTCGATGCCGAGCGCGGTAACGTGGTCACCTGCTTCGATGAATTCGCGTGGCTCGAACATCTGCATGTCGTCATGCTTGCGCCACTTCGGCAAAGAATCGAGCAACTCCTCCTTGGTGTTGCGCCGTCCGGCGTAGGGGATGGCGGCGGGACCCAGCGACTTCCAGTCCACCTCGTCGCAAACCGGATCAAGAAGCCGGAACATCGCCTCGCCCAAACGCATCGAAAGCGGCCTTGACGACAGAAAGTGAGTTTGCCATGGCAGATCCGTGCAAGAGTGTTGGATATGGCGACAGCGGCGATTCCAGGTTAATTCGAATCGAGCATGTGTCAAGCCATCGGAGGTTATGAGGACAATTCCGCCGTAATTGCCTGTGTTTGCTAGCATCAAGTCGAACACAGCGGCGCTGGGATACTTCAAGAGACCTATACTCGTTCGGATCATGCCGGTGTCATCAGGTTTCACGGCGGTCGCCCCCGCCCAAGCAATCGCCCACCGACAGGAGACGAGGAGGACGCCATGACTCAATTCGCCATAAAGATCGGCGTCATCGCCGAGCAGACCGGCCCGCTTTCCTTCATGGGGATCGCCGATGCCAATGTGGCGAGGATGGTGGTCGACGACATCAATGCGAGCGGCGGCCTGCTCGGCCGGGAGATCGTGCTGTGCCTCGAGGACGGCGCGACGACAGATAGCGTGGCAATAGAGAAGGCCACCAAGCTAATCGAGGTCGATCGGGTCGACGTGCTGTTCGGGGGGATCTACAGCTCGACGCGGCAAGCCATCAAAGGTCCGGTCAGGAAGAGCGGCAAGCTGTACATCTACCCCGAGCAGTACGAAGGTCAGGAGGCGGACCCCCTAGTCTTCTGTACTGGCCCGGTGCCGGCTCAGCAGCTCGAGCCCTTCATTCCCTGGCTGATGCAAACGACTGGGGCGACGACGTTCTACCTGCCGTCGGCCGACTACATCTGGCCACATGTGATGAACAGAAAAGTGCGTGACCTGGTCAATGCGAACGGTGGCAAGATCGTCGGGGAGGAGTACCACCCTCTCGATCACATGGACTATCGCGAGACGGTGAGAAAGATCGCGGCCAGCGGTGCTGACGTCGTTTTCAATACGGTTGTTCCGCCTGGCCTCACGCCATTCTTTGAGGAACTCTACGATTCCGGCTTTCAGAAGCGTGGCGGCAAGCTCGTCTGCACCTACTTCGATGAGAATTTCCTCAATCTGGTGCCGGCCGAGAAGGTCGATGGTCTCTACGGCTGCCTGGACTATTACCAGGAGGTCGACGATCCGTTCAGCCGCGATCTGCTGGCCCGCTACAACAAGCTGTTCCCCGGCGGCGCGCAGTTCACTGCCGGCAGCGCTTGCACCGGCCTCTACCGCGGCATGAAGCTCTGGGAGGCTGCGGTTCATGAAGCGGGCACCGTCGACCAAGACAGGGTGATCGCGGCGCTCGACCACGCTAGGATCGAGCAAGGCCCCGGTGGCCCGGCGGAGATGGTGCCCGGGCAGCATCACGTCCGTATGAATATGTACATCGCCCAGGCGATAGACAGCCGGTTTAAGGTCGTCAAGGCGCTGGGCGCCATCGATCCACAAGAACAGATCATGGGTGGTCTTTGAGCCGATACGGCTCGTTCGGGCCGCTTTCAGTTGCAGGGCTTTCCGGGCAGGGACGCTCCATCAGTGGTTATCCCGTGACAGGTCTCGCCCTCGGCGTCCGATTCCTCGTCGAGAGGAAACTCTCCGATCTTAGTGCAGCAATAGCGGAACTCCGGCGGGACAGCCGGTCCGCCTGTGATCGCTGGCGAAGCCATGGGTGCCTGTTCGTGCCCCGCGCCTTTCTTGATTCCCACTGCAGCCTTCGCGGGTTGTCCCTCGGCCGTTACATTGCTCGTTGTTGAGAGAGGGGTAGTCGGCCGCGCAGGTGGAGTGACAATCTTCTTTGGTGGGGAAACGCCACGAGGTGGCTTAGATATTGGATCCGTCTTCGGGGCTGAGGGAACTGGAGCCATGGAGGCCCGCCCTGTGTTCGGGGCCTCCATTGGGGGAAAGACGCACTGGGTGTTCTCACAAATCCGCTCGCCTTTGCACTGCATGTCATATTGGCATCCCAACGCGCCGGTGTGCGGCGTGACCCCCGCAATCGCAATAGCGAGAAGCAAGCCTGACGTTTTCATACTTGCCCTTGCCTCCTTTGGTCAAGCCGCGCCGCATACCAGCGAAGGGCAACCAAAACCAGTATGGAATCTGTGCGCGCCGAGCGCCAGCCACGCGTTACATCGCGAACAAGAGTTTGCAATGGGCGCGGCCCTTACGAAGCACCGCTTTCCTTTGGCTAGCATCGTGGCGCTCCAATGAGTTTTTCCGCTGCCTTGATTCGAGGGCCCGGCCGGGATTCGCAAAAGCCGCCACATCCTGGGCAGCCTCTGATTTAGCTGAAATCTTCCGCTCCCTGATACCCAGCTTTGTGCCTGAAGCCTGCTGTGGGGGCACGGCCTCGTTCCCTGCTGGCGCCAGGCGGGCCTTGCCCCGCCGTCGACCGCTGCCGTCCTGCTCGTGCAGCGCCCCGCGCATTCTGCTAGCAGCTGACGCGCAAGCGCCGCCTCGGACTCGGCGCGTAGCTGCGCCGAAGCCAGCTCGGCATTCACCCGCTCCAGCTCAAGCGCGTGCCGGCCTTGGGCCTGTTCGGCGGCCGCAAGCCGGTCTGAGAGTGCCGCGGCCTGGACTTCGAGCCGGGGCGCGGACCTCGGCCTGCGCCACCGCGACGTCGCGTGCCTCGCTGCGCGCCGCGGCCAGTTCGGCGCTGGCCGCTTCGTTGGCGGCCTGCCAGATCGCCTGGTTGGCCTCGGCGGCGATGTCCCGATATCAGGCACGCCCATTCGGTGAGTTCACCGGACTTCGCGTAGACTGCGCCAGATCCCCGTTCGCTAATGCTTGCGCTTGTGGCGACCGTCGAAGGTCTCGTTATGCAAGGAGGCGTCACGCATGCATGGAGTGCCTTTGCTGGATAGCAGTGCCATCGATCCGCCGCCCGCCAGCGCGCCCGTGCGCGACCTGCGCCGTGTACCCATCCATCCCGATCACTGGTATCCACTGGCCTGGTCGAGCGAGGTCAGGCGGGGCAAAGCCCTCGGGGTGCAATTTGCCGGCGATCCGATCGTGCTGGTGCGTACCGAGTCCGGTACGATATTCGCACTGGAAGATCGTTGCGCACACCGGCAGGTGCCGCTACACGCGGGCGTGGTGGAAGGCGAGTTCATCCGTTGCGGCTATCACGGCTGGGCCTATGACTGCACCGGCCGTTGCGTCGATGTGCCATACCTCGGGCGCGAGCGCCTGCCCAACGGCGTGCGTGCCTACCCCTGCCACGAGGCGCACGGGCTGATCTTTGTCTTTCCGGGCGATGTGGCGCTTGCCAAAGAGCGGCCGCTGCCTGCCCTGCCATCGGCGGAAGACAAGGCGTACAAGACGCGCCGCTTTGGCCGCGAGGTCAAGTGCCACTACTCTTTCATGCACGAAAACCTGATGGACATGAACCACCAGTTCCTGCACAGGCGGCAGATGGGGCAGATGCGTGCGCGCTCGCTGGGCCGCCGTCGCGGCGAGGACTGGGTGGAAGTGGACTACACGTTCGCGCACTGAAGGCAAGCAGCCTGTGGGAGAAGCGCTGGTGTTTGGCGCCACCAAGAAAAACGGCGACCAGGATGACAAGGATGTGATGACGATCCGCACCACCTATCCGCACCAGACCCTGAAGATCCGCTCGGGCGACGGTACGTTGGTGATGGACCTGTGGATATGTGCCCTTGGATGCGGCGCAGCGCACCAACCGGACGTTTGGCCTGCTTTCCATCCGCAGGCCCGGCATCCCCTTTGCACTGGACTTGGCATGGCCCCTTCTGATCTGGTTCACAGAACGCATCTTCAAGGAGGACCGCTGGATCGTCGAGCGCGAGCAAGAAGCCCACGACAAGCAAGGTGCCGACTGGAACCACGAGGTATTCCCGGTCATCAACGACTTGCGAGACCTGTTGCGCAACTGCGGCGGCCGCAACGTGATCCCGATCCGCGTGGTGACCGACACGGCCTGACGGTGAGGCCAATGGTGACTAGGGTGTCGAGGCAAGCCGCGCCGCAAAAGCGTCGATCCGCGGCCGGTGGCTGATTGAGCGAAAAGCAGGCAGCGAAACATCGTGGTCCCTTTGCCACATTCCCGACGCTTGGTGACTATCACCTGTTTGTCATTGTCGAGCTTGCCGTGAAGGCAGCGTCGGCAAGTCGGTAGCCGCATGAACGTCCAGCTCATTGCGACTGCCAGCGATCTGTGGTGGCTGCCGGGAAGCTACGTCTTTCTTGACCCCAGGGCGAATAGGCGCATGCGCCATACGGAATTCGGCTAACATTGAGCCTTCGATGCCCCATTCGGGTGAACGGATGAATGGTCGTTCGTACGTTCCTGCTACGTCGGAGTCCGCACGCAGGCAGCCGGATGCGTAGATGCGATGAGCCAGTGTAGAAGAGCAAGGGTTTAGGGCATGGTCCGCTGGTCGCTAAAATCCCGGGTAGTCGCCTCAACCGTCGTTGTGGTTCTTCTCCTCGCGGTTCTGCTGATACTGGTTGCACGTCATTACGTCTTCGCAAACCTAGAGGATTCGTTGCAGGCCCAGCAGGACGCACAGGTCAGACTGGTCGCCGAGCAACTCGACGACAAGTTCGAAGTACGTGCTGTCATCCTACGCCGGCTTGCCGACCATCTTGCCCCGCTGTTGGACCACGGCCCAGCGGAACTGAAGCGAATTGCTGAGATGGCCGCTCCAACTCCTGAGTCGTTCGATGGGGTATTTCTTGCTTGGCCGGACGGTAAGCGGGCATTCGAGACTGGGACGAGAGACGAGGGCCCTGATGTCTCGGGCCGACACTACTTTCGGGACGCCCTGCGCGGCGCGTCTGTTGTCATTGCCGAACCCGTGATGACCAAGGTAACTGGCGGGCCAGGCGTCGCCATGGCCATACCGGTGCGCTCGGTTGACGGACGCGTACGGGCGGTTCTTGTCGGGAGGCTGGACCTCCGCCGCGAAGACTTCCTCTTGGCACTGTCGCGCAGCCGTATCGGCACAACAGGAACCTATTGCCTTGTCTCGTCGGGGCGTTCCCCTCGCTACGTCGTGCACGTTGATCCGGCAAAAGTGCTCCAGCCAGCCAGCTCTGAAGATGAGTCATGCGGAACCGATACCGCACGCTCCATATGGGAATTCGCTTGGCCCACGCGACCCATCGTTGCTCGACACGGGCTGGCAAAAGTGCTCCAGCCAGCCAGCTCTGAAGATGAGTCATGCGGAACCGATACCGCACGCTCCATATGGGAATTCGCTTGGCCCACGCGACCCATCGTTGCTCGACACGGGCTTGAAACAGCAGGGTGGGAACTGGTTGCCGCACTCCCGGCAAGAGAAGCCTACTCACCCATCACCCGTGCCAGGCTCAGGATTCTCACTGCCGTGGGCGCAGCGTTGGCTATTTCTGGCTTGCTGATGTGGCGGGTAGCCAGACGCCTGGTGGCTCCATTGGAGAGCCTGGAACGTGCCGTGCAGGAAAGTGCGACGGACTTGTCGAGGTGCGCTTCACTTCCGACCTCAAGACAGGACGAAATCGGCTCCTTAGCCAGGACGTTTTCGAGAGTTATGGGCCAGCTTGCCGAACGCACGAGTTTTCTGCTGGCTGCAAGGAAGTTGGCAGAGGAACGGGAGGCACGTATTCATGCCATAGCCAATCACATACCGGACCTGGTTGCCTACCTTGACTTGGACGAACGCTACGTGTTCGTCAACCACGCGTATGAACAGCGATTCGGGGTATCTGCCGATGAAATCATCGGACTGACGCCCTTGCATCTGTGGGGCGCCGCCGTTTATGCAAAAGTGATAGGGCCGCCCCTGCGGCTCGCGCTGTCAGGCGAACTGGTTAAGTTTGAGGCTGAGCATCTCTACGAGAACCATCCTGTTTGCTTTGATGTCACTTATCAACCCGCCTGGAGCGCGACGGCCGACAAGGTGGTTGGCGTGCATGTCTTTGCCCGAGATATCACCGCAGAGCGTCAGAAGATGCGCAGCCTTGAGCAGACGACCATGTCAGATTATTTAACCGGCCTGCTCAATCGGAAGGGCTTTGACCGACGCCTGGAGTCAGCGATGGTACAAAGCGAGGAAGACTCAAAAATAATGGCGTTGCTCCTTGTCGACATTGATAACTTCAAGCTTGTAAATGACACTTATGGTCACCCCGTTGGGGATAAGCTTCTGAACGTCGTCGCGACTCGCCTGGAGTCCTGTGCTGGCGAAACTTGCGCCGTTGCCCGGGTAGGCGGCGATGAGTTTGCTGTGATTTTGGCGGACGTCTTGACGTCGGATGAGGTGCTGCGCGTCGCCCAGGCAATCCTATCGGCGACCTGCGAAACCTTCATTCTCAATGGCCACCAGATCGCATGCAGCACCAGCGTTGGCGCGGCGCTCAAAAACCCCCGCGACAACAACACTCGAAATGAACTCCTCCTGAAAGCGGACACCGCCCTTTACTCGGCAAAACATTCCGGCAAAGCCAGGTTCATTGTCTTCGGCGAGTCGCAGACGATTGCTTCGGATTCCAACGACCACCCGAGAAGTGATTGACATTGGCCTCCAATGCTGAGAGGTGTTCGAGCGGACCTTAACTACCCCATGCTGTGCACAAATTGCGGAAAGGCAGAGATGTCTGCAGTCGTTCTTGAAATAGATTCTCTTTGCGACGAGCGAACTGCCGTGCTGAGGGTCCAGAGATGCTTTGCATGCGACGAAGGGCTCATCGAAGAAGATGCTCTGCGCTCAGTACTCGCACTACTAAGCGAGGCTAGTGGGCAAGACGAATCGAGGCAACAGACTTTCACGGCGGCCCGAAACGCCGCGAACGACGATTGAATGGGCAGCCATGGTGCTGGTGCAGGCAGTGCTTTGTCGCTCCGCAGCTCCAGGTCGCGTAAGTCAAGAATTTGTGCGGCGGTAATCGAATCGGTCCACTGCACGCCTCAAGCCGAGATTAGCAGCCAAGCTCGGCGAGCGTCATGCTAGTCACTGCACGTGACCGCTGACCTCACCGATCCAGCAAACAATTGTTGAAGACGCTCTTCGTTCGGCCAGAAGGGCTTCAACAGCCTAGCCTGTTGTATGTCTACATTGAACATCTCGTTTCCCTTGGACTCCTCTCTTACACGAATGATCACCAGTGGGCATCCAAGGACGGCACCGTGAAAACAACGATGCTGGGAGCCGACTTCTGTTTCATACGATTGAATGGTTTCGGCCAGCTCTTCCACCGCGCATGTTTGACAGGCAGTGTTCGAGGAGCGCGCGGTAAACGCATAGGAAAGACGGCGTGTCGACGCGTCGGCACGGCACGGCTGAAGGTCCCATTGCGCGTGTTTCGGTTGAAGCAAGCTGGGGGCATCGTACTTTCCGTGGAGTTTCTGGCGGTATGCCCCGAGAAGCTCGTGCCTATCAAGGACTTACGAATGTTCGGTTGGTGGGAGATTCATTGCCCCGAGAAACTTTGCTCCGGGCGGCTCTTTAGTCTGCTAACGCCGTTTTTTGCATGGAAAGTACGATGACCCCGAAGAGCTGCACCGGTTAATTGATGGATCAGGAGTTTCCTCGCTGTGTGGTATGTGAGGGCTCTCGTAGATCAAGCATTCAAATTACTCGGTGTACTTCCTTGAGGACGAAAAGATTACCTCAACAAAATGCCGACATATTGTTTGAGCAAAGGAGATGACATGATGGACCTGCGCAGTCGCTTGATGCAGCAGCTGCGGGGCTGGGGGCCCGTTGGATTACTGTACATCCTGCTGTGTACTTTCACCCCATCGTCTCAAACGGTGCTGCCGGAAACATTCCTGGACAGGGCTATTCCGTTCAATCCAGCAGGTGTATGGATATACCTGTCATTCTTTATTCTGGTTCCACTGACCTACCTGGTCGTTGATACACCTACCCTGCGTTGGCTGACTCGTGCCCTGCAGGCCAGCGGGGTGGTTGCAGGAACCATATTTTTGCTGTGGCCCACGACGCTACACTACCCAACTATAGTTGACAAAAGTGTCAGTGCGCAGTTCCTAGTCTGGATGCAAAAATGGGACAGTCGTTGCAACTGCCTGCCCTCTCTGCATGCCGCCTTGACCGTATTGTGCGCGTGGGCGTTGTCGAAAACGAAGAACTTTTTGGTCACACTTGCTGGTTTTGTGTGGGGTCTGGCCATCCTTTATACGGTCATCCAGGTTCGACAGCATGTGGCTGTGGACTTGAGCGCCGGCATGCTGCTGGGTCTCCTCTCAGGAATCGGTGCGCAACTCCTCCAAAAGCGTTCTTTACCTGACGCCCACGTTGCGAGTCCTGTTTCACATGCCTCAGATTCTAAAGTTGCTCAAGGCCTAAAGTAACCGGCCGGTTGCAAGAGGACCCACACGACTTTTCTTCGGCTTGTGTGCCGATGGCTTTGGGGGTTTCGCGGCTGAACGGCGCACCTCCTGCAGGTTCCAAACTTCTATGTAGCCTCGCCGGCCAGCGCTGATGTTGCCGGTATCTTTATTACCAGCAGGACCAGTAGCTCTTTGGACAATCTCGTCTCCGCATTGTGTTGTCGCTACCTGAGCGAGTACCGCTTTTGGCCGCGGCGTTTCTCGCACACCGGCCCTGAGCTCAACGCGGGGGTCGGTCGAACGCGACCGTCTGTGGGTGCCCGACTGGAGACCGTCCGTTCAACCCAAGGCCGAGCTCCGGTGCGCGCGGTGGGCGCGGGCTGTGGCCAGGACACGAGCGACAGGGTGGACGCCGGCTGGCGATCCGAGCCTCCCGCCGAGCATGCGTCCGACGACGACGGCCCTCGTCGCCGCGTGCCCAGCCGCCCGGCCCGTACGCCAGTTCGGCGCCACCCCGCGTCGCGCGCCCTCCGGCTATTCGAATTCATCATTCATCGTCCGTGAAGGCATTGTGCAATTCACCCGCGAGAGCCGGGGGCGACGTGCCCGCCCGCCACCGGCCAGAGGGCCCGTCATCCAAGGACCGTACGCCGAACGACCGTCTGCCCACCTCGACCGGTCGTTGGATTTCGCGTTACTTCCAAGTCTTGTACCGTGCGCCAGGGAGGGTGACCGCTAGCGCATCGAGCTTAGCGGGCATGCTCTTCAACCTCCCAACCACCGCCCGCGGCAGCGAAAATTCGCACGAGGTCCGTCCGCAGGCTTGCATCCGATGTGGCCTGCAGCGACTCCGCGTCGAGCAGGTCGCGTTCGGCCACCAGCACGTCCAACAAGCCCACATAACCGAAACGGTACTGCGCTCGCGCCAGTTCGGCCGCACGCTGGTTCTGGGCCACGCCCGCTGCGAGCGACGTATTGCGCGACTGCTCGTTCAGATAGGCAGACATCGCGCTTTCCATATCCTCCAGTGCATCGAGCACGGTCTGCTGGTAAGCCAGGAAGGCTTGCGCCTGGCGCGCGTTGGCCGAATCGATTTGCGCGCGGATGCGGCCGAAGTTCAGCACGGGCTGCACCAGCCCGACTCCGATTCCCCACGGAGTCGATGAGAACGGCGTGGCGTTCTGCACGCCGAACAGCGCGGTCAGCGAAATGTTCGGGAACAGTTCCGCGACCGCTGCCTTGCGTGCGGAGATCGATGCGGCGAAGCGGCGCTCCGCCACCCGCACATCGGGCCGCGTGGCAATCACGGCGGCCGGTGCGGAGACGACGATGCGCCCATCGAGCGACGGCTGCGGCGCGGCGGCCATCTCGTGCAGATTGCCCGGCGACCGACCGAGCAGCGTCGACAGCCGGTTGGCCGCAGCGTCCCGCGCCGCCCGGAGCGAAGGCACGCGCGCCTCGGTCGCGGAGGCCTGCGCGGCCGCTCGCTGCACGTCAAAGTTGCTCACCAGCGCGCCGCGCTGCTGGGCTTGCACCAGCTTCAGCGTCCTGCGTTGCGTCTCCAGGTTGCTGGTCGTCAGTGCGATCTGCCGGTCAAGGTTGCGCAACTCGAAGTACGTGCGAGCCACCTCGGCCAGCAGCGCCACGCGCACGGCCTGCTCACTGGCCTCGGTCGATTGGAGGATCGCCGTCGCCTGTGCCGTGCGTGCCTGATTACGGCCAAACAGGTCCAGCTCCCATACCGCGGATAGCGCCGCCTGGTTCACCGTAACCGACTTGTCGTTGGTCAACAGGCCGCGATTTCCGCGCTCGCTGCTCGCCACGGCATTCACCTCCGGCGCCAGCGCCGATTGCGCCTGCAACCGTGCCGCCCGTCCCTCTACCACCCGTGCCTGCGCAATCGCCAGCGACTTGTTGCCGGCGATCGCCTCGCGGATCAGCGCGTCCAACGCGGGGTCGTGGAAATGTGACCACCATTGCTGATCGACCTGCGCGTCGTCGTGGCTGACGAGCAGGTTGGCGCTCGCCTGCGATGGCGCCAGCGTCTGCCAGCGCGGCGCGACGTCGACACCGGAGCTTTGCGGCCCCACCGGGCTCGTGCAGCCGGCTACGACGGCCGCAGCGGCTGCAAGCGCCGAGGCAGCCAGTCGTTCAAGCTTCAACATGCTGCTGCACCCTTTCCTTCCGCGTGATGCGCTTTTCGAGACTTCGGAGCAGGACATAGAAGACCGGCGTCAGGAACAGCCCAAAGAACGTGACGCCGATCATGCCGAAGAACACGGCCACGCCCATCGCGTGGCGCATCTCGGCGCCGGCACCGTGCGACAGCACCAGGGGAAGCACCCCCATGATGAAAGCAATCGACGTCATCAGGATCGGCCGCAGGCGCAGGTGCGCAGCCTCGATGGCCGCCGTCAAAGTGCCCTTGCCTTGCGTCTCCAACTCGCGGGCAAACTCGCATATCAGGATCGCGTTCTTGCAGGCCAGTCCTATCAGCACGAAGAACCCTATCTGCGTGAAGAGGTTATTCTCTCCGCCGGTCAGCCAAACCCCCGCGATGGCCGAGAACAGAGACATCGGCACGATCAGGATAATGGCCACCGGCACAAAGGGACTTTCGTACTGTGCGGTCAGCACAAGAAACACCAGCAGAATGCAGATCGGGAACACGATCAGTGCGGTGTTGCCCGCCAGGATCTGCTGGTAGGCCAGCTCGGTCCATTCAAAGGCCATGTTGCCCGGCAGCGTGTCGTTCAGGATGCGCGTGATGGCCGCCTGCGCCTGTCCGGTCGAGTAGCCGGGCGCCGGACGCCCGTTGATATCGGCGGAGCGGTAGGCGTTGTAGCGAGACGCGTTGTCTGGGCCGCTGGTGTCGCTAAGCGTCACCACAGCCCCAAGCGGTACCATCTTGCCCTCGACGTTGCGTACCTTCAGGCCGAGGATGTCATCGCGCTTCGAGCGGAACTCCTTGTCACCCTGCGCGATTACCTGGTACGTGCGGCCGAACTTGTTGAAGTCGTTCACGTAGAGCGAGCCAAGGTAGATCTGCATGGTCTTGAACACATCATCCACATCCACGCCGAGCTGCGCTGCCCGAGTACGGTCCACGTCTGCATAGAGCTGCGGCGTGGAGACGTTGTAGTTGGTGTACACACCCGCCAGTTCTGGCGCCTTGCGCGCCTTTTCCAGCACTGTGTTCACCACCTTGCTCAGCGCCAGGTAGCCGGCGTCGCCGCGATCCTCGATCTGCAGCATGAAGCCTCCGGTGTTGCCGAGCCCCTGCACGGGCGGCGGCGGGAACACGGCGATGAAGGCATCGCGGAGCGATGAGAACTGCTTCTGCAGGCTCGCCGCTATCGCCGGCCCCACCGTCCTCTGCTTGTGTAGTTCCTCGAACGACTTTTCGCCGACGAACATCACGCCGGAGGACGGGCTGTTGATGAACCCGTTCAGCGATAGCCCCGGCAACTGCACAGCGGTACGCACGCCCGACGCCGTTGATGCCACGTCGGCCATCTGCCGTACCACGGCTTCCGTGCGGTCCAGCGTCGCGCCTTCCGGCAATCGGATCAGGCTAACCAGGTAGCCCTTGTCCTGGATCGGCACGAAGCCGTCCGGCACCCGGACGAAGCCAAGCACCGTGGCCGCCAGCAGCGCGGCGTAGAACACCATGGACCTACGCTTGTGCTTCAGCGCCCGCTTCACGCCGCCGCCGTATGACTCCCCTCCGCGGCTGAACACGCGGTTGAAGCGGATGAAGAAGCCACCGAGCCAGCGGTCCATCAGGCGCGTCAGCCCGTCCTTAGGCGCGTCGTGCGAGCGCAACAGCAAGGCGGCCAGCGCCGGCGACAGCGTCAGCGAATTGAACGCCGAGATCACTGTCGAGATCGCAATGGTCAGCGCGAACTGGCGATAGAACTGTCCCGTGAGGCCGCTGATGAATGCGATGGGCACGAAGACAGCGCAAAGCACCAGCGCGATGGCGATGATCGGGCCCGTCACTTCCTTCATCGCCTTGATAGTGGCCTCGCGTGGCTGCAGCCCAGTGGCAATGTTCCGCTCAACGTTCTCTACCACGACGATCGCGTCATCGACGACGATGCCGATTGCCAGCACCAACCCGAACAGCGACAACGCATTGATCGAGAAGCCAAAGCCAAGCATCACCGCAAACGTGCCGATCACCGATACTGGCACAGCCAGCAGCGGAATGATGGCTGCGCGCCAGGTCTGCAGGAAGACGATCACCACCAGCACCACCAGCACGATGGCTTCGAGCAGCGTATGAATGACCGCCTTGATCGAATCGCGCACGAACGTGGTCGGATCATAGGCAATTCGGTACTCCAGGCCATCGGGGAAGTGCTTGTTCAGTTCGGCCATCTTGGCGCGGACGTTGTTCGAAATCTCGATCGCGTTCGCGCCCGGAGTCTGGAAGATCACCAACGCCAGCGCCTGCTTGTTGTCGAGCAGCGCTCGCAGCGCGTACTCGCTTGCGCCCATTTCGACCCGTGCCACATCCCTGAGGTAAGTGACCACGCCTCCTTCGCGCTTGACGATGATGTTCTCGAACTGGTCCACGTCGGCCAGGCGGCCCTGCACGTTGACGGGCAACTGGATCTGGACGTTGTCCTTGTACGGCGGCCCGCCTACCACGCCAGCCGCCACCTGGACGTTCTGCTTGCGGATCGCGGCGACTACCTCGTCGGGATTCATGTTGCGCTCGGCGAGCTTCTGCGGATTTAGCCAGATGCGCATCGCATAGTTGCCGGAGCCGTAGAGCTTGATTTGGCCGATGCCGGAAATCTTCGACAGTTCGTCCTTGACGTTCAGCAGCGCGTAGTTGCGCAGGTAGAGATTGTCATATCGGTCCGAGGGCGAGATGAGATGGACAACCATCGTCAGGTCCGGCGAACTCTTGACCGTGCTGACGCCGAGTTGCCGGGTCACCTCGGGCAGACGCGGGAGCGCGTCGTTGACGCGGTTCTGCACCAACTGCGTGGCGAGATCGGGGTCCGTGCCAAGCTTGAACGTAACCGTCAGCGTCAGCACGCCGTCGCTGGCTGCCTGCGAAGACATGTACAGCATGTTCTCGACGCCGTTAATCTGCTCCTCCAGCGGCGTGGCCACGGTTTCGGCGATGACCTTTGGGTTGGCGCCAGGGAATTGCGCGCGCACGACCACAGACGGCGGCACGACTTCCGGATACTCGGAAATCGGCAGCTTCGGAATGGCAAGTACACCGGCAAGAAAGATGAGTAGCGAGATGACCGCCGCGAAGTTGGGGCGGTCGACAAAGAACTTCGAGAAATTCATGCGACTACTCCGCCCCGCGCGTTGCCGTCGCGGCGGCAGTCTTCACTTCGTCTTCAGCCAGTTCTTTCGGCGTGACCGTTGCCTCGGGCTTCACGAATTGCACCCCGCGCGCGATCACGCGCTCGCCGGACTTGAGGCCGCTCACGACCACATGCCTGCCATCGAGATCCGCGCCGAGCACGACTCCCCGATAGGCCACCTTGTTGTCCTGGCCCACCACGTACACGAACTTCTTGCTCTGGTCGCTGCCGACGGCCACATCCGGTACCACCAGTGCAGACGTGTCGCCACTGCCGGCCAGCCGGATCGAGACGAACATGCCGGGGACGAGCGCTTCGTCGCGGTTCTCGAACTTCGCCCGCGCGCGGATCGTGCCACTGCGCGTGTCGATCTTGTTGTCGAACGTGTAAATCACGCCCTCGTAGAAGCGCGCCGTGTCACCCTGCACGCGCATTGTCACCGGAATGGGCTGTTCCTTGCTCGGGATCTCGGCATGGCGGCGGATAGACTGGACATAGGCCTGCTCGTCGACATCGAAGTCGGCATAGATACCGTCGTTCGACACGATGCGGGTCAGCACGGGCGCATTGGCGCCGGGCTGGACAAGGTTGCCGAGGGTGACTTCCGCCCGGCTGATGCGGCCGGCAATCGGCGCCTTGACGTACGCGTAGTCGAGATTGATCTCGGCCTGGCGCAACGCGGCTTCGGCCGCCAGCACGGCTGCCTTGGCCATGCGATCTTCGTTGGTGCGCTGATCGTGCAGGCTTAGCGGGATCGCCTCGGCGTCGATCAGGCCCTTGGCGCGCTCGCGCTCGGCGGCCGCGAATTCGGCCCTTGCACGGGCCGACGCGAGATCGGCACGGGCGCGGGCCGCAGCCGCCTCGTAAGGACGAGGGTCGATGACGAACATCACATCGCCTGCCTTCACCGTTTGCCCGTCGCGCACGCGGACTTCGACGATCTTCCCGCCCACTTCTGCTCGAACCAGCGCCTCGTCCACCGCATTGAGGCGTCCGGAGAAGTTTTCCCATACGCGCACGTTCTCGGGCGCCAGTGTCTTGACGAAGACCTCGGGCACGGCTGCCGCCGGCGGCGTCGCCGCACGCGTGTCCTTCAACGCCATTGTTGTAACCAGACTGCCGGTCGTCACCACCAGTACCCCACCTGCCAGGAGCCACCGCCGCCTGGCGGCCCCGCTGTTCTTTCTGTCTGCCATGCTCTACTACCAATCCATCGGTTGATTCATCGGTGATTCGATCCGACGGCGCGCCACGCGAGCCTGTCGGGCGCTCCTATTCAGCGCGTCGTGCCGGATGTTGTGGCGCCCACGCTGGCAGGTTGCACCTCCGGCCGGGCAATCCGCTGTCGCGCTTGTTCGGCGACGAACGCCGCCGCCGCCAGAAAGACCGCACCGACGAAGCCCAGGGCATGGCGGTCGAGCAAGGTGATGGCCGCGCCGCCGATGACGCCTGACATCGATACGCCAACGTAGATCGCCGCCGAATTCAGCCCCAGCAGCAGTGGCGCGGCAGTCGGCGTGATGCCGATGAGCCGGTGCTGCTGCGGGACCAGAATGCCCCAGCCGCACATGCCCCAGACGATGAGCGCCGGGACGGCAGTGACCAGCGATGCCGACGTCAGCGGCAACAGCGCGAAGTCGATGATCAGCGCGGCGATGGCAAAGTTAATGATGCGGCGGCTGCCGTAGCGATCGGTCAGTCGTCCGGCGGCAAGGTTGCCGGCGGTCGCCGCCACGCCCCAGAGCAGCAGCAGGCCTGCCAGCACGCGGGAGTCGCCGCCGGTGGCCCGGTCAAAGCTCAGGCCGATGTACGTGTAGACGAGGAAGAGGCCCGCATAGACCAGCCACGTGGTCAGCAATGTCAGCAATACTCGAGAATCCGCCAGCGGCGCGAGACGGCGCGACAGGCTGACCGCCGGCGGCGTCGGGATCGCCGGCAGGCGCCATGCCACGCCCAGCCCGGCCAGTGTGCCGACGGCGGCCACGAACCACATCGTCGCTCGCCAGTCCAGCGCGCCGCCGATGAAGGTGCCCAGTGGCGCGCCCAGGGCCGTCGCGCTGGACAGGCCGCCGATCACGATGGCGAGCGCGCGCCCCCGCAACTCGGGCGGCGCCAATGACGCCCCCGTGGCCGTCGCGGTCGGACTGAACATCGCCGCGCCTAGGCCTGCGATCAGCCGGCTGGCCAGCACGAGTTCGATGTTCGGTGCCACGGCGGTCACCACGTTGCCCACCACAAACACGGCGAGGCCTGTGAGCAGCAAGCGCTTGCGGGGCCAGTGGGCTGCCGCCGCGGCGATCACCGGCGACAGCAGCGCGTAGCTAATCGCATACAGCGTGACCATCTGCCCGGCCAGCGCCACCGATACGCCGAGTGAGCCCGAGACCTGCGACAGCACGCCAGCGACGACGAAGCTATCCGTGCCGATCGCAAACATGCCGCTGGCGAGGACGATAAGACGTTTATCCATGTGAGGGTCCTTCGCGGCACATCCGGCCGCCCGTTGGGGGGATTGCGGGCGTCGCAGCCCATAAAAGTTTTTTCATGCAACTCACGATAGTGCATTACGTTGCATCATGCAACTTTCTAGAGTACGATTTTGTCTATGCATCGCAAAACTTTCATCGGGATGAACTGCTCCGTGGCCGGCGCACTGGAGCAGGTCGGCGAATGGTGGAGCCTGCTCATCGTGCGAGAGTGCATGATGGGTACGACCCGCTTTGACGACTTCCAGAACCGTCTCGGCATCGCGCGAAACGTGCTAACCACGCGATTGAACAAGCTGATCGAGCACGGTGTGCTGGTGAAGGTGGTGGCCGAGGGCAGCGAACGGCGCACCGAGTACCGGCTAACGGAAAAGGGAGAGGGGCTTTATCCAATAATCGTTGGGCTAATGCAATGGGGCGACAAGTGGTGCAGTTCGCGAAAGCCCATCCGCATCGTGGAGGACAGCACCGGCAAGCCGATCGAGCCGGTCAGCCTGCGTGTGGGTCCGCGCACGCTGGGCTTGCGCGACGTGCGTCTGGAACCCGGTGAAGGCGCGACCGAGCGAACGGCCGAGATCATTGACGCCCGCAACAAGGCCATTCTCGGCAAGTAATCAAAACTCACTTCTTGGCAAGGCCACCAGGCCGAACTGCCCTGCCCCCGGGTGGCACCGCGAAGCCGTTGAACTCGTTGCTCCGGTCGTCAAATGACGTGACGTAGCCGGTTTCCGGCAGTTCCGAGAAGGCCCGTCCAATGCCTTGCTTAGCGGTCAGCCACTGCGCTTCTCGCAGTGACTGGAGACGCTGCGTGACAGAGCGTTGTTCCAACGCGGCCATGACAGCGATATGCGCGCGGCCCACGGTGCGCGTTCCCCACTTGGCTGGCGCAACGAGAACGACGGGGGCGCCTTTCGTGACGATATAGGTCGCCAGCTCCGACGCCTGCCCGGAACGCGCACTTTATCCAGGCGCTGCTCAGCAGTGACGCGACCTATGTGATGCGAAGCGCGGCAGCATAACCGCGCACAAAAAGCCGGCTAGCAAGAAAGGCGATACCCACGCAGGTTTGCGAAGCTCTTAAAGCGATGACGAAATTGGTTGAACCAGCATCCTAAAGGCTGTTTTTCGTGCCGGCGGCCGTTGTCAGGCACGGCGCGAGTTTGCTAAGGACGGGGTGCGCGGATCTCATCGAGGCTGCGGGCGTGCTTCGGCAAGCGCCCTTCGGGCAAGCCGGATACATGCATGCAGACCGTTTCGACATCATGAAAAAGAAGCTTGCAAAAGGCGTCGGGTCCATACATGCACGAAAAGTACGAATTGAAATGAACGCGTCCCACCCGTGAGCGGTGGAATCAAGGATCTTGAGGTGGATCCTCACGGGCTAACGGTATCGAGGTGGTCAAGTGGGAAGATGTACACCTTTCCCGGCAATCGGAGGATCCAGAAATGAATTGTACGGCCGTGGGTGTGGATATCGCGAAGACGGTGTTTCAGGTGCACTACATCGACCAAGCGACGGGCGAGATCGTGAACAAACCGATCAAGCGGGCCAAGTTTCTCGAGCACTTTGCGAACCGTGCTCCCTGTCTGATTGGAATGGAGGCATGCGGCGGTGCCCATCATTGGGCAAGGCAACTGACGAAGATGGGCCACCAGGTGAGGCTGATGCCGGCAGAGTTCGTGAAGGCGTTCAACATCCGCAATAAGAATGATGCGGCCGATGCCCGGGCGATTTGGCTGGCAGTCCAGCAACCAAGTAAGGCGATTGCGGTGAAGACCGAGGTGCAGCAGGCAATGCTGGCACTGCACCGTATGCGAGAGCAATTGGTGAAGTTTCGCACCATGCAGATCAACGCATTGCGCGGACTGCTGACAGAGTACGGCGAAGTGATGGGCAAAGGCCGGACAGCCTTGGATAAGACGATACCGGAAGTGCTCGCGCGGGTTGCGGAGCGCCTACCCGCGGCGCTGATCGACACATTGCGCGAACAGTGGAACGGGCTTGCAAGGCTGGACGAACAGATCGCCGACATCGAGCGGCGAATGCGCGACTGGATCAAGGAGGACAAGGCCGTGAAGGCGATCAGCGAGATTCCTGGCGTGGGACTGCTGGCGGCAACAGCGGCGGTCGCGATGATGGGCGACGCGAAGACATTCCGGTCCGGTCGTGAGTTTGCCGCATGGGCCGGCCTTGTGCCGAAGCAGACCGGATCGGGCGGCAAGGTGAACCTGCACGGAATCAGCAAGAGAGGAGATACCTATCTGCGCTCGCTCTTGATCCACGGTGCGCGCAGCGTCGTGACGCGTGGGAAGGATCCCGGTCCCTGGGTGGAGCAAATGAAAAAGCGGCGGCCTCCGAACGTGGTGGTCGTTGCGCTGGCCAACAAAATGGCGCGCATGATATGGGCGGTACTGGCCCATGACCGGTCGTACCAGAAGGATTACGTGAGCGTGAAGCCGGTTTGACTGGTGAGCACCACGTTGGAGATTGACGTTCTTACCGGGTGAAACGTCGAAGGTTGCGTTGGTAATCGAGTGTGATGACAAGTCAGGTAGGACCGGGACCTGCCAAGCCTGCGGGGTAATACGAGCCTTGAGCTCGAAGGACGAATGAGGCGCGGGTCAGCGTATTTCATAGGGGCCAGCAGCGGTATTACCGGCTGCAAGAAGGCCGGATATAGAGCTGCAGCCCATCCTGTCAGTGTCTGAACAAGCGAAAACCTAGCGCAAACGGGACGCGTTCATATAGATTACCCCGTGTCGCGCGAGCCGTAGGGTGGCTACTGACCGCCCCGTGCAAACATCGGCATGTCCCGCAGGATATGTTCGAGCAGCTTGAGCGCCGCCGCCGGTAACGGCCGCCCCGCTCTGACCAGCAAACGCGCCTGGGTCCCCCTGAACAGCGGATGCTCGATCGGCACCACCGTGAGCATTCCTGCAGCGATTTCGCGATACGCGGCGAACTCACCGCCGATCAGCGTCATGTAGTTCTCGTAGGCAACAAACTGCTTGAGCGCCGTCAGTGAATTGGTGACCAGCGTGGGCCGGATTGTGATGTTCTCCGCGAATTCGAGCATTTTGGCGGCGTGCCCGACGCCGAATGACGCCGGCATCATGGCCAGCGGCCAGGACAGGATGTCCTTGACGCTGGCCGCGCCGCCACGCAATGCAAGGGGATGGTCGCGCCGCACCAGCAGGCCGACTGGCTGCGAGGAGCTCGCCAGATACTCGATGCGCGGATGTGGCGGCGGATTGAAGGCAAGTCCGATGTGCGCGCGACTCTCGGCCACGGCGTCGAGCACCTGATCCACGCCGAGGATCTCCATTCCGATGTCGAGCAGCGGGTACTGCGCGCAGAAGGGGGCCAGCACTTCATTGACCAGTGCATCCACGTACCCCTCGCTCAGGACCAGCTGGACCTGCCCCTGGTGCAAGCCCTTGAGCGCATGAAGCTGGTCCTCGAGCTTCTCCTGATGTGATCGGTAGCCGCGCCAGAACTCGAGCAGATGCGCGGCGGCCTCGGTCGGCCTGACGCCACGTGCCTCTCGCTCGAACAGTGTAGAGCCAAGTTCGTCCTCGAGCAGCCGGATCTGCCGGGTGATCACCGACGGTGATGTGTCCAGACTCTCCGCCGCGCCCCGAATAGTGCCTTGCTCGAGGACTTCGCAGAAGTAGCGTAGCCGCTGCTGATTGATTTCCCGCATGTCGCATCCTTCACCCGGCCAATGACAGATCCACACCATACCTTATGCGTTGCCCGTAAGGCAACGAAGTGTGGACATAGTTGCTGTTGGAGATTGCCATAGTGGCTGCCAATATTCGCCTAAACGCGGTACCCGCATAAAGGCAGGAGACTGACATGTTGGTGATCCCGAGCGAGAGCGCCGTAGACGGCGCCTCCACTCTCTACAACAAGCTTCTCCGATGTCGCATATGGCGTGGGCGCGGAGATCTTCTTTATCGGCTACGTGCTGTTCGAGATACCGAGCAATCTGATGCTGCCGCGCTCGAAGGCGTGGGCGAACTGGCACGAGATCAGTTCCCGACCGGCCACGGCGCGCATGCCACACCTTCGGAAATTGCCATCACGCAGTACGCCTTCCCCGATTCAATCAAGTCGGCTGACTATGCGCCGCCCATTGCCCCGACCGGGCCGATCCGCGAAGCCCTCGACTTCCGTGCCCGCTTCCCGGACGGGCGCATTGGTTCCGATCCAGGCCTACCAACCTGCGAGAAAGGCCGCGCACTAGTCAAACTGGCCGCGCAGTCCCTGGTGCGCGAACTCGAAGCGTTCGGCCGCGAGCCGATGCCGGACTGACACCGCACCAGTCATCTTGCCCTCCACCGACGAGCATCATGCAATCACACGATATTTACGAAAGACTGAAGGCACTCGACATTGAGCTGTCCCCCGCAGGCGCACCAGCTGCCGCATACGTCATGAGCGCGCAGAGCGCCAACCTTGTTTATCTCTCAGGCCACATTGCGAAGAGGAACGGCACCGTGTGGGTTGGCAAGCTCGGCGCCACGATGTCGACGGATGAAGGCCGCGCCGCCGCCCGCGCGGTCGCGATCGATCTACTGTCGACGCTACAGGCCCATGCCGGCGATCTGAATCGCCTCAAACGCGTCGTCAAGGTCATGAGCCTGGTCAATTCAACGCCCGACTTCACCGAGCAGCACCTGGTCACCAACGGCGCATCGGAGCTGTTCGTCGACGTTTTCGGTGAGGCCGGCAAGCATGCGCGGTCGGCATTCGGTGTCGCACAGATTCCGCTGGGGGCTTGCGTGGAGATTGAGGTCTGCGTCGAGCTGGGCTGAGGTTTCAGATCGAACCAACCAGCGCGCGCGAACGAATCCTCAACATTCTTCAGCGCATCAACCAATTGCCCCCAAAGCCACACAACCTGGAAAGCAGCCAGATGAACGCTCCCACTCCTTCCTCCTCTCTTATCCCCGTCGGTCCCCGCATCAACAGCAAGCGGCTCTGGGAACATATCTGCGCCATGGCAAGGATCGGCGCCACGGCCAAAGGCGGTGTCAACCGCCAGGCGCTCACCGCGGAAGACACCGAGGGCAAGATGTTATTGCTCCAGTGGGCATCCAAGCGAGGCTATCAGACCTCGATTGACCCGATCGGCAATCTGTTCATCCGCCGCCCCGGAAGGAATCTGGACCTCAGCCCGGTATTGACGGGCTCACATCTTGACTCCCAGCCGACCGGAGGAAGATTCGATGGTGTCTACGGCGTGCTTGCAGGTTTCGAGGTGCTCGAGACACTTGACGATCACGGTGTGGAGACCGAACGCCCGATCGAACTCGTTGTGTGGATGAACGAGGAGGGATCGCGGTTCCCTCCCCCCACCATGGGCTCCGCCGTTGCGGCCGGCGCGCTGCCGCTGAACGACGCATTGGCCATCAAAGACGTGGATGGGATCGACGTGGAAAGCGCATTGAAGGCCCAGGTCGTCGAGCTTCCGATTCTGGAGAAGCGCCCGCTTGGCATGAGCGGCTTTGCCTATATCGAAGCGCACATCGAGCAGGGCCCCGTCCTTGAGAAACAGGCGTGCGATGTGGGCATTGTCACGGGCATTCAGGGACTTCATGCCTATGAGATCCAACTGCTAGGTGCCGAGGCCCACGCCGGCACGACACCGCTGCGGCATCGCAAGGATGCCTTGGTGGCCGCCACCACGCTCATCGGATACATTCGCGCCGCGATAGACGACCCCGAGGATATTCTTCGCTTCACCGTCGGAAGGCTGGAGGTTTATCCGGGATCGCCCAACACCGTGCCAGGCAGGGTGACTTTCAATATCGATCTTCGGCATCCCGACGCCGATTCCCTCCGGCGTGCCGGCGAGACGATCCTTCAACTTTGCGCCGGCGAGATCGAAGGTTGCCCGGCGTCCGCGAAGGTTCTGTTGAGGTCCACGCCGGTAACGTTCGACGATCGCGTGGTGGCAACCGTGCGCAAGGCCGCTGGCGGCCGGGCCATGAAATTCCTGAACATCGTTTCCGGTGCGACCCACGACGCCAAGTACACCGCACAACATATTCCTACCGGGATGATTTTTGTGCCTTGCGAAGCTGGCATCAGCCACAACGAGGCCGAGAACGCGCGCGAAGTCGATGTCGCGGCTGGGGCGCAGGTCCTCTGCGACGCCATGCTTGCGATCATGCCCGAACAACTATAAGCATTCCCAGCTGCCCGCGTCGATTCCGGACTAACCGCACACGGGCAGCCATCGGGTGCATGGCCACAGCGGAGTGTCGGTCGACACTTAGCGAAGTTGCCACGCAATAACGCCAGAACCAATTCGACCACGGATGCTCGCGCCGATGTGCACTGTGGCGACGTTATACACACCAACCAAAGGAGAGGTCTGTGTCTCAGATGGACCAAGTTTCAGGGAGCAGGACGGACGGTGCGTCCCTCTATCGAAAGGTAGATATACGTTTGCTGCCACTGCTGTTCATTGGCTTCATGTTCGCCTATCTCGACAGAGTCAACGTAGGCTTTGCAAAGCTTCAGATGCAGAGCGACCTCGGCTTCTCCGACGCCGCCTACGGCATCGGGGCGGGAATATTCTTCGTCGGCTATGTCTTGTTCGAGGTGCCAAGCAATCTCTTGCTGCCCAAGGTTGGCGCCCGGCTTACCTTCAGCCGCATCATGGTGCTCTGGGGTATTACCTCGATGTGCATGGTGTTCGTCAATAGCGTCCCGGTGTTCTACGCTCTGCGCTTTCTGCTGGGCGTCTTCGAAGCCGGCTTCGCACCCGGCGTCCTGTTCTACTTGTCGCGCTGGTATGGTCCGGGCCGCATCGCCGGTGCAATTTCAATGGTTTGGCTTGCGGGCCCTTTCAGCGGAATTGTTGGGGGGCCGCTGTCGGCGTGGATCATGACGGCGTTCGCCGGTACGGCCAGCCTCGCCGGTTGGCAATGGATGTTTCTCATTGAAGGCGCCCCTACCCTTGTGCTTGGTGTCGCGGCCTACTTCCTGCTCGTCGATGGTCCATCCAATGCGAAATGGCTCAACGACATGGAGAAACGTGCCCTGGCCGCGGAAACAAACACGGCTGCAGACCGGCGGCACGAATCTTTTCTCATGGTACTGCGTGATCCCAAGGTGTATATCCTGGCGCTAGCCTATCTGTGCATCATTGCGCCCATCTATGCCTTGAGCTTCTGGCTACCGACAATCATCAAATCGGCCGGTGTCACAAACACACAGGCCCTCGGTTGGTATGCGGCCATTCCTTATGTGGCAGCGGCGTTGGCCATCTTCTTCGGCGGCCGCAGCTCGGACAAGCGTCAGGAGCGCAGAATTCACATCGCCGTGCCGGCTGCCATAAGCTGTCTTTGCTTTGTTGGCTGGTACCTCGCCGACGGCAATCTCGCAGTGACACTGGTATGCGTTACCGTCGCTACCGGCATGATGTGGATGGCCAACATCGTCTTCTGGGCTGTTCCTCCCGCGTACATCAAGGGAAATGCACGAGCGGGAGCCATTGCCCTGATCAATACGATTGGCCTGTCTGGCGGCTTCTTTGGCCCAAGCATCATTGGTTGGTCGAAATCCGCGACTGACAGCATCTACCCCGGGTTCCTGCTGATGGCAGCGATGTTGCTGATGTGTGCGTTCATCATCATGCTCCTGCGCCTGAAGCCTAGCGGGGATACCGCGCTTCGCCACAAGTCGCCCTTGCGGGCCAGCGTGCGTCAAGCGAAGTAAATGCTCCGGGCCAGTAATCACACCTGCCGGTAGCTAATATGAACCAGTCGGGGCGATGCCGGACAAATGTCCCTCGTCGCCCGCGGCCAGAACAGCCAGGTGCACAACCCTGCCGATGCATGCGCTGTCCCGCTGTCTCCCTGAAAGAGAACCTCCACATGAAACTCGCCGAATATACCGCCCTTGACGGCATGGGGCTGCATCACCTCATCGCTACGCGGGAAGTGACCGCAATGGAAGTAGCGCAAGCCGCATTGGCTGCGATCGAGGCGGCTAATCCCCAGGTAAACGCGGTGCTAGATTACTGGCCCGAAGAAGCGGAGATACAGTCCTCCAGCATCGTGAGCGCCGATCCACGACCGCTCGGCGGCGTGCCGATTCTCCTCAAGGATCTCGGCGTCACCATGCAGGGACGCAAGAGCGAAATGTGCAGTCGTCTGGCGATGGGAACCATCGCGAAGGAAGACTCGTACGTGATGACGAGCTTGCGTCAGGCAGGCCTGATTACGCTCGGGCGCACAACCATGCCGGAACTGGCAGTCAGCACGACGACCGAACCTGCGCTGTACGGCCCGACGAGGAATCCATGGAGTCTGCAACATGGCGCGGGCGGATCGAGCGGCGGAGCGGGGGCGGCGGTGGCCGCCGGTATGGTTCCCATTGCGCATGCGACGGACGGAGGCGGATCGATACGGGTGCCGGCCTCCTGCAACGGGCTCTTCGGTCTGAAACCGACCAGGGGACGCGTCTCGAACGGTCCCTACGTGGACGAAGTGTGGAATGGTCTGGGCGTGCATTTTGCCGTGAGCCGAACTGTGCGAGACAGTGCTGCGCTGCTTGATGCGATCCACGGCGGCGGCGTTGGCGAGCCATACTACATTGCCCCGCCCAAAGCCAGCTATCTATCCGAGATCCGGCAACACCCAGGAAATCTGAAAATCGGTTTCATGGTGAATCCATTAAATGCCGCACGTACTGACACGGGGGTCGCTGACGCTTTGAGTAAGGTGGCCAGGACACTTGAGTCCCTAGGTCATCACGTGCATGAGGAATCGCCAGATTTGGGGGTGAGCTGGGACGCCTTCGTGCTATGCAATGCACAAATCTGGGCTGCCAACGCGGCGCTGCGGATCAACGGCATTGCCGCAGCCACCGGTCGAACGGTGGATGAAAAACACCTCGAACCTGCGACGCTCGCGCTCTATCGATACGGCATTGAGATTGGCGCCGTAGAGCTCCTGTCGGCATTACAGGTAAGGAATACGGTCACACGGGCGCTGGGCCGGTTCTTTGGCGACTACGACATTCTGCTGACACCGACACTACCCGAACTTCCGCCTCCAATTGGTGAATATAACCGGGTAGAAACGTCTGTGGATGGGCTTGGCTGGATCGCGCACGTTTTTGACCAGTCACCATTTACCGCGTTATCGAACGTCACCGGAACTCCAGCAATGTCAGTGCCGCTTTCCATTGACCTGCAAGCGGGACTGCCGATCGGGTCGCATTTTATGTCTGGCTTTGGGCGAGAGGACACGCTATTCCGACTCGCCGCGCAATTGGAAGCGGCATGTCCCTGGCGCGAATTGCGACCACCGGTATGGGCAGGATCGGTCATCAACGATGATGTCGATACAGTAACAGCCCTTTCCATGGTCGGAGCTCCCGGGATTTGTTTAAAGAACGGCTCATGGCTTCGCAATCCGTAAGGAACTTCCTCGCACTGGGCGCTGAAGTTAGCTTAAGCGTGAGCGTTATCAAAAGAATGGAGATGACGCTCGCGAAATGCCACCGCAGCCGAAGCCATCCAGGCACAAGGACACATAGCACTATCAATAACAAGTAGGAGTTTGAAATGCGACTGGATTACACGAAAGAATCCCCTGCAGGCGTAAAGGCCTTTGGCAGTGTTTATGGTTACATCATGCAGTCGGGACTCGACGATGTATTGGTCGAGTTAGTATTTCTGCGCATTAGCCAGATCAACGGATGTGCATATTGCTTGGACATGCACACCGGTGACCTTGCAAAAAAGGGCGTCAAGCTCGAGAAGCTCGCACTGGTTCAAGCGTGGCATGAAGCCGGCAAGCTGTTCAGTGACCGGGAGAGGGCCGCCCTGGCATGGGCAGAATCTGTGACCCTTGTTGCCGATACGCATGTTCCGGACGACGCGTTCGAAGCGGCCGTAGCAGTCTTCAGCGAAAAGGAACTGGCCGACCTGACAATGGCCATCAGCCTGATGAATGCATTCAATCGCCTGGCAATTAGTTTCCGCCGCGCCCCAGAAGCTTCGCTCGCGCTCAAGGACTGATTGGCCAAGCACTAGTCGCGGACAGCTTACTGACAGGTCCACCCGATGTTCTGAAGCGGCTCGAACTCCGCGATAACCCTCCATCTGTTGCTTCGAAGGCTTTCATGCTCCGCACTGCGTTGTTAAAGCCGTTTGAAGCCGCCGTTGAAAACGCTGGCATGGCGACGGACGCATCTCGGCGGCCGGCAGCGCCGATCAGCCCGGGCACCCGGAAGACTCAGCCCGCAACTGCAGGAACGTCGTAATCGGGCATGGTGGTGGCGGTTCTCATTGTGACGAACTCCTCGGCTGCCGTGGGGTGGATACCGATAGTGCTGTCGAACTGAGCCTTCGAAGCGCCGGCGCGCATTGCCACGGCAAAGCCCTGTATCACCTCGCCTGCTTCCTCACCGACCATGTGTACCCCGACTACGCGGTCGGTGTCGGAGTCGACCACAAGCTTCATCAGCGTACGTGTCGCCCTCCCACTCAAGGTATGCTTCAGCGCGCGAAAGGTACTGCGGTAGATTGCAACCCGTTTGAAGCGTGCGCGTGCTTTTGCCTCGCTCAGGCCTGCGGTCGCGATGTTCGGATGGGTGAACACGGCCGTCGGAATGGCGGCGTAGTCCATGCGGAACGTACCGCTACCGAACAACCTGTCCATGAGCACGGTCGCTTCCCTCAGCGCGACGGGTGTGAGTTGTACGCGGTCGATCACGTCGCCCACGGCATAGACCGACGGCACGCTCGTCCGAAACCAGGCGTCGACCGCAATGGCACCGTCGGGTGTTAGGGCGACGCCGACATCTTCGAGTCCAAGTCCATTCGTGTTCGGCCTTCGGCCGGTCGCGCAAAGAACGGCATCTGCCACAATCCGCTCGCCGTCATTCAACGTGACGATGCGATGGCCGGCCTCCGCCTGTACCTCACGTACGGTAGCGTTGAACCGAAACTCGATACCATCGGCGTCCATCTCTCCTTGCAGGAACTCCCGGACGTCGTGGTCGAAGCCGCTGAGCAGTCCCGTTCCACGGTGTACCAGTATTACCTCGGCGCCAAGCGCCCGGTAGATCGAGGCAAATTCGCAAGCGATATAGCCACCGCCGATTACCAGCAATCGTCGGGGCACTTGCGGAAGATCGAACATGGCATCTGACGTCATCACCAGTTCCCGGCCCGGGATGTCGGGAAGGCTCGCACTCCCGCCGGTCGCGACTAGCACATGCTCTGCTGTTATCTGTTGATTGCCAATGACAACCGTGTGCGCGTCGGCCAGCCGAGCACGGCCGCGTAGAACCTGGATGCCACCGGTCGCTAGCATATGCTCGTAGACCTCATTGAGGCGAGCGATCTCTGCCGCACGTCGATGCTTGAGTGTGGGCCAATCAAGGCGCTGGCCGGTTGGCAGCGCCCAGCCAAAGCCGGTTGCCTCTTCAAAGGCATGCGCGTAGCTCGCCGCATAGCTGTAAAGCTTCTTGGGAATGCAACCGGCATTGACGCACGTGCCGCCCATGGCGCCTTGCTCCACCAGGGCGACGCGTGCGCCGTACCCGGCGGCCAGACGAGCAGCGCGCACGCCCCCACTGCCACCGCCAATCACCAGGATGTCGACGTCGAAGGCCTGCATGGTCCTCTTATTTTGGTTCTGCATAGGAAGTTCCGTGAGCCGGTCAAACCGGCAAGTGTCGGCGAATGAGTACGCGGAATACCGGGCTGACTATCGTTGAAAGCAGAACTATCAGGCAATACCGTGGAGGTAAAGACGCTGATTAGTGTTTTGAATGACAGCCGCCGCGCTGTGGCTACTTACAGAACAATGCCATGGTGACCCCGCGCAACCAGCGGTTACCGGGGTCACCATGCTGGCTACGGTGCCAGTGCTGTTTCACGTCGTAGTGAGGGAAATCGAAGGGAGGGGCAAGCAGACGCAACTCGGCGTGATCAGCGTAGACCTCGCCGATCGACTGGCTTACTGTGGCGATCAGGTGCGTTGCGGCAACTACTTGCGGGATGCTGAGGAAGTGCGGACAGCATAGCTGCGCATTTCTCTGGATGCCGTTTTCCCTCAGATACCGCTCTACGAGATCATGGGTCCGGCTTTCGGACTGCACGACCGCGTGGGAGGCCCGGCAGTATCGCTCGCGAGTTAGGGTTCTAACGGCGAGTGGGTTGTTCCTTCCAGCAATGCAGACGAAGCCGTGAGTGAACAGACGCTGCTGGTACATGTCCGTGCCGGAAAGGTCTGGCAAGTGCCCCATTGCGAGGTCTACTTCGCCGCGCTGCAGACCCTCGCCGAGTTCGCGCGGGCTTAACGATACGGTCTTGACGCTCACACGGGGAGCCACGCCAGCCAGATGCCGTAGCAGCCGCGGCAGGAACGTCAGCTCCCCGATATCCGACATTGCAATAGTGAAGGTCCGTTTGCTCGAAGACGGATCGAATTGCGGTGTGACAAGGATACGCTCCCGTACCCCGGCGAGCATGTCCTGTATGACCGGTGCGATGTCGACTGCCCTGGCTGATGGCTGCATGCCAGCGTGGGCCTTGACAAAAAGCACGTCCCCCACCTGCTCGCGCAAGCGCTTCAGCGCGTGCGAAAGCGCGGGCTGGCTAAGCCCGAGCTCTTCCGCAGCCCTTCCCAAATGGCGGTGACGCCATAAGGCGTCGAAGATGCGCATCAGATTGAGGTCGAACTGGTCCATCCGCAGAATGCAGCGATCCGCCGCTGAGTCGATGCGCGCCGGCGCGCGCGGAACGGGAGTGTCCGCCAAGATCGCTACCGTGAAAGCCTCATGGTACCAACGCCATCGGGATCCGTGCGGAGCTTAGCATACACGCCGCAGCTGGGCAGTATCACCTCGCTTCTAGGAGGCAGCGGCGACATGCATACCATCTGCGGCAGCATCGCAATCGGGCGACGCATGCCATTGGCGAACATATGCCGGCGCGGTGAACAGCCACGCTAGCCGGTCGTAGTATTCGGAGGGCGTTCGACCCTCAAAGACCGAATTGCGTACAAGACGCTCGACGCCACCAGCGTGATAGATCCGGTCCAGCATCAGCGATGAGATCTGAACGCGTGCCGACCGTACAATCCGCACATCCTGATACCTCTGAAACGCCTGTCCGCAGGCACCATCTGCGGCGTCCAACTCCGTGGCGAGCGAGATCGCATCTTCCAGCGCCATGGCGGCACCCTGTGCAATATACTGCACCATGGGATGCGCAGCATCGCCCAGCAGGGTCACACGACCGTCGGTCCAGTTCGCGACTGGCGCCCGTTGGCGGAGCACGTAGCGCTGGAACACCGGGGCCAGTGATAACACACGCCTGGGCTCGGGGGCCCAATCCGCGAATGCGGCTGCGGCCTCCTCGGGCGACGCCTCGCCCTCACGCACTTCACTGTCACTGGTCCTGACCGTCGCGCCGACGTTGAACTCACTCCAGTCTCGTACCGGATAGTAGATCAAATGTGCATCGGGGCCGGTCCACAAGGTGGGATAGGGATGTTGCAGCTCGCGTGGCATGCGGGATACGGGCACCAGGGCGCGGTAGATCACTGCACCGATTGGCACTGAGTCGCCATCCCCGATCAGCTGTTGGCGGATCTTAGAGTGGACGCCGTCGGCACCAATAAGTGCGGCTCCATGGAGCGTTACACCGGCATCCGTTGTGATTGTAACGACATCTCCATACTGCTCGTATCTGACAATCCTGGTGTCAGTCCTCAGCTCCACGAGAGGATGCTGGTCGCACGCCTCCAGCAAGGCACTATGCACATCGGCGCGATGCGCTACAGCATAGGGGTTGCAGAAGCGCTGCTGGAACTCACTGCCGCACGGGATAACACCTACGGGCTCGCCGCTGATTCCGTCCATCATCAGCATCTGCTGGATCAACAGCGCCTGTCGTTTGATCTCGGCGCCGACGCCAAGCGCATCCAAAACCGACAAGGCATTGGGCGCGACCTGAAGCCCCGCGCCGACTTGGCCGAAGCGAGGGGCTTGTTCGCATACAAGCACCCGAAACCGCTTCTGAGCTAGCGCCAATGCGCATGCAAGGCCGCCAATACCACCACCGGAGACGATGATCGGTAGTTCGTTCCTGCTCATCTTGGTCATTGAAACTTCCTCCACCACAGTTCAATCGACTTACTAACTTCGTGCCGCCAGCCTGAGCCGGCTCGCGGCACGGTTGACTCAGGCTTCCAGCGGGCGGTAGGCCGCCGCGAACCGCTGGGAGTTGTCGGGGATGGCTTCGCGGTAGGCCGGTCGCTCCTTCGTCCGCGCAATCCAGTCCACCAACGCAGGCTTGGTGGACCAGAGGCCCGACAAGTTCAACTCCTCGAGCCGGTCGATGAACGGCGCTGCCGCAATGTCGGCCAACGAGTATTCGCGGCCGCCGAGCCAGGGAGTCTCTGTGAGCCTGTTCTCCATGCGTTCCAGAGCACGACTCATATTCAGGCGTGCGGCTTCCACCTTGGCCTCGTCGATCGGCGCGCGCGCGGCCTTAACAAGCTCTTCCGCGCGCGCTTTGTTGGGATGCGCGTCGACCATGGCAGTCAGCTCGGCATCCGAGCGCTGCGCAAGGTCGGGACTCATCATCAGCGCGAAAGTGGCTGGCCGGATCGCCGGGTGAAGCACATCATCTTCATACTTCACCCAAAAGCGTGCACGGGCGCGCTCGATCGGATCCACTGGCATCAGGCGAACTTCGGGAAAGACTTCCTCCAGGTATTCGTTGATGAGTGTGCTTTCGTGAATCGGAACGCCATCATGAACGAGCGTGGGCACCACGCCGTTTGGATTGAGGGCGAGATATTCCGGCCTGGTGTGTTCAAGCTTCATCAGGTCAACGAAGTTGCTTTCCCAGGGGAGCCCCTTCTCGGCGAGGCAAAGACGGACCTTGATTGAACAGAACGAGCGCCAATCGTGATACAGCGTGAGCATGTGAGTCTCCATGTTCGGTTGAGGTGAGCCGAGCGTACGTCCACGCCAATCTTGCGGTCAATCCACAAGCCGGTGTAAGCGACATGTGTCCGGAACTTTCGGCGCCTTTACAAGCGAAATTACCGCGTCATTACTGGCTCGCGAGGAGATCATTCGACTTCTGAATAACGGTCTTTCCCATTGCGCTATTGCCGCCCGGTCGCACTTCATCGATCGTGCACACCACGACGCGGCACACTGCACAGAACGCCGATCTAAACCTGGGTTATGCGCTTCTGGAGGATGGGTAAGTGAACGCAGATATTTGAAGAACAATAGATGAGTCACCTATGAGTGAACCTCAGACGGTGGCCGTGATCATCCGCATCGTGCTGAACATGCTCGATGGGTTCGATGTATTGGCCATGGCATTCACAGCGGCCCCCCTGGCGTGAGTGGCAACCAAACAGCAAGGAGCTCGGCATGCTGCTTAGCGCGGGGCTGATTGGCATGGGTGCCGGATCAACCTTAATTGCCCCGCTTGGTGATCGCTTTGGCCGTCGCAAGCTCTGCTCATGCTCGGCTTCGGTGCCCACATCATGTCCGTCAAGATCACTATGGGAATAGCCGTGGTACTTGGTGTAGCCCTTACGGCATCCGTTGCTGGAATGTATGCCGCCTCTTTAACGATCTACCCGCTGCAGATACGAGCTACAGGCATCGGCTTTGCGGCCGGTATCGGCCGGGTTGGCGGAATGCTGTCGCCAATCGTGGCTGGGGCGTTGTTGGACATCGGGTGGAGTGTTCCGAACCTGTACTTGCTCTTCCTTCTGCCCATGGCCGGTGCCGCAGTTGCAGTGGTCCTATTGCATGTACAGCTTCCAGCGCCGCGTGACCAACGCCGTGCGACAGTGTTCTGAGAATAACGGCATAAGGAAGAGGAGACCTATGAAGTTCAATAAACTGGCGCTGGCATGCGCCGCCGCCTTGCCCGTGCTCGCCTGCGCGCAATCCGTCACGCTTTATGGCGTCGTCGATTCCGGGGTCGAATACGTAAATCACATCGGTGCCGCAGATAGCAGTGTGGTCCGCATGAACACCTTGTCCGGCACCGTGCCATCCCGCTGGGGCGTGCGCGGCAGTGAAGATGTCGGCGGCGGAATGAAGACAAACGTCGTCCTTGAATCCGGCTTCGCGCCCGACTCAGGCCTCAGCAATCAGGGAGGGCGACTGTTCGGACGGCAGGCATGGATCGGCCTGTCGGGTAGCTGGGGACAGGTATCGCTGGGTCGTCAGTACACGATGCTGTTTTGGGCGATGCTTGACCCGGACATCCTCGGCCCGAATACATTCGGCTCCGGCTCGTTGGATAGTTACATTCCGAACGCACGCGCTGACAATGCCATTGCTTACAAGGGAAAGTTTGGAGGCCTGACAGTTGGCGCGACATACAGCCCTGGTCGCGACACAGTGAACGCTGGGCCGAGCCCGGCGGGCACGAACTGTGCCGGCGAGAACCCGGCCGACCATTCTGCCTGCCGCGAGTGGTCGGCATTGGTGCAGTACGAAACCACGCAGTTCGGCGTGGCCGCTGCCTATGACGTGATCCGCGGCGGATCTGGTGCGTTCTCCGGACTGAACGCCAGTGGAAGATCCGACGAACGATTGTCGCTCAGTGCGTATGCACTAATGAACAGAACGAAGGTCGGTGTCGGCTGGCTGCGCCGCGACAACGAAGGCACTCCCACAGGGCTGAGCGACCTTTGGTATGTCGGCGCGTCGCATGACCTGACCCCGGCCATCAACGTAGCCGGCCAGGTCTACTACCTGCGCTATCACGCCAGTGGTAACAGCGCAATACTGTACGCGCTGCGTGGCGTCTACAACTTCTCCAAGCGCACAGCGGTCTACGGCACGGCAGGTTACATCAACAACAACGGCCAGTTGTCTCTTTCGGTCAGCAGCGGATCGGCCGGAGCCAACCCCGGACCAGGTGCCTCGCAGTTGGGTGCGATGGTCGGCATTAAGCACGTCTTCTAAACGCGGCCTCGGTCCGCCCCACTGGTCTCGCTCACGCTATCTGCGCAGCGAAGCTTACACTCATGGAGTACCAAATGACGTTCGTAGTTCCTCCCCATCCCGCCGTCACGATTCCCGTAGCCAATGGCGATGGATTGTTTCCCGTTCGCCGCATCTACTGTGTTGGCCGCAACTACGCTGCGCACGTACGCGAGATGGGCATGGACCCTAGCCGGGAGGCGCCGTTCTTCTTCTCCAAGCCTACCGATGCGATCGTGGTCGCACCAGGGGGCGCTGGCGCGCAGATCAGCTATCCACCGGCGACTGGAGAGTTCCATTTCGAGATCGAACTCGTGGCGGCAATCGGGCACGCGGGCCGGGACATACCGGTCGGGCAAGCCAATTCGCACATCTGGGGCTACGGCGTCGGCATCGACATGACCCGCCGCGACCTACAGATCGCGGCGCGTGACCGCGGCCGACCCTGGGAACCCGGCAAGGGCTTTGATCAGTCCGCGCCAGTTTCGCTGCTGCATCCTGCCAGCGCGGTCGGCCATCCCGTCGACGGAGAAATCTGGCTGCAGGTCGATGGACAGGACCGCCAGCGCAGCAACCTGAAGAACCTGATCTGGTCGGTCCCTGAGATCATCGCAAACCTGTCGACGCTCTTTGAACTTCGGCCTGGCGACCTCGTCTTCACCGGCACGCCAGAAGGCGTTGGTCCGGTGCGCAGCGGCGATGTCATGCGTGGCGGCGTTGCCGGGCTTACCGATGTTGAAGTGAGCGTAGCCTGAAGGCGGCCGGAGCATGGATCTGCACAACTTCTTCAACAGTTCTGCGGCGTATCGGGTGCGCATCGCCATGGCGCTGAAGAACATCCCCTGGAACCATATCGGCGTGAACCTCCGCGCCGGCGAGCAGAATCGGCCTGAGTATCAGGCGCTCAATCCGAACGGGCTGGTTCCGACGATGCACGATGGCGACCAGACCATCACCCAATCACTGGCGATCATCGACCATCTCGATCGCAAATGGCCTGTGCCGCGGCTAATTCCCGCCGATGGTCCGACTCGCATACGTGTACTGGAGTTCGCGCTGACCATCGCCTGTGACTTGCACCCGTTGAACAATATGCGCGTGCAGAAGTATCTCAGCACCCGCCTTGGTATTGCCGACGCTGACAAAGCAGAATGGGTCGCACACTGGCTTACGGCCGGCTTCAGCGCCTTGGAGCCGTGGTTGGCCGCGGACGGTGGCTGGTGTGTCGGCAATGCGCCCACCCTGGCCGACTGCTGCTTGATTCCGCAAGTCGCCAATGCGCAGCGTGCGGCGTTCAGCCTCGATCCTTTCCCCCGCGTGCGCCGTGCCTATGAACACTGTATGCGTCACGAGGCCTTCCGAGTGGCGGCGCCGAGTGCCCAGCCAGATTACGTATCTGCCCACTGATATCGATGCAACATCCGATCATGACGACCAACCCCGCTCCTGACCTGTTGACCCGGCGCGACGCGTTCTACCGCGAACTGGAACCCCATGCCATGGCCGCCCTCTGGACGCGGCTGCGCAAGCTGATCCCTTCGGAACCCACACCCGCTGGCGTGGCGCACCGCTGGTCATACGCCGCGGCCCGTCCATACCTGATGGAATCGGCGATGCTGATTTCGGCCGAGGAAGCAGAACGACGCGTGCTGTTGATGGAGAATCCGGGCCTGCCAGGCACCTCGTGTATCACCAGCACGATGTATGCCGGGCTTCAACTGCTCCTGCCTGGTGAGGTCGCCCCCGCGCACCGCCATACCCAATCGGCACTGCGCTTCATCCTCGAAGGCTCGGGTGCCTACACTGCCGTGGACGGCGAGAAGACCTATATGGAACCCGGCGATTTCGTCATCACGCCCGCGTGGACATGGCACCATCATGGCCACGAGGGCAACGCGCCGATGGTATGGCTCGATGGCCTCGATATTCCCATCGTATCGTTCTTCAACGGTGGCTTCCGCGAGGAGTTCGATTCTGTCGTGTCGCCGGTCACGCGACCCGCAGGCGATGCACTCGCACGCTACGGCACAGGCCTGATGCCGGTAGGCTATCAGGCGTCCACGTTGAATTCCCCTGTCTTCAACTATCCCTACGCCCGCACGCGGGAGGCGCTGTTCGCGTTGCCACACGCTGGCGCGCCCGATCCCCACACCGGTTACCTCATGCGCTACACAAATCCCGTGGACGGTGGCTGGGCCATGCCGACGATCGCCACCATGATCCGGCTGCTGCCAACCGGCTTCGCGACGTTGCCGTATCGCTCGACCGACAGCACGGTGTTCGTCTGCGTGGAAGGCAGTGGCCATGTGATGATCGGCGATCAGCGGCTCGAGCTCGCGCCGCACGATATCGCGATTGTGCCGGGCTGGAGCCGTTACACGCTGCATGCCAGCCAGGACCTTGTGTTGTTCTCCTACTCGGATCGCGTCGCGCAGGAGAAGCTCGGCCTGTTCCGCGAGCAGCGCTTCTGAAGCGGGGTGGCCGGCATCATGACCACCGTCGTTTCGTATGGAGACTTTGTCGACAGCATCGCCGCGGCCCTGCAGTTCATCAGTCACCATCACCCTCCGGACTATATCCGGCACCTCGCTGCCGCCTACGAACGCGAGGCCAGTGAGCCGGCGAAGCAGGCGATCGCCCAGATCCTGATCAACTCGCGGATGTGCGCGGAAGGCAGGCGTCCGATTTGTCAGGACACGGGCATCGTGAATATCTTCGTACGCGTCGGCATGGACGTCCGGCTCGACGGATTCCCCTCGAGCATCGTTGACGCTGCCAATGCAGGCGTGCGTCGTGCGTACCTCGACCCCGACAATACGCTACGCGCCAGCATCGTCGAAGACCCACTGTTCGTGCGGCGCAATACCGGCGACAACACTCCGGCGGTCATCCATGTCGAACTGGTACCTGGGAACACCGTAGCGGTCGACGTGATGGCAAAGGGCGGCGGCAGTGAGAACAAGAGCAAGTTCGCGGTGCTGATGCCTAGCGATTCGGTCGCGGACTGGATCGTCAGCATGGTGCCGTCGATGGGCGCCGGTTGGTGTCCACCGGGCATGCTTGGCATCGGCGTCGGCGGTACAGCCGAGAAAGCCATGCTGCTGGCCAAGCAGAGTCTGACGGAGCCGCTCGACATGCTTGAGCTCAAGGCTCGGGGCCCGCGGAACGCGTTGGAAGCACTACGCATCGACATCAATGACCGCATCAATGCGCTTGGCATCGGGGCACAGGGCCTCGGCGGATTGACCACCGTGCTCGATGTCAAGATCGCCACCTACCCCACGCATGCGGCGAGCATGCCTGTCGCCGTCGTGCCGAATTGCGCGGCAACGCGGCATGCCCGCTTCGAACTCGATGGCAGCGGCCCGGTCATGCTGACGCCACCGTCCCCCGACCTCTGGCCAGACCTGCCTTTGCCCGATGGCACAGCGAGCCGCCGGGTCGATCTGAACACCCTGACCCGGGAGGAAACCTCCACCTGGTTAGCCGGCGAGACCCTGCTTCTGTCGGGACGCATGCTGACCGGACGCGATGCCGCACACAAGCGGATCGATGAGATGCTCTCGCGTGGCGAACCCCTACCCGTGGACTTCCGCAATCGCATGATCTATTACGTCGGGCCCGTTGATCCTGTGCGTGATGAGGTAGTTGGCCCCTGTGGCCCGACCACATCAACACGAATGGACAAGTTTGCGGACCGCATGCTTGCGTCCACCGGCTTGATCGGCATGATCGGCAAGGCCGAGCGCGGACGGGATGCGATCGGCGCGATCGTGAGAAACGGCTGCGTCTATTTGGCGGCGACCGGAGGCGCCGCCTATCTGATCTCCAAGGCGGTCCGGTCCTCTCGCGTACTGGCGTTTGGCGACCTCGGCATGGAAGCCATCTACGAGTTCGATGTGGAGAACCTGCCCGTCGTCGTCGCCGTGGATACCCACGGCGATAGCGTCCACGAGAGCGGACCGCGCATCTGGCGCATTGCGTCGGGTGCGACGGCCGTCACAGCTTGAGCTCCCGCAGATAACAGCGGCCGGAGAGATCATCACAAATGGATTCATGGATGTCCTTGACAAAAATACCGATTGGTATCGTCATGGCTCCATGAATGAAGCTCAACGAACCCGCCCGTTCATCTTCGAGAAGACAGCCCCGCTCTTCAACGCCAAGGGCTATGCCGGTACGTCGCTGGCCGACATGACGCAAGCTCCGGGCTCACGAAGGGCAGTGTCGACGGCACCTTTGCCAACAAGGAAGAAGCGGCGGTTGCTGCTTTCGATCACAACTGGAATGAGGCGCAGGACGCAGGCCGGGCCGTCATGGCCATGAGAGAAGCCAGCAAGGAGAAGCTGCTGGCGTTGACGGGCGTGTACGAAAACCTGCCTGAGGATTTCCCGGAGGGAGGATGCCCGCTGCTCAACGCAGCCATTGAAGCCCGCCAGAGGAAGTCACCCATGACCGGGCAAGCTGACATTCAGCGGCGCCGCCAGAAAGTAGGCGTCTCCGCCCTGGCCGGGATTCACTTCAGCCTCAACGGCCGCGTCGGCCGGAAGCGCGACCTTGGCCGCCCGTGCCGCCGTGGCAATCAGCAAGTGGTGACGTCCTCGCGATTGGCCTCAGCGTCTGAGTCCCAGCCCAGGCTTTACAGTTTGCGCACCGCTGCATAGCGGCATCCGTGCTAGAGGTGCCACGTGGCGCCGCGGAGTGCCTTGATCAATGTCGCGTTGCTCGGGCCATCCCTATGTGCCGGGCAGGCCGTGATCATCCTCGAGGTTCTGTACCCGCATAGCAATGTGAAACCAATCCAGGATGCACTCACCCCGCGCTCAGTCAAACGTGACGAATGCTATTTGCTGTGCGCACCGGGACTTCCCCTCACTTCTGGTGCCCACTTCTGCCATCACAATTGGCTTGCAGTTTGGATCATTCGATTTCCGAATCACGGTCTTTTCCTCCACGATATTGCGACACAGTCGCACTTCGTCGATTGTGGAGGTCCACAAAAGTCGCAGAGTATGGCCGGCTATCAGCGTGAGCAGGCCCGGTTGTTGGCCAACGCAGGGCTAAACCCTCGTCCACAATATTCAGGAGACAGACGTTGGCCGCAGTCACCACATCTTTGTGTAAAGATCGACGACGCAGCATACGACCTCTGATTAGGAAGCCGGAATGGATGGCAGGTTCCCAATCCGCGGCCACTCTCGGCGCCTGTAACCATACAAGGGCCCTTCACTACGCCATAAGCTGGGACGAGTACCTACGGGCCTGACCAAAAAAGATCGCCAGCACTACAGCGGCCAGCCGAAATCCCAAGTGCGAAGCTGCCCGTTCCCTTATTCCATATGTGCCGAGTCTCACCCTCGGAGGAAACGAGGGAACAAAACTAAGGGCCGCTGCCGCACTTGCTACGCACAAATTAGACAGATCATTAACCTTCAGGAGGATGGGGAGTGAGCACAGATATTCGGAAGACGATCGATGAGTCACCAATGAGCACGCTTCAGACAGTGGCCGTCATCGCATGCATCGTTTTGAATATGCTCGACGGCTTCGACGTACTGGCGATGGCATTCACTGCGCCACATCTCGCCGCCGGGTGGAGACTTAATGGCAAGGAGCTTGGCTTGCTTCTTAGCGCGGGATTGGTCGGAATAGGCGTGGGGTCAGTCTTGATCGCTCCGATTGGCGATCGGATCGGCCGCCGAAAGGTCATCCTGTGTTGTCTTTGCATCATCGGGAGCGGGATGCTTGTGAGCTCGGTCACGCAAAGCGTGCTGGAGCTTGCCGCAGCGCGCGCCTACACAGGGCTTGGAATTGGAGGCATGGTGGCCAGCATCACGGTAATTGGTGGGGAATACGCGTCAAACAGATGGCGCAGCGCTTCCATTAGTTTTCAGTCTACCGGCTATGCCGTGGGGGCTACCGCAGGCGGTGTCATTGCCGCTTACCTGATGTCGATCTGGGGATGGCGCAGCGTCTTCGCATTCGGCGGCGTCGCCACGCTTCTGGCTATCCCGATGGTACTTGCCGTGCTCCCCGAGTCTCTCGACTACCTCCTCACCAAGCGTCCCGCCCATGCGCTTCGAACAATCAATCGGACGCTTGTCAGAATGAAGCGCCCGCCGATTGATACGCTTCCCGAGGTGGCCGACACAACCGAGGCCGCTGAACAATCTGATGCTTGTGCCGCGCTCCTTAAGGCGCCGCTGCTTCATCGGACGCTGGCATTGTGGGCGGCTTTCTTCTGTGTCCTGGGAAGTTTCTACTTCGTCGCCAGCTGGACGCCAAAGCTGCTAGTCCAAGCCGGCATGTCAGCCGACCAAGGCGTTACCGGTGGGGTGTTGCTCAATCTTGGAGGCATTGCCGGATCAGTGCTATTTAGTTTGCTATCCGCCAGATTTGGCTTGCGTCCTCTTCTCATCGCCAGCCTGGTAGCCGGTGGCGTGCTTATGTTCGCCTTCGGGACCCACACCGCCTCTCTCAGCGTGGTGATGGCAATCAGCATTCTACTTGGCGCTGTTCTCACTTCATCCGTCGCAGGCATGTATGCCTTGTCGCTGACAATTTATCCGACCGGAATCCGGACGACTGGCGTCGGTCTCGCGGCCGGCGCCGGACGAATTGGAGCGGTACTTTCACCTCTGGCAGTTGGCGCGATGTTGGACGGAGGATGGTCCGTTCCCGACCTCTATTTCGCTTTCGTCCTGCCCATGGCCGGCGCTGCAATAGCAGTCGCCATCGCTCGCGTAAGTGTTCCCGACTCGCGTGACCGACGTGAACCAGCAGTGTCATAGCTGGTGCACCGGGTGCGTGGCGATATGCGATATAGGCCTGGAAGTTTGATAGCCATTCATTGCTCGGCATCATTAATTTCGCGCATGATGACATTCAATCCATCAAACATTAAACAATTGTATCTATAGGAGACACGGATGACTTCACTGTCAAAGACACCGAATTTTCCCATGAATGCGTGGTATGCGGCAGCATACGATGTCGACGTCAAGCGCGCGCTTCTCGCGCGTACTATTTGTAATAAGAAATTGGTCTTGTATAGGCAAACCGACGGCACCCCAGTAGCGCTGGAAGACGCCTGCTGGCACCGTCTGCTTCCACTGTCGATGGGGCGCCTAGAAGGCGATACAGTGGTTTGTGGTTATCACGGGCTAGTATTTAATTCCAGCGGTCGATGCATTGAAATGCCATCGCAGGAAACTCTGAACCCATCAGCCTGCGTCAGGTCCTATCCGGTGGTGGAAAAACATCGCCTGATCTGGATTTGGCTAGGAGAAGCATCCAAAGCTGATCCGGCGACGATTCCGGATTTCCACTGGAATGAGGATCCTTCCTGGGCCGGCGACGGCGAAACCATTCACGCCAAGTGCGATTATCGTCTGGTAGTGGATAACCTGATGGACTTGACGCACGAGACTTTCGTTCACGTCACCAGCCTGCACCAAAGTGAGCAAGCCGAATCCCCGTTCGAGGTGACTTACGACGACAAGTTCGTCACTATATCGCGCTGGATGCACAACGTCGATGCACCGCCGTTTTGGGCCGTGCAATTGCGCAAACATAATGGCTGGACCGGCAAGGTCGATCGCTGGCAGATTATCCGCTTCGAAGCACCTTGTACGGTCACGATCGATGTTGGCGTAGCGCCCGTAGGAACAGGTGCGCGCGAAGGCGACCGTTCGCAGGGCGTCAATGGTTATGTGCTGAACACGATCACACCAGAAACCGATACCACGTCGCATTACATTTGGGCTTTCTGTCGCAATTATCGTATTAACGAACAAAGCATCACGCAGCAGTTCCGTCAAGGTGTGCGCAGCGTATTCCGAGAAGACGAAATGGTGGTCGAGGCACAGCAGAGGGCGATTTTGGACCACCCTGATCGCGAATTTTACAATCTAAATATCGACGCCGGAGCGCTATGGGCACGGCGATTTATTGACAGGATGATTCAAATGGAAACTGCTATTCATTCGACAGTTATTCCAATTCGCGTCGCTAACTAAATGACGAATCGTGTGAAGTACGACCTAATTTCGCGAATTAACAAAAATTATTCACAGGAATTCAACCAATGAAATTCCGAGACAACTGGGAAATGGTTGCTATTGAACGTGTTGAGAACGTTAGCCCATCCATCCGATTGTTAGAAATCGCCGCCAACAACCACTTCAAAATCTGGACACCCGGCTCTCATTTGAGAGTGCGGGTAAAGGTGGAAGAACGAACCGAGATTCGGACCTATTCGCTCATCGACATCGGAGATGACGAAAAGAAATATCGAATTGCGGTTAAGTTAATGGATGAAGGATTAGGTGGTTCGCGCTACATGTGGAGTCTGCAAGTCGGTGATACGCTCGAAATCTCGCAGCCGCATAATCATTTCGAGTTGAGCCGCTACGCGCCTTCTTATACGCTGGTCGCCGGCGGCGTCGGGATTACACCGATGATTAGCATGGCATATGCCTTGAGAAATAGCGATAAGCCGGTGCGGTTGTTCTACGGCGTACGAGACCATACCGAGGCAGCGTTTGCGAAATTGCTTCGAGGCTGGCTGGGCGACCGGCTGAAACTATGCGTGGCCGAAGAAACAGGACCCCTCGATCTGAAGAAGATTGTCGATAGCGTGGCGGGTGATGGTGAACTGTACATCTGCGGGCCGATTGCCATGCTTGAGACAGTCAGCCGAATTTGGAAGGAGAGCGGCAGATCGATGGGCACATTACGCTACGAGACATTCGCCTCCAGCGGACATTATCCGACTCGCCCGTTCACCGTCGACCTTCCGCGGTTCGGCAAGACAATTGAGGTTGCTGCGCATCAGACGCTACTCGCGGCGCTTGAAGCGGAGGGACTGGAAATCATTTCAGACTGCAAGCGTGGCGAATGTGGACTATGCGTGGTCAATATACTGGAAAGCGATGCCCCGGTGGATCATCGGGATGTATTCTTAAATCCCTCTGAAAAGGAAGACGGGAAGAAGCTATGCGCTTGCGTATCGCGAATTTGCGGCGGCACGTTGACCCTTGATACAGCCTATCGCGGTCCATGCTAAACACCTAATGGCATAAATCTGTATTAAATACATAATCAATCTGCTTTAAATGTTAAAAACAACATAAATCAGGAGATCTGCATGGTGGAAAACCGTGGTGTCGCATACATCGGACAAGGTGTAGTCGAAGTGCAAAGTATCCCATTTCCAAAGCTGGTCGATCCACGTGGTCGCCCCATCGGGCACGGCGTCATTCTCAAAACACTTTCGACTAATATCTGTGGGTCGGACCAGCATATGGTGCGCGGTCGCACAACCGCGCCCGCTGGCCTCATTCTTGGCCATGAAATTACCGGTGAAGTGATCGAATTGGGACGCGATGTCGAAACCCTTAAAGTGGGTGATATCGTGTCAGTACCGTTCAATGTGGCTTGCGGGCGCTGTCGTACCTGTAAGGAGCAGGATACCGGCGTTTGCCTGACGGTAAATCCTTCCCGCGCCGGCGGAGCCTATGGCTACGTTGATATGGGTGGATGGGTGGGCGGTCAGGCAGAATATGTGATGGTGCCCTACGCAGACTTCAATCTGTTGAAGTTTCCAAACAGGGACGTTGCGCTGGAAAAAATCCGTGACTTGACGTGTTTGTCGGATATTTTGCCAACTGGATTTCACGGCGCCGTAACGGCTGGTGTTCGGCCTGGAAGCACGGTATATGTTGCGGGGGCGGGGCCAGTCGGGCTTGCCGCAGCGGCATCGGCGCAGTTGCTTGGTGCTGCTGTGGTCATCGTGGGAGATGTAAACCCCGCCAGACTGGTGCATGCGCGCAAAGTTGGGCTCCAGACAGTCGACTTGACGCAGGACGTGCCATTGGCAGATCAGATCGCACAGATACTTGGCACATCTGAGGTTGACTCCGCAATCGATGCAGTTGGTTTTGAAGCGCGCGGTCACGGGCATGAAGGTGCGCAACACGAAGCGCCAGCTACCGTCCTCAACTCGTTAATGGAAGTGACGCGCGCAGCCGGCAAGATCGGCATTCCCGGCTTATATGTTACGGATGACCCTGGTGCTACAGATAAGGCAGCCAAGAAAGGGGCATTATCGATTCGATTAGGCCTCGGCTGGGCAAAATCGCACAGCTTTTTTACGGGCCAGACGCCGGTAATGAAATATAATCGTGCGTTAATGCAAGCTATTCTTTGGGATCGTATAAAAATTGCCGATATCGTTGGCGTGCAGGTGATTTCGTTGGACGATGCGCCAGAGGCGTATGCTGAGTTCGACGCGGGGGCGCCGAAGAAATTCGTTATTGATCCACATCGGCAGTTTATGGTCAATCGATTTATTCCGGCAAACTAACTTTGCTTTATTTATCCGAACTATGGTCGCATATTAACGGCAAATATACTCGGATCTTTTAAAACCAACTTAACACTTGCACCAATCAATGCCACTAGTTCAAAAACGCCACGACCACTTTTTCTACGGAGTCATCCAATCCTGTTTGACGACCGGCATTACCGCCTTCATAGCAAGTCTTTCGTATTGGGGAACTGTTAATTTCATGATGCACTGGGCCGGACTGTGGCTGCTTTCCTGGGTTGCGATGTTGCCCGTGGTAGTGTTTGCTGCACCCTTCATTCGCAGAATAACGGATCGCCTGACCGACAGTGTCTGAACCTCAGTCCAGGTTGTATTGCGCATTGCATTTTGTTCGGGGCTCAGCGTCGTGGGCCCCTGAGTCGAATGTTGGCGGTGCAAGGTAACCTGATGCAGTTGGGTGCGACGGGCAATTTCCAGGGCACGCTCAGGCGAGCAAGCAGACTCACGCGCTTTCTGGCGCATGTGCAGCGTCCCTGCTGATGGCGATGCCCTCGCGCTTGAGCACCACGCCCGTTCCATCATAGGGTAGGTATGATCCCTCGGGGATGCCGGAGTTTGGTAGAAATGCATCCGTTTCGGAATGCGTTGGGCGAGACGGTCCGAATGGCGCGACCGCCCCATCGATGCTCCCGGCGGCTAGCTACGACGCCTATTACTTGACTGGCACAACGAGCGGGGCATCCTTCGTGACGATGTAGGTCGCGAGCTCCGAGGCCTGCCCGTCGCCGACGTTGCGGGCCGAGTGAGGCGTGCCTGCGGCGATGAACAGCGAATCCCCCGCTTTCAGCCTGACCGGCGGTTGATCAGCAAGCTGGTACTCAAGGGTTCCCTGCAGCACGTGGGCAATCTCCTCGCCCGGGTGAGCGTGCTTTGGCGCAAAGGCACCCGGGTCGAAGTCCACGCGGACCTGAATGCCTTCCCGGCCGGGGACACTCAGCTCATGGCTGACCAGATCCGTTCGATGGACTGCAAGCGTCTGCGCTTGCGCGCTGTGGATCGCGGCTCCGAGGCATGCGACGGCCATGACGGCTGTGGCGATCTGGGCGAATTTCATGTCAAATTCCTTTGTTTCTGCATTGCGATTTGCGTAAGCGGTCCGGGTCACCGCGCACCGAACGCCGCCCGCACCTCCGAGATCGTCGCGGCCTGGTCCTGAAGGTGCGGATAGTGGCCGAGCCCCGGCAGCACCTTCATGTCGAGCTTCGCGCGTCCGGCCAGTTCCTCGCCCATTTCCTTGTGGATATAGATGTCCTTTTCGCCCCAGATCACGCTGACGGGGGTCGTCAGCTTGCCCAAGTTGGCTTCAAAATGGTCCTGGTCATGCGTGAAATGCGAGTAGTACTGATAGAACGCGTCGGCCGACGTCAGCGCGCCGTTCTGCCATCCATGTACGATGTCGGCCTTGAATTCCAATGTCACTTCATAGCGTAAGGACTCGGGAAGCCCGCGGGTAAAGGCGTTCTGCAGGATTTCGTCGCGGGTCCGGTTGAAGGCGGCATGGACCGCATCAGCTGTCGCGGGATCCTTGAGTGCCTGCAGGCGCTCCTGCATAAATTGCGGCCGGTTGAAGGGCGCGAAGTCGCCGACGATTATGCGCTTCGCAATGGCCGGCTCGTCGAGGGCCGCCAGCAGCGCTGGCAGCGCGCCAATATCGGTCGCGTAGATCACAAGATGCTGCTTGTCGATGCCCGCCGTCGCGATGTAGTCCTTGAGCACCTTTGCATAGTCGCTGGGCGCGTAGGCAAACTTGTCGACGCCAGGACGCGACGACTCGCCATAGCCGGGCCAGTCGAACGCGTGGACTTCGTAGTCCTGGCCTAGCGTCGACGCGATGTCTTTCCACGCGTACAGCGTCTCCGGGAATCCGTGCAGGAACAGCACGGTGCCCCTGGGGGCGGCATTGTGCACGACCAAACGCCGCAGCTTGATATCTGGATTGACCTGGACGAAGCCGATATCCGGCGTTGCCGGTTGCGGCGCAGCCGCGTGCGCAGAGCCAATGAGCAGCGTGGCAACCAGGGCCGCGGCGCCGGCGGCAGCCGTGATTTGGAGCGCGCTGCGCACTTTATGTTTCGTTGTCATCTCATCGACCTCTTGCTTGTTGGTCTGCAAGCACCCCAGCCGACGCGGCGGTATCTGTTGCAGATGCTGCATTAAAGGATGGACTTGTATCTCCGGTGTAGTGAATAGCGGGGCAAATGTATCGGTTCGTATCGGCCGCCATGAGCCATACGTTGCCATACATAAAATCCGGCTGTGCACGGTCGACTTGTGCTGAGATGCAACGCCTATCCTCAATTTGCACGTCACGTCCCTGGTGGATCTGCGTGTTTCGAGGCAACCCGTCTGCATAGAAGGACAACACCATGCCCCCCTTCCTGAAATACTTCTCGGCCACTCTCGTTGTCGCGGGATTCTGCGCGAGCGCGTCTGCGCAAGTCGCGAAGGATGCCATTCGCCCGCCAGCCATTCTTCCGCTCAATGCCGAACCTGCGCCAAAGCTGATCCCGTACGCGGCCTTGCCCGAGCCGCTTGCGCGCGGCGTGGTCATCGTCCAGTTCCGCACCGAGAATTTTCGCGTCATGCCGGTATTCGGCAAGACCGCCGTCGACATTTCGCCCCGTATAGGACACCTGCACGTGACGATTGACGATACCCGCGGCACCTGGGCTCACACGAGTGAAGACCCGATCATTGTGGTTGGGCTCACACCCGGGCCGCACAAGGTTCGCCTGGAACTGGCCGACCCGAGCCACAAGATCCTCGCCACAGAGGTGGTTGCCGTCACGGTCCCCGATGTGAAGGTATCGGACTCACCCGCTGCCTCGCCTTCCGCATCACATCAGCATTGATCGTATTTGTACCCATCTGTATCGCTGGCGCGCGTTGACTCGTTTCAGGACCAATTAATGCCGGCGGCGATACGAACAGATTGCAAGCGCCGCGTTAGATCGTGCTGAGAAGAACGGTAGGCCGCAGGCCTTCGGGGTACAGCGCGCGGGTCTCGGCAAAGCGCCTTCGCAGTTCGTGCCATCGGCCACCCCTCTCATCAGTTCTGAAGGGGTTTCCAAAACCGGTCGGGCTTCGTGGTCGCAGGGGTGGTTCTGTTGCGCAGTTCCGCCAGCGTCCGCTCGGATTCGGCCACATTCGCCAAGTCGTGAGCTTCCGCGGTAGCGCGGCCAGCTCGCTGCTGGCCGCTTCATTGGCGGCCCGCCAGATCGTCTGGATCGCCCCGCGGCGATGCCCTTTAGCGCCTGGGGGCAAGTCCGGGTGGTCGATCGTGACGCGCGTGCGCCCACGCAGCTCCTGCCAGAACGCCTGCAGCACCTCGGCGGGCGTGCCCATGCTGCCCTTACGCACCAGGCTGTAGAGCTAGTGCAGCGTGTAGAGAGTCTGCCGCCCCTCGGCGTAGAGGGCCATGGCGATCTTGAGGATCTCATTGCGATGCCGGTCGAAGGAGGCCAGCACCCCGGCTTCGTCAGAACCGAGAGTGGAGTCGAAATTCATCAGTACGCGGTCTTCCACAAGGAAGGTAATCTCGCGTGCGTTGTCGTAACCCCAGAACCACACGCCATGTCTGGTTCCATCATAGCTGCGGCTGGGGTTGGGAAAACTGAGTGCCATGTGTCGTCCTGCGCTCTACGCCTTTGATGGGCCGGATTGCACGCTCACTACCAGCGCGAAGCGCTCTCCCGCTAATGCGTATCGCCTTTCATGCTCTCGGCTTCCATCGCGGCATGCAATTCCTCATATGCCTCGACTGGCTCCATGTCCTGATCGACGAACGCGGCTGCGCGCTCGGCGGCGGCCACCGCGTCGGGCGGGATGTCGCTCTCTTCAGGATTCATGGTCGAGCGGCGGCTTGGGACTGCGTCAGGGACGTTCGCCGTTAAAAGTGAGAGTCGTCGGCCTCACTAATCGGCCGCTCAGCCAATCGAACAAGCATCCGTCGTCTCCGAGCTACTGCAGAGAGTAGTGCAAGCCGGCGGGGCGTCTCAATCCGCCGAAACCCGCAACTCATGCTCACCAGCGCGTACAGCGTGGGTCCCGGACGAACGCCCTTCCCGCCTCAGCATGGCCAGCAACCAGTCCAGGTCTGACTCCGGTGCATAGCCTAAACGGAACTGCTTGCGCATGAGAGCCACCAGCCTGAGTTGGACCGGGCCGCCACCAGTGGGATCGAGCGTCACGAAATACATCAGCGCGAGGTCGGGACGATAGGTTTCGTAGCCGCTGATTCCTTCGTAATCGTTGATGAAATCCCCACAGCCGTAGAGGATCGGCTTGCCTCCATGCAGCTCGATGGCCATCGGGTGGTGCGACGAATGGCCATGCACGACGTCCACGCTGGCTTGGTCGATCAGGGCTCGCGCGAAACGGCGCCGCTCCGCATCCACCTCGTAGCCCCAGTTCGGCCCCCAGTGGATCGACATGACGACCACATCACCGCTGCGGCGCTCCACGCTGATCCGGTCGCGAAGGCGCTCGACGCTCGCCGCGGAGCAGTCGTGCAACAGCGCAACGCCTGACCGGTTGCCGGTAGCTTCCCAGTTGGACGGTGTGCCGGCACTCGTCATGGCGAAGGCAAAAACCAGAATGCGTCCACCATGGGGAACTGGGAGCACGGCCGGTAGTGCAGCCTCTCGCGAATCGCGCCCTGCCCCTGCAACGGCGATCCCGGCCGCCCGCAGTGATGCCAGTGTTTGTGCCAGTCCCGCCCGCCCCCAGTCCAGCACGTGATTGTTCGCCAGCACCGCACAATCCACGCCTGCCGCGCCGAGACAGATGACATTTGCGGGATGCATTCGGTAGTGAACAGCCTTGCCAGGCCAGGCGTCATCGCTGCTGGTAACCGCGGTTTCCAGATTGACAATGCCTACGTCTGGCTGGTGACGCTCCAGTTCGGACAGTGCCTCCCCCCAGATATATCCGGGCGGTACCGGCCGTGCAATTGCCCCACTACGGCGTTCGGCGAGCTCGACGTAGTCGAGGGCCGAGCGGACGAACGACTCATGCAGCCCTGGCTGGCCGGGCGACGGCAGAATCTGGTCGATGCCGCGCCCGGTCATCACATCACCGCAAAGGAACAACCGAATCATGCTCATTTTTGGCTCCGTCCGGGCATCTCTTGCCCCAGTTCTCAGGCACAGGATATCCCTCGGTAGCCATGCCGGAATACAGTCCCGAAATTGAACTCAGGGGGATAGCGGCCGGCGTAACTGCTGAAAAGTTGCGCAGGTCGCCGGTGCAGGTATCGTGTGATGCACACCGTTAGTCTACAGTTTCCTTGGCCGAGCTGGAGGTGGTGGACCGAGGCAATGGTCTCGCTTACACCGGGTCCCGCAAATGATGGAAGTGTTTTGCTTAGGGGCATACCGGCGAGCCAAACAAATGGATCTCGAATCCAGCCCAAGGGACATTCACGAAGGTGGTCAGCTACTTTGAGATTCGCCACGAATACATGGCTATGACCCGCGACCAGTTGGCCATGATCTACCCTTATGAAGACCGCTCACGCCGGGCTGCCAGAGGTGGATTTCATCCCGAACAGCCTCGTCCGCTACGGCGTCATCATCGGCGCCGAACCGGCCAGCCACAACGGCGGCGCAAAACCAGACCTTATCGGCCACGCAGACCGGCAACAGGCTGACGACGGGCTTCCCGACGGTGCCGCGCGGTGCAGCTATCCATGGGAAGATCGCAAGCACCAAGGACGCGACGCCGGTGCTGTACGTGTTCGATGCGAAGGCCGGTGAGTAGCTCGATATCACGGCGACAGCGCCGAAGTTCAACCCGGGTTTGGCGACCTATAGGGGCGACGATCAGCAGCGATGACCTGTTTGCGCACTTCTCCGAGATTCAGGGAAACGGCTTCAAATCGCTTCAGGAAGGCCAGAAGGTCAGTTTTGAAGTCAAACAGGGCCCCAAGGGGAAGCAGGCAGCGAGCATCAAGCCGCTGTAAATTTGCCGCACCGGGAACGCGTCCTGTCTGGAAGCGATCAGGCCTATGCTCGATCGCTGCGGGTCTGGAGCAGGGCGTCGAAAGGGGCGCGCGCCTCCGTTTTTGCTCAATGCTCGAGGAAGGGCCTCAACTCGTCAGCGCGACTGGGGTGCGTCAGTTTGCGCATCGCCTTGATCTCAATCTGACGGATCCGCTCCCGGGTCATGTCGAACTGCTTGCCGACCTCTTCAAGCGTGCGATCCGAGGTCGTATCGAGCCCGAATCGCATCCGCAGGACCTTGGCCCCGTGCGGTGATAACCCGTCGAGCGCCTGATCGATCGCGGCACGCATATTCGCGTGCATCGCGGCCTCAGCCGGTGAACTCGCAGTGACATCCTCAATCATCTCGCCGAGCGTCTCGTCGGCGTCGTCGCCCACAGGGGTCTCGAGTGAGACCGGTTGCCTTGCGCTCCTGAGGATTGCGCACTTTTTCCTCGGACATCTCCATCCGCTCGGCGAGGACGGCGGCATGCGCTTCCTGTCCCGTCTGTTGCAGGTATTCGCGTATCGGGTTCAGCTTGTTGATCATCTCGATCATGTGGACCGGCACACGAATGGTCCGCGCCTGATCGGCAAGCGCACGCGCGACAGCCTGCCGGACCCACCAGGTGGCATACGTCGAAAACTTCCAGCCGCCGGTATTCGAACTTGTCTACCGCCTTCATCGGGCCGATATTGCCTTCTTGGATGAGATCCAGGAACTGCATGCATGGACAGATGCTTCCCGGTGGCGTTGATGCAGGGTGGGACGTTACTCCGGAGACCATGGCTGGCGCGTGAAGCGTGAGTCCGTCCCCTGCTCTATCGTTACCTACCGGCCCAGAAGGCGACGTTGATGCACTTACAGCGACTGTGATGGGCTCGGTGCCGGGCGACCAGACAGGCATCGCATCCGGCATCAGCAATGCGGTTGCACGCGTGGCAAGCCCGCCGGTTGAGCTCGCAAGCTGACGTTGAAATGGTGCCCACGCGAGCTGCCGTGCAGGGTCGGGTTTTGAAAGGGGACGTTTCCTTGTACAGGGGAGGAATCCGGGCTAAGTTGGAACAGCCATCATGGGCCGGTGGGGGCAGATATGGTGCGTTTGGCACATCTACCGAGATTGCTGGCCTTTGCGGCCATGCTGTCCGGACCAGCGCTACTTGCCCAGCAGAGGCCATCCATGCCGCTCATACTGACATCCTCCGCGTTTGCCCAAGGCGGGGAGATTCCCACTGTGCACACGTGCGAAGGCGCCGATGTGTCACCGCCCCTGACGTGGTCAGGGTTGCCCCCCTCCACTGCCAGCCTGGTCTTGATTGTCGATGATCCGGATGCGCCGGACCCGGCGTCACCGCAAATGACATGGGTCCATTGGCTCGTGTACAACCTACCTCCGCTGCCCGGCTCGCTTGCACAAGGGATGAGCCGGCATAGCTTGCCGGCCGGCGCTCGCGAAGGAATCAACGACTGGCATCGTGCCGATTACGGCGGCCCGTGTCCTCCAATTGGCCGGCACCGGTATTTCCACAAGCTATATGCCTTGGACGTCGTGCTGCCAGATCTCGGCAAGCCGGACAAGGCGGCGCTGGAACAGGCGATGCGGGGGCATATTCTGGCGCATGCCGAACTCATTGGGACCTACCGGAAGCATGCGCGCTGACGTAGTCGTGCAGGCGGGACCATCAATCTTTCACCTTTACCTCACCTCCGTCGGGGCTTTTGCATTCCTGGAGCTTTCCAAACACCTGCGCGATTAACGGCACTGTTGTGATCACTCCTACGGCAAGCAGCGTCCATCCAATGGCGCGGCGTTGATTCGGATCAATTCGGTTGCTTAGCAACAGTGCGAGACCCGCCGCACCCGCCGCCCGTGTCCCGGCAATCAATCCAATTTCAGGAATGGTCAGTGATACCTGTTTCATCTTTGCCTCCTCGATGAGTTGGATGGGTCTGGTAGTTTGTGGCGCGAGCGGCGGGCGTCTGTACGCAAGCAAACCCGGCTGTGAAGCGATGGCAGAACGGCCGCCCTCACCCTCCCACGAGAATCTTTTGCCTTCGTCCCGATCCAATCGCTAAACGGGCGCAACACTACTCAGGAAAATATCACTTCTCCCTATTGAGCATGCAACGCACGCTGATCATTCTCGGTGGCCTGCTGATGATCGCAGGAGTCGCGTGGCCATGGCTGTCCAGGCTGCCTTTCGGGCGCCTTCCCGGAGATATCCATATCCTCCGCGACGGCTTCACGTTCTACTTCCCAATCACTACTTGTATTGTGATCTGGCTGTTGCTGTCGGTCCTGTTCTGGTTGCTTCACCGCTAACGGCGATCCCTTGTGGCGCCCTTGAGACGCCCCGCCGTTACGTCGTCCGGTCGGGCAGCCGTGGCTCGAATTGGCTATGCGTATCCCCGGCCCACGCAATCCGTACTTCGCACGAACGGGACGCCGCGGGAGCCGCACGCCTTCAAGTCAGAACCGGTGCACGATGCCCGTATAGACACCCTGCTGACTTGCACCCGCCACAGGCCGGTTGCTGCCAGCCTCGACGGAGAACGCCGCATTTCCGCCGTTCATGACGGTACCAACCGTCCCGTACAACAGGGTGCGCTTTGAGAAAAAGTAGTTTGCGCCGAGTGCAAGCAGGGTTCCGTTGCCGGCAGAGTTGTTCCGGATTGCCCTGTATGCACCACCGATCAACGTCAGCGCTGGGGATACCTGGTAGTTCGCGCCAAGCCAAAACTGTTGCTGCTTATTGGCGGCCATGGGATTGTCAGCGTCTGCCACCGTTGCGCCGCCGGAGCGAGTAAGACTATAGCCCCCGAACAGTTTCAAGCCGCCTACCACATACGCGGCGCCGGCCTCATAAAGGCGTGAGGCAGTGTATAGATTGGTAAATTCCCCTTTGGCATCTCGAATTTCTTCATAAATCGCCTTGATCAAAATGGGGCCGTTGTCGTAGCTCAAGCTACCAGCTAACTGCCTGCCGGCGTTGAAATTTCCTGCGACACCATTGAGGCCTGCCTGCGCCCGGAACGAGAGTCCTCCCCAGTCCGGTGAAGCGTAGGTGATGGCATTACCACGGGACCCCCAACTTCTGCCATTTTGAAGTGTGCCAATGCTGATGGCCTGCATACCCATCGGATCGACGGTCCAGCCCTCCGAGTCAGGCAAGCCCATGGCGCGACCAAGCCACAGGGTTCCGTATGTGCTGCTGGAAAGCCCGACAACAGCATAGCGACTGAAGAGGCCCACGCCCGCTCCCTGCCCGTCACCCGATGAGAATGCGCTCTCCAGGTTCATCACCGCACTGAGACCGTCACCCAGGTCCTCCTTGGCCCGGAGCCCCCACAGGCTTACCCCCCATTGATTGCTGCCGTAACGCAGCAAATCGGCGGTTTTCCCATTTCCGGTGGCGATCTTGTTCATATAGTCGACGCCGCCTGCAACTCGCCCATAAAGGGTGATACTGCCCTGCGCATGGGCGACCGCCGCCACTAGCAACATGATCGCCGCCGCCGCGGCCCGGGCACACAGCCACTTATTGCGATACCCCAGAAACATCTGTCCCTCCACTACTGCTTCAATTTCCTGAATTAGCTTTGAAAATGATCCCATGCTGCGCGCCGCAGAATCTCGTCATGGCAGAAAAGAGGCAATAGCATCCCCGCCCGTTCGTGAAACTCGAACAGACCTCATAGCCTGACTTACACTTTGTGGCTGGCCGCTCCGACAGCGCCTCAACGGCCTATCTATCGAAGCGACCTCGCGATGGAATCGCTCACGTCATTCGGCGTCAGCCTGATGGAATTACCCCGTTGTCGAACGCAGCCGAGTGCTGGGAGGGGCGGCCGATAGCGTGCTCGTTGGCCCGTCTCGGCAGCCCCTTCCGTTGAATAGAGGCATCCATGTCTTGTCTCCTTCGGTTGCTCTTCCTGGCTGCAAGGCGATGTGAGAGTGACCCTGCCGGCGCGGGACAGGAAACAATCCCGGGAAGCAGCCAAGAGGACTGAGTACCGCTATCACCTCTTCAGATTCGCCGAGACAGGCTCCGGCTTCGTCGAAGTTTGTCGTATTATTTAATTCACGTTGAATTAAATAATAGTGAGACATAGAACTCAACCGAGGGAATACCCGTGCGGCGAATAAGACGCTCGGGGCGGCGCGCTGATACCTCCGGTCTTGCAGCTGGCAGTCGTCGGCACGACAGCTACGGCAATCAGCGCCATCCTGCATTTCATTGCCTCAATGCGGTGCGGTCAGGTCTCTGTCGCCACTGCGGCTGGCGCAGAGCAAGAAGCGCCGGGAGAATGACCAAGCTCAGCCGGAAGCCATATTCAGATTGGGTCGAACACGCCGGGCTGATCTTCTTCTCGGGAAAGACCGGCGCAAACGCGGATGGGACCAGTGGCCACGTGAACATCGGAGAATCGGCCGTCACGAAGTTGCCGCCCGAAGGCCACGGAACCTAAACCTTCAGCGCACGGCCTCATATGGTCCGACGCTGTTTCCGTCGTTGTCTACGTCATCGCGCAGCCGTTCGTCGGGCAACCACTTCAATTGCGACTGCTGCGCCCGTGCAGGCCGACGAGAGCCACGCAGGAACGAGCCGGAAATGCGTCGAGATATTAGGGGTGATGGTGCTTTCGGTGCTGATTGACACGGTTTCAGCAAGGAAACCGCTCTGTATCAATGATCTGCGCAAAGAGCCTTTCGTGCATAAGCCGGTGTGTGCAAACTATTGATTTCAAACACGATTTTGCCGACCGGCGTATCATTTTACTGAGATGGACCCGGCGCCTCCCTTCGGGGGACACTGTCGGCCTAACCTGACACGCGGAGGTTCATCATGGAAATCGACATCCTCGGCATCGATCTCGCCAAGCATGTGTTCCAACTACATGGCGCCGACCGCCGTGGACAGGCTGTGCATCGAGCGAAGGTCTCGCGTGGCTCGCTCCTGGAGGCCATGCGCACACTGAAGCCGAGGATGGTCGTCATGGAAGCCTGCAGCACCGCCCATCACTGGGCACGGCGCTTCCAGTCGCGCGGCATTGAGGTCCGGCTGATCAGTCCACAGTATGTGTCGCCCTTCGTCAAGACCAACAAGAACGATCGCAACGACGCCGAAGCAATTGTCGAGGCCGCCAGCCGGCCCGTGATGCGTTTCGTTTCAGTCAAATCGGTTGAGCAACAGGACATCCAGGTTGCGCACCGCATGCGTGCAATCCTGCTACGCCAGCGTACGGCCATGATCAACCGAATGCGCGGACTGCTCGGTGAGCGTGGACTCACGATTTCTCGCTCACCCGAGGCGTTCAAGCGAGCCATCCCGGACCTACTCAGCAAGAGTGCCGACGAACTGACGTCGTTCTGCCAGACGCTGATGACTGAAATGTTGCAGCACCTGCAGGCGATTGAGGAACGCGTGCATCTGATCGAAGCGTCGATCCAGTCGTTTATGAAGCGATCCGCGCTCTGCAAGAGGATCGCGGAAGTGCCTGGCATTGGTCCGATTACCGCCACGGCCATGGTTGCTGCTGTCGGCGACGCGAAGCAATTCAGGAATGGCCGACATCTGGCGGCGTGGCTCGGCCTGGTGCCGCGCCAGTACTCGTCGGGCGGTAAGGCTCGTCTGCACGGCATTAGCCGGCGCGGCGACACATACTTGCGGACTTTGCTCATTCACGGGGCGCGGGCGGTCCTCCGCTACGCAACAAAAAAGGTTGATCCGCTAAGCATCTGGCTGCAGCAGCTGATCGCGCGGCGCGGGCACAATTGCGCGGCAGTGGCGCTGGCCAATAAGAACGCGCGCGTGATCCGAGCGCTGCTCAGCAGTGACGCGACCTATGTGACGCGAACCGCGGCGTAACAGCCAAAGCCGCTTGCAAGGAGGGAATACCAACGCAGGTTTGCGAAGCTTCTCAAAGCGATGACGAAATTGGTTGAACCAGCATCCTAAAGCCTGTTTTCGCTGCCGGCTGTCATATTCGACGAGCCGTCATTTTGCTAAGGACGGGGTGCGCGGATCTCATCGAGGCTGCGGGCGTGTCGGAAAGCGCCCATCGGGCAAGCCGGATACATGCATGCAGACCGTTTCAACATCACGAACAAGAAGCTTGCAAAAGGCGTCGGGTCCATACATGCAGCGAAAGCACGATCACCCCTACTTGGGCGAGCACGCGCCCCGCCGGCACGCCGCTTTAAGCTCGGCGATCTCATCATGGTGGGTATCGGTCTGGACGCGCGTGAGCAGGCGCACGCTGCCGGCGTCGATCCGCAACGCATCCACTTCCAGGTATTTTCCCGAGCCGGCGGTGAGCTTGGAGATAACCAGCGCCTGGGTGCCGTCTCCGGTGATGTCCGCGAACTTCACGCGCAGCTTGCCGTCATCCCGAAAGATGGTGCCGTTGCGCGAGAAGACCGCGCCGGCGTCGAAATGCAGGAGCAGCGCATCCTTGAACACGGCGACGCTGTAGCTGCCCATCGAGGCAGCTTCCAGATCGCCCTCGGACAGCACAGCGACCCGCTGGTCCGGCAGCGCGATCGCGACGCCGTCTTTCGCCATCGCGGGCAGGCCCGCGAACCCGATCGAGGCGGCAGCGCAACAGATCAGAGCGCCTTTCTTCACGGAATCCTCCTTCGGCATGGCTCAGGGTCATGCTCGGCATTGCACACGTAGCCGAACGAAGAATCAAGAGGCGCGCGGACTCCGGGGCCAGGTCATTCGCATGCTGCCATCGATGCCAAGCCCTCAAATGAACAAGGGCCCCCGAAGGAGCCCTTGTCAGTAACTTTTCTGTTTCGAGGTCAGTTACAACCCAAGGCGGCTGTTAGGCGGCCAATGCAAACTTTTCGTCGTTAGCATTTACTTCGATTTAGTTTTAACGTCTTCTCTGACGAGTTGCCTCACGACCCTATCTCCCCCTGTCGAAACCAGGTCAGGCCCATCAGAAGCGCACTGCCCGTCCAATGTGCTTCTGGTGGACCTGGGCGGAATCGAACCGCCGTCCAGAAGGCCTTCAAGAAGAAGGTTCACAACCATTATCGGGAACCGTGCAGCACCCAACAGTCTAAATTCTACGCGTCCTCCCGGCAGCGTCAAGGCAGTTTGCGTGGGGCTCGACAAGGACCCGACCCGGTAAAACTCCAACGACTGCCCCGCATTGACCGCCCGCTTGAGCCACGAGGGCATCTCGCCCTGCCCGTCCCAGGTCAGCCCTTCCGCGTTGCGATAGCAGACCACCGGCGGCGGCGGCGGCCGCACCGCGTCGAGCTCTTCGAGGGTGAGCCCGTAGTCGTCCATCTGCGTCTGGATCCAGCGGATCGCGTCCGTCCGCTCGGTTTTTGCTGTCATCGCTGCCGTCACTGCTGTCGTTGCCTTCGTCCTGGATGTTAGCCAGCGCCGCCGCCCCCGAGTCGTTGCCCGGCTCTTCCCCTTGGGCTTCCTGCGCAGTGGTCGCCGAACTTCCGGCCTGCCAAGTTTGCTAGATCAGAATGGGGGCGGACCGGCCGCGCCCGCCAACCTGTCGTTCAGTACAAGAGATCGATTAGAAAACGCTCGGGCTTCTTGCCAATCCACTACAAGGGCTTCCCCGTTGGCGCAAGCGCCAATCAGTTTGTCTGGAGCACCCATTTGCCGTGCCGGAGCTATGTGAGAAGGTGAAGGACTGCAGTACTACAAACGGTCATAGTGGGCCGCTGGCCCGGACCCTGATGTAAGACGCGCTCGAGGGCCTCGTTCGATTATCGGGCTTGGCGTCCCCCAACTTTTGCCAGGCACGCCTCGCGCGGGTCCAACCCGCTTCACATCACCGCTGGCAGTGCAAAGTGATCTAGCTGCTCATGTGTTCCGCTGTAGCTCTTTGAAATCCGGTTGATCGAGTTATCTGCGCTTAAGCATGTTTGAAGGTATCGCCATATTTCAACATAGCCCACGCCATTCTCGCCTTCTTGGCTGCAATGGCGATGGCTGCTCGCCAGTATCCGCGACGTTCTATGAGGTCTCTGACCCAACGGCCATATCGATCCTGCTTGTCGCCCAGGTTTGTCATGACCGCGCGAGCCCCGAGTACCAGAAGCGTGCGCAAGTAAGCGTCTCCGGCTCTGGTGATGCTGCCTAGGCGCTGCTTGCCTCCACTGCTGTGCTGTCCCGGCGTCAACCCTAACCAGGCCGCCACCTGGCGGCCATTTCTGAAGTCGTGTCCCGCCCCGATGCTATCTGGGCATCCGCGCGCCTTTTGCCCGGGTGCAATTCGATTTCCATCTCCAGGATGCAGCCAGCGACCGCGAAACGCGCGCCGCCAGCCGCTACGAGACCGCACTCGGCTAAGCGTCCAGCGCATGCCCGGGGCAATCGTTCGACACGTGCAAGATGTAACGGTGATTGCCCGGGAAGCCGCTTCGATCAAGGCTTTCCGGTTTCGCTGCAATTGAGAAATCGCTTCTTTCCGAACCTCTTGAATTACAGGCGTTTTTCTGGCTCAACCGTATCAATCTGCATGGGAAGGACGAATTACCCTGATCGCACCAAGCCGTGGCGCCGACCGCCCACACGGAGACGCCGTGGTTACCGCGGGCATGCAGCCGCCGATAACACAGTGCTTCATTACGAGGCGAACGCCAGTTCCGAGCTCAAAAGCGACGATTCGGTACTCGAGCGACGGGAACGGGTCGGCTACAGTCCTGGACTATCTCAAAGCGGTGTTCGGCCTTGGACCACTGCCGGACTTCTGCGTGTGAGCCTGCCCGCCCCCGCCTGGCTAAGCGGCAGGCGTCTCCCAATGTCCCACGTGATTGGAACCATACAGAATCGGGTAGGATGGCTCCAGGGCGGGTTCTTAGCGCCCGGAGCTGGGAAGTTCCCTCTGCGATCCACGGTGCGGTTCAATCCTCGCACAGGCGCATCGCTGCCAGGGTCAACGGCTTCGCCACCATTGTGGTAGCCAATGCCATTAGCAACAGGCCAGAGAAGGCAGCGGTGCTGATCAGCCGGTTCTCCAGCAAGATCGCCAGAACCACCACTTCCATCAACCCTTTCGTTTGGGCCAGTGCGCCCAGCGTCCACGCATCGCGCCGCCCAAGGCCAGACCAACGCGCGGGCAATGCGGTCCCCGCCATCTTGCCGATCACGGCGACGACCGTCGTCAATGCAAAAACCAACACGGCATCGCTTCCTGCCGCATTAAGGTCCGTCCGCAGGCCCGTCATCAGGAAGAAAAACGGCATCAGCACCACCACAGTGGTGGATTCGAGCCGGGCCTCGAGATCAGCGGCAATGTGGTGCGGTACGACCACGCCCGCCAAAAACCCGCCGAGAATGTAGTGCAGGCCGATCAGTTCAGATACGCAGGCGGACGAAAAGATCAGCACCACCGCGGCCGCGAGCCGCGCGTCGCCTGCGCGCAATGTCGGCAGCCAGCGCGCTAACAGTGGCCTTACGATGACGAACATGGCCGCCACATAGATGGCACCGCCGATTGCCAGTCGCAGCGGATCCTGCGCTGCCTCCCCGGTACTTGCCAGGATGCATGACAGCACGACCCAGATCGCGGCATCGCTGACCGCGGAGCACGCCAGCGCGAGGCGGCCGGCAGTTGTATCGGTCATCCGCATTTCGCGCAGAATGGCACCAAGCACCGGGAGCGCGGTCACTGCCATTGACACGCCCACCGCGATCGCGAACTGCCAACGCGTGGCCAGCTCACCGGCCAACGCCGGTCGCAAGCCATTCAACACCCAGCCCGCTCCGAAGCCCAGTACGAACGGGACCGTCACGCAGCCGACTGCAGCGCTAATCGCGATACGTCGTAGCCCGGTAGCTTGGGCACCGCTGATATGCAGGCCTGACAGAAAGGCAAATAACACTACCGCCAGCCATTGCAGGCCCATCAATGACGCTAACCTTTCCGAGCCAAACAGCGCGTGCCAATGCTCCGGCCAGAGCGCGCCCAGCAAGGACGGCCCCAGCACTATGCCGCCAACGATCTGCATTACCACCAGGGGTACGATGCCTCCCAGGCGGAACGTGCGCCAGAGGATCAACGGCGTGGCGACAACCAGGCATGCCTGGACGAAGAAGATCGCAATCGGAGATATGGCAGACAGGTTCATGGCGCTCCTGCAGCGATGCGGGGGCAGCCGCCCCATCGATACAAACTGCCGATGATACAGACGAGGGACGTTGCGGGAGGCCGAGGCCGACCTAACCTTGCGTGAAGGCCCTTCGCGCGATCTGTCTCGCCCAGCGGAGCAGCCACCGGCAGGGTGTAGAAGATAGACAGAGCAGACCGCTGGTCACCGCGCAGCTTCTCATGCCGGGAACCAAAAGAGCGACGGGACTATAATGCTGCGCGCCCCACGTCCGATACGCATGTCCATCCGCCGCCCCTCTCTCGCAGACGACGATTCCGTCCCGCTCTATATCAGGATCCGTGACACGCTGCGCGCCGGCATCCTGGACGGCAGCCATCCGCCGCACAGCCAAATGCCTTCCGAAAGCGAGTTGCAGGACCGCTTCGGCGTCAGCCGCATCACGATCCGCCAGGCCCTCAGCCATCTGGAACGCGAGGGCCTCATCTTCAAGCGGCACGGCAAGGGGTCGTTCGTGTCGCAGCCGAAGGCGTTCCAGAACGTGACGGCGCTCGAGGGATTCGCCGAGGCGATGTCGCGTATGGGGCACGAGATCGTCAACCGCGTCGTGTCGTTCGATTTTGTCTCGGCGCGCGCGGACGTGGCCCACCGGCTCGACCTCGATCCAGGCACGACGGTCACGGAAATCCACCGCGTACGGCTGCTCAATCGCGCGCCGGTCTCGTACGAGATCACGTTTTTGCCGGAGTCGCTCGGCCGCCAGCTCCAGCGCGCCGACCTCATCACGCGCGACGTCTTCCTGATCCTGGAAAACGACTGCTCGGTGCCGCTCGGCTCGGCGGACCTCAGCATTGATGCCGTCCTGGCCGACAGGCCGCTTGCACGGGCTCTGGAGATCGGGGAAGGTGCTCCGTTGCTGCGCATTGAACGGCTAACTCACGACGGCTCGGGCCGTCCTGTTGACTTCGAGTTCCTCTATTTCCGCAGCGATACCTTCCAGTACCGCCTGCGCATCGACCGGCAAAGCGCCCGGAAACCACGCTGAGTTGACACGCTGCGGCGCATATGCGCGCCGCGCACAAGCATGTGCGAAACCATTCATTGGTGCGACGCGGGGCCGCCCCTACAATCGATCGAACTTGTTATAACAAGTTAGGCGGGCAACTCCGCGCTCCCAAAGGATCATGCAGACACACGAACTCGAATACGACATCGTCGTCGTCGGCGGCGGCACTGCCGGCCCGATGGCGGCCATCAAAGCGAAGCAGCGCAACCCTGCCCTTCGGGTGCTGTTGCTCGACAAGGCCCACGTCAAGCGCAGCGGCGCCATCTCGATGGGTATGGACGGACTCAACAACGCCGTGATCCCGGGCCACGCCACACCGGAGCAGTACACGCGCGAGATCACGGTGGCCAACGACGGCATCGTCAACCAGGCGACCGTGCTGGCCTATGCGCGCCATAGCTTTCGCACCATCGAGGAGCTCGACCGCTGGGGCGTGAAGTTCGAGAAGGACGAGACCGGCGAGTATGCCGTGCGCAAGGTGCACCATATGGGCGCCTATGTGCTGCCGATGCCGGAGGGCCACGACGTCAAGAAGGTGCTCTACCGCCAGCTCAAGCGCGCACGCGTGGACGTGACCAACCGCATCGTCGCCACCCGTGTGCTGACCGGTCCGTCGGGCGAGGCGGCCGGCATCATGGGGTTCGACTGCCGCACGGCAGATTTCTACGTCGTGCCCGCCAAGGCCGTGATCCTCTGCTGCGGCGCCGCCGGGCGGCTCGGCTTGCCGGCCTCGGGTTATCTGATGGGTACCTACGAGAACCCGACCAACGCCGGGGATGGCTATGCCATGGCCTATCACGCGGGTGCGGAACTCGCGAATCTCGAGTGTTTTCAGATCAATCCGCTGATCAAGGACTACAACGGCCCGGCCTGTGCCTATGTCACCGGCCCGCTGGGCGGTTACACGGCCAACGGCCGTGGCGAACGCTTCATCGAATGCGACTACTGGAGCGGCCAGATGATGTGGGAGTTCTACCAGGAACTGCAAAGCGGCAACGGACCGGTGTTCCTGAAGCTGGATCACCTGGCCGAGGAAACCATACGGACCATCGAGACCATTCTCCACACCAATGAGCGCCCGAGCCGCGGACGCTTTCATGCGCGGCGCGGCAACGACTACCGCACGCGGATGATCGAGATGCATATCTCGGAAATCGGTTTCTGCAGCGGACACAGTGCGTCCGGCGTCTGGGTGGACGAGCACGCGGCCACGTCAGTGCCAGGCCTCTATGCGGCAGGAGACATGGCCGCCGTGCCGCACAACTACATGCTAGGCGCGTTCACCTACGGCTGGTTCGCGGGGGAACATGCCGCTGACCGCGCGTCCGAAACGGGACATCCCTCCATCGACGCCGGGCAGGTCGAAGCAGAAAAGGCGCGCGTGTATGCCCCCTTACACCGCGAGCACGGTCTCGCGCCGTCGCAGGTCGAATACAAGCTGCGCCGCTTCGTCAACGACTACCTGCAGCCGCCGAAAGTCACGCGGCGCATGGAGATCGGACTGCAGCGCTTCGGCGAGATCCGTGAGGACCTGTCACAGATATCGGCCGCCAACCCGCACGAACTCATGCGTGCGACCGAGGTGTCAGTGATCCTCGATTGCGCCGAGATGGCGGCGCGTGCTTCGCTGTTCCGCACGGAAAGCCGCTGGGGGCTGTACCACTACCGCGTCGACTATCCCGAGCGCAACGATGCGGACTGGTTTTGCCACGCCCATCTGAAGAAGGCGGAAGACGGCACGATGACGTCATTCAAGCGGCCGGTCGAACCCTACCTGGTGCCGCTCAGCGACAACGAACGCTCGGCCTACTCGCGCCTACGCGTGACGCCAGCCGCCGCGACCACGCCGGCTTCCATCCCGCAACCCGTACAGACCATCGCCGCCTAGGAGAACAACATGGCCCTGGTTCCACGCGATGCGCATGCGCGCACCAGCGTTCCCGTAACGATTGACGAAGACAAGTGCATTGCCGACAAGGGCTGCACGGTCTGCATCGATGTCTGCCCAATGGATCTGCTCGCCGTCGATCCGGTCACCGGCAAGGCGTTCATGAAGTTTGACGAGTGCTGGTACTGCATGCCGTGCGAGCGCGACTGTCCGACCGGCGCAGTCCACGTCGACATTCCCTACTTGCTGCGTTGAAGCTGCACGAAGCCCCCGTTAAGCCTCATTAAGCCCCCGCCCTTCCGCTTGATCCAAAGGAAAGTGACATGAAAAGACCGCTGTTGTTCGCGCTCACCAGCACCGTTTTGCTTGCGGCCCATCCCGCAGGCGCGGAGACCATCCGCGTGGCCATCGGGACGCAGGACACCACGATCAACACCGCCGCAGGCGGTGCGCTGATCCGCGAACTGAAGCTGCTGGAGAAGTACCTGCCCCACGACGGCAAGTACAAGGATGCCGTCTACGACATCCAGTGGAAGAACTTCACCAGCGGCGCACCGATCACGAACGAGATGGTTGCTGGCAAGCTTGACTTTGGGTCGATGGCCGACTTCCCGGGCATCCTCAACGGCGTGGCGAATCAGAAGGCTGGCAGGGGCAGCCTGTTCATCAACGTGTTGTCGGGCAGCACGCAAGGTAGCGGCAACGGCATCGTGGTGCCGGTGGACTCACCGGTGCAGTCGCTGGCTGACCTGAAGGGCAAGACGATCTCGGTGCCGTTCGCGTCGACGTCGCACGGTATGCTGCTGCGTGCCATCGCTGCACAGGGTTGGGATCCGGATCGCGACGTCAACATCATCGCCCAGGCTCCCGAGGTTGCCGGCCCCGCCCTGCAGGCGCGCAAGATCGAGGCGCATGCCGATTTCGTGCCGTTCGCCGAACTGTTCCCGTACCGCGGCTTCGCGCGCAAGATCTATGACGGCTCGCAAGCCAGGGCAGCCACCTTCCACGGGTCACTGGTGCAGAAGGACTACGCGCAGAAGTACCCGGAAGTCGTCGTCGCGTACCTGCGCGCGGTGATCGAGGCGAACCGGCTAATCGCTGCCGAACCGGAGAAGTACAGCGAACTGATCGCAAAGGTGACCGGCGTCGAACCCGAAGTGAACTACCTGTTCCACGGGCCGCTCGGCCTGCAGACGCGTGACTTGACCTGGAAGCCGGAGTACCGCAAGGCCGTGCAGACATCGTTCGAAACGCTCAAGCTGCTCAAACGCGCTGATGGCGACCTCGACGTCGACGCGTTCATCGACGATCGTTACCTGCGCGCCGCGTTCCAGGCCGAGAAGCTGGACTACGAGGCAGCGCTGCGCGACTACGCCCCGCTGCCGCTCAAGGCCAACGACGCGGTGACCGGCAAACGCATCGACAAGTTTGATCGCGTGGCACAGGTCTGGGTGCGTGGAGAATCTCGCGTGCGCAACTACGCATCGCCCGAGACGGCCCTCCAGGCACTGGCCGCCGTCCAGCGCGATGGCAAAGAGATTCGTGCGTTCTATGCGCAGGACCGCGAGTCCGGCATCAAGCTGCTGGGCAATCAGGCGTGGTTCGCACGCGACAAGGATGGCCGCCTGAACGCCTTCCTGCTCAAGGCGCGCGCCCAGGCGTGGGCCAGTCAGAATGCGGGGCAGGTGGTTGATTTTGCCGGCGCCCGTCAAACGGTCACACTGGCCGCCCGTCAGGAGCCGCGATGACGAGACATGTGCTGTCCCGCACGGCACCCGTAGCATCGCTTGCCTCGAAAAAGCGCCCTGCCCGCACCGCCTTGCAGGCGGCGTCACTGGTGTTTGGCCTTTTTTGCTGGCACCTTGCCACGCAGCATCGCCTGCACCTTGGCGTGGTGACGTTCGAGAACGTGCCGACGCCAGCCGAGACGCTTGCCGCGGGCTGGTCGCTGCTGCAATCCCCAAAGCTCGCCCAGCATCTGGCGAGCAGCCTGTCGCGCGTGGGCTGGGGCTACGCGTCCGCGGCGCTGCTCGCGACGGTGCTTGGCCTGCTGATCGGCCGCTCGCAATGGGTGCGCGTCATACTGTTGCCACCGCTTGAAGTGCTGCGACCGATTCCGGCCGTCGCGTGGATCCCGCTGGCGATCCTGATGTTTCCATCGTCCGAGCTGTCGATGATCTTCATCACCTTCACTGGGGCGTTCTTCCCGATCTTGCTGGGCGCGATCCACGGTGCCGAGTCGGTTGACCCGCGCCTGGTGGCATCGGCGCGCAGCCTTAGCGCCGGGCGCGCCGCCGTGCTGCGCGAGGTGGTGCTGCCCGGAGCCGCGCAGGGCATCGTGACCGGGCTGGCGATCGGCATGGGCACGTCCTGGTTCTGCCTGGTCACGGCGGAGATGATTTCAGGTCAGTTTGGCATTGGCTATTACACATGGGAGTCGTACACGGTGCAACGCTATCCCGACATTATTGTCGGCATGTTGGTGATTGGCATGCTCGGAATGGGCAGCAGCGCGCTGGTAAGGCTGGTGGGGCAACGCGCGACGCCCTGGCTGGCGGTAGCGGGGAGCGGGCGATGACGACTGCCCACCTTGTCACCCGCCCAGGCGCCGTCACGCTCGAATCCCTGTCCATCGCGCTGGGCAGCGGTACGCAGCGCTTCACGGCGGTGCGCGACGTCAACGTGTCGATCGCGCCAGGCGAGTTCGTCTGCATCCTCGGCCCCTCAGGCTGCGGCAAGTCGACCTTGCTCGGCGTACTGGCCGGGCATATCGTCCCGGTTGAAGGCCGCGCGACCCTGGACGGCACAAGGATTGACGGTCCCGATCCCGCGCGCGGCATCGTGTTCCAGCAACACACATTATTTCCGTGGCGCAAGACGCTCGACAACGTCGGCTTCGGTCTCAAGATGCAGGGCATCGGCAAAGAAGAACGCCGCCGCCGCGGCCGTGAGCTGCTTGAACGGGTGGGGCTGGCTGCTTTTGCCGATCGCTACCCATCCCAGCTATCGGGCGGCATGCAGCAGCGCGCGGAGATCGCCCGGGCCATGATTACCGGGCCGCGCGTGCTGCTGATGGATGAACCTTTCGGCGCGCTCGACGCGCAAACACGCGCGATGATGCAGGCGTTGCTGCTCGACGTGTGGAGCGAGTACCGGCCCACGGTCGTGTTCGTCACCCACGACATCGATGAAGCGCTGTTCCTGGCCGACCGCATCCTGGTGATGAGTCCCGGACCCGGCACCATCATCGAAGACTTGCGCGTGCCGTTCGCCCGCCCACGCGAACGTGCCGAATCGCGCGCCCTCGTCACCGAACCCGAATTCATCGCCATCAAGCGACACCTGCTGGCGCTGCTGCGCCATCGCCAGCCCACCCTGCCCGCGCCGCGTCTCAGTCCACTGGACGACGGGCGCGTCTTCGCACCGACCTCTCCGACCCCATGACCACCAACGCTTCTCCGGTTGCCACTAGTGTCCCGTTCGCCGATTCTCGCTTTGCCGATGCCGACCCCGCCGTGCGACGACTGGCCGTCATTGCCGCTGCAGAAAGTGAGGACGAGGGCCAACAGCCGCTCCTGCTCCGGGCCTTACGCCGGGATACCGACGCTGACGTGCGGCGCACCGCGGCAGAGTATCTTGCCGCCTGGGAAACACCCGATGCTATCGACGCCTTGTGCGATGCGTTGGGCGATCGTGACGCCGCCACCCGCGAAGCCGCGGCCGAGAGCTTGTCGGCGCTGAAGCTGCCCGCGCTGGGCGTACGCCTGCTGCCGCGCCTGGCGGGTGCCGGAGACACTGCACGCGCCGCGATACTTCGCGCGCTGCGGGAACTGCGATTGCCCGACAGTGCGGGGCCTGCGCACGCGGCACTCGCTGATCCCGCCGCGGCGGTACGACGCGAAGCGATCGGCGTGCTCGGATGGCTGCGCCACACGCCTGCCCTCCCTGCGCTTGCAGCGCTCGCACGCAACGACGGGAATGCGGACGTGCGACGTGCCGCGGTCGGCGCACTTGGCTTCGCAGCGAATGACAGCGTGCTTCCCACGTTGCTCCAGGCACTCGACGACAAACATTGGCAGGTTCGGGAGGAAGCTGCCGCCACGCTTGGCAAGCTGCGGCAGATCGCTGCCCGCCAGACGCTGGAGACAGCGCTCGACGACCCATACTGGCAAGTAACGCTGCAGGCCGCGCGGGCCTTGGGAAGGCTGCGCGATCCCGCCAGTGGCGACGCGTTGGCCCGACTGCTGACGTATCCGATCAGCAATGTACGCAAGGAAGCCGCCCTGGCGCTAGGCGAGGTGGGCAGCGTTGAGGAACTCGCGGTGCTGGAAGCCGCATTGCAGGACGGCGATCCTGAGGTTCGAAAATCCGCGCGCATCGCCATTGCCCAGATCATGGAGCGCTCCGCAGCGACGAGCCCCCTGACCCCTGTGGACAGGTGATCGGCCAGGGCGCGGCGCCGTCGTCGCTGGCCGCGCGCAACCCGTGCATCTTGCGCCTAGAAGAAGGCGCCCGTCGGCGGTAACGTGCCGTTCAGGTAGTGGTCGCCCAGCACGCGCTCCTTGTACAGGCGCGGATTGTGCGAGGCGATGACCTTGATATTGCGCCAGTGCCGGTCGAGCGCGGCCTGCGCCGAGACGCCGCTGCCGCTCGACACGTCAATCAGCAGGCTGGCGATGGTGGGCGCTACCTCGTCCGTCACGACCTTTGCTTCCGACGCAGCCAGCGTCGAACGCAGCGAGAGCCGGTGCGCATCCGGCGTCCCGGCGGCATGCCATGCCGCATCGAACGCATGGACCGCGCGCTCGGTCACCGCCCGCACCGCGCTTCTGTACGCGGCGATCCGGCCGACGGCTGCCTGCAGTTCGGGTTCATCCGCGGGGCGCGGCGCGAGCCCATGGTAGTAGTTGCGGCGCCGCTCCTTGACCAGCGCGATGGCGTCCGCCAGTATCCGCTCGACGATGCCGGCGATGACCGTCGTCAGGTAGATCTGGTGGAACGTAAAGCTGTAAGACGGTGGGCTGCCGTCGTCACTGCTGGCCCGGCTCCGCACTGGCATCTCGAACAGATCCGCATCCAGGATGCGCACCCGCTCGAATACCGTGGTCCCCGAGCCGGTCAGCTTCTGTCCAAAGCCGTCCCAGTCGTCGTCGAGCTTCACTCCGGGCGCGGATGCCGCGACGAGGAATTGCCGGATCGTGCCGCGCTCCGGCTCCACCGCGCTCGAAAAAAGGTAGTCGGAGTACAGATTCCCGGTCGAATAGATCTTGCTGCCCGACACATGCCAGGCGGGTTCGCCAGGCACCGGTTCGAGCCGCGTGGATGGCACCTGGGCAAGCGATCCGGCCGGCTCGCCCGTGAGTTCGTTGAAGACCACGCCAAACGTTTTCCCGTCGGCCGCCAGCGACAGAATCCGGGATGACAGGACTTCGCCGGGAGTCAGCAGGTGCTGCTCGATCGCGAAGAAGTGATTGCGGAAGATGTGCGCCAGATTCGAGTCGGCGGCAGCAAGATCGCGGACGAGTTCGAATAACGCCGGCAGGGATACGCCCTTGCCACTGTTTCCCTTTCCGAGGCGCACCGCCCCGAAGCCGCACGCCTTCAGGGCGGCGACTTCTTCGTAGGCAAGGCGATGCCCTACATCCCTCGCGGCAGCTCCGGCTGCCAGTTTACGGAACAGTTCGTCGTAGCCAAGCTCACGCGTGACGTCACTCCACGGCAGCAGGTCAATGGCGGCAGTATCAGACATGGTTTGCCTCTTCTTGCCGCCGCGAATAGCGGGACTCCCGCGGGTCTACGTACTGAGGCAAACCGAGGTGGTCACGAAGCGTCGTGCCCGTGTACTCCGTCCGGAATCTGCCGGCTTTCTGCAGCACCGGAATAAGGTGGTCGACCACATCTTCCAGGCCGCTCGTCTGCACGTCGATATTGAGATTGAAGCCATCGGCCGCGCGCGTGTCGACCCAGTGCAGGATATCGGCCGCCACCTGCTCCGGCGCGCCGACGACTACGCGGTGTCCGCCTGTGATATTGCTCACCAGTGCCTGGCGCACGGTCCAGTCGTTGGCGCGTGCCTCGTTGAGGATTTCCTGCCGGTGCCAGCGCGAGGCAATCGGCACACGTGATTCGGCCTGTGCGATCTTGTCGTAGGGCAGCTTCGTGTCCAATGGCAGGTCGGATGGGTCGAGCGCGAGGTGGCGCGCCAACTCCTCGCGCAGGAAGTCGTGATCGAGCCGCTCATCGAGTTCGCGCTTGCGCCGCTGTGCTTCGGCTTCGGTGTCGCCAAGGATCGGAAACAGGCCTGGCATCACGAGCAGATGATCGGGGTTGCGCCCGTAGCCACGCGCGAGGGTCTTCACATCGGCATAGAACTTCCTGCCTTTCTCGATGCTGCGCTGGCCAGTAAAGAGCGCATCGGCGAAACGCGCGCCGAACGCCTTGCTGTCGTCCGACTGGCCGGCCTGGAAGATCACCGGGCGCCCCTGTGGCGTCACTGGCGTCGACAGCGCGCCGGCGCTGCGAAAATGGGCGCCGTGGTACTGGATGGGCCGCAGGCTGTCCCTATCGACGTAGACGTGGCGCGCAGCATCGGCCACGACCGCGCGGTGCGGCAGCGAATCCCAAAGCTGGACGACGATCTCGGCAAACTCGGTCGCCCGCTGGTATCGTGCCTGCTGGTCAAAACCGTGTTCAATGCCGTAGGCCGCCAAGGCCACCGGTGCCTGGCTCGTGATGATGTTCCAGGCCGCGCGCCCCTTGCTGACATGATCCAGCGATGCCAACTGGCGCGCCACCGTGTACGGGTGGCCAAACAGGGTTGACGTCGTCACCACGAGGCCAATGTGCCGTGTGGCGTGACTGAGCGCGGCGTGCAACGTAAGCGGGTCCAACGCACGCCAGGGGCGGTGAAATGCCTCGGAGACGAGGCCGCCGGGGCCGTCGGCCAGGAATAGCGCATCGATCTTGCCGCGCTCGGCGACTTGCGCGATGCGAATGAAGGCGTCGATATCGGTGGAGAGCGTGGCAGCGTCGGGTAACGTCTTCCAGGCGGCATCGTGCCGTCCGGATGCAAGGACGTTGACACCCAGGCGAACTTGAGGAGCTTCTGACATAGCGGATCCGTTGAAAGCGAGGTGCGGCGTGGCGTCAGACGCGCACCGAGAAGTCGGCCACCTTGACCTGCTTCGTCAGGATGCGACGCGCGGAAAGCCAGTCGGCGGCCCGCTGGAAGTCCGCCAGGAATGCCTGGTCATTGCCCTCATAGAAGACGTTCTTGCGACGCAGCGCGATCAGGTGGTCTCGCACCGCGTTGGCATACTTGCCCTCCTTCTGCGCGAAGGTTTCGGACTCGACCGGATGTTCGTCGATCCACTTGCCTTCGATCTTGTAGGCGTCGATGACCGCGCGGACGAGCGCGGAGTTGTCGGTCGCGAAGCGCCGTGCAGTAACCAGCGACGAATAATCGATCAGAAAGTCGAGATCCTTGCCCTCGAAGAAGATGTCCTTCGCGTCGAACTGGTCGCGAGCGATATCCACACCCGGCGACCACATCGACCAGGCATCGACCTTGCCCTGGCCGAACGCCGGCGCTGCATCTGGCGGATTCAGATAGACGAACTCAACTTTCGAACGGTCAACGCCATGCTTCTCCAGCGCAGCTACCAGCAGGAACTCGCCGAGGCCCGAACGGTTGACCGCCACCTTGCGGCCGACCAGGTCGCGCACCGAGTTGATGCCGGAGTTCCTTTTGACGATGATCGCCGTGCTGCGCGGCCCGTAGACGTTGAACTGCGCGAAGACAAGCGGCGATCCCGCGATCATTGCCGCGAGCGCGGGCGTGGTGCTGCCCCAGAAGCCGAAGTCGGCGCTGCCGCCCACCACGGCCTGGAGCGACGGCGCGTGGTTGGGGAACGGACCGACCCACTCCACTTTGATGCCCTTGGCTGACAGGTTCTTTTCGAACTCGCCACGCTCGCGGGCGATGAGTGGGAGACCTCCGGGACCCCATCCGACGCGAACCTTGTCCGTGTTGCGGGTGCCCTGCGCGAGCACGCCATGTGACAGTGAGAGTCCGGCTGTTGCGCCGACGGCCAGGCCGCCCTGCAGCAGCCGGCGTCGGGTCAGAGAGAATGGCGAGTGCTGTGTCATCGAGACCTCGTGAAATGGCAAGACGGAAGGGAAAGAAAATGAGAAGGGCCACGACGGACGCGGCCCTGTGAGAAAGGGGCTGGGCAGGATCAGGCGACTTCGGTTTCGACACCAAGCTCGCGCAACAGGCTCGCCCGTAGTGCACTGCCATTGTGTTCGCCGACATGCCATGAGGCGGCGATACGCCCGCCACGCATGACGAGGATGCGGTCGGCAATGGCGATGGCCTCGTCAACATCGTGCGTGACCAGCAACACGCCCGGCCGGTGTCGCGCGACGAGTTCGCGCACAAGGACGTGCATCTTGATCCGCGTCAGCGCGTCCAGCGCAGCGAAGGGTTCATCGAGCAGCATCAGCTTGGGCTCGCGCACCAACGCGCGCGCCAGTGCCACGCGCGCCGCCTGACCGCCTGACAGCCGGCGTGGCAGGTCCTCCTCTCGGCCGCCCAGACCGACTTCGCGCAGCGCGGCCTCCGCCAGCGGGCGGCCTGTGTCGTCGGCAATTCCGAGTGCCACGTTCCGCCACAGGGACATCCATGGCATCAGGCGGTGCTCCTGGAACACGACGGCGGGCTGCGCGGGCCCGTCCACGTGACCGGCATCAATCCGGTCGAGTCCGGCCAGCGCACGCAGGAGCGTGGTCTTGCCGCAACCGCTCTCACCCAGGAGTGCAACGAACTCGCCAGTCTCAATGCGCAAGTCGAGGTTGTCGACCACCGCACGGCCGCTGTACCGTCGCACGAGTCCTCGCACGACAACGGCCGCGCCACCGCTAGCTGCCTGCCCGGCGCCCTGCTCTGTCCCGGCCATCACCGTACCCCCTCGCTATCGCGTCTAACGTCGTAATTGGGGTGCCACGCGAGCAGCCTGCGCTCCAGCAGGCGCGCGAGAGCGTCTGCGCCGACGCCGATCGCTGCATAAATCAGCAGCGTCAACACGATCACGTTGGTCTGCAAGAATTCACGGGCATCCATCGCCAGGAAGCCGATGCCCTTGGTCGTGGCGATTGTCTCCGCAATCACCAGCGCCAGCCATGACACCGCCAGTGCATAGCGCACGCCGGTCAAAATCGATGGCATGGCGCCCGGCAGAATGATTTTCCGGATTTGGCCGATGCGGCTCAGGCCTGTCACCCTGCCCACTTCGAGCAATTTCGGGTCCACCTGCCGGATGCCAAGCACCGTGTTGATGTAGATCGGAAACAGCACGGCGAGCGAGACGAGGAAGATCTTGCCGCTCTCCTCCACCCCAAACCAAATGATGACGAGCGGCAGCAGAGCAAGGAATGGCACCGCTCGCACCATCTGCACCGAGCGGTCGAACAACGCTTCGGCCAGTGGAGAAAAGCCCACCAGGATGCCCAGCGCAAGTCCGAGTGAGCCGCCGATCGCAAAGCCGAGGGCCGCGCGCGCGAGGCTGTAGCCGAGGTGCAGGAACAACGAGCCATCGCGCATCATTTCCCAAGCTGTCATGGCCACGCGGCTGGGCGCAGGAAGCACCTGCGGCTCGATGTACCCGGCACGCGAAAGCATCTCCCACACCGCCAGCACCAGTGCCGGCGCGACCCACGAAAGGATGGCAAGTCCCGTGCGGCGCAAGTCGACATGCGCGCGCAGGGCCGTGGCGGCCAGGGAAACGGGTGACGTGGATGGCGTGGATGCCGTGGCGCCGTGTCCCGCGAGAACTGGCTTGGAAATGCTCGATGTCATGGCTCGGTTTGTCGTGCCGCGCGATTGCGGTGATGTGCGAACCGTCAGATTACGGATGGAGCCGTTGCACGGGAACGAAGATGTCGGGATATAGATATGCGTTGCGCCGAATCAGCAGACGAATTCGATGCACGGAATCGCTCGCCGAATTGGACTTGTCCGGTTGCGCACCTTCTTGTTACGCCGGTTGCGCGAGACGACCGGTGCTACGGGAAGCCGGCCATGAACTGGTAGAGGCCGAACGTGGACACAAAGATGCCGGCAATCTCCCACCAGCCGGAATCCGCCACGAGCGACAGACAGAGGCCCAGAACGCCCATGCCCGCCGCCGCAGTTCGCCTTGGGATGGCCACGCCCCATGACCGCCGACCGTCCGGCGCCGCGCTGACCTCCGGCGCGCCCGGCATGCGGGCTGGCAAGTCCCATCGCTCGCCTGCGTAGGTCTGCACGGTCGCTCCGAGCTGAGTGGGGACTTCCAATATTTTCCTATGCAGCCCGGGCGCTGGCTCCCGGATGACGATATTGCCCCGGTCGAAGGCAAACCAGGCTCCGCCTTCCACGCCGATGAATTCGGCCCAGTGCATGGGCGTTTCGCCTGTCAGCTGCCGTCGGCTTGCCCGAATGCGCGAAACCCCGGGGCGTTGTCGACCACGGCGATCCATTCCGCCAGGGGAATGCCATCGGCATCGTCAAACCAATAGGTCCGACGGGTAATGAATATTACGTCCTGATCCATTCGGTTCATCCGGATTGCTTATGGCCCCTACTTGCCTGCCGGAGAACGCATTAGGGACGTCGAAAAGCGATGGAACGAATACATTCTATCTGTATGCACCGAGGATGTGCGCCATCTATGCACAGGCGGAAATCGACTTGGACAAACTACGGGCCGGCTGCATAGCTGCCCCGGTGGTGGGATGTGCCTCTACAGAGCAATACGACGAGCCGTTGTTGTGCGGTCTGTGGCCGTCGCTCAGAAGCATCACGGCCGCCATATCACCACTGACCTTGTTGGCACCGTCCTAACGGGCGCCCTTGCAGAGGGCTGCACTAAGGCCAAACTTTTGCCGCCGGCAACAATGACTTTTCAGCCCTTGAACTAGACTCGCCCGAAGAGATAAGTCTGTCATCCAACTTCGTGCGAAGGTTTGGTATCAGGCGAAGCTCGAAAGCAACCCCTCATCAAGTCCACCCCTGCACGCAGCGCCCGTCACTCCTCTGCAATCAGGAATCGCTTAGGGTTGTCGCCCAGCCAGGCAGGAGCACGACCACGGCCAGACCAAGTTTTTCCAGTCTTCGGGTCCAAGTATTTTGGTGGCAATTCAGCCTTAGCCTTCGTCGGCGTCGCGGCTACGCCGGAGGGTCGACTACGACTCTGCTTTTTTGCGATGTCGTCCGCAGTCAGGTCATACTTTACAACAAGAGTGCGGATTTTCTCGAAGACACCAGGGAGTTCGCTCGCGCGGATTTCCGCCAGTTTTGCTTCCAACGCTTCTTTCTCTGCGATGAGCTGCTCGTAAGTCGCCATTTAAAATATCCATCCTTGTGGGTAGCTCAGATCGTACAGCACTGTCCGAAGCCCGGCGCAGCTCTTGCGCGTTGCCATAGCAGAGCACCGGCGGCGGTAGGGTCAAAGGCGGCGTCAGATCGAAGCACCCGTCGCTTCGGCGCCTTTCAGGGGCAGCCGTAGGGAGCCAATTTCGCCCGGATCCGGGTTCCCGTCCGCCCGCTCAGTCTTTGCCGTCCCCCCACCTCGCGTTCGCACGGCGCCATGCGCTAGGTGGCCAGCAGCTGGCGCGTAAGCGTTCCACATGCTCAAGGCAAGCCGGCCCTATGCAACATGGCTGGGCCACGGTAGCGCACACATAGGGGGCTGTACTAAAACGCTAGGGTTCAGGGGATACACTGGGTCCCCGTCGGGCGGCACACTTCCACGGTGGGACTATGTGGCTCCAGCGCACGCGTTGGGACATGCGTACGCGCTCCGGCCCCTTCAAATTCAACAATGACCGCGGTGGGGCTTGCTATGCGGGTGATGGTCACGCGCGCGCCCCGAAATGTCCACGTAGTTTCAATCTGGTAGGGGCTATTTCGATATGCTTTACGGCGTTGCTTGCTGTTCATATCGAAAACCGCTCAACCGCCTGACGTCCTGCGATCGTTGGCCTCAACCCCCTACGGTAATTGGCCAGCTCCAACTCCGACACAATCAATTCCAGTCCGTGCGTCCTGTTAATAGTGTCTCCGATTCCCAGCATGTCACACCCGCGGGATGTGACCGCCTTGAATAGTCCGCTATGACGTTCGGCTTCGCTCAGGAAGCACCCCTGTGCGATAAGAATAGCGGCGAGCGATCTCGCAATGCTGGGAGGAACGTCCACTTTGCGTGGCCTATCGCAGCGTGGGGCTAGGAATATTCTTCCATCTTCGTCCGCTGCGCCAAAGGGCGTTATTTTGAGGCTGGTCATGAGTTTAGTCCTGGTCGTGCACGAGGTGCCGTTGACTGAGAGCAAATCGGCGCCTCAATGTTCCAGCCTCTCTCATCATTCAGAACCCATCCTTGTGCTCCTCAGCGCCGCCCCTCTGGTCCGACCCGTCTCAGATGCGCCTCCGCGAAGGTGGCCCCTCAGGCCTCAACATGAAGCTGAATGGATTCGTCTACCGCCCTTGACAGGCCGACAGACAGCGATTTTGGCAGTACGGGTCTTATGTTAAATAACCCGGTAGCTCTCCTCCTCCGTCTCATGAGATCCATGCGCTCCCGTGACACATCGATGCAACTGTTATGTATACAAAAAAGCACTTTTCTCAGGGTTAGATGGCGGCTGGCGCACGATGCTAGGTCAGAAATCATTACAATGGCGCACCCGACCAAGAACCTGGCCGAAGGGCCTTCTTCACCTCTACAACCATCAATGGATCCAATTCTTCGGTGGGCAGGAAGCAAGCGCAAAGTGCTGACCACCTTGCGTGGCGTCTCTCCGCCTTCTTTTGAGCGGTATATCGAGCCGTTCGCGGGCTCCGCCGTACTATATTTTGATCTGTTACCTGATGTGGCAGTGCTCGGCGATCTCAATCCCGAGGTTGTCGCCACGTATTCCGCCATTAGAGACTCTGCAAAGGAAGTTTGCGACTACCTTTCCTCTATACCGAAGACGAAAGAAGCATATTACACCCTTCGAGAACTAAAGCCAGAATTATTGACCGAGAGTCAGCGCGCGGCGCGTCTGATTTTCCTGATGAAGGCATGCTTCAATGGCGTCTATCGAACGAACCGGAATGGAAAGTTCAATGTTCCTTTAGGAAGTCATTTCTATGCCCTTCCCTCTGCTGAGGACCTCATATCAGTCTCGAACCAACTGAAAAACACCAAACTAGTGTGCGGCGACTTCGCCACCACCATTGGGGAAGCGCGAGAAGGTGACTTTATATACTTGGACCCCCCATACAGCGATGGCACTAGATTCCGAGGAGAGTATAGCTACAAAGGAGCGTTTCAAGCCCCAGACCTGCAGAGACTTATTAGCATTTGTCGAGAGCTTACCAAGCGACGCGTCAAGATATTGCTTTCCTTTAAAGAGCATGAGGAACTTTCGATAAATTTGAGCGGCTGGACGGTCAAGAAAATAGCTGTCACTCGGAGCGTCGCAGGTTTTACGCATTCACGACGAACTGCCCGCGAAATTCTTGCGTACAATTTTTAATGTATGGAAACCACAAAAAGTCGCGTTCGACTGGCCCTCCTTAGTGACCTGCACGCGTACCACCCCGAGAGTGGAAAAAGTGGAGTTTCTTATCTTCCAACTAGTCCGCGCATCTCTGACCCGGACCCATTCTCAAGTTTAGCGGAACTGATTAATAGAGAGTCTTTGGCGGTTGATCTCGTCATCTGCGCTGGCGATATTTGCGATAAAGCAGATTTTCGAGGCTTTCAATATGCATGGACCAAGCTCCATGATATTGCATCGGCCATGGCGGCGAAAGAACTAATCGCCACGTGTGGAAATCATGATCTGAATTCTCGACATATCGATTCTGCCGAAGACCCAGACCCGAAGGGGTCTCTTCAAACTATACAGCCTCAGTTTCCTTTTGAGTCTGATGACCTGTCTAACCATTTCTGGGCCAGAAATTTTGCAATACTCGAGCCTCTTCCCGGGATCCGCATATTAGTACTCAATACAAGCGCATACCATGGTGGAAGCTCCGGCGAAGAGCAGCATGGCAGAGTGTCGAAGCGGACTATTGAAGCAATTGAAAAAAAATTGCTAGCGATGGAACATGCGGATCTCAATATTCTGCTCTGTCATCATCACGTTCGTCCTCTCAAGGGACTTTGGGGCAACGCACCTGACAGCGAATTCATGCAGAAAGGTGGGGAGCTTCTTAATATGTTGACCAGTACAACCGTATCCCCATGGCTGGTTCTTCATGGACATCGCCATACCCCAAACCTGGAACATTCCAGAGACCCTGATTGCGTAGTTGTCGGTGCATCAAGTTTTTCCGCACAGATTCCTGGGAAGTTGAATCAGTTCCACATCCTCGACGTTGTTGTCGACCACTCCTTACCACAACCACTTGCTGGCACCATCGAAACGTGGAGTTGGACCATAACAGGCGGCTGGCAAAAGCGACCAGCCTATGAGGAGGAAGACGGTTTTCCGCCGCAATGCGGTTTTGGATCGAAGTTCTTGCCCAGAGCAATCTCAGATCAAATCACGGGCCTGTTGAAGGATGGACCAGATTACAAAAGCTGGACTGAAGTACTGCAAGTTGTCCCCGACGTGCAGTTCATGACACCAAAACATTTTTCTCAACTCGAGAAGCTGTTAGCTTCTGCTCAGATAAAGCTACACCGAGATAGCGAAGGGAAATTGACACAAGTGGGGCGTGCCGTATGAAAAATGAGATAGCATCGCCTTTCTTTGGTGCATATAACGCCAGGCATATTAATCCAGAGGAAGTCGCAAGCCAATTTGTCCCTTCCGGGAAATTCTGGGAACTCATTGGATTAAGAAACTCTTTGCTTGTTGGCCCGCGAGGAAGCGGGAAAACGCATCTGCTCAAAATGCTGCAGCCGAAGGCACTCGCCGCTTGGCAAGGGGATGAGGCTGAGAGGGCCCGCAGCAGCATTGACTACTGGGGTGTTTTTACCCCAGCCGACGTTAATTGGAAAATTCAAGTCGATAGTAAAGCTGAAAGCCTTATCGATTTAGACGAGGCGCCGTTCACTAACGCTGTGTTTTTGTCTCACTTTAGAGAGGCTTTTATTACATGTCTTCTGCAAATTACACGAGATCGCCCGCGAAATGATCATGGAGGTGCCTCCACAAAAGTCCATCTTCCTCGAGAAAAGGAGGTGGAACTTTGTATTGCCCTTGCAGAGGTCTGGCGACTTCCTTTGGGTGTACCATCACTAGATGGACTGAAAGTCGCTCTAGTGGAGGAACTTGCTCAACTTGGTTCAACTCGATCACGGAATCAGTTTTCCGAGTATGTGCTCCGACTGCTTAACCTAAATCTTCTCGGTGCAGCCAGGGAAATCTCTGAACGTTTTGTGGCGGTAACTGGTTTGTATACGGCACGTTGGGCACTATGTTTTGACGAATTGGAGATCGCGCCTCAATCGATACAAAAGGACTTATTTCAGTACCTGCGATCAACAGACCAGCGGTTCGTTTTCAAACTAGCAATCAGCCCGTCAAATGACGCATCTGGTCTCCTTAATTCCGAAGGTGCAGCGTCGGCAGGGAACGATTACGATGCAATTCCACTTTGGTATACGGATCAGCGTGAAAGAGAATCATTTTGCCAGCGCCTGTGGGAGAAGCATGCTGCAGGCACGCCTGCTGAGAATTTTCTTCCTCAAACGGTCCTACAACGTTCGAGGTTTCAATACTCCAACCAAGAAATGAGCCACGGGCCCAGACGTTATCACGAGACAAGCCCATGGCGAAACGATTTTCAAGAACTGGAGCGCAAAGATCCTTCCTTTGCCGTTTATTTGCGACGAAATGGAATCAGGACGTCTGCACTTGATGCAACGTCTAGAGATAAGATGAACTCTGTGGTGCGTAAAGTTGCCCCGCTCGTAGGGTTTCGTAATGCTTATTTTGCTGGTGCAAAGAAGGATGGGCCGGGCAATACCTTAGCCAGAAAGGTTCTCAAACGAGCGCCCCCCGAAGTCTTCTCTGGATGGGAGGCGATATGTACGGCAACCGAAGGAAATCCCCGCTGGTTCAGCGGCATAGCTTCGCGGCTACTATTGCGTTGGCGGCAAAGCCCTAGCGGCAAGGCTCTAACACGCGAGCAACAGACACAGGAATTAGAAACTTCCGGGCGAAAGTTCCTTGCTTGGATCAACGCGATACCAGTTGAAAAATCCGATAAAGGGGATGAGACTTTGGGTCTTTATGATCTGATATCCATCATCGCGAAATTTTTTGAGCACAGTGCACTGGGCCATGAGTTTACAGCCGACCCTGTTTTAGCATTTACCGTCGACCAGGGAACTCCGGAGCAAATTCAGAAACTTGTCATGGCTGCTCTAAATATCGGAGCAGTCGTCATATTTAATGACGAGGACGTGAATTACACTCTAGTTTCTCCGATCGGCAAAACGTTTCGTATAGTACATCTTTTGGCCCCTCATTTCAATTTACCAATGAGACGCGGGAAGAGTAGGAAGCTTTCTACGATTTTACGAAAGCAAATAGGGCAGCTCAATAAATTCGGAATTTCCAACGCTATTTCAAATAGCATCGAAGATGGAAGACCTCAACAAATGGGGCTATTCACATGAAGAACCTTCGCCCAAGCTTTAGAAATATAGACCCAGAAACCGAACTAAATGAAAGCTACGATCTGGCTGCATTTGCTTTAGGCTTCGAATCTAGGGCGATTGAATTCTCTTCTCTGCCGCAGATCGCGCAAAGAAAGGCAGTAGCATTTGGTTTCGATCACGGTCAGCAATTAGCGTACGCGGGGAATAAATTACGGTTTGAAGCCATCGGTGCAACCATAATCGAAAATTTATCGGATACCGAATTTGAGCTAGCATTTAGAAAGTCACTATATTCCTTAAGCAAGGATGAATCACGTCATATCTTCGTCGACATATCTTGTTTTAGCCGCTTCCGACTCGCATCCATTGTGCGATCAATATTTGATGCCGCAAGCGACATCAAGTCTCCCTTGACAGTCGATTTCGCATACTCTTTGGCGAGCTTCGAGAAGCCTATTGCCGATCGACGCCCCAATACTGTCGTGGGCCCGGCTCACCCGGCGTTCGCCGGATGGTCGCAAGGAGGGTATAACTCGACGGCGGCCGTGCTCGGCCTAGGATATGAGCAGGATCAAGCGCTAGGAGTTGTAGAGTTCCTACAGGCAGGTGAAGTATGGGCATTTGCACCTACCTCTCCTATTGAGGCGTACCGCCCTGAAGTCGACTGCGCTAACGAGTTATTGCTGTCGGAAATACCAAAGGGTCATGTGTTAGATTATGATATCACCGCTCCGACCTCAATAATTGCATCGTTGGAGTCGGTTGCGCGAGGTCTAAACACGATGCATAGCGTTGTACTGGTGCCTTTTGGGCCCAAGATATTCGTTCTGTGTTCGCTTTTGGTGGCAGCATTAAGAAGCGATATGGCGGTTTGGCGAGTTAGCCAAGGCGCCACCATAAAGCCTCATGATCGAAGAGCGGGCGGTGTTTCCGTGGGATTACGGGCTTCATTTAATTAGGGCTTGCTCCAACACCGCAGGCTTTTGCCTGCGCTCGCGACCACCCCGGTGACCCCCTTTAACAAAAAGCAACCAATCCTGTCGCTGTGCATGCATCCGCTCACCGGACTTGGTGAAAATCAAGCGACCCGGCGCAGTATCGCCTCAGCAGTTCCGGCGGTGAAACGCGCTGTGCGCGAGCAACTAGGTTCCGGCTCGAACGCGCCCGTCAACCGAGCTTTTTTTTTAGGAAAGCCACCACGTACAGCGTGGCGGCGGCATCAAGTCCCGCCAATCGATCTGCTCATTGCCGAGAAACCAATACGCCGCGATGGTTTGCGACCAGTCATCGCATGCGCCGGGGATGCTCGCTGTAGGCAGAGCCGCAAACCGCTTGAGCAACTCCTTGGCGCGCCGATCCCGCCGCGGCTCACCAAGATCCAGACTCTCAAACTCCTCGTCCACCCAGCCCTCGACTCGTTGCTCATTGCTCGCGAAGATCCGAGAGTAGACGCGAGTCTGGCGAAGTTAAAACCCCATTACCTCGAAATTCCCAGCGCCTCAGGCTCCATGCCTAGCTGCGGAGACCGTCCTATTTCCGTATAAGGGATGGGGTTAGTCACATTAGTGAGGCTAGCACCGGTTTGCAGCCGTCGGGCTGATCCAGCGGACGAGAACGCCTCTCTGCTTTTCATCCTCGCGAACGAGGAGTTTCTGATCTCGCATCTTGCCGAATAGGCTCGTGGCTTGCTCCGGATGCTCAAGGGCAAGGAGGTCAAGCGCTTGCCGATTTGTGATGTGTCCGTGCCGATCGACGAACTTGGTGATCACACTGGTCGGATCTTCCTTTGGCTCGCGCTTTAAGGTCACGTATAGGTTCACATCATCATTTTTTAGAATCGGATCGATGAACCCGGCCTGGCGCATGCGCTCGTAGACAGTGTTGATACCCTCTCCCAGATCCTTGTTGGGTGCATCGGGGTACTTCGCAAGCATTCGAACCAGTTTGGGGTTCCTAGAGAAACGCGCATCGCGAATATTGTTGACCGTCACATAGCCTGGCAGGCGGCCGGGACTGCGGAATTCGATTCGATTCCGATAGACGCTAATCAAAACGTTGTCCGAAACGCCATAGTCACGATGAAGGACAGAATTCACAAGGAGTTCGAACAGGGCTTCGTCCGGATACTTCGGTGATTGCAGACCATCCATTGTCCAGCATTGACATCGACCGATGACCTCTTTCAGCGTGTCAAAGGCATGATCAATTTGCCGACGCAAAGGCCCTTCAATGGTATGGCTGTCATCCGTCAACGCATCGCGTTCGATTTCCTCGTCAGCCGAATCGTAGCGAACGATTCTAACCGCGCATTGTCGCGGCATGACCGAGCTGGGGTTGTCGGCAAAGAGCAGGACTAGTGCGACAGTCGGCTGCATGGTCTCGGGAAGAAGGCTCTCTTGTACCGCAAAATTGAACGGATCTTTATCGGTGATCTTCAACGTCGCCAGAAAGCTCCTGAGTTGCTCGCCATCGACAATCTTTTCCGCACGCACCGACGGTAACACGGTGTCCTCTTCCGACGTCACGCCCTTTGCGCGCATAAGATCCGCAATTCTCGCGCCTTTCAAAACTTGGGACTGTGCCCCCCTGCGCAGCAAGACTTCGCCCTTTGCGGTTTCATGGACCTTCTGGCTCTTGCGAATGATGAGTCGGAGCACATAGTCGCGTTTGTAGCCACCCTCCCGGTACAAGAACCTGTGCTCGAAATCGATGCCGGGATTCAGCGAGGATAGGCTCGCAATGACGGCGTTGTAGCTCTCGATCGATTCCGCTCCCTGCCACCGATCGATGGGATTTGGATACTTTTGGGGGTTGGCATCTTCGATGCCGATCACAACGGTTCCCCCTTCTGCGTTGGCAAATGCCACTGCTACATCCTGCACCTGATTTGGCTTGATACGAACTGACTTTCGATCAAAGAAGTCACTCTCCTGCTGTGTGCACAGGTCAATGACTTCCTCGTTCCCGACTCCTACCACAGTGCTCATAGTTTTCTCGTGTTATTTTTGTCTTATTCCTGCTGCGTGCCGTTGCAACGTAGGTGCGATACTTTACTTCGTTCAGGAGATCAAGGCCGAGGATCGAGAGCGCATCTGTTGAGCGGGGGATCACTCGCACCTCCAGTCGGCTTGGCATAAGACCCTAATGCCGGAATCACCGCGGGCTTTGGTGGCGGCAGAACCGGTTCGATCAGTGCCCACAATTCGTCGTGGATGATCGGCGCTCCTCTTTCCTGTTGTCACAACGGACGACGTTATGGTTGACAGTGTACCTAACAGCTCTTTTTGAGACTGCCAGCATAGCCTTACCGCCATTTGCCCGTGTCCAACCCCCGTCTACCGCTCCGAAACTCATGAACGCCGGAGAGAGTCTGGCCTATAGGCGTCTGTGCCGTCTTGCGCAATCACGAAGCGCTTAAAGTTCTCGTCCCGCAGCACGGCGTGCACATCTTACCGGTCTTCGCGCCTAAATACTTGGGCGGCAGGGACGAGGCAGGCTTGGCCGTTCCCTTGGCAGGCAACCGCATCCCCAGCTCGGCGTCAGGTCTTCAGCAGGTTGTGCGCCTGTCGCGGGCGCCAGGCCATCTGCTGCCGTTTGACGAATCGCTTGCTGACCCATCTGATTAACGGCCGACTCGACGAACCCTGAGGCAATGGGCTCTCCATGCCGGTAGCGGTCACCGTAGTTCACGATGAAGTGCCGGTTGTTGCCAGGTAGACAATGAACTCCTCGAGCTTGTCGAGAAGTTTGGCCTCTTCGGGGCTGGTTTTGGGGTCCAGATCCCAGCCCAGGCTTTCCACGCTGCCTACCCTCCCCGCGATCAATGAAGCGATTACACACCAAAGCGCCCTTCAGGAGGGGGCATCGTACGTCTGGTGCGAAATCTGGCGGTTCCGTCCTTCAAACCGGTTGCAATCAGGGACTTGGAAGATCGGCTGGTATGCAGGAAGGAGTAACGGGGAAAGCCTTGCCGCAGGCGGCATTCCGACATGCTAGCGCCAGATTTCGCACCAAAAGTGATGACCCCAACTCGGCCGTCGGATGATCGGCCTTCCTCGGAATAACGCTGACCGAACATCAGACCGCACTAGATTGTCGGCAGGCGCCGCCTACCGAGACTTGCGTTGTCGCCTGAGCGGAACCATCAGGTCCTCGGCAAGACTGGCAGCGTCAAAGCGCAGGGCGCCGCGAGGGCGGTCAACCGTGACCGGAGGCCTTTCCCCGCCGCCCCCAAAACCCATTGTTCCGGAGTTCGGGCTGGCGTCATCTTCGGCCTGCGTCCGCCATCCCAAATGCTCGCTTGCATCGATGCGCGCGGCCAGCGAGACGTGGGTCAGCTTTTGGGTCGGGTCAATGAGTTCCAAAGCCCAATCGGCGTAGGCAATTCCTGCCGTCAGTTGCCGCAGAACGATTTCCTCGATCAATGCGAAGCTCGCGCCGAAGCCACCGTGATTGCGCGGCCCGGGAGGTTCGAGTGACAAGCGCAGCACCAACGCACCTTGCTCATCGAGCTGAATCCTGGCCCCGCCATCCTGTTCAAGATAAAGAGCCGCTCCTACGATGTCCGACTCCATGCCCTTGCTGCTATCGAACAGCCTGGGCTCGCCGAACAGAGCGCGCTGGTGCAGATCGGTGACGAGTTTTGGCTGTTCCAGCGCGGCAGGCCGCAAGATGCGCTGAAGGGGGCCACCCGCAATCGCCAGGTTCAGCATTGGCGACTGGATCGAATGACCGTTTCGGTTGCGGGGCAGGATGCTGATTACGGACTGCGTGAGCGCATTCACATCAAGCGGAGCGGTGGCATGCGCCAGCTGGTAGTCGTGAATTGCCCGCGTCACCAAATCCTTGAGCTCGTCCGGCGTCTTGAAGCCGCGCCGGAAATAGCCCTGCTGCCAGCCCTGTACGTCGGACACAAACTTGGCCTGTTGCGCGTCGCGCGTTACGCCCTCCTGAACAAAAGCGAGGATCGGTTTGGTGTCACGGGCTTCCAGGAATTCTTCATGGGTTGGCGAGACGCCGGACGTCCCCTGCACGTAGCCGTAATGCTCTCCGAGAACCAGCACCACGAGGTCCGCCGAGCGCAGACCCTGCAGACAGGCTATTTGCGGGGAGTTCGGCTGCGCGCCGAAATCTTCCGCCATGACCGGCTCGTGGCGAAGTGTCGTGACAGCAGAGCGGGCGGCCTCGCGGAATGGCTCGAACCCACGGATCAGGGAGCTCACAAAAACCTTCATCTTGCCTCTCACGTTGCTGGGAGTGAATAGCAACAGCATATAGCATGATTGCGTCCCGGGACCCCAAGCGAACGCCGGGCTTTCCAGCCCGGCGACGGCATCCGAAATCCGGCAGCTTCACGCAGACGATTATGGGAAGTCGTTCGCCAGACCTCCAGACCTCCGTCAATGCCTTAGTCCTCTAAGTCGCTGTCGGAGAACGCCGGGTAGAGCAGGCTGTCGCGGCTCGGGCTGTAGCGCGCGCCCTCGCCTGCGCCGTTCTCGGGGTTATCGATGCCAAGCCCTCAAATGAACAAGGGCCCCCGAAGGAGCCCTTGTCAGTAACTTTTCTGTTTCGAGGTCAGTTACAACCCAAGGCGGCTGTTAGGCGGCCAATGCGAACTTTTCGTCGTTAGCATTTACTTCGATTTAGTTTTAACGTCTTCTCTGACGGGTTGCCTCACGACCCTATCTCCCCCTGTCGAAACCAGGTCAGGCCCATCAGAAGCGCACTACCCGTGCAATGTGCTTCTGGTGGACCTGGGCAGAATCGAACCGCCGTCCAGAAGGCCTTCAAGAAGAAGGTTCACAACCATTATCGGGAACCTTGCGGTCCCAACGCTCCAGATTCTACGCCCGCTGCCGGCAGCGTCAAGGCAGTTTGCGTGCGGCTCTACAAGGACCCGACCCGGTAAAACTCCACGCTCTGCCCCGCATTGACCGCGCGTTTGAGCCACGACGGCATCTCGCCCTGCCCGTCCCAGATAAGCCCTTCCGCGTTGCGGTAGCAGACCACAGGCGGCGGCGGTGTGGGCGCTGGCGGGGGCGGTGGGGGCGGCGGTGGCGCGAAGCACCCCGCCGCGTCGAGCTCTTCGAGGGTGAGCCCATAGTCATCCATCTGCGCCTGGATCCAGCGGATCGCGTCCGCCCGCTCAGTGTTTGCTGTCATCGCTGCCGTAACTGCTTTCGTTGCCATCGTCCTGATTCTTGGGTAGCGCCGCCGCCCCCGGCTCGTCGCCCTGTTCTTCGCCCAGCTCATCCTGCTGAGCGCCCTACTGACCGTCGCCCTGCGCTTTCGGCGCGGTCACCGCCGAATGGCCGCCCTTGCGCCGCCTTCCACCACCGCCACCGCCTCGGCTACCGCGAGCCGATCGGCCAGCGCCGCGGCCCGCGCTTCCAGCTTCGCACGGCCCTCCGCCTGCGCTACCGCGGCTCTTGTTGGCACCAGCCGGAAACCCGCATGAATGCTCGGGCCTGCTACCCCGGAAAATTGCATCAAAAGCAAAGGGATACCTAACAATCGGGCTTGCTAGGGATCGCTTCACCGGTAAATTGCATCGAAATCAAGGAGACCCTTTCGCCGGCTGTCCCCTACCGCCAAGGCCCATCTTCAAAAAGCCCTCGTGCGCATGCTCGGCGTGATCAGCATTGAAATTCCGTTTATCGCATGGATGTGCGAGCGGAAGGTACGGCACGACCACTTGTCCACATTGCAATTCGAGGGGGCGGCCGAAGTTCATGATCTGCCGTGTACGGACGCAGACACCAGGAGGCGTACGGACACCCAACATCTGCTTGCCGATGAGTTTCCAGACGTCACCGCCCCAGCTAATGACCTGAACCTTGAATTGGCGGCTGACGGCCTCGACAAGAGCACTAAAGCCTTCAGCGCAGCGGTCGTATGGCTCAAATCGCCCGGTCGAGGGTGTATTGGGCGGGCGGAAGTCGGGCTGGAAATTCAGGAACAATAGCAACTCCGACCCGTCCAGAATCGTGGACGGGACCGCGCCGACGTTGATGTACTTTGTTAGCCCCCGCAACCCCTCGAACCGGGACAGTGGCACGTCCACTGGATGGGGTTTCTTCTTGTCCCGCCGCGGCACGATGGGATACCAATCATGGCCCAAGACAATGGTCAGTCGTCCCTTGCCCTTGTTCTGCTCGTAGGTCTGGAATAGGCCGTGATCCGTCCACGGGCACACACCAAGGCTTAAGCCCACGCCCGTCGCCCGGGTAATTTCACGTAACGCATGGCCACGCTCCACCGGGTCGGCAATGGATGCCTCGACCTCGATGGCTCGTCTGCTGGCTTCCTCGTACTGTTCGAACGTGGCCCGTTCGTAATCCGTGGTCAAACAACCCCAATCACGATTTCGATCGAGATCCCAGTACTCACGGAGCTCGCTGCTGATGGGGCCGACGATGTGCTTGTACGCGTCGGTGATCAACTCGACCTGGTCGCGAGTGTAGAAGGTTCGTTCGTGCATTCTTTCTTGCCTTGAGGCGGCATTGCGTAGCGTAGTTCCGGCCAGCGGCTATCACCGACGAGAACCAGCGCATTGCTCAACCGTGAACGCCCGGGCCATATCCGTTTCTCGAGCCGGAACCGTCCGGTTGCAATGATTTTGTTGTAGAGCTGGGGGCTCGCTTGCATGGTCCCCCCTTTTCCCGGCTTTGCTGCGCAACCAATACTCGAGCGTCTCAAGCGGTGCATCCTCAGACAGCCGGCCGTGGGTAGAACCGATCAAAATATAGCCTTGACCCTCCCTGACCAACTTCTCGAGCTCATTTATGTCGAATGATCCAGCCGTATTGACAAGTGCGATGTGGCTTGGTGGAAGTGCTCTGGTCTTGGCCCTCGCCGTCTTCTTGACTATCCCCCCAGACTTACCCGACTCTCCCCCCTCGATCGGCAGCCGGTAGCCCAACATGAAGAGACTGCATTCAACTTTTCGCAGCTCATCCGCACCAGAACACCAGGTCGCGCCCGAAGTGATGCGCGCTTTCTCGAGTATCCAACTTGCCCTCACGTTAGCCTGCGCCCAAGCGCGCCCGTCGACGGAAAGCTTGTCAAACGTGAAGCCGTTGCCATTGGGGTTTCGGTTTTGGCGACCCCTACCCGCTGACCACAAAAAGGCCAATTCATCGGGTACATGGCCGGGATGCCCAATCGAGACCAAGAATCGCCGGACCAACCAGCAGAGTGCGGCGCCGACACGGCCGTCATAAATGATGATGCCTCGAAGCAGGAGCGAGTAGACCTTCGTGAAACCGGCGTTCATTCTGGCACGCCCAGCCCCGTTTAACACAAAGGAAGAATCGCAAGCGAATATATCGTAGTCGGGTTGCTGTGCTTTCAACTGAAGTATTGCATCATTGAGCGCAAACGGGAGGCGGTGGCCGTGCTTCTGCGCCCACGCGATATTCAGCTCAGCGGCCGGCTTGGGCAAACCCCAATACATCACCTCCCCGATCAATTCGTTGATGGTCATTGGCACAATGGTTCCCCCGTACAACGACTCACGCAAGGCATGCTGAATTCGCAGAAGCTCGATCGCAGTCTCGGCGTAGTCGCGCTTGTTCCAATGATATCGGTCAAAGAGGTCCTGCAGCGTTCTCGCGAGACCCTTGAGGCCGAATTGCTTATGAAAGTTCGCCGGAGCATACGCCCTGGGAAAGCTGTATTCGAAGTGGAGAAGCTCTTCGCCCCGTAGTAGACGACGGAGGTAGTGCACAAATTGGTCAACGAGCGGCAGTTTGAGATATGCGCTCTTCGTATAGTTCTCGCTCGGCTTGTCGGTCGTTCGCATCGGTTTAGCAGGCCTCTGACGCGGCGGTCGGTTCATGGTCCGTGCCCCTTCCTCAACAAACATGAGGCCAGAACCTTTGACCGAGATCAAGGGGGATCGGGCAGCGCCATCAGGACGTAACATACCTTTATCAGATCATTGCCGAAGTTGAGCAGCGCGGGGCACTCACTGGCTGGCACTTGACGATCACTGGGGCCCGTATGCAGCGGATGCCCTCCGTCGCTCATTTTTCACTGGCGTCGACGTCGTGTAAGCGATTCTTGAGACAGAGAAGTTACTCCGCTGCCTCCACCGAGCGGGCTTTTATTAAGAGTCTCACTGCCAGTCGATGAAGTTCAAGTAGGAGTGTGGGACGAACCGGAACCGGCGATAGCCCATGCGCCGCCGCCACGCGTACCTGCCGCACCTCCTCTAATAAGCGCGTCTCCGCCGAAGGTAAAACCCCGGCACTGGACAAATCGCGCAACAACATTTGTGGGTTGACCCCGATCCGTCCCTTGAGGCCCGCGTGCAACGCTGTCCTGCGCAACAAGGCCTCCATCGCCGCCCATGCGACCAACAGAGCTGCACTGGCAGCGCCCACGCGCTCAGCCACCGCCGACTCGTCGAGCATCGCTTCAATCTGTTTGAGTGTCGGTTCTCTCTCGCGGTCAACTTGGATCGAAGGCCGCCCGGTTGCTTCCTTCTGTGAAAGGCGAAGCGTACTAAGCATATCTCTGTCGAAGGTCGCGGCTACCCCGGAAGCGAAATGGAGCTCGCTTTCCCCCTTGTAGAACAGGTAGACATCCGATTTGGCGAGCAAACCCCAAAAACCGATCCTTAGATGGCTGCGGCCAAATGGAGAATTTATCCCCCAAATGCAAAGAACCCCACGCTCTGCCCCGCATTGACCGCCCGCCGCAGCCAGGCGGGCATCTCCCCCTGCCCGTCCCAGCTCAGACCCTCGGCATTGCGGTAGCAAACCACCGGCGGCGGGGGTGGTGGGGGGGCGGCGGCTCGAAGCACCCCACCGCCTCCAACTCCTCCACCGTCAGCCCATAGTTGGCCATCTGCGCCTGGATCCAGCGGATCGCTGCCGCCCGCTCAGTGTTCGTCGTCATCGCTGCTGTCGGTACTGTTACTGTTGCCGTGGCCATCATTTGGATCGAAGGACGCGGCCGGCGCGCCCGACTCTGGTTGATGGGTTGGCTGGATGGACCTCGTCCCCCGCTGGTGCGGGGCGGGCCTTGTCCGCCGCCTACCCCGCCGTCTCGCTCGTGTAGCGCCCCCCCGCAATTCTGCCAGCAGCTGTCGCGAGAGCGCCGCCTCGAATCCCGGCCACCCGTCGTGCATGCCGGGCCAGTCATTAGCATTGCCAACTTGGCGCCATCCACTCGTGCATTCTCGCTAATTTCTCCTTATTGTGACCGCCGTGTGCTTCGGCCGAAGATCATTGAATCAATAATCCGGCCTACTTCAGGCGCAGTTTCGTCAAAGTAATGCGTGTGAGCGCCCGCCCCAATCGAGATGTCGATGGTACTAAGTTCGTCAGTCAGGCTGCTGGAGGCATCACTCCATAGATCTCTACCAACGTAGTCCCCTGTTCGATAAACGTTGACCCAACTCGTGACTCCTAGCGATCGGACATCCGGGTTCGACGCCCACCCGTACCAAACTGGGAAACGAGAAAGGTATAGTTGCCTGAGGGGACAGCCTGCGGTAAGAAGTTCAATTGGTGGCTTTCTGTCCGCAAGAAACGGCCATTTTCTTGTCTGCTCTAGCATCCGGAACAGGTCCGCGCTAATGACCGTGCCTTGGCTGTGTGCGACGACAACGATCCTGTCATACGCACCCTCCTTGCAGATCTCCCTGAGCAGCCCGATATACCTGCTCATAATCCTTCCGCGTGGGTTGCTCCGAAACGGACGTTCTTTCAGCCAATTGCTTACGTCCAGAGCAATGTCGAGAATCGCAGCAGGTGCCTTAGGTAGCCGCGCTCTCAACAGGATACTAAGCGGCACTGCGGCGGCCAGCAGTACACCTGCCCGCCTCAACCAATCATCGTTCGCCGGCAATCCTGCCGCCATTAGATAGCCACTCCCGAGCGCGATAATTGAGGCCACCAAGAAAATTTCCGCTGGCCACAACATCCAGCCGGCGCGATCCAGCCATGCCTTCATGCGGCCTTCGAGCGATCCATGGCTTTGCTTACCAGATGGTGGCCGTGTTTCATACCACGCGCTTGGCATTACGCTGCTTGCAGCAAGAAACAGCGCCACGGCAATCAGGATAATGAATAGATTGGCGTGAAGGCCGACCGTATATGCGTAGAGCTTTTCAATGAATTCATAAAGATTCACACCACAGAGCGGATCGCATTTAGCCGGGGATCCCCCATACATCAGCGCCGGCAAGTCATGCTTGAAACGGATGTTAGGATGAAGGCGATCCTTGTCCAAAATATGAGCAAGGATCGATGCCCACAAGAGCACGGTGGTCAAGAAGAACAACGTCGTTGACCCTAAAGCTCCGAGTCGTCCGGTGCGCAACGCATGCCGCTCCACCTGGCCAAGCCCAGCGACACCCCCAGCCAGCGAAAGAATGCAGATCAAAGCCAGTAACAGAAACAACAAGAGCCACAATATTTGAAGCAAGAGGAAAATAGCTGTCGCCATCCAAACCGCAACACCGATCATGCTGTCCCTTTCAGCTAGACTACCATATTGTTGGGATGCCGCCACTGCGAAGAGCAACAGCGTGGACAATGCGCCAGCACCTGCAGTTAGATTTTTGACGCTGTCTTGGTAGCGGGACATAAGCCACCGACTGGCGACCCATGCAAACCACAATCCAATCAACATTGCCACGTAACCTAGGCCGGTCGCCGAGTTGCTCCCTCCCTTTGCTGCAGCGGCTGCCAAGCCCGCTGCCGGAAACACGAACATAGACAACCGCGGTGCGCGTGCAGAGAACAATAACCCAAGCCCGATCACGAGAATCACCGCAGCCAGTAATACTGCTGCAATCCAAGGAGCGAGGCGCTCCGGTATCCAGAGCACAACCAGTGCAAGCGCCGGCACCAAGAAGAATAGGTTGGCTATCGGTATGCCGGTGGGCAGTAGCCACTCCACGCAACGGTGAGCAAAGGCTGACCCGTTCATCAATGAAGAACCAGACTGTTGCGCGGCAGAGATCACCGTCTTGCGGCCCAACGATGCGAGGTGAAAATAAACTTGATATAGCTCCACGACGAACTTGCTCCAGATGCGAGTACCGCTGGATAGGTCCGCCCATCTCAGTTCGAAAACATCGACCGCAGTGACAGAATTTTCGTTTGTGAAGCGTTTGCCGGAGAGTTTGACCGTCCTGTAATGCGCGAGGCAGTCGCAATCGTCTAGGTCATTGATTGCCCTAATCGAAAACTCAATGTCCGCGGAAATTGAGCTACTGGGGATATTGCTCCCATCCCAGCGGCCCACTGGAACCTCAATAGTGGTCTCATCGAACGCGCTATACCTGCCCCGTGCGCTGGCTTCACAACCATGACGGTGCAGCAGTGTCGCCAAGCGCCTCGCCGTCTCGCCGAACTTTGGGGCGCCAACGCCATGCACGGCGATTACAGCGACTTTTTCGGGGTCGTGCTGCATCTTCCCGTTGCCGCGATGAGCTTCCATATAATTTTTTGTGTGACGTGCGAAACACATAAACTAAAGTAACAAGTGCTGCGCACTTGCAATTTTTTTCGCGCAGGTAATAGCAAGCATCTTTAGAATTCTGCATGCCATCGCACCAAACCGCCTTCTTTTTCAAGAAACATCCTAAGTCCCGGCAACGCCTTGATGGTTGCAATAACGTGCGGCGCATTCAACATAGGTTTGATATCGAAAGCCATACCGGAAAGATGCTTACTGAAGTGATTGAGTTCTTCTGTTGTAGCATGCTTGAACACTTCCAACAGACCGACAGCGATTTCTTCCTGCGCCGTGACCTGTGGATGACGATCTACCCAGTCCTGACACTGCGTGCGTAACGACGACGGCGCGTACGTTCTTTCGATCCACCGTCGCTTCAAGGCTACGTTTTCCGCCATTGCAGCGGCCTGCCGAACCAACGTTCTTCGACCGCTGGTGAACTTAATATCTGGAAACTCTGCTTTTAGCTTATATGCAGCAGAGCGAGCAATATCAGCAAGCTGAAGTTCTTCAATCTTTGGATCCACGCCATCAGTACTGCGCGGCACCATCGTGGTTGCCATTTTCTTCTCCGGGTCAGACTAAAGATCCTATGCCTCGTTGGTTGACAGCAGCTCGCCATGGTTGTTTGCGAACCGGCTCACACTCATAGGCTTCAAGCCGGTGCTGGGCCAGCGAGCGCAGATTAGACGTTGCTTCGCAATGCGGGTCACCGACACTGCGTCACTTTGGTTGCCACCCAGAATATGGAACGCCTCGTCATCCTCGGCCCAATAAAAGCCGACATGACCCAGCGTTCCAGTGGGCGAGTTCCGCCAGAACACCATGACAGCACCCAGTTGCGCAGTAATCTCGCGGCCAAACTTCCGCCACGCACGCGCCAGCAGCGGCGCGTTAGGCAGTGCTTCTTCTGGCAATTGGGAGCCGATGCAATGGGCGACGAACAGGCCGCACCACGGAATATCGTCGTCGTTATAGTTCAGAATGCCGAGCGGAGTTGTCCATCCAATAATGGCCTCGTTCGATCCATGCCCAGGCTTCTGGCGAGTACCGATCAAATCGAACGCTGTTTGCAGCCAAGGCAGAGAATCGGGTACATCGAACTTCTTCGGCGCCGGCGGAGCGTCATGGAACAGTGCCATTGCCGTCTTCGGTCCCACAATGCCGTCCACCGTCAGGCCATTTACCTTCTGGAAGGACTTGACCGCAGCGATGGTCTGGCGACCACGCACACCATCGATTGGACCCGGATCGAAGCCGGTGGCCAATAGCGTTTCCTGAATCTTTCGTGTGTTCATGGTCAGCTCCCTGCAAGATCCCAACGGGCGGGTGCGCGCGATGCTACGACGTGGACTAATTCAAGCGGCCAGGTGTGGAATGCTCAACACTGTGCCTGCGAGCTGGTTGGTTGTGCTCAGATCACCTTGACAACAGCGTTCCAAATGGATGCAGCGTGGCGCAGGCACTCGACATTCGCGTCGCAAATCTTGCCGTCAGTCGCTAACAGCGTAGGTAAAGAGCGCGATGAACCGTCTCATCCATAAGTTGGAAGCCGATGACAATTGTTTTTATATCTGATGTTAATTATTTGAACTGACAAAGAGGACGATCACAGGATCACAAGCCGAACTTGACCGGTGATGTCCGGCCTATTGGTCTGATTCACAGCGAGCATCACCCGAATGGGTTTTCAGTTGGGAAAATTCGGCATTTCTCACCGACGTGCCTCGATAGCAATGTATGGCTTCCCACATAAGCCGCAGTACAGACAAAGTCCCGTCATCTATGTTCAATGCCATCCAATCCCAGGAGAGCCATCATGGAGGGGCTGGCACAAGAAGAACTAGCCCCGTCGACAACGGAGGCGAATGAGGAAGCTGATCCTTTCCAGGAGGAAAAAGACCTGATCAATGTCCGGAGGAGAGCGCCGCAGGGCATGAAGGTGATCGACGTTCGTGCTCTCGCCCTTTCCGGAGGTGGAATTCGCCGCGCCACCTTCTCGCTTGGCGTCATGCGCGGCATGGCCAAGCAGAACACATTTCATCTGTTCGACTACCTGTCCACCGTCTCTGGCGGCGGCTATGTGGGGGCCGCTCTTGGGCGTCTTTACGGCAAGGGCGCGGGCGCCTCGAAAGTGGAGGCCTGTCTTAGCGATGATGCGTCCATGTTTCTCTGGTGGCTCCGGAACAACGGGCGATACCTGGTACCGCAAGGCGCAAAGGACACGTGGCTGGTCATGTCCGCGATGCTGCGCGGTTGGCTGTCGTCGCAGTTCTCCTTTCTATTGCTGGCACTTCTGGCGGTCGTGGCCATCATGCTGCCGCACGTGGTGGTCTGGGCACACCTGGTCGGTTCCGGTTGCTTGGATGTCGTGGGCAAAGTCTGTCTGGCTGGCACTGGCGGCAGGCATGGCGATGCCTGCATTCGCCTGCATGTTCGCATACTACCTGCTGGCGACGCCGCAACACGAACGCAAGCGCGCCGTCGTCACGGCCATCGCCCTATTGCTGGTCCTCGGCGCAGCGGCGTGGCTCGCCACCGGAAGCGGGGATGATGATTCGCAAGCCAATCAGCTTCTGCTATACCTCATTGGGAACGCCAGCACCGACTACTACGGCGTTGCCAACGCGACTGCCGGCATGCGCATCTAACGCCATCAAATTGACTTGCTTTGTCGCCTGCTTTTCCTAGTGGACGGCAGTACCAATTAGCCGTCGGGAGCGCGCAGAGGCGGCTCTGAGAGAGACATTTTCCGCCAAGGCGGGCAGTTCGGGCAATCCGGAAACCGAGCCAGAACTTGCGGGTGCATGCGGGATGCGGCTATGCCTGCAGACGATCGCCCCGGCCGACGCCCGCGTTCCAACGGGTGAGTCGCTGGTCGACCGCGTGGCGCGCTATGACCGAGTCCCGATCCAGTTGCGCACCCCCTCCGTGCCACTGAACTGCAGTGCCGGCCCTGAACCCTATGGAAGCAAATTGTTCTACTGCGAGCGGACGGCGTCTTCACGCCCGATGTCGGCTTTGCCATAGCAAAGCAGTTTAGATCGCGCCCGGGGCTTGCGTGATAATTGGAGAGCACAAAATTGTCCAGATCGAGAGATAAATTCCATACATCATTGCAATACCGCCGAGTGATTGCACGTGTCCAAATATAAATTTCGTCTGCAAAAATTCTTGGTTCTTCTCAAATTCTCGTAGTGATCTCGTGACTATAGCAATGACTATTGTGGGGGACGATCGGCACTGACCAGAACTCGGTTCCCGCCATGTCCGTTTAGCTATCTGATCCGCGTCCGAGCAAGCCGCCATTCCATGCCTTCTCTCTTGTTAAATTTTATTTATATCAGTGATTAAAAACATACAGGACGAAAAGTAACTTATCCATCTCGTCCTGCCTCAACCTCATTCAAATGGATGAGATAACTTTTCACACACAATGACTACGATCCTTTCAACTTTGGCGACTCGCTTCATCTCCCCAGCCTCCGCAATGCCAGGACGTGGAAAAGAGTGGACGAGAACGAATGAAAATCCTTATCGGCGGCCGTTCCTCCATACAAGATCGACTTGGAAATACCCGTCTCCAATTTAAGGCGGTTTGTATAGACGGCTCTTTCGATAGGACGGACATGATGGCCGGGCTTCGCTTAGCATGCTGATGGCATGCCGGTTCGATCTACCGGACTTTTTTTCGGAGCATTGATGCAGATGTATGCCACCTGGATTTTGCGATAGGAAGAAAATCGCGTTCCGCCCGCCGCCGCAGGGCAGGTTCCATGAAGCGGCCCAAATCATTCCAGTGATACCCCGAGCGTGAACCGGAAAGGCCGACCATACCTGGCCAACATCGCAGGTGTTCGCGGCGCGCGGGCAGATAACAAGGTGAAATCAGGTTGGACTGTCAGCGATCTCGCGCAGATTCCCGCCTGCTGGGGAGGTGTGCGATGACAAGACGAACGGCTGGCTATTTCCTGCTGTGTGCCTTCCTGCTTCTGACGGCATGCGGCACGCTACCCGACGCCCAACCATTCCAGGACGCCACGCGGTCACTGTCGTCCGCAGTCAAGGCGTCGGGCCAAGCATTCGATGATTCCCTTGACGAAGCCACCGCGAATTCGCCGGCCAATGCTACGCAATATGGGCAACTGAAGAAGACCTTCGACCAGGCCTGGGCCGCCCGAATTGCTGCTGCCGAAGGAGCCGTCGACTATTCCAACGCTGTTGCGGAGCTGGTTTCGGCCGCGCGCACCAGCGAAGATAGCGTAAGTAAACTTAGCGACGCGCTTCAGGGGCTCGCCACGGCGTCGAGTATCCCGCTTGCGCAGGTAACTGCCAGCACGGGAACCGATATCGCGCGATTTCTGGTGGCTCAGATTGCCGTTGTCCGGACCAGCCAGAAGCTTGACGACGCGATGACTGCCGCGCAACCGGCGGTAGACAGGATAGCAGCCCGGATCAACCAGGATCTGAACGACCAGCTCATTCCTTCGATGACCGACGTCTACAAGAACAATGTGGGCGCGATCAAGCGGAAGTACACGGCTGACGACAACTTCGCCCAGTCCTTCAGCTTCCGGCGCGACGACATGCGCAAGAAGGTGCTGAACAAGGAAGCCGACGCATCAAGGCTCGTGGATCTGGACCGGGTACAGGACACAGTCAACACATCACTGAAGGCGCGCGACAAAGAACTCGATCAGCTCTCCACAGCCTACGCGACCCGCCTGCGCCTGCTGCGACTACTGGCGTCGGCAACAACGGTCTGGGCGGACTCCCATCGCGAATTGGCTCGCGCCATCCAGGATAAACGTAAGGTTGACGTATCCCGGCTCCAGGAGGCCATCATGACCGTCAGGGCCATTACTCAAAAACTGGAGGCGCTATGAACTTCAACGATCTTCCGACGATGGACTGGGACCAGTTCGAAACGACCGAAGACTGGGTGAATCTGCTGGGTCAATTGCGCGACATGGTGGCGAGTGCCAACACGGCACAGCAACGGGGCGACCTAGCGGACGCGTTCGACGCCTTCGCGGATCACTCGCACTCGGACGACCAGACGCTGATCAATAAGCTCGACCGCTCCGCGATTGCAAGCGCCCAGGCCCTTCGGCTTGCCAATATTGATGAAAGGATCGCGGCGTTGGCTGCGGCTTCTACCGCGTTCAACACGGCTACTCAGGATCTGGCAACAGCGAGCGCGTCGTTAAAGAAGGAAGCGTCGAAACTCCGTTTCGAGAAGACAACCGCTGCGGTCACATCACTGACTAGCACCGTCACGACCTTGCGGGATCTGGTCCGGCAATTGTCCGCGCCGGCCTCTCAAGAGTTCGATGCGGCACTTGCAGCAAGGATTAACCAGTTTGTCGGAAACGCCCAAGCACTCAGGAACATGCTGGAAGAGCCCGCGCCGCCGAGTGCGTAGGCCCGGTACCGCGGAAACCTTGCAGTGCCCCTTAGAAGCTGTTTCAAAAAGAGCAGTTGGGTACTGTTAACCGCAAGGCGAACCTGTTAACCTCGTCCGTTGTGACAACAGGACAGAGAGGGTGGGCAAGCCGATCATCGACGACGAATTGTGGGCTCTGATCGAACCGCTTCTGCCGCCAGCCAAGCCGCGGCGATTCCGGTATCCGGGTCGCATGCCGGTGTCGGACCGGGCCGCATTGACTGTCATCCTCTTCGTGCTGAGAAGCGGCATTCGCTGGAACGAACTCCCCAGCGAAATGGGCTGCGGCTCTGGCGTCAGTTGCTGGCGCCGGCTACGCGACTGGCAAGGCGCCGGGGTATGGGATCGCCTGCACGAGATCTTGCTTGCCAAGCTACGCGCAGCGGATCGCATCGATTTCTCGCGCGTCATCATCGACTCCTCTTCAGTTCGAGCGGTTGGGGCGGGCCAAAAACAGGACCGAACCCCACCGATCGCGCGCGACCCGGTTCCAAGCACCATGTCGCCACCGATGCCAACGGCACGCCGATCGCGGTCATCCTGACCGGCGCGAACCGCAACGACATTACCCAACTCCTGCCTCTGATCGACGCGATTCCCGCTATCCGGCGATGTCGAGGTCGACCTTTGCGCAAGCCTGGCCGAATCTACGCCGACCGCGCGTACGATCACGACAAGTATCGTCGACCGCTTCATGCTGCCGGCATCCCAACTTCGATCGCGCGGCGTGGCCAGCCCCGCGGCAGTGGACTCGGCAAGATCCGCTGGGTCGTCGAGCGCACTCATGCCTGGCTTCACGCATTCCGCCGTCTGCGCACCCGCTTCGAGCGGCGCGCCGACATTCATGAAGGTTTCCTCAAGCTGGCCTGTTGCCTCATTTGCTGGCGCACCCTTCAGCGCGAGGAAAGTTCATTTTGAAATGAGTTCTTAGGAGAAGACGCATGCTGCGTCTTTGCACCACGCGGCCTCCGCTTGCAGCGCTGTGTCTGGCCAGTGCCATGATGACAGCACCCGCCACGGCGCTTGCGCTAGATGATCCATCCCCAGCGGTGTCTCGCGACGAACCCGTTCCCGCGCCCACGCCGCTCAATCCATCCTCCGCTCCGGCCACGTCGCGCGACAAAACTGCCGCGAGCCCTTGTGCGGCAAGAAGCGCGCAGGAAGCGGTATCAGCGATCGCAGCCTTGACCAGTGGTAGCGAAGAACATGCGCGAGTCGCCAGCCGACTTCAACACCTGCCCAACTCGGGCACGGTCGACTTGCTTCTGTTCCGGCAGTTCAACGCCAAGGACGACCTGAGCTATCGGATCATCATCCTAGACGCCGCGGCCGTCAATAAACTGCTCGGCCCTAATGCGGACATGCCGGACAAGTCAGGCACACCGCAGGTATTACCAAAATTTGAGCAAATTTTGCCTTTCGGGCGCGCTTCCGCCGAGGAAGCTACCAGCGGTCCGGGTGGCACGGATTTTCTTTGGAAGGAAGCGCCAAGCGTATCGAAGACCCTGCTCCGCTTCAACATCGATCTCGACATATTCACCGTGTTCGGCGAGCCAGCCAGGCTGTATGTGATCGGTTGCAAGGCAGACGATCCCGACAAGCCTTCGTTGGTCTCATGGCTCGATATCCGATTGTCCAGCCCGATCGTATCGGCCGGTTGCGCGATCGTGCTTTGCATCCTGTTTTATGTCGGGGCGGCAATTGCCACGTTCCGGATTCGAAAATCCGCGCGCAAAGACAACGCGGCGCTACCGAACCGAGCGACGAACTATGCAACAATCTGGCGCCACTTTGATCCCGTTGTGCTAACTGCCGGGCCCACCGGCCGCGGCAGCGCCGCCAAGCTGCAGATCCTGTTCTTTTCGCTGCTCGTGCTGGGCATGGTCTTCTATATTTGGATGCTAACGGGGCAACTCACTGGGTTGTCCACCACGGTGCTCCTGCTCATGGGAATCTCCGGCATCGGGGCCACCGCGGCGGCCGGCACCGACGTGGCGAAGAACCGGCTGGATTTCGATAACTGGGCGTGGCTGATCAGCCGCGGCTGGCTCCCCAAGGGCGGCAGCGCCGAGTTGAATTTTGCGCGGTGGAAGGACATTTTCGCGACGGATGGCGAGTTCGACGCTACCCGCTTTCAGATGGTGACATTCAGCGTGATGGTCGGCCTGGCGCTACTCGCGGCGGGCGTGCAGTTGACCGACCTCAGCACGTTCGACATCCCAGTAGGGCTACTCGGCATCCTTGGACTTAGCCAGGCGGTGTATGTCGCCGGAAAGCTCGTGGCGCCCCCTGCGATCAGTGAGTTCAACAAGAAGCTGGACCAGTTGCGCCAAGCGGAAGCGACCCTGCGGGACAAGCTGGGACAATCGAACCCCGTCGTGGTGCTTGATACGATGGCGCTGATTAGCGACGATGAAAAGGCGAAGGACATCCAGGTTGCATACGGCAGCTACGCCGAACTGTGGGGAGCGGCACGAATCATGTTCTACAGTACGCTCGGGAGTTCTGCGGACGACCGAGCCGCAACGTCGAGTCCCCTGCTCCCAACGCCGCAATCCATGAACAACATGCCTGCGATACTTCCGGACGGTCGCGTCAATTCCCCCTACGTCGCAAGCCTGATTGCGGTAGGCGGCAAGACCCCATATCGCTGGGGGATGTCTGCAGGGAGTCTGCCTCTAGGTATTTCAGCGACCGCGCCAGGCGTGTTGAGCGGAACGCCCACGACCCCCGGCAAGAGCAACTTTGAACTAAAGGTGACGGACGCGGAAGAACAGACCGTATCAGTAGAATTCACCATTTCGGTTTCCTAAGAATAGGCATCGGAGGCTTCAATACGACCTGTGCGAAATCGGCCATCCCTCCGGCAAAGATCCAAGGTACCGCTACGTCGCGACCACCCGTACGCGTACCGAATCCGCAGTCCGCCTTTACCGCATCCATTTAGACAACGTGCGGCCGTTGCTGCCCGTGAACTGGGAGCGACAGAGAGTCCCGATGAGAGGGGCGCTAGGGGACAACTTTGTCACCTAGGAGGCGCTATGTTTCCGACAACCTTAGAGAATTCAATGCATGCGAAAGAAGAAAAATTAATTTTGACTCATCATTTTTTCGAAATACTTTTCATTAAATTCTATGTTTCATCCATTGGATGATTGTCTCATTCTTTTGTATAAGACATAAAAACATATTAAATGCTACATTTTAAAAGAGCATCTATGCGATCAACAATTATGAACTAAAAAGACGGCCAACATGTCGTGGAAGTCAATTGAAACAATGGAGTAGAAAATGTCCAACGAATTTACGGGTTCTGCACTTCCTTTGGATGCCGACAGCGTATCCAAGATATTAGGGAAGATGAGTATCAATGCAAATGAACTTTGGGCTGTATTAACAGTTGAGACAAGAGGATGCGGTTTTCTTCCGGATCGGAGGCCAGCAATACTCTTTGAGCGGCATATTTTTCACAAGTTAACCAACGGCAAGCATGATTCCGTCGATCCAAATATCAGCAATGCCACGGCCGGAGGATATGGAGCGGGAGGAGCCAATCAATATCTGCGACTCGAGCAAGCAATGGCCCTGGACAAGGAGGCGGCGTTGAGAAGCACCTCTTGGGGGCTCGGCCAGATCATGGGGTTTAACTTTGAATCAGCCGGCTACGTATCCGTTGATGCCATGGTGAAAGCAATGTCTGAGTCTGAAGGCAACCAACTCGATGCAATGGTAGGACCCATGATCAAAAATGGATGGGTTACGGCATTGCGAGCACATGACTGGAGCACTTTTGCAAGAGGATACAATGGTCCGGCGTTCGCAAAGAACAAGTATGACACGCGCCTTTCAGGGGCGTTCCAAAAGTATGCCTTTGGTGGTTTGCCAGATTTGGATTTGCGAGCAGCTCAGGTCTACCTAACATACCTTGGTCTGGAGCCAGGTCCCGTCGACGGCGTAATGGGTCGTTTTACGCGGTCCAGTCTGAATGCATTTCAGATCCAACATGGCCTGCCGATCTCCGATGTCGTCGACGACGAACTACTTCGAGCACTCAACGCCACCGTGGCCAATCAGCTTCAATGACAGCGGCCTAGCAGGTCATCAAGTGTCTCCATCGGCCTCGACAATCGCGTCGCTAGAAGCGAATTGGGCCTACGATCAAAATGTGACCCCAGAACGTTTTCCAAAAACGCTCACGGTACACGCCTCAGTAAGCCTGCATATCATCTCTTCTGCGATGCTCTGGCGCTCAAGACGAACATCGCCTTCGATGATGTACCTGGCTGGCGAGAGAGAAAGCGTAGGTAGACTCTTGTTCATTGCGGGAAATCACAAGCTAGTCGACAATTTCCGAGGAGCCGAAGATGAATCCACCTAAGAACATGGAGGCTTTGGCCAAGGTGCTGACTATGGTCGGAGCCACCGCTGCTTTCTTTTTGGGAGTGTTTCAATTTCTTGCAACCCAAAATGCTCAAGGAGAAACTCGACGCATCGAAGCCACACGGCCATTCTTAGATCGGCAGCTCAAGCTATATACTGAAGCAACTCAAGCTGCTGCAACCCTTGCAACGTCTACAAAGGATGAGGAACTGACTAGTGCGAAGGAAAAATTTTGGTCGCTTTATTGGGGAGAGTTGGCACTGGTCGAAGACAAGCGGGTTGAAGCCGCTATGGTGAACTTCGGAAAAGCCTTAGAAAAACGGCTGGCTGTGAATGAGCTCAAGATTCTCTCGCTTGAGCTTGCTCATGCATGCCGCGACTCACTTGGGGAATCTTGGGGAGTCAAGCAGTGGCGCAATCCACACAGCGAAACGAGGCGTTGAGCAGCGTGCACCTAACCGGAATCCCCGGATTTCTCTTCTCGTAGGTTCCCCTCGCCTCGATGCTGGCCGCCGGTAACACGCGGAGAAGCCCCAAAACAAAGGCTTGGCTATTCTGCCGAATTGCCAAATACGCTTCAGAGACCGCGGACCCTGTAACGCGGCTGGCTCCGATCTTTTCGCTTTTCGCGCTCATCGCCATTCGCCTGGGATCGCCCGGCGCTGACTGCGCGAAAGACCCGTGAGCTGGAACTGCAGGCGGGCATGCCTTCTGCGCGTCGCGGTAGCCGCAAGGGAGCAGCCGCCGCATACAATCTGAAGTCCGTCCGGGATCTGGAGCGTGCAGTCGGAGAGCAAGCCGAGCAGGCTTACCAACGCCTGTTCTCACGCTGGAAACAAGCGCGACCGCAGACAGGTGCGGTACGCGCTCCGTGGCCACCAATACGGACGCCATGAACGAGTGAGAGAGCACCGCGGGCTTGTCAACTTCATCCGTGGTGTAGATTACGCGCCGGATATCAGGCGCGAACACGAAGAACGGCGTGACGTGCTCCCACGCCCGTCGCCACGACTGTACGATCATCGGGTACTTCTCGCCCCACGGGCCGTCGGCGAAGTCCTGCAGCGCCTGCACGGCCTCCTGCTCGCTGGCCGCGCTGTAAATTGGCCGTAGCGCCTGTGCCAGCACCTTGCGGTCCTTGTAGTTGGCGTAGTCAAGGCTGTTGCGGATCAAATGGACAATGCAGGTCTGCACCGTCGTGCGCGGGTAAGCCGTGGCAACGGCCTCCGTCAAGCCCTTGAGGCCATCGACCACTGCGATCAGGATGTCTTGGCAGCCTCGGTTCTTGAGTTCATTGAAGACCTTGAGCCAGAACTTGGCGCCTTCGGTCTGCTCGACCCACAGGCCCAGCACATCGCGTTGACCGTCTGCCTGGATGCCCAATGCCAGGTACACAGCCTTGTTGCTGACGATGCCGTCACTGCGGATCTTGACCCGCAACGCGTCGAAGAACACGACCGGGTACATGGCCTCGAGCGGGCGGTTCTGCCAGGCGATGGTCTCCGCCATGCTTCGTCGGTGACCGAGCTGATGAAATCGGGGGAGACCTCGGTACCGTAGCTCTCGGCCAGAAACGCCTGAATCTTGCGCACGCTCATGCCGCGCGCGTACATGGCGACGATGCGCTCATCGAACCCGGTAAAGCGCCGCTCATGCTTCGGAATCAGGACCGGATCGAAGCTGCCGTCGCGGTCGCGTGGCAATTCGACCCGCACCGGCCCACGTTCGGTGATCACGGTCTTGCCGCTGAGCCCGTTGCGTGCATTGGACTGCTCGGCCGGCTTGGGCTCACCTGGCTTATTGCCCAAATGCATGCTCATCTCGGCGCTCATCGCCCGTTCGATGATGGCCTTATTGAACGCCAGCATCAGATCCTGGACCTCGCCAGGCGTCATCGGCCCTTTAACCAACTCGTCGAGCAAGCCGTCAGGCAAAGCAGGCAGCGGCCCGCGGGCCGCTGCCTGAGACGCCACCGTACGTTTCTTCTTCATCGGCATATCCATGGTCATTACCTCTCATGATATGCCTCGTACACAAAATTCCGGATAGGTCCCGAGCAGCCGTCGACGAACCTTGTGACGTGATCAACAACAGTGGCCTGTGGGAAGCTATCAAGGCTCGCCTGGCCACTCCACCCCACCCTAGTGGCTAGGCGCCTAAAGCCGCTAGATATAGTGGCACATGGAGCACTCCTTCGCCACACGCCATTGTGCCAGGCAAGGCCTCCACACCTTTCCTTTGACAAGGTGGCTCCGGCGACTATCAATTAGTGTGCGCGCCCTCGATGGAGAGAAGAAAAATGTCAAACGAGCACATCAAGGAGATCTCGGACCTACCCGAGAACCTCCAAGGCCTGGTCCGCGGCTTGTTTCGGAAGATTCTCTATGAGCTCCTGAGGTACCACGGCGCTATGGACGAAGATTACACGCTCGTCGACAGAAAGGAGGCATGGGCGCTGTGTGCGACCTTGAGCGACACGCCGACTCTTTTCCTCGATCCAGACCCAAAAATGAAGCTTGGAGATGGGGGGAGGATTGTGCCGGACTACGGGCCGGTGAAAGACCTCATCGACCAGCTACTGGAAGTCCTCGGCAATGATGCTCGCGCATTCACTGTGCTAGCGACAGTTGCAACTAGCGAATGGGAAAAGTGGTTCCCGTTCCCGGGGATTAGCAACGATCCACCTCCACGGGCACCGCCACCTCCACGGGCACCGCCACCTCCGCCGCCCGCGCCAATAGTCACCGCGGTTTGCTCAGATGTGCACCTGGGAACAGGCTACACCAAGGATCGCGAGTTCTTCGAATGGCTGCGAGCACTTAAGGCCGGTCAACGGGTGGTACTTCTTGGCGACATTCTCGACTTCTGGATTTGCACTGAGAAGGACCGCCCCGAGGATCTGATGAAACGCGTTGTCGCACAGTGGACAACACTGTGGAACGAACTAGCCACGCTGCGTGACAACGGCGTCGAGATTGTCTACATACCAGGAAACCACGACGGCTTCCTGTTCTTTGTCGAGGCTGCCGAGAGTTTCCCTTGGGCCCAGGCGATACTGGATCGATCACCCGAGTTTCAGGAGCTTAGAAAGGCCACCTCCCAGTGCCGCATGACGGAAGTCGCGTCGATTCACTATCCCTGCTATCAAGAGTTCCACAACCTAGAGAGAAGAGTCCTTTTTACGCATGGACATTACGACAGCTACTTTTGGCAGTTGTTTGCCGGCGTCGAGGAGAATCTGTCAAAGCACGTGGCGTTCCTCACAACGGCGACCGTCGTCATGACCCATAAACATGCGCGCTTCATGCGTCGAGTCGCCAATAGCTCGCAGGCCTTTAAGCTATTGAAAGGGGTCGAGCCTACAGCCTTCTCCATTACCAACGCCCTCTTGATGGCATACAAAGGAGCGCGAGAACTCGTTAAAACGGATCCCGCGGGGATGACGGAGGTCATAGACAACGCGATGGCTCTCCATTTCAACGGAAGCGCACCTGTATCTGCCAGCGAGGAGATAAAGATCCGAGATGCGTTCATGCAGTGCGCCAGCTACCACCAGAAAGCTGTTGAACTGAGAAGCCATCGGGTCAAGACACTAGATTTTCTTCGCAACGCCAGCGACGGGCCAAACTACGAACTTCCGCAGGCTGCCGGGGTGGCGCCTATACCAAGAAAGCAGCTACTGAGTGAGTTCGCGGCTGACGACGCAGTGCTGGTGATGGGCCACGATCACCGACCACGTGATTCGGCCTACTGCTACGACGTCGGCGGGTTCTGCGATCAGATTGAAACCACATTGCAAATCCGAGCAGACGGAACTATCACTCGCGACTAAGAGCCGCTTATGTGGACGCCTCCCGGATCGCAAGCTTGTTTTGCATGTCGGTTGTCAGGTAAGGCAGCACGCTTATGTCCGGCCTGTTTGCGCAGCCCCGGTTGGCCTGCTGGCCCATATGGATTTCGCTGACGAGGACCTCAGCTAACAATCGAACTTGGAAATTCAACATTCTTATCAGGCTCACCTCGTCCCGGTCCAACCTGTTTGCCATCATGCAGTTTTGCTTACGCTCCTTGGTGAAAGGGTTCAGTGAGGCGGATCCTCATACAGGCGTGCGGCCACAAAGCCGTGCACGCCTGTTGGTATCTGGTTCCTCGGTACAGGACCGCCCATATCGTGCCGGCAAGCTTGTTCGCCATGGCCGCCACCACAACGTTGAATGGACGTCGCTGAAGCAGACTGTCAAGCCACAGCGATCGTATGCCACGCGTGATCACGGCCCGGGCGCCGTGCATCAGTAACCTTCGCAAATAGGTGTCGCCGCGCTGACTTACTTAATCCGAATGGTCGGACCTTGCCGCCTGTCCCCACTTGTCGTGGCAGTGGAGACCGCGCCAAAACGGGAGCCGACTAAGCGGCAAGGCGGTGGTTTTCGTCCCGGGCGATGGACGGATACCATCGTTCAACGTAAGACCGGAACTGGTTATTGAGTACGGCCGTCCGGATTTGCAGCAGGTTGTGCGCGTGTCGAGGCCGCCAGGTCATCTGCTGCCGTTTGACGAACCGCTTGCTGATCACCTGATTGACGGCCGACTCGACGAATCCTGAGGCAATGGGCTCTCCATGCCGGTAGCGATCACCGTAGTTCACGATGAAGTGCCGGTTGTTGTCGAGGTAGACAATGAACTCCTCGAGCTTGCCGAGGAGTTTGGCTTCCTCGGGACTGGCCTCAGGGTCCAGATCCCGGCTCAGGCTTTCCAGGCAGCGCAACGCTGGAAAGGGGCAGCCGTGCCACAAGTGCCACTTGGCGCCATGCAGCGTCTTGATCAATGCGGTATTGCTGGGGCCATCGCTGTGTGCCGGCCGGCCCTTGATCATCTGTTCGAGATTCTGTACCCGCATGGCGATGTGGAACCAATCGAGAACGTACTCACCGCGGTCACCAAAGCCGAGTTGGGCAAACCGTACGGTATCCCCGCCGTCCGACAAGAAGGTGACCGGCTGACTGGGTTGCACACCTTCTCGTAGCAGGAAGTTCCACATACGATCGGCCGGTCGGCGCTCCAGTTTGTGCACGTAGGCAAAGCTATGGCCGGCATCATCCTGATCCCGCAGGGACTTCCCGACGATCACTTCAAACCAGCCATCCTGGCGGCGCCGGTGGCCGGCCCGCCGAAGGTAGCCGCCGTCAATGCCGACCGCGCGGACTGGACTGGGCTCGTGGATCTCAGGCGAGCGGATGCTCGCGGCCACCTCCGCCTGCTGCCGGGCGTCGGTGGCCTGTTCCGCTTCCAATCGGCGACCGAGCGTGGTGACCTGGCGCCGGATCGAGCCCGCTGCCAGCACATGATCGAGCGGCAATACCTCTTGCAGAACGCTGACGGTCAGACCATACGACGTCAACGCTGCGAATTTGACCTCGAGATACTGCAGTTCTGGGCTGACCCGCTCAGCCAAGCAGTTGGCGATCGGACTGAAGGTGGGGGCGTCACCCTGGCACCGCCGGCAGGGGTACAGCCTGGGACTGTCAATCGACAGTCGCCCGAACGCGCTCCGGAAGACCAAGTGATGGTGGCCCTTGCAAGCCAACCGCGCCCCGCACGTGGGACACATGCTGGTCCGGGCAACGGCCTCCGCAACTTGTGCCGTGACCATCGTCCGCTGCAGCCGACCCAGCAATGATTTCGCCTCCGCCAGATGCAGCCCCAGCGAGCCCACATCAAGGTCGTCTCTCTCGAACTGGGCGATTTCGGTGACGGTGGCTGGCACGCCTCCCTCGCCCTGCACTACGAGTTGCAAGCTGATAAGCATGGCCGCCCTCCTCCCGTGGAAGCTGCGGCGACCAGTCTACCCCGTGAACTCTCGCAAACGATCATTGACGATCTGACGGTCAAAGCGACGATCCAGCCAAGTTAGCCACCTGTCGACCTGACCGCGTAGGTCTTCCAGCACGACAGGACCCTCGCGCAGCGACTCGATCCAATCGGGGTGATCGTCCTTTTTCTGCAGATTGATACGGTCCCACTCCCAAAACTCTTGTGAATCAACGAGCTGCGGAAATAGGTGCTGTTTCGATTGAAGCAGAATCGTAAAGCCTTGCTGCAAGCGGCTCTCCAGATGGCCACCGTATCAATCTGCACCGATAGTACGATCACCCCTCCACCGTCTGCGTACGGGTTACGTCGAGGAACGCACGGCACTCGTGAACCGGCTGCGCGGGTTGCTTGCCGAATTCGGCGTGTTCCTCCCGCAGGGCATCGATCAGTTGCACGCCCATTTCGTCGAGCATATTCAGGATGGCACCAACGAACTGAGCGGCACGGCTCGCGAGGCACTGATGCATGCCTGGGCACAGTGGCAAGCGCTTAACCAGGAAATCGCCTGGTTCGATCGGCAGATTGCCACGCATGCCCGTCAGGATCCCAACGCAAAGCGATGCATGGATATGTGCGGCGTCGGGCCGCTCACCGCGTCCGCCACCGTCGTCGATGCCCGGCAGTTCAAGAACGGCCGGCAGATGGCAGCCTGGCTTGGCACCGTGCCCAGACAGAAGAGCAGCGGCGGAAAGCAGCGCCTGGGCCGCATCACGAAGCAGGGCAACGAGTCCTGCGCATGCTGCTCTTCCTTGGTGCGCGTGCCGCACTCCATACCGCGCCTAGGCGTAACGACCGGCTCTCGCGCTGGATTGTCCAACTGCAGGCCCGCGTCGGCTACTACAAGACCCTGGTTGCAGTAGCCAACAAGCACGCCCGCATCCTTTGGGCCATCCTCGCGAAAGGGAAAAATTCGATCCCGCCCATGTCCGCAAGTCGGCCGTCACGTGAGCGTGACACCCCTGTAGTACACCCATCCACCAGGACGCAACAAGCAACGATAGCGACAGGTCCGACCGGCAGCGGGCGAACTCGGCAATCCACCAGGCGCTACATCACATGTATTCGCCGCATCTTGGATGGAGTCCTGCTGCGCGGTTACTATCAGGGCCCGGACGTGCAGTGGGGGCAGGAATCATGCCGGGCCTGGCTGGCCAAAGCCCCAATTGTCGGGGCATGAAGATCGTAACGGGGCGCGCCGCCGCGGGCGGCTAACCAGTCATCCATAAATATACTGTCCACCATTTATATGGAGTGTCTCGCCCGTGATAAAGCTTGACCAATCACTGGCGAGAAATGCCAAGGACTGAGCAACCTCGCGCACCTTGCAGATTCGCTTCATGGGTGTGTTCGCCAGAATCTGGGAACCAGAGGTCCGCATCAAATCGCGAACCATGGGCGTGTCTACTGGACCGGGGGACAGACAATTCACGCGAACCCTTGGCGCATACTCGGTAGCGAGCGTGCGGGAGAGTGCAAGAACTGCGGCCTTCGATGCGGCGTAGTGACCGTGCCCAAAGCTCCCTCGATGTGCTGCAATTGAGGTCAAGTTGACAATCGCCCCCCCTGTGGAGAGAAGCGGAGCGGCCTTTTGGCAGACATAGAAGACGCTGTCGAGATTTATCTGCATTACCCTTCGCCATTCCGCCTCAGAGATTGCCTCGATAAGAGCTTCCGGATAGATGCCAGCTGCATTGATTACCACATCAAGCTGGCCAAAGTGTTCGAGGCACCGGTCTACAAGCACATCAACTTCTTCGACACGACTCAGATCAGCACTCGAGCAGAGCGCATCCTTGTGATCGACATCGACTCTGGATCGCGTTGCTTCCAGCCCGTCGGATGACACGTCAGTCAGACACAGACTAGCCCCCAACTCTCGCAATAGGACTGCGGTTTCCGAGCCAATCGCACCCGCTGCGCCTGTGATCAGTACAACACGCGAGTCGAAACGTAGCGCACTCATACTTTTATCCATAAGTTATCTAAGCCAAGAGGCCCGGTGACTTCAAATAATGGCGACGAATCGTGTCGGCAGTTCTATAGGCCAGCGCGCCCACAGGTCCCGTCGGATTCTTACCCGCATTTTGTGGAAGAGCATTGGCCCCGACTACGAACACGTTGGAGACGTCCCAGGATTGCAAAGCTGTGTTGAGTGCGCTCGTCGCTGGGTCCACCCCCATGATTGCACCGCCCGTGTTGTGAGTACTTTGATACGGGACGATGCTGTAGCGCTTCGGAGCGCTTCGCCTATCGATCTGAGTCGCTCCAGCTTCCTTTGCGATCCGCTCGCACTGGTCGATCGCATACTCGGCCATTCGGACTTCGTTGGGGTCAAAATCGAAAGTCATACGCAACATAGGGCGCCCGAATGCATCCCGGTACGTAGGGTCGAGATCCAGGTAGTTCTTCCGATAGGACATACCGCTTCCCTGGGCGCTAATCATGAACGTATGTTGGAAGTGCTTGACAACAGCTCGCTTCCAATCGGTCCCCCACTCAGGTGTGCCTTTTGGCGTCGGCCTGAACGCAATGGGCCGAGAGCCATTCGAAGCGGTAGCAATCGTTGCGCCACCAATGAAGCCGAGTTTCTGCGCGTCATTGGCTTCAACATTGAAGTCGTCAAGGGCAGCTTGCAGACCGCCAGATCCCATCCACGGATTGAGCCAGGTGCTTTCAGGCATGAAGGCTGTGACGCCGCCCTGACACTGATAAGCGTAGTTCTTACCAACCACACCACTACCCGATACGGGATCGTAGGGCGCTCCGATGCCGGAAAGAAGCATCAAGTGAACATTGCCCAAGCCATAGGCGGTCAGGATCACAATGTCCGCGGGTTGGATGAATTCACGCCCGAGAGCATCAATATAGGTGACACCTGTAGCGCGCTTTCCGGAACGATCAAGATTGACTTTCATGACCGTCGCATTGTTCTTCAGTACAAAGCCTGGCTTCGCTGAAAGTTGCGACAAGATGGTGTGATTCGGACTGGCTTTCGCGTTGGAAGGGCATCCGAACCGCTCGCAGAAACCATTGTAATGGCACACACCGTATTGCACGCCATCGGGACTCAGGTACGGTTGGGAGGAGATGGCCGCCGGAGAAATGAAGGGGTGAAAACCAAGGCGCGTCGCGGCTTCCATCATGATGGTCATTGCCGGCGATGGTGTCAGCGCGGGATTAGGGTATTCACGTGCGCGACTGCCTTCGAATGGATTTCCGCCAGGCATGATCACGCCGTCCAGCTTTCCCGCCTTTCCAGAAACGGCCCAGGCACGCTCCATCCTGTCGTACCATGGCTCCATGTCAGCATACGTAAGGCCCCAATCTTGCAGGAGCATGTCATCCCGCAGAATTGACCGGCCATGCCGCTCAGTAACTCGTTTGAACGGTTCGTGATCCCAAGGTAGCCAGCGCCACGCCACCCCTCCCCAATGGGCGCCAGACCCACCGGTACCAGTTCCCATAAGAAAGGACCCGTGCTGTCGCATTGGCAGCGCGGTCTCACTCATTTCGTTTCGAAAGGTCAGTGTTTCCTGAGCAAGATTTACCATCATCGCGTTGCGTTGCACGTACTTCAATTCGTCATTCTTATAGGGATAGACGAAGTCCGTGGGTGTTGCGCGGGCGGGCCCGCGCTCCAATGCAATGACTTGAAGACCTGCGTCAACGAGTTCACTTGAGAGAATGCTCCCCGCCCATCCGAAGCCGATAACTACGGCATCGACTGGCTTCAATACGGTCGTCATTGATGTCTCCGTCGAAAGTCAGCGAAAGTCGGCAATGCTTTGCGGCGGCAGAACCTGGCGCTTGCGCTGGTAAGTACGGATGTCCGCGGTGTAGATGCGAGCCACACCCGGATAGCCAAGCATCCGCCAAGCGCCCTTATTCCTGTTTCCGCCGTAGGCCGGGTCGCTGAAATACCCTTCCATCGTGTTGCTGTAGACCATTCCAAGCAGGATGTGCGGCGGCACGGTTGGCAGTTCCAAAGCGCGGAGCTGCATCTGTCGCAACAACCTGTCACGAACCACTGCGTGGAGTTGCGCGAATGTTTGGCCCTGAAAATTGCTGTGACACCAAGCATTCATTTCCCGAATGCCAATGCGATAGATCTCGGCCGGTGTTAGAGGGAGTTGGAATCCCTGGGAGGGCGTGCCGGAGCGAAATGGCCCCGTGTAATTGAGACCAAAGCCAGTTCCAAAAGCGCCAGCAAGTTGCTGGTCAATGAAGTACACGATGCCGGATTCCACCCCGCCAGGACCGATGTCGTCGTGTGGAATGAACACGTCAACCGCGGCTTCGACAAACGCTGCCTCGTCTGGAAGGAAAAAGGTGTACGCCTGCAGTTGCGCATCCAAGGCGCCTTTCGGGCCTTTGTTCAGCTTCGGGGTAGCCCCATGCGCGGGCGCGATGAGTGTGCTCGTAGCCGAAACGCCGGCAGCACCAACGGACTGAAGAAAGCCCCGCCGCGAGATTTCCATTTGCCTCCTCCCTTCTTAAAGTCATTCTTCGGATACTACTACGTATACATAGAAATGTACAAATGGATTGCGTGAGCCTTATACGCAACTTTAAGGGCCGCCATTGGAGTGATAGACAGCTTTAACACCACACTCAATGGTCTGAGCACTTCCGCTCCGCGTCGTTGCCCCGTAAAAATCGGTTGAAACCCGCTTTGCGTATGCTACTATGTATACATACACGTATCCACAACCGAAAGGAGAACAGGAAGATGACCACCACCCAGGCTCTGCAAGCAGGCTTCATGGAGGTTTCGACGTCCAATGTCAGCGATGCGCTGGATCGTCTAGGTATCGAGTGCCAGCCCACCGGCATTGGCCCGCTGTGGGGGGAGTGCGGGAAGGTTGCCGGCCCCGCTATGACGATGCGGCTGGTGCCGCTTGCCGAAAACAGGAAAGAAACCACCACTGTGATTGGGACACTTCAGGCGATAAAGGACGCCAATCCAGGAGATGTTCTTGTGATCGACCTCCAGGGCCGACTTGATTTGAATGCGTTTGGAGGTGTTGCGGGTGCGACAACTAAGCACTACGGATTGGCCGGTTGCGTCATTGACGGTCTTTCCCGCGACATCGACGAGTTCAAGCAGTTGTCACTGCCAGTATTTGGGAAAGGCTTCATCCATCAGTCTGTGCGAGGCCGAGTCGCATACGATGGACACAATATTGACGTGCAACTTGGCGGCAATACGGTAAGGCCGGGAGACTGGATCATTGGTGATGAGAACGGCGTACTAGTTGTACCTCGGGAGCATGTCGAAGAGGTCTTACGCATCGCGCAGCACGTCAAGAGCGTCGAGGACCATGTGATTGCCGCGGTACGCTCGGGAGAGGATCCAATTGAGGCACACGAACGCGTTCGTTACGACGATCTCCTGAAGGCAAGCAAATGACGACCACCGCTCCAGTTGACCGAGGTAACCTGACAGACGCCGAAATTGCGGAACGTCTGCGACATGTCCCAACGACGACCGCGCTGGATATCCTGCGAAATCGTTCACCGCATCAGTTGGTACTACGCGGGGTGCGCCCTCTCTTCCCACAAGCCGGCACGGTTGCGGGAGTGGCGCGTACCGTGCGCTTCCTGCCCGTGCGTGCAGATCATCGCATTGCTCCGGACGGGCCCGCAAACTTTCAACTGATTGACCGCGCGGAGCCAGGCGAATTCCTAGTGTTCGATACGGGCGGCTCAAAAGAAGGCTCGGTGCTTGGAGACATGCTCGCCTTGCGGGCAAAGATGCGGGGCGCTGCGGGCGTAGTAACTGACGGCGCCATGCGGGATCAAGCGGGGCTGCGTGAGGTGGGGCTTCCCGTATTCTGCGCGGGAGTCTTTCCGGTTCCTTCGGCCCCCACCTTAGCAGCTTGGGCTCGCGACGTCCCCGTCCAATGCGGTGGAGCGTTGGTTTTGCCAGGAGATTGGATACTGGCCGACCAAGACGCAGTAATTGTTGTTCCCGCTTCGTGGATACACGATGTTCTGTCAGGCCTTGAAGTGTTTAATGAAGAGGAGCATTTTTGCCGTCAGCTGTTGCAGCGCGGAGACGGCTTGATAGAGGCTTATCCCTTGCCATTAGGCAGTCGCGTCCTGTTCGAAGAGTATCAAAATACGGGGAAGCTGCCGTCGCGCGCATCGCTGCTCCGAGCCATTGGCAAGGAACGCGAAGACGGATAAATGACCTTACGTACGTAAGAGAAGCGGACAAGAAGGGTGAGGAGACAAAGATGAAGAGAATTCTAATTGGCGCATCTATGGTCGCGCTATTGGTCGCTGGCGGATATTCAGGTCTATCGATGGCAAAAGAGAGCTGGCCGTCACGGCCAGTTCAAATCGTAACGCCGTTTCCTGCTGGCGGCGGAACCGATATGATTGCGCGCGCTGTTGCGGCAAAACTACAGGAGCAGTTCGGACAATCTTTTATTGTCGACAATCGCCCTGGGGCTTCCGGAATCATCGGAACGATGATTGTCAAAAAGGCGGCGCCAGATGGGTATCAGCTTGGTCTTGGTGTAACTAATACTCATGCAATTAATCAAAGTTTTTTTAAAAATCTTTCCTATGATCCCCAGAAAGATTTTCAACCAATCTCCCTGCTTGCCAAGGGCCCTCACGTAATCGTTATCAACAGCAAGACACCTGCAAAGACTTTGAAGGAGTACTTAGCCTGGGCCAAGACGCAGCATGGAAAATTGAGCTATGCTTCGTATGGCAACGGTAGCACCGCGCATTTGATCTCTGAAATGCTTAATGCGCAGAATCATTTAGATATGGTGCACACGCCATATAAAGGTATCCCACCTGCCGTAACAGACTTATTGAGTGAGCAGGTAAATATGCTCGTATCAACAACATCCGCTGTCCTGCCTTATGTTAAGGCTGGAAAGTTAAGGGCACTTGCTATTATTGGTGAAAGTAGAGTTCCGTCACTGCCGGATGTGCCCACAATGAAGGAACTGGGCTTCAATGACTATACCTATAGTCACTGGTATGGTCTTTACGCGCCTGCGGGAACACCGCGTCCCATCATCGAGAAAATCGCAGGAGCAGTTCAACGGGCGCTAGCAAGCAAAGAGATTCAAGACGCCTTTGAAAATGCTGGCGTAACCCCCGCATTTCTAGGCCCCGATGAGTTCAAGGCATTTACCCGCAACGAAGCAGCGCGTTGGGCTGAACTGGTGCGGCTCTCCGGTGCGAAAACCGACTGAACGTAATCGAGCCGTGGTCGTGCGCGATGCGCATCAAGTTAAACGTATGCGGAAGTATGCGTCATACTTGGTGCACGCCCAGTTTGGAGAACAAGTTTGTCATCGACGAAGTCCACGCGTCCCGCTGGGCATTGTGGACTTCGCGAGCGAGATCAGGGCTCCTCTTTCGTATCGCGTCCACGAGAGCGGCATGCTTTTCCACGGATCCGATTGGCTTATCCCTCAACCGTAGGGTGAAGATTCGGACACGGTGCGACTGGGCGAACAGCATCTTTGCAGCTTTCGCCAAGCGATTATTTCCACACAGTTCAACTAGGCAGGTGTGAAATCGCTCATCCGCGGCTGCCCACCCATCCAGATCGTCGCGCTCAAGTGCCATGCGCATCTCGTTGACAGCTTCGTCCAAGATGGCAACCTCATGACTATTGTCCGGCTTAGTGGCTAACAACTCCGCGGCGACAGTTTCAAGCGGAGACAGCACCTGATAGATCTCAGCAATGTCGACCATCGTAATGGGTACGACTTTATAGCCGTGGCGTGGTACTGCTTGAATTAGCCCTTCCGCTTCCAGGCGTGTCAACGCTTCGCGTACCGGAGTGCGACTAATCTCCAAATCCCTTGCTATCTCCTCTTCGAGGACGTAGCTGTTTCCCGGCAGCTGATTCTGCATAATCTTCTGCCGCAGGATTTCATAAGCACCAGCCGCCACTTTCCCTTTGCGGTCTGGGATGCGAGTTTTCTGTGGCGATGACTGCATACGAAGGCTCGTTTATGTATGGATACCTAATATTATACACAACCAGCTCTTGCTGGATCCCGGCCATGGGCGTGGTTGTAGAGCGGGTAAGGAGACGGTATTTACTGCCGGCCTTCCCACCCAAGAGCAGCGGCCGCCGGCCACTCAATGTAAGAGGGCTCGTCGTGAACAGTCGTGGCATGAAAGCGTATTGCCGGCAGCCCAGAAATCCCCGACTTGTCCCCGTATGCGCCGTCGCAAGGCGGATTGACCAACTGGTTCGTACCATGGCGGCCGGGCGACCCGAGGTGGGGGGGTAAATGCAGTCGCTCCCGGATACATCATCAACTTCATGGATGGCAAAGACACTGCAGCGACAACGCCCTGCCAGCAACGAACAATGGCGCGGACTCCGATGGGACGCCGAGGCGAAATCACTGAGTTTGGCGGCGCCTACATCTACTTGGCCAGCAGGGTGTCGACTTGCACGACCGGCTCAATTATGTATGTAGATGGGGGCTTCCACATCGCATAAGGCGGCTTCGTGGCGTCCTGGGCGCCGACGGTCTTGCGTCCTTACCCGCTATTCGCGACGGACCCGATTTCTTGTGTTCTGAGTAGCCCCGCTTCTTCCCGCCGCAAAAGTGGTGACGCCTCATGCCAGATGGTGCGTCACCAAAACGTGGAGACACCGCGCCCATCAGCCGTCAGTCAGACGGCTGCCTAAGATTGACAGATCGGGCTATCTTCTCACTCGCCCGGTTTGGAGGAGCATGAAGACCGTTTGGCCATGGGTCATGCCGGCACGGTATAGAGCGTCCCGAACTGAGGGAATGAGTCTGTGACACCGGCCAGGCGTAGCGCATGCCAAGCCATCGCGTGGTTGCTCGATATGATGGGCTTGCCCAAGTCGCGCTCGATATCCGTGACGCTATCGACAAGCCGGAGCGACGTGCAGGAAACAAAGACCGCTTCCACGTCCTCATGGCTTCCGATAGTCAGAATCGCATCCTTCACCGACCTGGCATCAATGCGAGCAACTTCGTTGTCATCGGAATGCTCAAAAGAACCCATGCGGACTACGTCAATTCCGCGCACTGCCAGGTACTTCCGCATCGACTCGTTGATTGTGCGAACGTAGGGGGTCAACATCCCGATTCGCTGCGCCTTCAGCGCATTCAGCGCAACGCGCGCCGCGGTGATGGGAGTTGTACAGGCTGCTCTTGGCCTTGCCTCCTTGATGCGTTCGAATACACGTTCTTCGCCCAGCACCATCGAGGCAGACGTACATCCGAACGCCACTACATCCAACCGCTCACCTGGGCGGATGAGTTCCACGCCAGGCGCGATCAACGCGTCCATCTCCCTGAGCGTTTCAGGTGAGATTTCAGCCGAGTTGGCAATTCGGCTTTCGTAGAAGCCGACACCGTCCATCGTCAGCAACTTTCGCCACTCATACTCGATGGTGTGGTCCGTCGCGAGGACCACCAGCCCTATCGCAGCGCGGCGCGACACGCCCTCATCAAGGGTAAAACCGAGGCGGACATACCGGTCCGCAGAAGCCTGGCGATCCATTTCGATTTCGCTCATATCGTTGTGTCTCTCTCCGCCCTCATTGAGTCGCAGGCCATGCACACGAGGGCAATGCTCTATGTCGGCGAGGCACACTTGCGCCCCGCCAGTCCATCAAACTGCGACGATGACGCCGATTTCCACCGTGTACTGGGGAAACGCCAGCTTCGATTCCACGCATGCGCGGGCAGGCGCCGCACCTTCCGGGACCCATGCGTCCCACACTTCGTTCATCGCGCCGAACGTCGTGTAGTCGGCGAGCCAAATGCTGGCCGACAGAACCTTCGTCTTGTCCGAGCCAATCTGGTCGAGGAGGCGGTCAATCTTTGCCAGGATTTGTTCCGTCTGCCCTTTCACGTCTTGGCTGGGATCGTCTGCCACCTGGCCGGCCAGAAAGCCGAAACCGCCATACACCACGGCTTGGCTCATTCGCTTACCGCTCTCATAACGCTTGATTTCCATGACATCTCCTGAAAAGTGGCTGAAACCGTAAACAGCCTAACCAAAATACACACAACTGTCGACACTTTTGTTGCTTGTTTTTGTCTCAGTCTGGCGTGTGTCATTCCGTCCACATCCGTGCGAACGAATACTGTTCTTAGTGTCATTACTCATTGCCCTAACTTCCCCGTACTTATACATTAGTGTCGACACTTAGGCCAGCTGAGGAGGCTGGAGTGTCGCCTCGTCAGTTCATTGCCGAGGCCACAGCTAATCCATATCTGGGGGCGTCATGAAGGTAATCGTGCTCGGCGGCGGCGTGGTGGGTGTTACGACCGCATATCAGTTGCAGAAGGACGGCCATGATGTGGTACTTGTCGACCGTCAGCCCGTCGTCGCGGGCGAGACCAGCTGGGGCAATGCAGGGATGGTGGCTCCTGGCCACTCTTTCGTCTGGTCGTCTCCGAAAGCGCCCCTGACCTTGCTGAAGTCCCTGGTCCTGAAAGACCAGGCCCTGCGATTCAAGTTCTCTGCTGACCCCAAGCTCTACAGCTGGTCATGGCTATTCCTGCTCGAATGCACTTCGGAGAAGGCACGCAGGAACACCCTGCTCAAGCACCGTCTTGCCGCGTACTCGCAGAGCGTGCTCCAGGATGTACTTCGAGAAGAGGACGTCAACTATGACCGCAACGACCGCGGGATTCTCTATTTTCATCGCAGCCAGGAAGCACTGGACCGCGGTGTCGCACAGATGAAGCTTCTCGAGTCCGATGGCCAGGAAATCAAGGTCCTCGACCGCAACCAGGTCGTAGCACTGGATCCGTCTCTGGCCACGGCGAAAGACGGAATTGTCGGCGCCATCCACTGCCCTACCGACGAAACGGGGGATCCGGCCAAGTTCACCAGAGCACTTGCCAACAAGATTGAAGCTCGCGGCGGCCAAATCCTCACGCAGACGACCATACAGGATTTCGACATTGCGGGCGACGAGGTGGTGGGTATCCACACAGACCAAGGCCGCATCACCGGCGACGCCTACGTCCTGGCGCTGGGCAGTTACAGCCCCATCCTGGCCGGCAAGATCGGAATCCGGCTTCCCATCTATCCGGTGAAGGGCTACTCCCTGACGGTGCCAATCGAGGACCATCGGCACCCCCCCAATGTCGCTGCGGTCGACGAACACAACCTCGTGGCCTTTTCCCGGTTCGGGGACCGAATCCGGGTAACCGCCACGGCCGAGTTCGCAGGCTACGACACGAGCCATAAGCCGGCCGACTTCGCCTTCATGAAACGGGTCACCCAGGAGCTCTATCCTGACGGGGGCAACTATGCCGAAGCAGAAATGTGGGCGGGGCTTCGACCGATGACCCCGAACAACCTCCCCTTCCTTGGACGGAAGAAGTATCGCAATTTCTTCCTGAATACTGGGCACGGCCACATTGGATGGACGATGTCGCATGGGTCAGCGCGGATTACCGCCGACCTCGTTTCTGGCCGTACACCCGCGATTCCGATGGAGGGCCTTACAGCGTAGTTGACCTGGCCCAGCCCATTGCCGTGCCATCTTCCGCGGTCACCGCTTCCCGACGACTGCAACCCTAGGCAGCTGACCGGCGGCGACATTCGGAGTGCCCGCCTGCGGTGCAGTAGAATACAGAATTGCCGACACTTTGCACCAATAAAGACTGCGGGACAGGGCTTGGACGTCACCCGAGCGGCTCAGCCGTTACGAGGGCATACCAACAGGCGTCTTCTCGCCGTCTTCCGGTCACCATAGGACACATCAACAAAATGGCACGCTACACGTCGCTGATTCGGGAAGACCGTCCGCGCGTCCGTGAGACGAATCCTCCGAAGCGGGCCGGCCTCACGGTAAATGAGCTCTACGAAGAGCTCAAGTCCATGGCCGTTCTCTACACCATCCGACCCGGCGAGCGCGTCAATGAACTGGAGCTGGCCGACCGGTTCAACGTGAGTCGAACGCCGCTTCGAGAAGCGTTGAACCGCCTGGTGGCGGAGAACCTCCTGACCTTCGTGCCGAACCGCGGCTTCTTCGTGCGCGAGTTGAATCGCCAGGACATTTTCGACTTGTTCGAGCTTCGGCGAAGCATCGAGGCCTCGGCAGTTCAATTGGCGGTCGAACGAGCTGACGACAAGGACATCCGAGCCCTGCGCAAGTTCTGGAAGGATGTGATGAAGAACCGCGCGTCCAATGCGCCGGCCGCGGAACTGGTCACCCGCGACGAAGAGTTTCATGTCCGACTCGTCGCCCTGTCTGGCAACAACGAAATGGTGCGCGCGATGTACGGCATCAATGCCCGCATTCACTTCGTCCGCTGGGTCGATATTGAGCAACGGGGGCACGACGCCTTTGCGGAGCACCTGGATATCCTAGATGCTATCGAAGCGCGTGATGCAGCGCGTGTGCGCCAGCTGACCGAAACTCATATTACTTGGCGCATGGAAGAAATCGCCAGCGTGGTTGACGCCGGCGTCGTCAAACTGTTCTCCCGATAACTCCGCCCCACACCTGGTGGCCCACGCCGAAATCCGGCGTGGGCCACCAGTCTGTCAAGTTGCCGACGCGTAGGCGAACATCCCCCGGCGCGCTTTCCGACCGAGGTGGCTAGCAGCGCTCGAACACAGCGGCAATGCCTTGCCCGCCACCAATGCACATGGTGACCAGTGCATACCGACCCTGCACACGCTGCAGTTCATGAACAGCCTTCGTCACGAGAATTGCCCCCGTTGCACCGATGGGATGGCCAAGGGAAATGCCGGAGCCGTTCGGATTGACCTTCTCAGGATTGAAGCCAAGTTCGCGGGCCACTGCGCATGCTTGAGCGGCGAAAGCCTCGTTGGCCTCGATGACGTCAATGTCGTCCAAGGACAGCTCTGCCCGTGCGAGAGCCAACCGGACCGCAGGGACCGGGCCGATTCCCATGTAGGCCGGGGCAACGCCCGCATGTGCGTACGAGACCAACTTCGCAATCGGCCGATGCCCGTCTCGACTCGCGGCCTCAGCGGTGGCCAACACAACCGCCGCCGCACCGTCGTTCAGACCCGATGCATTGCCGGCGGTGACCGTTCCAGTAGCCGAGAACGCAGGCTTCAGTTTGCCGAGGTCCTGAGGCGAGAGGTCGCCACGGACGTGCTCGTCAGTGTCGAACAGCACCACTTCCTTCCGATGGCGAACAGGCACGGGGACAATCTGGGACTTGAAATGCCCTGCGGCAATCGCCGCCGCGGCTCGGCGATGCGATTCCAGTGCTAGCGCATCCTGCTCTTCACGCGAGATGGAGAACTTAGCCGCGACGTTTTCGGCCGTTTGGCCCATATGGTACTTCTCGAATGGGTCCGTCAGCGCGCCGACCATCATATCGACGACTTTCGAATCTCCCATACGCGTGCCCCATCGAACGTCGAGCAAGGAATAGGCCGCGCGCGACATACTTTCCGCGCCACCAGCCACCACGTAATCGGCATCGCCCAGTGCCAGGGATTGCGAGGCGGAGATAACCGCCTGCAGGCCAGAGCCGCACAGGCGGTTGACAGTCAGCGCCGAAGAATGCTCCGAGAGACCTCCTTCCATACCGGCTACACGGGCCAGATACATGTCCGCTGGCTCCGTGTGGATGACGTTCCCGAACACAATCTGGTCGACCTTGTCGCCGCTCAGCTCAGCGCGCTTGAGCGCCTCCCGCACGACGAGCGCTCCCAGACCGGTTGGGGACATTGAAGCCAACGACTTACCAAAATCGCCGATTGCGGTGCGGACCGCGCTGAGAACCACTACTTCGTTGGACATGGCCACTCCATTCTTCGGCGCACACGCGCCTACGTTTGAGAAAACAATGGCGTTCACTTACGCCTGCGTTGCTTCAGCTTCACAGCGAGCTGACGAGATGACCGCCGTCTACCGCTAGTACGGCGCCGTTCATGAATGACGACGCGTCGGATGCCAGCAGAAGCATGGGGCCATTGAGCTCATCGAGCCGACCGAGCCTTCTCATCGGAATACGCTTGACGAGCTGGGTGCCGGCGTCCGACTGGAAGAACTCCTGGTTGAGCTCCGTCTCAAAGTAGCCTGGGGCGATGGCATTAACCCGGATTCCAGCCCGAGCAAGCTCAAGGGCCAATGCCTTCGTCATCTGGACCACGCCCGCTTTGCATACCGTGTAGGCAATCACCTGCTGGGCCACACGAAGACCCAGGATGGACGCAATATTGATGACGTTGCCTGGCTGCCCCGCCCCCTTCACGAGCGATGCAAAAGAACGGGTCATCCTCCAGACTCCAGTCAGGTTGACCTCCAGTGTCTGGGCCCAAGCTTCATCCGAAGTGTCCAGCGCCGGCGACTGATGAACGATGCCTGCGTTGTTGACAAGCACGTGCGGCACACCAAACTGCTCCCGAATCAGGCTGAGACAGCTCTCAACCGAGCTTGCATCCGTGACATCCAGCTCGAAGGCTTCTGCATTCAGCCCGTCCTCGCGAATACTCGACGCCAGAAACTGCCCGAGTTCAATGCGTCGACCACACATTGCAACTGCGCAACCCTGCGCAGCCAGGAGCCGTGAGAAATGGAGCCCCAAGCCACTGAAGGCTCCAGTCACCACCACAATCTTCCCTGCAAACTCGAATTGAAAAATCATCTGTCCTCACCTCATGCGACTTGCTTCAGTTCAATCACCGCGCGATCGGACAGCTGCGCAACGGCGTCGGTCCATTCGCGGTCCACTGCCTTGAAGTTGCGCTCCTTCACATGGCCATAGCCGCGAATCTTCTCGGCGACCGACGCGGCTCGCAGTGCAGCCGCATGGTTGCGCGAAGTCCCGTGGCGCGTGATTTCCTCCACGGTGTTCTCGTATCGCGTAATCAGATCACGCTCCATACGGCGTTCTTCCGTGTAGCCAAACACGTCAAAAGGCGTACCGCGGAGAACCTTGAGCTTCGCCAGCATGCCGAAGAGGGGCAGCACCCAGGCGCCATACTCCTTCTTGCGCGGCTGACCCGTCAGTTCGTCCTTGCCGGCCACCATCGGCGGCGCTAAGTTGAATGCGATTCGGAAATCGCCTTCGAACCGCTGCTTGAGGCTCTCCACAAACTCGGGCGAGGAGTGAAGACGAGCAACCTCGTATTCATCTTTGTACGCGAGCAACTTGAAGTAGTTGGTGGCCACGGCGCGCGAGACCGCATCCTGACGCGGCGACGTCTTGTGTTCCCACACCCGCACTTTGCCCACCAGGTCCTGGTAACGCTGTGCATACGCGACGTTCTGGTACTGAGTCAGAAACGCAACCCGGCGCTCGATGAGTTCGTCCAGGCTCTCTGAGATACGCAGCGATTCGCGAGTCTGCTTTGCAGCCACGAGGGTCTTCTCAGCAGTGGTCGGCGAGAGAGCGGCGCGACGGCCCCAGAGGAAGGCCTCCTTGTTCGACGCGACTGCGGCACCATTCAGCTCGATTGCCGCATTGATGGCATCTGCGGTGATAGGAATCAGCCCACGCTGGTAGGCGTAGCCCAGCATGAACATGTTTCCGGCAATCGTGTCACCAAAGATGTTCAGGGCATACTTTGTTGCGTTGACGAACTCGGCCTGCTGCTCGCCTACGGCGTCCAGGATGCTCGCCCGCAGGTCCGCGCCGGGGAATTTGAGGTCAGGATGCTGCGTGAACTCTCCGGTCATCACCTCATGCGTGTTGACCAACACCCGCGTGGAATCCTTGCGAACCATCGCCAAAGTCTTCCGGTTCGCTGCCACCACCATGTCGAAACCAAGCACGACATCGGCACCGCCCGTGGCTATGCGAATGGCCTTGATTGCTGCCGGGCTCTTACCAAAGCGAAGGTGCGACCATACCGAGCCGCCCTTCTGCGCCAGGCCAGCCATATCCAAAATGCCGCACCCCTTGCCTTCCAGATGAGCAGCCATGCCAAGGATTGCGCCAATGGTGACCACACCGGTTCCACCAACACCCGTGACGACAACGGAGAATACACGGTCTTCCAGCGAAGGCAGCTCAGGCTCGACCAGTGCGGGGAACAGACTCACGTTAGCCGTGACCGTACCGCCCTTACGCAGCTTGCCACCGTGGACGGTCACGAAGCTTGGGCAGAAGCCGTTATTGCAGGAGTAGTCCTTATTGCAGGACGACTGGTCAATTTCACGCTTACGACCGAACTCCGTTTCCAGTGGCACGAGAGACACACAGTTCGACTTGACGCCACAATCGCCGCAGCCCTCACAAACCAGATCATTGATGACCAGGCGCTTCGGCAAATCCGGGAATTGCTGGCGCTTGCGCCGCCGACGCTTTTCAGCCGCGCAGGTCTGGTCATAGACAAGCACCGTCACACCGGGAATGTCGCGCAGCTCTTCCTGGACCTTCTGAAGCTCAGACCGATGATGAATGGTGACACCAGGCGCCCAGCCCAGGTTGGCCGGGTACTTCGTGGGCTCATCCGTGACGACCGCGATCCGCCGCACGCCTTCCGCGTAGACCTGAGCCGTAATGGTTACAGGGCTCAATTGCCCATCGTGACGTTGGCCACCGGTCATTGCGACCGCGTCGTTGTACAGAATCTTGAAAGTGATGTTCGTCTTGGCCGCCACCGCAGCACGAAGAGCCAGCAAGCCGGAGTGGAAGTACGTGCCGTCGCCCATGTTCTGGAACATGTGCTTTCGACTAGAGAACGGCGCCTCGCCAACCCACAATAGGCCTTCTGCCCCCATCTGGGAATAGCCCGTCGTACCCCGGTTCATCGACTGTGCCATCCAGCTGCAACCGATACCCGCGTAGGCTTTGCTGCCGTCCGGAATGACAGTCGAAGAGTTGTGCGGGCAGCCACTGCAGAAGTAGAAGCTGCGAGCCATTGGCTCGTTACCGAAGGCAATCTGGCTCAGCGCCGTCAGTTGGTTGACTCGCTCGGCGATTCTGTTGTTCTTAACAAGCGATGCGAAGCGCTGGCCAAGAGCGATGGCTATCTGAACGGAGTTTAGTGCCATTTCGACCTGGAACAGCTTCTTCCCTTGCTCGTCCACCTTGCCAATGACGATCGGCGCGTTGGGTACGCGGTAGAGCAGGTCCTTGATTTGGGCTTCGATGAGGCTACGCTTTTCCTCTACAACGATGAGCTGCTCCTTGCCGGCTGCGAACTCGAGCATCCCCTGCGGCTCAAGCGGCCAGGTGCACGCCACCTTATAGACGGCCACACCCATGGCAGCGACGTCCTCTTCCGACAGGTTCAGATCATCAAAGGCCTGCAGCACGTCGAGATAGCTTTTGCCGTGCGTCACTATGCCGATGCGCGCGTCGGGATTGCCGAGCACTACCTTGTCGAGGCGGTTTGCACGGACAAAGGCGCGTACCGCGTCCAGCTTGTAGTTGTGGAGACGGAATTCCTGCTCCTGTGGGCTATCCGGCTGGCGCAGGTTCAGACCGTCAGGAGGCATATGCCCCCCCGAAGGCAGCACAGCCACTGCACGGTCAGTGCTGACATCGATAGCTGCGGAGGCGTCCGCAGTGTCCTTCACGCACTTTAGGCCGACCCAGCATCCGGAGTAACGCGAGAGCGCCCACCCATACAGGCCAAAGTCTAGAATTTCCTGGACGCCGCTGGGGCTCAGGATGGGGATGGAGGCGTCAACCAGCGCGAACTCGGACTGGTGGCAGGTTGTGGATGATTCGCAGGTATGGTCGTCGCCCATGAGAACCAGGACGCCGCCATGCTTCGAGCTTCCGGCCAGGTTGGCGTGACGGAAAGCGTCGCCGCTGCGGTCCACACCCGGGCCCTTACCGTACCAAATCGAAAAAACGCCGTCATACTTCCCCTCGCTGCCAACTTCGGCCTGCTGCGTGCCCCAGACTGCCGTGGCGGCCAGGTCTTCGTTGACGCCCGGCACGAAGACGATGTTGGCTTCACCAAGAAACTTCTTGGCCTTGCCGAGTTCCGCGTCATAGGTGCCAAGCGGGGAGCCGCGGTAGCCTGAGATGTACCCGGCCGTGTTCAGACCAACAGCCGCATCACGTCGCTGTTGCATCAGCGGTAGCCGAACCAGCGCCTGGACGCCCGTCAGGAAGATGCGTCCTGTGTCCAGCGAGTACTTGTCGTCGAGGGTGACCTGTCGCAGTGCCATGATCATTCCTTAGCATTGGTGCTTGCCACGGGACCCCAGTTCCGCGTGTCGGGATTGCGCTTGAGCAGCGGACGCGCGACAACCAGCAGAGTCTCTTCCACGAAAGAGCGAATGCGGTTACGCAGGTCGAGCGTCGCGAAATCAATACAAAAGTCCATGTCTGTGGGCTCTATCTGAAGACTGTGTAAGTTGGTCGAGCAAGCGAGGGTTATCGATTGCCAGTTGATGCGTCAGCTGATCTCGGAGGATTGAAACGAGCCCGGCGCGCATAGGCATGCCGCCATCGAAGTGCCCAGCACGAATGCCCCTCACGACGGCTTCCTCACAAATCGGACTCGGGTTCGCTGTCGTGCTGGCGCCACAGGCCCCCTGGAAATGGCGCGCAATGATGCTGAGTGCATTGGCGACCATCAGGCAGTTGTACCTATCCTTCAACGAGATGGACGGCATGACGTCCTGCGTCAGTGTCTGGCGGGCTTGATGGAGCAGGTCCAGCGCCCTTTCGTTGCTGTTCATCGGATCTCCAGGAGGTTCATTGCTTCGAGGGCGACGCCGGCTACGACCCGCCCCGACAGTGCCAGCTCAAGACTTCGCTGGGCACCGGACGCATGGCGCCCCTCCTGATGCAAGGCAATCACCGCCCATTTCACCTGAGCAAGCGCTTGCCAATCGCGCAACTGCGCCGGCTTGACTTCAATGCCTGTGGATTCCCGGTATCCTTCCAGGAAGCTTTCGATGGGCCCGATTCCTCCGGCGCTACTCTCTCGTCGGCCAAAACGCCAGCATGGTGCGGTGAACCATCCTAGGTCCTCCAAGGGGTTGCCCCATCCCGAGAACTCCCAATCGAGGATGGCGCTTACCTTGCCCTCGTCGACCATGTAGTTGCCGGTGCGGTAGTCGCCATGGGTGAACGTAACCTGTTCACCATTTCCAAGGCGGATCTCGAGTTCTCGCAAGCAGAGGTCCAATGCTGGATTCGGACTGCGCAGCGCATCCAGCTGAAGACGCAAATGATGAATCGCTTGGCGGACAGCAGATTCCGGTGGGTTGCCGAGCACCGTACGCACAGCATCGTGCGGCGTACTGTGAATAACGCCCAGATGCTTGCCAAGCTCCTTCACCAGACTTGCCCGGTCGGGTACGCACTTGTCGTCCTTCACCAAGACATGCCCAGCGGTGACGCCACGAACAAACTGCAGGATGAAAAAGGGCTTACCGATGACGCTCAAGTCTTCACAGAACGCATACGGTTGAGCGACTCGTGCTCCGTGCCGAAACGCCAGCTGGTAGCGAAGGTACTCTTCGTTACGTGTACAACTTGTCGGGATTGCGGCATCCGCGTCCGTTCGCAGGACAAGAGAGTCCCCGCTATCAAGCTGCAGACGCCAGTTTTCCTGGACCGCGCCTCCGGATAGCCGGCTTGCATGTCGTACGGGAGAGTCGGTGACGCCTTGCGCCGCCAACCAGTGGCTGAGCCTTTCACAGGCCTCTCGCTCCGGGAAGGCTGCGGCGTCGAGCCGCTCCACGTTAGCTTCGGGCGGCATTTTCATGGCCTCTTTTCATGCAGTGCTCAATTTCCAGGCACGTACCCGCCTCGGGGGTGTGCAGAGGTAGACGAAGTCTTGGCTCGCATTGGCCGAGCAGGCTCGCGGCATACTTCACGGGGCCTGGGCTCGTTTCGGCAAAGAGCGCGCGCGTCAAAGGCTGCAGGCCGATGAATTCCTGTCGGGCCGGCTCGATGTGTCCTTTTTCGACCAAGGTGCAGAGGCGCGCTACCTTCGCCGGCTCGACGTTCGCCACCACCGAAATCACCCCGTGGCCGCCTAGTACGAGGTATGGGAAGGAGGTGAAGTCGTCACCGCTATAGAGGCAGAAATCCTGCGGAACCGCTTCCACAATCGCAGCCGCCCGAGCCATATCCCCCGTTGCGTCCTTCAAGCCGCAGATATTTCGGTGGTTCGCCAGCACGACCACGGTGTCGACGCTCATGTCCACTACACTCCTGCCAGGCACGTTGTAGAGAACGACCGGGATATCTACCGCATCTGCCTGGGCAGTGAAATGCTCAACCATCCCTTTCTGAGAAGGTTTGACGTAGTAGGGAACGACGCTGAGCAAGGAATTGGCACCCGTTTCGGCGGCGAAGCGAGCGAGCTCGATGGCTTCAGCAGTTGAGTTCGCGCCGACGCCAGCCATCACATGAATCCGACCTGCGCTCTGTTCAACAGCCACTGCGATGACTTCGCGGTGTTCGACATACGAAAGCGTTGAGGCCTCTCCCGTTGTTCCCGTCACTGCCAAGGCTACAGTGCCCTGCTCGATATGGAAGTCCACCAGTCGGCGCAGCGCCGGAGCGTCGAGCTTGCCGTCCTTCGTGAAAGGCGTTATCAGCGCGACAACGCTTCCACGCGGCATCCGCTTCGTGGGCTCCTCGGGAAGGCGAGCCATCGAATAGTCCATACATCTCTCCTGCATTTCTCTGTTACCCAAGCACCCCTTCGATGCTTCGAAGGTGCTCTGCCCTTTACCAACTAGTACCTGGCTTTCGCTATAATACACACAAGTGTCGACAATTTAAGGCGGAGGTCTTCCCGGATAGAAGACCGATACAGACAACTTGAATGAACGCTTGCAGCGTGCCGGCTGAGCGTGACGCACACGACCCGGCTCTTCGCCCCGAAATGCTAAGGGAAGGCAATTCTGTGTACACTTGTGCATGCAGCGACGGTCGGAGTGCGAACGACCGCGTCAACAGACCTTGGTCGTTTGTCTAGCTGTGCAGCCTTGTCTTGGGGTGTTATGCACCCGGTGACAACATCTGCTCGCGCCGTTGCGCTGGGCCTCCAGGTCTTGCGCGCCCTCGCTGAGCTTCAGTGATTAGGGGCGAGTATAAGAACCGAGATAGCGGCTGAAAACTGAAACTTATAGATATCGGTATAGCTGAATGGCAACCCTCCCGTCCATGAACACCATCATGGGGCGCCTGCACGCTAGGCAACTTCGCCTCCTTGTAGCGCTTGGTGACCATTGCTCGCTGCTGAATGCCGCCAAGGAAGTCTCGATGTCCCAGCCAGGCGCAAGCAAGGCACTGCGGGAAATCGAATCGATCTTCGGCGCGGAGCTGTTCACGCGCACGAACCGCGGCCTGGAGCCGAATGCCATTGGCGACTGCGTAATTCGCTATGCGAGGGTGTTCCAGACGGATATGGAACACCTGCGTGAGGAGCTCGTGAGTGTCATGCGGGGCACTGGTGGTCGGGTAACGGCCGGTGCAATCATGGGTGCCATCCCGCTCCTCACGACCGCGATTACTTCCCTGCTCATGACCCAATCCGATATCTCGGTGGAAGTCGTTGAGGACACGAGTGCAGCGCTGTTGACCCTGCTGGATGGCGGCCGCATCGACCTGGCCCTGTGCCGCACCAGCGTCAGTCGCACCCCATCCCTCTATCAGAGCGACAAGGTGCAGCGCGAATCCTTATCTGTCGTGGCCAACGCCGAGCACGCCCTCGTAAAGCGAAAGCGTGTCCAACTCGAGGAGTTGGCGGAAGCAAGATGGATTGTGTACCGGGCGAACATGCCGATACGCAGGCTGCTGGAACGGGAGTTCTATGACGCCGGGCTCCGTGTGCCACTCCACCTGATTGAGACGACGTCGGCATTCACGACGATGTGTCTGCTGCAGCAGAATGAGCACTTCGTCGCAATGCTGCCCACGGACGTAGCAGACAACTTCACGGCCCAGGGATGGGCTCGGACTCTTGCTGTACCGATAGGCTCGCGCAGCGAACCATACGAGCTTGTGACGCGCGCTAACGCCAAGAGTTCACCAGGCGCTTCCATGCTCATCACGGAAATACGAAAGCACGCAGTGCTGTGAGACCTCCTTACCCCGCCTAATTCGGGGTAAAGAGCACCAAGATTCCGCTGCTAGACGCCAGGTCGACTATCGGGACGCCATCATTGACGCTTGTGCCTATGGCGTCGATCGAAGCCGCATCAAGGATCGCTGCAGCCGGTAACAATCAGGCCAAGCCCGTTTAGGTTGTTGCCTGAAACCGTAAGTCGGAATGCCAACTGCTGTCAGAAAAAGTGCCGAATTCCGAGACGGACCAAAAATTGGCTTTCAGTCGAAGAAACATTCGCGGCACCAAGGACCAGCGCTTTGTCCAGCACTGTACCCGTGGCATCACCCCCGACACGCTGATATGCCGCCTGAACGTAAACGTCCGTCCGTTTGGAGAACGCATAGTCTCCCATCAGGCCGAGCGTGTGGTAGTTCGGATGCTGCTTGCCAGACGTTGCATTGAAATTGGCCCAGGTGTACGTGTACATCGCACCAACCCAGTATGACGGGCTCAGTTGGTACTTGGCATTCACTTCTAGGTTTTGGAATCGAAGCGAGGTCAGTGTGCCCGTCGGCGGCGTAATGGGACCAACATAGCCGCTGCTTTGTGGGTCATTCACCGTCGTGTTTGTGTACACCAATCCGAACGCGGCCGCACCGACTGTGTAGGTGGCACCAGCGCCGAAGATTCTCAGTTTGCTGCCAACGAAGTTCTGGTCACCACCGTTATTGATTGCGCCGTAGGAAGTGGCGGATGGATTGTCAGCCTGGAGGTAAGCAGCAGAGACCAATAATCCGCCGTTGGTGTATTGACCACCGAAGCTGTACTGCCTGTTGTTCGCAAATTTCACGTCATCACTAAAGCTGTAGGTACCTCCGAACTTGAAGCCACCTAGGCTCGGACTCGCGTACTTGACGGTATTATTCACCCGGAACGTGTTAATCGTGTTGTCGTTATCGTAGGGGTGGGAAAAAATGTAGCCCCCCCAGTTTCCGGTGACCGTGTTCTGCGCAAGATAATCCACCAACGAGTCGTACTGGCGGCCGGCGGTAATCGAGCCAAGCGCGTTGCTTGACAAACCAACATAGGCTTGGCGACCGAACAACAGCCCCCCTTGTGCTGACCGGCCATTGTCCACGGCGAATCCACTTTCGAGTTGGAACAGCGCTTTGACGCCGCCACCAAGATCCTCCGTGCCTTTGAGGCCCCAGCGGCTACCAAGGGTGTACCCGCTTTCGACTGCGACATGACTATGGCCTCCAACGTTGTTCGTGTAGTTGATACCCTCGTCAATGAGCCCGTACAAGGTGACGGTGCTCTGTGCAAATGCAGGAACAGCAACAGCAGACAACAAAGACACAACAAACAACTGCTTCTTCATATCGCCCTCCCAGGCCATGGTCTGATTTCGAGGTTAAGAATCGTTTTACTGCCGTACGTCTTTGCTACTTCTCTTCTTGAAACACCCAGTCACCATCAATTGCGGCGCTACCAAGGGCGGCGATTCGGGCGGTTCTCACAACGGCTTCAGCGAATATGGACGAGCGCCTCCCTGCGGGGTACGTCGGTACGTCCGCAGGGAGCATCACAAACGGGATTTCCCCCCGCCTCCTCCGCCAGCTATCGCTGTGTCAGTGGGTACGGCCGCCCAGGTACAAGCGCCGCATGTCGTCACTTGCGAGCAGCTCCGACGCTTTTCCTTCCAGCGCAACCTTGCCCATGGAGAGGACGTAAGCGCGGTCGGAAATGCACAGGGCTTCCGCAGCGTTTTGCTCCACCATGAGGACACCGACTTGCTCGGTGTCGCGGAGCACGACAATCGCGTCGAAGACCTCCGAGAGCATCTTTGGCGACAAGCCCGCCGAGGGTTCGTCGAGCAGCAGGAATCGCGGACGAGGCATCAGTGCCCTGGCCAGCGACAGCAGTTGTCGTTCGCCGCCAGATAGGCTCGATGCCCTGGCCTTGCACTTCCGCTTGAGCACGGGATAGACACCATACAGCTGATCGAGCCGCTCCTTGCGGTCATGGTCACGCATAAACTGCCCGCCAAGCGCCAGGTTCTCCCACACGGACAACGCGCCGAACACGTTATCGGTTTGCGGGACGAACCCGATGTCATGCTTTCTCACCTTCCGGAAGACCGGGACTTGTCCGATGTCGGCATCGTCCAAGGCGACCTTACCTTCCCTGGGCATCAGGAAGCCTGCGACGGTCTTGAGCAGCGTCGACTTGCCGCATCCATTGGGTCCAAGGATGGTCACGATTTCCGGCTGCTTCACTGAAAGTGTGATTCCGCGGAGGATGTCCACCTCGCGCGAGTAGCCGGCAACTACGTCTTTTACAGAAATCATGCTGGCACTCCTACGGCTTCAAGACGCATGCTCGGCTTCTTGCCCAGATAGGCCTCGACCACGCCCTGGTGGTTCTCCAGTTCGGCGGGCTGGCAATCGGCCACGGTCCGTCCCTTATCCAACACCACACAGCGAGTACAGGTCTCGGCGATGAAGTGCATGTCGTGTTCGATAATCACGAGAGTGACGCCTTGGCGGTTGATGCGCTTGAGTGTCTCCACGAGTTCTGCGCGCAAGTTCGGATGGACGCCGGCCATGGGCTCATCAAGGAGGAGTAGCAACGGCTGCTCCATCAGCGCGCATGCAATGCCCAAAAGCTTCTTCTGGCCGCCGGAGATAGCAGTGGCCGGCAGGTGCGCCACCTTGTCCAGCAGTAGCTCTTTCATGAGCTGGGCGGCGCGCTCCTTGGTCTGTCGTTCCAATTCGACCGTGGCAAGCGACCGGATCAACGTGCTGACCAGGCCATGCCGACCTGTCGACGCGGCCATGACAGTCTCGGCCACCGTCATCCGCGAAGGCATCGAGGGAAGTTGGAACGTCCGCCGGACCCCCATTTTTGCAATCTCGTGGGGCGCGCGCCCGCTGACGATCTGCCCCCCGACTTCAATCTTGCCGTTGTCGATGGGACAGTAACCCGTCACGGTATTGAGGACTGTGCTCTTTCCGCAGCCGTTGGGGCCAAGTAGGCCAACAATCTCCCCTTTCGATATGTGGAAGCTGAGTCCGGTGAGCACATGGTTTCCGCCGAAGGACTTGTGGACGTCATGCAAACGAAGAAGCGTGCTCATAGGGGGCTCCGGATTTTTTCTGGAATGAGTCCTGCCGGACGAAGCAGCAGGCAGACAAGGAGAATCAGTCCAATGCTCCCGATGCGGGCTGCACCTGCGATGTCGCTGCTGATTTCGAAGTAGTCCTTTACGAACGGCACGGCGCTGTAGATGGCCTCTACGACAATTGCGCCGAGAACGACGCCGGCGTTGTTGCCCAAGCCACCAATCATCACCATCGTCCATACCGCGAACGTTTCAGAGGGCAGCATGTAGTCGGGCCCGACGAAGCTCATGTAGTGCGCCAGCAGCGAACCGCCGACGGATGCGATGACTGCGCTCATTACCGTGGCCTGATTTTTGAGCGGAAGCAGCCTGTATCCCAGGCTCGTGGCCAACGCCGGCTCGTCGCGCATCAGGCGAATTGCTCGACCGAAGCGACCATGCGTCAAGCGCTGGCAGATGGCGAACGCCACTATCGCTGCGATCAGGGCAACCAGGACGAAGCCCACGTCGCTCTGTGCCCCTTCCCCGAACCTGACCAACGGCGGCACGCCGCTCAAGCCTTGCGCACCCCCGGTGAGCCACCCTTCGTTGACGGCAACGATGCGAATGAGCTCCGCAACTGCCAGGGTGGCAATTGCCCAGTAGTCAGAGGCGAGGTTTCGTCCAAGCCGGGCCATGATCAGGCCGACGGCCATCGCCACAACAGCACCTACGGCCATGCCAGCGACAGCCGGATAGCCAAGCGAGGTGCAGATTGCGGTAGCGTAAGCGCCGACACCGACGAACGCGACGAAGCCAAAGTTCAGAAGGCCAGCAAAGCCTGCCTGGAGATTCAGGCTCAGTGCCAGGAGCGAGTAGACGCAGCTCAACCCCGCTACGTGGAGCAAGAAGTTATACACGACGAATCTCCTTGTCGAAAATCCCGTACGGCTTGAACAGCAAGACCACCAGGAGAATCAGGAACGAAGCGGCACTGATGTACGTGATGGGCAGGTACACATTCGGTGTGCCGAAGACCCACCCAAGATCCATGCTCGTGACGAACGTTTCCGTGAGTGCAATCAGCAACGCGCCAGCGGCAGCACCCAGAGGATTGCCCAGGCCACCGAGGATGGCTGCAGCAAAGACGGGCAGAAGAAGATTGCTACCCAGGCTGATGTGTACCGATTCGGTTAAACCGAGCATCGTGCCGCCAAGCGCCGCGAGGACGCCGCTGAGGAACGTGATGCCAGCAACCACCAGAGAACCGTTCACCCCAGTTGCGGCGGCGAGGGCCGGATTGGAGGACATTGCCCGCATCGAGCGGCCGACACCTGTACGGAACAGAAGCAGAGCCAGAAGACAAAGACACCCTACGCCCAGACCGATAGACGTCAGTTGGTCCAACGAGATGGAGGTGTCGCCAACCTGAAATGGCGCAGGCAATGCCGTCGTGTAGCGCAGGGGGCGAGAGCCTGCAATTCCGAGCACGAAGGCAACCACAATCATGGAAATTGCGAGAGAGCCAATCATGGCAATGGAACTGCCACCGCGCAGCAACCGTTTGAAGATAAGCGCGTGAAGCACAACGGCCAGTACGCCCGTACACACGCATGACAGGAGTACCGCGAAGGGAAACGGCAGGCCGAGGTGGCTAAATCCGAGGGGGGCGAAGGCCCCGACCATCGCATACTGGACGTGCGCGATATTCGGGAACTTGACCAGCGAGTAGACTACGCTGAGGCCAACGGCCACAAGCATGATGTCAGAGGTCCTGATAAGGACGTCGATGACAAATTGCAGCATTGGAGTTTCTCCAGGAAACGATCGCGCCGCGAGTGCGGCGCGACTGCGGTCATCGGGTGACGACCGTGGTATCAAACTTGACCTTGTCGTATGGCTGATCCTTGCGTTGGCCGTCGGCGTCGAACGCAATCGTGCCCGTGGCACCGTTCTGCGCGCCGAGTGCTCCCATAGCCGCGCGAATCTTGGCGGCATCAGCCGAACCGGCCTTGTTGATTGCCGCTACCGCGACCATCACACCGTCGTACGCGTAGCTGCCAAACGAGGACTTCGGCGCCTCCTTGTACTTTTTGCGGTAGGCGTCTTCGTACGACTTGCCGCCTTCGCCGATGGATGCCACTTCCAGGCCCTCCTGGCCCTTTACGGCTTGCGGCAGTGAATCGCTCGTACACATCGTCAGGTAGATGCCATACCACTTCTGCTTATTCAGTCCGAGCTCGAACGCTTCGCGGTTGATGGTGGCCGCTTCCTGGCCATACGCGCTGTAGACGTATGCTTGTGGCCGGGTACGCGCGACCTGCTGCAGCTCGCGACGGTACGTTGACTGGCCCTCGTTATAGAGGACCACCGAGGACACCTTCCCGCCCTTCGCCTCGTAGCGTTGCTTGAATTCCTTTGCGACGCCTTGCCCGTAGGCGTTATTGGGCGCGAAGAACGCCACGTCCTTGACGTTCTGCGAGTACACGTCTCCAGCTGCAAACTGAGCGGAGAGTTCGTCCAGGCCGATGATGCTGAACGAGCCCCTGCCAATCTTTCGAATCTGGGTACCTGATGAGCCGATGTTCAGGTGAACACTGCCCTGCTGGACAACGTATTCGCCCACCGGGATTGTGATGCCTGAAGAGAACTCGCCTAGAACGACCGGAACCTTATTAACCGATACTAATTTTCGCGCTGCCCCGAGTGCCGTCGCGGCCACGCCCCCGGAGTCTTCCACCATCACCTGAAGCTTCTGGCCGAGAACCCCGTTGCGTGCATTCACCTGTTCAACGGCTAGCTGAATGCCGCGGCGCTGGTCTTCGCCCACAGAGGCGCTCGAGCCCGTCAAAGGCAACACCGCGCCAAGAGTTACGTTCTGCGCGTACGCTGACACGCTGGTTCCCACGAACAGACTCGTGGCGGCAACTCCAAAGTACATCCGTTTCGCAAGCTTCACAGGGACCTCCCCGGCGATTTCTGACGACACAAGTGTCGACAGTTTTAGGTAAAGGAAGGAGGCGAGGAGAATGCTCCTCGCCTCAGACTCTCTGGTTCAGACCGCTGGAACGCAACTAGCGTGCCATAAAGTCGGTGGCCCCCGATGGGACCTAGAACCCCTACAAGCCTATCAAAGTGCCGACACTTTTGTATTATCGTTTTTCCTTAGTGGCCCCTTGATGCTCACGTCCGGATAGAACGGGCACAGCGTTGGTGCGACGCACCATTCCAATGCCTGGTCACGCTCCATCCTTGCGATATGCAACGTTTGCTGCCTGCGAAGTCTCGTGAACTTCAAATTGCGCCGCAAGGTTGTGTTGTGCAGACCAGTCGTCGACTGGGTGTTCGGCTTGCCAAGGAAGACAATACTTGTGATCGCTATATCAGCCGTCCTCTGTTCGGAGACCGCGCCAAAGGGGCTAAGGCAAACAAGCTAGCGACGGTCCTTCTTCTACGGCAATAGACGATGCCGCCCGGGTGGGCCATTTGCTGTCGTTCGACAAACCGCTTTGTCAGGCAGGACCAAGGTCCCGTCATGTGTTTGCACAGATGCATGCCTCGAGCCAGCGCTCTATATACTGCAGCAGCCTTGCGCAGTTCATTTCACTATGCAGGTCAGACCGCGATCTAAGTTTTCGCCTGCTATGACCACCTGACGATCGTCAGGGTCCATTACGGTGCGCCTCCCTCTAACTATTGCTTGACTTGCACCAGGTAGTTTTCTACCTCCTTGAATAGCCAATGAGAGAAGTCGCGCTGCTTGCCTTCAGAGCTTTTCCGAGGAGGCCATACCAACCAGTAAGGGTAGGCATACGGCGCACTAACATCGCACAGTTGTACCAGTTCACCACGCATGATGGCGTCATGTACCAGGCTGCGCCGCTCCAAGGTTATTCCCTGCCCCAGCCGAACGGCTTCCAGCACAAGGTTCGAGTCATTGCTGCATAAGCCCTTGCGCTCGAAGTTCATCTCGATGCCTGCCGCCTGGCACCAGGGGAGCCAAGACTCCGTGCCGTAGATGATCTTGCTCTGGACAATTTTCTGAGGCGTCTTCGGCAACTTCCCGCCATTGAAATGTGGGGCCGCGACGGCCACCACATCATCGTGAAACAACAGCTTTTGCTCCACACCTTCCCAGTCACCCTTGCCCATGCGGATACCGATATCGACAGATTCCTGTTGCAAGTTGGAAATGGTCAGGCTTGCTTGCAGGCGAACGCTGATGTGGGGGTGAAGTCGCTGAAAACTGGGTAGTCGCGACAACAGCCAGGAGCGACCAAACGAAGGTAGTACCGCCACAACCAGCTCACCCGTTTTGGGTTGAGCCTGGATCGACCGCGTAGCCTCTGCGATGTCGCCCAAGGCCTTGCGAATCTGTAATGCATATAGTCGACCGTCCTCGCTCACCCGCAGTCCACGCCCTTCTCGTACAAAGAGAGTGAGGCCGACAATCTCTTCGAGCGCTTTGATCTGCTGGCTGATGGCCGAGTGCGTAACAGACAACTCTTGGGCCGCCAAGGTGACACTGCCGAGCCTGGCGGTTGCCTCGAAACTACGCAAACACGTCAAAGGTGGAAACGCGCTCATGTAAGCTCAACTTACGTGTAACGGTAAAAATTATCGATATTTTAACGGCTAAATTGAAGATAAATTAACAAAAACTAACCCACCTTTCTCTTGGGAGGCTCTTCTTCAGAACTCTACTATCACGTACGTTGAGGGAACAAATGGCCCTTTGATCTCCTAGTTGATTAGTTGTAGCTGGCCCGCCACCCGAATAAAAGTTACTTATAGTGCACATACCTGATCCTATTGGATGGCGAAGAAGAGACGCCTCTGGTGAATGCTTGGGAGGCCTTTAGCTTTGACCCATCGGGATGCGTCCGTCTTCTTCAAGCACCTCAAGCATCCCTTGCACCTGAAAATCACACTGACGTAAATGGAGGCTTTATGAAACTGGTTGGCATGTTGGACTCACCCTACGTGCGCCGCGTGGCAATTTCTATGGAATTGTACGGAGTCAATTTTGAGCATCAATCGCTCTCGGTATTCAGTACCTTCGATGAGTTCGCGAAGATCAACCCGGTCGTCAAAGCGCCTACGCTGGTGCTAGACGACTCGACGGTACTGATGGATTCAAGCCTGATTCTCGACTATTTTGAAGCACTGGCGCCTGACGACAAAAAGCTGTTGCCACGGGAAGCCGCGGCACACGCCCTTGACTTGCAGCTGATCGGATTGTCGTTGGCTGCCTGCGAAAAAACCGTACAAATCGTTTACGAGCACAACCTACGACCGCCGGAAAAGCTTCACGAGCCGTGGCTCGACCGAGTGACGGGGCAACTGCTGGCCGCCTATTCAACCCTGGAAGAGCGATTGGCCAACCGCCAAAGCGAGTCATTGACGCAAGCGTCGCTTACCGCGGTAGTTGCCTGGTCCTTTACCCAATCCACCCTCGCTTCCGTAGTCAAGGCCGACGCGTTTCCCCATCTGCGACGCCATGCCAGGCTCACAGAAGAACTCCCAGCGTTCAAGAAATATCCAATCCTGTAACCCGCTTCAATAGCGCGCGAACTGCCACCAAGTAGGCGCGCGCCCGCCTCCTAATTGAACGGCACGCCCGCCTATGTACACTTTGTTCTTCACACCCACGGCCAATGGCTACAAAGTCCTCGTGATGCTGGAAGCCCTGGGCGCCCAGTACGATATCTGCCACATCAATCTGAGCCGCGACGAGCAACACCTGCCTGCGTTTTCCCGGCTCAACCGACACGCCAAGATTCCAGTACTGCTGGACAGGGACAACCAACAACTAGTAGCGGAGTCCGGCGCTATCCTGCTGTATTTGGCAGAGAAGCACGGACGTTTTATCGGCGCATCGCTGGACGCCCGATGGCAAGTCCTGCAGTGGCTGATGTGGCAGGTGAGTAGCCTGGGGCCGATGGCGGGCCAAAATTACCATTTCAATCACCAGGTACCGGAACCACACCCCTATTCGGCCGACCGCTATGTCGCACAGACTCACAGGCTCTTTCAGGTCTTTGAACAAGCATTGGCTTTGCAGCCCTACATCTGCGGCGACTACTCGATCGCGGATATGTCGATTTACCCGTGGATGCGTCTTCACAGGTTACTGCGCATCAATCTGGATGGCTTGCCTAGGACCGCTGATTACCTGCACAGAATGACCTCGCGCGCCGACATCCAGCGCGCCTATGTCATCGGTGCGCCGTATCAGGAAAGGCTAGAAGGCGACGTCGACAGGGTGCAAGCCATTGCCGACGCGCTTTACGGCGGCCATTAGGCGCCGCCAGCAATCACGGAAAGCGGCTTTCTTTGTTTGGCGCCGCAATCTCAGCCAGCGATCGTCTGCGCTGGCCAGCACGGGACCACCGGCGGCGGTGGTGGGGGCGGCTCGAAGGCCGTCTGCCGCATCCAGGTCTTCCGGCGTGTGCCTCAGCCGGCTGGAAGCCGTCCGCACTTACTTCAGCGTCTTCAACCGATTGTTCGCCGCAAGCGCGCCCTCGGTACCGGGATACTTGGCCACCACCTGTTCCAGCGTCTTGCGCGCGCCGCCTTCTGGCCGGACTCGAGCTGATTATTGGCCACCGCGATCATGGCGTGCGGCACCTTGGGATGCGTCGGATTGGCATCGATCATTTTGTGCAGCACCCAGGTGGACCCCTTATAGTCGCGCTGCGCGTAGAGCGAGTTGCCGAGCCAGTACTGCGCCAGCGGCAGGTACGGGCTCTGCGGATACTTCTTGATAAACGAGGAGAACGAATTCCCGGCGCTCTTGAAATCGCCCGCCTGGAAATGCTTGAGCGCGGCGTCGTATTCGGGCTTCTCGCCCGGCTGCGACGTGCCCTGGCGGTCTTCGACCGAAGCGTGCTGCGGCTCGAACTTCTTCAGGCGCGCATCCAGGTCGACGTAGTAGTCCTTCTGCTGCTTCTGCAGCGTCGCCACCGTGTTCTGCAGCACTTCGTTCTGGCCGCGTAGCCGCGCCACTTCCTGGCGTAGGCCTTCGAGCTGGTTCTGCAGATCGAGCGTAGTGCGGCTGTTCTGCTCAATGCGCTGGGTCGCCGTCGCCTGGAAGCTGTTGAACTGGTCGCGCAGGGTGATGACCGTTTTGCGCGCCTGCTCATCGTCGAACACCCCGGCATGTGCCGGCGTGGGTGGCAGCATACCGCCGCTCGCCATGGCGGCGAGCCACAACAGGGTGGAAACGTGTACTTTCATAAATGGGTCGTCGTGGGTTGTGTCGGTGAGCCCGCGTCAGATCGCTCTTGGTCTGCGGGCCAAATGCATCGGCAAGCCTATCCCACCCGGAAAAATTCCACACTCTGCCCCGCATTGACCGCCCGCTTGAGCCACGAGGGCATCTCGCCCCGCCCGTCCCAGGTCAGCCCTTCCGCGTTGCGGTAGCAGACCACCGGTGCCGGTGGAGGTGGCTCGGGTGGGGGCGGCGGCGGCGCGAAGCACCCCGCCGCGTCGAGCTCCTCGAGGGTGAGCCCGTAGTCGTCCATCTGCGCCTGGATCCAGCGGATCGCGTCCGACCGCTCAGTTTTTGCTGTCATCGCTGCCGTCACTGCTGTCGTTGCCTTCGTCCTGGTTGTTAGGCAGCGCCGTCGCCCCGGCTCATTGCCCGGCTCTTCCCCTTGGGCTTGCTGCGCAGTGGCCGCCGAACTTCCGGCCTTCCGAGTTCGCTAGATCCTATGTATGGGGGCGGACCGGCCGCGCCCGCCAACCTGTCGTTCAGGACAAGAGATCGATGAGGAAACGCTCGCGCTTCTTGCCAAGCCACGCGGGAGCCCGACCGCGCCCCGACCAGGTCTGGCCCGTCTTGGGGTTGCGGTACCTCGGCGCGGCCTTCGTCTTGGTCGGAACCGCGCGGGCAGCGGGCTCAACACTGGGCTTGCCCGCAATGTCCTCCATGCTGAGGTGGTACTCCTGCATCCACTGCCGAATCTCCTCCACGACCTTTGGCACCGCGGCTCGCAACTGCTCAAGTTGCGCATTGACAGAGGCCAGTTGAGCGAGCAGTGAGGACTGGGACGGGCTTTGGGTGGCGGTAGGCGCTTTTTGCTCCCGTCGCGGCTTCCGGGCTTGCCTCTTCTGAGTCGGCACTTCCGGGGCAGCCTCCACGCCAGGCAATGTTCTCTGCTTCGGTCCGCGCTTTCGGGTTGGGGTTTCTTGAGCCGTGACTTCCGGAGCGGCAACTTCAGCTAGGATTCTCGGCTTCCGACCGCGCTTCGGGGCCTGCGTCTCTTCCGGCGCTACTTCCGAAGCGGCAGTTTCGGTGAGCGCTTTCGCCTTCCGACCGCGCTTCGCGGCCCGCCTCGCTTCCGGCGCTGCTTCCGGAGCGGCAGTTTGGGTGAGCGCTTTCGGCTTCCGACCGCGCTTCGGGGCCCGTGTCTCTTCCGGCGCGGCTTCCGGAGCGGCAGTTTCGGCGAGCACTTTCGGCTTCCGACCGCGCTTCGGGGCATTCGCCTCTTCCGGCGCTGCTTCCGGAGCGGCAGTTTGGGTGAGCGCTTTCGGGTTGCGACCGCGCTTCGGGGTCCGCGTCTCTTCCGACGCTGCTTTCGGAGCGGCAGTTTCGGCGAGCACTTTCGGCTTCCGACCGCGCTTCGGGGCACTCGCCTCTTCCGGCGCTGCTTCCGGAGCGGCAGTTTGGGTGAGCGCTTTCGGGTTGCGACCGCGCTTCGGGGTCCGCGTCTCTTCCGACGCTGCTTTCGGAGCGGCAGTTTCGGTCAGCGCTTTCGGCTTCCGACCGCGCTTCGGGGCCTGCGTCTCTTCCTGCGCAGCTTCCGGAGCGGCAGTTTCGGTGAGCGCTTTCGGCTTTCGACCGCGCTTCGGGCCCCGCGTCTTTTCCGGTGCGGCTTCCGGAGCTGGGGCGTCAAGCGGGGCGACCGGGGCGGCCGTTTCGGTCCTTTCGTCCTCGGCGGCAGCTTCCGTCGGTTCGTCCGTGGCCAGGACTTCCACCGGCGCTTCGGCCACGGCTTCAGGGGTCGCTGCCGAAGGTATGGCTTCCATGGGCGCTTCGGGCAAGTCAGATTCCGTCAACGCCGCCGAGGCGGCGGCTTCCCTCGATGCTTCCCGTGCCACGTCTGCCGTTACAGCATCCGGGGCGGCGTAAGCCCGCCGGCGCCGATAGGACACCGTCGCCGTCGGGCCGCTCTCCCGGCTGGTCGACCAGAAGTCCAAGCGTCGGGCCTGAGTGTCAGCAGTGTCAACGCTGCCACGACCGACGCCTGCACCACTGGCTTCACCACTGAAGGGATCCGCGTCACGCATCGCCTCAGCGATGGGAATCTCCATCTGACCCAATCCGTCCGTCGCCTTGCTCTCGACAAGGGGTTCCACTGCTGGTTTTGGGGCCAATTCGTTCTCCTTCATTGCCGTCACTGCCGGTGCTGACGCTGCCTTATCCCATGGACGGTGAGACCTTGTCTCTGGCGTGTCGTTCGCTTCTCGCCTACGCCCTTCGGCGCCGGGATCCAGCGGAATCGCGTCCGCCCGCTCAGTCTTTGCTGTCATCGCTGGTGTCACTGCTGTCGTTGCCTTCGTCCTGATGGTCGGGGTGCGCCGCCCCCGGCGCGTTGCCCCGTTCTTCGCCCTGTTCTTTGGCCAGCTCATCCTGCTCAGCGTCCCCCTGACCGTCGCCTGGTTCTTCCGGCGCGGTCGCCGCCGAACGGTCGCCCTTGCGCCGCCTTCCACCACCACCACCACCGCCGTCGCGTTCGCGCGGCGCGACGCGCAAGGTGGCCAGCCACTGGCGCGCGAGGGCGGCTTCCGCTTCGGCCCGCTCGGCCCGGCGCTGCGCCGCGGCGAGCTCCGTTTGCACGGTGTCCAGGTCGCCCGCGACCTTGCGCTGCGCCTGCTCGGTGGCCGCGAGCCGATCAGCCAGCGCCGCGGCCTGTGCTTCCAGCTTCGCGCGGCCCTCCGCCTGCGCCACCGCGGCATCACGCGCCTCGCTGCGGGCCGTCGCCAGTTCCGCGCGCAGCTCGTCGGCCGTGCGCTCGCTCTTCTGGCGCGCGGTGCGCTCCTGGTCCAGTTCGCGCAAGCTGCGCCGCTCGCTGGCTTCGGCGCGTTCCTGCGCGAGCGTCACCGCCTCGCGGGCCCGTTCAAGCTCCGTCGAGAATTGGGTACGCAGTTCCGCCAGCTGGCGCCCCGCCACCTCCAGTTCCCCCCGCCCCGCTTCCCAGCGCGCCCGCGTGGCGGCGTGCGCCTGGCGCTCGGCCGCCAGTTGGGCCTGGATCGCGTCATGCGCCTGCCGGGCCTCGCCCAACTGCGCCGAGATCACCAGTGCGTCCTCGCGCGCAGCCGCGGTTTCGGCGCGCGCGGCATCGCGCTCGGCCTCGGCCGCATGCGCCGCGTCGCGGGCTTCCGCCCGGAGCGCCGCCAGTTCGCTGCTCGCCGCTTCGTTGGCGGCCTGCCAGATCGTCTTGATGGCGTCGGCGGCGACTTCCTTCAACGCATCGGGCAGATCCGGGTGGTCAATCGTGACACGCGTGCGCCCGCGCAACTCCTGCCAGAACTGCTGCAGCACCTCGGCGGGCGTGCCCATGCTGCCCTTGCGCACCAGGCTGTAGAGCTTGTTGGCGGTGGGCGTGACGCCGTAACGGAAGAACAGCAGGCCGCAGACCTCGCGGTACAACGCGCGGGTGTCGGGGAAGCGGCTGCGCAGCTCCGCCAGGTCGGCCTGCAGGGTGGTGTCGGTCAGATCGAGGTCGGCGGCCATCGGCAAAAAGCATCGTTGAGTGCTTATATATTACTACGTAATACGTTATTACTCAAACATAAAACGCCATAATTTAGACATAAGTGTTCTTATGTCTAGTAAATGGGCGGAAAGCGGGTCATCCTCAGCAGCCTTGTCGGTCGATTTAGACTAAGCTAGACTAAGTCCATTGTTGGGAGAAAACCATGCAGACGGTGAACATTCATGAGGCCAAAACGCACCTTTCGCGGCTCATCGAAGAGGTGGCGGCAGGCGACGAGGTCGTGATTGCCAAGGCGGGCAAGCCGGTGGTCCGGCTCGTGCCGTTCGTCACGCCCAAGCCCCCACGGCGCCTGGGCGGGCTGCAGGGCAAGATCCGCACGGCGGATGACTTCGACGCACCGCTCCCCGAGGACTTGCTGGCCGCCTTCGAGGGACGGTAATGCGCATCCTGCTCGATACCCATGTTTTCCTTTGGGCGGTCACGAATGACCCGAAGTTGAGCCAGACCGCACAGCGACTGATCGTGGATGCCGAGGAGGTCTTCATCAGTGCGGCCAGCATCTGGGAGATCGCCATCAAGGCGGGCCTCGACAAAATCGAAGTCGATGTCGACGAACTCATCGCTGAAATTACCGCCGCAGGCTTTCGCGAGCTTCCTGTGACGAACACGCATGCCGCCGCAGTGCGTCATCTGCCAAGCCACCATCGAGATCCGTTTGATCGGCTGCTGATCGCTCAGGCGATCATCGAACCACTGCGACTGCTCTCGGCAGACGAACACGTCTGGAAGTACTCCGACCTCGTCATTCGGGTTTAGGGGCCCACAGAAATCTCGGCAAGTGACGGCATATAAGCGGTCTGGTTTCCCGGTCCGCTGCTATGGCCGACTTCGCTTGGCAGCCGAGGGCGGCGCGATTCACCCAGATCCGCTGATTTGAAAATAAGGCGCCCACTCGTGGAACTGCCCCCGTCCCACCCCCGGACGGCCCGACTGCCCCGCTCCGGACCCCGCTGGGGCACCGTCACCTGCCAGCGGCACTGTCCGGCGCCGCTGGCAGCACCCGCGCCCCAGACCAGGCCGCCCGCAGCGCCGCGGCAGACGCTCTTGCCGCCGTCACCGCCTGGCTAGCGCGCTATGCCGACAGCGCGGCGACACTGACCCTACCGGCGCGAGGTCGAACGCTTGATCCTGGGGTCGGTGCTGCAACTGGGCAAGCCGCTGTCGTCGCATACGTACGGAGACCGGCCGCGAACGCCTGCACGCTCCGCGCTGGCGCTGGCGCTGGCGCTGGCTGTGCACAGTGCTCTATCTGGGCGACCTACGTGTGGCGGATGTCCTGGACACAACCGTGGGCGCCTTCTTCTGCCGGCGCGACACGCAGGGGACCGAGCGCTGTCGGCTGGAAGTTATCGGCAAGGACAACAAACCCCGCCTGGCGCCCACCACCGAAAAATTCGTAGTTTCATGATCATGAAACTACTTGGCAGGGCGAAAAAGGCCTCCGCCCGCCGTTGAAAACCGGATGGATTCAGGCTGCGCTTCCTTCCCGCGTTTCACGGCGGGTCGCCCCGCTCTTTTGCACTAAGCCAGTGATCCGCCCCAATCGCGCCCGTCAGGAGGGCTCAGCAAAGGCCCCTAGACCAGGGGGCTACCAGACCCCGCACTCAGTGTTTCCCCGAGATTGTCTCGACATTCACTTACCTGAATAATCGCGCCCTCAGCCACCATCACGCACGATGCAGAAAGGGGTTGTTGTCTAGTGATTGAAAGGAGTTCACATGTTTTGCTTCGAGTATGGAACAGGGAATGTGTATGCGCAGCTTGGCTTCGCAGACGCCGAAGAAATCCCCCTGAAAGCAAACATCGTGAAAGACATCACCGACCGCATCCGAGTCAGCGGGCTGAGGTTGTCGGAAGCCGCCACGCTGCTGGATACCCCGCAATCGGATCTGCTGCTGGCGCTGGCCGGAAAATTCCAGTCCTTCCGCGCAGCGGAACTGCGCACCTGGCGGGATAGGCTCGGCAATCCTGTGCAGTGATCCCCGTCAGGGATCAGGGCCCCACTTCCTCCCTTTCACGCTGATTTCTGCTGACCAAATTGATTTGGCAGGTAACCGCGCTCTTGGAAGCATGGCGATTTGCCATCCGTGATCATTCCCGGCGGAACGGTTTTGCCAATAGCCGGAACTGAGCGACGGCCGGCAGCTCTATAAGCCTCGGCAATTTCGACCGCCTCGCCGCGTGCCAGCAAGAGATGCTGTTGGGTTTGAGGCCTTGTCGATTAATTGCATTTCATAGTGGCTGTTAAGGCTCTTTTACTCCAGCTATACAGGTTTGCCTGACAAGCTCTAGCATCGGAGAGATCGAATCCAGTTCCGCGATAACCTGAGGCTCGGCACCGGCCGCCCGGAAGCAGTCGTCCAGCGGTTGGCGAGAGGTGAAATACGCCGGTAACAGCACCATACGACGATGCCGGTGCTCCCCCCGCCCTTCGTCAGTTCGCGAAGAAGCGGCGCTCCGCCTCAGCCGGTAGCGGCATGCCGGTGACCTTCGCCTTTTGCAGCACTTCCCAGAAATAGCGGTAAGTGGCGCGGTCGTGCAGTTCACCCTGGTACTGGATCGGGCCCCAGTCGGCGTCCTGCGCCGCCACCAGGATGCCGGCGGCGGCGTCCACTTCGTTGAAGTCCGGGCGCATGGCGTTGACGATCGGCTGGATCTGCGCCGGGTAGATGCTCCACATGCGCAGGAAGCCGAACTCGTTGCGCGCACGGCGCGCGTCGCCGGCGATGACCTCGGCGTCCTTCAGGTTCAGGCACACGTTGTGGGCCGGCACGATACCGTTGGCCAGCGCCGCCGCGACCATGTCGGACTTGGCGCGTGCCAGCAGCGCGTGCTCGAACTGGCCGGGGCTGCGCATCGCGGCGGCGGGAATGGCGCCGTGATGGCCGCTGACAAAGTCCATCAGGCCGAAGTCCAGCACCTCGATATTCGGCAGTTCGGCGATCTGGAATACGTCGCGCAGCGCGCCGTGGGTCTCGATCAGCACGTGGACCGGCACGGGCTGGTCGAGGCCAGACTTCTTGCCGGCCTCGGCGATATAGCGGATCACCTCCGCGACCTGGCCGCTGTTGGTGGCCTTGGGCACGGTGATATAGGCCAGACGGCTGCCGGCGCCGGCCACGATGATGTCGACGTCCTGGCGCCACGCCGGGTGCGACGGGTCGTGGATACGCGCGCCGGCGCGGTCGAAGCGGTTGCGGTCCGAGGCAATCATGCGCGCGACCATTTCGGCATGCTCGCGTTCCTGGCCGGCGGCGGCGCCATCCTCGCAGTCGCAGGTCACTTCGAAGACCGGACCGTACTCGACCTGCAGGTCCATGGCCTTGCCGATCAGCTTCTCGCTGCCGGCAAAGTGCTCGCACGCGGCAAGTACGGGGAATGCCTTTTCGCCGGCAAAGAGGGCGTCGCTCGGGTGCGTTACGCTGGTCATGTCTTGTCTCGCTGAAAGGATGGATACATTGGGGCACCCCGCACGCGTGGCTTACCGCTGGCGTTTCGGGATGGCAATGGTGTAGTCGAGGTCGAGCACGTAGAGCAAAGGAAGAGTTTTCCGAAAGTAATGTCGTCAATCGGCGCAGCAACCGAAGGCTTGTTAGCCGGATGCCTCCCCTTGACCCTACGTCAACCCGCTTTCTTCAGTTCGATCAGCAGGTCCTTCGCCGCCACACGATCCCCCTGTTTCACATACACAGCGGCAATCTCGCAATCGCGGTCCGCAGCGATATGCGTTTCCATCTTCATCGCCTCCAGTGCAAGCAGTGTCGTGCCAGCCGCGATCTTCTGCCCCGGCTGGACGGCCACGGTCACGATCGAGCCCGGCATCGGCGCGGCGATATGCAGCGGATTGTCGGGATCGGCAACGTTCTTGCTCTGGCGCGCCGGACCGGATGGCGCGGTGCTGTGCTGCTCGATCAGCGCCGTGCGGGATTGTCCGTTCAGCTCGAACTGGACCTTGATGTTGCCCTCCTCGACATCGGGATGTGTCCCCTGCAGCGATACCAGCAGGGTCTTGCCCTCCGCGATATCGATGGCCACCTCTTCCTGCGGCTGCAGGCCATACAGGAAGGCTGGCGTCGGCACCACCGACGTATCGCTGTAGGTCCGCACATGCGCGTGGTAGGCGATCGCCTGCTTGGGGTACATCAGGTACGACGCCAGCTGCTTGTCGTCGAGGGACTGTTCGCACGCCGCTTCAGCCTCGGCCCGCGCCGCGTCGAGATCAACCGCCGGAATCTGGTCGCCGGGCCGGTAAGGCACGGGCGGCTCGCCGCGCAGGACCTTGCGCGAGAGTTCCGCGGGGAAGCCGTCGGGCGGGAAGCCCAGTTCGCCCTTGAACAGCGAGACCACCGATTCGGGAAACGCAATCTCCTTGGCCGGATCGCCGACATCGGCGGCGCTCATGTCGTTGGCGACCATCATCAGTGCCATGTCGCCGACCACCTTGGACGTCGGCGTCACCTTCACGATGTCACCGAACATCTTGTTGACATCGGCATACGCGCGCGACACCTCCGTCCAGCGATGCTCGATGCCGAGCGAGCGGGCCTGCTCGCGCAGGTTGGTGTACTGGCCGCCGGGCATCTCGTGGCGGTAGACATCGGCCGTGCCGGCGCGGATCTCCGATTCGAACGGTGCGTAGTAGCGACGCACACCCTCCCAGTACATCGACGCCTCGTGCAGGCGTTCCAGGTCGAGTCCGGGGTCGCGCTCGCTGCCGGCCAGCGCCGCGGCGATGCTCGACAGGTTCGGTTGCGAGGTGAGCCCGCTCATCGCATCCAGCGCGCCATCCACCGCATCGCAGCCCGCACCGATGGCGGCCAGCGCGGAGGCGGCCGAGATACCGCTGGTATCGTGCGTATGGAAATGCACGGGCAGGCCGGTCTCTTCCTTGAGCGCCTTCACCAGCGCGGCGGCAGCCTGCGGACGGCAGATCCCCGCCATATCCTTGATGCCCAGCACGTGAACGCCCGCAGCTTTCAGTTCACGCGCGATCCCGACGTAGTACTTCAGGTCGTATTTGGGACGGGAACCGTCGAAGATATCGCCGGTGTAGCAAATCGCGCCTTCGCACAGCGCGCCGCTCTCGCCCACGGCATCAATCGCCACGCGCATATTGCGCACCCAGTTCAACGAATCGAACACGCGGAACACGTCCACGCCCGAGCTGGCGGCCTGGCGGACGAAGAACTTCACCACGTTGTCCGCGTAGTTCGTGTAGCCGACCGCGTTCGAGCCGCGCAGCAGCATCTGGAACAGGATGTTGGGCACGCGCTCGCGCAGTTGCTCAAGCCGCTGCCACGGGTCTTCCTTCAGGAAGCGCAGCGCCACGTCGAACGTGGCGCCGCCCCAGCATTCCATCGAGAACAGTTGCGGCAGTTCGCGCGCGTAGAACGGCGCGATCGGCAGCATGTCGGCGGTGCGCATGCGCGTGGCGAACAGCGACTGGTGCGCATCGCGCATGGTCGTGTCGGTCAGCAGCACACGCTTCTGTTCCAACATCCAGCGCGAGAACTTTTCCGCGCCAAGCTCGCGCAGCAGGTCGCGCGTGCCGGTCGGAAGTGCGCCAACGGTATCCACCTTGGGCAGCACCGGGCTGGGCAACGGCAGCGAAGGTAGCGTGCGGCCGTTGATTTCGGGATGCCCGTTGACACACACATCGCCAAGATAGCGCAGCAGCTTGGTCGCGCGGTCCTGCCGCTTGGCGAAGGCGAGCAGTTCCGGCGTCTTGTCGATAAAGCGCGTGGTGACCTCGCCCGAGCGGAAAGCCGGATGGTTGATGACGTTCTCGAGGAACTGCAGGTTGCACGCGACGCCGCGGATGCGGAATTCGCGCAGCGCGCGATCCATGCGCCGGATCGACTCGGGCGCCGTCGGCGCCCAGGTGGTGACCTTGACCAGCAGCGAATCGTAGTATGGCGTGATCACCGCGCCGCCGTAGGCGGTACCGGCATCAAGGCGGACGCCAAAGCCTGCGGCGCTACGGTAGGCGGAGAGCCGGCCATAGTCCGGCAGGAAGCCGTTTTCGGGGTCTTCGGTCGTGATCCGGCATTGCAGGGCATGCCCGTTCAGCGCGATCCCCGCCTGTTCCGGCACACCCGCCGCGCGCACCACGATCTTGCCGTCGGCATCGCGCGTGTTCTCGGTCATGCCGATATGGCCGCCTTCGGTGATGCGGATCTGCGCCTTGACGATATCGACACCGGTGACCATCTCGGTGACCGTGTGCTCGACCTGGATGCGCGGGTTGACCTCGATGAAATAGAACTGGCCGGAATCGGCATCCATCAGGAATTCGATCGTGCCCGCATGCGTGTAGCCGACCGCGCGCATCAGGCGCATGGCCGCGTCGCACAGTTCGGCCCGGCCAGCGTCGTCCAGATACGGTGCGGGTGCCCGCTCCACCACCTTCTGGTTGCGCCGCTGCACGGTACAGTCGCGCTCGTACAGGTGCACCAGGTTGCCATGCGTATCGCCCAGCGCCTGCACTTCCACGTGGCGCGCATTGCGCACCAGTTTCTCGACATAGACCTCGTCGTTGCCGAACGCGGCCAGCGCCTCGCGGCGTGCGGCCGGCAGCAAGCTCTCCAGATCCTGCTCGTTCTCCAGCATGCGCATGCCGCGCCCGCCACCGCCCCAGCTCGCCTTGAGCATCAGCGGGTAGCAGATGCCGGCCGCCAGGCGCTTGCACTCGTCCAGGTCATGCGGCAACGGATCGGTCGCGGGCATCACCGGCACGCCCGCCTCGATCGCCGCGTTGCGGGCCGCCACCTTGTTGCCCAGCTTGCGCATGACGTCCGGGGACGGGCCGACCCAGCGGATGCCGGCATCCATCACGGCTTGCGCGAATTCCGGGTTCTCCGAGAGAAAGCCATAGCCCGGGTGGATGGCATCCACCTTCGCCTTCCGGGCGATGCGCAGGATGTCTTCGATGTCGAGGTAGGCCGCCAGCGGCTTCTTGCCCTCGCCAACCAGATAGCTTTCGTCCGCCTTGAAGCGATGAAGCGCGAGGCGGTCTTCTTTCGAATAGATCGCCACGGTCCGGATATTCATCTCGGCCGCGGCGCGCATCACGCGGATCGCGATCTCGGAACGGTTGGCAATCAGCAGGGACTTGATGGGTGTGTAGTTCATGGGGCAAAAAGGCGAGTCAGCCATACGCCATAGGCATGGCATGCTGCGTGCCGGAGAGGCAGCGCGTTGAGTTGGCTCCTCAACGACGGACTCGGCGAGCTCTTTCGACGCCGAGCGCCGTAGCTGACCAACGCTGGGGCGTCGTTCCTCAGAAATCTGGAGATAGTCCACCAAAGCGACCTGACTTCAAATCCAGTCCTCATCAGCATTCGAGCGCCAAATGCTCGGTTGACCGAAGTCTGCTGTCTCGGCGCTCTGTCACGGTCAGATTTCCGCCACTGTTAGTGTCGTTGCATTCCCGCGGCATTCTGCTGCGAGCGAATCAGTTCGCCGTGATGCCGCCCTTCTTAGTGACTTCGCGCCATTGTGCGATGTCCGCCGACAGAGTGGCTTGGAAATGGGGGGGTGTATCCAGCATCAGTTCGATGCCGCGGGAAGCGAACGTTTTCCGCACCTCCGGCGTGTCCAGTCCCTTGCGAAGCGCCTGGTAGATTCTATCGACGACCTGAGGGCTCAACTTCGGCGGAGCGAGGATGCCGAACCATGTGGTTACCATATAGCCTGCTACGCCGGATTCCTTCAGGGTGGGAATGTCTGGCGCGATGCTGGTTCGCGCGCCGCTGGTTACCCCTAACGCTCGCAGTTGACCGCTCTGGATAAATGGCAAGGACGACGGGAGCGTGTCGAAGTATGCCGTCACATGCCCACCAATAAGGTCAGTAATGACTTGAGAGCTTCCCTTGTAGGGGATATGACGCAGGTTCTTCAATCCCGTGGACTGCGTGAACAGTTCGCCAGCCATGTGCGTGATGTTTCCAGTGCCGGCCGAACCGTAAGCGACAGGCTCCCTGCTTGCGGCAACGTACTTGACGAACTCACCCACGGACTTTGCCGGCGTCTTGGCGTTAACAACCAGGACCAAGGGCGTGAACCCAACATTCGAAATCGGCGTGAAGTCACGTAACGGGTCATAAGGCAGCTTTGACATCAGCACGGGGCTGATTGACTGGCTTGCCGGCACACCGAGCAACAACGTGTAGCCATCGGCTGGCATACGCGCCACATCCCCTGCAGCAATCGTTCCATTAGCACCAGGCTTGTTCTCTACGACGACGCTTACGCCCAGCGTCTCGCCGAGGTGCTGACCAACAACGCGCGCCACATAATCCGCGCCGCCGCCAGGGGGAAATCCCACCACAAGTCGAATCGGGCGATCCGGATAGCCGCCTGCATGCGCCAGAGTTGATGCCAAACCGAGCACGCAGCTCAGCAAGAAATGCTGTCTTTGAATTTTGGTTCGCATAGTGTCTCCTCCAGCATGCTCTAACGGAACTGGATTGGTATGCCGGGCCGGCGGACAAATCTTTTGAGGCGTAGTAGTCAGTCTTTATATATGGCGTGTTCGACGGGCGGCTCTTTCGGCTTGTACAGCTCCGGCCATAGCCTAGTCACAACATCGCGTTGCGCTGCGTAAGCGAAACAGCTATCCACCTTCTTTCTCCGTTCGGCGCCGTTGCCGGGCGCATTGATGCGAGCGATGCGCATAGGAGCTAAACCCTGGAATGCAGTCGTGGCCATCGGCCCAAGCAGTTCCAAAACATGCGTACATGACATCGGGCCGCCGAGCACGTTCTTCACCCGCTTAATCCAGCCGGGGCCGATGCGCATCCCATTGAGTGGGAACAGCGATTGCTCGGCACCGCGGCAAGTCTCGAACGGCGTGGTGGCCAACTCTGCGGTGGCCTCATGCACCACTAGGTCAGCATCCACGACTAGACGCACTGAAATCCGGTGAAGCGGCGTGCCGGGCGGAGAATCCTCCGCCGCTAGCTGTCGCCGAAAGGCATGGGCCTTGGTATCAAGGAGCCGGCCCTCGATTTCGAACAGTCCGTCGCTGCGGCGACCAAACGTTGTCTCAATCTGACGGCAGTGCATCGGCACGATTTCTACAGTTGAATCCATGATGAATCACCTGCTATGTGATAGGCCGCGTCCTAGGTCGTGACTACAGCCCCTTCGCTAACCATCTGACGAGCACGGTCCACCACCGGCTTGTCAATCATCTTGCCGTCCAGCGCGGTAGCTGCGCCGTGGCTGGATTCGAAGGCGTCAAGCACCCTTCGGGCCCATTCGAGCTCTTCGACGCTCGGTGCGAACGCCGCGTTGACCGGCGCGACTTGTGCCGGATGGATGCAGAGCTTTCCACCGAAACCCAGTTGTCGTGAACGACGCGCATCCTGCACGATGGCGGCCTCAGCGGTGAAGTTCACACTGACGCCATCAATCGGTGCAGCCAGGCCCGCGTAGCACGATGCCAAGACGAGGTTCGTGCGGATCGCCGTGAGGGCGTCGGCTTCATCCGAAATTCCGGACTCCGCGGAGAAGTCTACGCTGCCAAAGGCGATTCTTTCCAAGCCCCGGATGCCAACGATCTCATGCAAACGGAGAAATCCTTTGACAGTCTCGAGCAAGGCCAAGGTGCGCCTATTGGGCAGCATTCCGATGAGCGTCTTCAGCGACCGGTCGTCCGCCTTCGGCAACATGACCCCAACGCCCGGATAGTCGGCAAGCATGCGCAGGTCTTCCTCAAACCATTCGGTGTCTGCCGCGTTAATGCGCACAAACACGTCTCGCTGCGTTGCGAGCCAACTCGCCACGCTGTCACGCGCAGCCGCCTTGTCGGCGGGTGCCACGGCGTCCTCGAGGTCGACCACCACGTGATGGGCGCCACTGGCAAGGGCTTTGGCGAAGCGCTCGGGCTTGTGGCCCGGCACAAACAGGTAACTCCTAGCGATTCGCGTCATGACGTCTCACTCGAACACGACGTCGTCGGACGTGGCAATGGTACAGAAGCGCTTCAGACCTTGAAGCGCCTGGTCGTGTTCCTCGTCCGACGGGGCGCAACAGCAATCCGAAAGCACCGTGACGGCATAGTCTCGGTCGTGGCCTTCGCGCACGGTCGCCTGGACGACCGCGTTGGTCGAGACGCCAGAGCAATAAATTCGCTTGATTCCTTGCGCACGCAGTACCGCTTCGAGGCTGGTCGCGTAGAAGGGGCTGACCCGATGCTTGACGATATCGAAGTCTTCCTCCTGTCGGCCCAGGTCCGGATGTACTTCGGTGCCCCATGTGCCCAGTTTGAACAGACCGTTCTTCTTGGCCAACGAGAAGATCGGAGAATTCGGAGGACATTCCCGATAGTCGGGAGAGAACCCAACGCGAACAAAGCCAATGTGCAACCCGGCCTGACGCGCCTTGGCCACAGCATTGCGCGTCTTCGAGATCAAGTCGCGTTTGCGCACCTGGTCGCCGTAGGCGGCTTTTCCATTGGGACCGTCCGTGTGGACGAGATCATTCATCATGTCCAGGACGAGATAGATGGCGTCTTTCATTGGTTTCCTCAATTTCAGAGAATGACTTCCCGCGCTTCCAGGTCGGAGCGCTGCGCGGTGCTCAGCCCCAGCAACTCACCGAAGACATAGTCTTCGTCCTGACCGAGCTCTGGCGTCAGGCGTCGGATTCCCACTGCGTCGGTGTGGCTGAAGCTCGCCGGGGTGCCGACAGCAAGCCGCGGCGGAATCCCGGGGGCGCTGACTTCGACCAGCGCGTTTCGCGACCGCATATGCGCGTCACCCGCAACGTCTTCCATGTTCCAGGAAACGTGTGCGCAAACGCCGCGTTGCTGAAGCTCGCTCGCGATAGCGTCGGCATCTCGGGATGCCAGCCACTCACCGACCATGGCGTCGAGTTCGTCGCGATGACAAATGCGTCCTCCAGCGGTGGCAAACCGCAGATCCTCCAGCGCTGTTCCGCCCGCGACGCGCGCAAACGTCCGCCACTCCGCGTCGTTACGAATCGCGAGAGTCAGCCACCGGTCGGGCTGTGCCGTGGCGTAGACGCCGTGAGGAGCCATGCCAGGATGTGTGTTGCCCGGTCGCACTGGCGTCTCGCCGACGCTGGCCTGCAGCAAAGCGTCCCCGATCATTGCGGAGGCGACCTCACGCGCCGCGAGGTCCACGTGTTGCGCTTGGCCTGTACGTCGCCTTTGATGCAGGGCAGCCACCGTAGCGGTAGCGGCGTGGAGCCCCGCGGAGTGGTCCATCACGTGGCGCATTTCCATGGGAGGACCGTCGGAATAGCCGGACATCCACCCAAGTCCTCCCCACGCACCGAACAGCGGCGCATAGCCAGAGAAGTGCGAATCAGGTCCGCTCTGCCCACAGGATGAAAGCGACAGCATGACGAGGTCTGGCTTGCATTGGCGCAATGCATCGAAGCCCAAGCCCAACCGGTCCATCACACCGGGCCGGAAGCTCTCTGCCGCGATATCCGAAAGGGAAACCAAGCGCTTCGCCAGGGCCACGGCCTCGGGATGCTTGAGGTTCAGGCGAACTGACAGCTTGTTCGCCGAAACCTGGTCGAAGGTGGCTGCGGACATGCGACCGTACACCGCGTGCGGCTTGCGAAACGCGTCAGGGCGGGTCCGACTTTCAATCTTGATGCACTCCGCGCCGAGCTGGGACAACAGGTGCGTACAGAATGGACCGGCCGCATGAATCGTAAAGTCGGCGATCCGGACGCCGGCGAGCGGCGCATTTGTCTGAGTGAGAGTCGTCATTGAACGGCCTCCTCGGAGAGTTCGCCCAATGCGGGGACCCGACCGCCACCTGGCAGCGGCGAACAACGGAACTGAAACGGCGCCGTGAGAAGGTCAACTCGGCGACCGCTCTCAAGCGTGGTCTTGGCGAACAGGGAGCGCGCAGTTTCCTGCTCTCCGTTCAGCACCTCCGCCGGCGTGCGGTACTTTGCCGCCGGCACGCCCAAGGCTTGCGCCCGACTGACGATGTCTTCCACTGCGTGTTCCCGCATCCAGGCGCGAATGTGGGCGTTAAGCTCAGTTCCGCGGCGACTACGCTCAAGAGGGTCTTGCAGCGTTTCATCCAAGGCCCATGCTGGTTCGCCGAGCAGTTGCACCAGCGCCTGCCATTGTCGATCTTCGAGAGTGAGCACTTCTACGTAGCCATCTTTCGCTTCGAATACGCCACCATACCGGAAGCTGCGCGTGGTTCGATGCTCCAGCGAGCCGTCGCCCAACCGTTGCAGGGCGAAAGCGCCCACAGCGAGGTTCGCGTCCTGGACCGATACGTCGACGTACTGCCCGCCCGTCATCGGCACTGCCCACCACGCGCTGAGAGCACACCACGCCGCGGCGCAGCCGCCCTGGTAGCTGGCGAAGTTGCCGTAGACTTTCAAAGGCGGTCGGTCCGGAAACTGCTCGCAAGACAGACCATTGGGAAGGAGGAAGCCTTCCCCGCCGGCATGAACGAGGTTCACCTCTTCAGCATCCCAGTGCGCCTTGGGCCCGGTAGCCCCATATGGCAACACACTCACATGCACCAGCTTCGGGTAGCGCGCAGCGGTGTCTTCCGACGCCAGACCCTGCGCTGCACGCTCTCGCAGGGGCGTGTCATCCAGCAGGATGTCAGCATCGGCCAGTTCACGAGCCATGAGGTCTCGCCCTTCGGCAGTGCTCAGGTCGCAAATCAGGCTGTGCTTTCCTGCAGCCAGAAAGGCGAAGAGCGCACTCTCGCCCGTGTCTTCCAAGATTGGAGCCGCCCTGCGCAGCGGGCTGCCCGTGGTCGGCTCCAGCATCACCACTTGCGCTCCCATCGCAGCGAGCAGCCGCCCGGCGTAGGCGGCCGCAACTGTACGCGATCGCTCTATGACGCGGCAGCCAGCCAGGGGAAGCGTGGTGTCGTTTTGCCTGTCGGTTGACAGCATTTGACTCTCTCGCAGGGTTGCCCGTAGGTCGATTAGCGGGTGATCGGCAGCTCCAGGTCCACAGCCGAGCCGTCGAGGAACGCCTTCAGCTTGACGTCGCGAGACGGCAGGGCAACCGTGGCGATGCCCGGGGTAGTTACCTCGCCACGCTGATTCTCTGCAGCCAGCTCGATGTCGACCAGGCCGACGTTGTCCTTGACGTACTTGCGTACGACCTTGCCCTTGCAGAACGTGGTGTCGCCGACGATGTTGAAGCGGCGCATTTCCGTGCGCACGCGCTTGAGCACGCCTGCGTCGCCCATCCAGTTGGTCACCAGCGAGGCCATCCACGACGAGCGTTGCGGACCGTAGTCGTAGGTGCCCGGCACGCCGACTTCCTTGGCCACGGATTCGCGGTGATGGCCAATACCCGTGTACTCCACGCCGCCTCCCGCCTCAGGGTTGCGGAAAAAGTGGCCCGGGTGTTTGACCGCGGCCTGCAGGACAACACCGTGCGTGTGACCACGACCACAGCCGACCAGGAAGCCCATCGTGTCCATCAGCGAAAGAGGGCCTCGAGCGATGGTCGGCAGTTCTTCGCCTACCTGCACTTCCTCCCAGTATCGGACATTGGAGCCGCGGATGTTTTTCGGCTCGTTGAGCACCATTTCGTCAATGCGATCGAATTCCTCGTTCGAGTACTCGTGCTGGACGATTTCCTTGTACTTGCCGGTATCGCGAGCGGCTTTGCGCTCGTGGCGCGTGCAAGTTCCCAAAGCGCGAGCAACGAGTTCGCCGCGTTGGTTGAAGTAGCTCGCTTCGACGTACTGAAGCACCAGTCGACCAGAGAACTGGCTGTGCTTTTCCTCCACGCCGACCACGCGCTCGATAGCGGTGATCCGGTCGCCGGGGCGCACGTGGCGGAACAGCTCCCAGTCATTGCCGGCGTAGAAACCGTGCACGCCTGGCAGGCCCCAACGGGTGCGGCCGAGCCAGCCAAATGCCATGGGAAACATCGGGTGGCCGAGCTGCGTGCCATAGCGGGTGCCGGATGCATAGCCAACGTCGCGGTACAGCGGGTTCAGGTCACCGATGCCGTTGCACCAGTTGCGCAGAGTGTCGGCAGTCGCGTCTTGCAGGTACGGGCCTTCCGGACGCAGATGCAGACCGATCATTGCCTTGGCATCGGCGATAGCTTCGTCAGTGATGCGACCTTCGGCGGGTGCGTTACCGACATCGTTTTGGGCGGGGGTCATAACGGCATTCAAGGCAAGTCTCCTATTTCAGTTGCAGCGTGGTCGGCAAAAGTGCCGTGGTTGAAAATGATGTTTAATGCAGAATGCATTCTTTTTGTCGGGACGTCAACGCGCGATTGCGCGGTCGCCACCTAGGGATTCTACTTAGTCAGTTAGTCTGCGTGGAGGTCGGCAGCAACGATCAACGCCCCCCAACGTTTGCGTTCACTCTTCACAAACTCGGCTAATACAGCGGGTTTCATGTACTCCGGATCGATGCCCAGCTCTACCAACTTTCGCTGGAGGGAGGGCTTTTCGAGCGCTAGGCGGACATGCTCACTGAGTTTGACGACGACCGCGGCGGGAGTGCCTTTCGGAATAAATAATGCATCCCATGCGACCAAAGAGAAGTTTGGAACACCTTGGTCCGCTATCGGCTTCACGCCCTCAAGTACGGCACTACTCTTGCTGGACGAAATGCCGAGTGCTCGCAACTTGCCGCTCTGAATGTGCGAGCGAGTGGCTGCAACGGTGTCGATTACGAGGGGAATCTGCCCGCCTAGCACGTCCGTGGTCGACTGGCCCGATGTTTTGTACTTCACGCCGAATAGCGGCGCCTGAGCTGACTGCACAAACTGAGCAAAGACTACGCTCGCAGTCGTACTGGGCAAGCCAACATTGATGGTGTTCGGCCTGGCACGCGCCTGCTGGACCAATTTGGCGATGCCATTCGTTGGAAAGTCGGTGGCGGCGCAGATCACCATCGGGAGCAACCCAAGCATCGCCACCGCATCAAAATCCCTGGCCGGCTGATAGCCCAGATTCGAATAGAGAAATTCGTTTGCGGCCAGGGTGGCGTTTGTCCCAAGAAGGATCGTATATCCATCAGGATCGGCTTTCGCCACCATGGCTGCACCAATGTTGCCGCCAGCGCCAGGCCGATTCTCCACCACAAACGACTGGCGTAGCGACCCAGACAACTCCTGCGCTAGCAGACGTGCAATCAAGTCAGCACCCTGCCCTGGCCCGTATGGCACGATGATGCGCACGGGCTTGTTTGGCCAATCCCCTTGCGCGAGCGCGCTCAGCGAAAGCATGGCGGAAGCTACGCCCAGTGCGATTAGGCTAGTGTTTAGAATGAATCCGCGTCGTGCGCGTCCGTCGGACTGCGACATGCCTGTCTCCGATATGTTGGTGTAAGGCGTCATGTTTTTAGACTGCCAGCGGCAATCCAGTGCGCGCCCATTGCACCGCCAGCAGTTGGCCATAGCCAGAGAGAGTGATATATGCGGTGCGGCGGTCCTGTCCACCAAAGCAGATGTTGGTGCAATATCCTTCCGAAGCTGCGTGGAACTCCAGCAGGTTCCCAGACGGAGAAATCACACTAATCCCTCCCCGCACCAGCGTAGCAACGCAAATGTTGCCACCCTCCTCGACCGCTAAGGAATCGAAGCGCTGGTAGCCCTCCATCCCATATACGAGCCGGCCGCCGTTCGGCGATGGCCACGCTTCATGAGCTAGCTGCCCAGGTGCAGTCACGGCGTATGCCCACAACCGGCTGGTTTCCGTCTCGGCAACGTAGAGCGTCCTGCCGTCTGGCGAAAGACCGATCCCGTTGGGAGTCAGAACTGGATGCGCCACACGCCGAATCTCGCTGCCATCCGCCCGCGCGTAGTACACGGCTCCTCGCATGATGCGGTCTTCGAACGTCTTTCCGAAGTCCGTAAACCAGAAGCCCCCTTGATTGTCGAAAACGATATCGTTCGGGCCATGTAGCGGGACGCCGTCGCAGTGGGTGTAGAGCGCCTCAAAAGCTCCCGTTCTCAGATTTACGCGCTGAATTGACCCACCGACATAGTCTGCAGATGGACCAGTGGGCCGAGTGAAACCGTCATCGGACCGCCAGCTGAAGCCACCGTTGTTACATACATAGCATGCACCGTCGGGGCCAATCGCCGCACCGTTTGGTCCGCCTCCCAACACGGCCACCACATCGATGGTGCCTCCGGCACTCACGCGCGTCAGCCGCCCGGCGGCCAACTCCACGACCAACACGCTGCCATCTGACATGGCAATAGGACCTTCTGGGAACTGCAACCCGCTGGCGATGATCTCGCCGTCCAGCATCGATGTCATTGGTCTCACTCCTGCGGCTTTTGTCGAATCATCTGGTTCTCAGACTGCCAAAGCGGCGTCTTCCTGGCGCGCCCCGAGATATGCGTCAATCGCTCGCTGTCGTCCTTCGCGGCTGCCCAACGCCTGCGCGTCAAGCTCCCCTACAACATGGCCATGGCGCATCACCCAAGCACGCGACGCCAGCTTGGCCGCGGCATGGAAGCTTTGCTCGACAAGCAGTGCTGCCAGTCCCTGCTCCTTCCGAATCAGTGCCAACCGCTCGTAAACTCGGGCAACCAGGAGCGGAGCCAAGCCCAGTGAAGGCTCATCGAGCAAAATGAGTTTAGGTGCCGACATCAAACCGCGACCGATTGCCAGCATTTGTTGCTCCCCTCCGCTGAGCAAGCCCGCCGGGGAATGCAGTCTGTTGGCAATCTCAGGGAAAAAATCGAGCACCATCCGGCGCCGGCGGTCGCGGGTTGCAGAATCAAAAAAGTAGCCGCCCAGCGTCAGGTTTTCGGATACCGAAAGATCAGCAACGATGGCACGCCCTTCCGGTACATAGACGATGCCTGCGCGAAATCGCTCGGCTGCGGAAAGGGAACTGATGTCTTCACCTTGAAACCTGACGCTTCCTTGAGCAGGCTCCAATCCGGCAATGGCGCGCAGAGTGCTTGACTTGCCCGCACCGTTTGCGCCCAAGAGCGCGCCGACCGTCTCGGGCGCCATGCTGAAAGACACACCATGCACAACCGGGCCCGCACCATAGCGCACCGTCAGACCCTCCACGTGGAGCAGGCTCGCCACGGAATCACGCATCATCGTCTCCCAGGTAAACTCGCACCACTTCCGGATTGGCCTGAATTTGCCCAGGACTCCCGGATGCAAGCAAACGACCAACGTTCAGGACATGGATGGTGTCGCAAACATCCATGATGAGGTCCATGTCGTGCTCGACAACGACCAGTACCAAATCTGGTGCACGCAGCTTCTTGAGCGCGTTGGCAAGATCACGCGTCTCGACTGAGTTCAATCCAGCCGCCGGCTCATCCAAGAGCAGAACGCGAGGCGAACCAGCAATGGCGCGAGCAATCTCAGCCAAGCGGAGGACTCCTGGTGGAAGGTCGGATGGATATGATTTAGCGACATCCGCAATACCTAGCCGCTCCAACGCATTCACCGCAAGTTCGCGATTTCGGCCGCGTTCTTTGCGACCACCAGCCAGCGGCAGGAAGGCGTCGAGCCATCCGGCATTGGATTGCCTATCGAGCCCCACCATCACGTTCTCCGCGACAGTCAATTCCGGGCAGAGTGCAACATGCTGGAAGCTGCGAGAGAACCCCAATGCCGCGCGTTGCGTAGGTGCAAGCCAAATCAGATTCTCGGACCCCAGGCAAATCTCCCCTCGCTGAGGCATGTACAAGCCAGTCAGACAATTGAAAAAGCTCGTCTTCCCAGCCCCGTTCGGTCCGATGAGACCGGTAATTTCCCCCGGCTCCAACTGCAGCCCGATGTCGTGCAGAACCTGGTTGCCGCCGAAGGACAGGGATAGGTTGCGGACCGTCAGCGCATGGGCCACGTTGTGTGGTGGTTCAACATGTTCCGCTCTGATTGGCGCGTTCATACTCGTCCTCCGTCCAGCTTCGCCCGCAATTTCGCGGGCAAGGCGTTGACGCCAAGTACCACCGCGAGAAGTGCTGCGCCATACAGAATTGGAACCCAGTCGCCGGCACCGGCCAGTGCCATGGGCACCATCGTCAGGAACATCCCTCCCACTACTGCCCCGATGATCGTCAGCGAATACATGCTGACGACTGACCCAACAAGCAAGAAGATGGACGTCCAGAGCGTGAAGCTGTTGGGCGACACAGTCGAGGAGCTAAACGAGAGCAGGGCCCCGGCCACAGCAGCAATAGCCGCGCTGGTCGCCATGCACGACAAGCGAGCCCAGCTCCGTCGCACACCAAACGATTCGGCAGCCGGGATGGACGTGCGAATCAGCAACAGCGACATGGCCTGACGCGACCGTCGAAAATGGCTGAGCAGCAGCACCACCGCGACCAATGCGGTGAGTGGCAGGTAGTAGCGCTGATGCGCTTTGGAGAGCCCTGGCAACGCATCCAGCTTCACATAAAGCCCCTCATAGCCGCCGGAGATGCTGGAGAAATGCAGCAGCAGCTCGGGTAATGCGAGGGCCAGGGCCATCGTCGTTACAGCGAGGTAGACGCCCGAGAGCTGCCGCGAGGGGAATGCAAACACCAGGCCTAGTAGTGCGCCAACGAAAGCGGCGACAGGGATTGCCCCCAACAGCGAGATGCCGTAGTACCTTTCCAGGATAGCCACGGTGTAGGCGCCGGCCGCAACGAAGACACCGTGCCCGATGGAAACCTCTCCACTGTATCTAACCAAGAAGCTCACTGCGATAATCGCAATAGCATTGGCGAAACTCAGCCCGAGGGTATAGGTCCAGTAACCGCCGCCGGCTAGCGGTATTAGCAGCAAGAGCAGCAATACAGCACCGTTCACCCCTATGGACAGGCGCCCGCCCTTGGTGCCCTCTGACCGCACTGCACTTGGCTGAGCCGCGGCAATAGCGTTGGGCGGCATCGAAATATTAGACACGGGCACCTCCACGTTCAGCCAATACGCCTTTGGGGAAAAGGTTAAGGACCACCAGCATAGTGAGCAGCAACCAACTATTGTTGAACTCCGCCGCTATGTAGAAGGACAGCAAATTCATCAGGACGCCGATGAAGATCCCGCCGATTACGGCGCCAGGTAGGCTGCTGAAACCGCCAACGACTGCTGCCGCGAAGGCCTGCAGCATGAACGACGCCACGCTAGTGGAAGACAGGAAAGTGGTCGGCACAATAAGCAGGGACGCAACCAATCCCAAGAGGCCGGCTACAACCCATGCGAACAGATGCACCCGCCGTAGATTAAGGCCACATACTCGTGCCGCAAACGGCTGGGCAGAGACTGCGCGAAACGCTACTCCAATGCGCGTACGTTCAATGACGGCGTACAGCAAGCCAATGGCCAACGCAGTGACTAGCAGTACGGCAAGGTCATAGCTGGATAGATTCACGGGCCCGAATGTGCCGCGCCATGAGGGCAACGGCAACTCCAGCGACACTACGTCCGAACCGAAGATTCTCTGAGTAGCCCCTTGCGCGATCAAACCCACACCCAGGGTGGCAATCGTACTGGTCAGGTCCGACTTGAATACCAGCGGCGCGAGCACCGTGTAGGTAAGTGCCATCAATGCCACGATGATGGCAAGCGTAAGCACGAAGGCCACGCCCCAAGTGAACTGAGCAAACATGCCCGCGGTGAACCCAAAGACCAAAAATGCAGCCAGGCCGGCGAGATTGCCATGGGCGAAGTTCACGACGTTCGAGCTCTTGTAGATAAGCACAAGGCCGACCGCGCCCATCGCGTACAGACAACCGCTGACGACGCCTGCCGAGACCAGTCCGATGAAGTCATTCATGTCATCGAGCCTTTTCGGTAGGCGCGGATGCCGGCGCCGGTCCGATGTTTCGATCGATTACTTCGATGACCGCTGGGAAATAGCGACCGCTCCACCCCCGTTCCGCAGTAGCGGTGTAGTACCGCTGCGCAAGCTCGGTGACATGCGCTGTGAGGTTCATCTGGCCAGCCAACTCGAGAACGTACTGAAGGTCCTTCAGCACATACTCAGGCGGGAACGATTTCTGGGGAAATTCTCGAGGCAGCAAGGCCTTCCGACCGTGATTTCGTAGTACAAAGCTGTCTCCTGATCCCTTCGACACTGCATCCAGCAACGTGGACGGCTTAACGCCAGCCCGCTCGCCGAGGACCATCATCTCGGCCAAAGCCATCGTGTGTTCGAAAACGAGTGCGTTATTGATGAGCTTTACAACCTGGCCGCAGCCGACTTTACCGCACAGCGTTACATCGGAGCCCACGTAGTGGAGCATCGGAGCAACTTCGTCAAACAGGGCCTGGCTGGCCCCAACCATCAGGCTCAGCTCTCCGCGTTGGGCTGCCTCGCGGGTACGTGCGACTGGAGCATCGGCAAACGATACTCCGCGCTCAGCAAGTGCCGCCGCCACTTTCCGCGCGGCGTCCACGGTTGTGGTGCTCAAGTCAACAATAGCATGTACTCGCGGCGTTCCGGAAAGCAAACCCTCAGCACCAAGACAGACCTGCTGAACTGCCGGGCCACCAGGAAGTGAGAGGAACACGACGTCCGCCTGTTCACCTATCTCCTGCACCGACGCACGGCGCTGGCCTTTGGTCCCCTCGAGGATCTCGAAGGCCGCAGGATTGGTGTCGAACGCAAGCACGTCACCTGCATGCTTGACTGCCATGTTGCGACACATCGGTCCGCCCATGACTCCCAAACCGATGAATCCGATAACGGGATTGCCTTGACTCATGATCTGTTCCTCCTCAGTCCATCCACATGCCGCCGCTGATATCAAGCGACGTGCCGGTAATCCAGTTCGAAGCCGGCGAGCACAGGAACAGTGCGGCTTGAGCAATGTCTTCGGCATTGCCATAACGCCCCAAAGGAACCGTAGCATTGGCAGAGGGCGCCACGTTCCCAGTCACATTTGCCCACATTGCGGTTTCCACCGGCCCCGGGGCGAGCGTGTTTGCATACACACCATGCGGCGCGCCGGCTTTGGCAACCCAGCGCATCAGCCCATGAACCGCCGCCTTGGCCGAGACATATGCGGGCCCCGAGGCAACGCCTCCGTTCTTCGCGGCGATAGAGCCAGCCGCCAGAATCTTGCCAAACCCGCGCTGGCACATCATCGGGAATAGTTTCCGGGTCGGATTCACCACGCCACGTACGTTGACTGACATGATGGCGTCCCATTCTTCATCGGTGCTCTCACCCAGAGGGGTGCGCGCGATAATGCCGGCGCACAGCACCAGGATGTCGACCTTGCCGTGCTTAGCAATGACCTTGTCGATTACGCGGTCGGTATCTTCCCGGGAGGTCACGTCGTACTGCATATACGTGATGCCAGCACCCAGGTCCTCGTGTTCGGCGCGGTCCGTTGCAATTACTGTCGCGCCAGCATTCTGGAATGCACGGGAGATTGCGCGGCCCATGCCACCCGCTCCGCCGGTAATGAGAGCAACTTGCCCGTCGAGGTTCGCAGGTCCGCTCAGATGTTGTGCCATGTCTTGGTGTCTCCTCGTCTGATCTTGTCGACGAATTCTGTCGTCGTTCTGGGTCTGTGTTATGCGAAGGTGGCTGCGGCTGACATCGCCAGTTCGCCGTTCGGCCCCCTCGCCCACAGCATCAGGGAATCATTGTCAGCGCGACGTCCCTCCAGCCGGAATTCCCGGTCAACGAACAGCGGACTCACGCCACGGAAGTCAAAGCGCGCGAGCCGTCGACCGTCGCCCACCTCTACTGCGAGCTCTTGCAACAATGTCGCGGTAAGAGGTCCATGAACGACAAGGTCCGGATACCCCTCTTCGTCACGAGCGTATGCCTGATCGTAGTGAATGCGGTGTCCATTGAAAGTCAACGCCGAATAGCGGAATAGCAGCGTCGTGTCGGGTGACACTGGCTGGCTCCATTGCGCCTGCTCAGAATAGGCTTCGATGGGCGCAGCCGCGACAGTGCCAGCTGGAGTAGCTTCGCGGTACACAATGTCCTGCTCCTCCTCGATGCAGACTGTGCCGTTGCAGGAGAACGTGTGGGCGACGGTAACGAACCAAAGAGATCCGCGCTTGCCCACTTTATTCTCAACTTTGCGAATCTCGCTTCGACGCGTCGCCTCAGCGCCGACCGGCAGGGCAGCCAGGTAGCGCACACGACTGCCTGCCCACATGCGGCGCGGAAGATCGATAGGTGGAAGGAAGCCGCCTCGCGCCGGATGGCCATCTACACCCAGACCACTCCGGCGCGCAGTGGGGTTGAAGAACAACCATTGCCAACCTGGCGGCAGTGCCTGCCCGGCCTTGGGTACCGCATCGTGGTCGAGTACTGCCGCCATCGCGCGCACCGTCCATTCGCTTAGCGTCTCCGTACGGGTTTCCTCACGGCCTACCCAAGCATCGTATTGCGTCGTCACTGCTACTCCTTCAGGCTAGCTTTGCGTTGAAGACTTCAGCCGGATAGGGCTTGAAGTCGCGTACAAGTTTGAAACTCCCATCTGCCGTCGCTTGAATTACGCCTTCCTTGCGCGCGCCGCGATGGTCTCCAGGGCCGTACGTCACCCCCCGTGCACCGCCGATGGACTGATCCCTCATTGTTTCGATGACTGCCATCAGGTTGGTGCGAGTGAGCGCCTTGCCACTGCCGAGCAGCATCTTGAAGCTCTTCACAAACAACATACCGTTGCTCCAGCCGTTCAACCCGAAGACACCAACCGGGTCGTTGGGGTAATACTTGGCGATGCTGTCCCGGTATGCCTTTACCTCAGGGTCGTTGTCGCCGACGGGCATTAACCACGATGAAAAGAAAACACCATCCAGCAAGGGGCCGGCAAGTTTTCGGGTCGTGGGATCGGCGGTGAAGAAGGGCGCCATCCACTTTGCGTTGTACCCGACACGGTCGGCCGCCTTAAGGGCTGCCGCCAGATTGGCGTTGGAACCGAACAGAATTACTACTTCCGCCTTCGCGTTGGCAAGGCGTCTGATATGGGGGGTGAAGTCGGTGTTGCGAACCTCAAACGGGATGGACTCCGCTGCCGATCGCTTAAGGTTTGACAGGTGAAGTTCGAAGCCACGCTTTGCCGAGCGCCCAAGCTCGTCGTTTTCCCACAGCAATGCCACGCGGGTAGCCTTGAGGTCACTGACGGCGTAATCCAGATTCGCCGCTGCGGACCACGTGTAGTCAGGAAGAAGCGGGAACACCAGAGGTTCCGAAAAAAGAGCCGTAGCGCCACCGACCGGACCAATCATAGGCAGCCCAACTTCCTTCGCATACGGAATGACTGCAACCGACTGGGCAGTACCGATCGGCGCTGCCAAGGCAAACACGTTGTGCTCCTCCACCAGGCGGCGCGCAATGCCAACGCTACGAGCTGGCTCATAACCGTCGTCGTACGTTACATACTTGATTTTCCACCCATCCAGCGCGTTGGTTTCGTTGGCCCAGCGAAAGCATGACTCGGCCGCTCGGGTGAGCAACGCATAGAAGGGCACCGGCCCAGTGATGGGAGTGAATGCACCAACGGTCACTGTCTTGCTGGCAACGTCGATGCCCGGCGACCCCGGCTGCGCACTCGCCCATTTTGGCAACGCGCCAATCGCAGCAACCGCCCCACCGGCCAGAAATGCTCTTCTCTGCATGTTATCTCCTCAATTTGTCGCGCCATCTCTTATAGAATGCATTCTATATTCTGGTGGCAGGCCTTTCGTATCCGGGTTTCCCCGTAAAAACCTAACGTTTCGGCCGAACAAATAAGATATAGAATGCATTATCTTCAACCGCAAGGACAACATCATGGCTCAACTCCCCTTGGCCGGTCGGCGCGTAATCGAACTGGGCACGATGCTCGCAGCCCCCTTCGCCGCCCATATCCTTTCTCAGCTGGGAGCCGAAGTAATCAAAGTGGAGCCTCCTGCCGGCGACCCCACACGCAGCCTGGTGCGAGGCGGCCCCAGCGGGACCTTCATTGCCTACAGTCATGGCAAGAAGAGTGTCTGCATTGACCTGTCACGTCCCGAAGGTCGCGGGGCATTCTTCAAACTCCTCGAGACCGCCGACGCCTTGGTCCACAACCTGGCGCCAAAGGCAGCGCGCAAGCTTGGCGTTACTCGCCGCGACTGTGCTGAGGTAAATCCCTCGCTCATCTACTGCCACATTCGTGGCTACGCCGCGGGCCCTCAAGAGGACGACTTGGCATCCAACCCAGTCGCGGAGGCCTCCACTGGCGTGATGGAAGCCAATCGGGTTAACGGTCGCCCCAGCCGCCTGGGGCCGTCATACCACGACCAGTTCGCAGGCGCATATGCAGTCATCGGCATTCTGGCTTCCATGCTCGGCGAACAACAGAATCAGGGAAGCAGCGACGACGCGAAGCATGTCGAGGTCGGTCTGTATGAAACAGGCCTCCATGTCGCGTCACGCGACCTAACTGGCGTTCAACTGAAGACCCATTTGTTTGGTCGCCCCGAACGCGAACCGCACGGTGAATTCAGCATGCCCGGATACGGCGCCTATGCCACCGCAGACGAGCGATGGATGTATCTGTTGATGCTGAGCGACACGCATTGGCGCAAATTCTGTGAAGCACTAGAGCTACCTGCGGCCACTGATCCAGCGTTGGCCACCCTCCGACAACGCAAGAAGGTGCGTGAGGACGTGGAAGCTCTTGTCAGGACGGCGATGGCTGCTCACACCTTCGAGGACGCCGCCGCACGACTCAAAGCTGCCGGAGTTGGATTCACGGAGGTCCTGCCAATCGAGCGCGTGCTCGATGCCGAACAGGCGCACCAACCTGGCAAGCTTCGTGAGGTTTCCTTCCGCGGTCTTGACTTCGATATTCCCGAGTTTCCGCGCTTGGGGACCGCTCCAGCTAGCTCCACGCTCCCTCCGCCAGAACTGGGCGAACACACAATTGAGCTCCTGCGAGCAGCGGGCCTCAACGCAACCGAATGCGAGCGTTTGGTGGCCACAGGTGCGGTCACAGCCGTACAGCCGGACGCATGCGCTTGGGCACCGGTTCGCGAGCGAGCCTGATTTGTGCGGCCCAAAGCTAGCCGCAATTTTTGGCCGGATCTAGCCAAGAACGCTCATTTCCATTCTTAAAGCACTCGTCCACGCCGCGCATTGCGGCGAGGACGAGTGACGCTTTACACAGGGGTTTCACCAGAGCAGTACTAACCACGCATCAGAAGAGGAGGAGGAGACAATGAAGAAGACAGCAGCGGCGTTTGCCGCGTTTGGTGCAATGAGCGGTATGGCACAAGCGCAGTCGAACGTAACACTGTACGGCGTGCTCGACATGCCAATTGAGTTCGTCGCAAACCAAGCGGCAGGCGCCCCGACCGTGAATCAAACGACCGGCGCAGTGACACGACAGTCGGGCGGGAACCGTGTAGCGTTACAGGGTAGCGGCGGGCTCTCCGGTCCGCGCTGGGGTATGCGCGGGGTCGAAGATCTCGGCGGCGGGCTGAAAGCACTGTTCGTTCTCGAGAGCGGCTTTGGCGTCGACACCGGAACATCGCAGCAGGGTGGCCGCCTTTTCGGGCGCCAGGCATTAGTCGGGTTGAGCAATGGTCAGTATGGGACGCTCACGTTTGGCCGACAGTACACGACCATGTTCGATGCGTTCACGAACTTCATGCCGATGTACTTTGCGCCGCTATATGAACCACTGGCGGCGCTCGCGGGCGTGAATTTCCGCGAAGACAATATGATCAAGTACGTTGGTGTTTTCGGCGGACTCACTGCCGAGGCCCATTACAGCTTTGGGGCGGGAACCGGAACGCTGGGCGTCGTGCCCCTCGCTGGAAGCGGCGCCGGTGAGGTGCCCGGAAACTTCCGAGACAACAGCGCGTATGGCGCCACCGTCAGCTATCTCAGTGGCCGCTTCGGCGTGGTCGCTGGCTACGATCAGTGGAATCCGGCCGTAACTACCGGAAACTCGGCGTCGCTCAAGAAGGCCAGCGTGGCGGCGAGCTATGCAATGGGTCCAGTCAAGCTGGTGGCCGGTTACCGATGGGGCAGCAACAAGGACGCCGCGGGAAATACACTCCTGCGCGACGATTTCTACTGGGTTGGCGCGAACTACCAGGCAACCAGTGCACTGGCCTTGAGCCTGGGGTACTACTGGGACAATCAAAAAACGATGCGGGTCGTTCCCGGCTCTGCAGCATTCGATCCGGCAAACCCCTGGCAGGTCAGTTTCTTGGCCGACTACACTCTGTCAAAGCGCACAGATGTTTACCTGTCCATGGCGTACGTCAAAAATTCGGGCTTGAACTTCGATACCACGGCGACGGGGTTCCCTAACGCGTATTACCTCGAACAGGGCCACTCCAATCAAGTCGGGGTAGCAATGGGCATCCGGCATAAGTTCTAACATCGTGCCGAGCAATCCCTTCGTCAACGGATGGAGGGTTTGTGTACAATAGTGCACATTATACGGTGCACTATTGACCGGCTCGGAAGGACCCTTTTAGAATCGGCTCAGGATCGTTGCCCGTTGTTCCAAGCGCGCGCGACCAGGAAAGCGGTGCGCTCGCACGAGCGCTCGGTCGCTTTTGGCAGACCAACGTAGCCCTTCTCCGGGCAAAACACACCAAATGGACTACCGCACAAAGGAAGAACAGGTCGCAGACTATCTGCGCGAACGAATTATTTCCGGGGTCATTCCCCGAGGTTCTCGACTGAAGCAAGCCGAGATTGCTGAGGAACTACGCCTGAGCATCACACCCGTCCGTGAGGCGCTGAAGCTGCTCGAGGCAGAAGGCTATGTGAACGGCGATTCATACCGCGGCGCGCGCGTGGTGCCGTTTGATGCTGCTGCATCGGCAGAAGTCCTAAACTTGCGCCTGCTACTGGAAACGCAACTCGCGCGTGGAACAGCAGAAAAAATCACTTCAGCGCAAATCGCTGAGCTCCGTGACCTGGCGGCCGAATTTGAATCCGCATTCGGAAATGGTGATCGTGCTGCTGCCCGCTGGGTCAACTTTCGCTTTCATCGCCAAATGTACGATATTGCGCAGATGCCGCAAACGCTGCAGTTCGTACAAATCCTGTGGGCACGCTACCCATTCGATCTAATCAATGCTGTCGAGGGGCGGGGCAAAGACGCGGTGCATGAGCACGAAGAAATTTTGCTAGCCCTCGCAGCAAACGATCCACTAGCAACCATGCTGGCCATGCGTAAGCACATTGAGTCTGGCTGGGACATTCTCAAGGCCAAGAGCGCGTAAGACCACCTTCATCATACCTGCGGATTATTCGAAGACTCATAGACGACTAACGAACAATTGCTCAGCGCGCGGTGCAAGATCGGCGTACTTGACGCGCCCTCATACCATTGCAAATCGAGCGTCATTGGAAGCATAGCCTGAAGCGTCAACGACATGATGTCATTGTGGAAAAGACACGCAGCCATGCAGGGCTTGTCGATTGCCTCGCACAAAGCAACGGCTACATCAAGATCGCTCCTAGCGTGAGCGTTGCCCCGTACCCTGCTCCCAAATAGCCACACCTTGCCAATGAATGGGTACTTTGCAGCCCATTCAGCGACGATTCCTCCTAGCTGCTGTGTGGTCAATTGGCTCGGTACTATCATAGCGGACCAATCGTATCAGCACCTTCGATTCATCCACAAGCCAAATCCTCTGACACGGCGGAGTGGGTGCAAGAGTCGGTAATATGAAATGGCGCCGTCCGGCGCCAATTTTTATGCTTTTTCCCCAAGGCGGGGCATCGTACGTTTAGAAGGCATGCCGGATGCCAACTGCTCCGCCAAGCTGGTTGCTGCCCGGTGGCGTGTTGCCAAAGCCCGCTGCGCCGTTGCCCAAGCCCATATTCGAGTTTTCCCGTTTCATCGCGTACCCCACGCTCAGGTAGGCATCCGTGCGTTTGGAGAACGCGTACTTGCCCATGACGACGAACAGCCACGGATCACCGCCTGTGTTGCGGAAATCCTGGTAGTACGCCGCCGCGCTGAGCGTCAATGCGCGCGCCGCCTGCCAGATCGCCCCGGTCCACCATAAATTCGAACCCTGATTTGCTGCGCCGGGTAACGCTCCGGGTAGCACCGCCCCGTCATAGGCCTTTGCCCAGCGATACCCCGCAAACAGCTTAACGGCGGAAATCTCATAGGCGGCTGTCAGAACGGTACGCCGTGTCTTCGCGTCGGGGTTGGTCGTCACCGTGCCCATGTTGATCTCGTCGTAGGCCGAGCCGACATTGAACGGGCCGCTGCTGTAGCTGTTGCAGGAAGCCGTTAAAAAGCCTGGGATGTCGCCCTGCATCGGCGTATCGTAGTTGGAGCAAAGAGACGGAGAACCGACATGCGATGCACAATCGTTCTCGAGTTCGACGTGCCGAGCTGGATGGTCTGGCCGACGTGGGCCTGTTCTGGGCCGAAACACCGCACGCAGGCGTCGTGACCGCCCCGTATCGATCGGAACGCCTAGTCATGGTCGTTCCGGCGGGGCATGCCCTGGCAGACAAGCCAGGCGTGTACTTCGCAGAAACCTTGGACTTTGCCTACGTGGCCTTTCATGAATGCAGCATGATTCATCGACTGTCGGTTCAAACGGCGGAATCGCTCCAGCGGACCATTCAGACTCGACTCCAGGTTACCCAGTTTTGATGCCATGCCGACCATGGTGTCGGCCGGCGTGGGGATCGGCATCATGACCGACTTCACTGTCGCGGCGAAACACAACCAGGGGGAGCTCTGAATCGACTATCCGCACGATCTTTGCAAAGTGTGGGACGAATCGCTAGCCGACAAGCATAACCGATGCGCAAGCGCGTCCATCTTGAGGCTTACGCAGCCGGGAAGACACCCAAGTCAAGTACCGATGCCAAGCGCACGGCATAACAACGCTCCTCCCCTATGCCATCGAACCAGACAGCCCTGCTCGGGGGCAGTCTTGGTCGCGACGAATTAAAGGAAATGCGAGGGGGAAAGGGTTTACCCTTCATAGCGCCCGTTTCGCCTAGCTTTGGTATGATAGGTCGACCATCGGATAGGTAGACCACATCAGGTCCGATCGGCTGTTAACCAAGGGAGCGAGACAGAATGCCTGATACCGTTCAAGGGACGGGCGCCACCATCACTCCGCGCCGCTCCCGAGTCTTGCATTTCATGATTCGAAATCTGTATGTCCAGGTCGTGATGGCAATGCTGATCGGCATCGCGTTGGGACACTTCTATCCTCAGATTGCGGCGCAAATGAAGCCGTTCGGTGACAGCTTCATCAAACTGATCAAGATGACAATCGGCATGGTCATCTTCTTTACGTTCGGCTCCGGCATCGCGGGCATGCAGACCTTCGGCAAAGTCGGACGAGTCGGTGGTGTCGCGCTGCTCTACTTCGAGATTGTCTCAACGGTCGCGCTGCTGATTGGGCTGGTTGTGGCCAACGTTATTCAGCCAGGCGCAAGTTTCAACGTCGATCCCACGAAACTGGATGCCAGCCAAATCAAGCAATACGTCACGGCGGCTCAGGGACATGGACTCGCCGATTTCTTCCTCGACATCATCCCCAAGACCCTGATTGGGGCCTTTACCAGCGACGGCATCCTTCCGGTCGTTTTCGTATCGATCCTGATGGGCTTGGTCCTTGGAAAGATGGAGGACAAAGGCCGGCCCATCCGTGAACTCGTCGACGCATGCGCCGAATGGATCTTCGGGCTCATCAACATGATCATGCGGTTTGCGCCAATCGGGCGCCTTCGGCGCGACGGCATTCACCGTCGGCAAGTTCGGCATCGCCTCGCTGCAATCGTTGCTCGTCCTGATCGCGAGCTTTTACCTCACAGCAGCCATCTTTGTTTTTCTTGTCCTCGGCGCAATCGGCTACTGGTATGGGTTCAGCATCCTAGCGGTACTTCGGCATTTCAGGAGCGAGTTTGTGCTAGTGCTAGCGACGTCGGATGCGGCATTGCCCGCGCTCATGCGAAAGCTCGAAGGCGTCGGCTGCAAGTCTGGAACCGTTGGCCTCGTGATGCCAGCCGGCTATGTTTTCAACTCCGACGGCACCAACATCTACATCACCTTGGCACTCCTCTTCATCGCACAGGCGATGCATGTCGAACTGACTATCTGGCATCAGTTGATGATCCTTGGGGTGGCAACGCTGACCACCAAAGGCGCCGCCGGCGTACCGGAAGCGGGCTTTGTTTCTCTGGTAGCAACGCTGGCGCTGGTTCCCGAAGTCCCCCTGGTCGGGGTGACGATGCTGCTTGGCATCGACCGGATCATTAGCGAAGGTCGTGCGCTGGTGAACGCTATTGGCAACGTCGTGGCGACCCTGGTCATTGCCCGTCGCGAAGGAGAAGTGGCGGCAACGAAACTGACGCTCGCCATGCGCAGCGTGACCGTCGACTGAACGTGATCTTAGATTGCAATCCCAATCAGTTGACGCTGGCGCCAATCCCGTGCGCGGGAGATGGATCATGCCTCTGACCACAGTTGCAGCTCACAATTGAAGGCAGAGGCCAGCAAAAGCAAGTAGGTAAATTCCATGAAGAACCGCTTGGTCGTTGGTAACTGGAAAATGAACGGCAGCCTTGAGCTCATCAACACGATGTTGCCGGAGATGACGTCGCAGCGTGCCCAATGTACCGCAGCCGTTTGTGTCCCCTCGGTGTATTTGGCGCGCGCCGCCCAAGTCCTCGCCGATAGCGAATTGCTTGTGGGTGCCCAAGATGTATCCCTGGCCCAGCGGGGAGCCTATACCGGCGAAGTGTCCGCATCGATGTTGAGCGAATTGGATTGCAGGTTCGCCATAGTGGGTCACTCAGAGCGCCGCACTCGCCATGGCGAAACGGACGAGGTGATCGCCGAAAAAGCACTGCGGTGTTTGGAGGCTGGTATCCGCCCCATCATCTGTGTTGGCGAATCGCAGCAACAACGCGATATCGGTCGTACGGCTCAGGTAATTGGCCAACAACTCGACATCGTGCTGGATCGACTTGCCGCCGAAGCGGCCATATCGCTCGAGAGGATCGTCGTTGCTTACGAACCCGTCTGGGCCATCGGCAACGGACGCGCCGCCTCCGTTGAGCAAGCACAGGACGCCCACGCATATCTAAGGCAACGCCTTGGCGCCAAGGCTGCGTCGTTGCGCGATTCGGTACCCATCCTCTATGGCGGCAGCGTAACGAAAGCCAATGCGGCCGACCTGTTTGCCGCCCCTGACATCGATGGTGGGCTCGTCGGCGGCGCGTCATTGAGCGTGTCGGAATTCCTTGCAATCTTGCATGCGGCTTGACCGTCAAGCGTCTTTCTCATGCGCGGTCCGTCTGCGCCGCGCCCCCTTCCCCTTTCTGGAGTTCCTGTTATGCCAGCCCTTGTCCTTGTTCGCCATGGCGAATCCTCCTGGAATCTGGAGAACCGATTCACAGGGTGGGCCGATGTCGATCTCACCGCCAATGGCATCGAGGAAGCCCGACAAGCCGGCCGTCTGCTGAAGAAACGCGGGTTCGAATTCGATGTTGCCTACACCTCGGTACTCAAACGAGCGGTCCGAACGCTCTGGCACATTCAGGATGAAATGGACCGCATGTGGGTACCCGTCAAGAACAACTGGCGCCTGAATGAACGGCACTATGGCGCCCTGCAAGGGCTGAACAAGGCAGAGATGGCGACACAGTTTGGGGATGCACAGGTCTTGCAATGGCGGCGCAGCTACGACGTGCGCCCCCCCGCGCTGGAGTCCGGTGATCCCCGGCACGCCAAGGCTGACCCCCAGTATGCTGCGCTGGACAAGGCGCTCGTTCCCTCCACGGAATGCCTGAAGGACACGATGGAACGGGTCCTTCCTTACTGGGATTCCGACATCGCCCCTGACCTGCTGAGTGGAAAAGACGTTCTCATTGTGGCTCACGGCAACAGTATCCGTGCCTTGGTGAAGCACCTCGATGGCATCTCGGACGAGGACATCGTTGCGCTAAACATTCCGAACGGCGTTCCGCTCGTTTATCGTCTCGACAGCATGCTGAAACCTGTTGAGTCCAGCTTCCTCACGGCGGATTAACCTGTCAATCGGGAAGCCTGGCGGGCTCCCGGCCTTCTTATCGGCCCTCTCCTCGGCCGCCTCGTGCATGGGCTTGGACTTTTGACCGGGCCCGTCTCCCCCAGCCTTGATCAGCAATCCCCTGCCAGTCACAGGCTGATTGCCATGTGCTGGCGACGCAACCTCTCGGGTGCCACGCTGCCATTCGGCCACTCCAACGGCACCGCTTTGTCTCGTCGACAATCTTTCCCAGGTCGGGTTTACGCCAGATTGCTGGCGCTTGGCTTTTTGGAATACTCATCATACCATTACACCACAAGATCAACACAGACGCGTCGTTCCTGCGTCAAGGTACCGGAGACCCATAACCCCATGCCCACGCGTCACCCGCTCGGCCCCGAACTCGGCTGCACGCCTCAGTGGTGCACGCAGCGGCTGGACGAGTGCCGGCCCTTATGAAAATTCCCGCTACATGACCGCGCCGAGCCGCACGGCTCCGTGCCGGTTCCAGGCAGTTCAACGACGACATTTTTTTAAAGAAAGCCATGAAACCAAACACTGTCTGCATCGAGGTTGCTCTGAATGGACCGTGGACACGCCGACTGCAACCCAAGATGCCTCTCTCCCCCGACGAGATCGTCGAGGAAGCGGTCGCGTGCGCAGATGCTGGTGCATCAGTCGTCCACTTCCATGCCTATGACGTGACTACAGGCGAGCAAACCACGGAGCTCGGGCTCGTGATGGACATCATTGATCGGATCCGGGCAAAGACCGATGTCATTGTGTATCCCGCGATTCGATACATGAGCAACGCCGAGTCGATCGCCGAGGATGCGGGTCCGAAGCGCTACGCACATCTGGATGCGATGGCCGCTCAAGGCGTGGCAGAGTGGCTCATCGTAGATCCCGGCTCCACAAACTTGGTCAGCTATCGAGACGTTGAGACGCGGGCGAAAGGTCTGGTCGACATCAACTCACCTGCGGCGATTCGCCATGGTCTGGAGCTTGCCGCGCGGCATCAATTACACCCCGGCTTTGCGATCTATGAGCCCGGCTATCTGCGCCTGGCCGCCGCCTTTTGTCGCGCGATGCCAGAAGTACCGATGCCGATGTACCGATTCATGTTTTCCGACCAACTCACCTTCGGTTTCCGGCCAAGAGAGTATGCCTTAGCGGCCTATCTCGAGTTGCTGCGAGAGGAAGCCTCGGGCTCGCCCTGGATGATTGCAGGCCTCGGGGTCGATATTCGGCATTTGATTCCGTACGTTGCACGAAGCGGTGGTCATGTCCGCGTTGGGCTCGAGGACTGTCCATTGTTTGCAACCCAGACGAACACCATGCTGGTGGAGGAAGCGCGCCAACTGATCGAAGCGCAAGGCGCAAACGTCGCCTCGCCTGAATTCGTCCGTACGACACTATTCAATCTCCCAGCCTGAGCTTTCCTTGGCACTCACACACATGTAAACAGACGACCGCCGTTGTTTTGGCCGATACCAGGAACACCGCGCAGAGCGGACGCCACCTGAGTCCGCGAGAGATCAAGCACGCGACCAAGAGGGCGATCACGGCAGCGCCCCCTGCGGCCTCGGTGGGAGTGAGCACGCCGAACCGCGACCCACCAAGATAACTTGCTTGTGCAATTCGCCGTGATGTTCCTCATGGTGATATTCCCGCAACTGGTGACTCGGCCTGCAAAATTGTTGAGTGGTTGACGTGGCTTATCCCGCGTCAACCACGGACGTGATGTTTGTCTGTCGGCTCTGCCGATCCTCCTTTTTGAGCGCCTTTCGGCGCTCATTTTTTTGTGGCATGGATCCTTGTCGATGCGATGCAAGCCGTGGACGATATTCCTGCATTTGGATAGGATTCGACGTGCTCGGACAATCAATGCTAGGGCGGGCTGATTCGACGTCCGAATCAATTCCTGCCCCTTCGACATGGCCTCGACGTGAGGTCAAACCACACCCAAGTCCATTTCGCTAGACACTGTGAACGCACGCTACGGCTTCCCGCCCGCGGTGCAGAACGAATCGGAGTAACGATGCGCATAGCCTGCCTACACACCGCCCACAGTAACGTGGAAGTCTTTGACTCGGCGGCCGCCCGGCTTGATATGCGAGAGCTGTCCTTAGCGCACTGCGTGCGTGTAGACCTCCTCACTGCCGCCGAGGCTGCAGGCGGCCTCGTTCCGACGATTCAAGGCGATACCGTCGATGCGCTGCTCAATCTGTCGCGCGACGCTGATGCGGTGCTCTTGACATGCTCAACCTTGGGGCCCGCGGCTGATGTCGCCAACAAGGTGGCGCTTGTACCTGTGCTACGGGTGGACGCTGCCCTCGCCCGCGAGGCTACCCGAGCCGGAGGTAAAGTTGTCGCCCTTTGCGCGGTCCAAACGACGGTCCAGGCCACGCTGCAGATCTTCAGCGAGGCCGCAGCTCACACGGGAGCAGAGGTTCATGTCAAACTGGTCGAAGGCGCCTGGGATCAGTTTAAGGCCGGCGACTTTGATACATACCTAGAACTGATTGCCAAAGCGGTGATTACCGCCCAAAGCGAATCGAAGTGCACCGTGGCGCTTGCTCAGGCCTCGATGACCAACGCAGCGGACCACTTCGTCGGGGGGAATCGGCCCTTGACCAGTCCATCTGCGGGACTGCTTGCCGCAGCTCGGGCCGCACACACCAGAGCTTGACCACGTGCGCAACGAACAAGCCGGTACCTCCACCCATCGGCCCACGGCTTGAACGATGAGGCTGGGCCGGCTTGGTTCATGGGTGGCGTACGTCACGCATCCGGTTTGCCACCGCCTTCATCGCACCTTCGCCACCCGCCACCCATAGTCCGCCAACGCAAATGATGCCGATCCCAATCGCTGTGGTCCAGTCCGGGAGTTGCGAGAAGGCGAGGTATCCAATCGCGGTCGCGGAAATAATCTGCAGGTAATGAAAGGGACTGAGAAAGGATGCGTCGGCGTGTTGGAAGGCCCGGATAATGAAATAATGACCAAGCGCACCCGTAACGCCGGTCGATAACAGCAACGCAAATTGCAATGCTGTTGGCCAGGCGTCGAACCAGAAGAAGGGGACGATCAAGGTCGTCAAGCAGGCGCCCGTGATACCGCTCTGAATGAGTGTGGTCATGGGCGGATCGTGGGCCGCGACACGCCTTGTAAGCATGTTCATCATTGCGAAAGCCAGTGCCGACACGAGTCCTAACCCAATGCCAAATGGGCTAAGCTGTCCTCCCGGACGTACCACCACGAGCATGCCAGCAAAGCCGATGGTCACCCCTGCCCAGCGGATGAGGCGTATATGTCGCTGTGGCCTCTCTCCGAGCAGCCATGGGGAAAGTGCCACGACGAAAAGCGGCGCGCAAAAATTCAGCGCGGTGGCCTGGGCCAGTGGCATCAGCCTCAGCACGCCAAAGAACACCAACGTCGATACGAGCATCAAAGCGCCACGCATCCATTGGAGATCAGGTCGCGTGGCTCGCCAGTGCCGCTTCCAGCCGGAAGGCCCAAGCAACAAGAAGATCGCGACGACATGCCCAACATACCGCACCCAAGCCACCGCTACGAGTGTTAGGCCCTGATGGGTCAGCGTCTTGCTTGTCGCGTCAAGCAAGCTGAGGATCCACTGCCCGATGACGAGCAACAGTACCCCAGTCAGAAGCTGCCGGCGGTCAGCCGAATCGCGCAGAAAAGTCGATGCTTGCATTATTTCATCGTCGCACAGTAGCGTAACCCCATGACCTAGGCGTGGTCATACGACGAGGACAACGCGGAAGTCATTGACATTGGTATAGGTGGGGCCTGTGACCAGCAAGTCGCCCAGCGCGCTGAAGTAGCCATAGGCGTCGTTGCGATCGAGGTAATCTTCGATTTTCCGCCCCATTGATTGCCCCCGCGTCAGCGTGTCAGGAGTAACAAAGGCCCCAGCGTTATCCTCGACCCCGTCGATGCCATCCGTGTCTGCCGCAAGCGCCCAGATATCCGGCCATCCCTGCAGCGCCGACGCCAGCCCCATGCAGAATTCACCGGCACGCCCGCCGCGGCCCGGCTCCCATCCGGGCCGTAACGGCTTGACGGAAACTGTCGTCTCCCCGCCCGACAGAATGACGCATGGCACCCGGAACGGCTGCGCCCGGCGGGCAACAGCACGTGCGATGGCGGCGTGGACCTTCCCAACCTCCCGCGACTCCCCTTCCATCTCGTCAGAGAGAATGTGCACATCGAAGCCCGCCAGTCTGGCCACCTGCCCTGCGGCTTCGAGCGACATCTGCGGCGTTGCGATCAGTCGGACTTCATTGCCCTCAAAACATGCGGCATCAGGCTTCGGTGTCTCAAGTGATCCGTCCCTGAGCGCTGCCTCGATGGTGCCCGGCACGGTGACTCCGTAGCGGCGCAGAATTTCCAAAGCCTGTTCGCAGGTACTATCGTCCGGTACGGTGGGCCCGCTTGCGATCGTCGAGACGTCATCGCCGGGCACATCGCTGATTGCCAACGTAATGACCCGAGCGGGCCGCGCCGCAGCAGCAAGCCTTCCGCCTTTGATGAGAGAAAGGTGCTTACGCACACAATTCATCTCGGAGATGTTTGCGCCAGACAGCAACAGCTCTCGATTGATTCGCTGCTTCTCGGCAAACGGCAGATCGGGCGCCGGGAGTGTAAGTAAAGACGATCCGCCGCCGGAAGCCAGAAATACCACCAGATCGTCAGCGGTCAGGCCTCGCACCATGTTCAGGATTCGGGCTGCCGCCGTTCTTCCTGCGTCATCTGGTACGGGATGGGAGGCTTCGACGATCTCGATCCGGCCACGACAATCTTTCGGCGCCGGGGGCGTGTGCCCATAGCGGGTCACCACCAGGCCTTCGAGTGGCAAAGTTTGAGGCCACATCGCGTCAAATGCCTGCGCCATCGCACCGCCGGCCTTTCCGGCTCCGACGACCACCGTTTTCCCCCTCGGAGGCATGGGCAGATGCGCTTTCAATAGCTCGCTGGGCTGAGCGCGCAGAACAGCGGCATCAAAGAGCTGCCGGAGAAAGCGTTTCGGATCGTCCATGAGCGATACAGTTCCAGTGGGCAGGCGCAGGGCCAGAGGTGGCGGTAGCCGGGGATGAAGAAAATTCACCGCGTCCACGCAATTCTCTGGCGCGACTCACGTGTGGGCAAACGATAAAATCTCACCCAGTCATTAAGCGATGACATGTTGCATCGCACAAAGGCGTCGTTCACCCACCTGGGCCCCATGATTCCGCCGCTCACATCCTTGCTCGCGTTCGAAGCTATTGCGCGGCGTCGCAGTTTTGCCCTTGCCGCGGCAGAGCTGCATCTCACGCCTTCTGCCGTGAGCCATCAAGTCGCCCGGTTGGAAAAGCTCATTGGTCTACGACTTTTTGAGCGCACCACGCGGGGCGTTGAACTAACGCCGGCCGGGCAAACCTACCTTCAGCGCGTCGCCGGTGCACTTGGTGCGATCAACGCCGCGACGGAAGATCTTCGCCACGGCGTCGAAGACGCGTTGTACCTGCACTCCAGTCCAAGCTTTGCGAGTCTCTGGCTGATGCCAAGGATTGCGGGCTTCGCTCGGAAGTATCCGAAGATCTCCCTGAATCTTTCCGTGTCGCCGGAGATTTCCGATTTCGAAGTGGGACAGGTCGATCTGGATATCCGCTACGGTCTACCGAATTGGCCAGATCTGGAAGTCGAACCCGCCTTTCCGGAAGAGATTGTCCCCCTGGCCAGTGAGTCTTTTCTCGAAGCGCATCGAATCTCCTCACCTGGGGACCTTGCGCACGCTCCGCTGATACAGTCGAGTTCCAACCTCGTCCAATGGCCAGAATGGTTCGCTAAGTATCTGCCGGGTGGATGTCCTGAGCGGATGTCACTGCGCTTTGATCGCGCGATGATGAGTATTGATGCGGCCGTCCAAGGTCTCGGCATTGCGCTGGAAAGTGCTACCCTCAGTGGCGAGCATTTGGCGAATGGGCGGCTGCGCCGCGTATTCTGCGACGGCCTCGCTCTTGAGGTCGTTCAACACTTCGTTGTATATCCTGCAAGAGTTGCGGCGCGCGCGGAGGTCCTGTGCTTTCTCGACTGGCTTAGGGGCGAGCGCCCCGCTTTCGCCAGGCCTTCTTATGCCGCCCGCGTGTCCACGCACCGTTGACAGGCATTCATCGACTAATGAATTTTCATCGCTTGCTTCGCATTACCTCAATCGAGAAGAATGAAGGCTTCCACGCTTTAGTGTAGCAAGGAGGCATCTGATGAAGCTCTGTGCGCGACAGCCATGACGCGGAGAGCTTTCCATCGTCGCCTATCGACACGCCGCCCATCTAAGTTGACAGAGGCAAGCGCTTACCGAGCTTTGCCCAGAGGCGCGAGTTGGCAACGCACCCGCGCCCCAATGGCCGACCGATCACCCTCGCGTGTGAGCGAAGGTCTTCATCACCTCGGCAATTCTTCCTAATGTTGCATCCTCAGCTCAAAGCCCGGGCATGCCGGGCCGCCTCACACGTCCATCTCTGGAGTATCAAATGAATCTGCGCCGCGAGCGCCATACCAAAATTGTCGCAACACTTGGCCCCGCCTCATCGGGATCCGATGGAATCCTGCGACTATTCCGCGCCGGAGCGGATACGTTCCGTCTAAACTTCAGCCACGGCACGCATGCGGATCACGCGACGCGCCTGCGCTACATCCGTGAAGTGGAATCGGTCACTGGACGCCCGATTGGGGTACTCCTGGACCTGCAGGGCCCCAAGCTACGCTTGGGAACTTTCCCGAACGGCCCGGTCAAGCTGATAGCCGGCCAGCCGTTTCGGCTCCAGCTCAAGCCGATTGACGGGAACGAAACTGTCGCCCATCTGCCCCACCCCGAGATCTTTGAATCGCTCGCTGAGGGGAACGCGCTGTTGATTGACGATGGCCGAATCCGATTGCGTGTCAGCTCCTGCGGAGCTGACTTTGCGGAGACGATCGTCGAAACGGGGGGCAAAGTCTCCGATCGCAAGGGGGTCAACGTTCCGGATTGTGCGCTCCGGCTCTCTGCACTGACCGAAAAGGATCACCGCGATTTGCACTTTGGATTGCAACTAGGCATTGACTGGGTTGCATTGTCCTTCGTCCAATCGGCACAAGATATCGAGGAGCTGAGAGCTATCGTCGGAACCCGCGTGGGCATCATGGCAAAAATCGAGAAGCCTGCAGCGCTCACAGAGATTGAAGATATTGTTGCTGCTGCAGATGCCATCATGGTGGCCCGTGGGGATCTCGGCGTTGAAATGCCTCCCGAGGAAGTCCCTGCAATTCAAAAGCGACTCACGCGACTTTGTCGCGCATCCGGCAAGCCCATTGTCGTGGCAACGCAGATGCTGGATTCGATGGTGAGCTCGCCGGCGCCAACTCGGGCCGAGGCGTCCGATGTCGCCACAGCAGTCTACGATGGCGTTGACGCGGTAATGCTGTCCGCAGAGTCTGCCAGCGGTGAGTACCCAGTGGAAGCCGTTGAGATGATGTCGCGCATCATTCGCAACACCGAGCGGGACAAACTGCAGCGCGACACCATGGACGCCATCTCCGCAACGCGGCATGCTGACGCTGCGGATGCGATCGGCGCCGCGATCCGGACAGTCGCCGATACCCTACCGCTCTCCGCATGCGTGACGTACACGCTGTCAGGAGCCAGTGCACTCAGGGTGTCGCACGAGCGACCCAACGTTCCCATCGTCGGCATGACGCCAAAGCTGGAAACTGCACGGCGTCTCGCCGTAGTCTGGGGCGTTCATGCGGTGCACGCGGATGATGCCGAAAACGTCGAGGATATGGTCGCCCAAGCCACTGAGGTTGCCCGCTCTCAAGGCTTCTCACCCGAGTCGCGTCCGTTTGCAATCGTTGCAGGCATGCCCTTCGGGACGCCCGGATCGACTAACTTGTTGAGGCTCGTCTTCCCGGCACCCACCCCCGCTTCATCGCGTGCCCGCTGATCGCTAATCTAATCCCAATTCAATCTGAACGTATCAAGCTACCAAATCGCAATGACTGCAATCGTAGACATCATTGGACGCGAGGTTCTGGACTCGCGGGGCAACCCCACCGTCGAGTGCGACGTGCTGCTGGAGTCGGGCGTGATGGGTCGCGCCGCCGTGCCCTCGGGGGCATCGACCGGCTCGCGCGAAGCCATCGAACTGCGTGACGGCGACAAGTCGCGCTACCTCGGCAAGGGCGTGCTGAAGGCCGTCGAGCACATCAACACCGAGATCGCCGAAGCCATCATGGGCCTGGACGCGTCCGAGCAGGCGTTTGTGGACCGCACCCTGATCGAACTCGACGGCACCGAGAACAAGGGCCGCCTGGGTGCCAACGCCATGCTGGCGGTGTCGATGGCCGTGGCCAAGGCCGCTGCCGAAGAGGCTGGCCTGCCGCTGTACCGCTACTTCGGCGGCTCGGGCGCGATGCAGATGCCGGTGCCGATGATGAACATCGTCAACGGGGGCGCGCACGCCAACAACAGCCTGGACATCCAGGAATTCATGATCATGCCGGTGTCGCAACCCAGCTTCCGTGAAGCCCTGCGTTGCGGCGCCGAAATCTTCCATGCGCTCAAGAAGATCCTGGCCGACAAGGGCATGTCCACCGCCGTGGGCGACGAGGGCGGCTTCGCCCCGAACTTCTCGTCCAACGAGGAATGCCTGAACACCATCGTCCAGGCCGTCGAGAAGGCTGGCTACCGCATGGGCGAGGACGTGCTGCTGGCGCTGGACTGCGCCGCGAGCGAGTTCTACCACGAAGCCGAAGACGTCTACGTGCTGGAGGGCGAAGGCCTGAAGCTGTCGTCGACGCAATTTGCCGATTACCTGGCCAACCTCTGCGACAAGTTCCCGATCGTCTCGATCGAGGACGGCATGGCCGAAGGCGACTGGGATGGCTGGAAGACGCTGACGGACAAGCTTGGCAAGCGCGTGCAATTGGTGGGCGACGACCTGTTCGTGACCAACACCAAGATTCTGAAGGAAGGCATCGAGAAGGGTATTGGCAACTCGATCCTCATCAAGATCAACCAGATCGGTACGCTGACCGAAACGTTCGCTGCCATCGAGATGGCTAAGCGGGCGGGCTACACCGCCGTGATCTCGCACCGCTCGGGCGAGACGGAGGACAGCACGATCGCCGACATCGCCGTGGGCACCAACGCCGGCCAAATCAAGACCGGCTCGCTGTCGCGCTCGGACCGCATCGCCAAGTACAACCAACTGCTGCGCATCGAAGAGGCGCTCGGAGATACCACGTCATATGGGGGAAAGAGCGCGCTCTACAATCTGCGCTGAGCAACCATAGGACCGGGTGCCCGCGCCACTTCGCGAGACGTTGGCACTTGTCGAATGGAAAGCCGCCGCGGATTGCCCCGCGCGTCCAGGCTTGTCTCTTGCGGGACCCTTCGACCTCGCCTGCGAAAGGCGAGGCGTACTGCCCGGCTGCGGCCCTTTCGCCGCAGGCCCCAGAAATTAGCGACCTAGGTGATACGCCGGATGCTATCCGCAATCTCCTCCCGGTCGAACACTTTGATCCAATCGCTTCGCATCAAACGCGGCTTGCCGAATTCGATTGCCTTGTTGCAGGCATCCGAAAACGCTCCCGGGATCTCGTTGAAGATCACGGCGCCGAGAATATTCATGTGCCCGAGCAGGAAGTCGCGTGCGGCCTCGGCGGGAACACCGCGGCGAACCGTTTCGTCCATGGCATCACGCATGACCTGGAGCAGGGTTGCGCAAACGGTCTCAGACAGGCCTGGCTCCAGTATCGCCATCTGTTCCACGGTCAGACGATAGGAACGGAGGATCGGCGCATAGATGACCTTGGCCACTTCTTCCCCGAGGTCAAACGCTTCCTCCGGACCCTGCATCAACGCGCTGGTAATGGATTGCTTGGCCGCGCCACCACCGAAGTAGTCCCGTCGCGCTTCAGGCTCGGTCTCGTCGTTGTAGATCGGCGGATGACACGGATGTGCAACGAAGTAGACAAGGTCCGGCCGATCAGGCAAATGGCCCGCAAAAGGCGCGGCGGCATCCAGTGTCATAACCATGGTGCCAGCCGGCAGCTTTGGCGCGATCTCGGCTGCGATCTTTCCAATGATCGTGTCCGGGATCGCGAGAATCACCACGTCTACGCCATCAAGTGCCGCGTCGGTGCTCACACACTCGATGCCGAGCTCGTCACGGAGGCGCTGTTGGCCCTTTTGACTGACTTCTACGTGGCTGACCCGATAGTCCGACTTCAGCAGATTTTTTGCCAGGCGAACTCCCATTTTCCCGCCTGCCCCGAACAGCGCGATCTTCTCTTTCACATGTATCTCCATTGAATTCAATTCAGCCTTGCAGTCGATACCGACCGCGACGGCACCTACGCCCATCAGCTTGGTGCTGGTGTAATGGTATGATGACTACACCAAAAGTCCAAGTCGAAAAAGATGGGGGTTAACCCGGGCGGTAGGTGCGGCCAACCCGTTCGACGCGCAAAAACAAAAAGAGCGCCCGAAATGGGCGCTCCGTGGCGTTACTGGAACGTAGAAGTCAGCTCAATGTGACGCTCTCGCCCCGAATGGTCTTGTACAGCGCATTAGCGCGGGTCAAATGATCCTCCATGGCCTTGGCGGCGGCGTCTGCGTCCCGCCTGGCCACCGCTTCGACGACCTTTTGGTGTTCTTCAAGGGTCAGTTCTTCCGCGCCGGGGGCCCGAACGATGCCGCGATAATATTCCCTCGCCCATTGAAACACTGCCTCGACAATCGCGGGAAAGATGGGATTTCCCGTCGTTCGAGCTAGCTCACGATGAAACGCCATATCGCGGACAAGGAATTCCTCCGGATTTTGCTTCGCAGCCCTTTGCTCTTCGAGTCGCTTTCTCAGCAACTCGATGTCGCCGTCCGTGGCATTCAAGGCGGCGAGTCGCGCCATCCCGGTTTCGAGGAAGAGCCTGGCGCCCTTGAGATGTTCGAGCGAATGCGGATTGGACCGGAGAAGGTGCTGCGCGCCGGCTCCAATCTGCCGCATGAGGTGATCGGCCGTTGGAACGACTACGCGCGCACGTTCGCCGTGGACAATCTCGATGATACCCGCGCGCTCCAGAGACTGAAGCGCCTCTCGGATTGCAGGTCGTCCGACGCCATAGTGCTCCATCAGATCCCGCTCGGCTGGCAATTGCTCTCCGGGCGCGATTTCTCCACTGCGAATCCGTTCGCTGAGTCGCTCAAGCACGTCTTCATACAGCCTGCGGCGCGGGATCGGTTCAGGACTAACCATTCAAGGCCTCTACTTTATGTCATTAGACCAGTAGATGACATGATAGCAGTTCGCCTCTCATCGCCCTTTGGGGGTTGAAACGGCTCACCTTGGTGGCGGATCAAATCCGCAGATATTCGCCGGTGAGCGCATCTCGAATCGGAGTCGGTCGCTCCGCTCCACCCAGTTCACCATTTATGATCGCCCCCAATCGGTCGTCAAAATACTCACGTACCCGCGATGCGGACGTGGCGGGCGGCAAGCCGTGCGGATTGGCGCTGGTGGATACGATGGGCCCTCCGAACGTCCGACAAATATCCGCAGCGACGGGATGTGCGGTCACACGTAGCGCGATGCCGGTGTGGCGGCCTACCAGCCAGGCTGGCACCCTTGAGGAAGCGGGGAATATCCAGGTAGAGGGCCCCGGCCATTGCGCGCAGATGGCGTCGACTCGGCTGGGGGCAATCTTGTTGAAATCAATGTAGGGCGCCACCTGATCGAAGCTGGACCCGATCAACAAAAAGCCCTGCCCCGGACTTCGATTCTTTAGTGCAAACACTTCCTGTACCGCAGCTTGGGCCAAAGGATTGCACCCCAAGCCGAAGACGGACTCTGTCGGATAGGCGATGACCCGCTCTTCACGCAGCGCCTTGCACGCCAGTTCGATCTCATTACTCAAGACGTTCGCGTCCATTCGCTCTCAATTTATTGTCCGGCATGCAAAGTCAGGCAGCCGCCGCCAAACAAAAAACACAGCCGGAGCCATCGAAGATGGGTCCGGCTAAAATTCACCATGGAGAATGCAAAAACCGTGGCGCTAAACGCACTACGCGTTACCCATCAGGTCAGCTTGCCCGCGGTGGCTTCCACGAGGGCCCATAATTCCTCGCCATACTTGGCCCGCCACTCCTTGTAGAAGCCAGCCTTCTTCAGTGCGTCCTGGAACGGTGCCGTATCCACTTTGTTAAAAATAACCCCCTTGGCTGCAATCTGCTCCTGGAAGGTTGACGTCAACTTGAGCATGTCCTCGCGCTCTCCCAGCGCGGCCGCATTGAGGTTATTGGTGAGGATGGTCTTCAAATCCTGTGGCAGTCCTTCGAAGGCCCTCCGGTTGGCCACACAAAAGAATCCGTCCCACATATGGCCAGTCATGGAACAGTACTTCTGCACCTCAAAGAGCTTCGCAGTATAGATATTGGCCAGCGAATTCTCTTGACCATCCACGAGCTTGGTCTGCAGAGCAGAATAGACCTCGTTGAAGTTGATACTGGCCGGCGCCGCACCAAAGGCCTTGAACATCGACGTCCACAGCGCCCCCACAGGGACGCGGATCTTGAGGTTCTTCAGGTCTTCCGGCGTCTTGATGGGTTTCGTGCTGGTCGTGACATTACGGAATCCGTTGTCCCACATCTTGTCGAACGGAACAATGCCTGCTTTAGTGATCTGGTTGCGGACGTACTTGCCCAGGTCACCGTCCATCGCACGCCATACAGCGGGGTAGTCGGGGAACAAGAAGCCAAGCCCATAAACCGATGCCGATGGGATCAAGGTCGACAGCACATTGATGCCGGAGTTGAGAAAGAGCTCAAGGCCGCCGGTACGGAGCTGTGCCAGCATATCGGTGTCCCCACCCAACTGATTGTTGGGAAACACCCTCACCTCGAGCCGACCGCCCGACTCTTTGAGAATCTTCGCAGCCGCTTCCTTGGCGCGCGCAGTAATCGGGTGGCTTTCCGCCAGATTGAATCCAAATTTGAAGGTGTACTGCGGCGCGGCACTAGCAAGCCGTGGCATTGCAAGTGATGCCGCTGCGGTGCCCAACCCAATCGTAAAGTTTCGACGGCTAATTTTCACTTTTGCCTCCATTGACGGTTTCTATTTCTCGATTACAGCAACCCGATGGACAGCCATGGGAATACCGCGACCAGGACGAGACCGACGACCATCGCGATAACGTATCCGATAATCGGCCTCATACCCTTATCGGGGTTCACCTTGGCAATCGCACTTGCAGCGTAATACCCCACACCGAACGGCGGCGCGAACAGGCCGATCCCCATTGCGAGCACGACGACCATGGAATAATGCACTTCGTTAATGCCAACGGCGCGCGCGACGGGGAATAAGAGCGGTCCGAAGAGCACGATCGCAGGAATGCCTTCCAACACACTTCCCAGAATGACGAACGCCAGGATGGACACAGCGAGGAACACTGCGCCGCCGCCGGGAAGACCGCTCATCATCTGCGCCAGCGCAGTCGAAAAACCAGACTGAGTCAGCGCCCACGCCATCCCGGTTGCGGTACCGATGATCAGGAGAATCGCGCCCGACAGCGACGCCGTCTCCACGAGCATGGGTCCGATGCGCTTCCAATCGAACTGCCGATAGAACAGAATGCCGACAACCACCGAGTAGACAATGCCGATGGTCGAAACTTCCGTCGCCGTTGCCACACCCTCCACCACAGCGGCCCGGATCACGAACGGCAAGGCAATTGCGGGAACCGCAAGGCCAAACGCCTTGAGACTGGCGCGGCGAGCGCCGGGACCCGCTTCCGTGCGCGGAGCGACGACTTCGTGACGATTCCGCCAGTAGACCACGCCACAAAGCATCACACCCAGCACCAGCGCGGGAATCATGCCACCGGTGAACAGGGCTGAGATGGACACCCCTGTGACGGAGCCAATCGTCAGCAGCACAATACTGGGCGGAATGGTCTCTGTCTGTGCGCCGGTCGCGGCGAGCAGCGCAACCAGGTCCCCTTCTTTCGCGCCGCGTTGCTTCATTTCCGGAAGCAAAACCGGGGCGATGGCAGCCATGTCCGCCGCCTTCGATCCCGAGATGCCCGACACCAGGTACATGGCACCCACGAGCACATAATGCAGGCCGCCTCGAACGTGGCTCAGCAGGCTAGCGAGGAAGCCGACCATCGCCCGGGCCATGCCATTCATCTCGATGAGCTGGCCGAGGAAGACGAACAGCGGAATGGCCAACAGAATCAAGTGGCTCACACCTTCGTCGATGCGGCCAACGATCACTTCCGTGGGGGTCGAAGTCGTCAGACTGAGGTAGCCGAGGGTCGCCGTGGCGAATGAGAACGCGATCGGTACACCGGAAAACACGCACGCGCCGACGATGCCAACGAAGAAAATCACCAGATTCACGTTGCCAAGCTGGCCGAACACCGGCTGCAGCAACCACAGTGCCCCAGCCGCAAGGATCGAGGCCGCTACTGCCAGGACGGTCTGCCTGGCCGCGCCTTGGCGAATCAGACGAATGAAGCAGAACACAGCCATTAAGATGAAGCCGGCCGCAATCGCCGACGCGCGCCACGTGTTCTGGATGTCCAGCGCGGGGGTACGAATAAACGCCTCCTCCTCGACGTAGTGCAGGATGGCCGGCGAAATCAGCACGATGAACAGCAGCGAGGTCGTCAGTGCAAACGCCTCGAGGAAGCTTCGGGTCTTCGGCGATGCCCGGCTGACCATGGCGGTCATGCGCATATGCTCACCACGCTGGAACGCGACAGCCGAGCCGATCATCGCGAGCCAGAGGAACAAGATCGAGGCGACTTCATCGGCCCAAACCAAAGGCAGATGCAGCGCGTATCGCGACACGACGCTCGCGAGCAGCACAATCACTTCGGCTGCCACAAGAATGGCCGCTACTGTTTCAACCGCGAGCACGAGCGCTCGCTCGGCCGTAAGTAGACTTCGAGAGCCAGAGCCGCTGTGTAGCGCGGCATCTGGCTTCGTCGAACGAACCGTGTCCATTGTCTGTCTCCTATGTGAATCTGTTTTATCGTGACTCTGGTGCATGCGCTGATCTTTCATCGAGCACGGGTACGGTCACGTTGTAAGCATGTCATCGGTGTCGGAACTCGCCCACCCGTACTGTTTACTGAGGCTTTCTCAACTGGTTAAGCCCGAGGCACCGTTGTTGTCTCTCTTTGTGCCCCGGCCACTCCTGATATGGGCGTTACCTCTGGATACCGCGTCGCCCCTCCTCAAAGAAGTTCAGATTGCCCATCTGGCCGCCTTTCAAGGCGACCTCCAGGCCGTCAAGCGATGGCGACTTGGAAATCAAGCGGCACAACGGCGCACCCGGAGCAAGCCGAGCGCTGACCATCAATGCGTCCGCGCCGACCACCTGCATAATCTGGCTGGAGGTGTCACCGCCTGCGATTAGCAGACGGCGAAGCTCGACGCGATCCATGATCTCGCGGGTCAGGTTCCCAAGGCCGACGCCGAGGAGCCGACCGCCCTCGTGCCGCGCCTGGGCGGCGCTCGCGCCATCACGCTGCATGTAGGCCAACATCTCGGCGATCCGCGGATCGCCGGGCCCTTTTGCGGTATGGACCAACACGCTCTTGCCCGCCTTCAGCGCGACGACGGCGCTGCCGACGGCTTCCTCGACCTCGGCCTCCCACTTCCCATCGTCGACGAGATTGCGGGCGTTCACGGCAATCAGCTCGAACCCGCTCTCTCGCGCCCGTTCGATCTGCCGTGCCGTCAGCGCCGAGCCGCTGCCGGAAATGGCAAGCACTTGGTTCACTGCCGTCGCCGCAGGCATGGCAGGAACACTCTGCGTCGACGCTCCCCAGGCACGGGTCAACGCAAATTCAACCCCGGACGATCCAACCACGAAGGAAGGGCGAGCGCCTTGGTTACTGATACGCACCAATTGCTTTCCGACCGCACTCATGTGGCCTTCATTCGCACCATCAAAGAGGACGGCATCTGTCTGCGCATCCCACAGACGGTCACAGTGCTCGTCGAGGCGCTCCCCGGCTGACTCAAGGTCTCCGTAGGTTAGGCGCCCAAACGTCATGGGCGACTGGTTGGCGAGGTGTACGGCCAAGTCCGACTCACGCATTGGCGTGACGGGGTGGACACTCATGATCGGATGACGATCGATGCGATACACGTTGCCGTCAGTCGCCGACGCCGCAAACAGATTGCCGAACACGCAGTAGCGTCGCAAGGACGGATTGGCCCCAACCACGGCAATCGGACCGGCCGCGAAATGCCCCGAGTCACGCGCCAGACGCATGGCGTGCCCGATGTTGCCAATCTCCGCCGAGCTATCGAAGGTCGAACAGACCTTGTAATGAACAACTGCCGGGTCCAACTCCACGAGGCTGCGATACAGTCGTGGAAGATGGGTATCCATTTCCTGTGGCGTCATGCCTCGGCTATCACCGGCAATGCCTACCGCATCCAGGCCTTCGAACCGGCCGACTAGCTCCTTCGACGGCTGACGAAGAAACAACACGCAGCGCAGTCCGGCCATTGCCAGCATTTCCAGGGCATCCGTCGACCCGGTAAAGTCGTCGCCCAGGAACGCAACCTTGAGTTTGGATTTCATAGCTTCGATCCGAATTCTGCGATCGCGTTGCGCAGCTCGACATGCTTCGCAGACGCCTTTTCCAGGCTCACGCCAGCAACAGCGGCTTCCCATGCCTGACGCATGCTGGTGACACCGGCAGCGATACCGTCCGGATGGCCAATCACGCCGCCACCGGCAAGGTGCATGAGGTCGGTGGTCTTGAGATACCCATACAGCTCAGGCGCAACACCGGCCCACTGGCCGGACGAAAAAACCGGCATGGCAGGCGCAACACCGGCGAACGGCGTGAGACAGGCCCGAGCCGATGCGATAACCGAGTCATCCGGCTCCCAGAATTTGCTCTTCAGCCCGTTCACGTGGACGTGGTCGACACCGGCAAGACGCCAGAGCTTCTGGAACGCACGGAAATCGAAGCCTAGGGAAGGATGACGCGTGAGCGCGCCCCAGCCATTGCGGTGGCCGTGGATGGGAAGCTCGGAGTATTCGCGCAGATGCTGGATGGCAGCCATGCCGGTCCAGTTAAGGCTTACCATGACGCAGGTGCCGCCGGCCTCAACGACGATATCGTGGTTGCGTCGCATTTCATCGATGCCGCCGCTGATGTTGAAGGCGTACATCGGCATGCGCCCCAAGCGATCGGCATGCTTGAGCAGCACCGGCATGACGGCCTCTACGCGCTCCTTGAATGGCGCATACGGCGGATTGGCCAGCAGCTCATCGTCCTTGATGAAGTCGATATCACCCGCGCAGAGATCGTCGACCAAGGCGGCGGTTTGATCGACCGTCAGCCCTACGCTGGGCTTGATGATGGTGCCGATCATGGGGCGGCCGAAGACACCCGCCAACTCGCGTGTGCCATCGATACTGAACTTTGGCCCAGGAAACGCCGCGGCGAATTCTGCCGGCACATCGATATCCAGCAACTTCAACCCCGTCACCTCGCCGAGTTCGAAGAGATTGCCGGCAACTGTCGCGAGCAACGTGGGAAGATTCGGCCCGACATTCGCAATCGGGAACGCCAATTCTACGATCGCGCGATAGTACTTGCCGGTATGACCCCGCCGCTCCGCATGCGCACTTCGCAAGGTCGGCTCCGAGACCGGCTCAAGATCTTCAACGCTGCACACGCGAGCCCGGAAACGCTCCTGCAGTTCTGCCGTTTCACCCGGCAGTTGCATGAACGTACCACTGGATTGTTCCCCCGCGATGACCGTCGCGGCCTTGGCCGACGGCACCCAGCTTTCCACCAGATAGCGGGCAAAGAACTCGGGGCGAGTAGCCGAGCGCTTCTGCTGTGGCACAGACTCACCGATCGCAAATAATTCAGACATCGTTTCAACTCCCGAGGAACGAAACCATTTCTTGCACGACGAAGTCCGGGCGTTCCTCTTGCACCCAGTGACCGCAATCCGCGATCACGCCGCCTTTCACGTCGTTGGCCACACGCTGCAAGGAGGTGAAGCCTTCCTGGCCGCGACCAAACGCCTCTCCGCCGCCATATGCCAGCACCGGCATCAGCAAACGGTTTTCCTTCAGCCACGCTTCGTTGTCGCGCACGGTCTGCGGGACCGCGCGGTAGTAGCCCAGGCCGGTCCGGAGCGTGCCGATGTCGCGATAAGTGCGAAGGTACTCTCCGATGTCCGCCTCGCTGATCGCATCCTGGACAAAGCCGAACTGCTTGAAGAAGTATCGGTAGTAAATGTCCTCTCGACCCGCGATCAGCGCCTCGGGCAGATCAGTGACCTGATGAAACGCGTGGTGCCAGCGCCGCCCGTTCTGGTTGTACGTGCCGCTTCCATCGCCAGGTACCGCCGCATCAAGCATCACCAGCTTCCGAACGAGGCCTGGATTGAAAGCCGCGAGAGCAAACGCGGCAGGACCACCCCAATCGTGCCCCGCCAGATAGATCTCCTTGATCCCCAGCACGCCCGTCAGCAGTTCCGCAACATCGCCGGATACCCGCTTCATGTCGAAACCGTCCCGTGGTCGCGACGAATCGCCAAGCCCACGCAGATCCGGTGCGATCACCTTGAAACGTTGCGAGAGCGCAGGAATGACCTTGCGCCAGGAGTACCAGGTCTGCGGCCAGCCGTGCAGCAGCACCAGGGCTGGGCCCTGTCCCGCGGTCACAAAATGAACGCGGGAATCGCCGACGGTCGCGTAGTGATGTTCGACTTCGAGGTTTTCCATTTGCGTCACACTCATCCTTCGGTGCGCGGAAGCGGGTACATCAGACCCGCGGTGCCGAAGCCGCCGTCAACGTTGAGGATGTGGCCGTTGATATAGTTAGCATCGTCACTAGCCAAGAAGGCGGCGGCTGCAGCGATCTCGTCGACCTCGCCGTAACGGTGCATGGGGACCAAGTAGCGATAGGCTTCCCGCGTGCCACTGGCAGCGTGCATCGCACGCGTTACGTCCGACTCGATCGGCCCCGGGGCAATGCCGTTGACATTGATGCCGTGGGGCGACAGTTCGACCGCCATGATCTTGGTCAGCACTTCGAGGCCGGCCTTCGATGCGCCATAGCCGGTGCGTCCCATCCCCCCGCGCTGGCCCGAGAGCGACACAATATTGATGATCCGGCCGCTGCTCTTCTTGAGCATCTGTCGTGCGGCGTACTGTCCGCAAAGGAAAGCGCCCGTCAGGTTGACCTTGAGCATCAACTCAAAATCTGCGACCTTGTATTCGACATAGGGCGCATTGATCCCCACGCCGGCATTATTCACGTGGATATCGACGCCACCGAAATCCGCAGCGATTTCCTCAAAAGCCGCCTGAATGCTACTTTCGTTTGCCACGTCCAGGAGAACATGGGATGCCTTTCCGCCCTTCTTCTGGATTTCTGCGGCCGCTGCCGCTGCACGCTCCGCCACAATATCGCTCACGACGACATGCGCACCTTCACTGGAAAATCGATTTGCAATCGCCTGACCAATCCCTTGGCCCGAGCCAGTTACCAGAGCCACCTTTCCGTGCAAACGCATAACGTCCCTCCATATGTCGGTTATCTAACTGCGTGGACGAAATATAAGTTCGACCGTTTCTGACGACAAATCAAATTAAGTCGGCGGGCTGTGAAATAAACTCACAGCCATGGTTCGGAAACCCGCAAAGCGCTGTACATCAAGGGCGGCCGTAGGTCTCAGCTCGGCCACCCACGGCCCAGCCGCAACCTCTCTCGGGGTAAGTCCTAATATGATGCCGCGAACAGCGACTGATAGCTAAGCTAGTAAAATGCTGCACCGCAGGAGGCGCGAAATGGGCGGCTACCGAGAGAGTATCTCGGTACCAAGGGGATTTGAACCCGTTTCAGAAAGGCGTAGAGAGATGCTGTGATCTTTACTTCTAGATAACCAAGTCGCTAGTTCTGAATACCGGATGCATTGGATTTTGCCAGCTCATTTGCTAGCCACTCAACGAGCATTTTTACATCTGGTCGAGATGCGAGACGGGAAGCGGTCCACAAAACAAGTTTTCGTCCGCCGGGGATAAAGCCGAAGGGGGCCACGAGTTTGCCCGACTCGAGGTCGTTTTGGACGAGCATTTTGGGTACCACTGCGACACCCAACCCGCACACGGCGGCCTGGATGAGGAGATAGAAATGATCGTAGTGCTGCTTGGGTTGCAAGTGACCCGGAAGGCCCACGCTGGAAACCCAGTCTTGCCAAGCGTCCGGCCTGGTTTTCGTCGCCAGCAGATGGGCTTCCCGTAGGTCCACCAGATTCCGAATTGAGGCCGCTTCGGCGTAGTCCGGCGCGCAGACGGGCCCGATCTCCTCCAGCGCGACGTCTTTGAGATCAACCTCCGGCGGAGGCGTGAACGTCGAATTGCTCATCGCCACTGCGATGCGATCCCGGAGGAAGTCGACGTTCTCGTAGTTCATGTTGAATTGCAACTGAACTTCGGGGTGGTTCTGATTGAAGTGAGAAATGCGCGGCAACAGCCAGAACATCAGCACCGATGGCGAGCACGAGATCGTCAGCGGTCCCTCCTTGAACTGGTCCAGGCTGGCTTCGATGAGTCCAAAGGCTCGCGCCAGGTCTTCCGCAAGTCTTCGCCCAGCGGGTGTCGCTTCAGTCGAGTGCGGACCGCGAGTCAGGAGCGTAACCCCGAGATTCTCCTCGAGCAGCTTGATATGGCGGCTGACTGCGCCGTGCGTCACGCAAAGTTCGTCAGCCGCTGCGGACATACTCCGAAGTCTCGAAGTCGCCTCGAAGGCTCGCAACGCATTTAAAGATAGCCGGCGCGTCAGCATAGCGTGAAGTTGTCGTGCACCTCGTCCAACGAGGCTCTTTTCGATCAATGGCCGTCAGTGTGCGAGAAGGCAAATGTCCGCGTCAATCCATAGTTGCCCTCTCACGCCAGCCTCGTGACCTTCTCATCGTGCGGCACGATCCGGCCCGCAAACGCAGTCCACTAACCAGGGGGCCCGAACTTGCTTCGCAACGCCCCGACCTGCTCGGCAGAGAGTTCACGGGTTTTTCTGCCTCGAAGCATCATGAAGAGCTTCGCGGTCTCCTCCAACTCCTCGGCCGCGTCAGTCGCGGCGGCCAGGCTGCTGCCAGCCACCACTGGACCATGGTGCGCCAAGAGCATCGCGTGATGCTTTCCTGCCCAAGACCGGATAGCGTCCGCCAGCTTAGGGTCTCCCGGCGCAAAATAAGGAACCAGAGGCAAGGAGCCGACCCGCATCACATAGTAAGCGGTCAACGGAGGAAGAAGATCGTCAGGATTTAGGTCCGGGTCCAACGACAAGGCAACGGAGTGCGTCGAATGTAGATGCACGACAGCCCTCGCGCCCCTTCGCTCCTGATACATCGCCAAATGCAACAAACTTTCCTTCGTGGGAGCATCGCCAGCGATATGTCGCCCGTCACGATCCAGCCTCGACAGCCGTGCGGGGTCAAGGTTACCGAGGGAGGCGCCGGTCGGCGTTAGCAGCCAGCCATCCTCCATCGCCACACTGATGTTCCCGGTGCTTCCGTGTGTCAATCCTCGGTCGAGGATCGATTTTGCGGCTAGCACGATTTCCTCACGGAGCTTCGATTCGCTTAGGGACATTGTCTCATCGCCTCCTCGAAGAAGCTGACGGTGCCAAAGTTCCCCGATTTGAGTGCCAGTGCGATCGGCTCTCCATCAAGCGATTGCGTCCAGGGAACGCCTGGCGCGATGGACGCTCCGATGCGCAATCCCTTCACATTGAGTGCCTTGACAACGGCGCCCGAAGTTTCACCGCCGGCGACGATGAACTTTTTGAAGCCCCGTTCACGGAGTCCTGCTGCAATCGCCGAAAGCACCGCCTCCACCAACTGGCCGGCCGCTTCCACGCCGAGCTGTTGCTGGACCTGAGCGACCTCGTCGGGCTTAGCACTGGCATAAACGAGGACGGGCTCGTCGTGCTGCATGACCCACTCCACTGCCGAAGAGGCCAAATCCTCTGCTCGATGGATGGCCAAGGGATTGATCTTGAATCCCGGATGATCCGTCAGCCAATGTTCGACTTGGGCATTCGTCGCCACAGAGCAGCTTCCGGACAGCAGCACCATGCGACCAGAACTCGGATCGAGCTTGGCTGCATCTGTCGAGACGCTCAGTGCTCCCGTGCGCCGGAAGTTGTCAGCCAGACCAATTGCGAGACCTGATCCGCCAGTCAGCAGCGGCAGGTCGGCTACCGCCTCATCAATTCGGTACAGATCTTCATTTTCGATCGCGTCCACGATCGCGATCTGTTGGCCCTTCTCCTTGCACCGGTCAAAGCCTGCGCGGATCGCGTCTCGCCCTTCGGCGACGACACTACGTGCCACCAGCCCGACTTGTTGCTTCGTTTGGGGCGCAAGAACACGGACGAGATTCGAGTCCGTCATCGGTGTCAGCGGGTGATTTCTCATGCCCGACTCGCTTAGCAGGACATCCCCGACGAAGAGATAACCGTTGTACACCGTACGACCATTCTCCGGAAATGCCGGACAAACGATAGTGAAGTCCGTGCCGAGTTCCTCCATCATCGCGTCAATCACCGGGCCGATGTTTCCTACCGGCGTCGAATCGAAAGTCGAGCAATACTTGAAGTAGAACTGTCTGCAGCCCACCCGTTGCAACCAGCGCAGGGCTTCGAGCGATTCTGTTACTGCGTCACGGACCGGCAATGTACGAGTCTTCAGTGCGACAACGATTGCATCGGCATCCAGGACAGTACTCTGGGGAACTCCGATGGTTTGTATGGTCCGCATTCCGCTCTTCACCAGCATGCTGGCGAGATCCGTGCCCCCAGTAAAATCGTCTGCAACGCAGCCCAACAATGGTTTCGACATGTTGCGCTCCTTCCGTTTCAATGATTGTAGGTCTTTGACTCGATCATGGTGATGGTATCGCCCTACTTGCCCTGACTTATCTGGCGCAGGCAAATGAAGGTCGATCGACCCGCATATGAGGTGGTATTTCCGAGCGCCTCTTCGATGCGCAGCAGTTGGTTGTACTTGGCGATGCGGTCCGAGCGCGACAGCGAGCCGGTCTTGATTTGGCCGGCGTTGGTGCCCACGGCGATGTCGGCGATCGTGCTGTCCTCCGTCTCGCCCGAGCGGTGCGAGATCACGGCGGTGTAGCCCGCCCGCTTAGCCATCTCGATGGCAGCGAACGTTTCGGTCAGCGTACCGATCTGGTTGATCTTGATGAGGATCGAGTTGCCAATACCCTTCTCGATGCCTTCCTTCAGAATCTTGGTGTTGGTCACGAACAGGTCGTCGCCCACCAATTGCACGCGCTTGCCAAGCTTGTCCGTCAGCGTCTTCCAGCCATCCCAGTCGCCTTCGGCCATGCCGTCCTCGATCGAGACGATCGGGAACTTGTCGCAGAGGTTGGCCAGGTAATCGGCAAATTGCGTCGACGACAGCTTCAGGCCTTCGCCCTCCAGCACGTAGACGTCTTCGGCTTCGTGGTAGAACTCGCTCGCGGCGCAGTCCAGCGCCAGCAGCACGTCCTCGCCCATGCGGTAGCCAGCCTTCTCGACGGCCTGGACGATGGTGTTCAGGCATTCCTCGTTGGACGAGAAGTTCGGGGCGAAGCCGCCCTCGTCGCCCACGGCGGTGGACATGCCCTTGTCGGCCAGGATCTTCTTGAGCGCATGGAAGATTTCGGCGCCGCAACGCAGGGCTTCACGGAAGCTGGGTTGCGACACCGGCATGATCATGAATTCCTGGATGTCCAGGCTGTTGTTGGCGTGCGCGCCCCCGTTGACGATGTTCATCATCGGCACCGGCATCTGCATCGCGCCCGAGCCGCCGAAGTAGCGGTACAGCGGCAGGCCAGCCTCTTCGGCAGCGGCCTTGGCCACGGCCATCGACACCGCCAGCATGGCGTTGGCACCCAGGCGGCCCTTGTTCTCGGTGCCGTCGAGTTCGATCAGGGTGCGGTCCACAAACGCCTGCTCGGACGCGTCCAGGCCCATGATGGCTTCGGCGATCTCGGTGTTGATGTGCTCGACGGCCTTCAGCACGCCCTTGCCGAGGTAGCGCGACTTGTCGCCGTCACGCAGTTCGATGGCTTCGCGCGAGCCGGTCGATGCCCCCGAGGGCACGGCGGCGCGACCCATCACGCCCGACTCCAGCAGCACGTCGCACTCGACGGTGGGGTTGCCCCGCGAGTCCAGAACCTCGCGTCCAATGATGTCTACGATTGCAGTCATAATCTCTCGTCAGAAAAAGGGGACTGTCAGCTCAGGGCCGTCAGCCGCTGTTCCTCAGGCCTTGAGCCAGGCCGTTGATGGTCATTCGAATACCTTGTGCGATGCTTGCGCACACCTGTCCATTGCGATGGCGCTTCAGCAGCTCGATCTGCGCATGATTGAGCGGATCCAGATAGGGGCCACGGTTGCGGATGGACCGCCGGATGGCCGGGCTCCCTGCCAACAATACCTCGGCATTCATAATGGACAACAAGTGGCGTTTCGTCAGTTCGTATTCCTCGCGAATCCTGCCGAAGATCTTGTTTCGCAGGCTTTCATCCTCCACGAGATCGGCATAGCGGGAGGCAATCCCCAGATCGGATTTGGCCAGAACCATTTCCATGTTGGACAGCATCGTGCCAAAGAATGGCCAAGATGCACACATATCCCGCAGAAGCGTCATGCCGTCGGGACTTTCCTTAAGCCATGCATTGATCGCAGAACCGAAGCCAAACCAGCCAGGAAGCATCAGTCGGCATTGAGACCAGGCGAAGACCCAGGGAATGGCGCGCAGATCGTCGATGTGATCCCCCGCCTTCCGCGACGCCGGGCGACTGCCGATGTTCAGTTGGGCGATCTCTGAGAGGGGCGTGGATTCACGGAAGTAGGTGGTAAATCCCTCCGTCTCGTAAACCAGCGATCGGTACGTCCTGTAAGCAACGTCCGACAACGCCTTGATGACGCTGTGAAAGACGGCTTCCTTTTGCCGGTCCAGGGTCGGTCCGATAAGACAGGCTTCCAGACTCCCTGCCACCAGGGCTTCCAGATGCAGTCTGCCAACATCACCGCTCTTGTACTTCGACGCAATCACCTCGCCCTGCTCCGTGATGCGGACCTTTCCGGAATGAGCGCCATGGGGCTGAGCGAGAAGTGCATCGTAAGTCGGACCGCCTCCACGCCCGACAGCGCCGCCGCGCCCATGAAAGAGACGCATGACGATGCCATGATGTGTGAGGACTTCTTTCAGCGCCACCTCGGCCTGGTAGATCTCCCAGCAGGATGTGAGATAGCCGCCATCCTTATTGCTGTCGGAGTACCCCAGCATGATCTCGTGTTCATCGCTTTGCCGGACGACGAGCTTACGATAAATCGGAACGTTGAAGAGCTCGTCCATGATCAATCCAGCAGCCCTAAGATCTGCGATGGTTTCGAACAGCGGCACAATCGAGACAGTCTCGCAATCGTCCTGACAGCCCAGCCCGAAGCTGATCAGGCCAGTCTCCTTAAGGAGAACCGCGACGGCCAGGATGTCCGAGACATCCGAAGTCTTCGAGATGATGCAGTTCCTGACAATGGACGGTCCGTAGGCCTTCTTGAGGTCCCGCGCCGCCGCGAATATAGCCATCTCCGAGGAAGTCTCTTCACTGTAGAGGGCCAGCGACGACCACAGTGGACGTTCACTGCAGAGTTCTAGTTCCAGCAGGCGCCTGCGCTCAGATTCCGGTTGAGAAAGGTAGTCCCCGCATACGCCGGCTTTGCGGAAGAGCTCCGCGATCGTGCGCGCATGAACCTCCGAATTCTGACGCAGATCTATGGGTGCGAGGTGGAACCCAAACACATCTACAGCTTTGGCGAGGTTTCGTAGCTCGCCCCGTGCCAGGCTTCCGTTCCCGGCATGCTCAAGGGACGCTTGGAACTGCCTCAAATCGTCCATGAGCTCGCGAGGGTTGCGGTAGTACTCTTCCCCCTGGATATCTCCGTCTCGTTTAGCAGACGTGAGTTGATCCAACGTCCCTCGAAGCTTTTGGGACACATAGGCAAGGCCACGCCGATATGGCTCATCGACCGTGTGCGGCGATACGCCAGTGGCACGATCGGACATCAGCTTAACTGCCGGCGCCACCCGCGTGCGCGCGGTGGAGAGCGTCAGCATCTGAACCAGTTCGCCGAGAGTCGACTGGTAGTGACCAATACACGCCTCGAACTGCAAGCGAGCAGCCATGCGCAGCACGGGTGCATCGATGTTCGGGTTCCCGTCCCGATCGCCGCCTATCCAGGTACCAATCTGCAGTAGTGGCGGCGTCGCGAACACCCCGTTCTTGCGCGGGCCGTTACACATCTCGCTGATGGCATCTTCCAGGCCACAATACAGGCGTGGAACCTCCCTTAAGAACGTCCTCTCGAAATAGCTGATTCCATTCTTCACCTCGTCGATAGGCCTCAATGTCTGGAAGCGCAGAAGGCGGGTGTTCCAGAGGCAATGCACCGCAAAAGTAATATCATCGCGATTGCTTTGGTCCTCCTCCGGCGTGAGCGCGCGCCCGTCTCGTGCGTCCAGCAACTCCGCAATCCTCCTTTCATGCACCAGGATCGCCTGACGCCTTACCTCAGTCGGATGGGCGGTAAGCACCGGCATGACAGATAGTCGCCGCAACATTCCCTGTACCTCGTTGGGCGCGTAGCCGAGCGAGACCATTTTGTCGAGACTACGACCGAGACTCTCAGGGCGCCGTGTTTGACCCGCGATGGCCGCGGCTCGCCTGATGCGGCGTTCGTGTTGGTCTTCAGCAATGTTGGCGAGAAGCAGGAACAGCGAGAAGGCGCGTGCGACCGTCTGCATGGCATCCGCCGGAAGGCCGGCCAAGGTCTGGTTGATCTGCGCCCGAACACCAGCATCTGCGGTCCGGCTAAACTGCAGCGCGAGGCGACGGATCGCTTCCACAACCCCGAACATCGCGCCGCCTTCCTGAGATTGGATGATCGAACCGAGCAGGTCCCCGAACAACCGGATATCGGCATTCAGCCGCTCCTGATGGTCGGCATGGAGGGCTTGAATGACAGCGACGCTCTCGAGATCAGGCTCAGAGCTCCGAGATTCGGGGCGCGTCTCAGGGGAATCCGGCCGATTCGATCTCGGCGTCCAGATAGGCAACATGAGCTTTTTCACCAGTCGGGCGTCATGGAGACCCCGGAAATCTGCCAGGCGCCCCACCGGGGCGCCTATTATCTGCCGCGCGACTCAGAAGATGAATCGCGTGTTCACGAACGAGGACTTGTGGCCTAGCACGATGTCGTCCAGCAACGCCTTCGATGCCGCTGTGTCTTTTGCAGCAACCATCGTCCTGATCGAGAACGCACGCAGCGCGTCGGACACGGACAACGTGCCTTCCGCCGAGTCCTTTCGGCCTGTGAAGGGGAACACATCGGGACCACGCTGACATTGGCAGTTGATGTTGACGCGACAGACTTGGTTCACCAGGGGATCCACCAGCGTTGCGATCGTGTCCGCATCCGAACCAAAGATGCTGACCTGCTGCCCGTAGTCGGAAGTTTCAACATAGGCCAGTGCCTCGTCAATGTCGTCGAACGGCACGATGGGAACAACTGGACCAAATTGCTCTTCTCGAAACAGCCGCATCGATTCGTCAACCGGATATACTACCGCCGGGATGTAGAGAGACTCGGCGCTTTGCCCGCCGTCGGTGTTGCAGACACGCGCCCCCTTTTCCACCGCATCAGCCACGCATTCGGTCAGGTAGCGGGGCTTGTTCCGGTCGGGCAACGGGGTAATCGCGACCCCCTGCTCCCATGGCATTCCAACGGAAAGCGCGGAGACGGCAGCGCAGAACTTCTCCACAAACGCATCCGCAATGCACTGATGCACCATGAGAAGCTTGAGCGCGGTGCACCGCTGCCCATTGAATGAGAGCGACCCGAGCACGCACTCTCGAACCGCAAGATCAAGATCGGCGTCCGGAAGAACGATGGCCACATTCTTGGCATCGAGCCCCAAGACGGCGCGCAGCCGGTTGGTTTTCGGATGCAACTTCTTCAGCTTGTCCGCGACGCGGGAAGAGCCAATCAGTGCGAGGACGTTGATATGACCCGAGGACATCAAAGGCGGAACGACTTCCTCGCCGCGTCCGTATACCGTGTTGACAACCCCCGGCGGCAAGGCGTCCCGGAAGGCTTCCAGGATTGGAGCGAACAGGAGCGTCCCGAATCGAGGCGGCTTGAACAGGATCACGTTGCCCATGATCAGCGCGGGAATCAACGTGGTGAAAGTCTCGTTCAGCGGATAGTTGTACGGTCCCATGCAGAGTACAACGCCAAGAGGCGCTCGTCGGATCTGCGCGATGGTCCCTTCTACGACCTGGAACCGCGAGTTGTTGTTGTCGAGCTCCTTGAGTGCCTCGATGGTTTGACGGATGTAATCGATCGTGCGATCGAACTCCTTTGCCGAGTCAGCCGCCGACTTGCCAATCTCCCACATGATCAGCTTCACAATGAGGTCGCGCTTCTCGACGATGCGACGAGTGAAGTCCTGCACATGAGCGATGCGTTGATCCACGGACATCGTCGGCCACGGCCCAGTGCCGGCGGCATATGCCGCCACAGCCGCGTGCAGTGCCTCCAGACTTTCGTCTGCGGTCGTGATCGGGTAGCTCCCCACCTCCACCGGCTCCAGATTGCCCTCCGGGTCGCGGAGCCGCACAGGAGACAGCACTGCGTGAGTTGGTCCCTCCCATACACGCAACTCGCCATTGATGAGGATGGAGCGTTGATGCAAGGGCGCTTCCAGGCGATGTTGTGGGGGAATCGACTCTCTTGCCGGGAATCGATCCGGAAGGCGCGTGGTTTGTTCCATGTTTTCCATGTTTGTTTCTCAGTGGGAGGCCACAACCGTCGGGAAGACCAAACGAAGCAAATTGGTCGATCCCGGCGTACGGAAAGGCATTCCTGCGACGATGGCGAACGGACGCTTGTCCGGCTCGAAGCCCTCGATGCGGACCACTTCCGTGGCATGAGTGACCATCTCTTCGACGTTTTCCGCGTCTTGGCCCTCGACCGCATGAACACCCCACACTATGGCCAGCCGCCGTGCCGTCTCGGCTCGCGGGGTCATCACGATAATCGGGACGTTCGGCCGCTCATGGGCGACTCGCAATGCACTGGATCCGGACAACGTGTAGGTGACGCAGGCAGAGAGGGGCAAGACGTCTGCCACCGTGCGAATGGCGGCACCAATGGCGTCGATCGCATCTTCCCTGCGCGTCGCCGCAATCGCGCCCATGGTGTCCCGCTGCAGCTTATCCTTTTCCGTATTGCGGATGATCCGTGCCATCATTGCAACGGACTCCACCGGATAGTCCCCGCTGGCCGATTCCGCGGACAACATGACGGCATCCACGCCGTCGTAGACCGCCGTGGCGACATCGGACGCCTCGGCACGCGTAGGTGCGGGAGAACTCACCATCGAATCGAGCATCTGCGTCGCGACGACTATGGGTTTTCCTGCCTGCCGGCAGAGTCGCGTCAGACGCTTCTGAATCGCCGGCACTTCTTCGGGGGGCATCTCCACCCCGAGATCTCCACGGGCCACCATGATCGCGTCTGCCGCGGCAACGATGCCTTCCATATCCGAGATGGCTCCTGGCTTTTCGATCTTGGCCATGATTCCAACGCCGGTCCCGACGATCTGACGTAGCTCCTCAATGTCTCGCGCTGATTGCACGAAAGACAGGGCAATCCAGTCAACACCCAGCGTCATGCCGAAGGTAAGGTCGCGGTGGTCCTTCTCTGTGAGCGCAGATAGCTTCAGCGCGCAATCCGGAACGTTTACGCCCTTCCTGTCCGAGATCTTGCCGCCCGCCTCTACAACGGTCTCGGCGAAGTCCGGGCCGCAGCGTACGACGCGCAAACGGATACGCCCGTCATCAATGAGCAGCGTGTTGCCCGGCGTCAGCGCCTCGAAGATCTCCGGATGCGGAAGCTGAACAACTTGACCGTTACCGGGAACCGCAGCAAGCTGGAGCCGGAATGGCTGGCCCGCGACCAGAGTTTCGGGGCCTGCCAAAAACGTGCCGACTCTGAGTTTCGGACCCTGCAGGTCAAGCAGTACGCCGATCGGCCGTCCGATGGCAGCTTCGATTTCGCGAATCGTTCGAAGTCGCTGTGCGTGGTCTTCGTGGGTCCCGTGGCTGAAGTTCAGCCGAAACGTATCCGCACCAGCTCGGAAAAGCTGCTCGATAACTTCCGCGCTCGATGAAGCCGGTCCGAGCGTTGCCACAATTTTGGTATGGCGTTCACGCCGCAGTCGCATGTTTCTCTCCGATGACTGATGCGAGCGAAAGGATATCGCTCTGATAAAGGGCGAGTGAAAGCAATCCGATGGTGAATCGGAACTTTCGATGAATGGCATGGAAACTCGATCCGTCCGAAATGGATGGATTATTCAAATATCGCTGTCAATCCACAGCGATTGGAGGATTGGGGGAAATCCGTGACAATGCGGCGCGAATAACGTTATGTGGCGCTTTCGATACGACCGTACTCCTCCACTTTCTTGCTGACCACCCAGGCGCTACTCAAGCGGTCAAAGTCGTGGAAATGACTCATCCCCAAATGAACCTTGAAGGCCTCCGCACTCCGGTAGATCTCATACAACATGAACTGAGGTGCTGCGGGACTCTGTAAGACGTCGAACGTGACGCAACCAGATTCCATCTCCAGGGACGTGGCGGCGTTGGCGAGAATGGCATCTCGGAATAAATCGACTTTCTCCGGCAGAACCTCAAAAGTCACGATGACTGCATGCATGCGCAACCTCGTCTTCGATGGAAATAGAAAAGAGAATCCAAGATGTCTGGTGCCTCGTCATCCACGGCACCGAGACGATGTGTGTCCCTGTGGCGCGATCAAGCCAGAGGCAGGGGCACGCCGTACTGCTCGCCCAACTCCTGCAGTTCCTTGATCAGCGAGTTGCCAAGCGGGATGCCCTCGCGGCGACGCATGCCAAGGCTGATGAACTCGCGCTCGCCGGGCAGATAAATTCGCTCGACGCCGGTAGCGCGCTTGGCACCGGTAATGTCCCCCATCGCCTTTCGCATGCGCTGCATGTAGGCCTCGACATCGTCGAATGCCTCTACAGGAAGCACACCAAACAAATGACCGCTGTTTTGCGCAGTGGTCGTCTTTTCATAGAGATCGCCAACATCGCGACCAAAGAATGCGCCCGAGAGCATCGTACTGAGCAGACCCACGATCAGGGTCAACGCATACCCCTTGGGACCGCCCACAGGCACAACGAAACCCTTAAGTGCCTCAACGGCGTCCGTTGTCGGCAAACCATCAGGGCCCGTGGCCCATTCGGCAGGGATGGGCGTTCCCTCTTTTGCAGCGACGATGATCTTTCCGCGCGCGGCGATACTGCAGGCCATGTCCAAGACGATGGGAAAATCGCCTGGCGTCGGAAAAGCGATCGAAAACGGGTTGTTGCCCAGCACCGCCTCGGCCCCCCCCCAAGGGGTCATATGATTGATGGCGCCGATCGTGAAGCTGAAGCCAATCATATTGTTTCGGGCGGCCATTTCCGTGTAGTAGGCCGCAGCGCCGAAATGGTTGCTGTTCCGGACGGCCACGAACGCGCAGTTCCCGGCCTTGCCCTTCTCGATGGCCAGCTCCATGGCCCGAATGCCGACCAGATGACCCAAGCCGTTGTCGCCATCCATGACGGCGCTTGTCAGGGCATCGCGAACCAGTGTGATCTTCGGCGCAGCGTTTGTGCCACCATCCAGCAAGCGCTTGATGTAGATCGGAAAGCGCACGACTCCATGGGAATCCACACCGCGAAGGTCGGCTTCCACAAGGTTGTCCGTGACTTCAATCGCTTCGCCGTGCGACACTCCGACGCGCGTGAAAATTTCCACGCAGTAGTTCTTCAGGCTGGCTTCGCTAACCCGAACGTTGTTCTCGGCTTCCATTCTGCCTTTCCTTCCAAAATTGTCTGTCTATAAACGTAGCCAAGCGCCACGCTCTGGGTGCTCACCGCCGCAATCGCGCGGCGAATGGACGACTCACTCGGCCGTGATGTTGGCGGCCTTCATCACTTGACGCCAGTTGGTGACTTCGGTTTCGACGAACTTCGCTGCCTGACCAGGCTTGTCACCGATGACATCCATGCCGATGTCACCAAACGTCTTCTTGTCTTCTGGTTGCGATAGCCCGGACACCACAGCCTTGCTCAGTTTCTCGACCACGGCTGGCGGCGTATGCGCCGGCGCAGCAATGCCAACCCAGAACTTCAGATTCATGTCGGCCACGCCCGCCTCTTTCGCAGTCGGCACATTAGGGAGCACCGGAACCCGCTTGTCTCCGGTCACCATTAGGGCTTTCACCTTGCCCGACTGGATGAAGTTCAATGCCGTTGGCAACGCCGTGAAGATGACTTGAATGCGGCCGCCCAGCAGGTCTTGCATTGCCGCCGAGGCACCTTTGTAGGGAATGTGCGTCAGATCTGCGCCGGTCTTCAATCGGAACAGCTCGCCGCCCAGATGAGAGTTAGTACCCCGACCAGCCGATCCATAGTTGATGGAGCCAGGAAATGCTTTGGACAGGGCAATGAATTCCTTGACGCTGTTGGCTTTGACGCTGGGATTCACGACCATGACGAACGGTACAGACGCAACCGTCGTGATGTGCGAGAAATCCTTGACCGGATCGAATGGGAGATGCGCGTACAGGCCCGGCGCCATGGCAAACGACAGATCGGTCACCAGTAGCGTGTAGCCGTCCGCAGGAGCCTTTGCAACGTAATTGGCGCCGATGGTGCCGCTGGCACCCGGCCGATTCTCCGGGACAACGGACTGCTTCAGCGATGCGGTCATATCCTTTGCCACCAGCCGACCCACGATATCGTTGGTGCCACCGGGAGAAAACGGAATAATCAGCGAAACCGGCTTGGCCGGATAGTCCTGGGCGCCCGCGAACGCACTGCACAGCGACAGCGTTACGGCTGCGAAGGTTTTCTGAATTCTTTGCATGTCTTGGTCTCCTTGATTCGCGTTCGATTACGCCATTCCGAACATCGCGCGGGTTTCGTCCGGCGTTGCCACTTCTCGGCCCATCATCTTGGCGATCTTCGCGAAATGGTTGATGACGTCCCCGTTGTTCGGCGTACCGAGCTCCGACCAGCCATAGTCGCCGAGGCCCAGGGCGATATGCCCGCCTAGCTCGATCGCCGCGACCGCCGGACCGGTTGGGTTGCCGATTTTGTTGCACACTGTCCATTCCAGTGGCGCCTTGGGAAGGAACGGCAGGTGGGAGTACAGCCCTTGAATGGTGCCGGGATGCCCGCCGAGAATTCCGCAATCGGTCAACTCGAACATGAAATAAGGCGTGTCCTTTACCAGTCCCATATCTCGCAGCGCACTGAAGCAGCGGGTGAATGCCACGGTCCAGCTCACGAACTGCGGCTTGACTCCCAACTCCGGCAGTCGGCGCGCAAAGGCCTCCAGAATTTTGGTGTCGTTCTTGTAGGTGAGGTGACCGGTCATATACCGGCTGGCCTCGTAGTCGAATCGGTCGATGTTCGTGCTACCGCAGTCGATAGGGGCAAGATCTGGCTGGGTCTCTGGCGATTTGGAGAGAACTTCGATATGAGCCAGACGGCTCATCTCTCCCTCGTTGGAGATTTGGCCTAGTGTGGGAAAAACGAGGCAATCGCAATTGGCCCGGATCGCGCGGATACAGGCCTCGAATGTCTCCGCATCATGAGCCGGCTTGCCGTCCGCTTGCCGCGCGTGGAAATGGATAATGCTGGCCCCCGCCTCTCTTGCCTTGGCAGCTTCGCGGCCGATTTCCTCTGGCGTGTAGGGAATATTCGGGTTCTCAGACCGAGGCATGTATTCGTTGATACGTGCCTCGATGATCAGCTTCTTTTGCGCTCTCATGCCGTCTCCGTTTGGTCAGCCTCGCCGTCTTTTTGACGACCTTTCAGACCACATGCTATCCGCCTATCAGACCAAATGCCAGAATTCTTTGCGAAAACGCAGGTAAACCCTCGAAAGCACCGCGTTGATGTGGCTTATAAGAAACCTGTAGAGCGGACTTGGTGGGATTTCAGCAATTCTTGGGCAGACAGCGGTCGCACCTTGTGGTCTAATAGGTGGATAGCTGGCCGTCCGGTACCGCCATGGGCCCGCCGGTAAGACAATGCGGCGCACGCTCCGACGTCGGCACCCAACTACGCGAATACAAATGGATTCTTCTTCGATTCCCAATCAGCCAATTCGTCGGAAGAAGCTCTATGAGGAAGTCGCCTCGCGACTCGAGTCAATGATGCTCAGCGGAGCCCTAAACCCCGGGGACACCCTTCCGCCCGAGCGCGAACTCATGGACACCTTCGAGGTTGGAAGGTCTTCAATCCGGGAGGCCCTGTTCTCGCTCCAGAAGATGGGTCTCGTAGTGATCAGAAACGGCGAACGCGCTTACGTCACTCGTCCATCCGCCGATGCTCTTGTTGGAGAGCTTTCAGGCTCGGTTCGACACCTCCTGTCGACGCCCGAAGGCGTTCGTGACTTTCAGCAAGCGCGCACGATGCATGAGATTTCGCTGGTTCGATACGCTGCCAAGAACGCAACCGACACCGATGTTGCAACGCTGCAAAAGGCGCTTCAGGCAAACAAGGATGCGCTTGGAAACGACGCCGACTTTACGCGGACGGATGTCGAGTTCCACCTTGCCTTGGCGAAGATTCCCAACAATCCCATCTTCCTGGCATTGCATACGGCAATGGCTCGCTGGCTGGAAGAACAGCGCGCGACGTCGTTGCGATCTGCTGGCGCAGAACACGCCGCTTTCGAAGCCCACAGCAGGATCTTCGAAGCCATCGCTGCGCATGATGCCGATGCTGCGGAAGCTGCAATGCAGGACCATCTGCGCGAAGTGGAATCCCACTATTGGGCAGCAAAACGGGCATGATTTGTACGAGGCGGCCGGACAAAGGAGCGCTCCCGAAGCGGTGTTGGGCAGGCCTTGGTTGGCACAACGGATCGATGATCGAGGGAAGTGTTGCGACCCTTTCACCGTTGCCACATTGGTCATATCGAGGTGCGCGCGCAGTCATCAAGGTTAGCCGCCTTGAACCTAAGCATTGTCCCTGTCTCATTACATGCCTGTACGACCGATTGCCAAGATTTCCCGAGCTGACCTTGCCGATTTGAACGGATTTCGCGCCGTGGCCAGGTTGCTAAGTTTCAAGCAGGCAGCCATGGAACTAGGGATCACACCGTCAGCACTGAGCCATGCGATTCGCAACCTCGAAGGGCGGCTGGGCGTTCGCCTCCTTAACCGAACCAGCCGCACGGTATCTTTAACCGATGCTGGCGCTCGCCTAGCGGGCCGACTCGATATTGGCTTCCAGGAAATCGGCGATGCATTGGAGGACATGAACAAACATCGCGATAGCCCTGTTGGAAGGTTGCGGTTGAATGTCCTCAGCGATGGCGCACGCCTGGTCCTGGCGAAGCTATTGCCTCCGTTCCTTCAGCACTATCCGGACGTGGAGGTCGAAGTTGCGGTCGACGACCGCGTGGTTGATATTCTGGCTGCAGGATTTGACGCCGGGATCCGTTTTGGCGGGACCATACCCGAGGATCTCGTGGCAGTGCCACTTGGGTCGGACCTTAGATGGGTCGCGGTTGCGTCGCCCCGCTATCTGAACCGACGAGTCCCACCCAAGGTGCCCGAGGATCTACGCTTACACACCTGCATTCAGATCCGAACCGGCCAAGGCACCATCTATCGGTGGGAATTCAAAAAGGACCACGACTATCGTGTGATCGATGTTCCCGGCCAGCTCTGTGTCAATGAAACGACCCTTGGCATCGAAATGGCGCTGTCTGGCCTCGGGGTAATGTATTGCCTTCAAGATCGGATTGCCCCATATGTCGAACGGGGTGAATTGCAGGTCGTTTTGGGCGATTGGTCACCCATCGAACCCGCTTTCCACCTGTATTACCCGGGCCGCCGTCGAATGCCTCCTGGCTTGCGGGAACTGATTGATGCATTTCGTGAAAGCTCTGACACGATTCCTCGGCTCCAAGAGTAGTTGATTGAGGTTGCCGTTTGCATGCAGCCCACGATAAGGCCAATTTCGAACCTAGCAGCGGCCGGGAGATCGCCCGTTCGGCACGGCGCACTTATGCCTGTGCGGCACGATCAAGCATTCCCCTTCGTACGATCCGCATCAAAGGCCCGTTCGAAAGCCACAAAGAAGTCCGCACCTCAGATCTCGTTTCCCGTCCTGGACGATAGTCCATCCCGTTCATGCATCAAAGCAGAACGCGAGCAGACGTACGCTGTCTATTTGTGCCCGGCGACCTCGTGGGGCACATAGTGCGCCTCAAGTAGTGTCTTTTCGTCACTGGTTAGTTCTACTTCCAGACTCGCCACCGCATCTTCCAACTGAGCGATTTTCGAAGCGCCGATGATTGGCGCTGACACGCCGGCTTTGGAGCGCACCCATGCAAGTGCGACTTGAGCCATTGGCACTCCGCGCGCGCTGGAGACGTGTTCCACCGCGTCGATGACCTGCTTGTCTGCGGCTTCCGTGCTATCGAATAGCAGCTTGCCGACCCCATCCGTCTCTGATCGCTGCGTTTGCGTGCCGAAGGGCCGGCTGAGCCTTCCTCTGGCGAGGGGACTCCACGGAATGAGGCCGACGCCTTGATCGCGACAGAGCGGAATCATCTCCCGCTCCTCCTCCCGGTACAGCAAGTTCACATGGTTCTGCATGGAGACGAACTCCGTCCAACCATTGCGGCGTGCCACTTCTTGAGCTTTAGCGAATTGCCAGGCAAACATCGATGATGCGCCAATGTACCGAGCTTTCCCCGACTTAACGACGTCGTGAAGCGCCTCCATCGTCTCCTCGATAGGCGTTCCATAGTCCCATCGATGGATCTGATACAGATCGACGTAGTCCGTACCGAGGCGCGTCAGACTTTGATTGATCTCGTTCATGATCGCCTTACGGGAAAGCCCCATGCTATTGGGGCGCGTCCCACCTCCGAGTGCCCCGCCTGGCGGAAAATAAACCTTGGTGGCGAGCACGATCTGATCTCGCGGCGCAAACTCATTCAAGAGTTTTCCAACGATAACTTCCGATGTGCCTGCGGAATAACTGTTTGCAGTATCAAAGAAGTTGATGCCGAGTTCGATGGCACGTCGAATGAGGGGGCGAGATTCCGCCTCACCGACGGTCCACGGGTGATCTCCAGCATGCGGATCGCCGAATGTCATGCAACCCAGACACAGACGAGAGACATCTAGCCCCGTGGATCCCAGCTTTGTATATTGCATTCTTCCCCCCTTTATCGTTGGCACCCGGGCGCCAATAAACACATTGACCGCGATTGCCAGCGAGCACTGTGAATGCGACACGTCTCGCCAGCCATTAGGCTACCAAGACTTTCAAGCTGCAAAGTGAAACCGATTCAGTCCGTCGGTGAAGCACCTTCAGTGATCACGCAACCACGTCGAACACGCTTGTCACTGGAGCGTAGCGTTGACTTAACACGAAACGTAGACAGCACCATCAAGCCGAGTCCTCCAATGGCGAGGGCGCTGCCCACCCACCCCGTCGCGGCCCAGCCCATTCCTCGCGCGATCGCGAGGCCGCCAAGCGTGGCGCCTACAGCATTCGAAATATTGAACGCACTATGATTGAGTGTGGCTGCAAGCGTCTGCGCTGAGCCTGCGACTTTCATCAGTCGAGCCTGAAGCGCTGGCACCAGAGCGAAGCCGTTTCCGATGAGAAACAGAACTACGAAAGTCAGCGGCCGCGAGCTTACAGCAATGGAGAAGAGGCCCAGAAATATCGCGTTCCACGCCAGCATGCCGAAAATGGAAGGGACCAGCGCGCAGTCGGCAAGCCAGCCACCCACAAGGTTTCCGAAGACCATACCCAGTCCCCATATGGCCAATGCCAATGGAACTTGTTGCTCGGAAAATCCGGCGACCTCGGTGAGGGTGGGCGTGATGTAACTATAGACTGCAAACATGCCACCGAAGCCAATCGACGCGATGGCGAGAGTTAGCCAGACCATCGGACGCTTAAGGCCCTGCAGTTCGGACGCCGGGCTCGACTCCGCATTGGTCGCAACAGAGGGGACGAAGAAATGCATCATGATCGCCGTGAAGACGCATCCTATGGCCACGGCAAAGAATGCCGCGCGCCACCCCCAGTCCTGACCGATCCAGGTCGCGAGCGGAACACCGACGACGTTCGCGGCTGCTAGGCCAAGCATAACGAATCCAATTGCCCGCGCTTTTCGGCATTCTGGAACCATGGCCGCTGCGACAAGCGATGCCACGCCGTAGAACGCTCCATGCGGCAACCCGGAGATGAAGCGGGCCACGAGTAGACTGATGCTGTCCCATGCCATTGCGCTACCGATATACCCAACGAGAGCCAGTGCGAGTAGCGCAAAAAGGAGGATTTTCCGCGCCCAGCGTGCCGCGCACACCGCGATGAGAGGCGCGCCGACGACAACGCCAACGGCGTACGCGCTGATATAGGCGCCAGCTTCCGGAATTGATACCCGAGTACTCGCGGCCATGCCCGGCAACAGGCTCATCGAGGCGAACTCCCCTGTACCGATTGCGAGTCCACCAAGCCCAAGCGTCAATATTGCGGCAAAGAGACCGTGAGGAGGCCTTACAAGGCTTCCCGACGCTCCGGCCTGGCTCGCAAATTCTCTAGACATTGTTTCATTCATCCTGTACGCGCAAGCCGCTACTGCTAGATACCGGCTGACCAATTCTTGTCCGCAACTCCCATGGGATACCGCCGCTCCTCCAGCTAAGCCAGAACCACCCTGCGCAGACCACGCCAATTGCGACTGCAACCAGTAGAAATGACCAGCGGAGCCCGACGACGTTTGCGAGTGGCCCAATGAAGAGCGGTCCTAGCAGCAGCCCCACGTACGCCACACGTGTCGTCATTGCGAGCCCTTGCGATGGCGCCAACGCAGCACCGATCGACAGCCTTCCTGCCGAAGAAAAGAGCACGGGGATTACGTTTGATAGCCCTAGACCTGTTACGAAGAACCCAACCACCGCAACATGCGCCGAACTGTTCAGCAGGATCAGAGCCAATCCCGAAACACCAACAAGACCGCTTCCTGCGATCACGAACTGGTGCGTGACCCGGTTTCGCACCCAGTCACCGAACAACCGACCACCCGCCATCCCTAATGCAAAGGCGGCATAGCCGAATCCGACCCACGATCGCGGCGCGCCGACGACCTCCCGCATATATACTGCCGCCCAGTCATAGAACGCTCCCTCCACGACCAGCGCGCAAAAGGCCAGCGCTCCAAACGCTAGAAGACGCCGACGGACACGCCTTGGGATCCGCGCAACGGTAGATCCGCCGGCCACCGCGTGTTTGGGATAATCAGATGTGCGTGCTTCATCTTGGAGGTGACGAGCGACGACCAGCAGTGCGATGCAGACGACTGCAGATAACGACATCAAGTTGGCCACCGGTGGCATTCCGCTGACCGCCCATCCGCTCGCCAATAGCGCCCCCACCAAGCCGCCGACACTGAAACTTCCATGTAGCGAGCCAATGAGAGACTTCTTCGTTAAGTTTTCGAGGTGGGCACCTTGCGCGTTCGCCGCAACGTCGTTGGCCGCTGTCGCGACGCCGTAGACAAAGAGGACGATCAGAAGAATCGGATAGCTTGGAATCAGAAGGATCGGCGCCGCAGCGAATACCATCATCAGGCCCGTTCGGACGCAGGCCGTACCGCTCCCACGTTGAGCAATCCACTCCCCAGCCCTTCCCATGGTGACGATACCACCCAGCGCAACCGCGGCCATGGCGAGAGATAAAACCGCTTCCGATGCGTCAAATTTGGATTTGATCAACGGAACGCTAACCCCCCAGGTGGCATACAGCAAACCATTACTGAATAGGATAAGCATTGCAGACAGCCTGGCTCCAATGACGCTTTCCTGCATTGCGGCCCTTCACTGATTCTTGACCTGATCGGCGCCTGTCACATACGCCTGGAACTGGGCTTGAAAGTCGGGATGCCAGCGCGACCACGCAGGCCGATTCTTGATGATGTCGTCAATTGACCACTGGAGGCGCCGACGGTCAGTTTCCCACGTTACCTCCTCGTCCTGGCAATACAGGCAGAAATCGCCAGCATTCATGCGTTCGACTATCCGCTCGGCAACCTGGTCTGCAGACCAAGTGCCTGGAGGTGTCGGAGAGGTAGCCGCCATTCGGGGGAAGTTCATTGCTGTAAAGGTGTACCCCGGCAGCAAAAGATGCGCCGTCACCTTGGAACCTGCACGAGTTCGCAGTTCGTGCGCGAGTTGCTCGGTCAGGACCTGTAAGGCAGCCTTGGTCACGTTGTAGGCTGCGTTTCCGGGAGGGGCCGTGATTCCCTCCTTCGAGCCAACGTTCACGATCGCAGAGCAGGACTCCTGGTTCAAGAGGCGATCGACGAAGGGTGCCTGCAGTTCTACGATGGACCAGAAATTGATCTCCATGGTCTGCCGCCATTGTTCAATGCTCTCCCACGGTCCCGCCCCCTTCAAAATGCCGGCGTTGTTCACCAGGAGACCGATATCGCCAAGGCTGAGCGCTTCCCTCAGCAAGGTTCGCCGCGAAGACGGCGTTGGGATATCCCCTGCAACTCCGTAGACAGTTCGCGTCGGAGACTTCTCGAGCAGTTCGGTGACTGCAGCGTTCAATGCAGTTTCGTCCTTGTCGAAGACAACAACCTTCATTTCCTCTGTGGCCAGCCGCCGCGCAATCGCGTACCCAATGCCTGATGCGCCGCCAGTGACGATGCCAACGGCGTTCTTTCGTATGGCTTGCTGCATGGTTTCTCCAATCGTCCAAAACTTCGCGCAAACCGTGATTTTTGCAGGAACGCCAATTCCCCAGTGGACAACCATTCCCCAACAGCCTGCTCCCGTACGGATGGCCGCACCAAGCGAGTAGCGGCCAGACACGAATTCCCATCGAAGCGCGCCTTAGACCGGTCGAACCTCGCGCCATGCTGCCGTGTGTATGCGCCCAGAGCTGAAGGGCTACACCAAACTCGTGCATAACCAAACTGTCGCTATGGGGATGCTTTCACAGACTTATCGGCGCTCCTGCTGCGAGGCCCTCAACCGCCTTCTCAAGGTCGGCGCTTTCTTCGCAAATGCCGCTGGCATTCGGGTCGGTAATTTCCTGTCACACTGAGAGCTTCTGCTGTGCCCACACTGGTAGGCTCGTTCAGCGGCATGCAACGGCTCGCCACTTCCCCAATGCCGGAAGCGCAGCGGACGAACGCGCTTCGCGGCCGCAAGACAGAGATCGACGTCAAACGCAACAGGTAGAGTGGCCATCACCGAGCAAATGGTATCTGCCATGCCGTGCGGTACGGTTGAGCGTCAGCGGATGTTCTGATGAATCCTGCTCACTGATTCGGCGATGATCGCAGCTTGGCTTCCGGCTCACGCTGGCAGTGCTCGGGCTCATTCGACACTGCGCCCCCAATCGCCTGCGAGGGCGCTTGGTCAGCGAGGATGACGGCCGCATTTGCTTGCTGCTGCTACGCGGAGGGATCGTCCGCTACGCGTCCCTCCTCTTGGCCGCACACGTCGGGAATAGGTCGGAAGCACGATCGAGGACGGTCGATCATTGGATCTGATACGTCCAGAGTTCGAACACGAGTTCACTGCCCGTACCCCGACCATAAGATGATCCGTGGGTGCAAGAACTCTACAACAACGTCACGGGTCGCCGTAGCGCAGCCTCGATCACCGCTCCACTCCTCGTCCCTTCCCGCTTCGACGGCACCGGCCAATCTCGGATGCCCTTCCCGATACATGGGTCGGGTAAACGATAGAACATTATTCATTGGCATGCTGGCATACTCATCATACCATTACACCGGAGCCACGACGCAAGGACGTGTCTCAGTTCGCGACGCGAGTGATGTTTTGGATACCTGCGGAGATGGTAGTCATCGGACATGCCGCCAACACCGGATCTTTCGCAAAGAGAGTGTCGTGCCGTGCATTGTCGGGACCGCACATCAGTACCCACAGGCCCATCTGAGTCACGGAGTCATTAAGCCAACGGGATCCTTCAGACCAACATGACAAAGCTTCAGGAGACAGGAATGCCGCTTTCTTCAACCGCGCCGATACCACTAGCCAGTGAGGCCCTTACCGAAGATAGGGTCTACGCGAAGGTGACGCGGCGACTTATCCCTTTCATTTTTCTTTCCTACGTGGTTTCTTATCTGGACCGCGTGAATGTTGGATTCGCCAAACTACAGATGCTTTCCGACCTCCAATTCAGTGAGGCGGTATATGGGCTAGGAGCGGGAATATTTTTTCTCGGTTACTTCATATTCGAGGTTCCCAGTAATATTATTCTGCAAAAAGTCGGGGCTCGGCGCTGGATCTCGCGAATCATGGTTACGTGGGGCATAGTCTCTGCGTGTTCAATGTTCATTACCACCCCAACGACGTTCTATATTTTCCGCTTCGTTCTCGGGATCGCCGAAGCCGGCTTCTTTCCCGGCGTCATCCTCTATCTGACTTACTGGTACCCGTCCCACCGGCGAGGCAGGGTCATGGGCATGATTTCGTCCGCAATACCGATTTCCGGACTGTTCGGCGGCCCTCTTTCCGGCTGGATCATGCAGGTCTTCGGTGGCATTCACGGCCTAAAGTCCTGGCAGTGGCTGTTTCTGCTCGAGGGGATTCCGTCTATCATCGTGGGCGTCATCGCTCTGTACTACCTCGACGACGGCATCAAGAATGCAAAGTGGCTGACAGAAGATGAGAAGGAGTTTTTAAGCGTACGCATTGAAAAGGACGCTTCCGAGAAACAGCACCACTCTATCAAGAGCGTATTCACGAACCCTCAAGTATTCTTGATGGGCGCGATAGACTTCTCTTTCATCATGGGTCTTTATGGCGTCAGCTTTTGGCTGCCGACCATTATCAAGGCGAGCGGCGTTAGCGAGCCCTTAGATATCGGTGTTTTGACAGCGTTGCCGTATGCGGTAGCGGTTGTCATGATGATTTTTGTCACCCGGCATGCCGATAAACAGAAGGAACGACGCTGGCATCTGGTCTTTCCGGCAATCCTCGGCGGAATCGGTCTCATCGCGACTGCCACCCTCAGCCATAGCGTCGAGCTCTCAATGCTAGCTTTGACAATCGCGACGGCGGGAATTATCACAACACTACCTTTGTTTTGGAGCCTACCGACGGCACTCCTTGGCGGTGCCGGCGCTGCCGCAGGGATCGCGATCGTCAATTGTGTCGGTAATCTGGCTGGCTTTTTCAGCCCAATATTGGTGGGCTTCATCAAAGATGTGACCCATAGCACCGACCTTGGAATGTACCTTTTGGCCGGGATGATGTTTGTGGGGGCAGCCCTCGTCCTACGTGTACCCGCCCAAGTAGTTAACCGTTAAACCCTTTTCTCGATCTAATTTAGCATCCGCGCAACCGCCAGCGTGAAAGCGCTGCGGTTGCAGCCGCATCGTCTCCGTGCGCGCCGTCGGATGCACTCAGCGCAGTGCGCTAATATTGTCCACGGTGCAGACCGATATACGTCACCCCTCTTCTGCGTCCTAGAATCCAATCGCACGATCTTTCGGACGAAAGGAATGAACCTCCTGCGCTGTGGGAGCTGCGGATTCGAGAATCCAGCAAGCGCCAAGTTTTGCGAAGAATGTGGCGCAAAGATAACTCGTGTGTGTCCCGCTTGCGCGCGACCGGTTAGCGCGGGCGCCAAGTTCTGCAGCGAATGCGGAGCTTCCATTAGCTCAGCATCATCTATTTGGACATTTGGGTCGCCCAGCACGCCCATCGATTACACACCGCCGTATCTCGCCAATCGCATTCGGGCTGCACAGTTGGATATGGAAGCCCGTGGCGCACCGGACGGCGAACGCAAGACGGTCACCGCACTGTTTGCCGACATCTCGGGCTCAACCGCGTTAATTAATGACCTCGATCCTGAGGATGCGCGCTGCCTCATCGACCCAGTGCTGTCGTTAATGATGGAGGCGGTACATCACTATGAAGGCTATGTAGCCAAGTCGATGGGCGATGGCATCCTGGCTTTGTTTGGCGCACCCATCGCGAACGAGGACCATCCTCAGCGGGCCTTGCTGGCGGCGCTGCGCATGCAGGAGGCGATGCGCGGGTACGCCGAACAGGTTCATCTTGCGCAAGGAATCGCGCTGCAGATTCGAGTCGGTATCAACTCGGGCGAAGTGGTGGTGCGCGCAATCCGCACCAAGGACTTGTACATCGATTACGACCCGGTTGGGAAATCGATCCATATCGCTTCGCGCATGGAGAGCATCGCGGCACCCGGTACGATCCTCGCGAGCGAGTACACCCACACCTTGGCCGAAGGCTATTTCTCGTTCAAAGCCCTCGGTCCTAGGTCAGTGAAGGGGCTGCCCACTCCGCTCGCGGTCTTCGAAGTCCTTGGTCTGGGCCCGCAGCGCACCCGACTGCAAGTGTCGGCCAGCCGCGGGCTGGCACGTTTTATCGGCCGCGACCGCGAACTCGACCACCTAAACGAAGCGTGGACGCGAGCGCAAGTGGGACATGGCCAAATCGTCGGCGTAGTTGGCGAGCCGGGAGTCGGCAAGTCGCGGCTTTGCCACGAGTTCAAGCTGCAGGTCCCACGGGATTTCCTGGTGCTCGAAACCTTCTCGGTTTCACACGGCAAGGCCTACCCTTTTCTACCACTGATCGAACTGCTGCGGAACTACTGCCAGATCACCCCGCAGGACGACGAGCACCGACGGCGCGAAAAACTCACCAACAAACTACTTACCCTAGATTGCGAATTGGAAGACAGCCTGCCGCATCTGTTCCAACTGCTGGGGGCCGCTGAACCAAGTTCGACACAGGTGCAAATGGACCCGCAGATGCGCCGGCAACGTACGTTCGAGGCGATGAAGCGGCTGATAGTACGCGAAAGTCTCGCCCAGCCTTTGGTGTTGATCATCGAGGACCTGCAGTGGCTCGACAGCGAAACCGAAGCTTTCCTCGGCTTTCTTGGCGAGAGGGTGCCTAGCGCGCGCATCCTGTTGCTCGTCAATTACCGCCCGGAGTATCGGCACGACTGCGGCGGCAGGAGTTGTTACACCCAGTTGCGGCTGGATCCCTTGGGCAAAACGGAAGCCCGGGATCTACTGCACGCCCTACTAGGCGATGCCGCCGGACTTGGCCCGCTCGAACAGTTAATCCTAGCGCAAACGGAAGGTAACCCATTCTTCATCGAAGAAGTGGTCCAGACGCTAGTGGAGGAGGAGGTCCTGCGCGGTGAGCGCGGGCACTTCCGCGTTGAGCAGATACCGACTGCACTACACATCCCGACCACCGTGCAGGGGGTGCTCGCCACGCGCATAGACCGCTTGCCGCACGCAGCGAAGGTTCTCCTACAGAGCTTGGCCGTCATTGGCAAGGTATTTCCTCGGAGCCTGCTCGCACGCGTCGTCGACCAGCCTGCGGATACAACGAAGAGTCTGCTGACGAAGCTGCAAGATGGGGAATTCATCTACGAGCAGCCAGCGTTTCCGGAAGTGGAGTACAGCTTCAAGCACGCGCTTACCCAAGAGGTGGCCTACGGCACATTGCTGAGCGAGCGGCGGCGGGCGTTGCATGAGCGCACGGCTGAGGCGATCGAGGCTCTGTATGGCGCCCAGCTCGAGGAACACTGCAGCGAGCTGGCGCATCATTTCAGCCGCAGCGGGAACGCAAAGAAGGCAGTGGAATACCTTCACTGTGCCGGGCGCCAATCGATGCAGCGCTTCGCCAATGTCGAAGCGGTTGCCCACCTGACCACTGCGCTCGATTTGCTGAAGACCTTGCCTGCGGGTACCGAGCGCGCGCGACAGCAACTTGATCTGCACATTGCGCTCGGCCCGGCTTGGATGGCGACCAATGGGCTTGCTGCCCCGGAAGTCGAGGGAACCTATACGGAAGCGCTGACACTGTGTCGACAACTCAGGGATACGACGAAACTGTTTCCTGCCCTGATGGGGCTGCGCACCTACTTTCTGGTTCGTGGGGAATTGACGACCGCACGCGACTTGGGACAGCAATTGGTGGCCCTGGCCCAACAGGCGCACAACCCAGAGTTGCTGGCCCAAGGCCATCGGGCGTTGGGGGTCAGCTTGCTCGCACTTGGCGAGCTAAACGCCGCTCGCAAGCAGTTCGAGCAGGCTTTGGCGCACTATGCTCCCGGCCAATGCAAATCACCCAGCTTCCTCTTGGAGGCCGGCGTGCAGGCGCTAGCTTTTCTAGCGCTGGACCTTTGGCTGCTCGGCTATCCGGATCAAGCTCTTACCCGCAGCCAGGACATGCTCGCTCTGGCTCAGACTCTTTCCTCGCCTCCAGACTCGGCTAATGCCTTGACCTTCTCCGCCGAGATTCATCTGAACCGTGGCGAGACGCAGCCCATGGAGGATCTGGCGGAGGCACTACTCGCCCTCACGGCCGAACACTGCCTTCCCTTCTGGCGAACTTATGGAACCGTCCTCGCGGGCTGGACGCTGGTCGCGCAAGGGCGCACCGCGGAAGGCATTGAGAACATGCAGCAGGGCTTAAGCGCCTACCGCGCCATCGGGGCGGGAATTTGGCAGACGCATTTCCTTGCGCTCCTGGCTGAAGCCTACAGGAGAGCGGGACAGGTTGAGGCAGGGCTGCAGATGCTGTCCGAGGCGTTAGCCGTGGCAGACCGAACGCATGAGCGCCTGTACGAAGCAGAGTTGTATCGGCTCAAGGGAGAACTGACGCTGATGCAGCCATGCTCCACGGGCGAGTACCAAGCTGCAACCGACGCAGAGGCCTGCTTCCAGCAGGCGATTGCTATCGCTCGCCGGCAGGGCGCCCGTTCGCTGGAACTGCGCGCTGTGATCGCCTTGAGCCGACTGTGGAAGCGGCAAGGAAAGAGACCTGACGCCCGCGACACGCTGGCCGAATACTACGGCCGATTCACGGAGGGCTTTGACACCGTGGACCTGCGGGAGGCCAAGGCGTTACTCACGGAGTTTGACTGAATTAGTCTCCCCGGGCTGGATACCTGTGGGCTCACTAATGGACGTGCCAGCAGGAACTGACTCGTGTAGTGGACTTGCTCGGCTCAAGAATGGCGGTTTGCCGCCCGATGCGGCCTTGGTCAGCGGCGACTGCTCAGGGGGCCTTAACGATCATCAGTGCACGTACGACGCGCTGAACAAATCGCCTCATCTTTGGGCTGCACCAGCATGGCGAGCCAAGCCGGACAGAATTCGCAGTAGGCGGTCAGCACCGATGGCTCCGCCACTCTCCAAGCGCAACAAAACGCAGGCCAGAGCCATGTGCCGCGTCATCAATGCGCAACTCTAGTTCGTACCGATCCGCGAGCGCGATTCCTTCGGCCACGACCCACGAAATATCAAGGGCTGACCGCCGGGGACGGCCCGGCGTGGCGTTCCGTCCAGGTGACAACTGTATAAATATAAGGCCTATCCATTTAGCTCCAGTGATAGTCGACACTCGCTCGACGGTGATCCACCGGGACTATGTCTGCGGTCGATGCCCTCGATCGCGCTTCCCTTTCAGCCCCCAATTTCAGCGACGAGAGCCTGGTGGTTCAGCTCGAAAGGCCTGCCATACCTAGGCCGTACCCGGCCAGGAAGCGACGTGCGATGTCGCCCCGATCGTGCCAATCAGACGACCGCTTCGCGCAGAAAGCCGCCGTGCAGCGACACTGTCGCTACCACCACCGCTACTGGCAGCGGTTCCGCTGTTCGTCCCCGTGTCGTCGCTACCGCCGCCGCAGTCCGCCAGCAGCATCGACAACGCCAGCGCCACAACTGGAGGTGACCCGCTTTTTCGGACAGTGCCTATCTTGAGTAAGCAGGAGGTGCACCATGCCGAAAACGCGCCCACCGTACAGTGCGGTCTTCCGTCAGCAAATGGTTGACTTGGTCCATGCAGGTCGCCGCCCGGAGGATCTGGCCAAGGAGTTCGAACCCACGGCCCAGACGATCTACAACTGGGTTGCCCAAGCGGATCGCGATGCCGGCGTTCGTCAGGACGGCCTGACCACGGCGGAGCGCCAGGAACTCACGCGGCTGCGTCGTGAGAACCGGAAACTCAAAATGGAGAGGGAGATACTTGCAAAAGCCGCGGCCTGGTTTGCCCGGGAGACCGACACGCTGCCCGACAAGGGTTCGAGCTCATGAAGGCAAATCAGGATCGCTTTCCGCTGTCCACCATGGCGCGGCTGCTTAAGGTCTCGCGCAGCGGCTTCCATGCATGGATGGAACGACGTCCGAGCGCTCATGCCGTGAGTGACAAGCTGTTGCTCGCGCAAATTCGTGAGATTCACGCCCGCTCGCGCGGTACCTATGGGATGCCACGTGTGCATGCCACGCTGCTGCGCCAAGGTATCCACGTCGGGCGCAAGCGCGTGGCGCGTCTGATGCGTGAGGCCGGCCTGCGCGGGGCTTGCCGGCCGCGCTTCATTTGCACCACCCACCGTGCGCCAGCGGGCAGACCCGCGCCCGATCTGGTGCAGCGACACTTCTTTGCCGATGCGCCCAATCAGCTGTGGGTCGCCGATGCGACGTACATTCCGACCGTTGCCGGCTTTTACTATCTGGCTGTCGTGTTGGACGTGTACAGCCGGCGCATCGTAGGTTGGGCCATGGGTAGTCATCTGCGCACCGCACTGATGCTGCAAGCGCTGGACATGGCACTGGCGCAGCGACATCCCAGCGCAGTGATTCACCATTCGGACCAGGGCTGCCAAGGCGGATTCAACCGGTCGTCGCAACACTAGATTGTTGAACAGATTTTAGATATTCGTCCAGAGCTTCGGCAGGTGTCTTCCAACCAAGCGTTTTCCGGGGCCTGGTATTCAGTGCATGGGCAACAGCCCGGATCTCTCGAGAGCTCCAACGGGATAGGTCTGTGCCCTTTGGAAAGTATTGTCGCAGAAGGCCGTTCGTATTCTCGTTCGTGCCCCGCTGCCATGGACTGTGCGGGTCGGCGAAGAATACCTTTACCCCGGACTCGACGGTGAAGCGAGCGTGATCGGATAGTTCCTTGCCACGATCCCAAGTCAATGACCGCCACAACTGGGCAGGCATGTTGGTGACGGTCTTCTTGAGCGCATTGGCCATCGTGACAGCTCCGTAGCCAGCCAGCGCGGGGCCGTTCTTCGTCCGGGGAGTCAACCCATAGCCTTTCTCCCGAGGCAGGTGTACGAGCATGGTGAAACGGCTTGATCTCTCCACCAGAGTCCCAATAGCAGATCGGTTCAGGCCGATGATCAGGTCACCCTCCCAATGCCCTGGCACAGCACGATCCTGCGCTTCTGCAGGCCGGCTAGATATCATCACATCCTCGCTAACGTGCGCCCAGGCCGTGGCTTGTGCCCTGGCCCTTGGTACGCGCAACGCCCGCCCAGTGCGCAGACAACTGACCAGCTCGCGCTTCAGCGCACCGCGGCCCTGGATATAGAGCGCTTGGTAGATGGCTTCGTGAGATATGCGCATGGATTCGTCATCGGGGAAGTCGATCTGCAGCCGGTTGGAAATCTGTTCGGGCGACCACCCATTAACCCATTTGCGATCACCGCGATGCGGTTTGTTTCTTCCTTTGAATGGCACTTGCCGAGGCCCAGAAATCTCACGGCCATCAGCGTCGCGAACCTTGCCTTCCAAACGGTCTTGCACGTAGCGGCCCAGCCGTGGGTTACTCACCAGTTTCGACGGTTTGGGTCTTTTGGCAACCATCTCCGCTTTCCACTGCGCAACCGAAGCCCGATACACAAGCTGACCGCTTCGAGTTGCAGCATTACGTGTCAGTTCCCGCGAGACCGTTGACGGGCTGCGTCCGATACGGCGAGCGATCTCGCGTACTCCGACTCCTTGGAGTGAAAGTAGCCCAATCTCTTCTCGCTCCGCGAACGACAAGTACCTACCAGATATGGGATTCGACATGAAAAGTGGCATGCCGCCACGATAGCGGAACCAGCGCGCGCCGACCGCCTGAGATACGCCAATCGCCTCTGCTGCTCTCTCGCTCGTGATACCGGTGGCGATCTGCTCCCAAAATAGACGCTCGATCTCACGCCGATGCGACGGTGCACCTGGCGAGCGCATCGCTCCTCGCCCTGTCAACTTCTGCATCCACCCCGCTGGTCGCCCCATAAACACCTCCTCGATTTAAGGTGTTGCGACGACCGGTTGAATCCGCCTTGGCAGCCCTGGTCCGAATGGTGAATCACTGCGCTGGGATGTCGCTGCGCCAGTGCCATGTCCAGCGCTTGCAGCATCAGTGCGGTGCGCAGATGACTACCCATGGCCCAACCTACGATGCGCCGGCTGTACACGTCCAACACGACAGCCAGATAGTAAAAGCCGGCAACGGTCGGAATGTACGTCGCATCGGCGACCCACAGCTGATTGGGCGCATCGGCAAAGAAGTGTCGCTGCACCAGATCGGGCGCGGGTCTGCCCGCTGGCGCACGGTGGGTGGTGCAAATGAAGCGCGGCCGGCAAGCCCCGCGCAGGCCGGCCTCACGCATCAGACGCGCCACGCGCTTGCGCCCGACGTGGATACCTTGGCGCAGCAGCGTGGCATGCACACGTGGCATCCCATAGGTACCGCGCGAGCGGGCGTGAATCTCACGAATTTGCGCGAGCAACAGCTTGTCACTCACGGCATGAGCGCTCGGACGTCGTTCCATCCATGCATGGAAGCCGCTGCGCGAGACCTTAAGCAGCCGCGCCATGGTGGACAGCGGAAAGCGATCCTGATTTGCCTTCATGAGCTCGAACCCTTGTCGGGCAGCGTGTCGGTCTCCCGGGCAAACCAGGCCGCGGCTTTTGCAAGTATCTCCCTCTCCATTTTGAGTTTCCGGTTCTCACGACGCAGCCGCGTGAGTTCCTGGCGCTCCGCCGTGGTCAGGCCGTCCTGACGAACGCCGGCATCGCGATCCGCTTGGGCAACCCAGTTGTAGATCGTCTGGGCCGTGGGTTCGAACTCCTTGGCCAGATCCTCCGGGCGGCGACCTGCATGGACCAAGTCAACCATTTGCTGACGGAAGACCGCACTGTACGGTGGGCGCGTTTTCGGCATGGTGCACCTCCTGCTTACTCAAGATAGGCACTGTCCGAAAAAGCGGGTCACCTCCAGTCGCTTTTCGAAGGATCTCAATATCCAGCTTCGCGCTGGCCAGCTCCTTGCGCAGGCGACTGACCTCGGCTTCCAGATCGCTCACAGGACGCCGGCTTGGAGGCGTCCCCCGGGGACGCAGCGGCCGTCGGCTTGGCGCCTTCCTCGCGCTGGCGCCGGCACCAGTTCCCCATCGTGGCCACTGGCACGCCCAGCCTGCGGGCTGCTTCATGCTGGCCGACGGTTTCGGCCAGCCGGACCGCCTCCGCCTTGAATTCCTCTGTGTATTGCCGTTTTGGCACCAACCTCTCTCCCATTCCTTCCTCCATACAGTCAGAAAACTACAACTTCTGCTGTACGTGGAACCGGGACAGGATCACCTGGCAGGGGCAAATCGAGATGTGGCGACATTACAGCAAGCAGCTGCGATAGCGGCAATGGGCGCCCGACACGATGCGATCGATATCACAGCTTTGATTCTTTACGGTTCTTCGATCTGCGCGAGCGCCAGCTCCACGTAGCTCTTGCAGATCGCGTGCACGCGGTGCCACGTCTCTCCGACGGCCCGGGCCGCGGCGGCAAACGGCATCTGCTGGGCGAGCGTAAGCCTTTGATTGATATCGAAGCTCATCACAGGGCTTCAGTACCAGCTACCCACCTTCAAGTAGTGCGTTATCGCACTCGCGTGCGCGCTTCCGCTCGGTGCGCGATTTGACGGCGGAACAAATTGTGATCGCCGCGCAAGTCAAGAACATTTTTGAGCTGCGAAGGGTCATGCGGCCGCTGGCTTCCTCTCAGTCGAGCGCTGGTGGCTCGAGGTGACCGGCAAGGACCACCAAAACACGGCTGGTGCCGGCCACCGACGGTACCGAACTCTCGCGCTACGGCATCGCCCAGGGGCTGGCGCCCCCCCCCTCGATCATCCGGCAAGGCGGGCTTTCAGCCACGGCATCTTCGCCACGCGCTCGGCTTCATAGCTCTTGATCTTGTCGGCATGGCGCAGGGTCAGGCCGATATCGTCAAAGCCATTCAGCATGCAGTACTTGCGGAACGGGGCGATGTCGAACTCATAGCCCTGGCCCGACGGCGTGAGCACGACCTGCTTGTCCAGGTCGCGATGGTCAGCTTGTAGCCGTTGAACGCGTTGGTCTCGTTGAACAGGTGGTCGATTTGCTGCTCGCTCAGCACCACCGGCAGCAGGCCGTTCTTGTAGCAGTTGTTGAAGAAGATGTCGGCGAAGCTCGGCGCGATCACGGCGCGGAAGCCGTATTGCGAGAGCGCCCACGGCGCATGTTCGCGCGAGCTGCCGCAGCCGAAGTTGCGGCGCGCGAGCAGGATCGACGCACCCTGGTAGCGCGGCTGGTTCAGCACGAAGTCCGGGTTCAGCGGACGCTTGCTGTTGTCCATGCCGGGCTCGCCGACGTCCTTGTAGCGCCACTCGTCGAACAGATTCTGGCCAAAGCCCGTGCGCTTGATCGACTTCAGGAACTGCTTCGGGATGATGGCGTCGGTATCGACGTTCTCGCGGTCCAGCGGTGCCACGAGGCCGCTGTGTACAGTGAACTTGTCCATGTCTCTTTCCTTACTTCTTGGCCGCGCGCTCGAGCGAGCTGCCGGCGGCCTGCGTGTCCTTGCCCAGGCCGGCCAGGGTGTTGCAGCCGGCCAGTTGCAGCATGCCGAAGCATGCCAGCAGAGCGATCAGGGCTCTCATCTGCAGCGCTCCGCTCAGCCGAGCTTGCGGATGTCGACGAAGTGGCCTTCGATGGCGGCCGCGGCACCCAGGTGGGGATCTGGAGCTTCCGCTCTGGCCAAAACATGCAGAGCCTCGCGGGAGCGCTCGTACGGGTAGCTGAAGACCGGCGAGGTAACACTGCTGCGGTCGCAGTCTTCCCCAATCAATCGCGTCGATGACTGTGCCTTCTCCTCATGGCTTTCGCGGAACCCAGCTCGCAAGAAGTTGACAAGCGGCACATCAAGCCCGTCAAGCCATACGACTGGTTCTGTGCCATCATGGCCGTGATCGTGCCACGTCCAGAACGGCGTAATGATGAAGTCGCCCCTGTTCATCCGCGTCTTCTCGCCATCAACGGCTGTATATGCGCCAGTTCCGTGCAGGACAAAGCGTAGCGCCGATTGCGTGTGGCGGTGAGCAGGCGCAACCTCGCCAGGTAGAATCAACTGGATGCCTGCATAGAGTGTGTCCGTCACCTGGGACTTCCCAGGGAGACCGGGGTTCTCCAGCACGAGAACGCGGCGCTCCGCTTCTTCCGCGGAGATGAGTGATCCTGCACGAAGCAGTTGAGGATAGACATCTTCCCAGTTCCAGCACCAAGGCTGGGCGGCCGGTACCGGTTCGGCGGGCACCAGTCTCTTCAGCACACTCCAGAGTGGTGATCCACGCTTACGTGTGTGAGCTGTGAGAGTCGCTCCAAGGTCTCAAGGGGCACAGGCGGAAACAGTAGCCATTTCCAATATGTTAGGGCTGGCATCGGGCCGATGTCGGCGTGCGACCAAAGCTGCTCGACCGTTATGGAGTACTTGCCAGCGATTCGTCCAAGCCAGCCCCCAAATGCCTCGCCGTCACACGGGCGCGGGACGATAGGCCATGGCTTCGACCGGCTATAACACGCTGTTCCGGGCGTGTTCGATGTGAGAGACATCGATCATTTCCTTTCCATCGCGGATCGCAAGCTCGGTGGCAGAATTCAAAAGCCGCGAAACCTCACCAGTCAGACCTCCGCTCGCCGCCAGAACCGCCGCGACGACTTCTCGCCTCGACAGGTTTGAGGGCCGTCGCAAAGGAAGTATGCGCTCGAATGCCGCCAGAAGTCCCCGGAAAGCTTCCGACTCCTGCCACCGAGGCATCTCGAAGCGCGCAAAGCGACTGCTCATTTGGGAATCTGTTTGCAGTGCAATCTCGGCATCCTGCGCCCCCACGAGGACAATCGACATCTGGAGATCGTTAGCGAGAAGCTTGAGCAGATTCAGTGAGGCTCGCTGCTCGCGATAATTCCCCGACAAGAGGTGATGAACTTCATCGACAACCAGCATGCGCGATGAAACTTTCCGAAGCAACCCGCGACTCAGCTGCTCCAGCACGTTTAGTCTCGCTGATGCATTGAACGGCGCTCCAAGCTCGAACAGGAGCGATGTGTAGAAGCGATTCTGGTCGGGCGTAGGTGGCATCTGCATGGACACCACCGTTCGGCGCTCCACGCCTGCTATCTCGTCAAATTCTGGAGGATGGCGCCGTGCGAATTTCGCGATAACCTGCGTCTTTCCGATGTTCGATTCCCCATACAGCAGCAAGCATGGCATCCGCTGCCGTGGCGGACTCTTCACCAACCTGTCCAGGAGTTCGAACGCCTGGGTGGCGCGGGTCCGCAGTTCCAGTGGTATGGTGGCGACCGGCAGGTGCGATGAAGCAGTGGCGGCAGCACGAGAAGCGCTGTCCCTGATAGATGGCGTGGTGCAGACCCCTGCCAGCTTCGATCCCCTGAACGCGCGGCGGGACTTTGTGGTCACGCTGTCAGATATTGGTGAAGTGGTGTTCCTGCCCAAGCTGATGGCCAGGTTGTCGCAACTGGCGCCTCACTGCAACCTCAGAGCAAAAGCACTGTCCGTGCGTGAGTTGCCGGAAGCCATGCAGAGCGGGCAAGTTGAAATGGCGATTGGCTTCTTCCCCGATCTGGAACGTCCGGGCTAATGCTGATCCTAATCTTCCTGGGGATCTTCGTGGACCAAGTGAGCTCCCGATGACGGCCAGCACGATGTCCTTGGCGGTGCACCAACATTACTACTCGAAAAATCGTCGTAATGTTGATACGGACATCCACACAATAATTTATAACTTATTGATTTATATATCTTCGTTTTCAGCCCTTTACGTAACTTCTTTATTACTCTTCACGACACAGCAGAAATCGCTTATGGATCATTCAGATAGCTCCATGACCATTGGCGGAATTAGTGGTCACGATTGGCCGAATTGACGATCGGCAACACCAGCCAACATGTTTAACCTCGTCGACCTGGTGGATGCTTCGTAACACACCGGGCGCATGACTGGGACATCAGTGCCGTAAACTCGTATCCGCCAAAATTTATTTTTTAAAAAAACTTTTGACGCCGGTATTTGTTGATTACAGTCAGAATCTAGTCCAATGTCACTCTGGATTCTCTAATAACTTTTCCCCATTTCGCTGCATCGAGCTTGCTGATTTCGGCGAATTCGGCGGGACTTACACCTATTGCCGTGGCGCCCTGTTGCAACAACTGGCTTTGGAATTTTTTGTCATTCGCTATCTTAGTAATCGCCGTGGACAACCGGCTTACCACGGCAGGCGGCATACCTCTGGGGCCCATTACACCGATGCGCACATCCGCCTCGTAGCCCGGGATACCAGCTTCAGCCATAGTAGGCACGTCTGGCAAGACGGGTGACCGCACGGAACTAGTAACTGCCAACGCACGCAGGCGTCCCGCCTTTACGTGAGGAAGAGAGCCTGGCAAATTGTCGAACATCAGTTGCACTTGATTCGCCAACAGATCGCTCATTGCAGGGCCGCTCCCCTTGTAGGGCACGTGGAGAATTTTCACACCAGCCATGCTGTTGAATAACTCACCCGACAAATGGTTAGTCGTTCCATTTCCCGCCGAACCCATGTTCAGCGCGCCAGGATGTTCCTTAGCATAACGTACCAATTCCGCAACGGATTTTACGGGCAACTTCGGATTCACCACCAGGATATTTGGGGTGCTGGCAAATAATGCCACGGGAGTGAAATCCTTCTGCGCATCGTAAGGAAGATGCTTATACAGCAATGCGTTAATGGCTTGGCTTGCCGGAGACCCTAGCAGGAGTGTATAGCCATCAGCTGGTGATTTCGCAACGACGTCCGCTCCGATAACCCCTCCTGCACCGGGGCGGTTATCGACTATCACCGGCTTGCCAAGCTCCTCTGAGAGATGAGCCGCAAGTATCCGTCCGAGCATGTCCGTGGTACCACCGGCGGGAAAGGGGACAACGAGTCGAATAGGTCTTTCTGGAAAAGACGCCGCAGCACAAACGGCGGCGTTCGCGAATGCAAATGCCATTAAAATAATACGAAATAGAAATTTCATAATAAATGCTCACGGGTTAATCACGTAAATCGATGGCAGATACTTATCCTTGTTAACTCATCTAGATCCCTGCAAAAGACTGTGCACGGCGTGTTTCAGTGCGACTCGAGAATCATTAATGCGTTTTTGCTCTTCCGCAACCACTGCTCGCGATCTCGCCAACGACTGCAGTTGATCACTGAGGTTCTGAAGGACCTTCGAAGGTGACGGACTGCCAGCCGAAACGCGAGCCTTCACTGCAATCTCTGGATCAAGGCAACGGGCAACAGTACTGGCGTTAAGCGCGGTGGGGCGCCCCGTATACTGCTTCGCCGCAGCATCCACCATATCGCTTGTAATTTCACTGGCGATCAACTTTCTGTCTAGCGCATCACGCACCACAGCGCCGACAATGTGATGGGCTTGTCTGAAAGAAACTCCTGCATCCCGTACCAGCGCGTCGGCGAGATCCGTTGCTGCAGAAAAGTCCCGATTGGCGCGCGCACGCATGTTTTCGCGTAGGGGCGTAGCGTTTTCCAGAATAAGGCGCAGTAGCTTGACACAGCGAAGGGATTCCTCAGCGGACTCCCAAAAACTGCGCATACTTTCACGGTTACCATCCACCGTATGTGTGAAATGAGTTCCCTTAACGGCTGACAACGATGCCGTTAGAAGCCCTAGCACGTGGCCACCTTTTCCTTTAAGGTGCTCAAGAACAACGGGATTTTTTTTCTGCGGCATGATACTGGAGGTCGCAGCGATACTATCTGGAAAGTCTATCAGCCCGAACTCCGGCGTGGCCCAGACGTAATAGTCCTGGGCTACACGTCCCCACGTCAGAGCGCCGATTGTCAGTGCCGCTTGGATTTCCCACGCGAAGTCCCGTGATGCAACTGCGTCCAGAGCATTGTCAACATACCTAGAAAACCCTAGCCAGCGTGCAGTGCTCAATCTATCGATGGGAAACGACGTTCCAGCAAGAGCAGCAGCGCCCAATGGACAGGTGTCAAGCGCCTCCAACGCATGTGTTAAGCGATTGATGTCTCGACCTAGAACTTCAGCGACCGCCGCGAGGTAATAGCCATAGGTGATCGGTTGCGCCGCCTGCAGGTGCGTATATCCAGGCATTACCGTTGCTGTATGCTCACCTGCCTTGTCCAGCGCTGTAGCACGTGCGACCAACAGGGCATCGAGCAGCAAAAGCGTTGCATCCCGGGCCCGCAGTCGATCAAGCGTAGCTGCGATATCATTGCGGCTACGCGCCATATGCAAGCTACCCCCGGCGTCGGCTCCAGCGACTTCCATCAAGCGAGCTTCGTAGTTGAAGAAGGCGTCTTCGCGAGCCGGATCCAACTGCACAGCTTTTGGGCCCTCCTCTTCCATCTGAAGGAGTGCGCGCGCTAGCGTACGGGCCGCCGCGTCAGGCAGCAACCCGTTAGCATGCAACATCAATAGATGCGCCTGATTGATCTCATTAAGGTAGGGAAACCCGCTTTCAAATTCTCGCAGCAGTCGCGGCAGATATATGTGCTCGCAGACCTCTGGGGCTATAGCCTGCGTCAGCCGTCTACTGACCTTTGATTCCATGCTGTCATCCTCGCTAGGGCAGAGAAGCCCAGTATGGAAAAATAGACGGCAGATCGTCAAATCATAAATTTCGCCTCCGTCATACATATTTGATATGACTATATGCGCAGAGTTGACGATGGCTTACGCTGGCCAGCAGCCCCGCGACAGGACTGAACACATACAAAAAACTGGGAGAGACGTGAACTACTCAAGAGCCCACTACTTCACTCAAGCAATCCATAAATGCCTTAGCGATAGCTTGCTCCGGTTGCTGCTGCGCATGGAGTACGTAGCTGGGAAAGGAGATCGACGGTTCAAACGGTATCGCTTTGACATCCTGCAGCTTGAGATTCCGCGCCACCATCGCGTTCACTACACTGACCCCAAGACCCATGCCCACCATGGAACAGATCGTCGCCGCGTAAGGGACCTCCAAAATTAGTTTGCGGCGCTCCGGTTGGAAAGCACGGTCTATTTCTGCCCGGGTCCCATCTCCATAAGGAAGAGAGATAAAGGTTTCGCCGTCCAGATCACGAGCGAAGACTCTCCTTTTTTTTGGTTCTTCACCGATTTCCGGGGAAGGCCGCCCGGATCTTCAGGAAGAAGTAATGGTCATCACGGAAGCCATAGGCCATCCGTTTGATGACCTTGATCCGGTTATTAATGCCCTCTACCAGATTGGTTCCCAACGGCCAGCGGCTATGAGCCAGGATGCCTGGCAGGTATGGCTTGAGGCGTTTGGCGAACAGGCACAGAGGTACGATGCCGCTGGCCATTGCGCGCTCGTACCACCCTTGCCAGAAGCGCCGGGCGTAGCCGGGATGCCGGTATGTCCAAAGCGTCTTGAGATCGTCCTTGAGCACGTAGACGGTCATCAGCGCCTGGTTGGCAGCCAGTATTTCATCAAGCCGGATCTGATCGGCCTCACGGGTGACGTTCTCCCGATTGCGCAGCAGTAACCAGCGAGAAGACTTCACCACCTTACGGGCGGCCTTGTCGCCGCGCAGCCGATTAGCCTCGTCCACCCTAACCCGGTCGATGACTTCACGGCCGTACTTGGCCACCACATGGAAGAGGTCATAGACGACCTGTGCTTGTGGGCAATGCATCTGCACTTCAAGGTCGTAAGCGGTATTCATGTCCATCACCGCGGCGCGAAGCTGGGCGCAGCCTTCGGGACCAAGCAGCTTGAAGAAGGGTCGGATTTCCTCTCGCGAACGTCCGCGCCCAACCCAGAGTACCCGCTTGCTCGACGGCTCGACGATGACCGTGGCATAGCGATGGCCCTTCTGGATAGCAAACTCGTCCATCGCGATCACGGTGACGCCTTTCAGGTCGACCGGCCCCAGTTCCCGCTCCAGATAGCGCAGGTCGATGCGCTTGACGGTAGTCCAGGCCAATTGGTAGAAGCGCGCGACATGGCGCAACGACATGACTTTGCACAGTCGCGCTACGCTGGCGGCTAGCCGCGTTGTCACCCGCGCATAGGGTGCGAGCCAGTCCAGGCGCTCCAGCTTCGGGCCACATCGCCGGCAAGCCAGACGAAGTCGCGGCACGACCAACTCCACCGGAATCTCGAACATTGGCAGATCCCGCACGCGCCGCTCTACCCGATCGTGGATGCTGCTAACGCCCCGACCACAGCCATCGCAGCACCGTCTCCGGCGCCCCTTAGGTTCCAGCCGGACGATGCAAATGCGCTGCCCATTACGGGTCTCCTCCCAACTATCGCGCAGGCGATAGCCTTCCCAGCAGCCGAGCTGGGCCATACAATCGCGCAGGGCCAACCTCCACCTTCCTGATTCTTGTTGTGTCGCAACTCCAAGATAACAGTGGTGGGCGTGTTGGCCCTTTTTGTTTCTAAACGGTCACGCAGATCGGCGAAGAACCTTTTTTTTGCCAGGGGATGGGCACGAGGCACAATGCACACTCCCTTTTCCTTTCGCCATTGAGTCACTCGAACACCAGGTGTTTCGACCATGTAAGAAACGAGTCCCATATCGCAGAAGCCTGTAGCTGTCCACTTGGCAACAACCGGAGATGCACCGATATGTACTGTAATTGGTACATCCGGATAATGCCCCCTCAGCTCCTGTATCGCTTGCGGAACTATGCTCATCGCAATCGACGGCACGGCTCCTATCCGAAGAGATCCGGTACCTAACTGACGAATTGACCGTGCAGAATCCTCGAGGGCGTCTAGGCCAACGAATGCGCGCTCCACCTCTTTAAAAAAGGCTTCTGCCTCACCTGTCGGCACTAGCCTTCCCCCTAGACGCTCGAATAGAGGGATTCCGGTTTCCCTCTCTAGCTGGGATATCACGCGGCTGATGTTTGGCTGGGACGTGTGCAGCTGTGCAGCAGCGGTTGTCATGGACCGCGTCAACATGACTGCTCGGAATGTCTCAATTTGCTTGAAGTTCACAATCGGCCTTCCCTCGTTGTGGAAGCAAGCGAGTGTATATCAAATCCGTATAGAGACGTACGAATTGGTGATTTGACGATCTACCCCTCCTCTCATACTGTTTCTCAGGCATACGAGAGATGCGTTTTCGTTTGCTTCATCAAAAGATCGAGAAATTTCCTGTATCGAGAGGAGGAGGTATGCAATTACGCAAGAAAGTCATGGCGACAGCCATTCTTTGTAGCTTGGTAGGCTCAGCCGCAGGCGCTCAGGATCAGAAGCCTGGCGTCGTTATTCTGGCAACAGGGGGCACAATCGCTGGCACAGCGAAAAGCAAGACGGACACGATGACCTACCAAGTGGCCTCCATGGGCGTACAGGCGCTCATTGATGCAGTGCCCGAAATGAAAGAGGTCGCCACGGTCTCTGCCGAGCAAGTCGCTAACGTGAACAGTGATGACATCGACCAAGGCATCTTGTTGCGTTTGGCTCGGACGGTTAACAAGGCGCTGTCCGATAACGCTGTGCATGGAGTCGTGGTTACGCACGGCACTGATACGCTGGAAGAAACAGCATTCTTCCTCGACCTGACAACCGCCGGTCCGAAACCTGTTGTTGTTGTAGGGGCGATGCGGCCGGCCTCCGCCATTAGCGCCGATGGGCCGATGAATTTACTTCAGGCCGTTACGCTCGCAGCAAACAAGGACGCCGAACGTCGGGGGGCCATGGTCGTATTAAATGACAGAATTGGATCCGCTTTCTATATAACCAAATCTAATACAACTGCGGTGGACACCTTCCGCTCGACCGAACAGGGCTATTTGGGCGCCTTTGTAGGCGCAACCCCGAAATTCTATTACTCTCCCGCAAATCCAGTCGGGAAACCCACATTTGACGTGAGCAGTATTCACGCATTTCCGAAGGTCTCCATCGTCTATATGCACGAGGACCAAGATGTGGAACAGATTGATGCCGCAATCCGCAGCGGCGCAAAAGGCATCGTCATTGCGGGTGCTGGAAACGGCGGGATCCCCCTGACTGTGAAGAATCGACTGACAGAGCTGACTGCGTCCGGCTTTCCGGTCATACGCGCATCGCGGACGGGAAGTGGATTCACGACAAAAAAAACAGAGGGCATCGCGGCGGGAACTCTGAATCCCCAAAAGGCACGAATTCTTCTAATGCTGGCCCTATCCCAACAATCTGATATTTCTACAATCCGGACTTACTTCAACGAATAGCCCTAGCTGCCAATTTTCGACGCTGCGAGTATAGATGACTAAATGTCACTAAGTGACCAATATAACTCGGACTTTTGTAAAGCTCAATGATTGCACAGCAATAAGGTATTTTCGTGAACAAAAAGATCATTCTATGTCTGGCGATCATGTCGGTCGCACAAGCTTCTCACGCACAATCTAGCGTTACGCTTTACGGCGTAATAGACGCAGCGGTGCGATATTCTTCCAACAAGGCGACCGATAATGGGCCTAAAGACCAGTTGAGTCTAAACGAGGGTGCATTCAGCGGTGGACGATGGGGGATTCGCGGAATCGAAGATCTCGGCAGCAGGAATCGGGCTATCTTCGCATTAGAAAGTGGGTTCAGTTACGATACCGGAAAAAGCGCACAGCAAGGGCAATTGTTTGGAAGACAAGCGTGGATCGGGCTTAGCAATGAAACGCTCGGCACCCTAAAGACTGGACGCCAGAACGGTGCTGCTTACAGCTTCCTCGCCAAAGTCGACCCTCTCAATATTGCAAATTATACTGAGCTGGCATGGCAAGACATCCTCACTGGCATTCGCTATGATAATACTATTGACTACTCAAAAAATTTCGGACCAGTTTTTGTAAACGCGCAATATTCATTTGGAGAAAGAGCCGGAAGCACAGCGATTGGTAGAACCATTCAATTTGCCACAACATATGAGACGGATGCATTATTGTTTGGCGCTGCCGGAACCAAATCAACAGACGCCAACGGGAAAGATGCGACGACGTGGACCACGGGGCTCAGATATTCATTTGGCGACGTTTCCTTGCACGGATACTATGTTGACTCTCGGCGCGATCCTGGCTTCGTTGTGGGACTCAATGGTTCCACTGATCCGCTAGCGAACACAAGCCAGATCAATAATGCAAACACTGTGGCAGGGGCGAACACACAGAATTCCGTCCGCCACGATCGCGCAGGTGTGCTGGGACTGAACTATCAAGTAACGCCCGCTTGGCGTTTAGTTGCTGCATATGTTCGCGACAATGTAGCGGGGGCATCCCGTGGAAGTTCCGGCCTTATCCAGACAGCGTACTTTGTTGCGATGTATAGCCTTTCCAAGCGAACTGAAGTTTACATAGAGGCGGACAGAAGCTGGCTTGCTGGAGCGTCGGTCAACGATCCGAACAGTCCGATCGGAACGTTCGGGGGTGCAAGCACCCGCACCGGTGCAGCAGTAGGATTGAGGACTCGGTTCTAACGATTGAGTTCTCTCTCAGCTTAAATCTTTCCGCTCACATTGTTCTGATGGATCGATTCCTGCGCTTCTAAGCGGGAATCGATCTTCATAGCCCCCCGTCAACGCTCATAGAGGCTCCGTGGCGTCCGTACGGCACGAAACAAAATGCATCGATACGAATTAGGGATGCTCTGCACAAACGCGAGTGTGCGTGGCCGTTTAATCTTGGATCAGTGCGGTTGATCCGGCCATGTCCGCAAACAGCGCGGTGATGGTCTTGCGTTCACCGGCAGCTTGTCCTCGGCTTTCCATCGCGGCCTGTTCGGCGAGAATGCGGTCGGCCAGATGCGCCGGGGTATAAAGTACCGGGGCAGGCGCGGCAATCGATGGCGCGACGGAGATCGGATTTCGCGGCGGCGTGCTCAATGAAGCGCCAAAAAAGCCACAGAATTGGGCTGTAGGGCTGGACTCTTGGCCGCACTGAGGACAAAATTTTTGCAAGACTCTGCCCGCACTGCTCGCAGAACCTTCTTCCTGCGAGGTTATCTAAACCGCACTTTACGCAGCGCCTTTCGCCACCTTGTGGCCGAAACTGCTCAGCGTGCGCGCCATGAAAGCAACTGCACCAGTTGCTTGCGGGTCACCTTCCGGTGAAACACTTCCTTGCCGTTCTTATCTTGGCCATGCGACCAGGCGTGTCTGTCTCGATCAGGCTACCTCACCGTAGCGTACGCGCTTCGCGGAGGCGGGGGCGACCGAACCAGGCCAACGCCGGCCTTGACGACAAGTACAACCTCGAGACAGGCGGTGTCTACCTGAGCGGCATCCAAGCGCTGGCCCGCCTGCCTACTGCAGGAGGCGCGCGACCGTGCCGCCGGCCTCAATACGGCTTTTCTACGGCTACCGCGGCTCGTCGCTTGGCGCCGTCGACTACGCTCTATGGAAGACCAAACAGCACTTGGCTGCCAGCCTTGGCTGCCAGCGACGTGGTGTTCCAACCCGGCGTCAACGAAGATCTGGCCGCCACCGCGGTGTGGGGTTCGCAGCAGGTCAACCTGTTCCCCAACGCCTCGCGCGACAGCGTTTTCTCGATGTAGTACGGCAAGGGTCCCAGTGTGGACGGGCCCATCGACGTGCTCGAGCGTGCCAACTCCGCAGGGGCGTCGCGCCATGGCGGCGTGCCGCTGGTCGGCGACGACCATGCCCCAAGTCTTCCACCCAGCGTCGGACGGCGTTGCTGGCCCAATATCGCAGTGGCGCGCAGAGGGCTGCAGCCTGGCTCCGCCCGCAGCAGATTAGGATCAAGGGCGACCGGCTTGGCGGTGGTGGGGCGCGTGACAAAGCGCGCCGCTTTTTGGCGAGTAGGTCTCCACCTTTGTAACGCACCCGCTCCGGTAACACTACCGCGGCGGCCAGGGCCATATGGCCCAACATCCTCGGAACACTGGAAATGAGCAAGGAAAGTCAATTGCAGTTCGTTGTAGAGCCTCACCCTGGCCCCACCCGCACCGATGAGATCGCTGCCAAGTTGGCAAATCCGACTTTCGGACGCGTTTTCACCGATCACATGGTCACGATCCGTTGGACCAGCGGTCGCGGCTGGCATGACGCCAAGGTCGAAGCGCGCCGTCCTTTCCAAATCGATCCCGCCTGCGCAGTACTGCACTACGCGCAGGAAATCTTTGAGGGCATGAAGGCATACCGTGGCGAGGACGGAAAGATCTTGCTGTTCCGACCACAGGAGAACGCAAGGCGTTTTCGCGCCTCTGCTGCCCGCATGTCGATGGCCGACCTGCCCGAGGCCACATTCCTGCAAGCCGTGGAAGCGCTCGTCGATATCGACCGCGCCTGGATTCCAGGTAGCGAGGGTAGCCTCTACCTGCGCCCATTCATGTTCGCCTCGGAGTGTTTTCTCGGCGTGCGCGCGTCGGCCGAGTTTGTTTTTTGCGTGATCGCATGCCCGGTCGGCCCGTATTTCAAGGCCGGCAAGTCGGCGGTGACCGTATGGGTTTCGGATCAATACACCCGCGCGGCCCCTGGCGGCACCGGCGCGGCCAAGTGCGGCGGCAACTACGCGGCCAGCCTGATCGCGCAGACCGAGGCCGCGGTCAAGGGCTGCGACCAGGTGGTGTTCCTTGACGCTGCGGAGCACCGCTGGATCGAGGAGCTCGGGGGCATGAATGTGTTTTTCGTGATGGATGACGGCTCCCTGCGCACGCCCCCATTGAAAGGGACCATCCTGCCGGGCATTACCCGCGCATCGATCGTCGAGCTGGCCGGGCACGAGGGTATTCCGGTCAACGAGACACCATACGACTTCGAGTCGTGGCGCACGGATGCAGCCAGTGGCCGTGTTAGGGAAACCTTCGCCTGCGGCACGGCCGCGGTCGTCACCGCCATCGGGCAGGTCCGTCACGCTGGTGGGGAGTTCACGATCGGCAATGGTGGAGAAGGCGAAGTCACGCAGCGCCTCCGTTCGTTGCTGACCGGCATCCAGCGCGGCAAGATCGCCGACCCGTTCGGATGGGTGCATCACGTCGATTGAGACTGGCGTGTTTGACATCAGCGGCGCGCAAGAAATCGGAAGGCAGTGCGCGCCGCGTTGATTTGTTTGTACATCTGTCCCCGCCCACCCGGGCGGTGCCACGACGATGGGGGCATTTTTCTGCCGGAGCCATGCGCAGGGGGCATCGAGCGCTGTGGCTGGAGGCGTGAAGGAGAGCGTGCAAATGTTGGGGAGGCCGATTTCGTTAGGCACCCCAATTTTCCGCGAGCATGTCGCGGCTTTTTCGGTGCGGCGCCTGGTGCCAGTTCGGTGATGCTGGCCCGATGGATTGGCTGTGACGCGAGGCCGCGAGCTCGAGCGCCGAGATGCGATCGGGTGAGAGTTCCCCGTTCAAAGCCGCGACCCTGACCTGCACCAGGCAGTGCGCTCCTTGGTCCGTCCAGCGCATCTGTCGTTTCTTTGCCATGCGATGGCTCACGACTTGGTTCACCGCGGACTCCGCGATGCTACTGCTGATGGGCAGGCCCTTGCGATGGCGGGCGCCGTAGTTGACCAACGTAGGTGAGTTGTTCCTCAGGTAGTACCAGATATTACGCAAGTGCTCGCTCAGCGTGCTGTACTCATACCCTGTCCGCGTCAGCAGCCGAGCGTCCAGTGCCTTGATGCGCTCCATGGCTTTGCGGCCCTTGCCATGCCAGACCAGAAACTTGGCGTGAGTGATTTCAGTCTCTGCCGACTCTCGTTCCTCTCGCTCCAGTGCGTCCATCATCTTGCTGCCGTACAGGGAACGCTGCGCTGCGTTGAACTGCATGGCGATATGGAACCAATCGAGAATCCGGCCGCGAGCGAGTCGACTACCCTGTACGGTCTTCTCGAACTCACCGGCGTCATCGCTGATCACGGTCACCCGTTCATTGGCCGCCACACCGTTTCGACTGAGGAAATGATCAAGTCGCGCTGCAGCCGAGGGGACTTCCCGATGCACGTAGGCATAGAACTTTGGCGGACTGTCAGTGAACGTCGCTCGCCCGGCGATGAGGTTGACATGACGGCCAAGACCTCTTTGTGAGTCGCAATGTCGCAGCCACGCCGAGTCGACGCTCATGGCCGCGACGTGCCGTGATTCGCGGATCCGAACGTCTGCTACCGAATGGGGCAACTTGGCGATGTCACGCTCGATGTCGTCGTCGAGTTGCTTTCCAATCGTTCGAATCCGATTCCGCGCGCCGCTGAATGAAATGCCCTTCTCCAGCGGCAGTACTTCCTTAAGCATAGCGGTGGCCTGCCGGTATGCCATCTGGCTTGCCCACTTCGCCTGGAGGTATTTCAGCTCTGGCGTGGTACGACTAGTCAGCGCTTTAGACAAGGGATGAACCACATGCCGCGGCGTCCGGACAGTTTGTTGGCAAGCACAGGACCACAGCCGCGGGCTTTTTAAGGTCACCTTGCCATACACTGTGCGCACAACCGTCGAACGATGGTCCTTGTGGCTCAACGCCTCGCCGCAGCACTGACAATGGGTCTGGCCGGAGAGCCATCGATCCACTTGCGTCGACACCAGCTGGGCCTGTGCCTCGGCCAATAGCGCCCGGCCCTCAGCGAGAGTCAGGCCCAGGTCGGCAAGGCTACAGTCAGGGCGCTCAATCACGGCCAAGACTCGCTCAACGTCTTGGCCGGTGTCGCTGCCCTCCTTGGCCAACCTGGCTTCGATGATCATGCGCATGGTTCGCTCCCACCCTTGCGATACCGTCAGCGTAGTCCACCCGAAGCCGGCGCCAAGCAGATTCCGAATAGGCCGTTCCTGAAGGCTCCCCATGTTTTGCACGCTCTCCTACGAGGGCCGCTGGTATGAACTGGCACGGCTGGACCATGCTTTCGAGCGCGGCATGACCGATGTATCGGCCACTTATACCGCGCTGACTGACGGCAGCGTGCGCGTGGTCAATCGCGGCTATGCACTCACCACAGGCCAGTGGCGCGAAGCCATTGGCAAGGCATCGTTCACCGGCGCGCCCACCACCGGCTCGCTCAAAGTGTCCTTCTTCGGGCCGTTTTACGGCGGCTACCACGTGGCCGCGCTGGATCCGGACTACCGCTGGGCGCTCGTGCTGGGGCCAGACACCAGTTACTGCTGGATTCTGGCGCGCGACAAGCAGCTACCTGTCGCGCAGCGCGATGCCATCGTGGCGCGGGCGCGGGCGCTGGGTGTCGATACCTCGGCGCTGGTCTGGGTGACGCACGAGCGCCGGGACCCGGCACTCTGAGCGGAGGCTGGCCATGGCCGACACCGTCGTCTGCTCCAAGCGCGGCTTGCGCGTGCCCGACCATGCACCGCTGGTGCTCACCCCGCACGACCCGGTGCCGTCCTTGCACGTGCTGGAGCCCAGTCGCTGATTTATGACCGTCCTTCAAACAGGCAGATGCAGTGTTCGATTGATAGACAGGAGGCAACAGATGAGGGAATGAACATCACTTCCACAGTGTTTTGTTTCTTGGAAATCAAGGAGAGGCACCATGTCAATTTGGATGAAGAAGTTGCTGACTGTCCTGACTGTTGCGTTCATTGCCGGCTGCGGTGGCGGCGACGATCCACCCGGAAACGTTATTCAAGTAGCGCAGAGTGACAGCAGATTCAGCATTCTGGCGGAAGCCATTCAGACCGCAGGGTTGACCGATACCTTGGCTGCACCGGGGCCGTACACCGTTTTTGCGCCAACGAATACCGCATTTTCAGCGCTGCTGGGCGAGCTTGGCGTCAGCAAAGACCAGTTGTTTTCCAACAAGGCGCTGTTGACCGCGGTCCTCAAATATCACGTGGTTGCTGGCCAGGTAAACAGCAGTTCAGTGCCGCTGGGCAAAGCCATTAATCCAGTCGGCGGGGGCTATTTCAAGATTGACAAGACAGGTTCAGACCTCATCATCACGGATGGGCGCAATCGCAAAAGCAAAATCGTTCAGGCGGATATTGCGGCATCCAATGGCGTCATCCATGCCATTGACGAGGTGCTATTGCCAGCCGATAAAACTGTTGTGCAAACCGCAATCGCCAATCCGGATTTCAGCATTCTGGTGGAGGCTGTGACCGCCGCAGGCTTGGCCGACACACTGAGCGCGCCCGGGCCCTTCACGGTTTTTGCACCGACCAACGCGGCCTTTGCGTCGCTGCTGACTGAGCTGGGCCTCACCAAGGCGCAATTGCTGGCCAACACGGCGTTGCTGACCAAGGTACTGACCTACCACGTGGTCCCAGGCCTCGTGTTGAAAGCCGACGTGCCGGTAAATACGCCAATCAAGACGGTCGAGGGTGAAACCTTCACGGTCAGCCCGGCTCTCGCCATCACCGACCAGCGAGGGCGTCAGGCGAACATTGTGGCAACCGACATGCTGGCATCCAACGGTGTCATTCATGTGCTGGACAAGGTGATTCTTCCTGCGCCTTGAGCGGGTGCGCGGTGCACGTGGCGCGACCACGCGGCGTGCACCGCTGCCCGGGGCCGGTAACCCCCGCAACATTTGAAAGGAAGAACTCCATGCGCATTCTGCTCACCGGCGGCACCGGCCTGATCGGCCAAGCCCTTTGCCAGCACTGACAGCGCCAAGGCCACGCGCTCTGGGTCTGGAGCCGCGACCCGCAGAAGGCACAGCGCCTGTGCAGCGGCGCGCAGAGCATCGCACCGTTGCAAGCGCTGGACGGCAGCGCGCCGCTGGACGCCGTGGTCAACCTAGCGGGCGCGCCGATTGCCGATCGCCCGTGGACCCAGGCCCAGCGCGATGTGCTGTGGCGCAGCCGCATCGACCTGACGCGCACCTTGGTCGACTGGATGGGCCAACAAGCCACACCACCGCGCGTCCACGTGTCAGGTTCGGCCGTCGGCTGGTATGGCGACGGTGGCGACCAATGGCTGGCCGAAGACAGCGTGCCGGGAAACGCCGACTTCGGCAGCCGCCTGTGCGTTGCCTGGGAACAAGAAGCTGAGCGAGCGCGCCAGTGGGGCGTGCGTGGGGCGCTGCTGCGCACCGCGCCGGTGCTAGTGGCACGGGGCGGCATGCTGACGCGGCTGCTGCCGCTTTTTCGACTGGGCTTCGGCGGCCGGCCGGGCAACGGCCAGCAGTGGATGCCCTGGATCCATCTCGACGACAAGGGGCAAGGGTCCTCGACGCAAATTCGCCGTCGTCACACAAATTGCGGAAGACCCGCTTTTATTACACTTCACGGCTGTCGCTAGCGTGCGGAAGCGCCCGGCGCTTCCGTATTGCGGATGAAGTCGGAGGGCACGTCAGGACCCCACTGGTACAGCGAGTCCTCGGGCGCGAAGTCGCCGGCGAGCCACGGCTGGCCGGGGGCGACGAAGTCGATGTCGGCCGAATACTCGTTGAACGAGCCCCACGGGTCTTGCACGTAGTGGAAGTAGTTCGAGCCAAGTACGTGGCGTCCCGTGCCCCAGCCGTGCGTATAGCCTGCCGCGGCCATCTGGGCAGCGCCCTGGCCGACCATGTCGACGTCGCGCACATCCCAGGCGGCGTGGTGCCAGCCGCGTGCGCTGCTCTTGGCGAAGGCCACCAGGTGGTGGTCGCTGCCGTGCGGCGCGTGGGTAAAGGCGATGATGTCGAGTGACTTGTCGGACAGGCACAGGCCAATGGCGCGCCGGTAGAAGTCGATCGCGCGCAGCACGTCCGGCGTGAACAGCAGCACGTGCGACAGGCGGTCCGGATGCACGGTCGCTACCTGCGAGCGCGTCACCGCGCCGCGTGCGTCGGCGCCGGCACCCACCGTCACGTGCGGCGCCTTCGCGCTGGGGCTGGTCTTAGGCCCGACCTTCACCTGCAACAGGTTTCCGTCGAGGTCGTGAAACCAGATGCCACTGTCGACCGCGCCTTCCGGTGCGTGGGCAGGGGCGGCGCCGGCTGCCTCGATTTGCCGCGCCAGCGTCTCGAAGTCGCGCTCGTAGCCATTGAAACTGAGGTAGGCAAGCGACTTGGCCGCCGCAGGCAGGATGCGCGCCCAGCGATGCCCGTCAGCGGCGCGCAACTCCAGTTCGTCGTCGTTGCGGACCTCGCGCACGTCGAGGCCGAACGCACGATAGAAACGGGCGGCATCGGCAAGCGACGGGACGTTGAGTGCGAAGTGGTCGATGGAATGTACGGCCGCGTTCGGGCCTGCCAACTTGGCATCGGGCATGGCTGTCTCCGGGTTGCCGCCGGTTGGGGAGTTTGCCCCGCCGGCGGTCAATTCTTGGGGGTTACATTGCTTCGTCGACGATGGGATTCGACAGCGTGCCGATCTTCTCGACGATCACTTCGCACACGTCGCCCTGCTTCATCAGCAGCTTCGGCTCGCGCGCCCAGCCGATGCCGGCCGGCGTGCCCGACACGATCACGTCGCCTGCTTCGAGCGTGATGGCTTGCGAGATGATCGCGATCAGGGTTTCGACGTCGAAGATCATGTCGTCGGTGCTGGCCGACTGCACCACCTGGCCATTCAACTTGGTCTGCAGCAGCAGGCCGCGCGCGCCGGGCGGCAGTTCGTCCGCGGTGACCAGGTCGGGGCCGAACGCGCCGGAGCCGTCAAAGTTCTTGCCGACCGTCCACTGCGGTGCCTTGAACTGGTACTCGCGCACGGAGCCATCGTTGAACAGCGAGTAGCCCGCCACGTGCGACAGCGCGTCTTCCTTGCGGATATGACGGCCACCCTTGCCGAGCACCACTGCCACTTCGCCTTCGAAATCGAGCCCCGCGCAGTCGTCCACGGCCGGGCGCACCAGCGGCTGGCCGTGCGCGACCAGGCTGGTGTGCACGCGGAAGAACAGTGTCGGATAGTCGGGCTGATCGTACGGGCTTTCCTTGGTGTGGTCGGCGTAGTTCAGGCCCACGCAGATGATCTTCGGCGGACGTGACAATGGCGGCAGGTATGTGATACCTGCGGCGCTGACCGTTTCCCCGCTAGCCTCGTCGCGGCCGTATGCGTCCAAAATGACGCCGCGCGACAGCAGGTCTTCCAGCGTGGTCTGCCCGAGGACACGAATGACTTCGCCATCGCGAATGCCGAGGTACTTCTTGCCATCTTTGAAAAACGAAACATAACGCACTGCGATCTCCCGATTGATACTGGGGTATGCCTGCACCGTCAGGTTGACGTGGGGCTGGCATGTTGATGGAGCCACGACTTGAAGGTGTGGCAGATGGCGTTGTTGGCGCGGCGCGCCGACGCGGAGGCCTCAAAGAAGCCGAAAAACGGATGGAACATGTCATCGAAGCGAAGCAGGCAGACAGGTACGCCCGCCGCTTCAAGTCGGGCCGCATAGCGCGTGCCTTCCTCGCATAGGGGATCATGACCGGCGACCGCCACCACCGCCGGCGGCAGGCGGTGAACATTGACGGCATGCATCGGCGACGGCGGGAACCTTCCGGCCAGTGCGGCGCGTTCACCCATGTACAGCCGCGAGATGTCGCGCAGGTCAGTGGGAGACAACATGGGGAATTCGCCGCGCGCGGCTTCGAGCTTCTGCGTGTCGCGGGCCAGGTCGACCCCCGGCACGATCAGCAGCTGCGCCGCCAGGGTTTCGCCTTGGTCGCGCAGCAGCAGCGCAGTCGATGCGGCTAGGTTGGCCCCCGCGCTCTCGCCGGCCACGGCGATCCGTGCGGGATTTCCGCCAAGCGCGGAAACGTTGCGGATGGCCCATGAGGTGGCGGCCAGCGCATCGTCGTGCGCAGCGGGAAAGGGATGCTCGGGTGCCAGCCGGTAGTCGACCGAAACGACGACGGCATCGAGATCGCGACACAGCTTGCGCGCAATATCGTCCATCAGTTCGACGCTGCCCAGCACAAAGCCCCCGCCGTGGAAGAAGACCACGGTTGCTAACATGGCGGACGCTGTGCGGGGACGGTAGACCCGGACCGGGACGCGCTGGCCGTCATGGACGGCGATGCCATCCTCGATGGCCCCCACCTCCGGCAGCGGCGTGCGCGCGCGCGCCGCGAGGATGGCCGAACGCATGCGCTCCCTGGCGTGTTCCGGAGACCCGGAGAACGGAGCGGGAGCACGGGCCTCGCGCATTGCCGCGACGATGGCCGCCAGTTCCGGATCGAGCGGGACGGACATGGTGCGCGTCTTCATCGCAGACCGAGCACGTAGTGTTGAGATGCTGCTGCGCGGTGGCGCAGCATGTCCACGTCGACACCGGTCATGCGTCCATGGCGCTTGACCGTGCGGCCCGCTACGAACACCGTATCCACATTTCCCGGATGCGCCGCCAGCACCACCGCGCCGACGGCATCCGACACCGGCGCGAGGTTCAGGTCATCGCCGCGGATCATGACGATGTCGGCCTGCTTGCCTGGCGTCAGCGAGCCGACTTTGTGGTCCAGGCCGTTGGCCCTGGCTCCCGCCACGGTCGCGAACTCCAGCACATCGCGCATCGACAGCGTCGCCGGTGCATTGGCCACACGCGAATGGTTGCCGCCCATCCAGGAACGGTAGTAGGCAAAGGCATGGCGCATCTGCGTGAACATGTCACCCGAGCATTTGGTCTCGGTGTCGCCGCTCAGGCTGGGCCGGATACCAACCGCAAGCATCCGATCCAGCGGGAGGTCGCCAATGCCCTGCGCATTCAGCTCGCAATGTACGCCAAGCGACGCGCTTACGCCCGCGTCAGCCATCATGGCGATCTCATCTTCGCCAGAGCAGCAGCAATGCACGAAGGTTAGGTCATCGCCCAGCACGCCCGCTTCATGCATCTGCGCAATGCCCCTTGCGGTCCCGTTGCGCGCATAGGCGCCCATATGGATGGATGAGCGGATGCCCAGCTCGCGCGCCAGGCGCAGATCGCGAAGCCAGACCTCGCGGCACGCCATTTCCGGGCCACGTGCCGCCATCGCGAGCGTCAGCAGTTGGTCGTCGGACGAGAAGTAGCGTTCCCGCAAGCGGCGAATATCCTCGGGGTGGCCGCGCTGGCTGTCGAACATCCATGAGGCGCCTTCGACCAACGGCCAGCCGTGCGCGAATATGCCGCGGATGCCGGCATCGCGAAGGCCAAGGACCGCGGCATCCGCGTGCTCGGGAGAGTTCTGCACGTGCGACCAGTCGAGCATCGTGGTGATGCCACTGTCCAGTGCGGACACCGCGCCCAGCATGGTGCCGATATAGACATCATCCGGCCGGAATGCCGCGCCGGTGGCCCCCAGCATCTCGGCGAAGTAGATCTGCGGATCGATGTCGGCATAGCGGTGCCTGACGCAGCTCTGCCAGGTATGGCGATGCGTGTCGACAAAGCCGGGCAGCACGATCATCCCGGCCGCGTCGATGCGCTGGGCCTCGGGGGCCTCGATGCGCGGGGCCACGGCGGCAATCCGGTCGCCTTCGATCAGGATATCACCCTGGCGTAGATCTCCGACCGCCGGATCCATGCTGAGAATCCAGCCGCCGGTAAGTAGCAGTCGTCGTTCGTTCATCGCTTCACCGTTTCAGCCATTTCGCCAGTTGCGCTTCCGCCTCGGCAGCCTGCGCGACGTCCGTTGCCGCCCAGGCCACGTAGCCGTCCGGGCGCAGCAACAGTGCCTTCACGCCTTCCATCGACGCGGGAATCCTTGCCGCGCGCGCGGCAAGCACGGTGACCGGCCATCCGGACAGGTTCAGCGCCGCGAACTGCCGGCTGAAACCCTCCAGGTCGAGCAGTACGAAGCGGCGTTCCCTAAGCGTCTGCGTCACCGCCACGGCGCTGCCGTCCGGCAGGAGCAGGTCGAGGTCCGGGCACCGCTGCCCCGTCAGCGAATGACTGCTGGGCGCGCGCGGATAGGGCGCCTCCAGGCCGCTCAGCTCCAGGACCAGCTTGCGCTGGACATCGGGCAGCGGAATGATGTGTTCCTGCATGCGGCGCTTTAGCGCCACCGCGTCCGGCTCGAAGTTGAACTGAAGCGCGCACTGCGACTTGACGCTCTCGAGCAGGGCGTGCATGACCGGCAGCCGCTCCGCGTCATAGGTATCAAGCGTGGACGGATCCGCCACGCCGTTGATGACGTTGGCCAGCTTCCAGCCCAGGTTGAAGGCGTCCTGCAGGCAGAAGTTCATGCCTACGCCGCTGGCCGGGTAATGGATGCGTGCCGATTCCCCAACCAAGAAGACGCGCCCCTTGCGCAGGCTGGACACCATGCGCATCTGGTCGTCGAAGCGGGATGCCCAGCGGAAGGCGCGAATGCCGTAGTCGGTGCCGTGCACATCGCGGATGCATTGCAGCGCTTCTTCCAGCGTGACTGGCTCGTCCTTCGGCGCGTGGCGCCGGTCGCGGTGGACGATATTGAAGCGGGTGACCCCGTCGCCGAACACGTAGCCGCGCACCCAGCCCATCTCGTTGTCGACGTTGACGCGGCCGCCGGGCCAGGGCGCATGCAGCTCCGCATCGATGACAATGCCGCGGAAGGTGCCGGAGTGCCCCTCGAACGGCAGGCCGAGCCGGTTGCGCACGACGCTGCGCCCGCCATCGGCGCCGACCGCATAGCGGGCATGCAACGTGGCGACGGTGCCCGCCACATCCAAGACATCGATCTCGACTGCGTCGTCTGACTGACGGACGTCGAGGACTTCCATGCCTGTCCGAATCTCCGCCCCGCATTCCGCGGCCCAGGCCCCGAGGATTTCCTCGGTGTGGTTCTGGGGCAGTCCCAGCGTGAAGCCGAAGCGTGATTCCAGATACTTCCAGTTGATCGGATGGAAGCCCGCCCAGATATGCGAGGGCCGGAACGGATAGTTCGAGATCGCGCGCGTCTTCTCGATAAACCGATGCGCGATGCCGCGCGCATCCAACAACTCCAGGACGCGGGGCATGATGGTGCCGGCGCGTGACTGGACACCATCGGTGCGGCGCTCCAGCACAAGCGTCGTGACACCAGACCCGGCCAGCTCCGCCGCCATGGTCAGGCCGGAAGGCCCGCCGCCCACTACGATCACATCCCACTGCATTGCATTTTCTCCTTCAACGGCATTGGCCGAAACCTAGGCGAAGCCCAGTGATTCCACTCAGAACAGATGGGTCATGCCAGCTTCCAGCACCATCTGGCGGGAAGACGTGGCAGGCGGCTGGTTGCGCATCACCGCAAGTTGGCCGGAGCCGGCAACCTGGAGCACACCAAGCACATAGACGCTGGTACGCTTGGACAGGGCGTAGTCGAGATGCGCGTGAAACTGGTTCCACTTGTACGGATCGAGGGTGGTGTAGGAATAGCCGCCGCCAACGCGCAGTTGTGCGGTGACGTACTTGAACGCGCCCACATCGATCGACTGAGCGGTCTCCCTAACGCCCGCGGCTTCAAGGCGCGTATAGCTGTAGTTGCCCATTACGCGCCAGCCGTGGTCGACATAGGCAATGCCAGCGCTAGCCGTGTTCTGGTTCTGCAGAATCGCGGCGGTGGGATTGCTGCTGAAATCGATCCCATACAGTCGCGTGATGCCCAGCTTCTGGCCCGGTGCGTAGGGCACGCCGTTGACCGACTCCCAGACCACAGCACCCTGTATCGGGCCGCTGGAGTAGCTGACCTCGGCGCCGACAGCGCGCCCGGTATTGGTTGCAGAGCTGGCGTTCCCAAACGCGTACATGGCGCCGAACTGCAGTCCGCCGAACAGCGGTGACTTGTACTTGACGGTGCTGTTAAGCGCGTTGCCCACGGTCCGGTCCAAGTTGCCGGGGTGCGTGGCCAGCAGCGACGTATAGCGCTCCGAGGTGAAGGGGACCAGGTCGGCCAGGAGGTCATAGGTGGAACCCAGCGTGATGGTCCCCAGGGCGTTGGAGCTCACTCCGACATAGCTCTCGAACGGCGTGGAGTTACCGGTATCCAGGAACACATACTTGCTGATCCGGAAGATCGCGGCCATGTCGCTGTCAATGGCTTCCTTACCGGACATGGCGATAAAGGGCACGGCATGGGTACCGCTGAGCTGGAACTGTCCGCCCCCGCCGGGGCCGGCATTGGTGGTGTAGGACACGCCGGTCCCTAGCAGGCCCGACAACGTGACCGACGATTGGGCCCTTGCGGGCAGGGGGCCGGCCGCCAACATGGTGGCGCTGACCAGCGACAAAGCTGCCTTCCTCATTCCTGAGTCTCCGAGTCTTCTTTATCGATATTTCCGGGCGCACGCCGCCCTGCGCGGCCGTCGGTTGACAGCCGGCTTCTTCAATCCGTCTATGGGATGGGTACTAGCGGGAGGGGATTTGCGCAGGGGTGGCAGACAGCCCGCCTTCCGACTCGGCGTGCAGCAATGACCGGTACATCCAGCCTGAAGCCGCCACCGCCAGCACGCCGGCACAGGCAAACACCAGGGCCATGCCATGCGCCAGGGCATCCGAGCGGGCGTCGAATACATGCTTGCCCGCCAACGCGATCAGGGTGGGCGAGAGGCCCTGCCCGATCAGCCCATTGAGCACCAGCACGATCGCCATGACCAGCCCGACCGCGGTGGTAGGCACCGTCCTTGCCACGATGGTCGATGTGACGGCCATGAAGGTCCATGAGAACAGCACGACCATGGCGTCCAGCAGCCAGAAGGCACTCGGCGTGCCAGCCACGCAAAGCATGACCCCGAGGCAGGGCACGGCGATGCTCACGACCATGCCAACCAGCGCCACGCCGGACAGCCGATTGGCGCAAGCGCGCGCATCCATGGCCAGGCCCGCGAGCCACAGGCCGAGCGGCCCCATGGTGAGTAGCAAGCCGCCCTGGATCAGCCCGATCTCGCCCATGCCAAGCTGGAAGCGGCGAGCCACGATGGTCGGGATCCACGCACCCAGACCGTAGGTGATCATGGCATTGCAAACCGCAAAGGCCACCAGCGGCAAGAACAGGGACTTGTTGTCGGCGAGATGCCGGAGCGCGGCCCTGGTGCTCGGCTTGCCGCCATGGGCTTCGCTCAATGGACGGCCCGGATCGCGACACAGGAAGATCAGCAGGCCCACGGGAAGCCCGGCAATGCCGATCAGGAACAGCGTCATCTGCCAGGGCGGTACCGGCCCGATTAACGGAATGGTCCGGATGCCTGCCGATGCGATCCAGTGGAGCATGGGGCCGCCAAGCACAAGGGATAGACCGGTGCCCAGCATCAGGGCCATGGTGTACACGGACAGCGCTCGCGCGCGCCGCTGGTCGTCAACTCCGTCACGGATCAGCGAGTATGACGAGGGCGGAATCAGCGCCTCAGCACCGCCCACCACAATGCGCGCGACCACCAGCGTGATGAACGCGGCAGCCGCGGCATTGGCGGCCACTGCGATCGACCACACCAGCACACCCACCGCCACGATCACCCGGCGGTTGTGGCGATCGGCCAGCCAGCCCGCCGGAAGCCCCACCGCGATATTCGAGATGGCGAAGGCAGCGCCAATCAGGTAGCTGATCTGGAGATCGTTAACGCCGAACCCGCGCTGGATGGGGCCGACCATCAGCACAAGAATGTTCTTGTCGATCTGCGCCAGCATCGTCACCAGCGTCAGGGTGGCTACCAGTCCCCATTGGGACATCGCTCTGGCGGGCTCTCTAAGAGGCTCTCGAATCACTGTCTGTCTCCGTTTCTTCTTCGTTGGTCCCGGCCTGCGTCGCCGTGTGGGTCGGATTATTGGCCCGATGATGACATTTACAAAATTTATTGTTTAAATTCGGTACATCCATTCGGTAAATCAAAGATCGCCCATGCGCTTCAACAAACTGGACCTGAATCAGCTCGTGGTGCTCGACGCCTTGCTTTCGACGCGTAGCGTGGGCAAGGCCGCGGAGCGGCTGTTCCTGAGCCAGCCCGCCACCAGCTGCTCGCTCGCCAGGCTGCGCGAGTATTTCGAGGACGACCTGCTGGTGGCCGTCGGCAAGACTCAGGTGCTGACGCCATTGGCCCTGGGGCTCAGGAAGCCGGTGCGTGATGTACTGCTGCAGATCCAGACCATCACGCGGGCGCGGCCGTCCTTCGACCCGGCCACGTCGACGCGCCGCTTCATCATCGAGTCGTCCGACTACGTGATCAGCGTCTTTTTGTCACAGGTGATCCGGCGCGCGGCTGAAGCGGCCCCGCTAATGCAGTTCGACCTGCGCGCGATCAGCCCCCAGACGCCCGAGCATCTGGAGAGCGGCGAGGCCGAGCTGCTGATCGCGCCGGAGTTTGCCATGGTGCCGGGGCACCCGTCCGAGCCGCTGTTCGAGGACACGTTCTCTTGCCTCGTCAGCGCCGACAGCACCGTCGGACAGGATGGCCTGACGGTCGAGACCTACTTCGATGCGGCCCACATCGGCGTGGAATGGGGCGGCGGGCGGCGCGTGACCTTCGATTCACGGCTGATCGCCACGGGTAAGCGCACCCGGCGCCAAGACGTTATCGCACCCAGCTTCACACTTGTCCCAGCGCTTTTGTCCGGCACGGACCGCATTGCGACCCTGCCCACGCGGTTGGCCGAACAGATGGCCCAGCGATTTGGCCTGCGGCGCGTGACGTGCCCGATCGACCTGCCTGCATTCTCCGAGCACCTGCAATGGCAGAAGTACCAGGAGAGCGATCCGGCCATTGTCTGGCTGCGGGAATTGTTGCGCGAAACCGCTCGTGAAATGGTCGCTGCGGAATGGGAACCCCGTGCCCGGCTGCCAAGCGCGGGGCCGCGGGCGCCGGCTGCTAAGAAGCGGGCAAGGAAAGAAGGACCGACTACGACCTGAGCAAGCCGGGCGGTGGTCCGGGTAGGCAAATTGTTGCTACTAGCAAGGTCGTCTTCGGTGACTGCACAGTGGAGCGCCTCCGGATCAGCGTCGCGCGGTCGGTAGGTGTGAGGCCACGCAGGACAAGCACCGCATTGGCGGGAGCCAAAGTACCTAAGGGCCTGTTCACCCTCCCGGCCTTACGACAAGTCCGCCTCGGGCAAGGGAATCACAGATGGGCCCCTCGCCTGCTGGCCACATAGGTTGTAGATCTTGGTTCGGGGCAGGAGCATTGGTTGCCTCCCGCCCCTAGTCTTTTATGCAGGTCGAGACAAGCCCATGATGTCACGAGCTTCATCCGGCGTCGCGACCGACATGCCCAAGTGCTCGATCACCGTGCGCGCGCGCTCGACAAGCTGACCGTTGGTGGCAAAGACGCCACGGCTCAGGTACAGATTGTCTTCCAAGCCAACGCGCACGTTGCCGCCAAGCAAAGCTGCCTGCGCCATCATTGGCATTTGATCTCGTCCAATACCAAAGGCCGCCCATTGAGCATTGGCTGGAATGAGATTGCGCTGATAAATCATTGTCTCCGTGCTTGCGGGTGCACCCCACAGTACTCCCAGCACCATCTGGAAGAGCGGCACGCCGTCAATTAGACCCTCTTCAATCAGCTGCTTGCCGAACAAGATGTCGCCTGGACTAAACACCTCCAGCTCAGGCTTGATACCCAGTTCCTGGAAGCGCCGGGCCATCGCACGCAAGGTTCGGGTGGTATTCAGGTAGACAAACTCAAGCTTTCCTTCCACCTGGTTGCCGGTCGTAATATCGAGCGAGGCAATCTCCGGCAAGCAGTCTTCGAGATGCTTGACTCGCTCAGCGACCGGGACTACGTCACTTTCAGGTAGCGCCTTAGATTCGTCTTCGGGATCCGGTAGTAGGAACGCGCCCAGCCCACAGGTGAGATTCAGCACAATGTCGGTACCCGAAGAGCGTACTCGGTCAACCACCTCCTTGAACAGCACTGGATCACGACTGCCGCCCCCCGTCTTGGGGTCGCGCACGTGAATGTGCGCGACAGAAGCACCGGCCTTCGCCGCCTCCACGCAGGCATCGGCAATCTGCGCCGGTGTAATCGGCATCGATGGGTGCTTGGGATTAAACGGAGCGTTTCCTGTGACGGCACAGGTAAGAATAACTTTGCGTGACATTGTCAGATCTCCCATTCGACGTTTCCGCTGACGGCCAGTAGCTCGCCGGTAATCTTTGACGCGGCATCCGACGCGAGAAAGAGAACAGTCTGCGCGAGGTCTTCTGGCTGAACCTTGCTGCGCAACGATATGTACTTCAGATAGTCCGATTCCACCTCTTCCGCGGCACGCCCGGATTCCTGTGCAATGTTGGCGACGATTCGTTGCATCCTTTCGTTGTCGATCATGCCTGGCAGAATCGCGTTGCAACGAACATTGAACGGTCCAAGCTCGCGCGCCGCGTTCAATGTGAGCGATTCGACTGCGGCTTTAGACACGACATACGGCGTACGCATTGGCAGTCGGGTGCGGGTCGAGCCGGTCGAGAAATTGATGATTGCGCCATGTCGGCGCCGTTTCATGGCAGGAACGACACGCTTCATAAACTGGAACATCGCGCCAACATTGACGTCGAGTGTCTCGCGCCACGCCTCGTCGGAGATATCTTCGATTGCGGCCCTCGGCCCCGCGATGCCGACGTTGTTCACGAGGACTGAGATGTCGCCGAAATGGCGTTCGGCGTCCCGCACTACTTTCGCAACTTCATCGGGTCTGCCTACATTGGCGACCGTTCCAGTCATGCCGGGGTTAGCGCGCAGGGTCTCTGCAAGTGCGTCCTCGCGTACGTCACAAATATGCACAAGCGCGCCTCGAGCACGGAACAGCTCCGCGATAACGCGACCGACACTGTCGGCGCCGCCCGTCACCAGGACTCTTTCTTTCATTGAACAAGTACCTTTTTATCGTTGATTCAAAGAGCCAGCGTGTCACAGTCCTGCGGATATGCCTTCATCCATCAATATGCAACTGCCATGCATGGCGCGCGCGGCGTCGGACGCTAGGAAAGCGATGGCGCCTGCAATGTCCTCCGGCTCAGAGAAAGTTCGCGTACTCGGCGTACGCGCGGTCATGTAGTCGCGCAGGCCTTGCATGGCAGCATCATTGCGAATGTCTTCGTTGATGGCGGTGGCCGTGTTCCCTGGCGCCACGCAATTGACATTGATGTTTTCGCGGCCAAGTTCGCATGCCAACGCACGCGTCGCGAGGATGATGCCGGCCTTGGTCGCACAATAGATGGCGTAAGTGCCAAACCCAGTCACCCCTGCGACCGACGCCACATTGACGATTCGCCCGCCCCCGGCAGCCTTCAGCACTGGCACCACAGCATCAATGGTGTTCCATGTGCCCTTCAGATTCGTGTCGATCATCTGATTGACCTGCTGGGCGTCGGAACTGCCAGCCGGTGTCGGCTTGAAGATCCCCGCGGCATTCACCAGGACATCGATCCTCCCGAACATGTTTTGGACCTCAGCGATAAGCCTGCGGGCTGCTTGAGGGTCACGGACGTCGCATGTAAAGCCTGCAGCATCGCCACCGTTGCTGTTGATGGCCTCCGCGACGTTGCCAGCCTTCGCACGGTCCGAACTGGCGACCACGGCGATTCGAAAGCCATCTGCCGCGAGCCGCCTTGCGGCAGCCTCGCCAATACCTTGTGAGCCGCCAGTGACGATCGCGACTTTCGCTGTGTTGTGCATTTCCTGCTCCTCTGTTCTGAATTCGTCGGCCGCCTTTGCGACGGGATCGTTCTCCAGAACAAAAGGTAGCCGTTTCGTGATCACAAATCAAATGTATTTTTCGTATTGACTCAGTTATTCGCGATTTTTACCTTGTTTTGTAGGTGTTTACCCTTACTTTTGCGGTTTGCCGCCCATTGCTCTTGTGATCACAAACATCGATAAATATACTGAACTCGCTGGCGGCGTCACAAGGCCCCGACGCCGCGCCAGGTTGGCTTACAGGAGACGATTCATGCGTTTTGCAGTAGACACGGGCGGTACCTTCACCGACCTCATCGTTGAAGATGAAGTCGGGAATTTGCATATGTTTAAGTCTCCGACGACTCCGTCGGACCCCATCAGCGGAGTCCTGGATGCCCTGCAGGTTGCGGCCGATGGTCTCGGGCTTTCGCGCGATACCATGCTGGCGCGCGGCGAGATGTTCATCTACGGGACCACGCATGCGATCAACGCCATCATCACTGGCAATACCGCTCGTACCGCGCTGCTAGTGCCCTCTGGTCACCGCGATATCTTGACTTTGCGCGAGGGTGGTCGCCTGGAGCCGTTCAACTTCACGGTGGCGTATCCCGATCCGTTTGTGCCGAGGGCGCTTACTTGGGAGGTCCCCGGCCGCATCCTGGCTGACGGCACCGAGTTGGAGCCGCTGGACGAGGCCGCGCTCACCCGGTCCCTCGATGAAATGCGACATGCAGGCATCGAAGCCGTTGCGGTATGCCTGCTATGGTCGATCGTGAATCCTGCGCACGAGCTTCGTGTCGCCGAGCTTATCCAAGCCCACCTTCCCGGCGTGCCCTTCACGCTATCGCACCTACTCAACCCGATTCCCCGGGAATTCCGCCGCGCTTCGTCCAGCTGCATCGATGCTTCTCTCAAGCCGATGATGCGTGCCTATATGCATACGCTGGTGGACCGACTCAAATCAGCGGGCTTCCCGGGACGCGTCGTGGTGGTCACCTCACAAGGCGGAGTCATGGATGCGGACCACGTCGCGGACGCGCCAATCCATCTCATCAATTCCGGTCCTTCTATGGCCCCAATTTCCGGTCGCTATTATGCGCAAACCGACGAGGACACGGGAACGGCAATCGTGGCCGACACTGGTGGCACGACCTACGATGTCAGCCTGGTGCGTCGGGGCAGAGTGCCATGGTCCCAGGAAACCTGGATCGGCGCCCCCTATCGCGGCGTCATGACGGGATTCCCCTCGGTGGACGTAAAGAGCGTGGGCGCAGGCGGTGGCTCCATCGCCTGGGTAGACGGTGGCGGCATGCTGCACGTCGGCCCCAGCAGTGCCGGCGCCGTGCCGGGGCCTGTTTGCTATGGCCGAGGCGGCACGTTGCCGACTGTCACGGACGCCTCGCTCGCGTTGGGTTATATCGACCCCGACTTCTTCCTCGGCGGCACCATGAGACTGGACGCGGTTGCTGCACGTGAGGCAATCCAGACCCATATCGCTACGCCCCTGGGCATGTCAGTGGAAGCTGCTGCAGCCTCCATCATCAGCATTGCCACCGAGAACATGGTGCAGGCCATCTGCGACATCACCATCAACCAGGGTATCGACCCAAGCGAGGCCGTCCTCATCGGCGGCGGTGGTGCAGCTGGACTGAATTCCGTACTGATTGCGCGGCGCCTGAGCTCACCGCGCCTGGTCATTCCGCAAGTCGGTGCCACCATGAGCGCTGCCGGCGCCATGATGTCCGACCTGACCTCTCATTACCACGCCACCTTCTTCACGCGAAGCGACGCCTTTGACTTCGCTGGCGTGCGGGAAGTGCTGAACGACCTCACCAGTCGTTGTCAGGAGTTTATCGATGGCCCGGGCAAGGGCTCTCTCGCTCAGACCGTAACACTCTGGGCAGAGGCTCGCTATCCGGAGCAGGTATGGGAGCTTGAGGTTCAGTTGCCTCCGCATGGCATACATACGGAGACGGACATTGCCGCGCTGGTCGAAGGCTTTCACCGGGCCCACGAGGAAGTCTTTGCTATCCGCGACGCGGGTTCGCCCATTGAGATCGTGGGCTGGCGGGCGACGGTTGCCTGTCGCATCCGCGCGCAGGAGGGCGGCACGCTTGCCAACTCGATCGCACGCCCGATCGCAAACCCCGTTCGCAAAGCCTATTTCGAAGGCTCAGGCTATGTTGACACCGCGGTGGTCCGCTTCGAAGCACTCGATTCCTCGGAAACCGTCCGCGGCCCGGCAATCATCGAGTCGTCATTTACCACTGTCGTGTTGAACCCCGGGGCGAGCGCCACGCGTCGGGCCAGCGGCAGTCTTTCTATTCTTCCCGGCCGCGATTAATCAGGAGCTACTCATGCAACGAGACACGATCGAACGTCCCGCCACGGATGGCGTCCAGCTCGCATTAATTACTAACCGGCTTGAGGGCGTCGCCCGCAAGATGGCCAATACACTGCTTCGCAGTGGTCGGTCAGGCGTGCTCAATATCGCGCGGGACTTCTCCTGCTGCATCGTCACTGCGGACTGCCAACTACTGGCGGCAGCCGAAAGTCTGCCCATTCATGTGCTAAGTGGTCCAGACATGATGAGCGCGACGATGAAGCAGTTCCACCCGGTGCTGCGCCGTGGCGACGCCTTCCTCCACAATTCGCCCTATCACGGCTGCTCTCACCCGGCCGACCACACCATCCTGGTGCCGGTGATTGACGACCAGGGCATTCACCGCTTTACGGTGGTGGCCAAGGCGCACCAGGCCGACTGCGGCAACTCGGAGCCCACCACTTATATGGGCGGCGCCCGCGACATTTACCATGAAGGAGCCCTGATCTTCCCTGCGGTCAAGGTGCAGCAGGACTACAACAGTATCGAAGATATTGTGCGTATGTGCAAAATGCGCATCCGTGTGCCTGAACAATGGTGGGGCGACTACCTGGCAATGGTCGGTGCTGCCCGCATCGGTGAACGGGAACTGCTAGCCCTGGGTGAAGAACTCGGCTGGGACCGACTGGAGCGTTATGCAGTCGACTACCTGGATTACTCCGAGCAACGCATGATCAGCGCCATTCAATCGCTGACTGCTGGACGCGGGACGGGCACCAGCACCCATGACGCGCTATTCCCCGGCATGCCGGAGGAAGGCGTAACGATCCGTGCCCAGATCGACGTGGATCCCGCCAATGGCAAGGTGACAGTGGATCTGCGTGATAATCCGGATTGCCTTCCGTGTGGTCTCAATCTCAGCGAAGCGTGCGCACGGACAGCAGCAATGGTCGGCGTCTTCAACAGTATCGAGCACACGGTGCCCAAGAACTCCGGATCCTTCCGCCGCTTCGATATTCGTTTGCGCGAGGGTTGCGTGGTTGGCATCCCCCTGCATCCCACCTCGTGCTCCGTCGCCACCACGAATATGGCCGATCGCGTCGCCAATGCCGTGCAGACCGCCGTCGCCGAAATGGCAGATGGCGCCGGACTGGCGGAATGCGGTGCCGTGATCCCCCCGGCAATCGGGGTGATTTCGGGCATCGACCCCAGCACGGGTCATCGTTTTATCAACCAGTTGTTCCTTGGCTTCACCGGCGGCGCCGCGGGACCAACCGCCGATGCATGGCAGACAATCGGACACGTCGGTAACGCGGGGCTGTGCTTCCAGGACAGTGTGGAGCTCGATGAAATGCGCCACCCGCTATTTGTTCGCTCTCGCAGCTTTGTGCCTGACAGCGAAGGTGCCGGTCGCTACAACGGTGCGCGGAGCATGTTTGTTGAGTTCGGCCCGCGCGGCTGCGAGATGGACATCGGCTATGTCAGCGACGGCTCTGTCAACGGCCCGAAGGGCGTCCGTGGCGGTCTCGCCGGCGCTAACTCCGGCCAGCAGCGACGCCTGCAATCCGGCAGCCTCGAACCCCTGCCGGCCGGCGGCGTCGTCACGCTGCGCGACGGCGAGACTATTCTGTCGTTTTCCTGCGGCGGCGGCGGCTACGGCAGCCCTCATACCCGCGACCCTGAGCTGGTTCGCAAGGACGTGGCCGAGGGTTACTTGAGCATTGAGCGTGCTCGTGACGTCTACGCGGTTGTCGTCGACCAAGAAGGTGCCCTGGATAGTGCAGCGACGGAGAAATTGCGTAACGACGTCTCGACGCGGAGGGCGGCGTGATGCTCGTGCGTTATGGCAAATCGATACCGTCCGTCGGCCAATCCTGCTTTCTTGCAGCCAATGCGACCGTGGTCGGCGCCGTGATACTGGGAGACAACAGTTCCGTATGGTTCTCGGCGGTACTGCGTGCGGACGTGGAGCCGATTACCATCGGGGCACGGACCAACCTGCAGGACGGCGTTGTTGTGCATGCCGATCCAGGGCATCCGGTCATTATCGGAGATGGTGTAAGCGTCGGACATCAGGCCCGCTTACATGGATGCAGCGTCGCGGATGGGGCCTTGATCGGCATCGGCGCCACGGTTCTGGACGGGGCGCAGATCGGTGAGCAGTCACTGATCGGTGCCGGTGCCCTGATTCCTCCCGGAAAAGTCATTCCGCCGAGAAGCCTGGTCCTGGGTACACCAGGCCGTGTCGTGCGTACATTGACCGATGAGGAAGTCAGGGAGCTGGCTTGGGCAGCGGATGAATATGTGAGGCTCGGCACGGCCTATTTGCAGGATGCAAAGCAGGTCTCATAGGACCCAAGCAAGGGATGGCGGGCCACGGAACCCGCCATACTGAGTACGTCATGCCAGCGCTTGATTCAATAACGCCGGGGCCCTGCCTCGGCGTTTGCGTTCTGCAGCAGGCTGCCATGATCGGCGCCTTATCCGCCGAGAAAACTTCACATGAATTGCTTGCAGGGGCGGAGAGCGGATCTCATAGAACCCAAGGCATGGCGGACCACTGGAACCCACCATACCAAGTACGTCATGCCGGTGCTTTACTCAACCGGAGCCGGGGCCCTGCCACGCCGTTTGCGTTCTGGAGCAGGCACCAGGATAGGTGTCCCATCCGCAGAGAAAATCTGCGTCTTGTACCACTTGGCCGCATCGATGATATCGGACTGGACAGCGTCGCTAGATGCTTGTGGATCGCGCTTGGCCAGTGCGGCCAGAATATTGAAGTGGTGCATGATGCCCCGGTCATGCAAGATCTCGCGGGTCGATTGCATCTGCTTCATGACAGCCGCAAGGTATGGCCCGCTCTGAAGCCAGAGCATTTCAATCAGTGAAACCAGCAACTCCGAATGGGAGGCTCGGTAAATCGTAAAGTGCAGTTGCTCGTTTGCCTCAACCGCAGCCGGCACGTCGCCGGCATCCACCGCGTGACTGTAGTCTTCCGCCGCAGCCTTGATTTTGGAGAAGTCCGCCTGCGTCATGCGCTCGGCGGCTAGCCAAGCAGCGCGCCCTTCGAGCGTAGCACGCGTGTCAATGAGATCGTCCAGGCGTTCTATCGACACTTCCGGGACACGCAGTGTCCGATTCTGCTGTAGTTCCAGGGCGCCCTCGGTCACCAAGCGGCTTACGGCTTCGCGGACCGGCATGGTGCTGGTCCCGAGCAGGGCGGCAAGACCGCGAATGGTCACCGAACTCCCCGGCGAAAAACGCCCTGCCCGCAACGCGTTAGCCAGTTCGGCATAAGCGCGTTCGCGAAGTGCAACATTGGTCAGGCGGGAAACCGCCGGACTGTCGTCGTCGAACTCGTCCTTGTCCTGGCGCCCTTGTTCGCCCAGCCCGCCCATGAGATGCTCCTGTGATCTCTGATAGTGGAAGCGCCCTAAAAACGGCCATCGAGGGTCTCGATGCGCTTTTAGGGCCTATTTGTGATCACAATTATAGGCGATGCGACATAAAACTGTCGAATCGACACGGGCCAATCATTTCAGGATGCCAGCTTCTCCAGCGCCCATCGGTCAGCCGCACGTGACAAGGGCTCACCAGCACTGCTGGCGCGTACGAACAGCGAATCCACTCGGTTGGCGATGCGTAGTACCTCCGCGTCCACATCCGCTTCAGCAAAGCCTCCCTGGTATTCACGGACGCAGCTGATAATGCCGCCCGCGTTCACGAGATAGTCGGGCAGATACGCGATGCCACGCTCATGCAATGCGTCGCCATCGCCGTTCGTGGCCAACTGGTTGTTAGCCGCCCCTGCTACCAAGCGCGCACGTAGGGCAGGAATGCTCTGCCGATGCAGCGTCGCCCCTAATGCGCACGGGGCCAGGATGTCGACGTCCTGCGTGGCGATGTCATCCACCGCAACAACGACGGCATTGAATGCCCTACGTGCGGCAGCAGTGCGGGAGTCGTCAATATCTGCAACCACCAGCTTGCAGCCAGCTCGGTGAAGGCGCTCGGCCAGCGCCCAACCTACAGCGCCAAGACCCTGCACCGCGACGCGGAGACCACTCAACTCGCGGGCGCCAAACACGTGCGACGCGCCACGCTCTATGGCGGCAAATACGCCGAGAGCCGTCTTTGGAGAAGGATTGCCACCGAACCCATCTGGACGCGGAATACCCGCCGCATAAGGCGTGACTTCGCGAACCGCAAGCATGTCGGCCACCGAGGTGCCGACATCCTCTCCCGTGATATAGGTGCCGGCAAGGACTTGCACCGCCCGACCAAAGGCCTGGTACATGGCATTACGCTCATGCTGCCCATCACCGCGCAGGATGACAGCCTTCCCACCTCCGAACGGCAGATCGGCCATCGCGTTCTTCAAGCTCATTCCCCGCGACAGGCGCAAAGCGTCTTCCATGGCTGCAAGGTCCGACCCATAGCTCCAGTAGCGGCATCCCCCGAAAGCCGGACCGCGCGCCGTACTATGGATGGCAATGATGGCCCGTAGTCCGGTCTTCTCCTCCGTGACCAGCATGACGCGCTCATGAGGCGTGGCGTCGCCCAGACCAAAAAGGCTTACGGAATGATCATCCGCGCGTGAAACTTCATTTGCGTTCATTGGGAAAGGTAGTAAGTGGTATAGAAAGAGTGCCGACCGAAGCCGACACGCATCGTCGCGTCATCCCTCACTGCGTCCGAGCTTCTCACGAAGGCGTTCGAACTCCGACCTCGCATCGTCGAAATGACGCATCTTGATGTGCCCGAATCCCCGGACCTTCTCGTACAAGCGAACCAACGCGACAGCGTCATCCAGAGTCTTCGGCGACAGTCGCTCGAGGACCGCATCGACATCCCGCTCGAATTCAGTAATCAGCCTGCGCTCCAGCTGACGGTCGGCCTGCAGGCCGAAAGGATCGAGCACCGTTCCACGCAGTACCTTGCCGTGCCGCAGCACATGCATCAGCGGCACGATGAACCAGCCCTTCAAAGCGATCTTGCGACGCATTCCACCGGGACCACCGGATCGCGCCAGTATCGGGGGCGCCATATGGAAGACTCGCTTCGCTCCGGGTGCAAAGCCCTGCATCATGGCTCGCGACGCCACAGGATCGGTGTGAAGGCGCGCCACTTCGTACTCATCCTTGTAAGCCAAGACCTTGAAATAGTTGCGTGCAACGGCTTCGGTCAACACACCCGGCGCATCAGAGATTTGACCTTCCACACGGGCGACACGGTCCACGAGGACAGCGTACCGCCGTCCATATGCGGCATTCTGGTAGGCAGCGAGTTCTTGCGCGCGAGCACCGACGAATCCTCCGATGGTGAATGGCTCACTTGCCGCAATGTCAGCTTGTCCCGCCTTCTGCAACGCCGTCGGGTCATGGGCCAGAATCCGCCCCCACAGGAATGCCCGCCGGTTTGCCTCGACGGATGCGCCATTGAGTTCGATGGCACGCTGGATAGCGATCTCCGAAACCGGCAGCCAACCACGCTGGAAGGCATGGCCCACCAACATCAGATTGACCGCGAAGGTGTCGCCGAAAATTGTTTGCGCAGCGGCGCTCCAGTCATGGAATTCGGCCCTGCCCTCGCCAATCGCCCGTTCAATTGCATGCCGATGCGCTGGCAGTGAAAGCTGCATATCCCCATCGCCAACAAAATCCGCCGTCGGTGTCATTGCGGTTTCCACCACAGCATGCGCCGAGCCTGGACGAAGCCTTGCCAGCACGTCTGGCGAGGCCGCAACCACAGCATCGCAGCCGAGCAACAGGTTGGCGCTCTTCGGCTCGATGCGTGCCGTGGCAATGTGGGCGGGCGACTCGGCCAGCTGAATGTGGCTGACCACAGCCCCATTCTTCTGGGCCAAGCCCGTGAAATCGAGCGTCGATGCACCACGACCTTCCAAATGCGCCGCCATAGCGAGAATCGCGCCGACAGTGACAATGCCCGTTCCTCCAATCCCCGCCACAAGCACGCCGCAGTGCTGCAGCAACTCGGGCGACGTTGAGGCCGGCGGCGGCAACGCGAGCCCCCACTCGCCTTCCAGTCGCCGCAGCGTGCCGGACTGAACGGAGCTTGCCCGCTCCCCTTCGATGGTGACAAAACTCGGACAGTAGCCTTGGACGCAAGTCATGTCCTTGTTGCACGCCGACTGGTTGACGATGCGCTTGCGGCCAAGCTCTGTCTCCAGCGGTTCAACGGCAATACAACCGGAACGCGCCGAGCAGTCTCCACACCCCTCGCACACGGCAGGATGAATAGCGATGTGCCGTTTGGGTGTTGCCAGCGACCCGCGCTTGCGTCGGCGTCGCTTCTCGGCAGCACAGGTCTGGTCGTAGATGATCGCTGATACACCAGGATACTCACGCAGACGCCTCTGAACGGTGTCGAGTTCGCTACGGTTCACCACTGCCACATTGGCCGGCATCTCGCTGATGGATCGATATCGCGCAGGCTCCTCCGAGACTACCACGATCTCTTTCACCCCTTCGGCCACGAGCTGAGCCGCGATCTTCGGCACTGTCAGGCCCCCTTCGGTCGGCTGCCCGCCGGTCATCGCGACCGCATCATTGAAGAGGATCTTGTAAGTCACGGCAGTCCCAGCCGCCACAGCCTGCCGAATAGCCAGGCTGCCCGAATGCTGGTAAGTCCCATCACCCAGGTTAACGAACAGATGCGGCATCTTGGAAAAGCTCGACAGGCCGACCCATTGCACACCCTCGCCGCCCATCTGACAGAAGGTAGCGGTGCGGTCACGCTGCCCCAGCGCCATGATGTGGCATCCGATGCCGGCCGCGGCATATGAACCGTCTGGCAGACGCGTGGAGTTGTTATGCGGGCAGCCGGAACAGAAGAATGGTTTGCGCGACAGAACCTGCTCTGCAGGGTGGATTGGAATCATCCGTGAACTGCCGCCCGCGTCAGCACCTGAACGTTGCGTCCCTCGCGCCTCTGTAGCAACAATGCCCTGCGCGCCGAAGAACCGGCGCAGTACGCCAGCTACCTGCTCAGGAGAAAACTCCATCGTTGCGGGCAACCATTTTTCACCGTCAGGCCCATGTTTGCCATATACCGCGGGACGGTCTTGCGCCGCGTGGTTGTACAGCAACGTCTGGATCTGCTGCTCGACCATGCTGCGCTTTTCTTCCACCACGATGAGCGCCTGCATGCCCGCGCAAAAGCACTCCACCCCTTTCCCCTCAAGCGGCCAGGACATGCCAACCTTATAGATGCCGATACCGAGGAACTCCAGCGCGGCCGTATCAAGATCAAGGCGTCGCAGCGCCGCCATCACATCGAGATGAGCCTTGCCCACGGTAATGATCCCGACCTTGGCAATGGCCGGCCGTATCACAGTGCGATCAATCGGATTGGCGCGCGCAAAGGCAAGTGCGGCCGGCAGCCGTTCCTCAATCAAGCGGCGCTCCAGCTCGGCGCGCTCCGCCGGCCACCGTATAGCCGTATCGAGGCCGAAACCTCGCTCGGGTATTTCGATATCGGTGGGAATACCAAAACCACGGCCCAGGCCTGAGCCGGGCAGCGTCATCGACCTGCCACTCTCCACCGTCTCGGTAATTGCCTTGAACGCAACCCACAATCCGGAAAAGCGTGAGAGCGCGTAGCCGAACAGGCCGAACTCAATATACTCCTCCACAGACGACGGAAAGAGAATAGGCATCATCGCCCCCTCGAACACATGGTCCGTCTGGTGCGGGAACATCGAAGACTGCGCCGCGTGGTCATCGCCTGCAATCGCAAGCACGCCACCGTGGCGCGACGTGCCGAGGATATTGGCATTGCGGAATACGTCGCCGGTGCGATCTACCCCAGGCCCCTTGCCATACCACATCGAGAATACGCCTTCGACCCGCTTCCCCGGAAAGGCGTCAATCTGCTGTGCCCCCCACAGCATCGTAGCCCCAAGGTCTTCGTTCAGCCCAGGCTCGAAGCGAATATCATGCTCAGCGAGCATTTTTCGCTGTCGCCACAACTCTTGATCCAGACCGCCAAGCGGAGACCCACGATAGCCAGAAACCAGACCACCGGTGTGCAATCCGGCGACGCGGTCGGCACGAGCCTGTTCCAACAGAATGCGCACCAGCGCCTGTGTACCCGTGAGAAATACCCGCCCGGAAGCGCGCAGATAGCGATCCTCCAGTCGGTAGTTTTCATCGGTAAGAAAATGGTTATCGTTTGCGCGCTGGTTCATGCTTTTGCCCTCCGTGCATCTCAATGCTTGTGCTGAAGATTCTAGGTTTCCATCAACTTCGATTTGTGCCAAACTGCTTCAAAGAAATGCCGCTAATTAGCACGTTTCATTGAAATTTCTCTCGCAAAACCTTCAGGTGTGCCAAATGCGTTTTGACCGTACCGATGTGCGTATACTTGCCGAACTTCAGCGTGATGCGCGGGTGCGGGCGAATGAACTGGCGGAGCGCGTTGGCCTCTCGCCGTCCCCGTTCTATCGACGTATCCGGCTGCTTGAGGAAGAAGGGGTGATCGACGGCTATGTCACGCTGCTGAATCAGGAAAAATCGGGTTTTCCAGTCAGCGCCTACGTACAAGTGGCAATCGAAAAGAAGACAGAAGAGCGGCTGGCGCGCTTCGAGGCGGCTATTGCGAAACTCGATGAGGTGATGGAGTGCTACTTGATGACCGGCAGCTTCGACTACATGCTCCGCGTCGTTTCCGCCGATATTGCGGGTATCGAGCGGTTCGTCATGACACAACTGACGACCATTGATGGTGTCAGTGACATCAGTACCTCGCTGGCGCTGCGGCGGGTGGTGTACAAGACAGCGCTACCCGTCCGCGAGCGCAGCACATCCTAATGAATCGCGCCGGCAGTGAATCCTCCGGCGCTCTCTAAAAGAGATCAGCTAGCCAAACCATGGTCGGCTGACCTGAGTCCCTGCGTCAACTAGAACAGCGTACGGATACCAGCGCCAACCGCCAGTTGATTGTGGCCGATCGTCGCGGGGGTGGCGAGGATGCTCGTGTTGCTTCCCGCACCCAACATGCCCTTGGGCTTGTTATTTGAGTACGCGACATCGACATACAAGGTGGTGCGCTTCGAGAACGAATAGCCCGCCCCGATCTTGTAGAGGTCCGCACCAGCTTCACTGACTTGCTTATCCTGAAGATGCAGCCAGTCAGCGGTCAGACGCCACGCAGGCGTGGCTTGATAGGCTGCTCCTACGTAATAGTAGTTCTGGTCAGCCCCGGTCGTCGGGTTCTTGAACTTGGCAAAATTCACACCCGTCTTAAGTGTTCCCCAGGTATAGGTAACCCCGATGGTGTAGGCGCGTAGCCAGGGATTGCTAGTCTGCCCGGTGGGGTCCTTGCCATCGAAATATCCCGACGCGAGGCCCAGCTTCCCGTCCGTCCAGTTTAGGTTTGCTGTGAATGTAGACTTGTTCGAGAAACTACCTGGGGTGCCACCGAGACCATAGGTAACGCCACCGCTAAACCCATAGAATTGGTCCGGCAGCATGTACTTGATCGACTTGTTAACCCACGTGTACATCAGGCCGCCGTTGACAGCGCTGTTAGTGCCTGAGGCAATGCCGGGAAATCCTTCACCCGGTTTGAAGTTTGATGAGTTCTGGAAGGTTGCGTTAGCAAGCGAGCCGAAGTTCATGTAGCCCGTGGCATCGCCGGCCGAGATACCGTCGAAGAATGACGACCAGTTGCGCCCCAGGCGCACGGTCCCCCAAGGCGCAACGACACCGATCGTCGCTCCACGGTCGAACAGCGATCCCGTATCCTGAGGAAAAGGAACAGATGCGTTGGCCACGCCAGTATCCGCCGCAAAGCCACTCTCAAGCTTGAACGCGACCTTGTACCCTTCACCGATATCCTCTTCGCCGATGAGACCCCAGCGGCTGGTCAACTCATTCCCGGAGGCTAGCGCCAGTGCGCCAGCCGCTCGCCCGGTAGACGGATCCACGCCTGCAACTGACCGATAGTTCAACCCGACGTCTAGCACCCCATATAGGTTAAGGCCTGCCCAGGCGGCCCCGCCCATACCCATGCCGATGGCAGCCAGTGCAATTCCTATGGGTCTGACCCCCAGCCTGCGCGGCGGTTGATAGCCCCCTCCTCGCACTGACTGCACGCCCCCCACTTCCTGATTCCACTTCATTTGTCTCCTCCAAGAAAGCACTTCAATCCGATACCGGGCTGCTGCCCTTGCCAGCCTCGGGAAAGTGTCGTAGTGATGAACAGTTCCTCAGGCCAGCGTGGGCACCTCACCTGGCACCACGCCCAGGAAGCGCTCCATCAGTTCGGGTCGACTTTGCAGTTCTGCTGCACGGTCCTTGTATGCGACGCGACCGCTGACAAGTACCGCCGCATCGTCAGCGACCGACAGCGCAATCCTGCTGTTCTGCTCGACGAGCAGGATTGACAGGCCGGCATCCCGCAATCGGCCAACTATCGCCGCGACTTCATCAATCATTTGAGGGGAAAGCCCCTCCGTAGGCTCATCCATCAGCAGCACGCGCGGACGGCTCATCAGCGCGCGACCGATAGCAAGCATCTGCTGTTCGCCGCCAGAGAGCGTTCCAGCGCGCTGATGGAATCGTTCCCCGAGTCGCGGAAACACCTCCACAACCTGAGCGACAGTCCATGCCGGGCCCGCATCGGATGCGTCGGCCTGCCTGGCGACGGTCAGGTTCTCGCGCACGGACAAGAGCGAGAAAAGGCGACGCCCTTGCGGTACCAGTGCCACACCGCGTCGAACAATGCTGTCAACCGGTAGCCTGGCGATGTCTTCGCCGAACAATTGAATGGCACCGCGATACGCTGGCACCATGCCCATGATCGTGTGGATGCAGGTAGTCTTGGCCGCCCCGTTTCGGCCAAGCAGCGCGAGCACGGTACTGGGTCGGACGGTCAGCGAGACGTCCTGCAGGATTTCACTGCGGTCATAGCCGGATGTGACGCCGGACAGCGCAAGTGCGGGAAGGGAATTAGTGGGCAAGGTAGATCTCCTGCGTGCGAGGGTCAGCTAGCACCGAGCGCTTGTCTCCGTCGACAACAACGCGGCCGCTCTGCAACACCGTGATTGACTCCGCAAAGGCGAGCGCCACATCCATGTCATGCTCGACCATCACGATGGTCAGGTCCCTCGGCAAGTTCGCCAACAGTTCGGCAACCCCAACCCGCTCCGCTCCCGACAGTCCCGCCAGCGGCTCGTCCAGTAGCAGGATGCTCGGCTGCTGCGCGAGCGACATCGCGATTTCCAGCCGCCGCAACTCTCCGTACGAACAGGCGTGCACAGGCGTATCGGCGCGGACGTCGAGGGCCACACGAGCTAGCACGGCGCGGGCTTCAGCCTCGAGCGCCGAGCCGCCGAATCGCCTCCATGGACTCAAGGTGGCTGCCGAACCCGCGGTCGGTGCCCCCGTCAACGACATCAGCACGTTATGCAACAGCGTCTTGTCGCGGAACGGCGTGAGTATTTGATAGGTCCGCCCTACGCCCATGCGAGCACGGGCGTACGTTGGCTTTGCTGTGACATCCTCCCCAAACAGCGCGATACTCCCGCGGGTCGCACACAGGTCGCCCGCGACAAGATTAAGCAACGTTGTCTTTCCAGCGCCATTAGGACCTAGCAGTAGCCTGCGCTCTCCCCGCTGTATCGTGAGATTTACACCATCGACGACACGCAGCGCGCCGAATGAGATAGACAGATCAGCCAAACCGATTGCAATGGAGCTGCCCATTACACATAGCTCCGAAGGCGCAGCAGGCCTGTCCGCCAATACCACTGCTGAGTGGATCATCGAATGCTCCTCTTGCCAAAGATAGAGGCGAAGCCCGGTACAACGCCCGCGGGAACAAATAGCACCACCCCTATCAGCAAGAGACCGAGGAATGTTGGCCAGCTCTCGATATAGCCGCTAACCAGCACACGAAAGCCGACGACGATCACTGCGCCGACCACCGGTCCGAGCAGCGTGGCAGGCCCACCGACGATCACCATCAGGAGACTCTCCGCGGTTTCACCAAGCGATAGCGCATGGGGACTGATGAATTGCTGGTGGAAAGCCAGCAGGACACCTGCAATCGCTGCGACCAGTCCCGCAAATGCGAAGGCGAAGAGTCGGATACCCCAAATATCAAAGCCAAGGGCCGACATCCGGCGCGGTTGCGATCTCGTACCGTCCAAACAGCGGCCGAGTTGCGATTGCATGAACCTGTTAACCAGGCATAGCACCAGGAGAAAGCAAATCGCCACGAACTCGAACCAGACAATGTGGTTGTCCGTATCCATCCACGGCAGCGCAGGCCTCGCAATTCCGGCAATACCATTCTCACCGCCGGTCACACTGCCCCAGTGCATGGCTACCCCCCAAAGCACCTGAGCAATGGCTAACGTGATCATGCCGATACTGAGTCCACTGGTACGCAGCGCGAGAATTCCGACCACTACCGAGAACGCTACAGCCACACTCACCGCCATGGCTGTGAGCATCCATGGCCCAAAACCAGTGTGCTGGCCGGCGATGGCAACCCCGTAGGCTGCGGCACCGGCTAGCGCCGATTGGGCAAACGACAGCAGTCCACCCAGCCCAAGTAGCATATTAAGGCTGGTCGCAATCAACGCGGCGATCATGATGTGGATCGCCAGGTCCAAGTAAAAAGGTGAACTGATCGCCAGCGGCAGCATTAATAGCAGTGCACCAGCGATACAAGGGCCGACGGAACGTGCAAAGATCTTCATGCTGCGGCCCTCCCGAACAATCCTTGAGGCCGATACGCCAGCACGGCGATCATCGGCACGAACAACAGCACGTATGACATCTCCGGCAGAACCGACTGCCCGAAGCTATGGACCAGCCCCGTGATCAGGCTTCCCACCATCGCACCAGGAATGCTGCCTGTGCCGCCCAGGACCACCACGATCAGCACAAGAGGAAGAACCTCCATATCGAGACCCGGAAAAACCGACAGGATTGGCGCGCCAATCGCACCGCCAATGCCGACAAGCGCCGCACCAGCGAAGAAGATCGTCATGAAGAGGCGGTCGACGCGAATGCCAACCGCACGGGCCATGGTCCGGTCTTCTACGGCGGCACGTAAGCGAGCCCCGATCGGCGTGCGAGACAACGAGAGGTCCAGAGCCACGGCGGTCACCACTGAAAGTGCCATGACGAAGAGGCGGTACAGGGGAAAAGTCAATTCGCCAAGCGATACGGCGCCCGTCAGGAGCGGCGGCACCCCGATCTCGAGAGGCATGCCACCCCAAATGGTCTTGCAACTGTCCGCAATGACGAACGCGATCCCCAGAGTAGCGAGTACTTGTGCGAGTTCGTTATGAGCGATTCGTCGCAAGATCGCCCGCTCCAATGCGATGCCAAGAATGCCCACGACAATGGCGCTGCCTAGTGTGGCAAGGGAGAACGGCAGTTCCGCATCGACCAGGGTGACACAGAGGTAGCCCCCCAGCATGAACAGCGCTCCGTGTGCCATGTTGGGGATGCTCATTAGGCCAAAGATGAGCGTGAAACCTGCCGCCATCAGAAACAGCACTGAAGCAAAGGTCAGCCCATTGAGCGTCTGGATTAGAAAAATAGACATCGTGAATCCTTGCTGACACATCAGTCGAGATTGCGCGACGGCGGATAGTCCCGCGAATAGACGGGATTGGCGAGGAATGCAGACGGCTCATACGTCCAGAATTGGGTGACACCCGGGTATTCTCGGACGACCGTATTGACCAGCTTGCCCCCAACGCGCGCAACTTTGCGGATGTAGACAGTCACCACGGGATTACCGAAACGATCGAGCGTGAGCGGACCACGCGGGCTTTGCGAAAGGCGAACAGCATGCATCGCGTCGGCAAGTGCTCGGCCTGAGAGAGTTGCTGAACCGCCCGCTTGTAGGGCCTGCTCGAGAACCAGCCCCGCGCTGTATCCGCCTGTTGCATAGAAGCCTGGCGTGGTGTGGTACTGCTTACGATAGCCCTCGACATAGCGCTCGTTCACAGGCGTGGAGATCGCACCGCTATACCAACCAGCAGAAATGATCCCAACGGCTTCGTCTCCCATCTTTTCGAGTAGAGATTCATCGACCGTATTCATTCCTGCCAGCAAGGGAATCTTCTGCTTGAGCCCGTAGTCACGGTACTGCTTCAGAAATCGTGTTGCGTTGCCGCCGGAGAAATTGATTAGGACTGCGTCGACATTGGGGTGAATCTGCGCAATGAGGGTTGCGAAGTCACTGGCATTGAACGGAGCCCACAGCTTTTGGACAATTTTCCCGCCGGCTTCCTCGAAGGTCCGTTGGAAGCCAGCTACCGTTTCATGGGAAAAGGAGAGGTCCTCCGCGACCACCGCGATGCGGCGGTACTTCAAGGTAGTGGCAGCGTACTCACCAAACGGATGCATGGCCTGAGCCGAAGTCGACGAACTGCGCACCATCCACGGGTCCGCTTTGCGCTGGGTCAGGTCTTCAGCAGCAGCGGAGCTAAGAATGACAGGGACCTTCGCACGCGCGATGTCGTCGCGAATTGCGTTGGCCTCGAAAGCGGCAAGCGGGCCTACCACAACATCAACACGATCACGCTCAGTCAGTTGCAGGAACTTCGCCTTCGCGACGGCCGGCGACGCCGCAGTATCGGCCACCACTACCTCCACATCGCGGCCAGCAAGCTTTCCCCCCCGCTCGTGCAACAGGTACTCGAAACCGTCTTGCATCTGTTGCCCAATCCCCGCAGCAACACCTGTCTTAATCGTCAGCAATCCCACACGCAGTGGCGTGGGTTGCGCCGCCATTAGCGACCCATTAAGCACGCTGGCGACCACACCGACCAGCACCATCCAAAGCCTTTGACGTGACATCTGTTCTCCCCCTGTGGCGGTCAGGCACCCATCTGGCCTGTGTGGTGATACTATCGTTTTAGTGATCACAGATATCAACTAGGGTATACGCCACACGACCATCAGGCCTCAAATTCCCGGCATGCTTCGCGTTCTTTGCGGGCATAAGCGCCTATAAATCATCTTAGGTGACAGCGGAAGTTTCTTATTGCGTGATCACAGATCGCGATTTATATTGCTGCACAACCAACCAAGGAGAAACCAATGGATGCAATGCGCAAAGGCCAGCGTTGGGTGCTGGATGCGTTCCTCGCAGTCGGCGGACTAGATGTCCTTCACCCGGACGCGGGCGCGATCTTCGAACAGATTGGCTACGACTCCACGGACCTGAAGCGAGTATTCGGGCCAGTCAAGGCAGGGTCGATGCTGCCCTCCGCATGGAGCGGGGCCGCCAAGGAAATTGAGCATCGTGCTCAGCACTGGGAAGAGCGCGGCTTCACCCGAACAGCGCGTCGGCTGTATGAGCGCGCCACGCTGCTATACGCGCGCACGCACTACTCCATCCTCGGCGACGACCCGCGTCGGGGGCGGTACCTCGAGAAGGTGATCGAGTCCTTTGAAAAGGTGATCGCGTTCTCGGACCACCCTATCGAGCGAGTCGTGTTGCCATTCGAGGGCCACCATCTGCATGGCATCCTGGAAACGCCTCCCAATGCAAAGAAATTACCTTGCGTGATCATGCTGCCCGGCATGGACATGTTTAAGGAGGACTGGCACAAGCTGATGGAGCAGCGGATCCTCCCGCGCGGCTGGGCAGCCTTTGCGCTCGACGGCCCTGGTCAGGGCGAGAGCCTGACTAAGGGCCTGAAAATGTCGCTCGACAACTATGATCGAGCCATTACCGCAGTGATCGATTGGCTATCCGCACACCCGGCCATTGACCCTGAGCGAATCGTCATCATGGGATCGAGCATGGGTTCTTGGTGGGCAACGCGTGCTGCCGCGGTCGAGCCGCGAATTCGCGCCATCGCCGCCAACATGTCGAACCTAGGCGACAAGTTCGTCCTGCTCAATCAGGCCCAGCCCAGCTTCATGGCAAACCTGATGTACATGACTGGCATTACCGACACGGAGGAAATTCAGGCACTGTCGAAGGCCATGACGCTGGACGACATCGCTCCGAAGGTCAGCATTCCATATCTGATCATCACAGGTGAGAATGATGAATTGACAACGCTGGACTCCAGCATTGGTGTGTATGGGAAGCTGCCCGGCCCGAAGGAGTTGTGGATTTACCAGTACGAGTTCCACCCCATTGGTCCACAGTCCGATGAATGGCTGACTGCATCACTGGACTGGCTCGAACACGCACTAGAGGATTGCTTCGCTCCGAAGCACGAACTTCGCACCTTCATTACCAAGCAGGGTGAATATCTTGAGGGCAGTGGCGAGCCGCCCTGGTGGCATCCCTGATTAGCATCGGCGGCCAGTGGCCGCCGTCCGGGCATCCGCGCTAGCGGACGCCCGACTCGCCGAGGTCACACTCCCCACTCACCTCCGTCATCGGGCAGTCGCCGGCTTCAGGAAGATCTCGGGGTAATTGTTCTCCGTTACCACGCGACCTTGCGACACAGCAGCGGCAAGCTCTCGCTGCACTTGCGCACGAGTCATGACCTGGGTAGCACAGGGTGTCGCCTGCGTCTCTGCAGCAACGGCAGGAAGCGCAACTGAGAAAGCGAGCATAAGCGCACCCACCAAGAAGATTCGGTTTTTCATGTTCACCCCTTCCTGACCACTGTCGGCTAATAAGCAGTCAAATATGTAGTTTCGATACTGACAACAGTAGCGCCCGCACAACAATGCGGCCAGATTGAGAACACTCATATGGTGTTTCACGTTCTGAAATAATTCTTGGACACATCATATTGGATCGACTTTTCTGCATGCGCATCTTTGTGCAGGTCGTGGAGAACGCCTCGTTCGCAGCCGCCGCACGCGCGCTTGACATATCACCTGCAATGGCCACCCGCGCAGTCGCCAGCCTGGAAAGCAGAGTTCGGTCTCGCCTGCTTCAACGCAGCACACGAAGCGTCACGCCAACAGACATTGGATTGGACTACGCTCAACGGTGCCGGGCGATACTTGATGCCGTGGCGCAGGCTGATGAAGTTGCGGTAAAGGACCACGTCCGCCCCAGCGGCGTGCTCAGGATCGCACTGCCATCCACCCTTGCGCTGACGATCTTGCCCAAGGTCTTCTCTGACTTTACCCGCCGCTATCCGGAAGTATCGCTCGACATCTCTATCGTCGATCGCCACATCGACCTGGTAGAGGAGGGCTACGATATGGCCATCGCGCTGGACACAATGCTTACCAGCGAATCCATCGTCAGTCGGTGTGTGCCATTCGGGCGGTTCATCGCTTGTTGCACCCCCGCCTATCTTGGATCGAGGCCAGTTCCAACCCAGTGGAGCGAGCTCAACGATGATAGAGTCCTGTGTCTGCGTCGCTTCACAGAGAAGGTCCGCGCCTTGGCGGGTGTCCGCTTCGACACCAGTACGAGCAGTGCCATGCTGAGAATGCTTGCGCTCGAGAACTGTGGGGTCGCTCTATTGCCGGATTTCATGGTAGGAGACGACCTCCGCCAGGGCAGTCTCGTTCAGGTATTGAACACAGCGCCCCTTCCGGAGATGTGCCTGTGGCTGGCCTACCCTACCCGCCAATACATATCTGCCAAAGTCAGCAAGTTTATCGAAGCAGTGCTGTCCACACTTGAAATGTGACCGCTAGCGCAAACCACCACCGCGGGTCATCGCGCTGCCGGCAGCCAAGCAAGACTCGGATCGCTGGTATCTGCTAAACAAGCCGTGAAGTGTAGTAATCGCGGGTCTCCCGCACTTTGTGTGACGGCCGAGTCAAGGCCTTGATTGCCGGCCAAGTTGGTCTACGTTGATCGTTACCGTGATTGGCCGATCGGTATCAACGTCGTACGCGATCGCAGGCTCGGGCGTTGCACGCGTTGGGCCACGCCCTCGGTGGTGAGGCAGCAGCCCGGCTTGCCGACGCCTTGGGCTTGCGCACCAGTGCTGACACCGTGCTGCGAGAATTGCGCAGAGTACCTGAGCGCAAGCGCAAACCAAAACCGCGGGTCGTCGGCATCGATGACTGGGCGATCGCGCGCGGTCACCAGTACGGAACGATCATCGTCGACTTGGAGAGACGTGAGCCGATCGAAGTGTTCGCCGGTAGGGACGCCATTGCGTGGCTGCGTGGCTGCGTGGATGCGTGCGCACCCATCGATCGAGATCGTCGCCAGGGACCGGGCCGGGGCCTATTCCGAAGCGGTCGACCTCGCGCTACCGGCAGCCCAGCAAGTCTCGGATCGCTGGCATCTGCTGAGCAACCTGCGCGACAACGTCGAGCGGCTGCTGGCACGATCAGAGGAATCGCGCGCGAACTCTCAACACCGGCGAAGTGTGCTGCATTTCGATCGATGGTTGAAACGTTTGTCGTGCTGCGACGCTGAGGAAATGCGTCGGTTCGCGCAAAGCCTGAGCTCCGACTTACCGGCTGTGCGGGCCGCATTCAAGTTGCCATGGAGCAATGGCCAGACCGAGGGTCATGTCAACCGGCTCAAGCTCCTCAAGCGCCAAATGTACGGCCGCGCAAATATGGAGCTTCTGCGGCTGCGAGTGTTGAAGCCAAACTAAACCGGCCTGCTCTGTTCTACAGGCCCCGCCAGTCCGGTCGCGATCGCAGGCACGTGAGTACGTGTGGCCACGGCGAGGCTGGCGGACTCGCTTACGTTAGTCAGTAAGAAGAATAGTGGTAGTCGGGCGGGAAAGACGATGGCTTGCAGCGACTGATTTCAAAGGGTTTTTAGGACCGAACCGCCAGCTCTCGCATCAAAGTTACGATGACCCCATAAAGCAAGCTTTCCACACATGCCCTCGCCTCTCGCCTACTCCCTTGTTAGTGGGCTGCTGCTGCGGCGCCGGATGCGGCCCCCTTGTCAGGCTTGGTGAACCAGATTAGCGGAATGATGGCGGCGAAGATCACGCCCGAGATCCAAAAGATGTCGTTTAAGCCGAGCATGATGGCTTGCAAGTTCAGGCTACGCTCGAAGTAGGTGACGGCTTGCTCGGGGGTGAAGCCCAGGCTCGACTGGATCGAATTCAGCGCCTGGCCATACAGTGGGTTGCCCGGGCTGGCCTGTTCCACCAGTCGCGCATGGTGCAGCACCGCCCGGTTGTTCCACGCGGTGGTGGCCAGCGACGTGCCCACGGCTCCGCAGAACACCCGGACGAAGTTGGACAAGCCGGCAGCGGCCGGAATCTTCTCGGGCGGCTGGCCCGACAGGAGGATTGCAGTCAGCGGAACGAAGAACAGCGCGGTCGGAATGCCTTGCAGCAAAGTGGGCAGCACCAGCGTGAAAGTGTCCACGCCGGTGGCATATTGCGAGCGCATGAAGAACACGCCGGCAAAGCCGAGGAAGGACAGCGTAGCAAGCACGCGCAGTTCCGACTTGGGCAGGATCTTGCCCACCACCGGCGCCAGCAGCACGGCGAAGATGCCCAGCGGCGCCGTCGCCAGCCCGGCGTTGATGGCGGGGTAGGCCAGGTACTGCTGCATCCACTGGGGCAGCACCACCAGGTTGGCAAAGAACACCGCGAAGGCGACCGAGATGGCGACCGTGCCGGCAAGGAAGTTGCGGCCCTTGAACAGGCGCAGGTCAATGATCGGCTTCGGCTCGGTCAGCTCCCATATCACGAAAAAGAGGAAACTGAGCAGCGCGACAATGGCCAGGGTGATGATGACCGGCGAGCTGAACCAGTCCAGGTCCTTCCCCTTGTCGAGCATGATCTGCAACGACGCCACCCAGGTGATGAGCGAGGCCAGGCCCACGAGATCCATCGGCAGCTTACCCGTCTGGGTTTCGCGGTCACGGTAGATCGCCCAGGTGACGGCAGCGGCAAACAGGCCCACTGGCACGTTGATATAGAAGATCCACGACCAGGAGTAGCTGTCGGTCATCCAGCCACCCAAGGCCGGGCCGGCAATGGGCCCGACGGTGGCCGTCATCGCCCACAGCGCAAGCGCCGTAGCGCTCTTCTCCTTGGGATAGGAGGAAAGTAGGATCGATTGCGAGAGGGGAATCAGCGGCCCCGCCACGGCGCCCTGCAGGATACGCGCGCCCAGCAGCACTGTCAGGTTGGGAGCGACACCGCACAGCCATGATGACAGCACGAACAGCAGGATGGCGCCCACGAACAGGCGGATCTGGCCGACGCGTTGGGTCAGCCAGCCGGTCAGCGGGATCGCCACGGCGTTGGCCGCGGCGAACAGGGTGATGACCCATGTGCCTTCGTCGATCGACACACCGAGGTTGCCGGAGATCGTCGGGATCGCTACGTTGGCGATCGACGAGTCGAGCACGTTCATGAAGGTGGCCAGGGCCACGGCGAAGCTTCCGATCACAAGCTTGCCGCCAGTCAGCGGGGCTGGCACGGGTGAGGTCTGGGCTTGGGACTGCATGATGGGCTCCAGGCGAATGGGGTCGTGTGGAAAAACTGGTCGGTCAGATAGCTGGACGGGGCTGGCCTTTGCTGCCGTGTACTGCCTACGCGGCTGGCGGCACGTCATGAGGTGTTGACCCTCTGGGGGTCGCTTGCGTGCTGCGCTGTGCTCGCTGGGGCCCGAGCTTCCGTTCTTGTTGTGCGACGTCTGCGGCCGCCTCTTGGGTGCCGGCCGTACCGTTACGGTTCTGCGCGATGATCCGCACGATCTCGCGATCGGCTTCCTCACCTTGGCGCTGGAACACGTCGGTGCGATAGGTCGTGCGGTACAGCGCTTCATTACCACTGCGGCTGCCGCTGGCGAGAGCCGAACCGCCCTCCTCGCGCGTTTGCACATCGACCTGCATCGACAGGCCGATCTGCAGTGGATGCTCACGTAGCTCCACCGGATCGAGCTGGATGCGCACGGGCAGGCGCTGCACGACCTTGATCCAGTTGCCGGTGGCATTCTGCGCGGGCAACGCCGAGAACGCACTGCCGGTGCCGGCCGAGAAGCCCACCACCTTGCCGTGGTAGGTCACCTTGCTGCCATAGAGGTCGGCATGCAGTTCAACCGGCTGGCCGATGCGGATGTGTTTGAGCTGGACTTCCTTGAAGTTGGCGTCGACCCAAACGCCGTCGAGCGGCACGATAGCCATCAGCGGGTTGCCGGGGGCCACGCGCTGGCCAACCTGTACGGAGCGGCGCGCGACGTAGCCGGTGACGGGGGCGGGCAGCGTGTTGCGGGCATCGGCAAGGTAAGCTTCTCGCACCTTGGCAGCGGCAGCCATGACGCTGGGATGGTCGGCGACGGTAGCCTGGTCGGTCAGCGTGTGGTTGGACGCCAGTTGCTGGCGTGCGGTCTCGAGCGCGGCTTCGGCGGTCTTGACCGCATCGCGGGCGTGAGCCACATCTTCCGCAGCCACCGCGCCGGATTCTGTCACCTCGGTGCGCCGGCGCAGATCATCCCGCGCGCGGGCGAGATCGGCCTGCCGCTGCTGCACCGTCGCCGCCAGCACGTTGTTGTTGGCATAGAGCGCGCTGACTTGACGCACGGTCTGGCCAAGTGAGGCTTCGGCATTGGCGAGCGCAATATTGGCGTCGGCGGCGTCGAGGGTTACCACCGGCTCGCCGGCCTTGACGATCTGTGTATCGTCGGCGTGGACAGCGACCACGGTGCCACTCACTTGCGGCGTGAGCTGGACCAGGTTGCCGGTGACATAGGCGTCGTCGGTTTCTTCGTGGAAGCGCACCAAGGTGTAGTAATACGCGGCGTACCCGGCCGCAGCGAGTGCCGTGGCCAGGCCTAGCAGGGCCAGCAGGCGCTTGCGGGTGTTCTTCCTGGCGGGTTGAGCATCGAGGGTGGCCTGGGGGCTGGCCTGTTCAGCGGCGGGGGCGTTCTGGGTCGTTTCGTTCACAGCGTCACCTGTTCGTAATCGATGAGTGGGGAATCAGCGGACAAGCGCCGTTGGTTTGGTCGGGTCGGAGATGTCCGAATAGCCGCCACCCAGCGCAGCGGCCAGGGCGATCTGTCGATCACGGCGCGTCATGCGCAGGTTGGCGAGCACCTGGCGGCTGGCCAGCGCACTCGTCTGCGCGTTCAGCACCGTCAGCTGGGTGGTCAGGCCGGCCTTGTATTGCGCCAGCGCCAGGGTCAGCGCGCGCTGCGCGGCGGTATCGGTGCGTACGGCATTGCCGATCTGTGCGTCGATGGCGCGAATGTCGGAGAGCTGGATGGCAACATCGGTCAAGGCATTGGTCAGCGACTCGTTGTAACTGGCCACGGCGAAGTCGAATTCGGCATAGCGGCCTTTGAGTTGGGCGCGCAGCGCGCCGCCGTCGAAGATCGGCAAGTGGATCGCAGGACCAGCCGAGGCGGTGCGGCTGGCGGCGCGCAGGAAGCGGCCCCAGCCAAAGGCATCGAGACCGATCATGGCGCTCAGGTTGATGTCCGGATAGAACTCGGCCTTGGCGACCTTGATGTCATGCAGCGTCGCGTCGACGCGCCAGCGCGCGGCGACGATATCCGGTCGGCGCGAAACCAGGTCGGCCGGCAGGTTGTCGGGCAGGCGGATTTCGTCTCCCGCGCCCAAGGCAGGACGGGCGATCGCCAGGCCGCGGTCCGGGCCCCGCCCCAGCAGTGCGCCAAGCTGGTAACGCGTGCGCTGGATGCTGCCGTCGAGCGAGGACAGCGCAACTTCGCTGGCAGCGAGGTTCGCCTCCGCGGTGCGCTTCTCGACCTCGGTGTCGAGGCCCATGGTGACGCGTCCGTCGGTCACGCGCAGCGCTTCGCCGCGCTGCTTGACTTCATCCTGCGCGATGTCATGCAGTGCGTAGAGGCGCGCCAGTTCGTTATAGGCACGGGCAATTGCACTGCTGAGCGTCAGCCTTACCTGTTCCGCCTCGGCCTCGCTGGCGTGGAGGGAAGACACGGCGGACTTGAGCGTCTCGCGGTTCTTGCCCCATAGGTCCAGTTCATACGAGGCGTTGATGAAAGCCTTGTTTTCCGACTGCCAGGAACCGGCGAAGGGGGGCGGGATCAGCGTGCTTTCCGAAAAACGCTGGCGGGTCCACGAATAGCCCGCCCCGACTTGCGGCAGCGTGTTGGCATTGGCGCCCTCGCTGAACGCCGTAGCGGCGGCCACACGCGCCCGCGCCTTTTCGAGCGATGGACTACCCTGCAGGGCTTCACCGATCAGCGTCTTGAGTTGTGCATCCCCAAACTGGTCTGCCCAATCGGTGGAGGGCCAGCGGCCGTGCTCGGCAGGAATGCTCTCCGTGGTGGCGTAGCTGCTGGCATTGGCAATGTTCCTGTCGCTCTTGATGCCGGCATAGTTGGCGCAGCCGGCCAGCACAGCTGCCATCAGTATGAAGACGGTAGGCGCGGCGAAGTGGCGTGCTCGGCGGAATTTCTGAGTTTGCATTATCTGACTAGTCAGGTAAATGGATGAAATAAAACGCGCTCAGGCGTCCGCAAATTTCGCGAGCAAGCGGAGGAACTCTTCGAATTCTGCCTTGCTGAAGTGTCTGAGGCGCTGGTTTAGCACCTTAGGCGCTACTACCGGGGCGCGCTCGGCAACTTCCTGCCCCTTCTGAGTCAGTGTCAGGTTGACCACACGACGATCGTCGAGGCTGCGACTGCGCGACAGCAGGCCCTTGGTTTCCAGCTTGTCCAGCATGCGTGTCATCAGCCCTGTGTCGATACCGAGCACCTTGCTCAACTCGAACGGGGTGGTGGCCACGCCCTGAGTGAGTGACAGCAGAATCCCCATTTGCTGGCCAGTGATGTCCAGGTCCTTCAATGCCGCGTCCATTTCCATCAGCAAGGTGTTGCGGGCACGGTTGAGGAAAAACCCGACGCTCTGAGTGATGCGAAAGTTTTCCTTCGAATAGTGGTCCACGGCAAGCCCCAACATTTTATTGATCTTACAGTAGTTGATCTGTCAGATAAATGCAAGTGTCGCAAAGCAAGGGGGCCCATCGCTCATGATTGGCCGTCATCGCTACCGTCGTAACTGTCGCCGCTGCCCCGGGGGTTCAGAGGTGCCACAGGCACGCCCTGCCCCCGCTCTGTTCCTTGCCCGCACTGGGGCGCCGTGCGGGTCTTGCCCCGCCGCCTACCACTATCGTCCCGCTCGTCCAGCGCCAAACGGCCAATCCTGCCTCATATTTACCTGACTGATCAGTTAATGGGGCACGGAACACCCCCTCCCCTAGGCGGGGATGCCGCTCACGACAAACCCCTAGCCCTGCTGGCTCCACTGGATGCTTTGTTTGAAAGCCTGGCGATTAATTGCGTTTTTGCAGATGCTCACCGGAGGCCGCTGCTTGTGTTGAATTCAGGACCTGCAGGAAGAGTTCGCTTCCTCGCAGAGAAGAAGCGTGCCCGACACCATCGACACTCGCACTGCTTTTGGTCGGTGTACCGTGCGAAGCCTGTGGGCGCAGACGACCCACTCTGATGGCACGCTGCTGACTACGACTCAAGACAGACGTGCCGACGGAACGAGCTATCCAATTCTGTAGCGTCACGGCGGCGCGAATCCGATTGGATGCCGGGCGCGCAAATAGTGAGCGGCATCGCAGTGTCACGAACGGCATCCATGCCCGCTTCATCTTCCGGCACAACGTGGAGGTACATGTGGCGCACCGCGATGGCAGCCACGACAACGATGCTGGCAGCAAGGGTTACTCTGCGAGAACCTTTGTCCAAGTGGTCACGTGATGTACCTTTAATCGTAGAAATCTCGGTACATATCACCGCGGTGATGGTCACGGTAGTACCGCCAAACGCCGGCTGCGATACCGCCAACCACGAGAATCGGCCATACGGCGTTCGCCAGCGGTAATGCCGGCTCGCAATGAACCGTTCTTAGCGTACTAGCCGCCATGCAAGGAATCGTGTTGATGGCGGTGGCGCCCAAAAAAGCGAGGAACGCGTAAAGCCACCACCTGACGGCTTCCACGACAAAACGATACTGGAGTTGCAGAACTGAAGGACGACGTCGACGCCTTGTCATATTCGTGCTGAGGTTGAGCGGATGTCATCAATTTGCCTGATGTCCTGGCTGCGGGCGCCCCTCAACAGGGTGATGTTGTGGAAACGAGACTATCCTCGACCCAACCCCCGTTGTAGAACGAATGTCAGCGAGCAAGAAGAGCGAATGCCTTCTTGAAGCATCCCTTAGTTGCCCATCGTTGATGGGCTCATCAACTGTACGTCTGGCATTTTCTCGACGCGAGCAGCTTGCATCCCCTCTTTGGAGGGAGTTGCAATGCAACACACTTCATTGCCGCACAGTTCATCTCACACTATGATGTTTTTAAGAAAGCGCTACACACGTGTTCGAGTTTCTTCGTGACTTCACGCGTGAAGATGAGCGTCTGCATAGCAGGGGTCAATTGGTGGATGAGAACTACGGGCCGTGGAGACGGCGCTGGCTACGATGGCATTCGCGGTCCCTGCTGGCTAGCATAATTACTCTGGCCGGGGCCGAGCGCCAACCATACCTGGATAGGATGCGTTCGGCCTACCACGACCTTGGAGACTTCACGGGGTTGTCAGTTTTTTTGTGTGCAGGACAGTTAAAGGCTCACCGTCGATTGAGCGGTGAGCCAGCATTATCTCAACGATGCGGATGGGTGAAGCGCTCCTCGTAGAGGATCGCAAACTGGTTCATCGCCGCCTTCCAGTCATGGGTAGAGCTTCCCCACTTGCCGGTGATGTTGCGCAGCGCCAGCCAGAGCAGTTTGGTTGCCGCCTCGTCGCTGGGGAAGTGACCTCGCGTCTTGATGATCTTGCGCAATTGGGCATTGATACTCTCAATGGCGTTGGTAACCGGCATGATAGGAACCGGTGCCCCTCCTCCTCACCGAGTAACTTGGTGTATGGTTCGACCATCCGGGACAGGGGCACCGGGGAGCACTTCGGGTGGGCAGGCCGTTCATATACGTTGAGCTGCGAGCTCGTGTTAGTAGTTGGCCGCCCCTGCGACCCGCCCGGTTGCGCTGCGAGCGCGAATCCGTAGTTGTCGTGCTGTCCCACCGGCTCCCATTTGCGATGTTTCCCATGGGAGACGCCAATGCGAGTGATAGGACTGGATGTATCGCGATCCGTTGCCGAGATCGCCTATCTGGAGAATGGCCTGCTACGCGCCGGGGGTCGCGTCGGACTGCGACGCGACGAGCTCGAACGCTTTGCCGCCAAACTAAAGCCCGACGACCACGTAGTACTCGAGGCGACCGGCAATACGATCGCCATTGCAAATGTGCTGACTAGTCATGTTGGCAGAGTGATCGTCGCCAACCCGCTGCAAGTCCGTCTAATTGCGGAAGCCCGCGTGAAGACGGATAAGATCGATGCGGCCATTCTTGCGCAACTCTATGCGAGTGGCTTCCTGCCCGAGGTCTGGATTCCAGACGAGGCCACGCAAGCGATGCGGCGGCAGGTGTCGCGCCGCGCCCAGATCGTCCGACAGAGGACGCGCCTCAAGAATGAGGTTCACGCTGTCCTTGCCGCGCATCTCATCGAGCGGTGTCCCGCGACAGACCTGTTTGGCAAGAAAGGGCGGGCGTGGCTGAGTCTGCAGCCGCTACCCACGGACGAACGTATCGGGATCGACCAGCGGTTGCATGAGCTGGACCGGCTGGCAGAGAATCTGCAGGAGATTGACCGCGTCCTGGCCCAATCCGCTATTCAGGACGACAGGCTACGCAAGCTCCTGACTATCACCGGCGTCAACACCACAGTGGCGATCGGGTTGCTCTCCGCCATCGGCGATATCGCCCGCTTTCGCTCGCCGGAGAAATTGGTCAGCTACTTTGGCCTCAATCCGTCGGTCTACCAATCCGGCTTGCAACCAGCAAAACACGGACACATCAGCAAGCGCGGACGTTCCTATGCGCGTGCCATGCTGGTCGAGGCTGCTTGGGCCGCAGCGCAAACGGCCGGCCCCGTCCGAGCCTTCTTCCTACGTATCCGCGATCATCGCGGTCAGCAGATCGCCGCTGTTGCCACGGCACGCAAGCTGGCGATCATCGTCTGGCACGTCCTCACGCGTAACCAATGCTTCGCCTGGGATCGCCCGGCGCTGACTGCGCGAAAGACCCGTGAGCTGGAACTGCAGGCGGGCATGCCTTCTGCGCGTCGCGGTAGCCGCAAGGGAGCAGCCGCCGCCTACAATCTGAAGTCCGTCCGGGATCTGGAGCGTGCAGTCGGAGAGCAAGCCGAGCAGGCTTACCAACGCCTGTTCTCACGCTGGAAACAAGCGCGACCGCAGACAGGTGCGGTACGCGCTCCGTGGCCACCAATACGGACGCCATGAACGAGTGAGAGAGCACCGCGGGCTTGTCAACTTCATCCGTCGTGTAGACGATCTTGCGGATTGCCGGCGGGAACGCAAAGAACGGAATCACCTGATCCCAGGCGCGCCGCCAGGATGCGCCGATGGGTGCGTACCGTTGACCCCATTCCCCTTGCTCGAAGGCTGACAACTCGGCTAGCGCAGCTTCGACAGTAGGTGCCGTGTACACGGGCTTGAGCGCTGCCGCCACGGCCCGGCGTTCCTTCCAGCTGGCGTACTCGAGGCTGTTGCGGATCAGATGCACGATGCAGGTCTGCAGCGTCGTATTCGGGAACACCGCATTCAATGCCTGCTCCATGCCTCTGAGCCCATCGGTGACCGCGATCAGGATGTCCTGCGTGCCGCGGGTCTTCAGGTCGTTGAACACCTTCATCCAGAACTTGGCGCCTTCGGTAGTCTCGATCCACAGGCCCAGGATGTCGCGCGTGCCATCTGGCAGCACGCCCAAGGCCAGGTAGACAGCCTTGTTGCGCACCACGCCGTCCTCGCGCATCTTGACCCGCAGCGCGTCGAAGAACACCACTGGGTACATCACTTCCAGCGGGCGCGACTGCCAGGTGATTACCTCATCCATGACTGCGTCGGTCACCGAACTGATGAACTCGGGCGACACTTCGGTGCCGTACTGCTCGGCCAGAAACGCCTGGATCTCGCGCACGGTCATGCCGCGGGCGTACATGGCGATGATCTTGTCGTCGAACCCGGTAAAGCGCCGCTCGTGTTTGGGAATCAGGATCGGATCGAAGCTGCCATCGCGCTCGCGTGGGATATCCACCCGCAGTGGGCCGTCATCGGTCAAGACCGTCTTGGCGCTCTTGCCATTGCGCTGATTGGCCGTGCCGGCTGGGCGCTCAGCACCAGCCGGGTAGCCCAGATGATGGCCCAGTTCAGCGCCCAGGGCGCGCTCGATCAGGGCCTTCTTGAACGCCATCGAGGCGTCCTGGACCGCCTCAGCGGTCATCGGACCCTTGACGAAATGCGCGATCAGGTCCTCGGGAATGGTCGGCAGCTCGCGGTCAGCGGCTTGGCTCGTCTTGGTTTTGCGTGGCATACATGCTCCTTGGTGACATGTTATGCCCTAAACACAAAATTTCTGACAGGCCCGACTTCACCCAGGGCGAGGTTGATTTCATATTTCAGCGCGTTTGGCGAGGCCTGAGAAGGCTCGGCTCACGGGCAAGCATCATTGAAATTTCGCCGCTTACCCAGCAGCGCATCCGGGAACAAGGCCAACGATTGATGGCTGAGGCGAACAGACTTGGCCCCGAGGAACTGTAGAGACGTCCTCGGAGCCGAGTCCTCGTTGGTACCTTAGAGGTACCGCTGATGAACCCAAGCTGACACCTACCTTGCGGCTGCCTGGGAAGCCTGCACCCCACGACGGCGAACGCTTTGCGAGGCCGCCTCTCCAGCAGTATTTGAAATTGCTCTCGACTACCTCTGCGGCCTGCTTTGCAGTCGACTGCATCGACTCATAAAGCGTGGTGGTCGCTTTTATCGCCTCCTGCCAGGCACCAAAAGGAGAGGTCGAACCTGATGGCGATTTGTGAACGCGCTGTCGATGAAGTCCTGCAGTTGGCCTCTGCTTGTGGCGTATTGGACTTCGGCAACCTTCGCGAATTCCGCCTGAGTGGCAGCGATGATGTCCTGCAACTGCCTCCTGTACATCAACGCGCTATCGAATACTGGCTGCAACAAATGGATTGGCAGTTCAACTAGTTCTTGCGGGCCCTGAACGAGCCAGTGCCAAGGTCGCGGCAGTGGAAGAGGCCAGTCCTCCCAGCAGACCAGTCCACAACATGCCCCGTTGCGCCCCGGTGACGCGCATCGCCACGTGCCCCACCATGGACAGGCTAGCAATCAGTATCACCGCCCACCATAGTTGGTACGGGTTCAATGCATGGTAGGGTCCCATCCCGACGCTTGGAAGATTGGGCAGAATGACCACAGAGAGGACCAGCAGTTGAAGCGTCGCGGTTAATTCGCGATGCTCAATGAGTCGAAGCCACCCATGCAAGGTCGGCTTCATGTCGAGAAGCACTGCCGCTATCACGGCCGCACCAAGAGACAGGGCGACGGAACCACGCGCCGCATAGGCGCCCAGGGCCAACGTCAACAGCATCACTACAGCACTGGTTGCGCTGCCCAATAGGCCGGTCAGCGCAAATGTACGTAGGCCGGCAACTCGCCCGCCCTCTGGCAGTTCACGCTCATGCCATCCGCGCTCCAGGCCAATCAGAAGACCGACCGCCAGTGCTGCGACCAGGCCGATGGCTTCGTGGGGTATTGCAAGAGGGTTCAAGTCCACTCCTCCCCTGCGAGAGTTCTGCCTGCACTACCTGTCATCCCAACTCACAGAATCACTGGCTTATCGCGCAGCTCATTTTCGACGCTCTCGCGCGCAGGAAAATGCCTTTCAAGATGTTGGCCGATGGCCTGTATGCCTGCGATGACACCGCGTTGATATTCCGAGCGGCGGAAAGCCATCTCCATCTCGCGGCAGATGGCATCCCACTCTTCTTGCGGGACCCGGGCATGGATGCCACGGTCGGCAACAATCTCGACGCAGCGGTCGGCCAACAACAAATAAACCAGGACACCATTGTTGTGTTCGGTGTCCCAGACATGCAGCTGCGAAAAGACCTCGATTGCACGCTCGCGCGCTGTGAGGCCTCTGACCAGCGCCGCAAAGCTCAATGCACCTTCTACGGCGAACCTGAGCTGACCAATATGCGTTGACTCGCTGGCGGCAATGGCCTGCTCGATTGCGAGCAAGGTTTCGCGCGGAAAAGTCCACCTGACTTGCCAGTGCGTCATTAGCAGATGCTTCGCAATGCGCTTGATATTTGCCATCACCATCTGCCGGAGGCCCCTCCGCCGCCAAAGCCGCCACCACCGCCGCCGAACCCACCGCGCCCGGACCCGCCTCCGAAGCCTCCCGACCGCCCGCCGATTCCGAGCCAGCCCGTATGAGAGCCGCCGAACAGCGTGAAGCAGAGCGCGATGGCGCCAGCGACAAGCCCCACCGCAATGGCGCCGGATATCAGCCAGCCGATGACGCCCACCACACCACCGGCAGCCACAGCACCGGGGCCTCTACCCAGGAAAGAACGCAGCAGCCCACCCAATACCACCGTGAGCAGCAAGATGACCGGCATGAACTGCCGGACCGGGTCAGACTCTCGGCCGCGCGCTCGCTTCGGTGGCGGCAACTCCTCGCCATTGATAACGCCCATGATGCGCTCAACGCCGATTGTCACCCCGCTGTAAAAGTCGCCCTGCCTGAATCGAGGAACAATGTCATCGCTGATGATGCGCTTGCTCATGGCATCGGTGAGAACGCCTTCGAGGCCATAGCCGACCTCGATACGCATGGTTCGGTCGTCTTTCGCGATAATGAGCAGGGCTCCATCATCTGCACCTTTGCGCCCAAGCTTCCATTTCTCGACCACGCGGATGGAATATTGCTCGATGGCTTCGGGTTGCGTAGTGGGAACCATCAGAACCGCTACTTGGCTCCCTTTTTCGGATTCGAACGCCTCCAGCCTCTGCTCCAGCGCCGCTTGTTGCTCACTGGTGAGCGTGCCGGTCAGGTCGGTCACGCGCGATGTCAGCGAAGGCACTGCGACGTCGGCGGCAGCGCCCAGGGACACAAAGGTCAGAGCGGCAAGAAGCCAGCCTCTTGCGGCCGAAAGCCACTTCACTTGGCACCCCCTGGGGCACTGGCGGGAGGCGAGCCGACGTCAACCTGCGGTGGCTTGGCTATCGCCGATTCACTGGCAACCGTGAAGTTAGGCTTTTCCTTGTAACCAAAGGCTATTGCCGTCAGGTTGGACGGTATCGAGCGCACGGTCACGTTGTAGGCCTGCACCAATTGGATATACCGGTTGCGCGCGACGGTAATCTGATTCTCGGTACCCTCGAGCTGGGACTGCAAATCCCTGAAGCCCGCATCGGCCTTCAACTGCGGATAGTTTTCGGAAACAGCGAGGAGCCTCGACAAAGTCCCGGACAACTGCTGTTGTGCGACCTGAAATTGGGCAAATGCCTTCGGGTCGTTCAACGTTTCAGGCGTAACCTGAATGGCCCCAACACGCGCTCGCGCCTCGGTCACCGCTGTCAGCACCTCGCGCTCATGGCTGGCGTAGCCCTTCACGGTGTTCACCAGATTGGGCACCAGGTCGGCGCGGCGCTGGTACTGGTTCACTACCTCCGACCAGCTCGCTTTGACCTGCTCATCCTGCTGCTGGATGGTGTTGTAGCCACACCCTGCCAGACTTATCGCCAACATTGCCGTTAGTGCCAACCATAGCTTGCGCACGAGACGCCTCCCTCCGTTCGCTGCCATCGACTGCATGGGGTAACACCACGGCCACAGGCAGCACTATCGAAAATCGGGTTTCCATCACTCATCCTAGGGCGGGCAGCGGGCTGCTTGCTTGATTTGCCTCAACGGCGGCGGCGGCGGGGTCGAACTTCGGCCCGCCTGGCGCAGCTACATAGAATGGTCATATGGTGCCTTTGTGACTGGAGTGAGTGATGCCGACCACCGAGAACCTTGTGATTTCCGTCTCCAGTGCACCATCGTGGTGGACGGAATCGACTGAGATGTGCGAGCACAAAGGCGTCGGACACCCGGACAGCCTTTGCGACGGAGCAGTCGAGGCTGCGGCCCATGCCCTGTGCCGTGCCTACCTGGAAGCCTATGGCGCTATCCAGCATTTCAATCTCGACAAGGCGCTCCTCATCGGCGGCATGAGTGCGCCAAAATTCGGTGGCGGACAGCTCCTGCGACCGATGCGCTTGCTGGTGTCGGGCCCTGTCACGGAACTGCCTTCTGCCAAGGCTGAGCGAATCGTTGAGCAGGCCATTCGTGACTACCTCGCGGCCAGCTTAGGCAGGGTCGGCGACGACATCCGGGTAGAGCCCATACTCCGCCCTTCGGCCCCAAACCTCCGACGCGTGACTGGCACATCATCCATCCCACTGTCGAATGACACGTCCTTTGGTGTCGGGTACGCGCCACTCTCCAGCCTCGAAAGGGCTGTACTGTCGGTTGCGCAAATACTGCGTTCACGTGAACTTAAGGACTCTTTTAAGGGAACCGGGCATGACTTCAAAGTCATGGGCAGCCGGCTCGATGGGCATCACCGTCTCACTATTGCGCTGGCCTTTGTGGACCGCTATATCAGCACGGTTGACGAATACTTCACTGTGAAGGGTCAGATTGCGTCATACCTCACAGAACGCATCGAACCGACGATTGAGATTGCCATCAATACCCTAGACGACAGCGATGCCGGTGATGAAAGTGGCATCTACCTGACCGTCACGGGCCTGAGCGCGGAGCACGGCGATGACGGTCAGGTCGGTCGCGGAAACCGGGTCAACGGCTTGATTACCCCGTATCGGCCAATGTCTTTGGAAGCTGCAGCAGGAAAGAACCCGGCGGCGCATGTTGGCAAGCTTTACAACGTGCTCGCCCATCAGTTGGCTGCGCGCATCGCGGCAGATGTGGATGGCGTCAACCAGGTTGTGGTGCGGCTACTGTCCGGCATCGGCCGCCCAATCGACCAGCCACAACTGGCAGCCATCGATGTCGTGGCTGAAGAGGGACTCTCGCCCGACGAGCAGCGGGAAATCCGTGACCTCCTCCGGCAACAGTTGGCCAACATTCCCACGTTGGTCAGGGACCTGGCGACTGAAGCGGTGCCGGTGTTCTAAATCTCAATTGCCCCCGTCCAAAATCTACGCGGCCCTTGCCTCGCGGCCTTCGCATTCCTTGATTGGCATCAAGAGCCACACTTCTCAGCACCCCATACTGAAAATGTAACTCATCTGTTGCAGGCCCACCAATCGCCCCCAGGAGGATGGGATGCCAACTAAGTCCGCTACCCCTTCCGTGGAAGAGCTCGGTGTTGCTGGTGGGCAGCACATGACCGGCCAAGTTGAAACCGCGCGCCAACAGCGAGTGCGAGACCCGGTATGCGGCATGGAGATTTCCCCGGGCGAAGCCGCAGCCAGTGCAGAAGTCGACCAGCGGCGCTATTGGTTCTGTTCAAGTCACTGCGAGAAAACCTTCCTCGCAAATCCTGCTCAATACATTCCCCATCCATCTCACGAGCATGCTCGGGTAGGTGCTTCGACACCCACAACGGCCGCTGCCACGCCGGCCGCCAGCGGTGCGAAGCAACTGGCTAAGGACCCCATCTGCGGAATGATGGTCGACAAGGCCACGGCCCTGTCGACCGAGCGCGGCAACCGCAAGTACTACTTTTGCAGTGAAAGCTGCCTACGGACTTTCGAGTCGCCCGAGAGCGAGCTGAAGGCCATGAAGACGCGCGTGACCATCGCGCTCACGGGCGTCCTCGCTCTCGCGGTATTACGGGCTGGTGCCTTCCTGGCACTAGCGGCCGGCGCGACCCTTCTGACTTGGGCGCCGATTCCCGCATTGCCGTGGTTCACGTGGGGGATGTGGCTATTCCTGCTGGTCACGCCGGTCCAGTTCATTGGCGGCTGGAGCTTCTATAAGGGCGCGTGGAACGCGGTCCGAACGCGCAATATCAACATGGACTTCCTCATCGCACTGGGGACGTCCGTTGCGTACTTCTACAGCGTGGTAGTGCTGTTCTTTCCCTCGTGGTTACCCGTGAAGGTGGAAGAACGGGACGTCTACTTCGAAGTGTCGGCCGTGATTATTGCCTTTGTACTGCTGGGCAAGTACATGGAAGAAATCATCAAGAAGAAGTCGTCTGCCGCCGTCCGCCGACTGCTCGACCTGCGCCCCGCCGTCGCCCACGTCATCCGGGACGGGAAAGAAGTAGAGATTCCAGCGGAAAGCATCATGGTCGGCGAATCGGTCATCGTGCGCCCGGGAGAAAAGATTCCCACTGACGGCAAGGTCATCGAGGGCGAGTCCAGCGTCGACGAATCGATGCTGACCGGCGAATCGATGCCTGTCGAGAAGAAGCCAGGTACTGCCGTCATTGGCGGCACACTGAACCGCAGCGGTGCCTTTACCTTCCAAGCGACGAAGATTGGGGCTGATACCGCGCTCGCCCAGATTATCAAGATGGTCGAGGACGCACAGGCCAGTACTGCCCAGATTCAGCGGTTGGCGGACCAGGTCACCGGCTACTTCGTTCCGGCAGTTGTCTCGGTGGCGTTGCTGGCCTTGGTCGGGTGGTCCGTGGCGGGGCATTTCCCGCACGGGCTGCTCGCATTTGTGGCGGTCCTGATTATCTCTTGCCCGTGTGCCCTCGGTGTCGCGACACCGGCGGCGCTGATGGTCGGCGTCGGCAAGGGGGCGGACAACGGCATTCTGATTCGCGGTGGTGAAGTGCTGGAGCGTGCCGAAAAGCTGACGGCGGTCGTCTTTGACAAGACAGGAACGATTACTCGCGGAGAGCCTACAGTCACCGATGTCATCTCATTCTCGAACAACGAGGAATCAACTCTGTTGACCCTAGCGGCCGCCGTCGAAAGTGGGTCAGAGCATCCTCTGGGCGAGGCCGTCGTGCGCGCTGCCCAACATCGCGGCGTCGCGATTCCCAAGGCGAGCGGCATTAGCGCCTTGTCTGGCATGGGCATTCAAGGCCTGGTCGACGGTCAGCAGGTTTGGCTCGGCAACCGGCGCCTGTTTGCAAAGCAAGGGATTGCAACCAAAGAGGCTGAAGCTGTACTCGGCAAGCTCGAAGCAGATGGTAAAACGGGCATGCTAGTTGGCGCCGGCACCAGCCTGCTTGGCGTGGTGGCCGTGGCGGATACGGTGAAGCCGGAGGCAGCTGACGCTGTCACCGCCTTGAAGTCGCGCAACGTCAAAGTGGTCCTTCTGAGCGGCGACAATCATCGGACGGCCGAAGCCATCGGCCGGCAGGTGGGCATCGACCGCGTGATTGCCGAAGTCATGCCAGAGGACAAGGTCCAAACCATCCAAGACCTTCAGAGACAGGGTGAGGTCGTGGCAATGGTGGGCGATGGCGTGAACGACGCGCCAGCACTGGCAGCGGCCGACATCGGTATCGCTATCGGCTCTGGCTCGGACGTGGCCAAGGAGACGGGAAGCATCATCCTTATCCGCGACGACGTACGTGATGTCGTGGCGTCCATCCAACTCTCGCGCGCCACGATGCGCAAAATCAAGCAGAACCTGTTCTGGGCGTTCATCTACAACTCCATCGGCATTCCAGTCGCGGCATTCGGGCTGTTGAACCCTATCTTCGCGGCGGCGGCCATGGCGCTGTCCTCATTGAGCGTCGTGGCCAACTCGGCATTGCTTAAGCGTGTGCGACTTGGCCAGGCCAGTACGGAGGTGACATGAAACATACCGTAGCCTGGCTTTGCGCAGCATTGGCAACGTTGCTTGCCGTCGCCATCGTGTACTGGTTTGGCATTTCACTACTCTCGATACTGGTCGCAATCCTTCTGCTCTCCTGCCCAATCATAGTCGCGTGGGTGACTTGGCGTCCTTCCAGTCAGTGCGAACGCGACATTCAACAGGCCGTGGAGCGCGAGCGTAAGGCCCGAGGCAATCCTTGACGAGGAGAACTAACCATGAACTGGCTCTCACAGAATCTCACGTGGTTGGTGCTTAGCGGAATGGGTATCGGGCCCTGGTAGCGTGGCAAAGATTCACGAGCCCTCGAACCAATCAAGACGGCGGGCAACGCTCCACAACTCAGCAGTACAGCCCCACTGCAGATGACCCGGTCACCGGTAACAAGGTCGGCATTGCGCACGCTATCACAGCGAATTTCGAAGGGAAGACGTACTTCTTCGAGTCCGAAAGTTCACGGGCAATATTTCAGCAAGACCCTGAGCGATACGTACACCGCCATCATCGCCATCACGACTGCTGCTAGACGAACCCTTCTCTCCATAGGAGGAAAGTATGAACCACGACCACGACAATCATGACGCACAGCGAACGGTTTCGAGGTCCAAGGTCGCCCTGATTGGCTTTCTTCTGGTGATTGCCTACTTCCTATGGACCGAACACCGGGCGCATGTCATTCAGTTCTTACCGTTCCTCCTTTTGTCCGTCTGCCCGCTGATGCACATGTTCATGCATCACGGGCATAGGCACAGTCATTATGTTCGGCTTTCTGCTGTAGTGGCCAACGATACTCACCCTGGTGATGTTCCCCATCCTGGTCTGGATGTACGTCCACCTTGCCAAGGCGGAAGAGCAAGATGCACTGGCTGAGTTCGGCCAGGAGTACGAGGAGTATCGCAGCAGAACACCCCGCGTTTATTCCGCACTTGAGCAGCAATATCCCACGGACCCGCCCACATTGAGCGCAATACGTGCTTGACTTGCATCTGGAGGCAGCTATGAAGCCCTTCAAGACCGGCGTGACCCTGTCGGCCACCGTCGTTCTCTTTTATGCCTTGTGTACTCTGGTGTGGCTGGCATTCCCCGAGCCCTTTATGAACTTCATGAACGCGCTCTTTCACGGGCTCGACTTCCGGCGCCTTCGGACCGACCAACCGTTTTCCTGGTGGCCTGTCGCCTATCCAGCCATCGTGTTCGCGGTCTGGTCTTCGCCGCCGGTGCCTTCTTCGCATTGCTGCAAAAGATGCTGGGAGGAAACGACTAACTAACCCCCAGAAGCAGCCTGCCCGACAAGGGACTACACACCACATGTTGACGTCCCTTGCCCTCCATTCCTGACCTTAGCCAGCCCAACTACACCTCTGGCCAGACAGCCGGCAGCCAATAGCGCCGGCTGCCAATTGCCAACAAGATAAAAGGCTCCCATGGAACCGCGCCAACAGCAGTTTTCCCTCTGGTATCTGCTCCTGACAGTCTCGGCGATGCTCATCCTTCAGAGCGTCCTATTCTCGTCCCATGTCGAGACGTTGCCCTACAGCGACTTCAAGGTCCTGCTCAAGGCAGGCAAGCTCAAGGAGCTTACCCTGGGAGAGGGGGTCATCACGGGTACGGTCAACACTGATGGCATTGAGAATTTGCTTCCCAAGCCGCAGGTCGAAGAGATGCAACGTCAGGGTAAGGGAGACCACCCGTTTTCCACGCTCCGGGTAAATGACCCGAATCTGGTCCAAGAACTCGAATCTGCCAAAGTGCGTTTCGTAGGCCAGGCCGATAACAAGTGGATTGGTACGCTGCTGTCCTGGGTGGTTCCCGCCATGCTCTTCTTTGTCGTCTGGAGCTTTCTCATCAAGCGGATGGGCGGTGCCGCCGGCGGAATGCTAGAGATTGGCAAGAGCAAAGCCAAGGTCTACATGCAGAAAGAGACCGGCGTCACGTTCGCTGACGTCGCCGGCATCGACGAGGCCAAAGAGGAGCTCGCCGAAATCGTCAACTTCCTGAAGGACCCCCAGCGCTACCGGCGCCTGGGCGGAAAGATTCCCAAAGGCGTATTGCTTCTCGGCGCGCCGGGCACGGGCAAGACACTGCTGGCCAAGGCGGTAGCCGGTGAAGCCGGCGTGCCGTTCTTCAGCATGAGCGGTTCGGAGTTCGTTGAGATGTTTGTCGGCGTGGGGGCCGCGCGGGTACGTGACCTGTTCAACCAGGCGGAAACCAAGGCACCGTGCATCATCTTCATCGACGAACTGGACGCGCTGGGCAAGACTCGTGCCCTCGGAGCAGTGACCGGTAACGATGAACGCGAACAGACCCTGAACCAATTACTGGTTGAGATGGATGGCTTTGATACTAACAAGGGCGTCATCATCATGGCGGCCACCAACCGGCCTGAAATTCTCGACCCAGCACTGTTGAGACCAGGTCGATTTGACCGCCACATCGCACTGGACCGGCCCGACTTGAAGGGGCGCGAGCAGATCCTCAAGGTCCACATCAAGAACGTCGTTCTGGCGCCCACTGTCGAGCTGAAGAAGCTGGCCGCGCGCACACCTGGATTCGCCGGCGCAGATCTCGCCAACCTCGTCAATGAGGCGGCATTGCTGGCAGCTCGCAAAGGTAAGGATGCCGTGGAAATGGCCGACTTCGACGATGCGCTGGACCGCATTATCGGAGGCCTTGAGAAGAAGAATCGCGTAATGAATCAGCAGGAGAAGGAGACCATCGCCTACCACGAAGCGGGTCACGCCATCGTGGCAGAGTTGCGTCCACGCGCTGACCGCGTATCGAAGGTCTCCATCATTCCCCGTGGCGTGGCCGCACTTGGCTATACACAGCAGACCCCGACCGAGGACCGATATCTCCTGAAACAGAGTGAGCTCCTTGACCGGCTCGATGTTCTGCTCGGGGGACGCATTGCCGAGCAAATCATCTTCGGTGATGTCTCCACCGGCGCCCAGAACGACCTTCAGCGCGCCACCGATATGGCCCGCCAGATGATTACGCAGTTTGGCATGAGCGAACAGCTCGGACTCGCAACCTACGAGGAGATGCCCAATTCCATGTTCATGGGAGCAGGCATGATGCCAAGAGACCGCAAAGAGTACAGCGAGAATACAGCGCAACTGATTGATGCCGAAGTCCGCCAGCTTCTGACTGACGCGAGCAAGCGGGTAAAGCAGACTCTGATGGAGAATCGTCACCGGCTCGATGCGCTGGCGAAGCTACTGCTCGAACAGGAGGTCGTGGAGCGACCAGCTTTGGACTTGCTCCTCTCCGACAAAGTTACACCGCTGATACCTGGGAGGCCAGTGACCGATGTTGCCAGCACATCCGGCTCACAGAAACGGAGCCACGAAAATGACAGCAAGTAGCAAAGAGACGCTATCTGAAAAAAGCGCCCTTTCCCATGAAGAGTACGAGGCGAGTCTGCACCTGCTTCAAATCGAGCTGGTCAAGCTGCAGAAGCACTTTATCTGTTGCAACGACAGAATTCTGGTCCTCTTTGAAGGCCGGGACGCGTCCGGGAAGGATGGCACCATCAAACGCATCGTCGAGCACCTCAGTCCTCGCGAGACCCGTGTAGTCGCACTTGGGAAGCCTTCCGACCGCGACCGAGGTTCCTGGTACTTCCAGCGCTATGCCGCCGAGCTACCTGCCGCCGGTGAATTCACACTCTTCAATCGCAGTTGGTACAATCGGGCGGGTGTCGAGCATGTGATGGGTTTCTGCAACGACGCGGAATATGACGAGTTCATGTCGAGCGTCCCGGAGTTCGAAGGGATGCTGGTGCGCTCAGGCATTCGCCTCATCAAGTACTACCTGGACATCACCAAAGACGAACAGGAGAGGCGCATCGAAGGCCGCCGGCGAGACCCTCTAAAGCAGTGGAAAGTCAGCCCCATCGACGAGCAGGCTGTCTCGCTATGGAAGAAGTACAGCAAGGCTCGAAACCAGATGTTCGAGCGAACAAGCAGCATGGTTCCGTGGAATGTCGTCCGCGCCGACGACAAGCGCGTCGCGCGCCTCAATGTCATCAAGGATTTGTTGTCGCGTCTGCACTATGCAAATAAGGACACAGAGCTGATTCGCTCTGACCCGGAAATCGTGTTTCCCTATGCAGATGAGCATCTGGAGAGCGGAGCCATTGCGAAGTAAGGCCGGATTCGGACCTGTGAATAGCAAGAATGGATAAGATGATGACCAGCATCATTGAGGTTGGAGGCCTGCCTTCCGTTCCGGGCGCTCGCGGGGTGCATCAAACTCAATCTGCTACCTCAGGAGAGGTCTGAGCCACCGTCCCACGCAAGAGCGAGTTACTTGCCCACCCTGCCGCCGCCCATGCTCTGACCCATACCTTGGCCCATTCCCCGGCCCATTCCCCGGCCCATGCCAGGCCCCATACCGCCCTGATTGCCCTTCGTCGCCAGCATCATTTCGTCCATCAGTGCCATGTGCTGACTTATCATGTCATAACAGCCCATCTGGGCGGGACTCGTTCCCCTAGGCGGATTCATCCCGCCCGGGCCGGGCACTCCGCTGGTCTTGCGCACGGTAGCCATGGCATCCTGCATGACCTTTTCACGTTCGGCAATCAGCATATCCCGCTCTTCCGGCTTCTCGGCCTGCGACAGCTGCTCCCGGATTGCGCGTAGGTGGGCAATCTGGGCATCGAGGTCAGGATTGCTCTGTGCTGCCACCGCAGGGTCGTCACGAGGCTCCGGGGCATGTCTACCAGGGCCGCTCGCTGGGGGCGCCGAGAATGACAATGGAGCCCAGGCGACGGCGGCCAGCATGATAAGAAGGGGAACACACCGATTCTTTGCCATGATGGCATTTTTCCTTGGCTGCGATTAGGTTCAATGGCCCCTTACAAACCTAGTTGATTCCTCTCGGGGGTAGTTGATTTGCATCAACTAGCCCCCGCCGCATGGATGGGCGGGGGCCGGCGAATTGCCAACTGACCGACCCAACACAACTGCACTGCCTATTTAGTCCGGAGCCCATCGTGAAGAAGCTCAGTCTTTGCTTTACGCTTGCCGCCTTTTCCAGCCTGCCGCTCACCGCGCAATCTGCTGACACCCAACGTCAGGCGGAAGTCGCCAAGTTAGGTGCAGACGTGATGCCGTTCAGTCTAAAGGCCACAACCCACGTATTTACCAAGACGAGGGATGGTGGAACCCAGCGCGTGGTCGCGCAGGATAAGTCCGATGCCACGCAGGTCCGATTGGTGCGAGAACACCTACAGCTCATCCAGAAGCAGTTCCAAGCAGGCGATTTCTCAGGCCCTTCGCACATACATGGCAACGAGATGCCAGGGCTTGCCCAACTCAAGGCAGCGAAGCCGGGCCAAATTTCCATTACATACATTGACGTCGCAAGGGGCGGCGAGCTGTCTTTCGGCGCTACTGAGCCCTCTCTTGTGTCTGCTCTTCATGCCTGGTTCGATGCGCAAGTTTCCGACCACGGCGCAGACGAAATGGAGGGTCATGCGCATCATCATGGCGGCCATTCTCAAGACTGACGAGAACCCGACTTACCGTTTTCGGTCGAATGTTGCAGTGAGAATCAGGCAGATTGTCACGCCGCTGAATATGGCACCACCGTAGAACGTAAAGGCGGCTCCGAATCTGTCCCACAGCCAGCCGGCCAATGCGCTCGCAATCAACAGCGCCAGCCCGCTAGCCAGATTGAAGACACCGAACGCCGTTCCCCTGAGGTCAGCTGGCGCTGTATCGGCGACCATGGTCGCCAGCAGCCCCTGCGTCATTCCCATATGCAGCCCCCAGAGCAAAACACCGCCGAGCGCGACCGACCAGTGCGCCCCCATGGCAAGCACAACGTCAGCTGCTATCAGCACCACCAGTCCCCATACCAGGAGTTTGGTATGACTGTAACGGTCGGCCAGCTTCCCGAATGGATAAGCTGCGATGGAGTACACAAGATTCATCGCCACAAGAACGACAGGCACGAGGAACAGTGGCAGGCCCAAATGCTGAGCCCTCAGCACGAGGAATGCTTCACTGAAGCGCGCCAGCGTGAACACCGCACCCACGGCAAAAGGAAGAATGCGCTCGAATGCCGCCAGGAGACCACGGAAGGCTTCCGACTCCTGCCATCGAGGCATCACGAAGCGTGCGAAGCGACTGCTCATTTGCGAATCAGTTTGCAGTGCAAACTCGGCATCTTGCGTTCCCACAAGAACAATCGTCATCTGGAGGTCGTTGGCCAGAAATTTGAGCAGGTTTAGTGAGGCGCGCTGCTCGCGATAACTTCCCGCCAAGAGGTGATGAACTTCATCGACAACCAGCATGCGCGGTGAAATTTCTCGTAGTACCTCGCGACTCAGCTTCTCGAGTACGCTTAGCTTCGCTGCGGCGTTGAACGGCGCTCCCAGCTCGAACAGGAGCGATGTGTAGAAGCGGCTCTGGTCGGGCGTCGGTGGCATTTGCATAGACACAATCTTCCGGTGCTCGACGCCCTTTTCTTCGTCATATTCCGGAGTGTGGCGTCGCTCAAATTTCGCGATGACCTTGGTCTTCCCGATGTTCGAGTCGCCATACAGCAGCACGCACGGCATACGCTGCCGTGGCGGGATCTTCACCATCCAGTCCAACAGCTTGAACGCCTGTGTTGCGCGGGGATAGTCGATCCATCGATCGCGAGCCAAAGCGAGAATCCGAACATCGTCGTCGCTCTTTGCTAAAAAACGGACTTCCGGCAGAAGGTGTGTCAAGGAAGCACCCATTGCCTGATCACAGTTGCTCGACGTGATAAGTTGGAGCCGGCTTGCTGTAGTCGACATCCGGCGTTGGCGATGACGCATCGGGGGATTTCGCCTGCTCACTGGACGGCCCGCTCGCCGGGAAAGGTGACGTCTGCCCTGCTCTGCCGTGTCTGTCTGCCGATCGCCGCTTCGCTGTTGCCCCCTCTACGATGCTGCGTTGTGCGGCGATCGCGTTGAAGATCGCAGACTCCGTGACGAGGGATTTTCCCTGCGACCGGAGATGCATCAGTACCGCCTGTTGCTCCCACAGGGAGATTCGGCCACGCCGCAAGTCGGCAAAGCTTGCCTCAACGTATTCCTTGCCATCGGCACTGACGAAGATTCTCGATAGGTCCTCTGGATGGTAGCGCACCACGACGCGACGGTTAGCTGCCCGCCAGGCGGTGAAGATCGGATGCCAATAGTGCAGATAGAACAGGTCAAGCCGTCAGCCTGGATGGTGCGTCGGCTCATCGGCAGGAACTGAATGAGGAAGCGAAGTTCTTCAGCAACTGAGTCGGGAAGAAGTCGCGGCTTCGATGCTTCAGACAACGTCGACCACGCGGAGTATGGCGTCGCGCCGGGCGCCGGCCTGGATATTTCTTGCGTCGTGGTTTCGGCGGCGGCAGCAAAGGTTCGATCAGTGCCCACAACTCATCGTCAATGATCGGCGCGCTCATCCCCTCGGTTCCAGTTGTTCAGATGACCAAGGTTAACAGCTTGCCGAAAGGGTTAACAGCCCCCTGGGGTCTTTTTGAATCGGTCTCTAAGACTAGGCCTCGCCCCCGACATCGCGCAGCAGCACCATCAACTCCACGGCTGCGGCCTTGAGTTCCGGCACGATGCGCGCACGAATCGCGTCGATGTCCGGAATCAACTCGACCGCGCCGCAGTTCAGCGCCATCAATGTTCCGGCAGATCCCACCCTGATCGGCAGGGCAATACCGTAAGCATTGCGCTGGTATTCGCCGAACGTCATGCAAACTCCGCTCCTGCTCAGGTCCTCGAACGCCGCTTCGATGCTCTTTCGCATCTCTTCGGCCTGCGGCCCCGCCGCCTCGACAACGGACGAAACGTAGGCAGACCGCTGGTCCTCAGGCAAGCCCCACAGCCACGCCCGTCCGATCGCCGTCAGTCCCATCGGCAGCAGAGAACCCACGCCCAGCCGCAGCGTGGCGATACGCGTGCTGGTGCGATACGCGACGTAGAGCATGTCGAGATGGTCTGGCACCGCCAATGCCACTGACACGTTGAGCCGGTCGGCCAGCGCCTGCATGAACGGATGGGCCAGCCGTGTCATCGCGCTGGCTTCCAGGTAAGCGTGGCCGATGCCGAGCGGACCGCTGGCCAGCTCGAATTGCGGACCCCCCGCGACGCGGCGAAGGAAACCCATGGCGACCAGCGTCGAAGTCAATCGTGATACGGTCGACTTAGACAGGCCCGTCCGGCGTACCAGCTCGCCGTTGGTCAAGGGCGCTCGTTCCGCGCGGAAGGCTCGCAGCACCTGGAGGCCACGCTCCAGCGTCATGGTGACGGGTGAAGAAGGATTCATTGTGGCTCCGAACGCCTTGCCGAAGAATGCACAGAAGCGGGCTCGCGCACGGCTGGGGCTGTTAATCTCGCCTTATGGTGTCTACGTTACTCGCAGGGCGCCAGCCGCTCCTGCAGCGCCTGCGCGGTCGTCAGCAGGCGCGGCCCGAGTTCGCGCTCGACACGCGGGCGCGCCATGCGCGCGGTGCGGCCAACGCAGGCGAGTACCAGCGGCGGTTTCTCCGGCAGGCACACCGGCACCGCGACAGCGGCCAGCTCCGGTTCCCACTCGCCAAGCGACATGCAAAAGCCGAACTCATGGACTTGCGAGATCTTCTCGGCCATGCGCCGCCGCAGCACGGGCCACCCGCGGCCCGCCTTGCGCTCCACATTGCCCTGAAGGTAGCCACGTTCCAACTCCGGGATCGCCGCCAGCAGCGCCGATCCCATCAGCGAGGATGCAATACTCAGGCGGGTACCCGGTGTCAGGCTCAGGTCCAGCACCGCCTGGCTTCCCACGCGGCTGTCGAGAACGATCACATCGAGCCGGTCTCGCGTGCCGAGCACCACGTAAGTATCCGTCGCTTCGACAAACTTGCGCATCTCGACACTGGCCGCGCGCTGCACGGCCGGATCTGCAATAGCCGCGTAGCCAAGCGCCAGCGATGCGGCTGCCAGCCGGTATTTGCGCCTCACCTCGTCATGGTGCAGGTAACCCAGCGCCACCAGCGACTGCAGCAGCCGCGTCACCGTCGGTGCGGGGATACCGGTTTCCAGCGAAATCTCCTGGTTGCCCAGCCATCTCTGCTCGGGGCCGAATGCGGCCAGCACCGCCAGGCCGCGGGCCAGGGGCATCACCCTGACCCGGCTTTCTGCCGCGGCTGAATCGGTGCTGTGCCACGCGCGCCGGGTGCGTAGTTGACTGGCCGATGGCCTCGCAGTCGTGTGCTGCAACATGGACTTCTCCGTGTCTAACCGAGTGTACTGCGCGCCCGATCCATCACCGCGCATGGTGATGGCGCCCGCACCATACCTTACTAACGTTAGGTAGTTTGAAAGAGAAGGTTCCGAAATTCCATGGGGGTTAACCCCCCACGCCCAGTGCTCTTGCCATGCGATGCAGACGCCATATTCGCTACATACACCGAGCACCCCTGCACGCCTTGTGCGGAAGGTCCGCAAGCCTGAAGCAGATGACGCGAAATTGAGCCCGAGCGCCTGGCCCGCAGGGCGATGCGTACAGACAAGGTCGCCGCTTTCCAGAAGAAATCGAGTAGGGTGAGGGGTCCCCCCTCAGCCCTCTCACACCACCGTATGTGCGGTTCCGCATACGGCGGTTCACGAACGAGACTGCAAGCGCTGCTGAGTATCCAGCAGCGAGGTCAGCCCCAAGGCGTCGAAGTAGCCCTTCGGGAAGGCCGCGCCCATGTGGCGAGCCCCGGCATTCCACCATTGGCCCTGCCCGTTGCGAGCCGAATGCCACGCACGATCCTCCGTTAAGCCTTGCCGACGCAGCATCACAGTGCGGGTAGCACGGCTTTTGGCCTGCCGCCATAGCAAGCACCGCAGCCGGCGCCGTATCCTCCCGTCCAGTTCCTCCAATGGCCGCTTGCTCTGGGTGTGCTGGAAGTACCCGATCCACCCGCGCGGCACCGGATTCAGCACCGCTATCGTGTGAGCCAGGCTCCTCCCTCGCCCTTTGCGCATCAGTTCCTTGACTCGTCCGGTCAGTCTTTGCAGACTTTCCGGGGCAATACGCAGCTTGGCCTGACGATGCGCTGTCAAGCTGTAGCCCAGGAACTTGCGCGCCCAAGGCCGCGCACAGGCACTCTTGGCCTCATTGACCTGCAGATTCAGCCGCTCCGCACGGAATGTCACCATCCCGGCCAACAGCCTCTGTCCCGCCACCTTGCTTCGGACATAGATATTGCAATCGTCCGCATAGCGACAGAACGCCAGTCCTCGCTTCCCCAGTTCGCGGTCCCAATCCGTTAGCAAGATGTTCGACAGCAGCGGCGACAGCGGCCCACCCTGCGGCGTGCCCTGCTTCCTTGCTTCAACCACCCCGCCGCGCATCAACCCCGCTTCCAGATATCGCCGGATCAGCTTGAGCACCCGGGCGTCCTTCACCTGTCGGGCCACCCTCGACATCAGGATGTCGTGGTTGACCCGGTCGAAGAACTTCTCAGGGTCGATGTCCACCACCCAGCGCCGGCCTTCCGGCACGTACCCCTGTGCCTGCAAGACCGCCTGCTGAGCGCTGCGCTCCGGCCGGAAGCCGTAGCTCGACTCGGAGAACCCCGGCTCGAATACCGGTTGGAGAACCTGTAACAGCGCCTGCTGGATCAGCCGGTACACCACCGTCGGGATACCCAGTGTCCTTACCCCACACGAAAGGCTTGGGAATGTCCACCGCACGCACCGCCTGCGGGATGTACTGGCCGGCCAACAACGCCGCCATTGCCGACCACCCTCCGGTACGCCAGCCACATGTTGCTTCTCTCGACCACCGCGCTCCATCAGCGATGGCGCCTGCGCTTTCGTTTGCCCGACAGCCGCCGTGCCAGCCTCCGCACCTCCATCGGCCCCAGGCAGGTTCCGCTCGCCTTCCTCCGCTGTGGGCTGCACTCGTTCGTGCATTTGGGCTTCGTCGGTAAGCATCAAGGTCTGTCGTCCTAATCGCGCTCATTCATGTTCGGCCCTTCGGCGCCAACGGCTCGCCTACTATGGCCTCTGCTGGCTTCTGCACCGCCATCCCCACACCTCTCGATGTCGGTAGCACTCATGGCAGCGGCGCAGATCTCCCCGGGTATGCTGCACCCACCTTCACGCTTATGCCTGTCGGATCTACGCCGCACCGTTCCGTGCAAGTACTGGGCTTTGGCCCTTTTTGCTGCCTTACCCAGATGCGTCGCCTCATATCCGCTTCCTGTTCGTCAGGCCAGCGCTTTGCCTCGGACTTCCTTCAGACCCCCAGTCGCCCGGGGAACCCTTGCCTCTGGCTAACACTTCCCCTTGCCGGGTGTGTAAGGGACTTTCACTCTCAAGTGAGTGCGCCCTGCCGGGCGCACAAAAAGAAGCCCCGCGGCAAGCCATTCGGGGCATAAGCTCGCCTAGAGGCGAGCATGGAGACAACGGCTATCGACTAAAGACAGGGTCACCCGGACTATGCGTGAGGTCCGGCGGAGTACCAATGGCTTTGCACGATCCGTCCCGTATATTGAAATAGCATCGGGGCGCTAGAATCCGGCACCCCGTTTGCCCAACATCACACAATTTCAAGGTACGGAACACGGTATCCATCCTGCTGGGTCGCAGCGCGCCGTCGTCGTAGCATTGCTTGCAACGCTGGGAGAAAGGATCACGAGAAGGCCCGAGACCTCTTGAAACGACATACCAAGCATGAGCAAAGATAACGCCACCATCAGCGCCGCTGCCGGGCACACACAGGCCATATTGCAAGACGTCGAGCGCCGCTGGAATGCCGCCGCGCAGGCATGGAATGCAGATGAGCTGACCTCGCTATATGCGTCCGAGGCATTGTTCTTTGGAGGGAAACCCGGTCACGCCGTCGGTCAGCATGAGATCCTGGGCTACTTCAGCTCGTACGCCGACATCCTTCGTTCCGCGTCCATGGCTCTGGTGGGACAGACCGTTATCGAGCTCAGCGTCGATACCCTGCTAGCGCAGGGACATGCAAAGTTCCGCTTCGTGCTGGCAGACGGGCGTGAAACTGCCTCCGAGCTGCGAACGACGTGGGTAGTGGTCAAGCGTCGGGGAACATGGTTGATTCTGCAGCACCACTTTTCTCCGACTCCCGAGGCACCGCCAATCCAATAGCAGCCAGCCATCACCGAGAACTCCCGATGCACGAAGATCAAGCATCCAGCAACCGGGGCGCACCACCGCCTGGCGGTGAGTTGCCACTCGCCGCACCGCGACGCCATCTGCATATCCGTGCCGTCACGATGCAGGGCTTTCGCCGCGACGACGGCCTGTGGGACATCGAAGGCGAGATGCAGGACAGCAAAACCTCTGCGTGGCCAAGTTGGAAGGGCGGCGAGCAACCGCCCGAGGTGCCGGTACACCACATGCGCGTCCGGATCACGCTGGACGATAACTATATCGTCCAGTCAGTCGCCGCGGCGTTGCCAACCGTCCCGTTCCCCGAATGCAAACAAGGCATTCCGCCGCTGCAAGGCCTGGTCGGCGCCAGCATAGCGCGCGGCTGGCGCAAGGCGCTCGAAGCCACGCTTGGTGCGACCAAAGGCTGCACCCATTTGCGCGAATTGCTGATGCAGCTCGGCACCGTGGCTTACCAGACGTGGGCGGCGAAGGGCGGCGCGAAGAATGGGAAGCCTTGCCCGAACCCCGCATCCGACCACCGGCGGCGACGTCTCCCAAGCCGCACTGGGACAAATGCCATCGTCGGACAACGCCAGCGGAACGCTGGCGGCGCGCCGGGCGATGATGGAGTGGTACTGGACGCAAGGCGAAATCGGCAGGTCCGCCGCCGCCTTGATGAACGGATCGTTCTTGTCGAGGTTCTGGACACTGTTGGCGAGATCCTTTGACCTGGGTGCGCGGTCGCGCCTCGATGCTTGCAGCTGTTGCGCGATGCCCTGCGTGAGATCCCCGGGCAGGCGGACGAAGGATGCCAGCCAGCGCCGCAGCCAGCCGGCCGCCACATCGGTGCCGTGATGCGGCGCCGCGACGAAGATGGCGCGCCCAACGTTGGGAACGGGTTCAAACGATACGACCGGACTCAGGCTCGTCATCATGCGGGCGAATTCTTCATCGTCCAGGTCGTGGTCGATCCGCGCCATTCTCTCGATCGCGTCGCCGGAGGAGGACACCATCAGGCGCGCAATCACACCGCCCATGCTGTGCCCGATCAGGACCATGTCCTGCGACGCGGTGGCAGTATGGGCGGGATCGAAATAATTCAGCGCGGATTGTAGCGTTTGCCTTATCGCGTAGTGGTTTAAGGGGAATCGGCACGTTCGTGGGGTAATAGAACTGCCAGATCTGGTAGTGCCTGCGCAATGCCTCGTCGCCCATCAGTTCATTGGCGACGTTAGTCCAGGCTTCAGGACTGCTCGCCAGGCCATGCAGCATGATGATGCGACGGTCCGGGTCAAACGGCTGCATGAGGTACAGGTGCGGCCGGTCAAGGCCGCCGCCGTGGCCGAACAGGCTGTGCAACGATTGCCGGTTGAATCCGGAACGGGCCAGCCACAGCCCGTAGCCAGCCGTGAAGTTGGCCGCCAGCGGCACCTGGTGCCACTGTATGTCCACCGACGCATCCCGGTATGGATCGCGCACGGACAGCACCACACCCCGCGTAGCCAGGACCTGTGCCAGGTTGGATCCGGGAAAGCGGGCGAGGACATTCACCAGGGGGAAGTTCATCTCGCTCCAGTTCCCCATGCCCCATTGGAATGTGGGCTGCGTCCCCTCATCCCCGCGGTGGCTCCGCTTGCACCTTCGGCCCCACGGAGATGGGTGCCTCTGCCGTCACGGCCAGCAACTCGGCACCGAAGCCATCGCGCCGGTAATGCTGCGCAAGCCCGCGAAGGAAACCGTCGATGCCGGGACCAGTTCCTTCGGACGGCCCACGCCGCCGGGAAACCGGATGCCAGCCATATCGATGCTGATATTCCACGCGCTCCAGTGCACCGTTTCTTCGTCCGAGGTCCTCTCCGTGTCTTTCACAATCTCAAACAACTGCCGGGATACCTCTTGAGTGGCCAGGTTGTAGTAGTCGCGCACCTGAATCTGCCGATCCTCGAAAAGCGCTGCGTTCGGTAAAGAACAGGTAGGCGTAGCTATGACGGGCGGTTTCCATCCAGGCATCGAACTGCAGGTTGCCACTTCCATCCGGGGAAATCGACCCGGAAAGTGACTGCGCGTACGCTACCCACATCTCGGCCAGTGCGGATTGCCGTTGTTCCTCGCTAAGGCCAGCTCTGCCGCGCAATGCCTCGATGCAGGCAAGCGATGGGCTCGCGCAACTGCCATCGACCAGGCCTGTCACGCTGATCGTTTCACGGGTGGCGGCACTGAGCTGGCCCCTGGTCAGGATATCGCCCCGCTTGAGCGCGATGTATTCGCCGGGCGTCATGGTGCTTGTCTGGATCGCCGGCTGGAAAACGGTGCTGCCGCGCAGCAGCACGGCGGCTGACAGGAGCAGGACTGACTGGATGAAGGAGAGGCCGATGTGCACCTTCATGTGACGTCTTCCCGGCGCCAGGGAAGATCGGAAACCGGATACATGCGCCAGGCCGAGATTCCCGTTCGCGAAGTCAGCCTGCACGCATAGGGAGAAATGTAGCTCAACAATCGCCGCGTTCAATGTGCGCGCGGCCGCCCAAACGTATGCCGGTCAACCGCGGCGCAAGGATACGCCCCGACCGCCGCTATGCTGGCAAGACAACGCGGCTTGTCAGGCAGATTTCAAGCGTCGTTAGAACTTGTGACGCAGGCCCACAGCCACGCCCAGCATCGAACTCCCACCGCTTGGCAGTACGTAGCTGGAGCCGAGGGAAAGGCTGGTGAGGTAGCCGGTTGCCAACGATTCAAGGGTCAGGCCGGCGTTCTTGGAGTATGCAGTGGTCAGATAGACATCGGTACGTTTGGAGAAGGCATAGGTCGAAACAAATGCGATCTGCCAGGGATTGGCTGCATTCGTGTTGCCGTACACGTTCTTCAGGTTGTCGTACGAATACTCAAGCGTAAGGCCCAAGGCAGGCGTGGCCTGGTAGTTCGCGCCAATCCAGTAGTAATCGTCGCGCAATACCTCGGTATCCGCTGCATTCTTGCTCTGCCCCCAACGGTAGCCCCCCATGATCTTCGCCAGGCCGACGGTGTAGCTCGCAGCCGCCGATGCCTTCTTGACGGAGCCGTTGCCGGTGCCAATCGACGGATTCCACTGGTCATAGCCGATGGTCCCGGCAAACGGGCCCACCGTGTACATCGCGGCGGCGCCATACGCGCTGTCGCGGCGGAACTGCCCGGGAACCTCTCCATTGCCGCCGACCGCGGGCACTCCGGCGGCGACCTGGGGCTGAGTCAACCCGACACCGAACGACCAGTGAGCCCATGCCGATAGAGGACCAAATTGCCCCGCGTACTTGATGGTATTGTCCTCCCGGTAGTTGCCACCGTTCTGCAACACCGTCGGCTCATACAGTGTCGCGTAGGAAGCCGGGGCAAAGTTGGCGAGCGCATCAAACATCGAGGTGTACTGCCGACCAAAGGTCAGCTGCCCGAGGCCGGCGCTTTGCAGGCCGACAAAAGCCTGGCGACCAAACATCCGACCACTTTGCTGGCCGACACCCGTATCCGCGGCATAGCCGCTTTCAAGTACGAAGACTGACTTCAGCCCGCTACCCAGGTCTTCCGTGCCACGAATACCCCAGCGCGACCCGGACAGGCCGCCCGAGCCCATGCGGAACACCTTATTGGCAGACCCAGGGTTGAAGCCGTTTGCTACTGTCGGCACCGCGCCAACATGATTGACATACTCGACATTGGCATCGACCACGCCATAGAGCGTGACACTGGTCTGCGCAAATGCGCTGCCCGCGCCGGCCAACATTGATACCGTGGCAAAGTACTTCAACTTCATAAGCGTCTCCTCCCTCTTCTCTTGGTTTGGACGTGGATTTCCCGTCCGGCTTGGTAACGAATTCGCTACTCATTCTTTTTTCTGCGTTTGCTTGCTGTGGATCGGCGCCGGTTCCCCCTTGCCGCGCGAATGACCCTACGGCTTCAGCGTCCGAGCATAGGAATGGCCGCCCGCAAGTTCAACGCAGAGGCCGTGGATGTCCCGTACAGTGGAAAGAATGGGGGTTGGCGACTGCGGAAGCTGAACCCGAAGCAGCTTCTACCGGAGAGCTTCTACCGGAGGAGCGGCGAGACACCTTAGCGAGAGCCCATCATGGCCATTTTTGCTGTACGGAACATGGCGAGGCCACTGCTTGACGGTGCCCGGCGGCGGCCTCGAAACTCGTTTTCACTGGCACCTCACCGCCTCTGCACAGCAGCCATAGCGACGGGCTTTTGCCCCGCGTAGCGGCCACTACAAGGAGAAACATGCAGCCACATGCCACTGATGATTTCCCCATCGAACGCCGCGTTGCCGCGCATCTTGCTGCGACGGCCTGGGCCGATCTGCCGGCGCCATCGCGCGAGGGTGCGTTGCGTGCCATCCTGTGGTGGCTGGCGACAGGACTGGAGGGCATCACCGAAGCGAACCATGCATCGCTGCTGCGCTACGTTGAACAACTTGCGGGTCCGGCGGAAGCCGCGATACTGGGCACCTGCCAGCGCACGACTGCCGAGCTTGCAGGTCTGGTCAATGGGCGGGCTGGGAAGGCCTGGGAGCACGAGGACAAATATTGGGTGGACGAGACCATCGGCTTTGCCGTCGGCTGTTGCGTCGTGCCAGCGGCCATTGCAGCAGCCGAGGCGCAGGGCGCTGTCAGCGGCACTGCCCTGGCGACGGCCGTCGCTCTCGCCATCGACCTGGAGATTCGCCTGCTGAGACCGCTTGGCCTGGGCTTTGTGCCCGGACAGGCTGTTGCCAACGCGACATTCACGCTGGGCACGTACGGCGCCGCGGTGGCGGCGGCCAAGATTCTCGGCCTTGGTGCTGAAGGCTTCCTCGACGCACTCGGACTAGCGCACTGTCAGGCCGCCGGCAATTTCCAGGGGCAGGTCGAAGGACGCGGGGTGGCAACCCAAGCCGGATTCGCCGTGCGCAATGGCATTGCGGCGGCCCGGATGGCCGCAGCCGGCATGCCCGGCCCCACGGGATCACTGACCGGGCGCTGCGGCCTGTATCCCATGCACTATCCAAATTGCATGGTTGCAGCCGAGGAGATCGTCCATCGCCTCGGCGAAGAATTTCTCAACGTCCACCTGGGATTTAAGGGATATCCCTGCGGCGTGGTGGCGCATCCCGTCATCGACGCCGTGCTCTCCACTCGCGCCTCGCTGAATGGTCGCCCGGTTCAGGCGATCGACGTCTTCGGAGCAAGCAGCCTGGCCATTATGGCCAGTCCCATCGAGCGCAAGCGCGCACCCGCCAGCGTCATTGAAGCCCAGTTCAGCATTCCATGGGCGGCCGCGTGCGCAATTCGCGATGGTCACTTCTCCATCAGCCACTACGACGACGCAGCCCTGCGCGACCCGGAGTTGCGGCGTCTGGCAGGCCTGGTCAATGTACACATGCGAGACGAGGCAAATGGCACGGCGGTGACGCTCACGCTCTCCGACGGCACAGCCCTCGAATCTCCGGTGATCACCGGATCGAGAGGCAACCCGAAGAATCCGCTACCAACTACGGAAATCGAAGACATCCTCTACCGGGCAGCGGAGCGGCTCGGCATAAGGAGTACCTCGGCCAGGCGCGCAGTTGCGCTATTGCGCGAGATCGAGTCGCTCAAAGATTGCCGCGACATCATGACCCTGCTGAGCGATCGAGAAACCTGAGCGTCTCGCCCTATCTTCCGGAGACATTCTTCATGTACCGACTCATCAACCAAATCGCGTGTGCCACGCTTCTGCTGACCGGATCCGCTGTCGCCATAGCGCAGGAGCACTATCCCAATCGCCCGATCCGAATCGTCGTGAACTCTGCTCCGGGTGCGCTGCTGGACATCACCACGCGGGCCGTGGCACAGCAAATGGCGGAGAACCTGAGGCGGCCTGTCGTCATCGACAATCGTCCCGGCGCGGACGGCCAGATCGGCATTCGCGCCGCGAAAGCCGCACCGGCCGACGGATACACGCTGCTGGCCAGCGCCAACACCGTTGCGCAGCTGCCGGCGATGAAGAAGGACCCTGGCTACGCGCTAAAGGACTTCGTCGGCATTGGCATGATGAACGAAGCACCGCTACTGATGGTCACCTCGCCGAGCTTGCCATATCGCAGCGTGGCTGATCTGACAGCCGCGGCCCAAGCCAGGCCGGGCAAGCTCTCATACGCGTCAGGCGGCAGCGGCACCACCACTCACGTGGCTGCCGCGATTCTTATGCACCAGGGAAATCTAGATTTCGTACACGTGCCGTACAAGGGTATCGCGCCGGCCATGAGCGACGTGATCGCAGGCCGCGTCGATTTTGCATTCGATGGCGGCAATTCCTCGGGTCCACAAGTCAAGGACGGCCGGTTGCGCGCCCTGGGCGTGACATCCGCCAAGCGTTCCCCGGCATTCCCCGATATCCCCACACTGGCCGAACAAGGACTCGCCGGGTATAGCTACACCGTGTACCTTGGCCTGCTCGCCCCCGCCGGCACACCGAAAGAGATCGTGCAGCGCCTCAGCCAGGCTTTGCTTGCGTCCCTGGCAAGCGCCCCGGTGCGCGAGCGCTTCCGCCGCGATGGCGCCGAGCCCGGCACGATGACGCCGGAAGCCTTCACCCGCTTCCTTCAGCAGGATCTGCAACGCACGATGAAGATCGTCGCCGACCTCAAACTAGAAAAGGAGTGATCACCCTATGGGCAAGACCATAATCGAACGCCTGGCAGAGTTCTCGGTGAATACCGACATCGCGCGGCTGCCGGCGAATGTCATTGACGAATGCAAGCGCGACGTACTCGACTCCATCGGCTGTGCGCTGGCGGGCATGGAACATCCGAAGGGGCGCATCGGCATCGACGCCGGTCGGCGCCTCGGTGGCACCGGAGGCAGCGCGACAATCATCGGCACCGGTGACAAGTCCACCCCTCACGGCGCGGCGTTTGCCAACGGCGAACTGATCAATGCCCTGGACGCGGACTCCGTGCTGCTGCCCGGCCACGTGAGCCCCTACGTGCTGCCCGGAGCCTTCGCGTCCGCTGAGGTGCACCAGCGCTCGGGAAGTGACCTGATCGCTGCCGTCGCCGTATCCCACGAAATCTCCTGCCGGTTGGGCGCCGCCATGAGCGGCTATCGCGACACCAAGGACGGCAAGGCTGCGCATACGTCGGTAGTCGGCTACAGCAGCACGGTGTTCGGCGCGACGGCGTCGGCCGCGAAGCTCAAGGGGCTTGCCGTGGACCGACTGGCGAGCGCGCTGGGCATCGCCGCCGCCACGGCACCGGTCAACTCGCAGCGCGCCTGGTTCATGCACGCGCCGACAGCGACCATCAAGTACCAGATGGCCGGCGCGTTGACCAATGCTGCCCTGTCGGCGGCCGACATGGGCGATCTCGGCCACCGTGGTGACCTGCAGATGCTCGATGACGAGGAATTCGGCTATCCGCGCTTTATCGGCACCGCGCGCTGGTCACCCGAGCTTCTCACCACGGGCCTCGGCGAGGAATGGCGCTTCCCCGCCTTTCAGATGTTCAAGCCCTATCCGCACTGCCGGGTAATGCACGCACCGCTGGACCTGCTGATCGACCTGGTGGCGCAACACAACATACGCGTCGAGGAAATCGAAAGCATCACGTCCTACGGAGAAGGCTGGGCCTACGTCCTGCCTTGCTTCACGAACCGCGAGATCACCGAGCTGCACGATGCGCAGTTCTGCTTCACGCACGGCCTTGCCGTCGCTGCGCACCGCATTACCCCAGGCAGGCAATGGCAGGACCCGGCCGTCGTCTTCGACCCTTCGGTCATGGCCCTGATGCAGAAGGTGAAGCTGGAAACACACCCGACCTACTTCCAGTCGATTTCGGCGGACATCACCAGCCGCCCGTCGCGCGTCGAGATCCGTGCGCGTGGCCAGGCGTTCGCGGCCGAGAAGCACTTCCCCAAGGGCACGCCGTCGGCCGACCCGCAGACCTACATGACCACGGAGGAACTGGTTCGCAAGTTCGGCACCTTCGTCGATGGCATCCTTTCCGACGCCACCATCGACAAGATCGTGGACAGCGTGCTGCATCTGGAGCAGGTAGATGACTTCGGGGAGATCATGCGGCTGCTCGTGCGGCCGTAGGGAAATGCGGAACGCCAGTCTTTGGCGAGCGACCCTCACCGACGGCCTTTTCTGGCTGCCGGTGAAGGTCGGCGACGGCGGACCTGCTTTGCAGTCCGCCTCAATGTCGATTGAAATCGACTGACGCAAAGGCGACTTCGGCATCGCTTCATCCCGCGGCACGTCGCTTCCTGATGTTTTGCCGAGTATCCTCCGAGGCGGCTTTTTCGGCCACTGGCCCCCATGCGCAAGGAAGATGCCCCAAACAAGGAGCTGGAGGAAGCATGGGAGTATTACCACACGCCCCGCTGCGAACATCCGAACGCTCCCGGCTTCATGACGACCCGCAGCCTGATGGTACGCCGCGCTTCATTGAAGACCCGGCCATCCGCGTGTCCGACATCCGCTTCGCTGTCGACTACCTGCAGCCCTGCCCTACGTCGATCAGAACCGCATCGGTGCCATCGGCGTGTGCGGCGGCGGTGCCTATACGATCCATGCGGGCATCACCGACCATCGCCTCAAGGCACTGACATCGATTACCGGCGTCAACTTCGGCCGCCTGATCCGGGAAGGGTTCGCCAACTTCAAGCCGGTTGAGTCCATCGAGCACATGGCCAGGCTGCGCACTGCCGAGGCGAGGGGTGGCGAGCGCAGCGTCGTCAACCTGCTGCCGGAGTCGGTTGCAGCGGGCAAGAAGGCTGGCGTCACGGACATCGACGTGCTCGAGGCCACGGAATACTACAAGACCTCCCGCGGCCAGCAACCCAACGGCGCCACCAGCCAGTTGATGTCCTTCAGCGGCGCCGCCATGGGCTGGGACGCCTTCCTGAACGCCGAGGTCCTGCTGACCCAGCCGCTGATGATCGTCATCGGCGACAAGCCCGGCGGTTACGGCGCCTACCGCGACGGCTGGGAGATCTACGGCCGCGCTGCCTCCACGAACAAGCACATCGTCGTGGCCGAAGGCTGGTCGCACTATGACCTCTACGACAAGCCCGAGCCTGTGGCCATCGCCATGGAGAAGGTGGTTCCCTTCCTCAAGGAAAACCTCTAAAGACAGGAGGCCCGCCCCGCCGCCCTGGCCGGCGGCGGCAAGGGGCGCCGCCGCGACTCAAGAAAAGGAATTCAACCATGAAGAACGTACTCATACTCGGCGCCAACGGCCAAGTCGCACAATGGGTCGTCAAAGCCCTCGCCGGTGACAAAGACGTGAGCCAGGCCTTGCTCGTGCGCAATCCCCGGAAGCTCGGAGATACCCCCGCGAACGCGAAGGTCGTGATCGGCAGCGTGCTGGACAAGAAGCTGCTCCAGCAGGCCATGACGGGCCAGGATATCGTCTATGCGAACCTCACCGGCGACGACCTCGATGCGCAAGCAAAGCAAGTGGTTGCCGCCATGCAGGCCACGGGTATCACACGCCTGATTTTCGTGCTGGCGCTCGGCATCTATGACGAGGTGCCAGGCAAGTTCGGCGAATGGAACAACACCAACATCGGAGGGGATCTCAAGCCCTTCCGCCGCGCGGCCGATGCCATCGAAGCCTCGAGCCTGCAATACACCATCCTGCGTCCTGCCTGGCTGACCGATGAGGACGAGGTGGACTACGAGCTGACAATCAGGAATGAGGCGTTCAAGGGTACCGTGGTCTCCCGCAAGAGCGTAGGCGACCTGATCACCAGGATCATCGAATCGCCAGCGTTGCACGTGGACGAAAACCTGGGCGTGAACAAGCCAGGCAGCGACGGCGACAAGCCGTACTTCATGTAGGACCGTGAAACGCCCGCCCCATGACGCTTCTGCACTGGTTCCTCGTCGCGCTGGGGCTCGCCCTGGCGGCGGCACTGGGTGTGCTGCTCTCCGTTACCTCGATTGAGAGCCACCAGGCACGCCAACTAGAGGGAAAGGCGCCTCATGTGCCCACCACCGCGGCGCTGGCTTCGCGGACGGCCGTGGTGTATTTTTCGCGCTCTGGCAATACGGCGTTAGCCGCCCCGCGACGTCGCCAAGCGGCTGGATGCCAAACTGTTCTCCTTGCAGGCGCCGGACTATCAGCTCGGCATAAGCGGGCTGGTGCATGCGCTCAATGACGCGAACGCGCTCAAGAGCCAGCCGCAGGCGCTGCCCGAGGTCACCCCTCGCACGATCGACCTGACACCGTTCGATACCGTCTGGATCGGCTCGCCGCTGGGCTGTACAGCCCGGCGCCGCCCATCTGGGCCTTTGTCGAGATCAATCGCTTCGACGGCCAGCGCGTGGTGCTGTTCAACACCTACAACAGCCATTTTGGCGACGAACACATCGCGGCCTTGAAGGACAAGGTGATGGCGCGCGGCGCGCGATCCTTCGAACACCGCCATGTGCTGCGCGGACGCATGACGCGCCAGCTCACGCCCGACGAGATGCTGCGGGCCATCGACGACGAATGGTTCGTGCCTGAAGCCGGGCGTTGATGTTCTTTCCGGGTTTCAGCGCTCGCGCCATCGGCGCGAAACATCAGAATTGAAGATCCACAATGACATTGTCCAACGACTTCCTACTTCAACCATTCTCATTCGCCAACGGCATCACCCTACGCAATCGCGTGGTAATGGCGCCGATGACCACCTGGTCCTCCAACGCCGACGAAACCATCTCCGACCAGGAGCTGGCTTGGTACCACGCGCGGGTCGAAGGTGTGGGTCTCGTCGTGACCGGCTGCACCCACGTGCAGGCCAGCGGCATCGGCTTCACCAATGAATTCGCGGCCTACGACGACCGTTTCGTCCCCAGCCGGCGCAAGCTGGCAGAGGCAGCGAAGAGCGGCGGCGCACCCGCTGTGCTGCAAATCTTCCATGCTGGCAACAAGGCCGTCCCCAGCCTGATCCCGAACGGCGAGTTGGTCGGCGCCGGCGCCGTGGCCGCGCCCAAGGGACCTTTCAATGACGGCAAACTGGCCAGCCGCGCGCTCGGTCATCAGGAAATATTCTTGATGTGATCCGCGCCTTTGGCGAGGCAACGCGCCGCGCCATCGAGGCAGGCTTTGATGGCGTAGAGCTACACGGCGCACACGGATTTCTTATCCAGAATTTCCTCTGGCCGCTTTTCAATCAGCGCACAGATGAGTGGGGTGGATCGCCCGAAAGCGCATGCGTTTTCCCTTGGAGGTGGTACGCGAAGTGCGCCGCGTGATCGCTGCGCATGCCCACCGCCCATTCCTGCTGGGCTACCGCTTCTCGCCTGAAGAGCCTGGCGCAGGCGCCCTGCGCACCGCCGATGCGTTGACGCTTGTGGATCGGCTGATCGAAGAGGGCCAGATCGACTATCTGCATGCCTCGCTCTACAACCTGCTGGAAGGCAAGCCACAGGACTACGTGGGCAACCAGACCACAGCAGAACAGATCATCGAATGCGTGGCCGGCCGCTTGCCTTTGATCGCGGCCGGTGAAGTCCGCACGCCACGCGAGGCTCGCGCAGCGCTGGCCATGGGGCTGCCGCTCGTGGCTGTTGGCCGCAGCCTGGTGATCAATCCTGGCTGGGTGGAACTGGCACAGACCGGGCAGGAAGAGAGGATCGACACGGTCCTGGATCTGTCTCGCCTGCCGTCCGACCTGACGGTCCCCGACAAACTCTGGGGTGTGATCGAAGCCACGCCGGGCTGGTTCCCCGTGCTGCGCCACGAAGAGATCAGGGATGAAGCAGCAGTCTGATCATCAGGGGGCCATCGCTCCAACTGAGGCCGGGACCGTCCTCGCTACCCGCCAGTGCCGAGGGCCGGCCATGTCCTTGATGCCCAGCACTTGCACGCCGGCCTGCTGCAGTTCGCGCACGATGCCCATGTAATCAATCAACACACTCATAGTCCCTCCGTGTACAGCATTCGGACTATTGAGCCTTCACACCCGCCAAGTCAATCGGGTGCCTGGCCTTGTCGAATTCCATGGGCGCCGAAACCTTCCTCCTCATCGGCGATCATCAGGTCGCAGGCGAGCGCCAGTTCGAAGCCTCCCGCAAGAGCAAAGACATTGATGCTGGCCAACACGATTTGCGGCGCGGACTCCAGGCGCTCATAGGTGTCTTGCATCAGGTCCTGATGGCGCATATGGGCTGCGCGATCGGCCAGTACGCCGCTCGCGAGCCACTTGAGGTCGTTGCCCGCACAGAAGGCACGGCCACTGCCGCGGATCACGAGCACCTTGACCGCATCTCCGGCCGCCGCGCAATCGCGTACCGCGTCGTTAAGCGCCTGCAATGTCAACCCGTCCAGCGCGTTCATACGCTCTGGCCGATTCAGCGTAAGGCGGCGCACATGCGGGACGGGATTGTCGATAGACAACGCGGTCATGGCTGTTTCCGGGGATGTCACAGCAGGTGCAGGATGTCGTCCACGCTGGCGCGCCGCGTTCGGTAGCCATTCACCGGATGTGCCTTGTCGGCGTAGCCAAAGGAGATGCCGCATACCATCTTTCGCCCATCGGGAATGCCGAAGTAATTGCGGATGAAACAGGACTGCATGGCCATCGCCGCCTGCGGCGTGGTGGCGACACCGTGAGCCTCGGCTGACAGCAAGAAGGCGCTGACAAAGCCGCCTGCATCAATGGCGCCATACGGTCCCAGTTCCTCCGGGACGGAGACGATCATCACGTGCGGCGCGCCAAACAAGCGGAAGTTTTCAAACGACTGGCTCTCGCGCCGCTCCTTGTCGCCGCGACCAATTCCCAGCGCTTCGTAGAGCTGAAATCCGGATTCGCGGCGACGGTCGAGATATGCGCCTCGGTACTCGTCCGGAAACGGAAAGTCGGAGTCAAGCTCGGGGTGCTGCCGCACCTGCTCCATCAGTGCGTTCCTGAACTTGTCGGTGCTCTCGCCCGCAGTAATGATCAGATCCCAAGGTTGCGTGTTGCACCAGGAGGCGGTGCCGAGCGCGACGTCGACGATGCTGCGGATCACATCCTCGGGAACCTGTTCGGGCAAATAGGCGCGGCAGGTGGCGCGCCCAAAGATCAGGCGCCGCAGCGCGCTGGTGTCGGGGTTGTGTGTCGTCATGAGACGATTCATTCAGAAGTCATTGGTTCTTGCCGAGCGGCGTCGCCCGGCCTCTCATTCAGCCTTGACGCCAGCTACACCCGTGAGCTTGCGCCACTTTTCCAGCTCGCCGGGGCCGGCGGCCTTGGCCGTCGCAGCGTCCTGAATGTCAACCTCCAATCCCTGATGAAGGCACAACTCGCCGAAGGCTGGCGTCTTGGCGGCTCGCGTCACAGCATCGGACAGCTTCTTGACAATAGGCTGCGGCGTGCCGCGCGGCGCGAAGATCCAAATGGGCGACGCGGCCTCGTAGCCGGGGTAGCCAAGCTCCGCCACCGTGGGCACATCCGGCAAGCTCTGCGAGCGCCGCGCGGTCGTCACGGCCAGCGGGCGCAGGCGGCCGCCCTTAATCAGCGACAACACCGAGGACATGCCATTGAAGCTCACGTCGATTTGCCCGGCGGCCGCATCGAATGCGACCTGGCCCGGCGCCTTGTACGGAACGTGGTTCAGCTTGATGCCCGCCATGCTGATGAAGAGCGCAGCCGCCATGTGCGAGGTGGTGCCGTTGCCCGAGGAGCCATAAGTGATGATGCCCGGCTTCTTCCTCGCCGCCTCTACCAACTCCTTGAGGGTCTTGTAGGGGGAATTCGTTGCCACCGAAATCACCAGCGCCGAATTGGCGATGCGCGCGATGGGCTCAAAGTCCTTCACAGCGTCATACTGCGTCCTCATCACCAATTGATTGGTGTAGTGCTGCGCATAGGTGGCCAGCAGTGTGTAACCATCAGGCGCCGCCTTGGCGACGAAGTCAGTGCCGATCACACCGCCTGCACCTGTCTTGTTCTCGACGACGATGGGCGATTTCCATTCCTTGAGGAGCTCGGCAACGATCTGACGCGCAGTGAGATCGGACCCCGAGCCCACGCCGGTGGCCACGATGATCCGTATGGGCTTGCTGCCGTCAGGGAAGTCCGCCGCCACGGCCGCTGGGACCACCCCGGCCAGAGCCAGCATTGTCCCGACGGCGCAGGCACCAGCAAATGTCCTTCTGAGCATGATGACGTGTCCTCAAATAAAGGTTTGTCGCGCCAGGTGCGCCTGGATGCTTTCCTGAGGCAACCAGTCCTGCAGCGCGGTAACGGCGTTGTCGGTGTTCAGCGGTGCGGGCGATTCGGGGCGAGTGGCCGGTGTGCGCGAAAAGCGCGGCCCCGGCGCGGGCTGAATGACGCCATCGATCTCGGTCAACGTGCCGCGCGCACGGATATGCGGGTGCTGCAGTGCCTCGTCGAAATCGAGCACGGGCGCTACGCACGCGTCGAGTCCGTCGAACAGCCGCACCCAATCTTCGCGCGTACGTTGCTTGATCTTTGTCGCGAGCACCTGCTTGGCCTCGGGCCACCTGCTGCGGTCCATCTGATCCTGCAGCAGCGGGTGACCCTGCAAATCGAGCTTATCGAGAAACAGCTTGTAGAACTTGCTCTCGATAGGGCCCACGCTGATGTATTTGCCGTCGGCGCATTCGTAGACCTCGTAGATGTGCGCACCCGTATCCAGCAGATTGGTACCGCGTTCCTTGCTGAGCATGCCGGCCGCGTGCAGGCCCATGGTCACCGTCATGATGGAAGCCACCCCGTCCACCATGGCCGCTTCGACTACCTGGCCCTTGTCGGAGGTACGCGCCTCCAGAATGCCAGCGAGGAGGCCAAAGGCCAGATACAGCGATCCTCCCGCATAGTCCCCGAGCACGTTGAGCGGTGGTGTGGGCGCCTGACCCGCGCGGCCCAAGGCGTGGAGCGCCCCGGTGATGGAGATGTAGTTCACATCGTGCCCGACCACCTGCGCAAGCGGCCCGTCCTGTCCCCAGCCCGTGACGCGGCCATAGACCAGGCGCGGGTTGCGCGCCAGGCACGCATCGGGGCCCAGACCCAGGCGCACCATCACGCCGGGTCGAAAGCCTTCGATCAGTGCATCTGCCTGATCGATCAGTTCCAGTACCATGTCTACGGCGGCCGGGTCTTTCAGGTCGACGCGTATGGACTTGCGGTTGCGCAGCTCCAGGTCGAACTGTACGGGGCGCGGTGCGCCCAGGCCCGAAGGCTCCTTGCGGTCCACGCGGATGACGGTGGCGCCGAGATCGGCCAGGAACATGGCCGCCAGCGGGCCGGGACCGATGCCCGCGATCTCCACGACCTTGATACCTGCAAGGGGGCCTGAGCGTGGCGTTGCTGCCGCGGAACTGGTCATCTCATATCACTCCCCGTTCGCGCAACTGCTGGATCTCGGCATCGGAACGCTTGAGCAGGCCACGGTAGATCTCGTCGTTGGAAGCACCCAGCGCCTGCGCAGGCTGGTCGAACTGCGAGGGCGTGCGGGAAAACTGGATGGGCAACCCCATACCCATGGCATGGCTGTCCGACAGATCCGGATGTTCGAGCTTGACCACCGCGCCGCGCTCCTGCAACGCCAGGTCCTGCAGCACTTCCAGCGGCGAACGGACCGCCGCGGCCGGCACCCCACGCCTTTCCTGCAGTTCGTGCACGACCTCCGCGTTGGTACGCGCGCGTGTCCAGTCCTCGATCAGGGCATTGATCTCGGCTGCATGCTTCATGCGCGGGCCGCGCGTGGCAAAGCGCGGATCCGTGGCCAGCTCGGGCTTGCCAATGGCTTCCATGAGGCTCTGGAACCAGTCTGGCTGGAAGGCCACCATGGCCACATGCCCGTCGCGCGTGCCGTAGACGCCGAAAGGCACCAGCCGGTCCTGGAAATTGCCGGAGCGCTTGGGATATCCGTGCTCAAGGAATACGTCGAAATGCTCTTCGGCCACGAGCGAGGCCAGACAGTCGAGCATCGAGACCTGCACGCGCTGGCCTTCGCCGGTCCTGCCGCGGTGAATCAGTGCGGCCAGGATGCCGTTGACTGCGTACAGCGGCGCAATCAGGTCGGCGATCGGCAGGCCCGAGCGTGTTGGCGGGCTGTCAGGAAAGCCCGTTACGTCCATCATGCCCGACAGCGCTTGCACGATGATGTCCATGCCCTTGAGATTGGGGTATGGGCTCGGCTCGCCGAAGGCTTTGATCGAAGCGTAAATGATCCGGGGATTGGCTTTGCGCACGTTCTCGTAGTCCACGCCCAGGCGCGCCGTGGCACCCTCGCTGGCGTTCTCGATCACGACGTCGCACGCCTTGGCCAGTTCCATGAACAGCGCCCGCCCCTCTTCGGACTTCAGGTCGAGCGTAAGGCTCTTCTTGTTGCGCGCGCGGTTCAGGATGGTCAGCGACACCTCATCGTCATGCCTGACGCCAAAGTGAATGCCATTCTTACCCACGTACGGCGGGTTGTTGCGCGCGATATCCCCGCCGCCCGGTGATTCGACGCGGATCACCTCAGCGCCGAGGCCACCGAGCAGCAGAGAACCGTACGGCCCGGCCAGGGCCACGGTCAAATCAAGGACGCGAACACCTTCCAAAGGTCTTGTGACTGACATGCTTGTCTCCTGAAGCCCGTGTACGGCCGATGCCTGCCCCGTGTACGCCAGGCATCGCCCGTAGGCGGGCTTGCTTTGCACTGTGGCCATCACTTCCTGTGCTGATGGCTGCCACTGCTGGTTCTCTCTGTGAGTTATAGGCCTTATCCGTCGCCAACCTTCCCGGGAACCGGAAAGGTTGGCGACGCTTAGTAGGACTTCGGCAAGCCGAGCTTGCGCTCGGCGATATTCGACAGGATGAGCTGCGGCGTGACGGGCGCGATGTACCCGATCCAGGCCTCGCGCATGAACCGCTCCACGTGATACTCCTTGGCGTAGCCAAACCCGCCATGCGTGAGGATCGCGGTCTGGCAGGCATTCATGCACGCCTCGGATGCCAGCAGCTTCGCAGCGTTTGCCTCCGAGCCGCAGGGGAGCCCCTTGTCGTAGAGATCGGCAGCGGCAAGCAGCATGTGGTTGGCTGCCTCGAGCTCCGCCCAATTGCGAGCCAGCGGATGCTGGACACCCTGGTTCTTCCCGATCTGACGACCGAAGACGACGCGGTCTTTGGCATATTCCGTGGCAAGCTTGAGCACGGCGCGGCCGATACCGACCTGCTCGGCGGAGACGAACACACGCTCCGCATTCATGCCGTGGAAGATGTACTTCAGGCCCTTCCCTTCCTCACCGATCAGCGAGCCTTTCGAAACCGGCAGATCGTCGATGAACAACTCGTTGGTGTCGACAGCGGCGCGGCCAAGCTTGTCGATCTCGCGAATCTCCACATACTTGCGGTCGAGCTTGGTGTAGAACAGGCTCAGCCCTTCTCCGTGCTTCTTGACCTCGTCGATCGGCGTGGTGCGCGCGAGGATCAGCATGTGGTCAGCGACCTGCGCGGTCGAGATGAACACCTTCTTGCCCGACAGCAGGTAGTTGCCATCGGGCTGCTGCTTCGCCACAACCTTGAGCTTGGTGGTATCAAGGCCGGTGTCCGGCTCTGTGACGGCAAAGCACGCCTTGGTCTCGCCCCGGGCAAAGGGCGGCAACCAGGCCTTCTTCTGCGCTTCCGTGCCGAAATGCACCACCGGTTGCAAGCCGAAGATGTTCATGTGGATGGTGGAAGCTGCCGCCTGCCCGCCGCACTCGGCCACGGTACGCAGGAAGAGCGCAGCTTCGGTCACGCCGAGGTTCGCACCGCCGAACTCTTCGGGCATGCAGACGCCGAGCCACCCGCCGCTGGCAACGGCCTGGAAGAATTCGTGCGGAAACTCGTGGTTCTTATCCTTGTTCCGCCAGTAATCGAGCGGGAAGTCCGCACAGATCTTTTCTGCCGCATCAACAATGGCGTGCTGATCGGCGCTGAGTTGGTAATCCATCGCTTCACTCCTGCAGGGTAGAGATCAGGCCGTATCGGCAGGGCGCAGCATCATCAGGCCGGTCCGCACGGCCGTGCAGACGATCTCATCGCGCTGGTTCTTGGCAACGTGCTTGAAGGTGACGATGCCGGAGTCCGTCCGGCTCTTGGAGATGCGAGTCTCGAGGATTTCAGTCTCGACGCGGATGGTGTCGCCGTGGAAGGTGGGCTTCGGAAAGGCAATTTCGCCAAAGCCGAGGTTGCCCAGCGTGGTGCCCAGCGTGGTTTCGTACACGGTGATGCCGGCTACCAGCGCCAGCAGGAACATGCTGTTGACCAGGCGCTGGCCGTAGAACGTGTTCTTGCTGTACTCAGCATCGATGTGCAGCGGTGCGCAGTTGTACGTCATGGCCGAGAACAGGACGTTGTCGGTCTCGGTGACGGTGCGGCGGATGGCGTGCTCGATCACCATCCCGGGCTTGAATTCTTCGAAGTAAAGTCCTGCCATTTTGTCTATCTCCTTGGGAAGGGTCGTAATCAGTGGTTGAACGAGTTTGCAAGTTCGATGATTTCGCGCGCCGTCTTCACGTGCGCGATGTCGATGTGCTCCCCGTCATAGATGCACGAGGCACGGCCCTCGGCCTGGGCCTTGTCCAGGGCGTCGATCATCCCCTGATAGAAGGCCACTTCCTCCTCGGTGGGACTGTAGGTCTTGTTGACAATCTCGACGTTGGAGGGGTGCAGCACCAGTTCGCCACTCATGCCCAGTTGACGGTCGTTGGCGGACGAGACTTTGAGTCCTTCGAGGTCATGCACCTGTTGCCAGACTCCGCCGATGGGCAGCTTGCCCGCCGCGCGTGCGGCCATGACGATGCGCGACTTCAGGTACAGGGTCTCGCGCCCGTCGAGTGACCAGACGGTCTTGAGGGCCCGGGCCACATCGGCGTTCTTGGCGGTGGCGCCGACGATGGCGGGCACGCGCTCGTGCTCGGCAATCTCGTAGGCGTATTGCAGGGAACGCGCGGTCTCCAATAGCGGGATCACCCGGGTGTGGCCCACCTCAACGCCGGCTCGATATTCGGCCTCGGCCAGCATGGACGAGACGGTATGAATGTCCTCGGGGCCGCAGGGCTTCGAAATCACGATTCCCTCGACTACTGGGCTGACGATCGCCAGGATATCCTCGAAGTCGTACAGATGTGCACTACGGTTGATGCGCACCCAGATGCGTTGTTTCTGAGCGGCCAGCCAGTCCAGCTTGGACTTGACGATCTCACGCGCCTCGACCTTCTGGGCGGGCGGCACGCTGTCCTCCAGGTCAAGGATCAGCGCATCGGCCCTGGAGTTAATGGACTTCTCGATCCAGGTCGGCTTGTTGCCTGGAACGAAGAGGAAGGAGCGTATGGGTTTCATCTGTGTCGTCATGACCACCTCGGGCTATTGGTTTAATCTAACCATCGTTAGTTACCTAACAACTGGTAGTTAGTTTGGGCACGGAGGAAAACTAATGCCACTAGGGTTTTCACCAAGGGGTTGATCGTCAGCGGCGCCAGCCCGAAGCACCGGCTATCAAAAAGGCGGGCGCATTCTGGATAAACCGACTAAGGGGGTCAATTGGGAAAGTGAATTGGCGTCGACTTCCCACGATGCTCGAATCTGGGCACCATTCGCCTTCAGTGTGGATGCCACGCAACCCGGAACCGGATTCCGCTGGATCGAAGGGAGAGTGGATTCCGCGCTGGGAATGCGATGGTGCCGACGCCTGGGAGAGGGATTGGCCCCGCCGCCAGGCTCAGGCACTGACTGACCCGCGCCCTGTTTCAAGCAGGGCTTGCCACCATTCTGGAGACCGCGGCTTCAGCGATTGCGAGATCACGCAGTGCTCACCTGCACAGGGAAGCGTAGACCGGCTGTGCCGGGGCAATCAGCAGCGTGCTATACGCGCACGCCAACGCCATCGAAAAACATATCGCAAAGCTTCTCGGCAACCGTTTCCAGCGAGCCCCGGCGTGGATTAAACCAAGACTGTATGGAGTTGATGCTGCCGAGGATAGAAATCCGGGCGAGGTGAATATCGACATCGACGCGCAGCTTGCCCTCAGAACGCAAGTCCTCCAACAAGTCGTTCCAAAGCTTCTGATGTCGCTCCCGCCGCTTGATCTGCCGCTCCCGCACGTTCTCCGGAAGTTGCCCCAGCAGTCTGCTGTGAGCAAGCGCAAAGTCGCCGTGCTTGACCAGACCGGACATCTGCCCAAGCACTGCAGCGCGAAAGCGCTGTTCGGCGGAAGCTCCTTCGCCCAGCGCGTCAACCTGATCTTGCAGCGCATGGACGATGCGCGCCCCCCCCTGCTCCATCACCTCATCCACCAACTCTTCTTTCGATGAAAAGTGATAGTAGATGCTGGCGGCTTCAATCCCGGCCTGCTCGGCAATATTGCGCATCGTGGTGGCGGAATAGCCGTATTCGCTGAAAGCCCGCGCGGCAAGCCTGAGAAGATTTTCGCGAGTTTCGCTCGCTCCGGCAGAGGTCGTATTCCGTTTGGCCATCGATGCGATCACATAAATGTAACTGGCACATTCTAGCAGGCTGATTCAGCAAGCAGATGACCGGCTTCGCGCTTCAGCCGCGTGCCGCAAAAGGCTGCGTTTTCAGTTTCCGGAACAAACGCGGCATCTGCATTGCGGGCTGGAGACATCCGACTTTCTAATCGTGCACAGCCAGTGCATGCCCCTTTCTCATCAGCCCACCCAGCCGGACTGCTGGCGGCCGTCCCCGAGATAGTCAATCAACCTCATAGACCCTGCCATGACAAGATTTCAACGTCAGAACTCCGAAGACCCGATGGCCACGCTATGCCGCATGGCGCTGCAAACGCGGTACGAGGACGTGCCGCCGGATGTCATCCGGCTTGTCAGGCATACCTTGCTGGACGCCGTGGCCGTCACGATCGGAGGCTCGGCAATGGACGGGATACCGGCGATCGTCGAGCTGGTGAAGGACAAGGGCGGCAAGCCGGAAACCATGCTGCCGTTCTATGGCGGCAAGGTGCCCGCGTCAAAAGCGGCACTGGCCATCGGGCCGATGCCACGGGCCATGGATTGCGGCGACCTCCATGAAGAGGCTGGGCACGTCAGCGAGTACATCGTCGCGAGCCTTCTGGCGGCGACGGGCCTGCGGCAGAACGTGACGGGAAAGGAACTTCTTGCGGCCTTGGCGATCGGCCAGGAAATCCTGGTTCGGCTGGGGTCCGCCTACAAGGTCATCAGCCGGGCGGTTAAGGCCAATGACTGCGGCGGCCACTACATCTTTGGTGCGGTCGCGGCGGTCGGGAAATTGCTGCGGCTGACGCAGGAGCAGCTCGAGAACACACAGGGCATCGCGCGCACCATGACCCAGCCGCACACGATGGCCATCTACGCCCCCGCGACGCTGATGGTCCGTGTGCATCATGGGCTGGTGTGCCAGGCCGCGATCACAGCGTGCCAGCTGGCCGCGCGCGGCATCACCGGACCGCGCGAGGAGGTGCTGCTGGGCGCCAACGGCTACCTGAACAGCGGCCGCTGGGAGACCGAGCCCGACGCATCGCCAACGACACCAGCTATGGCCTGGCCGAGGGTGTCTGGACGCAGAACCTGTCCGCCGCACACCGCTTCGCGCAGGGCATCCAGGCCGGGACCATCTGGGTCAACTGCTATGGCGTGCTGGATCCCCAGGTCGGCTTCGGCGGCTACAAGCTGAGTGTCTACGGCTGGAAGGGCGCTGCCGAGCAGGTCGACAGCTATCTCTACCAGAAGGCCGTGCACATGAACCTTGGCTGAGCCCTCGAACCAGCGTCCTGTCTGACGCAATACTGTCTATACGGAGAAATCTATGCGTGGTGTTGTATTCAAAGGTGATCGCAAGCTCGAGATCATGAACTTCCCCGACCCCATCCCGGGCTTCGGGGAGGTAGTCATCGAAATGAAGGCATCGGGCATGTGCGGCAGCGATTTGCACTTCTACCGGCACAGCCCCGCCGAAGTCATCCGGTCCCTGGGGTTCAAGGACCTGGCGTCGCGCGGCATCGACGAGAACGCGCCGATCATCGGCGGCCATGAGCCATGTGGTGTAGTCGCTGCGCTGGGGCCGGGAGTGAACTCGAACGCGTTCAAGGCCGGCGATCGCGTCATGGTGTTCCACTATGAAGGCTGCAGCTTCTGCGACTCGTGCCGCACGGGCTGGACCCAACTGTGCGATCAGGGTGCCACGGTGCACGGCGTGATCGCCCACGGTGGCCACGCCGACTTCATGAAGGTACCGGTTTCATCCCTGGTCCACCTGCCGGAAGAGGTGTCTTTCGCGGGCGGTGCGGCAATCTCCTGCGGCACGGGCACCGCTTACGGTGCGCTGCTACGGCTCGACATCAGTGCGCGCGACACCCTGGCGGTGTTCGGACTGGGCCCCGTCGGCCTGTCTGCCGCACAGCTCGCGGCTGCGATGGGGATCGAGGTGATCGGGGTGGACATCTCGGCGGATCGCGTCAAGCAGGCCGGGCAGTTCGGCGTCGCCCATGCCATCGATGGCAGCAAGGTGGATGCCGTGGAGGAAATCCTGCGCCTGACCGGTGGTAAGGGCGTCAGCTGCGCAATGGACTGCGCGGGCGGCGAAGTGCCCCGGCAGCAGGCGGTGCGCTGCACCCGGCCCTGGGGGAAGATCGCCCTGGTGGCAGTTGGCGGCAATCTCAATGTCGACGCGATGAAGGACCTGATCGGAATGCAGCGGACGGTGATCGGCTCGTACACTTTCTCGGAGGTCGGCATGAAGGACTGTGCCCACTTTATCGCCCGCCGTGGCGTTGAAGTGGACAAGCTGTTCACCGACCACTGGCGGCTCGATCAAGCCGTCGAGGCGTATCGTCGCTTCGACGGCCAGGCCGGCGGAAAGGGCGTGTTCCTCTTCTAAACACGGCGACAGCCATCCGGCCAATCCTGCGCGCCATCACATTGCACGCAGGTTGGCCGGTTTCCGCATTCACACGGCGGTGTAGCCACCGTCCACCGGCAGGGTCACGCCGGTGACGAAGGACGCGGCTTCGGACAGCAGCTCAACCGCCCGACCGTGCAGCGTGCAACCAAGATGCCTTCCCGGTTCATCTGCTTCCAAACCTTCGGCACGCCATAGACCTGCATATTGGCCCGCCAGATATGCTTAATTTCCGGTTGCAGAATCTCATCGCGTTTGGCACGGGTGCAGCGTTTGGACGGATCGCGAAGCTGCGCAGCATGGCGTCGGTAGCCCGACGGGGCAATCCGCAAAACCTTGCGATCGGCTCGACCCCGAAGGTGTCGCGATGCTGATCGACGAAGGCCTTCAGGACCTGAATCGGCGGTGGAGCTCCGCCTGGGCGAAAAACGCTCTCGCCAGCTTGAGGATCTCGTTGGTACGGCGCAGTTCCTTGACCTCACGCTCCGTGGCCTTGATGCGTTGCCACCCGAGCCACTCTGCCTCGGCACCAGTCCCGCCCACGCGGAAAATTCGCGCCCAGATCGAAACGCCTTTGCGTCGCCCATCATTGCGACTGCCGCAGTCGCGGTCAGCAATCCCACGCCGTGAATCTCACTGATCGCTTTCACAGCACGGTCATCTTTCTTCCATTCACGCATCCGGCGTTCGATCGCCGCGATCTGTTCATCAAGCTTCGTCAGTCCGGCCCACTGCTCACGCAATGTGTCGATGAGCACTGCAGGCAAACGCTCCGCAACCCGAGCAAGAATTTCGGGTATCGCCTTGTCAAGCGAAGCTCGTCCTCTGGCCGACACTTCGCCGTACTCGGCTAACAATCCGCGCAAGCTGTTGATCTGCATTGTCCGGAACTTCACCAGTTGCTCCCGTGCTCGATGCAGCGCCAGCATTGCTTGCTGCATTTCGGTTCTTACCGCGACTGCCTTGCCGGGCTGTTGCAAAGCAAGCCAGATCGCTCGGGCATCCGCAGCGTCGTTTTTGTTGCGAATGTTGAACGCCTTCACGAACTCCCCTGGCATCAGCTTGACCTGATGCCCCATCTCCCCCAGCTTGCACGCCCAGTGATGCGCTCCGCCACACGCTTCCATTCCGATAAGGCAAGGGGACCGGTTCGCCAAATGCTCGAGAAACGCAGCGCGTCTGATTGGCTTGTTCACAACCTCGCCCGTGTCCTGGTCTATCTAATGCACCTGGAAAGCGGTCTTTGCAATGTCGATTCCAACTGGTGTCCGATTCATCGCTAGCCTCCGCTTCGCCGTGAAGATTCATGTGATCTTGCGCCGTGAGCGCGCTCACGTCGAAGGCCTGTGCCTCACGAGGCGGGAGGGAGGCGTCCATACCATTTCTCTCAAGAATCCGAGCCTCCACAAAATTCGGTGCGGTTCAGCCAGATGGACACCGACCGGCTCGACACGATCTTGTGTCATTGCGAACTGCCGAGCGCTTCGTCGCAAAATTGCCAGTACGCTGAATGCTCAAAGTTCACCGCATGTCGAAAGCTACCGTAGTCACCACAGAGGCCGTGTTGATCGGCGACCTTCCGACCCGCCAGAATTCATATCGAGCTTTTCGCGCGCAAATCATCGCGTCCGACAAAGTTCATCTTTCAGTAGAAAAGGCTTGGGAAAAAACCTCTCATGAAATTGATCCATGGGGGCTCCCCGGTCTGCTGGAAAAGTTTCGGAAGGAAGCGCTCGGCGCCGTGCTGCTCGCGGTTTATGGTGTGTGGCAAGCCGAAGGGAAGGTGCGGCACCCCATCTCAAGTAAGCTCGGCGACCGGACCGAATTGGTTGGTGCCCTCCCGACAACGTCGCGGGAATTTTGTTAAGAAGTATGCAAGGTGTTTAAACACTTGATAATTGAGAGGACGATGGCATCGTCGTCGTGGCACCGCTCGCGCGCGGCTCGTCGATTCTCTCCGCGCTTACGCCGGACAAGCCTTTTCCGGCACGGCGGGCCGGCGCGGAATAGACTCCGCCGCAAGCCCAGTGGAGCGTCGAGACGCGCCGCCGCTCGATTCCCGGCAACCGGCTTCGAATCCACATTCTTCAGATGGAACTCCGCCGATTCCCGGACAAGAACAACCTCTCCGGAACTAGGTACGCCGCCGTGTCAGCCGGCGACGCCTTCGTTGCCCGTCTCCTACAGATCCAGCACCAGCCGCCGCGATTTCGCGCGCGAACAGCACGGCAGGAACTGGTCGTTCGCCTCGCGCTGCTCGCTTGTCAGATAGACGTCGCAATGCTCCGGTTCGCCGGCCAGCACGCGCGTCGCGCACGTACCGCACACCCCGAGCCCGCATGACGTCTCGATCTCAATGCCGGCCCGCGCCAATGCCTGGACGACGGACTCGCACGCCCCGACGACGACGACCTCCCCTGAACTGGCGATCTCGACTTCGAACGATTCGTCGACCGCCGTCGCGCGCGGTGCCGCAGTAAAGAATTCGTGGTGAAGACGGTTCTCTGGCCAGCCCGCTACGCGTGCGGCTTGCAGGACCGCATCCATGAACCCCTGCGGTCCGCACACGTACAGGTGCGGACCGCCCCCCTGACGCGCGAGAAGGGCCGCAAGATCGAACGGCGGATCATCATGATCGTCGTCGAAATGAAGCCGCACCTGCGCGGCGTACCGCGACTGGCGGATACGCTCCAGGAAGGCCGTGCAGGCGCGTGAGCGGGCGCAGTAGTGCATCTCGAACTGCGCACCGCTTGCCGACAGCGACTCCGCCATGCACAGGAGCGGTGTCACGCCGATGCCGCCGGCCAGCAACAAATGCCGCTCGGCGTCCCGTGCCAACGCAAAATGGTTGCGTGGCGCGCTGATCCACAGCATATCGCCGATCACGACGCGCTCATGCATCCCGGCCGAACCGCCGCGCGAGTTCGGATCGCGCAGCACCGCGATCTGGTAGCGGTGGCTTTCGGCCGGCGAATTGCATAGCGAGTATTGCCGCGTCGGCCCTCCGGGTATCATCACGTCGATATGCGACCCCGCCGAAAATGGCGGCAAGGCACCGCCATCGCTGCGCACCAGGTCGAAGCCGCAGATACCGGCCGCCTCTTCGCGCTTCGCCGCCACGCGGACCTGGAATCCGTCCGTCACGCTCATCACGTCTCCTTCTCGTTCTTGTCCGAATACGCAGCCGGTGCCACCGGCTTCGGTGCGACACGTCACGCCAGCGCATCCTTCGCCGTCTCGGCGGCCGACCACTTGGCCACCTGCTCCAGCCCGTGGCGGCACAGGATCTCGCTTTCGTTGAAGTGGACGAAGGGCTTCGCGCCGGACTCCATTCCTGCCTGCATGCTTTCGATGTTGCCGAAATCCTCGAGCATCGTATCGGTGATGTGCGAGGTGAAATGCTCGAGTTGCAGGCGCTCGCGCACCCGGGTCGCCTTGCGGTTGTAGAAGCGCGCTTCCCACATGGTTTTCGTCGACGAAATTGGCCAGAACTCGTGGGTCCAGAACTGGTTCGCCGAGATCTGCATGTGCCAGTTCGGGAAGAACCAGTTGACGTCGCTCGACCAGTGCTCGTTCTTGGTGGGATTCACTCCCCGATGTTCGGTAATGGTGTTGACCTGGCCTTCCTGGCGAGTACCGGTGATGGAGTGGCCGGCCGAGAATAGCCACTGGGCAAATTTCGATTTGGCAAACGGTGCCGCAGTAGGATTCAGCCATAACGACAGGGATCGGTGCGCGCCATATAGGTTCGCGCTCAGCGGCCGGCTGAACGGATTCGCCTGCCCGGTGTAGAGCGGCCCCAACGTCTTCGGATGAATCGACGCGATGTGATAGGCCTCGCTGAAGTTCTCGGCAACGACTTTCCAGTTCGCATTGAACTCGCCACGCAGCACGATCGGGTGATCGGGGTTCGGATATTCGATCCCGGCCATGGCGTCGGCCATCGGCCCGAGAAACTCTTGCAGGCTCACTTCCGGCGCCTGCGCCATGTTGATGAAGATCCAGCCGTCCCAAACCTCTACCGTAACCTGAGTCAGTCCGCACTTCTTCTTGTCCAGACCGAGGAAGCCCGCCTCGTCCGGTACATGCGCGAGGTCGCCGGCATTGTTGTACCCCCAGCTGTGATAGCGGCAGACGAAACGCTTCGCATTGCCGCAGGCGCGGTGCTCGACGATATTCGCGCGATGGGCACAGACGTTGTGAAAGGCCCGGACCCGGCCATCTTCCGAGCGCGCCACGATGAGGGACGTCTTGAAAATGGCGAGTTCCTTCACGAAAAAGTCGCCGGCTTTCGGGATGCGCTCGATCCGGCCTACCATCAGCCAGGAGCGACGGAACACGCGCTCGCGCTCCGTTTCGAACTGCGCGGGATCGGTATAAAGGGACGTGGGCATCGGGTCGGTGTTCATGCCAACGGATCGGGTCAACGACGGCTGGAGTTCTTTCGGATGGTTCATGCCTGCTCCTTCGGATCGAAAATCGGTATGGAGGTCGAAGTGCTGTGAAGGCTGTTAGCCGTGCGGCTGAAAGCCGGTATGGATACGCAACCCATGCTGCTGCGGCGCATTGCGGATATCCGACGACTGATGCATCTCGACCGCGATCGATGCGTGGCACATGGACAGCATCAGCCTGAACAGGTTTTGCGCCGGCGCTGGCATGTCGTCGATCGGGAACTGATCGAGAAAAGCGACTGCTGCGTCCGCACGCTCCAACATCGCGTCGTAGAACGCGATGATTTCCGGATAGGGCGTGGCGGCACGTTGAACCCATCGTTCGTGCGATGTCGACACGTTCCATTGATCGAGGAATGATTCGAGATCCTGAAATCCGTCCGGCAGGCCGGCGGCATTCATATTGACTGGCGTAACTTCATCTTTCATGGTGTGCTCCTCCTAGGGTTGTATGCTGCTGGAACGCGTCAAAGCGGTCATCCGATTTCGCGGACGCGCGCGCCCGTTCCCGTCGGCACAGGTCAACGGGGGCTGTCCGGGCGCGGAGGCCAGAGCGAGCGCGTCGCGCTTCTCTACCTTCCGCTGTCAGCCTTCGATGTTTTCGTTGAATACCGGACTGTCTGAAAGTTCGTGAAATCCAGGTACTTCGTCAGCCATTCGCCGGATCGCTTCACGTATCCAAAGGAATACGCCCGGCAAAGCAATCGGACACGCTGTCGTCGGTTTGGATGTCGATGAAGCGGGTCCAGATTTCCTCGGTGTCGACGCGCTTGCGCAGCCTTTCTGCAAGGCCGGTGGCATGCATTGCCAAGATGTGTCTCCTGCTGGGAATAGGCACGTCGGTGCACGCCTTTTCATTGTGTTCCGAATAATCGCTCCCCCCAGCTCGATCCACAGTCAATATGTTTCATCGAACCGTTCCGTACTTCGAACGACCCGCAATTCTCCGCCTCGCTGGTGAATGAAACCGCTCGTGCTACCTTCGTCATAGAATGATGTTATTTTCCCCGTCAGGATCGGACCAAGCGGCAGCGTTCGCATTTCTTCTTCGAGCGTACGGATCTCCAGCATCGAATGCATCGGCACGTACAGGCATATGCCACATGCATTGCCCGCCTCGCGGCAGACAATGAAGGATCTTGGATTTCTACCTATTGATACTCGCCTGCCCAAGGTCTAGCATCCGCGCATTTTCATCGATCATGCGCTCGCGCGTTGGCCTCCATGGACCCGCTGTCTGACGTACTTTCCTTGCTAAAGCCGCGTACCCGGTTTCTTGCGGGACTCGATACCGCCGGCGCGTGGTCCTTCGCATTTCCTCCGGAGACCGGCATCAAGATCGTCGCCGTGCTGCGCGGGAACTGCTGGGGGATGATCGAGGGCCTGGAGCAGCCCGTACGCTTCGAGGAAGGCGACTGCTTCCTGTTGAATGCCAACCGCCGCATCGTGGCAACATCGGATCCATCGCTCGTACCCGACGACTCTGAGGACATCATGAAAACCATCGAGCACAATGGCATCGCCGTTCACAATGGCGGCGGCGAGGTGCTAATGGTGGGCGGGCTGTTCGCCTTCTCGACCAGTCACGCCGCCACCCTGTTCGACGCGCTGCCGCCCCTCTTCTCCGCGCCGCGCGACACGAGCGAGGCGGAGATCCTGAGGTGGGCAATCGGCCAGTTGGGCCGGGAAGTGCACGAACAGTTGCCAGGCGGCGCATTGTTGTCCACCGATCTCGTTCACATGATGCTGGTGCCGATCCTGCGGCTGCAACTGACCAAATCAACCGGCAATCTGTCGCCTGGCTGGTTCCCCGCCCTTTCCGACCGGCAGATCGGTGCGGCGCTCAGCGCCCTGCATGATCAGCCGGCCCGTCCGTGGACTCTCGAAGAACTGGCCCGGATCTCCGGCGTGTCGCGCACGATCTTTGCGCAGCGCTTCAAACGCCTGGTGGGAACGACGGCGATGTGCTACCTGTCGCGCTGGCGCATGCTGAAGGCCGCAGAACGGCTTCGTGACAGCACCGACAGCATCGCGTCGATTGCGTTCTCGCTCGGTTACGAATCCGAAAGTGCGTTCAGCGGTGCATTCAAACGGATCATGCTCTGCACGCCAACGCAGTGCCGTCGCGAACCGGAGCGTCTCGCCGCGAACACACCTGCGTGACGGCGGACGGACGACGCGGGACATCGCGGATTCGCCGCCCAGCACCCAGCTTCGACGTCATTTTTTTGCGTTGCGACGCTTGTCCTTTTCTCCGGCCCGATCGGCACAGGCCGATCAACGCAGAGACGGGCGCGAAGATCGCGAACGGCGCCATCGCTACAACCCACTCGACCATCTTGATGAGGCCCGAGAGAAGCGACTCGGTGCGCACCGCCTTCATCAAGAGACCGTGATCAAATTGATCGAACGCCGCCTTGATATCAAACTCAACCATGAGTCCGGATGAAAAATCGGGTCGAGTATCGGTTCGATGATGAGCTTGGCTACGGTCTGCGCAATCCGATCTGATACGGTTGGAATACCGAGTTTTCTGAAGCCACCTTTTGCCTTCGGAATTTCCACTTGCTTGACCGGCGGGGTCGCGCAACCGTGCGTTGCCGGTGCCGGGCAGCGAGCTGCGCGGCGTCCAATGCGCACGATCGACGATGCCGACGCGTTGAAGGCCGCGATGACGTCGGCCCGCTCGGTGGCCGTGATCGGCGCCGGCTTCATCGGCCTGGAACTGGCTGCCTGGGCATCGCAGCATCGCTTGCCGGTAACGGTGATCGAGGCTGCGGAACGACCCATGGCGCGCGCGCTGTCAGCCGAAGCAACCGGCATGCTGCGTACGTTTCACGAACGCGCTGGCGTGCGCTTTCTCTGCAACACGTCGGTCACCGCTATGATTGGCCGGCAAGGTGCCGTCGACGGCTTGACGACTGCCGACGGAGAACAGATCGCGGCCGACCTCGTCGTGGTAGGTATCGGCGCCGTTCCGAATATTGAACTCGCTGTCGCGGCGGGACTGAAGGTGGCGGACGGCGTTCTGGTCGATGCGCGGCTGGTGACCAGCGACCCAGCGATTTCGGCCATCGGCGACTGTGCGCGCTTCCCGTGCAAATATGCAGCGTCGGGCGATGCTCGGATCGAGTCGGTGCAGAATGTGGCGGACCAGGGGCGCACGGTCGCGAGCCGGATGCTCGGCCGCCCCACCGCTCCGTACACTTCCGTGCCGTGGTTCTGGAGCATTCAGGGCGAGCACAAACTGCAGATTGCCGGCTTGACGCAGCCGCACGACACCGCGATCGTGAAACGGGCTGCCGATGGCCGCGGTGCATCGGTGCTGTGCTTTCGGGACGATCGCTTCATCGGCGCGGAGACTATCAATCAGCAACGCGATCATATGGCGTCGCGCAAGCTTCTCAACGTCGAGCACAGCCTGACGCCGGAAGAAGCAAGCACGCTCGGTTTTTCGTTGGCCGATTACGCGAAACGCATGTCGATGTAGCGGGCTGGCGAAACGCGCAACACGGTACGACGACATCTGCCACCCGGGACTGAGTCGCCGGGTGGAGCTGCACCCGGCCGGCATAGGGCGCGCGCGCTGCGGTCGAGAAATGCTGTGCGCGTGCGTGAACGCGTACAGTAATGCATGTCGAACGACGCATCGATGCGCGCCAGTCGTTCCGACATGCAGAGAATCGGCGTCACACCGATGCTGCCCGCCAGAAACAAGCTGTGCGTCGCGTCATCCACCAGCGCGAAATGATTCCTCGGCATGCTGATCGTCAGCGCGTCGCCTACGTTCACCCGGTCGTGCATGCCGGCCGACCCGCCGCGCGACTTCGAATCACGCAGAACAGCAATCCGATACCGATGATTTTCGTCGGGTGCATTGCAGAGCGAATATTGGCGCGTCGGGCCGCCGGGCACGATCACGTCGATATGCGAATCCGCCGAGATCGGCGGCAGCGGCAAGCCATCCGCGCGGACCAGTTCGAAACTGCGGATATCGGCGGCTTCGTCATGTTTCGACGCGTCCCGGACGGTCAGTCCGTCGATCATGTTCTCACCTCTTTTCGTCGAACATCAAAAGCGCGTGCGTTCGCAGTCGTCAACCCGGTGAAAACCGCACGACGGACATCGCACGATTTCAAGCCCTGATCCTTCGATTACAGAAGCGGGGCTGTCCAGTGTCAATTCGACGCCCTTCGAGTTTCCGTACTTCGGGGTGGTCCCCTTGCTTGCGACGGACGTCGCGTACCAACGCATGTGCAGTCATATGTGCACTCGATCGATGCCATCGATCGCATCATCCCGACACGACGTGATCCCGTACGATAGAGCAGGAAATACGAACGCTGCAGTATGGCCTGTTCAGCCTCCGGTGCTTAAGATGGGGACGTGACACGTTGCGCTGCTGAAGCCGTCGCAAATACCGACACGCGCTCGACACGCTTCCCGGCAAATCCCCGTACGAACCGGACACTTCGGATCACGCGATCCCGTCCTGCTTCAGGCGATGGCGCGCGGAACGACAGATCGCTACGAGACAGCGAACGCGCAACGGCTCGCTGCCCACAGAAGCCACGTCTGAGCTGCAGGCCGCCGCTCGAGCTGTTTACGCATTGACCTGACACGCACATGATCGCAAGGCGGCCCGCGTCCAGAACACGATTTCACGAACCACGCACGACCTGACCGGAGTACTGAATGTCGAACGAATCACGCACAATGACGGATGAAGCACCCTTGCGCCGCTACGAGCACCTGTACATCGACGGTGCATGGGTGAAGCCGATCGACGGCGAGCTCGTCGAAAGCATCGATCCTGCCACCGGCCAGCCCTGGGCGATCGCGCCGATGGGCGGTCCGCAGGACATCGATCGTGCAGTTGCCGCCGCACGCAACGCGTTCAACGGCACGTGGCGTCGCACGCCAGGACACGAGCGGGCCGCCCTTCTGCGCCGCCTCGCGGAGCGCTTTAGCGCGGCGATCCCCGAGCTGGCGGTCATCGAGTCGCGCGATAACGGCAATCTCGTGCGCGAGCACCGCGCGAGCCTGGCCGCTCAGGTGCAGTGGTATCAGTGGTTCGCGTCGCTGGCGGACAAGGCGCAAGGCACGACCATCCCGATCGACGACAGCGTTCACGCGTTCACGACGCGCGTCCCGATCGGCGTGGTGGGTGCGATCATTCCGTGGAACGCGCCGCTGCTCGCAACCTGCCTGAAGATCGGCGCCGCGCTCGCGGCCGGTTGCACCGTCGTCGTCAAGCCGGCCGAGCAAACTCCGGTGTCAGCGCTGGAACTCGCGCGCCTCGTCCACGAAACGGGTTTTCCGCCGGGCGTGTTCAACGTGGTGCCCGGCTACGGGCGCACTGCCGGCGCGCATTTGGTCCAGCATCCAGACGTCAACAAGATCTCGTTTACGGGCGCCAGCCAGACCGCCAAGCAGATGGTTCGCGATGGCGCTGACAATCTGAAGCGCTTCACGTTCGAACTCGGCGGCAAGGCACCGCATATCCTCTTCGCGGACGCCGACATCGACAACGCGATCAATGCGGCCACCGCATCCGCGTGGCGGCTGACCGGACAGAGCTGCGCGCTCGGCTCGCGCGTGCTCGTCGAGCGGCCGATCTACGATCGCGTCGTCGATGCATTCCGCACGCGCGCGAAATCGGTGCGCGTCGGCATGCCGTCGAATGATTCGAATCACATGGGCCCGCAGTCGCACGAGACGCAGTTGAACAAGACGCTATCCTATATCGAGATCGGCAAGCAGGACGGTGCGGAACTCGTCGCCGGCGGTCATCGTATCGCGACGCCCGAGCTCGCGGCCGGGTATTTCGTCGAGCCGACGGTGTTCGCCGGTGTGACGAACCGGATGCGCGTCGCACGCGACGAGATCTTCGGCCCGGTGGCGTCGCTGATTCCGTTCGACGGCGAAGACGAGGCCATCGCGATCGCGAACGACACGCCATACGGCTTGACCGCGGGCCTGTGGACGCGCGATGTCGGCCGCGCGCATCGCGTGTCCAGCCGTATCGATGCGGGCATGGTGTGGGTCAATACCTACTCGTTCCTGCGCTGGTCAACGCCGTATGGCGGCTTCAAGGTCAGCGGCTGGGGGCGCGAAAACGGAATCGACGCGCTCGATCCGTATCTGGAAACCCGGACAACGGTGATCAGCACGACGGGGAAATTCCCGAACCTTTACGAGGATTGAGCCATTGGCGCGCAGGAGACCAGCGACAAACATTGATGGCCGGCGCCTGATTCGCGTTGCCCGGATTCCCTGAGGAAACCGGGCTCGGGCTTTCCCGTTTCCACGGGCGGCGATCCGGACACAAGCTTGTTCCCGCACAGCAGTTTCCATCGCGCCGTGCGTCAGGACCTCCACCGTGACGTCAAACAACCAGCTTCTTCCCGATCTCCTGGAGCTCTTCGAGGGCGTGGGCCGGCGTCGTTCGATAAGCGCCGGTCACGGCCTCCGACTTGGTCAGGCCAAGGCTTCTCCTGAGATCGACCGTCGATTCGGCAAGTTTCACCATTGCCGCCGGCCCCCTGACGACTGGCACGCCCGTGTCGCGGACCTCACGATAGCCGGGCAGCTCCAGCAACGCACCGACGGGGTTTGGGATGCGTTCGATGCACACGACCATAAGCCATGCGCGGCAGAAGATCCGTTCGCGCTCGAGGTCTTACTGTGCCGCGTCCGTATAGCGCGAGGTGGGCATCGGATCGGTGCTCAGGCCGACGGAGCTCGTCACGCCGGGATTGAAATCGGTCGGATGATTCATGGGGAATCCTGCTGATGAGTGAGGATCGCCCATCACCGTGGCCGATCTTCCGGTTGTCAACCGTGCGGCTGAAAGCCAGTGCTGATTCGCAGCGCGTGTTCCACCGGCGCTGACGAATGCCCACCGCCTGCCGTGTTTCGAGATCGTACGGATCTGACGCCTATGCCTGACGGCGGTACTGCGTCGGCGAACAGAACATGGTTCGCTTGAATGCGGTGCAAAACGCGCTCTCGGATTCGTAGCCGAGTGAGAACGCGATCGACGCAATGCTCTCTCGCCCGACGCGCAGACGATCCGCCGCGATCAGCATCCGCCGGCGCGTGAGGTAGTTGATGGTGGTCGCGCCGACGAGGTGCTTGAAGCGCTGCGCGAAGACTGTCCGCGACAGCCCGGCAATGCGGGCCAGTTCCTCCAGCGTCCAGTGGCGCGCGGGTTCCGAATGGATGGCGCCGATGGCCGCGCTGATCCGCCGGTCGGACAGCGCCATGAACCATCCCGCGGGCGATGCCTCCAGGTGAAGGCGCAGCACTTGCACGAGCATCAGATGCAGTAGGTGGTTCGCCACCAGCGCCCCGCCCGGCTGCGGGTCGCGCAGCTCGGCGGTCAATTGATCGAGCGACCAACGCAGGACCTCGGCCTGATTGGATGCGCGCGGCACGTTGATGAGCGGCGGTAGTGCGTCGAACGGTACCGCGGCATGGTCGCTGAAGAACGTAAAGAATCCGCCGATTAGCAGCACGTCGCCGCCACCGTCGTGCACGGCGATACCGTCGCGCGCGATGGCATCCATGATGGCCGCCGAATCCTGCGGCTCAAGCGCCAGATCGGTGGACAGCACGATGCTGCGCCGGCTGTTCAGCAGGAAGCAATCGCCTTGCTCGAAGCGGACCGGCTGCTGAACGCCTTCGATCACGCCCCAGCAACCGCCCTGTAATACGGCGGCGAACTTGATTCCTTCGTATTCAGGAAACGCAAACGACCACTCACCCGCCGCATCGAGCCCCGCATAGAATTGGCTGCGCGGCTTCACCAGCGAAAGCACATCAGAGAGCGAGTCCATAGGCAATCCATCCATAAACGATGACCGGCGCACCGTCCATCGGACTGCGGGTGGACCCGTATCGTCTGTCTCCTGGTCGCAAAGCCCGTCCCGGCCGTTGCGACGCTGTATCTGTTTGCGGGGCCGCTGAGGGTAATCGCATGCTACTCGGTCGCCGCCGCGACATAACGGTCCCGGGAGGCGCCGGTATCACGGCGGCTGGTCGCAATGTGAGCCAGCCTGAATCCGGCATGCAGCCAAGTCAATTCGCTCGGCGACACTGTTCCGTACTTCGGAATTCCGGACACGGGAAGTGGAAATGCGGGGCCGCGATCGCCCCGCCGGCCTTCGTTGCATCCGACTGCAGAGTTTCAGATATCCGAGTACCTGTCGACAGTCGCTCATAGAGGCGCTTTCGGTCATGACGACGGTCTCAGTACCGATGCCGAGGTCGGCGGCGATCCCCGACGTCGGCAAGTACAGATCGCGGCGCAGCGGGCCACCCGCTGCATCTGTAAAGACAGACTTAACACTGAAGTCTGTTTTAGCCCATGTATGTCAATTTCCTGGCTACTATGCATCACATCGTCGCCCCCACCACCTGAGTTACCCGTCATGCAGAAAGTCAACTTCAAGAACCTGAACGGCCAGGGCGTCACGCTTGCCGCGGTGATCCACGTCCCTGCCGGTTTCGACTCGAGCACCAAGTACCCGGCAGTCGTCGTCGCGCATCCGGGCGGTGGCGTGAAGGAACAGACGGCCGGGCTGTATGCGAAGAAGCTGGCCGAGAACGGTCTCGTCACGATCGCGTTCGATGCGTCGCATCAGGGCGAAAGCACCGGCGAGCCGCGCCAGCTCGAGAACCCGTATATTCGCACCGAGGACGTCAGCGCGGTGATCGATTACCTGACCACGCTGCCGTACGTCGACGTCGACCGGATAGGCGCTATAGGGATGTGCGCGGGCGGCGCATCAAGGCGCTCGGCACGGTCAGAGCGGTCAACATCGGTTCGATGTTCCGCAACGGATGGGAAAACACCGTGAAGGACCAGTTTTTGCACGCTTTATTCTCTGGCGGGTTCAAGTACAGACCAACTGCGTCACGCAGCTTCTCAATAAAGAGTGCATCAGTGGACAGCGTGAAGGTTTCGCTGCGATGCGCCTGCAGCTTTAACAGCTTGAAATAGTGGTGCACGCTGGTGGGCGAGATCGATGTCTCGGCCGCCACCGCCCGCACACTACAGTGTGTCGAGCCGTTTGCAGGCTTGGTATGCAGTGTCGCATTGATGACTCCGCAACGCGCTCGACGTCGATTGTCCGCGGCTTACCTAGACGCAATTCGTCGTACAGACCGTTGATGCGCCGCTGAAGGAACCAAGTACGCCATTTACCTACTGTGGCGACGCGTAAGCTGCAACCGCTTGGCGAATTCCCTATTGGGTTCGCCTGCAACAGGCGCCAAAACGATGCGCGCCCGCGTAACCAGGGCAGCCGGGATAGCACGCGAACGCGCCATCGAAGCAAGTTGCACTTCTTTGACCTGACTCAGCACCAGTTCTACCTTCGATCGTCCGCTTGGCATGCTGGCATCTCCCGTTCCGGTAATACCAGCACCCTACTCAAACATAGTTCAGTTAATAACGGAAGGACACTAGGCGTAAAAGCTATTGCCATCCAGAGCCCTTGCCGGCGCCTGTGATGATTGCGACTTTCTCTCCATTAGAACTCCCCTTTTTTCTCAGGCACTAAGTCTGCCCCGAACGAGCCTGCCGGGCAGCGCACCGGTAGGCACTCCGTTGCGGTAAGTCACCTGCCCGCTGACCAGTGTTGCGGTGTAACCGTCCGCGGTCTGCTCTAGCCGCCGCGCGCCACCCGGAAGACTGAAAACGGGCTTTGGCGGGTGCAGCCTCAGGCGGTCGTAGTCTATGACATTGATATCGGCCTTGAGCCCCTCGGCAAGCAGGCCGCGGTCGGTCATCCCCAGCGCCAGAGCGTTGTTGCGCGACAACCGATGGACTGCCCATTCCAGCGGCACGCGGTCGTGTTCCCGATCACGGGTCCAGTACGACAGTACCGTGGTGGGATAGCTCGAATCGCAGATCATCCCGTAGTGGGCCCCGCCGTCTCCAAGTGCCACCAGTGTGTGGTCATCGACCAGCATTCTGTGCACGGCTTTCAGGTTTCCCTCAGCAAAGTTTGACGCCGGATTGAGAAGTACATTGTGGCCGCCGTTCTCGATCAGCAGGTCATATGTCCTCTCGGCGAGCGTGATACCCCGGTGCTTGGCCTGAGTTGCCAGGAACGCTTCAGGACCCGGCTCGTAGTTCGGTGGATCGCCTAGCAGGAAAGCGTTGTCGTACTGGGAAACCAAAAGAATATAGATCGGATTGGTATGGACAGGCTGTTCGGACAGAATGGCTGCGCGCCGCCTCGGATCGCGCAGGGCGGCTACACGCTCGGGCAATGGCCGGTCGTGAACTTCCAGGTAGCTGGGGTGGAACCGGAACGGGTGGAGTGAAAGGCCCAGGCCAAACAGCAGACCGACCGGGCGAGGAAACACTTGTGCCTTGATGGGGTAGCCTTCGGACTGCGCCTGCCGGGTGAGTTCGAGCAGGCTCCCGTGCAGGTTGATGTATGGGGCCTTCTGCACCAGCGAGTAGCTGACCGGCCGCCCCGAAGTCTCAGCAATGCTGCGCAACAACTGCATCTGGGTTTCCGCATCCGAGCCTCCGTAGAAGCCGTCCGTGATGATCTGAAACACTCCACCACCGGCTTCACGCAGGCCGCGGGCCAGAGCCAGGACCTCGTCATGGCCAGCGCCGATGCTCGGTGCCAGTTCGCCCTCGACTGTGCGGTGGCCCAGATGCTGCGAGGTGCTGACACCGACCGCCCCCGCTCGCACGGCATCGCGCACGATGGACGTCATGTGGTGCAGCTCATCCGCAGTGGCCACCTCTCGACGCTCTCCCCGTTCACCCATCACATAGACACGAATAGCGGAATGTGGAACCTGGGCTGCGAAGTCGATGTCGTACTGCCCCGCCTGCAGCGAATCTAGGTATTCCGGAAAGGTCTCCCAGTTCCATGGGATACCAGCGCTCATGACGATCTCGGGGATGTCCTCCACACCCTCCATAACGCGCACCAGCGTCTCGCGGTCCTCGGCCTTGCATGGCGCAAAACCCACACCGCAGTTGCCCATCACCACCGTGGTCACTCCGTGGTTGGAGGACGGAATCAGCCGGTTCTCCCAGGTCACCTGGCCATCGTAATGCGTGTGGATATCGATGAATCCGGGCGTGACAATCTGGCCCGCGGCATCGATCTCCTCGCGCCCCTTCCCTTTCACTTCCCCAATACGCTCGATCTTGCCGTCCAGTACTGCTACATCTGCAATGCGGGCCGGTTCGCCGGATCCGTCAATGACTTTGCCACCACGGATGACTACGTCATAGGCTGTTGTCATATGTATTTCTCCTTGTCAGTCGGCTTTCGCGCCAGCCAATGCGACCAGGTGCTTCCATTTGGCGAACTCCCTTGGCATCGCCGCCTGCAGCGCGGAAGCGCCTTCGATCTCGACATCCAGTCCCTGCCCCGCGCAAAGGGCTTTGAACTCGGCGCTTGCGGCGGCCTGCATGATCCCTCCAGCCAGTGTGCTCACTGTCGGGGCGGGCGTTCCTGCGCGCACTAGGGCAAAGATTGGTGACGCCACGTCATAGCCGCGCAGTCCCGCTTCTGCGATAGTCGGCACTCCTGGCAGCAAAGCCGTGCGCTTCGCGCTGGTTATCGCCACCACGCGCAACTTCCCTGACTTCAGGAGCGGCAGCGATGGCGAGATGCCGAGGATGCCCACGTCAATCTGGCCGCTCGCGAGATCGACAAGGCTCTGCGAGGCCATCTTGTATGGGGTGTGGGCAATGTCAATTCCCGCCATCGAACACAGCAATGCGCCGGCAAGGTGGGAAGGTGTCCCGGATCCACCGGACGAAAAAGACAGCCTTCCCGGCCGCTTCTTCGCCTCGGCAATGATGTCATGCACCGACCTGAACGGGGAATCTGCCGGGACCATCAGAAGCAGCGTGGATGTGGCGACGCTCGCAACTGGCGAGAAATCCGTGAAGGCGTCGTAAGGCAGCTTGTCGTACAGCCAGGGGAATGCGTAGTGCGAAGCGTTTGTAATCAGTATCGTCTTGCCATCTGTTGGCGACTTGGCCACGAAATCAGTGCCGATGGTTCCGCCTGCGCCGACCTTGTTCTCAACGAGGACCGGAACCTGCCACTGCTTTCCCATATGGCTGGCAAGCTGGCGCGCCAACGTGTCGGTGCCGGTCCCCGGCGCGTTCATGACAATCAGCCGGACCGCAGCGTCCGAGGACGGTGCTGCGCGCGCCAATGGCGACAGTAAAAGTGTCGCGGCGGCCGCCGAGAACGTACGTCGTTTCATTGTTCCACTCCCCGCGTTCGTTTATTGTGGATCGGCATCGGTTGTCTCCTAGCCGCCGGGATGAACACACACGCTCCAACACTTCAAAATTGCGTCCTGATCATAGGAACGGGCACCGATACGCTCAACGCATCGGCGGAGGTCTTTCCGTACATTGAATCAAGAAAGCCTTGCCGACAAAAAAGCGAAGAATCAAGAAATCAGTGCACGCGAAGTACAAGCACACCGGCGAGGCCTTCCGGCCTGTCAAGCGACGTGCAAACCCGGTTGGCCTTGTTCGCCGCCGCGGGGCACGCCTGAAGCCCTCAGGGTCGACGCCACGCCGGCGTCGACCTGGCAATGCGGAAGGTACAGCGGGGTGACGGCGAGCGTCTGGACGGACACGCGCCGGCCGCAGCGTCACGCCGCGCTGGTTGCCCCGCTGCTTGGACGATAGGCCTGGATACCCGTCAGCTCGCGCCCTTCGATCAGCGTCAGGATCTGGTTGGTGCCGTCGGGAATGGGCAGCATCCGCACGTCGCGGAACAACTGCTCCAGTCCCATCTCGCAGCTGATGCCCATCGCGCCGTGCACTTCCATCGCCAGCGAGACCGCGCGCATGCAGGCCGCCAGCGAATAGCGCTTCGCCATCGCCGAGAGGTGGTTGGCGCGGTCTCCTGCGTCGATGGAAGACAGCGCGTGGTAACACAGCAGGCGGCTGGTCGTCACCGCGGTGGCGATGTCCGCCAGCATCTCCTGGACCAGCTGGAACGACGCAATTGGTCTGCCGAATTGCCTGCGGTCGCCAGCGTACTGCAGTGCGGCGTCCAGTGCGCGCTGTGCCATATGGACGGCGCACAGGCCTAGGATGGGTCGGTTCGCCAGCCAGGTCAGGTTCAGCACGCGCGCCGCGTCACCTGCGGTGCCGAGCTGGTTCTGCCTCGGCACGCGGCAACTTTCGAACAGCACTTCGCCGAGATGCCCCTGTCGCAACCCGAGGACCGGGATTTCCCGGGCTTCATACGGCGACTGGTCGCGCTCCACGATGATCCGGGTCGTGCTTGGGCGACCGCTTGCATCGTGGCCATAGCTCGCGGTGACGTTGATCAGGTCGCAGATGCTAGCATTGGTGATCCACATCTTGCGGCCCGACAGCCGGAAATGATCCGGACCATCGTCCTCCAGCCGCGTCCTGACCCTGCGCGAATCCGAGCCGACGTCGGGCTCCGTCGTACCGGTACAGCTGATGCGCTTGCCGGAAATGAGATCGGGCAGAAATCGCTCGCGCTGCTCCGGCGTGCTGTCGAAGCCGATCCGGGTTGCTGTGACTTCCTGTCCCAGGACCGCGATTGCCACGACGGGAGGGAGTTGCTCCATCATGAGGCCGTACGTGAGAGCCGGCAGTTCGGCACCACCTGCGGATTCCGAGACGCGCGCCAGTGACGATGAAGGCGCCAGCACTCGACGTCAATGCTTTCGCCAATGTGTTCCGTACTCCGGAATCGTTTGTGTCCCGGCAAGGCCCGATCAGTCAGTCCACGGCATCGCGGCTAGCTTTCGCCGGCTGTGTGAAGACTGGCCTGGCGGGATGCAAGGCTACTGGCTACCGTGCATCGTCGAACGTCGACCAGCTTATGCCTCCACTGACGTGGCGGGCGACAACTGTCGACGGCTTGGGTAATAGCGATAAGAACGAGGAAAGGCCGGACGACCTGCACGATGGCTGGCTTCAGTCCTGCCGATCGAGCCCGTCTTCGATCAGGAGATCGACCAGCTTTCGCGCGAACAGCGGCAAGGCTTCCGGGTCGGCAACGCAGATCTGCAGCTTGCGCTCGGCCCATTCGTCGTTGAGCTGGACGATCCGCAGCGCCATCGTGCCCGCATGACGTGCCGCGGTACTTTCCGGCAGCACGCCAACGCCGACGTTGGCCTCGATCATGCGGCAGGCCGTCTCGAAGTTGCTGACCTGGACCCGCCAGCGCAACTCCCGTTGCAGATCCGCGGCGGCCCGGCTGAGGAAGTTGTGGATCGCGCTCGCCTCCGGCAGGCCGATGAATTCGTAGTCGAGCGTATCGATGAAGTTCGTGCTGTTGCGCTCGGCCAGCGGGTGGCTCAGCGCGGTGGCAAGCACCAGGCGGTCGCGTCGGTAAGGCATGACTTCGAGCCCTTCGGTACGCACATTCCCGGCAACGATCCCGATGTCGACCATACCATCCAGCACCGCCCGCACGATGTCCGGGCTCAGCCGTTCCTGCATGTCGATGGTCACGTCAGGATGGTTGACGAGATACGTGCGCAGTACCGCGGGCAGGAACTCGCTCATCGCCGTGGTGTTGGCGAAGACGCGCACATGGCCTCTTACGCCCGACGCGTATTCCTGGAGATCGCCGCTCAACTGCTCCAGCTGGCGGATGACCCGGCGGGCGTGAGCCAGCAGCGTCTCCCCCGCTCCCGTCACCTTCACCCCCTGGCTACTTCGGCTCAGCAGCTTGATGCCGACGTGCTCCTCCAGGCTCTTGATCCGGGTACTGGCAGCGGCCAGCGACAGGTGTGAGCGTTTGGCACCGCCGGTCAGGCTTTGGGCCTCCGCTATATGAGCGAATAGTTTCAGGTCGACCAGGTCAAAGCGCATCACATCCATCCCAATCGGCGTACCGGATAATCCTCCAACGTAGCGCGCTAATCACCAAAATTGGGCAACGTTGATCCCACAAAGTATGATGGACCTTACTGATCCCGCCAGGCATCCCGGCCATTAAGCTACCACTCCCCTGCGCATCGATTGGCGCAGTATGCTTGTCGCCCTTAGCGGCGGGGCGGCCAGGAAGAGTTCCGAGGGCTTTGATTCTATTCGTCATGTCGTGAAGGGCCTCGCCATTGTTCGGACTGAATAGAGTATCCGTGAGCCGCCTCGCCGCTTCCGGATTGCTTCCTCTCCCGGAGCCACTACTCGTTGACGCTACCGACGGCGTCCAGCAACGCTCGCACTTTAGGCGGCATCAGCCGACGCGCGGGAGTCAGCGCATAGATTCTGGAAGGCGTTGAAGTGAACGAGGGTAGCACCCGCACAAGGTCGCCCCGCCCAAGATATTCCGCTACAAAGCGCGACGTACAGCGGGCGACGCCCAAGCCGTCGATCGCGGCGCGGGCACGCATCTCGCCATTGGACGTCCGCATGCGTGGCTGCACGCACACGCGCTCCACCTCTTTGCCATCCTTGCAAAACTCCCAGAACTGGTCGTCGGGTTCCGCGATGACAGGCCATGCTTCAAGATCCTGTGGCCGCTCAGGAAATCCATGCGTCTTGCACAGCGCCGCGGATGCATAGAAGGCACGATCCATTGCCACCACTCGCCTGCTCACCAGGGAGCTGCCCGGCAATTGCGTGGTGGTCTTGACGAAGGCCACATCGTACCCTTGCTCGACCAGGTCGGGCACCACTCGCGATTCATCGATCTCGACGCGCAGGTCCGGGTACTTTCTGAGCAGTTCCGCAAGTGCCGGGGACAGGTGCAGCCATCCGCTCTCATAGGGAGCACTGATCCGCAACGTCCCCCTGACTTCCGCCGTCGTCGATTTCGCATCGGCGGCCACGTCCCGCAGCGCCGATAACAGCGGCGATGAACGTGCATACAGTATCTCGCCGGCCTCCGTCACACGCACACGTCGCGTGGTTCGCTCCAGCAGCCGGACGCCGATTTGTCGCTCCAGTCGTATCACGGATGCGCTGACCGACGACTTGGGCAGGCCAGCCTTGCTGCCCGCCGCCGTGAAGCTGCCGGCCTCAACGACCCTGCAGAAATTTTCCCAGTCGCGCCAGTCCGTGGCGTCTTCCGTATCTTCGGGTGTCATGCTCAGTCAATCCGTCGTTGCCACATCGCGAGAACCGCGCCACAAACAGCGATCCACGTTACAAACTGAAAGCCGTCCAGCGTGCTAAGAAAGCTGGACTGCTGCGCCACCATCCGACCGATTTCATGCAAAGCCAGGCTGGCGGCATCATTGCTTGTGTGGCCGACACCCTCAAAGGCATGAGTCATCCGTTCGAGCGTAGCCCGGTACATGGGATTGAACGGGGTCACGAACTCGGCAAGACGGGTCTCGTGAAGGGCGTATCGGTGCTGGTCCAGGATGATCATGCTCGCCGTCGCAAAGGAATACGTCAGTTGCTTGACCATGTTCTTGAATCGATAGCCATGGCTGAACTCCTCCACCACAAAGACCCGGAACGTGATGTTTGCAACCGGCAGCGCCACGAACAACAGCAACAGGCCGCGCAAAACCAGAGGCGGCACCAGCCAGGAACTGCTGACGCCGAACGGCATGTGGCGCATCCAGCTGGCGGACAGGGCGGCAAGCAGGAATCCTGGAACGATCAACCACTTCTTTCGCTGGACGAGCGATGCGTACCGGAGATACGCCAATGCACCGAACAGCGACACCAGCGCCGTGAGGCCAACTAGCTGTCCCGCATTCTCGACCGGATACCCCAGGCCGCCCTCAAGGAACCGCGAAACCAGGTAGCCAAGCGAATGGCTCAGGTAGTAAAAGAGCACGTATAGCGCGATCCCCATTTGGAAGGTTTTCTCGCGCAGGGCGTGCAGGCGCATCAGCGGCCGTGGGTGGTGCCATTGATGCCAGGCGAATCCCGCCAGCGCGAGCAGCCCGGCGACGGTCAGAAACATGAGTGCCGGCGATGCACTGAACAGCTCGAAGCGCACCTGCTGCATCACGATCATCAGTGCCCCCAGGCCGGAAGCGAACAGAAGGTAGGGCCAAAGATGGACGTCGCCACGGTCAGCGGCAGGTATTTGGCCCGATTGCGGCACCGCAAGCCAGGCAAGCAACGCCAGTGCTACGCCGACGACCGCCGTGCCGGCGAACAACGAGCGCCAGCCAAACTGTGCGATCAGGTAGCCGCCGGATAGTGGCGCGAGCGCGCTCGCCAGCAGGATCATGAGCAGAAACACCCGCATCGCCGCGGGACGTTGCTGCGGAGTGAAGCTGGCCTGAAGCTGGATACGACATGCACTCATCATCGGGCCGATGAAGAACCCCTGCATGCCCCGTGCCAACGTCAGTGCCATCGATGACTCGGAGAGCGCGGACGCCACCGAGCCGACGGCAAACAGCAGCAGGCTGAAACCGAGGTAGCGCCGGTATCCGACGCGCTCGACCCACCACTGCTGCTGCAGAATGCCGAGCACAGACGTCATGGCATAGGCCGTCGATGCCCAGACCAGCTCATCAGGCGAAGCATTGATGCCGCCCGCGATGTGCCGCGTGAAGAAGCCGAACATCGCGTTGTCGAAGTAATCCAGCCCGGTGGCAAGCGCCAGCGCCCAGGCGAACACGGTCATGCGCAGCCGGTCCTGTTCAGTGTCCCGCAGTTCCTCCGCCATTGTGTCCATCCCTTGCTTCCTGCGGCCCGGCCCTTCTGTCAGCTACCTGGGTCTTCTCAGATTACGCCGAGCTCGCGCAGCGCCGCGATTTCACCGGGCGCATAGCCCGCGTCGCGCAGCACTTCCTCGGTATGCTCGCCAGCCGTCGGCGGACGTCGGGCGATGGCCGGAGCAGTCCGCGACAGCGACACCGGCGTGGCGACAAGCGGCACCTGAGCCGCTGCGCCCGGATAATCGACGCCGTGGAATGCGCCGCAGGCACCGACAACTTCGTCCTCCAGCGCCTGTCGCGGCGTGTTGACCGGGCCGCCGGGAATGCGCGCGTCCTCCAGCATCGCCAGGGCTTCGTCGCGCGTCCGGCCAGCGCACCAGTTCGACATGATGTCGCTGAGGACTTTGCCATGCTCGCCGCGCAGCGCATCGTCCGCGTAACGCGGATCATCCAGCAGTTCCGGGCGCTCCACCATGCGCGTCCAGCGTTTGAACATTGCGGGGCCGATCACCTGCGCGATGATCCAGCCATCCTTGACGCGAAAGATGTCCGACGGGCCGTAGGTCGGGCTGCGGTTCACGGTGGCTTGCCGGTTCAGTCCGCGCAGCGCTTCCTCGATCAGGCTGCCGCTGGACAGCGTGAGCGCCGTGTGCAGCAGCGACGCGCCGACCTCCTGCCCCTGCCCGCTCGTCTTGCGTTCGTAGAGCGCCATCATGGTCCCGAGCGCGCAGCACAGCGCGGTCGAAAAATCGACGACCGGCACCATCGACTTCATGGGATGGTCCGGCAGCCCCGTCAGGTGCACCGCCCCGCTCATCGCCTGCCCGACGCCGTCGAAGCCGACACGGTCGCGCACGGCCGGGTCTGCGCCAAACGCCGACGAAGCGGTCAGGATGATGTCGGGCTTCACCTTGCGCAGGCTCTCATAGTCGAGGCCGAGCGCCGCAATGGTACGCGGCGGCATGTTCGCCACGACTACGTCGGTGTTCAACAGCAGCTTGCGGACCACCGCGCGCCCCTCCTCGCTGTCGAGATCGAGCGTGATCGAGCGTTTGTTCCGGTTGACCTGCAGGAAGAACGCGCCCTCGCCTTCACTGGTCACCGGCGCGACGAAGCGGTCCTCGCTGCCGCCGACGCGATCGATACGGATGACGTCCGCGCCGAAGTCGGCGAGCAGCGCCGCGCAGAACGGGCCGGCGATGAACCTGCCGAAATCCAGGACCCTGATGCCTTCGAGAACTTTCATTTTTCTGCCCGCCTCATGCCTGCGGGCCGGTGCCCGATGCCGCGCGGATCTCGTCGAGCGACGCGGGGTTGTCGAGCGACGAGAGGTCGCCCGGCGGCGTGTTGCAATACACGCTGCGAATCACGCGGCGCATGATTTTGGAACTGCGCGTCTTCGGCAGCTGATTCACGACGTGCACCGCGCTCGGCCGGAATGGCCGTCCGAGGCGCTTGTCGACATGGCTGATCACGCGGGACGCGACAGCATCGGCGTCAGCAGCACCGCCAGTTTCGCCGATGACGAACACCACCAGCCGCTGCCCCTTGTCCTTGTCGTCCACGCCAATTGCTGCGGCTTCCGAGACTTCCGGCAGTTCCAGCACGACTTCCTCCACCTCCGCAGGCCCCAGCCGCTTGCCGGCCACCTTCAGCGTGTCGTCGGAACGCCCCATCATGAAGAACGTGCCGTCCGGCCGGCGCAACGCCAGATCGCCATGCACCCAGAGGCCGGGAATGGTGTGCCAGTAGGTATCGAGATAGCGCTCCGCGTCCTGCCAGAACGACTGCGTCATGCCCACGAAAGGCTGGCGAATCACCAGTTCACCCACCGTACCGGTCAATGGCGTGCCACCCGCGTCGACCACGTCCACATCCACCCCCGGCGAGGTCGTGTTGAAACCGCTCGGCGGGATGGGCCGTACGACGACGCTCGACAGCAGCGCGCCCGACACCTCGGTGCCGCCCGTGTAGTTGATCAGCGGCTGCGTGCCGCGCCCGAAGGTCCGCTGGAACCAGCAGAAATGCTCGGGATCGATGCCCTCGCCGGCGGTGATCAACAGGCGAACGGAGGACACGTCGCCTTGCAGCGCCACTTGCTCGTTGCTGGCGAGGCCCCGGATCAGCGTCGGCGCCGAGCCGAAATGGGTGACCTTGTGCCGCTCCACCAGTTGCGACATACGTGCCCAGCTCGGGTAATCGGGCGCGCCGTCGTAGCAGACCAGCGTCGCGCCGCGCAGCAGCGCGCAGCCCAGCACCAGCGTGCCGGCGATCCAGCCCATGTCGGCGGGCCAGCAGAAGACGTCGCCCGGCGCCACATCGAAGTGCACTACCGCATCATGGGCGATCTTGAGCGGGAAACTGCCATGTGTATGGACGACACCCTTTGGCTTGCCGGTCGTGCCCGAGGTGTAGATCACCATGAAGGGATCCTGCGGCCCCAGCGTGACAGGGTCGGCCAGTCTTCCGGCGCCCGACGCCATCACTGCCTGCCAGTCGAGATCCTGCGGTCCGGCCGCCGGCGCCGCGCCAGCCTGCTTCCAGACCACGCGCTTGAGCGCGGGCAGCCGTGCCCACGCTTCGCGCAGCGTCCCTTCCACGTCGATGCGCTTGCTGCGTCGGCTGAAGCCCGTGGAGGCAATCACCGAAGTGGCCTCGGCCGCCGACAGCCGCGCGACGATGGCGTCCACGCCGAAGCCGCTGAACAAAGGCACGACGATCGCCCCGATCGACGCGAGCGCCAGCAGCGATACCGTCGCCTCGATACCGTTCTCCATCAGCAGGCCCACGCGCTCGCCGCGGCCGATGCCGAGCGCCTGCAAGCCGCCCGCGAACTGACGCACGCGCGTGCCGAGTTCCGCATAGCTGACTGTCTGGACCTCGCCGTCCTCCCGTTCCGCGACGACAGCCGCCTGATCGCGCGTGCGAGAGTCGTCGGTCCACGCCAGCACGGTATTGACCCAGTTCAGTCGCCCGCCCGGGAACCACTGGGGAAATTCGCGCGGCGATGCCGGATCGAGGTAGCTCGTCGGCGGCGTGTCCCACACGATCCCGCAGTGCTGCATGGCCACCTGCCAGTAGCGGTCGGGATGATTGCGCGAGAGTTCGAGCAGGTCGTCATATCGCGTCAAGTCGAACGCGCGCATCAGTTGCGCAATGCCGGAGGCCTGCAACTCGCGCGGGCCCGGCTTCCAGGTGTTGGCTTCGGTATCCATCATGTCTCGCTTCAAAATCTCTCGGGGCGATGGCTCAAGATCGCCGCAATGTCGACTTAAGGCCGTGTCACTCAGCCAGGCAGCTTCGCCGACGGGAATTGCGGTGCGCGCTTGTTGCGCACGGCGTCGAGGCCTTCGCGCGCGTCTGCGCCGAGGAAGCCCAGCATCTCCGCGGCCAGCGAGGCGTCGAAGATCGGCCCGGCCATCCGCATCCAGTTGTTGATCGACATCTTGGTGGCGCGAATCGCCGTCTGGCTGCCGCGCGCGAGCGACTGGGCCACGGCCAGCGCGCGGTCCATCAGAGCCTGCTGTGGCACGCAGAACGTCACCAGCCCCAGGCGCTCAGCTTCCTTGCCGTCGATGAAGTCCGCGGTCATCAGGTAGTACTTCGCCTTGGCCACACCACAGAGCAGCGGCCAGATGATGGCGGCATGGTCGCCCGCCGCCACGCCGAGGCGGGCATGGCCATCCGTGAATCGCGCCGATTCGGCAATGATGCTGACGTCCGCCAGCAGCGCGACCGCAAGCCCCGCGCCGACGGCGGTGCCGTTGATCGCCGAAATGATCGGCTTCTCGCAGGCCAGCATGTTGTAGACGATCTCGGCGGCCTCCTTCTTCACCACTGCCACCGCCTCGGGGTTGCCGACCATTTCCTCGACCCACGCCAGGTCGCCGCCGGCCGAGAAGGCGCGCTCGCCAGCGCCCGTCACCACCACCACCTTGACCGACGGATCCTCATTGACGACGCCCCACAGCTTCGTCAGCTCCCAGTGAAGCCTGGCGTTGGTCGCGTTCATCACCTCGGGCCGGTTGAGGGTGGCGAGCAGGACGCCATCCGGCTGGCGGTCGAACAGGATGAACTGAAAGTCTTCGTAACGCATGGTGCAATGTCCTGAAAATGATGGGATGACAGGCCCGACTACACGTGACTGCTCCAGTGCGTTCACCAGCCGGCCGTCGGATGTTCCGTACACCGGGAAAGCAGGAGTCCGCGTCCACATCAGCCATCAGCGCCTCTAACTCGACCGCAGCAGCTTTCAGCGCGGGCGCAACGCGGCACGGCACGGCACGGCCGCGATATCCGGGCTGGTGTCGGCTTTCGGGTTAAAGCGTACGGGCTCGCACGGCGCACTCCAACTGGCCAATTCCGAAGCGCCGGTTCACGCGGCTCGAAGCCGGCACTCCGACAGCTTCATCGGTCGCGAATCGCCACTTCGGGAAAGGTCAATTGGTTCGGCGCCGGCACGCCACTACCCTTCCGTTGGTCCCGGTCACGGCATTGGCAGGTGTTCATCCGTACCCTGCATCGGCCTGGACTCACAACAAAGACATTCTGGAGACAACGTGCATCAATCAACACTGCCGGCTCGCAGCAGCCTGCTCGTGGTCATATTGTGCTTTCTGACGATCGTGGCGGACGGCTACGATCTCATCGTCTACGGTGCCACCCTGCCCCGCCTGCTGGAAGAGCCGGGCTGGGGCCTGACGCCGGCGGCGGCCGGCATGATCGGGAGCTGGACGCTCGCCGGCCTGATGGTCGGCATGGGCGCGGCCGGGCCGCTCTCCGATCGCGTGGGCAGGCGCAAACTCATCATGGCCGGGGTGCTGTGGTTCTCCGTCGGCTCCATCCTGTGCGCGCTCGCCGCCACACCATTCTCGCTGGGTGCCGCGCGCTTTTTTACCGGCATCGGGCTGGGCGGCGTGGTGCCGTCCGCCGTGGCGCTGACAGTCGAGTACGCGCCTGCGAATCGGCGCCAGTTGTACAACGCGCTGACCCTGACGGGCTATTCGGTTGGCGGCGTCATCTGCGCGCTGCTGGCGATGACGCTGCTGCAGGAACACGGGTGGCGCACGCTCTATGCACTCGGCGCGCTCTACGTGCTGATCCTGCCGGTGATGTACAGGTGGCTTCCCGAGTCGGTGAGCTTCCTCGTCGAACGCGGTCGTATGGAAGAGGCGCGCATCCTGGCCGCCAGGCACTCGCTCGATCTGGAACGGATCACGCGGGAGCAACGGGCCCAGGCCCTGCACGCGTCCGCCTCCGCCGCTCGGGGCTATCGGCTGCTGGCAACGGACGCGCTTCGCACCTCAGCGCTGCTGTTCGCCCTGGTGAGTTTCTGCGTCCAGTTGATCGTCTATGGCCTGAACGCATGGCTGCCACAACTGATGCGCAAGGCGGGCTATCCGCTGGGGTCGTCGCTGCAGTTCCTGCTGGTGATGCAGTTCGGTGCCGTGGTGGGCATGATCGGCGGCGCGTTGCTGGCGGACCGGCTGGGCTCCAAGCGCGTGATCATCCCGTTCTTCGTCATCGGCGGCCTGTCGCTGCTCGCGCTGAGCCAGAAGCTGGACTTCAGCTGGCTGATGCTTGCGGTGTTCGGTGCGGGCATCGGCTCCATCGGCACGACGACACTGATCTACGGCTACATCGCCACGCACTTCCCGGCTGCGTGCCGCGGCTCGGCGCTCGGAGCGTCACAGGCATTCGGGCGGTTTGGCTCCATTCTCGGTCCGCTGATTGGCGGTTGGATCGTCGGCTCGAACCTTGCGCTGCACTGGAACTTCTACGCGTTCGTCGTGCCCGCCGTCGTCGCCATCATGCTCGTGCCGCTGATCCCGAAGCCGGCACAGGAACCCGAGCCCGCTCCGGGCGCGGAATACCGTACCGCGGACTAAGTCCGCAACCCTCTTCGCCATGAGGTGAAACCATGAAAACCGTCAGCATCAACAGTCCGACCCGGTCGCCGAGATACTTAAGCTGACCGGGGGCAAGGGCGCGTCGTGCGCGGTGGAGTGTGCTGGCGGCGAGCTGCCGCGCGCTCAGGCCGTGCGCAGCACTAAGGTATGGGGCCGCATCGCGCTGGTGGCCGTGGGCGGCAATCTGGTGCTCGATGCGATGAAGGATCTGATCGGCAAGCAGCGGCAGTTGCTTGGCTCCTTCACGTTCTCCGAAGTCGAGATGAAGGCTTGTGCCAACTTTATCGCCACACGCGGCATCGAGGTGGACCGGCTGTTCACCGACACCTGGCGGCTCGACCAGGCCGCGCAGGCCTATGCGCACTTCGACCAGCAGGCGGGCGGCAAGGGCGTGTTCCTGTTCTGAATCCTGCCCCCTTTTTTACGCTTGCCGCCGGCCCCGGCGGGCAACGGAGATCCATTCCATGACGAACCGAACTATCGAACTCAAGCACCCGCGCCAGTTGTACATCGACGGCATATGGGTCGAACCCTCCACCGGCGGCGTCTTCGACGTGCTGGACTGCTCCACCGAGCAGGTCGTGGCGACAGTCGCCCGCGCCGAGTCGGCCGACATGCAGCGCGCCGTCGCCGCCGCCCGCAAGGCATTCGACGACGGCCCCTGGCCGCGCATGACGCCGATGGAGCGCGCCGGCTTCCTTGAGAAGATCGCCGTGCGGCTGGAAGCGCTGAACGATGAGTTCGCCCGCATCTGGTCGCTCGAAACCGGCATCGTCTACAAGGTCGCGCAGCCACGGATCGGGCTGTTCATCAGCGGCGCCTTCCGACAGTACGCGGCAATGGCATCGACCTTCCCCTTCACCGAGCCGTGCCAGTCCGTCACCGGCAACGACGCGTATCGCGTCTACGAGCCGGTGGGCGTGGTCGCCGAGATCATTCCCTGGAACGGTCCCGCCGGCCTGCTCGCGTACAAGACTGCGCCGGCACTGCTGGCGGGCTGCACGCTGGTCATCAAGTCGCCGCCCGAGGCGCCGTGCTCGGGCTACCTGTTCGCTCAGGTTTGCGAGGAAGTCGGGTTGCCCCCGGGCGTCGTCAACGTCATCACGGCCGAACGCGACGTGTCCGAGGCACTGGTGCGCAGCCCGGACGTCGACAAGATCACATTCACTGGCTCGACTGGGGCCGGCCGCCGTATCGCATCCATCGCCGGCGACCGCGTGGCGCGCGTGACGCTGGAACTCGGCGGCAAGTCGCCCGCCGTCATCCTCGACGACTACGACGTCGAAGCCGCTGCGGCAACGCTGGGCAACTCCTACTTCAGCTACAACTCCGGGCAGATCTGCCATAGCCTCACCCGCATCATCGTGCCACGCGCAAAGCACGACGCGATGGTCGAGGCACTGTCCGCCATCGCGCGGGAGATCGTGCTAGGCGACCCGCTCGCGGCAACGACCACCTCGGGCCCCCTCGCCAATGCCCGCCAGCGCGATACCGTCGAGCGCTTCGTCGCCATGGGCGTGGCCGAAGGCGCCGTGCTGGCGACCGGCGGCAAGCGGCCGCCGCACCTGGCGCGCGGCTTCTTTTTCGAGCCGACGGTATTCGGCAACGTCGACAACCGCTCGAGCATCGCCCAGCAGGAAATCTTCGGTCCCGTGCTGAGCGTGATCCCTGCCGACGACGAGGCCAGTGCCATCCGCATGGCGAACGACACGCCGTTCGGCCTGAACGCCGCCGTCTTCACCAACGACCGCGACCGCGCGCTCGCCGTAGCGCGGCAAATCCGCGCGGGCACCGTAGGCCACAACGGCCCGCGCACCGATTTCTCCATCGGATTCGGCGGCTTCAAGCAGTCCGGCATCGGCCGCGAGGGCGGCGTCGAAGGACTGACCGCCTTCATGGAGTCAAAGACCATCGTGCTGAGCTGACGATGGCGGCCGTCCGGAGCGGGCGAATGTCCGCCGCCCGCTTCGGGTCGTCCTTCGGGTCTTCCGAATCGCAGCTTCGAAAATGGCAAGTTGGCCGCGCGGCCGGGGCGCTCTACCCTTGCATCAAACTCGTCCGGAAGATGCAAAGGAGACAGCCTTGAACACCGAAACCGGCCGCGCCACGGCGGCCACGCAGGACCAACACCCCACCCCCGACCGCCCGCTCCAGGGCGTGCGCGTGCTGGCCGTGGAGAACTTCGTCGCCGGCCCGTTCGCGTCCATGTGGCTCGCCGACGCGGGCGCCGAGGTCATCAAGGTCGAAGCCCCGGCCGGCGGCGACTTCGCGCGCAGCACCAGCCCCGTCAGGATGGCGGAGGACGGCAGCCCGCACGCGCTGTCGTTCCTGCGCACCAACCGCAACAAGAAGAGCCTGACGCTGGACCTCAAGCAGCCCGAGGGCAAGCGGCTGTTCCTCGAACTGGTCGCCAGCGCCGACATCGTGATCGAAAACTTGCGCCCGGGCGTCATGGACCGCCTCGGCGTCGGCTACGACACCTTGCGCGCGCGCAACCCGCGCCTGATCTACGTTGCCATTTCCGGCTTTGGCCACACCGATGTGAAGCCAAGCCCTTACACCGACCACCCGGCCCTCGACATCGTCGGCCAGGCGCTCAGCGGCCTGATGTACCGGCCCGAACGGCAGGACGACCGGCCGACCTATCTCGGCTTTTCGATGACCGACCTGCAGGGCGGCATCCTCGCTGCGCAAGGCGCGCTGCTGGCCCTGTACCAGCGCGAGCGTACCGGGCGGGGCAAGAAGGTCGACATTTCGCTGTACGACGCCTCGCTGGTCCAGAACGAGATCTCGGTCACCATGTACTCGGCCCTGCACCAGCCGCTGCCGCCGGGCGTACCCGCGGTGACAGCGCCGTTCGGGCCGTTCCGCGCCAGCGACGGCCATATCGTCATCGCGGTGCTCGGCGAGCACATCTGGCGCCGCTTCTGCGAGGTGATCGGCAAGCCGGACCTGGTGGACGATCCGCGCTTCGCCGATGGCATCGAGCGCCGCAAGCACAGTGCCGCGCTCGATCCGCATATCGACGCGTGGCTTGCCACGCGCACGCGCGCGCAAGCCGTGGACCTGCTGCGCGAGGGCGGCGTGCCAGCGTCGGTGGTCAACGATGTGGCCGACCTGTTCGACTGCCCGCATGTCGCCGCGCGCGAGATGCTGATGACGGTCCAGGACCCGGCGTGGGGCCCGGTGCAGGTGGTCGGCAACCCGATCAAGATGTCGGACGTGCCCGAGCCCGAGGCGAGGGTGCCGCCGCGGCTCGGGGAGCATACCGACGCGGTGCTGCGCGACTGGCTACACCTCGATGCGCGGCAGGTCGCCGCGCTGCGCGCCGACGGCATCGTCTGACCGGAAGACAGTGAAAGCACAGCGAGGAACCAGCAATGAAGAATCTTGAAGGCAAGGTGGCGATCGTCACCGGCGGCACCGGCGGGATCGGCCGGGGCGTGGCACTGCAGCTCGCGGCGCGCGGGGCGCTGGTGGTCATCAGCGGCAGGAGCGCGTCAAAGGCCGACGCGGTGCTCGCCGAACTGCGCGAGGCGGGCGGCCAGGGCGATTTCATCCCCGGCGACGTCCGCGTGAAGGCCGACATGGATGCGCTCGCCGCCGAGACCGCGCGCCGCCACGGCGGCATCGATATCGTGGTCGCCAATGCCGGCGGCAACGACGACGAGGCGCGCCGCCCGGAAGTGCGCGGGCCGTTTGGCGATATCGACGTCGCGCGCGTCTGCGCCGTGGTGGCGGAGAACACCGCCGCGAAGCTGCTGCCGGTGCAGTCGGCCCTGCCCTTCCTGCGCGAGCGCGGCGGCGGCGCGGTGGTCTTCGTGACCTCGGAAGGTGGGCGCGTGCCGACGCCGACGCAGACCGCGGTGGCCACCTTTGCCGGCGGCCTGATCAGCGCAAGCAAGGTGCTATCGAAGGAACTCGCGCGCGACCGCATCCGCGTGAACTGTGTATGCGTGACGGTGGTGCGCGACAGTCCCTCCTGGAAGGCCGCGTTCGAGCGCACCGATGGCGTGTCGGACCGGCACCGCAAGCAGTACGAGAAAATCATCGCCAGCAGCCCGCTCGGCGTGGCAAGCCCGGAGGATATCGGCCAGGTGGTGGCTTTCCTCGCCTCCGACGAGTCGCGCTACCTGACTGGGGCGACCATCAGCCCGACCGGCGGGCTGACGATTCACTGACGATCTGCTGAAGACCGGCTGCGCGGCCCGCCGCCTCACACAATGGCGCCGGCCGCGCGCAATGCCGCAATGTCAGGTGAGCTGAAGCCCCAGTCGCCTAGCACCACGTCGGTATGCTCGCCGGGGCGGGCTGGCGAATTCTGGATCGCGCCGGGCGTGCGGCTGAAGCGCGGGGCGGGCGCAGGCTGCACGACACCGTCCCGCTCGACGAACGTCCCGCGCGCCCGCAGATGCGGATGGCCGGGCGCCTCCGCCAGCGACATGACCGGCGCGAAGCAGACCTCCCGTCCTTCGGCCAGCGCACACCATTCGTCGCGCGTACGCGTGCGGAAGATTTCCGCGAATCTCGCCTGCACCTCCGGCCAGCGCGAACGGTCGTGCTGGTCCGGCATCTCCGCCTCGTCCAGCCCGAGCACTTCTAGCGTCTGGCGCCAGAAGCGCGCCTCGTTGGACCCCACGCTGATCCAGCGGCCGTCCTGCGTCTCGTAGACGTTGTACCAGGGCGCGCCCGAATCGAGCCGGTTGGTGCCGCGCTCGTCCTTCCAGTAGCCGCTGGCGAACATGCCGTAGAAGAGCGTCATGAGCGAGGCGGAGCCGTCGACCATCGCGGCGTCCACCACCTGGCCCTTGCCCGAGCGCCGGCTTTCAAGGATGGCCGACACTACGCCGAGCGCCAGGTACAGCGAGCCGCCGCCGAGGTCCCCCGCCAGATTGAGCGGAATCACCGGCGGGCCGCCGGCGGTGCCGACCGCGTGCAGCACGCCGGTCAGCGAGATGTAGTTGATGTCATGGCCGGGCGCATGAGCAAGCGGCCCGTCCTGGCCCCACCCTGTCATGCGGCCGTAGACCAGCGCGGGGTTCGCCGCGAGGCAGTTCTCGGGTCCGAGCCCCAGTTTCTCGGCGACGCCCGGCCGGAACCCCTCGACCAGCGCGTCGGCCTGGCCGACGAGCTTCAGCACCGCGTCCTTCGCTTCGGCTTTCTTCAGGTCGAGTGCGGCGCTGCGCCGGCTGCGGTTGAGCAGGTTGAAGCGCGGATCGCCGGGCTGCCCGCCGTCGTGGCCGGGCGGACGGTCGATGCGGATGATGTCCGCGCCGAGATCCGCAAGCAGCATGCAGCAGAACGGCACGGGCCCTATGCCGCCCAGCTCCACGATCCTGACGCCCGCGAGCGGGCCCTGGGTTTTGCGCATCGTATTGGTCTCCTCAAGCGTTGAAAACCCGGCTCGCGGACGAGCCGGGTCTACCTCGCGTACCGCGCCGCCTCTTCGGGTAGCCACGGTCACCGTGTCGACAGTCATGGCGGTCTAGCCGCCGCGTCTACTCCGCGATCCTCGCGTCGAGCACGGCCTCGCCGCCCGACGGCTCCGCCTCGCGCCGGCCGCGCCGCGACGTCATCAGCCTGTCAAGGTCCGCATTGTCCTCGCCGACGTCGCGTGCCGCCGACAGCGGTCCCGGCCGCCTGCCGTTGAACAGCAGCGGCAGCCCGACCAGCGCGAGATCGTCCGCGGACGGCTTGCCGATGATGCCCAGCGCCCGTGTCTGCTCATGGTTGACCAGTTCGCTGGTGGTCTGCACCGGCGCGCACGGCAGGCCGGCGGCGCCGAGCACTTCCTGCCAGTGCGTGCGTGGATGTTCGGCAAGCCGCCCGCCTATCAGGGCATCGATCTGCGCGCGGTGGCGCAGGCGCGCATCGTTGGTGGCAAAGCGCGGGTCGGTGGCCCACTCCGGCCGGTCCAGCGCGGCACACAGGCGCGCGAAGAGCCGGTCGTTGGCGCAACTGACCACCAGATGGCCATCAGCCGTGTCGTACGCGCGGTGCGGCACGATGAAGCCGACGCCCGAGCCATGCCGGCCACCCGTGTCACCGTCGGCGTTGTAGTTGGCAATGCCCACTGTCATCCAGGCGATGGCCGTCTCCAGCAGCGAACTGTTGACCGTCGCTCCCACGTGCTTGCGCTGCCGCCGGCACAGCGCGGCGAGGATGCCGATGACGGCCCACATGCCGGCGCCGAAGTCGACGATCGACACGCCGGCGCGCACCGGCGCCTGTCCGTCCTCACCCGTCACGCTCATGATGCCGGCGAAGGCTTGCATCAGCGGATCGTAGCCTGGCGCCTGGTTCAGCGGACCGGCGTGGCCGAACGCGCCCACCTCGCAGCAGACCAGTTCGGGCTTGGTCACGCGCAGGCTGTCTGGGTCCAGTCCGTATTGCGCGGCCGAGCCCGGACGCAGGTTGTGGAAGAAGACGTCGGCGTGCTCGGCGATGAGCCGATGCAGCGTGGCAAGGTCGTCCGGGTCCTTGATGTCGAGGCTGATGAAGCGCTTGCCCTGGTTGATTGCATGGAAGGCGGCACCGCTACCCTTCCACTTGCTCGGTCCCCATCCGCGCGCCGAATCGCCGGTGGGACGTTCGATCTTCCACACATCGGCGCCCAGCGCCGCAAGGATCTGGCCGGCGAACGGCGCCGAGGCGCTGTCGCTCAGTTCCACGACCACCACGCCATCGAGAGGAAGGTCACGCATGGCTGCTTACTCCGGCTTGTAGTTGAGTTCGGCGAAGAGGCCTTTCCATACCGCGACCTCTTCGTTCAGTTGTTGGGCAAACGCGCCCGGCGACGACGCCACCATGCTGCCGCTCAGGCGCGACTCCACCAGGCTCCTGAACTGCGTGTCCGCCGACAGCGTCCGGAGATCGCGCGCGATCCGGTCCACCAGGGCCGGCGGCGTGGACTTCGGCACGAACATGCCGGCCCACAGCAGCGGCAGGTAGCCCTTGTAACCCACGGCCTCCGACAGCGTCGGCACGTTGGGCAGGTCCGCATACCGCTCGGCGCTGATGGCGGCCATCGGCCGCAGCTTGCCCGCCTCCATCTGCGACTTCATCGAGCTTGGCGTGTTCACGAGGAACTGCGCATCGTCGCGCATCACCGCCATGTTCATCGCCGTCACGCTGTTGAAGTCGAGCGGTGCGTACTTCATGCCGAGCGACTTGTTCAGCAGCGCCATCGTCAGGTTGAAGATCGACGTGCGCCCGGTGCCCGCGAAGAACAGGCCATTCGGATCGCGCCGGCTCAGGTCGACCAGCCCACGCATGGTCTTCGCCTTGCCGGCAGTGCCGTCGTTGGCGGCGACCACAAGCTGGTAGTTGATGACCTTGTACACCGGGACCAGGTCGGTCGTCGGGTCGAACTTCAGGTTCTTGGTAGTGAACTTCGGCAGGATCGAGCTTTGCGTACCCAGCAGCAGCGTATGCCCGTCAGTGGCGTTCACCACGTATTCGGTACCAATCACACCGCCTGCGCCAGGCCGGTTCTCCACGATCACCGGCTGCTTCCACATGCCTTCGAGCCGTTGCGCCAGCAGGCGCGCGAGTAAGTCGCCGCTGGAGCCGGCGGCCAGCGGAATGACGATGCGCACGGGGCGCGTCGGCCACGGTTCGGCCGCCGCCAGTGCCAGCCCGGGCAGCAGCATCGCCGCACAGCCGGCCGCGCAGGCGGCGCCCGCCGTGCGTAGCCAGCGCCGCCGGCGATCCCGTTCACGGGGGTCGGTCATGGGTCTCCTCCTTATGTCTCTTTATACATGTCTTGCCGGATGGCCGGCGAAGCGTCAGGCTGCAGCGAAGACCGGCAGGCGCTGCCCGCCCCGCTCGATTAGCCGCGCCGTCATGCGCGCGCCGATGTGCAGCGTTTCGGGCACTCCCTCGATCTGCGCGAACAGGTGGTAGCCCTCGTCCATCTCCACGAAGCCCACCGTGTACGGGGCAATCGAAGCAAACGCCGGCGTGGGCCCGCGCATCACGGTGCTGAACGAGTACAGCGTGCCGGTGCCTTTTGCTTCCTGCCACACGAGCCCCTCGCCATCGTCCGCCTCGCAATGGGGGCAGAACGAATGTGCGGGCCATACGGCTTCGCCGCAACTGGTACACCGCTGGTACTTCAACTGCCCCGCCGCGAGCCCTTCCCAGTAGGGTTGGGCGTCGAGCAGCGCGTAAGGCTGTGGCCAGCCGTCTTTGGTCTGGATCATCACGTGCTCCCGTTCAGGTTGTCGATGACAGCAGCACCACGCTGCCGGCCGCCAGCATGCCGCCCGCACCCTGCACGAGCACGGTCTTCGGCCTGCGCTGCGGCGCCGCGCCCAGCGGCTGGCCGCGCAACTGCCGCACGGCTTCGACGAGGCTGTCCATGTTGCAGGAAATGCCCGGCTGGCCGAACGACAGCCAGCCGCCATTGGTATCGGTCGGCAGGTCGCCGTCGATGCCGGTGCGGCCTTCGCGGTACAAGTCGATTCCGCGGCCCTTCTTTGCAAACCCCAGGTCCTCCATGACGATGGGCCCCATGTGCGCGAAGTTCACGGAGATCTGCGCCATGTCGATATCCGCGCGCGACAAACCGGACATGCCGAACGCCTGGTTCGCCGCGGCGGCCGTGGCCGTGTGGGTCAGGTTGGGCATGGGTCCGAGTTCGGGGAACCGGCACGCGCGCATGTTCATGCGGTCCGTCAGGTATTCGTGCGTCGTGGCAGACCCGTAGCCGAGCAGGTAGACCGGATCGGCGTGCATCGCCCGCGCCCGTTCCGGCGACGTGACCACCAGCGCACCGCCGGTGCCGCCGCCCCACGTCGAGCACATCCACCGCCGCAGCGGACTGGCGACGTAGGGCGACGCCAGCACCGTCTCGCGGTCCACTTCCCCGAAGCGCGCCTTGGCCGCGTGCGGATGGTGAATGCCCCAGCGCTGGTTCGACACCGCCACGTCGGCCAGATCGGCCTCGGTCAGGCCGTACTCGTGCAGATACCGGCAGGCGGCCTGCCCGTACAGCGCCGGGATGATGGGCCCGTACGGCACTTCGAACTGCGGATCGGCGTCGGCTTCGGCGCCCATGGCGACGGCGTCGACGAACAGCTCCGTCGCATCGCTCTGCAGGCACAGCACGTACTCGGCCTGCCCGGCCGCGATCATCTCCGCGGCCACCGCCAGCGTCGCCGTGAGGCCGGCCCCGTGCATCGTGATCTCGGTGGTGCGCTTCACCGGCATCTGCATGTGCGAGATGAAGATGTTGCTCCACTGCGAGCGCTTGTCGGCCCACGGCGAGCGGCCCGTGTAGACCGCGTCGACCTGCTCCTTGCGGATGCCCGCGTCACGCAGCGCGCGCCGCGTGGCTTCGGCCGCAAGCTGAAGGGGGTCCTTGCGATTCTGCCGGGAGGCGTAGGCGTCCCCCATCCCGACAATCGCGGCGACTGGCTTCGTCGACATCATGCCGCCCTCAGGCCGCCTTCAGTTCGGGCAGCGACGACGCGATCAGCGCGTCGAGGTCCTCGCGCTTGCGCAGCATCAGCAGGCTCCATTCGCCCTGCTGGAGCAGGTCGCCATTCTGGTTGATCGCGCTGATGCGGAACTTGATCACGCCGTACTTCTCGTCCTTCTCCTTCTTTCCGATGACCTCGCATACCGCGTAGATGGTGTCGTTGATGTACACCGGGTTGCGGAAACGCATGTTGTCGATGCCATAGTTGGCCTGGATGCCGAGGCCGAACTGGATCAGGCCGGTGACGATGGAATACGTCAGCGAGCCCTGCACCAGCCGCTGGCCGAAGCGGGTCTTCGACGCGTAGTGCGTGTTGGAGTGGATCTCGATCCAGTTGCCGGTCAGCGCGCAGTAGTTGACCACGTCGGCCTCGGTGACGGTGCGCCCGCCCGAGCGGAACACCTGGCCGATCTCCAGTTCGTCATACGTCTGGTCGATGCGGTTGTTGATGATGCGCTTGCTCGTGTCGCTCATGTCTTTCTCCTTCTATGTCGTCTGGTTCAGCCGATCCGCATCGACTTGGCGATGATGGTCTTCTGGATCTGCGAGGTGCCGCCGCCGATGGTCGACTGCACGCTTTCGCGCAGGTAGCGCTCCATGTCGGCTTCGGGCAGGTTGGCGTAGCCGCCGAGCACCTGCATGCCCGTCAGCGCGCACTGCTTCAGCGTTTCGGAGCCGTACAGCTTGGCCATCGACACCTCGCGGCTGCACGGCACGTCGGCCGCCGCCATCTGCGCAGCGCGGTAGCACAGCAGGCGCGCGGCATCCACTTCGGTCTGGCGGTCCGCCAGCATGTGCTTGAGCACCTGGAAGTCCCACAACTGCTTGCCGAACTGGATGCGCTCGTGGGCGTACTGCGTGGCCTTCGACACTGCCGTCTGCGCGTTGCCGACATAGGCAGCGGCCACCGCGCAGCGCTCCAGTTCAAGGTGCTTGGTGATGATTTCCCAGCCCTGGCCTTCCTCGCCCAGCAGGGCGTCGGCCGGCACGCGGACTTCATCGAGGAAGATCTCGGTGGTGCCCGTGGCGTGGCGCGACAGCGTCGGCAGCTTGTTGATGACCAGGCCCGGCGTGGTATTCGGGATGAGCAGCACCGACAGGCCGCCGTGCTTGTTGTCGGCATCGGTGCGCACCAGCATGGCAATGACCGTGTCCTTCGCCGCAGCGCCGCTGCACCACAGCTTCTGGCCCGAGACGATCCAGTCGCCGTTCTCGTCGCGGCGGGCGCGGGTCTTGGTGTTCGAGGCGTCGGAGCCGGCGTCGGGCTCGGAGATCGACACCGAGAAGCGGATCTTGCCGTCGATAAACGGCTTGATGTACTTGTCCTTCTGCGCGGCGGTGCCGTACTTCCCGATGTTCATCGCCGTGAAGGTCGGCACCAGTACCGCGGCCGCGAAGTCGAAGCCGAACTTGCCAAGGCCCTCGGCCATCAGCGTGTAGTCGAAGATGTCGCCGCCCGCGCCGCCCTCTTCCTCGCTGAACAGCAGGCCCAGCCAGCCCTGCTTCGCGATCTTGTCGTAGGCCTCGTACGGATAGTCGCGGTTCTGGTCGCACTTGCGTACGTATTCGACCGTGACCTCGTTATCCATGAAGCGGTTCACGGTGTCGAGCCAGAGGGCCTGCGATTCGTTCAGGAAGTTCGGTTGCACTTCGTCTCTCCGTTGTTGGGTTGCGCCGGCTTGCCTTGGTGCGGCGCGTGTTGGAAGAGTAGAGTCGTGTCACCTTGAGGCCAACTGGCCATTTTTGAAGCGGCGCTTCGGTGCGGTCGAAGCGGCCGCTGGGGGCCCTTGTCAGCGATGTGCGCGATTCGGGCCAGGGGTCGGGCAGGAATTTGTGCTTAAGGTATAACAAGTCGCCAAGGAGCATGTTCTGCGGGTGGATAACCCATGCGACCGCGAGGGCAGCTTCGATCCCATCCTGATTCGCAAGCCCGAGTTCATTAGTTCGGTGACCGATGCGGTCATGAATGAGGTCACTGCCGGGCAGGCCCACCCTCTGGAGGTGATGTACCCGGTGATGTTCTTCGACGCGCTGCGGGTCACCACTCAGGCGACCGACGCGCGCCGGGCCAAACTGCTTGAAGATGGTGAATCGCGGGACGCGCTCATTGAGCTCTTGCCTAGGTTGGGGTGCGTGCCGCCCTAGCCAGTTGATGGATTTCCGCGCTTTCGGCGATGTGTGTGCCATCGCCGTGTCGCGCGGCTTCCAGCATGGCCTGACCCATGCGCTCCGTGTCGAGGATTGTCCCAGGCATCAGCCTTCGCAGAAGCGCGAACGCCCACCCGAACCAGATGTAGAGCAACCGCAGCATCCGAGTCCTAGACCTCTCCCCATGCATCGGGACAATGAAGCCGGGCCGGAACAGGTATACACCGCGAAAGCCCAGTCGCCGCAAGGAGTTTTCGGTCTTGCCCTTGACGCGTGCCCACATCACAGGCCCTTGCTCGGTGGTATCGGTGCCGCCGCCGGAAACGTAAACGAAAAGCATGTCCGGATTGCGTCGCACCAATGCCCGCCCTGCAGCCAAGGGTAGGTCGTGGTTGATGCGGACGAAGCCTGCTTCGTCCGTCTCGCTGGTAGACACCCCCAGGGAGAAGAAGCAGGCATCGTATCCAGCGAGCTGGTCCTCCACGCCGCTATAGTCAAACAGGTCTGCTTGCACAAGTTGGCGCAGCTTGGGGTGATCCAGACTAAGCCGGCTACGTCCGACCACGAGCACGGCCTGCACATCCGGTGCCTGCAGGCATTCCCTCAATACCCCCTGCCCCACCATGCCCGAAGCACCAAAGATGATGACCTTCATGCAACTTGCTCCACTCATCTACGTTCAGGCGAAAGCTGGCTTGTCGCCATCCGTACCAGGCTTGTTCACACCCACATTCGCGCGAACCATTCGATTGGGATGAATTACCAGATCGGTGACCAGCGCTGCCACGCTCTTGCGAGAGACCTCCGTTCCCTTGAAGGGCTCGTCCCTTGTAGTGATCTCGTAATCCACTTCATCTTCGTCCTGTAGCCAGGCAGCGCGCAAAATGGTGTAGTCGGAGCCGGATGCCTCGATAAGGTCGGCGGATGCACGGTAGGGTGGAAGGTACTGACCAATCTCGCGGCGATTCCATTCGCCGAACGCCCCCGGAATCTCGTCATAGATGCCCAGCGAGTTCACGAAGATCAGTCGCTTCACCCCCTTGGCCTGCATTGCAGCCAGGATGTGCTCGGTCTGCTTGTCCACATCACCAGCGAGATTGGCGTAGATCACGTCCTTCCCCTCCATGAGTTGGGGCAGCAACTTCTTATCCATCACATCACCGATGGCGATCTTGGCATTGGCAGGTTCGTTGCCGGTCAGTTTCTTGGGGTCTCGCAGAAGCAGAGTCTGTTCGACATCCTTGCGCACGCCCAGCATCTGTACGGCCCAGCGGGCTATCTGGCCGCTGGCGCCCAGGATTAACACTTTGGTAGTGGCTTTGGTCATTGCGTTCTTCTCCAAATGAATCGGCCCCGCCATTTCCGGCAGGGCCGATGACTTGTCCTCGCAAAAGGCTGAGGAGAGCAGACCTCGGTTCTGTGTCTGCACCCCGGCCAGCGCTTACAGATTTTCCTGGTAGAACGGGATCAGCTTGGCCAACGCTTGGGCGACCGGTTCGGGCTTGTCGTAGAGGTCGTAGTGCGACCAGCCTTCGACGACAACCAGCTCCTTCTTCTTCGAGGCGGCCCGGCCTATGATTTCGCAGCCGTCGCGGTAGGCACCAAAGGCCCCCACCTGGTCGCCGACGACGACCATCAGGGGCTGCGTCAGCAAGGTTTCGCACAGGTGGAAGGCATCCCAACCGATGGCGGCAGCCTGGTGCGAGAACAGGGCGCGGTTCAGGCCGTTGGGCGCACGGCCGCGGTCGCTGCGGTAGTACTCGGTGGCGCCCAGCACGTCGATTTCCTTGATGCCAGCTTCCTTGGCAGCCTCGGGCGAAGGCGGCAGCAGATCGTCCACGCGCAGTGCAGTTCCACGGGCTTCGGCCGTCCGTTGCTTGGCCATGGCCTCCAGCGCACCGATCGGGTCAAAACCGCTGAAACCCTCACGCATCAGGCGGCCGTAGTTGGCACCCGTAACGGTGCCCACAACCTTGATTCGGCGCTCGGTCATGGCGGCGTTGATGGCATAGCCACCGCCACCGCAAATGCCCAGCACACCGATGCGCTCTTCATCTACATAGGGCAGCGTCACGAGGTAATCACAGACCACACGGAAGTCCTCGACGCGCAGCGTCGGATCCTCGGTGAATCGCGGTTCGCCGCCGCTGGCGCCCTGGAAACTGGCGTCGAAGGCGATGACCACGAAGCCTTCCTTGGCTAGGGCCTCGCCGTATACGTTCCCCGAAGTCTGCTCCTTGCAGCTTCCGATGGGGTGGGCGCTGATGATCGCCGGGTACTTTTTGGTTTCGTCAAAGTTCTGCGGAAAGTACAGATCCGCTGCGATGTCCCAGTAGGTGTGCTTGATCTTGACGCTTTGCATGATGCGCTCCTTGTGGCCGCTGAGTTGAATTGCAGGGCCACTTCCTTCAAAACGCGTGGCCGAGCACCGATGGATGCAGTGTAGGTCGGACGTTTGTTTCGTCATAGACATCAATCTGCACTACAGTTGTATTTTAAAATTGACAATGAACAGCATGGACCCATCACTACTTCCCTCCCTGGCCTGTTTTGCCCATGTGGCACACCACCGCAGCTTCACCAAGGCGGCGGCGGAGATGGGCGTTTCCCGGGCCAACTTGTCGCAGAACGTGAAGGCGCTGGAGCGCCGCTTGAACGTCAAGCTGCTGTACCGCACGACGCGGGACATGTCACTCACCGAAGAAGGCCAGCGCCTCTATGATGTGTGGTATCCGGCACTAATTACGGTGGAACGCACGGTACGCACCATGCACGACACGCATGATGAGCCGTCGGGTCTGGTACGAGTAAATACTTCGCGCGTAGCCGCCAAGACCCTGCTGGAGCCCCATTTGCAGGAGTTCTGTACCCGCTTTCCCAAGCTTCAACTGGAACTAGTCATGGACGATGCGCTGGCCAACATCGTGGCCGACGGCTGTGATGCTGGCATTCGCATTGGCGAGAGCTTGGCTGAGCACATGGTGGCTGTGCCGATCACGCCAGCGCTGGAAATGGCGGTCGTGGCTACGCCCGCGTACTTCGAGCAACATGGACGGCCCGCGACACCGGCTGATCTATCCCAACACAATTGCCTGCGTTTCAGACAAACCAGTGGTGCGATCCATGCCTGGGAGTTCACCTCGCGCGAGGCGGGCGGACACACCTTCACGGTAGAGCCGCAGGGCCGCATCATCACCAACGATGATGACGGAATGATCCGTGCTGCGCTGCAAGGGGCGGGACTCATACAGCACATCGATATCGCAGTGCGACAGCATCTGAAGTCCGGCGCACTCGTGCGTGTGCTGCAACCTTGGTGCAAGCCCTTCGCGGGCTTCTACATCTATGCTCCGACCCGCGCGCAGATGCCCACTAAGGTGCGCGCATTGATTGATTTCCTGGTCGCGAAGCGCGAGGGCATGGCAAACCTGCTGTAGCCGCCGCCCGGGAAAAAGCGGGTGTCATGGGCTTTCTCACACCCCATTCTCGATCTGGACTGGATACTGTTGCAGTTTGGAAAGCTTGGCGCAAAGGCGCCTCGGCCCAGCTTGGAGGTCATGTGAATTTGACTTTCGCGCGCCTGCATCGCGCCAAGCTGCGACATGACTTCCGCCCTCTACTTGCATCGGGCGATTGGCTGCATGCAGGCATTCCATTGTTCATTCGTGCCGCGACGGGGTATCGTCAGGCAGGTTGACAGGCCATCGCCGACGCATCCCACACCAGACTCCGGTCGTCATGATCGCCAGGGCAAGCAGTGCGCCGCGAACTCCAACGTGATCGGCCAGTGCGCCGAACACGGCCGCCCCGCCTGCCCCGCCGCCCATGGCAGCCATGAAGAACACCGCCATCCCCCTCGCTCGCAAGCGGTCAGGCAATGCCAGCTGGGCCGTGACGTTCAACGTGTTGCCGATTGCCAACCACACTGTTCCGCTGGCAAAAAGGACCGGAGCCGCCCAGCCCGCGTGCGGCGCAAGCGCAATGCCTGCTATGAGGATGCCAAGAAACAGGGATCCGTAGGTGACGACCGCTTGAGACCCGAACCGAGCCCGCAGTCGCGGAAGCAGGATCACCCCTGCCATGGCACCGGCGCCCACGCATGCGAGCAGCGCTGTATAGGTCTGCGGCCCGGTCTGACCGTATGTCCGGGCAAGCAGCGGCAGCAATGCCATCAGGGCAGAGATCGCGGTGAAGAGCGCACAGACCCGCACGTTGGAAGCCCGCAGGCGCTGGTTGCGCCATGCATAGCGCGCGCCAGACCGGATGGAATGCGACATGCTCATCGTGCACCGCTTGCGCAACAGTGGTGCATAGTCCCACTTCAAAATCACCATCGCCGAAACGAGCGATAGGATCGCCCCGACAACGAATACCGAACTACCGCCCCAGAGGGCTAACAGCACGCCCGCGGCGAGCGGCCCGCCTACGCGCCCGCCGTGCACCGCCAGGCCATGTAGGGCCATCGCCTGCGACAGTTGCCCGCGCGAGACGACTTCCGGCAGCAGGGCCGAGAAGGCGGGCCAGCGCAATGCCGCGCCAACGCCACCGGCAAATGCCAGCGCAAGAAGTACCGACGTGTTTAGCGCGCCCGCAATCGTTGCCGTTGCCAGCCCAGCAGCCGTGCAACCAGTCCAGATGAGCGTCAAGAGGAACCATCTGCGTCGATCCATCTGATCTGCCAGCGCCCCACCCGGAAGGGCTAGGAGGAATGCTGGCAACGCCGTGGCCGTTTGCACCATGGCAACGAGCATCTTGCTGTCCGTCAGGGTGGTCATCAGCCACGCGGCAGCGACATCGCACATCCACATGGAAAAATTGGCGGCAACCCAGACGCCCCACAGTACCGAGAAGCGTCGGTTGCCCAGCGGCGCCCATGCGCCAATGCGCGAAGCGTCCGTCGGCTTTGACGAAAGGAAAGTCATATTGTCTGGTCAAGACGGTTGCGCGTGCCCAGCAGAACGCAAGTATCGGTCGCATGGGCCAGCTTCGACATCTCCAGTCCCGGAAGGTCGTGTATGGCAGCATCGGCGACGGCCGCGTAGCCGAGAGACAGGCTCCTTGAGCCGATCAATCTGAGCTTAACTTGCGGCGGCGTATCGCGGGAGCGGCGCTCTGCATCCTTCCGTACCTTGGAACACGGCGTGGTGACTGTAATCTGTTCCAACGCACGGAATGGCCGTGGGGGCGAATGGCGCATCGCGCGGCGCGAGCGATACGGTGTACGTCGTGTGCAAGGAAGCCGGTGTTCTCTAGGCTGTTTCACGTCCGACCGCAGGCTCACGCGCACCTCACAGCCGCTCCTGCAACGCCAGCGCGACATTGACAAGTCTGGGTCCGACTTCCCGCTCGATACGGGCCCGGCCCAGTTGCTTCGCCGGCCCGATGCAGGCCAATGCCAGGGCCGGACGACCGATCACGCGGACTGGCACGGCGACGGACACCAGCCCGGGATTCCACTCGCACCGCCCCACGCAGTAACCAGGCCCGCTGACCTGCGAGATACCCTCGGCCATGCCGCGTCGCACCGCGGGCCAGTGCCGGTCGGCCTTGCTCTCCATGCTGCCCTGCAGGTACGTCCGCTCCCGTTCCGGCAACGTCGCAAGCAGCGCCCAGCCCATCGCCGAGCAGGCGATGCGCTGGCGCATGCCCGCTGCGAGTCGCAAATCGAACGGCACCAGGCGAGCGACCCGCGTTTCCAGTATGACCACATCGAGCCGGTCACGCGTACCGAGCACGACGCAGGCGTCATAGGTATCGGCCAGTCTTTGCATGTGGTCGTGCGCCGCTGACTGTACGGCCGCATCGGCGATGGCCGCGTAGCCCAGCGCCAGCGTCGCCGCGGTCAGCCGGTAGCGGCGGCGTTCCGTGTCCTGCCGCAGATAGCCGAGGATCACCAACGAATGGACCAGCCGCGAAACGGTGGCCGGCGCCAGTCCCGTCCTCCGCGCAACATCGTGGTTGCGCAGCCACGTGCACTGGCTGTCGAACGCAGCCAGCACGGCCAGGCCGCGAGCCAGCGGGACGACCATCGTACGGCTGGCCGGCAGGCAATTCAGGTCCGCGCCCGGCTGCAGCATCTCGGGGATTGGCAGAGATTGCATCATCAACGTTTCCCGGAAAGGGATGCTGCGCGGCATGTCCGGGCGAGGCGCTTCGGATGCACGATCATCGTTTAGTGTGCCGCTGCCACCCGCCCCACCCGTCCGCCGCCCTGGCCCAGCGCTGCATCCACGGGTGCGATGTCGCCTTTCTCGATGCCGTACCAGCGGTCGCATACGAGGTCCGTGAACTTCACGTTCTGCTCCGCCAGCAGGATGCCGATGCCGCGCAAGCAGAGCGATTTGATTACCTCCGCCAGTCGCAGCACCACGATGGGCGCGAGACCTTCGCTCGGTTCATCGAGCAGCAGCAGGCGCGGTTGCAGCAGCAGCGCCCGGCTGATCGCCACCATCTGCCGCTCGCCGCCCGACAGCTTGCCGGCGTAGCGCGCCCGGAACGCGCGCATCTCGGGGAACAGCGCGTAGACCGATTCCAGTTGCGATGCGGTAGCGCCCTTGACACCAATGGACAGGTTTTCCTCGACGGTCAGCGAACGGAACAGGCGGCCGCCGCTCGGCACGATGGCAAGCCCCGCTGCCACGCGCTTGTGGGCAGCCATACCCGCCACGTCGTGGCCGTTTACCACAACGGCGCCGGCGCTCGCCTTCACCAGGCCCGAGACCGCATTGATGAAGGTGGTCTTGCCAGCGCCATTGCGCCCTACCAGTCCCACCACTTCGCCGGCGCGCACGGACAGGTTCGCATCGCGGATTACCTTGACGTGGCCGTAGCCCGCGTCCATTCCCATGACTGCCAGCACTTCGTCAGATGTCTTCGCCAAAATAGGCCTCCTTCACACGGGAATCCGAGCGCACGGCCTGCGGCTCTGCGTCGATCAGCACCTTGCCCGCCGCCAGCACGACCACGCGTGTGGCGAACGAGAAGACCACGTCCATGTCGTGCTCGACGAACACGATGGGGATGCGCTCGCTGGCGGCAATCGCGCGGATCAACGCCAGGCATTTGCGGGACTCCTCGCGGCCTATGCCCGCCGTGGGTTCGTCCAACAGCAGCACGCGCGGTTTCGTCGACAACGCCACGGCGAGTTCCAGCGTGCGCTGGTCGCCGTACGACAGGTCGCCGGCCAGCATGTCGCGCTTCGCCTGCAGTCCGACCTGCTCCAGCGCCGCGCCAGCCTCCTGCCTGAGCATGGCCGACGCGCGGCCGAACATGTTCCAGGCGCGCCCGCGGGCCAGCATCAGACCGATCTGCACGTTCTCCAGCACCGTCGCATTGCGGAACACGCTGCTGATCTGGAACGAGCGACCGAGACCGCGCCTGACGCGCTGCCACGGAGGCAAGTCAGTCACTGGTTCGCCAAACAGCCGCACTTCGCCGCTGTCGGGGATCTTGCGGCCCGTCAGCAGGTCGAAGAACGTGCTCTTGCCGGCGCCATTCGGACCAATGATGGCAACGGCCTCGGAGTCGTAGATGTCCAGCGAGACGCCGCCGACTGCCGTGAAGCCGCCGAAGGACTTCGCGACGTTGGAGGTACTCACGACGGGTTGTCGGATGGCGTTCATTGGTGGCCCTCGCTCGTGTCACGGGTGGTAAGGGGTGCGGCTGAGCCGCTGCGTCGGCGCGCCAGCCGGCTCACACGCGCGGCGACAGGCGGCGCGAGCCCTTCGGGAAACAGCACGGCGCAGGCGATAACCAGCAACCCGACCATGAGGTCCGCATCCGGCGAGTAGATCTGGATGAGCGAGCGCGACAGTTCGAGCACCACGGTGCCGAGGATGGGACCGAGGAACAGCGATCGTCCGCCCAGCGCCACCATCATCAGCAGCATCGCGCTCATGCTCCACGAGAACATCCCCGGATCGACGTTACCTTCTGTAGTCGCCGACAGGATGCCGAAGACCGTGCCGAGCGTGCCGGCAATCACCATGGCCGCGATCTCGAACAGCCGGGGATTCCCCCCGAGCGAGGCGACCCGGTCGGCGTTGTCGCGCACAGCGCCCAGCATGGCGCCGAACGGCGACGCCAGCATTCGCAGCAGGAACAGGCCGGCCACCACCAACACGGCAACCGCAAAGACATGGCGCGCGAGGCCGGACTCCAGCCATACCGGGATGGTGACGCCGACGAGCCCGTCGTCCCCGCCGGTGAAGCTGTAACTGCGCGCCACGATCACGAAGGCGACCTGGCCGATGGCAAGCGTGAGCAACCCGAAGAACAGGTGCTTCGCCCGCAACGAGATGTAGCCGACCAGCACCGACAGCGGTACGGCAATGACCAGCGCGATCAGGGCGGACTGCCAGTAGGGCATGCCGAGCTTGATCGTGCCGATGGCCACCGCGTAAGCGCCCAGCCCATAGAACAACCCCTGGCCCATCGATATCAGGCCTGTCGCGCCGACCAGCACGTTGAGCGTCATCGCCGCCCCGGCCAGCACCACGGTGCGTGTCAGTTCGGGCAGCATGGCTGCGGGCATGAAGAACGGGAGCGCGCAGAACACCGCGCCGACAGACAGCAACGCCCGAACCCTTTTCCAATCGAAATCCTGCATGGCTACTCCCTCCCGGCGATGGTGCGGAAGCCCGTGGGCTTGAACAGCAGCACGAGCACCATGACGGCGAAGATAACGACCTCGCCGCCCTGGTCAACGAACAGCGTGGAAACCGTCTCGGCCACGCCGATCAGCATGGCGGCAGCCAGGCCGCCCCAGACTGAGCCGAGGCCGCCCACCACCACCACGGCGAAGCCGATCAGCACGATCTGCACATCGATTCCGGTATTGATCGCTCCGCGCGGCACGGCAATGGCGCCGGCAATCCCGGCGAGCAGCGCGGCAATGGCCATCACGGTGGTGCGCAGGCGCCGCACGTCCACGCCTACCGCTTCCAGCATTTGCGGATCGTCCACCGCGGCACGGATAAGCCGGCCGGTCCGGCTGCGGCCAAGCAGCAGCCACAGGTAGCAGGCCACTGCCGCCGTCACCGCCAGCACGGCGATCTGGTAGCTGGCCATTCTGAAGGCGCCCAGCTCGACGAAGCCGGCGAGCTGGCGCGGCGGCGCCATCGACATGGGCTGCGTGCCGAACACCAGGCGGGTGATGTTGTTCAGCGCCAGCAGCAGCCCGAATGACAGCAGCAACTGGCCCCACATGCCCGAATGGTAGACACGCCGAAAAAGCGATATTTCCAGTCCGGCGCCTGCTGCTGCGGTCAACGCCGGTATGGCAACACATGCGGCCAGAAAGCCGGCTTCCGCACCCCACTGCTGGATGCATGCGGCAGTGCCGAACGCCGCGAGCATGAAGTACGAGCCGTGCGCAAGGTTGATCACGCCCAGGGCGCCCCACAACAGCGTGAGCCCTGACGCGACAAGAAAATACAGCCCACCGTTGGCGATCCCCGCCAGCACCTGGGCACCCAAAAGTTGCCAGTCCACCCGTCTCCTCCTTGCCCGACGCTTGATCGGGCCCGATTGCCGCACTTCCGTCTCCACTTGCCCGCCCGGGTGTGGATGTTGTGAAGCAGGGTAGGAGCGGGGCCATCGCGCCGACAATGCGTGGGGCGTGGATTTTCCGTACTCTGGAACAGGCAATTTGTGCGGCGGCCGCGTCTATCCGATCGGCCGCGCGCGCGGCGAACTACGGTGATCGCGAACGAGAAGGCGGGACACAGCTGCCGCTGTGCCCCGCCTTCTCGTGTTCAGCCTCTGGTTGAGCCGCGCTTTCAGTCGGCCAGCAGTCGCTCTCGAAGCGATTGCGCCATCGCCACCAGGCGTGGACCGATCTCCCGCTCCACGCGCGGCCTCGACATCTGGGTGGTCAGCCCGATGCAGGACAGCACCCAGGGTGGATGTTCCGGCAGGCACAGCGGGACCGACACCGACGATATCTCCGGCACCCACTCCCCAAGCGAAGTGGCGAAGCCCATGTCGCGCACCTGCGAAATCTTCTCCGCCACGCGCCGGCGCTGTGAGGGCCACTCTCCCCCTCCCTTGCGCGCCAGCACGCCCTCCAGGTAGCAGCGCTCTAGTTCGGGCAAAGCGGCCAGCAGCACGGCGCCCGCTACCGAGCCGGCGATGCTCAGGCGCGTGCCGGGGCTCATGTCGATCGAGAGTTTCGCATCGCAGCCCACGCGGGTATCGATCACGACCACGTCGAGGCGGTCGCGCGTCCCGAGCATGAAGTAGGAATCGGTGGCATCGGCGAATTTCTGCATGTCGGTGCGGGCCGCGACCTGTATTTCGCCTTCGGCCACGGCCGCGTATCCGAGTGTCAGGGCTGGTGCCGCCAGCCGGTACTTGCGGCGTCCCGCGTCGTAGTGCACATAGCCGAGTTCGACCAGCGAGTGAAGCAGGCGAGACACGGTCGGACCCGGAATGCCGGCTTCCAGTGCAATCTCCTTATTGCCGAGCCAATCCCGCTTGCTGCTGAAGGCCGCAAGCACCGCCAGCCCGCGTGCGAGCGGCGTCACCATCACGTCGCTTTCCACCCGGTCCTCGCGCGGCGGACGAGGGCCTGTCTTGCTGGCCTGAAACTGATAGCGGTGACCCTTGGGCCTCACGGAAAAGGGGTGCAGCATGGCAGTCTCCGTTTTCTTCTCTGCTCGCAACCGTCGCGGCAGGTGCCCATCAGCGGGCCGACTTGCCATCCATTTTGACATGCGAGTTGGCAAGGGACATGGGGATTAGCCCGCAGCCCTTGCCACCCCTGCACGCCAGGTAGACCTATGCGATCGTCCGCCGCGAGGCCAGTCCACCGTCTACCGTGATGATCGTCCCGCTGGTATAGCGCGACCGGTCGGATGCGAGATAGACGAACAGGTCAGCGACCTCGGCGACCGACGCCGGACGCCGCAGCGGCATGCGATCCAGCGCGGCCTGGACGCCATCGCCCGTCTCCCCGGCGCGGGCACACAGCACCTTGCGAATGCGCTCCGTGTCGACCGGCCCGGGATTGATGCCCAGCACGCGAATGCCGTCGTCGAGACTGCGACCCCCGAGTGCGCGCGTGAAGGCCATCAGCGCCGCGTTGCCGGTGGTACCGGCGATATAGTCGAAATCGAAGTTCTCGCCGCCGTTGCCGATATTGTTGAGGATCACACCTGCGCCGCGCGCTTTCATCGCGGTGTACATCAACCGCGTCAGGTGGATGTAGCCGAATACCTTCAGCTCCCAGCCATTGCGCCACGCACTCTCGTCCACCTGCCATAGATTGCCGCCCGGAATGCCGCCGGCGTTGTTGACCAGCACATCGGCATCAACACCGAACGCGGCCACCTCGGCGATGGCGCCCGGCGCCGTCATGTCGATGGCGAACATATCGACCGCCACACCATGTTGTTCGCGCAGGGCACCGGCGAGGCTTTCCAGGCGCGCGCCCGAGCGCGCCACCAGCAGCAGATCGCAGCCTTCCCCGGCGAAAGCCTGCACAAGGCCCTCGCCGATACCCTGGGAGGCGCCGGTCACCAGGACCTTCCGCCCCTTCAGTCCAAGATCCATGTCTGACTCACTCGGTGCGCCGGGTCTTTTGCACCGCGGCCTCGCTCGGCCGCGACACCGATCCGGCGATGGTGTCTTCGATCGCCAGCACGGCCTGGCCAAGTTCCTTGTCCTGCACCACTTTGCCGAAGTACACGGGCACGTCGGCCTGGTGGTCGTACTTCGCGAAGCGGTACTTGCCACGCGGCGAGTTGAACTCACCGCTTTCAATGGCCTGCATCACCGCCGCCGCATCGGTGGACTTTGCAAGGTTCGCGGCCTGCGCCCACGTCGTGACGCAATCGTATGTCATCACGGTCCAGTCCGACGGGTAGCCGCCGGTCTTCGCCTTGTAACCGTCGACGAACGCCTTTGCCTCGGAGTCGCCCTTGCGAAACTGATTGGCCGGGGCGCGTTGCCATCCTTCGGTTCCGATCGGGGCGCTCCCCTCCATAGCCTTCAGCGTGTTGAAGTCGTAGAGCGAGATAAAGCGGTTGTTGATCTGCTTGAAAAAGCCCAGCGAGCCTGCCTGACGGGAGAATGTGAGCAGATCCGAGCCGAACAGGATCGAGAAGACGTAATCGGGCTTGGCCGCGAGGATCTTGTTGATCGAAGCGGTGTAATCGGTGGCGCCGAACTTCGGATATTCCTCGACCACGAATTCCACTTGCGGGTTCAGTTCCTTCAGGAACTCCTTGAACCGGTTCACCCCTGCCCGCCCCCCGGCGTAGTCGGCGCTCAGCAGCGCATAGCGCTTGTACGGCAGCTTGGCAAACCGCGCCGCCTGCGCCCTGCCTTCCATGTAGGAAGTCGGGGTGACCGAATAGACGTAGGGGTTGAAGTCCTTCATCGTGATGTCGTCGGCAATCGACGTGCCCACGCAGGTCGGCACCTTCATCTTCGCGGCGACCACCTTGCTGACTGCCAGCGCACCGGCGGACGACTGCGGCGACAGAAGCATCGCGGCGCCTTCCTGCAACAACGCCGTGGCCTGGCTGACGCCCTTCTGCGGATTGCTTGCACTGTCGCGGTACACGAGTTCGAGCTTGCGCCCCTGCACGCCACCTTTCCTGTTGAGTTCATCGACGGCGTACTGGGCGCCGGCGAGCGCGTCCTTGCCCACGTCGGCTGCCGCACCGCTGAGATCGAGTGCGCCGGCGATACGGATGGGCTGGCCGGCGACGGGGCTCTGGGCTGCGACTGCCGTGGCGAACAGGCCGGACAGGGCCGCGGTCATGATGGTTTTCATGTGTCTCCTCCGGATATGTAGGTTTTAGCGACCGTTTCCGGGTCAGGAAATCGAGAATCCGCCGTCGATAGGCAGAATCTGTCCCGTCGTGGTCACAGAGTCATCCGATGCGAAATACAGCGCCGCGCGCGCGACCTCGGCCGGCTTGACCAGACCAAGCAGCTGGCGTTCGCTGGTTTTACGGATCACTTCTGGCTGCGAGGCGATCAGGCCCTGCACGCGCTCGGTCACGGTTACCGCGGGTGCAATGGCGTTGACGCGAATGCCGTGCGGTGCGTACTCGACGGCCATCGACCGCGTGATGGCGGACACCCCGCCCTTCGCGGCCGTATAGGCGTCCTTGCTGCGCGTACCCACCAGCGCGAAAACGGAACTGCTGTTGATCACCGAGCCGCCACCGGTCTTCATCATCGCGGCGATGCCATATTTGCAGGTCACCCACGTACCGAACAGGTCGACCTTGACGGCGCGCCAGAATTCGTCGGCCGGGCAGTCAGTCACCTGCGCGTCGGCGCCGCTGGAGCCGCCGGCATTGTTGTAGAGCACGTCGATGCGGCCGGCGATTTCTACCGCCGCCGCGATGGACTCGCGCACGCTTTCCTCGCTCGTCACATCGGTCTGTACAAAGTGCGCGCTGCCGCCGGCGCCCACGATGGCTTCCACGACAGCGCGTCCGGCTGCTGCGTTGAACTCCGCGACGATCACGGTCGCGCCTTCGCTCGCGAACAACTCGGCCGCCGCACGTCCGATGCCGGCACCCGCGCCCGTGATATAGGCGACCTTGCCCGCCAGTCGTCCCTTCCGATCGTTCATGCTTACGGCCCCGTTCATGCTCCACCTCCCAGCATGCCGGCAGCCGCGGACCGCGCAGCTTCACCATTACCTGCATTGACAGGTTCATTGGCAGCTTCGCTCACCTCCCGATGACGCAGGACAAAGCCCTCGTAGCCAGCCGCAGCCACGTCGTCACACTTCTTGCGGTAGGTTCCATGGCCGCCGAGGTATGGCAGGAATACCAGTGGCTTGCCTGGTACGTTGGCGCCCAGGTACCAGGAATTCGCCTTCAGGTACAGCGTGCGGCTGACGATCTCCTGCACGTGCTGCATCCACGCCTCTTCGGCGTGGTGGCCTGCCTCGATGCGGTCGATGTTGTGATCGCGCAGATGTTCCATACAGTGCGTAATCCAGTCCACATGCTGCTCGATGCTCATCGACATATTGGCCAACGGGCCAGGACTGCCCGGACCGGTCACGGTGAACAGGTTCGGGAAGCCGGCAGACATCAGGCCGAGATAAGTCTTGGCACCCTCTGACCACTTGTCGGTCAGCTTGCGTCCGCCCAGGCCGCGCACGTCGATCTGCGTCAGCGCACCGGTCAGCGCGTCGTAGCCCGTTGCGCAGATCAGCACGTCCAGTTCGTGCAGCCCGGCACTGGTCACCACGCCGTCAGGCACGATGCGCTCGATCGGCGTGGCGCGCAGGTCAACCAGCTCGACATCGTCGCGGTTGTAGACGCTGTAGTAGGTGTCGCCCAGGCACGGACGTTTAGTGCCGAAGGGGAAGCCGCGCGGCAGCAGCTTCTCCGCGACATCCGGCTTCTTGACGATCTCGCGGATCTTTCCGCGGATGAACTCCGCCACCGTTTCGTTGGCGGCCTCGTCGGCGAGAATGTCGCCGTAGCACATGCGGAAACCGAGAAGCTGGCTGTTCTCCCAGGCGTTCTCGTACTTCTTCTGGCGTTCCTCGACAGTGGCCTCGACCGCCGATTCCGATGACATCGGCACCGCGATGCCAAAGCGCGTGAGTCGGCTGATGGCGCGGCGCTCGCCGTAGGTGGCGCGCACCCGCGCGCGCATCGCCGGAGTCAGGGGGTGGTTCTTGGCCGGCACTACGAAGACGGCGGTACGCTGGAATACCGTGAGGTGCTTGCACTTTCCGGCCAGCGCCTGGATCACCTGGATACCGGACGAGCCGGTGCCGATCACCCCGACGCGCTTGTTGGTGAAATCGACTTCGTGGTGTGGCCAGCGGCCGGTGTGATAGGTCTGGCCGCCAAACGTCTCGATGCCCGGGATCTCGGGCGGCTTCGGCACCGACAGGACACCGGTTGCGGGCACGAAGAAGCGCGCCTTCACCGTCTTGCCGTCCGACGTCGTGACGTTCCAGAGATTGGCCTGCTCGTCGAACACGGCCGAGCTCACCTTCGTATTGAACTGGATCGACTCGCGCAGACGAAAGCGGTCCGCCACGTGGTTCAGGTAGCGCATCAGTTCCGATGAGGTTGGGTAGCGCTCCGGCCAGTCCCATTCATCTTGCAGTTCCGGCGAGAACGAGTAGGAGTAGTCCCAGCACTCGAGGTCCACCCGGGCACCGGGATAGCGGTTCCAGTACCAGGTGCCGCCGATGCCGTCACCGGCCTCGAACGCCTGGATGGAAAAGCCCGCGTCGCTCAGCCGCTTGATGGCATATAGCCCGGCGAAGCCGGCTCCGACGATCACTGCGTCGAGAATAGTCGAGTCTTGGCCCATGAGGCTGTCTCCTTGTGAAAGTGCGAAATGGGTGGGAAATCAGGCCGACGCTGCCGCGGCGACGACGCGCAGGCGCTCGCAGACGAAACGCAAGCCTGCTCTGCTGCCCGGCAGGATGCCGAGCATCATCAGGAAACCATGCATCTGGGACGGCGCGCGCCAGTGATGGACGGCCACGCCGGCCTCGCGCAGCCGGCTCGCGTACTCCTCCCCTTCGTCGCGCAGCACGTCGTGCTCGGCCGTCAGCACGATGGCTTCGGGCAGCCCGGACAGGTCGGGCTCGCGGCAAGGCGATGCCAGCCTGGATGCACGCGATACTTCGTCTTGCGCGTACTGCGTCCAGTACCACTGCATCGCCTCGCGGCTTGTGAGCAGCTGGTTGGCGGGATCGACATACGAGGGGCGGTCGAAACGGCAATCCGTGACCGGGTACACCAGCAACTGGCCGGCGAAGGCAGGCCCCGCTTCTTCGCGGGCGCGCAGCGTGGTAGCGATGGCGAGATTGGCCCCGGCGCTGTCGCCGCCAACCAGCAGCGGCAACTCCGCCCCGAGCAATTCACCGCGCATGGCCGACAGCCAGCACGCGGCCCGCCACGCATCCTCGACCGGGCCCGGGAACGGATGCTCGGGCGCCTTGCGATACTCGACCAGCGCCACGGCAATGCCGGCGCCCGAGGCCAGTTCGCGGCACAGAGGATCGAACTCCGCGATGCCGCCGACCACCCAGCCGCCGCCGTGAAAGTAGACCAGCAGCGCGGTCGGTTGCCCGTCGGGCACGTAGAGCCGCGCAGGCAAGACGTCGCCTTCAACGGGAATCGCGATGTCGCACACCTCGGGCAGTTCCGGTCCCGGCGCGAGGATGCCGCGCAGCCTCCCGAACGCCTCGCGGGCCTCCGCCGGCGTCATCAGGTGGCGCGGCTTGGTAGCGGCAGCGCTAAGCTTCGCCATGAAAGCCTGGGTCTCGGCATCGACGGTCATGTTGGGGTCTCCGGTCTGGTGTCGTCCTGAGATCCATTAAACGGTCCCAGCGCGAGGCCCATCAATGGTTGCCAGACCGCCATTCCGTACAGTGAATGCTATTGTTTGCACGCCACGCGCCCGGATGAAATGCGCGCAAAGCATTACAAGTGGCGGCCGTGAATGCCGATCGCGAAGCCGCTGCGGCTACGTGCGGGCAGGCTGGAGCCGGGCCGGCAATCTCGCCTCGGGCCCGGGCCTTCGCGCCAGCATCGTGCGCAAGGCTTACAGCACTTCAAAAGGCGGCCGTGATTGGCCTGAGCCGGCGGATGGCGACGGGCTGGCGCCCAGCGGTGTCGCCATCAAGGGGATGGCATGCGGGTCACGCATCAGGCCCAAAGCAGCTAGGCAGCGGCTCGACGTCGACGTCGACGTCCCGCAGAAGCGCCGTCAGCTCTGTCGCCGCATTCCTGAGTGCCGGCGCGAGGTTCTGCCGGATGCCGGCCGAGTCAACGTTCAGGCCGACCGCACCGAAATTCAACGCCATCAAGGTCGCATCGCGGCCGACGCGGATTGGCAGCGCAACACCCCATGCGTCCCGCTGGTACTCCCCAATCGACAAACATGTCCCGCTTTGCCACAGGTCTTCGAATGCGCCTTCGATGCCGACCCTGACCTCAGCCGCCTTAGGACCCGCCGCCTCCATCAGCGCGGCAAGATACTGCGCCTGTCGGCCAGGAGGAAGGGCCCAGAGGTATGCACGGCCGATCGCAGTCGAGCCCATCGGCAGCAGCGAGCCGACGCCGAGGCGCAGCGTGGAGATACGTGCGCTGGTGCGGCAGGCGATGTAGAGCATATCGAGGTCGTTGGGAACGGCAAGCGCCATGGAAACGTCGAGCCGGTCAGCAACCTGCTGCATATAGGGATGCACCAGTCGCGTGACAGGATTCGTCTCAAGATAGGCATGACCGATGCCAAGAGCACCTGGCGCCAGTTCAAACTGCGTACCTTGCGCGACCCGCCGGATGAAGCCCAGCCGAAGCAGCGTGGTGGTAAGGCGCGACACCGTGGACTTGGACAACCCCGTGCGCCGGGCCAGTTCGCCGTTGCTGAGCGGAGCGCGCTCGGCACGGAAGGCGCGCAAAACCTGGAGCCCGCGCTCCAGCGTCATGACGACCTGCGAGGATTGGGACATGTGGCCTCCTCCTCCCTTATAGCCTTTGGAAAGGTTGTACACGTGCAACTGAAACGGTTGCCCAAGCAGGCGCTCGGCGATGGCGCCGCCCATCTTGCCGAGGCCGGGAAAGCCGACCTGCGCTATGCGGCCTGGTGCGGCGGGAACACCCGCCATGAGCCGTCCGCATGACGAAAGCAGAACAGCGAAAGCTCATCGGCGTCCCGGACAACCCTGACTTGCACGCAGCCCTTGTGGGCTTCCGATTGGCGTATACGTGTAATGCGCTTCGGCGTCGAAGCGGAGAGTCCAAGCCATCGTTCGACCAATGCGCTCAGGGAAATTCTGCTGCTTTGCATTTCGACATGCCATTCGATTAGAGACCCCACTGGCCCTCATCCCATTACCTGCCTGATCCACTGGCCCTTCTGTGTAATGGCTGCCCGTGCACGTACCGAAAGGGCTGCCATGCAGATGAGCGGGAGCAATCGGTCCAGCACCAGGGTTTCCATCGGCGGCGCGCCTTCCAGCGCGCGCAATACACCGGCAATCTGAGAGTCCAGGGGCATGATCGTAATACTCCGACGGTGGTACGGGCACCCTCCCGGTGCCAGGCGCCGGCCCGCCATGTCATCGTCGATGGCGAAGGCCTGCACACTATTGGACGGCGAGAACGCCCATCCCGCAACCGCTACCCAGGAAGGCTTTCCGTACTTTGAAATAGAAAGACCGCAGTGACCTGCCCGTCTCCAGGGAGATGAATTCAGTGGCGTGCCTTCTTCGAGGGGTACACCGCATTCTCATCGACGCCCTGGAGATCCGGCCCTCTGCCAGCGTTCGTCAAAGAATTTCTGTACGTCGCAATCGACGTCTCAACCACCCACTTGCCGGGTTCGCATCCCCCTGTTCTCCGGCCCTGTCGAGTTCGACTGACGCGTGGCCTTGAAGCCTCCATCAAGCGCAATTCACTCCATCGATCAACAAGTCGTCCGCTTCTTCCCGCTTTTCGCCGCGACCGCCCCCCTAACTTGCATCCTCAAGCAAAGTTGCGGTGCAAATCCAGACCTGAGTACGATCTGGCCTCAGACTCCTGGCGCCGGTGCAGTCACCATTCGAAACGGCAAAAAGGACGCAGACATGCCCGCCGGACGCCAGGCGGCTACCCGGCATCATCCGCCAGCCAAACAAGATCCCTCATGTCCAGCACTACCGGCAGCACCACCGTCATCGATCGAGCCCTCACCTCCGGATCACCACGCCAGCCTCACGGCCGGGAAGTCACGGACAAGGCGTTGAAATCCCGCGACCGGCTGGTCGACACCGCGTTCCTGCGCGACCCATATCCCGCCTACCACATGCTGCGCGCGCGTGGCCCGATACATTGGAGCGAAGAGTTCTTCGGTGGCGCCTGGCTGCTTTCGAACCATGAAGATGTGGAAGCCATGCTGCGCGACCCGAGCTATTCCGCGCGACGTACTGGCGGATGGGTGATGCGTGGCAGCGATGACGACCGACAGGCGCTTTGTCCTTTCCAGCGCTTGTTCAGCCGTGCCATGCTGTTTGTGGATGCGCCCGATCATACGAGATTGCGACAGATACTCAATGCCGGGTTCCGGCCCGCTGCCCTGCGGGCGTTTGCGGGCACCATCGAACAAATGGTCGCCGGACAGATGGCGAAGCAGTCAGGCACCGAGGCCTTTGATTTCATGGAATCGATCGCCAGACCACTGCCGGCGATGGTGATTGCCCGGCTGCTCGGTATGGACGGCGAGGACCAGTCCGACTTCCTGGCCTGGTCCGAAGACCTGGCCGCCTTCATCGGCGCACCGGATCCCGACGCGTCGCTGAAACGGCGCGCCCAGATCAGCCTGCTCAAAATGGCCGCTGCCTTTGAAGCGATGCTGGCACGCCGCAAGGCACAGGACGCGGGCGAGTCGCAGCCGGAGCAGAGGGATTTGATCGGGCACCTGCTGTATGCGGAAGCGGAAGGCAGGATCGAGGGCGGGGCTGAACTCCTGGCGCAATGCGCCATGCTGCTGTTCGCCGGTCATGAAACGACGCGCAATCTGCTCGGCAACGGGCTGCATGCGTTGCTGAGCCATCCCGAACAGTGGCAGCGCCTGCGGCAGGAACCGGAACTGCTACCCAATGCCCTGCGCGAGTTGCTGCGCTATGAGAGCCCGGTCCAATACACCGGCCGTCGGGTTGCCACAGACATGCTCCTCCATGGGCGACAGCTGCGGCGCGGAGACCTGGTCATTGGCCTGATCGGCGCGGCCAATCGCGATCCGGCGCGCTATCCCAACCCCGATCAGTTGGATGTCACACGGCGTGATGGTTCGCACCTTTCGTTTGGGCATGGCCCGCATGTCTGCATCGGCGCCGCGCTGACGCTGATGGAAGCGGAGATCGTCTTCCGCGCGCTTCTGCGCCAATGGCCCACGCTTTCGCTCGTCGATGCCGAACCGGACTGGAATGGCAACCCGCTCTACCGCGGATTGACCACACTGCGGGTCCGACAGGGAAGCGAGGCCGCGTAAGAATACCGATCCGGCGCTAACGCGCCGGATCGGCAGACTGACTTGCGCCCTCCTGCGGTCTTCAAGGAACAGCACACCGAACCGAGATCAGTCCGCAGGTTTCAGTTCGATCAACAATTCCTTGGCGGCGACACGGTCACCCTGTTTCACATGCACGGCCGCAATCTCGCAGTCGCGCTCGGCGGCGATATGGGTTTCCATCTTCATCGCCTCCAGCGCCAGCAGCGTTGTGCCCGCGGTCACGCGCTGCCCTGGCTGGACTGCGACGGTCACGATCGAGCCTGGCATCGGCGCGGCGATATGCAGCGGATTCTCAGGGTCCGCAACCGGACGGCTGTGGCGTGACGTACCGGCCTGCACGGTGCTGCGCTGCTCGATCACCGCCGTGCGCGACTGCCCGTTCAGTTCGAACTGGACCTTGATGTTGCCCTCTTCGGCGTCGGCATGCGTGCCCTGCAGCGATACCAGCAGCGTCTTGCCCGGCTCGATGTCGATGCCCACTTCTTCCTGGGGCTGCAGGCCGTACAGGAAGGCCGGCGTCGGCACCACCGAGGTATCGCTGTAGGTGCGCACGTGGGCGTGATAGGCGACGGCCTGCTTGGGATACATCAGGTACGACGCCAGCTGGCGGTCGTCGACAGGCTGTTCGCAAGCCGCGCTGGCTTCGGCGCGCGCTGCCTCGAGGTCCACCGCCGGAATCTGGTCGCCCGGGCGGTAAGGCGCGGGCGGCTCGCCGCGCAGCACCTTGCGCGACAGTTCCGCCGGGAAGCCGTCGGGCGGGAAGCCCAGCTCGCCCTTGAACAGCGAGACCACCGATTCGGGGAAGGCAACTTCGCGGGCCGGATCGCAGACATCGGCAGCGCTCATGTCGTTGGCCACCATCATCAGCGCCATGTCGCCGACCACCTTGGAGGTCGGCGTCACCTTCACGATATCGCCGAACATCTTGTTGACGTCGGCGTACGCGCGCGACACCTCGGTCCAGCGATGCTCGATGCCGAGCGAACGTGCCTGTTCGCGCAGGTTGGTGTACTGGCCGCCGGGCATCTCGTGGCGGTAGACATCGGCGGTACCGGCACGGATCTCCGATTCGAACGGTGCGTAGTAGCGACGCACGCCTTCCCAGTACATCGATGCCTCGTGCAGCCGGTCCAGGCTGAGTCCTGGCTCGCGCTCGCTGCCGGCCAGTGCCGCCGCGATGCTCGACAGATTCGGTTGCGAGGTGAGTCCGCTCATTGCATCCAGCGCGCCATCCACGGCATCGCAGCCGGCGCCGATGGCGGCCAGCGCGGACGCGGCCGAGATGCCGCTGGTGTCATGGGTGTGGAAGTGCACGGGCAGGCCGGTTTCTTCCTTGAGCGCCTTGACCAGCGCGGCCGCCGCTTGCGGACGGCAGATGCCGGCCATGTCCTTGATGCCCAGCACATGCACGCCGGCCTGCTTCAGCTCGCGCGCGATGCCGACGTAGTACTTCAGGTCGTACTTGGGACGGGAGCCGTCGAAGACGTCGCCGGTGTAGCAGATCGCGCCTTCGCACAGCGCGCCGCTTTCGCCCACGGCATCGATGGCCACGCGCATATTGCGCACCCAGTTCAGGGAATCGAACACGCGGAACACGTCCACGCCGGCGCTGGCGGCCTGGCGCACGAAGAACTTCACCACGTTGTCCGCGTAGTTGGTGTAGCCGACCGCGTTCGAGCCGCGCAACAGCATCTGGAACAGGATGTTCGGCACCCGCTCGCGCAATTGCTCGAGACGCTGCCACGGGTCTTCCTTGAGGAAGCGCAGCGCCACATCGAACGTCGCGCCACCCCAGCACTCCATCGAGAACAGCTGCGGCAGTTCGCGCGCGTAGAACGGCGCGATCGGCAGCATGTCGGCGGTGCGCATGCGCGTGGCGAACAGCGACTGGTGCGCATCGCGCATGGTGGTGTCGGTCAGCAGCACCCGCTTCTGCTCGAGCATCCATTGCGAGAACTTCTCTGCACCAAGCTCGCGCAGCAGATCGCGCGTGCCGGTCGGCACCGGGCTCGTTGCGTCTACCGAGGGAAGCACCGGTGCGGGCAGTGGCAACGACGGCAGCGAGCGGCCGGCCATTTCTGGATGGCCATTGACACAGACATCGCCGAGATAGTGCAGCAGCTTGGTCGCGCGATCCTGCCGCTTGGTGAACGCTAGCAGTTCGGGCGTCTTGTCGATAAAGCGCGTGGTGACGTCGCCGGCCTTGAACGACGGATGGTTGATGACGTTTTCAAGGAACTGCAGGTTGGACGCGACGCCGCGGATGCGGAACTCGCGCAGCGCGCGGTCCATGCGCCGGATCGACTCGGGAGCAGTGGGCGCCCAGGTCGTGACCTTGACCAGCAGCGAATCGTAGTAGGGCGTGATCACCGCGCCGCCGTAGGCGGTGCCGGCATCAAGGCGCACGCCGAAGCCTGCGGCGCTGCGGTACGCGGACAGCCGGCCATAGTCGGGCAGGAAGCCGTTCTCAGGGTCCTCTGTGGTGATCCGGCATTGCAAGGCATGCCCGTTCAGCGAAATCCCCGACTGTTCCGGCACACCCGCAGCGCGCACCACGATCTTGCCGTCGGCGTCGCGCGTGTTCTCGGTCATGCCGATATGGCCGCCTTCAGTGATGCGGATCTGCGCCTTGACGATATCGACGCCGGTGACCATCTCGGTGACCGTGTGTTCGACCTGGATACGCGGATTGACTTCGATGAAGTAGAACTGGCCCGAGTCGGCATCCATCAGGAATTCGATCGTGCCCGCATGCGTGTAGCCGACCGCGCGCATCAGCCGCATCGCCGCGTCGCACAGTGCTGCGCGACCGGCGGCGTCGAGGTATGGCGCAGGCGCGCGCTCCACCACCTTCTGGTTGCGCCGCTGCACGGTACAGTCGCGCTCGTACAGGTGCACCAGGTTGCCATGCGTATCGCCGAGCGCCTGCACTTCGACGTGGCGCGCATTGCGTACCAGTTTCTCGACATAGACCTCATCGTTGCCGAACGCAGCCAGCGCCTCGCGCCTTGCCGCCGGCAGCAACGTTTCGAGATCCTGTTCATTCTCCAGCATACGCATGCCGCGTCCGCCACCACCCCAGCTCGCCTTGAGCATCAGCGGATAGCCGATGCCCGCTGCCAGGCGCTTGCACTCGTCCAGATCTTGCGGCAACGGGTCGGTGGCCGGCATCACCGGCACGCCCGCCTCGATCGCGGCATTACGCGCCGCGACCTTGTTGCCGAGCTTGCGCATGACATCGGGCGACGGGCCGATCCAGCGGATACCGGCATCCATCACGGCCTGCGCGAAATCAGGGTTCTCCGAGAGGAAGCCGTAGCCCGGGTGAATGGCGTCGACCTTGGCCTGGCGCGCAATGCGCAGGATGTCGTCGATGTCGAGGTAGGCTGCCAGCGGCTTCTTGCCCTCGCCGACCAGGTAGCTCTCGTCAGCCTTGAAACGATGCAGCGCGAGCCGGTCTTCCTTTGAGTAGATCGCAACCGTGCGGATGTTCATCTCGGCGGCGGCGCGCATCACGCGAATCGCGATTTCGGATCGGTTGGCAATCAGCAGGGATTTGATGGGTGTGTAGTTCATGGGCGCGAAGAATGCAATCGGCCACGCCTCTTGAGGCTGGGCATGGTCAACGGCGCAAAGGATTAGCTTGAGGAACCCTTCTCGCCGCACATGGCCGATTCGAGTCTCAGGTAGTGGAAGGCAAACAGCGAGGCGGCAGTATTGCTGCCGAAAGAGCGGCGATTGTCAGCCGACGATCAGACCGCGGAATCCGGCGGACCGTCGCCGGCCGACAAAGCAAACGAATCACTGATCGTGGTAGGCAAAGGGCGTATGCGAATCCATCCAGTCGTGGTGTCCTCTTGCATTGGCCCACGCCCACTGTGAACGCTTTGGACTCAGCGGAACCTGGTTGCCTCCATCAGTCCGCGCCTGTGCGGCACGGATACTCCCTGAATCATCAAACGGCTCGCGGTCCTCGCATGTTCCGCTTCTTCTTCCGTACACCACCATGCACTCCTGTTCAGCATTCGAGTCAGGCCTTACACCTGCTTAGCCAAAACGGCCTCCGCTCACATGCAGCACTTCACCGGAAATGAAGCCGGCGCACTCGGAAGCCAGAAAGGCAACCGCGTCGGCAATATCCGTCGGCCGACCAACGCGTTTGACCGGCTGCATCTGGACGGCACGCTCCTTGATCGTTTCGTACGTCGGCAACGCCTGCACCATCTCAGTCTCGATGAAACCCGGTGCCACGCAGTTCACCGTGACGCCATAGCGCCCTTCTTCGATCGCCAGCGCCTTTGCCATGCCGATCAGTCCTGCTTTGGCAGCGGAATAGTTTGCCTGCGTAGGATTCCCAAAGTGCGCACGCGAGCTGATATTGATAACGCGGCCCCAACCCTGTTCAATGAAATGCGGCATCACGGCCCTGGTCGACAGGAAGGCGCCCTTGAGCATGACTTCCATGACGAGGTCCCAGTCTTCCTCGCTCATTTTCACGAGATACTTGTCTCGCGGAAATCCAGCATTGTTGACGAGGATATGCACCCCGCCAAAATGTGAGACCGTTTCTTCCACCAGTCGGCGCACTTCTTCGCCTTTGGTGATATCAGCGATCACGCAGTGAGCTTGCAGGCCATCGGCACGCATCGCCGCGGCAGTCTCTTCGGCGCGGTCCCTGAGCACGTCCGTGACAACGACGCGCGCTCCCTCTTCCGCCAGACGGCGAGCCGTTGCCGCGCCGAGCCCGCGTGCAGACCCGGTAACAATGGCAACTCGGTCTTTGATCCGCAGATCCATTTTCCTTCCTTTCTTCGATGAACCGCGTCGGGAGGATCCGCCGCGATAGACATTGAATGGGGCGGCCGTATCGGCAGAGGCTTCCGCGCCTCTGCCCCTTCAACCAGGCGCGGCCGCAGGTCCGGTCAGAACGACCGCGGCAAGCCGAGGATGTGCTCCGCGACGAAGGAATAGATCAAGTTCGTCGAGATCGGCGCCACTTGATAGAGACGGGTCTCGCGGAACTTGCGCTCCACATCGTATTCGCAGGCAAAGCCGAAACCACCGTGATACTGCAGGCAGGCGTTGCCGGCCTCCCAGCTCGCCTTCGCGGCCAGGTACTTGGCCATGTTGGCCTGTGTGCCCATCGGCTTGTGCGCATCGAACAGTTCGCACGCCTTCCATCGCATCAGGTTCGCGGCCTCGATCTCGATGAACGACTCGGCAATCGGAAACTGGACGCCCTGGTTCTGACCGATGGGGCGGCCAAACACCTGCCGTTCCTTGACGTATTTGGTCACGCGGTCCATGAACCAGTAGCCATCGCCAATGCACTCGGCTGCGATGAGCGTGCGCTCTGCGTTCAGGCCGTCCAGAATGTACTTGAAGCCCTTGCCCTCTTCGCCGATCAGATTTTCCTCTGGAATCTCCAGGTCTTCGAAGAACAGTTCGTTAGTCTCGTGGTTGACCATGTTGGCAATGGGACGCACCGTCAGGCCTTTCTTCTGCGCCTCGTGCAGATCGACCATGAAGATGGACATCCCTTCGCTCTTCTTCGTTACCTCTGCCAGCGGCGTGGTACGCGCCAGCAGGATCATAAAGTCGCTGTGCTGCACGCGGCTGATCCATACCTTCTGACCGTTGACCACGTAGCGCCCGTCCTTCTTGACTGCCGAGGTCTTGATCTTGGTGGTATCGGTGCCGGTGGTCGGCTCGGTCACCCCCATGGATTGCAGGCGCCATTCGCCCGAAGCAATCTTCGGCAGGTACTTGTCCTTCTGCGCCTTGGAACCATGCCTAAGCAGCGTTCCCATGTTGTACATCTGGCCGTGACAGGCACCGGAATTTCCGCCGCAGCGGTTGATCTCTTCCATGATCACCGACGCTTCCGTCAGCCCCAGGCCAGAACCGCCGTACTCCTGCGGAATCAGGGCTGCCAGCCATCCCGCCTCGGTCAGTGCATTGACGAAGGCCTCCGGATAGGCGCGCTGCTCATCCACCTTGCGGAAGTATTCGTCCGGAAACTCCGCGCATAGCGCGCGGACGGCATCGCGGATTTCCTGGAAGTTGTTCGATTGGGTCTGTTCGATCATGGCACGTCTCTGGTGTTCATTGTCGTCAGCGTTTGCTGGCACGAGCAGCAGTCGCGATTCCGGAAAATGAAATTGCGGTGCAAGGGACACGGGGCGGGCCTGCCGACGGTTTGCTCTCTCCATGCGGACGGCCACCCTTGTCATGGCCGCAATGGTCGCTGCCTTCGGCTAGCCAGGCAATCAGCCTTTGTGAAAGCGCGCCTTCCACTGGGGTGAAGGCCCGGCTTTCGCAAACGCCGAAGACCGCCATTGGCATTGTCAAATAGCGCAAATCCGGCTTTGACGACATGCTTTGCGCAATTTCCTGACGATGACATAGGAACAAGGACATGGCAGTCAGCTACCAACACCTCAAGCAACGTCCATTCGCCCCGGTCCGCCAGCGCTATACCGAGCGCGACACCATGCTTTATGCGCTCGCGCTGGGGCTGGGCAACAACCCGCTGGACACCGCTGCGCTGCCCTTTGTGTACGAGGGTGCTGCTGGCGGCCTGCGCACGCTGCCATCACAAGCGGTCGTGCTGGGCTATCCGGGTTTCTGGGCGCGCGAAGCCGATACGGGCATCGACTGGGTCAAGCTGCTGCATGGCGAGCAGCGCATGCGCCTTCACCGTCCACTGCCGGCCAGCGCCGACATCGTCGGCCACAACCGCATCACACACCTGACTGACAAGGGTGCGGGCAAAGGCGCCATCATGGTCACGGAGCGCCGGCTGGAAACCGCCGAAGGCGAATTGCTCGCGACCGTGCAGCAAGTGAGCTTCTTGCGCGGCGACGGCGGCTACAGCGAGCTCGATGGCGGTCAACCCAGCGATACGCCGTTGCCCGCGCTGCGCCCCACGCCGGAAGACCAGGCGCCGCACTTCACCGACACCCAGGCCATCCGCCCCGAGGCCGCGCTGCTGTATCGCCTGATGGGCGACTTCAACCCGCTGCACGCGGATCCGGCCGTAGCAAAGGCAGCGGGATTCGAACGCCCCATCCTGCACGGCCTGGCCAGCTACGGCCTGGTGGCACATGCCCTGGTGCGCCAGTGTGCGGAGCACGATCCGGCACGCCTGCGCGCGCTCGATATCCGCTTCACCGCCCCGGTGTTCCCCGGCGAGACCCTGGTGACGGAAATCTGGCGCACAACGGAGAACCCGAACCACTACCAGCTGCGCGCCAAGGTACTGGAGCGCGACAAGGTCGTGCTCAGCCATGGCTGGGCCGAAATCGCCTGAGCAAGAGCGCACGCCATGAACGCAACGACGTTGGACACCGCACGCATTGCCACTGACCTGAGCGACCTGATCCGCCCCGGAGATCACATCTGGTGGGGGCAGGCCACGGCCGAACCGCTGACGCTCACGCGCGCGCTGGTCGGGCACCGCCACACCATCGCGCAGGGCGGCCGGCTCGGCGTCTTTGTGGGGATCGGCCAATCCGAGACGCTTCAGCCGGTCCAGGCCGACGTCATCGATTTCTTCGGCTATGCCGCCAGTGGTCCACACCGACAGCTGGCCAAGGCCGGTGTACTTGACATCGTGCCGAGCCACTATTCGCACCTGCCCGGCCTGATTCGCGAGCGCACGCTGCGCGCGGACGTCGTGCTGGTGCAGGTATCGCCGCCCGACGAGGCAGGTCGCTACAGCTTGGGCCTGGTGCATGAGTACATCCCCGCCGCGCTCGACTGCGCCCGCATCATCATCGCGGAAGTGAATCCGGACGTGCCATGGACCTATGGCAGCCGCCACCTGACCGCGGACGATATCGATCTGCTGGTGGATGCCGCGCATGCGCCGATCAGCCTGGAGCGCAGCGCGCCCGGTCTGGCCGAGCAGGCCATTGCCCGCCACATCGCCGGCTGGGTCGAGGACGGCGCCACGCTGCAGATGGGGATCGGCAACCTGCCCGAGGCCATCGTGGCGGCGCTGGGCGACCGCCGCGACCTGGGCCTGCACAGCGGCGCGATCGGCGACGGCATTGCCGCGCTGGCCGAAGCCGGCGTGCTGACCAACGCACGCAAGACCATTGATACCGGTGTTGGCATCGCCGGCGTCCTGATGGGCAGCGAACGGCTGCGGCGCTGGGCGCACCGCAATCCGCAGCTGCAGTTGCGCGAGACCAGCTATACCCATCATCCCGAAGTGCTCGCCAGCATCGATAAGCTGGCCGCGATCAACTCGGCCATCGAGGTCGACCTGACCGGCCAGGTCAATGCCGAAGTCGCCGCGGGCGTCTACGTGGGCGCCGTTGGCGGTGCCCCGGACTTTCTGCGCGGGGCCGCGCGCAGCCGCGGCGGCCTGCCCATTGTTGCCCTGCCGGCCACAGTCAAGGGCGCAAGCCGCATCGTGGCGCAGCTGTCCGGCCCGGTCAGCACGGCGCGTTCCGACGCAGGCCTGATCGTAACCGAGCACGGCGTCGCCGATCTGCGCGGCAAGACCCTGTCGCAACGCGTACGCCGCATGCTGGACATTGCCGCTCCCCAACACCGCGAGGACCTGGAGCGCCAGGCCCACACGCTGCTGCGCCAATGCGGCGCCGTTTTCGTTGCACAGGCAGGTACTGCCTGACCCACCGCCTTTTTCGCGTACCCAACAGAATTTACAAGGAGACTTTCATGCGTCGAGCCGCTATCGTCACTCCCCTCCGTACCGCCGTCGGCACCTTTGGCGGCAGCCTGCGCCCGGTTCCCGTCGAGCAGCTGGCCGCCACTACCGTGCGCGCGGTCGTCGAACGCAGTGGCATCGATCCCGCACGCATCGATGACGTGGTCTTCGCCCAGTCCTACGCCAACAGCGAAGTGCCCTGCGTGGGCCGCTGGGCCGCGCTGCAGGCAGGCCTGCCCGTCGAAGTCCCGGGCATGCAGCTGGACCGCCGCTGTGGCGGCGGCCTGCAGGCCATCGTCACCGCATCGATGATGGTGCAAAGCGGCGCCGCCGATGTGGTGATCGCGGGCGGCGTCGAGAGCATGAGCAACATCGAGTACTACACCACCGACATGCGCTGGGGCTCGCGCTCGGGCAACGTAAAGTTCTACGACCGACTCGACCGCGGCCGCGAGCGTTCGCAGCCGGTCGAGCGCTTCGGCAAGATCTCCGGAATGATCGAAACCGCCGAGAACCTGGCACGCGACTACGGCATTACCCGCGAGCAGGCAGATGCCTTCGCCGCGCGCAGCCATGAGCGCGCCGCCGCTGCGTGGGAAGCCGGCCGCTTCGACGCCGAGATCGTGCCGGTGCAGGTGCCGCAGCGCAAGGGCGACGCCGTGACCTTCGCGCGCGACGAGGGCTTCCGCCCAGGCACCACGACGGAAAGCCTGAGCAAGCTGCGCGCGCTGATGCCCAACGGCACGGTGACCGCCGGTAACGCCAGCCAGCAGAACGACGCATCGTCCGCCTGCCTGATCGTCGCCGAAGACAAGCTGGCCGAACTTGGCTTGACGCCGATGGCCAGCCTGGTCGGCTGGGCCGCGGCCGGCTGCGAGCCCTCGCACATGGGCATCGGCCCGGTTCCCGCGGTCAAGAAGCTGCTGGCACGCCTGAACCTGACGCTGGACCAGATGGACCTGGTCGAGCTGAACGAAGCCTTCGCCTGCCAGGTCCTGGCCGTGCTCAAGGGCTGGGAGTGGAACGACCAGGACGCGATCGAGCAGAAGCTCAACGTCAATGGTTCGGGCATCTCGCTGGGCCACCCGATCGGCGCCACCGGTGGGCGCATCCTGGCGACGCTGCTGCATGAACTGCAGCGCCGCGGCGGCCGCTACGGCCTGGAAACCATGTGTATCGGCGGCGGGCAGGGCATTGCCGCGGTATTTGAACGCTACTGATCGACCGCCAGCCCGCTTTGCTCCCCGCCCCCGACTATGGGATAGGGAGCAAGCCGGTCGCATCTGCCCCAAGACTTGACTCAGGAAGACCCGACATGATTCGCGACAACGAAACCCTGGAAGCACTGCTCGACAGCGTGCGCCGCTTTGTGCGCGAGCGCCTGGTACCCGCCGAGGCACTGGTCGCCGAGACCGACGAAATCCCGCAGGACATCGTGCAGGACATGCGCGAGATGGGCCTGTTCGGCATGACCATCCCCGAGCGCTTTGGCGGCCTTGAGCTGACCATGGAAGAGGAAGCGCGCGTGATCATGGAGCTGTGCCAGACTTCGCCGGCGTTCCGTTCGCTGCTCGGCACCACCGTGGGCATCGGCTCGCAGGGCATCCTGATGGATGGCACGCCGGAACAGCAGGCCGCCTGGCTGCCGCGTCTGGCCACCGGCGAGATCCTTGCATCGTTCGCACTGACCGAGCCGGATGCCGGCTCCGATGCCGGCTCGCTGCGCACCACGGCGATCAAGGACGGTGACCACTACGTGGTCAACGGCACCAAGCGCTTCATCACCAATGCGCCGCAGGCCGGCATGTTTACGCTGATGGCGCGCACGAACCCCGACATCAAGGGTTCGGCCGGCGTGTCGGCCTTTATCGTCGATGCCAGGACGCCGGGCATCAGCTTCGGCAAGCGCGACGTGAAGATGGGCCAAAAGGGCGCGCATACCTGCGACGTGATCTTCGAGAACGTACGCGTACCGGCGGCCAACCTGATCGGCCTGAAGGAAGGCCAGGGGTTCAAGACCGCGATGAAGGTGCTGGACAAGGGCCGTCTGCATATCTCGGCCGTCAGCGTGGGGGTGGCCAAGCGCGTACTGCGCGACGCGCTGAACTACGCGCTGGAACGCGAACAGTTCGGCCAGCCAATCGCCGAGTTCCAGCTGATCCAGGCCATGCTGGCCGACAGCCAGGCCGAGCTTTACGCGGCCGAATGCATGGTGATCGACGCCGCGCGCCGCCGCGACGAGGGCAAGAACGTCTCCACCGAGGCGTCCTGCTGCAAGCTGTTCGCCACAGAAATGGTGGGCCGGGTATGCGATCGCGCCGTGCAGATCCTCGGCGGCGCGGGCTATATCTCCGAGTACGGCATCGAACGTTTCTATCGCGACGTGCGCCTGTTCCGGCTGTACGAGGGCACCACGCAGATCCAGCAGGTCATCATCGCCCGCAACATGATCCGCGAGGCGCGCGGCGCCTGAATTCCGCGCCCGCTATCGGGCCGTACCTCTGCCCGTCTCTGCACGGCGGTCAGCCCAAAGTTACACCAAGCACCACCATGACAGATTCCGTCGCCACGTCCTTTCCGCACACCGTGGAGGTGCTGCGCGGCTATCTCAAGCTTGAACCGCAGCAGCTGGAAGCGTTGCGCACCAAGGGCGTGGTGTAAACCGATTGCCGCAACACGAGTGCCCCGAACATGCGCGTCCAACTGCAGGCGGCCTCGCCAGTCCACCTGTCCGGCTTGCTGCCGGCATTCCCGCTGCTCATCACGGCGACGCGGGGCCGAACCCTGGTGCGGCGGCGGGGATTCGAGCGCGTGGTCGTTCCGGGGCATCCCCTGGTGGTGGCACCCTTCGAGGCCATCGACATGTGCCTGGATGGCGGTGCGATCCAACCGGCGTGCTGCAGCCTGGAACTGCAGCTGCAATCCGGCAGTACGGCTGGCATGTCGCTTCACCACCGCATCTCGCGTCGTGTGTTCGTACAACCGCAGCACGCCTGGAGCGCGGCGTTCATCGCTGACTTGCTGCGCGCCTCGCCTGCGCAGGTGCGACGGACACTGTTTTCGGAAGGTGCCGCGCTGACCGAGCTATGCCGTACCCAACGTCTGATGCGGGCACTGTTCGAGGTGCTGGCCGACGGGGCCAGATCCGCGGAGCTGAGACGGCGCACCGGCTGGTCGCCACGCAACGATCTGGAAGCGGCCTTCTACGACTGGTTTGGTCTGTCACTGCACGCAGTCGGGCGGCTCGGCACAGGGCGCGCTACCATCGCAACCCCGTGGGCCGAGACAGTCTTGCCACGTTGGCCGGAGCAGCAATTGGCCTGATGCGGCAACAGCATGCCAAGCCGCATTTAGAAACAAGGAAATCCGCCTTTGCCAATCCGCGATTGCGGCGCACTGACTGCCCACATACACTGGCACCGTTCGCCTTGCCGAACGGCTTCGAACGGCCTTGCTTCGAACGGCCTTTTTACCGAGCACCAGGACTCCCGCGATGCCTCCGGACCGAGATACTACACAACGGATTAGCGATATCCCACACCACTGGGCTGTCCAGACCCCTGGGCATGCGGCCGTGCTTGAGGATGGCCGCACCGTCACCTTTGCACAGCTATGGGGGCGCATCGAGGCCGCGCAGCGCTACCTGCAGACGCAAGGCGTCGGCACCGGCGACCGCGTATTGATCGTGGCGGAAAACTGTCTGGCAGTGATCACGCTGGTATTCGCGCTGTCGGAACTGGGCGCGTGGCCGGTGGTGGTCAACGCCCGACTGTCGCCGCGCGAAGTCGAGGAGATTCGGGCGCATTGCCGTCCGCGGCTGATGCTGTTCTCCCACGCCGCATCGCCGGACGCTCTGCGGCACGGCATTCGCTACCGTGCCCGGGAAATCGCTCCGGAAGGAGTGGGCCCGCTCATGGTCAGCGCCATCGACGAGACCAGCGGGCGTGAGCCCGAAACACTGGCACACGAGGTAGCCGTGTTGATCTATACCTCGGGGACTACAGGGCATCCCAAGGGCGTGATGGTCACGCACCGCGGCTTGCTGCATTTCGCGCGCGTCACGGTGGAATCCCGCCGCATGCACGCCGGGGACTGCGCCTACGCGGTCATGCCGATGTCGCATGTGTTTGGCCTGGGCACGCTGTTGTTGTCGACCTTGCAGGCCGGCGCGACCCTGTACCTCAGCGCCCGCTTCAACGCCGCCGATGTCACCGCGGCGATCCGCCAGGGGACGATTACCCTGATGCAGGGCGTGCCGACCATGTTCAGCCGCATCCTCGCGTACGTGCGAACGAGCGGCGCGCCGCTGGCGCCGTCGCCTCAGCTTCGCTATCTCTATACTGGCGGCGGACCGCTCGACCCGACGCTTAAGCAAGAGGTTGAGGCAATGTTCGGCCAACCGCTGCACCATGGCTACGGCATGACCGAGTATACGGGCTCGCTGTTCGTGACCCGCATGGACCGGCCGCGCCGCGACTGCTCCGCGGGCGAGATCGTCGAAGGCGCCGAACTGCTAGTGGTGGGGCCGGACGGCAAACCAGCGCCCGAAGGCGAGCCGGGCGAGCTGTGGGTAAGGGGGCCGGGCGTCATGCGCGGCTACTACCGCGCGCCGGAGCTGACCGACGAAGCGCTGCGCCCCGACGGCTGGCTCAACACAGGCGACATCGGCCGGCTCGGGCCCGACGGCGCACTGTTCATCGTGGGCCGCACCAAGGACATCATCATCCGCTCCGGCTTCAACGTCTATCCGATCGAGGTCGAATCCGTGATCAACACGCATCCGTCGGTGCGTCTCTCGGCGGTGGTCGGACAGCCCGCCGCGGACGGCAACGAAGAGGTGATCGCCTTCGTCGAAATCAAGGATGGCGAAAAATTCGATGCGGTGGCACTGCAGGAGTACCTGGTTGACCGGCTGTCGCCCTACAAGCGCCCGGAGAAGATCCTGCGCGTGGGCACCATCCCCACCACCGCCAGCGGCAAGCTGCTCAAGCACCAGCTCAAGCAGATGGTCGCGAACAAGACGTAGCAGGAACAGCGGCGGGGCGGACTTCAGTCCTGGCGCCCGAGCCCGTCCTCGACCAGAAGATCGACCAGCTTGCGCGCAAACAGCGGCAACGCCTCGGAGTCGGCGACGCATATTTGCAGCTTGCGTTCGGCCCACTCATCGTTGAGCTGGCCGATCCGAAGCGCCATCGTTCCTGCATGACGTGCCGCGGTACTTTCCGGCAGCACGCCAACGCCGACGTTTGCCTCGATCATGCGACAGGCCGTCTCGGGCTGAAACCGAGGTAGCGCCGGTATCCGACGCGCTCGACCCACCACTGCTGCTGCCGAATGCCGAGCACAGACGTCATGGCATAGGCCGTCGATGCCCAGACCAGCTCGTCAGGCGAAGCGTTGATGCCGCCCGCGATGTGCCGCGTGAAGAAGCCGAACCTCGCGTTGTCGAAATAGTCCAGCCCGGTGGCAAGCGCCAGCGCCCAGGCGAACACGGTCATGCGCAGCCGGTCCCGTTCCGTGTCCCGCAGTCCCTCCGCCATTGTGTCCATCCCTCGTTTCCTGCGTGCCCTGCGTCCCGCTCGCCGGGCGCAGCTGTACCTGTTGCTACTTCACTGCTGCCCCGCTTGTGCCAGGTACCGGATCGACCGTTCCTCCAGAAGACGCAACACCCGTGTTGCGGTCTCGACATCCTCCAATGGAAC